>NZ_CP170601.1:0-5509307 GCF_053514885.1 Mucilaginibacter aureus | reverse complement strand
AATCCTGCCGGTGGGGTTACCTATATTTGTAATTCGAGTACCTCGGGCAATTATTATTGGTGGAATGACTGTATCCAGCTTGATTCGTGGAGAAATAGCCCATCTTCACAAATAACCGATATGACTTTTACCACACCGACCATCATTAAAGGTAAATACAAAGTATGGTTCATGTATCAGCGTGGTGTATGTGTAGCTGGTGCCCAATTCTTTTTTGACGGTGCTCCATTGCAAAATGTTATTCCAAACTTTAATACTGCTAACTACCAAACGCCTGCAGATTCGGGTCCGGTAATGGAGTCGAAAGGTTTTAAACGTTATACCGAGGCGCCCTATACATTAACTACCAACGTTGCATACAACACTAATATAGGTTTCCTGTGCGGTGTAGTAACCGTACCTACTACCGATCGCCACCAGTTTAGTATGGTATCCATAGGCACTGCCAAGGCTGGTATCCAGGTATTTGATATGATACAATTTATACCTTTTGATCAGGATCAGGAAAGCCCGCGGTATTTTAGAAGAGACGGAACTGTAGGTAATTGATTTTTTAGAATTTTATTATTAAAAAGATAAACATAACCGGGCAATTTGCCCGGTTATGTTGTTTAACATCCTATCCAAATACAAAATGGCTATCGTAAAATCTTTGAAAGCGCATATCTTATTAATAGTTAGCATTTTATTGATCGCTAACAGTGCTTTTTCGCAAGAACTTTATCCCATAAAGCTAAGTGATAGCCTGTGGCATAACGAGCAACGTACATTACGCTATCATCCCGAAGGGAGTGATTTTGTGATCACTAATGGTAACCGCTTATTTACCCGTGCTTTATATGGTACCAATACAGCCTTTAGAGTTGAAGGCAGCGACCGACCCGAGTTTGGTTTGTATATGCCGGGGATGGGCGGCAACTTTAAATTGGGTATTGCTGTTGACGGGCAAAGCAAATGGCTCACAAAAGCCCAAACTATTATAGCAAGATACCGGCCGGGCGCTATGCTTTATACCATTACCGACCCACTGTTAGGTAATGGAAAACTCAATATTTACGTGTTGGCCATGGGCGATGCGGAAGGCGTTGTTATCAAAGCCCGGTTTGAAGGATTGACTAAACAGGTTAACCTGATGTGCGCTTTTGGCGGCGCAAGCGGCAAAAAATTTAGCCGTGATGGAGACATGGGGGCCGATCCGCCGGATGTTTTTGATTTGAAACCTGCCTATTGCGCAGATAATAGTTACACCATTAACGGAGGTAGCTTTGTGCTCAAATACGGTGCTGGTTTGCAGGTTGGACAGGATGGCCGCTATTTTGTTGAAGATATGAAACAGCCGTCGAAGGTGTCGAAAGGGGCTGTTTTAGTTGGGGCGTTTCCGGATGTTATAACCCTGAAAACAGGAGACGCAACCCAGCTAAGCTCGCCAAACGAATTGTATCAATCAACAGCAGAAAAAGCTCCTGTTTTGGTTGGTACGCTAAAGGCTGTCAATAATACCGATTACTATTTCGCGATACATAATCCGGCAACCAGGTCTGCAATAACTTACGCTGAGGCGCCCAAAATATTTGAACTGGCCGAAACTGCCCGTTTAAAATTGGCTAATCTCATAAAAATTAAAACTCCCGATCCTTATATCAATACCATTGGCGGGGCATTGGGTATTGCCGGCGACGCCATATGGGAATCTCCTACGTTTTTACATGGTTCCATAGGCTGGCGCATGAGGCTTAACGGCTGGCGCGGACCTTATACCGGCGATGAACTGGGCTGGCACGATCGCGCCAAAACGCATTTTGAGGCTTATGCCAAATCGCAGGTGACCAGTCCGGCAAGCGGGCCGATAGTTGCCGATACGAACACACATTTGTCGCGTAGTTTGGAGAAGCTTGGTGTGGGAATGTTTACCAGCGGCTATATTATGCGCAACCCCAATGGCGAAAAGCCTACGGCTCACCACTATGATATGAATATGCCTTACATTGATGAGTTGTTGAGGCACTTTAACTGGACGGGGGATCTGGAATTTTTGAAACAAAGCTGGCCGGTAATTAAACGGCACCTGGAGTGGGAAACCCGTAATTTTGACCCTGACAGGGATGGCCTGTATGATGCGTATGCAGCCATTTGGGCCAGTGATGCACTGCAATATAGCGGCGGCGGCGTGGCGCATTCATCAGCATATAATTATTATGCTTTTAAACAGGCTGCGGAGATAGCCGGTATTTTGGGTGAGGACCCCAAGCCTTATCGCGCGGAAGCGGATAAAATATTAACTGCCATGAACAAGGTTTTATGGATGAAAGATAAGGGCGCTTTCGCGGAGTTTAAGGATGCACTTGGTAACCGTTTAGTACATACCCAGCCAGGTATCTGGACCATTTACCACAGTATGGACTCGGAAACGATGGACCCTTTCCAGGCATACCAAAGTGTACGGTATATTGATAACGAGATACCGCATATCCCCGTAAGAGCAAAAGGATTGGATGACAAAGGTTATTATACTATTTCGACAACCAACTGGATGCCTTATATATGGTCGTTAAACGATGTGGCGCTGGGCGAATCAATGCACGCTATACTGGCTAATTACCAGGCCGGCCGTACCGACGAGGCCTTTAAATTATTTAAAAGCGAAGTTTTAGCTTCGATGTACCTGGGCGGCAGCCCGGGTAACTTTGTACAAATATCCTATTACAGCGATAGGGAGCGTTACCGCGATTTTGCCGACCCGATCGGCATGTTCTCACGCGCTTTGGTTGAAGGGCTTTTCGGTATCGTGCCCGATGCTTTGCACAATAACTTTACCGTGAGGCCGGGGCTGCCAACTGATTGGAATTATGCCTCATTCAGTACACCCGACATTAGTTTTGACTTTAAAAGATCGGGTAAAACAGACACCTATACCCTGATACAGAAATTCCCGACGAAGTTGAACCTAAAGTTTGAGGCAATAGCGCAAGGGCAGGTTGGCAGTGTTACGGTTAATGGCAAAGCAGCCAAATGGAAAAACCTGCCGGAATCGGTAGGTAAGCCAGTTATTGAAATTGACGCGCCGGTTGCCGAAAAATATACCATCATGATCAATTGGCAGGGGACAAAACCTGTATTGCCATCGACAGAGAAAACCTATGCGACCGGCGGAACGTTAACCGAAAACATAAATGGAGCGAAAGTTTTAAAAGTATACGACCCGCAACAGGTTTTGAGTGACATTAATACGACCAATGTAACCATCACCGCCAGGGTGAATAATAACAAAGGTGAGCATACAGTTTTTGTACAATTGAGCCAGGGGGCTTTAAGCTGGTGGATGCCGTTATGTTTTAAAGTTGAGGAAGCGGTAACCCTCGTCCCGGTTAATGGACCGAAGGAAAATAATGATGCTTTCAGGTTGGCAAATAATACAGGTGCTGCAATAAAAGCATCGGTAAATATCAATGGTTTTACAGCTGCGGTTAATATCCCGCAAGGAAAAACGTCTGAAGTGGTAACCGTACCTAAAGACAAACTGATAACTGGAACTAATGCGGTAAAAATCAGTATTGCTAACAATGGGGTACAAACCGCAGAACTGGCTAACTGGAATGTTGTTACGCATGCCAAATTAGAGATGATAGACCTTTCGGGATATTTTAATGATAAAGTTACGCAGATATTTAAAAACCGGTATTTAACTCCCCGTCCGCAGGTTACTACTTTGCAATTGCCATGGCAGGGTATAGGCGAGTGGACAGGTTATGCCGAAACCCATGTGATTGATGACAGTGGTTTGCGCAAGGCAGCAGGTGATAAAAATATGATCACATTATCGCAAGGCATCAGTTTTGCAACACCGGGAACCGTGGGGACCAACAACATTATGTTTACCTCGCAATGGGATAATTACCCGCATGAGAAAACTGTTTCCTTATCGGGAAAAGCGAACCATGCCTGGTTCTTAATGGCCGGGTCGACCAATACGATGCAAAGCCAGATGGAAAACGGCGCGTTGGTGGTTGAGTATACTGATGGCACGCAGGATGTGCTTCAATTACGAAACCCTGAAACCTGGTGGCCGATAGAAAAAGATTATTATGACGATGGGTTTGCATTTTCGTTGAAGCAGATGCGGCCGATACGCGTCCATTTAAAGACGGGAGAGATCTTTTCGGCAGAGGAATCGAAAGCGAAGTTTAACGGGAAGATCCAGTATATTGACGGAGGTTCGGCAACGGTTTTAGATATGCCTCTAAATGTATCGAAAACACTGAAAAGCATCACGCTAAAAACCATCGCCAATGATGTGGTGATCGGTTTGATGAGTGTAACACTGGCGCGGGAGTAACTATTTGTACACTTCCAAAATATCCAGAGCAGGGAAAGTAGTTAAATAATCGGCGGGGTGTATCCGGGTTTCGAACCCAAGCTCTTTAAACTTATCGCGGTATTGTTTAACATGCTTATAATCGGATATTACTGCTACGCCACCTGGCTTTAAAACACGTGCAATTTCGCTGCAGGCTTTTTTACGGCCCTCTTTATTGTATATATTGTGCAGTACCTGGTTGGTAACTATTACATCGAATGTGTTATCGGCAAAACTCATGCTCATCGCATTTTCGTTTAAGATCTGTATCTTATCAGCAACGCCTTCGGCAATAGCGTTGTTAATGCCGTTTTGCAGGTTGTTGCCGCTCAGGTCTTCGGCGTTCCAGATATCGATGCCGGTAGCCTTGCCCGTTGTGAGTTTTTTTGCGGCGCCTATCATTAATAAACCTTTACCGGTGCCAACATCTAAAACCTGCTCATTGCCATGCCACTCAACATAATTGAGCATCCTGTCGCGATGTTTAAATTTGCCGAACAACGAATAAGCCAGCATAAGCAGTCCACCTAAAATAAAGCCTCCGGCAGCCCAGAACAGGCCATGCATCTCGATAATTACCGGACCAAGCTTGATGATGGGGAACAGGAACGATACAATGAAAACAGCGATGCCGGCCAAAAATAAATTGCGGATCACTCCGGGTGCGTCTACGCCGTAGTTTGCTTTAAGTTGTGTTTGTGACATAATCAGGATGAATATAAAGAAATATGAACAATGATACGCTTAAATATGGATAAGCAGGACACTACAGGTTGCCCAACACAAACATAACCGCTAAAATAGTTGAATATTTAGCGGGCCCGTATCGCTGCCAATAAACCAATTGTAAATTATGCCCTGTAAAAAACCTTTGTTGAATTGTTTTCGCACTTTTTTATTTGATAATTTCGGTTTTGAGTTAAAGTCGATCAAAACTACCGCATGCTGATGAATTATCTGAAATATCAATTTACTACTTATTTTACCCGGTTTATAATTCTTGTGGTACTGTGTTTTGGCGTAACAATTTTGTTATCTGCTTTTCAGAAAGGCGAGCCGAACCAGATATCGTTAGCCGGGGAATGGCGCTTTCAGATAGATTCGCTGGATAAGGGCGTGGCCGAAAAATGGTATAACAAAGTGCTGAAAGACCATATCCATCTGCCCGGCTCGATGACTGAGAACCTGAAGGGTAATGACATCACACTTAAAACCAAATGGACAGGCAGTATTTATGATAGCAGCTGGTATTATAACCCGCGAATGGCTAAATATCGCCAGCCGGGCAATATTAAAATACCGTTTTGGTTAACGCCGCCAAAACATTATACCGGTGCGGCATGGTATCAAAAAGATGTTATTGTACCTGCAGGATGGAAAGGCGGCACTATTACGCTTAACCTGGAACGGGTACATACCGAGTGTACGGTTTGGATGGACGGTATACAGATGGATATGCAAAATACCATGGTGGTACCACAGGAGTTCTATTTGGGTACAGGTATAAAGTCTGGGAAACATACCATCACTTTAAGGATCGATAATCGGATAAAAGATATTAACGTTGGGCAGGATTCGCACAGCTTAACCGACCATACGCAGGGTAACTGGAACGGTGTTATCGGTAAGATGACAATTGATAAGGTGTCGGATATCTATTTTTCGGATATCCAGGTGTATCCCGACCTGAAAAAAAAGCTTGCGCATATTACTTTGGCTATACGATATGAGAACGGTAAAAAGCCGGTAGTGGGTAAAGTGATATTATCGGCCAAAAGTTTTAACACCGCACAACCGGTTCAGTTACCGGCTATTACTAAAAATATACTGCTCACCGAAGGTAAAACCGAGCTTGACGTAGATATACCTATGGGCAATAAAATGCAAACCTGGGATGAGTTTAGCCCTGCTTTGTATATGCTAAGCGCAAAGTTGATCACACCAACGGTAAGCAATACCAAACAGGTACAATTTGGGATGCGCGAGTTTAAAGCCGTGGGTAAGCAATTACAGGTGAACGGCCGCCCGGTATTTTTACGGGGCACGGTAAACAACTGCGAGTTTCCGTTAACGGGTTACCCGGCAATGGATGTTGCTGCCTGGGACAGGATATTCAGGATCTGTAAAGAGCACGGCTTGAACCATATGCGCTTCCACTCGTGGTGCCCGCCGGAGGCTGCTTTTATTGCTGCTGATAAGGCGGGTTTTTATCTGCATGTTGAAGGTCCGAGCTGGGCAAATCATGGTACATCCATTGGTGATAAAAAACCTATCGACCAGTTTATTTACGACGAGACCAACCGCATGGCAAAAGTTTACGGCAACTATGCCTCATTTTGCATGATGGCTTATGGAAATGAACCTCGCGGCAGGCAAGAAGAGTACCTGGGCAAGTTTGTAAACTACTGGAAGGCTAAGGATAGCCGCCGTATATATACAGGTGCTGCAGTTGGTGGCAGCTGGCCAGTTATCAAAGAGAATGAATACATGGCCCGCGCCGGGGCTGTTCGCGGATTGACATGGAAAGGATTACCGGAATCGACAGATGATTTTAGAGGCGGCATAGAAAGCTTTAATGTGCCGTTTGTAGTGCACGAAATGGGGCAGTGGTGCGTGTTTCCCGATTTTAAGGAGATCAAAAAATATACGGGCGTTTATAAGGCTAAGAACTTTGAATTGTTCCAGGAAGACCTGGCGGACCATAACATGGGCGATCAGGGGGAGCAGTTTTTGATGGCATCGGGTAAACTGCAAGCGCTTTGCTATAAAATGGAGATCGAAAAAGAATTACGTACGCCGGGTATGGGAGGTTTCCAGATGCTTTCGCTGAATGATTACCCGGGCCAGGGCACAGCGTTGGTTGGCGTATTAAGTGCCTTTTGGGATGAGAAAGGCTATATCACGCCGAAACAATTTAGCCGTTTTTGCAATGCTGTGGTACCGCTTGCACGGATACCGAAGTTTGTTTACACCAACAATGAAACGTTTACTGCCGGTACCGAATTGTACAACTATGGCCCAACGCCCTTAAATGCCAAAACAAGCTGGAAGATTAAAGATGAACAAGGCAAAGTATTAGCCGAAGGCGAAACCGCGGCTAAAGAATATGTTATTGGCAATTGTTTACCGATAGGTAATATCAGCTTCGCGCTAAGCGGGATCACTAAACCATCAAAATTGAATTTAGAGGTATTGGTTAACGGCACGAGCTATGCCAACGACTGGGATTTTTGGGTATATCCTGCGCAAGCAGAGACTAAAAAAACCGATATTTATTATACTACTGCTTTAGATAAACAAGCCGAAGATGTGCTGAATGCCGGCGGAAAGGTATTTTTAAATGCTGCGGGCAAAGTAGTAAAAGGCAAAGAGGTGGTGGAGTATTTTACACCTGTTTTCTGGAATACATCGTGGTTTAAAATGCGGCCGCCGCATACGCTGGGTATTGTTTGCGATCCGAAGAGTGCGGCTTTTGCCGATTTCCCGACGGATAATCACAGCGATTTGCAATGGTTTGATATTTTGAATAAATCGCAGGTGATGCTGCTGGAAGATTTTCCGAAAGGGTTTAAACCGATTGTACAGCCGATAGATACCTGGTTTTTAAACCGCCGTTTGGCGCTGGTATTTGAGGCCAAAGTTGGCAAGGGAAAACTGATCGTATCGAGCGCCAATTTAGCGCCGGAGATGGAAGGTAACCACCCTACAGCAAAGCAGTTGTACACCAGTTTGCAGAACTATATGGCGAGCGACAAGTTTAACCCGGCCTATAACGTTGACCTGGCTACGGTGAAAGATATTTTTGAAACGCCTACTAAAGAGCCCTTCAATACTTTTACGAAGGATAGTCCGGATGAGTTGAAACCTAAGCCGAAGAAACCGTGATGGATGTGCAAATGTGCGGATATGCAGATGTGAAAAATGTGCAGATGGTTTGAATTATGGGAAATAAATAAAACTGTCATTGCGAGGTACGAAGCAATCGCACATAGGCAGAGCCGATCTGCATAGCAAGCGATTGCCACGCTATCGCTCGCAATGACATAATGATTAAGATATGAAGAATAAACAGATACTATTATTAATCACAGCAGCTTTAGCGTTGAACACAGCGCAGGCGCAACGCCAAACACAATTGTTTGATAAGGCATGGTCGTTTGAGCAGAGCGATGCCAGCGGAGCGGATAAAACAACTTTTGATGATTCGAAATGGAAGGTTGTGGATGTGCCGCATGATTGGAGCATTTTAGGAAATGCTAATCAAAACAATACAACCGGTCGGGGCGGCGGTTATATGCCATCGGGTATTGGCTGGTACCGTAAGCATTTTACGCTGAATGATGCTGATGCACAAAAGCGTGTTTACATTGAATTTGATGGTGTAATGGCCAATAGCGACGTTTGGGTAAACGGTTATCATTTGGGTAAGCGGCCTTATGGCTACATCAGTTTTAATTACGAGATGACCGGCCACCTGAATTTTGGCAAGGATAAGCCGAATGTGATATCGGTACGTGCGGATAACTCGCTGCAGCCGGCATCGCGCTATTATACCGGCGCGGGTATTTATCGTCATGTGCATTTACTTATTACCGACCCGGTGCATGTAGATACCTGGGGCGTATTTGTGACCACCCCGCAGGTAACATCCGCGAAAGCGATGGTACATGTAAAAACTACAGTATTGAACTCGGCGCACGAGACGAAAAAAGTTGTTCTGCAAACCGCTTTGGTTGGCCAGGATGGTTCATCAGGACCATCGGGCGAAAGTACACAAAGCATTGCGCCGGGCAAAACTTTTACGTTTGAGCAGGATATCGCGGTAAGCAAACCTACTTTATGGAGCAGCGACGCGCCGTTTATGTATAAGGCTCAAACCTACGTAAACGTGGATATGAAAACCGTGGATAAGGTTTCGACACCTTTTGGCATACGCGATATTAAATTTACTGCCGATCAGGGCTTTTTGCTTAATGGCAAAAAAGTGATGATCAAAGGCGTTTGTTTGCACCATGATGGTGGTGCGGTGGGCGCGGCTGTACCGTTACGCGTTTGGGAACGCAGGCTGGAGATATTGAAGAACATTGGTGTGAACGGGATCCGCACATCGCATAACCCGGTATCTCCTGAGTTTTTGGACCTGTGCGATAAAATGGGCTTTTTGGTGATGGATGAGAACCTGGATACCTGGGAAGCTAACAAACAACATGGTGAAGGCGGCTATAGCCGTTACTTTAAAGAGTGGGGTTTAATTGATACCCGCGACCAGGTAGTGCGCGACCGTAACCATCCGTCGATTGTTATTTACAGTGTTGGTAATGAGATCCACGATAACCTGAACGACTCGACCGGGTTTAAAAAATACCGCGACCTGCAGAACACTGTTCACCAGTATGACGGTACCCGCGAAGTAACGATGGCGCTGTTCCGCCCCAATGTTTCAAAAGTTTACAGTAACGGCTTTGTTGAGAAGATGGATGTTGTTGGCCAAAACTATCGTGAAAACGAATTGGTTGCCGAGCATACTGCACATCCTAACCTGAAAGTGATAGGTACCGAGAACGGGCACACCCAACAGGCATGGCTTGCTTTACGCGATAATAAATATATGGCCGGCCAATTTTTATGGGTAGGTGTTGATTACCTGGGCGAGGCCGATTGGCCGAACGTGGTGAACGGCCAGGGTGTGTTTGACCATACGATGGGCACCAGGCCTTTAAGTTTGCAACGCGAAAGCTGGTGGAGCGATAAACCGGTAGCACATATCGTTCGTCACCAGGAAAACGCCGGTGTTGGCCCGATGGTGGCCGATTGGACACCGACCGATTTTGATACTTACGATGACGCCCGTGTGCAGATCTATACTAATTGCGATGAGGTAGAGCTGTTTTTAAACGGCAAATCGATTGGTGTGAAACCTAAAAACGCTAATGATTCGCCGGTTGAGTTCGCCACTACATTTGCCAAAGGCACCATTAAAGTTGTTGGCAGGAATAAAGGTAAAGAAGTTACAAGCGAAGAGTTGAAAACTGCCGGTGAACCTGCCAAAATTATTTTGAGTGCCGACAAAAGTAAAATTGCCAATAGCTGGGATGATGTAAGTTATATTACTGCCACGGTTGTTGATGCCAATGGTGTGCCGTGCCCGCAGGCTGATAAGATCATCACTTTCAGTGCCGAAGGATCAGGCGTAATTGCGGTTACCGATAATGCCGATTTGGGTAACCAGGATGTGTACACATCGCCGGTAAGGCATAGCTATAAGGGTAAATGTATCGCGATTGTAAAAGGCAATGCACCTTCGGGTAAAATTATAGTCAAAGCTACATCGCCGGGATTGGGCGATGGTAGTGTTGAGGTTGAAGTGGGAAAGTAAGCCCCCCAGCCCCCTGAAGGGGGAGCAACAAAATAAAGAAGTAAAAAATATGAAAAAGTACATTATAGGATTAGCGGTTGTGGCATTGATAGCCATGGCATTTAATTATCAGCAAAAGCCGACGCTTTATCTTATCGGTGATTCGACAACACATAATAACGACCAAACGCTTTGGGGGTGGGGATCGATGATTGGTCAGTACCTCGATCTGGATAAGATCAGCGTTAACAACAGCGCACAGGCTGGCCGCAGTACGCGTACCTTTGTAAAGGAAGGCCGTTGGGATAAAGTATACAACAATTTAAAACCGGGTGATTATGTAATGATGGTTTTTGGACATAATGAGGGTTCAAAACCAGATACAAGTAAAGCCGGTTACCGCGGGGTGCTGAAAGGTACCGGGCCTGATTCGGTGGCGTTAACCTGGAAAGATGGCACCGTTGAGGTGGTACATACCTATGGCTGGTACTTCCGGAAGTTTATACGCGAAACCAAAGCCAAAGGTGCTACTCCAATAGTCCTTTCGATGATACCGAGAAGGGAATGGGATAAAGATGGAAAGATCATTCGCGCAGATAAAGATTATGGTAAATGGGCGAGAGAAGTTGCCGAGCAGGAAGGTGTTGCTTTTATTGATATGAATAAAATTACCGCCGATAAGTACGATACTATGCCGCACGATACCGTTTATGCTTTATTCCCCGGGGACCATACTCATACCGGAAAAAAAGGGGCGGATATTAATGCACAATCGGTTATTACGGGTTTGAAAATGCAGCCGAATATTACGCTGAATAACTACGTGAAGAAATAGGGTAGAATCAAGAAGCAAGAGAATACAACTATGAAAAAATACATTTTAGCATTAGCAGCAATTACCTTGCTGGCTACGGCATTCAGGCCGCAGGATAAACCTACTTTGTTTTTGATCGGCGATTCGACGGTGAAGAACGGGCGTGATGACGGCCAGAATAAGGGAGCTTTGGGCCAGTGGGGCTGGGGACATTTTTTAGGTGATTATTTTGACCAAAGCAAAATTACCGTTGAGGATGATGCTTTGGGCGGTACCAGCAGTCGGACCTTTATGGATAACCCTAAATTGTGGGCAGTGGTGCTGGCTAAAATTAAACCGGGCGATTACGTGATGATGCAGTTTGGCCATAACGATAACGGCCCGATAAATGATACCATCCGCGCACGGGGTACCTTTAAAAACAACAGTGACAGCAGCGTGGCCATCCATAACATGATCACTAAAAAAGATGAGGTGGTGCACAGTTATGGCTGGTATATCCGCAAATTTATCAGTGATGCCAAGGCTAAAGGAGCTACCGCAATTGTATGTTCGCCGATACCAAGAAACAGCTGGAGTAAAGACGGTAAGATACACCGTGCTGATGACGGTTACGGGCTATGGGCAAAACAGGCCGCAGTACAAGGCGGGGCTTCGTTTTTACCTTTGAATACGATTATTGCCGATGATTATGATAAAGAAGGACAAACACAGGTAACGGCTACATACTTTGTTGCTCCCGAAACTACGCATACCAATGAGGCCGGTGCTAAATTTAACGCCACCGCAGTGGTGCAGGGTATTAAAGGGCTGACGGATAGTAATTTGAAAACGTTTTTGAAATAAGTTTTAGTCAGGAAGTCGGAAAAGTCCGGAAGATGATACAAAGTGTGGTGACTTTTACAGACTTACGGACTTCTCAACTTACGGACTCTTTTTAGTATACTTGTTTAGCTGTCATCACCATCATATCTCAAATGAAATACAAACAATTTTGCCTGGTTTTAATAGCCGGGCTTTTACCATTTTTTATACAAGCCCAGCACATCGACCGTAAGGCATTGGTTGAGCGGCATACCATTATCAATACAAAAGCCGATTCGCTTAGTTCACTGTCGGTTGGTAATGGCAGGTTTGCCTTTACAGCAGATATTACAGGGCTGCAAACTTTCCCGGAGTATTATGCACATGGCGTTCCGCTGGGCACAGAATCTGAATGGGGCTGGCACAGCTTTACCGATACCGCCGGTTATAAATTTGAAGAGACTTTAAAAAACTATACCATCAACGGCCGCTCGATAAGTTATTCGGTACAGGGAAATTCGTCTGCGCGTGCCAAGGCTGCCGTTAACTGGTTTCGCGAAAATGTACACCGGTTGCAGCTGGGTAATTTAGGTTTCGAGATCATTAAGAAGGATGGTTCGGTGGCCCGGATATCCGATATCAAAAACATCCACCAGGAACTGAATATGTGGAGGGGGGAAATTGTCAGCAATTTTTCGGTAGAAGGTATCCCCGTTAAGGTGATCACTTATTGCGATCAGCATGTGGATGCCATCGCTGTAAAAGTAAATTCGCCATTGCTAAACGAGGGCAGGCTAAAGGTTAGCCTGAGGTTTCCATATCCCACCAATGAGTTTGCCGATATGGGCGTGAACTATCAGCATCCCGAAAGGCACCAATCGGAAATTATGGTTAATCCGGGAAATCAGGCCGTGATCAGTCATCAATTGGATAATTACAAGTATTACACTACGTTTAACTGGAGTGGGCAAGCGAAATTAACCAGGAATCATACACACGAATTTTTGTTATCTCCTGCAAAGGGAAGCAGTACATTTGAACTAAGCTGCCAGTTTGAGAACCGAACAGTTGTATTGATTAGGAACAATGTGTTTGATAGCATACAAAAAAGCAGTTTAACTGAATGGCCCAAATTCTGGATGCGTGGTGGAGCGGTTGACCTTTCGGGAAGTACCGATAAACGGGCCAATGAACTGGAAAGAAGAATTGTTACTTCGCAATATTTAACCAAACTTCAATGCTCGGGCAAATACCCGCCGCAGGAAACCGGCCTCACCTACAACAGTTGGTACGGCAAACCGCATTTGGAAATGCATTGGTGGCACGGCGTACACTTCGCGCTGTGGGGCAGGCCCGATCTGTTGGAAAACAGCATGAGCTGGTACAGCGGCGGCGTGGAAGAAAAGGCTAAGGCTTTGGCCGAAAGACAAGGCTTTAAAGGCGCACGCTGGCAAAAAATGACCGACCCGGATGGTAACGAAAGCCCATCGTCGGTAGGCGCATTCCTGATCTGGCAGCAGCCGCATTTTATTTACTTTGCCGAATTGGATTACCGGGCGCACCCTACCATGGAAACCTTACAGAAATATAAAGAACAGGTTTTTGCAACTGCGGAATTTATGGCGTCGTATGCTTATTTTGATAAGGCGAAAGGACGGTATATTCTTGGTCCGGGTTTGATCCCGTCGCAGGAAGTGCATAACCAGGCTACTACTTTTAACCCGCCATACGAATTAAGTTACTGGCATTGGGCGCTTGGTGTAGCCCAGCGATGGCGAGAGCGTTTAAAAATGGGTCGCGACAAGCAATGGGATGATGTTGTGAACAAACTTTCGCCATTGCCGCAGCAAAACGGGGTTTACCTGGAGGCCGAAAGCGCACCGGATTCGTACACTAATCCGAAAGATATTACCGATCATCCATCAACTTTGGCAGCTTATGGCATGCTGCCTTATACGCCGATGATGGATACCGCAGTAATGAAAAATACACTGAACCTGATATGGAAGGTGTGGGACTGGCCAAAAACCTGGGGCTGGGATTTCCCGATGACGGCCATGACCGCTACGCGTTTGAACATGCCTGGAAAAGCGATAGATGCCTTGTTTATGCCCATAACTACCAATACTTATCTGCCGAACGGGCACAATTACCAGGACAAACGTTTAACGCTTTACCTTCCTGGTAACGGCGGGCTTTTAACTGCCGTGGCCATGATGTGTGCAGGTTGGGATGGTTGCAAGGTTAAGAACCCGGGTTTTCCGAAGGATGGAAAGTGGAACGTTAAATGGGAGGGCCTGCGAAAAATGCCGTAATTGCAGAAATGCAACAGGATGCTACAGGATACTTATTTGAATAATTAGGGGTAACATCGTAGTGAGATTGCTGCCCTACAACATACCGCCAATTAATAACCAAAATAAAAAAAATGAACAGATACGCTTTAAAGTTGAACGGGTTAGCTTTAGCCTTTTTAATGATCATCACTTCGCTATCGTGCAAGGCGCAGCAACTGCCTGCTAAAAAGAAAATCATTGCCGATATGGCGATAGCTAATGCTTATTTTATGAATAAGTGGCCCGATGCCGGCGCTACCGTAACGGTTAAAAATCCTGCCGGCGTACCGGTAACCCGTACCAGCGAGTTGTGGACACGTGCCGTTTACTACGAAGGTTTGATGGCGCTGTACGGTGTTGACCCACAAAAAAAGTATTTGGATTATGCCATTGAGTGGGGCGAAAAACATAACTGGCGCCCGCGTGGCTCTATAGAAACTAAAGATGCCGATAACCAATGCTGCGGCCAGACCTATATCGATTTGTATAACCTTGACCCGAAACCCGACCGTATAGAAAGCATCAAAAAATGCATGGACCTGATCATCGCTAACGATGGTGACGGTGCCTGGACATGGATAGATGCCATACAGATGGGGATGCCGGTATTTGCCAAGTTAGGTGCGATCTACAAAGACGACCCGAAATACTTTGAAAAAATGTACGCCATGTACAACCATACCAAAACGGTTGAAGGCGGCGGCTTATATAATACTACCGAGCATTTGTGGTGGAGGGATAAAGCCTTTGTGCCGCCGTATAAAGAGCCAAATGGCGCAAACTGCTATTGGAGCCGGGGCAATGGCTGGGTGTATGCAGCTTTGGTAAGGGTACTATCTATCATCCCGAAAAATGCGCCGCACCGCGATGAATACCTGAAAACCTATTTGGAAATGACCAGGGCCATCGCTCCGCTGCAACGTGAGGACGGCTACTGGAACGTGAGCCTCAAAGACCCGAGCCACTTTGGCGGTAAAGAACTTACCGGTACTTCGTTATTTGTATACGGTATGGCCTGGGGAATGAACAACGGCTTTTTGGATAAAAAAAACTATAAACCAATTGTAGCCAAAGCATGGAACGCAATGATCAAAGAATCGCTGCACCCGGAAGGCTTTTTGGGTTATGTACAGGGTACAGGTAAAGAGCCTAAGGACAGTCAGCCGGTGAGCTATACCAATATTCCTGATTTTGAGGATTATGGTTTAGGTTGCTTTTTACTTGCAGGTAGTGAGTTGACTAAGTTATAGTCCGGAGTCGGAAAGAAGTGGTACCAGTTGGCTTGCGCGCGATGGTTCGACAGGCTCACCATGACCGGCCTGACCACTTACGTTAATAAACATGAAAAGAATATTTCTATTAGTTACTGTTTTGCTTGTCGCGATAAGCACTTATGCGCAGCAAAAGGATATTTACGTATTCTGTTATTTTAAAAATAACGGGCAGGATGGCCTGCATTTGGCCTATAGCGAGGATGGTTATAAATGGCAGGCATTGAAAGGCGATAGCTCGTTTTTGAAGCCGATGGTATCCAGGGACAAGATCATGCGCGACCCTTGTATCATTCGTGGTGCCGATGGTTTGTTCCATATGGTTTGGACGGATAGCTGGACGGACCGTGGGATAGGTTACGCCAGCTCGAAGGACCTGGTGCATTGGAGCGAACAGCAGCAACTGATGGTGATGGATAAAGAGCCAACAGCGCAAAATTGCTGGGCACCAGAAATTACTTACGATCCGGGAAGCAGGGAATATATGATCTACTGGTCGACCACCATACCGGGCCGATTCCCGCAGGCCGATACATCTGCCGAAGGCAAAAAATATAACCACCGCATTTATTACCAGCTTACCAAAGACTTTAAAACTTTTACTGATACAAAATTGCTGTACGACCCGGGTTTTAACTGTATTGATGCTACGATAGTTAAAGACGGCAAGCAGTTTATCATGTTCTTTAAAAATGAAACCAAGTTGCCTGCGGAAAAGAATCTGCGCATTGCTTATGCTGATAAACTGACCGGCCCGTACAGTAAAGCCAGCGCGGCTATCACCGGTAATTACTGGGCCGAAGGACCGACCACGTTAAAGATCGGTAATCAATGGGTAGTTTATTTTGATAAGTATACACAGCATAAATACGGAGCCATCACCTCAACTGACCTGAAGACCTGGACGGAAGTTAGCGATCAACTGGTTTTGCCGAAAGGTATCAGGCATGGGAGCGTGTTTAAGGTGACGCGGGAAGAATTTTTGAAGTTGCAGTAGCTGTTGCAGGTAACAGTCGCGTTGTGTAATTATTATAGTTTTTTGTTTTTCAAAGAACGCTTACCAAATCTCATCGCGATATTGATAAGCAAAGTTAGTCTTTAGAAAAGCCAAAGTTGTCTCACATATTTAAGACAGACTAAGTGGATATCGCTGTGAAAATCAACAGGATAATTACACATAATATAAAGCTAACCCAATAGGCGATGGAGATACCGATCATTTTGGTGATGGTGCGGAACCTGGTGCGTTGGTAAATGGTGCGGAGCGAACGGTAGATGTACCAGAGGACGGTGATAAATGAAAGCAACCCGATGATCTCGCTTATTGAATGCCAGCTATGGGGCAATATCATTTGGACGAGCATGATCAGCGTGGCGAACAGGAATACGAAGCAATGAAGGTGGAACGAATAGATGAGGTGCTCTACATAATATTTGTGGTTTTTGCGGAAGGCGATCTTTAAAAACCAGGCAAACAACGGCAATAGCAAAAACATCATTTTTGGGAAGTTGTGCCTGAAGCCTTCTACTATGGCTTCGTTGGGGCTTAATCCTTTATCTTTCCATTCGTAATATTTTTTATTCAGGTAGCGATCCATAAAATCGTCGCGCTTATCGGCAGGTAGTTTTTGTTGCTTTTGAAGGTATTGCGCGTAAGTGGAATTACTGTCGTTATCAAATACAATACTGCCGAACGGACCCAGTGATGCTGCGTTTTTATCGTTTGCTTTTATTTTTTTGTTGATATTAAACCTGCTTGTGTTTTGCTTCATTGCCTCTTTTTGTGCAGGTGTTAAACCACTGTAATCATTAATGGCGCGATCCACGGAATCAAGTACATGTTCGGTTGTTGCGTGCTTTTGCTCTACACGCTTTTCCTCGCTGCTGTTACTAAACAGCAATATAAAGTAAACCAAACTAATAAAAATATACATCCGGATAGGGTGGAGGTACTGTGTGCGCTTACCGGCCATATAATCCACGGTAAGTTTACCCGGCTGAAAAAGTAAAGGTTTTAGCGTGTGAAAAAACTTTTCGTCGAAATGGAAATAGTCGCCAACGGCATGCACCATCAGGTGGCCGAAGTCTTCTTTGAGCTCCAGGTTTTCCTGCCCGCAATTATTGCAATAATGCCCGGTAAAGGTATTGCCGCAGTTAAGGCAGTTGTTTTCGGTACGGTAATGTTTTTTCATTAAATGCTAATAGCAGTTCAATTTACATTTAATTTTTTAAAAGCGGTTAAGCCAGCATATAAACTACCTGGTAAATGATCTCGTAACTGATACCAAACGCAATAGACAAACAGATGCCCAGGGTGACCATTTTGCGGATGGTTAACCATGGCGGGCGCTGATAAAATGTCCTTAAGGCTGCGTAGGCATACCAAATAACAACCGCGTAAGTTAACCATTTAAAGAGCCACCAATCGTTAAAAATATAATAATTGATGGGCACAGTAAGGATCTCGAATATAAAAAATGCCGTAAAAAAGTGGATAGTGAAAACAATATGCTCCACGTAATACCGGTGGTTTTTACGAAAGTTGAGCATAATAAAAAAAGCGAACAAGGGCATCAGGATAAAATACAGTTTGGGCTGATAATGCTCAATTTCTTTATCCATGCTCCAATCTTTATTGGTGCGTTGTTTGATCTCGATATCGCGGCGTTTTTTAAAACGGTCAAAAAAACCATCGCGTTCGTTTTCTGGTAATTTCAATTGCCTTTTTAGATACGATTGGTAGGTGCTGTCTTCGCGGGCTGTATGTGTGTCACTATATGCGTCGACAATATCTTGCAGACTATCACTGGGATGTTGTTTTGCTACAGCCTTTAAACTATCAAGTATTACCGCTTGCCGTGTAAACGGATAAGCATCAAAGGCTTTGCCGCGTGCCCTGGCAATGGATTTATCCATACCTTTTAATGCGGCCTTGCGGGCGGCTTCGGGCATGGGCGCTGCCATTATCGCCTCTTTTGCTTTTTTAAGCGAGTCGGCTTTGGCTGAAGGTGTGATTACCGTATGGGTTTCCTTATCGTCGCCTTCGTCCTTATCAATTTTATGCTGCAGGTGCGGCACCACCAAAAAATAAAGTATCGATACAAAAATGTACATACTTACCGGTTGCAGGTATTTGGTGCGTTTACCGTCAAGATAAGCATGGGTTAGCTCGCCCGGTTTGGTAAGCAAGGGCACCAGGGTATTAAAAAACTTTTCGTCGAAATGAAAGTAGTGGCTGATGCTATGGCCCAAAAAATGCCAGAAAGGTTCTTTGATCTTTAGGTTTTCCTGGCCGCATGCGTGGCAAAAATGTCCTTGTAGTTCGGTGCCGCAGTTAAGGCAATCGTTTTCATGTCGGTGATGATGTTTCATCAGAGCTTTGTGTCAAGTTTTGAGGTCCGGTTAAAGATAGCAAAAGGAAATAAATTGCACCCACAGAAATGCAGAATTATGAGAAAACGTATCTCCGCTGAGTTTTCATTATCAATATTCTGACAATAAAAAAGTCCCGCCCGAGGGCGAGACTTTAAATATTACAACGGCGAGTCGAGCCCTCCCTTCATGGGGGGATGGGCATCCTGTATAGAATGAGCCAATGCTAAATTATGTTTATATCTAAACACAAACGGGAATATAATAGCAATTACCAGGGCATAAGCTGCAAACGTTAGCCATATACCGTGCCAGTCTTTTTGATCGCCATGCGTAAAAAACTTATCGATCAAGAGTCCGCTGCCGATACTGCCGAAAAAGGCTCCAAAGCCATTAACCATCATCATAAATAAACCTTGTGCACTGCCACGAATTTCGGGCGTGGTTTGGGTTTCAACAAACAACGAACCGGAGATATTGAAAAAGTCGAATGCCATACCGTAAACAATGCACGAAACGATGATCATCCACAAACCATTGGTTGGATTACCCAGGCCGAACAAGCCAAAGCGCAATACCCAGGCCAGCATACTGAACAGCATGACGTTTTTGATGCCAAATTTGCGTAAAAAGAAAGGTATTGCTAAAATAAACAACGTTTCTGATACTTGTGAAATGGATATAATGGCACTGGAATGTTCTACAGCAAAAGTGCCTTTGTAAGCCGGATTTTTTGCAAAATCTAAAATATATGTTGTTCCGTAAGCATTGGTTAGTTGCAGCGCAGCGCCCAATAGTAATGAAAAGGCGAAAAAGATGGCAAATTTGGGTGTTTTAAACAGCTCGAACGCTTTTAATCCCAATGCGTCGGTTAATGTTTTTTTACCGGTTTTACCCAGCAGGGGCGGGCATTTAGGTAGCGAGAAAGAAAACAGGCCCAATAATAACGCTACGCCAGATGCGATGTAAAACTGATTGGGAGAGGTTTCGCTTTTTGTCCAATCTATCACCCATAGGGCGACAATAAAACCGATGGTTCCCCAAACGCGGATGGGCGGATAATCTTTAACCACGTCTTTACCCTCGCCTTTTAGAGCCGAGTATGCAACAGTTATCGATAACGATAACGTTGGCATATAAAATATCATATTAAGTAGTATAACCCAGAAAAACACAGTTGGGTTGGTTACCATTGGTACACAAAATAATACTGCGGCACCTAAAATATGCAAAACTCCATATAGCTTTTCGGCATTGATGTATTTATCGGCAATAATACCGGCAATGGCGGGCATAAATATAGCCGAGATACCCATAGTTGAAAAAATGGCGCCGAACTGCGCTCCCGACCATCCTTTATTTTGAAACCAATATGCGCCAACCGTGAGCAGCCAGGCCCCCCAAATAAAAAATTGCATAAAGTTCATCAGTATTAAGCGAAACTTAATATTCATACAGTACCTGGTTTAAAAAAGTTAGTTTATAAATAAAAACGGAAAGTAAAGAATTTGTTGTGTAAAAGAAAATTTGTGCGGAAAATTTGTGCGAAAAATGAAAATTATGCAGCGGACATGATCGCAATTATGAGCGGAGTAAACCAGCAAGCGTTAATGGACTATTGAAACAGATCACCAGCCTGCCGGACGGCCATGTGCTGCTAATATTGCGGTAATAGCTGCCGCGCTGGTTTGGCTACCGGTTGCGCTGCCTGCTTTCATAACTTCGCCTGGTATAGCATCATTACCCGCGTATCTTGGCGGATGCACATGCAGCTTGTAGGTAACGGCATCAATTTGTGTAGTTAGCTCGTAAGCCCTGTCGCGTCTTACAGGCGTGATCAGAGCCCAGGTTCCTGCATCTATATGCCTTTGTCTTAATTTTTTACCATCATTTAGCGTGCATATCTCAACAGAGCCTGCCCTGGCTGCAATTACACGTGCATCAGCATTTACGGCAGCAACAATGGCTGTTGCATCAACAAAATCGGTTGCTGCTGTTTTTAATTCGTCAAGCACGGTTTTTACAGTTGAATAAATGTCCTCCGGAAAGTGAGTAACAGCCAAAAATATCGAGCCGTGGCTCGGATCGCCAACTTTAACCCGTTGTATCACTTTTCTGCTGATCAATTGAGCCGGATGGGCCTTGTGTTGCAGTACCGGAACGGCAGGCGCACTCACACCTTTTGAGCTACCCTTGTTGACGGTATTTGTGCGTTGATCTTCTGTTGAGCGACGTTGTGCAATGCTTCTCATACGTTATATAAAGCTACAGAAAATTTTACAGGTTAAACAAATAACACTTTGTATTTTAACGAGATAAGTAATGGCGAGATTTGCGCATCGATTTAAAACACTAACCCCAGCACCACACCAATAATAATAACAAAGGGTGTTTTTATTCTGGTGAACTTAAGGATCAAAAACGTGCCGATTACCACGGCGAAAGCTAATGGGTTTAAACCCAATGGCCGGGTTAGCAATATTAAGGCTGTTGCCATAAAGCCCACAGCCACGGCGTTAATACCGCTTAACGAGTTTTTGATGCGGGTAATTTTACGCAGGTCGTTCCAAAAGGGGACAATAAAAAGTATCAGGATCAATCCCGGAAGGTTGATCCCGATAACGGCAACAATAGCACCGATAATTTGTCCGCTTATACCATAACCCTGGTTCCCCATGCTCATACCACCTACAAAGGACGTGAATGAGAATGTTGGACCCGGTAAAGCCTGTTGCAAGGCATATCCCGAAAGAAACTCGGTAGCGCCCAGGTAATGTTTTACTTCCACAAATTCGGTATACATGAGCGGTACCAATACCTGTCCGCCGCCGAAGATGAGGATACCGTTGCGATAAAAGTTTTCGAACAAACGGATGGGTAAACTGAAAGGCGAAGTGCGGTTGATGATGGCACCTAATGCCGCGAAAAATAGCAGGATGCCGATAAAATAACCCACTTTTTTAGGGTTTACATTGGCAAATAAGCTTACGCGGATCTCGTTCTCCTGCGGCTGGGTTTCCATGGCCGATGAGATGATGCCACCCATCATGATGAGGATAGGGAAGGCATATGGGTTTTGCAGGATAAGCGTGGTAATGAGCGAGCCAATGGCCAGCATGCTGCTTACCCGCGTTTTTAAAAATTTATAGGCAAAGGTATAGGTGGCATAGGCCACAATACCAATGGCCATGGGCTGTATAAAGCGTAAAACATGTACAAACTGCTCGCGCGATACAAACATTTTAAAGCTGATGGCCGCCATACACATTACCGTTGCCGATGGCAGTATCCATATCAGGAAAGTGATGAGCGCCAGGCGCAGGCCGCCTACCTTCCAGGCAATGCCTATCAGGGTTTGTGTTGACGATGGGCCGGGCAATATCTGCGTAAGCGCATTGAGCTCCATTAGCTCATCCTCTTTAATATAACCCCGCTTCTCTACAAACTCGCGCATTAAAACGGCAATATGCGCCTGCGGCCCGCCAAAGGAGGTTAGGGTATACAGTATCACATCGCGAAGGAATAAAAATTTAACCCCCCAACCCCCTGAAGGAGGAGCTTTTTTAGAACTGACAGGGTTGTTTACCATTTATATTATTTTTATAGCAATGGGTTTCAAACCCATCGCTATGCCGTTATTTTTTCATTTGCAAATCAATTCCCCCTTTAGGGGGTTAGGGGGCTAATCGTCATCATCGTCCCCCTTCAATTCCATATACACGGCCTGCAATTCGCTTAAAGCATGGTTATCACGTGCCGCTTTTGCTACAAGCATGCCTTTCTCGTAAACGCTAATGGCATCGCCGTTGCGGTTAAGGGCTTCGTACAATTTGCCCAAATGGTAATAATTACCCACATAATTGGGATGGTTGTTATACAGGTCCTCGTAATAAAAAAGGGCTTTATCGGTATCATTCAGGCGCAGGTACTCGGTAGCGAGCGCGTATTTTAAAAACTCATCATTGGGTTCATTTTTAAAAAACTCCAAAAGCTTTTCTAATCGTGTATTCTGCATTTTAATCTCTGTCTTTTTTAATCTAAATTTGTGCCACGCTAATTTTGATAAGGCCCGTCACATTTTCCCCGCAATAATGATAAACCTTATCGGGATTATTTCGTTTTTGATAAAACCAATTTACAAATGATGAAGATATTAGTTTGTATTAGTAACGTACCCGATACGACGACAAAAATAACTTTTACCGATAATAACACGCAATTTAATACAGCCGGAGTTCAGTTTATATTAAATCCTTACGATGAGATAGCTTTGGCGCGCGCTGTTGAACTTGCTGAAGGCGGTAAAGGAACTGTTACGGTGATCAATGTAGGTGAGGCAAGTACTGAGCCTACCATCCGCAAGGCACTGGCTATTGGCGCCGATGACGCTGTTCGCGTTAACGCTAAACCACACGATGCTTATTTTGCAGCTTACCAGATAGCCCAATACGCTAAAGAAAATGCTTTCGACCTGATATTGACCGGCCGCGAGTCTATTGATTATAACGGCGCCAAGGTTGCAGGTATGATCGGTGAGTTTTTAGATATCCCATCGGTATCCATTATTAAAAAACTGGATATTGATGGCACCACAGCAACTGTTGAGCGCGAAATTGAAGGCGGTAAAGAAGTGCTGACCATTCCGTTCCCATTCGTGGCAGGTACTGCCGAGGGCGTGGCCGAATGGAAAATACCAAACATGCGTGGCATTATGTCGGCACGGACCAAACCTTTAAAAGTTGTTGAGCCGGTTGAGATCAAACCGCTATCCGAAATTTTAAGTTACGAAACGCCCGCCCCGCGCGGCCAGGTTAAACTGGTACCGGCCGGAGAGGAAGCCAAACTGGTTGATCTTTTACATTCGGAAGCGAGAGTAATATAGGGTATTGCGATGTGCGTATTGCGTAATGCGATACCGGCACAGTCCAATATCTACCTTTTATTAACATAGATACAAAACAGTAAAGAGTCGCAATACTCAATACGCAAATCTCAATACTAAACACATGTCAGTTTTAATATATGCAGAGAACGCCGATGGCAAGTTTAAGAAATCAATTTTCGAAGCGGTTTCATACGCCAAGGCTATAGCTGCCCAAAATAGCACTACCGTTGTTGCCTTATCAATTGGCAATGTTGATGCTGCCGAATTAGCTGCTTTAGGCAAATACGGTGCAGATAAAGTTTTAAATGTAAACAGCGATCAGCTTAAAACGTTTGTTAACCAGGCTTATGCTTCGGTTATTGCTGAGGCTGCAAAAAAAGAGGGCGCTAATATTGTTGTGCTTTCAAACTCCTTTTCGGGAAAAGGCCTGGCGCCACGCATTGGCGTTAAATTAAGCGCCGGCGTTGCTGATGGCGCGGTTAGCCTGCCTGAACAAGGCGGAGGTAAATTTACCCTCAAGAAAACAGCCTTTTCAGGCAAGGCATTTGCCGTTGTTGAGCTTACATCTGATAATAAAGTGATCTCGCTTACGCCGAACTCTTACAAAGTGGTTGAAAGCGCTGCTGCAGGTACGGTTGAAGATTTTAAATCGGATGTAAAGGATTCGGATTTTAAAACCATTGTTAAAGATATTGTAAAAGCTACCGATAAGGTTTCGTTACCTGATGCCGAAATTGTAGTATCGGGCGGGCGCGGACTGAAAGGCCCCGAAAACTGGGGAATGATAGAAGAGCTGGCCGGTTTATTAGGCGCGGCTACTGCCTGCTCTAAACCGGTATCTGATGCCGGGTGGCGTCCGCACAGCGAGCACGTTGGTCAAACGGGTATAGCTGTCAGTCCAAATTTGTATATTGCAATAGGTATTTCGGGTGCTATACAACACCTTGCAGGTATCAGTTCATCAAAAGTTATCGTGGTGATCAACAAAGACCCCGAAGCGCCGTTTTTTAAGGTAGCCGATTATGGTATTGTTGGCGATGCCTTTGAAGTAGTGCCTAAATTAATTGAAGCCGTTAAAAGTTATAAAGTATCGGCCTAACCGGCCGGAATTGATGTGGACGAGATGGGTAACAATAATATGAAAAAGATCAAACTCGATATTGTAGGTTTGTCGTACAGTCAAACGCAGTCGGGTGCCTATGCTTTGGTGTTGGGCGAGGTTAACGGCCGCAGGCGTCTGCCGATCATTATCGGTAGTTTTGAGGCGCAGGCCATCGCTATCGAAATTGAAAAAATGACCCCAAGTCGCCCGCTAACGCACGACCTGTTTAAGAGCTTTGCCCAGGCGTACCACATCAATATCCAGGAAATTATTATCTACAACCTTGTGGATGGTATATTTTATGCCAAACTGATCTGTTCTGACGGTAAAAAGGTGATCGAGATTGATGCCCGCACATCTGATGCCATAGCTATGGCAGTGCGGTTTGAGTGCCCTATTTATACTTACGAATTTATCCTGTCGAGCGCGGGCATTGTAATTGAGGGGAATGATTTTGTATACCTCGAAAATATTAACGAAACCGGCGAAGAAAAAACAACGGTTTCGCAGGGAGGTAATTACGCTTCTTTAAGTAATGACGAGCTGAAATCCAAACTCAGCGAAGCACTGGCCGAAGAATCGTATGAGAAAGCTGCTAAGATACGCGACGAATTGAACAAGCGCAGGGCATCGTAAGATCTCTGGCTTGTTTATTTCCCTTCTTCCATCACAATATCTGGTTTTTCTTTTTTTTCTTCTACAATATCTTTTTTGGTAGTTACGGTTGCCAGATTTGACCAATCTTTGTCATGATCTGTTAACCATGCTTCGCCGGCCTTTTCGCTTTGAGAAGTACCTGTTGTATAACCCCATGGACCAGGATCGACACCCATCGCCATGAGAATGCTTGGCATTAGTTTATCGTCGATACTACTTTGTTTAAAATCTCTTTGTAATGCCGATTTTATAACAGTTGTTTTTACATCAGGAAAAAGCCTCAACACTTCTTTATCGATATCAATAGGATATTTGCCGGCTTTGTAAATTTGCCCCATTAACATCCATGAGGCTTTTCTGAGTTTATAGGCCTCATCAACCGCTTTTTTACGTTTTTCAAAGTCCTCGCTGGATATTGGTGCAGTGTTATCCTTGTTCCCTTTCATATTAAAAAATGTAGACGAGTCAACCGATGGGTAAGTTACCTCGGCAAACCGATCTACCTTTTTATCCCAGCTATCCTTCTGAAAAATATGTCCACCACTGTTTGCGGCGGTCAGGTCTACCCATGCGATATCTGCCCCGGTGTCCGATCTTTTTAAAACAATGTCCGGTCGTGTTCCGCCGCTTACAACCTGATAGTAAATGGAGCATCCCGTTGGTGCAGCGGGTTGAAACGGCCCTAACGCGTTGCATACCAGCGATTCGACTACATATCCAAATGTCGCAGTCATTAAAAACACGTTTTTCCCTGCCAAATAATCGTCCCATTTCTCTTTCCACAGCGCGGTATGCCCGTCTAATCCTGTATAGGGCCCTAAGCTTGGTACAGTAACGGCAAACTCATATGCTTGTTTAACAAGGCCGTCAATCTGGTTAAAAAAGCTATCTGCTATAGCACCTAACGTGCTGTCATCCAATTTTTTATTTTCTACTTTCCGCTGTATCGCCCCGCTATCCGCTGATACCTGTTTTAATTGCGAAGTTTGAACGTCATTTTCAAGTTGATTTTCATGCTGCTCTGCTTCCTTTTTTTGCAGGGGTTTTTGCTGCAATACCGGTACGGCAGGCATACTTATACCACCCTTGCCCGTGTTGTTATTGGCTACGGCTTTTGATGTATTTTGCTGCAGATGATTTTCACTCCGGTTGAAATGCATATTATTTTACGCTACGGATATGATAAATATCTATAAAATAATGACATTTTTTTAATCCCTGCAATATTAAATTCACCCATCCGACTGTTTGAAATTTACTGCAACCTTGCCCAAAACATATGCGTATACGGCGCACATGACAAAGAATTTTACTATCCAATTAATAACAGGCTTAGCGATAATAAGCTGTTTGTACACCATTAATGCCACCGCTTCAACAGGCGAGCAGGCTGGCTCATCATCAAATATTACCTTGGCTGTAATATTAGGTTTGATCTTAATTATTGGGTTTAAAGTAGTATCTACCAATCTCAAAAAAGTAGATAAAGACCTGGAAGATAATTTTGGCGAAAAAGTATTGCCTTAGCTTATTCTTGATAATACTTTGGTTTTGATCCTTACCATGCGGCTCTCTATTTCGCCGATATAGTCTAAGGGGTAACCCAGTTGTGCCGCGTGTTTAAACAAATAGGCCGATAGTAGTTTGATCTCATTTTTATCAAGCTGTAAGGATTTTGCAAAGGTGCGTTCTTTAATAATTTGGCCCGCAGGCAGCGCGCTGCTAAATGAACTGTTCGATTCGGCCGGTATGCCTGCCACAGTAGGAGTAAAAAGGCAGGGCGATAGTTCGATATTTAAAAATCTACATATCTGCTGCATGATCCAGGTTGGGTTATTACACAGGTCTTCATAACGCAATAGTAAAAACCGCTCATCGTGCCGGTACCGGTGGGCCGTTTGGTATGATATCATCATATCCTGTAAACAGTTTTTATAATTTAGTCTGGATTCCATCGCCTTACGCGATAAAAGAACATCGGCAGGGTTACGCACCATGTGTATCACCCTGGCGTTCGGCATCTCGCGCCAGATGGTTTCGAGATATTTTTCGTTAGTTGGTGTTTTATCAACCCAATATTTTGCGGTAATACCGGTGTTTGAGCTGGCCATGCAGGTGGTATAAGCCAAAACAATGGCCAGGTGCGGCCACATAAAAAGCTCCGGGTAGTTTTCCTTTGCAATGGTATGCCATTCACTAACTGCCAACGCGAAGTCTACATAAGGTGATTCATTTTCCGAACTTCGGCCCAATAACCAGTAAGGCGGTTGATTGATCGGGTTAGCCAGTCGTCGCAGCCACTCTGTAGCTAAAAATGGGAGTCTCTTTTCGCTGCCTAAACGTTTTAAAGCAGGAGCAAGGTTGGTAAAAAAAGTCCCCTCCGATGGTAGTACACTCAATTCGGGATGCCCGTCGAGCAGGTTTTGCAATAAGGTGGTACCGCTGCGGTGTACCCCGCAAATAAAAACCGGGTTATGGCTAAGCTTTTTTCCCTGTATTACCTGCTCCCGGGTTAATACCGGTTTATCCGTTTGCCTGCTCAATTCCCATACCGTGTCCGACCATGCCTTCGCCGCCTGCAACAATGTTATTGGTGGCGAGCTATTCAGTCTTTTTACGGGCAGTAAACCGTTAAGCTCTTCTTCAAGTTTAAGCAGGTCCTGGTACATTTTAATTTAGGCGATGGCCATCTGTCAGTTAATACTGCGTAAACAACAAAATAGTTGCCTGTATTATTAATGATGTTTTCGCATCCCGGCATCAATGCGTTCGCGGTGCTGCATGCCCCATTTTCTTAACTCGTTCATTACCTGATCTAACGAGCTGCTGTAAGGTGTAAGTTCGTACATCACCACAACCGGGCGGGTTGAAATTGCTTTACGAAATCTGCAAAAAGCTAAAGTAGCGGCAGCATAATGCTACAAATGCTCCAACACCTCTAAAACCTGTTTTACGCTTTTAAAATTTTCGTGCTCAAAATTGGTGTCAACAATTTCGTGCGCCCAGGTGGTGTGGTACGGTATATGGATGCCGTGCCCGCCAATTTTAATTACCGGCAGCACATCCGATTTAAGTGAATTGCCGATCATTAAAAACTCTTCGGGTTTAATATCCAGGTGGTTGATAAGCTTGATATAATCTGATTCTCCTTTTTCGGACATGATCTCCACGTGATGGAAATAATGCGCCAGTCCGGATTTACGCAACTTACGCTCCTGGTCGAGCAGGTCGCCTTTGGTGGCCACAACAAGCCGGTAATGAGGCTTTAAAGCCGACAGTACATATTCGATATCATCCAATAATTCTATGGGTTCTTCCAATAACTCTTTACCCATTTGGATGATCATCTCTATAATATCGGCAGTGACGTTTTTATCTGATACCTTGAGCGCGGTTTCTATCATCGACAGGATAAAACCTTTTACACCGTAGCCATAAAGCGTTAAATTATCTATTTCGGTTTTAAGCAGCTCACGCTCCAGGTTATGTGTGGTTAAATAACCTTCAAGCAGGGCGTAAAAGCGTTCTTCGGTTTTCCTGAAATAGGGCTCGTTAACCCAAAGGGTATCATCAGCATCAAATGCAATTACTTTTATCGCCATGTTAGCCCGCTAAAATAATTGTTTGACAGCGGAGTGTTAAAATTATCAATTAAATTCGATATCAATAAATGTTTTGATGCACAGCTTTAACGCATAACCCAATCAAAGATTCTTATTCAAGTTTTGAATTTTGACTTTAAACTTTTGAATTTAGAAAGGTGGATCCTCGTCAATATCGTTCATCCGCGACGGGCGGATAATAAAGTTGCTTGGTTTTTCAAAATCCTGGTTAGGTGTTAAGCCGCTAAACGGACTGGCTGCCGATAGGCCCGGTGTTCCAAAATTATCAAGGTTATCGTCAAGGTCGGTAAACTTAACAAATTTGCCCACAAATTTAAGGCGCACACGGCCGGTTTCGCCGTTACGGTGCTTGGCTATAATTACCTCACCCACGCCTTGGGTAGGGTTGTTATCTTCATCGACCTCCAAACCGTAATATTCGGGGCGGTATAAAAACAGTACCATATCCGCGTCCTGCTCAATAGATCCCGATTCACGTAAATCGCTCAGCATCGGCCTTTTTGAACCACCTGGCCTGCTTTCAACCGCCCGGCTTAATTGCGATAGTGCAATAACCGGTACATTTAATTCTTTGGCTACCGATTTTAACGCACGCGATATACTACCGATCTCCTGCTCACGGTTACCGTTCTTACCATCGGCCTTGCCGGTCATTAATTGCAGGTAGTCAATGATGATTAACTGGATATCGTGCTGTGATTTTAACCTGCGGCATTTGGCCCTGAATTCAAATATATTCAGGCCCGGGGTATCATCAATAATTAACGGTGCGGCCTCAAGACGCCCAATTTTACTGTGTATCTGTTCCCATTCCCATTGCTCAAGGCGCCCCTTACGTATCTTTTCCTGTTCTATTTCGGTTTCGCCGGATATTAAACGGTTAACCAACTGAACCGACGACATCTCGAGTGAGAACACAACCACAGGTTTATCAAAATCAACAGCGGCATTACGTGCGCAGGTTAACACAAAAGCTGTTTTACCCATCGCCGGGCGGGCAGCTATGATCACTAAGTCGGATTTTTGCCAGCCCGATGTCATCCGGTCAAGATCGGTAAAACCAGATGGCACACCTGTTAAACCGTCCTTTTTGTCCCTCAGCGCCTCTATCTCCATCAATGATTCACGTAAAATATCATCCATCTTGCGCGAATCGCGGCGCAGGTTGTTTTGGGCGATATCAAACAGGTTCTTTTCGGCCTTATCCAATAAGTCGAGCACGTCTGTTGTATCTTCGTAAGCACTGTTGATCACTTCGGTGGATATGCGGATCAGTTCGCGCTGCAGGTATTTTTGGATGATGATTCGGCTATGGTATTCAATATTGGCTGCCGATGCCACGCGATTAGTGAGTTCGGTAATGTAATAGGCGCCGCCTATCATTTCCAGTTCGCCTTGTAAACGCAGTTGAGCCGTAACGGTCAATATATCAACCGGCGAAGTTTTCTCGAACAGCACTCGTATAGCCTGGAAAATTTTTTGATGACTGTCGCGATAAAAAACCTCCGGTTTCAGGATATCGATAACCGAAGAAAGCGCATCTTTCTCCAACATCAGCGCGCCCAAAACGGCCTCCTCAAGGTCGGTGGCCTGGGGTGGTAATTTTCCTAATCCGCTAACGGGTGTGGTGCTTAGTCTGTTACGTCTGTCGGCTGATGTTCCGGTTTTTCCGGCTGGGTTATCGTTCTCAAAAATCATACTGTACAAAAGTATACAAAAATGAATTGGAACAATCCACACCAGTAATTTACCTCAAAAGAAAATCACTGAAAATGATATTTTTAGACAAGATTATACTCAACATCAATTGTTAGTATCCTGTTGGTAAAAATAAAACAGGTTTGATAATGAGTGTTTTATATCGGGTGTTAACAAAGTTTTTTGCTGTTAAGTATTTCTACCAAACTTAAATTTTGTGATGTTGATACTGTCGAAAAAGGTGATTATAGCTTGTTTAAAATCGTAACTTATACGTCATGAAAATTACGGCTTTGGTAAATTTTTTGTTTAAAAGATTGCCAATCTTAACCATATCCGTTTGGTAAATTATGGTTTCGTGAAAACATGCTTTTTGTTGCCCGAAGGATAAGAATGAATGTGGATTTAAAATTAAATTAACATACCTAACCGGCTGCTAATTTGAAAAGGGCAAACAATGCCATGATATAATTGATCTTTGTTAAATTTTATGTTTTAAAGCAAGTAATTTTTAATTAATATTGCAGGTACACGTTATATAAATTGTAATAGCACTTTAATCCCCCGTCTGTGCGAATTAAAATATACCATAACAAAAGAGGGCTCCAGGTTTTATCACTATCGATACTATACCTGTTTATGTCGCTGGCGGTAATGTTTTTTTTACCAAAGGCGAGCCATCGATATTTTCACCGTTTTAGCAAACCTGATACGCACGCACAGATAGGCAACGGGCATTACCAAAACTTTCTTCGCCGTACCGATAAGATCTCATCAATTGGACGAAAACAGTTTTTTACAAAAAACTGTGAATCAAACCCGAGCCAGCTTATCAGCTCAACTTATAAAAAGCATAGTAATATAACGCTTAAATTGCTGAAAAAATGCAATTTAAAGGCGAAGCAAAACCATCCCTATAATTGTGCGCTTAATTGTTGCTGGCGTATCTGATCTTCATTTTGGCATCTGCTGCGATGCTTTTCTAAATTTTTAATTAGTGCAAAAATTGTGACCGCCATTAACGTGCATCACAGTTTAGTTGTATGAAATTTGAATTAGCCCCTGATAAAATGAAGACCTCCAAATTCAACTTTATATTTAACCTGATCTTACTGATCAGTATCCTGATCATCATACTAACCATTGCCTCGTGCAAAAGCAGTTCGGGAACACCTAATTATCCTGTAACCGAAGAAGATGCTGCCGAAATTATTTCGAACACAGTGTTGCGGCAATTTGGGGGCCTGCTTACCCACGTAACCGAAGGGATACAGCTTGAACAAAGATCAGCATGCGGGCTCACTAAAGATACCGTACTATCGTGGACCAGCCAGGCAGGCTCGGTAAGTGCTAAAACTAACCTGCAATGGCATTATCAGCTTGCCTGCAGCGATAAAACATTAACCGGTACCTACACCGGCAGCATTAACTATAACGGCCCGCATTTTACAGCCGATAATACCTGCACAGGCACCTTAACTTGTGCGCCCCAGGCAAATACTGCATATCAAATCAGTTTAACCCTGAATATTAGCGGCACAGATGCAAAAAAAGCAGTTGATGCTAACACATTGAAAACCAATATTGATCTGCAAACAACCAATATGCTGGTTGATAAGGCTTCCGGTTTGGTTACATCGGGCCAGATGAAGGTCAATATTCAAATATCATATTATAATTACTCGGGCACATTTAAATTTTTAGGTAACCACATGGCTACGATAGTGCTCAACAGCGGCACAGTTTACAATTTAAATTTGTAATGCCCGATACTAAAACTAACATCATGAAACTATCGATAACTATGGATCTGCAACAGATCAATAACTTATATACTAAAATAATAGAACGAAAAGTGTACCGTACCGGGGCCGATTATCACTTTGATACTTTGCTCATCATCGCTAAAAATAAAGGTATGGTAACCCGTAAAAAACTGGCTAAGTTGCTACGGCTCAGTCTTACACAAACAAATGCTATTATTTACGCCCTGCATGCCGAAGGATTGATTTACCTGATGCCCAACAATACTTATATTACCGAAGCTTATGTTGCACTTACACCAAAAGGAGATGAAAATGTGCAGCAAATAGAAAGCGAAATAAAATTGCTGAACGAAAAGATCACCACCGGGATAGCAGACGAAAAGCTTGAGAACTTTCTTGAGATACTGGAAACGCTTAAACTGAATTTAAAACGCGAGTCGGCCGTTACTGCGGTAACCAGGTAACAGGTTAATGATATTGGCAAAGCAAGGGCTTAATTCCCCTCGCTTTGCCAATCAATAATAATGGCTAATTTTGGCAGCTTATCCAGCAACGTAAAAATGAGCTACAACGACCGCCCCAAAAGAGAAAACAACCAAATGGTATTCGGTATCCGCGCCGTGATGGAGGCTATCCGTTCGGGCAAAGAGATCGAATCACTGTATATCCAGCGCGGGCTTGGTGGACCTTTATTTTTTGAATTGAAGGAGTTGCTCACCGAATATAAGATCGAGTCGCAGCAGGTACCGGTTGAAAAACTGAACCGCGTTACCGCTAAAAATCACCAGGGCATTATTGCTATTATATCGCCAATTACCTATTATAAAATTGAAGATATCATCCCGATGGTATTTGAAAAAGGCGAGGTGCCGCTGGTATTGATACTGGATGGCATTACCGATGTACGCAACATAGGCGCCATAGCCCGTACTGCCGAATGCGCAGGTGTACACGCCATTGTTGTACCGGCAAAAGGTTCCGCACAAATTAATGCCGATGCTATTAAAACTTCGGCAGGAGCATTGTATAACATACCGGTGTGCCGCGAAAATAGCTTGCTGCAAACCGCCCGCTTTTTACAGGCATCGGGCCTGCAACTGGTGTGCTGTACCGAAAAAACCAATGATTTTATCTACGCGCCTGATTATACTGCACCTACGGCCATCATTATGGGATCGGAAGATGAAGGCATCGGCAACGAACTCATCCGCATATCTGATCACCTGGCTAAAATACCTATGTTTGGTGAGATAGAATCGCTCAATGTATCAGTATCTACAGGAGTGATACTCTACGAAGCAATACGCCAGAGAACCCCCTCCGCCCCCTAAAGGGGGAACTTTTGATTCGCTACTTTGAAATAAAGAAAGCCATCCTTATAAGATGGCTTTCTTTATTTTTAGTTCCCCCTTTAGGGGGCGGAGGGGGTTAAATATACTTCGTTCCAAACTTTTGCTTCACGTCGGCAACAACCTGCTTAACGCCTTGTTCCTGGTCGCGCGGGCTGATCAGTAAGGTATTGTTGGATTCAACTACAATGAAATCGTGCAGGCCCTTCAATATTACCAGTTTGCCTTCGGGTACGTTTACCATACAGTTTGATGAATCGTACATGATCACCTTGTCTGACGGGATCACGGCGTTGCCTACATAATCCTTCTCGGCTAACTGGTAAATAGATGCCCAGGTACCCAGGTCGCTCCAGCCAAATTCAGATGGCAGCACATAAACGTTCTCAGCTTTTTCCATAATACCATAATCAATCGAGATATTGGTACATTGCTGATAAGCGTTGTGGATATAGCTTTTCTCGTTGGCAGTATTGTAAACGGGCCTTGCATCGCCAAAAATATCGTTTATCTCGGGCAGGTATTTGCCAAAGGCATCTAATATGGCTTTCGCCGACCATATAAATATACCCGCGTTCCATAAAAAGTCGCCGCTTTGTATAAAGGTTTTAGCTATCTCAAGCGATGGTTTTTCGGTAAAGGTTTTTACTTTGTGAAACTCGCCATCCAAAACATTCTCAGTAAATTGTATGTAACCGTAGCCGGTATCCGGCCGCGATGGTTTAATACCCAATGTAACCAGGCAGCCATGTTTGGTAGCTGTTGCCAGCGATTTTTCGATAGTGGCCACAAAGCCGGGTTCATCCAGTATCAGGTGGTCGCTTGGCGCAACAACGATAGCGGCATCAGGGTTAAGGCTTTGTATCTTAAAACAACCGTAGGCAATGCAAGGCGCGGTGTTGCGCATTACAGGCTCGGTTAATATCTGCCCGTCGGTCATGTCGGGTAATTGTGTTTTTACCAGGTCGGTGTATATCTCGTTGGTAACCACATATATATTCTCTTTGGGGCAAATGGTTAAAAAGCGGTTGTAAGTTTGCTGTATCAGGGTTTTTCCGGTACCTAAAATATCTATAAACTGCTTTGGGTGAGCGGTGCGGCTAATAGGCCAAAATCTGCTTCCAATGCCGCCGGCCATTATAATGGCGTAATTATTACTGTTCATGTGTGTGCTTTGTTATTAAATCCAATTGCGACGTGAAATTGTAGAATAAATTTGATTCCACTAATATAATCTTGAAAAAATATTCGTTAAAAGGTGCATAGATAACAAAAAAAAAGTTGTACATTATACCTACATTATCATATCTATCTAAAAAAACAAAGTTTAGGCGTAGTTTCTTTAAAAATTTTTGTTATTTTGATCTTTATTTTTGTTACACATCCCCCGTAAACATATACAGTAATGATTGAAACGAAGAAATCACTTTTCGATAATCTTCAGAATTTTTTTGGATTTGACAACTTTAAAGGTGAGCAGGAAGCTATTATTACCAACATTCTTTCTGGTAACGATACTTTTGTGATCATGCCAACAGGTGGCGGCAAATCTATGTGCTATCAGCTCCCCGCGTTAATGACAGATGGCATGGCCATCGTAATATCACCCCTTATCGCTTTAATGAAAAACCAGGTTGACCAGTTACGGGCCTTCGGCGGATCAGACAGCATAGCACACTTTTTAAATTCATCACTAAATAAGTCAGACATCACCCGGGTTAAGGAAGACGTATTATCAGGCAAAACCAAATTGCTTTATGTTGCGCCCGAATCATTAACCAAACAAGAAAATATCGACTTTTTACGTTTAAACAATGTATCGTTCGTGGCTGTTGACGAGGCCCACTGTATATCAGAGTGGGGGCATGATTTTCGCCCCGAATACCGCAAAATACGCCAGGTGATCAGCAATATTGGCGAAAATATTCCCATTATAGCCCTTACTGCTACCGCCACGCCTAAAGTTCAGCAGGATATCCAGAAAAACCTGCAAATGAATAATGCCACCATCTACAAATCATCGTTTAACCGCGGTAACTTGTATTACGAGGTTCGCGCCAAGCGCAATGTTTTAAAAGAGATCGTTCGCTTTGTTAAACAGCATCCGGGTAAATCGGGTATCATCTATTGCCTGAGCCGTAAAAAGGTGGAAGAAGTAGCCGAAGCATTAAACCTTAACGGGATAAAGGCCCTGCCATACCATGCCGGGCTTGATGCCAAGGTGCGTGCCGATACACAGGATAAGTTTTTGATGGAAGATGTAGAGGTGATAGTAGCTACCATTGCCTTTGGTATGGGTATTGATAAACCCGATGTGCGTTACGTTATCCACCACGATATGCCCAAAAGCATGGAAGGCTACTACCAGGAAACGGGCCGTTCGGGCCGTGATGGGGGTGAGGGCGTTTGCTTGTCGTTCTATTCGGAAAAGGATATCGACAAACTGCAAAAATTTATGAAGGATAAGCCGGTTTCGGAACGCGAAATTGGTACCCAGATATTAAAAGAAGTGATCGACTATGCCGAGTCGGCAGTGTGCAGGCGCAAGCAGATACTGCATTACTTTGGTGAAAACTTTAACGAGGCCGGCTGTAACTGCATGTGCGACAACTGCGCCGCCCAGAAAACATACTTCGATGCCGAGGCACCGCTGCATAAAGTTTTAACCTTAATGAAGCACCTGGGCGAAAAGTTCGACGATCATCACATCATTAGTGTGCTGATGGGCGTTGATAACCCGCAGATCCACAATTATGAGCATCACCTCGATCCGGCCTTTGGCTCGGGTAAAGAAGACGGCGAACTGCTTTGGCAATCATTAATGCGCCAGGCATTGCTTAATAACTATATATTCAAAGATATTGACCAGTACGGTGTATTGCATCTTACCAAATCCGGCCATGCTTTTATCGATAACCCGTACAGCCTGAAGTTTATCATGAACAGGCCGATGGGATCGACCGATGACAGCGATGATTCGGAAGAAGGTGGTAAGGCGGGTGGCAGCGCTTTGGATACCGTGTTGCTGCAAATGCTGCGCGACCTGCGTAAAAAGATAGCCAAGCAGAAAAACCTGCCTCCGTTTGTGATCTTCCAGGATCCATCTTTAGAGGAAATGTGTACACATTATCCCATCACTATCGATGAGCTGAAACAGATCTCGGGCGTAGGCGCGGGCAAAGCCATGAAGTTTGGCGCGCCATTTATCGACCTGATCAGCAAGTATGTTGAGGATAACGATATCGACCGCCCGATAGATATGGTGATCAAAAGCGCGGCCAACAAATCGGCCATGAAGGTGTACATCATCCAGAATATCGACCGTCACTTGTCGCTCGATGATATCGCGGCTTCCAAAGGCTTAAGTCTGGAAGAAGTGATCCACGAAGTGGAATCTATCGTTAACTCGGGTACCAAGCTTAACCTCAATTATTATATCGACGAGGTTATTGATGAAGATAAGCAGGAAGAAGTATTTGATTACTTCCGTACTGCCGAAGACGATTCGGTAGAACATGCCCTTGCCGAACTTGGCGCGGGCGACTATACCATAGAAGAAGTACAATTGATGCGCATCAAATTTATGAGCGAGATGGGGAATTAAGCGGGGAAGGGCTGAGCTGACCGAAAATTCATTGCTACTAATAACGTATATGACATTATTGACCCGGCCTTTGAAGTTATTGACAACAGCGTTTAAAAACCCATTGTGGTGCTACCTGTTTTGGTCCGTATCGTTAGTCCTCGTTTACCTGGCAAGCATCCCCATATTCAGCGTTGGCGAAGGCGACGATGATGACGACGATATGTCGTTAGAGACCTTTGCGGGCCATCTGTTAGGCATCGCTGCCATCGGGTTGGTTGTGATCAGTGTGCTGTCAATGATCTTCCATTGGAACTGGTATAAAAAATACAACTATATCCCACTGATACTTCCGTTAACCATCGTATCTGTACTATCTTATTGGACCATAGCGACATTTATCAGCAACGACCATCATTTTGCGTTTTAAATAAGACCGTTACTTAGCGTACCTAAAATTGCGGTACCGCCTCACAGAGCAGCACATTTGCATATCTACCTGTTTGCAATTCAGTAATTTATCCTTATCTTTACAAAAAATTATTACAATGCTTATCCTTACTAACCTGAGTAAACAATACGTAAAGCAGCCCATGTGGATGCTTCAGGGGGATGTTGCATTCCATACCTCCAACGCTGTATAGTGTAGCACTATAACAGGACAATCACATCACTATTTTTATTACCATGCCTTTTGCCTTGCGGCGAAAGCTACTTATACAATACTTTATATGGACAATTATTTTACTATTGAAGAGAAATACCTGCAAGCGGTTGAGGAGATGCATTATGGTGAAACTCCGCTATCGTTAAAGTTATTGAACGAAATATTGGCCGAAGATCCATCGTTTGTGAGGGCGCATTACCAGATAGGTAAGCTGTATTATTATGATCTGCACGATTACCAATCGGCAGGCTATCATTTTAAACTATGCACCGATCTGGAGCCTGCCTTTCCGGATGTATATTTTCACTACATCAGCCTGCTGTTATTTTTAAATATGGAACGCCAGCTAAACGCTGTGGGGCAGAAAGCCATTACCGTGCCCGGGGTTAACGCTTCGGCTATCTATAACTTAATGGGGCTTTGCGCCGAAAAGAACCGCAAACTGAAAGAGGCTATGGCCTTTTATCACGAGGGTTTAATGCTGGTTACAGCCAACGATAAAAAAACAGAGATAGAAGAGAACATCAGCCGGATCCGTTTTAAGGTCGAAAAAAGCAAAACCTACAGCTATCATTTCTCAAACTAACAAAGGCGCCAATTGGCGCCTTTGTTATTAATATTAAATAGTCATGCCGAATTTATTTCGGCATCCCATCATGACAGTCTGCATTATACCTCTCAATTCTCATCCCATACCACATATACCAGTGATTTGTTAATATTGATGTAGATGAGGGTTCGGTTCTTTTCGGTACCCCATTTAAGCAGTGCAACAGGTTCAAACCCGCCACCCGGCGACCCGGTAACGTGTTGTACCATGTCAGCTGTTGACGCCGGAAGCATTTCGTATTTCCTGCCTTTGATCAGTTCATCAAATTGGCCCGGATCTACCGATAGGTAGTATTCAGCTCTAAAGCTGCTTACCCCCTGGTCGCTATACTGCATTATCTTCAGGCTTCCGGGTAACTCGCTAATATTAAGCGCGGTTTTTAATGTCGACCGTTGTGAGTAGCCATTCATAAAATAGCCGCCAATTGCTAAAATTACTATCATCAATATCGTTATCGCAATTATTGTGTTTCTTTTCATTGCCATTTACTTATGTATTGTATACCTCAACGCTTTACTACCATCATGCCCCTTAAAAGTTAATAACACCCGCCAAATATCCTTGCCTTCCCAGCTATGCTTTAACCCCTGGTCCTCGGGTGAATCCAGCATCATTTTATCCTTGCTCACGTTCCATAAAGTAGCATCATAATCCAGGTAAACCTTACTGTGGTTGGGCAGCATAAAAGCGATCTTACCCGGTGTATTTACATCTGCATCGCAAACCGTCATCAACGATTGTGTCAGGCTGTTTACCGAACCGGTTGCTTCAAAGCTATCGCTAACCTCAATGCCTTTACTTTTATCCATCTTTACCACGCGCTGCCAGCTTTTAATGCCGGCCTCGGCAGGGTAGGCTTTGGCAATATTCATACTCAGTGTGCTCATATTGCCGCTTTGGCTATATTTTACATCAGTAGCCTCAAACTTTAAACCTGTGCTTTGCTCATGCCCGTTGATAGTAGGCAGGTTATGGTATGGCGATGTATTGAACCACAGCTTATACCTGTCACGGCCAAACGTACGCGCAGTATACGTGCCCGAACCTACATCTATAATAACCGGGTAACCATCGGCATAAACCGTAAAATCGCCAACATCATTGTGGTTATGGCTCTCGCCATTGGTACCGCCATGCGCCGATACAAACAAGCCGTTATTCGATCGCGAAGCCATCAGCTGCACATCGCTGTACCACATGTCGGCAACATCGGTTTCCTTTGCAGGATAGGCTGTACAGGTTTTAACGGCAGCCATGTTATACAAGCCACGTGTACGGTGAAACTGCTCATAACCCACATCTTCGCCCGCAAAAGTGTGATAGGCCCAACTACCAAAACTCATCATGGGCTGGTAATCCATATCCTTGCCAAAACGATAGATCATCAGTCCATCCGGTTTCAGGGTAGGGTGGGCATCGGCTACATTAATAAAGTATTCGCCTGCTATGTGGGTTTTATAGATATAGGCCCCCATCTTCTGGATGAATGGGTCTTTGTAAACATTGGTCTTGCCGCCTGTGGCATCGTACAACAGGTTCAGCACATCGTACACACAGCCACCGGCTGCCGTCCAGTAACTCGGGCCTTCTTCACAACCGCCATCTGCACCGAGGCCGTCGATATATTGATCCGTAATTTTAATAACGCGCTGTACCGCGTCAAGGCGTTTGGCTTCGTCCTTCTCTACCAGCAGGGTAGATACCAGATAGTTCGAAGCTATCCAGGGCGCCCAGTTGTTCAGCTTAGCTTCGGTATTGCCGCCGCCCATCCAGCCGTATCTGGCGGTAAGCATGGGGTTAAGGGTGCGACGCTCAATCTCATAACGGATACGCGGGCGCACCAGTTTTGATACCTTATCCAGTTGCGGACCGATGAAATAGTCCGTCCAGGCCATTACGGCACTGGTTTCGGCATCAAACAGGTCAACTATCGGGTCCTGCACGTCGGGCAAACCGGCACCTGCCTTTTGCGCGCCTACGTGTGCGCTGATACCCCAAAAGCTTTCCTCGCTTATTGACCATATCCCGTCTACTATCTTATCTGTAAAGCGCCCCTTGCCTTCTACCGACTCGGCCAATACCAGATCCCACAACTGGTTACGTTTAGCAAACGAGAGTTTCTCATAATCGGTACGATTGCCGTTGCGTACAAACTCGAGCATTACCGTTGCCGGGATGTTTTTAAACTCGGGCTTAAGGGCTGCTTCGCCACGTTTAATGAGCTTGGTGATGATGGTGTCGGGCAATATCGCTTTCCAGCCTTCGGGCGATTGCGGAAATGGTTTGAACTGATTTTGCGGAATAAGCTGCTGCGCTAACCGGGCGGATGCTTTTTGCAAAAGCTCGCGATGTGTTAGCTGTGCTTTTGCCGTTAAGTTAACGAATAGTAAAATGATGAACAGGCGTGTAAACAGGTTTTTCATTGGTTAGATAATTGGCTCAGCAAGATAATAACTTAATTCAATTACAATTTAAACCATTTGACAAATAATCGTTCAAAAGGTAAAACGCAATAATTACTACCTGATGACCGAAGTCAAATCAAACCCGCTAAACCCGTTCCGTATTCTGCGGATCAGTATCGGCGTAATTTATCTTTGGTTTGGCATATTAAAATTCTTTTACGGTTTAAGCCCGGCCGAGCAAATAGCATCACAAACCATCCATCAGCTTACTTTTGGCTTAATGCCCGATCATTTCGCCATACAGATACTGGCCACATGGGAGTGTGCCTTAGGTGTTCTGCTCATCAGCAGGCGTTTTATGAAAACCGTTTTGCTGCTCATGTTTGTGCACATGAGCTTTACCTTCACACCGTTTATTTTCTTCCCCCAGCAAACCTTTAGCCACCTCGGCCTTACCTTGCTTGGCCAGTATATCATGAAAAACATCATCATCATCAGCGGTGGCATGGTATTATGGCAGCACGATGTACGCAATACCCCAGTACCTTATATGCGGCCGTTTAGTGAGGTAGTTGATTAGGTTGATTGGGCGAGTGGTTAATTGAGTTGATCAAGTTGATTTTTTGCGTTAGCGATTGCAGCGGATGCCGGCCAGGTGACTAAGGCCTGTGTAGTATGAGCGGAAAGCGCGGCCGGAGGCAACGCCCAAATTGAAAGCTCTATGTTTGTTCCTTTTCTAAAAAGATTTCTTTCTTCATCTGTTTTTCATCAGATTTCGCCAAACCATATCTTCAGTAACTTCGGCCTTTGGTAAAGAAATTTAATTTTCCATATCTCTTTATTTTTAATGTTTTATAAAATTAAATTCTGTTTATATTTATTTATAAAGTTTTATATTCTTTATAATTTGAATTATTCAAAATAATTAAATAAATAACATTAAACCTTTGCGGCTAACTATCGTCTATTACTGTATAAAACAAACAACGCAGATGGCCGGATATGCATCACTAAATAAAAGCGTATCGCATCTGTAGCAACTAAAAAATAAGCATATGAAAAAGTTAATGATTTTATCAGCAATGGCAGTTAGTGGTTTAATAGCTCAATCGGCTAACGCCCAGATAGGCATACATATTAATTTACATTTAGGCGGTTCGCCGGTTTATGTGGCTCCCCAACCTGCACCTGTTTATGCAGATGATTATTATTACCTGCCCGATGTTGAGGCCTATTACTCTGTTAGAGAAAATTGCTACTACTATAACGATGGTTACAATTGGGTATCGGCCGTTTATTTACCAGGCGCCTACCGTAATTACGACTGGCACTATGCCCGCCGCGTCGAAATAAAAGAAGCGCGCCCATATTTGCACAGCGAGGTTTACCGTTCACGTTATGGCGGTATGGAGCACAGAAACTGGAACTATCGTGATGAACACGATAACCGGATGTATGCCGACCACGACAACCACGACCATGGTTTTGAAAACCGCGGTAATGCAAGGCCCGATAACCATTTTGACCGTAACAACTACGGCCGTGGTATAGAGCCACAACGCAACGACCATAATTTTAACCGTGGCCCGCAAAACCAGCCGCAGCAAAATGATAACCGCGACAACAGCTGGAACAATAACCGTGGCCAGCAACAAGCCCAGCCGCAGCAAAATGATAACCGTGGCGGGTTTAACAGGGGTGGCCAGCAACAGACCCAGCCACAGCCGCAACAAAATAACGACCATAACAATGGTGGTGGCAACCGCGGCCAACAACAAAACGGTAACCAGCAAGGTCAGCCTGCACAGCAACAAGGCGGCCACATGAACGGCGGCAATAATGGTGGACAACAGCACTTTGCCCAAAACAATGGACCCCGCCCTACAAGATTTTAACTGTTGATTGTTTGTTTTCCATGATACCATCCCGGCCGCGATACCGGGGTGGTTTTTTGTTTTATAGAGGAAAGTGGTTGGGAGATTGCTAAAGCAAAGGTATTTACGCCTGCTTTTTTAACCGGATATAAAACGTGGTCCCATCACCCGGCGCACTCTCAAACCAGATATCGCCGCCGTGGCTCTCGATAATTTGCTTGCTGATAGAAAGGCCAAGGCCAAATGAAGGCTCACCGGCAGTACCTACGCGCTTGGCCTGTGTAAACATATTGAATACCTGTCCTTTAATGTTGTCGGGTATGCCAATGCCGTGGTCGCTAACCGATATGCGGATGTGCTTGCCCTCGTTAATAACCTTAACGTAAATATCAGACCCCTGCGGACTAAATTTAATGGCATTACTGATGAGGTTACTGATAACCCGCCAGATCTTTTCGCGGCTGATGTATAGCTCCTCGGGCGATTCCAGCATTTCGAGCATTATTTTCTGGTTCTTTTCGGCGGCTTTAAAGCGCAAAAGTTCAATACTGTTACTCAGCAGCGTGTTAATATCCACCATCTGTTTTTTAATAGTATTTGCTGATGGTGTGCCCGTGGCTTCCAATATCTCATTGATCAGTTCGAGCGAATTGTTTGTAGTATTTTGTATCAGTTCAAGCAGTTGTTTCTGTTCGCTGTCCAGGTCTTCCATCAGCATTAAAGCAGTAAGTGAGGCAATGCCGCCTATCGGGTTGCGCAGATCGTGTGCAACGGCGCGTAATATCCTGTCCTTCTCCTTATCAGTTACTTCCAGTTCATAAAAAGCCTGCTCCAGCGTATCTTTTTGCTGTAATATCTGTGCATTTAACTGGCTCAAAGTTTTAACGTTAGCTTTTGACCGGCGCCAATTTAAAAATATCAGCAAAATAATCACCAACGCCATAACCGAGTAGATCAGTGCTACAGTTAAATAGTTTTGCTTTAACTGGTTGTCGGTTTTCAGATTATTGATGGTTGATTGGTTTTCAAAATCCTTAAACTGTTGGTTAACATCGCTTTCCTTGAGTTTTTGAGTCGTTTTTGATAACGAGTCTTTTAAAAAATCGTACTTGTCGAAATAACTGAGGGCCTTTTTTAATTCATTATGCTTTTCATAGTAACTGGCCATTAAATGGTTCCATTCTACCTCGGCGTCCGGGTTTTTTACACTGTCCAGTTGCGCGCGTATGTCGGTTAGCAGTTTAAATAGCTCAGGGTGGTTTTTTTTGGTGTAAATATTGGCCAGCTTTAGTTCACTCAGTTGTGCATCGCGGTTATCGTTCCCCTTTCTTAAATTAATGGCGATGCTTTTCTTTAACAAATCTTCTGCCCGGGCAAAATCACCTTTGGCCGTATAAAGTTGTGCCTGATTCCCATAAACAACTGCCCGGGCTACATCGATCAGGTAAGCTCTGCTATTGTAATTTGCACTCTCCCGGTTAATGTAAGCCAGCGTTTTTTCATAATAAATGCGTGCACTGTCTGTAAGTCCGCTTTTGCTGTAGCTGATGGCGGTATTATCCAGCAGTTCCTGGTTGCGGTAAAAAGTTACAAAATTCATGGTGCAGTTGGCACCTTCGGCAAAACTTTCTTTAAAATAATTAGCCGCTATGTTAAAATGCGCCTGTTTGTACATGATCATACCCATGCGGTAGCTATAATCGCTTAGTGTACAATTATTAAAATTGTCCTTACCGGTTACCTTACCCAGATAATAGTAATGATAAGCCTCTGGAAAATGGTTCACCGCAAAGTAAACATCACCTTTCGAAAAATAAGCTATACCCAGTTGCTTGGTATAAGCCTTTAGGTTACCACTGTTTTGTATCAGGTTAAGCATGCTATCTGCATATAGCATGGCTTTATCATAATTAACATGGGCGTGGTAAAAATAAGCACAATGCATTTCATAGGCTTCAAATTGATTTGCCGTGCCAATGTCCCGGTGTTTTGCCGCAAGCGAGTCTAAATAATGTATGCCCTTGTCGGGATTGTTGTTGTAGAGGTCTCTGGCTTTATCGATCTCTTTTGTAAAATCGTTGGCAGATGATGAATCATTGTTTTGTTGCCTGTTGCACGAAAACAAGAGAGACAAAAACGCGCAGCAAATGAAGTATAAAAAGATAAGGCGTATATTGTTATCAATACGCGGTATTTTATGATGCATGGGGGGCATTAGCAACGTTTTGCTACCAAATATAGTCAAAATATTTATTGGGGATACTCCCAAGCCTAATTATAACACTTTATGCTATGAATATAAGATGCTTTGACTTAGGCGGATAAGTTATTTATCAGCCTGTAATGTCATGATATCGTTACTTGAAAGCGTCTTCTCCGGTAACATCCATACCAGTGATCAATAAGTGGATATCATGTGTGCCCTCGTATGTAATTACCGATTCGAGGTTCATCATGTGGCGCATAATGGAGTATTCGCCGGTGATGCCCATACCACCCAGCATTTGGCGTGCCTCGCGGGCAATGTTGATGGCTATCTCCACACTATTACGTTTGGCCATTGATATTTGTGCCGCTGTAGCGCGATTTTCGCTTTTCAATACACCCAGGCGCCAAACCAGTAATTGCGCTTTGGTGATCTCGGTGATCATTTCGGCCAGTTTTTTTTGCTGCAACTGGAAACCCGCTATCGGTTTGCCAAACTGTACCCGTTCTTTTGAGTAACGCAGGGCCGTATCGTAGCAATCCATCGCAGCACCGATAGCGCCCCAGGCAATGCCGTAGCGGGCCTGGTTTAAACAACCCAGCGGCCCTTTTAAACCCGAAACACCCGGAAATACATTTTCTTTAGGAATTTTGACGTTATCAAAAACCAGTTCGCCAGTGGCCGATGCGCGTAACGACCATTTGTTGTGCGTTTCGGGGGTGCTGAAACCTTCCATACCACGCTCAACTATAAGCCCGTGTATTTTACCGGCTTCGTTTTTTGCCCAAACAACGGCAATATCGGCAAACGGCGCGTTCGAGATCCACATTTTAGCGCCATTCAATACATAATGATCGCCCGCATCTTTAAAGTTAGTGGTCATGCCACCCGGGTTCGAGCCATGGTCAGGCTCGGTCAGGCCAAAGCAACCCATCATTTCGCCGCTGGCCAGTTTGGGCAGGTATTTCTTTTTCTGCTCTTCCGATCCGTAAGCGTAAATAGGATACATCACCAATGAACCTTGTACCGAGGCTGTCGACCGGATGCCAGAGTCGCCGCGCTCCAGTTCCTGCATCAAAATGCCGTAGGCGATATAGTCCAAACCTGCGCCGCCATACTCTTCGGGTATGGTTGGCCCAAAGGCACCTATCCCGGCAAGGCCCTTAATTACTTGTTTGGGGAACTCGGCCCGTTGCGCATAATCTTCAATGATCGGACTCAGTTCTTTCTTTACCCAGTCGCGCGCGCTTGCGCGGATCAGCTTATGTTCTTCGGTCAGTAATTCGTCTATCCAGTAATAATCGGGTGCTTCGTACAGGTCGGTCTTAGCCATAACAGTGTTTTGATATGTGGCTAATTTCGGTAAATAAGGCGCATTTGGCAATAGCGTTTAAACGCACTAAAGTAAGAAAGGGGGTGTAGAGCATAGCACAAAGGGCATAGAAAGAAGGGTCAAAAAGAGAAATACGATTGATTTTTATTTTTGGTTAGGAAGGTTTATTGAGAAAATATATAAAATTATTAGGGCGTTGCCTGCGGCCCGCGCTTTCCGCTCATACTACACAGGCCTTAGCCACAGGCCGGTATCCGCTGCAATCGCTAACGCAGACCTGCAGTTCGTCGATTTGGAATTTGAAATTAGCTCCCCCTTTAGGGGGTTGGGGGGCTTAACCAAATTCCATAACTTTGGCGCATGGTTAAAGTAGCGTTGCAGGGCGTGCGGTTTTTTGCTTTCCACGGGTTTTACCCCGAAGAGCAGGTGCTGGGCAATCATTTTGTGGTTGACGTGGAAGTTGAATTTTTACAACAGCAGCATTTTACCAGTGACGAAATTGCACATACCGTAAACTACGAGCAGCTTTACCTTGCTGTGGCCCGGCACATGAAACAGCCGCGCAAGCTACTTGAAACGGTAGTGCAGGCTATTATCGACGAGCTGAAAACTGCTTATCCTTTTGTTGAAACCATCCGCGTAGGGCTTAAAAAGCTCAACCCGCCGCTGCCGGGTATTGTGGATAGCTCCTTTATTGAAATTACCTATCATAAACCCAATGACCTATAATAAAATTACCGATGCTGTGCTCGCGCAGATCAAAGCGATAGTTGGCGAAAACCTGGTTTATACTACCAAAGACGATCTTGAAAAATATAGCCACGACGAAACCGAGGACTTGCATTACTATCCACAGGTTGCCGTGCGCGCGCAAAATACCCAGCAGGTTTCGGCTTTGATGAAGTTATGCAACGAGCACCATATCCCTGTTACGCCGCGTGGTGCAGGTACAGGTTTGGCGGGCGGAGCACTGCCGGTATATGGCGGACTGATGATCTCGATGGAGAACTTTAACCGCATTATCGAAATTGACGAGCGTAACCTACAGGCTACTGTTGAACCCGGCGTGATCACAGAAGTGTTTATGAATGCTGTTGAAGACAAAGGTCTGCTTTATCCCGTGGACCCGGCAAGCAAAGGCAGCTGCTTTATTGGCGGCAATATGGCCAATTGCAGCGGAGGCCCACGTGTAGTAAAATACGGCACCATCCGCGAGTATGTATTGAATTTTGAATTGGTTTTGCCTAACGGCGATGTGATATGGACCGGCGCAAACACCCTTAAATACGCTTCAGGTTATAACCTTACGCAATTATTAATAGGCTCGGAAGGTACCTTGGGTATCATCACTAAAATAGTAGTGAAACTGATACCAAAGCCAACGCAAAATGTACTGATGCTGGCATCTTTCAATACCAATGAGCAGGCCTGCGGTGCGGTTTCGGCTATTTTTAGGGCGGGTGTAATTCCATCCGCGCTCGAGTTTATGGAGCGCAGGGGAGTGGAGTGGGTTGTTGAGCACGATGGTATTAACTTCGATATTAAACCCGGTATCGAAGCTTACCTGCTGATCGAGGTAGATGGCACTAACCAGGACGTCATCTTCGGCGAATGCGAAAAGATCAATATGGTATTGGAAGAATTTGAGTGCCAGGATGTGCTTTTCGCCGATTCGTCTGCACAGAAGGAAGAATTGTGGACCATGCGCCGCACCATGGCAGTATCGGTAAAATCAAACTCGGTTTATAAGGAAGAGGATACCGTGGTACCCCGTGCCGAATTACCCAAACTGATCAAAGGGATTAAGGAGGTTGGCGCCAAATATGGCTTCGAATCGGTTTGCTACGGCCATGCCGGCGACGGTAACCTGCACGTTAACATTATTAAAGCAGGCATGAGCGACGATGACTGGAACAACAAGTTAAAATTTGGCATTACAGAAATATTTGAACTTACCATAGCCTTAGGTGGCACCATCAGCGGCGAGCACGGCATTGGCCTGGTGCAAAAGGATTATATGCCTTTAAAATATTCCGAAATTAATTTGAACCTGATGCGGGGCATCAAAGCGGTGTTTGACCCTAATGGGATTTTAAATCCGGGGAAGATATTTTAGGGTGCCCTACCTTGTTTCGACCTTAACTTCCTGATTGTTGACGATGAGCTTTGTATCTGGCATTAGCTTGCGTATCCTCTCAGTTTCAACAGGGGTGATATCTCCATATATCCTAAACTGTCGCACTTTTATGTTCGCCATTTCGTCGGGGATATTCACACCATTGCTAAAATATACAGTGAGCGAGTTTATAGGGCCTATCTGAAAGATCTCCTGCGGGATTGTTTTACCCCGCAGCATAATGCCGCTCCAGCTATCGGATGTATTTTCCTGCTTTAATTTATCAACCAGCAGTTTGTTGATGGTTGTGGTGTCTTTCTTTCTGATCATCCAACCAATTTCGGGTCTTAAACCAAATGTTCTGTCATTTTGCTTTAAACCAAAAAAGCCGGCCCATAACTCAAGCGGCGTTTTGGTAAAGTTACCTGCACCATTACCCGATTGATACTCCAGGTCAACTTTAACAATCTCGTTTGGCAGGCCGCCTGTTCCTGCAATTTCTTTTAGGCCCATGCGTTTGCCATCTTTATCGTATGGAAAAAATTTAACTATCCAGCCATCAATAATGGTGGGCGAACCGCATTTACCTTCCGAATGGTATTTAAACATAGCCTTCCAGAAATCTCGGTCGACCTTACCCTGTGATGCCTGCACAAACTGTTTCAAACAGGGTTCAATTTCATCAATCCACCAGTCCAGTTTGTACTTTCTCAGGGCCTCGGTTTTGGTTAAAACGCGCTGCCAGTCTTGCGTTGTGCCTTCCAACGTGATTTTAGGTATACCGCAGGCCATTCTAATTACGATAAAATCAAAGTACCGTTGTACAGCATTCATCAGCGTAATTTGTGATGCTACTTTAGCAACAGGAGTTGTCGTACTAAAATCGGCAGTTAAGGCATCGGTAAGCTGCTGTCCGGTGTGGGTGGCTATCTGCCTGCTAAATTCAGGGAAAACCTCGGCCCACGGACTTTTTGGATCATCCAGTTTTATCTTGTCATTGCGTACAACCAAGCTTGTTTTACCAGTAAAATCAACAAATAATTTGCGCAGTTCTTCGCTGTTATTGTTAACGTGGTTGGCAAAACCCTGGCTAATAAGCAACCACATCATATCCGGCGAAAGCGTGAACGGGCGATGATCTGCATAAGCACCGAACATGCCTTCAAAAAACGGATGGTAGCCATATGTTACCAGGCTATCGGTAATTTTGCTTTTAGCGATGATGTTAAATGCGGGATCGGTGTGTGGCCGGTTTAAAGGGTAACGTGATACGCCGTTATCCAGCCGGATAAGGTCCTCGAGTATCACCTGGTAGTCCTCGACTCTTAATGTTCTGGTCGGCGGTGTTAGTTTTTCTACAGTAAACGTTACGCTTTTTTGAGCATAGCATGCAAACGTGCTAATAATTGAAAATAAGGTAAGGTAGAATTTTCTCATCGGTAAATCGCTTTTAGGATAGATGCAGAGTAATACCGAATTCCATAAAATTTAGAACAATAATTAAAGAATTAATGATCAGCGAACCTGATTCACCTCTTCTATCTTTACCCCAACCGATCTACATCAAGGTTAACTATTCATAATCAACCTCGGTTCATCATAAGCAATCATCTGATTACGCTGTGCTTTAGGTATTGGACTTGACTTACCGGCTTTATAATCATAGCTGATGCAAACGGTTTTGCCGGTGGTGCAAATTTCTTCTTTATCATCTTTTATCCGTACCAAAATATATTCCACATCAAAGCTGCTGTTACCCACACGTGAGGTGCGTACATAACATTTAATACGATCGTCTAAGGTGATGGGTTTTTTGTAGTCAATTTCCGAGCGGCCTAAAATAATACCCATTTCGTTCCAATCCCATTTGATGATGTTGCGCCAATAGTCGCCACGTGCTATTTCAAAGTAGGTTAAGTATACCGCGTTGTTCACATGCCCGAAGGCATCCATATCCGAAAAACGTATGTGTATTGGGGTGCTGTATTTAAAGTTGGCGATGTTTGGGGTCATTTATATGTCAGGTTGTCTGTATAAAAAATTACAATACGCCAATTTGTCTGCATTATTTGCAATTTTCTGCCGGATTGTGTTCAACTATTCAATTGGTATGTGCATTGAATATATGTTTACGAAGTTAATAAAAAACAAAATAAGGAGAATATAAAAATGACACTTGTAAAATTTGCAAACGGACACAAAAATGGTTTCAACCCATTATTTACAGATGTATTTGATTCGATATTGAACGATACATTTTTAAGCGATAAGCTGGTTAGCAAAACACCGGCAGTAAACATTGCCGAAGGCGAAAACGGTTACGATATTGAACTGGCTGCCCCCGGCTTAAAGAAAGAAGATTTTAAGATCAGCGTTGAGAAAAACGTACTGAGTGTTGCTGTTGAAAAGAAAGCCGAAAACACTGAGGAAACAAAAAAATACAGCAAAAAAGAATACAGTTACGCATCGTTTGTAAGGAACTTTACCTTACCCGAAAGTGCTGATCAAAGCAAAATTGCTGCCGAATATACCGATGGTATCTTAAGCATCAATGTAGCTAAAAAAGAAGAAGCTAAAATTCAAACACGCGAAATTGAGGTTAAGTAATTGCAAATAAGCAGGTTGAAATAATGTGCAGGTTTTAAATGTGCGGATGAGAGAGCAGGATAAGTGAGAGCAGGATATCCGCACATAGGCACATTATCATGAATAAAAGGTACTCAAATGTAGAGTGTTTTTCATATATAGGTTGTTAGTTTAGTTGAAAAGGGGTATTGCGAAAGCGGTGCCCCTTTTTTTGGGTCCCTTCAAATCTCCCGGCAGGGGCGGCTTTTAAGTAAACTAAATAAATTGCAGGATTTTAGCCTGACGAATATAAATCCGAAATTGGAAATCCGAAATCCGAAATCAAAAAATTAATCATCCGTTAATCTTTTGTCGACAATGATCTCGAAGCCTAACAAACCCTTGTCAACGGTTAGTACAATATTTGCGGCGGCGGCAACATACCGGTCCTGGTTTTCGCCAATGGTTACCGATTTGGTGTAACTGTCCATATCAATGGTAACGTTGGGTTTCGAGATGTTAAAGTTGGATGCTTGCCTGTCAACTATCCTTGGCCTTATTTTAGTAGTTGTGCCCTCTGTAAAGCCATTATTCAAAAAAAATAGCAGGCCCAATGCTATCCCGCCATACAAAAACACATAAGCCAAAACAAACTTGTGTTTTCGCTTAATCAGTAATGCAAATAATATCCCGGTAACTGTTAAAACCCCAAAACATATCTTATAGTCAATCAGAGTTATTTCAAACTCAATATAAGCATAAATTAAGCCGGTTAACCCCAGTATCAGGGTGAGCACATCGGTAATAGCATGTAAAGCCGTTTGCTTTGATTTAGCTGTAACTTGCTTCATGATGGTTAATTATTGCAGTCTGTCGGTTACATCGTATGATTTTACATATTTTACCGGTGATGGCATCTCATTAAATGCCGAATACAAAATATATCTTTTGTTTTTGGTAATGCCGGGCAAAACGTGCTCTATCACATTTTTGATAGCAGTGTTTTCTTTTCTCAATGCTACTGTATCTTTCAGGTTGATAGCCGATTGATAATAGATCGCCGGATACGTCCCTTCAGGGATGCTTTGGTTGATAACCCTGAATATTCTGGGCGAGGTTGACACCGCTTTCACCACGATCGGAAAATGGTATGTTTCATTCGCGGTTTCTATAGCTTTCGAATACAGGTCGTTTATATCAGTCTCATTAGGGTATTGCCACACTTCACTCGGCCTTATACACTTTTCGGCTAATTCCAAATTATTTACAGCACTGGCAAAATAACCTTGGTTATAATCAGCCTTTGCCTGTCTGTATAAATCGGGTGCGGTTTTACCGTTAATGCAATACTGCGCCTGGGCTAACGATGCAACCCGCCAGCCATATTTGTACCGGGCATATACCACGGTAATCATATACCGCTCATCGCCCTCGTCAGGCAAATAGAAAGCGATATACATTTCCCGGGCAACCGATGTATAATTTAAATAATAAGCCTTCCCGGTTTTAAAAGTTTGGCTGCCGTTATGTTTATGTACAACATAATATTCATCAACCATTTTGTATTTAGCCGATTTTAAGCGATACGCGATCTTATCAGCATTGTAATTGGCAGCCAGCAGATCTGCCGAAAGAAGCAAGTCTACTTCTTTTTCGTGGCCCGATTCAACAGCCTGAAACAATTGTGTGTTCAGATCATGAAAATCATCTTGTTTTCCCTTGGGTATCTGGTTGTTTTTATAAATACCGGGATCAGGAAGTGTACAACCTGGCAATGCAATAACTAAAATCAACAATGCCAGCAAGTAACCCGGTAATAATTGGTAAACTTTTATCATAGTTTAATTGCGTTAGGGTTCAGGCGGTAGGGTTTTGTGTATCTGGTGGCTTAACTGCGCATATTAATATACTGCAGGGGCTGGCCAAAATCCTCGGTACGGCATAAACTGATCACTGCCTGCAGGTCGTCTATTTTTTTTGCGGTAACGCGCACCTGGTCGCTCATAATTGATGCTTCAACTTTTAAACCGCTGTCCTTGATCTTCTTTACTACTTTTTTAGCAGCCTCTTTATCAAGTCCTTCTTTGATCTTTATCTCCTTGCGGATCATGTTGCCCGATGCATATTGTTCATCGCCAAAATCGAGCGCTTTTGGATCTAATGATTGTTTAACCATGCGGCTGATGATCGATCCCTCAATAGCTTTAAGGCGCATATCATCCTCGGTAACCACAGTTATTGCATTGGTTTTTTTATCCAGTTCGATAGTGCTTTTTGAACCATGAAAATCATAGCGGTTCAAAATTTCTTTTTTTGCGTTATTGATGGCGTTATCAAGTGTTTGCGCGTCAATTTTACTAACAATATCAAATGAAGGCATAAGTTATACGGGTTGGTTTACTACTGCAAACTTATTCTATTTATTTGTTAATTAAATATCAAACCGTTAGGATTTTATTTAACTTTATGTACCATTAAAACAATATGGCTGCAAAGTGTATTTAGTTAGTTTACATCAGGTCAATCATCACAATTAATTATATGAAAACTACCGATAAAAAAAGTGCTAAAAAACAACTGGAACTAACCATAACCGAAAAGTTTATGGCTGCCCTTACCGAACTTGGTCACGATGCCGAAAAGCTAAAACGTGAAGTGAAAAAGGCGAGCAAATTTGTAACTAAAAAAATTGAACGCAAGTTTAAAGAAGTAAAAAGCGCTATCGAAGAAAAACTGGAATCAGCACCGGTTAAAGAAGCTGTAAAAAAGGCCGAAAAGTCGGCATCTACCGCTAAAAAAGATATCACTAAAAAAGCCGTAAAGGTTGAAAAGGTAATAGCTAAGGCCGCTAAAGTTGCCGAAAAACGGATCCGCAAACCGGTTGAAAAAGCGGCGGATAAAATTGAGTCGGCTGCAGCAGATGCCAAAGCTATTGTTAAAAAAGCAGTTGTTAAGGTTGATGATGCTATAGCCGATACCAAGGCTGCCACTGCCGCACCTGTTAAAAAGGTTGCCTCAAAGGTTGCTTCGAAAGCTGCATCGGTGCCTAAGGTTGCAACTAAAGCCGCTGCAAAAGCTGCCCCGGTTGCAAAGCCTGCAGCCAAAGCCACTAAAAAATAAGTTAACATTTAAATTAATTTGTTAATATAACATTAACATTAAATTAGGCAAATTTGTAGTCTCTGGCGCATCCGCCGGAGACTTTTCTATTATATGGATATTAAACGCATTCCGCTAATTAACAGGGAAATAAGCTGGCTTTATTTTAACGACAGGGTACTACAGGAAGCTGCCGACCCAACCGTACCGCTGATTGACCGGATAAAGTTTTTAGCCATATTTTCGTCAAACCTTGATGAGTTTTACAGGGTGCGTGTGGCCACACTGAGCCGCTTAAGTAACCTGAACGAAAAAGCCAAGCAGGTATTTGGCTACAACCCTAAAAAGTTGCTCAACCAGATACGTAACCTGGTGGTAAAGCAGGAGCGTAAATTCAATAACCTGTACGAAAACATTATTATTAAGCAACTTGCCGAAGAAAAGATCTTTATCCTGAACGACAAGCAGTTGAACGTAACCCGCGGAGCATTCGTTAAAAGTTACTTTCGCGACAATATTTTGGCTACGCTGGTGCCCATTATGCTCAATGATAACGAACCCCTGCCCGAGTTACGCGACCGCGGGATTTACTTTTTTGTAAAGCTTACCAAAAACAATAAAACCAAGCTTGCGCTGATAGAAATACCCGAAAACGTACCGCGTTTTGTTGTACTACCGCAAACCAACGATCTGAAATTTATTATCCTGGTTGATGATATCATCCGCTATAGCTTAGAGGACATCTTTTTCATATTCGATCATGATAACATCGAAGCCTATTCCATCCAGCTTACCCGCGATGCCGAGCTTGACCTGGATAAAGAGGTTAGCGATAAGTTTATCGAGTCGCTTTCGCGGAGTTTATTGAAACGTAAAAAAGGCAGGCCCATGCGTTTGCTGTACGATACCGAAATGTCAATGGATATGCTGGCTTACCTGGTGGCCAAAATGGGTGTAAACTCCGAGAGCCTCATCCCGGGTAACCGTTACCATAACTTTAAGGATTTTATCGCCTTTCCTAACGTTGGCCGCGCCGAACTGGAGTATCCCAAATACGATTTTTTACCTGTCGATGGCTTGTCGTTCGGCAAAAGTCTCATCGCGCTTATCGCGAAAAAGGACTATTTAGTAAATACCCCATATCAGTCCTTCGATTATATCATTCACTTTCTGCGCGAAGCAGCTATCGATCCGAAGGTAAAAGAGATCAACATCACGTTGTATCGTTTGGCTAAAGATTCGCGGGTTATTCACGCCTTGATCAATGCTGCCAAGAATGGTAAAAAGGTTAATTGCCTGGTGGAGCTAAAGGCAAGGTTTGATGAGCAGGCCAATATTGGCTGGAGCCGGCGCTTAGCCGAAGAAGGCGTGAACGTGATATACGGTATTTCGGGTTTTAAGGTTCACTCCAAGATCATCCTGGTATCGCGCATCGAAAAAAATAAAACGCAATACTATGCCTGCCTGTCAACCGGTAATTTTAACGAGAAGACAGCAGCACTTTACGCAGATCATAGCTTGCTTACCGCCGATAAACGCATTACGGCCGATATGGTGAATGTGTTTAAAGCGCTCGTTAAAAATACGGTGCCGAGCAATTTAAAAACCCTGGTGGTGTCGCCGGTTGATTCGCGGCCGTTTTATTTTAAAATGATAGATGCCGAGATCAAAAATGCAAAGGCAGGTAAAAAGGCCTATATCATACTCAAAATGAATAGCCTTGCCGACGAGCAAATGATATTGAAATTGTATGCAGCCAGCAATGCAGGTGTTAAAATACAATTGATTATAAGAGGCATGTGCTGCTTAGTGGCAGGCGCCAAGGGCTACAGCGAAAATATTGAAGTGATCAGCATTGTTGACAAGTATCTTGAGCATGCCCGTGTACACATATTTTGTAATGGGGGCAAGGAAGTGCTTTATTTAACTTCGGCCGATTTTTTAACCCGCAACCTTGATCACCGGGTTGAGGTTGGTTTCCCGATATACGACGAGAACCTGTATAAAGAGGTTCGCGACATCATCAACATACAACTCCAGGATAATACCAAGGCCCGCGAAATTAACGGGCAAAACAATAATAAATATGTTAAAACGCGCGAAAAGATCCCTTACCGCGCACAAATTGATATCTATAGCTATTTAAAATATAAAAACTAATTACATTGAGATACGCCGCAATTGATATAGGTTCGAATGCTGTAAGGTTGCTTATAGCCGATGTTGTTGAAAACGATCACACCTACTCGTTTAAAAAAAATACCCTTATCAGGGTGCCTTTGCGTTTGGGCGACGACGCTTTTTTGGACCAGTGTATCTCTGATAAAAAAATAACCGATCTGATCAAAACCATGCAGGCTTTCCGTAACCTGATGGATGTATACAAATGCAGCGATTATTTGGCTTATGCTACATCAGCAATGCGCGAAGCCAAAAACGGACCGGAGATAGTTAAAAAGGTACAAGCCCAGGCCGAGATCGACCTGGAGATAGTTCACGGGCAAAAAGAGGCTAATATTATTTATTCGAGCCATATTGAGCGCAATCTCGAAAAAAACAGAAACTACCTGTACATTGATGTAGGTGGTGGTAGTACCGAGCTTTCTGTGTTTTCGGATAGTAAAATGGTTGCATCGCAATCTTTTAACATCGGTACTATCCGTATTCTTGATAACCAGGACAAAGAAGAAACCTGGAACGAGATGCACGATTTTGTAAAAGAAAATACCAAGGTATATAAATCAATAACCGCTATCGGCACCGGTGGCAACATCAACAAAATATTCAAAATATCCGAGGAAAAAGAGAATGTGCCTTTAACTTTTAACAAGTTAAAATCGCTTTATAACTACCTCAATTCTTTTTCTTTAAAGGATAGAATTAATGTTTTAGGGTTAAATAACGACCGTGCCGACGTAATCATCCCCGCCTGCGAGATCTATATTACCTTAATGAAATGGGCGGCTATCAAAAACATGCACGTGCCTAAAGTAGGCTTGGTTGATGGTATCATCCAAACTTTAATTGAAAAAAACCTCGAGTAATATCAGGCATAACCAAACAAAGTTTTGTGCTACAAGCGCTAACAAAAATAATTGTTAACAAAATGTTTAAATTGTAATAATCTGTATTTATATTTGTAGTGCTCGTAAGAGCATGTTTTTCATAGGTAGATGTAGGGTCGGATATTCGTATTCGACCCTTTTTTATTGCAATGTCCTCCGTTTAGTCTAACTTTGCTTTTCATGAAACGAAAAATAGTTGTTGCCGTTACCGGGGCCAGCGGAGCCATCTATGCCCGGCTTTTGTTAAACAAACTGCAACAATTGCAAAGCCAGATTGCCGAAGTTGGTGTAATTATGAGCGATAACGCACGCCAGGTGTGGATGCTTGAACTGGATAACGAAGGCTATACCAACTACCCGTTTAAGTTTTATGATAAAAATGATTTTATGGCGCCCTTTGCTTCAGGCTCGGCAAAGTACGATACCATGGTTATTGTGCCCTGCTCTATGGGTACGCTTGGGCGCATAGCCGGCGGTATATCAAATGATCTGACCACCCGCGCTGCCGATGTGATATTGAAAGAACGCCGTAAACTGATCCTGGTTGCCCGTGATACGCCTTTTAACCTCATCCATATCCGCAATATGCAAACCGTAACCGAAGCCGGAGGTATTATTTGCCCTGCCGTGCCGTCGTTTTACAGCAAGCCGCAAACCGTTGAAGAGGTTGCCTTAACCGTAGTTAACCGCATAATTGATCTTATGGGTTTAGAAAATGAAAGCTACCGTTGGAGCGAGGGTAAGTAAAAGGTCAAAATTAAAAAGTCAAAAAATCTTAAAACGTCATTGCGTAGGTTAGCCTATAGTGAGCGGTAACGCAATACCTAATAAAAGGTCAGCCATGTATTGCCTTACATTTTAAGGAAAGTATCAGTCTTTCACAACAGCAACACCATTCTCCGGATTTAATTTGCCATCGGCAGCAGTAGTTTTTTGAGTAGCCGCAGGTTTTACCGATGCTTTAGCAATAGCTGGTAATTTTGTCTTTGCTTTTGCCTTTTGTTTTTTCTGCATGGCCAGTACTGCCGTAGGTGTTTGTGCTATTTTTAAATTAGCCAATAACATGCTGTAGTGTTTTTGCATGGCTATAGCTTGCTTTGTGTTCCCGGTTTTATCATACAGTATAGCCATGTTGCGTTCAACTTCAATCTGTAAGATAAGGTTGTAAGTATTTTTGGCCACCAGCATAGCTTCATCAAGGTCTTGCTGGGCAAGCTTATAATCTTTGATTGCCGATTTAATGGTCGCCATTTCTATCAGCGACCAAATCACATGAGACATATCGTGCAGGTTGCGCGAAATGTTATTGGATTGCAGGTTGAACCATTTGGCCTGTGTATATTTTTTCTGGATTAAGTAGGCCTGGGTTAACAGATCGTAATCAGTGCGCAGGGCATAATAGTCACCATCCTGCGAATTAATATGTATGGCTTTTAATACATAATCAACGGCCTTACCGGCTTCGGCATAAGTTATCTCGCGTGTTTTAGGTTGGTCGAATTGTACCAGGTTTTTGGCTATGGCCGTATATAAGTCCAGCTTTTGGCATACATCTGTGGCGGTATCCAGTGTTTTTTGCATAGTGCCTACGCTTTGCGCGTTTCCCGCGAAAACCCCAAAAACTAAAAGCGTGAATAAGGCAAAGGTTGTTTTTTTCATATTAACCGATTTACAACTGCTAACAGTTCAGTACATTATTACTTATACAAAACGCGTGCCTATAATATATCGGGGATATAGAAGGACAAAGGTATACTAAATTTATTGTATATTTCAAACCTAAATTTATACTGTGATGAATCGTAAATGGTTGCTTTTTGAAAAGATTTATGCCGTTCTGATAATTCTTCTGGGCTTCTTGTCGCTTTATCAGTTTTATCTTTTTTGGAAGATGCTTTGGGATAGCCGCCAAGCGACTACAGAGCTGTTTTATGGAGGGATTGGAATTAGTGCGCAGGCCGACTTGTTAACAGTAGGAATGTTAATTGCCGCGGGCATCTTGTTGATGTTAAATAAAAAATCCGGATGGCTGATTAATATTTCGTTGCTTGTTTGTAGTATCGGTTATGGTGTTGTACAAATCTTTAGTAAGCATAGGTTCATTTCAATAGCACCAAATTACTTGTTGCCGGTTGTATTCTTTTTACTTGTATGCATCATAACAACAATATTGTTTCTGCAAAAGCCAATGTTAACTAAATATCTGATCAATAAACGGGATATTTTGGTGGTTTTTTGTCTGATTTTGGTAATATCTGTTGATGTGCTTTACAACTGTACCCCAGCTTCAAGGTTTGTATTTTAACCATCACTTCAATTTCTTATCTTTGCGGTTGCAAAAATGAATAAGAAAGTCGCATTTTACACACTGGGCTGCAAGCTTAATTACTCCGAAACCTCAACCATCGGCCGCCTGTTTAACAAGGCAGGTTTTGATACGGTTGATTTTACGGATGTGCCCGATGTATTTGTGATCAATACCTGCTCCGTTACCGAAAATGCAGATAAAAAATGCAAAAAGGTAGTTAAGGAAGCCTTAAAAATATCGCCCAATGCTTATGTAACCATAGTAGGCTGCTATGCACAATTAAAACCCCAGGAGATATCCGAAATTGAAGGCGTAGATATGGTTTTAGGTGCCGCCGAAAAGTTTAATATCGTTGAGCATATTACCGATCTGACCAAAAATCCCAAGGCATTGGTATTTAACCAGCCTGTAAGCCAGGCTAACCAGTTTGTATCATCCTATTCATTTGGCGATCGTACCCGTACTTTCCTGAAAGTTCAGGATGGCTGCGATTATTCGTGTACATTTTGTACTATTCCGCTGGCACGTGGTGCCAGCCGCAGCGATACCATCGAAAGTGTGATCGCACAGGCAAAAGAAATAGCAGCGTCGGGTGTAAAAGAGATAGTTTTAACCGGTGTAAATCTGGGCGACTACGGTATTCGCGATGGTAAGCGCGAAGATAAGTTTTTCGACCTGGTGAGAGCGTTGGATGAAGTTGAAGGAATAGACCGTTACCGGATCTCATCCATTGAACCAAACCTGTTAACCGACGAGATCATTGAATTTGTATCGCGCTCAAAGCGTTTTGTGCCTCATTTCCATATCCCGCTGCAATCAGGCAGCGATAAGATATTGGGCCTAATGCGCCGCCGTTATCGCCGCGACTTATATAGCGACCGGGTAGCTAAAATTAAAGAATTGATGCCCAATTGTTGTATTGGTGTGGATGTGATCGTGGGTTTCCCCGGCGAAACGCGCGAAGATTTTATTGATACTTACAATTTTTTAAACGGGCTGGATATATCATACCTGCATGTGTTTACCTATTCGGAGCGCGAAAATACCATTGCAGCCGAACTGCCTGGCACTGTTCCCGGTTCAACCCGTGCCGACAGGAGCAAGATGCTGCATATCCTGTCCGACAAAAAGCGGCGTGCCTTTTATGAAAGCCAGTTAGGTAAGTTTGAAGAAATACTATTCGAAGCCGATATAAAGGATGGCTATATGCACGGTTTTAGCCGTAATTACGTTAAGGTAAGGGCCAAGTATGACCCTGTATTGGTTAACGAACTGAAAACTGTGCAGTTAACCGAAATTTCACCTGATGGTGATGTTGAAATAACCGAAGTACAGGAAACATTGGTTCATTAAATCTTTATATTCGCTCACAAATCATAACCAATGTTCCCAACCATAACCGAACTCATTAAGTACCTTACCGGCTGGAATTTTCCGTTACCTATACAAACCTTTGGCTTTTTTGTGGCCATTGCTTTTATGTGTGCTTTCTGGGCCTTCGAGCGCGAGTTTAAACGCAAAGAGCAATTAGGCTACGTCCACTCATTTAAAAAAATGGTTACCATAGGTGGTCCGGTTAATTACACCGAAGTTTTTTTAAATGTGATCATTGGTTTTATTATCGGTTATAAACTGGTTGATGCCTTTGTGCATTATTCGGGTTTTGTTGATAGTCCGCAGGATTTTTTATTGTCTATGCGGGGTAACTGGCCCGGCGGCATTGCAGGCGCCGCAGGTTTAGGTTATTGGAGTTATTACGAAAAAAAGAAAGTTGCCGATCAGGACCCTGAACCTAAACAGGTGCAGGTAACCGTACATCCGCATGAGCTAATGGGCTCTATTTTATTGTGGGCCGCTGTTGCGGGATTTGCCGGTGCCAAAATATTTAACGCCTTAGAAAATTGGAACGAGTTTATGGCCGATCCGGTAGGGATGTTGATCGGCTTTAGCGGGTTAACTTTTTACGGAGGCTTAATTTGCGGTGGCGCGGCAGTATTGTATATCGCTAATAAAAATGGGGTTAAACCTTTAACCATGCTGGATATTGGCGGCCCGGGTATGATGTTAAGCTATGCCGTTGGCCGGATAGGCTGCCAGATGGCTGGTGATGGCGATTGGGGCATTAATAACGCCGCACCCAAACCACATTGGTTAAGCTGGGCTCCCGATTGGATGTGGGCCTTTAAATATCCGCATAACGTAAACCAAAGCGATCCGCATAACCTGATACCTAATTGCGCAGGCAAATTTTGTCACGAACTGATCATACCCGTTTTTCCTACACCGTTTTACGAAACGTTGATGTGTATGGTGCTGTTCTTCTTTTTGTGGAGCATCCGTAAAAAGCTGCATGCGCCGGGTTTAATGTTTGGTATCTATCTGATCGTAACAGGCGCTGAACGTTTTCTTATCGAACTGATTCGCGTTAACACCAAATATGTGGTAGCCGGCATATCGTTCACCCAGGCCGAACTGATCTCACTCATATTAATTATCGCCGGTATAGGCTTAACAGGCTACGCCTTAAAGCATCCTTTTAAGGCCAAAGCAGCACATAATGGCTAAAACAAATCCGGTTGTAGGCCATAAATTGTTAGATAACCAGGTATTCCGTTTCATCGTATCGTCGGGTACGGGGTTTGTGGTTGATGTTTTGGCGTATTACATTTTTTACCATTACATATTTACCACGCGTAATTATTACTTTTTTAATTTCAGGATACCTAATGATACACTTTCGCTGGAGGTATCATTTGCTTTGGGGGTGCTGGTTAATTTTTTTATTACCAAGTTTTTGGTATTTGCCGAATCGCAATTATCCCCCGGTAAACAGTTCTTCAGATTTGCATCGGTAGCTGTTATTGGTTTTTTTGCAAACCTGGGTATGTTAAAATTGTTTATCCATTGGCTGGGTATGTATCCGCCGGTTGCAAGGCCACTGGCTGCGTTGAGCTTGTTTTTTGCCAGTTTTTTTGTACATAAATTTTTCTCATTCAGTTTAGCCTTACGTCACCATGCACCTCGAAGACATAACCAGACAAGTAGTTGAATTAGCTAAACAAGCGGGCGATTTTATCCGTCAGGAGCGTAAAAAATTCAACACTGATGATATTGAATACAAAGGCACCAACGATCTGGTATCATACGTTGACAAAGGCGCCGAAGAACAGATAGTAGCCGGACTGGAAAAGATATTACCCGAAGCGGGTTTCATCACCGAGGAAAAGACAAAGAGCAATATAGGCCCGCGATATACCTGGATCATTGATCCACTGGATGGTACCACCAATTTCATACATGGTTTGCCCGTATTTTCGGTAAGTATTGCCCTGCAGGAGTACGATGAACTGGTAATGGGCGTAGTGTACGAAATTAACCAGGATGAATGCTTTTACGCTTGTAAGGGTATGCCGGCTTACCTTAACGGGAAGGAAATTAAAGTAAGTAAAGCAACCAAAATTGCCGATACCCTAATTGCTACAGGTTTTCCGTATTACGATTTTGAAAAGCAACGCGCCTATATCGAAATGTTTGCCGAACTGATGCGTGGCTGCCATGGCTTGCGACGTTTAGGTTCGGCCGCTGTGGACCTTGCCTATACTGCCTGTGGCAGGTTTGATGCTTATTATGAATATAACTTAAACTCGTACGATATGGCTGCGGGTATTGTGATAGTGCGCCAGGCCGGGGGAGAGGTGATCAACTTTTTAGGAGGTGCCAATTTGTTTGATACCCGCGAGGTAGTGGCTACCAATGGTGCAATTACCCAGGAACTATTGAGCATAATCCAAAAATATTTTCCGGAAGGAAGCAATTAAAAGCTCTTACCGTTAATGCAAATTTGTTGGTTAACTGAATTCGATTTTTATATCCGGCATAATTTTGCTTAATTGCAGTAATTTTTCTACTATTAAATTATACTATTGATGCACCAATACTGGGGCTTTGGCTTACTCATCTCGTCCGAAATTGAATTTCCTGAATTTCTGCCATTTACGTTTACAAGCGAACCTGAACTGACCATAAAAATGGGTGCAGTTCCAACCCAACTAACCGGCGAGGGCCTGGTTAAAAAGGTAAACGTTTCGATGACTGCGACCGAGTACCTGCAAAAAACGGCAGTTGCTACGTACTATGTAGCTAACGGCAACCAGGTGTTAGTTGAACCCGTAGCCGGGGCCGACGAAAAAAGCATCCGTTTGTTTTTGCTGAGCAACGCGATGGCTGCTGTTTTACACCAGCGTAACTCCATTCCATTACATGCATCAGCGGTAATGCACGGTGATGGCATTGTTTTGTTTTGCGGTCCATCCGGTGCAGGTAAATCAACCACGGCCACTATGCTGCAGCAAAAAGGCTATAAGGTTTTTTCGGATGATGTTTGTGTGTTAAAGATTGATGGCGACCAGGTTACCGCAGTACCATCATACCCGATGATCAAACTTTGGGCCGACAGCTTTTCCAAAACCGGTTTGGATATGGCTACCGAGGACGAAAAGATACGACCGCAATTAGCCAAATTTGCCCGTTTTTATCACGAAGAGTTTGATATTGCTCCAAAACCGGTTAAGCAGATCTTTTTGTTGGATAGCAACAATACCACATCAGAGACCTCTATTAAGCCATTAGCTTCAATTGCGGCCTTTGCCATGTTACAGCGCAACACCTACCGCCCGGTGCAAATGAATGCCATGCAAAAACGTAACCAGCACTTTAATGCGATAACCAGGTTAACCAATGCAGCGCCTATTTATAAAATAAGCAGGCCATTGGGCGGCAATACTTTAACCGAGGTAATTGATTTGATAACCAACGTACTGGAGCCTAATGAGTAACGAGGAAACACCCGAACAACAAAAAATAGTTTGGCTGGCATCGTACCCTAAAAGCGGTAATACCTGGTTCAGAGCATTTTTAACTGCCCTGCTCAACGAAGGCGAGATCGATATCAACCAGATGAAAACCGATGGCATATTTTCATCGCGTTTTATATTTGATAACAGTACCGACCTCGACTCGACCTACCTGTACGACGAGGAAGTTAAAAACATGTTGCCCGATGTATTTAGGGATATGGCAAGCTGGTATCAAAAAAAGCACCTTTTTATAAAGATACATGATGCTTATGCACTAAATACCGAAAATAACCCAATTGTACCTACCGAACCTACCCGGTGCGCCATCTATTTTATACGTAACCCGCTCGATGTTGTGGCATCATTTGCTAATCATAATAATGGCACCCTGGATGAGGCCATAGGTATCATGAATAAGCCCAAAGGCAGTTTAGCAAGGCAAAAAGGCAACTTTAACGTTAACAACCAGTTTAGGCAGCTGATGTATAGCTGGAGCGGACATGTTGAAAGCTGGACGGCCGACCTGCCTTTCCCGGTACTGGTATTGCGTTATGAGGATATGCTGCATGATGGTTTAGCCACATTTACCAAAGCCGTTGAGTTTATGGGGATTGATGTACAGCCTGGCCAGGTTGAAAATGCCATTATAGCAAGTAACTTTGAAAAACTGAAAGAAAAAGAAAAAGAAAAAGGCTTTGGCGAAAAGAATGTAAAAAGCGAGTCTTTCTTCCGCAAAGGCAAATCCGGCGGCTGGAAGGATGAACTTAACGCCGAGCAGATACAATCCATTATCACCCATCACAAAGCTGTGATGGAAAAGTATGGTTATCCAACAGTAATTGATGCCGAAAGTTAGGCACCACTGCCAAACATATTCAAAAACTACGAATGGTTGGTCGAAGTGAATCCGGGAAGATTGACCGCAGTTGGTGTTGTTTTTTCAGTTACTGCATTAATCGGGCCGCCGGCTACATTTCCCGGGTCTATTACTACAAGTGTCGGATTTTCCCACCTTTTTTTGTCAACGCGCATAGCAACTACCTGAATAGTTAAGTCTTTTTCCATGATGTATATAATTGGTATATTAAATGTACAACTATTTTTTGTTTATTAATACAATAGCTGCGCATAAAAGTTTGACGATCAGTAAATTAAATTACATCAAATGTGATAAAAATGCCCTGGTAGGGCTGAGAGGCTGATTTTAGCGATCAGCTAAAACGCGAGTGTATCTGGAAACCGCGTGCCTCTTTAATACCCGATATGTAAAGATCGTTGGCACGTAACCAGGCGTGGCCCTTGTACTTACCGTTCTCATCCTTCATAAAACCAATATACAGTGTGCTTTTTACGTGGCGGCGGCGCAATAACAATTTACCCGTGAGCGATTGTGTATAACACTCGGTTGGCCAAGGTGCATATTTGTTGCAAAGCGCTACGGCGGCCTTAACCTGGCGGCGTAGCTCTAAAGTTTCAGGATCAGGATCGGCAGCGCTTTCAACCTGTATACCGCCAAGCCAGCCCATTACCCGTTTAAACGGGAAGAATTTGAGGCTCGCCTTAACCCAGGCCGAAGTAAAAAAAGCTTCGGCAAACAAAAGTTTGGTGCGTATGGGTAGTTTAACAAATGTTTTACACTTACGCAGTATCTTCATTGGGATATAAGAATATTAAGCTGCTTCCTGAACGATGAGCATGTTTTGAGCGAACATTTTTGGTAAGAATGTTTCAACTTCGGCTTTGCAAATTTCTTCGCTTACATCATACAGCTCAACCATAGTTTTGATGAGTGTTTCAACTTTTATAGGCGCTTCAAGAAGCGTCCACATATCCGAAGCTACACTGTTGATACCTAAATAATCGCCGCTATCCATATCCATCATCACCGTTTCGGTACCTAATTGGCTGGCTAAAAAACGGCTCTCATTTCTTTGTATAACGGTATCTGCATTAAAAACCTGGGGAGTAGAATTTGACATGTTGTTACTAATTAGAGTTTACAGGGTTCGTTTAGACAAAGCTACAAAAACATCGTAATAAAAAAACCAAGCCATTAATTTTCTTTTTGATGCAATTTACTTTCCAGTCAATTAAGTTTATGGCGCGCATAGGTTGCTATTTTACGGTACAGGTCATCCGGGTTAAATGGTTTGCTTACATAATCGTTCATGCCCGATTCAAAAGCTTTATCCTTAATATCCAGCATAGCCGATGCCGTTAAAGCTATAATAGGCAGTTCGGCATATTTTGGGTCGGGTAACTGGCGCACCTTTTGGGTGGTTTCGTAGCCATCCATTTCGGGCATCTGCAGGTCCATCAGCACCAGGTCGTAATTATTGGTTTGGATGAGCTGATAAGCTATAATACCGTTCTCGGCTACATCACAATCCACATCCCATTGTTTCATAAACTGTTTAGCCAGTAGTACGTTTATCTGGTTATCTTCGGCTATCAGTATGCGCGTGCCCCTCAGGCTTTTAATATCCTGTATGTCTTCTAATACCGGGGCCAGCTGTTTGGTACTGTTTTTAAACTTCATGCTAAAGCTAAAAACAGAGCCCTTGCCCAGCTCACTTTTAACCTTGATATGGCTGCCCTGCAGTTCAAGCAGGCGTTTTGAAATAGTTAAGCCTAACCCGCTGCCGCCAAACTTTCGTGTAGTGTCTGAGCTTGCCTGGGTAAAGCTCTCAAAAATATGATCCAGTTTATCGGGTGCAATACCTATGCCGGTATCCTCAACTTCAAAATCAATAATGGTATGATCTTTTTGACGTTCGGCCAATGAGGCTGTTATTACCACTTTGCCTTCCTGAGTAAATTTTACCGCATTGCTGATCAGGTTGGTCAATATCTGCCCTAAACGGATAGGGTCGCCTATCACGGCGTTGGGCAGGTCTTCGTCCATCATCAGCTTTAGCTTGATGTTTTTTTCCTGGGCACGTTGCGCCTGCGCTAAACGGATGTTATCAATAAGCCTGCTCAGGTTAAAATCAACCGACTCGAACTCGATTTTACCGGCCTCTATCTTATTAAAATCCAAAATATCGTTAATGAGCACCAGCAAATTCTCCGATGAAAATTTGAGGATATTTAAATATTCCTGCTGGTCTGGCCGGGGCTCATGCTGCAATAACAAATGCGTAAAGCCAATTACGGCGTTCATGGGCGTGCGTATCTCGTGGCTCATGGTGCTTAAAAACTGCGATTTGGCTATAGCCGCCTGTTCGGCAAGTTCTTTAGCTTTGATTAGTTCCGCTTCCGATCGTTTGTGATCATCAATATCCTGTATAGCGCCATACAGTTTGGTAACTTTGCCTGCCTCGTTAACAAAGGGCCTGCCTATGGCCCTTATAAATTTAACCTTGCCGCTTGGCAATACTATTCTTAGGTCAAAGCTGGCAGGTGTTTGCTGGTTAACAGCCTCCTTCACCCTGGTTTTATACATCTCCTTATCATCGGGATGTATCATTTGGTAAAACAGATCTGTTGGGGGGCCGTCTGTATCAGGCTCGAGCCCAAAAATACGAAAGGCTTCGGCCGACCAATAATTTTTACCCGTAAGCAGATCGGCTTCCCAACTACCGCTGTGCGTTAGCACTTGCGATTCGGTGAGCATGGCCTCGCTTTGGCGTAACCGTTCTTCGGCACGTTTGTGCCGGGTTATATCGTGCCAAACAACCAGCCAGGCAGGTTTATCATTAAGGGTTATCGCCTTTAAGGTTACCTGCACCGTAAAATCTTCGCCATTGCTTTTACGATGGACCCACTCAAACTGGTGCGTACCCTTTTCGCGGGCTATCCTGTCCATTTCAATCGATTTTTCGTCAGACCGGCGGCCATCGGGCTGATACTCGGGCGAAAACTTTGCCGGGTGTGATGCCAGCAACTCTGCTTTGTTGTTGTACAGCAGCATTTCAACGGCAGTGTGGTTACAATCTATCAGGCCGTTTTCGTCAAACAGCAAATGCGCATCCGCCGAATATTCAAAAAGTACTTTCAGGTTTTCTTCGGCGCGTTTGCGGTCGTCAATATCCTGGATAATACCAAAAAGCTTTATGGCTTTACCATTCTCCATGGTCACTTCGCCGCAGGTTCTTACCCAGCGTTCGTTACCATTTTCGGTAACTACTTTTACTTCAATATCCCAGGGGGCGCCGTCCTCAACAGCTTTGGCCATCGATTTTTTTACGATGGGTAAGCTATCGGCCGAATAATATTCAAAAGGGTCGGCTACATGTCCGCGTTTAGCAGGGGGGATCTCTAAAAGGTTGTACACCTCGTCGCTCCAATACCGGTTCATGGTACTTAGGTCGAGCTCCCAGGTGCCAAAGTTCATTAATTGCTGCGCTTTACTTAGCGTTAGCTCAAGCTTATTTAGTTTTTTAACCATTTCGCTTTGCGCCTCATTACCATCACCATTCACACTCATCTATTACACATCAACATACACAAAGGCCACTGCAAATATACACAGTATCAACTAAACAAACGCCGCGCGGGTTGCTGCATTTATATGTGCCGGTTTATTATTGTTACCAGCTATTGCAAATGCGTTGCACAATAAAGATATTTGAGCATGAGAAGAACACTAAAACCTGTTAAAACATTATTTTTTACCCTGCTTGCCTTTACCTTTTGCCTTACGGCGATAACAGCATCGGCGCAAAGCAAAGACGAAAAAAAAGTGGCCCAGGCTGTTGAAGGCTTGCGTACAGCCATGGTTAAGGCCGATACCGTACAATTGCGCAATATTGCCCTTGATGAGCTAAGCTACGGCCACAGCAGCGGTAAACTGCAAAACAAAAACGAATTTATCAGCAGCTTTGCCACCGGTGCATCGGTATTTGTAACTCTCGAGTTTACCGAGCAAACCATTAAAGTGGTTGGCAACACCGCCATTGTAAGACATATTTTAAGCGCAAAAACCAACGATAGCGGCAAACCAGGCGCCGTGCATTTAAGCATACTGCTCATCTGGCAAAAACAACACGGCGAGTGGAAGCTGCTGGCCAGGCAGGCGGTTAAGGTGGTGTAACCTGGTTGCTTGTTATTGGGTTATTAAGTTATTGTTTGATCAATACTGCTATAACCGCAATGGATTTTTCATTATCAATTTTGTAACGAAAATCTCCCGAAGGGGGGTATTTGTCGGTATTTTTACATAAAATATCGGTGCTCAATTGCCATTTTTGTAACTGTAAACCTCGCGCTTACACCTCCAATATACGCAATTATTGGCAAATTGGCAACAGGTTGCCATGCAATTTACTCCATGTCATTTCAAGCGATAGCGAGAAATCTTCTGCTGTAGACTGGTATTGAAGCAGAAGATCTCTCCTTCGGTCGAGGTGACAAGGTGTATAAGGTCTTTACAGGTATTACTACTCCTTCTTCACCATCACCCCGTCCTTCATCACCATACGCACCTGTTTCATCAGTTTAATATCATCAATGGGGTTGCCTTTAACAGCAACCAGGTCGGCAAGGTAGCCGGGTTTAATATTACCTAAGTTGTGCAGACCAAATACTTCGGCATTTACCGAGGTGGCCGAGCGCAGTACATCTACGGGTTGCATGCCGTACTCAACCATCAGCAGCATTTCGCGGGCATTATCCCCGTGAGGGAACACGCCTACATCGCCGCCAAAGCAAATGGTAACGCCGCTTTGCAGGGCCGCGGTAAAGCTTTTGTGTTTCTGGATAATGCGCTCGGGCTCGGGATCAATGCCTTTGCGCCAGCCTTTATAACCCGTAGTGGCTTCGGCAGCGGCTATGGTAGGGGTTAGGGCAACGCCTTTTTCCTTCATCAGCTTAAATATCTCGGGGGCGCCTCCATCGCCATGTTCAATGGTTTTAATGCCGGCCAGCACGGCCCGGCGCATCCCCTCGGCGGTACCGGCGTGCGCAACCACCATCCGGCCGCTGCTGGCTGCAACATCAACAACAGTTTTTAACTCATCGATGGTAAAGGTAGGGGCAGGGGTATCGTTCAGTCCCCAACGATAGTCGGCATAAACTTTAACCAGGTCGGCACCGTTACCTATCTGGGTGCGGGCGGCTTTGGTTAAGGCATCGGTACCGTCGGCTTCTTCGGCGCCTTTGGGTATTAGGGCCTCGGTAACCAAACCTTTTGGCCCGTAACTGCCGGTAGCTACAATGGCCCGGGTGGCAACCAGCATGCGTGGACCGGGGATAATACCTTTATCTATGGCTGTTTTCAGGCCCACATCGTCGTACCCGGCACCTTCGGTACCCAGGTCGCGGGTGGTGGTAAAGCCTGCCATCAGCGTAGCGTAGGCATGCGTAACGGCACGGGCGGTGCGCTCGGCGCGGCTTTCGGTCAACACCTGGTCGTTCCATGATGTTTCGTTATAGGGATGCAGAAACAGGTGCGAGTGCCCCTCGATCAGTCCGGGCAGCAATGTCATCCCCGGAAGGGAAATAACCTTGACCAACTGAGGCGGATGGATAGCCGATGGCTCGCCTGCGGCTTCTATATGATTGCCTTTTACCAGTACCCACCAGCCGGGGTGCATAGTTTGCCCGTCGAAAACACGGTCGGGTTTAAACAGGGTGGCGGTGTCCTGAGCTCTTACAAACGTTGTTAATAATACAAATAAGATTATAGGAATGTTCCTTTTCATGTTTCTTGAGACTTTTTATTAAATTCTTTTATTGAAATTGGTGTAGCATTAGACCAAAAATTATGATTTCTTTTAATCTGTTTAATTAACTCACACTGGTTTCCTTCAGTTATAATAACATCAACATAAGGATACAAAGCGGACATAAGTATATCCGGTATGTCACTTTCTTCCCCTTTTCTCTTTGATTGGAGGTATTTGTAATGTTTCATATAGGATATTGACAAAAGTGATGGAAACTTATCAATAGGGAATTCTTCCTCCGCATCTACATATTTACGAAGCACATTAGGTATATACTCACTTGCTAACATATAAGCAGCCATCGATACACTGAATTGTAGTTTTGATAACACTTTTAAATCTTCTCTGGAATATATATTTGATGCTTCTTGGGATATAAATTGAAATGTTTGGGAACGACTGTTTTTAAACTTAATATTTTTGATATTGGTAATATGTTCTTCAATTAAACTGATTATATCAATATTGTTTTTTGTTTTTAACATACTTGCCAGGATGGGAGATATTATGATTTGATCATTATTAAAATGTTCAAATTCACTTTCAAACATCAATTGTTCAGATTTAAGTAATACGCAGGGAAGAACAGTAATGACGGATATTACTTCATCATAAATAGAATGAGATTTTAATTCCCATAATGAGTAAGAGGAAATAGCCATGATTCCATCAGCAAGAACAAGGTTTAATAGTTTACTTCCAAATCCAGGGCGATCTTTTACCATATTGCTTAGTGCGCAAGTATCCAGATAATATAACTTATAATCTTTGCCATTTAAATTTACCATTTATAAATATTAAATTTTTTTTCACCCCATGCAACCATTTGCTTAAACATTTCATCTTACCTTTAAATGATGTTTTTGGAACACAACCTTACTATAGAACAATTAATAAAAGGCTGCCGTAACGGTGAGCGTAAAGCGCAGGAAGGACTGTACAAATCCTTCGCGGCAAAAATGCTGGGCGTTTGTATGCGTTACGCTACCGATAAAATGGAAGCGGAGGATATGTTGCAAAACGGGTTTATTAAGGTTTTTAATAAGATGAACGATTTTAGAGGCGAGGGATCGTTTGAGGGTTGGATACGGCGCATTATGGTGCATACATCTATCGAGTATTATCGCAAACATCATAAAATGATGCAGGCAATTGATATCGATACCGCACACGAGGTACCGGGTGCCGATCCGCTTGCATCATCAAACCTGGGTGTTAAAGAGTTGCTTGCACTGATACAGCAGCTGCCGCCGGGTTACCGGATGGTGTTTAACTTATATGCTATTGAAGGATACAGCCATAAAGAGATAGGAGAGATGATGACGATTACCGAAGGGGCATCAAAATCACAACTATCAAGGGCCAGAACAATATTGAAAGAACAGATCACAAAATTAGAGGGAAAGAGATATGAAAATGTCGGATAAAGAACTTGATCAACTATTTAACGCTGAACTAACCGACCTGGAGGTTGCGCCATCGGCCGAGTTGTGGGGTAAAATAGTGCCCGAAATACCTGGCAGCAGCAAAACGCGGTCGGGCCTGGCACCCATGCTGAGCATCGCGGCAACGCTGGTGATACTGCTTACCGCGGGCCTGTTGTTTATGCCGCGTACACAAAAACTGGCCCTGCATGGTAATCACGACCCACAGCAAACGATAACTGAAGCGGTGGCTGCCGTAACTGAGCAACCACAGGATACCGAAGAGGTGCCGGATATAACAGGCGAGCAGCCGGTAACAGAGCAGCCTCAAACGGCAGTGGCTGTTAAATCAGCTAAAACAGATTATGCAATTAATAAGGGCAAACAGGGCACACCAGAGATAGTTAACCCGATTGACAGCATGCCGGCTTTAACTTTGATTAAACCGGTAAACATTGGTAAACCCGATAAGCAGGATAACAATAATAATCTCATCAAACCTGTTACCCCGGTTACTAATAGTATTGCCGTTAATGTTGCGCCTAAAACCGATCCATTGGCAACCAAAACAACCGAAACGGTTAAAAAGAAAAAGATACACAGCCTGGGCGATTTGCTCAATGTGGTAATTGCCAAGGTTGATAAGCGCGATAATAAGATCATACAGTTTGGCAGCGGCGGCGATGACGACGATGATGACCTGCTGAATGTTACCGGTGTAAACCTGGGCCCAATAAAAGTTAAAAAACAAAATTAAATCAGTTTAAAAAATAAACCCCACAAATAGTATGAAACGTTTAATAATTACCGCAATATTTTGCGGGATGCTGGGAAGCGTATATGCTCAGCAGAAATCAGATCCGAACAAAAGTAAATCGGATACCATCATCATCAAGCATAAAACCTGGTATAACAAAGCCTTGTATAAGGATTCGATTAAAAAAGCAGAGGCTAAAAAAAACAATAACGGTTTTTCGATAGGCGTATCATTTTATGATTTTCACCTGGGTTTTGCTACCCTGCTCGATAACGGCAGCTTTACGTTATCGCCAAAAAACAGCTTTTTAAACTACAGCCAGGGCAAAACAAGCTATGTAGGTTTTAGCTTTTTTAAATTTGGATACCGTTTTAACGATCACTTTAAAATATGGGTATCAGGCGGTTTTGACTGGACCCACATACGCCTGCAAAAAAACATTAACATAGTGCCCGATGTCCCGACCCTAACCTATGTAGTTGATACCGTTAATCATTTTACAAAAAACAGGTTCACGTCAAACTACCTGATGGTACCGCTTGCGTTCGATTTCAGGACATCGCCCGACAGGCACAATAACCGCTTCCATGTTATTGCCGGACCCGAGGTTGGCTTTCTGATAGATGGTATGCAAAAACAAATAAGCCCCGAACACGGTAAAACCAAAAACTATAACGATTTCCATTTCGACCGCTTTGAGATCGGAGGATCTTTAAAGGTAGGCTATGGCAGCTTTGGCCTATTTACCAAATATTTCTTTAACGATATGTTTGTGAACAGCCCCGACCAGAAAGGTTTAAAGAGCTTTAACTTCGGCCTGCAGTTTGGGTTTTAAATAAGTTATTAGGTTATTGGTTATTGAGCTATTAGGTATTGGTTATTGAGTTAACACAATAACTGCCCTGCAATAACTCAATAACCTAATAACTCAGTAACTATTTTTATCTTTACCGGCATGTTAACCCCATCTTTTTTAGACGCGGTATCGGTAACTAAAAGCTATAGTAACGATAAGAAATCGGGCGTAAATAACATTACCCTCTCCATTAAACAAGGAAAAATTACAGCCATTGTTGGCGAAAGCGGCAGCGGCAAAAGCACCCTGCTTAAACTGTTGTACGGCTTGCTAAGCCCTCTGCAAGGCGAGGTGCTTTTTAAAAGCGAGCGGATCATCGGTCCCGAAGAGAAGCTGATTCCCGGTCACGACCGTATGAAGATGGTTACCCAGCATACCGACGACCTGAACCTGTTTGCAACCGTTTGGCAAAATGTATCGGCGCTGCTGCCCAATACCGATCTTAAATATAAAGAAACGCAAACCGAAAAAGCATTAAAACAGATGAAGGTTTGGGATTTGAGAGATCAGCGTATAATTGATTTAAGCGGCGGCGAAAAGCAACGGGTAGCTATTGCCAAAGCACTGATCACCAACCCGGAGGTGTTGTTTTTAGATGAACCTTTTAACCAGGTTGATGCTTCGTTTCGCGAAGGTTTGCAGCAAAATATCCGCACCATAGTAAAAGATACAGGTTTAACGGTTGTGCTGGTATCGCATGACCCTGCCGAAGTACTCTCGATGGCCGATGACCTGGTTGTGATCAGGCAGGGCGAAATTGTTGAGGCCGGTACTCCGGAAGAATTATACCAAACCCCGGGTATGCTGTATACTGCGCAAATACTATCCAACTGCTCGGTGTTAACAAAAGAACAGGCCAAGGTTTGCGGTATTGAAACCGAACATGATACCGTTGCCATTAACCCCGAAAATATAGAGATCGTTAACAGTTGGGGCAAAAAGAAGGACTGGACGGTTACTCAGGTATTATTTAAAGGTTTTTTTGAAGAACTGATTATCGAAAAAGCAGATACAAAATTGAGGGTGCTTAACCTCGAGCGTGATAAATACCCGGTTGGCACGCCGCTGAGCATCCGCATTAAACAGCATTTGGAGTACGGGCAGTGGAAATAGTAGTGGCAGTTTAGAGTTGCAGTAGCAGTTATTTTTATAACTCTTTTTAAAAGTTTTTACTGCTGCTAATAACTGCCACTGCTACTTGTTTTACACCCCCTTAAACACCACAATACCATTATGCCCGCCAAAACCAAAGGTATTGCTCATGGTTACATTGACTTTTTTCTGTAAGGCTTCTTTTAATACGATATTAAGGTTTTGAGGTATTTCCGGATCTATTTCGGTAGTATTGATAGTTGGTGGTATAATACCATCGCGGATAGCTAATAAACAAATGATCGACTCAATAGCACCTGCGGCACCCAGTAAATGCCCCGTCATGGATTTGGTAGCGCTAAGGTGCAGTTTGGTTTTTTGGGTGCCGGTAAGCGTGGCGATAGCTTTGGTTTCGGATAGATCGCCAACGTGTGTCGAGGTAGCGTGTGGGTTGATATAATCTACATCTGTTATACTTAGTCCTGCTTCTTTTAAAGCCATTTGCATGGCGCGGATAGCACCGATACCTTCAGGATGTGTAGCCGTCATGTGATAAGCGTCGCCGGTAGCGCCGGTACCAGCCAGTTCAGCATATATTTTGGCACCACGAGCTTTAGCGTGTTCGTATTCTTCCAAAACCAAAGCGCCTGAACCTTCGCCTATCACAAAACCGTCGCGGTGTATATCAAACGGGCGCGAAGCATGTTCAGGATCATCATTGCGTACCGACATCGCCTTTAAGGCACAATACCCGCCGTAAGATGACTCGGTTATAGGCGCTTCTGAACCGCCGGTGATGATAATGGTAGCCTTACCCAAACGGATGTTATTAAAAGCATCCATTAAAGCGGTATTAGAGCTGGCGCACGCCGAAACCGTGGTATAGTTTGGCCCCATATAACCATGCCGTATGGATATCATACCCGAGGCCATATTGATCAGCGCTTTTGGTAAAAAGAAAGGGTTAAAGCGGGGTACATAATTACCGTTAACATACTCCTTCATTTGCTCTTCGAAAGTAATGGTGCCACCATGCGCGCATCCCCATATCACTCCCACATCAAAGGGCGACATTTTATCCAGCTCGAAACCCGAGTCGGCTATAGCCTGATCAGTAGCTGCCAACGCGTATTGGGTAAACAGGTCGTTACGCTTAATATCATTACGGTCGAGCACTGCGGTAGCATCAAAACCTTTCAGCTCGCAAGCCGCGTGGCTGCGGAAGGGTGTAGCATCAAACCGTGTAACCGGCGCAGCACCGCTTTTACCTGCAACAATATTTTTCCAAAACGTTTCGGCATCATTACCCAGTGGGGTCAATGCGCCAATACCTGTTACTACAACTCTTTTCAGCATGGGTTCGTTCAATTACGGGGCGAAGTACTTAAAAAAATCAAAATATCCCTAATGAAATGTTTGGATATGATTTCGCGCAAACACGCATCAGTCGCTAAGAAAAGGCTTTAAAAATCTTAGCGCCTTTGCGTGCTTATCACTTTCGTATCAACAAAAAAGCAGCCCGTAAACAGACTGCTTTACTGAAAGATTCAGGTTTTACTTGGTTAAAGTAGGTTTTAGATATTTTTAGCCAGCCAATCGCCAACTTCGCTGGTTTTGTAAGCTTTACCTTCTTTGCCGGCAAGGTCTTCGGTCACTATACCTTCGGCAAGCGACTTGTTCACCACTTCGCGGATCAGTTCGGCTTCTTCTTTCAAACCAAAGGCATCCTCGAACATCATTGCGGCCGAAAGTACGGTAGCCAACGGATTGGCAATATCTTTACCGGCTGCCTGCGGATATGAACCATGAATAGGCTCGAACAACGAGGTGTGCACACCGATAGAAGCAGACGGCATCAGGCCCATCGAACCCGAGATAACAGACGCTTCGTCGGTCAGTATATCGCCGAAAAGGTTTTCGGTGATCAATACATCATAGCTGTTCGGCCATTGTACCAAACGCATGGCAACCGCGTCAACAAATTCGTAGCTCACCGTAACTTCAGGGAAATCTTTTTCCATGTCCTGCACGGTTTCGCGCCATAAGCGTGAAGTTTCCAAAACGTTGGCTTTATCCACGCAGCACAGTTTTTTACCACGTGCCATCGCCATTTCAAAACCTAATTTAGCCAGGCGTTTTACTTCTTCGCGGGTGTAGGTACAGGTATCAAAAGCGGTGTTGCCGTCATCTTTGCGGCCACGCTCTCCAAAGTAAATACCACCGGTTAGCTCACGCAGAATGATCAGGTCGGTACCCTCAATACGCTCGCGTTTTAAAGGCGAGTTATCGATCAATGACGGGAAGGTAAACGTTGGACGAACATTGGCAAATAACCCCAGTTTTTTACGCATTTTTAACAAACCCTGCTCCGGGCGAACGGTTGCCTTAGGGTCGTTATCAAAACGCGGGTGACCGATAGCGCCGAACAATACCGCATCGGCAGCCATACAAACTTCGTGTGTCGAATCGGGGTACGGTTCTCCAACGGCATCAATAGCTGCCGCGCCGGTTAAGGCTGATGTCCATACAATTTCGTGGTTGAATTTTTTTGCGACAGCGTTTGATACTTTAACAGCCTGGTCAATAACTTCCGGACCGATGCCGTCTCCTGCCAAAAGGGCGATGTTTAATTTCATTGTTTTATTAGTGTTTTGCCTTTTCTCAAAACTTATTTGAATAGTTGTTGAGAATGGAGGTATAATATTTAGTTACGTGTTATTATTCTTCTGTTTTATCCGGGCGTTACCTTCGGCCCGGGCTGTACGCTCATACTGCACAGGCATTAAGCACAAGGCCGGTATCCGCTGCCATCCCTAACGCAGGCATTTTGTAAATATCTATATTAAAGTTGTCTTTGATCCTTGGTCTTTGCTCTTTAATCTAAATAATGTTCAGCATCTTCTGCGTAGCCTTAATGGCGCATACTGTTTGATCCGAATCCAGGCCACGGGTAATAAATTTCTTTTGCTCTGTCTCCCAGGTGATAATGGTTTCGCACAAAGCATCGCTGCTGCTACCCGGCGCAATGCGCACCGCGTAATCAATCAGCTTTGGCAAACGCCTTTTCTTTTTAGTATAAACCTTGGTCAACGCATTCATAAAGGCATCAAACTGGCCATCACCCTGGGCGTTCTCTTCAAACTTCTCACCATCAATAGTGATAGATATCGTTGCTGATGGGCGCAAACCCATCGAGTTCATCAGCACATAGGATTGTACAGTAACCTTCTCCTCGTACAAACTGCTATCCAACACATCCGAAATGATGTAGGGCAGATCCTCCTTGGTTACCGTTTCCTTACGGTCGCCTAGTTCAATTACGCGCTGGGTCACTTTCTTCAGGTCGGCGTCGTTAAGTTTTAAGCCTAACTCCTGCAGGTTCTTTTCGATATTGGCTTTGCCCGATGTTTTACCAAGGGCGTACTCGCGCTTGCGACCAAACCGCTCGGGTAGCAAGTCGTTAAAATACAGGTTGTTTTTATTGTCGCCATCAGCATGGATACCGGCAGTTTGGGTAAACACGTTTTCGCCAACAATAGGTTTGTTGGATGGGATGCGCACACCCGAAAAGGTCTCCACCAATTTGCTCACCTTGTATATCGACGATTCTTTCAGGCGCATATCCACGTCCTTCGCAAAATCTTTAATTACTGCGATCACGCTGGCCATAGGGGCGTTTCCCGCACGCTCGCCCATACCGTTAACAGTAAGGTGCAAGCCATTTACGCCTGCTTTTACTGCTTCCAATACGTTTGCCGTACCCAGATCGTAGTCATTATGGGCGTGGAAATCAAAATGTATTTCAGGGTATTTAGCGCGTATTTCGGTCAGATATTTGAAGGTCTCCTGGGGCGTTAAAATGCCTAAAGTATCGGGCAGTAATATACGTTTTACCGCTTGTTTGGTCAGAAAATCCAAAAATTCAAACACATACTCCGGCGAGTTGCGCATGCCGTTACTCCAGTCTTCCAGGTAAACGTTAGTAACAATGCCGTGGCTTTCGGCCATATCAATTACCTGCTTAATTTCGGCAAAGTGCTGCTCCGGTGTTTTTTTAAGCTGGTGGGTGAGGTGGTTCATCGAACCTTTAGTGAGCAGGTTTTGCACCCTGGCACCCGAGTTTACCATCCAGTCGATAGAAACGCCGTTATCCACAAAGGTGAGCACTTCTATTTTATCGGCATAACCGTTTTCGTGAGCCCAGTTTAAAATGCTTTTCACAGCCTGAAACTCACCGTCGGATACACGTGCCGACGCGATCTCCACGCGGTCGACATGCAGTTCTTCTAAAAGTAACTGGGTGATGGTCAGTTTTTCGGATACAGAAAACGACACTCCCGAGGTTTGTTCCCCGTCGCGAAGTGTAGTGTCCATTATCTCTATTTTCTTTCTTTCCATTTAATGGATAAGGTTATTGGCTGTGTGTAACTACACACATTTGGTGAGAACTACTCTGTGTACTTTGTGTTTTTCTCAGTGTTCTCTGCGGTTAATTTTAGCACAGAGGACACCGGGATTCTCGCAAAGTTCACAGAGCTAAGCAAGAGTGTTTTATATTTTTTAAAGCGGAAGCTGAGCTGAAAACTCCTCAATATCCGATTTAATGTTCAGCAGGTAATCAATATCGTCGAAACCATTCAACAGGTTCTCTTTTTTATACGGACTGATGTCAAAACTTTCTTTTTCGCCGGTAGATAACAAAGTAACGGTTTGCTGTTGCAGGTTAACTTCAACTTCAGTTTTTGGGTTGGCATGAATTGAGGTGAAGATCTTCTCAGCAAATTCAGGGCTAACCTGTACCGGCAGCACACCGATGTTTAAGCAGTTGTTTTTAAAGATATCGGCAAAAAAGCTTGATATCACACAGCGGAAGCCGTAATCGTAAATTGCCCAGGCAGCGTGCTCGCGCGATGAACCCGAACCAAAGTTTTTACCACCAACCAGTATTTTGCCACTGTAAACAGGGTTGTTCAATACAAAGTCTTGTTTAGGGCTGTTATCCGGATTATAACGCCAATCGCGGAAAAGGTTATCGCCAAAGCCAACACGTTCGGTAGCCTTTAAAAAGCGAGCCGGGATGATCTGGTCGGTATCTACATTCTCTATCGGTAGTGGTACCGCGGTGCTTGTCAGTATATTAAATTTATCGTAAGCCATTTTTTTTGAGTTTATAGTCGATGGTCGATAGTCCATAGCAAAAAATATCTATGGACTATCGACCATGGTCTATGGTCTTCTTCTTAAACTAATTCTTCAATTAACGTTCTCGGGTCGGTTACTACACCGGTAACTGCTGCTGCTGCTGCAACTAACGGGCTGGCCAGCATAGTGCGTGCACCGGGGCCCTGGCGGCCTTCAAAGTTGCGGTTTGATGTACTCACCGCGTATTTGCCTGCAGGTACCTTATCATCGTTCATGGCCAAACAGGCAGAACAACCTGGCTGACGCAGTACGAAACCTGCTTCGGTTAAAATATCCAGCAAACCTTCTTCTTTGATCTGACTCTCTACAATGTGCGAACCCGGTACCAGCCAAACAGTAACGTCATCGGCTTTGTGTTTGCCTTTTACAAGGGAAGTAAACGCCCTGAAATCTTCGATACGGCCATTGGTACAGCTGCCCACAAATACAAAATCAACTTTTTTGCCGATCATTGATTCACCTTCGTGGAAACCCATGTAACCTAACGATTTCTCGTAAGTGGCGGCACCCCCTTCAACATGTGCAGCATCGGGTATCTCGTGCGAAATGCCCATGCCCATGCCCGGGTTGGTACCATAGGTGATCATCGGTTCGATAGTCGAACCATCAAAAGTATATTCTTTATCAAAAACAGCATCAGCATCTGTTTTTAAAGTTTTGTAGTATGCCAAAGCTTTGTCCCATGCTTCGCCTTTAGGGCTAAACTCGCGGCCTTTTACATAGTTGATGGTCGTTTCATCCGGAGCGATCATACCGCCGCGGGCACCCATTTCGATGCTCAGGTTACAAACCGTCATCCGGCCTTCCATGCTCATGTTTTCAAAAACATCACCGGCATACTCTACAAAATATCCTGTAGCGCCTGATGTTGTTAATTGCGAAATAATGAACAGCGCAACATCTTTCGGGGTAACACCAAAACCTAATTTGCCATTAACGTTGATACGCATTTTTTTAGGCTTAGGCTGCATAATACATTGGGTAGCCAACACCATTTCCACTTCGGATGTACCGATACCGAATGCTATCGCACCAAAAGCACCGTGGGTTGAGGTATGGCTGTCGCCGCAAACAATGGTAGCGCCTGGTTGGGTAATACCATATTCCGGACCAACAACATGTACAATACCATTTTTTTGGTGACCCAAACCCCAGTGGCTAATGCCGTATTCGTTCGAGTTGGTTTCCAAAGCTTTTAACTGGTTAGCCGAAAGCGGATCGGCAACCGGTAAGTGCTGGTTAATGGTTGGCGTGTTGTGATCGGCCGTAGCAAACGTACGGTTAGGGTATAAAACCCTGATGCCGCGGCTTTTTAAACCTAAAAAGGCAACAGGGCTGGTTACTTCGTGGATAAGGTGGCGATCGATAAAAACCACATCGGGACCGCCCTCTATCTTACGTACCACGTGCTTGTCCCACACCTTATCAAATAATGTTTTGCTCATTTTTTTATTTCTAATTAATATCTATCTTTTTCAGATGACCGGTTTATGCTAATTGCTTTACAGCTTTCATCAACAAAGTTAAATCATCATCATTAATATCCAATTTACTGTCGGCTAAGGTTAAAAACCGGGTGTATGCACCGGCTAATTCGTCCTTATCCAGGCTATAGCCTAAACGCTCCAAATGGAACTTTAAGGCATGACGGCCGCTGCGTGCGGTTAGTACGATACTCGCGTTCGGGAAGCCTACGTCTTCCGGGCGAATGATCTCGTAATTTTCGCGATTCTTCAAAAAGCCATCCTGGTGTATACCTGAGCTATGTGCGAAAGCGTTGCTACCTACGATAGCTTTATTAGGCTGTACCGGCATGCGCATCTGTGTGCTTACCATGCGGCTCAGTTCGTAAAAGTTTTTGGTGTTGATGTTGGTGGTTAAGCCTAAACCGGTATGCGTTTTCAGGATCATTACCACCTCTTCGATAGAAGTGTTGCCTGCGCGCTCTCCGATACCGTTAATGGTACCCTCGATCTGACGGGCGCCGTTTTGTAAGCCTGCAATAGAGTTTGCAGTGGCTAAACCCAGGTCGTTATGGCAATGTACCGAGATAATTGCCTTATCGATATTTTTAACGTTCTCTTTTAAAAATTTGATCTTTTGGCCGTATTGGTCTGGCAGGCAGTAGCCGTTAGTGTCGGGTATGTTTACCACGGTTGCGCCTGCCGCGATGACCGCCCCCACCATTTTGGCCAAAAAATGTACATCTGCACGACCGGCATCTTCGGCATAAAACTCAATATCTTCGACGGATTTTTTGGCATACTTCACTGCTTCAACAGCACGCTCCAATATCTCTTCGCGGGTGCTATTAAATTTATGTTTGATATGCATGTCAGACGAGCCGATACCGGTATGGATCCGGGGATGTTTGGCATATGCCAAAGCCTCAACAGCGGCATCGATATCCCCTTTATTGGCACGGGTAAGCGCGCACACGGTTGGGTTTTTAACCGCTTTTGATATCTCAACAACGCTTAAAAAATCACCCGGACTGGAAATAGGGAAACCAGCCTCAATAATGTCAACACCGAGGGTTTCGAGTTCCTTAGCAATTTCAACTTTTTCAGGGGTTGTCAACTGGCAACCGGGCACCTGCTCGCCGTCGCGCAGCGTGGTGTCGAAAATATAGACATGGTTCGGATCGTGTAACATTTGTCTTAGATTTGAGATGTTAGATATTAGATTTGAGATTTTTCTCTTATCATATACCTGCCATCGGTTTTTATTTTATTTTTTTCTTGTCGGATCAGTTTTTGAATTGTGCAATATGTTATAATCTCCATATCTCACATCTCAATACTCAAATCTCTTTAACAGCGCTAAATCGCAATCTTTTATAATCCGAATACCATTGCCCGTTCTGGTAATAGTCGGGGCGGAGTATTTCGGTAATTTCTTCCAGCATCAGCTGTTTTTGTTCTGCCGGTACACCTTCAAAATAAGGTGAACCAAACATGGAGATCCATTTGGTTACTCCAAGGTCGCCGTCCTGTAAAGGTGTCGGCCTGTCAAAATGGATAGCATAGGTTACCTTAAAACCATGTGCTTCCAGTTCGGCAGCGTATTCGCCCAAGCTGGGGAAACGCCATAATTCAAGTTCGGCCTGTTTATCGTAGCCGTATTTTATTAATGTGTTTTTAATGGCTGTTATCAGTAAGTCCACGTTGCCTTTGCCGCCCATTTCGGCTACAAAACGGCCGCCGGGCTTTAGGCTGTTGTAAACGCACTTCATCATGCCATCATGATCTTTTACCCAATGCAATGCCGCGTTACTAAATATGGCATCGAACGGCTCGGTAAAGCTGAACCTTGATGCATCGGCAACCGCAAAATCAACCAAAGGGTAATTTGCTTTTGCTTGTGCGATCATATCCGGCGAAAGATCGGTACCCAAAACATCGGCACCTAAATTTCTGATCTGCTGTGCCAGGTAACCTGTGCCGCAACCAATATCAAGGATACGCTCACCGGGTTTTACATCCAGCAACTCCAACACACTTTCGCCAAATTGCGATACAAAGGCGTGTTTTTGGTCATATAGTTCAGCGTTCCATTTCATGATTCTGGATCTCACAGATTTGATTTGATTTAACAGATAGCGATGGGTTTCAAACCCATCGCTATGTAAGATGTTGTTATGCTTCTACCGGCTGGTTCTCAGGGCGTAAACTGCGTACAGTTTTGCCTGCCTGCCATAATTCGCTGTCGCGTAATTCTTTCAGTTCAGCATCCAATTTTACACGGTAATCCGGTTGGCTGTTGCTGTCGATAGAGCGTTGTGACTCTTTACCGGTAGCTACGCTTTCGTATAATTCTTCAAATACCGGTTTAGTTGCATCGCGGAATTTTTTCCACCAATCCAAAGCACCGCGTTGTGCAGTAGTTGAGCAATTGGCGTACATCCAATCCATACCGTTCTCAGCAACTAAAGGCATTAACGATTGGGTCAGCTCTTCAACAGTTTCGTTGAAAGCTTCAGATGGCGTGTGGCCTTTTGAACGCAGTACATCGTACTGAGCTGCAAAAATACCCTGGATACATCCCATCAGCGTACCACGCTCGCCGGTTAGATCGCTGTATACTTCTTTTTTAAAGTTGGTTTCGAACAGGTAACCGCTACCCACAGCGATACCTAAAGCGATAACACGCTCAAACGCTTTGCCTGTAGCATCCTGGAAGATAGCGTAGCTTGAGTTCAAGCCACGGCCTTGCAGGAACATACGACGCAGTGAAGTACCCGAACCTTTAGGCGCAACTAAAAATACGTCAACATCGGCAGGTGGAACGATACCGGTTTGCTCTTTGAAAGTGATACCAAAGCCGTGAGAAAAATATAAAGCTTTGCCCGGAGTTAAATGTTTTTGAACAGTTGGCCATAAAGCTATCTGTGCAGCATCGCTCAACAGGTAGCAAATAATGGTACCGCGTTGCAGTGCTTCTTCAATTTCAAAAAGAGTTTCGCCAGGTACAAAACCATCAGCAATGGCTTTATCCCATGTTTTTGAATCTTTACGCTGACCAACAATTACGTTGATACCATTGTCTTTTTGATTTAACGCCTGACCGGGGCCCTGAACGCCGTAACCGATAACTGCTACGGTTTCGTTTTTTAATACTTCCTGTGCTTTAGCTAACGGGAACTCTTCGCGGGTTACTACATTCTCTAAAGTGCCGCCGAAATTTAGTTGTGCCATTGTTTTTGTTTTTATTGATTTTGATTTCACCGATGATTTTTTGATTTCACCGATTGTTTTGATTTGACTATTTATTTATTTATCTGATTTCACCGATGATTTTTTGAATACACCGATTGTTGTTCTTGCTTCGTGCCTCTTGCTTCCAGCTTCCGGCTCATTACATCGTAAATACTTTCTCGCCTTTATTCAGGTATTCGTTCTCGTAAACATCTTCACCTGGTTCCAAACGCTCAAACTCACGCAGTTTGCTGTTAAAGCCATCGCTGTCTTTAATAATGGCTACACGTGCGCTGCGTACAAATTCTATCAGGCCGTATGGCTGTAAAATTTTAATGAGCTGATCTGTTTCTTCGCGGTGACCAGTGGTTTCGAACACGGTATAATCTTTACGGATCACTACCGCACGGGCGCCATTTTCGCGCAATAAGCGTTCAACGCTTACCTTTTCGGCAATAATATCTGTTGATACCTTGTACAGTGCCATTTCCTGCCATATCACATCCTCGTTGGTATGGTAATATACTTTTAATACTTCCACCTGTTTCTCGATCTGGCGGCAAAGTTTGCGCACCACTTCTTCCGTTTCGGTTATCACGATATTGAAGCGGTGTATGCTGTCAATTTCGGATGGTGAAGTATTAAGGCTGTCGATGTTTATCTTACGACGCGTAAATATGATGGCGATACGGTTTAACAACCCGATCTGATTTTCGGTGTAAACGGTAATGTTATATTCTTGTCTTTCCATTTTGCTTTGTCTTGGCTCTTGATTCTTGACTCTTATTTCAAACGGATCTCGCTTACACTACACCCTTGCGGTACCATCGGGAATACGTTATTCTCTTTGGTTACCATCACCTCTAACAGGAAGGAGCCCTTGTGGTCAAGCATTTCTTTCAGTGCGCCTTGCAGATCGGCGCGCTCGCTGATGCTTTTGCCTGCAATGCCATAACCGCTGGCTACAGTTACAAAATTGGGGCTCTGGATATCCACAAATGAGTAACGACGTTCGTTAAACAGCTCCTGCCATTGGCGAACCATGCCCAGGAAACGGTTGTTTAAAATAATGATCTTTACATCAATGCCGGTTTGCATAATGGTGCCCATTTCCTGCAGGGTCATCTGGAAACCGCCATCGCCGGCAATGGCAACAACTGTGCGGTTAAGCGCGCCAAATTTAGCGCCAATAGCGGCAGGCAGGGCAAACCCCATGGTGCCTAAACCACCACTGGTAACATTGCTACGGGTATTGTTAAATTTGGCATAACGGCAGGCCACCATTTGGTGTTGGCCAACATCGGTTACAATAATCGCTTCACCTTGAGTAAGATCATTTAATTGCTTGATCACTTCGCCCATGGTCATTTCGCCTTCGGTTGGGTTCAGTTCTTTTTCAATAACTGCTTCCACTTCCTGGCGGGTATAGTCGTGAAACTTATTGAGCCATTCGGTATGTTTTTTTTCGTCAACCAGTTTGGTTAATAAAGGCAAAGTCTCTTTACAATCGCCCCAAACCGGAACGGTTGATTTTACATTTTTGTCGATCTCGGCCGGATCGATATCCAGGTGAACAACCTGTGCCTGTTTGGCATATTTATCTAAACGACCGGTTACGCGATCATCAAAACGCATCCCGATAGCGATCAAAACGTCGCACTCGTTAGTTAATACGTTTGGCCCATAATTGCCGTGCATACCTAACATACCTACGTTTAACGGGTGATCTGTCGGGATAGCACCGGCGCCTAAAACCGTCCATGCGGAAGGGATACCGGTTTTTTCGATGAAAGTTTTAAACTCCTGTTCGGCACCACCTAATATTACACCCTGGCCAAAAAGGATGAACGGCTTTTTAGCTTTGTTGATCAGTTCGGCAGCTTGCTCAACATAAGTATGCCTCACTACCGGTTTGGGTTTGTAGCTGCGGATATGGTTACACTTAACGTAGCCCTCAAAATCAAACTTTTGGATCTGTGCGTTCTTGGTAATGTCGATCAAAACCGGACCCGGTCTGCCGCTTTTTGCGATGTAAAAAGCTTTGGCGATAACTTCCGGAATTTCGGTAGCATCGGTTACCTGGTAGTTCCATTTGGTTACCGGTGTGGTGATATTGATCACGTCGGTTTCCTGGAACGCATCGGTACCCAAAAGATGTGCAAACACCTGGCCGGTAATGCAAACCAAAGGTGTGCTGTCTATCTGCGCATCGGCTAAGCCGGTGATGAGGTTTGTAGCGCCCGGTCCGCTGGTAGCGAAAACTACGCCTACCTTACCCGATGTGCGCGCATAGCCCTGGCCAGCGTGTATACCGCCCTGCTCGTGGCGAACTAATATGTGCTCTAATTTATCGTTATAATCGTAAAGGGCATCGTATATGGGCATGATAGCGCCGCCCGGATAGCCAAAAATGGTTTCAACACCTTCGGTTATCAATGCCTCTAATAAAGCTACAGAGCCTGAAACGTTAACAGTTTCTTTTTTCTCAGCTTCAATTGTTATGTCTTGTTGTGCAACTTCCATGTAAGTAGTTGTTAGTTATTAGTTATTGTGTTGTTGGGTTATCAGGCAACCATTCACTGCTCGCCATCCTCCACTCACTCTCTCTATTGATCGGTTACGCAACCTTCGGCTGCGGTTGATACCGATTTAGCATATTTATATAACAAACCTTTGCTGACTCGGAGCTTTGGCTGTTGCCAGGCCGCGCGGCGTGCCGCAATCTCCTCGTCGCTCACTACCAGATCGATGGTGTTATTTATAGCATCGATAATGATCTTATCGTCATCATTAACCAGTCCTAATAAACCACCGTCAAAACATTCGGGGGTAATGTGGCCAACTACAAAACCGTGAGTACCGCCGCTAAAACGGCCATCGGTAATTAAAGCAACCGAAGCGCCTAACCCTGCGCCAAATATGGCCGAGGTTGGTTTCAGCATTTCGGGCATGCCCGGAGCACCTTTCGGTCCAACGTTTTTAATAACTACCACATCGCCGGCTTTTACTTTGCCGCTTTGTATGCCTGCTATCAATTCAAACTCGCCGTCGAATACACGGGCTGGACCTTCAAAACGCTCGCCCTCTTTGCCGCTTATTTTGGCAACGCTGCCGCCTTCGGCCAGGTTTCCGTATAATATCTGTAAGTGGCCGGTAGCCTTGATGGGTTTTTCCATCGGCCAGATCACCTTTTGAGTATCAAAATTTATTTCAGCAATGTCGGCTAAGTTCTCAGCCAGTGTTTTCCCGGTAACGGTTAAACAATCGCCATGCAGCCAGCCTAATTTTAACAGGTATTTCATTACTGCGGGCACACCGCCAACGTTGTGCAGGTCTTCCATCATGTATTTGCCACTTGGCTTCATATCGGCTAAAACCGGTATACGGTTACTTACCGCCTGGAAATCATCCTGCGTAAGCGCAACATCAACACTTTTTGCCATAGCTATGAGGTGCAATACGGCGTTGGTCGATCCGCCTAACACCATTATAGTTACGATAGCATTTTCGAAAGCTTTGCGGGTCATGATATCCGATGGCTTGATGTCTTTTTCCAGCAACACGCGGATAGCTTTACCTGCTGCCAGGCATTCCGCTTTCTTTTCATCGCTTAACGCTGGATTTGAAGAGGAGTAAGGCAAGCTCATGCCCAAAGCTTCGATAGCTGCGGCCATGGTATTAGCTGTGTAGATACCACCACAGGCGCCGGCGCTTGGGCAGGCATTTTTGATGACGCCCATAAAATCAACGTCATCTATCTGTCCGGCTATTTTTTTACCTAATGCTTCAAATGCTGATACGATATTGAGGTCTTCACCTTTATAGTGGCCTGGTTTAATGGTCCCACCGTATACCATAATAGATGGACGGTTCAAGCGTCCCATAGCCATAACTGAGCCCGGCATGTTTTTATCGCATCCCGGCAAGGTGATCAGGCCATCATAATATTGTGCACCACATACCGCTTCAATCGAATCGGCAATCACATCGCGGCTAACTAACGAGTAGCGCATACCCTCGGTACCGTTGCTCATGCCATCGCTTACGCCAATGGTGTGAAATATCAAACCTACCAATTCTTCATCCCAAATGCCTTGCTTTACAATTTTAGCCAGATCGTTGAGGTGCATGTTGCAGGTGTTACCATCGTAACCCATGCTTGCCACGCCCACCTGCGCCTTTTTCATATCATCATCCGTAAGGCCAATTCCATATAACATGGCCTGGGCCGCAGGCTGGGTAGGATCTTGCGTTAGTGTTTTGCTGTATTTGTTGATCTCAACGGTATCGGTAGTAGTACTCATATTCTGTTTTTAAAATCGGTCTTTACAAAAAAAACGCCTTCTTATTTTTATTGGGAAGGCGTTTTTGGTGGTTGTATTTATTATAGTTTAAAACGCTTCCCGCAATTATGTACCGGTGCCAGCACCAGCAAAATTTGAATACCCACAACACTGAGCAGAATACTGTTAAGAATGACCGAAATCCGGCTTCTTAAAAGTGTTAAGTTAACTGCTATATCAGGGTTCATTTTGTATTGAATTTCTATATCTGTAAGATAGGCAGTTGGATTTTAACAGGCAATACCCTATAATGCTTTTTTGAAATAAGTATATAATTTCGATTTTGTATTATTAACGATATAATATATTGATAAATTGCATTGCGTGAAATTTATAATGGTATACCGTATACCAAAGTTAAATTTGGTATACGGTATAACTTTTGTCAGATTTTTGTAACGAGCCAAAATTCTGCCTGAAATTGACTTACTGGCTCAAAAATTGTGTAAATTTAGTTATGCTTTTCATGGGAGAAAAGTGTCGCAAAAAACTACAATCATGATCTTATTTGCTTATGCCTCTAACATGAATGTAAAGGACTTTAAACGGTCGTTGCCATCAGCCCAAAAACTGGGAAACGCTCACTTGCCCGGATATGCTTTTGCATTTAATAAAACAGGGAAGGACCGGTCGTCGAAGGCAAACGTTGTGCTGGCTGATAATCCGGATGTGCCGGTGTGGGGAGTGCTGCTTGAATTTAGCGACCAGGATGCCCGGATGTTTGATAAAGGCGATTGGCACAAACACATGGAGCTAAAGCCGATGCAGTGTGTTGATGAAAAAGGAGATTTTGTAACTGCGCATGTGTTTATTTCGTTGCCGCACGCAGTTAACGAGTATTTGCTTCCGTATGAATGGTATAAAGAAAAGTTGGTAACCCTTGCTGTGATGGAGAAATTACCCGGTAATTATGTAGCCGCCCTGAAACTGATGCCGGCTAAACCTGATCCTAATACTAAACGTGCGGAGCGAAGGATGAAGAAGTTTAGAGAAAGCCTTGATTGATTTCGGAATTCGAATGTTCGATTTCGGATTTTTTTCAGAGTTGATTGGCCTGGCCGCATTGGTTCGACAAGCTCACCATGACATTCCCGCGCTCCGGTTAAATCCTTCGTAAGTATAAAAACAAAAAAAGCTCCGGATATTCTCCAGAGCTTTTATACCTTATACTATAAAGTAATTATTTGCCTTCGCGCTGGGCAATGCCCTCGGCTAAAACAACTACCTTGTTATCCAGCACTTCAACAACGCCGCCTTTAACCAGGTAAACATCTTCGTGACCGCCGGTACGAACGATCAACTTGCCATCATCTAAAGTTGAGATGATAGGAGCGTGGTTGTTCAATATTTCAAACGACCCCATAGTGCCCGGAACGGTTACCGAACGAACTTCGCCTTCGAACACTTTTTTATCGGGAGTAAGTATTTCTAAATTCATTTCTGTTTAGTATTGCGTAGTGAGTATTGCGTATTGCGATATAAATATCAAATGAGCTACCTCAATACTTTGTTAGTTAATATTGTGTACCGCGAAAAGAGTAAAACTCTCAATACGCAATACGCATATCTCAATACTATTAGTTTGCTTCCGCTAACAGTTTTTTACCTTTTTCAATAGCATCATCAATAGTACCAACAAGGTTAAATGCACCTTCAGGGTATTCGTCAACTTCGCCATCCATGATCATGTTGAAACCTTTGATGGTATCTTTAATGTCAACCAATACACCTTTTAAGCCGGTAAACTGCTCAGCTACGTGGAAAGGTTGTGATAAGAAACGTTGTACACGGCGTGCACGCGATACCACCAATTTATCTTCCTCGCTCAACTCGTCCATACCTAAAATGGCAATGATATCTTGCAATTCTTTGTAACGTTGCAGGGTTTCTTTAACACGTTGAGCGGTGTTGTAATGCTCATCGCCTAATACTACCGGGTTCAAAATACGTGAAGTTGAATCCAGTGGATCTACCGCAGGGTAGATACCTAACTCGGCAATTTTACGTGATAATACTGTTGTAGCATCTAAGTGGGCAAAGGTTGTAGCCGGCGCAGGGTCGGTCAAGTCATCCGCAGGTACGTAAACGGCCTGTACAGATGTGATCGAACCACGTTTGGTTGAAGTGATGCGTTCCTGCATCAAACCCATTTCGGTAGCCAGTGTTGGCTGGTAACCTACCGCCGATGGCATACGGCCTAACAAAGCCGATACTTCGGCACCTGCCTGGGTAAAACGGAAAATGTTATCCACGAAGAAAAGGATATCTTTACCCTGGCCTTCGCCTTCACCATCACGGTAATATTCGGCAACTGTTAATCCCGAAAGGGCAACACGTGCACGTGCACCCGGCGGCTCGTTCATCTGACCGAATACCAGGGTTGCTTTTGATTCTTTTAATTTTTCTTTATCAACTACGCTTAAATCCCAGCCGCCTTCTTCCATTGAGTGTTTAAAAGCATCGCCGTAGTTAATTACGTTCGATTCGATAAACTCGCGCAGTAAGTCGTTTCCTTCGCGGGTACGCTCACCTACACCGGCAAACACAGATAAACCTGCATAAGCTTTCGCGATGTTGTTTACCAATTCCATGATCAATACAGTTTTACCTACACCGGCACCACCGAACAAACCGATCTTACCACCTTTTACATAAGGCTCTAACAAATCGATAACCTTGATACCGGTATAAAGTACTTCGGTTTCGGTTGATAACTGATCAAATTTTGGCGGTTTGTTGTGGATAGGATAACCTGCTGAGTTATCTAAAGTATCGATACCATCAATAGCTTCGCCCACAACATTCAATAAACGGCCCTTGATCTTTTCTCCAACAGGCATTTTAATAGCCGATTTTGTATCTAAAACAGGCATACCGCGTAATAAACCGTCGGTCGAGTCCATCGCGATGGCACGTACACGGTCTTCACCTAAATGTTGTTGAACTTCAAGAACGATCTTTTGGCCATTCTCTTTTGTGATCTCTAAAGCGTCATAAATACGTGGAAGCTCAGCGTCATTTGCAAAGCTTACGTCAACTACCGGACCAATGATCTGTGCTATTTTTCCAATGTTTGGCATACTATCTGGGTAATTCTTTTTTAAATTATCACTCACAACCCGTTTTTTGATGCCGGGCTGTTTCGGGTTGCAAAATTAAGCTTTCTATCCGATAATCAAATACTTCGGCGAAAGAATTTATCAACGTTGAAAAAATATAAAAAAAATAATTATTTACTATGTTAGCATAGTATTTTTTTATTATGTTTGCATAACAAAGTACCATTCGGTAAACCTAAAAATAGATTATGAGAAGATTACTACTAATGGCCTTGGCGTTGTTTCCGGCTCTGGCTATGGCACAAGGGTTCCAGGTTAATTTACATGGACAGAAGCAAATTGGTATGGGGCACACAGGTGCTGCATTGTTGCAGGATGGTGCGTCTGTATTATTTAATCCAGGCGCAGTAGCTATGCTGCCTGAAAATTACGTTCAGGGCGGTATCAGTCCGCTGTTTTTTAAATCAGCATTTGCAGGCAGCGGTACCGGTACTCAATATAATAATGCTAACAAAGTTGCCACACCCTTTACGGCTTATGCTGTTTGGGGGCCCAAAAATGCGCCATGGAAATTAGGCTTAGGTGTTTACACACCGTTTGGCGGTTTAACCGACTGGGGTAACCAATGGCAGGGCAAATATGCATTAGAGAGCCTTAACCTGAAAGCTATTTATTTCCAGCCTACCTTGAGTATTAAGCTGGCCGATTTTATAAGTATTGGCGGTGGCTTTGTTTATAATTACGGTAGTGTAAATTTAACCAAAGCTATTCCGTTATCAAGCGCAGGCGCTGCAGATGGTAAAGCAGAGTTAGACGGCAGCGGCCATGGTTACGGCTGGAACGCCGGTATTTACCTTAAAACTGAAGTTGGTATGACCGTAGGTTTAACCTACCGTTCACAAGTTGATACCAAGATAGAAGCAGGTAAAACAACCTTTACCGTGCCCCCTTCATTAGAAGCAAACTTCCCCAATGGCACCTTTGCGTCATCAATACCGTTGCCATCAACAACTACGCTGGCTTTTGGGTTCTACCCATGTAAAGACTGGACCCTAGCCGTAGATATTAACTATATTGATTGGAAGCCCTATAAATCATTAGATTTTGTTTATAGCACAACTACCTCTGCTTTACAAAACACAAGCTCTGCCCGTAACTACCGCGATGGTTTTGCCTTTAGGGGCGGGGCCGAGTATAAAGCCAATACAAAAACCGCTTTGCGTTTTGGCGGTGGTTATGGCATAAGCCCTGTTCAAGACGGGTATGTAACCCCAGAGGCTCCGGATGCTAACCGTTATTATGTAACCGGTGGCTTAGGTTACAAGGTTGCCAGCCATTTAGATCTTGATCTGTCGTTTGAGTACGAACACGTTAATGCCCGTACCCAAACCAATATCGAATCACAACTGGCCGGTACATTCCGTACCGATGTATTTATTCCGGGTATATCACTTGCCTATCACTGGTAATCATTTAATCAATAACAGATATGAAGAACTTTAAACATTACTTATATATATTGGCAGCAGTAGCAGGCCTTGCTGCCTGTAAGCCAACCATTGATGTGCCAACCCCAAGCAAAGGCGGGGCTGATTTTACGCGTTACATTGCTGTAGGTAACTCATTAACTGCCGGTTATGCGGATGGCGGTTTATACCTTACCGGTCAGCAAAACTCATACCCAGGCATTATAGCGCAGCAAATGTTAAGCGTTGGCGGCGGGGCGTTTAACCAGCCATTGTTTTCGTCTGCACAGGCAAACGGTTCGGGCTATTTAACACTAACCAAATTTGATGCAAGCGGTAACCCGGTGCTGGGCAATGTTACTACTAACCTTGCTTATACCGGCCAAACGGTTACCATACCGGGTTATCCTCCGGTTAACCTGCTGGCAAAATATACCGGCAATATCGACAATTATGGTGTGCCTGGGATAAAATTGCTCCATATAACAACTGCAGCTTACAGTAATCTAAACCCGTATTTCGACAGGATGCTGACCACAACTTCGCCAAATAATAACACAACTTATTTAAGCTTAATAACCTCAAAGCCATTCACTTTTTTTACCAACTGGTTAGGTAATAACGATGCTTTGGGATATGCTACAGGTGGTGGCGGCGGTTATACCGGCGCAGATGCCTTGACCGATCCGACCACGTTTGCGCAACTTTACACTTTACTTATTAATACTTTGACAACCAATGGTGCCAAGGGAGCTTGTGCAACCATTCCGGATGTGACCACGATACCTTATTTTACTACTGTAACCTATGGTGCTATTTTAGCGGGTGTGCAAAAATCAGTGCCAAGTGTACAAAACCTGTATATAATGGGTGGTAATGCAACAGGTGCAACCTACGCTGCGCGTGCAGCTACTGCTAACGACCTGTTTATTTTAACGTTCCCAACAAGTTTGATAGGCAGTACTACTGCCGGGGCTGGTACTTATCCTTACGGGTTAGATCCACGTAATCCTATCGAATCGAAGTATGTACTCGACGCTAACGAACAAACATTAGTAAAAAATGCAGTAAACTCATACAATAGCACCATTAAAGCAGTTGCTGCATCAAAAGGCCTTGCCGTGTTTGATTCGTTTACATTTTTAACCAGTATTAAAACCAATGGTTATGTGATCAATGGTATTAACCTCAACTCTAATTATATCAGCGGCGGTATCTTCTCGCTCGACGGCGTACACTTAACCCCACGTGGATATTCAATTGTTGCCAACGAGTTTATAAAGGCAATTAACACCACTTATGGCTCTACAATTCCGCTGGCGAATGTATCGGCCTACAATGGCGTTATTTTTCCATAAATATTAGTTTGATTGTTTAAGGTTTGATTTGATTGAGCCCGCTTCTAAGTTTTAGAAGCGGGTTTTTTATTTATCCAGAAACGCTAAAACCTTTTTCATGAGAGATACTCTTTTATTGGTAAAAGGATGATCTGTTTGCCATACCTCATAGTCAAAATAGTTAGTGTTGAGGGCTTTAAAAGCATCTGCGATTGGCTTGTTTCGCTGATGTTCATCAAGCATAATGATCTGGCGGTTAGCTAAAACCGAGGCATTAGTTGTCAGATTATAATAGTCCCGGTCCTTCAATACAGGCTCAAAGATTTCGGCGGACGAACTATTAAGTACGAACGATGGATCACTGCCGTCGGCCTTGGCTTTATGTACCGCTTCTTCTTTGGTCTTTACGTTTTTGAACTGGCCATAAATATCCCAGGTTGATAAAGCGAAACCTTTTTTAACACCGGGCAATTGTTTGAGCGACTGTAAACAGATCCACCCGCCCATGCTATGGCCGAATAATACGATGTTACCGGTATCGATGTTTAAGGCTGCGCTGTTTTGTTTGCAATAAGCTACGGTATTAACCACATCTTCAACACAATGCCGAAAACTAAAAGTGCCCTGGCTGCCCCAAGAGCCGCGGTAATCAAAATAGATCACGTTCCAGCCATGCGCGCGGACCACTTGTGCCAGGTCGAGGTTTTTCTCGTTACCGGGATAGCCATGCAGCATAATGAGGGTAGGATGTTTTTGCTTACCGTTGGGTTTGTACATAAAGCCCTGCAGCAAACTCCCGCCTGATGGGATGTTCAGTTCTTCAAATCCCGCCGGGGCGGCAGCATCCCAGGTTAAGTTATGCAATACGATCTCATCCTTGTCGGACTGTGCAAAAGCAGGCAGGTATGCCAGTATCATTAAAACGGGCAGTACAGTTAATAAAGGCTTTTTCATGGTGATAAGTTACAAAATAATTTAAAACCAATCATCACAAAAAAGTTAACACTATTTTACCCATGTGCTCGCTGCTCTCCATCAGCCTATGTGCCTCGGCAGCTTGTTTGGCCGGGAAGGTTTTATAAATAACAGGCTTGATATGCCCCGATGCGAGGAAGGGCCACACATGTTCTTCCAGGTTTTGCGCTATGGCTGATTTAAAGGCCACATCACGCCCGCGAAGCATGGAACCGGTAATAGATATCCGCTTGCGCATCACCAGCGCCAGGTCCACGGTTACATCTTTACCTTTCATCGAATTGATCTGCACCAGCCGACCTTCATCGGCAAGGCATTGCAGGTTAGCCGGTGTATAATCGCCGCCTATCATATCCAATATCACATTGACGCCTTTGCCCGCGGTGATCTCCCTTATTGCATCTTTAAAACTCTGGGTTTTGTAGTTGATGGCTTTATCGGCACCCAGGCTTTCGCAAAAGGCACACTTCTCATCGCTTCCGGCGGTTACGTATACGGTATTGCCCATCGCTTTGCCTATTTGTATGGCCGCTACGCCAATACCGCTCGAACCGCCATGCACCAGCAGACTTTCGCCGGATTGCAGCTTACCGCGATCGAATACATTGCTCCAAACGGTAAAATAAGTTTCGGGAATAGATGCGGCTTCTATCAATGATAAATTATCAGGAACAGGCAAACACTGGCCCGCAGGTACCGCGCAGTATTCGGCATAACCGGCACCTGTTACCAGCGCGCAAACCCTGTCGCCAACCTGCCATCGCGAAACATCGCTGCCAAGCTGCATAATGGTACCCGCAATCTCCAAACCCGGAATCTCGGTAGATGCGCCCGGCGGCGGTGGGTAATTGCCTTTACGCTGGGCTACATCCGGTCGGTTAACACCGGCTGCCGCAACTTTTACCAGCACCTCGCCTGGTTTAAGCCCGGGTACCGGCCGCTCTTCTATTTTTAAAACCTCCGGATCGCCCGGTTGGGTAATGATAACTGCTTGCATTGGACTAATTTATTGTTATTATAACCCCGTCAGCGCATATTCGTTTCATAAATTTTAAGTGGCGAATACGGCCGGTCAAATTTACCGGTCAAATTTAATAGTCTGGTTCCTTCGCTAAAACAGAAAAGGCCATCTTAACGATGGCCTTTTCTGTTCGTTGATCTATTAACAGATTATTTTTTCATGATAAATTTAGCCAGGTATTTACCGGCGTCGGCATATGATTCGGCTATCCTGGTGCCTGAATCGAAATCGTCGCCACCAAAGGTACGGCCGGGTGCTTTTACTATTGAAATAGTAGCCAACACCTTATCCGGATGTGCTGTTTCTACGATCGTGGCTTCACCACTTATCTCAGCATTATGACGGCTTATATAAACATTATAACCAGCTTCGGTAAAAGAAGTATGGAATATAATGGTGTATTTGGCATCACGTGCCTCGCTCAGCAAGCTGTATTTCAAAAACAGATCAATAAACTTTGGCTCGTAGCGGGCTTCTCTGTTGCTTACCCATTCTTTTGCCCATCTGTCGCCTTTTCCTTCTTGTTTGGCATTATATTCTTCTGTTTTTTTGTCAATGTAATCCTGCCCGTTTTCAAATTTACCAATAGCCATATTGTCATAGGTAAATTTAAAAGCAACGGAGGTTTGATCTTTTAAAACTGAAGGGTCGCCATCAACAATTTTAATTTTTTGCGCGTTAGAAATAGTGGCGATGGAAAGTAATGCAATGGTTATTGCAATCGGAAATGAAATTTTCATAAGGGTTTTAAGTTGAATTTTGAGGATAAATATATATAAATATTCCAAAAAAGAAAATAATAGGAAAATAGCATCTACCAACTATTCAGACTCACTTATTTAACTGGCGGCTAAAATTGACTTTGTAATTATGAGCCATTACCCGATATTCGTTTAAATCTTATTTATTTTGCCAAAAAAAACTTATGTCGTTAACAATTGGCCAACAGGCACCTCCATTTATATTAGTATCCAGCGAGTTAACCTCGGTTAGCCTGGCCGATTTTAAAGGTAAAAAAGTGGTTATCCATTTTTTTCCATTTGCTTTTACCGGCACCTGCACAATACAATTATGTACCATGCGCGATAGTTTTGGTTATTATGAGGATATGAACGCTCAGATCTTAGGTATATCGGTCGATTCGCCGTTTACACTCAAAAAATTTAAGGAGGAGTATGAATATCAGTTCCCCTTATTATCCGATTTTAACAAAGAGGCATCAAAAGCTTATGGCGCTTTTTACGACGAATTTATACTCGGATTGAAGGGTGTAAGCAAGCGTGCAGCCTTTGTTTTGAACGAAAACCATGAGATAGTTTATGCCGAAGTGCTTGATGTAGCTACAGATCTACCTGATTTTGAAGCGATTGCAAAGTATGTTCAATAATTTAAAATTTTTTATAAAGGATTGAAAAGAAATCATATTTTTGCAGTCCCGAAACGGGAAATGCACTTGTAGCTCAATTGGATAGAGCACCTGACTACGGATCAGGAGGTTAGGGGTTCGACTCCCTTCAAGTGCACTTAAATATAAAGTCTTTCTGCACCAGGCAGAAGGACTTTTAAATTTTTAAATAACAGGATGCTGAACTTAGTACTGTTTGGAGCACCCGGCTCAGGTAAGGGAACTCAATCTAAAAAACTGATCGAAAAATATCAGTTGATCCATCTTTCAACAGGTGACCTGCTTCGCAGCGAAATAGCACAAGGAACCGAATTGGGCCTTGAAGCCAAAAAGCTGATGGACGACGGAAAATTAGTTCCGGATGCCGTGGTAAACGGTATGATCAGCAATAAACTGGACGCCAACAAAGATGCAAAAGGTTTTATTTTTGATGGTTTTCCGCGTACAACCGCACAAGCTGAAGCATTAGATCAACTGCTTGCTTCAAAAAGCGAATCAATTTCGGTGATGGTTAAGCTGGTGGTTGACGATGAAGAGTTAATGCATCGCTTACTGTTAAGAGGAAAAGATTCGGGCCGTCCTGATGATGCCAATCCTGAAGTTATCCGCAAACGTTTGGTAGAGTATCACAGCAAAACCGAAATAGTTGGCGAGTTTTACAAAGATCAGAACAAACTGAAGAGCGTTAACGGCATCGGCGAAGTTGATGATGTTTTTAATGCGATTGTAGAAGTTCTGGATAACTTGAAGAAGTAATATTTTCCGCCCAAACGTCATTGCGAGGTACGAAGCAATCCCCGACTTACAGAGACAACATGTAGGTAATATCGCTTCTTCATTAAAGTGGCGAATAGCATATAAATCCGGAATCGTAAATTCGAGTTTTTAAATCCGAAATCGAAAATCCGAAATCCGAAATCAAAAAATGTCTCAAGGTTCAAATTTTGTTGATTACGTAAAGATCTGCTGTCGCTCCGGTCACGGAGGCGCAGGTTCTTCGCATTTGCACCGCGACATCCTGACTTCAAAAGGCGGCCCCGATGGTGGCGATGGCGGCCGTGGCGGCGACATCATCGTTGTGGGCAACGCCCAGCTATGGACACTGCTTCACCTCAAATACCGTAAACACATTATAGCCGGCGATGGCGACAGTGGCGGCAGCTCGTTACGTACCGGTAAAAGCGGCCGTGATGAAATTTTAGAAGTGCCGCTGGGTACCATAGCCAAAGATGCCGAAACCGGCGAGATCCTTTTTGAAATTACCCGGGACGGTGAGAAACAAATACTGACCAAAGGCGGACGTGGCGGTTTAGGCAACTGGCATTTCCGTACCGCTACGCAGCAAACCCCACGTTTTGCTCAAAGCGGTGAGGAAGGGCAGGAGGTTTGGAACATACTGGAACTGAAAGTACTGGCCGATGTCGGTCTGGTAGGTTTTCCTAACGCGGGTAAATCAACCCTGCTTTCGGTAGTATCGGCTGCCAAGCCCGAAATTGCCGACTATGCTTTTACCACGCTGGTGCCTAATTTGGGTATTGTAGCTTACCGCGATAACCGTTCGTTCGTGATGGCCGACATTCCGGGTATTATTGAAGGCGCGTCGCAGGGCAAAGGTTTAGGATTTAGATTTTTGCGCCACATTGAACGTAACTCGGTGCTGTTATTTATGATACCTGCCGATACCAGCCGTTCGCTGCAGGAAGAATACGATATCCTGCTGAACGAACTAACCGAGTACAATCCCGAATTAACCCACAAGCCCCGCATTTTAGCCATTACCAAAAGCGATATGCTGGATGATGAGCTACAGGCCGAAATGGCGCTTGAATTGCCTAAAGGCATTCCGGCAATGTTTATCTCGTCGGTAGCGCAAAAAGGACTTACAGAGCTTAAGGATATGCTCTGGAAAGCGATCAACCGTTCGGTTTAGTTCTCAGCAGTAAACAAATAATACTCCTTGCTCAACTGCTTTACGCTGAAGTTGTGATAGCTTGTAAAGCTTTTACCGATGTGGTTCGCTACGCCATTTTTTACATAACTCTCGGGCATTAGCATATAAATAGTACCGCCTTTGCCCGCGTATTTTAAAACATCATAATCGTAGTTATCCATGCTTTCAATATCCAGCGTAATTACCCGGTTATTATTGACCTCGACCGCTATATCGGCTTCAACAAACACAAATATCGCATCGTTATGGTGCAGGCTGTCCAATCGCGCTATCTCGTCTAAAGTGGTTTTGTCATACTGCCCCTGCGTCAATCCTGAATTTCCTTGTGCCGAAAGCTTATTCACTTTATAGTCGTAGATAAAATAACGCACGCCCAGGCAAATAAATACGATCCAGATCACCGCGAATATGCCACGTGTCATCCTTGTTTTACTCAACAGCCAGATGATGCCCGGTATAGCCAGCAGCCCCAGTATGCGGAAGTGCCGCCCCTCGTACGAGATAGCCGCCTGCTTTAAATACAGGTAACTGAAAAATACATTGGCTACCACATAAAACACAATAAGCGCCAGCGCGTAGTTTTTATTGGGGATGGTCTTTAATATCGTGATGATCAGCGCCAGGCTGCCAAAGGCCAGCACCGCCAGTATCAGTATGGTAACACCATATGAGAATACCGGCCCGTCGGGGTGATAAATGAGGCCCTTAAACAATTCATCTAACGAGAAGCCCGCCAGTAACGGCGATGCCAGCGGGAAGCTGAACGTCTCGGGCAGTATGGCCCAGCCCGCGGTCGCGCTCGAAGGGTTCTCACCTTTCGATAAGTAAAACACAATAATGATACCCACAGCCGCCGCAGCAGGAATACCTAATGTGACGCCATTTCGTAACCACTCACTTATTTTTTTCGAGTTTGACGACAGGTTGATCCAGATACAAGCCAGCCCGGCAGCAAACATCCACAAGGCCGATGATTTTGCAAAGAAACCCACCAGCCCCGAAACGAAAATGAACAGCAACAACTGCCAGCCGATCCTTTTAAAGCTAAAACACCCGTACAAGAACCATCCCGCGAAAGCGAAAAGCAACACCTCGCCACCGGTGTAAATGATATAAGCCAACAAAAAAAATTGCTGACTGGCGATGAAAGTCACGCTAATGGCCGCTATCCATTTGGTGAAACCCAACTTTTTGAACAGTTGGTAAAATCCCGCAAGACCCAATATGTTGCACAGCGTAACAGTTAACGCCACGGCATGCCCGGTATTGAGTTTGAACAAGCTCTTGAAAAAGTAGGGCAGCAAGTATTGCCCCGGCGACCACCATGATAAAAAATCGCTGTGATTTTTGGCGATATCGGCAGGGTCGGGGCCGACCAGTAAGTTAAAATGGTAACCCTGCTCCATACACCGCATCACCTGGAAGCCCCAGCTCGGATCCGGGTATATGCCTGGGGGAACGGCGATAAGCAGTATGCCCAATATCACCACGAGCAAACCTATGCCCAGTAGCAACAAGCGGTGGGGCTTATCTTTTTCTAAAAACATTGTACTTTAATATGCACCATATTGCGCGGAAACCGTCCTTCCAGTTGATTTTTTTGCCCTCGCTGTAGGTGCGGCCGTAGTAGGATATGCCAACTTCGTAGATCTTGATATCGGGTATGCGGGCTATTTTGGCGGTTATTTCGGGCTCAAAGCCAAAACGGTTTTCCTCTAAAACCACCTGTTGCAATATGCTGGTGCGGATCATTTTGTAACAGGTTTCCATATCCGTTAAATTGAGGTTGGTAAACATGTTCGACAAAAAGGTTAAAAACTTATTGCCGATACTGTGCCAAAAGAAAAGGATGCGGTGCGGCTGATCGCCCATAAAGCGGGAGCCGTAAACCACATCGGCACCGGCCTTAACAACCGGTTTGATCAGTATGGCGTATTCGTCGGGATCGTACTCCAAATCGGCATCCTGTACGATGCAGTAATCGCCTGTAGCTAAGGCAAAGCCCTGGCGTATTGCCGCGCCTTTACCCTGGTTGGTGGTTTGTAGTACCAGCTTAATTTGCAAGTCGTGCTCATCGCTAAAAGCCTTAACCTGCTCAACAGTATTATCCTTTGAGCAATCGTCAACAACTATAATTTCTTTGCTGATACCGTAGGGCATGTGTGCATCAAAAACCCGTTTTAAAATCAATGTAATGGTTGCACCTTCGTTATAGGTGGGTATAATAACAGATAATTTTTCCAAACCGATTAATGTTCAATAACTGGCCTAATTTAAGTTTAATAAATTATTTTGTGAATATTAAATTTACATAAGCTTATGTATGATTGACTTTTAGTAGTCCAGAGTTTTGAGTCTTAATTTTTGACTGGACTTAAGACTCAGGAAATCGTATTGATTCACTTTTTGCTTCCGGTTTCCCTCTTCAAGCTTAAAACCAGAATTCGAAATCAGTCCTGTTTACGTTGAGCTTTATCCCAGGCAGCATTTTGCGTTTTTCGGAAGTACCTGATAATGCCCGCGAAGATGGCATAGTTCATCACACAAAAGTAATAGGGGATGAACAGTATCTTAATCCTGATCTTCCGCGTCTCCATCATCCAGCCTAATACGGCCATGCTATAAAACAATACCTGGGCTATGAGCAGTAAACGGTAAAAGGTTTCATCGGGTTGCAAGGCGATGCCAATATTGAGGATGAGTGCCAGTATGAGCAAGAAAGGGGTAACCGTCCACCGTAAAACCCGGTGACTGACATATTGAAACGACAACATCGGGTATTTGAACGGGAGCAACAGATTTTTTAACCAAATGACTGACTGGATGCCGCCCGCCGCTATCCGTACTTTACGTTTCAACTCTTCGGTAATGTTTGCCGATGACAGCTCCGTAGCATAAGCCGCTGGCTCGTAAACAATACGGTACCCCTGCTGTGCTATCAGCATCGATATCATAAAATCATCAAGCAAAGTATCCGGACTAACCGGCTGATATAAAGCAGTACGCACGCTGAACAGTTCACCCGCCGCACCTACAACCGAATACAGCTCAGAGTCCCACTTTTTCAGCACCGACTCATACTTCCAGTAAAAGCCTTCACCTGCTGCACTTGCATCAGCGTTTTCGTCAATATGTACGCGCTTTTCGCCCGCTATGGCGCCTACGGTAGGGTCGGCGTAATGCTTGCAAAGGTTGATCAGCGAGTCGGGATTTAAAAACGTGTTGGCATCGGTAAACACCGTGACTTCGGTATGTACGTTTTCCATTGCCCGGTGTATAGCGGCAATTTTGCCGGCACGGCCGGGTTGATGCATCAGTTCTATTTGTGGATATTCAGCTAATATTTCCGGGGTTTTATCCGTCGATCCATCGGTAATAAAAAGTAATTTTAGTTTGCCTGCCGGATATTTGAGCTTTAAAGTATCGGCAATTTTTTGCGTGATGAAGTCTTCTTCGTTATAAGCGGCTACCACCAGTGTACAGGTAGGCATATTATCCAGATCGGCTTCAACCGTTTTAGGTTTACCCTTAATTATGCGTTTGATCCTGATGATAAAATACAGCAGAAAGCCGTATCCCACAAAAGTGTAAACTACAATAAAGAGGCTTAGCCATAGTGCTATTTTCATGCGTTTGTTTTAATGGGATAACCTAATTTGTTGCTATTTTTTGATTGGGTAACGTTCCACCATACCGCTTTAAATAAGGTTGGTATAAAATCGTAATTTTTATCTTTAATATAAACCAAAATATTGCGCGGAAATACCGCCAGCATAAAGTAAGCGTAAAACACCAGCCGCTTAAAAAAAGGCGCATTTCTGCGAATGAATAAAATGCGGTTACGGTTCATGAAGTATTCTTTCAGCCTGCTTTTTTGCCCCACGGATACCGATTCTTTATGATAGATGAGCGCATCGGTGCAAATCCAGGCCTCGTAACCGGCACGCTTAATGTGCTCGTTCCAGTCCATCTCTTCATAATACAAAAAGAAGTTCTCGGTCATTAAACCGGCTTTCCCAACCGCTTCGGTGCGCAGCATCATAGCCGCGCCATGGCAAAAACCGGTAGGGGCTGTCAGGTGGTCATACTGGCCTTTGTCTTCTTCAAACTGCCCCACGCATTTATTGGAGCAGGTAAAATAGTTCATCGGCGTAAAGCCAACATATTGCAATATATCCGGTGTTTGAAAGTATTTGATCTTGGGTGATATGATGCCTACCGCCGGATTATTTTCCAATACATCAACCAGTGTGTCGATCAAGCCAGGGGTAAATTCGGTATCATTATTCACTAAAAACAGGTAATCGCCTGTTGCGGCTTTAATGCCGATATTATTGCCACCCGCAAAGCCCAAATTAACATCCGAACGGATAAATTTTACATCAGGATATTTTAACTGCCAATTGCCAACAGGGTTTATTTTGCTGCCATTATCAATCACTATGATCTCCGTATTGGTATAAGTATTGGTAGCGGCAATGGATGCCAATAAAGCTTCTGTAACCACAGGCTGGTTAAAGTTTACGGTGATAACAGAAACCTTCTTCATACAAACATTATTTCGCATCCGGTTAGTCTGCTGTAACCGTATCTAAAAAATTTAAAATCTCGGTATCTATGGCCATATCAAATTTGCGGGCAAATAAGTGCGGCGAAATTCTGAGTTTGGGCGCATCGGCCATGGTCAATATTTTCGGACTGTCGCCATCGTCGCTCCAATCGGTATAGCGTAAATTGTTGTTTACAATTTTATCTTTCAAATGCGAGTTATACAAAATCGTTTGGATCAGTACCTCATCGGCCCCCCAGGTCAGCTTAAAAAATTTCTCAACCGCGGGGTTATCCCGCAGGTAAATAATAACGTAACGCGCTGCTTCTTCGGTAATGGTTAACCATTGCGAACGGCCAACAAATTCCAGGTTATCGGGTGCAACCCTATCCGGAAAAAACTTGTTCATCAACGTTGAGAGCGCATAACTGCCTTTAAAGTTATAGTCGGTCAGGTGATATTTGGTCACCCGTGTTTTGATTTTTTGCCACCATTCCGATTGCTCAGTCAAATATTCCATCCATATTTTGTCAGGATGTTTGGTAAAGTAATCGTGTATCTCGGTGGTGCTTTTAATAGGATAATCGCTCACACTAAGCAGGTTGATATAGCTGTATCCTTTTTTTGCCGATAGTATTTGTTTAAAACCGTTAAGCGTGGCTTGTACAATACTGTATGATCCCCAATGCACCTTAACGCGGTTTTTAATCAAATAAACGTTCGGCTGATCACACACCTTTATAAACTCTTCAACCGGTGTTTTACGGTCAATATGTACATAAATATCAGCATCCGGATGACGCAGCTTATTGATCAGCCGGGCCAGTTGCTCAGGATCTTTATGTACCAGTATGAGGTGTGCAATTTTCATTAAATTAAAATTAAGGTCAGTATTAAACTATTCGATACTTACGTTCTGTTATCATTTAGAGTTTTTGCTTTTACCGGTAATATATTCGCCCATACCACTTCCGTGACCTTTAAAGCGGTTTTTAAAAGCTGCCCAAACACCACCATCGTACATTAAACGCCGTGGCGAGGTAAATACCCGTGCTTTGGCGTCTAAAACTAATTTTAAACGGCCTTGCTTTTTCAGGTTAACGGCCATAGTGCCATCTTCGGCTTCGTCAACAAAGTAATCGCTGCCTGCGGCATTATCAAACATACGTACCTGGCTAACTTTAAAACCACCGGTATCGCGGCCAACCTGGGTTACAAAGCCCATATTAAAACCTAAGGTGTTTAAATACTCGCGTTTTCTTTTTCGTATCTGTACCAGTATACCGGTCATCAGTTCATATAACCATAAGCCAAAACGACCCTGGCCTTCGGGTGGAATGAACGAATAACGACCATAAACACCAACTATCTCCGTATTCTCTACCATCGGTTTAACCATCAGGTCTATCCATTTTGGTGGGTAAAACGTATCCGAATCGGCACATAAATGATATTTGCCTTTTGCCTTTTCCAAACCCATTTGTCGGGCGTGGGGTGTTCCCTGTTCAGGCTGCAGGTAACTGCGCACGCCAATTTCATCCAACACGGCCTGGGTGTTATCTTTCGAATTGTTGTTGATCACTACGATCTCTACCTTGTAATTGGTTTGGTTTGCCGATAAAGACGACAGGGTGCGGAATATGTTGTTCTCTTCGTTCCATGCCGGTATCACCACCGAAATATCAGGTTGCTCATGCTTAAATTGACTGATCCTGTTTTGCAGGTCAGCCAGCTCGGCAGGCGTCAGGTCGCTAAACTTTTTCCCCGTAAACAAATGCGGTGCGAGCCATTTTGGAAGACTAAACATAGACATAAGCGCTAATTTAAATTGGTACGTAATCAGGTGCCGGTTGCAGTAATTAAAATTACTACACTCTTTCCCATGTATTTAATTCAAAATTGTATTTTTTTACCACTTTGGCAGGATTCCCCACGGCTACGGTATATTCGGGTATATTTTTTGTCACTACACTTCCACCACCTATAACGGCGTGTTTACCAATGCTCACCCCAGCGGTTATAATGCTGTTGGCGCCTATCCAAACGTCATCGCCAATGGTTATTTGCGCGGTATTTACCTTTTGTACGCTTGGCGGAAGGCTCACGTCTTCGTAACCATGATTTAGGCCCGATGCCACAATGTTTTGTGCAAACATCACATCGTTGCCAATTTTAACCGGGCCTATAATTACGTTACCGATGCCAATAATGGTCCGGTCGCCAATAAACACATCCCCAACACCGTTGTTAACCGTCGCGAAATCCTCAATCACCGAACTTGCGCCCAACTCAAATTTATTGTACGGAAAGACGTCAATACGGGTTCGCCACCTGATGATGGACTTTTTGCCGCGTTTGTGTTTAAACGGGTTTACCATCCATTTTATCCATCGCCGCGGCCGGTGCTCGCCCGATGGGATCATCATCCACAAGGCTAACTTTTTAATGGCCGGGTTTGATTTTATTTGCTCCGCTAAACCCATATCAGTTATTATAAGTGTTAATGGCTTTATAGATCTCCTTAGCGTTGTTCTCCCAGCTGTGCGATGTTGCAAAGGCTTTGCGTTTACTTTGCAGGTCGGCCGAGTCTTCATCAAGCGCTTTTTGTATCAGTGTAATATATTCTTCCCTGTTTTTGCCCAGGTAAGTGTGGTCGCTAAAAATTTCCATGGCACGGGTGGCAGTTGCTACAACCGGTTTGCCCATTACCAGGTACTCATCAATTTTACGCGGATAATTGCCAATAGTGATCTGATTGATAACCTGCGGGTTGATACACACATCGAACGAATTGATGTAAGCCGGTAGCATTGATGAATCTTTTGATCCTAAAAAATGAATGTTAGGTATTTCGTGCAGGTTACTGGCTTTAAATACATCGTCTTCGGGGCCAACCAAAACAATGCTCCAGTCGGGCCGCTGTTTGGCAACATAACCAAGCAGGTCAATATCCAACCTTAAACTTTGCAGTGCGCCGACATACCCAATAACGGGCCTTTTGACCGGTTTAATATCATCGGGTATGGCAATTCCATTGCTGTTATCAAATAAGCTCAAATCACAACCCTGACCCACATAATATGATTTGGGGTTATACTTGGCGCAGTAATCTGCCAGGTAGGTAGAGTTGGCGGTGCATAGGTCGCTTTTTGCGATCAGCAAGGGCTCTAATATGCTTCCGTGGCGTTTCCAGTAATCAACGGTCAGCAGGTAATCGCGCGAATAATAAATGCTCATCGCAGGTTTTAAAAACTCTTTTAAATAAAAACTCCTGAAGATATCCGAATCATTAAACAGGATGTAGTTTTTAAATCCTAATCGCTTAATCGCTTTTTCGATAGAGCCGGCAAAACGTTTATTGTTAAACCGGTTTAAGAAATTGAAAACGCGGTTGCTTCTTATCCAGTTGATAGAGCGGATGTTTACATCCGGATAATAGGTCCATAAACCATTATCTACCTCAATCAAGCCATCCTTTTTACCATCAATGATCTCCATCCGCATTTTTACTTTCGGATCCTGTTTGTTTTTGACCATGGTGATGGTATCCAATGCCGAGTTAACGTACAACACCCGGTTGTGCTTGCTAAACTCAATAGCCAGGTTTTTATTATTGCTGCCAATCTCCACATCCCAGGGTTGCTGGCCAACAACGATGATGTCACGGCCGATTATCAGGTCATTTTTCATTGGTAGCTAATTTTTGTTTTTCACGATCGAGCCTTAAACAAATCGGTATCAGGGCCATGCATAAAAAGAATATGACGTTTGATGGAAACTGTACTATGGCTTCCTGCGGGTAATTGCCTATGTTATAAATAAACACCACCAGCGTTGCCGCGAGGTTATAATTTTTAAGTACCGGGTCGCGGATGAGGTAATAATTATTGATACCCGTATACAAAGCCACAAAAATCAGTGAGCAAAGTAACAGTATGCCGATGGTGCCCGATTCTACTGCTACACGCACATAACCGCTATCGGGTGGAAAATTAGCCAATAACGATCCAGGCGCAAACTTTTGCCCCCAGATCCCCGTCGAACCCAAGCCGCCGCCTAACGGATGCGACCAGATGTATGGCCTTATGCGGGCCTGGTTCATTTTACGCAGGTTAAATGAAGCATCGTTATTTGGCCTGAATGCCGATTGAAACCTAACAATACTGCCGTTGCTGGTTGGCACAAATATTAACCCAACAAAAAATATGGCTGCGCAAATGGCAAATATCAGCACCTTTTTATTATAGTTTAAAATAGCCAGCATTACCAATGCAGCAGGTACAAGCGGGAATGCACCACGAGTACCGGAATATAACATACAAAACATTAAAAAGGCGGCTATCACACCTAAAATGTATTTTTTATACACTTTAATAGGGCCAAACATCAGCGTAATACACAACACACTTGCGGCCACCATGTTATAGGCAAAAGCCACCGGATCAGAAAATATCGAGAACTTACGCATGTGTCCGGCAATAAACAGCAGGGCAACCCTGCCGGGATCGTTGTACAGGTAATCGTGTTCCGATTGGAAGTAACCAAAGTTTTCCTGCTTAAAGCCATCGGCTGCACCAACAATTGCCAGCGCTATCCATATTTTAAAGATCAGTTTAATGAACGATTGTTCGCGTATCTGGTAAACAAAAACAAAATACATGGTAATAACCACCGCAGTGGTACGGATGGTATATACCCAGGCCATAGGCGACACGGATGATGGATTGCCCACCTGGGCAAAGTTGTAGGCTATCCATGCCAAAGTAAAATAGCTTAAACGGTCTTTAAAAATGCTCCAGTTGGTATCATTTTTTTGTTTTACAAAAAAGCCGAGTATCAGCAGGTATTCCAGCACATCCATTACTGTACCCAAAGGGAAACCGCCGGTATCCATTTTCATGGGAATAAATAACAAATAGGCAGCTATAAAAAATATGATAATGCCAAACTTAGGGTGAGCAACCACACCATAAGCTACAGGCGCTCCAATTAAAAAGATGAGGATCAGGATACCCGAAACAAGACCCTTTGTTGCAATTAATACGGCAAATAATACCGATAGAGCAAGCAAGAGAATAATTACTGATGGTTTGAGTAATTTGTGCAATAAAATGCCCTGCCAAAAACCAGGCGAGCTGTTTTTGGTTCTGCTGGTTACCTCGTTCGGTGTATCTACAAAACCCATTTTTAAATTATTGCATTAACCTGGTATACCAAATACTACCTTTAAAAGCCAGATAAAAACACCACCAAAAGCAACCGCTATCGCAATTTTGCGGGTTATCTTTTGCGTTGTCGTCAGATCTTTAAACGGATCGTCTTTTACTTTCTCAACCGGGTCAATTCTCACTTTTTTTATCTATAATATCGTCAATCTGTGTGCTGGCGTAATGTTTGGTGGCTACGTTTTGCTGATTAGGCTTAAATATTTTTAGCAACGATAGTACTTGTAAAAACATAAACCTGGGGATATTGATCAGCGAGCGGTATATCCGTTTGTCGGTTTCTGATCGGGCCAAAGCCAAACCAAAGCCCGCTACAAATATCAATAAACCTGCTGCCCATAATGCGCTAACCATTAAGTAGCCGAATACAACATTGATGAGCATAAACAAAACCGAAAGCAGTAAAAACATGAACAGGGGCGGCCTCACCAGCACCAAACCAAATACAAACTGGTTTAAACTAAGCCGGGTAATGCCGTTGGCAATCATCCGGAAACCATATTTGAAATACTTAAACCAGGTGTTTATCCAGCGGGCGCGTTGATTAACCAACTGGTCAGACCGGGACGTTTTTTCATCATACACAATAGCTTTATCGGTAAAGGCTATGCGCTCGTTACGGTTTAAAATTTCGGCCTGTAATACTTTGTCAAAACCCGCGCCCGTAATATCCAGGTGTTCAAGGCAGTCTTTATACAGTTGGGTTGTAAAGGCCATACCACTACCCGCCAGCGTGGCCGACGAGCCCGAACCAAAAAGCACCTTTCCATCATAAAAATGGTAATAAATATCGCGGGCGGCATCAAGGCAGGCAAAAGTGGTATCCAGGTTTTTGGCTTCGCGGATGCCCTGTACAGCTTTAAAACCATAGTTAAAGTACTCGTTCAATTCAACAAGGTAATCGGGCTTTACCAGGTTATCACTATCGATAATGGTTAAGTGACTATGCGGGCGTACAAAGCGGTTTATAGCATAAAAATGCGAGCGTGTATTGCTGGCCAGTGTTTCTTCGGGACGCAGTAATATCACCCTTTCGTTATCAAATTTTAAATTGCTGATATCGCATTTATCGGCAACAATATAGATCAGATAATTAGTGTATTGCAGTTTTAAAAGCGATTTAACTACCGATGGTAAATTATCGGTTTGTTCATACGCGGTAACAATAATGCCGTAATCCGGATCATGCGTTAGTGCCCCCTGTTTATCAGGCGTAACCACGCTTTTGCGGATGCCGTAAAACAGGAACAGTAATATTGGAAATACCAGGTTAAAACCTATTATAACCTGAATTATGATCCATATAACTGAGAGGAAACCATTCATGCTTATAATTTATAACGTTTTAGGTTAACCCAATAAAGAACCCTTAAGGTTTTTTAATGTTTGTTTTATTAAAAATCCATCCGCCGAATTTAGGCCCCAAAAACTTCAGGTATTTAATGCCTGCGTTTTTATCTTCATTTAGGTTTTGGTTCGCCTCAAATACAGTAATGGTTTTATCAGTAAACAGCATCCATTCTTTAGCCTTGTTCATGGCATTCAGTGGTGGTACTTCGATGATAATGATATCGTATTTTGATTTCAGGTCCGTAAATTTTTCACGGATTGCATCTTCGCTTTGCATTTCAAGCAGCGTTCTGTCGGTCCCCCGGTTTCCCAATACGCTCATACTACCACCATGAAGCTCATTTGAGGCATTAGCATCACCAAAAAAGTCTTCTACAAAAACCTTAGACTCAACAGTTTTGCTGATCGATGGATTATCCAGGTTACCGTCAATCAGCAAAACTTTTTTATTGACGGTAGCATAGGAGTAAGCCAGGCTAATGGCCAGTAATGTTTTCCCTTCGCCGGGCTCTAAACTCGAAATGGCCAATATCTTACCACCTTTCATTTCCTGGTCTATCTCAAACCTGATGGACCGCAGCAGATCTTTAAACTGTTGCATTTTGCCGCGGTTTTCAACATCCCACAGTTTTTTAAGGTCTAAAGCGGGGCCTTCAATCAGGTTAAGGTGACCTAATACCTGCAGGCCGGTTTTATTTGCCAGAGTTTTAGGGGTTTTAATACTGTTATCCAGGTAAAATAAAATGAATAATACCAGCAAACACAGGGTTTCGCTTACAACGCCCGAAACAGCAACCAGCAACATTTTTTTCGAGCCTTGCGCCGGCCCCGGCATGGCTACATCAACCTGGTGCATCTTGGGCGCAAAGGTTGATTGCATAGTAGCCTGGCTGTCTTTTTGCAAAATTTCCAGGTAATCCTTTTGTGCCACGTCTATATTGTTTTCGAGCGATTGTATTACCGCTTCGTTAGGTACCAAAACAATAAGCTTGGCATGTAAACGGGCTAATTCCTGATCTAACGAACCTATGCTGTATTTGGCCAGGTCGAGTGTTTGCTGTAATTGGAGCTTTTGGTTAATCAAAGCTGTTTTGGTTGCCAAGGGGCTATAGATACTTTTATCCGACGACTCGTTCATCTTTTCGCTGATAAGTCGTTGTACCGAATCAACCTTATGCTTGTAAAAGTCACTGTAATTGCTTTGTATCAACTCATTGGTAAATGCGTTGCGTTGAGTGGTAAGGTTAACAATATCGTTGTTGATCTTGGTTAAACTGCTTTCAAAATACTTACGGTCGTGCGGATCAAATTTTTTATCTATATTTTTTATAGTTCCCGTATATGCCGCCACATCTTTTTCGGCTTGTTGTTTCCGGCTTTCAAAATCAGATATCTGGGCATATAAGCTTGTGGCTTGCTCACTCAGGTTAAGAATATGGTTTTTAATTTTGTAAGATTGCAGTTTATCAACAGCGTTATCCAGCATAGCCTTCTTTACGCGTGCCGTGCTATCTAAAAAGGCAACTGTTTTTAACTCGTTATCTTTATTCTGTGCCGAATAAAAAGCAATAAATTCTTTGATCAGCGTGTTTACAACAAATGCCGAAAGCAGCGGATTATCCGACTCATACTCAACGGTTATAAAGTCGCTCGACTCCGACCGGTAGGTTACCAGTTTTGAGTTTATCGAACCGGCATCATAACCCATGGAACCTAATACCCGGTTCAAACCATTCTGATCACGATCCCATAACGAGAGCGACTGATGGGTTTGGTATAAATGACTGTATACTTCAATGGCATGCCTGCGCGCACTTTGATTGAGGTTTTTAAAATCTTTACTCGGCTTACGAAAGGGGTTGGGGTTGGTCAGATCATGCAGTATCAATTGATACGAAACCTGATCAACAACCTTTTTCATTTGCATCACCGCCATTATGTTACTAAACTCCTGGTTAACCTGCGATTCCTGGGTTAGCTGGGTTAGTACAGATTGCTGCGACCGGTCAACCATACCGGTTGATATTTGCGCCTGCGATTTATAAGAATCGGGTAAATTACGTACCAGCAAATAAGTTACAGTTGCTGCCACAAAGGGTATAGTAAATAATACCAGTTTTGACCGCTTTACAAGAGAGAAAAAATGTGTAGCCTCCATTTACTTTACCTCTTCTAACTTTTTACCAATTATTTCCTCAAGCGAAGCTTTAGCAATTAACACGGCAGCTTCGGCATCTAATTTTTCCTGGTTATTCTCAGTAAAACTTGCGGTAACCTTGGTGTAATTTTCCATTGTTTCAGCACCTTGTTCAAACTTGTATTTAGTTTGATTTATCAAATTTTCACCATCCAGAGTGGTGCGTGTTCTAAGCCTTAGTATCGCCAATTGCTTGATATAGTTAAAATAGCGCGTTTTTACATCCAGTTCCAACGTAAGGTTATAGCTTTGTTGCTCAAGCTGTGCTATGTAAAGATTCTCTTTGGCATTTTTGATCAAAAACGGTTTTTCAAGAAACGACTTAATATTAAACGACAGCACGATCTGGTAACCTTGTAACAGAGTTGTAGCTACATTGGTGGATGACAGATTGATACTGTTTTGCGGGCTGTAGATATAAGAAAATGATAAAAAATCAAACCATGACTTTTTTGATATCGAATATAAATTTTTGGATATCGATACCTGTTCCTGATGTATCTTTACCAGAGGATAATTTTGTTTGGCTGTTGCTATCAGTTTATCCAAAAAAGGGTATGAAATATCGCTCATAATACTTTCTTGCGCATAGCTCCTGGATATGGGTAGTATAAACAACAAAAATATATAAACAGGTATAAAAGATTTTTTCATTCGCGAAATTAAACTTTTTCTTTCTGGAATAAGGCAGGAAATGTGCTCAATAAGATCTTCAGATCTAACCAAAACGAATAATTCTGCGCATAAAAGTTGTCCAGCTTTTTACGTTCGCGTTCAGACATATCCTCTTTTCCACGTTTACTTACCTGCCATAAACCTGTTAAACCGGCAGGTCCCAAAAAGCGCATCGACCATTCGTTTGATGTCAGCATCTCTGCTTCGTACAAAGGAAGCGGGCGGTTACCCACCAACGACATGTCGCCTTTCAATATATTAAACAATTGCGGCAACTCATCTAAACTGGTGTTGCGGATAAAATTACCCAGTTTGGTTACACGCGGGTCGTTTTTAATTTTAACAAATGCTGCCTTGCTGCTGCCTGCTTCTTCGGCGCTGTATTGATTCAGATCAGATAAGGTTGCGATCATCTGGTCGGCATCGGTACGCATAGAACGGAACTTGTAAAAGTTAAATACCTTATAACCGGTGCCCACACGCTTACTTTTATAAATAATGGGCCCTTTCGAATCTAACTTTACGGCAATGGCTACTACCAACATAACCGGCGATGCCAACAGAATGGCAAAACCCGATGAAACGATATCAAAAAATCTTTTGCTGAAAGGCATTTTGTACGTAACATCAACCTGGTTTAATAACTCCGATAATTTTGGCCTGATGAGTTTAAACTTGATCAAAAAATTTAAACGCTCGCACAGGTAATCAATAGGCAGCGGGTAGTTGTACAAATCGTTTACCTTAAGCTGCATAGCTTTGGCTTTCCACTCGCTGTTGGGGTTTTTAGCAAGTAAAACAATCAATAACCCATGCAACATTGGGTTTTTCTTTATTTTTTCAACAAGGGTAAAGCAGTATTCGGCCTCATCTATCTCCATTAATAAAATATCGGGCAACGTTAATAGCGATTGCTCTGATAAATAATCTTCAAAGGCGTTAAACGATAAAACATGCCTTACCGCAAAATTGTGCTTAAGTTCGTTAACTAATTCGTCTTCGGGCCCTGAGCTAATATAGGCCACCTTATTTTGTTGCTGGATAGAACTATCCCAGCCTGGCGTATCCTTATGCATCATGTAAATTTAAAACCTTAGTAATTGCTGCTTTTAATGAAGCTGGGTTAAATGGCTTATGCAGATACGAATCAATAGTATAGGGCATTTCGGCCACTAACTCGCCCAGATTTTCTGTTCCCGATAATACGATGATCGGAGTATCTTTATAAAAACCGCTTATTTTTAAATTCCGTACAAAGGTCTGGCCATCCAGGTAAGGCATCTGCAGATCCGAGATGATCAGCGCCGGGTCATGACCTTCTTCCAGCCAGCTTAATGCTTCCAGCCCGCTGTTTTTTATAACTATATCGTAATCCTTCGATAATATAAAATTCAATAATTTCAATATGCTCAGGTCATCGTCTACTACAAGTATTTGTGTCTTCATTCATCTAAAGTATTAGGGATAGCACGGTGCTATGCCTGGTACATACGTAACTTTTTGAGGTTTGGTTATCTCGAATCAATCTTTTTTAAAGATACCTAAATATAATAATTAAATGCTTTCGCTCAAAGTTTATATGCATACATTGTACCAAAGTATATTTAATAAAAAATTGTTATTATTTTACGATTAATTAACTTTAATGAAATAATTATTCGTTGCACACCAATTGTAACTCTTTTTATTTAATAATAAAAAATTATTGTGTATTTGCTTGCTCACTTTGAGTATTGATTTTTTTATTTCGTGGGCGTTTTTACGCGGTTGTTAACTTAAAGTTATAATGCTGGTCTGATTTTAATTAATAATAGGGGGTTACTTTCATAGAACATTAAAATGTTGTGCATAATAGTTTGTTGCCGTGCCATGCCCCCAAACCTATAAATTTGGCGGATAGTAAAATAGATTGTAAATTCATTTCACCAATTTTACGTAAATTAATACCAAACTGCTAACCTCATTTCCTGCTGACTATGGACGCCATTAATCAGGCTGTATTTGAAAACGCTCATATTGGTTTTTGGGAATTGAATGTTCCTGAAAGGGCAATGCAATTGAGCAACGTTTTTAAAAGCATGCTTGGCTATCAAGGCAACGAATTAAAAAGCAAGCCATTGAACTGGGAAAATCTTGTTTTTGCCGATGACCTGGAACAGGTTTTAGACAATTACGATAAGCATATCCAAAGTCACGGTAAAACCATACTTCAGCATGAGGCGCGTTATCTGCAAAAAAACGGATCAATGATCTGGCTGAAATGTACCGGCGAGGTAACCGACTGGGAAAAAGACGGGACACCACACAAAGTATCCGGCTGCGTAATTGATATTACCCGGCAAAAAAGCACCGAGTACAGGCTAATGAAAACCGAGAACCTGCTCGATCTGACCAACCAGGTGGCCCGTGTAGGTGGCTGGGAAATAGATCTCATGCGGAAAAAGGCCCGATGGTCGAAAGTTGTTAAAGAGATTTACGAGGTACCCGATAATTATGAACCCCAATTTGACATTATTACCGGTAGGGGATCGGGGTTTATTTTGCATGATGCCAGCCGTAAACTGATTGATGATGCTACAAATGAGGCGATTCAAAACGGTACATCTTACAATCTCGAAATAAAGATCACTACTGCTAAAGGGAAAGAGCTGTGGACGCGTATCATCGGGCATGCCGAATTTGAAAACGGCATTTGTAAAAGGTTGTACGGTACTTTTCAGGATATTGACAACCAGAAAAGGATGCGTGAGGAGTATGAGATAGGAGAGCAGCAATTTCGCAGTGCGTTTGAAAATGCAACCATCGGGATGGCGCTGGTATCGCTTGATGGAAAATGGATGAAGGTTAATCATGTTTTATGCGATTTGTTGGGATATACCCGCGAAGAGCTAATGGCCATTACTTTTCAGCAAATAACACATCCTGATGACCTGGAACACGATTTGGGTATGGTAATTAAAGTTTTAGATGGCGAGATCAATAATTACCAGATCGATAAAAGATATATCCACAAAGATGGGAGCATAATTTGGGCATTGCTGAGCGTATCGCTGGTGCGCGATAACGGCGGCATACCATTACATTTTGTATCGCAAATAGAAAACGTTACCCTGCGCCGTAGCGCCGAAATGAAACTCCGTGAAAGCGAAGCCAAATACCGAAAGATATTTGAAAACGTGCAGGATGTTTTTTACCAAACCGATGTTCACGGCATTATTACCGAGATCAGCCCGTCTATTGAAAATTATTCGGGCTATAAGCGCGATGCTGTCATCGGCAGCCACGCCGGGGATTTTTATTATCACCCCGAAGACCGGCAAAAACTGGTTGATCTGCTTAAGCAACATGGTAAGGTAAATGATTTTCAGGTGCGGTTAAAGACCAATGACGATGAGATTGTTCACGCATCTATCAATGCTCATCTTCTGTTTGATGATGATGGCACCTTTTATGGTTTTGAGGGCAGTATGCGTGATATCCGCGAACGCAAAAAAGCTGAAGACGCCTTAAAAGAACGCGACGCCTTGTTAACCAAACTGTCAGAGCAAATACCCGGGATGATCTATCAATTTCAATTCTTCCCTGATGGACGCTCGTGTTTCCCGTTTGCAAGTAACGGTGGTATCGACTTGTTTGGCTTAACTCCCCAGGAAATTAAGTACGATTCGGCACCGGTTTTTAAACGCATCCACCCGGATGATTTTGCGGTTTTTTACCAATCGGTCATTACCTCTTTTAATACCCTTACCAGATGGGAGCACGAATTTAGGCTGGTTATGCCAGATCAATCTGTCAAATGGCTGCATGGCGCATCGCGGCCGGAGCTGCAAGCTGATAAAAGTGTAATATGGCATGGTTATGTAACCGATATAACCGATAAAAAGGTAAAAGAACAGGAGCTGCAAAAAGCATTTGAACTGGTAACCCAGCAAAATAACCGGCTCATTAATTTTGCCTACATTATATCACACAACCTGCGCACACACTCGGGTAATTTTGAAATGCTGGTTAAACTATTTCGGGATGCCGAAAACCGTGAGGAAGAACTGGTGCTATTGGGGCACATTGAAAAAGTATCAGACCAGCTGAGCGAAACCGTTATGCACCTTAACGAGGTGGTATCTATACAAACCAATATCAGCCAGCATCGCACACCACTTAACTTGTATACTTATGTAGAAAAAGCCATTGCTATCTTAAAAAACAACAGCAGTTATGGTGATACGGTAATTGCTAATCAGGTAGCTCCGGGCCTCGAAATAGAATATAATCCGGCGTATATCGAAAGTATTCTGTTCAATTTTCTATCAAACGCACTTAAGTACGGTGATCCTGATAAGCAAACGATGATCGAGGTGAGTAGCTATGTTAAAAACGGCCATCAAATATTAAAGATCGCCGATAACGGCCTGGGGATCGATCTGCAAAAAAACTCGGATAAGCTTTTTGGCATGTATAAAACTTTCCACGAAAATAGCGATGGTAAAGGTATCGGCCTGTTTATTACCAAAAATCAGGTAGAAGCTATGGGCGGCAAAATTGAGGTAAGCAGCGAGGTGGGGCAGGGAACTACGTTTAAGATCTACTTATCGTGACATCTATGTCACATTGCATCATATTATTTTTTCCATCTCCCTAACAATTTACCTGTAAAATCTGTTTAAATACCAGCTTTTAATACGCCTGTGTAAATTTTTAATTACCGATAAATAACCAATAAACTATATCTATCATTGTGCGTCCAACTGATATTTATAGCCAAAATATAACCTAATATCGTGCACCCGGATCTATCTGTTATCACCTCTGTCAGTATTATTAAAGGAGCTGATCGCCCCGATCTTCTTCTTGATGAGACGCTGGCCGATCTGTTTACCGGCTCAGCCTTAAAATATCCTGATAAAACCGCTCTTATTTTTAACAACGAAACGTTAACATACGCACAACTTAATGATTGGAGTGATGCTGTTGCAGTTTATTTGGCAAAGCAAGGTATAAAACGTGGTGCAAAAATTGGTGTTTGGTGGCGCCGCGGGCTTGAGTTGCACGTAGCCATATTAGGGATCATTAAAGCCGGCGCGGCTTATGTCCCGGTTGACCGGGAAATGCCTGCCGAGCGCGTGGAAACCGTTTTGACCGAATGTGAGGCCGATGCCTGTTTCAGCATGGACCAGTTAAATGTGACATGCCCTATATTAACGATGCCATCGCGGCCAAAAAACGATGAGATTTTCGAATTGACAGAAAGTCCGTTACCGGATAACTATGCTTATGTATTGTATACATCGGGCAGTACAGGTAAACCCAAAGGCATCCCGATAGGACACCGGCAGATATGTCAATTGGTGCGTGCCGAGCAAAGCATTTTTAATATAGATGCCGCCGACCGTGTTTACCAGGGTTTCTCCGTTTCGTTTGATATGTGGTGCGAAGAAACCTGGGTAAGTTATCTGGCCGGAGCAACCATTTGGGTTGCCGACAATACCACATCAAAAGCTATTGACGAATTGGGTGATGTTTTAAAGCAACAGCATATTACCATTTTACATGCCGTACCCAGTTTGCTGGCTGTAATAGATGATGATAATCCCCAAATACGATTAGTAAATGCCGGTGGCGAAGCTTGCACACCCCAGGTTTTGGCCAAATGGGCAAAACCCAACAGACAATTTTATAACAGCTATGGCCCCACAGAAACCACCGTTACGGCAACTATAGCTCAGTTACATCCCGGCGATGCAATTACCATCGGCGACCCTTTACCCAACTATAATTTAGCCGTTGTTGATGAACAACTTAATCTTTTGCCGCGCGGTGAGCGTGGTGAGTTGGTGATCAGCGGGCCGGGATTGTCAAGTGGTTACGTTAAACTGCCCGAACTAACTAAAGAAAAATTTGTAGCCAAACCGGCATCGTTAATCGATATGCCCGGCGACAGGATATACCGCACCGGCGATGCTTGTATTATTAACGAAGATGGGACGGTAGATCTGCAGGGCCGTTTTGACGACCAGATCAAATTACGTGGTTACCGTATCGAGTTAGGTGAGATCGAAGTTAAACTGAACGGGCTTTCGGGTATCATGTCGGCAGCGGTAGCTGTAAAAAAAGACAGCAATGAGCAGGATCAATTAGTTGGTTACGTAGTTACTGAAGATAACACCACCTTTGACGAAGCCGTACTCCGCGCCGAATTATTAAAAGTACTGCCCGGTTATATGGTGCCCGGTACCATTGTAGGTTTACCCGAAATGCCGCGTATGCCCAGTGGGAAAATTAACCGCAAGGCATTACCCGTTCCCGAAATATTACTGGCAACCAGCGGCGATCCAACCGATACGCTGGATATGAACGCCCCGCTTGCCGATCGGTTTTTAGCCGTGCTTAATAATACTTTCCCCAATAAAACCGTCACCTTGTCGATGGACTTTTTTGAGGATCTGGGCGGTCACTCATTGCTGGCGGCTGCGCTGGTATCGCGCCTTCGTCGCGATGCCGGTATCCCGCAGGCATCATTAAAAGATATTTACCTGCACCGGCCATTAAGCACGCTGATTGAAACCTGGGAAACTCAAGCCCCAACCAAAAAGAAGGAACGCACTTTTAACAAGATTTCCCTGTGGCGGTATTACAGCTGCTGGGCGGCGCAGACTTTGTCGCTGGGTATTATCTTCGGTTTGTTTGCCGTTGAGATATTCTCGCCGTACCTGGCTTATTATTATTTTGAGCAGGACGAACAGACCCGAACCTTTGCTTTACTGATGGCACTGGTATTCTTCTGCTTTATCCCACCGTTGTTTACCGGCACTATCATCTTATCAAAATGGCTGGTCATCGGTAAAATGAAGGAAGGTGATTACCCGTTATGGGGTACTTATTATTTCAGGTGGTGGTTTGTGAGAACTATAAACAGGCTGCTGCCTATGCAGTTTTTAAATGGTACGCCGTTGTATCCGTTCTTTTTGCGGCTGCTGGGAGTAAAAGTAGAGGCGGATGCCCAGATCAGTGCGTTTAGTATTGGTGCCGAAGATCTGGTGACGATAGGGCGCGACGTGAGCATCAGCTCGGATGTAATGCTCAATAACGCCTGGGTTGAAGATGGCATGCTGAAATTAAGACGGATAACACTTGGAGACCATGCTTATATAGGCAGCGGCGCCGTAATAGCAGGCGGTGCTGTAATGCAGGATTGGAGCGAGCTACAGGATCTGAGTCACTTGCGGGATGGCGAAACTATCAAGCCTGGTCAAATATGGTACGGCAGTCCGGCGCAGTTAAAGGAAACCAAGGCTATTGAAGAGCTTCCGCAGCCCTTACCGGTATCACCCGCAAAACGCAGGCGGTATATGTTCGGTTTTTCTGTGTCGGTAACAGTATTTCCTTTTATCATTCTGTTGCCGCTTATTCCCATTATTATTGCCGTAAACGTGTTGGATAACAATGCCGACCCATGGGATTTTACCTATATGTGGCGGATCCCAATCCTGGCTACCCTATACATTGTACTTTTTGCTCTTGAAACGATCGTACTTACACGGGCCTTACAGTGGGGTATTAAACCGGGTAAATATCCCATATACAGTTTTACTTATATCCGTAAATGGTTTGCCGATCAGTTGATCTCTTTATGCCTCATCGTGTTGCACCCTATTTATGCTACGATATTTGTATCCATGTTTTTCAGGGCGCTTGGTGCGAAGATCGGGAAGAACACCGAGGTATCAACAGCAAGTAATGTAACTCATCCGCTGCTTGAAATAGGCGAGGGGGCCTTTATTGCCGATGCCGTAACTTTGGGTGAGGCCGATGTGCGCGGGCAGCAGTTGATACTGGATAAAACCATCATCAACGATAATAGCTTTGTTGGTAACAGTGCACTCATTCCGCAAGGATATAATTTACCCGGTGATATGCTGGTGGGCGTACTTTCAACCCCGCCGAGTGCGGAACAATTAGCTAACCAAACTGCCAAGGACTGGTTTGGCTCGCCGGCCATTGCTATGCCGCGCAGGCAAGGTAGTACCATATACCCGCCCGAACTTACAGTAACCCCTAAATCCGGCCGCAGGATAGCCCGGGGAATTGTAGAGTTTATCCGGATTATATTACCCGAAAGCGCCATCATCTGTTTTACTATTTTGTTCATCGCTTATGCGCATTCGCTGGTGATAGATGAGCCATTATGGAAAGTTATTGTATTGTTTCCTGTTTATTACCTGCGCTTTATGGGCATACCGGCCTTTTTATTTGTAGTACTGCTAAAATGGACGTTTATAGGAAAATACCGGGCAAGGCAAAAGCCAATGTGGACGTGGATGGTTTGGCGCAGTGAGGCGGTGACATCAACTTACGAGGCTTTGGCCGTTCCGTTTCTGCTGGATTATTTGCGCGGAACGCCCTGGTTGCCTTTAGCCCTGCGTGTAATGGGTGTTAAAATAGGTAAGCGGGCATGGCTGAATACTACCGACTTTACCGAACATGATATGATAACCATGGGCGATGATGTGGAATTGAACGAAGACTGTGGCCCGCAAACACATTTATTTGAAGACCGGGTAATGAAAATAGGTCCGGTTAAAATTGGCGATCGCAGCAGTATTGGCTCGCGTACCATTGTGTTGTATGATAGCGAGATAGGTAACGATACCCATATCGATGCCTTGTCGCTGGTAATGAAAGGGGAGAACCTTTCGCCCGGAACCGATTGGGTAGGCAGCCCGGTTAAACCTGCCTGATCAATGTGCGGATACGCGAATGGGTAAATCGGGTGTTTTCATTTACACGTCTGCATATTTACTATCTGTTAATGTTTGTTAATTGTTCATGCCGTTATTAACAGTCAAGGCCTTTTTGTATACTTTTATCATAAAGTATAAATTGCAATGCGTCACTCATTTAAAATTATCATCCTGTTTTTGTTCTTATTTACCATTGATACGGCTTCCGCGCAAAGCGGTTTGTTAAAAGCTAAGGACTTAGGCAGGCAAGCTGTAGTACTGGAAGACCAGGGCCGTTTTATGGAAGCGCTTAATTTATTAAGCGAAGCTCAAAAGCTTGATCCGGCAAGCGCCGTTTACCCTTACGAAATGGCGTATTGTTATTACAGTAACAAAAATTACAACCGGGCCATTGAGATATTGATTAAATTAAAAGACTATAAAGATGTTTTTGCGCGCGTTTACCAGTTGCTTGGCAATAGTTACGATGATGCGGGGATGAAGGATAAGGCAATTGAAACTTATGAGGCAGGGCTTAAGCTGTTCCCTAATGCAGGCGAGTTATACCTCGAATCGGCAGTGATACAGATAGGTAAGCAGGATTTTGTTAAGGCACTTAACTTTTGTGAGCAGGGCATTAAGGCCGATCCTGCTTTTCCGTCAAATTATTACTGGGCATCGCGCATTTATTGTGCCACTACCGAAACCGTTTGGGGTATAATTTATGGTGAGATATTTATGAACCTTGAGCGGAATACCAAACGTACCAACGAGATAAGTAAATTGCTTTTTGATACGTATAAAACCAGTATTACTATCGGCGAAAGCGGTAAAGCGCGTGTGGATTTTAGTAAACGGGATACGATTAATGTTGACCCTAAAGCAGATATCTCCAAATTTAAAATGCCCTTTAACCTGGCTTATGGCTTACCTGTATTAATGAATGTAGGTACACAAAAAACCATCGACCTGGAATCATTAAACAGCATCCGTACAGGTTTTATCAGTTCGTACCATAAGTTAGGTTACGATAAATTATACCCCAACGCCTTATTTAGTTACCAGGATGAGATCATAAAAGCCGGGCATTTTGAAGCCTATAACCATTGGCTGTTAATGAAGGGTGATGAAACAGCTTTCAATTTATGGTATCAAGCCAATAAGCCTAAATGGGATGCATTTTATGCCTGGTACAATGCCAATCCTATAAAAATCAATCAAAATAACAGGTTTTATCGCGGGCAGTACTAAACAACCGAGTAAAACATTATATTTGAGTACATTACCTATAAATTAACCAATTATGACAAAGGCATCAAAAAAGAGCCCATTTTTAAAGGCTGCTCAAAAAGGCGAGATACAGAATAATAATGGCGGTAAATTGGGTACGTTAAGCTCAAAGGCAACCTTCTCTATGAAATCAAATCCCGCAAGGAAAAAGGGATAGGTACTTAAATACCTTCCACAAACACCGGTGTTTCAGTAACTGGAATATCCAGTTTGCCTTTTGCAGTTTTTACGGTTCTATCTGTCATGGCGTCTGCACCGGGTTTTAACGAGTGGATAACAGCTTTTCGTGTACCCAGGTTTAGCTTGTAAGTCGCCGTTCTGCCTTTTTCGTCGGGTATCATCAGCACATACATTTTTTTAGCACCAAGCTGGTAAACATCTATCAGCGGATCGTTACCAATAGTTTGCCTGTAGGTATAGTTACCCATTAACCGGCTGGTTTGCAGCAAATAATCGGCGGCCGGGCGGCGTTTTACCGTATGCTCATCGGTTAATCCTGATGTACCGTATTTTATGGTGCTGGTTGGGTTATCGTCAAACAACTGGTAAAAAAACAAACGCTTTATCCCATGCCTGTTAAATAATAATGTCGACCGCAGTATCCAGTCAGCCTGGGTATCTTCGGCTTTTTTGTTGCCTATAGCAATTGCCCGCTGTGAGCTCTGAGCATTCAGGTCATAACCACATTCGGTTATCCAAACCTCGGGGCGGTGCGCGGTTCTGTCGGCTAAAGTTACAAAGGCATCGGCAATGCGCGCGGCTTCGGTTAGTTCGGGCGCTTTGCCGCGTGTAGCCTGTTTATTGTCGTTATCCTGGTTGTTGTTTGGATAAAAGTGGTAATTGATCACATCAAAACACAGATCTATACTGCCATCTTTACGGTATCCCCGGTGTGTTTTGCACCAGTTGATCATCTCCTCAACAAAAGCAGGATCAGGATTTGCCAGGCCACCCATTAATACCTGCATGGTAGGGTCGGCAGTTTTTACCCCCGCGTTTTTACCTAACCGGCCCTGATCACCATCATAAAATGCCGACATATTAGCCGCATACTCTTCGGCGCTTTGTTGCGCCTGTTTACCTTTCCACCATTTATCACGCTCGTTATCGCACTCGATGTATCTTACCAGGCCCATACCGATTTTTACTTCATTAACAGGATCTGCAGTCCAGCGGGGTTTGGTAGCCACGGTAACCAGTTTAGGATCTACTTTTTTATTGTATCCGTACCGCGCAGCTAATTGAAAGGCGGCTTTGGCCTGTAACAGGTACGATGCCGGTTTTAGCCTGTCGGGCCCGTAGGGCGCGGGTACATCTTCGCCGTTCTGTAAATTCGATGGATAGGTTTTTACAATCCAGGGCGGGCAATTTTTTAAGCACATTAAAACTTCAATACCATCTTGTTTGCATTCGGTGTAAATAGCATCATAGTTCCAGCCGCCATTATTAGCCGGGTTAAAAGTAAAGCTGCCTTCAACGGGTTCTATTTTTTCCCAATCCAAATAGTGCCTCACCCCGCTGAAACATTTGATCAGATCCATTTTGGGAGGATAGATATGCGAGGCATCATTGAGGTTTTTGGGGTTTTGCAAAAAATTCCATTCGTAAGCATTGATGCCGAACATGTTTTTTAAGGCATTAGGCACAATTTTTTGTGTGTAAGGAGGGATATTGTTGATGGGATGCTGATCGGTTTGAATTGCCCCATGGAATATTAACTCTGAAATGCTGGCAATACCCAACGCGGCTATGGCGATAATAAAAACAGGGGGCGATATTTTCATTGATCTGTTCAGCGTAGTTAGTAAAAACTAAGCTACAAATTGTAAAATTAATAACTGTTTTATATCATCACATTTAGTGTAATAAAATGTCTTGAACTTTTGTTTTTATAGGGTATTATTCGATATATTTATAGTAAAGCAAGATTATGGACGACTCATTAGCACAAATAGAAACATTGCACCCCAAATTAAGAGACACAGCCTTATTGGCTTATAACGAAGCAGTGAAGGCTACCCCGGCAGGCGTGCATCCCGTTATTACCCAAGGTTTGCGAACTTTTGCCGAAAGCGATAGACTATATGCGAAAGGCCGTACAACGCCGGGGGAAATTGTAACCAACGCTAAGGCTGGTGCGTCATACCATAACTATGGATTAGCTGTAGACTTTGCTTTAGTTATAAAAGGGAAGATGATCTGGAATGAGAAAGACCCCAATTGGAAGATTGTTGTGGATATATTTAAAAAATATGGTTTTACCTGGGGCGGTGATTTTGCCGGAAGTTTTAAAGATTATCCGCATCTGGAACAAAAATTTGGATACAACTGGCGCGACCTGCTGGCTCTGCATAATGCCGGTACCTTTATACCTGGCACAAACTATGTGCAAATTTAAATACCGATTGCGTTTTGGATAATTATCTTTGGGTATGAAGCTTAAAATCGTACTTAAAGACAGCGTTTTGATTTTATTAGGCATATTAAGTGCCGGCATGGGTTTAAAAGGCTTCCTGTTATCGAGCCATTTTATTGACGGAGGAGTTACCGGGATATCCATGCTGATCGCAGCTACTACCAATGTGTCCATCTCTTTATTGATATTTATTCTCAATGTACCCTTTTTATGGCTGGGGTATCACAAATTAGGTATCCGCTTTGCTGTAAAAAGTACGCTGGCAATTGCCGGTCTTTCGCTTTGCATAGCGTTTATTCATTTTCCGGATGTTACACAGGATAAATTATTAACGGCCGTATTTGGAGGGTTTTTTATAGGCGTGGGTATTGGTTTTGCCATGCGTGGCGGCGCTGTGCTGGATGGAACTGAGATTGCCGCGCTGCTGGTGAGCAAAAAAACTCAGCTGATCAAGGTGAGCGATTTTATCCTGATACTCAATGTGCTGATATTTTCGGCGGCGATATTTCTTTTAGGAACAGAGCCTGCATTATATTCAATTCTGACCTATCTTGCAGCTTCCAGAATGGTTGATTTTATATTGAACGGCATTGAGCAATATACCGGCATAACCATTGTATCGCTAAAGAGCGAAGAAATAAGGATGGTAATAACCGAACGGCTTGGGCGTGGGGTAACCATATACGAAGGCAAAAGTGGTTATGGTAAGGACGGGCAGATCAACGACCCGCGTGATATTATTTTTATGGTAGCTACAAGGCTCGAAATACCCGGCTTAAAGAACGAGATATTAAGTATTGATCCCAAAGCATTTATAGTGCAGCAGAGCATTGACGATACAACCGGGGGTATGCTGAAACGTAAAAGATTGCACTAAAGTTATTTAGCTGTTGTTTGCATGCGTTTTTTCGACGGTGAAAATACGGTGTTTTCACGGTTTTTTTTGGTTGTGATTTTGCGGAGTTTGGCTGCTGAAAAACACTACCTATGAAACTTTATTGCCAATCACAATTCAAAACCATTTACAACAGCATTATATTATTGCTGAATACCGCTATCCAAATTATTTTTCACATTATTCAAATCAGCTAAAATAATGAGGGTACCGGTATATCAAATGGTTTTTGCCAGGAGCGCAAACTCCACACTCGGGCTTGCTTTTAGTTCAGAAACGGAGATCGAGCATATTTCATTGTCAACTGTGCCGTTGTTCGTTATACCTCACATTCCGATGTTAGGTAATAATTTTGAGTACTACTTTCCCGGCGAATTAAATGGCCAATACACCGATTATTGTTTGAATATTGATATAACCGAAAGCCCGCTGGTAATTGCCGATCCAAGATTAAAGTATCCTGTACACTTCGGGTTTCATTCTTTCGATCAGCCTTTTGCTTACCTGGGTAAAAGGGATGACCTTGTTGGCCAACATACACACTTTTATTTGTTAAAGCCACTCGATCTGCCCATTATGGATAAATTATACCGCGACCAGGGTGCCTGCTTTGTGGGGTTAACCTGACTATTTATACCAAAAAGCGCCTCCCGATTCCGGGAAGCGCTTAAATTTAATTAATGTAAGTTACCATAATCGCACAGTTAATTATTACTGTGGCTTTTCGGGCGCTTTGCCTATCAGATCCATAAACTGATCCAATTTAGGTGTAATGATGATCTGCGTACGTCTGTTTTGCGCTTTACCTGCGGGTGTGCCATTGTCAGCAACCGGGTTAAACTGGCCACGGCCGCCGGCTGTTAAACGTTTAGGATCAACACCATAATTGTTTTGCAAGGATTGTACCACCGATGATGCACGCAAAGCACTTAAATCCCAGTTGTTACGGATGTTGGGTTGCGAAATAGGTACGTTATCTGTATTACCTTCAATCAATACATCATAGGTACTATAGTCGGTAATTATTTTGGCTATTTTGCTTAAAGAGCTGCCTGCTTTGTCGGATATTTCATAACTGCCCGATTTGTACAGCATATTATCAGATAAGGAGATGTAAACCACACCTTTAAGCACTTTAACATCTACGTCTTTCATTTCGTCGGCGCTTAACGAACGGGTTAGGTTGGTGGTAAGCACCATATTAAGCGAGTCGCTTTTGTTTTTAACATCAACCAGGTGGCGGATGTATTTATTTGATGCGTTGATCTCATCAACCAGTTTAGAGATGTTTGCACCCCCTTGGGTATTACCGGCAAGGCACCTGTCGAGCGAAGCCTGTAACGCAGCCAACGCTACTCGTTGTTGCGATATTTGCTCTTCAAGGCTGGTGTTCCTGCTTTTCGCGACGTTCAGATCCTGCGTGGTGGCAGCATATCTTGTCGTCAGATCTTTATTGGCATCCTGCAATTTGGTATTATCAGCCTGCAACGCCATGTATTCCTTTTTGCTAACGCAGCTCTGCAGTAAAGCTGCGCCAAGGAATAGTAGGGGGACTATTCTTAAAAATTTCATAACTGTATAGGTTTGTTTTTCAAAATGTTACAGATGCATAACAAACTATATAGCTTATGGTTTTTGTTAATTGGGCAGATTAATATTTTCTGCTTTCTTTAGATCAGGATAACCGACAGTTTTAAACACAATACCCTCGTTGGCCTTGGCATAACCGGCCTCGAACAAACAGGCAATGGTGTGTTTGTTTAAAACAGCGATATCAGAATAGGCCGAAAAGCCAGGATACAGAACCATATTGTATTTCCAGGTTTTTCCGTCATCCTCGCTCATGCGTAAAGTCACATTTCTGCGTGATTTTGTATTTGCAGGATTAATGAAAAACAATGTTGGTTTGTTTTTAGTGTAAAAATAGCTTAACAAACTGCCTTGGCAAACAGGCTCGATCAAAGTAGTATCCGTTTCAATAGCACTCCAGGTAAGGCCCCCATCTGGGCTAATACTGGTATGCCGGGTTCTGATAGCCCGGTTTCCATTGCGCATGTTCAGCATTAGCCGCCCGCCCGAAATTTCGGCTACGGTGGTTTCGTTCATTTCGGCCTGAGGCGTATTGGCGCCTAAATGCCACGTAGCACCGTGATCGTCGGAATAAATAACGTGGGCAAAATTGCGGCGGGGTTTATTTTCAACATGGTTTACCGGGATCACTAACCGGCCCGCAAATTTCCCCACGGTAATTTGCAGGCCATGGCATGGGCCGGTAGCGTACCAGGTCCAGTCGCTTTTTTTAACCTGTGCGGTAATTTCGGCGGGTGCCGACCAGGTTACACCATCGTTATCGGAGTGAAGCGTAAAAACACACCTGCCTTTTTTCGCTGTGCCATCGTTAATCTGTTTTTCGTGATCGGGTCCTAAGTTCCAGGTAGAGAGGAGCCAGATACGGCCGGTGCTTTGATCCTGAACAGGAACCGGGTTGCCGCAGGTATTGGTCGAATCGCTCCAAACTACCTGCAATTTGCTCCATGTTTTGCCATTGTCTGCCGATCTTTTTATAACCAGGTCTATATCCCCCGAGTCGCCGCAATCGTTTTTTCTACCTTCCGCGAAAGCGAGCAAATTACCTTTTTTTGTACAGATCAATGCAGGGATCCGGAAGCAGGAATAACCGTTTTCGCCGGATTTGAATATGAAATTCAGGCTATCTGATAAAGACTTACTGTAACCCGGATAGTTTTGAGATAACAGGAATGCAATGATAAAGCAGACTGGTTTGCGTAAGTTTTTAGTAGTTAAGCGGAGCGGGTTTGGTACTGTAAATTGCATAAGGTAAATGTGCTAATAAATTTTGTCAGGTATAATAACGTCCTTGTTCGACAAGTCATCGTTAACCTGGATACAACAGGCCAACACGTTTCTTTTAATGGCCGAATGCTGATCGCCTATTTTAACCAGGCAGGTACCACAACTGCCCATGCCGCCGCATATGCCAAAGCCCGGTATAGCCAGGTTTTCGGAGATGAGCGCCAACAAACTATGATACTGTCCGTGGCAGGTTTGTATACGGTGGCTTTCTCCCAGATGGTGCAAGGTAAGTGAGATGTTATTTGCTTCGGGATTCATTTATCTGCAATTTATATTAAACCAACAATACTTTAGCCGTCGGCCCGGATATTGAATATTTTTTTGGGACATCATGTTTATAACCAACAAAATAATTATACATTAGTTAAGTAAATCAGTTCGTTTTTACTTCACCCTTAACCTGATTATCTTATGGCCAATAATTCATCTCCAGGCATACTTCCGGGTACTGTGCAGCAAGCTGTATCCGGTGCACAAGGATTTGATGTCAATGTAGTGTTGACAGCTTCCAGCGCTGCGGCTTTTAAATCGGCCGGGTATACTTTTTGCATCCGTTACATCCCGCGTACAGCGGCGCTGGCAGCAGGTAACTTAACCACGGCAGAGGCATTGGTTATTTTGAACGCTGGTTTGGCCCTCATGGCTGTGCAGCATGTGGCGCTACCCGGCTGGGCGCCTACCGCGGTGCTTGGAACGCAATACGGAGGTTATGCAGCGATCTATTCAAAACAAATAGGACTACCGCAAGGGATGAACATTTGGCTGGACCTGGAAGAAGTGGCTGCCGGTACACCACCCGCGCAGGTTATAGCATATTGCCAGGCCTGGTATGCGGCGGTGCATGCGGCAGGATACGTGCCGGGCATTTACGTGGGGTATGGCACATTGCTCGGTCCGCAGCAATTATATCAGAATCTTTCCTTTCAGCATTATTGGCGAGCCTATAATGGGCCGGATGTAGCCGGACGGGGCTATCAGCTTGTGCAGAGCACCGAAAAAACCTTACATGGTATCACTTTTGATCCTGATATGGTACAAGTTGACCACAATGGAGGCTTGCCTTTGTGGTTTGCTCTGTAAAAAGCATATTGTATTTCAGTTTTTTTGTGATTACGGAATGTTGTAAAACAAAAAGCGCCTTTCAATTTTAATGAAAGGCGCTTGGGTAAATGATGGGGCTCGAACCCACGACCCTCGGTACCACAAACCGATGCTCTAACCAACTGAGCTACATCTACCGTTTTGGAGAGTGCAAATGTATAAATCTTCCGGCTAATGTCAAACCATTTTTAAAATTACATTGTGTTTACCTTAATTATTTATAACGGGTATAAATAACTGTATTTTTGTTACACTATGGCAGAAGAACAGTTGGTGGAATTGAATGTGACAGGGATGCACTGTAACAACTGTGCCTTATCCTTACATAAGCTTTTAGAAAAGAAAGGCTTACAACATATTTTTGTTGACTTTGCCAGCGAAGAGGTAAAGTTTGCCGCGCCAGATGGATCGGTTGTGCCCGATGTGATCAAAGATATTGAAGGTTTGGGCTATAAAGTTGTTGCCGATATCAACAACCATCATGAGCCTTTTTACGATAAGGTTGAAAACAAATTTATTTTCTCGCTCATCTTTACCATCCCGCTTTTATTGCACATGGTGCTGCCATGGCACTTTTTGCATAACCCGATACTACAATTGTGTTTATGCGTGCCGGTTTTTATACTGGGATGCCTGCATTTTGGCAAAAGCGCTATTAACTCGTTAAAAGGTGGCGTACCTAATATGGATGTACTGATCTTTGTTGGATCATCGTCGGCATTTGTTTATAGTTTGATAGGCACTGTTCAAAATTTAGGTGAAAACTACCTGTTTTATGAAACATGCGCTACTATTATTACCCTGGTATTACTGGGCAATGTGTTTGAAAAACGTTCGGTTAGTCAAACCACCTCGGCAGTTAAGGATCTGGTGAAGTTTCAGCAGGTAAATGCTACCCGCGTTATCAATGGTGAAACAGAAGTGATCAGTGCGAAGGAAGTTAAACCGGGTGATACATTGCTGGTCAATACCGGCGATAAGATCCCCGTGGATGGCGAAGTGCTTTCGGGCGAAGCGTCAGTAGATGAATCGATGCTGACAGGCGAGAGTATCCCCGTAGAAAAGGCCAAATACGATAAACTTATTGGCGGTACCATTATCCAACACGGTAACGTACAGATGATCGCTACGAAAGTAGGATCGAATACCGTGCTCTCGCAGATCATTGAGCTGATGAAAAAAGCGCAATCGGCTAAGCCGCCTGTTCAAAAATTAGGCGATCGGGTAGCGGCCGTATTTGTCCCGGCGGTTATAGGTATCGCGTTGATCACCTTTATTGTTGCTTTTTATGTGTTTGATGTAGCTTTTCAAAAAGCTTTAATGAATGCCATTGCCGTATTGGTGATATCGTGCCCCTGCGCTATGGGTTTGGCTACGCCTACTGCAGTAATGGTTGGGTTGGGCCGTGCCGCAAAAAACGGTATCCTGATCAAAGGTGGTGATACTATAGAAGCTGTTGCCAATACCAAATATGTGGTATTTGATAAAACAGGCACGCTGACCACCGGCAAATTCAGTATCAAAGAAATTAAGGCTGAAATTGACGATATAGAAACCGTGCGTGGGATTATTCTGGCGATAGAAGAGCGGTCCAATCACCCGATAGCACAATCGCTGGTGGCGGGTTTAAAACCGCTTGCCGCGAAAAAAGTTATTTTGAAATCGGCTACCGAAGAAAAAGGTTTGGGCATGCGTGCCGAAGATATTGATGGCAATAAGTACTTTTTGGGTACAGCTTTAAAATCGGATAAAACGATTGATGGTACTGATTTTAACTTGTTTTTATATCAAAATCATCAATTGCTTGCGCAGATATCTATTGAAGATGACATTAAGCCCGACGCTGCCGCATTGATAGCCACCCTTAAAAAGATGGGTGTTGTGCCGATATTGTTAAGCGGCGACAGGCAGAGTAAGTGTGAGCAGGTTGCCAAAGCGATAGGTATAGAAAAGGTATACGCCGAGAAGCTCCCCGAACAAAAGCTGGTGATTATAGACTTATGTAAAAAGAAGGGTAAGACTTTGATGATAGGCGATGGCATTAACGATGCGCCAGCCTTAACCCAGGCCGATGTGGGTGTGAGCATGAATGATGCCAGCCAGATTGCAATTCAGTCGGCAAGGGTAGTGCTGCTCAATACCGACCTGCATTCGGTAGTAAAGTTTATGCAGATCAGTAAGCATACGTTGATCACCATTAAACAAAACCTGTTTTGGGCCTTTGCCTATAACGTGGTAGCTATCCCTATCGCGGCCATTGGATTGCTAAACCCGATGGTTGGTGCTTTTGCAATGGCTTTTTCGGATGTGGTAGTGATCGGAAATTCGTTGCGGTTGAAGCGGAAGAAGATATTTTAAGAAGTTATTGGTTATTGAGTTATTTGGTTATTGCATAATTAACAGCTATTAACTTAGTAACTCAATAACAAATAACTTAATTCGCCATCATCTTTAAAAACGAAGCTAACTTGGCTTTCATTTCGCGGCGATCAACTATAAAGTCCAAAAATCCATGTTCCTGCACAAATTCGGCGGTTTGAAAACCTTTAGGTAAATCTTTTTTGATAGTTTCTTTAATAACCCGTGGGCCGGCAAAGCCAATTAAAGCACCAGGTTCGGCAATATTGATATCGCCCAGCATAGCATATGATGCCGTTACACCACCGGTAGTAGGATCGGTTAATAAAGAGATGTAGGGTATTTTAGCTTGTGACAGTAAAGCCAGTTTGGCTGATGTTTTAGCCATTTGCATTAACGAGAAGGCCGCTTCCATCATGCGGGCACCGCCCGATTTGGAGATCATCAGGAAAGGTATTTTTTTCTCGATGCAGTAATCGATAGAACGGGCTATCTTTTCGCCCACAACCGAACCCATTGACCCGCCGATAAAATTAAAGTCCATACAGGCAATCACCAGGTCCTGGCCTTCTATTTTACCATGTGCGGCACGTATAGCATCTTTGAGGCCGGTTTTGGCCATGCTTTCTTCTAAACGCTCGCTGTATTTTTTGGTATCAACAAAATTTAGAGGGTCGCCCGATATGATGTTCGCGAAAAGCTCTTTAAACTTGTTATCGTCAAACAATATCGAAAAGTATTCTTTTGAGCCTATGCGTAACTGGTATCCGCAATAGTGGCAAACGTATTGATTTTCTACCTGTTCGGAGTAGTGAAGCGGCTTTTTACAGTTCGGGCATTTGTTCCAAATGCCATCTGGTGCTTCTTTTTTCTCTTCGGTAGTTGTAATTATCCCCTGGGATTCTCTTTTAAACCACGCCATTACTGATTCTTTCTCTTTCAATTCTCTGCAAAGAAACAAAAAAATTCATACACTTGTTTGCCTATTGCCACCTTGTGTGTAATTAGTGCTAACAAAACTGTATTATTAAAAATAAATTATAGTGTAAAAAGTACACTAAGTATTGATTGGATTAGTATTTTTTATAACTTCGAAACCAAAATCAAAACTATAAAAATGGACATTAAAAATTATAGAGGCGTATTGCACGGCGACCAGGTGCAGGAGCTTTTTGAAGCTGCTAAAAAGCACCAGTTTGCTTTGCCCGCCGTAAACGTTATAGGTACCAATTCTATCAACGCGGTAATGGAAACTGCTAAAGCAGTAAACTCGCCGGTTATTATTCAGCTATCAAATGGTGGCGCGCAGTTTTATGCAGGTAAATCGTTAGATAACTCAAAATTGCAAGCTTGTATCCTGGGTGGTGTATCGGCGGCTAAACATGTGCATTTGCTGGCCGAGCATTATGGGGTAGGTGTGATTTTGCATACCGACCATGCCGCTAAAAAATTATTGCCATGGATTGATGGTTTGCTTGATCACGGCGAAAAGTTTTTTGCCGAAACCGGAAAACCTTTATTTTCATCGCATATGTTGGACCTTTCGGAAGAGCCTATCGAAGAAAATATAGAGATATCTGCCAAATACCTGGAGCGTATGGCTAAAATGGGTATGACACTCGAGATAGAGTTAGGCGTTACAGGTGGCGAAGAAGACGGCGTTGACAACTCAGATGTTGACAGCTCACGCTTATATACCCAGCCCGAAGAAGTTTCGTACTCGTACGAACATTTATTAAAGGTTAGTCCGCGTTTTACCGTGGCAGCTGCTTTTGGTAATGTGCATGGTGTTTACAAACCGGGTAACGTTAAGTTACAGCCAAAAATATTGCACAACTCGCAGGAGTATGTGAAAAACAAATTTAACCTTGCTGCCGAAAAACCGATCAATTTTGTGTTCCACGGCGGTTCGGGCTCGAGCCAGGAAGAGATTCGCGAAGCAATTTCATACGGCGCCATTAAAATGAATATCGATACCGATATGCAGTGGGCATTTTGGGAAGGCATTAAGGATTACTACAAAAGCAAAGAAGGATATCTGCAAAGCCAGATCGGTAGTCCGGATGGCGCGGATTCGCCAAACAAAAAATACTACGACCCCCGTGTTTGGTTGCGCAAGGGCGAAGACCAGTTTGTTAGCCGCTTAAAAGTAGCATTTGACGATTTGAATTGCGTTGACGTTTACAGCAAACTATAATCAGAGTAATAAATTTTAGAAGAGCCGGTGCAAATAGTACCGGCTTTTTTGTTGTTATGTTTTCCGTTTTAACAGGTTACCCACTAAACGGAACGGCGCTTTGGCAAAGTAAACTACAAGGGAGGATAAAGGCAGGTTTAATGCCATTACATCAACATAGCCGCGCACAAAGGTATATTGCGCTAAGCGGCCCACAAACTTGAATTTGTTGAGCCGATTGTCCTGCAGGTGGAGCGAATGTTTTAAAAAATCTTTATCGCTCAGGTAAGTTTTTACCAGCGGGAACTTTACCGGGGTTTGCAAATAAAAATCGGGCAGGTTTTCTTTAGATTGCCAGTCTTTTAGACGGATGCCTAACAGATCATTTGTTAAGGATAGGCCGGCGTTTAATTTTCGGGCAAAGCCGTATTTTGCGGCGGTAGAAAAAATGAGGCCGGTATCCAGGTTAGGTTGTGTAGTGATAAGGCAGGCGGCATCAACCAGGTATTTAAACTTCGAGCTTACATCTTTTACAAAATGGTTTGATGCCACGGCCAGAAAATCGTAAGTGGGTTGCAGCTTATCAACCACCGATCCTGCAAATTTAACAGGCTCAAGGTGATCACTAAAAAAAGTGTAGCCCGGATAATTGCCCGAGAATTTCTCCATTAAACGCCAGTGGATCTCGATAGAAAACGAATGGTCAGGATCATTGGATGGGCTGGTATAAACAATATCTTTTGATAGTTTTTGATAAAATTTGAGGTGTTTTTTTGATACCGCTTTTTTAGGTGTGAAATTATTTGCGGTAAAGTAGTTCTCAATTGTTTCGGCATCGTGTATCGAAACAAAAAAATCAATATCCGAGCTTTCGCGCAAAGCCAGATCGGTGTAATAGCTGTGCGCAAAAAATGCTCCTTTATACGGTATAAGCGTAACGTTTTGTTTTTTTAAGTCGTTGATAAGATTTACCGTAACCGATGCTTGCTTTAAATTTTTTAAGCGGATGGCAGCATGATCTTTTTTTAAGGCCAACTCAACGTTTTTACCAATGGCTATTTGGTGTTTGATGATATTGTAATAAATAAAGGGGCGCACGCCGTGTGCCTTGGCTATTTTATAAGCCTTTGGCCAGTTGATCGGGGTTGATTTTATAAAATCTTCCACTTCAATTTTGCCGGCAGTTGAAAAGTATAATCGTGCCAGCAGGATCAATGCCACCTGTTCGCTGGTGTAAATATCTTTAAGTTGCTGAGTGGTTAGCATTGATTATCAGGGAGCACTGTTTGTTTTTTATTAAGCCGTTTATATGCGCTTAATGGCTACAATATACCCTTTTTTAGTTGCCTGTATAACAATAGGCATTATTTTTTGTTAGCCATAAAAACTTAAGGATATGCGTCAGAAGAAAAACTTTTTTGAAAAATTTGCCAACTGGGCAACAATGGCCACCGGTAGTTCGGCAGCATTTATGTTAGCGGGCGGCACGGTTATTATCTGGGCGGCCACAGGACCCGTATTTCATTATTCAGAAACCTGGCAGCTGATCATCAATACGGGTACAACCATAATTACCTTTCTGATGGTGTTTTTGATCCAAAAATCGCAAAATAAGGATTCGAAGGCGATACATCTGAAGTTGAACGAAATAATTGCAGCGCACCAGGGCGCCAGTAACCGCATGGTAAATATTGAAGATATTACCGAAACCGAACTTGACCAACTGCATAAGTTTTATGTAAGAATAGCTATCTTAGCCAAACAGGAGGACGATCTGGGCTGCACGCATTCTATCGACGCGGCCGACGATAATCACCTGTATAAATCGCAGAATGTAAAGAAAAGGCCTGCGAGAAAGTTAGAAAAAGCTACAGATGGACATCAAAGTAAATAAGGTTACGGACGAGGCCGACCTGGAAAAAGTATTTGCCATTAGGCGCGAGGTATTTGTTGGCGAACAAAATTGTCCGCCCGAACTGGAATGGGAGAACGAAGACGTATCCACGCATTTTTTAGCGACTGTGGATGGCAAACCTGCCGGAGCATCGCGCTGGCGCAAAACAGATAAAGGCTATAAGCTGGAACGTTTTGCCGTGTTGAAACCTTATCGTGGTAAAGGGACGGGACAGGCACTTGTTCAGGCTGTTTTGGATGATCTGCCTGTTGATGCCAGCTACGTTTATATGCACGCGCAGATTGACGCCGTTACTTTATATCAGCGCTTTGGCTTTGTAAAAGTTGGCGAGCAGTTTGAGGAAGCCGGGATACAGCATTTTACGATGGAGAAGAAAAAGTAGTAGTTTTGTTAGAACGTCATTGCGAGCGATAGCGTGGCAATCCCCAACTTACAGAGCCGCTTAGCATGGGTGACCTTCAAGTCGGGGATTGCTTCGTCCCTCGCAATGACGCGCGGAGAGTTGATCTCATCCAAAAATCTTCCCCGAATAAGCCATCGCCTCACCCCATTTATCCATATCAAGGTTCAATTCAATACCCTGATCCTGTAAAAAGCTCATCACGTTTTCGGTAGCGATGTTGCCTGTCAGGTCATCGGCAGCCATGGGGCAGCCACCATAGCCTTTTAAGGCGCTGTCGAAACGTTTGCAACCGCTGTCAAAAGCTGCTTCTATCTTTTCGAAGCTTGTGGCTGGGGTGGAGTGCAGGTGCACGCCAAATTCCGTCTGCGGAAAGCGCGAAACCAAAGTTGGGTAAATGGCCTCTATCTTTTCGGGTGTTGAGGTACCGGTGGTATCGGCCAGCGAAATAATGCCGATACCTTCATCCACCATCTTTTCTGCCCATTGTTCTACTATACCGGTGTTCCATTCATCCCCGTAAGGGTTACCAAAACCCATAGACAGGTAAACCAATAGTTGCTTGTTATTTTCTCCGCAAAGCTCATGGATGCGTTTTACCGTATCGAACGATTCGGCAATGCTGGAGTTGGTGTTACGCTGCTGGAAGGTTTCGGAAATAGAAAAGGGAAAACCCAGGTAAGTGATCTCATCAAACTGAATGGCATCCTCGGCACCGCGGTAATTGGCAATAATGGCGAGTAGTTTTGACCGGGTGTTTGCCAGATCCAGTTTTGCCAGTACATCGGCAGTATCGCGCATTTGGGGTATCGCTTTGGGCGATACAAAACTGCCGAAATCGATAGTATCAAAACCCACCCGTAGCAACAGGTTGATATACTCAGCCTTTACCTCTGTAGGTACAAAATTGTGCAGGCCTTGCATGGCATCGCGTGGGCATTCGGTGAATTTGATGGATGATTGTTTATTTGGCACAAATCAAAATTAGTAATTTAGTTCATAGTTGATGGTTCATAGATCATAGTAAAAGATCAAAGTTTACAAAAAGGACTATGAACTATCACCTATGATCCATGAACTAAAAATCAATCCTCCGCCTTTGGCAAATGCTCTTCATTTACAATTTCTTCGCGGATAAACTTGCGGATGATCAGTCGCGCGCCGCCGTTATAACTAAAGTAGCTGCCTATCCAGTTGATGAATACCACCACCTTATTGCGAAAACTGATGAGCGATATCAGGTGCACAAACATCCAGGTTAGCCACGCGAAAAATCCCTGAAAACGGATCTTACCAATATCAACCACAGCCTTATTACGCCCGATGGTTGCCATTGAGCCTTTGTCGAAGTATTTGAAAGGTACAGGCTCTTCTTTACGCTGTATCCTCACCAGGTTTTTAGCCAGGTGCTTGCCCTGCTGCATAGCCACCGGCGCAACACCGGGGTGGCCTTTAGGCGTTTCTTCGGTGATGATAGCGGCTACATCGCCAATAGCGTATACATTATCCCAGCCCTTTACCCTGTTAAACTCATCCGTTTGGATGCGGTTACCTTTTACAATGGTATCTTTCGGCACACCGTCTATTACCTGCCCCATAACTCCTGCCGACCATATCACGTTATGGGTTTTGATCTTTTTGCCATCGGCTAAGGTGATCTCGTGGCCATCGTAATCCTTTACGCTTACATTGGTCAGCACCTTAATCCCCATATGGGTCAAAAACTCTTTCGCTTTCGCGGATGCCTGGGGCGACATTACCTGCAATACTTTTGGCAAGCCTTCAACCAGGTAAACATGCATTTCTTTTTTGTTGAGCTCGGGATAGTCTTTGTGCAGGATATGGTTACGCAACTCGGCAATAGCACCTGATAGTTCAACTCCGGTCGGGCCACCACCAACCACCACAAAGTTAAGGTACGGTTCACGCAGCTCTTCGCTGGGTTGCAGCAGGGCTTCTTCCAGATTTTGCAGGATCATGCTGCGCAGGTTAAGCGCCTCAGGTATGCTTTTCATCGGCATCGAAAAATGCTCCACCTGCTTGTTGCCGAAAAAGTTGGTAGTTGAACCGGTAGCGATCACCAGGTAATCGTAGGAGATTTCGCCGATCGTGGTATCAATGGTTTGTTTTACGGGATGAATTTTGGTCACCTCGGCTATCCGAAAACGGAAGTTCTTTTGCCCGTCGAATATTTTGCGGAGCGGAAAGGCTATCGAATCGGCTTCCAGCCCCCCGGTAGCTACCTGATAAAGCAAGGGCTGAAAGGTATGGTAGTTATGCTTATCCAGCATCAATACATCAACAGGTTCATCTTTTAGATGTTTGGCTAACTCGATACCGCCAAAGCCACCCCCGATAATAACCACTTTAGCGAACTTTGATTTGTGGGTAGTTTCCATAAAGTATGTAACAAATTGTGAATGATATGTTTTTGCCTTAAAACAAAAAAGGCCCCCGGTTGATCACCGGGAGCCTTGCTTATGTTGGAGAGCCGAGTATTACCTCAGATCTTTTTTACCAAAGTCGATGATAACCGGTGTAGCCACACAGATGGACGAGTAAGTACCAAAGCATACCCCGATCAGCAATGCGAACGAGAAGCCTTTGATCACATCGCCACCAAAGAAGAACAATACCAGCAATACGAAGATCACCGTTAAGGCCGTGATAATGGTACGGCTAAGGGTAGCGTTGATAGCCTGGTTGATCACCTCTTTAGGATTATCTGTTTTAGCATGGTGCAGCTCAAGGAACTCACGGATCCTGTCGAACACTACCACGGTATCGTTGATCGAATAACCAATAACGGTCAATATAGCCGCGATGAACGCCTGGTCAATATCCAGCGAGAATGGCATAATGTTTTTAAATAGCGAGAAGAACGATAATACTAATAACGCATCGTGAGCGGTAGCCACCATCGCGCCTAAGCTAAACTGCCATTTACGGAAACGTAACAAAATGTAGGCCGAGATCACCACAATGGCGAACAATACGGCATATATCGCTTTTGTTTTTAAGTCGCTTGCAATGGTAGGGCTAACTTTTTCTGAACTGCGGATAGTGCTTTTGCTTAGTTGTGATAAGCCTTTGGTTAACTCGGCTCTTACTTTAGCTTCAGCATTTGCCGAATTATCGTCTATCATGTAAGTAGTAGTAATACGCAACTGGTTGCCATCGGTACCAAAAGTTTTTACTTCGGGTTCTTTGTGGAAAGTTGCATTCAATACTTCACGTACTTTTTGTTCAGATACCGGTTGCTCAAATTTAACTACGTAACTGCGGCCACCTAAAAAGTCGACACCGTAGTTAAAGCCTTGTGTAAACATCGATACCAAACCGGCAGCAATAAATAAACCGGAGAAAGCATAAAATTTGAAACGGTTTTTAACAAACTGGAAGTTGGCATTTTTAAAGGTATGCGAGCTCCATGGGTTTGATAATTTTATTTCGATGTCTTTTTTCAGCATCCACTCGAAAATTAAACGCGAGATCAGCATCGAGCAGAACAGCGATGTAACGATACCGATCATTAAGGTGGTAGCGAAACCTTTTATCGGGCCGGAGCCAAACTCGTATAATACGGCACCAGTTAAAAAGGTACTGATGTTGGCATCCAAAATTGACCATTTGGCATGTTTAAAACCATCGGCAACAGCTATACGCATTGATTTGCCTAAAGCCAATTCCTCACGTATACGCTCATAGATCAGTACGTTGGCATCAACCGCCATACCTAAGGTTAATACGATACCTGCTATACCCGGTAAGGTTAATACCGCGTTTAAGCTGGCCAGTACACCCATTAAAAAGAATACGTTAATTAATACCGCAACGTTAGCCACGGTACCTGCACGGTTGTAGTAAAACAACATAAAGATCAATACCACAACGAAACCGATAACGCACGACATTAAACCGGCGTGAATAGCTTCCTCACCTAACGATGCACCAACTACCTCTTCGCCAATAATACGAACAGGAGCTTTTAAACGGCCTGATTTTAAGATGTTAGCCAAATCCTTGGTGTCTTCGGTGGTGTAGCTTCCGCTGATATTTGAGATACCGCCTGCAATTTCTGTTTGTACACGGGGGGCAGAGTAAACGTTATTATCTAACACAATAGCGATAGATTTTAAGTTTTTAGGATCTTTTACTGCGTCGGCAGTGATCCTTCTCCATTTGCTTGCGCCGTCCGAGTTCATCACCATGATAACTTCCGGGTTACCCGTTTGATCGTTCTCTGAACGGGCATCAGATATCACATCACCCGAAAGGGCAGGGCCGTTATCAGCACCTGATAATTTGATGGCGTATAACGCGAATACTTTAGCATCGCCGGCTGATTTTACATCCCATAATAATTTAGCATTATGCGGGATAGCCGCTTTTACCTCCGGCGTATTTAACAAAGCGTTTACTTTGGCCGTATCTTTTTGGGCTGCATGACCGATGATCGGGCCGGGAGCAGGCAAGGTTTGGTTATTTTGGTCGCGGTAAAAGTTTGGCTGCAATACAGCAAACAATGGGTTTTGATTGGCAAACTGACTTTTTTTGGCTGCCAGCGAAGTATCATTGGCCGCTTTTTGAACTTTACTCAATAAAGCCAGCGCATGCGACTTGCCTGTATCCGCCGCCGCAGCGGTTTGAGTGGTAGCAGCAGTTGCTTTGGTACTATCTGCTTTAGCCGATTTTAGTTTTGCGGCCAATATTTTATCAGCATTGCTCAGTATCTGGAAAAAGTCGGCATTCTCATAAGTTTCGTAAAACTCCAGGTTAGCCGAACCTTGTAACAGCTTGCGTACACGTTCTTCGTCTGATACGCCCGGCAGCTCGATCAGTATCTGGTTACCATGTTGTATCTGGATGTTGGGTTGTACTACGCCAAACTGATCGATACGGGTATTCAATACTGTTTTAGCCTGGGTTACTGCAACCTTAGCCTGATCCTGCAGGTAAGAAGTCACCTCCGAATCGGAAGCGTTGAACTTTAAGTGCGACTCGTTATCTTTAGTTGAGAAGATAGCGGCTAATTTTCCGTTAGGGGCAATACGCTCGTATTCTTTAACAAACAGGGTAACAAAATCTGTCGAGTTTGTTTTTGAGATCTGGTCGGCACTTTCCAATGCCTGGTTAAAGGCAGGGTCCGGGTTGTTGTTTGATAAAGCTTTGATCAGCTCAACCAACGATACCTGCATGGTAACATCCATACCGCCTTTAAGGTCCAAACCAAGGGCCAGCTTTTTATCTTTAACATACTGGTATTTCCAGTTCAGTAGCGGGTAAACCGCTACATTATCCATCGAGTCCAGGTATGCTTTCTCTTTTAGCAAATTACCTTTCGCATATTCGCTGGCATCATTTTCAACTTTACTGGCCACCCAGGTGAACGAAAGTTGGTACAAGCACACTACTGCCAGTAGTATGGCGAAAAATTTAATAATCCCTTTACCTTGCATTGTAAATCAAAATGTGTAATTAATAGTCTATATAGCTTTTTTTAACAAGACGGCAAATCTAATAAAATTTCGCAAAACGAATTTTTAATTCACACAAAATAATACATTGTTTGTTAAATGCGCTCCAGCGTGATAAAAGAGTACTTAAATTGGTGTTTTTCATCGGTTTCATGGTCTTCTTTTTCAATCTCCCGCCACTCTTTATAGTCAATTTGGGGGAAGAAAGTGTCTGCATCAAAGGTGTGATGCACAATAGTCAGGTAAATTCTGTTCACCAGCGGCATCGCCAGCCGGTAAATTTCGGCACCGCCAACTATAAATACCTCATCATCAGCCTTACATAGCTCAAGGGCGGCTTCTACCGAGTTCACCACCTCGCAGCCTTCAATTTCAATGGGTTTGCGGGTAATTACAATATTACGGCGCTTAGGCAGCGGCTTACCCACCGAGTCGAAAGTTTTGCGTCCCATAATTACGGTACCACCGGCGGTAATATTTTTAAAATGTTTCAGGTCATTAGGTAAATGCCACAGCAACTGGTTGTTTTTGCCAATGGCGTTATTTGATGATATGGCTACTACGGCAGTAATATGTTTAGACATCGGTAAATATGGGTATTTTTAGGCTATTAAATTTCTTGCTTCCTGCTTCAGGCGTCGTGCTTCAAGCTTAAATTATCATTTTCATAATGCACCTTGACGAATACGTCATAAACAGGTGGGTATTTGTCGGTATTTTTTACTTTGTTTTTTATTTCTATTATCAAATTCGTAATTGTAATCACCTCGCGTCATTGCGAGCGATAGCGCGGCAATCTCTACAAAGGACATTCGATGTTTTCAATTGGACCTGTATTGTAAAGATTTTATAGTTTCTCATATTCACAGCGCACAGGTTGGTGGGTATTTGTCGGTATTCCAATCATAATTGGTCTTGATTCCTAGTTCTTACTTCTCGACTCTTTCTTTAGGGCGTTGCCTCCGGCCCGCGCTTTCCGCTCATACTGCACAACCTGTCCCGATACCCATCGGGAGGCCTTAGCCACGACCCGCCCTGAGCCCTTCGCATGGCCGGTATCCGCTGCAATCGCTAACGCAAATTTCTTCTCCATGTCATTGCGAGGAACGAAGCAATCCCTGAGGACAGTTTCAAACTGCGCTGTTAACTATTTCGCTAATTCAGGTTCTCTATAAAAATACGAAATTTTGCTCAGATTATCAAATAAGCAGTCTTTAAACGCACATTACCACAACTTCCATTTGCTTTTTTGTATCAATGATTTTAACGTCATCGATAGATTAGGTTTGTTGCCTTCGGCCTCAAATCGAAACTGCATGTTAGCTTGCTCAATGATCCATTTCGCAAAACCTCCTGTAAAACCATATTCAATTCCCTTTGTGCTATACGTAAATTCGACGTTCGTATTTCCTATATTCTCGAATAGATGGGCTTCATTCTTAAACATGATTGGTAATATCCAGCTTATCGCAGCTTTGTCTTTAAAAGCGCCGAAGTTTCTAATTAAAACATCGGCTTTTATAAAGTCTTTAACAGTCGGTTTGGTAGCCTGATTTATTCGGGTTGTCGCAATTAAATTATAAGCATATTTGGTATTGTAGATTGCTTCCAAGGCAATTGCACCACCATAGTTTCCATTCTCCAATTTAAAAGCTATACAATCGCCTTTCGCAAAAAAAGGTTCTTGGATTGCCGGTTTTTTTCGCAGCTTAGCTTTCGGTCTTTCCGTACTTATTTCTTTCAGAAATTTATCTAAAAAAGATTTTCTTATTTTGAGCTCTTTTTCAGTAACCCCAAAATCTCTCCAAATGCCGATGTCAATGCCATCATTTATTATGGATGTTACCCTTGATAATAGTCGCTCATCAAGTTGCTTGCATTCCCATTGAGCTTTCGCCAATGCAAGCCAAAAATTATTGCAATCTTCGGGATTATTGATCGTATCTTGATTTTTAGCAACGAGCTTATTAGAAATTTCTGCTACCTCCAGCCCACTATTGTACAAGTCGAAGAATTCCGAATACGTATCTGCATAAGTATCGTTTGATGATATTGTCGCTGCCCAGATCCCCATATGCCTCTATACCGCCACAGCTCCCTTAATATGCGGCCACGGATCGTAATTCTCCAATTCAAAATCCTCGAACTTAAACCCGAAGATATCCTTCACATCCGGGTTGATCTTCATGGTGGGCAGCGGGCGCGGGTCACGGCTTAACTGCAGCGTAGCCTGTTCCAAATGATTATTGTAAATATGCGCATCGCCAAAAGTGTGGATAAAATCGCCATAGTCCAGGTCGCATACCTGGGCCATCATCATGGTCAGTAAAGCGTATGAGGCTATATTGAAGGGCACACCCAAAAATATATCAGCGCTGCGCTGATACAATTGGCATGAAAGTTTACCCTTCAGTTCCCCCTTCAGGGGGTTAGGGCGTTGTACGTAGAACTGGAACAAACTATGGCAGGGTGGTAGCGCCATCTGGTCAACATCGGCAACGTTCCACGCCGAAACCATAATGCGGCGCGAGTCGGGATTGTTCTTCAACGTTTTTACCACCTGACTGATCTGGTCAATGTGTCCGCCATCGGGCTTGGGCCAGCTGCGCCACTGGTAACCATAAACCGGACCAAGATTCCCCTCGGCATCGGCCCACTCGTCCCAAATGCGCACGCCGTTCTCTTTAAGGTAACGGATATTGGTATCACCACTCAAAAACCAGATCAGTTCATGGATGATCGATTTGAGGTGTAGTTTCTTAGTCGTCACCAGCGGAAACCCTTCCTGCAGGTTAAAACGCATCTGGTAGCCAAACACGCTTAAAGTGCCGGTGCCGGTACGATCATGCTTTTGGGCGCCGTTCTCCATCACGTGGCGCATCAGGTCGAGGTATTGCTTCATGGTGTTAGTTCAATGGTTCACTTGTTCATTAGTTCATTGGTGGCAAAACGGGCTATTCTTTGCTACTGCCGCCGATAAATTTTATGTAAGCATTAAGTTTTATATGAATTATTTCAAGTTGATTCAGCAGGTCAGTTGCCTTTTCTTCCGAAATTAAATTTCTGTTTTTTGATTTCTTTAGCCAGCCCTTGGTTTCTATGATCGAACCTCTGCTAAAGTAACAGAAGTTTTTGTTTTCCTTGTAATGGAACCTGCCATATCCTTCGGCAATATTTGCACTGATAGAATCAGCTGAACGAGCCATTTGTTTGCCCACAGTATCTTTGAAAAAGTAGTCCCAGGTTATCACAATATTCCAAACCTCATCAGAAAAAGATTCAGCTAACTGGTAAACTTCTAAATCTTCTAACCGATGATGACTCATTTTTATAAATAAATTGTAAAAAGCTATAAAAAACTAAGACAGATGCCAGTGAACAAGATGCTAAGACTAATGAACCAATGGCTAATGAACTAATGAACCAAAACACAAAGAAAAATAATCTAATTTTGGTATCCTACGGATGTGCATAAAAACCCGCCGTGTTAATCATTATTCATGATCAATTTTCCAATCGCCAAGATCAATATCGGTTTAAATATCACCGCCCGCCGCCCCGATGGCTACCATAACCTCGAAACTATTTTTTACCCTATCAAAATTAACGATGTGCTCGAAGTGATCGAAAGCGATGAACTCAGCTTCGAATCATCCGGATTGGGCATCCCGGGCAGGGTAGAGGATAACCTGTGCGTCAAAGCGTATCACCTGATGAAACAAGATCACGATCTGCCGCCGATAAAAATTCATCTGCACAAACATATCCCTATAGGCGCGGGCCTGGGCGGAGGTTCAGCCGATGCCGGGTATTTTATCCGCCTGCTCAATCAAAAGTTCGGATTGGATCTAAGTGCCGATACCATGATGGCCTATGCCCGGCAGCTTGGCGCCGATTGCGCTTTTTTTATTGAAAGCAAGCCTGTGTTCGCTTTTGACAAGGGTGATCGGTTTGAACCGTTAAATTTAGACTTATCCCAATACCACCTGGCACTGGTAATGCCCCCGGCACACGTATCAACAGCCGAAGCCTACCGCGGCGTAAAACCTGCGCCGGTAACCCGGTCGCTAAAAGATTTGGTTGCACTACCGGTAAATGAATGGCGTAATCACATCAAAAATGATTTTGAAGAACATATCTTTATCAATCACCCGCAGATCCGCGGCGTAAAAGCCGACCTGTACCAGGCCGGTGCCCTATACGCCAGCATGAGCGGCAGCGGAGCCTCCGTTTTCGGGATATTTGACCATAAACCCGATCTGAAATCTTTGGAAGCCGGGAATCAGGTGTTCTACGAAATATAAATGTGGTGAAAGGATAAAGGCAAAAGCTAAAAGGCTTCTAAAAACCTTTCACCTTTTGCCCTTCCACCTTTTGCCTTTCTCACAACCCCGCATCATCCGTCACCCCCCTGCCAAACGCCTCAACCCAGTCCCTGTCGCCGCGGCCTTTGGCTACGGCTGTTAATAAGCGGTTGTGAGCGAGTGTTGCCAGCGGCATAGGTGTTCGGCTTGCCTGCGATAGGTTAAGCGCAAGGCGGGCGTCTTTATAGCCTAATTTGGCTTTAAAGCCTACAGGCTCATAAGTTTTGTTGGCAATGAGCTTGCCGTAGTTTTGATAAATAGGCGCGTTAAATAAAGTCGACCCGAAAAAGTTGGCTACGGCTACACGGTCAAGCCCGTTCTTTTCGGCAAGGGTAAACGCTTCGGCCATTAGCTCTAGCGAAGCGATGATCATAAAGTTGCCGGTAATTTTTAAAACATTGGCATTGCCTACGACCTCACCAAAATCAGTTACGCTTTGGCCAAGCGCTTCCAGTATCGGGCGGGCAGCTTCCTTAGCTTTCAAATCGCCGGATGTGCACACAAATAATTTTTTCGCAGCCGCTGCCTCGGGCCTGCCGAATACCGGGCAGGCAATGTAAATGCTGCCGGCCTGTTCATGCAATTTGGCAAGCTCTGCCGATGTCTCCGGCGAGATGGTGCTCATCGAAATATGTACGCCTCCTTTGGGTAAAGTTTTCAGCAAACCATCGTCGCCCGCGGTGGCTTCTTTCAGTATCTCATCTTCGGATAGCATCGTCACCACGAAGGGTACATCAGTCGCTGCCTCGGCCGGGGTTTTACATTTGGTGATGGCCGCCTGATCCAACTCGCCGGCTTTGCTGATGGTACGGTTATAAACCTGTAAATGGTACCCGGCTTTGATGAGGTTTTGAGCCATCGGCGTACCCATATTTCCCAATCCTATAAATCCTATTTTCATGGTGATGTTTTTTATTATTTGGGCGATGCCCGATGTTGAAATATTGTAATGTTTTAAAGTTAGAATGTTCTTGTCCGGAAGCAAAAACTTCTTGCTGCAACCAGCACTTTTTATCTTCCGGACTTTTCCGACTTCCCGTCTTTCTAACTGCTGCTGCAAGTGTCGCTGCTACTAATTAATATAGTCCCTGTCCTCATCACTTAGTGTATCAGGTGCTTTTCCGGTGGGGTTGTCAAACGATGGGTGTGAGTCGTCAAACCGTACCTTCGTTGGTCTGCCTATCATGATGCCGATCACCAGGCTGATCACGGCAACCACGGCCATCATCACCAGCCCCGAAATTGATGCCTGCCAAAACAGGATATCGAATGTTACCTGTCGCGTGTTTTGCATAATGATGATCGTTAACAAAATGGTGACGATGATGATGAAAATGGTTTTGATACGCATGGCTTTTTTTGATTAAACTCTTTAACGAATATCCAATTTTTTAAAAGCTTATCAAAACCTCATTTGCCGGAAAAAATAGCAGTCAGCAATTCTGCTCCCCGTGCCTGAATTCAGGTCCCGTCGTGATGTCAGTTTCTGGCCGGGCGGCCGCACTGCTTTGCGGTGAATTTTGCGGTCATCTTTATGGCGTCAATTTTGATGATAAAAATTGGTGAAGAAAAAATCACTCAAAAAACGCGCGGATTTTTTCCGGGCAAAAAAGGGGAGTGTTGCCCCTCCAGAATTTAAGATCAGCCTTCGCCATTTCAATACACTAACTACCTGCTTTTCGCTCAAAAAAGTTTTTGTTTATTTTGTATGATGTAAATAGCTGAAAATCATTAAGTAAAATGTGTTTTTCAACTACTTTGTCAATGGGTTATATTTTTTGCTAAAATGTTTAGTTTTTGATTTTTGATAAAACCTCGTTTTATTTAACATTTTACTTTCGTTTATATTAATAAATATCTGATTATTAACTATAAATATAATATACATAAATTGACTGTTTTCCCTATTTTGGGTGAAATATCTATAGGTTTATACGATAGAACAACAGTTTTTACCCGATGTAATCTTTACTGCAAAATACACTTAGAAAAATTAGATTTTTGCGCCTGTTAAACTATCGGGATGATAGTTAGGTGTTTGTATTCTGGGTTGATTTTGAAGGGCTTAAATCGCCTTAAAATGCGTGGCCCGTATACAGAAAATCCTATCCCCTACCCGGCGAGGTATTCCTGGCGATAGAAAAATGAAAGAAAAACTCAGGCTTTTTTACGCTTGGCTACGCGTGTTTGCACCACCGGGTACAGAAAGATAGTTGACAAAATGATCACCGCGCCAACCCAAAAACCGGCCGGTAATTTCTCCTGATCGGGGAAGAAAAAAAAAGATAAAACGATGCCGTAAACCGGCTCGAGGTTGGTAATAAGTGCCACCTTAAAGGCCGAAAATTCTTTCATCACGGCAACACCAGCAACGTAGGCAAGCGAGGTACAGATGGTGCCCAGGATAAGCAGGTACCCAATGTCGGCCGGGATGAGCTTCATATCGCCGTTAAAGCCACCGGTAAAAAGCAGGAAAAGTGAGATCCAAAACAGGGCTCCGCTTAGCTCGTAAAAAGCAATAACAGGTGCCTCAATGTTCTTCACCTGTTTTGAATTAATGATAGCAAACAGGCTCGCAAAAGCTGCACTTATCAAACCGAAAGTGATACCCATAGTGTAACGGGTTTCAAATTTGTAGATGGTTAAAATACCCAGAATGATCAGCCCGCCGGCCATGATCTCGAGCTTGGATATTTTCTTTTTTTTGAGCAGCGGCTCAAACACGGCAGTGAATAAAGTGAGCGATGAGAGGCATACCAAAGCCACCGAAACGGTAGAAGATTTGATGGATTGAAAGAACAATATCCAGTGCCCGCCAACCAGCGCGCCGGTAAAAAACAGCTTCAAAAAAGTAGCGCGGTTTACCTTAAACTCAACCCTGCTAAACTTAAAATACATAAACAAAGCCACCAGCGCAATGAGTACCCGGTACCATACCAGGTACACCGCATGCACCTGTATCAGCTTGCCCAAAATGCTGGTAAAGCCCCATATAAAAACCGTAAAATGGAGTATCAGTAGGTTCTTGTTCAGGCCGGTTTTGGTGTTGGTTCCGGTCATTACTTAGGTGCTTTACGTAACAGGTAATAGCCCAGCAACCCGAATGTAAGGTTGGGTATAAATACCGCGATGATGGGTGGCAACCCGCCCTTTACCGAAAAAACAAAGGCGAATTGCTCTACAATAATATAGGCAAAACACAAAAAGAAACCTATCCCTAACGATAAACCAACCCCGCCCCGTACCTTGCGCGACGACAGCGCCACGCCTATTAACGTAAGCACATACGAGGCCAGGGGGAATACAAAACGCTTGTATTTTTCAAAAAGCATGTTGTTTACAACGCCAGTGCCGCGTATGGTTTCTTTCTTGATGTTATTGTTTAATTCGGCTGTAGACATGGCCGTGTAGATGTTATCGTGCAGCACAAAATCTGCAGGGTGCATGTCCAAAACGGTATCTTTGGTGGTTCCCTGCCATATCATTTTCTCCTTAAGACCGTTTACATACCTGATGGCGTAATCGTGCATCGTCCACTTGTTTTTAACCGAATCGTACACAATACTGTTAGCGGTCAGTTTCTCTTTCAGCTCATCGCCGTCAAACTTCTCCAGTACAAACTGGTTGCCTGTATGGTTGTTGGCATCAAAGGTTTGCATGTATACAAACGTTTGCTTGTCAAGCTGTATATGCACATCGCTTTTGGTAGGGTCTTCAAGCACAATGTACTTATTCTCGAAGGTGGTTTTTAGCTTGTTGGTGTACGGAATAAGGTAAATATCGGTAAAAAACGATACCGTGAATATCAGCGAAGCACAAATAAAATACGGCCTTAAAAAGCGGTTAAAGCTGGCGCCGCCGCTCAAAAAAGGCACAATCTCGGTTTGATTGGCCATTTTAGCCGTAAAAAATATTACCGCCAAAAAGTTGATCAATGGCGACAGCATATCGATGTAGAACGGGATACAGCCGGCGTAATATTGAAAGATGATATCGTTTAAAGTAACGTTGTTCTTTAAAAAATTATCCAGCTTTTCCGATATATCAAACACCACGATCACCACCACAAAAATGGCTATGGTAAACACAAACGTACCCAGGTACTTGCGGATAATATAACGATCGTAAGTTTTTACAAACCTGTTAAACATGTGGTTATAAGCGTTGAGCCAGTGTTTTTACCATTTTATTTTTCCACTCGTAAAATTCGCCGGTTATGATCTTTTCGCGGGCTTGTTTTACCAGCCACAGGTAAAAATGCAGGTTGTGCAGCGTAGCTATCTGCGCGCCAAGCATTTCGCCCGAGTGGATGAGATGACGAAGATAGGCTTTTGAATAGCATGTATCGGCATACAGATTGCTTTCGGCGTCAATGGCCGAAAAATCGTCCTTCCATTTCTCGTTTTTGATGTTAATGATGCCATTACGGGTAAACAGCATGCCGTTACGGCCATTGCGGGTAGGCATTACACAATCAAACATATCAATACCCAAAGCAATGTTTTCCAAAATGTTAACCGGCGTACCCACACCCATTAAATAACGGGGTTTATCGGTTGGCAGTATATCGCAAACAACTTCGGTCATGGCATACATTTCTTCGGCGGGCTCACCAACAGACAGGCCGCCGATGGCATTGCCTTCGCGCCCAAAAGAGGCAATAGTTTCGGCCGATTTAACGCGTAGATCCTTATAAACCGAACCCTGTACAATAGGGAAGAGGGTTTGGCTGTAGCCGTATTTAGGTTCGGTACTGTCAAAACGGTCGCAGCAGCGTTTCAGCCAGCGGTGCGTCATATCCAGCGAACGGCGTGCATAGCCATAATCGCAGGGGTAGGGCGTACACTCGTCAAAAGCCATAATAATATCAGCGCCTATGGTGCGCTGTATATCCATCACACCTTCGGGCGTAAACAAATGTTTCGAGCCATCAATATGCGAGCGGAAGGTAACACCTTCTTCCTTTATTTTGCGCACTTCGGTTAAACTGTATACCTGGTAACCGCCGCTGTCGGTTAAAATGGGTTTATCCCAACCGTTAAATTTATGTAACCCGCCTGCTTTTTCAAGCGTATACAAACCTGGCCTTAAATATAAATGGTAGGTGTTCCCCAGGATGATCTGAGCATTAATATCGTCTTTTAGCTCACGCTGATGTACCGCCTTTACCGTTCCGGCTGTGCCAACGGGCATAAATATCGGCGTTTGTATCGTTCCGTGATCCGTAGTTATTTCGCCCGCACGGGCCTTTGAAAACGGATCGGTAGTTGTTAATTTAAATTTCATTTAAGTTGCAAAAATAGAAAATAATGCCCTTATTTAGTTGTGGAATTATTTTATCAATAAAACTGATATTTCGCTGGTTTTTAAGAAATTTGCACCATATAAAATTTGTCGCCCATTTTGGAAGTCTACGTACCATTATTACTTTTTATTGTTTTCCTGTTCTGTTTTATTGCCCAGTTATATTTTCTTATTGTAAATCATAACCGGTTAGCGGCATATATCCCCGGCGACGATCTTCCGCAAGGCCATGCACCGGTTTCTGTTATTATTTCGGCACGTAACGAGTACCAAAATTTAAAAGAAAACCTGCCTGTTATTTTGGCGCAGCAGCATCCCGATTTTGAGGTTGTGGTAGTGAATGATTGTTCTTTTGATGAAAGCGAGATCATTTTGCAGGAATACGAAAAGCAATATCCAAATCTTAAAGTGGTAACCATAACCGAGCATGCCCGTTTTAAAACCGGTAAAAAATTCGCTTTAACATTAGGTATCAAGGCAGCAAAAAACGAAAATTTATTGTTTACCGATGCCGATTGCCAGCCGGCGTCGCCGTATTGGATAAGCCGCATGACGGGCAATTTAACCGCCGATACCCATATTGTGCTGGGTTATTCGCCCTATAAAAAAGGCCCCGGGTTTTTAAACCTGTTTATTAGGTTCGAAACATTAAAAACCGCCATCAATTATTTATCGGCAGCTTTGGGTGGCGATGCCTATATGGGCATTGGGCGTAATTTAAGCTATACCAAAACACTTTTTTTTAAAAATAAGGGCTTTGCTTCGCACATGCACGTCATGTCGGGCGACGACGACCTTTTTGTAAATCAGAATGCTACCAGCGAAAATACCGCTATCGAGATACACCCCGACGCGCATATGTGGAGTGATGCCAAAAATAAGTTTGGCGCATATTATCGTCAAAAAAGGCGCCACATGGGTGTAGGTAAACTATATCAAAACAAACATCGCAGGTTTTTAAGCCTGGATGCTTTAAGCGGTTTTTTATTTTATGTGCTGCTTATTGTATGTATCGTACTCAATTTTGTGCCCTGGGTAGCATTGGGCTTGTTTGTTTTTAGGCTGGCATTTCAGTTTTGGATATACAGCCGCTCATTTAAAAAGCTGCGCTGTGCCGATGTGGTATGGTATCTGCCGATTTTAGATGTATTTTACTACTTTTATTTAAACATATTTGGGTTAATAGGTACCTTTACTAAAACCAGGCAATGGAAGTAAACGCTAATTTTTCTGATAACGCTAAAAACGATTTTAAGTTGGTTAGCCGGGCCCGTGAAGGCGACCAGAAAGCCTATGCCGACCTGATGCACCGTTATAAAGATTCCATCTACTTTATGGCGCTTAAAATGGTGAATAATAAAGAGGATGCAATGGATCTAACCGTTGAAACCTTTGCCAAGGCCTTCGAAAAACTGGATAAATATCAGCCCGAGTTTGCATTCAGTACCTGGCTCTTCAGGGTAGGCACCAATAACTGTATCGACTTTATCCGGAAAAAAAAGCTCAATACAACTTCCATAAGCGGTATGGTTGACGATGATGGCGATGAGCGCCCGCTGCAGATCAAATCTGACACGCTGAACCCCGAAGAGGCTTCGATGAAAAAGGAGCAATCGCAAACACTAAAGGTATTAATTGACAGCTTACCGCAGCGTTACCGCAACCTTATTGTTTTACGCTACTTTGATGAACTATCGTACGAAGAGATTGCCGAGCAGCTTGACCTGCCACTGGGTACTGTAAAGGCCCAACTATTCAGAGCGCGTTACCTGTTGGGTAACATTGTAAACGTGAATAAGCGCGATGAGATCTGATATCATAACCCGATACTTTCCACAACTAACACCTCAGCAGCAAAGCCAGTACGAACAGCTGTTCGACTTGTATACGTTTTGGAACGAGCAGATCAATGTGGTATCCCGTAAGGATATCGACCTGCTTTTTGAACGCCACGTGCTGCACTCGCTGGGTATAGCCAAAGTAATGCAATTTTTGCCTGGCGAACATGTGCTGGATGTAGGCACCGGCGGCGGTTTCCCCGGTATCCCGCTGGCTATTATGTTCCCCGAAACCTCGTTCCATTTGGTTGATTCCATCGGCAAAAAAATAAAAGTAGTGCAAGGAGTTGCCAGTGGCCTGGGATTGCAAAACGTAAAAGCATCACACGCCCGTGCCGAACAGATCAACGAGAAGTTTGATTTTGTGGTATCGCGCGCGGTAACACAGTTAAAAGACTTTTATCCCTGGGTGTATAACAAGTTTAACAGGGCTTGTAAAAACACCATGCCAAACGGCATACTATATCTTAAAGGTGGCGATCTGAAACAGGAAATTGCCGAATCTGGCTTAAAGACCCGGCAATTCCATTTAAAAGATTACTTCGACGAAGAGTTTTTTGAAACCAAACAGGTGGTTTATGTAAACCGCAGTTTACAGGTTTAACTTTTAATTATTGGGGTGATAAGTACCCATCGAAATGTTGATTTTTCCTTCATCAAATTGTCCCTGGATAGTAAAACTGCACGATACAGCATAAGTACCCGCATCAAGGTCTGTCGGCTTTTGGTATGATTTGAGTGCATCCACCACAATATTATCCATATCTGCATTTTGATTTTTCAATATGGCTACCGATTGTATTAAATGTTTGTCATCGATGGTAAAAGTAACAACCGCATGCCCCGATATTCCGTTTTGTTTAGCAACCACCGGATAATATAACTTAGTTTTTAGATAGCCTTTCATTTGGTTAAATCTTGTTGACGTTTCACCACCCAGCGAAAAATTAATTGGCAAGGTAAACTGCACACGTACCGGTTGCCCGTCTTGTTTACCCGGGGTCCATTTTGGCGATAGTTTCAGCACCCTCACAGATTCATCACCGGTACCACTGCCCGGTTCTCGAATTACCTTGATATCGCTCAGGTCACCATCTTTTTCAACCACAAATTGTACATACACCTTACCTTGTATTTTGCCTTCTTTGGCTTCCAGCGGGTAACGGATGTTTTTTTGCAGAAATTTAGTAAGCCCGGCTTCACCACCCGGAAATTCGGGTTGTATTTCTACTGCAGTATAAACCGCGTTGGGGCTTTTGTCGGGTGCAGGCGGCGGCGGTGCAAGCTTTTCGCCTGATTTTGCCGCCGGCGGTGGTGGCGGCGGTCCGAGCTTCTGTGCAGGTGGCGGCGGTGGTGCAAGTTTGTCGCCTGATTTTGCCCCCGGTGGTGGTGGCGGCGGTGCAAGCTTCTGGCCAGCCTTGGCAGGTGGCGGCGGTGGAGGCAACTCATCGGCCAACGAAAAATTAATAGGCAGGGTAAACTGTACACGTACCGGTTTGCCGTTCTGTTTTCCGGGTTTCCATTTTGGCGATAGCTTCATTACCCGTACCGACTCTTTGCTCATAGCATCTGATGGTGAACGCAATACCTTAAAACTGCTTAACCCTCCATTAGGTTCAACAATAAATTGTATGTATACTTTCCCCTGTACGTGGTTTTGCTTATCTGTGGCAGGGTAATGAATGTTTTTTTGAAGAAACTTACCCAAGCCTGTCTCGCCTCCCGGAAACTCCGGCTGTATCTCAACCGCTGTATAAACAGGGGCACCTGGCTTGGTTTGCATATGGAGTATTTGGGTGTTCCTTTGCGATCCGTTATCCTCAATTAATACGGCATCCCCATGCCCGTTGGTTGAGATATTGTTAGCGGATAGGTCCGCCATTTTGTTAGGCGCGATAACCAGGGCATAAGTTTTAGTAGTAAATGCCAGGGTTGATACGCATAGCAACCCGAATATTAAGGGTAAAGCCAACAGGTACTTCAGCCTGGCCGCCTTACCGGATTTTTTTTGATATAACATGGTAATTCTTCTTTTTAACAGGTTTTTATTGAAAAATGAATTGGTTAATGAGTTTTGGGTAATGCCATATGCGTTGCTGATCAAAAAATCGGTATAACTGTCGTTATTGTTCTCCAGGTTTGCTGTTTCTTCGTCGGCTATAAATTCATGCACTTCTTTAATGCTGGCTATGATCAAATAAACTATCGGGTTAAACCAGTTGATGATCTTTACAATTTCGAGGTAAATAATGTCCCACGAGTGTTTTTGGCGAATGTGAACCTGTTCGTGGTATAATATAGTTTGCGACGAAGCCAACCTGTCATCGATAAACAAATTGTTAAAAAACGAAAAAGCTACACTACCCCGGTGCATCTCAATAACCTTATAACTGGCGTTTTTTGTTACCGAACCTTTACGCGCCAGGGCGATCAATAGGTATATGCGTATACCCAGGTTGATTAATAAAACAATGGCTACACCTGCATAAACAAATAGTAAATAATCGTTTAGCGTATATTTTGGCGCTGTTGCGGTAACTGTATCCGGCAGTACATGCATTGCATAGCTGGCAGGTTCACCAATACTAATATGCTGTTGTAAAACCTCAACAGGTTTTAATATGCCCAATTGCAAAAAGGGGATAATAAACGCCAGTAAAGTGCTTAGCAATAAATAAGCGCGGTTTAACTGGTATAAAGTTTCGCTCCGCAAAAAAAGCAAATACAACGCGTAAAAGGCAGCCATGTACAGGTTGGCTTCTACCAGGTAGTGCATCCAGTTCATTTTTTTTGGTTTTTAAGTTTATCGGCCAGGTTGGTTAGTTCTTCCAGTTCGTTAATGCTCAGGTTTTTTTCTTTAACCAGGAACGATACCAGGCTCGAGTACGAGTTGCTGAAGTAATTGTTCATTACCTTATCAAAGGCAAAGTTTTTGTAAACCTCTTCGCTGATGAGCGGAAAATAAACGTACGAATTACCGTAAGCCTTATGGTCAATAAAACCTTTACCTTCCAGCACCCTGATCACGGTTGATACCGTATTATACGCCGGCTTGGGTTCCGGCATTAAGTCAATTACATCTTTAACAATGGCTTCTTTAAGCTGCCACAGTATGCGCATTACCTGCTCTTCGGCTTTGGTGAGTTCTTTAAGTTGCTCCATGTGTAACTATTTTTATAGTTTGGTTACATAAAGCTACTACTATAAAAGTAGTTTGCAAACTATTTTTATAGTTTAATTAAAAATAAAATGTAAGGTGTTGAAAATGAGATTATTTATTAATAAGATAAATTTCTCTGCGTTAGGGATAGTAGCGGATACCGGCCTTGTGGCTAAGGCCTGCAGGCGTATGAGCGGATAGCCCGGCCCGCAGGGTAACGCCCAAATTACTCTGCCTTACCGATAATTATATAATATCAATCATTAAATATTGACCTGTTAAATAAAATCAATATTTTAGTCAGTCTATGTCAACACTCCACCAGATCGCCTTAGTACAAACCAAATACGTAGGCGATCATTTAGCAAAAGTTTTAGTAAGTTATTGCGGCAGCGCCGAAGCTGTTTTTGAAACCCCGGCGAAAAAGCTGGCGCAGATACCCGGAGTGGGCCAGAAAACGATAGAGCAGATCTTATTGAAAGCCGAATTTAAAAAAGCGGAAGAGGAGCTGCGCTTTATTGAAAAAAACAACATCAAAGTATTGTTTTACACGGATGAGGCATTCCCGAAAAGGTTAAGGAACTGTGATGATTCGCCTGCTTTGCTTTATTATAAAGGTACTGCAGATCTAAACCCTACGCGTGTAATCAGCATTGTAGGCACACGCAATATTACAGATTACGGCAGGCAGCTTTGCCACAACTTAATTGAGGATTTAAAGGCTTATGATGTTGTAGTGATAAGCGGCCTGGCGCATGGTGTTGATGTAGCTGCACACCGCGAATGCGTACAGCAGGGCATACCCACCATTGGTGTTTTTGGCCACGGATTGGACAGGATCTATCCGGCAGTAAACAGAGCTGTTGCCGAAAAGATGCTGAACAACGGCGGCTGGCTAACAGATTTTCCTTCGGGCACCGTCCCCGACAGGGAAAACTTCCCGAAAAGGAACAGGATAGTGGCCGGCATAAGTGATGCCACCATTGTTGTTGAAGCAAGCATTAAAGGCGGGGCATTAATTACCGCCGAAATTGCCAACAGCTATAACCGCGATGTTTTTGCCTATCCCGGAAGGATAAATGACGAGTTTTCGGAAGGGTGTAATTTCCTCATCCGCAATAATAAAGCCGCTTTATTAACCTCGGGCGCCGATCTGGCCTATATTTTAGGTTGGGAAAAAACCGATAACACCAAACCGGCAAAACCACAACTAACCCTGCCTATCGATCTGCCCGCAGCCGAAAGGCTGATATTTGAAACCATACAACAAAATGCCGGTGCATTGGGTATTGATGATCTCACCATCCGCACCAACTTACCTTTAAGCCAGCTGGCCATGAACCTGCTCAACCTCGAGATGATGGGTTACATCCGCTCGCTTCCGGGTAAAACATATAGCCTGAATTATTAATTATTTCGGATGTCGGATGTTCGATTTCGGATTTACCTATTTTGATTTAAGATTTATAAATCCGAAATAAAGCAGAATCTCACATCTCAATACTCAAATCTTACCGTACAGCGACCCGCCTTTTTCGCCCAGTTTATCAACCCGTTTTTCAACAGCAGGGTCTTTAATCAACGGTGGCGCATGGTGCGGTTTAATACGGGCATCAATAATGAGCGGCCCGCGGCAGCCCCAGTGCTTATGCTCGGTAAAGGCGTTAATGCCATGTATATCATGGCTCGGGTTACTACGTGTAAAAGTTACCCAAACAAAATTATTGATGGTTTCGGCAGTAAAACCGGCGTCATCGCATAATATCAGCAATGGCAAACTATCCAGCTCTTCATTTTTAAGATGCCCGTTCAAAATGGCAATCTCTTTTTCCGTTTCGCTTCCGCTGATGTATTTCGGCGCTTCAATAGCTAAAATACCCGGCATTACCATTTTAAAGTTATCAAATGGTCGCGGTAAGCTAAAGCCCGAAGGTAGCTCTTTCCATAATTCGCGCTTAACCGCTCCCGCCACTGCCACAGCCACTTTACTCCCCGAGTTTAGGTCGGTACCACTGTAATCTAAGGTATCAATGGTGGTTTTAGTATAAAAATGCAGGTCGCGGGTTAGGTCGATACGCTGCAAAATATGCTGCATAAATTGCGGTATGTTGTGTGCGTCAAGCCCCGGATCATCCTCTTTAGCACAAATAAACAGGTACTTGGCCAGGCTAAGCTGGTTACTGCCTAAAATATGATTGGCCAGGGTAAGTATTTCCTGTGGTTTGCGTTCATTTAAATAAGGTGTATAACGCTCACTACCAATAGCGAACAATAACGGGTGTACGCCCGCAGCATCAACAGCATGTACCTCATGTAAACCGGGTATTTCTTTCGGTATGGCTGTCCCCGATATTTCATGGATCAAGGCACCAAAACTGGTGTCTTCCTGCGGTGGCCGGCCCACAACGGTAAAGCTCCACACGGGGTTTTTACGGTGATAAACCCGGCTTACCTTCATCAGCGGGAAGGGGTGCGTTAAACTATAATACCCCAGATGATCGCCAAACGGCCCTTCGGGTTTATTTTGCTGCGGCATTACGGTACCGGTTATCACAAAATCGGCATCGGCCGAAATGCAGAAACCCTCATCATCATAATAATAACGGAAACGGCGGTTACCCAGCGCACCGGCAAAGGTCATTTCGGATAATCCCTCGGGCAGAGGCATCACAGCAGCTAATGGGTGCGATGGCGGCCCGCCTACAAATATGCTCACTTTTAACGGTTGCCCTTTGGCATTGGCCTTACTTTGATGGATGCCTATGCCCCGGTGCAACTGGTAATGCAGCCCGATCTCTTCATTTTGGATATAATCGTTACCCCCCAATTGTATGCGGTACATGCCCAGGTTGGCATTCATAATACCGGGCTTGTCCATATCTTCGGTGTAAACCTGTGGCATGGTTACAAACGGACCGCCATCCATGGGCCAGTTCACTATCTGCGGCAGTTCGGCTATTGTTGTTCTGCCAAAGTTGATGGGCGCATTTTTACTCACCTTCATCGGCAATGCCGATAGTGCGGTTAAGCCTACGCCGGCATATTGAAACGGACGTTTTAATGCTTTAAGCGGATCGTTCTTCAGCTCAACCAGGGTTTTGATCTTATCCAGCGTATCGCGAAACATAAATTTCGAGCGATCAATCGTGCCAAATAAATTTGATACCGCCGGGAATTTACTCCCTTTTACATTCTCGAAATACAAAGCCGGGCCCCCATGCTCAAATACGCGAAGGTGAATAGCCGCCATTTCGAGGTATGGATCAACCTCCTCGGTTATCCGGATCAGGTGACCATGTTTTTCAAGATCGGTAATGCATTCGCGTAAACTTTGATAACCCATTGGCAGTACTGGTAATAACAGCCCGAAGTTAACTTAATTAAGGTTTATAGCCAATTGCTTTAATTATTATGAATAAACGGTGATATTTTAGTAATTTGAACCACCATGAACATCAGCGAGATCTTAACTATTACTCTTGTACTTACCGCGGTGTTCGCTTACATCAATCACCGGTTTATCAAATGGCCGCCAACTATCGGCATCATGATCCTGTCGTTAAGCTGTTCGATAGTTTTTGCCGGAGCCGGAAAATTCTTCCCGTTACTGTCGGATAAAGCTATGCAACTGGCAAACTCTATCGATTTTAGAGATGTGCTGATGAATTTTATGCTCAGTTTTTTGCTCTTTGCCGGATCGATACATATCGACGCTGCCAAGCTGAAAAAAGAGCGCTGGCCGGTAATGATCCTGTCAACACTGGGCATACTCATTTCAACTACCCTGGTTGGGGGTATGGTTTGGGGCCTGTTTCAATTGTTTCATTTACCTGTTCCGTTAATTTATTGTTTGCTTTTTGGTGCACTGATATCGCCAACCGACCCGATTGCCGTTTTGGCCATTTTAAAAGAAGCCAAGATACCCTCATCGCTCGAGATTAAGATCTCGGGCGAATCGCTGTTTAACGACGGAGTAGCGGTAGTGGTATTTGTAACCTTGCTCAATGCGGCCCATGCCGGTATTTCGGCTGTTGACTTTTGGGGTGTGGGCAAACTTTTTTTACAGGAGGCAGTAGGCGGTTTGCTTTTCGGTGCCGCATTGGGCTACGCCGGTTATTATGCTTTACGCTCGATAGATGATTATAAAGTTGAAGTTTTGGTTACCATCGCCATTGTAATGGGCGGTTATTTTGTTGCCGATAACCTGCATGTATCCGGCCCTTTGGCTATGGTGGTTGCCGGCCTTATAACAGGCAATAAGGTAAAAGACGAAGTATTGTCCGACACGAGCCGCGATTACCTGGGTAAGTTTTGGGAACTGATAGACGAGATTTTGAATGCCATCTTGTTTTTGCTTGTCGGACTGGAAATGCTCATCATCAAGATCAATGTTACCGTATTATTGATCGGGTTTATAGCCATCGTTATAGTTTTGCTTGCGCGATGGGTTTCGGTATATTTCCCTATACTGCTGCTGCGCTATAAACTCAATTTTGAAAAACACGCCGTTGCTATACTCACCTGGGGCGGCTTGCGAGGTGGTTTATCTGTTGCACTTGCCTTATCATTAAGTCCCGAAATGCACCGCGATGAGTTTGTGCTCATTACCTATATTATCGTGGTATTCTCCATATTGGTACAGGGTTTAAGTATCGGCGGGTTTACCAGAAGGTTGTTGAAGAGAGGGTAAGTCAATATTTGCGTTAGCGGTAGCAGCGGATACCGGCCTGTGGCTAATGCCGGTGCAGTATAAGCGGATGACGCGACCCGCAGGGGAACGCCTAAATAGGAAAAAAATCTTAACGCGAAAAGACGGAAATTTATGCTACGCGAAATAACAGGTCAACATCATTGCTTAACTTTCCGAATAAGTACCCAACATCCGGTCCCAAATGCTGGTATAAAAACCATAGTTACGATCGGTGTGCTTGTGGTGATTGTGATGGAAGCGTGCAGTGCCCAGGTATTTTAATAACCGAATTTTCGGTGACGGAGCTTTTGAGCTGCCGAGGTGCCCGATCATTCCGAAAATAACATTGATCACCAGATAAATGACGATAGCATATATGTTAAAGGAGTAGCAAAATAGAACGGTTAGCCACAGCCCGCCGAATGCGAAAGTTTCTACCGGATGTAGAATGAACAGGTCTATAGGTGTTGGGTCGACAGATAAATGATGAAAATAGTGCACCGATTTATACACGAACGAATGATGTATGAAATAATGAAAAATAAACATTAACAGGTCCATCGCAAAGAACAACAGCAAAGTATCGGGTACTATCATTGCCGAAAAAGATGTGTTGATGTTAATATAGCCATTTGCCCATAGCCGGAAACCCCAATAAGTAATAATGGTATTAATAATATTGGTAATGATGCAAATAAACCACTGCTTTTTAGTAATGGGATGTGTTGGTGTGCCCTGACTTTTTAAGATGACACGACCGATGGCAAGCGTTAAGATAGTTATGGTTGTATTCTCCAAAAGGAAAATGATCCACAGTAGATAAGCCGGACATTTTAACAGGTAGGTAAGCAGGCTCACATCATTTTATAATTGCAATCAATTATACACAAAATCGCCAAATTCGGAGTTAATGGTCACCTGCTTTTGCTGTGCAGCCTCAACGCGGCCAATGATCTGCGCCGGAATATTGAAGCTTTCGGATATTTTGATCAGGTCGGCAGCTATGGCCTGGGGTACGTAAAGCTCCATGCGGTGCCCCATGTTAAATACCTTGTACATTTCCTGCCAGCTGGTGCCGCTTTCTTGCTGTATCAGTTTAAACAGCGGTGGCACCGGGAACAATCTGTTTTTAATAACATGCAGGTTATCAATAAAGTGCAGTACTTTGGTTTGCGCACCGCCGCTGCAATGTACCATGCCATGGATCTGGCTGCGGTAGCTATCCAGCATTTTTTTAATTACCGGTGCATAGGTGCGGGTTGGCGATAGTACCAGTTTACCTGCAGTTATGGTTTCGTCGTTATCCAGGTCAACCAGGCTGGTTAACTTATTCGAACCCGAAAATACCAGGTTTTCCGGTACGGCCGGATCATAACTTTCGGGGTATTTAGTGGCAATTGTTTTATCAAAAACATCATGGCGGGCAGAGGTTAATCCGTTTGAGCCCATACCGCCGTTGTACTCGTGCTCGTAAGTAGCCTGGCCGTATGATGCCAATCCCACAATTACGTCGCCGGCTTTAATGTTGTGGTTTGATATTACGTCGGCACGTTTCATGCGGCAGGTAACCGTACTATCTACAATAATGGTACGTACCAGGTCGCCAACGTCGGCAGTTTCGCCGCCGGTTGAGTAAATGCCAATGCCCTGGCTGCGCAGTTCTTCTAAAATTTCTTCAGTACCATTAATAATAGCAGCGATCACTTCGCCGGTTATCAGGTTTTTATTACGACCAATGGTTGATGATAAAATGATACCGTCGGTAGCGCCCACGCAAAGTAGGTCGTCCAGGTTCATGATGATGGCATCCTGGGCAATGCCCCTCCAAACCGAAATATCACCTGTTTCCTTCCAGTAAGTATACGCCAGTGATGATTTGGTACCCGCGCCGTCGGCATGCATAATGTTGCAATACTCAGGGTCGTTACCCAAAATATCCGGCACTATTTTACAAAACGCTTTCGGAAAAATTCCCTTATCTATTTTTTGGATGGCTGCGTGTACATCGTCTTTCGAGGCCGAAACACCCCGCTGATCGTATCTTTGCGAAGAAAACATGCGCAAATTTACCTAAATTTTCGCTATCCGATAAACCTACCGATTAAAATTCGGCGGCTTTTATACACATTAAGGCCTTTATTAACTATGTAAATAGGCGGAGGAGCCGGTTTTTGGTTTCAAAATCCCTAAATTGCGAGCCATCGCTCCATCCTATGTTTAGATCAACGTTTACGGCCATTTTTAATGCCGGTAATAACTGGCGCATCAGGCGCAACGGTCAACGCAACTTTTTGCTGTATGCCAGCGCTGTTGTTGGCCTGTTTGCAGGCTTAGCTGCAGTTTTATTAAAATACCTGGTACACTTAATGGAAGATGTGAGTCACAACATGGCATCGCACCTGTTTCATATCCTCTATATATTTCTGCCCGCTGTGGGTATCTTACTTACCGTAATTTACCAGCACCTCATTAATCGCGATAAGATAGAAAAAGGCATCGGCAGCGTATTGTTCAATATCAAACGTAATAAATCAAATATTGCGTTCAATAACATCTACTCACAATTAATTACCAGTTCGCTTACGGTGGGTTTTGGTGGCGCAGCCGGTTTGGAGGCACCAATTATTTGCATGGGGGCGGCCATAGGATCAAACAATGGCAAGTTTTTCAGGTTGAGCCCGTTCGAAAAAACGGTTTTGCTGGCTTCGGGCGCGGCGGCGGGCATAGCAGCGGTATTTAACAGCCCGATAGCCGGAGTGCTTTTCGCGATAGAGATATTGATCGGCGAGATCAGCATACCCACTTTTATACCTTTATTAATAGCGTCGGCCACCGGGGTAGTAGTGGCTAAGGTGTTGTACTCGCAGCAGTTGTTTCACCTGGTTACCGAAGGCTGGGTAATGAACGCTCTGCCTTTTTATGTGCTGCTTGGTTTAATGAGCGGTTTGGTGTCGGTGTATATCGTAAAATTTGGCGGTAGCCTTGAAAAAGGCATTCTTAAAAAACAAAACCGGTATATAAGAGCCATTATTGGCGGTTTAATGCTCGGATTGATCATTTTAGCTTTTCCACCATTGCTGGGCGAGGGCTACCATTATATACAACAGGTTTTAAACGGTAATGTTGATGCTTTAAAAGAGCAGTCGCTTTTCCCCGACTGGCTGTCGCACCCTACAGCCATGATCGCTTTTATAGCGGGACTGGTATTGTTAAAAATTATAGCGACGGGCATTACTTTAGGCTCGGGCGGCAATGGGGGTACCTTTGCCCCAAGCATGTTTACCGGCGCGTTTTTAGGTTTGTTTGTGGCGTTTACGGTAAACCAAACCGGTTTAATGCATTTAAACACCAGTAATTTTATTGCTGTAGGTATGGCCGGGGCAATAAGCGGCGTGTTGCATGCGCCGCTCACCGCCATATTTTTGATAGCCGAAATTACAGGCGGCTATGTTTTATTCATTCCGCTGATGATCGTTTCGGCTATATCTTATATGATATCGATGGCTTACAACCCGCACAATATGTACTGGCACCATCTGGTTGCCGAAAAGGATATCCACCCCGGTGCCGATCACACCATGCTTAATGCCATTAGCTTAAGTAGCGTAATGAATAAGGACTATACACCCCTTAAACTTACTATGCCGCTTACCGATTTCTTTAAGCTAATGGCAACCAGTACCGCCAATATCTTCCCGGTACTAAATACAGCCGGTGAGTTGGAAGGTGTTGTTATACTTGATGATGTACGCCAGTATATGTTTGACGACGAGCGGAATAAAAACCTCACTATTGCCGATGTGATGATCATTCCACCTGTGATAATTAATATTACCGACCCTGTAACCAAAGTGATGAACTTATTTGATGTGTACGATGTATGGTACTTGCCCGTTGTTGCTGATGGACAATTTAAAGGCTTTGTATCCAAATCGCGCCTGTTTGTGCGTTACCGCGAAGTAATGGTGCAGCAACATCGGGATTCGGATATATTTGGGGTGAAGGAATAAAATGGTGAGTGGTTATTAAGTTAATTGTTATTAAGTTATAGGGTTAGCAATAAAATAAAAAATGGCTATCAGGAATATACCCCAATAACCATTAACTCAATAACAAATAACTTTCTGTTACTTAATAAACAGCAACTCCCTGAATTTCGGCAGTGGCCACATCGAATCTTCTATCAATAACTCCAGTTTATCAACGTGGTAGCGAATAGGGTCGAAATAGCTTTTTACCTTTTCATCATACGCAATTGATTTTTCGCGTACATCATCAATGGCGTTTGCTTTTTTACGCTCGGCAACCATTTCGTCCACATTGTTTTTAATAAAGGCAACGTGTGTCGATATGCGTTTGATCAGATCAAGCTGCGGTGCAAAAGTATCTTCGGCCATGCCTATATCTTTTAGGCCTTTTACGTTGTCAATCAGTTTTGACTGATAAGTTAACGCCGTTGGAATAATCACATTGGTTACCAGTTCACCAATTAAACGGGCTTCTATCTGAAGCTTCTTATAAAAGGCATCCAGTAATATCTCATGCCTTGCCTGCGATTCGCGGCGACTGTATACACCGGTTTCTTCAAAAAGGTCTTCAACTTTTTCGGTCAGCAATACATCCAGGGCCTTTGGTGTGGTTTTAATGTTTGATAAACCGCGTGCTTCGGCTTCTTTTTCCCACTCATCGCTGTAGCCATTACCCTCAAAACGGATAGATTTCGACTCCTTGATATACTTTTTGATCACCGTTAACAAAGCGATATCCTTTTTCTCGCCTTTTTTGATCAGTTTATCAACCTCAATTTTAAACTTGCGCAGCTGGTGGGCCACAATCAGGTTAAGCGTGGTCATCGGGCTTGATGAATTGGCCGATGAACCTACAGCGCGCAATTCAAACTTATTCCCTGTAAAGGCAAAGGGCGAAGTGCGGTTACGGTCGGTATTATCGCGTAAAATCTGTGGGATTTTTGGTATGCCCTGCCATAACATGGCATCATCTTTTATTTTTTTGCTGATGCGCGATGTTTCTATCTCGTCCAAAACCTCGGTCAACTGGCTTCCCAAAAATATAGATATGATTGCAGGCGGCGCTTCGTTGGCGCCCAAACGGTGGTCGTTACTTACTGATGCGATTGAGGCACGCAGCAGATCGGCATACTCATGCACCGCTTTAATGGTATTCACAAAAAAAGTTAAAAACATCAGGTTGTTTTTAGGCGTTTTGCCCGGCGACAACAGGTTTTTACCCGTATTGGTGATCATGCTCCAGTTATTGTGCTTACCCGAGCCGTTAATACCGGCATAAGGTTTTTCGTGCAGCAATACTTTAAAGTTATGGCGTTTGGCAACTTTATCCATCACATCCATCAGTAACTGGTTGTGATCGATAGCCAGATTGATCTCTTCGTATATAGGTGCGCACTCAAACTGCGATGGCGCAACCTCGTTATGGCGTGTTTTTAATGGAATACCTAATTTTAAAGCTTCGGTTTCCATATCCAGCATGTAAGCATATACGCGCTCGGGTATCGAACCAAAATAGTGATCTTCTAACTGTTGGCCTTTTGCCGATTCGTGCCCGAATAAAGTACGGCCGGTCAGGAACAGGTCCGGACGTGCATTAAATAAGGCCAGGTCCACCAAAAAATACTCCTGCTCAATACCTAAGCTGGCGTTTACTTTTTCAATGCCTTTATCAAAGTAATGGCAAACATCCACAGCTGCTTTATCCAAAGCGGTTAACGCCTTTAATAAAGGAGCCTTATAATCTAATGCTTCGCCGGTGTATGATACGAATACGGTTGGGATACATAAAGTTTTACCGCTATTGCTTTCTATAATAAAGGCAGGCGACGATGGGTCCCAGGCGGTATAACCACGTGCCTCAAAAGTATTGCGGATGCCGCCGCTCGGAAAGCTCGATGCATCAGGTTCCTGTTGAGCCAGGGCATCGCCCGAAAAACGCTCGATAGCCGAACCATCTGGTCCCGGTTCAAAAAAGGCATCATGCTTTTCGGCGGTGGTTCCGGTTAACGGCTGGAACCAGTGTGTATAATGTGTGGCGCCTTTACCCATTGCCCAGGCTTTCATAGCCGAGGCAACCTGTTCGGCCATATCGCGGGGTATAGGTTCGCCAATTTCGATGGCGCTTACAATACTTTGGTATGCTTCTTTGGATAAATAGTCCATCATTTTCTTTTTATCGAAAACATTTGAAGCAAAAAAATCAGAAATTTTGGTTCCGGGAACTTTTACCTCTGGAATTGTACGTGTAAGTACAGCTTGTAAAGCCTGAAATCGGATGTTTGACATTTTTTTAGGTTAACTGGTGAGTATTATACCTCAAAAATAGAAAACTCTGCATAATGTATGCATTTTTTAAGCCGAAAATATAAAAAATGCAGTTCTGATAACTTTTGACCAAAAATTTCAATTTTTTTTAATTTTTTTCATGTATTCTCTTGTTTTTTTAAAATATTACTCATAATTTCATCAAATCATTCAAATAATCACATGAATCTTGGATAAATACTAGAAAAAACGATAAAAAATGAATAAAAAATCTATAAATTCTATCAATTTTGTTCTTTTATTAAAAATATGTGATAAAAATTTTACAAAAAACAATCAAAAAGCGTAACTCACTTATCAATCAAACTAAATAAACAAACAAATGAACGTAACAACTATGAAAAGTAGGCTGCCTTTCTTTAAAGGCAGCGGGGAAGGAAAGCCCGCGGGTAAATGGTCGTCCATTACTCCGGAGCAATGGAAGTTTGGTATCACCATGTTTTCTGGTAAAATTTTAGGTTTATTGCTGGTACTCGCAGCAATGATCACCTTGCCAGGCATGTTAAACACAAAGGCACACGCTGCCGAGGTTTACACCGCTCACGAAACTACCATGATGAACACTGTTAACACAGTATGGACATTGGTAGCAGCGTTTTTGGTTTTTGGTATGCAGGCAGGTTTCGTAATGCTCGAAGCCGGTTTTGCCCGCACCAAAGAAACAGTTAACGTATTAATGGAGTGTATTTTTGACACCTGCCTTTGCGGTATCCTGTTCTGGGCTGTAGGTTATGCCTTTATGTTCGGTTGGGGTAATGGCTTTATAGGCTGGCATGGCGATCCTGCCGGAAAGATCAGCGGCGCATGGTTCTTCCTGTCAAACATTCCGGACACTTATGCTGCTACAGGTATCCCGATCCTGGCACATTGGATATTCCAATACGCTTTCGCTGATACCTGCTCTACTATCGTATCAGGCGCGATGATTGGCCGTACAAGCTTCCGTGGCGATATCCTTTACTCAATCGGTATCACCGGCTTTATCTATCCAATTATTGGCCACTGGGCATGGGGACCTGACGGTTTCCTGGCGCTGATGGGCAGCAAAGGTGGTTTCTTCGAATCATTAGGTACTGGTTTCCGCGATTTCGCCGGATCAACCGTAGTACACACCATAGGTGGTATCGCTTCATTGGCTGGTGCAATTGTATTGGGCCCTCGTTTCGGCCGTATTTTTGCCCGCGATGATAAAGAAAAAGGTGGTATGCCGCCTGCTCATAACTTAACAATAGCTGCTGTTGGTGGTTTCTTGTTATGGTTTGGCTGGTATGGCTTTAACCCTGGTTCTACCTTATCAGCAATGGACGGACAAGGCATTGGCCGTATTGCAGCTAACACTACACTTGCAGCTTGCGGTGGCGGTATGGTTGCTATGTTTATTGCATTATGGTTTGGCCCAACCAAAGGTAAATTTGACTTAGGTTATACTATCAACGGCTTTTTAGCAGGTTTGGTTGCTATTACCTGCCCTTGCTACTGGGTAAGCCCTGGTGGTGCTATCCTTTTAGGTGGCGTTGCCGGTTTATTAACTTATGTAGGTATGAACCTGATCGAGTGGTTCCGCATTGACGATCCGGTTGGTGCTGTAACCGTACACGGTATAAACGGTATATGGGGTACCTTATCATTGGGTTTATTTGCCTGCGGTCAATATGGCGCAACAGGCCCAACAGGTGCCGATAACTCTGCACCGGTAGCCGGTTTGTTTTATGGCGGTGGTTTCCAGGTGTTGGAAGCACAGGCAATAGGTAGTTTCCTGATCACATCAGCAACCTTTATTGTGTGTTTGGTAATGATGTTCATCATTATGAAATTGCCTCACCCATGGAGCTTACGTGTACCTGTTGAAGCAGAAATAGGCCCTGGTGGTTTGGATGCATTTGAACACGGTACCGGCGCATATCCTGATGTGGATATTGCCGACATTGATCTGGCTAAAATGGCCGCGCCTGAACTGGCTAAATAAATAAACTATAACAGCGCTGATGCCAAAGCATTGGCGCTGTTGTTTTAACCCTGATAACAACTATCATATTGATAGCGCATATCGATATGATAAGTTTATAATCCAACTGGCATTTATTTAGAAAAATATATGTAATTGAAGCATAGTCAATTATGTATCTGGATAAATATTGGCATAAAAAACGTTTCAACTGACCTTAAAACAATTTTTAAAATTTAATCAAATCACTCAATTCAACTAAACAGAAATCATGAAACAAAAACTATTACTCATTTGTGCTCTTGCCGTAACCGGACTTGCCGCGAAGGCGCAGGACTCGATTAAGGTTACCTCTGATGCTCCGTTGGTGATAACCGGGTCTGTTGACGCGTATTATAAATACGACTTTGCCGGAAAAAAAACCGCTAACATTCCCACAAGCTTTAACAACGAAGCAAACTCCATCTCTATCGGTATGATAGATCTTGGCGTTAAAAAGAAAGTTGGCAAAGCAGCATTTGTTGGTGAGCTTTCATTTGGCCCGCGCGGCCAGTCTCAGTCTCTTCCTAACGCAGCCGGCGTATATGACGAAACTACCAATAGCTACCACATCCAAAACCTGTATGTAAGCTATGATCTTACCGATAAATTGAACGTTACCGGTGGTTATATGGCAACATTTATTGGTTACGAAGTTATTGCGCCTACCGGCAACTTTAACTATTCAACATCATACCTGTTCACCAACGGCCCGTTCCAAAATGCAGGTGTTAAGTTAACTTATGCTTTTAGCGATAAAGTAAGCTTAATGGCCGGTATCTTTAACGATTCGTGGAATACTTATCAATCAACCGGTGATGTATCAACCTTTGGTGCCCAATTAATGGTTGTACCGGTTAAAAACTGGACGGCTTATCTTAACTTTATCACGGGCTATTACTCGGGTACTGAGTTTGATGTAACTACCAACTATCAAATTACCGATGCCTTTAAATTAGGCTTAAACTTTGCTACTTTCTCACAACCAAGCTTAGAAAGATCACCAGCTTTTGGTAATGGTGGCTTTACCGGTGTAGCATTATACCCTCAGCTTGCAGTATCTAAAGCAGTAACTTTAGGTTTAAGAGGCGAGTATTTTTCTGCTAAAAAAGGTACTACCGGCGGTACTTATACCGGCGTAGCTCCGGGCGAGTCGGTAACTGCTTTAACTGTTACTGCTGCCGTTAAATCGGGTCCGTTAACTTTTATTCCTGAGTTCAGGGTTGATAACGGTTCGAAAAACATGTTCCTGAACAGCAGTGGCAATCCAACACAAGCTGCTCAGCAAATTGGCCTGGCTGCCGTTTATGCTTTCTAAACAAAATTTATTCTAAATTAGAAGCCGCCCCGGTATGCACCGGGGCGGCTTTATTGTATGAGTATGAAAAAGAGAATACTGTTTTTACTGCTTTGTATCGGATTTGCTAAACCGGCCATGGCCCAAAAGGATTCATTGGCTACAAATGAGCACGGCAAGTATATCTATTATCATGTGGTAAATCTGAATAAAGATAACGCCGATATATTGCTGGTACGCGCGCTCGATTTTTTTGACATGCCCGGCAACAAAGCCAATTTTAAAGTTACAGATAAGGATGCCAATACGCATACGATAGATGGCACCGGTTTTTTTACGGTATCGAGCTCGCTGTCGCTGGCAAAGCATGATGACGGTAAGATAACCTTTAAATTGCACATCGAAATTAAAGAGCAAAAATACCGTTACTGGCTAACCGATTTTGTTTTTATACCTTATTATAAGGATCGTTACAATAACCTGGTGCCGCAGCCTGGTGTTGAAATACCGATGGAAAACATCACTAAAAAGATCAACAACAAAGATGCCGGCCATTACCTTGATGAATGCGGAACATTTTCAATTAAGTTTGGTGCCCGGCTAAAAAAGCAAATGGAAAGCGCGCCTGTTAAAACCAGCAATGGCAAAAAAGTGATCGTTACCGAGAAGTGGTGATTTAAGTAAGAATCAGGAAGCGAGAATCAAGAGGCAAGAAAAAGCCAAAAACATTTCAATTTTACAACTTTCAAACCTTTCAACTTTATTACATAACAATTGTAAACTATATACGTATATTAGTAATATAAACCTAACTGTTATGGCCATCCATAATGTAAATATCTACGGGGACGAATGGATCGAACTTGTATTTGAAAACCGCAATAAAAGCTACGGCGCTTACGAGCTACGTAAACATTACGCATCAACAGTATTAAAGGCCCTGGCGGTAACCTTCGGATCGATTGCCGTAGTGGCTTACTGTGCTTTTTTACTGTTTAAACCGGCGCCAATTGCTGCACATCCCATAACACACGAGGTGAATACAGTTTTACAATCTGTTAATATAACCAATAGGCCCGTTGTAAGGCCTCGCCACACACATCACCATACCCGAACCGGGCAAACCTATTCAAGCGCGCCCGAGGTAGCGGTAAGGCAAACCACCACGCAGCCCTCCACAACTGTAACAACAACTGCTGCTGTGTCCCAGGCCAGTATTCCCGATGAAGCTACAAGCCACATAACCGTTGTTGAAAACAAAGAAGTTTACCCGATTAATAAAGCCGATATCAAGCCCCTGCCGGTAGGCGGTGCGCAAGGCTGGGCAAGCTACCTGCAGAAAAACCTGGTTTATCCCGAAGCCGCAAGGCACGAAAAGATATCAGGCAAGGTGGAACTAAGCTTTATTGTAGAAAAGGACGGCAGCATATCTGATATTACCATTGACCAGCCTGCAGGCCATGGTTTTGACGAAGAAGCCGTGCGGGTGCTAAAAGCATCGCCGTTATGGCAGGCAGGTATTAAAGATGGTGAACCTATCCGCATCAGGTACCGGTTGCCTATTACTTTCCAGATGGTTCATTAATTTATTAGTACTTTTTGGGATTTTGGTAAGGCTGGTAACTCTGGTAACTACTTTTATATGGGTTACCAAGATTACCAAAGTTACCAGGATTACCAGAGTATAACTCTCCACGCGTCATTGCGAAGTACGAAGCAATCCCCAACTTACAGAGTCGCTTTAAGAGTTTTGGTAAGGCTGGTAACTCTGGTAAGTGTGGTAACTACTTTTATATTGGTTACCAAGATTACCAAAGGTTAACTTCACCAACATGTCATTGCGAGGTACGAAGCAATCTCTGAGAAAAGTAGTCAGTGTGATTAGCATGTTCGCTTGTCCGCAGAGATTGCCACGCTATCGCTCGCAATGACTTAGTAGAGTAAGGTTTGGTAACCCTTGGTAACTACTTTGATATTGGTTACCAGCCTTACCAAGGTTACCAGGATTAACAGCATCCAATTTCCAAATGTTAATTAATATCTGCCTAACGTTTAAAACATTGTTACATTTTAACCCTACTTTACAACCATTTTCCTAATTTTGCGGCATCGTTAAAAAAAACCACAACCATTGGAGCAGCAGCAATTAACCACCGTAGATACCGCTAAAAATTTAGGCTTACTTCCCGAAGAATTTGACAGGATAAAAGAGATTTTGGGGCGTACCCCCAACTTTACCGAACTGTCCATCTTCTCGGTAATGTGGAGCGAGCATTGCTCGTACAAAAACTCGATAACCTGGTTAAAAACTTTACCTAAAGACGGCCCGCGCATGCTGGCCAAAGCAGGCGAAGAAAACGCCGGTTTGGTTGATCTGGGCGACGGTATTGGCTGCGCTTTTAAAATAGAGAGCCATAACCACCCATCGGCTTTAGAACCTTACCAGGGTGCCGCGACAGGCGTGGGCGGTATTAACCGCGATATATTTACGATGGGTGCAAGGCCTATCGCACAGTTAAACTCATTACGTTTTGGCGATTTAAAGCTCGATAAAACCAAATGGCTGGTTAAGGGCGTAGTAAAAGGTATCGGCGATTATGGTAATGCGTTCGGAATCCCGACCGTCGGCGGTGAGCTGTTCTTCGACGAATGTTATAATATCAACCCGCTGGTTAACGCGTTTTCGGCAGGCATCGTTAAGGCCGGCGAAACTGTTTCGGCAACATCATATGGTGTGGGCAATCCGGTATACATTGTGGGCTCGGCAACGGGTAAAGATGGGATACATGGTGCGGCTTTCGCATCAAAAAATATCACCGAAGATTCGGTGAACGATTTGCCTGCCGTACAGGTTGGCGACCCTTTCCAGGAAAAACTATTGCTGGAGGCTACCCTCGAGGTGATCAAAACCGGCGCTGTTGTAGGCATGCAGGATATGGGCGCGGCGGGTATCATTTGCTCAAACTCCGAAATGTCGGCCAAGGGCGAGCATGGTATGCGTATCGATCTGGATAAAGTACCAACCCGCCAGGCCAATATGCAGCCTTTTGAAATATTACTGTCCGAATCGCAGGAGCGGATGCTGATCGTGGTACATAAAGGCCGCGAGAAGGATGTGGAAGCCGTTTTTGATAAATGGGACCTGAACTGCGCCATTATAGGCGAGGTTACCGATACCAAACGCCTGCATTATTATATGAAAGGCGAACTGGTTGCCGATGTACCTGCTGATGACCTGGTATTAGGCGGCGGTGCACCTGTTTACAAACGCGATTATAAAGAGCCTGCTTACTTTGCAAAAAATCAGGCGTTTAAAATAGATGATGTTAAACAGCCGGAAGATCTGAAAGCTGTTGCCGATCATTTGGTAGCACATCCGAATATCGCATCGAAACGCTGGGTAACAAACCAGTACGATAGCATGGTAGGTGTATCCACCATGACCACCAACCGCCCTTGCGATGCTGCAGTAGTAGCTGTAAAAGGCACGGATAAAGCCATCGTGATCACCGTTGATTGTAACTCGCGCTACGTATATGCCGATCCGCAAAAAGGTACCGCTATTGCCGTTGCCGAAGCTGCGCGTAACATTACCTGCGCAGGTGGCGAGCCGGTAGCTATAACCAATTGTTTAAACTTTGGTAACCCTTACGTGCCCGAAGTTTACTGGCAGTTTGTAGGCGCCATCAAAGGCATGGGCGAAGCTTGTACTAAATTTGAAACCCCGGTAACCGGTGGTAACGTGAGCTTTTATAACCAGTCGACCGACGACGGCCCGGTATTCCCGACACCAACCATCGGTATGTTAGGTGTGATGGACGACATCGGCAATATCATGACTGCCGACTTTAAACAGGCCGGCGACCTGATTTACCTGGTGGGCGAATCGCAAAATGATATCGCATCGAGCCAATACCTGGCATCGTACCATAAAGTGCTGGCGGCACCTGCCCCGTATTTCGATCTGGATAAAGAGTATGCTACGCACCAGGTTATTAAACAACTCATCAAACAGAAACTCATTCAATCTGCACATGATGTTGCCGATGGTGGTTTATATATCGCATTATTAGAATCGGCCATGCCAAACGGTTTAGGCTTTACTGTTGATACAGATGAAGCTATCCGTAAAGATGCTTTCCTTTTCGGGGAAGCGCAGGGCAGGGTAGTGGTATCGGTTAAACCGGAACAGCAGGAAGCCTTTATTGAACTGCTTTCGACATCGGAAATTGACTTTAGTCTGCTGGGTACCGTAAACAACGGCGATCTGTTGGTTGACGGCGAGTCATTCGGTAGTACAGCCGCAGCTAAAAACGTTTACGATAACGTATTGCATAATATTTTAGGAGATTAATGCTCAAAATAAATCAGGTACACCATATCGCCATTATCTGTTCGGATTATCAAAGGTCGAAACAGTTTTATACGGAGGTGTTGGGGTTTACCATTGTACGCGAGGTGTACCGCAAGGAGCGAGATTCGTACAAGCTCGATCTGGAAGTTAACGGACTTTATCAAATAGAACTGTTCTCGTTCCCCAATCCTCCCGCAAGGCAAACCCGACCCGAAGCAACGGGTTTACGTCATTTGGCATTTGAGGTTGATGACCTTGACGCTGCAGTTAAGCATATAGCAGAGCATAACATCGTTGCCGAGCCTATCCGCATAGACGAATTTACCGGTAAACGCTTTACATTTTTTGCAGATCCGGATGGTTTGCCGGTGGAGTTTTACGAAAAATAAGCCTATTATTGCGTGGCTGTCATCCTGAGCTTGTCGAAGGATAGCGGGTGAGGCCAGTCCTACTATGGTTCGACTGCTGACCTTGATCCATGATACTTAGGACGAATACCGCACGATGAGCTCAGCATGTGGGGTGCTGAAACAAGTTCAGCATGACATTGGTTTATATTTTTTATGCTATTCCAATTCAAACAATTCACCGTCGACCAAAGCGGCTGCGCCATGAAGATCAATACTGATGGCGTGCTATTGGGCGCTTTTGTTGATACCGAACAGCCGGACAGCATATTGGATATCGGCACCGGCACCGGCGTTATTGCATTAATGCTGGCACAGCAGTTTGCCGAAGCTCATATTGATGCGATAGAACTCGATTCGTCTGCATCGGCTACAGCCGCAAGGAACTTTGAAAACTCCCCGTTTAAAAATAAGCCACAGCTGTACAATGGTAGCTTTCAACAATATTTTGAAGCGTATCCCGATAGCAAGTACGATCTGATCGTATCCAACCCGCCGTTCTATATCAACTCACTCGAAGCATCGGCCAAACAAATGAACCTGGCTAAGCACGCCGGTGCTGGTTTTTTTGAAGATCTCATCAAAAACGTTGCCCAACACCTAACCGATACCGGCCAATGCTGGCTGATATTACCATTGCCAACAGCCGCGCTGGTTAAGGATCTGTTACAGCAATATGGCTTAAATCTGCAAAAAGTCATCTCTATCCACTCTTTTGCCGATGTGGAAGCTCACCGCGAAATATTGATCTTATCGCCACTGCAAACAAAAAAAGCCGGCGAACGGTTTATTATTTACAAGGATATCAAAGTTTACAGCGAAGAATATCGGGAACGTTTGCGTGGATTTTTTACCATATTTTAAATCTAAAGCCCATATTAAAGGTTGATAACAGGTATCTTACACCTGATTATGACACGGATTGGTTTACTATCTGATACGCACAGCTATCTTGACGATGCTGTTTTTAAGCATTTTAAAGATGTGGATGAGATATGGCACGCAGGCGACTTTGGCACTATTGAACTTGCAGACCAGCTCGCGGCCTTTAAACCGCTGCGTGGCGTGTACGGTAATATTGATGGCGCGGATATCCGGTTGCAATACCCGGAAAACCTGCGTTTCAACTGCGAGAAGGTAGATGTTTGGATGACGCATATTGGCGGTTACCCGGATAAATACAGTCCGCAGGTAAAGCGTACTATTTACACTAAGCCCCCTAATTTATTTATCACGGGGCACTCGCATATCCTGAAGGTGATGTTTGATAAAAAGATCAATTGTTTGCACATAAACCCCGGTGCAGCCGGTAAACAAGGATGGCACAGGATGCAAACATTGGTTCGGTTTTGTATTTCCGAAGAAAAAATTCATACCTTAGAGGTGATCGAACTGGTTAAAACATAACGTATAAAATACACTAAGTATATATGACAGCAATTACTACTTTAGGACAATTCATCATTGAGAAACAAGCCGACTTTCCGTATGCCAAGGGAGAGTTGTCGCGATTGCTGCGGGATATAGGGATTGCCGCTAAAATAGTGAACCGCGAAGTTAACAAGGCCGGCCTGATGGATATTTTGGGCGATGCAGGCAGCACCAATGTGCAGGGCGAATCGCAAAAAAAGCTCGATGTATTTGCCAACGACCAGTTTATATCGGCCCTGCGCAGCGGCGGCGAATGCTGCATCGTGGTATCTGAAGAGAACGACGAGTACCTGTACATCGATTCGGAAATTTCAAAGAACGCTAAATATATCGTAGCGATGGATCCGCTCGACGGTTCATCAAATATTGATGTGAACGTAAGCGTGGGTACTATTTTCTCCATCTTCCGCCGCAAATCAACCGAAGGCAAAGCCACTTTAGAGGACGTTTTGCAAAAAGGCGTCGATCAGGTAGCAGCCGGTTATATCATCTATGGCTCGTCAACCATGCTGGTGTATACTACCGGTAAAGGCGTTAACGGCTTTACCCTGGATCCATCGATAGGCGAGTTTTGCTTATCGCACCCCAACATGACCATTCCTAAAGACGGACATATTTACTCGATAAACGAAGGCTACTATACCCACTTCCCGGATGGAGTAAAAAAATATATCAAATACTGCCAGGTTGAAGACGAAGCGACCAACCGCCCGTATACATCCCGCTATACCGGCTCAATGGTTGCCGATCTGCATCGTAACATGATCAAAGGCGGTATATTTATTTACCCTATTACAGCCCAGGCACCTAACGGTAAGCTGCGTTTGGTTTATGAATGTAATCCCATGGCCTTTATTATTGAGCAGGCAGGTGGTTTTGCATCAAACGGTTACCAGCGTATCCTCACATTAGATGTAACCGAACTGCACCAGCGCTCGGCTATCTTCATAGGTTCGTGCAACATGGTTAAGCGCGCCGAAGAAATGATGGCCTGCTTTTCGCCACAGATCACTAAAACCTCGTTTGAAGGAGTGACGCAGGTACAGTAGGAGGAATTTCGAATTTCGAATTTTCAATTTCGGATTTTTGCCTTATGTCATTGCGAGGAAGAGCGCGTTGAAAACAGCGATGAACGTGGCAATCCCTGAGAAAAGTCGGCGACATGTCCTTAGAGATTGCCACGCTATCGCTCGCAATGACATAGTGTTTTTGACTGATTTCATTTACAGCAGTCCACCTTTTGCGCTTTCCGCTTCAAAAACCGAATCGATCAGCAGCTTAGGCTGTTTACCCGCTGCTACAGCCAATACATCACAACGCTCGTTTTCGGGATGACCGTTATGCCCGCGTACCCAGGTAAATTTGATGTTATGAAGTTTGGCTAATTCAAGGTAACGCAGCCAAAGGTCTTTGTTCTTTTTATCCTTAAAGCCCTTAGCCAGCCAGCCATTTACCCAGCGCTTTTCGATAGCATCTATTACGTATTTGGAGTCGGAGTAGATCATTACCTGCTGGCCGGGGCTTTTCAGGGCTTCCAAAGCCTTAATTACCGCCAACAACTCCATACGGTTATTGGTGGTTTTACGAAACCCTTCCGAAAGTTCTTTATAATGCTGCCCCGAACGGAGTATCACACCATAACCACCCGGTCCGGGGTTGCCACTTGATGCACCGTCTGTAAAAATTTCTATCATTTAGCCCCCTAACCCCCTGAAGGGGGAATGTTATTTTGAGCACAAAGCTAATATTTTTTAGGACTAATAGCTCCCCTTTAGGGGGCTGGGGGGCTCTACCCCGCACTTATCTCATCATAAGCTGCGCCCAAACTGGCTTTAATGCCTTGTCCCTGCCAATCATCCACACCAGGGATAGCAGTTATGGTCAGCACCTCATCCTTGGTTTTACCGGCTTTGATTTGGGTGGTTACCAGGTCAACCAACCTATCCATATAGTTTTGCATGGCTTTGATGTCGTCCATATTGCCGGTTACCTTTTCGGGATCGAAGGCATGGCCGAATACAAACTGGGTATCCTTATTAAACTGTTTTTGCGCCTGCTGTAAGGCTACCGACCAATGCCTGATCGACGCGCCCGCCTTCGGATCAACCACAGGGTAACGGCGGTTAAACACCAGGTCGCCGGTATGCACAATGTTGGCATTTTCAAAATGGATCATCGCATCGCCGTTGGTATGGCCGGGACCAAAGTAATGTGCCTTGATGCTCTCATCGCCCACCTTGATCTTCCAGGTATCGGTAAAAGTAGTATCAGGGTACAATTGCTGATCTTCTTTATGCTGTGCAACGGCCACATTAGTTTGGTTAATGAGCGAATTTTTATGCGCGGCTACATTTTTTACAATGCCTTTAAACGAGATATTACCGCTCGTATGGTCGCCATGGTGATGGGTATTGATGAGCCATTGGAACGGCTTATCGCTGCGGGTCTTCAGTTCGGTTATCAGGTGCGTGGCCTGTTCCGGGAATTCGGCATCCACCACCACAATGCCTTCTTTATTGATCATCCAGGCAATGGTGCCACCCTTTTCTGTAAAAATACCAACGTTATTGCGCAGGGTTTTTATTTTGTAAGCCGGATCCTGCATCAAAGCAAAACTTTTATTGCGTAACAAAGCAAGTGAAGCTACCGATAAGCCGGCGCTGTATAAAAACTGACTACGTTTCATAAGGTTTATAATTTAGCATCAAGGTACGCAAATAATACCTATACAAACAACAAAGGGTTGCTTGTTTATGGCAACCCTTTTGTAATAAATACGCTACGTATTAACTATAGGTTAGGCGCTCTGCGATCACCGGCTACACCCGGTTCATGGTCAACCATACGTTCGGTGGTCCGGGTGTGCTCAACACCAACGTTTGTAGGATCCAGGTCGGTAAGTGTAGCATCGCGGTGATGTTCCGGCTGTGGCGGCGTTACCTCTTTGGTATGCTCGTAGTCAGCCTCATTGTTTTCACCATGCTCTACACCACCTTGATTTGGCTGTTCAACCTCGCCGTTACCAATTTCGTGTTCCTCCGGCATTTCGTCCGGGTCCGGACTGCCCTCGTTCTTAATGGTCTGGGCTAAACTGCCAAACTGATCCTTTTTAACACGGTGCTTATCGGCATTTATTTCATCATCATCGTCCAGGTCGGCCCTGTCCAGGTCATCGCCAACATTTCCGGCATCCCATTCGTCGCGGTTCTCTACATCCAAATCGCGGCCCGTAATGTCGTTATCGCGCAAATTGGCGTCGTCTTCATCGGCATTACTTCCCGGCAGTTTCGAGTCGGCCACGCGATCGCTTGTTATTGCATCGTCGTCGCGAATATCCTCGTCGCGGTGACGCCTCAATACATCATTATTCAATTGCCCATCCTCGTTTTTCCAGGATACTTCTTTTATATTTTCCATGATCGTAATTTTTAATTAATGGCTATATAGAGTAAACAAACTATTTCGTCAATGTTTTTAAATATTTCGAATTAAGAAAATTTTTAAGGATAAAAGTTAAAGGCTGAGTGGTTAAAGGTTTTAGTTGTATAATCATCGGTTTACCTTTTGCGTTTTTCCCCTTGATCCTGCACCTCTCTTACATCGTTGATTATACCTTTCGCCTTTTTTCCTTTCATCCTTTCGCCTCTCTTGCACGTACCGTGCGCTGCTCAATGCGCTTCTCGTAGTTTTCGCCTTTAAAAATGCGGTGCACATAAATGCCCGGGGTGTGTATCTGGTCGGGGTCAAGCTCGCCGGGTTCAACCAGTTCTTCAACCTCGGCAATGGTAATTTTACCGGCCATAGCCATCACGGGGTTAAAGTTGCGTGCTGTTGAGCGGTATATCAGGTTACCCATGGTATCACCTTTCCAGGCTTTTACAATGGCAAAATCGGCATCAAAAGCCATCTCCATCAAATAATCTTTACCGTTAAAGTTGCGTACCTCTTTACCAATGGCAACTTCGGTACCAATACCGGCCGGGGTAAATATGGCGGGCATACCATAACCGGCAGCCATGCATCGGGTAGCCAGTGTACCTTGCGGGATGAGCTCCACATCCAGTTCACCGCTCAAAAGCTGGCGCTCAAATTCGGCGTTTTCACCCACGTAGCTCGAGATCATTTTTTTTACCTGCCGGTTATTCAGCATCAGGCCAATGCCAAAATCATCAAGTCCGGCGTTGTTTGATATGCAGGTTAAATTTTTAACACCTTTTTTTACCAGTGCGGCTATACATTTTTCGGGCAGGCCACACATGCCAAAGCCGCCTATCATCAGCGTCATGCCATCGGTAATATCTTTTATGGCTTCATCGGCACCGGCAACAACTTTATTCATAACTTTATAATTGGTACTGCTAAATTATAACTTATCTGCAATGGATAGCCTAAATTTCATTGCGGTTAAAACAATTAATTTTTTTAACTATTATTCTATATAGTGTTTAAAACATTTAAAGTTATGGAACCAGATGACCTGCACAACCAGCCTAAACCCGAAGCACACCGTGTGGATGACGATAAAAACCCCGGCGAAAAGAGCCTGAAGCGTTCTTTTAACTTTGGTGCACATACCGAGCCTGTTAAAGAGGGTAAGGCTATGGGTGGCCATAAGTTTGGCGAAGAGGTTCATCCGCCTACAGGCGACGATAAAAACAACCCATCGCAAAACGCCGGTTATACCAATGCCTACCTGGCCAAAACCGAGCCATCGGAAGAATATACCGATTATAACAACTTTAAAGCTCCCGGCCAGGAGGGCGAACCCAACTACCAGCAGGTGTCACCTTTAGACGCCAAGGATAACTTTAGCGACCATCACGACCATGCCGGCCCCGGCGACGTGGCCGAGTAAAGAGAATTTCGGATTTCGAATTTTCGATTTCGGATTTGAAGTGTTTTTGTAACTCAAAAAGTCCGAAATCGAACATCCGACATCCGAAATCAAAAAACTACCATTTAATATTGGCATCAATAAACCTGATCAGGTCATCGGCCATAGCCTGGTGTTCTTTAATGGTAGGGTGCCCGGGCGTGTTTTTGTAGGTAAACATATGCACAAAAACCATTTTATCATTCAGCTGGTCAACCGCACTTTGGATATATCCCGGCCAGGGCGAACCATCTCTGCTGGCATCCATATTACCCAACGCGCATATAATTTGAGCGGCCGGGTTTTTGGCCCTGATGCTTTTTAGTAACTCTTTATAAGCGTTGATAATGTACGGAGCCTCCGGCGGCCCGTTCGGAAACTTGGCTATAAACTCCGGCCGGGTAGGCTGGCGCATCAGCGAGGCATCGTTCTGGAAAAGGTTGATCACGATCACCTCGGGCGTGTACTTTTTAAAATCCCATTTACTGTTAGGGTCCATCGGGTTAAGGCGGTCAAATATCTGGCCCATGTTCTCATTATAATAGCCAAACATTACCCCGATGCCGCTTTTGGCGATGAACGAATATTGCGCGTTAAAATGCCTGGCCACCAACGCACCGTAGCTGATGTAGTTGTTTTTATAACGGCCCAGATACGAGTCGGCCCCCGAAAAATCTTCCACAGCATAGCCTGCCGTTATTGAGTTACCGTAAAACTCAATGGTGCGGTTTTTTTGCGGCGATGCGGTTAGTATCTCACCTTTGCCATCCAGCTGAAAATTGTAAAATATGCTGTAGCCATCGCTAAACTCGGTACGCTTGTACAGCAGCAGGGTATGGTTGCCATCGGGCAGGTTGCTTGCCAGGGTATACAGGCGTTTGGCCGTATCGGGATGCAGTACGGTTATTTTACCGTCGATAATAATGTTGAAGTAATTTTCGCCGCGTTCATCCTTCAATAAAGCCTTTACGGTACTGCCGGTAAAGTTGATCTCCATCGACGTGCCCGACCAGTACAACTGCGCCGCCCCATCCTTACGCCCAATACGCCCCTGGTAACGGATGTGCGGGTCCTGGTTATCTACAATTTTTTGTGCGCTTGCGCTGATGGCAAACAATAGTAAAAGTATGGTGAGTTTTAAGAAACGCATGTTGTGGTATTATGCTCCTAATATAGGTATAATGTGTAATTCTGGTTGTTGGAATGTTGAAAGGTTTTAAAGTTTGAATGTTTTATAGCTATGATCTCTTACTAAACACACATGGGTGTTTTCTATCTTGATTCCTGATTCTTGTCTCTTGAATCTTTTCAAGGGGGGTATTTGTCGGTATTTTTTACTTCTTTTTATGTAAAATCCTTATTTAAGTAATTCAAAAGGCCTTTTTGCTGTTTTGCATCCCCAAAAGAAGGTGGGTATTGGTGGGTTTCAGGTGGGTACGATGTAGGTATACCCACCTGCTTAACAAGTCAGGTATCTGCTAAACAAAAGGCCTCGCGCCAAGCATACAATATACTGATTTTTTGGTAAAATGCCAAGAAAAACGGCTATTAACTTTCCTGTTCTTTAGCTTAAGGTGGTGTTATCGCCACAGGTGTCAGGAAGATAAAAAAGCGGAGGCATCGTGCGATTCCCCTCTTGAGAGGGGCGGAGGGGTGTGTCCTTTTATACTCGCGTTAGTCCGGATTTGCAATTCACTAATAAACAAAAACCGCCTCATAAGTATATCATGAGGCGGTTTGCAGATCTGTTGTAACCGTTAATTATCCGGCAAACAGGTATATATTAAGCCCGATGTTGTTGGGATTAATGTAATCAAGATCGTTGGTAGCGTATACAGTTGACGTTAAGGTATAATCAGTGCCGCCGTCCATGGTCCTGCTGTTACTTTCATCATTAATATACCAGTCAAACGGATAAGAATACACCTGGCTATTATAATAATTAACCGTTACAGTATAAGTACCGGGGCTAACAGAGCCCAAATGATAGCCATCATCGTACAGGTTATACCAGCTGGTATAAAAAGTATAATCTTCGGATGTAGTGTTGTTGTGCAGCGTAACGGTCCAACTGGTTGAGGTTTCCCAGTAGGCAATATTATTGGACCACGACTTTAAAACAACATGTACCGTATTATCGGCCCGGGCTTTATTAAAGCCAAACAACAAAGCGGCAAATACCATTGCCAGCAGTAATAATTTTGTCTTTTTCATACAGGTTTTTTAATGGTTTATATATCAAATATACCCGGATATAAAGTGTGTATACTGTAATGGGTTTGCATATCAGTGTATTATTTTATCTAACTATATCAAAATATATAGGATAGTAAGTATTGGTAATATGTAAACCGTTAGTCCGGATTTACTGTTAGCTTGTGGTCGGTGTTATCACCGCACCACTTAGAACGTGAAGGTGCGGTGATAACACCGACCTTAGGCTGAGTACTGATTTGCGGTCCGCTTAAATGCACTCATCAACTGTAATTTTCAAAACCATATCACTAATTTCGCGGCAATTATGAGGCGAAAGATCAAACGCCATGTCAGGCGGGCAAAATATATCATTTACGAAGAAACACTGATCGATTTTAAAGAGCACCTGTGGACATTTATCGGGTCATTTTTAGGTATTGGTATCCTTGGTTTTATTAACAGCAGGTATTTGGATGTTTACGATAATATGTTTCTCATCGGCTCATTCGGCGCGTCGTCGGTGCTCATTTACGGAGCCATCAACAGTCCGCTGGCACAGCCCCGTAATTTAATTGGCGGCCATGTAATAGGTGCCCTTATTGGCGTAACCATGCATAAGCTGATACCCGGAGAGGTATGGTTAAGTTCGGCGCTCTCGGTTTCGCTGGCCATTGTAGCCATGCAGATCACCAAAACATTGCATCCGCCCGCAGGCGCAACCGCGCTCATAGCCAATATTGGTTCGGTAAAAATACAGGCACTGGGATTTTTTTATGTACTGAGTCCGGTACTTTCGGGGGTATTGATCTTATTGTTCATCGCGTTGATCTGTAATAATGCTACCTCGCACCGCAGCTATCCCAAAAATAAAAACTGGTATAAAGTGTGGGAGCGCAAGTACCGGCATCACCGCTTACGCAGACCCATGTAGCTGCATAAAAAAACGGACAAAAGCCATCAAAGCCTCTGCCCGTTTTTGGGGTTATTATACAAGGTGGTTTTTATTGTAATGGAGTAGTAGCTGCATTTGCAACCCGCCATATAGCTGCACCCGGTGTAGGGTAGCTAATGCCTTTGGTATTGCCTTTGGTTAAGTTGTCCGGTCCAAAATAGTACAGCGGGCGGCCTTTATAGGTTAATTGCTGGCCTCCGGTTACGGTTGCAATCGCACCAAACTGGGCTTTATCAAACCCGGTTGGGATATCGTCAACCCCGGTAGTTGGTACAACCGGCCAGGTACCATTATGCTGAGCGTCGGTATTGGTAAAGTGGTTTTGATTAAAGGTATCGTTAGTATTAATGTACAGTGTACGGCCCTTACTATCGGTTAAGTACTGCGATGGACCGGTGCCTGCAACACCCAGGCTTGAGTAGAATACTCCTTCCAAACTAACAAGTTGAGCATTGGCAAACATTACGGTATAACCGGCCTTGGCTACAACCCAAACACCGCCGCCTGCACCATCGCCTTTTACGTCGCCTGCAGCAGCATCGGTTGCGTTATAGTATAAGGGCCAGCCTTTATAGGTGGTTTGCATGTTTCCGTCAGCGCGGGTAATCACACCAAAATCGGCAGCCAGTAATCCTGTACCCATAGTAGGGTTGGCCTGGTAAAACGGCAGCCAGGTTACCAGGCAGGTGCCCGAGCACGACGAGCCTGTTGCAGCGGCATCTTTAGAAAAAAAGTAAAGCGCACGGCCTGCATTGTCGGTAATGATGTTTCCCAAAGCGGAGTTATAGGTTATCTGCACCCCGGTTACCACAACCGGCGCCGGAGCAGTATCAGGGTTTGAACTCTTTTTGCAAGAAGTGCTTAACAGCGCAAAGGCCATAGAAGCGGCTACCATCAAATAGCTGAATTTTTTTGTTTTCATTTTCATGGAATTATGTTTTTACTGGTTTTGTATGCGCATTACAAACCCGATGCCTGATTAGTTGCCTTGTGTTTCAAATAATTATGATTTAGATCTTATCGAAAAAAAAATCAGTGTGGAGGCAACCATTACCCAGGTTTTGCTGTGTTGACCACGTTACACCAAAACTTATTACGAAGTAATAATACCCCCGATGGGAGAAGAAGAATTACAAGAAATACTGGCGGGCTGCCTCAAAAACGATCGGAAGCATCAAAAAGAGCTCTACAAAACATTTTATGGGTTTGCCATGGCGATATGCCTTCGTTATGCTGTTAACCGGTACGAAGCATCGGAGGTAATGAATCAGGGCTTTTATAAAGTTTTTACCAAACTCGCTCAGTACGACCGGGTAAAACCTTTCAAAGCCTGGCTGGGCCGGGTAATGATCAACACAGCCATTAATTACTACCACAGCAATTTAAAAATGGCCTATACCGAAAGCCTGGACAATGTAGAATATGCCGGTAATTACGATCTGCCCGATCATAAATTAGAATACGACGACCTGCTGGCTATGATACAGAAACTGCCGCAGGCATACCGCACCGTATTCAACTTATATGCCATTGAAGGTTACACACACGAAGAGATCGGTGAATTGTTAGGCATATCCGGTGGGACCTCGAAATCCAACCTGTTTAAGGCCAGGGAAAAACTTAAAAAAATGATCATAGCGGCGGCGCAGCTTCCGGGCACTTCGGGTACCGATACTTATTACGCCACCAACGCCATTGATGTACTTAATTTAAAAGTGACGCTTTAATAGATAACATATGAAACCGAATAGTGATAACGAATTGGATTTTCTGTTCAAAAGCAAGCTAACTACTGAGAGGCACAGCCCGGTTTTCGTGGAAGAAGAATGGGAGAGTATGGAGAGTATCCTATCGCCCCAACCCCGCAAAAAAAAGAGGGGGATGATCTGGCTGTACCGTGTATCTGGTGGTATGGCTGCATCGCTGCTTTTATATTTAAGTGTGCATTTTATACAACATAACCCCGGCAAACCGATGGGCGGTAGTTCAGCTAAAACCGGATATACTGTTGCCCGTCCGGATAGAGAGAACGCCGGCATAGTTACAAAAACAAATAAGATAACATCGCACCCAAACAGCGCTTCGCATATTTTGTATGGTGTTGCAAAAGAAGCGGGTTATCATATCCACACCAAAAATACGCCGGTTAATGTGGAGCTTGCTGATAGTGCGGAGAAGATCTATACAACCCTGCAAACACTTAGCCTCGCGGTTCAAAACAGCAATTTGCATATTAACGAAAGCCTTACCCCGGCATTGGCCATTGTGCCTGCAATTATCGATCCGGCAACAGGCTTAACCACACTTGCTGATCATCAAAAGCCGGCAACATCCGTTACGACAAGCGCACCCCGATTTGCGCTTACTGTGTTGGCTGCGCCCGATGTAAACGGGGTTAGTTCGTTTCATAATGAGCAAACGGGGCTTAACCTGGCGGTAGGGTTCTCATTAAAACTATCCCCCAAATTAAGCATCACTACAGGTGCCGCCTATGCGATAAAACCCTACCAAACCGGTTTGAGCAATTACAGAACAAACAGCCCCGGCTGGAGTGCCGGCCTGTGGACAAGCAACGCCAAACCCAACACGGTTAATGCCAACTGTTATGTGCTCGATGTCCCACTCAATATCAATTATCAACTGTATAACAAGGGCCGCAATAGCTTTACCGTGGGCACGGGCTTATCATCATACATTATGCTAAAAGAGGATTACCGCTTCAACTTCCCCGATCCAGCTAAAGATGGCGTTGATGTCGACATCAGCAATCAAAATCAACACCTGTTGGGCATATTGAATATGAATGTCAATTATCAGCACCAGCTCAACAATAAGCTTGGGTTGGTTGTGCAACCCTATTTAAAGCTGCCATTAACGCAGATAGGTTTCGGTCAGGTTGGTTTGCAATCGGCAGGGGTAGCGGTTGGGTTTAATTGGAATGTGAGGTAGGTTTTAAAGCGTCACTGCGAGGCATGAAGCAGTCCCCGATTTACAGAGTCGTTTTGCATAGTCCGACTTGCCTATTGGGGATTGCTTCATACCTCGCAAAGACGTGAGGAGAGAAAATTCGAAATCACTTCAAATACACGTACGTAATCCCATCACCACCTCTATCGGCATGCTCATCTTCCATGCGGTCAACCTCACTGTATTTGCGCAGGTACTCGCGTATCAGCTTGCGTAAAATCCCATCGCCTTTACCGTGAATGATCTTGAGGTTACCGAAACCCATCATAATAGCCTTATCCAGGTATTTTTCAATTTCGTAAAGGGCCTCTTCGCCGCGTTTGCCGCGCACATCGATCTCCGGACTAAAATTGGCCAGACTGTCCGTATTACTGTTGTACGAACGGCGAACTTCCTTCGGTACTTCCTTTTTCGATACCTTTTGCACCCGGTTCTTTTTGGCTACGGTGCGCAGGTCGCCAATGGCAATGATCAGGTTATCGCGGGCAATCTCCATAATTACGCCGGTTGTATCGCTGTCGTTTAGTTTTACCCAATCGCCAACCTTCAACTCTTCGGCCACAGGCTTTGGTGCAATAGGCTTAACTGTATTTTTCTTAACCTCGCTGTTCAGCTTTTCGCGAAGCTCGCGGGTTTTTTCCTTATCGGCGTTACTGCTCTTAATTTCAGATATCGTATTCTCAACCAGCTTATTGGCGTTTAGGATGATGTTTTTGGCTTCCTGTTTGGCCTCACTCACCAGCGTGCGTTTGTTTTCGTCGTAGTAGGCTTTTAACTTCTCGTTCTCCTGCATCAACTCGCTCACGCGGCGCTGTTGCTTTTCGAGCTGCACTTTTGATAGGTACAGTTCGTTCTTTTCGCGCTCCAGGTCAACAAGCAAGGTATCCACCTTTTTCTGGCTGTCGCCGATCTTATTTTTAGCCAGGTTAAGCACCTGCTGCGGCAAACCTATTTTTTGTGCTATCTCAAATGCGTAGCTACTACCCGGTTTACCAACTTCGAGCATATACAAGGGCCGCATTTCCTTATTATCAAACAGCATCGAAGCATTTTCCAGCCCGGCGGTATTACTCGCGAAGATCTTTAAATTACTATAGTGCGTGGTTACCATACCCTTTACCTTTTTAAGGTTAAGCGATTCGAGCACTGCTTCGGCAATAGGGCCGCCAAACTGCGGGTCGGTACCGGTACCAAACTCATCGATCAATATCAGCGTTTTACCGTTGGCCTGCTCCACAAAATTCTTCATTTTGCTCAGGTGCGCACTGTAGGTACTCAGGTCACTTTCTATCGATTGGTCATCGCCAATATCTACAAATATCTGCTTAAACACGCCCACCTCGCTGGCTTCGGCAGCAGGTATCAGCAAGCCTGCCTGCACCATCATCTGCAATAAACCAACGGTTTTCATACAAACCGATTTACCACCGGCATTAGGGCCCGATACTACAACAATGCGGTTCTGTTCGTCAATCTGTACATTAAGCGGCACCACGGTTTTATGCTCTTTTTTAAAGCTTAAAAATAGCAATGGGTGCCGTGCATTAACCAGCTTTATGCGTGCATCCTGGTGTAAAACCGGCATGCTGGCCTCAATATCTATCGCGAAAAGCGCCTTTGCCCGCACAAAGTCAAGCTTGGTTAACAGGCTATGGTACGATAGCAGGAGCGGGGTATAAGGCCGCAGTTCGTCGGTCAGCGCGGTCAGTATTTTAACTATCTCGCGGCGGCGCTCAAATTCAAGGTCGCGTATGCGGTTGTTTAAAGTAAAAACCTCTTCAGGTTCCATATACACGGTTTGCCCGGATGCCGATTCGTCGTGTATAAAACCCTTCAGTTTGCGTTTGTTTTCCGCTAACAGCGGGATACACAGGCGCCCATCGCGTACAGTTAAACTGCCGTCAGCTGTCCAGCCGCTGCCTGTGGCTGTTTTAAAAATATGGTCTATCTTTCGGCGGGCTTCCTGTTCTGCTTTGGCTATACCCGATGTTATTTCCATCAGTTGCTGAGAAGCATTGGGCCGTATCTTACCCTTTGGGTCAATAACCCGGTCAATGTGTTTTAATATGATCTTCTCTATCGGCAAATGCTCAAACAAAGCTTCCAGGTCAGGGTACTGCCCTTCGCGCTCGTTAAAGTAGCTGATCACGGCAAAAACCGTAGTAAGCGATGCCTGTACCTGGTAAAATTCCTCTTCGCTTAAAAAAGCGCCTTCCAACCGGGCTTTGTTAGCCAGACTCTTGATATCAAAAAAGTGGTGGATAGGCAGCGGCGAATCGTTCTCCAGTATATTTTTAAACTCCTGCGCCTGGCTCAAAAACTTACGTATCTGGTCGTAATTGCTCATTACCTGTATGCGGTCAACCATTTGCTGGCCCATTGTGCTCAGGCAACGCGTTTTGATCAGTTCCTTTACTTCGGTAAAACCAAGTTTATCAACACTGTTATTGGGGTAAAGCATTTATTGAGCGGGAGTGAGTTTTCTGTTCTTAAATTTAATGGTGTTGTGAAACTGCTTTATCCTTTTAAACTCAGCCTCGTTTTTTTTGTTAGCGGTTTTCATCGAGTCTTCAATATGTTTACGATACACGTTAGCTATCGAGTCGGCCTTGTTTTTAGCTTTGATCGAATCGGCTTTAAAGTTAGGAGCCTTACGTTTCACAGCATCAATATGGTCCTTTATTTTCTTTAACGAGTCTGCCTTTTTGGTTAGCCTTCGGCTTACACCCTCATATATTAAACTGAGTTCATCAGGGTGCAGCGAATAATATTTCAGGCTTTTCCTGAATGTTACACTATCCGTATGGTGGATCTTAAAAACAGCCAGGTAAAGCCCCATGCCATGCTTTGCAATGCTATCGGGCTGATTAGGAACCTGGTACAGGCTTCCGTTCACAATATGTATATCGGTAAGCAACTCAGCCATATCGTGCATTTTAAGCAGCCCTTTCGGCGTATCATCCGAACTGCAGCTACAAAAAAAACATACCGAACAAAAAAACAAGATGATATAAAAACGCATTCTGTAATTTAGCACCATTTAATGGGTAAAATTACGGATTAATGAGTATTGCAGATAATATAAAAAATTTAAATGCCGAAACCAGCCGTTTAAAGGTAAAACTGGTGGCGGTATCAAAAACAAAACCGGTTGAAGACATTGAGGAAGCCTATGCCGCCGGCCAGCGCATTTTTGGCGAAAACCAGGTGCAGGAACTGGTTGAAAAGTACGAAAAGCTGCCAAAAGATATCCAATGGCACCTGATAGGCCACCTGCAAACCAACAAGGTAAAATATATTGCGCCCTTCATCAGTTTGATCGAGTCTGTTGATAGTTTAAAACTTTTGCAGGAAATTAATAAACAGGCCGCTAAAAACGAGCGGGTAATTAACTGCCTGCTGCAGATTTATATTGCCGACGAGGACACCAAGTTTGGCCTGGGATATGATGAACTGATCGAATTGTTACGTTCGGATGAGTACCGGGCTATGCAAAATGTGCGTATTATTGGCCTGATGGGCATTGCCACCAACACCGATAACGAAAAGCAGATCAAAGATGAGTTTTACGAACTCAAAACCTTGTTTGATGGCATTAAGCTAAGCTTTTTCCGCAAGGACGACTTTTTTAAAGAAGTATCGATGGGCATGTCGTCCGACTATAAACTGGCCATTGAGCAGGGCAGCACTATGGTAAGGCTTGGCAGCACCATATTCGGGCAAAGGGTTATTAAACACTGGAAAAATAATTAATACTGGGAGATGCGCAACTGGTTCCCCTCTTGAGAGGGGGCAGGGGTGTGTCTCGACACAACAAAGGAAACAATATGCAGATAAATTTACGGGAAGCGAGAAGAGAAGATTGCCCAAGGTTGCTGGAACTGGTACACGAACTGGCCGTATTCGAAAAAGCACCCGATGAAGTGGAGGTAAGCCTGGAAGAATTTGAAGATGCAGGCTTTGGCGCCAAACCGGTTTGGAAAGCCTTTGTGGTCGAGGCTGATCAATACATTGTTGGGTTCGCATTATATTATGTGCGCTACTCTACCTGGAAAGGCAGACGTGTATACCTCGAGGACCTCATCATTACCGAAAGCATGCGCGGTAAAGGCTTTGGTAAGTTATTGTTTGATCGCATAGTACAGGAAACCAAAGAACTGGGCTTTAGCGGCATGGTTTGGCAGGTGCTCGATTGGAACCAGCCCGCCATCGATTTTTATAAAAAGTATGAGGCAGGCATCGAAGCCGGCTGGCTCAACGCATCTTTATCAAAACAACAGGTACACAAAGCATGAACATAAAACGGGTTTTGGTTGTTCCGCTTATCGCGATGATCTTTTCGTCGTGTTTCCATTCTGGGCAACAGGGTACAAAACCCGATATCACTACCGATACCCTGCACTACACCTACCAGGTTATCAAAGAGCGGGCCCCGGATTGCGGCAATAAACCTGATAGTGGCTGTGCTGTGGCCAAAATAAAGTACCCGGTATTTGCCGGTCAGGATCTGTTGAATGATTCCGTATCCCAAAAGATACTCAACCTGTTTGATGCTCATCCCGATAAGGATCTGCAAACCCGCGCCAAACATTTCATTACCGAATACGAATCATTTAAAAAGGCAAAAAAGAAAACATTGCTGTCCTTCAACCTCGCTCTGTATGCTAACGTGGTGCGCCAGGATTCAAGCCTCGTCACCATCGAAACCGGCGGTTCAACCTTTTCGGGGAATGCGCATCCTATCCAGTTAACCTTATTCACGAACTGGAACACGGCTACCCAAAAGCAGATCGCGTTAAGCGATATTTTTGTGGATGGTTATTTGCCTAAACTCACCAAAATTGCCGAAGCCATCTTCCGTAAAAACGAAAACCTCAAGGATACTTCGTCACTGGCGCGCGATTATTTTTTTAAAGGCAATATCTTCTCGCTCAACCATAACTTTCTGATCATGCCCTGGGGGATACGCTTTTTATATAACCAGTACGAAATTAAACCCTATGCCGCCGGTGTAACCGATCTGTTCATCCCGTACACACAAATCAAAACATTGCTCAAACCGCATACCGTGGTTAGCCAATACATTAAATAATGCAGGTATATAAATTTGGAGGCGCATCGGTAAAGAATGCTGCCGGTATCATCAACTTAACCGAGATAGTCCGCAAAAACCGGGATAAGCAATTGCTTATCGTCGTATCGGCCATGGGCAAAACCACTAACGCGCTCGAAAAACTAACCCGCGCTTATGTAGAGCAAAGCGACGAGATGCATAGCGTTTTTGACGAGATCAAGCAATATCACCACGATATTTTAGTTGAGCTATTTCCGGCAAACCACGCGGTTTTTAACGAAGTGAATAACACTTTCGTGGAAATTGAGTGGGCAATAGAAGAGGAGCCGCATGATGATTTTGATTTTATTTATGATCAGATCGTATCCATCGGCGAAATGGTATCAACCCGCATTGTTAATGCTTACCTCAATAAAGCCGGTATAAAAAGCCATTGGCTGGATGCGCGCGGTTATATCCACACCGATAACACTTATCGTGAAGGAATTGTTGATTGGAGCAAAACCTGCAAAAGTATTGAACAGGATGTACCCAAACTGCTGGAGAAAGGCGTGGTAATTACCCCGGGTTTTGTTGGGGGCACATCCGAAAACTTTACCACTACGCTGGGGCGCGAAGGGTCGGACTATACCGCGTCTATTTTTGCGGCATGCCTGAAGGCCGAATCGGTTACCATCTGGAAAGATGTACCCGGTGTTTTAAATGCCGACCCGAAGCTGTTCCCCGATACGGTAAAGTACGATGAATTATCCTACGCCGAAGCCATCGAGATGACCTATTACGGCGCCAGTGTTATCCATCCCAAAACCATTAAACCACTGCAAAATGCCAAAATACCTTTGCTGGTAAAGCCGTTTATGCATCCTGATGAAGCCGGTACCATCATCCGCGAAAGCGAATTTATAAAATACGATACCCCGGTGATCATCGTAAAGCCCAACCAGGTTTTGTTGTCGATATCCACCAAAGACTACTCTTTTATATCCGAGAACCACCTGAGCGAAATCTTCCACACATTTGCGCAAAGCCATGTTAAGGTAAACACCATGCAAAATTCGGCCAGGAGTTTTTCGGTTTGTTTTGATCATGATGCCGAACGTTTTGAAAAACTATTGCAATCGTTTCAGCATAATTTTCGCATCAAATACAATAGTCAGCTTATGCTGATCACTGTGCGCCACTATAAACAGGAGTTGCTTAAAGAATTAACTACGGGCAAGGTTGTATTGCTTGAGCAACTGAGCCGCAATACCGTGCAAATGGTGGTAAAGTAGATAATAAGATACAGCGTCATCCCGAACTTGTTTCGTGATCTCTCGTAATTGCTATGCGCCCGGCCGTCCGTAAGCCACCGAAACAAGTTTACATGTGGTGCTTCAAACTTATTCTCATTTGGCGGGTTGTATTGTAAACTAAGCAAATGGTTAAGTTAACAGTTAACGAGCGGCGCCTACTGGCCACAAAGCTAAAAGCCAGTCGTGGTTTTTTAACTCATTTTATCAAAATAGCAATGGTGCGCCCCGAGATGAGCAAAAGCTCGGTCGAAAATGGCCTCGACTTGCTTAAATACCTCGAAAACGTGCCCGACGTACTGCCAGAAGGTTTCTTTTTCGATGTGATCATCAAGATTTATAATTATGGTAAAGATACCGGCCTTGACACCGAACCCGGTGTATACTGGATAGCCTGGCAGGCTGAATTGAACGAAAATACCCTGGCTTACTGTAACCACACACACAGTATCCTCGAAAACGGCGAACGTGAAAAAATAGCCAAATACGAATACAAATACCAGGTTTGGGACGATGGCACACGTATAGAAGAAGATGTCCCTATGAACCTGGAAGATTATAAAGTTCCGTTTTTAAACAATGCCGCCAACCCGCATAAGTTCAGGCCTAAAGGCTCGTGGCTGAGTGCCAATATTGCTTTTACCAAAGGGGAATAAGAATCAAGAGCCAAGATGCAAGAATCAAGATAATTACGAGCCGCGAAGACTTGCGTTAAGGATGGGAGCGGATACCGGCCCCGTGGCTAAGGCCTGTGCAGTATGAGCGTACAGCCTGGGCCGAAGGCAACGCCCAAATCTAAATTACGTATAATACTTTACTGCCCTTATAAAACCTAATTATCTAATTACAATAAGCCACTCTCTACAAAAAAAATCTACTCTTCTGTAAACTATTCACAATAAGCATATCCGCAACACCATCACAACTTTGCAACTTTAAAACATTTCAATCCTCCAACGTTTTAAACTTCATACCTTTGCCGCCTGAATATTTCTAAGATGAGAATAGCTATCAATGGTTTTGGCAGGATAGGCCGGATATTTTTACGGCAGATATTGCAGCACCCCAATATCGAGGTGGTTGCCATTAACGATCTGACCGATACCGAAACCCTGGCACATTTATTTAAGTACGATTCGGTACACCGTGGGTTTAAAGGTGAGGTTGGTTTTGATGCCGGTACGCTGATCATTAATGGTAAACATATCAGTGTAATTGCCGAAAAAGACCCTTTGCAATTGCCCTGGGGCGAATTGGGTATCGACCTGGTTGTAGAGTCGACAGGTAAATTTACATCGCGGCAGGCAGCAGCACAGCATTTAACGGCCGGAGCCAAACAGGTTATTATTTCCGCTCCTTCGGGCGATAGGGATGTACCAACGGTAGTTTTGGGTGTAAATGACGGCCAGGTCGATCTGCATTCGGCGGTGCTGTCAAATGCATCGTGTACTACCAATAATGTAGCCACCATGGTTAAGGTGTTGGATGATAACTGGGGAATTATTGATGGCTATATTACCACGGTACACTCGATGACGGGCGACCAAAATCTGCACGATGCGCCGCATAAAGACCTGCGACGGGCACGGGCGGCCTCGGCATCCATCATCCCCACAACAACCGGGGCGGCAAAGGCTATTACCTCAATATTTCCGCACTTAAAGGGCAAGTTAGGCGGGGCAGGTATCCGCGTGCCGGTTTTAAACGGTTCGCTTACCGATTTTACCTGCAGCCTAAAGCAAACCCCAACGGTTGAAGAGATCAATGCTGCGTTTAAGCGGGCTTCGCAAGGCGCCATGCAGGATATATTGGAATATACCGAAGACCCCATCGTTTCGGTTGATATACTGGATAACCCGCACAGCTGCATATTCGATTCACAGCTCACATCTGTAGTAGGCGGTTTGGTTAAAGTGGTTGGCTGGTATGATAACGAAATGGGATATTCAAGCCGTTTAGCTAATTTGGTGGAAGAAATCAGTTTACTCAAATGATCAGATTTATCAGTCTCGACGATGTGTTCGATATCCGCAACATTGTATTGCGCGAAGGAAAACTGCCCCCCGGCCAGCCCCACTTCCCATCCGATGATGTAGAAGGCGCTTTCCACCTCGGCTATTTTGCTGATAATACGCTGGTTTGTGTAGCCTCCTTTCATCCCGAACCGCGTGAGCCGTTTGCCGGTGTTGGTTATCAATTACGCGGAATGGCTACGTTAGAAGAGCATCGCGGAAAAAATATCGGCAACCAGTTACTCAACTTTGCCATAGTTTACCTGCGCGGCCAAAAGGCTAACTATATATGGTGCAATGCCCGTAAAAAAGCAGCGAAGTTCTATCAAAATATTGGCTTCGAGATCATTTCGCCCGAATTCGAAGTAGCGGGCATTGGTCCGCATTATGTGATGTATCTTAAAATCCGTGATCCTGATACCATAAGTTAACTGGAGGTTACCTCTTCATCAATAAATAGGCATTCACGGCGATTTTTTTAGCGTTTTATTATCCGTTTTGGTAATAATTTCGGAATTTGGCGCTCATTCAACTTTAATTGCAATCCATATTTATGAAAACAATAGATCAGATAAAATTTTCAGGTAAAAAAGCATTGATCAGGGTCGACTTTAACGTGCCGCTCGACGACGATTTTAAAATAACCGACGATAACCGTATCACGGCTGCTTTGCCAACGATCAATAAAATATTAAAGGATGGCGGCTCGGTTATCCTGATGTCGCACCTGGGCAGGCCAAAAGATGGCCCTACCGATAAATATTCGTTAAAACACGTGGTGGCTCATCTGTCCGATCTGTTAGGCCAGCAGGTTGAGTTTGCCAACGATTGTATTGGGGAAGAAGCCGTACAAAAAGCAAAAGCACTGCAGCCGGGCGAGGTTTTATTGCTCGAGAACCTGCGCTTTTATAAAGAAGAAGAAAAAGGCGACGTAGCTTTCGCCGAAAAACTGTCGAAACTTGGCGATGTGTATGTGAACGATGCCTTTGGTACCGCGCACCGTGCGCATGCTTCAACAGCGGTTATTGCGCAGTTTTTTCCTAACGCCAAATACTTTGGCTATTTAATGGCCGGCGAGCTGGCCAATGCCGAAAAGATATTGAACGGCGCAGCCAGGCCGTTTACCGCCATTATGGGCGGTTCAAAGGTTTCGGATAAAATATTACTGATCGAAAAGCTGCTTGATAAGGTAGATAACCTCATCATTGGCGGCGGTATGGCTTACACTTTCGCTAAAGCGGATGGCGGTACCATCGGCAAATCGCTGGTTGAGGCCGATAAGCTTGATCTGGCTACCTCTATCGTACAAAAGGCAAAAGATAAAGGTGTTAAATTATACCTGCCGACCGATACCGTTATTGCCGATGCCTTTGCCAACGATGCCAATAAAGAGGTATCGCCAACCAAAGCTATTAAAGACGATTGGATGGGTCTGGATATCGGCCCCGAAACTGTAAAAGCATTCAGCAAGGTTGTTGAAAGCTCGAAAACTATTTTGTGGAACGGCCCGATGGGTGTTTTTGAAATGGAAAGCTTTTTAGTGGGTACCAAAGCCATTGCCGATGCCGTAGTAAAAGCTACCGAAGCAGGTGCATTCTCGCTAATAGGCGGCGGCGACTCTGCAGCAGCGGTTTCTAAGTTTGGTTTAACCGATGAGGTGAGCTATGTATCTACCGGCGGCGGTGCGCTGCTCGAATACATGGAAGGTAAAGAATTGCCGGGCGTTAAAGCGATAAACGAATAATAACTAATATATCATCAAAGGTTTAAAGAGGCAGGCTGCAATAGTTTGCCTCTTTTGTGTATAGATAGATCCTGTTATGATGCCGCGAATATTTATTGAAACATCAAGGTTGATATTGCGCGATTGGATAGAAAGCGATTACCAGTCTTTCATCAATATGAATAAAGATGTACGTGTGATGGAGTTTTTTCCATCGGTTTTAACCGAAGCAGAAACCATGGCCAGCGTAGGCAGGATAACCACACAAATAAATGAACATGGTTACGGCCTGTATGCGGTGCAGCGTAAAGATGATGGCCGTTTTATTGGTTTCACCGGTTTTAATCCCACCCGTTTCGATAGTCATTTTACGCCCTGTATCGAAATTGGCTGGCGGTACAGCTTTGCCGATTGGGGGCAGGGTTTTGCAACCGAAGCCGCAACCGCGTGCCTTAAATACAATAGCGATGTTTTAAAGTTGGGCACAATTTACTCGTTCACCGCCGTACTAAACCAGCGCTCTCAGCGGGTAATGCAAAAGATAGGGATGCAGTACGAGGGCGTTTTCGATCACCCGCAACTAACTGAAGGGCATCCGTTAAGGTCACATGCTTTATATAGGTATTAGCATCTTTTTATTGTCCATTGTTTTCTTATTTTTATGCTTTATACTGACTTCCATTTTAAAACATTTATGAAAAAACTCTTCGTTTTTATCCTGGTCATGATAAGCACCGGCGTTTATGCACAACGCCCCCTCGGCCCCGATGCACAGTACATTAAAGACAACTACACCAAAACCGAATACCAAATACCCATGCGCGATGGTAAAAAGCTGTTCACGTCGGTATATGTACCAAAAGATCAGTCGAAGAAATACCCTTTTATGATGGATCGCACGTGTTACAGCGTTGCGCCTTATGGTGCGGGTTATAAAGGTGCGCTTGGCCCGTCATCAGCTTTTGTGCACGATGGCTATATTTTTGTATACCAGGATGTGCGCGGCCGCTGGATGAGCGAGGGTATTTATGAGGAAATGACGCCCGAACTAGAGGATCATAAAACCAATAAAGATGTTGACGAAGGCACCGATACCTATGATACGATCGACTGGCTGCTTAAAAATATTCCTAATAACAATGGTAAGGTAGGCGTATGGGGAATATCGTACCCCGGTTTTTACACTACAACCGCTTTATTGAGCCGCCACCCCGCTTTGGTGGCAGCATCACCGCAGGCGCCCATTGCCGATTTATGGCGCGATGACGGCTGGCACAACGGCGCTTTCTTTTTAGTGGCTAATTTTGGCTTTTACCCGGGCTTTACCAATCGCCAGGATGATAAGCCTACGCAACGCCCCGGTGGCAGGTTTAATCCCGGCACCGATGATGGTTACGATTTTTTTATGAAGATGGGCCCGATGAAAAACACCAATGACAAGTATTATAAAGATACCATCCGTTTGTGGAATGAAATGATGGATCATCCCGATTACGATGAACATTGGAAAGCCCGCAACGTACTTTACCATCTGCACGATATTAAAACCGCGGTACTGGTTACCGGCGGCTGGTACGATGCTGAAGACTTGTATGGCGCCATCAATACATATAAAACACTGGTTAAGAACAATCCGCATACGCCGATCTATTTCACTATGGGCCCCTGGGTGCATGGCGGCTGGTCGCGTGGTGCAGGCGACCATTTAGGTGATGTTGATTTTGGCGGCCCAACCGGCCCGCATTACCGCGATGATATCGAGTTTAAATTCTTCAGTCATTATTTAAAAGAAACCCCGCTCGATCTGGCCCCGGTAAATACTTTTGTAACGGGCACCAACGCCTGGAAAACCTATAACACCTGGCCGCCGGCGGGTTTTGCCGAAAAGAATTTATACCTGCTGCCTGGTGGTAAGCTATCTTTTACAGCCCCGGATAAAAAAGGGAAAGACAGCTACGATGAGTACATATCCGATCCGGCCAACCCGGTGCCTTTTATAGCCGACAGGAAAGAAACCATGGATATGCAGCGCGAATACATGACCGCTGATCAGCGTTTTTTAGTCGGCCGTAAAGATGTGTTGAGCTATCAAACCGATGTGCTGACCGAAGATGTAACCATTGCCGGCAACATCTGGGCAAACCTTAAGGTATCAACCACCGGTACCGATGCCGATTTTGTAGTGAAGGTTTTGGATGTATATCCCGATACCGCTTCGAACAATAAATTTACCGGTAAGGATATAAAAATGGCCGGTTATCAGCAAATGGTGCGCAGCGAGCCTATCCGGGGCAAGTATCGTAACAACATTAGCAAACCCGAACCGTTTGTTCCCGGCAAGGTAACTCCGGTAAATTGGGAACTGCAGGATGTGCTGCACACCTTTAAAAAAGGCCACCGCATTATGGTGCAAGTACAAAGCACCTGGTTCCCGCTCATCGACCGTAACCCGCAGCAGTTTTTGAATATCATGAAAGCTAAGGATTCGGACTTTATTAAAGCTACGCAACGAGTATACACATCGGGTGTAAATCCGAGCTTTATTAAGGTGAGGGTGTTGTAATATGATTCGGACAATAACCTCTTCTATTATGTTTTTAGGCCTCTGTATCTTGCTTTCATGTCAAAGTAAAAAAACAGATGATAAAAATAAATTTGTTGTCGGCCTTGAAAAAAATGATTCGACGTTTTTGGCTTTGAAAGATACTGCTCAAAGTTATCTTAATGTATTTATTGATAGTATCAGGATACATGGGACAAACAAAAAGTTTCGTTTTGCTGTTAAATCTGATTTTGTAGAAAACAATACGCACGAACACATGTGGTCGCAAGTGAATCAATATCATAATGGTAAATTTGAAGGAGTATTTATCGATTCAGCTTATCAAATTAAAAATATCAAACCTGGAGATGCTGTAGTAATACCCGAAAGTGCAATTGAAGATTGGTCGATTTACGATTTGAAACGCAATGTGAGAATTGGAGATTTTTCTGAAAAGTATTTGAGAAGCAAACAGCCCTTTACAGGTAATTGAACCACGCAGCATTTTAATAATAAATTTGCCTGTGAAGGCTGTCTAATCTAAATCCATGCACAAACTGCTCATTGTCATATTCTTATTAAGTGTACTAAGCTCTTGCAACACTACTGCCCAGGTAGTTATCCCACCCGAAAACCCCATACAACCCAAGCGAGAGTTTCGCGGTGTATGGATAGCTACGGTTGAAAATATCGACTGGCCCAAAAAGCAAAATGAAACATCGCAGCAGCAACGGCAGGAACTGGTTTCGATTCTGGATGAACATCAAAAGGAGGGCATCAATGCGATTATGTTCCAGGTTCGCCCTACAGCCGATGCCTTTTACGCCAAAGGGCGCGAGCCATGGTCTAAATACTTGAACGGAGTACAGGGTAAGGCCCCCGATCCGTTTTACGATCCGCTTGAGTTTGCTATCAACGAGGCCCATAAACGAGGGATGGAGCTGCATGCCTGGTTTAACCCGTATCGGGCAACTAAAAATCTGGATACCAATAGCCTGGCTGCTAACCATATTACCCGGCTGCATCCAGAGTGGTTTTTTATCTACGGTAATCAAAAACTGTTTGATCCGGGTATACCCGAAGTACGCGAATACATCGTAAAAGTGATCTTAGATGTGGTTGACAATTATGATGTAGACGGCATCCACATGGACGATTATTTTTACCCCTACCACGTATCCGGCCAAACGCTTAAAGATTCGGCCACCTTTGCTAAATATGGCGCGGGCTTTACCGATATCGGCGACTGGCGTCGTGATAACGTCAACAAACTCATCAAAATGCTCAACGACAGCATCCACGCGCATAAACCGCGGATTAAATTTGGTTTGAGCCCGTCGGGTGTGTGGGCAAACAAAAGCCAGAACCCCGAAGGGTCTGATACCCGTGGCGGCGATTCCTATTATTCGCTTTACGCCGATTCGAAAAAGTGGGTGCAGGAGGATTGGGTGGATTATATCAACCCACAGATCTACCGTGTGCTGGGCGCCGACGATGTTGCTTTTGATAAGGTAATGGATTGGTGGACGGATCACACCTACAATCGCCACCTGTACATCGGTATGGGGCCGTACCGCATTATCGAAAACAAGCTGGCCGGTTTCCGCGAGCCTACCCAGTTCCCGTACCAGATCAGGTACCTGCGTGCCAACCCACGCGTGCAGGGCAGTGTGTATTTTAGTTCAAAATCGTTACTGGCTAACCCGCTTGGTTTTACCGATTCACTCAAAACCAATTACTATCGTTACCCGGCTCTGCCGCCGGTTATGCTCTGGCGCGATTCCATCGCTCCCAAAACTCCACGTGAACTTGTCGCTAAAGCAGATACCAATGGAGTTAAACTAACCTGGAAAACACCGCTGCCGGCCAGGGATGGCGAGCCTGTTTATGGTTATGTGATTTATCGCTACGGAGCTAAGGATACATTGAATACTGATAACCCTAAATATATCCTGCACATCCAATACAACACCGAAGTTGCTTACGTGGATAAAACCGCGCAGAAAGGCAATACCTATATTTATGTAGTTACAGCTATCGACAGGCTAAAGAACGAAAGCCAACACTCTGCACCTGCGCTGATAACCTTACATTGACGATGATTTATACTATTTAGAAGTTCAATACTTCCACTTCTTCCCACCAAATTGGGAGTTTTATACAAAATCTGTTAAAACTTAACCTTGGCTCATTTTTGAGCCGGGGTTTTTTATTACCCAAAACCGCCAAAAATGTTTCAAAGTGGGACAAAAAATTAATTTTCAAGATGTTGAAAACTTTTAGTGGGAAAATGTGGTAATAAGTGGAGAATGTATTTACTTTTACATAACAAATAATGCCGACTTGTACCCATGTCCCATTTTTTAGGTGAATTTGATTGTAAACTGGATGCCAAAGGGCGGATGATGATCCCTGTGGGCCTCAAAAAACAGCTCCCCGGAGCTGAAAACGAGGGCCTTGTGATCAATCGTGGCTTTGAAAAGCACCTGGTGATCTACACCCGGAAAGAGTGGGATAAGATAGTCGACGATTTGAGCAAGCTTAACCAGTACGAAAAAAAGACACGCGAATTTATCAGGTATTTTACCCGTGGCGCTTCTGAATTATCGTTGGATAGTGCCGGTCGGGTGTTATTGCCAAAGGCGCTGACTGAATATGCTGGCATTGGTGCCGATGTAACCCTGGCTTGCCAGTTTAACAAAATTGAAGTTTGGGCTACCGATGCTTACGAAGCGCAAATGGATAACGAGCCTGAAAACTTTGCAAACCTGGCCGAAGAGGTAATGGGTGGCGCAGGAAGGAGGAGCGATGACTGAGTATCATAACCCCGTTATGCTGGCTGAGTGTATTGAGGGTTTGGCTATCAAGCCGTCGGGTACTTATGTTGATGTAACGTTTGGTGGCGGCGGCCACTCGCGCGAGATATTAAAGCACCTGGGCACTGATGGTAAGTTGGTTGCCTTTGATCAGGACGTTGATGCGCAGGCCAATGTAATTGCTGATGATCGTTTTGAGCTGGTTGATCAAAACTTCAGATATCTGAAGAATTTTTGCCGCTTGCATGGTGCTGTGCCTGCCGACGGGATCCTGGCTGATCTGGGTGTTTCATCGCATCAGTTTGATGTTCCGGAACGTGGTTTTTCAACCCGCTTTGATGCCGAACTGGATATGCGCATGGATCAATCGGCAAATCTCACTGCCAAAGAAGTGGTAAACACTTACGCTGAGGCTGATCTGCATCGCATTTTCGGGATGTATGGCGAAATACAGAACGCTAAATCGCTGGCGCGCGTAATTGCTACGGCTCGCTTAAATAAGCAAATCGAGACGATTGCTGATCTGAAAAACGCGATCGCTGGTTTAATACCTCGCGGTAAAGAAAATAAATACCTGGCGCAGGTTTTCCAGGCCTTGCGCATTGAGGTAAACCAGGAACTGGAAGCCTTGCAGGAGTTTTTGATACAATCGGTAGATGTGTTAAGGCAGGGCGGCCGGTTAGTAGTGATGTCGTATCACTCGCTTGAGGATCGCCTGGTAAAAAATTTCATCGCCAAAGGCAAATTTAGCGGCGAACTGGAAAAAGATATTTATGGTAATGATGATCGTCCGTATGATGCGGTATCGCGTAAAGCAATAACTGCCACGGATGAAGAGATAAAAACAAATAACAGGGCACGCAGTGCAAAATTACGCATAGCAGTAAAGAGATGACAAACCGTTTACGCGAAGAGATCAGGGAAGAGGAAGAACTGGAGAAGGATCTGGTTGTGGAGGAAAGAACTCCGCGCGAGATACCTGACAACTTTTTTACGCAGTTTTTTAAAAACGGTTTTGTTTCAACCGACTCGGCTACCCGCGCTTTGCCTTTTGTATTGTACCTGGCGTTTCTGGCCATGGTTTACATCGCTAACAAGCACCTGGCCGAAAAAAACATACGCCTGATAGACAAGCTGGGTAAGGAAGTAAAAGAACTGAATTTCGATTTTAAATCAACAAAAGCCGACCTGGCTTATAAAACAACATTAACCGAAGTAGCTAAGCGGGTGGATACTTTGGGTATAAAAGAATCGCTTGAACCACCACAAAAACTAACGGTTGAGGAGGATGACGACAAATGAGTATCAGAACTAACATATTGCTGCGGGTATACCTGGCATTTGGGTTGATCCTGCTTTTTGCGTTGGCGGTTATTGTGCAGCTGTGCCGTGTGCAGTTTGTGCAGGGTAAAAAATGGAAGGCTATGGCCGATAGCATGTCAACAAGGTATGTAAACGTAGAGGCTGTGCGTGGTAATATCTTCTCGGTTGACGGCAGCTTGCTGGCAACATCGGTGCCCGAGTATGAGTTGCATATGGATATGCTGGCCGGTGGCATTGCCGATGATAAAGTGTTTTATCAAAAGGTTGATTCGCTGGCTTTAAAGTTGTCGAGGTTTTATGGCGATAAATCGGCAACGGACTATTCACGGTTGCTGCGCGATGCCCGTAATGATAGCTCGCGCTATGAGCTGATCCATCGCAAGGTAACTTACGAGGAGTTAAAAGAGATCCGCAAGTTCCCTATTTTCAATATGGGTAAATACAAAGGCGGCCTTATTGTAGTACAAAAAAACAAGCGTATCCTGCCTTTTCGTGCCCTGGCTGCGCGTACCATCGGTTATAAAAACGAAAATATTAAAAACCCGGTTGGTTTAGAGGGGGCTTACTCTAACTATATCAACGGCGAAAACGGCAAGCGTTTAATGCAGCGTATTGCAGGTAATGTGTGGATCCCGGTTAATAATGATGATGAGGAAGAGATCACTGCCAAAGATGGTTCGGATATCATCTCAACCATCGATGTGAATTTCCAGGATGTTGCCGAGCGCGCATTAAAAAAACAATTGATCAAAAGCCAGGCCGACCACGGTTGTGTGATACTGATGGAAGTTGCCACCGGCGAGATCCGTGCTATTGCCAACTATACCAAGGTTGCCGATGGTGAATATGCCGAAAAATTGAATTACGCCATCAGCGAAGCTGCCGAACCCGGCTCTACTTTCAAGCTGGCATCGTACATGGCTGCTATCGATCAGCATAAAATTGACACCAATACGCGGGTTGATTGCGAAGGCGGGCAAACTAAACTGTATAACAAAATTATCCGCGACTCGCACCTGGGTAATAACGTGATCACAGTGATGACGGCTTTTGAAAAATCATCAAACGTTGCCGCGGCAAAACTGATCTATCAGGCTTATAAAGATACCCCGTCGCAGTTTACCGATAAGCTGTACTCGTATCATTTAAATGAAAAACTTGGCCTGCAAATACCGGGCGAAGGTCAGCCGCTCATCAAAACGCCAAAAAGTAAAAGCTGGTCGCCGCTTTCGCTTCCGCAGATAGCCTATGGTTACGAATCGAAACTGACGCCATTGCAAACCCTCACATTTTATAACGGGGTTGCCAATAACGGTAAAATGATAGCACCGCTGTTTGTAAAAGAAATAAGGCACCTGGGTAACACGGTCGAACATTTTCAGGCACGGGTGATCAATCCTAAAATATGCTCGGATGTAACGCTGAGCAAGGTAAAGATTATGCTGGAGAACGTGGTTGAACTGGGTAGCGGTAAAACAACCGTGCGCAGCACCATGTACAAAGTGGCCGGTAAAACCGGTACTGCGCAGGTTGCCGACGGTAAACTGGGTTATAAAAACAAGGTTTATCAGTCGTCATTCTGCGGGTATTTCCCGGCAGAACATCCTAAATACAGCCTTATTGTGGTGGTTAACAAACCGTTAGGGGCTTATTATGGTGCCGAGGTTGCCGGCCCGGTTTTCAGGGAGCTGGCCGACAGGGTTTTTGCCCGCGATCTGGACGTTAACCAGAACGCTGTGCTCCGCCTGGTAGGTAATACGCAAATGCCTAAGCCAAAAATCGGCGATCGCAAGGCTGCTGCCGAAGTGTATAGCAAGTTGGGCATTAAGCCGCTTTATGCATCGGCCAACGCTGCAACAGCAGGGGTTGATACCAGTAATGGTATAGCTATGGACGATGTAAAATACAAAAAAGGATACGTGCCCGAAGTAACCGGGATGGGCCTGAGCGATGCCTTGTATGTTTTGGGTAATGCGGGTTATAAAGTGAGTGTACGTGGTAGTGGAGTAGTAGCAAAACAGTCGGCCATTGGTGGAAGTTATATGCCTAAAGGGACAAAAATTTTAATAGAACTGCAATGAGATATCTGAGCGACATATTAAAAAATGTTCCCGCAACAGAGTTGCAGGGGGCATACGACGTAGAAATTACTTCCATCGTGTTCGATTCGCGCCAGGTTAAACCGGGATGTTTGTTTGTAGCAGTGCGCGGTACTGTGGTTGATGGGCACGATTATATTGAACAGGCTGTTAAAGATGGCGCCATAGCCATAGTGTGTGAAGACCTGCCCGGCCATACCGCCGGCGAGGTTGATTTTATTATGGTTGCCGATTCGTCGGTAGCTTTGGCGCAACTGGCTGCTAATTTTTACGATCAGCCATCGGCAAAATTAAAATTGGTTGGGGTTACCGGCACCAATGGCAAAACAACGGTTGCTACTTTATTGTACCAGTTGTTTCGCGATCTGGGTTACAAATGCGGCTTGTTGTCGACAGTTGAAAACCAGGTTAATGGTGTGATCATCCCATCCACACATACCACACCCGACCCGGTTGAACTAAACCGTTTGCTGGATGATATGGTGGCTAAAGGCTGCGAATACTGCTTTATGGAAGTTAGCTCGCATGCCGTGGTGCAGCACCGTATTGGTGGTTTAACTTTTGCAGGCGGCATGTTTACCAACTTAACGCATGATCATTTAGATTATCATAAAACCTTCGATAACTATTTAAAGGCCAAAAAAGCATTCTTCGATGGATTGCCTAAAGGTGCGTTTGCGCTCACTAATGCCGATGATAAGAACGGCAGTGTGATGTTGCAAAATACTAAAGCCAAAAAGAAAACCTATGCCTTAAAAAGCATGGCCGATTATCGCGCCAAAATATTGGAGAATCAGTTTGGCGGTTTGCTGCTTACGATAGATAACGAAGAGGTTTGGTTTAAAATGGTGGGTAGCTTTAATGCCTATAACCTTTTAGCTGTGTATTCGGCAGCGGTATTGCTTGGTCAGGATAAGCACACGGTGTTAACCGCTTTAAGCAAATTAAAAGGTGCCGAGGGGCGGTTTGATTATATCATCTCGGCAAACAAGGTGATCGGTATTGTTGATTACGCCCATACGCCCGATGCTGTGCAAAATGTATTAAGCACCGTACACGATATCCGTAAAGGAAACGAAAAAGTGATCACAATAATTGGCTGCGGTGGCGACAGGGATAAAACCAAGCGCCCGGTAATGGCTAAGGTGGCCTGCCAGTGGAGCGATAAGGTGATCCTGACATCGGATAATCCGCGCAGCGAGGACCCTGAGCAAATTATTAAAGATATGCAGGCAGGTGTTGGCCCAGGCGATCAGCGTAAGGTGCTCAGCATCACCGACAGGAGGGAAGCGATCAAAACCGCCTGCCATTTGGCAGAAGCCGGGGATATTATTGTTTTAGCCGGCAAAGGCCACGAAAAATACCAGGAAATAAAAGGAGTGAAGAATCACTTTGATGATAAAGAGGAGTTGACCAATGCTTTTAACCAATTAGCCAAATAAGAGATGCTCTATTATTTATTCAATTATCTTGATCACAATTTTAGCATACCGGGCAGTGGTGTATTTCAATACATCACATTCCGTACGGCGATGGCTGTAATCTTGTCGTTGTTGATCACTACGGTTTATGGTCGGCGGTTAATTGATTATATCCGCTACAAGCAGGTTGGCGAAACGGTGCGTAACCTGGGCTTAGAGGGCCAGATGCAAAAACAAGGTACGCCAACCATGGGTGGTATCATTATTTTGCTGGGTATCCTGGTGCCGACGTTATTACTGGCTAAGTTAGAAAACGTGTACGTGATCCTGATGATCATTACCACTGTTTGGTTAGGTGCTATCGGCTTTCTGGATGATTACATTAAAGTATTTAAAAAGAATAAAGAGGGTTTAGCGGGTAAATTCAAAATTATCGGTCAGGTTGGTTTGGCGCTCATTATTGGTTACACCATGTATTTTAACCAAAATATCCTGATCCGCCAGGAAGTAAAATTACCGGTAAAAAACGATTTAGTAGTTGATTATCACCTGCGCGGGAACCATGCCGTTTACACTCAGGATGTAAAGTCCACCAAAACTACCATGCCATTTTACAAAAACAACGAGTTTGATTACGGTAAGGTGTTAAAAATATTCGGTCATGGGTATGAGAACTATACACTGGTGGTGTTCCTGTTCTTCGTGATCATCATTATCACCTTCATATCCAACGGGGCCAATATTACCGATGGTATTGACGGCCTGGCTACGGGCACATCGGCCATTATCGGGATAACCCTGGCTATACTGGCCTACGTGTCGGGTAACACGGTGATTGCCGATTATCTGAACATTATGTACATCCCCAATTCGGGCGAGTTGGTGGTGTTTGCCGGGGCATTTGTAGGTGCTTGTGTAGGCTTTTTATGGTACAATTCATACCCGGCACAGGTGTTTATGGGCGATACCGGCAGCCTGGCCATAGGTGGTATCATCGCGGCCTTTGCCATCATGATCCGCAAGGAACTGATGTTGCCTGTACTGGCAGGAATTTTTATGGTGGAGAATTTTTCGGTAATGATCCAGGTATCCTGGTTTAAGTACACCAAAAAGAAATATGGCGAAGGCAGGCGCGTGTTTTTAATGGCGCCGCTGCATCACCACTTTCAAAAACGTGGTTTTCATGAAGCAAAAATTGTTACCCGGTTCTGGATCATCGGCATCATACTGGCCGTGATCACCGTGATCACATTGAAATTGAGATAAGCCCCCTAACCCCCTAAAGGGGGAATGATAAAAAAAATTAAAATGGAGAAGAACAACAATATAGCCAATCAAAAACTCCCCCTTCAGGGTGCAGGGAGGCTGCTTGTTGTTTTGGGCGCGGGCGAAAGCGGCGCCGGGGCAGCATATCTGGCGCAGCAACAGGGTTATGATGTTTTTGTGTCGGATTTTGGCGCTATAGCGGATAAATACAAAACGCAGTTACAGGAGTGGAATATCCGCTTTGAGGAAAAGCAACATACCGAGAGCGAGATATTATCGGCTGCGGAAGTGATCAAGAGCCCCGGTATACCCGAGAAAGCGCCGATCATAAAAAAGCTGAAGGAAAAAGGCGTGCCAGTTATCTCAGAAATAGAGTTCGCGGCAAGATATACTGATGCCAAACTGATCTGCATTACCGGGTCGAATGGTAAAACCACTACGACCAGCTTAACCTATCACATCTTAAAAAATGCGGGGTTGAACGTGGGTTTGGCAGGTAACATCGGTAAAAGCTTTGCCTACCAGGTGGCTACCGAAAAGTTTGACCATTATGTGTTAGAGATCAGCAGCTTTATGCTGGATGATATGTATGATTTTAAAGCAGACATGGCAGTGCTGTTAAACATCACGCCTGATCATTTAGACAGGTACGATTACCAGATGGAAAACTACGTGGCATCAAAGTTTCGCGTAACGCAAAATCAAACTGCCGGCGATTATTTTATTTACTGTGCCGATGATCCTGAAACCATTAAAGGTATGCTGAACCGGGAGTTTAAAGCACAGCTGTTACCATTTTCGATAGAACAAAAAGTAGAACCGGGAGCGTATCTCGATAACCAGGATATCATTATAAACACTTCACAAGCACATTTTAAAATGTCAATCACAGAGCTGGCCCTGCAGGGTAAACACAACATTTACAATTCGATGGCTTCGGGAATCTTAGCCAAGGTGCTCGATATCCGCAACCAAACGCTGCGCGATAGCATGGCCGATTTTCAGAACATCGAACATCGTTTGGAGTTTGTTGCCAAGATATCGGGCATCAGCTTTATCAATGACTCAAAAGCTACCAACGTCAACTCAACCTGGTACGCGCTTGAAAGCATGAGTACCGATGTGGTTTTGATTTTGGGCGGTGTGGATAAAGGTAATGATTACAGCATGCTGCGCGACCTGGTGCGCCAGAAGGTAAAAGCCATAGTATGCCTGGGTAAAGACAATAAACGCATACACGATGCTTTTGAAGATGATGTGGACATTATCGTAAATACATCGTCAGCTTCTGAAGCGGCATTGATTGCCTATCATTTGGCTAAGAAGGGTGATACCGTGCTGTTATCTCCGGCTTGTGCAAGTTTTGATCTGTTTAAAAATTATGAAGACCGCGGCAACCAGTTTAAACAAGCGGTAAAAGAATTATAAGCCCCCTAACCCCCTGAAGGGGGAACAAAAAATAAAGAAGCAAATAGAGAGATCGGTGGAATCAGAATTAATAATCAGTGTAATCAAAAGGTAAAATGGAAGCGTCAGTAAGATCCATGTATATCGATAGTATTTTCAGCAAAACCAAAGGCGACCGTTGGATATGGCTCATCGTGGTGCTATTGTCTATGATATCATTGCTGGCGGTTTACAGCTCAATAGGTACGTTGGCCTATAAACGCGGTGTTGGCGCCGAGTCGATATTGATGAAGCACCTGGCCATGATTACGGGTGGTATAGCATTAATGTATATATCACATAAACTCGATTATCGCTACTATGCTGGTATATCCAAACTGTTAATGGTTATCACTATACCGTTGCTCTTATATACATTGGTTTTTGGCGCACGTATTAACGATGCAAGTCGCTGGATAGCTATACCGGGTACAGGCCTGAGCTTCCAAAGTTCCGATTTGGCAAAACTAGCCTTGATAACCTACCTCGCGAGGCTTTTGTCGCGTAAGCAGGAAAATATAAAGGACGTAAAAGAGTCGTTCATTCCTATTATGGGTTCAGTTTGTGTAGTGTTTGCCTTGATCGCCTGGGCCAATATGTCCACGGGTATCATGCTGTTCGGTGTAAGTATATTGCTGCTTATTATAGGTCGGATAAGCGTAAAACAAATAGCGGTGGTTTGTTTGGGAGGAGCCGTGGTGCTGTCGGGTATTATGTTTTTAGGACCGCGTCGCCACCTGTATACCAAACGTATCGAAACGTTTTTACATCCCGAAAAGGCCGATCCAAATAAATCGTTTCAATCAAACCATGCCAAAATAGCGATTGCCACGGGCGGTTTTTTTGGTAAGGGCCCGGGCAAAAGCACCGAGAAGAACGTGTTGCCAGAGTCATACTCTGATGAGATATACGCCATTATAGTTGAAGAATACGGCTTGATAGGCGGTTTTGCTTTGGTAGGATTATACCTGTTTTTATTATACCGGTGTATCCGTATTGTAACCAAAGCGCCAAAAGCATTTGGGGCGTTACTTGCAGCGGGTTTAAGTTTTAGCTTAACCATACAGGCATTTGCCAACATGGCGGTAGCCGTCGGGTTGGGCCCGGTAACAGGTGTGCCGCTGCCGCTGGTAAGTATGGGTGGTACATCCATTTTGTTTACCAGCATAGCATTTGGTATCATCCTCTCGGTAAGTAAGGATAACGATGAAGGTAATAAAGTAGTAGTGGGCGAGATAAGGGAGGCTTGATTTCGGATTTCGGATTTAAGGATGAATGATAATACGAATAACATAATAACTCAATAACAGATAACCAAAGTGGGAAAAAAGATCATCATTAGCGGCGGGGGTACCGGAGGACATGTCTTCCCGGCTATTGCTATTGCCAATGCTTTGAAAAAGCTCGACCCAACCACCGAGATCTTATTTGTTGGTGCCAATGGCCGTATGGAGATGGAAAAAGTTCCGGCGGCGGGTTATCAAATTATTGGTTTGGATATTCAGGGTATACAGCGCAGTTCAATAGTTAAAAACCTGATGTTCCCTGTAAAGCTCATCAAAAGCGTGTTTAAGTCGATGAGTATTATTAAAGATTTTAAACCCGATGCCGCGGTAGGTGTTGGCGGTTACGCTTCGGGTCCGTTATTGTATGCCGCAAGTTTAAAAGGTGTGCCCACGCTGATACAGGAGCAAAACTCGTACGCGGGCATTACCAATAAATGGCTGGGTAAAAAAGCTAAAAAGATCTGTGTGGCCTTTGATGGAATGGAGAAGTTTTTCCCTGCAGATAGAATAGTTAAAACAGGTAACCCTATTCGCCGCGAGTCGGTGAATATTGCTGGCAAACGCCTGCAGGCTTTGGAGCTGTTTAAGCTATCGGCCGATAAGCCAACCATTTTTGTAACCGGGGCAAGCCTGGGCGCACGTACGTTGAACAACGCCATTATGGGCGGTTTGGATAAGTTGATACAGGCCGATGTGCAGGTGATATGGCAAACAGGTAAACTGTACTATCAGGGCATTATTGATAAGCTGGGCGATGATTATCATCCCAACATTAAAATAATGGGTTTTTTAGAACGCATGGATCTGGCTTATGCTGCTGCTGATATCATTATATCACGTGCAGGCGGAACGATATCTGAGCTTTGCGCGATTGGCAAACCGGCCATTTTGGTACCATCGCCAAACGTGGCCGAAGATCACCAAACCAAAAATGCTTTAGCGTTGATCGAGAAAAACGCAGCACTTTTTGTTGCCGACCGTGATGCCGAGTCAAACCTGGTTGACAAAGCGCTTGAATTATTAAACGATAAAGACAAACAAAAAACATTAAGCAATAACATCAGCAAGCTGGCGCTATTAAATGCCGATGAGGTTATCGCAAAAGAGGTTATCCAAATAACAGTTAACAATTAAATCCAGGCTCCTCTTTTCCCAAAAGAGAGGGGCTTTTTTAAAAAGAAACAATGGAGTTACGCAATATACAGCGGGTTTATCTGGTAGGTATCGGGGGCATCGGTATGAGCGGCCTTGCGCGGTACTTTAACCACCTGGGCTGTACTGTTTGCGGATACGATAAAACACCAACCACCTTAACCAGCGGCCTGCAAAGCGAAGGCATGCAAATTGTGTTTGAGGATAAGGTTGAACTGATACCGGCAGAGTTCCATACGGCTGACGCGGCTACTTTAGTGATCTATACGCCCGCCATCCCAAAGGATTCGGCCATACTGAATTTCTTCAAAGCGCAAGGTTTTGATCTGCAAAAACGCTCGCAGGTGCTGGGTATCCTGAGCAAAGGTATGTTTACGGTAGCGGTAGCAGGCACACATGGCAAAACTACTACCTCGACGATGGTGGCCCATATCCTGAAAGCTTCGGGTATTGATTGTTCGGCATTTTTGGGTGGTATATCATCTAACTATAACACCAATATGCTGATCGGTAAAAGTAATGTGATGGTGGTTGAAGCCGATGAATACGACCGTTCGTTTTTGACGCTGCATCCGGATATCAGCATCATTACCTCGATGGATGCCGATCACCTGGATATTTACGGCGATCATTCGCATCTGACCGATTCGTTCAAACAGTTTGCATCGCAATTGAAACCGGGCGGCAAATTAATTCATCGTAAGGGCTTAGAGCTTGAAACCGGCGATACTTATACGATTGATGGCGAAGCCGATGCTTTTGCCGAGAATATCCGCGTGGAGAATGGCTCGTTCTTTTTTGATTTTAAGAATAGTAAGGTTACAATAAAAGATATTGAATTAGGTATTGCCGGTACGCACAATATCGAGAACGCGGTAGCAGCTATACAGGCAGCACTGTACCTGGATATTGCGCCAGAGAAGATACACGATGCGCTAATCTCATTCCGCGGGGTGAAACGCAGGTTTGAGTATATCGTGAAGACGGATAAACACATTTACATTGATGATTACGCACACCACCCAGAGGAGTTGCGTGCAGCTATATCATCGGTAAAAAGGTTGTATCCTGATAAGAAGCTGACCACCATCTTCCAACCGCACCTGTTTACACGCACCCGCGATTTTGTGGATGGCTTTGCCGAGGTGCTGGATACGAGTGATGAGTTGCTGCTGCTGGATATTTATCCGGCCCGTGAGTTACCTATTGAAGGTGTGGACAGCAATATGATTTTAAGCCGGATGAAACTGGCCAACAAACGCATCTGCGGTAAGCAGGAGAGCGTAGAAATTATACGTAACGAAAAGCCCGAACTGCTTTTAACAGTAGGCGCAGGCGATATTGATACTTTGGTTGAACCTTTAAAACAACTGATGCAGCATGTTTAAAAAACCAATATGGAGGCATATTTTAATTGGTTTTGCATGGGTAACCGTGCTCACGGGCATTGTTGTGCTGATGAGTTTCATCGAAGTAAAGAAGAACGAGGTAGTTTGCAAAGATGTGAAGGTTTATATTCCGGGCAACCAGTATTTTATTGATAAGGACGAAGTTGACAACATCCTGCAGGTAAAAAGCAATGCACTGATCGGCCATAAGCTGGAAGATATTAATATCCATGATCTCGAAAATAAGCTAAAGGCTAACCCCTTTATTGAGTTTGCCAAGGTTTATGCGGATATGGATGGCGTGATCCAGGTGGAGATCAGTCAGCGGCAGCCAATATTGCGGGTGGTTAACCGGTTCGACCAGGACTTTTATATCGATCAGCATGGGTTGAAGATCCCGCTGTCGCAAAACTTTACGGCTAAGGTGCTGGTAGCTACCGGCGATATTGATGAAATGTTCAGCAACCGGGTCGACTCGCTGCATACCGTTATGGCTAAGGATCTGTATAAAACGGCCGACTTTATCCGCCGCGACTCGTTATGGAGCGCGCAGATAGTGCAGGTATTTGTTAACCAACAGCACGAGATGGAACTGATACCGCGCGTGGGCAACCAACGCATCTTGTTAGGTAACGCCGATTCGCTTAAAACCAAGTTTGATAACCTGCTGGTTTTTTACAAGCAGGCCCTACCTAAAGTGGGCGAGGATGCTTACAAGATCATTAACATAAAATACGCTAACCAGGTAATTGGTGTAAAAAAAGAAATAACAACAAAACCCGATTCGGCTAAGATAAAACCCATCCAACCCGACTCAACTAAAATAAACACAACGAATACAACTTTAATACAGCATTGATATGGAAATGAGTACAAACGAAAAAAGTTCACCTATTGTAGTCGGTTTAGACATCGGTACTACAAAAATTTGCGCCATTGTTGGTCGCCGTGGTAAAAACGGCAAGATCGAGGTATTGGGCATAGGTAAAGCGGAATCGGCAGGGGTTACCCGCGGTATGGTATCAAACATTGATAAAACCGTAACCGGCATTACCCAGGCAGTTGATATTGCCGGAACGCAATCGAACGTGGAGATAAAGGTAGTTAATGTGGGTATAGCCGGCCAGCATATCAAAAGCCTGCAGCACCGTGGTTTAATAACCCGCCGCGAACTGGGTACCGAAATATCCCGTAAGGATATTGATAAGCTGATCGAGGATATGTACAACCTGGTGATGCCTCCGGGCGAGGAGATCATTCATGTGTTGCCGCAGGAGTTTACCGTGGATAACGAACCGGGTATCAAAGACCCGATCGGTATGGCAGGTGTAAGGCTCGAAGCTAATTTCCATATCATTTCGGGCCAGGTAACTGCTATTAAAAATATTGTAAAATGCGTTAACAAAGGCGGCCTGGAAAGTCAGGACCTGATACTGGAGCCTCTGGCATCGTCAGAATCGGTATTGAGTGAAGAGGAAAAAGAAGCCGGTGTTGTTTTGGTTGATATAGGCGGTGGCACTACCGACGTGGCCATATTCCACGAAGGTATTATTCGTCACACTGCTGTTATCCCGTTTGGCGGTAACAGCATCACCGAGGATATCCGCGAGGGGTGTTCGGTAATGCGCAACATAGCCGAGCAATTAAAAACCCGTTTTGGTTCGGCTTTAGCCGAAGAGAACAAAGACAACGAGATTGTTTGTGTGCCGGGCTTGCGTGGCCGCGAACCGAAAGAGATCTCAATCAAAAACCTGGCGTTCGTTATCCAGGCGCGGATGGAAGAAATTGTAGAGCATGTTTATTACGAGATCAAATCATCGGGATATGAGAAAAAACTGATAGCGGGTATAGTAATAACCGGTGGTGGTGCACAGCTAAAACACCTGTCGCAGCTGGTTGAGTTTGTTACCGGTTTGGATTGCCGTGTGGGATATCCTAATGAGCACCTGGCCAAGAACGAAGTATTGCCGAAGAACGTTTACGAGGAACTGCAAAGCCCGACCTTTGCTACCGGTATAGGCTTGCTCATTAAAGGTATCCAGAAAATGGAAGACGTTGTTATGCCAACAAAAACTGAAGTAAAGACCGAAAAAACCAAGTTTACCGAAGAAAAACGCTTTGGTTTATTTGGTAAGATTTTAGAAACCGGAAAGAAATTTATTAAAGACGATATTAAAGACGAAGACTTTTTGAAGTGATTTTTCCACAATTAGCAACTTATCCACATTATACACAATTGTGGATAAACTGTGTTGAAAAAGTACTAATATTACATGAGGTAAAATGTTTTTGTTCGTCGATCACATATAGCTGAAAAACAAGGATTATGCAGTTTGAGATGTTAAAAGAAAAGTCGTCCATCATCAAAGTTATTGGTGTTGGAGGCGGTGGTGGCAATGCTGTTAACCACATGTACAAGCAGGGGATCACAGGTGTTGACTTCATTATCTGTAATACAGATGCCCAGGCTTTAGAGTTGAGCCCTATACCAAACAAGGTACAGTTAGGCGCAAGTTTAACCGAAGGTATGGGGGCAGGCTCTATCCCTGAAGTTGGCAAAAACTCGGCTATCGAAAATATCGACGATATTAAACAAATGCTTGGCGCTAATACTAAAATGTTATTTATTACAGCTGGTATGGGTGGTGGTACCGGTACTGGTGCAAGCCCTATTATAGCCAAAGCCGCCCGCGAACTGGATATACTAACGGTAGGTATTATTACTACACCTTTCTCTTTCGAGGGCAAGCGTCGTAAAATGCAGGCCGAAGAAGGTTTGGAAGAATTTAAAAAACATGTCGACTCTTTCCTGGTGATCTCAAACGACAGGTTAAGAGAGATATTTGGAAACTTAACCCTCGGTTCGGCCTTTGCTCAAGCTGATAATATTTTGACCACTGCCGCTAAAGGCATTGCAGAGATCATTACATTGCCTGGCTATATCAACGTTGACTTTAAGGATGTGCGTACTGTAATGAAAGACAGTGGTGTAGCCATCATGGGCAGCTGTGCTGCCGAAGGCGACGGTCGTGCCCTGAAAGCTGTTGAAGGCGCGTTGTTATCACCGCTATTGAAAGATAACGAGATCGAAGGTGCACGTTACATCTTATTGAACATTACATCGGGTGTTACCGAGGTAACTATGGATGAGGTGAGCATTATTACCGACTTTATCCAGCAGGAAGCCGGTTTATCTGCCGATCTGATCTGGGGTAACTGCCGCGACGAATCTTTGGGCGAGCAAATATCGGTAACCATTATTGCTACCGGTTTCCAAACCAAAGACGAGCGCGAAAAAGAGCAAAGCGCCAAGAAAGTAATTTCTATGCTGGTGCCCGAAAATAAACCTTTGGTAAAACCGGTTAATGAGTTTATCAATACGGTATCAGTTAAGAAAGAAGACTTTGCTACCGAGCCTTATATGAAAGGTCAGAAAGAAGAGCAGGCGCAAGCAGGTTTGTTCGATCTGTTTGCCGCTAAACCAGAGGAGCCGGCGGTGATCAAATATTCGTTCGAAGAACCTGAGCAAACAACTGAAGAAGAAGAGGTTTCTGAAATGCCGGAAATGACCTTCAAGCTAAGCGAAGAAACCGAAATTGAATTTAACATGCCGGTTGCTGAGCAGGTGCAACCTGAGCCGGAACCCGAGCCAATTGTTGGTGCCGATGACCATAAAACCGATGAGTCGATAGAAGATCAGCTGCGTAAATCGCGCGAGCGTATCATGCGTTTGAAAGATCTGAGCATGAAACTGCGTAACGGTGGCATCCAGGAATTGGAGAACGTACCGGCTTATAAACGTAAAGAAATTGCTTTGCAGCAAACCCCTGCATCGTCTGAGAGCCAGGTATCAAAATTCTCGTTGCTCACCGATGATGAGGGCAAAACTGAAATAAGAAATAACAATTCGTTTTTACATGATAATGTAGACTAATGATTTTAAAACATTAAGCGTAGCCCTTTGTATTTATACAAGGGGCTTTTTCGTTATAAGCTATGATAAAAAGTAATAATGATTGTTTATCTTAGTGTTAAGCTTATCTTTGTAGTTAAATTTTAGTATCAAAAAACTCTGTTATCTTGGATTTATTTAAGAAAATTTCAAAGAACATGGGCCCCCTGGGGCAGCATCAAAAATGGTCGCATGGGTATTTTTCATTCCCGCGTTTAGAGGGCGAAATAGCACCACACATGCAGTTTATGGGTAAAGAACACTTGGTTTGGAGCCTTAACAATTACCTGGGCCTGGCTAACCACCCTGAAGTGCGCGAGGCCGATGCTAAAGGTGCTGCCGATTACGGTATGGCTTACCCGATGGGAGCCAGGATGATGTCGGGCAATACCAAATACCACGAGTCGTTAGAACAAAGCCTTGCTGATTTTGTGGGTAAAGAAAGCGGCTTTTTATTGAACTATGGTTACCAGGGTATGGTATCAATCATCGATACTTTGGTTGACCGTAATGATGTGATCGTGTATGATGCTGAATCGCACGCCTGTATAGTCGACGGTGTTCGCCTGCACATGGGCAAACGCTTTGTATACAAACACAACGATGTTGACAGCTGCGAAAAACAGTTGGAACGTGCTACCAAACTAACCGAAGAAACCGGTGGCGGTATTTTGGTGATCACCGAAGGCGTGTTTGGCATGTCGGGAGCGATGGGGAGGTTAAAAGAGATCATCAAATTAAAAGATAAATACAATTTCCGTTTATTGATAGACGATGCGCATGGTTTTGGTACCATGGGCAAAACCGGTGCCGGCACACACGAACATCAAAACTGTATTGATGGGGTAGATGTGTACTTTGGTACATTCGCCAAATCAATGGCGGGTATTGGCGCATTTGTTGCCTCAACCGAAGAGATCATCAATTACCTCCGTTACAACATGCGTTCGCAAACTTTTGCAAAGGCATTGCCTATGCCAATGGTGATAGGTTTACACAAGCGTTTTGAGTTGCTTAAATCACAACCGCAGCTTCGCAAAAAGCTATGGGAAATAGCCGATGCCTTGCAAACAGGCTTAAAAGAACGCGGTTTTGATACCGGTATAACCGAAACCATGGTAACCCCGGTATTTTTGCAGGGCGACCTTAACGAGGCTACTTTGCTAACGATGGACTTGCGTAAAAACTACAGTATATTTTGCTCTATTGTGATGTACCCGGTTATCCCGAAAGGTTTGATCCAACTGCGGTTGATCCCTACGGCAACTCATAGCCTCGAAGATGTACAAAGAACACTGGATGCCTTTACCGAGGTTGGCGAAAAACTAAAAGCAGGTTATTATAAAGAACAAAAACTGGAGATGGCCTAACACTGGTTTGTAACCTGATATAAATAAGCTGCTTAATTAATTTTTGAGCAGCTTTTTTTATTCTTTAAAATATATTGGGGTTATATATCAAATATATTGCGATTGTGTCAAAAATTAAGGCGAGCACTCAGAAACCTGATTTTTAGCCAAAAAATGTGATTTTTATAACATTTTGATAGTTATGCTTGCATTATGCTTATAATTAACCGCTTTTAATATCAGAGTGTTAAAAATTGAAATTTTGAAACATTTTATAACCCTGTGCATTATCTAAAAATGTGGAAAAAAACCCCTCTGATGGCGTTATTTAGTGCTTTAAATGTTTTTTTTTGCAGAAAAAACATTTTACTTTAGCAATAGTTTAAAACAATTTTAACCTCATTTATTAAAAAGGAGTAACTTACAATGAAAAAATTTACAGAAGTAAAAGAACTGATCGCAAGCTTAGAAGGTGATGCTGACAAATTCTACAACAAAGGTAACAGCGCTGCTGGCACACGTGTACGTAAAGGTATGCAAGATTTGAAAAACCTTGCTCAAGCTATCCGCCTTGAAGTACAAGACGCTAAAAACAAAGCATAAGCATCAAAGTAAGTTTACATGATGAATAAAAAGACCCGGCCTAAAGCCGGGTTTTTTTGTTTAAGAAAGCTTTTTGAGTTCGACTGTAATTTTATCGGCAGTTGCTTTGCTTACACCTACCAATGGCAGGCGAACAGTATCGCCGCAAATGCCTAATTGTTTTAATGCCTCTTTTGCGCCGGCAGGGTTGCCGTCTGCAAACATTAACCGGGTAAACTCTATCGCGCTGTAGTGTAATGGCTGTGCTGCTGCAAAATCGCCTTTAAGGCATAAGCGAACCATGTCCGACATTACTTTAGGTACAGCGTTGCCAATAACCGAGATCACCCCCGAGCAACCCATCGCCATCATTGGTAAAGTAACCGGGTCATCGCCCGATATCAGCTTAAAATCAGCCGGTTTATCGCGCATGATCTGGTTAAAAATATCAAAGTTGCCCGATGCTTCTTTAGTGGCTATGATGTTTTTAAAATCGTGCGCCAAACGCAAAGTAGTTTCGGCGCTGATAGTGCTGCCGGTACGGCTCGGTACGTTGTACAAGATCACCGGCAAGGGCGATTTTTCGGCTATGGCTTTATAGTGCTGGTAAATACCTTCCTGGGTTGGCTTGCTGTAATACGGACTAACCGATAAAATAGCCGAGTAACCGGTGGTATCAAATTCTTCAATGCATTTTAAAACCTCGTAGGTGTTATTGCCGCCAATGCCGGCAACCAAAGGCACACGGTTATTGTTAAATTCAACAGTACGTTTCCAAACCTGCTTCTTTTCATCCTTGTTTAAAGTAGCGCTTTCGCCGGTTGTGCCCAACGATACTACATACTCAACTCCGCCCCCGATAATGTGGTTAATTACCGCTTCGAGGCCAACAAAATCAACTTCTCCGCTTGTTTGAAAAGGAGTTATCACTGCAACTCCGGTTCCGTTAAATGTGCTCATTAATAATTTATAAGGGCGCTAAGATAGGAAAAATATGTGTTTAAACGATTTAAACCATGATTTGCCGCTGATTTTTTTATGATTAGTGTGATTTCGCTGATTGCTGAGCAAAATCAACGAAATCATTCAATCACGTCTAATCAACGGTCAAGCAGTGCGAGCAGCTCCTCATCACTAATGATCGGGATATTCAGCTTAGTGGCTTTTTCCAGTTTGCTCGGCCCCATATTGTCGCCAGCAACCAGGTAGTTCAGCTTAGCCGAAATACTGCTCAATATCTTACCACCATTCTGCTCTATCATATCCTTCAGTTCCTCGCGCGAGCGTTCAAAAGTACCCGAGATGATAAATGTTTTACCGGCCAGTTTATCGCTGGCAAGCACAACTTCTTTTTCTTCGCTTACAAATTGCAGGCCCGCCGAGCGCAGTTTTTCTATCTGCTCCACGTGTTTGGCATCGGCCCAGTACTCTACCAAACTTTCGGCAATGCGGGTGCCTATCTCGTCAACCGCGATCAGTTCCTCCAGCGAGGCTTTCATCAGGTTATCAATGTTTTTAAAATACGCCACCAGTTTTTTAGCGACGGTTTCGCCCACATAGCGGATGCCCAAACCAAACAACACCTTTTCAAATGGCATTTGTTTCGATTTCTCGATACCGTCAAGCATGTTGGTGATTGATTTTTCGCCAAACCTGTCCATTTGCTTCAATTCGGCATCATGATCTTTTAGCTCATATATATCGCTGATATGGTTGAGCAAACCCTTGCGGTGCAGCGTTTCGATCGTTTCATCACCCAGTCCATCAATATTCATCGCTTTACGGCCCACATAGTGCTGCATTTTGCCGACGATCTGCGGCGGGCAGCCTTCATCGTTAGGGCAATAGTGATTGGCTTCGCCTTCCTTGCGCACCAGTTCGGTGCCACATTCGGGGCAATGGGTAATATATTCAATGGCTTTGGTGTTTGGCTTTCGCTTTTGCGGATTAACGCTGATGATCTTCGGAATGATCTCGCCGCCTTTCTCAACGAAAACGCTGTCACCCTCGTGCAGGTCGAGCCGCAATATTTCGTTGGCATTGTGCAGCGACGCCCGTTTAACTGTCGTCCCGGCCAGCAATACCGGCTTCAAATTAGCCACCGGTGTAACCGACCCGGTGCGGCCAACCTGGTAGCTTACACTTTCCAGGATAGTTTCGGTTTGCTGTGCCTTGTATTTGTAGGCTATTGCCCAGCGCGGCGATTTGGCGGTAAAGCCCAGTTCCTGCTGCTGCGCGTAACTGTTTACTTTGAGTACGATGCCATCAATATCATAACTCAAGCCAAAACGGCCCTCTTCCCAAACGCCGATAAAGTCCATTACCTCGGTAATGTTTTTGCAAAGTTTGGTATGCTCGGACACATGGAAGCCCCAGCTTTTTACCGCGTTGATGCTTTCCCAATGAGTTTTAAATAGTTGTTTATCGGTATATAAAAAATACATAAAAGCATCCAACGGACGTTTCGCTACCTCACGCGAATCCTGTAGTTTGATGGTGCCCGAAGCAAAGTTTCGCGGGTTGGCGTAAGGCACTTCACCCTGTTCTATCCGTTCATCGTTTAAACGGTCGAAAGCTTTGCGGTGCATAAACACCTCGCCGCGTATCTCAAAATGCTCCGGATATCCCGCATCAGCGTCCAACTTTTTGGGGATGCTGTGAATGGTTTTAACATTGTTGGTTACATCGTCGCCTTCAACACCGTTACCCCGCGTAACAGCCCGTGTAAGCTTACCTTGTTCGTAAGTGACACTCATGGATAGCCCGTCGAACTTAAGCTCGCACACGTACTCAAAATCATCGCCAATGGCTTTGCGGATGCGCTGGTCAAAGTCGATCAGCTCCTGCTCGCTGTAGGTATTGCCCAGGCTCATCATCGGCCATTTGTGCTTTACCGTTTCAAACTCCTTGGTGATCTCGCCGCCAACCTGTTGCGTAGGCGAATCGGGCTCAGCAAACTCCGGGAATTGCTTTTCCAGTGCCGCCAGCTCTTCCAGCTTCATATCAAAATCATGATCGCTGATGGTTGGCATAGCTAACACATAATAATTGTAGTTATGCTGTTTAAGCTCGGCAGCTAAGGCCTGTATACGTTTTTGGGCTGGTGCGAACGACATGCAACGAAGATAAACAATGAATGTGCAGATGTGCAAGTTAGTAATAACAAACCTACAGTCATGCTGACTCGTTTCAGCACCCATCATACAGAGCGGCCTTGCAATTTCGTTTTTGAGTTTTGACTTTTGAATTTTAACTTTTATCAGGGCGTTGCCTGCGGCCCAGGCTGTACGCTCATACTGCACTGGCTTTAGCCACGGCCTGCCCTGAGCCCGCCGAAGGGCCGGTATCCGCTGCCATCCTTAACGCATCCAACGTTTTTTAATTCCTATTAAACTTTGGTTAATATCAACCGTCATAATAATATAAGTAAGCGATAATAATTAATGGTCTTATATCACGTTTAACAAAATATCAACCTATGAAAACCTTATCCAAATACATCCTGCTTTCGGCGGCTTTGCTTGCTCTAAGTTTTTCTGTTCGGGCACAAACGTTGTACGGCATCAACCTCCGTGTTTCTGATTATAAAGCCTCTATCCGTTCTATCGAGATCATGTGCGATAGTATCCTGTTGCGTATCGATACCAACGGCCGCATCAATGTTCGTTCGGTTGCCCACAATAATATCGAGTACTATACTAATTTTGATGGCGAATATCGCCAGGGCAAGCTTAAAACCCTGGGTAATGCCAGGCTCGATTATTACGATGGTTTTGCTAATGACAAAAATACCGGTAAACTCAAATCTATCGATAACATCACCATTACCTATTGCGATCAGTTTACCAGTTCGGATAAAAATATCGGCAAGGTAAAATCAATCGGCAACATCAATTTTACCTACAACGAAGCTTACAATGGCTTTGATAACATAGGTAAGCTGAGCGGTATCGGCGATATCCGGATCACTTATTACGACAGGTTTGATGGCGGTGATAACATCGGCAAATTAAAGTCTATCGGTAACACCAAACTCGTCTGGACAGATCGTTTCGATGGCCGCCAGAATATCGGCAAACTCAAATCGCTCAAAGGCGATACCCCGACTCTTAATATCATTACCACAGAACAGTTTTGATTTATTGAGTGAAAACGCCGGTAATAAATCAATCAGTCAATAATTCAGTCCTTCAATCATTGACCGCAGGGGGGAAATTGTAAGAAATTTTCGCACCATTTTACCTCGTACTTCCCGGAGTAAGCTTCGCGCTTAACCTTACAATATACAAAAAAGGTAGCGAATTTTCCAATAAAAGTCTATTTAGCTGCCTGGTGCGACAGAATAAAATCCACAATAGGCGCCGGATCTTTCAAACTATGTGGGTGATGGTCGCCGCCGGGTTTTACGATCACTTTGATCTCGCCGCCCAGTTCCTGATAGCGCTTCTCCACCACAAAAGTATTCTCTTCAACAGGCAGCAAGCTATCCGCGCCGCCGCATACAATAATCACCGGGATATGCGCCCTGGCCAGCGGCGCCAGGTTATCAACCGGGTTGAGTTTATAGGCCAGTGCCTCTTCTTCGGTAAAACCGTAAACTTTCAGCAGCTTCTGCCAGTCCTTAGCCGATCCCGGCCCGCGGCCCTTGCCACCCGGCCAGCTTTTAAAATCGCATACCGGCGCATCGCCATAAATAGTGGCTACCTTGTCGGGATGCAGCACGGCCCAGTTAAAGGCAAACAAGCCACCCCGACTAAAGCCCTCCAGTACGGTTTTTTTGTTGAGCTTATAGTTTTTAATAAGGTAAGCATAAAACTGATCCATCAAGCCCATAGCCATCGGGGCGCCGTACATATCCTGCATGTTCATATACACCAGGTAATAACCTTTGGTGAGCAAGGCGCTATCCGCATGCGGTTCGTTACCAAAAAACTCGGTACGCCATATCCAGGGCCTGCCCGGTGCCGGTGTTTGCGGACTAACCACTATGCACTTCCTTTCAGCAACTATAAAGTCGGTGCGTTTAAAGCCTTTCCAAAGCGTATCGGTTTGGGCGTATAATTGGTAAGATGTTGCCAGTACGGTTATAATAATTGCAAACAGGTTTTTAATCTTCATAGCTTCAAGATACTACAAAACTCAGGCAGAACATTATGTGCAGTAAGCAATTGATTAACCAAGATGCGCAAGTAAAACGGCTTTGCTGATACTGCCGATTGGTTCGCCTTTAACCTCCACAATAATATCATCGCCATGCTTCAGCAATTGCAACCGGCCGTTAAAAGCTCTGGCTTCATCAGCACTTAAAAACTCGCTCAACTGTTTGATGTTCTCTTTGCGGCAAACCAGTTCTCGCCGTTTTGGTACACGATAAGCCGCATGCGCCGGTTGGTTTTTGGCTCAATGGCGAAGGTATAGTTGGCTGATAATGAGAGATATAACATAGATAAGCATGATTTTTTATGCTAAGCTTTTAGCTTGTAATTCTTTAAAATGCTTAGCCAGGTTTTTGCACTTCCAATAGTTTATCCAACCTGATACAGGCGAAATAGAGCTACCCCGGATTAATGTAGCTCTATGAAAATATATATTATCGTTGCTTTCATCAAAAATAACTGTCAGTATCCTGCCATTACTCCATTTAGTTGGTACTACATCCCGAATGATATTTTTGCTATTGTAATTGTATGTTAAATCGTCATAAAAATGAGCAAGGGTTTTGCGGACGTCTTCTCTATTCTTCAACATTGTTTTAGTACCTTTAACTGCAACTAACTTATTAAGGAAAACAAAGCTGGCTATGAGCCAGGTGACGCTCAAAATTCCAATTGCGAGATATGGATAATTGTTGTCTCGAGAGTATTCTTCATATCCTACATACAACACTTCTATAGCCAGTAAAGAAAAAAGGCCGGTCAAGAGAACCCAGTCAATAACATACCAACCGCTAAACTTATAAACCAACCGTTGTTTTGCCAGGCTTTTATCATAGTCGACAAATGGGGCTAACTCTTCTTTAGTCATCATCTTAAAGATAACGGTTATATACGATATAAAAGAGCAGTAAAACAAAAATAGCGATAGGTTTCAAACCCATCGCTATCCGGATGTGCTCCGACAGACATCGTACTACCTCAACCTCTCAATCGCATCCTTTATCGAAGTCACAAAGCTTATCCTTCCGGTTTTATTGCTCTCATAAATAAAATCTTTAAGGCTTTTGCTGGTAAATTTGGAGAAGTCGCCGATTATGGCCAGGCGCGACCGGTATGTCGAAAATTTTTGTAATATATCCCCGGCAATACCATTGCTCAGATAAAAAAAATCAGCAACGAGGTTCTTATCATAAATGATAATCCTATCAGTACCATAGTAACCGCAATTGGCAATGATATCCAGAGCATCCTGCGCATCTTTAATCACGATGCCGTCCGATAATATTTCAGCAATGTCTGTTCCGTTGTCATTAAAAATCCTGATATCCATAACTAAATCTATACATACCTATATCCACAGACTATTCAACAAAAAAGGCAGATGATTCATCTGCCTTTTCGTAATGATATTTAAACTGGCTTACGCCGCAAATACTTCTCTTACCCTGTCAGCAGCTTCCTTCAACAAAATAGCCGATTTAACCTGCAGGCCGCTTTCGTCGATCAGTTTTTTGGCCTCAACAGCGTTGGTGCCTTGCAAACGTACGATGATCGGTACAGGGATGTTGCCGATTTCTTTGTACGCGTCGATAACACCTTGAGCAACACGGTCGCAACGAACGATACCACCGAAGATGTTGATCAGGATGGCTTTAACGTTAGGGTCCTGCAAGATGATGTTGAAGGCCGCTTTTACCGTTTGCGCGTTGGCAGTACCGCCTACGTCCAAAAAGTTAGCAGGCTCGCCACCGGCAATTTTAATAATGTCCATAGTAGCCATGGCCAAACCAGCACCGTTAACCATACAGCCTACGTTACCGTCAAGCTTCACATAGTTCAGGTTGCTTTTGCTGGCTTCCACTTCCATTGGGTCTTCTTCGGCAGTGTCGCGCAAAGCAGCATAATCCGGGTGGCGGAACAAGCCGTTATCATCCAGGTTAACTTTGGCGTCAACAGCTAAAATTTTATTATCGCTGGTTTTTAAAACCGGGTTGATCTCGAACATTGCCGAATCGGTAGCATCGTAAGCTTTGTACAACGCGGCAACAAATTTCACCATATCTTTAAAAGCATCGCCGCTAAGGCCCAGGTTAAAGGCAATTTTACGCGCCTGGAAACCTTGTAAACCAACTTTAGGGTCGATCTCTTCTTTAAATATCAGGTGCGGAGTGTGCTCGGCAACCTCTTCAATATCCATACCGCCTTCGGTGCTGTACATAATAATGTTGCGGCCCTTGGCACGGTCGAGCAATACGCTCATGTAAAATTCTTTGGTTTCGCTGGCGCCGGGGTAGTAAACATCCTGTGCAATTAAAACTTTGCTCACCAGTTTACCTTCGGGACCGGTTTGCGGGGTTACCAGGGTCATGCCTAAAATAGCACCGGCCTTTTCTTTAACCTCATCAATATTTTTGGCCAGTTTAACGCCACCGCCTTTACCGCGGCCACCGGCGTGTATTTGTGCTTTAACAACTACCCAGTCCGACCCAAAGTCTTCCTTTAATTTTTTTGCGGCGGCAACAGCCTCCTCAACGTTATCGGCTACAATGCCTTCCTGAATTCGTACACCAAAACTCTTTAGTATAGCTTTACCCTGGTATTCGTGAATATTCATTCCAATTGAATTTATTTGCGGTAAAGCTACAATTTCAGTCGTACTTATAAAACCCTAAATGTGTTTTTAGCAGATTATTTTTGAAAAGGAAGAGTAAATAAATGATAAGATCAGAACAAAAGGCAAATACATTTCCAATAAGGAGGTAGCTAATGATTTTTAATATACCGATAGGTATAAAATTACTGTGTCAATATTACTTTAAATGATAGTAAGTAAAGTTTTTAAAATGGAAATTTATTAAAAGTAGATTCTTGTCTTCTTTGTTTGCTAAAAGTTGCTGCTACTGCAACTGCCACTTTTTATTCGGGCGTTGCCTGCGGCCCAGGCTTTCCGCTATAGTCCTCACTCGCCGGTAGAAGCTCGCTCCGGGCTGCCGCTGCAATCCTTAACGCAAACCATGGGTCTTAACCAAAACTATCGCCAAATAATCTTAATTTACGCCGTTAAAATACTACTTATGCATTTTTCCAAATCTGCCAGGTTTATACTGCCGCTGCTACTGCTACTGCCACTCATCAACCATGCCCAAACCCTTGTTGAAACCGGCGTGTCGCGCGCTTTAGCCGATTATCGCAAAGAGCATGTAAGCCGCATTAACTATAAGCTCGAACTCACTATCCCGACCCTGAAAACCGAAGATATTGCAGCAACTGAAACCTTAACCTTTGATTTTAAACCCACCGGCCAACCGCTGCAGGTTGATTTTAAAGAAGACCCGGCCCGCATCAAAAGCATCACAATTAACGGAAAAGAAACTCCGCTTAATTTCTCCAAAGAACATATCATCCTCGATTCAAAAAATCTTTCGCCAGGCAAAAATACGGTGTCTTTTATCTTTCTCGCCGGTAACGGTGCCCTAAACCGCAACGATGATTACCTGTACGCTTTATTCGTTCCCGATCGTGCCCGGACAGTTTTTCCTTGCTTTGATCAGCCAAACCTAAAAGCGGTTTTCTCCTTAGCATTAAAAATACCCGAAGGCTGGACGGCTCTCGCTAATGGCACAACCACAACCAAAACCGCCAATAACAGCTATGTTTTTGAAAAGTCAGATACCCTAAGCACCTACCTCTTTTCGTTCACCGCAGGTAAATATTTCTCTGCGAAACAGAACATTGGCAAACTGCACCCCGAGTTTTTGTACCGCGAAACAGATCAGGCTAAAATTAACCTCAGCACCGATGCCATTTTTAAGGCCCATGCCGATGCAGCTAGCTTTTTAGAAAATTGGACAGGCATTTCCTTCCCGTTTCAAAAAATGGGTTTTGTGGCCATTCCCGATTTCCAGTTTGGCGGTATGGAACATCCCGGCGAGGTACAGTACAAAGCGTCGAGCCTGTTTCTGGATGCCTCGGCAACGCAGGAGCAGATCATCGCCCGGCTAAACCTCATTGCCCACGAAACCAGCCACATGTGGTTTGGCGACCTGGTAACCATGGATTGGTTTAACGATGTGTGGATGAAAGAGGTGTTTGCCAATTTTATGGCCGATAAAACTACAGGATCGCTGATGGGTAAGGAAACCTTCGATCTCAAATTCCTCACCGATCATTTCCCGGCCGCCTATGGTGTCGATCGCACACCTGGTGCCAATCCTATCCGTCAAAACTTATCCAACCTAAAAGATGCGGGTTCGCTTTACGGCAATATTATTTATCACAAAGCACCCATCATGATGCGCCAACTGGAATTGTTGATGGGTGCCGATGCATTTCAAAAAGGTGTGCGCGAGTATTTAAAAACTTACGCTTACAGCAACGCCACCTGGCCCGACCTGATCAAAATACTCGGCAAATACACCACGCAGGACCTGAACATCTGGAACAATACCTGGGTTAACCAGCCCGGCAGGCCGGTATTTAACTACAGCATGTCGGTTAAAAATGGCAGGATAAGGCATTTTGTATTGATACAGCATGCCGAGCGCGGCCAGCCGCGTACCTGGCCGCAAAGCTTTGAAGTAACTGCATACTGGGGCCTTACCAATAAAACCATTACTGTGAACATGACCGGCGGCGTGGCCACTTTACAGGATTTTATTGGCCAAAAAATACCATCGTTCGTCATATTCAATTCGGGTGGCGAAGGTTACGGCCTCTTCCCAACCGACCCTGACCTGTATAACTCATTGCCTGATATCCAAACTCCGCTGCAGCGCACCTCGGCTTATATTGCCATGTATGAGAATATGCTGGCCGGCCGCTATGTTAAACCGGAGGCTTTGCTCAACCTGTTTGTTAAAACCCTGGCTATCGAAAAAGAAGAAATGAGCCTCCGCTTGATCAACGGTTACATCAGCAGCATTTACTGGCAATTTATCACCCCCAGGGTTCGCGAAAAGCTGAGCACCCAGCTCGAGAGCAGCCTGTGGCAGGCCATGCAAAATCAAACATCGGCAAACAATAAAAAAATATTGTTCGGCACCTATCAAAGCATTCATTTAAGCACACAAGCGCACGATAATTTGTACAGCGTTTGGAAACAGCAGCAACCACCGGCGGGCGTAAAATTATCCGAAGATGATTATACCAACCTGGCTTTTGCTCTGGCGCTCCGCAATGATGCCGATACTTCCATCTTATCACAACAATATGCCCGCATTACCAATCCCGACAGGCAAAAACGTTTCGAATTTATCCGCCCGGCTTTATCACCTGATGTAAAAGTCCGCGATGAGTTTTTCGCCAGTCTGTCCAATCTTAAAAACCGTGCCAGGGAAGCCAATGTGCTTACGGCTTTATCTTACCTGCATCATCCATTAAGGCAAAATACCTCGGTTAAATACCTGGCTAAAAGCTTAAATATGCTCGAAAGCATACAAGTTACCGGCGATATCTTTTTCCCGCAATCATGGCTGGCTGGCACGTTCGGCAGTTACCAAAGTCCGGAGGCCGCCAAAATAGTTGCCGACTTTTTAGCCGCGCACCCCAACTATAACGAAAAGCTAAAAGCCAAAATACTGCAGGCCACAGATAATCTTAACCGCAGTATTAAGCTGTTGCCGAAGAATCCACAGCTTGAATAACTAAAAAGACCTGTCATCTCTCACAATCGTTCGAAATGACAATGATTGTATTATCGGTGCAATCAAAACAAAATCTGTGAAATCCAAACCCAAAAAAATAGTAGTTTTGCCTCTATGCTTGAAGTCCGGTCCATCAAAAAATCTTACGGTAAATTAGATATCCTGAAAGGAGTTGATCTGAATGTTAAGCGGGGCGAAATTGTCGCGATAGTAGGTGCCTCGGGTGCGGGTAAAAGCTCGCTGCTTAATATTATCGGCACACTGGATAAATCCGACTCAGGCAAGGTACTGATCAGCGATATCGACGTAAGTAAACTGAGCGGCAGCCAGCTAAGCTCGTTTCGTAATAAATATATCGGGTTTATATTCCAGTTTCACCATTTACTGGCCGAGTTTAGCGCGCTCGAAAACGTATGTATCCCGGCCTATATTGCCGGAAAATCAAAAAAAGAAGCCGAAAAGCGGGCTGCCGAGTTACTCAAATTATTGGGGCTGGCCGACAGGCTCGACCATAAACCTGCACAGCTATCGGGTGGTGAGCAGCAGCGTGTGGCTGTAGCCCGGGCGCTCATCAATAACCCGGCTATGATACTGGCCGACGAACCCTCGGGTAACCTCGATTCGCACAACGCGCGCGAATTGCATCAGTTGTTTATTGACCTGCGCCGCGAGCTTAACCAAACCTTTATCATTGTTACCCATAACGAAGAATTGGCCAACCTGTCCGACCGTAAGGTGCTGATGAAGGACGGCTTAATTGTAGAGCATCTATGAGCGTATTGATCACTGCGGCTACATCTGCGCAGGCTTATAAATTAAAGGCGGCGCTTAATACAACCGAAAAAGTGCTGTTGGGCGACTACTTTGATCTTCCTGAGCTGATGATCAAAAACGGAACGATGATCAAAACTCCGGCGCCGGAAAACCCGTCGTTCGCGCATTTGATGCTGACGCTTGCGCTGGATAACCAGATCACCAAAATATACCCTTTACGCAGCGCCGAACTGGCGTTGCTGCTGGAAGCCGAAACTCTGTTTGCCGAGTTTGATATTGAACTTTGTACACCCGAAAACGAATTTATTGCCGAATAATGTTCTCTTATACCGATATCGATCCCCGCAAAAAAGCCTTTGTGTTTGAACTGGATAACGTACTGTATCCCGAAAAGGATTACCTGCTGCAGGTGTATTACCTGTTTGGTGCCTTTTTAGAATATAAAGAACTGCTTGACGGTAAAGTGCTTACCCGCCTGATGACCGAAACTTATGAAAAGGAGGGAAGCTCCAGGATATTTGATGTGGTAAAAGAACGTTTTAAGATCAGCGAAGAGTACCGTTACAATTTCGATCTGCTGCATGTAACCGCGCGCCTACCCTTAAAATTGCTGCTGTATAAAGATATGCTGAGCCTTTTGCAGGATATTGTGGTAGAACGTAAACAACTATTCATCCTCACAAATGGTAACCCCGAACAGCAGCTCAACAAGATCAGGCAAACCGAATGGAACGGCCTGGAAAAATACCTCACCTGCTATTTTGCCGACGAGATCAAACCCAAACCCGAGCCGGATGCGTTGCACCACATCCTGAAAACTCATAACCTGGAGCGCCGCGATGTGGTGATGATCGGCAACTCAGAGGCCGACCAGCTTTGCGCCGAAGCAGCAGGAGTGGATTATACCCCCTCCGCCCCCTAAAGGGGGAACTTTGACTTGCAAGAGACTCTTAAAGTTGTTCTTATATTCCCCCTTTAGGGGGTTAGGGGGCTAATCTGCCAATTCCCTCAAATCCACCGGTACTACCCTTGATATGCCTTGCTCAACCATGGTAACACCGTAAACAATATCGGTGCTGGCAATGGTGCGCTTGTTATGCGATACGATGATGAACTGCGAATCCTTGGAGAACTTGCGGATAATGTTGTTGAACTTATCAATGTTGGTATCGTCAAGCGGTGCGTCAACCTCATCAAAAATACAGAAGGGTGCCGGCTTTAACAGGTAAAGCGAGAACAGGATGGCCGTGGCCGTTAATGTTTTTTCGCCACCCGAAAGCTGGTTGATAGATAGTGGCCTTTTGCCTTTAGGTTTGGCGATGATATCGATATCCGATTCCAGCGGATTGTCAGGGTCGCTCAGTATCAGATCGCAGCTATCTTCCTCGTTAAACAACGAGCGGAATACCTTGATAAAGTTTTCGCGCACCTGTGTAAAAGCATCCATGAATTTTCCGCGGGCGGTATCGTCAATCTCCTGAATGGTGGCCAGTAATGATGCCTTAGCCTCACTCAGATCCTTTTTCTGTCCCTGAATGAAAGTATAGCGTTCGTTCATTTCCTGGTAAGCCTCTACTGCCATGGGGTTGATGGCGCCAAAATCGTCTAATTGTCTTTTTTGCTTTTCTGTTTTTTCGCGCAGCTCATCTTCACTTTCGTCGGTAGGTACGCCGGTATCCAGCAGGTCCTGTATATCGATGTTAAACTCTACCGAAAGGCGTTCCTTTAGCGCGTTCAGTTCGAGCTTTAAATTGGTTTTACGGTCGCGTAATTCGTTTTCTATCAGTTCCGACTGGTCCTTCTTCTTGCGCAGTTCGCTGATCTCATTTTCAGCTTCGGTAATTGTCCCGCGACTTTTATAATAATCCTGCTCGGCTTGTTGTGTAGCTTTTTCCAGTTCTTCGCGTTGGCTGTACATGGCTAACAGGTCTTCGTCGCTATGGTCGGTATGCTGCAAAATCTCCAGTATGGCAGCTTTAACTTTTACCAGCTCGGTACTGTTTTGAGTAATGCGCTGGTCCAGGTTTTCCAGTTGCGTATCGCGATAGTCCAGATCCTTAACCAACCCCGATACCTTATTTTGCTGCTGATGGAAACGGATGTTTTCCTGGTTGTACCGGTTTGATTGTACCGATACATGTTCCGTCAGTTCGTTAAATGCGGCCTGCTTTTCGGTCAGTAACTCGCTTTGGGTTAGCTTTTGTTCTTTCAGGCTGGCAAGCTCAGGCTGAATCTTTAAAGTATCTTCCTTAATACCCTCAATTTTGCGCGCTATATCTTCTTTACGATTGCGGCTGTTCTCAATAAAGGTTTGATATTGCTCCCGGCGCGTTTTTACTGTTACCAGTTCGGTATTCAGCCTGTTTACATCCTGTTGTTTTTGGTAAAGCTCGCCCGCCTTGCCCGATGCTTTTAAAACTGTTAACCGCTCCTGCAATGTTTCTGTTTCGGTTTTGTGTTTGGCAACACGCGTTTCTAGTGTTTTGATCTCTTTGTTCAGGTTCTCCAGGTTTTTGGCACGGCCAATACGCTTACCTTCAAAAAGTCCCACCGAACCACCGGCCATAGTATACCGCGATTTGCTGAACTTACCGCTTTTACCTAAGACAACCGTGCCTTCGGGTAATTGCTGGGTATTAATATCATTCTCTGCCTGGTCGTTAACTAAATAAACGCCGTTTAACAAATGGTTGCATAAGGGACGGTACTTTGCTTCAACTTCAATAACCTCCAAAGCGGCTATACCGTCGGGTATTCCGGCTACCTTTTGTTCTGCTTTTGCAGGATAATTGCTCAATACAAAAAACTGCGCCCTGCCGCGCGACGAATTGCTCAACAGGTTAATAGCGCGAATGGCCTCATCATAATTTTCAACCACGTAGTGGTTCATCAAAGGCTCTAAATAATTTTCAATAGCCACGCGATACTCTTCGCGGCAAAACAGCACATCGCAAAACAGCGGGGCATTTTTGGCCCAGTCGGTATTCTTCTTTAAAAATCGTATCGATTCGGGGAAACCTTCCAGGTTATCAACCAAACTTTTGGTCAGGTTGTATTCGTTTTGCTTGGCATCCAATTTACGTCCGTCCTGCGTCAGCGTATCCTTAACCTTGGCCAGTTCAGCCTCGGTTTCGGTTATCTGGTTCTTTAACTTATTCTCAAACTCAACAACCGCGTCGTATTCTTTTTGCAGCGTTTCGGCCTGGCCCTCCAGTTCGGTTATCACCTCGTTAAAATGGGTCAGCTCGGCTTCCTTATTACCGGCATCTTCCAAATTACGTTGGCTTTCCTGCTCCAGCGCCTGCTGCTGTATCTGCAAAATATCCAGGTCCTTTTCGGCTTTGTAGATCTGGTTTTGCAGCCGGTTATTGATGGCTGTAATTTCGTCGGCCTCAGCTTTGGCGCCGACCTGCTCGGCGCGCAGTTCATCAACCGCATCCTTCAGTTCGGCTACCGTTTGCCTGATCTTTTCCAGGCCCTCTTCTTCCTGCAGCTTTTCTTCGCTCAGTCTTTTAATATTATACTTTACGTGATTCAGCTGATTGGTATCGCGTTCCAGTTCTTCACTTAAACGCGATTCTTTATCCTGCTGAAACTTAAGCTGCTCATTCTTAATCTTCTTATCGCTCTCATATGCCCGTATTTTGGCGACATATTCATTAGTGGCTTTTTGCTGTACGGATAGGTTTTTTTCTTTCGTCAGGCTATCCAGTTTTTGTTGCTGAACAGCGGCTTCCATACTATCAATTATCGCTACGATACCGCTCTTGCCTTCCTTTGCTTTTTGCTCATCATCCTCAATCCGCGCAAGCGACTCGCTGAACGACGCTATCCTGAAAGATGCCAGTTTAATGCTCAGCTCTTTATACTGATCACGCAGTTTATAATAACGCTCCGTTTTGCGGGCCTGGTTTTCTAAACTCTTTAAGTTCTTTTCAATCTCGAACAGCAAATCGTCAACACGGGCCAGGTCGGCTTCGGTATCTTTAAGCTTATTAAAAGTTTGCTTTTTGCGGAGCTTGTATTTAGAGATACCCGATGCTTCTTCGAACAAATTGCGCCGCGAGCCTTCCTTATTAGTGATGATCTCTTCGATCATCCGCAGCTCGATGATGGAGTAGGAGTCGGCGCCGATACCTGTATCTAAAAACAGGTCGGTAATATCCTTTAACCGGCATTGCACATCGTTAAGGCGGTATTCGCTTTCGCCGGTACGATAAAGCTTGCGCGTAATGGTCACCTGCGAAAATTCGGTAGGCAGTACGTTTTTGGTGTTATCAAACGTGAGCGACACCTCGGCCAGGTTGCCCGGCTTGCGGCTTTTGCTGCCGTTAAATATCACGTTCTCCATCTTTTCACTGCGCAGCATGCGGGTGCTTTGCTCGCCCAGTACCCAGCGGATAGAGTCGACAACGTTTGATTTACCACAGCCGTTAGGGCCAACAATGGCAGTTATGCCCTCGTTGAAATTGATGGTGATCTTATCGCCAAAACTTTTAAAACCCTTGACTTCTAAACTGGTAAGCTGCATTTATTTACGTTGTATCGTTGGTGACAACACCAACGATGGCATCAAAAATATGAACCTTAAATAAATGATAAAAAAATGGATTTTTGAAATGCAGTTTCAATTTTATTGCCGGAAATGAAACTTTTATTGTGTAATTTTACTTTTGAAAGTAATAACATGGAAACATTAAGGGTACATCCAAATACTGAAGAAGAATTAACGGCAATAAAAAGCCTTTTGAAAGTTATGAAAATTAACTTTGAGAAGGAAGAAGAAAGCCCATATGACCCCAAATTTGTAGACAAAGTAAAGCGTGGTGAAAAAGCCATGCAAGAGGGTAAGGGTGTTAAAGTCGATATGGATAATTTATGGAAATAAAGTTATTCGCTGATGCAGTAGATGACTTTGATTTCTGGAAAACATCAGGGAATAAAATTATTCAAAAAAAGATACAACAATTGTTTCAAGATATGCTAAAGCATCCTTTTGAAGGAATTGGAAAACCTGAACCTCTCAAACATAATCTCAAAGGCAAATGGTCGCGACGTATCAACGGTGAACATCGAATAGTATACGACGTAAAAGATGATGTGATTAATGTTTACTCGCTAAAGGGTCACTATATAAAATAATCTTTCTTCCTCAAACGTAAATTTCCCCTTTTAAATAGGTAACCGCTTTACCTGCCATCAGCACACGGTCACCCTTGTTTTCGCACCAAAGTTCACCTTTGCGGGATGAGATCTGGTAAGCATGCAATTTATCTTTACCCAGCTTTCCGGCCCAGTAAGGTATCAGGTTGCAGTGTGATGAGCCGGTTACCGGGTCCTCATTAATACCTGCGGCAGGTGCAAAAAAGCGTGATACAAAATCGGCCTCGTTGCCAACAGCGGTTACCATTATGCCTACGGTATCGCCAACTTTACCTAACAGGTTAAAATCAGGCTTCATATCAGCAATGTCCTGCTCGGTTTCGTAAACCAGCATATAGTCACGCGATTTTAAAACTTCAACCGGTGTTTTGCCACCCAGGGCGGCTATCAAATCGGCGGGGGCCACGGCTGGCTGTGCCGGTCGTGATGGAAAATCTAAACTGTACTTTTCGCCATTACGGGTTACTACCAGCGTACCGGCTTTTTGCGTATAAAAATTGATGGAATTGCCGGTATAACCTAATTGGGTAAATAAAATATGTGCACTGGCTAAAGTAGCGTGTCCGCAAAGGTCGATCTCGTATTCGGGAGTAAACCAGCGCAAGCCGTAGCCATCATCCTGTTTTACAAAATAGGCGGTTTCGGCCAGGTTATTTTCGGTGGCTATTTTCTGCATGGTTTCGGCAGGAAGCCACTCGGTTAAGGGGCAAATAGCGGCAGGATTGCCGCCAAACAATTGATCGGTGAAGGCATCAGCCTGGTAAATAGGTATAGTAGTCATAAAGTATAGATGTTAAAATGCTAAGGTAGAGAGTATACATCAACAAAAAAGCCCCGGTTTGTCGGGGCTTTGTCTTTTTTTATCCTAAGTACGATTTGAGTATCTTACTGCGTGAGGTATGCCTTAAACGCTGCAAGGCCTTGTCTTTGATCTGCCTTACACGTTCGCGTGTGAGATTAAATTTTTCGCCGATCTCTTCAAGCGATAACTGGTGATTGGTTCCCAGGCCAAAAAACAGCACGATGATCTCTTTTTCGCGTTCGGTTAAGGTTGAAAGCGAGCGTTTGATCTCTTCGGATAACGACTCGTTGATCAGGTTCGAATCTGTACTGAGCTCATGGTTTTCCAGCACATCTAATAAGGTATTCTCTTCGCCCTGTACAAACGGCGCATCCATACTTACATGTCGGCCCGAGTTACTTAACGTGTCGGATATCTTGTCAACGGTGGTTTCTAATATATCGGCCAGCTCTTCGGGAGATGGCTCACGTTCGTATTCCTGCTCTAATTTGCTGAATGCCTTGCTGATCTTGCTCAACGAGCCTACCTGGTTTAGCGGTAAGCGCACAATACGGCTTTGCTCGGCAATAGCCTGCAATATCGACTGGCGGATCCACCAAACAGCGTACGAGATAAATTTAAAGCCCTTGGTTTCGTCAAAGCGTTTTGCCGCTTTAATTAAGCCCAGGTTACCTTCGTTTATCAGGTCGCCCAGCGTTAAACCCTGGTTTTGGTACTGTTTGGCAACCGATACCACGAAACGTAAGTTGGTTTTGGTTAAACGCTCCAAAGCGGCCTGATCGCCCTCTCTGATCTTTTGCGCCAATATTACTTCTTCTTCTGCTGTAATCAGGTCAACCTTACCTATTTCGTGGAGATACTTGTCTAAAGACTGCGACTCACGGTTGGTTATGGATTGTGTTATCTTGAGTTGTCTCATGTATGTATATATACCTCGATATTCTTATTATTCAGAATAGAACGAGCAAACATATAAAAATGTTGCTAAAAATTAACATTTGAAACTATAGCGGCACATTTTTTTAAATAAAATTATCCACATTGATTTTTGTAGTGATTTTTAATAAACATTTATTGTCAATCAATAAATATTTATTACGTTTGTGTTGTAATAATTTAGTTTTAACCACAATGGGCAGATGAAAAATGCATTGAATTCGGTTTATAATTGCGGCTGTGGGCTGTTACTATATACCAACCCTTTTGATATTACGACCCTTAATGGTGTTTATAGATTATGTTATTACTTGCCAGGAAACAGAATTTACAGTTTTAAAATATAGATAAGATGAAAACAGCAATAAGCAAAAGCCTCAAAAAGCGGTTTATTATCAGCACAGTACCATACCTTATAATTATGATAGGCCTGGTTGTTTTTGATGCAGGTTATGGTTTAAGTAATGGTTTAATATTAAAGGCCACTGCAATAGGCAAGCATTTGGGTAATCAATATACCGATGTAAAAACAGTAAACTCGGGGCATTTTATTTCGGGTATTGAAGGCGAGTTGTTCTGGAAGCCCCAAACCTTTGGCGAATCGTTACTATTAAGTACCGTTAACAATAAGGACATTGATTTTCTGGATATTATTGCCTTGATACTTGTTGCCGTTATGATATTGTATATGTTTAACAGTTCGAGCTACTCGGCGCTGTTTACCAAAAAGCTAACGAAACGCTTTAGTTTTTTCGTGGTGACGATTGCTGTTTTGGGGATGCTTGCCGATGTTGCACGTGTGGAAATAGCCAGGCACTATCTTCCGTATATTACCCAGGGGCAGTTTACCGGTTATGATAACTTTAAAGTATTTTCGTTTACCTACCTCATATACCCATTGTTGATGTTTTTAACGCTGATACCAAAAAAAGGCTTAGAATTGCAGGAACAACAGGATTTAACCATCTAACCTATGCCTATTATAGTTAATTTAGATGTAATGATGGCGCGGCGCAAAATGAGTTTGAACGAACTTAGCGCCCGGGTAGGTATTACACTGTCAAATTTATCCATCCTGAAAACAGGGAAGGCCAAAGCTATCCGCATTGAAACGCTCGAAGCAATATGTAAAGCGCTGGATTGCCAGCCGGGAGATATTTTGGAATACCAGCCTGAATAGTAAGGTAAGATGTGAGAGGTAAAATGGAAGATGTGATTTTGTCTTAATTCTTGACTCTTGCATCTTGATTCTTCTGTTAAAATACTACTTTTACCACAAATACTTACCATGACCTATATACCATCTACCGACAGATATTCGAATATGATATACCGCCGTTGCGGTAAAAGCGGTATCAGGCTTTCGGCCGTTTCGCTGGGCCTTTGGCATAACTTTGGCGATGTGGACACCATGTCTACCTATCGCAAAACGTTGCACACCGCTTTTGATGCCGGCATTACCCATTTCGACTTAGCTAACAATTACGGCCCGCCGCCGGGTTCGGCCGAAATTAACTTTGGCAGGATACTGAAGGAAGATTTTGCTGCTTACCGTGATGAACTCATCATCTCAACCAAAGCCGGTTATTATATGTGGCCCGGCCCTTACGGGGAATGGGGATCGAAGAAAAACCTGGTGGCCAGTTTAGATCAAAGCTTAAAGCGGATGGACCTGGAATACGTGGATATCTTTTATCATCACCGGCCAGATCCGGATACCCCGCTTGAAGAAACCATGGCCGCGCTTGATCTGATCGTTCGGCAGGGTAAAGCCTTGTATGTGGGTATATCCAACTATCGCCCAAAAGAAGCTGCAGAAGCCATCAGGATATTGAAAGAATTAGGTACGCCTTGTTTAATTCACCAGCCTAAATACTCCATGTTTGAGCGTTGGATAGAAAAAGAAGGTTTGCTTGACCTGTTAGGCAAAGAGGGAGTGGGCTGCATTCCGTTCTCGCCATTGGCGCAGGGCTTGTTAACCAATAAATATTTAAAGGGTATCCCGGCCGATTCGCGCGTGGCAAAAGGCGTTGGCTTTTTAACCGAAAACAACATTACCGAAGAACGCTTAACGCAGATCTCAAAACTGAATGATATTGCGGTTAATCGCAACCAAAGCCTGGCGCAAATGGCTTTAGCCTGGATATTGAAAGATGATAGGGTAACCAGTGTACTCATCGGCGCAAGCCGGCCAGAGCAGTTAACCGACTCGCTAAAATGTTTGGAGAATATCAATTTTAGCAGTGAAGAATTGCAACAGATTGAAACCATATTAGCCCCCTAACCCCCTAAAGGGGAACTGACATGCAAAGTACCATTTATCCAAAAAATCAAAATGAACGAAGATAATAAACTCTCCCTTCAGGGGGCAGGGGGGCTCACCTGGGGTATCATTGGCTGTGGCGATGTGACGGAAAAGAAAAGCGGCCCGGCTTTCAATAAAGTACCCAATAGTAAACTGGTAGCTGTAATGCGCCGCGATGCCGAAAAGGCTGCTGACTACGCCCAGCGCCACGGCGTACCCAAATGGTACAGCGACGCCAATGAATTAATGAGCGACCCGGAGATTAACGCGGTATACATTGCGACACCGCCTGTTTACCATAAAGATTATGCTGTTGAGGCTTTAAAACGCGGTTTGAATGTTTACGTTGAAAAGCCGGTAACCTTGAACAAGCAGGAAGCAGAAGATATCGCGGCAGCGTTAAAACAATCGACGGCTAAATTAACCGTAGCGCATTACCGCAGGGCGGTGCCTATGTTTTTGTTCGTGAAAGATCTGCTGGATAAAAAGGCTATTGGCGATGTGCGTACCGTGCAGATCAGGATGTGGCAAAAACGTAAACCAAACCTGGTTGCCAAAACAACAGAGAACTGGCGGGTAAACCCGGAGCTTTCGGGCGGCGGTTACTTTCACGACCTGGCGCCGCACCAGCTCGACCTGATGCTTTACTTTTTTGGTGTGCCCGAAAAGCTGCATGGCTTTTCGTTAAATCAATCCAAAAATACAGCGGCCGATGACCATGTTGCCGGGATAGCTTTATTCCCGAACAACGTGGTGCTGAACGGTTCGTGGAGCTTTAATGTTGATGAGAACGAAGAGATTGACGAATGTATGATCGTCGGCAGCGAGGGTAGTATCAGCTTTCCGTTCTTCGGTAAAACAGTGGTGTGGCACAATGAAGATGAGGATGAAGTACAGGTAGTAAATTTTGATCACCCGCAGCATATCCAGCAACCAATGATAGAACGCATGGTGCAGTATTTTAACGGCGAGGCCGAAAACCTGTGTTCTATTGAAGATGCCATTGTGGTGATGCAGATGATTGATGCTTTTACGGGAAAGTCATAATTTCGGTTTGTCGACGACGAACAGTACCACTACTTAATTTAATAAGCTTATTTTTGTTTTACAATTAAACTTAAAAAATACAAACCATGAAAAAATTATTGATGCTTGCCCTTTTTACTATGGGCATGTTAAGCATGTTCAATGCCTCGGCACAGGATATGGCTGCACCAGCGAAGGCGCCGGCTGCTAAAAAGGTAAGGCCCAGTTTGCCCGACACGGTAAAACGTACCACAAACAACGGCGTTGATATTACAATTGCTTACAGCCAGCCAAGCTTAAAAGGACGTACTGTTGGTAAAGAGATAGCGCCGTTTAATGGTAAAGTTTGGCGCACCGGGGCTAACGAAGCTACCACCATTGAGTTTAGTAAGGCTGTAAAAATTGAAGGCAAAGAGTTACCAGCAGGTAAATACGGCCTGTACACAATCCCTGGTGAAAAGGAATGTGTAATTATATTTAACAGTGTATGGAAAATATGGGGCCTTAACTATACCCTTGATGAAGCTACCGGTAGCAAAACTGATGTTTTACGTATCACGGTTAAAACTTCAAAAGCCCCCGAAACTACCGAAAAACTAAAATTCGGTATTGAAAAATCGGGTAAAGTAGGGTTTATGTGGGGCGACTATATGGTGGCCTTTAATGTAAAATAATTTATACTGAACCCATTTTTGGGCAGAAAATCACCCGTTTTTCATCCGCGAAAGCGTGACAGAAAATGCGGGTAAAAAATAACGAAAGCCTATAATTACGAAATTTGTAATTATAGGCTTTTTTTTGTGTTAAGGGTATAGAAAATAAAGTTTAAACATGTTTTTTAAAATATTTTATACCAAAGTGTGATGCAGACGGTTTGTGTTGTTTTGATTGATTTTGCTTGCTGAAATTCGATTCCGTAGCGAATTTGGTACCAACTTAAATCAAAAAAATATATGAACTATTTAGAAACTTATTGGTGGGTAGTTATACCCGTATTATGTTTAGTGTTGTACAAAACCATTTTGCGTATCATCTTCGGGATGGTTGTCATCCCCGAAGACAGTATAGGTTTGGTCACAAAAAAATTCGTGCTTTATGGCGAAAACCGCTCGCTGCCCGATGGCCGTTTTATTGCCACCCATGGCGAGGCCGGTTACCAGGCCCGTACCCTGGCGCCGGGTATGTACTGGTACCTGTTCCCATGGCAATACAACATCTTGCTGGAGCCGTTTACCGTTATCCCGGTAGGTAAAATAGGTTTGGTAATGGCCAAGGATGGTGCCGAGATACCTACCGGTAATATTTTGGGCCGTAAAGTTGAGTGCGATAACTTTCAGGATGCTGAGAAGTTTTTAGCTAACGGTGGTCAAAAAGGTAGGCAAACAACCATTATCACAGCTGGTACCTATCGTATCAATAGCTATGCGTTTGCTATTACCATAGCCGATATGACCATCATCCGCGAAAACATGGTGGGTGTAATTACCGTGCTCGACGGTCAGCCGATCACTATCGGCCAGATTGCCGGTAAGCATGTGGAGGGTCACAACAACTTCCAGGATATTGATGCCTTTTTAAATAACGGCGGTAACCGTGGTTTGCAACCGCAGATCATTCTGGCCGGTTCGTACAACGTGAACAAATGGGCCGTGCAGATAGAAGAGATCCCGATGACCGAAGTACCTATTGGTTATGTAGGTGTGGTAATATCATACATTGGCGAAGATGGTAAAGATTTGACCGGTGAGCACTTTAAACATGGTAATATTGTAGGCAAAGGCTTCCGCGGTGTGTGGATGGAGCCGCTTGGCCCGGGCAGGTACCCTATCAATACTTTCACTATGAAAGTAGAGCTGGTGCCAACTACCAACCTGGTATTAAACTGGGCCAATGCCCGGAGCGAATCGCACAATTTGGATAAGAATTTGTGTACGATTACTGTACGGTCAAAAGATGGTTTCCCATTTAACCTGGATGTGGCGCAGATCATTCACATCCCGGCCAACGAGGCACCAAAAGTGATCGCAAGGTTTGGCAGTATGTTGAACCTGGTATCGCAGGTGTTGGAGCCAACCATCGGTAACTATTTCCGTAACTCGGCTCAGGATAGCGATGTGATCTCTTTCCTCATCACCCGTAAGGAAAGGCAGGAATCGGCTAAACAACACATCTCGGTAGTATTGGAAGAGTATAACGTAAATGCTGTAGATACGCTGATCGGTGATATCGTTCCGCCGGAAGCGTTGATGAAAACCTTAACCGACCGTAAAATAGCACAGGAAGAGGAAAAAACTTACGAAACACAACGGATGGCGCAAGTGCAACGCCAGGGCGTGGAAAAAGAAACCGCCATTGCCGAGATACAGAAGGAAATTGTAAAGGCACAACAAAGCGTGGAAATTGCACAACGTACTGCAGATGCAGCCGTTAAAAAATCGGAAGGTGAAGCTACCAGCTTAAAATTGCAGGTATCGGCCGAAGCCGCCGCGACCAAAATGCGAGCCGAAGCTGAAGGTGAGGCTACCAGGGTACGTGCCGCTGCACAAGCCGAATCGACCAAGCTCAACGCTTCTGCCGATGCCGAACGGATATCGAAAACCGGTTTAGCCGAAGCCGAAAAGATCATGGCCGTAGGTAAATCAACCGCCGAAGCTTACGAGTTACAGGTTAAGGCCATGGGTGGCGATAACTTTACCAAATTTAAAATTACCGAAGAGATAGGTAAAGGCCAGATCAAGGTAATGCCTGATGTACTGATAGGCGGCGCCAATGGTACCGATGGACCGATAAGCGGTTTGCTGGGTATTAAGTTGATGGAGATGATGGATACCTCATCGGCAGAAGATAAGGCAAATAAAAAGGCTTTACCTAAGGCAGATAAATAACATTAAAACATCATTTAGAATGGCAAAACGATATTCGTTTTGCCATTTGTTTTTACAGTTACTGACGGGTATAGGTTGTGGCAGTTGTGTATCGTGTAGCGTTATGGTTGGCCGATTGGTCTCCGGCAGCAAGGGTATAGTTTTCGGTTAAAGTCATGGTATTGCTGTCTACAACTGCATATTGATAGGTCGTTGTAATCCCTTTTTGATTAATGATCAATGTTTTACTATCAGGAAAATTCCAGCTGTAATTTGATGTGCCATCAGAATATTCTGCAAATCCGTTTATATTGGAGTGGTATTCAAATATTTGAATAATGCCGCTGTCTTTGAAAACATAATAATAAACGCCGATATAGCTGTTTGTGGTAGAGCGGTAAACTTCCGTATTGCCGTTGTAATAAATGGTGAGAGCAGAGCCTGGTACCCATTTGCCAACAATAGCTGAAGTACCTGATGATGATGGTGTGCCGCTATCTTTTTTGCTGCAACCAAACATCAAAACAGTAACAAATAAAAATAATAAGAGTAGAGTTTTTCTCATAAAGTATAAAAATAGTTTGCCTTAATTAGCCATTGCAATATAATTCAAATAAGTATCCCGTAAAATAAAATTTTCTTAATTGGAAATATTCTACTTTACGAAAGAGTATAATAGGAGTAGTGACATTTACTGTTTGATATTGGAAACATTAAGATTCCCCGGTAATATTACCGGAGTATCTTAGCGAGGAGTAATTGTTAATCTTTTTTCTTCGGTACTTTCGCACCCTCTTTACGCGCTTCGGATAGGCCGATAGCAATGGCCTGCTTACGGCTGGTAACTTTTTTGCCGCTGCCGCTTTTTAATTTGCCTTCTTTCATTTCGTGCATGGTTGCTTCAACCTTCTCGCTTGCTTTTTCTGAATACTTTGCCATGATGTTTATGCCTGGTAAATGTTAATAATAGTTTATAAAGCAAATTTATTGCCAGTTTGTGGTATCGTTGCCGGGAACGATTGCACAAATAAATCGGTCTTATTCGTTCTATTATCAACAAAAACTCGTTAGCATTGCTTAACAGAAAGCAGTTTACCCCAACAAACCACCTATACAAACATACCGATCTATGAATATTAAACCGATCTTATCTGCCTTGTTGATGCTATCCGGAATGGCCGCATTTGCACAGCAACAACACGATATGGCCTGGTACGTAGCTAATGCGCCTTTTAAAATGGGCACCATTGCCGAGCCTAAATTTGCCGACCGTACTTTTAACATTAAAGATTACGGTGCCATTGGCGACGGGCAAACGGTCAATACCCAGGCTATTGCCAAAGCTATTGACGCTTGTTCGGCGGCAGGGGGCGGTATAGTTTTGGTTCCGCCGGGTTTATGGTTAACCGGGCCCATAGAATTGAAAAGCAATATCAATTTTCATACAGAAAGAGGCGCGTTGATTGTTTTTAGTCCGGATCATTCGCTGTTTGCGATGCAGGATGGTCGCGGCAAACCGCAACTGTATGGCGAGAAATTAGAGAACGTAGGCATAACCGGCGAAGGTATTTTTGATGGCTCCGGCGATACCTGGCGCCCGTTAAAAAAGAGCAAGGCCGCGCCAACCCTGTGGAACGACGAGTTGAAATCGGGCGGGGTGCTGAACAAAGCCGGGGATATGTGGTACCCAACTAAAGAAGCGATGGAGAACGATAGGTTGCGCCCGATCATGGTGATCATTGCCAGCAGTAAAAACGTTTTGATTGACGGCCCTACGTTTAAAAACTCGCCTAATTTCGCTTTCAATCCTAAAAGCATTACCAATTTGATCATCCGTAATGTAAAGATCGAGAATGAGTATTATGCCCAGAACGGCGACGCGATAGATCTTTCAACCTGTAAAAACGCCATTGTTTACCGTTGTACGGTTCATGCGGGCGATGATGGTATCTGCATGAAATCGAGCGGGAGCAAAGATAAGACTACCGCCGCTTTAGAAAATATCATCATAGCCGAAAACATTGTTTACCATGCGCATGGTGGTTTTGTGATCGGTAGTAATACCGATGGCGGTATGAATAACATCTGGGTAACCAACAACAACTTTGTGAATACCGATATCGGCATTCGCGTAAAAAGTAACGAGGGCAGGGGCGGCCTGGTGCATAATATCTACATCGACCATATCTATATGCGCGATATTTTGAATGAGGCTATTTTGTTCAGCAGCTACTACGAGGATAAAAATCCGGGCATTACCAACGCACCGGTAGTGGCCAGCGATAAAACCCCGAACTTCCAGGATTTTCATTTAAGCAACATCTATTGCAACGGCGCCAAAATTGCGGTATCTATCATCGGTTTGCCGCAGATGCCGGTAAGCAAGATCGATTTTACCGATATCACCATATCGGCAGATAAAGCTTTTTATGCTACGGAAGCAACGGATTTAACATTGAAAAACGTTAAGATCGTGTCGCCCGATAAAACGGTGTTTACCCTAAATAATGCAGGCAATATCCATATCAATAATATGGGTTTTGATGCCGCCGCTAAGACTTTTATATCGGCCGAAGGTGGAAAATCTACAGGGATTACCGTTAGTGAGACTGCCGTAAAAAGCGATGCAATTAAGGCAGCTAAAGGAGCTGTGGTGGTTAATTAAGACGCGTTATAAACTGGCGCAGGTAGAAGACCATATTAAACACTGGTTACAAAAGGACGCAGATTATTTGCTGCTTCTGTTTTTGCCAATCGTTTACTGCCTGTAAACAGTAATACCAAAGCGCAAACTGTACAAAGCGCCATAATACCCGTCATAGGCAGGGCGGTGCCGTTATTTAAAACGCTCACCATGGCCGATGCGCAGGCGCCGATACCCATCTGTAAAGTACCCATTAGTGCCGAAGCGGTGCCTGCATTGTGGGCAAAGGGTGTTAATGACAAAGCCGATGCGTTAGGCGATATAAAGCCCTGGGCACTTAAAAATAAAAATATCAGAGCGATCATGCCTGTGGCGCTGATCAAACCGTAAAACGTAAGTGTAAATAAGGTTATCCCGATAAGGCATTGTGCAGCCTGCGCTACCCTGATGATCTGCGCGCTGGTATAATGGCGTAAAAACAGGCTGTTTATCTGGCTGGAACCGATCAATCCGGTTGCTATTGAAGCGAATATCCAGCCAAACTGGGGCTGGGTAAAGTGATAGGTGCCTATAAACACTACTGATGCTCCGGAAAGATAGGCGTACTGGCTTGCTGACGCGATACCACCTGTAATAGCATACGTGTAAAATTGCGGATGCTTAAATACGGCCCAAAAATCGTTAAAAATGGATTTAGGTTTTAATGATAAGGCTGCATTAGGTTCACGTCCATCAGGCAGCCAAAACCAGCTGGCTGTCAATATAAAAACCGAGATCCCGGTAAGAACAATAAACACGGCATGCCAGCCAAGTGCCACACTGATATAACTACCTACGGTGGGCGCCACCAGTGGCGAAACAGCCACCACAAGGAGCAGTAAAGAAAATACTTTGGCGATCTCGTTAACCGGGAACAGATCGCGTACCAGCGCACGGGCGGCCACCATGCCCCCGCAACTCCCCAATGCCTGCAGCAAACGCATCGCGATGAGCATATTAGCCGATTTGGTAACCGAGCAACCCAGCGACGCCATTACGTATATGAATAAACCGATGTATAAAGGCTTTTTTCGCCCGAAACGGTCTAATAATGGTCCGTAAATTAACTGGCCGATGGCGATACCGATAAAATAACTTGTTAAGGATAATTGGACACGGGATACAGGGCAATGCAGATCGTGCGCAATGGCTGTAAACGCAGGCAAATACATATCGATGGAGAACGGGCTAAGCGCCGTAACCAAACCTAATATTAAGATAAGTAAGAAGTATCGTTTCGTATCAGTAGTGTTCATTAATGCTGCAAAGATACGCATACAGCCCATGAGGGAGGATTTTATTTAATAATAACCTGGTAATAATACAGAAACAGGTGCTTTTAAATTGATTATTTTTTGTACCATTGATAAACCTTATACCATACTTAATGAAATCCTTTCTGTTGTTTTTTACGCTTACCTTTTTTGCTTTAAATAATACCCGCGCGCAAGGTATCAATTTTGAAAAAGATTCGTTATCGGTTGTTCTGACCAAAGCAAAAGCTAAAGATATGCCTGTAATGATTTTACTGGATGCGCCTGCCACAATTAAAGATCCGGCGCAGCAGCAGGAACGCAACTTGCTTAATGATCCGGAGGTGGTAAAAGCATATCAGCAAAATTTTATCTGCTGTAAAGCTGGATTTGGCAGTACGGTAGCGCAAAAGTTAGCTAAAGAGTATAACGTTGGCTCCTATCCAACTTTTTTATTTTTAAACAGCGACGGAGCATTGGTATATCGCGCTTATGGCTATTTGTCGAAACCGGAACTGTATATAACTACTGTTAGCCATGTTTTAGAGATGATCAAGAACGGTAATAATATTGCGGCTTACCAGCAGCGTTATCTTGCCGGCGAACGTTCCCGTGAATTTTTACATACGTATATTTTAGCGAAAGAACATATTGGTTTTTATGATAACTCCGAACTGATCAATGATTATATACAGCGACTAACCATTGGTGAGATCAATACCTATAAGCAAATGCAGTTTATTTTACAGGCAGGACCCATAGTAGGCAGCACTGCTTTGCAACTTAGCTATATGAATAAGCCGTTACGCGACAGTATATATAAAACGCAAACCAAAGCGGCCAATATTGCTATGAATAACCATACCATTAAAAATTCATTCGATAAAGCGATTGCTACCAAAGATAAAAACCTGGCTTACCAGGCTTCGGCATATGTACAGGGCACGTATGGTAAAGATTATGTTAGCGGGCAACGTTCGAGCCAGAGCCATATGTTGACCTTTTACAGAGCAACAAAAGACACGACCGCTTATTTGCAACAGGCCGGGTATTTTTATGATCGCTATTACATGAACATCAGCGTTGATTCGGCCAGGCGGCAACAACAAAAGCGGACCGACTCGTTAAAAGCTGTTCGCGAAAGAAATGCGAAAAATAAAGATTCGGCTAACGTGAAATTGGTTTTTACCATGTTGCCAGCTGCCACTAATGCAGTTGCGCAGGGTTTAAATACCGCGGCATGGGAAACGTATTTAACCGGAACGCATAACCCCGTTTATTTGGTAAAGGCAATCGGCTGGGTACGGCATTCCATAGCTATCGAATCGGCCTATTATAACCATGATACACTGGCACACCTTTTATATCGGTATGGTTTTTATGCCGAGGCAGAAGCAGAGCAGGAGCAGGCAGTATCATTAGCCAAAGAACGGAAACTGCCGCAAACGGCTGTGGACGGACTGATCAAAGCCCAGCAAAAAATAAAGCAGCGGAGCTTGTAATAAATGTGAGAAAAGTGGATGGTTTTTGGTATATTAGTGATTGTTGTTTGAGTGTTGTAAGTTTAATTGTTATTAGTAAGAGCAAATAAGAGCATCGAAATATTTCTTACAATTTCCCCCCTGGACGAGAGAAGCAAGAGTCAAGATGCAAGAACCAAGAGCCTGGAATCAAGACAAAAACTATTCAAAAATACCCACAAATACCTACCCGGTTATTAACATTTAAAACCTTAGTAACTTCTGCTTTTGGCTTTCAGCTCAAAAGACTATCTTTGCCCATGCAAGAAAAAATCATCATTCTTGACTTCGGTTCGCAATTTACCCAACTGATTGCCCGGAGAGTAAGAGAGCTCAATATTTACTGCGAGATACATCCATTTAACCACGTTCCGGAGTTTGACGACAGCGTAAAAGGCATTATCCTTTCGGGAAGCCCATATTCGGTAAGGCAGGAGGATGCCCCGCATTTTGACTATGCCAGGTACAAGGCACATTATCCCATTTTGGCGGTTTGTTATGGCGCGCAATACCTGGCCCATTTTCATGGTGGCGAAGTGCAGGCATCAACAACCCGCGAATACGGCCGGGCCAACCTGCAATACATCAAAGCCGGTAACCCGTTGTTTAAAGGTATCGGGTCCGGATCGCAGGTATGGATGAGCCATGCAGATACCATTGTTGCTATTGCCGATGATTTTGAAATTATTGCCAGCAGCGATAGTGTGCGTGTGGCGGCTTACCAGGTTGCTAACTCACAAACCTACGGTATCCAGTTTCACCCCGAGGTGACCCACAGTTTGGATGGCAAGCAATTACTGCAAAACTTTTTGGTTGATATATGCGGCTGCGCACAGGATTGGACGCCCGACTCGTTCGTAGAAACTACCATTGCCGAATTGAAAGCGCAATTAGGAGATGATAAAGTGGTGCTTGGCCTATCCGGCGGTGTTGATTCGTCGGTAGCGGCGGTATTGCTGCATCATGCCATCGGTAAAAACCTGCATTGCATATTTGTGGATAACGGCCTGTTGCGTAAAGATGAGTTCCAATCGGTATTGGATTCATACCAGCACATGGGGCTTAACGTAAAAGGTGTTGACGCCAAACAACGTTTTTATGATGCTTTAGCAGGATTATCCGATCCTGAAAAGAAGCGTAAAGCTATCGGTCGCGTATTTATTGAAGTGTTTGATGACGAGGCGCATGCCATCAGCGATGTAAAATGGTTAGGGCAGGGTACCATTTACCCGGACGTGATCGAATCCGTTTCGGTAAAAGGGCCATCGGCTACTATCAAATCGCACCATAATGTTGGCGGTTTGCCCGACTTTATGAAGCTAAAAGTGGTTGAGCCGCTTAAAACCCTGTTTAAAGACGAAGTACGCCGCGTTGGCCGTACCTTAAAAATAGACGAAAATATATTAGGCAGGCACCCTTTCCCGGGCCCAGGATTGGCTATTCGTATTTTAGGCGATGTTACACCCGAGAAGGTTGCCATTTTGCAGGAAGCCGATGCAATTTATATCAACAATTTAAAGAGTGCCGGGTTATATGATAAAGTTTGGCAGGCAGGCACTATTTTCCTGCCGGTGCAATCGGTAGGAGTAATGGGCGATGAGCGTACTTACGAAAATGTGGTATGTTTACGCGCGGTTGAATCGCTTGACGGTATGACTGCCGACTGGTGCCATTTGCCTTATGATGTACTGGCCAAAATATCAAACGAGATCATTAACAATGTTAAAGGTATTAACCGTGTAGTTTATGACATCAGTTCGAAGCCGCCGGCTACCATCGAATGGGAATAAATGGATAGTATTTGCGTTAGCAGGTGTTGTTTTAGGCGCCTGCTCGCCCAAAATACGTCCCACAGAGAAACCCGCGCCTAAACCGGTTGTGGTTAAACCTGTACAACCCGTGGCCCCACCGAAAGTAGAAGTAGCAAAAACCTCTACTATAGCTTTGATATTGCCTTTTAACCTCGATAAACTTGATCTGAGCGGTAATACTAACCTCAATAAAGCCGACCTGGCTGCCGATTATTACCAGGGCTTTAAGTTTGCGCTCGATTCGTTAACCGCCAAAGGCAGTAATTATAAACTGTTGGTTTTCGATTCTAATGATGATGCCGCACATTCACGGAGTTTGGCTAATAATCCAGGTATCCGCAGCAGCGATATAGTGATAGGGCCGGTTTTTCCGGAAGGTATAACGGCGTTTGCTTCCATGTTTACAGCCAATAAGCTTGTTGTATCACCGTTGTCGCCGGCGCCTCCGAGCCAGTTTAAAAGCAATAAGCTGGTTACGGTTATCCCGCCTTTAGAGTACCACGCCTGGGCGGCTGCACGGTTCATCACCAGCCGTATCAAACCTAAAAAGGTATTTATTTTACGGTCGGGCTATAGCGACGAAAATAAATACATCACACCGTTCCATAAGGCCATCGATAGTTTGGGTAAAAAGCGGGTGCAGGTTGTAAGTACAGTAATCACTCACGGTAGTTTTGATGCGCTGTTGCCACAGCTATCTCTAACCGAGGAGAATATCTTCGTCATCCCGGCAACAGACGAATTGTTTTTGATCACCACCCTGCGCTCGCTCGAAAAAGTGGCACAAAGCTACCCGGTGACGGTATTTGGCCATCCCAACTGGAGCAAGTTTGATTACCTGAAACCAGAACTGCTGCAAAATTTAAAAACGCATATTTCCACCTCGGATGATATTGATTATAAATCGCCGGCGGCCATTAATTTTATAAGGGATTACAAACGGATATACCATATGGCACCGGGCGATTATGCGATTAAGGGCTTTGATGAGGGGTATTATTTTGGCAGCCTGCTTAGCGCGAAAGCCGACTCGTTATCCCACCTGGATAAAACAGCCTACAAAGGGTTAAATAACCAGTATAATTTTATAAAAACGACTAACTATGGTTGGGTTAACACGCATGTAACTATATTGCAGTACCAAAACTTTGAACTGAAAAAGGCGGAATGAAAGCCCTTAACCAGCTAAAAACATTTGAGCGCATACTGGGCGAATACCCGGCCGATACGCCTTTAGGTAAGTTTTTACCGGGCTTTTATCGCCAAAACAAACAAATGGGATCAACTGATAGGCGCATTGCCGGCCGGCTGATCTATAATTACTTCCGGTTAGGTAAAGCACTATTTAATACCGCCAGCGAAGAGCGTTTGTTTGTAGCCGAGTTTTTATGCAATACACAGGTCAACTCGTTTTTACAGCACTTTAAACCCGAGTGGGCGGCTTGTATTGGTTTTGGTCTGGATGATAAACTGGCGATGGTTAAAACCGCTTACCCGGCCTTTAAACTCGAGGATGTCTTCCCATGGACCAATGAGCTTTCGCCGGATATCGATAAACAGGCTTTTTTGAGATCATTCTTTGTTCAGCCCGATCTATATATCCGGGTACTAAAAGGTTTTGAAACGCAGGTAAAAGCAGGTTTAGCTAAAGCTGATATTGTTTTTCGCGAGGAGGGTAACCAATGCCTGGCCTTGCCGAACGGCACCCGGTTGGAACAGATCTTTCCGGATAAACACTGGTTTGAAGTGCAGGATCATTCATCGCAACAAACTGCACAATTTTTCAGGCCCAACAAATGGGAGCATTGGTGGGATGCTTGTGCTGCTTCGGGCGGGAAATCGCTGTTGCTGCACGAATTACAGCCCGATCTGAAGCTGGTGGTATCCGATATCCGCGAATCTATCTTAGCTAACCTTGACGAACGCTTTCAACAGGCGGGATTACGCAAATACCAGAAAAAACTGGTCGACCTGACCAAAAACGTTGATCCCGAACTGCACGATTACGAATTTGATGGCATCATACTGGATGCACCCTGCAGCGGCTCTGGCACCTGGGGCCGCACGCCCGAGATGATCAACCAGTTTCAGGATTTTAAGATCCAATCGTTCCAAAACCTGCAGCAAAGTATTGTGCGTAATGTGGTGAAATATCTCAAACCGGGCAAGCCTTTGATCTATATTACCTGTTCGGCGTTTAAGGCTGAGAATGAGGATATGGTTGAGTTTCTGAGTAAAGAGTTTGGCTTAAAACTGGAGGAAAAGACTGTGCTGAAAGGTTATGAGCATAAAGCGGATACGATGTTTGTGGCGAGGCTGAGCCCCCCAGCCCCCTAAGGGGGAGTTAATTTGAAAAATTAAGCTCTCATCTCAACTTTGCGACAAACGCAGCTATAATACCTCCTAAAATCAGACCGATAGGAATAATGGGCTGCTCCGGAATTATTATATAGGATGCTATAGCTAAAAATACACCAATTCCTATTTTTACCAAGGCAACGTTATAAGAAACGACTTTCTTTTCCGTCACTCTTTCCATGACCTCTTGTTTTTGTTGAATCGATAAATTTTGAATAACCTGCCTTGCTATATCTTCAGGTATACCTTGTTTTTCGAGACGGGCAAAAATAACCTCATTGTCGTATCCCGTATTCTTTAGTCTTAAGCCCTCCAGATAGGCTTTCTTTTTCAGGGTTTCATCCATAAATTTCAAATGTTGATTATCTTACTCCCCCTTTAGGGGGCTGGGGGGCTAAAGATGTGTATTGCTCCTAAATAGTTTGATCGCTATGGCCAGCAGGATAATACCAAAAGCTTTGCGCAGCACTTCAAGCCCGGTTTTGCCCAGTATCTTTTCGATGCGATAGGTGTTTTTAAGCACCAGGTAAACAAAAAGGGTATTTAAAAAGATGCCGACCAAAATATTCTGTGTTTGGTATTGCGATTTGAGTGAGAGCAGGGTAGTCATGGTACCGGCACCGGCAATAAGCGGGAAGGCGAGGGGAACGATGGACATCGAGGTTGTCTCGGCGGTTTCCTCTTCATCAGCCTCTTTAAAGAACTTATGGCCAAGGATCATTTCGAGCGCAATGAAAAAGATAACCAGCGAACCCGCGATGGCGAATGAAGGTATATCGATGCCGATAATGCCTAACAGTTCTTTACCTACAAACAAAAACACCACCATCAGGAACACTACCGCCAATGATGCTTTTTCGGCCGCTATAGAGCCTGCCTTGCGTTGTAATTCGATAATAACGGGTATGGTACCCACAATATCGATAATAGCGAACAGGATCAGCGTTACCGAAAGTATCTCCCTGGGGTCGAAAGTAAAATACTCGCTCATAGGTTTGAAAGTTGGTTTAAGTAAATCTACAAAATAAACAACAAAAAAAATCCCGGATGTTTTGATCCGGGATTTTTTTTGTTATTCTACAAAATTAGGATTTGGCGGATCGTTGGCACCTTCGGTTTTACCGTGGCGCACATGCGATTTTTTGATGCTGTAACCAAAATAGATGAACATGCCTATAGCCATCCATACAAACAAGCGCAGCCAGTTTTCAAGGCCCTCGCTGCCCATCATAGCCAGGCAGATCAAAGCGCCTAACGGACAAACAATTAAATACAATGGTGTTTTAAACGGACGTACCAGATCAGGGCTTTTTTGACGCAGGATCAGGATACCTATACAAACCAGTACGAAAGCAAACAAAGTACCTATACTTACCATTTCGCCAACCACACTATCAGGTATAAAACCGGCAAACAGCGATACAAACACAAAGAAAAACCATTGTGATTTATATGGCGTACGGAATTTAGGGTGTAATTTTGAAAATATAGGCGGTATCAAACCGTCGATACTCATGGTGTAAAATACACGGGTTTGGCCCAACAACATCACCAGTATCACCGATGAGAACCCTGCTAATATGGCAATGGTAACCAATTTGGCGAGCCACCCGTAACCAGTCATAAAAGTAGTAATGGCATAGGTAACAGAAGCTTCTTTACCTTGTACCAAAAACTCTTTGTAAGGCGCTAAACCTGTTAATACGTGTGAGAATAAGATGTATAATACAGTACAGAACGCTAAAGATATCAGGATACCTTTTGGCATATCTTTCTGTGGGTTCTTAGCTTCCTGTGCTGCTGTCGATACCGCATCAAAACCGATAAACGCAAAGAAAACCACACTAGCACCGCGCAACACGCCGAGCCAGCCATGGTTAAAAGTATCGGCATAATCTACAATACCTGTATTGGTTTTAACGGTACCAGCGTCAGCAGGTATCATGTAAGGTGTATGGTTTGCAGGGTTAATAAAGTTCCAGCCTAAAGCGATGATCATTAACACAATCGCAACTTTAACAATAACAATAACGTTATTTACGATCGCCGATTCGGCAGTACCTTTAATCAGCAATAAGGTCAGCATCAGCAAAATGAATATGGCCGGAAGGTTAATTAAACCACGTGTGCCTAATTCTGCTGCGTACATACCTGTAGTAGTGGTTGATACCTCGAACGGCGAGTGCGATAACGCGAACGGTATATGACAATTAAAGAATGTTTCGAGAAAGTTATTGAAGTACTGCGACCAGCCGATGGCTACCGTAGCAGCGCCCAATGCGTATTCCAACACCAAATCCCAGCCAATTATCCAGGCAATAAATTCGCCCATAGTGGTATACGAATAAGTGTAGGCCGATCCGGCGATAGGGATCATACTGGCAAACTCGGCGTAGCATAAACCTGCCAATGCGCAGCCCGCTGCAGCGATCAAAAATGAGATGGTTACGGCAGGCCCGGCGTGTTCGCCTGCGGCAGCTGCGGTACGCACAAAAATACCCGCACCAATAATAGCGCCAATACCCAATGCAATAAGCGAACCAACGCCAAGCGTTCGTTTTAATGTTTTTTCGCCCTCTTTCGAGGCCGCCATTAAGGTGTCAATGGATTTCTTTACAAATAAATTCATCAGTCAGTTTAGTGTTATTAATTTAATGTACTTCCAAACATACTTAAAATATATGGTAAATGAAAAGGGACTTCGGTTTAAGAAATCCCTTTTAAGTAACAATATGGATAGTTTTATTGGTATTTAACCGTATTTAATTTTGTAACAACGGCGGTTGGTGCTTTTATCTCTTTCGAGGTGTTGATTTTCACCGATGCCGGAGGTATTTTATTAGGATTAAGATGCGGCGCAATTACCAGCGACACGATCGACATCAGTTTAATGAGGATGTTCATCGATGGGCCCGAAGTATCTTTAAACGGATCACCAACCGTATCACCGGTAACCGATGCCTTGTGCGGTTCTGATTTTTTGTAATACATTTCACCATTAATCTCTACACCTTTTTCGAATGATTTTTTAGCGTTATCCCATGCGCCACCGGCATTGCTCTGAAAGATACCCATCAGTACGCCCGATACGGTAACACCCGCTAACAAGCCGCCTAAAACTTCAGGACCGAAAACAAAACCTACGATAATAGGGGTGATGAGGGCGATCATGCCCGGGGCAACCATTTCGCGGATAGATGCTTTGGTTGAGATAGCCACGCATTTTTCGTACTCAGGCTTGGCTTTGTACTCCATAATGCCCGGTATTTCGCGAAACTGGCGGCGAACTTCTTCAACCATGGCCATGGCGGCACGGCCCACAGCCGAGATACACAAGGCTGAGAAAATGAACGGGATCATCCCTCCAACAAATAAACCGGCTAATACATCGGCCTTGTAAATATCAATGTGCTCAATATTGGCAACGCCAACAAAAGCTGCAAATAAAGCCAATGAGGTTAATGCTGCCGAAGCGATAGCAAAACCTTTACCGGTTGCGGCGGTAGTGTTACCTACAGCATCCAGGTTATCGGTACGCTCGCGTACTTCGGGAGGTAAGCCGCTCATTTCGGCAATACCACCGGCATTATCGGCAATAGGGCCAAATGCATCAATAGCTAATTGCATAGCGGTGGTAGCCATCATACCTGCGGCAGCGATAGCAACACCGTATAAACCTGCAAAATGGTATGAACCATAAATACCGGATGCTAATACTAAGATCGGCAACACGGTCGACTCCATACCCACAGCTAAACCGCCGATGATATTGGTAGCATGGCCGGTTGATGATTGGCGAATAATGCTCAATACCGGGCGTTTACCCATAGCAGTGTAATACTCAGTAATGATCGACATTAATGTACCCACCACTAAACCAACTACAATGGCCATAAACACGCCATCTTTAGTAAAATGCGATGAGCCTTCTTTAAACGCACCGTTCACAAAATCGCGCGACATGTGGAACTCACCGGCAGGCAGCATCCATTGCACTACAAAATAAGTAGCTATGGCTGTTAAAACTATCGATGTCCAGTTACCCATGTTCAGGGCTTTTTGTACACTGTCGTGCTCGCCTTTTATCCGCACCATAGCGGCGCCAACTATCGAAAATATTAAACCTAAACCTGCAATTACCATGGGCAACAATACAGGTGCTATACCGCCGAAAACATCGGGTGATACAATTTCGCGACCCAAAACCATGGTGGCCAGCATGGTTGCCACGTACGATCCGAACAAATCGGCGCCCATACCGGCAACGTCGCCTACGTTATCGCCTACGTTATCGGCAATGGTAGCAGGGTTACGTACGTCATCCTCAGGAATACCGGCTTCAACCTTACCAACCAGATCGGCGCCTACATCGGCAGCTTTGGTATAGATACCGCCACCAACACGGGCAAACAAAGCGATTGATTCAGCACCAAGCGAAAAGCCTGCAAGCACATCAAGCGCCTTAGCCATGGCTTCACCGTTTACGGCTTCGCCTTTGCTGGTCACATACATGGTGTAAAACACAATAAATAACGATCCTAAACCTATAATAGCCAAACCAGCAACGCCAAGGCCCATCACGGTGCCACCGGTAAATGATACTTTTAAGGCTTGCGCCAGACTGGTTTTAGCAGCCTGTGTGGTACGCACGTTTGATTTTGTTGCGATACGCATACCCAGGTATCCGGCGAAAGCCGATAAAAAAGCGCCGCATACAAATGAGATAGCAATAACCGGGCTTGAGGTAGCTACCGTAGTGCCCGACCAGGCAAGCAGTATGGCGGCAATAACCACAAAGTAGCTTAGTATCTTCCACTCGGCACGCAAAAAGGCCATTGCCCCATCGGCAATGTAACCGGATAGTTCGGTCATTTTGTCATCACCGGTTTCTTGTTTGGTAACCCAGGCCGATTTGATCAACATGGCAACAATGCCCACCAGCCCACACACAGGTATTAAATAAATTAAGTAATTGTTTAAAAAATCCATACAGTACAATTATAGAAATAGGAAAAATTGGGTTACACTTTTGAAAGTCGGTAAAATTAAGCAGAACAAGCAAATTACCAAATTTAATTTCCTGAATTTGAGGCACTCTGAATTTATCGTTGTGCATACGTTTTATGCGGAAAATTACGGCATTGACTAACTAATTAATATTAAATACCAATTAAAAATATCAACCTGTTAATTTTTTAAATAGATTAGTACTTTAAACCCTAAACCCCATACATGGAAACACAAACTACACAACCTGAAATGAAGCGCGAGCTGGGCCTGTTAGACGGCACCATGCTTGTTGCAGGCTCAATGATTGGCTCCGGTATTTTTATTGTGAGCACCGATATCGCCCGTTATGTTGGCTCGGCCGGATGGCTCATTGTGGTGTGGTTGTTAACCGGTTTTATGACCTTAACCGCTGCCGTAAGTTACGGCGAATTAAGCGCTATGTTCCCCAAGGCCGGCGGGCAGTATGTATATTTGAAAGAAGCTTACGGTAAGTTTATAGCCTTTTTATATGGCTGGAGCTTTTTCGCTGTGATACAAACCGGCACCATTGCAGCGGTGGGGGTGGCGTTCTCTAAATTCGCGGCCTATTTGTATAAACCTTTTAGCGAAGACAATATCCTGTATAAGTTTAAAACAGGTGTTGATGCCCATGGCGCCGATAAGTTTTTTACAATCAGCGCAGCGCAATTAGTTGCTATAGTGCTTATTGCATTGCTCACATTTCTTAATACCCGTGGTGTTAAAAGCGGTAAGGTTATCCAAAATACATTTACTTTAACTAAACTATTAAGCTTATTCGGCCTTATTGTGTTTGGTTTGATCGCTATTAAGGGTGATATATGGCATGCCAACTGGAGCGATGCCTGGAATTTACATCATTTGAACGATGACGGCACCGCTTCTGTTGGTGGGTATGTTACGGCAGCAGCTTTAGGAGCGATAGCGGCATCAATGGTAGGGTCTATTTTTAGCAGTGATGCCTGGAACAATGTGACCTTTATAGCCGGCGAAATGAATAATCCAAAACGCAATATTGGCCTGAGTTTGTTTTTCGGTACTTTGATCGTAACGCTGATCTATGTATCCATCAATGTGGTGTATGTAGGTACTTTAAGTATGCATGATCTTGCAGCTTCGCCAAACCGCAGGGTAGCGTTGGAGGCATCCAAAGTTATTTTTGGTTCTATTGGTACCATTGTTATTGCAGTAATGATCATGGTATCCACTTTTGGCTGTAATAACGGGTTGATCATGTCGGGAGCACGTGTTTATTACAGTATGGCAAAAGATGGCTTGTTTTTTAAGCGTACCGGCGACCTCAATAAATTTGCTGTGCCCGAGTTTGGCCTGTGGATACAATGTGTTGTTGCAGGGTTACTATGCTTAAGCGGACAGTATGGCGATTTGCTCGATATGATATCGCTGGTCGTGGTGATCTTTTACATCCTCACTATTCTGGGTATCTATATCCTTCGCGTTAAGCGCCCTGATGCGGAGCGCCCTTATAAGGCCTTTGGTTACCCTGTGTTACCGGCACTTTATATCATTATGGGACTGGCCTTTTGTATTTTATTATTACTTTACAAACCAGAATACTCAACCGGTGGTTTATACATCGTACTCTCGGGTATACCCATTTATTTTCTGGCTAAGCGTTTTTTAGGTAATGAGGAAGTTAGTACTACTTAGTTTTTGTTTCCTTACGGGATATGCAGCCGCTGCACAAACGTTACCGCAACGGCTGCAAACCGCGTTCAATAAATTACAGCAGGATAGCCAGAGCCGTTATGCGTCCATATCCTTAACGGTGCTTGATGCTAAAACGGGCGAACAGGTTTTTACGGCTAATCCCTACATGGGTTTGGCAACGGCATCCACGCTTAAAACTATTACGAGTATTACCGCCTTTAACATTTTAGGGAAGGGTTATCAATACACTACCACCCTGAGTTATAACGGCAGCATTGCCAACGGTACCCTTAACGGCGACCTGATCATTAAAGGCAGCGGCGACCCAACTTTAGGCAGCTGGCGCTATCCGGAAACGCGCGAAAACGTAATTTTGAGTTCATGGGTCGACGCCATTCGTAAAGCGGGGATTCAGCATATCCACGGTCGAATCATTGGCGATGATTCGACATTTGGCACCGCCTCTATACCCGATGGCTGGATCTGGCAGGATATTGGTAATTATTACGGTGCCGGTACTTCGGGACTGTGCTGGCGCGAAAACCAGTTTGACATTAAACTTAAAACCGGCAGCATAGGTACAGCGGTGGGCGTGTTAAAAACTGTTCCTGATATGCCTTACCTGGATATTAAAAGTGAGCTCACCAATGCCGAAGCCGGTACGGGCGACAAGTCATACGCGTTTTTGCCGGTAAACGACAACACCATGTACTTGCGCGGTACTTACGCGCAAGATCAAAGTAAAAAAAGCATTTCGGTTACCGTACCCGATCCGGCTTTTGATGTAGCTTACCGCCTTGCTGACACATTAATGCATTTAGGTATCGATGTCGCTCTGGCCCCGGTTTCGGTGCGGAATTTGAGTCAGGTGCCTGCAAACGGTACTTTACTGGTGAGTTACAGTTCACCTAAATTGAGCCGCATTATTTATTGGCTCAATCAAAAAAGTATTAACCTGTATGCCGAGCAATTGCTTAAAACCATTGCGCTGGCATCGGGCAAACCGGTAACAACAGCTAATGGGGTAGAGGCCGAGCAGGAGTTTTGGAAAACCAAAGGTATCGACCCGCACTCCCTGAATATTGTTGATGGCAGCGGGTTATCCCCCGGCGACAGAGTAACCACTTTAACCATGGCTACGATATTACAATCGGCCAAAGCTGCACCCTGGTTCCCCGACTTTTACGAGAGTCTGCCCACTTACAACAACACCAAAATGAAAAGCGGCAGCATTAACAACGTGCTTACCTACGCAGGTTTTCAGCTCTCTAAAGACGGGCACGAGTATTGTTTTTCCATTATGGTGAACAATTACAGCGGCAGCACATCAGGCATCAAACAAAAAATGTTTAAGGTGCTCGATGAGTTGAAGGCCCCCTAACCCCCTAAAGGAGGAATGAGATGATATCGCTTTCTCCGCGTGTCATTGCGAGGAACGAAGCAATCCCAAATATGCAAAGCCGCTCTGTAGGTAGGGGATTGCCACGCTATCGCTCGCAATGACGCTCTGGTATGTTATTTACACCACTTCGGCCACCACAAAAGTGCTCCCACCAACAAATACCAGGTCATTGGGCTCTGCCGCCTGTTTAGCTGCTGCAAATGCGGCAGGCACGTTGGCATAAACTTCACCATGCAGGCCAAAATTTTCTGCCTTTTGTTTTAAACTTTCAGCTTCCAGCCCGCGCGGGATATCCGGTTTGCAGAAGTAATAAATGGCATCTTTAGGCAGCATATCCAACACCTTGCTGTGATCCTTATCGTTAACCATACCTATCACAAAATGTAGTTGACGGTGTGGCGTTGCCGCGATATTCTTCATCACTTCGGCAATACCATCGGGGTTATGGCCGGTATCGCAAATTACCAATGGGTTAGTACTTAAAGTATCCCATCGTCCGCGTAAGCCGGTTAAGGTTTTAACCTGTTTTAGCCCTTCTGCAATATGTTCGTCGGTGATGGTGTAACCTTGCTTACGTAATTCATCAACCGCAGTTAAAACAGTTTTTACATTTTTGGTTTGGTAAGAACCGGGGAGATCGAGTTGTAAGTTGTGAGTTGAGAGTTGTGAGTTGCGGGTAGTGACGGCTAATTCAAGATTTCTTTGTTCCTTGTTCTTTGCTCCTTGCTCTATCTCAAACTTCTCCGAAGCAAACACCAGCGGCGCATTCTCCTGTTTTGCTTTCGCGATAAATACTTCAGCTACTTCGGGTTGATATTCACCTATCACCACCGGGACATTAGGTTTGATAATGCCTGCTTTTTCACCTGCTATTAATGGCAGGGTATCACCCAGCATATTCATATGGTCCCAACCGATATTGGTAATAACCGACAGGAGCGGGGTGATCACGTTGGTGCTGTCCAATCTCCCGCCAAGGCCAACTTCTATAATAGCAATATCTACCTGTTCTTTAGCAAAAATATCAAAAGCCAAAGCCACGGTCATCTCGAAGAAGGATGGCTTTATCTCTTCAAAATCATCTAAATGATCCTGTACAAAATCGATCACGGCTTGCTCCGGTATCATTTGCCCGTTAATACGGATCCGCTCCCTGAAATCCTTTAGATGCGGCGAAGTGTATAAGCCTGTTTTATAACCCGCTGTTTGCAAAATAGCCGCCAGCATGTGCGATGTCGACCCTTTGCCGTTAGTGCCGCCCACATGGATGCTTTTAAACTGATGCTGCGGGTTATTCAGTTTGGCACATAAGGCCAAAGTATTGGTCAGGTCCTTTTTAAACGCCGATGCCCCATCGCGCGTAAACATGGGCAATTGGGTGTATAAATAGTCGAGAGTTTGGGCGTAGGTCACGGGGTATGTAAGATGGATGATGTAAGATGGAAAATGTGAGGCGAAGTTAGAGAAACCTTGTCCATTTTACCTCATCCATCTTACATCTTTAATTTACCTTAAACTTAAAAACAACCGTACCGATCTGTGTATCGGGTGCAGAGTCGGAAGCATTGAGCCTTGAGCTGTACACGGCTTGCTCACACTTTAATAGTAAGGTATTATCGGTAATAGTGGTCCCTTTTGCGCCGGCGCGTGCATAGATCACTACACCGTTTTTATCAACCCGGATATCCACCACAACCGTACCGCTGCTTCTTTTGGGGTTATCAACCGATGGTTTTGAAACAAATGAACGCTGATCCATTGCCAGGCCTCCGTTGCCGGATCCATCACCATTGTAATTGTTACTTAAAACCGAACCATTGGGCTTGCCCTGGTTGCCTGGTGTATTGGTGGTGCCGTCGCCCTCGCCTGTGGCATTGTTAGGCTTGCCTTTATATAAAGCGTTTTGATTGACGGTTGGCTTGCTTGCTGCCTTTTGTGTTTCGGTGGCTACAGTATTGCTTGGTTTTTTGCTGTTATCAGTAACAACCGGCGCATCTTCGGTACTTTGGGTAACTACCTTTTTATCACTGCTTTCGGTATTCGTTTTTTCTGTCGTTTCGGTAGTAATTTTATCGGGCTTGCTTTTGTTGGCCTTTTCCGCTTTTGAGGGCTCTTCAACACTCATATAATCGTCGCCCATACCTTCATCTGTAGTGCCGTAGTTAACCAGTATACCGCCTGTACCTTCGGGCTGTTTGGTAGGCATACCAATAGTTAGCAGGTAGCACAGCGCAAACAAAATGGCTACAATAACAGTAGTAGCGGCAAAAGCCTTCGGATAATTACTTTCCCTATACTCCATGTGTTACTTTGGCTCGGTAGCTAAAACCAGCTTTATATTTAATTTTTGTGCGATATCCATTACCGATACCACGTTTTGTATGGCTACAGAACGATCTACATATAAAACAATGGTCAGTTCGGTAGCTAATTTTTTATATGCCGATAGCGTTGTATTCAGGTCGGCTTCCTGCACCTCTTTTTTATCTACAAAGTATTTCAGCTCTTTGGTAACCGATACCGTAATGGTTTTTTTAGAAACCGACTGGCCCGACGACGATTTAGGCAGCATCAGCTTAATTACGTTAGGGTTGGTAACGGTTGATGCGATCAAAAAGAACAGCAGCAGGAAGAACATAATATCGTTCATCGCTGAAGTATGCACCTCGGCCGAATGCTTTTTATGCCTTGCTCTTAAATTCATTTGCTTGGCTCTTCTAACAGGTCGATAAATTCAATAGCATCTGTTTCCAGCTTCAGTATCACCTTATCAACCATAATGTTCAAAATATTGTATAGTACATAAGCTATAATACCTACCAGTAAACCAGCCGCCGATGTTACCATTTTAACATACAAACCGCCCGATATCACACCCATGCTGATGTTATCTGTTTTTGAGATATCGTAAAATATTTTGATAACGCCCCAAATGGTACCTAAAAAGCCAAACATGGGCGCAATACCCGCTACAATACCTACTATCGGGATGTTTCTTTCCAGTTTTGATACTTCCAGCTTGCCAATGTTTTCAACCGCTCCCTCAATATCTTTAATAGGGCGGCCAATACGCAACAGGCCTTTTTGCAGCATACGGCCCAGTGGCGAGTTGCTGTTTTTGCAGATGGCGATAGCGGCTTCCAGGTTGCCCGATATGACGCTCGACTTAACATTGGCCATCAGGTCGGCCTCGCTTTTGGCTGCTTTACGGATGGTAAAATATCGTTCAAAGAATATCACGAGCGCTAAAACGGCCAATACCCCGATAGGTAACATTACCCAGCCGCCCTTAACCAGCAGGTCGCCAAAACGAATCTCTTCTTGTGGTATTTGTGCAGGCAGGGCAGCATTGGCTACCGTGTCAACAACTTTTTTAGCTGTATCGGTTATTTGCAGTAATAACATCATGGTTTTTTAAATGGATAAATTTGTATACGGATGTCTTGTTTTTTAAGTTTTTGTTTAAATACAGGTAACGCAGCTTTTGCCGAATCATTGTTGTTATAGTCTTGAACTGTAACCTGGTATTTGCCAGCCATTCTATGAACTTCGGCGTTAAAACCCTTTTGAGTTTGGGCCGTTGCATCTTCAGTCGCTTTTTTAAACGTTTGCCACGATCCAACTACAATGCGAAAAGTATCGGTACCTATACTATCTGCCGGAACCGCGTTAACAATACCCATATCTTTTTCGGCCTGCTCCTCACGTTTCAGCGAGTCGGCCGGGGATATGCTTGTGGCGGGTTTGGTGGATTTGCCAAGCATCGGCTTAAAGCGGTCAAACAGTGCGGGTTTATACATATAGGCACCTATAATGGCTACGCCGATCACCACAATAATTAAGGCCAGCACCAGCCAGATATTAACCCGCGACCGCTCGGTTTCTTCTTCCTCTATATAGTCTTCTTCCGGTTCGTCAACTGGTTCTGGCTCTTCAATCGGGGCGGGTTGTTCAACAACCGGCGGTACTTCGGGCACTACAACCGGTGGCTCAACTACCCTCGGCGGGATAACCACGGCATGCTGTTTAAACGAACTATTTCTTTTAAGTCGTACAGGCGCAAGGCCGTAAAACATTTCGTCGGTTTCGTTCAGTTCGCTGGGGGTGAAAATTAATGCCCCGCGGCGGGTACTAAAAGCCCCCATCGTACCAAAAGCTACGTTGCCAACGCCGGCCTGTTCCAGTATATTGGTTACAAATTTTTCGATAAAATATTTCGCCGATGCAACGGATATCTGGCGTTCGCTGGCTATCAGGTTAGCCAAAACATCGTCGTCGGTACTATCGCTTTTAAACTGTATTTGCTGTGTAGGAGGATAAAAATGCTGCTGATCCCTGTTGTAATAACCGTCCACACGGGTCATGGTAAAAGTGCCCAATCCAGGTACTATTAACACGCCTTGCTGGGCCAGTAATTCGTTAATAAAGGCGGGTATATCCATTCGGTTAAAAATACGGTATTTTAAGTAACATCAAAAGGGTTAAAACTTGTAACCCACGCCCCCAAATATATTAAAACCATAGTTAGGATAGTACAACCATGTTTGCGAATCGTTGCCTAACAGGTTATTAACCTGTAAAAATACCGAAAACTTGTTGTTGATCTTATACTCTCCGCCCCCGCTGATATCGGCAAACGAACTAATGTTAACTATCTGGTTTGTAGGCCCTGTACGATCATAAGCAGCACCGCGGAAAGCCAGCGATCCGTTGATGTTAATCTGTTTATTGATATGGATGGTGGTACCGGCCGTTAACTTAAACTTAGGCAGGTTCCAGGGCTGTACTTCGGTAGCTAACTGGTAATCCTTAAACTCAACCTTGCCGAAGATATCAAAATCATCAGACGCTTTATAGTCCAGTTCGCCATTAAAACCGCTTACGCGCGATTTACCGTTATCATAAATTACAGTAAAGCGGTTGTAAGTTTGGGTGGCGTTAAAATTACTTACAAATAAAGGCATGTCCTTAACACTATTGCGATATATGCTGGCCTTAAAGCCTAAGCCTGGAGCCAGCATGCCTTTTAAGCCGACGGTAAGATCAAGCTGGTCAATGGAGTTCTGTATGCTGATGTTTTTACCTAAAAACGGGTTGATCTCTGAGAATTCGCGGATCGACGAGCGGTTTACATCGCCTCCGGCTTCAGCAAACAGGCGAAGATATTTAGGTACGATCTGGAACTCTAATTGCGCTGCCGGAAAGATATTGAATTCGCTTTTATACCCTAACAGGCTTACAATTTTTATCCCGGCATCAATTTTATAGTTCTCGCCTTCCAGTTTAATATAAGGGGTGGCCCTGATAAGGTTGTTGCTGATGTTATACAAACTATCTTTAACGGTAGTCAGATCAATACTGCCGTTTAAGCCAGCGTAAAAGTTACCTATCGTTTGATTGATATAACCAGAAATTGCGATATTATTTTCGTTAGCCAGGTAGGCATTACTAAAAGTATAACCGCTCAATTTTGCAGCATATATAAACTGCTTTTCTTCCTGAGTGGTGTTTTTGGCTATTTCAGCCTCGCCTGATAAGGTACTAAAATGTTGTTTGGCCACATTTAAACCTGCAGGTGGCAGTTGGGTACCATCATAACCATAAAAATAATTATTGCGCAGGCTATAATTTAACCTGCCACTTATACTTGAGCTTTCGCCGATGCTTTTGCCAAAAATACCTGCCTCTTCTTTGCTGTAGTTTTGCTGATATAAGCTGCCTGCCTGCGCGAGGTGTTTTACAAACCCGCCTAATTGCAAACCGGGGTCTGCGCCATTGTTAATGTATACTTCGCCATAAGTGGTTTTGATATTACCGCCGCCCAGTTTGGCATAATTGTTAAATACTTCTGCCGACTGTTCCCTCGGCATTTTCATGGCATCAAACTGGCGGATATCCGTATTTAACTGTAAGGTTTTATCCATTACATTAATGTAGCTTAATGGCGCCTTAAACGGTTGCTGATCTTCCAGATCGGGATTGCGGCGAATTTTAACGGCTTCGGCAAGTACGGGTTTGTAGGCTGTAGTTACTACAATCTCTTCGGATAAACCACCATTGTTTGGGTTTGGCGCAGCAGGCATTTTATTACCGCCACGTTTGGTGGTATCAATTATAGCCGGTAACGATTTTGCCAGGTTCGCTGCTTTTTTATCAGCGGGAATGGTTTTGGCTTTAGCAGCAGCCCTTTTGGCCGCAGCTTTGGCTGCCGGTTTATTGGTTTGAGCGTTTACATCAGCAACGCAAAGCAAAGCCGCAACAGTAATGATGGTTATATATCTCAGTTTCATTGCTTGTTCTCCTTGTTGTCGTCTTTTTTTGTTCCGCTACCGGCAGTCGATAGCGCCTCGAGCTTTTGTTTGGCCATCGGTAAAATATCGTCGTCGCCTTTGTAATTGTCAATAACACTCTGTAAGGTCGCTTTAGCCTGAAAAACATCTTTCAAACCCACATAAGTATCAGCAAGCAGTACATAGGTTTTGGTTACCCAATAATCATAAGCTGATAGTTTGTTGATGAGATCGAAACAGGTTTTTTGCGACTCTTTATACTTGTGTTTTAGATATTCCACATTGGCAATGTTGTACTTAGCTTCGGCAGCGGCAACCGTTTGGGTATGGTTCACCACATCGTTCAATTCTTTTAAAGCGGCAGTGGTATCACCTTTAGCCAGGTAAGCTTTACCAGCATATAAGCTTGATCGAAACTTATCCTCTTCGGATGTCTTGGGATTTGCCTGTACCAGGTTAACGTATTTCAAGGCATCGTCGGGCATTTCCATTTCGGCATAGCACAGCATTAGTTTATCAATGGCAAAGCCATAATCGGCCTGGTACTCCGAGTTTGTTTCTAAACGTTTTAAAAATGGAATGGCCTCGTTGTATTTTTTTTGCGCGATATAGAGCTGCGACATGCTAATGAGTGATTTTTCGGTATATGGACTTGTCCAGTCATTGAGAATATACGTGTAATCGGGTACGGCTTCATCCGGGCGATTCAATTTTACCAAACTTTGCGCACGGATAAATTTGGCTTGTTTATCATATATCGCTTTCGGAAACTTATCAAAGTAACCGCTTACTGCCGATGCCGCTCCCTGCCAATCGCCTTTTAAGTACAGGTTGTTGGCGGCGGTAATCATGATGTTTTCCTGCTCAGCAGTAGTATAGTTGCCTATTGGCGTAGTAGCTGCATAGTTGATAAAGGTTTGTGCATCGCCTTTATCTGTGTATATTTTCTCTACCTGTTTAAGCGCCTGTTTCGCCTCATCGGTTGATGGATACTCCTGGATAACACGTTTAAACGATTGTATCGCCACATCATCTTTACCACCGGCATTGTAATCGATCAGCCCCATGGTTACCAAAGCACGCGGGATATAACTGCTGCGCGGGTATTTATCGGTCAGTGCCATCAGGTCGGTTTTAGCTTCGTCACCTTCGCCTTTTAAAAAGTAGGTATAAGCTATCTCGAATGAAGCATCATCGGCATAATTAGAGTTAGGGAACTTAGCCAGCACATCTTTCAGAGTACCTATCTTGCTGTCGGGCTGGCCCTGTAAACCCTGTATCATCCCGCGCTGAAATAAAGCATAATCTTCGCCCTGGGCATGCTCATCAATAATGCGGTTGTAATAGGTGAGTGCTTTGTTGTAGCTTTTTAATACAAAGTAGCTGTCGGCAACGCGGGTTGTGGCATCGGTTATGGTGTTCTTATCGCGCTCATCGCCATCTAAAAACTTTTCAAAGTAAACGGCTGCCTTTTTATATTGCTCATCGCCAAAAGCCGCGTAAGCCAAGGCATAATTGGCATAGTTGTAAACCGGGGTGTTATGCGCTTCGGGCATATCTAAAAACTTCTCAAAGTTTTCAACCGACTCGCCATACTTGCGCACCTCGTACATCGCTTCGGCCATCCAATAAACGGTCAGTGTTTCTATTTTAGCATCGACAGGATATTTTAACGAACGTATAAACACACCGATGGCATTTTCAAAGGCGCGTTCGTTATAAAATTCCAAACCACGGTAATAAGTTACCTTTTCGTAGGCCTCTTTAGCACTTGGTGTTTTGTTGGGGATAGGTTCCAGTATATCTATCGCTTCACGGTAATTGTGCGAATTAAGCAAAGCTTCGGCGAGCAAGGTTTTAACCTCGTCGAGTTTTGGTGTTTTTGGGTATTTTTTAAGATATAGCCTTGTGGCATCCAGCGCCTGGCTGTTAAAATCCAGTTCGTAGGATAGTTTGGCATATTGATATAAGGCGTCTTCCTGTAAACCAGGGTCAAAATCAAGTTTTGATGCAACCAGGAATGCATTACGTGCGCTTTGTTTGTTGTTAACTTTTAAAAAGATGTTGCCTAAAGTATAGCTGCCGTTTTCGCTGTAGATATCCTTACGATCCACTAATTTTTCCAACTCTTTAATAGCTTTTGGATAATTAGCAATTTTATAGTTGGCGTAGCCTATCTGGTAATCGTCCTGAGTGTTTTGGGTCTTACCCAGATCTTGTTCCTGGAAACGGGCGTAATATGCTGCCGAGTTTTTATAATCCGCTTTAGCGAAATAAGCCGCACCGATAAGGTGCAATATTTCAGTCTCGTTAACCTGTTTGGTGTTATTGATGACCGGGATGGCATAGCTGATCACATCATCGTAACGCTTATCTAAAAAGTAAACGGCGGTAATGTAATAAGGGTAGCTGGCTTCGTATTTTTTGGAATTTTTCAACTTTTCGAAGTTGACCAGGGCTATGCTGTAATCCTTATTAAGGTATGATATATAAGCAAAATAGTAGGTGGCGTCCTCAGTAAAAGGCGAATGCGTGTTTTTTACTTCACTGAAAAGCGACTGCGCATTTTTATAATCATTGGTGGCAAAGTAGGCATAACCTTTACGGAATTTGTATTCTACATATTCGCTGCCGCTCAGATCGCCGGCCTGCACCTTGTCAAACCATTTTAATGCTTCGGCATACTTTTCCTGTTTGGAATAGGAGCGGCCCACCTGGAAGTAAGCCAATTTGCTTAACGGGTTTTCATTATGTTCTTTGATAAACCTAACCAGCAGGCTTTCAGCATCATCATTGTTCAGTTGCAAAGCGCAAAAAGCCTCGTAGTATTGAGCGTTTTCTTTTAACAACGATAGCTGCGACTCGAATTCGGGCTGGTTGGTTGTACTTAACCGGGATTTTTCTACAAGGCGAAATTGTTCGGCGGCGGCGGTGTATTCGCCTTTATCCATCAGATCGGTAGCGGCATGGTAGATGCGGTAAATTTCAAATGCCGGGCTTTGTTGCGCCTTTAACCGTGTAACTAAAATAATAAGAACAAGCAGTACAAGATATTTTGTTTTGGCCATAAACAGACTAATAAACGATGTTGCTAAAATACGCTTAAAGCAAAGGTGTAATTAACATTAGTAATTCACAAGTGTTGAAAACCACTTTTTAAAACGGGTATTGTAAGCAGTTGGTATTGATGTGGATAATTTAAATATTCAGATTAACAGGCAACCGCTGATGCGGTTTTGTGTACTTATCAACAAAAAACCCCTCGCCATGATTGGTGAGGGGCCAGTATAACAACTTAGTTATATTTATTTGCAGCAGCTTGCAGGGTTAGCACAAACCGGCTTGCTGCATTTCTGCCCTTTTGGGCAATGGGTGCATGTGGCATGCTTAGCTACTTTTTTATGAGCAGGAACTTTAGCCATTAAAGATGTGGCTGCGAAAATGATCGCAAGTACACTTAAACCTATTTTTTTCATGATGATCTTTTTTAAATGTCAAATAATTAATATAGAATATATGGTTTGGATAATTATTTAACAGGTTTTTGGTGGTTTCCAATTGGTAGGCTGGTAGTCCGATAAATTGCCGATTTTATATAAAGAGATTGGTTTTGCAAGATATTGAGGTAATGCCGGTTTTAATCTTAACAAAGTAACGGGTAAAAAGCCACACATACTGCACGATAACATCATTGTGCAACCTGGTTTAGTGCAGTCGTCATCGTTGTTTTTCGCTCTGTTTTTGGTGCAGGCCTTTTTATGAACGGTTGTGTGGCAGCACAACTTTTTGTCGACAGGTTTCTCTGTAGGCCTTGCCGTTCCTGTATACGACAGGAATAGAATAACCGAAATCATTAGGATCGACAGAAATCTCATTACCCCAAATTTATAAAGATTAATTCGGATGAAAAATGATGCCTGTCACAAAAAAGTCCGGCGTTTCGGCACCGGACTTTTTCAATTAAGGAGAAACCATATCTCTTAGCAATACTGGTCAAAAGCACCGATCAGGTTATCGGCTATCATTTGAGCAGGGCGGCCCTCGATCTGATGACGCTCAATAATGTGTACCAGCTTACCATCTTTAAATAAAGCCATTGATGGTGATGATGGTGGATAAGGCAACATATAGTTACGTGCTTTGTCAACGGCATCTTTTTCCATACCGGCAAAAACGGTTACCAATTTATCGGGGTGTTTTTCGTTTTGCGAAGCAATTTTGGCAGCAGGGCGTGCATTGGCAGCAGCGCAACCACAAACCGAATTTACCATTACAAATACGGTACCTTCGCTTTCAATAGCGTTAGTTACGGCATCGGCATCTTTTAATTCAACAAAACCAACTCTGGTCAGATCTTCCCGCATAGGGGCAACTAAATATTCTGGGTACATAACTTTTTTTTCTTAAATAACGTACAAAAGTAATAAATGATTAATAGTTAAAAGCCATAGGAGCGAATATTAACATTTTACTGACCGTTTAACCAGCTTATATACGGTTGTTTTACATTAAGCATTTTTTAAGTTATTGATAATTAATTAATTTGGTTTTTATATAGCCATTACTTTTATTAACTTGTAGCACCCTATTCATTATCACTCATGCGTACTAAGTCAAAAGATGTTAGCACAGTCATTATTGTCAATAAAAATCAGCAGCAAACACGATCAATACAAGTAAAAACCAGGCATTTAAAGCATTTAAACAAATATCTCCTGTCGGCCCTTTTGGTTGTGGCCTGCCTGGGTTTATCTATTTTTTATTTGCAAAAACAAAACAGTATTAAGGACGAAGAGAACCATCGCCTGGTAATGCAGTTATCCAAACTTAAGATAAGCATTCCGGCTAAGGTAAAAAAAGATAACAGCGCTACCGCACAAAGCTACATACAAAGTATCCAGGGTAAGCTGGAAACCATTAGTAATTATTTAAAAAAGAGAGGGCTTAAAGGCTTTTCAACTGCATCGACAGGGGGCGGAGGCAAGGCATTAACGCCGGTACTGAGTGCGGTTGAACAGTATGCCTTATATAATGAATACCTGGAGCGTATGGTGTTCGAAACTGCTTTTACTCCACTTGGCTATCCACACAGCGTTGACCACCTCACCAGCAATTTTGGTTACCGCAGCGATCCGTTCGATGCATCGCATGCCGAATATCACCCGGGTATTGACTTTGGAGGCGCTATTGGGGATCAGGTAAAATGTACGGCCAATGGCAAGGTTATCTGGGCCGGCTGGTATGGCGGCTATGGTAACTGCATCCGTATTGAGCATGGTAACCATCTGGAAACTTTATATGGACATTTATCAAAAATAGGTGTAAAGGTTGGGCAAAAGGTTAACGTGGGCGATGTGATAGGTAGAGTAGGATCAACCGGCCACTCAACCGGAGCTCATTTACATTACGAAGTACGCAAAGATGGCAAGCCCATCAATCCAATTAAATTTTTAACCCTTAACAGTTAGTATTTTTATGAGTTTGTTTAGCAAAAAAAATGGCGGCTCGGGCAGCCATCATGCCATATCGACCCTGATTTGCGAAGGTTGTGTGATAAAAGGCGATTTAAAAGCCCCCAATTTTGTGCGTATTGATGGGCAGATAACAGGCGATATTAACATTGATGCAGGCCTGATAGTTGGCGAAAAAGGCGTGGTTACCGGTAATATTGTTACGCGCGAGCTAATTATCTATGGTATTGTTAATGGCAATATCAAAGCCGAATCGTTAAAAATTGAAAGCAGTGGCAAAATAAACGGCGAAATAAAAACGCAAACGTTGCAGGTTGAAATGGGCGCTGTTTACAATGGTAAACTATCTACATCTACGCCGACCACATCTACTCCAATAACCGAAATTGAAGAGGTTGTATTAAAAGAGCTGAAACTAAGTACACTTTAATTTGATAAGGGAAATGCTTAACTTTGCCCCTCAAAATAAAGTAGAAATATGTCAACAACAGCAGAAACAGCATTTGTAAAATACAAAGTAAAAGACTTCTCGCTTGCCGAGTGGGGTCGTAAAGAAATAGGTTTAGCCGAAGCAGAGATGCCGGGCTTAATGTCATTACGCGAAGAGTTTGGCGCTTCGCAGCCTTTAAAAGGTGCGCGTATTGCAGGCTGCCTGCACATGACCATCCAGACCGCAGTATTAATTGAAACATTACAGGCCTTAGGTGCCGAAGTAACCTGGTCATCATGTAATATATTTTCAACACAAGATCATGCCGCTGCTGCTATCGCTGCTGCAGGTACTTCGGTTTATGCCTGGAAGGGTATGAATGCCGAAGAGTTTGACTGGTGCATTGAGCAAACTTTATTTTTTGGCGAAGACCGCAAGCCATTGAACATGATATTGGATGATGGTGGCGACCTGACCAATATGGTATTAGATAAATACCCTGAACTGGTTGCTGGCATCAAAGGCTTATCAGAAGAAACTACTACCGGTGTACACCGTTTATACGAACGTATGAAAGCCGGTACTTTACCAATGCCTGCCATTAACATTAACGACTCGGTTACCAAATCGAAATTTGATAACAAATACGGCTGCCGCGAATCGCTGGTTGATGCTATACGCCGCGCTACCGATGTAATGATGGCTGGTAAAGTTGGTATTGTTTGTGGCTTTGGCGACGTAGGTAAAGGTTCTGCCGATTCGCTACGTAACGCTGGTGTACGTGTTATCGTTACCGAGATCGATCCGATCTGTGCTTTACAGGCTGCAATGGAAGGTTTTGAAGTTAAAAAACTGGATACTGCGATCGGCGAGGCTGACATCCTGGTAACAGCAACCGGTAACTGCAACATTGTTAAAGAAAAACATTTCCGCGCGTTAAAAGATAAAGCCATTGTATGTAACATTGGCCACTTTGATAACGAGATCGACATGGCCTGGTTAAACGGAGCTTATGGCGATACCAAAGTGGAAATTAAACCACAGGTTGATAAATATACCATTAACGGTAAAGACGTAATTGTATTAGCCGAAGGCCGTTTGGTAAATTTAGGTTGCGCTACCGGTCACCCATCGTTTGTAATGAGCAACTCGTTCACTAACCAAACTTTAGCGCAACTGGAGCTTTGGCAACACAGCGATAAATACGAAAACAAAGTATACACCCTGCCTAAACACCTTGACGAAAAGGTTGCCCGCTTACACTTAGCTAAAATTGGTGTTGAGCTTGAAGTTTTAGACCAGGATCAGGCTGATTACATTGGCGTACCTGTTGAAGGTCCGTTTAAATCGGATTTTTACCGTTACTAAGATTGATTTAGATCTGAGATATCAGATTTGAGAGGGATGTGGGTTATACCACGTCCCTTTTTTTATGGAGTTAAAATACTAATCCACAACAGTGTAATATAAGTGCAAAAAAATAATTTAAAAGTCAAATTGGAATCGGCTTCGTAACAAACCTGCTTTTTTTGAATTTAATTTGTGCTGTTTGAATTTGGTGAAGAAAGGTTTAAGCGCTTTCGCTATGCAGAAAGCTGTGAAATGAAACAATTGTATGCTAAAGAAATTATCTGCAATCATCCTATTTTTAATAAGCACTGCAAGCTGCTTTGCGCAGGATAACTGGAAGCTAAGCATAGATAAAGGCGGGATAAGGATCTATACCCGTCCAATGGCTAACTCCAATCTTAAAGCCATTAAGGTGGAGTGCAATCTTAGTGCGCATCCATCACAACTGGTGCGGGTAATTATGGATATCGATAACTCGGCCGAATGGGTATATCATGGCAAAAATGCCCGTGTAATTAAACAGGTTTCTCCATCGGAACTCTATTATTACAGCGAGGTTAGTGTGCCCTGGCCGGCTCAAAACCGCGACTATATATCGCATATTATAGTAAAGCAAAATCCGAAAACCAAAGAAATAACCATCGATGCACCTTGCATTGCCGATATGGTACCCGTTAAACCGGACATTGTGCGCATCAGCAATTCGGTAGGGCGGTGGACTATAACTCCGTCAGCTAATAACACTATTAAAGTAGAATACCAGTTGGCCGTGGACCCTGCGGGCAGCATACCGGCATGGCTGATCAACCTTTTTGCTACCGAAGGACCGTTTAAAACCTTTGAGCGCTTAAAGGAACAACTGCAAAAACCGGACTATAAAAATACCAGGCTGGCCTTTATTGAAGATTGAGGTTATTTATTGATACCTTTCAGGTAAATTATTTCCTCGGCTATGAAAAGATTTTTACCTGCTTTAGTATTGCTGACGGCTCTTGCCTCCTGTAATCATCATAATGACAACAAACAACCGGCTACCGATCTGCGGTTTTGCGGTCGATGGCTGCATTCAAAAAATAGCCCTGTGATCTATGATCTAAAACCCGATGGCGGCTTTACGGATAGAACGCTAACATTTGCTTCGGTTGATATGCCGTTGCCAAAACCTATATCGTGGCGTGCAGAGGGGAAAATGCTGTACCTGCAATACGATTACACCAGGTACTATTTGAAATTTTTTAAAGTACCGGTGCAGTTTACCATACGCGATACCGTTAAAGTAATTACTGATAGTACCATGGTATTGGCCACACGGGCAACAGGGAAATACCCTTCCCGAATCGTTAATCTGATCAAGATGAAAGAGAATGGAAAGTATACTACGGAGTAGCGTGGGCAAAAGTTAAAATTCAATCATTAAACCGATCTTCTATTGAGGTACCATGTAGCTTACGGTTGTAGTACCTGTACGTGTGTCAAAATAGCTATAAATAAACGATCCTCCGATCAGTTCAACGATCTGGATAGACATATCAAGCGTAGGTCCGGTTGATGTACCAGTCGTAAATAACCTGATACCCGCAGTGGATTGATCCTGGAACAATGTCCAGTTGTCGGTGTAGGGATACCCCAGTGTGCGGGGATCTATAGAAGATGTTACCATAATTCCATTCGTATTGTATTTAAGCCGCAGATCAGGATCGACTGTTTGATTGATAAAACCGTTAAGGATGATCTTTTTAAATTTCCAGGTAACATTGCAAAGCTGTTGTGCCCGGTCCTGGAAAGGCAAAAAAGGTGCGCTATCAACACTTATGTAGTTCAAACGCTCATACTTGACGCCGCTGCTATTCAATACATCCAATACAAGCGTATTAGCTGTAACCGATACGAGATTATACTTTGCACCTCCGAGGTTAAGGCTTACATTATCGCTTGCCAGTGTCCATTTTCCCGAAGCGTTGTTCGCACTGTAAAAGTCTGCTGAATCGATCGGGGCGTTACAGGTATAGGCAGATTGGGCAAAAATGCCATCGGCATTAAACATTAAATGATTATGTTTTTTTGCGCAATTGCATATAGAAAGCGGGATAGTATAGGTGCCACTGTTCAATTGCCATAATTTACCGGGACTGCCTACTATTAATGCGACGGTTGCAGGGTCGGGCTGGTCGCCACTGCTGCTTTTTTTACAAGCTGCAATAAAAAATAGACCGCTAAGTATCGGTATCAATAGAATCAGGAACCCTCTTTTTTTCATCTTTTGTTTTTAACGACGAAAGATAACCAAAATATAAGTACTCTGACTATTGTTCGTATACTTCAATTACTAAACTCATCCTCCACACTCTCCCTTAAATCATAAAGCAACCACTGCCGGTTGGTGATCATCCGTTTTTTTGATTGAATAAGCTTGATAAAATCGGCAACTCCGATAGGTTCGTTGCCGTTACCATGAATAAGCACGATGCTGCCGTTTTGAGGCTGCTGCCCTTTGGCCAGCCAGGCATCGGTACCTATGGGGATGAGTCCAAAATTGGTGATCGCAGTAACCAGTTGCTCATCGGATACCAATCCCGGAAAACGAAAAAAGCATGAGGGTAATAAGCCGTTTTTAAGCATGGCTTTTTCGGTTTCGATAACTTCGTAGTAGATATCGGTGCCTTTCTCAAGCAGGAAGTTTTGGGTAAGTGGTGCTTTTGCGCTTACGCGATGGTTGAATGAATGGTTGATCCAGGTAATGTAAATTTGCCGGTGTGCCTGCATATCCTTCAGCCAGTTCAAATCGGCCTGGTGGTTGCGCATCCATATCCCGGTAACGGATAATGCTACCGGTACAGGTTGTTCCACCTTTTTAAACCCGTTAAATATATCGGTAAATATGCGCCTGTCAAGCGGCCGGTGGCTGGGGCAAAGATCGGCGGTAAGCGTAATGCCTGTTTCTTTAGGCATGCCGCTTTGGATGCCTGCGTCCTGTATCACTTTGCTTTGTTTCTCGACTTTATCGATTGCTTTTACATAAGCTGTGGCGGCGTAATATTTACGGGCCCCATCAATGGTGAGGTGGCGCACCTGGTATAGCGAAGCTTCGTCGACTTTAGTTTCCAGTTCGCGCGGATCGAGTAGTAACAGGTAGCTCTTGCCATGGTCGTCAAACCGACGCAGTACCAGCCAATCCTGCGTGTTGCGTTTGGCCGAGCCGTAATACACCTCGTAATTTTTAATGCTGCTGTAAACGGCCTGGGCCTGTAAGTCGCTTATCGCGAAAAGCAGAAAGAAGGAAAAGAGGTAGAGGTGCTTAAACATTTATAAAGAAATTCAAAAACTAAAACTATTGATGTTAGGTAATGTTTGTCAAATATCATTTAAAATAACAATGGGTAATACTTTATCTTTGCTGCATGGCGCATCTATCTGTAAACATTAATAAAATAGCTACCCTGCGTAATTCGCGTGGGGGTAATAATCCCGACTTGTTAAAAGTTGCTTTAGACTGTGAGCGTTTCGGTGCCGAAGGCATTACCGTACATCCGCGCCCTGATGAGCGCCATATCCGCTATAGTGATGTGTATGATCTAAAAAAAGCCATCGCTACAGAGTTTAATATTGAAGGTAACCCGGTTGAAGATAGTTTTGTAGAACTGGTGCTTAATAACCGCCCGGCCCAGGTAACTTTGGTGCCCGATGCGTTGGGGCAAATTACCTCGAACCATGGCTGGGATACCATTGCCCACCAGGATTATCTGAAAACTATTATCCAGGAGTTTCAACTGGCAGGCATCCGGGTGTCGATATTTGTTGATCCGGTTGCCGAAATGGTTGAAGCTGCCGCCGCTACCGGCACCAACCGCATTGAACTGTATACCGAAGCTTACGCCAGCGGCTATCATACTGATCGCGAAAAAGCGATTGCACCTTACGTAGAAGCGGCTAAAGTGGCCAATAAACTGGGCCTTGGTTTAAATGCCGGGCACGACCTTGATCTGCACAACTTAAAATACTTCGCCCAAAATATCCCCGGCTTGCTGGAAGTAAGCATAGGTCACGCCCTGATCAGCGATGCGTTGTATTATGGTTTGGAAAACACCATTCAACTATATTTGAGGGAGCTGGCGGTTTAGTTATCTTACCAAAGTAATGCTGCCCGATATCACCTCGCATTTGGTATTGAGGTTAATGATATAGTAGTACGTTCCAAGGGGCAGATCCTGACCTTTAAAACGACCGTTGAAGGATATGGTATAACCCTTCGATTCAAAAATTAGTTGCCCGGTACGATTGTAAATCTGCACTGTTCCATCCGGATAGTTTTCCATTCCGTTTATTTTCCAGGTGTCGTTAATGCCATCGTTATTTGGGGTAAAGGTATTGGCTATGCTTAATTTTGATAATCCCAGTCCAATCTTCACTTCGGCCCGTGCACTTTCGCAGGTACCGATATACTGGCTGATAAAATAGCTTCTGGCAGCGCTAACCGATACATTGAATTTACCGGTAGTACTTTGCGTGATGGGGATCGAACTTGTGGCGCTATCATATAACTTAAAACCATAAGATGGTGATGGGTTGTTAACCGCTATCAACGCCGCACCGGCGGTACAAAGTTGTATGTTGTTAACCAGTGGTTGCGGAACCGCGCTATTTACATTTTGGATGGTATAGCTTAAATCCTGTTCGCAGCCTGCACCATCGGTTATTTTGACGTTATAGGCGCCTGCTTTTACATTAGTGAGATCGATAGTATTGGCAATAACAGAACCTGAAGCATCGGTCCATGTAATGCCAATCGGCGCTTTGCCGGTATAGCCAATGCCGGTAATGCTTCCTGTTCCGGTTTGACAATGATCATCCACCGTTTGTACATTATTCGTAGTAACCGTGAGGGCCGGATCGCGGCCAATCGAATAACTGATCAGATATTTTTCGCATCCGTTGTTGTCGGTTGCATAAATTGCGTAAGTGCCTGCATCGATATTGCTAAGCGTTGCACTACTGGTGCCCAGTGTTTGCCCTTTACTATCTACCCAACGGTATTTAACCGGCAATACCGGTGGGTTATTCATAAAAATAACCTGGATGCTACCGTTATTTAATCCGCAGGTGGCATTGATTAATTTTTTGGTAAGGCCAAGGTAGTTTACAGTATTGGTTTGTTGTGTTACGGTAAACACCATAGTTTGCTTGCTGCAAAATGCGTTCGATGCAATAAGGTAATATCTGCCTGCGGCAACATTGGTTAAATTGAGCTGGGTTGAAACTGTATTGCCGCCTGCATCTATCCATTGGTAGGTTGTTGCGCCTGTAACTTTAATATTTGTTATCGAACCGCCGTTGTTTTGGCCGCAAATAGCCTGGGTTTGCGTTTTGGCCGAAGTATCTATTGCGATGCCGTTAGCCTCGGGTATGGTAATAGGCGAGGAGGTAACATAACCGCAACTGCTTTGATCGGTGATCTGTAAGGTGTAAGCCCCCGCCGGCTGTCCGGTTAAGTTTGGCGTAGTTGCAACCGTTTGCTGCTGACTGTTCTTCCAGATGTAGGTTATTGTGCCGGTTCCGGTGGCTTTAACGTTGGTTATCGATCCGCTTGATGAGCCGCAATTTGACGGGCTAATGTTGGCGGAACTTTGATCGATATTAGGGCCGGTGGTGTTGGAGAGGGTGATGGGACCGTAAGAAGCCTGGCAACCGTCGGTAGTGGTTACTTTTAAAGTATAACTCCCCGGTGGCAAGTTAGTTGCATCGGTACTGGTAGCAACAATGTTTCCATTACCATCGGTCCATGTTTTGTCTTTTAATTTCGATTCGGGATCGTATACAAAAAGCCCTTTAATTGAGCCTGTACTTTGACTGCACGATGCGTTTTGTTTTGCCAATGAGCCATCATAAAAAGAAACCCTATCGTCGACTACATTAAACCATTGAGATGTAATGCAGCCTCCACCTAAAACCAAATGGTATTGCCCGGTTTTGTGTATGTTGAGATCTAAATCTGTGGAAACTATATTGTTATTATAGTCTGTCCAATAGTAACTTACGCCCAACGGAACTTTTAACCCTGATATTGTTGCCAAATCGCTGCAACGCATAGGTTTGATAACTACATTGTCGCTGTTTATTTCAAAAGTTTTGAATAAAGATGTTTGATTATTGAGTGTTGCAGAAGCGTAAAAAATGCCGTTCAAATTTAAAATATCTGCTTGCCACGCGCCGGAGCTACCTGCGGTTACAGTTTGCACATAACTTCGGATGCTACATGGCATCAAACAAGATTCGGATGAGTAAATATCAATAGTTGCGTTTGGAGTAGCCGTCCCGTTCACAATATTGTGAATGCCGTTGGTATTTAAACTTAGGATACTGATGTTAGGTAATGTGTATTGATTATTCGGTGCAAATTTAAAGCTCGAATAAAACGTTTGGGCAGCAGTACCGGTTGGTGATAAACATTTAAAATCATTATATCTTAAAAAGGTATTAGGAGTTCCTAGTGCGTTAACCGCGATCGATTGATTGTAAAAATAATTAAGGTCGCTGTTATTATTGGTCCCAAAATTCATTAGGCCGTTGCACAGCATTGCTGTTACTGAATTACCGAGGTTGGGCCTCGAATTATTGTTGTTTAAGTTGGTTTGTAGATCTCTGGACACACCAAAATAGTTGTGATAGAAATTTGTTATACCATTGAGCTGATTAAGGTAGATACCAGTACCAAAATTTCCTATTAAGTTATTTTGAATGAGTATGTTAACATCTGCACCATTTAAAGTGTAATAGGTGGGATCGGTAATGTAGTTATTTGCATAGATGGTTGCGATCTTGACAAAATCGAATGCCTGAAATATAAATCGGGTAGTTACGCCGTCTTTAAGTACGCCGAAGTTATTTGATTTGATGGAAAGAGTGTTGTTGCTGGTTTTTTCAAAAAAACTGATATTTACAAGTGCGAAAATTACATTTCCTTCTGTATTATCTCCTCCGATTAAAATTGAGTTACATTTATTTATAGTTATCGGCGCTGTTACTTCAAATAGGCCAGGCTGCAGAGGATCGTCAAACGCGTTATTCGTATTTAGTCCGATAAGGTTATTTTGAATTTTAATTGAAGTGGTACTCTCAAAATATAGTGAATACGAATTAAAGCCCCTCAACAGGTTTCCCTTACCGGATGAACCGAAAATAATGTTTGAAGAGTTGAGGATGTTAATCCCAATTCTTTGCTGCAGATTCGGCCTAGAAGTGCCTATATCTGTATAATCATGGATATAAAGACCATAAAACTCAACATCATCTACCAAATTTCCGTTGAAAACTGTAAATTTTATGTTGTTAAATGGCGTAGATACTTCAACGTGAGCTTCGGTTTGTCCAAATGCCGATCCCGGTTGCGTTGTTCCATCAATTACCAGGTTTGAAGATACATCAGGCAACTGGCTTACCAATGTTATTGTCCTTCCGGCGATACTTTGGTCGGCAATATTAAAATTAATATAGTCTTTTACTGCGCTGCCATTAGCCGCCGCCTGTGTTAAAGCGTCGCGCAAAGTACCAGGCCCACTATCGGCATTGCTAGTCACTACAAATACTGTAGAAAACGTATCAGTAAAAACAAAAAGCAGGGATAATACAAGCAGTATTTTTTTAAAAGGCATAGGCGATGTTCACGCCTTAAAAATAATAATATTGTTGTAAAAAAGAGCGCCGTTATTTGGGGAAGATTGTTACGGAATGGTTATTTGTTTACCTTTGCCCAAAATTTATTCTGACCCATTTTCATGAAGTTAAATATCGATTACCAGGAAAAATTTCAACACCGTCATATCGCTCCTAATGAGGCCGACACTGCTGAAATGCTGCAAACCATTGGTGTAAATAGTGTAGACGAACTGATAGACCAAACGGTACCGCAAAAGATCCGTTTAAAGCAGCCGCTAAACCTACCTGCGGCAAAAAGCGAGTTTGATTACCTGAATGATCTGAAAGAAACGGCATCGAAGAATAAAGTTTTTAAGTCGTATATCGGCCAGGGGTATTATGATATGATACTGCCGGGAGTTATCCAGCGCAACATCTTCGAAAACCCGGGATGGTATACCCAGTATACACCGTACCAGGCCGAGATAGCTCAAGGCCGTTTACAGGCGCTGCTCAATTTCCAGACCATGGTGTTGGATTTGACCGGAATGCAGATTGCCAATGCTTCGCTGCTTGACGAAGGTACGGCTGCTGCCGAGGCCATGTTTATGCAATACAGTTTGCGTAAAAATGACCATGCCAAGGTTTTCTTTGTTTCGGAAGAAGTGTTTCCGCAAACCATCGATATATTAAAAACACGCTCGCAACCTTACGGGATCGAACTGCTGATAGGTGACCATCGCACTGTTGAGTTGAGCGACAATATGTTTGGCGCTATAGTACAATACCCTGCCGGCGGCGGTGCGGTTTATGATTATAGCGATTTCGCTGCAAAAGCGCATGAGCATGGTATTAAATTAACCGTTGCAGCCGACATTATGAGCCTCGTACTTTTAACTCCGCCAGGGGAATGGGGTGCCGATATTGTGGTAGGTACCACCCAACGCTTTGGCGTGCCAATGGGCTTTGGCGGGCCACATGCCGCATTTTTTGCTACTAAAGAAGAATATAAGCGTTCGATGCCGGGACGTATCATCGGAGTAACGATAGACAGCGCCGGTAATTACGCTTTGCGGATGGCTTTGCAAACCCGCGAACAACACATCCGCAGGGATAAGGCAACTTCAAATATTTGTACCGCACAGGCATTGTTGGCTATTATGGCTGGGATGTATGCCGCCTATCACGGTCCGAAAGGTTTGAAGCTCATCGCCGAAAGGATACATGGCTTAACCGTTTTGCTGGCCGATAGCTTAGAGGCTTTAGGTTATAAACAGTTAAACGAAGCCTACTTTGATACCCTGAAATTTGACCTGGGAGCTTTGGCAAGCCCGATACATGGCCAGGCCATCAACAACGAAATGAACCTGCATTACAGCGGTACAGAAGTTAATATCTCGCTTGACGAAACTACTTCGGTTGAGGATGTGAAAACCATTATCCGTTTCTTTGCCAAGGTAAAAGCTAAAAGCATTAATGATATTGCTTTTGATGATCTGAAAGCAAGTATTAAAACGACCATTCCAACTGCTTTACAACGCACCTCGGAATATTTGACACATCCGGTATTTAACTCGCACCATTCGGAACACGAAATGCTGCGTTATATTAAATCGCTTGAAAATAAAGACCTTTCGCTTTGCCATAGCATGATCGCTTTGGGGTCGTGTACCATGAAGTTGAATGCCACTACCGAAATGATCCCGGTAACCTGGGCTGCATTCAGCAAAATGCACCCATTCGCACCTATCGACCAGGTGGGCGGCTACATGGAAGTGTTTGACGAACTGAACAAATGGCTAAGCGAAATTACCGGCTTTGCAGCCATGAGCTTACAGCCAAACGCAGGTGCGCAAGGCGAGTATGCCGGTTTGATGGTAATCCGCGCTTATCACCAGGATAGGGGCGACCATCATCGTAATATTGCGCTGATCCCTTCATCGGCACACGGCACTAACCCGGCTTCGGCGGCTATGGCCGGAATGAAGATCGTGGTGGTAAAATGCGACGATAACGGAAATATCGATGTGACCGACATGCGCGCCAAAGCGGAGCAATATAAAAATGAACTATCGTGTTTGATGGTGACTTACCCGTCAACACACGGTGTTTTCGAAGAATCGATCATCGAGATATGCCAGATCATCCATGACAATGGCGGCCAGGTATATATGGATGGCGCCAACATGAACGCCCAGGTAGGGCTAACCAGTCCGGCTAATATTGGCGCCGATGTTTGCCACCTTAACCTGCATAAAACCTTTTGTATACCACATGGCGGCGGCGGCCCGGGTATGGGTCCGATAGGTGTAGCCAAGCATTTGGTTCCATACCTTCCGGGACATGCTGTTGTTGATATCGACCAGGGTAAATCCATCCCAGCAGTATCATCGGCACCGTGGGGCTCGGCATCTATCTTATTGATCTCGCATGCGTACATTGCTATGATGGGTGCTGAGGGTTTAACCAATGCTACCAAATACGCTATACTGAATGCAAACTATATTAAAGCGCGTTTAGAGAAACATTACCCGGTATTATACACCGGCGCTAATAACCGTTGCGCACACGAAATGATACTGGACTGCCGCGCGTTTAAGAGCTTTGGGGTTGAGGTAACCGATATTGCCAAGCGTTTAATGGATTATGGTTTCCACGCGCCTACCGTATCGTTCCCGGTTGCGGGCACGGTAATGGTTGAGCCAACGGAATCTGAACCTAAACATGAGCTTGACCGTTTCTGTAATGCCATGATCGCTATCCGCCACGAAATTGAGGATGTGGAGAAAGGCATTGCCGATAAGGTAAACAACCTGCTGAAAAACGCGCCGCATACTGCTGCAGTAATTACCGCCAATGAGTGGGAGCATCCTTATACCCGTCAAAAGGCGGCTTTCCCGCTGCCGTATGTTGCTGCTAACAAATTCTGGCCATCGGTAGGGCGTGTTAACGATACTTATGGCGATCGTACCCTGATATGTACCTGCCCGCCTTTGGAAAGCTACGAGTTTGAGGAAAGCGTGATTGAATAAAGTTGGTGAGTGGTGAATAGTGAGTAGATAAGTGGCAGTAGCAGTTGTTTAAAATCATAAACAAAACTTAACATCAGGGGTTTAGTAAATAAACACCGGATGAAGAAGATATTACTTTTGATTGCTGTACTGCTTACCGCCTGCGCACATACCCTAACCAAACAGCAAATAGCCGAACGTGTGGTTAAAAGCTACCTGCACACTACGCTCGATGATCCCGGGAGTTATAAAAGCAAAGGCTTTGATTTTTTAACAACTGTATACCAGATCACCAAACCGGGTTTTGCCAAACGTGATACTTTTGAAATATATACTCACAAAGCAGGTAATAAATCAACCCGCGATAGTGCCGTTGTGGCTTATAAAATAGCGGCTGCCTATAGCTTTAAAGATAAAGCAGGCGAAGAGCATTCATGGTCGGGCTTTTTCTGGATGGATAAAAGCATCAGTAAAGTTTACCGGGTTGAGCCGTCAAAACCATAATGGTTCACCGGGTAAAATAAACAGATGTTTTTGTGATAAACAGGCCGATTTGTTAAATAAATAGGTTTATATTTATTCATTGTTTGCGATATTTGCCCCGTCTATGAATAACTTATTACTTGCCGAAACGCCTAAACCGCCGTATTACGCGGTTATATTTTCTTCGATAAAACATAACCCCGCCGAAGGCTATGATGCCATGGCCGACCAGATGTTTGAACTGGCTACACAACAGGAAGGTTACCTTGGCTTTGAATCTGCACGTGAAGAAATTGGAATTACGGTATCATACTGGTCGTCGTTAACTGCCATAAAAAACTGGAAGGCAGACAGCCAGCACCTTGTTGCACAAAAATACGGTCGTGAACATTGGTATGCACACTATAAAGTGCGTATTTGCCTTGTTGAACACGATTATGAATTTTAAATATAAAACAGATTGTATAATTTTATATATTAGTAGTTAATTAACCAAAAGTTAGCCGAAAAAAAGGAAAATAGGGGCTTTTTGTTTAGAAAAAACCTATCTTCGGTTAAAACAAAACGCGCTATTTGTACGTAGAAAATAAACATGACTATAAATACTAAATCTGTAAGTATTCTGCTTGTTGACGATGACGAGATCAATAATTTCATCTCAGTTAAATTGATCAAGAAGACACTTCTAAATACAGATATCAAAACCTGTTTAAATGGCAAGTTTGCCATTGACGAGTTGGTAGAGATACAGAATAATAACCCGGAAGAATTGCCGGACTATATTTTGCTGGATATCAATATGCCGATAATGAACGGCTGGGAGTTTTTAGATGAATACAAAAGATTAGGTATTGACCCTGAGGGCAAAAGCAAAATATATATTATATCGTCGTCTGTTTTTAATAACGATATCAATAAAGCTAAATCATATCCACTGGTTAAAGACTTTATTTCGAAGCCTTTAAGTGTAGAGAAAATACGGGAAGTGCTTGACCTGGTTAATAACTAACCGGCTTTACCATAAAAGTTTCATCGGTATACGTAACCTGGCCTACCGGGTTTGACTTGGCATGATAGAACAGGCAGATCCAGTTTTCGGCTGCTGCTTTTTTACCATATTCTTCGCGTAATGCCATAGCCTTGCGGCCATCGTAATCGTACTTGGCAATAAATTTACGGATCAGTTGTTCAGGCTCGGGCAGTTCATCACCACCAAAAAATATTTTATAGCCATTGTTTTCTAATAAAAAAACATGATGATACTGGCAATGCCCACCCGAAAGCTCGTAAGTGATACCTGATTTATACTGGCCGCTGCCTTCAACAAAATCGATTTGTACGCCGCGTTGTAGCGTATCAAAAATATATTTATGATACGATGATGATTTGTCGGCATAAGCGTTTTCCCATTCGCCGCGCTGTATTACGTGTGTAGCGCCTGGGAAAGATGGTTCCCATTTGCCGTTGCGTTCAACCACCAAACCGCCCGAATGATCGTAATGCAGGTGCGACATCAGTACCAGGCTTACATCTTCGGGATCGAAACCGGCGTTGCGGATATTTTGATGCAGAACCAGTTCGTCCTGATTATTTTTAAAACCCAGGCCCGAATCAAATAAAATAAGATCAGTATCCGTTTTAACTAAAAAAGGCTGTACGTGTATAAAAAGTGAACCTGGCCTGTCGCGGAAATTATCAGTAACAGGATTGAAGGGAATAAACTTTTTAGTAGAATCAACGGAGTACGAACCTTCTGTTAGTGGAAAAATATGCATTGGATAACAACGGATTGTGAGTAACTAACCGACAAAACTTATTCAATTAATAACTCAATAACTATATTTACTGTTTATACAGCGAAGATATGCAAAAAAGATGGTCGGTAAAGGCAAAGTCAGATGATGGAGATGTACTCAAGCTATCGACCGAATTGAACATTGATCCCGTTTTAAGTACCTTACTGGTGCAGCGGGATATCCATACGTTTGAAGAGGCCCGCACGTTTTTCCGGCCCGAAACACACCAGTTGCACGATCCGTTTTTGATGCGCGATATGGAAAAAGCCATCCTTCGTATTGAGCGGGCTTTTGCCGATGGTGAAAAGATCATGATCTACGGTGATTATGATGTGGACGGGACGACATCGGTTGCTGTGGTGTATAGTTTTTTTAAAAAGTACTATCCTAACCTTGACTATTACATTCCCGACAGGTATAAGGAAGGTTATGGGATATCAACACAAGGGATCGATTTTGCAGCAGAGCATGGCTTTAGCCTCATCATCGCGCTGGATTGCGGTATTAAGTCGGTAGATAAAATAGCGTACGCCAATACTTTGGGTGTGGATTTCATCATCTGCGACCACCATACGCCGGGCAATGAGTTACCCGATGCCGTAGCCGTGCTCGATCCTAAAAGGGCAGATTGCGAATACCCTTACAAGGAACTTTCGGGATGTGGCATAGGTTTTAAGCTGATCCAGGCTTACGCCCAAAAAAATGATATCCCGTTTGAAAGCCTGCATACTTATTTTGAGCTTGTTGCGATAAGCATTGCCTGCGATATTGTGCATATTACCGGCGAGAACCGGGTGCTGGCTTATTTTGGTTTGCAGCAGATCAATACTAACCCGTGTTTGGGAGTTAAAACCCTGATGCTGGCGGCAGGGCGCACCGAAAATTATACCATTAGCGATATTGTATTTATGATCGGCCCGCGGATAAATGCAGCCGGGCGCATTGATGATGCGAAGCACGCTGTTGAATTGCTCATAGCCTGTGACGAACAGTTGGCCGCTACAAAAGGCGAAATGATCAATTCGCGAAATATTGAACGTAAGGAACATGACCTGAACATTACCGACGAAGCTTTGGAGATGATCGGTAATGACGAGTTAATGATCGCCCGTAAATCGACAGTGGTGTTTAACGAGCACTGGCACAAGGGTGTTATCGGTATTGTAGCATCCCGCCTGACGGAAAAATATTACCGGCCAACAATCGTGTTAACACGCTCAAACGGGCATGTTGCAGGCTCGGCACGCTCGGTATTGGGTTTCGACCTGTACGAAGCCCTGTGCGGCTGCAGTGATCTGCTGATCCAGTTCGGCGGACATAAATATGCGGCAGGTTTAACCATGGAGCCTGAAAATGTAGAGGCTTTTAGTCAGCGGTTTGAAGAGGTAGTTAATGCGACGATCACCGACGAAATGCTGATACAGCAGATCAATATCGATGCCGAACTGAAGTTAAAACAGATAGACGCCAAATTTTTTAGGATACTGAACCAGTTTGCGCCGTTCGGGCCTGAGAATATGTCGCCCGTTTTCATCACAAAAAATGTGTATGTTAGCGGTAATGCCAGCCTTGTAGGCGCTAACCACATTAAAATGAGCGTGGTGCAGGAAAACTCGCCGGCGTTTGATTGTATAGCATTTAACCTGGGCGAGCATTTACCTAAATTAAGCAAAGGCATACCTTTTGATATTTGTTATACAATTGAAGAAAATGTATGGCGCGAAAAGCGGAGCATACAGTTAAATGTTAAAGGGATAAAGACGTATTAACGCCCCAGCCCCCTAAAGGGGGAATTTGGAAAAGGCTAATGCAACAATTAATGTAGTATTTTAAAATTCCCCCCTTAGGGGGATTAAAGGGGGTTTATGATTTTACGCGCTGAGAATTTAATTAAGAAATATAAACAACGTACCGTTGTCAATGATGTTTCGTTTAGTGTTGAGCAGGGCGAAATTGTGGGTTTGCTTGGCCCTAACGGCGCAGGCAAAACTACCTCGTTTTATATGATAGTAGGTTTGATAAAACCTAACGAAGGAACGATTTACCTGGAAGACCACGACATTACCGGCGATCCCATGTATCGCCGTGCGCAAAAAGGTATTGGCTATTTGGCGCAGGAAGCATCTGTTTTCAGGAAGCTATCGGTTGAGGATAATATTAAGGCTGTGCTGGAGATGGGCAAATTAAACGATGCCCAGCAAAAGGATAAGCTGGAAGAGCTGATAGACGAATTTAGCTTGCACAAGGTGCGCAAAAACCGCGGCGACCTGCTTTCGGGTGGCGAGCGCCGCCGTACCGAGATTGCACGTGCCCTGGCCGCCGACCCTAAGTTTATTTTACTGGATGAGCCCTTTGCCGGGGTTGACCCGATTGCGGTGGAGGAGATACAATCGATGGTGGCTAAACTGCGTCACCGCAACATTGGAGTATTGATCACCGACCACAACGTGCAGGAAACCCTATCCATAACCGACCGTGCCTACCTGCTTTTTGAAGGCAAGATACTGGAAAGCGGTGTACCCGAAGTTTTGGCAGCTAACGAAATGGTACGTAAGGTTTACCTTGGGGCCAACTTTGTGCTGAAAAGAAAAACCTTTTTGCAATAATGAACCGCCCGCATGACGATCATTAATTCTGTTTTTACCTGGTTTATGAAAAAGCGTATCCACCAGATAGAGCTTTTTCAAAAATACCCTAACGAGGTGCAGGATGAATGGTTTGAACAACTGATAGCGGGTGCCGAAAATACTGAATGGGGTAAAAAACACCATTACCGGAGCATCAGCAACCTGAAACAGTTTAAGGAGCGGGTACCCATCCAAACCTATGATACGCTAAGGCCCTACATTGAGCGGATGCTGAAGGGCGAGCAGAACATTTTATGGGCATCAGAAATTAAGTGGTTCGCCAAATCATCGGGCACCACCAGCGACCGGAGCAAGTTTATCCCGGTAAGCGAAGAATCGCTTGCGGAATGCCATTTTAAGGGCGGCAAGGATATGCTGACGCTGTATTGTAATAACCGCCCCGATACTAAAATATTTACAGGTAAGGCCTTAACATTAGGCGGCAGCCACCAGCCGAGCGGTTTTACGCCTGATACTTTTTTTGGCGACCTGAGTGCAGTGATCATGAAAAACCTGCCCATGTGGGCGGAATTTTTACGTACGCCGAATATCGACATCGCGCTGATTGAAGATTACGATGAGAAGATAGAGAAGATGATCAAGGCTACGTTGGACGTTAATGTAACCTGTTTAAGCGGCGTACCCACCTGGAATATCCTGCTCATTAAACGTGTGCTCGAAATTACTGGTAAAAAACACTTAATAGATGTTTGGCCCAACCTGGAGCTTTACTTTCATGGCGCGGTGAGCTTTACACCTTACCGCGAGCAGTTCAACAAACTGATCGGTAAGGATGATATGTATTACCTGGAAACCTATAATGCATCCGAAGGGTTTTTTGGTTTGCAGGATGAGGATGACAGCGGCGAAATGCTGCTGATGCTGGATTATGGTATTTTTTATGAATTTTTGCCGCTGGAAAGCATTCACGATGAGCATCCTAAAACGCTTACGCTTGATGAGGTGGAACTGTATAAAAATTATGCGCTCATCATCAGCACCAATGCGGGCCTGTGGCGATATATGATTGGCGACACCATCCGCTTTACTTCTTTAACACCATACCGGATACAGATAACCGGCCGTACCAAGCACTTTATTAATGCCTTTGGCGAAGAGGTGATCATTGATAATGCAGAGCGTGCCCTAAATGAAGCCTGCCGGCAAACCGGGGCAATTATCCGCGATTATACGGCTGCGCCTATTTATTTTTCGGATAGCGACGCGGGTGGGCACGAATGGATCATTGAGTTTGAAAAGCACCCCGCTGAGTTTGAGCGCTTTGTTGACCTGCTGGATGAAACCCTGCGCAAGATCAACTCGGACTACGATGCCAAGCGTTTTAAAGATATGGCCCTGCATCGGCCAAAGGTACACTCGGCACCGGGCGGAACCTTTTTTAACTGGATGAAACAGCGCGGTAAACTGGGCGGGCAAAATAAAGTGCCCCGTTTGGCTAATGACAGGGAGTATGTGGATTCGGTTTTGAAGCTGATGAGAAGTTAGTAACCCTGCCTGCGTTATAAATCAGCTAACTCAGTTCCGTTTGATCGGTTTTCTTTGAAAATAGTTTTTTTAAATCAGATAACACAATGAAACACAGCAATACCCCACAAAAGAAAACCTGGCAGCAGCCCGAGATCATGTTAATAAGCCAGGGAAATATCAATGGCGGGGTAAATACGGGTTTTATAGAACACTCACATCACAGTGGAAAATATTATATCCATCCCAAAGCCGGCGGGTCGCCGTTTTCGGCAGGTAAAGCAGCTTATAACCAGTATATTCATTCTTAACCGGCTTTGCGTTAGTTTTTTTTCTTTTTGACCACGCTTACCTCGCCGCTGGTTTCCATTACTACTTCTTCAACTTCGTGCAGGGTTTGTACCTGTCCGCGCAAGCGGAGGTCTGCCATCAGGTCGTTCCGTGTCATAAGTGAGGCTTTTAAATTGTCTTCTTCGATCTTACTGTTTTTGTAAAGCGACATGCTTTGCCCCTTGACTATATGGCTTAACGTTTCACTATAAATACACAACATGGCCAATAATCTGTGTAAAACAACCAGGGCCAGGCTGCAAATTATAGTTGCCGCGAATGGTGATGCACCGACAACAGCCCGGCTTAATATGGCCCCCAGGATGATGGCGATCACGTTATCGAAAGCGGAATGTTTGCCAAATGTTCGTCTGCCCGAAATTCGGATTAGTACCAACGCAACAAAATAAATAACAATAGCCCGGGCGCTCATCTGGTAAATGGTGAGGTCTTTTCCTTCGCCGAATATGCTGACCAAAACGTTCATGCATTAATAATAATTTAACACGGAATTTTGTTTTTGGCGTTGCTATAATGGCGGAAATTTGGTATATTTAATGTTAAGCGCGATGCTTAAATGCGAAAAGCAAGAAGCGAAATAACTGAAAAATTTCTTACAATTCCCCCCCACTTGAATCAATGATTGAAGGATTGAGTTTTGAATGATTAAATGAAGTTGAAAATTTCTTACAATTTCCCCCCTGGTGGTTGACAAGCCGTCCAGATCTTCACCGCTTCAACAGCTTCTTTAACATCGTGAACACGTAAAATACTGGCGCCCTTGCTTAGCGCGATGGTATTGAAAACCGTGGTGCCATTTAAAGCATCGGCAGCGGTACCGCCGGTTAGGTTGTATACCATCCGCTTACGCGATACACCGACCAACACCGGCAGTTCTAATCGCTCAAACTCCTGCAGTCGGTTCATCAGTTCGTAGCTTTGCGGGTGTGTTTTGGCAAAACCAAAACCAGGATCGATGATGATATCGTGTACACCTAATTGGCGTAAACGGTGAACGCGTTCGGTAAAGTAATCAAATACTTCGCCAAATACATCCGTGTAATTGGTTTGCTGTGTCATGGTTTGCGGCGTGCCGCGCATATGCATCAGTATGTAGGGCACCTGTAGTTTGGCAACGGTATCAAGCATATCCTCATCCAGTTGCCCGCCCGAAATATCGTTAATGATATGCGCCCCGGCATTTATCGCCGCAAAGGCAACGGCAGAGCGGAAAGTATCGATGGACAAAATAGCTTCGGGATAGGTGGCGGATATGGCTTCTATAACCGGCAATAACCTGTCGAGCTCTTCCTGTACAGCAATATCGGCAGCGCCTGGTCGCGACGAGTAAGCGCCAATGTCCAGGAAATGAGCACCATCGGCAAGCATTTTGCCTGCCTGGGCTAAAGCATCGTCAAGGGTTTGGCTACGACTGCCGGCATAAAAGGAATCGGGTGTGATATTGATGATGCCCATTACCTTTGGTGAGGCCAGATCGATCAATTTGCCGCGCACATTTAGGGTGGTCTTTTTATTAAAAAACGTATCTTTAGCCACTTGAGGTTGTAATGTTGAAATGTTGTAAAGTTACAATGTTTTGCTAAGCAAATATTGAAAGGAGACCAACCTTTCAACTTTTCAACCTCTAAACATTCAAACAACATTTACACTTGGCAAACACAGCACAACAATACGAGGCTATTATTGATACCTGCAGGGAACTTTTTTTGAAGAAAACCCGCGATTACGGCACAGCCTGGCGCATATTGAGGCCGGCATCCATCACCGATCAGATATTTATCAAAGCACAGCGCATCCGCACTCTTGAAGAAAAAAAGGTTTCTAAAGTAGGCGACGATATCAGGGGCGAATATATTGGCATTGTTAATTATTGCGTTATTGCGATGATGCAACTGGAACTGACAGCCGCAGACCCTATGGAACTACCTGTAGAACGCGTTAGCGAGCTGTTTGAACAGAAGGTTACTGAAACTAAAGAGTTAATGTTTGCCAAAAACCACGATTATGGCGAAGCATGGCGGGATATGCGGATCAGCTCGTTAACGGACCTGATTTTGATGAAGATCTTCCGCGTAAAGCAGATCGAAGATAACCAGGGTGCCACGCTGGCTTCGGAAGGGGTGAAGGCTAATTACCAGGATATGCTGAACTATTCGGTTTTTGCACTAATTAAATTGACCTATTAAGCCATGGCAGACAGAAAGATTTCGGTTTCGGTGATCAGGATACTTTGGGTGTGCCGGATATTTGTTGGCTTGTTGTTTATTTTTTCGGGGCTTATCAAGGCTAACGACCCGCTGGGGTTTTCGTATAAACTGGAGGAGTATTTTGAAGTATTCCATATTACGTTTTTGAGTCCGCTGGCGGTAAGTATGGCCATATTTTTATGCGCGCTCGAGATGTTTTTTGGGTTTGCATTGCTGATAGGTGTACAAGGCAAAAAAATAGCCTGGGGATTGCTGCTACTTATTATCTTTTTTAGCTTTTTAACCTTTTACTCGGCCTTTTTTAAAGTAGTGCAAACATGTGGCTGCTTTGGCGATGCTATTGTTTTAACACCGTGGCAGTCGTTCAGCAAGGATCTGATATTGCTGTTATTCATTATTTTTATTTTTGCCAAAAGGGCGCATATCGAACCGGTATTCAGAAACAGGCAAACGGAGAGAAGGGTAACATGGGTGGCTATCATCCTTTCATTTGGTGTGGGTTTTTATACTTATAATTTTTTACCGGTGATGGACTTTTTGCCATACAAGGTAGGCGCCAATATCCCGAACGAAATGCTGACACCACCGGGTGCCATGCCCGATGAGTTTGAAATAACTTATCATCTTGAAAATAAAAAGAGCAAAGCTGTTAAGGACATCACTGATAAGGATTATATTAAAAGCGGGATATGGAAGGACAGCACGTGGGCGATAGTGGGTAATCCCCAAAGCCGTTTGGTGAAAAAAGGCTTTACACCAAAAATACAGGATCTGCGCATAAACGACGCTCAGGGTAACGAGTACACCAAAGAATTGCTGGCTAATCCGTTTTATAACGTGATCATTGTAGCATACGACCTGAGCCATACCAGCATACCTGCCATAGAGCGTTTAAACGCTTTGGCTATCACACTGACGGATAATTATAATATCCGCACAGTGATACTAACCTCGGATGCACCGCGCAACGCCGAAGCCTTTGCCAAAGCGCATAAATTGGTGAGTGAAATATTTTATGCCGACGGTGTTCCGCTGAAAAGTATGGTACGCTCAAACCCGGGCATACTGTTGATGAAGAATGGCACTATCGTCAACAAATGGCATTACCATACCATGCCAAGCTTTGATAACCTGGTGAAAAACTATTTGCAACACCCGTAAATGATAGGCTACACACTGCGCAAAATTGGTTACGGACTGGTAGTGATGCTGGGCGTGGTGGTTGTGGTGTTTTTTTTATTCAATATTTTGCCTGTAGACCCGGCGCGAATGACGCAGGGACAGCGTGCCGACGTGCAATCGCTGCAGGCGGTGCGTAAAGAGTTTGGTTTGGATAAATCCATACCGGTGCAGTTTGCTTACTATATGAATGATCTGTCGCCCGTTGGTATCCACTTAAATACTCCCGAAGAGCAGGCTAAATATCATTACGCCAGGTTATTCTCCATATCGTCAACACATGTTTTGGCGATCAAATGGCCCTACCTGCGCCGGTCGTACCAAACCCGAAAGAATGTTGCCGCTACCCTGATGGATGTAATACCCAATACCCTGGTGCTGGCAACCACCGCTATGTTGTTTGCCACCCTGATAGGAATATTTTTAGGGATAGTATGCGCTGTGCGGAAGGATAGCTGGATAGATAAGTTTTGGGTGAGCTTTTCGGTTATCGGAGTATCGGCCCCGGCCTTTTTTGCAGGGATACTGATTGCCTGGGTGTTTGGCTTTGTACTGAGTAAATATACGGGGCTCAACATGTCGGGCAGTTTGTTTACTTACGACCCATTTAAAGGCGAAGTGCTTACACTGAAAAACCTGGTATTGCCGATGGTAACTTTGGGACTGCGCCCGCTGGCCATTATTGTGCAGTTAACCCGGAGCGCGATGCTGGATGTACTGGGCCAGGATTACATCCGTACGGCCAGGGCCAAAGGTTTGGGCCAGCGAACTATTATTTATCGCCATGCTTTGAAGAATGCTTTAAATCCCGTAATAACGGCCATAGCTTCGTGGTTTGCATCGCTGCTGGCTGGTTCGTTTTTTGTGGAGTATATTTTTGGCTATAACGGTTTGGGCAAGGCTACTGTTGATGCATTGGAGAAAGCCGATTTTCCAGTGGTGATGGGTTCGATATTGTTTATCGCGCTGATATTTGTGGTGATCAGTATATTGGTGGATCTGTTATATGCGGTGATTGATCCGCGGGTGAAGCTGACTTGATTTCGGAATTCGGATGTTCGATTTCGGATTTATTTTTCTCTCGCAAAGGCGCGAAGGCGCTAAGTAGTGATCAAGAATCTTTGCGTCTTACCGCCTTAGCGCGAAAATCATAATTCTTTAAATTCTCATAAATCCCATTATTTTTGCCGCATGTCAACCAATGTTAGTCAAGATCATATTTATTTAATCGGCTTTATGGGCTGTGGTAAAACTACCTGGAGTAAGAAACTTGCCGCAAGATTGGGTTACGAGTTTATTGATCTGGATACGGTTTTAGAGGAACAGGTTGGTAAAAGTATCGGCGAGTATTTTGCCGAGCATGGCGAAGTTGAGTTTCGCAATAAGGAGTCGGAAGTGCTGAAAAAATATCCTTATCCCGACAAGGCAGTGATATCAACCGGAGGTGGTTTACCCTGCTTTTTTGATAACATGGATTGGATGAACAGCCATGGCCAAACCCTGTACATTAAACTATCGCCAAAAACACTGGGCGACAGGTTAGAGAATGCCCGAGTAGTACGGCCGGTACTGCAAGGCAAAAAGGGCGACGAACTGGTTGCTTTTATTGAAGGCAAACTTGCCGAGCGCGAAAGTTTTTATAACCAGGCTACGCACGTATTGGATGGATTGACGCTGAATGTGGATGATATGGCAACGCTCGTGGCGAAAAGCTGATTACCGCAAGTACACGGCGTCTTCCTGCCCGGCTTCGTTTAAAACAACATCAATGTGTTCTTTTAAAACGGTTGAAAGCGCTACGCCGGCATAATCGGTAGCAACAGGAAAGCTTTTGTGGTTACGATCAACCAATACCACAGTGCTCATTTTTTTGAGCGGTACATCTAAAAATACGCCTAAACCGTAAGCGAGTGTTTTGCCGCTGCTCAATACATCATCAACCAAAATGATCACCTTGTTGGCACATTCAGCTACATCAACATCCATTTTTGCCTTTAGCGATGAGCTTGTTTTATCCAGTTCGATAGTAATGAGTTTGCTGGTAAACGGCGCGATACCATCCAGAACCTTTTTTAACCTTTCGGCCAAAAAATTACCACGCGGCAAAATGCCGGCAATAATGATATCTGTTTCGTCCAGGTTATCTTCCAGTACCTGGTAAGCAATACGATCGATCTTTTGCTGTATTTGCTGAGCGTTTAAAACAAGTATCTTTTTGTCGGACATCGGGCTGTAGCTTTGTTCGCTCTAAGGTAAAAATTAATTTTTGGCGTAAGGGAAAAATATAAAATTAGCCCCCTCGGGTACTATGGCAAATACGCACATAAAATCTTCGGGCTTTTTATAGGTTTTTAAAAAGCGATCTTTCAATTGTGCCTTAATTACACCAGCCTCAATAAATTCTTCGAGAGTTGATGCGTTGATGGTCCAGTTGGTGTTCAGTTCAATGCGGTCCAATATCACTTCGCCCAGCTTAACTTCGTGCTGGTGGGCGATGAAGATAGGGTAGAGGCTGATACCTTCCACCATAATTTCGATGGCAACCTCGCGCATCGATTCGGCATATACTTTCAGGTCGGCCTCGAGGCTTTTTAGCGGACTATCCTTTTTGGCTTCGTTTTCGCCGTTATCGTTGAGTAGTTCTTCGGGATCCATTATCTTAATTGTAAAAGCAACACATTTTCAACGTGCTGTGTTTGCGGGAACATATCGACAGGGCGTATTTTTACCACATCGTACTTTTCTTTCAGTATCAGCAAGTCGCGGGCCTGAGTGGCGGCATTACAGCTTACGTAAACTATTTTTTCGGCTTCAATTTCCATTAATCGTGCAACCACATCAGCGTGCATACCTGCACGCGGCGGGTCGGTGATGATCACATCAGGTTTACCGTGCTCGGCTACAAAATCTGCGTTAAGCACATCCTTCATATCACCGGCATAAAATTGGGTATTGGTAATGTTATTGATAAACGAGTTTACCTTAGCATCTTCGATAGCCTGCGGCACATATTCAACGCCAACCACCTGTTTTACCTTAGCGGCTATAAAGTTGGCAATGGTACCTGCGCCGGTATATAAATCATATACCAGTTCATTGCCTTTAAATCCTGCAAAATCGCGCGTTATTTCGTACAGGTGCAGGGCCTGCTCGGAGTTGGTTTGGTAAAATGATTTCGGCCCGATGCGGAATTTGATGCCTTCCATTTCTTCCAGGATATGATCGGCACCGCGATAGGTAACCACGTCCTGGTCAAATATAGTATCGTTCTTTTTTTGGTTAACGATGTATAACAGGGAGGTAATGTGTGGGAATTTATCACCAACAAACTGCATCATTCCTTCAATCTGCTGTTCATCTGCATAAGCAAAAACGACGATCACCATCAGCTCGCCTGTTGAGGAGGTACGGATGATGAGGTTACGCAAAGCACCAGTATGCTCACGTACATCGTAAAAGCTCAGGCCATATTTGAGCGCATATTCGCGCACGCTGTTGCGGATAGGATTTGACGGATCGGCCTGCAGATAGCAATGCTCAATATCCAGTATCTTATCAAAGCGACCCGGGATATGGTAGCCAAGAGCATTCATATCGGTGTCATCCGTGCGGATCTCGCCGTCGTTCAGCCAGCGCTTGTTGCTAAAGGTGTATTCCAGTTTGTTACGGTAATAGCTGGTGTATTTTGAAGGAAGAATGGGCACCATGCCTGTCAGTTCAACTTTGGCCAGTCGCTGTAAGGCATCCGTAACCGACTTTTGTTTATAGGTTAGTTGTGCATCGTATTGCATATGTTGCCATTTACAGCCGCCGCAAACACCAAAATGCTGGCAGAAGGGTTGGGTACGATACTCGGATGGCTTGATCATGTTGATGATCTTAGCTTCGGCGAAGTTCTTTTTTTTGCGGTAAACCTCAACATCAACCACATCGCCAGGGATGGCCTTTTCTACAAAAACCACCAGGTCGTCGGTTTTACCAACACCTTTACCTTCTTCGGCAATGTCGATAATGGTAATGTTTTCTATTATTTTTTTCTCTTTTACAGCGTAGGTCCTCATGCGGCTGCAAAGTTAACCTGAAATATCGGATTTGCTAAAATAGAGGCACAAAATTGCCACGTCCCCAGTGCAGAGAGTATAAAGGGATTAGCGCGAGGCCCGATTTAGATGAACAAACAAATAATAAAATCCCAAAATCCTTCCGGTTCGTTTGTGTCAGCTAATTCAAAGCGCTCATCTATCAGGGTTGAAAAATCTTTCAATTCGCGACTCATGGCATTTGAATTTAATGTTATGCAAGCATAATAAAAATTAAACTAAAAACCAAATTTGATTTTGGTATAATTATGTTAAATTTATGTTAAATCGTAAGGTTGTTTCATCCTTCGGTATAATATCAGACCGATTGATTATAAAGGTTGACGTTTGTAACACCGTAACTGGAACAATCAAACACTTAACCCCCTTCTATATTTAAGTGAAAGTTATTTCATACAAAAATAGAGACCAGTAACCGCAAGTATCTGGATACAAATTGCCGCCGAAAGCCTCTTAATACCCGTTGTTTTGTAAGGTGCAAATACATAAGCCGCTGCAGATAACAAATACACACCCAGTGCGAAAACTACAACTATTAAAAGATTCGGGCCTTCAGGATCATTAAAAAAGAAAAACAATGCCCTGGAGCAAATGATAGCCGTTACCGCCAACGCGATTAATGAAATCTTTTTCGATTTGAAATATAGATTTTCGATGTGATTATCCATGGTCATAAGTTAAGAATTTAGAATGTGATAGTTTAACAAAAGATTGCTTTACCTTAATACTCTCAATATGTTATAGATATGTTATAACTCTAACGCAACCGGTACCATTACCGGTTGCGTTAAAGAGTTTGTTTAGTGCTTATCCCAATTGATCTTACGTGAGAAATACATGAGTACGGCAACAATAATGAATAGTGCTATGCTGCCTACCAGCAGTGATAGTTCTTCCAATTGTACAAGCACATATATAAATCCGTAAAAGGTGCCCAGGATGCTGCCGAACAATACGGCCATGTTTTTATTGTTTAACAACGATGCCGTAAACCAAGATATAAGTGCAATAGTAGATGCCGAAGCAATTAAATAGGCAATACTGAACCCCATGTGCTCTGAAAACGAAAGGAGCAAAGTGTAATAAACGATCATGGCTGCACCAATGAGTATATAATTAAATACGTGGATGCGCTGCTTACGGATCAGCTCGGTTAAAAACAACGATACAAAAGTTAACAGGATGATCAGAATGGCGTATTTAGCTGTCCGGGTGGTTTCGCGGTATTGGTCAATCGGCAATTGCAGCCTTACTCCAAATACAGCTTCGTCTTTAGCTTTTTTGCCGGTAAGCAGGCTATCGTCATTAAGCCACTGTTGTGGGAAAGGGCGGTTGTAATACAACATATGCCATTTAGCAGTAAAACCGTTTGCGCTTATGTTGCGGCTATTTGGCAGGTACTTGCCATCAAACCCTGGACTTTTCCAATCGCTGCTAACTTCCACATCGGTAGTTTTACCGATATGGAAAAAGTTAAGCTCGTTACTGCCTTTCAGGTCCAGGTTATAACTAAAGTTCAGGTTATCTCCTTTTGGCATGGCAAAGGTTACCTGTAAACCTTTTTCGTAAGGTGAGTTATTGCCATAAATCGGTTCGGGTGCATAATTTTGATCGTTAATTTTTACAGTCGGGTTGTTTATCAGACCCTTAAGGTCTGATAAACTAAACACCATTCTCACTTTATCATAAACTACCTGGCTGGGGTCTACACCCAATTTTGTAATAGCCGCCTGGTTAAAGCTTCCCTGTACGGCGATTTTTGAGGTATAACCTGTTACATCAATTATTCCGCGATGAAACAATTCGGTTTTTACAGTGGCTTTGATACCCAGGTCTTCGGGCAATACATAGGCGTATTCCGTTACTTCTCGGGTAACATTTTGTTTCTTATCATTTACTTCGGTAAGCTGTTTTTTGTAAGGGATAACAAGCACCGGTCCCTGTATTAACTGGCTGCCCGACCATTGGTCGGATACGGTTTGCGTAACCGCCTGCTGGGTAGCTGCCCGTTCGTCTATCAGGCTTTGTATCCAAGATGATGGAATAAGCAGCACCAGTACAATAGCTGTAATGATGCCTAATTTAAACAGAATGGTTTGATACCATTTAACTTGTGATGGTTGGTTTTCAATTTGTTCGGTCATGGTGTTTTATGGTTTGATTATGATAAAGTACTTTGTATTTCAGAGTTATTATTTCAAAAAATAGCCGGACTTACTTCCAGCTGTTATACAAAGCGCCTTCTTGTTATTTAAAGTACTTTGCAATTCAAAGCAACTAAAGATATTTCAGATATGCAAATAAATTTTTTGAAACATAATAAAATAGAAATCCTGTAGGTTGTTGAAAGTTGGACAGAAGGGGTGTTAGCTCACCAGATCGCGCACTTCGAGTTTGGCTTTGGCTGCCCAGGCACGTGCACCTTTGCGTTCCATTGAGCTTAGTTGAGGCACCTCATCCAATATCTCATTAAAGATGCGTTCGGCTTCCTGGGGGCGGTTATGACGCTTCAAAAATAAACCATATTCGTAGCGTTGTTCAAAGCACGAGTAGCGGCCCTTCATTGCTTTAAACTCTTTTTCGGCGGCTTCCAGGTTACCCGTATGCTCCAGTGCCTGGGCGTAAAGCAGGTGGGCGGTTGACTTGGGGAACTTTTGCGACCGGTTTATCTTTTTCGCAATGTCGATAACGTTGGTGTAACGTTCCTGTTTATAGTAAATAACCAATAGTTGTGACAAGCCATGTTCATTATCAGCAAATGAACCTGTTAACGCATTTTCATATAATTCCTGAGCGCTATCAAGTTGCCCGGCTGCCAGGTAAGCATCGGCCAGCCTGATCTTATTGGCGAAAGTATCCGAAAAACGCAACTCACTCTCAAGCTTTTTTAGTTTACCACCCGGATTAACAATAGCTCCAACATCTATTTTTGACCGGCGTACGCCGCGTGTCGAAAACACTTCTGAAAAAAGGTAAATGATCGAGCCGATTAGCGGCAGGAATACGATCATCCAGATCCAGTTGTTAAGCGTACCGCGCCTGTAAGCATGGAAACAGCAAAATGCTTGTAACAATACCGGGATATAATAATAAGAGTAACCGTTCAGAAAAGAAAAAGGCATGTTCTGATTTTTTAACCAAATATAAAAAATAACAGAATATTGGCAATAATGCCTAAACGGTCTTTATTCCTTGTTGCTTTATCTTTGATCCAAAGAAACTATTTCAAAGCCGCCTTAACCAGATAAGGCAATATTTCTTTTTGAAAGGATACAAAGTTTTTACGCACATCCGAGTCGCTTACCGAAGTAAAGGCAAAACTGAATACAATGCTTTTGCTGGATTTGATAAGGAAGCGTAACCGCTGCGGATAAGTTTCATCTTTACGAAAATCGCTTACTTTGGTGAACGAACTGATGAGCAGTTCTTCCAGTTCGTTGCTCAGGCTCTTTAAAAAATCCTGGCTGTTGGTGCTTTCGCGGATAAAATCCCAGCCAATAAATTCGTTACAAATGGTATAGCTTAAGCGACTGGTTTTCATGATCAGGTTGGTGAGGTGCGTTTCCTCGTCCATCTGGTTATTGTAATTGTGTATCAGGTCGTCAACACTCACTTTAATATAGTCCATCAGCAAGGCGTGCAAAACATCTTCCTTGCTTTCAAAGTATTTGTAAATAGTGGCTTTGGCAATTTTAGCCCGGCGTGCAATTTCGTTTACGCTTGTTTTATGGTAACCAAATTTCCTGAACAATTCCTGAGCAGCTTTTTTGATGCTCTCTTTTATTTTATCAACTTCCATTTATTAGTTGTATACCGATATTTCATTATTACCAATGTTAACCGTGTAGCTTTTTAACGAGCGTGTTGCCGGCGCTTTAACCGGCGAACCATCTGTTAACGAAAACTTCGACCCGCTGCACGGATCGGTTACGGTTAATGTTGGACTATCCAGCGTAACGGCGCATTTTTTTTCGGGTTCGTAACTGCTGCACCTGTCATAAGCAGCATAACCGCCGTTGGGTTGCCGGTACAAAATAATACCGGCCACGCCACCGGTAATTAAAACTGCCCCGCCGTAACTGTTCAACGCCGCCAAACGCGGATCGGACAGTGGGGAGTTAAAACTTACCGGTACATCCGGAATATAGCCCTGGTTACTTTTACCACAACTCCAACACAACAAAACCAACACTATGGCCCAATATTTTTTCATTAACACAAGCATAAAAGTATCCCTAATTTATGAACTACCGAAATGCCAGCCAATTTTACTAAATACGTTTTATTAGCCCCCTGCGGATTTTTATAAAACGTATATACATTATCAGCTAAAACAGCCTAAATAACCTCTGTTTTAAACTGGTTTAAAAAGCGGACATCATTTTCTGAAAACAAGCGCAGATCGCGTATTACATATTTTAAATTGGTAATACGTTCAATACCCATACCAAACGCAAAGCCGGTGTATTTTTTACTATCGATACCGCAGTTTTCCAAAACGTTAGGATCAACCATACCGCAACCCAGTATCTCAACCCAGCCGCTGTATTTGCACATATTGCATCCCGCACCTTTACAAATGGTACATGATACATCCATTTCGGCCGATGGTTCGGTGAACGGGAAGTACGACGGACGGAAACGTACCTGCGTGCCTTCGCCGTAAAGCTCCTGTACAAAGTGGTAAAGCGTTTGCTTTAAATCGCTGAAGGATACATTCTCATCAACATACAAACCCTCAACCTGGTGAAAAAAGCAATGCGCGCGTGCCGATATAGCCTCGTTACGGTAAACACGGCCCGGCATAATAGCACGAAAAGGCGGTTTACCGGCTTCCATCATGCGTACCTGTACCGATGAGGTATGTGTACGCAGGGCAATATCATTACCCTCGTTCTTTTTGATGAAAAAGGTATCCTGCATATCACGGGCAGGGTGCTCTTCGGGGAAATTGAGTGCCGAAAAGTTATGCCAGTCATCCTCTATCTCCGGCCCTTCGGCAACCACAAAGCCTAAGCGTTTAAAAATATCAACTATCTCGTTACGTACCAGTGATAAAGGGTGGCGCGAACCAACAGCCATACCTTCACCGGGAAGGGTTAGATCAATTTCGGATTTCGAATTTTCGGTTTCAGCATTGAAATTCTCTTTCAGCTCGTTGTATTTGGCCTCGGCCATTTGCTTAAATTCGTTGAGCACTTTACCCAATACACGTTTTTCTTCGCTGCTTACCGTTCTAAAATCATCAAAAAGGTCTTTTATCAAGCCTTTGGTGCCCAGGTATTTAATACGGAATGCTTCCAGTTCGTCGGCTTTAGCTGTCGCGAATGCCGTTATTTCGGCGGTGTACTGGTCTATTTTAGTTTGTATCATTATATCTTTTTACAATTTCGTCTAAATCGTCGTAGGTTAGGCGCCCGGCGTTAATATCCTGCACCAAAGCACGATCATCGGCCACATAGCGTATGATCAGCCTTTTAAAATCACGCTTGTTTGTTGGTATGTAAGTAAAGCCCCACTGATCTTTACGCTGCAAATATAATGCGTCCTGACTAATAGTACCATCGGCACCGCGATAATAACGGTAAGGATTGTAACCATAGCCGCCAAAATTGTTGATATTGGGGTATTGCCTTACCGATTTGTACAGGCTAAGCTTATTGCCATACATCAATTGCTGGGCAAACTGGGTATTGATAAATATCTGGTTGCCATAATAACCGCGGTAATAAGGGTTAGACTCGAGCACCACGGTATCAACCATTACCTTAAAGGTATCTGTACCCGCTACAAAGCCGTTAATATCCTTCGGGCCATAGCGTTTTACCTTGTTTGTAAGGGTGTCTTTAAAAATGGCAACGCTGCCGTTAAAGCGTACCCAGCCATATTGCAAACTATCATCGGGCATTACCAGGTAACCGTTCACAAAATCTTTTACACTAAATTTGTTCTCGTTAACAATGGTTCGGCGCGGAGCATCGCTGGTATCCTTGCCGTACATATCATCTACGATCTTCTTTTTCTGCGCAAAGCAGGTTTGCGATACGGCTAATATGGATACTAATAAAAATAAAGGGGTTAAACGTTTCATGTATTTTTGAATAATTAAAACAGAATAACGCTTAACTACCGTAAATCATATTCAATATCCGCAGCATTATGTTTAATTGTTGTTACTGTAATGTATTTAAAAATTGTTTGGCCACGTAGCGGGTTAAAACTATTTATTGGAATCAGAATCTACTCACGCAAATATAATTATTATCTAATCACCCCCAGCTCTTTACCCACTTTGGTAAAGGCGGCAATAGCTTTATCCAGATGGTGGGTATCGTGCCCCGCCGATATCTGCACACGGATACGTGCCTTGCCTTGCGGAACTACCGGATAATAAAAACCGATCACATAAATACCTTCTTCCAGCATTTTAGCGGCAAAGGTTTGCGATAGCTTGGCATCGTATAACATAACCGGCACGATAGGATGTACGCCCGGTTTGATGTCAAAACCGGCATCTGTCATGGCTTTGCGAAAGTATTGGGTGTTTTTTTCCAGCTTGTCGCGAAGTTCGGTGGTTTCGCTCAGCATATCTATTACCGCTATTGATGCCCCGGTAATAGACGGTGCCAGGGTGTTTGAAAACAAATAAGGCCTCGAACGCTGGCGCAGCAGGTCGATGATCTCTTTTTTGCCGGATGTAAACCCGCCAGATGCGCCACCCAGCGCTTTACCCAGTGTGCCGGTAATAATATCTATTTTATCCATTACGCCGCAATGCTCATGCGTGCCGCGACCGGTTTTGCCCATAAAGCCGCTGCAGTGGCTTTCGTCTATCATCACCAGTGCGTTATATTTTTCGGATAGGGCACAAATTTTATCCAGTTGAGCTACCGTGCCATCCATCGAGAAAGCGCCATCGGTAACGATGATACGGTGGCGTAAGCCCTGTGTTTCCTGCAGTTTAACTTCCAGGTCGGCCATGTCATCATGTTTGTAGCGGTAACGCTGCGCTTTACATAAACGTACGCCGTCAATAATGGAGGCATGATTCAGTTCGTCGGATATAATGGCGTCCTGCTCGTTAAACAACGGCTCGAACACACCACCGTTGGCATCAAAAGCAGCGGCATAGAGTATGGTATCCTCGGTACCTAAAAACTCCGATAGTTTGCGCTCCAGCTCCTTGTGGATATCCTGCGTACCACAGATAAAACGGACAGACGACATACCATAGCCATGTGTATCTATTGCTGCCTTAGCGGCCGCAATAACTTTTGGGTGGCTCGATAAGCCTAAATAGTTATTGGCGCAAAAATTAATGACATGCTGGCCGCCGGTAACAGTAATATCGGCACCTTGAGGCGATGTAATAACGCGTTCGCGTTTGTATAAGCCTGCTTTTTCAATTTCGGCAAGTTCCTGTTCAAGTACGGGTTTCAGGGTATTGTACATAATGGTTAGTCAGTTTAACTACTGCAAAATTAAACAATAGCTACCACATCCCCGCAAAGGGTTAATGATTGTATGAGCGCTATTTATACTCTATTGAAACTTTTTTAACCAAAATGACTTATATAAGCATTAAACTATATGAAAAAGAAGTTATTGCTGTGTTTTGCCTTGTTCACAGCTATTATTGCATCGGCACAACAGGTTACAATAACTGGTAAAATAACCAGCCCATTGGGCGACCCAATTGCTTTTGCTTCGGTGTATGTTAAAGGCACAACACAGGGTACCAGCAGTAATACCAACGGCATCTATCAGCTTAAGCTAAACCCAGGGAAGCACCAGCTTATTTACAGAGCTATTGGTTATAAGCAATTGATAGAAGATGTTACTGCTACAGCCGATATGCACACCGTTCAACTGCAAAAAGAAGACTACCAGCTTAAACCTGTTGCCAATACCGGCGAAGACCCGGCTTATACCATCATCCGCAACGCGATCAGCAAACGTTCAACCTATCTCGATGAAACCAAAGAGTACTCGTGCAACGTGTACATCAAGGGGGTGCAAAAGCTCATCAGCGCACCCAAAGGTTTGTTAAACCCTTACGTAGCCAGGCAGTTGATGCTGGATACCAACCGCAAAGGCATACTGTACCTGTCCGAATCGCAGTCACAGTTTAATTACGGCGGGCCGCACCGGTATAAAGAGATCATGGTCTCATCAAAAGCGGCGGGTAACAACAACGCCTTTAACTTTAACCGCGCTGCCGACTTGCAGGTTAACTTTTACAAAAACATATTTGATATTGAAGGGCTAAATCCGCGTGGTTTTATATCGCCTATTGCGGATAGGGCTCTTCAATACTACGATTACAAATTTTTGGGCACTGCTACTGAAAACGACCGGCTGATCTACAAGATACAGGTAATACCCAAGTTGGTGCATGGGTCAACCTTTGCCGGCAATATTTATATTACCGATGGCGACTGGCGCATTTACAACGCGCATTTATATGTTACAAAAAAAGCGGGTATTAACCTGGTTGATACACTGAACATTAACCAGCAATACATTAACCTGCAAAACGATGTGTGGCAGCCCGCATCGGTAGCGTTTACCTTTAGCGGCGATGTCTTTGGCTTTAAGTTTAACGGCTATATACTGGGCACTTACAGCGATTATAACCTCGACCCTAAATTTGCCGACGATTTTTTTAATGGCGAAGTGGTGCGTATTGACGAAAATACCGCCGCCCGCGATTCGATTTACTGGGCACAAAACCGCCCCGTGCCCTTAACGCCAGATGAAGCCCGTAATTATAAACTGAAAGATGCTATTGCTAAAAAACAGGAATCCGAATCGTACCTCGATTCTATGCAGCGCGCGCACAATAAATTTAGTCCGGTGAGTTATGTGTTTTTTGTCGATTCGGTGATCAACTATCGCCGTAAAACAACACTCAGCTTTCCACCGCTGTACGAAACCCTACTTTATAATACCGTTGAAGGATGGGTTATCAACTTTAAGCCAACGTATAACAAGCAGTTTGGGTATGGCAAGCAATATTCCATAACCCCCAATTTGCGGTACGGTTTTGCCAATAGCCTGCTCAATGCTAATATTAACGCCAGTTATACCTATAATGCTTTAAGCCGCGCCACAGTTTATGGGGGCTTTGGCAGCGATATTCTCGACCTGAACAGCGAAGCATCGGTAAGTGAATTTGTAAATACTTTAGGGACATTGTTTTTTAAAAATAATGCCTTAAAGCTTTACCGTAGCCGCTATGCCCGATTTGGTTTTCAGCATGATATTGCCCGCGGCCTGTTGCTTGATGGTCAGCTGGAGTATGCCAAACGTAATGCATTAGTTAACAATACCACGTTCTCCTTTCAAAGTACAGGTTTTACATCAAATAACCCGATAACACCTTTTACAGATTACCCTATACTTTTTGCCGAAAATAATGCTGTTACGCTTAAGGTATCGGCCACGTATACCTTTATGCAGGAATATACCACCACGCCCGCGGGCCGGTTTGATGCCCCATCCAGGTATCCGCAAATTAAGGTTACCTACCGCAAGGGCATTAAAGACATGTTAGGCTCGGATGTTGATTACGATTACGGCGAGGTACAAGTGATACAAAACCGGGTTAAAACAGGCATTTACGGCTATACATCGTTTATGTTTAAAGCCGGCAACTTTTTTAACGCATCGGCATTGATCTATCCGGATTATAAGCAGTTTAAAGGCAACCAGGGTTTAACCTTTACACCCGAAATAGGCAGCTTTCACTTTTTGCCATATTATGTCTATAATTCCACCAGTTTTTTGGAAGGACATTTTGAGCACAATTTTTCCGGATATCTTTTTAACAAGATCCCCGGCGTACGGGTGCTTAAGCTTGATGAGATCATCGGTGCCAATTACTTGACACAACCCGGTGATAACCACAATTACACGGAGTTTTACATAGGCATACAACGCTTCTTTTTCAGGTTGGACTATGGTGTATCGTACCAGGGTTCAATACCATACCAACACGGTATCAGGATATATTATGGGTTTTAGAGAGAGGTGAGATCTATGATCACGATCTCATCGCAAACTGAATAAAATTGCTGGTTAGGCCAAAGTCTTCGGTGCCTTTGCGGCGGATGAAAAAGAAGTCGCGGCTGATTTTAAGTCCATCGATGGGGACTTCAACCAGGTCGCCTTCGGCCAGCGCACGTACTATTGATGGGCGCGGCATAAAGCCCAGGCACTGATCGGCCAGTAAAAAGTTCTTTAAAGCTTCCGTCCCGCCAAGGCGAATTTTAATCGATAGGTCGGATGGTTTAATGTTGTGCTCCAACAGGGCTTTGGTAAGCGCATTAAGTGTGCCCGAGCCACGTTCGCGTAAAGCTAAGGGTGTTTTGCATAGTTCTTTTAAGGTAAGACTATGGCCTGCAAGCGGACTTTTGGCTGAGCAAACGGGTATTACTTCGTCGCTCATAAAAGGTTGATATGATACCGTAGTCAGCTTATTTTCAACCTCGATAATACCAACATCAACCTCGTGGTTAAGCAGGGCGTTTAAAATATATTCGGAGTTTCGGTTTACCAGCTGTACGTCCACATCAGTAAACTCGCGCTGAAAGTTTGACAGGATGGAAGGCAGTATATATAACGCTATGGTGGTGCTGGCGCCTAAACGTAAATGACCCGAAGCGTTTGATACGTTGCTTAAAATGGATAGGTTGTACTCAATTTCACGCTGTATTTCGCTTGCTTTGAGCAGGTGTTTATAGAGTATGGTGCCTGCCTCGGTCATCAATATACTGGCGCCTTTACGTTCAAAAAGGGGCACTTTATACATGTCTTCAAGCAGTTTAATATTTTTGCTTACGGCAGGTTGAGTAATAAATAAAACCTGCGCCGCTTTTGAAAAACTTAAGTTAGCGGCAACTTCTAAAAAAACCTGGTGGGCAATCGATAGCATGTTTAGGTAATATTTAATGCAAGTTATAAATAAAAATCGCCCCGAAAGCTAATTAGTTAACTTTCGGGGCGAGGGGATGATCTGGCTTTACGCCTTATTTTTTAGCTGTCCAAACATTGTTTGATGGATTGTAATCGGGTAGCTTGCCATCCGGATTATAGGTAACTGATTCGATAGCCTCTGTTGACGGATACTTGAATGACCAGCTTACGTTACGCTCCCAAATTTCGGCAGTAAAGTTTACACGCTCGGTTTTACCGCTAACGGTTTTAATTTCGAGTACCACCGGCATAGCCATTTTTTCAAGGTTATCAATGGTAATGATGGAGCCTTTTGCAGGATCGTTGTCCACATACCTTACGGCACGTACCGCAACATCTAACCGCCAGTTATTTTCGAACCATCCGCGCCAAAACCATTGCAGGCTTTCGCCGGATGCTGCTTCCATGGTACGGAAGAAATCGTCGGGCGATGGATGTTTAAATGCCCAGCGTTTGATATAGGTTTTAAACGCATAGTCAAAACGCAGCGGCCCCAATATATTTTCGCGCAGGAAAACCAGGCCGGCGCTTGGCTTGCTGTACAATAAAGTACCGTTGTTGGCTTCTTTCAGGTTATCAGGGTTGCTCAATACCGGCTCCAAACCGGGGCGGGTAAACATGTTCCAGGTACCTACCAAACGATCAGGGCCCGGTGCAGGGCGGTTAAACTCGCCGTTTAACGAATTGGCGGTTGAAAGCGTATTGATAAAAGTGTTAAAGCCTTCGTCCATCCAGCCATAAAGGCGCTCGTTCGAGCCTACGATCATCGGGAACCAGGTGTGCCCAAACTCATGGTCGATAACACCCCAGCCGCCGCCTAAGCTACAGAATACAATGCCCGGATACTCCATACCACCAGCTTTACCGGCAACGCCAGTAGCACATGGGTAAGGAAACTCGAACCATTTTTTTGAGTTATACTCAATGGAAGCCTTGATCATTTCGGTACCGCGGCTCCACTGGCCGCCGGCAGGGCGCTGGCCCGGTGCAGGGGCCTGTGCATTTGGTGCTGCGGCGCTCTCAACCGGGTAAGCCGATATCGCCAGTGATTTTTTACCGCTCGGCAGGTTGATCCGCGCAGCATCAATAATAAATGCTGCAGATGCTCCCCACGATGCGTCGCGGGCATTTTTGATCTGGAAATGCCAGGTCAGTTCACTTTTTCCGCTGGGGCGGGATGAAGCCTGGTGAATTTCATCAGCAGTGCGGATCATCACCGTTTTATCACTTCGCGCGGCTAATGCCCAGCGCTTTAGCTGCTCGGGTGTATATACGTCTTTTGCATTCAATAACTCGCCCGAACATACTACGATGTCTTTTGCGGGAGCGGTAATGTTGATATCAAAATCGCCATATTCCAGGTAAAACTCGCTTTCGCCGGTGTAAGGCAAAGTATTCCAGCCTTGCAGGTCATCGTACACACACATCCGCGGGTACCACTGCGCCATCTGGAATATCTTGCCGTTTTTAGACTGGCCAGGTTTGTTGCCTTGCAGGATAATTCCCATCCGGTCTGATCCGTAATCGGGCGAGGTGAATGAGTATTCGATCTTTAACTTTAACTGGCCACCATTAGCTGCTAACTCCGCAGGTAAAAAAACCTGCATTCGGGTATCATCGATCAGGTATTCGGTAGTAGTTTCGGTTGTTGGTTTGCCCTTAGCTGCGCTTACTATTTTAACCGATTTGATCTTGTAACCGGCATCAAATACCTGGCCCTGGCCCCAGTTGCGGCTTGATTGTGCAATAACGTTCGTTGTTGAATCGCGCACCAGCGGCACTTGTTTGTTACCCCTCGAGTCGAGCTTGAACAGGTTTTGATCCAATTGCATCCAAATAAACCCCAGTTTTTGCGGGCTATTATTGGTATAGGTCAGTACTTCGGTGCCGGTAACCTGGTTAGCTGCAGTATCTATTTTAGCGCTTAACACATAGTCGGCACGGTTTTGCCAGTATTTTGGGCCTTGCTGACCATCAGCAGCGCGAAATTCCGTGCCATTTTTGGTGTAGAAAAAAGGTTTCCAAAGCGCATGGTAATCATAATTGGTGGCTGGCGTATTGTCTTCCTGAAAAGGTGCTACACGCGGTCTTCTAAATCCGCCTCTCTGGCGCGCACGATTGGGGGTGTCGGGCGTTTTGGTAGGGGGAGTGGTTTGGGCTGTGGCTACGTTAACAAAACATGCCAATGCCAAACCCAAAATAAGTTTGTAATTCATTGTGTTGAGAGATCAGTTAACTAAAATATTTTCTAAATATGAATATATTTTAGTAATCTTTTCTCTTGGTAAAATAAATGTTACTTAGGCTGTTGTAAAATGGCCGGCATATACCGCCTCATCAAAACCAAAGAACAAAAAATCGCCATCCTCAATAACCGGGCGCTTGATAATGCTTGTTTTTTGCTGCAGCAGATCAAAAGCGGCTTGCTCACTGGTAATGCTATCCTTAACCGTTGGGTCAAGCTGTTTCCAGGTGAGGCCCTGTTTGTTCATCAGTTTTTCGTAGCCAACCTTTGCACTCCATTCTGCCAGTTTATCGGCAGATATGCCCAGCTTTTTAAAATCGTGAAACTCATACGCTACATGGTTAGCTTTTAACCAGTCGAGCGCTTTTTTAACCGTGTTGCAGTTGGTGATGCCGTATACTTTCATACAGCAAAAATATCAATTTGAGTTGCTTTTACTACCGCCACCGCTTTTTGTATCGTCGTTATTTATACCACGCTGGTTTTGTTTGATATTACTGTTTAATTTACCGAACCTATAATTTAACCTGACGGCAAAGCTGGCGTAACGATAACTGTAATATGAATCCTGGTAATAGGTTGCAGTATTGGTTGTTGAGTGCGATGTAAAGTATTTACTGTAGGGATTATTAGCTACCAGGGATATGGTGCCTTTTTTCTTCAAAACATCAATACCCGCTACGTACGAGTTATACAGGTAGTTGCCATTACGGCCCTGCAGGTTAACATCGCCAATAAAATAGCCACCGTTAAAACCTAAGCGGTAACCTTTATCAAACTTATAACCCATGTTAATAAAAGCGTTTCCGCCGTAACCATCATTTGAATACAGGCTGCCGCCATAGGTACCCTTTAGCCATACATGCTGCACCTGCGCGTTAATGCTTAAGCTGAATCTTTTAATGGTGCTCAGGTTATAATTGATATTAAGCCCTAAGGTTTTGTTAGTGCCCAGGTTTTGAAACGTCGTTGTTGTAATGGTATCGGTAACACCGCCCACGGTACGCGTGCTTGCATAGCTTACGTTTTGGATAGAGTTATTTGAAAAAGCGTAGCTAAGCCCGGCCGTGAGGGCGTTTTTCTTAAAGTTACTGTACGTGAGCTGGAAAGTGTTGTTGAGTTCGGGTTGCAGGTTAGGATTACCCGTGGTGATGAATTTTGGATTGGTTGCATCAACAAACGGGTTTAACTGATAGATGCCCGGCCTTTGTATACGCTGGGTAAAACCCAATGTTACACTACTGCTCTTAAAGCTCCGCTGCACCGATACCGATGGGATAACGTTGGTATATGCCCGATCGATAGCCGATGCTCCCGCTGTTGAATCAGAATTGATTTGCGTGTGCTCTACACGTACGCCTGCTTTGGCTGTCCATTTTTCCAGCTTAAGCTGATACGAGTTATAAAAGCTGTAAACATCCTGGTGATAATTAAAACTATGTGCTTGTGTTTTATAATCGTAAGCATCAGTTATGGGGTTTTGGGCGCTGGTTCGGTAATCACTATAGTTATTGCGCAAAATGGTTTTACCGCCAGCCTCAAAGTTTAACTTTTTATTGATAGGCTGCACATAATCCAATTGAACGGTGTGCTCTTTGTTACCGGCATCATTATACTGCTGATAGTTTGATAACCCGCTTTGGCCAACAACGTCATGAACAACATTGGTATTTAACTGCGTATTGGGCGAGTAGCTGTACTTGTACGATAAGGTAAGCAGTTGATCTTTATTGCGTTTAAAGCCCAATTGGTAATTAATGGCCGCGTCTGATCCCTTGTAATTATAATTGCCATCATTATTTAAATTATACTGCTCGGTTATCTGGCTGCCGTTAAAGGTATTTGAATACTGGTTGTTTGTCTGGTCAAAGTCGCCGCCATAAAACTGGTACGAGGCTGTAACGAGGTTTAAGGTATCGATCTCATAGCTCATTTCGGCATTGCCATAATGGTTATTGCCGGTAGCATGGCTATCGGCATATTGCTCTATCGAAACAGGTGTACCTGTAAAGTTTTGTGTATTGCCGTTAGAGTTATCGTTACTGCCGTTGCTGCCGTAACCTATATATCCCGACAGACCGAATTTGCCTTGTTTTACAGTTCCGTTTAGGTTGATGCCCGGGCCAAATACCGAATTGAAGCGTGTATTAATGCTGCCGTTATAACCCTGATCGGCGTTCTTTTTAGTGATGATGTTGATGATACCCGCCAGGCCCTCAGCATCATATTTTGCAGGTGGCGTGGTAATCACTTCTATCTTTTCGATATTGGTAGCAGGCATCGATTTTAAAACATCCGATGGGTTTTTGGCCATTAATGCCGACTCTTTGCCATTGATCAGGATCTTGTAATTGCCGGTACCTTTTAGTTTGATATTGTCGTTCGCATCAACAGACAGTAAGGGCACTTTGCGCATCATATCCAAAACACTTTGCGCCTTGCTTTCCGGGTCGGCCTGTACATCGTAGCCTATCCTGTCTACTTCCTGTTTGATCAATGGTTTGGCCTCAACTATCGAAACCTCTTTTAGCTGCCCGGTTGATGGCGACAGCAGTACATTTTTAACATCAACCACACCATCAACAGCATCGGTAAGATTGATCAGCTTAGCTTTATAGCCTAACGAGGTTACTGCAAGCTGGTATTTACCCGCGGTAACATTGGTGATATCAAAACTGCCGTTATCCTTGGTTAAACTTGATTTGATGGGAACGTTACTGCCCGGTGCTTTTAAGATCACGGTAACAAAAGGCATAGGCTTGCTGGTAGCCGAGTCGGTAACCATACCCTTGATCTCCATTTTAGGAGTTGCAGGCGCTTGTGCCGACGACCGGTTGATCGAAAATAAAAGTATAAACAGAACGGATAAAATGTATTTCATATAGGATTGCGATACTGAAGCGATTTCGGTTATAAGACACGACAAAAATTAAATAGTTACCGTTAACAGCAAAATGCTTTAACAAACCTTAACTATTAAATAACCACATTTAACATTTACATCGCAATTTTAACAGTATCAGGGATATTGCGATATGTGAATAGCACTTGAATTATTTGTTGTACCGGGTCATGGTTAGTTCGGTACCAACGGTAACAAAGCTTTTGATCATTTCTATCGAGCGGTCTATCAGGGCGGGGAGCTCGGGCAGTTCGTCCTTATCAAAAGCATTCAATACAAAATTAACCTGCTTACCTTTCGGAAAGTTATTGCCAATACCAAAACGCAGGCGGGCATAGTCGCTGCTACCTAACGTAGCTTCAATGTGCTTCAAACCGTTGTGCCCGGCGGCGCTGCCTTTTGGTTTTAATCGCAGCGTGCCCAGGGGCAGGGCCAGTTCATCAACCACCACCAACACATTTTCAACAGGCACTTTCAACTCCTGCATCCAATAGCGCAAAGCGTTCCCGCTCAGGTTCATGTAGGTTGTTGGTTTAATGAGGTGGATGCTTTTGCCTTTGTACTTAAAATCGGTATAGTAGGCCAGACGCATGTTAAAAAACTGGCAGCTTTCTTCTTTAGCCAGCTTATCCAAAATCATAAAACCAATATTGTGCCGGGTATCAGCATATTCGGGGCCAATATTGCCAAGGCCAACTATCAGGTATTTCATTATGCCGCAAAGATAGGTTTTTTTGGATTTCGGATTTCGGATTTTCGATTTCGGATTTATTTTGATTTCGAATTTCGAATTTTCGATTTCGGATTTTTCCTACTTTATAATTGCCAGGAAGCGCGCGTTTAAAACAGCGATGACGTGGCAATCTCATGCTATACAAAGCCGCTATACAAATACCAATGAACTAATGACTAATGAACTGATGTTCCAAACACATCGGTATTCTTCGGTGTTTTTCACCATTTTTCAATCAAACCTTGCTTAATTCACTGGAAAAGCATTTTTTCTGATTTTCACACCGATGAAACACATCGGTATTCATCGGTATACCGATGTGCCATTATTCGTCATAAAACACAAATGAACCAATGACAAATGAATCAACAACAGGGGGGATATTGTAAGAAATTTAAAGAACAGATCGGTGAAATCTCTTAATAACCGGAACAATCCCACTCATTACAATATAAGTAAAAATAGTCAATTTTGCAACAAAAGAGTTAAATTTATACCAATGAAAAACCTACTGACGATCTTCTTCATTACCCTGTTTTGCACTGCCGCGTCAGCACAAAACGTTGATATTGTCGATACTGCTACAGCAAATGCTTTGATCAGCAAATGCGCGCAAACCTTTCCCAAATTTTACCGCGAATTTCAATACATCAAAACACACGATGACCTGATCAAACGTTTTACTTTTATCAAAACCACCGGTCCCGATAACGGTCCTGCTTTTGCATACCCCAATGGCGTTATCCGCATCAACATCAAATACCTCGAAAGCCAGCAACCCACATTTGATGATAACCGGCTCATCGTTGTTTTATACCACGAGATCGGCCACCTGCACTATTTTACCAATACCCCGCTGGCAAACCGAAACTCACAGGATAGCGAGCAGGCGGCATTCGAATACTCGCTTTTAAAAACCAAAGAAATGGCCGAAGCCGGCGATTGCCTCCCACTTAAAACCGGACTGAAATATATGAAGATCCGCAGCGAAAGTGATAACCTGCAAGACCCGCATGTACGTGCCCTAAAGATCATTGTAAAAGAGCCGCTGTATCTGGATTATTTGAAGTATGCGAAAGAGAAGTGTGGCGATTGACTATTTCACCTTCTCAAAATATTTGCCGGTAAATTTGTAACGAATGAAGCTATCTATAAATACTTCCTTTTTTGATACTACGGGTATAGATAATGTATTCGATTTAGCGTCAAAAATTATTTCCGGAAACGCGCCATCAGTGTAAGAGAAAGTATTGAAATCATAATCAATGCGACTATGCATACCCGTAGTTGTCCTGATAATCTTGGCATCCCTTAACTCGCCGTCTCTCACTTCAAATATCCTTACTCCTCTGCTCATCGCTTGATATGACCAGTTGAATTCATAAGTCGCAATATAGTAAGCTTTGCCATTGATATTAAATGTATATAAATAGCGATACAGAGGTTGGCTCTTTTCATCACCCTTTCGTATCGTATCTATCTTTAAAACGGACCTTGTTTTAGCATCAACTTTAAACTGCATCAAATTATCACAATCTCCCATCTCGTTGTCCCACGAATATATTCTGAACCTTCGATCGTTTGAAGTCAGGATAGTTAAATTCGTTTCGCGTAATGTAAAAAATGCTTGTGTAATAGTTGCAGGATATTGTGTGGTGTACCATTTCAATTTATTTGCAAAAAATTTATCCGCCTTTTCTAACGAATCGAGCGCCGAAATAGTGGTATCGCCTTTCCTGGTTTTCCAGTAAATACGTTTTGTAAAAAAATTCCAGAGGTCCTTTTCAATGGCTCCTGGTTTCAGTCTTTGCGCTGCACAATTGTTCGCAACCAAACACACACCAATAAGTAATAACAGCTTTATAGTTCTCATTAAAAAATTCTACCTCATAAAAATAGGGATAACCTCCCGATCATCCCTATTAATATCATACCATAACTGTTCCCCCTTAGAGGGGTTAGGGGGCTTACGCTTCTACAGCCTGCCCAATCAAATGTTTGGCAACCAAATACTCCGCGATCTGCACAGCATTGGTAGCGGCGCCTTTGCGCAGGTTATCGCTCACAATCCAGCAGTTTAAAGTATTGGGCTGGGTTTCATCGCGGCGGATACGGCCTACAAAAACTTCGTCTTTTTCGTGCGCGTCAAGCGGCATCGGGTATTTTAAGTTGGCAATATCATCGGTAACGATCACGCCCGGGCTTTTGGCCAGTAATGCTTTTACCTCTTCCACATCAAAATCTTTGGCAAACTCGATATTAACCGATTCGCTGTGGCCGCCCATCACCGGGATACGCACAGTAGTAGCGGTAACGCGGATGCTATCGTCGCCCATAATTTTCTGGGTCTCTTTAATCATCTTCATTTCCTCTTTGGTATAACCGTTATCGCCAAAAACGTCTATCTGTGGGATAACGTTCAGGTCGATCTTGTACGGATAAGCTTTAGGGCCGTCAATACCGTTACGCTCGTTCATCAACTGCTCAACAGCTTTAACGCCTGTACCGGTAACCGATTGATAGGTTGATACCACGATACGTTTGATCTGGTAAGCATCGTGCAATGGTTTTAAGGCCACTACCATTTGTATTGTTGAACAATTTGGGTTAGCTATAATTTTATCCTCAGCAGTTAAAATATCAGCGTTAACCTCGGGCACTACCAGTTTTTTGGTAGGGTCCATACGCCATGCTGACGAATTATCAACTACAGTGGTACCTACCTCGGCAAAACGCGGAGCGTCTTTTAACGAAGTACTGCCGCCGGCCGAAAACAGGGCCAGATCGGGCTTCATACTAATCGCTGTGTCTACCGATACCACCTTAAATTGCTTACCCTTATAAGTAATTTCCTTACCAACACTTTTTTTAGATGCTACGGGGATCAATTCGGTAACCGGGAAGTTGCGTTCTGCCAGAACCTGCAACATTTTAGTGCCCACTAAACCAGTGGCACCTACAACTGCGACTTTCATTTTTTTTAATTATTTAATATGTAATAGCCCCAAAGATGCGGATTATTTGTCTTTTTTGAAAATCCGGGCAGAAATATCAGACAAAACCTATCAAAACAGTAGCGTATTTTATGCGAATATGACACACAAATAACGTTTTTGTGTGTTGTGTAACTCAGTTTCATTTCGGTCAAATTTTTACCTTTGCCACAGTAAACTGACAAGCAAACCATGAGCGAAAAAATATTGGTAATTGGTGCTAATGGCCAGATAGGTACAGAGCTGGTAACTGCGTTAAGGGGTATTAACGGCTCCGAAAATGTAATAGCCTGCGATATTAACGATCCGGCTTATGCCATCCGCAACAGCGGTCCATTTGAGTTGGCCAATGTTTTGGATAAAGATAACCTGCACCATATTTTCGAAAAGCATCAGCCTACACAAGTTTATTTGCTTGCCGCGATACTATCCGCCCTGGGCGAACAAAAACCCAAAATGGCCTGGGATCTGAACATGACCGGTCTGCTCAATGTATTGGATTTTGCCGTTGAGTTTAAAGTAGCCAAAGTGTTTTGGCCTAGCTCGATAGCTGTATTTGGCCCGCACTCGCCGCAGTACCATACGCCGCAATATTGCGTAATGGATCCAAACACAGTTTATGGTTTTAGCAAGCTGGCAGGCGAGCGCTGGTGCGAATATTATTTTAACAAATATGGCCTTGATGTGCGCAGCATCCGTTACCCGGGACTGATCGGCTGGCGGGCCAACCCCGGCGGCGGCACCACCGATTATGCCGTGCACATTTTCCACGAAGCCATAAAAAAAGGCGAATACCAAAGCTTTTTATCTGCCCAAACAGCTTTGCCGATGATGTATATGGACGATGCTATACGCGCCACGGTTGAATTAATGGCCGCTCCGGCAGAAAAAATTAAAATTCGTTCGAGTTATAACCTCGCAGGTATTAGCTTTACACCCGAAATGCTGAGCGATGAAATTAAAAAGCATCTGCCCGGTTTCAGGATAAGCTATGCCGATAACGATCCGCGGCAGGCTATAGCCGATAGCTGGCCAAAATCCATCGACGACAGCGACGCACAACGCGACTGGGGCTGGAACATGGAGTTTGACCTGGCCGGTATGACAGAGGATATGTTGTTGAATTTAAAGAAAATATATAGTTAGAAAAGAGTTATTAAGTTAATGGGTTATTGAGTTATTTTGTACCTCTGCTAAATAACATCGAACACAATAACTTAGTAGCATAATAACTCAGTAACATAATAACCAATAATGGGAAGAGCATTCGAATTCCGTAAAGAAAGAAAATTTAAGCGCTGGGCCAAAATGGCGGTGCAGTTTACCCGTTTGGGGAAAGAAATTGTAATGGCTGTTAAAGATGGCGGCCCTAACCCCGAAACCAACTCACGCCTGCGTACTGCGATACAGAACAGTAAAGCGGTTAACATGCCTAAAGACCGTGTTGAAGCCGCTATAAAACGTGCCTCGAACAAAGACGAATCGAACTACGAAGAGTTGGTGTACGAAGGTTATGCCCCACATGGCGTACCTGTACTGGTTGAAACCGCTACCGATAACACCAACCGTACTGTGGCTAACGTACGCAGCTACTTTACCAAGGTTGGCGGCACTTTAGGCAAAACCGGTTCGCTTGATTTCATCTTTAACCGCAAGTCGATCTTCAGATTTGAACCTGGCGAGCGCGACCTGGAAGAACTGGAGTTTGAACTGATTGACTTTGGTTTGGAAGAACTATACCTCGAAACTGACGAGAACGGTCACGATATTGCAGTTGCCCAAACCGCATTTGAAGATTTTGGTAAGATGCAAAAAGCATTGGAAGAAATGCACATCGAAGTAAAATCGGCTAAACTGGAACGTATTGCCTTATCGCATACCAAAGTTACCGAAGAGCAGGCGGCAGATGTAATGAAACTTATTGACCGTTTGGAAGAGGATGACGACGTGCAGGCCGTTTATCATAATATGGAAGAAGAGTAGTTTTTTTGATTTCGGATTTCGGATGTTCGATTTCGGATTTATTTTAATTTCGAATGTCGAATTTTCAATTTCGAATTTTAAAACGAATATATCCACCATGTCATTGCGAGGGACGAAGCAATCGCACGTAAGCATGTTCGCCCTGTATAACATGCGACTGCCACGCTACCGCTCGCAATGACACCTAATAATAAATCGCCCAGCACGTTGTTGGTGTTATCACCAACAACTTAAAACCTACAAATGACTTTCGAAGAATTCTTCAAAAAGAAAAAGATAGACCTGGTGCAGCTTAAAACTGCCGAGCCGGTGCTATTTGCCGAATTTGAAAGTCATTATGCGCAGATGGGCGAAAAAAGCTTCGACCATACCAAAAAATACTGGTTCAATAACCTGCGCCGCTTATACCACACAACCGAAGAAGTTAAGATTGAGAAGGTTAAGATCGACAATCCATTAGCCGAACAAACCATTACAGAATCACTTGCCGAAAAGGCAGAAACACCGCCGGCTCCAAAAGCAGGTTTTACGCCAAGGTTTAAAGCAGGTGCTACCAAACCTGCTGAAACAACACCAGCCCCCGAAGTACCGAAAGCAGAACAAAATACAACACCTGCCGAAGAAGCATCAAAACCCAAGGTAGGCTTTACCCCACGTTTCAAAGCCGGTGCGACCAAACCTGCTGAAACAATACCACCAGTTGAACCTCTCGCCGAAACACCAAAAGAAGAAAGTCCCGCTGTAGCGGAAGAAGCACCCAAACCCAAAGTTGGCTTTACGCCGCGATTTAAAGCTGGTGTTACTAAACCCGCCGAAGCAACATCACCAGTTGAATCTGTCGCCGAGACACCAAAAGAAGAAAATCCAACTGTAGCGGAAGAAGCATCCAAACCAAAAGTAGGCTTCACGCCGAGATTTAAAGCTGGTGTTACTAAACCCGCCGAAGCAACATCACCAGTTGAATCTGTCGCCGAGACACCAAAAGAAGAAAATCCAATTGTAGCGGAAGAAGCATCCAAACCAAAAGTAGGCTTCACGCCGAGATTTAAGGCCGGCGTTACCAAACCCGCTATTGAGCAGGCAGCAGAACCCGAAACTCCTAAAGCCGAAGACAGTCCTGCTCCAACAGAAGAAGTGCCTAAGCCAAAGATTGGTTTTACTCCCCGTTTCAAAGCTGGCGTTACCAAGCCGAAGAAAGAAGACGAAGAATAAAAAATGCGTTAGGGATAGAAGCGGATACCGGCCCGAGGCTAAGGCCCGTGCAGTATGAGCGGATAGCCCGGCCCGAAGGGAACGCCCAAAATAGAATCAAGAGGCAAGAAATAAGATAAGCATCGGCTCACCAACTACTCACCATTCACCACATTAACTTTCCAGGTCGTTCTGAAATATCTTATTGTATTTACGCCTGTCGAATTTATACAGCTTAGCCGCGCGGTACGATACCCCTTTCTGCTTTTCATCCAGCTCCTTTAAAAAGCCGTAACTCAACATCTTTTTGCGGAAATTACGCTTATCCAGTTTTTTACTCAGGATAGCCTCGTAAAGCAATTGCAGTTGGGTAAGGGTAAACTTTTCGGGTAACAGCTCAAAAGCTATGGGCTGGTAGCTTAGCCTGCGGCGCAGTTTTTGTATACTGGTTTCAAATATTTCGCTGTGGTCAAAACCCAGTTTAGGCAAATCGTTTATGGCATGCCAAAAGGCTTTTTTGGCGTATTGGGTAACAGGCTTTACCTCTTTTTGCCCAAGAATGCGAATTAACGCATAGTAAGCAACCGTAATTACACGTCCCTGCGGGTGGCGGTGTACTTCGCCAAAAGTATGAAACTGCTCCATGTGCATATCGCGCAAGCCGGTTAGCTCGTACAAAATGCGGGTAGCAGCATCTTCAATACTTTCGTCGTTCTCAACCAGGTTACCCGGTAACGCCCACCAGTCTTTAAACGGATCTTCGTTACGCTCAATCAGTAACACCTTCAATTCACCGGCCTCAAATCCAAAGATGACACAGTCGATAGAAAATGCAGAATCAAATTTAGGTAAGCTTGCTTCCAAATGCGTTAAGTATTAATTTAAAAATTTAAATATAGCCCGTTAATCCGAATGAAAAAATAAAAAAATAAATTTAGTTAGTGTAAATTTTACACACTATATTTGCTGATTATAAACAAGCATTATCCCTATATGCAAAATATCCGCAAAATTGCTGTTTTAACATCCGGAGGCGATGCTCCCGGTATGAACCCGTGCATAAGGGCAGTGGTGCGTACCGCTATTTACAATAATAAACAAGTTATTGGAGTAAGGCAAGGATACCAGGGGTTGATCGACAACAACACTTATCCTATGCATACACGCTCGGTTAGCAATATATTGGCGCTTGGCGGTACTATTTTAAAAACAGCAAGGTGCATGGCTTTTAAAACCGACGAGGGCCAGGAAATAGCCTATCGCAATTTAAAAGAGCAGGAAGTTGATGCGATGGTGGTGATAGGCGGCGACGGTACCTTTACCGGGGCATTGCGCTTTTCGCGAAGGTATCCTGATATTGCCGTTATTGGCGTACCCGGTACTATTGACAATGACCTTTACGGTTCTGATTATACCTTAGGTTTTGATACCGCTACCAATACGGTTATCGAGGCCATTGATAAGATACGGGATACTGCCGATTCGCACGACCGGTTGTTTTTTATCGAGGTAATGGGGCGCGATTCGGGGTGTATTGCCTTACGTGCAGGTATTGCAGGCGGTGCCGAAGCCATTTTACTGCCCGAAACCGAAACGGCTCTTGAAGACCTGATCAATACCCTCGAAAACTCACCCAGTAAATCATCCAGCATAGTTATTGTAGCCGAAGGCGAACACCACGGCGGCGCTTATGATATTGCTAAAATTGTTAAAGACAGGATAAAGTCATATCACACCAAAGTTACTATATTAGGCCACCTGCAACGCGGGGGCAGCCCAAGCAGTTTCGACCGTATTTTGGGCAGTCGTTTAGGTTATGCCGCGGTTAATGCCTTGTTGAGAGGCGAAACGCAAAAAATGGTGGGGTTAAGGGGAAATCACGTATCATTGACCAGCCTGGAAGAGGCACTTAACAACCACGAATTTAAACTGGAAGATGACCTGATGGAAATGACTAACATACTATCTATCTAAATAAATGATCGCAGTTGTATACAGTGGTTCAAACTATGCCGATTGGCGCTTAGCCATACGGGATAAAACTGTTGCAACTTTTAAAACACAGGGCATTAACCCTTATTTTAGCGACGAGAAGAGTATCCTGGCCCTGCTCAACAAAAACATCAACCTCATTCATCACGCTGAGGAAATTAAAAAGATATTCTTTTTTACAGCAGGCGCTTCGTCACCCGAAAGGATAAAAACCGTGCATGATGCCCTAGCTTCGTTTTTTAAACATGCCAAAGTTTATGTGCAGCATGATATATTGGCAGCTGCCATTGCCAGCTGCCGCGATAAAAAGGGCATTGTTTGCATATTAGGCAGCGGCAGCAACGCTGCTTACTATGATGGCCGGAAAGTTGTACCTAACAATTACGGTATGGGCTATATTTTAGGCGATGAGGGTTCGGCAAGTTGGATGGGTAAAATGCTGTTAAAAGGATTTATTAACGAAACCCTTCCCGAAAAGGTAACCAAAAAATTTACCAAACGTTACGACTACGATCGTAAACAGATATTGGATAAGGTGTACCGCCAATCGCAACCGGCTTTGTTTTTAAGCTCGTTCACCGAGTTTTTTAACGAAAACCAGGAAGATGAGTACATCAAAAATATGATCATTACCGGCTTTAAGCAGTTTATAGGCACCTACGTTATCCCGCTGTTAAAACAGGAGCCCGAAACACCGGTGTATTTTGTTGGTTCAGTAGCCGCAACATTTCAGGATCAGTTGCAGCAAACCGCCGCAGATATGAACATCAACATCAGCAACATCATTAAAGAACCTATCAATAATTTATTAAAGTATTATTCAAGTAAAAATTAAAAAACATCATGAAAATAGGAATTAACGGATTCGGCCGTATTGGTCGTTTAGCTTTCAGAGCCGCAGTTGACAGGCCGGATATCGAAATTGTAGGCATTAACGATTTGGTTGAGCCCGATTATATGGCGTACATGCTAAAATACGATTCGACCCACGGCCAGTTTAAAGGCACTATCGCTGTTGAAGGCGGCCACCTGGTTGTTAACGGTAAAACCATCCGTGTTACTGCAGAAAAAGATCCGGCAAATTTAAAATGGAACGAAGTTGGCGCAGAGGTTATTATCGAGTCGACCGGCTTGTTCCTGACCCAGGAATCGGCTCAGAAACACATTGATGCCGGTGCCAAAAAAGTAGTAATGAGCGCCCCTGCAAAAGATGATACCCCAACTTTTGTAATGGGTGTTAATCACAAACAACTAAAAGCCGATCAGCACATCATCTCCAACGCATCTTGTACTACCAACTGCCTGGCGCCAATTGCTAAAGTATTGAACGATAAATTTGGTATCGAAGAAGGTTTAATGAGCACTATCCACGCGGTAACTGCTACCCAAAAAACAGTTGACGGCCCATCGGCTAAAGACTGGAGAGGCGGCCGTGGCGCTTACCAAAACATCATCCCTTCATCAACCGGTGCTGCTAAAGCGGTAGGTTTGGTATTGCCCGAACTGAAAGGTAAATTAACAGGTATGAGCTTCCGTGTTCCGGTTGCCGACGTATCTGTTGTTGATTTAACCGCCCGCTTAAAAACTCCTGCTACTTATGAGCAAGTTAAAGCTGCCATGAAAGAAGCATCAGAAGGCGAATTGAAAGGTATTTTAGGTTATACCGAAGATGAAGTGGTATCAGAAGATTTTAAAGGTGATGCACGCACTTCGATATTTGATGCCAAAGCAGGTATCTCGTTAAACGATCACTTTGTTAAAGTGGTATCATGGTACGATAACGAATGGGGTTACTCAAACAAACTGATCGATATGGTTCAGGAAGTTGGTAAACTGTAAGTGATATCCAATCATAAAAAAAGAGTCCCGGTAGCAATGCCTGGACTTTTTTGTTTATTATCAAAGCGTCATTGCGAGGGACGAAGCAATCCCCGACTTACAGAGCGGCTCTGCATATTTGGGATTGCTTCGTCCCTCGCAATGACGTGTTTGATAAACGAGTAATGAAACAGCTTATATTACTTGCTATTTGAGAACAACCAGGGTAGCAACTCCGGTTCGGCAAAGGCATCGTCCCAACTGTTGTGGCCGTCGTTGGCGTAAAGGGTAAATTTGGGGTGCCCGCCGGCGGCTTTAATGGCATCAACCATAATGAGCGAATGCTGGAACAATACTACATCGTCCTTTTCGCCGTGAAAGATCCACATCGGTACTTTTTGGGCGTACACTTTGGCGTTGCGGGTATTATCGCCACCACAAATAGCGAAAGCGGCAGCAAATACATCGGGCTTGCGGCGCAGTATCTCAAAAGTACCCATACCGCCATTGCTTAAACCGCCTATGTATACTTTGTGCTTATCAACAAAGGGTTTATCTAAAAACTGGTCAACACAGCCCAGCAGCATACGCATAGCTTGCGTGGACTCGCCGCCAACCTGAAACAGTTGCTTCTCTTTACCATTGGCATCAACCTGCAATATACGGTTGCTCCACGAGCCATTTGCAGGGCATTGCGGAAATACCACTATCGCCGGGTATTTTTCGCGGTAACGCACCTGTAAAAACAATTGAGCTCCATGTATCAGTTGCGATTTGTTATCGTTACCGCGCTCGCCACTGCCATGCAGTACAAATACCAGCGGATACTTTTTATTGGGATCGAAATGCTCTGGAAATAAAATTCGGTACGGCAGCGTATCTTTTTTATGGATATAGCTGCCGTGGTCGTATAAGTTATAGTCTTGTGCAAATGTGTTAGCGGCAGTAGTAAAAAGCAAGGTAGCAATGAGGTAGGCAGCTCGTTTGATCATAGGGCATAAAGTGTAATTGGTATGGTAACGCAAAATTAGCGGGAATAGTTTTAACGATAAGCACATGAATAACGTAATGTCATTGCGAGCGATAGCGTGGACAACCGACCGAAGGAAGCTCATGGATACCACTAAAAAACAATTATCAATCCATAATCTCTAAGGACAAGCGAACGTGCTAATCACACTTACAACCTTTCTCAGGGATTGCTTCGTCCCTCGCAACGACATGATGGTTAATCCTCGTTACTCAACCACCAATTTCACACCCTTTTTCACATTCACCGGTTGTGGCACTTTAACATAATAACCGGTACCATCATACACACGCTTGCGCGGATGCTGTTGGCAGGCATCAGAGCAGCAGCCATCCAGCTTTTCGCCGCAGGCATCGCACTGGGTAAAGTGCTCATTACATTCGGGATTGGCGCAATTGATCATTTTGGCAGTAACCGTGCCGCAATTATAGCAGGTTGATATGACCTTTGGGTTAACGGCATTAACATCAACCGTTAAACGGTTATCAAAAACATAACATTTGCCCTCAAAATCCTCACCGCCGGCTTCTTTACCGTATTTAATAATGCCGCCGTGCAGTTGGTAAACATCGGTAAAACCTTCGTGCAGCAGCAAAGCAGAGGCCTTTTCGCATTTAATGCCGCCGGTGCAATAGGTGAGTATCTTTTTATCCTTAAACTGCGCCAGTTCGTTTATTTTGGATGGGAAATCTCGAAAGTTCTCAATATCCAGCGTTACGGCGTTTTTAAATTTACCTACCGAATGCTCGTAGTTTGAACGTACGTCCAATATCACTACATCATCACGGTCCTTCATAGCCAAAAAATCCTTTGGCTCCAGGTGTTTGCCGGTTTGCTTTTGCGGATCAATAACATGCGGATCGCGCAGACCCGAGTGTACAATTTCGCTTTTATAACGTACATGCATTTTTACAAATGATGGTTCGCTCACCTCGTCAACCTTAAAGTCGATACCCGCAAAACGAGGGTCGGCATGTAAGGTTTGCATATAAGTTTGGCAGCTTTGGGTTGTGCCCGATACAGTGCCGTTCAAACCTTCTTCGGCAACAATAATGCGGCCCACCAGGTTAAGCGATTTACAAAATTTTAAATGATCGGCGGCGTATTGCTCCGCATCGGTTATTGTTGAATAACAATAATACAGTAGTGTTTGGTATGTGCTCATAATAACATTGATACTGTTGCAAACAGCGTTTAATGAGCCGCAAAGATAGGTTTTTTTGTTGTAAGGTTGAAATGTTTTAATGTGGGTACCTGTGTTGGCGCCGCCTGTTACTGCCGTATACCTTGTAGCCTGTGCATTTACCACAGGCTACAAGGTGTAAACCTTACTTTGATGGTGCTAATTCCAAATGATATTTCACCAGGTTATCTATAGGCGAGCGGATAATGTTGCCCATTACCATGCCGTTCTCTAAAACTACTTCTTCTAATATATTACGGAAATTATACCCAACCGAACCGATACAGTTAAAAGTATAACGCTGATAATCGGGGTAGTGGGTAACCAGGTTGCGGAAAAAATCATCAAACGAGCTTTTTACCAGGTTACGGCTATATTCAATATTTACGGTATTATCATAAACAAACTTGCTAAAGCCTGCGCAAAAGCGGTTAGCTAAAGGTTTGGTATACACATTATCTATTATTTCGTCGGGCGTTAATTTGTAAGTTTCCCAAAATACCTCGCGTACAGCCTGGGGCATATAACCACGTACATAATCGCCCAGCAGTTTTTTACCAATATAGCAGCCACTGCCTTCGTCGCCTAAAATGTAGGCCAGCGAGTCAATGTTATGTACAATATCTTTACCATCATAAATACAGGTATTGGTGCCTGTACCCAAAATAGCGGCAAAACCTTCGTTAACGCCTAATACAGCGCGTGCGGCGGCTAACAGATCGTGCCCTATGTTAACTTTGGCTTTTACAAACACAGCCTCCATTGCTTCCTGAACTATCTTTTTCTTATCCTCAACAGAGCAACCTGCACCGTAATAGTTAACCTCGGTTACTTTGTCTATCTCTAAGTCGGTTGGTAAACTTTCGTTTAACGATTGTGTGATATACTCTTTCGACGAAAAATAAGGATTGTAACCCTCGGTGTTAAAGTAAACTTTTTTCCCTTCATCGGTAATCAGGCACCAGTTAGTTTTGGTTGAGCCACCGTCGGCAATAATGATCATGTTAAATAAATTAAAGCTTGCTTAAAAATATAAAATTACAAAGTGTAAAACAAACACTTTGTAATTGTGGTGTGAAGCTAAATATGTTTTTGCAATAATTTGTAACCTGTTGCATTATTTTAGATATATGCCTGATTTACAGTTTGATATTTTAAAATGTTATTGATACAATTATTCATTCAAAAGGGCGTACCGGCCAGTGATCTGTACTCTTTTTAATTATACCTACAGTAAAAGTGATATAAAATAACGGTTAACCTTAAGTTATCCGCGAATTAAATGCATTTGTAAGTTTATTGTAATTTTACAGTTATACAACATTTTTTTAACTGAAATTAACATTTTGATACTTTATAGAAAAATCCTGTTTTTGATACAGATTTTAATATAATAATACTCATATATTATACTTTTCCTTCATTATATATCTCTATTTGTGATAAACTCATAATTACAAAAAAGTATAGATGTATATAAATGTGTAAATGTGGATAACTATAGCCAAAACAAAGCATTATAAGCCCCGTTATAGTATTATATTTATAATATAAACCAATTTCTACCTAATCGAAAGGAGTGTTTTACATCGTGAACGAGTTGATAATCGTACTGATTGTATGTAATGTGTTTGCTGCTATTTACCGCGCCAGCCATAGCAAAGTTTATTAGTATTTAGCGAACAATAATTGGGAAGCAACGTTAAATAAGTATGACAAAGCTTCCCAATTATTTAATACCCTCGTTAGCCTTAGGGGCGTTATCCGGAATGCGCTCATTTACGGGCCTGGCATTAACAGCCTATATGCTTAACCGCAACCCATCCCGAACGCTCGAACGTTCGCATTTACCCTTTAAACATTTACAATCGCCAGCCGTGGCAAACACCATAGCTGTTTTGGCCTTAGGCGAGTTAATAGGCGATAAGCTGCCTTTTACGCCCAATCGTACCAATGCGCTTCCGCTCACGGGGCGTGTGGTAAGCGGTGCATTTACCAGCGCAACCTTACTAAAAGCTAAAAATGGCAATGCCGTTACCGGGCTAATACTTGGAGGCGCATGTGCCCTGGCAGCTACGTTTGCAAGTTTTTATCTGCGTAAAGCAGTAACCGGCCATGGTAAATTAAGCAATGTTGCCGCCGGGCTGATCGAAGATGGTTTAGTTTTGGGAGCAGGTGCCCTGCTGGTTTCAAAATTCAATACCAGCAAGGTTAAATAATTATCGTTTAACTATAAAATATGACGTATAAGTAGGTGTTTTGATTAGCTATATTTCAACTATGTTATTAAATTTGATTTTCAATTAAAACAACCATTTGGCTTTTGGTGTTTTATATACAGTCGCGGCAAATTTTAAAAAATTAACTATCATGAAAATATCGGCAGAAACCTTGAAAAAATTTCATTTGATCCCAAAAATGAAACTCCAAAAAACATTGTACAAGCTTGCTAACAATTACTTTATAGAAGTTGAAGATGTTGGCGAGAAAACCATCTACGAAATGTATTGGGAAAACTGGGGACGTAAAATACGTTTTAGTGCAGGCACCTTTAAATGCGAGGATGACTTTATTTACCATGTTGAGTATGCCTCAACCTGTAATGAGTAATACTTGTATATAGCCGTTATACGGATATTTTCAGCAGATACCTAAACCGCTCTTACGGGCGGTTTTTTTTATGCGGTAACCAAACTGGTTTTAATATCAATATGCCCCGTTAAAATTTGATGCACAGGGCACGAGTTGGCAATAGTGAGTAGGCGGTTGCGCTGCTCTTCGGTTAAATTCCCTGTAAAGCTGATGCGGCGTTCAATAACTGTATCGGCATTTATGCGGTACATTTCCAGTTTTACGTTTATATTATCTACAACCCACATTTTTCTATCGGCATACATGCGCAGTGTTATAGCCGTACAGCTGCCCAGGCTGGCCAGTAAAAGGCTGTAAGGGCTCATACCTGTATCAGTACCCATTGAGGTTTCGGGTTCATCAGCAGTGAGCGTATGCCCGGCCGATGTAATGGTAGTTTGGTAATGCTCGCGCCCGATGTGTGCTTCGGCGCTGGCCGATGGTTGCAGGTTTAAACTCATAGCTAAAAGTACAAAATACAATTAAAACAAAAAGCAGCCAATAAGGCTGCTTTTTGTATGATGTTATCTGCAGTGTTATTAATAGAAACTATAACACCTGCTTGTACCTTCAAACTTATTATAACTATCGCGCCCGGGGAAGGTGGTTTGGTAACTTACACTTCCCTCGCTTGTGCCATTGGTATTTGAGTAACCCATTGTTGATACGGCTGCATCATGACTTAAGCCTAAACGAAACTTCTCGCCTGTATCCTTGTGTAAAAACAGATCAAACACCAGCGATAGCACAACCGCGTTAGGGCTGCCCTGGCCATCAGTACGGTACCACAGCCCGGCGCTTACACCTCGCCTTTTATATTCGGCGCCAAAGCTCATGATGCTGGCAGTAGCTTGTTTGTACATCACCACTGATGGTATAACGTATGATTTATCGGCCTCGTCGCCCGTGTTGTACGGGTCAACATCAAGCTTATAGCTTAAATGCAAGGCAGCACGCATAGCTAAATTTGATGGTGTACCGGTAAACGACTGATCTGGTTTGTTTAGGTGTTGCAGTGTTGCGCCACCCATAAACTTGCCCATTACCAGGTTAACACCCACGCCCGAATCAAAATAGTATTTGTTGTTAAATGCCGGTGCTTCGGCAGATGTGGTTGATCCCGGGATATAACCCGATGTAGGGTCTATCTGGTCGGCAAATATCAGTTTACTGAAATCTATCTGGCGGTTAGCTATACCCGCCTGCAAACCAAATGACAGTACATAACTGTCGCCCCCGATGCTGTACGCATAAGTAGCGGCAACACTGTTCTGTACAAAATAGGCCGAACCTTCGTTGCTGCGGTTAAACATTAAGCCTACGCCGCCGCCAAACTGGGGCAGGTTATAATCAACAGAGGCGTTTAAATAATTGAGTTTGCCAACAGCGCTCCATTGGTTACGGTATATCATGTTTACACGCAGGTCGCCCTCAAACTGGCCCGTAAGGGCAGGGTTAAGGTAAACAGGTGCGTTAAAAAACTGTGAAAAAATGTGGTCCTGGGCATTTGCTGCAACGGCTGCAACTAACAGGCTAAACAGCAGTAAAAATCTCCTTTTCATCATCCTCTTCGTTTTACACTGGTATATTGGTTAATTGATTACTAACCACGTTCGGATTTATACGATAAGAAAATAAAAATAGTTATAGTTAAATTAAAAATTTTGAGAAGCTGCTGGAAAAAAGAGGCGATAAGGGCATGTTTAATATAATTGTTACCTTTACTAACCGATGAAGACAAGTTACCTATATTTATACATTATTGCAGGATTTGTGCTGCTGGGCATCAGCATCTACGATATCTGGCTGGATTACCCGGCTATGCATCTTTCATCGTTTTACGATCTGATACCCGCCGCTGTTTTATTCTATATCGCCAATAAAGCTTATCGCGAAAAGAAAGATAAGGAGTTGATGTAGGTTAGTGGGTGAATAGTGGTTATCAATCCAATGCTTCTTTCATATAATCGCACAGTGCATGTTTATTAGCCAGATTAACGGTCAGGCATTCGTTCCAGTCGATCAGGATCAAACCGTAAGCAGAGCCTAACTGCAATAAAATGTTTTGCAGCCTTTCGGGATACGTGTTCAGTTCGTCGGCAATGGGGTTATAATCCAACCAGCAGTTGGTAATGATATCATCCTGAAACTCGTAATACAAAACATAGTTTTCAAAGCCAAAGCCACGGGTATTCTTTTTCGGGATGCGGTGGGACGAGTATCCGGTATAAACCGTATCAAAATAAAATAATGATGCCGTTTTGATCAGGGCCTTAAACTCTTTTTTATCGATGTTTAGATTTTTAATAGGATAGGCAACTTCATCCCTGCATGAGCAGTTTAAAAAACCGTCTCCGGTAAAGTTGCTCTCGGCATAACGCTTTACCTCATCGGTGTCAAATTGGCGGGTAAGCAGGTTTTGTACAGGAAGCAGCTCGATCTGGCAATAATTATCCTCATGAAAAAACACCGAATTACCTGCATTTTGCTTTTTAACTTTTAACAAAACCGCATCGGATAGAAAAGAATAGCACGAATTTATTTTGTGAAAAAGGCCCATCAAACTAATATATAACTTTTATACTAAAACATCGTATCACAGGTGGATCGATGTGGGCAGGGAGTTAACTTAAGTATAATTATGTAGTAACCTTGTAGCCACATTATAAGCCTATAATTATTAAATGGAAGCGGATAAATTTATACACACCATCGATATTACCTATGATAGTATCACTTTAAAAGTAGATAATGTAGCAGTATATACCGCTAAAGTGAAAACCCATCTATTTTCAGAAACATATACCATAGCAGAAGATGTTACCGGCAAAAAATATAAGCTAAAGATATTTAAAGGCGATAAGATCGAACTTTATAATCAGGAAATGGAGCCGGTATTGGATCTTAATTACCATATCGCCTATCATTGGCTTGAGCCGGATGTTAGTATAATTAATACCGCAAATAACATTTTTTTAACCGGTAAGCCCCAGGGCCTGGTGTACAGCGACACCGAAGTAACAGACATTAGTGGTTATTACGAACACCTTGCTACAACCTCAGATTTTACTTATAAATTTAGTTCTCCAAAAAACATCAATAATCCGTTCCATTTAATTATTTGTTGCTTTTGTTACAAAGCGTTGGTAAGACCACACACTTAATTAAACGCCCGGGATAGTGCACCCTTTTCCATCTTACCTTTCACATCTTCCATCAAAACTACAGCGTTTCTTTAAGCCAGTCAAAAAACTCGCGCTGCCAAACCATAGCGTTTTGAGGTTTGAGCACCCAGTGGTTTTCATCGGGCAGGTAAATCAGTTTTGATTTAATGCTTTTTAATTGCGCCGCCTGGAAAGCCTGTAGGCCCTGCTCGATAGGCACACGGTAATCTTTACCGCCTTGTATGATCATGATCGGCGTGTTCCATTTATCAACAAAGTTGCTGGGGTTAAATTTAGCGTACGATTTTTGGGCTTTGTAATTCATTTTATCCCAATAGTTACCGCCAATATCCTTATTGGCAAACCAGATCTCTTCGGTAGTGCCGTACCAGCTTTTCAGGTCGAACAGGCCATCATGGGCAATAAAGGTTTTAAAGCGGCCATTGTGCACACCGGCCAGCATATAAACCGAATAGCCGCCATAGCTTGCGCCAACGCAGCCTAAACGCTCTTTATCCACATAAGGTTCGGTCGAAATATCATCAATGGCGCTCAGGTAATCCTGTATGGCCTGGCCGCCCCAGTCGCCGCTTATCTCGCGGTTCCATTCCACGCCATGGCCGGGCATACCGCGGCGGTTAGGCGCAATAATAATATAACCGTTTGCCGCCATTAACTGGAAATTCCAGCGGAAGGAATAGCCCTGCGATAAAGGCGACTGCGGCCCGCCCTGGCAAAACAGCAGGGTAGGGTACTTTTTGTTCGCATCAAAATCGGGCGGGTAAATAACCCAGGCCAGCATATCTTTACCATCGGTGGTTTTAATGTGGCGTTCGGCAACGCGGCTGGTAGCCAGGCGATTGTTAAACTTATCGTTTATATCGCTCAGCTTTTGCATGGTGCCGGTGTTAAGGTTTACGTTGTAAATTTCGGCGGCATGGTTCATATCGGTGCGGGTAACGATCATGCCTGCGCCCGATTGCCCTATCATGCTGTTAATGTCCCACTGGCCTTTGGTAATTTGTTTGATGGTTTTATCAGCAATATCCACACTAAACAATTGCTCGGTGCCATTCATCACCGCAAGGAAATATATTTTAGAGCCATCTTTACTAAAGGTAAATGCGCTAACGGTTTCATCGAACTGTGCGGTAAGGTTTATCCTGGCGCCACCTTTAACATCACGCATCACGATGTCGTTTTTATCAGCTTCGTAACCGTCTTCTTTCATGCTTAACCACGCAATCTTCGAACCATCGCTGTTAAAGGCAGGGGCGGTATCATAACCATTATTACCCTGGGTAATGTCGCGGGTTTCGTCGGTAGCTATGGTGTATTGGTATAGATTGGTATTGGTGCTTTGGGCATAATCCTTACCAATTTTCTTTTTACAAACATAAATAATGCGTTTGCTGTCCGGACTAAATATCAAATCCTCCAGTCCGCCGCTTGGTTTTTGCGGTACATCAAAGGCTTCGCCGTGCATAATATCTTTTTCGTTGCTTATTTTGCCGTTATCGTAATCGGCTAAAAATATGTGCGAGCATTTACCTGCATTCCAGGTATCCCAATGGCGATAGTTCAGATCGGTAATAACATAGGCGTTCGCTTTCGGCAGATCGCTGTATTTATCTTTACCTAAAACCTTTTGCACCTGCACATCGCGTGTATACATTATTTTTTTGCCGTCGGGCGATATGCGGATATTATCAAAATCATCCTGCTGGTTAACGGTAAGCATGGCCAGGCTGCCGCCATCGCTGTTCATTTGCCATATCCGGCCATCGTACCAGTAAGTGATACGGCCGGTTACCGGGTCGATCTTCAATATGGACTTACTGCCGGGCTCGTTGGTAATTTGCTGATTAGCTCCTCCGTCAATGCTTACACTAAAAATATTGGGCTCTGATTTATTAAGACCCATATTATAGGTAGACACGGTATACAAAACATTTTTACCATCGGGCGTAAGGGTAGCACCGGCGTAGCGGCCCATTCTCCAAAGCATTTCGGGAGTTAATTTTTGCGGCGCCTGCTGGGCCTGTAGGTTAAGCGTTGCCATCACTAAAATTAACGGTACACATAAAAATGATCTCATCAGTTTCTTAATTGATTATCCAAAAAACAAATATCCAACAAATATTGCAGCAATTACACCGGCAAGATCGGCAATTAAGCCAAATGGAATTGCGTAACGCGAATTTTTAATGCCTACCGAACCGAAATACAAGGCAACAATATAAAAAGTAGTATCGGCCGAACCGTTGAAGATACACGATAACTGGCCTACAAATTTATCTACACCAAAGGCTTTCATATTCGAAATCATCATCGCCTTGGCGCCCGATCCGCTTAAAGGTTTTAACAGGGCAACAGGCAAAGCATCGCAAAAGCGGGTATCAACCCCTATAAAACCAAAAAACAGTTTGAAGCCATGTACGATATAATCGAGTGCTCCCGAAATGCGAAATACAGCGATGCCAACCAGCATAGCAACCAGGTAGGGGATGATTTTAACAGAAGTTTCGAATCCGCCGATGGCACCCTCAATAAAAGCCTCAAATACATTTACTTTTTTATAAACTGCGCCCAGGATAAAAATTACCGGTATTAAATAGAGTAGCAGGTTGCTTGCTACTGATGATACGACCCTCACCTGATCGGAAGTAAGGCAATAGTGGAAGTAAAAGATGATGAGCGCGATAAAAGCTGTAAGTCCGCCAAGCCAGGCAATAATTACCCTGTCTAACAGGTTGATCTTTTGTTTAAGTGACACCGCTAAAATACCGACCATTGTAGCAACGTAGGTGGCTATAATGCATGGAATAAAAATATCTGATGCATCTTTTGAATGAAGTATTGCCCTTTGAGCGATGATACTGATAGGTAATATAGTTAAACCGGAAGTGTGCAGCACCAAAAACATGATCTGCGCGTTGGAGGCAGTTTCCTTTTCGGGATTAAGTTCCTGCAAACTGGCCATGGCCTTTAAGCCAAGTGGGGTAGCGGCATTATCTAAACCTAAAAGGTTAGCCGAAAAGTTCATCATCATGTTGCCTGTTGCCGGATGTTCCTTTGGTACTTCGGGAAAGAGGCGGTGAAAAAATGGTCCGACAATACGAGATAAGAAGTTGATAGCACCTGCTTTTTCGCCAACCTTCATTATACCAAGCCAAAATGCCATAGTACCGATCAATGGCAAGGCGATATCCATTACGGAGGATTGCGAAGACGACATAATACCATCTACCAACAGCTTAAAAGCTTCTGTATCGCCCAGAAAAATTAGCTTGCATAGCGCTATGACGAATGCTATGATGAAAAACGCTATCCAGATATAATTTAAGGCCATGTAAAAAATTAAGCGATGAAGTTAATTGTTTTCAGAAACAATTATACCATTTTCAAAACAAATCAGCCTGCCATCGCCGTAATTTAGGATAAAATTGGCCGGGCTATCCAAAACTAAAGGGTTGGTAATTAGCGCTTCGGTAGCATCAATGTACGTGTAAGCACCCCATGTGCTCAAATCACCAATATCGGCAACGGTATAGATCAAGGTACTGGTTTGCCCGGTAAGATCAAATTGTTCGGTATAATTGAGCCCGATATCAGTTTTAATGATCCCGGCCCGGGTTTGCAGCCGGCAGTTGCTGATGAGGATATGAAAGATCTCTTTGTTGTTTTGCGGGATGTTGTAGTAGTCGTCGATGTTTTGCTGCTCATATTCGCGGGATGCTATCTGCTGTAAAGCAAACACTATGGCATCAAAGTTTAGTTTGCGTACAAACTGCCGCTCAGGGTCGCCAATATACCCGCCCGATTCGATCAATATGGTGGCCATACCCAGCCGCTGAAAATTATCGCCAAAGGAGCGGGGCTCGAATGTATCATCCCAGCGGCCGATTTGCCCGGGGATTTGTTGCTGTAACAGATTATTGATACCAGCCACCACCTGTATGGCTTTTAAGCGCGAAGGGCTAACGCTCGCCTGTTCATCGGCCGGTGGAGCAAGCAAGGCAATAGGCGCAGGCTTTCTACTCCCGGTTACCGACCATAGCGACATCTGGTCGTGCAGGTTAAAACCAAACTCCGGTTTAATGCGCTGTTGCATCTGTTTTAATGCGCGCGCCTCCGGGCTTTGCTCTGCTAAAAAATCGCGGTTAATGTCAATATCCTGCGCGTTACGGCGAGTCCAAACTTCAGTGCCATCCGGGTTAAGCATCGGGATAAAATACAGGGTACAGTTATCCAGTATCTGCTTCCTGATATCGTTGTGCTCATCATCGGCACTAAAAAAAATGAAAACATCAAGCAGGGCCAGGGTAGCGGTGGGCTCGTCGCCATGCATCTGGCTCCACAATAATACAGTTGTTTTACCTGTGCCTATGCTTAGGCAATGAATAGCCCGGCCTTGCGCGGACATGCCTATTTGTTCAATCCTAAATATACCATCGGCCTTGAGCTGTTCAATTTTAGCCTGTAAAGCGGAATGGTTAATAAACCGATTAGTAAATGCAGTATCGCGATAAGTGTTATGGTTAACCGGCATCAATAAATATTAAGGTGTAAATATAAATGTATAATTTGCGGTTATGGAAAATGCCGCGCAAAATATTGATCAGCTGGTTCAGGATTTTTTGATCATGATGATCACCAATGATATTGATTGGGTAAGTAAACCCGGCCCGGATAAATGGTCGAAAAAGGAGATCATGGGCCATTTGATAGATAGTGCGAGCAATAACCTGCACCGCTTTATACGCTGCACCTACGAGCAGAATTTTAAACTGGTTTATGCACAAAACGAATGGGTTGAAGCGCAGCATTACCAGGATGCAAAGATTGGGGACCTGCTTACTTTATGGCGGTTGCTAAACAAACAGATCAGTACGGTGTTAAAGAATTATCCCCAACAATTGCTGCAAAACACTTGCGACACAGGTAAACAACAGGTAAATTTACATACGGTTGAGTTTTTGGCTAACGATTATGTGGCGCATTTAGAGCACCATTTAAAACAGATCATCACTATTTAATTATGCAAATTAATTATGCAAACAGCAGGATATTCGGGTACGCCGCTGGCTAAAAAGTTAGGTATAAAGCCGGAGTTTAAGGTCGAACTAATCAACGCGCCCGACCATTACCTCAATTTGTTTAGCGACATGCCGCCCAATGTGGTGTTTACTCATTACCCCGATGAACTGAAGAACATGATCCACTTTTTTGTGCGGCACAAGCAGGTATACTTTGAAGTTTTACCCCAGCTTAAAGAACAAATTGTACAAAACGGCATGATCTGGGTATCATGGCCCAAAAAAGTATCAAAAGTGCCAACTGACTTGACCGAAAACATTATTCGCGATTATGCTCTGGAGACCGGATTGGTTGATGTTAAAGTTTGCGCGGTTGATGAGGTATGGAGCGGGTTGAAACTGGTGATCAGGTTGGCGGACAGGGTGTAAGTGGCAGGGATTAGTTGCAGCAGCAGTTTTAAAAGAAGATAATTATGGAGAAGTTTCCCCAATTAAAAGAAGGACAGGTTGCCTTGTTACGGGCCGATTTTAAAACGGGCCATGTGTTGGATGAATTATTTAAAGAAGCAGTTAAAACTGATCAGGAGATCTATACCATATTTGACGACAAGGGCGAAGCACTGCAATTTGCAAAGTCGATCATTGCTGCGCGGAAAGATATTGAATGTGTGATATCGGGCGAAGACGGCGAAATGATCTTTTATGTCACCCCTCAAAACATCGCATCATTTTAATGATGGCAAATGCAGAAACAGAATACAGAAATAACGCCCTTAAAGCAATGCTGTTGCACAGTCAAAGTTTTTAACTTCGGCGGGTTTAATACCTTATATATAAAGAATGATCAGAACAGAAGTAATTATAGGAGTTAAAAATGTGCCTAAAAGTGCCGAATGGTATATGGCTCTTTTAGATTGTAAAACCACCCACGGTGGCAATAATTTTGAAATACTGGCCGACAGGCAGGATGGTACCACTATTTTATGCCTGCATAAATGGGGCGTGCATGAGCATTCGACCCTGATGAGTCCGGATGTGAAAAAGGGGAACGGGCTGATCCTCTATTTCAGGGTGAATAATTTTAACGAGGTGTGGGACAACGCCCGTGAGCTGTACGCCGTAATAGAAGAAGTGCCGCACCTTAACCCCAATTCGGGCAGGCAGGAGTTTTCACTGCGTGACCTGGATGGCTATTATGTGGAGATAGCTGATGACAGCGGCGAACCTTTTAAATAATTAAGCATGGAGAACGGCAGTACCAATTACCTTGATAGCGTTAAAAAACCATTTCGCTATATAAATCGGTTAGCGACAGGGTGATAGCCCAGGTTGGCGGACAGGCTGTAGAAAAGTATTTATATATTTGTGAAACTCATATTTATGAAATCGCATCAAAATAAATTCTGGGGAGTTTTATTACTATTGACTGGCATATTTGGAGCATGCAAACACAATCCTGATATACCTAATCCTAATATTAGCCCTACTATTATTAGTGTAAGTAAATTAAACGGAGTTCAAGGCGATAATGTTTTAATCACGGGTACAGATTTCAGTGCGATCTCTGCAGAAGATTCTGTTAAATTTAATGGCACCTATGCAGCTGTTACCATGGCAAGCTCAACTACGTTAAATGTGCTTGTCCCCGCAGGAGGTAGTACAGGGCCAATAACCGTTAAAGTGAAAAATAGCACTGCAGCTATTGGCCCTGTTTTTTCATATCAATCGTCTGCTAACTCTGTCGTACCCGATAATGGTATAGCAGGCGATACTGTTGTAATTACCGGCACTGATTTTTTAACGGCTATTACAAGTAACATCGTGAAATTTAATGGAGTGGCTGCTACAGTTATTGCTGCAACAAATACGCAACTTACAGTACAGGTGCCTGCAGGTGCCTCAACTGGCCTGGTAACTGTTTTGGCTAACACCGGGGTAACTTTACCCGGTATAAACTTCACAATCAATCCGCCGGGTAGCTTGGCCTGGCAACAGGTTGGCACGTTGGCAACCAACAGAGAGCAGCATTTTGCAGCTACCGCCGGCGAGAAAGTTTTGATTAGTGCGGTTACCACTACAAACACACCCTATGTATATTATAGCAGCGATGGCACGTTGTTTAGTGATGTAACATCAAAATTGCCATTTACTACTAAACCAACCACTTTTTACCAACTGATCTCAAACGCAGGCAGTTTTTATTTAAGCACCGATCAGGGTTTGGCTTCAACTTCGGACGGGCAGAACTGGACACTTCTTTTTAATAAAAGTACCTTTAATGCCACCCCCACAAGCATCGTGTTTGTAAACACTGATATGTACGTTTGTGCAACCAAAGCGGCAGGTGGAGTTATCGCTCAATTTTTTAAATCAACTAATAACGGAGGTGTCTGGAGTAAAATAAGCGATATTCCAATTTTAAATCTCAACCAATCGCAGCGCGGAACAGTAGTTAAAACCAGTAACAATACGTTTTACGCTATCGGCGGAACTCCCTTGTATAACGGCGGTGTGTACTCGTTAGAAGCTGGTAAGCCACTTGTTTCAAGCGAAATAACCCCTTATAAATCTACAGATTTTGGATTGACATGGAATACTACGGCCAATCCAACATATCTTGGAAACTCGTTTGGCAGTTTGCAAAATATGTTGTTGCCGGTAGCCAATAATCTATATTGTATTTATCAACTGGGCTATTTTGGAGCATTGAATGTACCTGCAAATTTATATCGTAGTGCCGATGGCGGTGCTACATGGCAAGCTCAAAATAGTGTGCCAACATTTCAAACCGCCAATGGGCTAAGATGTATAAATGCAAACGCGACCACCATGCTTGTTGCTGATGAGAATAAAAAATTGGATGTTACAACAGACAATGGCACTACTTATCAAAGTTATAGTTTACCATCAACAGTTTATGAGACGTTTGCCGTTGCAAAATCAAATAAGTACGTATATGTTATCGCAAATACGTTTGTTGGAGGAGTGCAATACAACAACGCGGTTGTATTTAGAGCAAAATTACAATAGGATAGATGTTTGATTAGTAGGTCTTGTAGCGATCTCTGTGCAATATTATCGATATGATACAACCAACTATCCTGATTCTCTCGTAGAATATTTCGAACCCTTTTAATCGATTAAATATGATGCGTTGTTTTGATTTCGAGACGGTGCGTCTATTTGATTATAGATGAACCTGATTCAGAATAAAATTTGATATACATGGAAAACATTGGCGGTAATTACCTCGATACAGTAAAAAAGCTATTTCGTTATTATAAATCGGTTGGCGATAAAGCGATAGCCCAGGTTAGCGAACGGAACATACACTGGCGTTATAATGCCGATTCGAATAGTATTGTGGTGATCGTAAAGCACATCGCAGGTAATTCAATTTCGCGATGGACGGATTTTTTAACCTCCGACGGTGAGAAACCTACCCGCGACCGCGACGATGAGTTTGAACCGGAAGACATGAGCAAAGCAGATATGATGGCCTTGTGGGAAAATGGCTGGGACTGCCTGTTTAACGCGATCGACCCGCTTACCGAAAATGATCTGCTGAAAAGGATCTATATCCGTAACGAAGGACATACGGTAATTGAAGCTGTAAACCGCCAGTTGGCGCATATACCTTACCATATCGGGCAAATTGTGTTTGTTGCCAAAATGATCTCGGACGACCCGTGGCAATCATTAACCATCCCCAAAGGCGAATCAAAAACGTTTAATCAGGGTAAATTTGCGTCAGAAAAGAAAGATCAGTTTTTTACCGATGGGTTGAAGAAATAACTTATGAATGATGAAATATCAGCTATCATTGCTGATCTGCAAAAAACCGAGCATGGTTTTAAACATATTGTTGAAGCAGGCGATAAACTGTTTGCCGATAAAAATTTGTCGCATCTGCAAATTGCGGGTGGGTTGATCAATCATAAAACCTACCAGGCACGTATGCTGGGCGTACATATATTAGGCAGGTTATCAGCAAACAACGCCGCGGCACTGTCACTTCTTAAAACCAATGTAGTTAATGATGCCAACTGGCGCGTGCAGGAAATGCTGGCCAAAGCCATCGATCAGTATTGCAAAGATACCGGCTACGAACAGGCATTGCCCGAAATAAAGTTGTGGCTCAGTGATCGCCACCATAACCTTAACCGTGCGGTTGTTGAGGGTTTACGCATCTGGACGGGCCGGCCTTATTTTAAAGCAAACCCGCAGGCAGCTATTAAACTCATTGCCAAATTGCGCTCACACGATAGCGAATATGTGCGTAAATCGGTAGGTAATGCTTTGCGCGATATTGGTAAAAAACACCAGTCCTTAGTTTTAAAAGAGTTAACCGGCTGGGATCTGTCTGATCCTAAAGTGGCCTATGTGTATAAGCTGATAGCAGGTTAAAAACACCCTGCTAAATAAAAAATCCCTTGCCTTCACCAGAAAGCAAGGGACTAAACCCTAACTAAAATAATATTGAAACAAACTCTACTGTAATTTATACGGAAGGCTGGTTTAAAGGTTTCGGTTATTTTAAAAAATATTTGCGGCATTGATAACAGATGATCAATACCTGTTTTATTTGAATAATTGACAGTTTTTGCTTATATTGTATGCTTACCGCGATGGAAAATGGATAAGGTAAGATGGAAAATGTATTTAAAAATTTCTTACAATTTCCCCCCTCCGGGGAACAGATGCAAGAATTAAGAGCCAGGAATCAAGACTAAAACAATTGCGAATTATTCTTACAATTTCCCCCCTTGAAGAAGAGCCAGAATCAAGAATAAGACAAAGTTAAAAACACCGAACAATACCTATGTGTATGGCGAATCAGGATGCAAGGATCAAGACACAAAGACACCTGCTGATTTCCTATTGAAACACCATGTCAATATGTAAACCTTCCAACATTTAAACTTTGCAACATAAGCCAACCTTGCAACATTCGGGCACACAAAACATGACAAGCACCAAACATTTACGGGCTTTAATTTCTGCGCAAAAAAGCTAAATTTGCGACTTATTATATAGACAATGGCTACTATTGAGTTATCGCGCCTGCATGGCGATTTTGGTTTTGAAGCGAAAGACGAGAACGGACACAGCGTACGTATGGACAGCAGCCCCGAAAGCGGCGGCGAAAACTTTGGCGTGCGCCCGATGCAAATGTTGCTGATGGGCCTGGCCGGTTGTAGCGGTATTGATGTAATTAGTATATTGAAAAAGCAACGCCAACAGGTTGTTGATTATAAAATGGTTGTAAAAGGCGAGCGCGAAACCGGCAAAGAGCCCTCGTTATGGAAGGATGTTACTTTAGAGTTTCATATTTACGGCCCTGTTGACCCGGATAAAGCCGAACGCGCTGTTGAGCTATCGGTAAACAAATATTGTTCGGTGGCGGCAACTTTAACCGGATCGGGAACTGCGCTAACCTACCAGGTTTTTGTACATCCCGCAGCTTAATTAATCTATCTATCTCCAATTTAAATAACAACATATAATGTCCAGTAAGTTAGACCCTGTAACCCAGGCAGTACGTATACAAACTCCCCGCAGCGAGCAGGGCGAACATTCTACACCTTTGTTTTTAACCAGCAGTTTCGTTTTTGACGATGCCGAATCAATGCGCGCGGCTTTCGCCGAAGAATCGGACGATAATATTTACAGCCGTTTCAGCAACCCAAATGTTGATGAGTTTACCGCTAAAATGGTAGCTTTAGAAGGCGCTGACGCGGGTTTTTCAACAGCCAGCGGCATGAGCGCAGTGGTAGGGTCCATTATGTCGTTGTTAAAAAACGGCGATCACATGATCGTGTGCAGCTCGATATTTGGCAACACCAATACCTTTATCAAAAAATACATGCCGAACTTCGGTATCACCTATACCATGGTTCCGGCTGGCGATAATGCTGCCTGGGAGGCCGCAGTGCAGCCCAATACCAAAATGGTATACTTGGAAACACCTACCAACCCGCAGTTGGAAGTGCTCGACCTGGAATGGATAGGCCAGTTCACTAAAAAGCATAAACTGATATTTAATGTAGATAACTGCTTTGCCACACCATTGCTGCAGCGCCCAACCGAGTTTGGTGCCGACCTGGTTGTGCATTCGGCTACCAAGTGGATTGACGGCCAGGGCCGTGTTTTGGGTGGGGTAGTGGTTGGCCGTGCTGACCTGATCCGCGAGATCTACTTGTTTTGCCGGGTAACCGGTCCATCGTTATCTGCATTTAATGCCTGGGTACTGAGCAAAAGCCTCGAAACCCTTGATGTACGGATGCAGCGCCATTGCGAAAACGCTTATAAAGCTGCCGAAACTTTGCAAAATCACCCTAACGTAAGTTTGGTGAAATACCCTTTTCTGAAAGGGCACCCGCAATATGATATCGCTAAAAAGCAGATGAAAGGTGGGGGCGGTGTATTTTGCCTCGAGGTTAAAGGAGGGGTAGAAGCCGGCCGCAAATTTTTAAATGCATTGCAAATGCTGTCGGTAACGGCTAATCTTGGCGATACCCGCAGTATTGCATCGCACCCGGCAAGCACTACACATAGCAAACTTACAGATGAAGAACGTGCTGCTGTAGGTATTACTCCAGGCCTGATCCGTATTTCGGTAGGATTGGAAAAGGTTGATGATATTATTGCTGATATCAGCCAGGCTTTGGATAAAAGCGCACTGTAAATATGTTGCCCCCGGTAACTGGATCAGGCACCGGGGGCAAAAAAAATAACGGAACCCTATTCCGCAGCCTTTAAAAACGGCGTGATCTTATCAATAGCGAACTGCAATTGTTCGTCGGGAGTGAGGTCGGTATTATCTAAGATAATGGCATCGTGTGCACGCATCAGCGGACTTTCCTTACGGGTCGTATCGGCATAGTCGCGATGGGCGAGATTCTCAAAAACATCTTCTAAGGTCAGATCAGGATTTTTGGCGGTCAGCTCCTTGAAACGACGTTCGGCACGCACTTTGGGGTCGGCGGTCATAAACAGTTTCACCTGCGCATCGGGGAATACCACCGTGCCAATGTCGCGGCCATCCATAATGATGTTCTTTGATCTGCCCATACGCTGCTGCTGTTTAACCATCTCAACACGTACCTCATGAATGGCCGATACGGCGCTTACATTTTCTGATACGGGCATCAGGCGTATCTCGTCGGATACTTCCTCGTCGTTCAGCATAATATGCGTTTCGTAATCGCGCGAATGGAAGTTGAGGTGGATGTTGCTCAGCGCATCAACAACTTGTCCGTGATCTTTTAAATCGATATTATTGCGCAAAAAATACAGGGTTACCGCGCGGTACATGGCACCGCTATCGATGTAAATAAAGTGAAGTTTTTTAGCTAAAGCTTTGGCAATGGTGCTTTTACCGCACGACGAATATCCATCAATGGCAACTACTATATTATTACTCATACAAGCACGAAGATACGCATCAAAATGAACTTTACTAAAGCCGGCCTGCAAAGAAATATACAATACAAAACATCGCGCAGCGGCGGCGCGGGCGGGCAAAATGTTAACAAGGTATCGAGCAAGGTTGAGCTGCTGTTTTCCATTAGCGAAAGCGATGTGTTTACCGATGAAGAAAAACAGCTGATGCTGGGCAAACTGCAATCGCGCTTAAACAAAGACGGCCTGCTGCAAATTGTTTGTGATGAAGAACGCAGCCAGCACCTCAATAAAGAAATTGCTTTGGATAAGCTGGTTGATATATTGACCAAAGCTTTACATCAGCCTAAAAAGCGTAAAAAAAGCAAGCCATCAAAAGCTTCCATCGCCGCAAGGCTGGATAATAAACGAAAGGCATCATTAAAGAAAATTGGCAGGAGAAAAAGCGATTACAGTGATTAGAGCATCGAAGCAATCACCATAAAATCAGTGAAATCTATAGAGTACGCTTATCGAACCCCACTGCTCGGTTTTAACCATGGTTTTGGTATTATGACTTTGAAATGTAGCCGATGCGTTGATCACCCAATGCCCCATTACCAAAGCGCCGCCTATTTGCTGGCTAAATACCACTGGTGCTATACTTTTAACCACCTCGCTTTGGCCGGTACTACTCGTAAACATACTGCCTTGTATAGTGGCATCGTAAGCCACCAGGTTCAACAAGGGCTTATAGTAAACAAATAACTCATTTTTAGCCGGTTTACCGCTTGCTGTTACTGTGCTTGTAGTGCTTATGGAGTTGTACAGGGGATTAAGTGTACCCAGGCGAATCGTGGCGCCACCACCAGCGCCGGTAAAACCCGTGCCCGCGTTTATATAGCTGTTAAAGCTCATATCAATATTATCAATCCTGAATAATAAGGCGTTGTATTGTGCGGATAAATTGAGCTCAAAATCATTTTGTACCTGGTACTCCCAGCCATCAGGAGTGTAAAAGCCAAATGTTTTATGGATCAGATCCTGCGTTTCTTTACCATAAGCATGTGGCCCCACAAAGCCTGCCTGGGCGTCCAATTTTAAATTACTTTCGTTTTTGTAAAGCACATTTAACGATGAACCGATGTACAGGTATCCTGCAAACGGCCGGTCAATAAATTTAGGATTAAGAACAAGGCCAGACTGGGCCGTATATATTTTCTGACCAATTTCAAAACCTAATACTTTATTAGCAACACGGTTGGTATCAGTAAGATTTAAAGCATGATCAAAATACAAAAAGTTTCCGGCAGTATAATACCTGTCCTGCCCGTGGCCTAAAAAACCATCATTATCAGTCTGAAAACCTATTTCGTTTTTATAGCTTTTACTTTGTGCTACAACTATGCAACTAAACAACAACGAAACACTAAGCAGGGTAATAAACTTCATTAAAGGGGTTATAATCGGGGGCAAAAATATAAAAAAAGCCGGGCGATTATTCCGGCTTATATTAATTGTTTCTGCTGTTAATTTAAAACAGGTTTCAGGTCTTCCTTAACAGTCAGGTCTAACGGATCCTTAACTTTTTGTGTCATCAGGGCCAGGTCGATCACTTCACGCATATCAGTTACATAGTGAAACTGCATGTCTTTAATATAATCGCCTTTTATCTCGTTAATATCCTTTTGGTTTGATTTACATAGGATGACCTCCTTAATATTGGCGCGTTTTGCGGCCAGTATTTTTTCTTTAATACCACCCACCGGCAATACTTTTCCCCGTAAGGTAATCTCTCCGGTCATGGCCAGATGCGGTTTAACTTTGCGTTGGGTAAATGCCGATGTTAAAGCTGTAAGCATGGTTACACCAGCCGATGGGCCATCTTTAGGTGTTGCGCCTGCCGGTACGTGGATATGGATGTCCCACTGGTCAAACAGCTTCTGGTCGATCTTAAAGTGTGCCGCATGCGAGCGTAAATAAGCCAAAGCTATGGTTGCCGATTCTTTCATTACATCGCCCAGGCTACCGGTCAAAGTTAGCCTGCCCTTGCCGGGACTTAAGCTTGCCTCAATAAACAGGATGTCGCCGCCAACCTGTGTCCAGGCTAAGCCGGTAACCACGCCTGCCACATCATTATTCTCGTATTGATCCTTGTCAAATATCGGTGCGCCTAAAATACGTTCAACATCCTCTTTACTCACGGCGCTGTTGTATTCTTCTTCCATAGCAATGTTTTTGGCAATGCCGCGTATCAACGATCCTATCTTTTTCTCCAAAGAACGCACTCCCGACTCGCGGGTATAATCTTCAACCACCTTTTCGAGTACGTTATTTTTAAAGGTAACATCCTTGGTTTTTAAACCGTGTGCTTCTCGTTGTTTGGGCACCAGGTGTTGTTTGGCTATCTCAACCTTTTCTTCAATGGTATAGCCGTTAACCTCTATAATTTCCATCCTGTCCAATAAAGCAGGTTGTATAGTGCTTAATGAGTTTGCTGTTGCGATGAACATCACATTCGACAGATCGAAGTCCATCTCTACATAGTTATCATAAAAAGTACCGTTCTGTTCCGGATCGAGCACCTCTAACAAGGCAGATGACGGATCTCCACGGAAATCGCTGCCCACTTTATCAATCTCATCTAAAATAAACACAGGGTTTGCCGCGCCTGCTTTTTTTAGCGAAGTAATAACACGGCCCGGCATTGCACCGATATAGGTTTTACGGTGCCCGCGGATCTCGGCCTCATCACGTATGCCACCCAGGGCCATGCGTACATATTTACGGCCCAACGCTTTGGCTATTGATTTACCCAGCGATGTTTTACCCACACCCGGCGGGCCCACCAAACAAAGGATAGGGGCTTTCATGTTGTGCTTTAGTTTAAGCACGGCCAGGTATTCAATAATGCGTTGTTTAACTTTATCTAAACCAAAATGGTCTTTATCTAATACTTTTTGAGCTCGTTTCAGGTCAAAGTTATCTTTAGTGAACTCGTTCCACGGCAGGTCAAGTAGTAGCTCTAAGTAATTGATCTGAACCGAGTAATCCGCCGCAGCGGGATTAGTACGGGTTAGTTTTTCGAGTTCTTTTTTAAAATGCTCGCCAACTTCCTTACTCCATTTCTTTTTAACAGAACGGGTACGCAGGTTGTCAATTTCCAGGTCGGGCGAGTTACCGCCAAGTTCTTCCTGTATGGTTTTGAGCTGCTGATTCAGGAAATAATCGCGTTGCTGCTTGTCCAGATCGGTACGTACCTTGGTTTGGATCTGGTTTTTAAGCTCCAGCATCTGTATCTCAACTGTTAAATGCTCCAACACATTACGCGCACGGTCGCGAAGGCTATTCATTTCCAGCAGATCCTGTTTGGCAGCCATATCGGCATTCATATTGCTCGATATAAAATTGATCAAAAACGAGGTGCTTTCGATATTACGGATAGCAATGCCTGCTTCGCTGGGTATATTCGGCGAAAGCTGGATAATGCTCATGGCCATGTCTTTAATAGACGATACCATGGCTTTAAATTCTTTATCTTCTTTTAATTTAACCTCCTGGAAGGGTTGGATGGTTGCTTTAATATAAGGTTCGCTTTGTACCTCATCCTTCAGCATAAAACGCTTTTTACCCTGTAAAATAACGGTGGTGTTGCCATCGGGCATTTGCAGCATTTTAATGATCAGGGCAATGGTACCAACCTGGTTAAGTTGGGCAAAAGCAGGGTCTTCAATCCCCACATCCTGTTGCGCAACCACCCCGATCATGCGGTTACCCTTGTTGGCATCGCGTATTAATTTGATGGATTTATCGCGGCCAACCGTAATCGGTATAACCACACCTGGAAATAAAACTGTATTCCGCAGAGGCAGTATTGACAAAACTTCAGGTAGTTCTTCGTTGTTCATTTCTTCCTCATCCTCGGATGACATGAGGGGGAAAAACTCAGAATCTTCGTTTATAATAGGTAAAGCACTTCTAAAATCAAATGGATCAAAACTCATGGAGTAGTATCTATATATGTAATAACGTCAAATTGTCAGCCAATTTTATATAAACAGGCTGTTAATACGGGGTTAACCGATAGCATAATTATATTTCAAGAGCTATGCCAAGCTTTGTTATTATGCCGAAAAATATTTTTTATGTAAAAATCGGAACAGGTTGTAACCAAAGTTCGGAATATATTACAGTAATATAAAAAGTTATTTGCTTTGGCTATGTTTTGGGCAACTGTTAATAACTTTGTGTTAACGATTTGAACATTTATATAATAATTTAGTTACAATTGAGTTATTGTATGTGTTACTTGATTAGTTTAATGGATATCCCCTCCAAATGAAGTTTTCGGTTATACTGTCCTTCCTGATCATATCCTCGGTTGAGAGCTTGCTGGGGCAAAGCGCCTATATTAAAATGGGACAACAGGCTTTGATGGATGGCGATTTTAAAACCGCTGTAAATCACCTGGAAAAGGCTTGTGTGGTGGATTCGACCAATGCCAACGCCCTGTGGATGCTGGGGTATTCGTACTACCACGATCAGAATTACAAAAAATCGATAGTTACCTATACCAGGTTGCTCGAAATAAAACCTACCGACGAATCGGCCTATTACTTTAGGGCATTGGCAAAAAGTTTTCTGGCCAGGGACGCAGCCGCATTACCTGCCGATAAAGAAAAAAATCTGTTAGGTGCCATACTCGATTTAACCAATGCAATTTCCATCAACCCGGCGGATATTAAATTTTACCAGAACAGGGGCATTTTCTACCGCGAATATGGCATGTTCAAATTGCAGAAGTCGAGCCGCTTTTACGATAAAAACCGTGGCATCAAATCGTTAAAAGCCTCTGTTACAGACCTGGAGAAGGTGTTGAACGATAACCCGGACAGAAAAGATATTGCCTCGTTGTTAGATATCTCTAAACAACAGTTAGCACTTGCCACTACAACACTTGCCAATAAGTAATTATCTGAACTTTCCGGTTATCTGATAATTGTTGGTTCCCAATAACTTAACATACTGGTGCTTTTCGATAAAATAAATTGAGTCGGGATAGTAAACCAGCTTCTCCCTGGTTTGATAAAGCATGTTTTTGGTAAAGTTATCAATAGTTATACCCGTAACCTGGCCGCCTTTTAACCTGAGTACTATTTGACGGGTATGCAGATTAGTGTCAATCGCTGCGTATACTATCGAATCGCTGTTTTTAGCAATGGTGTAACTATCTTTCCAGGCCGCTTTATTGATATCAGAGGTGATAAACAGATCAAACTCGCGCGGCCAGTTTTTAATCGTGATAGTTTTGGTTTCAGGCTGATTGTTATAGCTAACGGTTTTAACAATTGGCTTATTTTGTTGGTTCAAGCGTACAGCTTCACCTTTAAAGTATCCCGAAAGATCAAAATATTTTAAAGTGCCATTGCTTTGCTTAACATCGGGCTTGCAGCCATAAAATGTAGCCAGCAATACAAAAAAGCAAATTGTGCTATAACGCGATGCCTTACACCAATACATTCTCACTCATTTCTTTTGGGATGGGCACGCCTAAAATTTTTAATATGGTAGGAGCAATATCACCCAGTTTACCATCTTTTATTTCATGATAATCATTATCGATCAAAATGCAGGGTACCAGGTTGGTAGTATGTGCCGTGTTTGGCGAACCATCATCATTAACCATAAACTCTGCATTACCGTGATCTGCAATGATAATGAATGAGTAGCCATTAGCTATCCCGGTTTCAACAACCGTTTGAGTACATTTATCTGCAGTTTCGGCAGCTTTAACTACCGCACTAAATACGCCGGTATGGCCAACCATATCGGTATTGGCAAAGTTGAGGCAGATAAAATCGGCCCAGCCACTTTTTAGTTCGGGTAATATCGCATCGGTTATGCCTTGTGCGCTCATTTCGGGCTGCAGATCATAGGTAGCAACTTTTGGCGATGGTATTAAAATGCGCCTCTCGTTGTCAAATTCTTTTTCGCGCCCACCCGAAAAGAAAAAGGTTACGTGCGGGTATTTCTCCGTTTCGGCTATGCGGATCTGGTGTTTACCTGCATTCTGCAAAATTTCGCCTATGGTGTTCACCAGGTCGTCTTTAGTGAAAACAACCTTAACGTTTTTAAAGGTTTCGTCGTAAGTTGTCATGGTGATATAATGCAGATCAAGCGGGTGCATATTCTGCTCGTGAAACGATTTTTGGGTGAGCGCCACGGTAATTTCGCGGCCACGATCGGTACGGAAATTAAAGCAAATTACAACATCTCCGTTTTTAATAACTGCAACAGGTTTGCCTTCGGCATCGGTTTTAACTATCGGCAGAATAAACTCATCGGTAACACCCTCGGCGTACGATTCTGAAATAGCCTGTTGAATGTTGTGGGTAGCTTTGCCTTCGCCATTCACCATCACATCATAAGCCTTACGCACCCGTTCCCAGCGATTGTCCCTATCCATAGCATAATAACGGCCAATAGCCGATGCTATCTGGATATTGGATTTTTTGCTGATGTAGTTTTCCAGGTCGGTAACATAACCTAATCCGCCGTTAGGGTCGGTATCACGGCCATCTAAAAATGCGTGGATATACACATGTGGCAAACCAAAACGATCGGCAACATCACACAGGCCCTTTAAATGTTTAATATGTGAGTGCACGCCACCATCGGATACCAGGCCGATAAAGTGTACATCTTTGTTGTTTTGTTTGGCGTAGTTAAAGGCATCTTTAATTACGGTGTTTTCGTCAAGTTCGTGGTCGTCAACAGCTTTGTGTATACGGCCAAGTTCCTGGTAAACCACACGGCCTGCACCCAGGTTCATGTGCCCAACTTCGGAGTTGCCCATTTGCCCGGCCGGTAAACCTACCGACATGCCCGAGGCTTCCAGTTTTGAATTTGGATATTTGGTTAGCAGTGAATCGAAAAACGGAGTTTTGGCAGCCAGTATGGCGTTCGATTTATCGTTACGGCCGTATCCCCAGCCATCTAAAATAATTAAAGCGACTTTTTTATTTTTATTTTCCACGGTGCAAATATAAAGCGATATGTTAACTTTTTGTTATATTTATATGGTTAAACCAACCCCGCATATAAGTAAAGTTTTTTAATCGAAACGATTACTTATTAGGCAATATCTACAATTACTATGAAAGTATTTCTTTTAGCGTTTGTTTTTTCATTTTTCAGCTTTCAGCAAAAAGCCGACCCTGTTGAAAAGACTGCCGGCTTAATAAGGCAAAGCAGTATAAAGGAATTGGTTAAAACTTTTGCATCAAGTGTAGAGCTAACCATATTAGCCGACGAAGGAGTATACTCAAGAGAACAGGCCGAAACTATACTGACCAATTTTTTTACCAAAAATCCAATCTCATCTGTTAAAATCATCCACCGGGTCGATTCGAACCCGGCCTTAAAATTTGGCGTTTGTACACTCTCCACTAAAAACGGAAATTTCCGCACTTCATTTTCATTGCGAAACAACAATGGAAACTATGAAGTAAGCGAAATGCGCATTGAAGAAGAAAAGGCTAAATAGCTCAAAGTATTTTTTAATTTTGAGGCTTAATAAGCACACATTGGATAAAACTCTCATCCACGAATTTATTGTGAAAAGCCTTGCCGAAGATGTTGGCGATGGCGATCATACATCGCTGGCTACCATACCCGCCGGTACACAGGGCAAAGCCAAATTATTAGTTAAAGAAGACGGTATTTTAGCCGGGGTTGAATTAGCTGTCCAGATCATCCATCAAATAGATGCCGATCTGAAAGTTGATCTGATGATGCATGATGGCGATATCATCAAAAAAGGCGACATTGTTTTTACAGTTAGCGGCAGCAGCCACAGTATTTTAAAAGCCGAGCGCCTGTTGTTAAACTGCATGCAGCGCATGTCGGCCATTGCCACCCAAACACACGATATACTTGAACGGATAAAAGGGACCAACACCCGGATATTAGATACCCGTAAAACCACACCCGGTTTTAGGTATTTTGAAAAATGGGCCGTTAAAATAGGTGGGGGTGTTAATCACCGTTTCGGCTTGTACGATATGATCCTGATCAAGGATAACCATGTTGATTATTCTGGCGGGATAGCTAATGCCATTGGAAATACTAAAAAATACCTGGCCGAAAATCATAAAACCCTGGATATTGAAATTGAGGTACGCAATTTGCAGGAACTCGACGAGGTTTTAAAAACAGGTGGTGTGCAGCGCATTATGCTGGATAATTTTTCACTGGCTGATTTGAAAAAGGCGGTTGAAACTATCGGCGGCAAATATATCACCGAAGCATCCGGAGGCATTACTGCCGAAAATGTGCGCGGTTATGCGGAGTGTGGTGTTGATTATATTTCCATCGGCGCGTTAACACACTCAGTTAAAAGCCTCGACCTGAGTTTAAAAGCAGTAAACGATTAAAAATATTAAATAGTACAAAGGCAAATTACTATTATTGTAGTGAGATGATTTCTATATATTCGATTTCAGCGCTCGTACTGGCCTATTTGTTTGGATCAATACCCACAGCAGTGTGGATTGGGCAGGCTTTTTACAAAGTCGACGTTCGCGAATACGGCAGTGGTAATGCTGGTGCTACAAATACATTCAGGGTACTGGGCAAAAAAGCGGGTATTCCCGTTATGCTTATTGATATTTTTAAAGGCTGGAGTGCTACAAACCTGGCTTACTTTATAGGTGTATCCACAACAGGCTCATCTCATTCAGTCGACTTTGTAAATTACCAGCTTGCCTTAGGTATTATTGCCGTAATGGGGCACCTATTCCCAATTTTTGCAGGTTTTAGAGGTGGTAAAGGTGTTGCTACCCTTTTCGGGATGATACTGGCCGTACACCTGCCCGCCGCTTTACTTTGTGTACTGGTATTTATTACCGTGCTGATCATTACCCGTTACGTTTCGCTAAGCTCAATTATAGCAAGCTTTACCTATCTTATTGGTGTTACATTTATTTTCCCGATGCACAATAAATCCGTCATTATTTATGGGATGTGCATCTGCGTGCTCATTTTGGTTACGCACCAAAAAAATGTGGAACGGTTATTGAATGGGAAAGAATCTAAAGTAAACCTATTTAAACGTAAAGCAGCTTAACATGAATTTCAAAAAACTATTTTTAACGGCTGGCTTTTCAGCTGTCCTGTTTTCGTGTGCTACAGTTCCGTTAACTGGCCGCAAACAATTTAATGCCGTGAGCGATGCAGAAGTTAACCAGTCGGCTGCTCAAAGCTATACCCAATTGTTATCCGATCCAAAAACGACCGTAATCAGAAATGGCAATGATGCCCAGCGGGTTAAAAACATCGGCTTTCGCTTGTCATCAGCTATCGAAAAATATTTAAAGGATAACGGCTATGGCGATCAATATAACTTTAAATGGGAGTTTAACCTGATACAAAGTAAAGAAGTAAACGCCTGGTGTATGCCGGGCGGTAAGGTTGCTGTGTATTCAGGTATTTTGCCCATTACGCAAACGGATGCAGGTTTGGCAACAGTTTTGGCTCACGAGATAGGTCACGCTATCGCCCATCACGCTGCCGAAAGGATCTCTCAGCAAATGGTTGCACAAGGTGTTGGCGGCTTACTTGGGTCAGGGTCAAATAGCGGTACCAGTTCGGTTATCAATCAATTATACGGTATAGGCACGCCGCTGGTATTGTTAAGCTATTCGCGCAACCAGGAGTCGGAAGCAGATCGTTTAGGTTTGACTTTTATGGCCATGGCCGGTTATGACCCTAATGAAGCTTTGAGTTTTTGGCAACGCATGATGAAACAAAATCAGGGAAACACTACACCTGCATTTTTGAGCGATCACCCGTCTGATGCGCAGCGAATTGCAGATATCCAGGCACATATACCCGAGGCTATGAAATATTACAAACGTTAAACATTCGGCCTTTGGGATTATGGATATATTTACGCCATGCCCAAACCCAAATTTCTAACTGCCGAATGGAATAATCTTTTGATGTTAAACTATGAGGTTGATCCTGAACTATTAAAACCCCATTTACCACCGGCAACAGAGCTAGACCTATGGCAAGGCAAGGCCCTGGTAAGCATGGTTGGCTTTATGTTCAACAACACCCGGGTTTTAGGTATCAGGTGGCCATTTCACATTAATTTTGAAGAGGTAAACCTGCGCTTTTATGTTAAGCATTTTGACGGAAAAGTGTGGAAGCGTGGAGCGGTATTTATCAGCGAAATAGTACCTAAAATAGCCATCAGCCTGATGGCCAATAACCTGTATAACGAACATTACAGTGCCATGCCCATGCGCCATTCGATCACCAAAATTGACTCGAATCATGATCAATACCTATACGAGTGGAGATCAAAAGGCCGCTGGAATAAATTAGGCGCAATCGTCAGCAATAAATTTACACCCATACAACCCGGCAGCGCCGAAGAATTTATTTTTGAGCATTACTGGGGTTACAATAAACTAACCGCCAATAAAACTTTAGAGTATGCAGTTGAGCATATCAGTTGGAATACGAAGGAAGTAAGTAACCCGGTTTTTGACGCAGATATAGCTCATTTTTATGGTGAAGAGTTTGTGCCTTATTTAACTGTTAAACCTTACTCGGCCTTTTTTGCAGATGGTTCTGCCGTGGTGGTAAGGATAGCGGGTAAAATTCAGACCTGACCTAAAACTTCCAGAATCGCTTTTGCTTTGAGCAAGCATTCTTCGTACTCCTTTTCAGGGTCTGCATTGTGCGTAATAGCACTGCCCACCTGGAATGATAAATATTGATCGGTTGCGTTATACAAAATGGTGCGGATGATGACATTAAAATCAAAATCACCATCCGGACTAAAATACCCCACCGCACCCGAATACACACCGCGTTTGGTTCGCTCATACTTTTCCATTAACCGCATGGCATTAACCTTAGGCGCACCGGTCATGCTGCCCATCGGGAAAGTATTGCGGATGGCCTCAACATCAGATATTGCATCATCCTTCAGGCAGGTAACGGTCGAGATCATTTGATGCACTTGCTCAAAGCTGTAAATGCCAAAAAGCTCTTCAACTTTTACCGTGCCCGGGATGGCCGATTTGGTCAGATCGTTACGTACCAGGTCAACGATCATTACGTTTTCCTGCTGCTCTTTGGGATGATTTTTTAAGCTTTGTTTCAACTGCTCGTCTTCATCCACATCCGTACTTCGTTTAGCGGTGCCTTTAATGGGTTGCGATATCAATTGCTGACCACGTTTAGCCAAAAAGCGTTCGGGCGAAGCCGAGATAATATACTGATCGTTTAGTTTAAAGAAACAGGAAAATGGGGCAGGAGATACCCGGTGCAGATGCTGATACAGCGATATAGGGTTAACTTTAGCCCTCTCCGCATAAAACTCCTGGCAAAAGTTGGTTTCGTAAATATCGCCACGATTAATATGCTGTTGGATCGTCTTGATGGTGTTGATATATTCAACCCGATTGAAACGCGAGCGGATAGTTATATGTGGCACTTGTTGATGTTCCGTAATATGTTGCTGATTGATATTTTGAAGAACATCATCGGCCTGAGCCGAAATAATTTCGATCTCACTATCCCCGATAAGGATCAGATGTTCCGGTACAAAAAAGTACAGTTCCGGAAATTTTAAATGATCTATATTGCCGGAGGAAAGGTTTTCGACCTCGTTTTTCAGATCGTAAGTTAAAAAACCGAACAGCCACTCCGCATTTTGTTCGCGGAAAACGGCTAACTGCTCAAAGGCGTTTCCTGCCTGGCATCTCAGTTCGCGGCTAACGCCAACCGCTATCAGTGTTTTAAATCGCGAATATTGATCAGTAAATTTCCCGGAATCAAGGCAAACCGATACATCAAACCCCGAAGCCCATTGTAGCGTTTTGTGTTTAAATATTTCAGAACTGCTATTCTCGGCGCGTAAGATCATGATGCAAACCTATAAAAATTAAAAACCATTTATATGGTTTCTAACTATGGATTGGCTTAAATGTCTGCCTCTGCGTTTTTTTGTTCTGCAGCCCAACTATCTAATCCTTTCTTTTGATTGTGAAGCGTAATAGCTAAAAATAATGCAGGCAATACACTTACAGCAAGACTTACGAACAAGAAAAGAATAAACAATGCCAGAATACAGAAAATGTATAACCCGAGCTTTCGTCGATCTTCATCATACAAATCAGCATACGTCGATAATTTTATTCCCAAGTAGCTTGAGTACATCAAAAATATCCAGGTAAGCGCCACAAGATAAAAGTTCCAGGTCCCAAAAACTTTCAGTTCTAATAAAGAAAGAATGATTCCGAGAAACGAGCAGACCATAGCAACATAAGCTGCTACTTTAATTACTTTGGGTTTAAACATAACATTCAGATTTAGGTATCCAAATATAATGTTTTAGTGTAATACCAAAGTCTGCTTTCTGTCAGGCCCAACCGATAAGTATTTAACAGGCACTTCCAGCTCTTTTTCAAGGAAGGCGATGTAATCAGCAAGTTTCTGAGGTATCTGGTTCAACTCAGTAATGCCGGTCAGATCTTCGTGCCAGCCTTCAATTTCTTTGTAAACAGGTTCGGCTTTAGTATTGCAAATGTCGTAAGGCATATAATCAATGGTTTCGCCATTGTATTTGTAATGGGTACAAGCATAAATCTTGTCAAAACCGCTTAACACATCGGCTTTGGTCATTACCAATTGGGTAGCGCCATTTAACATAATAGCATATTTTAATGCAGGCAGGTCAATCCAGCCGGTACGGCGCGGGCGGCCGGTTGTGGCACCAAATTCATGCCCTATCTTGCGCAGTTCTTCGCCAACCTCGTTATCCAGTTCAGTAGGGAAGGGGCCGCCGCCAACACGGGTGCAATAAGCTTTAAATATGCCTATTACATCGCCAATTTGTTGCGGAGCAATACCCAAACCGGTACAGGCACCGGCAGTAGTAGTGTTTGACGAGGTAACAAACGGGTACGAACCAAAGTCGATATCCAGCATGGTACCTTGTGCACCTTCGGCCAGTATTTTTTTGCCTTGTTTAATAAAGCCGTTAACATAATGCTCTGAATCAACCAGCTGGAATTTTTTGATCAGTTCAATAGCCTCAAAAAATGCAGCCTCGCGCTCGCTGAAGTCAGAAACCTCGCCGTATAATGCTTGCAGCATCGAGGTGTGTTTGTTAACCAGCTTTTGGTATTGATCTTTAAAATCGGGTGATAAAATATCGCCGACGCGTAAACCGTTGCGACCGGTTTTATCCATATAGGTAGGGCCTATGCCTTTTAAGGTCGAACCGATTTTACCTTCGCCCATTTTCTTTTCAGATGCGGCATCCAGCAACTGGTGAGTAGGTAATATCAGGTGCGCCTTTTTGGCTATAACCAGGTTCTTTTTGGCAAGCAGATCATGCCCGGCATCTTTCAGTTTATCAATTTCGCGCTTAAGCGTAATAGGGTCTATAACCACACCATTGCCGATAAGGTTCATGGTATTGTTAAAAAATATACCCGATGGAATGGTATTGAGTACAAACTTTTTACCGTCGAACTCTAAAGTATGACCGGCATTTGGGCCGCCCTGAAAACGTGCGATCAGATCATATCCTGCACTTAATACATCCACTATCTTACCTTTTCCTTCGTCGCCCCATTGAAGGCCTAATAATACGTCAACAGCCATTATATGTTTTTTATATAGGATTAAAATTGATTGAAATGTTTTTGATTGGTTTAATTTCTTCTATCGCAAGAGCCTGCTTTTAGTTTGGCGCAGTTACCATACAGGTTTAACGAATGATGCTTGATGTCAAATTTCAGGATATCGCCCATCATGCTTTGTATTTGCTGTATCCGCGGGTCGCAAAATTCCACCACCTTACCGCAATCGATACAAATAATATGATCGTGCTGCTTATATCCGTACGATTTTTCGAATTGGGCCATGTTTTTACCAAACTGGTGTTTGGTTACCAGGTCGCAGGATACCAATAACTCCAATGTATTGTAAACAGTGGCACGGCTAACCCTGTATTTTTTATTTTTCATGTGGATATACAGCGATTCCACATCAAAATGATCGGTACGCGAGTATATTTCTTCGAGTATGGCGAAACGCTCCGGAGTTTTTCTGAGAGATTTATTTTCGAGATAAGCTTCGAAAATTTTTTTAACCATAGCTATGGTTTCCTGTTGAGGCATTTATCAAAAATTAGCTGGTCAAAGTTATTAATATTTATTTAGTCCGAAAGACAGAAAAGTCAGCAAGTCAGTAAGAAATAATCTTTGGACTTGCTGACCTCCATCTTCCTGACTGATTACGACGCCTTTTCAACGATCGAATCAAACCGCGTAACGGAGGTAATACCCTTAACCGCATTCAGTTTTTTGATCAGGTTATCCAGGTGGTTGGTATCATTTACGTAAACCATAATTGAGCCTTCAAAAATGCCGTTATCGCTGTCAACCGTAATAGAACGGATATTTACCTTAAAGTCGTTCGATATTACTGTAGTCAGCTTATTGATCAAGCCTACATCATCAATACCCGTAATACGCAAACCTGTTAAAAATGCCAGTTCCTGTTGGTTCGTCCAACGGGCCTTAACAATGCGGTAACCGTAGTTCGACATCAGTTTGGTGGCATTAGGGCAATTAGTACGGTGTATCTTAATGCCATCGCTCACGGTGATAAATCCAAAAACATCATCACCTGGTATAGGGTTACAGCAGTTGGCCAGTTTATAGTCAATCTTCTGCATCTCTTCGCCAATCAGCAATATATCGCTGTCTTTAGCTTTAATGTTACGCAGCAGGTTTTGTACCTGGTCGGTTTCAATTTTGTCCTGGGGTTTTATTTCAATGGTCTTTTCAGATGCCACAAACTCCCTCAGGTCCTTCATGTCAATGAGCCCTTTGGCTACGTTGTAAAAAAGATCCTGAGGCGATGTCAGCTTGAAATAATAGCTCAGCTTATAAATATTATCCGAGTTGTAGGTGATCTTTAACGATTTTAGCTTACGCTCCAATATTTCTTTTCCGTCTTCAGCAATTTTGCGTTTTTCTTCCTTTAGGGCTGATTTTATTTTGGCCTTGGCTTTAGCGGTAACTACAAAGTTCAACCAATCTTCCTTAGGCGTTTGTTTGCTCGAGGTAATCACCTCAACCTGATCGCCGTTTTGTAGTTTGTGGCTTAATGGTACCAGCTTATGGTTAACCTTTGCACCGATACAACTTGCGCCAACATCGGTATGTATCTCAAAAGCAAAATCGAGGGCCGTAGCATCCAATGGCAATTGTATCAATGCACCTTTAGGCGTAAAAATGAAGATCTCGTCAGAGAAAAGATTCATTTTAAAATCATCCAGAAAGTCGAGCGCATTCGAGTCGGGGTTCTTTAACATATCCCTTACCTTTTGTACCCATTGGTCGAGGCCGCTATCGGTTGATGATTCTTTGTATTTCCAGTGTGCTGCGAAACCCTTTTCGGCAATCTCGTTCATCCGTTTGGTACGTATCTGCACCTCAACCCATTGTCCGCGGGGGCCCATCACCGTTGTGTGTAATGATTCGTAACCATTTGCTTTGGGCGATGAGATCCAGTCGCGCAGGCGATCGGGATTTGGGCGGTAAAGGTCGGTTACTATCGAGTAAGCTTTCCACGAATCGGCTTTTTCATGGTCTGGGGTACTATCTAAAATTATCCGGATGGCAAAAAGATCATACACCTCTTCAAAAGGTATGGCTTTCTTTTTCATCTTGTTCCAGATGGAATGGATTGATTTTGGTCTGCCAAATACATCGGCATCCAAACCTTGTTCTTTTAAAACTGCCTGTACCGGGCCAATAAAATCGCGGATGAATTTTTCTCTCTCGGTTTTCTTTTCGTTAAGCTTATTTTTGATGAACTGGTAAGTTTCGCGCTCGGTATATTTCATCGAGAGGTCTTCCAGTTCTGACTTAATGGCATATAAACCCAGGCGGTGTGCCAAAGGCGCATACAAATAAACCGTTTCCGATGATAGTTTAAGCTGCTTATCGCGAGGCATAAACTCCATGGTACGCATGTTATGCAGTCTGTCGGCCAGTTTGATTAATATAACCCGTACATCGTCGGCAAGGGTTAACAGCATCTTACGGAAATTTTCGGCCTGCAACGAACTATTGGTATCAAATACGCCCGATATTTTGGTTAAACCGTCAATTATCCTGGCTACCTTTTTACCAAATTCGCGTTCAATATCGTCAAGAGTAACATCGGTGTCTTCAACAACATCGTGCAATAAAGCACAAACTATTGAGGTTGTACCCAGGCCAATTTCTTCGGCAGCTATTTGTGCAACGGCAATAGGGTGATAAATATAGGGCTCGCCCGATTTGCGACGCATATCTTTATGGCTCTCTAATGCCATATCAAATGCCTTGCGTATCATGCGCTTATCGCCCTTTTGCATAGTAGGCTTACACGCGCGCAACAAAGCACGGTATCTTTTCAGAATCTCATTCTTCTCGGCTTCCAGATCTATCACTAATTCTTTCATTATCAGCACAGTTTCTATTGGGGTTTGTTAAATGCCATCTCAGTGTAACAAAGTATTTATTCTGACAATGGGTTACATTTAACAAAAAATAGCATTAATTTTGTATAAGGTAAAAATATGAAATTTATTGGGCTTTTTATTGTGTTATGTTGCTTTTGGGGTTTAACCAACGCCCAGACATTACCAACGCATCATCCACAATTAGGCAAAAATGATACCATTAAAGTAGCCATGACAATACTTGATGGTGAATATGTGCCCTGGATACCACTACACGAAACCGTGATTAGAGATGTGCGGACGTTTAGAGATGCCAAGGCCCGTGCCGATTTTAATTTACTGCGATATAATGTATTGAAAGTAGCGCCGTACGCCATGTTTGCGGGTAACCGGTATCGGCAGTTGGAGCGCGATATTGCCAGTACATCCGACAAACAAAAACAAAAACAGTTGGTTAAAACTTGTGAAAAGGAGATAAAAGACCTTTTTAATCACGAGATAAAAAACATGACGATTACACAGGGCGAGATATTGATAAAATTGGTAAACCGCGAAACGGGTGATACCAGCTATGAATTGGTTAAAGAATTAAAAGGTGGTATAAATGCATTTATGTTTCAATCGTTGGCGCGTTTGTTTGGACATAACTTAAAAGAGACTTATGACCCGCAGGAGGAGCACGATATTGAGAGTATATTGAATAATGCAGGTTATAAATATCACCGTAATTAATGAGCGACAAAAATATTTACCGGTTTAACGTTGAAAAGTTAAATGGTGAAGAGATCAGCTTATCTTTATATAAGGATAAGGTTTTACTGATCGTCAACACAGCTTCCGAATGTGGGTTTACACCGCAATTGAAAGATCTGGAAGTTTTACGCGAGCAGTTTGAGGGTCGTGACTTTGAGATACTGGCATTTCCGTCAAACGATTTTGGTGGGCAAGAGCCCCTGGACGGCGAAGCTATAGGCAGATTTTGTGAAGATAACTACGGTGCCCATTACCCCACATTCAATAAAATACGGGTACGCGGACCTTATGCACATCCGCTATATAAATTTCTGTGTGATAAAAAACAGAATGGAAATGTGAAAGTAGCCCCGCGATGGAACTTTCATAAATACTTAATTAATAAAAGCGGCGAGGTGACCGATTTTTTTTACCCTTTCACCAAACCTACATCATCAAAAATAAAGAAACAGGTTGAACGCCTGCTTTCGGCGAAATAATATGCTAAAATTAGACATTCTTGTGTTAGCCGTACATCCTGACGATGCCGAATTAGGCTGCGGCGGCACTATTTTAAGATACGTTGCCGAAGGCAAAAAGGTTGGAATTGTTGACCTTACACGTGGCGAATTAGGCAGCCGTGGTTCTGCAGAGATACGTGCTCAGGAAGCCGCTGCGGCTGGTGAGATATTAGGCCTGTCCATTCGTGAAAACCTTGGCCTTGCCGATGGTTTCTTTAAAAATGACGAGGAGCACCAGCGTAAAGTTATAACCGCCATACGCAAATACAAGCCCGAAATTGTGATCACCAATGCTTATCACGATAGACACCCCGATCATGGCCGGGCGAGCGACCTGGTGCAGGACGCCGCTTTTTTATCGGGATTGCGAAAAGTAGAAACCGAGCTCGACGGTAAGCAACAGCAGGAATGGCGCCCTAAGTTTTTACTGCATTTTATACAAGATAATTACATCAAACCCGATTTTGTGATTGATGTGACCGATTACTGGGATAAAAAGATTGAAAGTGTAAGAGCATATGGCTCGCAATTCTATAACCCGGACTGGAAGGAAGAACATCAAACCTATATTTCATCCGAAGGTTTTTATGAAGGCGTAGAGGCCCGCGCGCGGGAGTTCGGCCGGTCCATGCAGGTGAAATTTGGCGAAGGGTTTACATCGCGCAAAATACTGGGCATCAACGATCTTTTTTCGTTGCGATAAACTTTAAAATACCTTACGCATGGTGAGGTGGCGTTTACCAAATACGGCGCCGGTGGCCTCGTGGATAGCCAGCATTTTATCGTTAAAGTCGCCTACCCATGATAGCTCCAGTTCGAAATATTGGTTAAGTGGATAAACATATTCCTTAAGCTTAATAAACATAGCCGACTCAAGTCCATGCTTTTGATATTTTTCTTTGCTACCCATTACAATGGCGCGCATACGCGATACGCCTTTCCAGCGGTTGTATAAAAATTTGAGCTTGCCTATCAGGTTAAGTTTACCGTTAAGCGATTTGATCATCTGGTTGGCATCGGGTAATATGATAACGAAGGATGCAGGTTCGCCGTCCACATAAGCAAACCAGATGAGGTGTTCGTCCATAATGGCTTTCATCTGCGTAAAGCTTTCCATAATGGTTGCCTTGGTTATGGGTACAAAGTTTTCGAAGTTTTTCCAGGCATCGTTGTAGATCTCCATAAAATCGGCGGCATACTTTTCAATATTTTTAGCCTCCAGGTGTTTAAACTCATAGCCTGGTTTTTTTGCTACCCAATTGGCAATTTTATCAAACCTTTCGGGGAAGGGTTTATATACTTCTAAATGATTGGTTATTTGCTGGTATAAGGTTTCAAAACCATAATTGTCAAAAAAAGCCTGGTAGTACGGGTGATTATAATTCATACCGTAAGAAGGGTGCGTAAACCCTTCAACCAGTAACCCCCAAAATTTGTCGTTTTCTCCAAAGTTTATGGGCCCATCCATTGCCTGCATACCCTGTTGCTGCAACCATTGTTTAGCAGTGTCGAATAGTTTAAACGCAGCCTCCTGGTTGTTAATACACTCGAAGAAGCCACAACCGCCGGTGGGCTGCTCGTTTTTGTACGCTTTTTCTTCATTAACGAAGGCCGCAATGCGCCCTATCAGGTTGTTCTGCCCATCGCGCAATAGCCAGCGGGTAATTTTACCATGTTTATGAAAATTGTTTTTTGCCGCATCAAAAACAGCTTCTATATCATTATCCAAAGGGCATACCCAAACCGGATCGTTTTTATACAGTGTACGTGCAACATCCAAAAAAGCCTTTTTATCGGCTTTTGTTTTTACTTCGGTAATGGTCATGTTTTTAATAAATGCTTGCCAAAATACAAAAAAAAGCATCCAGCGTAAGCTGAATGCTTATATATAATTATATGCGCTTTAGCGAAAATTAATAATCTTCTTCTTCTTCCAGCCCGTCAAAACTTTCGTATGCAGACAAGTCATCAAGTGTGTTATCAAACTCGTCATCATCGTCGTCATCAACAAACCTGCTTTTAGGTTTGGCAGCCTCCGGCTTTTCTGTCGTCTTCTTAGCTCCTGCAGAGCCTGCACTTTTCTTTAACGGTTTTTTTGGCGTTTCCATCGGGAAATAGATTAGCGTTTCAATTGTGGTTCTTTTTGGTTATCTAAATTTACTAAGAAATAAAATAACCAGCATTTTTTTTGATACTTTTTTTAGAAATTTCTTTTACCAAAAATAGCGAAAATCATTTTTTAAGAAAAAAAAGGATGAAAATTATTCAGCCTGTTCGCCAATGGCCGAATCTTCGGGTGTAAGTTCCTTTAATTGAGGAAGTTCGTTCATGCTGTTAATGCCAAAGTAATCCATAAAAAACGGGCTTGTGGCATAAATTATAGGTTTCCCAACCGTTTCGGCCTTCCCGCTAATGACGATCAACTCCTTTTCGAGTAGTTTTTGAATGGTATAATCGCAGTTTACACCCCTTATTTGCTCAATTTCTAATTTGGTTACCGGTTGCTGGTAGGCCACAATAGCCAGAGTCTCGATAGCTGCCTGACTTAGCTTTTTCTTTGAGCGCTGTATTTGCAGCTGCTTAACAATGGTATGGTAATGCGGTTTGGTTAAAAACTGATAACCGTTGTTAATGTTAACCAGCTCGATGGCAAAATTGGGCTGCAGGTATTTTTCCTGGATGGCTTTGATATGTGCTTTCACCTCAGCCTCGGCAAAATCCTGCTCAAAGCTTAACTGCAAACAATAAACTATCTCCTCAAAACGGATACTGTTCTCGGAAGCAAAAATTAAAGCTTCAATATATAGTTCGTGATTTTCCAAAATACGCTGTGCCGCAAATATAATTTTTTAGCGGTAAAAATCGTCAGTTTGGGTAATCAGCGCCACGGTTCCCTGTAAATAATTCCACAACTTTTGCGGAATTGGCAAAAAACTCATGGAATTAAAGGGCTTTAATGCGTTTTTGAAAATGGCACGGGCTTTGACTAACCTGTTACAAGTCTTTTTACTTAAAGACAGTTTTTCATAGGTAGATGTAATAGCCGGGAACTGCGAGAGTAACCGGCTATTTTTTTGTATTTTATCGGTATGGAAATTAATAGTTGATAACCTGCTCTTCTATTTGTGCAGGTAACTCGCGCCACTCGTATTTTTGATTACGCATTTGAGGCTCAAAACCTGCGTCGCGTATTGAATCCTGGATGCCTTTTGCAGTAAACCGGTGTGGTGCACCTGCAGCCGATACTACGTTTTCTTCGATCATGATCGAACCAAAATCATTAGCGCCGGCATGTAAACATATTTGTGCCACCTGTTTACCTACCGTTAACCACGATGCCTGTATATTTTTGATATTAGGCAGCATAATACGGCTCATGGCAATCATGCGGATATATTCGTCGCCGCTAACATTATTGGTTATGCCGCGCACTTTGCGGAGTAATGTGCCGTCATCCTGAAAAGGCCATGGTATAAATGCCACAAAGCCATAATTGCCTTCGGGCCTTTCGGCCTGCACTTCGCGTATCCAAACCAAATGCTCAAAACGCTCTTCAAGCGTTTCAACATGTCCAAACATCATAGTAGCCGATGTTGGCAGGTTTAACTGATGTGCGGCACGCATTACATCCAGCCACTCTTTACCACCGCATTTGCCCTTTGATATAAGCCTGCGTACCCGGTCGTTCAAAATTTCGGCACCTGCACCTGGCAACGAATCTAAACCGGCCTCTTTTAATGCTTTAAGTACATCATAGTGGCTCATGCCTTCCAGTTTGGCAACGTGCGCAATTTCGGGAGGCCCTAACGAGTGTAACTTTAAGGTAGGATATAATTCTTTTAATTGTTTAAACAGATCGGCATAGAATTTTAAACCCAGATCGGGATGGTGCCCGCCTTGTAGCAACAACTGGTCGCCACCATAACGAAAGGTTTCTTCTATCTTTTGTTTATAGGTTTCAATGTCGGTAATGTAGCTATCCTCGTGGCCGGGCCTGCGGAAAAAGTTACAGAATTTGCAGTTGGCAATACAAACGTTGGTGGTGTTTACATTGCGGTCTATTTGCCAGGTAACCTTGCCATGGGGTACCTGTATTTTCCTCAATTCGTTAGCTACATACATCAAATCGGGTGTTGATGCGTGCTGGTATAAAAACAATCCCTCTTCAATACTTAAAAACTCAAAGTTGAGGGCTCGTTTTAACAGGTCGGCTGTATTCATATTACAAAGATACGTACTATGCTGATTGGTTGTTTGTGCTAACCGGTAAGAATTGACAATGCCGTGAAACATTTATTTCTTCAGTTCATTTAGTTTGGTAAATAATTCCTTTTCCTCGTCCGACAGATGTTTAGGCACGTGCAATACCATACGCACATAAGCATCGCCGCGCTCATCAGTTTTGCCAAACACAGGCATGCCCATCCCTTTTAAACGGAGTGTTTTGTGGCTGTCGGTTCCTGCAGGGATGCTCATGGTAACAGCCTTATCAATACCCTGTACAGTAACCTTGCCGCCTAATACGGCAGTGTAAATATCCAGGGGCTGATCGAAGTAAAGGTCGTTGCCTTTAACCTCATAACGCGGGTTAGCTGCAATGTTCACGGTAATAAGCAAGTCGCCGTTATCGCCACCAAAATAACCTGGTGCGCCCTTGCCTTTTAATCGCAAAACCTGTCCCTGGCCGGTTCCGGGTTTAAATTTTAAATTGAGTTTAGCACCGTTAAGTGTTACCTGCTTTGATGTACCGTGAAACGACTCGTCCAGCGTAAGTGTAATGGTAGCCTCCTGGTTTTCGCCTTTTTGGGGCCGTGAGCTGCGCTGGCGCGCGCCGCCAAAACCTGCACCGCTGCCAAATATTGATTCGAAAAAGCTGGAGAATTGTCCGCCATCGCCATAAAATTCTTCGGTGCTGAAACCCCGGCCACCACCCCTGTTTTGATTGGCATATTGCTGATACTGCTGGTTTTGTTGCCAGTTTTCACCAAGCTCATCGTATTTTCTGCGTTTATCGGCGTCGCTTAAAACCTCATTGGCTTCATTAGCTTCCTTAAATTTATCTTCGGCCACCTTATCGCCGGGGTTTTTATCGGGATGATATTTTACAGCAAGCTTGCGATATGCTTTTTTTATCTCGTCGGCCGAAGCTGTTTTTTTGACGCCTAAAATTTTATAATAGTCCTTATAGTCCACTGTAGCTGATGTTAAAATTGTAATATCAAATTTACATATAACATTCAACAAAGTTTGCCGGCTTATGTTATTGGTTACTTTAACATTACAATTATTGTAAAAAGTTGAAGTGTTGAAAATAAATCTTAAACAAAATATTGAGTTTTCGGTTAAGTTGTATTGAAATTTTGCAAGTTTATTTTCTTGTATATATTTAAAAAATTAATTATTAAGTAATATTATATGAATAAGGTAGGTAGTGTTTACCATTTGCCCAAAACACCGACAGGAATAACCGGTTTAGACCAGATAACAGGAGGTGGTATTCCGAAAGGGAGACCCACTTTAATTTGCGGAGAAGCAGGGAGTGGCAAAACACTCATGTCGATTGAGTTTATTGTACGGGGAGCTGTTGAATACAATGAGCCCGGAGTTTTTATGGCGTTTGAAGAAAAAGCCGAAGAGCTGGAGATGAATGTGGCATCGTTAGGTTTTGATCTGAAGAAGCTGCAGGAAGAAAAAAAGATCAGGATAGACCACGTTCATATCGAAATGAGCGAGATAGAAGAAACCGGTGAATATGATCTGGATGGTTTATTTATCCGTTTGGGTCATGCCATTGATAGTATAGGAGCAAAGAGGGTAGTTTTAGATACCATCGAAAACCTTTTTTCGGGGTTAACCAATCAAAGTATTTTGCGTGCCGAGTTACGCAGGCTGTTTCATTGGCTTAAAGATAAAGGCGTTACCGCGATAATAACCGGTGAGCGTGGCGAAGGGCACTTAACCCGCCAGGGCCTTGAAGAATATGTTTCGGATTGTGTTATCCTATTGGATCACCGGATCATTAATCAAATATCAACCCGCAGGTTGCGAATAGTTAAATATCGCGGCAGTGTGCACGGTACTAACGAATATCCGTTTTTAATTGATGAAGATGGTATTTCGGTATTACCGGTAACTTCGCTTACGCTCGAGAAACCGGTACTGTCTGACAGGGTATCATCGGGTATACCGGCATTAGATAATATGCTGGATAAACGCGGATTTTTTAAAGGCAGCAGCGTACTGGTATCGGGTACAGCGGGTACTGGTAAAACAAGTATAGCAGCTTATTTTGCAAGTGAAACCTGCAGCCGGGGCGAAAAATGTATCTATTTTGCATTCGAGGAGTCGCCACAGCAGATCATCAGGAACATGCGTTCAATTAATGTCGATCTGCAGCAATATATTGATAAAGGCTTGTTGAAATTTCACGCCTCGCGCCCAACTATGCACGGCCTTGAAATGCATCTGGTAAGCCTGTATAAAGAAATTAAAAGGTTTAAACCAACAGCGGTAGTGCTTGATCCGATAACCAACCTGGTTACCATAGGTTCGGTAAGCGAAGTAAAATCGATGCTCATCAGGCTGATAGATTTTTTACAGGAAGAGCAAATTACGGTGATGTTTACAGCACTTACTTTAAACAGCATAGTTACCGAACAGACAGACGAAGGTGTATCATCGTTAGTGGATGCCTGGTTGCTGGTGCGCGATATTGAATATAACGGTGAACGTAACCGCGGTATGTATATCATGAAATCGCGCGGGATGAAACACTCAAACCAGGTGCGCGAGTTTGTGATCACCGATAAGGGTCTCGATCTGGTGGATGTGTTCTTAGGCCCGGAGGGTGTGTTAATAGGTTCGGCACGCGAGGCTGAATTATTAAAGGAGAAAACCAACGAGGTGATCAAAAATAACGCGGTATCAACTAAAGACCGTGAAATAAACCGCAAGCGCAAGGTGTTGGAGGCTAAGATAGCAAACCTTCAGTCGGAATTTGAATCGGTTGAAGAGGAACTGAATAAAGTATATGTTGAAGAACAACTAAAGCAGGATATTTTGGAGAAGAACAGAAAAGATCTTACTGAAATAAGGCGAGGTAATACTGGCAGTATTTCTGAGAAATAATAAATTTATGACAGAAGAGACAGATAAAAAATGGGAACTGAGGCTTTATGTTGCAGGTAAAACTGCGAAATCGGTTACGGCCTTACAAAACCTTAAAAAATATTGCGAAGAGCATTTGCAGGGCCAATACCATATTGAGGTTATTGACCTGCTGGTAAATCCGCAACTTGCCGAAGGTGACCAGATACTGGCTATCCCTACATTGGTGCGTAAAGTGCCTGAACCGATACGTAAAATTATTGGCGACCTATCGAACGAAGAAAAAGTATTGGTGGGACTGAACATCAGGCCGCTATAAAGCAACTATAATGAACGAACAGCACGTAGTGCCCGAAAATGAAAATTATGATAACAATGGGGATGAGCAAAAGCACATCCTTAGGTTGTTTGTTACCGGTGCATCGCCAAACTCGATACGCGCTATAACAAACACAAAAAATATTTGCGAAAAGTATTTGAACGGTAAATACGAATTGGAGATAATTGATGTTCACCAGCAGCCGTTGATCGCGGCAAGCGAAGATTTGATTGCCATACCGATGCTGATGCGCAAATTTCCGGCGCCCGAAAGACGGATGATAGGAGACATGTCGGACACTAATAAAGTATTACGGGGGCTGGGAATAAAGAATTTGGAGGAGTAATGGAAGAGCCATTGATACCATATAATAAACTTTACAGCGAAAACCAGGAATTAAAGTACCAACTGGAAGAAGCTAACGAAACCATAGACGCTATTAGGAACGGGAGGGTTGATGCGCTTGTTGTTAAAGATGACGGCGGCGAAAATCAGCTATATACTTTAAAGAGTGCCGATCAGACCTATCGTGTTTTCATCGAAAAAATGGCCGAAGGCGCTGTTACTCTGAACGAAGATGGCATTATATTATACAGCAATTCGCGTTTTGCACGGATGCTTGATACCTCTCTGGAAAAAGTGATAGGGGCAACTTTTAGTGATTTTGTTAATGGTGATTTTAAAAGGCAATTTGACAAACTATTTGACAAAGGGTGGCAGGTTGATTGTAAAGACGAGATATTACTGAATACAGCGAGTGATAACGTGAAACCCTATTTACTATCGTGTACCACCCTTGAGCTGGATGAAGGCACGGCGTTGAGTATCATTGTTACCGATCTGTCGGCACAAAAAGAAACCCAGCAGCAATTAAAGATAAAGAACGATCAGCTTGAAGAGGCACGCAGCGCTACTGAAAAACTGAATAATGAGTTAGAAACATCAGTTAAAGAGCGCACTCAAGAGCTTTTTGCCAGTCGGGAGCACTTTAAATTTTTGGCCAATAACATCCCGCAGATGATATGGACCAATTTGCCCGATGGCAGGGTGAATTTTAATAATCAGCAATGGTACGAGTATACAGGTTTAAGTATTGATGAATCGTCAAACTTTACCTGGCAATTGGTTATTCATCCTGATGATGTAGACGAAACTATCAAACGATATAAAACGGCCCTGCAAACAGGTAATATTTTTGAGATTGAGAACAGGTACAAAAGAGGAGTTGATGGTTCTTACCGCTGGCACTTAAACCGGGGCATACCATTGCACGATGAGTTGGGTGAAATTATATTGTGGGTAGGTACGGCTACCGATATTGAGGACCAGAAGCGGGCAATGGAGAAAAAAGATGAGTTTATAGGTATTGCAAGTCACGAGCTTAAAACTCCTTTAACCAGTTTAAAGGGGTATTTGCAGATCATCGGTAATTATAAAGACCAGGCCATCCCGCAACCAATTAAGTTATTTATTAATAAAGCTACCGAAGCCGTTAACAAACTGCAATACCTGGTTAACGACCTGTTGGATGTAAGCAAGATCAACGCAGGCAGGCTTGAATACCAGATGAGTAAGGTGAACGTGCAAAGTTTGATCAATGCCTGTTTTGATAATTCGCGCCATATTTACCCTCACCATCAAATTGAAAAGAAAGACATAGGTGACGCGTTTGTGAAGGGAAACGCAGAGCGCCTGGAACAGGTATTGATGAACTTTATCAGTAATGCTGTTAAATACTCACAAAATAATAAACACATTGTTATTGACACGCAATGCCAATACGGGCATGTGCGTATATCGGTAACAGATTTTGGTATCGGTTTATCAGACGCCCAAAAGGAAAAAATATTTGAACGTTTTTACCGGGTGGAGGATAAAAAGTTTTTAGCAAGTGGCCTTGGAATGGGGCTTTATATCTGTTCTGAAATCATCAAGGCACATGATGGTAATATAGGTGTGATCAGCGAATTTGGTAAAGGATCAACCTTTTATTTTGATCTGCCGTTGTTATAATAAACCCGAAAAAATATTTCCTATAAGTGCAAACCAATAACTTAGGTTCGGTTTTTAATTATATTTTTGCACCCTATTAGGTGACAGCTATGTAGTTACTAAAATAACCATGGTTTGGGTAAACCAAAGTGTTTTTGTTACCGTATACCGTTACATCATACTCTAATTGATTAAAACTTGCTGGCTTGATGAAAAGATACTTTTACCCTGTTATACTATTTACTTTAATAACCATTGTTTACAATTGCACATTAAAAACCACCAGGCGAAACCTGATCAAAATATACCCGCTTAGTCCGTATACAGATAGTGTTAAATTTGATAAAGACGAAGATGTGGGCAAAGAACGAAAAAACGGGATAAAAATTAAATACTACATTATTAACGAAAATGTAGATTATAGCGAGTTAACTAAAGACAGGATAAAAGATTTCATCCGCGACTCGCTGCATAACGAGCTAAAGCGATACCCGGCAATATATTTTACGTTTTACAAAAAAGGTTCGGGCCTAGATCGTGATTTTCAGCAAGCCGCGGGTAATATGTTGGTTAGTAACTTTAAGGACAATAAATTTGCCGAGTTTGAATACATTAACGGGCAACTGTTCAATTTTGATTTTTATAAAAACGGGGTTTATTATGAGCCGCCGGTAATTAACGAGGAATCAAATTCGAACGCTAATTAATTAACCAAAATACAAAGGGGACGTAATTAAAATACAAGCCCTTTTTTTATGCCCTGTTATTAAAAAAATATAGTTTAGCGGCCTTGTAAACACGCTGCCATGAACACGCCCTTGCTATCCATACAAAACATCACCGTACGCTATCTTGATCAAACACTTTTTACCGATCTTAACTTTACTATAAACCATGGCGAACATTGGGCACTGGTAGGCGAGAGTGGATCGGGTAAGAGCGCATTACTGCAAACCATTGCCGGTAAATTTAACGCGGTTGGCGGCAGTATTCATCACTATTATTTTGAAGAGATGCTGGGCGAAAACCCCGACAATAATGCATACCTCACTCATCATAAGCTGATCGCGCTGGTATCGCCGAAGCATAGTTTTCGTAACCTGTCAAACACTACTGATTTTTATTATCAGCAGCGTTTTAATTCGTCCGATTCGGAAGATGCGCCGACAGTTGAGGTTTACCTTAGCGGGATTGAGCCTGCCTTACATACACCGCAGGTTTGGACACTTGAGCGGGTGATTGAAAGATTAAAATTACAGCACCTGCGGTATAAACAATTGATCAAGCTAAGTAATGGCGAAACTAAGCGATTGCTTATCGCTGCTGCATTGCTCAAACATCCTGCTTTATTATTGTTGGATAACCCATTAACAGGTTTAGATGTACAAAGCAGGGCGGAGTTTAGCGATATTATTAATGATATCACAGCTTCGGGAATTGCAATTGTGATGGCGACATCGCCAAACGAAATACCGGATGCCATTACTCACGTAGCTATTTTGCATAAAGGTAAGATCATTAATAGCGTAACCAAACCCAATTTTAAGCATAAGATGGTCAACATCCCGGAAACGGTGAATATCAATGTAGAGGAGTTGCAAAACCTGCTTTCGATAACGCCATATCAAACGTTTGAGCATATAGTAAAAATGGAGCAGGTAAGTATCAGATATGGCGAAAACCAGGTATTGGATAAGGTTGACTGGGCAATTAAACAAGGTGAACACTGGGCTTTACTTGGCGCGAATGGTGCAGGAAAATCTACCTTACTAAGCCTGATCAATGGCGATAACCCGCAGGCCTACGCTAATGATATTGTTTTGTTTGACCGTAAACGTGGTACCGGCGAAAGTATATGGGATATTAAAAATAAGATTGGTTTTGTATCGCCCGAACTGCACCAATACTTCCCGACAGACAATACCTGCCTGCAGGTTATTGAATCGGGCTTTTATGATACGCTGGGCTTATTCAGGCCCAGCCAGCCACAAAAGGCCGAAGTTGCCTTGCGTTGGATGAAATTACTGGAACTGGAAGCAGATGCGCGTAAGCCATTAAAAAGTGTATCGGCTAGTAAGCAGCGGTTGATATTGCTGGCAAGGGCACTGGTGAAAAATCCGCCGTTATTGATATTTGACGAGCCTTGCCAGGGATTAGACGCACATCAGCAGCAGCATTTTAAACATGTGGTTGATGCCATTTGTAGCCTGGGTAATACCACTTTGATTTATGTTACGCATTACCAGTACGAAATTCCGGATAGTGTTAATTTAGTTTTGAAATTGGATAAGGGCAAGGTTGTAAACAATTAACCCAGGGCCGAATTTTTTTCAAACTGCATATTAACTTTGGTAAGGATGCTTTCTATTTTATAGATGAGGTGATCGTTGCTTACAATTTCGGCATAGTCGGCAAACATCATATACCATCGTGCAAAGCCCTCTATGGATCCTGTTAAAAAAGTCATTTCTACCTTGTCGTCCACCTCTCTTTCGGATACAAAACCGCTGTAATACTTTTGCCCGCTAATAAAAGGGACGGCTTGCTTATCAATACGGATAATTACCGTTTGTAAATTTCGCGCTTCGGTAACTTTATCAAGGTGTTGTTTTAAGGTGGGATGCTCTTGCTTAAAAACGGTATCGGTAACAACCAAATCAGATATCCGGTCAATACGGAAATCGCGATAATCGTTTCGCAAGCGGCACCAGGCAATCAGGTGCCAAAAGTTATCCAGGTAAAAAATACCTACTGGCTCAACCAGCCGCTTTGTTTTTTGCTGACTGTGGTTAGCAAAGTATTGGATAGATAATACCTTTTTCTGCGATATCCCCTCAATCAAAATATCCTGAATAGGATTGATATCAAGGTTGGTGTGTTCCGTTTTTCTGCTTTTAACTACCTCTATATTGTTATCCAATTGCTCCAAAAAATCCTTTTCGGTAGCTTTTAGCACTGCCTTTATTTTATACATAGCCGAACTGTAGCTTGCGCCGCTTATGGTATCGGTTAGTTTATCCATAAACTTTTCGGCAGTTAAAAACGCAATAGCTTCTTCTTTGGTAAACATAACCGGCGGTAGCCTGTAGCCATCCATTATCGAGTAGCCAATGCCCGCTTCGCCTATGATGGGGATGCCGGCTTCTTCGAGTGTTTTAACATCCCGGTAAACGGTACGCAAACTAATGTTGAACCGCGAAGCGATATCATGCGCTTTAACAACCCGTTTTGATTGGAGTTGTATGAGGATTGCGGTTATACGGTCAATGCGGTTCATGATAATAAAACTAATAAATTAAAGCCTCACCACAATAAATTTTATCGATTTCCGTAGTCATAGTTTAACCCGGAATTATTTTGTATGATGAAAAAATTACCCTTCTTACTATTTGCAGGTATGCTTTTTACTATATTTTTATCGATAGCGGCCTGTACCAAAGTTAACAAAGACCAGCCTTGCGGTACTTATAATGGCACCAACCAAATATTGTATAAAGATAGTAACGGCAACTGTTATTACCTGGAAAACGAATCAGGTAAAAAGGTATCAGTGCCTAACTCAACCTGTAATTGCTAAGTTTATACCTTATATTTGGATTATAAACATCCGATATGAATTACGATAATACACCACTTATTGATAACGAGGCTATCCATAACTTTGAAATAACAGTTGAAGATCACCGTGCTTTTATCGATTATCTAAAAAAAGACGGCAAAATTTACCTGGTACATACCGAAGTGCCCGCTGAACTGGAAGGGAAAGGCGTAGCTGCTGCATTGGTTGAAAAAGTATTCAGATCTATTGAGGCCAAACATTTGAAAATAGTGCCGCTATGCCCGTATGTACAGCACTATTTAAAGCGCCATCCTGATTGGCAGCGTATAGTTGCCTGATAATACATGTGGCTTGCTTTTTTATTCGTGATATGCAGCCAGCTCTTTAATGTCTTTGATCTCCAATATCCGGGTTTTGTAACCGTAGATTGCCGAATTGATCATCGCCAATCCCAGCTCGGCAATGGTAGTGGCCATACCCAGTGCGCGGAGTAAAGGATACATCCAACCTAAATATTTATAAAACTTCAATACATTTTTTGCTCCTTTGGCGGGTTTCATCATCCCCGGGCGAAAGTTGTATTCCTGTTTAAAAGGCAGTTTAGCCAGGTCGTTTTCGGTTTTACCTTTAACACGTGCCCACATTATTTTGCCTTGCTCGGTGCTGTCGGTGCTGCCGCCCGATATATAACAGAAAGTCATACCGGGGTTTAACCTGCTTAAGGTTTGCGCTACGTGCATGGTTAAAGTATAGGTCATTTTATAATATTCAGGCTCTTTCATCCCGATAGAGGAAACACCGAGGCAAAAAAAACAGGCGTTATAACCGCTCAACTGATTTGCAACAGGCGAGATATCAAAAAAATCAGCATGAATGATCTCTTTAAGCTTAGGGTGTGTAACGCCGCAAGGTTTACGGTTGATCACCAAAACGGCTTCAACCTGTGCGTGTTGCAAACATTGCTGTAGCACGCCTTCGCCAACCATCCCGGTTGCACCGGTAACTATTACCCGTAATTTACTATCCAATTTTGCCATTGTTTTTTGTTTATAAACAAATGTAGTTTATTTGAGAATAGTAGGTTTTGTTGTATAGCTCAATTTTAAAATCCCGAAAGAATATTTAGTTTTATGTGCCATACCAATTGAAAACCTTATGCTCAAAAAAACAGTAACTGCCGCATTTACGCTTTTTACATTATGCCTTTTGTTTGCCGGTGCAGAGGCACAAAACAAACCTAAATTTCATGTCATAGGTTTTTATACTGCAAAAAGCGATCAGGCGCATATCAGCTTTGTGCATGAAGCCAATAAATGGTTTTCCGAAATGGCTAAGAAATATAATTTTACCTACGACTCGACCAATGTTTGGAGCAACCTCAATGCTGAGTATCTATCGCACTACCAGGTAGTATTGTTTTTAGATACCCGCCCCGAAGCGCCCGAACAACGCGAAGCCTTCAAAAAATATATGGAGAAGGGTGGAGGCTGGATAGGTTTTCACTTTTCGGCCTTTGCGCTTACGCCATCGGGCTATCCGCAAAACTGGGACTGGTACCATAACGAGTTTTTAGGCTCGGGACAGTACGGAAGTAATACCTGGCGGCCAACATCGGCTGTGCTGAAAGTTGAAGATGCATCCAACCCCATGATGAAAGATTTGCCTTCGACATTCAAATCGGCTCCAAACGAATGGTATCGCTGGGAAAAAGATTTGCGCAATGATCCGGATATCAAAATATTGCTGTCGATCGATCCGGCAAGTTTCCCGCTGGGCACAGGGCCAAAGCAAAGCGAGATATGGCACAGCGGCTATTACCCCGTGGCCTGGACAAATAAGAACTATAAAATGTTATACATCAATATGGGCCACAATGATATCGATTATGAGCACCATACCAATAAAGACCTGTCGCATACCCTGGAAAATGAATACGAAGACAAATTGATACTGAATGCCCTGTTTTGGATGGCAAAAGCTAAAATGTAAAATGAACAAATATCTTAAAATACTTACCCTGTTGTTTTTTGTTGCGTTTACACATGATGTAACCCTCGCGGCTACTGTTGATACCGTATCTACCTTTAGCGCAGCCATGAACAAGCAGATCAAAGCCGTGGTAGTTAAGCCAGATGCTTATGCTAAACTGAAAGGTATGCCCGTAGTTTACCTTTTGCATGGCGCTGGTGGCAATTATGCCAACTGGATAAATAACGTGCCGGAGATAAAAGATCTGGCCGACCTGTACCAGATGATCATTGTTTGCGCCGACGGCAACGTAACCAGCTGGTATTTTGACAGCCCGGTTGATAAGAACTGGCGCTACGAAACCTACGTAGCTACAGAGCTGGTTAACTGGATAGATGCGCATTACAAAACCAATAAAGACCGGTTGCAACGTGGTATTACAGGATTGAGCATGGGCGGGCATGGAGCCTTATACCTGTCGTTCAAACATCAGGACGTTTTTGGTGTTGCCGGTAGTACCAGCGGTGGTGTGGATTTCAGGCCGTTCCCTAAAAACTGGCGAATAGCTGAAAAGTTAGGCCCGTATGATGAAAATAAGGAACTATGGGATCAAAACACTGTTACCAATATGATTAACCTGTTAACGCCCGGTAAGTTAGCCCTGATTATTGATTGTGGCAGCGATGATTTTTTTTACAAGGTAAACTGCGAGTTTCATGATAAGCTGCTGGCTCAAAAGATCCCGCATGATTTTATCATCAGGCCCGGGGCACATAACTGGGCATATTGGTCAAACTCTATCAAATATCAGTTGTTATTTATGCACACCTGTTTTAGTAAGAAAGGTTAAAAAAAGGTTAAGTCAGGTTTAAATTTTGAGTTATTAAAACTATTAAAGTTTTGATGTGTTTTTTTGATAGTATATTGATTGTCAAAGAACTAATTAGCGAATTATGAGCCTTAATACTCCGGAAACAATTATTGTTATCGTTATCGCAGCGGCGATCATTATTTTTCTGATCTGGCGCAATCTCAAAGACGAAAAAGATATCGATCCTGAACTGACAGACGAACTGGAAAAAAGTAAAAAAAGGCAGGAGAACATTAAATAACATTCATCCTGCCATCGGGTCAGTCAATCAACAATATCAATTATTCACACTTACTTTTCCGCTGATTGCATAATCGCCTGTCCCGTCAACAAGGCCTTTAACCCACACTGTATAAATTCTGCCTGCGCTAATCGTTTCGGACGAAAGAGTTGTTATCGTACCCGTCTGATCAGCCTTTAGCTGAAACGTGTAAGTTCCTGGATCTATACTGGTAAATGCCGAAGCTGTTTTATAGCCCTGATTTGTAAACAAGGTTGCACCGTTTTGTATTGACAGATCGAACGGACCACCATCAGGGCTCAACTGGATAAACCTAACCTTGGCTTTTCCCAAAACAGGCGCCGAAAAGTCATCCTGTGTAAAGAAAAATGTTGGCGCACTGTTCAAGCCGGTAATGTAAAGCGAATAATAGCCGTTTGCAGCCAGGTTAAGCGTGTCGGTAGCAATAACATTGGTTGTACCGCCGGATGTTAAAGAGAACAAGCGTTTACCGGCATAAGCATTCAAATAACCTGTGCGCTGCCCGTATAGTAGGGGACTGCCGTTTACAAAGTTATTGCCTAAGGCAAAATTATAACTTGCCGAACCAGGAGAGGCGTTCACGACGTTAAGCTGTGCCACCGGTCCCGGGTCGTAATAATAATCGCCGTTATACTTGGTACACGATGCTAAAAATACTGCCGCGATCGCGACAAGCATAACCACTTTTAAAAAGCCGGCCGGCTTTTGCTGAGTTGTTTTTAAATCGAATTTCATAGTGTTTGTAGATATTTAATTAACTACAAGTTAAACGAAATGATAATTCGATTTATTGTGCGAGTTGCAGTTGTGGACTGATTGAGTACCTACTGCGTTTGCCCGGCCAGCAAATAAAGCACCGCCATACGAATAGCTACACCATTCTCCACCTGGTCGAGTATGATGGATTGTTTGCTGTCGGCAACGTCGCTGGTAATTTCAACGCCGCGGTTAATAGGGCCGGGGTGCATTACCGTTATCTCCTTATCAAGCGAATCGAGTATCTGCTTATTTAAGCCGTAAAGCATGGTGTATTCGCGTAACGAGGGAAAATACTTGATATCCTGGCGCTCCAGTTGTATGCGCAGCATGTTGGCTACATCGCACCAGTTAAGGGCTTTTACCAGGTTATGTTCAACCTTTACACCCAACGAGCCAATATATTTCGGTATCAGGGTAGTAGGGCCGCAAACCATTACTTCGGCGCCCAATTGTTTAAGGCAAAGTATGTTTGACAGGGCTACGCGCGAATGTAAGATATCACCCACGATCACTACCTTTTTGCCGGCAACCTCGCCATACTTTTCGCGGATCGAAAAAGCATCAAGCAGGGCCTGCGTAGGGTGTTCGTGAGCGCCATCACCCGCGTTTACGATCTGTGCCTTTACATGCTTTGACAGGAACACTCCTGCACCGGCGTAGGGGTGGCGCATTACCACCATATCCACTTTCATGGCCAGAATGTTATTTACCGTGTCGATCAGCGTTTCGCCTTTGCTAACCGATGATGACGATGCGGCAAAGTTTACAATATCCGCCGAAAGGCGCTTTTCTGCCAGTTCGAAGGATAAGCGTGTACGTGTAGAATTCTCGAAAAAGATATTGGCAATGGTTACATCGCGCAGCGACGGCACTTTTTTAATCGGGCGGTTCAATACATCCTTAAAAGTATCGGCAGTTTCAAATATCAGTTCAATATCCTGCTTGTTCAGATCTTTTATCCCAAGTAAATGTCGCGTGCTTAGAGTACCCATAGTTTTATTTCGAATGTGGAATTTCGAATTTTTTAAAAAGCCTTTTATTATTTATAAGATAAATTCGAAATTGAAAATTCGACATTCGAAATCACCTTTCTCTTACTTTACATCCGACAGCAACACCACCTTATCCTCGCCATCAGTCTCTTTCCAGCTTACCACTACTTTTTGCGAAGCTATCGAGTCAACCTCGATACCGATATAATCGGCAGCTACAGGTAAATGGCGTGAGTAACGTCTGTCAACCAAAACCAACAACTCAACCTTCTCGGGCCGGCCAAAAGCCAGCATGGCATCCATTGAAGCGCGGATGGTGCGGCCCGTCCACAGTACATCGTCCATCATGATCACCTTTTTTCCTTCCACAATAAAATCGATATGCGTGGAGTTTGGTACCAATGGCGATTCGCGGCGGCGAAAATCGTCCCTATAAAAGGTAATATCCAGGTCGCCCTGTAAAATGGTTTTGCCGGGTAATATCTTCCGCAATTCTTCGGCTATGCGTTTTGCTAAATAAATACCGCGCGGCTGTATGCCAATGATAACCGAATTTGAAAAATCGTTATGGTTTTCTATCAATTGCCGACACAAGCGTTGTATGGTGATCTGAAATTTTTGACCGTCGAGCAATGTTGAATTAAGCATCGTTTGGGTAGGTTTGGGCAAAGATAGAAATTAGATTTGAGTATTGAGATTTGCGTATTGAGATTTTTGAAAAATTTACCCATCACAGCGTTGATAAACTATACAGTTCGGCTATACCCAATTTCATTGCCAAATTCGCAACAAAAAATCCGGAAAGGTGGGTATTTGTCGGTATTTTTTAATAAAATATCGGTATGCTATTGCCAAGTTTGTAATGCTTTAAGCCTCGCGCTTTGCTTAAATATACGCAAATAATGAAGGATATGCAAGTTATATCAAAAGTGTGATTGCGAGGAACGAAGCAACCTCATTTCCCAATGTCGGTGCCTTCACCGACATTAACCCGTACAGCTTTTTACCGCACAAAAAAAGCCCCATCGTTACCGACGGGGCTTTGGGAGATTAAATTATTTAAAGCTTATTCAGCTTCTTCTGCTTCCTCAGCTTTTTTAGCAGCGGCTGGTGCTTTGCGCGCTTTGCTTTCGGCACCTTCCATTTGCTCTTTCAATTGTGCTAAAACGCTCAGATCACCTAAAGTTGATTTCTCAACCGAATCTTTCACTTTTTTCACAGCATTGGTAGCAGTTTTTGCTTCTTTTTTGCGGGTTTCAAACTCTTGTACTCTTGCTTCGGCACGGGCTTCTTCCCAGATGCGGGCGTGAGAGATCACAATACGTTTGTTTTCCTTGTTAAATTCAATGATCTTGAACTCAGCTGTATCGTCAGCTTTGATGCTCTTGCCATCTTCTTTAACCATGTGTTTGGTTGGCACAAAGCCTTCAACACCATAAGGTAAAGCAACTATCGCACCTTTATCGGTAACTTTCAATACAGTACCTTCGTGTATCGAGTCGATAGTGAAGATAGTTTCGAAAGTATCCCAAGGGTTTTCTTCCAGTTGTTTGTGGCCTAAGCTCAGTTTGCGGTTCTCAACGTCAAGTTCTAAAACAACCACGTCTAATTTTTCACCAACTTTAGTGAATTCGTTAGGGTGATTTACTTTTTTAGACCATGATAGGTCGCTGATGTGGATCAAACCGTCAATGCCGTCTTCCAGTTCAACAAACACACCAAAGTTGGTCATGTTTTTAACTGTAGCAACGTGTTTAGTACCGATTGCATATTTCTCGGCAGCATGTTGCCATGGATCAGGAGTTAATTGTTTAATACCTAAGCTCATTTTGCGGTCATCGCGGTCAAGTGTTAATACTTGAGCTTCAACCTCGTCGCCTACTTTCAGGAACTCCTGAGGGCTGCGCAGGTTTTGCGACCACGACATTTCTGAAACGTGGATCAAACCTTCAACACCTGGGATGATCTCTAAGAAAGCACCGTAATCAGCAACAGTTACGATACGGCCCTTAACTTTCGAACCAACCTGGATGCCTTCGTCAAGCGACTGCCAAGGGTGTGGAGTTAATTGTTTTAAACCTAAAGCAATACGTTTTTTCTCGTCATCAAAATCCAGAACAACAACGTTGATCTTTTGATCTAATGCCAATACTTCTTTCGGATGCTCTATGCGGCCCCAGCTAATGTCGGTAATGTGCAGTAAGCCGTCAACGCCACCCAAGTCGATGAATACACCGAAGTCGGTAATGTTTTTAACGGTACCTTCCAATACCTGACCTTTTTCAAGCTTGGCAACAATTTCAGTTTTTTGGTTTTCCAAATCGTCTTCAATCAGCACTTTGTGCGATACCACTACGTTTTTAAACTCGTGGTTGATCTTAACAACTTTGAATTCCATTGTTTTACCTACGTACACATCGTAATCGCGGATAGGTTTGATATCGATCTGCGAACCAGGTAAAAAGGCTTCTACGCCCATTATATCTACAATTAAACCACCTTTTGTACGGCTCTTCACAAAACCGGTGATGATCTCATCGTTATCTAAAGCACTGTTAATACGCTCCCATGATTTTTGAGTTTTAGCGCGTTTACGCGAAAGTACCAACTGGCCGTTAGCATCTTCCTGCGATTCAACAAACACGTCAACACTGTCACCCACTTTCAAATCAGGGGTATCACGGAATTCAGAAAGCGATACCAAACCGTCAGACTTAAAGCCGATGTTCAATACCACATCTTTGTTGTTGATGTTAACTACAACACCGCTGATGATCTCGCCTTTGTTGATAGAGCTGAATGTACCATCGTACATTTTTTCTAACTGCTCGCGATCAGAGTCACTGTAGTTACCAAATTTTTTGTCATCAGCATCCCAGTCAAAATCGCCAGGGGTAACTGCCGAAGTAACGGTTGCTTTTTTGATGTCTTCGATAGACAATGAATCAGCTTCTGACTCAATGCTCTCTTTTTCTTTAGGACTCGCGTTGATCGCGCCTAACTCGGCTTCTTTAGCCTTTAATTCTTTTTCTGCTTCTTGTTTTTTTGCCATTAAATAATTTGTCTCCTTTTCCCAATCCAATTGGGACTGCAAAGGTACGGATATATTTTAATCCAAAACAAATAATTTTTAATGTTATTGGCTGATTTTGAACGGGTTTTTTAAAAAGCAGTTGTAAAAATGCCGGCGCTATGCCTGTTACTAAATAAGCCCGAAAAGATAAATCTGATTAAAAGTTAATCCAGATAGCCCTCGATCTCATCAAATATCCCCATAAAATCCGGTAGTAACAGGGCGCGATAAGCTATTATCGCATCGGTTAGCATGGCTTCCTGTTCAGGGGTAAACGGATCTTTCCAAACCCGCATGCATATCCGTTTTAAAGCATAAGCCACCTGGCTTGCTTCGGCGTAGCTGTGTAAATAACGATGGTGTTTAAACTCGGCCCAGAATTTAAAGAACACATCGGGGTTATGTAGGTTGCTTACCGCCCAAAAGCTGTGCAGGTGCTCTTGCTTGGTATGATCTAAATGCTGATAAAACGCATCGATGCTAACTTTTTGGTTGGTGATAAGCAGATTATCTAAGATCAGCTCTAAAGCGATGTGCCCTAAAAAGAAAGGCTTTACAGGCGAACTTTGGGTTGCTGGTTTCAACGCTAATTTTAATTGGTGCGAGTGGTGGTTAAAAAAATCCGACGAGTGAAAATGACGGTCAACTTCCAAATGCCGCTTCCAGCCATCTAATAACGAATTGACATAAGGGTGCTCATGGCGCTCAATTTTTTCGGGGTGGACGTTGGCATTTTTATCGGCATTTTTAAGCAGGTCGGGCAATACCGTTCCGGTAACGTGATAGGAATCAGTATTATGCCTGTCGAAATAATAATGCGATAAAAAATTCATAGATGATGGTCGTCAACATGGGTAAGATACGTACATTTTATGAATTACATATGAAGAAGTGTTAGCGACCCGGTTTTTGTTTGATTCTTCTATATTTGCAGCCTCAATGTTTAAGATATGAATTTTGTTGAAGAACTACGCTGGCGGGGCATGCTGCACGATATTATGCCCGGAACCGAGGACCTGTTAAACAAAGGTATGGTATCAGGTTATATAGGTTTCGATCCTACTGCCGATTCGTTGCATGTGGGTAGCCTTGCGCAGATCATGACACTGATCCACTTTCAGCGTGCGGGCCATAAGCCTTATGCCCTGGTTGGCGGTGCTACCGGTATGGTTGGTGATCCGTCGGGTAAATCTGCCGAGCGTAATTTATTGTCCGAAGACGCTTTGCAGCATAACTTACGCGGCATCCAGAGCCAGCTCGAAAAGTTTTTGGATTTTGACTGCGGTGCCAACAGCGCCCAAATGGTTAACAATTACGATTGGTTTAAAAACTTTAACTTTTTGGATTTTATCCGCGATGTAGGTAAACACATCACCGTTAATTATATGATGGCGAAGGATTCGGTTAAAAACCGCATCAGCGGCGATACCGGTATGAGCTTTACCGAGTTTAGCTACCAACTGGTACAAGGCTATGATTTTTACTATCTGTGGAAACACCATAACTGTGCCCTGCAAATGGGCGGCTCTGACCAGTGGGGCAATATTGTCACCGGTACCGAGCTGATCCGCCGCAAAGGCGAAGGGCAGGGCGAAGCTTATGCTTTAACTACCCAGCTCATCAAAAAGAGCGATGGTACCAAGTTTGGTAAAACCGAAGGCGGCAACATCTGGCTCGATGCCGAAAAAACATCTCCATATCAGTTTTACCAGTTTTGGCTCAACGCAAGTGATGAGGATGCCAAAACCTATACCCGCATTTTTACCCTGTTTGATAAAGAGGTAATTGAACAACTGGAAACAGAGCACTTAACCGCGCCGCATCTGCGCGTACTGCAAAAAGCATTAGCTAAAGATATCACCATCCGTGTGCATGGTGAAGCTGCTTATGAAAAAGCGATCAAATCATCCGAGTTTTTATTCGGCAACACCGGCATTGAGTTTTTGAACGAGCTAAACGATAAAGAAGTGATCGGTTTGTTTGAAGGTGTACCTAATTATAATATTAGCCTGGCTGAGCTGAAAGAAGGTGTTAACGTTGTTGACCTGCTTGCCGCGAAGGCCGCCGTTTTCCCATCCAAAGGCGAAGCTAAAAAGATGATCCAAAGCGGGGGAGTAGCCATCAATAAAACAAAGGTAAACACGGTTGATGATATTTATAACGGCGACCACCTGATCAATGGTAAATTCATGGTAGCTCAAAAAGGTAAAAAGAATTACTTTTTGATCATCGCCGGATAATTTATTTTCCTACCCGTTGTCATCTCGAACGATAGTGAGAGATCTTCTGCTGCAGACAAGTATGGAAGCAGAGGATTTCTCCCTCCGGTCGAAATGACAATTAAATCTATAACTCTTAAAAATCATCCAGCAAATCCATCTTCTTACGGTTGTACTCGTCTTGCGATATCAACCCGTGGTCAAACAGTTTCTTTAGTTTTTGCAGTTTCTCGGTTAGCTCGTCGGGTTTGGCGGCCTCAACTACAGGCGCTTTAACAGGTTCTGGTTCCGGGGTATGTACCGGTGCAGGTGGCGGTGTTGGCGCCGCCGTGTGTGCAAAAGCTGCCGGGTTATCAAACTGCAACGCCCCCGATTCGGCACGTTTTTCTTCCAGTTCACGCAGGCGGCGGGCTTCGCGCTCATCCTCTTTACGGGCCTGGGCTATCTGGTATAGTTTACGGGCCTGTACCTTAGGCAGGTAATCAACACCCATTTCGGCTCCGTTGGCGGTTTTACAGCTAAATACGGCGCCTAAAATTTCTTCTTTTATCTGTACGTCAATAATGTCCTTCCAAACAAAGTCAACAAACTTCATGGATAAGCCAAGGTTTGCCGGGGTAAAAAACAGCAGGCGTTTGTTGGTCAGGGCCACACAATCGGGCAACACGTTAACAATAGGCTTTTTTTGTACGGCTATATATAATATTTCTTCACCCGTGGTTAACAGGTCAACCAGGCGCGAGTAAACTTTTTCAATCGCTTTTGGATCTTGCTGGTCGTTCAAAAATTTTTCTATCATCGTTATTCAATGTTTGTATCAGTATCACAAAAATAACAATATTCTGTGAGTTATGGCTTCTAAATTAACCAATTAACAGGTTGCAACCCCGTATGTCCGAATGATCAAACCGGCCCAAAACTTCAAAGCTGCCATCGGGTTGCACCCTGCCCAGATCCTGCGTGGCGATGAACGAGCACGAATTTACATTCGCCAGATCGATAATATTGATGCCGCCCGTACGGCCAAAGCCAAGTTTGTCCAGCGGGTCGTTAGTATCACGGGTAACGATCTTCATCCAGGGCGGGCATTCAAAAACACCATCGCCTTTTGAGTAAGCCTGCGATAACAGTTCAGTCATCCCATATTCCGAATGGATATGTGTTACACCAAAACCCTTACAAAGTGTATCATGCAACTCCTCGCGGATCATTTCCTTACGGCGCCCTTTCATTCCACCGGTTTCCATCACGATCATTTCAGGGAAATCAACCCGGTAATTCTCCACAAAATCCAGCAAAGCAAAGGTAACGCCTATTAGTAAAGTTGGTTTTTTAAGCTGCTGCTGATGAATAAGCTGTTTGTACAGGTCATCATGGTTATACAGGTAAAAGCCACTATCGGCATTATTGGATTGTTTGATCAGGTCATCGGCCATGTAGATCAGCGATGAACCTTCGCGCTCCAGGTACGATGGGAGTAGGGCTAAAACCGTGTAACTTTTAATGTCGCCATAAAACAGTTCAAAAGCTTTGCGGAAGCTCTCGGTATACCAGCTTACATCGGTAACTAAATGCCGGCTGGTGATCATACCCGTAGTGCCGCTGCTGGTAAAAGTTACCTCTGCACCGGCATCGCTGCTTACCACCGCGTGACTTTTAAAGAACTCGATGGGCAAAAACGGTATCTGCCCGGTATCAGTAACAGCTTCAACATCAGTTTTTAAGCCTGCTAAAAATTCGCGATAAATAGCGTTGTGCGTTGCCTGGTGGCGAAACACCTGTAAAGCAACCGCGTTAAACTGCTCGTCGCTTTCAATACCAAATACCTGCTGCTTACCCGGAATACTCATTGGCGCAAAGATATGCAGATGAATGTTGTGCCTCGTCAGTCATTTGTTAAATCATGGTATTGTGCCATCCAAACCGTAGCACCACCACATTCCGGGTCTTCTGCTACGTATTTCAATACTTTAAAATGATGGTCGCTCAATAAGGTTTTATACTCATCGGGCGCTAACGAAGCATGGAACAGGTTTTCTCCGCCGTTCATTCCCCATGCTTCGCCACTTTTCGGCCCCGAAGTAAAAAGCAACACACCGTTTGGATCGATATGTTTTTCAAATACCCCGAACATACCAGGCTGATCAACAGCCGGCAAGTGGAAAAAGCTGTGCCAGGCAATAATGGCATCAAATTTTTGATTCAGCTTAAGCGATCGCATATCCTGCAAAATGAATTGTACATCGGGGAAATTCGCTTCCGCTATCTTCAGCATTTCGCTGCTCGCATCAACGCCGGCTACTTTAAGTTTTTGGCTAAGCAGGTACTCCATAATCGGTTTGCCGGTACCGCAGCCTAAATCCAATACAGCGCCCCCGGCAGGGATAAGTTCTATCAGATCATCCAGGTAACTTTTCTCCATCAACCCGGCATACCGATTCTCAGAAAACCATACGGCTATCTTATTGTAAACTTCGTACACATTTTGCCTCTCGCCGGTTTGCATATATAGGATTGAATTTATGCTTTGTCCTTGATCACCCTTTTGATCAGTTGTCCCGATAAGGCTGCCATCCCCGCAACCAAACCACCAATCACAGCAGTGATCATTAACAATATTATCCAATGCCCGCCTAAGGGGAAAACATGCGCCATACGGGTGGCTAAAATGTGGTTGTTGGGCACACTTTTAAATAACGCCATTGCCGTCCACACAATAAATATCGCCGCAAAGGCCGACCAAAACGCATGCGCAGAAGTTTTAGCAATGAAGAATGCCGCTAAAAACGAAATGATGGCCACTATCCACCAGGGTAGTACGAAATTGACAGCAAGGCAGGCTATGAGTATGATGAAAAATAACATATTATTTGTTGTTGATAGTTAAGGTCGATTTAATGTGTTTTTGCTCGTCGTTACTATTTTGCATAAATAGCAAGGGATTGAGTTGGCCGTTTTTCCAGGTGCGGAACATATTATCGTAATAAAAGCTGCCCGGGTTGCCCGATTCGCCGCCGGGAAATATACCGTAGCCTTTAACTACCGGTCCAAACTGTACGATCATGCGCCACGATGGGCCGTGCGTATCGCTCAGTGCGTTGATCACGCCGCCGGTACCGTCGGCATCAAACTCGCCTGAACCTAAACCCTCAACCCGGCCCAGGTGCGCAATGTGCGAACCTTTAACCGGTCCCCATTGCCAGCTTTTGCCGGGCTTTCCATAATGTTTGTACAGGCTGTCTACTGTTGCTTCAAAGGTTTTCTGGATCAGGTAATCGCGGGTTTCAACACCCAAAGTGCGGGTATCATCATACCATTTTGATTGTTGCTGGGTAACCAGCAGTTCAACGGTGCGGTAATTGCTTGGCCATTTTAGTTGCAAGTCCAGTGCGCCTTTAACGCCAAAATCATCGGCCCAGATGGCGTTATACAAATTATCCCACCAAATACTGAAAATAGTTGGCCCCATGGAGTAAGCTGTGTATTGCTTGTCCCAGGCTTCTATCACATGGTAAACGTATTTCTGCTTTTCATCAAGCTTGGTTTCGTCAACGTCATCCACCATGGTTGGCAAAACATCCTGGGCAAAAATGCTGTAGTTGTCGTTTTGTAAAGCACGCAGGCTATCTACAGTAGCCTTGTGCATGTCGTTCAAACGGTCGTTAATGCGTTTGGCCCGCTGGTAGCTGCCAAACCGCCAGTTGATGTAATACGGATAGGTATTATCCGTAGATGATTGATTGGCCGAGCTTAAATAGCCCTGCACCGGGTTTTTTACCGTCGGGTTTTGCTCTGGCGGTATCCAGCCCTGCCAGTTATCGGCAGGGTCGCTGCCATCCAAAATATACTTGCCCTGGTCTTTATACTTTAACGGAAACTTACCGTTCGGCGTTATCGCGATATCGTTATCAACACTGGCGAAAATAAAGTTCTGCGCAGGTGCAGTGAAATACTTTAAGGCTTCGCGGTAGTCATCGTAATTTTTGCCCCGGTTTAGCAGGTAAAAAGTTTTAAACTCCTTCGATGGATCGTGTGCTATCCAGCGCAAGGCATCGCCTACAGGCACAATACGGGCGGCGCCCAGTTTGGCAGGTTTAAGGCTGGCGTTTTGATAAACCACCGGCCCGTTGTTGGTATATAACACGGTATCGTAAACCGTTGGCTGGTTGCGTATTTTGATCTCTTCGATCCGCTTTTTAACCGGCACCCATTTGCCATTGTACCAATATTCGTTTTTGCTCAGGTCCTTAAAATTCACCTGGTACCAATCCAAAACATCGGCATCAACGTTGGTAACGCCCCAGCCAATTTTTTGGTTGTAACCGATGATGATTGTTGGCGTACCCGGGATAGAAACGCCATACACGCTCACACCCGGCGCAGTAAGCTGCATTTGGTACCAAATGGATGGGTAGCTCAGGTCCAGATGCGGGTCGTTGGCTAAAATAGGGTAACCATTTGCCGACCGGCTGCCGGCAACCACCCAGTTATTACTGCCAATGCCTTCAACCTTGGGTTTGGTTTTAATGGTATCGGTCATATCGGCCATAAAGCCCTTTGATGCCGGTGGCAGGGGCAGGGCTTTAAAATTCCATTTGGTTCCTTTCGGGATAACCGGGTCTTCCTTAAATGCCTGATCCGGGAAAAGATCGTTGGTGATCTTCGGGCCAAACAACTTTAAGGTATTGGTCATGGCAAAATCGTCCGATCCGCCCGCCAGCGTTTCCGACATCAGTTTAAGTACCAATGCGCAATTGATAGGTTTAAAATCCTCCGGCGCGTAATCCAGTAGCTTAAACTCGAGCGGGTAATATTTTGAGGGCAGGCTATGGATGTACGCGTTAACACCATCGGCGTAAGCCTCCAATATTTCCTTAACCTTCGGGTCCTTCATGCACTCGGCCAGGGTATTTTCGGCGCCGTAAACCATGCCCATGCGGCGGTGGTAACGGTCAAGCTCCAGGGCTTTCGGACCAACGATCTCCGATAACCTGCCCGATGCCGACCGTGTCTGGATGTCCATTTGCCAAAGCCTGTCCACCGCTGTAACATAGCCCTGGGCAAAATACAGGTCATGGTCGTTTTCGGCGAAGATATGCGGTATCATATTTTCATCATACCTGATGGTGATCTTGCCGTACAAACCTTTCAGGTTAATGCTTTTATTGGCCTGGATATTTTTACTCTCGGCATTTTGCCAAAAACCCGTAGCGGGGTTTAAAAGCTTGCCTAATGGCGGTATATCGCCAAATTTTGTTTGCAGGGCCCATATCAAAACCAACGTAAAAAGGGTTGATATAATGGCTTTGGTTAATTTCATCAGGATGGTTGAGTTTGTGAATCTAAGTTAGTTAAACAAAGCAGATATTTAATAGTGGTATTACCGTTTTTACAAATGGGATTGAGGGGGGATTTTAAAATATAAAATGCTTGTTGGGTGTCTACAGCTTATGTTTTACTTCATTCCAAATGCTAATAGGAAACTCTTCTATTTCATAGTCAAACGATTCTTCCTTCCCGGCTTTATAAGCAAACCACTTTGACTTCGGTCGTAACCTTAAATTATTCTCAGGGCAAATTTCGCATATCTTTTTTAAGAGTTTTTCAGCATCAATATTATGGGTATGGATATAATCGCTCATGTCTGTAAACTTCTCATCTATGAAATTAATATAATATTTGGGCAAACGATCTTGATAGATCAGAAAGCCACCATAATTCATGTCCGGTAAATAGTAATTATAAGACTCCCAGGTTCCATTTAAGTCTATACCAGTAAATTTTCTTCCAAATAGTCCGATGGTCATATGATATGTTTTTGCCTGATAGCTTTGTTAATCAATTTTCTTTTAGTCTAATGACGCGGTATTTTTAATTTCTTTCGGTTTTCTACGCCAGAGAATGCCGATCGACTAATGACCGATGAACCAATGAACAAAAAGCAGGGGGGAAATTGTAAGAAATTTTCGCATGCTTTTACCTTTCTCCTTTCCGCCTTTAACCTTTCCCCTCAGACGTAAATTTACCAAAAATCCACCTCATTTCCTATAAAAACTCTACATTTATGGCTTTACGCGATAATGAAAATGAGTACTATAAAAGCCTGTATATTCGATCTCGACGGTGTGATAGTCGACACGGCCGTTTACCATTATAAAGCCTGGAAACGCCTTGCCGCCCAGTTGGGTTTTGATTTTACCGAACACGATAACGAACTGCTCAAAGGTGTGAGCCGGGTACGTTCGCTCCAGATCATCTTAGGCATCGGCGGCATTACCAAAACCGAGGCCGAGCAAGAGCAGTTAGCTACGCTGAAAAACACCTGGTATGTGGATATGATCACCAAAATGCAGCCCGACGAGATACTGCCCGGAGCTAAGGAATTTTTAGAAGCCTGCCGCGCGGCAGGTATTAAAACCGCGCTCGGTTCGGCCAGTAAAAACGCCGGTATAATCTTACAAAAAGTCGACATCGAACATTTGTTCGACGCCGTGATCGACGGAAACAAAGTATCCAAAGCCAAGCCCGACCCCGAGGTGTTTCTAAAAGGCGCCGAAGCCGTTGGCGTTACCCCTGATGAGTGCGTGGTGTTTGAAGACGCTATTGCGGGTATAGAAGCGGCTATTGCCGGGGGGATGAAATGCATAGGGATAGGTGTGCCCGATGTTTTGGGCCGGGCTAATCTGGTGATCAGTGGTTTGGATAAGATGACGCTGGGTATGTTGGAGGAATTGTAAAAGCTTACAAATTTCTCTCCGCGCGTCATTGCGAGGGACGAAGCAATCCCGACTTACAGAGGGGCTCTGCATACTTGGAATTGCCGTACGCAACAACGCTTCAATAACGAGAATACCCGCGTTAGCGATTGCAGCGGATACCGGCCCTGTGGCTAAGGCCTGTGCAGTATGAGCGGAAAGCGCGGCCCGTAGGGAACGCCCTGGAAAAGAATCAAGATGCAAGAATCAAGAGACAAGACAAAAAACCAAACACTCATAGTCTAAAAAATAAAAGCAAACATTCCAATCTTCAAACATTTCAACAAACCCATGCACAAACACATCATCTACCAACTCTTACCCCGTTTATTCGGTAACACCAATACCACCAATAAAACCTATGGTTCGGTAGAAGAGAACGGCGTTGGCAAGCTTAACGATATTACCGATGTGGCTTTGCGCGAACTAAAGGCTATGGGCATTACCCATGTTTGGTACACCGGCATTATCGAGCACGCCACCATGACGGATCATTCCGCCTATGGTATCCGTCCCGACGATCCAGATGTGGTGAAGGGCAGGGCAGGGTCGCCGTATGCCATTAGCGATTATTATGATATTACGCCCGATCTGGCGGTAAACGTACCCAACCGCATGGCCGAGTTTGAGGCATTGGTTGCCCGCACCCATGCAAACGGACTGAAAGTAATGATCGACCTGGTGCCTAACCATGTAGCGCGAACTTATAGATCGGACGTGAAACCCGAAGATGTGCGCGATTTTGGTGAAGATGATGACACCACCAAGCACTTCGACCCGAAGAACGACTTTTACTATATCCCCGGCCAGTCTTTCCAGGTGCCGGCTTTTTACAACCCAGGTGGCGATGAATATACCAGTCCGCTAAAAAACGGGCGCTTTGATGAAAACCCCGCCAAAGCAACCGGCAACGATGTGTTCAGTGCCACACCATCTATAAACGACTGGTTCGAAACCATTAAGTTGAACTACGGCGTAGATTACCTGGCCGGTCATCAAACCCACTTCGATCCGCTGCATGTGCTTTGGAAAAAGATGCATCACATTCTATGCTTTTGGGCAGGCAAAGGCGTGGATGGTTTCCGTTGTGATATGGTGGAAATGGTGCCCGTGGAGTTTTGGAGCTGGGTGATCCCCGAAGTAAAAAAGCAATATCCGGATATTATCTTTATGGGCGAAGCCTATAACAATAGCCAGTATCGAAACTATATTTTTAATGGCCACTTTGATTACCTGTATGATAAGGTTGGTTTGTACGATGCCGTAAAACGTCTCATCCGCAACGAAACCTATGCTACCATATGGGATATTAATCGCTGTGTCTTTCACGAAAGTAACGACTTTCCAGAACACATGCTGCGCTTTTTAGAGAACCACGACGAAGAACGCATTGCCTCCACGCATTTTGCAGGCGATGCCTGGCTGGCCGTTCCCGGGATGATCGTTTCGGCAACTTTATCAACCGGTCCGGTCATGATCTACTCTGGTCAGGAAGTTGGCGAACCTGCCGCAGGCGTTCCGGGTTTTAACGAAGGTAACGGCCGTACTACCATATTTGATTACTGGGGCGTACCCGAATATCAAAAATGGCTCAACGGCGGTCAATTTGATGGCGGCCAATTATCTGACTCGCAAAAACAGCTTCGAGGGTTTTACAGTAAGCTGCTCAATATCGCCGGGCATAACGAGGCCATCACCTCGGGTAAGTTTTACGAACTGATGCTCATCAATCTCAATGAAGGCCAGGGTTTTGATGAACGAACTTACGCCTACCTCCGCTACACCGAAAATGTAAGGATATTGGTGGTAGTAAACTTTCATCGCGAGGAGCGCAACCTGCTGGTAAAACTCACTCCCGACCTGATCAGCGACCTGCATTTAAACGGTAAGCTCACTTTTACCGACCTTTTGGGTAACCAAAGCTACACTGCCGATAATATTACCCAGGGCTTAAACATCACTATCCCGGCAACGGCAGGTTTTTTGTTAAACTTTTGATAGATATTTCACTGTTTTTTTAAAAATATTCAAAAACTACAGGTCTTTCGTTAAAAATTAAGCTTAATTTTGATTTCTGGCCCGCAGTTAGCAATTATTTTACTTTTTTTGGAATTGTTTTAGCTCAAACCCCGTATAACTATTATGGAGAAAATTGAAGATCCGGAGATACCAGCAAAAGTGGTGATTGAAGAAGAGGTTATCCAGCATTTAAATAACCCCGTAGTAGGTTTAAAACCTATTGTAAAAAAATACCTGGGGGCGGTGCTCAAAGTAACGCAGGATGGTAACCGGTTTTATTTTTCGGATGCTGATGCCAAGGTTGAGGTTGTCGTTATCAGCGATGATATTATCCGTGTGCGCCTTGCCCCGCACGGCGTTTTTTTAGAAGAGTTTAGCTATGCTGTAAGTAAAACTGACCACCGGGTTTCGGTATTTTCACTAAATGAAGACGATGACGAATACCAGGTATCAACCAACACTGTAAACTGCCATATCCGTAAAAAGGATTTCCATATTTCTTTCTCAGATAACGAGAACCATGTTACCAGCGTTGATGCTAAACCCATGCACTGGGAAGAGAACGTACAATTTGGCGGTTATTACGTGTATTCGACCAAGGTATGCCACCCCGCCGAAAGCTTTTTTGGCCTGGGCGATAAGGCTACCGAGCTTAACCTGGTAGGTAAACGTTTGGTTAACTGGAACACCGATGCCTACTCGTTTGCAAAAGATCAGGACCCTTTATACCGCAGCATCCCGTTTTATATCAGCCTGCACGAAGGTATAGCGCACGGTATATTTTTTGATAATACCTTTAAATCGCATTTTGATTTTGGTGCCGAAGACAAAGCCAAAACCAGTTTCTGGGCCGATGGCGGCGAGTTGCAGTACTACTATATCCACGGCCCGCATATGATGGACGTGGTAAAACGCTACCATAGTTTGACCGGCATGCATCCCATGCCGCCGCTTTGGGCGCTTGGCTATCACCAATGCCGCTGGAGCTATTACCCGGAGTCGAAAGTGAGGGAAATAACCCAGGGCTTCCGTAAAAATAAAATTCCATGCGATGCCATCTATCTCGACATCGACTATATGGATGGCTACCGCTGTTTTACCTGGAACCGCAAATATTTTCCTGATCCTAAAAAGATGATCCGCGAATTGTCCGACCAGGGCTTTAAAACCGTGGTCATTATTGATCCGGGTATCCGTGTGGACGATAACTACGGCGTGTTTAAAGAAGGTAAAGAGAAAAAATACTTTTGCCGCCGCTGCGATGATTACTTTATGGAGGGCCATGTTTGGCCGGGCCGCTGCCAGTTTCCGGATTTCACCAACCCCGAAGTACGCGACTGGTGGGGCGGTTTGTTTGATGAACTGGTGCAATTAGGCGTTGCCGGTGTGTGGAACGATATGAACGAACCCGCCGTTTTTGGCGCAGGTACCTTCCCCGATGATGTTCGTCACCAGTACGATGGTCACCGCGGCTCGCACCGTAAGGCACACAATGTTTATGGCATGCAAATGGTACGCGCCACCTACGAAGGTTTGCGTAAACTGATGAAGAACAAACGTCCGTTTACTATTACCCGTGCCGGTTACTCAGGCCTGCAGCGCTATGCCTGCGTGTGGACGGGCGATAACGTAGCCTCGTGGGAACACTTAAAACTGGCCAACATCCAATGCCAGCGCCTGTCAATATCAGGCGTATCCTTCTGCGGAACGGATATCGGCGGCTTTAGCGGCGAACCCGATGGCGAGCTGTTTACCCGCTGGATCCAATTGGGCGTGTTTTCGCCGTTTATGCGTGCCCACTCCGCCGGCGATACCCGCGAGCGTGAGCCCTGGAGCTTTGGCGAACCCTATACCAGCATTAACCGCAAATTTATCGAGCTGCGTTACAGGCTGATGCCATATTTCTATTCCGCCTTTTGGGAGCATAACCGTTACGGTTTCCCGATATTGCGCCCCATGGTAATGCAGGAGCAGGAGGTGGCCATCAACCATTTCAGGCAGGATGAGTTTACCTTTGGCGATAAGATACTGGTTTGCCCGGTAATGGATCCGGGAGTAAAAACCCGCGCCGTGTACCTGCCAAAAGGCGACTGGTACCATTACTGGACCCACGAAAAACTGAAAGGTGGTGCCGAACTGGTGGTTGAAACCCCGCTCGACTCCATGCCGATATTTGTTAAGGCAGGCTCGGTTATCCCCGAATCGCCGGTAATGCAATACGTGGGCGAAAAACAGATAGACGAATTATTGTTCCAGGTATACTACGCACCGTATGAGGTTAACTCCTTCTTTTTTGAAGATTACGGCGAAACTTTTGCTTACGAGCAGGATATTTACCTCGAAAAGAAATTTGTAACCACCGGCGACGAGCACAGCATGACCATCACCCAATCGGTTGACGGCTTATACACCCCGCGTTACGAAAACTACGAAATGAAGATCATCGGCCTACCCTTTAAGCCATCAAAGGTTTTGGTTGATAACAAGCAGATCATCAAAACCACTATCGACGAACTGGAGCGCTACCGCTTTAAAGCAAATAAGAATTTCAGAATGATCCAGATATTTAAATAAGACATAAACTCCATCCAAATTGTCATTTCGAGCGAGCGCAGCGACGAGAAATCTTTACCAAGCGGCTCGGATGTAAATTAAAGACGGAATTACGGCCCGGATACGAAAGTATGCCGGGCTTTTTTATTCAATATTTTTATATATTATTATAAATAAAATACTATATTAGAGACGGTTTTCCTAAACTATTTATACACTATTAACTTAAACCCAATGAAGTCAATGCTTATTCGTAGTAATCGTGCGCTTTTTTTCTTGTTATCCTTATTGCTGATTAGCACTAATGCATGCCGCAAAAACGAATCATTTACACCGGTTTTGCCCTCCGCATCCGCTGCTACCACATTGCAGCAACTGTCTGATAATGACAAGGTACATGTAAATGAAATAGAGACATGGTTTGTGGCCTATCCTCAATTAAAGCCTGCCGAACAATTACTTAACATGGCCCAGCAAGCTTTAATAGAAGGTAAACATGTGGTACGTATACCTATAGCTACAAACACCGCCTTGTATTTTACCAAAATAAATGGTTTACTCAAAGTATACACATATAAATGGAACAATATCAATACAACTGGTGATAAATTTACCGGTAATATATATACATATAGCTTTCAGGATAATATTTTAAGCCGGTTAGTTTATAATAATTCGCAGTTAATAAAAAGCTCAGCATTGGCCAGGGTGCTACCATCTGTACCCTTAGGCAATATACATCCGTCATCTTACCCACCCCCTTCGTTATGGGATAGATTAATGTGCTGGCTTAAAGGTGGCACGATGGTAGAAGACGGAATCGAAATAAATGGAAGTATGACAACATACTGGTGGAGTTGCGATAGCTTAAGTCCTGACGAGGAAACAAATAGCGGCAGCGCTCCAGACCCATATGATCCTGGGTTTAGTCTGATTATTCCCGGCTTTAATCCCGGAGATGGTTTAACGGTGGATCTGGGTGGTGGGTCATCGTGGGTAGTAATACCTAATACTAATCCATGTGGTACTATACATGCAACTACCGGATTTCCTGCAGGTAATTTAAAAATTAACTCTATGCCGCTTCCGCCTCCGGATGATGGCAGCGGTGGCGGAGGGTGTTCAGGTAATAATTATGTGGTGTTTCCTATGACTGATCTCCATAGCTCCGCTATAATTTCGGAACCCCAGGGATATGAAACTGTAACAGATCAAATAACTGGCAATGTTTATTCCTATAATGATATTGAAGGCATTTTTGCAAATAATGATCAGTTAATGGATCAGATCGATGCCAGTGACAATAGTCAAATTATGGTTGGGCCTGGACCGATCATGAATTTGACAGGTTTAATGTTTTCAGAATCTTATCTTCAGGAAATTGAAGTAGTAAAAATAGCGCATCCCGACTGGGGGCGTACAAGGGTATACTCAGTTGCATTGTGGAATGTAATTGGAGGAACCACCCATTTTATATTAGATGTTGCTGGGTTTGTACCTCTGATTGGTGATGCAGCATCTTTAATTAATGGTGGTATTTATTTTATTGAAGGAGACAAAGTAAATTGCGCATTAAGCGTAGCTGCTGCGGTGCCGGTAGCTGGTTGGGCATCAATTGCAGGAAAATGGGTTAAAACAACAGTTAAGAGTGTTCCTATCGCTGACGCCGTAGGTAAAATTGCTTACAAGGTAATAAAAGTTGGTAGTGAAACAAGGGTCATTAAAGTCGCCGTTAGTATATTTGATTATGCCGCGGTTAAGACTTTGAAGGCAATAAGACCTGCGGACCAAACATTAACTAACATTAGTCGCTATTTGGTTGATCAATTTGGGATGCGTGTTGCGCCGACAGAAACCGCTTTAAAGACAATTGTTGATGATATTGTACAATTTGGTGATGCAACAGGGAGTAAAACAGAACAACTGTCTGATGTACTTCTGCAAAAAGACGGTTACGTAAAACAAGCTTCACAATATGGAAGCAACAACGGTTTCGACGGAGTGTATATAAAAGGTGACCCAAACAATCCAACAGACATTATAATAAATGAAGCTAAGCAAATGTCGGCCCCCGGCAACATCAAACTCAATCCGGCTGGTTCTGGAAAAGCATCACAGATGAGTGATGCATGGGTAAATCAAACCATAGATGCGATGAGGAATTATACAGCCAACAATTCTATTCAAGCTATTGGTGATATTTTAAATCTTAATCGCAACTTAATAACAAAAACCGTTACTTGTGTTGATAAAAGTACGGGTGAAATAGTAATTTTAAAACTTATGGGGTACTAATAATGGACAAAATAGATCATTTAGAAAGTATATATAAGAATAGGATAAATGATGAGGCTATAGTTTTTGAGAAAATAAAAGAAATAGATAATATCTATTTCTTTGTACCTTCTCTTGAAGGTACAAACCTCTTATATGCGATACGATCCATATATATAGAACATGATTATTTAAAAGCAAAAAATTTATTTTATAAAGCTGCTGCGGTTGCGGATTTTATGTACAGAAAATTTGACCGTAGGGTTATCGATAGTGGCTTGTATCAAATGAGTTATGCATTATTATCAGATAATAAGGATTTAATTGATAGGTATAGCGTCATGAAAAACCCTATAAATCATGAAACGGGTATTGGCTATCAATTGCCCAATGCAATGCAAAATATTTTATTAGATCAATGGGATAAATTGGACTGGAATATCCATTGTCTTGAACGTTTTGTAAAAATGCCCAGGTTTAATTCGCTTACCGGTGTGGTTGATGTTTTAAATGGCTTTAAACAAAAAGACGCAGGCTTGTTAGAAGAGGGTCTAAAACAACTACTCTCAACTTATAAAAAGAGAAGGGAAGGCGATCCCCTTATTTATAAATTTTTTTCAATTGACACTTCGGGATTTACAAAATTGGCGTGGATAAAAGGTTATCAAATTGATTTAAAAACACCGTTAGTGCCTATTGAATTAATGCCTGTTAATCAACTTGAGCATTATGAAACGTATGATTTTTTAAATGAATATCTATAATTATACTTTGTTATCAGTTTTCAGTTTTGCTAACCAATGTTTTTGCATGAAGTCAAAAAAGATGAAATTAAGATCTTATGAACCTGTTATTTCTCTTCATTGTCGGTTTAAATGAACTACAAGCTAACAAAACAGAAATAATGTTAGATGCCACTAATGTATATTACCTTAGCTACGATGAATTTAATTCGAAAAAAGAAACGTTGAGGGCTAATGCTAAAAATATAACGAATTTATATATTTATACCTCAAGCAACTTATACGACCCTGGTTATGCTGATGATAGTGAATTACCGATGAATGGCTTTTTTTTAGACGATCTGGCTTTTTTTAAAGACTTCGAAAATTTGAAGCAGCTTTTTCTTAATGGATTATTTATTAAAGACCTACCCGAATACTTTGCATCATTTAAAAAAATGGAAGACATGCAAATATGTTTTAGCAGGAGCACGAATGTAGAAAACGCCTTAAAAATATTGTTAAAAATGCCTGCTTTAAAATATATCGATCTGAACACATCTAAGCTATCCATGGAAAAGAGGGATTACCTGATCAAACATCTGACAAAAAAAGGAATAAAAGTTTATGATTATTTTAGTTTACACGAACCAACAAACTGACTATATCATTAAGCCCGGGTACGAAAGGTATACCGGGCTTTTTTGTTTCCTGATGCCCCCGCGTTAGCGATTGCAGCGGATACCGACCCTGTGGCTAAGGCCTGTGCAGTATGAGCGTAAAGCGCGGCCCGTAGGGAAACGCCCAAAAACTTCCTGTTCCTCATCTGTTATTCTTAAGATCTTAGGCGATTTCTCCTCTGCATAAACATCGCAACACCCCGCAATATTCTCCTCCCAACCCTTTCTTTCGCACAATTAATACTGTAGCTTTACAATAATAAGCGCAGGTAAACATAAATAGTTAACTTGTGCCCGATATCAAAAACCAGAACCCTTTTAATACGTTGCTGTAAAGCACATACTATACAACCTTACAACCATGGCCAAAAAAGTTGCCGACCCTAAAAGCATAGCTGACGGAGAAAAAAAAGCCGCCAAACCTACCACAAAAAAAGCCGCTAAACCTGCCGGGAAATCAGCCGAACCCGTAAAAAAGGTTACCAAAGCTAAAACCACCAAAACAGTACCGGCTGTAAGCGAACCGCTAAACGCGGTAGAATCGTACAGCTTGTTTACCGATTTTGACGTGAGCCTGTTTAAAAGCGGTACGCACTATAAACTGTACGAAAAATTCGGTTCGCATGTGGTAGAGCATAAGGGTGTGGTGGGTACTTACTTTGCGGTTTGGGCGCCAAATGCGCAATACGTATCGGTAATAGGCAACTTTAACGGCTGGAACAAAGGCTCGCATAAACTGCTGGTGCGTTGGGATGGCTCAGGCATCTGGGAAGGCTTTATTCCCAATATTGGTGATGGCGAAACCTATAAATATTTTATTAATTCGTCAAGCGGAGAAGATCTGGAGAAAAGCGACCCCTACGCCCTGCGCTGGGAGGAACCGCCGCACACGGCATCCATCGTAACCCACACTTTTTACGAGTGGCAGGATAAGGATTGGATGAAAGGCCGGATCAAAAATAACGGTTTAAATCAGCCCTGGTCGGTTTACGAGTTGCACATAGGTAGCTGGGCCCGCAGCCCCGAAGACCCCGACCTGTTTTTGGGCTACCGCGAGATAGCTGCAAAACTGGTGCCTTATGTAGTGGAGATGGGTTTTACCCATGTGGAGTTTATGCCGATAATGGAGCACCCGTACTACCCAAGCTGGGGATACCAGATAGTGGGTTTTTTTGCGGCGTCAACAAGGTACGGCCGCCCGCAGGACCTGATGTTTTTGATCGAAGAACTGCATAAGGCCGGTATAGGCGTTATTCTTGACTGGGTGCCTTCGCATTTCCCCGGCGATGCTCATGGCTTATATAATTTTGATGGCACGCACCTGTACGAGCATGCCGATGTACGTAAGGGTTTTCACCCCGATTGGAAATCGTACATATTTAACTACGGCCGTAACGAGGTGAGGGCGTTTTTAATCAGCAATGCTTTGTTCTGGCTTGATCGTTATCACATCGATGGTTTACGTGTTGATGCGGTGGCTTCAATGTTGTATCTTGATTATTCGCGCAAGCACGGCGAGTGGGAGCCCAATATTTATGGCGGTAACCACAACCTCGAAGCCATATCCCTGTTAAAGGAATTTAACGAAACTGTTTACAGCTACTTCCCCGATGTGCAAACCATCGCCGAAGAGTCGACCTCGTTTACCGGCGTTAGCCGCCCAACCTTTACGGGCGGACTGGGTTTTGGTATGAAATGGATGATGGGCTGGATGAATGATACCCTGAAGTATTTTAAAGAAGATCCGATAAACCGTAAGTATCACCACAACCAGATCACCTTTAGCACCGTGTACGGCTTTACCGAAAACTTTATGCTGCCGCTTTCGCATGATGAAGTGGTGTACGGTAAAAAATCTATCCTGCGTAAAATGCCCGGAGATGACTGGCAGCAATTTGCCAATCTGCGCCTGCTTTACAGTTATATGTTTACCCATAGCGGTACCAAGCTGTTGTTTATGGGTAATGAATTTGGCCAGAGCGAAGAGTGGGATTACAAAAAATCGCTCGATTGGCACCTGCTCGAATATGCCCCGCACCACGGCGTATCCGAAACGGTAAAGGCCCTAAATAAGCTATACAAAACCGAGCCCGCCCTTTACGAAAAAACCTTTACCTGGAACGGCTTTGAGTGGATAGACGGCGGCAACGCCGATGACTCTGTTTTGGTATACCGCCGCATGGGTAACGATGCCAAAAACGACCTGGTGATCGTGCTGAATATGACACCCGTACCGCGCCACGGTTACCGCATTGGTGTACCTAAGGCAGGCGTATGGAAAGAGCTCTTCAACTCCGACGATAAAAAGTATAATGGATCGGGGCTTACCAACCCTAAACCCATGCAAACCGGCACCGAAAAATGGCACGGCAAAAACGATTCGCTCTTATTAACCATCCCACCGTTGGGTGCTGTGATATTAAAGGAAGGAAAATAAAAAAAAGTGTCATGGTGAGCGTGTCGAACCATAGCGGGATGGCCTCTGCGCCATCCTCCTGCGAATATTTGGATGGCAACCTAGTATACTAATGACCAATCAACCTCGTACCGCCATCATTATAGGCGCCGGTATTGCCGGCATAGCCAGCGCCATTCGCCTTGCGGTAAAAGGCTACGCTGTACAGGTTTTTGAAGCCAATAGTTATCCCGGTGGTAAGCTAAGCGAGATTGAGCAAAATGGTTACCGTTTTGATGCCGGCCCGAGCCTGTTCACCATGCCGCAATATGTGGATGAACTGTTTACCCTGGCCGGGCACGATCCCCGTAAGCAATTCAATTACACTAAACTCGATATCCTTTGCCGTTATCATTATCCCGATGGTACCACTTTTAACGCTTACGCGGATGAAGACAAACTGGCGAAAGAAATAGCCACACATACCAGCGAAGAAATGGCATCGGTAAAACGTTACTATGAAAACAGTGCGGCTATTTATTCCATAACCGATCATGTTTTTTTACAGCGCTCGTTGCACCGTTTAAAAACCTATTTACGATGGGATACGCTAAAATCGGTTTTACGCTTTGGGCGGATAGATGCCTTCCGCACTATGCACCGGGCCAACCAAAGCTTTTTTGCTGATAAACGCCTGGTACAATATGCCGATCGTTATGCAACCTATAACGGCTCTGACCCCTATCAGGCGCCCGCCACACTCAATGTCATCCCACATCTGGAACAGCATTTTGGCGCTTACTTTCCGGATGGGGGCATGTACAGTATCACCAGGGCGCTGGTTAAACTGGCCGAAAGTTTGGGTGTGAACTTTAATTACGATAGCCCGGTGGACGAAATAGTACTGGAAGGGCGAAAGGCAAAGGGCATAAGGGTGAAAGGCGTATTAAAACAGGCTGGGGTAATAGTGAGCAATATGGATGTTTGGTTTACATACCACAAGTTATTAAAGCAGCACCCGCAATTGCATCCCAAACGTATTTTACAGCAGGAGCGAAGCAGTTCGGCATTGATATTTTATTGGGGAATAAAAAAACAGTTCCCACAGCTTGAATTGCATAACATCTTTTTCAGTACTGATTACGAAGCTGAGTTTAGCACCATCTGGAAACAAAAAACTATCAGCGCTGATCCAACCGTGTACCTCAATATCAGCAGCAAACTCAAACCCGATGATGCCCCTGCCGGTTGCGAAAACTGGTTCGTGATGATCAATGTACCCGCAAACATTGGTCAGGATTGGGATACGCTTATCGCAGAAGCACGTAAAAATATCCTAACCAAACTAAACAAACAATTAGGTGTAAATATCGAAGCATTGATCCAAACCGAATCCATACTCGATCCACGCTCGATCGAAAGTAAGACCTCATCGTACCAGGGCTCGCTATACGGCACCAGCTCAAACGGGCAATTCGCGGCGTTTTTGCGCCATGCCAACCGCTCATCAAAAATAAAAAACCTTTACTTCTGCGGTGGTAGTGTGCACCCCGGTGGTGGGATACCGTTGTCGTTGTTATCGGCTAAAATTGTGAGTGAGTGGATTAGTGAATAGTCAGTGGTAAATAGTTAGCAAGATTTCTCCGCCCGTCATTGCGAGCGATAGCGCGGCAATCCCCGACTTACAGAGCCGCTCTGCCTATTTGAGATTGCTTCGTGCCTCGCAAAGACGTGTTACTTAAAGGCCCGCATTTCCCACAAATTCCTTAATATTGCCGCTTATGGGCTACCTGCAAATACCCGGCCTGGGCAAAGTACATTACCACGAATACGGATCGGGAACGAAACCTATGCTGGCCTTTCACGGCTACGGCATGACGGGCAAGCAGTTCCACGTGTTGGAACGATCGGTATTGAGCCAATACCACGTGTACGGGTTCGATCATTTTTTTCATGGCGGCAGCGAATTACAGGGCTGGACAGAAAAACAGATACTGGCCGGCATGCCGCGCGAATTAGTAAAACAATATGCCGAAGAATGGTTTAAGATACATGGCCGCCAGCGTATATCGCTCATGGCTTATTCCATCGGTGCAAACCTGGCCTTGATACTGGTAGAAGAATACCCCGACCTGATCGACGAGCTTATATTAATGGCACCCGATGGCCTTGCAGGATATAAAGTGTTTAAGTTTTTACAGCACGAGCGCATGGGCAGGCTGTTGTTTTACACTGCTACCAAAAGCAAATGGCTTGCGCCGATGTTGTTAAGAATGGTAAGGCGCCTCAAGTTTATTGATAACAGCTTATATACAATTGCCTATAATGAGATCGACACACCAAAAAAACGGCACGATGTGTATTACTCTATCAATTTAATCAAGCACCTCAAACCCGATATGGACAAAATTGTTGAGTTAGTCAATCAACACCATATTAAAAGCACATTCATATTCGGTAAGGATGATATGCTTTTTCCGATGAAACCCGTATTGCCGCTGATCGAAAAGATACACGACGCAAAAGTGTACGAAGTACCCATGGGCCATTGGCTGGTAACAACACAATTAGATGATTATTTGGTTAATTTAGGAGCATGATACCTGCCCGCCGTAATAAGTTTTTAAGCAACGTTTTCGCCAAATACATGCGCTACCGCATGAACAAGGCTTTTAACCGCATTGTTGTAACACCTTTTACACCAAAGCCGGGGCATTCGGTGCTGTTGCTGTGCAATCATTTTAGCTGGTGGGATGGCTTTTTTGGCAATTACCTGGCCTACTGGGTAATGAAACGGTACCTGTATATCATGATGCAGCACGATCACCTCGAAAAACGGATGCTATTCAACCTCTTCGGTGGTTTTTCTATCGAACGCGGTAACCGCGAAATGCTGAAATCGCTATGGTATGCCGCCGATCTGCTGAACGATCCGGAAAACCTCGTGGTTGTATTCCCGCAAGGCGAACTGATCTCAAACCATACCACGCATATCAGCGTTGAAAAAGGCATCGAACGCCTGATCAAACACATCAAAGGCCCATGCCAGATAGTTTACTGCGCCACGCTGATCGACTATTTCGAAAGCCTCAAGCCATCGGCGTTCATCCATTTGTTTGATTGCGGGGTGGCTAACGAGGTGCCCTTTGATGAACTGGTGGCCAATATCGACAAGCACCATGCACAAGCATTAAAAGATCAGATCAATGTGGAGCATTGAAGACAGCCCCACCCAAACCCTCCCCGGAAGGGAGGGCTTATTAAAAGTCTCCCCAACCGGGGGCGATTTAGAGAGGGCTACCGTATGATAACTCCCCGTCGCCATTGGCTCATCACCCCGTTCTTCTCGGTATACATCGGGTATATCATTAAGCGCAACTTTCATTCGGTAAACTTTAACAAGGTAACTCCTGATCCCGCGAAAGCGGTATTGTTGATCGCCAACCATTTCAGCTGGTGGGATGGCCTGGTGTTGTATTACCTCAATAAAATATATTTTAAAAAGCAATTCAGAATAATGGTGTTAGAAGAAACCATGAAAGAGATCAGCTTCTTTAAATATCTTGGCGCGTTTTCGGTCAATAAAAACTCCCGGCAGGTTGTTGAGTCGTTAAACTATGCTGCCGGATCATTGAACGATCCTGAAAATATGGTGGTGATATTCCCGCAAGGTAAACTATACTCAAACTTTGTGGATAGCGTTACCTTTGAGAAGGGTTTATCTAAAATAACCGATATGGCTATAGCCGATTTTCAATACCTGTTTTGCGCTGCCTTTACCGAAAACTTTGATCATCAAAAACCATCGGTAAATATTGGTTTTAAGATAGTGCAAAGTAATACGCTTACCGCGGAAGAAGTGCAAGAGGCCTATCAGCAGCATTATGATCTGACAAAGCAACATCAAACCCAAATTGTTGTATAAGTATGCTGTACGCCATTTGCTTTGTGCTGTTTTTTATCATCGTTCGCTTTTGCGTTACCTTGTTCAACTTTATATCCGATCCAAAACTACGTCGCGTAGGCAAGCATGCCAGCAACCTGGTTTCAATTTTAATACCGGTACGCAATGAAGAGCATAATATTTTGCCTTTACTACAATCGATAATTGAACAGGATTATTCGGATTACGAAGTGATCATCCTCGACGATAACTCAACCGACCATACTTTTAAGGTATGCAGCAATTTTGCCTCGCGCCACAGCCGTTTCAAAGTGATCAAAGGAGCCACACTTCCCGGCGACTGGCTGGGTAAAAATTACGCCTGCCACCAATTAGCGCAACAGGCTAAGGGTGAGTACTTACTGTTTTTAGATGCCGATGAGCAGGTGAACAAAGGGCTCATTAATAGTGCGGTTTATCGCATGCAAATGAATAATTTAAGCCTTTTGAGCTTGTTTACCAACCAAACCATGCTTACCTTGGGCGAAAATATGGTAGTGCCGCTCATGCATTTTATACTGCTCAATCTGCTCCCGCTAAAGCTGGTTTTTTTATCAAAAAATAAGTCGGTAGCAGCGGCCAGCGGTCAGTTTATGCTATTTAACGCTGCTGATTACCACCATCACAACTGGCACCAAAAGGTGAGGGGAGATGTAGTTGAAGATGTAGAGATCATGAAACAGGTAAAAGCCCAAAACCTTAACGGCGAAGCGTTACTGGCTAACGGCATGATCAGCTGCCGCATGTACAAGAGTTTCGGCGAAAGCGTAACCGGTTTTAGTAAAAACCTTTTAGCCGCGTTTAATTACAGCATTGGTGGTTTACTGGTATTTTTAACCATTTTAATTGCCGGTCCGTTGCTCATTATTACCACTCTTAACTTTTCTTTCATCTTATTTATGTGCGGCTTAATTGCACTTAACCGGGTAATGATCAGTATGCTTGCCGGGCAAAATCCTATTACCAATACCTTATTACACCCTTTGCAAATGTGCAGTTTAACTTTTATCGCGTTTATGTCTATCCAAAAACACCTCACCAAAACCAATGTATGGAAAGGCCGTAAAGTATGAGAGGGGATAAATCTACCATCCTGATCTTTATCATCATCCTGTTTCATGCAGTTGGTTTGGCCGGCTTTGCTATTGATACCCTGCAGCCTTTCTTTTTACAGATAGTACCCTTTCATTTGCTGTTAATGCTGGCGATGATATTTTTAAGTCACCAGGATATCGACCCTAAATTTGTTTTGTTTATCATCGTCATATCTATAACCGCCTTTGGGGTGGAGTGGCTGGGCGTAAACAGGCATTTGCTTTTTGGGCATTATGTTTACGGCCAAACGCTGGGTTACAAATGGCAAAGCGTGCCGGTAATTATTGCCGTTAACTGGTTGCTGCTTACGTATAGTACCGGCACGGTAATGCAAAATTTAAATGTCAGCAGTGTATCTGCACGTATCATCATTGGTGCATTTGTGATGATGACACTCGATATCTTTATCGAACCAAGCGCCACCCGTTACGATTACTGGCACTGGACACCTCCCGGCGAATATTTAACCGCGCCATTAGGCAATTACCTCAGCTGGTTTGGCGTTAGCGCAGTAATGCTGGGTGTTTTTGAGGCCTTTAGGTTTAAAAAGCAAAATGCCGTTAGCGGGGTGTTGCTGCTGGCACAGTTTGTGTTTTTTTTATTGCTATATTGGGTATAACATTATTCGGGCTTTTTACTTTAAATTTGCAGCATGGGAGCGCATCAGTTAAAGGTAACTATCGATCAGGATTCGGGCTTTTGCTTTGGCGTTGTATACGCCATTGATATGGCCGAGGATATTTTAGCCGAAGACGGTTATTTATATTGCCTGGGCGATATTGTACATAACGACGAAGAGGTTGACCGCCTGAAAGCAAAGGGCCTGCGCATTATAGCGCACCACGAACTGGTTAACCTGCGCAACGAAAAGGTTTTGATCCGTGCGCACGGCGAGGCCCCCGAAACTTACAAAATAGCGCTCGAAAATAACATTACACTTATTGATGCCTCGTGCCCGGTAGTGTTAAAGCTGCAAAATCGTATTAAAACATCTTTTGACGCCGATGAAGAGATCGTGATATTCGGTAAACACGGCCACGCCGAAGTAATTGGCCTGCAGGGACAGACAGATGGCGAAGCTTTGGTTTTTCAGGATATTACCGAGCTGGATACCATGCAGCTGCCGCAAAAATTTACCTTGTACAGCCAAACCACCAAAAGCACCGCCAAGTTTTACCAGATCAAAGAAGAACTGATACAACGCGGCTACGAAATTAAAGCCAACGATACCATTTGCCGCCAGGTATCAAACCGCGACCGCGACCTGCCCGAATTTGCCGTAAAATTTGATAAGATCGTATTCGTATCGGGCAAAAAATCATCCAACGGCAAAGTGCTGTTCGAAGTTTGCCGCAAGTATAACCCCAACACCTACTTTATTTCGGCTACCAACGAAATAGACTTTAGCTTGTTTAACGAAGGAGATACCATTGGCATAGCCGGTGCCACATCCACACCCATGTGGCTGATGGAAGAGGTAAAAGCCGCCCTGCAAAACTATTAACCGCTTACAGGCGTTTTATTATCATGCATAAACCAGCCTCAAATACCGGTATCATTATCGCTTTGATCATTCTGCTGGGCTGGCTAGCCTGCACCGTTTTGTTAATGCGCTGGCAGGTAAGCCTTGCCAACCCTTTGCTGTATTTTTTTGTGCTGTTGCAGATGCATTTATACACGGGCCTGTTCATTACTGCTCACGATGCCATGCACGGCACAATATCCGCCAATAAAACCATCAACAATGGGATAGGGCATATTGTAACTTTGTTATACGCAGCCTTTTGGTACCCAAAACTGTATACCAAACATCACCAACACCATCGGCATGTACATACCGATACCGACCCTGACTATCATTCCGGCAGTTTTGTACGCTGGTATATTAGTTTTATCCGCAATTATCTATCTGTTTGGCAGGTAGTGTTTATGGCTATATTATTCAACGTGCTAAAGCTTTGGATACCTCAGCAAAACCTCATCTTGTTTTGGGTAGCGCCGTCATTGTTAAGCACAGTGCAGTTATTTTATTTTGGCACTTACCTGCCGCATAAAGGCGAACATGTTAATCGGCATCAATCGCGCAGCCAGCGTAAAAACCATTTGGCCGCATTCTTCTCTTGTTATTTTTTTGGTTATCATTACGAGCACCACGATTCGCCGGGCACGCCATGGTGGTTGCTGTGGAAGCTGAAGCCTTAAAAAGTATAAGTTGTAGTAACATCGTGAGATGAACTGGTAAAGGTAGAGCTTGTAGAACTTACCACGTTACCGTTTTTTAATATTTTTACTATTACTGTTCCGGATGTAACAGTGGATGATGATACCAATAGCGTAGCTGATTTTGTAACCGTAACATCACTTATAGCCACAGATTTTGACCACGGAGTTGCTGTAGCGGTTACAGGCTCCAAAACAGATTTGCCATCGGCACCGGTATATGAGGCAGTATAGTTACCACCAACGGTTGTGTTAAACTGGTAGGTAACAGTTTGTACATATCCTGGCGCGGCCTGGTTAACAGTATCCGCTTTTTTACATGATGAAACGGCCAAAACTGAAGTAAACAGGATAATGGCAAAGATGTATTTTTTCATGGCGATGATATAATTGCTTAAATATATAAAAAATTGAATTGTAATTCATTGATAAATAATTCTTTAAAGTGTTTTTAATTTTTTTGAAGTGATTTTTATTTTAACACCTTATTGACATTTTTAATTACCTAACCATCCATAGCAATATTATCTTTGCACTCCGAATTAATAAGCATGAGCAAAAAAGGAGTTTTACTGATCAACCTGGGCACGCCCGATAGCCCATCAACAGCTGATGTGCGCAAATACCTTAACGAGTTTTTGATGGACCCCCGGGTAATTGATGTTAACCCTGTTTGGCGCATTGTTTTGGTAAAAGGCATAATTGTTCCTTTCCGCAGCCCAAAATCGGCGGCGTTGTATCAAAAAATATGGAGCGATGAAACCGGCTCACCTTTGTTGCATTACAGCATTTTACAGCGCGATATGCTGCGCGAAAGCTTAGGTGCAGATTACCAGGTTGAGTTGGCAATGCGTTACCAAAGCCCATCTATCGAATCAGCCCTTGCTAAATTTAAGGATGCTTTGGTTGATGATATCCGGGTTATCCCTTTGTTTCCGCAATATGCGTCGGCAAGTACCGGCTCGGTTTATGATAAGGTGATGGAATTGATCGGTACCTGGCCAACCAAACCAAATATCTCGTTCATCAACTCGTTTCACGATGACGACCTGATGATCAGTACTTTTGCCGATAACGCTAAAAAATACAACCCCGAAACTTACGATCATATTTTGTTCAGCTTTCATGGCCTGCCGCAAAGGCAACTCGTTAAAGCCGATCATACGCATCAGCATTGCCTTAAAACAGCCGGATGCTGCGACACCCTGACCGATGTTAACAAAACCTGCTATTCGGCACAATCGTACCATACCGCAAAACTAATTGCAGATAAGCTCGGTATCCCGAAAGAAAAATATACCATTTGTTTTCAGTCGCGCCTGGGTAGCGACCCATGGGTGCAGCCCTACACCAGCGAAATAGTAGCTAAGCTTGCCGCTGAAGGAAAAAAACGCGTGCTGGTATTTTGCCCCGCCTTTGTTGCCGATTGCCTCGAAACCGTTTACGAAGTTACCGTAGAGTACCACGAAGAGTTTAAAGCCGCCGGCGGCGAACATATGCAACTGGTTGAAAGTTTAAACGATTCGCCGATGTTTATCGAATCGCTAAAGCGGATGGTGTTAAACTAATGTCTGGTGGTGTCTTTAATAGTTATCTTGTTTACCCATGGTCCCTTTTTGTATGACTGGTAAAAGCCGTTAGCCGTTTTTAACGAACTGGCAAGCGAGGTATTGATACCAATAGCTTTACGCCTTGCGTCAACATTTGCGGGGTCAATTAAAGGCTTAACCACAAAGCCTTCATCAGTTAATGTGGTTTGTGTTCCGTATACCTGTTTTTTACCGGTTTCAATATTTATCAGGTCGACCAAAGAAGCGTAGCGCCATACATTTGCGTTTTTATTTTTAACCTGCATCTCCAAAAGTGACAACGCCCGTTTCTGAAATTCAATATCAATAACCGAACGCATAACCAAAATGGCATAGTTGTTTGAACTTGTTTCACCAGCAAGGTCATAACCCGGAAAACCATACTGATCCAGTATTGCTTTTACTACAGGCAGGTTTTTCTTTGCATTTCTTCTCGACTCTTTCTCTGTAGATTTCAGATCATAAGCTGATCGTATGGGCTCCGTCTTAAATAAACTATCGATAGTATAACTAAGCTTGTTGTTTAATTGAGCCTGCTGTCCAAAACAGAGCGCAGCACTGAAAATTATCATTACAGCAAGTAATAACTTAATTCTCATCGTTTAATTTCCTCCAAAAACTTCTCCGTCGCTCCCGTATTCGCCTTTACATACTCTCGTATTTTTTTACCTGTTTCTTCACGATAGGCCTCATCGGCTATTAATATATCAGCGGCCTCTTGTAGTTCCTCCTGGTTCACTACCGAAAAGCCCAGCTGTTTTTCCACCACGTCCCGTGCTTCTTTAAACTTTTGATACCGCGGGCCGAATATCACCGGCAAGGCAAATGCAGCAGCTTCTAAAATATTGTGGATGCCTGCGCCAAATCCGCCGCCTATAAAAGCAATATCGCCGTATTGATATAATGAGGATAACATCCCGATATTATCGATGATCAGTACCTGGTAATGGCTCACATCGGCGTTAAGCTTTTCAATTTCCGAAAAGCGAATGGCTTTATCCTGCGGGACAAGTTTTAGCAAAGCCTGTATTTTAGGTTCGGTTATTTCGTGCGGGGCGAAGATGAATTTCCATTCAGGGTACAATGGTATGAGCGATGCGATCAGTTCTTCATCCTGCGGCCAGGTGCTGCCGCCAATAAATAGCAGTTGCCCTGCCTTGAACTTTGCAACTACATCTATCTGTTTGGGCGATTGCGAGTTTTCCCAAACACGGTCAAAACGGGTATCGCCGCTAATGGTAACATGAGTTATACCAATGCCCTTAAGCAGCGCTTCCGACTCACTATCCTGCACAAAAAAACGTGTTACAAACCCCAGCATTTGCCTGTGTAGGCCGCCATACCATTTAAAAAATATTTGTTTCGGCCTGAATATTCCCGATATGACGTAGAGCGGTACCCCTCGCTTATTCAGCTCGTTAAAATAGTGGTACCAGTATTCATATTTCGTAAAAACAGCAAGGGTAGGGTTGATGTTACCAATAAATTCCCTCGCATTTTTTGCCGTGTCTAAGGGCAGGTAATAAACATGGTTGGCCAGGGGAGTGTTTTTACGTATCTCGTATCCCGATGGCGAAAAAAAAGTAATAACAATTGTTTGGTCAGGATGCAGCAGTCGCATCTTTTCGAGCACGGGGCGGCCTTGTTCAAATTCGCCTAACGATGCAAAATGAAACCAAAAAGATGATTGGCTATGCGCAACATTGTTATTTTTACGGCCAGTTATCCATTTTTTTGCTTTTTTGTTAAAAAATGAAGAGATTAATATTAATATTAAATAAATTCGCAGGAATAAATTGTAAATTAATAACATTATAGGATTTGAATTATTATCTTCGTCGATCGAAGGTAAATTAAAAAACATTTAAAGCGAACATCAAAATATGAAAATAGCTGTAGTAGGTACGGGGTACGTAGGTTTAGTAACAGGTACATGTTTAGCCGAAACCGGAAACCAGGTAATTTGCGTTGATATAAACGCCGAAAAAGTAAAAATGATGCAAGATGGCAAAATGCCAATTTACGAACCCGGACTTGACATCTTATTCCTCCGTAATATTGCACAAAACAGGTTGCATTTTACCACCAGCCTGGCCGAAGCCATTGAAGAAGCTAAAATTATCTTTTTAGCATTGCCAACCCCTCCGGGTGGTGACGGTGCGGCCGACCTGAGCTATGTACTGGGTGCAGCTAAAGATATCGGTAAGATCATTAAAGATTATAAAGTTATCGTAACCAAATCAACCGTACCTGTAGGTACTGCCGATAAGGTGCGTGCGGCTTTAGGTGCCGAAACCGAAATAGAATTCGATGTGGTATCTAATCCTGAATTTTTACGCGAAGGTGTAGCTGTTGAAGATTTTATGAAACCTGATCGTGTGGTAGTTGGTACCAAAAGCGAACGTGCCCAAAAACTGATGGCCGAACTTTATGGCCCATACGTACGTCAGGGTAACCCTATTATATTTATGGACGAGCGTTCGTCTGAATTGACAAAATATGCTGCAAACTCGTTTTTAGCAACCAAAATTACCTTTATGAACGAAGTTGCCAACCTTTGCGAACTGGTTGGTGCCGATGTTGACATGGTTCGCCGTGGTATCGGATCTGATGAGCGTATCGGTCGTCGCTTCCTGTTCCCGGGGGTTGGTTACGGCGGCAGCTGTTTCCCTAAGGATGTACAGGCATTGGTAAAATCGGCCGATGAAGCTAAGTACGACTTTAAAATTTTAAACTCGGTTATCGAGGTTAATGAAACACAGAAAAAAGTTTTATTCGAAAAGGTTAAGAAATATTTCGACGGTAAGTTAAAAGGTAAAAAGTTTGCCCTTTGGGGATTGTCTTTCAAACCGGAGACTGATGATATCCGCGAAGCCCCGGCTTTGTATATTATTGACGAATTAATTAAAGCTGGTGCTACCGTAACCGCTTTTGACCCTGAAGGTATGAACAACGTACGCAACCTGTTAGGTACCAAAATTAGCTACGCTGCCGATCAGTACAGTGCCCTGCACGATGCCGACGCGTTGCTGATCGTTACCGAATGGTCGGTGTTCCGTACACCTGATTTTGACCAGGTAGGTAAATTATTAAAAAACAAAGTTATTTTTGACGGACGTAATTTATACGATCTGCAAAAAATGTTAGATTGCGGATTCTATTATAACAGTATCGGTCGTAAAATAGTTGAAACCAAATAATGGCAGAAAGAAAACGAATACTCATAACCGGCGCCGCCGGCTTTTTAGGCTCGCATTTGTGCGACAGGTTTATTAAAGAAGATTTCCATGTTATTGGCATGGATAACTTGATAACCGGCGATCTACGCAATATTGAACATCTGTTTAAACTGGAGAACTTTGAGTTCTACAACCATGATGTGTCGAAATTTGTACACGTTCCGGGCGATCTGCATTACATTTTGCATTTCGCATCGCCGGCCAGCCCTATCGATTATTTAAAAATACCTATCCAAACCTTAAAAGTAGGTTCGTTGGGTACACATAACCTGTTAGGTTTGGCGCGCGCAAAAGGCGCCCGTATGTTGATCGCTTCAACATCCGAGGTGTATGGCGATCCAACCATTAACCCGCAGCCCGAAGAATACTGGGGTAATGTTAACCCGGTTGGCCCTCGTGGCGTGTATGATGAGGCAAAACGTTTCCAGGAAGCTATCACCATGGCTTATCATACCTTCCACGGCGTTGAAACCCGCATTGTGCGTATTTTCAATACCTACGGTCCGCGTATGCGCTTGAATGATGGTCGTGTATTACCTGCATTCATTGGTCAGGCATTGCGTGGCGAGCCCCTTACCGTTTTTGGTGACGGATCGCAAACCCGCGCTTTTTGCTATGTTGACGATTTGATTGAAGGTATTTACCGCTTGCTTTTCAGCGATTACGTACAGCCGATGAATATCGGTAACCCCGATGAGATCACCATCCGTCAGTTTGGCGAAGAGATCATCAAACTAACAGGTACCGACCAGGAACTGGTTTGTAAAGACCTGCCGGTTGATGATCCGAAACAGCGCCGCCCGGATATTACCAAAGCTAAAGCAATTTTAGGCTGGGAGCCAAAAGTGGCCCGTGCCGAAGGTTTAAAAATTACTTACGAATACTTTAAGTCGTTACCGGATAAAGAAATTCATCATAAGGATTTCACCTACTATAACAAATAAGCTATGGCTAAAATATTGGTTACCGGTGGCTTAGGTTACATCGGCTCACACACGGTGGTCGAACTGGTTAACGCCGGTTATGAGCCCGTTATAGTTGATAACCTGTCTAACTCCGATATCAAGATACACGATCAGGTTGCCCGGATCATCGGCTTTAAACCAAAATTTTACCAGATCGACCTTTGCGATGAGCAAGCGGTTAAAGATCTGGCTGCAGCCGAACCGGATATTTCGGGGATAATCCACTTTGCAGCTTATAAAGCGGTTGGCGAATCAGTAGCCAACCCCTTAAAATATTATCACAACAACTTTTACTCGCTGGTTAACCTGCTGCAAACATACTATAGCAAGCCGGTTAACTTTGTGTTTTCATCAAGCTGTACCGTATACGGTCAGCCCGAAAAGCTACCCGTAACCGAAGACGCGCCTATACAACCTGCACAATCGCCATATGGCAATACCAAGCAGGTAGCCGAAGAAATTTTACAGGATACGGTTCATTCAGGAAGTAAATGCAAGGTTATTTCATTGCGTTATTTTAACCCGGTTGGTGCTCATGATTCTGCTTTGATAGGCGAACTACCCATCGGCGTTCCGCAAAACCTGGTGCCGTTCATCACCCAAAGTGCTATTGGCAAACGCGGTCCTATCACCGTATTTGGAGATGATTACAGCACTCCGGACGGCAGCTGTATCCGCGATTATATCCACGTTGTCGACCTGGCGAAGGCCCACGTTGCTGCATTAAAATTAATGGAAGCCGAAGGGCATGCTACAGGTTACGATATGTTTAACTTAGGCACAGGCAACGGTAGTTCGGTACTGGAGGTAATACATGCTTTTGAAAAGACTACCGGAGAAAAATTAAATTACAAAATTGGTCCGCGCCGCCCCGGCGATGTGGAGCAGGTTTGGGGCGATGTCACTAAATCAACCAAAGTACTGGGATGGACTGCTGAATTGGGCATTGCTGATATGATGCTATCCGCCTGGAACTGGGAAAAATATTTGGCTGAAAATCCTTTCTAAAAACTGATTTATGAAGAAGATCATCATCACAGGTGGAGCGGGGTTTATAGGTTCGCACGTGGTTCGTAGGTTTGTAACAACCTATCCTGATTACCAGATCATTAACCTTGATAAACTAACTTATGCAGGTAATCTTGAGAACTTACGTGATATTGAGCATAACCCAAACTATCGTTTTGTAAAAGGCGATATTGTTGATGCTGCGTTTATTGATGAGCTTTTTAAAGCCGAGAAACCTGACGCGGTTATTCACTTAGCTGCCGAATCGCATGTCGACAGGTCGATCACTAACCCGCTGGAGTTTGTGATGACCAACGTGATCGGTACCGTAAATCTGCTTAACGCTGCCAAAGAGCATTGGAAAGGCAATTATAATAAAACCCGTTTTTACCATGTATCAACCGACGAGGTTTACGGTACTTTAGGTGAAGATGGTATGTTTACCGAAGAAACCGCTTATGATCCGCATTCACCTTATTCGGCATCAAAAGCCAGTTCAGATCATTTTGTGCGCGCTTATCAGGATACCTATGGTATTGATGCGGTTATCTCAAACTGCTCAAACAATTACGGTTCATATCATTTCCCGGAAAAACTGATCCCGCTTTCTATCCATAACATCAAGCAGTCAAAGCCTATTCCGGTTTACGGCAAGGGCGAAAACATCCGCGATTGGTTATGGGTTGAAGATCATGCCCGTGCTATCGATGTGATCTTCCACAAAGCAAAATCAGGCACAACCTACAATATTGGTGGCCACAACGAGTGGAAAAATATCGACCTGATCCGTTTACTTTGCAGCATACTGGATAAAAAATTAGGCAGGCCCGAAGGCGAATCGGCTAAACTGATCACTTTTGTAACTGATAGGGCAGGGCACGATCTGCGTTACGCCATTGATGCTACCAAACTAAAAGACGAGCTGGGCTGGACACCAAGCATCACTTTTGAGCAAGGGCTTGAAAAAACTGTCGACTGGTACCTGGCTAACCAGGAATGGCTTGACCACGTTACATCCGGCCAATACCAGCAATATTACGATGGCCAATATACTAATCGTTAATTATGTTTGGCCTTTTTAAAAAAAGGAGAAACGAACAGCCAAAACTAAATTTTGACAGTATAGGGGTTGATATGCACTCGCATGTTTTGCCCGGTATTGACGATGGCGCTAAAAATCCGCAGGAGTCTATCGAGTTAATTAAGGTGATGATGTCGGCAGGGATAAAAAAAATAATCGCCACGCCGCACGTAATGAACGATTATTACCGCAATACACCCCAAAGCATCAATAATGCCTTAGCGGTTTTAAAAGCCGAATTAATTAAAGAGCAGATCGATATCCCGATAGAGGCCTCTGCCGAATACTTTTTTGATGAGATATTTATGGAACTGGTTGACAGAAATGAGCTGCTGCCGATCGGTAAAAACCATATCCTTTTCGAGTTTTCGTTTGTAAGCCCGCCGCCGGTTTTTATCCCAACCTTGCAAAAGCTCAAAGATGCCGGTTATCAGCCCATACTGGCACATCCCGAAAGGTACCCTTATTACACGCTCGATCAATATAAAAATCTAAAAGCATGGGGTTGCATGCTGCAGATCAACACCATATCGTTAACCGGATATTACGGTCGCGAAACCAAAAAAATAGCCGAAGATTTAGTGGACAACCACCTGGTTGATTTTATATCGAGCGATATGCACGCCACGCGACATGCCGATGCATTCATCAAATCGTTAGAGATGCCTTACGTGCAAAGGCTTTTAGCCGATGGCTACCTCAACAACAAAGCGCTGCTTTAAATTTTATTCGTACCGCAGTGCCTCAACCGGGTCGAGCTTTGATGCTTTTTTTGCCGGATAATAGCCTGATCCCAATCCAATTAAGGTACACAACACAACAGCCAGAAACAGCCAGGCCCATGGCACCACAAACGTGCCGCTTATATTTACTGCCACCAGGTTACCGGCAGCAATACCTAACACAATGCCCGCAACACCGCCAATAAAGCAAATCACCACCGATTCGATTAAAAACTGTTTGCGTATTACTGCCGGGGTGGCACCAATTGCTTTACGGATACCAATTTCGCGCGTACGCTCGGTAACCGATACCAGCATAATATTCATCAAACCTATAGAAGCGCCAATCAAGGTGATCAGGCTCACTACCACGCCGGCTACGGTTACGCCTGCAAGGTTGCCGGCCAGTTGCTGCTGTATAGAGTCGCTGCGGGTTATTTCAAAATTATTGTCGCGGTTAATGGGCAGGCGGCGTATGTTGCGAAACAGCGACGTAGCCTCGCCAACAGTTTCGTCAAGGGCACTTGGCTGGCTTACCATAACCCCAATGGTAAAGGAAGGGTTAGGGTTGGTTGTGATCTGCTTGGCCTTAAATACCGGTATGATACAGATCTTATCACCCGCGCCACCCATGCTTGAGCCTTTCGGCGCCAGCAAACCTATTACCTTAAACTTATTAGCGCCAATGGTTAATACTTTATCCAGCGGGTTTTCATTTTTAAAAAGTTTGGTTTTGATTTCGTCGCCAATAAGAACCACAGTAGCGCCATGCTCAAGCTCGGCGGGCGAAAAATTACGGCCCGAAGCCAGTTTATAGCCACCAGTTGCCAGGTAATTTTCATCGGCACCTAAAATTGAAATATTGGGGTTGGTTTTTTTATCGCCATATTTTGCCGTAGCCTGGTATGATGCGTAAGTATTAACCGACAATAAAGCAGGTAGTTTAAAGGCTCTTTTAAAATGATCGGCCTCTTCGTACCGGATGGACTGGAACACTTTACGTCGGCCGCCACCTCCAAAACGGATACCGCCGCCGCGGTTGCGGATAGTGAACGAATTGGCCCCCATGCTCGAAAAAGCATCGTTAGTATATTGTTTGATACCCTCAATGGCCGTTAAAATAGCAACCAGTGCCATAATGCCTATTGCAATGATGAGTGCCGTGAGTGCTGTGCGCAACCTGTTGCCGCCAATAGATTGCATGGCAACCGCAACATTCTCTTTATAATTCATCTGTACAGACATGGGCCGGGTATTTTGGTTGTTAAGACTATTGTGCAGGTATGTTTGTTACACCTGATGCAGTAAATAGTTTAGCACATAAAAAAAGCGTTTTGTTATTAACAAAACGCTTTTAAATATAAACAATATCTTTTTTAAACCGAAAACGAAGTGCCGCAACCGCAGGTACTTGCTGCATTAGGGTTGCTAAAAGTAAACCCCCGCGCATTTAGTCCGTCCTGAAAATCAACCTGCATGCCGGCTAAATATAAGCCATGTGCTTTATGCATAAATACACGGATACCTTCAATCTGGTATTCCTGGTCGCCGTCTTTCTTTTGGTCAAAGCCTAAAACATAGTTCATGCCGGCACAACCTCCACCCTCAACGCCAACGCGCAAGCCAAAATCATCATTAAGTTCTTGCTGATCTTTTAATTTGTGTAGTTCTTTTACTGCGCCTTCGGTAAAAGAAACAGGGGCAGCAGCGGTTTCAACAGCAGTATTCATGTTATTTTTAATTTGATGTACAAATATAAGGCAAAATGTAGATTTTTGTTGCTCACCCGGTTATTAATGACACCGGAATAACATTTAACTTTTTTATGATCCCTACTTTATTGTTAGAAATACCACCTCTGTTGTCAGATGTGCTTAAGTACACCATCGCCGGCCTCACTACTGTGGCACTTGCTTATTATTTGGTAAGGCCCCATCTGGACCGGGTTGAAAGTTTTCAGTTATTGGATCTGCGCAAATCCGTCGCTAATCAAACCCTGCCTTTAAAACTGCAGGCATATGAACGTGTAGTACTGTTTATTGAGCGTGTTAACCCTGCCAGTATGCTTATCCGTTTGGGCGCTAATGATTATTCGGCGGCAGAGTTACAGAGTATAGTAATTGCCGAGATCCGTAACGAATACCAGCATAACGTTACCCAGCAAATTTATGTTTCGGCACAGGCGTGGACTGTTGTCCGCCGCATTAAAGATGATACCATGGGTATTGTTACCAATGTCGTGAAGGGTTTGCCCGACGATGCCACCGGGCTTGATCTGAGCCGGGCCATACTAACCCACCTGAGCAAGCTGGAAGAAAATCCGTACGATATGGCTACGGCCGTGATCAGGAAAGACCTCGAAGATATTTTCTAAAAAAGCAGGCATGTCGCAAAAAAAGTTTACCACCTCATCGGGTATCAACATCAAGGAAGTCTATACCGCTTCGCCATCGCCAATGGATGAAATGCCGGGCGAGTTTCCATATACCCGTGGTATTCAAAAAGACATGTACCGCGGCCGGCCGTGGACGATGCGCCAATACGCAGGTTTTTCAACAGCCGAGGAGTCGAATAAACGGTACCACTATTTATTGAGCCAGGGCACTATGGGGCTCTCAGTAGCGTTCGACCTGCCTACACAGATCGGTTACGATTCCGATCATCAACTTTCTGAAGGCGAAGTAGGCAAAGTAGGCGTAGCTATCGATTCGTTAAAAGACATCGAGATACTGTTTGATGGCATCGAGCTGCAAAAGGTAACCACCTCTATGACGATCAACGCTACAGCGGCTACCTTATTAGCCATGTATATCGCCTTAGCTAAACAACAGGGCGCCAATCTGAAACTGATATCAGGCACCATCCAAAACGATATTTTAAAGGAATATGCCGCACGTGGTACCTATATCTATCCGCCACGGCAATCTATGCGGCTAATTACCGATGTGTTTGAATATTGCAGTAAAGAATTGCCCAAATGGAACACCATCTCTATCTCGGGCTATCATATCCGCGAAGCGGGCTCAACTGCGGTGCAAGAGCTGGCCTTTACCCTGGCTAATGGAAAAGCTTATTTAAAAGCTGCTATGAATAAAGGGTTAGATATCAACGTATTCGCCAAAAGACTATCTTTCTTTTTCAACTGCCATAATAACTTTTTCGAAGAGATCTGTAAGTTTCGTGCCGCACGTCGCATGTGGGCGCATATTACCAAAGAGCTTGGCGCTACAGACCCGGGTGCCCAAAAACTGCGCTTCCATACCCAAACTGGCGGATCAACCTTAACGGCACAACAACCCATGAATAATATTGTGCGTGTAACCAACCAGGCTATGGCAGCGGTATTAGGTGGTACGCAATCATTACATACTAATGGTTACGATGAGGCTTTATCATTACCCACCGAAGCTGCAGCTAAGATCGCTCTGCGTACACAACAGATCATAGCTTTTGAAAGTGGAGTTACCGATACCGTCGATCCCCTTGCAGGATCATATTTCATCGAATCGCTAACAGACGAACTGGAGGCCGCAGCGCAGCTGTATATCGATAAGATAGATGCGATGGGCGGGTCGGTAAAAGCAATTGAGGAAGATTATATCCAGCAGGAAATTGCAAAAGCGGCTTATCAGTACCAGCAGGACATTGAAAGCGGAGAACAGGTACTGGTGGGCGTTAACCAGTTTACGCAACAGGAAGAGCAGCCTGTTGAGGTTTTCAGGGTCGACGACTCTATCAGGCTGCACCAAATTGAAAAATTAAAAAAACTCAAAAACGAACGCGATAACGGGGCAGTTCAGCAGGCGCTGCAACAACTGGAACAGGCGGCTGATGGCGAAAGCAATTTAATGCCATTTATACTAAATGCAGTGGAGCAATACGCTACACTCGGCGAAATAGCCGATACCATGCGCAAAGTTTTCGGCGAACATTAACCCATAATCGCCATTGTTGATAACGTATCTTGTTAAGGCACAGCCAAGAGTAAAAAGTTGAAAAAAACTTATAAACTTTGGCTACGATGTAATATTTTTGTTAGCTTTAATTTTTTAGAAAGCAATACAATTTGAAGGAGGGTTTGTCATGAAGAGAAGTGCTGATAAACCGGTGTGGTGGGCCGATAATTAACTAACAATTTTTTGGGAATTTAAATTGTCTCAATTGTAGTATAACCTATAGTAATATAGGCTTGCAATAATTGGGGAGTGAAAGGTACGCTCTATAGAATTTTGTGCTTAAATTAATTAATAATTACATTTTTAAGTGCAAAATAAACTAATTGTGTATTGGTGAGAATGTTAAGAAATGGAACATCAAAAAGTGAAAATTTAATTTTTTAATCAGGTTATTTTTTCAATATTCGATGTTCCGAAGCCGGCGAAGTGAAAGCTTGTGCTGGGGTTTGTAAATCAATAAATTATACAACTACTAATGGAAAAAACTTGTACTAACGTTTGGAATAGCTGCTTGCAGATCATCAAGGATAACATCCCGGCCCAAAGTTTTAAAACCTGGTTCGAGCCAATAAAAGCCTTAAGGATCGAAGGAAGCGTGCTAACCATACAAGTACCAAGCTTATTCTTTTTCGAATGGCTCGAAGAGCATTATGTAGGCCTGTTACGCAAAACGATAAAAAAGCAGTTAGGCGAGGATGGAAGACTTGAATACAACATTGTTGTTGAGCAATCATCATCGAGCAAGCCGTACACCACCAACATGCCGTCGAACGGAAATGGGGCAGAGGGCAAAAACCAATCGATGCCTATCCCCATCTCCATCAATAAGGATATTAAAAACCCGTTTGTAATACCGGGTTTAAAAAAGCTGCAGGTTGATCCGCAGTTAAACCGCAACTATACTTTCGATAGCTTTATCGAGGGCGATTGTAACCGTTTGGCGCGTTCGGCAGGTTATGCTGTTGCAGCAAAACCAGGCGGCACCTCTTTTAACCCATTAATGATATATGGTGGCGTTGGTTTGGGTAAAACCCACCTGGCACAAGCTATTGGTAACGAAATTAAACGCAGCCTGCCCGATAAGCTGGTACTATACGTATCATGCGAGAAATTTACCCAGCAGTTTGTAGATGCATTAAAGCACAATAACATTAACGATTTTGTGAACTTTTACCAGGCTATTGATGTGCTGATCATGGACGATGTGCACAACTTTGCCGGTAAAGAAAAAACACAGGATTTCTTTTTTCATATCTTCAATCACCTGCACCAGTCGGGCAAGCAACTGATCATTACATCAGATAAAGCGCCAAAAGATCTGGCCGGTTTAGAAGAACGTTTGCTTTCGCGTTTTAAATGGGGCCTTTCGGCCGATCTGCAGGTTCCGGACCTGGAAACCCGAATGGCTATCCTTAAAACAAAGATTTACCAGGACGGTATTGAACTGCCAAACGAAGTAGTTGAATACGTAGCCCACAACATTGATAACAACGTGCGTGAGTTGGAAGGAGCGATGGTGTCATTATTGGCACAATCAACCCTTAACCGTAAAGAGATCGACCTTAACCTGGCCAAGCAAATGTTAAAGAACTTCATCAAAAACTCTACTAAAGAGATTTCGATGGAATATATCCAAAGCCTGGTTTGCGAATACTTTGAAGTGCCTATCGAAATGGTAAAATCACAAACCCGCAAACGCGAAATTGTGCAGGCCCGCCAGATATCCATGTACCTTGCAAAAGCACATACCAAAAGCTCATTAAAATCAATCGGCAGTTTCTTCGGCGGCCGCGATCACTCAACAGTGATTTACGCCTGCCAAACAGTTGAAGATTTAATTGACACCGATAAAAAATTTAAAGGCTATGTTGCAGATATTCAGAAAAAGCTGAAGATGTCGTAACCACAACCTCAACGATAAAACAAAAGCGCCTGTTTCAAGTGAGACAGGCGCTTTTGTTTTGGAGCACACAGTACTTAAAAAGTAACCTGCAAGTCAAGAACCTTTAAATTCAGTTTTGCTTTTTCAGATGGAGTTTGTTCGTACGTTCTGCTATTTAGCAGATAATGTAATACCTCTTTGGTGTCGGGATTAATGATGATGTATTCTGTAACTTGATTCCTTTGATATAACTCGAATTTTTTCGTCATATCGTAGACCATGTTAGAAGATAATATTTCGATGATCATATCCGGCGAACCGACAATGCCTTTTTTTTGTATCAGGTGCTGATTGTCGGTTTTAATAAAGATCAGATCGGGCTGAACCACACCAAGCTCGTTATCCAAATAAACATCTAATGGCGCAATAAAAATTTTGCCCGATTGATTTTGGATAAGATATTGTTTGATCTTAAAAAAGATATCACCAAGAGTATCCTGGTGATTGGTGCTTGGTGATGGCGACATATATAAGGTATTATCAATAACCTCGCAACGCGTTCCTTCCGGAAGCATGTTAAACACTTCCATTGCTGTACGTGGTATGTCGGTTATATTCTTCATAACAAAAGCTAATTTACTTATTAAGTATTAAAACTTAAAATGATTTAACTTCAAAAACCAAAGCGCTACAATTCTCCCAGCTTCATCAAAGCATAAAATAAATTGGTACAATGCAGGGCCTGCGCTATTTTATTATCGGCCAATAGTTGTTTTACTTCGTCGATGGTGTATTCTTCCACAATGATGTCTTCATGCTCATCCAGATTTAACTCCTGAACCTTTTTGCCGTTTTTGGCGATATAACAATAGGTATGGTTATTACCCGTTGCCGGGTTAGCGAAAACAATGGCAATCTGCTCCACTTCATCAAACTGGTATCCGGTTTCTTCGAGCAGTTCGCGCTTGATCGCGTCTTCCGGTTTTTCACCGGCTTCAATAACTCCGCCAGGGAGCTCGAGCGATATGATTTCGGCGGCGTGTCTGTATTGGCGCACCAGTAAAATCTTACCCTCTTCGGTAAAGGCTACGGCATTGCTCCAGTTTGGATATTCCAATACATAATAAGCAGGGTTTATCCGGCCATCGGGTAGCTCACAGGTATCAACCCGTAAAGTGGCCCAGGCCCCGGTGTGTACATATTTTGAAGAAAGCGTTTTCCACCTCAGATCTCGCATAAAAAATGAATGTATAATTAAACTGTCCTGTCCGGGTTGATCCAAACTAATAACTAATAACTAATAACTAATAACTAATAACTAATAACTAATAACTAATAACTAATAACTAATAACTACCTCTACCAGCTACCGCTTGAGCCACCGCCCCCGAAATCGCCGCCGCCAAACCCGCCGAAACTACCACCTCCACTATCGGAGCTGTCGCTGCCGCCAGAACTACCGCCGCCCCAACCACCCCTGCCGCCCAAAGCCGAACCAGCCAGGAACCACCAAAAAGGACTTGCGCCACCACGACCGCCGATAATATGCCCACCGCCGCGGCCAATGTTTCTGAATATCAATATCACGATAACCACCACAATGAAAATGATCAAGCCTATGCTGCCACCGCCGCCATTGCCCTCGTTCTGATCCTGAACTTGCACATCTGCTTTGTATTCGCCGCGCATGTATTGTATCAGTGATGTGATTGCAGCATCTAACCCGCCGTAATAGTCGCCTCCTTTAAATGCGGGCTTGATCTGGTTATTGATCACCTGGCTGGTTATGGCATCGGGCACAGCGCCTTCGGCACCATACCCGGTTTGTATGGTTACCTTATGGTCCTCTATCGCAACCAATATCAATATTCCGTTATTTTTGCCTTTTTGACCAATACCCCAATTGCGGCCCAGCCCCGCGCCATATTCGGCGATGTCATAACTGCCGACAGATTTGATGATAACCACTGCGATCTGCGTGGAAGTAGAATCGTTAAAGGCTACTAATTTATTCTCAAGCTGCGCTTTATTATCCGCGCTAAGCGTATTGGTATAATCGGTAACCAAAGTGTTCGACTTTGGCGGATATTCCTGGCCGAATACTCCGCTGCCTGTAACAGCAAGTAAAATGATCAATAAGTATTTTCTGAACATCGGTTTAGGTTTATTTGCCATCCATAAAAGCTATATCGTCAGGCAGTTGGGTTTTGTCGCTATCGTTATGCGGAAAGTATTTGGCCAATTGTTCGCCGGCCATTTTTACGCCGGTTACAATGCCATCAACCAACTCACCGTATTTAAAATGCTGCAACATGGCATCCTTGGTGTTTTCCCAAAAACCGGGAGGAACAGCACTGTCGATACCCTTATCGCCAATAATGGCAAATTTACGGTCGACCGTTGCCAGGTAGATCAATACCCCATGCCGGTGCTTGGTGTGCTGCATCCCTAATTTTTTAAAGTAGTGGGTTGCACGTAAAAGTACGTCTTCGCTACAGGTCTTTTCAATACAAACACGCAATTGCCCCGAGGTTAGCTTTTCGGCATCCTCAATTGCTACGCGTATCCGGTGCTGCTCTTCGTCGTTAAATATTGACATGATTGGTTATGATTACACTGATTATTTTATGATTACACCGATTGTTTTATGATTACACTGATATCGGTGCCATCAATTTTCAATCAGTGAAATCCCATGTTAAAATTTTACCTCGGGTGCTTTTTCGCTGCCCGGCTCTGCCTGGAAGTACCCTTTTTCGCTAAAGCCAAACATTTTCGCGGTGATATTAGCCGGGAAAGACCGGATTTTACCATTATATTGCTGTACAGCTTCGTTAAAATCTTTGCGCGCAACGGTTATCCGGTTTTCGGTACCTTCCAACTGTGCCTGTAGTGCTAAAAAGTTGGCATTGCTTTTTAAGTCAGGATAATTTTCGGTGATCACCATTAATTTACCTAAAGCGCTGCTTAACTCGCCTTGTGCAGCCTGGAATTTCTGTATCGACTCCGGCGTCAATTTGGTTGGATCAACCTGGATAGAAGTTGCTTTTGCCCTCGCGTTAATAACATCGGTTAACGTGCTTTTTTCAAAATTGGCCGCGCCCTTCACGGTAGCTACTAGGTTCGGCACCAAATCCGACCGGCGCTGATAGTCGTTTTGTACTTGTCCCCATTTTGCCTTAACGTTTTCGTCCATTTTAACCATGCTGTTATAACTGCATGAACTTAGTGAGGCTGCTGCCACGATGATCAATAATACTGAGAATATCTTTTTCATGTTGAGTGTAGATTTTTATGATGTATTATATGAGTAATGCAAATTACATACCTTTGTTTCTATTCGGGATAAAAACCCGGCATAATATGACTAAAGACATTGAAATAACCTGCCTGCCACATGAGCACGAAGACGAGGCTGCTTTAAAGAAGATAGTATCGGCGACGCTCAAATTCCCTTTAAACAAGGTATTTGCTATAAAGATACTTAAAAGATCTATCGACGCGCGCGGCCGTAAAGTTATTTACCGGCTGCAAATAAAAGTTTTTATCGACGAGCAGCCCGTGGCAGATGTTTACACGGTAAACTATCAAAATGTCAGTAACGCCAGGCCTGTTATTATTATAGGAGCCGGCCCCGCCGGATTGTTCGCTGCTTTACAATGCGTTCAATTAGGCTTAAAGCCGATAGTGTTGGAGCGGGGTAAAGATGTTAAACGCCGCCGCCGCGATCTGGCCGATATCAATAAGCAAGGCATCATCAACCCCGAATCAAACTACTGCTTTGGCGAAGGCGGGGCAGGTACTTATTCCGACGGTAAACTGTATACCCGCTCAACCAAACGCGGTGATGTAAACGAAGTACTTAAAGCTTTTGTTGCTCACGGCGCTTCCGCGGATATATTAATAGATGCAAGGCCGCACATAGGCACCAATAAACTCCCGCAAATCATCACGGCTATGGCCGATACCATTCGCAATGCAGGCGGCGAAATTCATTTTGATACCAAAGTAACCGGCTTGAATATTAAATTCGATAAAATACAGGGTGTTAAAACCGCTACAGGCAATGAGGTCAACGCCAATGCTGTTATATTAGCTACCGGCCATTCGGCCCGCGACGTTTTCGAGATGCTGCACAATCAGGAAGTATTGATCGAGCCTAAGGCCTTTGCATTAGGCGTGCGTATTGAGCATCAGCAACAAATTATCGATCAGGCACAATATCACTGCGAAAACCGCGGCGAATTTTTACCGCCATCCTATTATAACCTGGTCGAACAGGTCGATGATCGTGGTGTGTTTTCGTTTTGCATGTGCCCGGGCGGCATCATCGCGCCTTGCGCAACCGATTATAACGAGATCGTGGTTAACGGCTGGAGTCCGTCAAAACGCAACAACCCTTTTGCCAATTCGGGCACGGTTGTACAGGTTAATCTCGAAGATGTCGCCGGTAAGGCCGATGATCCGTTCCGTATGCTGAACTTTCAGCATCAGATAGAGCAGGCAGCTTTTAAAGCGGGCGGCGGTAACCTGGTGGCCCCAGCTCAGCGCATGGTTGATTTTTTTGAAAATCGCCTTTCGGCCGACCTACCCGTAAACTCCTACCTGCCCGGCACCAAAAGTGTACAGCTTAAAGAAGTTTTGCCAAAATGGATCAATGAGCGGTTGCGTAAAGCATTACCTGCCTTTGGTCGAAAAATGAGGGGGTACTATACCAATGAAGCCATTTTGGTGGGAGTAGAGTCGCGCACATCGTCACCCGTAAAAGTTCCTCGCGATAAAGAAACCCTTCAGCACCCGCAAATTACAGGGTTATTTCCTTGCGGCGAAGGCGCTGGTTACGCGGGTGGCATAATTTCTGCTGCAATAGATGGTATCAACTGTGCTTCGGCAGCTTTTAAAATACTGTCATGACCAATTCTGAGAGACTATATAACCAATTAAGTACCGCATTGTATGGCCATGCCTGGTACGGTTCGCCTATTTATAATGTTATCGATGGGTTATCTTTCGATTCGGCTTACCAAAAATTGCCCGGCGCTTCAAACAGTATTGCAGCAATTTTGATGCACATGCTGGCGTGGACAGAAGAGGTGATCAGTCGCGTGCAGGGTAATGTGGCTTCGATACCTGCAGCTGGCGACTGGCCCGAGGTCGGCGAACCCAGCGAACAAAATCTGCAGCAATTGATTAATAACTTTAAGCTGGTTAATGTTGAACTGTTACAACTCATCAGTGATTTTCCGGAAGATAAATGGAATACCCCTACTAACGACCCTCGTGGAATATACACAGGCTATGAAGCAAGTTACGAAGCGATGGTTACCGGGTTGATCCAACACCATGTTTACCACACCGGGCAAATTGTATTATTAAATAAACTGAGCAATGGCCAATAGAAAAACTTTGGTATTAGGTGCCACACCCGATGAAAGCCGTTACGCTAACCTGGCTTCAAACCGCCTGGTGAGCAAGGGCCATACTATTATTAATGTAGGCATAAAAAAGGGAGAGGTTGCCGGTGTGCCGATAGAGAAACCCGAAGCCATTCATCACGATGTGGATACGGTTACCTTATATGTTGGTCCGCAAAACCAACCCTCATTATATAATTACATTTTGGAGACCCATCCAAAGCGTATCATTTTTAACCCCGGAACCGAGAATGCCGAATTAAAACGCATGGCAAATGAGCATGGAATAGAAACTTTATATGCCTGCACTTTGGTTTTGTTATCCACAGGACAATACTAATACCGCTTTTGCGGGATGCTTTTCTGGCCATTTATTCACAATGGCCGATAAAAAACGCCGCCCGATCAATATTTTTATTCCTGTCTTTCCCCGCAATTTAAAGGAAGTTGGCGCTGCAAACTGCCTTATAGCTCATAAAAAGGTTCTCTCACCGCATCGGGTTAGCATATTGGGCATGCTATAAAACAATGAGTTACAACAAATATGCGAAAATCTTCATTTTTTGTTTGGTAGGATAGCTGTTTTCTCATTACATTTGCAATCCCAAATCGAAAAAGGGAGCGTTTTTTGAAATAAGCAGAGGTTGAAACAAGGTTAAAAAAATATAAAATTTTCCTTGACACAAATAACAAAATTACTACCTTTGCAGCCCCGATCAGAAGAAGCGAATTCTTCAAAAAGGGTCCAAAAAATAAATAAAAATATTTTTTGGAAATAAAGAAAAAGGTTGTTACCTTTGCAGTCCCAAAACGAGGGATCGAAAAAGCTGAGAAAATCGAAAGATAGAAAGCTGGGGAAAAGCGGAGGGCACAAAGCTTGAAGTGGGTGAGAGAGAAGAGGGAAAGGAGCTGAAAAGCTTAACAAAAAGAGATGCGAATCTCAACAATCACAGAGCGATTTTGTGATTCACAAACAAGAAGATTTACTAAGTGCAATACTTAGATAGATATATAGAGAAGCCGTGAAGGTGGATCGAAAAGTTCTTTAAAAGGAGTAACATGATGCGTAGCGGAGATAGCAATATCGAAGTTATGTAACGAACAATAAAGAGGAGTAGATAACTGTATAAAGATATACAAATACAGATTCTACAATAGAAATAAAGTAGAGTCAGTGATTAAAAACTTAACATTTACAATGGAGAGTTTGATCCTGGCTCAGGATGAACGCTAGCGGCAGGCCTAATACATGCAAGTCGGACGGGATTTGGGAGCTTGCTCCTAATGAGAGTGGCGCACGGGTGCGTAACACGTATGTAACCTACCTTATCCAGGGGGATAGCCTCTCGAAAGAGAGATTAACACCGCATAACATTATTGAATAGCATTATTTAATAATCAAATATTTATAGGGATAAGATGGGCATGCGGGACATTAGCTAGTTGGCGGGGTAACGGCCCACCAAGGCGACGATGTCTAGGGGATCTGAGAGGATGACCCCCCACACTGGTACTGAGACACGGACCAGACTCCTACGGGAGGCAGCAGTAAGGAATATTGGTCAATGGGCGGAAGCCTGAACCAGCCATGCCGCGTGCAGGAAGACGGCCCTACGGGTTGTAAACTGCTTTTGCAGGGGAATAAACCTCCGGTCGTGACCGGAGCTGAATGTACTCTGAGAATAAGGATCGGCTAACTCCGTGCCAGCAGCCGCGGTAATACGGAGGATCCAAGCGTTATCCGGATTTATTGGGTTTAAAGGGTGCGTAGGCGGCCTATTAAGTCAGGGGTGAAAGACGGTAGCTTAACTATCGCAGTGCCTTTGATACTGATGGGCTTGAATGGACTAGAGGTAGGCGGAATGTGACAAGTAGCGGTGAAATGCATAGATATGTCACAGAACACCAATTGCGAAGGCAGCTTACTATGGTTTAATTGACGCTGAGGCACGAAAGCGTGGGGATCAAACAGGATTAGATACCCTGGTAGTCCACGCCCTAAACGATGAACACTCGATGTTAGCGATATACAGTTAGCGTCTAAGCGAAAGCGTTAAGTGTTCCACCTGGGGAGTACGCCCGCAAGGGTGAAACTCAAAGGAATTGACGGGGGCCCGCACAAGCGGAGGAGCATGTGGTTTAATTCGATGATACGCGAGGAACCTTACCCGGGCTTGAAAGTTAGTGAATGATTCAGAGACGGATCAGTCCTTCGGGACACGAAACTAGGTGCTGCATGGCTGTCGTCAGCTCGTGCCGTGAGGTGTTGGGTTAAGTCCCGCAACGAGCGCAACCCCTATGTTTAGTTGCCAGCACGTTAAGGTGGGGACTCTAAACAGACTGCCTACGCAAGTAGAGAGGAAGGAGGGGACGACGTCAAGTCATCATGGCCCTTACGTCCGGGGCTACACACGTGCTACAATGGTCAGTACAGAGGGCAGCTACCTGGCAACAGGATGCCAATCTCACAAAGCTGATCACAGTTCGGATCGGGGTCTGCAACTCGACCCCGTGAAGTTGGATTCGCTAGTAATCGCGTATCAGCAATGACGCGGTGAATACGTTCCCGGGCCTTGTACACACCGCCCGTCAAGCCATGGAAGCTGGGGGTACCTGAAGCCGGTAACCGCAAGGAGCCGTCTAGGGTAAAACCGGTAACTGGGGCTAAGTCGTAACAAGGTAGCCGTACCGGAAGGTGCGGCTGGAATACCTCCTTTCTGGAGCAGGTATCAATACTCACTCTTTAAGAGCGGCGCATATGCCGCTACGCACATGTCTATTTCTTTTTATAAAAAAACACCCAAAAGACAAGCCACAGTGGCTGTAACCGAAAGGCACAGGACAATGCTGGCAGTTGAAAGTTGAAGGAAGCAAGTGAAAAGTTAGTTAGCAAAAGCGGCTAACCCAAACTGACCACTGACAACTCACAACTGACAACAAATAGAGTCCGGTAGCTCAGTTTGGTTAGAGCACTACACTGATAATGTAGGGGTCAGCAGTTCAAATCTGCTCCGGACTACACTTTTGGTTCAATGGTTCATCAGTTCAGTAGTTCATTAGTCTTTGCAAAAGGATACCAATGAACAAATGACGAGTGAACGAATGAACAAAAAGAAAACTTGACTTTAGGGGGATTAGCTCAGCTGGCTAGAGCACCTGCCTTGCACGCAGGGGGTCAACGGTTCGAATCCGTTATTCTCCACATTCCCACTCATACCTTAACAAAGGTGAGATATTGGTAAAGGCGACCGCGCAATGCGGGGACCGGGGTAAACGTTCTTTGACATATTGGAAGAAGTAATAAAAGAGAAAACAACAGTAGAGACGGTTGTTGGCTTTGAAAGTACGGAACAGTGAAATAAAAAGTATGGAAACGCAAGTCTAAGTACTGGATATTAACTGGAAAATACTGGAGAACGGCAATCCAATCAAAAAGCATACATACCGAGCAAAAGGCGGTATCGTAGAAGAAAGTAAGAAAGGGTACACGGGGGATGCCTTGGCTCTCAGAGGCGATGAAGGACGTGATAAGCTGCGATAAGCTGCGGGGATTAGCAAATATGAATTGATCCGCAGATTTCCGAATGGGGAAACCTAACTATTTGAAGAATAGTTGCATAAATGCGCAAACCTGCTGAACTGAAACATCTAAGTAAGCAGAGGAAGAGAAAACAACAGTGATTTCCTGAGTAGTGGCGAGCGAAAGGGAAGAAGCCCAAACCTATTATGTTACGGCATAATGGGGGTTATAGGACCACAACATGAATATTAAAATGAATCTGAACGGGGTGGGAAACCCGGCCATAGAGCATGAGAGCTGCGTAAGAGTAAGTAATAATAGGATAGTGGTATCCTGAGTACCGCGAGGTCGGAGACGCCTTGTGGGAATTTGCCGGCACCATCCGGTAAGGCTAAATACTCCTGAGAGACCGATAGTGAACCAGTACCGTGAGGGAAAGGTGAAAAGAACCCCGAACAGGGGAGTGAAATAGAACCTGAAACCGTGTACTTACAAGCGGTCGGAGCGGACTTGTTCCGTGACGGCGTGCCTTTTGCATAATGAGCCTACGAGTTACTCCTCTCTGGCAAGGTTAAGTGATTAAGTCACGCAGCCGAAGCGAAAGCGAGTCTGAATAGGGCGTGCAGTCAGAGGGGGTAGACGCGAAACCTTGTGATCTACCCATGGACAGGTTGAAGGTGCCGTAACAGGTACTGGAGGACCGAACCGATAAACGTTGAAAAGTTTCCGGATGATCTGTGGGTAGGGGTGAAAGGCTAATCAAACTGGGAAATAGCTCGTACTCCCCGAAATGTTTTTAGGAACAGCCTGGCGGTTGAGTTATATAGAGGTAGAGCTACTAATTGGGTGCGGGGGAGTCAAATCCTACCAAATCCAGATAAACTCCGAATGCTATATAATATACGCTGGAGTGAGGCTTTGGGTGCTAAGGTCCAAGGCCGAGAGGGAAAGAACCCAGACCATCAGCTAAGGTCCCTAAATTACCGCTAAGTTGAACTAACGAGGTCCGATTGCACAGACAGCTAGGATGTTGGCTTGGAAGCAGCCATTCATTTAAAGAGTGCGTAACAGCTCACTAGTCGAGCGATCGGGCATGGATAATAAACGGGCATCAAGTGGTATACCGAAGCTATGGATTGCAATTTATTGCACTGGTAGGGGAGCATTCTACAGGGGGCGAAGCAGATACGTAAGTTACTGTGGACCTTGTAGAAAAGCAAATGTAGGCATAAGTAACGATAAGGCGGGAGAGAAACCCGCCCACCGAAAGACTAAGGTTTCCTGATCAACGCTAATCGGATCAGGGTTAGTCGGGGCCTAAGGTGAAGCCGAAGGGCGTAGCCGATGGACAACTGGTTAATATTCCAGTACTTTTTATAACTGCGATGCGGTGACGGAGTAGTGACACTGACGCGATCTGACGGAATAGATCGTTAAAGGCCGTAGGTATAGGGATTGTAGGTAAGTCCGCAGTCTTTGCTGAAAGCTGATAGTATACTGAGCCTTCGGGTAAGGTAATAGTTCAGGTAATCAGACTTCCAAGAAAACCCGCTAAGCTTCAGGTTATAAAAACCCGTACCGTAAACCGACACAGGTAGTCGAGGAGAGAATCCTAAGGTGCTCGAGTGAATCATGGCTAAGGAACTCGGCAAAATGGCCCTGTAACTTCGGGAGAAGGGGCGCTGATAGCAATATCAGCCGCAGTGAAAAGGCCCAGGCGACTGTTTAACAAAAACACATGGCTTTGCAAAATCGAGAGATGACGTATAAGGCCTGACACCTGCCCGGTGCTGGAAGGTTAAGAGGGGATGTTAGTCGCAAGGCGAAGCATTGAATCGAAGCCCCAGTAAACGGCGGCCGTAACTATAACGGTCCTAAGGTAGCGAAATTCCTTGTCGGGTAAGTTCCGACCTGCACGAATGGTGTAACGATCTGGGCGCTGTCTCAGCCATGAGCTCGGTGAAATTGTGGTATCGGTGAAGACGCCGGTTACCCGCAACGGGACGGAAAGACCCCATGCACCTTCACTACAACTTAACATTGATATCGGATACAGGATGTGTAGGATAGGTGGGAGACTGTGATCCGGCTTCGCTAGGAGTCGGTTAGTCAACGTTGAAATACCACCCTTTCTGTATTTGGTGTCTAACTCTCGAAACGGGAGGACATTGTTTGGCGGGTAGTTTGACTGGGGTGGTCGCCTCCAAAAAGGTAACGGAGGCTTTCAAAGGTAAGCTCAGTACGCTTGGTAACCGTACGGGGAGTGCAATAGCATAAGCTTGCTTGACTGTGAGGCAGACAAGCCGAGCAGGGTCGAAAGACGGATATAGTGATCCGGTGGTTCTGCATGGAAGGGCCATCGCTCAAAGGATAAAAGGTACGCTGGGGATAACAGGCTGATCTCCCCCAAGAGCTCATATCGACGGGGAGGTTTGGCACCTCGATGTCGGCTCGTCACATCCTGGGGCTGGAGAAGGTCCCAAGGGTTGAGCTGTTCGCTCATTAAAGTGGCACGCGAGCTGGGTTCAGAACGTCGCGAGACAGTTCGGTCCCTATCTGTTGTGGGCGTTGGAAGTTTGAGTGGGGCTGACCTTAGTACGAGAGGACCGGGTTGGACTAACCTCTGGTGAATCTGTTATGGCGCCAGCTGTATTGCAGAGTAGCTACGTTGGGAATAGATAAGCGCTGAAAGCATCTAAGTGCGAAACTAGCCACAAGATGAGACTTCCATTGAGGGTCGTAGCAGACTACTACGTTGATAGGTTACAGGTGTAAAGGTGGTGACATCATAGCCGAGTAATACTAATAACCCGAAGCTTTCTCATAGCAGGTAATAGTGGGTGTACCTTTCCGGTACACCCGCAACAACAAAGCTGTTGTTTTCTCTTAAACTTACTTCTTTCAATCATGTCTTAGTTTATGGGTTCGGTAAAGCGAATCACAAACTATAAAATATTCTAATACAGTATATAGCGTTAGCGCAAGCTAACCACTGAAGAAATTCAGGTGCCTATATCGGCGGTGTCCACCTCTTCCCATTCCGAACAGAGAAGTTAAGCCCGCCAGAGCTGATGGTACTGCGGTAATACGTGGGAGAGTAAGTCGGTGCCCAATCTTAAAACAACCCTGCTAAGCATTGCTTAGTGGGGTTTGTTGTTTTATAGCGGTTTGTTTTCATACTTACCATAGCGTCTTCAATAATATTTCCTATATTAATGCTGTGGAAATCAGCAAACGCATAGCATTATTTCTGGTAGCTGTAAATTCGTTTTTAGTGTTATTTGATATATGGTATTTTATCTGCTGCCATGAAACTATCTTCAAAAGCTTTAAAACACCGGTAACTCTAAGTCCCTTTTTGTATTATCTAACACTTACAGTTTTTATGATAACGGAAAATGTTGTGTTTTTCGGATTGTATTGGGTTTTGGTAAAGTTTAAAGAACGTAAATGGGTAAGATTGATCTGTTTGCTTTCTATTGTGGTTAAAATTAGTATACCGCTGTTAGCATGGTCAGTACAATTATCACCTGCGCTATTCAGGGCCATAAACTTTCATTCTTTTGAATGGCTCATATCCATTAATCGGATATTATCAATTTTGGCTCTTTTTTGCCTTTTCTTTGTTAGAGAGCGAATTATACGCAGACACTTTATTGCATTCTCGGCGCTCACTATATTAGCATTCGCCATCCCGATAATAAGTCCCAGATTATATGATAATTTTGGCTATGCCTGGTTGCTTGTTAATGAAAGCTTCTTAATTAAATTACCTTTTGTTATAAGCCTGGTATTATTTATTGAAGTATACAATGTTGCACGTAAAGCAAGTATTAATCCAAAAACAGAAATGAATGGTGACTCTATAGGTTGAAAAGCTATATAATATCTTTTAAGCTTGCTACAATATAAAAACGACCTGGCGGAGGCAAATAGTAAAACCCACTACGCTCTAACTCACTAAATGCCTCTTCCGACTGGGATGAGGACAATCTTATGAACTTACCTGCATCGTAAAGATATATCCCCGGCGATAGCTTTTGTGGATCTGCAGAAAGGGGCGGTTTAGGCATAGAGTCTATTTGAAAAGTACTTTCATTACCTTTTTTGCTCTGATAAAACCAGATGCCTTTTGGCCAGTTTGAAGTATCGCCGGCTACTTTTAAAGGCATTCCATAAAATATGAGGGTGGAATCATTTTTAAGTTCAGTTGATGGGTCTAATTTGTAAAGCCCTAACTTTTTCTTGCCATCATATTTCTCGAACACCCAAAAATCAACTTTGAAGCTGGTGAGTAGTCTACCCTGCGCATGTGTAAATGCATGATATATTACCCCGTACTTTGAGGTAGCTATGATCGAAGTTGAATCGTAACTTGCAAACTCTTCTGCAGAGATGCGGGTATAATATTTTTTTAAGCCAGTTCGGCTACATGAAACATTTGCCAGTATCAGCAATAAACCTAACAGCAACAGTAAATTACGCATTACTAAATATATGTAATTAAATTTACCATTAATTTTCAGAGATAATATCTACAAAGAAAACGCCTTTAGTGCCGAGTGCGCGTAAGTGCCCCAATCTTTTAAAGCACCTTGTAAAATTTTGGCCAATCCTTTATTGTCAATAGGTTTTCCTTTTGTAGGCGGGGCCAATGGTTTTTGACTTGCCAACATATCGGTTACCTTAGTGGCAAACCAGGTAATGTTTTCGTGAGGTAGGGCCACGCCCAATATCATCCCGGGTAAACCGGTAAACGACTCCGGGCCACCTGAAATAGGTATCTCATCGGTATAAAATGCTACAACGTATATCGAATCCATAATCAAAGCGTTGGCGCGGCGACATTTAAAACCGGCAATATCGCGGGTTTCGCTGGTTATCTTCCAATTGATCTTACGGGTACTGTCCTTAACTAAAAAAGTTTCTTCGTATACTTTTTTCTGGCAAATACTGGTGTGATTATTTACATCGGTATAAATAATGTTATTCTGCTCGGCCATAATATTACCTCCAAAACCATTTGATGGCGTTTCGGGCTCGATAGGGATAAATAGCGTGGTATTATCCTTTGAAAAGGTAAGTGTGCTTTTTAATATTTTAAATTGCGGTTGGCTTTTAATGTAGCTTTCGTATGCAGGCTGCATATAACTTTCGTTATCCTTGTTGATGTTTTTTTTCATCAGTGCGAACATATTCACGCTCTTTTGGTATTCAATAACACCATTGATCGAGAAGTGCGCATTTTGCGCATAGAGAAAACCGCATGGCAGTACTAAAAGTAGTGTGATGATGGACAGACGTTTCATAACAGGATCATTTTTTTTCGATACCGCCACCAAAATGACTGAAATCGTAAGTTATAGAAAATAAGAAATATCGTTTAATGGTAGTATAACTGTTTTGGTAGATAGTGCTTCCGTTAGCATTGCGATTAAAGCCTGAATTTTGATTTAAAAGATCATTGCCGGTAGCAGATATTTTAAGATTTTTTTCTTTCAGGAGTTTTTTGCTGATGGTGGCATTTAATAACAACTGATTAAAATCCTGATCGAATGACTGGGTTTTGCCCCTGAATTGGTAGTTAGCCTCATAATTTATCTCGAAGCTGCCTGGCAGGTATAGATTAAAGTACGAGTACCCGTTAAGACCGAAACCATTATTGTTGATACCAGGCTGCAATGAAGAACCGCTGACTGTGTAATTGGGGCCAAAATTAAAATAGATATCAAACTTTTTCTCAATATACCTTGATACATTGAACTGTATGCCATAAGTGCTGTTTTTTGTAGTATTTAAGGTGTCATTTGAGTAATTGTAGGATATGTTGCCATTAATATTGGTGTTTAAACCAAGATTAATATCGCCCAGGGCCTTAACTTTACGGCCAAAGTTTGAGTACAGAGAAAAGTTTGAAGAGTTTCTATCGGTAAGATTAGAGTACCGGTAAACTGTTTTACCTGTGGTGTAATCGGTAACGGTGTTGCTCACTATAGGGTTTACCCTAAACGAGTATGAGCCGCTGATGTAAAAATACTGGTCGCTTAAAACCTTATAAGTGTTGTAATAAAAGTTAAAGCTATTATTGAACGATGGCCGAAGATTTGGATTACCTAAAGTAAGATTCAATGGGTCGGTGTTGGTAAATACAGGCTGGATCTGATCGATAGTAGGTTGGGTTGTGTTGCCGTTATAGCCGAAGCGGATAGAATGCCTTTGCGAGAAATTGTATTGATAATACCCGCTGGGATTCCAGTTTAAAAAGTTACGTTTAAAAACTGCACTTGTATATTCGTTGGTTTGATCGAAATTTACGGCCGTTACCTTAGTACCCACATTTACTGTAGCCTTGCCTTTTTTTAAGTTAAAGGTAGCTCCACCCTGATTTGATAACTGTTCGAGCTTAAAATTATTGCTTAACAAGCTGTTAAAGTGGTCGTATTCGCCTGTTGCCGGTGTTTGATCTTGCGTTACCCTGTTGGATGTGCCATTATTAACGTTCAACCCATAATTTAACGCCAGGGTGAGATATTTGTTCAAAGGCTCGGTATAGGTGAAATTTGAGTTAAATACTGAAGTTTTAGTATTACTGGTTTTATACTGGTTTATCAATTGTGTAGTATCGCCGGCGCTGGTATTGTTATAAAACTTGATAGACGAATTTAGGTAACCGTAGGTATCAACCTCATTATACCCGCCATTTACACTTATTGAGAATGTACGGCCTTTTTTCTTTAGTTTTTTACTGTAAAATACGCTGGCATTAAATATTTTGGTATCGCTGGTATTGTTTATGCTGCGGTTACCAGCGTTAAGCAGGATATCGGTGTTGCGATAGCTGGATGTGTTATATTTGCTATTGGTTGTGCCGTGTTTCATGGTGCCATCGGCAGTTATTTTCAAATTGGCCGTGGTATCAATTTTGAGATTATAGGCTACATCGAGCTTTTGCCTGAATATATAATTATGATAATCCTGGCTCGAGTTACTGTTTAATACATTACCCGGTAAGTTGTTTTGAGTAAGGCTTGTATTATTCCCATCAACTGTAAGCTCGCCTATTTTATAGTTGGTATTTAGTGTGGCTTTGTTATTAGTGACTTTGGTATCGTAATGTGCGCCCCCGGTACGCGCCAACGGTATGCCCCGGCCGTTATAATTACCACCGAATGATTCGAGCTCATCACCGCCACCACCGGTTATATAAATACCGCCGTCGTCGCTTACCTGCACGTTGTCAGATCCGGCGCCGTATTTGCTGTTATCTTCCCAACTTAAACCCGTTTTACCGGTATTAGCCAGGGTAACATAAGCAGAAAGCTTAAATTTTGCTGTGAACTTATTGAACAAGCCCTGTCCCTGATAAAATCCATCACTACCCACACCGACATCTACTTTACCAAAGTAACCGTTCTTTTTATCTTCCTTAAGTTTGATGTTGATGGTTTTATTTTTAACCCCGTCGTCAATCCCTGTAAAGGCAGCCTGGTCGCTTTTTTTATCATACAACTGCACCTTATCAACCATATCGGCGCGTAGGTTTTTGGTAACCAGGGTAGGGTCGTCGCCAAAAAACTCTTCACCATCTACCAAAACTTTATTTACTGCCTGGCCTTGTGCCGTTATTTTGCCATCCTTATCCACTGTAATACCCGGGAGTTGCTTTAGCAAGTCTTCCACCTTGGCATTGGGTTGTACAGTGAAGCTCGAAGCATTAAATTCGGTAGTGTCGCCGTTTATTTTGATCTGTGCCTTTGTACCCTTGATCATTACCTCGCTCAATAGTTTCGATTTTAAGGTAAGGTTGATCTTACCAAAATTCTTTTCCCTTTTTACAGAGTCGAGTTGAAAAGCCTCAACATAGTCGGCGTATTCGGGATAGCTAACTAGCAGCAAAAATTTGCCCTTATGAAGGTTGTTTATTGAAAAAGAGCCGTTAACACCGGCGCGGGTAAATTGATATAGGGTTGAATCTTTTGCGTTGAGTATGCAAATAGTGGTGTTTTGCATTTTACCGTTCGAGGCCGAATCAGCTATAAGGCCTTTAATACTATAACTGTTTTGTGCAAATACAGCAATAGTACTTAAACACAAGAAAACTATCACCAGAATTGTGAATCGCATAGGCAGGTTTTATGCGTTCAATATATAACTAATAATTTAGTAATCAAAAGACGGGAGAGTTAAATATTGTTAAATATTAAAATAGCTATATAAGGATCAACCGGGTAATTATATTTTCCCAAGATACACTTCCGTTTCGTAATATACCGTTACGCGGCCATTTGCCTGGTGTGTATCAACCACCTGTTGTCAACACAGAAATTTTTTTTACGGGATAAAATATTTAAAAACTGGTGGTTATAAAATACTCGGCTTCAAAAACATGACCTTTGTCAACTTTTTGGATAGCCTCTTTTTGTTTGATATCTACATCCCGGCCATCGGTATCGGCGCAGCCTAACCAGGGCTCAATACATACAAAAGGCGCGCCCACTTTAGCCCAAATACCAAGATAATTAAAATGCGGATACTCAACCGATAACACCTTGCTATGTTTGGTGCTTTTGATATGCACCTCGCGCGATTTGATATTTTTAAATACCAAAGCATCGGCAGCAAATAATTGGGGAGTTAGGGGCAGTTTTTTGCCATCGGTTTTAACCGGTTCGGTTTTCCCGGTAAACAAGCCCGGATCTACCAATACATGTTTCTCAAGTTTTTCTGATTGTTCAAATTCCAGGTAATAATCTTCGTAGGCGTCGCCCTTATAAAAAGGCACATTAAAAGCAGGGTGGCCACCTACCGAGAAATAAATGGTTTTAGTATCATGATTGATCACCTTATAGGTGATACGCAGGGCATTATCTATCAGATCATACAATATCTGAAACTCAAATTTATAAGGGTAAACGGCCAAAGTTTTTTCGCTGAAAAGTAATGAAAATTTGGCGTGCGTATCGCTTGTTTCGATCAGTTGAAAATGCGATGTGCGTGTAAAGCCATGCCGCTCAAGTGTGTAATCGTTACCATCAACATGTATCTGGTTATCTTTAGCAGCACCAATTATCGGGAACAGGTTTGGAGCGTGCCAGGGCCATATACTTTCGTCGCCCTGCCATAAATGCTCGGTCGAATCGGTTTTATCGTAAATGGAAGTTAGTTCGGCCCCCTGCTGCCTGATGGATACTTTGAGATACTGGTTTTGGATAATCGGCATAATAGTGTTGGTTTATAATTGTAAATATACAACTATGCGCAAAGCAAAAAGGTTTCTTTTTAAAGAAACCTTTTTGTAAGAACATGATCGGATCTACAGAGATCAGTCGTCGTCATCCTTCTTTTTCTTTACCGGCATTACAAACGCGCTACGTTTTGGTGCAGGCATTACCGCGTTTTCGCCTTTAACATATTTCCATATTACATCGTTCAGTTCCAGGTCGGGCACGGCATCTTCTTTGGCGAAGTTGAACTTCTCCGAACGTTTACTGCTGTTGTTATCGGCTATGTTACGTTTATGAAGATCAACCTCGGCAGGTTTGGCTACGTAAGGTGTGGTATCGGGAGTATTGTTAAAACAATCGAACATCGGGGTGGCTGCAGCATCGTACTGGCTCATCGGTGGTAAGCCTAATATCAGCTCCATTGTGCGGAGAACTCCCGATGTGGAGTACATGCTATGGCTAACAGCATTGCGTTTTACGTAGCCGCCGGCTACATATACAGGCGAGCGGTGCGCGTCGATATGGTCGGGGCCGTTTTGCGCATCATCCTCCAATATAAACACCACCGATTCTTTCCAGATAGGGCTTTGTGATAAATGTTCAATCAATGCTCCTACGCCCTGGTCGTTATCGGCAACGGCAGCTATAGGCGATATTTTACCTTTCTTTTGCCCGCTTGTATGATCATTACCCAAACGGATGGAGTTAAATTGCGGTACAGCTTTCTTTGCCAGCAGCGAATCAAAATCGTGAGCCCATATCTCTTCGCGCGTCACGTCGGTAATATCCAGATCGAAACCTGGCGATTGTGTGCAAAAATGATTTTTCAGCGATTTGATATTGGCTTTTCCATCGTCAACAAACTCGCCATAGGTACGGTAGCTTACACCGGCACGTTTGCAATAATCCCAAATATAACCATCGCGCGGGTAGCCTATCAGGCGCGTGCCTTCACCATCGTAATTACCTCCGCGGCCGCCGTAACTTGTAGGCCAGGTTTTTTCGGTAAAATCGGGAGCATAGGCGGCAGTACTCCAGCTATGGCCATCACAACTTACTTCGGCATCCACATAAAAGTTGTCAATTAACACAAACTCGCCGGCAATCGCGTGCAAATTTGGAGTTACCTTTTTGCCGAAGATGCAAAGCGAAGTATCGCCGTTTCCGTTTGGCATATCGCCTAAAACCTGGTCGTAAGTGCGGTTTTCTTTGATGATGTAGAATACATATTTGATGGGTGATTTATCGCCTACCTTGCGCGGGATCGGGTTTCCTTCCAAACCATCAGCCGTAATCGCTTTTTGCTCAGTAAAAGGCGTGTTAGCATAAACCTGCGTGGTATATTTTTTTAGTTCGATATCATTAGGTACATCAATTATCGATAACTTACCTTTAAACAAACCGCCGATATATTGCTCACGGCTGTTTACGGCGCCTTTTTGGTAACCGCTGTTATCGGTTTTTTTAACTGGTTGCGGACCTTTAGGGTTAGCCATTGAGGTATAACCTTTACCATTGGCCACTAAAATTTTGTTGCCTAAGGTTTTAACGTTGGTAGGGTACCAGCCCACAGGGATAAAACCTTTACTATGGCTTTTGCCAGGCACGCTTACGTCAAATACAGCCAGGCAATTGTTATCGGCATTGGCAATGTATAACGTTTTTTCATCGGGCGATAAGGCAAGCCCGTTACTGGTTGATCCTGTTAAATGTGTAGGGTACAAAGTGGTACTAATGCTCTCTACAACCCTATTGGTTGCTGTATTGATCACCGATACCGAGTTATCATTAGCGTTGGCTACAAATAACCAGGTGCCTTTTTTGTTTAACAGCAACTCGTTGGGGTGATCTTGTGTGGCGATCTCCGCGGTTACTTTTTTCGATTCGGTATTGTAAACGGCTACCTTTTGGCCGCCCCATAAAGAGATGTATAACAATTTTTCATCGGGCGAAAGCACACAACTGTACGCCTCGGCGTCCAGTTTAACTTTATCCAATACCGATCTTTTTTGCGGATCGATAATGTACAGGGTATTGTCTTCTTTGGTTACCGTATAAAGTTTTGAATTATCGCGGGTAACCGTAATACCTGTAGGGCATATTTTACCTTTTGGCCACACCTCGCCTAACCTGATGGTATCGGCTGAGCCAAATTTGTTACCTACAATGTTGAAAGCAAGTATCCAGTTGTCATTACCGCCAGAGGCATACAGCTTTTTTTCGTCGCGGCTGAAGGCGATACCATACCAAGATTTGCCAACCACTTTTTGATCAAGCAATTGCTCGTTTTTAGGGTCGATAAGCTGCAGGCTTTGCACGCTTTGCCCGTTGTTGGTTACTGCCAGCAGTTTACCCGATGCGGATAACTGTGTGTTTAAAGGCAGATCGCCTAATTGCAGGGAGCGCCCGGCGGGGCTCAGTTTCCAGCCATTGGGCAGCAAAACCTGGTTGGTATTTGCTATCGGGCCGGGTGTTTGCGCTAATGTTATGGATGTGAATGCGGTTAAGATAAAACCGAAGGTGATGGTAAGTCTGTTCATGAGGGTAGGCAGTCAATTTTTTTGACCAAAGCTAACCAATTGGCCGCACTGATTTGCCTACTTAACAAAAACTTAACAGACCGTACACCCAGTATTTACAACAACTCCGGTTTAATGATCTCTGTAAACTCCTTCGCAAACTTGTTCATCTTAGGCTGGATAACAAACATGCAATAAGGCTTCATCTTGTTATCGTTGTAGTAGTTTTGATGATAATCTTCGGCAATGTAAAAGTCGCTGGCCGCAGTTATTTCGGTTACGATGGGTTTATCAAAAATCTGCTCGTCGGTCAGCCTCTTGATCATTGCTTCGGCCTGTTGTTTTTGTTCGTTGTTATGGTAAAATATAGCCGAACGGTATTGCGTACCTACATCATTACCCTGGCGGTTTAAGGTAGTAGGGTTGTGCGTTTTAAAGAAAGCAAGCAGCAACGTATCAAACGATACCTCATCGGCATTATATTCCAGTTGGATAACCTCAGCATAACCGGTATCGCCATTGCAAACCTCCATATAGGTTGGATTAGGCTTATCGCCGCCCATATAGCCTGATTTTACCGATGTTACTCCTTTTATTGATTGAAAAATAGCTTCGGTGCACCAAAAGCAGCCGTTGCCAAATGTTATTTTTTGAATGTTCATAAATTAGTAACGAATTTAAGGATAATTTGATTTTTTGAGATCAGGAGAATGTCAATATAAAATGAGGGCTTATATAGGGTGTGAGATAAGAATGGTAATATGATAATTGAACTCTTGGGCGTTGCCTGTGGCCCGCGCTTTTCGCTCATACTGCACAGGCCTTAGCCACATGGCCGGTATCCGCTGCAATCGCTAACGCAGGCATATCGTTTCAAACAAGTATTTTTTTCACATCTTCCATCTTACCTCATCCGTCTTCCATTATCACTGCACTTCCACCTGGCTCAAAACCACACTCGGATCGAGCAAATAGATTCTTATCGTTCCTTCACCCGCCTTGGCTACCTGGTGCTTAGTTTGCCCGATGGAGTAGCCCCGCAATACATTCGGCGACCATTCCTTAGTATCTGCTTTGGCGTTGATATCGACCACCTGCGGGGTATCGTCGTTTACCGAGATCGCATAACGCAAACCCATGCCGTTGTAGAGTTTGAAGGTAGGCAGGCATTTTACAGTAATACTATCACTGCCCGCGGTGAGGCTGGCTTTGTACCCAACGTACGGCGCTGCTTTGATATCATTGACATAGCTTTTCTCTACTATCGGCATTACAGTAACGCCATTAGCATTGACGCCTAATCCGCTAATGGTTTCGATATGTGTGCCATCGGCATCTTTTTTATTGCTATACTGGCTGGCTGCGATAATAGTTTTAGCTGCACCTGCCCACGGCTCCAAAACAGGGCTGGATAATGGCTTGGCAGGGTCGGCTTGCGCTATTGTCTCCGTAGTAGGGGGCATGGTAAACACTTTCTGATCCCGGGGATGATCGCTCATAATTCCGTTCCATTTACCACCGGCTATTTGTTCGTTGTATTTTTTAGTCAGCTCTTTAATGGTATTGTAGGCCGCTTTTGATTTGGATGCGTAAACATCTTTGTCGTGTGGATCCAGCACACTCTTCTTCGCATAAAATATCTTCTCATTCATTAAAGTTGCACCTTTAACGGGATATAAGATCAATTCGAAATAGGCGTCCTGCAGGTTGACCGGTATTTTACGGCTCAGTTCTTCAGCATCCTTGCTTAGCTGAGCATAATCAGCTAAGCGTTTATCGGCTTCGGCCTCGCTAAAGCTAACCACATCCACGTGCTCAGGTTTTGCCGATGCTGCTAAACGGTAATACTCTGCTTTGATTCTGGCAATAGGCTCTGCAAACTCAGTCCCAAAGGTTTCGGCAGCCCATTGTTTAGGATATTCGTGTGCTTTTTCGGGCGTCCATCTTTTGATGTCCCAGGCCAGATCCATTGCAAACTGGATCTCCAGTTCGGCAGGTTTAAAGTCGCCCACATTAAATATCCAAACCTTATCGGCACCAAACTGGTAAGCCTTGCTCATCTCGTACGAGGTTAGGGCAGGAGACACGCTCGACAACCACAGAAAATCGTGCGGTGCACCCCAGTACGAGAAGTGGTAATACACCCCGCTGCCCCCGCTGCGCTTTTGCTCGGTTGGGTTGGATACCTGGCGGATATAGCCATGATTGTCATCGGCCCAGCAAATGGTAATATCGTCGGGCAGTTTCATATTCATTTGGTACAGGTCGAGCACCTCTTTATACGGGCAGAACAATTGCGGAATAGTATTGGCCGGTTTGGCGATATCTTTAGCCAGTATATCGCGCTGGTTGGTCACTACGTTTTCCAGCAGCTTCATTTTTTCGCGTTTATCTTTAGGGCCGGGCATACTGCCATCATGTATGCCGCGCATACCCACGGTATAAACCGCATCTATCTTTGCCGATTCTTTAGCCCGCACATCCCAATAGTTATCAATTTGCTGCTTATTCACATCGTAGCGCCATTCGCCCGGCTTCGTGCCAAATTCGGTTTCGTAGTTATCAGCCCATTCAAATACATTGTTACGCAAAATAGGTTCGCAGTGGCTGGCGCCTAAAACTATAGCGTAACGGTCGGCAACAGCAGGATTTTCCTTATAAAACCAAAAAGCCTTGGTGCAGGGGTGCATGGCCGGCCAGATGTAATTGGCTTTAAGCCGAAGCAGCAGCTCAAAAATATGGGCGTAAGTATTGGGACCGATATCCTTGATATCCTTATCCATGTTTTTGGCCGCCCAGGGCTGCATGCCCCAATCCTCATCATTGATAAAGATCCCTCTGAACTTTACCGATGGCGGACCAACAATGCTGGTGCCCGGAGTGATGTAAATTTCGTTCTGGTGCCGCGGGGTTACATCGGCCCACCAAACCAAAGGCGATACACCGATCATCCGCGAAAGTTCAAAAAAACCATAGGCTGTACCACGGCGGTCGCTGCCGACTATGACTAAAGCTTTATTGATCTTAGCTGTTGGCGCATCAACTACCGAAATACTGAATGTTTCCCACTGACCCTTTACTTTGCTTACATCTATCTGACGGTTCGCTATCATAGCGTCTATCATTTTAGAATGACCAATGGTACCGGCGATCACCACATAGGGCGACGGCATTCCATTTTTAACAACGCCAGGTGTTACGCCGGATACGCTCTTTACATCATTGCTAAAGCAATTTGCGGCTATACTTACTACCTCGGCCTCGTTCGCATCTATCCATACCGGGGCCGCGCTTTTGCTTTTTACCAATGGAAATGCACCGGCGCTACTGCTGTTGGTTATGATTATAGGTTTACTGTTTTGCGCGATACCGGCTAACGAACAAAAACACAAAAAAGATAGGGCTATGAAGGATTTGATTACAGACATGGGTATTTATGGGTATTTTTCAGTTTGTTTTGTCTTGATTCTTGCATCTTGGCTCGTGCATCTTCTTCAATAGGGGGGAAATAGTAAGAAATTTTTCATTACTTGTTAATAAAACCCCGGTCCTGCATCCAGGCGTAAAGTTCGTTAGGCCATTGTGCTGCCGCGCCTTTTAGAGTGGGGCGCAAACCAAAACCATGGCCAATGCCGCTGTAAATATGCAGTTCGGCAGGGATCTTCAATTTTTTGTATTTCAGATATAACTCGGGCATATACTCGGCTATATCCGGACGATCATTATACCCGCAGGCAATAAATACCGGCGGCGAATTAGGCGATACTTCAAACCTGCTGGAGTTGCCCGGATAGATCAACACCTGGAAGGCCGGGTGTGAACTTAGCCTGTCGACATCATCAACCGGATTTGCAAGACCGTTATCAAAACGCATCCCACATAAGCCCGCCAGTTCGCCGCCTGCCGAAAAACCCATTACGCCGATACGTGCGGTATCAATACCCCATTCTTTAGCACGGCTACGCACCAGCCGGATGGCGCGCTGCATATCGGGTACTTCGTTGCCATCAACCGTATAGGTAGAGCCCTCTTCTTTAGCCAGGCGGTATTTGAGTACAAATGCTGCTATGCCGTGCTGCTGCAGCCATTCGGCAACGTTATACCCCTCGTGGGTAATGGCCATGTTTTTATGCCCGCCGCCCGGAGCTACAATAATTGCGGCACCGGTTGCCTTATCGGCAGATGGAAGATAAGGGGTGATAGAAGGATTATTGACACTTGATACAGATAACTCACCGCTTTTTGATTTGACTACCTTTTCGGGAGCTGTTTTACCCTCGGAGCCAGGAGCGCCTTTAGGCCATAAGGATATTTCTTTCGGGATATCCTGCGAGGCCATTGCCATGAGCAATAAACCTATCAGGATGACTGAAAATGATCTTTTCATTTGGCTGAAATCGATTTCAATTGGTATCCCGAAGATAGTCAAAAAATGTCAAAAAGACAAGTTATAGTAAGCTTGTTACAAGGCTGATCGATAAAAAAGGCGCAGCCCCGGTATGGCGTCTGCGCCCTGAAAATTAAAATGATGATCTTACTTTGCAGCCAGTACTTCTATCATCTCGAGGATGGGAGGTGCAGCCAGTAGCTTATCGGCATTAGCCATCAAAGCGGCAGCAATTGGCCCGTTTAAATGGGCCTTACGGCCATCTTCGCTTTCAAAAGTATCAAATATGCCAAAAGTGTTGTGACTGATGCGTATAGCGTACCAACTCACAGTACCGGTTTCGGCCTGCGCAAGCGGCAGTGCGCTTTTTAAAAATGCTTCAACTTCGTCTTCTTTACCTGGTTTGGCTTCCAGGCGTGCCAATATTCCTTTCGTAATCATGATAAATGGTTTTTGTAAATACGTTTAACACAATTAGTCGGTTACCCCGAAGATTCCTTTCAAATAATTAAAGTTTAATTATCCTGCCGCCGGGCTTAGTTTTAGGTTCATCATGCCCTGGTTTGGGTATATGCTTTACAATATGGATCAGTGTCTGTCCAATGAGCTTCATCGCGCCAACACCAAATTTGATAAAGGGCATCATCACACCCAAATTATGCTTATGTATCTCTGCGGTATCAGCCTTGCGCTGATCTATTTTTTTGACTTGCCTGGTTGCCATAGTAGTAAATGTATGTAACTACAAGGTGCGGCAACTTATTTTGTTTGACATAAACGTGTTAAAACCGAAAAAAGCCTTTAGCCATGCGGCTAAAAGCTTTGATATAAATTGTGATTGATTGTTCTTACTGGTACTGAATGTAGTTCGGGTTTGGTTTTAGTTTTAAAACTTCTTCCGGCGTCATCATGTGGTTCGGAGCTTTTTTGATATCGTTTTTGTAGAAAAGTTTAAAGCCTGTAAACTGTACCGGCTCATTGTAAATAAAGTATCTCCAGGTGCCTAATTTCAATTCAGGTTCGCCCCAGCCATCCATATCCATTACCAATTGAACTTCGGGATGCAGTTTGATTTGCTTGTAGTTGGTTACCATTTTTTTGGTGAAACGGTGTACCACCAAAATTTTTGGAGGCAAATTATATTTTTTAACAATACCGGCTAAATATCCTGATACGTAGTTGATATCCTCGGCATCATAAGTGCCTATTTTTTTACCTGGTTTTGAACCATCCTTCATCGAAAACTCCGGATCCATACCAAAATGAACCTGCGGCATAGCAAAGTATTTTTCAAACAAAGGCAACTCGGCATGAATGTTACTTAAAGCAACCTGTACATCCAAAAATACAATGGCATGTATTTTTTTAGCTAAAACCAACACGCTGTCTATTTGCTTAAACGGCATGCGGTAACGGTATTTGCCATCTTTACCGCCATCGCCCTGTGCTACAACGGCTATATAATGTAAAGCGGGTTGTACGGGCGTTTTCGGATCGGCCCTTTCCCAGTGCTTACATTCGCCCTGTAGTTTGGCCAGCATTTCTTTTGGTGGTATCTCGCCTAAGATACCCATCTTTTTGGCATACAAATTACCATAGTACGCAACTACGCGCTTAAACGGTAAAATAGCGCCAGGCAATGGATACGGTGTGTTTTTAACCGGCCACTTACCGGTAGTATCGCCATGTGCTATGAATTTCATTTTTTCATCATACGCGGCCTTGTCAAGCGGCGGATAGGTTATCTTCGGGGCTGTTGTTGTGTCGACAGTCGCCTCAGCGGTAGCAGCTGCAGCTTTTTTTGTAGTGTCGGCAGTTGCAGTGGTTTTAGCACCGGCAGTTGCCGTTGCGCTTGTTTTGGCGCCGCCGCCACAGTTAGAAAATACGATGACCGATGTTGAAAGAGCGATCGTAGTGAGTAGTGTTTTCAATTTCATTTGTTTAGTTGGGTATATAGCCCGGGCCGCGCAATATAGCACCATTTTTGGTACCATTATGTTTAAAATTATCAACAGTGAGTTTGCCGTTCACCAAAACATATTTAAAGCCTTTTGAATAAGCGTGTGGGTGTTCATAAGTTGACATATCGATAACCGAATCGGCATCAAATACCACTACATCGGCAAACATGCCCGGTTGTAACAGGCCGCGGCCCGTTAATTTAAATTTCTGCGCCGGCAGCGAAGTCATTCGCCTAACGGCATCCTCTAACCGGATAACACCTTTTTGGCGCGAGTAATAACCCAGCACCCTGGCATTGCTGCCATAACCGCGCGGATGGGGCACACCCGAACCGAACAGGCGGATACCCGAATCGGAAGCTACCATGGTTAAAGGGTATTTCATAATGTTGATCACATCATCTTCGTTCATGCCATGAAAAACCATTGCCGCGCCACCCAGTTTGATGATATCCAGAATGCTTTCTATCTGGTTGGAAATGGTAGGCTGGCGGCCCATCATCGCATTGATCTGGAAAATGTTTTTACCATTATATGCCGTATCCGCATCACAATGCGCTACCACGGCGTACTCAAAGGTTGGCAAACCGCGGCGCTGCATATCTTTTACCATTTCGGCCACTATTTTGGGGTGAACTTCCGGGTCGTTGATGCGTGTTACCGCCGCGGCATGGCCGCCATCTAAAACCCAATCGGGTATCAGCACGTTTAGCGTGGTGCTGCTGGCTGTGTAAGGATATTGGTCAACAGTAACATCCAAACCTTCTTTGCGGGCAGCTTCAACCATGGCTATCATCTGGTCGCTTTTGTGCCAGTTGGGTCGCCCAACTTTAAAGTGCGATATCTCCACCGGCATTTGCGCCTGGCGGCCGATATCGATGGCTTCGTTTATCGCATCAAATATCTTATCGCTTTCGTTACGCATGTGCGAGGTGTAGATGCCTTTATACTTTGCAGCTGTTTTGGCCAGCGCCACCACTTCTTCGGTTTGCGAATACATGCCCGGCGAGTAGATCAATCCGGTGGATAGGCCCATCGCGCCGTCGCGCATGGCCTGGTCAACAATACCCTGCATTTTTTCAACCTGCAAGGCATCCGGTTTTACCATATTCTCGCCCAAAATGGCTTTTCGTACATCGTTATGGCCAATCAGCGTACCTACATTGATGGATAGCGGGTTTTGCTGCAAACTGGTAAAATAAGCCTTGATATCGGTGTTTGATGAACCGCAGTTACCTGTGATAACCGAGGTAACGCCATCGTAAATAAAGTTATCGGCTGTAGGCGTTTTGGTTTCGTCGCCTTCAATATGGGTGTGCACATCAATAAAGCCCGGTGCTACGATCAGCCCGGTAACATCTATCACCTTGTCCGCTTTGTCTTTAGATAGATCGCCTATGCTGATGATCTTGTTTTGTGTGATGCCTACATCCCCGTAAAACCAGGGGTTACCACTACCGTCGATGATCTTGCCATTTTTTAGTATCAGATCAAAATGTTGCTGTGCCTGGAATAACAGGGGCAGCAAACACATTAGGGTCAGTAGTTTTTGTTTTAGCATCCTGGCTAAATTACCGGTTGAAAATTTTAAATACAAATTTAACCGGCGTTATTTATGCTTAAAAAATTTGCCAAACACACCCAGTGGTAACTTGCTGCCAGCAGTGGCTTGCAGGTATAATTCGCCTATCTCCAAATTTTGCACTTTAGGGTAAGCGCTTTGGATGAGGTTTTGCACAATCACCGATGAAAAGCCCAGCGAGTAGGTATTCAGTATCAGGAAATGTTCTTCCGGGTCGAGCAGTTTCACTACGTCCTGCATCATTTCGTTCAGGCTGTCTTCCAGTTTCCATTTTTCGCCGTTAGGGCCGTGGCCGTAAGCGGGCGGGTCGAGTATGATCCCATTATAGGTTTTGCCGCGCTTTACTTCGCGCTTTACAAATTTTAGCGCATCCTCAACCACCCAGCGGATATCTTTCAGTCCCGATAACTCCATATTTTCATTACCCCAGGTCACTACCTGTTTTATCGAATCCACGTGTGTGGTATCGGCACCGGCAGCCTTCGCGATAAGCGATGCACCGCCCGTATAAGCAAACAGATTAAGCACCTTGGGCTGCGGTGTTTTAAACTTTTTGATGTTTTTTGAGATATAATCCCAGTTTACGGCCTGCTCCGGGAAAACCCCCACATGCTTAAACGACGTTAGCGCCATGCGCAGGCCTATTTTTACATCATCGTTTTGATATTCGATGTTCCAGCGGTCGGGCAGGTTGTTGTTCTTTTTTACCCACTCGCCCGATGTTGCCGAGCGGCCCTTAAACCTGATATGGTGCTGTTTTTGCCATTCCGACTCAGGCAGCCCTTTGTTCCAAACAGCCTGCGGCTCCGGGCGGATCAATACCAGGTTGCCAAAGCGCTCTAATTTCTCAAAATCGCCGCAATCAATCAGTTCGTAATCTTTCCAGTGCGTAGGTGTGAGGAGTTGAATCATTCGTTTTTAGTCCATAGTCCACAGACGATAGTCCATAGACTTATAATTAATCATTTTATTTCAGCAAATATAGGGATTTCCAGATGCGCAAATGATGCTTGCCGGAATGTTGTAAGGGTTTTAAAGTTTGAATGTTTTGCCTTATTTGCCCCACTGTAACTTGCCGCCAATCAAACAATCAATCATTCAGTCATTGAAACAAGGTGGGTATTTGTCGGTATTTTTTAGCTTTGTTTTCTTCAAATCTTCATTTAAGCAATGCAATCAGGCTTTTTGTGATTTTACATCCTGAAAAATAGGTAGGTATTGGGTGGGTGCATGGTGGGTATACCCACCTGTATATATGTCGTTATCAACACACGTATTTTAATTGCCTTGACGATGATTCAATACACAATGTACAACAATGTCAAAGCGCTTTTAAAGAACGATCACCTATAAATATACGAAAAAAAACACTGATTAGCAAGTCAATAATTGGTGGTGCGCTTTTAAAACTCCCCCTTTACGGGGGCGGGGGGCTTCTATTTAATGAGCCCCAAAACCGTGCTTATCGGCTGGTCGCTATCAATCAGTATCCCTTTTACACCTGCCGCGGTCCCCGCTTCCACATCCCGCTCCCGGTCGCCAACAAAGTAGGACTGTGCCGGATCGATGTTGTACCTGGCTATCCCCTGTAAAAGCAGGCCCGGTTTAGGTTTGCGGCAATCGCAATCGCCGGTAAAATCGGGGTGGTGCGGGCAGTAAAAAAAGTCGGTTATCTTAACCCCATGTTCCTGGTAAACATCGCGGATGTGCTGGTGCATCGCAGCCAGTGTCTCTTCGGTATACCAGCCTTTGGCCAGGCCGCCCTGGTTGGTGGCTACTATCAGCAAATAACCTTTATCCTGCAAAGCTTTCAGCGCGGCAAAATTATCCAGCACTATCAGGTCTTCCAAACGGCAAACATAGTCGCCCAATTCTTTATTCAATACCCCGTCGCGGTCCAAAAAAACCGCTTTATTTTTATCCGGCATTCGTGTTCTATTTATTGAGTTGCAATAACGATACCAGTAAGCTAATCAATACGCACAACGGCGAAAAGTACCTGGTATCAGCGTTGGCGAAGTTAGTACCCTTTACCCGTTTAAAAAAGCCGACGTATTTAAAATCGCCCACGGCGCGTAAAATAAAAACTACCGATATCGCGCAAAGTCCAAAATCATCCAGCCAGCTCCATAAAGGTATGCCGATCATTTTGACTTTGGCCAGGATAAAAACGTCCATCGCCAGTAAAACTAAACCAACTACAAAACAGGCTAACGGGCCGGGATTTAAAACTCTTTTGTTCTGTTTATTGGTTGGCACACTTACGCCGATTCCCCCTTTACCGCCCAATCCCCAATAAAAATGTAATCCCGAAAGGAAGGTGAAAATAGCCGGCAAAAAGATCCCGATCAGCGTGTTCATGGGTTTACTTTGGCCGTGTCGGGTAGGTTAAGGCGCATATAAAAATTGGTGTAAAAGTCTTTGTCGGCAGTGGTAAACTGGTACGATGCCGCGTAATATTTATTCCAGCCGGTGTTCTTTTTTTCAAAGGCTTCGGCGTAGTTGGGCTCCAGTTCCGACCGTAACAGCTCCTGCGCGTTTTTAAACTGGATAAAGAACGACACATTGCTTTTTTCGGCCTGCAGGTTATCAAAACGGCGGTATTCGTCGTTATGGCTCAGCAAATTGCCATTGGTATAATTACGATAGTATTCCAGTAACCCTGTTTGCGATCCGCACAAGATCAGGTAGTTATCAACAATGATAAAGTACGGACGCCTGAAGATGCTGAATGCGTCACCCAATAAAAACAAAGGCAGTTTATCATAGTTAAATTGCCCGGCATCTTCGGTCGCCATCGTACTGATGTTCACCATAAACGGGCGCAATTGCAAGCCGTTCTTTAGCTTAATAATAGCCAGTTTTTCCTGGTAGCGGGTGGTGATAATGGCAAATTCGTTACCCAGGTCGTTCATAAACTCTTTGGTCAGGTCAACCGCTGTTTCGCGTTTGATGCGGTCAAATACCGCCTTCTTTTCCACATTAACGCCATTTTGTTGCTGCCATTGAAACAGGTTGTTCTCAAACTTAATTGGATCGGATACCGCGAAATTGACACTGTAAGCCGTGGTTGCCGGGAAGATATCCTTCAACTCATTTATAGTAGGTTGCTGATACCTGAACAGGCTTAAATAACTATTCGGGTCAACACTGCGGATATGGCTGGTGCCGTTAAACATCAGCGCGTCGCTTTTATAGTTCAGGTTTAACGATGCCACGGCAGGCAACTGGCGAAAGCTGCGGAACAGGTCGTTATTCTTGTTTTTAAATAAACCATCAAAAAGTGGTTCCAGGGCCAGGTAATTAACATATAGATTGGCTATCGAGTTGGCATTCTGTTGGTCGGTCATCTGCACAAAAACATCTTCGTGCTTTTGTGCGTGGTACAAAGCCGAGGCTTCAACCAGTTGCTTTGAAAATCCTGTCGAATAGATATTCTCGCCCTGGTTAACCATGTATAGTTTTTTACCGATCTTTTTGAGATTAACAACCAGGCCTTGTTTGCCCGCAAATGTGGTGCTCACAATATCCATGTCGTCGGTACGTAATGTGCCAAAGCGCTCAAATGCACCATCTAAAGGTTTATTGCCCGATGTGGTGATCAAAAACGCTACGCTATCCTTTTGTGGATGAATGGATATAAAAATACTCTCTCCTTCAAAAAAAGCTTTCAGGTCCGGGCTTTGCAACACGCTGGTTTTAAGCTCGGTTAGCTCGTCGGCCCGTTGCTGGCCTATCAGCGCCGTCAGTAAGCTATCCTTACCTAAAAGCTCGTAAAAATCACGGTCGTTTTTATATTCAAAAACCAGCGCTGCGTCCGCCGGAATGGCACTCATTACCCTGCCCGACTGCTGCCCGGGTAAACGTACATTTTTAAAGTAGGCAACAGTTATCAACGCTGTAATAATCAATAAAATAGCCGTGATAATAATAAGTCGCCTCATTTTAGGGATGTTTTTACAAAAATAGATTTTTAAACCGCAAGCCGTTAGTTATTCTTTTCAACTTGTTAACTTAGCGGGCAAATATCACCAATGAATAAACAAATCATAGTAACTGCTTCGTTTTTTGGTTTGCTTGCGGTTATTGCCGGAGCTTTTGGTGCACATGCCTTACAGGCAAAGCTGGATGCAAAACAGCTCGAAGTTTGGCATACTGCTGTACAATACCAATTTTACCACGTTTTTGCCTTGTTGTTCCTGTCAACCTTTACCCGTTTTAAAAACAACCTCATATCGGCAAGTTATTACCTTTTTACATTCGGTATTATCTTTTTTTCCGGCTCGCTTTACCTGTTGGCTTGCCGCGATTTAATCGGATGGAGCTGGCTTACCGTAATGGGGCCCATAACGCCAATAGGCGGCTTGCTATTTATTGCCGGATGGGTTACATTAGCTGTTGCCGGACTAAGGAACAAATAAATGCTTGATTTTGCCGAACCAAAAGATAACCAACGGGAAACACTCTTTGTTGAAGTGATATTGCCTTTGGCGATCTCTAAAAACTACACCTACCGCGTCCCTTTTGAGCTGAATGAGCAGATAGCCATAGGCAAAAGGGTAGTGGTGCAGTTTGGTAAAAGCAAGCTTTATACAGCTATTATCGCCGGCATCAGCACCCGGGCTCCCGAAAAATATGAGGCCAAATACCTCATTGATATTTTGGATGACCGGCCGGTAGTTAACGACCGCCAACTGGTGTTTTGGAAATGGATAGCCGATTATTATCTGTGCAACGTAGGCGAAGTAATGAATGCTGCTTTACCCGCCGCACTTAAACTGGCCAGCGAAACAAAGATCATCATCAACAAAGGTTTCGAATACGATAGATCGGAACTGAACGATAAAGAGTTTTTAATTATCGATGCATTGGATATGCAGCCCGAGCTCACCGTTAGCGATGTGGCCAAACTGCTGGGGCAAAAAACGGTAATGCCTATCCTCAAATCACTGTTCGAAAAAAACATCATTCACATCAGCGAAGAGGTAAGCGATCGTTACAAGCCACGCAAACGTACGTTCATCACGCTTAACCCGGTTTACCAAAATCCTGAGCAAATCAAAGAGCTTTTCGCGATACTGGAGCGTGCCCCCAAGCAAGCCGATGCGCTTTTGGCTTACATTCACCTGTCGCGCCAGCAAAAACAAATTTCTAAAACCGAACTAACCGAAGCCAGCGGCGCCAACGCAGCCGCCATTAAGGCTTTAATTGATAAAGAGGTTTTTATTGCTGATGAACGCAATGTCAGCCGTTTATTGGATACTGAAGACGAACTGGATGAGAACTTTACTTTAAGCGACAAGCAAACAGAAGCGCTGAGCGGCATCCGAGATCAGTTTGATACCAGGGATGTGGTGTTGCTGCATGGCGTAACCTCATCGGGCAAAACTCAGATCTATATCCGGTTAATTGAACAAATGCTGGCCAATGGCAGGCAGGTGCTTTATCTCCTTCCTGAGATTGCCCTCACTACCCATATCGTTGAACGCCTGCGCCGTCACTTTGGTAATAGCATTGGCGTTTACCATTCGCGGTTCAACGATAACGAACGGGTTGAAGTTTGGCAAAAGGTTTTAAAAGGCGAATACCGTATTGTGCTGGGTGCGCGCTCATCAGTGTTTTTGCCATTTGAGAACCTGGGTCTGATCATCGTTGACGAGGAACACGAAAGTTCTTACAAGCAATACGACCCCGCGCCGAGATACAACGCCCGCGACGCCTCCATCTTTTTAGGTAACCTGCATCATGCCAGGGTACTGCTGGGTTCAGCTACACCCTCGTTCGAATCCTATTACAATGCCCAGACCGAAAAATATGGATTGGTAGAACTGAACGAACGTTTCGGTGGTGTGCAATTGCCTCATATCGAAGTGGTAAGCATCATTCAGGAAACAAAAAACAAAACCATGCAATCGCATTTCAGCAGCGTGCTGATGCTGGATATAGAGCAGGCTTTAGCTAAAAAGGAGCAGGTTATTTTGTTTCAGAACCGGCGTGGCTATGCACCGGTCATTATCTGTAAAACCTGCGCGTACACACCCAAATGTATCAATTGCGATGTAACGCTTACTTACCATAAAAGCAGCGGCAAACTACATTGCCATTATTGCGGTTACCGCGAAGATTCGCCCAATATTTGCCCGGCCTGCGGTTCGGCCCATCTGGAGCAAAAAGGCTTCGGCACCGAAAAGGTAGAAGACGAATTGACCATGCTGTTGCCCGACGCCCGCATTGCCCGGATGGATCTTGATACCACCCGCTCAAAAATGGCTTTTCAAAATATCCTGAATGACATCGAAGAAAAAAAGATCGATGTTTTGGTTGGCACGCAAATGGTAGCCAAAGGCCTCGATTTTCCGGATATCACCGTTATCGGTATCATCAGTGCAGATAGTTTGCTCAAATATCCCGATTACCGCGCTAACGAGCGTGGCTTCCAGTTACTTGCCCAGGTAAGCGGCAGGGCCGGGCGCCGTGGCAAGCAAGGCAAAGTGGTTATCCAGACTTACGACCCCGCACACCGTGTGATCAAACAGGTTATCGAAAATGATTACCTCGACCTGTACAACACCGAAATGGCCGAACGCAAAGGTTTTAAATACCCACCGTTCTACCGCATCATCCAGCTGGATATCAAACACAAACAACCCGAAATGCTATACCAGCAAGCTGAGTACCTGGCAACCGAATTGCGCAGGCATTTTGGCGATAGGGTAATAGGCCCGGAGTTTCCGCTCATTAACCGCATTCGCAACTATTATATCAAATCCATCATGCTCAAGTTCGAAAAGGATACGGTATCGATAGTTAAAGCGAAAGCTATTTTGCAGGATGTATTATTGCAGTTTCAAACTACCAAACTAAGCAAAGGGTGTATCGTGCAGCCGGATGTGGATCCATATTAAAAAAGAATAACTCTTAAATCTTTATCGAACGATAAGTTTTCATTCAGAGAGCGGACTCAACCATTTCTTAAGGTGTTGCTTAACCTCTTCATGGTCGATTAAATTTTCAGGGTCAAAACTTTCATCGTAAGCAAGTAACAAATCTTGCTTTTGATTCTCACTTAACTTGGTGAAAAGTAAATTACTGCTATTATCTTCTTTCATTCTGTTTAGTATAACTAATTTACTATTTTCTATCTTTATCCCGCCAATAACAAATAAATTATGAAAAAGATACTCCTGTCATTAACATTTACCATCATTGCATTTTTTACTGCATCGGCTCAAACCGAGTGGACGCAAGCCAAAGCTGATAAATGGTTTGCCGACCATAAATACCTCGATGGTTTAAAGCTTGTACCGGCGCCATCAACCAATAAAATGGAATTCGCCAAACAATACGCTGCCAACAAAGTGGTATGGGACAAGGTGTTCGCCTACTTAAAAAATACCGATCTGGATGCCTTGCCGGTAGGTAAATATGCTGTTGAAGGCACTACAGCTACCGTAGCTGTTACTGATAACCCAACCAAAGAGTACGAAAAAACAGCATGGGAATCGCACCGCAAATTTATCGATCTGCAATATGCCATCACCGGTGCCGAAAAGATGGAAACAACACCAATAACCAGCCTAACAGTAACTGAACCATACCTGGACGCTAAAGACGTTGCCCATTATCAAGGCACAGGTATACAATACGAGGCCCGTCCCGGAACTTTCTTCCTGTTCTTTCCTGCCGATGCCCACCGTGTAAACATCAAGGCGGATGGCGCAGATCACGATAAAAAGATCGTGATCAAGATACCGTATGTGCAATAAATAGTATTGTTGAAAAACTAACGGGATGAGGCACAAACTCATCCCGTTTTTTGTTTTACACATTTGCCCTTTTATGCCTTGTTTTAGTGCCTTTGTAATAACTTTACGGTCGAAATGGCTTATAAGTATATTGATAATTACCGCGAAAAAGGCGCACGTAAAAAACTGGCTGAACTGTTAAAAACCAAGGGCATCGAAGACGAAAACGTTTTAAAAGCCATTGCCAAAGTACCGCGCCATTATTTTTTCGACGAAACCTTTTGGAACCAGGCTTATAAGGATATTGCCTTCCCGATAGGCGAGGGGCAAACCATTTCGCAGCCCTATACCGTAGCTTACCAATCCGAACTGCTGCACATTCGCAAAGGCGATAAAGTATTGGAAATAGGTACTGGCTGCGGTTACCAAACCTGCATTTTATTAGAGCTTGGCGCGAAGGTTTACACCATTGAGCGCCAGGAGAAACTATACCAGCGCACCATCAAAGTGCTGCCTCACATAGGTTACAAAGCCGAATTTTTTTGCGGCGATGGCTCAAAGGGCATGCCGCAGCATGCCCCATTCAACAAGATCATCGTAACGGCCGGCGCACCCTTTGTCCCCGAAGATTTACTTAAGCAATTAGCCATAGGCGGTATTTTAGTTATCCCGGTAGGCGACGAGCAAAGCCAGAAAATGGTAACGGTTTTAAAGGTAAGCGAAACCGATTTCGAGAAAGTTACACTGGATACCTTTAGATTCGTGCCCCTGGTGGGGGATAAAGCATGGTAGTAGGAGATCAGTGAAGACTAGATCTCCTTAAGCAGCTCTATAATTTGATTATCCGTAATATTTGCTTGTTCAGATTTATCATAGATTGATAAAATGAACACCTTACTATCTTTTATATAAACGTGGGTTATAACTCGCGCACCTCCGCTTTTTCCCTTTCCTTTACTGGATATTGATAGCCTTATTTTGTAGCAATTGTTCCCTATTGATTTGCCTTGTGTAGGTTCGCTTTCAAGGCTGTCGAAAAGATTGCCAAGTTCTGTTTTAAGTGAAGGATATTTTTTAACAAGGCGTTTCGCTTCCCTGCTAAAATTTTTAATGGCTATTACCTCAAAGCTCATTTAACAAATCTTTTGCCAGCTTGCCTTTTAGTTTTCCCGCTTTAATTAGTTTAACATCCTCAACAGCTTCTTTTAAACCCTTTAAAATGTTAACATTATTATCGTTTATTTTTTCGGTTTTTACATAAGACAGGCCTTTCAGTACTTCTAAAAGAGCCGGAGCCTTGTCATCCTGTATGTCCAATAAAACTTTCATGGTGCTTTCCTTACAATAATATAAATTTACAGATAATATTTCAGAAGGTTGACTCCTAAGCTGAAAATCCGAAATTGCGTTAACGTTTCAATGCCCTATCCATCTCGATCTTGCTGTCGCGTTCTTTCATGGTTTCGCGTTTATCAAAGGTCTTTTTACCTTGGGCAAGGGCAATCTCCAGTTTGGCAAAACCACGCTCGCTGATAAATATTGCCAATGGTACAATAGTAAAACCTTTCTCTTCGCCTTTGGTCTGCAGTTTTTTCAGTTCTTTTTTATTGAGCAGCAAAACACGGTCGCGCTTTTGCTCGTGGTTGTAGAACGAGCCGTGCGAGTATTCGGCAATGTGCAGGTTGCGCACATACAATTGCCCGTCAATAAAAGTACAAAAAGCGTCGGTCAGGTTGGCTTTACCTTCGCGGATGGATTTGATTTCGGTACCCAGCAGCTTAAGCCCGGCCACGTATTTGTCCAGTATATGGTATTCAAAGTATGCTTTTTTATTCTTGATGTAGATATTATCCTGGGCCATGGTAGTTTTTTCCGGACTGCAAATATGCGAAAGAAATAGGAAAGAAGATAGCGCTACTCGCTTACCACTTAGTTACACCAAGTTTTCGAAGCGCTGACAACGCGGCCTTTATCATCAGTTGAAAAATCTAATGCACTTGGTCCTTGATCAAACCCATTTTGTGATTTGACAATATAAGTGGTATTGGGTTGTAAAGTAATAATATATCCGGATTGCAGTTCGCCATCAATGGATATAGTATAATCCGGATTTAGCCTGTTGATATAAAATGGCTTCCGATACCCATGCCCTAAAATTTTGATAGTGCTTTGCGGAGTTTCAATATCAATTTCCTTTATCGTATCGCTGCAACTAACTATCGCTCTATCCTTTAAATCAAAATAAATGGTGTTATACTTATTACACGAGCAAAGGAAAAAACAACCTATGCCCAACAACAATAGCAGCTTCATAACCTAAAACTACTAAAAATATAGTGGTTATAATTGTTTTAATGTTCCTTTTCTTTAGCGCTGATAGGATTTGGCTTCACAATCAATATCGGTACATTAACCCTATGCCTTACCGCATCAACCGTAGTACCGAAAATAATATCCTTTAACGCCTTGTGCCCGTGTGCACCCATCACTATAAAATCAATCCCTTCGTCATTAACTATCTGAGCAATAGCATTAGCAGCTTTACCATAACCAATTTTGGCATTCGCTTGATAGCCCAGGTGGGTTAAAGAGTTTACATACTTTTGCAGGTTTTCTTTATCACTTTGGGTTTCATGGTCCAAAGCTTCAGTACCAAGATAGTTGGCTGCAGCCGTTTCCACAATATGGATCAGGGTGTAGCGTGCTTTTATGCCGCCCTGCATCAACCCATGCCGAATAGAATCCCGGTCGTTTTTCGAAAAGTCGATCGTTACGCCAATATGGGTATAAGCAGTTTCGGCCAGGTCGTTTATCGCAGTGGCAACGCCATGCGGTATCTGTACAGGTTTGCGTGTAGGGCCTTGGTGTTTAAAAAATATCGGTTTAAAAAACACATACAATAAAAGCGCGCCAATACCAATGGTTATTGGCACCACTAAGCTATATATCCATATGGCTGCAGCCGGAACTTGTGTTATCCAGTTGTTTATCTGCTCATAAACCAGTTTGCCATTCAGTACCACAATAAGCGCAGCACTTGCCCATGCCAATATTTTTGCAATAGGACCAATGGTAAACCTGCCCATTTTTTCTTTATCCGATGTAAAATGGATAAGCGGGATAACCGCGAAGCCCAATTGCAGGCTTAATACCACCTGGCTCAAAATAATGAGGTTACCTAGCCCGTTTTCACCAAAGTAAACAATGGTTAGCACTGCCGGTAAAATAGCCAGCAGCCGGGTTAATAAGCGGCGCAGCCATGGCTGTATCCGCAGGTTAATGTGCCCTTCCATAATGATCTGCCCGGCAAGCGTGCCGGTAATGGTTGAGCTTTGCCCGGATGCAATAAGCGCCACCGCAAACAGCACAGGCGCAAGCGAACCAAAAATATGCTCCAATAATTTATACGCGTCCTGTATCTCGGCAACCTCGAAGTACCCGCGATGGAAAAATGCTGTTGCTGCCAGTATCAATATAGCCGCGTTAACCAAAAAGGCCAGGTTGAGGGCTATCGAGGTATCAAACAGGTTAAAACGAATAGCTGCCTTTATACCTTCGTCAGATCGGTCAATTTTACGGGTTTGCACCAGCGACGAATGCAGGTACAAATTATGCGGCATCACCGTTGCGCCGATGATCCCGATAGCGATATATAAAGCACTGCCACTCAGGTTGCCGGGTATAAAACCATGCGCCACTTCGGTAATGTCGGGCTTTACAATAAACATCTCTATCAAAAACGATAGCCCGATGATAAAGATCATGGAGATAATAAAACCTTCCAGTTTGCGCATACCCTTGTTCATCAAAAACAACAGCAATAAGGTATCGGTTATGGTAAGCGATACACCCCAAAGCAACGGCAAATGGAACAACAATTGTAACCCGATGGCCATACCGATGATCTCGGCCAGGTCGCAGGCTATAATGGCTATCTGCGCAAGTACATAAAGGCAAACATTTACAAAGCGCGTATACGTGTTTTTTGAAGCTTGCGCCAGATCGAGCCCTTGCACTATCCCCAGCCGTGTACTTAACGATTGCAGCAACAGGGCTATCATGTTTGACAATAACAATACCCAGATCAGTTTATAGCCAAATGCACTGCCGCCGGCAATATCGGTAGCCCAGTTGCCCGGGTCCATATAGCCAACGCTTACCAGGTATGCCGGACCTAAAAAGGCCATTATCTTACGCCATCCGGTTTTGTTTTCCGTATTTACCGAACTATGCGCGGTTCCTAACGATTCTGCATGATGCTCATTCATATCGATACCAGGATGTTTTTTGCCACTTCTCTGCTGATGGTGACGGATGAATGATCATTTATATTTAACACTACCGATTGGTCATAACTGATGATATCGGTAACTTGTATCTTTTTTCCGATGGTGAGCTGCAGCTTATCAAGGTATTGCAAAAATGCAGGCGCATGTTCTCTTACCCCCATAATTATTGCGGTGCTGTTAAGTGCAAGCTGCGCAATTGGTTTTAACTCGTTGCTCTTTATCCGCCCTTTGTTGTCGGGTATGGGGTCGCCGTGAGGGTCGTATTTCGGATACTCTAAAAATTTATCCAGGCGGTCAACCAGTTCAACCGAGGCTATATGCTCCAGTTCTTCGGCCAGTTCATGCACCTCATCCCATTTAAATTGTAGTTTTTCAACCAGGAAAAACTCCCATAACCTATGCTTGCGCACAATGTTAATGGCAATGGCTTTCCCATCTTCTGTCAGGCTAACGCCTTGATATTTAGTGTAGTTGATTAATTGCTTATCCGCCAGTTTTTTCAACATATCGGTTACCGATGCGGCCTTGGTGTTCAGCGCGCCGGCAATGCTGTTGGTACTTACACTTTCCTCATCTGCCGACGAAAGATGATAGATCGATTTGAGATAGTTTTCTTCAGTATACGAGTTCATTTAAACAAATCTAATAATAATTTTAGACTTATCTAAATTTTTTCTTCAAAACGAATTTATTTTGCTTTAATATCATTTTTTAAAAATTTTATTTTGTTTCGATGGAAAATATATATTTGTAACCAATTATGGCAACCGACATAGATAAAATAGACCTACAAATTTTAAAAACGCTGCAGGAAAACGGGCGTATCACTAACCTTCAACTGTCAACAGAGATTGGCTTATCGCCTGCGCCTACTTTAGAGCGTGTGCGCAAACTGGAAAACTCTGAGTATATCAAGAGCTATCACGCCCTGGTGGACGAAGAAAAACTGGGTTTGGGCATCAAAACGTTCATCCAGGTTTCGCTCGACTTTCATAAAAACAACACCATCCAGGTATTTGTTGATGAGATCAAGGCCATTAAAGAAGTTACCGAATGCCACCACGTAACTGGTCAGTGCGACTTTTTATTGAAAGTATACGTAAAAGACATCAAGGCTTACGAGCAATTGATCATGGATAAGATCAGCAAGATCACCGTGGTAAAAACCTTCCAAACCATGATGATCATGAGCACCAGCAAAAAAGAACCTACGGTGCCGCTGGAATATTAATAAATTCGGCAATTAGCTGCTGGTTGAAAAAAGAGGTTTTTATTTTGGCCTTTAGGTTAATTCATAGTTCCTGATTGTTGGATCGTTCCGTTATAACTTATGGCATTGGCCTGATTGGGCAGGTCGAGTGTCAATTTGGCCGTCCCATTCAGCTCTATCTCCAAAACCATCGTTTCAACCAGCTTGTTTTCTGCGGGCTTAATGTTAATAACCACCTTGCCGGTTTTTCGTTGTTTCACGGCGTACTCGTATCTGGCCGTTGAAAATTTTATGCCATTCTCATTTACATTGGTGATAACAGATCCCCCGGATCCGGCAGTTCCTCTTGGCTTATCCTCTATCTCATTATCAAAATAGGGTAGATAGGTCAAAAGTGAGTCGGTACTAAATGCTAAGCTATACTCTCCGTCTAAAGTTACGTGGTTAGCATTGCCGGCGTTTACAAAGCTTGCGCCAAAGGTAGTTGCGCTTTTCTCTACGTTAGCGGTCTTGGGTTTGAATACGAATTTCTTTCCATCAGCTAATTGCTTGAGTTCTGTAGGCTGAAGGGTTTGAGTTTGTGCCTGTGCACAGGTAACAGATACGTTGACAAATAACAGCAATGCAGGTAGTAAGATGCAGTTTACAAGTTTCATGATGATACGTCGTGTTAAGTTAATAAGCTAATATACATGTTATTGGGCAATAATTATTATCCATGTAAAACAATTAGAATTAAGAATAGAATCAAGAACCACGACTTCAAATAAAAAAAGTCATTTCTGTTAAGAAGTGACTTTTTTCTTTTATCAAACCAGTGAGAGAAATCTCTTGATTCTTGGCTCTTGATTCTTGCTTCTATTTATCCCGATATCGCATTAATAATATCGTACTGCGTAATGATCTCTATCGCACCGTTTTCATCTTCAACCAACACAGCGGTATTATCTTTATTGATCAGCGATGATATTTTATCGATGCTGGTGTTCAGGTCAACAAACGGAAACGAGCCTGTAGCAATGCTTTTTACCGGGCTCGATTTAAGCGAGGGGTTTTCCAGCAAGGCATCAAGTATACCACTCTCGGTAATTTTGCCAATCACCATACCTTTTTGAGTAACCGGTATCTGCGAAATGTTCAGCGTTTTGATGGTGCCGATGGCTTCCACAATGGTTTTCTCGCAATCTATGGTCACGATCTCCTGTTTTTCTTTTTTGGCGATGATGCTGCGGGCGGTAAGTTTGGTGTCGGTTAAAAATCCGCGCTCACGCAGCCAATCCTCGTTAAACATCTTGCCCATGTAGCGCGAGCCATGGTCGGGGAAGATCACCACCACCACATCACCGGCTTTAAACATGTCCTTCATCTGCAGCAAACCTGCAATGGCCGAGCCTGATGAATTACCTACAAAGATCCCTTCTTTTAGTGATATTTCGCGGGTCATTAAGGCGGCATCCTTATCGGTTACCTTTTCAAAATGATCTATCAAACTAAAATCAACGTTTTGTGGTAAAAAATCTTCGCCAATTCCCTCGGTTATGTAGGGATATATTTCGTTCTTATCAAAAATGCCGGTCTCTTTATATTTTTTAAATACCGATCCGTACGTATCTATACCCAATACCTTGATATCCGGGTTTTGTTCCTTTAAATATTTAGCTATGCCGGATATGGTTCCGCCTGTACCAACACCTGCAACCAGGTGGGTTATCTTGCCTTCGGTTTGATCCCATATTTCGGGCCCGGTTTGCTCATAATGCGCCTGCGAGTTCGACAGGTTATCATATTGGTTAGGTTTCCACGAATTTGGCGTTTCGCGCACCAGCCGCGATGAAACCGAATAATAAGAGCGCGCGTCTTCCGGGTCAACGTTGGTGGGGCAAACAATAACCTCGGCGCCAAAAGCGCGCAGCGCGTCAACCTTTTCTTTACTCTGCTTATCAGTAGTGGTAAAAATACATTTGTAGCCTTTTATAATAGCAGCCATGGCCAGGCCCATACCCGTATTACCCGATGTGCCTTCTATAATAGTACCGCCTGGTTTTAACAATCCGTTCTTTTCAGCGTCCTCAATCATCTTCAGCGCCATACGGTCCTTGATCGAATTACCGGGGTTGGTTGTTTCAACCTTAGCCAAAACGGTAGCAGGTATATCTTTGGTTATTTTGTTCAGTTTTACCAGAGGGGTATTACCTATGGTTTCTAATATATTGTTGTGCCACATACAGTGCTTGATTTACTTGATCGTAATAGTAGTTTATTAATGGTGTAAAATTAGCTTTATCGTGTCACATATTCTATCATTGTTGTGTGATTTTTAAGATTTGCTTATTTCCTCCGAAAGTATCGTTACCCGGTTTTTAAAGCGGCTAAAAATCTTACATTTGCTGTCCGTTTTAACAAATCTGATTTTTAGTTTATTACATGGTTAAATTCAACCGTTTTACATTAAGTAATGGCTTGCGGGTCATTGTTCACGAAGACAAAACCACACCCATGGCGGTGCTTAATATACTGTATGATGTTGGCGCCCGCGACGAAGATCCCGGTCAAACCGGCTTCGCCCATTTGTTTGAGCATTTAATGTTTGGGGGCTCCATCAATATCCCAAGTTATGATGAACCGTTACAAAGGGTAGGCGGTGAGAACAATGCTTTTACCAGTAATGATATCACCAACTATTATATTACCCTGCCTGCCGTTAATATCGAAACAGCCTTTTGGCTCGAAAGCGACCGCATGCTCAGCCTGGCCTTTAGCGAAAAAAGCCTCGGGGTACAGCGCAACGTAGTAATGGAAGAGTTTAAGCAACGCTATTTAAATCAGCCTTATGGCGATGTTTGGCTAAAATTACGCCCGCTGGCTTACAAAGTACATCCGTATCGCTGGGCAACTATCGGTAAAGAACTTTCGCATATCGAAGAAGCGCAGATAAACGATGTAAAGGCCTTTTTTAAAAAGCACTATAACCCGCAAAATGCTATTATGGTTGTAGGTGGCGATGTTGATACCGAACAGTTAAAAGAGCTGGCCGAAAAATGGTTTGCACCGATACCGTCCGGCAACAAATACCATCGCAATTTACCGCAGGAACCTGTACAGCTTGAGGCACGCCGCCAAACTGTAACAGCTAAGGTGCCTTTAAATAGTATATATGTGGCATTTCACATGCCTGCCCGTACCGACGAGGATTATTACACTACCGATCTTATTTCCGACCTGCTTTCGCGCGGTAACTCATCCCGCTTATACCGCACCCTGGTAAAAGATAAGCAATTGTTTAGCGAGATACACGCCTACACCACCGAAAGCATAGATGCAGGTATGTTTGTGGTTGACGGTAAACCCGTAACCGGTGTAAGTATCGAAACTGCCGAAGCTGCCATTTGGGACGAGCTGGAAAAGCTGAAGAACGAGGTGATTGAGGTTGATGAGCTGACCAAGGTCAAAAACAAAACCGAATCCACCATGATGTTTTCCGAAATGTCATTACTGGATAAGGCCATGAACCTGGCATTTTTTGAATTGCTTGGCGATGCCGATCTGCTTAATCTCGAAATAAGCCGTTACCTGGCCATTACGCCGCAGCATATACAGCGCCAGGCGCAGCACTTATTTACAAAACAAAATTCATCAACGCTCATTTATTTAGCCGAATAATGTTAGACAGAACTTTTACCCCCGAATTTAAGGCTATTGAGCATATTAAGTTAATTGCCCCTGGCCATATCCGGTTCGACAATGATTGCAATCTTTACTGGTTCAATTCGGGCGAGCAGGAACTAGTGCGTATCGAGTGGATCTTTAGCAATCTGCGGTTCAACCCGGCCAGGCCCTTGTTAAACATTGCGGTTAACACCATGCTTAATGATGGTACCACCAAATTAACCGCCGCTCAAATTGCGGATGCTATTGATTATTACGGCGCCTTTTTGCAGGTTGATTATGGTTTCGATCATTCGCAGGTTACCTTATATTGCTTAAACAAGCACCTAAAGCATACCTTACCGGTTATTAAAGATATATTAACCGACTCTACCTTTCCCGAAAAGGAACTAAGCACCTTTATCCGTAATCAGCAGCAAAAGCTCCAGGTTAGTTTGCAAAAAAACGATTTTGTGGCCCGCAGGGTATTTAATAAAACTTTGTTTGGCGGTACAATGTATGGTATCAGTCCCGATGTTGACGATTATGCCCGGATCCACCGTGCCGATCTGCTTAAGCATTTCAAGCAAACGTATCAGCCTAATAACTGTACAATTGTAGCCGCCGGTAAAATTGATGATGATATATTAAAAGAGATAACCGTATGTTTTAGTAAGGATTGGGCAAATAACGGTGTGCCGGATATTACCCAGCCCGATTTCACCGGATCAGAGCAATTGTTCAATTATATTGAAAAGCCCGATGCGTTGCAGTCGGCTTTGCGTTTAGGTACTAAAGTCATCAATCGCAGCCATCCGGATTTTCCGGCCTTGCAGGTGGTTAATACTATTTTAGGTGGTTACTTTGGTTCGCGCTTAATGGCCAACATCCGCGAGGATAAAGGCTACACTTATGGCATAGGCTCAGGCATGTCATCAATGAAATATAGTGGGGCTATCTTTATTGCTACCGAAGTTGGTGCCGATGTTACCCACCAGGCCATGGCCGAGATCGAAAAGGAGATCAATATCCTAAAAACCGAACTGGTAAGCAACGAAGAGCTTTCATTGGTAAAAAATTACATGCTGGGCTCGTTATTGGGCAGCCTCGAAAATGTTTTTTCGCATGCCGATAAGTTTAAAAACGTTTATTTAAGCGGGCTTGACCTGGAATATTACAACCGCTACACCGAAGTTATCCGCAATATAACCGCACAGGATGTTTTAAGTCTTGCTAACGAGTATTTAAATTTCGATCAGTTTTACAAGGTCATAGTAGGCAAGTACTAATTACCCGTCGTATCAGCTTTTAACGATGCCAGCTTGCGTTTATCGGGCGGCAGGGCCTTGTACTTTTTATAACAATCATTCATATAAAGCGTCATATCAAAATTAGGCGCTTTATATTGCTTAATGGTTGGGCGGTAAAGTGCTATAAATTGTTTCAAATCGACGCCTTTTAACGGTACATATTTGCTCACATTTGCTGGGCTGAAGGCTTTATCAATGGCTTTTGTTGCTAAAGTATCATAACTTAATTTTTCGTTTCGTTTTTCTTTGCTGCTTTTTCCATATCCAAAATTAATGGAAACGCCCCCTTTATAATTGCCGTTTTCATCCCGTTGATATCTCACTGTCTGATTATGAAAAGCAGTGTCCCTCAGCTTACCCAGTTTGGTTGATTGATCTTTAACAGTTACTTCTTTTAAATTGGTATTTTGAGGCTGCATAAAGATCTCCAGGTAACGGGTGCTGGTTACCAGCACGGTGTCTGATTTGTACGCAAATGATTCGAAGATCAGGATATCACCAGCCTTCGCTTTAATGCTGAATATACCTGCTGCATTGGTCTGTGTATTATCTTTTGTGCTGGTGTTTTGCACTTTTACCCCGGGCAATACCACACGCGTGCCTAACTCGTAAACCTTGCCGCTAACGGGTATCTGTGCATATGCCGTACAGTAAATTAAGCTTGAAGTAATAAAAAGCAACAGAGAACGCCACATTTGCAAAAACAGTATTTTGATGATGTTGCAAGTTTATCAATTGTAAACTGATAACGCTATAGAAAGGTTGTTATTTTAGGCTTTTTTAACATATCGCCAGGGGCATAAAACAAAAAAAGAGAAAGTGGGAACTTTCTCTTTTAGTTAACTGACCTCATTATTTATCATAAAGAACAAATTGGTTAGTACGGATAAATTAACAATTAGTACAAATATATAATCTATAGAGTTACCAGACTAATTTTTAACAACAATTTAACACATTTTTTTTCCACATACACCGCATAATTAAGTACTTACCAAACCGGATAGATGGTTTTTATACCGTTTCCTACCTAAGTATTTGGTTTTTGTATGGCGAACTACTTTTACGGTAAAATATAATATGGTAATAGCGCCAATAAACATTTTGGATAATTGGTTTATTTTTTATCGCTTTTACGGCTTGTGAATAGTTTTTTTCATCAAACATTAACAATAATTTCCATCTTTGCGGGTAATTTAATCTACATTATGTTATTTGAACAACTTAGCAGCGGTACATTTTTCATATTAGGGCCCTGTGTTATGGAAAACCAGGACCTGCTTTATACCGTTGCCGAAAAGGTTGCTGTCATTGGGCAAAAGTTTAATGTGCCGGTTATTTTTAAGTCATCGTTCGATAAAGCAAACCGCACATCAATACATTCCTATCGTGGGCCGGGGATAGAAAAGGGAATGGAGATGCTCAATAATGTAAAAGAACGTTTTGGATTGCCGGTTACAACCGATATACACGAACCGGCCCAGGCTGCAGTTGCGGCACAAGTGGTTGATATTTTACAGATCCCAGCCTTTTTATGCCGCCAAACCGATCTGTTGGTTGCCGCCGCACAAACCGGTAAGATCGTTAATGTTAAAAAAGCTCAGTTTCTTTCAGGACACGATATGTTTTACCCGGCTCAAAAGGTACTTGAAGCAGGTAACAAACAAATTATATTAACCGAGCGTGGCAATATGTATGGCTACAACAACCTTGCGGTTGATTTCAGAAATATATACGATATGAAGCAGTTTGGTTACCCGGTTTGTATGGATTGTACCCACTCGGTACAGCGCCCGGGCGGGGCGGGAGGCAAAACCGGTGGCGATCGTACTTTTGTACCCATGATGGCACTTGCTGCCAAAGCATTTGGTGCCGGTGGTTATTTTATGGAAACACACCCCGACCCTGATAATGCGCTGAGCGATGGCCCTAATATGGTAAAGCTGCATGATCTGGAAAATGTTATTGCACCTTTGTTAAACAAATAAGCATCGGTTAATGAAAAGTATAGCCCGAAGGGTTTTTGATATAGAAATAGAATCGTTGCAGCAGGTTGCGGGCCAGCTTGACAGCGAATTTGACCTGGTGATACAAACCATATTAAAAGGCACCGGTAAGGTAATTGTTACCGGGATAGGTAAATCGGGCCTTATTGGTAAAAAAATAGCGGCCACATTATCAAGTACCGGTACATCCAGCTTTTTTATGCATCCCGGCGAGGCTTTTCACGGCGACCTGGGTATGATAGGCAAGGATGATATTATTCTCCTGATCTCATACTCCGGCGAAACCGACGAGGTTTTAAAGCTTATCCCGTTTTTAAAGTTTAATAGCAATGTGCTTATCGCGATGACCGGTAATCCCGATTCGACCATTGCCCGCAACAGCGATCATCATCTAAACATCAAAATAAAGCACGAAGCCTGCCCGTTAAAGCTTGCACCTACATCGTCAACAACAGCAGCTCTGGTTATGGGCGATGCGATCGCGGTGGCATTAATGGAATCTAGAGAATTTAAAGAAACTGATTTTGCACGTTTCCATCCCGGTGGCAGCCTTGGGCGTAAACTGGTACTTAAGGTTAAAGATCTGATGCGTACAGATAACCTGCCGTTTATTAATGCCAATGCCTCGTTTACCGATCTGGTATTGAAAATGTCCGAAGGGCGTATTGGGATGGTTATAGTGGGTACTCCTCAAAATGTTGCCGGTATAGTTACCGACGGTGATCTGCGCCGGGCCCTGGTACAGGTATCCGACACCTCAAAATTACACATCGGTACAATGATGAATCCTAATCCTATAATAGTTGATGAAAATGAATATATCAATACTGCTGATAACTTGATGCTGGAGAAGAAAATAGTTACAGTTTTGGTAGGGTCGGCAGTAGCACGTACAATTAAAGGTGTATATCAAATATATAACAATTAATTTAAGTTTTTTTTAAACTAAATTACGTTTGATACGTTTCGGTAAATTACAAAAAACCTATAATCATTATATATTAATTGTTAGTTTCGTAAAAAAATAAATTATTTACCTTAAATTTTAAACTGTTTATACTCGGTTGAGTCTTAACAAAAAATAAAAATGAAATATCCCTTCCGTGCTTTAATATTATTTGTTTTTTTCATTTGCCTACAAAATACCAGCACCCTATTTGCTCAAACTATAACCCCATCAAATATTGGCAGTGTAAAAGTTGATGATCTTACCGATGCACAGATCCAGGATCTGATAAAGCAAGCCCAGGCAGGCGGTATGTCTGATGCGCAGTTGCGTAGTACGGCAATTGCTAAAGGCATGACCGAGGAAGACGCTAATAAACTCCAAAACCGTATAAACAAGGTAAGAAATAACACCGGCACAGCTTCATCTACAGATAACCAATCGGGTACCAGGCAATTAAATTATACGCCTCAAACTATCGACAGGCGCACTAATCGCGATACAAGCAAACTGCAGGTTTTTGGTTCCGATCTGTTTAACGGAAGCGATATCACATTTGAGCCTAATTTGCGCATACCAACACCACAAAACTATGTATTGGGGCCGGATGACCAGGTTTTGATCGATGTTTACGGTGCTAACCAGGTGCAATGGAAGCCGATAGTATCGCCGGATGGAAGTATACAAATCCCTGGAATTGGCCAGGTAAATGTTGGCGGTAAAACAATTGATCAGGCCAAAGGAATAATCACTTCTAAATTAATAGCAAACCATTATGCCATTGGGCATGGTAGCAGTGTAGCCATAAATCTGGGCAATATCCGGAGCATAAAAGTTACCCTTACAGGCGAACTGGTTAAACCAGGTACCTATACCATTTCATCATTGTCAACAGTGTTTAATGCTTTATATTCTTCCGGGGGGCCAAATGATAATGGATCGTTCAGGCAGATCAAATTAATACGCAATAATCAGGAGATCAAAACAATTGATTTTTATGATTTTTTACTCAAAGGAAGTCAAAAAGATAACATCCGTTTGCAGGAGGGCGATGTAATACGTGTGCCAACCTACAAAGTTAGAGTGTCCATGGCAGGGCAGGTTAAACACCCTGCTATATTTGAGGTGCTACCCGGCGAAAGCTTACAAAATGTGATAAATTTTGCAGGCGGGTTTACCGATATCGCTTACACTTCAACAATTAAAGCTATACAGGTAACCGATAAAGAGCGCCGGGTAACAGATATAAACTCGGCAGATTATTCAAACTATCTCCCGTTGCGCGGCGATCAATATACCGTTGATAAAATACTCGATCGCTTTGAAAACCGTGTAACCATCAATGGGGCCGTTTTCAGACCAGGGCAATTTGAACTGGAAAAAGGGCTCACCTTATTGCAGTTAATTAATAAAGCAGCCGGACTTAAAGAGGATGCATTTGGTTCACGAGGATATATCACGCGTTTAAAATCAGATAACACGCTCGAAAGCATCCCTTTTGATACCAAGGCGATAGTTGCAAAAACTGCTGCAGATATTCCGTTACAAAGGGAAGACATTGTTACCATTCCATCAATACTTGATCTGCACGATAAATCCAGGGTGACCATTCACGGCGAGGTTAGAAGAGCAGGTGAGTTTGGTTATGCCGATAATATGACTGTTGAAGACCTGATCATCCAGGCAGGGGGCTTTGCCGAAGGTGCGAGTGCCAAACGCATTGAGATAGCCCGCCGAATTAACAATAGCGACCCAAATCAAAAAGGTGCCCCTGTGGCACAGGTTTTTGTTGTAGATGTTGATAGCCAGTTAAAATACAGCACATCAGCATTTAAATTAGAACCGTTTGATGAAGTTTCGGTATACGGTTTACCGGGATTTGAAAAACAAAAAACAGTTAAAATTGAAGGCGAAGTACTGTACCCGGGTAACTATACTATCAATACCAAAAATGAAAAAATATCCAGCCTGGTAAAACGTGCGGGAGGACTAACCGCTTATGCCGATATAGAAGGCGGAACATTGAAACGTACCAACGATAATAATGGCCTGGATGCGAGCAAGAATAAAATTGATTCCACAGAACTAAAGCAAGCACGTATAGACAGGTTACAGCACTTGCAAAAAGCTTTTCAAGATTCAACAAATAATATCATAGATCAGGTAAAAAACGATAACGTTGGCATCGACCTGAGAAAGATATTAAGTAACCCGGGTTCTGATATTGATCTGATCCTTGAACAGGGCGACGTTTTGATCATCCCCAAACAACAGCAATTGGTAAAAGTAAACGGTGAGGTTTTATTTCCAAGCTCGGTAATATATAGTAATTCTAAATCGCTTGGCGGCTACGTTAATAATGCAGGTGGCTTTTCGCCCGATGCATTAAAGAAAAGGGCCTTTGTAGTTTACCCTAACGGTACGGTACAGAGTACACATACTTTTTTATTTTTCAAAAACTACCCTAAAATTAAGCCGGGCAGTCAGATCGTGATCCCTAAAAAACCAGTAAAAAGAGGCTTGTCAGCAGCCGAGTCTGTAGGCTTATTGAGTGGGTTGGCTTCAATGGGAGCAGTTATTATTGGCATAATTAGTTTAACCAAATAATACAATGGAAAAAAGTACTTTGGCTAAACGTACAGAAGATAATGAAATATCGTTAAGAGATATTATTTTAAAATTAAGGCGCGGGTATAAGTTTCTGCTTTTAAAATGGAAGGTTATTTTAATTGCGGGTTTGCTTGGAGGAGCGGTAGGTATAGGATATGCACTGCTTAAAAAACCAATTTACAAGGCAGAGTTGACTTTTGCGTTAGAAGATAATTCTACCGGCGGATTGAGCGGGACTATTGGTTTAGCAAGCCAGTTAGGTATTGATATTGGCGGCGGTGGTGGCGGCGGCGTGTTTAGTGGGGATAATTTGATGCAACTTATGCAATCGCGGGCAATGATTGAAAAAACACTGCTGACACCGGTTAACATCAGTGGCAAAACACAAACATTGGCCGAGTATTATATTTCTTTTAACAATTTTAGAGATATTTGGAATACAACAGATAATCTGAAAAATATCCGATTTTTACCTGATGAAGATCGCTCGAAATTTACCTTGCAAAAAGATAGTATATTGGGCCAATTTTACAAGGTGCTGGCTACCAGTGCGTTAGCTGTCGAAAAGAAAGACAAAGGCGGAAGTATTACATCGGTTAAAGTAACTTCAGGAAACGAATTGTTTGCAAAATTATTTGCAGAAACATTGACACAAACAGTATCTGATTTTTACATCGATACCAAAACCAAAAAATCTGCAAAAAATGTTGCAATCCTTCAGCATCAAACCGATTCTATTCGCCAGGAATTAAATCAGGCAATTATCGGCGTTGCCTCATCTATGGATGATATCCCTAATGCAAACCCAAACAGACTGGTATTAAAAACAAAATCGCAACGGCGGCAAGTTGATGTCCAGGCCGATCAGGCAATTTTAAGCGAACTGGTACGTAACCTCGAGGTCTCTAAAATGGCCTTACGAAAAGAAACACCACTGATACAAATTATTGACCGGCCGATATTGCCATTAGAGAAAACCAAAATACGCAAATTGATAGCATTGATTGCCGGAGGTATTGCCGGGGGGGTATTGGCTATCGTTATTTTAGTTTTTAAAAAACTATCTGCCAACTTTGTTCTTTAATAGTCTGTACCAACCGGGGCAATACATGGCATAACAAAATATAAGTTGGATACCGCAATAAAAAAGTGTATTATCCACCTGCATAATTTAAAAAAAAGATAAAATAAACAAACCAAATAAAATGTTTTCGAATAAATCTGTATTAATAACTGGTGGCACTGGTTCGTTGGGTAAAGAGTTAACAAAAACTATTTTAACCAGATGGCCCGACGTTAAACGTCTGGTTATTTACTCCAGGGATGAACAAAAGCAATTTCAAATGGCCCAGGATTACCCGGACAGTAAATATCCGGCTATCCGGTACTTTATTGGCGATGTACGCGATCTGGAACGTTTAAAAAGGGCATTCACCGATATTGATTATGTGATACATGCTGCCGCCATGAAACACGTACACATAGCCGAGTATAACCCGGATGAATGTGTTAAAACCAATATAGGCGGTGCCGAAAATGTGATTAAAGCAGCGTTAAGCTCTGATGTTACAAAAGTTGTTGCTTTATCAACAGATAAGGCCTGTGCGCCTATTAACCTTTACGGAGCTACCAAATTAACTTCGGATAAGCTATTTATTGCAGCCAATAATATAAGAGGTAAAAAGGACATCAATTTTTCTGTTGTTAGATATGGTAATGTAATGGGTTCTAATGGTTCGGTAATACCATTTTTCCTTAAAAAGAAAGCAGAAGGTGTTTTACCTATTACCGATCCTACCATGACGAGATTTAACATCTCGCTTGCAGGCGGAGTTGATATGGTATTACATGCCTTAGACACTGCCTGGGGCGGAGAGCTATTTGTACCTAAAATACCATCCTATAAAATTATGGATGTTGCAGAGGCAATTGGGCCCGAATGCGAACACCGTATTACCGGTATTCGCCCGGGCGAAAAGATCCATGAGGAAATGATCACAAGTTCCGACTCGTTCACAACTTACGATCTGGGTAAATACTACGTAATATTGCCCCAGGTACCCTGCTGGAATCTTGATAACTATGTTAAAAAGTTTAACGCAAAACTTGTACCGCAGGGGTTTAACTACTCATCGGGCCAAAATACCGAGTGGGAAACTGTAGAAAGCTTGAGAACATTAATTGCCGAACACGTAGATCCAACATTTGAAGCATAATTTATGAGCAAAGCTATTCCTTACGGCAGACAGAATATTACTGAAGACGATATACAGGCAGTTATTACAACCCTGCAGACCGACTATTTGACTCAGGGGCCCAAGATAGTAGAATTTGAACAGGCATTTTCAAAATACATTGGCTGCAAATATTCGGTAGCTGTAGCTAACGGTACAGCCGCATTACATTTGTGCACATTAGCTTTAGGTGTTACCCAGGGCGATAAGGTAATTACCACACCTATTACGTTTGCAGCATCGGCAAATTGCATTAGGTATTGTGATGGCGAAGTTGTATTTGCAGATATTGATCCCGAAACATATTTACTGGATATTGATAAGGTAAGGGCTTTACTGCAAGCGGCGCCGGCTGGTACTTATAAAGGTATTATCCCTGTCGATTTTGCCGGTAATGCAGTAAATCTGGAAAAATTTAAAGAGCTGGCAGATGAGTTTGGCCTGTGGATAATAGAAGATGCATGCCACGCGCCCGGAGGATACTTTACAGATAGCAAAGGTGTAAAACAAAACTGTGGCAACGGTAACTTTGCCGATCTGGCAATATTTTCATTTCACCCGGTAAAACATATTGCTTGTGGCGAAGGCGGAATGATCACTACAAACAGCGAAGAGCTATATAATAAATTATTAAAGTTACGTACTCACGGTATTACCAAAAACGAAGCGTTATATACCAATAGTGCCGATTTTGCTAATGGGGTTGAAAATACCGATACTTATCCCGGCTGGTATATGGAGATGCAGGAGCTTGGCTATAATTACCGGTTAACCGATTTTCAGGCAGCCTTAGGAATAAGTCAGTTAACCAGAGCAGACCAGGGATTAGACCGGAGAAGAGAGATTGCTGACACGTATTACCAGGCATTTAAAGGCAAGCCGTTTATTAAAGGCCAATCTGGTGTAGTTGATGGCCATGCATATCATTTGTACGTCATCGAAACAGAAGACAGGCTGGGGCTGTATAATTACCTGCGGACAAATAACATATTTGCACAAATTCATTATATCCCTTGTCACCTAATGCCTTATTACAAGCAATTTGGCTGGAAGGAAGGCGATATGCCTGATTCTGAAAAATATTACAGGCATTGCATAAGTTTGCCCATGTACCCAACTTTATCACAAGACGAACAACGATTTGTTATAGCTAAAATATCAGAGTATTATGAATAATAAGCAACAAACAAATGCCTTTATCGGATACGAAGCCGACGCCTGGTTTCATCGAAACAAATCAGTATTACTTAATTATTCAAAAACCGAAGATAAAGTTCTGAGTTTAATTAAGGAGTATAACATAAATCCTGAAACTGTATTAGAAATTGGTTGCTCGGCCGGATACAGGCTTAACGGTATACTTGAATTGTTTCCAAACAGTTCTGTTTTTGGGATAGAACCATCCAAAGATGCCATTGCGTATGGGCAGACTAATTATCCGCGTGTAAACTTTATAAACGGAACCGCCGATAATTTGTCTGGTTTTGAAGATGAAGCAATGGACGTAATTATTGTAGGTTTTGTTTTTTATGTGATAGATAGAAATATCTTTTTTAAAGTCTTATCAGAAATTGATCGGGTACTCAAAAATGGCGGCATTTTAATTATAGTCGATTTCTTTTCAGAAACGGCATTGAAAAATGCGTACCATCACATTAAAGAATTTTCTGCATTTTCTTTCAAACAAAACTACGATGAGGTTTTTACAGCATCTAAATTATACTATCTTTTAGATAAATCTACCTGGAACCACTCCGAAAGAAAATTAGATGCAACAGATAATTATCATGACAAGTACAGTGTTTCTTTATTAAAGAAGGATATTAGTGCAAGCTATAAATAAAATAGTTTTAGGTACCGTACAGTTCGGGCTCAATTATGGTATAAATAACACTACGGGTAAGCCAACACAACAAACTGTAAACGCTATTCTTAATGCGGCCCATCAATCCGGAGTTCGTTGTTTGGATACCGCCGAAGCATATGGCAACGCTCATGACATCATTGGGCAGTTCCATCGGCAATACCCTCACCAGGTTTTTAATGTTATTACCAAGTTGCCTCATCATATTGATGAAAAGATAGAAGATAAGATTGAAAAATATCTTGACGAGCTGCATGTAAAACAACTTGAAGGGCTGCTTTTTCATTCGTATCAAACATATAAAGATAATCAGCAATCTGTTGGCAGGTTAAACACCTACAAAAACAATGGTAAGGTTAAGCATTTAGGAGTATCTGTTTACACTAATCAACAAATGGAAGATGTAATAGCAGATGATAACATCAGTATCATACAGTTGCCATTTAATTTGTTTGATAATATCAACCAGCGCGGACAGGCTATAAAAAAAGCGAAAGCCCGGGGCAAAATAATACATACACGCTCGGCTTTTTTACAAGGCCTGTTTTTTAGCTCCCTGCAAAACCCAAACGAAACAGTTAAAGCGCTGATTAATGAATTGACATACATTCAGCAGCTAAGTGCCCGTACAGAAATATCAATACAAAAAATGGCATTAAACTATTGCCTTCAGCAACCCGATATTGATCATATTTTAATTGGTGTTGATACACTGGAGCAGTTAAATCAAAACCTGGCTAATGCCGATGAAAGCTTAACCGCAGGTATTATAAACAGCATCAATGACATCCGTATAAAAAACAGTGATCTGCTAAATCCGTCTTTATGGAAGCAATAAAAATATTACTCATAACACAGGCCCGCATAGGAAGCACCCGCTTACCTGGCAAAGTACTTTTAAAAATTAATGGTGATGAGCTATTAAAAATACAACTGGAACGCTTAAAAAAATGTAAGCTACCCACAAATATTGTTGTGGCAACAACTGTAAATAATGAAGACGATGCCATTGAAAGCTTATGCAAAGACTGGGGATTTAAAACTTCACGCGGTTCTGTTGATGACGTATTGGATCGGTTTTATCAAACCGCTGTAAAAGAAAATCCGCAATGGGTAGTTCGTTTAACATCCGATTGCCCGCTGATAGATCCCAACCTGGTTGATGCGGTAATAGCACTTGCATTGATAAATGATGTTGATTATGCTTCGAACGTTTTAGAAGAACATTTTCCGGATGGCCAGGACGTAGAAGTATTTAAATTTACAGCGCTTGAAAAAGCATGGAAAGAAGCAGGTTTGAAATCGGAAAGAGAGCACGTTACACCATATATACGTAATAACTCAACCTTTAAAAACGGCAGTTTATTTACATCAGTTAACTTTCCATGCCGTCAGAATTATTCGGATATCAGGATGACTGTTGATGAACCCCGCGATTTGGAGCTGATCACCAGGGTTATTAACGACCTGGGAACCGACAGATCATGGATAACTTATACAGAGCATATTATAAAAGATAAGCTCGATCACATAAACGGAAATATTATTAGAAACGAAGGGATGTTGAAATCTCTTAAAAATGATTAACACATGGGAGCAGGACAAGAATTATACAAAAAAGCAAAAACACTTATACCGGGTGGCACAATGTTATTGTCAAAAAGGCCCGAAATGTTTTTACCAGATCTGTGGCCATCTTATTTTTCAAAGGCAAAAGGCTGTAAGGTATGGGATCTCGATGGCCGCGAGCTGATTGATATGTGTATTATGGGCATAGGTACCAATACTTTGGGATATGGTAATGATGAAGTGGATGCAGCTGTAATGGAAACTGTAAAAAATGGTAACATGAGCACATTGAGTTGCCCCGAAGAGGTGTACCTTGCCGAAAAGCTTATGGAACTAAACCCATGGGCGCATATGGTGCGTTTTGCACGCAGCGGCGGCGAAGCCAATTCAATTGCTATTCGTATTGCCCGGGCGGCATCCGGCCGCGATAAAGTAGCCATTTGTGGCTACCATGGCTGGCACGATTGGTATTTATCGGCTAACCATAATGGTGGCGACGATCTGTCCGGCCATTTGATACCGGGTTTAAGCCCTAAAGGAGTGCCCAAAAATTTAAAAGATACGATTTACCCTTTTCATTACAACAACTACGAAGAATTGGTGTCTATAGTTGAAAATAATGAAATAGGTGTAATTAAAATGGAGGTGGTACGCAATTTTGGTCCCGAAGATAACTTTCTGCAAAAAGTAAGAGAGTTAGCCACCCGTAAAAATATAGTGCTTGTTTTTGATGAATGTACTTCTGGTTTCAGAGAAACATTCGGCGGTATCTACAAAAAATATGGGGTTGAACCCGATATGGCTATGTATGGCAAAACCATAGGTAATGGCTACGCATTAACTGCTGTTGTTGGTAAAAAATCGGTGATGGAGGCAGCTCAAACCACCTTTATCAGCAGCACTTTCTGGACAGAACGTATTGGCCCCACTGCTGCATTGGCCACATTAAAAGTAATGGAAAAGGTTAAATCATGGGAGCTTATCACGGCCATTGGTCAAAAAATGCAATCGGGTTGGCAAAAATTGTCTGATGCACATCAGCTACCAATAACCATAGCGGGTATCCCAGCTTTAAGTACTTACAGCTTTAACAGTGAAAATACATTGGCTTATAAAACCTTAATTGCACAGGAAATGCTGAAAAAAGGCTTTTTGGCAAGCACAAGTTTTTATGCATGTACCGAACATTCTGATGATAAATTTGAATTGTATTTTAATGCGTTAGATGAAGTATTTGCAACAATAGCAAAGTGCGAAAAAGGCGGCCAGCAGATTGAAAGTTTGTTAGAAGGACCAATTTGCCATTCAGGGTTCAAAAGGCTAAATTAATTGAAAGCAGCAGGCACCGTAAAATTTAGGGTTGATGGTAACGCACAAATAGGATTAGGCCATTTGGTGCGTAGTATAGCTTTAGCACAAATGTTGCAAGGCATGTTTAAAATTACTTTTATTAGTAAAGAAATACCGCCCGAAATTATCAGCGAAATAGAGAGCAACGGCTTTGCTTACCAATCTGTTAGTCACGAGTCTGCATTTTTTAGTTTAATTAACCATCATGATATTATTGTTCTGGATGGATATAGCTTCGACGTTGACTATCAAAAACAAATAAAATCAACAGGCTGTAAGCTGGTGTTTATTGACGATCTGCATAATCAGGATTACCTGGCCGATCTGATCATCAATCATGCCCCCGGAGTAGGTGCGGCAGATTATCGGGCAAAGTACTTTACACAATTTGCCTTAGGACCAGATTATGCATTATTGCGCCCCCCATTTTTAAACAACACTAAACAGGCTATAAGCAAAAATGAAATAGAAACCGTTTTTGTTTGTTTTGGAGGTTCTGACAGTAAAAACATAACGCAGCTTGTTGCAAGTATTATTAAGCGGTATAAAACGTTTAAAAAAATTATTTTGGTAACCGGCGCGGCCTATAACTTTTCGAATTCATTGATCGAAACTATAGCCGGAGACCCACGGTTTTTTTTAAATCGTGCGGTTAACTCCGAAACCATGGTTGATTTGATTGCACAAGCCCAATTAGCCATTGTACCATGCAGTGGTATTTTGCAGGAAGTGTTATCAATAGGCCCCCAAATTATTTCGGGTATGTACGTAGATAATCAAAAGTACTTTTTCGAAAAATACCGCGAATTGAATGCTTTTGAAAGTGCGGGCCAGTTTTCAGAAAGTGATATTGTTAATGCTATAAAGAAAGTGCTTGGTGAGCCGGTAAAAAGTAAAAAAGTAATAGATGGCAATTCGGGGAAAAGATTGTTAAACTGCTTTTTACAACTCAATAACGAAGACAATGTTAGTTTAAGAAAAGCTAACATAAACGATATCGAAAAAACCTTTGCCTGGGCTAATAATACAGATATTAGAAAATTTTTTTATAATAAAGAAGCTATACCTTACGATGTTCACAAAAAATGGTTTGTAAGCAAACTGCAAAGTGCCGACTGTTTTTATTATGTGGGCGAATATGAAAATAATTTGTTTGGTTCGATCAGGTTTGATGTAAAAGGAAACGTGGCAACTATAAGTTATTTGATCGATCCCGCATATCAAAATAAAGGATTAGGAACCATCTTATTGAAAAAAGGTCTGAACGTGCTATTAGAGGAAGCAGATATTGATATTCATGTCATTGAAGGAGAGGTGCTTGCCGAAAACTCAGCGTCGGTTAAAGTATTTAAAAAATTGGGATATAATGTGACATCTACAACTACTGATATAGTTAAATTTGTGAAAATTATAAGCGATCTTTGAATGAAAAAGATAATTATAGCCAATTGCAACCCTACTTTAAATCAAGTACAAAACAACCTGTTATTAAAGTACAATGCAATTGGAATAAAAAGCAAAGAAGAGCTCAACTTAGAGAACTTAGAGGACATTAAACCGGCTCATATTTTTTTTCTTCATTGGTCATGGATCATTCCGGAGGATGTTTATAATAAGTATAATTGTATTGTTTTTCACATGACTGATTTGCCCTATGGCCGAGGAGGAAGCCCTTTGCAAAACCTAATCGTCAGAGGGCATAAAAGCACTAAAATTAGTGCGATAAAAGTTGATAATGGGATTGATACCGGTGATATATACATGAAAGCCGACTTACAATTAAACGGTACAGCTACCGAGATATTTAAACGGGCCGGAAATGTAATAGAACAAATGATAGAGAATATCATTAACAATGATATAAAGCCGGTAAAACAAACCGGAGAGCCTGTTTACTTTAAAAGAAGAAAGCCAGAGCAAAGTTTGATAAGTGATGAAATACAGGATATCGAAAAATTATACGATATAATACGAATGCTGGATGCCGATGGTTATCCGCATGCTTTTTTGGAAAATGAAAAGTTCAGATTTGAATTTACCAAAGCTGATATTTTAAGTGAAAATGAATTAACCGCTAATGTTAGAATCATTAAGAAATAAAAAAATTTTAATTGTTGTTGCACATCCCGATGATGAGATATTGGGTTTAGGTGCCACCATGAACCGTTTGGTATCAGACTATGGCGTTAGTACACATGTAGTTATACTTGGAGAAGGTATTACCTCGAGATCAGATGTGCGGGATACTACCCTGTGGAATGAACAGCTAAATATTCACCGGGCTAACATTTATAACGCACAAAAAGCGATAGGATACCAAAGCGTTTCAATATATAATTTTGCCGATAATCGGTTTGATTCTGTTGATTTACTGGATATCATCAAAGTAATTGAAAAAGAAAAGCAAGATTTTGTTCCGGATGTAATATTTACACATCATGGTGGCGATGTAAATATTGATCATCAAAGAACATTTGAAGCCGTAATAACCTGTTGCAGGCCAATGGCTCACGAAACAGTTAAAACTATCATAACATTTGAAACCATGTCTGGTACAGAATGGCGGGCATCATCAGATCCCAAACATTTTATTCCAAATCTTTTTGTTTCGGTCACAGAGCAAGGCCTGAACGCTAAAATAAAAGCTATGGAATCATATGAGTTTGAAAAAAGGGCATACCCGCATCCCCGCTCTCCCGAAGCATTAAAAATAGTTGCACAACGATGGGGAATAGCAACAGGCGTTGAATATGCCGAAGCTTTTTGTTTAATTAGAAATATTAATTAAGATGAAAATTGGACCACGTAATATAACAGCAAATAGCCCTGTATTTATTATCGCAGAATTATCCGCGAATCATAATGGCAGTTTAGAAAATGCTATCGAAACCATTAAGGCAGCAAAACGCGCCGGTGCAGATTGTATTAAACTACAAACCTACACGGCCGATACAATGACTATTGATTCTAAAAAAGAAGATTTTAGACTAAAGCAAGGCACCATTTGGGACGATAAATATTTTTATGAGCTTTATCAGGAAGCTTATACCCCCTGGGAGTGGCACAAACAATTATTTGAGGTGGCCGAAGCCGAGGGGCTGGTATGTTTTTCATCACCATTTGACTTTACAGCTGTCGACCTGTTGGAAAATCTGAACGCCCCCGCCTATAAGATCGCGTCCTTTGAGATAACAGATATTCCGTTAATTGAATATGTGGCATCAAAAGGGAAACCGGTAATCATATCTACAGGTATTGCCGAACTTGAAGATATTCAATTGGCCATAGATGCCTGCAAAAGAAAGGGGAACAGCGATATTGCATTGTTAAAATGCACATCGAGTTATCCGGCACCCATAGAGGAGGCTAACCTGATAATGGTGAAAGATTTAGCAGACAGATTTGGGGTTATAAGTGGCTTATCTGATCATACGATGGGTAGCACTGCACCCGTTGTAGCTACGATATATGGTGCAAAAATCATCGAAAAGCATTTTATTTTAGATAGGGCGATAGGTGGTCCGGATGCGTCATTCTCTATGAATGAAGAAGAATTTACAGCAATGGTTAAAGCTGTAAGAGAAGCCGAAAAAGCCAGCGGATATGTAGATTATACCCTCACAAAAAACCAGAAGAGCGGGAGAGAATTTTCGAGATCGCTTTATGTTGTACAGGATGTAAAAGCAGGCGAACAAATAACCAGCGAAAACGTAAGATCGATACGCCCGGGTTATGGCATGCATCCCAAATACTATAATGAGGTTTTGGGCAAAACATTCAAAACTGATGTGGAACGGGGAACCGGATTAACCACGGAAATGTTTTAGCAACAAATTATCAAACTTTACCTGTTAATTTTGAGGCCCCGAATATTAATTCAAACAATACGATAGTGGGATATTTTAAAATGCTTTTAGCTATAATTAAATCAATTCTTCGTATTAAAGCGAGAGGTATATTGAATGGCCGGTATTTTGATGGGGTCGAATTTGTCAATAAAGCCAATATTAAGGTTAGCAATCATTCGTATATTGAAAACGGGTCCAGGCTTTTGGTTACTCAACCGGTAAATAAAGAAGCCAATATAATTATAGAAGAAAAGTGCTGGATAGGCCGCGATGTCGAAATTCAAACTAACTACGGTAGTAAAATTATCTTAGAAAAAAATGTTTCGATCCAGGACAGGTGCAAAATATTAGGTACGGTTAACATTGGCCGCGATACATTACTGGCTCCGGATGTTTTTTTATCCTCCGGCAATCATCACTACAACTACCAGCCTGAACTGCCTATTAAACAACAAGATGCCCTTTTAATTGATTCGGCGGATAAATTTAGCGTGCATAATAAACCTGTAATCATAGAAGAAGATTGCTGGCTTGGGAAAGGCAGCGTTATTGCATCGGGAGTTGTTGTAAGCAGGGGAGCAATCATAGGCGCAAATTCATTTGTTAAATCCAATATCCCACCATATGAAATCTGGGCTGGCTCGCCGGCAAAATTTATAAAAAAACGCTTAGAGTTCACTCCGCCATCCCAGATTAACTCTGATAAAATAGCAGAAAGACCATACTTTTATAAGGGGTTTGATCACAGTGGAACGGGTGAAAATGGCTTACCTTGTTGGGGTACAGCTATTTGTATTTTAGAAAGATCTGAAAGAAATTCACTAATTTTATCCGGTGAAATACATGAGGAGGGTTTAATGGCGGTTTGGGCCGGTGAAGAGCTGATAGCTGATGTGCCTATAGCTCGTGGTATTTTGAAAAAAGAACTCTCTTTAAATCAACATCAGCCTTTGCAAAATAAGGTAACAAATCATTTATATCGGGACTTAACTTGCGAACTAAAACGGTTTTTATGTGTTATTATCGAATTTAAAACGAACAACACACAAACGGTCCCTTCATTTTCAATAACTAAAATAGAAACGGCATGATCGGTCTGCTAAAAAAATACTGGCACGGATATAAATTGAAACAAGGGCTTGATCTGTTTGAAAAAACCGGCACAACCACTCCGGATGCCTATCAAATGATGAGGCAAATGTTTGTTTCAACCAGAGGGGAATCTAACGACCGTATTTCGGCAACCATTAATAAAAAGGTAGGTAAATACCAGCATATAACAACCGAAGGCGTACTGGGTAAACCTACCGATGCGGAATTAAACGCAATGGTTGATCAAATGAAAAGGGACGGCTTTTATATTTTTGATAAAACATTGCCGGACAGTATTGTAGACGAAATATACAATTTTGCCGTAACAGAGCCTGTAAATTACCTGGATAAAGACACACAGGATTACTCTCCTGAAAAGATAGTATTTGACTTATCAAAGCCAATAAGCGCGAGATATCAGTTCGATGATAACTCGATCGTGAAGTTAGCGTCAATACAAAACTTGATTTTTGACCAAACCCTTTTGGCATTTGCACAAAAGTATTTAGGCGTTAAGCCGATATTGGATCTTTTGGCATTTTGGTGGAGTGCACCTTTTAGCGGTGAGGTTAAATCGGCAGCAGCACAGATGTACCATTTTGATATGGATAGAATAAAGTTTATGAAATTCTTCTTCTATCTTACCGATGTTGACACAAATACCGGCCCACATTGTTACGTAAAAGGATCGCATACCACATTACCTGCTAGTTTGGCGCGTGATGGACGATTTACAGACGAAGAAATTGAACAAGCTTACGGTAAGCAAAACATGTTAGAAATTTGTGGGAAAAGGGGGACGATCATAGCAGTTGATACACGTGGTTTTCATAAAGGTAAAGAGCTTGTAACCAATTCACGTTTGTTGTTCCAGATTGAATTTGCCAATAGCATGTTTGGCCAGACATACCCGCCGGTACAAATAAAATACGCCAACGATAAGATAAAGTCGCTGGCACTTCAGTACCCGTACACCTACGGTCAGCTCCTGATCGAAAAATTATGATAAATGAATAGCCTTCAAAGCCGATATGGATATTTCTAAAAGAAAAATATTCCGGGATTCTCTGATATATACTATACTACCTAAAGTTTCTTTCGCTGCGTCCTTATTGATACTTCCGTTAATAAGTCCATATCTAACCTTGCAGGATTACGGTATATACGGACTTGTAATGGCCTATGTATCCATATTTCAAATTGTTATTGTGCTGGGCCAAAACATCTTACTTCAAAACTCATTTTTTACCCATAGGGAAAACTATAAGCTGGTTTGGAAAAGATCATTCGGTTTAATGATTATGGCCGGTTTGGTAAGCAGTATTATTTTATCCCTCATTATTTACCTTACTTTTATTGATAAATTAGGTAACAATTGGCTGGCAGTTTTAATAATGGTTAGTACTTACCTTATACTTTCTCCAATTGATATTATTGTTGTTAACTATTACGTACTCAAAGAAAAGGCCCTGCCTTATGCTTATGGTGCGGCTTTAACGGGCCTCATCACTACAGGCATTACATTTATAACTATCAGGTATTTTAAAATGGGCTACCTGGGGTGGATTATTTCATTGCCTATTACTGTTTTACTGAGCTATATCTACTACGCCAGGAGGATTTTTGTTAAAGAAATGCTATTTCCTGTTTTTAATTTGAAGCTAATATTTGTTAAAAAGGCGCTTAAAATAGGGTTACCATTAACCCCTCATCAATTGTCACTTTATATATTGGGTATCTCCGATCGGCTGTTGCTCGATTATATGAAAGTTCCCATAAGAAGTATTGGTTTGTATAGTCAGGGGTATAATTTGGGTTCTCAAAGCAATATCATCATAAATGGTGTATTTCAGGCGCTATCCAAAAAGCTGCAAGATGGCTTTAGGAACGACACTGAGCAACATAAAACCTTTATTAAAAGGTCGATGATATTTATCCCATTGCTTATATCCTGCATTTTATTTTCAGGCGGTTTGTGGACAAAAGAGATCTTCTTTTTCCTTTTCAGAAAACCAGAGCTAAGAGAAGCATATCCTATTGCTATCGTTGTTTTGTGCTCGTATATGTTTTGGAGTATTTATACATTTTTTACTTACCCGTTGTCTATTAAAAACAAAACATTTTCCGTTTCAGTCATCTCGTTAACAGCCGCGGGCGTAAATATAGCTGGCAATATAATCTTGATTCCTTACTATGGAATTTGGGCCGCATTGGGTGTTACCTATTTTTCATACATGATTTTCGGTTTTGCGGGTTTGCTAAACAAAGAAAACAGGCTTTTTTTAAACAAGTATATCAATATCATTAAATTATGTGTGTTTCATTTTGGTGTTAACATAGCTCTGTTTTTAACAGCGTACCTGTGTAAAGATGCAGGTGTTATTTTCAAAATCATGATCACTGTGTTTTTGTTGGCTGCAGTGGGGATATTCATCAAAAAAATTATTCTAAAAGAGGTTAAATATGCGATATCTGATATATAGTTGCTGTGCCGAAACCCCGCATTTGGAAACAGAAATGGAAGTGGCAACTAAAGCAATGCGCGAAGGGCATGAAGTGTTTTTTTTAACATGCGAATCTGACCTCAAAACTTGTTTTATTAACCCTGATCATAAAAAATCTATCTGCTATAACTGTAGGTCGAAAGTAAAAGCTGGCATATCAATATTAAAGATACCCGATGAACGTATTTTAAGGCTATCACAATTTAACATTGGAGAAATAAATTGCGAGCAATCGTTTTCATCAGTAGATGCATTAAAAGAGTTTACTTACAAGGGCAGCGATGTTGGCTATGCGGTTGCCTCTTCATTGATATCTTCAACAAGAGACCATCAATTTGATACTATAAAATATAAAAAACAGATACAAGAGGGGTTACAAACAGCCATTATGGTACATGAGCGTGGCGAGCAGGTTTTAGAATCAGTTAAGCCCGACGTTGTTATTATGTTTAACGGTCGGTTTTTGGAATACCGGCCATTAATGCGCCTGTGTGAAAAAAAGGGCATTGATTTTTATACGCATGAGCGCGGCGGACAAATAAGCAGGTATATGCTCCGAAAAAATGCCACTCCGCACTCCATCTTATTTATTAAAGATGAAATAGAAGACGTATGGCGAAATGGCCCTGAAAACAAATATGCTATAGGAAAACAATTTTTTGTTGATAGGAGGAATAAGGTAGTACAGTCATGGAGCGTGTTTACAGGCGAGCAGGAGGAAGGAAATTTACCCAAGGGATTCGATATGTCAAAAATAAATATTGGCATCTTTAACTCATCTATGGATGAGTATGAAGGCATTCCTGATTTTAAGAACACCTTGTATGAAGATGATAATATAGCTATCGAAGAAATATGTAAATCATTTATTGATCAGCCTCGCTATCACTTTTATTTGAGGGTACATCCAAATCTTAAAGGGCTGGATAATGCACAAAATAAAGCGATAAATACGCTTGAAAAATTTTCAAATTTAACGATAATACGCTCCGAAGAAACCATTGATACCTATGCGCTTATGGAAGCGGTAGATCTGGTGATCACATTTGGATCAACCACGGGTATTGAAGCGGTTTTTTGGAATAAACCCGCAATATTATTAAGAAAAGCCTTTTATGAACATATGGCGGGCGTGATATCACCTGTAGATCATGAGGATGTACTGAACTACATTAAAAATAGACCAGCTGCATCCCCAAATGACAGCGCAATAAAGTTTGGATACTGGTGCGTTATTTTTGGAACAGAATTTAAATATTTTGAGGCAGATGGTTTATTTTCGGGTAAATTTATGGGCAAAAAAATCAAACCATCTTTGTTTTCAAGACTTGTAGCAAAAACATATCAACTGCTGGGAGATTAATTAAACTATATGAAACTGAATTATCGTCCGCCCGTTTTGTTTTTAATTTTTAACAGGCCAGAATGTACCCAACTTACATTTAATGCTATAAAGAAAAATAAACCCAATAAATTGTACATTGCTGCCGATGGCCCCCGTGCTAGCAAAAATGGTGAACATGAACTTTGTGCCCAAACCAGGGCAATAGTTGCCGATATTGATTGGGATTGTGAAGTACATACCTTGTTCAGAGAAAAAAACCTTGGTTGTAAAGTAGCGGTCAACACTGCAATTACCTGGTTTTTTGAAAATGAAGAGATGGGCATTATTTTAGAAGATGACTGTCTGCCAAGCGAAAGTTTTTTTTCTTTTTGTGCCGATCTGCTTATTAAATATAAAGACGATGATCGTGTTTGGCATATCGATGGTACAACATCGCAAGCTAATATTACTGCTGTAGGTGAGAGTTATCATTTTTCAAAATATTGCTTAATATGGGGGTGGGCAACATGGCGCCGTGCCTGGAATTACTATGATCCGGCTATAAAGAGTTTCCCTGATTTTGAAAAGAATAACGTTATAAAAAGTATTTGGGCCAAACCCGAAGTCCAAAAATATTGGCTAAAAAATTTTAAAGATGTTTACAACGGACAGGTAGATACCTGGGATTTTCAATGGATGTATACCGTTTGGACAAACAACGGTATGAGTATAAGGCCCTCTGTTAACCTCATTAAAAATATTGGGTTTGATAACAATGCCACCCATACCAAAACAGCCAACAAACTGTTAAAAGAAATGAAAAACGAAGAGATGACCTTCCCGTTGCAGCATCCTGTTTTTTCACTCCCCAATACCCAGCAAGACGACATTTGCTCTGCAGGTCACTTTAATATTCATAAACCATATTCCAACATAAGCAAACGGGTAGTAAATAAAATTAAAAGAATTATAAAAAGATAAATTTGTAGCTTGTAGTTATAAAGTATCACATGAAACAATATATTGACAAGGGCCTTTTTATGAATCCGTTATTTGATTATTTCAAATGGATTAAATGTAAGGTGTATTATCAATTAAGAAACTGGGGGAAACATCTTAGAATAAGTTACAAAACAATTGTAAGTGGCACTGTATTTGGCAGATACAACTGGCTTGGGCGCTACTCGCAAATTTATAACTGTAATTTTGGCGATTTTAGCTACTGTGGCGATAACTGCTCGATAAGTAACGCTAATATCGGCAAGTTTTGCTCCATTGGTCCTAATGTAAGAATAGCGCCAGGTAAACACCCGTCATCCACTCATATAAGCACCCACCCTGCAACATTCAACAATCAGCCTAATTTTCTAAAAAGCTTTATCGGCAGAGATACCTATAAAAGCTTTGAGGAGGTAACAATTGGCAATGATGTTTGGATTGGCGCCAACTGTTTAATTGTTGATGGGGTTAGCATTGGCCATGGCTCAATAATCGCAGCAAACTCTGTAGTCAATAAAAATGTAGGTGACTATGAACTGGTAGGTGGGGTACCGGCAAAACTTATAAAAAAAAGGTTTAAAGATGAAGATATTGATAACCTGCTAAAAATTAAGTGGTGGGATAAAGGTGATGAGTGGATACAGCGAAACATCGAACAGTTTTCTTCAGTCGAAGAATTTATTGATGAGCATAAAATAATTTAAATGTATCTTTGCGGCCTAAATGAGGTTGTTAAGAGTGTTTTATAAAGTTTGTAAGTTGGTTTTTTATAAAATCGACGATTTATGCTCCTGGATCGTAACATGGGCCAAACTCAAACTAAACGGAGTTGTTTTTTTTAATGATTTTGTTACTCACGGCCGCCCTGTGATCAACGTAAGCCTGAAAGGTAAATTTACTATCGGAAGAAGCTTTACAATTAATAACGGCAGGCACTATAATAAAATTGGAAGGCAACAGCCATGTTATTTTGTAGTCGGCCCCAACGCTCACCTGGCAATTGCAGATGATGTAGGGGCAAGCTGTATAGCCATTGTTTGCAATAATAGCGTTACCATTGGTAACCATGTTAAATTAGGTGGCAATGTTGTTATATACGATACCGATTTTCATTCGTTAAACGCCGCTGAACGTAACAGTCCGACAGAAGATATAACTCTTGCTAAAACAAAACCTGTAATTATTGAAGATCATGCTTTTATAGGAGCACATTCTATTGTATTAAAAGGTGTAACTATTGGCAAATATAGTATTGTTGGTGCCGGATCGGTAGTAACTAAAAGTATACCGGCAGGCGAGATATGGGCAGGTAACCCCGCAAAATTTATACGTAGGAATATTGAATAATTACGTGTAAAGATACTTGCCCAATTTATTGATAAACATGAAAACAGAACCATTAATAACCATTATAACATCTACCTATAATTCGGGGGCTGTGCTCGAAGCGTTAATCAAAAGCATTAAAGAACAAACCTATAAGAATTTTGAATATATAATTGTTGATGGCGCATCAAAAGACGATACGTTAAACATAATTGATCAATATAAAGATGTGGTATCTAAATGGATTTCTGAACCTGATAGCGGTATATACGATGCCTGGAACAAGGGTGTAAAGCTTGCCAAAGGCGATTGGATTTGTTTTATTGGCTCTGATGACAAGTTTTACCCCGATGCACTGTCTAATTATGCTGAAATAATTACCTCGTTAAATGATCCGGGGTTACAGTACGTATCCTCAAGGATACATTTGGTAAATAAGCATGATAAAATAGTTAAAACATTAGGCCAGGCTTGGAAGTGGGAAAAAGATCGCTATAAAAACACCATAGCGCATCCCGGGTCAATGCACAATAAAGCATTATTTAAAGAATATGGGCTTTATGACACCCAATGGGCTATTTGCAGTGATTATGAAATATTACTTCGCCCGGGCAAAAAGTTTAAAACCGCATTTATGGACAAGGTAACGGTTAGAATGGCCCAGGGAGGAGCAAGTTCGAACGGTAGCAAACTGTTTAAAGAGCATTATAAAGTTTGCAGAACAACAGGAAAAGCAGGCCTATTTATGGCTTCGTATTACTATGTATTTCAAATGACGAAGTATTATGTACGCACACTGTTGCAGAAGATGGGCGTAAATGTTTGATCTTTGTTTACTGTAAATAGTTTATGGACAACGCGATAAATAATTCTGCAATAACAACTACATCTCAGTATGACATTGGCCGGATCGATGTTAATGATTGGTTGATTAAGCTTTTTTTATTTTTTCTGCCGTTTTCGCAAGCACTAAGCATCAATATCTTATTCCCATTAAAGCTCTCGGAGATATTTTTGATCTTATGGGTTATATTTAATGTTATAACCGGTAAATTACTGCATAAAAAATTAAGTAAGCCTATCTTTATAACCTGCTTCGCATTTGTTGTAATTGTTTTTGTTTCTGTTGTTATCAACGCTTTTTATAAATATCCATACAAGTTAGATCTTAGCAATTCGCGTATTGACCCACTTGTTGATAGTGTTTTAAAGTTTATCTATATCGTTTTGGCATTTGCTGCCATGTTTTTAACGTATAGTGCTTTTAAAGATAATGAGAGATATATCAAGTATTTTTTCTGGGGCGCTGTTGCAGCATCCATGTACGCCTGGTACCTGTTTGTCTCTGGTCTGTTAAGACTACCTGTTTTTTTATTGCCTGGTATGGAACCTGATCCTCAAAAGGGATTTGGCAATATCATCATCAGAGCCGGTACATTTAAAGAGGGGAACTACATGGGTTTTTACCTTTTTATATCGGGCGTATTGGCTATTTACTATAAAAAGACACGATTGGCTATCCTGTTTTTTCTGACTATTATAACAGCATTCTCAACCACAGCTATATTTTGCTCATTTTTGTTTTTGTTGATATTTATATACCAAAAGTATAAACAATACAAAAGGAAATTGTTTTTAGGTATGATTTCAATAGTAGTATTGTTAGCTGTGCTGATAAATTTTAGCGATGGGTTTAAAAAAATATTCTACAATAAAATATTTGGCACTGCCGATACGGTTGAAGATCGAAATGACATCTATTCAAAAACCGAAAGACTTAATTTTACATTGGTAGCTCTCGAGATGGCCTGGGATAATCCGTTTTTGGGTGTAGGTGCTGCCAATTTTAGTTTACATTATAATCATTACAATCAAATAGCCATTTTTGACCGAAACGCTAAGACAATACCTAATAATATTTATGTGGAAATCCTGTCAGAATATGGTGGGCTTGCATTTATTACATTTTTCGTTTTTATATATTTTGTATTTAAAAAGGCAAATAAAAAATCTTCGGATATACTTGTAGCCGGACTTTTAAGCTCTTTAATATATTTCTTTGCTTTTCCAGCATTAACTATGTTATTTATTTGGGTGTTTATAGGGGTTTTAATTGTGTAACCATTATAGTTATAAGCATACACCAAAAGCATAAATTATTAAAGAGCGAATATTGAACATAATGACAAATAAGCGATTAAAAGTTATAATAGTTAACGATTTTGGTAATATAAACGGAGGAGCCGCTAAAATAGCTGTTGATACAACTGTAGGATTAAGCAGAGAAGATATAGATGTGCATTACTTTTGTGCTTCGGGTAAAATCAATGATGCGCTGTTGTCTTCCGAACGGATACATATACAACATCTTAACCAAGAAGTACTGTTAGAGGCAACCAACAAATTCAAAGCAATATTTCAGGGCCTGTGGAATAAAGGATCCGAGCAGGCGATGTTTGATTTGCTAAAAGATTTCGATCCTGAAAAAACCATTGTACACGTTCACGGATGGACCAAGTCGCTTTCTGTAAGTTGTATATCAGCTGCGTTGCAATCTGGTTTTAAAGTTGTGATAACACTGCACGATTTTTTTATTTACTGTCCAAACGGCAGCTTCTATAATTATCCCGATAAACATATCTGCCACAAAACCCCGCTGTCTGTTGGTTGTATCACATCAAATTGCGATTCAAGGAGTTATTTCTATAAAATGTTTCGGGTTAACAGGTCTTTAATAGAAAGAAATGTTTTCAGAAAATTTAAAAATAAAGTAAACTTCATCGCACTCTCAAGGCTATCTTACGATGTGCTTAAGCCCTATATATCAAAATTTAAATCGACGTGCTTTATCGAAAACCCTATTGATGTTGTAAAAAAGCCCAGGGTAAACATTTTAAAGAATAGCAAGATAATATACGTAGGGCGGGTATCTGTTGAAAAAGGCATTTCCTATTTTTGCCGGGCGATCGAGTCGTTAAACCTTACCGAGGCGCTTGTTGTTGGCGAAGGGCCTGAACTAAACAAGCTTACAAATGAACATCCCACCATAAACTTTATGGGATGGCAAAGTAAAGAACAAATTAATAAGATATTAGAAGATGTAAGAGTATTGGTGTTTCCGTCTGTTTTATATGAAACCTATGGATTAGTTGTTCAGGAGGCAGCATCGTGCGGTATACCAATTATTATATCGGATTGTACTTCCGCGCGCGAAATTGTGACAGATGGAGATAACGGATTGATTTTTAAGTCAAAAAATGTACCAGATTTAGCCGATAAAATTAAAAGGATATATTCGGATGATGATCTGGCTGAAAGATTAAGTAAAAACGCATATGATACATTTTGGAGTAAGGATCATACTTTAAAAAGATATTCATTGTCGTTAATTGATTACTACCATCAAATTTTGGCATAAATAAACACGCAACTCTTAAACATTTTTAAAAAGTAACTGGTAGGGCAGTTATCTTTGCCCTGAAACTAAAAACATAAACATTTAATGTTTGTGTATAATTTTTAACAAAGGGGCTAGTTATGGTAAACACATCTATTGAATGAAAAAAACAGCATGTATCTCGGGTATTACGGGGCAGGATGGTGCTTATTTGGCTCAGTTACTGCTAAATGAAGGTTACATGGTTGTGGGGCTTACCAGAAGTTACAACAACGTTAATTTTAATAATTTTAAATATCTTGGCATAGATGGGCAGATAAAGATCGAGGAGTGCGACCTACTCGACTTTTCGAGTATAATAAAGATCCTGATCAAATATAAACCTGATGAGTTTTATAATCTGGGGGCGCAAAGCTCGGTAGGGATGTCATTTGAGCAACCAATAGGCACTATCAACTATAATACACAATCAGTACTAAATATATTAGAAAGCGTAAGGCTCTTAAAGCTGGACACCAAAATTTATCAGGCATCAAGCAGCGAAATGTTTGGTAAGGTGACAAATTTACCAGTTAGCGAAACTACTCCGTTACATCCGCTTAGCCCTTACGCAATATCAAAAGCATCGGCCTATTGGATAGGTATAAATTACCGTGAATCTTACAATATATACTGTACTAACGGTGTACTGTTTAATCATGAATCGTATTTGCGAAGCCCAAATTTCTTTGTAAAAAAGGTGCTTAAAACATCCTTAGATATCAAAAATAATAAAGTTGACTCCTTAAAGGTTGGGAACATTGATATTAAAAGAGATTTTGGTTACGCGCCGGATTATGTAAAGGCAATGTGGTTATCGCTACAGCAAAATAACGCCAACGATTATGTAATATGTTCAGGTAAATCGGTTTACCTGCGCGAAATAATAACATTTGTGTTTGATTATCTGAATATCCCCCTGAGCAAATTGATTGAAGATCAGGAGCTGTTCAGGCCAACAGAAATAGAAGATATTTATGGCGATAATACCAAAGCCAAAACACTGTTAAACTGGGATTATTCAAAAACATTTTTTGAGGTTTTGGAATTGATTATAACCGAAGAATTAAAAAATTATAATCACAAACCATTATAAATAAACACTTGGGCCCTGCTCTGGTTAAGGTGATACAAGCTACTTTAATTTGATTAAAGTTTAAGATTAGATACATATAAACCTTTAAATAAAGATATTAAGATGTTTTCAATTACAAAAACCTGTAAAATACTGGTTATTGGTGATGTAATGCTTGACCATTATATATACGGAGATTGTAATCGTATTTCGCCGGAAGCGCCTGTGCCTGTTGTTGAAGTAAGATCTGAGGATTACCTTTTGGGCGGAGCGGGAAATGTAGTGAAAAATCTAAATGCGCTTGGATGCCAGGTTAATATTGTTTGCATTGTAGGCGATGACGAACACGCTGTAACTGTTGTTGAAAAACTGAAAAACGAGGGTGTACCTGCGGCTGGGATTGTAACCGATGGAGATAAATGCACAACAATAAAAACACGGATATTAGCAGCAAGGCATCAGCTCATCAGGCTTGACCGGGAAGATACCAGGACAATATCTACGAAAATCGAAAAACAGATAGCAGATACTGTTAAACTCATTGCAAAAAACTATGATGTTGTTTTGGTGTCTGATTATAACAAAGGCATGTTGAGCGCCGGGCTATTACAAACAATTTTTGAAAGCTGCAGAAAAGAGTCGATCCCTACCATTCTAGATCCTAAAGGCACAGATTTTGCAAAATATAAAGGTGTAAATATTATTAAGCCTAATAAAAAAGAGGCTGTTGCTGCTACCGGTATAAAAATAACAGATACCGAAAGTTTGTATAAAGCTTGTGCTAAAATTAAAGAAATTACAGCTTGTGATGACGTTATTGTAACCATGTCTGAAGAAGGTATTGCCTTGTACGCAGATGAAAAAATAGATATTGTGCCTACGAGGGCTCTTGAAGTAATTGATGTTACAGGCGCAGGGGATACGGTATTGGCTTCGCTGGGCCTGGCAATTGCTGCCGGGGGGAGTTTACACCAGGCTTGTATATTTGCAAACCATGCTGCAAGTATTGTAGTGAATAAAACAGGTAGTGCAACAGCTACTCTGGCCGAAATTGAGGAGAGCTTTCGCGATAGTTAGTACATTATGTTACAAACTATGAGCAGTTTTAAATGAATAGTATTTGAATGAAAGATAGAATTAAAAATAGTTTTGATGAACACGCTAAGCTTGTTGAATTGTCATTGACAAAGCTCGCCGATGATATAGAAAAAGTATCTGCTATAGTTACCGATAGCATTAAAAATGGTAATAAAGTTTTGCTATTTGGCAATGGTGGCAGTGCGGCCGATGCGCAGCATATTGCTGCCGAACTAACCGGCAGGTTTGTTAAAGAACGACGAGGGTTGCCTGCCATTGCTTTAACTACGGATACATCGGCATTAACGGCCATTGCAAATGATTATGGATTTGACAGGGTGTTTCAACGCCAGGTTGAGGCATTGGCAAATTCAGGAGATGTTTTAATTGGCATATCAACCAGTGGTAACAGTAAAAACGTTTTAAATGCGTTAAGGGCCGGTAAAACAAAAGGCTGCAAAATAATAGGCCTCTCGGGTAATACAGGAGGCGAAATGACTCCGGAATGCGATGTAAATATTGTTGTACCATCAAACGTTACCGCACGTATTCAAGAAATTCATATACTCATCGGGCATATTTTATGCGCAATTGTAGATGATATCATTTTTTAATCAAAATAAAAGCTCTAATCTTGTACATTAATTGTAAGCCTTCTACATGATATTATTTAACAACAGGCTTTGCACAGAGCAAATGTGATAAATTTGATACGGCGGTAAGCGCCATATTGATTAATATTATCACTTATATTTATTGATTTATAATGAAAATTGCAATTGTTCACGACGATTTGATGAGGCGGGGAGGAGCGGAGCAGGTGGCCCTTAGTATGTTAAAAGCATTTGAGGGTGCCGATTTTTATACCATGTGTTACGATCCCGAAAGCACATACCCCGAATATAAAAATTATAAAATACATACATCTCTTTTTCAGAAGATAGCTAAAAATGCTTCAGTTATGAAAAAGTTGTTTTTCCCTTTCGGAATATGGGCCATGAAAGCTTTAGAAGTAAAGGGCTATGATATTGTGATCATTTCAACTACCTTTTGCTCCAAGTATGTAAAGGTAGATCCCAAAACCATCGTTATCAATTACACTTATACTCCTTTCAGGTTAGCCTGGAATCCAACAAGCTATGATCAGTATAACAGGTCAAAAGGCTTGTCAAGATGGATTTTTAATCAGGTTATTAAATATTTGCGTTATAGTGATGCAAAAGCCGCTAAAAGAGCTAATTTTTTTGTGGGGATGACGCCTGAAACCACACAACGTATACGAGAAGCCTACCAGGTTACTGATGAGATAGAGATAATTAAACCCGATGTAAAATGCCGCAACTTTTATATCTCAGATAAACCTAAAAACTATTATTTACTAGTTTCGCGTCTTGAGCCATATAAAAGAGTTGATCTGTGTATAGAGGTGTTTAATAAACTAGGGCTTAATATCGTTATTGTTGGAAGCGGTACAAAAGCCAAAGAATTAAAGGCAATGGCTAACAGTAATATTGAATTTAAAAGCGGTTTGTCAAGCACAGAGTTAGCAGATATGTATGCAAACTGTAAAGCTTTTATTTTTCCTCAACACGAAGATTACGGGATAACGCCGTTAGAGGCAAATGCATCCGGAAGGCCTGTAATAGCTTTCGAAAAGGGAGGTGTTTTATCAACAATGATACCTTATGTGAACGATGCATCGAAAGCAACAGCCGTATTTTTCAAAGAGCAAACTGTTCAGTCGTTATCTGACGCTATAACTAGATGCGAACAATTGGAGTTTGATCCTGTTTTTATTCGCAACCACGCCGAAAAATTTGATGAAGCTGTTTTTATTAGTCAGATTCAGGCTTACATAAATGAAAAATATAAAAGTTCGTTGCAAAGAGTTAATACTAATGCATTGGTTTAAGCAAATAAATAATAACACATCAGTCATTTACCTTATGAGAAGAATGTCTACATTAATATGATTGCAAAATATTCCAATTTTTTAAAAACCCTAAATTTAGTATTCGATTATCTTATACTCAATGTATCAATGATCATAACTTATCTTGAAATTGATAGGTCGGGCATTTCGTGGACAGTCAATAAGCAATATTTACCAATTGTTCTGTCAATTAACCTCATCTGGTTACTGTCAACCAATATAACAGGGTTATATGAATATGTTTTAAACAACAATTCGGTAAAAACCTTTCAGAGCGTTTATAAAACTTATATACTGTTTATCTGTTTTATTTTTGTATCGGTAGTTATCATTATCGGTACCAACTTTTACTTTATAACACGCCATTACTTGTATTACTCCATGATTTTATTTGGTTTTCTGATAGGTGTATGGAAAACCATTTTTTTATTGATCAGAAGAAATAACAGAACGCTCATCAGCGACAGCATTAATGTGGTAATTGTAGGGGCAAGGCAGTCGGGATTTGAATTGCAGAAGTTTTTTTCCGAAAATTCGTTTAAAGGATATAAAGTACTCGGCTTTTTTGACGACGATGCAAGTAAAATTGCAAATAAAAATCTTTACCTGGGTAGCAACAATGATTTTATTGAATACATAAGCAATAACAAGGTTGACGAAATATTTTGCGCGCTGCCAACTGCCGAACACAGTACAATTCAAAAATTGATGCTGAGTGCCGATAAAAACCTGATAAGGTTTAGAATAGTTCCTGAGTATCACGAATATCTCAACAAACCAACATACCTGCAAAGTTTTGGCAATATACCGGTAATTGCCGTTAGGGAAGAACCACTTGAAAACAGGTTTAACCAATTAGTGAAACGTTCGTTTGATATCATTTTTTCTCTGTTTGTAATTGTTTTTGTCTTATCGTGGTTGCTCCCGATACTGGCAATTTTAATTAAACTGGAATCTAAAGGACCGGTGTTTTTTGTACAATTGCGTCCGGGCTTATATCATAAGCCGTTTAAGTGCTATAAATTCAGAAGCATGAAGATCAATCGCGATGCTGATACTATTCAGGCAACTAAAGACGATTCACGAATTACTAAAATTGGGGCATTTCTGAGAAAAACAAGTATGGACGAATTCCCTCAGTTTTTCAACACCCTGATTGGCAACATGTCGGTAGTAGGGCCGCGTCCTAATATGATGATCCATACTGAGCAATATGCCGAACTCATTGATAAATTTATGGTGCGCCATTTTTTAAAACCCGGAATCACCGGCTGGGCACAGGTAAACGGATTTAGGGGTGAAACAAAAACAACCGAGGCAATGGAAAAAAGGGTAGAAGCCGATGTGTGGTATCTGGAAAACTGGTCGTTTTTTTTGGATGTTCAAATCATCGTACTAACCTTGTGGAATATCCTTAAAGGTGAGGAAAATGCGTTTTGACGACAACCGCATGATCTATTTACAATATGCGAAAACACCCTTGATACACTCTTTTTTTTTGACAGGTAGTAAATTAATATTATCTTAGTATACTCTTATAATTTCCCTTGTAGGTTTATATATGGTTAACAAGTACTCAACATTTTTTAAAGCAATAAATCTTTTTGTTGATTACCTACTTCTTAACATAGCGATGCTAACCGTCTATATTTATTTAGACAAGCCGGCAACCGTTTTTTTAAACAACAAGCAGTATTTACCGGTAGTTTTAGTGTTTAACCTCATCTGGTTGCTATCGGCTAATATAACAGGCCTGTACGAACATGTACTTAATAAAGACTCGGTAAAAACCTTTCGCAGCGTATTTCAAACATATTTACTTTTTTTAAGCCTGATCTGTATTACCATTTTAATTGTGATCGGCACCAAACGATATTTCATTACACGATCATACCTGTTTTATTCTATAGCATTATTTGGTTTTTTTCTGGGCTCCTGGAAAGTAGTATTTCTGTATATCAGAAGAAGGGGGCGCGCATTGTTAAAGGATGCCCGTAACGTTATTATAGTTGGAGCGGGCCGTGCCGGACACGAATTACGTACCTATTTCAAACACAATCCCTTTGGCGGGTATAATCTTCTGGGTTTTTTTGATGATGATCCTGAAAAGATAACCGAAAGGGGCCTGTACTTAGGAAATACAACATATTGCATGGAGTACGTAATTAATAACAAAGTAGATGAAATATACTGTGCACTGCCATATTCTCAGCATGATGTTATTGAACGTTTAATGATCGATGCTGATAAAAACCTGATAAGGTTTAAAATTGTGCCCGAATATCATGAGTACATCAAAAAGCACACTTTTCTACAAACGTTTGGTAACATCCCCATCATATCCATACGGCCCGAACCGTTAGAAAACCTGTTAAACCGCGGTGTTAAGCGGGGGTTTGATATTGCATTTTCACTATTTGTTATTCTGTTCATTTTTAGCTGGTTATTTCCGATACTGGCCATATTGATCAAATTAGAAAGTAACGGGCCGATTTTTTTTGTGCAGAAACGTTCCGGTCGCGATAATAGCCCGTTTAATTGTTACAAGTTTAGGAGTATGCAGGTTAATAAAGACTCTGATACTCTACAGGCAACAAAGCAGGATGCAAGGATAACAAAACTCGGCAGGGTATTAAGACGGACCAGTTTGGACGAATTGCCGCAGTTTTTTAACGTTCTGATAGGCAACATGTCAACTGTAGGGCCACGCCCGCACATGATAAGCCATACCGAACAATATTCGCAATTGATTGACAGGTTTATGGTGCGCCACTTTTTAAAACCCGGCATTACCGGATGGGCACAGGTAAACGGTTTGAGGGGCGAAACCCGAACCACTGAGGCGATGCTCGAACGTGTTGAGGCCGATGTGTGGTACCTTGAAAACTGGTCGTTTGTGTTAGATATCAAGATCATATTTTTAACGGTTTGGAACTCTGTACGCGGCGATAAACATGCATTTTAATCAATGTGGCGCGCGTTTACTGATCAGCTATCACGAACCATCCATTTAAGCCATCCACCCAAACGTATTGTTTCCTTAGTACCATCGCAAACTGAATTATTGTTCGATCTGGGATTGGATGATCACATTATCGGTGTTACCAAATTTTGCACTCATCCCGCTAGCCTGGTAAAAAATAAAGTAAAAGCAGGCGGTACAAAAAAGCTACGTATCGATGTCATCCGTAACCTGCAGCCCGACCTGATCATTGGCAATAAAGAAGAAAACGAACGTTCGCAGATCGAGGCTTTGATGCAGGAGTTTCCGGTATGGATGAGTGATATTGCCGATGTGCCGCAGGCCTTAGATATGATAAGGGGCATAGGGCATCTAACTGAAACCGAAAACAAAGCTGATGTGATGGCATCAGCCATTGAAAAGAACTTTAACCTATTGCCAAAAATGTCAAAGCCTTTGCGTGTTGCTTATTTAATATGGCAAGGACCTTATATGGCCGCGGGGCGAGGCACTTTTATAGACAACCTGTTACAACGCTGTGATTTTATCAATGCATTTAAACAAACCCGCTATCCGGAATTTACAGAACACGATTTGCGGCAGGCAAATCCTGATGTGATCATGCTGTCATCAGAGCCGTATCCTTTCAGGCAGCAACATATTAGTGCGTTTAAGGCAATAGTACCGCATGCAAAGGTTATATTAGTTGATGGCGAAATGTTTTCGTGGTATGGCAGCAGGATGCTTTTAGCTACAGAGTATCTAAAGCAATTGATGTATCAATTGAGCAGCTAAACGGCCAATCACAATTATTTCGTTTTTTTGAAAATTCCATTTTTCTTTTCCAGATTTTAGGTTACCTTTGCCATCCTGTAAAAAACCAATAGATGCGGAAGTGGCGTAATTGGTAGCCGCACCAGACTTAGGATCTGGCGCCGCGAGGCGTGGGGGTTCGAGTCCCTTCTTCCGCACTGCTTGAAAAGCCGTTAACTGAATAAGTTAGCGGCTTTTTAATGATATCGACATATTAACCATAAGTTAATACACTACACTTATTCCCTAATACTAAGCATTTATTAATATTCTTTAGCTGCGAGGTTATTTATATAGCAATATGCGTATAAATACAATCTATCTATAAAATATGCTCTGAAATGGATAGTTAGCCCTATAAATGTATTATCAATTTAATTATAGCTGTAAATACTAAACATTATCTAACACCTGGCAAAGCGGCATTGCCTTTGCAGGTATAGGTACAATGATCCTCCTGATTAAAAACATGGTTTGCCTGAGTTGCCAAATGGTAGTGCGATACGAGTTAGAAAAGCTTGGTATCAGTTTAATGATGGTTGAATCCGGCCGGGTAGAAATTTTAGAACCTATATCGGCACAACAAATAATAAGTTTTAAAATTGCTTTAGTTACAGCCGGCCTCGAACTTGTTGATACCCGTAAAAGTTTATTGATAGATAAGATATTGAATGTAATATCTGATATGATCAATGATACAGATAGTGTACTCAAAACTAACTTTTCCTACTACTTGAGTGCAAAGCTAAACCTCGACTACACCTATATGGCCAATGTGTTTTCCGAAAATCAAGGTATTACAATTGAACAGCATATTATAAAAAGTCGAATACAAAGGGTTAAACAGTTGATCTGCCATAACGATCTTAATCTTACCGAAATTTCGTGGAAACTGCATTACAGCAGTGTGGCCCACTTATCAACCCAGTTTAAAAAAGTAACCGGCATTACCCCTTCGCAGTATAAGCACATAGATTGCAATAGGCCATTGCGTCCCTAAAATGTGTGAATTATAGAACTTATTCCCATAGTTATGTAACATGCGGGCCTCACTCTCAGGCTACGTTTGTATCTCCTCAAGTCTTGTATTTTTTTTTCGGCTTTCAGGGAAATATTTCTATCACTTAAAATAAGGAATCATGTTCAAAAAATCTACTACAACCAAGGATAGTACCCCTGTGCTGAAAAGCAGGAGCTATACAAAAATTTTCAATACCATTTGGTTGGTGGCATTACTGCTTATCGTTTTTATGCCGGCGTGTAAAAAGGATAAGTATGGTGGCGAGGTTGTGGGGCTTTGTCCGATAATCGTTTCAACCGATCCTCTTGATAAAGCAATCGATGTGGCACTCACCAAAGTTATATCTGTAACTTTTAATACCGAGATGGATTCGACATCCATCACCAAAGCAACATTTACCATTACGCAGGGTGGGGCAACAGTATCGGGTACGGTTGCTACAACTGCCGATGCCAAAGTTTATACTTTTAAGCCAGACGTACCTTTGTTGCCATTTGTTACTTATACGGGCACCATTACAACAGCATCTGTTGACAGGTTCCATACAGCAACTCTGGCCGATTATGTTTGGACATTTACTACCATACCGCAAGTAACAACAGCATCTAACCCTGTATTGGGCGGTACAACTGCCGGTGCGGGCACGTTCGCGCAGGGTTCGGTAACCACAGTAACAGCAACACCAAATACAGGGTTCACTTTTACCAACTGGACGGTAGGCGGCGTTATAGCTTCTACAAGTTCAAGTTATCAGTTTACTATGGCTGGCAATAAAGCATTAGTCGCAAACTTTACGGCTATACCAGCCGGCAATTTTGCGGTAAACCTATCGTCAAGTCCGGCAGCCGGTGGAACTACCACCGGAGCAGGCTCATTTGCCGCTGGTTCGTTGGTAACGGTTACAGCATTACCAAATGCCAATTATACCTTTGTTAACTGGACGGATGCAGGCGTAGCGGTTTCAACAAGTACGAGCTACCAGTTTATACTGGCGGGTAACCGTACATTGGTTGCAAACTTTAAAATTATACCGGCATCGCAGGTAGCGTTGTTGCTAACTTCGAGTCCACCTATCGGCGGAACAACCAATGGGTCAAACTCTTACGCAACCGGTACATCTGTAACAGCAACGGCAACGCCTAATATTGGCTATTCATTTGTTAACTGGACAGAGAATGGTGCTATTGTTTCAACCAGTTCCGCTTACACCTTTACGCTGAATGCCAACCGGACATTGGTTGCAAACTTCCTGATCAATACTTATACTTTGGCTTTGTCGGCAACGCCAGCGGCTAACGGTACAACAAGCGGTTCAGGCCCTTATACGGCAGGTAGTAGTGCTACAGCAACAGCAACCGCGAATTCAGGTTCCCTTTTTGTTAATTGGACTGAAGCCGGGAATATCGTATCGACGAACGCGAGCTATCAGTTTACCATGGCGGGTAACCGCACGCTGGTTGCAAACTTTGCAGCTATACCTGTTGCTCCGGCTTTGTTCACTTCAATATTTGGTGCCTTTGGCGGAAACGCGGGTATAACTAACCAGGGATTGTTTACGGTGATCAATAATGGCAGTATCGGTACTACCGGTGCATCTACGCTGGTAACCGGTTTTCACGATATCACAGGAGATAAATACACCGAAACACCGCTTAACGTAGGTAATGTTGCGGCAGGCAGGATATACACTTATGCTCCGCCACCGACAATATTTGGCCCGGGTGGTCCATTTGGTGGTAATGCTGCCACTAAGGTAATAGCCGATAATGGCCTGGCCGCTGCTACAGCTTTTTATAACAGCATATCACCGGCCAATAAACCAGGTGGTACTGACCCCGGCGCCGGCGAATTAGGTGGTTTAACCTTAGGTCCTGGCGTGTATAAGGCAGCCGGAGGTACATTTAAGGTAACCAACCTCGACCTCGTACTTGATGCTAAAGGCGATCCGAATGCTACCTGGATATTCCAAACCGCATCATCGCTAACCATAGGCTCAACAGGCACCGGAGCCCACAGTGTTAAACTTATTGGCGGTGCTTTAGCACAAAACGTTTACTGGTATGTAGGCAGCACAGCAGTAATTAATTATGCAGGTGGTGGTACGATGGTTGGAACTATCATTGCCACCGCAGGGGTGACTTTGTCTAACCCTGCTAACAGCACAAATGCCCTTGTTCAAACCGTACTCAATGGCAGGGCTATATCCCTGGTTGCATCGGTTACCATGGTTAATACTGTGATTAACGTACAATAGCACCATTTATCCCTCGCCCAAGGCGAGGGATTTATAAACAAACCAAATTTTAATTTAACAGATATACATTATGTTACCTATAAATAAACTCATTAACAAAACCATTGCAGGTTGTTTGCTGATGGTTATAGCCTGTACCACAGTGCAGGCTCAAAATACGCAGCCCACATGGTGGTTTGGTGTATCGGGCGCAGCCAACTTTAATTTTTATGATGGTACAACCCAAAGGTTAAACGATAATCTTATTGTTCCGGCGGCTTTTCACAAAGGTACCGGGATACGCCCTTATGGCTCGGTATTGGTTGAATACCGCCCTTTGGGTATTTTAGGTGTAAGCCTTAACGTAGCTTACGATGGCCGCGGCGGAAAGTTTGATGAAGTTGTAGCCCCTTGTAATTGCCCGGCCGATCTGCAGGTAAATGCAAGCTATATTGCTATTGAGCCAAGCCTGCGTTTAGGCATACCAAAAACAGGCCTTTACTTTTTTGCAGGGCCGCGTGTGGCATTTAACATTATCAATAGTTTTGAATATACGCAGCTTAAACAACCTAATACCAATGCCGATCTAAGTAACATTAACAAAACTATCTTTTCGGGGCAGGTAGGAACCGGATACGATTTCCTGGTATCTTCACCAAAAAGCACTACCAAAATCGATCTTTCACCATTCGTTTCTTATCAACCGTACTTTGGTCAGGATCCTCGCAGTATCGAAAGCTGGTCGATGACGACTGTAAGAGTAGGTATAGCGCTTAAATTTGGCAAAGGCTCGAAGGCTGTTGTAAAACCAACACCACCGGCCGTAGCTGTTGTACCGATGCGCGAGGTGATATTTACTGTGCGCGCACCTATAAGCATACCGGCTAAACGCCAGGTTAGCGAAACTTTACCGTTGCGTAATTCTGTGTTTTTTGACGACGGTTCAACCGATATTCCTGTTCGTTACGTCATGTTATCAACCAGCCAGGCAAGCAGTTTCCGCGAACACGAATTACAAAGTGAGCAGTCGGTAAATACAACTGGCCGTTCATCACGGCAGTTAAATGTATATCACAATATATTGAATGTTTTAGGCGACCGTTTACGTTCAAACCCGGATGCAATTATTACGCTTACCGGCGCGTCGGGCAGAGGTATTGTTGATGGTAGGGCTATGGCCGAATCGATCAAAAGATACCTGGTGGTAAATTTTGGAATTGACGGCAATAGAATTACAACAGTTGGTCGTATTAAACCGGTGGTTGCGTCAGAACAGCCTGGCGGTAATAAAGAGCTTGTTTTATTACGTGCCGGCGACCGTAGGGTTGATATTGAAAGCGCTTCGCCTGCATTATTGCTCGAAGTGGGCGGCGGCATGATGAAGCCAGTACAAATTGTGGCTACGCAGGTTGACCCGATGGACAGCCAGGTTATTTTAAATGTTGACGGAGCTAAAGACTTGCTAAAATCATGGTCGGTAGATATTACCGATGATAAAGGTATCAGTCAGCATTACGGCCCTTATACTAGCGATCAGCAAGGAATCGCCGGTACTCACATTGTTGGCGCACGTCCCGAAGGTGATTATAAAATCACGATGACTGGTGTTACTAAAAGTGGCTTGTCTGTTAAAAAAGAAAGCTCTGTACACTTAGTTCGCAATGATAATGTGGTAGTCAAAGGGTACCGTTATAGCATCCTGTTCGATTTCAACAAATCAAATGCTATTGCATCCTACGAAAAGTTTTTAACAGGCACAGTGGCGGCATCGATTACCGATGGCTCAACAGTGATTATTCATGGTCATACCGATATTATCGGCGAAGAAGATCATAACATGAAGTTATCGCAACAGCGTGCTGCCGAAGTACAAACCATACTTGAACATGCTTTGGTGGCATCGGGTAAGATCCACGTTAAGTTTGAGACTTTAGGTTTTGGTGAAGATGCAAGCCATGCGCCGTTCGATAATAATTTACCCGAAGAGCGTTTTTACAATAGAACGGTTATCGTAGATATCATCCCGATAAAATAATCCTGTAATGTAAGGTTGTAAATATGATTTGTATTTAAAAAGTTAGGGGCTTATTATCTTGTTAATTATCAATAAAATACCATCAAGGTGTTCTATTATAGTTCCTTCTTCCACTACATGGAATGAATCAAATTCCGGCGAGGGTTGCTCCACAAAGAGCAACCCTTTTTTGCTGATAATCTGACAGTTTACAACTAAGGCTCATTTTTCTATCAGCACCACTGCCGAAGCTGTTGTTTTTACATGCGTTAACGAAACCAATACATTGCCTATCGCCATAGCTGTAATAGTGGCCAGGGTAGTACCTAAAAAATTGATATGGGGTTTGCCAAGCTGGTTGTTTATTACCTCTATTTCGTTAAAGGCGGTATCATTAAGCCAGCCTGTGCCAATTGCTTTAAAAAAAGCCTCTTTGGCGGCAAAACGTGCGGCGTAATGTTCATACTTATTGGCTTTGCTTTCGCAATAGGCTATTTCGGCTTCCGAAAATACCATTTCGCGGAAGCCGTTTTCTTTTTCTATGCTCGCGGTAATACGCGCTACTTCAACAATATCAATACCTAAGCCGGTTACCATTGGTTAGTTTGCTTTGGTTAAACTTGTATAAATATATAAAACTTTGGTAGTGGGGTAATTACTGCATACCGGTTAATTTTCTACTTGCGCTTTCGGTAACAACCGAGGCTATGATACAAGTAACCAGTATGAGTATAATGGTGCCATTAAGTATGTCATCATTAACAATTTTGCTTTTATAACCTGCTAAAATAACAGCCATTGTTGCTGTAGCATGCGAACTGCTTAAGCCAAACATTAGTTTACGCTGAGTGGCCGAGTAGTTAAATATTTTTTGGGTGAAAAATGCCGAAAACCATTTGCCCGCAACGGCTACTCCGGTAAGGATAATGGCCACCATAATGGCACCGGGGCCGCGAAATAATGCGTGCAGGTTAACCAACATACCCACGCTGATTAAAAAGAAAGGGGTAAATATGGCATTGCCAACAAATTGGATATTATCAAACAATTGCGATGGCTTCACTATTAACCTGTTTAAGGCTAAAGCAGCAAAAAACGCGCCTATAATAGGTTCAACGCCGGCTATTTGTGCCATAAACGCCGAAAAAAACATGCAGCTCAATATAAAAATATAATGTGCTGTTTTACCGGTGTCGGGCCTGGCTAAAAACCATTTGGCTATACGCGGCATAATTAAAAACACAATCGAAGTAAATATTGCCAGCGATATGATTAACCGTATAAAAAACATAGCGTTTAACCCATCGCTTTTGGCATTTATAATTACAGTGAGCGAAATTAGTACGGCAGTATCTGTCAATACAGTGCCCGCTACAGTTACCGGTACAGCCTCGTTTTCGGCAACCTTATATTTACTTACAATAGGATAAGCCACAAGGGTGTGAGTAGCAAACATACCGGCTATTAAAATAGACGTAATTAAAGGGTAACCCATTACATAATAACACACCGGGAAACCGATAAGGATAGGTATAGTAAACGTTAAAAAACCAAATACAAAACTTCGGTTCTTTTTATGTTTAAAGTCGGTAAGGTCAAGCTCAATACCGGCAATAAACATAATGTATAACAGCCCGATGGTAGCAAACAGGTCAATTGCCATATTTTTGCTGAGCAGGTTTAAGCAGTACGGACCTATAATAACACCGGCAATAATAAAGCCTACTATATCGGGCATTTTTATTTTCGCCATAAAAACAGGCGCGAATAAAATGACAAAAAGCGCGAGTGTAAAAATGAGTACCGGGTTTGTAAAAGGAAGGTGAAATTGTTGGAGCACATGCTCCCATGCGTTATTATTCATTGGAGCCTAAAAATAGCAAACTTATATTATTTTACAACATACGCTGCCGGTTACCTTTTTAAGTACCCAATTTTTTAACACATTTAGCTATTTTTTTCTTTATAGATGTTTCTTCCTGCGTGGTGGCAATTACTTTGGTTAAAGCGGCCTGGTAAAACCGCAGCGCCTTATTAAACTGCAGCTGTTTAAACGAGTAGTCGCCGGCAATTACATAAGCATTATAATATTGCGGGTTATTGATGATCAGGCTATCGGGGTTAACTTTTTTACCATCAATTATGCGTTGTTCAATACTACGGTAAGCAACAAAGTTTTGATAAGCCCGCGTGTGTATAAGGGTATCTGCAGCTATGGTATAATTATCGTCAATAATCTCCTGGTCTTTTTTCATTCCGCGTAAGGCAAAAACCTTATTCAAATCGTAACAAACAAATTGCCCTAATTGCCATGGCGCAGTTGATACCCATACTTTTAGTTTTTGAGGCTCAAAAACAATGGAGTGGTGCGCAATTAACTGGTTGATCGATTTTTCGTTGCCCATGCCAATATCTGCATTTTTGAGCCCTTTGGTATCCCGCAATATATCAATGGTTTTTTGAACTGTGTTTTTCCCGTTATTGTTTAGCCGGGCCATTAAATGCTGGTACCGGTAAAGCGAAGCACTGTTTTCAAGCTGCTCGATATTCTCTTTTGATTTCACCAGGTCTTTACCCTGGAAGTGATTGGTGCAAACTATAAAATTGGTATCGGGGTTATACACGTCAATGGTTTCGGGTGTCTTCTCAATAATTACGGCTTTTTTATCGTATGCTGATGCTACTAAAAACGACTCGGAAACAAACATTTTCCGTTTCCGGGCAATCGCGATAGCCTCGCTAATATTTTGGGCATATTGTAAAATTTCGCGTGCTACTAACGATACCGGCGTTGCCGCGCCTGTTGGTACCACACTTTTAGCCGCATTTATGGTTACGGTAATACCCTTTTCATTCATGCCCGATACTGCGCCTATAAATCCTCCCCAGGTAACCGTCATAAATTTATGGCCCTGGGCCGGATTATAAAACGCCACAATTTTATCGCGTGCAAAATCGTCGTTTACATAAAAATCAAAATTACGGCCAATTATCATGGTGCTATCCATCGACCGCGCCCCCCAGGTACCAAATGATGTGCAGCCTACCAGGGCCATGCCTTGTAAAGCATGCCCAATATCGTGCGCGCCATGGTAGTTAAGTATTCGCTGGTAGTTTGAGCCTATTGATTTGTACTTATCAGAAGCCGATTGCGATATACCATATATCTCCTCTTTATCTTCCTCGGTTACATTATCGTCTAAATTGCGGTTAAACCAGGCTACAAAGTATTTTAAAAAAGAACGGTAAAATTTTGACGGTATAACTTTGGCTATTTGTTCGGTAAAATAATCTTCCTGTTTTACAACCAGCTCTTTGGTTAGCTTTCCATTTATAACACCACGTTCAAAAGGTTCGCCCTCAACGTATAATTCGTACAAGCCACTTTTACTTTTGCGAAACCAGTTGTTTTTTATGGTGTAAAAGCCCGGAGAAACTTGTTTACGTACCAACGCCTCGCTGCTGATATCTTTTGGCTTTGGCGGATAATCAATGGCCACACAAGCCAGGTAAATAGCAAGTATTAAAAACAACCCCAAAAAGCCTGAGAACACATATAACGTAATTTTTAATACTTTTTTCATTAATGCCTTTTTAAGCGTTTCTTATATTGCTTACAACGTTGTCGTTACCCAACAAAGCACAACAGGTAACTATACTGCTCATTGATGCGCCTAATATGCCATGCAAATTAAGGTTTTGCCCTGTTAAAAATAAATTAGGCAACTTGGTACGGGGCGATATAAAGGTTTTTAAAGTGTGTTTATAATCTTTAACTATACCATACAAAGATCCGTCATCGTTACCAATATAATCACGGTATGATAACGGCGTGGCCGCATAATATGTTTTAATACAACTGCGTAAACCCGGAAATTTCCTTTCAACTGCATCCAATAAAATCTCGGCTTTGCGTTTTTTAAACTCATTATAAGTTTCGCCGCGGTCGTTTACCTTCGATGCCGTGTTAAATGTGTCTTTCCAGATTTCTACCTCATCAAACCGCATATACGCCAAAATAGATAAGCCATCGGCATATACTTCCGATTTTGATGAGGCGCCGCAAAATATGGCATAACCTAAAGGCCAGTTCTCTTCGGTATGGTCAGCTGAGGTCCACAGATGTCCTTCGCGGACAACGTAGTAATTATGCTTAATATATTTAAAGCTTTCGGGCTTAAACACAATGTTTAAAGTGAACGCCGATACCGAATTTTCCAACCCTTTTAACCGGTTACGGTAAGCATTTTTAATAAGCGGGGTTTCGGTTAGTTCGAGCGTTTTAACCGGGTGCATATTCGATATAAATTGCTTAGCATACATCTTGCTGCCATCTTCCAACTCAACGTGGCTTACTATGCCATTTTCTTCTACAATTTTTTTAACCTCGCAATCGCGTATTATTTTGCCGCCATTTTCTTTAATGTTTTTGGCTATCAGTTTTGCTATCTGCGATCCGCCATCAACACATTTCCACGAGCTTTCGATATAACTGTTTAAAATAAGCGCATGTACATATAACGGTGTTTTATCGGCCTGGCCTGCATATAAAGCATTATTGGCGGCCAATACATTTTGTAGTTTAGTATCGCTGGTTATCGATTCGATAAAGGCTTTGGTGTCAATTTCAAGCACATCCGATTTTTCGTTAAAATCACCTGATGACCGTAAATTGTACAAAGGGAATTTACTGCATATCTCTTTTATTTTATCGCAGTAGGTATGTAAAGCTTGCTCCTCATCGGGGAAATGTATAAGCAGTTTGGCAATAAAATTTTCGTAGCCCTGCGCAAAGCAATACTCAGTATCGTCGCCTTCTATCAGTATCTTATCAAAAGCATCAAGGTCTTGCCGTTGCAGTTTAAGCTGATCAACAATCCCTATGTATTTAAATATCTGGTACAGGTTTTGGCCTTTTTCAAGCCCGCCCAGATAATGCACGCCCGAATCAAATATAACCTTATCGCGGGCGTAAGTTTGCAAGCTGCCGCCTATCTGTTTGTTTTTTTCGAGTACACAAACTTTATACCCTTCTTTACTCAGGATATCGGCGCATACCAACCCACCTACGCCACTGCCGATTATCAGAATATCAAAATTCTCCATGTATTAATTCAGTTCTTCTTTTTTTATTATAAAAACACTGCCAGGTACCTGTTTCGGTTCGGCTATTAATGTACAACTCATACTATAAGCCGTTGCCATATCTTTAACCAGCTGACCGGCGAGATGGGGCAAAGCATCCGAAACCGTTTCTTTAAATATATTGTCCCTGTTTTTTTGGCTTAAATTTTTATCGCCAACTCTTATAATAAGCAATCCGCCCGGGTGCAGATTATTCATGCATTTTTCAATTAGTGCCTGTTGTTGCGTTGGTTGCAGTTTATGCAATATATTGGCTATTATTATAGCATCATAAATTTCAAAAGTAAACTCAAATGCATCTGCTAAAATAAAATTTATTTTGTCATCCTTACTAAAGCAAGTATTGGCGGTCTCAATTTTATCCTCATCGCTGTCTATAGCCGTAAAATAGCGTTCTTTACGTGCAAAGTGTAGCATATAGGCCATAAAACCGTACCCGCAACCTATATGCAGTACTTTACCCTTTTCGGGGATAAGGTTATGGAAAAACTGATAGTTTTTTTCGAGCCTTAGCTTAAGCCGTAATTGCCATTCGAGCAAAGGGCCTTTATACAGGTAATTGTATATCAACTGTTCCTTATAATAGCCCGGTTGTTCAATTTCCCTGCATAACTGTTTATACTCATCTTTAAAATACCGGCTTACCTGTTTAGTTTTCTCACTATAACCCGTCCCTAAATGCGTGTCGGTCTGCCTTATCCTCGGCAGGTATTTGATGGTTATTTTGCCGTCCTTTAATAAAAAGTCGCCTTTGGTCATGGTATACCCTGTGCCATGTAGTACTATCGGTAAAATATCGATATTTAACTGTTCGGCAAGGTAAAATGCCCCTTTGTGAAAACGCTTCATCTCCCCATCTACGGTCCTTGTGCCTTCGGGGAAGATCACTACCGAGTAGCCTTGCTTCACCCTGTCGGCCAAAAGTTCAATACTGTTTTCGGCGCCGTTGGCTACGGGGTAAAAATCGGCCATACGGGCAACTGCCCCAAATACCGGCGAATTCCACACCCAATTATTTGTTAACAGTATAAGCTTTGGGTAAAGCATCACTGTTGACAATATATCTAAAAACGATTGATGGTTACAGATAATAACCGCAGGCTCGGCAAAATTGGCGTATTGTTTATTAATGATCTCTTTTTTTACATTCATCATGATGTACACCATTGACCCGGCAAATTTGGACAGTATGTAGTGGTAAACGTATTTACCTTTTTCTTTGTTAAAGGGGTTTAGCTTAAATAAAAAGCCCAGGACAGTTAAAATAATGCAACCGGTAACAAAATAACAAAAGGCAAAAACGCTTTTTAAAAGGTTGGTGAAGGTAAATGGAAATTGCTTTTTTGCCGTACGGTTACGCACCAGTATGTTAAATAAAAACGGTATTAATATTTGCGCCATAATAACCACGCAGCAAATACCTATTATAGAAATAAAGGCTATTGATTTTAATGCCGGATGCTTTGCAAACACCAATACTCCCAAACCGGTTACGGTGGTAATAGCCGAAAGAAAAATGGATGTTTTATACGACGATAATATTTGTTTGCCTGTTTTATATTCCTGCAGTAGGCCATCCATAATGTAGAGACTATAATCGTCGCCAAGGCCGAATATCAAGGCCGAAATGATAATGTTAACAATGTTAAACTCGATGCCAAATATCCCCATCAGGCCAATTATCCATATCCACGATATAAACATGGGTATAAACGAAACCATGGTAAGCTCTATGCGCCCATAAGTTAACAACAATACAATAAGCACCAGCGTTGATGACATTACCGCTATTTTGGTAAAGTCCGAATTGATGATCTGCACCAGTTTATTGGTGATGTATTGCTTGTCAACAACGGTTACATTGGGGTTATCTTTAAACGTATTATAAGCTTTTAATTTGTTTTGCGGCGTAGTTTGCACCAGGGTAACTACGGTTGCGTGGCCTGGTTTTTCGTTTATAAAATCGTCAAGAAAACTTCGCCTTATGGCAGCCATGTTTTCTTTATCGGCTATGTCAAATTTTTTGTTCAGCAAATTTTTAAACTGATCGAAAGCTGTGGGTTTAAAGCCCATGCCCAATCCCTGTTGCTCAAGCGTGGCAAATAGTTTTTGTTTTTTTTCGGGCGTCCAGTATTGCTGCCAGCGGTAAATTCTTGCCTTTTGTAACGAATCGGAGATAATGACCGATGAAACCCCCGAATATTTGATGACGATATTTTGATCTTTCAGTACATCTATTTGTTTCGATAATCTTTCGGTGCTCACCAAAGCTTCGTCAAGCGTTTTGCCTTCGGTAACTAGGTAAAGCGATTTTAGCGAAAATTTATTTATCTTATTCAGTTTGGCTTCGGCTTGTTTTAATTTGGGCGACATATAATTCATACCGGCAAGGTCAAACTCGAATGTTACAAAGTTGGCTGTGTAGCCAAAAACTACGGTAAGTGCAATAATGGCTATAACAATAAACTTGTTATACTCAGCGTTATAAGACGCCATTTTGTCTATCCAGTTAAACTGGATTATTTTATGGTCTTTTTCTTCTTTTTTAGTGGTGATAAACTGCGGCAAAAAAACCAGCGAGCATAGTGACGCACCTATTAAACTAAAAGCGGCAAACAAACCCAGGTCTTTCAGTATTTCCGACTGTACAAACTCCAGACAAAAAAAGCCTCCTATGGTAGTAAAGCTGCCCACGGTTAACGGTAACATCAAGTCTTTAATTACCTGCTCAACACTTTTGGTATGCCGGTAATGATTAAAAACGTGCAGCGAATAATTAACAGCTATGCCCAACACCACCGAACCTGTCCCTAAAGCAATAACCGATAAGCTGCCTTTGAGAAAATAAATTATTGTTAAAGAGAAAAGAGCTCCAAACAAAACCGGGATAAGGATAATTAACGGGGCACTTTTTTTACGGAAATATAAACCCAAAAATAAAACCAGCACAACTATAGTAATGGTAAGCGTAAGGTTGGTATCGCGGCGTAATTGCAGGCCGTTAGCTGCATAACCAGCGGCGGCACCAAAATAACTGGCATCTACGTTTTTAAAATCTTTGCTGCTTAAATCGCTGAATATGCTGTCAATCCCGTTTAAAAAAGGAGCGTTTTTAGCAACATTGTTAGGGGGGTAAGCAGGGGTAATAAACAGTAAAATGGTTTTATGATCCTGGGTTATTACATAATCGTTATACAGTTCAAAGTTTTTGTCGTATTGCAGTTGTTGTAGTTTTTTTAAGCCGATGAACGACAGGCCCACCGGATCATTACTGATTATCTTTTTCAAAGCTAAACCTGCCGGCGATGAAAGTGTACGAATATCTGATTGCAGTGTTTCTTTAACCTTTGCCGGGGTTATCAGGGTATCAATAGTTAAGTAATCCTTATCTTCCAAATAAATGGGCAGGCGCTGGTTTATAGTTTCAAATAGTTTTAAAACCAGGTTATCGTCAATCTTAAAATTCGCTTTTTTAATATACGCTGCATATTTATCCTGTACACGAGTGCCAAATTCATCGGCAAAGGCTACAAGGCTGTCGGGGTTTTGGCGCGTGGTATCTTTTAACGATACCATAATAACCAGCTTTTCAATAAACTTGGAGTTTTGAAATATCTCGTTAACCTTATCTATCTTTTTATCTTTTGGGATAATCTTCGAAATATCTTCCTCAAATTTTACCTGTAAAGCAAAGTAGGTGATAAAGACAAAAATGCCCACAAAAACGATATAAAATATATTCCGGTTTTTTGCGAAGTAGGCGTAAATGGCAAGAAGACTTTTTTCCATGTAGTATATCAGCTCAAAAAACAGGAGCGGCTTTTCTATTAAATAATTTGAGCAAAATAAACGCCAATAGGCCGGTTAGTGTACCTGCAATAAGTGCCAATGTTATACTACCGTATATATATTGTTCCATGTGTTGGCCAATTGAGTTTAAAGTTAAATTGGGCATAAAGGCCATATTAACATTGTGGTTACCCATCCAGTATTTGCCTAACTTAAAACTCAAAAAAACAATAAGGGGTATCATGGGAGGGATGCTCACATTTGATGCAACAGCAACCAGGGCTTTATTTAACCTAAAAATATAAGCAATAAATAAACCTACCCACAACTGAAAACCCCATATAGGTAATATCCCCATAAAAACACCAAAGCCAATGGATATGGACTTTAACTGATCGGATTGGTTAAAACTAAAAAGCTGATCTATTAACAGCTGCTTAACTTTTTTTTTTACAAAAAGGGTATGAAAAAAATCGCGCGGTTTAATGTAAGCAAAAGCAATTATTACCAAAAAAGTATTTAAAACACTTACACGGCTAAAATCCTGAAAAGGTCTGAAATGTGATATACGGGTTTCTTTAGGCGCATAGTATACAGTTACCGGTACCGAGCTGATTGCAACACCGCTCCAGGCAGCGCGTACCAACACCTCAATTTCAAATTCGTATTTGCGGGTAATAAAATTAATATCCTTAAGCAAAAGGAGTGGGTACAACCTAAAACCCGATTGCGTATCCGGGCAATCAATATCGGTTTCAACCTTAAACCAAAAATTCGAAAACTTATGCCCAAAACTACTTTTACCGGGTACAGCTGCTTGTTCCATATTGCGCGCGCCAATAATAATGGCATCGCCTGTGTTTTCAAGCTTATCTACAAAAAGCGGCAGATCGGTTGCAAAGTGTTGCCCGTCCGAATCGATGGTTATAGCATATTCATAGTCTTTTGATATAGCGTACGCAAACGCCTTACGCAGCGCCCAGCCTTTGCCCACATTATCGGGGTAGCTTATCAATTGTACAAACGGAAAGGCCTGTACAATTTGCAAGGTATCGTCGGTCGATCCATCGTTTACTACAATAACATGCTGGGTATATTGGGCAACATCGGCAATAATACCGCCAAGTGTGCCTGCATTGTTATAGGTGGGTATTATTACACAAACCTTTAAACGATCAAATTTTTGGTTAATTATTTTTAGATCGTTCATAGGGTACATGGTATCTGCAACGTTTTTTCGTACCAGAATGAGCTCAACATAACAAGTTTAAATTGCCCTGTGGTGGGTTATTTTTTCAATAAGCAAATTTAATCAAGTTTTGATAATTCGGCCTTCATTTGGCTAACTTATTTTATATTTTATTAAATTTTTGAGGTAATTATTACCTTATTTAAACTACTAACTAATGGTTTATATTTTTATATGGCGGTATTTAGCAATATAAGCTACGTAAATTTAAAATATTTACTCTAATTTCGCACAAAATTCCCCTTTTGCGACTTGGTAACTCTCAACGGCCAAACCGGGGCTAATTTTAATACTTTATGTTTACTCGTATGCAAATAATCTTAAATCCGAACAGTCGGCCTTACATACCGGCTTCAATTTAAACCATACAGAGGTTTAATAATCTACAAGTTTTCTTTAAATCGTAAAAATATGAAATGCGCATTAGTTACCGGTGGTTCAAGAGGTATTGGAAAAGCTATATGTTATACCATGGCCCAAATGGGTTATCATGTTATAATTAACTATCGGTCGAATATTGATGAGGCCAATAAAACACTTGCCCATATTGTTGAAACCGGTGGCACCGGCGAGTTACTGCAATTTGATGTTGCCGACAAGAACGATATTAATAACATGTTAGGTACCTGGATTGAAACAAATACCGAAAAATATATTGAAGTATTGGTAAACAACGCCGGAGTTAAAGACGATGTATTAATGATGTGGATGAAAGACGAGCAGTGGGATAATGTACTAAAAACCAGCTTAGATGGTTTTTTTTATGTTACCAGGCTGGTACTAAATGGCATGTTATTAAAAAAATACGGACGTATAGTTAATGTGGTATCCTTATCGGGATTAAAAGGCTTGCCAGGTCAAATAAACTATTCGGCAGCAAAAGCCGGTGTGATTGGGGCTACTAAAGCATTGGCACAGGAGGTTGGCCGTCGCGGCGTTACAGTAAACGCTGTTGCACCAGGATTTATAAAAACCGATATGACCAAAGGCCTTGATGAGAAGGAACTTCAATCGATGATACCCGTTAAACGTTTTGGCACCCCCGAAGAAGTTGCACACGCGGTTGGTTTTTTAGCATCGGCAGGTGCAGCATATATCACCGGCGAAATACTATCGGTTAACGGGGGCTTGTATTCGTAAAACGTGTTTTTTTGATTTGCCGTATAATTCTTTACACAGGCTTAATACTAAATGGCCCGAAATATTAACGCATTATTAATTGAATTCCATTTTGAAGTTTGATGTACTTTTGTATTTTTATCACATTGTTTAATAATAACGTAAGGCAGGGAGTTTTAATAAATGAATAGGGTTGTAATTACAGGTATGGGTATATATTCGTGCATAGGCAAAAACCTTGACGAAGTAAGCAAATCCCTGTACGAAGGTAGATCGGGTATTATATTTGATGCCGAACGAAAGGCATTTGGTTACCGATCGGCTTTGACCGGACATGTTGACCGACCTAATTTAAAGGATATTTTAGACAGGCGCTCGCGTATTATGCTCCCTGAACAGGGTGAGTATGCCTATGTTGCTACGCATGAAGCCTTAGCTAACGCGGGTATTGATGCCAGCTACATTAGCGAACACGAAATAGGTATTTTGTACGGTAACGATAGTTCGGCAAAAGCTGTTATTGACTGCACCGACGTTATCCGTGAGAAAAAAAACACCATGATGATAGGCTCGGGTGCGGTATTTCAAACCATGAACTCGACTGTGACCATGAACCTGGCCACAATATTTAAGCTAAGGGGAATAAATTTTACCATTAGCGCGGCCTGCGCAAGTGGTTCGCACTCTATTGGTCTTGGTTACCATTTTATAAGAACCGGTTTGCAGGAATGCATCATTTGCGGCGGAGCGCAAGAGATAAATCAATACGCAATGGGCAGTTTTGATGCCCTTTCGGCATTTTCTGTTAATGAGGCCGACCCAACCAAAGCCTCAAGGCCGTTTGATCGTAATCGCGATGGGCTTATACCCAGTGGCGGAGCTGCGACGGTTATTTTAGAAAGCCTCGAATCGGCTCAAAAACGAGGTGCTAATATACTTGCCGAAGTAGTAGGTTATGGTTTTTCATCAAATGGGGCACACATTTCAAACCCAACGGTCGAAGGTCCGGTACGGTCGCTTGTTATGGCATTAAAAGATGCCGGCTTGTCCGCTTCAGAAATTGACTACATCAATGCCCACGCAACCTCAACACCTGCCGGCGATGCCAGCGAAGCCAAAGCTATTTTCGAAGTTTTTGGCGCAAGCAACCCGTTGGTTAGCTCAACAAAATCGATGACAGGACACGAGTGCTGGATGGCCGGAGCCAGCGAAATTGTATATTCGATGCTGATGATGCAAAACTCATTTGTAGCCCCTAACATCAATTTTGAAAACCCGGATGAAGATTCGGCGAAACTAAATATTGCAAAAACTTCAGTCGAAAAAGAAATAAATGTATTTTTGTCTAACTCTTTTGGTTTTGGAGGAACAAATTCATCACTAATAATTAAAAAATATACTTAAAGACCCCCCTATTTATGCATAATGAAGAGATCATTGAAAAGATAAACAACTTTTTAGCCGAAGAGTTTGAGATAGATGCAGATAAAATGGTTCCGGATGCTAATTTAAAAGATACTCTTGATCTGGATAGCTTGGATTATATTGATCTTGTTGTAGTAATTGAAAGTAATTTTCCGTTTAAAGTAAAACCCGAAGATTTTATAGGTATAGTAACCTTTCAGGATTTTTATAGTTACGTAATAACTAACAGCAAATTAACTGAGCTTGTGTAATGCCATCCTGGCAAGGAAAATCGAAAGGACAACCTTTAGGCTACCGTATTTTTGTTAGTGTTTTAAAAGTTGGTGGGCTGTTACCGGCGTACCTGTTATTGCGTTTTGTAGCTCTTCATTATTTAGTTTTTTCATTTAAAACCACCTGGTACACTTTTAGTTACTTTCGTAAAAGGCATGGCTATAGCGTATTAAAATCCATTTTAAAAACTTACCGAAATTATAACCTTTTAGGACAGTCGCTTATCGATAAGGTTGCCGTCATGTCGGGCATACCAAACAAACTGACCTTTAATTTTGATGGGATTGAAAACCTGCATGAAATTGCAGCATTAAACAAAGGCGGATTATTGTTAACCTCGCACATCGGTAATTGGGAAGTCGCCAGTCATCTGTTTTACGAAATAGATGCCCGCATCAACATTGTAACTTTCGATGGGGAAGACCAGCGCATTAAAGAATACCTTGAATCGGTAACGGGTAAAAGCAAAGTAAATTATATTATTATTAAGGACGACATGTCGCATATTTTTGCCATAAGCGATGCCTTTTTAAATAATGAACTGGTGTGTATGCCTGCCGACCGCTTTATTGAAGGGAATAAAACCGTAACCGTAAAATTTTTAGGAGCTGATGCAAAATTTCCAATGGGGCCGTTTGTATTGGGCGCACAATTTGGAGTGCCGGTAATATTTGTTTATGGCATGAAAGAGAGCACGTATCATTATCATTTTTTTGCAAATCAACTAAAAGAATATCTATATTTGGATAGGGGGGAAGCAACACAGCAAATGGTTGCCGATTTTGTTGATTATATGGAAAATAAGGTAAAGCAGTACCCCGAACAATGGTATAATTACTATAATTTTTGGCAATAATAAATTGATTATATCATTGCAAAGTATTTTACCCCTCATCCCGCAAAGGCCGCCTTTTGTAATGGTTGACCATTTAACACATTGCGACGAAGTTAGCTCGCGTACAACATTGCAGGTAAAGGCCGAAAATGTGCTTGTTTATAATGGGCATTTAACCGAAGCTGGCTTAACCGAAAATATTGCTCAAACAGCAGCAGCGGGCGTAGGTTATGTTGCACTGCAAAACAATGAGCCCATTTTAACAGGCTACATAGGAGCCGTTAAAGATCTGGAAGTTTATAAATTACCCAGCGTGGGCGATATTTTAGAAACCGAGGTAATTATTGAAAAGCAAATATTTGATGTAACCATAATTAGTGGAACGGTTAAATGTAAAGACCAATTGATAGCGAAATGCGAAATGAAAATTTTTATTCAGAAACTAAATTGATCTAAATATGAAAATTACAACAAAATTAAAATGGATTATGACATTGCTATTTATTGCTGTAAATGGTCAGTCATTGTTGGCACAATCAAAAGCCGACGTTTTTGATCCCAACGTAACTGTTACGTGGTTGGGTGTTGATTACTCGCAAACTAAGTTTATTGGCGCGGCTACCAAATCCGGAGAAGCAGTTATTACTAACGATGTCTTTAGAGATGGTTATACATCCGAGTGGAACCAGCTTTTTATTACCGAGCAAAAAAAATATGATGTGGCCAAAGCCATCGGTCGCAAATCAGTAGAGTACAAAATTGATGTTGCCTTGAATGCCAACCGGGCGCTTACTAAGAAAGACTTTTTTACCAACAACCCAGGCGATTTTCATTTAACAACCGAAGCTACTATTGCCGATGCCGTTAAGAAATACGATTTTATGAACCATGAAGGTATAGGCTTGCTTTTTTTTGTAGATGGAATGAGCAAAGGGACCGCATCAATGGGTATTTGGGTGACTTTTGTGGACATGAAATCAAAGACTGTTTTATACACAACCTATCAAACAGCTAAACCAGGTGGTTTTGGATTTAGAAATTATTGGGCAAAACCATTGTATACTGTTCTAAAAGATATGGAGGATAATTTTAAAAAATGGGCTAAAATGTAATTGATCATTTTTAGATCATCTGATAATATCCGTTTAGTAAGATAAATTGAAAAAAAAGTTAGTAACCACTATAGAGCAAGATGTAAGGTTCAGTGAAGTCGATTCATTGGGAATAGTATGGCATGGACATTATGTGCAATATTTTGAAGACGGGCGTGAGGCCTTCGGTAAAAAATACAACTTGCGTTATCTTGATTTTTATGAACATGGCTACATTACGCCTATCGTAAACATTCAATGCGATTACAAAAAGGTTTTACGATACGGCGACAGGATAATTATCGAAACAACTTATATACCTTGCTTACCTGCGAAAATAAATTTTGAATACCGTTTAATAAATGCTGACACGAAAGAATTAGTAGTAACAGGCTCTACCATGCAGGTTTTTTTAAGCAGTGCCGATTTTGTACTTCAATTAAACAATCCTGAGTTTTTTCAGGAATGGAAGTTGAAAATGGGTATGATGTGATTTTTGTCACAGATAATAAGTGCAAAATGTTTAAGCGCATTTTTGAGATAAAGATGCACGGTACTATTTAATATAGATATAAAATTAATATAGGTATAAAATGAGTGTTGAAAAGGTTGATGTTTTGGTAATTGGAGCAGGGCCCGCAGGCACTGTGGCTGCCTCGATAGTTAATAAGGCTGGTTTTAAAGTTAAAATTGTCGAAAAGCAAAAATTTCCAAGGTTTGTTATTGGCGAAAGCTTATTGCCGCGCTGTATGGAGGCCCTTGACGAAGCCGGCTTTATTGATGCTTTGAAAGAAAAAGGGTTCCAGGAAAAAAACGGAGCCAAATTTGTAAAAAACGGTAAGATATGCGACTATTTTTTTGCAGATCAGTTTTCGTCGGGCTGGAACTGGACATGGCAGGTACCCCGCGCCGAATTTGATAAAACTTTAGCCGATACTGTCGAAAAAATGGGCGTACCCGTTTGTTATGAAACCACCGTTACCGGTATTACATTTAACGGCTCTGACTCGGTAACCGTTGTTGAGGATATTGATGGAAACAAAACAGAGATAGCGGCCAGATTTATAATTGATGGCAGCGGTTATGGCCGCGTTATCCCGCAGTTATTTAACCTTGATAAACCATCTAATTTGCCCTCCCGAAAGGCACTGTTTACCCATACCCTGGATGTTAAGCGCATAATGGATGAGGAGCCTAACCGTATTACAATTATTGTACATAAACCTGGAGTTTGGATATGGGTAATTCCGTTTTCAACCGGCGTTACCTCAGTTGGCTTTGTTGGCGACCCGGAGTTTTTTGCCCAATATGAGGGGACTAACGAACAGATATTGCGCCAGTTGATTTCAACACAGCCCTACCTGGCCGAACGGTTGAATGGTGTTGAATATGTTTTTGAGCCCAGAGTGCTACAGTCGTGGTCAACCACAACCGATACATTTTATGGTGAAGGTTTTGTACTTACGGGTAATGTAACCGAGTTTTTAGATCCCATCTTTTCATCGGGTGTTACATTGGCAACCGTATCAAGCCAAAACGCAGCACATTTGGTAATACGTAAATTAAAAGGCGAAGACGTTGACTGGGAAGATTATACTAAGCAGCTATTGCAAGGTGTTAATACTTTTCGCTCATACGTAATGGCCTGGTATGATGGTACACTCGATACCATATTTTTTAGCGAAGAGCAAAATCTTCCTATTAAAAAAATGATCTGCTCGGTTTTGGCAGGTTATGTATGGGATACCACTAACCCTTTTGTGAAAGATCACGAAATTATAATAAAGAGATTAGCCCGCACAATTGAATTGGGCCTGCTGGCCGATGAAGAGATATAGATTTAAATAGAATAATGGATAAATTAATAGCCGAATTAAAACAGCAAATAGCCGAACAGTTAAAATTAAAAAATATTAAAGCCGAAGATATAGGCGATGACGAGCCGCTGTTTGGAGATAAATTAGGCCTCGACTCTTTAGATGTGTTAGAACTGATAGTATTGCTGAAACAAAAATATAAACTGCGGGTAACTAATGCAGGCGATGGACACAAAGTATTCCAATCGGTACGTACCATGGCCGAATATATAACTGCAAACCACGTGAAATGAGTGCTGTTTTTGTTGCCGGTGCAGGGGTAATTTCCGGAATCGGCACTAATGTATCCCAATGTCTTGCTTCGCTAAAAAGGGGTGAAACAGGTATTGGCAATATCAGGCACCTTCAAACTAATCACCGCGATGTCTATCCTGCGTCGGAGGTTAAGTTAACTAATGATGAGCTTGCCGCGTTTTCGGGGTTTTCGCCTTCCACAAGCCGCAATGTTATGCTAAGTATGGTAGCGGCCCGCGAAGCGTGGGATGATTCGGGTATTGCGAACATCCCCAACCTGCGCATAGGTTTTGTTTCGGCAACCACGGTAGGGGGTATGGATAAAACCGAAGAGTTTATTATTGATTTTATGGCCGATCAGCGCAAGGGAAGGCTTCGCGACCTGGCCTACCACGAATGTGGCAACGTTACCGCAATTGTTGCCGAAAAGTTAGGCATTAAGCACCATGTAAGTACGGTTAGTACAGCCTGCACATCATCAGCTAATGCTGTAATGTACGGTGCACGTTTAATAAAACACAACATACTTGATGCCGTAGTTGCAGGCGGTACTGATGCCATTACACGCTTTACACTTAACGGGTTTAGTACCCTGATGATACTGGATGAACAATATTGCCAGCCATTTGACGAAAACCGACGCGGCCTTAATATAGGCGAAGGCGCGGGTTATATAGTGCTGGTTTCCGCGCGGGTATCATCATTATTAAAAAAGCATCCTTACTGCTCGCTATCAGGTTATTACAATGCTAACGATGCTTACCACCAAACTGCATCATCGCCCGATGGCGACGGCCCCTATAGGGCAATGGCCGGTGCGTTAAAAATGAGCGGCTTGCAGCCAAATGATATTGGCTACATTAACCTGCATGGTACAGGTACACAAAACAATGATAGCTCGGAAGGTACAGCTATAATGCGTTTGTTTGCCCCGCATTTTCCCAAAATGAGTTCAACCAAAGCATTTACCGGTCATACTTTGGGGGCCAGTTCGGCTATCGAGGGGGTGTTTTCGGCTTTGGCTGTACAGCAGGGTATTGTTTATCCTAATCTGCGTTTACAAACTCCGATTGCCGATTTTCCATTTGTGCCCGAAACTACTTTTTCAGAATATCCCGAACTTAAACACGTGTTATCCAACTCTGTAGGGTTTGGAGGTAATTGTTCATCACTCATATTTTCAAAACTATAAGCGATGAAAACTTATATCAGGTCGGCAGCAAGCATATCACCGCAAAACACATTTAATAACGCCCAGTTTTTAGATCAGCTTGCCACATACAATGGTAATCGTTTAAACAGCATTGAGCCTGATTACAACGAAATAATACCTCAAAAGCTTATCCGCAGGATGAGCCGTATCATTAAAATGAGCGTGGCAAGCGCTTTAACAAGTTTAAATAACGCGGGTATAACCGTACCCGATGCTATAGTCACCGGTACCGCTTATGGCTGCCTGGAAGATACCGGTATTTTTTTAAGCCAAATAGTTGAGCATAATGAAGAACCTATTACCCCTACGGCCTTTGTGCAATCAACACACAATACCATAGGTGCACAGATTGCGCTCATTATAAAATGCAATCATTACAATAATACATTTGTAAGCGGTGGCGTGTCTTTTGAGAGTGCCTTACTTGATGCAATGATGCTTTTAAGTGAAAATGAAATGGCCAATGTATTGGTAGGCGGCATGGATGAGATAACTGATGTTAGCCATATCATATTAAACCGCACAGGCCTGTATAAGCGCAACCCGGTATCGAATATCAGTTTATTTAACTTAAACACCAAAGGCACTATTGGCGGCGAAGGCGCTGCATTTTTTGTATTGGCCACTACTCCGGACGAAAATAATCTTGCCTGCCTTGATGCTGTTGGTACTTTTTACAAACCAACTGATATCAACCAAACCGTACAACATATTCTATCCTTTTTAGCTCAACATGCAACAGATTTGAACGATATTGACCTGGTTATCACCGGCGATAATGGCGACAAAAAAAATGATGAAATATACGCTCAGCTACGGTCGTCGGTATTTAAAAGCGCCCCGGTGGTTAAATATAAAAACCTATGCGGCGAGTATCCCACATCAACCGCTTTTGCCACCTGGCTCGCTGCAAATATCATTAAAACCAATAGCATCCCCGCGGTATTAAGCTTAAACGGAAAAGTAAAAAACAATTTAAACAAAGTGCTTATTTACAACAACTATCAAAATATTTACCATTCGTTAATTCTAATGTCGGCATGTTAAATTTCAAAAACGTTAACATACTTTTTATCTGTTTGCTTGGCGTGGGTATTTGGGCCGGCATGCCTATTTATGCTGATGTTGTTTTATTGGCAATATATTTAAGTTTGTTATTTTATGGCTGCTACTATGTTGGTTCCAACTACTTTATCCCAGTTATTTGCTCGGTAAAAACAAATGAAAAAATAATAGCCCTGAGTTTTGACGATGGACCGGATGCCATAAATACCCCTCAAATTTTGGCTATGTTAAAAGCAAGTGATGTTAAAGCTGCTTTTTTTTGCATCGGCAATAAAATTGCGGATAACAAACAGGTGCTAAAGCAAATTGATGATGAGGGACATATTATTGCTAATCATAGTTTTTCTCATCATTTTTGGTTCGATTTATTTTCTACAAAAAAAATGACCGGCGATTTACTGATGATGAGCGAAGCTATGAGCAATGCAATTGGTAAAGCACCAAAATTATTCAGGCCGCCTTATGGCGTTACCAATCCTAATGTTAAAAACGCTATTAATAACTGTAACTATACACCAATAGGCTGGAGTGTACGCTCAATGGATACGGTAATAAAACAGCCCGAAAAGTTGTTAAGCAACATGGTTAGTAAAATTAAGCCTGGCGCTGTTTTTTTATTTCACGATACCAGTAACACAACATTAGCCATGCTTCCGGAGTTTATACAACATATTAAAGCGAAGGGCTATCAAATTGTCAGGCTCGATAAAATGCTAAATTTACAAGCTTATGCGTAAAATAATTTTTATTTTTTTTGTACTCATTTTGGGATTTACGGCCAAAGCCCAGACTGGGGGCTACACCACAGTTACCGATCTGGCTAATTTTAAACAACAGTTTATAGCTATTGCAACTAAAACCGAAACCATTAAAAGTGATTTTGTACAGGAAAAAAATCTGAGTATGCTTTCGGAGAAGATCACATCGAAGGGAAAATTTTGGTTTAAAAAAAACAGTATGCTGCGCATGGAGTTTAATAAACCGTTTGAGTACCTGATGATACTTAACAATGATAAGATGTACGTAAAAGATGGTGGAAAAGAGAGTAAGGTTTCGGTTAAATCAAACAAAATATTTCAGCAGATAGACAGGATAATTGTTGATTGCGTACAGGGCGCTGTTTTTAATAATCCCGATTTTATTGCCCGCGCGTACGAAAACAAGGGTAATTATAAGGTGGAGCTAACCCCGGTATCAAAAACCTTAAAAGAGTTTTTTAAAAACATTGATGTGGTTGTTGATAAAAAGAACTACGAAGTAACCACTATAGAAATGAATGAAAACTCGGGTGATAGCACTGTATTGCATTTTATAAATAAAGAATTAAATACCGTTATTCCAGATGCGCTATTTGCTATTAGGTAGTTGCCTTTTTTTACTCTTTGGCTGTACCGCGGTCTATAAAGATCTGCAACCTGCAAGTGGCGATATTACGGCAATTAAAAAATTTAGTCCCAATTTTGATGTGGCCTTGTATAAGGCACAAACGGATATTGTAGGGCACCATTTAAGTGGTTTGTTACTCATTAAAAAATTGCAGGACAGCAGTATCCGCATAGTGTTTTCGAACGAGGTAGGCTTTAAATTTTTCGATTTTGAGTACCGTGCCGATGGGGGCTTTAAAGTGTACTATATTATAAAACAAATGGACAACGGTCCGGTAATAAAAACATTAAAAAAAGATTTTGAGTTGTTACTGATAGATAAGCAAGATATAAAAGCAGCACATTTAAGTAAAGACGACAACAACCTATATTACATTTTTAAAAAGCAAAAAGGCTTTTTTTGTTATGTAACCAATAAGAATGGTGCCGAATTAGAGCGAATGGAAATATCATCGCCGCACAAGCCAATTGTATTGGCTATTATGAAAAACTATAAAAATGGCGTACCAGATACTATAGGCATTACCCATAAAAACTTTAATTTTACGATAGAATTAAAACGGATAGAACGACAGGTAGATGCTACAGAATGACCTTTTTACTTTTACGGATTTACAATTTGACGGCGATATTATAAAAACAGATATTAAGCTTAACCCCCTGCATGTAATATTTGAAGGTCATTTTCCAGAGCAGCCTATTTTGCCAGGCGTATGTATGATGCAAATGGCGAAGGAAGTAGCAGAGGCTTATATCGATAAACAGCTAAAATTGATAAAGGCAAGCGAGCTTAAGTTTTTGGTGATTATTGTGCCAGAGCAAGATAAAGTATTGCGGATGGAGTTAAAAATAATGCCCGAAAATGAACAGATGAGAATAAATGCACGGCTATTTGATAACGACACCGTACTTTTTAAAATGAAAGGCATATTTGCCGAAAAGGATCAATAACTACATCAACCTAGGTCATCCAATATAAAAGAATAGCCAACAAAACGGCCATCATGCGCAAGCGAAGCCGGAATATGCAGATCCCGTTCGTGTTTAAATATAAATGGGTACCCAACGGGGCTTTTTTCTATCCGTAAGGTGCCAAAAAACTTACTTAATTTATTCAGCAAAAAATCCCTGACTTCTGTCGACCGGGACTCATTATCCACATCGTTAATAGTTTTTACTCCCCAGTAAACGTTTTCAAAACTTTCGGTGTCATTAACTACCGTAGTTATCCAGTCGGTAGTAATTATTGAGCGGAAATAAAGAGTGTGCGCCGCATAAGTAACTTTACCGGTGTAAAATTCGCGGCTAAAGGTTTTGCTTTCACATTCAAACAAGGTATGATCTTTTTCCAGATGGCCTTCTGCAGGGGCTGTAGTTTGAACGATGATATTTACCGGCGAAAATATTAATTGAGGTTCAAGCCTTTTTAAGTATTTGTATGCCGATTCTTTTACAGACCATAACAGCCAAACATAGTATTCAAAGCTTAAGCTGGTAAGCCGGGATGATTGATACAGTTGCTGCTCGGAAACCGAAAGGATTTTTGAATAAAAATTAAACCGGTTGGTTCTTAATTTATTTACGGATCCTAATGCTACTATATCATTGCCGGTACTTTTCAAGCGGACTGATTTAGTTTATCGTATATTATATCAATACAACTGCCAATTATGTGCATTTTCTCTGCCGAATCGAAATCTATTTCGATATTGTACTGCGATTCGGCATCAATAATGATGTCTACCAGGTTAGCAGAGTTGATCTTTAAATCCCGTATCAGGTCAGTCTCTTCGGTAATACTATCCAGTAACTGCTTGTTTTCAGTATAAGGGGCTATTACTTTTTTCAATTCGGTTAAGATAGTTTTTCTATCCATTGTTATTATATTTATTATATTTTGAAATTATCAGGCACGTATTAATGTCGCCAAAGCCAAAATTAGCTTTTGCAACGATATTAATCTCTTTTTTAATCAAAGTTGTTGGCAAATTGTTTAAAGTTACCATATCTACTATCTCCGGTGCAGGGTCTTCGAGGTTAATATTAGGGTGTACAAACTGATGCTCTATTTGTAAAACAGACGCCACAGTTTCAATCGATCCGGCAGCACTAAGGCAATGCCCTATCATTGATTTTAACGAGTTCACCATCGGAAAGTTTTCGCCGGTCCTATCCAGCGCATTTACCCAGTTATTTATCTCCAGTTTATCGGCTATGGTAGCCGTTAAATGCCCGCTTACCAGATCAATATCATTTCCGCTGATATTAGCTTCGGCCAAAGCTTGTTTTATACACGTTATAACACCGTTGGCGCCGGGAGCCGTCATAGTGCCGCCGGCCCGCTGCCCTCCCGAATTATTGTAACCGCCTAATATTTCGGCGTAAATGCGTGCACCACGCGCCAACGCATAGTCAAGGTCTTCTATCACCAAAGCACCTGCGCCCGAGCCTGGCACAAAACCACCTGCCGATGAGCTCATTGGCCGTGAGGCCTTTTGGGCTTCATGGTTAAATTTACGTGATAAAACACGCATCGAATCGAACGCGCCAAATATATAAGCATCAACATGCTCGCTGCTGCCTACAATCATGCGTTTGGCCATGCCGTATTTAATATACTCGTATCCCATTAATATAGCTTGCGTACCCGTAGCACAGGCCGATGAGTTACTGATTATTTTATTACCCAAACCCAAGCGGCCCGAAATATATGCAGTAACACTGCTATTCATTATTTGTTCTACCACCCGCGATCCTAATTTTCGCGATTCGTGCGCATCTACTCGGGTTATAGCATTTTTTATAATGTCGGTGTCTGCTACGCTGCTGCCAAAAATGCAACCCGTATCCCAAAGTGTTTCTTCGTTGGCTATGGTATTACCGGCATCCATCCAGGCATCAAGGGCAGCTTTTATTCCAAATGCTATACCCTTGCCCTTTAAACCATACAAGCTTGTTTCCGTTAAGTAGTTTTTAAGGCAATCCCACTCAAAAGCAGGTTCGCCGCTTACCTGGCAATTAAATTTAAGTTCTTCGTAATACGGCATAAATTTAATGCCCGATATACCGTTTTGTATGGCATGTAAAAAATCCGGAATGTTCATTCCGTTTGGCGATAGCACACCTAATCCCGTTATTACTACGCGTCTGTTCATTTATCTGTGTGCCTTAAATGTGCATTTTTAATGATACCCGAAAATGTCCCTTTTGCGACCAATTCTGTTGCTTCATCGTGCATTTCAACTAAACATTTTAACTTACCGAAGCGAAAGTATTGTTTTTTAGATGTTACGACAACCTTTTGGCCAGGTAACACCATTTTAAAAAACGATACTTCGGTTGAGGTTAATAACGGAATCGAGCCTTCGTTCATTTCAACTCCCGGCTCGTGTGCATTGTTGAGCATTAAATATACTCCCAGTACCACTAAACCTATTTGCGCCATAATTTCGGTAATAATTACACCAGGGGTAACCGGGTTACCTATAAAATGATCTTCGTAAAAAAAGGCTTCTTTTTTTAATGTATGATTGCCTGTTACGCCATCAGCATTTAATGAAGTTATGTTATCAACAAACAAAAACGACGATTTGTAAGGCAAATAAGGTATAATGTAATTATGCATCTTGCTTATAATTAAAGACAATGCTCGCCACCGTCAACATGTATTACTGCGCCGTTTATCCACGAGGCCTCATCAGTACAAAGTAAATAAATTGCATTGGCAACATCGGCAGGTTGAGTTATACGGCCCAGCGGATTACGCTCTGTTGCAAACTGTACCAGTTTTTCGCTACCTGGTATTTTATTTAACGATGGCGTTTGTGTTATACCGGCCTGTATCAAATTAGTTTTTAAACCTTGTTTACCAAACTCAACGGCCATATAGGTAGCCAGGCTTTCGAGCGAGGCCTTGGCAATCGATACTGCGGCGTAACCATCCCAATATTTGTGGGCTCCATCGCTGGTAAGGCCAACGATGCGGGCGTCGGGAGCAAAAGCATCGGCTTTTAAAAGGCCGCGTACCCAATCGAGCATACTGGTGGCCATGGCGTAGCTTGTATATTGAATATCATTTACCGAAAGCACGTTGTGTGCATCGGCAGGTAGTTCTTCCGAAAAGAGGGGCTTTAAATTACCTCTTGATATGGAGTGTAATAACAACTTAACCTTATGCTTTTTATTATCGTCCGCAACAAAGCGGTCGATAAATGAGCCACGTGCCTCGCCATCTAACGCGTTAATGTTAAACAATTGGATGGTCACCTCGTGTTTAGCGGCTAATGCCGCGAATATTTGTTTTATCGATCTTTCGGTACCTGCGCTCTCCCGATATAAAACAGCGATGTTCATACCATGCGAGGCTAATTTTTCGGCTGCAGCCAAACCCAAACCACTTGAACCACCTAATATAATGGCCCACAAACTCGAAAATTGCGTTGTATTATGCACTTAAAAACTTTTACGGGTATACAATAGTTTACTGTTCAAAATTTAATAACCTTGAATGGATATTGAATTTAACAATTTGGTGTTAATATATAAAATATTGTGATGGGTAGCCCTAACAAAAATAAATTAACTAAAAACTTAACTGTACAATAGCTTGTTAATTTATACGACCAACATATTTAAATCGCCATAATTAGGTATATTTGTGGCATAACGCCGTCTGCTTTAATGAAATTAACTATCTGTTTGCTACTGCTCCTCATTTTCCCGGATAAACTCACAAAAAGCAAAAGCCTGGCACAAAATTTTGATGTATCAGCTTTTTACGCCGTACTGGCATCGGGCAAAACAGATAATATTGACAAAGAGCTGAACATTTTAACTTCCGGATCGTTACCAGAAAAAGAAGCTTACGAAGGAACCCTGCTGATGCGAAAAGCCGGGCTGGTAAAAATACCTGCAGAGAAACTTAGGTTATTTAAAAAAGGACGGATAAAATTGGAAACCGCATTAAAAAACGATAACGATAACGCCGAATATCATTTTTTAAGGTTGATAATACAGGAACACGCCCCCAAAATTGTTAAATACAGCGCCGATATTGATGCCGACATGCAGTTTGTAAAAGCATCCTATAAAAACATGCCGCAGGCGATAAAACAAGCCGTTATTGATTATACAAAAAGTTCGAAGGTGTTGCACCTGCAAGATCTTTAATTTAGATACAGCCGAATGAACAAAAAAATACTGGCTATTTATTATTCACAATCAGGTCAACTCGGCGACATTATCGATTGTTTTACCGCGCCGCTTATTAATGCCGGGGCCGAGGTTGAAAAAGTAAATATTCAGCCTGTAAAAAATTTCCCCTTCCCCTGGACGGGGGCCAGCTTTTTTAGCGTAATGCCCGATTGTGTTTTAGATGTGCCGACAGAATTGTCTCCTTTTACTTTAAAACAGGAGCAGTATGATTTGGTAATATTAGGCTACCAGGCCTGGTTTTTATCGCCAAGCATACCATTTAATTCACTAATGCAGCAACAGCAATTAAAAACCATACTAAAAAACACACCTGTAATTACCGTTACGGGTGCCCGTAATATGTGGCTTAATGCTTTTGTAAGAGTAAAAAAGCTAATAAAAGCTGCCGGCGCCAACCATGTAGGTAATATTGCGCTGGTTGATAACCACCCCAACCCGGTTAGTTTTGTTACTATTTTTCATTGGATGCTGGGCGGTAAAAAAGACAGGTATCTCAACATTTTTCCGCCACCGGGTGTTTCTGACGCCGATATTAAGCACACACATGTATTTGGTGAACAGGTTTTAACACATTTAAATACCAATAACTGGGACGGCCTGCAAGACGAAATGGTTAAACAGGGCGCTGTTAAATTGAAATATAATTTAATGGTTATCGAATCGACGGCGGGCAAAATATTCAGATTTTGGGCTAACTTTATTGTAAAAAGAAAGAACAGGGCATTTTGGCTGGCAGCGTTTAAGTATTATCTTTTAATCGCTTTTTGGTTAGGTGCCCCAATAATTTTAACAATCAACAACGTTTTTATCCGTTTTTTTACGCCTAAACGTATTAAAGCAAAAAAACAGTACTATTTAAATTTAAATTAACGTACATATATGTCAACTCCTCAAGTTTATATCATTAGTACTTCAGCCTATTTTCCGAATGAGCCTGTTGCGAATGATGATATGGAACAATATCTCGGTTTTATTGATGGCAAACCTTCTAAGTCAAAAAAAATTGTATTGCGCAATAATGCTATTAAAAACCGTTACTACGCTTTAACCAAAGGAGGTAAGCCTACGCATACCAATGCCCAGATGACAGCCTTGGCCGTAAAAGCTTTATTTGAAACTGCGCCCGAAAAAATAAAAGATATTGAACTGTTATCATGCGGAACATCGTCGCCTGATCAGATCATGCCCAGCCATGGGGTAATGACACACGGCTGGCTGCCAGAGGCCGAAGGTATTGAAGTTGTTTCGCCGTCGGGTGTGTGTTGCGCAGGTATGCATGCTATTAAATACGCTTATATGGCCATTAAAACCGGCGATGTAAAGCTTGCTGTAGCAACAGGTTCCGAAAGGTTTTCGGGTTTGCTGGTAGCTGATGTTTTTGAAGAAGAGGCCCAAAAATTAAAAGACCTGAGCGACAATCCATATATCGCGTTTCAAAAAGATTTTTTAAGATGGATGTTATCTGACGGGGCTTCGGCCTTCCTGATGTCAGATAAGCCCAACGAAAAGGGGTTGAGCCTTCGGATTGATTGGATAGAAGGCATATCATACGCCAACGAAATGCAAACTTGCATGTACATGGGGGCCGAAAAGTTGCCTGATGGTACCTTAAAAGGCTTTATGGATTATACCCCCGAAGAGATCATGACCAACTCTATCTTCAGCGTAAAGCAGGATATTAGCCTGCTGAGCGATAATATAGTACCCCTGGGTGGCAAAAAAATAAAAGAAATATTAGACAGGCGTGGTATAACAGCAGCCGATATTGATCACTTTTTGCCGCATATATCAAGCGATTTTTTCAGGAGTAAGATATACGATATGGTTGAAATATACGGTGGAGGCATACCTTACGAAAAATGGTTTATTAACCTGTATACCGTTGGTAATGTGGGCGCAGCATCCATATTTTTAATGATAAACGAATTATTTAATAACGGTACGCTAAAAAAAGGCGAAAAACTTTTATTGCTGGTGCCTGAGAGTGCCAGATTTTCGTACATGTATGCCATGCTTACCGTTTGTTAAGCTTTGCTGATCTGATGAAAAAAGAAGATGTTCCGCAGGATTTAAGCTCGCTTGGCAAGATCACAAAAGAAGTTTGCTATGCGACCGATAAGTCTGGCAAATACGTAACCGAGCTTAGCCGGGGATGGGACGTGAAAATAACCGCCCTTGATGCTGCCTGGCATGATATTGGAAACCGCATAGCAGCAGCACGCCAAAAAGTATTGAACAACGAGGCCAGCCCTATCCTGTTTTTTATGGAAAAAGGTTTAATGGATATAGCCATTTTAGCTGCATATACCGGCTTTTGGCAATGGCAAATTAAAAGGCACCTCAAACCCGCTGTATTTGCAAAACTATCACACAAAAAATTACAGAAATATGCCGATGTTTTTAGCATTAGTGTAAACGATTTAAGGAACGGGAATATGTATGGAGCTTAATTTTGAACACTTGCAGTCGGCCCATTGCGAAAACGGTGTTACCCGTAGCTTATTAAGTAATGCGGGCATTAAAAATATAACCGAACCTTTGGCTTTTGGCATAGGCGCGGGTTTGTTTTATGTTTACGTGCCTTTTTTAAAAATAAATAACGGGCCTGTAATTGCCTTTAGGGTAATGCCGGGGCTTATATTTAAGCGCACCTGCAAGGCGCTGGGTATACAGATTGTACGCAAAAAATTTAGCTCCAGGCAAAAGGCCGAGGCTTTTTTAAATGAATGCCTTGCAGCAGGTCAGGCAGTGGGCTGCCAGGTTGGTGTTTATTATCTCAGTTACTTCCCCAAAGAATACCGCTTTCATTTTAACGCCCATAATTTGATTGTTTATGGCCATACCGGCGACAATTACCTAATAAGCGACCCGGTAATGGAACATCCGACTACGTTAACCAGTTATGAGTTGGAACGAGTGCGCTTTGCCAAAGGCACACTGGCACCAAACGGGCAGATATACTATGCCAAAACACCGGCTGTAGTTACCGACGCGCAAATAAAAAAAGGCATTGTTACCGGTATTAAAAAAACTGTAAACGATGTATTGCACAACCCCGTACCCATAGTTGGCATAAAAGGCATTAAGTATACAGGTAAGCGTATAAAGAAATGGCGCGATAGCCTGGGTGTAAAACAGGCAGGCTTGTACCTGGCCCAACTGGTGCGCATGCAGGAAGAAATCGGTACAGGTGGCGGTGGTTTCAGGTATATATATGGCGCGTTTTTGCAGGAGGCCTATGCTTACCACCCCATTGACGAACTATTGGAAATATCAAAAATGTTTACCGCTTCGGGCGATCTTTGGCGCACTGCTGCCGTGCAGGCTGCCGGGATATACAAAGGCCGTATTGGCAGCCAGGAAGATTTTAACGTAATGGGCGATTACCTGTTAGAGATAGCCGAAATAGAAAGACAAGCGCTTACCGCGTTATCAAAAATTAACTGGAAGGCATGAAACAATTAGCAATTGATATAAACGGCCTAATGTTCAGCTATCCGGGACATATAACCGCTCTGTTTTCGAACTTTAACCTCAAAATAAATAAAGGAGAAAGATTTGGGCTTTTTGGCCCGAACGGTGCCGGTAAAACTACCTTAATGAGCCTGATGGTTGGTTTGCTTACGTACGATACCGGCAGCATAAAACTGATAGATGCCGAAGTTAGCGGTCATAAACTATCTGTCAATAAAATTTTTGGTTACGTACCCCAGGATTTTTCGTTTTATCAGGAACTTAGCCCTGCCGAAAATTTGGAGTTTTTTGGCGCATGGTATGGCTTAAACAAACAGCAGATACAATTGCGCAGCCAGGAACTGTTAACAGTATTAGGCTTGCAGGATGTACGAGATAAACCGGTCGAAAAATTTTCAGGGGGGATGAAACGTCGCGTAAACCTGGCCATAGGCGTAATGCATAACCCGGAGGTTTTGTTTTTAGATGAGCCTACCGTGGGTGTTGATGTGCAAACAAGGTTTGCCATAATTGACTATTTAAAACAGTTAAATCAACAGGGTACAACACTTATTTATACATCGCACCAATTAAGCGAGGCCGAAAGCTTGTGTACACGTATAGCCATGATTGATAACGGAAAGCTTATTGTATACGATGAGTTAAACACACTTCTGGCCCAACACAGCCAAACCGGCCTTGAGGGCTTATTTTTAAATTTAACAGGTAAAAACTACAGGGATTCGTGATGTTTAAACTTTGGGCAACTATAATTAAAGATATACGCATACTAACCCGCGACAAGGTTGGACTGCTGTTTATGTTTGCGATGCCCATTTTGCTGGTAGTTATTGTTACCAGCATACAAAACAGCACCTTTCAGCTCATCAATAAAAATAAAATACCTTTACTGATTTGTAACCAGGATACCGGCAAAATAAGTCGCGACTTTGTACAGGCTATTGATAAGGTAGGGATGTTTAAACTAATACCCATATCAAAAGATGGTGATGCAAAGCTTATAATAACGCGCATGCAAAGTAAGGATGCACTTTTAGGTATACTCATACCGGCTGATTTTTCGGCAAAAACCGATGCTAAAGCAAAGCTTGTAGCGGGTAAGGCCCTCAATACTTTTGGATTAGAGGGTGATAAGCTTAGCCCAGCCGTGGGAAATGTACGCCCTGTATCATTGTATTACCAACCTATATTGCAGGAGTCTTTCAGAAAGTCAGTACAGGGTGCTTTATACGCTGCTTTACAGCTGATAGAAAGCAAACAGATATTAAAGAACCTTTATTTTAGCGTTAATGAAAAACCTTTACCCCAAAAACTTGAGGATGAATTATTAAACAACAACATCCCGATAGACGAGATACCTGTTTCAAAGGATAATAGCCGCAGTATACCCAATGCATCGCAGCATAACGTACCCGCATGGACAATTTTCGCCATGTTTTTTGTGGTGATATCATTAGGCGGCAGCATTGTCCGCGAAAAGCTGAGCGGTAGCTTTATCAGGCTAAAAACCTTGCCAACAAACTATTATATAGCGCTGCTGTCAAAACAAATAACTTACCTTACCGTTACTATAGCGCAGGCCACGGTAATATTTGCTATTGGTTTATGGGTGTTTCCGTTAATTGGCCTGCCTCCGCTAAATTTACCTGCCGATGTATTGGGCTTAATACTGGTGTCGTTAATTTGCGGGTGGTGCGCGGTTAGCTATGCCATATGCATTGGCATATTTGCGCAAACGCAAGAGCAAGCCAATGGCATTGGGGCGGTATCAATTGTTATACTGGCTGCTATTGGCGGGTTGATGGTGCCAAGTTTTGCTATGCCGGCATCGTTTGCAACTATTATTAAATTATCGCCAATGCATTGGTGTTTGGAAGCTTATTACGGCCTGTTTTTAGAAGGCGGTAAACTTACCGATGTTTTGATAAATATAATACCTTTATTGGTGATAACTTTATGCCTGCAGGCGTTAACGGTCACAGGTTTGAAAGCAAAAAAATTAATCTGAATAAATACAGCTCAATGGAAATTCAAGAACTAAAACAACAACTAAAAAAACAAATTATAGAGTTTCTTAACTTGTCGCCTTTAACACCCGAAGAAATTAAAGACAATGAGCTTTTGTTTGGCGAAGGCCTTGGTTTAGATTCGATCGATTCGCTCGAACTGATCGTGCTGCTCAAAAAGGAATATGGCATTGTGATTCAGGACCCTAAAGAAGGTCGCAAAATACTGGTTGACGTAAATACCATGGTTGACTATATTGAGAAAAACCGCACTAAATAATTAGCATCAGCAGGCACGTACCAGTATTAATGAATGGTAAATGCCAAAGTAATGATTGTATATCAATATCTGTTTTGGGGTAAGGTTTTCACCGGGTCTTTCCATAATTACCGCCGGTACCTTACCCTTTTTAATAATATTTGCTGCCAGCCATAACGCAAATGATGATGAGGTTGGGTACTCGCCGCATAAATGTTTATAGTTAGCCAGCCGTACGTTGTTAAAGATCGACTTACTTAAGTCATGATAACTTTTATCGTATTTAGTGTCGCCACTTTTCCCGGTAATTACCAGATCGATGTCTTCAATTTGAAGGCCATGCCTGTTTAAAAAGCCGGTAATGCGCTGTTCAATTTCGATGGTATTGGCAGGCTTGTAAAAGGTTTGTGTGCCTTGTAACTCGGCCATATTGTTGGTTGATGGCTTATCGGTTAATAAAACAAAAGCTACGCCTTCGCCTCCTATTGTTCCTTTTGATGGTGTTTTAAACAGATCTAAATTCAATAACTGCTGCCGTTTAAATAAACCCAGCCTTGTTAAAATAGTATAACTGGTATCGGTCATTTCATCGGTGCCACCAACCAGTATATTATCTGCTTCGCCTTCTTTTAAAAGCATAGTGGCATCTATCAGCGCGCTTTCAAACGAAATGCCTTGATGTACAAAAGTATTGTTATACCCGTGGCACTGTAGCATTAAAGCAATTTGCGCGGTAACTGTATTGTGGGTCGACTGTATAAATGCTGTTGGGTTAAGCATCTCTTCTTTCATCTCTATCATCCTCGACAAAAACGTTATCGTATCGGCCATGCAACCGTAAGCAGTGCCGGTAATAATAGCATCCGGCATTTCAACATCGGCCTGTTTTAAGCATTTTATAGCCGCAGCGATCCCCATTTTTATAATATGCCCCATCCGCCTGATCTGTTTTGGATCTATATAAGCCGAATAATCCGGCTCAATAGCCCTTAAACGGTTTTCGTGATACTCAATAGGGGGGGTGAGTAAGCCATCGTCATCAAACGTATTTTGAGGCGATATACAAGTAGCCGAGCGTATATATACCTTCATGGATTAATGCTTGAAAATATTAACGATGAACAATTACCGCCAAAGCCAAAAGAATTAGACATGACGTGGTTAATAGTGAGTCCCTTTTTAAACTGTGTTTGGGGTGCGAAAGGGAAGCCCTGCATTTGGGTTTTAAACCTCAGGTTTGGATAAATAATGCCATGCTTAATAGCCAAAACTGAAAACACAGCCTCAATGCCACCACTTGCACCCAGGGTGTGCCCGGTAAACGATTTGGTAGAGCTCATGGGCGGATATTCAGGCCCGAATAAGCGCTTTACAGCGGTGCCTTCGGCCTCGTCGTTATTGGGTGTACCGGTGCCGTGTAAATTAATGTAGTCAATATCGCCAGGGCTTAAGCCTGCTTTGGCAAGCGCTCCTTGCATAGCCATATATGAGCCTGTACCATCGGGTGATGAAGCCGTTTGGTGATAGGCATCGTTACTATTATTATAGCCACTTAATTTGCAGTATAATGGATTTGTTAACGTTTTTGCAACACGATCAGACACCAGCACAACATAACCGGCACCCTCGCCAAGGTTTAAACCCCTGCGGTTTTCGTCAAACGGTTTGCAAAACTCTTTATCCAGTATCATTAAGGTATTAAAGCCGTTTAGCGTAAATCTGGTTAACGAATCGGCCCCACCGGCTACAACCACATCTAAAACATCATTACTAATTAGGCGCGAGCCATAAAATATGGCATTTGCCGATGACGAACAAGCTGTGTTAATGGTCGTCATATAATCTTTTATTCCTAACTGTTTGGCAACGGCCTCGGTTATGCTGCCGCACTCATGGTCAAAAACGTTTCTTAATTTTCCTTTGCGGTTATCGGCAATAAAATCGACAAAAAAATCTTCGCTTTTATCCATGCCGCCAACGGTATTTGCCGAAACCAAGCCTACCCTAAGTGATGCCAGCGACGGTATCGCCGCATCGGCGATAGCCTCTTTGGCTGCGGTTAAACTTAACAAAGTAGTGCGGCTGGTATTAGGCGCCATGCTGTGCATCTCAACAAGTTGGGCATTGCTTAGTTTTACCTCAGCGACGGGTAATTGCTTACCATGTATGGTATCCAGGTAAGTTATATCGCCTATGCCGGCTTTTTCGTTTTCAAAGGCGATAAGGTTATCGGCAACATTATTGCCAATAGCGGTTATGGTACCAATGCCTGCTATATAAACTCCGGGGTTTGCTTTTGGGCCCTTAAATAATTCGGTTATATTTTGTTCTGTAAAAGGTACCGCATTGCTGTTTTCCATCTTTTCAACCAAAAACAAGGCGGCTTTATATTCGTCGCCCAATAGTTCAACCCAGCCGCAGATACAAGTTTGTAAAACGCCTGTATCGAGCAGGTTACTTACATAATTAATAATGAAACCTGTATCAAAACTATCGGATAAAAAAAATGCGTCTTCGCCTTTAAAGTTGTTGCGGATGCATATTTCGCCGGTAATGATATTAGGTAATGTGTAAACAAACAAGGACGGGCTTGGATCATCGCCTATGCTGACCTGGTAACGTTTATCTGTATCGAGGCTTGCATTGGCATTGGCCAAAATAATTCCCACATCTTCAGGCTGGTACATGCCTTTATTAAAACTATCTTTCAATAGTATTTCTGAACATAGCCAACCCAGCTTGTTAAGGTTGTCCATTTTATAATACCTGGCATAACTAAGGTTGAGATGCTTGTAAAGGGCGTTCAGAAAGGTGGGGGTATCGGCAGTTTTATCTGTAAATACTACCTCATTGTTTTTGCATACCGTATGGTTGCTGATGATACAACTGGAGGTGATATATTTTTGCTGATGCGACATTTACTTATTGTTTGTTAAATACTATCGCGGCATTGCAGCCACCAAAACCCGAAGCCGTTTTTAGGCAGCTTTTATATTCGCCTGCCAGCAAACCTGTACAAATGTTTAAGGCATTGGTGGTGCCCGTATGGGTAAAACCTAAAGATGGTACAACTATATTTTCTTTAAGCGATTGTATAGCAATAATGGATTCTATTAACCCGGCGGCACCCAATGTATGCCCGTAATAACCCTTTAAACTATTAACCACAATATGCTGCATATTGGCTAAGGTTATAGCTTTTGCTTCCATTTCGTCGTTATAAACGGTGGCTGTGCCATGGCCCGATATAAAGCCAATGTCGGCAACAGCCAACTGGGCTTCATTTAATGCTTTGTTAATGGCCTGCTTAAGTTCATCACCGGTGCGTGATGGCGCCGAAATATGATTGGCATCGTTACTAACCGCACCTCCGGTTACCTTAACATCATCTTCACTATTTTTGCGGGCCGATAAAATTACCGTTGCGGCGCCCTCGCCTAAAGTTATGCCATCGCGGTTTGCATCAAAGGGCCTGCACGGCTCAGCGCTTATAGCGTGAAACGACTGGAAGCCCGATAAAATAAATTTCGAAATAACGTCGGCACCTACAACTACGGCGTTTTCATATTGCCCTGTCTGTATTAAACGTTTACCGGTTATTATACCCATCAAACCCGAGATACAGGCATTTGATATAACAACCGGCTGATTTACAAAACCAAAGTAGCTGGCAATTAGCCGGGCCGATGTTGGTAGTGATATTCGTTTTTGTACATCGGGGGTATTCACCCCGGTTTCTAAAACATCAATATTGCCTTTGGTTGAGCAAATTATCAGGATAGTTTTTTTATCGGCAACATTAACCTTGCTATTTGTAAGAGCCGCCGATATTGACGCAATGAGCAATTGCTCAAACCGGGTGTGCTTTACTTCGCCATGGTTAAAAATACTGCTGTTATTATCAAATAAAGCAGCGTAAAAAGGCTTATCGGCCAGTGCGGTATTATAGTGGCTTTTTATACCCGACAGACCTTTTTTAACCTGTGTAAAATTTTCGCCGGTTGTTAAACCGATAGGCGACACAATATTATCTGAAACAATAAAAACGTCTGTCATTATTTGCCAAATTAATATTCATTTTACACCATTAAAATTAAATACAGACCGGCGGGTTGTTTGTTTCTAAAAACAAACGTACACTCTCCATCTCTTTGTATTTTGGCTGGTCTTCAATAAATTTTGGGAAAATGCTGCGTACGTTATTATATAAAGCCAGGGTATGGGGTGCCAGTTTTTTATGACACTTTAAAAAATCAATAGCTTGCAAAAGTGTCATTAATTGTATTCCTAATACCGAAAATGAGTTGTCTATTACCTTTTTTGTCATTACGGCTGCATTACAGCCCATGCTCACAATATCCTGGTTATCGTTATTGTTGGGTATGCTGTGTACATACATCGGGAACGAAAGCGTTTGATTTTCGGCAACGGTTGATGTAGCAGTAAACTGAACGCCCTGCATACCAAAATTTAAGCCCAACACCCCAAGGTTAACAAAAGGTGGAAATTTTTGGTTAAGCTTATTATTGAGTAAATAATTAAGCTGTCGTTCGGCAAGCATTGATAATTTGGTAATCGCTATTTTTAATTTATCCATTTCGAGCGAAACATAATCGCCATGGAAATTACCGCCGTGGAAGATATTTTGATTAATGTGATCGACAACCGGATTGTCATTAACCGAGTTAAGTTCGTCAACCAATACCTTTTTGGCGTTCATTACTGTATCGTAAACGGGGCCTAAAACCTGGGTAACACAACGCAGCGAATAGTATTCTTGTACCTTATCTTCAAAAACATCGTGTTTAATGCCATCGGCATGATATAAATGTTTTGAGCGGCTGCGTATCATTTTACTATCCTGCAAAATATCACGCAACATAGCGGCCACCTTATTTTGCCCTTTGTGATGTTTCACCACGTTCAACTCGTACGAATAATGGTCATCGTAAGCTTCAACAACTTCGTTGGTCATGGCTGATAGCATAGCCGACCAGCCTACTAATTTTTGTGCCTGTATAACGTTTACCATACCAATACCTGTCATGGCTGATGTACCATTGATAGTAGCCAGGCCTTCGCGAACATGTATAGCTAATGGCTTTATACCCAGTTTTTTAAATACATCAGCGGTGGGTTGCAGTTTGTCCTCGTATATTACATCTCCTTCGCCAATCAATACCAAACCCAAATGGGCAAGCTGTACCAAATCGCCGCTGGCACCTACACCACCATGCTCATACACGCAGGGGCTCACATCTTTATTGATCAGTTCTGTAAGCAGTTCAACAATATCGGTATGCACGCCCGAGTACGCCTGCATTAAACTGTTGAGGCGGGCTATCATGAGCGCTTTAACCAATAAAGGCGATAACAGTGCTCCGCTGCCCGAACTATGGCTGCGTATCAGGTTGTATTGAAGTTGTAAAAGGTTTTTTTCGGAAACCTTGTATTGGGCCATGGGACCAAAGCCCGTATTTATACCGTAAATAAGCTTATTTGAAGAAAATTGCTGAAGAAATTCGAAATTAACGGTTATTTTCTCTAAAGCGGTTTTGGGTAAAGTGATGGTTTTCTTCTTAAATAGTATATCAGAAAAATCATTTAAAGTAAGGACGTTTTGTCCAATAGGTATCATACGCAAAAATTGTTTTTATTATAGCTGCAAGCGTCAAATATAAGTTTTTGTTTATTAATTGCTGGCCTTAATAAACAATATTGGTGTTGTATAGTAGTTTAGAAACTGGTTAACCGGATTTATGTTCTTCTGTCGATAAATTTGATGATCTTACGGCTGGCTTCCTGTATCTGCATTTTTTGTATCTGCTCCATATTAACATAGGTAATATGGGGGCTAACCCTTAAACGTGCCTGCAGGTAAGCACGTATCCGGTTATCGCAGGTCCTATCGTTACTTGCGGGCACTATGTGCAATAAAACCTCATCCATACCTATTTCATTCGAATAAACATCAACCACAAAATCAATCACATCTTCAATCTCGTTTAAGAGATCGAACAAAGCCGGGGGATATAACGTAGTGCCTTTAAACTTGATCATTTGTTTTTTGCGACCGATAATGGACGATAAACGCAAACTGGTACGGCCGCATGCGCAGGGCTCGTCAAAATACATACACATATCGCCTGTTTTGTAGCGCAGCAATGGCATACCTTCAACACCCAAAGTGGTTATGGTTACCTCGCCTGGTGTATTGGGAGCAACGTGGTGATTGTTTTCGTCGAGCAGTTCAACAATTAACAATTCGGGTTGTAAGTGCCCGCCACATCCCTGGCTGCATTCGGTAAACGCTGTTTGCATTTCGGTTGAAGCATAGGTTGAATACAATTGAATATCCCAGGCTTCGGTTATCTTTTTGCCGAGTATGTTATAGCTAAAATCAGTATTGCGTATGTTTTCGCCAATGCAAATAGCTTTTTTTACCGATGAACTGTTGATATCTATATGATTTTCGTGCGCAAATTTTATCAGTTTTAATATAAACGAGGGAACCGCAATAATGGCAGTAGGCTTAAGCCGCTGGATGGTTTCCCATTGCAATGATGGTACGCCGGGGCCTAAACGTATAATGCCCGCGCCCAGTTTACGCAAGCCCGAGTAGTAGGCAATGCCGGCCATAAATTGCCTGTCGAGCGTAAGCATTAACTGGTAAATATCATCGGCAGAGGTATCGGCACAGATAAACGAATTATATTCGTTTATAGTTAAACGGTCGAGGTCTTTATCGGTAAGGGCAATTGTAACCGGGCTGCCTAATGTACCCGATGTAGACGCGTATTCAATGATCTTATCGCGACCAACGCATAAAAAATCATCATTGTATTGCTGCAGGTCCTCTTTACTGGTAAGCGGCAGCCGCGCCAGATCGGCAAGGGTTTTAATGGTTGTTATATCAATATGGTGTTTTGCAAACAAAGCTTTGTAAAAAGCAGAGTGTATGCTAACGTATTGCAACAGTTGGCCCAGCCTTTGCTCTTGTCGTATTTTAATATCATTTGCCGATGCACTCATTGGTATTTGTCTGAACCTCTTGTTTTAACCAGGCGCAAAGAAACTAAAAATTTTGCTGATACCTTAATGCGAATGGCCTTTTCGCATTTTCTTATAGGGCGCTATCGGGGGTTAGGTTTAGCTTATATTTTTTTAAAAAATCCCACATTACAGCACAGGCGTTTATGTTTTTGGTGGTTTTGCCTACTATCCACCGGGGCATATATTGCCAGCCGCCAGGCCAGGTATGGCCACCATTAACTATGGTATATCCAATTACTTCAATACCGTTGGCCGGATTGCGATATTCTTCGCAGATCACACTTGTACCATCGTGGGCGGTATCGGGTATATTGGTAATAACAGGTTCCGGGTTGCACTTATCAAAATTGACCCACAGTTTTACCACATCATTATGTGAGTAGGTAAGCCGTCCGAAAGCTTTGCCTCCTTTGTTTGAAAATACCCGGTCTTTAGTACCATGCATATAAATAACAGGCATTGGCTTTACAGGCGCATAACCTTCTTCAACGTTCATGGTACCCGCAACAACACCTATGGCGGCAATGCGGCTGCTTAGCTGGCAAGCCAGCCGCGACGCCATAAAACCACCGTTTGATATACCGGTAATATATACCCGCTGCGGGTCGGCATGATATTTATCTACCATTAAGCTGATCAGTTTATCCATAAACTTAACATCGTCAATACCTTTATTATCGCGCCCGTCATGCCATATATGTTTTGATGCCGGGCATACTACTATAAATTTATCCCTATCGGCAAGGGGCCTGAAATCGGCCAAACGGAACTGGCCTTTAGGCGAAGCAAGGCCACCATGTAATGAAATTATTAAGGGCATTTTACCGTTGCCGTTGGCTGGTATATAGCTAACAAACGACCGCTTAATGCCGTCAACAATCATATCTTCGTGTTTTTGCATGCTTTGCCCCATAGCAGGATGAATAAGAAAGAAACATAGCAATAAAAAGGTATATTTCATTAAAGGTGATTTATAAACTACATACTGTAAAAAAAGACGAATAGTTTTATTTGACGAGCGTTTAAACAAAATTACTTTATCAGATTGTGTGCCGAAGCACAAAATGGGTGAATAAACAGTTAGGTGTTTTTTTGCAATCGTTCCCACTCAATGGGAGTGTTTCCGATTGATGATACCCTGGTTATAAAATAAGGCTTTTTGCTTTGTGTGATCACCAGCCTGGGTTTTGAACCTATAAAGGGCAGCCTTTTTTTGTTGATCTTCGGTTATTTTTGTCTAAATTCAGAAAAATAATTGCTAAACAAATCGTATGAAATTTCAGCTAACCTTGATCGCTTTATTCATCATCGGCACTAAGCTGTCTTTTGCGCAGGATGATGCGGGCGCTTTGATCTTTCATATCCAATCATCGCATACCGCGTTCCCGGATACGGGTAGGGCGAGGGGACATGTTTATAGTAAAGTTTTATATACCGAAGCTGAACATTATCATGACAGCACGGTGCTCATCATTGCGCCTAAAAACCTGGATGCCAGGAAAACGGTCGACCTGGTCTTTTGGTTCCATGGCTGGCGTAATAATGTAGATAGCACAGCTGCTTATTACCAGCTTACCCGTCAGTTTATAGCCTCGCACCAAAACGCGGTGTTGATTTTAGCCGAAACAGCACGAAACGCTCCCGACAGCTACGGCGGCAAACTGGAAAACCAGGGAGTGTTTAAAGCATTGGTTAACGATGTGTTAAATGCGTTGAAAACGCGGCGGCTAACCGGTAAAAATTGCCAGCCAGGTCACATCCTGTTAGGCGGCCATAGCGGTGCATATCGTGTACTGGCCCGTATTATCCAAAACGGGCAAATGCCCATTGACGAGGTAATGCTATTTGATGCCCTGTATGCCGACACCGATAAATTTATGGCCTGGATAAAAGCGGATACCTCGCACCGGTTTATTCACCTGTACACCGATCACGGCGGCACAGCGGGCGAAAGCCACAATATGGTGAAGCTGCTTGAGCAGGAACATATTGCTTACGTTGAAACAGAAGAAAACAATTTAACAGCACAGCAAGTTAAAGCCAACAGGCTAATGTTTATTCACAGCTTGCATGAGCATAATGATATTATCTGTAAGCCGGATAATTTTCAGCTTTTTTTGGAGAATAACCCGTTTTTGAAGAAAATCAAATAGGTAATCACTGAGAAATACTAACTGATGGGTTTGTTTTATGTTATTTTTGAACTTTAAAACGGACTGATAATTATTTGATATGAAAAAGTATATTTTAGTTTTTTCTCTGTTTCTCTCTTTTTCGGGCTACTCGCAAAACACCATTAACAATTACAAATATGCGTTAGTGCCGGTAAGATTTAGTTTCCTTAGCGAAGATGATCAATACTCTCTGAACAGTGTTACCAAGGCGGTTTTGCAGAATAAGGGTTTTATTGTTTTTTCTGACAATGCCGAATTACCGGCAGAGTTAGTCCACAATAAATGCCTGGCGTTAAATGCCGACCTGCTGGAAAAAAGCAGCATGTTTAGCACCGGCCTTACACTTGTACTAAAGGATTGCCACGGCAATGTTGTTTTTAAAAGTAAACAGGGCAGCAGCCGCGAGAAGGAATACCGTGCCGCCTATACTATGGCGCTAAAAGATGCAGTTACATCTTTAGATCAGGTTCCGTACGCTTATAATGGGTCAACCAATGAAGCACCTGCGGTACCCCCGGTTACAACAGCGCCTAAGGTAACCACGGGACAAATTGCCGTTGTAACACCTGTAGTAGCCACAGGGGCCGCAGCGAACCCGAATACTGCCACATTGTATGCCCAGGCTATACCCAACGGTTACCAGTTAATTGATACCACACCAAAAAAAGTATTAACGCTGCTTAAAACCTCGACAGAGAACTATTTTATAGCCAGTAGTGATACCGCCAACGGCATTGTTTTGAAAATAAATGATGACTGGTTTTTTGAGTACTATAAAGATGGAAAACTTATTACTGAAAAACTATTGGTCAAGTTTTGATCTAAGAAATTATAGACCGAAGTATCTCTTTTTGAGCAAATTCATCATATACACATTATTTGCCCACTGATCAGAAATTGGTTTTTGAGAATAGGGCAGGTGCACCATATAGGGATACGGTCCAAATTCGGGGGTGATCGTCATCAACGGGCTGTTTTCGGCCCGTTTTCGTTCAATAATTTTATCCCACCAGTTTAAATGATGCTTCAATGCTTCGGTCCACTCAGGTGCTGCCGGGTTTGGAACCTGCGGGCCTTCGGGATAACCAACCCGGGCATGGATATGTTCGGCACGCTTAATGGCCAGGTTCATGGCATCCTGCTGATCCTCTAAAAACGATTCGGCAACATTAACCCAATGCGAAACGTCGAGCGTAAGGCGTAATCCGGGTATCCTGTTAATATAATCAAAGGTAATATGGGCTGCAAAGGTAAACTTGTTACGATGTGTTTCATGCAGCACCTCAACCCCTGTTGCGCGCGAATGTTCGCCGGCCCGCTCTATCAATTTTTTATTCTGTTCGAATGTGAAATAATCTTTACCCGTTTGCGAATCAATTTTGAGGGCTTTGTATGGTTTGATCATATCGAGCCAGCCCGCATAATGATCAAAATGCTTTGAAAAATCAGCATCATAAGTACCATAATGCTGCGGGATGACTGCCAGTCCATATTTTTCAAAATTATTCCAGGCCTCATCCAATTCGGCTATAGCAACATCATTTGGGATGCCGTATTCCACACCATCATAGCCTTCGTCTTTCACTTTCCGGCAAAATGCGTCCCAGCTGTGATGTTCGCTTCCCCATCGGGGGCAAAAAAATTTAACTTCCAATGGGTTAAGTTTAATATGAACAGATCACTTTACCTTGAGGGTTATTTCGTCTTCTTTTTGAAGGAAATCCCTGTCGGCCGATAAGCCCTTAGCTTCTGATGACATGATCGCATCATTGGGCACGCTTTGCACGGGTGTGATGCACGACAGGTTTTTTTCCCTGAAAGGTTTATTATAACTCAGGTTATAAGCCGATATCATTGACCAGCGGGGCTTGTCGGACGTGTTAGCTTCCGACATATGCAAGGTATTGGGATGGAAAAACAACAGATCGCCGGCGGCTAATTCTACGGGCACACGCTCAAAACGGGCGAGCGCTTCGTTAACAAAATCCATATCCGCACCCTGCTGCTCACCGGCAAAACTATGCTCAAGGCGCCCTGTTTTATGCGAACCCTTTAATACCTGCAGGCACCCATTCTTTACGGTGGCTTCGGTGAGGGCAAGCATCACGCTGATCATGGCATCGGGGAATAAAAAACCGTTTTTATACCAATAACCATAATCCTGGTGCCATTCCCAGGCACCGCCTACCTGTGGTTCTTTTTGCATCAGCTTTGAATGGAAATGGCATACCTCGCCCTCACCAAGCAAATCCTGGACAGATTGAACCAGGGCCCGGCTGCGTGTTAATAAGCCATACGCATCATCGCCCGGTGTAAACCAAAGGGTAAGCTTTGTACGCTTGCCCGACTGATCGTTAAAATCAAATGCTTTGTTTTTAAGCACATCATCGCCTGTGGCAATGTTATATAGTAAACCAACCTCCGCCGGGGTTAAAAAATCTTTAACAACAAGGTAACCGTCCCGGTGATATGCCGCTTTTTGTTCGGCGCTCAATTTAATATCTTTCATGGTATTACATTTTCACATAAATAGGTAGGCGCCTGTTTAGGCACCAATTGCTTTTAAAGTATCGTCAACAAATTGTTTTGCGCGTGGAATATCCTCCTCGTCAAGGTGCTCAATAATAATTGGAATATTAGGATGCTTTTTTGACAGCAGTTTTAAATACAATTCATAGTTCAATACGCCAAGGCCCGCCGCCGGCAGTTCCACATCCCCGGCACCACGAAAGGTATGCGATTCTACCGCATCAATAGCTGCGTGTTTTTCTTCGCTGCTTTCGGCCTGTTTAATGTCTTTGGCGTGGGCTATCTTTATTTTATCCTCCAGGGCATTAAATATGCGGTGAAGTTCGGCATCAACATTTTTGATGTTAGAACCGTTGAAGTAATTGGTGGGATCCATCAAAAGCCCAAGTCCGGGATGATCTATCTCCCTGAACAGCCTTAATAACTGATCAACACTGCCAACTACATTGTTTACGTAGTTTTCAACCAAAAATACAGCATCGTGGTTCCAGGCAAATTCTGCCAGGTCTTTGATCACGGCTTTAATTTCCTGGAAAGCTTCTTCGGTGGCATTTTTTTCATGAAACACCCAATCGCTGCCTGGCTCATACGTTCCGGTTTCGCTGATCACGTATGGGGTACCTAATTCGCGGGCAAACTTTAACAGGGTTTTTACATACTCAATGTTTTTCCGTTTCTTTTCAGGATCAGGAGAGATCAAATTGGTATACCCGGAAATAGCTACGATCTCAATATTGGCATCGCGAAAAGCATTGCGTATGGTACAGGCCTTTTCGATGGTTAGGGTTTGAGGCAAGGTGTGCGGATCGTTCAGATCAAAATCTTTAAAACTCAGATCAAGCTGAATGCAATTAAAACCGTCTTTTTTTACTTTACTGATCGTTTCTTCCAGAGTGTATGGATAATATCCATTAAAAATGCCTACTGATATCATTTCTCTTATTTTATTTAAGGTTTTGTAAGGTTTCGGATAATTTTACTGTTCTTTCTTCTTCGATGGATAAGTAAAGCGCATCGATAACGGCCATGGTGTGTAAGTTATCGCGGCCATTTATTTCGGGCAGTGCATCTTCTTCAACAGCACGGAGCAATGAAGCCATTGTTCCTTCAAAAGCGTCAGGGAACCAAACGGTATCCCAGGTTGGCTCAATCCACTGATCAGGGAATTTTTTGGTGGTAAATTTTAATGTACTGAGTCCCTTTTCAGGATATTTTGGCCAGCCAATTTCGCCAACGGCCATTCCTTCCGTTCCTTCAACCCTCCATCTGATATACATGTCTTTTTGGGTTCCTTCGCCCTGCCATGCCCAAACATCATCTAAGCTGGTCGCTATCAACCCGTCTGCATATTGAAAGGTATATTGAGTAATGCCATCAATGTGATGGAATTGGGTGCGCGGGTCGCTCCGGGTTATTGCCGTTACCTTTTCCGGATCGCCAAACAAGTAGCGGAAGGTATCGATATGATGGATACCCATGTTAAGCATCTCCAGGCGGTCGTACTTTTTCAAAAACTCCTGCCAGTGGGGGATGGCCCGCATATCAATTGTGGCCAGTACGATCTCACCAAAGTAATTATTGTTGAGCAGGGTTTTCAGTGCCCGGATGGACTGATCGTAGCGCATATTGCTGTTAACAGCCAGTTTAATACCGGCTTGTTCGCACAGGATGACGATCTCATTAGCCTCTTCGAGGTTCATGGCCAGTGGTTTTTGGCAGAGTATCCCTTTGATGTGGCTTTTCTCTTTTACAGCCTCCCGGACAATTTCCAGTTGTTTATCTGGTGGAACGGCAATATCAATGATCTCGATATTTTTATCTTTTATTAATTGCTGCCATGAATCATAAACATTCGGAATATCAAATTCTTTTGCAACATTCTCCGCGTTTGCCCTGTTGAGCGATGCGATACCGTACGAATTAAAACCGGCATTGCGGTAGGCTACCTGGTGGCAGCCCCGTACGATAGCGCCCGAACCAATGGTGCCGATGCGCCAGTCCTTCCGCGAAGGCATTTGAGCTGTTATATTCAGATCTAATGTAAATTCACTCATTGTTAATAAAAAATGGTTTCAACCTCCGGGTATTTTCCCTGGCATTAAAGGTTGGGTGTATCAATTGGTTTTGTTAGTTACCAAAGCTAATCAGACAGTTAGCGCGCGCGCTGTACTATATTTACATAATCATGTAAAATACTATCCAATTAAAATTTTCCTGTGATATTCTGCAGCGGTTCCTGCTTCAATACACAATTGCTTTTCAATACCTTATATCACAAAAAATGCGGGCTCTTATTTAAAGAGCCCGCATTTTAACTGAAACAAGGTTTATGATCTGCAATTAAGCTGCCTGCCGTGTTTTAAATATGGTTAGGCCCGTGCATATGCCCGAAAGCAAGGTAAACGCGGCCGCAAACGGAAAGAAGTAAATATACTCGGTAACGCCCAGCAGCAACAGAAAAATAGCTAACACCACAATAAAGGCTGGTTGCGGATTATTTGACAACAGCCAAAGCAGTATTGTAATCAGCAGCAGCACAAAGATCATACTGATGCCATAGCCTTCGAAAAAAAGGCCGAACGAGACCTGGCGGCCCATAAACGGGAAATGGACACTCTGCATGGCTGTGATTACCTGCCCAACGGCGGCGTTGGGTGCTTCTTTCCAGGTTAGGGCGCCAAAAGTATGGCCTATACTGTGCAACAACATCAATATCGATGCGATGCGGAGCAATAATTTTGATTTCATGGTTGCTGATCGGCTAAATCCTTATATAAATTCATGATCATGCCCCAGCCTTCATCCATACTCCCGATCGCTTTGCCGCCGCCGAGTTTATCCAGATCGCGGTGCTCCATGATCACTTTTGTTCTTTTTGGCCCTTCGGCAATAAAGCGTACTTCCACTTCGGTAGTCAATGCGGCATCGTATTTAAAATCGCCGTTGATCTGCCAGTTGAGCACCAGCCTGCCATACGGATCCCACACTAAAATATGGCCCACGTTAACTTCACTGCCATCTTCGTGTGTGGAGTACCAGCGGCCGTTTGGTTTGGATTCGAGTATCAGCTCGATCATAGGGCAGCTGCCTACATGATGGGTTTTGGGCCACCAGGCGCCCATTTTACTGGTGAATACATTAAAAGCGGTTTCCTGCGAAGCTTCCACGAGGAGTTCTTTTTTGATCGATTCAATAGTGGTCGTCATGTTATAATTGTTTATTGGTTTTGGTTTTTTCTTCCTGTTCGGCCAGCAGTTTAAATGCGGCCAGTGCGTCGTTCCAAAAATTGTCGAGGTAATTTCTCATGGCTAATATTCCTTCCTGGTTAACAGCGCAAATGCTGCGGGTACCTTGCTGGTGGATGCTGATCAGCTTAGCTTCTTTCAGCACTTTTAAATGCTGCGATACGGCCGGGCGGCTAACGGCCATACCTTCGGCGATATGCACCACCGATAAGGGTCCGCGTTGTAGTTTTTCGAAGATGGCCCTGCGGGTCGGATCGCCGAGCGCGTTAAAAGCTAAATCGTATTGTTTTAATGTCTGCATAAATCTAATAGTAAGTATTAACTTACGGTAAGTACAAACTTACTATTAAATTTGAAAAGTGCAAATTATTTTTTAAGGATTACAGGACCCTTGTGTAATCATTAAAAAATGTGTATATTGTATAAGCGTGAGGTTAAATTAATTGCGAATTTGATAATTTAGCACCGATAAATTAGTGAAAAATACCGATAAGTACCCATGTTTTGGAGATTTTGGTTGCGAATTTGGTAATTAAGCTTCGGGGACTATTCAGTCACAGACTGAATTTATCTGTGGGCTTCAGTTATAAACTGAAGCCAGTGTAGAGTATAAAGCGCGAAGCTGAAATTAATTGTGAATTTGATAATTGAGCACCAATAAATCATTAAAAAATACCGACAAATACCCACCTTTTTCCAATTTTCGTTGTGAAAATGGCAATCGATGTTTTTTCAAAATTATCGAAGTTTAGGTTCGTCCTGTGATAAAGATCAGGTTGATCTGATCAACCCCTGCCACTCATCATAAGTTAACCTTGCCTGATCGCTTGATGCACCTGCGCTGTAAGCAGTTTCATTTTGCCTGGAGTGAATGTCAGCAACAGCCTGATAGAAACCATTGGTGATACCCGCCAGGTAAGCAGCGCCCAAAGCGGAGGCATCAGGCATGTGGTTATTGATCACTGCGCAGTCCAGCAAATCAGCAATCAATTGCAAAACAAAACGGTTGGAACTGATGCCGCCGTTAACCATCAATCCCTGTAAAGGTAAACCGGTATCGCTTTGCATAGCGTCGATCACGTCCTTAACCTGGTAGGCAATCGACTCGAGCGCAGCGCGGGTAATGTGATTTTTGTTGCAATCAAAGGTGAGGCCATGGATGGATGCTTTGCGGCTCATATCCCAATGCGGAGCCCCCAGGCCGCTAAACGCGGGGATGAGGTAAACGCCGTTATTGTCGGGCAGGGTAGTGGCTATATCTTCGGTTTGTTTACTGTCGGTAAACAAATTCAACTCATTTTTGAGCCATTCGATGGTCGACCCGCAGGATACGATAACCCCTTCGAAGGCGTAGTCAACCCTGCCGGGGATACTCCAGCAAATGGTAGTCACCATACCGCTGTTTGAAGTTTTGGGCCGGGCGCCGATGTTCATCAAAACCGAGCAGCCGGTACCCAGGGTAGCTTTCGCCGTTCCAGGGTTGATGCAACCTTCGCCAAAAGCGGCGGCATGTGAATCGCCGATCATGCTGCCGATCTGAATTGGCTCGTTAAACAGGCCGTCAAAATTAGTTGCCCCAAAATCAAATGCTGATGATCTGATCTCCGGAAGGTTTAAGTTACTTAATCCAAACTTTCCCAATAGTTCTTTATCCCACTGCAGGGTATGCAGGTTGAAAAATAAGGTGCGCGAGGCATTGGTATGATCGGTAGCGTACTGTTTACCGTTGGTAAGTTTATACAGCAGCCAGGTATCAACCGTACCGAAATAGGCTTTGCCTGTGTGGATAACTTGCTTTACCTTTTCGTCGTTCTCGTATAGCCATATCAGTTTAGTGCCCGAAAAATACGGGTCGATGATCAGTCCGGTTTTGGCGGTGATCTCTTCTTCCAATCCGGCCACTTGTTTCAGCTTTTCGCAGATGGCGATAGAGCGTTTACACTGCCACACTACAGCGTTGTGCAAAGGTTTACCGGTTTCATCCCAAACCACGAAAGTTTCGCGCTGATTGGAGATGCCACAGGTTTTGATATCGGTAACCAACGCGCCGGTTGCCTTGAAATCTGCAAGGCATTGTTTAACCGAGGCTAATACATTTTGGTAAATGTCTTCGGGAACCTGCTCTACAAAACCTCCTTCGCTGTAGATGGTTTTGAGTGGTTCGGTAGCTTTGGCTATCGCATTGCCTTTGGCATCAAACACAATGGTTTTGGTACTGCTGGTACCCTGATCGACCGCTAAGATATATTGCTGCGCCATGCTGTTATTCTGATTTGGTATTGGCCCTGTCGATAATTACAGCCAGTAAGATCACCGCGCCTTTAACCACTTGCTGCCAGAACGGCGAAACGTTTAGCAGTACCAGGCCGTTGTTGAGCACGCCGATGATGATCGCGCCAAGTACGGTACCCATAATGGTACCTTTGCCGCCTGACAGCGAGGTGCCGCCGATAACTACCGCGGCGATAGAGTCCAACTCGTAACTGATACCGGCATTTGGCTGTGCCGAATCGAGCCTCGAGGTAACGATAATACCGCCTACAGCGGCCAACGCACCGGCGATACTGTAGACGATAATCGTTATTTTTTTTATGTTGATGCCCGACAGGCGCGCTGCATTGGCGTTGCCGCCAATGGCGTAAATATACCGGCCGAGGGTAGTTTTATTGGTGATGACAACGGCGATGATGACGATGATGCCCGAGATCCAAACCGGAACCGGGATGCCTAAAAACCAGCCGGTGCCTATGGTAGCAAAGCTACTGCCCAGTGATGATATTGGGAAACCATTGGTATACAACATGGTTAACCCGCGGCCAATGGTGAGCATGGCCAGTGTAGCCACAAACGGCGGTACCTTAAATTTGGTGATGGTGTAGCCGTTAAAAGTACCCATTAGTGTGCCGATAAGCATCCCGCCGACTATCGCGCCAAGCAGGGTAAAGCCAATGAACAGGTTACCTGATTGGATAGGGATGCCGTTTTTTAATAAGCCCGCCGTAATTGCCCCGCAAAATGCAAGCACGGAGCCTACTGAAAGATCGATACCGCCGGTCAGCACAACCAAAGTCATACCGACAGAAATGCAGATGTTGACGGAGATCTGCCGCATCACGTTCCAACCGTTATCCACGGTCATGAATTTGTTGGACAAGATGCTGAGCAGCAGGCATAAAATAAACAGGGCGATAAGCGGCTGAAATTTAATGAGGTAAGCTTTGTATGTAGGGTTTAAACTCATAGCTTGTTAGTTAACAGGGGTTATTGCTGCTTTCATGATCAGGTCTTCAGTCGCGTCTGCGGCTTGTATTTCGGTGGTGATATTACCTTCGCACATTACCAGGATACGGTTTGAGATCGTCAGTATTTCGGGCAGTTCCGACGATACCATGATGATGCCCATTCCGTTACCGGCCAGTTCGAGTATCAGTTTGTAGATCTCGTTTTTGGCGTTGATGTCTATACCGCGTGTTGGTTCATCAAGCATCAAAACAATAGGCTTTGTTGCTAAACACTTAGCCAAAACTACCTTTTGCTGATTGCCGCCGCTCAGATTTTTAACGGTTTGTTTAGCAGATGATGTTTTGATTTTTAACGAACCGATATATTGATCGGCTAATGCGTGTTCTTTTTGCTCATTTAGCAGGCCGCCTATTTTCAGATCGTTCAGCGTGGTAATACTGATATTACTTTTGACATCCAGCCCTAAGATCAAACCGTCTTTTTTACGGTCCTCGGGAACCAGGGCAATGCCCGCTTTGATGGCGTCGGCCGGGCAGGTAAAGCCGGTTTGCTTATCGTTAATGGTTACCGTGCCTTTGGCAGTGTTATGTAAACCGAATATGGTTTCCAATAGTTCAGTTCTGCCAGCGCCCATCAAACCAAAAATGCCCAGCACCTCACCCGCGTGCAGGTTGAAGCTGATATTGTTGAGCAACGTGCGTTCTTTGTTTTCAGGATGGGTTAAGCCGATATCTTTAACACAAAGCAAAGGTTTACCGGTGATTTCAACTTGCGATTTCTGTAAAACGTGCAGGTCGCGGCCAACCATTTTGCTGATGATGTCCGGACGGGTTATAGCTTGCATTTCGCCGGACTCAACAGTCTTGCCGTCACGCAGGATGATGTAGTTATCGGCAATTTTGAATAGCTCGTCGAGTTTATGCGATATATAGGCGACAGCCTTATTATCTTTACGCAGATCGTTGATCACGGCAAACAAAGCCTCAACCTCACTGTCGCTTATTGCCGATGTTGGTTCGTCCATAATGATCACCTCGGCATCGGTTAGTAACGCTTTGGCTATCTCCACAATTTGCTGCTGGCCAACTTTAAGGTCGATGATCCTGGTTTCGGGATCGATATTCAGCCTTAATCGTTTCAACAATGCAAGCGTTTGGGTATGCATGGTTGCCTTATCCAACATGCCCCAGCTATTGATCAGTTCGCGTCCTAAAAAAACGTTTTCGGTAATGCTGAGATAGGGGATGAGGTTTAGCTCCTGGTGTATAATGGCTATGCCGCATTGCTGTGCTTTGCGCGGATTATCAAAGTTTACGCAGTTGCCTTTAAATAGGATACGGCCATCATAATCAGCATACACGCCTGACAGGATCTTCATCAGGGTTGATTTGCCGGCACCGTTCTCGCCGATAATAGCGGTAACCTTACCGGCCTGCAGCTCAATGTTCACATTGTTTAGAGCGGTAACCCCGGCAAATTTTTTGGTGATATTTTCTGCAACTAAAACCGGCATAATTACTTGATCAATTTTAGTGTGACAGGTGTTACTTCGATGTCATCCAGTTGTAAATGTGCCTCGTTTAAACCGATAGCACCGGTAAACTGCACCCGGCTGCCTTTTTTTATTTGCGGAAGAACGGGAGGTAAGACTTTGGTGCGGATGATCTTATCAACTTCGGCCGAAATATTATTCAAGTCCATAGTATTGCTGAACTTGTTCACGTCAACTAATCCGGAAGCATCGCGCACAGCGTTTCCATAAACATACGCCGTTGCAAGTAACACCGTATTGCCCGAACCTGTTAGCACTGTTAGCCCGTTATCGTCAATATTGGTTACCTGGCCCTCACCGGCAACTAAAAAGTATCGTGTTGTGCCTATGGCCAATGCATGGCCGTATGTTTTAAATGAGTTAGCCGGATCGGTTTTGAGTAAGCCGATCAATTTGCCAATTTCGGGCGCTTTGACTATTTCGGCTGGGAGTTCTTTATAGAAATAGGTGTCGGCATAGCCCGCAGCGTCGAAAGCTTTTGCAGCACCAGCGTTAACCTCGTCAAGCTTTTTAAAATACACCGAGTTATAGCCGACGATCAGCACCAGCGCAACCCATAAAATATAGCGGACACTCTTTTTCATGCTCTGTTATTTTTTACCGTAAGCCATATAGTCGTTCACGTTTTTTGCGGTTACCAATTCAACAGCCACAGGTATTTTTTGCGGAAAGGTGCGCTGGCCCTTAAAATATTCATCGGCATATTTAGCGGCGGTTTGTGCCATTACTTTTGGGAACTGCATGGCTGTAGCCGATATTTTACCGTCCTTAACATAGCCTATCACGTCTTCGGCGCCATCAAACCCAAATACTTTAACATGATTGGCTTTTCCGGCGGCAGCTAAAGCCTGGTAAGCGCCCATAGCCATGGCATCGTTACCACAAAACACCGCGTCGATATCCGGATGTGCCTGTAAAATGGATTCTAAAACCTCCAGACCTTTGTTGCGATCGAAATCCGCGCTTTGCTGGGCTACCATTTTGAGGTCGGGGTAATTATCTACCACACTATGGAAACCTTTAGAGCGTGCCCAGGTATTGTTATCGGCAACAATGCCCAAAAGCTCTACGTATTTGCCTTTTTTATGGAGTGTTTGCACAAAGTACTTGCCCATTTCCACACAGCCCGAATAACTGTCAGACAGGATCTGTGAGGTAGCAACGGTTACAGAGTTTACTTCCCTGTCCATACAAAAAACCGGTACGCCCGAGGCCTTAGCCTTGGTTACGTTGACTACTGATCCGTTGGCATCTGTAGGATTGAACAGTATGGCGTTATAACCCGAGGCGATGGCGTTTTCAAAGTTATCGGCCTCTAAAGCCGTATTATTTTGCGAATCGAAGATCTTGGTTTCATACCCCATTTTTTTAGCCTCCGCAGAAGCGGTTTGTGCCAAAAACACAAACCAGGGGTTGTTTAAGGTAGAAACTATTACCGCTACTTTTTTAGGCTGCTTGTTTGCGGTACCATTATGGCAGGCAGCAAAAACCAGTATAGCTAAAAGCAATAACCAAAATTTTCTCATACGTTTATAATTGGTAGCATACCGGTATAGACCCGGCAGGCTTTTTATTTCTTCAATATCTGCAGCGCTTCGGCGGCTATACCGCTTTCCGAAATGCCGTAATGGTTCAGTATCTCTACCTGCGAACCTGTAACCGTATACTCATCGGGTATACCCATAATTTTGAACGGTTTATGATAACCGTTTTGCAGCAGGTACGATGCACAAGCCTCGCCTAAACCGCCGTTAACCATATGCTCTTCTACGGTAATAATAGCTTTTACCTTTGCGGCGATAGTGGCCAGTAGCTCAGTATCCAGCGGTTTGATGGTATGCATACTGATCACCGTTGCCTGGATGCCGTGTTCTTTTTCAACCTTTTGTGCTGCCAGTAAGGCCGGATAAACCGTTTCGCCGTTGGCAATGATGGCGATATCGTTGCCCTCTTTGATCACGCGTCCCTTACCGAACTGAAAAGTAGTTTCATCCGGATTTAACAAAGGCATCGGTTTTTTGCCGAAACGCAGGTAAACGGGTTTATTGGTTTGCACCGCCAAACGCACAGCTTGCTCTGTTTCGAAATTATCGGCAGGAACAACAATGGTAATATTGTTGATAGCGCGCAGCACGGCAAAATCATGCAGGCTGTGGTGCGTGGTACCCAGGGCGCCATAGCTAACGCCTGCGCTAATGCCAACCAAACGCACCGGGTTATCAGAATAGGCTACGTCGTTTTTGATCTGCTCCAAAGCACGGGCAGTTAAAAAACAAGCAGGCGATACTGCAAATGCTTTTTTACCGGCTGATGCCAATCCGGCGGCAACGCCAACTAAGTTCTGCTCAGCAATGCCTATCTCTACGATCTGGTCAGGAAAGCGTTCACCAAAAGCAACCAGCTTACCGGAGCCGCGCGAATCACTGGTAACGGCGATGATCTGTTTATCGGTTGCAGCCAGTTCCTGCAGTACGGCCGAAAATACGTCCTGATTTGCTTTGCCTGTTGCGGCGGTGGTTTCTACAACTGCGCCCATCTTATCCTAAATCAATTAAAGTATCTAATTCGTTTATTGCCTGTTCGTATTGCTCTTTCGACGGAACGCCATGGTGCCATTTCAGCGTGTTCTCCATATAGCTAACACCTTTACCTTTTATGGTATGCGCTATCACCAGGCTTGGTTTGCCGGCTTTGAATGGCAGGCTGCTTAATGTATCGGTCATCTGCTGCAGATCGTGGCCATCAACGTGGCGTACTTCCCAGCCAAAACTTTCAAATTTGGTGTCGATAGGGTCGGTATTGCACACGTCTTTATTCGGGCCGGTTATCTGTAACTTGTTATTATCGATAATGGCGCAAAGGTTATCCAGGTTGTAATGAGCCGCTGTTAAGGCAGCTTCCCAGTTTGAGCCTTCGGGCAGTTCGCCATCGCCCAGCATGGTAAATACGCGGTAATCCTTTTTATCCATTTTGGCTGCTAAAGCCACGCCTGCAGCGATAGGCAAACCATGACCCAAAGCGCCGGTATTTTGCTCAACACCGTTCACCTTTTTGGTAGGGTGACCGATGTAATGCGATTGATATTTGCATAGCGTTTCCAGGTCGCTTTCAGGAAAGAAACCTTTATCGGCAAGCGTTACAAACAAAGCTTCAACACAATGCCCTTTGCTCTGAATGTAACGATCACGGTCCGGCGACTTGAAATTCTCCGGGCTAACATTCATGATCTTATTATACAATACGTTCAAAATATCGATACAAGACAGGCTACCACCGGTGTGGCCGGCATTGGCGCCCACAATGTATTTGAGTATCTTTTTGCGATACTCAACCGATTTTTGAGCGAGTTCCTTCTCTGTCATAGTTTTAAATGTGCTGATAAACTTCCCAACCCATGTAATTGCCCAAAGCTTCCTGTAAAATGCCGGCGGTGTTCGATGCGTTCATTACCACATGGTGTTCAAATCCGTTGCGGCAAACGTACTGCATCAGGCCCTGCATGTTATTGATCTGCGCTACGGCGCGGTTACCGAAAGTATTCAGCGGATCATCGGTCAGTTTACCTTCGCCAATGTAGGCTTTGATGATGCCTTTGCAATCATCGGTACTGATACGGCCGAAGGTTAACGGCGATGCCGGGGTACGGCCAGCCAGCGCGCCGTAAGTGTTTTCTTCGCCAACGGTAGTACCTAAAATAGGAGCGGTGCTGATCTCGATATCCGGCAGGAATGATTTTGCCCAGTTACCGCAATGGAAAAGCACGCATTTGTTCTCGTCGTCGGCGTAATTGTTATTCCAGTCAACCAGCGCGCTTGGCGAACCCGACGCCAGTTGCATGGCATACATGCTCAGTGTACCGGTAACGTCAACCTCGCAGGCGCTTGGCAGCATATTTTCGCTCATGATACTCATGCTGGTACACACGTTACAGCCGTAGTTTTGCTGCAGCGATGTCCAGCATTGGATAGCCGTAGCATCAAGCGCGTTATCCTGCATAAAATTATTGAGCACCACATCCAGTTTGGCAATTTGTATCAAAGCCTCATCCGGGGTACGGCCTTTGGGCGCGTAGGCCAGTATCTTGTCTAAGCGGTCTTTAACCACTTGGTCGTGTTGACTCAATTTATTGGCATTGCCCAATATCTCCGAAAGGTCGACAGTTACTACCGAAATACCGTTACGTTGTAAGATCTTCTCGCTATAACGCACAGTGTTAAAACCACCCGGACGAGCGCCTACCGCGCCGATACGCACCTTACGCAATCCTTTAACCACACGGCAAACCGAAACAAAGTTCAGCAGCTCAGGGCCGAAGGCAGCATCGTTTACATGGATAACATGCTGCGCAGTTAAGCTATATTTAATGCCAAATTGGTATAAATTATTGCAAACGGATATCTTACCGCACCACGAGTCGCGGCGGCGGGCAACATCCAGTTTATTGAGTTCGTCGGGGTAGCCCTGTATCAGTACAGGTACGTTAAGGTTAGCCAGTTTAAGCGTTTCGGCAATGCCGCGTTCGTCGCCGAAATTTGGCAGTACCACTAAAATACCGATAATATCATCCTGGTTTTTGCGAAACAACTCGGCACATTTCTGTGCATCGCTAAAAGTTTCAACACCGCCTAATTTCGATTGCTGTTCATCCAGCATGATGGCGTTCAGGTTCAGTTTGGCGAATAGTGCTAAAATATCCTGCCTTGCCTCGGCAACCAGTCTGTCGGGGAAAAAATCGCGGTTGCCAATAATGACACCCAAAGTAGTTTTACTGCTCATTATAAATTGGTAGCTATACAGTTTATGTTGGCTATTGCCCCAGGGATGACCCTAAGATAATATTTTATATTGTATTGATTTGGTTTAATTGTACGATCTCAAAACTATTATAACGTGCCTGTTATTTGTGATGATAGGTTATCCAACTTTTATAGGATATTATCATGCACTTAGCTAATCTGTTTTTTGATCTTATAACCGTTTACACCGAAATACACGATCACTAAAAAACAAATAAGCGGCACGATGTAACCCATCTGTATATTGTCATGGTTCAGGTCGATCACCGTACCCATCAGGTAGGGAAGTATCGCGCCACCTACTATCGACATAATGAGCCATGACGAACCGGGTTTGGTATCATCGCCGATCCCATCTATACCTAGAGCGAAAATGGTTGGAAACATGATCGACATAAAGAAACCAATCGCACCTAAACAATAAACTACATAAGCGCCTTTGCCCAAAATCGCCACTACACAAAGCAAGGTGGTAATAACCGCGTAAATAGTGAGCAACTTGTGCGATTTTACAAACTGCAAAAATAGTGTGCCGATAAAGCGACCTCCCATAAATAAAACCCCATACATGGTTAAATAGTAACCGGCTTTTATTTCGTCGAATCCCGCGCCTTGCTTAGCCATACGGATAAAAAAGCTGGTAACACAAACCTGCGCACCCACATAAAAAAATTGCGCCACAACCGCCCAACTTAAATGTTTGTGCCGCAATGCGCCAAAAAAGCTACCGCCTGATGTTTCTTCTTTCGATACACTTTTAATTTCGGGTAGTTTAGCGATAAAGAATAGGATAGCTATTACAGCAAGCGTTGCGGCAAGTATACCATACGGAAGCTTTACCGATGATGCCTCGTGCAGTAAAAAAGCTGAGCGTGCCGCATCCGGCATGGCTTTCAGTTGATCTGCTGTGTACTCTTTGCCCGATAGTATGAATAGGGTACCAACAAGAGGACCGACAAACGCAGCGGTTCCGTTAAAAGCTGCTGCCAGGTTTAGCCTGGTAGTCGCACCTGCCGGGTCGCCAAGTATGGCCGAGTAGGGGTTAGCGGCGGTCTCCAAAATGGCAATCCCACAGCCGATAATAAATAAGGCGCCTAAAAAACCTGTATAAGCCAACGCGTTTGCTGCCGGGATAAATAGGGCTGCGCCAATGGTAGCCAGGATCAGCCCTATGATGATACTATTTTTATAACCAAATTTTTTAAGCAGCATACCGGCAGGTATCGCCATAATAAAATAGGCCAAAAATATCGCCGTATCCACTAATGTTGATTGACGGTTATTGAGCTGACAGGCCTTTTTTAAGTGAGGTATCAATACACCATCAAGATTATGCACCATGCCCCATAAAAAGAACAGGCAGCAGATTAATACAAATGGCAACAATAGGGTTTTGCCCTTTAAGTCTGCCTCGTTTATAACACCATTTGGTGTACTATTGCTAATACCGGCCATCGTTATGCGTTTTGTTTTCTTTTAGCCATCAGCAGGTGGTCGCACACTTGTACTACCTCGCCGTGCTGGTTAATGATCTCTACGTGCTCGGTCACGATGCCGAACTCTGGTTTCTTGGCGTCACTTTTAGCCGAAATGGTGATCTCCGAATGTATTGTATCGCCTATAAATACCGGCTTAATAAAGCGTAAGGTATCATACCCGCGCGAAAAAGCCTCCGGGTTGATCTCTGAAGCTGTTAACCCGATACCGATGCTGAACACCATCGTGCCGTGCGCAATACGTTGTTTAAACGGCTGAGTTTTGCACCACTCGGCATCCATGTGATGCGGGAAAAAGTCGCCTGTGTGGCCCGCGTGCACCACAAAATCGGTTTCGGTAATGGTGCGTCCAAGGGTTATGCGCTTTTCGCCTATGGTGTAATCTTCGAAAAATATGGATTTGAAATACATGGATTGGTTTATTGGTTATTGAGTTAGTAGGTTATTAAGTTATTGGTTATTGATAGCTTTGTTTTGTCATTGCGAGGGACGAAGCAATCGCTTGCTGTACAGAGCGGCCCCGTAAGCCCGCCTTGCCTATGTGCGATTGCTTCGTTCCTCGCAATGACATAGTTTTTGTTAAAATAAATTCGAAATTGAACATCCGAAATCCGAAATTAAACAAATCTCTCTGCCACAATCACGCCTCCATTATCACTTGATATATAAGCGCTTTCAACTACTGCCATAGTTTTGATCACATCTTCAACACTCGTTGGCAATACATCAGTTTCGCCAAGCTTATAGCGCATCAAACTGCCCATGGTACCGATAAACGCATCAGGGAACCAGGAGCCTTCTAATGCTATCTCCTTCCATTCGGGCACTTTGCCTTCCTCCATAATACAATATTCAAACTTATCGGGTACGCCATGCGGGTAATCCATTAGCAGGCCCATACGTGCTTTGATGGCGCCTTTGGTACCTTCCCATTTAATAAAGCTTTCCTGGTTATGCGGCCCGAACGAATGATCGTGATTGGTATTGATCACTGCATGCATGGTATCGCCATAATCAAACAATATCGTCGAGCGTGATGAAGATAAGGTTTTTGCCGGATGCTTTAATGTCTTGGCCATCACCGTGCGCGGGTCGCCCAAAAACGAGCGCATCAGATCGATGTAGTGGATGCTATGGTACTGTATCTCCAGCCTCGGGTGCACCATCACGAAGGGAAACAACTCCCACGGCGTTTGTAAGGTTACCCGTACTTCCATATCATATAACTCACCAATCATACCCTGATCGATCATGTATCGTGCTGCGCTTACAAAGGGAGCGAAGCGCAACTGGCAATTAATAGCCGCGGCTAAATTCTTTTTCCGGCAAACTTCCAATATTTCTTTACTCTGCCAAAAATAGTCGCCCATTGGTTTTTGTATCAGCACACCGGCACCATCGGGCAGTTTGTTCAGTGTTTCTACAAACTGCTCGGGCATAATGGTGATATCGTAAACAGCATTGGCCGGTGCATGTGCTACGGCATCCTCAACGGTATCATAAACATTCGGTATTCCCCATTCATCAGCCAGTTTTTCGGCACGCGCACGGGTGCGGTTAGTTATTCCGAACACGGTAAAACCAGCTTTTTTATATGCCGGTAAGTGCGCATCACCAACAATACCACCGGCACCAATAATCATAATGGGTACAGGCGTTTTGGGCAATATCGGTTTATAAGGTATTTGCATAATTTTTAAGCTTTATCTAACCTGCTTATTTTTAGTTGCCCATTGGCAAGTAGTTGTTCAACTGGTGTATTACTGTTAATGGCCAGCAATACCACCTCGTCAATAATTTTAGCTATTTGCGCCCAGTTACTTTTTTGCGGCAGCGAACGGGCGTTTTGATGCAGTTGTTCTAATTTATGATAATAGGGGATAATGGAATTTACGCCGGCATCAACCCATGTTGAAATGCGGCAACCGATACCACCCTCTAAAGTGAGCAGCTTATCGTTTTGCTGATTGATGGCAAAGCGGATAAAATCATAAGCGGTTTGTTTATGCCTGCTGCCGCTGCCAATAGTATAAAGCCAGTATACATTTAAAGAAGCAGACTCATTTCCCTCGGTACAAGGTATTGGCGCAATATCAACTTTACCTTTAACTACCGATTCATCGATCACCTCGCACATCGAAGCAAACCCAAACCAGTTCACCATCATGGCAGCTTCGCCCCGGGCAAAGGCCATCCCGGTTTGTACCGATTCATATTGCATGGTATTTGGATGTACGGCTTGTTTATTAAGCAGCATGTCCCTGTAAAAGGTTAGGCCTTCCAATGCGGCCCGGGTATTGATGTTTACGTACCCATCCTTGTCGGTTAGTGCACCACCACGTGTCCACAGTTGCAGGCAAAAATCAAATACAGTGTTGTGGCCATCGGGTAAACCGGCAAATACCGTCCCGTAAAGATTTTGCTCCGGCCGGTAAAAAAACTGCGCGATGGTTTTAAAATCGTCCCAGGTTTTAGGCACTTGCAACGGTTTGCCAAACTGATCAAAAAAAGCCTGCTGCTCATTGCTGTCCTCAAACAAGTCTTTACGGTATATCAAACATTCCGGCCCATCATGAAATGGCAATCCGGCTATACCTTCACCAAACTGCTGCATGCCCAATAACGAATTACTCCAGCCATGCGGATATCCATCCGGCGGATTTTGTGCAATGTAAGCTTGCAGGTTTTCTAATGAGCCATCTTGCCAGGCTTCCAACAACCAATCAGTAACTACATGAGCAATATCCCAATCTCCATTTTTTAATCCATTGTTTTCCAATATCGCAGCATGCAGATCGTCCAGATCCATTGGTACCATTTCGACTTTTAAACTGCATCCCGAAACCGCGCAATACCTATCCCATAGCTTTTGCAGAGCCGTTTCAAACGGGCCGAATTTGCGCACGGCTATTTTTAAGGTATCAGTCTGCATGGCTCAATTGGGTTAAAATGGTTTCGTTATCCTGTCCAAGCTTTGGTGAGCCTTTCGGTGATGTGAGCAATTCCCCATCGATGCGGATAGGGGAGCGGGTGGTACGATATTTAAAACCATCGTTCATGGTTACTTCCTGCACCATATCCAATGCTTTAAAACCATCGTTTTGCATCAGTTTATCCCAGCTTAATACCTCGGCACACCAGATATCGGCTTTTTGTAAAATGTTGAGCCAATGTTCGGTAGTGTTTGTCAATAAGTGTGCAGCAAGCTTAGCTTTGATCTCATCACGCTTGTGGAAGGCCTCGCCAATATCTGTATATGCTAATAAAGGTTCGCAGTTTAACAATTCGCCCAATTGCGGTATAGAACCCATAGCCAAAGCCATATAACCGTTAGCTGTCTGGTATATCCCGTAAGGCGCGCCCAAATAAGCATGTGCATTGTTTTTGGCAGAACGCTCGGGCAGTTTACCGTCGTAATAATAAGTTGTAATTGCCTCAAACTGAAAATCGATAGCAGATTCCAGCATGCTCACCTGCACCAAAGCGCCTTCGCCGCCGATGGCTTTACGATAAAGGCAGGCCAAAATACCCTGTGCTAAATGGTTTCCGGCAAGCATGTCAATGATGGATAAACCCATAGGCACCGGTCCTCCGGCGTTGCCGCTCAACCACGTTAATCCCGACAGAGATTGTAGCAAAAGATCCTGACCGGGTTTGTCTTTCCACGGGCCTTCTGTTCCATAGCCCGATATCTCACCATAAACTACACCCGGATTTACTTTGCGTACGCTCTCGTAATCAAAACCTAAACGCTCCATTACACCCGGACGAAAGTTATGCATCACCACATCTGCCTGTTTGAGCAGTTGCCAGACGTGCTTTTTATCCTCATCATTCTTAACATCCGCGGCAAAGCTTTCTTTATTGCGATTGATGGCATGAAATACCGAAGACTCGCCATTCAATATAACGTTCGATGTATATAAATGCCGGCAAATATCTCCTGTACCGGGCTTTTCAATTTTAATTACCCGTGCGCCCAGATCAGCCAGCTTTAATGCTGCTGAAGGCCCCGATAGGAACTGGCTAAAATCAACCACTAAATAATCTTCCAATGGTTTCATATCAGTTCAAATTGCTGGTTTATTAAATCAGTTTGAGCGCCGGGCCGGGGTGCGGCTACATTGCTGTAAAGCCTGTCGCCATTTATGCGGATAGGACAGCGGGTTGTGGTCAGGCTTCCGCCGGAAGGCAATTTAACCTGTTGCTGCATCCCTAATACCTGGTAGCCCTGGTGTTGTAAGGTTTGCTGATAAGTAAATACTTCTGAGCACCAAATGCCTTGAACATCCAACTCGTTTACCCATTGGCCGGTGGTTTTGGTTTTGAGCCTTTCGGCAAATAAGGTCATGATCTCATCACGATGTTCAAACCATTGCGCCTTGTCGGGATAGGTATCCGAAACATCACAACCTAAAGCATTACCTATTTTATGCAAATCGCCCATTGCGAGAGCGATATAATCGTCCTTAGTTTGATATATCCCGTAAGGAGCACTCAAATAAGCGTGGCCATTGCCTTTTACGCTGCTGCGCTGCGGTAATTTACCGCCATCATTTAAATAAGTGGTGATCACCTCAAACTGCATATCAAGCACCGATTCCATTAAGCTCACTTCAACCAGTGCACCGGTATTGTTTTTTGCCCGCCTGATTAATGCGGCCAGGATGCCCTGCACAAAATGCGCCCCGCAGATCATATCGGCAGTAGCCAAACCGAATGGAACAGGCCCGGCATCGGCAGTGTCAGATAAATAAGTTAATCCGGATAAGGACTGAATAAGCAGATCCTGACCTGGTCGCAAAGCCCACGGGCCTTTGGTGCCGTAACCGGTAACCACGCCATAAATAATGCGAGGGTTAATGGCTTTAACGGATTCGTAATCCAAACCGATCTTCTCCATTACGCCGGGGCGAAAGTTATGCGTGACCACATCTGCCTTTTGTATCAGTTTTTTGATATGCTCCATATCACCGGCATCTTTAAGATCGGCAGCATACGATTCCTTATTGCGATTGATGGTATGAAAAACCAAACTATCGCCATCAATAAAAATATTACGTATGGCAATTTGCCTCCCTGCTTCGCCTTTAACCGGGCGCTCAATTTTGATAACTCGTGCACCCAGATCTGCCAGCCGCAAACCGGCTGTTGGCGCAGCCATAAACTGTGCAAATTCTAATACCAAAAGACCTTCTAATGGTTTCATTTATGCCTGTACTTTGGTTTTAGATTCTACATACAGGTTGTTTAACGCAGCCAATACCTGTAATTCATCACCACCCTGCATCAGGTAATCACGTACAATATCTCCGGCATGGTCCTGGAAAAACATATGTCCGAAATACCGCGGACGCAGATAAGCGCGTTGCAATGCCGGTAAAGTGGCGGCAAGGTAGTTATGTGTTTTGAGGTTGTTATCTTCATCCGTCCACGCGGTTAAATGCCCTGGCTGACCGCCATTATCCGTATACAAACCGCGCTGGCATTGCGGCGAGGCCACGTACTGTGCATACTGCATGGCTATATCAATGTATTTACAATTTGATGAAACCGCCAACCCCGTACCACCTAACGAACTACGTAGATTAGTTTCCCCGTTAAGGGTAACCATATCATGAAAATGCAGCAACTTACGCGCATAACCTTTGCGCGAATAGTTGGAATAACCATATGCAAAAGGGCAATAAGCAATATCGTCGCTCAGCGTCATCGCTTCATAAGTTTGTATAGGGTTACGATCAAAGCAAGCAGGAGCAATATATGAAGCCAACTCCCTGTACATTTGTAACGCTTTTACCCCGGTTGCTTCGCTTATCACTGTATCTTCCTGCTGACAAGGGTCTTCCCCTAATGAACAACAGAAAGTATAAAACGTCATTAATGAGTCTATCGGGATGCCAGGGAAAGCAACCAAGCCTTTTTTCGCCATTGAGAGTAACTCCTGGTAGGTTTTTGGCAGGGATAAACTATGCTTTTGAAGCAGGTCGGGGCGCGAAGAAGCTACGGGTGTGGCAGCGTCAATAGCTAATGCCCATTGATGGCCATTATAATTATAACTTTCGTAGGAATGACCAACAGTGTTTTGCTCCTGATCGGCTAAAAATTCAGCAGGCAGGTATTTATCGAATGCTAAAATACTATTAGTTTTTGCGGCGAAGCCTGCCCATGGATGGTCGATGACGAGCAGGTCATACCGTTCGGCTAATTGCTGAATGGAAAGATCGGCGAATTGCTGCAATGAGCGTTTTTCCCAGGTAATGGTAACAGATGGATTAAGTTCTGAAAAACGTTGTGCGGTAGCCGCCATCGGCGTAAAGCCGCGACTGTGATTCCAGGTAATGCCTTTTAGAATGATGTTTTCGGACATGTATTGATATTAGTTTTCATCCTGATAAAGACCTTTTGTAGATTTTATCAGGGATTTTAATCGGCTGTACGCGCTGCCAGCCGTCAATTAAATTTTTTGTTTAGTTAGATTTATTGATGAAACAAATTTATCCGGATACACTACTTGGTTGTTATAGTATATATGCAAGCAATTGTAGGATATTATCCGACAGCTCAAATTGAAGATGCTAATTTCATTAGGCACTACCAGGTGTGGCGCGCGGTTGTTACGTTGTACTTATTATGCAAAAGTACTCCTAACATAATTTCATGTGTGCCTTTGTTTACAGCACTTAAATCGGATATTGAATAATCGTAAGCGTAGCCAACAGTAAACAGTGCGCCAATGTTAAAACCCACACTGCTTGTTATGGCATCATTTTTTCGATATGCCCCGCCAAACCAAAATATATCACGGAAAGCTATCTTAACATTTACATCCAAATTAATTGGGGTATTGGCGGACGGGTTAACAACCACCGATGGCAACAACGTTACATCATCAGAAGGGTATACCTTAAAACCTAAAGTAAAGAAGTATTGGGTAGGTATTTTACTTTGATTGCCAGATGGCTTGCTGTTAAAACTAAGATCTTGGGGGATGAGTTGCTGTGCTGATGCACCAATAAAAAACGCAGGGCCATAGCCCCACATTCCTACTGCGGCATCGGGTTTAAACTGGCCGTTACCACCCTGGCTAACCGCCGGATCGATAGGATTATTAAATGTCAGCTGGCTAACATTTAAGCTAATATTATTGAAACCAACCGAGGCGCCCACAGCCAGGTTAAACTGATCATTAACCATAAGGTGATAAGCATAGCCTGTGTTAAAATGCGTTTGATTGAACGCGCCTGATTTATCACCCACCAAACTAAGGCTAATGCCGCCATGGTTAAATGAAGCCTGATAGCTATCCCGATCGGTCCGGCCTATAGGATTATCGGTATTCCGGATGATCTGGCCATAATTGCCTTCGGTAAACTCTTTATTTAACGGGATACTTACCGTGAAGTACCCGGTAGTTGGGGCGCTCTGCAAACCTGTCCATTGACTGCGATAACCGGTTTTGATATCCCAATAGGTTTCAATACCGGCAACGGCCGGGTTGATTAATAATTCGTTAAATGTGTATTGGGTATATTGCGGTAATTGCTGAGCAAATAATTTAACGGGAAACAGTAGCAGGAGGGATAGTAAACGTTTATTCATTTACTTGACCAAATTAACTGCACCCGATATCGAGTTTTGATTGTTTTTAAGATCTATTATATAAAAATAAGCTCCAGATGGCAGATCGCTGTTTTTAAAACGGCCATCCCAGGATGTGGTGTAGCCTGTTGATGCGAAGACAACCTGGCCGCCACGATTGAAAATTTTAACAGAGCAATTTGGATATTTACTTAAAAAAGGAATATCCCATTTGTCGTTTATGCCGTCATTGTTAGGGCTAAAAGCTGTTGGTATAGTTTGTACAGAAAGCCCACTGCCTGGCGCATCGGCAGGTGTAGTAAATTGCATAATATTACCGTAGGTTATCTCTGTGCAGTAATTTGCAGCAACTATACGGAAATAATAGGTAGTTGCCGGTTTTAATTGCTTGTTTAATACTGCGCTAAACGAACTATTGCCCAATAAGGGAGTGGTGCCGGTGTTCGGTTCGGCAACGACGGAGTTCGACATATCGGATAAGGTAGCAAACTCAAAAACTACAGACGTTGGCAAAGTGTTAACAGCACTAACAGAGCCATTTAAAGTAGCCCCATCAGATGTGATGGCAGTAGCAGCTGCTGTATTAACACCGGGTAAGGCACACGGTGAGCCGCCGCTACCGCCGCTACCGCCAATGCCGCCAGCCAGCCAGGCAATGCCGTGCCCTGCATCGTGACCAAAACCACCAACGATAGAATTGATCCCATCGGCGCTAAGCGCTACCGAATTGCCTGCATACGAACCTTTTACTGCATCTACGAAACTTAACGGTACTGGAAAAGGGGTCCAGATGCTATCTCTACGGATATATAACCGTGCCAAACCAGTATTGCTATCATTAGTCAGACCGCCAAACAGCAATACTGTACCATCGGCGTTTAGGCTTACAGAGCAACCCTGCTTAGCTTTACCTATGGTATCAACACTTACTATTTTATATCCCATTTGTTTCCATACGTGGGCCGTTGTATCATTTTTAAATATCCACACTGCCCCTGTTTGATTATTATCGGTAAAACCACCAACCGCGGCTATATTGCCATCGGCGCTTAAGGCAACAGAGCTGCCTTGGTTGGGGCTACTTATTGACCCTGTACCAAACAATGGAGCCGCTTGCTGCAACCAGGTACCATTATTACGTGTAAATATCCAGGCAGACCCCGTTCCGGCGGTTGAGGTATGTGCACCCATAATAAAAGTATTGCCATCGGCGCTTATGGCCACGCGTTGCTCATCGGGTGCGCCTGCTGCCGAACCGGTAGCTGCCAGCATGCCGCCCTGCCGGCTCCATATTCCGTTATTGCGTACAAATACGTAAGCCCCGCCCGCGCCGTTGTTATCGCCCGAAGCTTCGGCAACAAAGGTATTGCCGTCGGCACTTAAGGAAACCGAAATACCTAACTTTACAGGATTTGCAGTAGTGATAGTTAGCTTGGGGCCCTGTTGTGTCCAGGTGGTATTGGTACGGGTAAACACCCACACTGCACCCTGGCTGTTGTTATCGCCAGGACCACCAACAATAGCTGTATTACCATCGGCGCTGATTGCAACAGAAGTACCCTGTGCCGATTGCCCGATTGCGTTGGTGCCTACTAATTTAGTGCCTTGTTGCGTACCGCCTGAAGCGTATACCCAGGCTGCGCCAATTTTTGCACTATCGGTATTGCCGCCCACAATTGATGTATAACCGGTTGAACTATATGCAACACTTACACCTTGTGCAGCTGCGCCAGCTGTGTCCCGGCCCGTTAACTTGGTGCCTTGCGAGCCTCCCGGATCGGGCGTAACAACGAGCATAAAATTGGTAGCGCTTACAGCGGAGCCGTGTGCATTGATTATAGTTATGTTCCCTGATCGTGCTCCCGGCATGATCATTCCTACTAATTTTGTCCCGGTATTTGATATGATAATAGCTGGTTTACCACCAATAGAAAAGCTCGTAGGGTTGCTTAGATCGGTGCCGGTTATGGTTATTAAAGTACCCGGAACGCCTATCCTTGGAGTAAAAGAGGTAATAGATACCGCCGAAACTTTTACGCCGAACAAAATTATGACAATAAGGCAAAGGGATGCCCTGGTAAATATTGTTTTCATAGCTAATTGCGAATGGTAAAGTTAGCGTGAAGATAAAAAAAACAGAGAATAAATAAAAATACAGAAGCTGTATCGTTAATAAATATAAATATTGATAAGAAAATTGAGGATTTATTTACTTTTAGGAAATCCAATTTATACCCAACACCTATAGTAATAAACAAAAAGATAAATCCATCAGAGAATGCTTTTTACGAAAAAAACATATAACTAAACAATTTAGTCACCTGTCTGTATTGTAATTGCAATTATTAATTTTATGCGCTCGAGAACATTAAATAAAACATGCAAAATCCTCTTCCCTCTATTGAAAAGTTAAAAGAATTACAGGAAAAACTCGCCCGTTACGAGCAGCGTGAATTGGAGTTGGAAGAGCGCGAGGCCAGGTTGCAGATGGCAATGGATTCTACCAGTTTGGGTACATGGGATTATCACCCCCTCGAAGGTGTTTTAACCTGGTCTGACAAATGCAGAAATATCTATGGCGCTCCGGATGATATGAAAATTAATATGCAGGTATTTGCTGCGCACATTTATCCGGAAGATCACGATTTTGTAAATAGGGAGGTTGAGAAAGCGATGGACCCAACCGGTAACGGTGACTATGATGCGACCTATCGTATTACCCGTTTTGATAATGGAAGTGTAAGATGGATAAGAGCAAAAGGGAAGGTGCATTTTAATAATAAATCACAGGCCGAACGTTTTATCGGTACCGTGATAGATATTACGGATGCTAAAATTGCAGAAGAAAAGAATGCCAAACTTGCTGCAATAGTCGATTCATCAGACGATGCCATTGTGAGTAAAACCCTCGAAGGGATCATCACCAGTTGGAATCAATCAGCAGAACGAACTTTTGGGTATGAGGCGGAGGAAATGATAGGTCAATCGATACTGAAGATCATCCCACCTGATAGGCAACATGAGGAGGTTGAAATTTTATCGCGATTAGCCAGAGGAGAACGTGTAGAACATTTTGAAACCCGAAGGTTGAAAAAAAATGGCGAATTAATTGATGTATCGCTAACTATTTCACCAATGCGCGACTCGAAGGACAATATCATCGGCCTTTCGAAAATTGCCCGCGACATCACCGAAAAAAAGCAGGAGGAAATACGGAAAAATGATTTTATAGCCATGGTGAGTCATGAATTGAAAACGCCGCTTACGTCACTGCGATCATACATCCAGGTTTTATTACTCAAATCTAAAGGTGAAGAAGACCCTTTTAGAACTAATGCTTTAACAAGGGCCGACATCCAGACTAAAAAGATGACGGCCATGATACAGGATTTTTTAAGCCTGGCAAAATTAGAAGAGGGAAAGATAGAGATTAATAAAACACGTTTTAGTTTAGATGCACTGATAGAAGAAATAGCTGGTGATGCCCAGTATTTTACATCACTCCATACTATAAAAACGTCGCATTGTGCCGGTGTGATGGTTAATGCCGACCAGGATAAAATAGGGCAGGTGCTGATGAACCTGGTAAGCAACGCGATAAAGTATTCGCCTAAAGGAGGTGAAATTTTAGTTACATGCGAAAAAAATAATGATATAGTTGAGGTTTCTGTAATTGATAATGGCATAGGTATCAAGGCTGCAGATCAAGAAAATCTTTTTCAGAGATTTTACAGGGTAAAAAACGAAGAAATAAAAACCATTTCAGGATTTGGCATAGGTCTTTATCTTGTTTCAGAAATACTTCGCTATCATGATAGTACGATCAATGTCGAAAGCAAAGAGGGTGTGGGTTCAAAATTCTCCTTTAAATTAAAAATTCAATAGCCGCCTGATTCTGTAAACCATATTTCGTCAAGTATTTTCGGTGCTTCATGTAAAATAATTCGGGCGGGGCCGCTCTTTATCTTTTTTAGTGGTGTAATTCAATTTAATCACTTAAAAGATAAAGCTATGGAAGACAATTTTCAGCCTGAAGACAACACTGCGCCGGGGATCAATAATGACGGCATTGACCGTCGGGGGTTTTTAGAATGTATGGCCTGGGCGGGTACCGGAGTGATCTGGATGATGTCGGGCGGTATATTAAAATCATTTGGCATGAGCCAGATGATCGATAAATCAACTGGTGCGCTTAAAAAGGGCCTTGTAATACCTAAGGCCGATTTTAGCTTTGCGCAGATCAGCGACAGCCACATCGGTTTTAATAAAGCCGCTAATCCTGATGTGGTTGGTACGTTAAATGCTGCTATATCAAAGATCAATAATATGCCGGTAACGCCATCGTTTGTGCTGCACACCGGTGATTTAACCCACCTTGCCCAAGCTGATGAATTTGATACTTTAGATCAATCGCTAAAAAGCGTTAAAACCGAAAAGATATTTTACGTACCGGGCGAACATGACGTTACCGACAATGGTAAATTATACATGGAGCGTTTTGGCAAAGGCACCTTAGGCGATGGCTGGTATAGCTTTGATTCGCATGGTGTACATTTTATAGGTTTAAACAATGTAACTAACCACGTTGACGGCGGTTTAGGTTATATTGGTGCTGCCCAGCTTAAATGGTTAGAGGCCGATTTGAAACCATTGTCAAACAGCACGCCTATAGTAGTTTTTGCACACATACCACTTTGGGCCATTTATCCACAATGGGGCTGGGGTACTGATGACAGTGCACAGGCATTAGCTTTACTAAAACGCTTCGGATCGGTTTCTGTACTGAACGGTCACATCCATCAAACCATTCAAAAGATTGAGGGCAATATCACTTTCCACACTGCAAACTCGACCGCTTTCCCGCAACCTGCACCGGGTGCAGCACCTTCGCCGGGTCCAATGAAAGTACCTGCCGAGAAACTGCGCAGCTACTTAGGTTTAACCAGCGTAAATTATGTTGAACATGACCATGCCCTGGCTATTACCGATACACCATTAGTTATAGCTGATAAATAATATTACAAATGAAAAAGTTGATAATAATACTGCTGGTGATCTGCGCAGCTAAAATAAGCCATGCGCAGTATAAACCGGCAGAGCAGGGATCGACCCTGAAGTTTACTATTAAAAATCTGGGATTTGATGTAAATGGCAGTTTTAACGGTTTTGAGGGAACGATTAATTTCAACCCTCAAAACCCAACTGCAAGCAATTTTGATGTTACGGTATCCGCTGGTACCGTTAATACCGATAACAGTATGCGGGATGAACATTTAAAAGGCGATAGTTTTTTTGACGTGAAGAATTATCCACGCATCAGGCTCAAATCAACACAGATCACCAACGTAAAGAGCGCGACCTACTTATTTAACGGCCAGCTCATCATAAAAGGGAAGACGAAGCCAATAAAGTTCCCGTTTGAGGCTACGCCGGGCGGGGACGGCTTTGTTTTTAAAGGCTCGTTTAAGATGAACAGAAAGGATTTTGGAGTAGGTGGTACAAGTACCGTATCGGATGAACTGGAAGTAATGATCAATGTAATCGCAAAGAAAGCTTAATACAAACAGGATGAAAATCAACAAAAAAATTTGTGTTATCGGAGGCCTTGCCGCTATTGTAAGTATTACAACAGCGGCAACTATTAAAAAAACGGCCGATGACAAGAAACCTGCTGATAAGCCACTTTATACTAATTTAAAAGTTTTGCCAAAAGATATCAGTTCAAAAGACCTGCAAAGTATTATGGCCGACGACTTTGAAGATGGCATAGGTGTTAGCTGCGGTTTTTGCCATGCAAATAACAAAGATGGCCACGGGTTGGATTTTGCAAGCGATGCGAAGCCCGAAAAAGAAATAACGCGTACCATGATGCGAATGACGATTGATCTGAACAAAAGATGGTTAAAAAACAAACACCCTAAACTGGGCGACCCAGGCTTAATTGTACAATGTACCACCTGCCACAAAGGCCAGGCATTTCCAGACGGAGCAGAACCCAAATGATTATCTTAGCGAAATATTGAACGGTGTTTTTGAAAAGTAATAAGTTAATATATCACCTTGGCTTTTGGCTGCTGGCCTACCTTTTCTGGATCTTTATTTTCAGGAATGGCACACTGGTGCTCACTCATGCGCTAACCATACAATTCTGTTACCTCATATTTATAGCAGGTAATTACTATTATAATTCGCTTTTTACGGTACCGGCATTGCTTAACCGTAAAAGATATGTGGCTTTTGGGTTTTGTTTTTTGGCCGGGATATTGGCGGGCGCGTTACTGCGGGTGCCTGTATCGTTTTTGATCAGTAGGTATTTGTTTAAAGTAAATGTTGATCAATTTAACCCGTACAAGGTATTTTCAGATTCGTTTATCAATATCCTTTTTTGGGTAGTACTGATATTGGTTACCAGGCTAATAACCGAAAAGATAAGCTCGCAGCGATATATCGAGCAGATCGAGAAAGAAAGGGCTGATAATGAACTTAATTTTTTAAGGGCGCAGTTTAACCCGCACTTTTTGTTTAACTCTATTAATTCTATCTACGCACACATCGACAAAACCAATAAGCCTGCACGCGAGATGCTGCTCGTATTTTCGGATATGTTGCGTTACCAGTTGTATGAATGCAATGTTGAACAAATTGAACTGGATAGAGAGATCAATTACATGCGCAATTACATTGCGCTGCAAAAAAGCCGAATAGACGAGCGTATTCAAGTATCATTTTGTGCCGATGAGATAAGCGGTAATATCACAGTATCGCCATTGATCTTTATCAATTTTATTGAGAATGCTTTTAAATATGTTGGTTTTAATGAAGGCCGCGAAAACATAATTGACATTAAACTCCGGTTTAACGATGGCAATTTGTATTTTAAGATATTCAACACCAAGGATTCGTTCATCAACGGTTCCAATGGGGCGTCGGGATTGGGGATTGCCAACACTAAACGCCGGTTGGAACTGCTTTATCCTGAAAAGCATAGCCTGAAGATCAACGAAAGCGAAGATGATTATACTGTTGAGTTAACCCTGATGAATTTATGGTTTTAAATTGCGTTATAATTGATGATGAGCCGATAGCCCGCAAGTTGTTGCAGGAATATATTGAGGAAACCGATTTTTTGAGTTTAGTTGGGATAGCCGAAAACCCGCTTAAGGCCATTAGCGTGATCAATAGCCAACCTACCGACCTGATCTTTCTGGATATTAACATGCCGAAGATGAGCGGTATGGAGTTTTTAAGATCGTCGGCTAATTTACCCATGGTGATCATGACCACCGCATATGGTCAATACGCACTGGAAGGTTTTGAAATGGCTGTGATTGATTATCTGGTGAAGCCTTTTTCGCTTGAACGTTTCATCAAAGCAAGTCAGAAAGCTTTAGAACTTAAAACGTTGAAACAGAAACCTGACCCTGTTGAAAAATCAAGCGACGAATATTTTTACGTGAAATGCGATGGGAAGATAAAGCGCGTACTGTATAACGATTTGCTTTATGTTGAGGCTATGGCCAATTATGTTACACTTTATACCACACAGGAGAAACTTGTAGTTTATTTAACTATTAAGGGTATTTTAGAGCAATTACCACCCGAAAAATTTGTGCAGGTGCACAAAAGCTATATCGTTAACATGGGCCGCATCAACACCATTGAGGGCAATGTTTTACACCTTGGCGAAAACAAAATAACCATGAGCTCTAATTATAACGACGAGGTGATGAAACGGATATTGAAGGATAAATTTATAAAGCGGTAACAGCCTCAATATTTCTGCTCGTTACTTATTCCGTCGTTATCTAGTTCTGCTTTATCCTGGTAATCTAAATTCAGATCGGTTTCTATTTTATCTCTTGTAGGCCGGATAACGATGAAGAATAGGATAATTATCCCCGAAACAACGAGATATAACAAGTTTGCTGTAAGCTGGTACACGACGATCCCGAAAAGAGAAGCACCCTCTAACATCGCCAATCTGGCGATCATTGCTGTTTGATAACCTGTAACTTTTTGCTGAACCGTTGGCTTATTTATGGCCGTGGTAAGTAATTGCTTGTACAATACAGTGCTTAGGGAAGAGATAACAGCCATCATCGGAATTGTATACAGATACGGATCGTTAATAAATTTAATGTTAAATGTACTGCCAGGTGTTATAACAAGCGTTACGATTGCAAACAGCACTTGCCCTCCTAACAAGCCCAAATGTATTAGCGGGATAGTTTTTAGCATCGTTTTTGGTGATTGCTGGCTGGGATAATTGGTCATGGTTTATAGATTTAATCGTCGTGAGGTTGAAGGTCGTTTGGTAAGATCAATTGAAAGAATTTAAGGTCGAGCCATTTGCCGAATTTATAGCCTACTTGCTTAAAATGTGCTGTTTCTTCGAACCCAAATTGCAGATGCAGGTTAATACTGCCGGCATTATCGGCATCAATACCGGCTATAATACTATGTATTTGCTTGGTTGCTACATAATCTATCAACACCTGTAAAAGTTTTTTAGCTATACCTTGCCGGCGGTAGCGGGGATGTACATAAACCGAATGCTCGATGGTATATTTGTAAGCCTGCCATGCCCTGAACGGGCCGTATGATGCGAACCCAGTAATGTGTCCGTTAATTACGGCTACCCAAACAGGAATATCCTTTTTTACCTTATCCTCAAACCATTCCAGCCGCATAGCCAGCGTATGGGTTTGATATTGATACACGGCCGTGGTATTGATGATGGCATCGTTGTAGATATCTAGTATGGCTTGCATATCTGCTATAGTTGCTTGTCGGATGATGGGTTGCATCAGCTAAATTTAAAAAATCAAACCAATGTAAAACAAAATAATTTATTGTGTTACATAATACCATTTGGTATATTTGTATATGAGTAAGTTACAATCAAAGTCGGAACGGACGCGTCAGTTCATCATTGAAACAACAGCTAATATATTTAACACTAAAGGGTACGTGGGTACCTCTATGTCCGATCTCACAGAGGCTACCGGGCTAACCAAAGGAAGTATATACGGTAATTTCGAAAACAAGGAAGAAGTTGCCCTTGCCGCTTTTGACTATAACCTTGAAAAGCTGCGCAAGATAATTTTGCAGAGAATGACAAGTGCTATAACCTATCGCGACAAGTTGATAGTTTACGCCCAGGTATACCATAGCTTTAAACGTGGTCCTTTCCCCGAAGGCGGTTGCCCAATACTCAATACTGCCGTAGAGGCTGATGATACTAATAACCAGTTGAAAGACAGGGCTGCCAAAGCTGTTTTGCGTTGGCAAAAAAGTATCATCAACCTGATACAGGGTGGTGTAAACGCGGGCGAATTTAAAAGTAATATAGACGCCAATAATGTGGCGCTGTCGATGATCGCTTTAATAGAAGGTGGTATTATGATAGCGAGAGTAACCAATCAGCCGGCTAATTTAGATGAGGTACTGAAAACAGTAGCTATGCTGGTAGATAATTTAAAGCAATAAAAAATTTGACATTAAAAATACCATTCGGTATAAAATATATATTACACTTGTAGCATCAAATAAAAAAAGAAAAACAGAGCGAGAGCGTATTAACAGTAGGTTGTAATTTTTTTTCATTTAAAATATACCAATTGGTATAAAATATAAATAAAATGAACGGATTTAAAAGAAAGCTATTGATCATCACGGTGATTTGTGCAGCCATTATGGAGCTGATAGATACTTCGATAGTTAACGTGGCGCTAAACTATATGAGCGGAAACCTGGGTTCAACCCTGGAAGATACCGCCTGGGTAATCACCTCTTATGCCATAGCAAATGTGATCATTATTCCGATGACAAGCTTTTTAACCAATATGTTGGGCAGGCGCAAATATTATATCGGTTCGGTTATTTTATTTATTGTGTGTTCGCTGATGTGCGGGCAGGCTACCTCAATATGGATGCTGGTATTCTTCAGGTTTTTACAGGGGCTTGGTGGCGGTGCATTATTGTCAGTATCAGCAGCGGTAGTTTATGAGCAGTTTCCGAAAGAGAAAATGGGTATGGCCAGCGCCTTGTTTGGCATCGGTATCTTCATCGGACCAACCGTTGGCCCAACACTTGGTGGTTTTATTACCGAAAATTATTCGTGGCCGTGGATATTTTATATCAACGTTCCTATAGGCATATTAGCCGCCATTTCGTGCTACTTTTTACTGCCAGAGTCGGCCGTTAAAACACAGGTTACCAAAGTCGACTGGCTGGGTATTATTCTGTTAACCATAGGTATAGGCAGCTTGCAAACCGTATTGGAGCGCGGCGAAACCGACGATTGGTTTTCTGCCGGCTACATCATTTTTCTAACGGTGTTAGCTATTATCACCTTAACCTCATTTGTAATATGGGAACTGCGAATACCTAACCCGGTAGTTAACCTGCGGGTGTTAAAAAGCAGGTCGCTCAGTGTGGCGGCGGTGTTAACCTTTGTTACCGGGATAGGCATGTTTACATCCATATTTCTTACACCGGTCATTGCGCAACGCTTATTGAATTTTACGCCATCGCAAAGCGGTATGCTGCTATTACCGGGAGCTATTTTTGCGTTGGTGGCTTTGGTACTCACAGGCAGGCTATTGCAAAAAGGTGTTTCGCCGGTATTGATAACCGGGATAGGCTTTTTATTCTTTATCTACTTTAACTTCCGTATGTCGGGTATGAGTTTGGATACTTCGGCGCAAGCTATAACATTTACTCTGATATTCAGGGCTATCGGGATGGCATTATTGACAGTGCCTTTAAGTTCGTTAGCGGTATCAACACTGCAAGCTAAAGATATGCCTCAAGGCACAGCGCTTAATAACATGATGCGGCAGTTGGGCGGATCATTCGGAATATCTATTATCAATACCTATGCAGCAAGACGTTTTGCATCGCACCGGACAGATATGGTATCGCATATTACAGCGGCAAACCAACTGGCGGTCGACAGGATCAATATTTACACAGCTAATTTTCATCAAAAAGGTATCGATTGGATAGACGCGCGTGAAAAGGCGATGAAAGTTATCGACACCATCGTGGTGAAACAATCAACCCTGTTGAGCTATCTTGATTCGTACCAGCTTATTGGCGTGTTTTTTTTGCTCACACTGCCCTTGCTACTGCTGGTGGTTAAAAAAACTAAAGGTGCAGGTCAGGTGGTTATTGCATCTGATCATTAAATAGCAGAAGTGATTAACTCTTATTAAACTGTAATGATTTGGTTTATAATTGTTTATATCTTGTTGCCTGCCTGACAACCTCATAACAATTTTGATACTATTTAACCGCAGGTTTAATTATTGGCATTAATTTGGTTTATTTGCGGTTTACCCAAATTAACATATGCGTTATATCAAGTTTAGTTCACTTCTTTTGCTGGCTGCAGCAATTATTTCATTTAACCAACAATCACAAGCCCAAATAATCAACGATTCTACCAGGTACGACCATAAGGAAACATTTGGCCCCATAACCTGGCCAATTACCGGCACCGAAGTACGGTCGGCGTTAGGCCAGCCCGGGCCAAAATACTGGCAAAACCGAGCCGATTACCAAATTAAAGCTACTTTAAACGAAACCCCGCAGGATACCACCATTACCGGCGAAGTTGGGATCACTTATACCAATAATAGTCCGGATAAGTTGGATTATCTTTGGTTGCAACTTGATCAAAACCTGTTTAGGCCCGACTCGCGCGGGGCAGCAACCACACCGCTTGACGGCGATCGTTTTGATGTAAAAGGCTTTAGCCGCGGCGGCTATCATATTAAAACCGTTACCCTAAGTTATAATGGTAAAAGTTATGCCGTTACACCGGTAATAGCAGATGCCCGTATGCAGATACGGTTAAATACGCCGCTTGGTGCCAAAGGAGATAAGATTGATGTGAAGGTTACCTATGATTTTTCGATCCCCTTTTATGGTGCCGACCGTATGGGCCGCAAAAAGTTTAAAAAAGGATATGTATACGAAATTGCCCAATGGTATCCGCGCATGTGTGTGTATGATGACGTAGAAGGATGGAATACCTTACCTTATATGGGCCTGGGTGAGTTTTATTGTGAGTATGGTGATTTTGATTATTACATAACCGCACCATCTGATATGATCGTTGTGGGATCGGGCGATCTGCAAAACCCGGAACAAGTATTAACCGCCAAACAAATAGCACGTTTAAAAGAGGCCCGCGAAAGCGACAAAACAATAATGATAGTTAAAGAAGGCGAAGTAGGCGAGAAGGGTACCCGCCCTGATGCTACCGGTAACCTCACCTGGCACTTTAAAATGCTCAATAGCCGTGATGTATCGTGGGCGGCATCAAAAGCATTTATCTGGGATGCAGCAAGGGTTAACTTTCCATCGGGCCGTAAAGGTATTGCCATGTCGGCTTACCCGGCCGAGAGTGCCGGTAACGACTCATGGGGGCGATCAACCGAATACCTGAAATACAGCATGGAGATCTATTCAAAAGCTTATTATGAATATCCCTGGAATTCGGCTGTAAGTGTTGCGGGCGTAGCATTGGGTATGGAGTATCCTGGCATTATATTTTGCTTAAATAACTTGAAGAACGGGCGTCTTTGGGGCGATGTTACCCACGAAATAGGGCACAACTGGTTCCCGATGATCGTAGGCTCTAACGAACGGAAATACATGTGGATGGATGAAGGCTTTAATACCTTTATTAATGAATATGCTACCGAGATGTTCAATAAAGGAGAATACTATAAGTCGGCCGACAGGCCAGCCAAAGCGATGTCGCGTGCTATGCCGCGAATGGCCGATCCTTTGATGACACCGCCCGAAGCTATGGGCCTGCGTGACTACGGTTACTATTACAGCAAAACATCATTAGCGCTGAATATGCTGCGTAATGTGGTTTTAGGGCACGACAGATTTGATTACGCTTTCCGCAACTACATACAGCAATGGGCCATGAAGCATCCTACACCGTATGACTTTTTCCGGTCGATGAACAATGCAGCAGGCGAAGACTTGAACTGGTTGTGGAAAGGTTGGTTCTTTACCACCTGGAAACTGGATCAGGCTATTACCAATGTAACTTACGTGGATGGTAATCCCGAAAAGGGAGCTTTGATCACACTGGTAAACAAAGAGAAATTAGTGATGCCGGTTGATTTAAAAATAAAACAGAGTAATGGCAAAACCGAAATTGTGCACCTGCCGGTTGAAATATGGCAGCGCGGTGCTACCTGGACATTCAAATATCCATCAACAACCGCTATTGATGAGGTAACGCTAGATCCGGACACTCAGTTACCTGATGTTAATCCCGGTAACAATACTTTTAAACCGGCTAAATAAAATTGGAAAAGCCTCTCCGGATTCCGGGGAGTCTTTTTAGTTCTTTCTTTATCGATGCGTCCTTATATGCTTTCTGCAATACTCTTGCAGTTTGGGTGCTGCCATCGTGACTCCAACCCGGAGCCTTGAACAGATATTGCAATTTGGTTTTTATACCGGGAGCTTGTTTAACATCATGGATGAGCGCCTTCCATTCATGAAAGATAATACCGACTGGTCCCAGTTTTTCGGGTTGTTTAGTGAGGCCGTATCTAATTTGTTCGCGCGGTTGCTCTGAGCCGAATGTTCCAAACATCCGATCCCAAATAATAAGTACCATCCCCATGTTTTTATCAAGATAGGGGATATTTGACGCGTGATGTATGCGGTGGTGGGCCGGGGTTACAAATATCCAGCTGTACCATTTAGGTAACTTGATATCGTATTGGGTATGCACTATGTTTCCATAAAGTTGTGTAACCAGGTAGGCATATAAGATATCGAGAGCATTAAAACCCATCAGCGCAAGCGGTAAGTAAAAAATTGCGCGGTACAGCGGTTCAAACACCGTTGCCCTGAAGCCGGTAGTGAAATTAAAATATTCGCTCGAATGGTGAGTTACGTGCATGGCCCAAAACACCCGGCAATAATGTCCTGTGTAATGTAGCAGCCAATACAAAAAATCCTGTATTATTACTAATGCAAACCAATAGCAAAACGTGTTACTGATTTGAAAGAATCTGAAACGGTAAAAATAATCGAGGATAAAAAATGTGCTCCCTTTTACGGCCAAATTAAACAAAAAGGCTAAAAAGGTTAAGTATATATTGTTTACGGTATCACGGTTGTTGTAGTAATGCCTGTTTTGGACATAGCTGAAAATCATTTCAATTAATGTTAAAACGATCAACATAGCTACCAGTAAAATAGCTGCCTGGCTTTTTACATCATGCGCGTGCATACTCTAACGATGCATAATAACGTAAGCTATCGCAAAGTTCGTCATCGGTGCAAATGTTGTCTATCACACATTCGCCTATGTTGGCAAGCAGTGAACAATTGATCTTGCCGTTCACATTCTTTTTATCCTTTTTCATAATGTTATTTAAAAAAGGATAGCAGTTTTCATGGATCTCGTATTTGCCGTAAAGACCAAGCAGGAAATTAATAATGGCCTGCATCTGGTTTAGCGACAATCCTGCTTTTTGATGCGATAGCCAGGTTTCGCATATCATGCCGGCTACAATGGCTTCGCCGTGGGTAAGTGGATCTTCGTCGTTATCCAGCGAGTAGCTTTCAATAGCGTGGCCGATGGTGTGGCCAAAGTTTAATATTTTGCGTAAGCCGCGTTCGGTAGGGTCGGCAATAACAACTTTATTTTTTATTTCGATAGAGTCCTGTATCAATTTGGCGTTCAGGTTTTCGAGGTCGCTGTTTTTAAGCATATCCCAATAAGCGGCATCGGCTATTAAGCCATGTTTTAACATCTCGGCCAGGCCCGATTTGATCTGTCTTGCTGGCAAAGTATTTAAAAAGGCGTGCTCAATAAACACCGCTTTAGGCTGTGTAAATGTGCCGATGATGTTTTTGAGGTTAAAAATATCGATACCGGTTTTACCGCCAACCGAAGCATCAACCTGCGAAAGCAGGGTAGTAGGGATATGTATAAAATCGATGCCGCGTTTATAGGTGGATGCAGCAAACCCCCCAAGATCGGTAACCACGCCACCGCCCAGGTTGATCAGCAACGCATTACGGTCGGCACCAAAATCGATCAGATTTTTCCAGATACCTACACAAAAATCAATGCTCTTGCTCTCTTCGCCTGCGCTTATTTCAATCAGATCGAAGTCGGGATTGCTCTTCAGGCGCTCCTGTATGTAAGGCAGGCAAAATTTTCCGGTGTGTTCATCGGTTAAAATAAAAAAACGGGAGTACTTGCCGGCGCTGATAAACTCATCAAGGCCGTTGGTTATGTTATTAAAGTATATAGGGTAACTTATACTGTCTATCTTATTCATTGGGGATCACTTCACTAAAATTTTATTGCCTCGGAACTCTACTATGTCGCCTGTACGCACTTTAAGGCGCTTACGGGTATCAACCTCACCGTTGTATTTTACCTCGCCTTCTACAACAGCTATCTGTGCCTCACCGCCTGTAGTAACCAGGTGCGTAGCCTTAAGTAACTGGATCAAATGGATATATTCTTCAGTTAGTTTGAATTCGATCATCGGTTCGGCAAAAATAAACTATTCATTCAATAATGAGTTATAATAATGAGCATTTTATAAATTTGCACTATGCTGACCCAAAACGACAATGCCCCCCAAAGGGGTAACGAACTTTCTTTTGAAAATACCGAGATCGCCTTTCGCCACGCGTCCAACTCATCATTAAAACGTGCGTGGTGGCTGTTTAAGTTTATCAACATCAACTTTTTTGTTAAGGCTGGCCCACCGATAACCAATTTTGCACTTAAAATACACTTACCCATTAAGGGAATTATCCGCGCAACAATATTTAAACAGTTTTGTGGTGGCGAAACTATAGCCGAATGCGATGATACCATTAAAAACCTGGCGCAGGGTGGCGTAGGTACCATACTTGACTATTCGGTTGAGGGTGAGGATGAGGAGCATATTTTTGATGAAACCCGGCAAGAGATCATTCGGACCATTGAGCGTGCCAAAGGAGATCCCGCTATTCCGTTAACCGTATTTAAAATAACCGGTGTTGGCCGCTTTGCGTTATTAGAGAAGCTTGATGCTAAACAGCAATTAACGATAGCCGAGCAGCAGGAGTGGGAAAAAGTACAAAACAGGGTACGTTCGATATGCGAAAAGGCGCATTTGCTGGATATACCGGTAATGATAGATGCCGAAGAAAGCTGGATACAGGATACTATTGATATGCTTGCGCTGGATATGATGCGGGCCTTTAACCGTACGCGAGCTATAGTTTATAACACTTACCAGTTGTATCGTCATGATAAGCTGGTATCGATGCAGCAGGATCATAGCGTAGCTAAAGCTGAAGTTTTTTATTTGGGGGCCAAACTGGTGCGCGGTGCGTATATGGAGAAAGAGCGTAAACGCGCTGCTGAAATGGGTTATGCGTCGCCCATCCAGCCAACCAAACAGGCAACTGATATTGATTACAACAAAGCTTTGGTATTTTGCATCGAAAATATAAAAGAGATAGCCTTTGTTGCCGGTACGCATAACGAAGATAGCTGCCGTATTTTAGCCGATCTGCTGGATACTCACAAGGTTGACCATCATCATCCGCATGTTTACTTTTCACAGTTATTAGGCATGAGCGATAATTTAAGTTTTAACCTGGCGCACGCGCATTATAATGTAGCCAAGTACGTGCCTTACGGGCCGGTAAAAGCTGTGCTGCCATACCTTTTTCGCCGTGCGCAGGAAAATACTGCTATAGCAGGGCAGATGAGCCGTGAGCTAAGCCTCATCACTAAAGAGAAGAAGCGGAGAAGGGCATGACATGGCTTTAAGGTTACTTACTCTCCCCAAATCGTTATCACCAGATCTCTTTCGCCGCCATGATCGCGGTGTTCGCATAAATAGATACCCTGCCAGGTACCCAGGGCTAACCGTCCGTTGCGGATAGGTATGGTTACTGAACTGCCCAGCATAGCCGCCTTTAAATGCGCGGGCATATCATCGGGGCCTTCGTCATCGTGACGATAATCAGGATCGTTTTCGGGCACTGCTTTGTTGAAATACATTTCAAAATCCTGCCGCACGGTAGGATCGGCATTTTCATTAATAGCTAATGATGCCGATGTATGCTGAATAAACACCTGGCACACGCCAACCTTGATCTGGTTAATATGCGGCATGGCATACACCACTTCGGACGTAATGATGTGAAACCCGCGCCTGCGCTGTTTAAGTGTTAAGGTCTGTTGGAAGATCTTCATATATTAACGGAGCAGAATTAGTGCCAAATATGATTCAAAAGAAAAAGGTGTCATTCTGAGCTTGTCGAAGAACGAGTGTAGAGCCCACCTCTTTGGTTCGACAGGCTCACTATGACACCCGTTATTTAAGTTTACTTTATTATGTAGTATAGCCCAGTATCTTTAACACCTGCTTGCTATTTTGCTCTTCGCCAAAAACCTCGAAATTGAAAGTTTCATCGCGGTTGCGGCGAATAATAACATGCTTAGGCGATGGCAGCAGGCAATGGTGTATACCGCCATAGCCGCTCAATACCTCCTGGTAAGCACCGGTATGGAAAAATGCCAGATACTGTACTTTACGTGTTTTTGGCATAAATACACTGTTCATGTGCGCTTCCTGGTTATAATAGTCCTGCCCGTCGCAGGTGATCCCGCCAAGGTTAACACGTTCGTATTCGGCATCCCAGTTGTTAATGGGGAGTAAAATGTACTTTTGGTTCAAGGCCCAAACATCGGGCAGGTTGGTGATAAACGAACCATCCAGCATCAGCCAACGTTCACGGTCGTTCTGTTGTTTACGGCCCAGTACTTTGTAGATAATACCCGAAGCTTCTGCCACGGTATATTTGCCAAACTCGGTAATAATATCCGGTTCAATTACGTCGTGCTCAGCACAAATTTCTTTGATACGGCTAACGATCTCGTTCACCATGTATTCGTAATCAAAATCAAATACCAGCGAATCCTTGAAAGGCATACCGCCACCGATATCTAAAGTATCCAGGTCAGGGTTGATCTTTTTAAGCTTGCAATACAGCGTAACGTACTTTTCCAGTTCGTTCCAGTAATATGGCGTATCTGATATACCCGAGTTAATAAAAAAGTGCAGCAGCTTTAATTTAAAATTCGGGTTCGGTTCGATTTTGTTGTAATAAAAATCGATGATATCCTCCATACGGATACCCAGGCGCGAAGTATAAAATTGTGAATCAGGCTGCTCTTCCGCCGCTATCCGGATACCCAGGTTGCACGGGGTTGAGAGCTCAACCTCATCATCATAAATATTAAACTCCTCTTTGTTATCCAGCACCGGGATGATGTTTTTAAATCCATCATGCAGCATATCAATAATATACTGCTTGTACTGATAGGTTTTAAAACCATTGCATATCACGGTCATTTCCTTGTTCAGTGCACCTTTTTTTTCCAGCGCGTCAATCATCGGCATATCAAACGCCGACGATGTTTCGAGGTGGATATCATTCTTCAGCGCTTCTTCAACAATATGTTTAAAGTGTGAGCTTTTGGTGCAATAGCAGTATTTATAGCTGCCGCGATAGTTGTTTTTAACGATAGCCTGCTGAAATAAAAGCTTGGCCTGCTGTATTTTTTTCGAAACAATGGGCAGATAAGTAAAACGCAAGGGCGTGCCATACGTTTCGATCATTTCCATTAAGTTAAGGTCATGAAAATATAGTTCATCATCATACACCTCAAAACCATCCTGCGGAAAACCCACGCTCAGGTCAATAAATTCCTGGTAACTCTGCATTTATTGATTGAATAAAATTTGCGCAAAAATGTAATTTTTAAATGGAAAAAATCCTAATTGTTGCGAGAATTTTAATAGTTGAAATGTAATTTAATTTAGAGGGTTTTGTTTATGATAAGTATCTAACAAATTATCTTTTTAATACAATAGCACTTTTATCCATTTGGCTTACCTGATAAATCAATTCTGCGAGTAAATTGTTTGCCGATGGGGAATTCTTAATCGTCTGTGTGTCTATTATTAGTATACGTGTTTTGAGTGTAGTTTTAATATAGATCCGCCTGGCTCACCACGTCCATTATCATAATCTATCTCAAATATTTTTTCATTTTTATGTGAAGTTTTATGGGTTTGCTGGCATAAGGCTATTTGCGAACAAAAGACAATGACTACGATCAATAAATTTTTCATAAACACGGATTTGGTTATATGATTAGATGCGATCAGAGCTAAATTCAACAAACATGGTCTATTGACTACTTTCCGTTCACCACTCACCCAACCAAAGGCAACCTCACCTCCGCAATCATACACCTTGCACTGCCACCGCCATTGGTCTCGATGGTGTTCAGGTCAGCATAAACCAATTTGCAATACTTTTCCAGATGGGTTATCTGTTGTGTTGTTAACGAATGATATGCACTGGCGGACATCACCAGTAAATGCTCGCCTTTATCATTTTCCAGTTCCAGCATATTGCCGGCAAAGGCATTCATTTGTTCCAATGTTATTTCAATAATTTCTTTGCCGGTGATGGTGAAGGAGTCTATCAGCAATGTCCGTTCTTCTTCGTCTGTAATCGAATCAAGGCAGATCACTACAAATTTTTCGCCCATGCACATTAGCACATTGGTGTGGTATATGGCTTTACCTTTGCCATCTACCGCGTGAAATTCTACGGCCCGGTAACCGCTTTCCTCACAAAATTCTGCTAAAACTTCCGGGTCGGTGCGAGGCGATAAGCAGGCATAAGCTATCTTGTTTTCGCGATCAAGCACCATGCTGCCTGTGCCTTCTAAGAACTGCTTTTTGCTTTCAAAATAACTCAGATCTTCAATCTGATCAATATTGAAATTATCTTCCAACTCTCTTACAATATCTTCGCGTCGCTCCAGCCGCCTGTTTTCAGCCTGCATGGGGTATAAAAACACCTGGCCGTTTTCATGAAATGATACCCAGTTGTTCGGGAATATCGAGTCGGGGGTATGCGGCTCCGGCGTATCATCGATCACTATCACACTAATACCGTTATCCTGTAAGGCAGCAACCAATGCATCAAATTCGTGCAATGCCTTTTGCTGCACATTTTGCTGGTCAATGCCCTGCTGCTGAAAAGCATTACTGCCTGCGGTTTGCTCGTTAAAGCCAAACCGAACAGGACGGATCATTAATACGGTCGATCTCATAGATTTTATCAGTAATAATGGGTTGAATTTACAACAAGTACTTATCAAAATAGTGTATGATGATTTTTTTGTTCATTTTTAAAGCAATTAAAACTATTAGATTAAATGAGACGCCTTTTTCCTGATGATTCCTGGAAACCAAGCTGGAAATACAGCTACCCGTACGATCTGATGGAGATCTATGGCGAAACCACAGAAAACCCGGGCTATGTGTATGCCTACCGTATGCGCCGCGATAGTACCATTGGCCTCATCAAAAGCATCGCCAAAAAAGGCGATCATGTTTTAGATGTAGCCGCATCGCAGGGAAATTTTACCCTTACACTGGCCGAACTGGGGTACAATGTAACCTGGAACGATATTCGTGAAGACCTGGCAGAATATGTTGAAATGAAACGCGAAACCGGCAATATCACTTATAGGCCCGGTAATGCTTTTGATTTAAAGTTCGACCGGCTTTTTGATGTGGTGCTCGCTACTGAGATCATAGAGCATGTGGCTCACCCCGACGAGTTTTTAGCCAAACTGGCAACCTTGGTTAAACCTGGTGGTTATGTGGTTATTTCAACACCTTTGGGCTCATACTTTAAAAATCACCTGCCAAAATTCAGTGACGTGGAAGATGCGTCTGTTTTCGAATCAAAACAATTTGGCCCTCATTCCGAAGATCATATCTTTTTGCTGCACGTGGATGAGATGGGCGTGCTGGCAAAAAAGGCAAATCTGCAACTTGTGGACATGAAATATAATACCAACTTTTTTACCGGTGGCTACAGCAAGTTAAGGGCAATGCTTAGATGGATGCCCAGGGTAATGGTAATGGCAATGGAGCAATTTACGCAACTGTTGCCCGCTGCAATCGGCAAACGCATCCACACCAATTTTGCCGTGCTTTTAAAAAAAGTGTAATTGACCATGGTCCATAGTTGATAGACCATAGTTTCGCAATGCAATTCTTCCATGGTTTATGGACTATCAGCCATGCACCTTCTCTCTAAAAAGCGGCATACTCATACAATGGAAACCACCCCGCGCACGGGATAATTCTGATGATGGCATGAGTATAAGGGTGTCCTGCATATCATGTGGTTGTAGTTGGTTATTTTCAAATTTATCCAACAAGTCGCAAACCTTTATGGTTTTAAAACCGCTTTGTAAAAACGCGTCAACGGTTTTATCGTTACGATCGTAGCCCAAAACAACGCCTTCTTTTAATGCCAGCAGGTTACAGCTGTCTGTCCATTGCTCGCGTGCATCGTACGGAAACTTGTTATTGCCAGAATAAATAAACCGGGTTGGTTCGGTACTTTTTAAATCATTCTGACTAATATCATCCAGCAATTCCTCCAAACTGGCAAACAGCCTCGGTTCATCAATGCGACCTTTTTTAAACTGAACAATTTCGGGTTTGTCTTTGGCCTTGCGATCGGCAAAATAGGCTATCGGGTCGCTGTCTTTAATGGGCCTTTCGGCGATGGATAACGAACCCAGTAATACCCAAACGTTACGTTTAACCTGTGTAAAAATAGTGTCGATGTGCATAAAATCGCGCTTATGCGGAATTTTGACTACAGTAACTTTATCTACCACATTATTTTCAAATAATAATTTAATGGCCGCGTTGGCACCAATGGTAGATGTACGTTCGCTGCAACCTATCAGCACATGGTTTGGGCTTACCACCATTACATCGCCACCTTCAAGCGTGGTTTTCTCGCCGCTGTCTTCACCGGGGCGTAAAAAGCTTTGCATACTTTCGGGTATCTCCAAAATTTTATCACGGTAAGCAGCAAACATCGGGTGGTTAAATAAAATATAACGCATTAGCAAAGTTTCGCGGGCGCGAGCCTGTTTTGCCGGCTTATTGATCAGCACATGGCTATTAATGGCAATGCCGATATCCCTTGAAAATATAAAGTTAGGGATAGGGGCAAAGATCATTTTCTCCATGCCATCCATCGAGCCCGATATCAGGATCTTGGCCAGTTCAACCGGTGGTGTGTCTGTTAGTATTTGCTGCAGGCCGTAGGTGCAGTTCTCAATAGCACAAACCGCAGCGGTGAGCTTTTCGCGGATGCCTTTTTCCTGCAAAATATCCGATAATAGCGATTGTATCTCTATCACTTTTGTGGATGCGTGGAAGGCCGCGTTATCCGGTTTAAAAAATGCCCGGTTACTTTCGCCTGCTTCTATCTGCGCAAGCTTACCCTTAATTTTATTCGGGTCTAAAAAGTACATCAGTACCTTTATATAATGGTCGTACTCGTTTTTTCGTACGGTATCCAGGTGTACAATGTCCTCAAAAAGCCAGTCTTGCGCTTTTGAAGGTACAACTTTGCCCAGACCGCTATCGGGGCTGTGGATCAGTAAACAACGCAGGTCGCCAATTTCCGATCCAACGCCAATCTTAAAATCTTCTCTTGTTAAGGTCATAAAACATGGTAGTAAACAAAGCTATTTATTAATTTCGGATTTCGAATTAACTTCGCTGAGCACTTCGCGGTTTTCGATTTCGGATTTACTTTATCTGGTCATTTTGAATTAGGTGTTTTGTTCTGCCTTAAGTTTAAAACTTTCCTGACTTCCGACTAAATGATTAATTTTGGCGAATGGATTTTATCGTTAATGCAACCCTCAAGGCAGTTAAGACCTTATACAATACAGATATTACCGCTTCTGATATAACACTACAACAAACCCGTAAAGAGTTTGAGGGCCAGGTTACTATCGTTACTTTTCCTTTTGTGAAGTTTTCGCGCAAATCGCCCGAGCAAACGGGTACCGAGATAGGGGAGTATTTGTTAAACGAGCTTGCCGATGTATCCGCATTCAACGTTATTAAAGGTTTTTTAAATATCAGCGTTACCGATGCTTACTGGATTAGCCGTTTATATAATGACATAGCGAAAACTGATTTTGGCGTTTATCCTGCTAAAGGCGAAAAGGTAATGGTTGAGTATTCATCGCCAAACACCAATAAACCGCTCCATTTGGGCCATATCCGTAACAACCTGTTAGGTTACTCCGTTGCCGAAATATTAAAGGCAAATGGTTATGATGTAGTGAAGGCCAACCTGGTTAACGATCGCGGTATCCATATCTGTAAATCCATGCTGGCCTGGCAATTGTTCGGCAATGGCGAAACACCGGAATCGAGCGGTTCAAAAGGCGACCACCTTGTAGGAAAGTACTATGTAGTTTTTGATAAGGAATACAAAAAGCAGATTGACGAGTTAAAAGCACAGGGCCAAACCGAGGACGAAGCCAAAAAGAATGCGCCTCTAATTATACAAGCCCAGCAAATGCTCGAGCAGTGGGAGGCAGGCAATGCCGAAGTGATCAACCTGTGGAAAACCATGAATGGCTGGGTGTATGCCGGCTTTGCCGAAACCTATAAAAAGTTAGGTGTCGATTTTGATCAGTATTACTATGAGTCGGATACCTATTTATTAGGTAAGGACATTATAGACGAAGGGCTGGCTAAAGGCGTTTTCTTTAAAAAGGAAGACGGTTCTGTTTGGATAGACCTTACCGCTGAGGGCCTCGACCAAAAGTTGGTGCTGCGCGCCAACGGAACTTCGGTTTATATCACCCAGGATGTGGGTACCGCACAGTTAAAGTATGATGAGTACCGCATGGATAAATCCATTTATGTGGTAGGGAACGAACAGGATTATCACTTTAAGGTATTGTTCCTCATCCTGCAAAAGTTAGGCAAAAGCTGGGCTAAAGGCTTGTTCCATTTGTCTTATGGTATGGTCGATCTGCCATCGGGCAAAATGAAAAGCCGTGAAGGAACGGTTGTGGACGCCGATGACCTGATGGATGAGATGGAACAAACTGCCAAAACGCATACCGAAGCTTTGGGCAAGGTAAACGATTTTGGCGATGAAGAGAAAACACAGCTATACCACACTATAGGCATGGGTGCGTTAAAGTTCTTCCTGCTTAAGGTAGAACCTAAAAAACGTTTGCTGTTTGATCCTGCCGAGTCTATCGATTTCCAGGGTCATACCGGTCCGTTTATTCAGTATACGCACGCCCGTATCCGTTCGGTATTAAACAAAGCTAATTATTCTACAAGCAGCGATGTTTATAACCAGCCGCTCGAAACAGCCGAAATGGACCTGATACTGGCCTTAAACCAATATCCAGAAGCCATTATGCAGGCCGCCCGCGATTATAGCCCGGCTATTATTGCTAATTACGTATACGATCTGGCTAAAACTTACAATCGCTTTTACCAGGATAGCCCTATATTGAAAGATGAGGTAGCTATGGATGTCCGCCAACTAAGGCTTACGCTATCGGCAGCATCGGCAAACATTATTAAAAGGAGTATGGCTTTGCTGGGTATCGATGTCCCCGAAAGGATGTAGTTTAATTGTGCTAATGAATTAATATGCACATGTGCAATTGAAATATTGTTATACAACAAATAATTTTACTGAAGCATTTATAAAAATAAAGAAGCGCCTATTACAGGCGCTTCTTTATTTATGTGGTAGTTGAAATAACTACCCACTATTCAGGATTTACCATTTATTGCCAGTGGCCGCGTACCCAGGTGTAACCACCGCGGGTTTCGTTCCAGTGACCTTCAACCCAAACGCGGTTGTTTGGGCGTTCCCAATGTCCGTGTACGCGTTCGTAATGATCACCCCTTCGTTCCCACTCTCCGGATATCCAAACCGCGTTGGGATAAGGAGCTGCCGGTCTTTCGTACACCACCTCTGCAGGACGTTCGCGTACAACAAATTCACTTTCGCCACAGCCGGCAAGCATACTTGCCGAGGCGGCTATAACAATACAGAATTTCGAAATCGTTTTCATCGGTATATAAATTAGTGTATAGATATGACAGATGAAAATTCGAAAAGTTTGAAAATCGAGACCCGCGGGCTATTTACGAAACTTGGCAGCAACTATCAGGTCTTTACCGCCCAGGCTATAATCATAAAACCCGCTACCTGTTTTAACACCATTATTACCCGCCGTTACCATGTTAACCAATAACGGGCATGGCGCATATTTGGGATTACCAAAGCCATTGTACAGTACATTTAATATAGCCAGGCAAACATCCAGCCCAATAAAATCGGCCAACTGTAACGGACCCATAGGGTGGGCCATACCTAATTTCATTACCGTATCAATTTCTTTAACACCAGCTACGCCTTCATACAAAGTGTAAATAGCTTCATTGATCATCGGCATTAAAATACGGTTAGCTACAAAACCAGGATAATCATTCACCTCAACAGGTATCTTATCCAATTGTTGTGTTAATTGCATTATGGTTTGTGTAACGCTATCGGTAGTAGCATAACCTCGTATTACCTCCACCAATTTCATTACAGGTACAGGGTTCATAAAATGCATACCGATAACTTTTGCGGGCCGGGCCGTTGCCGATGCTATTTTGGTAATGGATATTGACGATGTGTTTGTAGCCAAAATAGTGCCTTTTGCGCAAAGCTCATCAAGCTGTTTAAATATCTTTAATTTCAGATCGATATTTTCAGTAGCTGCCTCAATAACCAGGTCGGCATTTTGAACAGCGACTGCCGTATCAGTATAAGTAGTTATATTGTTTAAGGTTGCGGTTTTGGTTTGTTCGTCAATAACTCCTTTTGATAATTGCCTGTCCAGGTTTTTTTCAATATTGCTTAATCCTTTGGCCAACGCGTCGGGACTGATATCAACCATGTTAACTTTAAAACCATGCTGAGCAAAGCTATGTGCAATGCCGTTGCCCATAGTGCCCGAACCTATAACCGTGATGTTTTTCATAATTAAGTTTTATGACCGTAAATATAGGAAGCGCCCTGCAAATTCTCTGCTTTTGTTAAATTACTGAAAGACAAATTAGAATTTTGTAATTATAGCCTATAACCAAATATTATATTACCATATATGGTGGGTGATTCTGTCATGAATTTGTCATTATCTATATAATTTTCAATTTGGCGAGCTCTTTTTAGAAGTATTTGTAAAAAATATAATACAATAATGTTAATTTGCCATTCAATTTCTATTTACCCTTAATTTATAAAACATGAAGAAAAATTTACTCTCTCTTCTGCTTTTAAGTTTATTTGCGCTCGGCAGCGCATTTGCTCAAAGTAGAAAAATCACGGGTACAGTAACAGGGGATGACGGTATGTCAATACCTGGCGTATCTGTAAAAGTTCAAGGCAGCAGCCTTGGTACTCAAACCAATGCATTAGGTGAATATTCTATCACCGTCCCGCAAAATGCAAAATCTCTAGTCTTTAGTTATATCGGTTTTGCTACTAAATTAGTTGCTATCAATGGTGCAACCATTAATGTTAAACTTACGATGGATGCGCGGGCTCTTGTCGAAGTAGTGGTTACTGATACTTATGGTGTACAGAATAAAAAATCGTACACGGGTGCTACTGCTACCGTAAGTGGTGCTGATAACGAGAATAAACCGTTCTCTACATTCCAGCAAGCATTACAAGGTGAATTTGCCGGTGTTGCAGTTACATCAAACAGTGGTCAGCCTGGTGCAAACGTACAAATCCGTATCAGGGGTTTAGGCTCTACAGCATTAAACTCCAACCCACTTTACGTAATTGATGGTATGATCGTTAACTCAGGTGATTTGTCAAGATCTGCATCAACAGCCAATGCTTTGGCAGGTATTAACGATAATGATATCGAAAGTTTTACCGTATTAAAGGATGCTGCCGCTACCGCTATTTACGGTTCACGTGGCGCCAATGGCGTAATTGTTATTACTACTAAAAAAGGAAAGGGCGGAAAAACTCAGGTTCGTTTTGATGCAGAGTTTGGGATAAGTAACAATACAAATATTCCTGATGCAGGTAAACCACTTAGTCCGGAGCAGTATAAAGCTGCATTTATTGAAGCATTAACCAATAATGGCGGATATAGTGCGTCTCAAATAGCCGGCCTGGTAACAAGCTATAATATGGATGGCGCAGGTAATGATTGGTACCCGTTGGTTACGCATCGCGGTCAGCAACAGCAATTTAACGTTTCCCTAAGTGGCGGTGATGAAAAGACCAAAATATTTTCATCGGTAGGGTATTTTAAACAAGATGCAACAGTACTTAAATCCAACTTACGCAGAATTACCGGTTTAATTAATATTGACCATAACATCAATAAGGAATTTTCCACATCAACCGGTATCAATGTTTCTAACATTCAACAAAATACACCTTTGCAAGGAAGTGCATATTTTAGCAGCGCTATAGCATCGGCATATTTTCTACTCCCATTCCAGATGGCCTATAATGCTGATGGTTCGATCAATTCGAGCACAACAGGCAACGCTAACTTCCCAACTTCGGGTAACTCCAATCCATTGTATATAGCCGCTAATGACGTTCGTTTGCTTGGTGAAACAAGAGTTTTGGGTAATCAGACCATTAAGTGGAATATTTGGGACCAATTGAAGTACACTGGTTATGCAAGTGTTGATTTTCAGAGTCTGGAAGAAACTACTTTCCTGAATCCTACCATGGGTGATGCTAAGTCATTGAATGGTAGCGGAACGAGTAACTATACACGCTTTTTTAACTGGTTAGTTAGAAATCAGCTTGATTATCGTTATAACATTCCATCAACAGAAGATTTCTATATAGACGCTTCAATTGGTTATGAGGCGCAAAGATCTACTAACTATTATAATACGGCTTATGCAACAAATTATCCTGCTACTCAGCCATTACTAACTGCAGTTGGTGTCGCTTCAGCTCCCGCAACAGCATCAGAACTATTTTCAAATTATACATTTGCTGCTTTTTATTCCAGGGCAGTTATTAACTACAAAAACAAATACTCTCTTAGTGGCTCTTACCGGAATGAAGGTTCATCACGTTTCGGTACTAACAACATCTATGGTAGTTTTTATTCAATAGGTGGGGCATGGAGTATTGATCAGGAATCGTTCTTTACCAAACAACACCTGATAACTACTGCAAAGTTAAGAGCATCATATGGTAAAACAGGTAACGCGAATGGCTTGGCCAATTACGCTTGGCGGCCTACAGCTGGGTACGGTTCGAATTATAATCTAAGTAATGGTCAAAACTTTAATACCATTGGTAACATTGATTTGACCTGGGAATCTTCGAAAAAAACAGACATCGGTCTTGACATAGCCTTCTTTAAAGACAGGTTAGGATTAAGTTTTGATTACTATCATAACAGCATTGATGGTTTAATACAAACGGTAAACCTTTCACGAACAACCGGTTTTTCAACACAAAGTCAAAATATTGGCGCAATGTTAAATAAAGGAGTTGAGCTTAGTATAACCGGCGTACCTGTAAGAACTAAAGATTTTACCTGGAAATTAAACTTTAATGTGGCCCATAATGCCAATACTATGACCAGACTGGCTAACCCTGATGCTGTAAATGGTAGCTATTGGCTAGCACAAGGTATGGACTACTATACTTACTATACACGTTTATACGCAGGCGCTGATCCTGCTAATGGTAATGCTTTATGGTATACTGATGCAACAAAAACAGCTACAACAACTACCTATACTGCTGCAGCAAGAGTGCCATACGCTCAAGCCGATCCAAAGGTTACCGGCGGTTTAGGAAGTTCATTCACCTATAAAGGATTCACCTTATCTGCCGATGCTTATGGTAGTTTTGGTAATCGTATAAGCGACAGCTGGTCACTTTATCTACAAGATGGTGCACAGTTAGTAACAGGTAATAAATATCAATATAGCTGGCTTAACAGGTGGACCACGCCAGGACAAGTTACGGATGTTCCTAAGCTGGTTTACGGTGGTGGTAGCTCTGCAAGCTCGTCAAGTTTTTCAACACGATTTTTATATTATGGCGATTTCATTCGTTTAAAGAATGTGTCTTTGGGATATGATTTTAAAAACATCGGTATCTTAAAGAAAATTGGTATCTCAAAATTGTATGTATACGGAAGAGCTACGAACTTATATGTAAAAACTTACGATAATCGCCTGCCATTTGATCCGGAAGTGCCTGTGACTGGTTTCTCTACGTTAGATATACCTCCTGTTAGAACATTTACAATGGGTATAAATGTTGGATTATAAAAAATATAAAAACATGAAAAAGCAAAAATTAATATATATACTAATTGCGGCTGCGTCTATAACGGCCTCCTGCAAAAAAAGCTTCCTTGATGAGGTGCCGCCAAGTGCAGTAACAGTTACCCAAGCTATTAAAACCGAAAACGATTTGGCTGACGCTGTTAACGGGATGTATAATTCAATGAAAGCAACTACCTTATTTGGCAGGGATATTCCTGTGTTAGGCGATTTATTAGCAGACAATACCTACGTTAATTTTACGAATTCCGGCAGGTATTTATCTGAAAATAACTATACATTTATTGCATCTTCGGCAGAAGCGAGCAATATTTGGACACAAGGTTATTATTCAATACTACAGGCAAACCGCATTATTTACGAAGGTCGGAAATTGCCGGCAAGCAATAATGTAAATCAATTGCTGGGTGAGGCTTACGCAGTACGTGGATTGATATATTTAGAATTGGTTAACTTTTATTCAACACCTTATACCATTAACCCAAATGCGCCGGGCGTTCCGTTGATTACCGTTCCCGAATATATTACCGGTGCTAATATTCAACCATCCCGAGGAACCGTTACGGCAGTTTATAGTAAAATTATAAGTGACTTAGATAGTGCTTATGCTATTATGCCTACCGCATCTACTCCATTGCATGCAACAAATTCAGACTTTATTGCTAAATATGCTGCCAAGGCCATTGAATCAAGAGCGTATTTGTATAAAGGCGATTATGCTAGTGCCCGCGATGCAGCGCTCCTGGTAGTTCAAAACGGCGGTTATACATTAGCTCAAACTTCAAGTGCCTTTACTGCATATTGGGCAAGCGCTACAGCAACTACACTCAAGCTTGAAACTATTTTTGAATTGAATCAAAATGCTTCGAGTAATTTAGGCAATACTGGTTTAGATGCTATGTATTCTCAGGCAGGATATGGCGATATACAGGCTACTACTAACCTTTACGATTCGTATAGTACTACAGACTTCCGAAAATCATTAATGATAAATGGCACCAGGGGTGGTGCACAAGCTTATATCATTAATAAGTATTCTAATTATTCTAATACAGATAAGGACGAAGTAAAGATCATACGTTATGCAGAAGTTATTTTAACGCTTGCTGAGGCTTATGCAAATCTTAGCGATAATACTAACGCGCAACTATATTTAAATCAGGTAGCAAAACTGCGTGATCCGGCGTTTATTGGTTACAGTTCAACAGGCGCACAATTAATAACTGATATTTTAAATGAAAGGCGCAAGGAACTTGCCTTTGAAGGATTACGGTTCTTTGATTTTACAAGGTTAAATCTTCCAATCACGCGCCCTGCGCAAGGTCATGCTTATGCATCGTATCCTAATGTTTCGACAACCGATTTCAGAAGGCTTCAACCCATCCCGCAAGGAGAAATTGATGCCAACAAAAACATGGTGCAAAATCCAAGCTATCCATGATATGAGATTGATATAACAATAAAAAGGCCCTGGTTTTCGGGGCCTTTTTATTTACAAACCCGAGGTAGTAATAATTGATAAATTAAAACTACTTCAATTTATTATGTTTTTAATATATTTAAGTAAACATAACTAATAATCGCACGTTCGGTAAGCATCATCATGAAAATAAAATTAGTTTATTGCCTCCTTTTTTTTGCTTTTGTATTAAATAATAAAGCTGTGTTTGCACAGGGTAAGCCAGGGCAAAACCAGGTGTACATGAATGGGGTCTCTGTAAAAGAAACTGATCATTCTGGGATTGAGGGTTCTCCTTTTTTAAATGATGATTGGGCAACCGGCCTGGTTATGCTTGCAGATGGCAGAACTTTTAAGGATATGTCTTTAAAATATAACATATACAAAGATGAGTTGTATTTTAAAGACCCGAATGGAGAAACAAAGTCATTTTCAAACTTGGTAAGGGAGTTTAAAATAGAAGGCGGTAATTCTAACTCACAAGATTTTAAAAACGGCTTTACCAATATATCAGGCTATACAGCACGATCTTTTTTTCAGGTACTTAGTGAAGGAAGTGTACAGCTATTAAAAAAGCACAGATGTTCAGTGACAGAAACTACGGGAATTGATTTAGGTACAGTAACCCAAAAGTTTACTGAAAAAGAAAGTTATTACATTATTATATCAGGCGTGGCTACTTTGATAAAAAAGGACAAAAAATCAGTACTGGCTTTATTGAGCAATAAGCAAAGCGAATTAGAGACGTATATTAAATCCAATAAATTAGATTTGAAAAATGACGAAGACCTCGCTAAGTTGATTAATTATTATAATTCAATATAGTTAGCCATCGTTAAAACATTAGCCTTGTTTATCAAATTTAGGATAGGTACGTAAGCTACCTGGCTGATATGGGTAATTGATTTAATTACCGCCTCGGTATATTCATCACTCTCTCCGTTAAATAAAATACATTTAATTGGGATGTCCCTTGAGCGTAACGCATCAATAGATAACAGCGTATGGTTAATGCTGCCTAAATAATTTTGCGAAACCAATATTACCTCGGCATTGAGTTGTTTGATCAGGTCGATCATTAGAAAACGGTCGTTTAACGGTACCATTAAACCGCCCGCACCTTCAATAATCAATTGGTTGTCCGTTTCGGGGATGATGATTTTTGCCGGATCAATTTCAATACCATCCAGCGCTGCTGATTTATGTGGCGAAAATGGCTGGGTTAAGCGGTATGCTTCCGCATGAAATTTAGATACCTGGTTTGATACCAGGCTTTTTACCAACAAGGTGTCGCTGTTTTCGAGGTCGCCGGATTGAATGGGTTTCCAATAATCAGCTTTTAGTTTTTCGACTAAAATTGCCGATACGATGGTTTTACCAATTCCGGTACCAATTCCGGTAATAAATAGCGGTCGTTTAGTCATGGATGTTTTCATTTAACAACTTGGTAAGCTTAGTAATATCAGTGTCGGTATTAAAGGCATGCAGGCATAACCGCAAACGCTCCGTACCCTGGGCTACTGTAGGGCTTAAAATCGGCCTTACATCAAAGCCTGCATTACGGATCAAGGCTGCAGTATTAGCTGTTAATTCGTTTCCGCCGATAACAATGCATTGGATACCACTGTTGCTTTCAACCAGGCCCGGTATAGTTACATGTGCTTTAAATAATTCGATATTGCTTTTCAGCATTTCCTGTTGTTTTACCGATTGCGCTAAATAACGGTAAGCTACCTTAATACCCGCCAGTTGCGCAAACGAAGCTGCAGTGGTGTATATAAATGATCGCGCGAAATTGATCAGGTAATTGCGCAGCGACTCACTTCCTAAAACAATAGCCCCATGCGCACCCAATGCCTTGCCGAAAGTAACAACCGTAGCAAATACTTTATCCTGTAAATTAAGCTCGTTTATTAATCCCCGGTTAAATACTCCCACGGCATGTGCTTCATCAACAATTACGTGCGCATTGTATTTATCAGCCAAAGCTATTATTTGGGTAACCGGTGCGGTATCTCCATCCATTGAGTATACGCTTTCTACCGCGATATAACAATTACCTTTAGCCTGCTTTAGCTTATCCTCAAGGTTATTGAGATTGTTATGCTTAAAGGTATACCGGTTAGCATGACTTAACCTTACACCGTCAATAATACTGGCGTGTATCAGCTCATCGGTAATCACAGTATCGCCGCGTTGCGGCAGGCTTGAGAATAGCCCTACATTAGCATCATATCCCGAATTAAAGATCAATCCGGCCTGAGCCTTGTGGAATGTGGCTATGTGGTGTTCAAGTTCTTCACAAAGGGCTGTATTGCCGCTCAGCAACCGCGAGCCTGTAGATCCATTTAAATGTGTGTGCTGGTGCAGATATTGACTTATATCTTCTTTGATTTCAGGCGATCTGGCGAAGCCCAGGTAATCGTTCGAATAAAAATCGATCAGGCCGTTTTCAGGTTTGAGCGACCGGTAAGTTCCGTTTGCCTTCCTTTCCTCAAGTTTGTTCTGAATATAGATCTCAGCTTTAGTCAATGCAATAATTTTGCACTAAAATAAGAAAAGCGGCTCAAGGCCGCTTTTTCTTTTAAATTATTTTTGTGATGGAGGAGGAGTGCCGCCACCGCCGCCGCCACGGTTCTGCATTCTTGCAGCCTGATCTGCTAAAATTTTATCATAAGCTTTTTTCTGATCATCAGTAGTTAAAATTGCTTTGATTTTATCAGTTGTAGCTTTTCTCATCGGCATCATTGCAGTCATCATCGCTTGCCTGTCGCCATTTGCAGCAGTTCTGATGCTATCCATTTTTGCAGCTTGTGCTGTAAAAATGGCAGTAACTTTAGCTGTTTGATCGTCGGTTAGCGTTAGCTGGGTTTGTAAATTTTTGGCCTGTTCTGCCGGAGTCATTCTTTGACGACCCTGAGCCTTGCTCAGAGACACTATGCTTACCACGAAGCAACATACCATCAATAGTTTTTTCATTTTCTTTAAGTTTTTTATTGTATATGATAAAGATAACGGCATTTAGTTTAATATCAAATACGTAACTTAATTGTTGCTTTGCTCCATTTTTGATATAGAACGCTGCATTTGCATCATCATAGCAGTTAGGCTTTCCATGGTAGGTTCGGCAACAGGTTGTGGTAACTGTGTTGATATAAAGGCTTTTGCTTTCCATAATTCAAGTATGTCTTCGCTGCCAACTTCATATGGCTCATATACCGGATTATCCGAGACTAACTTCAGCTTTTTTTGATCTTTAAATTTGTTACCAATGCGTTTGTAAACCACACCATCATTTTTGCTTACCACAACGTAGGTTTCGGCATTTTTTACATCGGCCCAGTTTTCTACATATTCGGCTATAATAATAGACCCGGATGGTAATGGCAGCATCGAATCGCCTTTGATCTCGAAGGCCCGGTAAGTACCATTGGTAAACATAGGCAGGCTAAACTTTGGTAGTTTAGCTACATATTCAGGATCGGCATAACCATTCATATAACCGGCGCTGGCTTTAACCGGCACCAATTCGATGTTCTCGTTATCATCCCTGTCAACAGAAATACTTAACACCCTTAAGTTTGCAGGGTTGCCCTTTGGTTTGGGCGCCCATTTGTCATCAATCACCTCATTTATAAAATCATCAACAGTAATATCGAAAAATAATGCTATCTTTTTTAGCAAATCGTACTTAGGTTCAGCACGTTCTTCTTCGTATGCACCTACCAGTGATCTTTTTATATCTATCTGATCTGCAAACTGTTGCTGTGTTAATCCCTTCTTTTTTCTAAGGAATTTAATATTTGATGAAATATTTGACATAAAATTTGGATTTACTAAAATTGTTAGTATTTTTATGCCAATAAAATTAGTAATTATTTTTCATTTAACAAATAAAAATTATGAACAGCTTCATTTATATCATTACAGACCGTAACCGCAACTGTTTACATACCGGCATGTGCACCGATTTGCTAAAGACATTAGACTTTTACACGCAAATGCCAAACTTGTTTTTTGACAGTGCACAACAGCTTAACCGCCTGGTATATTTTGAAGAATTTACTAACGAGGAACAAGCCATGCAACGCTTTAAATTTGTAAGCACCTTTACCAGGGCTCAAAAAGAAAAAATGATCAGATCTGTTAATCCCGACTGGGTAGACCTGACCATTGGTTTGCGTTTTGAAATTAATGCTGCCCAGCAGTTACAGCAACGCCGGGCAATTCGTCCTGCTATGGCTAAGCAGCGCAAGTATGTTATTTCTTAACAAATTTTAATGCTCCCGAATTCATACAATATCTTTTACCGCCCCTGTTGGCCGGGCCGTCATCAAAAACATGGCCCAGGTGTAAACCTGTACTTTTCTCAATAACCTCGCTGCGCTCGCCGTCGGCATCTCTTCTTATTTCAATAACATTGGGGTTTGCCGGTTTAACAAAACTTGGCCAACCGGTTCCGCTATCATACTTGTCGTCCGATGTAAATAATACATCGCCTGTAGCAGCACTTACAAACACACCTTTTTCGTGCATATCAAAATACGCGTTTTTATAAGGCGGCTCAGTGCCTTGTTCAACCATAATGTAATACTGGTTGGGTGTTAATATCTTTTTCCATTCGGCCGCAGTTTTTGCTTTAGACCTTTGGGCAGATTTGGTTTGCGCGTTAGTAGCAGTATATCCGCAAAAAGCGATAAATAACGTCAGCGCTAAAATGTTTAATGCTTTTTTCATTTGATATTCAATTGGTTTAGTTATAGTTTGCCCATATTGGCAACTGTAATTAAATACGCATTAAAATACAAGCCGGTTTTTTGAGTAAGCCGGGTTTTACAAACTAATGATACTAATTTGTTTTGAAAGACAACGGAGCGGTTATCACATCAAGCAAACCATTGCTTTGTTCAATATCAAACTGGCTAACAGTAGCCTGGTTTCCATTGGCATCGGTTAAAACAATGTTTCTATCAGGATTGATCTTTGCCATTAGCGTAGTACCAGCTACGGTTGTGATGCTGGTTTGCCCGTTAGCCTTAATTTGTTTCGCAATATCTTTTGCACTTAATTTACCCTTTACTAAATAGCTATTAACCTGTTGGGTAAGGTCGGCGCTATGTGCCGGTTTCATCAGCGAATCAATAGTGCCCGCAGGCAGCTTTTTAAAGGCATTATCGGTAGGGGCAAACACTGTATAAGTACCGCTCTTTAGTGTTTCGGCTAAGCCGGATGCCGATAGCATGGCAGCAAATATGGTATGATCTTTTGATTTAGATAAGTTTTTCACCAGGTCGTTAACCGAACTCATCATACCATCGCCAACCATACGTGTTTTAGGCGTAGGTTGTTTTGCCGCTGTTTTTTTTGAAGAATCTGTTTGAGCGTTCGCATTAAAGGCTATCATTACAACAGCTAATAATATGATGATCTTTTTCATAAGTTTTATGTAATTACCAACCCGGTGCAAAGTTTAAGCCAAATACAGGTCTCCGGATATCGGTACGGTTAAACGGAAACGCATAGTAAGGTTCTAAAATAAACGCGCCAAACACATTTATCCGTAGCGACAGACCAACGCTGGTTGCAGGTACACGCTCCAATTTACCATTAATGATATCGGGATTAGTTTTAAAGATCGAAATTTTATCACCGCCGTTCCATGCTAAACCGGCATCGTAAAACAAATTAAGGTCCGAAAAGAAGAACTTTGATTTGATCTGCGATAGTTTTTCTGGTCCGGTAAACGGTAAACGAACTTCGAAATTAAAAACTGCCATGCTGTTACCCGACAGTTCATCAATAGTAAAATTATTAGATGTTGGCGTTGATGTAGAACCATTATTGTTATAGAAGGTGTTAGGCTCGTACCCACGAATGTAGAATGGATAACCTACATACAAGGGGTATAACCCGCTGCTGTTGCCGATGCGGCCATAGCTAAAAAATCTTGTTGCAAAAGTTACCGGGGCTACACGCACGTATTTACGCAGATCAATAGTAGGGGCAAAGAATTTATAGGTGCCAAAATCGTATTCAATACCTAAACGATACCTAAAGCCGGTTAGCGGAGAGGTAATGGCAAAATACGAGTTATCGCCAACAAAGGCTGCGCTTAACTGGTATAAGGCGTACGAATTTAGGTTGGTAAAATATCTTTGCGCCGCCAGATCCTGAGTTTCCTCGTTATTAGGTACCTTAACATGGCCGCTGTTTAAATAACTGCCGGTTGTATAATCAAAGTCGGTATAGTACCGGTCAACTCTAAAGTAGTTGTAAACCGCTCCCGTACCAAACTCTATCCGGTGTACTTTTGAAAACGGATAAGAAGTGAACAATTGGATCCCGTCCTGAAAATTGCGGATAATATCCTGCCGTTCCTGAATTGCGGTGGTGGTTTGCGAATTGTTTAGGGGATAATTAGGGATAAAAACTTCACTATAAAAGCCATACTGTTGTGGTATGTGCGATAAACCTACACCAAAGTTCCAACGGCCCTTTTGCCTGATATAAGCTACCTGCGCACCAAAATCATAAACCTGGCCGTTAACATTTGCACCTGCAAAAATCTGGTTTTGACCGAGTATATCGCTAAATACACCTTGTATACCGCTTGCCAAACTTGCACCGTATTGTGTGCTTGCGCCGATACCTACGCCACTGCTGGCCAGGTAATCCAGTTTAAACTGGGGGCGGTATCTTTCACTCTCGATCGAATCTATCGGGAGTTTTTGATAAGCCAGGAAGTTATTTAAATTGGAGTTGATCAGGTCGACACCTACCGACTTTGCAGGTGGCAATAATGCCGCATCAAAATTTAACCCCTGCGGATCGACAACTTTAGGCTTAAAATCGGACACGCGAGCGTTGTACAGCGCATATTTCTGCGCTTTGTAATATGAGTAAACAACATCATTATTATAAGATAAACTCAGCGCCGGCGAAAACTCGGTAATACCACTGATGCCGGTAAACAGGTCTGTCATTTGCTCAACCTTGCCATCGCTTAAGGTATAGCGGTACATATTTCTGAAGCCATCCCGGTTTGACAGGAAATAGATCTGCTTATCATCAGCCGAAAACTGCGGGTTAAGGTTATTGGCGCCGTTAAATATGGTAATGTCGGTTATTTTTTTGGTAGCCAGATCCATTACCGCGAGGTTAAACGGAATAGTTTGCGCCAATGATTTATCGTAAGTAGTACGATCCGACGAGAACACCAGTGATTTGCCATCGTGCGAATAGCTTGGCTGATAATCCGAATATTTATCATCGGTTAACCGGGTTAGCTCTTTATCTTCAAAACTGTACATGTACAGGTCGCTCTGCCCTTCAGACATTCCGCTAAATACCACGTTATTACCATCGGGCGACCAGGTTACGTAGCTAAATTGTTCGGCCTCGCCCATGGGGATAGTAGCCAGGATGTGCCCGTTAGCTACGTTAACAATAACCAGCTTATTGCGCCCGCCGCTAAACACACTAAAGGCAAAGCGCTTACTATCCGGCGACCATGCGCCCGCCGACTCAATAAAGTTAAATTCGTCGATGTGGGTATTGGATACCTTACTGGTTAACTTTCGTAAAATTTTGCCCGTATGCGCATCTGCCAGGTAAAGATCGACCGTAAACAGGTCCTTCTCCGAAAGGAAAGCTACATAATTACCGTCCGGACTAATGGCAGGCGCCACATTCATTTCGCCCGAGTTTTTATAATCAATAATTTTATTACCGTTAGGTACCTGGGCAGTATCCTTTAAAAAGGGTTTGTAGGCCGCCTGTATCGAGTTTTTCCATAAACTGGATAGGGTTTTCTCATCATAACCAAACGTTTTACGTATGCCGTAATCTAACCCGAAACGCGCGGTGTTTTTAAAGAAGGGTACGATCACGGTATCGCCATAGGTAGACCCAATGAACGACCAGAATGCCTCGCCATAACGGTAAGGGAAGTATTTGCCGCTCTCGGTCAGATCGCGGATGGTGGGTATGTCTTTGGTCAAATAAGCATCGCGCATCCACATCGCAGTGTAAGCATCTTTTTTACCTAACGACAGATACTCGGCCATACCCTCTATCATCCACAATGGTATGTTACCAATTTCAGAAAAGTTAGTACTATCGTTGTCCATCAGCGAGTGATACTGGAAAGCGTGAACCATTTCGTGGCCGATCACGTGGCGGGTAGTCTGGTTGTTTTCCATAAAAGGCATTACTATCCGGTTTTTTAAGCCTTCGGTAACACCGCCGGTACCAACGCCAATCTCGCCCTCGATAGCCGTAGTCTGCTGAAAATCGGGATGATCCGCATAAATAATGATCGGGTTGGGGCGCTTAAAAGTATCACGAAAAACCTGCTGGTGCAAGGTATACCACAATTCGGTCTCCTGTGCAAATCGTTTGATCAGGCTATCGTTTTTGATGTAATAATAGATCTCAAAATGCGGGGTGCGAAACACCTGGAAGTCGAGGTTTTTATAACGTACCTTATTTTGACCAAAATACTGGGCCTGGGCATTGGTAGATGTTAAAAGAGCGGCTGCAGTAAAAATAAAGAAAGCAATAGCAGCTATATTGAATCGCGAAAGTAAATATCGTTTATTCATATATTGATATTTGTGAGCCATATATGGCGTTAATATAATCAAAATTAACCTTTACATAACGGTTAAAGTCGCTATTTATTTGTTCGGCGGAACGTTTTCAGCCGGATTTTTTTGTGGGTCCGGCTCATTTAGTTTTAACTGAGCAGTATCAAGCAAAGTACTGTCGGCCGATAGCGTGTCTGTTTTAATGTGCGGCGACGGGCAATCATATTGCTTGGTGATCTTGGTCCAGGGTTTAGGGAACGGCCCGGGTGCATAACCCGATTTCGGATCGGCATAAACCTTCTCCATAAAACGCCCGAAGATAGGTAAAGCCGTGTGCGAGCCCTCGCCACTGTCGGTAGTGGTAAAGTGTACACTTCGGTCATCCGCGCCCACCCAAACGCCTGTTACCAGGTCCTTGGTGACGCCCATATACCAGGCATCGACGTATTTTGACGAAGTGCCTGTTTTACCGCCAATCTGGTTGTCGTTTTTCTTCCATAAGCCCGGGTATTCCCATAAAGCCTGCGAAGTACCACCCGGTTCTTCCATGCCCCCGCGGAACATATACAGCATCAGCCATGCAGTTTCTTCGCTTAGCACTTTTTCGGTTTTCAAGCTAAATTCCTGCAATACATTGCCATCCTGATCGGTTATTTTGGTTACCAGGATAGGATCTATCTTGTTGCCTTTGTTAAGGAATGTACTGTAAGCACGCACCATTTCGTAAACCGAAACATCGTTGGTGCCTAAAGACACTGATGGTATGGATTTTAACGGACTTTCAATGCCACATTTGTGCGCATATTCAACCACTTTATCCCAACCTACTTTTTCGGTAAGCTGCGCGGTTATCGAGTTAACCGATTTACCCATAGCCCAGCGTAACGACATTTCCTGGTACGAAAAACTGAACGAAGCGTTTTTTGGCTCCCAAACCTCATCCTTGCCACCATCCTTAAATTTGATGGATACGGGCTGATCCACAAACTTATCACAAGGTGAAAAGCCATTATCAAGCGCAGTAACATAAGCGAACGGCTTAAAGGTTGAACCCGCCTGGCGTTTGGACTGGTTAACGTGGTCGTAATTAAAATATTTATGGTCAATGCCACCCACCCATACTTTGATCTTGCCGCTTGTTGGTTCAATGGTCATCATACCGGTATTGAGCATACGAGCATAATATTGTATCGAGTCGAGCGATGAGAAGGTCGTATCGCGGTCGCCATGCCAGGTAAATACCTTCATTTTTTTCTGGCGACTTAAAAACCAGCGTATCGAATCGATATTGCCTTTATATTTTTTGTCCAAAGCTTTAAAGACAGGCAGCTTGGCGGCTACCTTCATGGCATAATCAGGTATTTCATTGCCGTCAGGGTCGCGCCAGGGGTTCTTTTTACCCCAAAGGTTATTAAACCTATTTTGCAGCATTTTCATTTTTTCGGCAACAGCTTCTTCGGCGTATTGCTGTAACCGCGAATCAATAGTGGTATATATCTTCAGGCCATCCTCGTACAGATCATAACCATTATCAGTGCACCACTTGGCCAGCCATTTTTCAACTGCCCGGCGGATGTACGAGTCGCCCTGAGATTCATCTTCTACATAACTCAGGTCGAGATTAAGCGGTTTGGCGCTGTACAGATCAAGATCAGCCTTGGTTAAATAGTTGTTCTTATTCATTTGCTTAAGTACAGTATTGCGCCGCTCTAACGATTTTTCGGGGTTTTTGATCGGGTTGTAGGTTGATGTTGCCTTTAACATACCGATCAGTGTAGCAGCTTCTGCAGTGTTTACGCCAAACGGATCTTTGTTAAAGTACTTGCGTGATGCTGTTTTGATACCGAACGAGTTATTACCAAACGGTACCGTATTGAGGTAAAGCGTTAAAATTTCCTGCTTGCTGTAAACATGCTCAATTTTATAGGCTGTTATCCACTCTTTACATTTAAAAACCAGGGTTCGCAAAATAGGGATGTGCCGTATAAAACCCTGCGACTTCTTTTTACGTGTTTCGAAAAGGTTTTTGGCTAATTGCTGGGTAATGGTACTGCCACCACGTCTTCCGCCTTTGGCTGTTGAAAGCATGCTGGTAAAGAACGAGTAGAAGTCGACGCCGCCGTGCTGGTAAAAACGCTGATCTTCGGTAGCAATCAATGCGTTGATGAGATTAGGTGATATGTTTTTAAATTCGACAGGCGAACGGTTCTCTTTGTAAAATTTTCCCAGCAGTTTCCCATCCGAATAATAGATATCTGACGAGAGTGAAAGGCTTGGGCTTTTAATGTCCTGCATATCAGGAGAATAGCCAAATAGCCACAAAAAATTAAGCTCAATTGCACAAAAGAACAGGATAAGGAAATAGACGAAAATAACGAAGTAACGTAGGAAACGGTTTTTTATACGTTTGAACATTGGGTAAAGATGTAAAATTATGGGGCTAATTCATAGCTCCACAACAAATATTAACATTATTGGTTTGTTTAACGAATATTAGGGTTAACTTGTACAAAGCTATTTTTTAGTATGGAAAGTCTGGTTAAAAAATTCAAAATTTCTTCGGGTAGCCATTTCGATTTTAAGGATCATCCAACGGACGATACCGGCGATTACAAAAAGGAAGATGCCGAAACCCTGTTAGCTGATCTTAAAACAAAAATAGGATTGCTGCAACAAGAACTTTATGCCGAAAATAAGCACGCGCTGCTCATTATCTTCCAGGCGATGGATGCGGCAGGTAAAGACAGTGCCATTGCCCATACCATGAGCGGCCTAAACCCGCAGGGTTGCCAGGTTTACAGCTTTAAGCAGCCCAGCACCGAAGAACTGGATCACGATTTTTTATGGCGCCACTACCAGGCTTTGCCCGAACGCGGCCGCATCGGCATCCATAACCGCTCGCATTACGAAAACGTGCTGGTTTGCAAGGTGCATCCCGAACTGGTGGTTGAGCAGCGCATTCCCGGTATCGGGCACGTTAACGATATTGGACATGACTTTTGGGAAGATCGCTATCAAAGCATCCGATCGTTCGAACAGCATCTCAGCAACAACGGCACCGTCATTATTAAATTCTTTTTAAACGTGTCGAAAGGTGAGCAGCGCGACCGCTTTCTTAAACGCATCGATGACCGTGAAAAGAACTGGAAATTCTCTGCAACCGACATCGCCGAAAGGCATTATTGGGGCAAATACATGGATGCCTATAAAAAAGCCATTAACGCTACTGCGGATGATAAAGCTCCCTGGTATATTATCCCGGCCGATAAAAAATGGTTTACCCGGATAGCTATCTCAACCATTATGCTCAAAACCCTGGAGGGTTTGAAGCTAAGTTATCCCGTTTTACCCAAAGCTGAAAAGGAAAAGCTACAGGAGGCAGCGGCCGTGCTAAGAGGTGAAAAGTAGAATTTAACAGGTTTGAATTTTTTATCAAATTTATAATTATCCTGACTTAAACGTTGGTAAAAGGTGGGTATTTGTCGGTATATTTTAAATGATTTTCTAAAAGTATTGCCGAAATGTTAATGGAGAGAATTATTTGTTCACTTAATAAAGCGGTGTTTATTTTCTGCCCACCAATTCTTTTTTGATTCGTCAGCTAACTCGTTGGCCTGCTCTTCGGTGGCTTCGCTATTCCTGATAGCTTCTTTATATTTAAGATAGTTAACTATACGCTCAAACCCCGAAGTGTCTATGTCAGACGGCAAACGGAAGATAATTTCATTATTTGTGCGTTCAATCACCATATTCAAATATACTAATAATCATTCAAAACGCCTAATCCACCGTTATCTCATCGGCAAAAATATAGCTCTGCTCGCCTTTACTTTCATGCCATTCGGGCAACGGGCCGTACTGGTGGGCCACTACTTTAATGTACCGGGCTTTGGCGTTCAAATCGGCGGTAAAGGCCTGCACTTTTACTTCAAGGTCTTTGATATCGATCTTAGTATTCACGGTGGCGGTTTTGATAAAGTTCTTGCCATCGTCAGACGTATAGTAGTCAACCGATTTTGGGAACACGATCCATGCGCCTGTATCCTGTAAAGTTTCGATGCTTACCTTTTTTACCGGTTTAACGGCACCCAGGTCGAGCACCGCTTCCAGATCATTACCCTGGAAACCCTGCCAGTGCCCAACGCGCCAGTTGGTAGTACCGTAAAGGCCGTCTATCAGGGCATCGTTGCTACCGGCGGTATAGTTAGGATGAACTTTACTTAACGAGCCGATCTTCAAGTTATCATTCAGTTTGGTCAGTTTAGCTTCAACCACAAAGCTCGATCTGTCATTTTTGATCCCGATACATTTGATGGTTGTGGTTGCTGATAAGGTAAATGGCTTAACGAACAGGGTAGAAGAAGCAGTAGGCGTTGAACCATCCAGCGTATAATAGATCTTTACGTCACTTTCATTACAGCCGAATGATACGGTAGTTTGCCCTTTAAAGGTAGACGCCGGATAAATTACATAGGGGTTTGGCACGATCAGTTCATCGCTGATGCGTGATGCCGGTTTCTCCAGTTCCTGCATAAATAGTTTGTTGGGCAGGCGACCGGTAAATACCTCCCAATCGCCACCATTGGCAATGTCGTTAAAAGTTAAATACAGTTTATTATAAGGCTTGTTGTTCAGGTTCATGCCTTGCAAATAAAAGCTGGATGCCGAGTAGCCCGAACCTGTGATGTTGAATTTTTTTCCATTCTCCAGGTTGATGGTAATTTTATCAAAGCCCGGTAAGCCGATCAGGTAATCCGGCCCACCCGGAGCTATGGTGTAAAAACCTAAAGCGCTCATTATATACCATGCGCTCATTTGTCCGCAATCTTCGTTACCTGCTAAGCCATCTGGCGTGGCATGGTATTGTTCGCGCATAATTTTGTTCACATAAAATTGTGTTTTATACGGATCATCGGTAAAATTAAACAGGTAAGCCATGTGGTGACTTGGCTCGTTACCATGCGCGTACTGGCCAATTAAACCCGTAATATCCGATTGCGCACGACCGGTTAGTTTATCTGTAGTGGTAAACAATTCTTCCAGTTTGGCTTCAAATTTTTCTTTACCCCCCATGTGATCTATCAGCCCGTCAACATCCTGCGGTACCAAAAATGAGTATTGCCACGAGTTACCTTCGGTGTAGTTATTATTGACATCGGTAGGCAAAAACGGCGCGAACCAGCCGCCGTTTACCCTCGCCCTCATAAAGCCCGTCTCGTTGTCGTACAGGTTTTTCCAGTATTGGGCGCGTTTAATAAAGTCAGCATAGTCCTGCGGCTTGTTCATCATTTTAGCCATCTGGGCAATGCACCAGTCGTCAATAGCGTATTCCAGTGTTTTTGATACCGATTCGTGTTCTCTATCGGCCAAAACCGCTCCGTTTGCGCGATATGAGTCTAACCCATATTGATTGCGGTTAACTGCGGCCTTCATCGCGGTAAGCGCTTCTTCTGCGTTAAAATCACGGATACCCTTTGCGTAAGCATCAACAATAACAGGGATGGAGTGATTACCTACCATACAGTAAGTCTCGCTTGATGCCAATGGCCATATGGGCAACAGGCCGCCCTGCTCATACATCGCTAAAAAGCTTTTAATAAAATCTGTGGTGCGTTTGCGGTTAATAATGGTTTGCAGCGGGTTTTCAGCACGGTAGGTATCCCATAATGAAAAAACTGTATAATAGTCAAAGCCCTCGGCTTTATGCACTTTTTTATCCAGGCCGCGGTATTGTCCGTCAACATCGCTGTACACGTTTGGCGCGCACATGCTGTGGTAAAGCGATGTATAAAAAATAGTCTGCTTAACTTTTGCGTAATCAATATTTGGCTGCCTGTTAGCGCGCGACTGTCCGACACCGCCGTAATTACTGTTCTGATCATTATTCGATACTTGCGGAAGCTCCGAAGCTCCGCCCTGCACATCAATTTTTGCCAGTTCATTGTTCCAATCGGCTTTAGCTGCCCTTTGCACCTTTTTAAAATCAAAATCGGGCACTTCTTTATCCAGGTTGTTCAATGCTCCGTCGGCGCTTACCGATGATATACCCACCTTGGCTATTACCTCGCCGGGATTATCAAATTGGATGTACATCTTTACGTTTTTCCCCTCGATCCTGGTCTGATCGTTTTGTAAAGCGTCGTTTAAGGCTATACCGTACGTTTTAAACGGTTTTGAAAACCTGGCGTAAAAATAAACGTACTGGTCATCCGCCCATGATTTTGAACGGCGGAAACCCCGGATCTCGTGATCGTTCACCATTTCTATCCACGAGTCGAGCACCCTGTCGCGGTATTGCAGATCGATAATGATATTAGCCTGTTTTGTACCACCTGGAAAACTATAGCGGTGCACACCCACACGTTTGGTTGCGGTTAACTCCACATCAACATTGTATTTTTCCAGATGGGTTTTATAATACCCGGGCGATGCCTGCTCGTTTTTCTTTTGAAACGGCGAACTGTAATCTTCTTTTTTAAACTCAGGCTCACCGGTTGTGGGCATAAACAGTACATCGCAATAGTCGGCAATGCCGGTACCGCTTAAATGCGTATGCGAAAAGCCATAAACTATGGTATCAGTATAATGATAGCCTGAACAGCCATCCCAACCGGTTAAGCGGGTATCCGGACTTAACTGCACCATCCCGAAAGGAACCACCGCGCCGGGATAAGTATGGCCATGGCCGCCGGTACCGATAAACGGGTCTACAAGCCTGGTATAATCGCGCTTTGATTGTGCCTGCAGCGACAGATCAGTAATACATAAAATGGTTAAGAGGGATATAAAAAGATGGTGTTTATACTTCATGGTACTATAAACGAAAAAAATGTTGCCGTGAATATCGTGACAAAAAAGTTAATTTCCGTCTCACAGTTTTAAGAGTGAATTATAAAGTTGGATTTAACCACAGAGAGCGCGGAGAATAAGCACAAAGAACACAGAGATTTTATAAACAACTAAAAAGCTCAGTGACCTCCGTGTTTTAGACTCTCTGCGGCCTCTGTGGTTAATCCTAAAAAAATCCGAAATCGAACATCCGACATCCGAAATCAAAACTACTGTTCTATCTCAAAATCATCGGCATCGGCCAAAAACGGCAACTGCCTGCGCACTTTGATCAGTTCTTCGGGGTTAATGGTAAACGTATAAACGTCTTCCTCGTCGCGTTTGTAATATATTACATTGCCGTTAGGGTCAATGCACATCGAATCGCCCGAATGGTAAATTTCGTTACCATCATGGCCAACACGGTTAACGGCAATGATATAACATTGGTTTTCAACCGCTCTTGCGGGGATAAGCGTGCGCCAGTGCAGCGAGCGCTTTTCGGGCCAGTTGGCTACAACCAGCATCAGGTCGTAAGCGGTATCTTTGTTGCGCAGCCACACCGGGAAACGCAGGTCGTAACAAACTATGGGGCATATTTTCCAGCCTTTTAGTTCAACTATCAGGCGTTTGGTACCTGCGGTATACGTATGGTGTTCTTTACCCAGGGCAAATAAATGGCGCTTGTCATAACATTCAAAACTGCCGTCGGCGCGCATCCATATCAGGCGGTTGTAGTATTTGTCTTTTTCGTTGATGATGAGGCTGCCTGTAACCACGCTGTCGTATTTTTGGGCCGTTTCCTTCATCCATTGCATGGTTTTGCCGTTCATGGGTTCGGCCAGGGTTTCGGCATTCATGGTAAAACCGGTGTTAAACATTTCTGGTAAAATGATCAGGTCTGTCTTTTCGCGGATGCCTGATAAACGCAGTGTAATATTCTGCAGATTTTTATCAATGTTCTCCCAAAACAGGTGACCCTGAAACACGGTTATTTTTAAATTTTCCATAGTACGTATAGTTTAGTAAAAACTATTCCATCGGCATGTATATTATATTTTAAGCAGTTTTTCAACCGCATGGTCTAACGTTTCCTGTTTTTTAGCAAAGCAAAAGCGCAATACGTGGTGGTCTGTACCACGGGTATAAAACGCTGATGTAGGTATTGATGCCACCCCAAATTGTTTAGTTATACGCAGCGCAAAATCGCTGTCTTTTTCATCGCTTATCCTGTCGTATTTAACCGATTGAAAATAAGTGCCCGCGCAGGGTAATAATTCAAACCTGGTTTGAGCCAGGGCATTACGAAAATGATCGCGTTTTTGCTGAAAGAAGCCGGGCAGATCAAGATATACACTTTCGTCTTTCAGGTATTCGGCAATGGCGTACTGCATAGGCGAGTTTACGCTGAACACCAAAAACTGATGTACTTTTCTAAATTCCTGCATTAAAAAAGCAGGAGCAAGGCAATAGCCCATTTTCCAGCCGGTATTATGGAAAAGTTTGCCAAATGATGCTGCTATAAAGCTACGTTTTTGCAGTTCTTCATAACGTGCCATACTCCGGTGCTCGTCGCCATCAAAAACCAAATGTTCGTATACTTCGTCGCTCAAAATCAATATATCCGAGTCTTTTACAATACCGGTCAATTCGTCAATATCCTGTTGCTGTAAAACGGTGGCGGTTGGGTTATGCGGCGAATTTAAAATGATCATCCGGGTTTTATTGGTCACCAGCCTGCGTACCATATTCCAGGGTATACGGTAATCGGGCGGCGAAAGTTCCAGCGACTTTACCACACCACCCATTAATTTGATAGCCGGGGCATAAGCATCGTAAGCCGGTTCAAACACAATCACCTCGTCGTTAGGTTGTATGGTGGCACAAATGGCGGTAAATATAGCTTGCGTACCGCCGGCCGTAATGGTTATTTCACTTTCGGGATTATAGCATGCACCATAAAGATTTTCGGTCTTCATGCTGATCTGTTCGCGCAGGCTCATTAACCCTGCCATAGGTGCGTACTGGTTATGCCCGTTTTTCATGGCCCTGTGCACCAGGTCTACCAGTACCGGCGAGCAATCATAATCCGGAAAACCCTGCGAAAGGTTAATAGCGCCAACCTCGGCAGCCAGGGCACTCATCGTGGTAAATATGGTTGTACCTGTTTGTGGAAGTTTGGATGTTATACGTATCATTACCGGCGAAAATAGGGAAAACGGCGGATTAATTAATAATTAAATATTCACATTGAGAATTTAGAAAATAACAGATAGGAATAAATGGTGGTTGCAATATGATGGTTTTAAGGAAGCTTAAGGGGTTTAAGACACAGTTTTTGCAAACAGGCAGCCTCCCTAAGCAACTTGAAATACGATCATTCTTTAGGTAAAAACAGAGGGTGGTTAACAAAAGCAAAACTCCGGATGAGTTTCGTGTTTGTAGGTGTTTATTACATTGATTTTTACTCCGGAGGAGTACCCTGAACGTTGAAAGTATTTTTAGGGCGTTGCCTTCGGCCCGGGTGTTCCGCTCATACTACACTGGCCTTAGCCACGGGCCGGTATCCGCTTCACCCCCTAACGCGATCCAAAGGTCCGATGACATGCAACCTGAGAATCCCATTCAGCGCAAGCGTCCGCTTGTGACCTCCCAACACCACACGCTATGCCTAATTACCTACAAATTTCCTAAATTAGTACCCATGAAGATCAAACATTTACTACTTTGCGCAGCAACAGCCTTTGTATTAGCCTCGTGCCATTCATCACAAAAAGCCAATGTACCTGTAATTGGTTTTGTTGATGCCTTTGAAGATGCCACCATTGCCCAGGCCCGCACCGGTTTTACTGATGCTTTGAAGCAGAACGGCTTTAGCGAAGATCAGCATAATGTAAAAATAGAATATCACAATGCGCAGGGCAGCATCCCTACATTAACATTGATAGTTAACCAGTTTATTGGCGAAAAGGTGGATCTGCTGGCTACCTGCACTACCTTATCAACTATTACCGCACTTCAAAAAACAAAAGATACCGATCTACCGGTATTTGCTATGGTGTCACCAACCCCGTTGTTAATGAAAGTTAATGACGAAGCTGGTGACGCCCCGCATAATCTTTACGGAACATGTGAGGACCTGGATTATATTGATACCTCATTTTCAATTATTCCGCAATTGGTAAAGCCTAAGCATGGCAAATTAACGGTCGGGATGATCTATAACCAATCTGAGCCACAGTCGGTCGACGCCATGGACAGAATAAAGGACCTATCCGAAAAGCTTAAGGTTACGTTGGTAGCTTTACCAGTTAATACTTCTGCTGATGCCCAATTAGTTACACAAGCCTTATTAGGTAAAAATATTGACGTTTTTTTCGCTAATCCTGATAATACTGTTTTTGCCTCATTCGAAACCATCGTAAAAAGCTGCAACAACAAAAATGTCCCCATTTTTACCAGTGAGGCAGGTTTGGTGCAACGCGGTGCAGTTGCCGCCTTTGGGGCTGATATTTACCAATGGGGCTATCAAACCGGTGTACAGGCTGCTAAATACTTAAAAACTCACAAAAGTGAATATTTTAAGTGGGAAATGGTAAAAGTGCGTAAGCGGGTATACAATCCCGCAGCAGCGAAAAAATACGGCATCACCATTCCTGCAAATTTCGAAGCGGTTAAATAATGGATTTTTTGCTCACGGCAATTATACAGGGTTTGTGTTTCTCGGCCATTGCGCTGGGGATCTATATCTCCATGAAGATCTTCAACATCCCCGATATTACTACCGACGGGAGCTATACGCTTGGAGGTGTGGTAACGGCTGTAATGCTAACCCACCATTTGCCTTTTTACGTGGTATTACCTATCGTCATTGTAGCCGGTGCAATTGCCGGGGCTTTAACCGGTTTGATCCACACCAAACTAAAAATAAATGCTTTGCTGGCCGGGATACTGGTCATGACGGCTTTGTATTCGGTTAACCTGGTAATAATGGGGAGATCGAACCTTCCAATAGATATCGACCATACTTTATTCACTTTGGTTAAATTGGTTACCGATGCCAACCAGAACGCACTTATGGTGCTCATCATCTTTGTAGTGTTAATCACTTTACTGATAGGCTACCTGCTCAAAACCGATTTCGGTATTGCCATGCGCGCAACCGGCAACAGTGAATCGATGATCAAGGCCCTGGGCGTAAATACCGACCGCATGAAGATCATTGGCCTGGCCATTGCCAATGCCTTAACTGCTACAAGCGGTTACCTCATTACACAATTCCAGGGTTTTGCCGATATCAGCATGGGTATTGGTATTGTTATCGTGGGCCTGGGTTCAGTCATTATCGGCGAAACATTGATCAACTGGTTTAACATCACCTCCGTTTGGTTAAGCTTGGCCTTGGTACTGTTCGGTGCAATAATATTCCAGTTGGTACTGGCACTCACTTTAAGTTTAGGTGTCGATGCCAACCTGCTTAAATTGGTTACCGCAGTTTTCGTGTTGTTGATTGTTAGTTTACCGCGTTTACAATTATTAAAATCAGCATGATCGATCTCGTATCAGTACATAAAACTTTCAATAAAAGCAAACCTAACGAGGTGGTTGCTTTAAGTGGTATCGATCTGCATATTGCCCAGGGCGAGTTTGTGGTGATCGTAGGCTCAAATGGTTCAGGAAAATCAACACTACTGAATATTATTGCAGGCAGTATACAGCCGACTACAGGCACAATTAGCCTTGACGGAAAAATTGTTAATAATTTACCCGATTACAAGCGCAGCCAATGGATAGCCCGCGTTTTTCAGAACCCGTTAAGCGGTACCGCGCCCGATCTGAGTATATTGGATAACTTTCGTTTAGCGGCCTTGCGTACACATAAAAAAGGTTTAAGCATTGGTGTTAATGAAGCTTTTAGTCAGCAGGTTAAGGATAGGATAGCCATTTTAAATATGGGACTCGAAAACAAGATCAACCAGCCCATGGGTACGCTTTCGGGCGGGCAAAGGCAGGCTTTAACCTTGTTAATGAGCATAATGGACGATTGTAAAATATTGCTTTTGGACGAGCCCACAGCAGCTTTAGACCCACGCTCGGCCGATATTGTAATGAAAACCGCCGATAAACTGATCAAGAATTTTAACCTTACCTCCATACTGATCACCCATAACCTGAAGGATGCCTTTACCTACGGCAACCGCATTATCCAGATGGCCGAAGGGCGGATCATCCACGATAAGGATACTTCCGAAAAATTGCAACTTAAACAAACCGACCTGTTTGAATGGTTTGCCTGATGGCAAAGTTATTGCATAGTGTTGGTCACTATGAAAGCAACAACAAACGATTATATCACCATAAATGATGCCTACCAATTGGTAGAAGGCGCCAAGATCCGCGCGAAAAAATACCCGGAAGAAGTATTTGTGTTGGACCGCTATGATGCCAACAAAAGGGGATACCTTATTTACCCTTTTGACCAGGGCATGCAGTTTAACGATTTCGGGGTAGTAGTAAGCGAAAACGAACTTCGTTACGATTACGAAATAGAAGCCAAGGCCCTGAAAGCAAAAGCCGCTTGATCAGTTTGACACGATCTTGAATTCGGTGCGCCGGTTTTGCTGGCGACCGTCATCGGTTGTATTGGGTGCAATGGGCTGGGTTTTGCCGTAGCCTTTATAAACCAGTCTGGAAACAGCTATGTGCTGCGCGATCAGGTATTGGTAAACAGCTTTAGCGCGGTTTTGCGATAAGGTTTGGTTCAAAGCATCATTGCCGACATCATCCGTATGGCCCGAAACCTCGATCACCACTTTAGGGTTATCGTTTAAAAACGAGATCAGTTTTTGCAGTTCGATCTTCGATTCATCCCTGATATCGAATTTGTTGGTATCGAAGAAAATATTCTTTAAAACCACTTTATTACCCGCTTCAATGGTTTGCAATGGCACATCTATCTGAAACTGCTTTTTCTCATCTTTGCCCGTCAAAGAAAAATTTTCTGAATAGAACATATACCCCCCTTTGGAAATGTTGAGCGCATATCTTTTGCCGGTGATTAAGGTTGCTAAAAAATGGCCGTTATCGCCTAAGGTATTCTGATACACAGTTTTGTTGGTTTCAAGATCAATGATCTCTACTATCGCCATAATCGTCTGGTGGGTTTTGGCATCTTTTACGTCGCCTTTTACAAAGCTTACCACCTTCGGGCGTTTTTCTACAGGCATCTCAAAAGCATAGATATCATACCCACCATACCCTTTCATGTTGTTCGATGCAAAATAGCCCAGGTCGCCGCGGGCATTTAACGTTAATCCGCTGTCATCAGCGTAGGTATTAATGGGGTAGCCCAGATTCTCAGGTTTCTGCCATTTGCCGTCTTTATCCCGGCGGCTTACAAAAATATCCATATTACCCATTCCGGGCCATCCGTTTGACGAAAAGTAAAGCGTGTTATCATCCGGGTGTATAAACGGCGATTGTTCATCGTAAGGCGTATTAACATTAGGGCCCAGGTTTTCAGGCTCTGTCCAGCCCTTATCGGTCAGCGTCGATTTCCAGATATCATAACCGCCAAAACCACCTTTACGGTTGCTTACAAAATACAAGGTCTTACCATCGGCGCTAATAGAAGGCTGTGATTCCCACGCCCTTGAGTTTACCGGCGCACCTAAATTATAAGGCGGCTCCCAATCTTCACCTGCTTTCCTGGTCACATAAATATCACACTGCCCCATGCCTGTAGGGCGGTCGCAGCCGGTAAAAAACAGGTATTCGCCATCCTGGGTAATGGTTTGCGCGCCCTCGTTGTATTTGGGTGTGTTGATCTGCCTGCTCAGGTAAAGCGCCTTGGCCCATTTGCCGTTTTGCTTGGTGCTTTTATAAAAATCTTCGTTGTCGTTTACTTTACGGGTAAATATCAGTTCGCTTTCGTCGGCAGTAACTACGGGCATGTATTCGTCGTCGGCGCTGTTAACCTCCGGGCCCATGTTGTAAGGTTTAAAAGTTACCGGGTGCTGCAACGCTTCGAGCGCAAACCTACAATCACTTAACAAATGGTCGGTATATCTTTTCCTTTCGGGACTAATATTCTCGTAGGTTTGATATTTAAGCAGGTGGGTTTGTGCGTTGGTATAATCGCCTATGTTGATCTCTTCGCTGCCAAGGTTTGAGTAAACACCTTTGTTAAACTCCGGGTTAACCGCAATAACTGCCAGGTAATGTTCAACGGCTTCTTTATGTTGCTTGGTTATCCGTAAAACGTCGGCCAGTTGATTTTGGGCCTCTAAAAATTTAGGGTCAACATCAACCGCGCGTTTTAATGTGGCAATGGCCTGAAAATAAAGCTGATAGTCCAGGCTTTGCCGGGCGCCCAGGTATAACCTTATCGCATCCTTATTGTTGGTGGTGTATTGCTTGTCTTGCGCCTGTAAAACAAACGGTAAGCATAATAACAATGAAAGTAACAAACGTTTCATAGTTGCGTACTTAGGAGAATACGCAGCAAGATACATTTTATTATGGAATATTAAGGTATTTATGCGTTTGGAGCGATATTTCCCACTTCGGATTGTTCATTACATAATCAACAATCAGCGGGATCATCTCTTTTGATTTGGACCATTCGGGTTGTAAATACAGCTTGCAGGTATCGGGTACCAGCTCGGCATACTGCTCGGCCCATTCAAAATCCGATTTGTTGAATACGATAACTTTTAACTCATGAGCAAATGGGGCAACATCTTTGCGTGGCGCTTTGAATTTCTTCGGCGATAAGCACACCCAATCCCAGGATCCTGACAAAGGGTATGCCCCCGATGTTTCAATAAAGGTTTTGATGCCCTTTTGCTGTAATTGCGCGGTAAGATATTCCAGGTTATAGATCAAAGGTTCGCCGCCCGTAACTACAACTGCCTTGCCGGGATATTTTACAGCATTTTCAACAATGGTATCGGCTAAGGTAAGCGGGTGGATGGACGCATCCCAGCTTTCTTTAACATCGCACCAATGGCAGCCCACATCGCAACCGCCCAAACGAATAAAATATGCAGCCTTACCGGTATTAAACCCTTCGCCCTGTATCGTATAAAACTCTTCCATTAAAGGAAGTAATGTACCGTCTTCCGGAATCTGATTAATCATAATAATTAAACAAAGATAAGCAATACACTTAAATCCATTAAAAAACACTTAGTTTTGTGTGAATAGGATTACAAAGAACGCGGGATAAATGTATGAAGAAACTTTACGTGGCTATTTTCGTAGTGCTTGTTTCCAGCCTCACCTCGTGTGTAGACCTGGAAGAGGAATATGTTTTTCATGCGGATGGCTCATGTAACGTGATCTATAATTTTGATATGAGCACCGCTGTATCGGTACTGGCTAACCTGCTGCCCGATTCGGTAAAGCAATCACCGCAGTACGGCGAAGCTAAAGATACCACCGTAAACTTTTATACCGCCTTGCCGGACACTACGCAACAAAAAATGGACTCCATCCAGGTTGGTATGGCTAAAAACAGCGATCTGGTATTGATGATGAATCTGAAGCGTAATTTAATGAAAGCCAGCATCAGGTACTCGGCCGATAACTCACACGATCTGGATTATTACCTGAAACACTTGTCGAAGATGACATCCCAACAGCATCTGAGCACCATGATGCCGGAGAGTAAAAGCCTTAAAAAAGCCGATGGCAGCCAGTTTGTTTTAGGGCAGGATTATTATAATTACGACATAGGCCCGCATAAGTTTTACCGGACCATCGATAAGGCCAAATTCAGCCAATACATCAAAACCAACGAATCGGTATTTAACCTGTCAAAAGCCATGCTTATTGATATGCCATACCGTATCACGCTTACTTTTCCAGATCCGGTTACCAGGGTTGATAATGCCAAAGCTGTTTTATCGGCCGATAAAAAAACGGTAACCCTGCAAACCAATATCGAGGATGCGTTTAAAAATCCCGATATCATGAATTTTAAAATAGATTATTAGTTTTAAATGAAGTGGTATAAGGTTTTGGATAATAAGGATTTGAAGTATCCTTTTTTAACAAAGGCCAGGGCCGGCAGTACATCCGTTTGTTTGGTTGGGGTAAATAACGAGGTGCACGCCTTGGCTGCCAAATGCCCGCATGCCGGTGCCGATATCAGCCAGGGCTGGTGTAAGGATGGTAAACTGGTGTGCCCGTACCATCGCTACAGCTATGATATACAAACGGGCCGCGGCAGCCCCGGACAAGGCGATTACATCAAAACCTACCCGGTTGAAATGCGTGAAGATGGGATATACGTGGGGATAAAATCGATATGGAATTGGTTTAAATAGCCAAAGCCACTTAAACCACTATCGAATTTTAAGCAAATTAATTACTTTTTGTCTTTCTCTCCGGCAAATGGAGTGGTAGACATGTACCAGATCAGGCCGGCACCAAAAACGATCAGGCCGCCAAATACTAACCCGGCTGAAGCACTGATACCGCTGTTTGAATCAACAGCGTTAAACGAGTGTGCAGGGGTGAAAATAAAACCGCCGGCTACTATGGCTATACCTATAAACGTAATTAAAAGGCTTAAGATCTTTGTCATGTGGAATAATTGAACTGTATGCGGCAAATATATAAACTTTATTTTTTTCCGTACTAATTAACCAGCATTTTTTTAGTTGGCAAAGAGCCGAAGCCATCAGGAATAATTACCTTTTCCATTTTACCTTTCCCATCTTCCATCAATTTAAAACCTTTCCCTTTTACCGCCTGTTATACGCGGTATGAGAGACATTGCCAGGCGCTTTCCCGAAAATCCGTTATTATCGCCTAAAGACTTAAAAGCCACTACAGATGGCTTGCATATCGCTTGTTTGTTAAACCCGGGCGTGTTTCAATTTGATGGTAAAACATGGCTGCTGGTACGCGTTGCCGAGCGGCCGGAGCAGGATAAGATCGTGGTTTCCTTTCCCATCCTCACAGCCACCGGCGAAACAGAGATCATGCGGATAGCCTTGGATGATGCCGACCTGATCGCTACCGATGCCCGCGTGGTACGCTATAAAGGTGTAGATTATTTAACTACGCTATCGCACCTGCGTTTGCTTTGCAGCGATGACGGTAAACAATTTTACGAGCCCGATGGGTACGAAAAACTGTTTGGCAAAGGCCCGCTGCAAACTTTTGGGATAGAGGATTGCCGGGTTACCAAATTGGACGATACATTTTATCTGACGTTTACTGCCGTATCTGATAGCGGAGTAGGCATTGGTATGCGAACCACCAAAGATTGGGTAAATTTTGAAACCCAGGGCATGATCATGCCACCGCATAATAAGGACTGCGCCATTTTTGAGGAAAAGATAAACGGCTTGTTTTATGCCCTGCACCGCCCAAGCAGCGTGGATATTGGCGGTAACTACATCTGGCTGGCCGAATCGCCGGATGGCGTGCACTGGGGAAATCACAAATGTATTATCAAAACACGTAAAGATAACTGGGACAGCGCAAGGGTAGGAGCCGGTGCCGCGCCTATTAAAACCGAAAAGGGTTGGTTGGAAATTTATCACGGCGCAAATTACGAACACAATTATTGCCTGGGCGCTTTTTTGCTTGATCTGGATGACCCCTCAAAAGTGCTGGCCCGAACCGACGAACCAATTATGGTACCAACCGAGATTTACGAAACCAGCGGGTTTTTTGGCCATGTAGTATTTACCAACGGCCATATTATTGAACCTGATGGCGATACCATTACCATTTACTATGGCGCTGCCGATGAGTTTGTTTGCGGAGCCATGTTTTCGATAAAAGAGATATTTGAATGCCTTGTTTGGATGTAAGATGGATGATGTAAAATGGAAAATGTGGCCTTATTGATTACATCTTCCATTTTACCTTTCACATCTTCCATTACTGATATACTTCCTTATTGGCCGAACTTAACGTATTTTTCAATAAACCGATAATGGTCATTAAACCAACGCCACCGGGTACCGGGGTTATCCATGATGCTTTAGGAGCCACGCCGTCAAAATCAACATCGCCATATAATTTGTAGCCCGATTTGGTTGTAGTTGAAGTTTCACGGTTCATACCTACGTCAACAACTACGGCACCATCTTTTACCATATCGGCGGTGACAAAGTTCTTTTTACCTATGGCTACGATCAGGATATCGGCATCCAGCGTAAACTTCTTGATATCAGGTGTGCGGCTGTGGCAAATGGTCACGGTGCAGTTGCCCGGAGTGGTGTTACGCGCCATCAGGATACTCATAGGCGACCCTACAATATTGCTGCGGCCGATAACCACACAATGTTTGCCTGCGGTCTCAATGCCGTATTCTTTTAGCATTAAAGTGATGCCGTAAGGTGTAGCTGGGATGAACGACGGCAGATTACGCTGCATACGGCCCAGGTTAATAGGGTGGAAGCCATCCACATCTTTACGGTGGTCAATTTTCTCGGTCACCTTTTCAGGATCGATATGTTTGGGCAAAGGGAGTTGTACGATGATGCCGTCAATATCCGCATCGGCATTCAGTTCTGCTACCTTGGCTAATAACTCTTCTTCGGTAACATCATCTTCATAACGTACCAGGCTCGACTTAAAACCTACCTTTTCGCAGTTCTTCATCTTGCTGGCCACATAGGTTTCGCTGCCGCCATCGTGCCCAACCAAAACAGCCACCAAATGCGGTTTGCGACCGCTTTTAGCTAAGTATTCGGCAGCTTGTTCGGCTATTTCACCTTTAAGTTTTTCTGATACGTATTTTCCGTCGAGTAATTGCATGTGAGTATTGAGATGTGCGTATTGCGTATTGAGACAAAACATCGCAATACGCAATACGCTGTACGCATATCTAATCTAATTTCAAAACCGCCATAAACGCCGATTGCGGTATCTCTACGTTACCAACCTGGCGCATGCGCTTTTTACCGGCTTTTTGTTTTTCTAATAATTTACGCTTACGCGAGATATCACCACCATAACATTTGGCGGTTACGTCTTTACGCATGGCTTTCACTGTTTCGCGGGCAATGATCTTGGCACCGATAGAGGCCTGTATAATGATCTCGAATTGCTGGCGCGGCAATAGCTCCTTCAGCTTTTCGCAGATCTTTTTACCAAAATCGTAGCTGTTGCTGCGGTGTATCAATGATGATAGCGCATCCACGGGTTCGCCGTTCAGTTTAATATCCAAACGTACCAGGTCGCTCTGGCGGTAGCCTGTTTGATGATAATCGAACGAGGCGTAACCTTTTGAAATGGTTTTCAGCTTATCGTAAAAATCGAATACGATCTCGCCCATTGGCATCTCAAACACCAGCTCAACTCTGTCGGAAGTTAAATATGATTGGTTAACAATAGTGCCGCGTTTATTGATACAAAGCGACATTACCGGACCAACAAACTCGGATTTGGTGATGATATTGGCCTTAATGTAAGGTTCTTCAACGTATTCTAATTTGCTTGGGTCGGGAAGATCGGAGGGGTTATTAACCGGTAGTTCTTCGCCTTTGGTGGTATATGCAAGATAAGATACGTTAGGTACGGTAGTGATCACCGTCATATCAAATTCGCGCTCCAAACGTTCCTGGATGATCTCCATGTGCAGCATGCCCAGGAAACCGCAACGGAAACCAAAGCCTAATGCGGCAGATGATTCCGGTTCGAAAACCAGCGAAGCGTCATTTAATTGCAGCTTGGCCATTGCCTCACGCAGTTCCTCGTAATCCTCGGTATCTACCGGGTAAATACCGGCAAATACCATTGGCTTTACTTCTTCAAAACCTTGTATCCCGGCCTCGCAGGGGCGGGCAATGGTAGTAATGGTATCGCCAACCTTAACCTCACGCGCTTCTTTAATACCTGAGATGATATAACCTACGTCGCCGGTTTTAATGACATCTTTAGGTAGCTGGTTTAATTTCAGCGTACCAACCTCATCGGCGATATATTGCTTTTCGGTAGCGAAGAATTTTACTTTATCGCCTTTGCGGATCTCGCCGTTAACTACCTTAAAGTAAGCGATAATACCGCGGAAAGAGTTGAATACCGAATCGAAGATCAAAGCCTGCAGCGGCGCATCCGGATCGCCCACAGGGGGAGGGACGCGTTTAACAATGGCTTCTAAAATATCCATCACACCCAAACCGGTTTTACCCGATGCTGCTAAGATATCTTCGCGCTTGCAACCGATCAGATCAACAATCTGGTCTTTCACTTCCTCGGGCATAGCACCGGGAAGATCCATTTTATTGAGAACCGGGATGATCTCCAGGTCGTTCTCCAAAGCCAGGTAAAGGTTTGATATGGTTTGCGCCTGTATCCCTTGCGACGCGTCAACGATCAGCAAAGCCCCTTCGCAGGCGGCGATAGAACGCGACACCTCGTAGCTAAAATCCACGTGGCCGGGCGTATCTATCAGGTTGAGCACATAAGGCTGGCCATCAAGCACATAATCCATTTGTATGGCATGGCTTTTTATGGTGATACCGCGCTCGCGCTCAAGGTCCATATCGTCAAGCAACTGGGCCTGCGCTTCGCGCTTGGTAATGGTATTGGTATATTCAAGCAATCGGTCGGCAAGAGTACTTTTACCGTGGTCGATGTGTGCTATAATGCAAAAATTACGGATATGCTTCATTCAACCGCAAAAGTAGGTTTTTTAAGGGATAATTTGTAGAGGTGTTGATGAATTAGTTAATTGAATAAGACTTGGTTGAGAACAAGCGTTTGAATGCTATTTAAAATCGTTTTCGTTCAAGCCTGACTGACGGACAATAGAACGAAATGTGCCGAATGGGATTTCTTTTCTGTCAGCGGGGACGATAGTTGTTAAAACCGGATCGCCATCTTTACGAAGTTTAACATGACTGCCTCTTTGAGAAATAAAATTAAACCCATGGTTGTTCAAGATTTTGATAATATGGGCAGACGAATAAAGTTAGGCATACTTTAATGTACTGCCAACAATCTCTGTTTTTTCGATCATTGTTACTTCAGGATGTTCGTTATCTTCAAAATATAATTCCAGTGCTTCCTGCAAATTAGCTAAAGCATCATCTTTTGAATTCCCGAAACTTGATACATCAACATTTAAGCATTGCGCAACAAAATGCTCACCTTCTTTCCAAACAGCGTTATTCAATTGAACGGTTTTCATATTCAAATTTACTAAAATATTTTTCAATACCTCGGCCTTGCCGCATAATCCAAATCCGTCAGATCCTTCACCGAGCCAAAACCAATCACATCTTTAATTACTTTACCATCCGTCATTTCAACGGCGCGCACCAGTTTATCTTGTCCAAATTTATCTTTGATCTGGTGCATGGTTTTACGGGCGGTATCCTCGCGGCTGATATCTTCGAATAAGCTATACAACACGTTGCTGTTATCCACAAAATTGGTCACGCCCACGCGCATGCTGCTTATTTCGGTGTTCATAACCGGGCCGGTTTTGGTTATCTCTTCAAAACGCGCTATGCGTTTACGGATCATCCGCATCAAACTAATTGCATCCTGTACGGCCGTGTTTACCTTAAAGGCATCGTCAAAGCGTGTTCCATCGGTATAACTGGCGGTAAAACCTATGGCTTTGCAGTAAAATTTATGTCGTACCATTCGTTTTTCGAGCGTTAGGCAAAGCGTCATAAACAACTGGTCGATATAGCCTGGTGTGGCGCGCTTTTCAGCAGAGATCTGCCGCATGGCTTGCATACCCCGGTAATCGTGCGAGGCAATATTGGTTTCGATAAAGTTGAGGCGATAGTGCCAGTAAATGCCTTCAATACTTTTAAAAATGGCTTTTAAACGGTCGGGTGGGGTATGGCGCATGTCATAGGGTGTTTTTACACCGCCGCGCTCCAGGCGGTAACACATATTGGCACCAATGCCGGGCAGGTCGCCCAGGCGCAGGGTTTTCAAAACATCATCAATATTATGCTGATCGATGAGGAACAAACCGCCACGCTTTTTACCCATTACCGAACCCAACTTGGCTAAAAAGGCATTTGGAGCCACACCCACAGAGCATTCTAAAAAATCGCCCACCTTGGTCAGGATGTCGCGTTTTATTTTTTTAGCTACAAGCATCGGGTCGGGATGGATAAGCTTATAATTATTGAGGTTAATAATAGCCTCGTCGATACTTTTGGGTACTACATCCTCGCAATATTCCTTCAACACGTTAATGATCCTGACGTGATATTCGCGGTAGCGCGTCGGGTTGCTTTCTATCGGGATAAAATCCGGACAGGCAGCCATTACATCATTTAACCGCCAGCCAGCCTTAAGTCCGCGTTCCTTAGCCTCGGTAGATAACGAGATCACACACCCATATTTGCCGGTATACACGCAAACGCCGCAGGGCCTGCCGCGCAGCCAATAATTTACCTGCTGCTCACAGCGTGCAAAAAAGCTGTTCATATCAACAAACAACACCCGCGCTTCGGTACGTACTTCTATGGAGTTTTGATTCACATCTCAAAATTGCTAAAAATATTAGTAATTACAAATTAATTTTAGCTTTTTGGTGTAGATCGAAAATTAACTCAAACTTAAATTAATGTAACATGTTATTATCATCACAATGAACCGACTGCAAAAAAAGTTAGAGAAGATAGGCCGCGACCCTAAGATAACGGCGAGGGCCGTGGGCTTGCGCTATGTAAGCGATTCGGCACCGGGTTATACCCGCAAGCCAGCCAAAAAGGGCTTTAATTTTTATGATGCCGATGGTAAAATAATAAAGGACAAAGAATTGGTTCAACGTTTTAACAGGCTGGTCATCCCGCCGGCATATATCGACGTATGGATATCTCCATACGAAAACGGACACTTGCAATTTACCGGTAAAGATGCTGCCGGGCGCAAGCAATACCGGTATCATCCCGACTGGAACCAGATCCGTAATCAATCCAAGTTTCACCATATGCAGCTTTTTGCAAGTTATTTGCCTGCTATACGGGCGCAGGTTGCTAAAGACTTGCTGCGCCATAATATGGGATACGAAAAGGTTTTGGCGCTGGTAGTTAAGGTGATGGAATTGACCAGCATCAGGGTAGGGAATGATGCCTATAAAAAGCTTTATGGCTCATTCGGACTCACCACCTTACAAAATCGGCATGTTAAGATCGATGGATCGAGCATGAGTTTTGAGTTTAAAGGGAAGAAGGGAGTGTACCAAAAAATATCGCTGCAAAGCAAACGGCTGGCTAAACTGGTAAAGCAATGCCGCGATATCCCCGGTAAGGAGCTTTTTCAATATTATGATGCTGATGGACACCGATGCACCATAGGCTCAGGCGATGTGAACCATTACCTCAAAGAAATAACCGGTCAGGATTTTACCGCGAAAGATTTCCGCACCTGGGCGGGCAGCGTGAGCGCTTTATACGCCTTTAAAACTGTTGGTGGTTTTGAAACGCCTACCGAGTGCAAAAAGAACATTGTAAATGTATTAGACGAAGTTGCCGGTAACCTGGGCAATACCCGTACGGTTTGTAAGAAATATTATGTGCACCCCGCCGTAATAAAGAGCTATGAGGATGGCATCATATTGAAATATATCAGTGATTTGGATGAAGATGATAACGAAAAAGCCATTGAACTAAATACCGCTGAAAAAGTGCTTTTGAAATTGCTGGAACATGCAAGTTTAGCGAAAGCAGGCTAAGGCCCTTAGGTAGGCGGCAGTGCAAGTAAAAAAATATTGCATTATAATGCTCATTGTTAGTTACTTATATAAGTAAACTATAAAATCAGTAGACTTTTTTTAAATAAAATTTGGAGATAACAATAGCTGCCGTATATTTGTCTATTAATTCTATAGACTTTATATAAATAATATTAAAAACCTCACTTACGTCAACTATGCAAATCTATATCATGTGTTGTTGCTGCCGCTAACACAAGAAAAATTGAAACCCGGTATCGCGGGCCACTGATCGACAGATCAGTTTATAACAAACAAATTTTGTAATTATTTACTAAAGGCATTTAAAAAGTGCCCCAGGCCTGGCTTTGTGCAATAAAGCCTAATTAGTAATACGTATCAACCATCAATCTTAAAATAATGAAAAAGAGTTTACTCATATTCCTCTCGGTAATACTTTCGGTAGGATATACTTTTGCCCAGAACGTTATAACGGGCACAGTTAAAGATAGCAAGGGCCAGCCGGTACCTAATGCATCGGTAATAATAAGAGGTACAGGCAAAGGCACAAGTGCCGATAAAGACGGTAAGTTTTCACTTAAAGTTACTGTACAGCCACCATTTTATATCCGGATCAGTTCTGTTGGTTTTAAACCCCAGGATTTCCAGGTTTTAAACCTTCAAAGTGCGCCTTCAGAATTTGTACTGGTAGACGATGATCAGCTACAGGAAATTGTTGTGGTATCAAGAAGACGCAAAGAGATAGCACAGGATGTACCAATCGCTATTTCGGTAATAGGCGGTGCGCAGGTTGATCAAACCGGCGCGTTTAACGTTAATCGTGTAAAAGAGCTGATACCATCTGTACAGCTTTATACTTCAAATCCGCGCAACACAGGTATCAATATCCGTGGTATCGGTTCACCATTTGGTTTAACCAATGATGGTTTGGATCCGGGTGTAGGTTTTTATGTAGATGGTGTGTACTATGCCCGCCCGGCTGCTGCAACGCTTGATTTTATCGATGTTGATAATATTGAGGTATTACGTGGCCCGCAAGGTACCTTATTTGGTAAAAATACTTCAGCCGGTGCTATTAACATTACCACCCGCAAAGCCAGCTTTACACCGGGTGTTGCATTTGAAAGCAGCTTTGGTAATTATGGTTATATCCAAACAAAAGCTTCGGTTACCGGCCCGCTAAGTAAAGAGTTTGCGGTTCGCCTGTCTTTTTCAGGAACGCAGCGCGATGGTCTGATCCAAAATACCAAAACTCAAGTACCGGTTAACAATATTAACAATATTGGCGGCCGTGCCCAGATACTTTTCCAACCTTCGGACAAAGCTACCATTACCTTAACAGGTGATATATCAAATCAAAACCCTAACGGTTATGCGCAGGTATTTGCAGGTGTAGCACCTACGCTGCGCGCAAGTTACCGTCAGTTTAACAATATTATAGCCGATTTACATTATACGTTGCCATCAACCAATGCTTTCGACCGTGTTATTGATTCGGACGCTCCATGGAGATCAGGTAATCAATTGGGAGGCATAACCTTGAACGGTGACTTTAAGATTGGCGCAGGAACATTGACCACCACCACCGCATGGCGCTACTGGGATTGGAAACCTAACAGCGACCGCGACTTTACAGGCTTGCCAGTGTTAACTAAGTCACAAAATAATTCAAAGCACCATCAGGTATCCGAAGAGGTTCGTTATGCGGGTAATTTGACTGACAAATTAAGCGGCGTGGTAGGTTTGTATTACCTTAATCAACAAATAACAGTTAATGGCAGGGAGGAAGCCGGTGCAGCACAATGGCGTTTCGCACAAAGTACCACCAATACAGCATTGTGGCAAACCCCCGGCTTGTTTGAAGGTTATGGTATAACAACCAATTCATCCATCAAAACACAATCGGCAGCCGTATTTGCCAACGTTGACTGGACATTGGGCACTGCGTTCCATATTATACCGGGCGTTCGTTTAAACTACGATAAGAAAGATGTTTACTATAATAGGGTAGCCGATGGCGGTATTACCATAGCAGACCCGGTATTGTTGGGATTTAGAACAGCATTATACAGCAGCCAGTTTTACACGACTAATTTTGACGAGAAAAACTTTACCTACCAGGTTACAGCATCGTATAGGCCGAATAAAAAGATCAACCTGTTTGGTACTTACTCAACCAGCTACAAACCATCGGGTGTTAACGTAGCGGGCTTACCAACCATCAATAATGCCCCGGCGCTTGATCTGGCCGTAATTGCACCAGAAAAAACCCAGCACATTGAAATTGGTGCTAAAACAAATTTGGCAGAGAACCTGACTTTAAATATTACGCTCCATAATTCGGATATTAAAGATTACCAAACTAATGTTAATTCGCCTGATCCTTCTGTAAACCGGGGCTATTTGGCTACTGCCGAAAAGGTGAACGTTAAGGGCGTTGAGTTTGATGCCAATTACCAGGCAGGTAAATATTTCTCATTTTTCCTTTCGGGCGCTTATACCGACGCTAAATATGTTAAATTTACGAATGCTCCGCTGCCGCTCGAAGAAACCGGTTTAACTGTAGGTGGGAGTGCCGTGTTTTTGAAAGATATTTCCGGTTCACAACTTCCGGGAGTTTCAAAATGGTCAACATCAGCAGGCACCGAGTTTTCTACCGATGCGAAATTTTTTAATCAAGATTCAAAATTCTTTATCGGTGTAGATGATTATTTCCGTTCGCGTTTTTCTTCAAGCGCAACCCCGTCGGCCTATTTAAATATTGCCGGTTACACTTTGGTTAACGCAAGGTTAGGTTTTAGAGCCAATCGTGGTTTTTCGGCCTATGTTTGGAGCCGTAACTTATTTAACCAGGATTACTACGAGCAATTGTTAGTCGCCGGCGGTAACGCGGGCCAATACGCAGGCGTGCTTGGCGATCAACGCACCTTTGGTATAACCCTGCGCTACGTTTTAGCAGGTAAACAATAAAGAGCTTTTTTTTAAGTGTTAGTTGGGGCGGACAGGAGTAGTTACCTGTCCGCTTTTTTTTTAAATAAGCTACATACCGATTGGTATTTGTGTTATATTTGTATGATAGTTAAAGACATTGGAAGCAAATACATTAAATACAAGCGATTTTATTTTACAGAGGGTTGCCCCGATATTCAATAAGCAGGGGTATGTGGGCACCAGCTTGTCGGATTTAACGGAGGCTACGGGTTTAACGAAGGGTGCTATCTATTTTAATTTTAAAAACAAAGAAGAGTTAGCTATTAAAGCCTTTAAGTTTAATGTAAAGCAGGTAATAGCTCCACTTGCCGACCAGCTTGGCGCAGCAAACGGAGCCATTGATAAGTTAAAGGTTTTAACCACTTACTATCGCGGTTATTATGATATGATAGTTGAAAGCGGGGGGTGCCCGATATTGAATGTAAGCGCCGATGCCAATCACATTAACCCTATACTGTTTGATATGGTAAAAAAAGTATCGAAACGGTTAGAAAATGATCTGATCGTAATGATCCAAACCGGGATAGACATGGCCGAACTTAAACAGGAAACTAATGCCACAACATACGGAAAGAATATTTATGCGATGGTAGAGGGAAGCATTTTTCTGGCATTAACACATCAGGACAGAAAGTACATTGATAGCATGATGGATATGATAGACGAATTAATAAACGATAAATTAAAAGTATAAAATTTTTTAACCTTCAACATACCGATTGGTATGTTAACCGAAATTATATGAAAAAAATATTGACATCTGTTAGAAAAGTGCGGTTTCAGGATTGCGATCCGTTCAATCATTTAAATAACGCAAAGTATATTGATTACTTTATCAACGCGCGAGAAGATCAGTTATTGGAAAACTATGGACTCGATATATTTGAGATTGCCCGTAAACAGGGATTAAGCTGGGTTGTGGCATCAAACCAGATCTGTTATTTAAAGCCGGCGCTGACCATGGAAAGGGTGCTGATCGACTCGCAATTAATAGCACACAGTGCTAAAAGCCTGATGGTTGAAATGCGGATGTGGGACGAAGCCGGGAGTACGTTGAAAGCTATATTGTGGACTAATTTTATCCACGTAGACCTTAAAATACAGCGGCCGGTAAATCATTCGCCGGAGTTTAACCAGCTTTTTGCTGATGTGATATTGCCGATAGGAGAAGCCACGTTCGAGGAACGGAAAATGCATTTGTTGAGGCAGGGAAAAGCCGGATAAGTCATCCTGAACTTGTTTCAGGATGAGTAAGGGAATTTATTTTTCCATCTCCTTCGCCGATTTTTCAACCGCTTCCTTGAGCGAATTTTTGTAGTCGATCAGGTTTTTAACAATCGCTTCGTCAGCTGTCGAAATGATCTGTGCCGCCAGGATGCCTGCATTCTTAGCAGCATTAAGCGCTACAGTTGCCACAGGTATGCCATTTGGCATTTGCAGGATAGACAGGATAGAATCCCACCCATCAATAGAATTGCTTGATTTTACAGGCACGCCAATAACCGGTAAGTGTGTTAATGAAGCTACCATCCCCGGCAAATGCGCAGCGCCGCCTGCTCCGGCAATGATCACTTTTAAACCACGACCTGCTGCTTCGCGGGCATAGGTAAACATACGGTCGGGTGTGCGGTGGGCAGATACTACGGTGATCTCATACCCAACACCTAATTCTTTTAATATATCGGCGGCATCCTGCATAACCGGAAGATCCGATTTGCTGCCCATGATGATTGCTACTTTTATATTGGTCATTGTGTTATTGGTTATTAAGTTATTGATTTCTTCTTCATGTCATTGCGAGGGACGAAGCAATCGCACGGAGAAAAGCGGACTTGCATAGTCTCTCTGTATAGTATGTCATTGCCACGAGATCGCTGTTTTCAACGCGCGATCTCTCGCAATGACAATTTCTTTATGATATCACTTTCAATGTGTTCTGCACAAATCTTGCCTTTTCAATGGCTTTTTCCCTATCTGCGTCAACAATAGTTACGTGTCCCATTTTTCTAAATGGTTTGGTTAGGGTCTTGCCATATAAATGTACATAAACCCCGCTGCATTTTAATGCCTGCTCTAATCCCTGATATTGGGCAGGGCCCTCAAAGCCGGGTTCGCCTAAAAGGTTGATCATCACGGCATGATTAAGGTTGGCGGTATTGCCCAAAGGCTGATCGAATATCGCACGTAAGTGCTGCTCAAATTGCGATACCACGTTACCTTCGATGGTTTGGTGGCCACTGTTATGCGGACGGGGCGCAACCTCGTTCACCAAAATCTTACCGTCTTTGGTCAAAAACATCTCAACAGCCAGCAAGCCAACTATCTTTAAGCTTTCGGCTACCTTTTTGGCGATCGTTTCGGCTTCTGCCTGTATTTCGGACGGAAGGGTGGAAGGCGATATTAAAAACTCCACCAGGTTAACCTGCGGGTTAAACTCCATTTCTACCAAAGGAAAGGTACTGATGTCGCCTTTATCATTACGGGCCACAATTACTGATATTTCTTTTTCAAAATCGATCAGTTCTTCGATCAGGCTCGGTTCGGTAAAGGCTTTATCCAAGCTCTTTTCGTCGGTAACCTTATAAACCCCGCGGCCATCGTAACCATCGCGGCGCAGCTTTTGGATATACGGATATGAAAATCCGCTTTCTTTTAATTGCTGCAGCGATGTGATCAATTGAAAGGGTGCTGTCGGGATGTCGTTTTCTTTAAAGAATTGCTTTTGAAGGCCCTTATCCTGTATCAACCGGATAACGCGCGGCTGCGGATAAACCAAAACACCTTCGCGCTCCAACTGGTCGAGCGCGTCAACATTTACCTTTTCAATTTCGATGGTAAGCAGGTCAACACGTTTGCCAAAATTGTATACGGTTTCGTAATCGCTTAGCGAGCCTATTACAAACTCGTCGCACAATTTGCGGCAGGGTGCCTCACGGTCGGGGTCGAGCACCTTGATATTAACATTATAATTGATGGCTTGTTGTATCAGCATCCGGCCAAGCTGACCGCCGCCTAATATGCCTAATTTGAGGTCTCCGTAAAATGCTTTCATTTTATAGTGCAAGTTTAGCGTAAAAGTTTTAAAAAGCCTAAATCAATTTGGCATTGAGGTTCGTATAACGCTATTTAAGCCGTATATTTGCAGCGTTTTACAAACACACACACCTTACATGAAGACAAAGATAGCAGTAGCCCAGGGCGATGGTATTGGCCCGGAAATAATGGACGCCGTATTGAAGATTTTTGATGCCAACGATGTACAACTGGAATACGAATTTGTTGAAATGGGGAAATCGATTTTTGATGCCGGCCATTCAACCGGGATGACCACCGCGGCTAAAGAAGCTATCGAAAAATACGGTATCCTGTTTAAAGGGCCAATGGAAACCCCGAAGGGTAAAGGTGTAAAAAGCATCAATGTTACCGCCCGTAAAGTTTGGAACACTTATGCCAATCAGCGCGACTTTCGCAGTTTGAACGGTGTTAACACTGTATTTTCAAAAGCCGGTATCCCGATAAATATTACCATCATCCGCGAAAACATTGAAGATACTTATGGGGGCATTGAACACCTGCTCACTTATGATGTGGCCGTTGGCCGCCGGATTATTACCCGCCCGGGCTCGGCGCAGGTAATTCGTTACGCTTTTGAAATGGCCCGCCGTAAAGGTTTAAAAAAACTGGCCTGCGCGCACAAGGCCAATATCATGAAACTGACTGACGGGATGTTCCTTGAAGTTTTCCAGGAAATAGCAAAGGAATATCCGGATATCGAATCGTCGGATATTATTGTTGATGACCTGTGTATGAAACTGGTTTCGAAACCTGAAATGTTCGAAGCTATTGTACTGACCAATTTGCAGGGCGATATCGTATCCGACCTGTGCGCAGGTTTGGTTGGCGGTTTGGGCTTTGCACCATCGGCAAACATAGGCGATAATATCTCCATATTCGAAGCTGTGCACGGCACCGCACCTGATATTGCAGGTAAAGGCATTGCTAATCCAACAGCTTTATTGTTGTCGGGTATAGGTATGTTGCGCTTCCTTGGTTTCTCATCGCAAGCTGCACAAATTGAAAATGCCTTGCTGTATACCCTGGAACAAGGTGTACACACCGGCGATTTTGGCGACAGAAGTACGCCGGCCTCAAACACCATGCAATTTGCTGATGCGATAATTGCCAATTTGGGTAAGATCCCCGCAAAGGGCGCTGTTGAAGCTACCGGAGATATTGAGATGAAAAGCCATGTAGCGCACCTGTCTAAAAACAAGCTGACTGTTACCGAAGGCATTGTAGAAGAAATGGTTGGTGTGGATATTTTTGTTGAAGCAGGCGATATGCAGCCAAACGAGCTGGCTGCGATGGCAAAAAGGCAATTAACTTACAACGATAACTTTGAACTGGTAATGATATCAAACCGGGGTACGCAGGTTTGGCCTACCGGATCGATCTATACCGAACTGGTTAATGAATACCGTGTGCGTTTTGAAAAGAAAGAAGGTAAAACGGTTACTCAGAAGGAGTTGCTGCACATTGCTGCCGATTTTTCGCAGGATGCCAAAGTTTGCTCTGTTGAGTTTTTGATGAAATTTGGCGGTAAAATAGGTTATACCCTGGCACAAGGTCAATAGTTTAAAAAATCCTTATCGGGACAGGTTAACTTAAAGTGAAAATATTTTTTGCTTAAGACGCTGTATTTGAGACTTAAGAGATTTTTTATATCTTTAAAAGCGATGGAACAAAATCAGATTTTGGAAGTACCGGGCTTGTTTAGCAATAAAATAAGCAAGCGCCTTATTTTTGAAACCGAAGGGTTGACCATCGAAAAGCCTTTTAGCTTTGACTCATCGTTGTTTATCCCTGCCGAAAACCTTTCGGCCATCAGGCTGGGAGAGAAACGAATGCGCTGGTTTAGTTTTCTTTCGGGGAAGCATTTTATAATCGACCTGCTGCATCCCGACGACAGCAGCACCAGGATAAAACTCAGCAGCTATTACGGCATGCGGCTGCAAACCTATGAAGAAGCCTGGACAGATACCATTAACCACCTGTATACCTTTTATTTTTCGAGCCAGCTTGACCTGTACCTGGAACTATTGCACATGCGGCAATCTTTTGAAATACTGGGTGTAACCTTTCACGAAGATGGTATCAGTTGGGGCAACAACGGCATATTACCCTGGCGGCAAATAGCACTGAGCAATTACCGGAGTTATTTTGTAGTGCATCACAAGCAAAATGTAAGGCTAAACAAAAGCTTCAACTTTTTGCACGACTGGAACGCCTATATTCTGCAGGCTATTATGAAATATGTAATTGAAGAGCATAAAAAGATGCTTAGCAGGTAATATTCGTATTACATATTTAATCGGGCAATACTTCTGTATATTTTAGCGTTAACGATACCTGTCGTACTAAATAACGTTACATCAATCTCTAAAAACAAAAATGAAAAGACTATTAATTATGCTGTTTATTGCAACAGCTTCAATTGGTTTAACCCATCCGGCTTTAGCGCAAACGCCAACTATTTTAACCAGCGTTGGCGATGAATCCGACTATTACAAAATTGCTGCGCTGATACGTTCGGCTGGTATTGATGCCGATCTGAAGGCTGCAGGCGCTATCACCGTATTGGCACCACCAAACGTACTGTTTCGCAACATGGACCCAGGCAAACTGGATAGCCTGCAAAAAGACCCCGTAAAACTGGCCATGGTTTTAAAGGCACATATTATTAAAGGCAAATTAACCAAAGCCGATATCATAAAAAAACTAAGCCTGGGCAAGGGTAAAGCTACCCTTACAAACCTGCTCGGCCAGCCGCTGAAATTATCACTTGGCGGTGATAAGGCTTTGATAGTTACCGATGTAAAAGGCAATAAGGCGGCCTTTATAAAGTTTGATATGATGGACCCGCAAGGCGTATTACACGGCATTGATAATGTGCTGATAATCGGGAAGTAAATAAAATCACGCATTAAAAAGCCCAATCCTTTTATATAGAAGGTTGGGCTTTTTTATGAAATACTGTTTCGATTTTAATTTATATTTAACTGGTATCTTTTTTGCCAAATAACCTTCTGAAAAATCCCTTTTTCTTTTTTTTGATTTCAGTTTTGATTGTGTCTGGCAGGGCTTTTTTTTCTTGAATAATTGGAGCAATACTATCGCTTGTTACTTTATCGGGTTGAGTTTGATTCTGTACTGAATCCCGATAATTCACAGTGCCTGAATTTGTTTGTTGAATATGACGCAATGTAATTTTATGTTTTCTGTGCTTTCGAAGAGAAGTTGATTTATTCTGAATAGTATCAGTTGGACTAACCTCAGGAGTAGGAGTACTTGTAGAATTTTTTGGTAGTATGAATATAAAGAGAACCAACAAGCAATTTATTAACAATAAGATGTGCTTTGCTTTTTGCCATTTTTTTACTTCATCCCACTTGGAATTAATTGCAGACGAATTATATCCTGTATTACTGTATGTTTTAGTGACGGGAGGTGGAGGCTGTTCTCTTCTTACTTCCTGATATGCGTTTTTTGAAGTAGGGTTTTCAAATTGATATAATTGGTTATCGTATATTTTTCTTTTAGAAGTATCGTACAAAACAGAATACGCTTCATTGATCTGTTTAAACATTTCTGTAAAAAAAGCTTCTCCATCATTTTTATCTGGGTGGAATTTTACAGAAAGTTTCCTATACGCAGTTTTAATTTCATCCTGCGTAGCTTTTCTGGAAATACCTAAAATATCATAATGATTTTTCACTATCTAACAATCAGGTAATATAATAGACAACAGGCTATCGCAAACAAAATTAAAGTTGAAAATATGGCGTTTGTTTTATCAATACTGATAGCGCAATCTTCACATAAAGATCTTAAACCATAATAAGTCCTCGAACTTGAGCCGTAAGATTTTTTGCTTACCCAGCTACCTTTTGAATGCCCTGTTATGACGCTTCGTCTATAAGTAGCACCACTTTTGCCGCAATGATAACAAGATGCCATATTTGAAACTATATGTGAGTAATATTATAAAAATAATAATACTTTACTCTTGATCAAATACTTTCCCCCGCTATCTTTTTTTGCAACTCAATAATCCCGCCAATTAGCGCTTCCGGTCGTGGTGGGCAGCCTTGTACATATACATCCACAGGGATAACACGGTCTACGCCCTTAACCACATGATAGCCATGCTGCCAGTAGGGGCCGCCGCAGTTAGAGCACGAGCCCATGGAGATGACATACTTAGGTTCGGGCATTTGCTCGTACAGGCGTTTAATGCGCTCGGCCATTTTAAAGGTAACGGTACCGGCAATAATGATCACGTCGGCCTGGCGCGCCGATGGCCGCGGGAAAACACCTAACCGGTCCAGGTCGTAAGTTGAAGCCATCGATCCCATCATTTCTATCGCACAGCAGGCAATGCCAAAGCTTAACGGCCATAAAGACGACATTCGCGCCCAGTTTAACAGGTCATCGAGTTTGGTAACTATAACGTCGCCACCCTGGCTCATGGTTTCGTTACTCATTGGTTGGCTTTTTAAATGCGGGTTTGAATCTCATGGCAGGAGCAGCCGCGGGTGCTGAAGGAGCCGCAGTAGCACCGGCAGTAGCAACAGTCGCTTCGGCAGTTTCGAGGCTAAAAGTTTTCACTTGGTAAGCGCTTTGCTGCTGGTTTACTTTATCATATAACGATTGCGGTATTTTAATGTCGGTAGTGGGTACAATGGGTTTGGCTTTTATCCAGTCCAGGTCGCCTTTTACCCAAACGTAAACCAATCCTAATATCAGTATCCCTATAAAAATAAACATCTCCGCAAGGCTAAACCAGCCCCAAAGCGGCTCAATTTTGATCAATTGATGGTTACCGAATACTGTTGCCCAGGGAAAAATAAAAACCATTTCCACATCAAACACCAAAAATATCAGTGCAATAACATAAAACTTGGGGTTAAACGGCATCCACGAGTTACCTTCGGGTTCTTCGCCGCACTCGTACGACATGAGCTTCTCGGGATTGGGCTTATTTGGTGCGATCAGGCTCGATAAAAAAAAAGTTAGCCCCACCATTATAAAACCGGCAATTAAAAAGATCAATATCTTTCCAAATTCTGATATTTGCCCCACTTCGTCCATGACAACAAAAATAATAAAACAAACCCAATTTGACGCTATTATTATAGGTGGCGGCGCCTGCGGACTAATGTGTGCCGTGCAGGCGGGCTTTTTAGGCAAGCGCACCCTCGTCCTGGAAAAGAACGAACAGCCTGGTGCAAAGATACTGATCAGCGGCGGCGGCAGGTGCAACTATACCAACATGTACGCTACCGATCAGCAGTTTATATCGCAAAACCCGCATTTTTGCAAATCGGCGTTTTCGCAGTGGAGCGTTGAGGATACCATCATCTTTTTCGAAACTTATGGTATCGAGGGTAAAGAAAAAACGCTGGGGCAACTCTTCCCGGTAACGGATAAAGCCAAAGATATTGTAAACGTATTTACCTCGCTTTGCCGCGATATGGAGCAACAGATATGGTGCGATACCGACGTAAAAGCCGTTGAACAAACCGATGGCGGCTTTGTCGTAAAGTTTGAGCGCAACGGCAGGGAAGAACAGCTTTTTACGCCTAAGGTAGTGATAGCCGCGGGCGGCCTGCCTATTGCTAAAATGGGTGCTACTGATTTTGGCCTGCGCACTGCCCGCAATTTTGGCTTAAAGATAACCGAAACCGCGCCTGCTTTAGTGCCGCTTACCATTACCGGCAAGGACCAGGAATGGTACGAAGCGCTCTCGGGCAACAGCATCTTCTGCCGGGTATCAAACGAGGAGATCAGTTTTGAGGAGAATATCCTGTTTACGCATTGGGGGTTAAGCGGCCCGGCCATATTGCAAATATCATCGTACTGGCGGCCCGGCGAATGGATCGAGCTGGATATGCTTCCGCATGATAGCATCTTAGAGATTATTGAAAACGAGCGCCAAACCAATGGTAAACGACCGTTGGCCGGATTGCTGGCCAATTTATATACCCGCAAGTTTGCCGATGCCCTGGCTAAATTTTTACCCATCGAAAAGAACCTGGCATCACTTACCCGGCAGGATATGGAAGCTATAGATAGCCTGATTCACCATTTCAGGGTAAAACCTGCCGGCGATAAAGGTTACGACAAAGCCGAGGTAATGCGCGGCGGTGTATCAACCGATGAGCTTTCGTCTAAAACATTGGAATCCAAAAAAATACCCGGCCTGTTTTTCGGAGGCGAATGTGTTGACGTTACCGGCTGGCTCGGAGGCTACAATTTTCAATGGGCATGGGCCTGCGGGTTTGTAATAGCACAGGGAATTTAGATTCATGGAAGATGACGGATGTAAAATGGAAGATGTAAACTTCAACTTGTAAAAACACATCTTCCATCGTACCTTATACATCTTCCATCTTATCAACAGTCTCCGTCAGGGCCGCAAACCGGGCCATCAATGCTTTCGGCAGGCATTACCTCGTTCCAGGTTTGGTTCAGCGCACCCAAAAAGGTTTCGGTTGGTTGCGCGCCTGATACGGCGTATTTATCGCCCAGCACAAAGAACGGTACGCCGCGGGCACCTATCTGCTGCGCTTCGTAAATATCCTGGTTTACCTCATCTGCATATTGGTTGCCTGCTAAAGTTTGTTTTACCAGGGCTGGGTCGAGTCCGATGGCGGCACCTAATGTTGCCAGTGTGTCGTGATCTGAGATATCCTTCCCATCAGTAAAATAAGCTTTAAACAAAGCTTCTTCAGCAGCATCCTGTACGCCATGTGCTTTTGCCAGATGCGAAAAACGGTGTGCATCAAACGAGTTGGCAATTACTGCCTTATCAAAATTATAATCCAGGCCAAGCTCGGCGGCGTTCGCTGTCATTTGCTCGTGCAGCTGTATCGAGCGCTCAAGTGAAAATCCTTTCCGTTCGGCAAGGTATTCGTGAATATTTTTACCCGGTTCACTTTTCATAGCAGGGTCGAGCTGAAAACTTTTCCAGATCACCTCAACATTATCCGCATTTTCAAACTGTTGCAAAGCGCCTTCAAAACGGCGTTTACCTATATAACAGAACGGACACATTACGTCCGACCAGATCTCAACTTTTAATTTTTCGTGTTTCATTTGCTTTTTAGTTTATAGGTATAACCTTTGTAAACTATTACCGTACAAAGGTAAAGATTGCCTGAGCATAAGCATTTTAACGGTTCTAAAATGACGCTGCAATGAAGGATGTAAAGGTTTAATGCTTTTTGAAAATAATTTTATAAACTATTAGGAAAATAGTTTTAATGTATTACTTTTGTGACACATTTGTTGCTGATTTCCCCTGATTCAGAAAATATTGATTTAATTTAATAATACAAATTATATGATAATCGCTTTTATTATAACCCGAGTTGTATTGTATATCAGGGCTCAGCGCTCTAAAAAAGAGCAAGCATTAGCGGTAGCCTAACAATCCTTTCTTTAGTCCCTTTTCTTAATTGATTTACATATTGATTTTATAGCTGCAACTTGTTGTGGCTTTTTTATTGGTCGCCATCCTGTACGGTGTACAACCAGGTTTGCTGGTTGCCCAAAGGCAGGTTAGCTACGTCGCCGCGGTTCATTTGCCACCAAAAACGCAATCTTGGTTTCTCGCGGTTGCCAATTTCATTCATCGATTCTGCATCGTACAAACGGCCGTTTGCCATTACATATTTTATTTTATCACTATTGTGGATGTCTTCCAGCGGGTTTTCATTCAGCACGATCAGGTCGGCCAGTTTACCTGTTTCCAACGATCCGATCTCTTTATCCATACCCAGGTAACCGGCTCCGTTAATAGTAGCACAGCGTATAGCCTGCATTGGCGACATGCCGCCCTGTGTTAACATCCACAATTCCCAATGTGCGCCTAAACCCTGTAACTGCCCGTGTGCGCCCAGGTTTACTTTGGTACCGCCGTCGGCTATTTGCTTAACTGCTTTTGATACTTCGATATGGTTGTAATCGCCATACTCGGCTGTAGTGCGTCTGCGCGAACGCGAATCGATGATAGCCCGTGGTGTAAAGCTCAGCAGGTGCTCGTTCTTCCATACCTCGGTACGGTCATACCAGTAATTTTCGCCAAACTGTCCGCCATAGCTCACAATCAGGGTAGGGGTATAGCCGGTTTTGCTGGCGTTCCACAAGGCCTTTACATCTTTATAAACCGGTGTTACGGGTATGTTATGCTCAATACCGGTGTGCCCATCCAGTATCATATTCATATTGGTAAAAAAGGTTGAGCCGCCTTCGGGTACTACTTCCATGCCCAGTTCACGGGCAGCGGCAATAATCTGCTGGCGCTGTTCGCGGCGGGGCTGGTTATAGCTCTTCACCGAAAACGCCCCAACGGCTTTTAGCCTGCGCAGGTTGGCGCGGGCATCATCCAAACTGTTGATCACTACCTTAAAATCGCCGTCGGCTCCGTATAGTATAGAACCTGTTGAATAAATGCGCGGCCCAGTCATTACACCGGCTTTTACCATTTCGCTTTGGCTAAACACCATTTCGGTATTGCTCGATGGATCGTGCGAGGTGGTCACACCAAAGGCCAGGTTGGCAAAATAGTTCCAATCCTGCTGGGGCGATACACCGTCCGGGCTGGTATGCAAATGCGCGTGCACATCAACAATACCCGGCATTATAGTTTTACCCGCCATGTCGTAAACTTTGGCATCGGCCTGTATCGCTACATCGGCAACCTTACCTACGGCAACTATTTTGTTCTGGTCAATCACTATCGTTCCATTCTCTATCACTTCGTCGCCCTTCATCGTAATGATACGCACATTTTTAAAGGCTATTTTGCCTTGCGGCAGATCACTCTTTAGTTTCAGGCCAATATCGGTACCCGCGGTATCAATGGCCGGGGTTTTATCGGGCCCACCCTCAATAAACGGAAAAGCGCTGTGGATATCGCGGCTAAAGTATTTAGGGCCAAGCGTCCACATTAAATGCTGGCTGTCTTTTGCCCAATGCAGGTAGGTGCCTGCATCGCGGGTTAATTTGATTAGCGGTATAGCTTTGTTACCGGCCGACAGATCCTGGGCGTTGCCGGTGCTCACCATCGGTGTAAGGTAGCAGTTAAACAGTTCGGTAAAGGCCATCCATTTGCCATCCGGACTGGGCGCAAACTGTGTGGCGTAAGTTGAGGTGTATAAGGTTTTACGGTTGGCGCCGCTTACGTCCATTACCTTAAATGCTTTTTTATCACCCTCAGTGCCCTGATAATATATTTTTGAATCATCGGGCGAAAACTGCGGGTAAATACCATCGCTTTGTATAAACTGCGGTTTGCCGCCGGTAACCGGGATGGTGTAAATACCAGGCGCATTACCAAAATAATAGCCTAAATTATCGTTACCCTGGCCCTTAACAAAAATTACCTTATCACCCCGGTTCGAAAACTTAGGCATGTAATAAAAACCTTTGTCTGTGGTTAAGCGGGTTACCACATGTGTGGTAAGGTCGATAGTGTTAACGGATCCTTTCAGTTCGTCGCTCCAGTTGATATAAGTTAACATCCTGCCATCCGGACTAAACGATGGCTCATATTCAAAGTCGGGAGTAGCGGTGATGCGATGAGGTAAACTATCGGGATGAAGATATTTGGTATAAATATAACCCGCCGCATTAAACGCAATGTGTTTGCCATCCGGCGATGTGGTTAACTGGCGGATCATCTTCACTGTAAACTCATCTTGGAAAACCTTCTGCGGAAAATGCAGCGCATCGCTGATGGTTTGCGTACTGGTTACATCAAAGGGTATCTGCTTAATATTCAGGCTATCGATACCCAAATTCCAGATCTTGCCTTTGGCATAAAACACCACGTTCTTGCTGTCCGGCGTAAACGAAAAGTTTGGATAAACGCCAAATATGGCCCAGGTTTCCTGCTGATCGTGCGACAGGTTATCATAAACCGGCCATTCTTCCTGCGTTGCAAGGTCTTTAATATAAAGCACCGATTTTAAGCGAACACGCTTTACAAAAGCCATCAACTTGCCATCGGGCGATAATTGCGGGCGGCAGGCACCACCAACACCCGATGCTTCGGTTTCAATTTCGCCGGTTTCGCGGTTCAGGCGATTGATGGCATAAATACCACCGTTAGGGTCTTTATTGTATTGAAAGTAAGGGCCGGGTGTAACATCCTCGCTCCAGTAAATATATTTGCCATCGGGCGATGCTACAGGTTCGCCGGCATCCTGCTGATCGTTTTTGCGTTTAGTGAGTTGTATGCCATCGCCGCCGTTTTTATTGTAAAGCCACATTTCGCCGGCACCCAGGCTGCGCGAGCCTGTAAAATGTTTACGGGCAACCACATACTGGCCATCTGGCGTCCAGCTCGCGTTATTTAACAGGCGAAAAGTTTCATGTGTAAGCGCACGTTTATTACTGCCATCAGCGTTCATTAGCCAAATGTTATCGCCACCGTCGCGGTCGCTGGTAAATGATATGGTTTTACCGTCAGGGCTGTAGCGCGGCTGTACCTCCCAGGCTTTGCCGCCGGCCAGCAACGTAGCTTTACCGCCGGTAATGGGCATGGTATAAATATCGCCAAGCAGGTCGAAAACAATGTTCTTACCATCCGGACTAACATCCAGGTCCATCCATGTACCCTCGTTGGTAGTAATGGTTACTTTTTTCGATAAGCCCGGCGGAGTTTCAACGTTCCATTTGGTTTGCGCGTTTGCCGCGGATATAAGGAGGAGGAGTAGGGTTACAGAGAATAATGATCTCATTGAAGGCAGTTTAAGGTTGCGAAAATAAGCAATTGATGATATGCGGAGAAAATACATGGGTATTTGTCGGTATTTTTACACTTTAAAGATTTGACAACTTTTTAAAGCTGTCAAATCTCATCCGGTACATGTTTTTTTTAGTTTTTGATTTAGACGATAAATCATGCAATAAAACTTAATGATAGTTTGGATCATCCACAAATTCATCCTTGTCAATCAACTTAATCAGGATGTTTTTTTCTGATATCTTTTTGATCAGGCCCTTTTCTGTTACTTTAAAAAAGTTTTGTGTCACAGTAACCTTATCCTTCTTTTTAAGCCGTTCAATGTAGATATCCTTAACATAAAACAAATTGGGGTTTACTATTTTGTAATTCATCACACCATAGCTGGCAGAAACATCCTCGTCGCAGTTCGTTTCAATCAATTCATATGCTGTATTTTTAACAATGTTTTTGGTGTTATAAATCAATAAAAACTTTTCGCTGCACACTCTGTGATCACTATAAGATAAAATGACAATAGCACGATCAGGGCTAATCTTGTAAACCGTATCACCGGTAAAGGCAGTAGTATCTCCCCATGCATTTTTCAGGAAAGCACTGTCTATAATAGTATGCCGTAGTATTTGTTTTGAACTTAACTTCATTTGCGCTTCAACACTATCCAAAAAAGTTAACGGAGTTTTGTTTTTCTGCTGAATAGCTACTGTAGATTTATCGGATGTATCTGTGTTCGTATTGCCGCATCCAAAGCAGCAAAACAACATCGCGGTAACGAAAACCGCATTGGCTATTTTGATAACATTGCTTAAGCGTAAGGGGGGATATTGTAAGAAATTTTTAAGCATGTTATTCAATCATTCAAAACTTAATCCTTCAATCATTGCCCACAGGGGGGATATTGTAAGAAATTTTTAAGCATGTTATTAATCATTCAAAACTCAATCCTTCAATCATTGCTCACAGGGGGGATATTGTAAGAAATTTTTCAATGTTTTATTCTTTAGTCAATTTTAAACCTTACACTCAAAACCCTACAATATACGTAAAAAAGTCCTGTTTTACAACAATCAGAACGATCATTACTTATCTCCCCCTTTAGGGGGCTGGGGGGCTTCTTTCCGCATTTTAATCACCTGCAAAATTTCCCCATCGGCCATTGGCGCGTTGATGTGTTCAACAGCGGTATAGCCCATAGCGCGGTACAACGGCTCGCCCGGCAACGTCGAGCCTAATTCAAAACTGGTAAAACCTTCGCGCTGTGCAGCGCTTTCGCACAGGTCAATCATCATGCGGCCCAAACCTTGCCGGGCATAACCGGGGTGCACAAAAAAAGCACGGATACGTGCTGCATCCACTGCCGGGTCTAACAACGGGTCGGCTTGCTCTTTATACTGGTCGCCGCCATACAAAGTATTGCGTTTGCTCCATCCGCCGCAGGCCACAATGGTATTGTCTTTTTCAATTACATAATAAGTGCCATCGGCAATAAGCTGTGTATCAATACCAAAAATGTATTTAATAGAACTTTCGATCTGTTGAGGCGTATAATAATCCTTACTCAATTCCCTTACCGATGATGCGATCAGTTTTTGTAAGATGGGCACATCGGCTAATGTGGCAAGTCGGGCAACAGGTAACATGCCGACAAATATAGTGTTATAGCAAATTACCGCCCTGTAAAGAGCGATAATATCAGGGGTTAGTTAGGTGTGGAGTTTGTACATCATTTTTCCCGATCGGTGTCACATCGGGGAATTTGGTTCACAGCACCCTTTTACAAAAATCGCTGGTGCAGGTTGTGTTCGAGTAATTTGGCGCCAACAAAAATAATTAACCCTACAATAATCATTAAAAATACGGTTGCTAACACGTTTTTTGCGATTTGCTTGTTTGGAACTAACATTTTTCCCTCCTTTTTTAAGGTTATTATTACAACAATAAATCCAAACTTTGCCGGGGGGCGACTTATTTAGGTAAAACAGTTGGTTTACGTATATTGCATTAAGTTTTGATCAGCATATCCTCACATGATGCATTGCCCTAAACTCATCAAACTATTCTGTAGTTTTTTATTGCTTTTTGTTGCATGGCAGCTTAGGGCGCAGGTAATTACCGGCAAGGTTTATCGGTTTGGTACCGATAGCGTTATTGCACATGCCAGCATTTACCTGGGCGGCACCATGACGGGTACCATCAGCGATAAAAATGGTACCTTCAAACTGCAGGTACTGGAGGGCAAAATACCGCTCATTGTGAGCTGTGTTGGCTATAACTCAACTGTAATTACTAATTACACGCCCGGCGAAGTTTTAAAGGTTTATTTAAAACCCAAGGTCAATGAACTGAAGGCGATCACCATTACAGGCGGGAGTTCCAGATCGCGCGAATCGATGGTTCGCACATTTATCCGCGAGTTTATAGGCACCACAAAGTTTGCGGCAAGTTGCACCATTTTAAATATGGATGATGTTGAGCTGAGCTATAGCCGGAAAACGGGTACCCTTACGGCCTTTTGTGATAAAGCCATCGAAATAGAGAATAACAAATTGGGTTACCATATCAGTTATTACCTCGATTATTTTAACAAAAAAGGTAGTACAACCAGTTACGATGGCCATTTTGTTTTTAAGGATAAGGCTACAGATGCCAATCGTAAAGCTATTAATAATAGTCGCGAAAATGCCTATTATGGTTCGCGGATGCAGTTTATACGTGCTTTATGGAACAATACCCTGGACGCGCATTCTTTCGGGATATTTTCGCCCGATGAGGACCCTGTAACTGTAGATAGTATTTTATTTATGGATAAAACCGGTGCAAAATTTATTGCTCTGCCCTACAAAATCACCATATTGTTTAATGACGATAAGCGCACACCGACCGATCTGGGTCAAACACAAAAAAACTGTTACATTGATAAAAATGGTTTTTGTGAAGATAAATTGCAATGGATAGGCAGCATGGCCATACAGCGGGTGGGCGATATGCTGCCTTACGAGTATCACTCGGTTGAGGATGATAAACCACATTAAATTTGCCGAATAAAAAAGGGCAGCATTTGCAAATGCTGCCCTTTTTGCAAAGTAATTATGCCCTGTGATGATCGGCCTTCCAGTTTTTTATGCTTTTTTTGATCTCTTTTGGCGAAAGGTTTTCGGCTATTGCTTTTTCGGCCAGTTCCAGGTATTCTTCATCCGGGGCAAAACGCAGCGCAATGATCTGGCCCATTGTTAAACGGCTATCAATAGCTTTGCCAGTCATTATAAAATAGCGAAGGCTTTCTTCGGCGCGTATGGTACGATCCTGAACCCTAACGGGGAAGCGCCTTAGGTACCAATACATTAAACCGCAACAAATATAAAGTAACACGATCATGGAGGCACTTACAAAACCTTTTACATTCCAGTGCCTGGCCAGGTTAACCGACGAAATAAGTAAGCCCGCAAATAATAAAAGGCTCAGCAAAAAATGATAGCCTTTTACATAACGGGCATGATTAGTGTAATTTTGGGATTCCATGGGTTGATTTTTTACGCAATATACAACTACATGCGCATCAATCGCAATAAGTAATTCAAAGTTTCTCAGTACTTTAACTCTAATTTTCCTCCATCGAAACTAATTGTCACGATAGTAAACGGTGTGCTTGCGTCGTATCAAATTTAATTCGGATATTATGCCCGCATAAATACAGCAAAAGCCATTTTGCATGACGATACAGGAAATACTTGAACATTACTGGAAACACAAAGAATTTCGCCCGTTGCAGGAAGAGATCATTCAATCTGTTTTGCTTGGGCGCGATACTTTGGCGCTGCTGCCTACAGGTGGTGGTAAATCGGTATGTTTCCAGGTGCCTGCTTTGGCAAAGGATGGTATCTGCATCGTGATATCACCCCTCATCGCTTTGATGAAGGACCAGGTTGAAAACCTGCAGGCTAAAGGCATTAACGCGGTATCCGTAGTATCGGGCATGAGCAAACGCGAAGTTGAAACCGCGCTTGATAATTGTATTTACGGCGATGTGAAATTCTTGTATCTCTCGCCCGAAAGACTCTTGTCAGAAATGGCGAAGGAACGTATCCGCCACATGAAGGTAAATCTCATCGCGGTTGACGAGGCGCATTGCATCTCGCAATGGGGATATGATTTCAGGCCGCCGTACCTGCACCTGGCCGATCTGCGCGAGCTGCATCCCGGCGTACCGGTACTGGCTCTTACAGCTACTGCCACCGCCGACGTTGCTGATGATATTCAGCAAAAGCTCGGTTTTAAACAGCACAACGTTTTTCGCCAAAGCTTTGAGCGTAAAAATATTAGCTACGTGGTACAGCACCAGGAAAACAAATTGCAAAAAATGCTCGATGTGGTTAAAGGTGTAAAGGGGAGCGGAATTGTGTATGTGCGCAGCCGCAAGGAAACTTTGGAGATTGCCCAAATACTTAACCAGCATGGTTACGCCGCCGAGTTTTACCATGCCGGGCTGGATGCCGCAGTACGCTCACTAAAACAGGAAGCCTGGAAAAATAACCAAACACGCATTATTGTAGCTACCAACGCCTTTGGGATGGGCATTGACAAACCCGATGTGCGTTTTGTGATCCACAAAGATATACCCGAAAGCCTCGAAGCTTATTACCAGGAAGCGGGCAGGGCCGGGCGCGATGGGCACAAATCATACGCCGTGCTGCTGTATAATTATGGCGACCGCTATAAAATGGAAAAGAAATTCGAAATGAGTTTCCCTACTATTGATGAGATCAAAAAGGTTTACCATAACCTGGGCAATTATTACCAGCTGGCTTATGGCACCGGCGAGGGTGTAAGTTTTGATATGGATATCGGCGATTTTTGTGCCCGCTTTAAACTTGAGCCCATCAAAACTTTAAATTCATTAAAATTTTTAGAGCGTAACGAATACGTATCATTTACCGAAAGTGTGTTTTTACCATCGCGGTTCAGGTTTTTGGTTGGCCACGAAGAGTTATATAAATTCCAGATCCAATATAGCGCCTGGGATGGCTTTGTAAAAACCATTTTACGCAGCTATGCCGGTGCGTTTGAAAGCTATGTGCATATCCGCGAGTTTGATCTGGCCCGGCGCATGAACGCAAGCGTGCAGCAGGTGATCGAGGGTTTGCAGCAACTGCAGCAAATGGATGTGCTGAATTATGAACCGCAGACAGATAAGCCGCAGGTCACTTTTTTAAGCCAGCGGCAGGATATCAAAAATGTATTTATCGATAAAGCCTACATCGAGCAGCGCAAGCAGGTGTTCAGGCAAAAAATGGAATCGGTTTTTCATTATGCCGAAGCACCCAACTGCCGCAGCCGCATGCTGTTGAGCTATTTTGATGAGCACAATGCCCATAAATGCGGCGTGTGCGATATCTGCCTGGATGAAAAACGCCTGTTTAACATACACGATGTTACCGATAAAATAACCGACGAAATTGCCAGGGCACTGAGCACCGATCCGCTTTCGCTGGATGACCTGATGCAGGCCATAACTACCGGTGCAGATAAAGAGCGCATAGCGGTGATCCGCTTATTGCTGGATGCAGGTAAAATTAAAACGGACGGCGAGCGGTACTATGTGTAAGGAATAATTATCTTTAGTCAACTATAACCTAAACCAAAGTGGAGCAAAACGACGACATTATTTTAGAACAACAAATACCTGCCGGAAAAGTATATGGTGAACGCGCTGCATGGACAGGTGTGTTTTTGGGCGGGCCAATAGTTGCAGGCTATTTTATTGCCGAAAATTATAAACTTTTTGGACAGCCTGAGAAGGCAAAAAGAGCCTGGATAATTTCGATCGCCGCAACTGTAATCATATTCGGGGCATTGTGTTTTGCACCCAACGCCGACAAAATGCCAAGATATATTGTGCCGATAATTTTTGGCGGTATAACTTATTGGATCATTCAATATTATCAGGGTAGTGATATTAAAGCACATGTACAAGCGAGTGGCGGTGTTTATAGCCAATGGCGTGCTGCTTTAGTGGGTGTTATTGGTGCTATAGTTACGCTGGCGGCATTTGCCAGTATTATATTTGTACTGGCTGTTTTATTTCCCGACGCTTAGCGGGTGATTGCAATTGTACCCAAACAACAAAGCCCCCGTTTCCGGAGGCTTTTGCTATTAATATCTGTGGTGATACCTGTCATGACGGTAATGGTGGCGTACAACTACCACCCGATGATGGAACGGACGATGAAGTACAATCCTGGGGTGCGGCGGTGGTGGTGGTGGTGGGCCTACATGTGGTCTTAAAACTATCTGTGCTTTGGCACTGCCAAAGGTTAACAAGGCAACAAAGGCTATCAGTAATACTTTTAACGTTTTCATAAATATGGCTATTTAGTTATTCGCTTATGCGATACCTATGCAAAGCAATTTGCCCGCCAGTTTTAAATTGTAGCTTAAATGTTACCTGTGTTAAGTCAAAATTCAAAATTTAAAAGTAAAAAAACTGATCTCTCTATTGAAAATTTTGAATTTTTACTGTTGAATTTTTACTTCTTTTTCCCCGTCATCTCCACTTCCCGGTCCATTTCTACAATATCAACCGGCTGACTAAAATCGCCTAACAGCCATTTAACAAAGTAATCGGCCTTTTGCCAAAAAAAGTATTCCGTCATGTCGCCGTAAGCATGGCGCTGTCCTGGTAACAATACAAAATCAAAACGTTTGTTGGCTTTAATTAAGGCGTTCGCCAGAGTATCGCGGGTAACAATAACAAGGTCAGGTAAAATTTCTTCATTGAAAAAGGGAATAAAAAGTTTAAATTATAAATTTTGTTTGTAAAACCTTATTTTGGGTTTGTAACAAAATAAGTATATGCAAAGCCAGCCTATTATACCTGTTAATGTGATGCATTTACTGCCGGTATTGGACTCCCGGCTGATGGAACTGCTCAGATCATTAACCCCGCACGAGTGGCAAATGCAAACCGTTGCCAAATTGTGGAAGGTTAAAGATGTGGCAGCGCATTTGCTCGATATCAATATGCGTGTTATCTCATCAACGGATGGCTTTACAGGCGAGGCACCGCCGGCTATCAATTCAACCCGCGACCTGGTTGATTATCTTAACACGCTTAACGCCGATTGGGTTAATGCCATGAAAAGGGTTAGCCCCCAAATGCTGATACTGCTGCATGAAATTACCGGCCCGATGTTTTGTGAGATCTATGCATCGGCGGATATGATGGCCAAAGCGCCATTTGCTGTTGATTGGGCAGGAGAGAGCGAAAGCAAAAACTGGATGCATATTGCCCGCGAATACACCGAAAAATTTTTGCACCAGCAACAGATACGCGATGCAGTGAACAAGCCGGGCTTAATGACCCCTGAACTTTTTTATCCGTTTATCGACATTTTTATGATGGCGTTGCCGCATACTTATCGTGATGTTAATGCTGATGACGGTACGGCAATACAAATTACCGTAACCGGCGATATTGGCGGTACCTGGCATTTAACCAGGTTTAACGGTAAGTGGGTATTAGGTAAAAACGCTGTGCAAAATGCTGCCGCTGCTATTACTATCGACCCGGATACCGCGTGGAAATTGTTTTCAAAAAGTTTACGATCGGAGCAGGTAATGGATAAAATTAATATCACCGGTAATCAAAAACTGGGCGAAACCGCTCTTGGTATGATATCTGTTATGGCCTGATAACCAGGCATTACAATTTTTTTTAAGAAGTTACACAATTGTTACATGTACCCAAAAAACGGGTTTAAATGTGATAGGTTAACTATTTTGTTGCTGTGGATTGGTTTTTGAAAAGAAAAAACAACTAAGATAATAATTTTTTTGAAATACAAGTGTAACCTTTTGATTTTTTTACGGTCTTATGGATGTATTAAAAATTAAATAAGTTTAAAACTCTGGAAATCAATAAATTATCGAAATGAAAACTATAACTTTAACTATCGCAACCGTACTGTTATTTATATTAACAATAAGTACTCCTGGCCACGCAGCCACAAAAAATAACAATATCGAAACCGTTTTAAGCAACGTAAGCAACTTTACCAATATCGAAGTTGCGGGTAACGTAGAGCTTTACGTTTCAACCGGTGAGGCAAACAACGTAAAAGTATACGACAGCTACTACAACCAAAACGCTTTGGTGCAAGAGCAAAACGGTGTATTACGTATCTCATCATACAAAACCGAAAAATTAGTGGTTTGGGTAACTGTAGCCGATCTGCATGCGATCACCGCTTCTGACAATGCCGTAGTAAAATCATTTGGCAAGTTAACAGCTATCGATCTTAATCTTAATCTGAAAGACAAAGCCAGCGCACAGCTCGACCTGGATGTTAGCAATGCCGCTGTCGTTTTAAATGGCGACGCTAAAGCTAAATTAAGCGGTTTTGCAGGCGAAAGCATCATGACTGTTGACCCGTCGGCTCATTTAAATGTGGCTAAATTAACAGCCGGTAAAAATGAGATCAAGGCACCGGTTGTAATGGCATCGGTTGCTCAAACCGACGAGATCGCCATTGTTGACTAAGTCTTCTATTAAAATCCATCATATATTATGTGGGGCGCCTTTTAGTAAATGGCGCTCCATTTTTTTTATTGAAACTTAGCTGTAACTTCATCGCTCAAATGGTAGTCAAAAACACCATAAAACCAATATCATGAAAAAGACATCCACCATCGTATTAGCTGTTGTAATTTTCGCCTCTTTGTTTACCTTTTCATCGTGTAAGCTTAACTGTAAGCGCGGTTCGGGTAAGATGATTACCGAAACCCGGAGTGTTGGCAGCTTTTCGCAGATAGAGGTGTCGGGCAGCTACCGGGTAGTGATCAAGCAGGATAGTGCCGAAAAACTCAGCATTACCGGCGATGATAACCTGATGCAGTATATTAAAACCGAGACTGACGGCAGTCGGCTTAAAATACATAATACACGCAGTATCTGCACTTCGGGGCAGTATACCATATATATCAGCTTAAAAGAGTTGAGCTATATCGGTATGTCGGGTTCTACCAGTGTTTTTTCGGATGGTAAGATCACCGTTAAAGATATTGAACTTAAAACATCCGGTGCAACCAAAGTAAACCTGAACCTCAATGCCGATAATGTGCGTACGATATCCAGCGGCCTTGCTGATATCTTTTTGGAGGGGCAGGCGCAATCGCACACGCTGAAAACAAGTGGCTCAAGTACCGTTAATGCACTTGATTTTGTGGTGAACAAGTATCGCATTGAGAGCAGCGGACTGAGCCATTGTAGAATAAACGTACTGAACAATTTAAGTGTTGACAGCAGCGGCTCGTCCGATATCGAGTATCGCGGCAACCCCACCGACATCAATAACAATAAATCGGGTATCTCATCATTAAAACAGGTTAACTAATAAACTATGGAGACCGGCGAACAGATCGTTACTTTTGCTACCTATTACGACCCAATGCTGGCGCATATCATCCGTAGCAGGCTCGAGGATAACGGTATTCCGGCCTTTGTTGACGACAGTATGATGAACGTATATCCCATTTACAGCAACGCTATAGGTGGCATTAAGGTGAAGATATTTGAACGGGATATGGACAAGGCTAAAGCCATTTTAGCCGAAGACGAGGGCCTGCCTGTTGATAAATTTATTGAGGGTACACAGGCCGCAGCAGTAGTTTGCCCGTATTGCGGATCGAACAACGTGCGTAACTCTTTATCCATACCCGACGATGCCAACTGGCTTACCCGCACCATTGCCACACTAACCGAGGCCCTGCCTTTTAGTAAAGATGCCGACTGGCACTGCTTTAACTGCGGGCGCGATTTTGAGTAAGCCCCCTAACCCCCTAAAGGGGGAATCTTAAATCGGTGAAATCGTTAATCATAACTTAAATAATCGGTGAAATCTAAAAAATGTATATTTAACTGGAGCGGAGGCAAGGATAGCGCGCTGGCGCTTTACCACTGCCTGCAAGACCCCGGTATCGAGATCAAATACCTGGTAACAACCGTTAATGATGCCATGAACCGCATCAGCATGCACGGCGTGCGCGAGGATCTGCTGATCCAACAGGCCGCCAGTATCGGCATCCCTTTGTACCAGATCAGGCTACCCGAAATGCCGGGCATGAAGGAGTATGATGACACCATGCGTATGCACCTGGCCAGGTTAAAAGAGGAGGGAATTACGCACGCTATATTCGGCGATATATTTTTGGAGGACCTGAGAAATTACCGCGACGAGCGGTTGGCCGAAGCGGGACTTACCGGTATTTACCCGCTCTGGAAACGCGACACGCACGAGCTGATCAACGAGTTTTTGAGTCTTGGTTTTGGTACGGTCATCGCCTGTACCCAGGCCTGGCTCGGTGAGTTTGCAGGCAAAGAGATCACGCCCGAACTGATCAAAACCTTCCCCGATGGGGTGGATGTTTGCGGCGAGAACGGCGAGTTTCACACCTTTGTTTTTAAGGGGCCGATATTCAAAACGCCTGTAAAATACGTTACCGGTGAGAAGGTTTTTAAGAAGTACGCCGCCCCTAAAAGTACCGACGATACCTGCTTTTCGAGCACCCCGGTTACCACAATTTCGGGCTTCTGGTATTGTGATCTGCTGCCTGAAAATGAGGGGTAAAGCAGCTGCATTTTTCACTTGTTTTTGCGGGTAAAAAGTCCCGGATTCTGACTGCTTTTTGGCCTGTCTTAAAGCACTAAAACCTGCCTGGAAAATGCCTGGTATTTAGCCGGGTTTTTTGATCGCCTGGAGAGGGTTGTAGCTTATGGATCTGGTGGATGAATTTCGCCGGCTCTTCAACAAAATTGCAGTAGGGGAAGGGGGCCGCCCTGGAATTTTAGGGCCGGTAAATTTCAGAAGATGCGCTAAGTAATCGTATACAAATTTGTAAATCTTTGTAAAATCTACAGCAAAAAAATGCCGCTTAATTATTGATTTTTGTATGCGATTTTTATTTGGATTTTCGGAGTTAAATAGATAGCTTGCACAAGCAAAATCGTTCTTTTTAGGGAAAAATTGACATTTTATACTGGCAAAATATAATTTTGTTTTTGAATATAACTTATTGTTATTCAGTTTCTTGTATTTTATTAGTTAAAGTTAGATATTAGATACAGGAAAGCTGCAAAGCGATTACTCTTAATATTGCCAAATAAAATTTTGCTGAGATTTATTTTTTGAATTAACTAATTGATATTTAGTTACTTATGAAGTATATCTCAATTAATAATTGTATCGGTGAAAACTTTCCTTAAAATCCTTGCGCATTTCGGTAAAACGGAGGGCAACTGTTTTCAAAAACGGCTCATCGAGCAATTCAAAAACGCTGTTCACTCCATCGGTCAAATCCATCTCGGGTATCTTGTAGATCTGCTCGAGCGAACCTTGCTCCAGCTTGATAATGAATTTTGAGTTCATGCTCATGATGGTGATCTTAAACTCTGGGTGCGGTAATTCGGCTACTGTTCTCATGGTTAAAAATGGGTGTTATTTGAGGTGTTGTTTCAGCGGGTTTTTACCGTTAATTGTACCCCATGTTTCAAGTGGTTTAAAGCGGGCAAAAAGCTCTTCGCTGTACCAGTTTTCCTGGCGTGTTTTTTTGATCACCTGGGCGTGTTTTTCGTCGCGGTAAGCAAAGTTTTTTACCGCCTCCAAATCCTGCCAGATACTGAAGGTGGCCTGCCGGTAAACCGGCGCTTCGCCAATGCCTACAGAGGTAATATAGCCCGGAGCGTTTGCCATAATTTGAGCTACCTCATCCACATGGCTCCAAAAGTTTTTGAGCCGGTTGAGGCGGATGGTGGCGCGGGTCAGCACAGCTATCGGTCCATTGTAGCCGGTAGTGTTTGGGTTACCAAAAGGCTCCTTGCCATCCCACGTGCCGTGGCTATGCAAAGGTTCGCAAAGTACGGTCCAGCTTTCGCGGCCAAGCAGCCTCCACCACCGCGATACAAATGACGACCGGTGAAATTTGTCGCAACTTTCCCGGTTATCCCAAACGGCTAACAAGCCCCATTGCTGCCAGTCGGGCTGCAGGTCGAAAGTGCCGTTATGTCCGCTGCCTAACAGCTTCCAAAAAGAGCAGCCGTTGGCAAACATCAGCGGTAAGCGGTGCACAGCCATAGCCAGTAAAGCAAAAGGCACAAAAGCTTTTCGGTAACGCACTATGGTGAGGCTGATGATCATGACAGCAACGAAGTAAAAGATTATCAATCAAATTTGGCTGATCTATTTTTCAAGATTACCCGGTGTTGATTATTTTACTTTTACCTGAAACCCTTTGTGCCTGTGTTTTGTATTTTTGTATCATGGCAGAAGATCTAACCATTGTACAATCCGCAAACAAAGCGGAGCAATACCAGTCGCTCATCCCGCAAATTGAAGCTTTGCTTAATGGCGAAACCGACATCGTAGCCAATATGGCTAACGTTTGCGCCGCACTAAAAGAGCAGTTCGGCTGGTTTTGGGTGGGATTTTACCTGGTTAAACAGGATGAATTGGTATTGGGGCCTTTTCAAGGGCCGGTGGCCTGTACGCGTATTGCCAAAGGCCGCGGCGTTTGCGGTACCTCATGGGCCGAAGCCAGAGCATTGATCGTACCCGATGTGGATGCTTTTCCGGGGCATATTGCGTGTTCGTCGCTTTCACGCTCAGAGATCGTTTTACCGGTATTTAAGGGTAACAACGTAGCAGGTGTGCTTGATGTGGATAGTTCTGAACTGAATGAGTTTGACGAAACCGATGCCCAATACCTGGAGCAAATTGTAAAACTGCTTAAATTTTAATGGAGAAGGTTTTTCTGATAGCGGGTATGGGTGCCGATGTGCGCCTGTTTAAAAATCTCGATCTGTCGGGATTTGAAACTGTCGACGTCGCTTTTATTGATCCTGATCCAAAAGATACCATCGCAAGCTATGCTCAAAAACTCATTGCCAAATACCACATCACGCCGCATAGTAACATCATTGGCGTTTCGTTTGGCGGGATGCTTGCTGTGGAGGTAGCCAGGCAGGTCGAAATAAAAAATGTGATCATCATCTCGAGTATCAAGTCGATAAACGAAGCGCCATCTTACTACAAAGTTTTCAGGGTGCTGCCTGTTTACAAACTGATCACCGGTAAATTGATGTTATCGGTGGGTAAATTGCTTAAGCCGTTCTTTTCAAAAAAGATGGGCGGCGAAAGTCATCTGTTCGATTCGATGCTGCGAAATACCTCGCCGGGTTTTTTAAAATGGTCAATGGGAGCCGCCCTGCATTGGGATGGGCAAACTACGCCATTACCTGTTCACCATTTAATTGGCGATGCCGACCTGATCTTCGACTATCGCAGGATCACAAACCCGATCGTTATTCCCGGCGGCGACCATATGATGGTTTTTACCCGGGCAAAAGATCTTAACCCAATTATCCGCAATATCTTAACCCAATGAAACTACCCCTGAGCTTTTATACCCATAACGATGTGTTGAGCACTACCCGCAATTTACTGGGTAAATACTTATTCACCCGTATTGATGGTATAGTTACCGGCGGATATATTGTTGAGGCCGAAGCTTATAATGGCGTGGTTGATAAGGCATCGCATGCGTACGGTGGCAGGTTAACTAACCGTACCCAGGTAATGCACCGGCAAGGCGGTATAGCCTATGTTTACCTGTGTTACGGCATTCACGAAATGTTCAATATCGTTACCTCATCCGAAGGGCAGCCGCATGCCATCCTGGTCCGCGCCATCGAACCGACAAACGGGATCAAAGAAATTGAGCTGCGCCGCAACATGCCCGTATCCAAACCGGCAATTACCTCGGGGCCCGGCTCTGTAGCCAAAGCTTTAGGCATTTCGCGCAAAATAAACGGCTTTGATCTGCAGGGCGATGTGATCTGGATCGAAGACAGAGGTTTAACCTTTGGTGATGATGAGATCGTTGCCGCGCCCCGCGTAGGAGTAGATTATGCCGCCGAAGACGCCTTGCTGCCTTACCGGCTCTACGTTCGCGGCAATAAGTATGTGAGCAGGCCGCTTAAAGGAGCCTGATAAATAACTCCTCTGTGAATCTCTGTGTGCTTTAAACTCTGTGCGCCCTGTGGTTAATTATTCAACTGTTAAATATTAGCCTGTTGTATAAACCAAAACCGTTCCTGTTGGTTATGCTGATATAACTTCAAACCAATGAGCAAGAAAGAAGAGCATGTCCACTTTTTAAAGGGAAAGGTCGACAATATCCGCACAGCCATGCTAACCACCTTTACCAAAGCAAGAGGATTCCATTGCCGGCCAATGGGCACTGCCGAAATTGATAAAAATGGCGATATCTGGTTTTTCACCAACGAGTATTCGGCGAAAGCCAAAGAAGTATCCCAGGATAATAAGGTTAATGTTACCTATTCGGATAGTGGTACCAATACCTACCTTAGTATCAAGGGACACGCGCATTTAATTGAGGATAAAGAGAAAATGAAAGCACTGTGGACGCCTTTTATCCAGGCTTTCTTTCCGGATGGTTTAGATGATCCTAAGTTGATCCTGCTCAAAATTGAAACCTCCGACCTGGAATACTGGGATAGCAGTTCAAGCAAAATTGTAGTGTTGTTTAATATGCTCAAAGCTAATTTATTAGGTAAGCAATATGATGAAGGCGAGCATGGTAAAGTAAAACTGTAAGTATTTTGCGTAATTTTAGTGTGTGAATTATCAGAACACTTTAGAGTTTGCCCTTGAGTTAGACACTCAGGATCCGCTTGCACGCTTCCGCGATCATTTTATCATCCCGCAGCATAACGGGCAGGATATGATCTATTTATGCGGAAATTCCCTTGGTTTGCAGCCAAAAGCCACATCCGGAGTGATCGGGCAGCAATTGAACAACTGGAGCAAATACGCTGTTGAGGGTTGGTTTGACGGCGATACCCCGTGGATGTTTTACCACAAGCAGCTCACCAATTCGCTTGCCGGCATAGTTGGTGCGTTACCCGCCGAGGTAGTAGCCATGAATACGCTTACAGTAAACCTTCATTTTTTGCTCGTAAGTTTTTATAAGCCAACTGGTAAACGGTTTAAAATAATTATGGAAGGCGGCGCTTTCCCGTCCGACCAATACGCCGTGGAAAGCCAGGTGCGTTTTCACGGGTACGACCCCAAAGAGGCCATTATCGAAGTATTTCCGCGCGAGGGTGAAGACACTTTACGGACGGAAGATATCCTGCAAAAGATAAACCGACACGGCGATGAACTGGCTTTGGTGTTGTTTGGCGGCATTAATTACTACACTGGCCAGTTTTATCATCTGGAAGCTATTACCAAAGCAGGGCATGCGGCAGGAGCCTTTGTCGGTTTCGATCTGGCACATGCTGCCGGTAATGTACCTTTGCAACTGCATAACTGGAATGTCGACTTTGCCTGCTGGTGTTCGTACAAATATATCAACTCCAGTCCGGGTGGTATCAGCGGGGCTTTCATCCACGAAAAGCATTTCGGCAATACCGAACTCAACCGATTTGCAGGCTGGTGGGGATACAGGGAGGATAAGCGTTTTGAAATGAAGCCCGGTTTTAAGCCCCAGGAAGGCGCTGAGGGTTGGCAGGTGAGTTGTGCTCCGGTTTTATTGATGGCGGCGCATAGAGCGGCTCTAAATGCGTTTGACGAAGCGGGTGGTGTTATTCCCTTACGGGATAAGAGTATAACGCTTACCGGCTATCTCGAATTCCTGATCGGCCAGATCAACCAGCAGCAAGGCAAAGAGCCGTTTAAGATCATCACACCAAAAAATCCTGGTGAGCGCGGAGCGCAGTTGTCCATCATTTGCGATAACGGCAAAGCTATTTTTGATTACCTGGTGAGCAAAGGCGTACTGGGCGACTGGCGCGAACCTGATGTGATCCGCTTGAGCCCGGTACCTTTATATAATTCATTTAAAGATGTTTATATGGCTGCAAAAATATTAAGTGAAGCTATTGGGGAGGTGTCATGGTGAGCCTGTCGAACCACAGCGCGGTGGGCTGCCCGCCATCCTTCGATAAACTCAGGATGACAGCGATACTTTGGTTCCTATGCTAAAAATCGCCTATCACCCCTTATACGCCCACCCCTTACCCGAAGGCCACCGCTTCCCAATGCTGAAGTATGAACTGATACCGCAGCAGTTACTGCACCAGGGTATCATCACGCAGGACAATCTTTTCGCGCCCGATATGGCAGATGAAGCCACCATCCTGTTAACGCACAGCGAAGATTACTGGCACCACCTGCGCGATCTGACATTGCCCGCCGCTATGGAAAGGCGCATCGGTTTACCCTTATCGGCGAGGTTGGTTGAACGTTCCAGGCGAATTTCGGGAGGTACCATTGGTGCTTGCCATTATGCTTTTGAGCATGGTGTAGCTTTTAACGCCGCGGGCGGTACGCACCATGCCGGTACCAATTGGGGCGAAGGTTTTTGTTTGCTCAATGATCAGGCGGTAGCCGCTAATTACTTGTTATCAAATAATTTAGTTTCGAACATCTTAATTGTTGATTTAGATGTGCACCAGGGCAACGGCACTGCGCAGATATTTGAAAACGAGTCGCGGGTATTTACCTTTTCCGTGCATGGCGCCAATAATTTCCCGTTCCGTAAAGAGCGGTCGGACCTGGATATCCCTTTGCCCGATCATATCGGTGATGACGAATACCTTGATATTTTGCACAACACACTACCCAAAGTCATCGCGCAGCAAAAGCCTGATTTTATATTTTACCTTGCGGGAGTTGACATTCTAAAAACCGACAGATTAGGCAAATTTGATCTGACTAAAGAAGCCTGTAAAGCCCGCGATAGCTTTGTGTTTGAGCAATGCAAATCAAATAACATCCCCGTGCAGGTAAGCATGGGCGGCGGTTATTCGCCCGATATCAAAGACATTGTGGAAGCGCATTGCAATACGTTCGGGGTGGCGGTTGACCTGTACTTCTGAAAGATGGAAAATGGATGAGGTAAGATGGAAGATGTAAAAAAGGAATTCCATCTTACCTCTTACATAGATGACTCGTGTTTTTTACTGATAAACTGAAACCGCACAAACTGCAATATCGACGATACCATCAACCCCAAAACCAGTCCGTACCAAACGCCTACAGCACCCAGCTGAAGATGTATCCCGCAAAGGTAACCTATGGGCAAGCCTACTATCCAGTAAGCAAAAAAGGTAAATGCAGTAGGGTATTTCACATCGCCCATACCGCGTAAAATGCCCAGGCCAACAACCTGTGTACCGTCAAACAACTGGAAAAACGCGGTTAGTATAAGTAGCTGTGCTGCAAAGCCTATTACCGCTTCATCTGTGGTAAACAGGTAGGGCAAAACGTGGTTGCCCAGGGTAAACATAATTGCCGTTGCAGACATGAGTACCAAAACCAGGTGATAGCTGGAGATAGCCGATTGCCGCAGCAACGTAAAGTTTTTAACGCCAAAATTATTACCCGATTTTATGGTGGCTGCTGCGGATATACCGGTCGCCATCATATAGGTAAATGATGCCAGTGTAATGGCAACCTGGTGCGCTGCCTGTTGTACCGGGCTTATGGCACCGATAACAAAATTAGCCCCAACAAACGCTCCGGCTTCGAACGCGTACTGCATACCAACCGGGGCGCCAATTTTTAGCAGCGTCCAGCTACGGGCGCGGTCAATACTTTTCAGTGCAAAATCGTGCAGGTATTTTTTAAACCTTGTGGCACGTAAAACATAAATGGCCATTACTGATGCCATCAGGCACCGGTCTATCAGTGTACTATAACCTACGCCGCATATGCCCTGTGGATGGATACCGAACAGCCCCTTAACAAAGGTTATGCCCAGGCAAATGTTTAATATATTGCCCCAGATAGATATTTTCATGGCTTGCTTGGTAAAACCCAGGCCTTCGGCAAACTGCTTGAAAGTTAAAAACACCATCAGCGGAATGATGGATACACCCAGCAGGATCAACAAAGGTTTAGCTTCCTTTACCACTTCGGCCGATTTTTGATCCAGGTGGTCGAGCAAAAAAGCCGAACCGAAATAGACCACCACAAAAAGCACAAGTCCACAAATAACATTGATGAGCAGGCTATTGATGAGCAAACGCCCGCATTCGTTATAATTTCCCTGCGAATCTTCCTGCGCTATGAGGGGAGTTATGGCATAGGATATACCCAGGCCCAATACCAGTATCAGGATAAAAACACTGCTCGCCAGCGATACGGCTGCTAATGCAATAGTGCCTACCCAATGCCCCACGATCATGCTATCGCTCATTTGCACCATCATGTGCCCTGCCTGCGATATCATTACCGGGATGGCCAGTTTTAAGTTATCGCGATAATGGGGTTTATATTTGGCGTAAAGTTGCTTCATGTAAAGAAGGTTTTCCGTCCTTAGTCACATACAGGCAAATATCCTTACAACTAACGCGGCCCGCGAAATTACAAATTACGCGGTTGGTATTTGATCCCCGTTTTCCACAGCTGTGCTTTCCACCTTAACCCCATTCCGCTTGTTTTCCTTTTTAAAGTTAAGTGATGCCAATATGGTACTCAGCAGCATGAATACGGCGCCAAGCATAAAATGTGCACCGGGGAAATGGAACGGCGCCTGTTTAGAGGTAAAAAAAGCAAATATGCTGGTCATTATCCACGGACCGAAGATGGAGGTAACACTCATTAAGCCGGTTAACGCCCCTTGTAGTTCGCCCTGCTCATTGGCAGGTACTTCGGATGTGATGATACTTTGCAAAGATGGCCCGGCAATCCCGCCAAGGCAATAGGGTATCAAAAATACAAACATCATCCACCCCTGTGTGGCAAATGAAAAGCACACCAGACCAAGGGTATAAAGTAACAGGCCGAGTATTACACTGCGCTGATTACCAAGTTTAGGCACTACTATGCGGGTAAGTCCGCCCTGTACTGCGCCAATAAGCAAACCAACAAATGCCAGCGAGTAGCCTACCATTTTTTTGCTCCAGTTAAAGTTATACTCGGTAAAAAAATTCCAAACGCTTTGTACCGAGTGTGCCGCAAGATAAATTAATACGAACGAACCAACCAGGCCAAGTACCGAAGGATATTTGGCCAGGTGCTTTAACGAACCAACAGGGTTGGCACGTTTAATATCAAAAGGGCGGCGCTTGTCGGCCGGTAAAGATTCGGGCAGGATAAAAAACCCATACAGGGCATTGGCCAAGGCAAGGCCCGAAGCTGCCAAAAAAGGCAGGCGCAAACTAATATCGCCTAAAATGCCGCCGATAGATGGGCCGATGATGAAACCCAAACCAAATGCTGCACCTACCATGCCGAAGTTTTTTGCACGGTTCTCTTCGGTGCTGATATCGGCAATGTAAGCTGCAGCTGTAGTAAAGCTGGCGCCGGTTATCCCGGCTATAATACGGCCTAAAAATAACCACCAGATAGTAGGTGCAAATGCCAGGAAGCAATAATCGATACTAAAACCTAATAAAGAGGCAAGCAGCACCGGCCTGCGGCCAAACTTATCGCTCAGGTTGCCGATGACCGGGGCAAAAACGAACTGCATCAACGAGTAAGCTACGGTTAAGTAACCGCCATAGCGGGCGGCCATGCTCAAATCACCGTGCAGCAATTTCCGGATCAGGTCGGGCAGCACCGGCATGATGATACCAAAGCCAGTGATGTCGATAAGCAGTGTAATAAAGATAAACCACAACGCGGCCTGCGCCTTCGGTTTTACGATTGGTTCCATAGTGATGCAAAATAGAAAATTATGGCGATGTACAATTAAATTTATTTAAATGTTTAATTTAGATTAACGTAGGTATTAGTTAGTTACATGGAAAATGCCGAAATACCACGAGCGAAAAGATCGGGTTTTATGACGCGGTGATCGCATCGAATCCGGATGCGGTACGCAAAGGAGATACCATGCCATGTACAACGTTAAACGGCAATATGTACAGCTATTTTACTAAGGACGATTATGTTGCTTTGCGGTTGCCCGAGGCCGAAAGATTAAAGTTTATTGAACAATATCAAACTACCTTGGTACAGCAATACGGTATTGTACAAAAAGAATATGTGCGTGTTACGGATGATCTTCTGCAAAACACTGAAGAGTTTAAATACTGGTTCGGGCTTAGTTATGTTTATGCAAGTTCGTTAAAGGCCAAGCCATCTGCCAAAAGCAAAAAATAGTCCCACTATAAAGTATGGGCATGGTGCCGCTTTTGCAGATCGAACGAAACGCCGTAAGCAACACCAACAGCCACATAAGCATAACTATCCTGAAAATAAATGTTATAGTCATCCTGCCCGCGATAACCGGCTCCTATAGTAAAAGCCACATTTTCCATAAAGCCAAACTGGTAATAGTATTTTAACGAGATGTTGAGCCGCTTTTGCAGATCAGTTATCTGATAATTATAATCCTTATCCAAAATATAAGTGAACTGGGCTTGCAGGCGCTGATGGGTTTGGTATAGATCGGATGTGTTGTGCTTATCGCGCAGCAGATCATACATCCAGCTACCGTTGGCGCGCACAAAACCGTATTTGCCGGTAAGCTGTTCGGAGAAGCCGGTATTAAATAACCCCGTGTGCAGTTCAATACCAATAAAACTGTATTGGCTGCGCGAAACGGTGTCGTTAACCTTACGTTTTCCCCGGTAATAATTAAGTGAGTAAAAATTGGTGGTAAATTTACCGTCTTCCCGGTTAAAATTACCCATGGCATCAAGCGTGGGCCCTTCCTGCCCGTTGGAGTGGTGCGAGTAAGCGATCGAAAAGAACTGAGGACGATCGGTATCATGACTAAACCTGAAAAATAAGGTACCGCCAGGCATATAACTTGGCGATTTTACAGGCGAATGGTAACCCGACAGCAACCGCAGCTTAACACGCGGACTAAACAGGAAAAAGAAACGTGAGTTTTTACTGTTAAAAAGTACCACGTTCGGATTAATATCAGCTACAAGCAGGGTTTTTATAGGATTGCCATATTCGTTACCAAAAAAGCCCGGGGCAATGTTTTGCCGGTAAATACCATTGTAGGTTAAATTTTCACGTTGCTTTTGTGTCGTATCCGCTATAGCGGGATTACCCGCAAAGCTATGATCTGTTAATATGATTAAACCAAACAGGGCGACAAAGAAGAATAGTTTTTGATAACGAACGCGCATAGTGGAGCTGTGTTTGGGGTACAAACGACATTAACGTCAGCTTGGTTTTATTTGCGCCGTAAAACCGGGATAACAGTTTGTTGAAGTGCGATTTTTTAGCATAAAATATGATATTGCCCCGGTATTAACAGGTATGCATTGTTGTTTTTTATTTATATCTCCGGATAGTTTTAATATAAAAACCTTATATTTCCTCATTCAACTTTATATCAGGCCAATTATTGATATAAAAATTTAAACTAACCTAAGACTGATTTTAATGGCAAACAGTGATAAGCCGGATGTAACATGGCCAGGTCCCTATTTTATGTTTATGGTCGACTTTGGCACGGCAATCACTGACGTGCCCTTTCAGCATGTATCAGGTTTTGACTCTGAAACACAGCCGCCGGAATACCGCACCCATAATACTCCACAGCTTGCAACTGTAAAAATGCCTGCAATGGCCGGGATGGGTATAGTAACGCTTAAACGGGGTATCTTTGTCAATAACGATATTTTTGGGAACTGGGTCGCCCAGATCAGAATGAATACCGTCCCCAAAACAACTGTGGTGATTAAACTTTTAAACGACGCCAAAGCAGTAACTATGCAATGGACGTTAAATAATGCCCGGCCAGTGAAAATTACAGACACAGATATGAAAGCAGCTGGAAATGAAGTGGCGGTTGAAACTATTGAAATTGCTTACGAGCAATTGGTGATATCAAACGGAAAGTAACCGTATTATAGAATAAACAAAAAGTTATGGCAAAACAACCCATCAGCAAGGCGGCTGTTTCAGCAAAAAATGCTGGGATGGTATTATTGAATAATTACATCCCTTATTTGTTTGAGCGGCTTGGCGTTGTTAGCGGTGGGAGCTTTACAGACGAAGAAGCACAATTGAACGCTGTGCATTACCTGCAATATGTTATTACCGGCCAGAGCTATACTGCAGGTTCATTTTTAATGCTCAATAAAGTACTCTGCAGTTTACCCTTATCACACCCGGTGCCCGAGGGAATATTGGTTTTAGATAAACAAAAGCAGCTGGTAGAAAGCATGATCAACGCCATGATTAGCCATTGGCCGGCAATAGGTGCAAGCTCGGTTGAAGGTTTCAGGGGCAACTGGCTGGTGCGCGATGGTTTACTATCTGAACATGACGATAAATGGGAACTTATAGTTCATCACCGGTCATATGATATATTGCTCCATCAATCGCCTTTTATGTTTTCTTTGATCAAATACCCGTGGATGGCCAAACCCTTGCAGGTTACCTGGCCGTATTAGGCTTTCTCGATCAGGTTAAAGTGTATCTTCTGGTTAATGTAAAAACCCAATCTTTCGTAAAGCCTGATAGCTGTATCGTTATCATTGCGTACATGCAAAAAAGGAATGCATAACTGTGCTTCGATTTGGCGTATCTGGCTCCTGATCAGCTGACCGGCATAACCATTGCCATGATGATCTGGATGGGTACAAACAGCGCTAACCTCAATATAGGGGCGGGGTTGGGTGCGCTGGCCTGCCATGGCCGCTAACTCGGCGTCAACAAAAATTCCTTCGTAATTACCAAATTCAATAGTGCGTTCGGCAAATGGGCCGGGGTTGGTTAATTTGGTTAAAGCCAGCATACCGGGCACATGTTGTTTTTGCAAAGAGATAAATTGCGGGTTTTCAATAACAGGAGATAGGGTCCCGTTAAACACCATCTGCAAAATTTCAATATGTCTTACCAGTTTCCACTGCGGTGGGATGTTCACCTCAAAGGCGGTAACCGTTGCCAGTGTACGGTCTTCATTTATCTTTTGGTGAAGCGTATCAAAGTCAGCCTGCGAATAATCTTTCATACCGATGAGCGGCGATACTTCTTTATCAAAGTATTTTACCTCATCGGTACCATTGGCTAAATGGCTGTTGCCGGATATTAAACCATTCCATACAGGATTTTCAAGCAGATGTAACATAAATAGGTTGAGTAGTTATCGGCCAAATTTATCAATACTTATCAAGATCAGGATACGGCCAATGTCATGGCTGGGTTAAGATACCTGTCTGTTGATGAACTCAGGCGGCCGTTACATTTGATAAATAATTCGCCATTATTCATAATTAGTTTCTAACATCAAATTTTGTTTATTCACAAAATTAAATTAATGCTTGAGAGAGCTATATATTTGCTTTTTCTTAACATTAATTTAACGTGAATAAATATTTTCTTATCCTGTTACTAGTATTTGTTACCCCGGTTGTCCATGCACAAAACTCAAAAGTTGGCACCTGGGGAATAACCACATTAGTGTTACCCGGCGATAGCAGTCACAAATGGGGTGGCTATAGCGAGTTCCAGGTGCGTACCAATGGTGTGTTTAGCCAGTTTATGTACGATGAAATAAAAGCAGGCGTCAGCTACGATATTGATAAAGATTTTACCGCTTTAATAGGCACCGGCCGATACACCACATTTGATTATCAAAACGTAGGAGCAGGGCCAACCACCACCGAAAACCGTTTATGGGAGCAAATCACAACCAACCAGTTTTTATATCGGTTAAAGCTCGAGCATCGTTACCGTGTGGAGCAGCGTTGGGTAAACAGTGTTTATCGTAACCGTTTCAGGTACCGGATAAACGTATTTGTGCCGTTTAACCATACTAAGATAATAGCCAAAACCTGGTTCCTGTCTGTTTTTGATGAAGTGTTTTTAAATAACCAGGTACCTAATTTTGAGCGCAACCGGGTGTCGGCGGCCCTGGGTTACCAATTCGATAAATCGTGGATATTCCAGGCGGGATGGATCAATCAATACAATTATACCCCCGATGCTGCCAACAACAAAAATAACCTGATGCTGATCTTAATGTACCGCATTCAGCGTAAAAATGCCGTGCAGCGCGAGCATCTGCCAACCACAAGCGATTAACCGCTTATTTACGATAGATTTCAGAATTTGACACTCTGATGTTATAAACTTAATACTAAACGATTTACCTTTGCTTAACAGTGTTAAGTAATTTAATACCTGTAAACAAAATGGCAAGTAAAGAAAGAATACAACGTTTAAAGGACGAAAACAGGATCAATATCCTGGATGCGGCTCTTCAAATTGTTAAGGAAGAAGGATGGCAGGCTTTAAGCATGCGCAAAATTGCCGATGTAATTGAATACACCGCGCCGGTTATTTACGAATACTTTGAAAACAAGGAGGCTTTAATTTTAGAGCTTACGCGAAAAGGGTTTTTAATACTGGCCAGGCAAATGGCCGAAGCGAAAGAGGCGCACAAGGTTCCGGCTCATCAGCTCGAAGCCATGTGGTTAGCCTATTGGAACTTCGCTTTTGCCGAAAAAGAGCTTTATCAGGTAATGTTTGGCGTTGGCGCCAATTGTTGCGAGATAGCAAAGATACTACCAGAGGCTGAACAATACTCTGATCTGGTGTATGATGTAATTGAAAAAATGATGCCTGCAAGCGCTACCGAAGATGAGGTATGCATTAAATACTACACCTTTTGGTCGGTAATACACGGGTTGATCTCCATCAACCTGGTTAACAAAGGACGGTCGGAAGAAATGAACGACCAGGTTTTAAAGATCGCAATCAGCGGTATCATCAGGTCGATATACGACTAATTTTTTTATAACAATTTTAATGTTGTTAATTTATTTAACAGTGTTAAGTAATCTTTATCTCTAATTAAAAAACGTATGTAAAAACGCTACGCTTCTCTCTAAAATTTAACACCGTTAAATAATTTAATAACGTTAAGTAAGTAATAATTTAACACACAAATCACCCGAATCGTCAAACTCTTAATACAATCAGCTATGGAAAAACAAACTGCAACGTCCCGATCGAACACTTTTACATTCAATAAATTAATCATGAAAACACCCATCTTAATCATTATAGCATTATTTGTTTATGGTTGCGCCAGTAATCCCGCACCAGCAGGAGCGCCACCAGCACCATCACTGCCGGTAGCGCAGATCGCTTCCGGCAACCAAACCACTTACCAGGATTATCCGGCGTCGATAGAAGGCACGGTAAACGTAGAGATTCGCCCACAGGTTGACGGTACCTTAGATAAGGTATTTGTTGACGAAGGTGCTTACGTTAGCCAGGGCCAGCCCTTATTTAAAATTAACGATCAACCTTACCGCGAACAGTTAAACAACGCCATTGCCAGTCTGCACGCCGCCGAAGGCAATGTATTGAACGCCCAGTTAGAGATCGACAAACTAACCCCCCTGGTACAAAACAAGGTAGTATCCGATTTTCAACTGAAAACTGCTAAAGCCGCTTTTAAAGTAGCAACCGCCAATGTTGAGCAGGCTAAGGCTGCCGTTGCTTCAGCGCAAATCAACGTTGGTTACACCACCATCAAAGCTCCCGTAAACGGCTATATAGGTCGCCTGGCTAAAAAGCAAGGCAGCCTGGTATCACATACCGACGCCCAGGCTTTAACCGACTTGTCCGACGTGCACGAGGTACATGTTTACTTTGCTTTAGGCGAAGCAGACTTTATCAACTTTAAAGCGCAGTATCCTGGTACTACTTTGCAGGATAAACTAAAAAATCTGCCATCGGTTAGTTTGCTTTTAGCCGACAACAGCACTTATCCCCGCGAAGGAAAAATTGACATGATCGACGGCCAGTTTGATAAAAATACCGGCGCCATTACCGTAAGGGCAAGCTTCCCCAATACACAAGGCTTGTTGCGTTCGGGTAATACGGGTAAGGTTAGGTTGAGCCTTAACCATGCTAATGCTATCATTGTTCCCGAGTCGGCAACTATCGAAATGCAGGACAAAATATTTGTTTACGCTGTTAACGACAGTAACAAAGTAAGCAAGCAAGCCATCAATGTTATGGGCAAAAACGGCAGCAACTACCTGGTTAAAGACGGTGTTAAGGCCGGAGATCGTATTGTGATCAGCGGCGTTGATCACCTGCAGGAAGGTGAGGTTATTAAGCCCACAACACCCGCACCTGCAGTTGCTGCATTAAAATAATCAGAGTTAGAAAAAGAATCAAGAATTAAGAATCAAGAACCAAGACATCAGAATAAAAGAAAAAGGCATTTTGTCTTAATTCCTGATTCTTGCCTCTTGATTCTAAAACAAAAAAAGTCATGTTTCAAAAATTTATAGAAAGGCCGGTACTATCAACGGTGATCTCCATTTTACTGGTGATTGTAGGGATACTCGGTTTAACCAAACTGCCTTTGCAGCAGTTTCCGGATATTGCACCGCCGGCGGTATTGGTGACTGCAGTTTATCCTGGTGCCAATGCCGAAACCGTATTGCGTTCGGTAGCACCATCATTAGAAGAGTCCATCAACGGGGTGGAGAATATGAGCTATATGAGCTCGACCGCCAGTAACGACGGCTCACTGGCTATTACGGTATATTTTAAACAAGGTACCAATCCCGATCAGGCTGCGGTGAATGTGCAGAACCGGGTGGCGCAGGCTACCAGCCAGCTGCCTGCCGAGGTTGTACAACAGGGCATTACCACCACCAAACAACAAAACAGTTTAATTGGTGCGGTGGGTATGTATACCGAAGACCCTAAGAAGTACGATCAAACCTTTGTGGCCAACTATGCCCAGATCAATATCATCCCCGAACTAAAACGTATACCGGGTGTGGGCTCTGCTTCGATATTTGGCGGAGTGAAGGATTACTCCATGCGTGTATGGTTAAACCCGACACAAATGGCGGCTTACAAAATTACGCCCGCCGAAGTAATGGCCGCCATACAGGATAAAAACCTCGAAGCTGCCCCGGGTAAATTAGGCGAACGTAGCCAGGAAGTATTTGAATATGTAATTAAATACAAAGGTAAGCTTACCAAACCCGAAGAATACGAAAACATTGCCATCCGTGCCAACGCCGATGGCTCTGTACTGTATTTGAAAGATGTTGCCCGTGTTGAACTTGGCGCTTACAGCTACACTAGCGTTACCCATTTAAACGGGCATGATGGTATTGCGATAGGGGTTATCCAATTGGCAGGCTCAAACGCTAACGAGATCCAGATTGCGGTTGATAAGCTGATGGAAAAAGCGTCGAAGGATTTCCCGGCAGGTATTAAGTATAATAACTTTTACCGTACCAAAACTGCACTCGACGAATCGATCGATCAGGTTGAGCATACGCTGATAGAAGCCTTTATTTTGGTATTTATCGTCGTATTTATCTTTTTACAGGATTTCCGGTCAACCTTAATTCCGGCTATAGCCGTACCGGTAGCTATCCTGGGCACATTCTTTTTTATGAATCTGTTTGGGTTTTCGATCAACCTGCTCACGTTATTCGCATTGGTATTGGCCATCGGTATTGTGGTGGATGATGCCATTGTGGTTGTGGAGGCTGTACATGCTAAAATGGAGCATAAGCACCTGGCGCCTAAAGCAGCTACCACACAGGCCATGCATGAGATTACAGGCGCTATTATCTCCATTACTTTGGTAATGGCAGCGGTGTTTTTACCTGTAGGTTTTATGAGCGGTTCAACCGGGATATTTTACAGGCAGTTTGCCTTCACCATGTCCATAGCTATTATGATATCTGCGGTTAACGCGTTAACGTTGAGTCCGGCACTGGCTGCCTTGTTCTTAAAGAGCAACCACACCGCCGACGGTCAGCTGATCACTAAAAAAGGTTTTACGCAGCGTTTTTACGCGGGCTTTAACAGCAGCTTTAACGCCATTACCAACCGTTATGTAGGCGGCCTAAAGTTCCTCATCAAAAATAAATGGATACCCATTACCGGGCTTGCGCTCATCATCGCGGTAACGGTTTATATGGTTAACAGCACCAAATCGGGCTTTATACCTACCGAAGACCAGGGTTTTGTGGCCGTATCGGTATCCACACCATCGGGTACGTCGTTAAGCGGTACAACCAAGGTATTGCAGGAGGCCGAAGCCGCTGTGCGTGCCCTGCCTGCTGCCAGGTTTGTTACGGCCATATCGGGTTTTAACCTGCTAACGTCATCAAACAGCCCATCGGCAGCGGTATTTTTTGTGCTGCTGAAGCCGAATAAGGACAGGGGCGAGGTAAAGGATATTAATGCCATACAGGATATTATGCGCGGCAAGCTGGCCGCCGTAACTGGCGGAACGTTCTTTGTATTCAGTTTCCCAACCGTTCCGGGCTTTAGTAACGTGGAAGCTTTGGACGTGGTTTTGCAGGATAAAACCGGTGGCAAACTCGATAAGTTTAGCGGCGTGGCCAATACCTTTATTGGCGAGCTGATGAAGAAAAAAGAAATTGCCTTTGCTTTCACCACATTTAAAGCCGATTACCCGCAATTGCAATTAGAGGTTAACGATGATAAGGCCAATCAATTGGGCGTAAGCGTTAAAGATGTTTTGGCTACCATGCAGGCCTATTTCGGTAGTGCACAGGCGTCCGACTTTAACCGCTTTGGTAAATACTACCGCGTGGTGGTACAAGCCGACATTGCCGATCGTACCGACCCTGCATCTATCGACCGGGTATTTGTGAAGAACAAGGCGGGCGAGATGGTGCCCATCAATACGCTGGTTAAGTTAACCCGTGTCTATGGGTCCGAAACGGCATCACGATATAATCTGTTCAACTCTATCGAGATCAACGCTATCCCTAAACCGGGTTACAGCTCGGGTGATGCCATCCGTGCCATCCAGGAAACTGCCAAAGAACAACTGCCATCGGGATTTGCCTACGAGTTTTCGGGCCAAACCCGTGAGGAGATAGGTTCTGGCGGGCAATCAGCTATTATATTTATGTTGTGTTTGGTGTTTGTATATTTCTTACTATCAGCGCAATACGAAAGCTATATTTTGCCCTTAGCGGTGATCCTATCCATCCCGACAGGTATACTGGGTGTATTTGTGGTATTAGGGTTAACCGGTATCGAAAACAACATTTACGTACAGGTAGCCTTAATTATGCTCATTGGTTTGCTGGCAAAAAACGCCATCCTTATTGTGGAGTTTGCCGTACAGCGCCGCAAGGCTGGTCAGCCCCTGGTTGCTGCTGCTTTAGAGGCCGCACGGTTAAGGCTAAGGCCGATCATCATGACCTCGTTCGCCTTTGTGTTTGGGCTCTTCCCGATGAGTATCGCTACCGGCCCATCGGCGCAGGGTAACCACTCCATCAGTATTGGCGCTGCAGGCGGGATGGTATCGGGCGTAATATTAGGTTTATTTATTATCCCGGTGCTGTTTGTGATCTTCCAGGCATTGCAGGAACGCATTACAGGCGTGCCCGTAGCGGTTTTAATGGATAGCGAACACCATCACGACAAGTTAAATGGTACACACGTCAGCCTGCCCGAAACGGAACTGGCATAATTTAACAATTTGAATATCGAACACTGAATTTTGAACACCGAACATCGAATTTTACTTCATCATTCAATATTGAGTGTTCGGTGTTCGATATTAAATTAGAACTATACAATTAAAAATAACATCATGAACAAGCATAAATACAGGTATTTGCTGTTGCTTATCGCCCTGGCGGTAAGCGCCTGCAAAGTATCAAAAGATATACAAACCCCGCAGGCGCAATTGCCTGCAAACTTTAGAGGTGCTGCCCTTACGGGAGATACCAGCAGCATCGCCGATTTGCCTTATAAAAGCTTTTTTGCCGATGCTACCCTGCAAACCCTGATCGATAGTGCCATTACCAAAAACTATGATATGCAGCTGGCCATCAAAAATATTGATGCCGCGCAGTTAGTGGTCAAACAAGTTAAATGGAACTATGTGCCAACCATAGGCGTGCAAGTAGCTGCCAGCACCACCCGCGCGAGCGATAACAGCCTAAATGGTTTGAGTTTGAGCCAGTACACCAATAGTCGCCATATTGAGGATTATTCGGCGCAAGTCAACCTGACCTGGGAAGCTGATATATGGAGTAAGATTCGCAACCAAAACAAAGCCGCCCTTGCTCAATACCTGCAAACCCGCGAGGCACGTAAAGCCATACAAACCAACCTGGTAGCCAATGTGGCACAAGGATATTATAATTTACTGATGCTGGATGAGCAGTTAAACATCGCCAAAAGCAATGTAGCTTTAAACGACAGCACCCTGCGTATTATCCGTTTGCAGTTTGATGCCGGGCAGGTAACCTCGCTGGCCGTACAGCAAGCCCAGGCACAGCAACAGGCGGCAGCACAATTGGTGCCACAGTTTGAGCAAAACATCAGCATACAGGAGAACGCTCTGCGCATTTTAGCCGGCGAATTGCCCAACGGCATTAGCCGCAGCGTTACACTAAACCAAATTACCTTCCCGCAGGTGTTGGGAGCAGGGGTACCGGCTGCACTGGTTAGCCGTCGTCCCGATGTGCGCAGCAGCGAATTGCAGCTCGATATTGCCAACGCCAATGTGGGTATCAGCAAAGCCGAAATGTATCCCGCTTTGCGTATTACAGCAAGCGGAGGTATAAATTCATTCAAGGCAAGTAATTGGTTCAATATCCCGGCATCGCTATTCGGTGTAGTGTCTGGTAGTGTTTTGACACCGCTAATACAGCACAAAGAACTGAGTACACAATATAAGGTAGCGCAACTTGATCGTGATAAAGCGGTTATACAGTTCCGCCAGTCGGTTTTAACTGCTGTTGGCGAAGTATCCGATGCCTTGGTGAAAGTTGAAAAGCTAAAAGATCAGCAGGCTATTGCAGCCGGTAGGGTGCAAACCCTGCAACAGGCAACCGCCAATGCCAATATGCTGTTTAAAAATGGCATGGCTAATTACCTGGAGGTAATTACCGCGCAAAGTAACGTATTGCAAAGCGAGCTGGAACTGGCCGCTGTTAAAACATCCGAGCTAAACGCTGTAGCCGAATTATACCGCGCTTTGGGTGGCGGCTGGAAATAATTACTATCCCTTTAATCAATTGTGATTATTGCCCTTTCGGTTAAGCCGGAAGGGCTTTTTTGTTTTGGGTTGATTAATTTTCTCCACTATGTCAATGCGAGCCATAGCGTGGCTATCCCTGAGAAAAGTCGGCGACATGTCCTTTGAGATTGCCACGTCATCGCTGCTTTCAGCGCTCTTCTTGAATAGTTTAATTGAGCTGGTGTTTTTTAAACTGGTTGGGACTCAGGCCAACTTCTTTTTTAAACAGGCGCGAAAAATAGGGCAGGTTTTCAAAGCCCAGGGTGTAGGCAATTTCGGCGATGCTTTGGTCGGCGGTTTTGAGCAGGTGTTTGGCTTCGGTTATCAGGTAAATGTGGATCAGGTCGATAGCTGTTTTGCCGGTTTCTTGTTTCAGCAGGTCGCTTAAATATCGGGGCGACAGGTTAAGCTTATCGGCCATCAGGTTAACGGTAGGCAAGCCCTTATCAGCGATGGAACCTTTTTCAAAGTAAGCGGCCAGGGCTTCATTAAACTTAGATACTGTTTTCCCCGAAAGGGTAGTGCGGTTAATAAACTGCCTTTTGTAAAAGCGTTGCGAGTATTTAAGTATGGAGTCGACATGGGTGAGCATAATATCGCGGCTGTACTCGTCGGGGTTATTAAGGTATTCGGTTTCAATTTTGTGGTACAGGTCCCAGATGATCTCTTCTTCACGTGGCGACAGGTGCAGGGCCTCGTTGGTTTCGTAATCAAAAAAATGATATTTCTTGATCTCCTGGTGCAAAAAATGCCCGCTTAAAAAATCTTCATGAAAAAATATCAGGAAGCCGTCTTCTTCAAATTCCAGGTTTTTAAACTCAATAACCTGCCGGGGTTTAACAAAGTACAGTGAGCCATTATCATGATCGTATTTGGTACGGCCATACAGCATTTGCCCCGAAATGATCTTTTTAAACCCGATCATGTAAAAATCGGTGGTAAACTCGCGGTTACCCAGGCTGCAATTATTCCTGTTTGTACAACGGTGTATGCTGATAAGCGGATGTTCGGGTGCTGCAAAACCGTTATCGCGGTGCAGATCGCTTAAGTTTTTATAATGCTTCATGATTTGATGGTGCAAATTAATAAAACCACGCTGATTATCAGCGTGGTCTTTGTCAGCTTAACATCCTTTTATTTAGTGACCGTGTGCTGCAACGGCTACATGGTCCCATTCTTCCCAGGTAGCCAGTTTATCGGCATATACCTGTTTCACCCATGGCAGGGCAACTTTACCTAAAAACAGGCGGAGCGGCGGAGTAGGGTTATCAACCAGTTGCAGTACGGCAGCAGCAGTGGCATTTGGGTCGCCAAAAATGTCGGCATTAGCCAAACCAGCCTGGAAAGCGGCTTTAACACCGTCGTAAGCTTCAATGGTTTTGGCTTGTGCAGCCGATGCGCCTGCCCAGTCGGTACTAAAGGCGTTAGGCTCAATTAAGCTTACCTTAATACCAAAGCCGGCAACCTCTGCAGCCAGGGTTTCGGTTAAGCCTTCAACCGCAAATTTTGAGGCATTATATAAACCCAGTACAGGCAGGGTGGTTATGCCAAGTACGCTCGATACCTGGATAATATGGCCATGACCTTGCTCACGCATTACCGGCAATGCGGCCTGGGTAACCCATAATAAGCCAAATACGTTAGTTTCTATCTGATCGCGGGCTTCCTGTTCACTGGTTTCTTCAATAGCACCAAATAAACCGTAACCTGCGTTGTTGATCAGCACATCAATAGTACCAAAGTGCGCTTTGGCTTTGGCGATGGCGGCAAAGTCGGCAGCACGGTCGTTAACATCAAGCTGGATAGGCAAAATGCTGGCACCGTATTGGGCAACCAGGTCGTTAAGGCTATCGGTGTTACGGGCGGTAGCAACTACTTTATCACCGCGTTTTAAAAATGCTTCGGCCCAGAGTTTTCCAAATCCGCGTGAAGCGCCTGTTATGAAAATTGTTTTTGACATTGTTTTAATTTTTAAATGTTGAGTCAAAGGTATGGGGCTTGTGCCGGGCAGATTTATACAAAAGTGGGTAATACTGATACATATTGGCTGCGGCCGGAAAAAGGTGTAACGGCAATGTCATGAAAGAGTGATATCCATGTTTTCAGGGATTTAAATACCCGGCAATCGGGGGTAATTTTGCGGCGTAATTTAATGGAACTCATTATGAAGAAAACATTATTTGATACCAAAGCGGTTGAAGAACTGATTAACCGGGTAAATAAGCTGCAAGCCGATAGCCAGGCCCGCTGGGGGAGTATGACCGTTACCGAAATGCTTTTGCACTGCACCTTAGCCGATACCTTTATACTGGAAGATGAAAGTGAGTACCAAAGCCCAACCCTGAAAAACCGGTTGTTTAAATTTATTGGCATACACGTTATCCCCAGGTTTCCACGTAACCGTAAAGGCCCTGCGCGCCTAAATGCTAAAGGCAAAGTTGATCAGCAACAATTTGACGTTCAAAAAGTGGCTTTTATTAATACACTGCAAAGGTTCCCGGTACATCAAAAATCAATTACATCCATCCACCCTGGTATGGGTTATTTACAGCCCAAAGAGTGGGGAATAGTAGCATGGATGCACATGGATCATCATTTAAGGCAGTTCGGGGTTTAGTTTTTTGCGTTTGCGGATGTGATCGGTAACAAAAGCAGCGTCGCGGCCAACGCCACCTATCCAGGTTGAAGTTAACCCGTACTGAAATAACGAACCTACAAAGTATAAACCTTCGGCAACAGCCGACACTCCGCGATTGGCGACGGGATGACCTTGTTCATCAATAGCGCCAGGCACCTGCACCCACGAATAATAAGGCGTAAAACCTGTACACCAGATAATATTATTAACCTGCACCTGCTCACCGTTTTGAAAAGTTGGCAAGCCTTTATTGGCACTGTGCAGGCGGGGCAAATGTATAACACCTGCTTTTAGTACATCATTAAGCCCGATATTAATAAGCGGTGCGCCGCCGCCCTTGGTTTTAACAGCACGATGTGCTTTGCGGCCCATTGGTGTACCGGTGTTCAATATATTGGTTGCAAACCATACAAACTGTTTGCCCAGGTATTTAAAAATAAAATCAGGTATACGGAATGGTGGCTTACCCGATACATAAACCTTGCGGTTAGCCATTGCCAGGTCAATAGCAATTTGTAAACCCGAAGTACCGGCACCAACCACCAGCACATTGCCCGCGGGTAAGTATTGTGGAGCAACGTATTGCGATGAATGAATTTGATGAATAGATGTATTTAACCGGGTAGCCATGGCTGGTATATTGGGTATGGTGTAACCGCCTGTAGCTACAATGACATGATTGGCGTAAAAACTGTTGTTTGCCGTGGCGATGTGATACCCCGTAGCCGTTTTTGTTAACCTGGTAACTATGGTGTTGTACAGTACGGGCAGGTCGTACTTTTGTTTATAGCTTATCAAAAAATCGGCCATCTCATCTTTTGTGGCAAAGGCTTTTGGGTCTCCAGGAAACGGCATTCCAGGTAACCCGTTTGTCCATGCCGGAGTAAATAACCGTAGCGATTGCCAGCGCTTGCGCCATGAGTCGCCGGTATTTTGTTGATCATCTAATATAATATAATCTTCGCCGGTAAGGCTTAAATGATAACCGGCAGCTAAGCCGGCCTGGCCGCCGCCTATCACAATAATATCCCAGTGGTTTTTGTTTAAATGTTGATCTGTCATATTCAATAAAAAAGTAAATGCGGCGGCAAAACTCTTTATTAAATAAGGAGCAGGCAATCAATGAAAACAGGGATTTTTTACAACCAAAAAACTTTGGAAGCCTCTTTTACCAGCTCCATCGAGTTTTTTACGTTAAACTTTTCGAGCAGGTGCTTGCGGTGGGTTTCAACCGTGTGTGTGCTGATGTAACATTTATCGGCTATCATTTTGGTGGAAAGGCCCTCGGCAATAAGCCTTAATATTTCTTTTTCGCGTTTAGTCAAATCGTAAGGGTGCGAGGGTGCTGCCTCTTTAATATTTTGACGCTGTTTGGCGTTTTGATGGATCATGGCTACCTCGAGCATAGTATTACATAGCTGGTCTTTTTGCAACAGGTTGTTTAGCGCGTTAATATCATCATACTGTACAGGCATGGTTTCAAAACGGCAAAGTACCTTATCAATTACTTTTTGCTCGCTGAATGATACGAGATAACGGGTGTCGCGCAGCCATATCCAGTGGCCTTCGGCATGTTTAAAACGGTATTCTAAAACAAGCGGGGCAGGGGCATGGGGGTTAAAGGCAGGGTCGAACATAGCTTTGTGTATGCCGATGATCTTGAGGCTTACTGCATCCATATCTTCAGGACAAATGCGCGAGAACCAAAAATCGCGGCCACCGTTGGCAAATTGGGTATTGCTATAGCCGGTTAAATCTTCAAAGCTTTCATCCAGGTATAAAAACTTATCGTCGTTTAGGCACGATAGCAAAAAAAGGCAATGCTTACCCTCGCCACCAGCCAAAAAAAAATCGTCGGGGATGTAGCAATCGGGTGGCAGGTTGCTTTTTAATTTTGTGTATTGCGGCGGCATGTATCGTTATAAACTAAACCACAAAGCTATGATGAAGAACGGGTTATTATAAAATATTGTACAAAAATTTCAGGTAGGGTAATATCCCTGTTTTCAGCGATTGACTATCACTGAGCCCCTGTGCACTTTTATCGTTTAAAACAAATGCTATGCAATTGAGAAAACAACTTTTTACATTTTGTACCTGGTGGGCAGTAATAGGAGCCAGTATTTGGATAGGAGGCACCGTTTATATGATGTGTGTTATTAACCCGCAGTGGAGCAGTAATCCGCCCGGTACGGTTAGGTTCTTTTTTACCAAAACAGAATTCAATCAGTACATCTGGTACTTTTTTGGTCCCCCATTTATGGTGCTGCGCAGCATTTTGCCACAGCTTTTGGTTTTGATATTTGGCTGGCACAGTAAAGTGCACCGCCGGTACCTGCTGATAACTTTGGGTTGTACGCTTGCGACTGTTTTGTATACTGTGATATGCATTTACCCCATAAACGATGTTTTAATGTTTAAGGCAGGCGGTAATAACACAGCAGAGGCGATAGGGCGGATGGTGAAAAATTGGATATTTGCCGACAGGATTCGGTTTGCGATTAATTTGGTAGGGTATTACTACCTGTTAATGGCTTTTAAACAACCGTTGGTTAATTAACAGAAATTTTTTGTTCAATTAATCTGCCTGAAACAGAGCGGGTAATATTAAAACGCTCAAATTATTTTAAAAAAGTTGTCGGATTTATTTGCGTGGAATGCAAATCTGCCTATATTTGCACTCCGTTAGCGAAAGGGACGCAAGGTTACCAGCGAAACGGAAAAGAAAATAATGCGAAAGTAGCTCAGTTGGTAGAGCACGACCTTGCCAAGGTCGGGGTCGCGAGTTCGAATCTCGTCTTTCGCTCTAAATCCCTTCTGACCAGCAGAAGGGATTTATTTTTACAGGTTAACAGCCTGCTCAGATGGTGGAACTGGTAGACACGCAGGACTTAAAATCCTGTTCCCGTAAACGGAGTGCGGGTTCGATTCCCGCTCTGAGTACTTTAGAATCGACACAAAGCCTGATATGAAAATATCGGGCTTTGTTGTTTTAAAGGTGTGGCTGCCCCTTAAGCACCAATTTCAAGCTTATATCCTTTGCCACGTACAACAACAATGTTAATATTGGGCTCAGGTTCCAATTTTTTTCTAAGTTTTGATATAAACATATCCAGGCTTCGCCCAACAATAACACCTTCATCTTCCCATATCTCTTTTTGCAACCGGCTTCGCTCGATTGTCTGGTTAGGCGAAATTGCAAAGATAAGCAGCAAACGGGTTTCAGTTCCGGTCAGATCAATGGTCTTTTTATTGATCACCAGCTGCCGTTCCTGCACATCAAACAAAACTGAACCTAAATTAAATCTATTAATAGGCCTGCTATTATTTAACGATTTTCGCGGCTTAGCCGACTTTAAAATAATAAAACCAACAAATGCTAAAAATGGCAGGCTGCCCAAAAGTAATCCCTTCTGGGCCGGGTTTATATTCACCGGTTTAAATTTAATGTCAATTATGTAGCATGCTGTGGGTTGTTTTCTGCCTCTGCATGCTACAATATCATCTTTTTTATTTTGGGATATAGCGTATCCATAGGCTACAGCGGCGTTACCACACTTCAAAACATTAACAACATAATCACTTGACAACGGATCGTTGGCTAACACACGCCGGGTAGTATTCACCAATGAATCTGGTTGAAAAGTAAGGTCATTCTCAAAGCTGATCTGGTATTCACTTTCTGATATCTTTTTTACCGGGAGCACCCGCGATGTTTTGTCGCCCGACTGTAAGAGTAGTTCATGCCCGATACTGCGGAGCAAAACTTCTCTTCTGGCAATATCAAAGCCATCATTACCAGTTATACTGAAAGCTGCGCATATTACAGAAATAAACGATAATAATATCAATCCGTACAGGTACTTCCGTTTCCCTGAGATAAGGTTTCGGCTATCAAACATGCTGGTTACGATTTATTTACAAAGTTTACATTTTTATTTACAATCCTGGTTCTTCACACTGAAAAATATCAAAGTAATTTCGGTGAATCAAATTGATAGGTTATGAAAAATGAAAAAATGAAAAAATTATTTGTGTTTGTGCCGGCCGCCCTCCTGGCATTATTTCTACTAAATTCTTTTGTGCTAAAAGAGAAGGAAGCGGGCAAGAAAACAACCGAAGGGACTAAATCAGGGCTTTTGAACATCGTTTTCAGATCTACTGATGGCGGAGAAACATGGCAGAACATTAGTAAAGGGCTGCCTGAAAAATTGCAGAGAGAAGGTGTGTGGAGTCGTGGTTTATTTGCAAATGATCAAGGGCTCTATTTACGTGCCGGCAATGGGGTTTATCACAGTGAACCAAATTCCACAACTACTTTTTGGACAAAAGAGATCTTCCCTGGTAAACAGCGTGAGATCGCCCCTGGCAAGAATGGGATATTTGCATATGATTTCAGAGGGCAATTTTTACAAAAACTAAACGGAACGAGCCAGTGGTCGCCCATGTACACAAATTTTCAGGAGCAAGCCTTACGCATCGACAAAACGATAGATTGGATGTACAAGAATTATAAAGAGAGGGAAGTACGCAGCATTTTTGAAACTGCCGGCGGCACAGTTTTTATTAGCTCCAATAACATGCTTTTTAGATCCGTTAACAATGGAAAAACCTGGAAACAAGTGCATGTTGGAGACGGTAGAATGACATTGGCAGAATCAAACGGCGTACTTTTGTCTACCAGCTATGATGGAATATTAAGATCGACTGATGATGGTCAAACCTGGGATCGTGTGATTGGTGAAGGGGGTGTTGGTATCGCTGTAGAACGTATTGATGGCGGATTTGCCGCTATAGTAAACAACACAGTAACTCAAACAAACACCATACACATTTCGCAGGATGGTGGAAAAACCTGGAATACCATAGGTGAAGAACTTCAGCCTTCCTGGAGTAGTTTATTAATGAAAAAAATGGGCTTAAATCGATCTTCGTCTTCGTCGAGTATTTTATCTATTAAACAAATGGGTAAATATTTAATATGTGGTCGCTCAGATGGTATATTCCGGTCATCAGACATGGGCAAAACATGGAAACAATTGTTACTCCCCTCTGTAGAAAACAAGGGCTTTAATTTATCTGTTTCAAGCAAAGTGATTTATATCATGCCAAATAAAGGGTGTTGAAAATTCCAACTCCGCAAAAGCTTTTTGAGTTTTTCAACATCGACACAAAGCCTGATATGAAAATATCAGGTTTTGTTGTTTTTATGCTATATGGGTTCGACTCCGGCGCTGAGGTGATAATACGGAAAACTATCCGTACTCCGTACCGCTTAAATCACCTTGTTTGCAATGCTGCAGTTTAAATCATTATTTTACCAAAAGGTTTATTGCTTTTATGGAATAGTACTATAACATGCATCCCTTACGAAAGGAGTTGGAAAATGATTTTAATACTTATGCTTTTATGCTGGACTAATCTTCATACACAAACAAAGATGTATGTTACAGAACAACGATTTTATGGGGCTGTAAAAATCAAATCTCCTGATGGTAAAAGCAATACAGGCACAGTTGCTGATTTTACTTATGCCGACTTTAAAAAAGGCGTAAGTAACCATAAGAACCTGTTGGTTAATCATCCGGCAAAAGATATCGGTAATTATTTGTTTAAGCTGATAGATGAGGATATTTATAACTATTGGGCAGGTACACCCTGGGACTTTCATGGAGAGACACAGCAACCCAGAACCGGGAGTATTGCCTGCGGGTATTTTGTGACCAATACTTTAACTGACCTTGGCTTTAAGATTGATCGCGTGGGGTTGGCCGAAGTTGCATCGGGAGTGATGATTAAAAAGCTCTGTGCCGACATCCATTCATTTAATAGCCTTAGTGATCTGGACAGATACCTGGCTAAACAGCCCGTTAACTCTGTTTTTATTATTGGTCTTGATTTTCATACCGGTTATGTTGTTAAAACTGCTGCAGGTTGTTATTTCTTTCATTCTAATTATATTAAGAAAGAGGGCGTGGTGAAAGAAAAAATAGACGAATCGCGGGCGTTAAGTACCAATAAGTTCTTCATGATCGGCAGTTTAACAGCCAACGAAAACCTGCTGCGAAAATGGGTTGCTAATAAGCGCGTGATTTGAGTTGACTGGAACTGGCAGGAGAGTGTACATTCACTATGCTTAACCTTTTAATGATAATCGGTTCCTGTCTATAAAAGAAACATGAACCTGGTTTGGATGAATTGGGTTGTACCAGTTGTTCCATATCTATCCAACATACCATAACCATAATCAACCGTAATGCGAAACATATCATTTGGCTGCCACATAACGGCGGGAGTGAACCTCCAAAATTTTCCACCGGTGAGCGTGCCGTCATTAAGACTATAGGATTGATAGCTCAATAACAGTTCCCACGACCCCAGCCCGCCGTTAGAAAGCGGGTGTTTTACTTTGGTAAATCCGAATATCCCAGTGCTGGTGTAATAGGGACGCACTTCGCCTGTAAAAGCGTATAATGCAAATACTTGTCCGCCGGTAAATACCGGATTACCTGTTTGCGGAGAGTTCATCATATGCGAATTAAACTCGGTGCCCAGCATAAGTGGGCCGGTACGATAATAAATTTCGCCACCTATAGAATTTGAAGAGCTTACCGGGAATTTTTTTGTATCGATAAAATAAGCGCCTGCGCCTACTTCAGGGCGCGAACGAACCTGCAATGTATCATCTTTTACCTTACCCCACCGGTAATTTAAGCCGATATGCAGAACAGGCTTATTAGCATCCGTGTAAACAGGTAGCCAGGCAATACGCGAGACGAATTGATACTGGTAGGTTGAAAATTTTTGTCCTTGTGATACCCAGTCTGTAAGCGCGCTTAAATTGACTACTATATGCGGTTTTTTAAAATACCCAAGGTATTTTATACCATCTGCCATAATTGGGATAATATCTATTGACATGGGTCTTTCCAGCCCCCAAATAGAGTACCCGTTCATTACTTTAACCAAAGAGTAGCCCTCTTTGCTGCGGCCAACCCAAATGCGTCCTGCTATTTCGGGAAAGTTAACCATTACGCCACTTTCACGTACTAACCAGGATTTAGATGGCCCGTCATACATCAAACCCAGTTTCCAGCTTATTTCCCTCTTAGTTTTCAATGTCCCCGAAAGGATGAAGCGGAAATCACGCACAGAAAATTGTGATGCCAGGTCGCCTACCTGTTGTTTATTCGCGTCATTTTGAATAAAAGTGGCAAAATCATACAAAAATCCTAACTGGAACCTTAAAGTTGAATACGGGTTTTCAAACTCATACCAGCGCAAGTCTTTTGGCTTTTCTTTAGCGCTGCTATCGGCTTTTTTTGATTCAAACACCTCACCCATTGTGCCATCAGGAATCGGGTCGGTTGTTTTTTGACAATATGCGGTAGATAGGGTCAGAAAAAACAACGTAATATAAAGCACTGCCGCAACGGGAAGTGTGTTAAGGAATTTAAATCTGGCCGATGTCATTTTCATACGATTAAACATAGAAGGATCTTATAAATCAGAAAAATCTGGCGAACCCCTGTACATTATTAAACAAATTATCTTGCTGGTGCAGGACGTTACCCACCCGGAAACAGCAAATTTTCCGGGTGGATACAATCTCCTTGCCTGTGCGGTAATGATGATATTATTATTGGCCGGTCATCGCTGCCGGATCCAGTAATTTTTTGATCTGAGCTTCGGTCAGCAATTTCTTTTCGCGGATGAGTTCCAATATCCCTTTATTTTTTTGGAGCGCTTCCTTTGCGAGCTCTGTGGTCTTGTCATACCCTAACACCGGGTTAAGGGCCGTTACAATACCAACACTCCGTTCAATATAACGATCCATCACAGCCTTATTTGCCGTGATCCCGTCAATACAACTTGTACGGAACAGAGGCATGGTTTTAAAGAAAAGCGCCTGCGATTCCATGATCGCGATCGCTACCACAGGTTCGTAAGCATTTAATTGCAGCAAACCATCCCGCGAGGAGATAGCCACCGTTACATCGTTACCTATAGCTTTGTAACATACCTCGTTCATCAACTCGGCCATAACCGGATTTACTTTCCCCGGCATAATAGAAGAGCCTGGCTGAAGCGCGGGTAAATTAATTTCGAAAATACCTGTGCGAGGGCCTGTAGCAAGGAAGATCAGATCACTGCTGATCTTAGATAGCGTAACAGCAAAGTTTTTTAGTGCCGACGAGTACATAACGAACGCCTGCATACTGCTTGTAGCTGCGATCAGATCATGGGCCAATACCATAGGTTTCCCGGTAACCTTCGCAAGCTGGACCGCGCACTTTTCGGCATAACCTGGAGTGGCCGTTAACCCTGTGCCAATGGCTGTGGCACCCATGTTTTCTTCATATAGATAGGCTTCGCTTTTATACAAAGCTTCAATTGCAGCATCAAGCTGGAAACCAAAAGCATGAAACTCCTGGCCGAGGGTCATTGGTACAGCATCCTGCCCTTCGGTACGCCCCATCTTTAACAAATTATTGAATTCGTCTCCTTTTTTGTGGAAAGCCTGTGAGAGCAATTTAGCCTCTGCTATCAATTTATCATTGTGCAATAACAACGCCACGTGGATCGCTGTAGGATACACATCGTTGGTTGATTGCCCCATGTTCAAATCATCATGCGGTTCGATGTACTGATACTCGCCCTTTTTGTGCCCGCTCATCTCCAATGCAATGTTTGCCAACACTTCATTCGCATTCATATTGGCCGATGTGCCGGCGCCACCCTGGTACAGATCAACCAAAAACTGATCGTGATATTGACCGTCAATTACGGCCTGGCATGCTTTTTCTATAGCGGCAAGCCTTTCCGGTTTCATTCTTCCCACTTCAGCATTGGCCCTTGCTGCTGCTAATTTTACCATGGCATACGCCTTTACATAGTCCGGGTAAAATTTGGTGGTAACACCACTCACCTGAAAATTTTCAAGCGCCCGTGCTGTTTGAACGCCGTAATAGGCGCTGTTGGGAATTTGTTTTTCACCTAACAGATCTTTTTCAGTTCTTGTCTGACAAAAGGCACTTGATATAACTGCCGTTAATGTGATAACAAGAAAAATATTTTTGCCGGATGTTTTCATTTCGTTTGTTTTTTAAATTTCGGATCATCGTTTACTCAATAGAGATCTACCAATATATTTTACAGATCAATAAGACAAACTGAATTATAAGCCCTTATTGAAAAGTGAACATAATTGCCTTCGCTATTAATATTGAAAGAAACAGTTTTGTATTTGCTTTTTATCCTTTGTGCGGGTAAGGGCCAGCATCATTAATATTCTTGCCTTTTGCGGGTTTACATCATCACTTACAATAGTTCCCAACTTGGCATCATTCACCTCATCTTCCAGCACTACGCGCCCCGAAGTACAGCGTGTGGAGCGGCAAACTATAATGCCGCTTTTTACAGCTTTTTCTATCGCATCATAATAAGCTTTATTAAAATTACCATTCCCAACACCCGCAATTACAATTCCGGCTACTTTCTGATCTATTAGGTGATAGATCATAGAAGGATTGGCGTCTGCGTACATATAAACAATTTCCACCCTTGGCAATTGTGTTAATTTGGTAACATCAAATGGGGTTTCGTTGTGCGATTTGCGGGTTGAAACAGCGTAAAAAGAAACCTTCGAATCGTATACCTGCCCGATGGGCCCGGCATCAGGTGCGGTAAATGCCTCCATATGGGTTGAACTCGTTTTTACAATATCCCTGGCATCAAATATGGTTTCCGAAAACACAACCATCGGCCCCCTGCCTTTGCTCGCCGGGTTTGCGGCAACTGCAACTGCATCATAAAGGTTTTTGGGTCCATCAGCACTGATCGCGGTTGCTGCACGCATTGACCCGGTAAGTATAACCGGATGGTCGCTTCGCATAGTTAAATTCAAAAAGTATCCGGTTTCTTCCTGTGTATCAGTGCCGTGAGTTATTACTACGGCATCCGCTTCGTTATTTGCAAAAATCTCATTAATACGTTTATCAAGCTTTAGCCACACTTCAATACTCATGTCCTGGCTGCCTATACTTGAAATTTGTTCCCCCGTAACCTGAGCCAGCTTATGGATTTGCGGCACTGCGTTTAATAACTCGTCTATTGGTAGCGCCCCTGCCTGATAACCGGCTTTTTCTGCAGATGTACCGGCACCTGCAATAGTTCCTCCTGTGGCCAGGATTTTCACCCTTGGTAATTGAGCGGTCGCGGCATAAAAAATAAACACCAACGTCAGTAGTACTGCTAATTTTTTCATAATGATTTGATTTAGAGGTTAAAATTTTTGACTTGTAACGGCATTTATCCTTTGATTTTTGGATAAAGCTTTTTTAGCAGAGGGTAAAATAGATTTGCTCTTTCAAGGTTTAACACACAGGCATTTTTGCAACGCAAATTGAGCTATTAAACTTAAGTTACTAGGAAAAAATGAGTTCTTGTTTGGTTGCAAATGCAAATGTGAAACACGAATGTAGAATCCAAAGTCATGAATTGACAAACAGGTGATTATTAAAGCGTTGGATTTATTAGTTTTAACTTAATAAGTTCATACCTTAAACCTGTAATTTGATATAAATAAATTTATATGACCTGGGTTTGTCCAAAATGCGAAAGGGAGCTGAAGAACGAAACACAAACGCATTATTGCGCCAAAGTAAACCTGGATAGCTTATTTGAAGCTAAGAGTGCCGAATTAGTACTGGCGTTTGACAAATTGCTCGCATCAGTTGCCGATTGGGATGATGTAGCCATTAGCACTACACCAAATTGTATAGTGTTCGTGCATCGCCAAACCTTTTTAGTGATCAAGCCAATGAAAACTGCATTGGATGTTAAGTTTTATTCAGAAGCTGTCCCGGCCGGGCTTACGCTTCATAAAAGTTTGATCTGGTCGGGCAGGTACGCAAATCACTTAAGGATATCAAAAGTGGAAGAGCTTACACCTGACATCATTAAATACATCAGGCAATCGTACGAGTTGTTATAGGCTATTGATCATTTTGTTCCCGACCTGATAAACTGATCGGCCCATTTAATAAAGTATTTAACGTTTGGCGCATCGGTATGGCCGCCATCGTGTTGCCGCCAGGCCAGTTGCCCGTTAAGTAAACCGGCATTTACGGGCGGCATTTTTTCGGTATGATAGTCGTTGGATACACCAAGATCTTTAGCCCCTAATAGTTTAAAAACCGGGCCGGCGGCTACGGTAGCCATATAGCTACCCTGGTGATCAAGCCATTTGGCATCGCCTTGTTCAGGTACTCCGTAACTGATAAACGTTAACCTGGGTGCGCAAAGTGCTATTAATTCATGCGAATCAACAGGCAGATCGTTTGCTGTTTTACTGCCAAATACGGCGTCCGAAGCACCGTATTTCATAAAGTTACCGGCCATCCAATAATATTCGCCGCCGGTTAAGCTCTCTAAGGCCTCGCCCCAGTTGCGGCGGTTTAGTTTTGCGCCGCCTTCGCCCGATGATCCGATCAGTCCCATATAAAAACGTGGCTCAAAAGCCAAAGTTACTAATGCTGCCTTACCATAGCGTGATACACCTTCTATGCCCACATGTTTTGCATCAACCATAGGTTCGTTGGCTTCAAGGTAATCCAGAGCACGCGCGGCGCCCCAGGCCCAGGCACGCAGTGCACCCCAATCGTCGGGTTTACGGGGCTGGCCTTTATTAACCAGCCCGATAATGCCCTTGGTTAGCCCGGCTCCATTATCAGCTTGTATGCTACCCGGCTCGATCAATATATATCCCCAGCCAGCTGTTATCAGTTGCTGTGCGGTAGGAGGGTCGCCGGCAGGCCGCGGTGCAAAAGGGTTAAACCCATAATTTTGAGCAGCAATAGGGTTATAAGCCGGGTAACGGTCAAATATATCTTTCAGTTCAGGGTGGGCTTTGATCAGGATATCCTTAAAGGCATCGTTTATTTTTTCTAATTCATCTTTATTGGGTTGGGCAGGTGCTGGTAAGGCACTTTGTGCAAACATCATCAGCAGGGGCACCGGGCCCTTAGCATTGGCTGGTATTACCAGCGTCATATTAATATTTACATCAATTTGCGGGTATGATGAATTATCGACATGCCCGATAAGCTGCTTGGCAATTATCGGCGTAAAGCCCATAAACTCCTTGTCGGTAACTTTAACTTTCCAGTTTACGGCAGGTAGATTTTTAGGCACACGGCCATAAACCTCGCGTTCAAAATCTTCCACAATTTCCGGGCGGCGCTGGTTCCACCACATTTCGGGTGTTGTAACCTTCTGGCCGTTTTTGAGCGTCAACACCTCAGGTAAATTAGGGTAGGGGTTAGCTAACGATTCATCGTAATTGGCATGATTGGGCGCTCTTTCATCACCGCTTGGGCCGGGGCGCAGTGCTTTAATTCCCAATTGCTTCATCATGTTATCATGATCTTGCTGGGCGGTAAAGTTTACCGGCGCCTGCTGGGCCGAAGCTGTGCTTGCACCCAACAATAATAGCAGGTATACAATTCTTTTCATGGAGGTTTGGTTAGTCGATTTGATCTGGTTAAATCATTGTAATCGATTGCGCTAATTTAAACTTTATAACCATAAAATCACATCATTCGAAAAAATATTGATTCATCGTTCCGGCGCGATGAAACAAAAATGGCCGGTGTTTAACCGGCCATTATGCAATATTAAAATTTATCCCTGTGTTACTTTTTACAAAGCATCAGGCTGAAAGTCGAGCGAAATAGAGTTCATACAGAACCTTTTATGAGTAGGCGGCGGGCCATCATCAAACACATGCCCTAAATGTGATTGGCATCGGGCACAAATAACCTCGATACGTTCCATGTCATGGGAGTTGTCGTCGCGGTATATCACACTGTTTTTTCTGCTCTGTTCAAAAAAGCTTGGCCAACCGCAATCGCTTGCAAATTTGGCGTCAGAACGGAACAGTTTGTTACCACAAACAGCGCAGTAATAAGTACCCTTGGCACTGCTGTTCCAAAACTTACCGGTAAAAGGGCGTTCGGTAGCTTGCTCCCTGGCGGTGGCGTATAAAGCCGGTGGCAAGATCTTCTTCCATTCAGCATTGCTTACCTTTAGCGGTTTAATATCGGTATTTGAATAATAGGGATTATTTTCATGCCCCTTTAATGGCTGGGTTTGTTGTTGTGCGTTGCTAGCGGTTATAGATAACGACAGAATGGCTAATAAAACTAATATCGATCTCATTTTTTAAGCTTGTCTTTAAATACTTTTTTAAATTTATCTAACTCGGGCTGGATAACATATTTGCAATAAGGTTGACTACCGTTTTGTGCAAAGTAATTCTGGTGGTAATCTTCGGCCTTGTAAAAAACCGTATAAGGCGTTACTGTGGTTACAATTTTGCTTTTATAGGCTTTAGATTGGTCGAGCTTTCTAATGTAATAATCAGCTTTTTCTTTTTGTTCGGCATTGTGGTAAAAGATAGCCGAACGGTATTGAGTGCCAACATCATTACCCTGCCTGTTTAGTTGGGTAGGGTCGTGCGCTACAAAAAAGGCTTCGAGCAATTCATCGTACGAAATCACCTTCGGATCGTACACAATATTACAAGCTTCTGCATGGCCGGTATTGCCTGTACAAACTTGTTTATAAGTAGGGTTGGCCACATGGCCGCCTGTAAATCCTGATGTTACTTTTTGCACACCTTTTAATTGCTGAAATTTAGCTTCGGTACACCAAAAACAGCCGGTAGCGAAAGTAGCAGTATCGGGTTTGGGTTTGGGAGCAGCTTCAGTTGCGCCAACAGTTAATAAGAGAATTAAAAAACAAAAAAATTTATTCATGAGTAAATGTAGTTGGTAAAATAATGCCAGGCTGCTTGTTTAATACGGTTAGTCGGTAGTAAAAGTATTGTCTTACAAAAAAAACTGATATGACATTGACAATAGAAAGCATTTTTGGTTTAAAAGGTTAATTAATGACTTCAATTCAGGATATTCAATATCAGATCGGCCATATCATACTGTGGGAAATCGCCGGTATTATTAAGCAGGATAATACAGCTATCGGTATCTTCCTGCCTTACAAATAGAGTATAGAAGCCCCAATCTGTACCGGTGCAATAGTTGATCACATGCTTCTTTGAAGCGTCAAATTCGCTTTTATCGGTCATCCAGCCATAATCATACCAGGCGTTATGATCGGCATACTCAACGCGCGGTTTCAGCATTTCGGCTTTTTGCGATGTGGTTAATAATTTATTGCTTTGTAGCCCGTCATGATATTTCAACAGATCATCTGCCGATGAGAATATCCCACCTGCACCGCCCATATTGGCGGCATCGTATACAGGTTCTGGTTTGTTATCACGATAACCTTTGGCCTGATAATTATTAGCTTCTTTGTAAGTGCCAAAGTAACTATCCATCATCTGTAAAGGTGTAAATACACGTTCCTGTAATAAAGTTGCGAACGCCTTGCCGGTAACTTCTTCGGCAATTAATGCCAGTACTACAAAGTTAGCGTTGCTGTACTCAAACCTTGTTCCGCTTTTAAAATTAAGTGTATCGCTGCAAAAGTTGATCACCATTTGTTTTAGCGCGAACGACTGGCTTAATAGCTGCTTTTTATACTCTTCGTTACTCATGTAGTCCGGTATGCCCGATTGCTGGGTAAGTAACTGCCTGATAGTAATATCGCCATTGGCATAATAGGGGATATAGGTTTTAACCGGCACCTGCAGATCAATCTTGTTTTCATTGATCAATTGGGCAATAATTAACGATGTGAAAGTATTGGCGACTGAGCCTATCCTATAGGTTGTATGGCTATTGGCTTCGGTTTTATGCTCCTTGTCGGCATAACCATAACTTTTGCTCAGTATAACCTTACCTTTACTTTTAATCAATACCGTGCCGTTAAACTGCCCGTTATCATGATAAAATTTGAGCAATGCATCCAGGCGCTGTACAGTATCCGCAGGCAGCTTGCGTAACTTCTCTTCAAATTTGTCTTTTAATTTGGTTTGGCCGTTTACAGCTTTGATGTGTTTAAAAATAGCCTCGGTATTAAAGTCAGACAAGAGGACATTGTAATCCTTCCAAAACTCTTCGCCATCATTACTGTCGTGGTCGTTAATATTTTCGTGCCGGTTTAGTTTATTGCTGAATGATTCGGTTTGCGCAGTATCAACCGATGTTACCTGGTAGTTAAACTTTACGTCGGCAACGTAATTATAATTTAAACCGGCCGAATTAATACTGAGCGCATCATTACCTACAACGTCAGATATCACCCATTTATCGCCAACCTTTTGATAGCCAACCGCGGTATGATCGTGCTTTAAACCGATCCTGATATCATCGCTGCCCGTTAGCATGCGGTCTGAAAAATTACCCAGCTCAGCTTCCCGCAAAGCTTTCGGACTCAACCCATAATCAAAATAAATAAAGGCATAGCTTTTGGTATCCACATAAAACTTACCGCGAAACGAGTCGCCCTGTATATTTTCATTCTCGCTAAAGTCTATCTCATAAGCAGGGTAGCCCCGCACATCTATTATGCCGCCAAACTCAAAGTGATGCCTGCTTAGGCCCCGGTCGCTTAAAAAACCGCTGGCCATTAGATGGTTCACTACATCGTAATTAAAAATGGTATTGGGCTTTTGACCCAGCTCGAGCGAATGGAAATCACGCTGGTTCTTTTCGTCACGGGCTTTGATCAATTTAAACAGGTCGGCCCGTTTATCGGCATAGCCAAAATTATAAATATCAAACACCGCTTCCGATAGTTCCAGTGGCTCATTTCCTTTGGCTGTATACATGCGGTAAAAACCGCGGGTAATATGCGGATGGTTAATGTAATTTTGAGGGATGCGGTCTATAGCCTTTTGTATGATCTTGAGCGGATCGCGGTACTCAACACTAACTTCTTTTAATTCTGTATTATTTGCTTTGAGTGAGATATTAACCGGCTGGCCATTTATCAGATCCGCAATAGCTAAAAACCTGGTTTGGAAACCGATGCATGATATTCTTAGCGTATCGTTAAAATTTGCCAAAGGCACAATGAGCATGAAATGTCCGCTTGTGTTGGTTGCGGTGCCCACGCCTTTTTTGTTGATACTGATGCTTACCGCATGCAAAGGCTGCTGGGTCTCTGCCGATACCACTTTACCGCTAATGTTAGCCTTATCCTGCTGTGCCTTAACCTGGTGTATACACAGGATAGCTGATAGGAGAAATATTAAAGCGGTTTTGATAGTCATGTAAAGCAGCGTGATAATAGTTTGCCCTAATTTAGCGAAGTATACTGCGCTTTATTGCCAAATAGCCGATATGTTACATTAGTTGCCCTTTTGTGGGAGAGGCGGTCAGATGTTTAGATCCTTTAGTAAATCTGCAATTAAATCGCTCTCAAACCCACGCCCCATAGCGTATTGCTGTAGTTTATAACGGCGTTTATAAGCGTCTTTTTCGGTAAGTAAGCGTGCCTTTTTTTCTATTGTTTTAGTCAGGATACCGATATAATCATCGGCATCGATCATCAGCAGGGCCTTACGTATCAATACCTCCGGCACTTTTTTTAATTTTAAACCCTGTTTTATTTTTATCCGGCCCCAGCCTTTCTGGCTAAACTTGCCCTTTACATAGGCTTTGGCAAAGCGCTCTTCATTTAAAAAGTTGTTCTCTATCAGGTTGCTGATGATCTGTTCTACATCCCTGGGATACAGGCCCCAGTTATATAGCTTATCGCGTACTTCCTGCTGTGATCGTTCCTGGTAGGCGCAATAGTGCTCAGCTTTGGTTAAACCAACTTTAGGGTCGGTAATTTTAGCCTGTACCGATTTAAATTCCATCAAAACCAAAATTCGTTAAAATTCTTGTATTGATATAAATATCTTGAAATTAGAGCCATGTTGAACAACCAATACCCTATTACACAAATACAACAAATTGTTGGAGCTACCGGCACCATCACACAGCAAACAACCATAAGCAGTTTGCTAACCGATAGCCGTAAGATCAACAACCCGGCCATATCCTTGTTTTTTGCGTTAGAGGGTAGGCGGGATGGACATGAGTTTATCCCGGAAGTATACAAAGCGGGCGTACGCAATTTTGTAGTTGCCCATATTCCCGCTACGGCGGATATGATGAGCGATGCCAATTTTTTAATTGTTGCCGATGTACTGAAGGCTCTGCAGGCTTTGGCCGCATACCACCGGGCACGTTTTGATTACGATGTGATAGGTATTACCGGTAGTAACGGTAAAACCATTGTTAAAGAGTGGTTGTATCAACTGCTCTGTCCGGATAAAAAGATAGTACGCAATCCTAAAAGCTTTAACTCACAATTGGGAGTGGCGCTTTCGCTGTGGCAAATGGAAGACATACACAACCTGGGTATTTTTGAGGCCGGTATATCCACCACAGGCGAAATGGAACGCCTGGAGGCCATGATCAAGCCCACGGTAGGCGTTTTAACGCACATGGGTGCAGCACACAACGAAGGCTTTACCAATGCCGAACAAAAGCTGGAAGAAAAGCTTAAGCTTTTTGCTAATAGTAACCTGGTAGTGTATAAATACGACACGTTAATAACTTACAAAGGTGATAAACCGGGCAAAAAACAATTTACCTGGAGCCGGGATAAAGCCGAGGCCGACCTGCATGTATTTAGCGAAACTATGATAGCGCACCAGTGTTATTTACGTGCCCGTTACGACGGAACCGAAATAGAGTGCCTGGTGCCTTTTATAGATGAAGCTTCGGTTGAAAATGCGATTACCTGCTGGGCAGTTATGCTGGCTTTAGGTTATGATGCGGCCTTGATTGACGATAGGATGGAGCGATTAGTGCCGGTAAGCATGCGCATGGAGCTTAAAGACGGGATAAACAACTGTTCCATAATCGACGATTCATACAATTCTGATATCCAATCGCTGGAAATTGCTCTTAATTTTTTGAACCAGCAAAATCAGCATCCAACCCGCACGCTGATCTTTTCTGACGTATTTCAGTCGGGACTGGAACCCGATGTATTGTACAAGCAGGTGGCCGAACTGCTGACGGAAAAAAAGATTGATAAGTTTATAGGTGTAGGTAAGGCTATATTTGCACACCAGGATACATTTACCATACCCGACAAACAGTTTTTTGCCGACACTGATAGCCTGCTGGCTAAGCTGCCTGAGCTGGAGCTGAAGAACGAAACCATCCTGATCAAAGGCTCGCGTAGTTTTGAGTTTGAACGGGTAAGCCGGGTGTTGGTGCAAAAGGCCCACGAAACGGTAATGGAGATCAACCTTAACGCGCTGCAAAATAACCTCAATTACTATAAAGCAAAATTGGCGCCGGGCGTAAAGATCATGGCGATGGTTAAAGCTTTTTCGTACGGTAGTGGCAGTTTCGAGGTGGCTAACATGCTGCAGTTTAATAAAGTTGATTACCTGGCTGTTGCCTATATTGACGAGGGTGTGGCACTTCGTAATGCGGGCATTACCCTGCCCATTATAGTGCTTAACCCCGAAATATCGGCGTTTGATAAGCTGGTTGAATTTAAGCTCGAACCCGAAATTTACAGCTTTACTTTGCTCGATGGGCTGGTGAAATTTGCACAGGCTAAAAAAATATTCAATTATCCCATCCACATTAAAATAGACACGGGTATGCACCGTTTGGGTTTTGAAGATTTTGAGGTGGAGACTCTTTGCGATTTAATAGAAGATAACCGTTATGTTCATATACAATCGGTATTTTCGCACCTGGTAGCAAGCGACGCCGAGATTCATGATGCGTTTACTGTAAAACAATTAACAGATTTTGAAAAGGCATATACGCAGATAGAAGCAGCGGTGGGATATAAGTTTGACAGGCATATTGCCAATACATCGGCCATTAGCCGCTGGCCGGTTGCCCAATTGGATATGGTTAGGCTGGGTATAGGCCTTTACGGGATTGATAGCGCTATTAAAGACGAGGTTTATCCGTTACAACCTGTAGCTACCTTAAGAACAAGTGTATCGCAGGTAAAAAAAATATTAGCCGGCGAAACGGTAGGTTATAACCGTAACGGTAGCCTGTTAAAAGATGGTAAGATAGCCACTGTACGCATTGGCTATGCCGATGGTTATTTGCGGGCTTTTGGTAACGGTGTGGGCAAAATGCTCGTAAAGGGAATACTGGCGCCCACGGTTGGCAATATATCCATGGATATGACAATGATAGATGTAAGCGAAATAGAAGTAAAGGAAGGGGATGAGGTGATCGTTTTTAACGAGGAATATAAAATTGAGGAGTTAGCCAGGCAAATCAGCACTATTCCATACGAAATACTCACCAATGTTTCGCAACGGGTAAAAAGGGTGTACTTTTACGAATAGAATACGTTGGATCAATGAATAGAGTTTTACGTGCGCTGCTTAATTATTTTGTTAAAGGTCTGCTTATTGTAGTGCCGCTTGGCGCAGCTTTTTTTCTTGTTTTTTGGGCCATATCATCAGTTGATAATGCGCTCAACATCAGTAATGAATTGATAGTCGATCCCAAAACAGGAAAGCACATTTATATCCCGGGTTTGGGTATTTTACTGGTTGTGGTTATTGTTTTGCTGGCGGGGGTACTGGTAACTACCATTATTACACAACCAATTAAAAACTGGTTTAACCGTTGGATAAACCGCCTGCCTTTCTTCAATTTTTTGTATTCGTCTATTAAAGATCTGACCGAGGCTTTTGTTGGCGATGAAAAAAAGTTTAACGAAGCCGTTATCGTTGATGTTAACGAGTTTGGCTTGAAGAAAATAGGCTTCCTCACCCAAAAAGATCTGGCAAAAATTAACCTTCCGGGATATGTAGCTGTGTATTTTCCTTATTCATATTCGTTTGCCGGTCAGGTGGTTATTGTAGCATCCGATAAGGTTAAGCCCATCAATAAAACCGGTGCCGATATGATGAAATTTGTGATATCGGGTGGTGTAAGCGGCCTGGACTAACTAAACTGAAACTGCTTTAACTTTATTTGCCTTATACTGCTTGGCCAGGTTGATCAGTAACACGCTCCCTAAAATAACTACCAGTCCAAATATCTGCAACAGGGATATATTTTCGTGCCCGAAGAATACGCCGAGCATTACCGCTATTACCGGATTAACATAAGCATAAGTGCTTACCTGTGTTGCAGGTCTCACTTGTAACAACCAAACATAAGCGCTAAATGCCGCTAATGAACCGAATACAATAAGATAACCCATAGCCAGCCATGCTTTTTGCGGAATAGCCGACCAATTAATATGTTGTACTTCGCTATGCAGTATACTTGCAATAGCAAACAAGATGCCGGCAGCGAGCATTTGCCAGGTTGAATTGACCATGCCTGAAACTCCGGTGGATTTATATTTTCCATATAACGATCCGCCTGACCATGCCATTGATCCTAAAACAAGTACAGCCATACCCCATATATTGGTTTGCACCCCGGGCACGTTAAAGGCTTTAAGTATCTGTTCGCCAAACAACAAGATCACCCCCGCAAAGCCGATCAAAAGGCCGGCTATCGTCCATTTACTTCTTAAGTTTTCGCTCCATTTTGGATAATCAAGCAATACAAACCAAATAGGTGCAGCCGATACCAGGATAGCCACCATTGCGCTTGGCAATGTCTGTTCGCTCCATATTACCGTACCCATCGCAACAAACAAAAGCAACACCCCGCTAACCGATGCATGGAAAATGTTTTTTGCTACAAAAGGTTTTTCGCCTTTGGCAACGCACCATATCAGCGATATTATACCTGCGCTTAAAAAGCGCACAGCGCCTAAAAGCATAGGTGGAAAGCCCTGTAAGGCAACGCGCAAAAAGAAATAGGTTGAGCCCCAAACAATATAAACGGTAGCAAAAGCTATAATAACCATCAACGGCGACGCCGCTTTAGCAGGTGTTGTTTGCATAATAAAATAGTATAAATAAGGTTTTATGTTGCCTAAGGGTAACAAACAAAACTATATACAGGAAAAGTTATAGACTGATCTCATCAGGAAGTGGTAGCATCATGATGAAGCGGTGGACGATATGGTAGGGAAGGGCTAAACTTTTTTGTAACCTCCGCCGCTACCCTTATAACCTCCGCCGCGGTTAAAGCCGCCGGGCTTTCGGTCACCTGCCGGGCGCTCTTCGGCTTCTTTTACAACAATATTGCGTCCGTAAATTTCGGCAGCATTCAAATCCTCAATTGCTTTTAAAGCAGATTCGCGATCAGGCATTTCGGCAAAACCAAAACCCTTACTTTGGCCGGTTTGCCTGTCTGTAATAATTTTAAGAGAGGTTAATTCACCATAGTCTTCAAAGAGTTCTCTCAACTCCGACTCTTCAATTTTATAAGGTAAATTTCCAATAAAAATATTCATATAATAAGGTTGCTTATTTCAAAAATACATTATTTAATTCTCAATGGCTCAAATTAATTTAAAATTTTCATAATAATTATTAAATTAATTTTAACGATTGGTAATTTGTTTATTTGCGTTATATAAAAATTACATGATCGCAGCCTTTGAAGCCACATTATCCCAACTATCCGTGCATCGTGTTGGGAACAAGTTACTTGACGAATTTTATGTATTATCTGATGCTCCGCTGGGCATAACCGACGAATTTTTGAATAAATTGCTGATGCAATACTTTTTAACCCCGTTTGAAAAAGTGAACGAAGTTTACCGGTTTATGCACTCAACCGACGACCTTAACCTGAACGAGGTTTTTCACTTTTGCCATGAGGTGTTTGCTGACCCGGCTAACTTTCACAAAATAAGTGAGCAGTTAACTAAATACCTGTTCGATAATACCAATCATCCTAAAATAAAAGCTGGTGAACTATATGTTGCCCTGTTTAAGGATATTCAATTAGAAGGTGAACTGCACGATGCTGTAGGTATCTTTAAATCGGAGAATAAAGAAACTTATTTAAAAGTTTATCCTGATACCGGTGGTTTTAACCTGGAGTATGAGCAGGATGGTATCAATATTCATAAACTGGATAAGGGGTGCCTGATATTTAACAGTGAAAAAGAAGAGGGTTACAAGGTTCTGGTGATCGACCAAACCAACCGCAATAACGAAGCTGTTTATTGGAAAGACGATTTTTTAAAGGTTCGGATACGCAACGATAGTTTTAATCAAACCAGCAATACATTAAGCATTTACAAAAATTTTGTTGCCGAAAAACTCGACGATCAGTTTGAATTGACCAAAGCCGACAAAATCGACCTGCTCAATAAATCAATGAAGTATTTTAAGGAGAAGGAAACATTTGACCTGGATGAATTTAGCGACGAGGTTTTAGGTAATCCGCAGGCTATAGAATCCTTTAAAAGCTATAAAAGCCAATACGAACAGGATCACGAAACCGAAATAGGTTCATCATTCGATATTTCTAACGCAGCCGTAAAAAAGCAGAGCCGGGTTTATAAAAGCATTCTTAAGTTGGACAAAAATTTTCATATCTACATTCATGGTGATAAGGAGCTGATAGAGAAAGGTTTTGATGATGACAAAGCCATGAACTATTACAAGGTTTATTTTAAAGAGGAAGCTTAGCCTCCTAACCCGCTAAAGGGGGAATAAAAGATACTGTGTTGAGAAAATGCCAGTCAAAAGTCCCCCCCCCCTTTAGGGGGCGGAGGGGGTTCTACGTTAAGGTCTTCGGCAACATAATCACAATCGTAGTGCCTTTGCCTGGTTTCGATTTTACATCGATGGCGCCATGATGCTTTTCAATAATGCCGAACACTATCGACAAACCGAGCCCGGTTCCCTCGCCCACATCCTTAGTGGTAAAAAACGGGTCGAACATTTTTTGCCTTGTGGTTTCATCCATCCCTGTGCCGGTATCGGTTATCTCTATCGAGATATTTTCGGGGTAATCGCGGGTTACAATGAGTATGTTTTCCTTATTGTGTCTTTCCTTTTCGGTGATGGCCTGTATGCTGTTTTGTATCAGGTTCATAAAAACCTGGTTTAGCTTACCCGGATAGCAATTGATGGGTTCAAGCTTATCAAAAACCGGAGTTATCTCAATGTAGTAAGGGATAGTACTGCGTAATAATACCAGGGTACTTAAGATGCTTTTATTGATATCTGCCAGCTTAAGCTCAACCTCGTCTGTGCGGCTAAACGTACGCAGGCTTTGTATAATTTCCGCTGTGCGCGATGCACCTTCTTCAATACCGTTTAAAAGGTCGGTTATCTCAGCTTTTATAAAATCGAGGTCAATACTTTGTTTAAGATCAATGGCCGGTTTGAAAAGGTCTTTGTCGATAGCTTCTTTTTCGATCGCTGCATATTGATCAAGTAGTTGAAAAATATCATTAAAATCGAGTTTTAAGGGCTTTACGTTCGATTTTACAAAGTTTATCGGGTTATTTATCTCATGTGCTATGCCAGCGGTCAGTTGTCCAAGCGAGGCCATTTTTTCGGTTTCAATCAATTGTGTTTGCGCATCACGCAGGTTTTTAACCAAGCCGGTCAGATTTTTATTGCTCTCCAATAATTCTTTGGTACGATCCAATACCTTGGTTTCAAGTCCGATATTCTGCTCGGTTATTAAGCGCTCGTTTTCGCGGGCAATTCTTAAAGCTAAAAACTGTGATTGATTAGTTTGATCGCGATAAAAATTGATCTTATCGGCTAATGCCAGCGAAAACATGACAATCTCGATAACCGAGCTGTACAATAAAAGGTTACTTGTAAAATCGTTATAAGGTACAAAACCTTTGTTGCGGGCTATAGAAAACAATACTGATACCAGGAACAATCCCCAGCCGAACATAAAAAACTTGGCAGGCCGGTAACCTCTGGAGTATAACGTTATACCAATAACAAGTAAACCAATACTGGATATGGTGGCACATGCTGAAAGTACGCTGTAAGCAAGCGTAAAATCGCCTATTAAAACCAATATTAATGGTATTGCAAACACAAAATATAATAATAAAAAATATTTATAAATCCTTCTGTTTTGTTGCTTTAACTGCAAAAATTCGTTTACAAATAAAATAATCGATACCCAAAACAGGATGCGGCAAACAGGAGTGAAATAACTGTTTAAGAAAGTGTGATCGATAAAAGTATGGCCATAACCTCGTAAGGTGGATTGTGTTATCCCTAAAAACAAAATATAACTTACATAATACAGATAACTTTTATCTTTTACAATAAAATAAACTAATAAGTTGTATATTAACATAATACCCACTATGCCCATAAATATACCAAAAATAATATTTTTTGAAATAAAGCTTTGTAAAAAAATATTTGCTCCGTGAAACTCTATCGGTAAAATATCGGGTACGTTGCTTTCGATACGCAGGTAAATAGTACGAGTTGAATCCGGTAAAATAGTGCAGTTGATCAGACTAATGGCTGGTAAAATGTTATCATCGGTTTTGGGCGTTTCTGCGTTGATATGCACAATTTTACCAATATTCTCATTTACCGAATATAGGTCGAAATGGTCAATAACACTGGCGCTGAGACTAATAGGTATAAAGGGTTCGTTGGTTTTATTAAGTAAAATAAGCTTTAACCAGATCACCGAATTTGAGACTTTAAGGCGTGGCAAGGCCGAAGGACAGTCGGTAAAAACACCGTAATTTATAACATTGTTGATACTTAAGTTACTTCGCGAGTCTTCTAATTGCTTAAAATATTTTTTATTGATTAATTTGGTATCACTTTCGTGGATGATCAGTGTATCTGGCCCGGCAAATGAAACAATGCTTTTTATTAATAATAAAAACAAAAAGATATATTTTTTCATTATTTATGCCAATGGGATTAACGGGTGCAATTTTAGCCATAAATGTGCGCACAAATTTAAACATTTGGCCTATGTTCGTTAAAATTCGTTTGTACTGATGTTCACGGATGATGTTTATAGCCGAATACATTAATAGATATTTACATGACGCAGTTTGGAGTATTGTATGTTGATGATGAAATTCATAACCTGAATAGTTTTAAAGCTGCGTTCAGACGCGATTTTAATATCTATGTAGCCCAATCGGCAAGGGAGGGGCGCCGGGTATTAGATCAGAACGAAATAGCGGTAATTGTAACCGACCAGCGTATGCCGGGGATGACAGGCATTGAGTTCCTCGAATCGATCATCCCGGTTTACCCGGATACCATCCGTATTTTACTCACTGGTTTTTCGGATGTAAACGCTGTAATGGATGCGATAAACCGTGGGCAGGTTTATAAATACCTGGTAAAGCCCTGGGCCGATGAAGAGCTAAAAATGTATATCCAAAACGCAATGGAAATTTACAACCTGCGCCGCGAGAACCGCGATCTTGCTCAAAAGCTCGATCAGGCCAATAAACAGCTTGAAGCGCTTACAAAAGGCGGCCTTTCCTGATAGTAAATGTAAATTTTATAATCTAAAGCTTAATTATTTTTTTATTTGTACTTTTAGTCGGTTAAACTATTCTTAAAATTAACAGTTTAACAATAAATCCTGATTGACTAAGATTGAAACTATTATTTAAGGCAACTGCTTTGGTTGCCCTATTGTTATTGTTGATTAACGATAGCTTTGCCCAATCCGGCTCCTCTAATATAGGTACCGAGTTTTGGACAGGTTATATGGATCATATTAATGGTGTCGGGGGCACAAGCGGCTCGCAAATGATCCTGTATATCGCATCCGACGTATCCACATCAGGTACGGTAGCCATTAACGATAATAGTTTTACCTCCATCGCATTTACCGTAACACCTAACCAGGTAACCCAGGTACCCATCCCCAGCGCCGCATTTTTAGGCAATACCAATGGCATGCAGAATAAGGGCATCCACATCACAAGTAAAAATCCCATTGCCGTATACGCACATATTTATGCCAGTTCGGTATCGGGGGCTACACTGTTGCTGCCTGTCAATACCATGGCGAACGATTACTATTCGCTCAACTATACCCAAAATAGTAATGCCACGCCTTCGTATGGGTTATTTATGGTAATTGCAACCGAAGATAACACCACGGTGCAAATTACACCAACCGTGCCATTAATAAACGGAGCCGCCGCTAATACACCTTTTACCATCACTTTAAATAAAGGCCAGGTTTACCAGGGTATTGCCAACAATGCCGATCTGACCGGCACACATATCGCCTCAATAAGTAATGGCGGCTCTGGCTGTAAAAAAATAGCCGTGTTCTCGGGTAGTAACAAAATCTATATCGGCAAGCCTAATAACAGTTCAGATAACTTGTTTCAGCAGGTTTACCCAACTGCTTCGTGGGGGAAGAACTATATTACAGTTCCGTTAAAGTCGCGCAATTATGACGTTTATCGTATTGTGTTAAGCGACCCGAACACAACAGTTAAACTGAACGGCAGCGTTGTACCGGCAGCCAGCTTTACCAATAGCCTTTATTATGAGTTTAAAAGCCAAAGCACTAATGTAATATCAGCTGATAAGCCAATACAGGTAGTGCAATATGCTGTTACCCAGGGTAATGGTATTAATGGTACAACTATAGCCGGAGATGTAGGCGATCCTGAGATGATCTACCTCAACCCATTGGAACAAACCATTGACCATGTAACGCTGTATTCTACAGATAAATATAAAATATTAAACGGTTTCATTAATGTGGTGATACCGGCCGCAGCTGTATCTTCATTTCAATTGGATGGTGTTTCGCAGGCGGCTTTATTTACTCCCGTAACCAATAACGTTGCTTATTCATCAGCACAATTAAGCGTAACTGTTAATGCAACGCATGTTTTATCGGCAAGTCAGGGTTTTAATGCTATAGCCTATGGTTTTGGAGGTACCGAGTCATACGGTTATGCTGCGGGTACCAATGTTAAAAACCTGAACGAATATGTGCAATACGCCGACCCTAATAACAGTAGTGCTGTATATACAGCAAGCTGTACAGGTTCTGCCCTCGAGCCACAGGTTGTTATCCCGTACGCCACTACCAGCATCACCTGGGATCTGGGTAATGGCTCCGCGCCGGTAACGCAATTGGCCCCAACTTATAAAAGCACTTTTACCAAAGGTGGTACGCAGCTTTACCTGTATGGTTATGGTCAGGCAGTTGCTTATAATACCGCGGGCACTTATGCCATAAAGGCGACGGTGGTAGACCCTATTACTACGGTATGCGGCTCTAATGAAGAGATCGACCTGAACTATGTGGTTAGCGACCCGCCGCAAATTAAATTTGCTTCGCGCGATTCGGTTTGCGTTACCGATACCGTTGGCTTTAAAGATCAAACCAATGGATTGGGAAATGTTTTAAAATCATGGCATTGGGATTTTGGTAACGGCGATACTTCGGCCGTACAGCACCCGGTATATACTTATCCTAATCCCGGCGATTATACCGTTAGCTTAACTGTTACCAGTTCATCAGGCTGTGTTAACGTTGGCACAAAAAAGATCCATGTACGTGCTTTGCCTGTGCCTGCTTATACATTCTCCTATCCTGACTGTGAAACACAGGCCATTACATTTACCGATGCCTCAACTACCGCCGAAGGTAAAATAACACAATGGACATGGAATTACGGAGATGGCACAGCCGCAGAAACCAAAACAACCAACACACCTTTTCAGTATGTGTTTGCCAAGGCAGGCAGCTATACGGTTAAATTGCAAATTTCAACCAACAAGGGATGTTTTAGTAGTTCTGTAAATCATACTGTAGTGGTACATCCGCAACCTGTTATTGATTTTGGTTTGCCCGATGTTTGCCTGGTAAATGCCATAGCGCAGTTTACCGATAAAACTACTACAGCCGACACCAGTAAGATACCATTTAAATATTTGTGGGACTTTGGCGATGCCAATGCAACAACGGCTAACCCCAATAATTCTTTTGTGAAAAACCCGGCGCACCAATTCATTAAAGCAGGGGTATACCATATCAGCTTAACAGTTAAATCAAAAGATACCTGTATTGTTACAACAACAAAGGACTTCACTGTTAACGGCCAGGCTAATTTTACAGCACAAGCCACTGCCTGCCCGGGTGATAGTGTTTTGTTTACCGATAAAACCGACGGCACAAATAAAATAGTATCGGCATGGCACTGGGATTTTGGCAACGGCGATACTTCGAATGTGCAAAATCCTAAATATGCTTATGCCACGGCTGGCAATTATACCGCGAAACTTACAGTTACGGGACATAACGGTTGTTCAATAACCAATTTTAGTCAGGGTATCCATATCAATAAAAAGCCGGTAGCCGATTTTACTTATTCAACACCCGATTGCGAAACTAAGAGTATTACGTTTACCGATAAGTCAACAGCGGCCGAAGGCACCGTAACCTCCTGGTTATGGGATTTTGGTGATGGTTCGATGACATCAACACTTCAAAACCCAACGCACACCTTCAGCCCTTATAAAACTTATATCGTTACACTGATCGTGACTACCAACCTGGGCTGCAGCAGCACATCAGTCAGCAAGTCGGTTATTGTTAACCAGTTGCCGGTGGCCGATTTTGTGATACCCGATGTTTGCGCTAATGATGGTGTGGCTATTTTTACGGCCATTCCCGATAAAAACGGATTGGTTTACACCTGGGATTTTGGTGATGTAACGGCTACCATAACCAATCCTAATACAGCTACCGGGTTAACGGTAACACATTCATACCCTGGTATCGGCACCTACAATGCTAAATTGACGGTTATTACTAAAGATGGCTGCTCTAAAGATACTATTAAACAATTTAAGGTTAACGGTTCATCGCCTAAAGCTAATTTTATAGTATTGAACAGCACAACCTTATGCAGCAGCCGCGAGGTGTTTTTTGTTGATAGCGCAACGGTGCCCGGTTTTGGTAATGGTGATGTAACCAGCGTTGATATGTATTATGATTATGCCAATAATCCAACGGCCAAAACACACTACGAACGTCCAACTGTGGGGCAGCTATTCAGGTATAGTTACCCGGTTAATAACACCACAATAAGCAAAAAATATAAGGTACACATGGTGGCCTATTCGGGTGTATATCCAACAACAACGTGTGTATCAACGTGTGATAAATTGATTACTTTATTGCCTGTTCCGGTAGTTACTTTTAAAATCGATTCGCAGGTTTGCATCAATGGTAATGTGATCACGTTATCATCCGGTGTGAGTATACAGAACGGGCCTGTCGGTACGCCTGTATTTACCATAGATGGTGTTACATCGTCCGATGGTATATTTTATCCGGCTATAGCCGGATTAGGCAAGCATTCGATTAAATGCGTGTATACATCACCCAATACCTGTGCCGATACCCTTACGCAAAACATTACAGTGGAACCGGCTCCCGCTGTTAGTACTGTTTACGATGTTTTGATACTGGCAGGAGGGCAGGCTAAACTGCAGGCAACAGCTACAGGTAATAACCTTACCTACTTATGGATGCCTGCAACCGGCCTGAGTAACAACAAAATACTTAACCCAATTGCTTCGCCTTCGGTAGATACTAAATATAAATTAACGGTAACCTCCACCACTAACGGCACATCGTGTCCGGTTACCGATTCGGTTTTTGTTAAAGTACTGCTGGCGCCTGTTATACCCAGTGCTTTTACGCCTAACGGTGACGGTATTAATGATACCTGGCAAATTCAATACCTCGACTCATACCCCGGTTGCACCATTGACATATTTAACCGCAACGGCGAAAAAGTTTTTTCTTCCCTCGGGTACTCAACCGCATGGGATGGTCGTTATAATGGTGTAATTTTGCCTGTCGGCGCCTACTACTATATTATCGACCCCAAACACGGGCGTAGTAAAATATCAGGCGTGGTAACAATTATCAGGTGACAACGTTACATTAGCTATGCCGGTCAATATTGACAGGTACATTTACCGGAGGTGAAAAATATTTATAAAACTTTACTCTTACTTATTACGATCTGTCTGTTTAGCATAAAGGGATATGCTCAGGCCAACACATCTAACAAGGGTACAAACTTTTGGCTGGGATACATGCAGAATATCCGGGGGGTGATTATTGCCAATAACACCATTGCCCAGTTGGATGTATATATCACATCAGATGTGAGTACAACAGGTACCATCAATTTTGTCGATGGCACCCCGTCTATCAATTTTTCGGTTACGGCCAACCAGGTTACTGTTGTTTTAATACCTCAAAGCGAATTTTTAGGAACTGCGGGCCAGTTTTTAAAAGGCATTAACATCACATCGATACAACCGATAGTAGTTTTTGCACATATCCATGCTGCAGCTGTTTCGGGTGCAACATTGGTGTTGCCTGTAAACACATTGGGTAAAGATTATTATTCGCTCAATTATGCCCAGGTATCTAACGAGGCTCCGGCATATTCGGCATTTGTAGTTGTAGCTACAGAAGACAGTACTGTAGTGAAAATTACGCCTACCGCAACCTTAACTACCGGGCAGGTCGCGAATACATCATTTACATTAAATTTAAAGAAAGGGGAGCTGTTTCAGGGGCTTTCAAATACTGATCTTACCGGCACGCGAATACAATCAGTAAGCGTTAATGGAAGTACTTGTAAAAAGATCGCTGTTTTTTCGGGAAGCACCAAGATCACGATCGGCTGTTTTAGCAATGTACAGTCAGATAATACAGCCGATAACCTTTTTCAACAGGTTTATCCAACGGCCTCGTGGGGTAAAAACTATTATACCACACCACTCAAAAACCGCGATTACGATATTTATCGTATTGCGCTGAGTGATCCTAATACCAATGTAACACTTAACGGCACGCCAGTTTTGGCTTCGCAATTTGTAAATGGTTTTTATTATGAATTTAGCAGTACCACGCCCAATATTATACGGGCAGATAAACCCATACAGGTTATTCAATACGCGGTAACGCAGGGTAAAATGCCCAATTCCTGTGCTTATGATGCCAATGATCTGGGCGATCCGGAAATGATTTTTCTGACACCGGTAGAGCAAACTATTAAACAGGCAACGCTCTATTCAACACCTAAAGAAAATATTCTGGCACATTATATCAATGTCACCATTAAAACAACCGATGCTTCGTCATTTGTTATTGATGGCGTAAATAAATCATCAGGTTTTACCGCATTTTCCGGTGATCCGACCTATTCATACGGGCAGTTTTCTGTTAACTCAGGTACTCATAACATATCGGCATCTGGTGGTTTTAATGCTATTGCTTATGGCTTTGGCCAATTCGAATCATATGGATATGCCGCTGGGGCAAATTTACAGGATCTGAATGAATACGTACAGTATACTAATCCAGCCACTAACCAGATAGTAACCAGTGGTTGTACAGCGCAAAATTTTATCGCCGATGTTACCCTGCCATTTGCAACAACAAAATTAACTTGGGATATTAAAAACGGCTCGCCAACCTACACTGATTCAAGCCCGACTCCGGTGAAAATCACCACAAAAGGCACGCAAACGCTGTATACCTATCAATATCCTACACCGGTAAGCTATTCAGCATCGGGTACCTACGCTATCAAGGTTATTGCTTTTAATCCCGTGGCCGATGCCTGCGGATCAGACGAAGAAGTAGATATGAGCTTTGATATCATCGATCCGCCGAAAGCTAAGTTTTCATCACGTACCGATGTCTGTCTCGCCGATACTGTGCAGTTTAATAACCTCACAGACAGCCTGGGCAAAGGCATTTCCGCCTGGCAGTGGGACTTTGGAGATGGTAATACATCAACGGTTAAAAGCCCTGTTCATTCTTTCTCAAGCTCAGGCGATTTTACAGTGACCCTGGTTGCAACAGGTTCTACCGGTTGTATTGGCACCCCATATCAACAAAAGGTGCATGTCGAAGTTTCGCCTGTTGCGGCGTTTAGCGTATCCCAGCCCGACTGTGAAACCCGAACGATAACCTTTACAGATCAGTCTACATCGGCCGAAAGCCCAATAGTACAATGGGTATATGATTTTGGCGATGGGAGCGCTATACAAAGCCAAACCAACAATTTGCCGTTTACCCACACCTTTACCAAAGCCGGCAGTTATAATGTTAAGCTATATAACATTACCAACAAAGGTTGCGCCGGAAATGCGGTTACCAAAACCGTTGTTGTAAACCCATTGCCGGTAGTTAAACCCGTGTTGCCCGATATTTGTATTACTGATGGTACCGCACAATTTACCGATAGTAGTACCATTGCCGATAACAGTCAGGCTCAATTTTCCTACCTGTGGAACTTTGGCGATGCAAACGCCTCGGCCGGAAATCCCAATACTTCCACAGCAAAAAGCCCCTCGCATACGTACAGCAATATCGGCAATTACAATATGAGCCTTACGGTAACCTCTAAAAATGGCTGCAGTGTTAAAAAAGATACCGTGTTTACTGTAAATGGCGCTAACCCTAAAGCTGCATTTACGGTTGTTAACCCAAATCAGCTTTGCAGCGATCACGAGGTGTTTTTTATCAATAACTCTACTGTCGATTTTGGCTCAATAACTAAAATAGAAATGTATTATGATGCCAGCGATCCAACGTCACTGGTCACTTACAACCATCCTGTTTCCGGGCAAATGTTCCGTCATCGTTACCCGGTGTTTTATACCGGCAGCAAAACATATACTGTACACATGATCGCTTATTCGGGCACCAAATGCTCTAATCCGTTAGATGTGACTGTCACATTGCTACCTGTACCGCTATTATCGTTCCCGGCGTTGGCGCCTGTTTGTTTAAATGCCGCGCCGATACAGTTGGTAGCTACCGAAACCCAGGGGCCTCCCGGCCCGGCAGGCGTATTTTCGGGTGCAGGGGTAACTGGTTCCATGTTTTATCCTGCTGTGGCCGGTGTGGGTAGGCATACGCTATCGTATATTTTCACCCCCAACAACATGTGTGCCGATACTATTACCCAAACCATTACAGTAAACCCTTTGCCATTGCTGACCCTTGGACCCGATACAGCAGTTTTGGCCGGTAAAGGCATTCGTATCATTGCCACAGCTACAGGTGATAGTTTAAACTATAAATGGACACCCCTAACCGGGCTGAGCGCCGATAACGTATTAAATCCTATAGCTACACCTGCTCATACAACCACTTATACCTTAACCGTTACCGGGAAGGGAGTATGCAGCGATACGGCAAGCATTAAAATAAAGGTTTTGTTACCGCCAATAGTGCCCAATACCTTTACCCCCAATAACGATGGTGTAAACGATACCTGGAACATCACCAACTTAAGCGACTACAGTAATTGCACAGTGGAAGTGTATAACCGCAATGGCAGCCTGCTGTTTTCGTCGATAGGGTATGGTGTTCCGTGGGATGGAAAGTATAATGGTACGCCATTGCCTATTGGTACCTATTATTATATTATTAACCCTAAACACGGGCGTGAGGTTCTTTCAGGATATATTACTATTTTGCGATAGCAGCAGTTTTTTTGAAATTTGTTTGATCACTGAAGCGTAGAAAAGTTATATTCGTAGATAAATAGATACTTAAAGGCAACTGCGAACGTTATTGGTGCAGTATAATTACTTAGATTACATCTATAGGCCAATTTTTAAAACAAACATAAAACCGTCGGGAGAGATTGTTACAATTACCAGCTAAATGAAGAGATTTTGTACTATAGTTTTGTTTGTTATTACAGGCTTACAGCTCCGCGCTCAGCAAAGGCCGCAATATACCCAATATGTTTTCAATCCTATTTTAGTTAACCCTGCTGTTAGTGGTATTGAAAATTATACTGATGTTAAAGCAGGTTACCGCAGCCAATGGACGGGATTGCAAGGCGCACCTGTTACTTCATACTTTACTATTAATGCTCCTTTAGGTAGTAATTTTTTAGAAGGCGATGCTACACAAAGCCCGGCTAATGGCGATAACCCGCTTGGGCGCGCATTTACCCAGACTTATATGGCTGCTGAGCCACACCATGGCATTGGCTTAACTGTGGTTACTGATAAAGCCGGCCCCATCAGGCAAACTAATTTTGATGCTACATACGCCTATCATTTGGGTATTTCGCCAACCTTAAACCTGGCTGTCGGTGTATCGGCAGGGGTATCTAACTATACGCTTAATACAGCCGAAGTAACTACAGAGTTTTCTGACCCTGCCATAAACGGCGGCAATTATAACCAATTTAAACCTGATGTTGGCGCAGGATTATGGGCCTATTCATCAACTTATTTTATTGGTGCTTCGGTACAGCAATTGCTGCCACAAACCATTACTTTTAGCAGTAATCCTATTTACAATCAGGGCAAAACCGTACCACATTTTTTCTTCACAGCGGGTGTTAAATTGTTTTTAAGCGATGATATTACCCTTTTACCATCAACAATGGTGAAGGTGGTTAACCCCGTGCCCGCCAGTTATGATATTAATATGAAATTGGCTTTTCGCGATCATTTCTGGATAGGCGGAGCATATCGTCAACAGGATGCCGTAGCAGCCATGGTCGGCTTTAATATCGGATCGTTTTTGAGCTTTGGTTATTCGTACGATTATACAACGTCGAACCTTAACTCAGTAAGTAACGGTACGCACGAAATTGTATTGGGCATATTTTTAAATAACCGCTACAAGGTTACCTGTCCGCAACACACCTTTTAAGTTAACCTACCCATTTTACTTTCTCGCTTAACGCGATAGTTCGTTCGCCGGCAGATTTGTTATCGGTGTAACCCAGATATAAAATACCTAATATTACGTCCTCGTTCCTTAAGTTTAAAAAATCTTTCATTTCGGGTTTAAGTACCATGCCGCCGGTTCCCCAGTAGCTGGCTATCCCCAGGTCTGTTGCGCCAAGTAAAATGTTTTGCATGGCACAGGCTGTTGCGGCTATTTCTTCAATGACAGGAATTTTAGATAACGGCCCCCGTTGCATGATGCAGATTATCACATGCGACGCCTTATCGCCCATGTGCAGCAATTTTTCATAGTTAAATTGCATAAAGTCTTCGGCGGATGTTTTGTCGCGGTAAAACTCGGCATGTTCGCTACAAAACAGTTTGGGATCAGCGTATACTATAAACCGCCAGGGTTCGGTATTGGCGTGAGTAGGCGCCCAATCTGCCAATTGCAGCAACTGCCATATTTGCTCATCGGGTACTTTCTTTCCATTCATCATTGGCGGTTTAGTTGTACGCCTGTTTTTAATGATGGAGAAAAGGGTAGAGGGAGTATCGGACATGAACTGATTTTTAATTAATATACCGGCGGAAATTTATCCGGATTGGTTTCACCCATCATCGCGTACACCGCTTCAACAACATCTTCATGCGAAGGTTTGCTGAAATAGTCGCCGTCAGAACCATAAGGTGGACGGTGTTGTTTAGCCGTTAAAGTACGTGGCTGCGAATCAAGGGTGTAATAGCCGTTTTGTACCTCCAATATATGTTGTAGAATATAAGCAGAAGCACCGCCCGGCACATCCTCATCAATAATCAATAATTTATTTGTTTTCTTTAATGAATTGATACAGATATGGCCGGTATCAAAAGGATAAAGCGTTTGCGGATCAATAATTTCAACATCGATACCAATTGCTTCAAGGTTGGCAGCAGCCTCCTGTACAATCCGCAGGGTTGAACCGTAAGATACGATGGTAACGTCTTTGCCCGGGCGCAAAATTTCAGCCTTGCCTAATGGCACGGTAAATTCACCTACGTTTTCGGGCAGCCTTTCTTTTAAACGGTAGCCATTTAAACATTCAATAACCAAGGCCGGCTCGTCGCCACGCAGCAAGGTATTATACATGCCTGCAGCCTGGGTCATGTTGCGGGGTACGCAAATATGTATGCCTCTTAAAACATTCAAAATAAAGCCCAGTGGTGAACCCGAATGCCAGATACCTTCGAGCCGGTGACCTCGTGTACGGATAATTACAGGTGCCTTTTGCCCTGCTTTGGTACGATAGCTTAGGCTTGCCAGATCGTCGCTTAAAACGTTCATTGCATACATCAGGTAATCAAGATATTGTATTTCGGCAATTGGCCGTAAGCCGCGCATCGCCAAACCCATGCCCTGACCAATAATAGTAGCTTCGCGTATACCGGTATCAGTTATGCGCAGGTCGCCAAACTTTAATTGTAAGCCTGCAAAGCCTTGGTTAACATCACCAATGGCGCCAACATCCTCACCAAAGGCAACTATGCTTTTATCACGGTTAAAATTGGCTTCAAAGCAGGTATTTAATACCTCGCTGCCATTAATGCCTTTCGCATCATCTGTATAAACAGGCGCAATAACCGGTACGTTAAGCGGTGAATGCGGTGTTTCGGTAAACAGTTTAGAGTTAAAACGCTCTTTGTTCTTTTCGTTTTCTAACTTTACCCATTCCAATAATTGTGTACGTGTATCGTTACTCTCGTTAACCGTTAATAACAAAGCTTTGCGAGCTGCCGACAGTACTTCGCGACGGCCGGGGTCAATAGATTCATTAACTTCACGGGCGATTTTTGATAGCTCTGTACCGTGAGCCGATGTTTCGGCCATGTTATTGATAAATTCTACAGCTTGATCAAGCTCAACTTTAATTTCAGTGTTAAACTCGTTCCAGGCTTCACGCTGGTAATGGCGGGCGGTTTTTTTAGCAATTTCTTCCAGTTCATCCAATTCCTGTGGAGTAGCTATTGCAGTTTCAAGCATCCATTTACGCATTTGTAGTAAACAGTCGTGCTCTTCTTCCCAGGTTAAGCGCTCTTTCGATTTATAGCGTTCGTGCGAGCCGGAGGTTGAATGCCCCTGTGGCTGTGTCATTTCAGTTATGTGGATCAACACCGGCACATGCTCTTTACGGCAAACAGCAATGGCGCGTTCATAAGTTTCGCAAAGCGCTACATAATCCCAGCCACGTACTTTAAAAATTTCATACCCATTGGTACCATCTTCGCGCTGAAAGCCTTTTAGTATTTCAGATATATCCTCTTTAGTAGTTTGATATTTTGCCGGTACTGATATACCATAGGCATCATCCCAAACGGAAATAGCCATAGGCACCTGTAAAACACCGGCAGCATTAAAGGCTTCAAAAAATAAACCTTCGGATGTTGAAGCATTGCCAATAGTACCAAAGGCAACCTCGTTACCATTTACCGAGAATTTTTTAAGATATTCAAGCTCCTTATTCTGCCTAAATAATTTTGATGCATAGGCCAGGCCTAACAAACGGGGCATGTGACCACCGGTTGTTGATATATCCGATGCACAGTTCATCATTTGCGTCAGGTCGTACCAGTCACCATTTTCGTCAATTGTCCGTGTAGCAAAGTGGCAGTTCATTTGTCTACCGGCAGACGATGGATCTTTTTCAATATCGGGGTTGGCGTATAGTTGGGCAAAAAACTCTTTTAAATTGCTCATGCCGGTGGCAAACATAAAGGTTTGGTCGCGATAGTAACCCGCGCGCCAATCGCCTTTACGAAAAGCCTTGGCCATGGCCAGTTGGGCAACTTCTTTACCGTCGCCAAAAATACCGAATTTAGCCTTGCCTGTAAGCACCTCACGGCGGCCTATCAGGCTGGCCTGACGGCTCTCAAAACCAATACGATAGTCATTAATAACAATCTGCTTAAAGCCATCAAAGCTTAGTGGTGCAGCATCAGGTTTGGTAGTTGCGTTAACTGCTGTTTCGAGCATATATAATTTGGGTTACTCAGCAAAAGTATAAAATTCTATTTCGCTTGCATCATTATTTACTGTCAAACTAATGTTTTTTCGAATAGTTTTTTTGGAATAGAATAAAACATTATATTTGTGTATTACGTATACAAGACTATGAAAAAACTAATGATTTTATGCGCAGTGATCTTAGGATTTACCATTACTGCATCAGCACAAACAGATACCAAACCTGAGTTTAAATTTAACGAGGAAAAACACGACTTTGGTAAAATACCTCAAAATAAACCAGTTACCACTGAATTTGCTTTTACCAATATTGGTGAGGAACCATTAATTTTAACCAATGTACAACCTACATGCGGTTGTACCATTGCCGATTACACTAAAACTCCTGTAAAAAAAGGCGATAAAGGGGTTATTAAAATTACCTACAATGCAATTAATCCTGCCCCATTCAGCAAAAGCATCGTAGTAACATCAAACGCTAAAACACCTACCAAAGTGTTGATCATTATGGGCGAAGTTATCCCGGCAGCAGCGCCTGCGCCAACGGGTACTACAGGGACCACTCAAAAGTAATTTTAATTACAAAATATGTAAATCCCTGCTTAATAAAGCAGGGATTTTTTGTTTTATCAGGTGGCGGTTTCGTAACAATTGCGTAAGTGCTATGTAGCATTACTGCAAATTTGTAATTTTGTAACATGCCAAAAATTTCGCAAAAGGGTATAGGTATGCCCGCGTCGCCAATAAGAAAGTTAACTCCCTTCGCAGATAAGGCCAAACAGCAAGGCAAAAAGGTTTATCATCTAAATATCGGCCAGCCCGATATTGAAACACCCGAAGGCATGCTTAACGCTATAAAAAATATATCGTTCAAAGTGTGGGCCTATACCGCTTCCGAAGGTACCTTATCATACCGCACCAAGCTGGCGTCGTACTATAATAAACTCGGTTATAACATTACGCCCGATCATATTATAGTTACAACCGGCGGCTCCGAGGCTATTATCATCACCATGATGACCTGCCTTAACCCCGGCGATGAGGTGATCATCCCTGAACCGTTTTATGCCAACTATAATGGTTTTGCCTGCCAGAGCGATATTGTGGTTAAGCCTATATTATCGCACATTGAAAATGGCTTTGCCTTACCGCCGATAAGCGAGTTTGAAAAAGTGATCACCAGTAAAACCAAAGCGATCATCATCTGTAATCCAAATAATCCAACAGGTTATTTATACTCAGAAGAAGAGTTGCAGGCATTAAAAGAGTTATGCCTTAAATATGATCTGTATTTATTTTCGGATGAAGCCTACCGCGAATTTTGCTATGATGGCCGTACGTTTACATCGCCGATGCACCTGGATGGTTTGGACGAAAATGTAGTGGTTTTAGATACTGTAAGTAAACGTTATAGCGCTTGCGGTGCACGTTTAGGGTGCATGATCACTAAAAACAAAGAGATTTTAACCGCAGCATTAAAATTTGCACAGGCTCGCCTTAGTCCGGGTATGGTTGAACAGATTGCCGGCGAAGCCGCTGTTGATACTCCAGACAACTATTTTGAGAAAGTGAATGTTGAGTATACCAAACGCCGTAACATTTTAGTAGAAAGCCTGAATAGGATAGAAGGGGTATTTTGCCCTAACCCCGGTGGGGCATTTTATGTTGTGGCCAAATTCCCGATTGATAATGCCGATAAATTTTGCCAGTGGATGCTGGAAGAATTTAGCTACGATAACCAAACCGTGATGATGGCGCCTGCAACGGGCTTTTACAGCTCGCCCGGTGCTGGTACTAACGAGGTTAGGATGGCATACGTTTTAAATACTGATGATCTGCAAAAGGCGATGGTTTGCCTTGAAGAAGGACTGAGAGTGTATCCGGGAAGAAAATAGTAGTAGCAATGGCAGTTTTTAGTGACAGTAGATGCCTTGCTGTAACAAAAAAGCGTATCTTTGCAAACTTATCATCACTGCTACTGCCACTAAATAAAAAATGGGGTCGACCGGAATTGACAGGATGGAGATAAGTATGTAAGCATGCAGCGCGTTGGGTGAATTAGCGCTTTAATCTGAACGCTCAAACTTTCAAATGGCGAAAATCAATACGCCTTAGCTGCCTAATTTAGAATTAGCATAGCTTTTGTCCCGCCGGTGTTCTGTTTCGTTGAACCGGCAACAGGGGCACCGAAAAATGAAACTGGCTTGTTTAGGGTACGATAAACAAGTGAGAAACAGTATCTAAGAGAGTAGTACAGGTAATCGGTTGACCTTCTGCTCTTCGAAAACCTAACAACAGATAAGCATGTAGAAAGCCTACCTTATACCATGTTTGGACGAGGGTTCGAATCCCTCCGGCTCCACATTTTAATCGCTAAAAGGCCTTATTTAATAAATAATGGCCTTTTTTTATTGAATTTTAGAATGTGGTAGCAATTTTGGTAGCAAAATTTCGAGTGATTTATATGCGCATCACATAAACAAATCATTTATGTAGTTTACACGTTCCGTGTTTATCATAAGCAGTGTAGTTCTGATCTTCATTTAAGGCACCATATCACTAATTCTGTATCTGGCTACTGCCGGTCTACAGGTATTATTAGTCATGAAAGGATTACTGAAAGTAAATAATTGCCGCAATGTTCAAAGAACTTAGGAGTTCTTATCAGACTCAATAGAAATAACATAAGTATTTCAATCATATTACTTTATGTCGCTATCGTTTGATCTCGATTTGTTTTATCCCAAAAACCGACCCACCCGGTCGGCAAAATGCGATTTTAAAAACGCGAATTGACCTGCCCGTCTTTTGGGAGATAACCCTCGTGACATTGCTGACATTATTCGAATATGTTTGTAAACGTCATTATATAACCAGAATATTTAATCGCTTCCCGCCGGGACGACTTAAAATGCAGTTTCTGTATACAGAGGCTGCGTTTTTTGCTTCATGGGTAATGGAATGGGTAGAGTTGCAATGAGCCTGAATGCCGTGCGAATGAGCCGGAATAACACAAATGATTTATCTAAGCCATGTCTGAGTACGATTTTTACCCAATTGTAAAGAGGTAAAATTACCGATGACAACAATGGCGATCCTGGAAAACAATACGAGGCTTATGAAACCGGATTTCGGGGAGCTTTCGGGAAGCGAGAATGCGTTTTTAGGTGCTAAATTTCTTGAGAGTGCAACGATCTGCTCATTAGATGAAAGCCACTTTACCATTCAAACTTCAAATAAATTACGCTTTAATCACTGTCGAGTATCGCATTTACCTTTTATCTCTTCTACTATATCTACCCCAATAGTAAATTTAATCTAAATAGGTTAGCGGTACACTTCGTATATTAGTCCGGCTTAAATATAAACTAACCGTTTCCCTGCCATACCTATTTAATGAACAGAGCTTTAAAGAAGAGGAAAGGCCTTTTCATCATTTTTATTTTTTTAACATTAAGTAGTTTAATCAAATTGCCGTGCCTGGCGCAAAATACGGTACCATTTGAGAGTAACATAAAGCAACATATATTTTCTTATAGCGAGATCTATGGATTTGAGGACAGAAAAAGTGTCATGCATATCCAGGATATAGTCAGCCCAGCCGTCTCTTCCCAATTTGAACCATCTAAAACCTTTACGCCAAAAACGTATGACCGCAATACCACATACTGGTACCGTATCCGTTTAAGCAATAAATCCAGAACTAACGAGAACTGGGTGTTAGAGTTTTATGATCAAACGATTGATCATATTGATGTTTATGTCGAACTAAGCCCCGGTAATTTCAAAGAATATAAATTAGGGGCCGGTATCGGGTTTGCGAATCGTGCCTATCATCATAAAAATATTACCTTTTTGATCGACAAAAATTTTACCGGTGACAGGGTATATTATTTTGCGGTAAGGACGGAGCAACCTGCTGCCGTAATGGTCGTATTAAAGAATTTAAGCTGGTTCATTCAATACGGCTTGCGCGAATACCTTTTATTAGGCACGCTTTATGGCATGATATTGGTTTTTTGCGTGTACAATTTCTTGTTGTTTTTTGCCCTCCGTCAAAAACAGTACATCTACTATATACTTTATAATTTAAGTATCGGGATTTACGAAATTAGCTCGAACGGTATCGCCTATCAATATTTCTGGCCCGACTCCCCGCGCTGGAACGAGATTGCTTATGGTGTGGCTTTGTATTTTGCCAGTACGTTTGCGTTGCAGTTTACGCGTATGTTCCTTCATCTAAAAACAAAGGCGCCATGGTTGGATAAAGCGGTTATTGCAACAGTGGTATTGCGAAGTGCTTTCTTCTTAGTGTGCCTGGTTATCGATAAGCATTTATTTGTATATAAGGTTATAGAAATCGTCCCCATTCTCCTCGCCTTATTTTCCGGGTGTTATGTTTGGTATAAAGGGTATCATCCGGCCCGATTTTTTGTTGCCGGGTACTCTTTTATTTTATTGGGATTCATGATCCGCCTGATCAAAGTATTGATCGTCGTTAATCTTCCTTTTGGTCCTGCCAATTTTTACAGTTTAAGTTTCTGCCTGTTGTTGGAGATGCTTTTTGTTTCGTTTGCGATCAGCGATAACGTGCGGATAATTAAAAAGAAGAAAGAAAAGGCGCAGAAAAGGATCATTCTGGAATTACAGCATAACCAGGCTTTAAAAGATAATCTGAACAGACAGTTGGAGCTTAAAGTTCAGGAACGTACCAGCGAGGTGGTCGAAAAATCCGCCATCATTGAGAAGAAGAATCTTGAGCTGATGGAGCAGGCACAAGAGATTAGCAGGATAAATGCCCTCTTGCGTTCGGATAATGAGGTTCTTCACATCAATATTGAAGAGGTGAATGAGGCGAGGGTAATGTCTAAAGAGGTTAATTTCGAGGAGTTCAGTAAGATCTATCCGGATAACCAGGCCTGCTTTAAGTTTTTAGCAAAATTAAAATGGGAAAATGGCTTTAAGTGCAAAAAATGCGGATGCGAGAACCATTTTAACGGCCATGCTCCTTTTAGTAAACGCTGTACTGATTGCGATTACGAGGAATCGGTAACCACAAATACCATATTTCATAAAAGCAAGATCCCTATCAACAAGGCATTTTATATAGTATATCTGTTGTACAGCACCAAAGGTAAAATATCATCCTATAAATTATCCGAGGTTCTGGATATCAGGCAAGCTACCTGCTGGTCGTACAGCAGCAAGATACTCAAGGTGATGGAAGAGCGTAAGAAAGTATTACGCAACGCCGGCGAAAAGGGCTGGAGCAGGCTTGTACTTGAATAAATTCACTACTCTTCTTTTTATACTATACTACTTCACCCTCTTTTCATAAAAAAGCAACATTTTTTCTGGTTTTTTTTACGCGTATTACTTTTTTTATTTTATCGCAGGTAAAAACCGCTATGTACGTGATATACCAGTTTTTAGCATCAAATAGCAGCGGTGCTTAAGTGTATTAAATTTGATTTAACTACCTATAAATCAATTAAATACGACAAATAATTCTTGCTTAATCCGATTTTTCTAAATTATATTTGTCAGCATAAACCAGTTGACGATACAAATATTAAGGGTCATAATACCTTTTTAGTCGCGATAACCGCACTTAAGCAGTGCAAACCTATTTTTTACTCTAATTATAAATTAATGATCCGTTTTTTAAGGCTTATTTTATTTTCTGCTGCTTTGTTACCTGCGCTGAACGCATCTGCTCAGCGCGAGATAATCACCAATATCCCTTCGCGTAATACGCTAAACCTGAATGGCAGGTGGCAATACATCATTGATCCCTACGAAACCGGATTTTATGATTACCGCTACCAGGAACGTAAAGAAAGTGATGCCGAAGCTTACTGGAGCAGTGATGTGCAGGCTAATAAAATGGACCGGAAAGAGCATGGCTATATTGATAAGTATACCCTGAATGTGCCTTCGGACTGGAACTCACAAAATGATAGATTGTACTATTATGAGGGAACGGTTTGGTACAAAAGGTCATTCGACTATAAAAAAACAGCGATCTCAAACCAGTTGTACATTTATTTCGGAGCAGTGAACTATCGGGCCGACGTTTATCTCAACGGTAAAAAACTGGGGATGCATAAAGGCGGCTTTACACCATTCAACTTTCTCATTCCCGATTCGGTACTCAAGGCAAAGGATAACTACCTCGTTGTTAAAGTTGATAACAAGCGTTATGCTGATGAGATCCCTACGCTAAATACCGATTGGTGGAACTATGGAGGTATTACACGTGACGTAAAACTGGTGGAGTTACCCACCTCCGCCATCACCGATTATCAAATCCAATTATCGCCAACTTCACCAGATAACGAAGTATCTGGCTGGGTGCGTTTGACCAATACCGGTGACAATGAAAAAGTGACGGTTGAAATACCGGAACTGAACGTTAAGCAAACGTTCGCGGCAAATAACAACCTGGTTCAGGTTCAATTTAAACTTCCGCAAGTTCAATTATGGTCGCCCGAAAATCCCAAGTGTTACCGGGTAATAGTTCGCACAAAATATGATAAGGTTGAAGAAAAAATTGGCTTCCGTAAAGTTAAAGTGGAGGGCAAGCGCATTTTAGTAAACGGAGAAGCTATTTTTCTTCGCGGGATAAGCATCCATGGCGAAATACCACAGGGTAAGCGTCGTGCGCATAGCCAGGATGATGCGGTGCAATTATTGACATGGGCGAGGGAGTTGGGTTGCAATATGGTGCGTTTAGCCCATTACCCGCATGATGAGAAAATGACGCGCCTTGCCGATTCATTGGGCTTGTTCGTATGGTCGGAGATACCGGTTTACTGGACCATCGATTTTTCGAGTCCGGCAGTGCTGGCCAAAGCGCAGGCGCAATTACACGAAATGATCTCGCGCGACCATAACCGTGCCAGTATTATCATTTGGTCGGTTGGCAACGAAACGCCGGTGAGCGATAGCCGCACTAACTTTATGAAGACCTTGTTGCAAACTGCAAAAAATACTGATCCCACACGTCTCGTTTCAGCCGCGTTGGAGGTTGACTATCATTCGGCCGAAAACATGAGGAGCGTCGACGATCCCTTAGGAGAGTATGTAGATGTGGTAGCTTTTAACGAATACCTGGGCTGGTACGGCGGCACGCCCGAAAGTTGCCGTGATGCCAGATGGGCAACCAAGTACAACAAACCTTTGTTCATCAGCGAAACAGGGGCCGAAGCACTTGGCGGAAACCATGGTGATGAAGGTACGCTCTGGACCGAGGAGTTTCAGGAACGGTTTTACCGCGAACAGGTGAGCATGTTGAAGCGTATGCCTGAGAATTATATAGGCATTTCGCCATGGATACTGGCCGATTTCAGATCGCCAAGGCGCAACAACCCTGTTTACCAGGAAGGCTGGAACAATAAAGGGCTGATCGACCATGACGGTCACAAGAAAAAAGCATTTTATATCCTCAAAAATTACTATACCGAATTGCAGAAAAAAGACTAATGAGCATGAAAAAACTATTACTATTCGGCTTTATACAACTTTGTTTTACATCGCGCCTTAACGCCGCTAACCCAAAATTCATTACTGTACGGGGGAAAGAGGTGATTGGCCTGGATGATAAACCATTCCTAATAAAAGGCACCAATTTAGGCAACTGGCTGGTGCCCGAAGGTTACATGTTTAAGTTTAAAAATACCAACTCGCCTAAAATGATCAACGAGATGATCAGCCAGGTGATCGGCCCTGAAGAAACCGCAAAATTCTGGTCGACATTTTTAGACAACTATATCACCCAACCGGATATCCATTATCTAAAAACTATCGGCATAAACTCAATAAGGGTGCCTTTTAATTACCGCTTGTTCACTAACGAGGACTACCTGGGAACCAATGATGCGTCCAGGGGATTTACCATGCTCGACCGTGTGATCAAATGGTGCAAAGCCGAAGGCCTGTACGTGATACTGGATATGCATTGCGCGCCGGGCGGTCAAACAGGCGATAATATCGACGATGGTTTTGGCTACCCTTTTTTATTTGAAAGCAGCGCTAACCGCAAACTCACCGTTGAGATTTGGAGCAAAATAGCCAAACGGTATAAAAATGAACCGACTGTATTAGGGTACGACCTGTTGAACGAACCTGTCGCGCACTATTTTGATGTAAACAAGCTTAACCCTTACGTCGAGCTTTTTTATAAACAGATCGCTGCATCCATCCGCGATGTTGATCAAAACCACATCCTGTTTTTAGGTGGCGCACAATGGGATACCAATTTCAACATATTTAACAAGCCATTTGATAACAAGGTGATCTATACCTTTCACAAATACGGCGATCAGCCTTCTTTGGGTTCTATTGCCCGCTTTATTGCTTTTCGAGATAAATACAATGTGCCGATCTATGCCGGCGAAACGGGCGAAAACACGGATGAATGGATAGCTAAGTTTCGCGAATTATTGGAAAGCAATAACATTGGCTGGCATTTCTGGCCCTATAAAAAGTTGGATAGTCCTAAAAATATACTATCGGTAATACCGCCTGCTAAATATGATTCGCTGGTAAATTACGCCGAAAGCCCCCGCGCCACCTTTAAAGATCTGCGTGCATTACATATACAACGCGACATATTGAAACAGGTACTCAATGAATTTTTAGATCAATGCAAGTTTGCGAATTGCAAACCCAACGATGGATATATCCAGGCGCTGGGCTTGCGGCCGATAACCATCGATAATACAAAATCTACCCAAATGAGTAATTAACACACCAGATACCACCAGTTTAAAACCAATTAACAATTATGAGAATCAACTTTACACAATTAACACGGTTTTTCCTCTTCATCTTTTACCTGACCTTTTGCGTTGCCTCAGCCCGTGCGCAAGGCCCGAGAACCATAAAGGGAGTGGTAAAGGATATTGAAGATAATGCCGTTATCCCCGGGGTCAGTATCACAATTAAAGGTACTACCACCGGCGTTAGCAGCGATATTGACGGAAAATTTACGATCAATGTACCTGCGGGTTCTACTGTCCTGGCATTCAGGTCGGTAGGTATGCAGCCCAAAGAGGTCGCAATTGGAACCCAGGCCAACTTAGAAGTGATGCTGAGCAAAGCTTCAACCACATTAACCGATGTGGTGGTTGTTGGTTACGGGGTTCAAAAAAAGAGCCTTGTTACAGGCGCTATTTCGTCCATCACACAGAAGGACCTTGAAGTACCCGGCTTAATGCGGGCAGATCAGGCCTTGCAGGGCAAAGCAGCAGGTGTAACCGTAATGATGAACAGCGGCCAGCCGGGCGCGGGCGTAAGCATCAGGATACGTGGGGCCGGCACCAATGGCTCAAACGACCCTTTATACATTGTGGATGGTTTTCCCCGCGGTGACCTGGAAGCGATCAACCCTCAGGATATCGAATCGATGGAGGTGCTTAAAGACGCGGCATCTGCGGCCATTTACGGGGCCAGGGGTGCTAACGGTGTCGTTATCGTTACTACAAAATCCGGAAAGCCGGGCAAAAATAAAGTAGGTTTCGAGTACTATTATGGTATACAAAATACAGCTCACCCGATACAGGTGTTAGATGCAACGCAATATGCCCGTATCCAGAATGAGGCGTTCTTTAATTCAAACCTTCAGATGCCTTTTTCAGAAAATGAGATCGCGAAATTAGGTTCGGGCACCGATTGGCAAAAAGAAATTGCCTACCGGAACGCGCCTGTTCAAAACAGCCAGTTATCGCTTTCGGGAGGTTCTGAAAATTCAACGTTCGCCGCCTCATTCTCCTACTTTAATCAGGCAGGCACAGTAGCCAAAGGTAAATCGGATTTTACGAGGTATACCGGCCGTGTCAATACCACGCAAAAGTTTATTGACGGCATGTTGCAAACGGGTGTGAACCTGAGTGTGACCAATGTAGCAAGGGATGCTATAACATCCAACAGCGGCAACGCCGGACCGATCATGAGCGCGATCAATATGGATCCCGTTACCTCGGTAATGAATGATGATGGTACTTTCGCTATTTCAAGGTATGTATCGCAGGAAGTTGTTAACCCCATAGCCCGCATATATTACACCAACGGCACATCAGGATATACCCGTTTTAATGGCGATGCATTTGGTGAACTGCATATTATTAAAGGGTTGAAATTGCGCAGCAGCGTTGGTTATGCCTTGCAATATGATGTTTCTGCCGGCTATACCCCCATTTATTACCTTAACTCTACCAACCAAACCATTGCCTCTGGCGCAAGCGCAGGCTCTGCCGAAAGCAAATATCTCAACATTGAGAATGTGCTCACTTATGCTAATACCATTAAAAAGCACTCATTTACTGCTTTGATCGGTAATACAGTAAACACAGGCAGTGGCACCAATATATCTGCTTCGAAAAATGGCTTATTGTACGATGATCCCGCATTTGCTTACCTCGATCTTGCTAAAGACAATACCAGCGCAGCTGCCGGCGGCGGTGCCTTTCATTCGGGATTGATCTCTTATTTCGGCCGTCTCAATTACGATTACGATGGCAGGTATTTGTTTACCGGGACTTTGCGTGCTGATGGTTCGTACCGTTTTGGTCCGAACAACCGGATAGGTTATTTCCCTTCTGCCTCCGTAGGCTGGAATATCACCAAAGAAAAATTCATGCAAAACATCAGCGCGATCAGCTCATTGAAATTACGGGCGAGCTGGGGCCGTACAGGTAACGATAATATCGGCGATTACAAATACGTATCTACCATCAGTACCTATGCCCGTAATTACTACTTTGGTGGTACGCAGGTTGTAGGTGCCTCGCCAAGTGGTGTATCTAACGATGACCTGCAATGGGAAACGTCTGAACAAACCGATATCGGTATCGATGCAGAGTTTTTGAAAAACTTTACCGCTACGCTTGATCTGTATCAAAAACAGACAAAGGGTTTATTGGTAACCATCCCCATCCCACTATACGTAGGTAACTCCGCCCCGACAGGCAACGCCGGTAATGTAGTTAACAAAGGTATTGAGTTAACCATCGGGTACCGGAAAGCATTTGGCAAAGTATATTTTGAGGCCAATGTTAACGGGGCATACAATTCCAATAACGTAACCTATGTTGGTACATCATCCGGCTTTATTGACGGTGCAGCGGCAAGTAACCAGATGACAAGCGTTACCCGGATGCAAGCGGGCGCTCCGATAGGTTATTTTTGGCTGTACACTATGCAGGGTATTTTTCAAACCCAGGCAGAGATCAATAATTACCAAAAGAACGGCGTGTTGATACAACCAAATGCAGTGCCCGGAGATATTAAATATGCGGACCTTAACGGCGATGGAAAGATCGACAATCTTGACAGATCGAACGTGGGCACACCGCATCCCAAATACAACTATGGTGTAAATTTAACGGCCAGGTATAAGGGATTTGATGTTAACGTATTTTTTAACGGCCTGGCCGGTAACAAAATATTTAATAGCCTGCACCGTTGGGATCTGCCTACAGCCAACTATCCTGTATCGGTGTTGAACAGATGGCACGGAGAGGGTACATCTAATACCTTCCCGCGCGTATCAGCCGGCGATCTGAACGGTAACTTTGTAAACCCTTCTACTTTTTTCCTTGAGGATGGCGATTACCTGCGCTTGCGGAATGCTTCTGTAGGCTATACGTTCACCGGCCTTAAAAAGATCAAGATCAACAATATCAGGGTATATGCAACAGGTACTAACCTGTTTTGCCTGACCAAGTACACCGGTTTTGACCCCGAAGTTTCGGGTGGAGCACTGAGCGTGGGTATTGACCGCGGTGTTTACCCCCAGGCAAGGACGATCATTTTTGGCGCTTCGATCGGATTTTAAATTATTTAATTGAAAACACATGAAAGCAATTAGAAACTGCATACAACTCATACCGGTCATCCTCCTTTTTGTGAGTGTTGGCTGTAATAAAAAGATCGACCTCGACCCGATCACCTCCGATGTTGAAACTAATTTTTATAAAACGCAAAGCGACTGTTACCAGGGATTGGCCGCGGCTTATAATGTTTTGTTATGGGATGCTCCACAAAATCAGAATGTTCCTTTTCAGTTGATCAGCGAGGTATTGGGCGATCGTTGCTTTACTGGCGGCGCGTCAGTAACTGATATTCCGGGTACCGGAAGGATCGACAGAGGCAATATCAGGGTAGATGATCTGGCTCCCAAGGCTTTTTGGTATAAATACTATACCGGCATTTATCGTTGTAACCTGTTGTTGGAGAAAATGCCCGATGCAAAATTTGATGATCCGACGCTCCGGACGCGGTATACAGCCGAATGTAAATACCTGCGCGCGTTTTATTATTTTGACCTGGTGCGCCTTTTTGGGAATGTACCACTCATCCTGAATACATTATCAGCATCAGAATATTCACAAAAGCAATCCTCGCCCGAAGCGGTATATACCCAGATATCGCAAGATTTAACAGAAGCGGTTAATGTATTGCCGAGGTACAAAAGCTTACCAGCCGAACAACTGGGCCGTATATCATCAGATGCGGCACGCGGTTTAATGATGCGGGTTTGGTTATATTACACCGGTTATTACAAAAAAGCGGAACTGCCTGGTGTATCATCTTCAAGCATCCTGAACATCAGCGAAGACCTGATCAATAATAGCGGCCACGACCTGTTAACAAACTTTGCCGACGTATTCAAATTGGATGCGCCGTATAATAACAACAACAAAGAGTCGGTATTTGAAATTCAATACTCATCGCTGGCTTATAGCGGTAATTACAGTTATCGCGAAGAAGCCAATGGCAATCTATCGGTGATGCTTTGGTCAATGCGCGATCCAAACGCCGCTTCGGTGTACTCCGCCGGTTGGTCATTCGCCCCGGTAGATACGGCACTATACAATCACTACGCAGCTACGGATGTGAGGAGGGATGCTACGCTTTTTTCGCCCAAAGCACAGTCGGTATCATTTACACAAGGTTATCAAAATACAGATATCTTCCCTAAAAAATGGGCAGCGTTAAAAGCCAATCAATCTACAAAAGGCGATTATCACCTCAACTTCCCTAACCACTTTATCAATATCCGCTTTTCGGATGTGCTGCTGATGGCCTCGGAGCTTCAATTGCTGCATGGCGGAAGTGCGGTAAAAGCACAGCAATATTTTGAGAGAGTTGCTAAACGCGCAAGGCCGGCAAGTTATATCCCGCCAGCGGTCACACTCGATATCTTATATGATGAACGCGACCTTGAGTTGGCGTTAGAGGGTGTAAGATATTGGGACCTGATGCGACGGGGCATGGACTATGCCAAATCAAAGATCAATATTGACAGGGGCGAGCCATTCATCAGCAAATTTAATACCGCCGCTGCCGGATTGTTTCCGATACCTGATCAAGAGATCATCATATCCAATAATGCTTTGGTTCAAAATCCGGGATATTAACTATTAAGATCAAGAAACACATGAAAAAAATGATACAACTTGCATGCCTGCTGATTTTATTGGCAGCTTGCAAAAAGCAATCGGGCAGTCTGGAAACCCCTATCGACGCCAGTACTGTCAATATCATCGTACAGGCAACCAGCACACCTAATGTTTACCGGTTTATCAACGCGCAAATTGGTAAAACAGCTGTAGCCAAGTGGGACCTGGGTAATAGCTCGACCGCTGTTGGCGATACCGTTATTGGCAAGTACCCGTTTAAAGGTGATTACGTAATTAGCATGACGGTTTTTAACGGCATTACCGCGGTAACCAAAACCGTGAATTTATCGCTTACCGCGGATAACGTTGACCTCGACCCCGTATACGGTTTGCTGACCGGGGGTGCGGCTGCTGCCACAGGTAAGACCTGGGTGCTTGATTCGCTGTCTGACGGGCACGTCAAACTCATCAATTCGGGATCAATAACACCCTGGAACAAATTAGCCAAAACCGGTAAAGGAGTTTATGATGACGAGCTCAATTTCAAATTGGCTAATAAAGAAGTGGTTTATAGAAACAACAATGGCAGTTATTGTCATGGCGGTACTATTGATGGCATTGCGCAATACCGCTTAAAAGAACTGAACGCCAATTGGGGGGTAACCACGGGTTCGGTGGCCGATGGTGGTGATTTGGTGATCAACTACACACCTAATAAACCGGTACAGCACTGGACCATGCAGGTGCGGAATGGAAAACATTACCTGCAACTTTATGATGGCGCTTTCTTTTTCTTTTACCGCGGCCAGGCTGATGTGATCGAGTATGAGATCACATCGATTTCCGATAACGAGATGGTGGTAACTCACTATGAGAACCTGCCGGCATCAAGAGCTTCTGCCGCCTGGCGGGATGTTTATATACTCATTAAAAAAGGTTACGTACGGATTTAATCACTCTTAATTTAAAACTATGACCCTTATATATAAAAGATGCATATTGTTGATCCTGGTGCTTGGAATAGCAATAGCAGGATGTAAAAAACATAACGAGGAGCCGACACCGGTAGGCGACAGGTTCCAGGTGGTTGATTCTAAATCGACCGTGAACGGAAACATGGTTGATGGTATCGCGCTTACCAAAGCCAATACGTTTACTCTGGCTTACCTTAACGCCGGTTCAGGAACAAGTGCTACCATTAGCGCCGAGGCTGTTAATGGGCTATCTATCGCCCCAACCCAGGTTACGCTAACTAACAGCGCTACCGTTGATGTGCCGATCACCGGTACCCCTGCCTCGGATGGTACCTTTAGTTTGGCCGTTAAGATCGACATAGGCGGTACAGTTTATTTGTGCACCAAGATATTCAATGTGGATCTGCCGAATATCACGACCATCACGTCAACGTTACCGGAAACAGACTTGTTTAATGTCAACGTAGTAACGAGCATCAATTTCGATATCTATCCGCGAACAACGGTATTAACATTTACTGCCCCCGCAAACCTGACCGTCGAGATCATCAGCACTTCGGCAAAAGGACGGACGTTGAAACTGACGCCAACAAGTCAATTTGTTTCGGGCACCGTTGTAGTTACGGCTAACTTTATGGCCTTGCCTCCGCTTGTGAAAACAATCAAAGTAACCGCCTTTTCAAAAGGCGATGGCAGTGCAGCCGCGCCGTTTGAGATCACCGACGCCGAGCGCCTTGGCAGGTTGCCGTATGGCCTGTCCTCTTCGTATAAGCTGATCAACGACATTACAACCACCAGCGCAGCCGGAACGGTTGTATTTGCCGGAACACTGGATGGCAATGGCAAAAAAATATCAGGCGTTACCATCAATTCGGCCACCACGGATAATGTTGGATACTTTGGAGAGATAGCTACCACAGGTACCGTTAAAAACCTGATATTGGACAACCTGAATGTGACCGGCCAAAATAACATTGGCGCTGTTGCAGGCATTAACAGGGGAACCATAACCAATGTAACTGTTAACGGGAGTATCAGTGGCGGCACAGCTGTAGGCGGTATCGCCGGCAATAACTTTGGTAGCATTGCCAGTTGCGATGTTACGGCGCTTAACGTCTCAGGGATAAATAATATCGCCAGTTTAACGCCTAATGTAAACAGTGGCTCTACACAAACAGGCAATGTGATACTGGTTGTACCTGCAACTTTCCCGACGACGGTTTATGGTGTGTCTTCAGCCCAAAACGTCGACTTTTCTTTCGCTCCGTCAGATGGTACGGTAGCGGCTAAAACGGTTCCGGCCAATCTTACCGCAAGCCCGGTTTCCGGCCAGCAGAAACTGACGTTAACACCGCTTACCGGTTTTATTTCCGGTGATCTGCAGGTGTCGCTCCAAAAAGGCAAGCTCACCGCTTTACGTACTGTCAAGATATTCTCAAAGACCCAGGGATCGATATTTGATGCCGGAGACGGATCAGTAGGCAGTCCATACCTCATCTCGACAGCGGCAGCTTTAGATGCTATTCGTAATGATGGGACAAAAAATTACAAGATAGTTACCGACATTACCTGGAGCGGCCAATGGACACCTATACCTACTTTTAGCGGATCAATAGATGGGCAAAATTTTAAGGTGAGCAACATAAGCATTACTTCCACCACCGCTAATGAAGGCTGGATAAGTACTAGTACCGGTACCATCAAAAATATCCGCTTTTTGAATGTGAACTGCAATACCTCCGCTGCGTTCGGCGTGGTAGCCGGCAAAAATAACGGGGGACTGATCCAGAATGTACTCGTCGGCGGCTCGGTTACCTCTACCAATACAGGCGACGTATTAGGAGGTATTGTTGGTGAACTTGCTTCGGGTGGTAAAGTAACCCAATGTTATACCAACCTGGCCATAGTTGCATCATGTGGTATGGTTGGCGGTTTGGTTGGTCGTTTAACTACTGCCGCTGGCCCAACAGCCGAAATATCATTCTCAACCGCTACCGGCACTATTGAAGAGAACGCCTCTAAAAACCGGATAGCCGGTATACTGGGCCGGGCCGAAGGTACGGTAGTGGGTGGAGGTATCATTAAGAACTGCCTGGCAACCGTAGCTATCACAGCCACAGGTATTAACGCTGTTAATGTAAACGGTGTCGGAGGTATTTTTGGCGCCGATCAAAACGCTGGCATCGTCCCCATTGATCAATGTATGTTCACCGGAACAATTTCGGCAGGATTCTCCATAGGAGGTATTGCAGGGGTAGGCTCAAATATCACCAACTGTATCGTTATAGGGCAGGGTTTTGCAAGTTTTAACCCAACATTACGCAGCATGGGTACACCGGCTACCGGCAACATCGGAGGTATTGCCGGAACGAACAAGGTGAAACTGGTTAATTGCGTAGTAAAAAATGCCACCCTCAAAGCCGCCGCAACAACTAACTTAATGCCGGTTGCCGGCATGGTAAGTACTTACCAAAATGGAGGCTACACATCAAACAGCTTTATCACGACTACCTCGCTCGAAGGTTCTACCACGCCACCTAACGGCGATTATGTTTTTAGGATAGCAGGTACCGCCGGAAACAGTCCGGGTGTTAACGGAGGAAACTATGCAACAGCAAGTGTGACCGCGGCATTGCGCTCTACAGCTATGGGTAATGATCCGGCCGGATTAGACGGAGGTACCACCGCAGTTACCACGCAAACGTTTTTCCAAAGCACCATGGGCTTTGATTATTCGATCTGGAAAACAGATACGGATGGCTTCCCGACCCTGCAGCGTGTAGGATACAATGGCGGATCGCCAACACCTTGATATAAACGAGAAATGCATATAAAAGACTTAAAATAGAAATTATGAAAAGAATTGTTTTATTACTTGCATTATGCGGGTTTTGTTTAAGTTGCTCAAAGAGTAATGTATACACACCTGTAAAGGCATCGGTGGTTACATTTATACCTACCGGTAAAAAAGGGGCTGATTTTAATACCGGCACCAAAATAGGTACCTGGTGGGGAAATACCATCAACCTGCAGAGTAACTGGTATTACACTTGGGGCAACTCTATCCCGTTTGAGCTCGCACCACAAAACGCTGAGTTTGTGCCGATGTTTTGGAGTAAAGCCTCGGTAACGGATGCTAATATTGCTTATACCAAAACGTTAGCCACACAGGGCCGCGCCAGGTATGTACTTGGCTTTAATGAGCCGGACCTTTCTGACCAGGCTAACATGACCGTTGCCGATGCTTTAGCAGCATGGCCGCAACTGGAAACCATTGGCCTGCCTTTAGGCAGCCCGGCCGCATCCTGGCCCACAAGGCAGTGGATATACGATTTTATGGACCAGGCTATCCTACAAGGCCGTCGGGTCGACTTTATTTGCGTGCATATGTATGTGGGAACGGATGACGCCGCGTTTGTACAGGTGTTGCAAGATCTGTATAATAAATACCATAAACCTATTTGGATTACTGAATTTGCGACCGTAGCGAATAACGCGGTCAATATATCGGATAATCCATATACACCCGATCAGGTGCTGGCCTTTATGCAAAGGCTATTGCCCAAGCTGGAAGCCCTGAGTTTCGTTCAGCGATATTCTTGGTTTTCGGGCTCACCCACAAGTGCCCGTTTATGGTCATCAGCTTTGATAGATGCAAATGGCAACTTAACTAAATTGGGGGCGTGGTATTCACAATTCCAACCGAATACGGCTATTAAGAGATAATCGCATGATTATCGGCCGCGGCTGATTATCTAAACATATCGTTCAAATGGGTTCAGTTTGACCCATTTGAACGATATGGTAGAGATTCCGCTGAATTGACCACCTCATTGTAAATAAACTAAAAGCGATGTCGGAAGGGGATAAATTGAACTACACGGTAAATTTGATCACTAATGACACCCTCAAAGCTCACTTTATTAACAGCAAGTTAGGCAGCGTTGAAATAAACAACTTGACCGAGTTTAACAGCACATTCCAACCCATTAAAAAATATCTGATCCTTGATGCATCAAAGAAAAGTTATGCCGAAAAGTTGAAAGAGGTTATCAGCGATACGCTTTATGTAGGCAAACAGATAGCTGATTTTTCATTTCCTGATACATCAGGTAAAATGGTCTCGTTCAAAAGCCTGCGCGGTAAAGTTGTACTTATTGATGTTTGGGCAACCTGGTGCGGGCCCTGTAAAGGGCAGATCCCATTCCTGACCCAGATAGAAGAAGAATACCATAACCGCGACGATATTGCCTTTGTTAGCCTTTCACTTGATCGTGTGGCCGATCATCAAACGTGGATAGATTTTGTTAAGAACGGAAAGTTGGGTAACGGGCCACTGAAGCCAGGCGAAACGGTACTTAAGTTAGGCGGTATTCAATTGATCGATCACTCAGGAAAAGAGTTTGCCAAAAAGTATGCTATTTATGCCATACCCAGGTTCATATTAGTTGATAAGCAAGGCAAAATCGTAGAGATCAGCTTGCCGGTCCCCGACCATCATGATGCCTTTACTAATTACCTGAACACCGCGTTGGCAAAGAATTAAATTATCAAGGTCAGTTGATAGCAATATGTATATGGCCCTCCTTAGAGGGCCATTGCATATTAACATCCTAAAAAGAGGAGCATCCGATATTATAATGATCCCGATCCCACATTTAAATATGCTTCCTGATCTTATATCCGCTCATGCTAAAGTATAAAATAACGATAAAGCAGATCAATGGTACAATATAACCGATCTGGATGCGGTCGCCGTTGAGGTCGAACAGTAGCCATAATGTATGGAACAATTATTTTAGGTATTATCTGCTTCGTAATTGTTGCATCTTACAACAGTTCAACTTGGGATAAATGGTATAATATAAACGGAATCACAATTCCTCCGGCTCCACGAAACTTTAAAGCCCGTCCTTTTAGGATGGGCTTTAAAGTTTTTACAGAGTGTCCGGATCCAATAAAATAAATTACTTTAGTGGTAAATAAACTACACCACGTATTGTTATTCAACACAAACTATCCCGTGTATATGAACAAACTTAAATATTGCATTTTTTTATTAGTTATATCATTTAAAGGCTTTGCACAAGGCCATGAAAATAAACCCGTATTGGTTGACGTGGCTGCCGGATGGGCAGGCAATTCGATTAACGCGGTAGTATTTCGTCATAATTCATTGGTTACTTACAAAAACGATCAGTACATAGCTTTTTACAATGGTACCGGCCAGGTTGTATTGGGTAAACGTAAATTAAATACCAGTAAATGGGATTTGCAAACCACGCAATATAAAGGGAATATAAAAGATGCGCATAACGCTATCAGCATTATGGTAGATGGCGAGGGTTATCTTCATCTATCCTGGGATCATCATAACCAAAACTTAAATTATTGCAAAAGCGTTGCTCCCGGCTCTTTGCAAATGACGGAGAAAATATCAATGACCGGTAAAAAGGAACATAACGTAACCTATCCTGAGTTTTACAGTTTAGCTAACGGCAATCTTTTGTTTCTGTATCGCGATGGCAGTTCGGGCAATGGTAACCTTATCCTAAACAGGTATGATGTAAAAGATAAAAAATGGATACAATTACAGGATGACCTGATAGACGGCGAGGGACATAGAAATGCCTATTGGCAAATGACTACCGATGACAAAGGTACCATACATGTGTCGTGGGTGTGGCGCGAGAGCGGCGATGTTGCTACCAATCATGATATCTGTTATGCCCGGTCTAAAGATGGGGGTGTAACCTGGGAAAAAAGCACGGGAGAGAAATATGTATTACCTATAACCGCCGCTACAGCCGAATATGCATTAAAAATACCTCAAAACAGCGACCTCATCAATACCACATCAATGGCTGCCGATAAACTGGGAAGGCCTTATATTGTTACTTATTGGAAAAGTACCGGCGCTGAGGCACCGCAGTATCAGCTGATTTATAACGATGGAACAAAATGGATAACAAAAACGATATCTAACCGCATTACAACCTTTTCATTAGCAGGCGGCGGAACAAAACGGATCCCGATATCACGCCCTCAAATTATGATGGATACAAAAGACGGGCAAACTAAAGCCATTGTAATTTACCGCGACGAGGAAAGGGGATCAAAGGTGACCGCCGCAACCTGCGCCAATATATTAAATGCACCCTGGGTGTTTAAGGATCTCACCACAGAATCGGTAGGCTCGTGGGAACCGAGCTATGATACCGAACTATGGCGAAGTAAAAAGATACTTAATTTATTTGTCGAGAATGTTGATCAGGGCGACGGTGAAAAAACAACAAATACTGCACCACAGCCTATTAAAGTATTGAGCTGGGTACCTCAATGGTAGCAGTTAAAATATCTCGGTAAAGTTCTACAGTAGCATCTGTTGTAATATCAGCAGATACTACATTTTTATTACCAGATTTAACGTACTGGTTATATTTTCAATATTTCTTTAGGTTGCCTATTAGTGGTTAGCAACGGTTTTTACGTTTTTAGGTACAGATGATCAACATCATCTGACACAATTACAAGCCGGCTAATCATTTATGCAAATTAAAATATTGAGTCCTTATTGGGGGCATACTCATTTAACGCATCAACAATTTTTAAAAAAGATCATTGATGCGGGTTATGATGGTATCGATACCTGGATCCCAGCTGATAGTAAATCGAGGAACGCGCTTTATGATGATCTGCAGAAGCACCAGCTTTTAATTGTAACGCATCAGCACGAAGCTAACGGTACTACTTTTAAACAATTCAGAGCTTCGTTTAAAGAAAACCTTTATCGGTGTGCAGAGCCTAACCCGGTTTTGATCAACTCGCACACGGGGCGGGATTATTTTTCATTTGAAGATAATCTGGCTTTAATTGATATAGCCGCTGAGTTTACAGCAAAAACAGGCATCCGGGTAGCACACGAAACACATCGGGGGAGGATAGGGTATGGTCCGGCAGCTATAAAAGACTATTTTTTAGCACGGGAGAATTTCAATATCACTGCCGACCTTTCGCATTGGGTATGTGTGTCCGAAAGTATGCTTGAAAACTTTACCGATGTGGTTACCGAAGCCATACAAAGAACAAAGCACGTACACGCGCGGATAGGTTTTGAACAAGGTCCGCAGGTGCCCGACCCGCGGGCGCCGGAATGGTCGTACGCGTTAACATACTTTTTTTCGTGGTGGGACAGGATAGTTGAGAGCAATCAGAACAATGGAGCTCATGTTTTAACCTTCACTACCGAATTTGGCCCGCCGCCCTATATGCCGGTAGTGCCCTTCACGCAACAACCTGTTGCCGATCGATTCGAAATAAACTGCTATATGAAAGATCTGCTGCGCGCCCGGTACGGTGTATTGATGTGATCAATAACACAGGTTAATATGATAAGAACACAAACTAAAAAATAAAAACAATGAAGAACCAACTATCAACAGATCAAATAGAAAGCTATCAAAACAACGGTTTTTTGCTTATTGAAGATTTTTTATCCGAAAAAGAACTTAGCGAATGGCGCGAGGCCCTCAATGAGGCAGTAGCTAAACGTAATGGCAACAAAATGCCCGACCGTGCAGAAGTATATGGCAAAGGCGACGACGCGGATAAAGCCTATTATGATAATGTATTTGACCAGCTACTCAATTTATGGCAGGATAACGAAAAGATGCGCGCCATAATGCTCGACTCACGCCTTGGTGAGATGGCAGCCAAACTTTCCGGCTCTGATGGGATACGGATATGGCACGATCAGGCCTTAATTAAAAAGCCCTGGGCAAACCCAACGTCATGGCACCTGGATACACCTTACTGGTCGTTTACTGACAGGAACGCCCTGTCGATTTGGGTAGCATTGGATGACGCGACGCTTGAAAACGGCTGTTTGTTCTTCATTCCCGGTTCGCATCAAAAAACAACTTTCGAAAACCCCGGGATCAGCAAAAATATGGGAGCGATCTTCACGTACTATCCCGAATTTAAATCAACCAAAGCGTTTGCTGCACACATGAAAGCCGGTAGCTGCTCTTTTCATAACGGCCTTACCATACATGGGGCCCACGCCAATATGACTCCAGGCTTCAGGCGGGCCATGACGTGTGCTTATATGCCCGATGGAAATACTTTTAACGGTACCCAAAATATATTGACCGATGAGCAGGTTAACCAGCTTAAGGTTGGCGATCCGCTAAATAATAATGAGCAAAACCCGCTTATATACTCAAGGTCTTAAAGTATTACAAGTGGCAAAGTAACCGTTATGTTAACCTTGTTTTAAATCTGTGTTACCTGTTGTTCATCAGGTAGTTGAGTGCTGATGTTTTGCATAATAATTTGAATGTGTATAGTGGCGGTGTGCATTTTTAGCGTATACGAGGTTAAGAAATGAACATCATCATACAAACCCCCAATGTTGATTAATTTATGAAGAAACCACTACAATGCGTTTTATTACTTCAGGTCATTCTGTGTTGTTGTTTAAAATACAATGCCTTCAGTTCTGAAAAAAAACACCTGGTTGAAAAGGAGGCCTATACGGCTAACGTCAATTTGAAATTGCTGCGAAACGCGCCATTCAAAAAAGAAGTTCATGGTACCATTCGCGATTCCGTAGGCACCGTTCCCGGTGTATCGGTAATGGTTAAAGGTACAACAACGGGCACCACCACCGATTTTAACGGTAAGTACATATTAGATGTACCCGGTGATAATTCGGTTTTGGTATTTAGCATGATAGGCTATGTAACCCAGGAGATACCTGTTGCCGGGCACACCGTAATAGATGTTACCATGAAACCGGTAGCAAAAGGACTTAACGAAGTAGTTATTGTTGGTTTCGGCACACAAAAGAAAAACGATCTGATCGGTGCTGTAACCACAATAAATCCTTCAGAGCTCAAGGTGCCGTCCAGTAACTTAACAACCGCGTTGGCCGGGCGATTATCAGGAGTTATAGCTTACCAGCGCAGCGGCGAGCCGGGGCAGGATAATGCCTCGTTCTTTATTCGTGGTGTAACAACATTCGGTTATAAAAAAGATCCGCTGATCCTGATCGATGGTGTGGAGCTTTCTACTACCGAACTGGCCCGGACACAGCCAGACGATATTGCCAGTTTCTCAATTTTAAAAGATGCCACATCAACCGCGGTATATGGTGCCAGAGGTGCTAACGGTGTTATCTTGGTAACTACAAAACAAGGTAAAGAAGGGAAAGCCAAAGTGAATTTCAGGTTAGAAAACTCTATTTCTGCACCAACCACCAACGTACAACTGGCCGACCCGATAACCTACATGCAACTTGAAAACGAAGCTTACTTAACTCGTAACCCGTTGCAGGGCGGCCCGTATTCACAAAGCAAGATCGATAATACAATTAAAGGTACTAATTCGTATTTCTATCCTGCCACTGATTGGAGGAAAGCGCTCTTCAAGGATTATACCATGAACCAGCGGGCCAACTTCAACGTAAGTGGTGGTAGCCAGGTAGCTAAATATTACATTGCAGGTTCGTTGAACCAGGATAACGGCGTGCTTAAAGTAGATAAAAAGAACAACTTCAACTCAAATATCGATCTTAAAAGCTACCTGTTGCGTGCCAATACCAGCATCAGCGTTACCAAAACTACCGAGGTTGGTGTACGGTTATACGGTAGTTTTGATGATTACACCGGCCCCATAGATGGCGGCGCAGGTATGTATCAAAAAGTGATGCGTACCAACCCTGTATTGTTTAGCCCTTATTATGAAAATACAGGTAACTATGCCAATGTACCACATATTTTATTTGGTAATGCAATAGCCGAAAGCAGTGGTACATTTGTTAACGGTTACCTCAACCCATATGCCGATATGGTTAAGGGATATAAAAATTATTCCCGGTCGTTAATGCTGGCTCAGTTTGAGTTAAAACAAGACCTGCAGTTTATTACAGAAGGGTTAACCTTTAGGGCGATGGGTAATACTAACAGAACTGCCTATTTTGATGTAAGCAGGTATTATAATCCGTTTTTTTACCAGGCAGGTAACTTTGATAAAGCCACAGGCAATTTTAGTTTAACCGAACTTAACCCTAATACAGGTACAGAGTATTTAGGTTACAGCGAAGGCGCCAAGACCATTCAATCGCAGGTTTACCTCGAGTCTGTACTTAATTACTCACGCACATTTGATAAAAAGCATGCCATAAGCGGTTTACTTGTTTACATGTTGAATAACCAATTGGTAGGTAATGCCTCATCGTTACAGCAATCACTCCCTTCCCGCAATCTGGGCTTGTCAGGCCGGGCGACCTATGCTTATGATAGCCGGTATATTGCCGAATTTAACTTTGGATACAACGGATCGGAGAAGTTTTACCAGACTGAAAGATTTGGATTTTTCCCATCAGTAGGAGGTGCCTGGGTAGTATCTAACGAGAGCTTCTTCAAACCGTTTCTAAATACGGTATCGAAGCTCAAACTAAGGGCCACATATGGCTTAGTGGGTAATGATGCAATAGGTAGTGCCGATGATCGTTTCTTTTATCTGTCGGTGGTTAACATGAATGATGCTGCAAAGGCCGCAACATTCGGAACCGATTTTAACTATACGCTTAACGGAGTTACCGTTTCGAGATATGATAATAAAGACATCACCTGGGAAGTAGCCAAAAAGACAAATTTAGGTTTGGAAGTAAGCTTATTTGATAAGTTTAACCTGCAGGCCGACTTTTTCAAAGAGAACCGTAACAACATCCTGATGACCAGGGCATCCATTCCTACAACTATTGGTAATTCTGCAGCTGTACGGGCTAATGTGGGTAAGGCATCAAGTAAAGGTGTGGATATGTCTTTAGACTATTCAACTTCCTTTAGTAACGGTACCTGGCTAACCGCAAGGGGTAACTTTACCTATGTTACCAGCAGGTTTGATGTATATGAAGAGCCGCAATACCCCGAAACTTACCTATCGCATGTGGGCAGGTCTTTGTCGCAGCGCTTTGGCTACGTTGCCGAACGCCTGTTTGTAGATGATAACGAGGCGAAAAATTCTCCTATACAATTTGGTACTCCCGGCGTTGATTATGGCGGCGGTGATATCAAATACCGCGATTTGAATGGTGACGGTAAGATAACCACCTTAGATATGACAGCGATAGGCTACCCAACAGATCCTGAAATTATTTATGGTTTCGGCGCATCAATGGGGATCAAAAATTTTGATATATCCTTCTTTGTTCAGGGCTCCGGCCGTTCTTCTTTCTGGATAAACGAAAATGGTTCCACAGCTCCGTTTATCTCTTACACTTATCCGGGAGAAACAATTGTCTCGAAAACAGAAAACCAATTGTTAAAAGCTTATGCTGATAGCCATTGGTCTGAAGATAACAGGAATATATATGCCTTGTGGCCACGTTTAAGCCCAACTACCAACACCAATAATAACCAGATAAGCACCTGGTTTATGCGCGATGGCACTTTTTTAAGATTGAAAAACGTGGAAATAGGATATTCCTTACCTAAAAAACTAACCAGGAGATTCAGCATCGAATCGATGCGGCTATATGTTAACGGCTCAAACCTGGCATCACTAAGCAGCTTTAAATTATGGGATGTTGAGATGGGTAGCTCAGGTTTAGGTTACCCGGTACAACGAGTATTTAATATGGGTCTTTCAGTTGGCTTTTAAGAAAACATTGATATGAAAAAAATATATGCACTGATATTGATCAGTATACTGCCATTGGCATCCTGTACCAAGTTTTTGGATGTCGTGCCTGATAACATCGCGACCATTGAGAACGCGTTTACCATACGTTCGGCTGCTCAAAAATATCTGTTTACATGCTATTCATACATGCCAAAGCATTCACTAAGGCAAAATAATCCCGCACTAATGGGAGCTGATGAATTGTGGTATTACAATACAACAACCATTTTGCCTATGCAAATAGCAACAGGCAGCCAGGGTACAGTTGCCCCGGTAAATAATTACTGGGATGGTGAACAAAATGCAACAGCTCTTTATAAAGGGTTAAGAGATTGTAATATTTTTTTGGATAATATCAGTAAAGTGCGCGATTTGGGTCCTTCTGAAGAAGCACAATGGGTGGCCGAAGTTAAAGTGCTTAAAGCATATTATCATTTTTGGCTTTTCCGCATGTATGGCCCTATTCCTCTGATCAGGGTTAATTTGCCAATTTCAACGAGTGTAGATGACGTACAGATAAAACGTGCGCCAGTTGACGAATGCGTTGATTACATAGTTCAGTTACTGGACGAGGCTATAAACAGCAATAGCCTGCCTCTTATCATACAAAACCAGGCAACTGATTTGGGGCGTATTACACAACCCATTGCACTATCGTTAAAGGCACAGGTGCTGGTTACTGCTGCCAGTCCACTATTTAATGGTAACACTGATTATGCCAACTTTAAAGATAAAGATGGTGTGCAACTTTTTAATCCTACGTACGACGCAGGTAAATGGCAAAAAGGGGTTGACGCCTGTAAAGCAGCTATAGATGCATGCAACAGCGCCAATATGAAATTGTATACCTACAGCCAGGATCCGCTTTCAGCAACTGTTTCCACCGAAACTAACCTTAAACTGAGTTTCCGTAACGCTGTTTCATCTAAATGGAGCTCAGAGCTGATTTGGGGTAACTCAAACACGTCAACCAGTGATATACAGGTAGCATCACAGCCAAGGTTGGATTATTCGGCCGTAGCAGCGGGTAGTCTCAACTCGGATCTGGCACCTACTCTTAAAATGGTTGAAATGTTTTATTCAAAGAACGGTGTGCCTATAACTGAAGATGTGACCTGGAACTATGCCAACAAACTTAACCTAAGAACTGCCGTTACAGCAGAAAAATACTATGTTAAAGAAGGTTACCAAACCATCCAGCTCCATTTTGACAGAGAGCCACGTTTTTATGCAAGTTTAGGTTTTGACGGAGGTGTTTGGTACGGGCAAGGCCAATTGGTAGAAGCCAACAGCTATACGGTACAAAGCAAATTAGGGCAGGTATCTGCTAAAAATAATACCATTAAGTATTCTATCACTGGTTATTTTCCACAAAAGTTGGTTAATTATTTAAGTGTTTATTCGGCTACGGCAAGTTATAGCCCTTCTGCATACACCTGGCCAATTATGCGTTTGTCAGATCTGTATCTGCTTTACGCAGAAGCTTTGAATGAAGTAAATAATCAAGCCGAAGCTTATATATGGATCAACAAGGTACGTGATCGTGCAGGGCTAAAAACCGTTCAGGATGCGTGGACACAGTATTCTACCAACCCTACAAAATTTACTACGCAAAGTGGCCTCCGAGATATTATCCATCGCGAACGCGCGATAGAACTGGCGTTTGAAGGCCAACGTTTCTGGGATCTGCGCAGATGGAAAGAAGCTATCAAAGAACTAAATGGCCCCGTTTTAGGATGGGATGTAAATCAGGCAGATGTAGCAGGTTTTTACAGGCAAAAGGTTTTGTTTAACCAAACCTTCAAAACCCGCGATTATTTCTGGCCGATAAAAGAATATGACGTGATTGTTAATAAAAACCTGGTTCAAAACCCGGGATGGTAACCTAAACAATATAAATAACACACAATGAAAAAAGCTATAAATATCTGTTTAGCAGTGCTTATACTGTTTGCAAGTTGTAAAGAAGAACGTAATGAGCCCCTTACTAAAGACGGGCCCGCACCGGCTCCTGTATTAAACGCTACCGTACAGCCACTATCCGGCGGGGCTAAAATTACCTATGTTTTACCTAACGACCCTAATGTATTGTACGTAAAAGCTGTTTACGAATCGCCGAAAGGCACTGTAAAAGAAGTTAAATCATCTTCTTATGGTAATTCTTTAGTGATAACCGGATTAGGTTCCACCAATACTTATGATGTGAATTTATATGCGGTTAGCCGGAATGAAAAGCAGTCAGATCCACTGGCGGTAAAGATCGTTCCGCTAACACCCCCGATCTTAACAGTTAGGGCAAGTATTACTGCCGATGCTGATTTTGGCGGACTATACGTAACCTATACCAATCCGGATACGGCCAACATCGTCATCACAATTTTAACAAAACTTAAAGCTACTGATGATTGGACAGAGGCCGAAGTGAACTACACCAAAAGCCCTCAGGGTAATATGAGTGCCCGTGGTTTTGATGCCGTGCCGCGTATATTTGGGGTATTTGTAAAAGATAGATGGAATAACAGATCGGATACGCTCATCAAAACTGTAACCCCCATTTATGAAAGTCAATTGGATAAAAGCAAGTTTAAAAAATATGTCCTATCCAGCGATGTAACTAATAAAACAAACTATTTTTATAACGCGGCCGGCCAAAATATGGCCCTGGAAAAAGCCTGGAATGGTAAAGCCGGCCCTACCGATGTAGAGGCCTTTCAAACTAACGCCGGTACAGGTATGCCGGGTTGGTTTACTATTGATCTGGGCGTAACTACCAAATTAAGCCGCTGGTTATATCAGGCACGTATGGATCTAACCGCAGTAATATGGAAACACGCGGCTTTTAAAGATTATGAGGTTTACGTATGGACCGGAGCCGGCTTGCCGTCGGATGATTTTTCATTGTGGACAAAGGCTATGTCTTGCCTGTCGGTTAAACCATCGGGCTTGCCTGTAGGTACGGAAACAGCGGAAGACATTGCTGCCGGCTTAAAAGGTGAGGAGTGGCGTTTTGACAGGAACTTGCCCCCTGTGCGTTACGTGCGTATTAAGTGCAACAGTACCTGGGGCAGCACCAACTATATGTCGTGTGTCGAATTAACTTTTTGGGGGCAATAATCAATAGAACAATATGAAATTCAAGATATTTTTTAAATACGCCCTTTGTTATATTTTAGCAATTGGTTTATTATCCTCATGTGGTAAAATGAATGCCAGCTATGAGAATTTTATTAAGAACGGCGAAATCATTTACGCGGGTAAGCCAAGTAGCATAGTAGCGCACGGAGGTAACAACAGGATGATGCTTACTTTAAGGTTTGATGCAGAGCCACAGATCACCAAAGTAAAAGTTTATTGGAATTTTAGAGCCGATTCGGCCACTTATAATGTTCAAAAGTTGCCTGGCCAAAACATCAATTTAACGTTTAACTCCATTGCCAAAGGATCATACACTTTTGAAGTTTATACGTACGATAGTGCGGGGCACGTGTCGGTAAAGTCTGAAGTGACCGGGCAGGTGTATGATGCCGCCCGCATTGCCGAATTGAGTTCAACAATAATGCCTTTAAAAGGGGCCAATATTATTGAGCGCTCAGGCGTGTTGGATTGGTATCAAACTGATTATTTTGCAGGACTCGAAATTACCTATACCGATATAACAGGAACTGTAAAAACAACTACCGTTTTGGGCTTTGATAAAATAAAGGCGATCTTACCAAATGTTAAACCAGGTAGTAGTTATTCATACCGTGTTTTGTTTTTGCCCGATGTAAATGCTTTGGATACGGCATACTCGGCTCCTGTTACCGGTACTTTTCCGATATACTCGCAGTTAGACAAAACAAAATTTCAGGAATATTTTATCCCGCCCGCCAATATTAAATTACCAGGAGATTATGTAATTGCTCCGGCATTGGGTGCAAGCGGCGTATCACTTGAACTAAAAAAAATGTGGGATGACCGTTATGGCGATGATGATGCCTATCAATCGGGCACAGCTGCTTTAACAGCCTTATATTTTACAATAGATCTTGGGGTTACTACTAAGCTTGGTAACTTGCGCGTATATCAAAGGGGCATCAACAACAGCTTGCTCGAATCTACACTGTTATATAACGCCGGAAGTCCTAAAACCTGGGAACTTTGGGGAACTGCCAATACGCCTAACCCCGATGGTTCAAATACCGGCTGGACCAAGCTTGGCGATTTTACCTACCCCAAACCATCTAACGCGGCAAAAGGTACAAATACCGTTGCCGATGAAGCAGCCGCTAACGCCGGGCATTTGATCGCTATACCAACAACTGCACCGGCAATCAGATACTTACGCTGGAAAACAACAGCTAACTGGGGCGGAGTAACCAATTTAGGTATATTAGAAATAGCTTTGTACGAGCCGGCATATTGAAACGGCTTAAATTTAGGATCAAGATAAATGCAAATACCATATAGTTATAAAAGTTTTACAAAGATCAGCATCGTGTTATTGATGCTGATTTTTGTTGTAGAAATATCGGCAGCCCAATCACTTAAAAAGGAAGGGCCGGCCATTATCCCCATGCCTTTGAGTATTCAAACGCAGCAGGGTCAGTTTACTATTTCGGCAACAACCAGGATAAAGATCGATCTATCGAACAGAGAACTAAGATCAACCGCTGCAATAATAGCGAAGCAATTGGAGCAAATTATTGGCAGCCCTATTACTGTTATCGGCGACAAGCAGGGTTTAAAAAAGAATGTAATACTGCTTACGCAGAACAAGGCACCTGATAGCTTGAATAGCGAAGGTTACATATTAACTGCTGATGAACAAAAAGTAGTGATAACCGGCCGGCCAGCCGGGCTGTTTTACGGTACGCAAACATTGTTGCAATTAATGCCAGCAGGCATTAAACATCAAAAAAACATACCTATACCGGCTGTTAAAATAGTTGATAAGCCACGTTTTGGATGGCGTGGAATGATGCTTGATGTTGGGCGTCAGTTTTACAGTGTTGAATACGTGAAGAAGTTTATCGACAACATGGCTTTCCATAAACTCAATACCTTTCACTGGCATTTGGTTGAAGATGCCGGCTGGCGTATCGAGATCAAAAAATATCCAAAACTTACATCTGTTGGGGCGTATAAAGCCGGTACACAATGGGGGCGAAACAGAGATCAGTTTGATAATACCCCTAACGGCGGATTTTATACACAAGAGCAGGTAAAGGATGTAGTTGCCTATGCCGCAGCAAGGTATATCACTATTATTCCCGAGATTGAAATGCCAGGCCATACACTTTCATCCCTGGCTGCGTACCCCGAGTTTTCGTGTACCGGCGGTCCTTTCGAAGTATCAAAATACTGGGTACGCGTACACGATATTTACTGTGCGGGTAATGACAAGACATTTGACTTTTTAGAAGATGTGCTTACCGAAGTTGCTGCACTTTTCCCAAGCCCATATATTCATATCGGTGGCGATGAAGCACCTAAAACCAGGTGGAAGGTTTGCCCTAAGTGCCAGGCCCGCATAAAGCAGGAGGGGCTGAAAGACGAAAACGAATTGCAAAGCTACTTCATTAAACGCATCGAAAACTTTTTACTCACCAAAAACAAAAGAATTATTGGTTGGGATGAGATATTAGAAGGAGGACTTGCTCCCAATGCGGCTGTAATGTCGTGGCGTGGTATCCAGGGCGGTATCACTGCTGCCAAACTTAAACACGACGTGGTAATGACACCGACCACCTATCTCTATTTGGATTACCCGCAAGGTGAACGGGTCCTGGAAGGCGAGTTTGGCTACGGCCCCGTGCTCGATCTAGAAAAGGTTTACTCTTACGATCCGATACCTGCAGAATTGGCTGCGGATGAAGTGAAGTACATTAAAGGCGTACAAGCCAATGTTTGGTCCGAATTTATCCACACGCCTCAGCGACTGGAGTACATGACCTATCCACGAGGTGCGGCGTTAGCCGAAATTGCCTGGACCTATCCACAAAACAGAAGCTGGGAAGGGTTTAAGAAAAGGCTGGAAAGCGAGTATAAACGTTATGATGCGATGGGCATTTCCTATGCCGCGAGCGCCTATAATGTAAAACGGAATATGGTAATTGATTCTGTATCGCGTAAAGCAACGGTTACTTTAAAAACCGATAGCTATGATCCGCATATCTACTACACTACTGATGGATCGACACCCGGTAAAAATTCAAACAAATACACCGGAACCCTGCAATTAAATATACCCGCAACCCTTAAAGCGGTAAATATTACAGATGAAAGGCAAAGCAAAGTGAGCGATTGGGATATCAGCATAACACCACCGGCACAAAAGAAATAATAGGGCGGTTGCCCGATAAAATTCAAAACAAACAGCTGAGGTATCTCAGCATATAGATCATATTTAGACAGTAAATGAAAAAGAATTTCCTGTTGGTATTAACCATCGTGTTCTTCTCCGGCTTATCGGGTAATATTCACGCTCAAAATATAAAAAGCACTGCATCGGTTGTAGATACTGCCGCGTTAACCTTAACCAAAGGTATTTACGGCAACATTATAAACGGTCAAAACTTTCAGCAGGATGCGCTTACCAGTTATAAAGGCTGGCAGTATGTCGCTTATTATGATATCGATCGTCACGTTTGTTTAGGCCGGCGTGAACTGCCTGCAGGCACATGGCAAATTATCCGGTTTACCGATTATTATTTTTCTTACGCCAAGGGATTGATGAACGATTCGCACAATACCATCAGCATTGGCTTATGCAAAAACGATGGTACTATCCATATCGCTTTTGATCATCATGCCAGCTCACTGCATTACCGGGTATCGCAAAAGGGATGTATAGACCAGCCTGAAAAAATTAAATGGCAACCGTCATTATTCAGCGAGGTTAGGAATTATCTAGAAGACGGCAAACCACTCAATAACGTTACCTACCCACGCTTTGTTAATACACCGCAGGGAAATATGTTGTTGGGTTACCGAAAAGGCGGCAGCAACAATGCTGACTATATGATAGCTACCTACAATGGCAAAAGCAGTAAATGGGGTAACCTGCACCAGGTATTTTCGGGCAAAGGCGATTACTCCGACCCGTTTAAAGGTACCAGTAAAACGCGTAACGCTTATTTGAACGGATTAACTTACGATAAGTATGGCAAACTGCATGTAAGCTGGACCTGGCGCGAAGTAAAAGAGGGCGTTGGTAACCGCGATATTGGTTATGCTTATAGCCCGGATAACGGAGATACCTGGTATAATACAAAAGATCAGGTTGTGGCTAATTTAGATACAAGTAAACTGATCAGCACCAATTCACCATCGATTGTAATTAAAGAATTAAACAGGGGATGGGGAATGATGAACAGCCAATCGCAAACTATAGATTATAACGGTGTGGTGCACATTGTGATGTATCACCGGATGGAAGCAGGTGCAGAGACCGGTTGGGCGCGCATAAATAAAGATGCCAGCTATTTTCATTACTATCGTAAACCTGATGGCACCTGGCAGGAAATAAAACTTTCGCTAATGGGTAACCGTCCAAAGCTTATCGTGGATAAACACAATAACCTCTACCTGATCTATATGAGAAAAGATCATTTTGAATCGCAGGATCAGGCTGCGCCTTTGGTTGTGGCCCGAGCAACCGCCGCAAATAACTGGACGGACTGGAAAGAGTTTTTTGTCTCGAAAGAGGGCTATTTTAACGAGCCGCAAATAGATCTGGTACGGTGGCAGCAAAAAGGTGTTTTATCGGTTATGTTACAAAAGGCCCCGCTAAGTTCGGGCGCGCCATCGGCACTCAGTGTTTTAGATATTACCTGGTAATATAATCAGATCTGCAGATAACATAAAGGTCATTCTTTTTCCTTAAAATTAGCCCGTAATAGGTTTTTAGCATAAACTCGCACTTTATGTATAAAAAAAGTATGGGTTTATAGTGGTTCAATATCATATCCTCGTATTAACCTACACACCAATTAATAATCAATTATTTGAAAATGAAACTTTTACTTACCCCAGTAATCAAATGCGCCTTTGTGTTGCTCTTTGCAATGCTCTGTAGTACCGCAGTCTATCCGCAAACTACAATACACGGTACCGTTACCGAGAGCAGAGATGGCTCAACCCTGCCAGGCGTTTCAGTACTTTTAAAAGGATCTACAAAAGGAGTTCAAACCGATGCTAACGGCTTATACACAATCAATGCTCCGTTAGGGAGTACATTGGTGTTTAGTTTCATCGGATATCGCAGCCAAGAGATCCAGGTTAACAGTGCTTTAACCAATGTATCATTAGTTATAGAAACCAATGCACTTAACGAAGTAGTTGTAATTGGATACGGAACCCAGCGACGTGCAAGCTTAACCGCATCAACCTCTTCGGTTACGGCTAACGAGATCAAAGATCAGATAACTACCAACATCCTTGATGCTGTAGCCAGCCAGGTGCCGGGTGTGGAAGTAACCGCCAGTACCGGTCGGCCCGGTGCCAGCCCTACAGTAAAGATCAGGGGTACCGGTTCAATAAGCGCCGATAATACCCCATTGTATGTGGTTGATGGTATACCATTGGCCGATGCAAGCGATATCAATATGATCAACCCGAATGATGTGGCCTCTTTTGATGTGTTAAAAGATGCATCAGCAGCAGCTATTTACGGCTCGCGTGGTGGTAACGGCGTTGTGCTTATCACTACAAAAAAGGGTAAAGCCGGGCAGGGCCGTATCGATTTTAACTATTATACCGGTATACAGGATATACCTAAAATGTTAAAACTGCTCAACAGGGACGAGTCTATCCAATACTATAAAGAGCAAACGGCAGCTAACTGGGCATCGGTAAATGGTAACCCGGCTACGCCTAACGGCAGCCGCCTTTACAATAACTCGCTGGCTAACGTAAATTATATCCCCGCTTTTGACGATCCGGCAAATGTGGCCAATACCGACTGGCAGAGCCTGATCTATCAAAAGAATGCGCCCACATCAAATTATCAGCTATCGGGCTCGGGCGGTAGTGATAAAGTTACCTTCTTTGTATCCGGTAACTATCTTACCCGCGATGGTATTGTTAAAGCTACCGATTTTAAACGCTATACCGGCAGGGTAAATTTAGATGCCAAAGTAAACAGCTTTTTTAAGGTAGGCATGAACTTTTCGCCTTCTTACTCAATAGAAAATCGCCGCAATACCGACCTACATATCAATAGCCCGGATCTGGATGCCGGTGTTATCCTGTCGGCCCTGGTGCAGCCGCCAACCATCGCACCTAAAACCCCCGAAGGATTATATAATTCAAATAACGGTGTTCCTTTGTATACTCAATATGGTTACGCAACAGCCAACTCACCACTGCAGCCTATTGAAGATCCTAAATATCACTGGACACAGGAAGTATCGCGATATATGGGCAGTACCTATGGCGAAATTGAATTTATAAAAGGGCTAACCTTTCGCAGCACCCTGGGTATAGATGCCCGTTCAAACTGGAGCGATAAATATCGCCCGTCAACCGTATCGGTTGCAGCCAACGGTACCCAGGCGCTCACACCTACGTTCCCTGGCCCTAATATTGCCAATATAGCTGCTTCGCGAACAGAAGGCCATACCATGAACTGGACCTGGGATAACATCCTGACCTATCAGCATACCTTTGCCAAAGATCATGACCTGAACTTGCTGGGCGGTTATAGCGCACAAAAATACACGGCCATCAGTAATACATTAGCAGGTGCCGCGGGCAGTTTTCAAAATGACCTGGTGCCAAATCTGGCCGGTTCTGCAAGTATTGTGGGTAGCGGTGTTAGCAAAAACATATGGACACTGTTAAGTTATCTTGCCCGTGCCAGTTACGCTTATAAAAATAAATACCTGTTGCAGGCAGTTATTCGCCGCGATGGTTCGAGTAAGTTTGGCACGGATACAAAGTGGGGTAACTTTCCGTCAGTATCAGCCGGATGGCGCATTAGTGAAGAAGATTTTGCTAAAAGGTTTACTTTGCTTAATGAGTTGAAACTACGCGGCAGCTATGGTGAAGCGGGTAATTTCAACATTGGTTATTACCCTGGTATCCCGTCATTAAGTTCAGCTAACTATACATTTGGTAACTCTGGCGTGGTCTCTGGTTACGCGCCGGGTAACCTGCCTAATAATGAGATAACCTGGGAGTACAACAAAAAGATGGACGTCGGTTTAGACGTAAGTATTTTAAAAAACCGCGTTAACCTAACCTTTGATTACTATAGCGATCTGACCACCGGGTTGCTTTACTCGCTGCCTGTACCGGCACTGTCGGGCTTTACCAGTCAAAATGGTAATGTTGGCGAGATACAAAACAGAGGTATCGATATTTCACTGCGCACTACCAATATTGATAACGCAGGTTTTAAGTGGGTTACTGATCTTAACTTCTCGCGTAACCGTAACAAGGTATTGCACCTGGGTAAAAAAGATGAAACCATTACTACCAACTCTGAAGGTTCGGCAAGTACGCAGCAACTGCGTGTAGATTATCCGGTATCTGTTTTTTATGGGTACAAAATAGATGGTGTATTTAAAGATCAGGCCGACGTGGATGCTCACTCTGAACAACGTTTTACCGAAAACAACCGCTTAAGCGGCCCCGGCGATACCAAATTTGTTGACGTGAATGGCGATGGCAAGATTACCGCCGACGATCGTACCGTTATTGGCGACCCTAATCCCGACTTTACCTACGGTATTACCAACCGCTTTAGCTATAAAGGTATCGACCTGGCTATTGAGTTACAGGGTGTACAAGGCAATGATGTATTTATGCTGAGTTCGCGCTTCATCGGCTCATACGGCCCGGCACTTTCGTGGAACCAATTGGAGGAAGAGGTGTTGAACCGCTGGCAGTCGCCATCTCAGCCGGGCAACGGCCTTTACCCAAGGCAGGGTACTACCGGTAACGCTGCTGTTGGTTATACGGCATCACAGCCTGCCCGCTGGTTAAGAGATGGTTCGTACTTAAGGGTAAGAAATGTTACACTGGGCTATAACGTTCCGTCGTTATTAACACGCAAGGCACATATATCGTCTGTTCGTTTATATGCTACAGCACAAAATCTGTTCACCTTTACCCATTACGTTGGTTATAACCCCGATGTAAATGTTTACAGCGGCGGAGGTACAAATAACGAATTACGTTTGATGGGCATCGATTATGCATCTTATCCGCTAACCCGTACGTTCACCTTTGGTATTAACGTTGGCTTATAATCCTTAAATTTAAAAAAGACATGAAAAAATATACATGGTGCTTACTACTCGTTATTTCTACACTTGTAGTATGCTGTAAACGAAGCTTTATTGATCTGGCACCTATTACCTCGACATCTACCGAGAGTTTTTATAAAACCAGTAATGATATGGTGAATGCCGTAACCGCGGTATACAGTTCACTGCAAGGTGCCGGCGCCGCGTCGGAGGAGTTTATGTTTGGCGATATTCCTACAGATGATGCACAAGCTGTTTCGGCATTGTGTGCACAGGGGCATTGCGGCTTTGATAATTATACCAACGCACCGGTAGGTGGCGATAATTCTACACAGATATCAAACCGTTACAATGCAGCTTATGTAGGTATTTCACGTGCAAATACCGTATTAGGCAGAATTGATGCCGTTGCCATGGATGCTACCTTGAAGGCCCGCCTGATTGCCGAAACAAAATTTTTGCGCGCTTACTATTACTTTAACCTGGTAAAATGTTTTGGCGGTGTGCCGCTTGTACTTAAAGAGATAACCAGCCCTGAGCAATCATATGATTACGGCCGCGAAACCGCAGCAAACGTATTTGTGCAAATTGAAAAAGATTTTACCGAGGCTGCTGCCGGATTACCTAACACTTATACCGCTACGTCGGATATTGGCAGGGTAACTGCCGGTGCTGCAAAGGGAATGCTGGCGCGTGTTTTACTGTTCGAAGGAAAGTTTTCACAAGCTGCACCTATATTGAAAGGCATTATCGACAACCAGGGAACAACACAATACGACCTGTTGCCCAACTTTGCCGATGTTTTTAAATACAACAACGGTAACAATAAAGAGATCCTCTTCTCGGTACAGTACTCGGGCGGCGGCCTGGGTGTAGGTGCGGGCCCAACCAATACTTTTACTTCAACCAACGCCGATCAGCCAACTGTTAATATCTATAACGAATTCGAGACCGGCGATATCCGCCGCGATGCAACGGTTAATATCCAAAATATTTCGGGTAACACATTCGGCTCGTCATATGTGGTGAAGTTTGCAGATCCTACCGTAACCGTACCAGGCGATGCCAATACCGATTACCCGGTACTGCGTTATGCTGATATTTTGCTGATGTACGCCGAATGTTTAAATGAAAACGATGCCACAGCTGGCTTTGTGCAGGCCCTGCCTTACATTAATAAAGTGAGGACACGTGCGGGCTTAGCCGCATTGCAAACTACCAATGCTGCAGTAACAGCTACGTATGTAACTGGTCAGGCAAATTTCCGTACCCGTATTATGCACGAACGCCGTGTAGAGCTGGCTTTTGAGGGCCTGCGTTTCTTCGATCTGGTGCGCACCAATAATTTGCTTAATGTAATGAATGCTTACTTTGCCGGTTTAGGTAATGCTTTGCGTTTAGATGATCATAACAAATTATGGCCCATACCACAAACACAAATTGATGTGAACCCAACCAAAATGGTTCAAAACCCCGGATATTAATTTGAGCCCCGGCCGCATAAAACGGCCGGGTTTTTTATAACCAATAACTTTAATACCTTATTAAATGACTGGCAGGCAATGCATAGGTGTTAATACTTTTATGGGCTGCTGTTTGTTGATTTTTGCATTGACCAGCAAACCGGTTTATGCCCAGTTTAAGCAGGATAAATTTATTATAGGCACCTATGTGGATGTATCGCCTGATTCGGCAGATGTAAACTTTGATGTTTACAAAAAGCACGTAAAAGAAGCTAAAGATGCCTGGTTTAACTTCTTTTCGGGAAAGAACAATTACAATAAATTTCTACCCTATCAAAACGAAGCTACGCACATTAAACTGCTGCGTATTCTGCAGCAATATCACATCCAAACATTTTACCTTACGCCGCGTGGTAAAGGATATAACGATTCGCTTTCAACTATGTCCTTCCGTTTTACCCAATCGCTGGATAAGCAGCTGCGTGCAACCCTGCTGGGCTATAGCATCCGCGATGAGCCTAAGGTTAAAGAAGCGGATAATATCCGGAAATGGGTGTCGGATGTAAAACGGAACGATCCCGGCAAAATGGCTTATGTGAATATGCTGCCGGTGTATGCTTTTAAAAGCCATGAATTGTATGAGGCTTATCTCGATACTTTCCTTGTGAATAAAAACCCATTGATGAGACCCGATGTGGTATCCTTTGATTTTTATCCCTTTGTGAACGGCGACCTGCGCAAAGATTACTTTTATAATCTTTCCATCATGAAACAAAAAGCTGATGGCCGCCCCTTATGGTATTACCCATACACTACGCAGCATCGTAATTACAATAACCCCGGCATGTACGAACTGAGCTTTATGGCTTTTTGCCCGGTGGCTTATGGGGGCAAAGGCTGTATGTATTTTACTTATGATTATCCTTTAGATACCCCTGAACCTTACAAGTATGCTATCCGCGACAGCGCCGGCCGTTTAACCGAAAAGTATGCTTATGTAAAAGCCATTAACCATTACCTCAATGATGTTATCGGTCCGGTGGTAATGAGCAGCCAATTGTACGGCCCTTACCATGTATCAGCCCAGCCTTATAACCAGGATATTGCGGTAGGTGAGTTGGATATTAATGCTGTTCCTGGTTTGGGTTCGATAGATAATCAAAACATTTTATGTGCGCTGTTTAAGAATGCCGATCGTACCGATTACTTGTACCTGGTCAATAAATCGGGCAAGGCACAATCGGTAAGCGTCACTTTGAAAGGACATTATCCTTTGGGTGTGCAGCTTTCGGCGCCGGTATTGCCTTATGATAGGGGAGCAACAATGTATGCACCCGTAAAGGAAACCAAAGTAACAAACGATAAAATATTGCTATCGATCGAATTTGCTCCTGGCGAAGCCAGGATGCTGAAGATGAAAACCAACCAATAAATGAGCAGGGCGAGGCCAGAGTAATAAAAGAGCCATGAAAAGAAGAACATTTTTAAAAAACAGCACGATACTGGGCGTAAGCCCTGTTGTATTTTCCCGTAATATCAATATGGCCGCCGATGAAAAAATACCGGCAGCCATTGATCATCGTAAGTTGTGGCTTGATTTTTTGATGAATTTAACCGAACCCGTATTAACCGCCCTGGCTGCAGACCAGCTACGGGAGAAAATGCCGGTAGAAATGCCCGAAAAGGTATTGGGCGATAGAAGCAAATACTCGCACCTGGAGGCTATGGGCCGTTTACTATCCGGAATTGCACCCTGGCTGCAACTGGAAGACATGAACGCTGCAGAAAAGAAGCTAAGAGATAAATACTTTGCGCTGGCAGTAAAGGGGATAGGCAATGCTGTTAATCCCTCGGCGCGCGATTATATGAACTGGGATGACCATGGTACGCCATTGGGGCAATCATTAGTTGATGCATCTTATGTGGCCTATGCCTTTATCCGTTGCCCCAGGTTGTGGCAAGCATTAGACAGTAAATGCAAAAAACAGGCGCTCGAATGTTTAAGAAGTACCCGTAAAATACGTTCGGGGTTCAATAACTGGATATTGTTTAGCGCCATGATAGAAACGTTCTTCCTATCAATAGGGGAAGAGTACGATATTATGCGTATTGACTATGCTTTGCGCCAGCATGCGCAATGGTACCAGGGAGGCGGTTTTTACAATGATGGCCCTCATTTCTCGTTAGATTATTACAATAGTTTTGTAATTCATCCATACATGCACGAAGTGTTGAACTGGGTGGCAGAAAAAGATCCTTTTTATCTGGATATGAAAAAGGACCTGGTTGATATTAACAGGCAATACGCCATTATACAGGAGCAGTTTATAGCCCCGGATGGTACTTATCCGCTTGTTGGGCGATCGATAGTTTATCGTACCGCAGCATTCCAGCACCTGGCTAATACCGCATTAAAAAAAACTTTGCCTAAAAAGCTTACTGCGCCCCAGGTGAGGTGCGCTTTGTCGGCAGTGATAACTAAAGTCACTTCGGCCCCGGGCCTTTATGATAAAAACGGGTGGCTGCAATTAGGCGTTTATGGGCATCAGCCTCTTTTAGCCGACATTTATGTTTCAACCGGGAGTTTGTATATCTGTTCGAATATCCTGCTGCCGCTCGGTTTACCCGAGAGTGATGAATTTTGGGCGGCTCCGGATGAAGACTGGTCGTCAAAAAAGATATGGGCAGGAGTAGATGTGCCCCTGCATTAACTTACCACATTAGCAGCTCCGGTTACATCTGTAATCTTTAACATTTTTTATTATCTATCCAGGTATCGCAATGATATAAATATGAGGTGATTAGTGGTGTGTTTGGTTTTGTGCGTATTGTAAATAATTGATACACAGTATTCAATACGCCAATTTTTGTTTGCTCTTGATCGAAAAGGGCAAATCAGTAACCTAATTTAAACACCATTAATCACTTTTTATGAAACAGATCTTAAACTTAAGGACTACCTCATGGAATCCGAAAGGCATTCCTTTCAAAAACCGTCATCTAAGCGTACTGTCTCTAATTTTTGCAGCCTTTTTGGGATGCTCGTTTTTTTTCATGGTATCCATCTCATCATGTAAAAAAAGTAATCTGACTGCCGAAACAACCAGCAGTGATAATCCGACAGCTCAAAATTCATCGGGGCAATTAAAACTCAGCTCTTTACCCGGTACTGATTTTAATATTGTGGTGATGCCCGATATTCAATACGAAACATCGAACAAAAACGGAGCTACAGACTCTATGCTCACAAGCCAGATCCGCTGGATAAAAGCGCATCAGGCCGATTCGAATATCGTTTATGTGATAGGTTTGGGCGATATAACCGATGATGGTGACAGCCAGCCATTTCAGTGGGTTAACGCTAAAAACGCATACTATATGTTAGAGTCGCCTTTAACAGGATTACCTAGTGGGATACCTTATGGTTTGGCGGTAGGTAATCATGATCAATATCCTAACCAGGGCTTTCCTTTAACCGATGCCACATCGCAATACAATACCTATTTTGGTACATCGCACTTTAGTGGCCGCTCTTATTATGGCGGTAACTATACAGGTGGCTCGGGCGCCAATGATAGCCACTATGACCTGTTTAGCGGCGGCGGACTGGATTGGATATGTATTTACCTGGAATACGATAGCCAGAACCAGGATAGAACCGCGATGAACACCTGGGCCTATAATTTATTGGGCACCTATGCATCCCGTAAGGCTATTATTGTTACCCATTACTTTTTAGATAATGGCAGCCCGGCCCCATGGGGTGCAACTGGTGGTGTTAACGCAACAAACAGCCAGGGACAAGGTATCTACGATCGCTTGAAAACACGTCGTAATGTTTGCCTGTTTTTAAGCGGGCATGTTGGCGGCGAGGCTTACCGCCAGGATACTTACCAGGGGCGCACCATCAAAACCATTATGGCAGATTATCAATTTAATACCAATGGTGGTAACGGATATATGCGCTTAATGCACTTTTCGCGCGATAATGACAGGATAGGAGTGCGTACTTACTCGCCGTGGCTCAACACTTTTGGATTTGGTTCTTTTACAAAAACACTTTTTCATGAACCGGTGCTGACCAGGACATGCGATTTTGATAACAACGGAAAAAGTAACCTCGCGTTTTTTAACAATGGTACCTGGAAAGTAAGCGGGCTATCAAATGTAACCCAGGGTGCTGCAGGAGATATCCCTTGCCCGGGTGATTATAATGGGGATGGGGAAACCGATTACGTATATTTCCACCCGGCCGATGGTACATGGCATAATCTTCCGGGGGGCGTTACCACACAATATGGCCAGGCAGGAGACATCCCTGTGCCCGGAGATTTTGATGGTGATGGTAAAACAGACCTGGCCATTTACCGCCCATCGGCTACAGCAAACACCAATAAGTTTTACTACTTATTGAATGGCGTGAGTAATAATGTACAATATGGTACCACCGGTGATATACCTATTCCGGGCGATTTTGACGGCGATGGTACGTCGGACATGGCCGTTTACCGACCATCTACCCGTACATTTTATTTTTATGGCGTAACCAGCTTTGTTTTTGGCAGCCTTAATGATATCCCGGTACCCGGTGATTACGATGGCGACGGCTTAACTGATATCGCCATTTACCGTCCGTCAAACGGCACATGGTATATCCGTAACGCTGCTGATGGTACTACCAAATCGAGCTTTCAATACTGGAGTGGCACAGCCGGAGATATCCCTTGCATTGGCGATTATCTTGGCACAGGTAAAACCGGTTATGCTTATTACCGGTCGGGAGTGTTAAACATTAATGGTGGCACCAGCATTACCCTGGGTGGTAGCGGTGATAAAATATTGAATTTACCTTACAGCCTTCAAAGTGTTTACTTTCCATAAAACAAACCCTTTTTGACATAAAGCTGACCTGTTAATTCACGGTAATAGTGAACGCTGCGCACTTAAACAAATAAAACGCAGCTTAACCAAAACCACAAATTAACAGGTTATTTTATGTTAATAATTAATAAGCAAATTGGTGGTAGTACCTATTAACTGCGTATTTAATAACAATTACATCATGCAGTATGAACACGGTACGATAAAAGTTTCGCATACCGCTGCAACAATTAAAAATAACTGATCACAGTAAATCAATCCGATCGAAGAACTATAGCATATGCAACTGTTAGACTATACGATAACATCATTTGAAAAACTCCCCTTACACATTTATAAAGATCCAGATAAAGCCTCTGTACGTATAGCGGCGCAGATAGCAAATTGTATCAAACAAAAACAAAGCAAGGGCCAGATGGCCGTATTGGGTTTGGCAACCGGATCATCGCCTATTGCTGTTTACAAGGAACTGGTGCGTTTGCATAAGCAGGAAAACCTGAGCTTTAAAAATGTGATCACATTTAACCTGGATGAGTATTACCCGATGGACAGGGATGCCCTGCAAAGCTATTGGCGGTTTATGCATCAGCACTTGTTTGATCATGTTGATATCGTAAGATCCAACATTTACATACCCGATGGCGGTGTACCCATTGAAAAGGTAAGCGAGTTTTGCCGCGAATACGAAAAAAGCATCCTGGATGCAGGCGGTATTGATATTCAGCTTTTGGGCATTGGCCGTACCGGGCACATTGGCTTTAATGAGCCGGGCTCAGCATTTAATTCGCCAACCAGGCTGGTAAAACTCGATCCTATTACCATAGCCGATGCTACCAAGGATTTTATTAAGGAGGAGTACGTGCCGCTTAGGGCCATTACCATGGGTGTTGGCAGTATTATGCGGGCGCATAAAGTTATATTGATGGCATGGGGTGAAGGTAAGGCCGAAGTAGTACGGGATATGGTTGAGGGTAATATCACAGCCAAATTACCCGCTTCGTTTTTGCAGCAGCACAAAAATGTAACAGTTTATGTGGACGAGAATGCCGCTTTAGAGCTTACCCGGATCAAAACACCGTGGCTGGTTGGTAGCTGCGATTGGGATGAGAAATTAATACGGCGGGCCGTTGTTTGGCTAAGCTTGTTTCTTAATAAACCTATTTTAAAACTAACTGTTGACGATTATAAACAAGAAGGCTTATCGGAATTGCTGGTGCGTATTGGTACCGCTTATGAGCTGAACATCCAGGTTTATAAAAGCATCCAAAATACAATAACCGGCTGGCCCGGTGGCAAAAAAGGTGCTGATGACATTAACAGGCCCGAGCGGGCAAACCCTTTCCCCAAAAGATCATTAATATTTAGTCCGCACCCGGATGATGACGTAATATCTATGGGAGGCACCTTGCTTAGGCTATCCGATCAAGGGCACGATGTTCATGTAGCATATCAAACGTCGGGTAACATCGCGGTTTTTGATGACGACGCCTTACGGTTCGCTGATTTTGCTGCGGGATTTGCCAAACGTATGGGGCTCCTTCCCGAAAAGGCAATGGAGATCAAGAAAAATGTGGCGTCATTTTTAAATACAAAAAAGTTAGGCGAAGAGGATAATGAACAGGTTAGGGATATTAAAGAATTGATAAGACGTGGCGAAGCTACTGCTGCCTGCCGTTTTTGCGGTATTGAAGAAGAGAATGCACATTTTTTAAATATGCCTTTTTATGAAACCGGTCAGATCAGAAAAAAACCTTTAGGCGAAGCGGATATCCAGATCATTGTTGACCTGCTCACGCAGATAAAACCGCAACAAATATTTGCCGCAGGTGACCTGCGCGATCCGCATGGCACACACGCCGTTTGTTTGGATGCTATTTTTAAAGCCATAGACCGGCTAAAAAACGAGCCCTGGATGCAAGATTGCTTTGTATGGCTATATCGCGGGGCATGGCATGAATGGGATGTGGAAGATATTGATATGGCTGTGCCGATCAGTCCCGAAGAATTACTTCGCAAGCGCAAAGCGATATTCAAGCATCAGTCGCAAAAAGATAGTCCTGTGTTCCCGGGTAACGATAAAAGAGAATTTTGGCAGCGTGCCGAAGACCGCAACCGCAGTACAGCGCGATTGTTTGACCGCCTGGGTTTAGCTGAGTATGAAGCTATTGAAGCTTTTAAACGTTATGAATTTTAAACTGGCTAAATATGGACTTGACTAAAATAGTTTCACAGTTTAAAATTGAAGGCGGAGTAGAATCAATAAAACCGTTTGGTTCCGGACACATCAATGATACCTACCGCGTAAAAAACAACAACGCCGCCAAGCCCGACTATCTTTTGCAACGTGTTAATCATCATGTGTTTAAAAACGTCCCGGGATTGATGTTCAATTTTAAATTGGTTACCGATCATATCAAAAATAAACTAAACAAAACGGCCGGTGCCAATGCTGACAGGGAAGTGCTCACGCTGATCTCTACATATGATGATCATTCGTTTTTTAAAGATGAGGCCGGCAACTATTGGCGCGTATGTAAATTTTTGTTTAATACCCGAAGTTATGACGTGGTGACCAACTCAAAGCAAGCCTTTGAAGGTGGCCGTGCCTTTGGGAAATTTCAACAGCAAATAGCTGATATTGATCCTAATCTCATTCTTGAAGTAATACCTAATTTTCACAATATCGTAAGCCGCCTGGCCATGCTTGATGAAGCTATAAAGGCCGATCGGTATAACAGGGTAATAAATGTGCCCGACCAGATCGACTTTATTTATAAACGGGCAGCGCAAATGAGCAGTATTGTAAACGCCGGTAAGCAGGGTAAACTGCCGCTGCGCATTATACACAATGATACCAAATTCAACAATGTATTGCTTAACCTGAATGACGAGGTGCAATGCGTGATAGACCTGGATACGGTGATGCCCGGCTATGTGGCTTATGATTTTGGTGATGCCGTTAGAACTATCGTGAGCACCGCGGCCGAGGATGAGCCCGAACTTGATAAAATTGATATCAGGCTCGATTTTTTTGAGGCTTTTGTTAAGGGCTACCTGCAGGAAACCGCGATGATGCTTACCTCAACCGAGATCGATTCATTATCTACCGGGGTGTTGTTATTGCCTTACATGCAAGGGGTTAGGTTTTTAACTGATTACCTGGAGGGCGACCATTATTTTAAGATCCATTCGCCGGGGCACAACTTGCAGAGAGCGCTCGCACAATTCAGGCTGGTAAGCAAGCTTGAAGAAAATATTGATAAGATCAATAACCTAATTATTGAAACCGCACAGCTGGTGCAACTAAACTGAACAGCATTCTATGAAAATATTAACGGTACCGTATTTTATCAATACCAACAAAAGCAATACCACTGATGAGATATCCACTTTACTTGATCTTATCCCAAAAGAAAAAATAGCCAATGTATCGTGGCCCGATTATGCTTATAAACCAGATGTGGGTTTTGCTATGGCATATGGCAGTGATTGTTTTTTTGTGAAATTTTATGTGTCTGAACAGGATCTGCGGGCGGTTTACAATAACATTAACGACCCGGTGCATAAGGATAGCTGTGTGGAGTTTTTTATCGCGTTTGATGATGATGACGAATATTATAACCTTGAATTTAACAGCATTGGTGCTTGTTTTGCCGGTTTTGGTAAAGGAAGAGAGGAGCGCACATTATTGCCTGTATCGGTTATAAAAAGGATAAGGCACCAAACTTTTGTTAACAGCAACAACGAGAACGATCTGATCAGCTGGCAACTTACACTCGTTATTCCATTCGATGTATTTTGTTACCATGATATCAATGAGTTTAATATCAAAAACTGCCGGGTTAATTTTTATAAGTGCGGTGATGACCTGCCTGAACCTCACTTCTTATCATGGAATAAAATTTATTCTGATACGCCGGATTTCCATTTACCACAATTTTTTGGTAATATTCAATTTGTTTAACAACCTGAGCATTTATGACGCCTAAAACAGAACCAACCCCCAATAATATTTCAAAAAGTAATGGCAACCCGATCATCATTATCGGTGCTCTATTCTTTGTTTTCGGCTTTATTACCTGGTTAAACTCGGTGCTTATACCTTATTTAAAAATAGCATGCCAGCTTAATAATTTTGAAGCCTACCTGGTGGCGTTCTCTTTTTATATATCCTATCTGGTGATGGGTATTCCTTCGGCCTGGGTATTAAAATTTACCGGCTTTAAAAAAGGGATGTCGGTAGGTTTGGGTATCATCGCGCTGGGCGCACTTATTTTTATCCCGGCGGCACTTACGCGTACTTATGGTTTCTTTTTGTTTGGTTTATTTGTACAGGGTACCGGTCTGGCTATATTGCAAACAGCGTCAAACCCGTATATCACTATACTCGGGCCTGCCGAGAGTGCTGCAAAACGGATCAGTATCATGGGTATCTGCAATAAAGTGGCCGGCGCTATCGCACCAATAGTTTTAGGCGCTATTGCTTTAAAGGATGCCGATGGTTTGGTGGTCCGTTTAAAACAAATGAGCCTGGCTCAGAAAACAATTGAGTTGGATAACCTGGCATCAAGGGTTATCTTACCTTATATCATTATCATTGTTGTACTGGTTATCTTGGCCATTATAACTTATTTTTCAAGTTTACCTGAGATCGATACTGATAAAGAGGACGAAGCAGTAGCTATAGCCAATACCAATAAAACAAGCATCTTTCAGTTTCCGCATTTAATGCTGGGGGTGTTAACGCTGTTTTTATATGTAGGGGTAGAGGTTATGGCCGGCGATACCATTATCAGTTACGGAGCATCGCAAGGTATTTCGCTAAGTACTGCCAAGTTTTTCACTGCCTGTACATTGGTTGCCATGATAGTTGGCTATGTTATAGGTATATGCACCATTCAGCGTTATATTAAGCAGGAGAACGCGCTAAAAGTATCCGCGGTTTTAGGTGCCATATTTTCGGTTGCGGCTATATTTACCCATGGCTATGCATCGGTATTGTTTATAGCTTTGCTGGGTTTAGCCAACTCTTTAATGTGGCCGGCCATATGGCCATTGGCTATTGCCGGTTTGGGCCGCTTTACAAAAATAGGCTCGTCCTTATTAATTATGGCTATAGCGGGCGGGGCAGTTATCCCACCATTATACGGCTTTTTGGTAGACAAGCTTAACTCGCGCGAAGCTTATTGGATATTGGTGCCTTGTTACCTGTTTATTTATTATTACGCGGTAGCCGGGCATAAGGCAAAATCGCGTAAAGCATAGATTCCGGCTTAGATATCAAGGTAATAGTTGAGGTTTTCTTTGGTTACAATATCCAGTGGTAAGTATTTGATGGGTTGGATCTTCTTTTTCAATGCAAGCAGATCTGTTAATTGATATATACCCCAATATCCCTGGCCTTTTGGATTCTGATTGATCAGGAAATCTATCGAGCCTTTATTCATAAATTCCACGTTTTTAGGCAAAAGGTCATACCCAACGATCCTGATGTTTTTGATCTTCATTTGTTCCAGGTAATCGGCAATCGAATAAGCTTTGGAGGTTGTTACAAATATCGATCGCAGGTTAGGGTTACCCGCTATAATGTTAGCCAGTTGTTTGTTAAAATCATCTTTGTTGGATCTGTTCAGTTCAGTCTTAAACAGGTTGTATTTGCTGGCTAATGCATCGCTGTTAAAATAATTATAAAAGCCCTGTTCCTTTTTGATCAGGTGAGCAGAGTTGCTGATATCCTCATCAATATGAGCGATCAGGATCGAACAATGCTCCGGCTGGCCAAGTTGTGATAGTTTACCGGCCAGCATACCGCTTTGGTAAGAATCCTGCCCGATATAGCTATCCGGATCAAAGTCGGTTAACTGGGTATTGAAAAACACCATCGGGATGGACCGTTGCTGCCATACATCCAAAAAGGGGAGTACCTCACGGTGAAATATTGGCGCCAGTAAAATGCCATCCGCATCTGATGCTTCAACCTCGCGGGCTTTTTCTAAAAACGATGCTACGTTGTATGGGTCAAATATATATTGGCGTACTGCTATGCCAAATTGCTTCAGATCGGTTTCGGCTTTTTCAATACCTTTTTTTGGCGCATCCCAATAAAAGTCGACATTGCTGTCGGGTATCAGGGCCGCAATGGTAAAAATTTTATTGGTGCCTAATGCCCTTGCGATCATGTTGGGCTGATAATCCAGCTCTTTGATGATGGCCAAAATGCGTTTACGCACCTTTAATGATACTTTGCCGCGGTTATGAATAACGCGGTCGACTGTGCCTGTTGATACTCCCGCCTGTATGGCAATGTCTTTGATCCTGATATTTTTATTGTCCACGTTTTACATTAAGTTAATACAACACACTAAAAAACACCTGTTATTTAACAAAAATATGATTTTAATTTGTGTGTGCGGCAACATTTATAAAATTTTGTGTGTGTGCGCAAACATATTAGTTTTTTAATAGTGTGTGCGCACACTTTTTATCAAATTTATTTTGAAGATGTTTTTTTTATCTATAAGTTTGGTATGTAGACAAAGCGGTGGTGTTTGAGAAGTTGCAAACGTCTATATATTGACCAATTGATTTTAATGGGTTGCCATTACCCGGCTTATATGTAATAATGTAAATGTTATGGATGTAAAATTAGCAGACGATCATAAGCTTGTTGAGCTTTGGAAACAAGGGAACGAGGCGGCCTACAATCTATTGTTCAATAAGTATTTTGCAAAGCTGTATCACTACACTTTAAAATTTATAAGTGATAAGGAAGTGGCCGAAGAGATCGTGATGGATGTAATGTTTAACATCTGGCAAAAAAAGCATTTGGTAAATAATGAATTACCTGTATCGGCTTATCTTTTCAGGTCGGTTAAAAATAAGATGATCGATCATTACCGGAAGAACGCTTTAAAAACGATATCCATTAATGATGAGGATACCTATATAGAGATAAGCTCGCACATGAGAGCGGATGACCGTTTGATGCATATTGAGCTTGAGCGGAAATATATGGATGGGTTGTGCGGCCTGTCGCCACAAAAAAAAGTTGTTTTTGAGTTAAGCAGGGAAGAAGGATTGACTTATAATGAAATAGCTCAAAGATTGAACATATCGAAAAATACAGTTGAAAACCATATGGTAGCTGCGTTAAAACAATTAAAAACTCATATAAACTATTAACCAAACAGACATGCTGAAAGGGTTTTACCCAGGGATATAAATAATAATAGTTTTTGGCTGATTGATCGCATTGTTGCGAATTAATATTTTTTACTGGTGGTATTTTCATCTATATTCGTATTGAGGATATATATGATCGCTATGCTACAGGTAGAGGAGAAAAAGCTGTTATTAAAATATCTTGAAAATAAATGTTCGGCAGCAGAAATGCAGCAGATTGCGCATTATTTAGTAAATACGGAGTATCCAGATCTTTTAGATGAAATTTTGGAAGAAGAGTGGAAAAAGATCAATGTTCCGACAGAAAATAATGAGCTTTTAGCTGGTGACCTGCTGAAGAAATTTTATAAGAAAATCAACCACAAAGGCTGATTCGTTTTTTAGAATCGGAGTTACCACGGGTCGATGTGCACTTTCAGCATACTGCACTACTAACTACACTTTATGAAATTGTTGCTCAAACATTATGCCTGCACCCTGGGCCTGGCTGTGCTATGCCTGTCATCAATCCCTGTTTTCGCAAAAACAGAACTGACTTCATCGGCTGTTTTGCAAAATAAACCGTCTAAAGACAGCATTAAGCTTTTATTGAGAAGGACGGCCGACTGGCAGATCGCTAATTTTGAAAAGAAACCCTTACGGTGGGCCGTTAATGAATGGGTTTATTCTACCTACTATGTCGGACTATACAAAACAGGTAAGATATTAAATGAGCCCAAATATCTTGAGCAATGTGTTTATTATTCAAAAAAAGCTAACTGGACAGTGGGTAAGGATAACCGTCGTTTTTTTGCTGACGATTACCTGATAGGCGATCTGTATTGTGACCTTTACCAGGACAATCATGATCCGGGCATGATCAGCGATTTCAGGCAGATGGCCGATGAGCTTATCGCAAGGAAAACAAACGAACCGCTGGAGTTTAAAAACATGAACGTTTTCAGGGTATGGTCGTGGTGCGATGCCCTGTTTATGGGGCCCGCCAGTTTGATGAAACTCGCCAATGTTACACACCAAAAAAAATACAGCACCTTAATGGACAGCCTTTGGTGGAAAACTTACGATTATTTATATGATAAGGATATGCACCTGTATTATCGCGACAGCCGGTTTTTTGCCCAGCGCGAAAAGAACGGGGCTAAAATGTTTTGGGGCCGGGGGAACGGATGGGTGCTTGCAGGTTTAGCCCGGGTATTGGAGCAAATGCCTAAAAATTATCCTACCCGCAAACGGTATGAAACCCTGTTTAAAGATATGGCGGCGAAGATAGTGACGTTACAGCAGGCCGATGGTATGTGGCGTGCAAGCCTGCTCGACCCGGAAAGCTATCCATCAAAAGAAACCAGTGGCACCGGTTTATATTGTTATGGTTTAACCTGGGGTATTAATAATGGCTTGCTACCCAAAGTATATTATAAACCCAAAGTGTTAGCTGCCTGGAATGCTTTAACCGGCTGTGTACACCCGGATGGTAAACTGGGTTTCGTACAAAAGATTGCCGAACAGCCCGGGGTTACCACTTATGATGATACGGATGTGTTTGGTGTAGGCGCGTTATTATTAGCAGGTACCGAGATACTTAAATTAAAATAACAGCATGAAAAAGATATCGCTGTTAACGATACTGTTCCTGAATAGTTTTGTATGGGCTTGTGGACAGGTTAAGGTTGAGGGTTTGCTTTGCGGAAATAGTGTTAACCCATTAGGTGTTGATGCCGGGAGGATTGTTTTGAACTGGCAGATAACAGCAGGCAAACCTAATGTATTGCAATCGGCTTACCGGATACTGGTGGCTGATTCGCCAACGCTTTTGAGCCAGGACCTTGGTAATATCTGGGACTCTGGTAAAACATATTCATCAAACTCTGTCCAGGTTGCTTATCATGGTAAAAAATTGCTTCCGGCCAAAAAGTATTGGTGGAAGGTTATGATATGGGATAAGCAAGGCATTGCATCGGCCTGGAGTGCTATTGCTAACTGGCAAACCGGGTTATCGGCAACTGCTGACTGGCAGGGTGCGAAATGGATAGCCTACCAGGTGATGCCCGAAAATAAAAGGCAGGTTCCATTTATTTCGGGAGCTGTAAATCCCCGAAAGGATACCAGCAAAGATATTTTACCCTTGTTGCGTAAGCAAATAAGCATCAAAAAAGATATCCGGCAAGCAACGATCTTTATCTCGGGCCTGGGGCAATTTGAGTTAAGCCTCAATGGCGAAAAAGTAGGCGATCATTTTTTGGACCCCGGCTGGACCAATTATGATAAACAGGCTTTATACGTAACATTTGATATTACCGGTCTATTGAAAAAAGGGAGCAACGCGATAGGGGTGATGTTAGGGAATGGATTTTACCATATCCCTACTGAGCGTTATCGAAAGATGACAGGCTCATTTGGCTATCCCAAAATGACATGCCGTGTATTGATCAATTATACCGATGGTACATCGGCCAATATTGTTAGTGATACTACCTGGAAAGCGGCGCCTGGCCCGGTAACCTTTTCGAGCATTTACGGCGGCGAAGATCATGATGCCCGGTTGGAACAAAGCGGTTGGGATAAAGCCGGTTTTAATGACCAGGGATGGCAGAACGCGATAGTTACAACCGGCCCGACTGCGTTGGCAGCACAATTAGCTCCGGCATTAAAACAATTTGATAGTTTTAAGCCTGTAAGCATTAAGCAGCCTAAACCAGGCGTGTTTGTGTACGACATGGGGCAAAACGCATCGGGCATTCCGCATATCACTATTACAGGTACAAGGGGCAGTAAAGTGAAGATCACGCCTGCCGAGCTGATAGTTGACAGCAGTGGAACAGTTAATCAAAGACCATCGGGCGCACCGTCATACTTTGTTTATACCTTAAAAGGCGATGGTATTGAAAACTGGCAACCGCAATTTATGTATTACGGCTTTAGATACCTGCAGGTAGAAGGAGCAGTGCCCGCAGGCCAACCAAATCCAAATGGACTGCCTGTGGTATCGGATCTGACGGAGATACATACCCGTAATTCGGCCAAAACGATGGGCGATTTTACATGCAGCAACCCGCTTTTTAATCAAATATACAAGCTCATCGATTGGTCGGTTAAAAGTAATATGGCCAGCGTACTTACCGATTGCCCGCACCGTGAAAAACTGGGCTGGCTGGAAGTACCGGCGTTGCTGGGCAATTCGCTGCGGTATAATTATGATATTGAAAACTTTTACCGCAAAATAGTACAGGATATGAGCCTGTCGCAAAAAGCAGATGGCTTGGTACCTAATATAGCCCCGGAGTATGTAGAATTTACCCCAGATTTTCGTGATTCGCCGGAATGGGGGAGCAGCAGTATTATTTTGCCATGGAGCCTGTACCAATGGTATGGTGATAAAAGCGTGCTGGCTGAAAATTACGATATGATGAAACGTTATGCCGGTTATCTTGGTTCGAGGGCAAAGGATCATATCGTATCGCATGGTTTAGGCGAATGGTTCGATATCGGGCCAAAAGGTTCGGGCGAAGGTTACTCGGTAAACACCCCCCAGGGTATTACCGGTACAGCCACGTACTATTATGATGTTACTATTTTAGAGCAAACGGCTGTGCTATTAGGCAAAACAGATGATGCTAAAGAATATCGTGAGCTGGCTGCCCAAATAAGGATAGCTTTTAATAAGACATTTTTTGATGCCTCAAAAATGCAATATGGTACGGGCAGCCAGGCAGCTAATGCGATGGCTATTTATATGAAGCTGGTTGAACCGCAATATAAAGATGCGGTATTGGCTAATCTGGTTAAAGACATTAAAAACCATAATAATAACCTGACTACCGGCGAGGTAGGTTATAAATATTTATTGAGTGTGCTGGAAGCCGAAGGGCGATCGGACCTGATATTTGAAATGAATAACCGGAGCGATGTACCCGGTTACGGGTATCAACTGGCGCATGGCGCAACTACCTTGATGGAAGATTGGCAGGCCAACAAAGCCCTGGGTAATAATCATTGTATGCTGGGCCATTTACTGGGATGGTTTTACAGCGGCTTAGGCGGCATAAGGCAAGCCGAAAACAGTGTCGCTTTTGATCAGATCATCATCCATCCGGAAGTAGTGGGCGATATAACTCACTGTAAAGCCAGTCATTTATCCCCCCATGGCTGGATCAAAACCGAATGGACAAAAGACGCAGAAAGTTTTAAATTAGCGATTGAAATACCTGCCAATACTACGGCAACTATTGAGTTTAACTGGCAAAACGGTGCCAGTTTGCTTAGAAATGGCCAGCTGATAGATCCTGATAAGATCATCCGGATAGGTGATAAACAATATGCATCGGTAAAAACAGGTTCGGGCAAGTATAATTTTGTACTTAGCCGTTAAAAACTAAATAGCTATGTTGAAAAAACTATCGTTAGGTCTTGGTTTATTGTTAATTATGGCTGCCGGTGCAACGGCACAGGATCATTTTATTTCATCTCCGGATAAAAAGATCAAAGCGACTGTCACTATCGGCAAAAACATATCTTACAGTATCGACTTTAAGGAAAAGCATATTATTTTACCATCTGTTATTTCGATATCATTTGCCGATGGTACCGTGCTGGGCTTAAATCCGGCAATAAAAAAAACAGAAACAAATACGGTAAACACCATTGTAAAACCACTGTACGGTATTACAGCTACGATACCCGAAAACTATAACGAGCTAAAAATCGAGTTTAAGAATAACTACGCTGTTATATTCAGGGTTTACAATGAAGGGTTTGCCTACCGTTTTATCTCCAACATTACAGGTGATGTTATTGTGAGTTCAGAAAGGAACGATTATCATTTTGCGGATAATTATTCCGCGTATTTTCATCCCGCCATGTCCGAATCGAACTACCGGCTGCAAAAGGTAAGCGACTACCGGCAAAAACCTAATTATTCCAGTTTGCCGGTATTGGTAAAAGGCCCGGATGGGCTTAATATCATGTTACACGAGGCGGATGTTTTTAATTATCCCTGTTTAACTGTTGCTGCTGATACTGCAAATGCCAATACATTGACAGGTGAACATTCGGCATATCCTAAAACGGTGGAGATCGGCGGATACAGCAATTTTAATTTAGTGGTTAAACAACGCGAAAACTATATCGCAAAAACTACGGGTCAGCGAAATTTTCCGTGGAGGCTGATCGCTTTTAACGAAACAGACAAGGATATATTGAGTAACCAGCTGGTTTATTTACTGGCGGCGCAGAGCAGGCTTACTGATACGCAATGGATCAAACCGGGTAAAGTAGCGTGGGATTGGTGGAATGCGCTTAACCTTTCGGGAGTATCGTTTAAAACCGGTTTTAATACCGATACCTATAAATACTATGCTGACTTTGCTGCCGCGAATGGAATATCATATATCAACCTTGACGAAGGCTGGAGCGATCAGTTTGATCTGCTGAAGACCGCTGAAAAGCTGAATATGGATGAATTAGTGGCATATGCAAAGCAAAAAAAAGTGGGCATTATTTTATGGTGCGTATGGCGAACGCTCGACCGGCAAATGATACCGGCTTTGGATAAGTTTGAAAAATGGGGAATAGCGGGTTTAAAAGTTGATTTTATGGACCGGGATGACCAGGTAGTGGTTGAGTTTCACGAGCGCCTGCTTAAGGAAGCCGCAAAGCGTAAATTGCTGATCAATTTTCACGGAGCCTATCACCCGACAGGGTTATCCAGAACTTATCCCAACAATATTAATGTAGAGGGGGTTAAAGGGTTGGAGTGGAATAAATTTGACAAAGATGGTGTGTCGCCTGAACATGATGTGACCATTCCGTTTATACGGATGTTTGCCGGGAGCATGGATTATACACCCGGCGCCATGCAAAACTATAACCGCGCCGATTGGAAACAGATATTCGACAGGCCGATGAGCCAGGGTACCCGGTGCCACCAGTTAGCAATGTACGCTGTTTATTACGGTCCGTTACAAATGCTTGCCGATGCACCTACCGCTTACCAGAAAGAGCCGCAGGTGCTCAAATTTTTAAGCGATGTATCTACCATTTGGGATGAAGTTAAACCAATTGATGGCGCTGTTGGCAAATACCTGTGTGTTGCCCGTAAAAAAGCAAATAACTGGTATGTAGGCGCTATGACCAATTGGGATAAAAGAGAATTGAACATTAAACTTGATTTTTTAGAAAAGGGTAAAAACTACAGAGCCGAAATTTTTGCCGACGGAATAAATGCCGACAGAATAGGCAGTGATACCAATTATTCGACAGCTGTTTTTAAAAATGGCGATAGCATCAGGATAAACATGGCGCCTGGCGGTGGCTGGGTTGCACATTTTACACTTTTAAATTAAACTGGTGGTTAACCGCAAAAAGTACGTATTAAAAGGTATTGGTTTGAAACCGAGTAAACTTGGTTGGTTAGTGCAAAGGCCCCTCCGGGGCTTTTGTTTTGTATATATAAAATGTTGGTGTTGAATGATATAAGTTAGCTACACGTTGTGATACAAACCTTCATTAGATCCTGTTATTTTTTCGCAGTTATATGCGTACTGGGTATAACCGCAAAAGGGCAGGTAAATCCCATTAAATGGACAGATTTTAAAAAAGCCGGCCCGACAGACAGCCTTTCATTATTGGAGCGTGATATCTTATTGAATACCTGCAAGTACGGCCTTACTACCTGGTACAGCAAGATTAAAAAATATGATGCCCAAAGCAGTTACTATATTGATTTGGGGGGCAATGATGAATATGTTATACGCTCGGCAGGGAGCGAGGCACAGGCTGTTGCAGTGGCGCTTAAAACCGGTGTTTATAATGCCGATGTGACCGGCGTACCTGTTAGCGTAGCTACAGAACGGGTTGTTAAACTGATCAGGTCGGTAGTTTATCACCACAAGGTGAACCAAAAAGGAGGATGGGGAGATAGCTGGCAAAGCGCTCTTTGGGCGGCTTACGCAGGCGAAGCAGGCTGGATGATGTGGTATGAGCTGACACCGGCAGACAGGGTATACCTCCAAAAAATGGTTGAATACGAGGCTAACCGTTTTAATGATTATAAAGTACCTTACTTGCAAGGGAGAACCGGCGAATACCAGGGTGCAAAAGATGATAGTAAATCGGAGGAAAATTCGTGGAACGCTATGATATTACATCTTGCTTTAGCGATGATGCCGCAACATCCCAACTATAAAATATGGATGAACAAAAACATTGAGCTGATGCTTTCGGCAAGTGCACGGCCGCAGGATGTTAACAGCGATGAAAAGTTTAATGGCAAGCATCTTAAAGATATCATTAACGGATCAAATTATAATGAGGATGGTACGGTTACCAATCATGGCCGCATCCATCCTGATTATATGGCTTGTACATCGCAAACGCTTCATAATGCGCTTTTATTTGCATTAGCTGAGCAACAATGCCCCAAAGCTGCTTTTTTTAATGTTCAGATAATATACCAAACACTTACAGATCATAAATTCGAATCGCCGCCGTACTCAAAACCAGGCGGGAGTATTTATATGGAGAACTCTCCGGATATTTATTATCCCGAACCAAACGACTGGGGAAAGAATCGCAAAATGCATTTTGCGTTAATGGATTGCCAGGTGGGCGGTTTTGGTATTGATAAAACAGCCGCACATTGGGAGTGGTTGCATGCAGGGGCCGTACTTGCCATGCAAAAAAGAAGCAACGATGGCAGTTGTTACCAGGCTGTAGCTGAGGATACTTATAAAAGCCGCGAAGAGTGGGTGGCAAGTATGGCTGCACAAGCGTATTTAACAAAATGGTTAATAGCTCAAAAAAAATTCAGGATCACTAATAAAAAATACTGATGTATAAATTTACTACAAGGTTTTTGGCTTTAATAATGATGTCGGGATGGATGGGGACAGTGTCGGCCCAGGAAAAGATGTATTTACCCAACGCTCATTCGCATAATGATTACTCAAGACCGGGGGAGTTTTACAAGGCTTATCATGATGGCTTTGGATCAATTGAAGCAGATATTTTTTTATACGATGGAAAGCTGGTAGTGGCACATGACCGGAAAGATATCAGGCCTGACCGAACTTTAAAACTTTTGTATCTCGACCCGATAAAGACAGCTTTAACTAAAGATACCTCCCGGAGATTAACATTGCTGATAGATGTAAAGGAAGACTATAATTACATACTGCCGCAATTGATAGCGGAACTGCGGCCATTATTAAATTTTTGCAAAGGATATAATGCCGGCGGCAGGCTTCAAATTTTGATCAGCGGGAACCGGCCGTTACCAACACAATTCGGCAATTACCCTGCCTACCTGTATTTTGATGATGTGATCAGACCGGGATTTACCTCCGAACAATTAAAAAGGGTGGCCCAGATCAGTTTAAAATACTCTGTTTACTCGACATGGAAAGGAGCAGGGGCCGTATTGCCGGCAGAAAAGGCGCGTTTAAAAAGAGTGGTTGATAGTGTGCATGTGTTAGGTAAGCCTATACGTTTTTGGGATGCCCCCGATAATCCGGATGGTTGGAACGAGCTTATTGCACTTGGTGTTGATGTGATAGGCACTGATAAAGTTGATGAGCTTGCCGCGTTTTTAGAACACAGGAATAACCACCCGATAAATCAATTAATAAAGTGAAGAAATTACTGACAGCAGTTTTACTTTTGAGTATGATGATGAATAGTGCAATGGCCCAAAAGTATCAGCCCAATTGGGCATCGCTTGATACCCGACCAGTACCTGATTGGTGGAAAGATGCGAAATTTGGAATTTTTATTCATTGGGGTGTTTATTCGGTACCTGCATATGCACCCGTAAATGAAGTTGACGGGGTTTACGAAAAGTATGCCGAGCATTACCTGAACAGGCTGCTTACAGGTAATAAACTTTTTTCAGAGCATCACAAAAGGTACTATGGCAATAATTTCACTTACCAGGATTTTGCGCCAATGTTTAAGGCTTCCTATTTTAACCCGGATGATTGGGCGAGCCTTTTGCAAAGATCGGGAGCTAAATATGTGGTACTTACATCCAAGCATCACGATGGTTTTTGTTTGTGGCCAAGTAAGCAAAGTCCGCAATGGAATAGTGTGGATATAGGCCCGCACCGTGATCTTCTAGGGGATCTGACAACTGCGGTAAAGAAAAAAGGGTTACACATGGGTTATTATTATTCGCTGCTGGAGTGGCAACATCCGCTTTACACGCCATTAAGCATTGATAATTGGGCCGAAAACCATATTATACCACAACTGCAGGACTTGGTAACCAATTACCGGCCCGAAATTATTTTTGCCGATGGCGAATGGGACTATACCAGCGACAAACTGAAAAGCGAAAAATTTTTAGCATGGCTTTATAACGAATCGCCGGTTAAAGAGACGGTGGTTGTTAATGACAGGTGGGGAAAGGAAACACGGAGTAAGCACGGTGGCTATTACACTACGGAGTACGATCTTGTACACGATAAAAAAGGTATAGGTGCTGTTGCATCCCATCCATGGGAAGAAAGTCGTGGTATCGGTACATCTTATGGGTATAATAAGTTTGAAACAGATCAGTATTATTCATCGAAAAAGCTGATCGATCTGCTGGTTGATAAGGTTAGTCACGGAGGGAACCTTTTATTAAATATAGGGCCGGATGCCGATGGCCTTATACCGGTGGTGATGCAGGAACGGCTACTTGACATTGGCGCTTGGTTAAAGGTAAACGGCGACGCGATATATGGCACCACAGTATGGACTAATGCACCTGAGGATACAAAACAAAACGACATATGCTATACCGTTAAGGGGAACAACCTGTATGCTATTTTAAAGAAATGGCCAAAAGGGCCCGTGATCATCAATGGCGTATCAGGCAAGGCTAAAGTAAATATGCTTGGCTGCGATCAAAAAATTAAAACCACCTCGCGACAAAACAGCATCACCATTTACCCGCCGGTTTACAATCCTGATGAAATGCAAAGCAACTGGGTTTGGGTTTTTAAGGTCAGCAACTTTAACCTTTAATATCACGGGTTATAATGTACGTTCTTCGCTGTGATCCTGGTGCAGCATTTTGATCTTCTCGTTAGGTTTTGGGTGTCTTATATTAACTACTTCGATAGTACAAACCAGCGGTACAAAACCGTATTTGTAACCATTTGAAAGTTTAGAAGGGATGATCAAAGTAGCCTTTGTACCTGCGGGCATCATCAGCAAGCCATCTTCCAGGCCGGGTATAAAAAAACTTTTGCCAATATACATCTCCAAAGGCTGGTATTGCTTACCTGCATCGTATATGCCGGCCATTTTTGCATCCTGTAAATTATTGGTAAAAAACGTTTCGCCATCAATATACCTGCCGGTAAAATAAATTTCGGACAGGTCACCTTTTTCGGGCTTTGGGCCATTACCGGTTTTAATGATGCTGTAATATAAACCTGATGGCGTTTTGCGTACCAATAAATGGTTGTTAATGATATACTGGTTTAGTCTTACTTCTTCTTTGCTTTTATCACTCTCGGCTATTTGCTTACGTGTGTTTTCAATAGCAGCGTTCATCAGGCTATCGCTTGTTCTGCCGGGTGCGCCCTGTCGGGTAACTACTTTGTTGACCCTGATATCATACTCGAGATATTTGCCGGTTAAATTTGCCGGCATTACCTGCTTTTTTGCTGCCATAGAGTCTATACTCACCTTTACAACAGCGCTGTCTCCTTCAGCCAGGCTACCCAGGCTCTCAAACAGATCGCCTTTAAAATCGGAGCTTTGCCTGAATAAAACATGATCATAATTGCTGTAAACGATGTTGCCGTCGCTGGTTTTTACCTGGTAAGTGAGCCAAACCATATCATCTAACCTGATCTTTTCGTTGCCTTTACTTTCAATGATATTGACATTGGGATTTGGTATCTTATTTTGCGATGGCGAATTACAACCGATCAGGCTAACCGCCAAAGCGATATTTACAAGCGAGACAAAGTTTTTCATACTATAAAAATTTAGGCTTATTGGCAATCCAACAGATGCTCAATATATTGCAGTACTGGTAGATACGGATATTTTTTAAGCTGCCACTAATTGTGATAACGCTAAATGAAATTTGATAGAGTGGTATTGAGCAATAATTGCGTATTTGTTTAATAAGCGCAGTACTTAGTTATGATGAGAAATTATCAAGGATTTAGAAAATGGTATCAATATCTATTGGTGGTTTTTTGTGTATTGACTTTTGTTGTGGATAGGGCGCAGGGTAAAACAAATGATGATGGTAAGCCGGCGCTTATACCGTTGCCACAAAGTGTTAAATGGGCCAGCGCTGATTTTCAATTGAACACCTGTAAAGCCATCGTTATCAATAATGAATCGCTGCGTGGCGAAGCAATTGCGTTGACGCAGGTTTTGCATTCTTTGGGTTACATGGTTAGGGTTGAAAATAAACCTATACCGGCTAATCATATCGAACTAAAGCTTGGCCATGTTACAGCTGCTTTGTTAAGCGATGAAGCATACAAGCTGGAAGTAAGAAAGGATGGTATTACCATCGAAGCTGATACCGCGCATGGCATATTTAATGGTTTGCAAACGCTTTACCAGCTGATGTTAAATAATAGTGCGGTTAAAGGCTGTGTTATATATGATCATCCGGCTTTTTCATGGCGCGGCTATATGGTAGATGTTGGACGTAATTACCAATCTGTTGGGTTATTAAAAAAACAGATTGACGCGATGGCGCGGTATAAACTGAACGTATTTCATTTTCATTTAACCGAGGATATTTCCTGGCGCCTACAGATCAAACAATACCCGCAGCTAACGGCCGAAACTAACATGCTCAGAAATAAAGGCAGGTTTTATACCATTGAGGAGGTTAAAGACCTGATCAGGTATTGCCGTGAGCGCTATATTACGCTGGTGCCCGAAATTGATATGCCCGGTCATAGTGCGGCATTCAGGCGGGTGATGGGTACTGACATGCAAAGTGAAAAAGGCAACCAGATCGTATCAAACATCATCAACGAGGTGTGTGATACTTATGATGTGCCCTATATTCATATCGGTGCTGATGAGGTAAGGATAACTAACCGAGATTTTTTACCGGGGATAGGCAAACTGATCACGAGATTAGGTAAAACGGCGATAGGGTGGGCACCGGGAGGAAATTACGATAAGAATACCATCCGCGAGCTATGGAAGGACAATGGTAATAAAGCAGACAGTAATGTCCGCGTAAAGTACATCGACTCGAGGATGCTTTACTTGAGTGACATGGAACCTTTGAGCTGTGTGGTGAGTATATTTAATCGTGAATTGGGTGGAAAGTTAAAAGGCGACTCTTGCTTGCTGGGAGCCGAGATTTGCTTATGGAACGACAGAAGGGTGGAAAACGAAAATGACCTGATCAAAATGAACCCTGTTTATCCGGCTATAGCCACATTTGGAGAAAGGAGCTGGAGGGGTGGGGGATATCAGGAGATCAACTTTGCCATAGGTGCAGACACAAGTGCAAGGTCAAAAGCTTTTACAGCATTCGAAAAAAGGCTTTTACAGCATAAAAATAAATATTTCAGGCAGGAAATTTTTCCATACGTAAAGCAAACCCATGTTAAATGGAAGCTGTTTGGTCCATTTAAAAATGATGGCCATTTGGATACTGCATTTTGGCCCGAACAGCGGCGTGTGAACTTGAAAGACTCTGCAGCTGTTTTAAGAGCAACAGGTGCAACAATATGGCTGTGGCAAACCAATTGGCCAATGGCAGCAGGTTGGTTAAAAACGCCTGGGCAATATACAACATGGTATGCTTATACCCAGTTGTTCTCCCCGGCTGATAAAATTTTGGAAGTGTGGATAGGGCTGAAAGATCTATCCCGGTCGGGTGCTGATGCTACGCCTGCTGCCGGCGAGTGGGATCAAAATAAAAGTAAGGTTTACGTTAACTCTCATTTGATCGATCCTCCTCACTGGGCCTTTGCCGGTCGTGAAAAAGGAAAGCTCGAAGATCCGTTAGCGGATGAGGGATTTTATTATAGGGAACCTTTTAAAATAAGAGTGAAAAAGGGATGGAATACAGTGCTGATCAAGCTTCCTATGGGGGGATTTAATCATCAGGATTGGCAGGTTCCGCCAAAGTGGATGTTTACCTTTGTTCCGGTACACAAATCATCAGGAATCAATTGGGATGCAGATGATTTTTATTTTAATCCTGATTGAATTACTAAAGACACAATTTACAACCGTTTGTGTGATTCCATATCAGGCAAACGCGCAAATTAATAAACCAGTTACACCATGAGTACGTGAAGCTTGCTCAGTATTATAATTATGAAGAAAAGAGAACTAAAATTAGGATTGTTTGGTATCGGTTTAGATGCCTATTGGGAACAGTTTGATGGATTACAACAAAGATTGGAAGGATACCTTTCGACAGTGGAAAGGAAATTAAGCGATATTCATCACAATATTGTAAACCTTGGTTTGATCGACACGGCAGAAAAAGCCTTTGAGGCCGGCAGTAAATTCAGGCAGGAAGATGTGGATATCATTTTTCTGTACGTAACCACTTATGCTTTGTCGTCAACTGTATTGCCCGTGGTACAAAGAGCCAAAGTGCCGGTTATCATTCTTAATTTGGCTCCCGAGGCTGCTATAGATTATACAGCCTTTAATCAAATGGACGACCGAACCAAAATGACTGGTGAATGGCTGGCGTACTGTTCGGCATGCCCTGTTCCGGAGATTGCCAATGTATTTAGCCGTGTGGGCATTAAGTTTCACCAGATCACCGGGATACTGAACAACGACCCCGAGTGCTGGGATGAAGTTACAGGATGGATTGAAGCCGCTAAAGTAGCTAATATAATGGCCTATAACCGTATGGGATGTATGGGGCATTATTACAGCGGAATGCTTGATATCTATTCGGATTTAACCCAACAGTATGCAACCTTTGGCGGACATATTGAATTGATTGAAGTTGATGAACTGGCAGAACTGCGCAAATCTGTAACTCCGCAACAAATAGCGGATCGCGTAAAGCTATTTAAAGAACAATTTGATGTACAGAATGACTGCTCGCGGGAAGAACTGGAACGTGCGGCTAAAACATCTGTAGCGCTTGATCAATTGGTATCACGTTATCAATTGGGTTCGATGGCCTACTATTATAAAGGCACCGGCAACTTTGACAACGAAGATACCATCAGCTCCATTATTTTAGGCAACAGCTTGCTTACTGCAAACAATATCCCGATAGCTGGAGAGTATGAGATCAAAAATGCCCAGGCTATGAAGATTATGGATAGTTTTGGCGCAGGCGGATCGTTCACAGAATATTATGCAATGGATTTTGCAGCAGATGTGGTATTGATGGGCCATGACGGACCTGGCCATATTGCCATTGCCGAAGGCAAAACCAAAGTAAAACCGTTGAAAGTATATCATGGCAAAGTAGGCAGGGGCTTATCGGTTGAGATGTCGGTAAAAAACGGACCGGTAACACTGTTATCTGTTGTAGAACAGAGAGGCGGCAAACTGATGCTGTTGGTGGCGCAAGGCGAATCGGTAGCCGGACCGATATTGGAGATAGGGAATACCAATAGCCGTTACAAATTTAACATAGGTGCCAGAAAGTTTGTAAATAACTGGAATAGCTATGGTCCGGCACACCATTGCGCCGTCGGAATCGGACACATCGCATCAAAACTTGATAAATTGGGGCAATTGTTAAATATAGAAGTAATACAGATCTGTTAATGTTTTAGCCAGGTTGCATGCTGTAATAATTTAGCGATTAAAACCTTCAAAAAAAATCAAGATGGGTATAAGGTGTTCGATTGAATATCCTCCGGCTCCACGAAAACTGAGGCCTGTTCGCGATAGCGTATAGGCCTCAGTTTTTATGTGGTTTCAGAAGACAGATAGGGCTTGAACTTTTTCTTGAATTGGACAGACCGGGGTAAGGTTAAAGAAAAGTATTTCTCCTGAAAAAAGACAGTGAGATGGAAAATCAGTCAGAGACCACTAAAAAAGCACGGAGTAAATTTTAAGGGTTTGAAATCATATAACAAGTCGGTTCAGGTAAACAAAATAGTGTAGCTTTGTACAATAATGAAATTATATATGCACCTTGATAAATATGTATTTATTTTTATTTGTCTAATCGTTTTGTATTCATGCGGTAAAAAAAATGATGGAGGACAGCTTTCAAATGCTTCAGTAATTACATCCAATCCGGTGCCCCCAATTACTGGCACTATAGTAAACTCAAATGGAATTTTATGTAATGCTCTACGAGATAGTTTAATGTTTACCATTTCGGCTTCAGGTACCAATCCAAAAATTATAAATGTTCCAAATAATCTAACATCAACTGATGCAAGTTGGTCGCCCGATGGAACGAAGATTGTGTTTTGCAATAATACAGGTACTGGTAATAAAATTTTCATTATCAACGCTGATGGAACAGACCTAAAGCAGATTACTTTTGACTCCGGGACACAACGATTTCCGACATTCTCTCCGGATGGAAAAAAATTATTATTTGAGTCGTCAGGCGGGGCATTTGCTATAGCATCGACATACCAACTCCATACAATCAATGTTGACGGAACGAATGAAAAACAGTTGACAAATTTTTACACATTAAACTATAATTCGGATTATACTGGCCAAGCAAATTGGTCGCCTGATGGAACACAGATCATATTTGTAAGCAATAAAGACCACCTTAGTAACGGTGTACGTATACTTTATATAATGAATTCAGATGGTAGCAATTTGCACAAAGTATTCAATGATACCCGGACTATGCAATGTCCTTTTTTTTCGCCTGATGGGAAACAAATTCTATTTGAAGCTGCAACTACATCTGATATCTTTTATTACTACCAGATATTTAAAAGCAATATCGACGGTAGTAATGAAATGCAGCTTACTAATTTCCCCCACTTTAGCTCTGGTAGTAGTCTGTTCGATGCAGCCTGGTCGCCCGATGGAACAAAGATCGTCTTTGTCTCGAATAAAGACAACTCTGATGTAAATGCTACGCGTACCGATATTTACATCATGAACGTAGATGGAAGTGGAATTGTTCGTTTAACAAATGATACACGTCATAAACTTAATGCAAGATGGCATTAAATACTTAAATTATGATTAGTTTGTTATTGACATTCTGTCTGTGGCTGATTTTATAGCTATTGCCCCACTATCTGCTCTTCGACAATCAAATAACGACTAAGCATGTAGAAAGCGTAACTTATAACATGTTTGGACGAGGGTTCGAATCCCGCAGGCTCCACAAAAATTACCATATGGTATCTTTATCCGAAAATTATTATATCGGATAAAAAGGGTTCTGCAAAGCCTTCAGATAACTTCTGAAGGCTTTCTTGTTTTCTAAATATGTCTGTTACCATCCCAAAATGCACTTTGTTTAAAATTGAGCATACGGTATTTTATCTCCCCAATTAAATACCCAGGACTTGAAACAATGGCGCGCTTGCTGTAGTATCAAAACTGAGTTGGACAAATTTGGTGATAGCCGGATAACACTAAAAAAGGAGCGAAGCATGAAAACTGTAAAAACGACGAGGCAGAAATCCGTGCATTGATGAAGAGGTTTGAAGCTGCCTTTAATTCCGGGGACATTGATGTTATGATGAAAAGCTATTTACAAGACGAAAGTTTTGTGATCTTCGATGTTGTGCCGCGAAAGGAATATCGCGGAGCGGATATCTATCGCAAATACTGGGTAGAAATGTTTTCGCATTTCAAAGACAAACCGAAAATCACTATTAGTGATCTTGGCATTACTGTAGAAGGTAACATTGGTTTCAATCACAGCTTTCAGCGTATTAAAGGAACTGATTTGCAAGGGACACTGGTTGACCGGACGGTACGGGCAACCGATGGCTACCGTAAGATCGGAAACAATTGGCTGATTGCTCTTGAGCACGTATCCGTCCCCGTTAATTTAAAGACCGGCAAAGCGGACTTCACCTCAAAACTATAATGTAGGAGAGAAGGGTCGCAGTTACTACGTCGTCAATCTCCGGGTAAGAAATGACCAACGGTGCTACCGAATTTATAACCGAAGCCGAACCCGGTGTAACTATCATCAATGGCCTCGGGGGTAACGGCATGACGCTCTCGTTTGGTCTTTGCGAGCAAATAATAGCAAAAAAACAAGTTGCTGTTTAACCGGTATTTTTGCATTGCCATTTTTGCAATCAAAATCCCGTAAAGGGGGGTATTTGTCGGTATTTTTTAACAATTTATCGGTGCTCAATTATCAAATTGGCAATGGTTTAGCCTCGCGCTTATTACAATATACGATTTTTTTCTTACAGGTACAAATATATATACCCATGCTGGCTTTAACTTTCCGAGTTCTGCAAGTAAAAGGTCAGGTTTTTCTTGAAGCATTGTTAAAATGCAACCTAAAACAAGGGCATATTATTTCTATATAGTTTGGTTTGCTCTTAACTTAGTGTAATATAACAATTGATTAATTTATTAAAAATGATTGATTTATGAAAAACACGATTGTAAAAGGATGCGCATTAAGTTGCGTAATCGGGCTAATGCTTGCCTGTAACGAAAACAAGGGAGGATCTGCCGCGACAGTAATTGATAAAGAACAGATCAAAAAAGAAATTCAGGCTAAGGAAGATTCGTTTGCTACGGTTTATAACAGCGGGCAATTGAAAAATATAGGTTATTATGCCGAGGATGCTAAAAGTTTTTATCCAAACAGGGCGCCATTAGTGGGGAAGGAGGCGATCATCGCTTTTTTAAAGGGGGATCTCACTTCAGCCACTAATAATAAGATCAAATTTACAACTAACGAAGTTTTGGTATCAGATAATGGAGAACTTGTTGTAGAGGTTGGCGCATATTTAGTGACCGATTCTGTTAGTACGCCAATTAATACAGGTAATTATATGAGCGTTTTTGAAAAAAGAAACGGCAACTATGTTGTTGTAAGAGATATGAGTGCTTCTGATATGCCCGTTAGAGGAAACTGATGTAACACATAGTTTTCAAAGCCGTCCAAAATATTTGAATGTGTAATACAGTCCCCCAACTGTAAAAATTGCAAAGCAGCGTGTTTTTAACCGCAAATACCTTAATAAAAGCTGCACAGGCTATTTATTCTATTATTCAGCCTCCAATTGTTTTATTATATTTCGTACAATATCTGGTAAAAGCTTAGCGCCTTCTGCCGCCGCCACCGCCCATGGAACGCCCGCCACCGCCGCCCATGGAACGACCGCCGCCACCACCGCCAAACGAACCGGAAGACCTGCTTGGCGATTGCCTGTTTGAAACTGAAGGTGATGAGGGTTGCCGGCTTGGTGTTGAGGCCCTGTTTGACATCGAAGGTGATTGCCTGTTTGACATCGAAGGTGATTGTCTGTTTGATGCAGAAGCTCCATTTCCCACCCTGTTAGATGGCATATTGGACGGACGGTTTGCAGCCGAACCTCTGTTTCCACCGCGATCTATCGACCCATTGCCATAACTGCCCCGATTTTGGTTATTGCGTACAGTGTTGGATGTGTTTCTGGTACTGCTATTGTAATGATTAATGCTGTTCCTGTTATTAATAACCACCGTATTACCTCCACCATAGTGACCGCCATAATAACCACCATGGTAATAATGATTGCTGCGGTATATGCCCACTGCCATAACGGTTGCAAATCCAAACCAGGGTGGTGGATACCCATAATGGTAGGGTGGAACATAAGGTACATAGGCTGGCGAATAAACATACTGTACTATCGGTGCCGATTGCACCACTACCGTAGTTGTTGCCGGAACATTTACCGTAACGGGCTTATCGCCGGTATATCCCGGGTTAGCGGTAACCGATGAATTACCCTTTGGTTCAATCACATAATCTTTACCATATAATTCCTCGTCGCCAACAATTTGCAGATTTACCTTGCCGCTTTTATCTTTATCTAATAAAATTACAGCAACATCCTGCGATTCTGTTTTACTCACATCATCACGGAGTACAAATGTATAGGAGTTATCTTTTTTTGTAGTGACAACTTTAATAAAATCGATTTTTTTATCCAGGTTCAGATCCAGGTTATTGATCTTTAATTTTTCATCATTTAATGATTTTTCAAAAGCTTCAATCGTTTTCGACTTTTGAAACAGATCTAATACCGCATACAGGTCCAGGTTATCGCCTGCAAGCCCTAATGCGGCGGTTGTATCCTTATCCTTTTTGTTTTGCGAAAAAGCCGTTAGGCTTATCAGGTTCAGCGCTGCTGCCAGAAAGAGCAAAATGATTTTATTCATAACGAGATAATTAGAAAATATAGATCCGGTTATTAACTATACAAATGTAATTGCAGGCAGTAACAACAGTGCGGCGTAATAACGTTTATCGGTTGCAATATGGAATATGGAACTGATTTTTTAGTGGGTGGATATCAATTGAATGATTACCGGTTATCATTTCATCATTGTACATTAAGCTCAACACTTCTCCATGTTAGGGTTGGGGTAATTATCACTCTGGTCTTCTAAAACATTATCAATACAAACAAAATCCTTTTCTATCAACAAGTATAAAGTCGCGGTATTGTTTTCAAAACCTACGCGGTCGGTCAGTGTCCATTCATCAACCATCACATCGGGCATTAGCATGGTTATCTTATTATAGCCAAGCGTTGCTGTTAACTGACCGCCAAATGTTTTTTGCAAAGCATAAATAAACTGCTGATCGCCAAAATTGGTTACTTCTTCAAGGTATCCTTTTTTTGAAAAAAATTCCACGTCAGTTTTAGTTAATCTGTATCTTAATGTGCTTCCTTTTATTCTTATTTTCATAAAATTTATCTAAAATCTGTGTTTGTGCGTATTTTTTATTGATTTTTTATGTTTTTATTAAGTGTTTTTTGTGTTTTTTGATGTTAATAATTTGATAAAAGCTAAATAAATTAACTATTTACTGTAAAAGTATCTAAAATAAAATCGTTTTTAACAATTTATATGATGTAAATCATAAAAATTAACAATTTCTTGTAAATTTTATTGCAATTTGAATTGTTTTTATTATAATTGCTTAACAAAATGAAGACAGAGGTCGCAATTTGATTCATTTTGGAGTGCTTTAACAATTTAAAACTTTTAATATGTTGCAACCAACCATTATTGTAGTTGGAAACGGCATGGTAGGTTATAAGTTTTGCGAAAAACTAATAGCTAAATCAACCCGGTTCAGGATCATTGTTTTTGGGGAAGAGCCCCGCCACGCTTACGATAGGGTTCACCTGAGTGAGTATTTCAGTGGAAAAACGGCCGACGATCTGTCAATGTCGCCTCTTGAATGGTATCAGGATAATAACATAGAATTGTACCTGAACGACCCGGTTCAGGAGATTGATCCCGCAAAGAAAACCGTGCATTCTTTAAAAGGTATTACTTTAAAATACGACTACCTGGTGCTCGCCACCGGCTCATCGGCCTTTGTGCCCGATATTCCGGGTGTGGAGAAGGATGGCGTATTTGTTTATCGCACCATTGAAGACCTGGAACTGATGAAGAGCTGGGCTGCTAATGCCAAAGTTGGCGCAGTAATGGGTGGTGGCTTGCTGGGTTTGGAAGCTGCCAAGGCGGTGATGGATCTGGGGCTGAGCGAAGCGCATGTAATTGAATTTGCACCGCGTTTAATGCCAAGGCAGATCGACTCGATGGGGAGTAATATGCTGCAATCTAAATTACAATCATTAGGTCTGAGTATCCACCTTAATAAAAGCACGCAATGTATAACCGGCGATCATAAAATTACCGGCCTTAAGTTTAATGATGATAGTGTGCTGCCGGTAGATATGTTGGTTATCTCGGCCGGCATACGGCCCCGCGATGAGTTGGCTAAACTGGCCGGTTTGCATGTAGGTACACGCGGTGGTATTGTGGTGAACGGGAAAATGCAAACCAGTGATCCCGATATTTTTGCTATTGGCGAATGTGCTTTATACGAAGGCATGATATATGGCCTGGTTGCGCCCGGTTATGAAATGGCGGATATTGTGGCCACTTATTTAACCCAGGGTAGCAAATCTTTCAGTGGGTACGATATGAGCACCAAGCTAAAGCTGATAGGTGTTGATGTAGCCAGTTTTGGCGATGCCTTTATTACCGAGCCCGATTGTCGTACTATAATTTTTGAAGATACCCACAAAGGGATATACAAACGCATTAATATAAGCACTGACGGTAAATACCTGTTAGGTGGTATTTTAATTGGCGATGCCGATGCTTATAATATGCTGCTGCAAACAGTTAATAACAAACTGGTATTGCCGCCCAGTCCGGAGGATCTATTGTTAGGTGCCCGTGGTGGCGAAGCTGCCGAAGGGGCGGGAGTGATGGGTTTGCCGGATGAAGCATTGATATGCTCGTGCGAGGCGGTTACCAAGGGGGATATTTGCAATGCGGTAAATGATCAGGGGATAACCACTGTAGATGGTATGAAAAAATGCACCAAAGCCGGTACAGGTTGTGGTGGCTGTGTGCCGATGGTAAAAGATCTGATCGTGGGTACGCTTAACGCCAATGGTCAGTATGTTAAAAACGTAATTTGTGAACATTTTGACTATTCGCGGCAGGAATTGCTGGACCTGATCCATATCAATAACATCAAAAGCTATGATCTGGTGCTTGATCATTTTGGTCGTGGCGATGGTTGTGAGGTTTGTAAACCTGCAGTTGCCAGTATCCTTTCGGGCTTATGGAATGATCTGATCGTAAAGCAAGCTCCTATTCAGGATAGTAACGATCGTTATCTGGCTAATATTCAAAAAGGCGGTACTTATTCAGTTGTGCCGCGTATTCCGGGCGGCGAAATAACGCCTGATAAATTGATCGTAATTGGCCAGGTGGCTAAAAAATACGGCCTGTACACCAAAATAACAGGCGGGCAGCGCATTGATATGTTCGGTGCGCATTTAAGCGACCTGCCATTAATATGGGAAGAGCTGATCGATGCCGGTTTTGAGAGCGGGCACGCTTACGGCAAATCATTGCGTACGGTAAAAAGCTGCGTGGGTAGCACCTGGTGTCGGTTTGGTTTGCATGATAGTGTGACCTTTGCCATTGAAATTGAAGACCGGTACAAGGGCATCCGCTCGCCGCATAAGCTTAAAGGTGGTGTTAGTGGTTGTATCCGCGAATGTGCCGAAGCGCAGGCTAAAGATTTTGGTGTAATAGCGACTGAAAAAGGCTGGAACTTGTTTGTTTGCGGCAATGGTGGTTCAAAGCCACAGCATGCGCAATTGCTGGCTGCGGATATCGATAGCGCAACGTTGATCAAATATCTCGACAGGTTCCTGATGTTTTATATTAAAACGGCAGATCCGTTAACGCGTACTGCAACCTGGTTAAATAAAATGGATGGCGGTATGAGCTATCTTAAAAACGTAGTGATCAATGATAGCCTGGGAATTGGTGAGCAACTGGAAGAAGAAATGCAGGGTTTAATAAACACCTATCACTGCGAATGGAAAGAGGTGGTTGAAAGCCCTGAGTTACGCAAGCGTTTCGCGCATTTTGTTAACGCACCCGAAGAAAAGGATCCCAATGCACAATTGGTACCAATGCGCGACCAGGTGAAAGCAAAAGAGTGGTAATTAGTTGATCGGCATCAAAAAAATAAAAAATGGAAACTTTAGTAGATATTGAATTAGAATGGGTGTTGGCGTGCTTTACCGATGATGTGCCCGAAAATGGCGGTTCATGTGTTAAGCTGCGCGATGAGCAAATAGCAATATTTAATTTTTCGCGTCGCCGCGAATGGTTTGCAACACAAAATATGTGCCCGCATAAGCAGCAAATGGTTTTATCGCGGGGTATGATAGGCAGTACCGGCGATGCGTGTGAACCAAAGGTGGCCTGTCCGTTTCATAAAAAAACATTCTCGCTACAAACCGGTGAGTGTTTAACCGGCGATGATTATCAAATAAAAACCTATCCCGTAAAGGTGGTTGAAGGTAAGGTGTACATCGGGCTGGCTGCCCGTTAATCGGCGGTGTTATCGGTGGTTAAGGCAAAAAGTTCGTTCTCGTTAACTATGATGATGCTTTTTCCATCCAATGCGATCAGTTTATCATTGATCAGTTCATTCATCGTTCTAAAAACGGTTTCGTAAGTAGCCCCGGCAAAAGAGGAGAGATCCTGCCGGGTTAGCTCTATATTAATAGCGCCTTCCTGCGTTGTTCCAAACTGGTCTTTAAGGGTGAGCAGTGATTGGGCGAGCCGGCCTTTAACCGGCATGTGTGCCAGGTTGCGCATCCGTTTTTCTGATTCCTGCAGGTCGCCTGCAAAAAACATCAGTAAGTTATAGGCAAAATCATGATTAACCTTTAGTGTGGAATTAAAAAACTCCAGATCGAAAAAGCAGATCTTTGTAGCCTCCAGCGCAGTGGCCGAGATGGGATATACATCAGTATTTAAACCGCGGTGACCAAATATAGCACCATTGTTGGCAAAGCGTACAATAAGCTCTTTGTCGTTCCCCCATTTTTTATGCACTTTAACTTTACCCGAGTAAACAAAGCATACACCTGTAACCGGGTCGCCCTCGTTAAAAATAACTTCCCCTTTTTTTACATCGAAATTTTTTCTGTTGGCGCTAATAGCCGGGCGCCATTCTTTTACGCAGGTACGGCATAAAAAACAGCTTTTAAGATCGCAATCATGTTTGCTTTTTTTCATTTTGTCGGCAAATTCGGCAATTTATATAACGTATGCAATATTAATCTGCAAAAAACCGACTAAGTGTTCGGATTTTTTACTTAAAATATTTCTAATGTGGAGTTTATTTGAAAGTTATGTCATGTTTTATTGACTTTTGCGATGTTTTTATGATCTTATTGTGATTTTTTGATGGTTTTTTATGTGTGAAAGTTAGTTTTTTGTTGAATATGTAGCTAAAATGATTAACAATTTGATTTTTTTTAAGGTTAAATCAATATAAAGATTAATAATTTGTTAATTTTTTGATTTTTTTATAATTCAAATCATATTTTTTCATAAAAAAGAAGATTTGAATGTAAAATTTGTATTAATTAAGTTATATTTATAGTAATTAAACAACAATAACACAGGCGAAAACATTAAATAGAAAAAATTATGGTTAAATAAGGTCAGGCTTTAACATCAAAACAAAAAACCCGCAGGGAGGTCGCATTCCCCGCGGGCAAAATAGTTCAGTGCTTTAACAAACTCTAAAACTTATCAAATGTATAAAAATGTCCCTAAACATTTCAGGGGTTTTGCAATTATTATAATTTTTGCCACCTCGTATTCGTTTGTGTGCCAGGCTCAAATCACACTAACGGGCCAGCTTCGCACCAGGGCCGAAAACCGTGATGGTTACGGCAATCTTGTTTTAAATGATTCAAAAAACGCAGATTTTATATCCCAGCGTACTCGCCTGCTTTTTGGCTACAAATGGGATAGGTTAAACTTTGGCCTTACCGTACAAGATATTAGGGTATGGGGAGCTGATGCTTCTACCATATCCGCTACAGATAACCGCTTCATGCTGCACGAAGGCTGGGCCGAGTTAACACTGGCCGATAAAACCGATAAAACCCTTGGCTTTAAACTGGTTGATTTGCTCACCCTAAAAATAGGCCGGCAAGAATTGATTTACGATGATCAAAGCCTTATTGGCAATCTGGATTGGCTGCAACAGGGCCGCACGCACGATATGGCATTGCTTAAAGCTTTGCACCACGGCTGGCAGGCAGAGCTGGGTTATGCCTATAATCAAAATACTGATGCTGTAGGTGTAACCAATACTTATTATGTGCCAGGCAACATCCCGGTAACGGTGAAAAACTCATTAGGTGTGCTTGTATCCACGCCTGCCGGTTTGGTGCCTTTGGCAGCAGGTGGCAGTGCTGCTAATAACAGCGCTAAAACAGGTACGCCGGTTTATGTTAACCCACCCAATACCAATGGCGCCACGCAGAACTATAAATCATTTACCAGTTTATATATCAGTAAAAGGATAGATCAAACTAAATTTTCGGCACTCTTTTTCAATGATAACTTCGGTAAATACCGTATTGATTCGGTAGGCAGCGTTGCTGAGGGCTATGTTTATGGCCGCAGGTTTGTTGCAGCGAGTGCTACCGATACCTATGATTATTCGCCGGTACACCGGTATACTTACGGATTAATGATCAATACCGCTTTTGGTAAGCTATCTGATATCGGCAAATTTTCTATACAGGCGGCTTATTACCATCAATCAGGCACCGATCGCGATAATATCGGTCTGGATGCCTATCACTACACCATTGCTTTAACCTATCAAAAGGGCAATTTTAGCTTCACACCTGGTTATGATGTTTTATCGGGTAACGATGCTGTAAATCCATCAGGTAAAGACAATCGTTTTGATCCGCTTTATGGTACACCTCACAAGTTTTGGGGATACATGGATTACTTCTACGCAGGCAGCGGCTCGCCCGTGGGTGGGCTAAACAACCCATATTTTAAAATAAAATATGCTGCCGGTGTGTTTTCGGCCGGGCTCGACCTGCATTATTTTTCTCTCAATAACAACATGAAGAAGGCCAATGGAACGGTAGTCGACAAGCACCTCGGTAACGAAGGCGACCTTCAGCTAAGTTATGCTATGAATAAGTTTACCAATATCGAGTTCGGCTATTCGCTAATGAGCGCTACCGATAGTATGCCTTTTGCAAAAGGGCAAGCTACTACCGATGCCGTTGCAGCCACCTTTGATAAAACGGCCAACTGGGCTTACATCATGTTCAAATTTACACCCGATTTTTTATATAAAAACCCGGCTAAATAACATTAATTATTCAATCACATTTTAAAAGATACGATTATGGATACGACATTAAAACCGCTTGATAAGCTCAATATATTTAGTTTGAAAGGTGTACAAATGAAAACCTTTCACATTACCTGGCTCATGTTTTTTGTTTGCTTTTTTGGCTGGTTTGGCCTGGCGCCGTTAATGCCCACCATACGTGCCGAACTGGGCTTAACCAAAGGGCAGGTAGGTAATTTAATTATCGCTTCGGTAACATCAACCATTATCGCCCGCCTGATGATTGGTAAACTGTGTGATGTTTGGGGGCCGCGCAAAACCGCCGTGAGATTATTGATTGTAGGATCGGTACCCGTGTTTTTGGTAGGCCTGTCCCATAGTTATGCCACTTTCCTGATGTTCAGGCTGGCAATTGGGGTTATCGGGGCCTCATTCGTGATCACACAATACCATACCTCGCAAATGTTTGGCGCTAAAATAAAAGGTACAGCAAATGCGGTAACCGGCGGCTGGGGTAACCTGGGCGGCGGCGTAACCAATATGGTGATGCCTTTAATATTTGCAGCTATTGTTGGGTTTGGCTATACCAAAGCCGAAGCCTGGCGCTATGCCATGATCGTTCCGGGAGTAATGATGCTGGTGATAGCCTTTTTATACCATAAATACACTAAGGATACTCCCGCCGGAAATTTCGCCGAAACCGGTCAGGCTAAGGCAGCCGGCAAAAAGACTGACTGGAGTGTATTGGCCGACTGGCGCGTTTGGGCATTAACCCTGGCTTATGCCTGCTGTTTCGGTATGGAGCTAACGTTTGATAACGTGGCCTCGCTGCATTTTGTAGATAGTTTTCATTTAACACAGGCTAACGCTGGTTTTTGGGCAGGTATATTCGGTTTCATGAACATTTTTGCCCGTGCGTTGGGAGGTATAGTATCCGATAAGGTAGGTGGCAAATTTGGTATGCGCGGTAAAGGGCTGTTACTGGCCGGAGTGCTATTGCTGGAGGGCCTGGGCCTTATCCTTTTTGCACAGGCTGGTTCATTTGTATTCGCTATCGTGTCTATGTTAACGTTCGCGCTGTTCCTCAAAATGTCAAATGGCGCTACCTATGGTATTGTGCCATTTATCAATACAAAAAATGTAGGCTTAATCAGCGGTATTGTAGGTGCGGGCGGTAACCTTGGCGGGATGCTGTTCGGGTTTTTATTCAAATCATCAACCATAACTTATGCGCAGGCATTTACCTATATCGGCTTTGTTGTGATAGCTGTATCGGTTGTTGTTTTTGTTACCCGGTTTTACAAAGTATTTCCGGTAGGCGAAGAGGTAGGCACCAATATAGTTGAAATTGAGGCTGTTGTTCAATAAAATATAAATGGCGGCCCGAAAGCAATATACCGATCAATTTACCACTACCTGCTGTTATTGCGGGGTAGGCTGTGGCGTGGTTGTCCATAAAGAAAAAAATGGCAGTATATCGCTGGAAGGCGACAAGAACCACCCGGTAAATATGGGGATGCTTTGCAGCAAGGGCCTCAACCTGCACCATACCGTTAACGATAAAAGCGATCGCCTGCTTTACCCGCAAATGCGATACAGCAAAAGTATGCCGTTGCAGCGCGTAACCTGGGATCAGGCTTTTGAACGCACTGCAGCGGTATTTAAAACTTTTATTGATAAATACGGCCCGGATTCTGTGGCCTTTTATGCTTCGGGGCAATGTTTAACCGAGGAGTATTATGTGATCAATAAACTCATTAAAGGCTTTATTGGCAGTAATAATATGGATACTAATTCGCGGCTGTGTATGAGCAGCGCGGTTGCCGCCTACAAAATGGCCCTGGGCGAAGACAGCGTGCCTATTTGTTATGATGATATTGAGATTGCCGATTGTTTTTACGTAACCGGGGCTAACCCGGCATGGTGTCACCCTATTTTATGGCGCAGGGTTGAGGCGCACAGAGCGGCCAATCCCAACGTAAAAATTATTGTTGTCGATCCGCGCGTAACGGATACCTGTTCTATTGCTGATCTGCACCTGCAGCTCAATCCGGGTACCGATATTACTTTGAATCATGCTATTGGGCGGGTGATTATTGAAAACGGTGATATCGACCTGGATTTTATAGCAAACCATGCCGAAGGCTTTGAAAACTACCAGGAGCTGGTTTTTAAAAGAACTATTGCCGAAGCTGCATTAATATGCGGTGTGGATGAAAGCGACATTCGTTTGGCGGCGCAGTATATTGGCAATGCCAAGGGCTTCATTTCGATGTGGACGATGGGGCTCAACCAGAGCTCGGTTGGAGTGAACAAAAATCTGAGTTTGATCAACCTCAATCTCATCACCGGGCATATCGGTAAACCCGGGTCGGGGCCATTCTCGTTAACGGGACAGCCAAATGCTATGGGCGGCCGTGAGGTTGGCGGCCTGGCTAATTTGCTGCCGGCACACCGTGATATGAAAAATCCGGTACACCGTGAGGAAGTACAGCGCTTTTGGGGCGGCACTACGATATCTGAGCATGCGGGCTTAACCGCAACAGAAATGTTCGAAGCTTTAAATGACGATCGTTTAAAGGCTATCTGGATTGTATGTACCAATCCGTTAACCAGCTTGCCCAATGCCCGGTTTGCCGAAGAAGGTTTAAAGAAAGCGAAGTTTGTAGTGGTGCAGGATATCAGCAACAAGCCCGAAACTTTACGGTATGCCGATGTGATATTACCCGCCGCAACCTGGGCCGAAAAAGAAGGCACCATGACCAACTCCGAGCGGAGGGTGAGCTATTTGAATAAGATAGTTGACGCCCCCGGCGAATGTTTACCCGATGCCGAGATCATCTGCCGCTTTGCGCGGAAGATGGGGTATCAGGGTTTTGATTTTGAAAGCCCGGCCGAAATTTACGCCGAGCATACCCGGCTAACTGAAGGTACCAATATCGATGTGAGTGGTTTGAGTTACGATATACTTAAAAAAGCTAAAACCGTACAATGGCCGTATCCCAAAAAGGAAATAAAAACCACCATAATAAAGGGAAAAGTAGTTAGATTGGATGAGCCAGATGCGCCCATATCTAAGGGCACGGCGCGTTTGTTTACTGACAAGCAATTTTATACCCCGTCGCGTAAAGCCATTATCCATGCTGTGCCGGATGACAATACCAGCGAAAAACCGGATGATCATTTCCCCTTTATCCTTACTACCGGTCGTATTCGCGATCAGTGGCATACTATGGCTAAAACGGGCAAGGTAAATAAGCTCAATCAACACATTAAACAGGCTTTTTTAGAAATTCATCCCGCGGATGCGGAAGAGTTAAATATTGCCGATGGCGAGGTAGCAGTGATACGATCGCGCAGGGGAGAGGTGCATGTTAAGGCTAAAATTAGCGCCGCAATAAAACAGGGTGTAGTGTTTTTGCCGATGCATTGGGGTAAGATCTTGGGTAACGATCTGAACCGGGCCAATAACGTCACCAACGATATGGTTGACCCGGTATCAAAAGAACCTGATTTTAAATTTTGCGCGGTAAAGGTGCTGAAATTTAAAAAACCTTTTCAGCGGATCGTGGTGGTTGGCGCAGGCGCAGGTGCTTACGGTTTTGTAAGATCATACCGCGAAATAAACCCTAACGATGAGATCACGATATTCAGTAAAGAAGATTTTCCGTTTTACAACCGGGTAATGCTGCCCGATTACATCAGTGGTGAACAACGCTGGGAGCAACTGGTTAAAATGACTGATGAAGAGGAGCCGGAGTATAAGATAAAATTGCTGCGTGGGGTAAGTATTGAAAAAGTAGATCGCGAAGGTAAATTTGTGATAGACTCACGTGGTATTAAAACTGAGTATGATGTAATGATCATGGCAACGGGCAGCCGCGCCGCCATCCCTAAAAACGTGCCCAAATTGCCTGGCATATTTGCTATGCGCAGCCGTACCGATGCCGACAATTTTAAAAACCACGTTCCGGCAAACGGTCACGTGGTTATTGTAGGCGGCGGTTTGTTAGGTTTGGAAATGGCGGCCTCATTACGCGAGATAGGTATGAAGATCACCGTTATTCAGCGTACATCGCGGTTTTTAAATCGGCAGCTGGATGCTTTGGGTAGTCAGCTTTTGCATGAAGAGATGATAGACCAGGGTTGCGATATTTATTATGATGATGAAGTGCAATTGTATTATGGTCGCGATAAGCTTACCGGCATAGGCTTAAAAAGCGGTACACGTATTAACTGCGATGCGATGATACTTGCTATAGGCACTACGCCCAATCTTGAACTGGCTAAAGATTGCGGACTGGATTGTAAACGGGGTGTAGTGGTTAACGAGCGCCTGCAAACCAGTGATCCCGCCATTTTTGCTATTGGCGAAATAGCCGAGTTTGATGGCACCCTATATGGTATTACCGCCGCTGCCGAGCAGCAGGCTGCCGTAGTGGCTAAATTTTTAAACGGAGATATTGCCAGCTACTACCAGGGTAGCCTGTTTATGAATATCATCAAGATCCATGGTTTTGACCTGTGCAGCATCGGCATACCCGAATGCCCGGACGATAAGACCTATGAAGAGATCGTGTTCATCGATAAAGCCAAACGTTATTATAAAAAATGTATTATCCACCAGGATAGGTTGGTAGGTACTATCCTTATCGGGGATAAAAGCGAGTTCCAGGAGTTCAGGGAACTGATAGCCAACAAAATTGAGCTCAGCGAAAAACGTATCACCTTATTGCGAAGCGGTAAAAAGGCTGAGCCGGTTATTGGCAAGCTGGTTTGCAGCTGCAATAATGTGGGCGAGGGTAACATCAGCAATAAAATAAACGAAGGCTGTACCGATCTGAAACAACTTTGCGCCGCAACGGGGGCGGGTACAGGCTGCGGATCGTGCAGGCCGGAGGTGAAAAGGATATTGGACAGTATAACAGAGGCCACTAAATTACAGGTAGCGGTATGAAAGAGCAGGATACTTACATGATCAAGATCAACCTTCCGGGCGGCATTGTGCCGGCAGGCGAACTGCTTGATATTTTAACCATTGTGCAAAATGTTGGGGTTGAAACCGTGCGCTTTGGCAACCGCCAGCAATTGCTTTTTTCGGTTGCTGCTACAGAGTTGGAAGAGTTAAAGAACGACCTGCTGATATCCGATTTTAATTACGAGGTTGACCGGGAAGATCATCCTAACATCATCAGTTCGTACGTTACCGAAGATATTATTTACAATGCGCATTGGCTAAAGGAAGGTGTTTATAAAGATATTATTGACCTGTTTAATTACGAGCCCCGTTTAAAAATAAACCTGGTTGATAACTCACAAACCTTCGTGCCATTTTTTACAGGCAATATCAATTTCATCTCGTCGGAAGTGAGCAATTATTGGTACCTGTATGTGCGGTTCCCCAAAACTAATATTTTGTATTGCTGGCCCTCGCTGGTTTATTCGGATGATATACCGGGGATCAGTAAGCTGATAGAAGCCGAAATACTGAGCCATCGCAGTTTATATTATGATCAGCCGCTTATTGATGGTGATATATTACACAAGGCTATTAGTAAAAAGGCTCATTTTGTATTGCAGCCGCATACGCAGCAATTACAATTACCCGATTTTCATTTGCCGTTTTACGAAGGCTTTAACCGTTATGGTAATAATAGGCTTTGGCTGGGCATTTATCGCAGAGACGAAACTTTCCCGACAGCGTTTTTAAAGGATCTTTGCCAACTGTGTTTGCAAACACGGATAGGGCAGTTATATACAACACCCTGGAAATCTATCGTGATAAAAGGTATCGATCAGGCCGACAGAAATTACTGGGGCAACATATTAAACCGTTACCGTATTAATGTAAGGCATGCTGCCAACGAATTGAACTGGCAGGTAGATGAATTGTGTGAAGAAGGTTTAGACATCAAACGCCAGCTGGTACGCGAGTTTGAAGAAGCGGATACCCGGACCTACCGTTTGTGTTTCGCAGTGAAGATAAAGCCTAAGTCGGGGTTGTTTGGTTCTGTGTTCATTAATAAACAGAAAGGGAAACGGACCTTTGATATTTTGTATACACGTGATTTTAATCCCAATTCCAAGATATTCACCATTTATAAAAGCAATGTAAAAAGAGAGCAGCTGAGCGGATATTTGATACAGCTATGCGATCATTTTTATGCTTTGCAGGATAGCAGCACTACAGCTAAGGCCGACGCCGGAGTTGTGGAGTTTATTACGTTGCCGCATAAACAAGTGCATCAGTGCAGCCAATGCCTTACTATTTATAATGATATTTACGGCGACGAACTCAGCGGAATAGCGCCAGGAACCGCATTTGAATTGATCAATAATTATAACTGCCCAACGTGCGGAGCTGCAAAAAACGATTTTGTTATCATTGATGAGCCTGCCTACTTATAAAACAAGCCGCCCTGATTGGGACGGCCTGTTTGGTTCTTAATTGAGAAAGATGATTCTTGTTTTCTAAATAACATCTTTAATTATATCCCGGATTTTGCTTAAACACGTCTTTGTTTGTAACGGCGTCAATTTGCTCTTGCGGTATTGGCCGTACTGTGTGATATGGTTTAAAATAAGGTGCGGCATCCGGATTAAGCGCCTGGATACGACTTCCGAGCTTTCCGGTTCGTTTTAAGTCGAACCATCGTAACTGTTCGCCACCTAATTCCCTTGCTCTTTCATCCAAAATAAAATCGAGCGTAACCTGGGCGGGGGTTATCTGCATTTGTGCAGTTTTGCCCGGCTTTGCTGCCCTTGTGCGTATTACATTGATATAGGTAGCCGCCGTGGTAGGGTCGTTTAAATTGAGTTTGGCTTCGGCGGCAATAAGGTACATTTCTGCCAGGCGAATCACAAAAACATCACGGGCGCTTTGTGCTTCGGCAACGCTGGCGCGTGTCGAATCCTTAAACTTAGATAACGAAATATAGAATTTACGCTGGCTGGGTACACCAGTCGCCCCATAAACCTTAGCCAGGTCGTAAGTTACATATTTGCTGCTTTGCGAAGCAACAGGTATGTTAGCATTGGGCGTATAGCAAATTGTATCGCCAACTTTGATATTATTTCCATTGTAAGTACCGGCCTTATTGGCATACCATACCGTTTGAAACGAACCCAGGTAACGTGAGTCGTTAACCTGATCGAACATGTTTAAATAAGCCAGGGTAGGCATGTACCTGTTAAACGGCCTACCATTATTAATATCACGTATCAATAAACTGGTATTCACCTGATCGTAAACCTGTAAAAACATCAAATGGCCATTATTCGATCCGCGTGAGTGCCCGTATGGGTATGTTGCTGTAGTCAGGTCATTATTGGTCAGGGTGGTCGAATAATCAATGGCCCATATCACTTCCTTATTCTTCAGGTTACCCATATTCCACAGATCAACATATTTAGGCTGCAATACATAACCGTAGTTTTTAATCACGTCGTCGGCCATGGCAAACGCTTCAGTGTTCATGCCGCGGGTTAAATACATGCGTGCTAAAAAGGCTTTGGCTACTGGAATGGTGGCCCTGCCGTAATCGCTGGTTGTTGCCGGTAAGTTAGCTACTGCAAATTTTAAGTCGGTAAATATCTGCTCGTAAAAACTGGCAACAGGTGTACGGTTAGCTTCTGTTACTACATCCGATGTAGGTGTAGTAGTAAAATGTACATCTCCCCAGGTTTCAACAATGTGCCAGTAATAAAACGCCCGTAAAAAACGTAGCTCGGCCTCGCGGGTTGCCTTTTGGGTGGCGGTATAATCGGTAACATTGCCAATGGAAGAGATACCCGTGTTACATAAATTTATGGCAGCGTAAAAGTTGTTCCATAAAAGTGCGAGCGGATCTGTATTTGTTGAGTTTGATGTACCTTGTAAATTATTATACTGGGTAAAACTCGGATATACATCGCCGGTTCCACTGGTCCATATATCGGTACCCATTTCACTGATCTGGTAACCTTCTTCTTTACCGTACCAAAACCTATCGTAACTATAAGCGGCATTAACCAAAGCTTCAAAACCCACAGCTTTTGTATAAACGTTGCTGGCTGTTAAATTACTTGGATTATACTCCTCGAGCTTTTTGTTACAGGCACTAAGTGCCATGACGATGGCTACTGCTAATAAAGCCCAGCCTGTTATCAATTTTTTCATAATATACCTCATATTAATATTCCTTAAAACGAAAAATTTAACCCGGCTAAAAACAGCTTGGTAAGCGGGCGCTCAAACGATCCGGCGCCTTCAGGATCATAATCCTTTATCTTCGAAAAAGTCGCAAAGTTTTTAGCACTCACATAGATACGCAGGTTGGACAGATGGATAGATCTAAGCGCGCTGCCCGAAAGTGTGTATCCCAAAGTGGCGTTCCTGATCTTTACAAACGAACCATCGGCATACCCAAGCGTAGAAGCAAATGCCTCGGACGCTTTAGAAATGTTAACATTTGGCCGCGGATAAGCATTTGTTGGATTTTCGGGTGTCCAGTAATCTACCACTGCTCCGTTCTCAATGGCATTAGGTTCGTACTTTAACGCATATTGCGAAATAAACATTTGCCCTACCCGGCCAAATATCTGGAGGTTCAGATCAAAGCCTTTATACTTAAAATCGTTATTAAAACCAAAACTGTATTTAGGTACTGCTGCGCCAAGTATCACACGATCGCCAGCTGCGGTGATCTTTCCGTCGCCATCAACATCCGCAACTTTAATATCACCTGGTTTATAACCATAGCTTGTTGCCTGGGCGGCTTCGGCTGTTTGCCAGATACCTACTTTCTGATAATCGTAAAATGACGCTACCGGGTGACCTATAAACCAGCTGTTAGCCAGGTCGTTTACACCATTGGGTAAATAAGTGATACGCTCATTATTATGGGTATAAGTAATGCTTGATGTCCAGGTAAAGCCACCGGTACGAATATTGACTGTATTAAGCGCAACCTCTATACCATTATTGCGCGTTTTGCCTAAATTGGCTAAGATGTTTTTGGCCCCGCTGGTTGGCGGCAGTTGCTGAAGTAACAACAGATCGTGTGTGCGCGAATCATAATAATCAATGCTACCTGTTACCCTGTCTTTTAATATCCCAAAGTCTAACCCTATATCTACCGTTCCGGTTAATTCCCACTTTAAATTTGGATTACCGATAGTAGGGTCTAAGCCATAGGCCAAAGCGGTCACATCGTTCCATGCATACGGAATCAATGCCACAACGCCTTGCGTGTAATAAGGCTTTACTGCTGCGTTACCAGCGATACCATAACTGGCGCGTAATTTGAGTTCAGAAAAGGTATTCTGATTTTTCATAAAAGACTCGTCGACAATGCGCCACGCCGCTGCTGCTGACGGGAAAAATGCCCATTTGTTACCCGGCGACAAAACAGACGAACCATCCGCGCGGCCGGTAAGGGTTAGCAAATATTTGTCCTTGAACGCATAGTTTACGCGGAAAGCTCCTGATACCAGGCTTTGGCCCACATAATTACTTGATATTTTCAAGTTAGCCGGATTACTTTGTAAAGAGTAAAACGATTGGCTGGCTAAAAGTTGCCCGGTGCCTTGCGCCGAAGATTGATCTGTAGTGCTTGACTGATAACTTGTTATTGCAGTTATGCCAATGTTGTGATCTTGTATCTTTTTTTGATAGGTAATGATGTTTTCCCATACCAGGCTGTTATCTGTTTGATTTGTTACAGATGACAGTGAACCAGATGACAACGCTCTGTTTAGTGTATTTTCACCTTGAAACCCCCCGTTACGACTGCTTGATAAGGTGATACCTAAGTTTGACCGGATAGTTAAATCGGCAATAGGCTTCCATTCGGCATAAGCTGTTGAAAGCAGGTGAGTGATATTGTATTTATTAACAAATTGCGCCGGGTCATCATCAAACAACGGGTTAGACTGGTTGCCGTTACCGGGAAATTTAGCCAATGAACCATCAGTGTTATACGGGTTAAAATAGGGGATAATCTTATTAGCCACTGTTAATACGCCATCATTACGCAAGTTTTGATCGTAATATGCAAGCTGGCTTTGCAGGCCAAGTTTAAAATTGGTAAACAATTGATGATCGATATTTAGGCGCAGAGTGTACCTGTTCGAATAATCGTTGCTGTACAAACCTTTTTCCTTAAAATAATCCATCGAAAAATAGGCTTTAGTTTTTTCACTTCCGCCTGCTGCGCTCACATTATAATCCTGCTGCGAACCGTCGTGCAGGAGATACCCCGGCCAGTAATAGGTTGTGCCGTTTTGTACTGCGGCCAGATCGGTAGCATTGGTAAACACTTTCGGATCGTCGGCAGGTGAGTTCCAGGTTCCTGCGGTTCTGTAACCTTCGCGTTTTAAGTTGGCATACTGCGGACCGGTCATCGGTTTTGGATACCCGGCTAATTTTGTAACGCCGTAATACGAGCCTGCATTAACCTTCACTTTGCCTTCGGCACCGCGTTTTGTGGTAATAATAACAACGCCGTTTGCACCACGTGATCCGTATATAGCTGTTGACGAGGCATCTTTTAAAAACTCCATCGAAGCGATATCATTCTGATTGATATCTTCAAAATTAGAATACTGAATACCATCGACGATATACAAAGGGCCGTTGTTTGCGTTTAACGAGCGGTTACCACGCACGGTTACACTTACGTTAGCACCCGCAGCGCCGCTTGTACGCACAATATCCACGCCGGCTACTTTACCCTGTAATGCTTCCATCGGGTTTGCGGCTGCAACTTTGGTTATCTCTTCGCCTTTAACCGAAACAACCGATCCGGTAAGGTCACGTTTTTTTACTGTGCCGTAACCCACTACAACTACTTGTTCAAGTAGTTGGCTGGTTGGCTCCATCACTATCTTTACAGAGGTTTTACCATTAACATTCTGCTCCTGGGTTTTATAACCTAAAAATGAATAAACCAGAATGGTGTTGCCGCTGGGTACGGTAATTTTAAAATCGCCCGAAGCATCGGTAGCAACACCGCTATTGGTGCCTTTTATTTTAACCGAAACGCCCGGTAAAGATTCTCCCTTTTCGTCTACAACTTTCCCGGTAACGGTTAGTATCATTGCCTTTTCGCTGGTTATAGCAGCCAGCCCGCCGGTAGATGCCACAACGTTGTTGTATAAAATAATGTTGTTGTCTATCTGGTTATAGCCAATGCCCCTGCTGGCAAAAACTTCATCCAATACCTGCTTTACCGATAGTTTTTCGGTCGAAAAGTTAATTCTGATATTAGGTGATAGTACATTATCCCGGTAAGCAAACCGCAAATTGGTTTGTTTTTCAATTTGCTTTAAGGCAGATTTTAGTGTTGCGTTACGCAGTTCTATCTCAATATTGATCTTTTCGAGCGCCTGGCCCTTGCTTGAGTAAGCTAAGAGCAATTGCCCGGAAACCAGCAATACCAAAAGAATAATAAAACTGAGTCTCATAATTTTTTGTAAAGTGTTTAATAATCGGCGTGCGTCTCCATAGGATTGTACGCACGAGTGCTTAAACGCAAGAGTTTTTTTCATAACTTGCATTGTTTTTAATCGGTTAATAAATTGGTTAAAACACTTGCCCTGTTGCTAATTGATGTGAGAAGTCGTAGGCAGCGGGGCTCTTTTTTTGTTTTTTAGCGTATCAATATCTCATATGTTTTGATTTAAATGGTTAATAATGTGTTTGTTACTCGCATCCGGGACCCGAAAATGTCAATTGCTTCGGATTATCCCATTTATAGTTAAGGTTATTGAGATGTGATAACACCTTGATCACCTGATCTAAACTCGTCGTATTTAAAAAAGAAGCCACAAAGCGGCAGTTTTCTATTTTGTTATTTGCCAGTACAATATTTACACCGTAACGATCGGTTAAAACAGCGGCGGCTTCTTTCAGCGTCATGTTATCCATAATCAGGTCGGTTTCTTTCCAAAGCACAATTGATTTAGCATTTAGCAGATCGCGCGATGAACGGCGGGTGGCCTCGTTATAACTTATTTGCTGATCGGGCAATAACACACCTAAAACTCTTTTGGATGTAGATACACGTACTTTTCCCCGGGTAACGGTAACCCGTACCAGGTTTCCATCAGTTTTAATATTGAACGCCGTACCCAAAACACGTGTAGTGATCTGCCCGGTATGTACCAAAAACGGGTGTAAAGGATCGTGTTTGATATCAAAATAAGCCTCACCGGTTAAATAAACCTCGCGGGTTTTTCCGTTAAATACGGTAGGGTAGTCCAGGTGGCTGTTCTTATTCAGAAAAACAATACTGCCATCTGCCAGCCTGATCTCCCGCGCATGTCGGGCCGGTTTAGGCTTGTTTACACGGGCAATATTTTGCAGGGGCTTGATTGGTTTGCCATTGTCAAAAAAATAGATACCGATACAGATAAACATCGCTAATGCAGCAGCAACCGACCAAACCAGTGGCCGGTAGTTTGTTTTTTGTATGGTGTAAGTTTTTTTGTCGTTTTTAATGTTTGCAAGTAGCTTTCCGTACAATACTTCCTGCTGAATGGGGTCAGCATTAATGTTGGTATGTGTATCGGTATCTAACCACAGTACCTCTAATAAACCTTTTATTTCTGCTAGGTTTTTTTCTTCGGCAATCAGGTCAAAAAACTCCTCTAATTCCTCCGGGGTGCATGAGTCATTGAGGTACTTCTTAAAAAGAAAAGTAATTCGAAAAACGGAGGCGCTCGACATATGTGTGTATTGGTTAGGTTTGACCAATTACATACATGACGATAAAATATAAGGAGGGGACTAATCAGCTCCGAAAAAAATCGAAAATAAAGGCTATGGTAAGTAAAATTGATAATTGGCCGTTTTTTATAAACAGGCGAAGATGTTTTAATGCCGTAACTATGTGATTTTTCACCGTGTTTTTTGATAGGTTTAGCTTATTGGCAATTTGCTCGTGGGTGAGGCCCTCTTCCCGGCTTAAATTAAGTACCAGTTGCTGTTGCTGGGTAAGCATTTGCAGGCACTGTGTAACCCGTTGTTTGTATTCATTCAGGTCGTTTGCCGATGGTTCTTCTACAGGCTCATATTGCATATGATCGATAAGCAACGATCTGAGTCTTTTTTCGCGGGCTGCGGTTCTTAAAAAATCAAGTGATTTATTAACGGCCATGCGGTATAAAAAGGCATCCACATTTTCAACCTCGCTTAATATTTCTTTTGCCGACCAGATCTTTAAAAAAATATCCAGAACGAGCTCTTCTGCTATTTCGCGCGATTTAACCACTTTATATACATAGGCAAAAAGTTTAGGCTGATGCTTTTGAAAAAACAACTTAAAGGCCGCCTCATCGCCCAATGCCAGACGTTGGTGCAGCGAAGCAGGAGCCTCGTCACCTGTGTTTGATGACCTGAAATGCTTAAACAAGATTTAAGATTATATAATGGTATCATAAAGTAACAACCTATTTTTTAAATAGTCAATAAATAAGTTAAAAATGATTGCAGCACCAGAGTATCGCTCAGTGGGTTCTGGTCAAGCTGATAAGAAAGCCGAAAATTTGATGTTGGCTTTATAATTAGCTATTTTAGCACAAACAGGCAACACTATTTTGCAGTTGCGCGTATTGATGGTACGTACCCGAACCTTTGATGAAAAAGCTTTTTTCTTCTCCCATTTTCTGGCAATGTTTTGCTGCTTTATTAGCATTGTACATGCTTGCCACTCCAATTACCATATCAAGCCAACTGGTAGATAAAGGCCCGAGCTGGTTGGGCCTCGATGCCTCGTGGAACATGACGTTAAACTATGCGTTGATGAAACACTGGATATGGGGGAAAGACATTTTATATACTTACGGGCCGCTGGCCTTTTTTTCTACCCGCAACGGCTGGGGCATTTCAAAATGGATATTTCTTTTATTTGATGGCTTTATCGTAGTTAACTTTTACTTTGTTTTTATCGATCTTATTAAAAGCAACGCAGATAAATTTTTGGCGGTAGCGCTGTTGATTTGCACTATGCTTACTGTAAACCAGTGTTTAGGTACAGATCTGTCGTGGGTTATTTTGTTTTTTATCATTTACTGGATGATCAAAACATTTAATGAGCAGCGGCCTGTGTATATGGCGATGCTGATCTTGCTAACCGTACTGGCCTTTTATATTAAACTAAATACGGGGCTTATAGCCTCGGTGCTGTTTTGCGGGCATATCATCAACCTGTTTGTGTGCAAAAAATTAACGATTGTAAAGGTGTTGGTCTATCTCGTTTCGTTTATCATCCTCATCATTGTATCAGCGGTGCTGCTGCATGTTTCTATCTTCAGTTATGTATTTGGTTCGTTAGAGATAGTGAAAGGTTATAACGAGATCATGTACCTGGATGAAGATCATTATCACGTAGAACATAACCTGTACATCCTCTTTTTTGCCATGCTGCTGTACTTTTGCTATCAGCTATGGAAGCAGGTGCGCGGCAAAAAATATAACCGCATCATTTATACCATTGCCGGTATCATCTACATCTTTTTATTGCAAAAACAGTCGATATTGAGGAACGATGTACAACACCTGTACGAGTACTTTTCGTTTGCGCCACTTATCCTGCTTTGCGAATTTGGTGATGCAGAAGGTCATAAACCACATTTAAAATATGCTTTAGTGATCATGCTGTTCGCGCTGTTTTTTGTAGCTGATAACCGAACGATCGATGTGTCGTTCAATAGCAGGGTTAAAGCACCGGCAGCATACGTAAAGCAATTCGGGCAATATAATTCTGCCACTTATCTTAATCAGCAAAATAAACGGTACTTACCACAGCGTGTACTTCATATTATCGGCAACAAAACGGTTGATGTATTTCCGTGGGATAGCGAATATGCCCTGGAAAACAAGCTCAATTATAAGCCACGGCCGGCCTTTCAATCTTTTTCGGTATATACGGCAGCGCTCGAAAAGATCAATTATGACTATTATGTAAAGCAGGCCCCCGCTTTTTTAATTTACGATTATGATGCCATAGATGACCGCTATCCGTTTAACGATGAAGGCTTTGTTAATCTCTTTATTCTGAACAACTACACGTTTGTCGACTCCCTTACTTCGAATGAAAGGTTACGGCTTGTGCTTCAGCGTAACGTTAAAACAGTACCGTTGCGGTTTACCCGACAGAAGCAACAGCAATTTTTGCTGAATGATTCAATAACGACAGATCAGTTCAATTTTATCAAACTGGATATCCACTATAGTGCGATCGGTAAATTAAAGGCATTGCTGCACAGGCCGCCACATCTTCAAATCTGTTATATGCGCGAAGACGGGCAATGGTTTAATTACAAAACATCCATTGAGCTGCTCAAAGCAGGGTTGTATTTGGGTAACCTGGTGACAAACACGAACGATTATTTGACCCTGCTAACCGGTAAACATGTACCAGCCATTAAAAAGATCAAATTTAATTACAATGGTACTTATTTTAATACCAACGGACGGATGGAGACCTGCATTGTAGATTGCCCGCGGGATACCAGCCAACGGTAAATACTTGCCGCAAGGCAACCCTTGTGTTTTTTAACACGTATCCGATTTATCGGATAAAACGCGCATTGTTTTGTCATCCAAACCGTATCATGATGCTCAAACTTAGTGTCGTTATTCCCGCCTATAATGAAGAGGGGTCTATATGTGAAACTATAGCCTGCCTTTACGAAAGACTATGTTTAGAGCAGATACCGCACGAAATAGTGGTGATCAACGATAATTCGAAAGATGGTACCGAGCTTGTTCTATCAAATTTGAGCCAAAGCATCCACACCCTCACATACTATACCAATGAGTCATCAAACGGTTTTGGATACGCGGTAAGATATGGCTTGGAAAAATTTACCGGCGATTGTGTAGCGGTAATGATGGGCGATCTGTCCGACAGTCCGGATGATCTGGTGAAGTTTTACCGGGTAATGGTTGACGAAGACCTGGATTGCGTTTTTGGTTCGCGTTTTATTAAAGGCGGTAAAGTTTACGATTATCCAAAGTTTAAGCTGTTTATCAACAGGCTGGCCAATTTGATCATCAGGGTTTCTTTAGGCATACGTTACAATGATGCTACAAACGCTTTTAAACTCTATAAAAGGGAAACCATTTATGGTTTAAAACCTTTTTTGGCGCCTCATTTTAACCTAACGATCGAATTACCCCTTAAAGCGATAGTTCGCGGTTATTCTTATACCATTGTGCCAAACTCCTGGCGCAACAGAAAGGCAGGCGAATCGAATTTAAGATTCAGGGAAATGGGTAGCAGGTATCTTTTTATATTGTTATATGTATTGATAGAAAAATTCTTTTCGAAAAACGATTTTAAAAAGAAATGGGATTAGTAAGTGATGACGCCATTGCTTAAATTTGAGTATGATGGAAAACGGGGATGTATGCAGCCATATAAAGAGCATTGAAAACCTTAAATTGCCCAAAGAACCGGTATGTGAAGAGTGTATGAAGGCGGGCGGCAGTTGGGTACATTTACGTACCTGCCAAACATGCGGAGTTACCCTATGCTGTGATTCATCGCCTCAAGTGCATATGACAAAGCATTATCATCATACTTATCACCCGGTTATTATTTCTGCAGAGCCGGGTGAAAAATGGTTATGGTGCTATCCTGACGAAGCTTTTGTTGATTATCAATAAGCCGTCTACTTCATAAAAATACCGCCCCATTTCTCCAAAACAGCGTTTATGTTGCAGTTGCTGATAAAAACTCGGCCCATGCCTGTATGGTATGTAGTTGCAGTTTTAAATATGGAACATCAATGCACGCTTAATTTTTCATACTAAAGATACTTTATTCCAACCTTTGCAATGAGGAGGCAGGAAAGTTCACACCACTGCGTAGGGGGAACGTAGGATGAACTTTCCGCCTCCTCTTTAATGTAACCGCGATAGGTTAAAAGAATAATATACTATAAATAATATATATTATAACAGAATAATAGATGGATATACTGCAACTATATGATCAACATAAAAAACGCAGCTATACCCTTCGATATTACTGTAGTAAGCGATCTAAAAGGATCACGGTTGCCGGGCAGATCAGTATCATTGCATTATTGCTTGTTTTTTTTTCAATGCAACGCGTTTTTTCGCAAACAGCCGGATCAGGTATTGTACAAGATACCTTTGATATAAAAAACTCGAGCTTTTTATTGCCGCAGGCACTACCGAAGGGGAAGTATTACCAGGAAGTTGCTATACTGCAAGTGGTTGTTCCTAAAGATTGGACCACCGAAAACATTACCGCCCCTATGTTAAGCTACGCGGGCAAATATACATTGCCCTACGGGTTTAATTTACAGGCGAGCCTTGCTACCTTAATTATCAGTTACCGGCTTAACCTGGGGCCATTTTGGAACTATTCGGTTAATAACTTTCATTTTGGGGCAGGATACCAGGTTGCCTTTAATTATGGCTTTTTAAAGCAGTTTGGTTTTAATACTCAACTTAATATATGGGAGCAACAGCCCTCGCTTACGGCGGGGTATAGTTTTAAAACAATGGCGGTAATATTGCGGGGCGATATGTATTACACAAGCTCGCTTAGTCAAACCCAGGCCGGCCATACCATTAGTTACCCGTCTTTGTTAAACGGATTTAGCATATCAGGCAACCTTGAACAACGATTATGGAAAAACAGGTTAATGTCTTTTGGTGTGAAACTGAATTATCTCAGGTACCACATCATTGCATGGCCCGCTTTTCCGGTTAATCAGTACCGCTACTGGGTGCCGGAGTTTGATTTAGGTTTAAGTTTTTAATAGCATGATTATGAAGAATTATCGATTTTTATACTGGGTGCTCGTTTCAGTCGTATTCTTTTCGTGTTCAAAAAATCAGATCACGCTGCCGCCCGATAATGCCAATACCAATCTGATCAATACAACGCATCTTTCGGATACGGTGATGAAAAACATGGAGGGCATCTATTCGCTGAGTGATGGCAGTAGTGACCTGGGTACCGAATTTGTATGCAAAACCTCAAAATTCAGAGTTTCTTTTTTTAGTGATCAAAGCGGTATCTTTTTTATCCTGAAATATGGACTTAACCCGGTTGATGGTTCGATTCAGTTTTCGGGTTTCTGGCGATACTCGGAAACAGCCACACAGGGCACCATTAGTTTTTCGATCGCTAAAGCAGATGGTGCGTCTGATTTGATACTCAGCGGAATAGCAAGCCGTATCCGCATGAAAGGTAGCTTTAATAATAATCAGCCTATCAGTCTTCAATACAAACGGCCGTTTTCGCAATATGTATTAACACACGAGTTTACAATTTTTGCGCATCATGGCGTTCAAACAACGGCAAATCCGCCCTATGCCCAGAATTCGTTAAACGGTGTTTTACACGATGAGGATTATGGCGTAACCGGCATAGAGTTCGACGTTCGCCTTACCAAGGATAATGTCCCCATCTGCATGCACGATGCATCGTTTGATATGCGCTTAACGCAGAAGGGACCCTTATATGGCGATTTTAATCAATATTCTTTTTCTTTTTTACAACAATACGTGAAACTGATAGATGGACAAAAGATCCCGTCGGTAGCCGAAGCACTAACCGCTTTTGTTGATTCGACGAACATGAAATACTTTTGGATGGATATAAAAGGCGATCCGGATGTATTTAAATATCTTGAACCTGTAGTGAGGGCCGCCTATGCCAGGGCTGCTACTGCCAAAAGAAATGTAGTGATTTTTGCTGACCTGCCGTCTGATGCGGTAATTGAAGAATATAAAAAACAACCGAGCTATGGCGCTAACCTGCCCTGCATGTGCGAGGTGGCCTTTCAGGATGTTGTTGATAATAAGTGCCAATATTTTGGGCCCAGGTTCACTGTAGGATTGCTGACCGACGATGTAAATAAAGGACATAGTATGGGCATAAAAACCTATAGCTGGACGTTAAACGACAAAACTACCATTGTGGATTATTTACAACATGGAAATTTTGATGGGTTTATTACTGATTACCCTGCCTATGTAATTTACAATTATTATGCATTTCACTGATCATAAATATGGACTAACGGCATGCCGGACTGTGATATTAATTACTGCCGCTATGATAGCCTGCTCGGTACAGGTGATGGCTCAAACCAATGATGCTAAAAGGCAGAACTTTGGTTTGTATGCCGGTTTGGGGCCGAACTATTATTTTAACAACCTGGTGATCGGTAAAAGCTTTGTAAATAGCTTTAATTATTCGTTTACGGCCAAAATGATGTGGGAGCCCGAACATTTGCTGAGTTTGGGACTTGAATCGGGTTATTATCGTTTATATACGCTCAATTCGCCGGCGCCAAACCAGGTTCATATTGCCAATAGTGCTATACCTATCCAATTGGTTGTTTCTATGAAGTTTTTAAAAAACTTTCATTTCGATTTTTCAATGGGGCGGGCTATCCTGCTTAACGACGCAACATCTGAAACTTCCGGCGCTTTTAGTACGTCTGCATTTTCGCTGGCCGATTTTTCAGGCACTGTAGGTTACCGGCACCAGCTTGGCAACAGGTTTTCTGTTGGGGGCGAGGCCAAATACTATTACTCAAGTAGTTTTGTTGATAAAAACGTGGCCCTGATGGTTATGGGAGGCTTTCGTTTTTAACCGGGCTAAGGCTTTATGTTAAATTTTAGTCCACCACTAAAACCCGAAAAATCGGCCTTTAACTGTCGCGATATAACCTGTAACGTATCCTGATATCGTTTTACCTCGAGATAATGAAACATCGGCTTATAGGCGGGCGCCATGTCACGGCTTCGTTGTTTATCGGTATATAGTGGTTGGTGGGGGCCGCCGCCGCCACCTATCACTAAAAAGTATTTGCCCTGCACATTAAATTGTTCGAAATTGTGCGAGTGGCCCGAAAGGAACAAAACGCTCTTTTTTGATGTGATAAAAGCCGGTACAAATTTTTGCTGCACAAGTGCCGCCGGTTCAACTACTTTGCTGTTGGTAAACGGTGGATGATGGCAACCCACAATGATCAATTTGATGGCCGAATCCCTGTCCATTTGTTTGATGGTGTTATTATACCAGTTATCCTGTTTAATTATCTCATCGGCCGTCATTCCGCTAAAATTGGAGTTTAATAATATTACAGCTACCGAGTCAATTATTTCGGTATACCCCGTGGCGACATGTACGGGGAACCGCGATTGAAAATTTCGTTTGCCTTTATCTGGCTCCAGCATTAGCTCGTGATTGCCGAGCACCGCATAAACGGGAATGTTATTAACCGCGCACAATTTAAGGTAGGTGTCCATCTTTGTCCACTTTGAGTTTTCAAAGCTTAACGATACCACATCGCCGAGTATAAATAAGCTGGCCGGCCTGAGCGTAACAACATCCTTAAAGATCATTGCAGTAGCTTTTTCATTATGATCTGTTTTACGAATCACTTCTTCAATTAACAAAGGGGCCTGTGTATCGGCGGTAAATGCTATGACCGTGCTTTTTTGTTGTGCAAACACTAAATAAGGGCAGCAGGCTATCCCCATCCAAAAAACAAAGCGACAAATAGTGATCGATACCGTCATTTTAAAGGTTTCATAATAGATAATGCGAGTTTAAAGTTAGTGCATTATGCTTAGCTTTTTAGCTTTTCTCCGGGCTCAAAATCCTGACCGGAAGCAAGTAAAATGAGATGCTTTGCTATTAGAGACTGTTAATTAGGAGCATACATAACGTACGGGTAGCTTATACACCGTATTTTTTTAAATAAATACCGGCCGCGATTAATTTTTAAATGCGGTTGCATCTTTTGAAGTGCAACACCTTAGGATGTCTGATATAACTTATTCCACTTATGTATTACCTTATTTTGTATCGGATAACAATTTAACAAGCCCATATCAATTACATTAACCATTAAACCCAAAGCTATGAAACGGACGACATTAGTAATCATTGCAATGCTGCTTACAGCAAGCGTTTATGCGCAGATCAGTAAGGAAGACCTGGCCATTTATCAAAGCGTTAAACAAAAAGAAAAGACCGAACAGATCAAAAAGCATTTAATACTCACAAAAACGCAGGCCAAGGCATTTTGGCCATTATATGACGCCTTTGAAGCAAAAGAGCTTGAGTTAAGTAATAAACGTGCCTATATAATTAATGATTATCTGAAAAAATTTGACAAGTTGAGCGGCAAGGACGCCACAGACCTGTTTAACAGGCAGATCATCAACGACAGGGATTTTATCGATCTGCAAAAAGCGAGCTATCAAAGATTTTATGAGGCAATAGGTGGAGTAAACACGCTCAAATTTTTTCAGCTCGAAAATTATATGCTACAGGTAATAAGGTTGCATATCCTGGATGAACTTCCTTTTATTGGCGAGAAAAGGCAATAATAGAAAAACATAAATACGATGTTGAAGAAACTGATCATATTGGGTATTGGTTGTTGTATGCTGCCTGTGGTATTATTGGCGCAGGATGCGGATACGACGATCAGGGCGAAGTATATTGATAGTATTAAAAATTCAACTTACCCTTATATATTTCCGGCCTGGGCGAAAAAAATTGTTAAAAGAGGCATTGATCTGCCCTTACCGGCCGGGGTGATGGTTAACTATTTTAAAGGTTCGCAACAAATGCTCATCAGCGATCTGCAGGTTGGGTTTAATAATAACCCTTTGGTGCCACTTGACTTTATTAAGTTTGGTGAAGTTAAGGCCAATCTGCAAACGCTAAATAGCCGTGTTGATGTTTGGGTACTGCCCTTTGTTGGCGTGTATGGTATATTTGGGATAACAAGTGCCGAAACACATGTTAGCGTTGTTGAGCCCTTTAGCTTTTCAACAACAGCGAATTTTAAGGGGACAACAGCGGGGGTAGGCATAACCGTTGCCGGGGCCTATCGTGGAATTTTGGCGATAGGAGATTATAACAACATGTGGACATCGTTAGATAATATCAAAGGGGCAGTGTATTCGCAGCAATTGAGTATCAGGCTGGGCCACCCGTTTCATTTTAAAAAACGGCCGGACAGGGTTATATCCGTTTGGGCAGGAACCAGCGCAATATTTGTTAGCCGCACAACCGAAGGTACCATACCACTTAGCGGCCTGAGCTCGGACGCCTCGCAAGACGCGCTCCAAAAAATAAAAGACGAAACCGCAGCCTGGTACCAAACACTTACCCCGCCCCAAAAAGTTGTGGTTAAACAAATTGCCGAAGCGTTATTAGCCAAATTGAACGGTATAGATATTAAAAATTCTTCTGTATCCTATTCGCTTATTAAGCAGGCTACGCACGACTGGAATATGATCGTCGGCGGGCAATTTCAACTAAACCACCGCTGGCAGTTCAGAACGGAGACAGGCTTTTTTGGAGGCAGGTCGTCATTACTGTTATCAGGTAATTACAGGTTCGGGTTTTAGCTGTTTCAGGCCTGATGCGATCACTTAAACCACGTATTATGAAAAGATCAAGCCATATCAATTTCATACTGTTGGCGTTGGTGATCGCGTCGTGCGGTTCTACAACTTCTATCATAATCTCCTATAAAGCACCCGGTGTAACACAGGTGTCGTACAAAAAGGTATTTATAGCGGCTCTTACCGAAAATACAGCTACTAAACAAACCGTTGAAAACAACCTTTGGACCTTTTTGGGTGATAGGGGCGTTGTTTCGGTAATGAGCACCCAGGTTTTTTCGCCTGATTTTCACTCGAGCGGCAGTGACAGCGATAAGGAAGTAGTATTGGGGAAAATTCGCGATACAGGTTGCGATGGCATATTTACAGTAGCACTGGTTAGTAAACAAGCGGTAACCAGCTATGCGCCCGGAAGCACACCGTCTGGTGCGGGTATGGGATATTCTGCATCATTTGGAGCCTATTATTCATTTGGGAACACTAGTTTTTACTCGCCGGGGTATTATACCGATGACAAGGTGTATTACGTGGAAACAAATTTGTACGATGTAAAAACAGAAAAATTAGTTTGGTCGGCGCAATCCAAAACATATGACCCGCCTTCTTTAAACAGTTTTTTGAAAAGCTATGAAAAGACAATTGCCCGGCAGGTTGTTAAAGATGAGTTAATGGCGCCTGTTAAATAATAAGAAAGATATTTAAGATAACGAATAATTATGGAAAACCTGGCTGAACGATTTGAGCGATATGTTTCGTGTGTGATGATTGTAGTGGCCATGCTGTTTGTTAGTTATCAGATACTGGACCTTGTATATCACTTTGCCCTCAAATTAGTAAACAGCATTCAATACGGAACATTTGAGATGGAAGAAAAAGGCAAGCCCGTTGCAAGCCTGTTTTTTAGTATATTGTTATTGCTCGAAATTATACAAACCATCCGGGTATTTGCCCAAAGCCATACCGTAAAGCTGAAGATCATCCTGATAGTAGGGTTGATTGCCGTAACGCGTAAAATATTAATGGATGATGTACATGGTGCAGCCCCCATGGACCAATTGGCAACTGCGGCGTTGATCATTTCGTTATCGATCGGGTATTATCTGGTCAACACATCTGAAAAAATCAATAAAGAAGATTGATAGCATTTACAGGTCATTGTGCAGTGCACTTATAACTGCATTAAGGGCCCTGGCGAAAGCTGCAGCGTAAATGAAAATACGGATCCTTTTCCTAATTCACTGTCAAGGTTAATATCACGGCCGTGTAACCGTATAATTTCCCTCGCTATATTTAAGCCCAGCCCTGTGCCGGCAATATGTGTTTCGTTGAGATTGACTATTCTATGAAACTTTTGGAATAGTTTATCCTGATCTGCTTTGGCAATACCTTTGCCAAAATCTTCAACTGAGATGACCGCGGTGTTGTTTTTAACGTTTTTATCATAACGGACGATAACCTTATTCGCACCCGGTGAGTACTTAACAGCATTGGTAATTAAGTTGGTTAATACCTGGCCTATGCGAAATTTATCTGCATATACAAAAAGAGGTGCATCGCCATGCTTTTCAATATTGTGACTGGCCGTTTCAATGTCCAGTTCATCCAGGGTTTGCTCCAAAAGTTTAATAAAATCAAATGTTTCGGGGTTAATAACCATCTTGCCGCTATTGATCCGGGATATATCAAGCAGGTTTTCGACCAGGGTGGATAATTTATCATTTTGCTTTTGTATCCTATCGGCATACATAATCAAATTTGCATTTTTTGTATTCCGTTCGGCCTCCCGCCTGATGATCTGGGAGTAGGATTTGATGATCGATATCGGAGTTTTAATTTCATGGCTCGCAATATTGATAAATTCATCCTTGTTGCGCATTAATTCGATATTGGCCCTCAGGTTTGTTTCTTCGTTTTTAGCTCTTTCATTAATATCCAGCATGGAGCCAATGATCTTGGCCGGTCGCTCAAGGTCGTCCCTAATAATAACCGATCTTACCAAAACCCGCACAGGTGTATCATCTGCTTTTTTAAAAATGTACTCTCCGTTTAAATTAAATGACTGCATGGCATTTTGTACCTGATCATGCGACTCGGCCGCGAATCTGTTGCACCAAAAGTTAAGATCCCGGTGCGTATCATTTTGAGGGAAATAGCCAAATATAGTGCTAAAGCTATGGTTCCAGTCTATCCTGTCGTGATAGAAATCCCATTCCCAGATACCTTCCTGGCTTACTTTTAAAAGCCATTGCCTGCTTTCCATCTCTCTAAGATTGGTTAAGCGCTCTTCAATAGCATCCATAACAGCCGATGCTACTATTTTTAGAGTGATGAGCTGTTCTTTTCTGAATTTATGCGTTTTGTGATCGAGCAAACTTAAACAGCCAATGGGGTAACCATCGCGGGTTACAATGGGGGTACCTACATAATACTTGTACGTTGGCTGTATACTTAAAGAGGCGGATGGTTGTTGATTAATATTTGTTTGATGGGTGATATGCGTGTCGCCTATCTCGACAGTTTCCGCACATGTGTTTCCGAACCGACTAACAGTTTTTGCGCGGCCTATACCCGTACTTGCTTTATAGTGTACGGTATCTTTATCAACAAAGGCGATGATGGCGGCAGGGATCCTGAATATTAAGGTTGCCATTTGAACATAATGATCAAATACCTCCTCGGGTACGGTATTGGCTATTCTATATCGGTTAAGGGCTTTAATGCGATTTTCCTCATAACCTGGTATCATATCCGGCTTAAATGCGACGGTTTGTGTCCTGTTCATAAATAAAAGTGTTGCGATAAGGTGCTGTTTTAAATTTCTCTTAAATATAAAACCGATCGCGATGATATTTATGCAGTGAATACATAATGCAGGTATCACATTACAATATGATACATAAATAAGGGTATTTAAAAAAACAAAACGATGTATTTGAAAACGACTAATGTTTAGCAGTTGAGGCATTTAAATCAGCTGACACAGCTATCCGTTTAGGAGCGCATTTTAAGGCATTATAATAATAATATTTAAGGTACTTATAATAAGCAATTTACTAAAACTGATTTAATTATTACATTATGATATGTGACATAACTTAACTCATTAGCTTACTATTAACAGAAATTATAGCTGTTGTAGTTAAATGTTTTTGCTTCTTTTTAAAAATGAACTATTGTTTTTTGTTAATAAATAAAAACGAAAAAATAAGTTGCTGTAATTAAAAAATATTCGTAACTTGTATTGTATATCACAAAACAGCGTAAAATGCCCCTCTCCAAGCATATTTTCTGAGCGCTGTGTGTTGCATATTTTAAAATTTGAAAATATGCAACATAGTTTTGCCATAAATCAGAAACCCCTAATTATTTGTGACCGTATCACAGACCTAATCTTGCATCATATTTAAATCCCGTGCCTTATGGAATCGAAATTTTTACCGTTCTTTTTCTTTTCAACCGGTTTTGCCGGCTTAGGAGTATCGATCGTTTTGATCTCCTCAAAGAAAATTCTGCAAAACGTATACTTTAGTCTATGCGTTTTCAGCTTATCGTTATGTGCCATTTATAATTTTTGCTATCTGGAAGGTTTATTGCCGCAGTTGCCCTTCCTGTTTATAATGGCTAAATCTTTTATTTTTTTGATAGCCCCGGCAGGGTACTTATATATCAGAAACGTATTTAAGCCCCACAACTTGTTTAAAAAAACCGACTGGATCCACTTTGTGCCGTTTATTATGGTTACGTTACTACTAACCAATATGAGCCTTCGTAACCCGCAGGCCATCCAAAGTGCATTAACAGATAGCTCGGTAAATTGGTTTGTGGCACCTTCGCATGCAGGATGGTATTATTTTCTTTCGATTGCCAGATCTCTTTTATGGTTGTTCTATACTTTTTTGCAAAGCTTTTACATTATCAGTTTTGAGCGAAAAAAGAATTCAAGGTCAACCCACCTTAATTACCGGTTACTGAGTTGGGTAAAAATTTTAAATATGACCCTGATCATCCTGTTCAGTATGTTATTGATCCAACGATTAGTAAATATTACATTCATTAGTCTCGACTTTGTTAATGATACAACGATCTCACTTATTTTATTACTTACACTGTTGTTCTTAACATTCAATCCGCATATATTGTATAACCTGGAGCCATTAGGACTTAACCTGTCTGAAATAACACAATCTGGCGAGCATCTGGAAAATATGGGGTTTGAAAAGTCGGTTGTGATAAAGCCGCTCTTCAACTCAAAAAAGAAGGACGAATACCTGCTGATATTAGATGAGGTACTTACCCAGAGCAGGCCTTATTTAAGTAAAGGTATTACCGTAAAATACTTATCCGATCAAACCGGTATACCTGCTCACCACTTATCCAGTTTAATAAGCAGTGAATTTAACCTGCATTTTCAAGACTTTATAAATTTGCGCAGAATTGAATACCTGAAAAATAATATCGACTGTATAGCCTGGAAACAACTAACGCTCGAGGGCATTTGCTGGGAAATAGGTTTTACCTCACGAACAACGTTTTTCAGGGCGTTTATTAAGTTTACCGGCCTTTCGCCTTCTGAATATTTCAACAGCCTGAAAAAGAACAGTCACAGCGCCTAATGCACCGCTTAACCCTGAATTAAGTTCTACATTTAAAAATGGAACTTCATTTTACCTCAAAGCTGGGGATAAAATGGAAATAGTGTATTGCTTTGTGTTGTTACAATAGCAAACCATTAAGAGATGAAAAACTACAGGGTGTTTTATTTGGTGTTATTGATGGGTATAGTTATACCTTGTACGTTACGGGCTCAAAATACTGATACGCTTTCAGGCAAAAAAAAGGAGATGAAAAACATTATACGGTATAACCTTTCGGGGCCGCTGATATTTGGTCATAGCTATGTGGTATTTGGTTACGAAAGAACCGTTGGAACACACCAGTCGTTTTCTGTGAACATCGGTGCTTTCGGGCTGCCGGCATTTACCGGCTCAGACAGTTTAGCTGTGGGTGCAAACAGAAAAAATGAGGGTTTTCATGTGTCGGGCGACTATCGTTTTTATTTATCCGGCGAAAACCGTTATCCCGCTCCGCATGGCGTATATATAGGCCCGTATTACTCTTATAACCATTTATCGCGCGAGAATACATGGATGTTTAATTCCCCAACCTTTACAGGCAATGTCGATGTTGCGTTTGATGTAAATATTCATACCGCGGGATTGGAACTTGGTTACCAGTTTGTTTTATTTAAACGTATGACACTCGACTTTGTAGCAGTAGGGCCGGGAGTTGCCTATTATTCTTTTAAAAATAATCTTACCTCCAACCTTTCGCCGGAAAAGCATGATGAATTACTGGCGGCCATTGCAGATAAATTAAAAGAAAAGCTGCCTATGTTAAGTAGTTATTTTAATAATGAGGAGTATAAAAAGAATGCCGGTATTAAGGCCTGGAGCATTGGGTACCGGTACATTGTACAGATTGGATTCAGGTTTTAAACCTATTTATTGCTGACACAACCAACGATTATTATAGACCAGTCATCTGCCCTGGATGAAGTTTTAGTTTGCAGTTTATTAGCTTATTTAAGTAATGATCAAAAGGGCATTTTACATCAAGTTTATTAACAAAATAAAGCATCTCTTTTCAATTCTGTATCTGGTATTGCCAATCAAAAAGAAGATCAGAAAGCCGGAGATGAAGGTTATTTTTAAAAAAAATCAAAAACGCACCAGACAAAAAACCTGATATCAAAGTTTAATTCCCCCCAATACCAGGTATTGTTTCAGTTTCAAATATGCACCCCATATGCCATGATAAACCGGGTTGCATTGGTGTAAAAGTATGTTACTTTGATAAAAAGCATGCGATAAAAATCAATATAAAATGCGGAATATATACCGATATATAACAGCGTCAATTATCAATGGGGTATTTTTTTTAATTCCTGTTACCCTGGTTGTTATCCTATTCGGTAAGATATTTTCTCTTTTAAAAAAGATATTCATCGAAAACCAGCTTCGCATTGGGAGTAACTCATTTTGGTATGGGGTTGTTAATAACCTTGTTGTTATTTTTTCGATCCTATTGATCTGTTTTTTAATCGGCCTGACCTCAAAACTAAAGTGGAGCAAACAACTGATCGCGTGGATAGAATATAATCTGCTTAGTTACCTGCCCGGTTACCACTATATTAAATCAAATGCCGAAGATCTGTTTAATATCCCGGCGCATAGTTTTAGCAGCGTGCTCATTTTCAGGAACGGCGAAAATTTACAGCTTGGTTTTAAAGTAGAATCGATAACCAATGATCAGCTTATTGTATTTATACCCCTGGTGCCAAAACCCATGTCGGGAGCCATGTACATTGTTAATAAATCAAATGTTATAGAGATCGATCTGAGCATTCGCGAGGCGTTTGCCCTATTACGCAGTATGGGACAAGGCGCTACAACCAAATTAGAAAAATACATAAGCAGCCATCAAATTGATGAGTTGTTTAAACCAACTAAAAAGTAATATTATGAAAGTTCTGATCGGTTATTTAACACTTGTACTTGCCGTTAGTCAGCTTGCAAAGGCCCAACAGGTTAATTATGTACAAGCAGGGCCACCACCCAGCTGGCGGGTGATAGGTAAAGCGGATGCTAATTTAAAAGCCGATCATGACGGTATTATTGTACAGGGGCCCTATAATAACTTTCATCATGTTAAATTGAAAGTTACCAGTGCGACCATCAAACTGATAAAAATGGTGATAACTTATGACAATGGCGCGCCAGACAATATTGAAACGCTAAATAAGATACCTCAGGGAGGAGAAAGCCAGGTAATTGACCTGAGAAGGGTGGGTGGACGAAAAATAAAAAAGATAGATTTTTGGTACGATACCGGAGGAACGGCCAAAGGAAAGGCGAATGTTATTGTTTTGGGCATGACGTAACACCCATAACTGACATAAAATTTAACACCGGCGTTTGAGGTTTCAAATTTCAATATGCTACTTTAAAGCATAGCCGTTGTTTTGACAACAAAAAAAGTCTCCGAAACTTTGTTGCAGCAAAGCCTGGAGAGGCTAAGCGTTTTTTTCATGGTTAGTGTAGGCCGGGCGGCGGGTTTCTGAAGCCTGGCCTTTGTTTGTGCCGCAGTGCAATAAGCCGTTTTTAAAAATGATGCATATTCCAAACTGCAACTCCATAGCGGCTAAAAACCTTTGCGCAAGCAATTTAGTGTAACAATTTTGTATGGTGACATATAAATGCAGCGCAAGTCAAATTAAAGTTAGCTATCATGAAGAGATCTACACCTGTCAGGATATTGAGCCTCGCTCCAAAATCATCCAGTTATAAGGTTACCAATGTGTAACAAGGCCCTGCATATCCGGGGCCTTGTTGATTTATACCGTTTGGAGAAAGATTTAATGTGTTAATCACTGTGAGATGACGGGCAAAACCATTATTACAAGCTGTATCTGTTTTTTATCATTTATCCTGATAACAGGGAAGGGTTTTGCGCAAGTAAAAAAGGACACTCTTTTTTTTACTAATAATGAAATACTTATCGGCGAGTTAAAGGGAATGTCGCAGGGGCTCATTACTTTTAAATCGGATGCGGTTGGTACATTGAGTGTTAAGGCTTATCGCATCAACTCCGTACATACCACCATGTCTACGCTGCGTATTGAAACCGTAGATAAAGAATGGTTATTTGGTACACTTGTGCCGGCTAACCATAGAGACTCCATTTATGTAGTTGATGGTTTACGTCGGGTAAAACTTGCACTTACCGATATCAGCTCGGTTTTGCCATTTAAAAAGGGTTTTTTTGATCAGTTGAATGGTAAGCTTTCTGCCGGGTTTAGTTTTTCTCATTCGTCTTCCATAGGGCAATTTAATGTTAACGCCAATATTGTGCATACCACCCGCTGGCTTACATCCGAACTTACCGTAAGCGAACTGGGCAGTATTGATTCGGCAGGCTTTTCGCGCGACCAGGAAGGTGTTCAGCTGAGTTCATATCACTTTATTAAAAGCTCAAGCTGGTTTTCGGTTGCATCAGTAAGCTATCAGCGCAACAAAGAGTTATCTCTCGACCATCGTTTCCAGGGTATGGGAGGGTTTGGAAATAAATTTGTGTCCGAACAATACATCGAGTTGATGGCGCTTTCGGGCATATCGGCTAACCAGGAAAAAAGTATTGCAGGTGTAACCTCGAACTTACTTGCAGAAATACCTGTGGTACTAAAAATAGACTATTTTAAATTTAAGCATCCCAATATGCAGATCGGCATGACGAATGCCGCTTATGTGAGCTTGTCGCAATGGGGCCGTATCAGGTACGATGGCAACATTACTTTTGCGTGGGAGTTATTGCCCGATTTTGATTTCACCAACAATTTGTATGGCAATTTTGATAGCAGGCCAACTGATGTTGGATCGGGCAAGATTGACTATGGTATAGTGATGGGAATAACCTATAAATTTTGATGCTTAAGCCTTTGATCAAAGCCATTAAAATCCAGTGGAAAAGGCAGAAATAAATATTTTTTGGAAAAGTATTTTATCATGAAATTTTTATATTTTTCGTTATAAAATTTCCCACACATGTCATCATTTAAAAGCTTCTTTTCAAGCAAAGGAAGCGTTTTCCTCACCTCAGCCTGTCTTGTATTATTTGTATTGGTAGCTTATTCGCTGCAACACCTGGGTACCAAAAATACGGTCGACCGGACGTTTAGCAAGTACATCGAATCGTACACCTCGGGTATTATTTCAAAAGAGAGTAGTATCCGTATTAAACTGACCGACGCGGCGCGGGGGGCGCATGTGCAGAACGAGGCTTTGCCCGATGGTATTTTTGACTTTACACCGGCCATTAAAGGCAAGGCTTATTGGGTTGATGCGCATACCATTGAGTTTAAACCGGAGAAACACCTGGACCCGGATAAAAGCTATAGCGCTACTTTTAAATTGGGCAAGGTGATCACCGTAAGTGAGCATTACCAAAATTTTCAGTTTGGTTTTCAAACCATCGCGCCTGATTTTAGCATTACGTTTGTCGGTTTGCAAACATCAACGCGCACCTCTACCGATAAAATGAAGCTGGAAGGCACCGTACAAACTGCCGATGCCGAAAAAAATGAGCTGATAGAAAAGCTCATCAGCGTAAGCTACCCATCTGAGGTGCATATCAGCTGGCAGCATAACCCGTATAATCATACACACAATTTTACGGTTGATAAAATAAGCCGCGCAGCAGATCAAATAACGCCGTTAAATGTGAGCTGGAACGGCAGCCCGTTAAATGTCACCAAAACGGGGTCGCAGCAATTTGAGATACCCGCTATAGGCGATTTCAGGGTGCTGGATATTAAAGCTGTGCAAGACCAGGAACAGTACGTACTGGTACAATTTTCGGATGCGATAATGGTGGGGCAGGAGCTAAACGGGCTGATCGGGATCAGTAATACTACCGAACCATCGTACACCATTGACGGCAGTACGGTAAAGGTTTATGCCACCGAACGCCTGGACGGTGATTATACAGTTTCTGTTAACCCGGGTATCGAGAACATATCGCACCAAAAAATTAAGAAAACTTATACCGCCAATGTGTTTTTTGAGAATAAGCTGCCTGCGGTAACCATCCCCGGCAAGGGCGTTATTTTACCAAGCTCGGGTAAGTTGCTGATGCCTTTTGAAGCGGTTAACCTCAACGCTGTGGATGTAAGCATTATTAAGATATACGAGGATAATGTGCCCCAATACTTTCAGAACAATGATATTAACGGCGATAATGAGCTGAGGAGGGTAGGTAAACCCATCGTACAAAAAACCATCAGGCTGGATGGCGATAAAGCGGTAAACCTGAACAGAAAGAATCGCTTTATGCTGGATATCGATAAACTTTTCCGTACCGAGCCGGGGGCTATTTACCGGGTGATCATCGGTTTCAGGAAAGAGTATTCGTTGTATAGCTGTAAAGATGGCGGGCCGGTGAAAGTTAAAGGCGATGATGAAGAGTATTATTACGATGGAGAAGGGAACAGCAGTGGTGGTAACATCAGCGACGAGGACGACGATTTTTGGTCGAAATACGATAGTTATTACCCAAGCGGCTATCGTTGGGAGGATAAGGCTAATCCTTGTACCGATTCGTACTACGCTAAGGATAAATGGGCCACACGCAACATTATTGCATCAAACATTGGGTTAGTAGCCAAACGTGGTACCGATAACAGTATGGTGGTTATTGCTACCGACATATTAACGGCGCAGCCCCTCAGTGGCATTGAGCTGGATATGCAGGACTACCAGAAACAGATCATCACCAAGGCCACAACAGATAGTTACGGACTGGCTAAGTTTGATATTAAACGCAAACCATACCTGCTGGTGGCCAAACGCGGCAGCGAGCGTGGTTATTTAAAACTGGATGATGGCAGCGCCTTACCGCTTACCCGTTTTGATATTGGCGGCGAAGAGGTGCAGAAAGGCGTTAAAGGATTTATTTATGGCGAACGCGGCGTATGGCGGCCGGGTGATAGTATTTTTGTTTCGTTTATTTTAGAAGATAAGGCTAAAAAATTACCTGCCGATCTGCCGGTTGAGTTTAATTTTTATAACCCGATGGGGCAACTGTATGCCCGCATTGCGCAAAGCAAATCGGTTGACGGGTTTTATAGTTTCCATACCGCTACGCAGGTAACTGATGTTACCGGTAACTGGACGGCCAAAATTAAAGTAGGCGGGGCAACCTTTACCAAAAACATCAAGATTGAAACCATTATGCCTAACCGGTTAAAACTTAATCTTGATTTTAACGGGCAAACCGAGCTAACCGAAGGTAAAAACACCGAAGGCAAGCTTAGCGCCAAATGGTTGTTTGGCGGCACGGCGCAAAATCTGAAGGCTAAGGTTGATGCCTACCTGTCATCACAAAAAACAGAATTTAAAAATTTTGAGGGCTATGATTTTGACGACCCCACCAAAACGTTTAACACCCAGGTAAAAACGGTTTTTGATGGACACTTGGATGCCGATGGCAATGTAGCTGTTAATGCCGATGTTGAGGCCGATAAAGAGGTGCCGGGACAGCTAAAGGCTAATTTTATGGTTAAAGTATTTGAACCCGGCGGCAACTTTAGCGTTAATCAAACCAGTTTGCCGTATAATGTTTTCCCTGCGTATGTGGGCATTAAGGCGCCAAAGGGTAATGCCCTTTCGGGGATGCTGGTTACCGGGCAGGATCATGTTTTTGATATAGCCGATGTGGATACCAGGGGCAACCTTGTAAACGGCACACGCACCATTGAGGTTGAACTATACAAAATAAAGTGGCACTGGTGGTGGGATAATAGTGGTAACGGGGTAAGTAACTTTACACAGAATGAATATAATAAGTTTGTTAAAAGCGAAACCATTACCCTGGTAAACGGCCGCGGCAAATGGAAAATGCGGATAAACCAACCCGAATGGGGGCGTTACCTGATCAAAGTTAAGGATGATGTGAGCGGGCATAGCACCGGTAAAGAAATTTATATCGACTGGCCAAACTGGGCACAGCGCCTGCAGCAGGATAACCCGAGCGAAGCATCGATGTTATCATTTACAGCGGATAAAAAGAACTACCGGGTTGGTGAGGATGCCGTATTGACCATCCCGACACCGGCTAACGGCAGGGCGCTTATCAGCTTTGAAAACGGAACCAAAGTTTTAAAAACCGACTGGATAAACACGCAGAAAGGCGAAACCCAATATAAGTTTAAGGTTGATGAAACCATGGCGCCAAACGTTTTTGTAAACGTAACGCTGTTGCAGCCGCATTCGCAAACGCTAAATGACCTGCCTATACGGATGTATGGGGCGATACCGCTGCTGGTAGATAACCCCGCAACGATATTGAAACCTGTAATTACCATGCCGGATAAGATTCGGCCCGAAACCCGATCGGCCATTACAGTATCAGAAGCATCCGGAAAGGAAATGACCTATACCGTAGCCATTGTGGATGAAGGATTGCTGGATATTACCAACTTTAAAACGCCCGACCCGCACCAGGCATTTTATGCACGCGAGGCTTTGGGTATTAAAACCTGGGATCTGTTTGACTATGTGATAGGCGCTTACGGCGGCGACCTGGAAAGGATATTAAGTATTGGCGGTGATGCCGGCGGCCGTAACCTGAACAAAAACATTACCGTTAACCGCTTTAAACCGGTGGTTAAATTTATGGGGCCGTTCCATTTAAACGCAGGCGAAAAACGAACGCATCCGTTTACGCTGCCGCAATATATCGGCTCGGTTAAGGCAATGGTTATTGCAGGGCACGACGGCAGCTATGGCTTTGCCGATAAGGCCGTAGCGGTTAAAAAACCGCTGATGATACTGGCTACGCTGCCACGCGTTTTAGGGCCCACAGAGAAGATACAATTACCGGTTACCGTATTTGCTACCGAAAATAATATTAAAACGGTGAGCGTGGATATACAATCGAACGCGTTTAGTAACCTTGGTGGGAATAATCACCAAACGGTAACGTTTACCAAACCGGGCGACCAACTGGTGACCTTTGCGCTCGACGTGAAGAATTTTATAGGCATTGGCAAGGTGCATGTCATCGCGAGAAGCGGAAACGAAACCGCTGCGTATGATGTGGAGTTAACCGTGCGTAATCCTAACCCCGGTGTAACCCAGATATTGGAAAAAGAATTGAACCCGGGCGAAACCTGGGCTACGCCTTACACTGCCGTGGGCATGCCGGGAACCAATAAAACAACAATGGAGGCATCAAATATTCCGCCGCTAAATTTGGCTAAGCGGTTAAGTTATTTGATAGAATACCCGCACGGATGTGTGGAGCAAACTACATCGTCGGTATTCCCACAATTGTTTTTAGCACAGTTAACAGATCTGTCGCCAGCGCAAAAAGCCTTTACCGAGCATAATATCAAAGCGGGTATTAATAAATTAACCAGTTTTCAATTGCCGGGTGGTGGCTTAAGCTACTGGCCTGATGGCGGTGAGGCCAACGATTGGGGCACTAACTATGCCGGGCACTTTATGCTGGCTGCGCAGGCAGCGGGATATGCCATGCCGGTTGGCTTTATGGAACACTGGAAAAGCTATCAAAAGCAAAAAGCATTAACCTGGGCGCCGGATAGCCGGAGCTTTTATGGGGCCGACCTTGACCAGGCTTACCGCCTGTACCTGCTTGCTTTGGCGCATGTACCTGAGCTTGGCGCGATGAACAGGCTGAAAGAGTTTCCGTACCTGAGCGTTGAGGCTAAATGGCGCCTGGCCGCCGCTTATAAGTTAGCCGGTCAGCCCGAAGTTGGCTTTAACATGGTTGCCAATTTACCGCTAACTGTTAAACCATATATCAGTATGTGGGGCACTTTTGGTTCGGACCTGCGCGACCAGGCCATGATACTGGAAACCTTAACCTTACTGGGCAAAAAAGCGCAGGCGGCAGGTTTATTGCGTACCGTTGCCGCACGCTTATCGCAGGGCGATGATTGGTACAGTACCCAAACCACGGCCTACAGTTTAGTTGCCATAGCCGAGTATTGCGGTAAAAATGCATCGGGTAATAAACTGCAGTTTAACTACCAGGTTAACAGTTTACATGGCAATATCAGTTCGCCATCCTACATCTGGCAATTGCCGGTAAGCAGTGCCACAGGTAAGGCTGTATTTAAAAATGCGGGTAGTAATAAGCTGTATGTACGAGTGATACAATACGGACAACCGGTTACCGGCGAGGATGTTAAGCCGATCAATAACCCTGATGTATTGCAGATGCGCATAGCGTACTTTACATTGAAAGGCATCCCGGTTAACCCGGCGCAATTAAAACAGGGAACGGACTTTGTGGCACAGGTAAATATCAGGAACCCGGGTAAACGGGGCCGTTACGATAATATGGCGCTTACGCAGATATTCCCATCAGGGTGGGAGATACTGAACACCCGGATGATGGATAGCGGGGATGATGCGTTTAAATCGGCACCGTCTGACTATCGGGACATCCGTGATGACCGGGTGAATACTTATTTCAGTTTGGCAGAAGGTAAGGAGGCAACCTATTATGTGACGCTCAACGCATCATACATGGGTAAATATTACTTACCGGCCACGTATTGCGATGCGATGTATAATGCGAGCATTAGTGCGCTGGCCAAAGGGCAGTGGGTTGAGGTGGTGAAATAGCCCCCCCCCCAGCCCCCTAAAGGGGGAGTTTGGATGTGCAAATTATTTGATAAATTGGACTTTTTTGCGTAAATTGTAAGGTTCTGTATATGGTCGGTGATAACACCGACCATATGCTAATGAATTGAAAAAACAATGTTTAAATACCGACAAATACCCACCCTCATTAGTCGAGCGTCATTGCGAGGGACGAAGCAATCCCCAATAAGCAGAGCCGCTCTGTAAGTCGGGGATTGCTTCGCTAACGCTCGCAATGACGCTGTGAGAATTTGTGTAAATACCGACAAATACCCACCCATCGAAAAGATTTGACAACTTTTTAAAAGTTGTCAAATCTAAAATACCCATAAATACCAATGTCTCTTACCCCGGTAAAGCAATATCTTAAAAAGCCTCAAAACATCGCTACTGCTGCCATCACGCTTGCATTTGCGCTGTTGTTTTGGTTCTGTTTGCCGGGGCGGTTGTTCCGGTCGCCAACCTCGTTTGTGATAGATGATAACCGGGGGCAGTTGTTGGGTGCTTCTATTGCGTCGGACGGGCAGTGGCGTTTTCCGTATAATCCTAAAGTGCCTGCCAAGTTTAAGGCCTGTATTATCGCTTTTGAGGATAAACGTTTTGAACAGCACCCTGGTTTTGATCTGGTAGCTTTTAGTCGTGCCCTTAAGCAGGATATCCGGGCCAGGCGCGTGGTAAGCGGCGGCAGTACTTTAACCATGCAGGTTATTCGGTTGTCTACCCGTAAAAACCGTACATTGTGGCAAAAGGCAGTGGAAATATTTAAGGCCCTGCGGCTGGAGGTCACTTATTCAAAAGCCCAAATACTGGCCTTATATAGCAGTAACGCACCTTTTGGTAGCAATGTGGTTGGGCTTGACGCGGCATCATGGCGATATTTCGGGCGTGAGCCGGAAAAGCTATCCTGGGGCGAGATGGCCGCGCTGGCGGTATTGCCAAATTCGCCCTCGCTGGTGCATCCCGGCAAAAACCGGCTTATCCTGTTAAAGAAACGTAACCTTTTGCTGGACAGACTAAGGCAGCAACATACCATTGATGCTACCACCTGTGCGCTGGCTAAACTGGAGCCAGTTCCCGAAAAACCGATGCCCTTGCCTTCGGTAGCGCCGCATTTACTGCAGCGGTTTAAAAATGACCACTTAGCTCAAAAACAAAACGGCGGGCGGATCACCACATCGATCAATACGGTGCTGCAGCAAAACGTTGCCGATATTTTGGAGCGGCACCACCAGGTTTTAAAGGCAAATGATATTCGTAACGAAGCGGCCATTGTACTTGATGTGGAAACCGGGCAAACGCTGGCTTATGTAGGCAACATCAACCACCCCGAAAACCGGGATATGGAAAGCGATGTGGATGTAATTGGCGCGCCCCGCAGCCCGGGCAGCACGCTTAAACCTTTACTTTATGCGGCTTCGCTGCACGATGGATTGATATTGCCCAACAGCTTACTGCCCGATATCCCGACACAGATAGCGGGCTATCACCCTGAGAATTTCGATTTAGGTTACGATGGTGCTGTACCGGCATCTAAAGCGTTGGCGCGATCACTTAATATACCTGCGGTACGCATGTTGCAGCGTTATAAATACGAACGCTTTCACGCACTTTTACAAAAAACGGGCATGACCACCTTAAAACAACCTGCCGATTTTTACGGTTTATCGCTGATACTGGGCGGCAGCGAAAACACGCTTTGGGAGTTGAGCGGTGCTTACGCAGATATGGCCCGGGTGCTCAATCATTACCGTAAATACCACGGCATGTACGATGCTGAGGATTACCACAACCCGGTGTACTCGGCATCGGATAAACCAAAGCCTGTATTGGAAAAAAGCGGGTTGCTGGATGCCGGGTCGATATATTATACCTTACAGGCCATGGAAGAGGTAATGCGCCCGGGCGACGAAATGCTTTGGCAGCAATTTAGCTCAACGCAGCGTATTGCCTGGAAAACCGGCACGAGCTTTGGCTTTCGCGATGGCTGGGCCATTGGCATAACACCGCGTTATGTGGTTGGTGTTTGGGTTGGCAATACCAACGGGGAGGGTAGGCCGGGATTGATCGGGATCAATACCGCAGCACCGGTTTTGTTTGAGATATTCAGGCAGTTGCCGGTTGCGCGCGATTGGTTTGCCATGCCGATGGGCGAAATGGCTCCAATTGCTGTTTGCCGGGAAAGTGGTTATCGCGCAGGCGAAAATTGTGTGAATATCGATACGGCATACTTCCCGAAAGCGGGACTGAAAGCGCCCGTATGCCCGTTTCATCAATTGGTGCATCTGGATGCGAGCCGTAAGTGGCAGGTTACCTCGGCATGCGAAAGCCCGCTAAACATGGTGCATCAAAGCTGGTTTGTGCTGCCGCCTTCGATGGAGTTTTACTATAAAAGTAAAAATTATCAGTATCAATCGCTGCCGCCATTTCGTGCGGATTGCTCGGCGGGTTTGCAGCGGCCCATGGAAATGATCTATCCGAAAGACGGTGCAAAGATCTATGTGCCGCTTGAGGCCGACGGGAGCCGCGGGCGCGTAGTTTGCAATGCAGCACACAGGCAGCCGGGTATTAAACTGTTTTGGTACCTTGATGACGAATATATGGGCACCACCAAAGATTACCACCAGTTAGCCTTAAACCCATCAGCCGGAAGGCACACCCTGATATTGGTTGATGGCAACAGTAACCGTTTACAAACCAGGTTTGAGGTTTTGGATAAGGGTAAATAGTTTGGTATGGCTTCTTAGGGCTTATCAGTACTGGTACTAAACTGGTATGCCCAGCGTAACAACACGCCTACGCCTATACCGGCTGTCAGTATCACATACAGCACAATGAAAGAGATATTGATACAGTGGCCTACATTCTTTTTGCCGTCACTCGGGCCAAAGTAAGGGTTTTGGTCCCAAAAGAACAGCCACATCAGGAAGAAGATGGTCCAGACCGCAAAGACCCCAACAAGGCCGTAAATCATTTTTCTGCGCCATATCCAGGCTTCGCCGTTCTTTTTAACCTGGTAAAATAATACACCGGCGCCAGCTAAAAGCACTACGATCAGTACAATATTGATCAATGCCAGGGCGTTGCTGTAGTCTGGTTCAATATGCTGCCCGCAGGGATTGGTGACCAGCAGTCTCCCAAATTCGAGTAACGACGCAATAAAAGTATGCTTAATAATAATGGTATCAACAACAGCTGTGTCTATCTTTAAAAACTTGGTTGCCAGTACTTTTTGTAACTCGCCATAACCGTTATCTTCGCCGAGCGATTTAAAGGCTATGCCTCCAAGTGCATTGGTCAATGCATAATCATACTTTTCGCCAAGTGTTTTTTCGTCATCATACCAAATATCAAGATAGGTGGGCTTGTAATCGGCCTCAATATGTGCCGACGATTCATCCTTACCATAAATCACCGTAGCATCGGGATATTCGGTGCGTATATCGGTATAAGTAATATAACGTAAAAATGATTCCGGTTTGTTTTTCCATACCACGCCGCTATAACTTACGCCTAAAATAAACTTTGAGGATAATATGCCCTGGTCGAGATACAGCGCGAAACAGGTTTCAACACTATGGTTGCTGCCATTATCCAAAGGAGCCAGCGGGCCGGGAGTTTTGGTTACCTTGCTAAAGTCGATGATAAAGTTATTGGTATACTTATCAAGCGCTACCAGGTCGTAAGCTACACCTTTATCATCAGCAGGCAATGTAATACTTAGCGTAGATGATCGGGGCGTAGCCTCATAAACCGAGGCTATAAACCTTACAAAATACTCTTTCTCCTGCGCATCCAACCCGTTAAAATTGATATTGATGCCATTGGCACCCATTTGCTGCATCAGCTTTACCGACCGTTTTATCAGGTCGTTTTTTGCGGTATTATTTTTTAAAAACTTTGAAGTGCTGGCTGCACTGTTGTTATATAATGATAATACAACTTTGCAACCTGCTTTCTTTGCACTGTCAACCGCAGATACATTATTACCTAATTCGTTTTTATCGATATCGTCGATTTGGTTTACCGAGTAAACAAGGGTAGTTAGCAGTTTGTAGTTAAAGTTTTTGATATTGTTTTTAGAAATATCGGCATAAAAACCAAGCACCTGCGCTTTGTGCCCGAGGGTTAGTTTTTTTACGTAGGCAGTATCTTTGTTTTTTGAGGTATCGGTTATCAAAATACTGCCCTTGCTATACAACTGCCTTATCACATTCAATTTGGCTTGTTGTGCCTTTACATCGTCGGCATTACCAGGTTTGCCGCCATTAGCAGCAGTATTGGCGCTTTTTCCGTTTGCCGGTGTATCTACAGCTGGTTTTGCCGGAGTAACCGGTTTAATGGCGGCAATGCTATCTGCTTTTTGCTGTTTGCGTTTAATACTGTCGAGCAGTTTGTTGAGCTGGGTTTGGGTTACAACGCCATTAAGATGCTTTTGCAAAATAAGCATCGAATCGGTCAGGCTCTTTAATTGCTTTGCAGCTATAGCCGATTGCTGAGTAGCCGCCAGCGAATCCTTAACGATATAGCTATGGATGATCTTGGTTACCCTGACCTTTTCGTTCTGGGTGAATTTGAAAGGTTGAATAAGTGCCTTTAAGGGTTTTGCTATTTTACTTAAGAAACTGGTTTTAGCTTTTGATTTTTGTGTATCAACTATTTTTTTGACGGTATCCTTCACCTGGAAATCAGATACCGGATAGCTTGCCTTGAACGGAATGCTACGATTTATGACCAGGCTTTGGAGAGATATTACTACGCAAAACGAAATAAGAAATAATAAAGGTTTGAACATGATTTAAGGTTGCGTATAAAATTTATGATAAAGATTAAAAAAAATATCTAGTCAGATATTTTTTTTTAAAGTTTTTTTCGTAATGTTACTGATGATTTGAACCTTAATCATTTATAATAGACTCATTTAATATATAGGTTATTTTTTTAACCCATAAGTTAAATTACACTCCCCGTGTTTATTGTATATGTATTTTATGTTGAAAGCCGTTCAGCATAAGGTGTGTGCGATTCTGTTTTTAGTAGAGATTTTTATTTTATAAGATGTAACTGTTTTTATGATATACGAAGCATTATCGTGCTTAACTGACGAGATTAACGAGTATTTCAGAAACAAGCTGCGGATAAGTGAAGATAAAGCTGTTCTGTCGGGCATTATAAGCCAGGACGGAACGGTGGCTATACAAGGCGAAAATAAAGTAGTAATTACACTGGTAAATATTGAAAAAGAAAATACCGGCGGTGCTGCAGGTAACACCTTTACAAATAAGTCTACGGCGTTAAATATTAACCTTTATGTGCTTTTTTCGGCATATTTTGGTAGTAACAACTATCCTGAGGCATTAAGGTTCCTGTCGTTTATTATAGCTTATTTTCAATATAAAAATGTTTTTACGCCCGCCAATACACCAAGGCTGGATAAAGGGATTGACAAACTGGTTTTTGAAATGGCAACCATAACACCCGAACAACTCAATAATGTTTGGGGATCGCTTGGGGCTAAATATATGCCATCGATAATTTATAAAATGCGAATGCTGACGTTTGACGAATCGATAATTAAAGAGTACAGGCCGATAGTTTCGGGTATTGACAGTGACAGTAATGTAACAAAACGATAAATGCTATCAGTATTTAACACGCTTACTAAAGTTAATTTTAACCACAGCTATTTTGCTGACGGTGTATTTAACGCATTGGCTGTTAACGTAAGTGATGATACTTTTCGCCAGATGAATAATTATGGCCTGTTTGTAAAACCATTTAAAGGCGGCTTCCATATTTTATACGATGAAAACTTTGGCGGACTGGCCCGCACAAGAGAAGGAGTATTGGCCGAAAACCTGATCCTGCAGTTTACCTTAATACTAAAAGACAACCTGTTTTTTAATTATACGGCCGATGTTCCGGAACAGCCGGCTAAATCGGTATATTATTTCAGTAATAAACAAAAACCAGAAGGCGGCCTGCTGCATGCCGGTGATTTTGTTTCGATTGCCGATGTATTGGCTGTAGCCGATCTCAAGCAACAGTTTTTTGTAAAACCCTTTGCTATAATCGAACTGCAAATAACCCCCGATCTGCAAACCGAATGCGCTATCAAATTTCAATCGCGCTCAACCTTTTGGCGGTATATTTTGATGAGTAATCATTTACAGCAATTAAACAGCCCGGCAATAATTGATAGCGATAGCAGCAGCGCGTTTGGCGAACCCTTAACCGTTAGCCTTCCGGGAAATAAAGAAGCCAAAGCCTTTGTATCGGGTAACCAGATGCAATTGAGCCAATACCCGGCAAAAACGTTTCAGCTTGCCGAAAACTACCAGGAAGGGTCGTCAAAATATAAGGTTGTAATAAGGGCCCTGCCGCAACCGGACATCAGCACGATATCAAAGATCTCTAATCATAACACCACTAATTTTTCAGACATTTTTATTTATTAATCAAATTCACCATGGCATCAACTTACATGACCCCGGGCGTTTATATCGAAGAGAAAAACGCCTTCCCAAATTCGGCAGTAGCGGTGGAAACCGCAGTGCCTGTATTCATCGGCTATACCGAAAAAGCCGATCTGTTCAGTAACTCACTGTTAAACAAGCCTACGCGCATTACTTCGTTTGCCGAATACCTTGAAAGGTTTGGTGCCGGTTTTAAAGCGAAGTACACCGTTACCAAGGTAGAAAGCGATGATGATAAAAAGAAAGCGGCACTTCACATTGAAAACACGATGGTTGTTGGTGCAGATACCTGGTATATTGAGGTTGCTGAAAAAAATACGCTGTATCTGTTTAACAGTATCCGTTTGTTTTATGCAAATGGCGGCGGTCCTGCCTATATTTTATCAGTAGGGCTTTATGGCGGTAAAGATAGCCTTGAAGTTGTAGCTACCGACTTTATCGGTTCAACCGATAACCCGGTATCGGCGTTTGATCTGTTGAAAAAAGAAACAGAACCTACACTGGTTGTAATACCCGATGCCAATGCTTTAGGCGAAGGCGCTTACAACACCATTTATACTACTGCACTGCAACATTGCGCCGATACACAAAGCCGCTTTGCCATATTAGACCTTGCACAACAAGCGTCAGACCAGTTAACTGCGGATGTTGTGGGCAAATTCAGGAATGATATCGGCATTAATGCCTTAAACTATGGCGCCGCATATTATCCATGGCTAAAAACAGCCTTGATACAGGCAGCTGAAGTTGATATAGATAATATTGATTTTGGCGCCGGCACAGTAACAGATTTCTTACCCGAGCCTGCAGCAAAACTGGTACTAACAAAATATGATACCGATAGCAAAGCTGCTTTAGCCGACATTAAAACTGCAACCGATGCGCTTGCTGCAGCAAAACCCGAAGACCAGGCAAAAGCTGCCGAAGATTTAGCTAACGCTGTTGCGCATCCGGGTAAAATTAAACAAAGCTTCCTGCAATCGCTTAAAGCGGTTAGCCCAACCTACGTCGCAGTTTTAGAAAAAATACGCACCAAAATGAACGAACTGCCGCCAAGTGGCGCAATGGCAGGTTTATATACCACTGTTGATGCAAATCGCGGCGTTTGGAAAGCACCAGCAAACGTTTCGGTTAACCTGGTTAACGCACCAGCGGTAAACATATCCAGCGAAGAGCAGCAAAGCCTTAACGTTGACGTAATGGCCGGTAAATCTATCAATGTTATCCGTGCGTTCCCGGGTATCGGTACTTTGGTTTGGGGTGGCCGTACACTTGATGGTAACAGCCAGGACTGGCGTTATATCAACGTTCGCCGTACATTGATCATGATCGAGCAATCAATCAAATTAGCGGCACGTGCTTACGTTTTCGAACCCAATGATGCCAACACCTGGATCACTGTAAAAAGCATGATCGATAACTTCCTGACCAATTTATGGAAACAAGGGGCTTTAGCAGGTGCTGCTCCGGAGCAGGCTTTTGATGTGCAGATCGGTCTTGGTTCAACCATGACGGCAAATGATATACTCGACGGTAAAATGCTGGTTACTGTAAAAGTAGCTATTGTACGCCCTGCTGAGTTTATCATCATCACATTCCAGCAACAAATGCAACAATCATAATTTAACAAGTAAGTAACTTAATTTAATCATTAACATTTAAAAATATATAGTCATGGCAGATGATGGATCAGTACAGTCAACCACGGTGTGGCCTTTAATTAAATTCTCATTTCAGGTAAAAATAGCAGGCACCGAACTCGTTTTTCAGGAAGTTACAGGTTTATCTGCGGAATCGCAGGTTATTGAATACCGCGCAGGCAACAGTAAGGTATACTCAACAATAAAAATGCCTGGTTTGCAAAAATTTGGTAACATCACCCTCAAAAAAGGTATGTTCACTAAGGATAGCGCTTTGTATACGTTGTTTATGACGACGAAGATGAACACCATTAAGCGAGCGAGCGTGGTAATAAGCTTGCTTGATGAGAGCAATGCACCGGTAATGACGTGGACGTTACTTAATGCGTTCCCATGCAAAATTACCGGTACTGATATGAAATCAGACTCGAACGAAGTAGCTGTTGAAAGTATGGAGCTGGCGCACGAAGGTTTAACTTTTGCTGCCAATTAACAGTACAAATTAACAGAGTTGGCCGGCGGATAATGCAGCTCATTATCTGCTGGCTAACTTTTTATTGTAGCATAAAAATAATTGCCGCTCTATAAAGTGGTTTTTGTTGTTTAAGGGGGGGAATAAGCCCCGGTATTGATAACCAATTAATTAGATATGGCCGATACAACATATTATCCGCCTGTAGGTTTTTATTTTCAGGTTAATGTAGGCAGTATGAATGGCGCCAACGAGGGCAGTTTCCAGTCGGTTAGCGGGCTGAGTTATAAGCTTGGCGTTAAAGAAGTGCCCGAAGGTGGCGAAAACAGGTTTATCCATAAGTTTCCGGCACCGGCTAAATATGAAAACATTACTTTAAAGCGTGGGATTTTGACTGGATCGGCGCTTATATCCTGGGCACAAACGAGCTTAAGTCAGTTTACCTTTACACCGGTAACAGTGGTAATATACCTGATGGATGAGAACGCGAGCCCATTAGTAACCTGGAATTTTGTAAACGCCTACCCGGTGAGTATAAAGGTTGAAGATCTAAAATCAGATGGTAACACCATAGCTGTTGAGAGCCTTGAATTAAGTTATGATTATTTTACAAAAAGCTGAGCATGCCGATTGAGATTAGAGAACTAAAAATAAGAGTAACGGTGGACGACAATTCGAAAAGAAGAAGTACACCCGAAATTAAAGATATTGATGCGTTGAAAAACACCATCGTTAAAGAGTGTATTGACAAAGTAATGAGCAAACTGAATAATTTAGCTGAAAGATAATATGGCAAATGCAGCGAGCAGTACATTAGTTAAATTGAAGATAGAAGGGTTTGCAGATCCCGCTTGTGTAGCCCAGAAAAAAGGCGAAATAAGCGCTTTTATCAATCCGGCAACTTACGCGCGTAACTTTACAGCCGTTTACGAAAATACGCCCGAAACCGATGCCAGCGCCCCAACGCAGATATTCAAAAGGGTAGGCACCAGTGATTTAAAACTTAGCTTTTTTGTTGATGGTACCGGTATAGTGCCTTTAGGTACTTTCGCCAATGTTGATGCTTATGTTGATGCATTTACAAGCCTGGTGTGTGGTTTTCAGGGTACGATGCACCGGCCTTATTATTTGTTGATTACCTGGGGCAGGTTAACGTTTACCTGCGTTTGCACCCATGCCGATGTTACCTATACCTTGTTTACACCCGACGGTAACGCGTTACGCGCAAATATTGAAGCTACTTTTACCGAAAGCATCGACTATAAAACAAAAGCTAAAGCGGCCGGAAGATCATCACCCGATCTAACGCATATGCGTGTAGTTAAAGCAGGCGACACCTTACCGTTAATGACATTTCGCATTTATGGCGATAGTAAATACTATATACAGGTAGCCAAAAGAAACGGGTTGAGCAATTTTAATGCAATAAAACCCGGCGATGTATTATATTTCCATCCTTTAACCACAAACATCACTTAAAGTATGGCAGCTCCATCGCCGTTAAACCTTAGCAATCCGCAACTTACTGTAGCTATTACCTTAGCGGGTAACCCTTTACCCGATGGTAACCCGATCATATCGATCAATATAGTGCACGAGCTTAACCGGATATCCTATGCCGAAGTAGTGCTGGTTGATGGCGATATTGAAGCAGGTACCTTTCCGTTAAGCGATGGTACAACCTGTACACCTGGCGTCGTGATCGAAATTAAGGCCAGCTATACCAGCGTAGCCGAGTTGATATTTTCAGGATATATTGTTAAACAAAGCGTAAAGATCACGCCGCATGAATCCAGCAAAATAGTACTGATCTGCAAACATAAGGCTGTTGCCATGACGTATAACCGCACCGATGCCGAGTTTAGCACCAAAACAGACAGCGATATCCTCACCAGTATCATTGGTACATATTCGGGTTTAAGCGCTACCGTAACCAGCACATCCGTTTCGCAGGAAACCGTGTTTCAAAAACAAGCTACCGATTGGGATTTTATGCTTTCGCGCGCCGAGTTTTATGGGTATGTTGTAGCACTAGGTAATGATGGCAGTGTTACGGTAGGCCCGCCTAAAACATCCGCCACAGCGGTATTATATGTTGCAGCGGGCGACTCTATCCGTAACTTCAATGCTACCTTAAACGCCGAAAAGCAGGCGCCATCGCTCACGGCCTCGGCCTGGGATATTAAAAACCAGGCATTGTTAACAGCAAGCGGTGCAGAGCCGTCTACAACTACACCAGGCAATATAACCGGTAAAACCATGTCGGCACAACTGGGCCAGGCGGCTTTAACCATTAGTTCGGGTACGCCAATGCTGCAGGATGAGCTGCAGGCATGGGCCGATGGCAGTTTGATGCGCATGCGTATGACAGCTGTAAAAGGCAATGTAAGCTTTATAGGCAGCGAACTGGTAATGCCCGGCAATGTGATACAGTTAGATAAGGTTGGCGACCGCTTTAACGGCAACGCCTTTGTAGCATCGGTTAACCATGTTATTGAAGATGGCTCGTGGACAACCTACGTCAATTTTGGTTTGGATAATATACCTGTTGCCGAAAGATCGAACATCACTTATCCGCAGGCTTCAGGGCAGTTACCTGCAATAGGCGGGTTACAGGTTGCTACAGTTAAAAAGATATCAAGCGATCCGGATAGTCAATATCGTATCCAGATCAACCTGGCATCAAACGCAGCTTCTACAGACGGTATATGGGCGCGTATGGCAAATTTTTATGCCACATCAACTGCAGGATCTGGTTTTTTACCCGAAATTGGCGACGAGGTTGTAGTTGGCTTTTTAGAAAGCAATCCGCGATATCCCGTTATTTTGGGCTCACTTTACAGCAATGCCAAACAACCGGCCATACCGGCTACTGATGATAATAATTATATTAAATCTTTGATCACCAAAAGCAATCTGAAAATTAGTTTTGATGATCAGAATAAGGTAATGACTTTTTTAACGCCGGGCAATAATAGCATTGTATTAAGTGATAAGGATAAATCGATAGCGATAACCGACCAAAACAGCAATTCGATAAAAATGTCATCGTCGGGTATCGAATTAACCAGTAATAAGGATATTAAACTTACCGCTACCGGCGATATTACCTTAAATGCCACCGGTAAAGTAAACCTTACCGCTACGCAGGATCTGGTAGCCACGGGTATGAATATAACCGCCACCGCCAACATGGGTTTTACCGGTAAAGGTAATGCCACCGCCGAAGTTTCGGCATCGGGGCAAACCACTATAAAAGGTGCTATAGTAATGATCAATTAAACTAAAAAGATAAAAGATATGGGAATGCCCGCCGCACGATTAACAGATATGCATGTTTGCCCGATGGTAACACCAGGTGTACCACCGATACCACATGTGGGCGGCCCGATAATTGGCCCGGGTGCGCCAACCGTTTTAATAGGCAAACTTCCCGCAGCAGTTATGGGAGATAATGCCGTTTGTGTTGGCCCGCCCGATTCGCTGATCAAAGGCTCGGCTACGGTGATGATATGCAACAAACCGGCCATCAGGATGGGCGATAGCTGTGCGCATGGTGGCTCGGTTGTATTGGGATGCCCCACAGTTTTAATAGGAGGATAATATGCCGGAAGATATACAATCGTTTTTAGGTACCGGGTGGGCGTTTCCGCCAACGTTTACCAAATCGCCAGAAATGGTACGCATGGTATCCGATGAAAAAGATATTGAGCAAAGTCTGCACATTATTTTAAACACCACTCCCGGCGAGCGTATTATGCAGCCCGAATTTGGCTGCGACCTGAAACGATTGGCCTTTGAGATAAATGATTCAACACTGATCGCCAATTTTAATCATATCATATACCACGCCCTGTTAAATTTTGAACCACGCGTTACTTTTATCGAAGCAATAATTGTTAACCGTGATGAACTGGATGGAGTGCTGCATATCCAGGTAGATTATAAAATAATTATAACCAATACCAGACATAATATTGTATTTCCGTTTTACCTGCAGGGCGAGGGTACAAATGTTTCTGTTTAGTGCTATAGCGTAATGTATATCGATCTAACCAATTTAAATGAGGGAACAAGCCAGGATGAACGCCGTATTAAAGCGCTTATGCCCGATTTTATCGATATTGATGAACGCAACATTGCTGACTTTTTAAAGTTTATCACCAATATTTCATCGCAGTTTACTTACTACAATATCAGTAATAAACCCGAAGGCGCCTGGGATGATTTTTTTAAATCGGATATGAATATCCTGCTGGTGCTGATCGCTAAATTTGACATGCAGGCGCAGATACGCCTTTTCGCACAGCATGAAGATGAGCTTTACCTTGCCGGGAATGAAAAAGATCTGTTTGCCGCGCTAAAAAACATGTTCGATTTTGTGCTGCATGTTTTCAATATCCTGTACGAACTGCGTGAACGTTTGCTTAACGTATCAAACCGGGGCAAAATGTCCGAAGAGTTATTCAAGATAGTGGACAGCTTTGACGATGAGGCCCTTAAACTTAACCGGTATACAGCAGAAGCACGCCGGGTGTTTGGTAAAATGATGGAAGTTGATACCCCGGATTATTTTATCAACGTTAATTCGGACGACCACGATAAAGACCCGCTTTTTAAAGGTACCTCGCCAAAAGAACGCATCATTAATGCCTTGCCGGCGATAAAAAATGTATTTAACGATTTGAGTACCAAGTGCAATCACCTGATGGGGGTTACACGCTTTTATTTAAAAAACAACAATCTGCTTACGCAGGAATACCCGCCATTTCTGGCGCTATTCATTTCGTTTTTGCATTTGTATAAACATTTGCAGGATAAGCTCAATGGTACTACACGGGCCCACCTTGATCTGTATTATAAACAGATATTAGGTCTCGACCTTAAAAAAGCCCTTCCGGATAGCGTCCACATAGTGTTTGAAAAAGATGCTATAGCGCCATACGTTTTACTTAAAAAAGGCGATGCGTTGCTTGCGCAGATACCCGGGCAGCAGGCACCTGCCACTTTTACATTAAACGAAGACCTACTGGTAACCGGGGCGCAGATAGCAGAGTTACGAACCGTGTACCTTGCCGAACGCATCCAGCTAAAAAATCATGCAGGCACGGTAAAAGAAGTACAGGTTTACAATGGCACGTACCCGTCAAATCCGGCCTCGGTGGTGCAAAAGATCCAAACGCCTATCACCACCTGGCCTGTATTAGGCGAAGACCAGGAAGGCTTGCCCGAAACAGCAAAATCAATGACGGCGTCAGATATCGGTATCATGATGGCATCACCGGTATTATATCAAACCGAGGGGCGCAGGATGATCAGCTTTCACCTGTACCTTGAAGACGAATCGTATATGAGGCTGATGGCTTATTTTACAAACTATGCCAACGTTAGTCAGAAAGAGGTAATGGCGGTGAGCCATCAACTGCTCTCAGATGCTTTTGTTATCCATTATACAGATACGGTGGGTTGGGTTGAGATTGAAAAATACAGCGCCGTATTGAGCGAGGATGAACGTAGACTGGAAATTGAGCTGCATGTTAACCAGGCAGACCAGGTTATCGATATTTACCGACCCGAAATTCATGGTGGTACCTTTGATATCAGCTGGCCAGTATTTCGTTTTTTATTAAAAAACTATTCGGTAAATAATCCCTTTACGTATTTACAGGATGTAAAGATAAACCGTGTAAGTATAACGGCCGATGTAAAAGGCAGCAGGGCCGTTAAATTACAAAACAATGTTGGCCCGCTTAGCGCCACCAGCCCAAGCCAGATATTTGGGCCGCAGCCTTCGGTAGGTTCTTATCTCGATATTAAAAACTCCAATATATTTAACCGTTATACACTGGGTTTTTGCCTCAAGTTCGATTGGATAGACTTGCCTAAGGAGCCCGGCGGCTGGGAAGCTTATTACAAAGCCTATAACAATGGTATCACCAATAACTCTTTCCGCGTAAAGCTCAGTGTATTAACAGATGGCAAAATTGTGCCAAAGCCTGCACAACAACAGGAGTTTAGCTTATTTGATACCGAAAGTAACGGAACGGGTATTTTGTGCAACACAACCCAACTGCAGGATATAGATATCAAACGCCTTGGCCTTGTTAAAAAACCATTGCTGGAAAAAGAGGATCTGTTACAGGAAAAAAACTTTGCCGAAGGTGCGATAAGGCTCGAACTAACTGCACCCAAAGATGCGTTTGGCCACCGGCTGTTTCCGCAGATATTCCCGGAGATCGTTCTTCATAACGCGAAAAAATCCAAAAAGCTGCCATTGCCTAATCAGCCGTATATTCCGATAATCCGCTCGTTAAGCATTGATTATACGCTAAAGCATTCGGAGGGGATGAGTGCCGCCAACGCTAAAAGTAATGATGGTGTCGATTTAAAAATGTTTCATATTTACCCGTTTGGATACGAAGAGATATACCCGGGTAAAAAGCGCGCGCCCTATAACCTGATCCCTAATTTCGATCACGAGAACAACCTTTACATTGGTTTAAAAGATATCATGCCCAAACAGGAGCTGACCTTGTTTTTCCAGATGGAAGAGAACAATTTCGCCAACCTGTCAAAAAAGACTGAGCCTGTTTACTGGAGCTATATGGATGATAATGCCTGGGTTTACTTTACCGAGAAGGATGTTTTAGCAGATAGCACTAACAACTTTATCAATTCGGGCATAGTTAAGATCAAGCTGCCGGGCGATCTCGCTACAGGCAATACCAGGGTAACATCTGATGTATACTGGATCCGTGCTTCGGTTAAGGGTAGCACCAATGTACAATCGAAAATAATTGGCATTTATACACAGGCGGCTATGGCAACAAGAGTTGTTACCCGGGGTACAAAAAATTTAAATATACCGGCGGGGAGTATCAAATCCTTTAAAAGCAAAGTTATAGGCATTCAGGATATTGTGCAGTTATTCCCATCATTTGGCGGCAAGGCGCCCGAAACGGATGAACAGTTTTACACGCGTGTAAGCGAACGTTTACGGCACAATCAAAAACCGCTGACCAACCGCGATATTGAACAGGCTATACTGGAACGCTTCCCGCAAATATTAATGGCCAAATGTATTAGTCCGCAGCAGTATAGCCCCGAGTATGTGGAGAAATACCGCCCCAACCCAAGGGTGGTTTTAATACCGCGTGAGCAGACTAACAGCTTGTTTTTAAGCGATGAGCCTAAAGTAAACCTATCGGTACGTTACCAGGTTAAAAAGTTTTTAGAGCAGGCTATACCATCATTTGTTAAATTAGATGTAGAGAACCCCGTTTACGAAAAAATAAAGGTAGTATGCACTGTTAAATTTGCCGATGACAGTTTGCCTGATACCGGGATGTATGTGCGTAGGTTGATTGATGATATTAAACGGTACCTATGCCCCTGGTTATACGATGAAGGTTCGAAGTTTAAAATAGGCAGTGATATTTATATTGGCGAAATGCTCAATTATATTAAGAAAAGGCCTTATATTAAATATATTACCGGGTTTTCATTGGTGCATTTTTATACCACGATAGATGATGATGGCGAAGTGCTGGCACGCGCGGTTGATTACGCCAATAATAATGAGATGTATATTCGTGGGTCAATGCCCGAAACGGTATTGATACCCAACAATACGCACCTGATAACGGTGGAGGATGATATGAAATACGTAAAAGCAAAAAAAGTTGGTATAAGCGAGTTTGCGGTAATGGATGAGTTGCTGGTTAACCAGGATAAACAAAATACTGTAATAGCTGATGAAAAGCTATTTGAACAAGACGATAAGGGTAAAGCTGATTTTTTTGATCTGGTGATACCCTACAATTTAGATTAAGTAAAATGGAAAAAAAACCAATCAAAATTTCGGGCAGGCAAAGGCTGCTGGCGTATTTTAGAAATGGTAAAATACCATCAGAGGAGCATTATTCCGATCTGATCAATTCCATGGTTCATAAGGATGATGACGGTTTTTCGAAAGATGATGAAAACGGGCTGAAGATATATGCCGATGAGAAATATAACAGCCTGATCTCATTTTATAAGAATATCAATGCCATCGATCCGTTTTTTGTAATGGGCAAGGATAAAACGGATCCGGATGCTTTAAAAATACAGCCTATCGACGATTCGGATGATCCGACGGTTGATACAGATGCCACAAGCGTATTTTTACATACTAACGGCAAGGTTGGCATTGGTAAAAAATGCGAACCGAAGTATAAAATGGAAGTTGATGGCTTTATAGGCATGGGCGGCCGTATCGGGACCTATAAATCGGGCGCGGTAACTGCCGATGGCAACTGGCAACCCATTATTACCGGTTTAAAAAACGCGCAGGCTTTTGAGGTTATTGCACGTGCTGGTAAAAAAGGCACCGGTAAATATGCCATTATGCATGCCACCGCATTAAGTATTTTTGGACCCAAAGGCGGTAAAATACGGCGTACAAATGGGTATTATGGTTGGTTTTGGAATAAAATTAAGCTACGATGGACCGGAGATTCGTCAAACTACGCGCTCGAAATAAAAGTGGGTTCGAATTATGGTGAAGGTATTGAGATATTTTATACAGTAAGCCGTTTGTGGGACGATAGCCTTTTTTTGAGTGATGATTACTATTATAGCGACAGGACATAGCCGATGAGTGATGCTACTTTGAACGATCATGATGAAAAAAACCTTGCGCTTGATTTTGACTCGCTCAGGAAGCATGGTATTGACCTGATACAAAGAATGGCCGGCGACGTGTGGACGGATTTTAACCTGCACGACCCCGGTGTTACCATATTGGAGCAGCTTTGCTACGCCATTACCGACCTGGCTTACCAAACCGATTTTGATATTACCGATCTGTTAGCAGATAAGGACGGCACAATAAACTACGAAGGCAACTCATTTTTCAAGAAACAAAATATACTGACCAGTAACCCGGTAACCGTTACCGATTATCGTAAGGCTATTATTGATGAAGTAAAAGTGATCGATAACGTGTGGTTAACACCGCTAACACCCACCAATGATACCAATACCATGCAGGGCCTGTACAAAATTGTGGTACAGGTTAATAAAATGTTTGCTAAAAGATGGCTTGCCGGCGAGGCCGATCCGGCAATAGTAAAAGCAAAGGTTTTAAAGGCTTATCATTCAAAACGTAATCTGTGCGAAGATATTTTTAATGATATTATCGTACTTAAACCCGTCGAGATCATTATAAAGGCCGATATACAGATCGAAGCCAATTTGGTGCCCGAACAGGTATTGGCAAACATATACCTTGCGCTCGAAAATATTATTAACCAGCCGGTAAGGCACTTTACCGAACTGGAGCTGAGTAAGCGGGGGTATACTATTGATGAAATGTATTGCGGTCCTTTTCTTAAAAATGGCTTGATACCCGATGGTGAACTAAGCCCGAGGAGAAAAATGTTGGACGCCACCAACATTGCAAGCGCCATATCGGCAATACCGGGCGTGGTTTTAGTGAAAAGCCTGCTTATGCAAAGAGATGGGAGCGAAGAAGCGGTGAAGATATTAACGCTTGACGATTCGGAGGTTGCGTTTTTAAATATCGAAAGCCTGACCTCTATCAACATTAACTTGTATGTAGATAAATACCGGGTTCCGCCAATACGTAAAACCATGTTTGGCGACCTGTTACAAAAGGTAATTGAAAATGAGTACCGCGATTTCGTAAAGTCGTTTTATCAATCAGAAACGGTGATTTCAGGTACTTATCGCGACACAACGCAATATTACTCTATTCAAAACTACTTCCCGCTGGTTTACGGTATAGGTGATGAAGGGCTATTCAGTTCGGTGCCCGAAGAACGGAAAGCGCAGGCCAAGCAATTAAAAGGCTACCTGATGCTGTTTGAGCAGGTATTGGCCAACTATCAGGCTCAACTGAATAATATCGACACATTTTTTTCCAACGATTTAACCAAGGCCGATAATCAAACCTATTTTGCCAATACGCTTTATACTATTCCGCGTGTAAAAGAACTGTTAAAAGCATATGACCTGAATAAGGATACCGACAAAAATTGGGCAAAGTTCAAGGATGATCAAAACAACGGTTATGTACAGGCATTAAAAACCTTTATTGAATCGGATACGGACTTTGAAGACCGCAAGAACCGGATACTCGACCATTTATTAGCCCGCTTTAACGAATCGCCGGTAGTTTACCCCGTTAAGCTTTACAACTTATTGTATCGTAACGGCCAATCCAGCGGACGGGTTAGTACCGAGATCAGGTGGAAGGCATCGATACTGAAAGATTTTTATAAGATCAATTATGGACGGGCACGGGCCTTTAATTATCTCAGTGAAACTAATAATGAATTTACCTTTGAAACTAAAATGCGCAGGCTGCTTTACATCAGCAATGATGGAAAAGAGCCGCTGACGTCGGTTTTTGATGCTGCTAAGGTGAGATTTAAAAAGGTTGATAAGCGTATAGATAGATTGATGCAGCATGAAGAGCTGAACGACGATACCGACTGGAGCCCTGAACTGCAGAAAATTGTGCTGACCAAAAAAGATGTAAGTAACCTGATTGAAAATGGTATGCTGGCCGGTGCCGAAAGTACGGAAAAGGACGCGTTCATGTTCAGGCACCAGGATATCTCGGTATTGAAGCATGGTATCAATATCAACCATTACCGCATTGGGCCCGATCCGTTTCTGGATGGCGATAACCTGGTGCTATACAAAGGCCCCGGTACCGAACGCTGGGGGATAATAAGCCGTATCAAAAACGGCGGCACGCCGGGCATCTCAATTATCAAAAAACTAGTTAACGATTTAACTTTATTGAGTACAAGATCGGAAGGGTTTTACCTGGTAGAGCATATTTTATTACGGCCACCTGTAAACGCGCGGGCTTATGGTTTTAAGCTGTATAGAACCGAAAACCAGGTGATCTTTGAGCACAGCCATCTGCTTACGTTTAACGAACGTGAGCAAATAACAGCCAACCTGCTAAGGTTTAAACCCAATGACGATTTTTATCTGGCGCAGCAAAATGTAGAACTTGCCGCAGCTAATAAGCAATTGCATCACACCAAATGGTCTGACCGTGCTAACGAGTTTGTAAAAAAAGCCGACGGTTTATTAAAACAGGCCGCACACCTGGCCGGCAATGCCAATGCACTGGCCGACAAAGCAACGGATGAGAACAAGGCTATTGCCGAACAAAATAGATATCTGGCAGGGCAAAACGAAATTATTGCCGCGCTTAACCTGGATATTGCCAACCAGTTTTTAGAGATCAGAAACAAGAGCCGGATTGAGCCGGGTGTTATTTTATCGCATACAGATAAAACCAACCTGGAAAACGAACTGAAAGGATTAATAGATACTTATTATGCTGATGTTAAAGGCCTGCTCGATAAAGCAAATGAGCTCGAAAACCTAACCAAGCAACAATCAGTAACTGTAAATAATGGCGTGCTGAACGGGTTAGGGCAGATGGGTAAGTTATTCAGTTATACAAACGATGCCTATACTGATATAGTTGACCTGTATAATACAGTTAAGCAGTATGGGCAAAAAATATATCCCAAACTTAAAATGCTGGTGAGTGTAAAGGACGGCGCATTGATAACCGAAGATTTTTTCACTTTTGATATGAGTGTCATCTTCCCTGAATGGCCCGCGAGGTTCCAGGATAAAAGTTATAGGGCTTGCGCCGAAGGTTTATTAAAATACCATGCACCGGCGCACATTAACATGCATATCAAATGGTTTGGGCTTAACAAAATGAAACAGTTTGAACCACTGTTCTTCGATTGGAAAAAAAGCCTCGCAACCGATACAACGCTAAATGCCCATGAGTTGATAGAATTTCTGACAGAAGACCCGGATAATAGCTATCCCGTTTAATAATTATCATGCAAAACCATATTATTCAGCAACAAATGTTTGATGTGGGCTTTCCCAGTGCCGACAAATCATACCAGTTGCAGAGTAAAATAAGCGATATATTTCATAATCAATTGTCGGATGCGATGGAGCAGCTGTTTAGCCGGCTGGTTCCGGCAAACGTGGTACTTTCAATGGGCGATGTGAGTATTGACGCAGGCAACATTGTATATGACCAGCTGGAATTTGAGCTTACCGACCGCATACTGGCAGAACTGGAACGAGAGATCAAAGGAAGATTGGCGCTACTGCCTTCCGGCAACGCTGATGAGAATCCTCAAAGCGACATTAAAACGTTAGAAGGTAGCTACGCCAGCCTGCTCGAATATTTTTTACTGAGCGGTACGATACCCTGGTGGGCAAGCGGCGAGGTATTGACAGATCCAGTGAAGGTGATGGAGCATTTGCTTACTCATGATACCGAAAGGCTGAAACAGCTTATTATTAACGTAGGTCAGCATAGCTATGTACGGCAGCGCCTGGTGCAGCAATTTACCGAAAAGGTGATCCGTGATATCATCACTGTTTTGGAACCAGCCCAGGCTACCTTTATTTTTGATTATCATGCTACAGTATCAAAAACACACCACGAAGAAAAACTGGTTGAAAGTGCTCCGGCTACGGAGTTTGAAAAGGCGCTATGGCTATTTATTCTGACCTATATTTTGGTTGACCGGGGTTCGCTTTTTAATCAAAAAATGTTTGTAAGTGTAACGCTTAATCAAATAGCCCGCCATTATAACCGCGCTTACGCAGATATATTGGCGTTACTTGCTAAGGCGTTAGTAAAGTATAATGTTACCGACAGGCAAAGCAGTGAACTTTTATTCATCATCAATGAGCTATCGGTTGACGAATTTGACGACAGGCATATCATCAGGCAAAGGAGTATAAAAACCGCTGCGCCTATTGAAGAAGAAACCGTATTGCAAAACCTCGAAGTAATTAAACACTACCTGGTTTTTGGCAGCCTGCCATGGTGGAGCGAACCTTATGGCGACAGTAATCTTGCCGGGATATTGCTTGAGTTGATCAGGGTTATCCCGCAAACTTTACGCAAGCTCATTGTTACGGTTGGGCAAAATGAAGAAGTACGCAAACGTATAACCACCGTTTTTAACGACGAGGTAATAACCGGCATTGTAAAGATACTCGAACCCGCTGATGCTACCTTTATTATTAACTACGTGGCCGAGGTACAGGATATCCATGTAAAGAAACCCGTTGTTTATACCGATAGCAAGGATTTTAAAAAAGCGATCTGGAAGTTTGTTTTTGACTTTTTGCTTACTGAGCGGGGCTCCGATTTTAACCGGCGCATGTTTTTGAAAAGTAATATCCGCAGGCTGGCAGACAACTATAATGTGCAGTATTTTGAAATGCTGATGTACCTGGTACAAAGCATAGGGCAGGTGCACCAGGATAATATTGACCAGGCGCCTTTGTTTAAACTTTTAGCCGTACTGCTTAACGATAATGATTACAACGAAGGAGCCGAAATCACCCCCGGTAGTTTTAAAAAGCAAGAGGCATACTATCCCGATACCGAAAAAAAGAAGCAGGTAGTACTTAAAGATGTGCTGCTGCATTGGCTAACTTATGGTAACATACCCTGGTGGGGTAGTGCGTATTTTGAGCAGGGCCCGGCAAATATGTTTTTGTCGTTACTGGCCATGGCACCTAACGATGCCTTTATGCTGTTAAAATATGCAGGTACTGTGCCGAATATCCGTAAAAGAGTTATTTATCAACTCCCGGCTGAGCTGGTGATAGACGCATTTGCCCATCAAACAACCGCTCAACAGGCGGTTAAGCATTATCAATATTTGTTGCCGGCTTTAACCGATATAATAAAAACAGTAAAAATTGCCATTATTCCTGCAGAAATAGAAACTGCGTTATTAGTCATTTTTTGGGATGTATATATCGCCGGTCAGTATAAAACTTTTAACGATGGCGTTTTTATACAAAAGGCACTTTATTACCTGCTTAAACAATCAGGCACCGTTAGTAAACAATCAAAGTTAGTTGTTGCCTTAAAGCAAGTATTTGGTGCAGGCGCTCAGAACCAGGCAGGTATATCCGATGTATTGAAACGGGCATCAAAAAAAGGTGTTAAAGGTAAGTCAGTTGCAGGGAGCAAAGCATCCGGAAACATTGATCAGAATATCTATCTGCAAAGCCTTGAAGCGATATTGGCGGGCTCGGATAGTGAAGAAGAATTTTCAATTGACGATATTGTATTGCAGGCTGATGAAACCAATCAGCCTATAGATATCAGCCAACTGATCGCTGTCTATCTTTCTGCAAAAGCGCCAACGGAACAGGAAATTACGGCGGAGATATTAAGGATACTGGAGCATTTTGTTAATACCCAAAAACTACCTTCGCAATTTAAAGGGACCAACCCGGCTTATATTATTGCCGTGGTTAAACAACTGCTGCAATATCTGGGCAAAACATCGCCCAAAGCACTAAAACAATTATTGGCGAAAACTAAAATACTGAAACAATACATTGGCGGATCGACTCCCGTTGATGAAGCCATGGCCGAAAAACAAGATGCTGCTAAATCGACCGGGTTAGATACTGAAGTTAAAATTGATGGCAGTATCGAACAATTGATCAGCGCTTACCTGCATCGCGAAAAACAAACAGAAAAAAATCAGCTTCCTGAAGCTATCCTGAAAGAGGCGCTAACCTTGCTGCAATACTTTTTAACTAATGGTAAATTGCCGGATGCTTTGAATGTAACCAGTGCCGTAAGCATGAGCCAAATATTAAAGCAATTGGTATTAACGCTTCATTATGCCCGGCCTGCTGCTTTAAATGATATTTTGCAACGTGAGGATTCCCTCGCCGAAGCTAAAATGCAGCTGCACAACCTGTTCGTGGTAACGCAAAATACAGCCGAAAATAATGTTGCCCATGCATTAAAAACCCATCTCGAAAAGGATATCATCCGGTACCTTAAAACAGTGGGAACAAAAATATCAGATGTTGATGATAAGCTCGGTGTTTTAATAGAGAAGTATTTGGATGCCGATGTGGCAGGTAATGAGCAATTGATAACAGCTGTTTTACAACAGCCCTCGGCTGCCCGTTATGTTGCCCGGTATTTTACTAACCAACAGGTGCAGAGGATGCTTGGCAATCAAACTAACGTGATCGGCGGATCGGAGAACCTGGTTTGGCTTGGCGATCTGCACATACTCATCACCGCTAAGGTAACCGATACCCTACAGCGCGACAGGCTAAACAGTTTGATCCGTGAGTTTAATTTAATGACGCTTGGTGGGCATATCAGTGTGGGTAGTTTTACTAACTACGTTAAAGAGTTATTCAGGTTTATTGCTAGTCAGAATAATACGCTGTTTACTTCGCTGGCCGGAGTGTTAACGAAGGCTGATGCTGCACCGCACAACGTATCGGCTATATTTAAAGCAAAACTATCGGCTGCGTTAACCGAATTAGGTATACAAAAGGCTAATACAAAAGCAGAGCAGGATGTTAAAAAACAGTTAGACAAATCAAATGCCGATGCCTTGCAAAACCCAACAGATCCGGACGCAGCAAAACAAAAAGCAGCCGAGGCAAAGCAGGTAAAGGAAGAAATAAAACAAACAGGGCAACAGCAGCAGGAAGAGGCCAGGAAAGAGACCAAAAAGCTATTAACAGACCAGGGGGATGCCATATACATTAACAACGCCGGACTGGTTTTATTAAATCCATTTATCGCAACGTTTTTAATAAGAACCGGGGTAATGAACGGTGGTAAATTTGTTAGCGAAGAAGCGCAGCAAAGGGCCGTACATTTACTGCAATATTTGGTTGATGGGTCGAGTAATAGTCCTGAACATATGCTGGTGCTTAATAAGATATTGTGTAATTTACCTATCGATGAACCTGTACCTGCCGAAATAACTTTGACTGATGCCGAGAAAGAAGTTGCAGCAGGATTACTGAACGCTGTTTTAGGTAATTGGGATAAACTGAAAAACACCACCGTAGATGGGTTAAGAGGCTCTTTTTTAATACGGGATGGTTCGCTTGTTTTTAAGGACGATGCCTGGAATTTAAAGATCGAACAGCGAGGTTATGATGTTTTACTGCAAACATTGCCATGGGGGATAGGCATGATAAAAATGCCGTGGATGGATAAATTTTTATATGTTGAATGGATATGAACGTGATTGAAAAGAATGCAAAAGTACTTGCGGCGCAAATGCAGTGGCTTGCACAGGTAATTGATACGCAGATACAACAATATTTTGGGCAGGCTACAGAGATCATAGATATTACAGATATACCCATGCCGGTTATTGATGACGATACGTCAACTTTTACCAGCATAGCGGAGCACTACCAGATGAGTTTTGCTGAACGTTTAACATTGTTGCTGGCCCTGGCCCCACATGTACAGCCTCATTTATTAGACGTTTTTTTTGTAAAAAATTCAACCTATGATCGTGGGTTTACCGAGTTTGGCGGCGTAAAAGGGCAAAACCACAGCGGCTTTTTACCAACTGGCGAAACGCTGGCCTTTGTTTTAGCGGGTAGCAATATTACGCAGCGTTTTGTATTGTTCGATATTTTTAGCGGTACGCATTTCTTTAATAAGTTCAACATCCTCAAGCTTGAAAGCCAGCACCCCGGCGAGCCGTTGCTGAGTGGCATATTGCGCATATCGCCCGAATACCTGAGCCTGCTCATATCCGGCGAAAGCCACAAACCCGAGTACAGCACAACTTTTCCGGCAAAACGTATAACCACCATGCTTGATTGGGCCGACCTGGTTTTGGATGAAGCTGTGCTGAGGGAAGTTGAAGAGATAAATGATTGGATACAGCATGGCAACACGCTTATTAACGATTGGGCCATGAACAAGAAGATCAAACCGGGTTTTCGCTCCTTGTTTTATGGGCCGCCCGGTACGGGTAAAACATTAACGGCAAGTTTGTTGGGCAAATCATCGGGCCTGGATGTTTATCGGATCGATTTGTCGATGATCGTATCCAAATATATCGGGGAAACCGAAAAAAACCTGGCTAATATTTTTGACCAGGCCGAAAACAAGAACTGGATATTGTTTTTTGACGAGGCGGATGCTTTGTTTGGTAAGCGGACTACCTCAAATAGTTCGAACGACAGGCATGCTAACCAGGAAGTGGCGTACCTGCTGCAACGGGTTGAAGATTTTCCGGGTGTGGTTATACTGGCTACCAATTTAAAAGCCAACCTTGACGAAGCCTTTAGCCGCCGTTTTCAATCGATGATCTATTTTGCCATGCCTGGGCCCGAACAGCGCCGGCAATTGTGGCAAAACGCGTTTTCGGACAAAACAGTATTTGAACCTGCATTAAAGCAAAAATTTGACGAAATTGCCAATAAATATGAGCTGGCCGGCGGCGCAATAATTAATATTGTGCGCTACTGCTCGCTAATGGCCATTAAGCGCGGCAATAATGTTATTCTTTATGATGATGTGTTAGAGGGCATCCGTAAGGAGTTCAGGAAGGATGGAAAGACGGTGTAGCAAAATCTTTACGGTCGGTATTAGTTAACATTTTCAATAACTTTTTCAATTTTTGTTTCCGGGTATTTCTTACTTGCTTCCACCATTTCGGATGCATAATTTTTTAATTTGGTTGCCTCCTCCAAGTATACTATCAGTGTTTTGTTTATCCCAGTTGAACCATACTGATTTTTCATTTCTGTTTCCAGACGTAATACTACTTTTCCTGTTTGCTTACTGTCTTTGAGTAATTTTTTAATTAGTTCTTTATTACCGTCTTCATCGGGTATTCTTTTTAAATCAAATTTCTCTGCATAGCTTATTACGTGTGTTGTTTCCTGAAACCTATTGTCTTTTTTAATTTTTTCAATTATTCCTTCGAAGGAAAGTGGTTGGTCGTCGACCCCTAATTTATTTACCGTTGAATTTAATAATGCTTGAGCCTTGAGGTTTCTGGCATCCAAGTGCTTTTCTTTTTCTTCATTGTCTTCTGGCAGTTCTTCTGTTTTTTTTAACAGCGTTTGTAGCTGTTCTTTGATATCATTATAAAGAATACCTTGTTGCTTTGCTTCTATAATTTGCTGTTCGTTGGTTTTTATGAGCCCCTTATAAAAATCAATTCTTTGTTTGTTTACAATGGATTTTTTATTTAAAGCTTGTATTGTGTCAACTTCATAAAGTAATAATATTTCGTTTTTTTCTTTTAATAATAATCGATAATTTATAACATCCGTATTTTTATCAAACACCTCTTGAGTGATTATATTTTCTTTGAATTGTTTATTTAGTGGTAACACAGATTTTCCAAGACTTGTCATTTTTTGTTGGATATCTTCAAGTTGAATTAATTTTCCCCCTATTTCGTTGTCTGTAATGATATGCAGATCAAGTTTTGTTTTACATGATTCTATATTCTTTCCAGACGATATAATATTATTTTCGCAGGATTTAATCTCCTCATTCAGTAAATCAATCTTCTTTTGAAGAACATCAGTCTTCTCAGAAATTCTTTTTTCGGTCGCTAGTTTTTTATCCGTTTTCTCAATGATGTTTTCCTCATCGTCTTTGGATTTCGTAAGATGGCTCAAATGGCGATCCTGGGATTCTTTAGTTGTTTGCCAAAGTGCATCGGTGAAATTATTCACATCGATATCTTCTTTAAACTTCGCACCAAAAAAGCGATCTTCTACAGGTATCGCCTTTTGCTGGGTCTTGCCAAAAACCCTTTTATCCGGTTCATCAAGGTTGTCCAGGTTTTTCTCAATACCTATATGTACCTCTTCTCCGGTAACCATTTTTCCTAATTTTTCTTTAGTCTTGGGTTTGTTTTTTGATTCGGTGTAAGAGAATTTGTCTGTCTTATCATCCATATTTAATTCTAATGGATTCTCAAATATGCCGGTATGTGTAAGATCAGTTTTAAGCTTTAAGCCTACCTCTTTTACAAAGAATTCTCCGTTATATTTATCAGCTTCTCCTAAAAGGCTATCAACTAATTTTTCCCATACTTCCGGTTTATGGACTTTTTTTGGTAACGCGTTAAATGCTGTTGAAAGGGGTACCTTAGGGAAATAAGGAAAAAGATTTTTATCAGTTGAACCTTCATTTATAATATTTGTAATTGACAAACTGTCAACCAATAAATGAGTAGCCAGGTAAACCATAAACCCATTTACGGCTCCTTTATGTTCTTTAAAATCCTCATCGTCAATTTTTCCAATTTCAAAGGCGTTTTCTCCTATGCTATTACTTAATTCCATTACAATCGCCATGATATTGCCCTTAGGCGATGAACCTTTCATAGATTTAATAGCAGACTTATAGAGAGCCGGTATGTCTTCGGGCAATACACCCGTAGTTTGCTGGATATAAAGTTTATTGGTGATCATTTTTTTGAGCTCCTGTAATGCCTGCTCAAATAATCCGGGATCTACATTGTTTTGTTTAACCCAATCGATAATGGCTTTATATGGGATACCAGTCAATACTGCGCCGCCAGTGTCTTGCACCTCTTCGGGTTTGTCCGACTGTGCTGTACTTAAAGTTCGTTCCAAATGTGCTTTTACAAGCTGAGTGTCTTCATTAAATAAGTCATTAAATTGAGGATCTAACTCATCTCTGGCAGTACTGATATATTCCAGATTGCTCATATCCCGAAAGGGGGCACCATCTTTTAATAAGCCATGCATTAAAAGCAATGAAAAAAGTTTGTTATGCGGGCCTTTCAACTCGTTATGGTCGGCACTCATATGGAAGTGTTTCTCGCGGTCATACCCATAGTTTAAACCATATTTTAACCCGCTAAACAGGAAATGACCGATACTTGGATCCCATCCATTAGAATGATCGGGATTAACGTATGATTCACCATTATTGGTGGTATCGTAAATCGGGATAGTAGATTCGGCTTCGAAACCGGTTAACAGTTGGGCTACATTCGAAACCGTGCGGCTTTCCCTTGTGTCTGATATTTGTTCTTGTCCGGAGAAGTTAAAGGCTTTGGCACCCATTACGTCTGCTTCGGTTTCCAAGCCTTTATCATCATTTACCGGCACACCTTGTTTCATTTGCCTGGTAGGCTGTACACGTCCCTGTTTTTGTTGTACTGCATGCCAGGCTTCGTGGGGCAAGTGTTTTTCCTGTCCAGGGCCAATATGTATGTCTGTTCCCTGTGCGTAGGCCAGTGCATTTAGCTGTGCGGGTTGTGATGAGTTATAATGCACCTTAACGTCAGAAATATCAATCCCGGAAAGGTTTTCAACACCTGATTTTAAATTATCGGGTAAACCGGTATTGTTTTGTTTTTTTTGAGCGGGAGCAAGGCTTTCCGGTATCGGGAGTTCTCTTGCCGATAATTCATCCTTTTTTTGCAATACCGGTATGGCAGGCATACTTTTGCCTTGTGCTGTACCCTTTTGATTAGTTACCGCTACAGAAGGTGACTTCAGATTATTTTCGAGCCGTTTATGCAGCAAAGCAGATTGACTTTAATGTTTAAAAATATTAAAGTATATTAATATTTACAACAGTTTAATATATTATGAGTTTAATTGACTGGGCCAATATTTATCGTTTTAACCTGTTTTGTCTTGCAGAACATGGAGAAGGCAATACCCGCAGTTTAGGCTGGCGTGATGATCATAGCCAGCTTTCGCGGTTTGCCATGCTGGTTGGCATTGGCGATATGAATGGCTGCTCTGTATTGGATGTTGGTTGTGGCCACGGCGATCTGCGTGTTTATTTGGACGATAAGTATCCGGATATTAATTATACAGGCATCGATCAAATGGAGGACTTTTTAACTATCGCTGTTAAAAGATATGATGATTTGCCACGGACCAATTTTTTATATGGCGATTTTTGTACGGTAGACCTGCCAAAAAGCGATTACGTGCTGGCAAGCGGCAGCCTGAACTATTATAATAACGACCCTGAATTTATTTATAAGATAATAGCCAAACTATTTAATACTTGTAAAATAGCACTGGGGTTTAACTTGCTTGGAGACATAGCGCCCAATGGACTTTTGGTGGCTTATGATGTAGATGCAATCACAAACTATTGCCGGATGTTATCGTCTAAAGTAATAGTGCACCAGGGCTATAGTGATGATGATTTTACCGTGTGGATGTACAGGTAGCGTTTTTCAGGAAGTTAGCTATTGAATCTGCTATATGCTTTCATTTGTAGGGCTTTGGCACCCATTACGTCGGCTTCGCTTTCCAGGCCTTTATCATCGTTTACAGGCACGCCTTCTTTCATCTGCATGGTAGGCTGTACACGTCCTTGTTTTTGTTGTACTACGTGCCAGGCTTCATGAGGTAAATGCTTTTCCTGTCCGGATGCTACATGGATATCGGTACCCTGGGCATAAGCCAGGGCGTTTAATTGCGCCGGTTTGGCTGAATTGTAATGTACTTTTACATCAGACATATCCATCCCCGAAAGGCTCTCAACCCCCGATTTTAGATTATTGGGTAAACCGGTATTATTTTCTTTTTTTTGAATTACAAATTTACCTTGCGCAACTGGAAGTTCTTCTTCCGGTCCGCCTTTCATCTGTACAGCGAATTTACCTTGTGCAGCTGGAAGTTCTTCTTCGGGTCCGCCTTTCATTTGGACGGCGAATTTACCTTGCGCAGCTGGAAGTTCTTCTTCCGGTCCGCCTTTCATCTGGACAGCGAATTTGCCTTGTGCAGCTGGGAGTTCTTCTTCCGGTCCGCCTTTCATCTGTACAGCGAATTTACCTTGGGCAACTGGTAGTTCTTCTTCGGGTCCGCCTTTCATTTGTACAGCGAATTTACCTTGTGCAGCTGGGAGTTCTTCTTCTGGCCCGCCTTTCATTTGGACAGCGAATTTACCTTGTGCAGCTGGGAGTTCTTCTTCTGGCCCGCCTTTCATTTGTAAGGCAGGAACAGCCGGCATTTTTTTGCCCTGCAAAATGCCGTTTTGGTTGGCAATAGCGTTTGATGAACTCTTTCTGTCTGTTTCGGCGAAGATATTTGTCATGGCTATACTGTGATAGAACCTTACTAAATATAAAGCTATTATTATATATTGATAAGTACAAGTTTTGATCAAATATTAATCAATAAATCCCTGATATTTAAAAGGATCGTAACCTGAAACAGATCTTTATGCCTATTCATAACAGCACGGGATGGGGATTTAAATGGCAATCTTTACTTTTACCATACCAATTATTATCTATGAATAAGAAACTCATTCTGCTCGCCCTGTTTACTAATGCTCTTTTTTCTGCTTTTGCTGTAGATGCTCCCCAAAAACTTATGGTAGCCCCGGGAACGATATCTGCAACCTCTGCAACCCTGATTTGGGATAAACCGGACCATTATAGCAATGTTACCCGCTATCATATTATCCTTAACGGGAAAGATATTGCAACAGTAGATAAGGGTAATTATATGCTTAGTGGCCTTATCCCGCTAAAGCCTTATAGCTGTTCGGTAAAAGCCGAAGAGAAAGATGGCAAGCTATCGGCTGGCAGCATAGCTGTACGGTTTACCACCAAACCCCGGGGCAAACTATTAAACATTACCGCATTTGGCGCCAATGGTGATGGAACGACTTTAAATACCGCAGCCATCCAAAAAGCGATAGATGCCTGCCCGGCGGGGGGCACGGTATTGATCCCGCAAGGTAAATTTGTAAGCGGCGCCCTGTTTTTAAAAAGCCATATGACCTTGCAGATAGCCAAAGGTGGTATACTGAAAGGCAGCATTAACGAAGCCGATTACCTGCCCTATATTAATAACCGCTTTGAGGGCTGGGAAATGAAGACCTATGCCAGCTTGTTAAATGCCGGTGTGATGAATAATAAAGGCGGCTTTGCGGTTGAAGATCTGCACATTATAGGCAATGGTACCATTAGTGGCGGCAACAGTACATTGGGGAATGCGATGATCGCTAAGGGCGGTATCCGCAGCCGCGGGCGTTTGATATTATTGATGAACTGCCATAATGTAGAGTTACAAGGTTTAAATATACAGGATCCGCCTTGCTGGACCATCCATTATATTTATAGCGAAGGTATTACCTGCCACGATCTGAATATTGTGAGCACTGCCCGTAACGGTGATGGTTTGGACCCGGATTCGTCAAACGATAGTTATATCTTTAACTGTACCTTTTCAACCGGTGATGATTGCATCGCTATAAAATCGGGTAAAAACCCGGAAGGATACACCATTGGCAAACCCACCAAAAATGTACGCATTACCGACTGTAACTTTGTAAAAGGGCACGGAATCTCTATAGGCAGCGAAATGAGCGGCGGTGTGAGCGATGTTTTGGTACAGGATTGTAAAGCCGGAGCACTGCTGCACGGCATGCAGATAAAAGGCACCAAAGAACGCGGGGGCTATGTAAAAAATGTAACCGTTGCCGATTGCCAATTATTGCAGATCACCATTTTTTCGGCTCTTAATTATAATAACGATGGTGCCGGTGCTCCCGAGCCGCCGGTCTTTGCCAATTTTGTATTTAAAAATATCGACCTATCTAAAGCTACAGGTAAAGAGCCGGTTATGGACCTTAACGGTTTTAAGGATGAAAAGCATAAGCTGATGAATTGCAGCTTTACCAATATTGTTACGCCAGAGAACGCAAAAATTGTTGTTAAAGACGCTGATCAGCTTAAATTTACCGACGTTAAATCAGTAACCGGCACAAAACCGCAATACGAGGTTACCAATAGCACCAATGTTGTTTATTAATAATTACTAATTACATTACTATGAAAATCAGAATAGTTTTTGCTTTATTATCAATTATCCCCGTTATGCTTAAAGCACAAGGTGTACCTATGTCTGACAAAAAACTGAACATATTTACTTTAGGCGACAGTAACGGCACCTTTGCCTGGAGTTGGCCGGTACAGATCAGGCAGGCGTTACCTAATGCAACGGTGTTTAATATCAGCAAATCGGGCCGTACGGTTGGCTTTTTAAATAATGGCGATAGCACCTTAAATTCCCTTTCGGTGATAGATGAGAACCTGAAAAAGGCAGCCGAAAATACTAAAGACAAACCATACGATTACATTGTAATGGAATTGGGCACGAATGATTGCAAAAAGGTCTTCGCCGACAGGCAAAACGAAGTACCGGCAAACCTGGAGAAGCTTATCAATAAGCTCAAACACAGCCCATACCCAAGTATCAATAAAGCCAGGATCATCATTATTGCTCCGCCGCCTTATGGATCAAAAACCGTGGGTACCGAAAAATATGATGGGGGCATTAAACGTGTTGAAGCTTTGAGTAAAGAGTTTGAAAAGGTAGCTAAAAAGACGGGATGCATTTTTGTAGATGGCTTTAAAACCCCGGGGCTGGATATGGAAACCATGTCGACGGATGGTTTGCACATGGATGTTATAGGTTCGCGTAAATTGATTGAACCGGTAGTTAAAGCAATGATCAGATAGTTATTGTGTTATTAGTTATTATTAATTAGTTATCAGGTTGTTGTGTTATTAGTTACTAAAAGTAGGTTGCGGTTTATATTTGGTGTTTGGTTATTGGTGTTTGCATTTACCTGCACGGCAATGGCGCAAAACCTCGGTACTTATAATGCCATATATCCGGGTGTGCCTTGGTTTGACAATCATAGTAATGTGGTGAGCGCGCATGGAGGATGCATTACCAGGGACAATGGTAAGTATTACCTTTTCGGCGAAAAGCATATGGATAGCAGCAACGCTTTCGCGGGATTTAATTGCTATTCATCAACTGATCTGTATAACTGGAAATTTGAAAGTTTGGCGTTAGGCATTCAGGACACAGGTCGGCTTGGGCCTAACCGTGTTGGCGAACGGGTAAAGGTATTGAAGTGCCCTAAAACCGGCGAATACATAATGCTGATGCATGCCGATGATATGGCTTACAAAGACCAGTACACCGGTTATGCTACAGCTGAAACGATAACCGGCCCTTACACGTTTCGGGGAGCGCTGCTGTTTAATGGCAAACCTATCCGTAAGTGGGATATAGGTGCTTTTCAGGATACGGATGGCTCAGGATATTTACTGACACATGGCGGAGACATTTATAAACTTGCCGACGATTACCAAAGCGTTACAGAGCAGGTGGCCAAAAATATATCGCCGGAGTGCGAATCGCCGGCTATGTTTAAAAAAGCAGGGATATACTATTGGCTTGGCTCGCACCGCACCAGTTGGGAACGTAATGATAATTTTTATTACACTGCTGCCTCGCTAAAAGGGCCATGGACCGCCAGGGGTAATTTTGCACCTGTGGGTACGCTCACCTGGAATTCGCAAACTACTTTTGTTTTGCCTGTTGCAGGAACGAGAGATACAACATATCTATTTATGGGCGATCGCTGGTCGTACCCGTTGCAAGCCTCATCTGCAACCTATGTATGGCAGCCATTGAAGGTTTCGGGTACATCGGTTTCAATCCCGAAATATTTTGAGGCCTGGCAGATCGATCAACTAACCGGGGTAATGTCGATAACCGGTATCACTAAAAAGATGATCAGCACTGAAGGTAATAAGGCCATTACCTACAGCGGGCAGTGGCGGCATTCAACGTCGGCGGATACATCGATAAACATATCCGATGCGAAAGGAGCGTCTTTTTCAATAAAATATAAGTGCACGCAAATTGGTTTTTATAGCGAGGTTGGGCCAAATGGCGGCTATGCCCGGGTGACTCTTCAAAATAGCCGGGGGGGAACCATCCTGACAAGTATAGTTGATATGTACGCTCTTTACCCGGCATCCACACTTAAATTTGTAAGCCCTTTATTGCCAAAGGATAATTACACGCTGACAGTCGCGGTAATGGGTGAGCACAGTAGCTGGTCGGACAAACGACGATCTGACTATGGCAGTAAAGGTGATGTTGTATCGATTGGAAGCATCATTGTTAAGTAAAACAATATTAACGTCATGAAAAAAATAAGCTATCGTGTGCTGCCTTTAGTTGCCTTGTTGTGTATATGTGCGGCTTTTATGGCACCTCCAAAACCTGTGTTTTACATTATTGGCGATTCAACCGTGCGTAATCCAAATCCACCATGGTGCAGTTGGGGGCAGGTGATCCATAATTACTTTGATACTACCCGGATCAGTATCTCAAACCAGGCCATTGCGGGTAGGAGCACGCGTCAGTTTATTAATGAGGGCCGTTGGCAACGCATTGTGTCGACCATTAAACCAGGGGATTTTTTACTGGTTGAGTTTGGCCACAATGAAGGTGGTAAACCCGATACCGGCAAAACAGGCCGGCGCGCTGTGTTGAAAGATATTGGTGAGGATAGTGTAATTGTAAATTATGATAAAGGGCCGGAAGTAGTGCATACCTATGGCTGGTACCTGCGCAAATTTGCCACCGAGGCAAAAGCAAAAGGCGCTACGGTGATGATCGCTTCGATGATAGCGAGTAATGTGTTTAAAGATGGAAAAGTTGTACGTGCTGATAAAACCTATGGTTTGTGGGCCAGGCAGGTTGCCGAACAAACCGGATCGTATTTTATTGATGCCAATAACCTGATTGCTGATAAGTTTGAAAAAATGGGTCCTGAAATGGTGAAAGGCGTTTTTCCGTATGATCCGGTGCATACCAATGCCGAAGGAGCGGGGATCAATGCAGGTGCTATTGTTACCGCCATTAAGAAAGATTCGACCAATACGCTGAACAAATATTTTGCGGTACGGAAATTCTGAAAATAAAAAGCTGCTATATCAGTGGGATATAGCAGCTATAAAATAACGTTACTTATTGCTCTCCGGGCAGGGGTGGAGCGATAAACGGATAGTCGACATTGTTGATGATCGGCTTAATATCGAAGAAGTCGTTCAATACCGATTCTGCAGTGCAGTACGCTCCCTCAACCCAGGCCTGGTCATTTGAGTAGGCTTCACCAACAATAAAAATATTGGCATCGGCTCCGGGTATTAACTGTGATGGTTTACGGATCTTGCGTTGGACATCGCATACGTCATAATGGGCCGCAAAAGCGTGGTAACCTGCATTAAAAGGTGGCAGCGACCAATCCATATACTTGGTTTCAACAGGCTCGGGTACTGCGCTATAATCAGCATCAGGTCCGTAATGCAGGTAAGCCAATTGCTGACGCAGCATTTTCACCATTACTTTTGGCGCTTTACGCGGACCATCCAACGGTTGATAGTTGGAGATGAATGGTGTTTTTTCGGTATCGTCATTGCCGTATTCCAGCTCTTCCCAAAAACTGGTGTATTGCTCGTCATCATAACTTGCTAAAATACCGTAAAGTGGGGTAGAGGTTTGATCGAGCGCGTTATTGCCAAAGTAAACCACCTGGCGGATAGGCATATCGGTAACGCTCGGGCCAATGGTATTACGTTGCGAAGCGGTAAGCAATTGTTGTTCCTGCACGTAAGTGAGTTTTTCTTTTACACAGGCCTGAACCGCGTTTACCATATCGCCGGCCGATGCAAAAGGCTGTTCGATCAGGTTTTTATCTTTGGCCATCTTATCCAGGTAAGCTTTCGGGAAACCTTCTTTACCTAAGGTAACGAGGTTGTCAGCAATCAGCTCATAACCGGTGATAGGTGCAGGATATTTTGCTGTGAGCCACCATGGTTCGGTAAAAAACATACCTACTTTGTACGATGGCTGCAGCACTGCCGACTCCATATACAATTGCACCTTACGATGGTTCAGTACATCCAAACCGGCGTGGTCTTCAAAGCGGGTGGCTTGTGCTATCAGGTCGAGCGAACCGCGCGGCATAGCCATCCAGGCTGCATCGGTAATTAGGGATGCTGATTTTTTGTTTGGATTTTCCCTGGTGGCAATGGTGTAATGAATCTTACCATCGATATGTAAAATTGAATGCAAACGGGTGTTGGGTTTATATTCAAAAACTACACCTCGTTGTTTAGCCAGTTTTACAATAGCATCAAACAAAGCATTAAACATACTTGAATAACCGTGTGTTAACGTTTTGTACTCGTTACCAGGTGTAAACTCGTTGTTGGATTGAAAGGCCACAGCGGCATTCCAGTTGATGACGTTGGAGGTATAACCATTACCATCGGCAGTGTAGTTGTAACCTTCGGAACCTAACTGATCGAACATCAAATTCCAATAACCGATATCTTTAAGCAGATCGCCTTTCTGGAAAACTGATGATTCAGGGGTTTCGGCGGTAATGCGGCCGTTGCGGTAAAAATCATACCATTGGGTACGGGTTACTGGTCCGGTTGTACTGGTTACGGCCAGGTTTTCAACTATCGAGAAGCCGTTATCCGGCTCGGAGCATGCACCATTATTTTTAACGCTGTAAGGCGCCGGGTTGGTTGATGAGATATCGTTGAGATACAATTGCTTGTTCCGCAAAAAGAACAGCGGGTTGGTTGATTCGTTAAACGGCACAGAGAACTGATCGAGGTGAAGGTCTTTAATTACTGTAGTAACCAAACGATGTCCCTGACCATCGGCGGTGCCGTCCCAGGCAGAGTAACGCATGCCCCCCAGTTCGAGGTATGATTTGGTTTTATCCTCGTTGTAGTGCCAGGTGCAAACGCGTGCACCGGCGGGGCGTGTTTTATCGGTAGTGCCTAAAAAATCATAGTTGCCCCAATCGTATAGTTCTAACACATCACCGGCTGCCAGTTGTTTGGCTTTGCCTTTTTCGGTTTTAGTTTCGCCGCTTAACAAACGCCAGGCAGTATACAATCCGGCAGCACCGGCTCCAAAAATTGAATAAGTTTTTTTCATGATTTTATTTGATGATAAGTTTTTTGATTTAAGGCATAGTTCCAAGACGGTACATCTGGCCCGGAAGATCTTTTTGCGGTATCACTACTTCAACAAGTGTTGGTTTATCTACCGTGTGCACCAGCTTTTTAAACAAGTCATCCAATTGGTGTATGGTGGTAACCCGGTGCCCATCGGCATTGAACGCTTTGGCAAGTGCCATATAATCCCACTTTGGCAAGATATCGAAGGTGTCGAATTTATGCTCGGGGCCAGGCTGGAAGGAGGTAATGTCAACATACACCTGTTCAATAGCATACACCTGGTTGCTCATTACAAATATCACAGCGTTCAGTTTGTTTCGCGCCAGGGTTGAGAGCGACTGGCAGATCATCATAAAACCGCCGTCGCCGGCTACTGTCCAGGCGCGTTTACCGCTGCCCATTTGTGCACCCATTGCAGCACCGGTTTCAAAGCCGATACACTGCCACGCGGCTGACGAAATAAAACTGTTTTGTTTTAAACCATAGGCGTTTGTAGCTACATAAAGTGAACTGCTCACGCCAAAGGTCATGATGATCTTATCGAGCAAATGATGGTCGGTTAAAAACTTCATGCTGTGCTGGAAGAAACGGTTGTAGGTAATTACCTCCGGATCTTTTGCCCATTGCGCGTCGGAATTAGCGAGCCATGGCTGCGGATAAACCGGTTGCGGCGGCGCTACCATTTTAAGCGGATATTTTGGCACAACCGGAGCAACGGTACTTGGCTTTGATGTTTTAAATAAGTGCAGCAGGCCCTCCATAAAATCGCGCATGGTAACGCCTTCGTATAAATAATAACCTGCACGCACCTGCTCAGTATTGGCCAGCACCACGTTAGGATATTGGTTTTCAATAAAAAACAGGTAATCATCGGTCATGATAGTGCCGAGCGTTAAAAAGCAATCCGAATTGGCTACGGTTTGTACCACGCTGTCAATTGAGGCAGCATCAGCATAAGTGCCTATAAACTTGTCGCCATGCTCATCGAGCACGGTTTTACCCAATGTGGTAGTTGTATATAAAAAGCCGCTTGCATCAATAATTTGCTGCAATAAAGGAGCAAGGCCATAACGCAGCACCTCAACACCGGCAAATATTAAGGGGTTTTTGGCGGCGGTTATCTGCATCCATGCCTGTGTTAAAGCATTTTGCAGTGCCAATGGCTCACTTTTAATAACGATCGGCTTTAACGGTACCGAAGAAGGAGCGGGGCAGGGTTCGGCCCAAACTTCTTTATAACAGGCAATGTAAACCGGTCTTTTATAGGTTATTGCAGCGATAATTAAATTATCGATCTTTTCGGCGGCGCCAACGGATGTACTTAAGGTGATGGCACCAACGGTAACATGCTTGTATATCTCCTCATCGGCCTGTAAATTGCCGGTTGAATGATGATAAAGTACCCCATACATATTGGTGATGTTGCGTGCATCACTGCCCGGAGTTGCACTGATAACCACTATGGGGCTACGCTCCACCCAGGCGCCTGCAACTGCATTTAACGCACTATAGGTACTTACACCATATTGCAGCGATATAGCAGCAAGGCCGCGGGTACGGCCATACGCATCGGCGGCATAACCGGCGTCAAGCTCGTTGGCACAGCCAATGGCATTTACCCCCGGAAAACTTTCGAGCGTTTGAGTGAAATGTTTTACATAGTCGCCCGGAATCTGGAAAACTTCGGTAACGTTAAGCTGCTTTAACCGGGTTAAAAGGTAATCGGCAACTGTAAATGGTTGAGTTGACATGAATGGAATGATTTAAGGTTTGGAAGTTTAAATATAGTAAGCGGAAATTATATTTTTATTAATAAAATAATATTTATTTGATATTTCTGCGCGTGGTATATCATGTAGTGTTGATGATTGAAATTGATATGTAATTGATTGTGTGTAAAATAATTGCACGATTTTATGTGTCAAAAGTACACATATGCTCAAATGAACTAATAATGAATTTCTTAGCCTAGCTGATCTTCGTTTATATAAGAAATTAATACCTAACTCCTTCGCGGATGTGCATTGATTCTATGAAAATAGCGCCAGGCTATTAACCGGATATTTTTATACATCATTGGTTGGGTTTACCCGGAAAAAATCAAATATTTAACATTTTGTTGCTTCTATAATATTTTTGTTACATTGCATAACCAATTATAAGCGGTTATGGCGCGAGCAGACCAGGAGATCTTACCGATTATCAGTAGTATTGCTTTAAACAATTGTGAGCAAGCGTATAAACGTTTGTTCGAGTTGTTATTTGGCAAGCTAAAACGTTTTGCGCATACCCTGTTAAAATCGAATGAACAGGCGGAAGAGGTGGCAAGTGATGTGATGATCACCTTATGGCGCAACAGGGGAAATTTAATGGAGATCCAAAATGTAACGGTATACGCGTTTGTGATAGCCAAAAATAAAGCCCTCAATATTTTAAAGCAAAATGCTTTAAACAGGATCGTTTCGATTGACGATATAAATCCCGACGTAAGATTTGACAACCTGACACCTGAGCAGATATTGATCAACGAGGAGTTGAAAAAGAGGATCGAGCTTGGTGTACAATCGCTACCGCCGCGCTGCAAAATGGTTTTTAAATTGGTTAAAGAAGAAGGCCTGAGCTATAAAGAAGTAGCCGAGATATTAAATATATCTTCGAAAACGGTTGATGCACAAATGGTTACCGCCACCAAAAAGATCAGTGTTATTGTTAAGGCCGAGTACAATCTCATCTAAAAAATAACTTCCCGAAAAAATATTTTCAAATCGTATAGGGAGATCGCCCGATTTAACTGTCCTATATGCAATTATAAGCCAACCTACACGCTTTATTTATTTTTTATGATGATGCACGATGACAGGATTATGCAATTGCTGGCGCGTAAAGTTGCCGGCGAAGCTACCCGCGATGAACTAAGAGAACTTGGTGAACTGCTGGAGCTTTATCCTGATAATTTGTATTATGAGGAGGTTTTGAAACAATTATGGGATCAGCAACCTATTGCCGACACGGATAATGATGTTGAAGCAGCTTATTTAAAACACAAGGAAAAATATAGCGAAGAATTTTTTTCGGCGCCGGCACCCCGTATCAGGAAATTACTGATCAGGCGAATGTTAGTGGCCGCTTCTGTGCTGATATTGGCGGTTTCGGGTTTGGTTTTTTACAGAGCCATCAAATCATCGCCTGAAAAGGCATCAGTATACACCGAAATTACGGCTACCGCAAATCGCAAAAAAATTGTATTGCCCGATGGTACCCAGGTATGGCTCAACACCAACAGCAAAATTGGCTTTGATGGAAATATGAATAATAATCCGGTCCGACTTGTTCACCTTACCGGTGAAGCCTTTTTTGATGTTACCAAAAATAAGCATCGTCCGTTCATCGTCCATACCGAAAAATTTTCGATCAAAGTTTTAGGCACCGCATTTAATGTAAAGGCTTATCCCGGAGATAAAAAGGCCGAAGCTGCTTTGATACGTGGCATGATAGAGCTGACCATTAACGACAGTTTGCAGGAAAAATTGATATTGAGGCCCAATGAAAAATTTGCCATGGCCTATTCAAAACCCGTTGTGCCCGGGCTTGTGCAGCCTAATAACGCTACACGGCGCAAGCTCGTGGTGGAGGATATTAAACCGATTGAAATAGGCAGAAAAGAATACATTGAAGAGATATCATGGGTTGATAACCAATTGGTATTCAAAAATCAGTCGCTTGAGGAACTGGTACCCCGGCTTGAAAAATGGTATAACGTAAAGATAGCTATTGAAAACGACAAGGTTAAAAACTACCATTTTACGGGTGTTCTTCAAAACGAAAGTCTAACCCAGGCCTTAACGGCTATGCAAATAATCAGACCATTTACCTTTAAAATAGATAAGTATGACGTGAAAATTAACTAAACCCTAAAAAATAAGATGAAGTAAGCGGAAGGTGCGGCAACACCCTCCGCTGAAGTCTGTAATCTTTGGCTCGGGTAGTAGATACCCACAATTAACAGATTGTTTAACGAATTAAACCTTTAAATCTATGAAAAAAAATCAACTTCATAGTAATGGCTCACTTATTCACCCCTACAAAAGAATTTTAATAATGCTTAAATGTATTTTTATTTTGACTTTTTTGTTTTGTTTAAGGGTGTCGGCAAACAGTTACTCGCAAAATGTGCGGGTAAATATCGATCTCAAAAATGTTGACCTTAAAAAGGCGCTCACGGTACTTGAAAGAAAAAGCGACGTGCGGTTTTTATACAGTGAAGAAGTGCTGCCGACAGATAAACAAATTACGTTAAAAGTAAGTAACACGCCCTTTGTAGATGTTTTACAGGGTTTTTTGAAAAACACCAATTTAACCTACAAAATTTTAGAAAATGGGCTGGTGATCATCGCGCCCATCGGTACCGAAATTAAGAACGTAGAAATTAAAGGGAAGGTGGTTGACGATAAAGGCGAGGCCCTGCCCGGAGTGGTGATCAAGGTAAAAGGCTCACAAACAGTTACATCTACCGATATATATGGTAATTATGTTCTGAATTTAAGCGATGGCAATGCTACACTCGTTTTTTCGTATGTAGGGTTTGCCACGCAGGAAGTGGCAATAGGCGGGCGAACAGTTGTTAATGTTACCTTGTTAGCTACATCAAAAGCACTTAACGAAGTGGTGGTGGTAGGTTACGGTACCCAACGAAGGGGTGATGTATCGACGGCAATTTCATCGGTAAATATGAAGCAACTGGACGATGTGCCGGTTACCAACCTGAGCACTGCCTTACAGGGGCGTGTGCCGGGCCTGGTATCAACTCCAAACTCTTATCGCCCGGGATCGGGCTCTACCGTACGTATCAGGGGTACACGGTCGCTTACGGCCGATAATAACCCTTTATATGTTGTTGACGGTATACCAATAACCTATAGCATTGACGATATCAACCCGCTGGATATTGAATCGATAGATGTTTTAAAGGATGCATCCGCTACAGCGATATATGGCTCGAGGGGAGCTAACGGCGTTGTGCAGATCACAACAAAAAAGGGGAGGGCCGGTAAGGTTAACATCGACTATAATGGAACTACCTCGTTTGATAAGATCATCAAAAAGCTGCAGGTTTACAACGGCCCTGAATTTGCACAGTTCAGGCGCGATGCCTTTATTGGTTCGGGCGCGTATAATACCGGTACAGGTACACCCAAACTGTATTACCCGGATCCGCTGGCAGATTATTTATTGTTTAGCGGCGACCCGGCCTTGTGGCAATCGGTGTTAATGGGATATGACTTTACCACTTATGATCCCGCCAACAAAATATTTGTAGCCAAAACAAGGCCCTCAACACCCGAAGAACAGGCGGTAATGGCTAAGCTGGGTTATCCTATCCAGGCTAATATTGCCATTTACGATCCATCAAAAGTGCCTACTTACGATTGGCTGGACCAGGCGCTGCGTACCGGTGTAACGCAAAACCACAACCTGTCGATAAGCGGTGGGGGCGAAACTTTCAGAAGTTCGATCTCGCTGGGGTATTTTAACCAGCGGGGTATTGAGTTTGGGCAGGATTACACCCGCTACAGTTTAACTACAAGTAACGATTTCAGACCAGTGAAATTTTTGGATATCGGCGGTACCATTAACTACACCAACTCGATATTGAACGCCGGCCCTGATGAATATTCGGGCGCGGCAGGGCAGTTTCCGTTTACCAAGCCTTATGATGCCAACGGTAATTTTATTTTATTCCCCGGGAACGACGCCAATGTGCTTAACCCGCTTAATGATGTGAATACGGTATTTAATGAAACCCGTACCAACCGGTTTATAGCCAACGTTTTTGCAGGTATAACCTTAGCCAAAGGGCTTGAATACCGTATTGCTTTTGGCGCGGATGTGAACGATGCAAGATTGGGCGTTTTTAACGGATCGATATCATCGGTTAGCCAGGGTAACCCGCCAAGCGCATCGTACCAGATATTTTCGGCTCTGGTGTGGACACTGCAAAACCAGATATCGTACAACCATACTTTTGGTAAAAAACATAATGTATCGGTAACCGCAGTACAGGAGCTATTGAAGGACCGTTATGAAGCCAGCCGGTTTGCAGCTACCAACTTATCTTACGAAAGTCAGAAATGGTACTCGCTGCAAAACAATACCATCGCTTCGGTAACGCCGGCTACATTGTCGCCCAGCACGTTGCTGCCTTATGCGCAGCATCAGCTGGCCGGGTATTTAGGGCGTATCAACTATTCGTATGATGGTAAATATATTTTAACCGCAGGCCTACGCCACGATGCATCGTCAGTTTTGGCATCCGATAATAATGGCCAGTACTTCCCATCGGGTTCGGCGGCATGGCGTATTGATGCCGAGCCATTTATGAGAGGCGTTCCGTTTATTGACCAGTTGAAACTGAGGATAGGTTTCGGTTCGGTAGGTAATTCAAACATCCCGCCTTATCAAACCGGCGGTCAGCTAACCTCAACGCCAACTTATTATAATTTTGGCGGTACGGCAGCGCAGGGGTACGCGCCATTACAACAGCCTTTAGGCTCGTTAACCTGGGAAAAAACAACCACCAAAAATATCGCGCTTGATTATGGTTTCCTGAAAAGCCGTATATCGGGATCAATTGATGTGTATCAATCAAACTCCAATCAAATACAAAAAGAAGCTATACCGGCCGCTTCGGGCTTTTCATACTATACGGTTAATTTCGGTGTAGTTAAAAACACGGGGCTTGAGTTTTTATTGTCGAGCGTTAACATTGACAGGCCAAACGGTTTAAAGTGGACGACTGACTTTGTTTTTTCGACCAATAAAGAGGAAATAGTGAGTTTGAACAGCTCAAATTCGGATGATATTGGTAACCAATGGTTTTTAGGGCATCCGGTACGTTCGTATGTTGATTTTAAAAGTCACGGTATTTTTCAATACAGCGATACGCAGCCTGGGGGGATATTGTATGATTATTTTTGGAAGTTTAACGGAAATGCAAACAACCCTAACTTTCAGCCGGGCAAAATTCGTGTTGAGGATATTAACGGGGACGGTTATATTACCGATGCCGATAAGGTTTACCTCGGATCGCCTAACCCTAAATGGACCGCAAGTTTAAACAATACTGTATCGTTAAAAGGTTTTGATCTGTCGGTATTTGCGTATGTGAGCTATGGTGCCATACTGCGCGATGTAAGGCCCGGATTAGTAGGTCGTTATCAGTCGATCAAGGTAAACTACTGGACACCGACCAACCCATCGAACGATTATCAGCAACCAAGTACCTTGAGCGATATCCCGCTGTACTGGCAGGCATTAACGTTCAGGGATGCATCTTTTGTTAGGATCAGGAGCATTTTGCTGACCTATCACTTACCTCAATCTATCCTGAAAAAGATCAAAGTAAGCAACCTTAGCCTGTCTGTTAATGCAGTGAACCCGTTTTTGTTTAGCAAGTACGACAGATACGACCCTGAAACGGTTCCGTACACCTCTACCTATCCTTCAAGCAGTACAGCTAACCCAAGTGCAACATCATTTAGTTACCGCAGTTGGGTGTTTGGGTTAAGGGTTGGTTTATAATAATTGGTGGTTACTTTTTAAAACAGAAAAAGATGAAAAAATATATCATAACCGCATTAACTTTTTTAATGGTTTTTAGTAATACATCATGTAAAAAGTTTTTGAAGGAAGACCTGGTAAGTCAGCTTACGCAGGATTATTACACTACCGACCAAGGTTTAGAAGACCTGGTTAGGGCGGCATATGCGCCCATACGCTGGAAATTTGAAGGTGAACAAGCTTATGCCATGTATAATTTTGGTACAGACGAGTTTATCGAGGGCGACCAGTACAACGAGGTTTATTACAACACGTACGACCCAACCCTAAACTCGGCCGATAACCTGCTTAATGCTTTGTGGGTTAACAATTATGCGGCAATTAACAGCTGTAATATCGGTATAGACAGGATCCCGCTGTACAATAACGGATCGTCAAAAACCTTAGGTACCGCCGCACAAAAGAAACAGCGTGTGGCAGAGCTGCGGTTTTTAAGGGCTTACTATTATTTTCAGATGGTGCAGCAGTTTGGTGGTATTCCTATCGTTCTGCATTCGAGCACATCGGTGCAAACCGATTTTGTGCGCGCCAGCGTGGCCGATGTTTATAATGTGATTATTGCCGACCTGCAGTATGCCAAAAATAATTTGACTGCAACCAATGCCGACCAGGGCAGGGCTACAAGCGGTGCTGCACAGCACTTTTTAGCCAAGGCCTATTTGACCCGCGGCAGCGCGGTAGCCGAAGCGCGCGGGCAACAGCCTACCGATATTGATAGTGCTGCATATTATGCCACCGCAGTGATCAACAGCGGTACTTATACTTTAGAACCGGATTATATGAATATCTGGAACGGGGTATACCCGGCTAATTATCCAAACGTGATCACTCCGGCAGTGGGCGTTAACGGTACGGCCCCGTCGGGCGATTATTCGAAGATACAGGCTTCAAACAACAGCAAGGAAGTTATTTTTGCGGCGCAGTTTTCAAATAATGTTACGTTGAACGATGCCCTGGGTAATCAAACGCATTTGTATTATATCTGCCAGTATGATCTGAATATCCCGGGTTTGATACGTAACCAGGATAACTTTAACGGGCGGCCGTTCAGGCGGTTGGGCCCATCTGATTACACTATCGACCTGTTTGACCGGAAGAATGATTCGCGTTTTTACAAAAGCTTCAGAACAGTGTTTTATTCGAATGTAAATACCGGAACGCCTAAATTTCCAAATCCTAACCCAAGCAACCCGGCACTGGCCGGCCAGCTTAAATATGGTATTGGCGATACAGCGGCCTTGTTTATTGTAAACAACAAAAACACCACGCTAACCAATACCGATATCGCCAAATATCGGTATACCATTTTTGCGAGGTATTATTTGAATAATGGTACGCTAACTCAAGGCTTTAACAACAACAAATACCTTACCCTGGTTAAGTTTTTAGACCCGGTACGTGTAACGAGCAATTTTAATGAGCAGCGGGGGATTAAAAACGGCATACTTGCCCGTCTTGGTGAAACTTACCTGATAGCTGCTGAGGCTTACGGGCGAAAGGGCGACTATACTACGGCTTTAACTTATATTAACAAGCTAAGACAGAGAGCCGCCTACCATTTAAATGAGTTTAAAAACCCGCAAACATGGATGTTTGACGGCGGCACTAAAGGCGACGTTAGCGATACTTATGCCAATATGATAGCTACCCCAACCTTATTTACCACCAATGCACCGAGCGAAAATTATCCGCCTACGGTTACCTCGACAGCAGACAGGTTTATTGCTTTTATATTGAACGAAAGGACAAGGGAACTTTGCGGCGAGCTTTACCGCTGGGAAGACCTGGTACGTACCGAAACGTTTTACGACAGGACAAAACTGTTTAATAAGGATGCCACAAGTTTGCAAACTTACAGCAAGTTGAGGCCCATCCCGATACAGCAGATCAATTTAACAACAATAGGGGGGCAGCCAATGAGCGCTGCTGATAAAGCTAAATATCAAAACCCCGGCTATTAACTTTGAGTGTTTTGTTAGTGCTTTATAGTAAGTTAGAAATCCTGGTGTAACAGCCGGGATTTTTTGCTTTGGAACCAATTTTTGCTGCGCATTTGCTTATCTGAATTTTTAATTGTAAAATTGACAAGTAACAGCCAATTGCCAATTTTTAACCATTAATAAATGATCACAACAAAAACTACCACGCGTTTAGGCGCAGCTGTTTTATTTGCTTTTTTTAGCACAGCAAACTTATCGGCGCAAAGCCAAACCAAACTTACCCTGCAATTTGATAACGCTTCGACCGCGGTTAGCCCCATATTATACGGGTTGATGACGGAAGAGATCAATTACTCGTACGATGGCGGCTTGTATGCCGAACTGGTTAGGAACCGGGTGTTTAAAGATAACCCCAAAGCTCCGGATCACTGGGCGCTGGTGCAAGCCGGAGACAGCAAGGCTTCAATTGCGTTGGATAATAAAAACGCTATTAATGATGCGCTGACCGTTTGTTTAAGATTAGACGTAACACAACCGGGCGGTAAAACCGCGATAGCCAATGATGGCTACTGGGGCGTACCCGTAAAACCCGGATTAACCTATAAAGGAAGTTTTTATGCCAAAACCAACGCGACAGCGGCCCCGCTAACCATTAGCCTTGAAAGCAATGATGGTAAAACTGTTTATGCCACAGCGCAGGTAAGCGGTATTGGTGCGCAATGGCAGCAGTATACCTATACGCTAATTACGGCTAAAGATGTTAAACCTACAGCCGATGCGAAGCTGGTAATTGCAGCCACAGCACCGGGCAGTTACTGGTTTAACCTGGTATCGCTTTTTCCGCCGACATACAAAAACACAGCCAATGGTAACCGCCCTGATATTATGCAGTTGCTTGGTGATATGAAGCCGTCGTTTTTACGTTTGCCTGGTGGTAATTACCTGGAAGGGCAAATGTTTTCGACACGCTTTAACTGGAAAAAAACTTTAGGCAGCCTGGATAAGCGCCCCGGGCATATGGGCACATGGAGTTACCGCTCATCAGACGGGATGGGATTGCTGGAGTACCTGCAATGGTGCGAGGACCTGAAAATGGACCCGGTGCTTGCCGTGTTTGCAGGTTATACCTTGAACAGGGATTACCTGGAAGCCGGGCCGCTGCTGAAACCTTTTGTTGACGATGCTTTAGAAGAAATTGAATACGTTACCGGCGATGTGAACACCAAATGGGGCGCGGTACGTGCTCAGAACGGACATCCTAAACCGTTTAATCTGAAATATATCGAGATCGGTAACGAGGATGGTTTTGATGTTTCGGGTAGTTATGATGGGCGCTTTGCGCAGTTTTATGATGCCATTAAGGCGAAGTATCCAAACCTGCAACTGATATCGACCATTGGCGGCCGAGATGGGTTGGGATCGAGGTTTCCGATAACGCTGCGCAAACCGGATGTGATAGATGAGCACTACTATCGCAATGCATCAGAAATGGAGAGCGATGCAGCTCATTATGATGACTACGACCGTAAGGGACCGAAAATATTTGTTGGTGAGTGGGCCACCCGGGAAGGCGCGCCAACACCTAATTTTAACGCTGCTTTGGGCGATGCTGCCTGGATGACCGGTATGGAGCGTAATTCGGATATCGTGATCATGTCGTGCTATGCGCCTTTGTTTGTAAATGTTAACCCGGGCGGGATGCAATGGAAATCGGACCTGATAGGTTATAATACCTTGAATAGCTACGGGTCGCCATCATACTACGCACAGAAAATATTTAACGAAAATAAAGGAGATAAGGTGATAACCATTGCAGCTGAAAACATCCCCACACAAATGCAAAAGTTGAGTGGGCGGGATTCGGCGGCAGGTAAGGTTGCAAAACCTATCCCGGCTATATTTTATGTAGCCACTAAGGATAGCCGGACAGGCAAAGTATACCTTAAAATAGTGAATACGCTTGGTTCGGCACAAGCCGTTAATATTGAGCTGAAAGGTGTTGCCAACGTGAACGCAAACGGCACGCTGGTAGAAATGAAAGCCGATAAACCCGAAGATACCAACAGCATTACCGAGCCGCAGAAAATAGTGCCGGTAACAACTGTCATTAAAGGCTTGGGTAAAACATTCAGCCGTACCCTGGCACCTTATTCTATTAATATATTGCTGGTAGACACGAAATAGGAAACTGAATTTTGGTTAAGAAAAGAGCCGCAGTTGAATAAGCTGCAGCTCTTTCTTGTTTAACGGCAAAGTTTAGTGATGACGCCGCTGTGCTGAGGGTATTGTAATAGTAATTGTTGTTGTTTAGCCATTTCAAACTCAGAAAATTCAAACCCGGGCGCTACCACGCAACTCATTAATACAAAACCAGATTGTAAGCGGATCTGCGATGCAAACCAATTTCCACCGGCGATAGCCACAGACAGGCTGCCGGTTGGTTGATCTGAAAGTTCGTGAACTGAATAGTTGCCTTGCTGGTCAATAACGTGAATGTGCAGCGGAGAACCCTGGTGGAAATACCATAGCTCATCGGATAATAAACGGTGAAAGCCTGAATAGTCATCACCTTCGAGCAGGTAGTAAATAGAAGTACAGGCTTGCTTTAATTGAGAAGAACCAGGGCGTGATACCTGGTTTTCAGAACGGTAAACCTCTTTGTAATAGCCACCCTCGGGGTGAGGCTGCAAATTTAGTTTAGCTATCCAGTGCTCGGCGTTTTGTGTATCCATGCACAAATATCTAAAAAAGAGGTTTACCGTTAGCTGATGTTTAAATTACTTTGTTTCTTCTTTATGGTCGTCTACCTCTTTTTCAACGGTAACGCTACAATCGCCAACAAAGGCTGCAATTGCGCCTACGGCTGCCAATACCGGTGCCAGTAACAGGCCTACTACGCCGATGGTTAACGGGAAAGAGGCAATCTCTTTGTTGTTTTTATCGGTAATGGTGATGCGGGTTACATTACCTTCGGCAATGAGTTCCTTTACTTTTTTTACCAGGTTTTCGCCATGCATGGCGAAGGTTTCTTTTATAGTCATGATGTTTTGTTTTAATTTATAACTATTGGATTGTAAACCGGAAAAAATGTTACCCGGATACAGAAATATATATTTGAGTATCCGGGTAAAAATCGTTATATTTATACAACATCAGCTCCCAGTTGTTTGGCCGGGGACCGTTCTTTTTAATTGCGAATTTGTTACTATTTTTCGGTAAACTAATCAAAAAATACCGACAAATACCCACCTTTTGCTGACGTTTAAGTAGGTGAAATTGCAAATATCATAACAGATAATTACATCACCACTTTAACCTTTACCTGCCCATTAATTAATGTGCGCACTACCAGTTTTTCGCTGGTAGGGAAGATAGCTTGAATGTCCATATCCTGCACTGTTACGTTGGAGTGGATATTGTTACCCAGATCGCGGCTTAACTGGTTTTGTAACTGCACCTTGCTGTCGGCCAAAAATTTGGTGAAGTTATAGATAGCCTTTTGGCGGATGCCATCGGTTATTTTACCATTAAACATCCAGTTAGCGGCTTTAAGCATCCATGCCCGCGTTTGCAGGTCGAAGCTCAGGTCCGGAAAGGAAAGCTCGTGTTTCACTGCATCGTACGATGGTGTGCCAACCATATAGATCACGCCATTGTTTGAACCGCTAAAGTATACCTTGATGGCAACTTTGGTACCGAGGCCATATATTTTGGTGCTGTCAACAATAAACACTTTACCGGCAACCGGTATTTTTTGACCCATGACCTGCTGGTTTGCCATGTTGGTAAGATGCTGATAATTCTCAACCAGGTCGAGGTAAACGTTGAAACCTTTTGCGGGTACGTAAGTGCTTAAATTGGGCAATGGTTTTACCGGTTGGGCAATACTGGCGGTAGTTACCACCGGTTTGGCCGATAAGCCTATCGAAAAATTGAGCAGCGGGCCGTTTAAGTTAAAACTGCTTAAGCGTACTGCCTGCGGGTTTACGTACAGGTAGCCAACATCCGGAATTTTAAATTCGCTGGCAATGTTTTTCCATAGCAGCTCGATCATGGGCTTAACATTGTAAGCGGCTATTTTGGCGTCAACCTGTTTACCTAAATCGTTCAGCGGGTCGGTTAAGTAGCCTATCAACCTATCGGTAACATCGATATTCCCTAAAAACACGTTACAACGGTCGATAGGTCTTGGAGCGGGGTAAAGCAATGTTTTTGAACGGAGGTGATAATCGGGCAATACACTGAAAGTTGTCTGGTAAGAAATTTCCATCCGGCGCAATGGTTCGCCCACACCGCATTGAGCCGATACCACCGGCGTTAAACATTGCGGGCCTGAGTTTAAAATAGTAGCACACTTAGGGCAATACGACGCTGTGAAGCCATAGCTGCCTGTAAATTTTAGGTTTACAACATTATTGCTGCCGGTAATGGTAAACGGTGTACGGGTAAAAGTGTAGCTATAACGTAAACCCTGGCAAGGCTGCTGATTATCTGAATATTTATTGGGCACCGAGTTTTCAGCCTGCACAAAATAGCTTTTCAGATCGACAGTTACGGGCACTTCAATGTTCGACATTGGCTGCACAATGTTCGGGATAGCCGCCACGCCGGTTGCAGGAGCAAGTGGCTGGAGCGTTTTACAGGAATACAGAACGAAGGGTAATACCAGCGTTGAGATCAGGGGTTTAAGTTTCATTGATGATGATGGATAAGGTTGTGGCAAAAATAAAAAAGCCCGGCTCATTTTTTCGCCTTTTTTTTATTTATCTGGCGGTAAACGATGCTAATATTACTGAACGAAAAGTAAATTACCGCTAACAAAGCCCGCCAAATAAATCCGTTCTTACATCCATCAAATAAAACCAACTGAATTATAATTATGAAAAAGATATTGACTGTCTTTATTGCGTTTATCCTGTTTGCTACTGCCGTATCGGCACAGAAAAAGTTGAGCCGCGACGAGCGGATGAAATGGTGGCGCGAAGCACGTTTTGGTATGTTTATTCACTGGGGAGATTATGCGCAGTGGGCCGGTATGTACAAAGGGCACGAAGTTGGCCATGGCGGCGAATGGATAATGAACCGCGGCAAAATTCCGGTTGCGGAATACCAGGCTGCAGCTAAAAACTTTAACCCGGTAAAATATGATGCTGACGCGTGGGTGCGCATGGCTAAAGATGCCGGTATGAAATACATTGTAATTACGGCCAAGCACCATGATGGATTTGCCATGTTTAAATCAAACGCCAGCAAATGGAACATTGCCGATGCCACACCATACGGCAAAGATGTTTTAAAACCATTGGCCGCGGCTTGTAAAAAATACGGTATAAAATTAGGGTTCTATTACTCACAAGCGCAGGACTGGAACAACCCGGGTGGCGCTGTGGCCCGGAAAGTGGCGGCAGAAGGCTGGGCTAATCCTGATTCGGCTAAGATCGATGCCTATACCAAAGACCATAGCGGACACTGGGATCCATACCAAACTACTGCAACCATGGGCGAATATATCGACCGTGTTGCTGTGCCGCAGGTTAAAGAATTGCTGACCAATTATGGCGAGGTAGCTGTGTTATGGTGGGATACTCCAACAGGTATGACCGATGAGTATGCCGAAAAGCTGAATGCTGTTTTAGCATTGCAACCTAATATCATTACTAACGACCGTTTAAAACGCCCTAACTTTCCGGGCGATACCAAAACACCGGAGCAAAAAATACCAAGCCTTGCCGAACTGGATGGCAAAGACTGGGAAACCTGCATGACCATGAACGGAACATGGGGATATAAAAGCTATGATAACAAATGGAAAACTCCCGAAACACTGATCCATAACCTTTGTGATATCGCATCAAAAGGAGGTAACTATTTGCTGAATGTTGGTCCTGATCCGCTTGGCCAGTTCCCGCAGGGCAGTATTGACGATCTGAAAGCCATTGGCAACTGGATGAAAGTAAACAGCGAAGCTATTTATGCCACCACCGCCAGTCCGCTGCCGGTTTTAGCCTGGGGCCGCTGCACTAAAAAAGTTGAAGACGGAAAAACAATCTTATATTTATCTGTATTTAACTGGCCCACTGATGGTAAATTGGTTGTGCCCGGTTTAAAGAATGAAGTATTATCAGCTAAATTGTTAGCCAGCGGAGCCGCTTTAAAATCACAAAAAGATGGCGACAGTTTGGCGATCAATATACCTTCGGGCGCACCCGATAAAGTTGCATCGGTAATTAAACTGGAAGTAAAAGGTACCGTTGGTACCAATGCTGCAGCACCTGCAGGTACAATGAAATCAGGCTCGATCGACTAACTGTTATCTTACAAATATTTAACTAATGAACAAAAGAACACTGCCTGCTTGCCTTGCCCTGATCTGTTTTTTGGCAAGCCCGGCAATCAAAGCTCAGAACGTAGCGGTAGATAATACCGCTGCGATATTGACGCCTAAAAGCGGCCCGGAGCCACGCATTAATGGCCCCAAAATATTTGGTGTACGTCCGGGGCACCCCATTTTGTTTACCATACCTGCTACGGGCGACAGGCCGATGAAGTTTTCGGCAGATAAACTTCCGGCAGGTGTAAAGCTTGATGCGGTTACCGGGCAGTTATCCGGATCAATATCCAAACCCGGCACTTACGAAATGGTATTGCATGCCAAAAATAAGGTAAACGAAGCCAAAAGATCATTCAAAATTATGGTAGGCGAAACCATATCTCTTACACCGCCAATGGGTTGGAACAGCTGGAATATCTACGCTACCAAAGTGACAGAAGACCTGCTGCTGGCTAACGCGAAGGCTATGGTAACATCGGGTTTGATCAATCACGGGTGGAGTTATATGAACATTGATGATGTTTGGCAGGGAGCAAGGGGAGGCGAGTTTCACGCTATACAATCTAACCCCGAAACCTTTCCGGATATGCAAAAGGCCAGTAACGAGATCCATGCGATGGGTTTGAAAATGGGTATTTACTCTACACCGTGGATCGAATCGTACGGACATCATATTGGCGGATCGGCGGATAATGCCGAAGGGACGTTTGTAAGAACGCCCGAAACAGATAAGGTGCCGCGCAATAAAAAGCTTTTTCCATACAAAATAGGCAGCTATGATTTTGGCGACCAGGACGTAAAGCAATGGGCGAAATGGGGTGTAGATTATTTGAAATACGATTGGAACCCTATTGAGATGCCCGAAACCAAAAAGATGTTTGATGCTTTGCGCGCAAGCAACCGCGATATTGTGTTCAGCTTATCGAACAGTACGCCGTTTGCCTCGATAGGCGAGTTATCTAAAGTAGCAAACACCTGGCGCACAGGGGGCGATATCCGCGATAGCTGGAAAAGTTTAAAACCCCGTTTATTTTCGCAGGATAAATGGGAGCCTTATGCAGGGCAAGGGCACTGGAACGACCCGGATATGATGGTTGTGGGTGTTGTTGGTTGGGGAAAGGATTATCATCCGAGTAACCTGACCGCAGATGAGCAATATACACACGTAAGCGCCTGGTGCTTAATGTCGGTGCCGTTATTGCTGGGCTGCGACCTCACCAAACTTGATGCTTTTACTTTAAGCTTGTTAACTAACGATGAGGTTTTGGCTGTTAACCAGGATGCCTTAGGCAAACAGGCTACGGTAATATCCCGCCAGGGAGAAGCAGGTGTTATGGCTAAAGATCTGGAAGACGGATCAAAAGCAGTTGGCTTGTTTAACCCCGGCGATGAAGGGACCAAACAAGTGGTATTGAACTGGGCAGATCTGAAAATTACCGGAAAATACATTGTACGCGACTTATGGCGCCAAAAAGACCTGGGCACATTTGAGGGCGAATTTAAAGCCGATGTTGCCCAGCATGGCGTGGTAATGATCAGTCTGCGAAAAGCAAAATAATAAGGATAGTAACGCACACTATATTTAAAAGAAATGCCTATCACTATAAAAAGGATAGGCATTCTTTTATCGAGAAGTGAAAGGTGGCTAAAATACTAAAGCGTAAAGCTATTCAGCATTGGGTTTTGACTGGCATTAACCTGGTAGGTAGAGATCTGGTTAGATACACTAACTTCTACAACGCGATAGCCTTTGTAAGCCGTGCCCCAATTACCGCCAAAATGCGAATCGAACAGGTGTGGTAGCTTTCCGGTGTACCGGATGCCGTCCAAACTATGGTCGTGCCCATGAAACGCAGCTTTTACATTTGGGTAGCTGTGCAGTAACTCAACAATCTCCGGGCAATCCACAAATATGGTTTTTTCTTCGGGCAGCCATTGGTGCGGCGGGATATGCAGGATAACAAACACGATGGGTTTGGTTTTAAACTGCTCCAAAGAAGCTTTCAAAAAGGCGTGATCGGGGCAAACATAACCACCCTTGGTATCAGCGGTATTGGCAAAGATAAAACCGATATCGCCTTTATCTACCACATATTTGTCTTCGTAACCAAAAACGTTTTTCCAAACTGCGGCATCGGCAAAATCATGATTACCGGGGATAGTGTAGTAGGGTACAGGCAGTTTATCCAGGTAAGTTTGCTTTACCTTTGGCAGCAGATCCGGACGGTTATGCACCAGATCGCCATTGATGACAACCAGATCAAGATGGTTGGCGTGATGCTCTTTACTGAGCCACTTAACCAGATCGCTGTAAAAGCCGTCCGAATCGGTATCCGGCTGCCCGTAATGCCCATCAGAAGCCAGGGCAAAACGTAATTTGAAATTACCGGCAGCCTTACCGGTATGGCCAATTGGCTGCCCGGCAAACGATTGGATTGCAGGCAGCAGGGTTAAACCCGCTGCGCCTACTATGCTTGATTTTATAAAGTTTTTACGTGTGCTCATCGTTATACAATTCTGCCCATTACAGGGTCGGTTTTAGTGATCATACCTGTTTCAACGTGGCCTGCAAAGCGTTCTTCGAAAGAGGTGCTGTTATCCAGCTTTACGCTGAAATCGTACCAGTTAAAGTTCTTTGAAAGATTTAAAACCGTGCTTGTTTTGCTGTTGGCTGCAATAGTTTTGTTGATGCTACCGCTTTTGTAGGCATTATCGTTTATCACGACGTTAACCGCCTGCGTGCTGTTATTGCTAATGTTAACCACAACGTTGCCGGTTAATTTAGCGCCGCTTTTTTCGTACTCGCAGGTTATTTTTAGCTGCGGATTATTTTGGTTGCCTTTAAACTCGCGGTAAAAACCGTTAGGGCCATGCACACGCAAGTGATAATTATTATTTTCGAATGCGCTTACAGGCCAGTTATAAGTTAACTTATCACCTGCAACAACGGCGAACGACCAGTTTCTTGAAATTTCATCCTTGCTGGTTTCATCATTGTACTTAACCGGGGCATAAACCGTGAATGGCGAGCCTGCCGCGTTTTTGCCAAAAACCTCGTTACCGGCAGCAAAGCTTATTTCGAAATTCTTCTTATCGGCAGCTAAGGCCCCTGTGCTATATAATTCGTAGGGCAACGCACATGCTGATCTGACGCCTGGTTCCTGTAAGGTAATTAGCGAAGGTTTAGCACTGATCTGCTCGATCTCGCTTGCTGATAGCTTTTTGAAACTATCCGGTTCCTGTTTAAACTTAGCATTGTAAATGGTTTCCACGTTTTTGTTGCGATCCAAAAATGGGATGGACTCTAACTTGTTGCCATTGTAGGGGCTAAAAGCCGAGGTCAGGTCTCCGCAGATGGTACGGCGCCATTCGCTGATGTTATTGGTCCTGATGTTTTTATTGAACTTTTTATTTACAAATGTCTCTAAAAACTGTAGGGTAGAGGTATGGTCAAAAACTTCAGAACATACTTTACCGCCACGGCTCCATGGCGAAGCGATCAGCATCGGAACCCTGAAACCAAGACCGATGGCACCTTCGCGGGCCTGATTTTTGGGTACATCCTGTTTTAGTTCGTTCTCCAGACGTACAAATTCAATTTCAGTTTCGATGTTAGGCGAGCATTTGCCGGTACCCGGCAGCTTGTTATCCGGAATTGAGAAAGGAACCACGTGATCGAAATATCCATCATTTTCATCATAGGTAACTATAAAGATGGTTTTTTTCCACACTTCAGGGTTTTTGGTCAGGATATCCAAAACTTCCGAAACATACCAGGCGCCATACCACGGCGCTGCCGGGTGATCTGAAAAATTTTCGGGACCGGCCAGCCAGGACACAGTTGGCAGTTTGCCACTGTCCACGTCCTGCCTGAACTGGTGCAGCAAATCGCCTTTAGGCACAGTTACTTTACGCTCTTCGCCGTTATCGCTGTAAGTCAGCTCGGCAATACTGCGGAAATCGCTGTCACCCGAGTTGATGGTAAAGGCACGTTTGTACAGGCTCTTTTGCTTATCAGATAGCTTTTCATAGCTCTCTTTATTCCATTTGCTCAACTCGCTGCGGGCATTATCCAAAACTGCCTGTTTCTTTTTGATAGCATCAAGCGCCTTTGTGGTTGCGGCCGCATCAGATGGCGTTCTTTCCTGTAGCTTATTGATCTGTCCGGGAAGTTCCTCAGCTTGTTTCTGCAGATTTTTGATATACCTGTCAGAAAACTTAACGTTATAAGCCTTAAAAAACTCTAACAGGTTACAACCAAAGTTTGCCAACCAGGCGCGTTCTTCGGCGACAAAACCACCGCCGCAGCTCAGGTCGTTCTGGTAAAATTTCCATGGGATGTTGTTTTGTTCCAATAATTCCGGAAAGGTTTCCCAGGGCATATCACCATAGGTATAATCGTTGTTACGGATATTTGCTTTGGGGATGCCATTTTGCATGTGGGTAATTTTACCGATCCAAAAAAACGAGCGGTTAGGCGTGGTGCTGGTCATGGCCGAGCAGAAATTCTGATCGCACACAGTAAACGCATCGGCCATGCCATAATTGAACGGCAGGTCTTCGCGGGTATAATGCCCCATGGTTAAAGGCATTTCGCGATAAGCCGGGTTACCCGATTTTTTTGCGATGAGCCATTTATCGTATTTGCCCATGTTATTGGCATCTACCTGACTGGCACGTGAGTGCGGTAAAGATCCCATCCAGGTAACTTTAGTATCTTTAATATTGAGCCTGAACGGCGAGAAGGTGTTACCAACGGCATCGGTTTGCAGCCACACCGGTTTTTTATCAGGCAGTTGAATGGCCCTTGGATCGTTGAAACCACGTACGCCTTGCAGTGTGCCGAAACAGTGATCGAATGAACGGTTTTCCTGCATCAGTATCACAATATGTTCGGCATCTAAAAAGGTGCTCCCGGTTTCGGGGTTAATGGCCATTGCCTTTTGTACAGCGGCCGGCAGCATATTCGTCATGGCAACGCCACCGGATATTAAGGCTACTTTTTTAAGGAAATCCCTGCGTGAATCCATTTGTGTTTTTCGTTTTGTAGGTGCGTAAATGTAGGGTTATGATAGTGGTTAAAATACAGACGGACCGGTAAGTTTACACCACCAGTCCGCCTGTAAAAAGGTATGTTTTAATTAGCCAGGGTAGTTGGTACAATACCCGAACCAACCGGGAACTCAGCTTCTATTTCAGTAAGTGTAGATGTTTTGCTCAGGATAATATTTTGCTGGCTGCGGGCTTTTACCCATTTACCCAAACGTGGGTTATATACACCGCCAAGCTTGTAAAAGTAACCAACATCGGCAGGAGTGGTGTAGGCTAAACAAATAGTGTTTGAGCCTTGCCTGTAATATGGCTGCGATTGCAGGTTAATTGGGTTGATGATATCGTAAAAATCGGTATTGGCAATTTTATAACCTACAGGCGGTGTACCTGCCTGGAACAGTGAACCGCCACTTCCTATAAACATTACATCGATAGGTGCAGTATCTTTGGTTACGTTAGTACCTGCAAATACGGCCATACCGAAAGCATTGCCACTGTTAGCGAAGAAACCACCGTTACGGATACCAAAGCCATCACCATCGGTAGTGGTGTAGTTAAATGCGCGTATCCAGTTTGATGTAGCCATGCTTGTTGAACCCGACCCGTTAATGGTTTTGCCTGAACCGCCTACATAAAAATAGGTGCCTTTTGCGGCAGAGCCAGTAGTGAGGTTAAATTTAAATGTACGGAAGGTTGTAGCGGCAACCGAACCAACCGCAACCGAACCGCCGCCTGTGGCCCATCCGTTTGCCGGGTAACCGGCAGGGGTTGATGCACCCGCATTGTTGGTAACCACTACCGAATATGGTGTTGTGGCAAAGTTAATATCCTGCGTGGCCAGTAATTGTATATACTCGTAATTACCATCACCGCCAATAACATCGTTAATAAAGCCGGCGATAACAATTGGGGTAACATTTATTGTCGAGCTCAAAACCTGAACATCGCTTGCCATGCGCATACGCACTTGTGGCGTTACTGTACCGTTTATTATTGGTGTAAAAACCACGCCGTTAAAATTAGCGCTTCCGGGCAATGAGCTCCCCGCAAATGTGGCCGTAGGCTCGGTGTGCAAGATAATATTATCAAAACCATCGTTAACTATTTTATCGCCCAGGTAGGTATCGGCAGGGGTGGGTAGCGGATCGAACCCGCCTTTAACGATATCAACCAATGTACTTTCGTAGGTATTGGGGTCTTTTAATATAGAACTGGCTGGAACACGGTTTGGTGCGATATCATTTGCACTCGAAATTTTGGTTACCGCACTGGCCGGTACATTGACGATCTGTAATGTACCATTTTGCCTGGTTAACGTGCCGCCCGCAATAGTAACGATCACAGAATCGCCCGATTTGTAATTTGTAGCAGCATCGCCAATGTTTACAGCAATACCCCTTAATAATGATAAACGACGGTGATCTTCCAGGATCAATAAGCCGGCAGGCAGGTTTTTGCCGGTATAGTCAGAAACTACAAGGCCGGTAATTTTATCACATCCATACATGTTATCTGTGCTTAAGGCCACATCGCTACCTTTGTATAGGTTACGCAGATCGTACATCGGGATGTATGGGCTAATCACGCCGCCGGGGTAGTTGTTTGACTTTGAACACCCGGCCCATATAAATGCTACTGATAGCAAAAGGGCATAAAATATTGTTTTTTTCATCTTAATAATTGTTGTATTAATTAAAAAAGCATTTACTAATTATGGTTTTTGCCACCAAACCTGTGTACTGATCACATCGGTTCCCTGCGAGGCAACCGCTGCTTTATAATTTGTGGGGTTGGCTGATTGTACATAAACCGGGTAGTTGAGCCTTGCAGGCATTACGCTGTTGTTCAGCAAGCCAGGCCCAAGTGGCAATACAGGGTGGCCCGTGCGGCGGAACTCGAACCATTGCTGAAAATCGGCAAGGAACAAAGCATAATATTTTTGCAGGTGAATGCGCTCCATCTTGGCGTCTACCGATTCTGTATTATCCCATGAGATAGCTGCACCGGTTAAATAGTTGCGAAAATCTGGCGACGCAATTGTTGGTGCCGGCGAAGGTACGCCCGCAGCAACCGGGTTAGGCCAGGTAGGCAGCCATAAGGTTAAACCGTTAAGTACTCCGGTTTCCCAATAGGTTTGGGCGGTACCGGTTGTAATAAAACCTTTAACTGAAGCTTCGGCCAGGATAAATTGTACTTCGGAATAATTCATGATCATCCCGGTCAAGGGGTCGCTCATTAACGAAACCGCTGAAGTATTTGAATAAAAGTAAGACTGTTTTATAGGTCCGTTACCCGGAAGATAGCCGCTTGGTATACCGTCAAATCCACCCGGACCCTGGGCAATTCCCCACCTGTTAAAACCGCTTGTCGCATAAGTTGAAATATTGATGCGCGGATCGGACCACATCACCAAATGATTGATAAAAAACTCGCCGATAGCAGGTGACCGCCAATCCTGTTCGCGCACACTATTAACATACGGTGAAGTGAGATAACCCGAACCTGTCCATCGTAAAATGGCGGCGTCAGTGTTGCTGGTCATGATAGGGTAAGTAGAGGCATGTGTGTCTATCATATCCTTGATCTTGGCAATACATTGACCCGATACTTCGGCTTTGCCGGATAATCTTAGCAAGAGTCTTAAATACAGTGAATTACCTAATTTACGCCACTCAGCGCATACGCCGTTGTAAACAGGATCGCTTGACGCTACCACGTTGGCTGCTCCGTTAAGCAAGGTATTAGCTGTTTCCAGTTGTTTAAAAATATCCAGGTAGATATCTTTTTGCTTATCAAACGCCGGTTCATAGATCAGGCTATCCCTGGCTTCGTTGGATTGGAAGTAAGGCACATCACCATAAGTATCTGTAAGCAGCGAATAAATCCACGACTGGCAGATCAGGGATATACCCTGGTAACCTTTGTTTAAGGTTAAAGGCTGACTGGAAATTTTATAAATATCTTTAAAATTTGACAGCTGTTTATACCAGTTGTTCCATGTATTATCGGCCTGATTGGTTTTAATATCATACCTGAAGATGGCTCCATCGTTATCTGTTTCAGACACGGTGACCTGCATCAACTCATTATTGAAATTACGGTTACGCAGCATGTTTGCTGCCAGGGTATTAACCAGGGCGGGGGCAAGCAGTTGCTGTGGCAACGCAGTAGGTGTTGTGTTAGGGTTGGTATTTAAGTCCTCAAACCCTTTTTTGCAGGATGTTTGAAAAACTGCTATCAGTATTATTGCACCTATAACACCGTAAATATTCTTTTTCATTTTCTGTATAGTGATTAAAGTGAAATAATTATGTTAACACCCATAGTACGGGTTGAGGGGAACTGGCCGATCTCAAAACCCTGGGTAATGTCTGATCCGCTAAGAGTACCAAACTCCGGATCAAATCCCGGCCATTTGCTCCATATAAACAGGTCGCGGCCATAAACACCGATTGTTGCACGCTGTAAACCAAGCCTGCTGCTTATTTTTACCGGTATGGTATAATCAAGTCTGGCTTCTCTTAGTTTAATAAAATTGGTGCTGAAGGTTGCGCCCTCGGCATTGTTAACTCCAAAGTTTGATTGGTTGTACTGGTCAATATCAGTAGCGATAACATCGTTTTTACGATAAGTGCCATTAGGGTTTTGCACCACACCGTTACCAATTATACCTCCGTATCTGCCCGGCAAGGTATTGGTTGTTTTACCCTGTTCGGCCAGTTTGTATGCTGTAAGCGAATAAGCCACGGCACCGTATTGACCATCAAACAGGACGCTGAAATGGAAATTGCGGAATTTGAAATCGTTATTGAAACCCATTTTCCATTTAGGCTGGGTATTACCCAAATAAACCAGATCCTGCGAAAGTAAAGCAACACCGGTTTTTGAATCAAAAACTACTTGTCCGTCGGGTGCGCGCAGATAACCGCGGCCATAAAGGTCGCCCATGCTGCCGCCTACATTAGCAACGATCTGTCCGCTGCCTGTAGGGCCTGTTTGCAGCACAACCGAACTGTCTGAAAGTTGCAGTATTTTATTACGGTTTGCCGAGAAGGTAAAATTAGCCATCCAGGTAAGGCCTCTTGAACCGCCTTGTACAGGCGTGCCGTTTACTGCCAACTCAATACCTTTGTTGCCTACTTTACCAATATTAACCACAGATTGTGCATAACCTGCTGATTGATCAATGATACGGTTAAGGATCTGGTTTTTGGTATCGCCTGAGTAAAGGGACAGGTCGAAACCTAAACGATTTTTAAAGAAACGCACATCGGCACCAACCTCATAAGTTTCGGTGCTTAATGGCTCGAGGTTAGGGTTAGGCAATATTGTTGGGTTTTGCAAGCCGCCAGAATAGGTGCTGCCTGCAGATACATATGCGAAAGAGGTACGGTAAGGCACATTGCTGCCACTACCTACACTTGCATACGACGCCCGTAATTTAGCATAGCTGAATAATTGCGGCAATTTAACCGCATCCGATAAAATAAAACTTGTACTTAGTGACCAATAAGGGAAACCTACTTTGTCGGTACGCTGAGGGGTTGCCAAAACGCTGTTCCAGTCCTTACGGCCGGTTAAGTCTACAAACAATATATTGTTATAGCTGCCTGTCATTAAGCCATAAAAGCTATTCAGGGCCGTTTGATATTTGTAAGGTACGGTAACTAAAACGCCTGCACTGTTAGCCATCGAATAAATACCAGGGAAAGTCAACGAATCGGCCCTTACCTCATTTTCATTAAAGGTGGTTTTCAACATGCTGCCGCCAACCGTTGTTGTCAGGTTAACTTTTTTGGTGATATTTTTATTATATTTCAATAGCCAGTCGGCACTAACAGATTGCGTGTAAATATCCTGTGTACGGAAAGAGCCTTTTGGATATTTTGTACCGGCATCATACGGGCGTTGCTGTGAGCGCTGCTCGTACGACATATCTAACGAGGTGCGCAATTGCAGGCTTAGTTCCCGGGTGATGCTGTAAGTAGCCTGTACGTTACCGGTTACCGCGTTGCGATTTGATTTGTTGATAAATTCGTAAGCAACCGCGTATGGATTTTCGGGAAATGAGCTGTACGGATATTCAATAACACGATTGGTTTGCCCGATCTTCCAATAGTTTTTCAGCCAATCGATATCGGCATTAGGCTGCCAGAAGATAAACCAATACATCAAGGATTGATTTCCATAACCTGCGCCCGGTAAGTTATCACTTGATTTATTTTGATAGTTTATTTTCGAACTGATAGTGAGCTTGTCGCTGATCTTTGAGTTTACCGACATAGCTACCGTATTGCGGCTGTAACCGGTATTGGGTACTATCCAGTTGTTGGTTACATTGGTTGCCGAAAAACGTGCGGTGGTTTTATCAGATCCGCCATCAATACTGATCGAATTGGTTAATGTATTACCTGTGTTAAAAAAATGATGGATCTTATCGGGATAGGCAACCCAGGGCGTGCGCGTTTTGCCCTGTGCCTGTGTTACCGGGTCGAACTGGTAAAACATCTGCCCATCAAATTTAGGGCCGTAAGCCGAGCTTGTGCCGCTTGTGCTGGCACCATCTGCGCTGGCACCGTACGAATAATAGGTTGCACCAGCCAGGCCCTGGCCATATTGATATTGAAAATCGGGCCAGCGGTTTACCTGCTCAATAGATGCATTTGAATTGAAGGTAATGCCCAAACCCTTTTTGTGTGCCGAACCCGCTTTGGTGGTAATAATAACCGCACCGTTTGCCGCGTTCTGTCCATATAAAGCGGCTGCCGCCGGACCTTTTAATACGGTAATATTTTCAATATCCTCGGGGTTCAGATCGTTAACGCTGCTGCCATAATCGGCAGGCATATTATCGCTGCCGGTACCGTATACCGTTTCGCCTCCAATACCTACGCGCTTGCCACTGCTGTTGTTGATCACTACGTTATCAACAATAATTAGTGCTTCGTTATCGCCGGTAAGGTTATTCTCGCCACGTAAAATTATTTTGTTTGAACCAGTAGGGCCGCTGTTTGAACGCACCAGGTTTAAACCGGCCACCTTCCCCGAAAGGGCATCGCTCCAGTTTGATGAAACCGCATCGGTAAGCTGCTCACCTTTGAGCACGGTTACGCCGTACCCTAAGGCTTTTTCATCGCGCTTGATACCCAGCGCGGTAACTACCACCTCGGTAAGGGCCGAATTAGCTATCTCCATGGTGATATTTATACCAGCCTCATTACTATTATAAGTGAGAGACTGTGGCTTGTAACCCACCATGGATAAATTGATAGACGTACCACGGGGGATACGTACCGAAAACTTGCCGGCAACATCGGTTGAACCCAGGTATCTTTTACCTGCATCGGTAATGGTTGCGCCTGTTAGCGGCTGTTTATCATCAGAAGAGAACACTGTGCCGCTTACCGAGATCATTTCGAGTTTTTTGATCACGATGTTGCCCTCAATATTCCTCATTCCAATACCTGCCTGCTGCTGTAATGCCAGTGCAAGGTTATCAAAAGAAATATTTTCTGAGGCAAGGGTTATCGTCTGCTGCATATTTACTTCGGTATCAAATGAAACCTTAAATCCATTGCTTTTAAGACGATCAGCAATTGATTGAACGCTTACGCGTTTTTGTTGGAAAGTAAATTGCGCCGGCATTTTTACCTGTGCCAGCACCGTTAGCGAATAAATACAACAGAGTACCAGCAGGGAAACTGTTTTAGGGAAGAACAAGAGTTTAAGTTGTTTCATAAGCAATTAGAATAATAGTAGTGTGTTTGTTTTTTCAAATTGATAGTGGATACCGGTTGCATAGCTCAGGCCGTTTAAAAGGTCGGCAATGCCTGTATCTTTCATTTCGCCGCTAAAACGGCGGGCTTTTTTAGCCGTTGGCGAAACCTTTACTTTAATATTATACCAGCGTTGTATTTTTTGTGCTATCTCGTACGCATCGCAGTTATTAAACACCAGGGTGCCGTTTTGCAGTGCCGATGCATCTTTTATAATTACCTTTTTAATGGCAACTTTATAATTATCAGCATTGCTGGTTAGCTGTTCTCCGGCTTTCAAAAAATGTGTATGGTTATTAATTATTATCCCAACCAAACCTGTTGCAACTTTTATTTCGGCGTTAACGTGTTTACGGGTATAAACATTGAAAGAGGTTCCTAATACGGTGATAGATAGGCGCTGATTGGTGTGGATGATAAATGGCCTGTCGGAAATGTGCTTTACATCAAAAAAAGCTTCTCCATACAGGTTAACTTCCCGTTTTGGGCCATCAAAGTTTTTAAAAGTTAGTTTTGAGTCGGGGGCGAGGTACACTAACGTACCATCGGGCAGCGAAACTTTGCTGCGCGTGTTTGCATTGGTTTGTGCAAATTGCAATTGGCCACCGTTTAACGATGATTTGTAATAAAACCAACCTAACAGACTAAAAAGCATCAGGCTTGCTGCCAAGCCCATAAACCAGTAAGGCTTAGATGAGTTTGTTTGATCATTGTCCGTTTGGCTAACCGGAAACATCCTGCTTAGCAGGTGGAGCCATTGCTCATCAATATCTGCTTGCTTAAGCGGTTGCTGTAGTTGAGCCTGCCGGCGTTCAAGGTATGTTAAAAGATAACGGTTTTCGGCTTGCTCTGCACTCCATTGCAGCACCTGCTGCATTTCATGGTCGCTGCAATCGCCGTTGATGTAGTTTATTAATAGTTCCCAGTTTACTGTATTCATTTGTAGAGAAGAGCAACGGATCACTCTTTTCCACCAAAAGAAATAGTTAAGTGTTTGTTAAATGTTTGTTAACTATAGCCTGAAGAGCGGGGCTTAGTTTAACATCACGAAAAGCAGGCCGATCATCATTAAGCCGCCGGCAATGGTAGCCTTGTCCAGATCCCTATGGTTAATGCTTCTTGTTAATTGCTCAATAGCTTCGCGAAGGTGATAATCTACCTTTTTTTCAGGTACATCCAAAGCCTCTGCTATTTCTGCATATTTTAGACCGAGCAGACGCAATTCGATAATCTGCTTGCGTAAAGGTGTTAGTTTATTGATCAGGTCTTCAACTATGACGATCGATTGCTTCGCTACAAATTTTTCAAACGGGTTGTAGGTATCCGAAGGAATATCAAAAAGCTCTTCGTTAAGAGAGGATGTTTGATTATGGGAGGTAAGCGCTTTTAATGCACCGTTTTTTGCCGCACGGAACAGGTATGGCTTAAGGTTATTGATCTTCAACCTATCTTTTTCCTGCCAAAGATTTAAAAACAGATCCGATAAAACGTCTTTGGCCAGGGCGTCATCTTTAACAATTCCGTTAACATAGCGGAAAAGAGGGGTGTAATTCTCCTTAAATATGCTTTCAAAACCATCCAGCGTGCTCAAAATCGGCATATCTTCTGTACTCATTTGTAACAACAAAAGTAATCGGAGCTATATTTCTGAAATAAAACCATTGTGTTAAATATTTATTAACAGATTATTTTTCGAACGAAATTTCTCCTGCCGGGCAGCCTACATTATCCTGTTTATTGAGCATATCAATTTGCCAGTAATGCATAGTAATAACCACCTGTTTATTGATTACTTTGACTGTATCACCATATGAGACGGGCTTAAGCAGATGCTTCGTTAACCGCTTTTACTGACATGAAACAATTTTTGATAAGTACTTTAACTATACTGCTGTTGCCGGCAGCATTACTTGCACAAAAAAAACCACAAAGCCAATGGGTGTACCCCGGCGCAAATGGTAAATTAGTTTACAAAACCACCGCCAATGGCGATCGCATAATGGATTTTTCGCAGGCCGGCTATATGGGCGGGGGCGTGGCGCTACCCATCATCTCCGTAAGGAAAACTGTAAAGCCATCGGGGGGGGATGATACCAAACAAATACAAACCGCTATTGATGAAATTGCGGCTATGCCGTTGATAAATGGCTTTCGGGGGGCGGTGTTATTAGCGCCGGGTGATTTTACCTGTTCGGGGCCATTGTTATTGCCGGTAAGCGGCGTGGTTTTAAAAGGCAGCGGCATGGCTAATAAGGGCACTACTATCCACATGACCGGCAATCCACATGCTGCGATAATTATCGGTGTTGGCAATATCAATATCAAATTAGGCAGTACCGAGCAAGCCGATGACAGTGAGATCGTATCAACACGAACGCAGATAACGGATGCTTATGTACCTGCCGGGACAAACACCATTACAGTGGCTGATGCCAAAGCTTTTGCTGTTGGTGATACTATCATCATCAGGCGACCGGTTACCGATGCCTGGGTACACTTTATGCGCATGGATGATATGTATCGCGATGGTAAAAAAGAAACCTGGATAGCCAAAACCAGGCAAGGGATCATTAAACGGAGAATAGAAAAGATAACCGGCAATAAACTGACTCTTAATATCTCCGTTTCTGACTCATACGACGCACGATATTTAAATCCTGCAGGAACAACTGTCGCTAAAGCGGAGGCTTCGCATCGCATTACTCATGTTGGTATTGAAAATCTGCATATCCAATGCCCAGCGCTGGAAAGCGATTACGGCCACGCGCCATACTCGGCCATTCGTGTTGGCGGCGACGATTGCTGGGTAAAGGATGTTTTTTGCGAAGAAACTATGAATGCTACCGTATTGGCCGGCAGCCGCATCACCATGGAGCATGTGGTTGTTAAACATACCTACACCAACCTTGGCGCATCAAAACCTACCGATTTTAGTTTAGAGGGCAGCCAAAACCTGATAAACCGCTGCGAAATAAGTGGCGGCAATACTTATTTTGTGTGGACATCGGGTTTGGTGCCTGGGCCAAACGTATTGCTCAATTGCACCTTTACGGGATTAGGTAGCCGCATACAACCACACCAGCGCTGGGCAACGGGCATGCTGGTTGATAACTGCAGTGTGCCCGACGGCGGTATTGATTTTATGAACAGGGGCGTAGCCGGCTCAGGTCACGGCTGGACAATGGGTTGGGCCGTAGCCTGGAATTGCATTGCCAAAACCTATATCATTCAAACACCGCCGGGGGCGACCAACTGGGCCATAGGATGTACCGGCACCCGCCAGCAAACCGCCCGCCTATTTGATAGCTCGCCGATAGAGCCTGAAGGCTTTTTTGACTCACACAATGAACCTGTAGCTGTACAAAGTTTGTATCTGGCGCAATTAAAAGAACGTTTGGGCATGCAGGCACTAAACAACATCGGCTACAGATCAAACACCATTGCTGAGTTTAAAAACAAGCAGGTTAAACCGCAGCATGTGCCGGTATCTGTTGATAAAGGTTTAGGTAAGGACGAAGCATATCTACGGCCGGTGAATACCAATGGTAACCGCGATGGTTTAATACACAGTGGCGAAAAGGCACTGGATGGTAACGATGCAACTTACTGGGCGGCTAAGGACGAAACAACTGTGCCTTATATTGAAGCGGATATGGAAGGTCCGGTTGATATTGATGCGCTGCAGATAAGCGAGCCTAAAGGCCTGGAGCATGTGCTGCAATATAAGATTGAGGGCCAGGTAAACAGCGATTGGAAATTATTGGCACAGGGAACTACCATCGGTCAAAACAAGATAGCCACCTTTCCAAAAACAACGGTTTGGAAGGTTAAGCTTACCGTACTCAAATCATCGGCATACCCGGCTATCAGCCAGTTTGGTTTGTACCTTAAAAAAGCAGTTAAGTAACATGAGAGCCATTCAAAAAATAGCAGCCCTGCTGATCGCATTGGTAGCGGCTAATATCGCACAGGCACAAATTAAAGGCACTTTGTGGGATGTTAAAGGCATACACGATGTACCGGCGTATAAAGTAGTGAGTGCCGATTCGGCCATTGGGATGATCTACCAGGGACTGACATATAAAGGTAAAGCGCAAAATGTGTTTGCCTGGTATGCTACGCCGGGAACGTTGAGCGGCGACAGGTCGAAAGATAAAAACCTGCCTGCTGTAGTGTTGGTTCACGGTGGGGGCGGTATGGCGTTTAGAGAGTGGGCCCTACTTTGGGCAAAAAAGGGCTACGCTACCATTGCTATGGATACGCGTGGTAACGGACCGGGTAAAAAGCACATTGATGGCGGTTTTGACGAGCCTAATTCGCTAACTCCATATTTTACCATCACACCACAGGTGAGTGAGCAATGGATGTTTCAGGCTGTAGCCGATGTGATACTGGCGCATAACCTGATCCGCAGCTTCCCTGAAGTTGATGCAAACCGTACGGCGATAACCGGTATTAGCTGGGGCGGAATTATTACCTGCCTGATGGCCGGGGTAGATCACCGGTATAAAGCCGCCGTTCCGGTTTATGGTTGTGGTTACCTGCTGCAAAACAGCTCGATGCGGGCAGAACTTTTAAAACTAAATGAGGCCGACCGGCAAACCTGGGTTAAGCAATATGATCCGTTAAATTACATCGGCAAAACCAAAACACCTATGTTGTTTTTAAACGGAGCCAACGACCCGCATTTTTACTTAGACAGTTATTCCAAAACCTATAACCTGGTAAAAGATAAAAATTTGTGCATCAAGATCGGGTTAAGGCATAATCATCATTTGGGTTGGAGCAATGATGAAACATTTGCTTTCATCAACAGCTATCTCAATAAAACAACCCCGCTTAATAAGATTGGAAAACCCGAATATGACGGTGAAGGCGTAAGCGCTAACATTGATACGCACGCACCTGTAGCTAAAGCTTATTTAAATTTTACACGTGATACAGCCAGCGTACTGATGAACCGTAAATGGGAATCAGCGGAAGCAACACTTAATAATGGCCGCATAACGGCGCCTGTTTTGCCATTAGGCACAACCATGTGGTATATTTCGGCCACTGATGATAAAGGCTTGCAAACATCAGGCGAGATTATGTTTGTTAAACAGCATTGATGTGATATTGCATAATAAATTGCAAACAACGATGAATATTAAACAAAGCGCAGCAAGTAGCTTAGCTTATCCTGTTACTATCTAAAAACTCTTATGAAATTAAAGAACGGTATACCGTATTTTCTTTTGATCTGTACATTGGGCTTCGGTTCAACTATCGCTAATGCACAAAACAAAGGTGATGAAGATAAAACCATGGCCAATGATGTTAAAAACCGCGATCAGAAAGCTATTGACGAGGCAAAGAACGGCTGGTGGACGGCGTCGATGAAAACGCATGACAGCCGCGTTGAGTGGTGGCGCGAAGCCCGCTTTGGCATGTTTATCCACTGGGGTATCTACTCGTTGCCCGGAGGCGAGTGGAAAGGCAAAAAGGTGAGCGGTTATGCCGAGCACCTGATGCGTAAAGAACGTATACCCCGTGCCGAATACCTGCAGCTGGCACATCAGTTTAACCCTGTGAAGTTTAATGCCGATACCTGGGTTAAGACTGCAAAAGCTGCCGGCATGCGTTATATGATCATTACGGCCAAGCACCATGATGGTTTTGCAATGTTTAACTCGGATGTAACGGATTACAACGTAGTAAAGCAAACTGCCTGGAAACATGACCCGATGGCTGATCTATCGGCGGCCTGCAAAAAATATGGCATCAAGTTCGGGTTCTATTATTCGCACGCGTTTGATTGGGAGCACCCTGACGCGCCAGGTAACGATTGGGAATACGGCAACCCGGGCGGCGATCAAAACCTGTTTGGTGGCCGCGATTGGTATGATCTGCACCCGGAGTTGCTGCCGAAAGCAGTAAATTATGTTAACGTTAAGGCCATCCCGCAAATCAAAGAACTGATCACCAGGTATCACCCCGATATTTTATGGTTCGATACGCCGCAAAAATTACCATTGTCCGAAAATATCCGCATACTGAAAGCTATCCGGGAAACAGATCCGAACGTAGTGGTGAATGGTCGTTTGGCGCGTGGTGGCGGCGGTTTACAGATGGGCGATTATCAAAATACGGCTGACCGCCCGGCAGAGTTCTTCCCGGTAACAGGCGATTGGGAAGCCATACCGACCACCAACGAATCTTACGGATATTCAAAATTTGATAAAAGCCATAAACCTATCGGCTTTTTTATTCAGCTGCTGGCTAAATCTGCTTCGCGCGGGGGTAACCTGCTGATGAACATCGGCCCGATGGGCGATGGTGAATTTGCGCCGGAGGATATGAACATCCTGAACGGCATCGCCAAATGGATGGATAAAAACGCAGTCAGCATTTATCAAACCACCAAAACACCGCTACCGTTTCAAAGCTGGGGCGTATCAACACGTAAAGGCAATTTGTTGTACTTGCATGTGTTTAACTGGCCCACAAATGGGTCACTTACTATTGGCGGCTTAAAAAGCAATATCGTGAAAGCATATTTATTGACCGACCCGGCTAAAAAAGCGTTGACCGTTAAAAGGGTAAACCCGCTGGATGTAAACATCAACGTTCCGGCACAAGCACCTGATCCGGTAAATACTGTGATCGTGTTAGAAACCAAAGGCGATATTGAAACTGATAAAACACGCCTGGTGACCAGTACCGGCGTTACCAATCATTTGCTGGCCTTTGATGCCGAGCTAACAGGCAAAGGCTTTGGTTTTGGCGATGGTAAAACCGACCATTATTATGTTGATGGCTGGAAAAATGCCGATCAGCACATTCAATGGACTTTCAGGTTGATACAGGCTGCCAAATTTAAAGTGGTTTTGAAATACCTGGCTGATAATACCGACGAAGGAACTTACGAGTTAAAGCTCGGTGACCTCGCGAAAAGTGGCAAGGTGGAATCAACGCCTAAAGAACAGGTGAAAGAAGAGGAGATAGGCACGGTAAGCTTACAACCCGGTACGCATACCCTGCAATTGAATGCCTTGCAGATCGGCAAAGCAAATTTGATGAAAACATTGGAAGTTGAATTAATTCCGGTTAACTGATTGATATCATAAATTATGAAAGTGAATAAATTATTGGTATTGCCTTTGGCGATTTGTTGTGTAGCCTTTACGGATAAACCTAAAGTGCCTGCACCAGGCAGCCCGATGATCATTGAAAGCTTAAGCGGGCCGGTTACCAAAAATGAAATTGATGCCTTTAAAAATTACATGGCCAATTGGGAGACTCCCAAGCCTAATAGCGGCAATAGCTGGGTGTTTGGCAATCCCGGTAAGGCTATTGAAGCCTGCGGCATGATGTATGAAGTTTCGCACGACAAGGAGATCCTGGATAAGATGATCCTGCTGAGCGATGTCGCGCTTTCTGGCCGCGACGATATTTTAGCAGCCGACAAAGGCGGGCAGTTAAAAATGTGGACAGGCAGTGTAGAGCCGGTTTGGCCCTTCCCGGCAAAGACCGGCGATGTTGCTGGTGGTGGCGGAACTGTAGAAGGCGCCACGGTGGGGCACATTTGTTATTGTGCCTACCTGATCTTACAAACCCCTGCCATATGGAACGATAAAGTAAGCATTGGCGACCCGAATAACTTTGGCGCAACCTATAAAGAACGCGCCATAAAGTATCTAACCGAGGGCGACTATGTGATCGACCATTGGATAATGCCGCATTTTATCCGCACAAAAGATAAAAACCATTATTATTTTCCGGGTGCGCCCAATACCTATAAAGCAAACGAAGAAGCGCCCTGGAACCAGGCATGGCTGCTTACCGATGGCTTTACACGGCTGGCGCTGTGCCACAGGTTGCTGAATGACCAGCCCGAACGTTTGGCGCGATACATAGCCATTGGCAAATCCAACGTGTATTGGTTTATCGAAACTGCACATCCTAATCGCTCGGCTATTGGTTCAGATTGCCGGGTATACCCGTACTCGCTTGCTCAGCCCCGCGGCATGGAGGATACCAACCATTTTGCTTACGATTCGGAAGGTTTAGTGCTGGCTTATAACAGCGGACTTTACGGGTTAAAACTGAGCGACATCATGCCGTTTGCCAATACCTATATCGATGTGGTATTAGGCACGGTTAAGGATGGCAAATTTGCAGGCCGTGTTGACGGTACAACCGGTACGGGCCACGGTGGCGGTGATGACTTTGTGCGCGACGAATACATTTACTGGGCCGATATTCGCCCGGATGCTTATCAATTGATCGGTAATATCGAAATTACCCGCAATAAAGTTGGCTCGTCGCCACAGATTGCTGCCCGCCTGCTTTGGGTGAAGAACCGCAGGCACCTGAAAGGTTTATAAAGATCAGATCAAAGAACTACGAAAGGCTTATCAATTGCGATAAGCCTTTCTGTTTTGGATATTATTTCTTCGGCGTTTTGTCAAACCTGATCATTTCTGTTCCGGCTAACAGTAAAGCGCCAAGTCCGTGGGTATCATTGAGTTCGGTAGGGCGCGTGTAGTAAAACTTGATGTCTTCTTCCATATTGGTGCCAATGCAAACATCCTGCAGTTGACCGTCAGGGGTTATTTTAGTTTGCAGGCCCTTCCAGCCTTGTTTAGCAATGTCGATATAACTTGCCGGGATCCAGCCTTCGTTAACCGCTTTGGCAACCGAATAAGTAAACATAGCGGTTACCGATGTTTCGAGATACGAATCCGGTTTATCAAGCAATTGGTGCCATAAACCTGTTTGATCCTGGTAACGTGAGTAGCCAACTATCTGGCGCAATAATAATTTGATCAGCTCAGCACGTTTTGGGTGATTAACGGGCAGGTTGCTCAACAGTTCAACCTGTGCCATGGCTATCCAGCCGTTGCAGCGGCCCCAATGTGCCACGCCGTTCATCGCTACATCCGAATAATAGTTGTGGATGTACAAACCTGTCGACGGATCGTATAGATATTTGGCAAAATTTTCAACTTGTTTAATGGCATCGTCATAGTATTTGGTATTGCCGGTTAATTTACCCATACGTGCAAGGAAGGGGATACTCATGTACATATCATCCGCCCAAAGCGTCATGTAGCGTGGCTGGGGACGGGATAGTGTACCATCGGGCAGGCGCAGTTGTTTGTTGCTGATGTAATCGGCAGCCCTGTCCAGATACGCGCGAAAGTCATTACGGTGAGCTAAAGCATCAACATCGGTTAGCCCCGCAGCCATAGCACCGCAGGCATCCAGGTTGCTCATGCTGAACACCGCGCCATATTCGGGTTTGGGTGATTTAGCTTTGTACAGCCCTTCAAAATAACCAAGGTTATCAAAGATAAAATTGAAGTTATGCTGTGAGTAATCCGAATACTTTTTGTCGCCCAGCACATCGGCCATGTGTACCATACCAACGGTTAAAACCCCGTTTACATAGGCCCATTTATTGTAGGTGCTTTCGGCCCGGATATCGGCAGAAGGCTCAAGCCCTTTGGTCGAATCGTACTTTTCATGGGTTTTATTGTTTACAAATTTAAAGGTAGTGTTCTGGATGATCCGATCGGCCACCAGGCGAACAGTTTTTTCGGTATTGGCCGCATCCTGACTAAAAGCAAACGATGAACAGCCAATAAGTAACAGGCATAAAAATGATCTCATAAAAAATTGATTTATTGATTGGTTGATTAAAGATAAGTTAATTAACAGGCTCGAGCCAAATGGTTTTCAGTTTAAATAATTCGTTGCCTTGTTGTAAGGGGTGTATAGCCAATTCATATAAACCGGCTTTAGTAATACTGGTAATTGCCACCGTTTGGTGGATAAATAACAATGGTTTATGACTATCATAATCGTTAACTGCTAAAGTTTGAAACTGGTAAGTTTTGTCATTGATGGTCACCGCGCCTTCCTGTCCGGCTTGCGCAGGGCTGCAGGCATACTCCAGTGTTATTTTATAATCGCCCGGTTCCATAACACGGGTTTTAAAAGTGGCAATGTCGCCGGGTGCAGTCATGTTGGTGATACAGGTACTATGTTTCCAATCGCCAAAGTAATGGCTCGAAGTAATGCTTTTTACCTGGCTGTTGCCCGATACATGGGCATACACCGCGTCAAGCGGATTGTTGGCATATTGCGATGAAACCATCAGTGGCGCATTGATATCCGGTCGATTGGCCTTACCAGCATAATTTATCACGAGTACCGTATTTTGATCATCGCTCAAAGGCGGTAGCTTGACTAAGATATCATTACCCTTTTTAGTAAAAGTCAAAGGCCGTTTGCCTGCCAGCAAATGTACACCGGTTACCGCCTGTGTAAACCCCGGAATTACAATAAACCCATTGCGGGGCCTTTCAAAAACATGCAGAAATAGCCTGCCTGGTTTTGAGGTAGTAACTCCCCAGGGCTGTGGGCCGATAAAGCCTTGCGTTGTACCATAAATAGCTTCGCCGTTTACCTTGAGCCATTGCCCTACCTGGTGCAGGTATTTGACCGAGTAGGGTGGGATCTGCCCGGTACTGTCAGGGCCAACGTTCAATATCAGGTTACCACCTTTTGAGGATACGGTCGCCAGCAGGCGAATGATCTCCTTCGGGGTTTTAAAGTTATAATCAAACTTGCTGTAACCCCACGAATCGTTATGCGTGAACAGCGCCTCCCACGCGCCGGGCGTAGTTACTACGGCAGGCACTTCACCATCGCCATAATCCTTAAAATCGCCCAGGCCATTGCCCACACGGCTGCTGATCAAACATCCGGGTTGGATGGCCCGCACTTCGTTGATGAGGTTTTGGGTACCGGCTTTATCCAAACCGCCCGACTGATCAAACCAAAGCAACCCTAACTGGCCGTAGTTGCTCACCAGCTCCTTGATCTGCGGGATTGATTTGGTTTTATAATACAGTGCATAATCTTTCTTTTTATCATCAAAATCCCAGCGGTTACCGCCGCCGTTAGGCTCGTGCCAGTCGAGGTATTGCGAATAGTAGAACCCGAACTGTAAACCCGCGTTACGCACCGCCTGCGACAGATCCTTCATCGGATCCTTACCGTAAGGTGTTGCTTTTACGATGTTGAAATCGGATACTTTAGAATCAAACATCGCGAAACCTTCGTGGTGCTTGGCGGTAACTACCATATATTTCATCCCGGCATCTTTGGCTATCTGTGCCCATTGTTGTGCGTTGAACCGGGTAGGGTTAAAGCGTTTCGCAATGGTAGCATAATCGGCAGCGGGTATTTTCCCGCGGTTCATCATCCATTCGGATATGCCGTAGTAGTTTTTACCGTTCCAGCTGCCGCCTGTTTGCGAAAATAAACCCCAATGAATAAACATGCCGAATTTGGCATCTTTAAACCACTGGATATTGGCGTGCTCTTTACCGGATACATTTTTATCCCAGCTTTCAGTATCCTGGGCAAACAGGGGAGCGGTAAATCCCGCAAGGAAACAAAGAACAAATAACGATTTTTTAGTAGAAGTCATGCTGCACAAAATGCAAATAAAACCGCATGGTAAATTGAACGGTATTGGCGCGTTATTCAATTAAATTGGCGCATCTGGAATTTCGGATGTTCGATTTCGGGTTTTTTGGCTGGAGGTATCTTTTAGCTCTTAGGCTTTAGCCTCAATCCCAGCAAAATGTTAAGCAGGCCCATAAACAGAAAAGCAATTGCCGTCCAGGTAACCATGGTCATGTTACCGAATGCGCCGTTGAATAAAACGATCAGTCCGAAAATAAATACAATAAGACCGCCGACAGTTACCCACCAGTTACGGCCGAATGACCGGCGAAAACTGAGTATCGATATGCCGCGGAACAAAATGTACAATCCTAACACGATGCGTAAAATGGTAATGCTGGTACCCACATGGCTAAAAAGAATGAGGCCCAGTATAATATCAACGATACCGATGATCCAGTGCCAGCTGCGTACCGGTGATCCACGATCGTTATAGGCATGGAAAATTTCGGTCAGCCCGGCAAATAAAATGGCAAGGCTAAACAGGTACCCCATGATCTGCAAGGCGTTTTCGGGCGAACCGAACAGGTATATGGCCAAAAAAAAGAAGCCTGCACCCCTTAGTACAAATACCCACCAATGCCTGATGCTGCGGTCAACAGTAATTTCCATGACTTTAGTTTTTTTTTGAATAACTGTTTAGTAAACAAATAGTTTTACCGGTTCACCTGGTGTATCATTTTTGCGTTTCCCGTTTTCGGAATGCGGCTTTTTTTGTGCTATTTTGAGATACGATCCCTGCATCGTGCGAAACACAGCTCCAACGAAATGAAAAAACTACTCACCGCAATTATTTCTGTTATTCCTGTTATCAGCCTGGCGCAAACCAAACCTGCCGAAAACCTGGTGCAATACGTAAAACCCATTATTGGTACGCAGCGCATGGGGCATACCTTCCCGGGTGCTACGGTACCTTTCGGGATGGTGCAGCTGAGCCCCGAGACCGATACGGTTGGTTATGTAAAGAACGGTAAGTACGACCCGGATGTATATAAATACTGCGCCGGTTATCAGTATGATGATAAAACCATCGTTGGCTTTAGCCATACCCATTTCAGCGGTACCGGTCACTCAGATCTGGGCGACTTCCTGATCATGCCTACCGTTGGCAAGCTGATGCTCAACCCCGGTACCGCCGATCGCCCGCGCAGTGGCTACCGTTCGGCCTTTACACATGCCAATGAGGTTTCGGAGGCAAACTACTACAAGGTAAAGCTTGATGACTACAACATCACTGCCGAAATGACTACCAGTACCCGCGTGGGTTTTCATCAGTATACTTTCCCTAAGTCAGATCAGGCACATATTATCCTTGATCTGATAGCCGGCATTTACAATTATGAGGATAAGAACGTTTGGACCTATATGCGTGTAATGGATGACGGTACCGTTGTGGGTTACCGCCAAACCAACGGCTGGGCCAAAAATCGCGCGCTGTACTTTGCAATGCGTTTTTCAAAACCGTTTGTGGCTTATGGTAACGTCAATGGTTCAAAGCGCGAAGTTTACCGGGGCTTTTGGGGCAAATTCAACCAAAGCAAAAACTTCCCCGAAGTGGCCGGGAAGCAGATCAGGGCCTACTTCGATTTTGCGACCACCGAAGGCGAGAAGATCAAAGTAAAGATGGCGATATCACCCGTAAGTATGGACGGCGCTTTGAAAAACATGCAGGCCGAAATACCGGGCTGGGATTTTGAAAAAGTAAAGAACGACGGGCAGGCAGCCTGGCAGCAGGAGCTAAGCAAGATCACTATCGATACTAAAAGCATCGGCGACAAGCAGAACTTTTACACCTCGATGTACCATACCATGATCAACCCGACGGTTTACATGGATATTGACGGGCAATACAAAGGCCTAGATCAAAATGTGCACCACGCCGAGGGTTTTACAAATTATACCACGTTTTCGCTGTGGGATACGCACCGTGCGCTGCACCCGCTGTTCAATATCATTGAGCCCCAGCGTAATGCAGATATGGTACGGTCGATGATCGCGCATTTTGAGCAAAGTCCGGAACGTATGCTGCCCATCTGGTCAAACTCGGCGAATGAGAACTGGTGCATGAGCGGCTACCACAGCGTATCCGTACTGGCCGATGCCGCCATCAAAGGCGCGCCAGGTGTGGATGCCAGCAAAGCTTTGGATGCCTGCGTAACCACTGCCCATCAGCGCTTTTTTATGGGTTTGGGTTATTATATCGATATGGGATACATTCCTGACGATAAGGATGGTAACGCGGTGTCATCAACCCTGGAGTTTGCTTACGATGACTGGTGCATTGCCCAGCTGGCTAAAAAACTTGGCCGTACCGATGTGTATAACGAGTTCATCAAACGGTCGCAGAATTTCAATAATGTGTTCGATCCGCAAACTCATTTTATGCGGCCAAGGCTTGGCGACGGCACTTTCAAAAAGAACGTCGACCCGCTATCCACCATCAACCAGGGTTTTATTGAGGGTAATGCCTGGAACTATACCCTGTACGTGCCGCACGACCCGGCCACGCTGATCAAACTGATGGGCGGTGATAAGCGCTTTATCGTTTACCTCGACTCGCTCTTCACCATGAATCTGCCCGATAAATACTTTGCCGAAACTGAAGACATTACCCGCGACGGTATCATCGGCAATTATGTGCATGGCAACGAACCAAGCCACCACGTAGCCTATCTGTACGACTGGACCAGTCAACCCTGGAAAACCCAGGAACGTGTGCGCATGATCATCCCGCGCATGTATAAGCCAACGCCCGACGGCTTAGGCGGTAACGACGATACCGGGCAAATGAGTGCCTGGTATATTTTCAGCACGCTGGGCTTTTACCCGGTAGCGCCGGGATCGGACAGGTATTCTTTAGGGAGCCCCTCTTTCGATGGCGCGACCATAAACTTAGGCAATGGCAAAACATTCAGTATCGAAGCTGTAGGCCAAAGTGAAAAGAACGTTTACGTCAAAAAAGTAACCCTTAACGGCCAATTTTTAGATCATCCTTACCTTACCCACACCGAAATTATGAGCGGCGGTAAACTGGTGTTTTATATGAGCAATAAAGCCTCAAATAGCGGGTATAAATAAGGTGCAAATGATTTGATTTCGGATTTCGGATGTTCGATTTCGGATTTATCAATATTGGATAATTAACTTATTTTCAGTATATTTACATCGTCACACATCAAGTGATCGTTCTTTAAACTGCAATAAGATCATTGAAATATTTCTTACTATTTCCCCCCTGGGTTTAAGGATCGAATGATTGATTTTGAATGATCGAATAAACGTTAATTGATCTGTTACAGTACAAGGTGGGTATACCCACCAATACCCACCCTGTTTGGCGGGTATAAAAAGTAAAAAAAGCATATTACAGCGTTTAAATAGGGATATTGCCTGATCTTTTATAAAAAATACCGACAAATACCCACCCACCGATTTTAAGATTGAATGGTTGAATTAGCCGATCATAATAAATCCGAAATCGAACATCCGAAATCCGAAATAAGCAAGGGCTCAGCGAAGGGATTAAACAATTCCTTCCAGCATTTTCACATACAGCTCAATACCTTCTTTTATCTCATGCACATAAATAAACTCATCTGCCGTATGGCTGCGGGCCGAGTCGCCCGGGCCAACCTTAACCGATGAGATATCCAGTAACGATTGATCCGACGTGGTAGGCGAGCCATAAGTATCGCGTCCAAGTGCAATGCCCGATTGTACAATAGGGTGGTTTTTATCTATCGATGATGGTTTTAAGCGGATAGAACGTGCCTTAACCTCACACTCCACATGTTCCTTGATCATTTCCAGTACTTCTTCATTGCGGTAAGCATCGGTAACGCGTACATCAACAGTAAAGGTACAGCTTGCCGGTACCACGTTATGCTGCGAGCCCGCATTGATAATGGTTACCGACATTTTGATAGGCCCGAACAATTCCGACTCTTTCGGAAACTTATACGTCCTGAACCATTCGATATCTTTCATGGCTTTGTAGATCGCGTTGTCGCCTTCCTCGCGGGCGGCATGCCCGGCACGGCCTAAGGCTGTACAATCCAACACCATTAACCCGCGCTCGGCAATAGCCAGCTGCATTTGGGTAGGTTCGCCCACAATTCCAAAATCAAGCGGACCAAGGTCGGGGATGATCAGCTCCAAACCATTGCTGCCCGATATCTCTTCTTCGGCAGTGGTAGCTAAACAAATATTGTATTTCAGGTTTTCCCGATTGTAAAAGTAAAGGAACGTCGCGATAAGCGATACTAACGGGCCGCCGGCGTCATTACTGCCAAGGCCAAAAAGCTTGCCATCTTCAATTTTAGCTTCAAACGGGTCGCGGGTATAACCGCTGTTCGGCTTTACCGTATCGTGATGCGAGTTGAGCAAAATAGTAGGCTTCGCCGCGTCAAAATGCAGATTATAGGCCCATATATTGTTCATCTTACGGTATGTTTTTACACCACGGCTGGTTAAAAAGTCGTTAATAATTTCGGCTGTAGCCGATTCTTCACGACTAAAAGATGGCGTTGTTATCAGGTGCTGAAGCAAAGCAAGCGCTTCATCGAACAGTTTATCGGTAGCTGTCATATAGGCGGGTTACCCCGGATTATTTTATTGGTAAAATTAGGCATTTGATTAAGATAATCCAGTTTAGTTTAAAACATCACTAAGTAATTATTGTAATATCTGTGTGATAAAGCTAAGTCGGCACGTGGATGTGCTGTAGGCATATTGCAAATATCTATATTTACTTGATTCAGTTTTTCTACAGATTTAAATGCTATTTTCGTTATATACAAGCAATTTTGTTTTAATGAGGTCCACCATACTATCTATTATATCCTCCTGTATCTTGCTGTGTTTGTTTAAGCCCGCGCAGGCGCAACAGCTTGATTTAAATTACTTTATCGATCACGCTTTAAAGAACGATCCCGGTATCAGGCAAAATATTAACCAGCAGCAGTTTTATACTTTGCAAACCAGGATGATCAATGCGCAAAACAAGGCGCCGCAGGTTAATTTTACGTCCGATTATTTATTTGTACCCTATTTTGGCGGCGGCCGTGCGTTAACTATCTCACCCAATCCGCCCGCCGATGCCTTTGGTTACGACCCGGCACTCACCAACGGTGGCTTGTATGCAACGCAATTGAACTTATCCTATAACTTGTTCAATAAAGGCATTATCAACAATTTGCAGGAGCAAAATAACAATCAGGCAGCCATCAATAGTAATGCAAAAGCGCAATTGGAGCATGATCTGCGTAAAGCTATAACCGACCAGTATATCCAGGTTTACCAGTTTCAGCAGCAGGAAGAATATTTAACTCAGATAGTAAACGAAGTAAAAAACCGTAAAGCTACGGTTGAGGCATTGGTAAAACACGGCTTATTACAGCAAAGCGATTATTTACTGCTCGAAATTGAGCAGAACGGCCATGAGAACGATCTGGCGCAAGCCCGGATAGCCGAAGTTAATGCTTACATGGCTCTTAAAAGCTCGGCGGTAATAACTGATACCGCCATGGTTAAATTATCAGAACCTAACCTCACCATCGCGCCCGATCCGCAGGCTTACTATTACAAACAAAAATTTAAGCTGGATAGCCTGGCCCTGGTGGCGCAGCAAAATGTGTTTAATAACAAATACAAGCCGCAGTTAAGCCTTGCAGCCAATACTGGTATTTTATCATCCGACATTTCCAATATTTATCACAATGTAGGTATGCAGGCAGGCTTACATCTCAATATACCACTTTATGATGGTAAACAAAAAGAGATCAATGATGCCCAGGTTAAAATAAGTCAGCAAAACATTACTTACGCCCGCGAAAACTTTACCGCGCAACAAAAAAACTACCTGCAAAACATCAAACGTCAGATCGATATGTTCAACACCAGCATTGGTTTGATCAAACAACTCAGCGAAAAACAGGAGCTGCTGATCCGTATAGACAGGGAAAAATTACAACACGGGCAGCTATCCATATTAGAATACGTAAAATCGATACAGGATTACGCTACCGTTAGACAGAGCCTTACAACAGCCAGGGTTCAGCTGTTTACGCTCACCAACCAATACAACTATTATAACTGGTAAAATGAAAAATAACATTCACCTCATTTTGGGTTTAGGTACTTTGCTTTTATTGCAGGCGGCATGCTCAAGTGCCCCACCGGCTGCCGGTGAGGATGCCGCGGTAGCAAGCATCCCCGTGGTTACTGTTGGTAACCCGGTTAACCATACCTTTAGCAACAGCATTACCTTTACAGGGACAACCCAATACCAGCAAAAAGCGGTTATAAGAGCAGCTATTGCCGGTTATATACACCACCGGGGCTGGAAAATGGGCGATAACGTAAAGGCAGGCAGCGTTTATTGCACCATTACCAGTAAAGAGCAGCAGGCGCTTAAAAAGATCGACGAATCGGGTATACTGGCCAAATTCGGTGCGCCCATCCCTGTGGTGGCCGGTACAAGCGGTATCCTTACAGCGGTAAACTACCAAAACGGCGATTATGTTGCCGAAGGCGATATCCTGGCTACCATGACCCAGCAATCGTCGTTGGTATTGCTGGTTAATGTACCTGTCGAATATCTTAGAAAAGTACATGCCGGTACACCCTGTACTGTTATATTACCCGATGGCAGTACAGTAAACAAAATCCTGCAGTCGGGTTTGCCAACCGCCGACCCTGCATCGCAAACGCAATCATTTATCGTTCCCATATTATCCGCAAAATTGCCCGAAGGCGCTAATTTAAAGGTTGTTATTCCGTTGTCCGATCCCCAGCAAGGATTGGCTGTCCCGGTTAAGGCTGTGCAAACCGACGAAACACAGGAGCATTTTTGGGTGTTTAAATTAGGTGCCGATGGCAAGGCATACAAGATAGCCGTAAAGGCAGGCAAAATTTCGCCCGACTCGCTCCAGGAAGTGCAAACCAACCAACTGACCGTAAACGATAAAATTATTTTGGATGGCGCTTATGGCTTAGCCGATTCATCAAAAGTAAAAGTAGGCGGAGGAAAGTCAAATGACTGATCAGCCAAAAGGTGCAAACTCCCACTTTAAGGGGTTAGGGGGGCTTCATCATCGTTACAAAAAACCGCTGTTAGGCTTACTCATCCTCATCATTATGGGTGGCGTGTATAGCTTTAACAACCTTAAAACAGGCTTGTTTCCGGATATTACCTTCCCTAAAATAAAGGTGATAGCCGATGCCGGGCAGCAGCCGGTAGATAAAATGATGACCACGGTTACCATCCCGCTCGAAAATGCCATTAAGCGCACCGAAGGGTTAAACCTTATCCGTTCAGCTACATCGCGCGGAAGTGTGGAGATCAATATTTTTTTAAACTGGGATACCGATATCGATAAAGCAATGGCGCAGGTACAGGCTTTAACCGAACAGGTAAAAGGCGACCTGCTGGCCAATACGCAGATCAATGTCCAGAAAATGAATCCCTCCATTTTACCGGTCATGGGTTTTTCGCTCGAAGGTAACCGGTCAGCCATCGAGCTTAAAAAAATAGCCCAGTACCAGGTGCGCCCGTATTTAGCAGCGGCGCCTGGCGTTGCCGATATTGCCATTATTGGCGGTAAAACCAAAGAATACGAGGTTATCCTGCAGCCGGCAAAGTTATCGGCCCTCAGCATTGTGCCCTCGCAAATATCAACAGCCATTACCCAGGCCAATATCCTGGCGTCAAACGGGTATATTAATGATCATGGCAGGCTTTATCTTAACCTCACCAACAACGCTATCGATAATATCGATAAACTGCAAAACCTGGTGGTGCTTAATAGCCCACGCCGTACCATTTTTTTAAAAGATGTTGCCGATGTCAAAATTACTGAGCAAAAGGAGTACGTACGCATCAATGCCAACGGTAAAGATGTACCGCTCATTGCGGTGATCAAACAGCCCGATGCCAATCTGATCGATGTGAATAACGATGTATCACAAAAGGTGGCCGAACTAAGCAAAATACTGCCCAAAGATGTACACATCAAACCCTACTACAAACAAGCTGATTTTGTTCACGACAGCGTAAAGAGCATCGAAGATGTGCTTTGGATAGGTTTGGTACTGGCTATATTGGTGGTGATCGTCTTTCTCCGTTCGGTTAGAGCGAGCGCCATTATCCTCATTACCATCCCAACCACATTAGCATTATCCATAGTTGTTTTATTGGTAACCGGCTACAGTATCAATATCATGACGCTTGGCGCGATAGCCGCAGCTATAGGCTTAATGATAGATGACGCGGTTATTGTGGTCGAGCAGATCTTCCGCAGCTACGAAGAGCATCCAGCCGAAGGCATGCACCATACCGTGCGTAAGGCCATCTCGTACCTTTTTCCGTCAATGATAGGCTCTTCGCTCACCACCATTGTGATATTTATTCCCTTTGTGCTGATGAGCGGGGTAGCAGGCGCATATTTTAAAGTGCTGGCCTTCACCATGATCATTACGCTCAGTATGTCGTTTTTTGTCACCTGGCTGCTGCTGCCTATGCTGTTTATTTTTATCCCGCTTAAGCCGAAAAAAGAACATAAGCAGAAACCGGTAAAAGACGGCTGGATCAAATTCTTTTTACGGGTACCGGTTATCAGCATCGTATTTATTGCGGTTTGCATCGCCATGATCGTTATTATACCCGGCAAACTGCAATCGGGTTTTTTACCGGCTATGGATGAAGGCGCCATTGTGCTCGATTTTAAGAGCCCGCCCGGAACTACCCTCGAAGAAACCGACCGCATGTTAAAACAGGTGGACGATATTGTGCTGCATACACCCGAAGTAGCCTCATATTCGCGCCGGCTGGGTACTCAGATGGGCTTTTTTATTACCGAACCTAATACCGGCGATTATCTCATTCAACTCAAAAAGAAGCGCGATAAAACCACCGACGAGGTATCTGACGAGATCCGCGCGAAGATACAGGCCGTATTGCCGCAGCTGACCGTCGATTTTGGCCAGGTGATAGGAGATATGCTGGGCGACTTAATGGCATCGGCGCAGCCTATTGAAATTAAAGTTTATGGCGACGATCAGGCCAAATTGCAGGACCTGTCTCAACAAGCTGCCGAACTGGTAGAAAAAGTAAAAGGCACCGCCGACGTTTTTAACGGGATAACCATTGCCGGCCCCGAGATCAACGTTAACCCTGATGTAACCAAACTGGCCCAGTTAGGTATGAACCCCGCCGATTTCCAGTTCCAATTACAGGCCCAGCTCGACGGAAACGTGATTAGTAGTATTGTAGATAAAGAACAATCGGTCAATATCCGGATGATTTATCCTAATGCCTCGCAAACTTCGGTTCAGCAATTTCGTGCGGCAAACATATTTTTGCCAAACGGACAAAGCAAGCCGCTTTCGTCCTTAGCTAATGTTAAGATAGAATCAGGTGTGGCCGAGATCGTTCGCGAAAATCAAAAGATGATGGGCGTAATAACAGCCCGCCTTGATAACCGCGACCTGGGCAGCACCTTAAAAGAAATACAGGCTAAATTGAGCACGCTGGCCATGCCCAACGGCTACCACATTGAGTACGGCGGCGATTATGCGCAGCAGCAACAGGCTTTTAAAGAGTTATTGATCATCCTCATCACAGCCAGTATATTGGTATTCATCGTGTTGCTGGTATTGTTCCGTAACTTTTTGGCAGCCGGTATTATTATTTTCCTGGCGGTGTTAGGAGCGGCGGGATGCTTCCTGGCCTTGCTCATCACCCATACGCCTCTAAACGTAGGCAGCTACACCGGCATTATCATGATCATCGGCATCATTGCCGAAAACGCCATTTTTACCTATCATCAATACGATACCGGCAGTTACGCGTGGACGTCCCAGGAGAGTATCGTACACGCCATTGCCGCGCGTTTACGCCCTAAGTTAATGACGGCTACCGGCGCTATCATCGCGCTGTTGCCATTGGCATTAGGTATAGGTACAGGCGCGCAATTACACCAGCCGCTGGCTATTGCGGTAATCGGCGGGTTGATATTTGCCCTGCCTTTATTACTGATCGTATTACCGGTTCTGTTAAAAATGATCGGGAAAGACAAAGAGCGCGAAGCAGAAAAGAAAGCCGAACTGGAAAAAAAGGTAGACCCGGATTGCATATGATGGAAAACAAACAGAAAGATGATTTAGGCTTCCCTGTATCAAAAAAAACATGGGAAGCGCCTGGCTTGCACCTGATTAGTCAAAACGCTGTTCATAGCGGTGGTGTTCCGGGCGGCGTAGAGGGAGCGCTCACCCCACACGCAAGCCCCCCGTTTACATCCGGATCGGTTTACCACAGCTAACAGGCAAATAACTCCACCGTTAGCAATACAAAAAGGTTACGATATCATCTACCGTAACCTTTTTGTATCAGTGTAATCACACACAAATCGGTGTAATCCCCACTCAGTTAAAACGATTGCTTAATACTGGTACTCAAAGTTTTCGGGCTCCAGTACCCGCTGGTAATAATCCGGCGAATGGTAAACAATGGGTCGGCGTCATCGCGTTTATCAGCTAACGAAAAGGCCGCTTTAAAACCATGTTTCTTGATCTCGGCTATGGCCATTTTGTTCCATAAACCAAACGGATACGCAAAGTACTCTATCTTTTTGCCGGTAATCTCTTCCAGTTTTTTAGTTGGTTTATCGATCTGGGTAACCCAGTCGTCCATTGGTTTGGTATAACCGTTAGGATGTTTTTTATCCGGAGCCATTTTCATACCCGATGTATGCGAATATTTGGTTACCATGTGGTGATCCCAGGTATGGCTGCCTATCACGTTACCTTCGTCAGATAGCTTTTTAACCATTTCCGGCGTCATATAATGCGGGCGGCCAAGCGATACTGTCATTACAAAATAAACAGCTTTAAAATGATATTTCTTTAGCTCCGGGTCAGCTATCGTAAACTGGTCAAGGTCGGTATCATCAAAAGTAAGCATAATGGGGTTACTTGGCAGTGCAGCGCCCGTAGTGAGGTAAGCATACAGCTGATCGGGCAAAATGGTATGGTAACCCTCATCGGCCAGCATTTTCATATGCGCTTTAAAGGTAGCTATCGGACAGATATAGTCCTTAGCATTTTTGGAATCTTTGGCAGTCCAGTCGCGTATCTGGTGATAGCATAAAATAGGCACTTGTTTGCGCGCCAGTACGGCAGCCGCGTTTTGTGAAAAAGCCTGGCTTATCGCTATAGCAATAATAACCAGCGCCATTGGCATTGATCGGGTTAGCTTCACTTTAATAATTTAATTTATAAATATCAGGCTGCTAAATTAACCTAACATTTTATTAGCCGATAGTTAATTTATCAACATATAAACAGTTGTTTTAAGTACGGATCATATCCGTATCAACAGGCGTATAGCCTAACTGCCGGCTCATCGATAAAATTTGCCCTTTGTGATGAAATTCATGCGTAAGCACATGGCTAAATAAAGTTAATGGGGTAGTGGTGAGTGTTTTATTACCTTGCGGGATAGGAGCTGTAATTTCTTTGTTCACATCAGCACCAAAATGTTTGATAAAATCTTCAACACATTGGTCTGCCTGGGTAAATATGCGGTGCACATCGCTCATCTGCTTTATATCAGATGGATCCGGGTAAGGTGTTAACCTGCTTAGCGCGAAGTTTTGCAGCCAATGGATATATACATCAGCAATATGGGTAAACAAATTGCGGATACTGCCATGCCCGAATTGCGGCATTTCTTTGGTAAATTCTTCTATCGAAAGCTTTTCGCAATAGTCAAATAATACCTGTCTGCTGCCTTTGAGCAACTCATATTGTTGGTTTAACAGGTCAGCAGACATGGCTTTAAGTTTTTATCCAAAAATACTGTTCAAAATACCGGCAAGTCTAACACCGCCCTTAAGCATTTGCTCTTCGGCAGTATGGATGTGTGCAAATACATAGTTATAGGTATTGAGCTTTTGATTGGGCTCTTTAACTTCGTTATATACCGATTCGGCTATCTGGTTCGATTCCCAGATAACCTGTATCAAACTTGCTTTTTGCCACTCAGCGCGTTGCGCCGCTGTGGTGTGGTTAAGGTTGTGCGCGTATTCGGTATAGCTGTATTGCTGGGTCTCTATCAATTTGCTATCCCAAATACTGTGCAGGTTGGTTTGCTCGTTACCCCACATCAACTGTATCTTATTACCGCCCTGATCGTCGGCACGGCCGGCGTGGAAGGGTTGGTGCAGGTCGCCAACAATATGGATGATCATCCGTACATACAATAACTTTTTATCAGCCGGTAAAGCCTTATTGGTTTTTAGCTGCCCGATCATAAAGTTAAGCTTGTTATAAGCGTTGGGTATGGTATCTTTCTCCAGATAAGCCTTCGCGTCAGCAAAACTTTCGCCTGCGTTCAGGTCAACATAATGCCATGATGATAAATAACGATAGTTTGGGTCAGATTTGATAAAATCGGCCCAGTTGGCAGCCATTGCCAGCGACTCGTTACCTAATATTTTTTCTAAGGCTAAGCGTGTTTTAGGTGTTAAATAGCTATCGGCAATTTGTGCAACAACACGGTGCCCCAATTGTCCCCATGCCATGGTTTGTATCGGCATATAGATACAAAGTGCAATTAAAATGAGTTTTTTCTGAAGTTTCATAGAATGCTAAATTAGCTATTTTTAAACAACGGGCAATTGTGCAATATTAAATTAATGTTAACTTTTTACCAAAAGACTTGCGTTAGCGATAGCAGCGGATACCGGCCCCGTAGTTAAGGCCTGTGTAGTATGAGCGGATAGCGCGGCCGCAGGCAACGCCCAATAAAATTATAGGTATCCCTTATTTAAACCTCTCAAAACATAACTTAATAAGCTTGAAAATTATTTGTTATCCTGGTAGGAAACAAATCCTTCTCCGATTTTCATCTAATTTTCATTAAATTTAACTACCCGATTAAACTTCGGTAATTTTTAACCGTCTCACAGTTAAATGCTAACCTAAAGCTATTTATTATGAAAGCCCAGTTTAAATACCTACTATTATTTGCAACGTTTATCGCAAGCGCAGTGATCCTCACCTCGTTTTTCAGGGGGCCAGGCTTACCCGCAAAATCTTATTCGTTTCCTTATCAAAAGGCGGGTTTAACCGAGCGCCAGGCGGCAGCACATTTATTAAACAGGTTTACTTATGGTGCAACACCGGGCCAGATTGATGCCGTAGTGAAAATGGGGCTCGAAAAATGGTTTCAGCAACAGTTGGAAGCCAAACAAGGTGATGTTGCGCTTGATAGCATGCTTAACCAATACGACGCGCTTAAATTAAACAACGAACAAATAGTTGCCGAATATCCAAAAAATGGGCAGGTGTTACGAATGGCCGTTAAAGAAGGTTTGATTAATAAGGACTCTGTTAAAACTGACAAAAAAGAATACCGTGATAAAATAAAGGAGCTGATGGATCAAAAAGGCTTAAAGCCTCAGGGTGAACTTTTACGCCAGTTTGTTAATGCCAAAATATTAAGAGCTACTTACACCAATAATCAATTACAGGAGGTTTTGACCGATTTCTGGTTCAATCATTTTAATGTATCCTTTACAAAAAACGACTGTTCCGAATTTATACCGGTTTACGAGCGCGATGCTATCCGCCCAAATGTTCTGGGCAAGTTCGATCATCTGCTTTTGGCAACCGCCAAATCGCCGGCCATGTTATACTTTTTAGATAACTTTAGCAGTGTAGGCGTAAACCCCAACGCCAAACAACCAAACGCAAGGCGTGCCCAGTTGGTACAACAACAGCAACAACAAATGATGGAGGCTAATCCAAACTCGCCTCAGGCTAAATTTTTGGCTAACGCGCAAAAAGCTAAAAAGGCCCAGGGCCTAAACGAAAATTACGCCCGCGAAGTAATGGAGCTGCATACTTTAGGCGTTGATGGTGGTTATACACAAACCGACGTTACACAAGCGGCAAAAGTGTTAACCGGCTGGACTATCTATCCTATGAATGATGGCTATGGCAACGCAGCCCGCAAAATTGTAGATACTTATGGCACCGCCAATATGGAAAAAAATGGCTTTGTGCGCGATGGCGACTTTTTATTCAACGCCAACCGCCACGAAGAAAGTCAGAAAATAGTTTTGGGCCATGTTTTCCCTGCCGGTGGTGGTTATCAGGAAGGTGTCGACCTGTTAGAAATGCTGGCGCACCACCCATCTACAGCTAAATTTATCACCAAAAAAATTGCCGTTCGTTTTGTGAGCGATGTGCCTCCGCAAAGCTTACTGGATAAAATGGCCAGGTCATTTACCGATCACGATGGCGATATCAAACAAGTATTGATCACTATGGCTTCGTCGCCCGAGTTTTGGAGTGCCCAGGCCTTACGCGAAAAAACAAAATCGCCATTTGAGTTGGCTATCAGTTCGGTACGTGCTTTAAACGCGCACGTTGTTGCTCCTTATCCGCTTTACTTATGGATCACTAAAATGGGCCAAAAATTATATTATTACCAGGCGCCAACCGGTTTCCCTGATAGGGGCCAATACTGGATCAATACCGGTGCCTTGCTTAACCGCATGAACTTTGGCCTGGCCCTGGCCACCAAACGTATACCAGGGATCACATTCGACCTGAAAGCGCTGAACAATAATCACGAACCCGAAAGTGCGCAGGAAGGTTTAGTTACGTATGGCAAACTCATTATGCCCGAGCGTAATTTAGATCAAACCATAGCACGCTTAACGCCGATGTTAAACGACCCGGAATTGGGTAGGAAGATTGATGAAGCAGCAGGTAAAACTAAATCGGTACAGGATATGAACGCTGGCAGCGATGATACCAACATGATGCAGATGGCCGATAATCCTAAAAACTATAAAGCTAAATTAAATAAAGGCGGCGGCGCGGCTGGCGATAGGCTGATGTACGCGATGCAGAACAGCCCGGGCCAAAACACCATGCTATCACAGGTTGTTGGCATCTTGATCGGTTCGCCCGAGTATCAACGCCGTTAAAATTGAGATTTTAATTAAAAGCAAGACACATACCTAAAACATTTATAGATCATGACATCGAGAAGAGGTTTCCTTAAAGCAGGCGGATTAGCCTTATTTGGAATAAGTTTAATGGGCGGTATCCCATCATTTATAGCCGAAGCCGCAGCCAGCGACAAGATCATCAGCCCGTATAAAAAGAAAAAAACAATGGTTTGTATTTTTCAGCGCGGCGCTATGGATGGCTTAATGGCTGTAACACCATTTACCGAGCAATATCTGCAAACCAATCGCCCAACGCTGTTTTTATCAGCAGCCAAAGGTGGTAACGGCAACAAAACACCGCTCATCGATCTGGATGGCAAATGGGGCCTGCACCCGTCAATGAGTGCATTCGAACCGCTTTTTCGCGATAAGCGTCTGGCTATAGTGCACGGTATAGGTTCACCAAATAACACCCGCTCTCACTTTGATGCGCAGGATTATATGGAGTCGGGCACGCCGTTTAACAAAGGTACTGCAAGCGGCTGGTTAAACCGTGCGGTTGGATTGTTGGGTCATGATGCGGGTGCGCCTGCAACACCGTTCCAGGCCGTGAGCTTAACCTCAGCCTTGCCTCGTTCGTTCTATGGCGATAACCCGTCGGTAGCTATCAGCAACCTGCAGGATTTTGCTATCCAGATGCGTGGCAACCCGCAAGGTGTAAATATGGCTGCAAAAAGCTTTGAAGACCTGTACGATCAAACATCATCAAGTTTGCTGAAATCAACAGGTAAAGAAAGTTTTGATGCGATGAAAATGCTTCAAAAAACAGATATCAAAAACTACAAACCGGCCAATGGCGCAGTTTATCCAAATACTTCGGTAGGTAACTCGTTAAAGCAAATTGCCCAACTGATCAAAATGGATGTTGGTTTGGAGATCGCCTTTACCGAATCGGGCGGTTGGGACACCCATTTTAACCAGGGATCGGACACCGGTATCTTTGCCCGTAACGTGAACGATTTGAGCAATTGTATCGTAGCCTTCTGGACCGACCTTGGCCAGTATACCGACGATGTTACCCTGATGACCATGACCGAGTTTGGCCGTACCGTTAAACAAAATGGAACCGGCGGTACTGATCACGGCCGTGCATCATGTAACTTTATTTTGGGTAATGATGTTAACGGTGGTATAGTTCACAACAAAGTACAGCCAATGAGCCTCGAAACTTTAGAGGATGGCCGCGACCTGGCAGTTACTACCGATTTCCGCTCGGTGTTTAGCGAAGTAGCCGACAGGCACCTGAACATTAAAAACGATAAATCCCTGTTCCCCGATTGGAACGGCGAGCACATCGGCGTAATGCGCGCTTAACAGCACATCTAACTATTAAACATATATAATGCTTCGAAAAATTTCGGGCCTTTTTGTTTTTTTACCACAAAGTACACAGCGTTTTTCACTGAGAGGCACCGGGTTATCCATATAAGCTCCGTGTCTCTCTGTGTTCTTTCTCTTCGTGACCTCTGTGGTTAATATAATTATTTACTTAGCAGGTTTCACCCCCTCGCTGGTCATTACCACACGCTTCATGGTCCCATCGGGGTTGTAGTATAAATAATCAATACAAACCGAGCGGTGAAAACTTCCGGCATCAGGTACCAAAGCTCCGTTATGATAAATAAAATACGTTTTTCCTTTAAAATCAATAATAGCCTGGTGATTGGTATTTGAGTTGCCTGCAATTTCATTCAATATACCTTTATAGATCCACGGCCCGGTAACCTTGCGACTCATGGCATAGGCGGTTTTCTCCGGGAACTGGTAGGCGTATGATAAATAATACCAGCCATTATGCTTGTGAATCCACGGTGCTTCGGTATAATGCGGTAAGCCGTCAATTTTAACTATCGGCCCATCCATATCGATCATATTGGGTTTCAGCTTAACGTAATAACAATAGGTGTTGCCCCAGCACAAATAAGCCTGTCCGTCGTCATCAATAAAAACAGTCGGGTCAATATCATCCCAGCTTATTTTAGTGTCGGTGGTCATATCATTGGTAATGATTGCCGAACCACGCGCATCTTTAAACGGCCCAGTCGGGCTGTCGCTCACCGCCACACCAATTGCCTTGCCATGTATCGTACCATGACTGATAGCCACATACCAATAAAATTTGCCGTTACGCTCAATTACCTGTCCGGCCCAGGCATCATCTTTTGCCCACGCAAAATCCTTTACGCTTAGCGGGCTGGGGTGCTCCGTCCACGTCACCATATCTGGCGACGAAAAACAAAGCCAGTCGTGCATTACATAACCGGCGCGGCCGGCTGGTGCAACATCATGCCCTGTATATAAATAAACCTGGCCCTTGTAAACCATTGCGGCAGGGTCGGCGGTAAACTTGTGGGTAATGATTGGGTTACTGTTCGAGTGGATAACGGTATCTGCGGGCGGATTTTTATCGGCGAAAGCAGTAGCAGTTATCGAAAGCAGACCGGTAATTAATAATGTAGAAATATTTTTCATTTTGACACTTATAATTGGTGCTTAAAGCTACAAATTGTAAACGTTATTGCAAAGTGCGATAGCTTTTCCGGTATTCTAACGGCGATTTGCCTACAATGGCCTTAAAGTGCCTGTTAAAATTGCTGAAGTTTTTAAAACCGCTTTCGTAACACACCACCGCGACACTGTAATCTGTCCCCGAAAGCAGTTTACATGCCTGGCTAACCCTCACTTCCAGCAAAAACTGTGAATACCTTTTTTTTGTACGCTGCCTGAAATACCGGCAAAAGGAGTGGGGTACCATGTAAACAATAGCGGCTATCTCCTTCAGTGTAATTTCGTGCGCGTAGTTGTTTAAAGTGTATTGGTAAACGCGGTTTAACCGGCTTTCGTCGGACTTATTAAGCACATGGCTGGCATTAAAATGCGCGATAGGTTGGTTATCCGGTGACGCCGCGATAGTGTTCAGCAATTGCATCAGTAAAATAATGCGCTCGCTTTTACCGGCAAAACTCAGCGCCTCCATTTGTTTTTTTACCAGTTCCTTTGTTTTACCATGGATGGTGATGCCATATTGCGCTTTGTCAAGCAGATCCCGGATAGGTCTGTTTTCGGGTATGCTTAAAAATGACGCGCCAAATATCTCGGGTAAAAAGTGCAGCGTTATTGCTTCGGCCTTTAAACCGGGCAGATCGTTATAGTAATCATCATCATTACGGAACAGGTGGGGCACATTTGCCCCGATCAGCACCAACTCATCACCTTTAAAGCCATGTACGCTATCTCCAATAAAACGGCTGCCCGTACCGCGGATGATATGCACCAGTTCAACTTCGGGATGATAGTGCAGCTGATTGTAAAAATAAGACACAATATCGTGCTTAATACTAAAGGAGTATTCGGCGCCGGTTGATATCTTAAATAGTTGTGGATTCATTTAATAGTACTAAGATAACCTATAAAATGCTATATATACAAAATAGTGGTTAAGATAGTATCAAAAATGGTTAATTTGTATTCAAACCGTTACTTAAATAAGTCTGTTCTTTGTATCGTATTCAAATACATAAAAAACCAATTGTTATGAAACATACAAAATTCATTCTAAACCTGAACGAGGTTGGTATTGATAATATAGATATAGTAGGCGGCAAAAATGCTTCGTTGGGCGAGATGATCCAACACTTAACTAAATTGAATATCCGTATCCCGGGTGGCTATATCATCACTGTTGCAGCTTATCATGAATATATCTCGTATAATTTACTGGAAGAGCAAATTAAGAGCATCATCCAGTCTACAGATTTAAATGATCTTGATGCGCTGCGCAAAACAGGTCAGAAAGTTAGGCGTATGGTGGCAGCGGGTGTTTTTCCGCCTGCGTTAACCGAACAGATCACCAATGCATACCACGAACTTTCAACAATATACGGTCAAAATAATCTCGATGTTGCGGTACGTTCATCAGCTACAGCCGAAGACCTGCCCGATGCTTCATTTGCCGGTCAGCAGGAAACCTTCTTAAATGTAAGCGGCATTGACGGGTTACTGGATGCTGTGCGTAATTGCTTTGCTTCCTTATTTACCGACAGGGCCATCAGCTATCGCGAAAGCTTTAAATACGATCATTTCGATATCGGCCTTTCGGTTTGTGTGCAAAAAATGGTACGGTCAGATCTGGCCGCATCAGGTGTAGCCTTCTCATTAGATACCGAAAGTGGCTTTAAAGATGCGGTAATTATCAATGGTTCTTACGGTTTGGGCGAGTTGATCGTTCAAGGTTCGGTTTCTCCGGATGAGTTTATGGTATTTAAACCAACGCTGAAACAGGGTTTTGATTCCATCATCGAACGTAAGTTAGGCGTTAAGGATAAAAAAATGGTGTACGGCGATTCGGCAAGTGAGCGGGTTAAAATTGTGGATACCGACATTGCGGAGTTCAATAGTTTTTGCTTAAGCGATGTGATGGTATTACAACTGGCCCGCTGGGTAGTTACTATCGAAGAGCACTACTCGCGTATTAAAAACCGCTGGTGCCCAATGGATATTGAATGGGCCGTTGACGGCGAAACCGGTCAGCTGTTTATTGTTCAGGCCCGCCCCGAAACTATCCACTCGCGTAAGCAATACAATACCATAACAGGTTATACCATTGATGATGCCAACCGTGCCGAGCACCTGATCTTAAAAGGTATTGCCGTTGGTGATAAAATTGCCACAGGTAAAGTAAACATCCTGGTAGCTAAGCATAAAGATGATCTCACCCATATCGACTTTAAAAAAGGAGATGTGCTGGTGACTGATATGACCGACCCCGACTGGGAGCCGATCATGAAAATTGCTTCGGCTATCATTACCAATAAAGGCGGCCGTACCTGCCACGCAGCCATTGTTGCCCGCGAATTGGGCGTACCTGCCATTGTTGGCTGCGGTAATGCTACCGAGCTTTTAAAACAAGATCAATTGATCACAGCCTCATGCGCCGAGGGTGATAATGGCCTCATTTACAACGGTGCAATAACCTTTAAAGAATTGACATACAACCTGGATGAACTGCCAGAAACAGAAACACCGGTAATGCTCAACGTAGCTTCGCCTGATATGGCCTTCAACTTTTCGCATTATCCAAACAAAGGCGTTGGTTTAGCCCGCGAAGAGTTTATCATCAACAACTACATCCAGGTGCACCCAATGGCATTAATGCATCATAAAGAATTAAACGATGCTGATTTAACCGCCCGGATCAATAACCTGACCCGCGGTTTTAAAAACGAAGAGGACTTTTTTGTACAAAAACTGGCTTGTGGTATTGCCCGTATCGCTTCTGCCTTTTACCCTAATAAAGTGATCGTTCGTTTTTCCGATTTTAAGAGCAACGAGTATTTTAACCTGTTAGGTGGCAAATATTTCGAACCTATCGAAGAAAACCCCATGATCGGCTGGAGAGGCGCATCCCGCTATTACTCACCCGAGTACAAGGAAGCTTTTGGTTTGGAGTGTAAAGCCATTAAACTGGTTCGCGAAAAGCTGGGATTGAAGAACGTGGTGGTGATGATCCCTTTCTGCCGCACGGTAAAAGAGCTTTTACAGGTTTACGAGGTGATGAACGAATACGGCCTGAACAGGGGTGAGGACGGTTTGGAAGTATTCCTGATGGCAGAATTGCCATCGAACGTGATCATGGCCGACCAGTTCGCTGAACATATTGATGGTTTCTCCATCGGCTCAAACGACCTGACCCAATTGGTTTTAGGTTTGGATCGCGATTCATCCCTGGTAGCTCATATTTATGATGAGCGTAACGATGCTGTTAAATCAATGATCAAAATGCTGATCAGAACTGCAAAAGAAGCTGATATCAAAGTAGGTATTTGCGGCCAGGGCCCTTCAGATTTTCCTGATTTTGCACAGTTTTTAGTAGAACAGGGTATCGATACCATTTCGGTTACGCCCGATTCGTTCTTCAAAACTGTTCACGCCATCAGCCAGATAGAGCAAAGCTTAAAAACCGAAAAAATAGCGCTGGACAGCGCAGCTTAAAGAGATACCGCATTAACCACGCGGTTGTGTTGACTGACCAATTATAGACCACCTCCCCAATAACACCGGGGAGGTTTTTTATTGTTCCGGAATATACGGGCCGCCAGGTTCGCCCCAGCCCCACTTAGGCATTGGTGCCTCCGGATGCATGGGGATTTCGCCGACGTTCGAATTAATTACCGCTATACGCGTTCCCCACTCAATATAAGCCATAAATGCAGAGCGGAATTCCGGGTCATTCGGCAATTTAATTTCATCCGCCGATTGCAGCAGCAAAGTAACCCACCGCTGGCGATGCGCTTCGGTAAGGTGTTTCATAAAATGCTTTTGGATCATTTGATAATGACTGCCTTCCCGTTGGCTATAAATCTCGGGCCCTTTAAAAACCTCGGCAATAAAATGTGCCACATGTTTTGGATGCTCCGGCGACATGTGCCTGAATATGGGTTCAAGCAATTCGTCTTTTAAAACCTTTGCATAAAACAAAACAGTCAGTTTCTCAAAGGTTTCCATTCCGCCGGCCCATTCGTAGAGAGTGGGTATATTTGAATTTTTCATGTGAGTACTAAATTTAAATTTTTAATCCACCATCGCCACTTTATCCGGATCATCCAGATAATCAAACATCAGGTCGATCTGCGCGGGCAAAACCCTGTCCAACGATAACGGCGGTATGGCATCCCGTCCAAAAAAGCCCACCTCTAAAATGTCAAAAGCCGGGTGGTATTCGCCATGAATGATCGTGCACTGGATAAAAATTTTATATACATAGTCCAGTTCAGGTGGGTGGGTATGGCAGCGTTTATCCATCACAGCGAGTAACTTGGTTGGTTTCACCGTAAAGCCGGTTTCTTCCAGAGCTTCCTTTACCGCCACATCAGTCGGCGAAAGCCCAATATCGGCCCAACCACCCGGCAGCGACCATCGGCCATCTGATTTTTCTTTAACCAGCAGTATTTCTTTGTCCGGATTAAAAATCACCGCCCGTATATCCACTTTAGGGGTAATGTATTCTTTTTTATGATGAAAATAAGTGGTTAATATTTCCAGGGGATGTTCGGTAACCATATTGATCAGCTCCAGGCTGATCTGTTCAAGTTCTTTGTAACGGTCGGTATCGTATTCGTTATTGGCATAAGTTAAGCCAAGATGCGACATGGTTTTTAGCCTTTTGGCGATGTTAAGCAGGTTGGTAGATGACATATTCAAAGATAACTCGAAACTTACACATAGGTAAATTACCAATGATTATTGTTTGTAACAACATCTTCTGTTATATTTGTTATAATGGAAGCTATACTGATACATCCCGAAAACGCAACTCAACTAAAAACCGTAAAAGCAGTATTAAAAGCTTTAAAAGTTCCGTTTGAATCTCAAACAGCAACATTACCTCCTCATGTAACTGCCAGTATTAATAAGAGTATTAAGGAATACGAAGCCGGGCAGACAATTTCTTTAGATGAGTTTACTCAAAAACATTTTTCTAAAAAATGAATTTTGAAATCAGGTTTACCCCTGAAGCTGAAGATACTTTTGATGCGGTAATAACACAGCTACAACAAAGATGGGGCGATGTCTTCGTATCGAAATTTGAAGCTAAGGTTTGGAGCAGCCTTAAAACAATTGAAGTTACACCTACTTGTACCCGCTTATTGATGAAGAAACAGGTGTGCGAAAATGTATATTACATAAAAATTGCTCAATACTCTATACCATATACGAAAACACAATTTTAATTATCTGCTTTTGGGACAATCGCCAGGAGCCAATGTCAGGGCTTAAATGACTAGTCATTACATTTTTTATAAATCGTTATCTTTTCCATCTTCCATTTCGCATCTTCCATAAAAAAACCTATCTTTGCCCGGCAAATAAGAAAACTTAATCTTCATTTGCCATGTCACTCGATCCCGCCAAATTTGTTTCCGAAGGTTTAACTTACGACGATGTTTTATTGCTCCCGGCTTACTCTGATGTGCTGCCGCGCGAAGTTAACACCAGTACCTTTTTAACCCGTAATATCAGGCTCAATGTGCCTATCGTTTCGGCCGCTATGGATACCGTAACAGAGTCGCAACTGGCCATTGCCATTGCACAGGCCGGCGGTATTGGTATGTTGCACAAAAACATGAGCATACAGCAACAAGCCGAACAGGTACGCAAGGTGAAAAGATCAGAGAGTGGCATGATACAAGACCCGGTTACCTTACTGGAAACTGCGGTATTGGCCGATGCCTTTAAAATAATGAAGGAGTACAAGATCGGTGGTATCCCGGTTATTGATGCTGATAGAAAATTAAAGGGCATCCTGACCAACCGCGACCTGCGCTTTCAAAAACAAATGGCTAAACCGGTTAGCGAAGTAATGACTAAAGATAACCTGGTTATTGCACCCGAAGGTACAACCCTTGTACAGGCCGAAGAGATATTGCAAAACTACAAGATCGAAAAATTGCCTGTAGTTGATAAAAATGGCTGTTTATGCGGATTGATCACTTTTAAAGATATCCAGAAATTTAAAAATTTCCCTGCGGCCTGTAAAGATGAGCATGGCCGTTTACGTGTTGGCGCCGCTGTTGGCGTTACCGCCGATACTTTAGATAGGGTAGATGCACTGGTAAAAGCCGGTGTGGATGTGATCGCTATTGATACAGCCCACGGTCACAGTAAAGGCGTTATTGATAAACTGAAAGAAGTAAAAAGTAAATATCCTAAACTGCAGGTAATAGTAGGTAATGTGGCAACAGGTGCAGGTGCAAAGGCCCTGGCCGATGCCGGTGCTGATGCGGTTAAAGTGGGCATAGGGCCGGGTTCAATTTGTACCACCCGAATTATTGCCGGTGTTGGTGTACCACAATTATATGCCGTGTACGAATGTGCCAAAGCTTTGCAGGGTACAGGCGTTCCGGTAATTGCCGATGGTGGTATAAAACACACAGGTGATATTGCCAAAGCTATAGGCGCGGGTGCCAGTACCATTATGGCAGGCTCTTTGTTTGCCGGTGTGGAAGAGTCGCCGGGTGAAACCATTATTTACGAAGGCCGTAAGTTTAAATCATATCGCGGTATGGGTTCTATAGAAGCGATGGAACAGGGTTCAAAAGATCGCTACTTCCAGGATGTGGAAGATGATATCAAAAAACTGGTTCCCGAAGGTATTGTAGGCCGTGTACCATTTAAAGGTACTTTAGCCGAAGTAATGTACCAATACGTAGGTGGCTTACGCGCCAGTATGGGCTATTGCGGTGCAAAAGATATCGAAACTTTGCAAAAGGCGCAGTTTGTACGCATCACGGCATCTGGTATCCGCGAAAGCCACCCGCACGATATTACCATAACAAAAGAAGCACCGAATTATACACGGTAAACCTTATGTAAGATGTGAAAGGTAAGATGGAAGATGTGTAGGAGTTTTTGAAATAATGCAAATTATGTATATTCAAAAATGAATGAAAAAACGCTACAACTACTCGATCGCACTTTTTATTTCGGTGTAAATACTCTTAAGTTTTTGAAAAGCTTGCCGGAGGATCAAATCTATAAAGTTGTAAAACTTCAGGTTGCCAGATCATCTGGTTCTATTGGTGCTAACTATGAAGAAGCGCAAGGGGCTTCGTCAAAGAAAGATTTCAATAATAGGATTAATATTTCATATCGTGAAGCAAGGGAGTCGGTATACTGGTTACGGGTTTTGCGTGAGTTATACGAAGAAGATATTTATAAGCTAAGCTTTGAAAAGCACATTCAGGAAGCTACTGAATTGAAAAAGATATTTGCCAGTATAAAATTATCATCTCAAAAGGAATAGTTGAACGATGTCAATTACATCTTCCATCTTACCTTTCACATCTTCCATCTTTTTACATCGCAAACTGATCTTTCAACCGCTCCAACCTTTCAACAATAAGGTTTATCTTTTCTTCTTCGTTTTTTACAATGCGGTCTTTCAAATAAAAGGTGCATATCAAAAACCAGATGCAGGTTAAACTATAAACAACTATTTTGCCTACAAGGGTAGCATCATTCAATACCTCTAAAAAGTAAAGCGCAAGCCCTATACTGAGCAATATAATGTATGAGTAATATAATTTGCCGTATAACACAGCACGGTTCTTTTTGTATTCCTTAAGGCTTTGCAGGTAATCGGTAGGGTTAACGGTAACATCGCGGCGGTGTATCAGGCGGTAATCGCGCACCATCATCACCACGTAGATCACCATGGGTACCAGCATGATCAATATCCCCACATAAGTTACCCACGACTGAAATACCATAAAAAATAAAATTACAAAGGCGTTCACTATAGCAACTATCATGGCCACAATCCCCCACATCAACTTCCGGCTAAGGCTGCCCATTCCCTTTTTTACTTGCTTAAGAGCCTCATCCACCGAAAGCTGCTCCTTTACGGGCTGGTTTTGCCAGACCGCCATCAAATGCTCAAAGTCTTTCATAGTGGTTATATAAATCTGTTAATTTCTGTTTAATACGATAAATTTTTACGCGCAGATTACCTTCGGATATACCCGATATTTCTGCTATTTCAGGATACGGCATCTCATCTAAAACCATAGTGATAATTATTCTTTCCGATTCATCAAGCTTGGATATACATTTATACAGCAAGGCAACCTGCTCGTTTTTCTCGCTCACCTCGTCTATTTTAGTTTCAGCGATAAATGGAGTCAGTTCGTCTTTAGCTTGTCGCTTTTCCGATCTTAGGTAGGTTAGGCAGGTATTTACAGCAATCCGGTAGATCCAGGTCGAGATCATAGCCTGGTTGCGGAATTTTTCGAGGTTTTGCCACACTTTCAAAAAAGTTTCCTGCAAAAGGTCGTTCGCGGCATCGTCGTCGCCGGTATAACCATAACACAAATGGAAGATCTTTTTTGAGTTAGCTTCAAAAATCTGTTTAAAAACCGCCTCTTTATTGGTCACTTAAGTTTAATTTATATTGGTTTAGACGAAGGGAGGTAATACTTGTTACAACGTTAATTCATTTTTATAGAACCAGGGTAAACGCTTTTCGGCGTCTTCAACCAGGGCGTCAAATTCGGTCATATAATCAAACTGCAGGTCTTCGTGCAGTTTATCAATGGCCTTTTTGGTTTTTTCGAGCTGCTTAACCAATATTAATCTTAAAGGTTTAAATGATGTGCGCCTGTCAACATAATCCAGGTAATTGCGGCAAAATGTCAGCAACAATTCGGTTTCAACCTGTTTCGAGCCCGTAAATTTGATGTATTTATTAGTGAGTTTTAAAATCTTACGTAATAGCTTGGCAGTATCATAGCTGCGTGAGGGGGCCTGGCTCATCATCAGGCCGATATCGTGTTTAAAACTTTCGGCGAAAGCCAGTTCATCATCAGCATCAAATAATAAATAAGCAAGTAGTTCTTTGTTTTCCTTTTTATAGCGCGCCATACGCAATAAAAGCAAAGCGGCCTGTTTATCATCCAGGTGCTGCAACTCCTTCTTTATTTCCTGTAAACCGTATTGCTTAATGCTCATAAATATTGGCAAAATAATGATTTATTGTTGATACGCCGACGCAACGTTACAATTAAATTTGGCGTATGTAGTACCAACATGCTGTGTTGTAAACACGTACAATCGAAATTTTGTTATATTTTCGTGATCCAATAAAAACCACAAATGATTAAAAACAAACTGACACTCTATATTTTTATCGCATTAATTGCAGGCGTTATTGCCGGGTATATTTATAACGAAACCGTTATTAAACCATATAACGATAAAATAGCCACTGCCGAAACCACCATAAAGGGGCTTGATAACCAGATCGTTTTAATAAAAGATACTACGCGGGCAGACTACAAAGCCTTAAAAGCGCTGCGGGCAGCCAATGTAAAGATCCGCAAAGAGAGCGACACCATTCGCGAAGATAAACTGGAGGGCTTTACCATTTTAAGTGATATATTTTTGCGACTCATTAAAATGATCGTAGCGCCGCTGGTATTTACTACGCTGGTGGTAGGCGTTGCCAAGGTTGGCGATATCAGCGCCGTGGGGCGTATTGGCGGTAAAACCATGCTGTGGTTTATTTCGGCCACGTTAATATCGCTACTGTTGGGTATGATACTGGTTAATATCTACCAGCCGGGCAGCCATATGCACATTCCGTTACCTGATAGTCATTTAGGTACCGATATTAAAAAGTCGGCGCTTTCCTTACGGGATTTTATCGGCCACGTTGTTCCGCGAAGCTTTATCGAATCGATGGCGAATAATGAGATATTGCAAATAGTGGTGTTTGCCATATTTTTTGGAGTGGCTACGGCAGCAGTAGGCGAACAGGGCAAGATCGTGATCAAAGCCATGGATGCCATTGCCCACATTATCATGAAGATAACCGGCTATGTAATGAGCCTGGCGCCGTTAGCGGTGTTTGGCAGCATTACCGCTATTGTAGCCAAGCAGGGATTGGGCATTTTGTCGACCTACGCGGTATTTATAAGCGAGTTTTATTCAGGCTTATTAATTCTGTGGATCGTGATCATTGGCGTTGGTTTTGTAGTGCTCAAGAGCCGGGCGTTTACGCTGGTTAATAATATTAAAGATGCCATCCTGATCGCCTTCAGCACCTCAACCAGCGAAGCCGCTTATCCGCGTGTACTTATCGAACTCGAAAAATTTGGCTGTAAAGATAAGATAGTGAGCTTTGTATTGCCCCTGGGCTATTCGTTTAACCTTGATGGCTCTATGATGTACATGACCTTTGCCTCGCTGTTCATCGCGCAAGCATATGGTATCCCGTTATCATTAGGGCAGCAGCTAACCATGCTGCTGATATTGATGCTTACAAGCAAGGGCGTAGCGGGTGTGCCGCGGGCATCATTAGTGGTTATTGCCGGTACTATTGCTACGTTTAATATCCCGGAAGCAGGTTTGGCTTTATTGATAGGCATCGATCCATTGCTGGATATGGGCCGCTCAGCAACCAATGTGCTGGGTAACGCCATGGCAACAGCGGTAGTAAGCAAGTGGGAAGGTGAATTGGCAGAAGAGACTGTTATAGGTTAATAGATTATTAAGTGACAAAGTAATTGATCACAAAAATTGCATGCGTGCCAATAATACAATTAACTTTGAGCCCTGTTTAACAATAACTAATAACACAATAACGAATAACCAATGTCCCTCAGAGCCAAAAAAATATTTCTCCTGGTAAGTATTGTATTACCGTTTTTATTCTACTGTTTTTACTATTATGGGATAATGCTTAAAAACGCTCCGTATAAATTTACCGAATTTGATTCCATCACTTTTAATTATGGCACAGGTGACAGCCTGATCAATAAATACAGCTCTAAAACGGGTAACTATCAATACGTAAACTCGCACGATTCGTTGGTTAAAAAGCATTTAAGATTGACATACGACGATTTTCTGATTCTGCACAGAAAAGCTGCCGAACTCGGTTTTTGGGATTTTCCATCCAAAATAGGTTACGATAGTATGGAGGTTGGTTTTAACAAAGCACCCCACTATTATATTCAGTTTAAGTATAAGCGAAAAACCAAAACCGTTTGGTTTGATGATGCCTTTAACGGCGACCCTAAACTGAAAGATGCAGCAGAAATGATGGTGAAGTCGCTGCAATCCCGTCTTGACGAAGCCGATAGCAGGGATCGGAAATAGGTAGTGCCGAATAGTTTGCGTGAGGGGTAGTAGCGGATACCGTAACTTTCAAACCTTACAACATTAAAACATATTACCGTTTGCATTTTTTAAAACAAAACCCTATATTTGCACCTCATTTTAAATAACTAAATAATTAACAATAATGTACGCAATAGTAAGTATAGCCGGACAGCAATTTAAAGTTGCAAAAGACCAGCAGATCTTTGTACACCGTTTACAGGGAGATGAAGGCGCTAGTATTGAATTTGACAAAGTATTGTTAGCCGAAAACGAAGGTAAATTCAAATTAGGTTCTGATTTGAAGAGCGCTAAAGTAACAGCTAAGATCGTGTCTCATTTAAAAGGTGATAAAGTAATTATCTTCAAAAAGAAAAGAAGAAAAGGTTACAAAAAGAAAAATGGTCACCGCCAACAATTCACTAAAATAGAGATAACAGGTATTTCTTTATAATTATTAACCTCAAGAGCCTGTTATTGGCTCGTAAAAAATATTAAAAATGGCACACAAAAAAGGGGCCGGTAGTTCCAGAAACGGTCGCGAGTCACATAGCAAGCGTTTAGGTATTAAAATATTTGGCGGTCAGCCAGCTATTGCCGGCAATGTTATCGTTCGTCAGCGTGGTACTCCACACAATCCTGATAAAAACGTAGGTATCGGTAAAGATCATACTTTATTTGCTTTGATCGATGGTACTGTAGTTTTCAAAAAGAAAGCAGATAACCGTTCATACGTATCAGTTATCCCATTTGCACCAGAGCCGGTTGCTGTTGTTGAAGCACCAAAACCTGCTGCAAAAAAAGCACCTAAAGCCGTAGCACCTGCTGTTGAAGCTGCACCAGCTGCAGAAGAAGCCGCTCCGGTAGCAAAAGCACCAAAAGCTAAAAAAGAAAAAGCTGAGCCAGCTGCTGATAAAGCAGAAGAAGCACCAGCTGCTGAGTAATCAGCAAACAACAATATAAAAAGCCTCATCGGATATTCTGGTGAGGCTTTTTTATTGGATATCTATTTTGTTTCAGGGAGATAGGGGTATGCCCCCAATTTAACCGCGTTTATCGCCGATCTGTGCATAGTTAATAGTAAAAGTATAACGCACACGTATAGGCTGGCCGCGCTGCACCCCTGGCTTCCATTTAGGTGAGGCGGTCATCAGGCGCACGGTTTCTCTGTCCATTACTTCCGATAATCCGTTTACGATCTTGATATCTGTTATAGTCCCGTCTTTTTCAATAGCCATAGCCAATGTTACCGAACCGTTCATCTCCTGAGCGGTAGCATTTGCGGGATAGATCACATTTTTAGATAAGTATTTGTTAAAGGCCTTGGTGCCACCCGGAAACTGTGGTTCAACATCTATGGCTTTAAAGTTTAGGGCCGTGTTGGCATGTTTGGTAACGGTTACTGTTTGCGCTTTTAACACGAAGGGGAATAAAAACAATAACTGCAAAAAAATATACTTCATAATTTAAGGTTGACTTGGTTTGTCTTGAAACTTGAAATTTATAGGCACGGTAAACGTTTCTTTTATAGCTACGCCATTTTGCATAGCGGGTTTCCATTTAGGCGCTGCCAGGATAACACGCTTTGCCTCCTGTGCCAGATCCTCTGCCGGCGCACTTATTACTTTAACATCAGTAACCGTGCCATCTTTATCAACTATAAAAGTTAAATTAACCTCGCCCTCTATTTTATTTATTTTAGACAGGATGGGGTAATGAATATTATCGCTTAGATACTTAAAAAAAGCAGGCAATCCACCGTTAGGGAATTGTGCCTCTGATGATGGGCCGAGTGTTTGATTCAGATCATCAGCCGGATTTTGTTTGCTTTTAGCGCTCAGTACCCTGTGCCTGATCACCGGTGCTGCAACTGGTTTTTTCTCAGCAGGCTTAGCTGTCACTTTTGCCACCGGCGCAGCAACAGGCTTTTTAACTACTATCGGCTCCGCCTTCTTTACCGGTGGTGGTGGAGGCGTTTTTTTAACAATCGGTGCAGCAACAGGTTTTTTAACCACTACCGGTTCAGTTTTCTTAGCCGGTGGCGGTGGTGGTGTTTTTTTAGCAACCGGTACAACCGGCTTTTTAACTATCACTGGTTCAGGCTTCTTCACCGGTGGCGGTGTTTTTTTAATAACCGGTGCAGCAACAGGCTTTTTAACTGCTACGGGTCCAGCTTTCTTAACCGGTAGCGGTGGCGGCGTTTTTTTTACAACTGGCGCAACCGGCTTCTTTTCAACAGGTACAGGTTTTTTATCAAACGGCGGAACCGGCTTTTTAACGGCCTTTAAACCGGGTTTGTTCTCATTTAAAATGGGCGATGCCTCTGCTTTCTTTTCACTTACCGGGGGCTTTTTATTAGTCGTTACAGGTTCTATTACCGGTTTTTTGATCGCCTCCGGTGCGTTTACTACCGGTGTTTTAGCTGGTGCCGAAAGAGCAAGGGCGCTTATTACTCCCATATCGATATTAAAAACCATATAAACGCCTACAGGTTTACCCTTTGTCATGGCGGGCTGCCATTTGGGAGATGATTTGATCACATGGACTACTTGCTGATCTATTTGCGGGGTTACGCTTTTCAGCACATTTACATTGGATACATGGCCGTTGGTGTCTATCTTTAGAGATATGATTACCTGGCCGCGTAAATCTCTGTCAGACTTTTTTTTATAACTGATATTAGCTGCAATGTATTTGGTAAAATCGCCGCCCGGAAATTTGGCCAAAACGTCGACATGTATAACCGGTATCTTACTTATTTTAGCTGCAACAGTATCCGTTTGGGCTTTTAAAACGGCCGACATGCAAACTAAAATTAAAAGCAGAGGGTACTTTTTCACAATTACTAAGGTATTACTAAAATGGCATATCTGTAAGCGTTAACACAGTTGTTGCAAAAATTTAACACTTTAATTAAGCGGTCGCCGGGTTAAATTTTGGATATCAATAATTAATTATCAAAAAAAAGTAAATTACACCGCAGGATTATTTTTACAATATCGTCTAACCCCTAAACACACCGTTGGTTTTGAGCGAAGAACATTTGGTTTTGGCATTGAAAAACAAGCAGCAAAACGCTTTCAGGCAGCTTGTTGATCAGTTTCAGCATATGGTTTTTAATACTGCTTTAAGTATGATACATAACCAGGAAGAGGCTGAAGATATTGCCCAGGAGGTTTTTATACAGGTTTATGAATCGGTGCAAAAATTTAAAGGCGAATCAAAATTATCAACCTGGATCTATCGTATCACCATAACCAAAGTATTGGATTGGCAACGACACAAACAACGTAAAAAACGATTTGCCTTAATAACCAGTTTGTTCGGCGCTAATAACGAGGTAGAACGGGATGTTCCCGATTTTGTACATCCGGGTGTACTGATGGAGAACAAGGAACGATCGGCAATATTGTTTAAAGCGCTCGATCAATTGCCCGAAAATCAAAAGGTGGCATTTGTACTCAATAAGATTGAAGGGCAAAACTACCAGGATGTGGCGGATATTATGGGCGTTAGCGTTGGCGCGGTCGAATCGTACATGCATCGCGCAAAGCAAAATTTACGAAAGCTGTTACAGACTTATTATTACACCGATAAATAACAAATACAATGGAAAACAAGGGTGATATCAATAACAAAATTGAGGCTGTGCTAAATAGCCTTGACGGGATAAGCAGGGCAGAGGCGCCTCCGTTTTTTTATGCCCGGCTCGAGGCTAAGCTGCACCAAAGAAAAACATCGATGTTTGATGGCTTATTACAGCAAATGTTAAACCGGCCCGCAATAGCGGTTAGTGTACTTACCGTATTTTTAGTGTTGAATATTATGGCCATTAAGGGAATGGCGCCGGTTAATTCAAACACGGCGAAATCTGCCAATGCGCTGCAAAATTTTGCAGTTGAATACAATATGAACACAACTTCGATATACAATAATTCGGAAAGATAATGGATCAGGTATTAAAAAACAGGATGTGGGGCTTTATTGTAGGCCTATTGGTTGTGGCCAATATTGCAACGCTTGCAGGTTTCTGGTATATCAAGCTTCACAGTAATAAAATAGCTGATCTGCCTCGCGGGCAATCAAACACCCAAAAATTTATTATTGCCGAATTAGGTTTGGATGCTTCGCAACAACGGGCCTATGAGGAGTTGGTACAACAGCATCGCGAAAATGTAGGTAGGGTGCAGGATGATTTAAGGGAAGCAAAAGATGCATTTTTTAACTCAATAGCGCATCCGGAAACATCACAGGCAGAGGTAGATACACTATCGGCACACATCGCGAAGTGCGAACGTAAGCTGGATATGATCACTTACGAGCACTTTAAAAAAGTAAGGGCGTTGTGTAACGATACGCAAAAAACAAAATTTGATAATATTATTAAACAGGTGTTGCGCATGATGGGGCCGGGAGGTGGAAGGCCGCAAGGACCACCGCCAGGCCGGGGAGGTGATTTTCCGCCACCGCCGCCAGGTGAAGGGCAGGGCCCTCCGCCCGGGCCGCCGCAATAAAATAACCACAACGCAGGATTTATATCAAAGCGACATCTAATACACTAAAAGCAATTAAATTATGAAAACTAAAATCTCCATCCTATTATCCGGCTTGCTTTTAGCTACCTGCGTGGTTAAGGCACAGCAAGGGCCGCCACCGGGCCCAAAACCACCATCGCCCGAAGAGCATTCAAAGCAGGTGAGCACTAAGCTTGAAAAAGACCTGACGCTAACCCCTGCACAGAAATTAAAAGTTGAAACAGCTTACAAAAGCTTTTTTACAAGCATGGAAAAAGTAAGGGGCAAAATGCCGCCGCCACCACCACCGCCGCCATTACCGCCTGGAAAAAAGAAATCGGCCGATAGCCTGGTAGCTATCAGGGATGCCGAGATAAAAAAGGTGCTTACACCGGCGCAGTTTACTAAATATACCGAAGTAGAAAAAACAATGCGTCCGCCACGCCCACAGGGCCCGCCACCACCACCTGCCCCTAGTAAACAATAATATATCGTTAAAGGCTTCCACTAAAGGGGGCCTTTTTTAATAAAGGCTGATCGTCCAGTCGTCGTTTATTTTAACGAGGACAGATATGGTTGATACAACAGGTTGATGGTTAACGGTAGCGGGTACAAATTGCTTATCGTATTCATCTAACAGGTCGTTATTTAGTAAATAGGTGTCCAAAATACTATTATTGCTCTTTAACTGTACAAGCAGCTTACATTCGGATAAGCGGCCGCCCGGGCTTACCAGCATTTGTAAAAAGGCACGTATAGGTGCAGAAGCATAAAAGTTTCCGGGATCTATTTTAAACAATTTAATATAAGGCATGTAACCAAACCAGGTGCCGCCAATGCGGATGGGTTTGGTTGCAGTATCGGTACGTTCCACCCTTTTATCAAAAATATACCCGATGTATTCGTGGGCGCTATCAACAGGTGCCTCATAAAGTAATTTGCCGGTGGTGTAATTATATAACTCGTTTACTCTTCCTTCCTTATCATAAAAGTGCCAGATCCCTACGCGTTTGTTATGCTCATAGCTTCCGGATACGACAGCGGTATTTCTACGGGTTACCTGTTGATATAAACCTTGTTTTATTTTGCGGTCGGTTTTCAGCGCATGATACCTTTCAGTTATACCTCCGCCGTGATAAGCACTTAATTCAATAGTTTCCTGTGCAAATGAAATCTGGACAATAATGACCAGTATAAAAACAGTAAATGTACGCAACATGCAATAAGCCGGTTTATAGTTTATACTAAACAGAAAAGCTCTGTATAACCAAATATACAGAGCTTACCTTAGCATTCAAACGGAATAAGCTTATTTCTTTTTAGCTTGTATTTGTTGTTGCTGGCGCATGTAATCATCCATACGTTGTGCAAATGCCGATTTCTTTTTGGTTTTATCCTCAGGTTTCTTTTTATTTTCCTGTATTTCGGCATGTATTTTTTTCTCATCAACCATCAGGCGGATCAAATACTGCTGGGTGAAGGTTAACATGTTAGCTAAGAAATAGTAATAATTTAAGCCAGATGGATATTTGTTTAACACCACGATAAAGATAATAGGGGTAATGTAGCCGATGTATTTCATCTGGCCGGTTACACCCGATATCTGGTTGTTAAAGTAAGTGTAAATAAATGTCGAGATGGTCATCAGCAAACACATTAAGCTTAAGTGCTCACCAATAAACGGAAGGTTAGTTCCAAATTTGATCACATCATCATACGTCGACAGATCCTTCATCCACAAAAAGCTTTGACCCCGTAACTCAAACAACGCCGGGAAGAATCGCAGGAATGCAAAAACAATTGGTAATTGCAATAACATCGGCAAACAACCACCAAGCGGGTTTACACCTGCTTTTTTGTACAGCTTCATGGTTTCCTGTTGCAACAGGGTTGGGTTGTCTTCGCCCACTTTAGCTTTGATCTCGTCAATTTCCGGTTTCAGGATACGCATCTTAGCCATCGACAGGTAAGACTTATAGGTTAACGGAGATAGCACCAGTTTCAACAAAATGGTCAGCATCAGGATGATGATACCGTAGTTCCAGCCAAATCCTTTTAAAAAGTCAAATACCGGTAAAACAACCCAACGGTTAATATATCTTAACGGTCCCCAGCCAAAATCAGTTTGTTTTTCAAGGCCATCGCCCTGTGCCTTAAGTGTTTTAAACAAGTTAGGGCCAAAGTAAAAGGTCATCGGGTAATTGCCGCCTGTATTGTTTGACAGCTGTACCTTAGCTAAGGTTTGTTTAAGCTCGTTATGTAAACTGGTATCGGTGCTCACATGCAGGTTGGCATTTTCAAATCCGTTTTTATAGATCAGTACGTTTGAGAAAAAGTGTTGTTTGAACGATACCCAACTAACCTTTTTATCTTTTACCAGGGCGGTATCGTCTTTGGTAGTGCTCAGGCTGTTAACATCCCCGTCGGAGTTTTCATAGTAAATAGTTGAGTACTGGCGCTCCATGGTCATGTCCTTTTCTGTTTTGTTCAGGCTTGCCTGCCATCCTAAAGTTAAAGGAGCGTTGTTAGGTATTACCTGCTCAAGGCCGTTCATCTTGATATTAAAGCCAAGTTTGTAGCCCGATGCAGGCAACGTATACACATAATCGATATACTGATTATCGCTATAATTTAAGCGCAGCGTTACCGCCGATGAATCCTGCATTACAGCACTGATCTGCTTAAAGTACAAGGTATTGGTGTTGATGCTTTTACCGGCAGCGGTAAAGTATAAACCTAAATGGTTTTGAGCACCATCAAACAGCACCAAAGGTTTTTTATCAAAGGTTTTAAAGTTTTTAAGCTCAACTGATTGTATGCGGCCGCCTAAAGTTGATAATTTAACTTTCAGCTCTTTATTTTCGAGCGTTATAAATTGCTCTGTACCAACGGTAGTAATGCCGAATGGCGATTTTAATAACGCCGAATCGATCTTAGCAGGTTGCTTAACGCTATCAGGTTTAACAACAGCGGCAGTTTGCTTTATACCTGCTTTTTTTAACGAATCCTGGTGTATACGGGCTTTCTCGGCGGCAATTTGAGCATCGTTTGGCTTGGTTAAGTAAAAGAAGCCAAACAAAATGAGCATGATCAGGAATAATCCTGTGTATGTATTTTTATCCATTATTTAAAAAGTACCTGCTATAAATCTATTTTTTACGGGCATAAGCCAGCGCAGCGGCGACAAAGTTAACAAAAAGTGGGTGAGGATTAGCAACCGTTGATTTTAATTCGGGGTGAAATTGCGCGCCTACAAAAAACGGGTGATTTTTAAGCTCTACTATCTCAACCAGGTTATTGTCGGGGTTAATACCCGATGGTATCATGCCGCCGTTTTCATATTGCTTAAGATAGGCGTTATTAAACTCGTAACGATGGCGGTGGCGCTCAGAAATATGGGCCTTGCCGTAAATAGAAGCGGCTTTACTGTTCTTACGCAGATCGCAGGCATATGCACCTAAACGCATGGTGCCGCCCTTGGTAGTGATCTTTTTCTGACCTTCCATCATACCGATAACCGGGTGAGGGGTTTCGATATCCATTTCGGTACTGTGTGCATCTTTAAGCCCCAATACGTTACGGCCATACTCAACCACGGCCATTTGCATACCTAAACAAATACCAAAGAAAGGGATGTTATTTTCGCGCACATAGCGTATGGCTTCAATTTTACCCTCAATACCACGCTGGCCAAAGCCTGGTGCTACCAATATGCCATGCAGACCCTGCAGTTTTTCAATTGCGTTCTCAGGTGTCAGTTCTTCCGAGTGAATAGTTTCAACACGCACCTTGCACTCATTTTTGGCACCTGCGTGGATAAATGACTCGGTGATTGATTTATAAGCATCGGGCAACTCAACGTATTTACCCACCAGGCCGATACGGATCTCGGCTGTAGGATTTTTTAACCTGCCTAAAAAGTCTTTCCAGCTTTCCAGGTTAGGCTCGTTTTTAGTTGGCAGTTTTAATTTGCTTAAAACGGTTTTGTCTAATTGTTCTTTCAACATCAGCAAAGGCACATCGTATATGGTCGATGCATCTATTGATTCGATTACTGCATTGATGTTTACGTTACAAAATAATGCAATTTTTTTTCTGATGTCGGCATTGATATGGTGTTCGGTACGGCAAACCAGGATATCGGGTTGAATTCCATATTCCAGCAGCATTTTAACCGAGTGCTGCGTAGGTTTTGTTTTTAACTCGCCGGCTGCAGCTAAAAACGGGATCAAGGTTAAATGGATAACCAGCGAATTGTTCTGGCCGGTTTCCCACCTGAACTGGCGTACAGCCTCAATAAATGGCAGCGATTCGATATCGCCCACGGTACCGCCAATTTCGGTGATCACAATATCGTAGTTGCCGCTTTCACCTAAAATGCGGATGTTGCTTTTTATCTCATCGGTAATATGGGGTACAACCTGTACAGTTTTACCTAAAAAGGCACCCTGGCGTTCGCGGTTGATCACATTTTGATAGATACGGCCGGTAGTAATGTTATTGGCTTTTGATGTCGGTGTGTTTAAAAAGCGCTCGTAATGGCCCAGATCCAGATCAGTTTCGGCGCCATCTTCTGTTACATAGCATTCGCCATGCTCATAAGGGTTCATCGTACCCGGATCAATGTTGATATAAGGGTCGAACTTTTGAATGGTTACACTGTAACCACGTGCCTGTAAAAGCTTTGCGAGAGATGCGGAAATAATACCTTTTCCTAATGACGAAGTAACGCCACCCGTAACAAAAATATATTTAGTCATATGTTTTAAGGATTTTGGCTTCAAAAAAAGAGCGAAACCAAATGTTTGTGTACGGGATGCAAAAGTAATAAATTTTTTGGATTACGCCGTATTTGTTGAGAAAATAGGTGATGTGGAGGATTGTATTTAGTGCTTGCGGCGTATCACTGGCGCCGGATTTATTTGTTACAATGGCCAAAAATAGCTCAATATTTATGGTCAATGTGATAAAAAAAACAGCTTCAAGTTATTTTGAAGCTGTTTTGATTTTTTGCCAAATTACGTTTTAACAAGGTACACTATGGGTTGGCACGCCGTTATCGGTTTGATGGCCCCAGGCGAAATTACTTACACCGGTCCATGCATCTTTTTGGTTAAAAACAAGGGTTGCCGAAAAATTAGCCAGGTAAGAGCCAATAGCAGGTGGCGGAAAACTAACTACATACTGGCCCGAAAGTGTGATAACTTTGGTTACCTGTGCGCCAAAAACCATTTCGTGGAGAGTGCCGTGTACGTTTACAACTACCGGAGCCCCTTGTGGCGTAACAGATTGTGAAATGTGAACCAAGCCGGTTACTGACTGACCCGCTGGGTACACCAATAATTTAAGATTAAAAACCGGGGCACCTAATAATCCCGGTTTTTCTGCAAGTAAGCATAGCTGAAACAGGCCAGCTAATGGTGTTGAAGTTGACATTGTGTAAATAATTTAAGTTTATCCCTACTCGTTTGGCTTTTGGGGTTACGCCTTGCCTTTAATCACCCTGTGCAAATCAGGTGTTTATAATTATAATATGATTTTAGTTATTGTTAATTTTTTAATCGTAATTATATTATTAATTAAGAAAACATTAAATCAAAGCAAGGGTATTGATTTAATGCGTTATTAAATGCCGGCAGTTTTGTAGTAGATGCAAGAAAAAAGTACCCTTAGTTGTTATAAGAACAACTTTAGAGATCGAATAAAAATAATGCAGGAAAAAAAATGAACACCTGCTCTTTGTAGGATTGGGGAAATTCCGTTTGTTATTTTTGTAAATATATAAAACAATAATTATTAAAACCTAATTTTAATATTATTAAATTGTGAAAATATTAATACCAGATTCACGGCTTGAGGCTTTAGGAATAAGGGGTAGTGGGCTGGGTAAATAATTTACCCAGCCAGGCAATAAACTTCGCCTGTAAGACGGGTAATTGCGTCCTTTAATATAGCGCGTGCCCTAAACATATTGGTGCGCGATAACAACTCGCTGATGCCAAGTACCTGGCCTATCTCCTGGTGCGAGTAGCCTTCAATAGCATACATATTAAAAACCGATCGGTAAGTTTGAGGCAGTTTTTGTATTATTTTTAGCAGATCGTTCACCTCAAGGCCATGAGCGTTATAGCTATTGCTCCCATAACGGTCGGCTTGTTCAGGCAGGTCTTCCATCAATACGGTTGGTTTTAGTTTACGATATCGTGATATAGCCGAGTGCACCATAATGCGGCGGATCCATCCTTCAAGGCTGCCATCACCACGATATTTATGTACGTTGTTAAACATTTTTATAAAACCTTCCTGCAGTATATCCTGCGCTTCGTCTTTATCTTTAGCATAACGCATACATACGGCCAGCATTTTGGGTGCTAAGGTTCTGTATAATAGTTCTTGCTGTTTGCGGTCGTTTTTGAGGCAGCCTGCCCACATTTCGTTTAAACGGTTATCAGTCGTCATCATCGTGATTGTTTTTCAAGTGCATGCCAAAATTGACACCATTTAAACAACTGATTGATTTTTAGTGTATTATAAAAAACGAAACCAAATTAACTGTTCGTTTCCGGACGGTTACTGATACAAAGGCGGACGATTGTTTGTGACCCGGGATGAATCCGTTTACTTTAACTTCAAAGTTTCCAGTAGCTTTTCCAGATCCTGCGGGGTATCAATGGCGTGAGTTTCCAGTTCGGTTTCGGCAACTTTAATGCGGTAACCGTTTTCTATCCAGCGCAGCTGTTCAAGGCTTTCGGCTTTTTCGAGTGATGACAGGGGCAGAAGTGTTACCTGCTGCAAAACATCGCTGTTATAACCATATATGCCGATGTGTTTGTAATAGGTGTTATGATATAACCAGCGTTGTGGCTCTTCGCCGCGCACGTGCGGAATGGCTGCACGTGAAAAGTAGATCGCTTCGGATTGTTTATTAATGATCACCTTGGGCGAACTGAAATTATAAAGCTCTTCGGTAGTGTTGATCTTTTTGATAAGAGTGGCCAGTTGTGTACCGGGCCCGTTAAAACAGCCGGCTACAAGAGCTATCTGTTCCGGATCGATAAAAGGTTCATCACCCTGGATATTGATCACTACACCATATTCGGGGTATTTGGCCGCAACTTCGGCACAGCGGTCGGTGCCGCTTTGGTGCTTGTCTGATGTCATTGCGGCTACACCGCCAAAACCGGTTACATGGTCAAAAATGCGCTCGTCATCGGTAGCAACAATAACCTCGGTTAGGCTCTTACACTTTTTGGCCTGCTCATAAACCCGCTGCAGCATACTTTTACCGGCAATATCAACCAGGGGTTTACCCGGAAAACGGGTAGAAGCGTAACGTGCAGGTATGATGCCTAAGATCTTCATTGCGTAAGCTTAAAACAACCCGTTTATTTCGCGTTCTATCAGTTGGATAATACTGCCCAGGTCTTCGGGGTTATTGGTAAAATCGAGGTGATCTTTATCCAATATCAGCAATTTGCCCAGTTTGTAACCGTTTATCCATTTCTGATATTTTTCGTTCAGTTTTGAAAGATAATCCAAACGGATACCACTTTCGTACTCACGGCCGCGGCGTTGTATATTGTTTACTAAGGTTGGTACCGATGCTTTAAGGTAAATTAACAGATCGGGCGGTTTAATAAAGCTGGTAATGTTATCAAATATAGCCCGGTAATTTTCATAATCTCTGCTGGTCATCAATCCCATGTCGTGCAGGTTTTCGGCAAAAATGAATGCGTCTTCGTATATCGTTCTGTCCTGTATAATATTACGGGTGCCTTTTTGTATCTCGATGATCTGCTGGAAACGGTTATTCAAAAAGTAGATCTGCAGGTTAAAGCTCCAGCGTTTCATGTCGCTGTAAAAATCTTCCAGGTAGGGGTTATTGTCTACGGCTTCGTACAATGGTTCCCACCCGTAATTTTTAGCTAATAATTCTGTTAATGTGGTTTTACCGGCTCCTATGTTGCCTACAATGGCTATGTGCATGTTTTTAAGTCAAAAGTTTAAAGTCAAAAGGTAAAAGTTATAAATCGAAAATCCTAATGGTTATTCAAAGGAACTGATCATAACTCAAAACCCACGGAACCCAATAATTTCCCTTACATCTTTAATAGTCTTCTGTGCGCTTTCACGGGCCTTTATAGCGCCGTGTTTAGCTACCTGGCGTAAGTATACCGCGTCGCTGGCAATAGCATCAATGCGTTCGCGGATAGGCGCTGTAGCAATTACCATATCTTCGGCTAACTGCTTTTTCAGGTCGCCGTAACGGATCTGGCACTTGTTATATAGTTCGTCAAAATGAACATAGGTATCAGGTGTTGATACCACCTTCATCAGATCGAAAAGGTTTTGTATTTCGGTTGGCTTAGGCTGATTTTCGGCTGTCGGGCCGCTATCTGTAACAGCACGCATTACTTTTTTACGGATAATTTCCGGCGAGTCTGACAAATAAACCGCATTGGCTTCACCTTCCGATTTACCCATTTTTCCTTTGCCATCTAAACCCGGTATCTTAACCAGGTTATCGCTGTAATTAAAAGCATAAGGCTCGGGGAAATAATCATTACTATACATCCGGTTAAAGCGGTTGCCAAAAGTGCGGGCCATTTCCAAATGTTGTTCCTGATCTTTACCAACCGGTACTTTAGTAGCTTTATGGATCAAAATATCGGCAGCCATTAACACAGGATAGGTTAGCAGGCCGGCGTTTACGTTGTCGGGGTTGGCACGCACTTTATCTTTAAATGAAGTGCTGCGTTCCAGTTCGCCCATATAGGCGTTCATGTTCATATACAGGTACAGTTCGGCAATTTCGGGCACGTCGGATTGTACATAGATCGTTACCTTTTCGGGATCAATGCCTGCTGCAAGGTATTCTACCAACACCTGTTTCACATTGCCGTGCAGGTCGGCCGGGGTAGGGTGCGTAGTTAACGAATGCAGATCGGCTATGAAAAAAAAGCACTTAAATTCGTTTTGCATTTTTACGAAGTTTTGAATAGCTCCGTAGTAATTGCCTAAATGTAATTTTCCTGTGGAACGAATACCACTAACAACAGTTTCCATGGGGCGAAAGTAAGTATTTTTTCTATTTTTGATGTCGATGAAATTAATGCTGAGAAAACTCCATGCCCGCATTTACCGGTACAGTGTTGCCGTTTTTATCTTCCTTTTTTATCCGCTGCTCTATCTTTTTTCGCGTAAGCCATCACGGTATCCTGCAATGAATAAAGTGCGAAAGATCTGTGGTTTTTTAAGCTCGACTTTGGCTGGTGTGTTTTATAGTATTGATTATGAAAGTACTATAGATTGGAGTAAAACTTACATCGTATGCCCAAACCATGTTTCAAACCTGGATGTTACCGGTACAACACTGGGGATGCACAATAATTTTCACTATATAGGTAAAGAAGCTTTGCTGGATAAATTTCCACTTAATTTATTTTTCAAAACCATTGATATCCCGGTTAACCGGGATAGTAAAATGTCGTCGTTCCGTGCATTTAAACGTGCCGAACAAAATTTAAAAAGTGGTATGAGCCTGATCATTTTCCCGGAAGGAAAAATTCCGGATGACTATCCGCCACAGCTAAATCCGTTTAAAAACGGGCCGTTCAGGCTGGCTATCGAACTCAAAATACCTATTATACCTGTTACCTGTATCGATACCTGGAAGGTACTTTGGGATACCGGACTTGAAATAGGTAGTAACCCGGGTTTGTGCCATATTTATTTCCACAAGCCTATTGATACATCAAAGCTGACAGTTGATGATGCCGATGCGCTTAAAGACCAGGTTTTTAATATTATTGATCAGAAATTTAAGACTGCTAATAAATTTCAATCCTGATACCCGGGCATATTCTTAGCTGTTGATGATACCGATATATTAAAAGATGAGGTTTATACCCCGATAAATAATAAATTTGCCAAAGCATGAACAAAGAAACCGTTGATAAAATAGCCCACCTTGCCCGTTTGGAAGTTACCGATGCCGAATGTGAGGAGTTGATTAACGACATGGGCAATATATTGGGCTTTATGGATAAGCTGAACGAAATAGATACCACCGGTGTTGAACCCCTGGTTTATATGACCACGACCATTAGCCCATTGCGCCCCGATGTTGTTAAGCAGGATATCACTCACGAAGAAGCGCTTGAAAATGCACCTGCACACGATAAAGACCATTTTAGAGTGGCAAAAGTAATTGGATAAGCCCTAACCCCCTAAACGGGGAACAAGAAACGGATGACTCCATTAGAAGAGTTTTATTCAAACCAACCCGAACCCATTAAAAGTTGTTTATTGGCTTTACGCGATATTATACTTGCGCAGGATAAAGACGTTACCGCTGCCTGGAAATACGGCATGCCTTTTTTTTGCTACAAGGGTAAAATGTTTTGCTACCTGTGGGTACACAAAAAACATCACCAGCCTTATATCGGTATAGTTGAAGGCAAACATATTGAACACCCCAACCTGATACAGGAAGACAGGGCGAGGATGAAAACCATGTTATTTGATGCCTCCCGCGATTTGCCGGTTGATACTATTCAAGACATTTTGCAGCAGGCTATTGCGTTATATACTTCAGGTAAGATCAGGCTGAAAAGTTAGTGCACAAAAATTCTTTTTCAACTGTAACATTCCATACCGTATCTTAGTCAAATAACAAAACGCGGATGAAGCCATTAATTACCATTAAAGATATAGGTCGTAAATATGTTATCGGCAGCGAGGTTATTCATGCCTTAAAGTCGGTATCGCTAACTATCAATAAAGGCGAATTTGTAGCTTTAATGGGCCCTTCGGGTTCGGGTAAATCAACCCTGATGAATATATTAGGCTGCCTGGACACTCCATCAAAAGGCGAATATATTTTAAACGGCACCAATGTAAGCCAGATGAGTGATAACCAGCTTGCCGAGGTACGTAACAAAGAGATTGGCTTCGTTTTCCAAACATTTAACCTGTTACCACGTAATACCGCTTTGGATAATGTTGGCTTACCGCTGATATATGCCGGTGTAAAGAAAGAAAAACGGGAGCAAATGGCTACTCAGGCCTTAAAAAATGTTGGGCTGGGTAATCGTATCGATCATAAGCCAAACGAACTTTCGGGTGGTCAACGTCAACGTGTTGCTGTTGCGCGGGCCCTGATCAATAATCCGTCGATCATCCTGGCCGATGAGCCTACCGGTAACCTCGATACCAAAACATCTATCGAAATTATGGGTTTGCTGGAAGATATCCACGCCAAGGGCAATACCATTATATTGGTAACGCACGAAGAAGATATTGCCTTACACGCACATCGTATAGTGCGCATGCGCGATGGCCTGATCGAAAAAGATTACGCTAACCCGGATATTCATACCAGTAAAGACAGTGTTATACCTGCTAATACCGGTATCGATCTTGAAAAAAAGACAGAGGATAACTGATATAATATATCAATGAAGTTAACGGTAGCCGCTTTAATGATATTATTTGTACTTAGCGGCTGTGAAGGGTATAAGCGGGGGGTGATCACTGTGGTTTCTAAACAGAACGGCCAGCCATTATCGGATGTTATAATAACGCCTGTAAAGCAGTTTAGATTTGACCCGTTAAAATCTGATTCGGTAACGGATGCATCGGGAAATTTTAAATTTATTACCACGATGATCCCGATGACCTTTGGTGTGCCAAAGTTAAAGGTAAAGGTAAGTAAGCCGGGGTATGAAACTTTGGTATTTGTAAACGAACACGCTACCGACACTATCAGGTTGACAAAATTAAACTGACCGGCTCTTCTCTATTCCCGGTATAGATGCGATCAATTTTTGAGTATAGGCTTTTTGCGGATGATAGTAGATCTGCTCTGGGGTACCGCTTTCTTCAATTACGCCTTTATTCATTACCAAAACACGATCAGAGATGTGTTTGATGACCGAAAGGTCATGCGAAATAAAAATATAGGTCAGCTTTAGTTCTTCCTGTAATTCGCGCAATAAATTCAACACCTGCGCCTGTACCGATACATCCAATGCAGAAACCGATTCGTCGCAAATAATAAACTTAGGCTGCAGTGCCAGTGCACGTGCTATTACGATCCGCTGCCTTTGCCCGCCCGAAAATTCGTACGGGTAACGGTTAAAATGTGCCGGGGTTAAGTTAACGCGTTCTAACAGCTGGAGTACCCGTTGCTTGCGTTGTGTATTGTTATTGTACAGGTTATGCACTTGCAGCGGCTCCATAATAGATTCGCCGACGGTTAAACGCGGATTTAAAGAGGAGTAAGGATCCTGGAAAATGATCTGGATATCGCGGCGTATTTGCCTTAATTGCTCCGTTCGTAAATTTCGCAGGTCAACATTTTCAAACAGCACATTCCCTGTCGTTGGTTCAACTAATCGCAAAATACTGCGGCCCAGGGTGGTTTTGCCACAGCCCGACTCGCCAACCAAACCCAATGTTTCGCCGGGATAAACATCAAAACTAACATCGGTAACTGCTTTAACCACCTCTTTTGATTTTTGCAGGAAGCCCGCACTTACAGGGTACCAGGTGCTCAGGTTTTGTACTTTTAATATAGGCGATAGGGTGTATAATTTCTCTTTCCTTTCGGCGATCTCTTGTGCCGGATAGGCAAAACGGGTGCGCAACTCATCAATGGTGAGATTAGAACCCTCCATGTTTCCTTGCTCATCAAACTTTAAAAAATCACTTAATACCGGTAATTTTTTTAACTGATGGGCAGGCGAGGGGCGGCAGGCCAATAAACCTTTGGTATACGGGTGCTGCGGGTTGGTAAATATATCGGCAATATTTGCCTGCTCCACTATCTGGCCCTTGTACATCACGATCACCCGGTCGGCAATTTCGCTGATAACCCCCAGATCGTGCGAAATAAATACCAGGCTCATGTTGCGTTCGGCTTTAAGCCTTAACAAAAGCTCAATAATGGTTTTTTGTACGGTTACATCCAATGCCGTTGTCGGTTCGTCGGCAATTAATATTTCCGGATCGCACGACAGTGCCATGGCTATCATTACCCTTTGTTTTTGCCCGCCAGATATTTCGTGTGGGTAAGCATCAAATATAGCCTCGGGTCGGGGTAGCTGCACTTCGTTAAACAAGGCTATAGCGCGTTCGCGTGCAGTTTTAGCATCCAGTTTTTGGTGTAGTTTAATGGCCTCGGCAACCTGGAACCCGCAGGTAAGCACCGGGTTAAGCGATGTCATCGGTTCCTGAAAGATCATGCCGATGCGGTTACCCCGGATGTTCCGCATTTCTGTTTCGGGCAGGCTGAGTAAGTTGATGTCGTCCAACAATATTTCGCCTTTTACCTCACTTACACCAGGCTCCAGCAAACGCATAATAGCCAGTGAAGTAACCGACTTACCCGACCCCGATTCGCCAACAATACCGATCACTTCGCCTTTATCCAAATTAAAGGAGAGTCCCTTAACGGCTTCAAATGTGCCGTTCTCGGTTTTAAATTCTACTTTAAGGTTAGCAATGCTCAGCATACAGGTTAAACTATGGTAATGTTCTCGTCGGCAATTAATTCTTCGGCCCTAAACCGGCGCAACAGCTGCGCGGTGGCTACCACATCCTTTTGGCAATATACACAAATACGGGGCAGGTCGTTTTCATTCCAGTAAACATTGCCAACCATGCTACCGTCAATATCGTCTTTCGGGGTTGGTATGTTAAATATTTCGGTGAGGAGGCTTAGCGAGGTGTAACTTTTGTAATCGCCAAACTTCCAAAGCTCCATGGTGTCTAAATGGCTTACTTCCCAGGGCTTTTTGCCCGATATTTCCAATTGAGTTGGGATAGGTACAGCGTTGATGAGCATCCGGCGGCACAAGTACGGAAAATCAAACTCTTTACCGTTATGTGCGCAAAGCATCATGGTTTTGGGTTGCTTGTTTAACAGCAGGCAAAACTGCTGCAGTAACAGTTTTTCATCATGCCCGGCGAATGATTTTACACGTAAACCCGCCGGGGTGCCAGGCGTAAATATACCTACTGAGATACAGATGATCTTACCGAACTCGGCCCAGATACCGGCACGCTCATAAAATTCATCGGGTGTTTCATCTTTTCGCTGGTATTGTGTTTTAGCTGCCCACAGCTTTTTTAACGATTCGGGTACCTGTTCAAAGTCTGCATATTGCGGAACGGTTTCAATATCCAACACCAAAACGTTTTGCAGATCAATGTGCTCAAGCATGCCTAAAAGTAAAATAATTTTTTTGTTTTATGGACTATTTAAGCATCATAGGCTGTGTTAAAAAACAAACAGCGTATTCAATTAACTACAACCTATTTTGCAGTTGGTACGTATTACCAATCATATAAATGGGTGTAAAATCAAATTAGTGTTAAATTTTACCCTAACCTTTATTAATGAGCCGAATTGGTGTGCTTTTTGTGCTAAATTATTAAATATCAATAGTTATGAAGTACTTGTTGCCAAAAATTGAGAGCTTCGCTAATTTTCTTTTCTCTCATCCGAAAAGGTATTTGTAATGAACGTTTGATCGCTTAATTACAATATACAATAACCCGCTTTTAGGCGCTGATGGCAATTTACGGCCCCGTAATTACCTGATCATTACACCGGGTTTGTTCAAAACAGGCAACTTAATAAAATTCGAATCAATAATACTTTCAGGTAAAAAGATGAATTTTTTATCGTAGATGTTACCGTTGATGTAATAACTCAACCAGTATTCGTTAGTTAGCCCGAAAGTTTCTTCGTCAATAGGCTCAACCAGTACAAACTCACCGGCTTCTACTTTTGGGAACATGTGTCGCAATACTGATGTTTTTACCTGCTCTCCATTTTTTTCACCATAGCCTTTCGAGGTGATCAGCACGTTCTCGATAGCAACCCGCTTCAGGTTAATGAGATAAACGTACCATATTTTCGACTCGATACTTTCTTTCTCTAACGCAACTGCAACAGCAATATCTTCAACAGTATTATCGGGGATGTCTTTTTTCATTAATGTATAATTTCTGAAACTGATACGGCAAAGGTAACCTGGCTATATCTGTCGCAAAATTAAACAAAGTAATTTAACTGCTGTGTTTCTGTGATTTTTTTACCGGTGGTTTGCGCCTGATCTGTGGTGCTTGCAGAGCCGTAAATTGCTGTATAAAGAAAGAGGGGGAAGTAATATCCAACCCGGAGATCTGTTTATGAGCAGCATCAAAAATTAAAACCTGTTTTAATGACTGGTGAGTTAAAAATATTTTCAAACTATCTGCAACATCAATTGCGTAGGCTGTGGATGTGAATTTTTTATTATCTGTGGGTTGAGTACCTGCCGGAGTTAAAGTAGCCGTAATATATAAACTGCTATCGGTAGCCGATCGGAATTTTATGGTTTGGGCTATCCCTGTTGATGTGGTGGTATAGATAAGGTTGATCTTAAACAGGCCGCTATTATTTGCTTGTTTGCCCGATAGGCTGGTTTTAAATGAGATTCCATTATAGCTATCATCCGAGCGCTTATAGGTATAATATTCTGATGTTTCGGCTACCTGGATACCATCTTGCAGGCTGCGCTTTACTGTATATTGCGCAAAGCAGTCTCCGCATAGGCTTAATACTGCTAAACAAAGTATTGTTTTAACCGAAAAGTTTAAAATCTGGGACATAGCGATGATAATATGGTGTTTGCTTTAAACCTGTAAATTAAAGATACTTCAAATGTATTGGGGCTAAAGGCAATATCGCTGCCCGATGAAACTCCGTAATTTACACCCAAACTAAAGTTCTGCAAATCGGCACCTATGTATGGCGTAACCGTATAATTGGAGCGATACCACATACCCAAATATAAGTTTAATGCTACGTTATCACGGCTAACAGTTTTTAGGCAATAGGCACCACCATACATACTGTCATCAGCATAACCCTGTTTTGAATAATAGCCGCTAAACAATACGGATGAAGATTCGGCTAATATCACTTCGCCGCCTGCGTGAACAGTTTTGCGCATAGGCAAAGTTGAACCGGCGGCATTGAACAGGGTTTCGTTGGGTTGATTAATGTGATATAATGATGCACCTGCATATAAATTTGCCCGCTCAGAGTGGAAGGCATAAAGTATACCGGCATTGATATCAAAATATTTAGCCTGCAAGTCTGAATAGTCAAAACTTACCGGAACAGTTGGGTCGAAAAATTTGCCGTTATATTGCGAGGCGAACGAAAGCTTGGTATAATCGAAATATTTATTGGTATAATTAAGTTGTATACCCAAGCCAACTCTGTGACTGCCTTCATAACCTAAACTTTTGTGATAGGCCGACGATAGTGATAGGTAATTACTTTGCAGTGCACCATTAAGCGACTTTTCAAATATACCCGAAATGCCTGCGGCAAAAGTGTCGAATTCGGGTATACGCTCTTTAAAAAGCTTAACATCTGATGATACGCTGGTTGTATTGTAATTATACCCCACATTCCACCATTGCTGCCGTTCGTTTACAGCTATACGGGCATCTCCATCAAAAAAACCGGTATTGGCTGGGTTTAGGGTTAAAGGTGAGGCATAGTATTGCGAAAAATGAGGGTCCTGGGCATGTACCTGCAAGCTAAAGCCTGCCATTAATAATATACCCCCTATGTAGTGCAATACCTTCATTATTTTAACAATATGGTATTACCCGTTTTATGTACCAGGTTGCCTACAAAATCGTAACCTTCGGCAACCCAGGTGTATGTTTCTAAAAAGCCCATTTTGCTTTTGTACATGCCATCCCAGCCTTTATCATTAGCAGGTCCGTTGGTTTGAAATACGATATTTCCCCATTTGTTATATACCCTGAAAAATGTAAACGTTTTTACACCGATAAAAAATGGCGACAAGGTTTTATTATCAGCCTGTAACGGGGTAAAAGCAGTAGGCACTTTAATATCCGGTATATCGGCTACTACCACATCCACACGTTTAATGGTGTAACAACCATATTGATTAGTCGCCTGTATAAAGAACGACCCGCTATTATCTATTTTTTTAGGGTTGGTAAGAGGTACGGTCAAACTTGAATCTTTCCAGTAAGCAAACATAAGGTGGGGTGAACTGCCACGGGTTATCGAATCGGATGTAATGTCGGTTGTCCCCGGCTTATAGATCTTAGGTGGAAAAGTGATCTTTAACACAGGTAATTTATGGATCACCACAGTTACTGGTTTTACTATATCGCAGCCTAAAGTGTTGGTAGCTTTGATATAATAAATGCCGCTATCGGCTACAGCCGAAGGGTTTGCAAGCGCAGTAGTTGCAGAGGCATCCGCCCAATAGGTTAGTGTGGCAACATCAGTACTACCCGCAGTTACCGCCGTTTTGGTGATATCAACAACCTCAGGTATACATACTTCTGGCGGTGTATTGGTTACCAGGTTTGGTAACGGATTTACAACCACTGTTACCGGCGTAATATACTGGCAACCATTGTTATTAATTGCTTTGATATAGTAAATGCCACTTTTAGTTACAGCATTGGGGGTTAATAACGTATCGGTTGCTGTTGCGTTTTTCCAATACGTTAATTGCAAATTAGGGTCGCTGCCCCGGGTAACTGAGGCTTGGGTTATATCAACCGTAGTTGGATAGCAAACTGCCGGTGGATTAACGGTTACCAGTACCGGTAACGGAAAATAACTAACAACCATAGGCTTAATAGTTGCACAGCCAAGTTTGCTTGCGCCTTTTACATAGTATGTACCCGCTGTGGTAATATTATTTGCCGCTGTTAGCGGGATAGTAGCATTTGCATCTTTCCAATAAGTATAGGTTAACCCGGGGGTGATTGGTCTGATCAATTTAGGTAGTGTGATATCTGTTGGCGTTGCCAGGCAGGTTGTTGCCGGGTTGGTTATCACAAAATCGGGTACCAGATTGATAATGGCATGAACCGGTTTTATTTCAGAACAACCCGATGGCGAGGTGGCCTTGATATAATAAGTGCCGCCCTTGGTTACTGCCTCGGGGTTAAGCAGGCTTACCGTTGCTACAGAATCCGTCCAGTAAGTATAGGTCAGATTAGCATCATTTCCCAGTGTAACAGCAGGAGCCGTAAGATCAAGAGTGATCTGAGAACATGATCCCAGCGGGTCAAAAATATTAAACGTTATTGCCGGCTTTTCATGTATCGTTGCCGTGATGGAATTATTGCAGCCAAAACCTGCATACGGAACAACATCAAGTATATATTGTGTACCATCGGGCGGTGGCGGCGAAAGCACGATGCTTCTGCTGGTGTCGATCTGTGCTGATCTGTCAGCATTATACCATTTATAGTGCGCAAAACCGGCCGGGCCTGTTAATACCGCGTTCGCCGAACCGGAGCAGTAATCAGTACCTATCACCAATGAAGAACAACTGGTATTTACGTCTACATATGCATAACCAAAATGCCCGCTAGCGGTACAGTCGGCTGTAGTAAACTCAAGCTTGATCTTTCTGCCTTCATAACCTGCAAGGCTAAGCGTTACGGGTGTCCAATCTTTATAAATAACATCAGTTAGTCCATTATAAGGAAAGCCTTTTTTAAAGCCAGGTAAGTTTGCAGTTGCTACATATTCGAATGCACCACAGGATATATATTTATTTGAATCAACATCAAGAACCTTTGCTGTAAAGCGGGGTTGCGACTCCGCCATATGGCCCGGGTCTTCCAGTACGATAGCATACTGGTAGGTTATCTGGAAGTCGTGTTGATTTTGTGGTATGGTAAACGAATAACTTACCCGTTCAGCCTGTGCTCCTACACCACTGTTGCCCAGCTTTACACAGTAATTGCTTCCATCTGGTGGTGATATCGGGAATTTTCCATAAGGATCAACCGCGTTACCCTTTGGAATAATCACATGCCTATCTGCAGTTGGCGAACTTAATGTAACATTGATAGCGTTTTTTGATCCAGAAACGGTAGTTGTACCAATAAAACATTGCCAGTTGGTAAAATCACCTAATGCAAAATCAACATTAAGCGGGCAGGGGATTGCTGTTTGCGCATTTGCCTTGTCTAAACAAAGCAAAAGTACTATACAAAAAAGAAGGTATCTGTTTTTTAACGGCACAATAAAGCGCACAACAGTTCGGGCAAGCGGGGGCATTTAAGGTATAAGTTTACTATAGCGATAATATTTAGTAAATATAACGGTATTTTTTAATTGTACAATTATAATACGTGTGTTGATATCACCTTTGTAACTTATTTCTTTTTCGCCGTCTTTTTCGCCGTCTTTTTAGCTACTGGCTTAGCTGCAGGCTTTTTACTGGCTGCAACCTTAGCAACTGGTGTGGCTGCCTTTTTACCAAACCGGCCTGTTTTTTTAGGTTCCTTTTCGGCAATATCGGCCAAAGCCTTGCAATCAGCATAAGTCAGGCTTGCAGCATCTTTGTCTTTTGGTATTTTCAGGTTCAGCTTGCCAAACTCGATGTACGGCCCCCAGCGACCATTGAGTATTTTAACATCCGCATCTTCATCAAACGTTTTGATCAGTCGTTCCGCATCACGTTTGCGTTTGGCTTCAATTATCTCAATAGCCTGTGCTTCGGTAACATCGTGCGGGTCGAGCTCTTTTGGAAGTGAGTAAAAGGCACTGTTGTGACGAATGTACGGGCCAAATTTGCCAATGGCTACAGTCATATCCTTATCTTCGTAAAAACCAACCTTTTTTGGTAGCTTAAACAGTTCCATGGCTTCCTCAAGCGTGATGGTCTCCATCATCTGGCCGTTGCGCAGGCTGGCGTATAGTGGTTTTTCCTGTGCTTCTGATTTATCTTTGGTTTCGCTTTCGCCGATCTGTACAAACGGACCGTAACGGCCTATGCGTACCGAAACCATTTTACCCGATTGTGGGTCGATACCCAGATCACGGCCGCCGTTGGCTCTGTCGGCAGTTTCTATCGTGTTTTCAACTTCCCGGTGAAAAGGTGTATAAAACGAGCGGATCATTTCTGTCCATTCTTTTAACCCCTGGGCTATTTCGTCAAATTCTTTTTCAACGCGGGCAGTAAAGTTAAAATCAACAATACCTTTAAAGTGCTGAACTAAAAAGTCGTTTACAACAGCACCAATATCGGTAGGGAAAAGCTTGGCTTTTTCTACACCGGTATTTTCAGTCTTGGTTTCTTTACTTATTGAGCCATTGCTTAACGTTAGTACACGGTAAGCGCGTGGTTTACCTTCACGATCTTCCTTAACCACATAACCACGATTTTGAATGGTAGAGATGGTAGGAGCGTAGGTTGACGGCCTGCCAATACCCAGTTCTTCCAGTTTCTTTACCAGGCTTGCCTCGGTGTATCGTGCCGCAGCTCGCGAAAAACGTTCGGTAGCGGTCATATCGCGCAAAGCCAGTAACTGGCCTTGTGTTAAAGGTGGCAGCATGGCGTTTTCGCCATCTTCCGAATTTTCTTCATCTTCGTCTACAGATTCCAGGTATACTTTCAGGAAACCATCAAACTTCATCACCTCACCGTTTGCAATTAAGTTTTCGCTCCGGGTGGAGATATCGATTTTAGCAGTTGTCTTTTCAAACTGTGCTTCGCTCATTTGTGATGCGATGGCACGTTTCCATATCAATTCGTATAATCTTCTTTCCGATGGATCGCCATCGGTAGTGTGATCTTCAAAAAAAGTTGGCCTGATAGCTTCGTGAGCTTCCTGTGCACCAGCCGATTTAGTTTTGTATTTACGTAGCTGGTGATATTTTTCGCCGTAGGCCGATACAATTTGCTTTTGGGCGGCTTGTAATGCGGTGTCCGATAAGCTAACCGAATCGGTACGCATATAGGTTATCTTACCATATTCGTACAGTTTTTGCGCTACAGACATGGTTCGCGATACCGAAAAACCTAATTTACGGCTGGCTTCCTGCTGCAAGGTTGATGTGGTGAACGGCGCAGCCGGTGATCGCTTGGCTGGTTTGGTTTCTAAACTCTTTACTGTGAAAGCCGCGTTGATACAATCTGTTAAAAACTTTTCTGCATCTTCCTGTTTACCAAAGCGCTCAGGCAGTTCGGCTTTGAATGCTTCGCGGCCCTTGCCAAATATCGCAGTAATGCGGAATGAAGCCTCGCTGGTAAATTTATTGATCTCGCGCTCCCGGTCAACGATCAGTCTCACGGCTACCGATTGTACGCGGCCCGCAGAAAGCGATGGTTTTACCTTTTTCCACAAAACGGGCGAAAGCTCAAAACCAACCAGCCGGTCTAATACACGACGGGCTTGTTGGGCATTCACTAAATTGTAATCAATTTTGCGCGGGTTCTGTATCGCTTTTTCAATAGCGCCCTTGGTGATCTCGTGGAAAACGATACGTTTGGTTGTCGCTTCTTTTAAATCAAGGGTATCAAATAAGTGCCATGATATCGCTTCTCCTTCGCGGTCCTCATCGGAAGCGAGCCATACCATTTCGGCCTCTTTAGCTAATTTCTTTAACTCGCTAACTACCTGCTTTTTATCTGCCGGTACTTCGTATTTCTGTTCAAAATTATTAGCGATGTCAATGGCGTCTTCAGATTTAACCAGGTCGCGGATATGCCCGTAACTCGATTTAACGGTGAAGTCTTTACCAAGATATCCCTCAATGGTTTTAGCCTTTGCGGGAGATTCTACAATGAGTAAATTTTTGGCCATTTAGTTCAGTTTTTTTGCAAATAAAGCATAAAGAATGCGAAACGCAAACTTTAAGTTTCGTTATTGGGTTATTAAGTTGTTAGTTTATTGGCTTATTTTATAAAATAAGCAGATAGATAAAGTTTGCGCTAGGGAATAAATGAGTAACTCATTTACCTAATAACTAAATCAAAAAACCACCGCCTAAAAGGTCGTTTCCTTCGTAAAATACGGCTGATTGGCCGGGTGCTATGCCCGAAACAGAATGATGGAAATCAACCTTCATGTGATCGCCTATCTGCACGATATTGCTCAGTGAGCCTGAGTCTTTATATCTTATTTTAGTAATGGCTTCAATAGGCTCGGTAATGCTCTCGTATTTAATAAGATTGAGGTTACGTACCCATGCTTCTTTGCGTTCCAGCTCGTCGGCGGTACCTAAAACAACGGTATTGCTTTCGGGTAGTATTTGCGTAACAAACATCGGGTGGCCAAAAGCCACACCAAGGCCTTTGCGCTGGCCAATGGTATAAAAAGGATAACCTTTATGCTTGCCCACCACGGTACCGTCGGTTAAAACATAATTTCCGCCATCTACACGTTCTTCCAGGTCGCCAACTTTATGACGTAGAAATGCGCGGTAGTCATTATCCGGCACAAAACAGATTTCGTAGCTTTCGCTTTTATTGGCTAACTCCAGCTGCCCCATATCTTTAGCCATCTGCCGTATTTCCGCTTTAGCGAAACTACCTAAGGGGAAGCGTGTGCGCGCCAGGTTTTGCTGTGATACGCCCCAAAGCACATACGATTGATCTTTATGCTCATCCAGTCCTTTAGATATCACATAGCGGCCGTTATCGTGTTGGCGAATGTTGGCATAATGGCCGGTAGCAATAAATTCGCAATCGAGTTTATCGGCGCGTTTAAGTAATGCTTCCCATTTAATATGGGTATTGCAAAGCACGCATGGGTTAGGGGTGCGGCCTGCAAGATATTCGTCAACAAAGTTATCGATCACAAAATCGCCAAACTCGCTGCGGATGTCCAGGATATAATGCGGGAAACCATAACCAACGGCCAAGGCACGCGCATCGTTAATACTATCTAAACTGCAACAGCCGGTTTCTTTGGTATTGGTACCCGATGAGGCATAGTCCCAGGTTTTCATGGTTAGCCCGATAACCTCATAGCCCTGCTCATGCAGCATTACCGCCGCTACCGAGCTATCAACGCCACCACTCATGGCTACCAAAATTCTACCGTGCTTGCTCATTGTTTTATGGCGCAAAAGTAAGCAATTATTGCGATAAATACGGTCGTATTAGTCAGCTAAAGGTAAAGAGTATGGCCGGTAAATAACGCTGTTTACCTGGGTTTTTATAATTAATTATAGATTAATTGCTATTGATTATCAAATATTTGCAATGATTATGTAATTAATTGTTTTAGATTGTCGTTCAGGTCGTCGGCGGTTACTATGCCTGTCAATTCTGATAAGGTAAAGTACGTTTTATGCAAATGATGGATGGCTTTGGTAACACCCGCAACAAGTGACGATGTACCCCAGGCGGGCACTTTCAATATTTCGGGGTCGTAATTATTCATCCCCAAAAGGTAAAAACCACCATCCTTTGTTGGGCCCAACACGGTATCAAAATGCTCAAGCTGCCTGAATGCCAGGCGGATGACACGCTCATCCAATTCCAAACAATCACTGCCGATGATCACCACATGTTCATACCCCCTGGCGAAGATCTTTTTTAATGCGTTTTGTATGCGGTTAACCATGTACTGGCCGGATTGTACCTCTTTATGATAGATATCATTTGGCCAGTTATCGTTCATGTCTTTGGCACGATCGTAAAATAAATATTTATCAGTATTTAAGGCCCTGGTAATTGTTTGCGTATGCTCCAGCATTCCTTTATAGATACCGAGTGCGTGGTCGTCGCCAATGGATTGCGCTAATCTTTTTTTTACCCTGCCCAGATCAGGGTTTTTGATAAAAATAATAATAGCGGTCTTCTTCATCTCTTTCCTTTTTATCAATATACGCTAAATATAGCGTTTTTGCCGCGTATTGTTAAATTATCAGCATTAATTAACAAATAAATAATATACTGAAAGAACATTAATAAGTGAAGATCTGAGATTGCTAAAATTTTACCCGGCTAAAAAAAATAAATATTTTTTCGTGTTTAGGTATTTTAAGCAGAATAGAGTCGCATTTTGTGGGTTTAAACCGTTTAAACCTATATTTTCAAATCCTGCTGTTGTAAAAAAAGCCTCATTTTATTACAATTTTCTTATTTGAAAATCAATGTGATTATATAGCAATCAATGTAACTGAAATGTTAATTGAAAATTAATAAAAGTGTATTTACCCCCTTGCGCGAGAGTGTATTATATATACATTTGGTTAATCCCTTAGAAAAAATGAAAGCGATAACACAATCATTAACTTTTGAACAAAAGTTACAAGTATTCATTCTGGCAATTATCAGCATAGTTGCTTTAGTTAACTACGTAGTCTAACCAGCTATAAACCTAAAGTCGTTCAAGGGTGTCGTTTTAAAAACGGTCACCCTTTTTCTTTTTACATAATTATTACCATCCGGGAACCTGTTAGAGGTTTTTATGATTTTATTATTACCAATAATCATCATGAAATACTTCAATTTGCTGTGTTAACCAAACAGGTTAATGATCCGCATTTTGAAATGAAAAACATTAAACTAAGTATACTCGATCAATCCACCATCAGTAAAGGCGATACGGCCATTAATGCCATACAACAAACCGTCCAGTTAGTGCAAAAAGCCGAAGACTGGGGTTATCACCGGTTTTGGATGTCAGAACACCATAACCTGGCCAGTATAGCCGGCTCGGCGCCCGAGGTGCTGATAGCCCATCTGGCTGCATTTACCAAAACCATCAGGCTTGGCGCTGGCGGAATAATGCTGCCTAACCACAGTTCGTTAAAGGTTGCCGAAAATTTTAGATTGCTTGAAACATTGGCGCCAGGGCGTATCGACCTTGGCGTTGGCCGCGCACCCGGTGGCGACAGGGTAACGGCATCATTGCTTAATCCGGGCAATCGCTTTAAAGAGGAGGATTATATACAACAGGTAAACGAATTGCAGTTGTATTTTAACGATAGGGTACAAACGCAATTTGGCCCGGTAAAAGCCATCCCGGTAGTGTATGATGAACCACCGATATGGATGCTCACGTCAAGCGGCACCAGTGCCTATATAGCTGCAGAAATGGGCCTTGGTTTAGCGTTTGCGCAGTTTATTGCCGCCAATGGCGTTAAAGAAGCTATACAGGCTTATCGCGAACGTTTTATTCCATCAGATACATTTGCACAGCCCGAAGTGCTTATTGCAATATGGGTTTTATGTGCCGATACCGAAGAGAAAGCGGAGGAGTTAAAAAAATCGTTACTGCATGTTTTTTTACAGATGGAAAAAGGAGAGGTGCGCGAAGGAATGGTGCCTTATAGCGAAATAAAAGATTACCCATATACCCTGCAGGATAAAATGCGGATGGAGGCCAATAGTAACCGTATTATTGCCGGTACTCCCGAGCAGGTTAAACAACAGATCAACACGCTGGCGCATACCTGCCATGCTGATGAAATTATGGCTGCTGCTATAACCTATTCGCAGGAAGACAGGTTCCGGTCTTTTGAATTATTAGCCGAAACCTTTAATTTGCGGGCTATAGCTCAAAACTAATTGGCCAATGCGCAAAACCATTCTATTTTGCTTTATAGCGATATTATTTGTGTTTACATCGTGCAAAACAACGATCAGGCCCGAGGCGGTTGTTGGTAAATGGAAGTATATCAAAGTAGGTAATCCGTATTCACGTAACCCCGATGATACGGTTTCATCGCGCGAACTTGCTGAAAAGGCTCCATATATCACTTTATCACCCAACGGAGAGCTGACCATTGTATCCGAAGGCAAAGTGTTATCGCACGGCAAGTACCAGCTTGTGGGGAGCAATATTGAGGTTGCCGAACAGTTACCCGATGGCAAGACACGGAATTTTCCGTTTTACATCAGCAAGCTAACGGATACCGAGATCATCTTTGAAACCAAAGAAGATGACGCAGTAAGGGTAACAGCAAGGCGGGCAAAATGACAAAGCCGACCGGCTTTGTCTTAAAACTGTGAGACTGTTTTAACATTTCAAAAAAGTACCTTTATACATACCGTGATGGTATTAAAAAATGTTCTTTGAAATGTGATTTATTTCAACTTTTTAGCATAATGTTCCCTTACATGCTGATTGATAAATGTGGTTAAACCTTCTCCAGAAAGGGCTAAAACCTTCATTTGCTCAATATGAGCCTTACCGGTGCTTTGGTAGTTATATAAATAAGTGCTCCCGTCCTGAAACTGAATGGTGATAAAATCATCACCCAACTGGTAAGCGGTTACACCCGAATTTTCGGCGGTGTTTTTATACGGTTGCATTAATTATTGTACACAAAGAGTTTGCCAGATGGTTATCATCACCATAAAATCTTTTGTTGTGATGTCGATCTGCCGGCCCGTTCCGAATTTAATTTTGCCGCGGGTGTGTATTTTGCTGCTAAAATCCTAATTTTGGCCGCTTGTATCAATACAGGATAGATAAGGATTAACAGATGAAAGTTTTAAAGTTCGGCGGCACTTCTGTAGGTAGTCCCGAAAGGATGAAAAAATTGCTGGATATCATCGATCCGTCTCAAAGACAGATTGTGGTGTTATCTGCAGTTTCGGGTACAACCAATAGCCTTGTTGAAATAGGCCAGGCTTACCTTAAAGGCGATAAGAGCAATGCTGCTCAATTGATCTTGGCTTTGAAGGCTAAGTATGAGGTATTTATTAAAGATCTGTTCATCAAAAACGAATACCTGGTTTTAGGTAAAGAGGTGATCGACTATCATTTCGACTTGCTTACGGCTTTAGCTAATGACCTGTTTACCGGTATTGAAGATAAAATTGTTTTGGCCCAGGGCGAACTATTATCTACAACTTTATACCACGTTTACTTACAGGAACTGGGTGTTAAATCGGTTTTACTGCCTGCGCTCGATTTTATGAAGATCGACGAAGACGGCGAGCCCGAAATTGATTTTATCACAGCACATATTAACCCGCATCTGCAAAAGCATGGCGATAACAAGCTTTTTATAACACAAGGCTACATTTGCCGTAATGCATTTGGCGAGGTGGATAACCTGCGCCGTGGCGGCAGCGATTATACCGCATCGCTTATCGGTGCTGCTATCCGCGCCGAAGAGGTGCAGATCTGGACGGATATTGACGGTATGCATAATAACGATCCGCGCATTGTTCAGGGTACTAAACCGATCAAGCAGTTATCATTTGATGAGGCAGCCGAACTGGCCTATTTTGGCGCCAAGATATTGCACCCGCAAAGTGTTTTCCCGGCGCAAAAATATAAGATCCCGGTAAGGTTATTAAATACCATGGAGCCCACTGCTGCCGGAACGCTGATCAGCAGCAACAGCGACAGGAGCGGGATCAGATCTATTGCGGCTAAAGACGGCATTACAGCCATTAACATCCACTCGAGCCGTATGTTGCTGGCACATGGCTTTTTGCGCCAGGTGTTCGAAGTATTTGAGCGCTACAAAACAGCTATCGATATGATCACCACCTCAGAGGTTGCCGTATCTTTAACCATCGACGATACCACCCATCTTGACGAGATCAGGGAAGAACTAAACACGTTTGGTACCGTGGAGGTTGATGTGAATCAAACCATCATCTGCGTGGTTGGCGACTTCAGGGCCGAAATGCATGGCTATGCAGCCAAGGTTTTGGAAGCAATTAAACACATCCCGGTACGGATGATATCATACGGCGGCAGCAGCTATAACATATCCATACTGGTTAAAACAGGCGATAAAGTTGAAGTTTTACGCAGCTTACATAGCCGGTTGTTTTAGAACCAAGAACCAACAATCAAGAAAAATTAAATCCGAAATCGAACATCCGATATCCGAAATTAAAATAAAATGTTCTCACAAACCACCATATCCCGTTTTCAGCAATTAGAAACACCGTTTTACTATTACGATCTTAACCTGCTAAAACAAACTTTACAGGCGTGTACATCGGCTGCGGCCCCGTATAACTTCCATGTACATTATGCCATGAAGGCCAACTTTAACCCCAGGGTTATCGATATGATCCAGTCGTTTGGTATTGGTGCCGATTGTGTGAGCGGGGGCGAGGTAAAGGCGGCTATTGAACATGGCTTTAGTAAAGATAAGGTAGTATTTGCCGGTGTAGGTAAATCGGATAAGGAAATAAACGAGGCGCTTGACCGCGACATTTTTTGCTTTAATGTCGAATCGGTGCAAGAGCTGCAGATCATTAACGATCTGGCGAAAGCCAAAAACAAAACCGCCAGTGTGGCTATCCGTATTAACCCTAATGTTGATGCGCATACCCACCATTTTATTACTACTGGGCTGGAGGAAAACAAGTTTGGTGTAAACACCTGGGAACTGCCTGCTGTTGCTGAGGCATTAGCTAAATGTCCTAACCTGCAATTCATCGGGATCCATTTCCATATCGGTTCGCAAATTACCGACCTCACCGTTTATAAAAACCTGTGCGTGCGTGTAAACGAGTTGCAACAATGGTTTGAAGATCATCACCTGCCGGTTAAAGTTTTAAACTTAGGCGGTGGTTTGGGGGTTGACTATCAAAATCCGGATGAAAAACCCATCTGCGATTTTGAAAGCTATTTTAAAGTATTTAACGATTTTTTAAATGTAAAACCCGGCCAGGAAGTTCACTTTGAGCTGGGCCGCGCGCTGGTTGCACAGTCGGCAGCGCTGATAAGCCGCGTGCTGTATGTAAAAAACGGTATTAAAAAGAACTTTTTGATACTAGATGCCGGCATGACAGAACTGATCCGCCCGATGCTGTACCAGGCTTATCATCAGATAGAGAATTTGAATCACAACAACCCACAACCCGCAATCGGCAACTCACAACTCCATTACGACGTAGTAGGCCCTATCTGCGAAAGCACTGATTGTTTCCGTAAAGATGTAGAACTGGCTGAATCGTTCCGTGGCGACCTGATCGCGATACGTACCGCAGGCGCTTATGGCGAGGTTATGGTTTCGGGCTATAACCTGCGGGATAGGGTAGGCAGCGTTTATTCGGAATAATTAAAATTGGTAGGCAGCCTTAATTTGAATTCCGTTACCGCCTTCCAGCACAATTAAATACCGGTGGATCTTCAAAAAGTAACTTATACTTGATGTATAGGAGCTGGGGTAAACATGATAATCATAATAATCATTGCTGCTTGATGTTGGCCCGCCAAAGTTCTTCCCGATAAATACGCGGAAGCCGAATTGGTTTGAGTAGTTTTTTGCACCATGCCATATCACTTCGGTTGTAAGTCCGCCTGTAAACAATGCCGAACGATCGTCAATAGTAAATCCGGGTTGATTTTTTACTGATCTTCGATAGGCCAGGTAATCACCAAATTCTTTACTATAGGATAGTTCTATTCCCAATATCCTGATATCTGCCCGGCCCACAGGTGCAAAAAAGTTGGCCGATGCCCGGCCGCCGAAGCCAAAAAACGATTTGTCCGAAAAATAATAGCCATCGGCAGGGCTATAAGTATTATTAGAATACGAGCCGCCAAAACCGTATGCCCCGTAGGCTATATTAATATATTTAAAAGTATGTGCCCCGCTGTAATTTAGTTGACCAATAAAAATGTTGTCGTTCATACTTGCGGAGCCCTCGGCAAAAGTTACACCTCCGGCTATATATTGGGATGTTTTAACTGTGTCTGTAGCCATGGGCCTTGGGAGGTATGAAATATCGTTATGTAATAATGCTGGAAGGTAGATACGCTGGGTGCATCCTGTAAAAGCAAGTAATACGATCACTGTTAAACTGTAAACAGTTCTTTTAGCTGGCATATATAAATTTTGATAAGGTTGCCGCCAAGATAAAGTTTTTGATAGTAAAGCGGAACTTTTTTTTACTGACAAACGTTTAATTAACAGTCAGATACATTTAACTTATTAACAATATGATAACAACTATTGCATATTAAGTTAAAGGCAAGTATTTAAATTTATAGTATGAAAGCATTAAATATTTTTAGCCTCATCCGGACTATTAAAAAAATAGTTTTTTTAAGAAGCATGCGCTCATCGTTCATGCACTAAAATTATTATTTATTCAATTTTCTGTGCTACTTCGAATTAAAATTTACAGTTTAGGCAAAAAATTGGCTTGACCTGGACTATAGATGGACTCTGATATCGAAAAAAACGATTTTAACAAACAACTTTTTGGCAACGATTTTGACTGGGGCGTATCAACCGCAGCACCGCAGGTTGAGGGTAGTTTTGATACCGATGGCCGCGGTCTTTCCGTTTGGGATGTGTTTGCACAAACAAAAGGTAAAACTTTAAATGGCGATCATCCTCAAATAGCCAACGATTTTTATAACCGTTACCGGGAGGACATCCTGCTCATCAAACAACTCAATATTCCTAATTTTCGTTTTTCAATAGCCTGGCCGCGCATTATGCCCGACGGCACCAACGCATCGCTTAATCAGGCTGGCATTGATTTTTATAACCGGGTGATAGATTTTTGCCTGGAATGCGGCGTAGAGCCCTGGGTAACGGTTTATCATTGGGACCTGCCGCATGCGCTCGAATTAAAGGGCGGCTGGACAAACCGTGAAATACTCAACTGGTTTACCGATTATATAACCGTTTGTGCCCAAAGCTTTGGCGACCGCGTTAAGCATTGGATGGTGATGAACGAGCCATCGGTTTTTGTGGGAGCCGGTTACTTTTTAGGTTTGCACGCCCCGGGCCGTACAGGCGTTAAAAACTTCCTTCCTGCGGTACATCATGCTGTTTTATGTATGGCAACGGGGGGCAGGATACTGCGAAAATTATGTCCGGATGCAGAAATAGGCACTACCTTTTCCTGCTCATACATCGAGCCTTATTCAACAAAACCAAGAGATATTGCCGCAGCCAGGCGTGTTGACGCTATTTTAAACCGTTTGTTTTTTGAAGCCACCGCCGGTTTGGGTTACCCGGATGAAGTTAAGATATTCAGGGAGATCAAAAAATATATGCTGCCCGGCGATGAAGAACTGATGACCTTTGATTTTGATTTCATCGGCCTGCAAAACTACACCCGCGAAATAGTCAAAGCATCATTTTTTGTGCCCTACGTTGGTGCCCGGCTGATTAAACCCGAAAAGCGAAATGTGCCCATTACCGCCATGAAATGGGAAGTTTACCCGCAAGCCATTTACCACATCATTAAGCAGTTTGATAACTATCCACAGGTAAAAAAGATCATCATTACCGAAAACGGCGCAGCTTTTCCGGATACCATTATCGGTGGAGTGGTTGACGATCCGTTAAGATTGCAATACTTAAAAGATCATATAGCCCAGGTTTTAAGAGCCAAAAACGAAGGCTGTAAAGTAGGCGGGTATTTTATTTGGACCCTCACCGATAACTTTGAATGGGCCGAGGGCTATCATCCACGCTTTGGCATCATCCACGTTGATTTTGAAACACAGCAGCGTACCATCAAATCATCGGGCAAATGGTACGGTGAGTTTTTAAAATAATTACCAGGCGCTTGCTTTGTTGATAATTCCAATCGCGTTATCATCCAGTTTTAAAGTTGTCGCTTTGATCAGATCCTGTAACTGCTCAATGCTTGTTGCGCTGGCAATGGGTGCTGTAATACTTGGGCGGGCCATTTGCCAGGCAAGCGCTACCTGTGCCGGGTTGGCATTGTACTGAGCGGCAACTTCATCAAGCCCTTTTAATATTTTAAAGCCGCGCTCATTAAAGTATTTTTTGTTGCTTTGCCGGCGTGTTTTTGCCAGGTCTTCCTCCGTACGGTACTTGCCGGTTAAAAAACCGCTGGCCAGTGCGTAAAAATTAATTACCCCTAATCCATTATCAACGCAAACACCCTCGAGTTCTTTTTCATAAGCTTCACGGTCGTACAGGTTATATAAAGGCTGTAAAGTTTGATAAGCAGGTAAATGATGTTCCTTACTAACGTTCAAAGCTTCCTGCAAGCGCTGTGCATTATAATTAGATGCACCGATAGCACGAACTTTGCCTTGTTTGATCAGGTCGCCAAAAGTGGATAATGTTTCCTCAAAAGATGTTTGCTGGTCATCATCATGTGATTGATACAGATCGATATAGTCAGTTTGCAATCGCTTAAGCGAATCTTCCACAGCCTTGGTAATGTAAGCTTTGGATAGCCCTTTTTTACCGTTACCCATATCCTTACCAACTTTAGTGGCTATGATCACGCTATCGCGTTTGCCGCTTTTTTTAAGCCAGTTGCCAATAATGGTTTCCGATTGGCCGCCTTCGCCGCCATGTGCCCAGGTTGAGTAAACATCGGCGGTATCGATAAAATTAATACCCGCGCCGGTTAAGGCATCTAATAATTGATGCGATTGTGCCTCATCTATCGTCCAGCCAAAAACATTACCGCCAAAACATAGCTTACTAACCATGATACCGGTATCACCCAAATTCCGTTTTTCCATTATTTACCTTTTGTTGCAGCCGAAGATACTTTAGCTTTTTTACTTGCCGAAGCAGCCACTGTAGTTTTTTTGTCAGTATCTGGCTTGGCCTTCGTTTTTTTAACTGGCGGGGCAGCAATTGCTTTCTTTTTTACGGTTGCAGAAGCTGTAGCTGATTTTTTAACAGCTGTCGCTTTTTCGGATGTTACAGGTGTGGGTTTCTTTGTAACCGTTTTTGCCTGAGTGGGCCTAACAGCTTTTGGTTGCGCGGCAACCTTTTCTATCAGTTCATCCACCCATCCCGAAAAGTAGGGCTCACTGCCCGCCAACCGGATCCATTTTCCGTCTTCGTTTTTTGTAACGGTTAAATGCAAGGCACCATCTATCGATATAAACTGATAGGCTTCTTTGCTTAATTGGGTAACAACTCCGGCTATATTACCATCGCTGCCTGTTAAAGTAGTTTCAAACGCTTCCATAATTTGTATATATGGTTGTAATAACACAGATTACCGCCCGGTGTTTTTAAATCATCAGCTATTGATGATTGCTCATCGTGGAAAGCGCGCGAAAAAGATATCTTTGATACATCAATAATGAAGCTTTGAATCCTGAAATACTAAAAAAATTAATGACAACCCGTATGCCTTACGGTAAGTATAAAGGCACTTTAATATGCGATATGCCAGCATATTACCTGGAATGGTATTCCATGCAGGGTTTCCCGAAAGGAGAGATGGGGATGCTGTTGAGCACCATGTTCGAGATCAAGACCAATGGCCTGGATTATTTGCTTGCCCCGCTAAGAAAGAGTCGTTAATGTGAATTTGAAATGATAAAGTATTTGTAAGGTACAGCAACCGTGTTGCGACTAATTGCGTAAATTCAATAATAAAATCAAAATCATGAAAAGAATAAGTTTGTTGTTTTTAAGTATCATATGGCTGGCCGTTGGTTGCGCAAATGCACTTCCCGAAGATCATTCTTTTGCTAAACTGCCCACACCGGGCCCTGGCGAAAAGGTGGCTACCTTTGCTGGCGGTTGTTTTTGGGCGATGACAGAAGCAATGTCCGAACTAAAAGGCGTTAACAAAGTAATAGCCGGTTATGCTGGTGGTACTACCGCGCGTCCAACTTACGAACAGGTTTGCGAAAAGAACACCGGCCATGCCGAATCGGTACAGATCTATTACAACCCGGCCGTAATAAGCTATGCACAATTGGTAGAGGCCTTTTTATACGCCCACAACCCAACCGAACTAAACTACCAGGGCCCTGACGAAGGCGAGGATTATCGCTCAGCCATATTTTACCGCACGCCCGAAGAGAAAGCAATTGTAGATGCAGAGATCAAAAAGGTTAACGCCACGCACCACTACGATAAACCTATAGTAACCGAGGTTACACCGTATAAGGTATTATACCCTGCCGAGGTTTACCACCAGGGCTATTACCGTTTGCACCCCGAAAGCGGTTATATCCAATCGGTATCGGTACCTAAAGTAATGAAGATGCGTAAAGCCGTACCGCAGTTATTAAAGCCGGAGTTTGCTAAGTAAAGTATTGTGAATTCTTTTCACACGTCATTGCGAGGTACGAAGCAATCTCTATGCTATACAGGTCCGAATGTGTTCATCGAATGTCCTGAATAGAGATTGCTTCACTATCGTTCGCAATGACGCTTTAAATCATACCCTTACAAATAATTAACCGCCTGCGGCCCCTGGTTAAACAGCAGGTCCACAATGCTCAGATTATTTAAAAAACCATGCTTTTCTTCAAATAGCTGGAAATATGGCTTTTGCTGGGGCTGTTCTTTTTTAGGGTCGAGCGTTAGGCGTAAGTCTACTTTTTCAGGATAATTTTCCTCGTACTCTTCAGTAAACTTTATCTCTGCTTTAAGCTTTAATAGTTTCAATATCACCGTAAGCTGCTGCAGATTATAGTCAAATAAGTTATCGTAGCGCGTTTGGTAAAAGGGGGCAAAGCTATCCTCATAAAATTCAAAATAGGCTGAGCGTCGATAGCAATTTTGCAGGCTCATCCAGTGTAAGCGCTGCCAGTTAAAATCGTAGCTTATTTTAACATCTTTAACCTTAGTATGCACTTTGGCGCCTTTTACAACAGGCACAGTAAGCGCCAAAACACCATCGGGCGAGTAGATATGCGCGCGGTTGCGGTACGTTTGTTTGATGAAATGTTCTTCTTTTTCAATCAGTATATCGCTTTTACTTTTGTTTAATTGTGCAAACCAGGCTACCGGTGGCAGGTAAAACATTGGTAAAATAGCTTCTTTATCGTACATATATATTTTTTATGTTTGCAGGCCGAATTTGCAAAACTAATGATTAAAAAAGGGCTTTCGTATATAGTTATATTCTTTTTATACCTGCTATCGCTGCTGCCCTTTTGGTTATTGTTTCTACTTGCCGATGTGCTTTTCTTCTTTCTATATCGCGTTATAGGTTACCGTCGCGCTGTTGTGCAGGGCAATATGCGTAATTCCTTCCCCGAAAAAACGAACGCGGAGATCAAAACACTCGAGAAAAAATACTATAAGTACCTGGCCGATCTGATTGTAGAGACCATCAAACTGATCACTATTTCTGAAAAAGAGATTTTGCGGCGTATCCACCTCACTAATCCTGAATTGATCGAAAACTACTATAAGCAGGGTACAAGCCTGATCGCAGCTGTTGGGCATTATTGTAACTGGGAAATGTGCGTACTGCGTTTTAGCCTGATACCCCAGTATAAAAAAATAATGGTGTATAAATCACTGTCCAATAAACAATCGGATAGCTATTACCTAAAGGTACGGGGCCGTTTTGGCGTATTACTGGTAACCATGAAATCGACCTTACGCAAACTAACCGAACTACGCAAAGAATTAACGTTTACAGTTTTAGCTGCCGATCAAACGCCGGTACAGCACGAGGCGCAATATCATACCAGGTTTTTAAATCAGGATACTTACTTTTTTCAGGGTACCGAGAAAATGGCCGTGATGTTTAACAGCACAATTGTATTCGGACAAATAAAATATTTGAAACGTGGCTATTATGAATATACCTTTGTACCCATGGTTGAAAAACCAAAAGAAACCAAACCTAACGAAATAACGGAAATGTACGTTAAACACCTCGAAGATATGATCAAAAATGAACCGCAGTACTGGCTTTGGTCGCACCGCAGGTGGAAATTTAAACCGGAGGCTGCAGCTCAATGAGTTTAAGTTTACCCAAGGTTGCCATAGTTATATTAAACTGGAACGGCAAAAATTATCTTCGCGATTTTTTACCATCCGTACTGGCAACAACCTATCCAAATTTCACTGTCGTTGTTGGCGATAACGGCTCGTCTGATGGCTCTGTTCAGTTTTTAAAAGAAAACTTCCCATCGGTTACTATATTACAAAACGATCAAAACTATGGCTTTACAGGCGGTTATAACCGTATACTAAGCAGGGTAGAGGCCGACTATTATATTTTACTCAATTCGGATATCGAGGTTGTGCCCGGTTGGATTGAGCCGGTGATCAGTTTAATGGAAAGTGATGAGCTGATAGCTGCCGCCGCCCCCAAGATCAAAGATTTTAAACAAAAAACACACTTTGAACACGCAGGCGCTGCCGGCGGCTTTATTGATAAATTTGGTTACCCGTTTTGCGAAGGGCGCATTTTTTACGAAATAGAAGAAGACCGCGGCCAATACCAGCGCTCTAAAGAGATCTTCTGGGCATCGGGTGCGGCCTTGTTTATCAAGAAAAAGCATTGGGATGATGTTGGTGGCTTTGATGAGCGCTTTTTTGCCCACATGGAAGAAATTGACCTTTGCTGGCGGTTAAAGAACATCGGCCTCAAGGTAATGTACTGTGCCGAATCGGAAGTATTTCATGTTGGCGGCGGTACGCTTAATACCGAAAATCCTTTTAAAACCTACCTTAACTTTCGCAATAACCTGGTATTGTTGAAAAAGAACCTGCCTTTTATGCGGGCCCTGATCATCATCCCGATAAGGATGACCTTAGATTTTATAGCCATATTCCGGTTTATTGGCGAAGGTAAACGCAGGGATGCCTGGGCTGTAAGTAAGGCACACCAAAACTTTATCCGTAACCTGTTCAGTAAAAATATTACAACTGTGCGGTCGCGCTACCGCAAGTATAATTTAACAGGCTTGTACAAAAAAAGCATCGTTATGTGCTTTTTTGTAAAGAAGAAGAAATTTTTTACTGATCTTTTGCCGGAGGATTTTTTGTAGCCTGCTGTAATTTACTGATGTCTTCGGGTGTACTGCCTTCGGGGAAATAAACCTGGATATCGCGTTTAGGGTGCGGTATTTCAATACCTTCTTTGGTAAATTCGGTATATATTTCACTCATTACACTACTCTTTAATCCTGCCCAGTTGCTGATATCATCTGCCCAAAATTGTACCTTAAAATCTACTGCGCTGTCGCTAAAATTATGCAGCAACACCGATGGCGCCGGAGATTTCATGATATCTTCGCGGCCATTTACTATCCGTTTCAGCAAGGCATCAACTTTGGCAATATCGGTGCCGTAAGCTACGCCTACAACCAGTTCAACCTGGCGATTGTTATCGGTCAGCGTCCAGTTAACTACGTGTTGTGATATCAGGTCGCCGTTAGGCACAATTAATTCAGAACCATCACCGCAGGCTATTTTACTGGCACGTATCCCTATTTCTTTGATGGTGCCCGCCTTGCCGCTAACTTCAATAATATCACCCACCTGAACAGGTTTTTCAAAGGCCAGTATAACACCCGATACCAGGTTATTTACAATGTTTTGCAAACCAAAACCAATACCAACGCCCAATGCGCCTATAATAATGGTTACCCTATCCATGGGTATACCGGCCGCGGTTATGGCCACAAAAAAACCAATAACAAATATGGTTAACCTGATGAGCAGTATGGATGAGCGGGTTTTTTTAGCCTTGGGCGTAAGTTTGGTTTGCTGTTGACTGGCAAAATCGTAAAAATAGCTGATCACACGGGCTATTAAACCCGATATCCAGATCACGATAATAAAGGTCAATATGCTGCCGAAAGTAAATGCTGTACTGCTAAACTGGTGCTTGTTGCTTAAAAAATCGCCGGCATGGTCGTAAATATAATCATCAATATTGAGGTTTTGTGTCAGTGCCACCAGCCACATCACTGCGGTTACTTTAACCAAAACATCTTTAAATTTCTTTTGTACCAGCTTAAAATCAAGGTACGATGTCAGGCTTTGGCCATTGTCGGCTTTATTGGCCTCCAATTGTAAAAATAAGCTCTCCATGAGCATCTGTACCAAAATATACATACCCATCCCCAGGCAGAGATTAAATACAGCTGTCGTGCTGATTATTTTAGCCAGGCTAAAGCGGCCGGCAATGTTCAGTAATATGCAAATCGCATTTAATGCAATAAAGATCTTTAATATCACCTCCAGGTGGGGCGGGTATTCGTTTTTCGAGGCTGCATGATCAGTTAAAAGTTTTACCTTTTTAATTAGCTGATAAGCGGCATAGATACTGATACCCGAGAGTAATAGCAGCAACCACCTGTCAAAATAAGGTATCAGGATGAGTAGGTCGCTTAAGCTGAAAAGTAGAGTTACCGGTAGTAATATTACCCAGAATCTGAACAAAGGCTTAGGCCAGTTATCCCTGATGAGAAAGCCTAACGCCAGTAACATCAGTAATAAGGTAGTTTGCGCAAATACCTGTGGCGGATGATCGTAAAAATAAGTGCCTATAACAGCCGTTATGGTAATTGCCGATGCGATGGGATGTTTAACAATATAATGTGTTTGATCAAAAAGTGCCTGGTAGTTTTTATTAACACGCACTGTTTTGCGCCTGCTGCTGATGATCCACATTAAAAACGCGATCAGCAAAATTATTGAGCCTAAATGCCCATAATAATTATTCTTACTGGTTAAAAAGTAGCGGTATAAACGGAAATTAAGGTTGTACGAACGGGAAATTGCCGTATCAAGCTTATCCATCTTGTGCATATCCCACAAAAAACCATACTCATTTGTGGTCGCTTTAATGGTAAACAGGTGTATCTTGGCATCTATCCGGTCATCCAGGTCGATCAGTAAAATAGAAAGCGTAGAAACGCCATTCTCTAAAAAACCTATTTTAATGATCGACTTTTTGCTACAACTGTCAACCCGGGCCCACTTTTTTTCCAGCTCATGTACCTGCACATAATATTTGGCCTGTAAAGTGCTGTCGGTGGGTGCGGTACGGAGGGCAGTGTCGGCCTTAAACGTTGCCAGGTCACTGCGCATTTTTTCCAGCTCGTCATTATATGTGCTCAGTTGAGTTTCCCATACCGTCATCTGTTCGGTGATATGGTCTATCATATCACGTATGGTAAACAAATAACCTAGTGTAGTGGAGTTATCGATGGTGTTCTTCATCAAAGCCATCCGTCTTTCTAATTGCGGCAGGCGCTGACTGATCTCTAAAGTATCAAAACCTTTAGACAGATCGGAGCTGATCTCGTTGTATTGCGTGGTGTAATCTTCTATCTTACCTAACAAATTGTTGATAGAGCCGTCGGTATGTTTAAATGAGCGCACCATCGAATCGCGCTGCAATACTTTTTGCCTTAGCGAATCGCGTAATGAGTGTTTGGTGTGCTTCTTTTTAGTTGTGGTTGTTTGCGCATTGATATCATTTATCGTTCCAAATGATAATAATAAAATGATGCTTAATGATATCAGTTTAAATAAATTGCGCATATAGGTATCTATCCTTTTACTAAATTTTCTACACCCAACCGGTACGAATCAAGGCCGAAGCCTGCTATAACACCTTTACAATTGCTTGCCAGCATGGATGAGTGCCTGAATTCTTCGCGTTTGTAAACGTTTGAAATATGCACCTCGATAACCGGTGTGTTGATAGCAGCAATTGCATCGGCAATAGCGATAGAGGTATGAGTGTAAGCCCCGGCATTCATAATAATGCCGTTATAACTAAACCCAACTTCGTGCAGTTTGTTTATTAATTCGCCCTCAACATTACTTTGGTAGTAACTGATCTCGATTTCGGGGTATTGCTTGCGCAGATCGATTAAATAATCATCAAAACTGGCGCTGCCATAAATAGATTTTTCGCGCACGCCAAGTAAGTTTAAATTAGGCCCGTTGATAATTTGTATCTTCATCAGCTCAAACATAGCTATAAAACATCAAAACTAAAACATAAATAGTGGACTGGCAGACAGCAAAAAAGGGTTTTCGTTCGTATCTCAAGTTGGAAAGATCGCTCTCGCCAAATTCCATCGGTGCATATCTGAGCGATTTAGATAAACTGATATATTTTGCTGAAAATAAGGATGTTAAACTTAGTCCATTAAATATCAAACACCAGGATCTGAGCAATTTTGTAACCAGTGTGGTTGCAGATCTGGGAATGATACCCGCATCGCAGGCACGGATCATATCGGGTATCAAAGCCTTTTACCGATACCTGCTCTTAGATAACCAGATAACCAACGATCCATCCGAACTGATAGAAGGGCCCAAGCTGACCCGCAAGCTGCCCGATACGCTAAGTTTAGCCGATATTGATAACCTGATAGCCGCCGTTGATGTTTCTACACCCGAAGGTATGCGTAATAAAACCATGATCGAGGTTTTGTACAGCTGCGGTTTGCGGGTATCAGAGCTGGTTACACTGCGTATATCCAACCTGTACCTCGAAATTAACTTTATCAAAATAGTTGGTAAAGGCAATAAAGAGCGGTTGGTACCGATAGGCACGGAAGCAATAAAATATCTTAAAATATGGCTCAACGAACTCAGGCCGCATATCCCCATACAAAGCGGGGAAGAAGATATGGTATTTTTAAACCGCAGAGGTAAGCGCCTTTCGCGGGTGTATGTGTTTATGATGGTCAAAGAACTGGCCGAAAAGATCGGTTTAAAGAAGAGCATTAGCCCGCATACGTTCCGTCATTCGTTCGCTACGCACCTGATAGAAGGTGGTGCGGATTTACGTGCCGTGCAGGAAATGCTGGGCCATGAAAGTATTACAACTACCGAGATCTATACCCACCTCGATAGGGAGTATCTCAAAAGTGTAATTATTAGCCATCATCCGAGGAGTGCAGGGAGAAAAGCTAAAGATACCCGATGAGTAATATTGACCGGCTACTTAATAACTCAATAACCAGTAACTTAGTAACTAAATAACCGCTTTAATCATCCTATCCTTACCTCTCATATCCTGCCTTAACTCAATGTTTTTAAATGATTTATATTTTAATAAATCAACCGTTTGTTTACCTAAATTTTCATTGATCTCAAAGAAAAGCAAGCCTCCTGGTTTTAAGTGCATCAGTGCAAAATCAGCTATGGCATTATAAAATACCAGGGCATCATTATCCGGTACAAATAATGCCGTGTGCGGTTCATAATCCAAAACATTGCTGTGCATTTCGCCTTTTTCGCGTTCGGTAACGTAGGGAGGGTTGCTTACTATGATTGAGATTTGCGGTGTTAGATTTGAGATTTGAGAAACATTCAAAATATCAGCATTGATAAAATCTACGTCTACATTATTTAATTTAGCGTTTTGCTTAGCTGTGCTTAAAGCTTCCGCGGATATATCTAAACCGCTCACCTGTGCATTGGGCAGGTTTTTCTTTAATGAGATAGGGATACATCCGCTACCGGTGCCAATATCCAGAATCCGAAAATCATCTTGATTCCTGATTCTTAATTCTTGACTCTCTTCTAAAATCCATTCTACCAACTCTTCAGTCTCCGGTCGTGGTATCAGTACCGATGGGTTTACATTAAAAGGTAATCCGTAAAATTCGGTATGGCCCAAAACATACTGTACGGGTATGCCGGTTTGTAATGCGGCAGTAATTTCAGTTAGTTTTTGCCATTGCTCATCAGTAAGTGTTTGATCTGTAAATGCCCGCAACTGCGCTTTTGATAAATTGCTTATGTCGCTTAATACCAAATACTTAATTGATGTTAATTCATCTTCAGCATAAATTTTTTTCAGGCTATCATTTAAAATTAACAAGGCATCGGCAATGGTTTTCATACTGCAAAGAAACATAAAAGCATACCTTTGCAAAAATGGCAGATCACAATAAATACATGCACCGCGCTTTGGAGTTAGCCAAACTCGGGATTGGTTTTGTTAGTCCGAACCCGATGGTAGGCGCTGTGATCGTTTGCGATGACCGGATTATAGGTGAAGGATATCATCAGCAATATGGGCAGGCCCATGCCGAAGTAAATGCGGTTAATAATGTTTTAGATAGTTTTTCCGATGCTGCCGGATTGCTTAAACGATCAACCATCTACGTTACGTTAGAACCCTGCGCGCATTATGGCAAAACACCCCCTTGTGCCGATCTGATCATTAAACATCAAATATCAAAGGTGGTAGTAGGCAGTCGTGACCCATTTGACCAGGTTAATGGCAAAGGTATTGAAAAGCTCCGGGAAACAGGTATCGATGTGACCGTAGGTGTATTGGAGGCCGAATGCATTGAATTAAACAAACGCTTTTTTACGCGTGTACAAAAACAAAGGCCCTATATCATTTTAAAATGGGCACAAACAAGTGATGGATTTTTCGCACCGGAGGATAGCAGCCAGTTTTGGATAACCGGTGAAGCATCGCGTAAGCTGGTGCATCAATGGCGCGGTGAGGAAGATGCTATGCTGGTTGGTAAAAATACTGCTCTGATCGATAACCCGCGGCTTAACGTTCGTTATGGATATGGTAAATCTCCTAAAAGGGTGGTAATAGATCGTAACCTTGAACTTCCGGCAGAGCTTAACCTGTTTGACCAGTCGGTTGATACCTTTGTCTTCAATGCCGTTAAAACCGATGTTGATGGTAAGATCAAATACATCGCGCTTGAAGATTTTAACAATTTTGTACCCCAGTATGTTTTATTTCAGCTTTACCTGCAGGATGTACAATCGGTAATTATCGAGGGCGGCGCCCAAACATTAAAGGCATTTATTGAAGCCGGGTTATGGGATGAAGCTCGTGTGTTTACCGGCAAAGCAACCTTAAAAAATGGTATCAAAGCGCCTGTAATTGCCGGAGATATCATCAGCGCAGATGTGATAGGTAAGGATGAACTGCGAATAATAAAACCTTATGCTGTTTGACGATACCTACCTTACCATTACCGAACCCTGCGAAGGGGGATTTAAAGACAAAGGCAGTAAGTTTATCGCGTTTGCGTATCCCATTAAGTCGGAAACAGAAGTTAAAACGATTATAGCCAGGTTAAAAGCCGAACATCCCAAAGCTAATCATCATTGTTTTGCGTTGCGCTTAACGCCCGATCGTTCGGTGTTTAGGGTAAATGATGATGGCGAACCATCGGGTACGGCAGGCCGTCCCATTTTAAATACATTGTTGTCTAAAAATCTAACCAATATTCTGGTGGTGGTTGTGCGTTATTTTGGCGGAACGCTGTTAGGTGTGCCCGGATTGATCAATGCCTACCGCTCCGCTGCCGAAGATGTCATAAAATCATCAAATATTATCCAAAAAACTGTAAATGATGTTTATGGCATTTATTTTGATTATTCACAAATGAACGATGTGATGCGTATTGTCAAAAACGAAAACCTGGCAATCACCCATCAGCAATTTGATACCGTTTGTGAAATTAAAATAGAAGTAAGAAAAAGTCAGGTTGAAAAAACTGTAGCTCTTCTAAATAGCGTTCAGGGTATCAAAGTTTCGTGGTTGCACACCGTTTAGTGCAACGTTCAGTACAGTTTAAAACAGAGATAACATATACTACCTAAACTTAAAAATCATTAACATGAGCACGCTTCCGCTTGGCATTTACCTGGAAAAGGAAAAAAAGTTCGAATTTGATTTTGTTACTCATTTGCTAAAGATCAGTTTTTTTAAAGAATCAAAACTGGCCAATACTATTGTTTCGCCTTTCAGGATGATCAAAAACGACGACAAAATGTTTTTGCTGATCCATGATTACGACCGCACCGGCGAACGCAAGATAATGATCGAATCTATTGATCAGGATGAATTGGTTATTTGCCACGACAACACGTCGTATAAGCTGCAAAAGATCAGGACAAACTAAATGTTTATTTATTAGTTGATTAGAGAATTAAGGGCGATTATTCGCCCTTTTTTGTTGGCCTTTGGGGCATTATTCGTAATTTAGTCGGGTATGCAATCCTTCGAGATCAATAAGGCCGATCTGCTGCGTATAACCACAGCACTGCAGGGCGATGATTTAGAGCTTAAAGAAGCCCTGGAGGATTACCACGCGTCCGAAATTGCCATTATTTTCGAAAAGCTCACCAAGGAAGAGCGCGAACGCATTATCAATGTTTTGTCGGTAGAAACAGCCTCGGAGGTAATTGCCGAGATGGACGAAGAGCATCACCCCGAGGATATCCTGTTTAATCTGGATCCCGAAAAGCGTTCTGAAATTATCGAGGAACTGGACTATGATGACGCTACCGACTTAATATCGCAGTTGGAAGAGCATGAGCAGCACGAAATATTAAAAGATGTTGACCATGAAGATGCCACCGAAATACGCTCTCTTTTAAGTTACCCCGAAGATAGTGCCGGTGGTTTGATGAACACGGATGTGATCTGTGTAAACATCAATCTCAATAAAAAAGATGCCCTGGAAGAGATCATCCATCAATCGGAAGAGATGGAGGAGTTTTACACCATTTATGTAGTTGATGACCAGGAGATACTGAAAGGCATTGTTTCGCTCAAATCCATTATCAAGGCCCGACCCGAGATCAAGATAGCTGATATTTTAAATACCGATTACGTATACGTTAAGGCCGATCTTGACCAGGAAGACGTAGCCAAGCTGATATCGCAATATAACCTGGCCAGTATACCCGTTGTAGACGATGATATGCGTTTGCTGGGCCGTATTACGGTTGATGATATCATCGACGTAATGGAAGAAGAAAACACCGAGGACATTTTAAAGATCTCCGGTGTATCCCAGGATGAGGAACTGAGCGGTAACTGGCAGGACGCTGTAAAAAGCCGTTTACCATGGTTAGTAATAAACTTAGGTACTGGTTTTTTAGCAGCAGGCGTTGTAAGGCAGTTCCCCGATGTGCAGATTAAAATAACGGCCATTGTAGCTTACATGACGATTATCAGCGGTATGGGTGGTAATGCGGCCACACAGGCCCTTGCAGTAACTGTCAGGCGTATTTCGTTGAGTGATCTTACCGATCAGCAGGCCTATAGAGCCGTTTTAAAAGAAGTTTCGGTAGGTTTGATTAACGGCGCCGTTAATGGCCTTATTGTAGGTTTATTTGCTCTTTTTTATGATGGCAGCCCAATGCTCGGACTCGTATTGTTTACAGCAATGACCGGCAATTTAATTGTGGCAGGCTTAACAGGCGCTTCAATTCCTTTAATATTAAAAAGGGTAGGGATCGATCCTGCAGTCGCATCGTCTATCATTATTACCACGTTTACTGATTGTGCCGGATTTTTTCTGTCGTTATGGTTGGCAACAAAGATTTTATTATAAAATTGTTAAGTTTGGGGCGCTAAAGATACATGTATGACTGAAGTTAGACACAACTGGACGAAAGAAGAAATTGCAGATATATATTACTCACCGCTGCTCGACCTGATCTACCAGGCGGCAACTATACACCGCGAAAACAAAGATTATTCTGAAGTGCAGATCAGTTCGCTGATCTCGATCAAAACCGGTGGGTGCCCTGAGGATTGCGCGTATTGCCCCCAGGCGGCACGTTACAATACCGGTGTTGATGTACACGCCATGATGCCTAAGGACGAAGTACTTGCGGCTGCCCAAAAGGCAAAAAATGGCGGCGCATCGCGTTTGTGTATGGGCGCTGCATGGCGCGAGGTACGCGATAACCGCGATTTTGATAAAGTGATTGATATGGTAAAGGCAGTTAACGAGCTGGATATGGAGGTTTGCTGTACCCTGGGTATGCTTACCGAAAGCCAGGCGCAGCGTTTAGCCGATGCCGGTTTATATGCTTACAACCATAACCTGGATACATCAGAGGATGATTATAAACGTATCATCACCACCCGCACTTATGACGACCGTTTAAAAACACTGGAAAACGTGCGTAAGGCACATATTTCGGTTTGCAGCGGTGGTATCATCGGCCTGGGCGAAACGAACGAAGATCGTATTTCGATGCTGCATACTTTAGCTAACCTGCCACAACACCCCGAATCGGTGCCGATCAATGCTTTGGTTCCGGTTAAGGGTACGCCACTGGCCGATCAGCCACGTGTTTCCGTTTGGGATATGGTGAGAATGATAGCAACCACTAAGATCATTATGCCTAAATCGGTTGTGCGTTTATCTGCCGGCCGTACCGAAATGACCACCGTTGAACAAGCATTTTGCTTTATGGCCGGCGCCAACTCCATATTTGCAGGCGAAAAACTATTAACCACACCAAATCCAAGCTTTAGCGATGATATGGCTATGCTGGAGTTATTGGGGCTAAAACCCCGCGAAGCCTTTAAAAACGGCAGGCCTGCTAAAAAGGTTACCGAAGAAGCGAACGCTTAACTATCTTATCAGCGTGAGCGCAATTAAATTCAGCGAAAGTATAGAAATTGATTGCGCTCCTGCTTTTGCCTTTAACTACACCCAGGATTATTCCAAACGCCTTACCTGGGATACATTCTTAAAACAAGCCGACCTGATTGATGGCGCTTTAGCTGCCGGCAAAGGTGTTAAAGCATTTTGTGTAGCAAAAAACGGATTGGGCATGGTTACCGAATATGTAACTTTTACGCCGCCCAAAGTAACGGCCATCAAAATGACGGAAGGGCCATATCTCTTCAAATCATTCGCCGGTTCGTGGACATTCAAAGAAATCACACCAGTGCAAACCGAGGTTATGTTTGTTTATTCGTTTACGCTTCGTTTTCCGTTTAATTTAGTTGGATTTTTTGTTAAGCTTAATTTACAAGCTAACGTCAGGCAGCGGCTCCGCGATCTGAAAAGCAATATCGAAGCACAACATTAAACATTCGCGCCCAACAACCACCGCCAGGCCCAACGGGTAAGTACGTTAAAGCCTTTCCATTCATCAACAAACTTGATGATGTCTTTCAAGCAGGTTTCAGCGAATTTTGTTTTATAGTGTTTTGAGACTTGCTTGTAGACATTGCCAGAGTTTTCGATACCTATCCGCTCAAATATCTCTTTCTTCACATACATGGTGCGTACAAAATAAATATTAAACAGGATCACATAGCTGTATAGCGTACGTTTAATGTATCCCGCTTTCGCGGAATAATCACTCAACAGACTTTTTGTGAAAAGGATGTGTCGTCCTTCCTCAATACTATGCAGGTCAAACATCTTACGCAATACCGGGTACACATTAGGCGCTTTGCGGGCATAATCGCCATAAATATCAGTTACCAGCTCAACCGAGATGCTTCCCATAAATAAATAATCGGCGGGCAGGTATTTGTTACTAAATAATCCGAAAAAACGATGTGCACGCGACTGGGATATAGGTTGGCCTCCCAACTGCATAATGGCTCGCGCAAACATTTCCTGGTGTCTGAATTCCTCTATTAGCTCACGTAACAAAAAACGATGTTCAACATTGTCAGCAGGTAGTGTGAGCAAGTGTCGGGTCATGAACAGGCAAAACAAGCTTTCGCCCCAGGCATATGACGCAACCACTTGAACCAACTCATGCCGGCCAAGTTCAAGCTTTTGTGTCGGAGACAGCGTATCATAAACCGCTAATCCATGTAACGAAGTAAGCATTTCGGGCAAAAAGATGTCATCGGCCGTTGGCTGCTCATGCCACGGAATATACGTTTCAGGCATTAAAGGATGTTCCGTACTAATCCTGATTAGCCGTTCAATTTCTTTTATATCCATAACCCGTTAAATATAATAATAGATACGGGGAATTGTTTCAAAAGGTTGTAATCAATATTTTACAACTTGTTTTATTATAATTTAGCAGCTTTGGTTGATCAATACTTAAAACATGCTATCCGCATACCTGAATAGATTTTTCCTTGTCATCATACTTTTAATGCCCTTTAGTGCAAAAACCAGCGGTATTAATTATAATGTACGCGATTATGGCGCTAAAGGCGACGGTAAAACAATTGATTCGGAAGCGATCAACAAAACGATTGAAGCGGCCTCAAACGCGGGCGGCGGTACAGTTTATTTTCCGGCGGGTACTTACCTGAGTTATTCTATCCATTTAAAAAGTCACATTGCCCTGTATCTTGACCAGGGTTGTACCATTTTAGCTGCCGATTACATTCCCACCAATAAAGAGAATTACGACGCTGCCGAACCGAATAGCTCGACACTTTATCAAGATTTTGGTCACAGTCACTGGCATAACAGTTTGATATGGGGCGAAAACCTCGAAGATATCTCTATAACGGGCCCGGGCACTTTATATGGTAAGGGTTTAACACGCAACACGCCACGTTCGGTAGGCATGGGTAATAAAACTATTGGTTTAAGGCTTTGTCGCAATGTGATATTGAAAGATTTCACTATAACCTACGGCGGTCATTTTGGGATACTGGCTACCGGAGTTGATAACCTCACCATCGACAACCTGAAAATGGATACCAACCGCGATGGTATGGATATCGACTGCTGCCATAATGTACATATCTCCAACTGCAGCGTTAATTCGCCGTGGGATGATGGTATTTGTCTGAAAACATCGTATGCGTTGGGCTATTTACGGTCAACAGAGAACGTAACCATTACCAATTGCCAGGTGAGCGGGTTTGACCGGGGCACATTTATTAACGGTACCTATATGCGCGATGAGTATAAAAAAGTACCCGACCGTGAAGGGCCTACAGGCCGGATTAAATTAGGTACGGAATCAAACGCGGGTTTTAAAAATATCGTGATATCTAATTGCGTGTTTAATTTTTGCCGTGGCCTGGCACTGGAAACTGTCGACGGCGGCGATATTGAAGATGTAAGCATTTCGAACATCACTATGCGTGATATAGTTAACTCGCCCATATTTTTACGGTTAGGAGCAAGGCTGCGTGCTCCGGAGGGTACAAAGGCAGGCAGCCTGCACCGGGTACTCATCAGTAATATGATGGTTTATAATGCCGATTCGCATTTTGCATCGATCATAGCCGGTTTACCGGAACATCCCGTTGAAGATGTAAAGTTGAGCAACATTCGCATTTACTATCGCCAGATCGACTCGGCCGAATCAAAGATACAGAAACTCGTTCCGGAATATGAAAAGGATTACCCGGAGCCTGAGCGGTTTAAAGTTTTGCCAGCTTATGGTTTTTTTATCCGGCACGCTAAAAATATCCAATTAAACAATGTAGAGGTTAGCTTTTTAGGTAAAGAAACCCGCCCGCCGTTTATTTTAGAAGATATTGATGGGTTGAGCCTCAGTAATGTGAAAGCTGCCAAACCATCAAATGTTCCAGTTTTACAAGTAAAAGATGTATCCGGATTAAGTATTCAACCCGTTAACAGCATCTTAAAAAAAGATATTCAAAAATATTGAGTTATTCACTGGCTCAATACTTTTACTTCGGTACGCCTGTTTAACTGGTGCTCGGCTTCGGTGCATTGCACACCGTTTGAGCATTGATTAACCAAACGCGTTTCGCCATAACCTTTGGCTATCATGCGGCTTTTATCAATACCCTTACTTACCAGGTAAGCTACCGCCGATGCTGCCCGGCGTTGCGAAAGAGCTATATTGTATTCATCCGAAGCCCGGGAATCGGTATGCGATGACAGTTCTATCTTCATGGTAGGATGCTCTTTTAAAATTACCACCAGTTTATCTAATTCTACCGCGGCATCCGGGCGTATGTTGCTCTTATCCAGATCGTAATAAATATTACTTAAAACAAATGTGCTGCCGGTTTCATATTGTTTAGGGGGGGCAACGGGTCCGGCAATTTCGGGTTCGGGCTTTTTCTTTGCCGGTTTTGGTTTCGGTGCTTTAAAGCTGAAACTGTAGATATCATCGTTACCCTCGCCATTTTCCCGGTCGGATGAAAAATAACCTGTCAATCCATCCTTCGAGATATACCAAAAATCGTCGCTGGTACTGTTTATAGAATAAGGCAAATGCTCCGGCTTGCTCCAACTGGTTTTACTACCCTGCGCCGAAAACAGATCATAACCACCCATGCCCGGTAAGCCTTTCGAGGAGTAGTACAACACATCATCGCCGTTAAGGGTAGGGAAGGCCTCTTCTTCTTTGGTGTTGATCTGTTTACCGCAGTTAACCGGTTTGCCCCAACTGCCATCGCCCTGCTTTTCACAATACCAAATATCGGTTTTACCATTGCCCCCCTCCATGTCCGACGTAAAGTAGATCAATCTTCCATTACGGGATAACGCGGCGTGGCCAACACTGTATTGGTTAATGTTATTGTAAGCAAAGTTTTTAAAATTCCCCCATTCGCCATTCTTTTTGGTAGCTATAATGAGCTGTAGCCTGCGGGTATATAGCTTTTGCTTATTGGGCGTTAACTTTTCGGTTGTAATTTCCTTTTTCAACACAACTGTGGTGATAGTAATGTAAGCGGTATCCTGGGTTACATTAAGTGCTATCGGCCCAACATGGTAATCGCCGGTAAGCAGTTTATTATCTTTAAAGTTGATGGGAAGTTCGATGAGCTTGGTGCCTTCCGCTTCAAACAGCTTAAAATAACCATTTCCCGTCCAGGGATAAATGTATTTTTCTTTTTTGCTCAAAGTGGTTTTCCTATCGGATGTGAAAACAAAGGCATTCGCACCGTAATAGGTTAGGCCCCATTCGGAATACGAACTGTTTAAACTTTGCTCGTTCTTTACAACCAGATCTGATGGCTGGCTGATCCATAATGCTGCCGAATCACAGGTAGCTAATTTAAAAGTAAGGTCTGCTGTATTACCGGTAGCCGAATAGTACTTTTTATAGAGATTTTTAGCCGCTTCAAAGTTTTTGTTTCGCAGCAGCACTTCCGCATAGTAGTAACTGTCAATTGCCGGCGCTTTTTCATCCTCAACCACATCGGCATACCGCTTTTCGGCCTCATCATATTGATTCATTTCACGATAGCAGGTTGCAATATGCTCGATCAACGTCAGATCATATTTCTTTTTAGAAGCTTCGATTTCGAGATATAGATTCAGGCTCTTCGCGTATTCATAACGCTCAAAAAGCTTGTCGGCCTGCTGTCTTTTAGTTAACTGTTCCTGGGCAAAAAGGCCGGAGACAAATAACAGGGTAGTGATGAGTGTGGTTATCTTTTTCATGCGCTCATCTTAAAAATAGCGTGGACTTAATATTCTCGGCTTTTTGCTCTTAAAGGTTATGCTAACCGAAATTTCGTGCGTGCCGCTTTGGTAGCCTGCAAGCTGGCTGGTAGTAAAATCGTATGAATAACCAAACCGGAAAACATCATTTACCTTAAGTTCGAATATGGCGGCGATGGCATCGCTTTTATCAAGGCCGTTTTGCAGGTTGCTTTTATTCCAGATCGTAACCCCGGTGCGGTACGAAGCACCCAACCAGATGATCTTATTCAGTAATATAAACGCGTTAAGATCGAGATTGGTAGGGCTTTTAAAGTCCTCTTTAAACATTACTGATGGTTTAAGATCGAGATTATCTGTTAAAGGCAGCAATGCACCGGCTGTTAAGTAAACATGCCGGGTTTCCCTAATCACTGCCGGATTATCAGTAAAACTGGTAGTGCCCGATAAAACATTAAGTACCGATGCGCCAACATAATAGTCGGGTGTATAATAATAGATACCTAATCTAAAATCGGGAGTTAACTTACTTTCACTGCCCGATGGCACATTACCGTCACCAATATCGGTAGCGGTAAATTTTGAACCGTCAAGGCTGTATTGTACCAATCCGGCAGCAATGCCAAAGCTTATGCGTTTGGTATCATTTTCATCTAAGCGCAGCCTGTAAGCATAATTGGCGTAAAGTGATGAAGTGTTTTGCGGGCCCAAAAGATCAGATGTGGCGATGAAGCCTAACCCGATGTTACTGTTCCTTGTTAATCCGTCGGCAGATACTGTGCTGGTTTTTGGTGCACCTTCAATACCTGTCCACTGCAAACGGCTGCTTAAACTTAAGGTCCAATCTTCTTTATAACCCGCGTAGGCCGGGTTAACAGCCAATCCGTTAAAAATATACTGACTAAACTGTACAGTTTGCTGCGCATAGCTCCTGGCAAAGCCAAAAGCTAAAAACGTCAGTAATATGTACCTGTTAATCTTCATCTTTTTAAATAGATCCAGCCTTTAAATGTGGTTATTGTACCCGTTGTAGGCTCTTTACGATTTAATACATAGTAATAGGTCCCTTCGGTTAAACCGCTGCCGTCCCAGTTATTGGGGTAATTATCGCTGCTATAAACCTCGTTGCCCCAGCGGTTAAATATCAGCAATTGGCTGCCGGGATAAAATTGCAGTCCGCCGATAACCAACTGATCATTCTTGCCATCGCCATTAGGCGTAAAAATATTGGGTATGCTTATAGCCGATGTAACCACATGGATAACCACCGTATCCGGGCAGCCACTACTGCTTGTAAATATAAAGCTGTAGTTACCAATATCGGTAAGGCCGGTAACCGTAGTGGTTGCGCTGGCGGGGGTAGTAATGTGAGCAACTGTTGGGGTAATGCCCAATTGCGACCATGTACCGGTAGTGTTTGCCGTTAAGGTAACCGTTGTGTTCTGGATCACGGTTTGATCGGCACCGGCATTTGGCAAGGCTGCAAATACCGTACTATTGGTTTTAATATTGTTACAGCCCGCGCCCGATGGTGCAGCATTACATTCGGCAGCTGGGTCGGTTGGGGGAGCTGTATCGGGGTTTGTGGCATCAGGGTCGGTATAGTCGGCCGCCCTGAGCATGCTTGCGGTTACATTCAGGCTTCCGCCGGATGGTACCGCACTAACTTTCCCGGTAATAGTAAAGGTGCGCACGGCACCATTGCTCATATCTAAAACAGCATCGTATGCGCCAGCGCTTACAGTACCCGATATCAAAGCTGACGTGCCTGTTGTTGCTGCGCTTGTAGCAGATAAGCCGGTAATTTCGGTTGGGTAGGCAAAATGAAATTTGGTGCCCACAGCATCGCTTGGGCCGTTATTGCGCACAACAACGGTATAAATAACATTCTGGCCAACGCAGCCCGTATTGGAGGTAATGCTAACCGTTTCGAGGTCTGTTTCGCGGATGGTAAAATCAACCGTAGCCACAATGGGGGTTCCGACGGCATAGGCCCAGGTATCTAAACTTTTCTCGTTGCCAAACTCGGTAGGCCCGGCTCCGGGCGTGCCCCATTTGTGGCCGTTAATCAGGCTGCTGATACCGGTGGTGTTTACTAAAGGATTTGATGGCGTGCCGCCGGTAACTGTTATTGGGCTATCGTCCCAGTAAACCGTATAATCGGGCGAAAGATTGCCGTTGGTGCGGGTGAGTAAAATGCCATTGATATTTCGTTCAACATCAAAAAACGGAAAATGAACTTCGGCGCCATACAGCGACAAACGGATGGCGGCAGTATATTTGCCGGTGCTTGCCGGTACTTTGTTGCCTAAACCGTCAAGGCCATCCCAATAAATACTGTTTGTACCTGTATTCACAATGCCTGTTATCTTACGGTCGATGGCGTCGGTAAACACACCGTTTTTATTCACATCAATGGTAATGATATAAGTGCCGTTTGCACCGGCGGTAAAACCGATGCTTCCACCCATAGGGCTTGTTCCGGCAAAGCTGGCGGTGCCTTCAATACCGGTAAAACCAACATTGCTGATGGTTGGCACAAATGGCGGGTTTAGCAACCAGGTTGTACCTCCACCGGGGGTATTGGCGGTTGTGGGTAAGTCGGCAGCAGGCGCGTTGAAAAATATTTTGTGGGTAATATCGGTTTGTGTATCAGCAACTCGGGGGTCCTGCACATTAGGGCTGGTTACATTGTCGACACTTTGGTAGGATGCCGCTCCTGAGGCATTGCGAAAACCTTTATTGTTTACAAAAAATGCAAATCCATCGCCTGCCTGGCCATTATTATTGAGGGTGTATTGATATCCGTCTTTTGTGAGTATCTGCACAATGGCATTAAAACCGATATCATAGGCACCTAATAAACCCGAAAAGATGTTGGTATACACCCGGCCGGTTAAAAAAGAAGTGTTTGATGCGTCGCGAACAGAAATATCAAAAGCTGCAATATATTCGGCAAACGGCTGTGTCCAGTTTGCCAGCGCCGGCAGTACAGCAGGACTGGCACCCGAATTAGCACCATTATTAGGAGCCACAAAATCTATTTCCCAAACACCGGCCTGGCCTGCTAAAACAGTTTTGGTAAAGGGTGTATAACCGCCTGCATTGGGCTGCGGCCCTGCCAGCTCCTGTGCAAGGTTGGTTATTAAACCAACTGTTGTGGAGTTACCACTTGTATAAGTTGAGCCATCGGGTGCCCGTAAATTGATAGTGCCCGCGCCCATACCCTGTGCACTTGAACCTACATTGATCGTTTCGCCAACTTTAACGTAAACTTTTGTTGTACCGACGGTAGGAAAGGGGAATGACGGGGTCGCGATATTACTTGAATATAAATAAGCCCTGTTGCCGCCGTTTGCGATTAATTCTTTACTGCCTTCGGCAAAAGCAGGGATGTTATTGGCAAAAAAAAGAAATAAAACACCTGTCAGGCACCATCCTGAAAAAGCGGTTCGGTTTAATTTGCGCCTGCAATAAACTGATATACTGTTAATTATATTTAGGATGGGTAACAGTTTCGACATGCGGAAATAGTTACAATTAAAATTTGAAGATAAATAAAAACTGTAATAATACCTGCTTAACTGGTAAATAGCGTTTTTGGTATAATTAGACATAAAAAACTTAAATTACAATCGGTTGCATAATTAATTTTTTTCCTTACCTTCAACTATCCAATTATACCCACAATGAAAACAAATTTTTACAGAACTATTGCGTTCGCACTTGCCGCTTCTTTGGTGATACCTTTTTTATCACTGGTTCCTAAAAAGCATTATGCTTATAACTTTCAAAACCCGGAGCTACCGGTTGATACCCGTGTAAACGACCTGGTATCGCGCCTGACGCTTGAAGAAAAAGTGGGGCAGATGCTCAATGCTGCTCCGGCTATTGAGCGCCTCGGCATCCCGGCTTATAACTGGTGGAACGAATGCCTGCACGGCGTGGCACGCACACCGTTTAAGGTTACGGTTTACCCGCAGGCCATTGGTATGGCAGCAACCTTTGATAAAAACTCGCTGCATACCATGGCGGATTATACGGCCGAAGAAGGCCGGGCCATTAATAATGAAAGCCTTAAAGATGGTAAGCATGGTATTTACCTGGGATTAACTTACTGGACACCCAATATCAATATTTTTAGAGATCCACGATGGGGCAGAGGGCAGGAAACCTACGGCGAAGATCCTTATTTAACAGGAGCTATGGGCAAAGCCTTTGTAACAGGTTTGCAGGGAACAGACCCTAAATATTTAAAAGCCGCTGCCTGCGCCAAGCATTATGCTATCCATAGCGGCCCCGAACCATCACGGCACGTTTTTAATGTAGAGGTAAGCGATTACGATTTGTGGGATACGTATTTACCGGCTTTTAAAAACTTAGTGGTTAATGCCAAAGTTGCCGGTGTAATGTGCGCGTATAATGCGTTTCAAGGGCAGCCGTGCTGCGGTAATGATCTGTTGATGACCAGTATATTGCGTAACGACTGGCATTTTACCGGTTATGTAACTTCTGATTGCGGTGCGATAGACGATTTTTGGGAGCGGCATAAAACATCGCCCGACGCAGAAGCCGCTGCAGCCGATGCTGTTTTGCACGGCACGGATGTAGAGTGTGGTAACCGTACCTACAAAACCCTGATCGCTGCAGTTAAGGATGGTAAATTACCTGAAAGTCAGTTGGATATATCGCTAAGAAGATTGTTTACGATTCGTTTCCGTTTGGGAATGTTTGATCCGGCTGAAATGGTTAAGTATGCCCAGATCAATACATCAGTATTAGAGAGCCCTGCTCACCAGGCGCAAGCGCTGAAAATGGCGCACCAATCCATTGTGTTATTAAAGAATGAAAACAACACCTTGCCCTTAAGCAAATCTTTGAAAAAAATAGCTGTTATCGGTCCGAATGCTGATAACGCAAAAAGCGTATTAGGTAATTACAATGGCACACCCTCACAACTGGTAACTGCCCTTGCGGGGATCAAAGCCAAATTGGGCGCAAATACCGCGGTGGTTTACGAGCAGGGGACGGATTTTGTAGGCTCGCCGGATGCAAAACCCGATTTTGATGCCGTAGCTAACCGGGTTAAGGATGCCGATGCGATCATTTTTGTAGGTGGTATAGCACCACAATTAGAAGGGGAAGAGATGAAGGTGAGCAAAGCCGGCTTTAGCGGCGGCGACCGCACCACTATTTTGCTGCCGCAAGCCCAAACCGATTTGCTGAAAGCATTAAAAGGCACAGGTAAACCGGTTGTTTTTGTGATGATGACCGGCAGCGCCATTGCCACGCCCTGGGAAGCCGAAAACCTGCCGGCTATTGTTAACGCCTGGTATGGCGGGCAATCGGCGGGTACGGCTATAGCCGATGTTTTATTCGGTGATTATAACCCTGCCGGGCGCTTACCGGTTACCTTTTATAAAAGTGATAACGATCTGCCCAAGTTTGATGATTACTCAATGACTAACCGCACCTATCGTTATTTTAAGGGTACGCCTTTGTACGGTTTTGGTTTCGGTTTAAGCTATAGTACTTTTAAATATGATAACCTTATTATGCCAGCCACCATTAGCAAAACAAAAAACACTGTTGTAAGCGTTAAGGTAACCAATACCGGTAAACGCGATGGTGAGGAAGTTGCTGAGCTTTACCTGTCGCATATTAATGCAAAAGTTAAAGCGCCGATAAGAGCACTGAAAGGTTTCGACCGGATATTTTTGAAAGCAGGTGAGAGTAAGGTTGTTAAGTTTGAATTATCTGCCCAGGATCTGTGGTTAATTGATGGAAAGGGCCATGCCAGTATCCCAACAGGAAAAGTTAAGATCAGTGTTGGCGGTAGCCAGCCGGATGCACAAACCGAAGCCGTAAAGAAGACCGTATCGAAAATAGCATCAGTTATATAAGGGGGGTAATATGGTTTTAAGTAAGTTTTGATTTTATTTGTCGATATGACAATTATTGATAGATTTGTTACAACCAATAAAACCATTCAAAACCAAAATGTACAAATTAAGAACTGTTATGTTGCTTATTTGCACCGGCTGTGTGCAGATGACTTTTGCTCAAAATAAAGACTATACCATTAAACCGGTATCATTCACCAAAGTAAAGCTGGATGATAATTTTTGGTCGCCGCGGATAGAAACTAATCGTACGGTTACCATACCGGCATCATTTGCCCGTTGCGAAAGCACCGGCCGGGTAAAGAACTTTGAGATGGCGGCACAAAAGAGCGGCAAGTTTTGTACAAAATTCCCTTTTGATGATACGGATATTTACAAGACAATTGAGGGCGCTTCATTTTCGATGGCTGTACATCCGGATCCTAAGCTTGATCATTACGTTGATTCGCTGATAGCGATAGTGGGTAAGGCGCAGGAACCGGACGGTTACCTGTATACTGCACGTACTATCGATCCGCAGCACCCGCATGCATGGTCGGGTTTGGAGCGCTGGGTTAAAGAACATGAACTGAGCCACGAATTGTATAATTCGGGACACCTGTTTGAGGCTGCAAGCGCACATTACCAGGCAACAGGGAAACGTAACTTTCTGAATATCGCCTTAAAAAATGCCGATTTGCTGGTACAAACCTTCGGCCCCAATAAAATGCACATGGAGCCGGGCCACGAAATTGTTGAAATGGGATTAGTTAAACTTTACCGCATTACCGGCAAAAAAGATTACCTGGACCTGGCTAAATTTTTTATAGATGAGCGTGGTAAACGTGTTTACGATAAAAACAGCAAAGATGAATGGAAAAACGGGATGTACTGGCAGGATGATGTACCTGTAATAAACCAGGACGTGGCCGAAGGCCATGCTGTGAGAGCAATGTATCTGTATTCGGGTATGGCTGATGTGGCTGCTTTAACCGGCGATAAAGAATATATAGCCGCCATTGATAAGATATGGAACAATATGGTGGGGAAAAAGATCTATGTGCAGGGCGGTATTGGTGCGGTGCCCAGCGGCGAGCGCTTTGGTGCGGATTATGAGTTGCCTAATGCAACCGCTTATAACGAAACCTGCGCCGCTGTAGGCGATGTTTACTGGAACCAGCGGATGTTTTTATTGCACGGCGATGCCAAATATATAGACGTAATGGAAAAGGTTTTATATAATGGCCTGATATCGGGCGTTGGATTGAACGGTAACTCCTTTTTTTATACCAACGCCATGCAGGTTAACGGCGCTTCGGGTAAGGGTGTTGAAGCTGAGCGATCGGGCTGGTTTGAATGTTCATGCTGCCCAACTAATTTAGCGCGTTTCCTGCCATCGCTTTCGGGTTATATGTATGCACAAAAAGACGACGATGTATTTGTAAACCTGTTTATAAAAGGCGTTGCGCAGCTTTCAGTCAAAAACCAGCCGGTAAAAATAACTCAGCAAAACAGTTATCCCTGGAGCGGCGCATTAGCTTTTGTTATCGATCCTGCGAAAGCAGAGCAGTTTACCCTAAAAATACGCATACCGGGATGGGTACAAAACCAGGCCATACCATCTGATCTGTATAGTTTTGAAAATGGCAAAGCGCAAAATGTAGTTGTAAAACTTAATGGCAAGCCGGTAAAATACACCATGCAAAATGGTTACGCGGTGATCAGTAAGGTGTGGAATAAAAACGATAGGGTAGAAGTTAACCTGCCAATGGAGGTTAAAAAAGTTATTGCTAATCAACTGGTAAAGGATGATATCGGTAAAGTGGCCGTACAACGCGGTCCGATCGTATACTGCGCCGAATGGAAAGACAACGCGGCAAAGATCAGTAATGTAGCGTTACCACAAAATGCTGTTTTTAAACCCGAATTTGATCAAAGCCTGTTTAACGGCGTTACGGTGCTGAAAAGTGAAGTTGCTCATGAAAAATTAACTCTGATACCTTATTGCGACTGGGCAAACCGGGGAAAAGGGGAGATGCAGGTTTGGTTTCCACAAGCCAGTATGTAATTTAGCAACGTTCTTTTTAATTAGCCGACGTAGCTCAGCTGGTAGAGCAACGCATTCGTAATGCGTAGGCCGCAGGTTCGATTCCCGTCGTCGGCTTACCGGATTAAATAAATTATTAAAAATCCAACACCTGATCAGTTACGTAAATGATGTTGTAGCAGGGTGACTAAGTGAGGTTAGAATCAAAAAAGGTTCCGGGTGATCAGTTTCCGGGGCCTTTTTTATTAAAATAGTTTCAATTGGGCTTCAACAGGCGGTTTTGCTTTGCCAAATACTGTACGGCCGCCATATCTCCACGATTCATTCCGTTCTTTTTCGATCACCTTATCAAAATCGGCATTCGGCGTAAAATTGTTTTCTGCTCTTTGCGCTATCTGCGAAAGCTTTTTGATGGCGTCCTGTTTGTCAGACTGGCCAAGCTTTGCCTTATGTACCGCAGTTTGTAGGGTCGCGATGGTTTCATCATAAGTTTTGATAGGTACCGGGAACGGATGCCCATCCTTACCACCGTGCGCAAACGAAAACCTGGCCGGATCGGTAAAGCGCGATGGCGTACCGTAAATTACTTCGCTAACCAACGCCAGTGACTGTAATGTACGTGGTCCCAACCCTTCAAGCAATAATAACTCGGCAAAATCAGATGGCTTCTTTTCATGCGCCAACCATAATACCGATCCAAGCCGTTTCAGATCAACATCTTTGGCACGTACATCATGATGCGCCGGCATCACCAGTTTTTTAATTTCGGCAAGCATTCTTTCCGGTTCTTCGCGACTGATCTCCATTACAGATGACCTTGTTGGTGCTGCATGCTTATCAACCATATTTAAAATCAGGCCGGTATTTTTACCATAAATAGACGTATGAGGTTCTTCTACAAATGATGTCAGATCGGGCGAATGCCAGTGATACCTTCGTGCTGTTGAACTATGGTCGCTCATACCTTGCTGCACAACTGCCCATTGACCTTCGTTGCTCACTATAAAACTATGTAAATACAACTGAAAACCATCCTGAATAGCAGTATTATCAACCTTGGCGCTTAGTTTACTGCAACGTGCGAGGTAATTACCGTCAAGGCCGGTACGTTCGCCAACGGTCATCAGCTCGGCGGGCGTTTGACGGCTAAATTTACCCTTACCGCCACAAATATAAATACCTAATTCTTTTGAGTGTGGATTGATCGATCGCTTTAAAGCACCCATAACCGAGGTTGTAATGCCTGATGAATGCCAGTCCATACCCATAACCGCTCCCAGGCTTTGAAACCAGAATGGATCGCTTAAACGGCGCAGTACCTCAGCTTTGCCGTATTCGGTAATTACAGCTTCAACAATAGCTAAACCAAGCTTAGCCATGCGTTCGGCAAGCCAAATGGGCACATAGCCATAGTGTAACGGTAAATCTGTATTGCCCGATCGTTTCATTGCTAACAAAGTTAGTAAAATAAATCTTTGAAGGATGGTAGGCGAGGAGAGTTGAAATTAAATTTTATTTTTGAAAACATAAATTCCTCCTATGAAAGTAAAACTTATACATTTGGGCATAATAATCCTTAGTTTTTTTTCTTTTACCCGATTATCAGCACAACAAACAACCATACCACACATAAGCGGAACTGTAACCGTGTCTGTTAAAAACGGAACGGTTTCTTGTGATTTAGAAATGAGCAATTTACCGAGAATTAAAGGTTACAGCTTATGGTTAAACAGCGGGTTTAATATAGATGCTATACGCGATAGCTCTGATAAATTTGGTTATGGCTATGAGCGGTATTATAATGGTGAGAAAAGTTACGAAACCTTACAATATTTTTTGCCGGCGTCAGATAATAAAACACGTTTTCTGCCAAAGAAATTCCGGATCAAATATGTTGGCGCGTTCCCTGTGAAGGCAGATACATCAAAATACAACGACCGGGGCGATTGGAAGGGAAACGTGGCCATTAACGATAAATACCTGCGTTTAACCGAGCAATCAGCCTGGTATCCGATATTGTATGATACCCTAAAAGATGTACAGTACCAAAAAGTAACTTATGACCTAAAGATCATAACCGATAGTAAAGCTATCTTTTTGAACGGATCGCCGCCTGTACAGGCATCAACTGCCAATTTTAAATCGGATGTGCCGGTTCCTTTATTACTACTTGCCGGCGATTTTGATTTTAGTAAAAACATGAATACCTATTTTGTAAATACGTTTTTAGATAAAAAACAACAAGATGTGTTAAGCGGATGGTCTAATAAAATAACAAATTTCTATTTGGAGAAGTTAAAAATACCATACGGCAGCGCTATTACATATGTTGGAGCAACAGCCGTTTCCCGAAAAAACGCATGGCTTTTTGTGACTTACCCAACTGTTGCCTTTATTGCCAATCATGATGGCTATAGCATAAAGAGTTATTTTAACGATAAACAACAACTAAAAGATAGTTCATTAGTTGCGTTCTTTTCGCACGAGCTTGGACATTATTACTTTGGTACATACCTGGTACCGAATGCTGAATTAAGGTGGATGTTTTTGGAAGGTTTTACAGAATATATTTCCTTAAAAGCACGTCAGCAGATTTTAGGTGACAAATTCTATTCGAACAGTTTAGCCAACTATGTTAAAAAATTGAAAAATTTTGAAGCTACACCAATCTCATCTATAAAAAATGAAAATGATATTAGTGACGTGTACAGATACAATTATATTCCGTTATTGTTAACAGCACTTGAGAAACAGATTGGCGAAATAAACATGTGGAAATGGCTGAATATTGTTTTAAATAGCAAAGATGTTAATACCAATTATGCTTTCTTCAAGTCTTCGCTAATACAAAGCGGCATAACCTCGCAGCAATATAAAACTTTCGAAGACAGATACATCATATCAGCAAATGCAAAACAAAATGTGCTTGATGATATAAAGTGACACTTTACACACCATTTTAATATATTCCTATAATTAATATTATGTTAAGTAAAGAAATCGATAAAGAGCCCGGATGCTTCTTCCGGGCTCTCCTTTTATTGTTTTAAAGCGTCTATCTTTTTTTGAGTAGCTGTGGCGTTAGCCATATCTTTCAAACCTAAATAACACTGCTTTAAGTTTGTTAAAGCATCAATTGATTTTGGATTGATCTCGGTGGTTCTTAAAATAACCGGTTTTGCAGCGTTAAAAGATGCTGTAGCTCTGGCCATTGCTGCATCATATTCTTTTTGTTTGCTTGGTGGTAATTTTTGAGCTGCATTAAATTCAGTAATTCCGGGGTTTAATAAAATATAACCCAGGTTTAAACTGGCCTCGTAGTAATTAGGATCGATCTCTAATGCTTTGCGGTACATCGCTTCGGCTTTGGTAAAATCCTTTGTCTGGGTGTAAGTTAAGCCGGCATAGTAGTAAAGTGTTTTGTTTTTTGGATCCCCGGCAATTGCTTTTTCTATTTTTTCGAGCACTTTGGCCTGGTTACCTGCCTGCAGGTTTAGCTCTATTTCCCTTTTTGAAAGTTTATTATCATTAGGGAATTTTTCGGCGCCTTCGGCTACCACTTTAATTGCTGATGCTGTATCTTTTTTCTGCAAATATATTAATGACAAGTCGGCATATACATCTGGATTTTTGGAATACTTGGTCTTGATCAGTTGGCTATAGTATTTAATAGACATATCATATTTTTGTGCCGCAGCTGCAGATAAGCCGGTTAAATACAAAGCTGTAGTATCATCCGGGCGGGTTGTGCGGAAATAATCAAAATCGTTATAAGCAGCTTCATATTTAGCAGCCTGATATTGCTTTACCCCGTCATAATATTTGAATTGGCCAAGCAGATCAGACGCTTCATCTATCGCTTTTTTATTTTCGCCTTTGGTATCTAATTCTTTAGCTTTTGCTAATGCCTCTTCTGCTGTTGCAAAATATGGTGTTGCTGCAGCAGGCTCTTGTTCGCGTAACGCTAATGAAGCATATATCTGCGCCTTAACGGCGAACGTAGCCGGAAGAGTATTGGTTTTTGCATTGGTTGATGCCTTGTCTATAGATGCTTTTGCATTATTAAGACTTGTTTTGGCCTTTTCTGCTAAAGGGCCGGCTTTTTGGCCTCTTAAAGTAGAAAAGCTTCCGTACTCTTCAGTCGCGGTATTTAATTCGCCTTTTTGGGCAAATAATGTAGTTGCCGAAACAAGGCAAACCATACCTGTTATCAGAAATTTTAATCTCATGGGGTTAATAATTTGTTAGCTGTTTTAATTTACTGTTTACTTTGTTTAATTGGCTATCATTGCCTGTTTGCAAATATAACATTTGTAACGCTTTTAAACACATTTGGTTGTTCGGAGAAATTTCTGAAGCTTTTTCGAGCCAGCTTCTGGACTGGTTAATGCTTGCCAGGTAATTTTCGTGCTTTTTTTCGGTTGCTGCTTTGCGCAGATATAACAATCCTAAATTAAATATCGGCGTATAATCTGTACTGTTAAGTTCTATAGCAGTTTGATAAAGCGATTCGGCTTTTTTAAAGTCGTTTAGATGGTCATAACAATTTGCAGCCAGAAATATCAGGTCGGCGTCGTTTGGTGCATCGGTTAGCAAGGCATCAACCAATGGGCGTAATTTGGCATAATCTTTCCGGTTGTTGTAGATGTTGGCTTCTTCCAGTTGCAAATACCTGTCGTGCGGGTAATCGGCAATACCGTCCTGGATGATCTGTAAGGCACGTGAGGTATCGCCTAATATTTTGTAAATATTTGCTGCCGACTGTATATACTCTATCCGTGGTTTTTTTGCCTGTAATAGGGTATCGTAATAAGTAACAGCGGTTGTATAACTACCCAACTTATAATAAATGTTGCCAAGATAGCCATTTAACTCTTTATCTGCCGGAACATAACTTTTCGCGGTTTTAAAATCGGCTATAGCCGAATGATAATTATTATGTGTATAACTATCGAAAGCTTTTCGCAAATAAACATTTGCTATACAGCCTTTTATGTAGTTTACTTCAACCTCGTACTTGTATATTTTGCGATTATGCAGTATGCGGTTTACCAGTTTGGTTGTCTGTAAAAAAAGGGTGTCGGGCTGTTTGAGTTTATTGAGCGAATCGATATAAACTATACTGGAGTATACTACCGCCTTATAAACGTTTTTGCCCAGATCAAGCGAGTCAGCACGGGTTTTAAATGATGCATCGACCGATTTTTTGGCATCCGCGAGATATTTAAGATCGTTTTTTTTATAATAAAATGCAATGTTATTAATTACATCCTTCATTGCCTCTGTTTGACAAAAGGCAACGGAGGATGTAAAACCTATACAGATTATCAGTAAAAAAAATTTACGGATATGCATCAGTTAAGCTTATTATTCTTTTTCTTCAGTATCAGTACTTTCAGCGTCGGTTGAACCAACATCTCCGCCGTTTTCCGGATTTTCACCTTCAGCGCCCTCTCCTGCTGTTTCTTCCTCTTCGTCGCGCTCAACCTGTGCTACCGATGCAATGCTATCACCCTCTTTCAGGTTGATCAGCCTCACTCCTTGCGTTGCACGGCCCATCACTCTTAAAGTATCTAAAGCAATACGAATAATGATACCCGAGCGATTGATGATCATCAGGTCATCCTTATCGGTAACACCTTTTATAGCTACCAACGGACCGGTTTTATCGGTAACATTGATAGTTTTAACACCCTTACCACCCCTGTTGGTAACGCGGTAATCATCAATATCGGTACGCTTGCCGTAACCATTTTCGGATACTACCAAAACTGTCGTTTCGGCATCGTCAATACTGATCATGCCTACAACTTCATCCTCATCATGCGCAAGAGTTATGCCACGAACACCGGTTGCGGTACGGCCCATCGGACGAACAGTTGATTCGTTGAAACGGATAGCACGACCCGAACGCAATGCCATTACTATTTCGCTGCTGCCGGTGGTTAAGTTAGCTGCCAGCAAGGTATCGCCCTCGTTAATGTTAATGGCGTTGATACCGTTTGCACGCGGACGAGAGTACGCCTCGAGCGATGTTTTTTTAATGGTACCTTTTTTGGTACACATGATAATGAAGTTGTTTTTAAGGTATTCCTGATCTTTTAAGGTAGTCAGTTTAATGTATGCCTTAATATTTTCTTCTTTCGGGATGTTGATGATGTTCTGGATAGCACGGCCCTTAGAGGTACGTGCGCCTTCCGGAATTTCAAATACGCGCAGCCAGAAGCAACGACCGGCTTCGGTAAAGAACAACATGTAGTTGTGGTTTGATGCGATAAGCAGGTGCTCGATAAAGTCGGCATCGCGACTGTTGCTGCCGATAGCGCCTTTACCACCACGTGCCTGGGTACGATATTCGGTTAAGGATGTACGTTTGATGTAACCCTCGTGCGATATGGTAATTACTACGTTCTCATCTTCAATAAAGTCTTCGGTTTGCATTTCTGCAGATGAGTGTACGATCTCGGTTTTACGCTCGTCACCGTATTTATCGCGAATTTCGATCAATTCGTCTTTAATGATCTGCATACGCAGCCCTTCGTCGGCTAAAATGGTTTTCAAATAGTCGATCAGTTTCATTAACTCTGCGTACTCGGCTTTGATCTTGTCGCGCTCCAGTCCGGTTAAACGGCGCAGGGTCATATCTAAAATAGCACGTGCCTGGATATCGCTCAGATTAAATGTGGTCATTAAACCATCACGGGCCTCATCAGGCGTATTTGATTCGCGGATCAGTTTAATTACCTCGTCCAGATGGTCTAAGGCAATTAATAAACCTTCTAAAATGTGCGCGCGTTTTTCGGCTTCGGCTAATTCAAATTTGGTACGGCGTACAATTACCTCGTGGCGGTGCTCAACAAAGTGATGGATCAGATCCTTGAGGTTCAATAACATTGGGCGGCCATGTACCAGCGCGATGTTATTTACACTAAATGAAGTTTGTAATGAGGTGTATTTGAATAAGTTATTCAGTACAATAGACGCGTTGGCATCGCGTTTTATTTCGTAAATGATGCGGATGCCTTCGCGATTAGATTCATCGCGGATGGCTGAGATACCTTCCAGTTTTTTATCGTTAACCAGCTCGGCCGTACGTTCGATCATGTCCGACTTGGTAACCTGGTAAGGTATTTCGGTTACGATGATGCGCTCACGGTCGCCGTTGTAAACTTCAATTTCGGCACGCGAACGTAAAACTATCCGACCCCGACCGGTTTCAGAAGCTTCGCGGGCGCCTTCGTATCCGTAAATGATACCGCCGGTTGGAAAATCGGGGCCTTTCACATATTTCATCAGCTCCGAGATCTCGATCTCACGGTTATCAATATAAGCCATGGTCGCATTTACAACTTCGGTTAAGTTGTGCGGCGCCATGTTGGTAGCCATACCTACCGCGATACCCGATGCTCCGTTAACCAACAGGTTAGGGAACTTTGCCGGTAATACGGTTGGTTCTTCGAGCGAGTCGTCAAAGTTTAACTGGAAATCAATGGTATCTTTGTTGATATCGGCCAGCATCTCTTCGGCAATTTTTTGCAGCCTTGCCTCTGTATAACGCATTGCCGCAGGGTTATCACCATCAATTGAGCCGTAGTTACCCTGGCCATCAACCAACGGGTAGCGTAAGCTCCAATCCTGTGCCATACGCACCATTGTGCCGTAAACAGAAGAGTCGCCGTGCGGGTGGTACTTACCGAGCACCTCACCCACTATACGTGCAGATTTTTTATAGGGTTTATTTGCGTTTAAGCCCAGATCGAGCATGCCGAATAAAACACGGCGGTGAACCGGTTTTAAGCCGTCGCGAACGTCTGGAAGTGCTCTGGATACGATAACCGACATTGAATAATCAATGTACGCGGCACGCATCTCTTCATCAATATTAATCGGGATAATTCGGTCGAAATTGTTCGTTTGATCGTTCTCTGTATCTTCAGCCATCTGTTATATATTATGGAAAGCCGCTTAATATCTATTTAAATTTAGGTGTATTTTAAAGCGACGTGCGAAGATAAGAAATAATGTGGTATAGGGGTACGCTGTTGATAAGTTTTGCGGTTATAAACGATTACACTGATTATTTCCTTACCTAACCTTTTTCCATTGATCATCAACAACAGTGCCACCGGGCAAGGTGGTTTTGAGATGGATGATGCCATTTTTTATCGAAAAAATATAGGCCACTGTTTTGCCCACAGCTTGCGGCGTTTGGTTATTAAATGTGCAGGTTTCAAAACAGGTATCGGCTTTTAAGGTGTAGGTTCCGGCCTCGTATTTTTCGGGTTTGGTGCCTTTTTCCAACACGTAGGCAGTAAAATCCTTATCGGTATACTTACGCTGTAGGGTATATTGTGTAGGCGCTGCTTCGGCCTTGCCGTTTGATATGCCGCCGTTGTATTGCCAGGTGCCTTTTAGGGTGGTAATATCCGTAAATGAAATCAATGAAATACACGCACCGATTGCCAATGCTAAAGTTATTCTTTTCATAATATTACGCCCAGTTAATGCCCTTTTTTAATAAACCTAAGGTACGTTCTTCTTCCGATTCGGGTTGCGCCTGGTAATTGTATAGCCAGCGTGCCTGTGGCGGTAAACTCATTAGGATCGATTCGATACGGCCATTGGTTTCGAGTCCGAATTTGGTACCGGCATCATAAACCAGGTTAAACTCGGCGTAGCGGCTGCGGCGCTGGTATTGCCATTCCTGCTGTGCTTCTGTATATTGCTTATCGCGATTACGGTTTACCAGTTCGGTATAGGTTGGCAAAAACGAACGGCCAACAGCCTTTGAAAATTCAAAGATATCATCCCAGCTATGTTGATCCGTTGCGGCTAAACGATCGTAAAATATACCGCCTATGCCACGGGTTTCGTTACGGTGCTTGATAAAAAAGTAATCATCGGCCCATTTTTTAAACCGTTGGTAAAACTCATCGCCAAATTGATCGCAGACAGCTTTTAATTGACTATGAAAGAAGCGGGCATCCTCATCAAAAACATAATGCGGTGTGAGGTCGATACCCCCGCCAAACCAACGCACAGGATCATGGCCTGGTTCGGCTTCCATCTCGAAGTAACGGATATTCATGTGGATGATGGGTACCAAGGGATGGTTTGGGTGGATAACGATAGATATACCGGTAGCAAAAAAATCGCGTTGCTCAACTTTGAGCGCATTTTTCATTACATCGGGCAACTGGCCATAAACAGCCGAAAAGTTAACACCGCCTTTTTCAAAAATATTGCCGTTTTGAATTACGCGGGTACGCCCCCCGCCCCCGCCATCACGTTGCCATAATTCCTCTTCAAACTTTGCTTTGCCATCAACCTGCTGCAAACCAGCGCATATCTCATCCTGTATTTGCTGATACTGGGCCGCAATTTCTTCCTTGGTTATCATCCTGCAAACTTAATTGAATTGCACGAATTTCACTAATTAAGAAGGCTTGTATGAATTGATACAATCACGTAGTGCCCTCCTCCCTAAAATATTTTTAACAAAATATTTTGAATTGAAATTTCTTTATCTACATTTGTAGTGTACTATTTAACTAATACACTAAAACAAATCAACATGATTGAGATAAAAGACCTGAACTTTGGCTATTCCAAAAAGGCCATGTTGTTTAAAAATTTGAATCTAAACCTGTCCAAAGGTCATATTTATGGCTTATTAGGTAAAAACGGCGCAGGTAAATCAACACTGTTACACAACATAACTGGCCTCACCCACCCTCAAAACGGGTATTGCTTTATCAATGGATGGAACAGCGCCGACCGGTCGGTAGATTTTTTAGCAGATATGTACTTTATCCCCGAAGAAATCTACGTACCATCTGTTACGGCGGCACAGTTTGTTAAAAATACGGCGTCGTTTTATCCGCACTTTAACGAAGAGCACTTCTATAGCTACATCGAAGAGTTTGAAGTGCCCCGCGAGTCGGTTTTAGATAAAATGTCTTTCGGGCAGCAAAAAAAGATGATGATCGCTTTCGGCCTGGCCACCAACACCAGTTTGCTGGTAATGGACGAACCGACCAATGGTTTGGATATCCCGTCGAAGGTGCAGTTTCGTAAAATTATCGCGTCGGTTTTAACCGAAGACCGGTGTGTTATTATCTCCACCCACCAGGTGCGCGATCTGGACAGTTTGATAGATACCCTGGTGGTGCTAAACAACCGGGAGATCGTGGTGAACGAGACACTGGATACCATCTCCGAAAGGGTATACTTTACCACGCTTGACAGTGATGATAAACAACCTGTTTTGTACCAGGAAGAGAACATTCGCGGTAAGAATGTGATAATGAACAATACTGATAACTTATACAGTAAAGTTGATATGGAGCTATTGTTCAATGCCATTGTCAGCGATACGCAACCATTGATCAACCTTTTAAATTCGTCAGCAAAATGAACCAGATATTTAGTTTTAAGCGTTTTGGTATGCTGTTTAAAAAGCATACTGTAGAAAATTACAAGAGTTACCTGATGTCGCTTTTTGTACTGGTGGGGATTTTGGTGATCGTGATAGGTATTACCAATTACAGAGCCATTCAGCCGATGTCGATGAAGCAGCAGATCGCTTTTTTTATTGGCTTTTTTATTTTTAGTGGTACTATTTTTACCAGCACTATTTTTAATAACCTGGGCGAAAAACGGAAAGCCATAGCGGCTATCATGCTGCCGGCTTCTTCGTTCGAAAAGTTTTTTGTTGGCTGGCTGTACTCGTACCTGATATTCCAGGTAGTATTTACGGCTGTTTATTATGCCATTATCGTGACCGTGATCCGGTTAGGTAACTGGCCGCCAGGTACAGCCCAGATTATTGACATATTTTCGATTAAGGATAAGTTTTATATCATATTTATAGCCTTTGCATTTTTACATAGCATAGTAATATACGGCGCCATCTATTTTAACAAGCTGCACTTTATTAAAACGGCATTTTCATTTTTTGTGGTGCTGATGGTGATATGGCTCTTAAACGACCAGGTTTTGCAACTGATGATCCATCACCGCATTAATGGTAACCCGCCGTTTACCGGTTTAAATTTTGAGTATGAAATTATGCCAAAGACTAACCCGGGCACAAATGCGGCAACATCATATGCCAATGTTGACCTGCCCGGCAACGGCGCCATGAACTGGATACTGGCAATGTTTACATTGCTGAGCGTGACGCTTTGGTGTGCCGCCTATTACAGGCTTAAGGAAAAGAAAGTTTAATTGCGGGAGAGCGAAGAAATGGAATTTAGAAATAACGAAGCCATATACCTGCAGATAGCAGCGTTTGTGAGCGAAAAAATATTAAGGGGGATTTGGTTACCCGATGAAAAAATACCCTCGGTGCGCGACCTGGCTATTGAGCTGGAAGTAAACCCCAATACCGTGATGCGTACCTACGAGTTTTTGCAAAGCCAGGAAGTGATATTTAATAAGCGAGGTATTGGTTTTTTTGTAGCTGCCGACGGTATAAAAACGGTAAAGGCCTACCGCAAGGAGCGTTTTTTACAACAGGACCTGCCGGAGTTTTTTAGGAATATTTACCTGCTGGATATTACCCTGGAAGACTTACAGGCCAGATATGAAAATTTTAAATCAGAAAATTTTAAAACGGAATAAAATGAAGACAAGTAACAAATTTATATTAAGCGCCTTTGTGATTTTTATAATTGTGCTTATGGTATATAACGCTGCTTTAAAGGCAGAGTACCAAACCGGCAAGTATAAAGATCCCTTGAGCAACTATACCAGCTATAATATTAATGGTTTTGATAAGATAACCATTACAGGCGCAAGCATGATGCACGTGATTGTTAAACAAGGTGAATTTTCCGTACTAAGAAATAAGCATTCGCAGGACTCGGTTAAAATAACTAAAGTTGGTAACCGGTTATTGATCAGTATTCATTTTGATAAGTTACCAGCACAACAACCAGGCAAACATGAGGCTCAAAGTATATGGGGGTATAATGAGATTGTTATCAGTTGCCCGAAATTGAATTTATTGGAAACAAATATTTACACCGACGAAACAAGTAAAAACCCGATAGGTATCAGCTATACTCCTTCACTTACTGAATTTGACCCGAACTCTGTTAAGGTTCATGATTTTAAACTTGATAGCCTATTGATCCGACAAAACGAGGGGATTATTGATTTGAAAACAAATACAATCAATACTTTAAAAACGATAGTTAACGGCACTTCACATTTAATTATCCATAAGGATAATCAAATCAACACCGCCAACCTGGCCATCAATTACAAAAGCTTGTTAAAGATAGATCAATTAAACATTGGCAAATTTGAATGTACGGTAGCCGACGAGGCACGCATTGATATACCAGGCGCAGCACTAAAACACCTTATCAGTAAATAACTGCACAACCATGAAAAAGATATTTATAAGCGGACTTTTGGTGTTACTGGTAATTACCTGCTCGTTTAGTATGGGTATGGCCTATCTCAACTTTAGCAGAGAAATGGGCTATACCCCGCTTATAAACTTATCGGTAAATATCCGGCTGCCTATTCTTCAACATAGTCCAGGTCTTTTCCAAAACTCTCTTTCAGCTGGCTTAGGGCAAGCAGTGCAATAAGGGTTAAAATGCCCATCGTGACGTAGCCGCTACTAATCATGGCCGGACCCTGTGCCGGAGAATTTGGGCCATCGTGATTAAAACGGCTCACAATAAAATTAAACAAGGCAGTAATCGGTATCAAAGCACCGCGAACAAAGTTGGGGACGGTGGTAGTTACTGTGGAACGTATGTTTGTGCCAAACTGCTCTGATGCGATGGTTACAAAATTTGCCCAATAACCTACGGCAACGCCCATAAACAAGCAAAGCCAGGTAAAATAGCCGGGAGTCATGCCTTCGGCTCTCAGGTAAAATACAACGCTGACAACGGATAACAACAGGAATGTGAGGATAGTGATCTTACGCGATTTAAGCACCTGTGCTAAAACGCCGGCAAACACGTCGCCGATAGAGATACCGATATAGGTCCACATTACCCCGTCGCCGGCGCTTAAAGGCGCTGTGGCGTGTAATATCTTACCAAATTCGGGCGATAAGAACACTAAAACGCCGACAACATACCACAATGGCGTACCGATCAATATACAGCAAAGGTATTTCCAGAAGCGTTTGCCGTTGTTAAACAGCATAAGCATGTTGCCTTTTGATATTTTGGTTTCGGCAACACTTTTATATAAGCCCGATTCGAATGTACCGATGCGCAGCAACAGCAGGCATACGCCTAAGCCACCGCCGATAAAATAGGAAGTTTGCCAGCTAAAGTGTTTGGCTACAATAGCCGCCGCAACAGCGCCAAACAAGCCGATAACCGCTACCATCATAGTGCCGTAGCCCCGGTTTTCTTTACTCATGGTTTCGCTTACCAGCGTTATACCTGCGCCTAATTCGCCGGCAAGGCCAACACCTGCTATAAAACGGATAATAGCGTAGGTATTTACATCAGTAACAAAGCCGTTGGCAAAGTTGGCTATTGAATATAGCAAAATAGAACCAAACAACACCTTGATACGGCCAAACTTATCCCCTATAATGCCCCAAACAATACCACCCAAGAGCAGGCCGCCCATTTGTACATTCTGAATGAACAGGCCTACATCCTTTTGCTGATCGGCCGGAACGCCGATACCTGTGAGACTGGCTTTACGCAGGATGGAAAAGATCAGCAGATCATAAATATCAACAAAATAGCCTAAAGAGGCTACCAGTACCAGGAATACGACGTTTCTTGAGATTTTGGAGGTAGAGGTATCTGTCATTTACAGGGGTTTTATGGCCGACTAAAATAAGCAATCGCAATAAGATGCATAAAAAAACCCCCGAAAATTTTTCAGGGGTTCAAAATCTATGGTTGATAATTAACTTATACCTTTTTTACGTTGACAGCTTGCAATCCCTTTCTGCCCTCTTCTACCTCATACTCTACGTTATCGTTATCTTTAATAGCATTTACGCCACCTTGTACGTCTTTAAAATGCACAAACAGGTCTTTACCATCTTCAGTAACGATGAAACCATAACCTTTTTGAGTGTTAAACCATTTTACTTTTCCAGTTTTCATAATAAATAATAGTAATAGTATTAAAAAATCATTAGGCTTAAAACGTCACCGAACTGTAAAGGGGATATTTATCAGAAAGGAAATCAACCAATTAAGCGTTTAAATTCAAAGATATAAAATTAACAATTAAATGCAATAAAAATTATTTATTTGGTTGAGGGGTGATTCTGAGGTAAGGTTTTACTGCTGTATAGCCCTTCGGAAACTTAGCCGGAATGTCCTCAGTTTTGATGGCAGGCACCACCACAACGTCTTCCCCATCCTTCCAATCTACTGGTGTAGCCACACTGTATTTGGCGGTCAGTTGCAGCGAATCGATCACGCGCAATATCTCCACAAAGTTACGGCCGGTTGATGCCGGGTAAGTAATGATCAGTTTCACAGTTTTATCGGGGGCGATGATAAATAACGAACGTACGGTTGCGTTTACCGAAGCATTCGGGTGGATCATATCATATGCTTCTGATATCTTACGGTCAGCATCAGCAATGATCGGGAAGTTAACCTCAACGCCCTGGGTCTCATTAATGTCTTTGATCCAGCCATCGTGCGATTCAACCGAATCAACGCTCAGCGCTATAACTTTAACATTCCGTTTGGTAAATTCGTCTTTTAAAGCAGCTGTACGGCCTAATTCTGTGGTACACACCGGTGTATAATCGCCCGGGTGCGAAAACAGTACGCCCCAGCTGTCGCCTAAATAATCGTAAAAATTGATCTCACCCTGTGAGGTTTTTGCTGTAAAGTTTGGTGCGGTATCGCCTAATCGTAAACTCATGATAATGGTTGTTTTAAAAATGTCGACTAATTTTATAGATTAAAACAAATCTACACGCTATAAACGTCTTTTGAAATTTTATTTTAAAAATATGAGATAAAACAAACAGTTGCTTTTCGCCACTACTTTTTTACACCCAGCAGCAGTTTATCTATGATCGGATAGATCCTCAAAAAACTTGAAGAAAATTGGTGTACCTGCTTTTCCAGTTTTTCGGTATCAAGTTCAACCCAGCCTTCCATCAACGTAAGCGGACCAAAACCAGTACTCACATTCGGCCACTCAACTTCGAACGGTTTAAACAGGTCGCGAAAAGCCTCTGCAAAGTCGCGACTTTTTAAGCGATAAGAATTTAGTTCCCTGAGTTTTAAAGCGTGGATGTTATAGTACAACTTATTTTTACTGAGCAATTCATCATTCAGCCATACCGAGAAGAAGATACCACTTTGAAAGGCATCACCCTCACTGTTTCGCCATGATGGTTTTTGGATTTTCAATACAACCGAATTGAGCCACACTCCTACTTTGAGTTCTAAATCAGTTTGACTGAGATCTATGTGCTCTGCAGCGTGTTGAAATAGATCGAGGTAATATTCTGTTTGCATATCAGGGTGGGTATTTGTGGGTATTTTCAACAATTTATTTCTCCATCACGTCATTGCGAGGTACGAAGCAATCCCCGACTTACAGAGCGGCTATGCAGATAGCGAGTGAAAACATAGGTATTCTTCGGTATTTTTCTCAACTTTTCCACCAAAACCTTCAAAATTCAACCCAAATGCACTTTTGGCGAATTTAACACCGATAAAACACATCGGTATCACATAGGTATTCATCGGTATACCGATGTTTGCATGTCGTTCAATTCTTGTCATGATTTTATCCATCTCAAACCATACAATATACACAAAATTAGCAACTTACGCAAATAAAAAACTCCCTGTCTTGCTTCTTGTCTCTTATTTCTCCTCTTCCTTAATCACCATCGGCACCTGATAATAATTGGTGTAAAATATCCCGAAAGCAATAACAAGGATCAGCGGTATGATCACCCAAAGCAGCTTAAACATGATCAACCAAAAGATCAATACAAACATACCGGGCACCCACTGCAGGTATTTATCCATGTTCAATCCAAAGAGGTATAAAAAGCTGTGATACAGCAAAGTAATGCTTATCGCGAAAGCAAATAATCCGATAGCCATCAGCGGTGCGAAGCGGGTGAACAGCCAAACACCCTCCGGTAAAAGCAGCAAGAGGTAAACACCCGCGAAGGACGAGAAAAGCTTTAACCTGGAATAAGGCAGGTTTCGCGAAAAGCTTAAAAAGGTTTCTTCAAACTTACGTTCTTCAAATATCACAATGGCGTGAGCCATAGCAATAGCCAGTATAGCGATGCCGGCAACACGGGTATCATGACTCACATCCGCGAAAAGCAGGAAAACGCCGGTGATGATAAAATAAGATAAGGCCTTGGTTATGAGGTAAGTTAGCTTTAGTTTATCAAACACGTGGTATACATACAAACTAAAATATGGCTTTTGCCAGTTTTGCGTTAAGCGGATCAAATAGGATTGTTTGTTACCGTCTATCAGGCGGTTAACTAATCGGATATAAAACAATGAGCTACAGCATATTATAACAGCTAAATAAAGTAGTATGGCTAAAGCCGATAAAAAGTAATGATGCCTGATAGCTACACCACAGCTTACACCCGCATAAGCTAAAACAGGTAAACTGATGGTGGCCTGCACAATTAACCAGCTGGTAAACTGTTTGGTTTTGGCGTACGATGTGGTGCTGTAAAACAAAAACTGCTGCTGCACGGCAAATATCTGCCCGGTTACATAGTGCCAGGCTTTAAAAGTGTACAGCAGCCAGATGGCAAAAACAACGGCCATCATTGCCGGGTTGGTTATAAAGGCCAGCATAAGCGAAGTATGATAACCGATCAGTTGGGCAGGTTCAACTAAACCGAACATCACCAGGAAGAGGAAAAACAAAATGCCTGCATGTACCCGGTAAAAACCGGCCGCGAAGATATTAAGCAGGATATTGGTTAGCGGCGAGCTCATCAGCCGATGAATTTTAACGTTTGATCTTCAACCAACAACTGTTTGGCCTCGGGTAAAATTTCGGCATCCAGCGCCTGGTGCGAGGTAAGTAAAAAGGTGGTGCCGTTGTTGCGGTGCCTGTCGGCTATCCAGGTGTACAGTATTTCCAGCGAGGCGGTGTCGATGGTGATCAGAGGCTCATCCAGCAGGATCATCTTTGGCTGGCCTAAAAAGGCTAAAAGCAGTGATAGCTTTTTGAGCATACCGCTGGAATACGTGCCCACCGGGCGGCCAACAAAGCCCTGCATCTTCATACTGTCAATGAGGCTTTGCTCCTGCCCTTTTTGGCCGCCTTTGGCCGAGGTGAACAGGTCGATCAATTCGGTACCGGTAATAAATTCCGGAAAAAGGGCCTCGGCCTCGCTAAAGTTAACCAGCTTGCGATAAGCTACCGCATCGTTCTTTATACTGGTGGAATTATCCAGCAAAATATCGCCATCAAAACTTAAAATACCGGCTACGGATTTGAGCAAAGTACTTTTACCCGATCCGTTTATGCCTTTGATCCAGTAAATACCGGGATCGAGCGTCAGATCCGGAACCTTTAATGCAGGAAATGCACCATACGATTTTTTAAAGTTTTTGAAGCTGAGCATGAATGTTAGATGACTGTTACCGAGCCTTTGTTACATTTAACGAACCGCCCCCATCACCAGGGCATCGTAAAACTCTTTGATATCCATACCCGCTGCCCTAACCTGCTGCGGTATCAGGCTGGCGGCGGTTTGGCCGGGCGTGGTATTGATCTCGATAAAGTAAAAATCAAGCGTATCTTCCTGCAAAATGAAATCGACGCGGGTCATGCCGTGGCAGTTCAATCGTAGGTAAACTTCGCGCACTATGCGGGCAATAGTGGCATTTTGTTCGGCAGTAAGGTTTGCCGGGGTGATCTCTTCTGACATGCCCGAAGTGTATTTGGCCTCATAATCAAAAAACTCTTTGGTGCTGATGATTTCGGTAGCCGGTAATACCACCAGTTCGCCATGTAAGCGGGCAATACCGATGCTAAACTCGCGGCCCTTAATGAATTCTTCAACCAATATCTGGTTATCTTCTTTAAAAGCGCGCTCTAAAGCATCGGGTAAACCGGCTACATTATGCACCTTGCTCATGCCCACGCTGCTGCCGCCGTTGTTAGGCTTGATAAACAACGGGAACCTAAGGCGGTTGGCAACTGTAGCCACATCGTGCCCATCATGGTTGAACAACTGCATTGATCGGGCTGTATGCAAACCCTCAATACCGTGCACAATAGCTTTGGTGTAAGCCTTGTTCATGGTGATGGCTGATGTAGTGGCATCGCAGGTATTGTAGGGTATGCCCAGCATATCCAGATAGCCTTGCAGCTTGCCGTCTTCGCCCGGCGTACCGTGTACGGTGATGAACGCAAAATCGAATTTGATATTTTTACCATCCAGCGTTAAGCTGAAATCGTTCTTATCAACAGAGATGTTTTCACCGTTACCGGCTACGTAAAACCAATCCTGGCGGGTTATTAAAATAGTATAAACTTTATACTTTTCGGGTTTCAAGTTCTCGGCAATATACTTCGCGCTTTTTATCGAAACTTCGTATTCGCCGCTAAAACCGCCGGCCAAAAGGGCTATATTTTTAATGCTCATTTTAATCTGTATAGTGATGTAATAATTCTCCAAATAAACAGATTATTCTTATATTTACATACACACCTCTACCCTTCTCCTGTTAAACTTCCGGTTCTTATCTAACCCGAACAAATATTTTACTTAAATCCGCCGAAATGCCAAAATGGTTAAAAATCAGCTTAAAGGCTATAGGTGTGCTGATCATCGTCATGATCATCCTTTTAGAAGCGGTGGTTTTGTATATCAACCACAATAAAACCAGGGTATTGGCCATGGTGTCGAACGAGATGAATAAAAACCTGGATGGTAAAATTTCCATCGGCGACCTCGAACCGGCATTTTTTAAAGGCTTTCCGGATATTTCATTGTCGCTAAAAAACGTACTCATCCGCGATAAGCGCTACCCGAAGCATCACCACACCCTGCTTGATGCAAAAGACTTTGATGTTGCAGTAAACGCGCTGGCTTTGTTAAAAGGCACTATCAGTATAGATCATGTCACTATTACTAACGCGGCAATTAATTTGTTTACCGATAGTACAGGTTACAGCAATATCAGCATTTTTAAAAAGAGCGATAACAGTAAACCCGGCGATAGCAACAAAGGCGGGGGCATGCCGCAGATTGGCAAATTTAGCCTCACCAATATAAGTTTCACTGTCGACGATCAGCACGCAAATAAGCTATTCTCGTTCAATATCAACAGTCTTAAAGGCAAAATGGATTTCCCTGATTCCGGTTGGCATGCAAAAGTACATTTAAATGTTCTGGCTAACAGCATGGCCTTTAACCTCACTAACGGCAGCTTTATCAAGGGTAAGCTCATCGATGGCGATCTTACAACAGGCGAAAACCGCTTAAGTGGAAATATCAGCATCGTATCAAATAATTTTAACATTGGCGGTATTACTTTTGGCGTTAACGCGCAATTTGCTACCGGCAAAAAACCGGCCTCGTTCCGTATCCATTTAGCATCGGATAACATTACCTGGGGAGGTGCATCATCATTGCTTTCCGCCAATATTACTAAATCACTTAACATGTTCAACTTGGATAAACCGATTAAAGTTAAGGCTCTTATTGCGGGCAATTTAAGCGGCGGCGGCGATCCGTTTTTATATATCACCGCCATGGTGCGCAACAACAGGTTAACCGTACCGGGCGCAGTTATTGACAATTGTAATTTCGACGGTCTTTATACCAATTTAAATATCAAGGGGAAAGAATTGAGCGACATTAATTCCATCATCCGGCTCCATGATCTGTCGGGCACTTATAATCATATCCCTTTTACAGTTGATACCGCGAGCGTTGCCAACCTCGAAAAACCTATCGCCACGGGTAATTTCAGGGCAAACTTCCCGGTAAGCAATCTCAACTATATGCTGGGTAAAACAGCAACCTTTGGTAAAGGCACTGCTGATATGCTGCTGCAATATAAAGCCGACGTTGTCGATTACGCGCTCAACAAACCCTTTATCGCAGGTACAATCAACCTTAAAAATGCGGATATTAATTATCTGCCTAACAATTTTGCGCTTAAAAACTCGTCCCTATCGCTCAATTTTATTGGCGATAACCTGATATTAAACAACATCAGGTTACAAAGCGGTAAAAGCATTGTAATGATGGACGGACGGGTCAATAACTTTTTAAACCTGTACTACAACGCTCCCCAAAAAATAGCTATCGACTGGAACATCAGGAGTCCACAACTGTATTTAGGTGAATTTTTAGGTTTTTTAAATAATCGCCATCAAACGCAGGCCGCGAGCAGCAACAAAAGCATCAGCACCATTGGCTTAAGTAATGCTATAAACCATGCCCGTGCCCAATTACACCTTAAGGTTGATAAAGTTTATTACTATAAATTTTTAGCCACCAACGCCATAGCTGATCTTGCCCTGACTGACGAAGGTATTTCTATTAATAACATCACAGTTAAACATGCCGGCGGTTCGCTGCAATTGCATGGTAAAATGCTGCAAAGCCAGGCAGCAAACAGGTTTACCATAAGCACAACAGTAAGTAATGTAAATATCAGCGAGTTTTTTTACGCGTTTGATAATTTCGGTCTGAAAGGTATTACTTACAATAACCTGAAAGGGTATTTATCGGCGAAAACACAGCTTACAGGTAATCTCAATAACAAGGCATCGATAGTTTCCAATTCGTTAAACGGTTTTGTTACCCTTAATTTAAAAAACGGCGCTTTGTTAAATTATAACCCTTTAAAAACTATCGGTAAAATAGCTTTCCCCTTTCGCGATCTTAATAATATTCAAATCCCTGTACTGGATGCCAAATTTGATATCAATGGCAATAAAATAGTTATCGCTCCCATGCAGCTCACTTCAAGCGTTATAAACGCCGACATAGCCGGCACTTATGGTTTAACAGGCGGTACGGATATTGCTGTTGACCTCCCTTTGCGAAACCCTAAAAATGATGACAAGATCACCGATAACGATGAATTACAAAAACAGCGGTATAAAGGTATTGTGCTGCACCTTTCAGTAAAAGATGATGGTACCGGGAAGATCAAAATAAGCCGCAACAAGAATCACAAATAATTGACGGGTATTGATATCAAATAGTAAATCGCTGTGCTTATTTGAAATTTTTCAACTATGTTTGAGTGCTAATTTGAATAAAAATATAGCAAGCTTATACTTTACAATGAGTAAATTTATTGATTACTTAAAAACCAGGCAGTTCTATATCAACCTGGGCATAGCCATAGGTAGTGTTATCTTGATCATTACCATCGTATTTTTAAGTCTTGGTTATTATACCCGCCACGGATCGGGTATCCCGGTGCCGGTATTGGTGGGTACTAATATTGACAAGGCTACCCAGTTGCTGGATGACCAGGGGTTCAAGTACCAGATAGATTCCGTTTATGTGGCAGATAAAGCACCCGGTACTATTATTATACAAGACCCTGATGCCGGCACCAACGTAAAAGAGAACCGAACCATATACCTCACCGTGGTTAAAAGCCTTGCGCCACCTGTAGCCCTGCCCGATTTGACCCAGGATACTTATAATAGCGCAGTAGCCAACATCAAAAACTACGGTTTGAAGATCGGAGACACAACTTATATCCACGATATAGCACGCGACCGGGTATTGCAGGTTAAATTTGCCGGGCAGATATTAACGCCGGGCAGTAAGATCCCGAAAGGATCAAAAATTGACCTGGTTTTAGGCGATGGCAAAGGCGCCAGCGAAGTTGAAGTGCCGGATGTGGTTGGGCAGGACCTGGATGCCGCCAAATTTGTGATCAGCAACTCGGGTTTGATTATCGGTACCGTTACCTATGGTGTGATCACCGATTCGACAAAAATGGTAGTACAATCGCAGGTGCCTGCTAAAAGCGATTCGACCAGCAAAGTAAGCATCGGCACACGCGTTAACCTCACGGTGATCCAAAAAAACTAAACATGGATATTACCGCCGAAGAGTTAAAACAACGGCTAAGCGAAGGTGAAAAACTAAACCTGCTGGATGTGCGCGAAGAGCTGGAATACCATACCTATAATATTGGTGGTATAAATATACCCCTGGGAAAATTAGCAACCCATTTTGATGACCTGGAATGGGATAAGGAAGACGAGATTATTGTAATGTGTAAAATTGGTATGCGCAGCAATACCGGCAAACTTATTTTACAGCAAAATGGTTATAACAACGTGAAAAATTTGAAGGGCGGTTTGATAGCGCTTAAACGAACAGACAAAAGCATTTAATAAGATGACTGCAAAACAAAAAAAAACAGGCGGGGTCCGTAAGTTTATTATAGCCTTGATACTCATTATCGTTGTATCGCTTATCGCGACCGGCGTATTTTACTATTTCCGCTATTTCGGGCCCAATGTAACAGGCAAGCAAGAGTATCTGTATATACGTACCGGCTCTAATTTTAACGATGTTTATGCCGATATGAACAGAGAGGGCATGTTGAGCGATAGCGTATCTTTCAGGGATGCGGCCATCAGTATGCATTATGTATATAACGTAAAGCCCGGCCGTTACCACCTGCACGAAGGGATGACCAACCGCAAACTGATCAATATGCTGAAATCGGGCACGCAGGAGCCTGTGAGTGTAGCGATCAAAAACATGCGTTTAAAAGAAGATTTTGCAGGTTTTATGGGTAAAAAACTCGAACCGGATTCGGCATCCATCATCAACCTGCTCGATTCGGCTGCTTATGTACAGCAGTTTGGCTTTACGCCCGAAAACGTGTACACCATGATACTGCCTAACACCTACGAGTTTAAATGGAACAGTTCGCCACGTAAAATATTCAGCAAGCTGCACAACGAATACGAAAAGTTTTGGACGTCGGAAAGAAAACTAAAAGCTTCGGAAATGGGTTTGAACCCGATCAAGGTAACCATCTTAGCTTCGATAGTAGATGCCGAGGCACTGCACGACAGCGAAATGCCGATCATAGCCGGATTGTATTTGAACCGCATGAAAAAAGGGATGAAACTGGAAGCCGACCCAACCGTGATATTTGCCCTGCACGACTTTAGCATTCACCGGGTTTTAAGGCAGCAACTGGCAACCAACTCACCTTACAATACTTATATGTATACAGGGTTGCCGCCGGGCCCTATTATGATGCCATCGCTTAACGCGATCAACGCCGTATTGGATTATCAGCATCACGATTATATTTATATGTGTGCCAAACCTGATTTTTCGGGCTATACTAATTTTGCCAGCACATCTGCCCAGCACCAGATCAACGCACGCGCATTCCAGGAGGCTTTGAACCGCAGAAACATCAAGCGCTAATGTTTGTAAATACCACAAAATTACGTGTACGCTACGGCGAAACCGACCAGATGGGCTATATGTACTACGGCAATTACGCCGAGTTTTATGAGGTTGGCCGCGTAGAGATGCTGCGCAGTATAGGCCTCACCTACCGCGGTATGGAAGAGTTTGGGGTAATGATGCCCGTACTGGAACTTAAATGCCGATACATCAAACCAGCGTTGTATGACGAAGAGATCACGATCAAAGTGATTATGGAAACCATGCCCGGTGTACGCATACACTTTAAGTACGAACTAACCAACGAACAGGGTGAACTGATTAACACCGGCGAAACCCTGCTGGTGTTTGTTGATATGAAAACCAAACGGCCCTGTATGGCGCCTCAGTATTTTTTGGATAAAATGCGCCCGATTTTTGCGTAAGTTTGGTTAGATGGACTGGTTGCACCGATTTTTGCTGAGATTTAGATTTTACCGGTACTTTTTAGACTGGCTAAAGGTTATTATTATCCCGGGGTTTCGCCCGTTGCCGGTATATACCGTAGCTACCTTCTTTTTCGAAGAAGTAAAACAATACAGCCTGGTAAACAAAGCATCATCATTAGCCTATAGTTTTTTACTGGCCATGTTCCCGGGTATTATCTTTTTGTTTACACTTATCCCCTACATACCTTTCAGGCACTTTCAAAAACGTTTTTTGGACATCATCCAACTCATATTACCCAATAACGCCTACATCGCTTTCCAATCAACTATTGAAGATGTTGTAAAAAAGCAAAATGTGAGCTTGTTGTCGTTTGGCTTTTTATCGGCTATGGTATTCGCTACAAATGGCATCAACAAGCTGATGCGTGAGTTTAACAAGTCATCATTGATAACCGAAACCCGCAGCTGGTACAAACGCCGCTGGATAGCACTGGTGCTTACCATACTCATCTCTTTATCCTTATTTGTAGCCATTGCAACTATGGTATTGAGCCAGAACATTATTAGTTCCATCCAGTTTGTGTTCGAGTCTAAAAGCAAGCTATGGATATACCTCATACAGGTATCACGTTGGCTCATTGTAGTAGTGCTTTACTTTACCACGGTATCCATACTGTACCGCTACGGGCCTGCGCACAAACAAAAATGGAAGTTTCTAAGCCCGGGTTCTATACTGGCTACGTTTTTAGCGATATTGACCTCATTTGCTTTCTCATTTTATATCGATCATTTTTCGTCATACAATAAAATATACGGATCGATCGGCACTTTGATCGTGGTGATGATCTGGTTGTATTTTAACTCCATGATCGTGCTGCTTGGCTTTGAATTGAACGCCAGTATTGACCTTTCCAAGCGGACGGTGAAGATAGTGAAGCCCAAGTTCAACACCTTTAAAACACCAAAAACCAACTAAGGGCTTGGGTAAACAATTTGTTTCCAATAGGTTAACACTATTTTAAAAAATATAAAATCAAATTTGCCAATTCGGCCGGGTTTTGTACTTTTGACCCCGGAGAGTTGGCAGAGTGGTCGATTGCGGCAGTCTTGAAAACTGTTGACTGTAACAGGTCCTGGGGTTCGAATCCCTAACTCTCCGCCAGACGAAAGTCAAGACAACTGAAAAGCGCTCAAATCATATGATTTGGGCGCTTTTTGCATTTTCTTTGAATATCGGAACGTGACATCAACAAAGGCATTTTTTCTCATCGGAGCAAACGAGCGACTTAATTCATTCATCTACTCTCCAGTTGCTTCTGAACAATAACCAACTACTCATCCCCATAGGCCAACTGCTTATATTGCTTTCTTGCCTGAACCTGTGCATGTTGGGCATTGGTAAGTTGAAAGGTGATCTTATTGATGTTACCGGAAAACGAAAACTTGCCTTTTGACATATAATCCATGCTTACAGGCGAAATAGCATCCTGTCCCACCTCGAAAGGTTCTCCGCTTAGAGCGAATGAACTTTTATCGAATGAGGTTTGTCCAACCTGTTGCCCATTTATAAAAAGTGTAAATGAGCCACCCTTATTAACACCGGCGTTAGGCACAAAGACACCCCTGAGGCTCACTTTACCTGCTGGCACCTTTTGAGAGGAAACGATCTTATGACGTTCGAAACCGAAATAGTTATATTCAAAATTCAGCTTCCCGTTCATCACGTAAAATGTCCATCCGCCGGTCAACCCTCCGGCGCAGGCAATCACTCCTTCGGCACCGTTAGCGGGTATATTAACATCTGTAGTCATTTCGAACGGGCTCACCCAAAGCAATGGGCCTGCGTTAATGGGTATCCGTACGGAGGTATTATAGGTCCAGTTCGTCTTCGGCGCGCCTGTCTCGCGCAATGCGGGGTTAAAGCGCTCCGTCATGCGCACGTCTATCGGGTATACATTATATTTCTTGGCTTCTTCGTCAAAAACTTTCCTGAGGTCGGCAAGTTTGTCCGGATATTTAGATGCAAGGTCATTGGCCTCGCTAAAATCTTCACTAATATTATACAATTCCCATGGGGCCGAATTGAGCTGGCTCACATCTTTATTTCCCATTATCCAGGGCACGCCAAACCGGCTGCAAGCCACCCATCCATCTTTATAGATGGCCCGGTTGCCCAACATCTCAAAATATTGTACGGTATGTTTGCCGGGTGCTTTGGCATCGTTAAATGAATACAGCATGCTTACCCCCTCGATGGGTTTTTGTTTAATGCCATCGACGTATTCGGGCGCCTTGATATCGCTGGCCTCGAGTATGGTGGGAACAATGTCAATGATATGGTGAAACTGACTGCGCATCTCTCCCTTCGCGTGTATACCGGCCGGCCAGTGTACGACCAGTGGATTACAGGTGCCGCCAAAATGTGAGGCTACTTGTTTGGTCCATTTAAGCGGCGAAGCACAAGCCCAGGCCCAGCCTACGGGCACATGTGGTTCGGATGTAGGGCCTCCGATCTCGTCAATGCGGCTTAGCGTACCTTTTAAACCCGGATTATAGCCAAGCAGAGAGGCCATCTCACTAAAGGTACCTTCCAAGCCACCTTCGGCACTGGGCCCGTTATCGCCAACGATGTAGAAGATCAGCGTATTATCCAGCTGCCCGCTTTGGTCGAGGTAGTTTATTACCCGTCCTATCTCGCTATCGCCATAGGCCAGATAGCCTGCGTAATTTTCCATTAGCCTGGTGTATACCTTTTTAGCATCGGGGCTTTGCGAATCCCACGAAGGGATCTCGGCCGGGCGTGGTGTAAGTTTGGTATTTGCCGGAATGACGCCCATTTTTTTCTGACGTTCAAAGGTTTCCTCACGCAACTTATCCCACCCCTGATCAAATTGTCCTTTGAACTTATCTCTCCACTCTTTTGGGGCGTGATGCGGCGCATGTGCGGCAGGGGAAGAATAATAAAGAAACCAGGGCTGATCGGGTTTAGACGCATGTGCGTTGCCGATCCATTGTATGGTCTCATTTGTCATATCGTTAATGAAGTGATAACCCTGCTCAGGTGTTTTTGGCGGATCGACCGCAGTAGTATTGCGATATAATACGGGATAGTACTGGTGGGTCTCGCCGTTATTGAACCCATAAAAATAATCGAACCCCATGCCTGTGGGCCAGCGGTCGAACGGCCCGCTCGGGGTCAGATCAGGGTCGGGAGTGTTATGCCATTTACCAATACAGGAAGTAGCATAACCATTGCCCTGCAGCATTTTTGAGATCAATGCTGTGCTTTTGGGTATCATGCCGGTGTAACCGGGGAACCCGGTACCCATTTCAATGATAACGCCGGTTCCGGCAGAGTGGTGATTACGGCCGGTCAACAACGCGGCGCGGGTGGGAGAGCAAAGTGCAGTTGTGAAGAAGCGATCGTACATGAGTCCGTTTTTGGCAAGCCTGTCGAGCGCAGGCGTAGGGACCGGGCCTCCGAACGTGCTGGTTTGACCAAAGCCTACATCATCCAGCAAAATGACGAGCACGTTAGGTGCGCCTTTCGGTGCTTTCACCGGCGGCGGATAATCGGCTTTTGACCCTTCAATAGTGGGGGCAATTGTTCCGTTAAAATGCGGATCAGATCTGGGGATATTGCTGTTGCTGTCATTCTCGTTTTGCACCGTTTCATTTTGGTCAGCACCGCCGACATTTTCTGTCTTTTTTTGCCCGCATGCTGCCAGCAGCATTAGGAACGGAATAATGGCAATAATGAACTTTTTCATAATAAGTTTATTGAATACATGTTCACTTCAGATCAATAACCACCTTATCAATGGTTCCGGAGAACATAGCACGTTTCGTTACTTTTTTCATAATAACTTTGATAAAATAGATCACTTACCTAATATCAAATTGTCCCGAAACTTCAGCCATCTTTTAGAATAATTTGATACAGTTCAAACTATCAATAGTATTTTGCTTATCACAATAGATCAGATGATTAAAGATATGTGCGATATTAATAAATCACACCCGATAAGATGCGGCTTTAAGATGCATATTATAAAATGATACGAATTTGTGGTAATCGGAATTACCTTGACCTGTAGTCTTAAAGGGAAAAGTCAAAAGCAAACGGATCAGCTTCAGTAAATAAATGTATCTTTTTCCCGAAGGAGCAAGTCACGTTTTCGCCACGATTAAACGACTTACCCTTCGGGGATCAGGGCGATCTTGCACTACGTTTCAGATCTTACGACGATGGGAAGACCGGCATTAGAGGAAGAGGGAAAAGGGTCATACGGTGAACATCGAATCCCTAACTCTCCGCAACAGAAAAAGCCACCCGATTCGGGTGGCTTTTTTTTGCTTTATACTACATGTCAGGGCACACATTCCTACCATAGCAATCGTTATCTTTGCCGGGCTATTTCAAACCCAAAACGCTTATGAAAAAAATAGGATTTCTATCGTTCGGACACTGGGCCGATCATCCTTCATATCAAACGCGCACAGCAAGCGATACCCTTCTTCAATCGATTGATCTGGCTGTTGCTGCCGAAGAGATCGGTATCGACGGGGCTTATTTTCGTGTGCACCATTTTGCGGCGCAACTGGCATCGCCGTTTCCTTTGCTATCAGCCATAGGCGCTAAAACCAGTAAAATAGAGATCGGCACCGGGGTAATTGATATGCGTTACGAAAACCCATTGTATATGATAGAAGACGCCGGGGCAGCCGATCTGATTTCGGGCGGGCGGTTGCAATTGGGCATAAGCAGAGGCTCGCCGGAACAGGTGATAGATGGCTGGCGCTATTTTGGTTATGAGCCTGTTGAGGGAGAAACCGATGCGGAAATGGGACGCCATAAAGCGTTGCAGTTTTTAGATAGGCTGGATGGTGCAGGTTTTGCCAAGCCCAACCCGTACCCTATGTTTCCTAATCCTCCGGGTTTGTTGCGCCTGGAGCCCTATTCTAAGGGGTTACGTCAACGTATCTGGTGGGGCGCTGCTTCTAACGCAACAGCCGTATGGGCGGCCGAAAATGGGATGCATCTGCAAAGCTCTACCTTAAAGTTTGATGAAAACGGTAAACCCTTCCATGTACAACAGGCCGAACAGATCAGGCTGTATAAAGAAGCCTGGAAAAAAGCAGGGCACAAACGTGAGCCCAGGGTTTCGGTGAGCCGGTCAATTTTTGCTTTGGTGAACGATCAGGATAGGTATTTATTTGGACGGGAAGCCGGCCAGGCCGACAAGTTTGGTTATATTGAACCCGACAAGCGTGCCATATTTGGAAGAAGCTACGCTGCAGAACCGGATCAACTGATCAAACAATTAGCTGAAGACGAAGCCATCCGGGAAGCCGATACAGTACTTTTAACTATACCTAATACATTAGGGGTTGATTATAATGTTCATGTACTGTCGTCTATTTTGGAGCACGTTGCACCAGGATTGGGTTGGCGGTAATGCTGGATGACTTTGATGGTCTAAAATCCTTTCGGATCACCCAGAATCAGGTGCTCAAATTGATGCCCGTTAAACGCATCAGTTATTTTGGATGAGCCGGTTGCGAGTTGTGTAAGACCAGGTCCGAACATTTCCAGCAAATAACTGATAAGCCAGGTTGTTTGCGTTATCAGCGTTGTGTTTTGTTGCCAATCGGCATGAAGCATCATGGTGTGCCTGAAATAGATAATATGCGGATTGTTCAATACGCCAAAGGCTACCAGCGGGCAAAACTTGTTGATGTTTAAGATAGCGGTACGCATATCTGTATTATCCATATCTATAGCTGCTATGGCCACAAAGCATTGCAAAAGTGATAAGCCATCAAGCTGTGCCTCCATATCGGGCAAAAAAGAAAACTCCATGTGCAGGCTGCCTTCCGGGCGACCTTCCATTGGCAGTGCTACTAACAAAGTTTCGTAGGGTCTTTGTTCAGTTACGTCTAATACCTGGCTTTCAAAACCTTCTTTTTTTAATATTTCTTTAAACTGGCGTAGTTGTGCTAAGTGATTGTCGTTTGCCATTATCGTGGGTTAAATGTCAAGTCCTTTAGCTATGGCTTTAGCCCGTTCGTGTCGCGCTTTTTCGGTTGCGTCAGCATCTAATGCACTGATCAAATCACTTTCTTCATCCGGTTTTTTCTTTTCACCCACACCCAGGTTACTTACTATTTTACTTGCTGTATTTGGCCCGTCATCATAAGGCGAAGTTCCTTCAGACTGTGCTAAATTAGTAGCGATCTGCCCGCGTACATTATCATGCCTGCGCATGGCCTCCGTTTTAAAATAGTCGCCAATACCTCTTCGCCCAACGTGCTGTGGTACTACTATATTATCATTTCTAAGCGAACCTCTTTCCTCAAGTAAGGCGTTACCCGATTGATGTTTTTTATACATTTTGTAAAGCGCAACACCAAGTGCAACTCCGCCTGCAGCAGCCAATAAACCCCAGCCAACCGGGTTACTAAGCCCGGCAGCAAGCAGTAATGCCCCGCCTGCCACTCCCAATGCTCCGCCCGCCGCTTTGGCATAATTGGCTTTGGCTTTTGTCCATTGGTTATCCATGGCAAATTTAATAATGGATTCTTTTTCCATTGCCTGCTGGCCCAGCTCCTGTAACTTATTACTTCGGTAGTGTGCAAGGCCGCCTGTAGCCAAACCCGTTACCACGTCAGCCCCGCTTTTTACAATAGCTGCCGGTGCAATTACCGGGGCAGCTATGCTTGCCGCTGTTGACAAAGCCCCGGAGGCAGGTATTGCACCTGATAAAGTACCGAGCCCGTTGGCACCGGTTTGAACTGCGCTGCCCAAAGAGCTTACTACATCCACACCTTTTATAGCTTTATCTTTTTTCTGGTCCTGCGAAGTTGCGATATCGTGAATACCAAGTGCCGCTTTGGCAACCGAGCCAACTACACCAAGGCCCTGGCCACCAACCTTTGTCCATTCGCCGCCTGCACCCAGTCCCTCGTCTCCGATAAGGTGACTTAGGTTTGTTGTTTGTCCGCCTATAAAAGAGGCTCCGCTGCCTACCTGCCCTGTTTTTTCAGCAGCGGTTTGATGAAGCGGTGATGAAGTTGACCCATGTACAGCATTCTGGTAATTTTCCAGTAAACTCACATTGCTGCGTCCGTAACGGCCGGTATGTTGGCCATGGTCAATTAATGCCCGTTCAGCCCGTTCATCACGGTCGGCCCCCTCTGTAATGTGAGCGAGATGTCTTTGGCCCGCATCCAAGCCCTCATAAGGATCTTTTTTCTTTGCCCACGGCACCCACGATGGCCACTCCCAACGTTGAATAACCGGCGCACTGCTTACTGTATTGTTTTTAGTTTTAGTTTTAAATTGCTTAACACCCTTATCGGCAATATTTTGATAGCTCTTTAGTTGCTTAATACGAGGGCTATCATCAACCATGTTTTGATAGGCTTGCAATTGGCGGGCATGATCATTAACCCCCACTGGCTGATGGTTAGCGGCGCCCGAACCTACCCTTTGTGCAGCATTTGCGGATGCTGAATCATTTGTAGCCGGCCGTTTTTCCGCTTGATTTTTCAATGGTGAAATATTAATAATACAAGGTATAAAAAAAATTATATTTAAAGAAAACTTCTGTTGTTGCAATATTTATTAAACTATTTTAAATCGTTTTAATGAGCAGTAATATTAATTAGGTGCAAAATAACTTGCATTGTAGTGGGCTGTGAACTATAACCTATCAGAAATTTTTGAAAAATTACTGATGTACAATTTTATTCCCATCAATAAATCCCTTTGCATCATCTTCGGTTGTAAAAACACGCCCTTGCCCCTGGATGGTATCGGCTGTTAACTTGTCACGCTCACTGGTTCCTATAACGCAACAACCATTGGTAAAAATGGTATAATTTACTTCATTGTACGTTGCCTCGCTTGCCACAAGTGCGGGTGGGGCCGGGTTGATCGCTTTATAAAGCAGATCGTAATTTACGCCATTTACTATTGCCCAATAATGATTTTGAAAATACCAGTGGGTTTCTCCGTGTGTATTACCCACGGTATTGCGGCCATTAACAGCGCGTGCGGGCCCCAATTGGGTTGCCTGCCGCTGGCCAAGCACTGCATTTATCCCTAATTGTTCGGCTACGTATATGTAAAGGCCGGCCAGTGTTACACAGTCGCCCGTGCGGCTTACAATAGCTATCTTAACATTGACAGCGGCACCGATGTAATTGAACCTCAGGTTATTATTGAAATTATTAAACAGTGTTCGTGCTTTTACGTCTTCGCTATCAAAGCGGCCAATGCCGGCTTTCAGCTCCCTTGGCACCGACTGATCGAGCGTCACAGGGTCGCGGCTGTAATAGGCATCTTCTGCTGTTGTTTTTTCCTCTGCTGCGATAAACCTGATCAATCCGGGTATTTCAGTTCGTATATTGGTTACTTTAGCATCCTCTACTCCGTTTGCTGGTACGGGATGAGCTGCAAACCAGTCTTCAGCCTTTTCCCTCATAGCTCTTAATATTCTTCCTCTTTCCATATACTGGTCATCCTGTAAAGCCTGGTATTCGCCTATCAGGTCTTTTACTTTCTTCCATTTGCTAAACGTTTCAAATGTGCCGCTTCGTTCAAGTGTAAGTATACGGGTTATATAAGCATCTCTTGCCCAAATGGCTGGTGTACGTTGTGCAACCGCCAAGCCGGCAGATTTCTGTAAATCAGCCTGGGGTGATTCTAAAGATATTTCTTCCTGTTCTTTTGGTTTTCGCTGTAATACCGGCACCGCAGGCATTGACTTCCCTCCTGCACTGGCCGTGTGCGCGGCCGGTTGCTGTCTTGCTGTAACTGTGACGTATCTTTCAGCCATAACAACGCGTTTGATAAGTAAATTTAATACAAAAATTTTTGTATCTCCCTTATCTTAAGTCAACCCATTTAGTACTTAAACGGATGGCGATAGTAAAAGCGCAAAACATTAAGCATAAATTAATCAATAATATTCTCCGAAAAACAATTATTCTTTTTAAACTTGCATTGTAATCGATTGCGAAGCTAAATACCTTTACGGAAGTGGTTAAAAACAGCAACTTTTACTTACAAATCTTAGTAATACAATGCAAAAAACAGTAATTATTACCGGCGGCGCATCAGGGTTGGGCCTTGCTGCTACTAAAAAGTTTGTCCAATGCGGTGTGAAAACCATTATCATTGGCCGTAATGAGGATAACCTTAAAAAAGTGGCCGAAGAAATGGGCGCGCTTTGTACCTATAAAGTATTTGATTTAAGTAATCTTGAGGGTATACCGCAACTGGTAGCAGATATTGCAACGGAACATGGCCAGATCGACATATTAGTTAATAATGCCGGTATTAACATGAAGAAGCCTTTTACTGCCGTAACTGATTCCGATTTTCAGTCAGTTATTCAGACTAATTTAAACTCGGTTTTTGCGTTAAGCCGCGAGGTTACTAAAATAATGCTCGAAGAGCATAAAGGGTGTATCATCAATATCAGCTCAATGGCGGCACAATATGGCATCCCCCTTGTTATTGCTTACACAGCAGCTAAAACCGGTATTGAAGGCATGACCAAAGCTATGGCTGTTGAGCTTTCGCCGAAAGGTATACGGGTTAACTGCGTGGCTCCGGGTTTTATAAAAACAAACATGTCGGCTAAAGCTTTGGATAGCGATCCCGAAAGAAAGCAAAAAGTAATGAGCCGTACGCCCATAGGCTATTTAGGTGAGCCTGAAGATGTAGCCGAAGCTATTTATTTCCTGGCATCAGATGCGGCGAAATACATCACCGGGGTTGTTTTGCCCGTAGATGGCGGCAACTCGATAGGTTTCTAAGCAAACAAAAACATCTGTTTTAATACTAATCCCGCTCAAATGCGGGATTTTTTGTTTACACCCTCCCGGCGAATTAAACCACTATGTTACGAGTAGTCATATGTATCATTTTTCATTATATTAGTTTGCAAAAAAAACTTTATCATCATGAAACTGAATAAGATCAAAACTACCATCAGCCTGTGCTTTTTACTGTTTTTCTGTATAATAAACACACCTGTTTGGGCGCAGGATAAAACTGAGATGCTCAAGAACTCTACTCCCGAACAACGGGCCCAAATGCAAACCAGCATGATGAAAGCTAAATTGCGATTAGATACCGTACAAGTGATAAAAATACAGGCCATTAACCTGGCAGCAGCACAAAAAATGGAGCCGGTATTAAAAGGTGATGGTGGTAAACTGGCAAAATTAAGGCAGATGCGGGAAATTGAAAACACCAAAGACAAAGAGCTTAAAAAGGTACTTACCTCTGATCAGTACAAACAGTATGAAGCTGCCAAAGATGAGATGAAAGAGAAATTGAGGGAACGGATGCAGGAAAGTAAAGGCACTAAATCATAAATATATCTTTTGTTACTTTATTTTTAATTAAAATTTTGATACTAATTAATAAATTATTACTTTAGTGTAAACAAAAAGCAAAGTGATGGTTAATTTTCATGTTAAAAATGATATTGAGCTAAAAATTTCAGAAAATAAACGTGTTTTTAATACATTTTTTAATAAAATATTAAAACTGTATAAAACAAAAGCCGACAATTGCACAAAGTTTGTACATGTCGGCTTAATGAGTTTATTTGCTGATACTACTAAAGTATCGCCTTGTTATGTTCGAGCCTCACAAGGTAACCGTCCTGGTCAACGCCATACTCATTACTAAGTTCAAGACGGGTATAAGTTGTTGCTGTATTTTTCTTCTTTTTGGGCGATAAAATTATAGGTAAAACAAATACGCCTACAATTGCCAATACTTCTAAAATGACTATCATAACACTAAAATTTACTTGTATCTAAGCTTTTAGATTGCAACATCAAAGTTAAAGCAACATCTTCCGTTTTTCATAGTTTGCCTGCACTTTTAGGATTTTATACAATATAATTCGCTATGCATGCATAATATTCAAAAAACATTCCAAAGTGTTATTTTAATATCAAATTAAATGCGATTTATCACGAAATCATTATTGATAGCGTTACATTAGGATATTGATAAATTTTACGGCAATTAAGTATATGGCATAATAGACAGCAAGACTGCATTAACATACAATAAGTTGATAGTTAACCACTGATAATCAAATTGGTACATTGATGGTACAGTTGTTGTGGTCTTTAAATACCAAAACCATGTATCCATCATGAAAATTGCAGAGCCCATAGCGTGCTATTGCTTTAACAAGCAGTGCACAATATCTATCTATAACAGAAATATGGCTTTGCCCAGGTACGTACCTGTTGAGGTGGCCCTGTTAACCGATATGAAATGCAGCGAATGTGGTGGCGCATTGTATAACTGGCTCGAACTTGCCATCGACATCGAAGTAAAAGAAATACTTCGTGTAGCGTCCTGACCACTACTCTATAACCGCGGTATTGCAAATATAAGTGGGCACTATACCTGATGAGTTTATCCGTGTTTCGGCATCATGCGGCAAAGTATTACCGGTAAACACCAGCACCGTATCAAAACCAAATTTATTACCACCCAGTATATCGGTATGCAGGGTATCGCCAACCATCAGGATATCTTTTTTGCCTATTGGCATTTGCTCGCGCACCAGGTCATAAGCAAACATAAACATCTGCGAATCGGGTTTACCAAAACGAATAAATTTTTTACCTACAATACTTTCCATCATGGTGGCTATCCCTCCTATGGCTATCGAAACATCGTTAATATTAAGCGGATAAGCAGTATCGGTATTGGCCACTATAGTGGGAATATTACGTCGGCGCAGTATATTGATGGATTTATTGAGATCCTTGAACCAATCAAAACCTTCGTCATCCAATAAAACCAGGGCGTTTACCTGGTCGATATTGCTTTCATTAACCATGCTTACCGGCAAGGTGTGCAGACCCGAAGTTTCGATATAGTGTGCCGAATTAGCTGTGCCCAAATAGGCTACAATACCATTGTGCACCTTTAGGTCAAGATACTCTTTGGCCAGCATGCCCGATGAGATGATATGATCATAGCGAATAGCATCGAGCCCCATCCGGTGAAAGGATTCGGCTAACTGTACCGGGCTGCGTGATGCATCATTGGTAACTATATAATAGGGTTTGTTTTGCTCGTTAAGATATTTAAACGTTTTTTCGATATCCGGAACCAGGCCCATGTAGTTTTTGATCACGCCAAAGGCATCAAAAAATATAACCTTGTATTCGTCAACAACCTGTTTAAAGTTTTGGGTTTGCATTGGTTTAAATTACGATAAATTGAGGGCTTTTATTAGTTTTTCGGGATCAAAGTCCCTGTCAATGGATGGCAGGTATGTTTTGAACGCTTCCGACTGGAGTTTTTCGGCATACTGCTCATTGAAAAAGTATTTACCATCCTTAATAACATAGTTGAGGATAAAAAAGCGATAGGCTTCTTTTAAGAAGCGGATCTCATCGGCCAGCAAAGGGTATATTTTGTGGTATTCTTCGAGGAACAGTATAAACCGGTCTTCCATCATGGTAGTAACCACGTAACTAAACACGGTACGGTCGCCGATATCAGATACTACCCTGCTGAAAAAATAAAAATCGAGCATACGGTAGCTCATCCTGAACCAATCGTAATCCCAGCGCGAATAGAGTTCCATCCTGCTGGTTACCGAAAAGTTGCCGATATTCCAGTCGATAAATACGGGGATGATCTCAAACCTGCTGGTGTTACACTTCAAACGGTTTTTGATAAATAGCTCGCAATGGTGTTTGAGGATAGCACATTTTTCAGCATCGCCAAACTTTTCGGGATTGGTTTCGATCTTGTCCTTTAAGGCATTGATATCTGTACGAAGCGTTTTTGATGATTTTGGGATCACGTTTTTTACCCGCGAGCACGCTTTATGAAAACGGGCCACCTGCTGTGCCAGTTTGCGGATGTGGTGATCTTCGAGGCGTCGCGGTAAGCGCAATTGTACCCGTGTGGGATTGTAAAACACTACCCAGGCATCAGTTTTTCCCCATTTGTACCTGTAGGTATAAACCTGATTGTTTTTTTGCAATGAGCGCGAAAGCAGGTTCTCAAAGGGATATAACAAATTGGTTGATAAGGCATTGATAATGCGGTGATCCTCTTTAAAATGCTCGTATTTGCCAAAGTTTGATAGCTTGGCAACCACCACATCCTCATCAACAAAAGTAACCCTGAACACATGATTTGTTGAAACCATTGCGCTGATATCCTCGATCTTGCGAATGGCTTTTGAGGCATCAAAACCTGCCCATGCTTTTTTTATAATAGCGTTATAATTCATATGATGGGGATTTCACCGATTAGAAGAGTGATTGCGCCGATTTAATCAGTGTAATCAAAAAACAATCGGTGTAATCAAATTATATTATTTCGAAATAGCGTTTCAACTCCCAATCAGTGACGTGTTTGGCAAACTGCCTCCACTCCCACAGGCGTGTTTGTGTAAAGTGTTCAACAAAGCCTTCGCCGAATAATTCTTTGGCTATGGCCGATTGCTGCATATCATTAGCGGCCTCGTACAAATTAGGCCGTAACTTGCCGTTTTTAGTATCCTGATAGCCGTTTCCAACCGTTGGTGCGATATCAAGCGGAAGCTTATTTTTAATGCCGTATAATCCCGAAGCCAAAGCTGCAGCCATGGCAAGGTACGGATTAGTGTCGGAGCCAGGGATCCGTGTTTCCAACCGGGTATATTTTTCGGATGGATGCAACACCCTTAACGCAGTAGTGCGGTTATCAAAGCCCCAGGTCACGGTGGTTGGTGCCCAGGCACCTTCAACCAGGCGTTTGTAACTGTTAATAGTTGGCGCATACATCGGCAATACATGCGGCAGGCAATACAGCTGGCCAGCCAGGTAATGCTTCATGGTGTCGCTCATATTGTGTGCATCGCGGGCATCATAAAATAAATTTTTGCCATTTTTGTTACTCCACAAGCTTTGATGAATATGCCCGCTGCATCCCGGCAAGGTTTCGTTCCACTTAGCCATAAATGATGCCATAATACCGTGGCGTGTGGCAATTTCTTTTACGGCGGTTTTAAACAGTACGGCTTTATCCGCAGCACGCAAAACTTCATCGTGTAAAATGGCGGCCTCGTAAACCCCCGGACCGGTTTCGGTATGCAGGCCTTCCAAAGTAACATCAAACTGACTAAGCAGGTTAAACAGATCGTAATAGTATTGGCTTTGCTGTGATGTACGCAGAATGGAATACCCGAACATCCCCGGTGTTAGCGTTTGTATATTGGTAAAGCTTTTGTCCTGTAAAGTTTGTGCCGTTTCGCGAAAGTTGAACCATTCAAACTCTTGTGCAAATTCGGGATGGTACCCCATTGCTGTGCTTTGCACGATAACTTTTTTTAATAAACTGCGTGGGCAGGTATGCAGATCATTACCATCGGCTTTGCTGAAATCTCCTAAAAAAAATGGAATATTATCCTCCCATGGTACGGTTCGGAAAGTGTTGAGATCGATGCGGCAGGGCCTGTCGGGGTAACCGGTATGCCAGCCTGTAAGTGAAGTATTATCGTAACAGGTATCGCTGCTATCCCAGCCAAAAGCAACATCGCAAAAGCCATAACCATCCTGCAGGCCATCTATAAACTTTTGTTTATGAATCACTTTGCCTCGTAAAACCCCGTCGATATCGGCAAAGGCAAACTTTATTTTATCTATGCTCTTTTCTTTTAAATATTCAATAACCTGATCCTTGTTCATGTTGTATCGGTTTATAAACCTTGGTTTGGTAGGGTAAATATCCGCAAAATATTGCTCAACTGCACTGTATTAAAATAAATCACAAAAAAAATCCCCCGAAACTTTCGCCCGGGGGATTTAACATTTATAAAGCTATTTAGTTGTAATATGCAATTACAGTTTAGCTGATTTTACAGTTTTGATGATCACGGCAGCAACTTTGTACGGATCGGCAGCCGAGTTAGGGCGACGATCTTCTAAATAACCACTCCAGCCTTTTTGTACTGTGTATAACGGGATACGAATAGAAGCACCACGATCTGATACGCCATAGCTATAATCGTTGATCGAAGCAGTTTCGTGTTTACCGGTCAAACGTTGGTCGTTATCGGCACCGTAAACCGCGATATGTTCTGCAACAACTTCTTTCGGACGGAAAGCTTCCAAAATTTTGGTGTAAGTATCCTGGCTACCAGCAGTTCTCAAAGTAGTGTTCGAGAAGTTAGCGTGCATACCCGAACCGTTCCAGTCAAGCTGACCCAACGGTTTGCAATGCCAGTTGATGGCAACGCCGTAGCTTTCGCCTATTCTTTCTAATAAATAACGTGCAACCCAGATCTGGTCACCAGCTTCTTTAGCGCCTTTAGCAAAGATCTGGAATTCCCATTGGCCAGCGGCAACTTCGGCATTGATACCTTCAACATTCAGGCCTGCATCTAAACAAGCATCTAAGTGCTCTTCAACGATATCGCGACCGAAAGCGTTGTTAGCACCTACAGAGCAATAGTAAGGGCCTTGCGGACCTGGGTAACCATTAGCTGGGAAACCAAGAGGTTTGTTAGTTTCCGGATCCCACAAAAAGTACTCTTGCTCAAAGCCGAACCAAAAATCGTTGTCATCGTCCTGGATCAAAGCGCGACCGTTCGATTCGTGCGCGTTTCCTTTTGAATCCAATACTTCGCACATTACTAAATATGCGTCTCTGCGCTGAGGATCAGGGCATAAAAAAACAGGTTTCAGGATACAATCAGATGAACCACCTGGTGCTTGCTCGGTTGATGAACCGTCGAAGCTCCAGTTTGGAAGATCTTCTAATTTACCGCTGAAATCTTTTTCAATTTTTGTTTTGCTACGAAGGCTTTGTGTTGGCTTGTAGCCATCAAGCCAAATGTACTCGAGTTTTGTTGCCATTGTTTAGTTGTTTTGTAAAGCTTAGTTCAAAAATGGGAATTTTATAATGAAATATTCAATAAACGATACGAATTAATGAAAATTTTTCTTTTTTTCATAATATTCTATCAAATTAATCTATTTAATAGGACAAATGTTTGAAAAAGGCGCTATTTAAACGAAAAAAGAGACAGAAACTTGTTTTTGTAACTAAAATTTTAAAATTCATCTGCATTTTGGGATTAAAAATGTTGTAAATTAAAATTTTAATAAAAAATGTATTTTATTTTTGAGTAAAATGTATTTTAACTACAATTAATACCCTTAAAATTAACATAATTATAAATTATATGGAATTTATCACGCAATAACACATCAAAGAGCCCAAACTATTCGCCTGACATTCAAATGAAAAAAGTTATGGGTAAAGCGGTATTTGAATTATATTTGTTGGGTAAGCCCGGTTGATTTTACTTTTGTTTGCGCAGATGAATGAGATCCCTGGCCACCCCATCAGATATATGAAGAAATTTGCAGCCAATTTTGTTTCGATACTATTAATACCTCTTATTGCTCCTTCTTATCTTTTCTGGATCATTTTATTCTTCTTTCCGCACCTTACGCGCATAGTTAGTTTAAGCGATAAAATACTGGCCATTTTTTACATTTTTTTAGCAACTACATTTTTACCGTTCCTGGTGGTGTTTATTTTATATAAGCGAAAGATAATTACTGATTTAACACTGCACCGGCAGCAGGACAGGGTTATTCCGCAGATATTCTCGTGCTTTATTTACGCGGGCATCTGTGCTTTTTTAGTGTACACTGAAGGGGCAACCAACGCGTTAAGTTTAAGCCTGATCGCGGTATCGGTATCGGTTATCGGGCTTACGCTGATCACGCCTTTCTGGAAGATCAGTACTCATGCCTGCGGTGCCTGGGGCCTGTTTGCCATAGTTTATGATCTGCAATCGCGCTACCACGAACCTAGCTTTGTTGTGCTATATTATATTATACTGTTTTTAACAGTTGGCGTTTGTGCGGCAAGGCTGTATTTAAAGGTACATACGCCCATGCAGGTAGTAGCGGGCAGTATTATGGGTGGATTGGTGGGCTTTTTGTTATTTCATTACTGCCTGGTACCTTACCATTTTGTATAAGGATGCACAGAAAGGTTCGAGTTGAAATAACGCTTATCATCAGTAACGTCCTTCCCTATCCAATCCGGGATCTCAAATGTTTCGGTTTCGCTGGTTAGTTCAATTTCGGCGGTAACGAGGCCTTCATTATCTCCTGAAAACACATCCACTTCCCATATTTTACCGGCGTGTGCAATGCGGTATCTCATTTTGGTGATGATCTCATCGCAAAAATCCCTTAACAGTTCTTCGGCATCAGCTGTAGGTATGGCATATTCGTATTCTGGTCGGGATGCGCCCAGCGATTTACCCTTGATAGTTAGAAAGCTCCCCTGGTTGGTTACCCGGACGCGGATGGTTTTACCGGGTTGTTTATGCATATAACCTTGCCTGTAAAAGCTACCATCTGGCTTTTCTAATAAATCCCACTTAGTAAGATCGACCAGATATTTTCTTTCTATCTCAACACCCATTATTGACCGATGATAAAAGTTTTACCCTCAATGGCCAACTCTGTATCCGGGAAAACGGAACGGGCTTCGTCGAGCAGTTCGCCAAGGGTTTTATATCTGGCCGAAAAGTGGCCAATGATGAGCTTTTTAGCGCCAACAGTTTTGGCAACTTCTCCTGCTTGTAAGGCTGTGGTATGGTGAGTTTCGTTTGCCCTGTCGAGCATGTCATGGGCAAATGTAGCTTCGTGGTAAAGCAATTCAACGCCGGCTATCTGTTTAAAATAACTCTCGTTATATAAGGTGTCCGAACAATAAGCGTAGGCTTTAGGTGCCTCGGCATCTGTGGTGAGATCGGCATTAGGATAAACGGAGCCGTCGGTAGCAAAATAATCTGTGCCGCGCTTTAGTAAGGGATAATAACTTACGGGTATATCCAGTGCTTCAACCTTGTCTTTAATGATCTTTCGGAGACGTTTTTTTTGTCTGAATAAAAAGCCTGTACAGGCTATGCGGTGATCAAGAATAATAGTTTCGACGGTGATATCCTGGTTATCTAAAATAACAGCCGGGGCCGATGGATCAATGGCCTGAAAAATCAGATCGAAATGTAATACGGTTTCTGAGTATTGGAACTGCAGATCGATGATCTCTTTTAAATTTGCCGGGCCGAATAAGGTGATCGGTTTTTTACGCCCGTTTAAATGGAGCGATGACAATAAACCAACCAGGCCAAGGTAATGATCGCCATGTAGATGGCTGATGAAGATATAATCGATACGGCTTGATTTGATGTCAAAACGCAGCATTTGCTGTTGCGTACCCTCGCCGCAATCAATCAGGTAAAAGCGCTCGTTAATATTAAGCGCCTGTGCCGTTGGATTTCTGTTATAAATTGGTGTTGCCGAACTGCTGCCCAGGATAGTTACATCAAACCTCATGTGTCCGGTTAAACGAATGGAATATTATCTTGTTTCTTTTTTGAGCTCTTTTTCTATTTCTTCCATAAAGATGAGATCAATAGCTTCATCAGGTGTTTTTACGATAGATAGAACGTTATCTAATTGAGAGATGGTTACCAGGCGGGCAACCGAATCATTTAATCCTACTAAAATAAAGGAACCGTCGGAGTTTTTACATAAACGATGGCCAACCAATAAACTGCTTAAACCAGATGAATCGGCAAATTTTATAGCAGACAGGTCTAAAACTATATTTCTTTGCCCCTCAGTATTCATTAATATGAATTCTGATTTCAGTTGTGGTGTGATCAATGAATTCAGCTTGGATTCATTCAACTTTACCAAAACATATTTTTCGTGTTTATCTACAGAAAATTTCATCGTTAAATATTGAAAGTCTAAATATAGGATTTTTTTTTCCTGCAAATATAATACTATCGTATTAAAGTTTGTTTAATGCCCCGATCAAATTTTGCTCAACTCGCTGTAATACATTGGTGTTTTCTGATCTGATAAACTTTTCGCCGATAATCTGCTCATATAATTCGATATACCTGTCGGATATGGACGCCACCTTTTCGGGCGTCATTACGGGTACTTGCTGCCCTTCTTTTCCCTGAAAACCATTTTCAATTAGCCATTGGCGTACAAATTCTTTCGAAAGCTGCTTCTGAGGTTCGCCCTTTTGCTGGCGCTCTTCGTACCCTTCCTTATAAAAATAGCGTGATGAATCGGGCGTATGTATTTCGTCTATTAAATATATCTTTCCGTCAACTTTGCCAAATTCATATTTAGTATCAACCAAAATCAAGCCCTGTTTGGCGGCCATTTCGGTGCCGCGCTGATATAACGCACGGGTGTAAGTTTCCAGTTGTACGTAATCAGTTTCACTTAAGATGCCTTTTGCCAAAATATCTTCGCGTGAAATATCCTCATCGTGCCCAACAGATGCTTTGGTAGTTGGGGTAATGATCGGCTCGGGTAACTTATCGTTCTCGTTCAAACCATCGGGTAAAGCAACGCCGCAAACGGTACGCTTACCTAATTTATACTCGCGTGCCGCATGGCCGGCAAGATAACCGCGTATCACCATTTCAACCTTAAACGGTTCGCAAATGCGGCCAATGGTTACGTTGGCATCGGGCACGGTAATAACCCAGTTGGGTACAATATCGGCTGTAGCCTTTAAAAAGTTAGCGGCTATCTGGTTTAATACCTGTCCTTTGTACGGAATAGGCTCGGGTAATACCACATCGAACGCAGAAATGCGATCGGTAACCACCATGGCCAGGTATTGGTTATTAATAGTATATACATCCCTTACCTTGCCTTTATAAAAGCTGGTTTGGTTTGGGAGGGTAAAATGTGTTTCTTTTATAGCATTCATGTTTTAGTATTGAGATGTGCGTATTGCGTATTGAGATAAAGATCGCACTACGCAATACGCTGTACGCATATCTCTATTGTATATCCCCGTAGGCTTCCAAAATCTTACGTACCAGTTTGTGGCGCACCACGTCTTCGCCGGTAAGGTAAATAATATCGATACCTTTTATATCGGTTAAAATGCGCAGCGCGGTATGTAACCCCGATTGTTGCTTTTTGGGCAAGTCGATCTGGGTAACGTCGCCGGTAACGATAAATTTAGCCGACGGCCCCATACGGGTTAAAAACATCTTTAGCTGCATATCGGTGGCGTTTTGTGCCTCATCCAAAATTACAAAGCAATTATCCAGGGTACGGCCGCGCATAAATGCCAGCGGGGCTATCTCAATGGTACGGTTCTCCAGATAAACTTTCAGTTTATCGGCCGGGATCATATCATCAAGCGCATCGTACAGCGGGCGCAGGTACGGGTCGATCTTTTCTTTTAAATCGCCTGGCAAAAAGCCCAGGTTCTCCCCTGCCTCAACGGCCGGGCGGGTTAGGATAATGCGTTTGATCTCTTTGTTTTTTAACGCGCGAACGGCCAGCGCAACCGCAGTATAGGTTTTACCTGTACCTGCAGGGCCAATAGCAAACAAAATATCGCTCGTGCCAATACCGGTAACCATACGGCGCTGGTTGGCTGTACGCGCCTTAACCATAATACCGTTAGGGCCAAAAACGAGCACTTCGCCGGTTGTTGACTTATCGGCACCGGCGTCGGGTGCCGGGGTATCCTGTATCTTTGATCCGAGTATCTGTCCCAGTTCTATCGTGGTAATGCTTTCGTACTTTTCGATATGCTGAATAATACGTGTCAATTTATCCTGAAAATGGTTCAATTCAGCATCGTCACCCAAAACCTTAATTTCGCTGCCGCGCGCAACAATTTTTAATTTTGGAAATTGTTTTTTAATGATCTCAAAATGATCATTATTAGGCCCCCATAGTACTGCGGGGTTAATTTGCTCAATGGTTGTTTTTAATTCGTTCAAGCGGTATATTTTTTAGATGCTGGTTTTTTTTGTAATGTACTTTGTTTTAACGGCAATGAAGCTGCCATAAGCCATTTTTTTTACGTTTCAATTTGCAAGAGGTGGCTCATGGTGGTTTTATTGGATTAAAAATTGAATATTTGCAATTGATTTAAGCGTTCACAAGATTAGCAATAATATTTAAAAATTTTAATGGCGATTATAACTTTAACTACTGACCTGGGCGATAAGGATATTTATCAGGCTGCCCTTAAAGGTAGTATCTTAAAGTTAATACCGGGTGTTACCATTGTTGATATTACCCACTCTGTTTCGGCCTTTAATGTACAACAAGCAGCGTTTATTTTAAAAAATAGTTTTCACTATTTTCCTGACAATACCGTTCACCTGATAGGGATCGATACGGTTTATAACGACGGTACCAAGTACCTGGCTGTCAGGTATAAAAATCATTTTTTTGTTGGTGCCGATAATGGGATATTCTCGCTGATGTTTGATCGCGAAGCCGAAGAAATGGTAGAGATCAACATTATGCAGGATCTTAAATTTCTGCATTTTCCGCTGGCCGATATCTTTGTTAAGGCCGCGGTTAGACTGGCCGAAGGCTCACCGCTGAGCGAAATAGGCATCCCGGTAACGGGCATTGAAAAGAAAATGAACCTGCAGCCGGTTGTTGAAAAAAACACGATCAAAGGCAGCGTTATTTATATCGACTCGTTCCAGAACGTGATCACCAATATCACCAAAGAGTTTTTTAACGGCATACAAAACGGCCGCCGTTTTGTGCTGTACTTTAAACGAAACGAAACCATTACGCATTTAAGCTGGCACTACAACGAAGTACCCGAGGGCGAAAAACTTTGCATGTTTGGCATCAGCGATCATTTGGAGATAGCGATCAACAAAGGCAATGCCAGTGGTTTGCTGGGGCTGGGATTGGGCGATAGCGTGATCATTGATTTTCAATAGATCTGTTTGGAGCAAGGAACAAGGATTTTGGTTCTTTTTCGAAATAGACTACTTAGCAAACGTCCTTATTCTTTGCTCCTTTATCCTTGCTCAATACTAACGCGGGTCCAGGTTAAACAAATTTCTGCTTCTGCTGTATTAGCATTATGAAGAAAATTCTCCTTGCCTTTATAATTATTATCTCAGCCACTAAATGTTTTGCCGTTAATACAGACTCACTGGTTTATCAGCACCAGCGTGATAAAATAAACGAGATGCTTGAGGTAAGGCGCCAAAAGTTTAGTCAGTATACCGAAAGCCTTGACAAACACACCGGCATATTTGGTTTGCAAACCAAAAAAGATATCAAGCGGTCGAACGAGATATTGATGGAGATCGTTCAAACGGATGATGATATTTTCCGGGAATTGAAAATATTACTGGAGTACCGCACTTTTCAGCAAACACAGGTTGCGGGTAAATCTGAAGAATCTGAAAGCCATGCTCTTGCTTATATGAATACTATCAATAAGCTGCGCGATGAGAATGCGAAACTACAAGCTGAACAAGTTAGGGTAACAAAAGAGTTCGAGCAGCGTCAAACCATGCATATTGTAGTGATCTTACTGCTCATCCTATTGTCAGTTTTTTTGTTAACCCGTAAAAGGAGGACGATAAACACAAACTGAGCCGTACTTTTGCTACCGAACACACTTGAAAAATAGCACTCATGGCCAGAGGACGACTCAATAGCGGCAACGCAACAGAACAGGAATTACCTAAAGCAAAAATAAACAAGCAGAGTTTACAAAACATATCAAAGCTCTTTTCGTACTTAAGGCCATATCGGTTTAGGTTTGCCGGCGCGCTGTTTTTTTTGATCCTATCCAGTTTAACCGGTTTGGCGTTTCCAAAATTACTGGGCAGTATTATTGATGTAGCAAGGGGTGATCTGAAAAAGGGAATACTACCTACTAATTTGAATGAAATAGGACTTATTGCCTTTGCAATTTTGTTTGCGCAGGCATTCGTGTCTTTTTTTAGAGTAACCTGGTTTGTACGGATAGCCGAAAATGCTTTGGCTGATATTCGTCGAGATACCTATTTTAAACTGATCACGCTGCCGATGAATTTCTTTTCCAACCGCCGGGTTGGAGAGTTGAATAGCCGCATATCAGCTGATCTGTCGCAAATACAAGATACCTTAACTACGACTTTTGCCGAGATCATTCGCCAGGTTATTTTAATGGTAGGCGGTGTTGTGATGATGGCTATCGTATCGGCAAAGCTGGCACTGGTTTTATTGATCTTATTGCCTATAGTTATCCCTTCTGCTATATTTTTTGGCCGCTTTGTACGCAAAGTATCGCGACAGGCACAAGATCAGTTAGCCGAATCGAACACTATAGTTGAAGAAACACTGCAAGGTATAGCCAGTGTGAAAGCTTTTGTTAACGAGGCATTTGAGGCGGGCCGGTATGATAAAAGTATCCGCGAGGTTGCCCGGCTGGGTATTAAAGGCGCTAAATTTAGAGGCTTATTTGCGTCGTTTATCGTATTCTGTGGATTTGGTGTTATTGTAGGTGTTATTTGGTTTGGCGCAAATTTGGTTCAGTCGCATAGTTTAAATGTAGGCGAACTGACGGAGTTTGTGTTGTATGCCATTATGGTGTCGGCATCGTTAGGGAGTTTGCCCGAACAATACGCCAATGTGCAAAAGGCAGTAGGCGCCAGCGAGCGTGTGATCGAAATACTAAACGATAAAGGCGAGGACATCAACATCATCGAAAAAGAAAACTATGTTAAACAAAAAATTGAAGGCAATTTGAGCTTTAACAATGTAGAGTTCCACTACCCTTCCCGGCCGGAGATCGAAGTATTGAAAGGTGTTTCTTTTGAAGCAAGCGCCGGGCAAAAGGTGGCTATTGTTGGACCGAGCGGATCGGGTAAATCAACAACGGCCGCACTGATCCTGCAGTTTTACCATCCTCAAAAGGGTGAACTGCTGTTTGACGGCAAGCCGGCTTCGGCATATTCGTTAACCGATATCCGGAAACAAGTTGCCATTGTACCGCAGGATGTAATGCTGTTTGGCGGAACCATTCGCGAAAATATAGCTTACGGTAAACTAACCGCCGGCGAAGAGGAGATTTTACAGGCAGCCAAACGTGCCAATGCTTTTGACTTTATAACCGGTTTCCCCGAAGGGTTTGATACCGTTGTGGGCGAACGCGGCGTAAAGCTTTCGGGCGGACAAAGGCAGCGGATAGCCATTGCGAGGGCACTGTTGAAAAACCCTTCGATACTGATACTGGATGAAGCAACATCGTCGCTGGATTCGGAATCGGAACGTTTGGTGCAGGAAGCTTTGGAAGAACTGATGAAAAACCGGACATCGATCATTATTGCTCACCGTTTATCAACCATCCGCGAGGCGGATAAGATCATTGTATTAGAAAAAGGCGTTATTGTTGAAAGCGGTAATCACGATGAGTTGCTGCAAAACGAAAGCGGCCTGTACCGTTACCTGAGCAGTTTGCAATTTGAGGTAGGCGCCTGACGGGTGTTGTAACAGCCAATTATTTTTTGTATATTTAGTGGAGAAGTTAATGGTAAATTGTAGTAAGCAGAAATTGCGATTTTGATAACAAAATAGCGAAAGTAAACTGAAAAATACCGACAAATACCCACCTTTTACCTACGTATTAGTAAGGGTATTTACAAAAAATATAATCGCGCTAAGCGATTAAGAACCAAAAGGAATTAATGAAATTAACCATACACGGTGCGGCGCAACAGGTTACCGGGAGCATGCACCTTTTAGAGATAGGCCGATTTAAAATATTGATAGATTGCGGCCTTGATTACGAAAAAGACCATCATATACAACTGAACGAAAACTTTCCGTTCAGGCCCGAAGAGATTGATGTGGTTATTTTGACCCACGCGCATATTGATCACTCGGGTAATTTACCTACGCTGGTGCGGATGGGATTTAACGGACAGATATTATGCACCCCGCCTACCGCCGATCTGACGGAATTGCTCCTGTTGGATTCGGTTAATATCTTTTTGCGGAAAGAAGAAAAATCGCGTAAGCATAACCGCAAAAGGCCCGGCAGCGGCAGGCAACCTTTATACCTGCAAAAGCACGTAATGGACACGATTGACCGTTTTATTACGATAGGCTTTAACCGCCCGTTCCGCATTAATGGTGATATAGAGCTAACCTTTATACCTGTGGGGCATTTGCTGGGCGCGGCAGCTGTTGTACTCAAAGTAAACGACGATGGCATAGAAAAAAGCATTGCCTTTACAGGAGATATCGGCCGTAAAAATTACCCGGTGCTGAACGACCCGCAGGATATACCGCAGGTTGATTACCTGGTATCCGAATCTACCTACGGCGGCCGCCATCACACCAAAGACAAAACGATAGAAGAAACGCTTGTTGAAACCATTGAAAAAGCGTGTATCAAAGAGCAAGGCAGACTGATCATCCCGGCATTCAGTATCGGGCGCACCCAGGCGTTGGTATTTTCGTTGAATAAGATATTCAGCCAGGGGTTGCTCCCACCTGTTAAAGTATTTGTTGACAGTCCGCTGGCTAATATATCAACCGGCGTTTTCAGGAAATATCATACCTTGCTAAACGAAGAAGCCCAGGATTTTTATAACCGCCAAGGCGATGAATTTGAATTTGATAACCTGACCTATGTTGAGAATTTGAGGGATAGCCGCCAGGTTTCGAATTATTTTGAACCTTGTATCATTATTTCTTCGGCCGGGATGCTGGAGGGTGGACGGATACAAGATCACCTGTATTATAATATCCAGAACTACTATTGCACCATTCTGTTTATTGGTTATTGCGCCAAAGGAACACTGGGACACAGGCTTTTACGCGGCGATCCTATTGTACACATACGCGATCGCGACCTGGCCGTTTATGCCACCATCAAAAAAACGGACCTGTTTAGCGCGCACGGCGATCATGCCGATCTGATAAATACTGTAAAGCAGCAAAACAAAGAGCGCCTAAAAAACGTATACCTTGTACACGGTGAAACTGAAAGCATGGAAGCTATGGCCGATGAACTGACAGCGGAAGGTTATACCGTTACTATACCCAACAGGGATATTGCCTACGAATTATAATTATCTGAAACCTTATAGGTCATTTAAATTTATAATAAGCGCAACCAATTTTCGTTTATATCGTAATCATATAAAAAGGTATTTTACGCTATCATATCATGAAAAGACATTCTACTTTAAGGCTTAACATATTAGCACTGCTGGTATTGGCAGGTTTATCTGTTTTATTTGCTTCGTGCGAAAAGATAGCCGGGCATACCATATCTACCACTAAAACACCTATTACAAAGCAGGGCAATGTTTCTTTTTTTATCGATAATAGCACACATATTTTATCAACGGTAAGTTTAGATACGGTCTCGTTTAATACCACAACTGTGCCGGTGACCACAATTACCGCTAAAAATGCGCAAAAAAACCTGTCAATGATATTGTCATTTAAGGCTAACGCGGCCGGTTCTTACCCGGTAGCTTCGGTATCTTTTACAGTACCAATAACTAATGGTAAACGTACTACAAGCAGTACCAACACAGGCACAGTAACGGTTGATAGCTTTAATGTATATGGTGGTTTGCTTACCGGCAGTTTTACGACAAGCGTACCTGACACCTCGAATAATTTGGTTACGGTAACAGGGACCTTTAATATTCAACAGTAACTTTGGCAACTACTTAAAGATCTTTCTTTTTTCGTGTTGTTTATTTATACTATATTTATAGCTAATAATTTAGCTGTTGGAATACGTATGAAAAAACAAGTACCCTTAAGTTTGATCTATTGTGTCCTGTGTCTGTTTCTGTGCAGCACAATTCTCAGTTCATGTGAAAAAATACCTGGTCATGCAACGGGTGTTGCCGCTAAAACAACCGGAGGCACCGGTTCTACCGGGGGGACCGGAGGTACCGGTGGTAGCGGTGGTTCGGGTTCTAACGATGGAACCGGAGTTGGCAACACCAGTTGGGGAGGTAATGGAGTGGCAGCCGGCGGCGGCTCAGGCCCTGTTGCCGTAGGGCCTGCAAATACCGTAATATTTCGTATAAACAATGACACGACATATACATGGCCCGCTAAGTTTTTTAATACAAGCTATAATACGTTAGGGGCTCCTTTCAATAGCACTCAAGTAACTTTCGGCGCAAAAGCTTCTATAGGTTACAATGATTTCGAAATTGATTACCAGTCTTTAACACCTGGTTCTTTTAGTCACATCAATTTGACTATAAATCTTTCGTTAAGCATGGGGAACGATCAAAAAACTTACCTGACCAGCAGCCACAATGATAAAGTAGTTGTAATTTCACAGACCGCAAACACAGTTACAGGGACATTTAGTGGCTATTTGCAAGATGCAAGCGGAATCGGTGCCCACAGTTCAGATTCAGTACGGGTAGTTGGTTCTTTTAACATCTCACAATAAAAAATAACTTAAATAAAAAACACCCCAAGTTTATTGGGGTGTTTTTTATTTAAGACCTGCTTAGTTTACTTTTTAAAGTATCCGATAATCAGGTTGGCGAGTTCAACACCGATACGTTCCTGGGCTTCGTTGGTTGCAGCGCCGATGTGCGGTGTTAACGATATTTTAGGATGTGTTAATATTTCCTGGCGTGGCGTTGGTTCGTTATCATAAACATCTAAACCGGCAAAGCTAACTTTGCCACTGTCCAAAGCGTCCACCAAAGCTAACTCATCGATCAAGCCACCGCGTGAGCAGTTTACTATAGCTACGCCTTTTTTCATTTCAGCAAATTCTTCGGCACCTAAAATAGGTTTGTCGATAAACGGTGTATGCAGGGTGATAAAGTCGGCTGATTTGATGATCTCTTCTTTAGTTGCTCTTTTTACCGATGCTTTAACTTTTATGCCGCCGCCAAGGGTTAGCTCAACTTCCGGGTTAAAATCATAAACATCAAATGCCAAAACATCCATACCCAGGCCTATCGCCATTTTGGCAACCTCGCGACCGATACGGCCAAAGCCTAAAATACCAATGGTTTTACCGCCAAGCTCAATGCCTTTAGCATAAGCTTTTTTCAGGTCGTTAAATTTGGTGCCGCCTTCAACCGGCATTTTACGGTTACTATCATGCAAAAAGCGCACGCCGGTAAATAAGTGACCAAATACCAATTCGGCAACAGATAGTGATGATGATGCCGGCGTATTGAATACCGCTACACCTTTTTCTTTGGCATAGTTAACATCAATATTATCAACACCTACACCACCCCTGCCTATCAGTTTGATATTAGGGCAGGCATCTATCAGCGCTTTACGCACTTTAGTTGCGCTGCGTACAGTAATGGCATCGTATTCGTTTAAACGTGCAGGTAATTCTTCCTGAGGTATATTTACAGTATCAATTGTAAAACCGGCAGCTTCCAAAAGGGCTTTACCTGCAGGGTCGATACCGTCATTAGCTAATATTTTCATTTTCTTAATTAGTTATTATATTATTGGTTATTAAGTTATTGAGTTGTGTTGGCTCAGTAATCCAATAACTAAATTATTTATTCTTCTCTGCAAATTCCTGCATTACATCGATCAATGCATATACACTTGTTATTGGCAACGCATTGTAGATTGATGCCCTGAAACCACCTGCGCTACGGTGACCTTTTACACCTACGATATCTCTTTCATCGCAAAGCTTTAAAAATGGTTTTTCGTGCTCGGGATTTTCAGTCAAGAAACATACATTCATTTTTGAACGGTCTGCAGGCACACATACTCCTTTAAAGAATGGGTTGCGATCTATTTCGGCATACAAAGCAGCAGCCTTAGCATCGTTTTCTTTTTCTATCGCAGCCACACCTCCTTTAGCCTTTAACCAGCGCAGGGTTAACATCGATACGTAAATGGCAAAGCATGGAGGCGTATTGTACATCGAGCCGCCTTCAATTTGAGTTTGATAGTTGAACATGGCCGGTATTTTACGGTCAACCTTACCTAAAATCTCGTCCTTAACAATTACCAGTGTTGTACCTGCAGGGCCCATGTTTTTTTGCGCACCTGCATAGATCAAACCAAAATCGGCAACATCAACTTTACGGCTAAATATGTCCGACGACATATCGCAGATAAGCGGTACGGGCGATTTTGGAAATTGCTGCAATTGGGTACCATAAATGGTGTTGTTTGATGTGATGTGGAAATATGCTGCATCGGCAGGTATTTCGTAATCAGCTGGGATGCTTTTGTAATTGTTTTCTTTACCGGTAGCAACTACAACAGAGTCGCCGAAGAATTTAGCTTCCTTGATAGCCTTGCTTGCCCATACCCCGCTGTCTAAATAAGCAGCTTTGCCCGTTGATGGCAACAGGTTGTAAGGTACCATGGCAAACTGGGTGCTGGCGCCTCCCTGCAAAAATAAAACAGAGTATCCGGCCGGCACATTAAACAGCTCTTTTACCAAACTAACAGCCTCATTCAAGATAGCTTCAAACTCAGTCGATCGGTGCGATATCTCTAAAATTGATAGTCCAATTCCATTTAAATCAACTACACCCTCAGCCGCTTGTTTTAATACTTCGTGAGGTAAAATGCCAGGTCCGGCGCCAAAATTATGTTTCATGTTTGTGTTAATTATAGGGTGATTGAGGTATCACCTTTATTTTTATACCTTTTAGACTATAGATTTTATATATTATGTATTTAAAAAAAAGTTACTATAATTGTTATTAAGATGTTAATATTTTCGCCGCTAAGTTATGTAATTTGGAATTGTATTATCAGTAATATTAAAAAAAAATCACAGGTTTTTACATAAAGCAGATGATCGCCCTAAGGCTCATACTTGTTTGAGATGCGAGATCATGCCAACGGGATCTTTGGCTGAAAATACGGCGTTACCGGCTACTAATACATTCGCCCCTGCCTTTACCAATTCTGCAGCGTTAGATTGATCAACACCGCCATCAATTTCGATATACAGATCAGGATTACTCTGGCTGCTTAGCGCCTTAACTTCGCGGATCTTTTTATAGGTGTTGGGAATGAATTTTTGCGCTCCGAATCCGGGGTTTACCGACATCACTAATACCATATCAACATCGGCAATAATATCGGTCAATAAAGCAACTGGAGTATGCGGGTTAATGGCCACCCCTGCCCTGCAGCCCAATTCCTTAATGCGGTTTATAGTACGGTTTAAATGAGTGCAGGCTTCGTAATGAACCGTAATACCATCGGCACCAGCATTTTTAAAGTCTTCAATGTACCTGTCCGGATCAACGATCATCAGGTGAACATCAAGCGGCTTTTGTGCGTATTGTTTTATGGATTTGATAACCGGAAAGCCGAATGAGATATTATGTACAAACATGCCGTCCATCACGTCAACATGTATCCAGTCGGCATTGCTGCTGTTCAGCATATCGATCTCTTGTTGCAGGTTGGCAAAATTGGCGGTCAAAATTGAAGGAGAAAGCAGGTGACTCATGTCGCCAAACTTACAAAATATTTTCCTTTCGGGGATGGTTAAGTATTCAGCGTTAGTCGCAATTTTGTAACAGTTCGAAGTATTTTCTCATCAGCACGGTATCATAATCAACCAATGATTTATAAGCTTCGGCAACCAGTTCTGTTAGTATAGACGAACCAAGCTGACCAGCGCCATTGGGGATATTATCATAGTATTTAATGAGCTCTTTTACGCGGATGATCTCGTACAGCAAATCCTGGATCAGATCATCGGTACTGGCGCCTTTAGACAATCCACCACCGGGCGCGGTCGCTTTATCTAAAAAATTTAAAGGATCGTTAGGCGTTTGTATCATTCTTATTCAAAAACAGGCTCGATGCTTAAATTGCTTTTACAGGGGTGCAACTATACCAAAATGCAACACACAATACCCCGATTTTGTTTGCGATAATTCAATATTTATTTTAATGCCCTGTCAAGGCGTATCTAAAGTAAGTAACATGCGCCATTATCGCAAATTTGAGCAAAAAAAAGACCCTCATACCATGAGGGTCTTTAGTATAGTTATAAGCTGTTAACTTAGGCGTTAGCCGGTTTTTCAGGACGAGGCAATAAAGCTTTGCGCGAAAGTTTCAATTTACCTTGTTTGTCAACATCTAATAATTTAACGCGTACTTCGTCGCCAATTTCAAAAATACCATCCATTGTCTCAATACGTTTATGGTCAATTTCTGATATGTGCAGCAAACCGTCTTTACCTGGCATGATCTCAACAAATGCACCAAACGGCATAATTGATTTTACTTTACCTTCGTAAATTTCGCCAACTTCTGGCTTAGCTACGATCTGGCGGATGCGTTTAACAGCCTGGTCGATCGAATCTTTATTGTCGCCAAATATCTGGATGATACCCTGGTTATCTTTTTCTTCGATCGAAATGGTCGCACCGGTCTCGCGTTGCATTTCCTGGATAATTTTACCACCGGGCCCAATTACAGCACCGATAAATTCTTTATCGATACGCATGCTCACAATACGCGGAGCGTGTGGTTTGTAATCTTCGCGAGGCGCAGTAATGGTTTTAGCCATTTCACCAAGGATATGTAAACGGCCGGCTTTTGCCTGCTCTAAAGCTTTGGCCAAAACTTCGTATGATAAACCGTTGATTTTTAAGTCCATTTGGCAAGCCACAATGCCTTTTTCGGTACCAGTAACTTTAAAGTCCATATCACCTAAGTGATCTTCGTCGCCAAGGATATCCGAAAGGATGGCATATTTAGTACCCATTTCGTTGGTGATCAATCCCATCGCGATACCTGATACAGGTGCTTTGATCTTGATACCGGCATCCATCAAAGCCAATGTACCGGCGCAAACCGTAGCCATTGATGATGAACCATTCGATTCCAAAATATCAGATACTATGCGGATAGTGTATGGGTTTGAATCATCTCCAGGTAAAACCTGTTTTAACGAACGCATAGCTAAATTACCGTGACCGATCTCGCGACGGCCTGCTCCCCTGTTCGGGCGAACCTCACCGGTTGAAAAACCAGGGAAATTATAGTGTAACAGGAATTTTTGGTAACCATTGATAAAAGCACCGTCAATCATTTGCTCATCATCCTTAGCACCTAAAGTAACAGTGGTTAACGATTGTGTTTCGCCACGGGTAAATACTGCGCTACCGTGAGCTGCAGGTAAATAACCAACTTCGCTCCATATAGGGCGTATTTGGGTAGTGGTACGGCCGTCTAAACGTTTACCTTCGTCTAACACCAGGTTACGGATAGCATCATACTCCACATCGTGATAATATTTTTTAGCTAAAAATTTAGTAACCTCGTCAATTTCGCCTAAAGTAGCGATGTAGGTATCACGTACTTCTTTAAATTTGGCGGCGCGCTCATCTTTGCCCGAGGCAGATGAGGCGATAGCATAAACCTGGTCGTAAGTGGCAGCGTAGATAGCTTTCTTCAGGTCTTCGTTATGGTTTTCGTGGCTGTATACACGTTTTTCGGTTTTACCTACAGCAACGGTCAGTTCTTTTTGTACGGCACAGTGATGTTTGATAGCTGTATGGGCAAATTTCAATGCCTCGATCATTTCATCTTCCTGTATCTCGTTACATTCGCCTTCAACCATGTTGATGTCGAACTCGCTACCTGCTACAATAAATTCTAAGGTAGCGCGCTCTAAATCGCTCATTTTAGGATTGATCACCAGTTGGCCATCAATTTTAGCTACGCGAACTTCAGAGATCGGGCCATTGAATGGGATATCAGAAACAGCTAATGCTGCTGATGCTGCCAAACCGGCTAAGCAATCAGGCATAATATCTTTATCAGCACTGATCAGCGAGATCATCACCTGGGTATCAGCGTGGTAATCTTCAGGGAATAACGGACGCAAAGCACGGTCAACCAAACGCGAGATCAATACCTCATAGTCTGATAAACGGGCCTCACGGCGTAAAAAACCACCCGGGATACGGCCTGTTGCAGCGTATTTCTCCTGGTAGTCAACAGAAAGCGGTAAAAAATCAACACCTTCTTTTGCTTCGAACGATGAAACAACGGTAGCCAATAACATGGTATCACCCATTTTTACCACTACGCTTCCATGCGCTTGCTTGGCCAGTTTTCCTGTTTCGATCTCAATGGTGCGGCCGTCACCTAAATCGATAACTTTTTTAATTACATTTAAACTCATCTTGTTTTGTTTATAGTACGCTTTTCATCTTTTGAGCGTACCGGTTTTTATTGTGTGCTTATTATTTCAACAAAAGTAAAAAAGCCATCTGCAATTGCGACGGCTTTTTATTGAAATGCAAAAATATTTACTTGATGATATCGCGCAGCTCTAAAGCTTTGATAATGGCACGGTACCTGTTAATATCTTTTTTGTAAAGGTATGCCAGCAAAGCACGGCGTTTACCTACTAATTTTTGAAGAGACAACTGGGTTGAAAAATCCTTTTTGTTTTTTTTCAAGTGACCGGTTAAGTGAGCAATACGTGTTGTAAATAAAGCTACTTGTCCTTCTGCTGAACCTGTGTTAGTGGCAGCGCCACCATGTTTTGCGAAAATCTCTTGTTTCCACTCTGTACTTAAATACATTACCTGAATAATATTAAAGCGTAAATACTTTTGTTAATTGTGGCGCAAAGATAGTGTTTATTGTGATAAGTTAAAACGCAAAAAGCAAAAATCTGCAATGAAACTGTCGGCAAGTATAGTGTCATGAATTATTTAAATTGCGCCTGCTTCACAGTTACCATTCGCAGAGAAACGACGTACAGCAATTTCTTTTTGTGATTATTCGCCGTATAGACCAAGCTGAACGAATAGCCACCAGTTGGCAAAGTACGAATATCACTGATTTTAGGATCGTAAAAATCCCCCAATTTAAATAAATGCTGCTCAGGCAATTCATCACCATTAGTTGTAGCAACTAATACCTTATTTGTTATTTCATCCGTTTCGGCAACATGCGCGCTGCCTGATGCGTTAGCAAAAACGTAGATATAAATACCACAATTACCATTGTTTTTTGTAATTACCGTATCTAAGGATGCTAATAGTGTAACAAGGTTCTCGTTTTTTACTTCAAGCAGTTTTACATTGCTTAGTTGAGAGTATCCATTAAATAACAGGCCGAAATAAAAAAATGCAAAAATCAGGATAGTTTTCATCTGATATAAAGATATTTTATTTTTCGACTATTCAGTTATTTTGAGAATTTGAAGTTCTTTTAGTTTTGATTTTTTACTTTTGACCTTCGAATTACCAATTATATGCCCCACACCTCTTTATACAAAACTTTCGAAACTGAGTTGCGCGTACGCCCCGACGATATCGATATGTTTCAGCATGTGCACAATAGTAAATATATGGACTATGTGCTTGCCGCCCGTTATGATCAGATGGAGCATGGCTACGGCATGAGCATGGAAACTTATATGGAACAGGGCCATGGCTGGGTAGTTAAGGCTGTACACATGAATTACAAACGCGCATTGGTATTAGGCGAATATTTTACCGTGCAAACCAATATCGATCATATTGACGAGCGTGGCTGCCGGGTGCATTTTACCATTACCAGTAAAACAAGCGGCAAAGTAAACTCCGATGGCTGGTTTGATTTTGTGATGATCGATATTAAAACCGGTAAAGGCATCAGGATACCACAGAATATTATGGAGCATTATAAGATTTGAGTATTGAGATGTGAGACGATATCCGTTATAAATTTGTTTACCTATTTACTCAAATACACATAAGCAATATCTTTAAATGAAAGCGATACCATTGTTCAAATGCAGGGATATGAAAGCGGCTATTCATTTCTATACCCACATCCTCGATTTTCAACTCAAATATCCTGATGCTTCAAGCGAGGATTGGGTTATTGACCTGATAAACGGCGATGCCGAACTGCAATTGACCGTGTTAGAAAGCTCTGCACTATTTGGATCGGTAGTCAATATCCGTGTAAACGATGTGGATACACTGTTTGCCAAATACATTCATCGCGGACTGGATACATCCGATAAAAAAACATCGCCTGTACACCAGGGCCCGCTTGACCAAAGTTGGGGGATGCGCGAATTTTATGTCACCGATGCCGATGGTAACACTTTAAGATTTGGTAACACTCTTTAATACCTCAATCTGTTACTTCACCACATAACTCGCTGCTCCTGCCACCGGCACGCCCTTATCGGTAATCCCCTCCACCACTACCCTAACCTTTGTTTTAGGGTCGGCATTGTAAAAGGTTACCGTTGCTTCGCCAATTCCGTTAGTGATCACGTTTGGTTCCCAGTGAATGGTGGTGCGGTTATCCGCTTTGGTTAAATCAGCATTGGTATCATACAGGGCTTTATAAAAGGTGCGGGCTTGATAATAGCCATCCAGATGTGTATCGATGGCGTTAAACTCCACCTTATCGAAAGCATTGGGTTTAATATCCAGAAATATCAGGAAAACATCTCCGCCCGAACCTGTGCGCATATCGCCGTTATCGTTTACCGCCATTAGCGTAGATCCTAATACATGCCTTACCAATACCTTATTGATCATGTCCATCGGCAAGTTAAGGTACATGCCGTTATTCACATCGTCGGCGTCTTCACGCCCGTTAACAATCATGCGGGGTTCTATCCAAACGCTTTTATCCGCATTTCTGTTCGGGTCGAACCTTACCCCTTTAAATACAACCGAATCCTGGTCGTTACTCCTTGCGCCCGGTACTTCGTGCAGCAAAAAATCGCGTAAAGAATTGTAGGAATAGTATTTTGAAGTGATATCATACTTAAAATCAGGGTAACCAAACTTAGTGGTAGTTTGATCCATTAACTGAATATAGCTATTACCTTTAATCTTTACTTCTTTCAGCCTAACCGTATCTGATAGCTTTGATCTTGTACTTATCGATTTTGCGACTGCCTTTTCAAATGCCACTTCGCTGGCTGCATCGCCTGTATATTCGGGTAAGGCAGTTACCGGCGGCTGGTTTTTGCTTAACGAATCCAGTTGTATCCAGCCCAACTTTTTCTTTTTATCATCAAACGAGGCCAAAGTAACTTCCTTATTGCCAACAATCGGTATCCCATTAAAGGCATATTTACCTTCACTATCGGTTTTAGCCATAAATTGCTCACTCAGTACCTCGCCCTTTACCGTTAAAGTAACATTGGCGCCAGGTATAGGTTTATTGGCAAACTTTTGCCGCAAACTTCCGGTAACAGCAAAACCATTTTCGGTAGCATGGGTAATATGTATCCCATCATCGGCCAAACGGCGCCAAACAAAATCACGCCAGCCCTGCGTCATTAGCAACAGGTCGAGTTGCTTATAGCGGTTGGCGTTAGCCTGATCAAAATACATTTCAGGGTGCTCAATAGTGCCCTTAACCTCCGATTGCAGCATCAGATAAGAGGCGATATTACCCTCACTCACCGGGATGGCATTGGCATCAACCACCGATACCGAAAGATTGGCACGCACAGGCTCATTTACACCTGCGGTATTAATGCTCACGGTCACTTTTTCTTTTGAAGTATATTGCTGCTTGTCTGTTTTAATGGTTAACGCTTTCGCTGATGTGGAATCGGGCACATAAACCAGGCGTTCGCATTGCGGTTTTAACTGTTTATCATAAATGGTAACGCTTGATACACCGGCCGGGAACTTGTTTTTAGGTACCGTAGCATTGATCTGTAAAAACACAAATTTAATAGGGCTGCTCAAAAATCTAACTCCGGCGTGCCTGGCCATAAAAGTAACTTCCTTGTCGGGGTTATCGGCCATAGTGGCCTCGTTGGTACTGATAGTGATGCGCAAATGCGCCGAGTCGGCATTACTTACATGCAGCACATAACCTTTAGGCAACGCGGCAGGTAATTGTGTTGAGAATGGCTGATTATTGTTAAATACCCCTTTTATCGTATAGGTTTTGTTAGGCTCCGGAATAAACACAAAGCTGCCCATCCCCTGTGCTACGCTCTCAAACCTGCTCAGCGTATCTCCTGTTGACGATACCAGGTTGCCTTTTACGGTCACTATTTTTCCACTGGGGTCTTCAGCTTTAAAAGCCACCAGGCCTGCTACATTTTCAACCATCGATCCGCCTTCGGGGAAAAAACGGATAACCGGCCCGTTTGCCTGTTTTTGAGGCAGTGGTAATTTAGGTAAACTACCGCCTGTGGCACTAACTGTTATCGGCCGGCTGTTAATTTCGGTATTGTAAACGGTTATGTTTTTCTCAAATATAAAGTTGCTGCCAAAATTGAGTTGCCAATTGGTGTAAGCGCGTAAACGGTAACTGCCTGCGGGTATTGAATCGGTTAGTTTGAAATCGCCAACGCCGGTACCGTTAGTAAGCCTCATCACCTCATTACTAAATATCTGTCCTTGCGGCGAAACCAGATCAACATGCAGGTTATTGCTCGAGTTGTTCAATAAATTGGTTTGCGCATCAACCAGGTACGCTTTGAACCAAATGTCATCGCCCGCGGTGTAATAATCACGATCGGTATGCACATACACCTTTTCAAATAACAGCTTAACCGGGGCAGTGGCTTTCGCCGGAGGTGCGGCAACCTGGGCCATGCCAACGCCCGCTAATAAGGTTGATATTAAGGTTAATACAGGTTTAATGCAGAAATTGATTTTCATTGGTTTAGATTAAACTATTTGATGGTATATGCGCCGGTAACGGCTATGGGCACGCCTTTCTCTGTCAACCCTTCAACCACTATCCGTATGGTTGATTTTGGATCGGCGTTATAATAACTAACCGAGGCCTTGCCTTCAGCATCTGTACTGATCATCGGCTCCCAAAAAACAGTAGTACGCTGATCGGTTTTGGTTGAGGGGTATTCATAATTAGGCGAATAAAATGTACGCGCGCTATAATAGCCGGTAACATCGCTGTTTAGCAGGTTAAATTCTTTTTTATCAAAAGCGGTTGGCTTTAAGGTAAGGTATATCCAAATTACATCGGCAGCGCTGCCGTTAACATAATGGTCAACAGTTACCGAAATTACCTGATCCATACTGAGCGAATAATAATCTAAACGGCCAAACAGGTCTTCACGGTTATCAACAGAAAACCTTGGAAATATCTGTTTGCCGCCAAAATTAAATACTATACCTTGCTCATCGCCTTTGGGAGTTCTGGCTTCTTTTAGTTTATCCAACAGAAAATCTTCCAGGTCTTTGTATTTGTAATCTTTGGGCCCTATTGTAAAATTGTATTCGGGATAACCAAATGAACTCAAAACCTCGCCCGAGAATAAAGTCCGTGTTTTGTGCGAATCCTTAATGATTACTTCGTTCAATGTTACGCCATTGTCTACCCTAAACCTATGAGTATCATTTTGACGGGTTTTACTTGCGGCATTAAATGCAGCCAGCGCATCTGATGGCTCCTGCTCTATTATCGGGGTTTGGGGTACAGGCATAGCATCGTGCCAGGTAGTATCTAAAAATAACCAGCCCGATTTTTTACCCTTATCGTCGCGCGCTGATAGTTTAAGCGTTTGTGTGCCATATAGTTCTATATTATCTATAAAGTATTTACCGTGAGCGTCGGTTTTAGCCGAAAACATTTTATTGCCCTTTGCCCCGGGAGCAAACAGGGAGATGTTCATATTAGGTATGGGCTTGTTGATCAATAGCGAACGTAATCTGCCCGATACGGTAAAGCCGGCCTCTGGCAAATAGCTCAATTTTAGAGTTGAATCGGCAAGTCGTTTCCACACAAAATCGCGCCAGCCCTGGGTTAATAACAGCAAATCGAGCTGTTTAAAGCGGTTTGCGTTTGCCTGATCAAAGTACTGGGCGGCATTCTCAATTTTACCGCGTATATCCGATTGCAGCAGCAAATACGATGCAATACTGCCTTCATTTGCTGGTACTATACTCCCATCAACAGCTGCCAATGATAGATTGGCTTTAACCGGTTGATTTTGAGCATTAGTTACACTGATATTTAAAATAGTTTGTTGTTTGGGTTGATAAGTGTTCTTATCGGGTGTTACGGTTACCCGGATATCGTTTTTACCATTAATATAAACCAGTCGTTCGCAGTTGGGGCGCTTTTGGGCATCGGATAAGATAATGCTGGCAATACCTGCAGGTAATTTAGCTTTAGGGATATTGATCGAGGTTTGTTCATTAGTTAATGTAAACTGCCCGTCGAAGTAGGTTTTATCGCCATGTTTTGCGGCAAGAGTGAGGGTTTGACCTTTCTGTTTGGCAAATATAGCCGGGTTAGCGCTAACCATAACCTGTACATTTACCGAATCGGTGTTTTTAATATGTAAGGCATAGCCTTCGGCTAAAGCGGTGGGTAGCTCCTGCTCAAATGCCTCTCCGTTTTTATAGGTACCTTTTACCGTGTATGTTGCACCAGCTACCGGCATCAGTGTAAAGCTGCCTAAACCTGCACTGGTACTGGCAAAGTTACCCACTGTTTCGCCTTGCGATGAAATCACGCTCCCGCTCACCTGTACCCCATTACCTAAAGCATCTTCGGCTTTAAAGCCTACTATACCCATCACACCTTCAACCATCGATCCGCCTTCGGGGAAAAAGCTAATACGGCTGGTAACAGGCGAAATTTCTTCGGCATCGATGTTTTTATTCTTTTTCCCTTTTTTGGAAACGACCGGTGCAGATGGCCTGATACCGATAATACTGTTGATGGTGATCTGCTTATCAAAAATAAAATTTTCGCCAAAATTGCGCATCCAATTAGTGTAGGCGCGTAAATGGTAAACGCCGCCAGGTATCGAATCAGCTAATTTAAAATCGCCGGCGCCAACGCCATCATCCAGGCGGATGATCTCGCGGCTTATTATTTTAGATTCGGAAGATACCAGGTCGACATACAGGTTATTACTGGTAAATGTGGGGTAATTACTTTCGCCGTTAACAAGATAGGCCTTAAACCAAAGGTCATCTCCGGTGGCGTAATAATCGCGATCAGTATGCAGATATACTTTCTCGAAAAAAAGTTTAAACTGTGTTGTTTTTGGAGCAGGTGCAGGTTTGCTTTGAGCCGATACCAATTGTTGCACTCCACATAATATTGCGGCAAAAAAAACAATGCGAAAATTACGGTTCATTCAGGTAGGTTAGATATAAAGGTTTAATTGGTATATAGACCTAAAAGTGAAAAAAGGTTTAAACAGAACCATCCTTTACTGTCCTGCCTTGAAACGTATTATGATAAATAAAAACACAATAAAAAACCCTTTCCGGTTTTTGGAAAGGGTTTTTTGATATTATTTGTAACAATATTATTAATGATGGTGATGACCATCCGGGCCGTGTGCATGGCCGTGTGATAATTCTTCGGGGTTTGCAGGGCGCACGTTTAAAATAGTGCCTTTAAAATGCAGTTCCTGGCCAGCCATCGGGTGATTCAAGTCAACAATTACCGCGTCTTCGGCAATTGACACTACCTGGCCCTGAAAATGGTTGCCATTGTTATCCTGTAAAGGTAAAACGCTGCCAATAACAGGCATTTCGGTGTCTTTAAACATATCTATTGGCAAATTAGCAACAGCTTCTTCGTCGTAGCTGCCATAAGCATCATCTGCCGAAAGGCGGAATTCATAATTATCGCCGGTTGAAAGCGTGCTCAGGTTCTCTTCAAACTTAGGCAGCATTTGGCCAACGCCATACAAAAAGGTTAAAGGCTGCTCTTGCGTGGTGCTCTCTACCAAAGCTTCAGTGCCGTCTTCTTGTTTAACATACAGATCATAGGTTAGCGATACTACGCTTTCGGGTTGAATTTTCATCGTTTAATTTTTAGTGTAAAAAAATAAAAGCCAGAGGCCAGAAAGCGGTTGGCAAACCACGCCAAACGTATCCTAAAATCAGACTTCGATCTGTTTAAGCGCTTCGGTTACTTGTGTTACGGGTAACCGGCAGGTTTTATCTTTACAAACAAATATCCTGGTTTCGGCACTAAACTTATCAGTCAACAAAGGTAAACTTCCTTTTGTTCCACCCAACATAATTTTGTTGGGGATATAACTTTTTTCTATTTCTTTCCTTTTTTGTTCAGCATCAGGTCCGGTTATCGCTATTTCGTACACCCCGGCAATATCATTAAGTAGTAACATAGCCCAGTTTGAATAAGCCGAACCATATTTAGCCATCAGCTTTTTAACGTTGCGCATTTGCTGCTGCCATATTTCTATATATCGTTCATTATCAAATAGTAATCCAAGTTTATGTAAATTACGCGCCATTGCCGAATTTGATGATGGGATAACACTATCCATCACTTCAAGCTTACGGGCTATAAGCTGCTCTCCGTCGCCCGGGGTGTAAAAAAACATACCCGTGGCCTCGTCGTAAAAAAGATGGATAGCTATATCGGCCAGTTTTTTAGCTTGCTGCAGCCATTGCTCGTCGAAAGTAACTTCGTATAAAGCGATAAAGGCATCGATAACCAGGGCATAATCATCCAAAAATGCGATCACCTCGCTTATGCCCGCTTCCTGGAATACGCGGGTTATTTTACCGGACAGTGTGATCAGGTTATCCTGGATGAAAGCCGCGTTTTTGAGTGCCAGATCAAGATAAGCCGGCTCGTCAAAGGCGCGATAGGCATCACACAAGCCTTTTAGCATCAAACCGTTCCATGATGTCAGGATTTTATAATCCAATCCCGGACGGATTCGTTTTGCCCGATGTTCAAAAATCTTTTGTTTTAGTCCGGCAACTTTGCCAATCAATGTTTCAACCGGCATACCCAATTTTTCGGCTAAAACGTTATCGTCGTCCTTACGGAAAAAGATATTGGTATGCTCTTCTTCCCAATTGCCATCTACGGTAACGTTATAATAAATGGCGAACAAGCCGGCATCATCGGCTAATATATCTTCAAGCTCACTTAAATCATAAGTATAAAATTTGCCCTCAACACCTTCGCTATCGGCATCGAGCGCCGAGTAAAAGCCAAAATCAGGCGAGGTTAGTTCGCGCTGTACAAATGCAATGGTTTCGGCAACTGTTTTTTTATACTGCTCATCGCCAATACAGGTATAAGCCTCAGAATATAAACTGATGAGCTGGGCATTGTCATACAGCATTTTTTCGAAATGTGGTACATGCCAACGCTCATCAACCGAATATCGCGCAAAACCCCCACCAATATGATCATATATGCCGCCTTTAGCCATCTTATCCAGCGTTAAGCCAACAATAACCTGTACGGCTTCATCTTTGAACAGGTGAGCATAGCGCATTAAAAACTGCCAGTTGTTCGGCATCGGGAATTTGGGGCTTCGTCCCATCCCTCCTTCTTCGTAATCAAAATATTGTTTCCAGGGCTGTACAACCGCTGCCAGATCGGCTTTAGTGTTTTCGTGCTGCTCGGTAACAAAGCTGATGTTTTCGTATTGCTTAATGCCGTCGGTTAACCTTACTGCGTATTCTTCCGCCTCGGTTGGTTTATTTTCCCAAAAATCGGCCAGGTTATTCAGCAGGTTTGTCCAATCTGTTTTACGAAAATAGGTGCCGCCGTAAATTGGCCGCTGATCGGGCAAGCAGATGCAGTTTAAGGGCCAGCCACCACGGCCGGTCATCAATTGTACGGCGCTCATGTAGATCTGGTCAATATCCGGCCGCTCCTCCCTATCCACCTTGATACACACAAAATGTTCGTTCATTACTTTGGCAACATCTTCTTTTTCAAAGCTTTCGTGCTCCATTACGTGGCACCAATGGCAGGCCGAGTAGCCAATACTTACCAATATCAGCTTGTTCTCATCCTTAGCTTTTTGCAATGCTTCGGCGCCCCACGGAAACCAGTTTACCGGGTTATTGGCATGTTGTAATAAATATGGCGAAGTTGAATTTTTGAGTTTGTTCATGTGATAGTGAGTGGTGAATGGTTAATAGTGGGTAGTTATTCGCTGCTCACTATTAACTGCCTGCGATACGGCAAAGATGCGAATTGAAAATATAAAGCGATGGAGGTTTTGGCCCCCACCGCTAAAAAAAAATACAAATAAAATTGCGATCCTCTTAAACTGAGGTGGTTAGGTTGTAGCCATCACATGGCATAATATATGCCATCTTGTTATTTAACGTGTTATTGGTCAAATTGTTAGCAAAAATAATAAAATAATTTCGATAGGATGAAAATTGAGCATATTTTCGCTTTCGCTGATAAACAACTACCTTTAAAAAATGCAGATCACACACACCGAAATATACCGTTTTAGCATTGCCATGGAACCGTTTACCATTGCAACCGGCACCATGACTTTTGCGCAGAATACCTTTATCCGGGTATATACCGATGCCGGTTTTTATGGGGTTGGCGAGTGCTCTGCCTTCCCGATGATCGTAGGCGAAACGCAGGATACCTGCCTGGTGATGGCGCAGGAGTTTGCCGCCTTGTGGAAAGGGAAAGACCCGCTTGATATAGCCGGCCGTTTGCAGGATCTGCACAACTTTACCGCGAACAACGCTACCATTAAAAGCGCTTTCGACATAGCTTTATATGATATTGCTGCTAAAAACGCTGGGCTGCCCTTGTATAAATATTTAGGCGGCAACAAACGGCCTGTTGAAACGGATATTACTATTGGGATAGGAAAACCTGATGATATGGCCGTTAAAGCAGTTAAATTGAAAGAAAGTGGGGCCACCATCCTCAAAATTAAATTAGGTAAGGATGCTGATGCCGATATTGAACGAATCAATAAAATACGTAAAGCCGTTGGCCCGGGTATGCGTATCCGTATTGATGCTAACCAGGGCTGGAGCTTTGAAGATGCGGTAAGGGCGCTGCAAGGCATGGCCAACCTTGATGTAGAGTTTTGCGAACAGCCTATGCGCACCTGGTACGATGACCTGCTGCCTGAACTGATGGAACTTTCGCCGGTAAAAATTATGGCCGACGAAAGTGTATACAATCACCATGACGCCCGTAAGCAGATCAACAGTAAAAGCTGCCATTACATCAATATCAAGTTTGCAAAATCGGGTGGTATTAACGAGGCTATTAAAATTCATGATATTGGTGACGACCTGGGCATACCCGTAATGATGGGTGGTATGCTGGAAAGCCGGATAGCCGCCAGTGCGCAGATGCACTTTGTATACGCCAGTCCGAATGTAAAGTTTTTCGATATGGATACCTGTATGCTCGGCCACCTGGAAGACCCATGCGTTGGCGGCGTTACTTACAGCGGCTATCATTTAACCATAGGCGATGCGCCGGGCATTGGTGCAGATGCTGATGAAAACTTTTTGAAGAAATGTGAGAAATGGGTGGTGTAACGAGGTAAAAGGCGAAAGGTAAAATGGTTAAAGCCATTTCGTATTTCAACCTTTCTACCTTTTGCCTTTCATCCTTTAACCTTCCTACCTGTCCTGCGAAAGCACAATAGCCGAATAAGGTGCCACAGCAACATTAGCATTAAAAGGCTGGCCATCGCATTCGCCCTCGAAAGCTTCGGTATCTAACGATTCAAAATCACCAAAATCCTGGTCGTACCCATCCCAGTTGCTGTTAAAACGAATCTTCCACATACCCGCATCAGGGAAACCCATACGGTAATCGCTGTAACCTTCGCTGCTGAAATTGAGTATCACCATAGTTGTATCACCCTTCCCGCCATTTTGCCAGCGCATGTATGCGATGAGCTTCTTATCGTTATCCAGCCGGATAACCTGTGTGCTTTGGCCGGATAAGCCTTCGGTATTGTCATTGTAATTTAGGCGCAGTTTGATCAGATCGCGGTGCAGCTTCATAAAGCCGTTGAATTGTTTTAAGCGCTTCCAGTCAATCGGGTCAGTATCCGAAAACCATTTATCTTCCAGCAATTCGTGCCCCTGAAAAATCATCGGGATACCCGGCGAAGTCAGCACCATAGCGATACCCAGCGATGCACGCTTTTTAGAATACCAGTTATTTACATCCCCCTCGGCTATCTCTTCGGCTACACGGGCTTTACCATTAGCAACCTCATCGTGACTTTCGGTATAAACCACGCGTTTATACGGGTTACCGCTATACTGACGCATCAACGCACTTTCAACCGCATGCATATCCCGGTCCTCGTCATTTTGGGCTATCAAAATGCTTCGCACGGGGTGTACAAAATCGCCATCCCATTGCGCGCCAAAGCCCAGGCCATCGCCGCCATCAACATGGTTGGTTATGCTATCCAAGCCGTGCAGGTCTTCGGCAATGGTTAGTTTCCATGGATATTTCTCGGCTATTTCGCTATTGATCCATTTCAACAGGCTCATTCCATCTTCCAAAACATTACCCGGATCTTCGTCGGCATGTACATGGCGGATATACGGGATCATATCCATACGTAAACCATCAACACGATACTCTTCGAGCCACATTATCGCGTTATCGCGGATATATTGCCGAACCTCGCTCCTGCCATAATCGGGTCGGGTATCGCCCCATGGCGTTTCGCTTCTCCAGTCGTTATAAAAATAAATACCGCCTTTACCGTTTTCGTTCCAGCCATCAAACTGCCATAGGTCAAGGTCGGTTGGCCCGAAATGGTTATAAACCACATCCAGAATTACCGCAATACCATGCTCGTGCGCGGCCTTAACCAGCGCCTTAAAAGCATCCGGCCCACCGTATTCACTTTCAATTGCAAAGGGCTGCGATGGATTGTATCCCCAGGAAAAGCCACCCGGAAACTCAAATGGCGGCATGATCTCAATAGCGTTAATACCCATATCGCGCAGATAAGGCAGCTTTTCAATAATGCCGTACATGTTGCCGGGTTTGCCTTGTTCTTTTACGTTAAAAGTACCGGTGTGTAACTCGTAGATAACCAGTTTGTTCCATGTAGGCATATCATAGTGGCTTTCGCCCCAATCAAATGCGTTTGGATCATAAATAACAGAATTACCAACCGAACTGGTTACCGATCGTGCATAGGGATCGTTCCGCATCAAATTGCCCGAAGGTGTCTTTAAAAAATATTTGTACTCATCACCCGTCTTAGCGGTCTCGATAAGGCCGGCCCAATAGCCATTATTTTCATTTTGCAGTGCGTGTTCCTCATTATCCCAATTGTTAAAACTTCCGGCTACAAAAACCTGTTCGGCATTTGGCGCCCATACCCTAAAGAAAACTCCGTTTGGCTGAATAACAGCCCCCATGCCTGGTATATCGTTAGATTGCTGATCCATTTATATTGATTGTTTGTTGCAGCAAGAAATATGAAAACGTGTGATAATGTTTTAATGCCGCATTATTAATTTTGCAGGGCAACCTATTTATTACCTGTTGCGTTACCCATTTAATGAAACAACAATTGTTGGAAAATATTGAAGACAATAAAATACTTCATCCAAACTCAGATTTTGAAAACAGGTATCTGTATATCCGTGATAAAGAAAAACGGGTTTATAGTGATGAAGAGCTAAGGCTTTTACCAGAGATGGCCGATCAGCATGTGCATCGTAAAGAATGGCAAATGCGAAGGGCTTCGTTGCGGCGCTTAACGCGATATCTGCAAAATAAAAATAAGCCGTTAGATATACTGGAAATAGGCTGCGGTAATGGCTGGTTATCTGCTCACCTGGCCAACATTAAAAACAGCGAGATTAGAGGCATTGATATTAACAGCCTTGAACTTGAACAGGCCAAAAGGGTTTTCGCAAAAAGCAATTTAAAATTTTTATGCCTGGGGCCTTTCCATCCAGATTTAAAGCAATTTAAGTTTGATATCATCATTTTTGCAGCTTCGGTACAGTATTTTAAATGTTTTAATGATATTATCAATGTGTGCCTGTCGCTTTTAAACCCCGGTGGCGAAATACATATTGTTGATACTATATTTTATAAAGATGAGGAAGTAGGTAATGCAATACAACGATCAAAAAACTATTTTGAAGGCATGGGTTGCCCCGAAATGGCCGATTGGTACTTTCACAGGCGTTTAAGTGAACTTGACGGGTTTAACTACCACGTATTATCTCATCCAAATTCTGTAATAAATAAACTACTTTATAAAAACCCATTCTATTGGGTTAAAATCGAACATCGCACTACGTAACATATTTATTATATGCACGTATTAAACCTTTTACATGGGTTTAAGTTTAATATCATATCAACCCGAATAATATGCGCAATATTTTACGTTCGTTAATTTTGCCAGGCGTTATTTATGTTATTGCCGGATGCGGTAAAAGCAATCAAACACCCGCTATTAACTATGTATGCCCTTCAAACAGGTTTATTAGCGAGCAGTTTACGGTAAGTTCGGCTACAATTACCTATACACAATCGGTTGATTATTTGGGTAAAAATCAAAATCTGCTGTTAGATATCTATTCGCCTGCTGTTGATACTTTATCGCGCAGGCCACTTATCATTTATTGTCATGGCGGTAATTTTACCTCGGGTGCGCGCAATAGCTCGTGGCCGGTTAAATTTTGCCAATCGTTTGCCAAACGCGGTTATGTTACGGCAAGTATTGATTACCGTTTAGGAATCGGTACCAATGGCGATGCCGATGTAATGAGCGCACAGATCCGTGCCGGACAGGATGCCAAAGCCGCCGTAAGATATTTTAAGCAAACGGCAGTTGAGCAAGGTAACCCTTACCGGATAGATACTGCACAGATCTACATAGCGGGTGAAGCATCAGGTGCTATAATAGCCCTGCAAACGGGATATTTAAATTCGGCCGATCAGTTTGCCGGTGTTGGTAATGCCGATTTGCTAAGCTCATTAAACGGCATCGAAGGTTCAACAACATCACCCTATTCATCACATATTAAAGGCGTTATCAGCTTAAGCGGCGCTATACTCGATCTGAACTGGCTCACCAACATCAATATGCCGTTAATTATGGTGCATGGCACCAACGATGCCGTTATACCCTACCGTTCGGGCATAGTTAATCCATATACGGCTACGCCATTATATGGCAGTTACCTCATCGATTCGGTAGCAGCGAGCCGTAAACTCAATACTGCTTTTCATGCTTTTGCAGGTGCTGGTGCAACACCTTATGCCATCTCCACCAAATATGCCGACAGTACCATTACCTATGTATCGCAGGAGCTGGTTGGCCTGATAGACTGTCAGCGTTTAGGTTTACACTAAAATAAGCTACAGCCTATTTACTTTGCGCGACATATTGTTACATTAGTAACCAAAACCAACTAACTTGTCTCATCACCTATCCTTCCGTAAAGTAACCCTTACTGATCTGGACGATCTGCAGCACATCAGCATAAAAACCTTTACTGATGCGTTTGAAAAGCTTAACAACCCAGCCGATTTTAAGGCTTATGTTGCAAGCGCCTATAATGCAGATCAGCTTAAGCAAGAAATAAGCGATCCGGATTGTGAGTTTTATTTCGCTGTATATCAAAATGATATAGCCGGTTATTTAAAATTAAGCTTCGGAAAGGCACAGGCCGAATTTCAGGATGATAACTCGATGGAGATTGCCCGTGTATACGTATCGGCAACCCATCAAAACAAACAAATTGGCAAGGCTATGCTCGATTTTGCCATCGATATCGCCCAACAAAAAAAGTTAAAGTATGCCTGGCTGGGCGCCTGGGAAAACAATCCCAATGCCATACGGTTTTACCAGCGGCATGACTTTGTACCCATTGGCAGCCATTATTTTATGGTGGGTAACGACAGGCAGACCGATATTTTAATGAAAAAGATGCTATAGCCCATGCTATTAAAACAAAACCAATACATTTAGCTATTATTGATGTTATGGCAAAAAAGGTAAACCGTTTAAAAATAAAACAACGCCGTAAGTACGGCAATATTGGCGATACGCCGGGCGCTATCCATATTGATGACGATTCGCTTAAGCCGGTTGTTAAGCTATTTTCGTATAATAAGGATGAAGTACAGGAATGCGTTGGCGATGATTTTGAAGACGTATTAAAACAACTCAAAGCCTGTAAAACACATACCCACTGGCTGCAGATAAATGGCCTGGGCGATGAGAAAATGATCGAAGAGATCGGTGAGCATTTTGGCATTAACCCGTTGGTGCTTGAGGATATTGTAAATACCCATCAGCGCCCTAAAATTGACGATTACACTAACTTTTTCTTCGCTACCAGCCGGCTGATCAATTATAAAGATAACGTGATAAGCAATTGCCAGGTATCGTTTATAGTGAAGGAAAACCTGATCATCAGTTTCCAGGAAGATTATGACAAGGTGTTTGACGTGGTTGCCAAGCGCCTGCATGCCGGTACCGGTTTTATACGTATTGCCGGCCCGGCGTACCTGTGTTATGCCATGATGGATACCATTTTTGATATCTATTTTAGTTTGTTGAATAACCTGGGCGACCTGCTCGAAGATATTGAAGAGCAACTATACGATAATCCCAATAAAACCATTATGTATGAGGCTCAGCGTGTTAAGCGCTCGCTCATTGTGTTGCGCCGCGCTACCTGGCCCGAACGCGACAAGATCAACTCGATGATACGGGATGATAACCCGCTTATTAGCGAAGAGGTGAAAGTTTTTTTACGTGATGCCTACGACCATTGTATCCAGATCATCGATGTGATTGAAAGCTACCAGGAAATCACCTCGGGTATAATCGATGTTTACCTGTCCATCATCAGCAACCGTATGAACGAGATCATGAAAGTGCTTACGCTGATATCGGTAATATTTATGCCGATAACCTTTATTGTAGGCGTTTACGGGATGAACTTTCAGCACGTTGACCCGGTAACCAATAAAGTACTGCCCGATAATATGCCCGAACTGACATCGCCACATGGCTATCTTTATTGCTGGATAGCCATGTTTGTTATTACAATTGTCCAGATACTGTTCTTCTGGAAAAAAGGGTGGTTTAGCCGGATGTAGACTTATAAAAGTCTGATGTAAATATTCTGATATACGATATTATATTGGGTTTATACATCGTATATTTATTATAACCAATCCGGTATCCCTGATTTGCCGGCGTCCCTAAACCTATCCTGTATCATGAAAAAGCAATTGATCTTAATGCCGGCGCTATTGTTGATCGCCGGTGTTGCGCTCTGTCAGTCAAACGGCGACCCTTTACCGTTAGCTCCCCTTCCCATTAACAATAACGACATGGAGCACCAAATGCGTGCCGATCAGCAAGTACGGCGCGAACAAAGCTACGAGCAATTTGGCCTGCGCGCCTCTGGAGCGGCCGAAAGCTTTAATACCCTGGGATTACTGGCCGCCAAACAAGGAAATTACGTGGAGGCGCTCAAGCAGTTTAACGAGGCTATAACTTCATCTAAATACTACTCAGGCGCTTACTATAACCGTGGTTTGGTAAAGTTAAAGTTGTACCATAAAGCCGAGGCACTCGACGATTTTAACATGGCTGTTTCGCTCGAACCGGGCTCTATAACCTATATTTCGAAAGTTGCCGATACCAAATTAGATATGGGCGACCTCACCGGTGCAATTTCAGATTATAACAAGGTTATAGACATAAGACCTGCCAACGCGCATGCCTGGTTACAAAAAGGTATAGCCGAGAGAAAGCTAAAACAAGATGATGCAGCCCTGGCCGATCTGACTAAAGCCAGGCAGCTGGGCAGCATAGTAGCTGATTCGCTGCTGAAGGCCATATCGCCGGGCACTGTAGCAAAATTAGTGGTTGCCAGCCCTGACACAAACGTTAATAACAAAAACGCCCGAAAAGCGGCCGAACCTTACATAAGCTATACAGGTCCGCTTTCTAAAAGCGCGGAAGCTACACAGTATAATGGCATAGCTTTGGATTTTGCCCACGCCAATAACATGCCTGCGGCTATCAGAAACTTCACGCTGGCAATTGCTGCCGATCCTGATTTTGTAAGCGCTTATAATAACCGCGGCTTCGCCGAATTGATAATGCATCAGTATAGGGATGCTGTCGGCGATTATAAAAAAGCCATCGCGCTCGACCCTAAGGCGGTTAATGCATACACCAATTGTGCCAATGCCATGTACGAAATGAAAGATTATGGCGGTGCATTAAAGTATTTCGATCTTTCTTTACAACTCGACTCTACCAACGTGGTAAACTATGGTAATCGCGGCGTTATAAAAAGAATTACCCACGATGCCGAAGGCGCTATCGAAGATTTTGACCAATGCCTCAAACTCGACCCACTGTATACCCAGGCATTGATCAATAAGGCGCTGGCAGAGGTTGATCTGAAAAGAAACAGCGCTGCCTGCACAGATCTGATCAAAGCTAAAAACCTGGGCAATAAAAATGCCGATGCGCTTATTTCAAAGTATTGCTATTAATACCGGGTTTAAAGCTTAAACTAATGAAACAAAACTCCCGTGAAGGTTTCCGTTTCAGGAAATTAGAAAGCCGTATCATGTTTATAGCGGCCTTTTACAACCTGTTTTGGGGAGCAGTTATCTCTATCGATCCGCAATTGATCTTGTTCGGCAATGCCCCTACTCCTTATATCCTCATCCTGATCAGGTGCATTGGTATGCTGGTTGGCGTTTACGGTATAGCTTATTATTTCTGCTCAACCGATCCGGTACGTTACTGGCCGTTAATTTTGGTAGGATTGATCGGTAAGGTACTCGGCCCCATCGGCGCGGTTTATTATGTAACTACCGGCGCCATGCCTGTTACCTTTTTATGGGTGAACGTATTTAATGACCTGATCTGGATAGGGCCGTTTAGCTGGATATTGTACCGGGTGCTTATCAAATCCCCAAAATGATATACTACCTGTCAAATTTGTATATTAGCACTACCAAAAACCTTATCGCCATCAACAAATGAAAATATTTTTAGCAGGCATGGCATGTTTGTTAAGCATGCAGATATTCGCGCAAAACAGACCTGCATTTGGTGAACGCCCGGTGTACGACCCTGCTGCTGAGACATTAAACTCAGAAAGAAGAGATCTGATAGACTCGCGCAACGCCGAAGCAACCAAATACAACCAGCTGGGCCTGGTTGCCTACCATGCCGGTAAATACGAAGAAGCACTGAAAGATTTTGACCAGGCTATCTCTATCGATAACATTTACGCTTCGCCTTATAACAACCGGGGTTTGGTTAAAGAGAAACTAAACCGCCTTAAAGACGCGATAGATGATTATAACGATGCCGTGAGGATCAACCGGAGAAGTTTGGCATCGCAATTTAACGCTGCCAATGGCAAATACCGCTTTGGCGATTATAAAGGCGCCGTTAAAAACCTGAACGAGATCGTGGTTATTGCCCCCAAAAATTCCGTTGCCTGGTTAAAGCGCGCTGCTGCGTACAATCAACTTAAAGAATACAAAAAAGCGCTGGACGATTGCAGCCAGGCTATCGAATTAAACCCCAACCTATCCGATGCCTATTTAAACAAAGGCATTGCCGAAATGGGCCTCGATAAAAAGGTGGAGGCTATGGACGATTTAACCAAAGCCCGAAAAATGGGTAACCCAGGTGCAGACTCGTTGATGAATGTGATATCGCCGGGCAGCGCTATTGCCAAACAGGCAGGCAATACCGTAAACAGCAACGTTACCGCGTCGGTTCCACCCGATGCGAGCACTATCGCGGAAGCAAACAGGTACAACGCCAAAGGGGTACAAAGCGCCATTGCTAATGACCTGCCGGTAGCAATGAGCAATTTTGATATGGCGATAAAGCTTAATCCTTTATTTGCAGGCGCTTATAGCAATCGCGGAAACGCAAAGCGCGTACAAAAAGATTATGCCGGTGCAATGAACGATCTGAACAAAGCGATCGAACTAAACCCTAAATATTCCGCAGCTTACGTTAACCGTGGCCGCGTTGAAGCCGAGGAAAACAAAACCGATGCCGCCTGCGCCGATTGGGCAACCGCAAAAGCAATGGGCAACCGTGGAGCCGATCAGCTTATTTTGCAATATTGCCATTAGTTTAATCTTGAGTCAATAGCTACGGGTGCTGAGGCAAAAAAAGCTCCGCGTTAGGGATTGTAGCGGATACCGGCCCTTCGACGGGCTCAGGGCAGGCCGTGGCTAAGGCCTGTGTAGTATGAGCGTAAAGCCCGGCCACAGGCAACGCCCAAATAAAACTATTTTAAAACACAATTTATACTTTACGCTACCTGCGAATTATAAAAATGAACAAAAATTACGGTCGTTACCTATCATTAATATTAATAAAAACACTCGGTTTAGGTTGCCTTTTAACATTTTTTATCTGCGAGATACTGACATCTAAACATACTGGTTTTGAGGAGAAACAAGCTGATTTTATTGATCTCCTTGCTAATATTTTCTGGATAATTGCATTAACGATAACTTCTTTAACCTACTTTTTAAACATACTCAAACCAATCAGATCAAAGCCTTTGTATCGTCTTCTTTCCTTTTTCTTATTGCCAGTGATATTAGCAGTAACGGTTATCGGATATTCCATTATACAGGGAGCCTCAAGTATTGATACTTTACTGGCGAGTACTTTTATTTTCTTTATAACCTTGATTTTCTTTTATTTCAGGTTTTTAGCTTATACCAAAAGCGATCGTTACAACTGATTTGCACAATCGACTATTTGTCAACAATGCCCTACGGCGCTATGCCCTTTGCGGGTAAACCCTTAATTTCGTTGCTCACAGAAAAAGAGGAACAGAGATTGGATTATTTAAAAGGATTAAACCCGTCGCAGCAGGCAGCAGTATTGCAAACCGAAGGGCCGGTAATGATCATTGCCGGTGCAGGTTCGGGCAAAACACGCGTGATAACTTACCGGGTTGCGCACCTGATACAAAAGGGTGTCGACTCGTTTAATATACTGGTACTCACCTTTACCAACAAGGCGGCCCGCGAAATGCGTGAGCGTATTATGCATGCCGCCGGTACAGAAGCTAAAAACATTTGGATGGGTACCTTCCACTCGGTATTTGCCAAAATATTACGTGTTGAGGCCGATAAGATTGGCTACCCCAGCAACTTTACCATTTACGATACCGACGACAGCAAGAGCGTGCTGCGGGCCATCATCAAAGAAATGAGTTTGGATGATAAGCTGTACAATGTAAATTTTGTATTGAACCGGATATCGGCATGCAAAAACAGCCTGATATCGTGGCAAAAATACCAGCAGGACCCAAACTGCAATGCCGATGACTTTAGCAGCGGGCGCGGTAAACTGGGTGAAATATACCAGGCTTATGTAAACCGTTGTTTCCGTGCCGGGGCGATGGATTTTGACGACTTGTTGTACAAAACCAATGAGCTGTTTCGCGATCACGCCGACGTGCTGTACAAATACCAAAACAAGTTTAAATATGTGATGGTGGACGAGTATCAGGATACCAACTTTTCGCAATACCTCATCGTAAAAAAACTGGCCGCCATTAACGAGAATATCTGCGTGGTGGGCGATGATGCGCAAAGTATTTACGCTTTCCGCGGGGCAAACATCCAGAACATTTTAAACTTTGAGAAGGATTATCCTGACCTGAAAGTGTTTAAGCTGGAGCAAAACTACCGCTCAACCCAAAATATTGTAAACGTTGCCAACAGCATCATATCCAACAATAAAGAGCAGCTTAAAAAGAATGTTTTTAGTGAGAAGGAACATGGCGACAAAATAAAAGTGCTGCGTGCCTTTAGCGATAACGAAGAAGGTAAAATGACGGCCGAAGCGATATTCCAGGAGCGCACCGGCAAGGGGCTGAAATGGAACGACTTTGCCATTTTATACCGTACCAATGCGCAATCGCGATCGATGGAGGAAGCCCTGCGCAAGCTCAATATCCCTTACAAAATATACGGGGGCCTCTCCTTTTATCAACGTAAGGAAATTAAAGATCTGATCTCATACTTCCGCCTGACATTTAACCCGGCCGATGAAGAAGCTTTAAAACGGGTGATCAACTATCCTAAACGGGGTATTGGCGATACTACGGTTGACCGCATTATTGTGATAGCCGGCGAACAGGGCAAATCGGCCTGGGATATTATGGCCAACGGGCAGATGTATCTCGACGGGCGCATCAACGCCCTGATCTATCCTTTTGTTACCATGATACAGAGCTTCCAGGTCATCGCGCAAAGCCAAAGCGCGTATGATGCTGCCCTGCACATTGCCCAGCACTGCGGTATTTTAAAAGATCTGTATGAGGATAAATCGGTTGAGGGGTTAAACCGTTATGAGAACATACAAGAGTTGCTGAACGGTATTAAAGAGTTTAGCGAGCGCGAAGATATTGAAGAAAAAGGCCTTGATGTGTTTATGCAGGATATTGCCCTGTTAACCAACGACGATAAGGATAAAAACAAAGATGCCGATACGGTATCGCTGATGACGATACACTCGAGCAAGGGTTTGGAGTTTCCGCAGGTGCATGTAGTGGGTTTGGAAGAGAATTTGTTTCCATCGCAAATGTCGCTCAACTCGCGCAGTGACCTGGAAGAAGAGCGCCGCCTGTTTTACGTAGCCGTTACCCGCGCCGAAAGCAGGCTCACCATTAGTTATGCTACCTCGCGCTTTAAGTTCGGCACGCTGATTAACTGCGAACCGAGTCGGTTTTTGGACGAGATAGACGCGCAATACCTTGAGCTCGATTTTACAGCCAAGCCGCAACCCGGCAATAACCCGTTTTTTGATGACGAACGTACCGCCTGGAGCAGCCGCGATACTTTCAGTAAACCTAAACCGGCGTCGCAGCCAACGGCAGCTAAAGTTAAAACCACATCCATCTTAGCTAAAGCCCACGTGCCCACAGCAGGCTTCGCGCCAAGCGATACCAGTAACCTGCAGGTAGGTATGGAAGTTGAGCATGAGCGTTTTGGTTTTGGCAAGGTGTTGACGCTTGAAGGCCCTAAACCCGATGTAAAGGCTACTATATTTTTTAAAGAGGTTGGACAGAAGCAGTTGTTGTTGAAATTTGCTAAGTTGAGGATAGTGGGGTGATGGAAGATGTGAGAGGTAAGATGGAAAATGTAAAAGCATGAAATATATCTGCCCGGAATGTGGTAAAGAGCATGATGAATGGCCGGCGTTGACGCTTATCAGCCCGGATGCCTACCGTGGTTTAACTGAGGACGAAAAAACAACAATTGCAGTGAAGACTGACGATTTTTGTATGATAACTTATGAAGACCAAACGGACAGGTTTATCAGAGTAACTTTTACACAAACAGTAAACGACAATTGTCAGGGTTTAGATTATGGGGTTTGGGTATCGTTAAGTGAAAAAAGCTACAACGATTATGCTGACAATTATCACAACGAAAATCACGAAGTATCCTATTTTGGATATCTAAGTAATTTAATTCCTGGATATGAAGACAAAAGAAGTGTAAAATGTACCGTGTTTACCCGGAAAGGCAACGCTCGCCCTTATTTGGTTCCATTTGAAGACTTTGACCATCCATTTGTTAAAGATTACTATTCAGGAATAACTTTAGCAGAAGCTGAAAAACGCATCAGTAATATGATAGGCGAATAAATTTGTAATTTAGATGCTATGAAATTATTTTATTCGACTGCTTTACTCATTTGCTTATCGCTGACCGCATCGGCCCAACGCAAAGCAGACACCTTATTTTACGAAAGCTTTAACGCCCCAACCCTAAACCGCGCCAAATGGAACGTGGAAGTTACCGGCGTTAACGGGCATACCGTAAACAACGAGCAGGAGGCTTATGTAGATTCGGCGGCTACGCTGATCCTGGCTAACGGGTTGTTGGATATCAGACCGTTATATCAGCCAGGGTTTACGATAAAAGACGGGAAAAAATACGACTTTATTTCGGGCAGGATCAATACCAGGCAAAAGTTTGAGTTTACTTACGGCACGGCTTCTGCCCGCATTAAAATGGCGGCAGGTGCTGGCTTATGGCCGGCGTTCTGGGCCCTGGGCCAGGGTAAATGGCCGGATTGCGGCGAGATAGATATGATGGAGAACGTTGGCGATTCATCGTGGGTTAGCCACGCTCTGCACGGCCCGGGTTACTTTGGCAATACACCTCTCGCACACCGCTCTTTCTTCCCGAAAGGCACTGACGTTACCCAATGGCATATCTACTCTGTTAATTGGACAAAAGACAGCCTTGTATTTAGTGTAGATGGCACGGTAACCTATACCGTAACCAAAGAGATGGTTGAAAAATACGGCCGCTGGGCTTATGATAACCCTAAATTTATCATCCTGAATTATGCTTTGGGCGGCGGTTATCCGCAGGGCGTAAATAAAGTACAGTCGCCATACCCGGGCTTGCCGCAAAGCACCGTGGATAAAATTAAAGCCGGCAAAGCGGATTACCTGGTTGATTGGGTAGTGGTGACACGGAATTAAAAAAGCCGATACAATGAAATTTTTATTATTACTTTTCCTCACACCCTTGTTTACACTCAACTGCTATGCACAGGTAGACCTATCGCCTGCCCAGACAAAAGCGATCAGGCAAAAAATCGACGCAAAAATCCCTGCACAGCTTCTGAAATTAAAAAAATACAAGGCCGACTCAGCCACTATTACTTTCAGCCTTGATACTTTTCGTATTGAACTGTTTTGTGCCGAACACCTCAAATTAGTTTCGAATGACTCTGAAATGGCCGATGTTGAATACCAATTGGCAAAAAGCTACGACGGATTATTGAACAGGTATTATAAACGTTTAATGATGGTTTTAAAGGCAGATGACAAGAAAGTATTGATTGAAACCCAACGGGCCTGGATAGCATTCAGAGATAGCGAAGAAAAACTTAATGCAACTATTGAAAAACCTGCTTACGGTGGCGGTGGCACAATTTTATTTTTAAATGACGCTGGCCTTTATCTTAATCTTATCAAAAACCGTACTATAGCCCTCTTTGATTACTATTTACGCGCGTCGGGTATGAATTAAGCCCATTGCTTTGTATTTAAAAATCACCCTGACTTTCAGTAACTTCCGTTGCCCGGGATATGCATGCCTGGCTGCACTGCAACCTAGGCAAAACCATGGCCGAGGCTATTGAAGAGTATAAAATCAGGAACAGGATTGGGTAAATAATACTGTTATATGTCGCAATTTTTTGCTATATTTAGGGTTGTACGAACAGTTTTTCGGGCGGTTTATACAGCGAAAGTTCTTTAAAATTTCTTACAATTTCCCCCCTGCTGTTTTTCAATGATTGAAGGATTGATTTTTTGAAGGATTGAGTAAAACGTTAATTGATCTATGCAATACAAGGTGGGTATACCCACCTGTACCCACCCTGTTTTGTGGGTGTAAAAAGTAAAAAAAGCATCTTGAAGTGTTTAAATAAGGATATTGCTCGATTTTTTATAAAAAACACCGACAAATACCCACCCTGTGGAGATTAATCTTAAAAGTATACACAACTATGCAAACGCTCAAAGCCATTAACAAATTCGTTATTTTCCTGCTGGAGGTTAGTATGTTACTGGCATTGGGGTACTGGGGCTTCCATAGTTTTAAAACACTATTATTACAATACCTTTTTGGAATTGGCACGCCGGTATTGGCTGCCGTATTATGGGGGATATTTGCCGCACCAAAGTCAGAGCAGCAACTGCGGTTACCCTACCGTGTCGCTTTTTCAATTGTAATGTTTTGTGCGTCGGGTTGCCTGCTGTACCAAAGCGGAGCTACCGGTTACGCCATTACATTAATGATTGTGGCTGTGCTAACCGAAAGCCTGGCGCTGGTATTGGAAAGAGATACAGCTATCGGAGCTTAATCCTGCTTGCTGATCCTGTTTTCTACTCCCCGGGATGATATGTTCGTTCAGCATGTTTTAGCACGTCTTCCTTATAAAACAATACGTCTTTAAATTTGCCGTCGATATACATTTGTGCCTGGTCGGTAAAGTGTTTTGACGCCGGATCAAAAGACTGCCCGCCGGTGATAATGCTTTTAGCTTTGATGCGTTTACCGAACTCGACCGCTGCAATAAAGCTGTTACCCGAATAGCCATACCGCTTTTGTGTGCCCATTTGCCTGCTCACAAACGACGGCAGTTGTCCGAATGCTGATGACACCTGCCCTACGGGCAAACTTGGCTGGCTATCATCAAATGTTTTACCATCGGCTAGGCGCTGGTACCGGTTAATATTGCCTAAAGGCACTTGCCAGGTGCCGTAAGTCTTTTGCAACACGTTAACTGCCGATGCCAGTAACTCAAGCTGCATCCGTGGCGGACTTTGCGCAATGCTTTGGATGCGTAGCGTTGCATAGGTTCCTTCTTCAACTGTTTTGGGCCTGGGTATTCTGTCCATCATTAAAGTTGCCCATTGTATAGCTAAAGTTGTTGCCGTTGAGGTATCAGATGACGTTCTATCCCAATGTTTTAACAAAGCTATAGGGCCGGCCAGCTGCCCGGTCATCATTACAACTTCGGAATTATCGCTAACCAATGTAGCATTATAAGCTTTAAATAATGCGGGCAGCAAATCGTCAAAAGCTGCCAGGTAGTGGTTATAACCTTTTGAAATCAAACCATCAAGCGTAAGGCCTTGCGCATTTGCCAGTAATTTAATCGCGTTAACTCCGCGATAATTCTGCCCGTCGGGAGCCATATAGGCAGGGTATTTTGCCTTATTGGGACTGCTTGCTCCGGCCGAGGCATAAGGTGTGGCATTACAATTTTGGATAAAACCTGATTTTGGATTGTATACATGTACGATTTGGTTAAGCGGGTGCACACCCTGCCATTCTGTTTGGCTGATACTGCCATCAACGGGTAATGTCCAATCATACTGCGGAGCGCGTTTGGGCATAAAGTTACCATACCACAAGGCGGTGTTGCCCTTATCATCTGCATAAACAGTGTTATTGGTGGCGTTTGACAGCAGGCTCATTGCCCTCTTATATTCTTCAAAATTATTGGCTTTGGTGATCTGCCACGATTCGAGCAGTGCATTTAACGAACGGTTGTTGGCTTTAAGGCTTAGCCATTTGCCATCGCGGCTGCCCATTACCGGGCCGTGGTGAGTGGCATAGGTTGTAAATATTGATGAACTGACCTTACCATTTGCATCCGCGTAGCTAACTGTTACATTTTTACTGCTTACCGGTTTTAACTGCTTGTTATATTCGTAAAACAAACCCTGATCATTTTTGGTGATGTTTTCGGCGTACAGGTCGGCAACGTCGGCATTGCTGGTGGTATGCATCCAGCCGCAATGCCGGTTAAAACCCTGGTAAACGAAGAATTGCCCCCAGGTAACTGCACCGTAGGCATGCAAACCTTCCTGGCTCACCAGTTCTACTTCCGAGCGGAAATAGAAAGGAACATGGGGGTTAATATACAGCATGGCATTACCGCCGGCTGTTTTTGATGGCGATATGGCAAACCCGTTCGAACCGGTTTCCATCAGCTCGTCGTTAACTTTATAGTTAAAACCCATTTGTGGTTCGCCCTTGCTGTAAAACCGCCTCACATCATCAACGGTAGCGCCGCCGGTTATGGTGGCACCTACACTGCCATCGGTAAACATTAAGGCATACCAGGGCTTAAAACTGGTTAATACGGCAGGTCGTACTTCAGGATGTTTATACAGATAGTAGTTAACTCCATCCGCGAAAGCGTTAAGCAGTTTTTTAAAAGCGGGAGCACAAACTTTGTAATCCCTGATGGCATCGGTACTGTCCTCGGCCAGGCGCATCAGCAGATCGGTATAAACGGCTCTCTCGCCATCAATCTCGGCAGTGCGGCCCAGTACATTGAGGTAGTTGCGTTCCACCCCTTTAAAGTTATCCTCGCATTCGCTGTAAAGCAGGCCAAAAACAACATCGGCATCGGTTTTGGCATAAATATGCGGTACGCCCCAATTATCGCGGATAATAGTTACCCGTTTGGCTTCGGCCTGGCATCTTTGCACATCGGCTTTGGTTAGTTTTTGTGTCCAGCCCAAAAAAGGTAATACCATCAATATACAGAAAAACGATTTTGATAACATGGTTAACTTTTTATTAAAAAATGTAATTTAGTACAAATAAGCTATTGATCCCAAATGGAAGATAAAGAATTAAAGCACGAGTTTGAACTGGAACGTGTTATCCTGTTTAGCGACGCGGTATTTGCCATCATCATTACAATTATGGTGCTGGAAATAAAACTACCCGAAGGTTTGCGCCATGCCACATCCCAACAGGTAAGGCAGGCGTTTGTAGACCTGACACCACGATTGGGTGCTTATGCTTTAAGCTTCCTTTTGGTGAGCGCATTTTGGCTGCGGCACCTCAAAATTTTTAAAGTGCTGAAAGATTATGATGCACCGCTGGTTGTACGTAACCTGCTTTTTTTGTTTGTGATATCACTTTTTCCGTTTGCTGTTACCATTATTGCAGGTACCATAGCGCCGCATAATTTATGGGCTCTTGATGTATATATCGGCATTATACTGGCAGGAGCTTTCGTCCAAACGCTGATACTGCAATATATTGTTAAGCATAAACAAAAACTATGTTTCTATCCGTCAACAGTTGAAGATGCGTTAAAATGGAAGGCCCACCGGTTAACCTTTATACTTACCCCTATATCGGTAATATTGGTGGTGATTGTGAATATGCTGAATTTAGTGCAATGGGTAGTTTATATCGTGTTGTTCCAGATGCTCATTATCCGTGCAAGTGCAAAACGATATTATCCTAAGCATAACAAACCTGCCGAGATCACTGCTTAAAGCGGCCTTGGTTTTTACAGATCTTTTTATTTATATTTGATTACCAAACCATTAAAACCATTCAGTTATGAAAAAGCTATTGTTGTTAGTGATGATGGTGGCAGCCATAGGCACCACATTTGCATTTAAGGTAAAAGATACTTCGTTAACCGGATACATTGGCGATGCGATGTGCGCGGCCAAAGGTAAAGCGAATACCGCCGACCATGCCGCTTGTGCCGCAAAATGTATCAAAGGCGGATCGGCTGCTGTTTTGGTTGTTGGTGATAAGGTTTATACCATATCAAACCAGAAGAAAGTGATCAAATTTGCCGGGAAGAAAGTAACTGTAGAAGGTACCGTTACCGATGATTCGATAGAGGTAAATACAATAGCTGAAGCTAAGTAAACTAATATAAACTGATAAACAAAGCCCGTATGATGTTCATACGGGCTTTGTTGTTTTATGCTAAACCGGTTATTGTTATTACAAATTTTTGAAGGTATATTTAGCTACCTAAACTTAACCTTCACCATGATTATTTACGGATCAAAAGCCACACACATTATTACCGAACAGATTGCTGAGCAGTGCCCGCATTGCAGTTCGGCTAATACCATGCACATGAGCGTGTTTCAACGATATGCACATGTATACTGGATCCCGATGTTTGGGATCGGTAAAACCGGGGTTTCGCAATGTTTGCATTGCAAACAGGTGCTTAAGTTAAAAGAAATGCCCCATGCCCTCAAATTAGCCTATGATAATGTGGTGCTAAGAGCAAAAACACCTTTGTTTGTATTTTCGGGCCTGGCGGTAATTGCGGTTATTGTATTAATTGCCATTATCAAATAAAAGATCCCGGCTGAATCATCATCAACCGGGATCTCATATTTGCATATCTGCACATCAAATCATCTGCAAATCAGGCTCCTTTTTTCCATTTAATAGAGCAGCCTATGGCTTTGGTGCTGGTGGTGGCTACGCTTTTACCTGCTAATAAAGCGTTTACGGCATTTTCCACATAACGGGTGTGGTTAGGGTTGCTGTTTTCGGTATCATCGTCAATAGCACCTATATATTGCACCACATTGCCCTTTTCGGTTTTTTGCAGTACAAACACATGTGGGGTAGCCCTGGCGCCGTACTCGCGGGTTACATCCTGGGTTTCATCAATGGTATACGGAAAGGTATAGCCTTTGGCTGCAGCCAGTTTTTTCATATTATCGAATGAATCGGCAGGCTCACCTATTGGGTCGTTGGGGCTGATGGCGATAACAGGATAACCCTTAGCCGCATACTTTTTGTCGAGATCCATAATACGGCTTTCGTAAGCTTTGGCATAAGGACAATGATTGCAGGTAAATACTACGATAAAACCCTTGGCTGCTTTATAATTAGCCAGCGATATGGTTTTACCATCCACATTTTTTAGTTTAAAATCGGCAGCAACGTCGCCAACTTTATAACCACCATTATCGGCTTTAAAAGCCGCAAGGCCTATTACGGCCACTGTTAATAAAGCGAATAACTTTTTCATGTTTCTGATTATTTATTGGTTTGATATAATTTATTTAACTCATCGTAAGTAAATTCCTTTTCATAAAATTTACGAATATTTTTCCGTGCATTTACGATCATCGTTCCCGGCAAGGCACCGCTCCAGCTTTTATCGATCTGGTCAATAAAAACCTGTTCGTTCGGCTTATCGGCCAGGTAAACTTCGCTTACTATTTTTTTGCTTTTCGCAAATGAATTCACCTCAGCCCATTTCGATTTAAAATCCATGCTCACCAACAGCACCTTTACAGGCCGGGCTTTATAGGTTTGCTGCAGTTTATCAAAATTAGGGAGTTCGGCAACACAAGGGCCGCACCAGGTGGCCCAAAAGTTTACAATATAAACGGTATCCTTATTGTTAAAACGTTGCTGTAATTGCTGATAGGTGATCGGTTTAACTGTTTTGCTTTGCGCAGATACCGTGAAACTGCCAACCGCAAATAGCATAGTAAAGATAAAAAATTTGTATCGCATCATAAAACTAACGCCTATATCTTGTTTTTGTGATAAAGTTAACAAACTTAAAAAAACAATAACCTATTAACTCAATAACTGATCAACTAATTCGGGTACGCCTATGGTTGCCTTTTCTTCTATTTTGATCATATCCGGCACACCGTAAACAACAGGGATCTTAGGGTCAATAATGTATTTGGGTACATCCGCAGGCACATAATTGATCAGGCCCGATGCAGGATAAACCGCCAGCGACGATCCCACTAAAATAAAGATTTCGGCTTGCGCGCAAATTTTAGCCGCGGGTTCAATCATCGGCACCATTTCGCCAAACCAAACCACATGCGGGCGTAATTGTGAACCTAAGCGACATGTTTCGCCCATGCGCAATTCCCAGCCTTTAATGGGATACGTTAGCCTGGGGTTTTTGCTCGATTGTGATTTGGTAATAATACCATGGAGGTGCACCACATTGGTGGATCCTGCCCTTTCGTGCAGATCATCAATATTCTGGGTGATGATCGTTATCTCATATTTTTGTTCCAGTTTAGCCAATGCCTCATGTGCCGCATTGGGTTTAGCCTCCAATACCGATTTACGGCGCATATTGTAAAAGTCCTGCACCAGTGCCGGGTTGCGCTCCCAGCCTTCGGGTGTGGCTACTTCCTGAATGTCATAACCTTCCCAAAGGCCGTCGCTGTCTCTAAAAGTTTTCAATCCGCTTTCGGCACTAATACCGGCGCCGGTTAAAACCACTAATTTTTGTTTCATTGTGATAAATATAAGCACAAAAAAAGCGCCCCGATATGCCGGGACGCTTTCCATATCAAATTAAAAATAGATCAGGCTACCTGAGGTTGCACCTGTAAAACAGTATATCTGGTTTTGGCTGCTTCGAAAGTACCGAATAACAAGGCCGAGAAAAGCAGGTTACCCACTATCATCTTTGCCTCGAATGGGATAGCCGAGTTTAACGATTGAAAATACCCTGTTAATCCCGGAGGATAATAAGTGCTGCCAAAGGTCATATCGGTAAGCAGCCAGTGGATTACTACCGCACCAACAGCTGCCACTATTACTTTTATAGCACTTACTTTTTTAATAAGCGTGCCGATAAATACGGTAACAGCATAAGTTAAATAAACTATCCATGCTCCATCAAATAAGCCAACCTTATTGTATTTGGTATAGTTTACAAGCAGATCGCTAATCAATAGTATCAACAAAGTAGACAGGTAAGCTTTCCATTTATCCGAAAAATACGCACCGCCAAACAGCGCCACTGCACCTACCGGTGTAAAGTTGGCCCAGGTTACCAGGTTGTTAGGGATAAGTACACGTGTAGCAACAGCAGCTACCATCATCAGAAATAGTACGCTGTTGCGAATGTTTATTTTTTGCTGTGTAGACATAAATGTTTATATATTCTGTGATTGCAAAAATACTTAAACTAAACTACAAATAAAAGATTGTTCAAATCTTACTTGAATGTGTACTTCAACCCGCTCATTACGTTAAAGCCCATGGTATTGTAGCCAACCCAATCAACATATTTTGTATCAAATAAATTTTTAAGGTCGACAAAAATGCTAAAGTTAGCTATCGGGCTGTATTGCAAATGCAGATCAAACAAATTGTAGCTTGGCAATTCATCAACTCTTGAGTACGGTGCAACGTCTAAAAACTCCCTGTCAAAACGGCCGCCGGTGTATTTGTAGTTCACCCCAACTGTTAGCACTTTAGCAAATTGGTATGCTGCATTGGCGCCATAGGTGTTTTTTGGCCTGCGCAGCAGGTTAAGCGTTTCGTTACCGTTTACATCAGTTTGGTGCCCCACAACATAGGCGGTATAGCCAGATAGTTTAAAACCTTGGTAGTTAAAGTTTAACTCGCTTTCAAATCCCTGGTCATCTTGCTTGCTTCCGTTTAGATAGTATGAAGCATACGGAGATACCGACTGGCTATAAAAGTAAATAACATCGGTTGTTTTGCGTTTAAAAAAATCGGAAGTAAATGACAGCATGTTTTTCACGATCTCCAAATCAAAACCTGCTTCGTACGATACGGTAGTTTGCGGTTTCAGGTCAGGCGTACCGTATTGCGAATAAAGCTGGTACAATGATGGGGTAACGTAAGCGGAACCAATGCTTGCAAATATTTTAAACCTGTTGGCAAGTGTTACAGATGGGTTAATAGTGTAGGTAAAGTTGCTTCCATATTTATTGTGGTGATTGTAGCGGCCGCCCAGCTCCATGTGAAAGATGTCCGATTTAAAAAACAATGAAGTATAAACGCTTTCAATATTGGTACTCGCATTAATAATGCTTGGTACCGTATTAGGGAACGAAGCAGAGCTGTATAAACTATATTGGTTGGTATTAGAGTATTTAACATCAAGACCACTTGTGATATCGAAATATTTGCCTAACCCCTGGTTCAATACAGCTTCGCCATTGGTAATGCGACCCAGATTGCGTACTACAGAGCTGGCACCACCGTTATCTGTAGGTAAATTTTGATAGTCGTTCCAAACATTGTTTTGACTTACATTAAAACGCAACGCACCATTTGGTAAGGCTAACTTAGCTCCTACACCGCCCAACAAAAAGGTTTTGTTGTAGGTATAATCGTTATCGCCCTTAAAAGCATCGTACGGCAGATCGCCGGTATTGTAACTGGTTTGCAAGTTAGCATTCAATGTTAATTTTTGCGAAACCGGCTGGGTAAGATTAATGCTCACAGAACGCTGACGAAACCCATCATTTTTAAAATTTGAATTGCCGGTACGATCTGTAGCTGCCGAAAAACCGCCGTAATCAACATTTGAGATATTGACAGCGATCCCCGTTTTGTTGATCGTTCCGTTAAGACCCAGTGAACTGGTATAGGTTTTGTAACTGCCAACACCTGCCTGAATTGTAGGCGCTAATTTTTGATCAGCAGGCTTTTTGGTAATGATATTGATCACACCCGCAACTGCATCAGAGCCGTAAAGCGTTGAATTGCTGCCCTTCAGTATTTCGATACGTTCGATCTGGTCAATTGGAAACGCATTCAAATCATAATTGCCGGCTATGCCCGACGCGTCATTTACCGGGAAACCATCAACCAATATCAGGGTATTGCCTGCACTTGCTCCACGCAGGTATACATCAGAACTGATGCCCCGGTTATTATTGGCTCCCGAAAAGGTAATTCCGGCCACGTTATTAAGCAGGTCGGGTACCGTACGGCCTTGCGACTGATTGATCTGTGCCTGCGTAATAACTGTTACGTTACGCCCAATGTCCGATAGTTTTTTTGGCGAACGGGTTGCGGTAATTACAACCTCGTTCAGTTTTGTGGTGTCCTTTAGTTTTGCGCCTTGCGCATGGCCCGTGTTTACCTGGAGGCCCAGTTGTGCAAGCCCCAGGCTTACAGCAACTACTACATAATTTTTTTTCATGTTGTTGTGAGTTTTAACCCACAGCATACAGAAACGAAGAATAAGGAATGGGAAAGGCGCTCCTGCAGTGAGCACGATCTCATCCAAGCTTCTATCCCCGAAAGCTATGAATAATAAATGCTCGTGGCAGGTATTCTGGCTCGTCCTAACGTTGAAGTCTTCCCATCGCGTAAAGCAAACAGTGACACTCTTATTCAACTAAGCCTTTGTAAAGGCCCGGACTTACAGCTGCGGGACAGCTCCGGATTTACACCGGATTCCCTTTTAATCCCTTCCCGGTGAACCGGGAAAAGAACCGAAAGCGTTGCAAATGTAACAGAAAGATTTGTTAGCATCAATACAAAATCGGTTATATTTACCCCTATGAAATTTTATTGTACGCTATTTGCCTTATTGATGACACTATCCGCCGCAGCGCAAAAAACCGATACCGTATTCCTGAAAAAGCTATTAGAAAGCCATCCGGAGCTATTTGCGGGCATACTCAATCATCCCACCCAGAACGAGGTGCAGATATTATACACCCAGATTGACCGTGATGCCAATAACCAGCCGCACTTTACGCAATACAGCTATCGGCTTAACGCGAACCGCTACTTCTACCCTGCCAGCACGGTAAAATTGCCTACGGCCATCTTCGGACTTGAAAAAATAAACGAGCTCAAAGTTGCCGGGCTTACCCGCAAAACCAATATGCAAACCGATACGGCTTTTAAGGGCCAAACCGCTGTTACCAAAGACGATTCATCGGTAAATGGTTTACCAAGCCTTGAAAATTATATCAAAAAGATACTGCTGGTTAGCGATAACAATGCATACAACCGGGTGTACGAATTTGTAGATCGCGCCGAGATCAACGCCAAACTCAAAAAGTACAATTTAAATAACACCCGCATCATTGGCAGGTTAGCCATTGGCGATGCAGGCGAATCGACCAAACATACCAACCCGATCCGTTTTGAGCAGGAGGGCAAAATTGTGTACACCAAACCGGCTGCTTACGATGCCAACGAATACCCGATGCACCTTGATAACATGCTGCAGGGAAAGGGCTATATGGATAGCCATGATAAGCTGGTGATGGGCCAGTACAGTTTTGAGGATAAGAACGTTTACCCCATTGCCGATCAGCAAATGGTGTTGCGCCGGTTGCTGTTCCCATCGGCATTTCCTAAAGATCAGCGTTATAACCTTACGGATGATGATTACAGCTTTATGTACAAGTACATGAGCATGTTCCCTACCGAAAGTATCAAACCAACTTATCCGCGGCCGGAATATTACCCCGCATTTTGCAAATTCCTTTTCTACGGATCGGATACCTCAGCGGTGATCAATCCTGATATCCGTATCTTCAACAAAATCGGCGATTCTTACGGTTACGATATCGATAATGCCTACATTGTCGATTTTAAGAATAAGGTTGAGTTTATGCTCACCGCCGTTGTCCAATCCAACGAAGATGGCATCCTGAACGACAACAAGTACGAATACGCTACGGTATGCCTGCCGTTTATGAAAAACCTGGGCCAGGTGATCTACCGGCACGAACTGCAGCGTAAAAAGAAACACCTTCCTGATCTGAGCCGGTTTAAATTTGATTATAAATAATTTTCATTTAACGAAAACAGATTGACTGATCATTGGTTAAACATTTATATAAAACATAAATGTTATGCCAGATACAACACTGCATCAAAATCAATATAACACCGGGGATGGCACTACCGCTCCAATCGTTAACCTTGAATGGCCCGAGCGTGTAGCTTCGGTAGCTTTAGGTACACGCATGGCATTTGGCGGTCTGTCGCGCATGTTTAGGCATCCGTTGCGGAGTGCCCTGCGCATATTTGCGGGCGGCTACCTGGTACAACGCGGCGTTACCGGGCATTGCGAAGTTTATACCCGTTTAGGCAAAACCACCACCGAGCCGGTAAACGTCAATATCAAATACACCTTTACCGTTAACAGGAATCGGCAGGATGTTTACGATTTTTGGCGCCGACTGGAAAACCTGCCTTTGTTTATGAGTCATTTGGATAATATTCAGGTTATTAGTGACAAATATTCGCATTGGGAGGCCAAAATACCTGGTAACATAGGTAACATTAGCTGGGATGCCGAAATTGTGGAAGATATACCCGGCAGCCACATCAGTTGGCAATCGCTGCCCGACGCGACCATCAACAACACAGGCAAGGTTGAATTTGAAGATGCTCCGGGCCAACAGGGCACCATTGTAAAAGTGGTGATCAGCTATTTGCCTCCTGCGGGTGGTCTGGGCACAGGTCTCGCCAAACTACTGAACCCTGTATTTGAAAGACTGGTTAGGCAAGATGTATTAAGCTTTAAGGATTATATGGAAATATACAGTACCGACGACCGCGTAACTATAGATGACGAATGTATGAATGCGGTGATGACCGATGATGTAACCATAGTGACCATTATGGCTACAGAAGATGAGCCGCCTGTAAGCGCTTATAATCCTGATAATGGAGATCAGCCTGATCAAACAGGTATATAACGATGATTTAAGGAGCCCCGGCAATAACCGGGGCTTTATTTTTTATATAAACGCCCGTGTACTTAAATAATGGCGTTTTCAATATCATCGTGCTGATGAGCATACATATCATTGCGGGTACGCATGGTAATGATCATGTTATCAGCTATAGTTAACAGATTGTCCATTTGGTCGGCAGCTGCATCGCGCAGGCCAACTAACGATTTTGCTAATTTTTCCCTGTTTTCTTTTCCTTTTTTTGGTGCAAATAAAACGCCTAATGTTACTCCTGCAGCCAATCCTACCAATAATAATGCAGCCGATTTTGAAGTATTGTTCATATAAATAAAATGTATCTCAATAATTGGGTTAGTACCGCTTTGTGATAAAGCTTCACAAATTTGCTCATTTTTTAACGTTTGCCGAAGAAATTAGTTGTTAAAAATTGTAAAAAAATGTCTTAATTATTATACAAAATAGCAACCCTGTCATTTTTAATAGGTTACTCTACATTTTCATCATCTTCATTAACGATGGGCTGATCTTTAAGTAAACCTCGCCACTTAAAGGCGAATTACCGTAAAGCGTATTTAAACCTTGCGGGATGATATTTAAGGTGCTCTGTATGCCCAGCGTAACATTGGTATTCCAGGTTTTGAACAGGCGATGGTTAACGCCCAGGGTTATCGCGTTTACGTTAAATACCGCAGCATTTACACTTGCTGGTGACAGGTTCAGTTCATCGGCCGTTTTTTGCACAAACTCGTAACGGCCGTAAATCGCCGTTTTATCAAGCTGTACATTACTTTCGGCGGTAATCGAATGCTCATTAGCCGTACCACCCCCGGGCTCTTCTACATGGTTATATCCCCAGATCAAAGCACTGCTGATAAACTTGTCATCGTTAAAGTTATATTGCTTACTGATGGATGCTGTGGTGCGTAAGATGTTTTCCAGCGGGTTTAAAGCTTCCGGACCTTTGATATACCCTTGCGAAAATTGCATTGCCCAATGATCGTTCGGATTAACGGATAAGCGATACGAGTAGCTGTTAAATACGGGTTTATCAAAATTATACCGATTTTCGTCGGGCTCATGCCCGTTAAACACCGACGCCTCTATCCTGGCAATTTTATATCTGAAACCTAATGTGGCAACGCCGAAGGTAATATGGGTAGCATCCTGCCAGTGATGCGCAAGCGTGGCGTCAGGATCGTTCATAGCCGATGGCCGGTGCATAAAGGTTACCGGCCCCAACGCCGGTTCGCCGGGATAGCCAAAGTAACCGGTCAGGTCGGCATCTTTGTTCAATGCCTGTGTATAACCTACAGCCAGTTCGGCAAACAAGTCGTGCGGGTGTTGTCTGTCAACCAACGGTACGTTTTTCCAGCTCTCGCCGGATTGAAATACCAGCGGGTAACCATAACCGCCCTCGGTCAGCGCATCTGCCGACATCATCAGGTTAGCGCTGAATAAGCCGTTCTCTCCCACCTTGTGCTGCGCCATGGCCATTGCCCAGTTCGGTGCGTCAAACTTAGCGGCCTGCCCCCGTTTACCGTCGCTATTAAGGTTTTGCGTGGTATATCTTAAAAATACAGCGCCATGAAACATCAGGTTCCATTTGCCCGCAGTAAGCATATAGGCGTACATGGGCGATTGATCGGGCAGCCATGATGTGCCTGATCCATTGCGGTTCATGGGCAGGTTAAGCGAAAAAGCATGACTCATATCGCCCATATACATGCCGCTCATATCCATGTTTCCCATGTCCATAGCTTTTTTAACCGTATCTGTGCTTTTCACAGATTTCTTTTTAACGGTATCCATATGCATACCATGCATATTCATCTGGGATTTTCCGCCTGCAGCAGATAGTAAAAATATAATGATGATGAGATTTTTTTTCATTGTAGTAATTAAAAAGCATTAAACAAATTATGCTCCAAACGTATCAGATAACTCGTAGTTGCAATACGCGAAAGGTCACCTGTTAATTGTTTGTGATACCCGAAATCGATCCGGGTACGGCTGTTGAAGATCAATTGGACAGACGGCGCTATATCCAGGTACTTCCCCTTGCCATCCAAACTCGATTTACCGATAAACTCTGCATAGATATTCAAGTTAGTCTGCTTATAGTCCGTATAGTTTTTAGGAAGCAATAGATACCCTGCCGAAAAGGTATATCCCAACTGGTTACGTGCTGCGTCTGGCGGTAACGAGTTCGAAACGTTATTCCAATCGCGACTTATATCCGATGTAACAGATAGAGCCAGTTTATGCAGTAACTGAGTCATAACCAAGCCCCCCATCGCGCCAGAGTTATCGCCCTGCAAATTGATCTCGTTAAATGTTATAGGGTTATCGATCAACGACACCCGTCCATACCCCGCCATCCTGAAATGCGATTGCGGCTGATCCAGCGCCAGGAAACGGTATTTGGCATAAATACTCGCGCCTTCAAACTTAAAGTCTGATTGGTAATAGTTCGATCCGTACAAATTAACATGTACCATCACCGATCGCGATACGCCAAACATAGCTTCCGGCCCTAATCGAAAACCCGTCCGGCTGTTTAAAGGTACAAAATCGGCATTCATCCTCAACCCGATCGCTTTCGCAGCCATATTGCTTGCCGGCTCCGTATTTACATACAGTTCCTGCGCTTTGATGCCGCCGCTTAAACAAAGCAGCAGGATCAGTCCCAATATGCGCTTCATATTACGATAGCGTTACATGGTAAACACGCGTTTTTTTATCATCAACGCCTGTGGCGTAAGTAGCATCTTTAAGCTGCGAACTATACTTTTTAAATGTGCCGCTGGGCACAAAGTCCTTATCGATGATCAGCAGCCTGGTTTCACCATCCAGTTGCTTACTCCCTGTATTTAAAAAACGATAATTAGCGCCTTGAAAAGGGTAACTGAAATCGTTACTAATGGCAACGTTTTTAAAATTAAAAATGGCGACCAACTTATTAACCGAGAAACCTGCAGCCATTACCTTTTGCTTTAAAGCATCAAGGTTAACGGTTTTACCAGGTTTAAAGGTTACATAAAATATATTTTTGTTCAGGTCGGGTTTAATGTCAGCGATAAAATCCAGAGTGGCTAAAGATTTTTGTGTGGACAATGAGCACATTGAGCAGGTTAAACCGCTAACCTGTAATTCAGCTTTAGTAAACTCGGCTTGTGATGCTCCGGCAATTGCACAAAAAGCGATCAATAAAATAAACTTCTTCATTTTGAGATAGAATTAAAAAAATAATAGAAAAAAACGGTGTTAAACTCGACGAATAAGTTTAACCGATCAGGCGGAAGCCTGCAAAAATGAAGAAACGAATCAGATACGGTAAACGCAGTGCAATATATAAACAGAAACTACCGATGTGCCCGGCGGAGCATTGCTATTGTAGGCATGCATGCGGTACAGGCACGGTTCATCAACCTCGGTATCAGGTGTGGTAAAACGGCTGAATATAGGGAACAACTTGGCTAAGAACGCCATAGTAGCCGATCCGTAATGCTGATCTTTTACCTTTAAATACTGCTTTTTAGTTTTGCAGCACTTGCGCATTTCAACGCCCATTTTGCATTTTTCTTTGCTATGGTCGCTGTAATTAGTGGTAGTTGAGGTAAGCACACCTAAACAGTACATGCTTTTTGCTGCCACACCAAGCGATGAGAACAGGTAAACAGCAGTAAGCAATATAACTACGGTGCGTTTCATTCTGCAAAAGTAGTAATTATTTAAATAACTATGCCAATAGTTTAAAATAATCTTTCAATAGAGCAACAATCAACCAACTAATAACCAACAACTTAAATAACAGGGTGGGTAAAAGTGGGTATTTTAAGCACTCGCCGTACCAAATGTGCTTCAATTGTGTTTAAACCCTGCTTTTACATTTCCAGGGAGGTGGGTGTTGGTGGGTATAGAGTGGGTACTGGGGTGGTATAATAAAAATACTACCTCTTTTTCCAAAGAACAATAACCCTTACGGTTAGCCTTAAAGATACGAAATTTTTACCGGTTTAGCTAATAGATTGACATCATAAAAAGCACCATATTAAGTGTGTCTCAAATCCTCATATCTCAATGCTCAAATCTAATTACCGTATCTGCCCTTCACCCCTTACATACCACTTCTCAGTCACCAGTTTTTCCAGTGCAAATGGCCCGCGGGCATGAAGTTTTTGTGTGCTGATACCTATTTCTGCGCCAAGCCCAAACACGCCGCCATCAGTAAACCGTGTTGAAGCATTAATGTAAACTGCTGCTGCATCTATCTCATTTACAAAACGTTCTCCCAATAATTGATCTTGAGTAACAATAGCCTCTGAGTGTTTTGATGAGTATTGTGTGATGTGTTCCACCGCCTCATCATATCCCCCAACCACTTTAACCGAACATTTAAAATCTAAAAACTCGCGGCCAAAATCTTCGGCTGTTGCCTGCTGCAGGTAAGGGTAATTCAGCTCTTTTAAAACGGCGTAACTTTCCGCGTCGGCAAATATCTCTACATTATAAGCCAGTAAACCTGGTGCTGCAAGTGTTAATAACTGCTTTACCACAGTACGGTCAACTACTATGGTATCCAACGCGTTACACACCGACGGGCGCGATACTTTGGCATTCACTACAATGGCAGCGGCTTTAGCCAGATCAGCAGTTTGTTCCACATACGTATGGCAAACTCCTGCCCCTGTTTCAATGGTCGGCACCTTCGAATGTTCTCGTACAAAATCGATCAGCTGCTGTGAGCCGCGCGGAATAATAATATCGATATATTTTACCGCCGTAAGCATTTCGTTGATGTATTTACGGTCGGTTGGCAATAGCTGTACAATGGCCGGGTTTAAGCCTGCATCGCGTAAAACGCTGTGTATAATACTCACCAGCACCACGTTGGTATACAGTGCGTCGCTGCCGCCCCGCAGTACGCATACATTACCGCTGCGGATACACAGTGCGGCCACATCAATGGTTACATTGGGTCGCGACTCATAGATCACGCCAACCACACCTAACGGAACGGTCTTTTTTTGGATCTGTAAACCATTTTTGGTGGTACTTTCCAGCATCAGTTTACCTGTGGGGTCGGGTAAGGCAGCAATATCATTCAGGCTGTCAGCCAGGTCCTTGATCCGCGCTTCGTTTAATAACAACCTGTCTTTTTTCGGGTCGGTATCCGGCATCCGGTCAAGGTCTTTCTTGTTTTCGGTAATGATCAGGGCCGTGTGGGCCATGATCTCCTGAGCAAGCCGATGCAATACTCCCTGCTTCTGATCATCAGTAGCTGTATTGATCGACCGTGTGGCCTGGTGCGCCTCAGATAATAAAGATTGGATACTTTCCATTATAATAATACAATATCGTCAGCGTTGGCGATAGTTAGTTTTTGTGTTTTAAAATCGATCATGATCTCGTCCGATGATGCCTTGGCAAGGCCAACGGCAATGCTCATCTGGTTTTCGTCTAAAATTTCAAACACCTCTCCTGCTTCAAATTTAGTGATTATAGCCTTAACGCCCACCGCCAGCAGGCTATGGCCATTTTGTAAGGCTTTACACGCGCCGCTGTCTATCTGCAGGCTACCGGTTACCAAACTGCCGCTGGCCAGCCATTTTTTCCTTGCGGGGATAGAGCATTTCTGCGGATGGCAAAGCGTGCCGGTTTTTTCTTCTATGGCGTTCAAAATACCGTCATTTGTCCGGATACCGAATATCACCACCTTAATACCCATGCGTGTTGCCAAACGGGCAAAAGTCAATTTGGATACCATGCCGCCTAAACCCAGGGCCGACTTCTCTTTATTGGCCAGTGCAAGCGCGGTTTTGTCAATTAACTTAATCTCTTTAACAACCTCTCCATCAGCATCTAATACACCAGGTACCGACGTACTGAACAGCAGCACCGATGCGCCAAAACCAACCGCGATCAGCGTAGCCAGTTCATCATTATCCGAAAACTTAAGCTCCAGGTTGCTCACCACATCGTTCTCGTTCGCTATCGGGATGATGCCATTGGCCCAAAGGTCCTCATAGGTTTTTTTTAACTGCAAAAACTGGTTGCGGTTGCTAAAATGCTGGCGCTCGCAAAGGCTTTGGGCTATTGCTATCCCGTAAGGTGCAAAAAACTGCGCGTATTTATTTAACAGGATGGGGTTACCAACCGCCGCCGCTGCTTTACGTTCGCTAATGGTACCCGAATAATTTTTAATGAGCTTTTTACCGGCAGCCACTGCTCCCGATGATACCAGCACAATATGATGGTCGGCATGTATGGCGGCAACCTGGCGGGCAATATCCACCATTACAACTTCATCCAGTTCGCCGTTTCTATGGGTAATGGAGGCTGTGCCGAATTTGATAACGAGTATAGGCTTTGTCAATGTATTCTGTAAAATTGCCCAAAGCTATAAAAAGACTACAAAAGTTGTAGATTATTTTAAAACAAAAAGCCGCCGATTTTAAAAATTCGGGGCTTTTTTTACAATGTAGTTATCGTTATAGTTTTAAAGCTTCCTGCTCCTTGAGTTGCTGGATGTTGTTCGACGATTCGTACTCTGATGTTTTACCTTCAAAATATTCGAGTATTCCGGCAATGGTATCCAGGTTGTCTGCCACACGTTGGTGCATATCAGGCAGGTCCTGCTCCAGCTTTTTATCGCCAAGATCGATATTGTCAACCTCAATTTTTGCTAACTTTTGTATAATGGCCTGCTGACTGTTACGCAGGTCGCCCAGTTCATGAACAATTTTTTCCATCAGTTCAAACTTCTTTATCTTATCCATGATTATTGTTTTTAAAGGTTAAATTTTACTTAACTATACTTAAATAATCATTTAAAGCTCATTTTGTTTCATATAAAACAAAAAACCCGCAGAAGGTGGCTCCTGCGGGTTTTTAATTGATATATTAATCTTACTGATTTTTAATTGTGGTAGTTGTGGTGGTTGTGGTTGCCGGTGTTTTGGTAACCGTATGGGTGACATGTTTAGCCGGTACTGGTTTTTTATGAACCGTAGTAGTTGTTGAGCTTACCTTGGTTGTTTTCACCGCATGCACTGTATTTGGTGTTGTGGTGGTGGTTACTACTGTAGTTTTAGGCTGCGGAGCAGGCACCGGTGCAGCCGGAGCAGGTACTGTTACGATCTCCTTTTCGGGCGGTGTTGGCGGAGTTACTACAACAGTTGTATGCTGCGGTTCCGGAGTGAGCACAGGTGCGCTTCCGTTAGCTGCGGCCCCCACTGCACCGGCTGTACCAGCCCCCTTAACTTTTATTTTGGTTTTAGTATGGCCATGCGCACCTTCTTTAACTTTCTTTTTTATTTCAACATGGTTAGTATCACTTTTTTGTGCAAACGCCGTGTTAAATGTAAAGGCCATAAAAGCTGTGGCCAATATTAAACTAATCTTTTTCATGGTATAGTTATTTAGTTATCTGTTAATTACTCAGCATACCAAACAAACACCGGGCCAATATTTAAAATAGGTTGCAGCAATTTTGGATTTACTATTTTCAAACTAAAAATATAGTTTATATTTGTTTTATGAAAAAGGTCATTCATTGTCTCCTCATTTTGTTACTGTTATCTGTTTATTTAAAAGCATCCGCGCAAAGCAAAACAAACGATGCTTTACTGTTGGATATGTACCAAAACCAGCGTTATATAGAGGCTGCAGCTTATTTAAAGAGCGTTTACCCTGAGCCGGTAACCGATAATAAAGTACTCTCCCGCTTAGCGTACACTTACCAAATGGCCGGTAAATTACCCGATGCCGAAGCTTACTACCTGCGTATTTACCAAACCGATTCAACCAGTGTGCCGATATTGTTTAATCTGGCCAACGTTAATTTAAACCGTGGCAATAATCCCAAAGCCATTGTCTATTTAAAAAAGATCGTCACCATCGACAGTACCAACTTTATGGTGTACAAACAATTGGGCAGGCTAAGTTCTGATCCGGCCGAATCGCTTAAATACCTGCAGATTGCCAACAACCTAAACCCCGAAGACGATGTGGTTGCCGCCTCGCTTGGCTCGCAACTGATCAATTTAAAACAGTTTAAACAGGCGCAGAAAATTTTAACAAGGGCTTTGGTTGCCGATTCAACCGATCTTATCCTGCTAAAGCCCATGCTTGCTTTAACATTTGAGTTGAAGAGATATAATGAGGTTATCCGCGCGGGTACCAATATCATGGCTGTTGGCGATAATTCCTACCCGGTGATTAGCAAAGTAGCCGAATCGTACTTTTTTCTGAAAAATTATCAATGCTGTATTGAAACTTTTGCGGTGTTGCCCGAGATCTTCCAAAGCGAAAGCAGCTATTATTTTACAGCCGAAAGCTACAAGGCCCTTAAAGATTACCCCAGGGCGGTTCCGTTTTTCGAACTGACCTTAAAGCAAAGTATCTCACCCAATACCAACCGTTATTATGCTGAGTTGGCTGATACTTATGATGAGATGCACCAGGTAAAAAACACCATTGCCAATTACCAAAAAAGCCTGTTTTTTAAAGAAGACGGATTGATCTGTTACAGCCTGGCCAATTTGTATGATACCAAACTGATGGATAAGAAAAACGCACTAAAATACTATAAAAAGTACCTCGACAGCAAACCACCCGAAAAACAGCAGGAATATATCACCTATACCCAAAGCCGCATAACGCAACTTAAAAATAAGTAAAATCAATCAATCGCTTACGGATCTAACGGCTCTAACGGGTTGATCTGTAATGATTCGATCAGCGGGTAAAATTCCTGTTCGGTATCTGATAAACGTGTGCCTAACTTATAAGGCATATAGCCAAGTTCTTTCATGCAACGCTCGGCCATAGCTTTTTCGATGTATACGCTTTGCGATTTATCGGTACAGGTAATAGCCGCTTTAGTTAACGGGAAGCCATAATGAAACATCAGCCTGATGCCGTTACGCAAATTGGTAGTGGTATGCCTGGCCTGCGGCTCAACAATAATGGCGCTTGCAGGCACATGCAGGCTGTCAACCAGGTATTTCTTCATCTCGTCGGCCTCGCAATATTTGGTTTTAAAGGGATGCACCCTTCCGCCTGATGGCATAATAAACGGCGCCAAACCCTCAAAATACTGCCTGGCTCCAAGCTTGCAACGCATCTTCCCGCCGGCGCTCAAAGCCATCCCGCTTAGGCCAGGGCCCGCGCCAGGCACCAATATTACCGAGTACTTATATTTGTTCCAGTCGACAGTTTTAACCTTTTCAACAGCCGCCCGGTTCACCGTTTCGGCCAGGGGTTCGTCGGTGGCGGCCTCAGCGCGCTCATTAATATTTAAAAACGTCAGTGCCGCGGTAAGCGAGGGCATAAAAAACAGTTTGTCATTTTTGGTTGCATCTGCTATGCTTGCCGACCAATCATGCATCTGTTTAAAATATGCATCGGTTTTTACATTAAAGCTGATCGAGTCGATAGCGGGATAGTTGGGCTTTTTACCGGTGGCATAAACACTGATCGCCTGGTTAATACCCTGGGCTTCTGTTTCCCAGGCTTTGATGAGTATCTCGCGTAGCGTCAGGTGCTTATAAAGCGCATAGGTGCCGGATGGCACCAGTTCGTTGCGTACTAACTTACCCAAAGCGTTATCGGGCGAATACAGGGCGGCCAGCCTCTCGTTAACGATAGCGATCTCGTTATCGTGGAATATCATATCATGTATATAACATATGTAATTGGGGCAATCGATAACAGTGCCCCTCATGCCGTGCTGCTTAGCGATCAGCAGTTTGGCTAAGACAGGATCATTCTCCAGCAAATGCCTCACCCCGGCATTGTTTTGTATCAGCGTAAGCAAATAATAGTTTTTGGCTTGTACGCTCCCCTTCCCGATCAGTTTATATTGCTGAAGCGGTTTATTGTCCTGGGCAAATAATTGCAGCCCGCCAGCTAAAAAACACAGTATTAAATAAATCTTTTTCATATCAGCTTTCGCCGATCAAGGTAGCTAAATAGCACGGATCGGCAAAAAGAAAAGCTTAAATTTCCTGGCGCCTTTGCACCTTTGCGAGATATATAAATTGAGCTTATTTGCCCGCAAATACTTTCTTTTCAAACTCTGGCATCTCAAAAAGTTTATCCTTCGGGTTCAAACTCGGCCAGCCATCCTTATCCATATACAACGGCTTAATATTGAGCAACGATTGCCCGTTAAAAGCGCGCGTATAAGCATGGTACACAATGTAAGTAGTATCGCCCTGTGCAAAAAAACCGTTATGGCCGCGGCCGGGTTCGTCATAATCGCCGGCTAAAAACACCGAGTAATTATTATCTATCCAGCTTTTGCCTTCCTTGTTTAAATAAGGCCCTTTAACACTTTTTGAGCGCCCTACAACGATCTGGTAAGTACTCTGTATACCCGAGCAGCATTTTCCGCGCGAAGCAAAAATGTAATAATATTCCGGTCCTTTAATAATGTAGCTTCCTTCACCCAGTTTGGTGGTAATGGTATACAGTTCCGGTTTATCGCTGTTTGGTTTGCCTGTTTTCGGGTCGAGCTCTATCAGGCGCAGGCCGCCTTTGTAGGAGCCATAAACCAGGTATTCTTTTCCATCAGCATCCCTAAAAGCATTAGGGTCAATGCAGTTCACGCTGTCGCCACCGTTTTTATAGTTAACTATTTGCCCTTCGTCAACCCATTTATAATCCGGGCTGTTTTTATCCAGCGTAACATTGGTAGCATACCCCACACCCGATTTAAAGTTCATCCAGGCTGATACCGAATAATACAAATGGTATTTCCCATCGGCATAATGGATATCAGGCGCCCACAGGCCTACCTTGCCGGGGATATCATTGTTCCACCACGAAAAGGTCATCCCTTTATCAAACACCGGCCCCAAATTGGTCCAGTTCACCATATCTTTTGATGATTTAATGCCCATACCAGTAGTTAGCACATAATAGGTATCCCCGGCTTTGATCATGCATGGGTCGTGCGCATTGAGGTGGCCTTTTAAGCCATTATTGCTGATGATGGTATCCGGCCTGGGTGATCTCCGCTGTTGGTTGTTAGCAGGTGGTGTAATTTGTGCCGATGCTATCCCTGACAAGCCTAAAAGCACAATAACTGATGCACAGGTAAAAAACTTTTGCATAAATAGGTTTCTGATAATAATTGGTTGTCTAAAACTATTCACTATTCAGGTAACCCCCATCCTGTACAATCCTGTTGATATCTAAATATAGTCTCCTCAAAAAAAATACGGATATTTACCACAGCAAATATGGAACAGCTGGTACACGAAAACAAGGTTTACAAAAACATCAAAGCATCCGAAATTGAGGGCCGCGATCGCATATTTGAAGGCTGTACCTTCATCAATTGCGATTTTTCTTACGCTAACCTGTCGCAAATTACCTTTATCAATTGCAGCATGGATACCTGCAACCTGTCGCTGGCCAAACTCATCAACACCGGTTTCCAGGAGGTTGCTTTTCGCGATTGTAAATTTACCGGCGTTAATTTCAGTGCCAGCAACAACTTTTCCTTCGCGGTAAGCTTTACCAAATGTATTTTAGAGTATACCATATTTCAGAAAAAGCGTTTAAAAGGCACTTTATTTGAGGATTGCTCCCTCATCGAATCCGACTTTAGTGAAGCCGATCTTACCAATGCCGTTTTCAGGAACTGTGATCTTAACCGCACTATCTTTAACCGTACTATTTTAAAAAGCGCCGATCTTTCTTCGGCCACAAACTTTAACATCGATCCTGAAAATAATACCATGGCCCGGGCCAAATTCAGCTCACACACCTTGTCGGGATTATTGATCAAATACAACCTTATAATCGAGTAACCCCTGATGGACGAACATATCATACCTTTTAGCGGCAATAAGCTGATGAAAGTAAAACAGCTGCAAAAAGATTATTATCGCATTTCGCTCGATCATAAATTTATAGGCTATATCCGCCGCGATGGCAGCGGCTGGATGCTCGAAGAATATTCGCGCGAAGAGCTCACCGCCGAAAACGTACAGTTAATAGGCGACCAGATTGACCGCCTGCGCTGGCAGCTTACCCAATTTTAACCCATAGTTTTTTTGATGGCATAGCAATTGCATACGGTTAATAAATTAAATTATAACACCGTATGACTATCCCTAATCAAGCTAAACATGTTTTTTGGCCCGTACTACTTTCCTTACTTGTAGCGGTCCTGTTCACTTTTCAAAGTTGCCATAAAAAATCACGCTCGGATATGGGCGATGTACTCTTTAAAAAAACACATAATAAGTTTTTTAAAGATGTTACCCCCGAAGGTTTTGCCGCAGTATTTCAAAAAGTAATAGAGCAGCAAAAGGCCTCTTTAACTAATTCAAAGGTAATTACCGCCTGGTATGCACAAAATGATTACGACCCTAACTTCGTGATGGATCATCTGCCCAATGGTGATATTAACAACCTGACCGCGGTTTTGGATCGTTCTGCCGAGCATGGGCTCGAGCCTGCGATGTTTCAAAGCAATCACATCAAGGTATTATTAGATAAGTTTAATGATAAACGCGCGATCAAATCAACCGCCGAGGCTTACCAATGTATGGCCGAATTAGAGCTATTGGTGGCCAATTCGCTCATCAGCTACTCTAACGCTTTACAGTATGGTTTGATGAACCCTAAACGCATCTATGCCAATTACTTTACCAAAACCATTCGTCCGGATAGCGCTTCAATGAGCCACGTTTTCGCGGTAAGCAATTTTAAAAACTATCTGGATGCCATTCAACCGCGCAACCCGCAATACATAGCGCTGCAAAAAGCCCTGGCAAGTGGTCAGTTGGCGCCGGGTATGAGCAAAGAAGAAACTCAGCGTATTTTAGTGGTTAATCTGGAACGTCTGCGCTGGAAAAACAAACCCACCGAAAGCCGTTACGTAATGGTTAACATCCCCGATTACCAGCTTAACCTGATTGAAAACGGGCACTCTACACTAAATATGAAGGTTTGCGTTGGCGAGGGCCGCAATAAAGACCATGAAAATAGCCTGGTTGAATATGATGACAGCGACAAGGTAGACAGGCCCTTTACGCACGAAACGCCACAGTTAAACAGCTTGATTTACGTGGCTGAGGTTAACCCGATATGGAATATACCCCAAAGTATAGCCAGTAAAGAGATCATGGTTGAGGCTGCCAAGGACCGTTATTACTTGTCGAATAAAAACATCGATGTATACAAAAACGGACAGAAAATTGACGATACGGAAACGATCGACTGGAGCCAGGTAAAAAAAGATGATTCGCCTTACGAATTTAAACAGCAACCCGGCGCCGATAATGCCTTAGGTAAGATCAAGTTTTTGTTTAATAATGCCACCAATGTTTACCTGCACGATACGCCAACCCAGGCACCTTTTAAACAGGATATGCGTGCTGTAAGCCATGGTTGTGTACGCCTGGAAAAACCACTGGATTTTGCCCGGGCCTTGTTTGGCGATGGGCCTAAATATCAAACCATCATCGAAAACATCAACAAGGATAATACTACTCCAACCAGTTTAGCGGTTTCGCCCAAAGTTCCGGTCTACATCACCTACATTACCTGCTGGGTTGATGAAACCGGAACCATCCAATACCGTAAAGACGTTTACGCACAGGATATTGTGCTTTATGCACACATGCAAAAATTTACTACCGTGTAATTACAACATGGCGGTGGCTTGGCTACCGCCATTTCCCTGGTTGAAGGCAAAATTTGCGGCTTCATCGCGGTCAAGGTATTTTGAGGTATAATTGCTATCGTTGCCGTTGATGAACAGCATGGTTTTACCTTTAATGGTATTGATAACCTGTGTAATAACCTTTGGCGATACTGCAGGGCATCCCTGGCTACGGCCTAAACGGCCAAGTTGGTTAATCGAACTCTGACTTACATAAGGAGCAGCATGCACCACGATATCACGTTTGCTGGCCATATCGTTAAACCCCTCGTCCATACCGTTAAGGCGCACCGAAGCACCATGTTTGCCCCGATAAACGTTATTGGTTACATAAAAACCTAAACTGCTTTGGTATGAGTCTACTTCGTTCGAAAAATTGGTAGCCATATCGCCACCACTACCCTGGCCATGCGAAACCCAGGTATTTAATACCAGTTGCATTTTTTTCAGGTCCACTATCCACATGCGTTTGCTGCAGCTTGATTTAGCCAGATCAACCACCGTTACTACCGAACAATCTGATGCCAGTTTATTGGCCATCTTTAAATTAAAAAACCCGGTTACGGCTTTTTCAAACACCGTACTATCCATACCTGCGTCGGCTAATTTTGCCGATTGGTAAATGCTACTGATGTAATTTGAAAAAAGTTGTGCTGATGCTACCGGACTTCCACCTGAATAGGTTTTTACTGCTTTATCCGAAGATGACTTTAAAATCCTGGCTGACGTCCAGCTGATGATGACAAAAGATAATACTAATGAAACACATGTTACCCACAAAAAACGCTTTCCCATAAGTTAAATTAATTAAGTGCTATTTATACGCAAGTTTGTACACAAAGGTTACCAGATAGTTAACCTTTCGGTTTGTTTATTGCAATAAATGAAATATTAATCAAATACTAACGGCGCAAAATACAGATTATTTCATTAATGGTTAACTAATGAGTAATTTAATTGTCATTAAAATTAAAAGAAAGGATAGATTTAGAAACAAAACCGGGACATCAAGGTATGCCCCGGTTACCTGTTTTAAAGATCTTTTTTATCGGCCGAAGCTAACCTGGTGTTGGGCACCTGTTCGGTATTGAATATGTTAAAGTTTTTTACCTGGCTAAGCCTGAAGGTGGGTACACCTATTGCTTTCTGGGCGCGGATATGCTGAAAATCGGCACCATCAACAAATTCTAAAAAATACGGTGGCCTCATATCGTCAGCAATAAAATTAGTTTCAATATTCCTCATTTTCAAGTCTTTTACATGGCTGATGTAAAACCCGTACGATGGTGTGATACCAAAAGTTTTAGGTTCGGGATATAGTTTTGTTTGATCCGGAACTACAATTGAGGCTTGCTCCTTTGTTCCGCCGCCTTTAAAGTAAATATGTATATTATCTAAGGTAAGGTCATTAATTTCGTTACCCGGCAAGCCGGCAATAATGGCTCCCTGCATCGCATCTACGTTGTAAGCTGTTAAATTGCTTATGCTGATGCGGGTAGCTGTGCCAATTGGGTAGCCTTGCGGGCCACGCATACGGGCGCCCAGGCGTATAAATATCGGCGCGTTTACAATATCGCGCATAGTGATATTATTGATCGATACATCTTCCATCAGTGCACCATCAACACTCTCTAAAGCCAGGCCGCGGCAATACACAAATACACAATTAGATATGGCCACATTTTTATATCCGCCGTTTGATTCTGTCCCAAACTTAATGCGCCCTGTGGGGCCGCCATTGTATTTTACGGTGCGCTTGTAAGTACCATCCAAAAACGATCCTTCATCAAAACCACTTACCTGGCAATTGGTAATGGTGATATTTTCGCAAGCGCGGCCGGTATTTAAACCGTAAGAGCTTTTGAGGCAGATACCGTCGTCAAACGGTGAGTTAATACTGCAATTTGATATGCGCACATTTTGGCAGCAGTCAATATCCATACCGTCGCGGTTGGTATCCATCTTCACATTATCAATGGTCATGTTATCGGCAGCAGTAGCCAGTATACCAAACCAACCGCCATGCAGTATCGAAATATCGCGGATAATAATGTTGCGGCATTTGTACAAGGCTATTGATTTATTGGGATTCATATCTTCTTCCCCTTTCATCTTATCAATATGATTGGTGCGCTCCAAACCCTTACCCCAAATGGTACCCGGACCTAAAATTGATATGTCGTGCAGGTTTTCTCCCCATATCAAACTGTTATGCCAATGGCGATGGCCAAAGTCTTCATATTCATTGGTCACTATCTTTTCAGGGTCATCGTAGCCGGCCTCTTTGGTTGCTTCGGCTGCAATAATGGTAGCCCCCTGGTCAATATACAGCGAAATATTACTTTGCAAATGAATAGACCCGCACTGGTAGTTGCCTGCCGGGAAATAAACCATACCACCACCTGCAGCAGCTGCGGTTTCAATGGCTTTATTGATGGCTTTGGTTTCTATGGTCTTGCCATCGCCGGTGGCACCAAACTGTTTAACGTTGTAAGGCGTGCCGGTTTGCGCTTTCGCAACGCCGGTTAACCATAAAATGGCCAATAAGCTCCAGGTTAGCTTTTGTTTTATTCTCATTTACTTATAGGGTTTTTATAAAGGTTTAATAAATCAAATATCTGTAAAACAGTGCTCTTTCACATACCACGATCTGCAAAATCTGTGCAATCGTTCCCGGCTGATGGCAGGCCCCATTTCATTAAATTAAAATGACACGGTCGGCTGTTTCCTGTTGTAACTTTATACAACCATTAACTTTAATTAACTCATCATGGAAGATCAAGTACTAATACAAGCAAACGTACAGGAGGTACCAGGCTTACAGCAAATTTATGTTGCTACCAAACATTGGTTAGACGATATGTTATTTTTTGATGATGAAACTAAATTTTTACACATCCTGCTCGAAAAGTATTTCGCGGTATCGCTGCATCAGGAGCATGTTAACCGCGTACAGTTGATTAATGATAATTTAAAACGTGTATGCCTGCACAAGCAGATCATTAAAGATGAGGTAATTACCCATCAGGCTAACCTGGATAAAACCCTGAAAAACAATATTGAAAACCGTGAAACTTTTTTATACCTGGAGCACGACCGGCTGGAAGAAGAAATAAAAGATATGAACCGGCGCTTTAAAAATGTAAAAAATGATATTTTTCAGGTTACTGAACTATTACTCATCAGCGAGAAGTTACATTCAGCAATAAATTGATATTATTTATAATACAATTACCCGGTATTTTTTCCGGGTAATTGTTTTTAAACCTTCATAATTTATCTTCGTGCAACCAAAAATATGCTTAAACAATACCACCCGATATTTGTAATAAAAATGCGCGTTTAACATATCATAAATTATTAATACATTTGCGCCCTAAAATTCTTTTTTATAAACATGAAATTATCTCAGTTTAAATTCGATTTACCCGATTCATTAGTTGCACATTCACCATCTGAAAACAGGGATGAATCGCGCTTATTGGTTTTACATCGTGACTCTGGAAAAATTGAGCATAAAATATTTAAGGACGTTCTGAATTACTTTGATGATCAGGATGTGATGATCATTAATAACACTAAGGTATTTCCTGCCCGTTTATACGGCAACAAAGAAAAAACAGGTGCTACCATTGAGGTGTTTTTACTGCGCGAACTGAATAAAGAACTGCGTTTATGGGATGTTTTGGTTGATCCGGCCCGTAAAATACGCGTAGGTAATAAATTATACTTTGGTGATGACGATTTGTTAATTGCCGAAGTTGTAGATAACACAACCTCTCGCGGCCGTACTATCCGTTTCCTGTTTGATGGTACCGATGAAGAATTTAGACGCAATGTGGAGATCTTAGGCGAAACACCGCTGCCAAAATATATTAAGCGTAAAGCTACCGAAGAAGATAAAGAGCGTTACCAAACCATTTTCGCTAAAAACGAAGGTGCTGTTGCAGCGCCAACCGCGGGCTTACACTTTAGCCGCGAGTTAATGAAACGCCTTGAATTAAAAGGTGTTGAATTTGCCGAAGTAACCCTGCACGTGGGTTTAGGTACTTTCCGCCCGGTTGAGGTTGAAGACCTGACCAAGCACAAAATGGATTCGGAACAATTTATTATCGAGCAAAAACAAGCCGATATAGTAAACAAGGGTATCGAAGCCAAACGCCGCATTTGCGCCGTAGGTACTACCTCAATGCGCGCTATCGAATCGGCCGTATCGGCAAACAAAACTTTAAAAGCCGCTAACGATTGGACAAGCAAGTTTATCTTCCCTCCTTACGATTTTAGCATCGCTAACTCGATGATCACCAACTTCCACACACCAGAGTCGACCTTGTTGATGATGATCTGTGCCTTTGGCGGTTACGAACATGTGATGAATGCATACGAAGTTGCAGTAAAAGAAAAATACCGCTTTTACAGCTACGGCGATGCGATGCTGATCATCTAATTAGTATTGAGATAAGCGTATTGCGTATTAAGACCGATATGCAATATGTAAACAGGTGAGACCGAAATTGTAATATTTATTTGATAAATGTAAATTACGCTTCGATCTCACCTTTTTATACAACACAATGTCGCAATACGCAATACACAATACGCAATACGCGGTAATCATCGTCGCCGGTGGCTCCGGTACACGTATGCAGGCAGCCGTGCCTAAACAGTTTTTGCTGTTAAACGGCAAACCGGTATTGATGCATACCATCATGGCCTTTCACAATAGTGAATCACAGCCGTCAATTATTGTGGTGCTTCCTGAAAATTATCACCAATACTGGCAACAATTGTGTGCGGAACATCATTTTACTATTGCCCACCAATTGGTTAGCGGTGGCCAAACCCGCTTTCACTCGGTAAAAAATGGTTTAAGTTTGATAGATGGCGATGCCGTAATTGCCGTGCATGATGCAGTTCGCCCGTTAACAAGTGTTGGTGTTATTGATGAAGCTTACCGGTATGCTGCTCAAAATGGCAATTGTATAGTCGCTGTACAAAGTCGCGACTCCATCCGTCAGGTTAAAAACGAGCTATCCGCAGCTTTGATTCGCGATGAGATCTATCTGGTACAAACACCACAGGTATTTAAGTCGGACATTTTACGACAGGCCTACCAGCAGCAATATCAACCCCGGTTTACCGATGATGCCAGCGTTGTTGAGCAATTAGGCATCAACATCAATATTGTGCCGGGTACCTATACCAATATCAAAATTACCTTTCCAGAAGATATAGCTATTGCCGAAATGCTTTTGAATATGTAAAATGGAAAAGGTAAGATGGAAGATGTGGTTAATTCATTACATCTTCCATCTTACCTATCACATCTTCCATCTACAATCACGCCCTGCGGATAACGCCCAGCAGTAAAGCTATAATAGCTATAACCAGCAATACGTGTATCAGGCTACCAGCCGAATAGTAAAAAACTCCCAGAGCCCATCCTATGATCAGGATAACAGCTATAATGTAAAGTAAACCTCTCATAATAATATATTTAATTTTTTATATATCATTACACAGGCTAAAACTATTCCAAAGCTGTTGTAATACCGGATCCAATAAACAAAAAAGCCCCGGCATAACTTGCCAGGGCTAATATTTACCAATAATTTAATCAAAAAGCTATTAAAATTAATAACCAGTTAAATTATTTACCAAAGTAAAATCGGTTAATACTCGTCTTCGTTAAAAAAGAAGTCATCTTTTGTAGGGTAATCAGGCCATATTTCTTCTATATTTTCATACGGCTCCCCATCGTCTTCCAATGCTTGCAGGTTCTCAATAACCTCAACAGGCGCACCTGAACGAATAGCATAATCAATTAATTCATCTTTTGTTGCGGGCCATGGTGCATCTTCTAAGTGCGATGCCAGTTCGAGTGTCCAATACATATTTTCTAAATTTCTATTTTTCTATTTTTTGCAAAAGTATAATATTTTCAATTTGATTATCAAATTATTTTTCAAATAAAATCTTACCATCTAAACTCTTGGTATCCATTCATTTTCAGCAACTTGTTGTTCATTGCCAATTTTTCTGGCCAAAGTAAAAAGGTAATCGCTCAGTCTGTTCAGGTAAATTACCACCTTCTCTTCAACAAAACTCTCTTCGCTTAAATGTACCGTTAGCCTCTCCGCACGTCTGCATACACAACGCGCAATATGGCAAAAAGATATGGCATTGCTGCCCCCGGGCAAAATAAAATGACGCAGGGCGGGTAATTCGCTATCCATACGGTCAATTTCATGTTCAAGCAATTCAATATCAGTTAAATGCAGATCGGGTATCTTCATCTTTGATTTTTCCGGATCCGACGCCAAACTTGCACCAATGGTAAACAGTCTGTCCTGTACTTCCTTTAATATCGTTTTGTACTTTGCAGCAATATCCTGATCGCGTATCAGCCCGATATACGAATTTAACTCATCAACAGTACCATAACTTTCAATGCGCAGGTGATGCTTAGGCACGCGCGTGCCCCCTATCAACGAGGTATGTCCCTTATCTCCTGTTTTGGTATAGATCTTCATTCTCATTTCGAAATTATGATTTTGGTTTAGATTAAAAACAGATGTTTAAAACTTTGTGCCGCAAATGTTGACTTATGCATATTGCCAAAAGTAAGCTACCTTTGCCTTTCGCGTTTGTTTAAATACGAAATCAAAAATGAAATACCTGCTCTTATTTCCTCTTATGCTACTATTAAGCTTTAAATGTGGTTCGGCTATAAAGCCAGTTCCGCCTGTACAGGGCGTAGCAGCTTATTTTACCGAGAAGGATTTTAATGCAATGTTTCCGTTACGGGATAAGTTTTATACCTACCAGGCTTTTATACAGGCGGTAAAAGAAATTGGCCAGATCAAACTTAAAGTTGAAAAACGCGAAGTATCTATTTACAAAGTTACCCGTACTGATAAGCGCACAGGCAAATCGGTTGTCGTTCGCCAGGATGAAGACTGGAACGAGCCATGGGCGCAAAAACGTCCGTATAGTTTTGTCAGTATTGACTATGGTGCGTTTTGTGCCGAAAAAGATATGCTGACCAACAAAAAAGAACTGGCTGCCTTTTTTGCCAACGTTGCCCACGAAACCCGCCACGGCATGAACGGTAAATACGACGATGGGCTAATGTATACTCACGAACTAAATACCAACGCCGTTTATATATCCGATAATGATGCCTATCCTCCCGTTAAAGGCAAAAACTATTATGGCCGCGGGCCTTTGCAGTTAAGTTATAATGGCAATTATGGTTATGCTTCTGATTGTATTTTTGGTGATAAAACCATTTTACTCAACAATCCCGACCTGGTGTCAACCAATGCCGTAGTGGCTTTTAAAGCTGCCATATTTTTCTGGATGACGCCCGTAACTTATAAACCATCGGCTCATGATGTGATGGTAGGCAACTGGAAACCCAAAGCCGATGATATCTCTAAAAATCGTGCGCCCGGCTTCGGCATGACCATCAACATCATTAACGGCGAAATTGAATGCAATCACGGTGATTCCGTTTTCGGGATGACCGACCGCATTGGTTTTTACCAGCATTTTCTGTCAATGCTTGGCGTTAAAGATGTCAACTGCGCCTGTAATTGCGGTAAAATGCAGCCGTACAACTAAATATTACCTTTCCGTTAAAGTTAAAACGGGTAAATACCATACCTTTAGGGTGTAAATTATATATATGTCTAAAAAATCAGCCAATAACAGTATCAAACAAGTGCTCACGGAGTTAGTGCTCGATGTGTTTGAACAAAATGGCAATCAATCGTTAAACTACAAGCAGGTATCTGCAAAACTCAATATTAAAGAACCGGCCTCAAAAGCTGTTATTCTCGAAATACTCAAAGACGAGGCCTTTAAACAAACTTTAAAAGAAGTATCGCCCGGCAGTTTCAAACTCATCGAACTTAAAACTTTTATTGAAGGCAAGGTCGATCTCACCAATGATGGCTCGGCATTTATCATCACAGATGATGAATCGGAAACTGATATTTTTGTTGCCCCGCGTAAACTGCGTAATGCCCTTAACGGCGATTGGGTAAAGGTTTACGTGTATGCCAAAAGCAAAGGCAAGCGTAAAGAGGGCGAAGTGATAGAGATCATTAAGCGCCACAAAATGGAGTTTACAGGTATTGTAAAACTCTCGGAGCGTTTTGCATTTTTCATCCCCGACGACCGGAAGATGATGCATGACATCTTTATTCCGCTGCCCGATCTGAATGGTGCACGAAATGGTGAAAAGGCTGTAGCCGAAATTACCGACTGGCCTGCTGAAGCAAAAAATCCTATTGGCCGCATTAAACATGTGTTGGGTAAACAGGGCGAGAACGATACCGAAATGAACGCCATCCTGGCCGAATATGGTTTCCCGCTGTCGTTCCCTAAAGAGGTTGAACACGAAGCCAATGAAATACCCGAGATCATCAGCGAAGCAGAGATAGCCAAACGCCGCGATTTTCGTGATGTGCTTACCTTTACCATCGACCCTTTTGATGCCAAGGATTTTGACGATGCGCTTTCGGTGCGTTACCTGGATAATGGTAATTACGAAGTTGGCGTACACATTGCCGACGTGTCCCACTATATCATTCCCGATTCGGCCCTGGATAAAGAAGCGTACGAACGCGCTACCTCTGTGTACCTGGTGGACCGTGTGATTCCCATGCTGCCGGAGCGTCTATCAAACGGCGTGTGTTCACTGCGTCCTAACGAAGATAAATTATGTTTTTCGGCCGTGTTCGAGTTGGACGAGGAAGCGCATATCATCGATCAATGGTTTGGAAAAACGATCATCCACTCCAATAAACGCTTCGCTTACGAAGATGTACAAACCATTATAGAAAACCAGGGAGGCGATTATTTAAAAGAAATTAACCTGCTTAACAAGCTGGCTTACATACTGCGCGCCCGTAAATTTAAAAATGGCGCCATCAGCTTCGAAACCAAAGAAGTTAAGTTTAAACTTGATGACGGAGGAAAACCTATAGGTGTTTACGTAAAAGAACGTAAAGACGCCCATAAACTGATCGAAGATTTTATGCTTCTGGCCAATCGTAAGGTGGCCGAATATGTAGCCAAATTGGGTACAGGCAAACACAAATACACCTTTGTTTATCGCGAGCACGATTCGCCAAAAACAGAAACCTTACAAAACTTTGCGCAGTTTGCCGCCCGGTTCGGGTATAAGATCAATACCAAATCCGACAAGGAAATTGCCCGCTCGCTCAATTATTTAATGGATGATGTGGAAGGCAAAAAAGAGCAGAACGTGTTAACGCAATTGGCTATCCGCTCTATGGCCAAAGCCATCTATACCACTAAAAAAACCAGCCATTACGGTTTAGCTTTCGAGTATTATACACACTTCACCTCTCCTATCCGCCGTTACCCGGATGTAATGGTACATCGCCTGCTGCAACATTACCTGCAGCACGGTCAATCGGTAAATGCCGAGCATTACGAAGTATTGTGCCTGCATTGCTCACAAATGGAGAAAAAAGCCGCTGATGCCGAACGCGCTTCGGTTAAATACAAACAGGCCGAATATTTGAAAGAACAGGTTGGGAATATCTTTACCGGCATCATTTCGGGCGTTACTGAATGGGGTATGTATGTCGAGATCATCGAAAATAAATGCGAAGGCATGATACGCCTGCGCGATATATCGGATGATTTTTACACCCTGGATGAAAAGAACTACGCTATCATTGGCCAGCGTAAAAAGAAAACGTACCAGCTTGGCGACGAAGTGAAAATAAAGGTTAAAAACGTTGACCTGACCAAAAAGCAGATCGATTTTACTTTGGTTCAGGATTAACAAGACTATAATACTCTATGCATTCTATAACCGACCTGCAACAACTGGTAACTAAAACTTTAGCCTCAAAAAAATACGGCCACAACCCTATCGAACTTTATGAACCGATAGATTATATCATGTCGCTTGGTGGCAAACGTATGCGCCCATGCTTACTGTTAATGGCCTGCGACCTGTTTGGTGGTGATGTTGAAAAAGCTTTATCGGCCGCAATCGGTATCGAAGTGTTTCACAACTTTACCCTGATGCACGATGATATTATGGACAAGGCACCGCTCAGACGCGGTAAACCCACCGTGCACGAAAAGTGGGACACCAATGTAGCCATCCTTTCGGGCGATGTGATGATGGTTGAAGCAAACCGCCTGATGATGTTGGTTGATGACAGTATTTTGCGCCCGGTACTCGATGTATTTAACGAAACAGCGACCGGTGTTTGCGAGGGCCAGCAGATAGACATGAACTTTGAGAGCCGCGATACCGTTGCGGTTGACGAATATATTAACATGATCAGGCTTAAAACGGCTGTTTTGCTTGGCGGATTAATGAAAATCGGCGCACTCATTGCCGGCGCCAGTGACAAAGAAGCTACTCTACTCTATAATTTTGGTGAACAGTTGGGTATCGCCTTTCAGCTACAGGATGATATCCTGGATGTATACGGCGATCCGGAAAAGTTTGGCAAACAGGTTGGCGGCGATATCTTATCCAACAAAAAAACCTACCTGCTCATTAAGGCGCTCGAACTGGCTAAAGGCGATAACCTTACTCAACTAAACTATTGGCTTGCCGCAACTGATTTTGACGCTACAGAAAAGGTAAATGCAGTTAAAAGTATTTATGCGGCTTTAAACATCCGCGGGCAGGCCGAAAACGAGATGAATAAATATGCCCGTAGCGCTATGCAAAGTTTTGAAGCTATCAACCTGCCTGCTGAGCGTAAAGCTATATTGAAAGAATTTGCCGATCAGTTGCTGGTAAGAGAATATTAAACCTAAAACCGTTTTACCTATGCGTTCCCCGTCAGAAACACTTGCTGCCGAAACTGTGAGGGTTTTGCAATTAAGCCCTAAATGGGAGCCTGGTATCCAAAAAGGCAAAGCTGTTCGGGTTAAATTTACAGTGCCTGTTAATTATAGCATTGGGAAAAATTGATGAGGTAAAATGAAAAAGTACTGGTTTATTTTATTCATGATCTGCTGCGTATCAGTTGCAAATGCGCAAAAACCAAAGCTTGTCGATTCGGCAAAGATCAAAAAGAAGCTCAGGGCCGATTCCATCAAACTCAGCAATGAGATTTATACCCATGCTGATATCATGCCTAGTTTTCCAGGTGGCGATGGCGCTTTAAAGCGGTATATTAATGATAATATGCAGTACCCAACCCGCGACCGTGAAGATAATCGGCAGGGCAAAGTATTGGTACGTTTTGTGATCGAGAAAGATGGCAGCATCAGTAATATCAAATCCTTAACGGCACCTTCAACTACCATGGTTATGGAAGCCGAGCGACTGGTAAAAGCCATGCCCAAATGGAGACCAGGCTTTATCGGCGACAGGATTGTACGCGTTCAGTTTACTTTGGCAGTAAACTTTAGTTTGCAGCCTTATTAGCCAGTACATTTTTTCCCGGCGCCCATTTTTGCTGCCATTCCGGGTATTTATCCAATACCTTTTGCGGATTGTAGGTATACCAGCCGTAACCATCACGGCGCTCACGTTCAACATCAGCTAACGAATAAACTACTTTGCTATCCCGGTTACAGAATAAGGGTTTATGAGTTTTTAGCTCATAATAACGTGTCCATATTGGTGGTGCCGTGGTATCCTCTACAGTTACCCTATCAGTTACCGACACCCGGAATGGGGTAACCAAACGTGGTGCCGAAATAGTTTTAACACGGGTATAATAAATTTTGGAAGTATCAAACCAGGCCACGGCATTTTGTATCGCTTCAACCACAGCGCGTTTGGGGTGATCTATCCGCATTAAAAACAGCACCAGGTCGGCACTTTCGCCATTGCAAATGCTTGGCGGTTCAAACTTGCGTGCCCAGGCGGGTGTTAGTTTCACCTCGTCATACTGCTGGCACCACGCAGTTGGTTTACCCATATCATTTATCTGTGTTTTAATAACACAGGCCAGCCCTTTGTTATAAGCGTCAACAAGCTTTTCGCGAAGGTTGTTATCTATAAAAGCATATTGCGGCTCATTATCCTTAATATCCTGCAAAAGCTCCATGATACCCTCAAACACACCATCGTTATAAGTAATACAGCGGCTGTAATTGGTTTCTAAAGGATAATACTGTGGCCAACCACCGTTTTTATATTGCGAGGCCAGTATAAATTCCAATCCGTTAATAGCGGCAGTTTTATATTTTTCAACCTGGGTTACACTATATACATTGGCCAGGCAAGCAACCTGCGTATAAGTGCTGCCATTATCATAGGTGGTATTATGCTCATCTTTGGCTCGCAGTACGCTGTCTTTTTGCGAGTCGGACAGGATAGCCAGCATATCATAATTCTTTGGCCAACCACCGTTGCTTTTTTGAAACAGTAAAATATTATCGGCCACTTCGGTTATCTGGCTTGCCTTATACCTTGGTCTTCCCGGTAAGGGGTTTATGATATTGTTTTTATCAAATATCCCGTACCAGTGCCTTGTATTATCGCCAAATGCCTCTGCATTTATCTGCGTAAATTTTTTATGTTTAGTGGTGTCCTGTGCTAATGCAGGTATCGCTACTAAAAATGCCATCAATACAGCTAAATGCTTTATGCCGGCTAACGCGCTATATTTTTTGTAAAGTGGTTTCATTGGATATTGATATTGGTCTGGTAAAATTATCGTTTTTATTGGGGACAGCACTAATTGTCATAAATAAAATACAGACTGCGGGGGGTACATTAAAAACGTAATATGCATAGTATATATTACGCGCTTTAATTTAATTTTGTATGCTGTAAAATTATTAAAAGCCCAACCATGAAAACTATTAAATACGCTATCACAGCGCTGTTGTTGTTAACTATCAACATTGTAAAAGCCGATACCAACTCATCTATCAATAAAGTACTGGCTGCCTATTTAGAAATAAAGAACGCTCTTGCCGATGATGACAGTAAGCTGGCCAATCAAAAAGCTATAGCATTTACCGCCGCCCTGAAAGAGGTAAACGCTGCTAAGCTGGAGGCAAAACAAAAATCTGTGTGGTTAAAATACAGCGAAAAGTTAAGATTTGATGGCGACCACATTGGCGAATCGACCGCTATTGCTCACCAGCGCGAACATTTTGCGAGCCTGTCAAAAAATATGTATTCGGTGTTGAAGGAATTTAAGAGCAATAGCAACCCTGTTTATATCCAATATTGCCCGATGAAAAAGGAGTCGTGGGTAAGCGAATCTGAAACCATAAAAAACCCATATTACGGTAAAAGCATGAGCGAGTGTGGCAAGGTAACCGAAACATTAAAAGGTGCCGGTAAATAATTGCCGGTATCAAAACACTTAAAAAACATCTGTTGTGGTTAAATGTTAACTGTTTTACAAACCTTTTACAATGGAAGATCAAAAAGTATTTACCGGGAAAACCGAAGCTGAAGTTTGGAAACTGGTTGAAGCCGATCTGAATAAAGAACAGGATGTTTATGATTACAATGCCGTTATCAATCAGGATGGCAAAAAAGTGGACCTGATCATCGAGATCGACCTGGGCGGCGGCTTTGAAGGCGGCTATGAAAACACTGCCTTTAGTGCCGAAATACCCGATACCAAAGGTTTTAAATTTGCCGTGCACCGCGATGGGTTTATAGATGATATCGGCAAGTTTTTAGGTATGCAGGATGTTGAAGTTGGCTACCGCGACCTTGATAAGCACCTGATCATCAAAACCAACGACGAAACCAAGGTAAAAGCCTTGTTCGATCACAAAGATGTAAGAGATGTATTTGAAAAATTAGACGACTTCGACTTCGGCATCCACATGCATTCTGTTGAACATAGTGACCACAGACATGCTTTTCTTGAATTAAATATTGAAGAAGGTATTACCGAACCGGATGAATTAAGAAAATTGTACAGCGCGTTTTACCGAGTTTTAAACACTATCGATAATTTTACCGAACCTACTGTTTCTTCAGATTGATATAGGTTGGTTCATCACGGTTGCAGGTTATCGTGCCATCTTCTTTATATTTCAATTCGGTAACCTGTATCACACTGCGGCGCGTATCATGGTTACTATCAGCAGGCATAGCTTCTTTCGGGCCGCGGCCGGGGTGTGTAAAATAAAACACGTAAGCACGGTCGCCGTTAACCACAACATCAGCATGGCCGCCAATGGCTTGGTCATCTTTACCTTTACCGGGTTTTTCAACCAGGCGCTCTTCCTGTCGTTTCCAGTTTAACAGGTCATCGCTTTGGTATACGCCCATCCCCTTCCAGTTATCTACAATCATCCAGTAATGCCCTTTCCATTTAAAAGCAACAGGGCCCTCGCCCGGCATATCATGGATAGCTTTGCCTTTGTCGGTCCAGGTATTCAAATCCGGACTATCGGCATAATAAATTGATTTGTGATCCTTTTCATTATTGTACCACATCCGGAAGGTGCCGTCCGGCATTTTAATCACATCCGGGTCAATCACTTTATCATTAACCAAATCCGGGGTAGAGATATATTTCCAGTTCAGCAGGTCGGTACTGGTTAAATGGATAATATTGCGCGGGTGGTTCCAATCAGCAAATATACCGGGCACATAGGTTAAAAACATATGGTATAAGCCTTTGTCCTCAATAATGCAGGGCGCCCAGTGGGTGTATTCGGCAACCGGACGATAATTGATATTGGCCGTGTCTTTATAGGTCCATTTAGCACCATCGGGCGATGTGGCGATACCGATGCGTGTGCCGTGTACCCAGGTTACGCCCACCGCGTTTCTATCATTTGCACGGCGGTTGGTATAAAACATCCAGTATTGCTTATCTTTTTTATTGTAGATGATAGTCGGATCGGCTGCACCATCATAAACCGGGTCGCTGAATACGGGTTTTGGCGCCAACAGTTCTCTTTTGCTTTGCGCGGATAAATACATCGGCGAAAGCCATAATGTTACAGCAATAAAAAGCTTAAAGTACCTCATGAAAATGGTTTTAATCGGATAGTTAAAAGTAATACACCTTTACTTATCCACCATCCTGTACCATAAGGTTAATGCACCATCACAGCAGCATCCTCACTGGCTTCAACTTTGTATTTGATATTGCGGCTGCCGATAAACAATACAATTGCAGCTAAAGCCGATGAGATAGCCATAATGCTGGCCAGCGGCACCGCGTTCGGCACCTTGTACAAACCGATAATACCCGAAGTAAGCGAACCCAGCCCTAATTGCAATGCGCCAAGCACTGATGACGCGCTCCCCGCGTTTTTGGCAAAAGGCGCCAAAGCCAGAGCCGAAGTATTCGAACTGATAAAACCCAGGCAGCTTAACGACAGGAAGATAAACGCAAGAATACCCCACAAGCCTACCACATTGAAGATGCACGACACCACAAATAACACGCCCACTATTACCTGTGCAACTACTGCTACTTTTACAATCTGTTCGCTTTTATATTTACGCAACACCAAAGTGTTTAGCTGGCTGCAGCCGATAAACGATACTGACATGCCTGCGAAAATATACCCGAAGGCATCTTTACTCAAATGGTAAACATCCATCAAAACCAGCGGAGCACCGGCCACGTAGGCAAACAAGCCCGAAAACGCCAGCGATCCGGTAAAAACGTAGGTGTAGAACTGCGGATTTTTAAACACCAGGATAAAGTTATTGATGATGGGCAATGGTTTTAGCGAGATGCTTTTATCGGGCTGGTATGATACCGGTAGCTTAAATATCGAAGCTATCAATGTGAAAAAACCAATTACCGACAGGATAACGAATACCCATCGCCAGCCCAGCACTGCAGTTACTGCAGTACCCACGGCCGGTGCCAGCATTGGCGAAAGGGCTACAATGATCATCAGCAGCGAAAACACTTTGGCATTTTCTTCAACCGGGAAAAGATCGCGTACCATGGCCATTGAGGCTACGGCGGCAGCGCAGCTTCCTATCGCCTCAACAGCACGCAGGGCTATTAATCCGTTAATGGATGTCACCGTCATACAGCCTACCGATGCTACGATATAGAGCACTAAACCAACGTACAACGGTTTTTTACGACCAAACCTGTCCAATAACGGTCCGTACAGCAATTGACCGGCTGCCAGGCCGATAAAGAAACTGCTTAATGACAGCGAAACCTCGTTGGTATCGGTATGCAGATCCCGGGCTATATCTTTAAAACCCGGCAGGTACATATCTATGGAGAATGGACCTAAGGCAGTTAAAAAACCTAATATGAGTATGCGGAAAAAGTATTCTTTTTTAGTCATAGATAATTAAATAGGTCATCCTGAACTTGTTTCAGGATCTCTCGTGAAAGGCAGCAAGCAGACTTGCATGATGAGATGCCGAAATAAATCCGGCATGACCGTTCTTTATTATTGAATTGTTGATATATATTCCTGCTGCAGCACACGTAAACAGCTCGCGCAAAGGCAGCTATCGTACATCTCGCTAATGTACTGTGTCTCGTTCAATGTCAGCTGTACTGTAGAACACTGACACTGGCTGAATTTATTGGCCTTACATTCAAAAGCAGTGTTGCAACGCTCACACCTGATGGTTTCGTGTTTTGAATGGTTATCCATGCCGCAAAAGTACCATAAACCTGTTTGCTTATGTACAGGTTTATGTAAAATAAAAAAGTTGCCGTTATTGGTATAACGACAACTCAATTAACTTAACTATTCTTTGTTACTTAGGCAGAGCAGGTTACACAGCCTTCTTCCATCGAGCAGGTTGGCCCTGCCGGAATTTCGTCGGCAATTTCGGTTACGTGGTCAGGGATTACCGGATCCATATTTTTACCGCCCTGGTTCTCTACCGTAAACTTAACCGCTTGCGATGCAGCTTGCGTACGCAGGTAATACATACCTGTTTTTAAACCTTTTTTCCAGGCGTAAAAATGCATTGATGTTAATTTTGATGCGTTTGGCGAGCTTACAAACAGGTTAAGCGATTGCGACTGGCAGATATACGCTCCCCTGTCGGCGGCCATATCGATAATGGTACGCATCTTGATCTCCCATACGGTTTTGTATAGGTCTTTCATCTCCTGTGGTATTTCGGCAATATCCTGTACCGAACCATTGGCGCTGATGATCTGGTTCTTCATTTCGTTGTTCCAAAGGCCCATATTCACCAGATCGCGCAGCAGGTATTTGTTAACGATAACAAACTCACCGCTCAATACGCGGCGGGTGTAAATGTTCGAAGTATATGGTTCAAAGCACTCGTTGTTACCCAATATCTGCGATGTTGACGCAGTAGGCATCGGTGCAACCAATAGTGAGTTACGTACACCGTTTTTAACAACTTCGGTACGCAGTCCATCCCAATCCCAGCGGGTGCTTGCAGGTTTTTCGTTCCACAGGTCAAACTGGAACTTACCTTTTGACAGCGGCGAACCTTTAAAGGTTTCGTAAGCGCCATCCTTAACAGCCAGGTCTTTCGAAGCGGTCATCGCTGCAAAATAAATGGTTTCGAAGATCTCTTTGTTTAGTTGCTGTGCTTCCGGACTTTCGAACGGTAAGCGCAATTTGATAAACGTATCGGCTAAACCCTGTACACCCAAACCTATCGGGCGGTGACGGAAGTTTGAGTTACTGGCTTCAACAACCGGGTAATAATTATGATCGATGATCTTGTTCAGGTTCAAAGTTACCTGGTAAGTTACCTCGTATAGTTTTTCGTGATCAAATCTGCCTTCGTTGGTAATATAACGGGGTAGCGCCAACGATGCCAGGTTACAAACAGCTACTTCATCTGCCGAAGTGTATTCGATGATCTCGGTACACAGGTTCGAGCTTTTAATGGTACCTAAATTTTGCTGGTTCGATTTGCTGTTGGCAGCATCTTTATACAACAAATACGGTGTACCGGTTTCAACCTGTGCGTCTAATATGGCAAACCAAAGCTCTTGCGCCTTAATTGTTTTGCGTGCGCGGCCCTCATGCTCATAACGGGTGTACAGCAATTCAAAATCTTCACCCCAGCACTCGTGTAATCCGGGTGCTTCGTGCGGGCAAAACAGGCTCCAGTTGCCATCTTCTTCCACACGTTTCATAAACAGATCACATACCCAAAGCGCATAGAACAGATCACGGGCACGCATTTCTTCTTTACCGTGGTTTTTGCGCAGATCTAAAAATTCAAATATATCCGCATGCCAAGGCTCCAGGTAAATAGCGAAGGCGCCTTTACGCTTGCCGCCACCCTGATCAACATAACGCGCGGTATCATTAAATACCTTCAGCATTGGGATAATACCGTTGCTGGTACCGTTAGTGCCGCTGATGTATGAACCGGTTGCACGCACATTATGTACGCTTAAACCGATACCACCGGCGCTTTGCGAAATTTTGGCAGTTTGTTTTAAAGTATCGTAAATACCGTCGATGCTATCATCCTGCATGGTTAACAAAAAGCATGATGACATTTGCGGTTTGGGTGTACCTGCATTAAACAAGGTTGGCGTAGCATGTGTAAACCAGCGCTCACTCATCAGATTGTAGGTTTTGATAGCGCTGTCAATATCTTCTTTATGGATACCAACCGACACGCGCATAAATAAATGCTGCGGGCGCTCGGCTATCTTACCATCAACTTTTAACAGGTATGATTTTTCGAGGGTTTTAAAACCGAAGTAGTCAAAACCAAAATCACGGTCATAGATAATAGTACTATCCAGTAACTCGGCATTTTTTTCTATCACTTCCCAAACATCGTCGGCCAATAAAGCGGCATTTTTACCAGTCTTTTTATCAACGTAGTTGTATAACAGGCGCATCGTTTCAGAAAACGATTTGATTGTGTTTTTATGTAAGTTTGATACCGCTATACGCGATGCCAGCAAAGCATAATCGGGGTGCTTGGTGGTTAACGATGCGGCTGTTTCGGCGGCAAGGTTATCCAGTTCGGATGTGGTTACACCATCGTACAAACCTTCAATTACCTTTTGGGCCACGTCTATAGGGTCAACCAATTCAGGATTTAAACTATAGCACAGTTTCTCGATCCTGGCTGTAATTTTATCAAATTTTACCGTTTCTTTTTTTCCGTCGCGCTTGATTACATACATATCGTCAGTAGTTATTTGGTGAGTGGTGAGTGTGTATTCTAAATAATTATTCGGTCAGTGTTATTGTGGTGTTAAAAATCCTCATCTAATGAAAAAGCCTGTGATTTTGCATCATTGTTCAATACGCCGCTTTTTTGATAATCGCCAACCCGTTTTTCAAAAAAGTTGGTTTTGCCTTGCAGCGATATCATTTCCATAAAATCAAATGGATTAGCAGCATTGTATATTTTATCATAGCCTAATTCAACCAGCCACCTGTCTGCCACAAATTCAATATACTGGCTCATCAGTTTGGCGTTCATCCCGATAAGGGCGACAGGCAACGCATCAGTTATAAATTCTTTTTCAATTTCAACCGCGTCCATAATAATGGTGTTTACCGCTTCTTTTGACAATTTGTTGTTCAGCATTTTGTACAGCAAACAGGCAAACTCGCAGTGCATACCCTCGTCGCGGCTTATCAATTCGTTACTAAAGGTTAAGCCAGGCATTAAACCACGCTTTTTTAACCAGAATATCGAGCAAAAGCTTCCCGAAAAGAAAATACCCTCAACAGCAGCAAATGCCACGAGCCTTTCGGCGAAGGTGCCGTTCTCTATCCATTTTAATGCCCATTCGCCTTTCTTTTTCACACAAGGCACCGTTTCAATAGCGTGGAATAAACGGTTCTTTTCGGCAGGGTCCTTAATATAAGTGTCTATCAACAAGGCATAGGTTTCTGAGTGGATGTTCTCCATCATGATCTGGAAACCATAAAAACAACGTGCCTCTGGCAACTGCACCTCGCTCATAAAATTAACAGCCAGGTTTTCGTTCACAATGCCATCGCTTGCTGCAAAAAATGCCAGTATATGCGATATAAAATGACGCTCGCCATCATTCATGGCGTTCCAGTCTTTCATATCATCGCCAAGGTCGATCTCCTCAGCGGTCCAGAAACTTGCTTCGTGCTTTTTATACATTTCCCATATCTGGGGATAGTTGATGGGGAGGATTACAAAGCGGTCTTTGTTTTCTCTCAGCAGTAGTTCGTTTTCCTGGCTCATATATCCTTTATCTTTTGTGTGTTCCTCGTACATTTTAGAGTCGACGAGTTTACCGGGCTGTTGTACATAACAACCTATTTAACTAACAACTCAGTAATTTTTTATGAAATTTTACAGTCGGGTCACGTAGTTAACATGCTTATTCTTCAATCATTTAGGGATGATTAAATGATGCCTAAACATGTTCGATACCCTTAAAACAAAGTTAATTATTAAGGTGTCCCGCTGTTAGCATTACTTATAAACATTGGCCCTTGTTATCCACAAAAAAGTTACAAAAACAGCTCGCCGGGGCCGACAAAAAAAGCTACAGAAGTTAGTAAGTATCTATGCCATAATTAATAGGCAGTTGGATCAGAATGTTATTAATTTTTTTCGGGCCGAATAAATACCCTGTAAAATGTCAGCCAGATGACAGATATTGGCGAACAACCGGAAATTAAAACGCCTCGCCTAAATTTACAAAAAAGCCGCGCGATCCGTTAATACCCACCCCATAGTCTACACAGATGTTGGTATTAGAATGCTTATTAAGTTTAAGGCGTAAGCCTGTACCTACAGCCGGGATAACTTTTTTGAAGCCGCCATCAGGATATTCGGCAACACTTTGCGCGTTGGTAAACAATACCCCGCCAAGCATGCCGCTATGGGTTATGGTAAAACGATATTCGGCCTCTGCATACAGCATATCCTTGCCGGTAAACCTGCCGATTACATATCCCCTGCCCGATATATTGTTGATATCCCAGCCGGTGCTCGGCAAATCCAGGTAAGGTGCTTTACCATTAAAAGTAAACCACGAATACGACCAAAATGCCAATACATTATTATTGCGTTGAGATAGGCGCACATACTTCCGCAGATCTACAATTAACGATTCCCAGTTAACATCGCTGCCCAACCAGGTTGTGTTTTGCCTGAATATGATATTACCATACCCCCCACTGATTGGATTGACAGGATTTCCGCGCTTATCATATAATAAATTTAAGTTTACACCCGATGATACCGTGGTATAGGGCTTGCCATATTTACTCAAATCGCTTTCGGAACCGTCAAGGTTGCCCTTTTCAATAAAATTGGTGTGATAATCTAAATTATAACCTATACCCATATAGTAATTGGGTATTACTCTTTTTAGCAAGGTTGGATAAAGTTTAACGTAATTAAAATCTATCGGGTTTGTTTGCCCCACGCCTGTAAAGCCGCCAAAACCATAAGTATTGGTTGGATATTTTAGCCAGCGAAAGTTAACCACAATATCGTAATCGTTGTTCGGGGTCCATATGTTGATCAACGAAATTAGCGAGCGTTGATTTTTAGTATCAATAAAAGCGCTTGCACCGATGTATGAAATGTTTGTTTTACTGATATCGCTACTGGTGTAAAACTCTACGTTACCATTAATATTGACGCCAAATCCGGTAGACAGTGAGTACCCCGCTGAAGGCACCACCGAAAAAATAACCTTTTTAGGTTTACTATTTTCAGGGGTGGCTTTCCCTCTTAACATTCTGTGCAATATATCCATCAGGTCGCGCTGCGCGGATGAATCAATCGCAGCATGTTTGGCCGGTTCAAAATTACTTCCCTTGTGTAAGGTATCATTCTGGGCCTTAAGCGTAAAACAGCATCCCACTAAAAAAAAGAACGATAAATATTTACGCATACAAGATATATGGCCATTTGATTAAGGGCCTGGTTAGTTTAAATTAAAAAATGGATTGGCTAACATACACAACTTTCAATAATAAAGCTTTATTTAAACAACCCAAATTATCAATAGTTGTTTTCTTGCGCCGGCAGACAATTAGTTTATAATCAAATTAAAAAAATTAATACCTTTGCGCTCCAAAATCAAACATACCAGATCAATGTCTATTGCGGACTATGGTCGGTAAATCAATGTATCATTAATTTAGTACCACATAATGGATATTACTCAGGAAAAAATCGACAACCTAAATTCAATAGTTACTGTTAAAATTCAAGCAGCCGATTACCAGGCCCGCGTTGATAAAGCGATCAGGGAGCAAGCTAAAAAAGCAAAGATACCTGGTTTCCGTCCCGGCATGGTACCTCCGGCGCATATCAAAAAAATGTACGGTAAAAGCATTTTGGTTGACGAGATCAACAATTTGTTATCAGACTCATTGAACAAATACATCACCGACAACAGCATGGATGTTTTGGGTCAGCCGCTGCCAAAGGTTGATCCGCATAAAGAGTTTGCCTGGGATTTTAGCGAAGATTTTGAGTTTAATTACGAAGTAGGTGTTGCCCCTGCATTTGAAGTAGGCTTTTCATCAAAAGATGCTTTAACCCAATATGTAATTAAAGTTGATGACGAAACGCTTGCCGCACGTATCAAAAACATCCGCCGCAGCTATGGAAAGATGACAAATCCTGACGTATCGGCAGATGATGATGTACTTTACAGCGAATTAGTACAATTAGCACCAAATGGTTCTGTTTTTGAAGACGGAATAAGCAATACCACATCGGTTCGTTTAGATCAGATCAAAGATGCCAAAATTAAAAAGGCATTGATTGGTTTAAAGAAGGGTGATGTGATTGAATTTGATATTCAAAAAGCATTTGAGAACGATGCGCCTAAAGTTGCCTCATTGTTAAATATTGAGGAAGAAACAGCTGCCGAACTGAAATCGAAATTCCAGTTAACAGTTAAAAATATCAACCGACTGGAAGAAAGCGATTTGAACCAGGAGTTCTTTGACAAATTATTTGGAGCAGGTACCGTAACTACCGAAGAGGAGTTCAAAGCTAAAATAACCGAAGAGGTTGAAGCTATGAGCGCTCAGGACAGTGACCGTAGATTACAAAACGACCTGTATAACTATACTTTAGATAAAGTTAAGTTTGATTTACCTGATGATTTTTTGAAACGCTGGTTAAAGGCTACTAACGAAAATCTGACCGATGAGGAACTGGAAAAAGATTACGACAACTTTGCTAAAAACCTGAAATGGACCCTGATCGAAAACAAGATCATTAAAGAAAACAAACTCGAAATTAAATACGAAGAAGTTTTCCAACTGGCTAAAGATCGTTTGGATGCCCAGTTCAGAATGTACAGCCCGCAGGCTTTAAGCGACGAGCAATTGAGCGAGTATGCTGTACAATACCTGCAAAACAAAGAGAACGGAAATAAGATTTTTGAAGAAGTAAAAGCTATAAAAACCCTGGAACATTTAAAAGGTGTGGTTACTCTGAACAAGAAAGAAATAACCCACGCCGAGTTCAGCAAGTTGCCACAAGAATAATGGCTTAACTTTTTGAATAAAATAAATGAATGCCGGGCTCAGTTCCGGCATTTTTTGTTAGCCAAATTTCGCGTTAGGGATTGAAGCGGATACCGGCCCTTCGACGGGCTCAGGGCAGGCCAGGTGACTAAGGCCGGTGCAGTATGAGCGTAAAGCCCGGCCCAAGGGGAAATGCCCTAAAATAAAACTCAGTAATTACATCATCATAAATCAAGAAAGCAGGTCACACAAAAAACTATAACAAATGACCGTTCAATCACAGTTTAATTAATTAAAAACTATTATAATTGTTTCAATAAATAACCGCAGGGCGTTCCTAGCTTTGCTAATTAAATCACAGTAATATGAACATTGACAAAAACGAGTTTCGCAAATATGCTGTAAAGCATCACCGCATAAACAGCCTGGCTGTTGACGGCTTTATTTCACGTGTTGAAAACAGCCGCATACCAACCAGCATGACACCTTATATTATCGAAGAGCGCCAGCTAAATATTTCGCAATTGGATGTATTTAGCCGCTTAATGATGGATCGTATCATCTTTTTGGGTGATGCCATTTATGATACCAATGCCAATATCATCCAGGCGCAATTGTTATTCTTACAATCTGCCGATGCCAAACGTGATATCCAGATCTATATCAACTCGCCGGGTGGTTCGGTTTACGCGGGTTTAGGTATCTATGATACGATGCAGTTTATCAGCAACGATGTAGCTACCATTTGTACAGGTATGGCCGCGTCAATGGGCGCTGTATTGCTTTGCGCCGGTGCTGCAGGCAAACGTGCCGCGTTACCGCATTCGCGTGTAATGATTCACCAGCCATCGGGGGGGGCACAAGGTCAGCAATCTGATATCGAGATCACTTATCACGAGATCACCAAGCTGAAAAAAGAGCTTTACCAGATCATTGCCGACCATAGCGGTGCTACTTATGAGAAAGTTTGGGAAGCATCAGATCGTGATTACTGGATGATTGCCGAAGAGGCCAAAGAGTTCGGTATGGTTGACGAAGTTTTAAAAGGCGCTGCCAAAAAATAATTAAAACTTAATACAATGATCTGAGTTTTTCATTAAGATAAATACCTGATTATTGTATTAGAAAATTATAAAAATCTGACTATTAAGGTGTTTGTAACTTTGATAGTCAGATTTAAAACTATTTAACGTACTTTTGTATAAAGTAATATACCAATGACAAAAAACAGCAAAGAAATCAGATGCTCGTTTTGTGGAGCAGGGAAGCAGGATTCTTTAATGCTGATCGCCGGATTAGACGCTCACATCTGTGATAAATGCGTTAATCAGGCGAACGAAATATTAGCCGAAGAGTTAAAGGTACGTAAGGTGAAAAACCCTAACCAGGCTGCCACCATACTTAAACCATTCGAAATAAAAACACACCTCGATCAATACGTTATCGGTCAGGATGATGCCAAAAAAGTATTATCTGTTGCGGTTTATAACCACTACAAACGTTTAAACCAAAAGATCGACAAAGACGAGGTGGAGATCGAAAAATCGAACATCATTATGGTTGGCGAAACCGGTACAGGTAAAACCTTACTGGCTAAAACCATTGCCAAAGTATTAAACGTTCCGTTTTGTATTTGCGATGCCACTGTGTTAACTGAGGCCGGCTACGTAGGTGAGGATGTGGAAAGCATTTTAACCCGTTTGCTGCAAGCTGCCGATTATGATGTGGCTACAGCCGAACGCGGCATAGTATATATTGACGAGGTTGATAAAATTGCCCGTAAAAGTGATAACCCATCCATTACCCGTGATGTATCTGGCGAAGGTGTACAACAGGCCTTGTTAAAGATATTAGAAGGTACCATGGTTAACGTACCACCCCAGGGCGGCCGTAAACATCCCGACCAAAAAATGATCACCGTTAACACCAGCAACATTTTATTTATTTGCGGTGGTGCATTTGATGGTATCGAGAAAAAAATAGCCAACCGCCTGCGTACGCAAACTGTAGGTTATAAGTTTAAAAACGAAGATCATGATGTTGATCTGAAAAACCTGTATAAATACATTACCCCGCAGGATCTGAAAGCATTTGGTTTAATACCTGAGCTGATTGGCCGTTTACCGGTACTCACCTACTTAAATCCGCTTGATCGTGAGGCATTGCGTAATATTTTAACCGAGCCTAAAAATTCGCTGTTAAAGCAATACAAAAAGCTGTTTGAATACGAAGGCATTAACCTGGAGTTTGAAAACGAAACTTTAGAGTTTATTGTTGATAAAGCCATGGAATTTAAATTAGGCGCCCGTGGATTACGTTCGATCTGCGAAGCGATCATGATCGACGCTATGTTTGAGTTCCCATCTAAAAAAGATGTAAAACAGCTTGCCGTTACGCTGGATTACGCTTTGGAAAAATTCGAAAAATCGGATTTGAAAAAACTGAAGGTAGCATAACCCCGATAGGTTTTAAGAAGATAAGGAAGCCCTGGCAAATGCCGGGGCTTTTTGTTGACCGGTGTATGATTAAATTTTATTTCTATATTTAATCAAACTGACTATCACAATGGAAAATACCGCTATCGCTCCTATTCAGCAAAATCAGCGCACAGTAATTGTCGACATTTTACGTGGTTGGGCACTATTAGGAGTAGCATTGATGAATTACATCGATTATGCCGACTTCGGGTTAAGTACCGCACCCGAACGTAAAATTGATTTAGCGGGCAATATCACCTACGGTATTCTCAATATTTTTTTCGCTGCAAAATCGTGGACGATGCTTAGCCTGCTATTTGGTTATGGCTTCGCGGTGCTCATTAACAACATCCAAAAAAAGGGCCTAAACCCGGTTAAGTTTTTTACCGGGCGTATGTTTTGGTTATTAGTGATTGCATTTATCAACTGTTGCTTCTTTTTTGGTGATATTTTAAAGGATTATGCCATTATGGGCCTCTTTTTTTTGTTGTTTTACAAAACATCCGGAAAGTTCGCTTTTATATTGGCTGCCTGTTTAATTATGTTATTACCAATATGCGGCCCGCTCGTATCACATTTTATGCCTTTTAATTACGGCAAAGTTGCCGACTCGGTAATGCCCTTATATCACAGCCACAATATCTTTGATGTATTTAAATTTAACTTATTGGGCACTTATAGGTTAGAAGTTTTATTGCCTAATTATGCCATCACTGTGCACGTAGCTATGCTGGCTTGTATGCTGCTGGGCTTTTCGGCCTTTAAGTATGATGTGTTTAACAATCTTGTATTGCACCAAAAACGCGTTAAAAAGGTTTTCTGGTGGTCGTTAGCCGTGGCGATAAGTGTGCTTGTTGTTTTTATAGTTGCATCTCGTCTTAAATTAACCTTCACCAGGTATTACAACCCGCGCTATATCAGCGTACTCAGCACCATGATCTTCATTATGTCGGCAATATGCTGCCTGTACATTAAGGATAAGCTAAAACGTTTTTTTAGCGCTTTGCAGTCCATCGGTAAAATGACGCTCACCAACTATATGGTACAAAACGTGATATCGATGTTCGTATTCTCGGGCGCGGGGTTTGGCGTCTATAACACCCAGCATCCATTATTTTATGTAGGTTTGGCGCTCGGCGTATATATCATCCAGGTTTTCTTTAGCAAATGGTGGCTCAAAAACTATTATTATGGACCTGTTGAGTGGGTTTGGCGGCAATTAAGCTACGGTAAGCGCCTGCCCATTAAAAAAGGTGGCGACTCCGGGTCTGACGCTTCTTAAATAAAGTTTCGGTGGGCGGGGCTTTATTTCGTACCTTTGTGCGCAATTATAACGGCGACCGCCAACTATATTCTACATACATGAACGAAGAAAAAGACATTAAAAAAGACGCAATACCCGTAGATCCATCAAAGGCAATTAAAGAAGTACAAAGTCCCGTAAAAGCAGGTTTAAAAACCAAAGCAGGCATCGTAGCCAACTGGTTGCCGCGCTATACCGGTCGCCCGCTCGAAGATTTCAGCGACTATATTATCCTGACCAATTTTTCGAAATACCTGCAAATGTTTTCCGAGTGGAATGATAACGCTCCTATTATCGGCTTAGATAAGCCAATGCAAAGCGTTTCGGCAAACGGTATTACCATTATTAACTTTGGTATGGGCAGCGCCCTGGCAGCTACAGTAATGGATCTGCTCACAGCTATTCACCCAAAAGCAGTGATATTTTTGGGTAAATGCGGCGGTTTAAAAAAGAAAAACAATGTAGGCGATCTGATTCTGCCTATCGCGGCTATTCGTGGTGAGGGTACGTCAAACGACTATATGCCACCCGAAGTACCGGCCTTACCGGCTTTCGCCCTGCAAAAAGCGATTTCGACCACCATCCGTGATCACTCGCGCGATTACTGGACAGGTACCTGCTATACCACCAACCGCCGTGTTTGGGAGCACGATAAGGTATTTAAAAAATATTTGAAAACTTTGCGCGCCATGGCCATTGATATGGAGACCGCAACCATATTTACAACAGGCTTTGCCAACAAAATACCTACCGGCGCTATCTTATTAGTATCCGATCAGCCAATGATACCCGAGGGTGTAAAAACTGCCGAAAGCGATTCGAAGGTGACCGAGCAATATGTGGAAACGCATTTACGTGTGGGTATCGACTCGTTAAAGCAACTGATCAATAATGGGTTAACGGTAAAACACTTAAAGTTTTAGCCCCTAATCCCCTAAAGGGGGAACATAAAATAAAACGCCAGTAAGAACCTCTTACTGGCGTTTTATTTTTTATGCTATTCAAAACTCCTCCTTTAGAGGGCTGGGGGGCTTTCCTTTAACCTCGTCAAAATCTGCTCAAACTCCTTTTCGTAGCTGCGCATACGCACATGCAGCAACTCAACTTCGGTACGTAGTATCTGTATCTCGGTAACCAGTTTGGTAGCGTCCTTACCGTCAAGCTTTTTTTCGCCTGTACCTAAAATTAACCACTCGGGCGAATAGCCCAGTTCATGACATGCCGAACGTATTACAGTAAAATTAACATCCCGGTCGCCCGAAAGCATCAGGCTCACCAGCGATTGCGATACACCGCAAATTTTTGCGAACTTGCTTTGGCCGCCACAGGCTTTAATAACTATGCGTAAACGTTTTAATAACTGGATATCTGACATGCAAACAATTTAAATTTTAATCGTTAAATACGATATATTACAAATGTAATAAATGATTTAACAATCCAACTAAAACTCTTCGCCTTTTCGTTTTTCTAATTTTTCAAACGGAATAACCCCTGCCCTTTCGGCCCATTGGCTGTATAGTGCTACCATGGCTGTTACCTTATCGGGATATTGGGCGCTCAGATCATTCAACTCCGAACGGTCTGTTTTGATGTTATACAGCTCCCATTTATTCAATGGCTTTTGCGATACCAGTTTCCACTCCCCTTGCCTAACGGCACGATTACCTTCGTGTTCAAAAAACAAAGCATCATGCCCGGCCCATTTTTGTCCTTTTAGTAACGGCGCTAAGCTGATACCCTCGGTTGGGATAATGGTATTGCCATGGTAGTTTTTTGGGTATGCCACGTGGGCAAAATCAAGGCAGGTAGACATCAGGTCGATAATATGCGCCGGGTTGCTGATGATGCCACCGGGTTTGATCACCCCCGGATAATTGGCAATAAATGGTGTTGCCGTACCGCCCTCATACTCCCAGTGTTTAAATAAACGGAACGGCGTATTACTTACATTAGCTCCCCAAGATTCATAGGCAGTGAATGATGTCGGGTCGCTGGCGGGTTTGTTGTTTGCTGCCTGCACTTCGGGTGTAAAACCCGGTCCTTTAATGCTTTCGCTGCTTGCACCATTGTCTGATAAAAACATAATGACGGTGTTTTTATCCTGGTGCAGTTCTTTCAGCTTGGCGCGGATGCGGCCTATGTTTTGATCCATCCGATCGATCATTGCGGCGTAAACCGCCATTTTGGTATCCCATTTGTCTTTTTCTTCGGGCGACAGGCTATCCCAATCAGGCACATTGCTATCCTTCGGCGAAAGCTGTGCGTCTTGTGGCAAAATACCCATTGCTTTTTGGCGCGCTAAGCGGGCTGCACGCAGCTTATCCCAGCCGGCCATATATTTTCCTTTGTATCTGGCAATATCCCCGGGCAGCGCTTGTATAGGCCAGTGCGGACTGGTAAAAGCCATGTACAAAAAGAAAGGCTTACCTGTGTTTTTGTTTCCATCAATAAATTTCACAGCATAATCTGCGTAAGCGTTGGTTGAATACCAATTTGCCCCAGGCGTAAACTCTTTATCATCCAACGCGATGGTTAGTTTTTGATTAGGTCTGTAGGGCATTGTAGGATTAAAATAGCTGCTCGCGCCATCTATCAAACCAAAGTAATGATCAAAGCCACGTTTAACCGGCCAATGCTCCGGCGCCTGACCAATATGCCATTTGCCTGCCATTAAGGTATTGTAGCCACCCGCCTTTAATGCTTCGGCAATGGTAACACAGTTTTGATTCAGATAACCCTGGTAGGCTGGTTGTGTACGGGTATTTACCATATCGCCTACACCTGCCTGGTGCTGGTACAATCCCGTCATTAAAGACGCCCGTGTAGGGCAGCAACGCGAAGCATTATAAAACTGGGTCATTTTTATGCCGCCTTTGCCTAAATCATCAAGGTTGGGCGTATGAGTTTCTGATCCAAAACAACCAATATCCGAGTATCCCATATCATCAGCTAAAATGATGATGATGTTTGGACGTTTTTTAGCAACCGTTTTATATTGCTGAGCGAAAACCGAAAGCGTGCTTAAAAAAAAGAGGAGATATATGGTGCATATACTCCTCTTGATGTTTTTTTTATTCATGTTATGAATGTAATTGATTTACTGAACCTCCATTTTTTGCGCCAGGGCATAATATTTCAGTTCTATCATATCGCCGGGGATCGCTTTAGTATTCCAGTGTTTGTGTATAGACAGTGCCGCGCCAATTGCGGTAGCCTGTGCTACAGAAGCAGCAAAAATTTCCAGGTGCGGAAAGGCCGCTGCCAGCAAATTCATATACACTACGTTTTTACCAAAACCTCCGTCAACAAAAATGCGCTTCACACCGGTATCCTGTATCACCAGTTGGGTTGAAGCCTGCTGCTGGTTCATGATATCCAGGATAAGGAAATGATATGCTTCATCGTAAGATGAAAACGACGACAGATCGCGGCTGCCAAATACGGATTGCTGCATTAACGAATTGCTATCGCCTGTTTTAAACTCAGCATTGGCGTGAGATGTAATGTATTCCGGGTTGTATTTAACTTTTTTGTAATGATCCAGCGGTTTGTGGAAGTACCCGGCAATACGTTTGCTTTGTTGCTCATGCTCATTACCGGCAAATAAGCGCGATGCTTTTACCGGGCGGCCATGGTATTCCATATAGCAAAGGCAATCCTTATGCAATTCATCAACGGTAAGTGGGTTGTTGTTGAAAGGATTTAAACTGATGCACCAGGTACCGGTCGAGATCAATATAAAAGGTTCTGAAAAACTAGCCAGATACGGAATCAAAGCTGACGAGCTATCGTGCAGACCACCGCCAACATTAAATTCATGCCCGTTCTTCACAACTGCCATTGCATCATCCGAAGGAAATACCGGCGCCAGTATTTTGTCGATCCCTTCTTTATAAACCCAATTGTGGTAATCGTTTTTTACAAAATCCCAAAGCTGGGTATGACAGCCGATGCTGGTAATATCCGAATAGTATTTACCTGTAACCAAATAGGTTAAATATTGCGGCAGATGTAACGAATATTTGAGCCTTTTAAACAGCTCCGGTTTGCGGTGTTTGATGCGATACAATTGCATACCTGAGTTTAGATTACCCAAAACCGGCGAAGCCGTTTCGCGCGATACGGCCGACTCGCCGCCATATTTAGCGTAAAACTCATTTTTCAGATCGTCCGGAAACGCCTTCAAATAATTGCAAAGTGGTGCAGCCACTTTTCCGTCGTGATCAATGTGCACGAAACTTGCTCCATAGGTTGAAAAATTTAAAGCCTTGATATCAAATTTTTTCAACGCTAAAATATCCGCAAGCGATTGCCTTACCCAGGTAGTTAACAGCTCGATATCCTCGCACGGGTCGCCATCATCATCAACGGTTTCTTTAAAATTGGCTGTACGTTCCAGCACAATTTTATAGTACTCGTCGATCAGGAAAAACTTTTTATTGGTTTTACCTATATCAAATATCGCTATTACCGGAACGGCCTTCATATTATAATCCTGTTGCTACTGTTTTCTCTCCGCGTTCTTTAATCAAATTCTCACGCACCTGTAACTTGCGGTAAGTGCCTATCGGGTCGATAGCACCGCCTGCGCGCAAGCTTGCTTCAGATACCAATGCCCTAACATCTGTACGATATGCTTTTTGTAGTATCTCTTGTGCCAAAGCCGCATCGTTTGCTTTCTGTGCAGCCTGTAAAGCGGCTTTATCAACCAATAAAGCTTGTGCGTAAGCTATCTGGATGGCTTGTACAGATTGTAAAAGATCTTCGATAGGGTCTTTCAGGTTGTGTGATGCATCGATCATCCAACCCAAATCGTTGGCATGATCCATACCACGGGCATCCATACCTTCAACCAGTTCGTTAAAGATCAGGAATAGCTGGTACGGGTTAATGCTGCCTACGGTCAAATCGTCATCGCCATATTTTGAATCGTTAAAGTGGAAACCGGCTAAGCGGCCTTCCATCAGCAACAGCGAAACAATTTGCTCGATGTTTGCATTCGGCAGGTGGTGACCTAAATCAACCAAGGTATAAGCTTTAGGGCCTAATTTAGACACGTATAGTAATGATTGTCCCCAATCGGCAACGGTAGTTGAATAGAAATTCGGCTCGTAGCATTTGTACTCCAGGTACAGTTTCCAATCATCCGGCAAAGCTGCATAAATTTGTTTTAAGCTATCCAGAGTGCGCTCAAACGCGCCACGGAAATTTAACTGACCAGGGAAGCTCGAACCATCGGCTAACCAAACGGTTAACGATTTTGAGCCTAACTCAATTCCGTGTTTAATTACTTCGATATTGTGAGCAATAGCCTGATCGCGAACTGCTTTATCGATATGTTGCAGTGAACCGAATTTATAGCTTTCGGAAGAACCCGGCTGATCCTGGAAGGTGTTGGAGTTCATGGCGTCAAACACCAGGCCATGCTGTGCGGCAAGGGCTTTAATAGCTTTTGCATCTTTTGGGATATCCCACGGAATATGCAACGATATAGCACCGCTCGATTTATTTAACGAGTGCAGCACACCTACGTCTTCGATCTTTTCTTCTAAGCTTCCTGGCTCGCCTTTACCGCTAAAACGGCCAAAACGTGTACCGCCGGTACCCAGGGCCCAGCTTGGTATAGCTATCTGGAAAGCTTCCAGTTTTTTCAACACATCTTCAACGTTGGCTACATCGGCAGCAACAAACTCAAATTTGCGCTTGTGGTCGGCCAAGGCCCCGTTATTAATCTCGTCAATTTTATACTTCTCGATTTGCATTTTTTTAGATTTGAGATATGAGTATTGAGATATGAGATTTACTCTCCTCGCCTGCTCCTACCTGTTTACAATTGATTTTCTTCTCTTATTTTTCACTCCAACTTTACGCTCCATTAAGGCATATAAAACACATCCAGCAATGGTACGCTTACCGGCGAATTATCCGGGTTGCTTTCCATAATATCGCCCATGTATTTCCACCATCTTTGCATTACATCGTGCTGGGGTAATGTATCCAGCAGCTTTGGGTCTTCGGCATTTAAAACACCGAATAGCGAATTGGTTTCCTCATCCAAAAATATGGAGTATTCGCTTATTCCTGTTTGTTTTAACAACGCTACAAGCTCCGGCCATATTTCGTCGTGACGCTTTTTGTATTCCTCCTTAAACCCGGGGAATAATTTCATTTTAAAGGCTACTCGGTTCATTGGTTCATTAGTTTATTAGTTCATTGGTCTTTTACAGTTCAACAATGTTCATTGGTTGACCAGCTTTTTAGGACTAATAAACCAATGAACAAATGAACCAATAAACTATCTTACAAATCCCATTGCTACACCGCCGTCAACGTTAAGCACGTTACCTGTTGATTTACCTAACAGGCCGCCGGTGAAGGCGAAACAAGCATTGGCAATATCATCCGGTAAAATGATCTCGTTCAGTAACGTACGTTTTGCGTAGTAGGCAGGTAATTCGGCAACGGTAATACCGTAGGCTTTAGCACGGCCTTCGGCCCAGCCACCAGCCCAGATATTGCTATCGCTGATCACGGCATCGGGGTTAACCACGTTTACACGGATCTTATCAGCACCAAGCTCGGCAGCGTTTAAACGGCTTAAGTGTAATTGTGCCGCTTTTGCTGATCCATAACCAGCATTGTTAGGGCCGCTTACCAAAGCATTCTTACTTACAATGTTGATGATATCACCACCGATGGCTTGTTTTTTCATGATGGCAACAGCAGCCTGTGTTACAAAGAACTGGCCCTTTACCAATACATCATACAACAGATCCCAATCCTTTTCGGTATGGTCGGCAATTGATTTTGATATTGATAAGCCTGCGTTGTTTACAATGATATCCACACCGCCGAAAGCTAAAGCTGCGGTGTCCATTGCAGCCAGTATTTCATCTTCTTTGGTTACGTCCATCACGGCAGTAGCGTATGAATCGCGGCCATATTGTTTTTTAAACTCCTCGCCTGCCCCGGTTAAACGTTCGGCGTTCATGTCGTTTAAAATAACTACAGCGCCTTCGTCAACAAATTTTTTGGCAATGGCTTTACCGATACCACCTGCACTGCCGGTTATCAGGGCGATACGGCCCGATAGTGCTTTTGGCTTAGGCATACGCTGTAATTTAGCTTCTTCCAATAACCAGTATTCGATATTGAAAGCTTCCTGACGCGGTAATGAGGTATATTCAGAGATAGCCTCTGCGCCTTTCATTACGTTAATGGCGTTGGTATAAAACTCGGCCGCAACACGTGCAGTTTGTTTATCTTTCGAGAATGAGAATAAACCAACACCTGGATACAGAATGATAACCGGGTTAGTATCGCGGATAGCCGGGCTGTTTGGATGTTTACAGGTGTTGTAATACTCGGTATACATTTTACGGTAAGCCTCAAATGCAGGAGCTAAACGCTCTTTGATCGCGGCTACATCGCTCAGGTCTTCACCTGGTTTCAGATCTAAAACCAGCGGACTGATCTTGGTGCGTAAAAAGTGATCGGGGCAGCTGGTACCTAATGGTGCTAACCTATCCAGATCATCAGAGTTGATAAACTCCAATACACGGGCATCATCAGTGAAATGACCGATCATGCTGCGCTCGCTTGATGTAAAACCACGTAAAATAGGCGCTATTGCAGCAGCTTGTTTTTTACGACCGGCTTCATCCAAACTTTGTATTTTTTGGCCGCCAAATACCGGGCCTTTTTTACCAAAATTTTGCTCCAGGTACTCGGCGCATTTTTCAATCACTTCTAAGGTGTTGATATAGCTTTCGTAAGCGGTGTTACCCCAGGTAAATAAACCGTGCGAGCCTAACATGATACCACGGATACCCGGATTGGCATCTAAACAGGCTTTTAATTGTAAGCCTAATTCAAATCCTGGTTTTTTCCATTCAACCCAACCTATCTGGCCGTTAAATAATTCTTCGGTTATCTTTTTACCGTCTTTTGCAGCAGCAATAGCGATAGCCGCATCAGGATGCAGGTGATCGATATGCACAAAAGGTAAAAAGCCGTGTAAAGGTGTATCTATAGATGGTGCTTTTGACGACAGATCGAAAATGCAATGGTTAAACAATTCAACCATTTCATCCTCATGTTCTACACCGCGATAAATATTTTTGAGGCTACGCAGGCGATCAACATATAATGCCGCAAGGCCGCTTTTCTTTAATGTTCCAAGGTCGCCACCCGAACCTTTAACCCACATTACCTCGGTATCCTGACCGGTTAAAGGGTCTTTTGCCTGAACTTTACAAGATGTGTTGCCGCCGCCATAGTTAGTGAGCCTTAAATCGGCTCCTAACAAATTTGAACGATATATTAATAAGGCAACTTCGTCGCCCGCTAATTCCGCAGCTTTTGCTTCATCCCATAAATAGCTCACGTGCTTAAACTGTGTTGTGTTGATAGACATTTTATGATGTTTTTGTTTGTAGTTCTGTTTTTATTTGTTTGCCTGTATTTGTACTGCTGTTTTAACAGTCTCTTTATCTTTTATATTGTTACCATACCCTACCAGTACCACCGATAGTAATATGGTTATTATACCAACAATTAAAGTGGTTAAGGCTTTATTGCTAACACCTTTCCATTCTTTTAAAATCAGGCCCCACATATTGGCAATTAATATAATAAAGGCCATGTGCAGTATCCATGAGCTGGCACCGTTACCTAATTTACTTTCGCCCATACCGTAAAAAAAGAATTGCAAAAACCAGGTTGTTCCGGCTAAAGCCGAAAAGATATAGTTTTTTAACAATGGAGTTTTTCCATCAGTATAATTACCAAATGTTTTGTTGCGGGCGTTCAATATCATACACCAAATAAAGTTGGTAGTTAACCCACCCCATAATATAACTATATAGGTTACATTATTTTTATACAGAAAATTACGGGTATCTGTAATATGCTCAGCCGTTCTCCATGCTACGTTGGCAGCGTCGGCCATAGCAGCACCTGCATCAATACCAAAGGCAAAACAAGCACTCAATACGCCAGATACGATAGCTACAGTAATACCTAATCCAAAGCGGTAATCTTTATTTTCGTTGGCAGCCGCACCGTCTTTTGAAAGGTCGCGTTCTTTTAACGTACCGGCTCTGCCGCAAATAATAATACCTATTACACATATTAATATACCTAACAATACCATTTGACCCCAATGGGTGGATGCCAGCAAACCGATACTATCTTTACCTGCTGTTGGCGAAAACTGGTAAAACACGGCCGGCACCAATGCCCCAAAAACCGAGCAAAGGCCCAATATAATGGTACTGCCTAATGATACGCCTAAATAACGAACGCCAAGGCCGTAAGTTAAACCGCCTATGCCCCATAATAAGCCAAAAAAATATGTTAAAAGTAATATCTTGCCATTGGTTGCTGCAATAATATCGGCAAAATGGGGTACTGTTAACCATGCTGCCAGTGGCGGTACAATTAGCCACGAAAAAATTCCTCCTACTATCCAAAAGCTTTCCCACGCCCAACCTTTTACTTTTTTGTAGGGAATATAAAAACTACCCGAGGCGAAACCGCCTATAAAGTGAAAAAAAACACCAAAAATTACTTCCATTTATAATTTAGTTATGAACTGGTTTATTAGAGAGATAAAAGTAGAAAAGCTGTATTATACTGCCGTCATGGACTGTCATGGTTTGCGGCATTTTTCAATAATTTTAAATCATAGGGTAATATAATTAAGGTAAAGTTATACTGATTCACAGTAAGATACCTTAAGTGTCAATAATACATAATTATCCCGTTAAAATACGTTAAACTATTTCACAACCACTATATAAAAAATTGTTGTGTTTGTTGCATTAGTTAGCTTAACTGTGTAATCTTGTTGCTGAAAAGAAAAAGTTTGCCTAATAAGCATCTTTGTAAACCAATTGATAAAATAGTTAAGTCCCTAATCCCCTTAATTAAAAATGAAACAGCCGCCAATTTTTGAATGTATTTTTATTGATTATTACTCATCTACACCAAAATACCTTCAGCTGGCTAACTCTATTATTAATTGCATCAGCGATGGTAAAATAAGCAAGAACGATATACTGCCATCAATTAACGAGTTAAGCTATAATTTTGAGATATCGCGCGATACCGCGGAAAAAGCCTATAAGTACCTCAAAAAAATTGGCTTGCTTGGTTCGGTGCCCGGCAAAGGATACTATGTTAAGAGTGTTGATCTGAGCCACAAGCTCAAGGTGTTTTTATTATTTAACAAACTGAGCTATCACAAAAAGATCATTTATGATTCGATCGTCGAATCGCTTGGCGAAATGGCTGCGGTTGACCTTTATATCTATAACAACGATTTTTCGCTATTTAAAAAACTACTACAAAACAAAAGCGACGATTATACCCACTATGTTATTATCCCTCATTTTTTAGAAGGTGGCGAAAAGGCGCACGAGATCATCAATACCATTCCGAAAGAAAAACTGATCCTGCTGGATAAGATCATTCCCGGAGTTGATGGCAGCTTTGCCGCCGTATACGAAAACTTTGAGAACGATATCTATCACGCGCTCGAGCTTGCATTAGAACAGTTAAGTAAATATCACACCATTAAGATCATTTTCCCCGAAAACTCGTATTACCCTGAAGAGATCTTAAAAGGATATTTTAACTTTTGCCACCAGTATGCTTTTAATTGTAAAGTGGTACATAATATAGCTGCCGAACAGATAGCTAAAGGTGAAGCTTATATCAACCTGATGGAGAGCGACCTGGTAACCCTGATAGAACGCATTATTTCGAGCGACTTACAGGTTGGAAGCGACGTTGGTGTAATATCCTATAATGAAACACCGTTAAAGAAGATCATCCTGAACGGGTTGACAACTATTTCAACAGATTTTCAGGCGATGGGTGAAAAAACGGCTTATCTGATCCTGAACGGGTTGGCTGAGCACATTGAAACGCCATTTTATTTAACTTTAAGAGCATCCTTGTAAGGCTTAAAAACTCTCATTTCTGTATTTAAAACCCACTTTAACTATAAAAAACACCATTATAGTAGATTATTTCCCAAGATTTTGCAAAATGCAATAAAATCCCTTTCTTTATATCAAATTTTACACGTTTTTCAATATATGCTTTCTAAAAAGACGAAATACGCAATCAAAGCTTTGGTAAGTTTGGGCAAAAACATGGGAAATCCCCCGATTCAGATCTCGAAAATTGCCGAAGAGGAGAAAATTCCTAAAAAATTCCTTGAACAGATCCTTTTAGACCTCAGAAATGCCGGTTTTTTATACAGCAAAAAAGGAGCTGGTGGCGGCTATAGCCTAAATAAAGATCCCAAGGACATTTTTTTGGTGCAAATAATGCGCATAACCGATGGACCCATAGCTATGGTACCTTGCGCCAGTCTTAATTTTTACCACAAATGCGAAGAGTGTAAATCCGAACTCACCTGTGGCATTCGCAGTGTTTTTGTTGATGTGCGCGATGTAACGCTGAAAATTTTAACCGAAACAAGCATCGCCAACATTATTGAACGTGAGATCAACCTCATTGCTGATATCTAAACTCTCTCCTTTCCGTCATTAAATTGAAATAATTAAATTAAGTCTATCTTTTCTATATACTTTATCTATATTTGTAGCGTGAGTTGCAACAATTTGATCATGGAAATGCTGAATGTAACATGTTGTATGTGTAGTGCTGCTTTAAAGCGATAAGAGGTTATACTATTATATTAAGTGATAAATTACCTCTTCTGCTATAGCCGAAGGGGATTTTTTTTAATAATACTGCTAAATTAAGAATATGCAAAGCTTTAGAACCGAGTTAGAAAATCCGGTTGTTGAAAAAGATATAATTGACCTGGAAAAAAAGATCCGTGAGTTTCGCGATGGCAAAATACACGACGAAAAATTCCGGAGCCTGCGTTTAGCGCGTGGTATTTACGGCCAGCGCCAGCCGGGTGTGCAAATGGTTCGTATTAAACTGCCATTTGGTAAGGTTACCTTTAAGCAACTTTTAAAGATAGCCGATATCTCTGACGAGTATGCAAGCCATAACCTGCACTTAACAACCCGCCAGGATATCCAGATACACTACGTTAGCCTTGACCGTACACCCGAATTATGGGCTAAATTAGAGCGGGATGATGTTACTTTACGCGAAGCCTGCGGTAATACCGTACGTAACGTTACCTCCTCTCCAACATCGGGCATCGATCCGCAAGAACCATTTGACGTATCACCTTATGCTCATGCCACTTTCTCTTATTTGTTGCGCAATCCTATTTGCCAGGAAATGGGACGTAAATTCAAAATATCATTTTCGGCTACTGAGGCTGATACCGCCTTCTCGTTTATTCATGATCTGGGTTTTATCCCTAAAGTGAGAATAGAGAATGGTGAAGAAATTCGTGGCTTTAAAGTAATGCTGGGTGGTGGCTTAGGCGCGCAACCTGCATTGGCGCCGGTTGTTTACGAATTTTTACCCGAAGATCAGCTGATCCCTTACACCGAGTCGGTTATCCGCGTATTCGATCGTTATGGCGAGCGTAACAACCGCAACAAGGCCAGACTGAAGTTCCTGATCCAAAAGCTCGGCCTTGATGAAGTTTTAAGATTGGTTGCCGAAGAACGTGTAGCTAATAAATCAAAAAGCTTTATTGTTGACCGCAACGCTGTTCCGCAGCCCCAAGCACCTGTAAATACAGGTATTACTGCCGTTGAACCTAACAATGCCCTACGCTATAAGCACTGGCGCGCAACCAACGTATTCGAACAAAAGCAAAAAGGATATTTTGGTGTATATATTAAGGTTGAAGTTGGCGATATCCCAACCGACCAGGCGCGTAAGCTGGTTGCGGCCATCAGTCCGTATGTGGCTGACGAGATTCGCGTAACTCAAAACCAGGGTTTATTATTAAAATACGCTACCGAAGAAGCTCTGCCGCATTTATTTAACGGTTTAAGCGAATTAGGTTTGGCAGCGCCGGGTTTTGACAGCGTTGCCGATGTAACTACCTGCCCGGGCACTGATACCTGTAACCTGGGTATCTCAAACAGCATGACCTTATCAAAAGTGCTGGAAGATGTTATTTACAGCGAGTATGAAGACCTGATCTATAACCGCGATATCAAGATCAAGATCAGCGGCTGTATGAATAGCTGCGGCCAGCACGGTTTGGCGCACATTGGTTTTCATGGCAGCTCGTTAAAGGCACAGGGTAAGGTTTTACCATCAGTGCAGGTATTGCTGGGTGGTGGTATAGTTGGCGACGGCATTGGCCGTGCAGCCGATAAAGTAACCAAAGTACCGGCCAAACGCGCTACCGACGTACTTAGAGCAGTACTTAATGATTACCAGGCTAACGCTACTGATAACGAATTATTTAACGATTACTACGATCGTAAAACAAAGGATTACTTTTATCACCTGTTAAAACCCCTGGCCGATCTCACTACCTTAAAAGATGACGAGTTTGTTGACTGGGGCCACGAAGAAACATTTGCTACCGCTATTGGCGTTGGCGAGTGTGCCGGCGTAGTGATAGACCTGGTGGCTACCCTGCTGTTTGAGGCCGAAGAGAAATTTAGCTGGGCACAGCAATCATTTGCAGGTGCAGCTTACGCGGATGCGATATACCATGCCTATGCTACATTGGTAAGCGGTGCTAAAGCTTTATTATTAGATAAAGGTATCAATAACAGTACACAGGCAGGTATCATTAAAGATTTTGATGCTAATTATGTAGCCACCGGCGAAGTGGATCTGAACGGATCGACCTTTACCGACCTGGTATTGCAGATCAATAAAAACGAACCTTCGCAACAATTTGCACAGCAATATTTAAGCGAAGCAGAAAACTTTATCCAAACAGTAAAAGCAAAACGCGAGTCGCTGGTACAATTATAACACAGAACGAAAAAGTGCATGGGATCAACACCGGAAAATAAAACACAAACAATAACACAGGATAATAATTCTGCAGGCAACCAGCTTTTCCCGGTATTTTTAAAGCTTAACGAACTGCATACCGTGTTAGTTGGCGCCGGTAATGTGGGTTTGGAAAAGCTAAATGCGATATTAGTCAATAGCCCTCTTGCTAAAGTAACTGTGGTGGCCGAAGTGGTAAGCGAAGAGGTTTATCAACTGGCAGGCAAATTTCAACAAGTTATTGTGCGTAAAAAATCATTTACCGAAGATGATTTGAACCAGGCCGACCTGGTTATAGTTGCAACTGATAATCCTGCGCTTAATACGTATATCAGGGAGGTGGCCAGGCAGCATAATCTGTTGCTCAATGTAGCCGATAAGCCCGATCTGTGCGATTTTTATTTAGGTTCTATCGTGCAAAAAGGCGACCTGAAAGTGGCCATATCTACCAATGGCAAATCGCCCACAGTAGCCAAAAGAATTAAAGAAGTATTGAACGATAACCTGCCCGAAGAACTGGATATCACTTTACAGCAAATGAGCCAGTTACGCGATACTTTAAGCGGCGACTTTGCCTCAAAAGTTAAAAAGCTGAACGAAATATCATCGGTATTGATCGAGCCGAAAAGCGAGACCGCCGAAAAGAAAAACTTTGTGTGGCTCATCTGGTGCTCCATTATCGCCGCTATCGGTATTACTATTACTGCTTTTTGGCTTAAAAATCCCGACTTCCAGGTTTTTGTACAAACTATCAATCCAACATTCTATTACTTTTTACTGGCCGGTTTTATCTTCGCGATGATTGATGGTGCTATCGGGATGAGTTATGGGGTTACTTCTACCACGTTCTCGTTAACCATGGGCATCCCCCCCGCTGCGGCGAGTATGGGGGTGCATTTATCCGAAATTATGAGCAACGGTATTGCCGGCTGGATGCATTACCGTATGGGCAACATCAACTGGCGCCTGTTTAAGTTTTTGCTGATCCCGGGTATTATCGGCGCTGTTTTGGGCGCATATATTGTATCGTCGTTAGAGCATTACAGCATGTATACCAAACCGGTGGTATCATTATATACATTGATATTAGGTGTCGTTATCTTCAAAAAAGCATTTAAGAAAAAACATAAAAGAACCGATAAAAAGATCAAACGTATTTCGTTGCTGGGTTTTGGAGGCGGTTTTATTGATGCTGTTGGCGGTGGCGGCTGGGGTTCTATTGTGTTATCTTCATTGATAGCCGGTGGCCGCAACGCACGTTTCTCTTTAGGTACAGTTAAGCTCTCGCGGTTTTTCATCGCCATGGTGAGTTCGGTAACATTTATTCTGATGCTGAGCCATGGCAATCATTGGGAAGCAGTTATCGGCTTGATTATCGGCAGCGCACTGGCATCGCCTATCGCCGCCAAGGTCTCAAACCAGATCTCTACCAAAGCTATTATGGTATCGGTGGCAGTTATCGTAATACTGATCAGCCTTTACAGCATCCAAAAATTTATTGTTAAAGTGATATAAGCCATGAGTACGGATATAAACACAATAAAGCAAAATATAGCCGGTTTAGAACCGGTTGAAGCTTTAAAGTTATTGGCCGAACAGTATCCCGGCAAGGTTATCTTTTCTACCAGTTTTGGCTGGGAAGATCAGGTAATTACCCAAATGATCTTCAGCAATAAGCTGCCTATCAAAGTCTTCACTCTCGAAACCGGCAGGCTGTTCCCCGAAACCTATTATACCTGGAACCGCACTTTAGAGATCTACGGCCAGCCTATTCATGCCTATTACCCGCAGGCTGCGGCCGTTGAGCAGATGGTAAGTACCAAAGGCCCGAGCAGCTTTTACGAATCGGTTGAGAACCGTAAAGAATGCTGTAGTATCCGCAAAATTGAGCCACTAAAGCGTGCCCTTGCGGGGAACGATATCTGGATAACCGGTATCCGCGCCGAGCAATCGGCCAACCGCGAGCATATGGAAAATATTGAATGGGACGAGGGTAACCAACTTATCAAATTTCATCCGATATTTGACTTTACTTTAAACGACGTAAAAACATACATTAAACAATACAATATACCCTATAACCCGCTGCACGACAAGGGTTTTCCGAGTATTGGCTGTGCGCCGTGTACACGCGCGGTTGCCGAAGGCGAAGATTTTAGGGCCGGAAGATGGTGGTGGGAAGATCAAAGCAAAAAGGAATGCGGCTTACACATTACTGAAGCGCATGACAACGAAGAGGTATTTTTTGAGGGTGGTAATTAGAACTAAACATGAGTAAACACAAACTGAATTATTTAGACGATCTGGAGGCCGAAGCAATTTACATATTGCGCGAGGTTGCCGGGCAGTTTGAAAAACCCGCCCTGTTATTTTCGGGTGGTAAGGATTCCATAACCCTGGTACGTTTGGCCGAAAAGGCTTTCCGTCCGGGTAAATTTCCGTTCCCGCTGGTACATATCGATACCGGCCACAATTTCCCTGAAACTATTGCTTACCGCGATGAGATGGTGGCCAGGATCGGCGAAAAGCTGATCGTAGGTTACGTGCAGGATTCGATAGACCAGGGTAAAGTAGTTGAACAAAAAGGTAAAAACGCAAGCCGCAACCAGCTGCAAACCGTTACTTTATTAGATACTATCGCGCAATACCAGTTTGACGCCTGTATCGGTGGCGCCCGCCGCGATGAAGAAAAAGCACGTGCCAAAGAGCGCATATTTTCGGTACGCGATGAGTTTGGCCAGTGGGACCCAAAACGCCAGCGCCCCGAACTGTGGAACTTGTACAATGGTAAAATTCACAAAGGCGAAAATGTAAGGATATTCCCGATAAGCAACTGGACAGAACTGGATGTTTGGAACTATATCCGCCGCGAGAATATCCCGTTGCCAACCATTTATTTTGCGCATCAGCGCGATGTAATTACCCGTAATGGCCAGTTAATGGCTGCTGCCGATGCATTGAATATGGACCATGAAGATATCATCACACGCAAAAACGTACGTTTCCGTACCGTGGGCGATATGACCTGTACCGCAGCCGTAGAGTCGGACGCTTTTGAGATTGACGATATTATTAACGAGATAAGCACTTCAAAGATAAGCGAGCGCGGCGCACGTATGGACGATAAAGTGAGCGAAGCCGCTATGGAAGACCGTAAAAAAGGTGGATACTTTTGATGGAAGATGTGAAATGGAAGGTGAAAAATGTAAAACCCATCGTCCATCTTACCTCATCCACTTACATAAATACAAATGGATATACTTAAATTTTTAACTGCCGGAAGCGTTGACGACGGTAAAAGCACTTTGATCGGCCGTTTATTGTACGATAGCGATTCGATCTTAGTTGATCAGCTGGAAGCGTTGCAAAAAAGCAATCGCAAAAACGACGATGGTACTATTGATCTGGCCATATTAACAGATGGCTTAAAGGCAGAGCGCGAGCAAGGCATCACTATTGATGTAGCATACAAATATTTTCAAACTGATGCACGTAAGTTTATCATTGCCGATACCCCGGGCCATATTCAATATACCCGCAACATGGTTACCGGTGCATCAAACGCCGACCTGGCAATTATATTGATCGATGCCCGCAAAGGCGTTATCGAGCAAACTATCCGTCACTCCTACCTGGTATCATTATTAGCGTTGCAGCATGTGGTTGTTGCCGTTAATAAAATGGACATGGTAGATTATGATGAGGACGTTTTTAACAAGATCGTTAAAGACTATCAGGCCATGGCTGCCAAACTGAACCTGAACGAAGTAACCTATATTCCGGTAAGTGCGCTTAAAGGCGATAATATTGTTTACAAAAGCGACCGTATCCACTGGTATAAAGGCAAAAGCCTGTTAGATCACCTGGAAACAGTACCGGTTGATGTGGATGACAGTACCGACCATGCCCGGATGCCTGTGCAATGGATCATTCGTCCGCAAACCGACGAACTGCACGATTATCGCGGTTATGCCGGCAGGGTACTGAGCGGCTCGTTCAAGGTTAATGATAAGATAACTGTGTTGCCTTCGGGTTTTCATTCAACCATCAGTAAAATTGAATTTTTTGACCGCGAGCCCGCCGAAGCATCAGCAGGAATGTCGGTAACGCTGCATTTGGAGGATGAGATTGATATCAGCCGCGGAGATATCTTAGTAACTGCACAGTCACATCCTAAAGTATCGCAACTCATTGAGGCCGATCTCTGCTGGATGGATACCAAACCAATGGATACTTCTTTAATGTATTTGGTGCAACATAACAGCAAAACTACCCGCTGTAAAATACAGGATATATTGTACAAGGTAAATATCAATACTTTAGAGCAGGTTAACGCTGATAGCTTCCAGTTGAATGATATTGGCCGGATTGTGTTAAAAACCGCCGAACCTTTGGCGTTCGACCTGTACCAGGAAAATAAAGCCAATGGCGGCGCGATCATTATTGATAGCCGAACCAATTTAACTGTTGGCGCTTTAATGTTCAGGGCCATTGCTGATTAAATAATAGCATCACAAAGTCAGAACAAGAGCGCCTTTATATGGCGCTCTTGTTGTTTAAAACAATCGCCCTGATCTGCCTGTTAAAGTTTCACTATTTGTTTACACTGAAATTACATGTTTAAACATTTAATTTATTTATCTTTGTATCATCAAATCATAAACATTAAAAAATTAAAATCATGGCAACAACAAAATGGGCTTTAGACCCAATGCACTCAGAAGTTCAGTTTAAAGTTAAACACTTAGTAATATCTACAGTAACCGGTTCATTCAAAACATTTGAAGGTACAGTTACAGCCGAAGGCGATACATTTGAAGGCGCACAGGTTGAGTTTAGCCTCGATACTAACAGTATTGATACCAACCAGAAAATGCGCGATGACCACTTAAAAGGCCCTGAATTTTTTGACTCGGAGAAATATCCAAAGATATCTTTCAAATCAACATCGTTAACTGATGATAAATTAACCGGAAACCTGACCATTAAAGATGTAACTAAACCGGTTACGCTTGATGTTGATCATGGCGGTACTGCAACCGACTTTTATGGCAACTTAAAAGCTGGTTTTGAGGTTACCGGCAAAATTAACCGTAAAGAGTTTGGTTTAGTTTGGGATGGCATTACAGAAGCAGGTGCAGTTGTTGTGGGCGAAGATGTGAAACTGATCATCAACGCACAATTTGCAAAACAAGCTTAACTGATCTCATATATATATACTCCTTGAAAGGCCACCTGGTAACGGGTGGCTTTTTTATTTGGTTATATTTGTTAAACACAAACCGTTAAATGGTTTGTTTATGGAGTATAATGCTTATAAAAATCTACCCCGAAAACCCCAATCCCAAAGCAATTGAAGAGGTTGCAGCTGTATTACGCAAAGGCGGATTGATCATCTATCCTACCGATACCGTTTACGGACTGGGTTGCGATATCACCAATCACAGAGCGATCGAGGCTGTTTGCCAGATCAGGAAGATCAAACCCGAAAAAGCAAATTTTTCGTTTATCTGCTCCGATCTCAGGCACATATCCGATTATATCAGGCCTATTGATAACACAACTTTCCGGGTGCTGAAAAAGGCCTTACCGGGTCCATTTACATTTATATTTAATGCCAACGGTAATGTACCGAAATTACTAAGCAGCAATAAAAAAACAGTAGGTATCCGTGTACCCGATAATAACATTGCGCGTGATATTGTAGTCGCGCTCGGCAATCCTATCCTCTCAACTTCCATCCACGATGACGACGATATTATTGAATACTCTACCGACCCCGAACTGATCCACGAAAAATACCAGGATTTGGTCGATATAGTGATCGATGGCGGTTATGGCGATAACGTACCCTCAACCGTGGTTGATTGCACTACAGGTGATTTTGAAATTATCCGTGAAGGTAAGGGTGAGTTGGAGATGTATTTATAATTGCAAAAACAGTCATGCCGAATTTATTTCGGCATCCCACATAAAGGCAAAGCGACAAACTTATCCTGAGGGATTCTGAAACAAGTTCACAATGACCAGGACTTTTATCTCAACAACGGATCTCTTTCCTTTGTAAAAACTTTATAAACCATTTTATCAAGCATAGCAGGGAAAAACTTGCTTAACAGTACCGTCAGTTTGCCTTGCGTGGTCATAATGATAGTTCGTTTACGGGTCTCTATCCCATCGGCTATCAATTTGGCTACTGCTTCAGCGCTCATCATTTTTTGCTCGTTCATGCTGCTTTCGCTTTGCTCGCTGCCATCAGCTGTCAATGCGGTATTACGGATATTAGATGAGGTAAAACCCGGGCAGGCAGTCATTACATGCACACCGGTTTTTAAATTTTCTTCGCGAAGCGAATCTAAAAAACCATTCATGGCAAATTTAGATGCCGAATAACCTGTACGCCCCGGCAAGCCTTTATAACCGGCTATTGACGACACGCCAACAATACTTCCCTTATTTTTAGTTATTTGGGGCAACGCATATTTGGTGCAATAAACAGTACCCCAAAAGTTAACGTCCATCAGGCGTTTTAAAACAGTTACATCGGCATCCTTAAATAGCGCACGCATCGATATGCCTGCATTATTAATTAAAACATCAATAGTTTTAAACGTTACCAATGCCTGGTTAATTAAAAACCTGCATTCCTCCTCACTGGTTACATCGCATTGTACCGCAATGGCCTTTACATTATACAGGCCCTCAAGATGCTGACCCAATTCGCACAAGGCCACATATTGGCGTGCACCCAATATCAGGTTAGCACCCCTTTTGGCAAACTCAACAGCCATAGCCCTGCCTATACCGGATGATGCACCGGTTATAATAACTACTTTTCCTTTTAAACTCATATTAAATATTGGTGTATTTATCGCGTCAAAGCGCTTTCGTAAGGGACGCGTGTGGTTATTGAGCGTCCCAGGGTTATTTCATCAACATACTCCAACTCGCCACCAAAGGCAATACCACGGGCTATGGTTGATATATTGATACTAAAATCTTTTAATCGTTTGTGCAGGTAAAAAATGGTAGTATCGCCCTCCATAGTTGCGCTTAACGCGAAGATCACTTCTTTAACCTCATCCGTGCGTAAGCGTTCTATCAGTGAGTCAACTTCCAGATCGGCAGGGCCAACACCATCCATAGGTGATATCAACGCGCCTAATACATGGTATAAGCCATTGTACTGGCTGGTATTTTCAATAGCCATCACGTCACGTGTATCTTCAACCACGCAAACCAAACTACGGTCGCGCTTGGGCGCCGAGCATATCTCACAAACCGGCTGATCAGCTATGTTATGGCATACACTGCAAAATTGTATCTCGTTACGTAATTTATTGATCGCTGTGCTAAACCGCTCCACATCATCCTTATCCTGGTTCAATAAATGCAGCACTAATCTTAAGGCCGTTTTTTGTCCCACTCCCGGTAATTTGGCAAATTCGGCCACCGCTCCTTCCAGCAACTTCGACGAAAAGTTCATTTTGCTAAATTAACTATTTCGGTGGAAAATGTATGAGGTACAATGGAAGATGTTTGCTTGTCTTTACATTTTCCATCTTACCTTTCACATCTTCCATAATTATTCCTATAATTGATTTCACATCGTACCAAATCAATTATGTCTCCACTCATACTCCTCTCCTTTATCATCGGTTATTTCCTGATACTCATTGTTATTTCGTTTCTTACCTCGAGCAAATCATCAGATAATGATACTTTCTTTGTAGCCAACCGTAACTCCAAATGGTACCTGGTTGCTTTCGGCATGATCGGTACGGCACTAAGCGGGGTAACTTTTATATCCGTGCCCGGCAAGGTAGGCGCGCCGTCCGGCGATCAGTTTGCGTATTTTCAGTTCATATTAGGCAATGCCGCGGGCTTTATTATCATCGCAACCGTATTGCTGCCATTATATTATCGCTTAAAACTCACATCCATATACAGCTACATCGAAGGCGCCCTGGGCACCTGGAGCTATAAAACCGCGGCGGCTATATTTCTCATCAGCCGTACCATTGGCTCTGCATTCAGGTTATACCTGGTGGTAATAGTTTTACAGAAATTTATTTTTGATGCTTACCATGTTCCTTTTGCGGTAACTGTAATGATCTGTTTGCTACTTATCTGGCTTTATACTTATCGTGGTGGCTTAAAAACCATTATCATTACCGATAGCTTGCAAACGTTGTTCCTGGTATCGTCGGTGTTCCTGTCTATTTATTTTATCTGTAAAAGCTTAAACTACAATATATTTGAAGCTGCCGACGCTATTAAAAACAGCAGTTATTCAAAGATCTTTTTCTTTACCGATTTCCTTGGCAGCAAGTTCCACTTTGGTAAGCAGTTTTTGGGCGGTTTGTTTATTACCGTTGCCATGACTGGCCTCGACCAGGACCTGATGCAGAAAAACCTGAGCTGTAAAAACATAGGCGAAGCACAAAAAAACATGTTCAGCTTTACCGGGGTTTTTGTGGTGATCAATATCTTCTTTTTAAGTGTAGGTGCATTATTGTATATGTACGCACAAAAAAACGGCATCACAGTTGCAAAAACCGATTATCTCTATCCTACTATCGCCTTACAATACCTGGGCATTGTTCCGGCAATTGTATTTATGCTGGGCTTAACGGCAGCCACGTTTGCCACTACCGATTCGGCACTAACCGCTCTTACAACTTCATTCTGTGTCGATTTCCTGAACTTTAATAAGCGCAGCGATGTCAACAGCAAAAAAAATGTAAAAGCGCGCCACTACGTGCATATTGCCTTTTCGGGATTAATGTTTTTAACCATCATCGTTTTTAACAGCATCAACAACGATGCGGTTGTAGGTGCTATATTTAAAGTAGCCTCATACACCTACGGCCCATTACTGGGCTTATACTCTTTTGGCTTGTTTGTTAAAAGCCGCCAGGCTGCCGATAAGCTGGTACCATTCATTTGTCTGATATCGCCTGCGGTATGCTTTTTCCTAAGTACTTACTCCAAAGCATGGTTTGGTGGTTATGTGTTTGATAATGAACTCATCATCGTAAATGGTTTGATCACTTTCGTGGGATTATGGGTCACCTCATCGCACAAAGCACAAAATATTACCGCAAAAGCATAAAAGCTTAACGAATATTTAATGCATAACCCGCGCAAATCCGTACCTTAGCTCTTTATTTCGAAAATTAAAATACTCCGCAAAGGGCGGAGTCAGGAGAACATCTATGACAAGTGAAGAAAAAATCAGACAGGCGTTTGAGAACAAAAACTGGCAGGAGATCAAGGTAACCGATAGCTGGCAGATCTTTAAAATTATGGCCGAATTTGTTGACGGCTTTGAAAAAATGGCCAAAATAGGGCCATGTGTATCTATATTCGGTTCGGCACGTACTAAAAACGATAACCCTTACTACAAATTATCAGAAACTTGCGCCCGCCTGTTAACAGAGCGCGGTTATGGTGTAATATCAGGCGGTGGCCCCGGCATTATGGAAGCTGCCAACAAAGGAGCTTATGAAGCCGGCGGTAAATCAGTTGGCTTAAATATCGAATTACCTTTCGAGCAGTTTCACAACAAGTATATCGACAGGGATAAAGTAATGCAGTTTGATTACTTTTTTGTACGCAAGGTAATGTTTATGAAATACTCACAGGGCTTTATCATTCTGCCCGGTGGTTTTGGCACCATGGACGAATCGTTCGAAGCGATAACGCTTATCCAAACCGGTAAGATAGCCCGTTTCCCTATCGTGTTTGTAGGTACCGATTACTGGGGTGGCTTATTTAAATGGGTGGAAGAAAAAATGCTTGCACAAGAACATAACATCAGCCCCGATGATCTGAACCTTTACCGTTTGGTTGATACCGCCGAAGAAGCTGTTGAACACATCTTCAGGTTCTACGATAAATATGTATTGAAACCTAACTTTTAAAGTTTACCGATCAAACAAAAAGCTCTTTATGATAAATAAGGAGCTTTTTTATTTTCAGCCTGCTCACCATTGATTGCGCTCTTCCTGGTTTAAAAACGTCCAGGCCAAAATTCGGCTTACCTTTTGCCCCTGCGCCATACTGATCGTTTTCACCTCAACAGCGCCGGCCTTCTCCAATGCGCGATAACATGAGGTCAATGTTTCTTTTTTAGAGATCAATGTGGTAAACCACAGGCACTGCTTTGCAAAACCAATGCTTTCATCAATCATCCGTCGCACAAAACGTTCTTCGCCACCCTCACACCAAAGCTCCGCGTTTTGGCCGCCAAAGTTTAAAACCTGTTTGGCATTATCTTGCCGACCAAGATTTTTCCACTTACGCTCTGTACCGGCAGCCGCTTCTTTTGCCGACGAATGGAACGGAGGATTACATATCGTCAAATCAAACCGTTCACCGGGGTTAATTATGCCAGTAAAAATGTTTTGTGTCGAATTTTGCTTCCGGATGCTGATGGCTTTAGATAATGAGTTAACCGTTACAATGTTTTTTGCAGAACGGACAGCACGCTCATCAATATCCGAACCCACAACGCTCCAGCCATACTCGTAATTACCTATCAACGGGTAAATACAATTGGCCCCGGTGCCTATATCCAGCACTTTTGTGTTTTTTCCTTTTGGGATCATACCTTGATTGGTTTCAGCTAACAGATCGGCCACGTAATGAATATAGTCAGCACGGCCGGGTATAGGCGGGCATAAATAGCCTTCCGGGATATCCCAGTGCTCAATAGTATAAAACTGTTTTAGCAAGGCCTTATTCAGTGCTTTTACAGCCAGCGGATTTTTAAAGTCGATAGATCTATCACCAAACTGGTTTAACGCAACATAAGCTGATAATTCAGGACAGGCATCTATCAATTCTGAAAAATTATAGCGCTGCCTGTGTCTGTTGCGCGGGTGCAGTTGATCCTTTTCCTCTGTGTTTGGCTTTCTACTTGCTGGCATTTGAGTATTTGCAGCTAAATTATTTAAAATTTTCACTGTAACCGTAAACACGCACACCAGCTTGTCTTAAATATGTGAGACTACTTTCTGCCCCAGCCCCCGTACCTTTGATAATTACTTTGTAATAATTAAGTTTCCTGGTACCGCGATGGTACTAAATATCGTTCTTTGAAATATAAAAACCATGTAAGGTTTATAGTAAAACAACTACTAAGTCCATATGAAAAGAACAAACATAGCCATATCCACCCTATTGCTATTGGCACTACAAGCCTGTAGTCAAAATCATACCATCAAACCAGGCAGTTCCGAAGATGTCAAAACCTTTCCGGGTGCCAAACCAAACAGCTACTGGAAAACTGTGTTATCATCTGATGCTTACGATATTATGGTCAATAAAGGTACCGAGCCTCCATTCAGAAACCCGTATTGGGATAATCACAAAAAAGGCATTTACTTAAGCGCGGCCACCGATAAGCCGCTGTTCAGTTCTGATGCCAAGTTCGATTCGGGCACAGGCTGGCCAAGTTTTTTTAAGCCTATCAATGATAAAGATATCATGATCGTTGAAGACGATTCATACGGCGAAGTACGGCAGGAAGTTGTGGAGCGTAGCACAGGCTTACATCTCGGTCATGTATTTGACGATGGCCCTGCACCTACCGGCAAACGCTATTGTCTTGATTCGTATGCCTTAAAATTCGTTCCGGCAAAATAACTGATAAGCAGGGCACATAATACCCTGCTTCGCTAAATTTTAGTTGGCGCAACGCCGTAAGCTTTTTTAAACGCGAACGAAAAATGCGAAAGATCCTCAAAGCCGAGGTCGAGATAAATAGTCGATGGCGACTTCCCTTTCTCTTTGATCAGGTAATGCGCCTCCTGCAGCCTGCGTTTTTGTAGCCACCGGCTCGGCGAGGTGTTAAATATCTTTTCAAAATCGCGTTTAAAAGTAGCCAGGCTTCGCCCGGTTAAATAAGCAAACCGTTTAAGCTGTACATTAAAATGAAAGTTTTTATTCATAAAACCTTCCAGGTCAATTTTGCCGGGATCGCTAAAATCAAACAATACATTTTTCAGTTCAGGATTAGTTTGCAACAAGATCAAAATAGCTTCCCGTAGCTTAAGAGCCATCAATTGCTCGTTACCCGGCTGCTCTTCGGTATTCTGGTATGGCATTACCGAAGTGATATAAGCTGCCAAAAGTCTATCCGGTTTCAATTCGATAACACCGGGTACAGTAACGGTACTTTTCTCCGCCTTGTAACCATATTCCATACTAAAATTTCGCAGCGTTTGCTGGTCAAGGTATACCGATAAGGTTTTAAACTCGCCGCCCGCAGGCGGCTGTTTATTAAACTTAAGCAATTGATTTTTTCTGATAAACCTGTACTCGCCTTCGCTAAACGTATAATTTTTATCACCATCATTCAGCGTAAGCGTGCCCGATATCTGGTAACTAAACACATGGTCTGCCACAAACTGCTCCCCTTCGCGATTACGCGTTGCATAACACGAATACAAAATGGGCAACGATTTGCTTTTCTCTTCTTTGGTAGGCATCCTCAAATTTAATTATTCCTGTTTATACCCTTTTAAACCCAGGTATGATTGCCCTTCTTTAGTTTCAAAAAAGTTAACCGCATCCTCATGGTCTGTCGAAACGCTTACCGGCAGCCATTTTTCCAGCTCGGCTAATTTACCGGCTTCTGAACTTTTAACTATTCCGATAGCTTCACTACCCAATATCAGGTGTAAGGGCGGCTCCGGGTGATCAATGATATCAACCATTACTTTTGCTGCCTTATCGGGATCACCCATCGGCACAAAGCTACCGCTTTTAAAAAAGCCTGCCCGTACATCAACGGTCCATTCATAGCCTTCAATACTTTGCGCATAGGTCATCGAGTCGCCCGCCCAATCCGTACGGAAACCTCCGGGTTCAACACACGTTACTTTGATACCCAGCGGTGCCACTTCTTTTGATAAACCTTCGCTAAAACCACCAAGACCAAACTTAGCAGCCTGGTAAATGGTTATCCCGGCGCTACCGGCACGGCCGCCAACCGAACTGATCTGTAAAATATGCCCCGACCGTTGTTTACGCATGTAAGGCAATACCGCGCGGGTTACGGCAATGGGTGCGTACAGGTTAGTTTCCAGTTGACTGCGAACCTGCTCATCGGTATAAGCCTCGGCAGCGCCCGTTATGCCAAAACCTGCATTATTAACCAGCACATCTATTCGCCCAAAATGTGCAATCGTTGCTTCAACTGCGATATTGATCTGTTGTTGATCAGTAACATCCAGTTGAATTGGCAATACCTTACCGGGATACTTTTCCGTAAATGCTTTCAATTGTTCGGTATTACGGGCGGTTGCCGCAACTTTATCTCCGTGGGCAAGTACTGCTTCTGTAAGGCTTTTTCCCAATCCCCGGGAGCTGCCTGTTATAAACCATATTCTTTCCATTTGTTTAATATTTATGTTAAACAAAGGTGCTGGGTTTACAGTCGTTCCAATTTGTTAAAAAGCTCAAATTACTTTGTTGAAACGCTCATTTACTTAATCTTAACGCCAGCCGATCAGGGAAAATTCAGTGGGTGGGTCTATCAGGTTATCATTTGCAAAGCGGATACAAAAATTCAGGTTTGTTTCAAAACTATTGGATGACGCTGAATTGTCTCCGCTGATGCTGTTCCCTGATATAAACTTAAGCTCTTTTGTGTTTTCAATAAAGTTGGCATAAACGTCAGCGATACCACCAAACGGGCTGTTAAACACATACCTGTAATGCACAGCATCGTACACTAATGCCATGCTATCATCATAGGTAATTGATGCGACATCTGCCAGGTCTTCGGGTTGCGGAGGTGCGGGTTGCGATTTTAAAAAACCACGGTCAAACTCTTCAATCGCATCAAAAGTTGTTAAAAGCGAATGCGAAAATTCAGTTCTGTAAGTAACCAACGGAAAAACAGTGCTTAATCCATCGCCTATAGGCTTGCTTCCATACATAGTTACCGAAACATTGCCTGATACCTGGGTTTCATAAATAAAAACAAGTTCGGCAAAAAGTATATCGTTTTTAAGCACCCGTAAATTTCTGTCCATTGTGCAATTTAATTGAGTAGATGATGTTGGTTAAAATACAAAAAATACGGGTATCTGTCAAAACATCATTTAGCAAAAACCACTTTCATACTGGTAACCTGTTTCATACATCGTGCTGGCTTCTTATCATCCTGCACAATAATCCGGAACGGCCCATCACCGGCTGCCAACGGCTTGCCATCTATCGTATCAGCCAGTATAATTGCTCTGTCGGTAAAACTTTTATCCAGTTCGGCCAAAGCAAATACAACCTGGTAACCATCACTGGCTTCAACCAATAAATATTTGGTCAGGTTTTCCCCTCTTAACTGCTGCCCCATGGTTACGCCGGCCTTTGTCAGGATATCCGATAATACCGCGCCTGTATAAATATGATCTTTACCGTCCTTGTCTTTACGGGTAACCGTCACCTGGGTAAACTGGTGCAGATCGGTAAGTGTCAGATTTAGCGGCGCAGTAACTTCTCCGGTTACCTTAACGGTTGCAGCTGTTTGTGCATTGGTTATTACCGGAATGGTTAAACCAATAAAACCGATAAGAGCGATAAGCAATTGTTTTTTCATAATATAGATGCATCTATTTTTTTATAGGATGTAAATGCGGGTCCGAAAATTCGGGATTGGTAATAAAATCTTTGTCGGTCAGCATATTTAAAAACGCGATGATCTCTTTCTTTTCCTTCGGAAGCAGTTTCAATGTTTGCCCGCCAACTTGGTTACTTTCTCCCCTAAAAACCGTACTTAGCGATTCCGACTGTTTAACATGGTCGCTGTAATGGTCAAGCACCTCGTCTAAGGTTTTAAAACGGCCGTCGTGCATATACGGTGCAGTTAAAGCAATATTTCGTAGTGTAGGTACCTTAAACCGGCCACGGTCGCCGGCTAAGCCCGTTAAGGTTTCAATGCCTTTATCTTTCGCGATGCTATCCAGGCCGTTATTGTGAAATAACTCCATATAAGTTTTAGCACCCCCATGGCAATGTGCGCAATTTGCCCCGCGGATGCCTTTCTCGGGTTGTGGCCCGGTGTTAAAAAGCTCCATTCCCTTTAGTTCTTCTGTAGTAGGTTGGTATGCTTTGCGCAGATATTGGTCATACCGCGAGTTTGCCGATATCAAAGTGCGCTCAAACTGTGCTAAAGCTTTAACTATCCGCTCTCCGGTAATATTTTCATCGCCATAAGCTGCCATAAATAAAGCAGGGTATTTGGGTTCGGCATTCAGTTTTTTAACTGAGGCTTCCAGCGATTGCCCCATTTCGTGCGGATTGGTTAATGGTATAGCAGCCTGCTCTTCTAAACTTGCTGCACGGCCATCCCAAAAAAACTTACGCGTCCACAGCAAATTAGCCAACGACATGGCGTTGCGCTTGGTTTCCACACCATCTGCGCCCACACTAAACGGGCGTCTGTCCGTAAATGCAAACTCTTGCTTATGGCAGTTTGCACAGTTTAAAGTATTGTTGACCGATAAACGTGGCTCGTAAAACAACATCCGCCCCAGGTAAACACCTTGCTTTGTTGTGGGGTTATCATCTGGTATGTTGACGCGGTTACCAAAGTTGGCAGGGTAATTAAACTGGTATGGCCCGGTGGGCATCACCTCGCGATAATAGCTCCAGGCAGATAGAGTTACGCTGATAATTAACAACAAAAATACAGCACCAGGTTTATTTAACCTGGCAACAGGTCTGTTTATCAAGGTATCTCTTCGAAATTTCAATTGCTGTTATTGCTAAAGCAAATTTGGGCATTTTTAATAACGATAGCTACTGACTTTTGCCCTTCACTTTCCCTATAATAAGCTTATAATAAAAATAAGGAATCATTATCCTATTTTCTGTTTTCAGGTGTTTTTTTACTGCGCGGTGCAAATTTCCGCCAACATCAGAAGTGGCTGTTTTATTGGTTCCATCCGAATGGAATGTACCCAAAACCTTATCCAACTTAACGATATTGAACTTTTTGTAAGCACGCAATAAAAACCAGATATCCATAGCATAATGGTCGTCAATGGGGAAATCGCCAAGTATTGCCTGCATTTTACGGGTATAAAAATAGCTTACCGGGTTATTAGGGAACAGGTTTAACCAGTATTGAACAATATCCAGGTATTTGTGCGATGGCACCCTTATCGAGCTCCCTTCAGGATTAATAAATACCAGGTTACCAACTACCATATCAATGCCCGGTTTGCTTTTAAAGGTTTTAGCAATTTCTTTAAAGGCATTGGGCGCAAATTCATCATCAGCATTCAGGTAAACGATCACATCACCGGTCGACATGTTAAATGCCTTGTTCATAGCGTCCGACTGGCCTTTATCGGGTTCTGATACCCATTTCAAATGCTCGTCGTATTTTTCAAAAAGCTCGAGCGAATTATCAGTCGACCCCCCGTCTACAATAATGTGTTCGTATGGCTCATAATTTTGAGCTATTACGCTTTGTATCGCTCGTTCGAGATATTTACCGGTATTATACGACGGGGTTAGAACACTTATTTTCATTCAGGGGGCAGCTCAAATATGATCTGTAATTGCCGGTAAGTTAACAATTTATCCTTTAAATTGCTTTATAAAATTGCTTATTCCATTTAAATAATTTTCATCCGATCCCAGGTATTTCACAAACGCACTCCCCACTATGGCCCCGGTATTGTATTCGCAGGCTTTTTTATACGATGTTTTATCGGCGATACCAAAACCTACAATGGTTGGGTTTTTCAGTTGCATATCCTTAATACGTTTAAAATACGTATCCACCACATCGCTCATCTGCAAACTCTTACCGGTAATAGTTGACGACGACAGCAGATAAATAAAGCAATCACTTAACTCATCAATTTTGCGTATCCGGTCTGTTGATGTTTGTGGCGTTACCAGGATGATATTGCTCAGGTTATTATCCTTAAAGTATTTACTGTAAAGCTGCTCATATTCGTGCATCGGCAAATCGGGCACAATAACACCATCTACACCAACGTCGGCAGCCTTTTTACAAAAGCACTCCACTCCGTATTGTATCATCGGGTTGGCATACCCCATCAGGATAACCGGGATATTAACGCGATTACGCAGGTCAGCCAGTTGATCGAACAATACATTCAGGTTCATCCCGTTATCGAGCGCTATTTGCGAGCTATGCTGTATGGTCGGCCCGTCAGCCAGCGGGTCTGAGTATGGAAAACCTATTTCCAGAAAATCCGCACCCGCTTTTTCCAGTGCCTCGGCAATAGCAACCGTGCTGCTCAATGTGGGATAACCCGCTGTATAATATATCGATAACAGGTCCTTTTTACCCGATGCGAAAAGCTTTTGTAGTCTGTTCATTTTTAGTCGATAGTCCATGGTCAATAGTCCATGGAAATATATTAATAAAAAACTATGGTCTATGGACTATGGTCCATGGACTAAAAATCTTAAAAATTAAAGTAATCAATATACGTCGCCAAATCCTTATCCCCTCTTCCCGAAAGGCAAATGATCACGTTATCATCCGGGTTAAATTTCATCTTTTCCAGCTGTGCCAGGGCGTGTGCTGTTTCAATAGCCGGGATAATGCCTTCTAACTGAGAGCACAATAAACCTGCTTGTAAAGCTTCATCGTCTGTAATGCTCACATATTGTGCGCGCTTAATTTTATGCAGATGTGCGTGCTGCGGACCTATACCCGGGTAGTCCAACCCGGCCGAAATTGAGTAAGGTTCAACAACCTGCCCGTCATCGGTTTGCATTAAAATAGTACGGCTGCCGTGCAAAATACCTTCACGCCCCAATACCGATGTCGCTGCCGAGTGGCCGCTGTCAACGCCTTTACCTGCTGCTTCAACCGCTACCAGCTTTACACTTTCATCATCCAAAAAGTGATAAAACATACCCATAGCATTGCTGCCACCGCCTACACAGGCCATTACATATTCGGGCAAATGCTTACCGGTATGTTCAAATAACTGACTTTTGGCTTCCGCCGATATGATAGACTGGAAACGTGCCACCATTTCGGGGTACGGATATGGCCCCACTACAGAGCCTATAATATAATGCGTATCAACCGGGTTATTGATCCAGTCGCGCATAGCTTCGTTAGTTGCGTCCTTTAACGTTTTACTGCCCGATGTTGCAGGCACTACGGTAGCACCCAGCATCTTCATCCGGGCAACGTTTGGCGCCTGGCGCTCAATATCTATCTCGCCCATATACACCACGCATTCAATACCTTTTAAGGCACAAACCGTAGCCGTAGCTACCCCATGCTGCCCGGCACCTGTTTCGGCAATAATGCGTTTTTTACCGAGCCGTTGCGCCAGTAAGATCTGCCCTATGGCATTGTTTATTTTATGCGAGCCTGTATGGTTCAGATCTTCCCGCTTAAAAAAGATATTAGCGCCATAACGCTCCGAAAAACGTTTGGCTAAATATAACGGCGACGGGCGGCCCACATAGTCTTTTAAAAGCTGATCGAACTCTTCGATAAAGCTCTTATCGGTAGTAATGGCCATATACTGCTGGCGTAATTCTTCAACGTTGGGGTACAACATTTCGGGAATATATGCTCCGCCAAAGTCACCATAGTAACCTAAATCGTTAACTCCGTATTTCATGCTTGTTTTAATAAGTTAAATGCTTTTGTTAAAAGCTCAATATTTTTTATACCGGGGGCTGTTTCAAACCGGCTGTTTAAATCAACACCGTAAAACATAGGATGTTTAAGTTCCTGTACTTCAGCCAGGTTATCCATACTTAAACCACCACTTAAAAAGAAAGGCACATTAAGGCTGTATTTCTGTAAGATATCCCAATTGAAAGTTTTACCCGAGCCGCCGTGCTGCGCTGTTTTAGTATCGAACAAAAAATAATCTACGGAATCTTTGTAAGGTTCAAGTACATCGAAAACAAAGTTCTCGTCCACACCAAAGGCTTTTAAAACTTGTACGCTACCTTTAAAGTGAGCACAAAATCCGGGGCTTTCATTCCCATGTAATTGTATAGCATCAAGATGGTAACGATGGATCATTTCCTCAACCCTGCCTTCATATAGATCTACAAAAACACCGGTTTTTATAATGTTTTTGGGTACTGCGTTTAATGCATTTTCATTTTTAACAAATCGTGGTGATTTAGGATAAAAAATAAAGCCGATATAATCCGGGTTAAGCTCTTTTAATTGCTTAACATTATTCATATCCGTCATACCACAAACCTTGATCTTCATTGCTTAATTACTTGTCAGATTTTTAAAGCTGATCAATGCCTTTTTACTTAACAGCGATTCCTCGGCTTCGTAATAGCAATCGGCAAAGCTTTTATCCGCGTTAAGCGTTTGTATGGCCAGGGCCGCGTTGCACAGTACCACATTTGTTTGGGCCGGGGTTGCTTCGCCAACCAAAACACTGATAAAAATATCAGCCGACTCAGGTACGGTATTACCACCTGCAATTTCAACAGGCTGCAGTTTTTTAAAACCCAGATCAGTGATCGAATTGATCTTCTCTCCTGCCTTACCGAATGTTTTAAAGTCGCAGGTTAATGATACTTCATCATAACCTTCCAAAGCGTGCAGTATGGTATAGTTTTTATCTGATTTTTGATAGAGGTAAGCATACAGTCTTGCCAATTCCAAACTAAATACGCCTACTATCTGGTTCTTCGGTTTTGCCGGATTAACCATTGGCCCCAGCATATTGAAAAAGGTTTTCACACCTAACTCTTTACGTATAGGCGCAACAGTTTTCATAGCCGGGTGGAACAACGGCGCATGTAAAAAGCAAATATTTGCTTTATCAATGCTGCGTTTTAATTTGTCCATATCGCTGGTAAACTGGTAACCCAGGTATTCCATCACATTTGATGAGCCACACCCCGACGACACACCGTAATTACCATGTTTAGCCACCTTATACCCTGCCCCGGCTACCACGAACGATGCCAGGGTTGAAATATTGAAAGTGTCCTTTCCATCGCCGCCGGTACCGCAAAGGTCTATCAGTTCATCGGTGCCTAAGTCTACCGGCAGGCAAAGCTCAAGCATGGCGTCGCGAAAGCCCTCCAGCTCGTCAACCGTAATATTCCGCATACAGTAAGCCGTCATAAAGGCTGCCATTTGCGAATTGTTGTATTTGCCCTGGGCAATGTTGGTCAAAATAGTTTTCGACTCATCCTTGCTAAAGGTTTTGTGCTCAAAAAGGTGATTTAGTATCGATTTCATCTTATAATTCTCAACTTCCACTAATTACTACCCTCAGGGAAGGTTATTGGGATTACAATAAAAAAGGGCTGCCATTGGCAACCCTTTCAATATATTTAGCATAGTTTAAACACAGGGATTGCCTTACGATTACTCGTTAAGCCACCACCAATTGTTATTTAAACCTGTTTTTTTCATTTTGCTGCACAAATATGGAAATTGTTTTTTCTAAAAACAAGCTTTATGATAAATTTACAGGTATTAGCTTCATATTTACAGCATGGGATTTAAGAAAGTAAAATTTAACCCCGAAAACGATCTTGGTTTTGGCACTCAGGCGGTTGTTAAAAATCAACGATTGATCAACCAGGACGGATCGGTGAATGTTAAACGCAAGGGGTTATCGTTTTTTGATACCTCAAACAATTATCATACGCTGATTACCATGCGCTGGACTAAATTCTGGCTGCTGGTATTAAGCGGGTACATCATCATCAATCTGATTTTTACCTGTATTTATCTGGCTATCGGAGCAAATAATCTGATAGGATCAGAGGGCCAGACTCCTATGAGTCAATTTTTTGATGCGTTCTTTTTCTCCGCTCAAACTATATCTACGGTTGGTTACGGGCATATCAGTCCATCCGGCGTGCCTACCAATAGCGTTGCAGCGCTCGAATCCATGATGGGTTTATTGTTGTTTGCCTTGGCTACCGGTTTACTATACGGGCGTTTTTCGAGGCCGACGGCCAAAATTGTTTACAGCAAACACATGATCGTAGCACCTTACGGCGAACATGGCTTAGGTTTGATGTTCAGGCTGGCCAATCAACGCCGAAGTTCGCTCATCGATCTGCAGGTTGAGCTTAACCTGTCATACGTGGAAGATGTTGACGGCAAACCTGTCAGGCGGTTTGTACAACTGGATCTGGAACGTAAAAAGGTAAGTCTGCTCAGCTTAAACTGGACAGTAGTGCACCCGCTTGACGAGCACAGCCCGCTAAAAGGCGTTACTTATGATGAGATGCTCAAAGCGGAAGTTAACTTCACTGTTTTACTAAAGGCTTTTGATGATACCTTCTCGCAAACAGTGCACTCGCGTACCTCCTACCAGGCCGATGAAATAGTTTGGGGCGCCAAATTCAAGCCTGTTTTTAACCGCGATGGCGACGGACAGATCGTGCTCGACCTGAGCAAGATCAGCTTGCACGAAAAGATTGAAATTGATGAGCTTTTTCTGGTTTGATATTAGCTATCAAACTTATCCAGCAACTTCAATAAAGTTTCAAAATCTTTTGGATACGGCGCGTGTATGGTTACCGGTGTATCTTCGTTGGTTTTAAAACTCACCTCGTAAGCGTGCAGCGCAAACCGCTTCATAATGGGTAGTTCTTCCTGGTCTTTGCCAATACGGTACCCGCGTTTTATTTCCGAAAGAAATACCGGCTTTCCTTTGTACATCTCATCCCCGGCTATCGACGCGCGTTGTGTGGCTAAGTGTATACGGATCTGGTGCATGCGGCCGGTAACCGGGCGGCAATCAACCAGGGTATAGTGTTTAAAATATTTGATGGATTGAAAATGCGTTTCGGCCTTTTTACCCTCCTGCCTGCTGATGGTTACGTTACCCTTGCCGGCATTTAATATCGGCAGATCTATCTGCAGGTCTTCAAAAACATGTGTGCCCTCAATAATGGCATGATATACTTTTTTAACCCGGCGCTTTTCAAACTGGATGGACACATAGCGATAAGCTTCCGGATTTTTGGCAATAATTAACGCGCCTGATGTTTCTTTATCCAACCGGTGGCATATCTGTGCGTCTTCGCAGTAGTTTTTAGCCAGGCGCAGCATATTGATCTCACCGCCTTCGCGCTCATCAAGCGAACTTATGAACGGTGGCTTGTTAACTACTATAACATCATCGTTTTCAAACAATATCAGGTCCTGGAACTTGGGTATCTTCATTTCGCTGCAAATATCGTAATATTTCGGATATCGGATTTGGGATTTCGAATTTGTGCCAGGCAAACGGCTTAGAAACAAAAAAGTCTCCCTGTATATCACAGAAAGACTTTTTATTTAAGTCGACTATTCTTAATTAAATAAATCCGAAATCGAACATCCGAAATCCGAAATCAATGTAGCTCAAACTTATATCCTACACCTTTTACGGTAGACACATAAGTTTCACCCAGTTTCTCGCGTAATTTACGGATATGCACATCAATGGTTCGGTTGGTAACCACTACCGAATCTTCCCAGATGTTCTTTAAAATGATCTCCCGGGTATATACTTTGCCTGGTTTTGAGGCCAGCAGGTATAATAATTCAAATTCTTTTTTCGCTAAAACTACCTTTTCGCCACCCTGAAAAACCAGGTAAGCTTCGCGGTCAATAACCAGGTCGCCAATTTCCAGTTTGTTATCCGATACTTCTTCGGTTGGCGAATTACGTCTTAATATTGCATTAATACGGCTAACCAATGCACGGGGTTTGATCGGTTTCGCTATATAATCATCGGCACCAACGTTAAAGCCGGCAATTTCAGAGTATTCTTCGCTGCGGGCGGTTAAAAAAACCATAAAGGTGTTTTTAAATTCGGGCATAGTGCGCATAATGCGGCAGGCCTCAATACCATCCATCTTAGGCATCATAATATCCAGTATGATCAGGTCGGGAAGTACCTTTTTGGCCTCAGAAACGGCTTCTTGTCCGTTGCGCGCAGTAAATACGTGGTAACCTTCTTTCTTTAAATTGTATTCTATCAACTCCAAAATATCCGGCTCATCGTCAACAATCAGAATCTTTTGTTTTGAACTGCTCATGTGTATTTTTTGTGTAAATGTATAACCTTAATTATAGCAAAAGGTTAAATACATATTAACAAATTGTTAATGCTTACATTAACTTAACTTTTTATTGAGGCTTATTAAACGTTTTGTTCAAAAAAGCTTCAAGTTCAACACCTGTAATATTTTTAGCGATAATGATACCTTTGGGGTCGATAATAAAATTAGAAGGGATAGCCTCTACTTTAAATTGTTTTACGGTAGGCCCTTCAAAGCGTTTAAACTCAGCCGCGTGGCGCCATGTCAGCTTATCTGCAGCTATGGCTTTTTGCCATGCCTGGCGATCCTCATCTAAGGTGATACCCAATATGTTAAGGCCCTTATCTTTAAATGCTGCATATTGCTTAACCACGTTAGGGTTTTCCTGGCGGCAAGGCTGACACCATGATGCCCAAAAATCGAGCATTACATATTTGCCTTTATAGTCTGATAATTTAACCGGTTTGTTGTCGGCATCGAACAAAGTAAAATCAGGCGCGGTATGGCCAACCGAAACAGGTTTTACAGCAGCCATGGCTTTCACAAAACTTTGTACATCTTTATTACCCGGAAACTTATCTTTTATTTCATCCGCGTAAGCAACTAACTGCTGCTCATATTTATATTTATCTAATGATTTTGATGCAATAAAGCCCGCAAGCGAGTTTTTATTCGAATCGATAAAAGCCCAGGCCCTTGCACCATAGTTATCCATATTTTTGATAAACTTTGGATAATACAAGGTATACAGCGCATCCGAGTCGGCTTTGTTTTTGGCAAGCTTTGTTTTGGCGCCATACTCATCACTAAGTTTGGTGGTAATTGCCGAAAAGTAATTGCTCATTTTGTTGAGCCTATACATATTTTCCGAATCATCCGATCCTGACACCTGGTAGCTGTAAGTAGTATCCTTACCATCCAGCTTAAACGATATTTCATCGCCGTTTTTGGCAATAATATCATAGGTACGGCTGCCGATCAATAATTTATAAAAAGTTGGAAAAAATGCCTGTCGCTTAAACGAAAATTTGTGGTCATCGTTTATCACTGTCGAATCAACTGTTACCATTGAATAGCTCAGGGCGGTATCGGGCTGCAATAGGTAAACACTATGCAGTTTCCCCGGGTTATCAATTTGCCCCTTAAGCACAAAGGCATCATTATCCTTACATGATGATACGAATGCGATCGCACACAAAAAGCCCGCTAAACGAGTTAATGTTTTTATTTTCATTTTGATGATTCTAATACTTCAATTAATAACTGGTTTGTTTTTTTAGGATCTATCTTTCCTTTCGATATTTTCATGATCTCACCCATAAACAAACCCAAAACGCCCTTTTTCCCTTTATGGTACTCTATCACCTTATCGGGATGTTTGGCCAGGGCCTCTTTAATAAACGAGGCTACGTCGGATGAATTTTGATCGATAACCAGGTTTTGCTCTTCGGCAATTTGCAAGGCACTTTTACCCGGATTTTTGATCAACTCCGGGAATACTTTTTGCGCAGCCACAGAACTGCTTACCTTGCCGCTTTCAACCAGTTGAATAATATCAGCCAGTTTTGCCGGACTTAACGAAAACTCGCTCATTTGCAGGTTATTTTCGTTTAAGTATGATTTTACGGTACCCATCATCCAGTTTGCGGCAGTTTTATAATAACTGGTTTGGCCTATCAGCTCTTCAAAATAAATGGCAAGCTCCTTATCAGCAGTAATTACCGAAGCATCATACGCCGGTAAGCCAAGCTGCCCGGTATATTTATGGTAAAGCTGTTTTGGCAAAGCAGGCATTTTTTCGCGGATGCGCTGTACTTCGGCTTCTGTTATGATCACAGGCGGCAGGTCGGGATCGGGAAAATACCGGTAATCGTTAGCCATTTCTTTCGATCGTAATACTGATGTTTCGCCGGTATCAGCATCAAAATTAAGCGTATTCTGGTCTATCACCCCTCCTGCTTCAATCACCTCAATCTGGCGTAAAAACTCATGCTCAATAGCGCGCTGTACATTACGGATGGAATTGAGATTTTTAACCTCGCAACGGTTACCCAACTTCTCTGTTCCTTTTAACCGAACCGAAATATTGGCATCGCAGCGCATACTACCCTCTTCCATATTGCCATCGCAAATATCCAGGTAACGCAACAAACGGCGTATTTCGGTTAAATACTGGTGGGCTTCTTCTGAGCTGTGCATATCCGGTTCTGATACGATCTCCAGCAACGGTACGCCCGCACGGTTTAGGTCGATCAGCGATTCGGTATCATGCTGATCGTGCATACTTTTACCAGCATCTTCTTCCATATGAATATGGTGGATGGCTATCTTTTTCACTTCGCCGCTCTTTAGTTTTACTTCCACGTTGCCGCCTATACAAATAGGTTCGGTATCCTGGCTTATCTGGTAGCCTTTCGGCAGATCGGCGTAAAAGTAGTTTTTACGGGCAAAATGATTATGCAGATTTATCCTGCTTTCAACGGCTAATCCCATTTTAATGGCATACTCAACCACTTTGCTGTTTAAGCGCGGTAAAGTACCCGGGTGACCTAATGAAACCGGGCTGATATGGGTATTGGGTTTTGAACCAAAAGCAGCTGAATCGGACGAGAAGGCTTTGCTTGCTGTAGATAGTTGTGCATGTACCTCTAATCCTACAACTAACTCATATTTATCGGTGTTAATAAGGGTTGTATTTGTCATTCTCTGTTCTCGTTGCTCCATCAGACGGATTAACGTTGCCAAACTTACATAAAATTTCTTTTTTTTAAATCGATGCGGGGTTTTACTACATGTTTAATACATAAAGCGGCATTATAATTGAATATCTTGAGCAGTATACTTAAACAAAACAGAACATGAAGAAGCGTTTATTAGTTGGTATTGTAAGCAGTATTTTGCTGCTATGTACCACAGTGCCAACAAAAGCACAGATCAGTTTCCATCTCAATATAGGCACACAACCCGTATGGGGACCCGAGGGTTACGATCAGGCTGATTATTATTACATGCCCGATATTGAAAGTTACTACAGCGTGTCAACCCACCAGTTTATTTATATGAACGGCGGACGCTGGGTATATACGAATAATTTACCGCCAAGATATGCTAATTATGACCTGTATTCAGGATATAAAGTAGTTGTAAACAGGCCACGGCCGTATTTAAACTTTAACCAGGACAGGGTGCAATATGCCCGTTACCGGGGATATCGTGGGCACCAGGTGGTAATACGCGACTCAAAAGACGAGCGTTACCATGGCCATGGTGGCAACCCGCACGGCATGCCGCCGGGCCAGGCTAAAAAATATGATAATCACGATAACCGCGACAACCATGGCGACCATAGGGATCAGGGACATGACAACCGAGGTGACCAAAAAAATCACGGTAATGATAATCGCGGTAACCAGCAAGATCAAAAACATGGCAATGATAACAAAGGTCATGATGATAAAGGTGGCCACGGCCACGGACATGGTAACTAATAAAATTCGTTTCAGATAAAAAAAGCGCCCGGTAGTTATCGGGCGCTTTTGTTTTAAGCAGGGATGTAGTCCTTAGCTTTGTCTAATGCTCTTTGCAATCCGCCGGCGTCCTTCCCTCCTGCCGTTGCATAAAATGGTTGACCGCCGCCCCCGCCTTGTATCTCTTTTGCCAGTTCGCGTACGATTTTTCCGGCATCAAGGCCTTTTTCTTTCACGAGGTTTTCACTCAGCATTACCGTGAGATTTGGTTTGCCTTCAATTTCGGCAGCCAGTACCAGGAACATGTTGGATACCACATCTTTGATACTATAAGCCAAAGTTTTAACTGCATCGGTATTCGGCAGCTCTACCATTTCGGCAATAAAATTAATGCCGTTAATGTTTTGCGCCTTATCAGCAATGGTTTGTTTTAAACCTGTTGCTTTTTGCATTAAGGCTTTAGCTTGTTCCTTTTTTAGTTTACTGTTTTCTTCCATCAGGTCGGCAACAGCTTTAGCCAGGTCCTTAGGGTTTTTAAGTACTTCTTTGGCGCTTTTTAAAGCAGTAAGCTGCTCAGAAACATAATTTTCCGCAAAAACGCTTGCTACGGCCTCTATACGCCTAACCCCTGCCGCTACTGCGCTTTCGGAGATGATTTTTATGAAGCCGATCTCGCCGGTGTTTTTAACATGCGTACCGCCACAAAGCTCCTGGCTAAAGTTCGAATCGAAAGTGATCACACGTACCCAATCGCCATATTTTTCGCCAAAGGCAGCAGTAACGCCGCGCTCAATAGCCTCGCGATAAAGTACGTTACGCTCTTCTTTTAATGGGATGCATTCACGTATTTTTGAGTTTACGGTGCGTTCGATACCTTCCAGGTCGCCGTCGCTTATTTTGCTGAAATGCGAAAAATCAAAACGCAGGTACTCTGGTGTAACCAGCGAACCTTTCTGACTCACATGATCGCCTAATATTTGCCTCAAAGCAGCATTTAACAAGTGTGTTGCCGAGTGATGGGCATTGGTATACATCCGTAACCCCTGGTTAATATAGGCTGAATAACGGCGAGGGAACGGATTTGGCGGAACTGTTGGTTTCTCTCCACCCTCTGGTGTCCATGTTGGCATCAACTCGCAGATATGAATGATCAGGCCATTTTCTTTCCTGGTATCTTTTACATCAAATACTAAAGGCCCGGTTTGCTCGCTGTACCACTCGCTTGTTAATTGCCCGGTATCACCAACCTGGCCGCCGCCTTCAGGATAGAAAGGTGTTTCGGTTAGCACAATATGATATTGCTCTTTACCCTGGGCAACAACTTTACGGTATTTGATGATCTCGGTGCCTTCAACCATCCATTGGTCATAACCCACAAAATGGGTATCGCCGCCGCGGAGAGTAATCCAATCACCGGCGTTAACAGTTGTAGCTAAACGTGAGCGGTTTTTTTGTTGTTGCAGGGCAGTTTCGTAACCTTCCAAATCAACAGAGAAACCTTTCTCACGAGCCATTAGCTCAGTCAAATCGATTGGGAATCCGTAAGTATCTGATAGTTCAAATGCCAGTTCTCCGGCAATAACCTGGGCGTCTATTTCGTTGAATTTCTTAATTCCTTGTTCTAACGTTCTTAAAAAGGAAGTTTCCTCTTCTAAAACCACTTTCTGTACAAAGTCTTTCTGCTCAACCAACTCAGGGAATACCCCAACAAATTGCGAAGCTAACAGGGGCACCAGTTGATTTAGGAATGGTTCTTTAAAGTTAAGATATTGGTAAGAATAACGAACAGCGCGGCGTAGTATCCTGCGAATAACATAACCGGCTTTATTATTTGATGGCAACTGTCCATCAGCAATGGCAAAGCTAATAGCGCGAATATGATCGGCCATTACACGCATGGCAACGTCAGTAGCCATATTAACAACTAAGTTACCTGTAGATGCACGCTCTTCTACTCCATATTTTATACCGCTTTTCTCAGCAATAAATTGGATTAACGGTTGAAAAACATCAGTATCGTAATTAGATGTCTTACCTTGCAGCACCCGCACCAAACGCTCAAAGCCCATCCCAGTGTCAACATGCTGAGCAGGTAGAGACTGTAAGCTCCCATCTTTCAACCGGTTAAATTGCATAAAAACGTTATTCCATATTTCGATAACTTGATCACTATCTCCATTTACTAAACCCTTGCCACTTACTTTCAGGCGATATTCATCCGGGCGACTGTCATAATGTATTTCGGTGCAAGGCCCGCAGGGTCCGGTTTCACCCATTTCCCAAAAGTTATCTTTTTTGTTTCCTTTTACGATATGGTCATCGGCAACAAATTGCTTCCAAAGCTCCAACGTTTCGGTATCAGCAGGTAAACCTTCTTTTTCGTCGCCTTCAAAATAGGAAACGTACAGACGGTCTTTATCCAGTTTATAAACTTCAGTAAGCAGCTCCCAGCTCCAGGCAATGGCTTCCTTTTTAAAGTAATCGCCAAAGCTCCAGTTGCCCAGCATCTCGAACATGGTATGGTGATAGGTATCTATACCTACTTCTTCCAGGTCGTTATGCTTGCCCGATACACGCAAACAACGTTGGGTATCAGCCACGCGTGGAGATTTAGCTGCTTCTTCACCCAAAAATATTGCCTTAAACTGGTTCATACCGGCGTTGGTAAACATCAGTGTAGGGTCGTTTTTAACAACAATAGGTGCCGATGGCACTATGGTGTGTCCTTTTGAAGCAAAAAAATCTAAAAAAGCCTGGCGTATCTGGGATGCGGTCATGGGTGTATTATATTAAAGTGCAAAGATATTTTTTGATATCGGATTTCGGATGTGGGATTTCGGATTTATTTGATTTTTGATTGCTGAATTAAACTAATCCAGATTAAATATAGTTTTTTTTCAAATCCGAAATCGAAAATCCGAAATCCGATATATCTTTGTGCATGCCTTACAAAGAACGCGACATAACCAAAATGTACTATACCATGGGCGAAGTATCGGCCATGTTTGATGTCAATCAATCGCTGCTGCGCTTTTACGAGAAAGAGTTTGACGTTCTGCAGCCTAAAAAGAACAAAAAAGGCAACCGCTATTTTACCCCGGAAGATATTGAGAACCTCAAGATCATTTTCCACCTGATCAACGATAAGGGCTATACCCTGCAAGGCGCTAAAGATCATTTAAAGCAAAACCTGAACGAAAGTAAGGATAACCAGAATGTGATTAACGCGCTCGAAAACCTGAAAAGCTTTTTGCTGGAAGTTAGGGATCAGTTGTAATGGAAAGACTGCGTTAGCGATTGCAGCGGATACCGGCCCTGTGGTTAAGGCCTGTGCAGTATGAGCGTAAAGCGCGGCCCATAGGGAACGCCCAAATCATCATTATAATAGCTTCTCTACCAAAATAATTTTGTAAATCCCGACATATCTCTATATTTGCCCCAACTTACCTCGAGTAAACATATGAACGGTATTAACATACATCAACTGCATCTGCATCATCGTACCAAGTAACGATAGCAATGTCCGTATGTTTAATTTTTAACCGTTTACCCTTTTACTACCCTTAACACCACATATTTGTGAAAACACTGAAAATAGCGATCCAGAAATCGGGCCGTTTGAACGAAAAATCTGTTGAATTACTAAAAAACTGCGGCTTAAGCTTTGATAACTACAAAAGCTCGCTGATCTCGCCGGTATCAAATTTTCCGCTCGAGATATTGTTCCTGCGCGATGATGATATACCCGAATACGTACAGGACGGTATTGCCGACCTGGGTATTGTTGGCGAAAACATGATCCAGGAGACCGAGGTTGATGTAAACTACCTGCAACGCCTGGGCTTTGGTAAATGTACCCTAAAGATTGCCGTACCCAATAATAGTGATTTTAAAACCCTGGCCGACCTTGGCGGGAAAGCTATAGCTACATCATACCCTGCTATTTTAGGTAAGTTTTTAAAAGAAAACAATATTCAGTCGGATATCCGGATGATATCCGGTTCGGTAGAGATATCGCCGGGTTTGGGTTTAAGTGATGCCATTTTTGATATCGTATCAACCGGCGGTACTTTAAAAGCTAACGGTTTAAAACCTTTTGCCGATGTGATATCATCAGAAGCGATACTGATCGGTAACAAAAACATCGAAAACCAGGATCTGATCGAAGAGTTGATCGCACGCATACAATCAGTACTACGCGCTAAAGAAACCAAATACGTGGTATTGAATGTGGCCAAATCAAATTTACCACAGGTTATTGCGTTACTTCCGGGCGTAAAAAGCCCATCGGTAGTGCCATTGGCCGAGGATGATTGGGTGGCAGTGCATACAGTTATCCCCGAACGTGATTTTTGGGATAAAATAAGCAAACTGAAACAAGCCGGCGCACAAGGCATTGTGGTAATGCCGATTGAGAAGATAATAGTTTAGGTGCGTTGCGGGTTATGTGTTGCGAGTTGCGGGTCAATTCAAAAACACACAACGCACAACACGAGACACACAACCATTATGAAGACATACAAATACAACGAACTTACAAACAGCGAACTCAAAGACCTGGTTCAACGCAACGTTGACCCGGCGAATGAGATCCGTAACATAGTTGAAGAGATCATTGCCAATGTGCGTAAACACGGCGATGATGCTTTGTTGGACTATGCGTATAAGTTTGATAAGGTTGACCTGCAAAAACTGTATCTGGATAAAGCAGACTTAGCCGAACTGGCCTCTGCACTGCAACCGGAGCAAAAAGCTGCTTTGCAGACTGCATATAATAACATCAAAAAATTCCACGCTGCACAGCTAAAAGCCGAAGATAAGATTGAAACCATGCCCGGTGTTACCTGCTGGCGCGAAACACGGGCTATTGAGCGTGTAGGGTTATATATCCCGGGTGGCAGCGCGGTATTACCGAGCACCTTATTGATGCTGGGCATACCGGCACAAATTGCGGGTTGTAAAGAAATTGTGGTTTGCTCGCCGCCGCAAAAAAGCGGCAAGGTAAACGCCTTTATAGCTTATGTTGCTCAATTGCTTGGGATTGAAAGAATTTACCTTGCGGGAGGCGCTCAGGCGGTTGCAGCAATGGCCTACGGTACTAAAACCATCCCGTCTGTTGATAAAATATTCGGGCCGGGCAACCAGTTTGTAACCAAGGCCAAAACTATCATTCAATCAACTACCACCTGCGCCATCGATATGCCGGCGGGCCCATCAGAAGTGTTGGTGATAGCTGATAAAACTTCAAACCCTGAATTTATAGCTGCCGATTTGCTGGCGCAAGCTGAGCACGGTGCCGATAGTCAATCGATTTTAGTAGCTACCTCACAAAAGATTATTGATGGTGCAATTGAAGCCTTGGAGAAACAATTGCCGGTATTGCCTCGTGCAGAGATCGCCGGTAAGGCTATCGAAAACTCTTACGCTGTTTTGGTAGATGATTTGAAACAGGCTATGGCTTTCAGCAACCTTTATGCTCCCGAACACCTGATCCTGGCAACAGAAAACTGGCAGCAGATCACCGGCGATATTGTGAACGCAGGTTCGGTATTTTTAGGGAATTTAACTCCCGAAAGTGTGGGCGATTATGCATCAGGAACTAACCACACTTTACCAACCAGCGCGTATGCGAGGGCATACTCAGGTGTTTCGGTAGATTCCTTCGTTAAAAAGATCACTTTTCAGCATATCACGCCAGATGGTATTGTGAACATCGGGCCAAGCGTAGAAATTTTAGCCGAGTTAGAAGGGCTGCACGCCCATAAAAACGCGGTTACTGTGAGAATTGAAAAGAATAAGTAATCAAATTGAGAGCATCATTATTCATAGCGTTGATTTTTGTAATAGCCGGTTGCACCACGCACTCGGTTAAACAACCTGTATATACTGACACACCTCAAACAATAGTTAGCCAAACCAGTATCGATACAATCAAAAAAGCTGTTAAAAAGCATACTGCTATAACTCCATATCAATTGAACGATGATTATATGGTGATTGATACCGGTAGATACACCAACGGGCCGATGGAAGGATTGTATGCGATAGTGAAGCGGGAAAACAAGACAGACACGATCGACCTTGGAGTTGAAATGCAAAAAGTAAGCAACCATGTTTACCTGTACCAGTTATTACATGCAGGTACTCCCGACAATTCCGGCGAATTTGTGCTTGAAACAGGCAACTATATCTTAAACACGAATAACCAAACGGTCAAATTTGCCAGTATAGTAAAGCACTTTGATAATTACTTTTCTTCGCCGCAAGCTATAGATGGTAAAATTTATTTCTGGCAACTGATCGATAAAGGTAATAACGCAACGATGAAGGTGTTTGCGGCACAATTTGATCCATCGACAAATCAAACCAAAAGTCATTATTTATTGGATGATGACCTTGATACAGACGATAGCGGACATTACGCATCACCTCATAAAAACAAGAGAGGCGACAGCATACTGTTCGAACTGAATGTAAGCCAGACCTGGAGATTTACTTCATCATTTTAAAAAATTGAACATGTTTAGTTTAAATAACATACTACGAGAAAACATCAAAAACCTCACCCCCTATTCATCTGCACGCGATGAGTTTCAGGGCGAGGCCAGCGTATACCTGGATGCCAACGAAAACGCATTCGGCTCGCCGCTTGACGAACAATACAACCGCTACCCGGACCCAGTGCAATACAACGTTAAAAAACGCCTGATGGAGATCAAAGGCGTACCTATCCGCAACATATTTTTAGGTAATGGCAGCGATGAGGCTATCGATATTCTGTTCCGCAGCTTTTGCAACCCTGGTGTGGATAACGTAATTATTGTGCCGCCTACTTACGGCATGTACCAGGTATCGGCCAATATTAATGATGTTGAGGCGCGCAAGGTTCACCTTACTGCCGACTATCAGCTTAACCTCGAAGGTATTGCCGAAGCGATAGATGAGCGCACTAAAATGATCTTTATCTGTTCGCCTAACAATCCAACCGGTAATTCAATTAACCGCGCCGATGTGGAAACACTGTTAGCCAATTTTAACGGTATTGTGGTGGTGGATGAGGCTTATATCAATTATAGCCGCCAAAAAACCTTTATACAGGAGTTAACTGAATATGGCAACCTGGTGGTGCTGCAAACCTTATCAAAAGCCTGGGGTCTGGCTGGTTTACGTTTGGGTATGGCTTTTGCCAGCGAAGAGATCATTGAGGTGATGAACCGCGTGAAGCCACCATATAATATTAATGAAGCTACACAGCAGTTGGTGTTAAAAGCTTTGCAGAATGTCGACCAGGTGAACGAATGGATCAAACAAACTTTGATCGAGCGTGATAAACTGGTTTTAGCCTTAAAAGAGTTTGACTTTGTGCTGGATATTTACCCATCCGACGCCAACTTCATCCTGGTAAAAACCACCGATGCCAAAGGCATATACAATCATCTGGTTGGCCAGGGCATCATTGTACGCGACCGCTCGAAAGTTGAACTTTGCGAAGGCTGCCTGCGTGTAACCGTTGGTACGCCCGAAGAGAACACTGTACTGGTTGAACAACTCGAGAACTTAAATTTAAAAGCTTAATTTAGTATCCCTGTGAACAAACTGAAACGCATACTTTTTATAGATCGTGATGGCACGTTGATCAAAGAACCGGCCGACGAACAGATCGACTCGTTCGCCAAACTGGTTTTTTATCCCGAAGCTTTACAATATCTGCCTAAAATTGCCAAAGAACTGGATTTTGAATTGGTGATGGTGAGCAACCAGGACGGTTTGGGCACTTCTTCGTTTCCGGAAGATACCTTTTGGCCGGTACAAAACTTCATTCTTCAAACACTAAAAAATGAAGGTGTTGAGTTTAGCGATATGATTATAGATCGTACTTTTGCCAAAGACAATGCCCCTACCCGCAAACCTGGTACTGCGCTATTGACAAAATACTTTGACGCTGCAATTTATGATCTTGCAGGTTCGTTTGTAATTGGCGACCGTATGAATGATGTGCTGCTGGCAAAGAATTTAGGCGGTAAAGCTATCTGGCTAAATAATGATCCTGATTTAGGAACCCACGAGTTTACCGATCAGCAAAAAGCTGAATTAAGCAGTGTGGTAGCTATTGAAACCCCTGATTGGAAAAAGATCTACGAGTTTTTAAAGCTTGGCGAACGTGTTACCGAACATCGCCGGGAGACCAAAGAAACCGACATCCTGATCAAACTAAACCTTGATGGCAAAGGCGATGCGAAGGTGAGCACCGGTTTGCATTTTTTTGATCATATGCTCGATCAAATAGCGCGTCATGGCAGCATAGATATGGAAATAACCACTAAAGGCGATTTGCATATTGATGAGCACCACACCATTGAAGATACCGGTTTAGCTTTAGGCGAAGCTTTTTTAACCGCCCTGGGCAACAAACGCGGCATTGAACGTTACGGTTTTTGTTTGCCGATGGATGATTGCCTGGCACAGGTTGCGCTTGATTTTGGCGGCCGCAACTGGCTGGTTTGGGATGCCGAATTTAAACGTGAAAAAATAGGCGAAATGCCTACGGAAATGTTTCACCATTTCTTCAAATCGTTTAGCGACGCGGCAAAATGCAACCTGAACATCAAGGCTGAAGGGCAAAACGAACACCATAAAATCGAAGCCATATTTAAAGCATTTGCCAAAGCCATAAAAATGGCCGTTAGGCGCGATGTAAATAATATGGTGTTACCTTCAACTAAAGGAGTTCTCTAGAACAAAGAGCAAGGATTTAAAGAACAAAGACATAAAATTATAGGAAAGCATTGATCATTGTTCCTTGCTCCTTAATCTTTCATCAAAAACAAATGATAGGCACAGTTTATTACGGCGCAGGCAATATATTTTCACTCACTTCGGCTTTAGACAGGCTGGGCATTGCCTACGGCATGATCCGTACCGAAGATGATTTTGAGCAATACGACCGTTATATTATTCCTGGTGTGGGGCATGCGGGCGCGGCTATGGCCAAATTGGAAAGTACTGGTTTGGTACCGGCCATTAAAGCGTTAAAAAAGCCTACACTTGGCATTTGTGTGGGGATGCAGTTGCTGACTGCTTACTCTGAAGAAGGTGATTCTAACCTTTTAGACATTATACCCGTAAAAACCCTGCGCTTTGCTGACAGCGCCGAATATAAGGTGCCGCATACCGGTTGGAACCGCGTTTATCCCGACAAGGAAAACCCGCTGTTCAAAAACATCCCGGATGGCTCGCATTTTTATTTTGTGCATTCATATTTTATTGAACACAATCCTTTATATAGTTTAGCATCAACAGATTATAGTTTGAAATTTTCGGCTTCTATCACTAAAGACAATTTTTACGGCGTGCAATTTCACCCTGAAAAATCGGGCACGTTTGGAGAGAATCTTTTAACTAACTTTGCAAACCTTTAAACAACTGCAATGTACATAATTCCCGCAATTGACATCCTTGACAAAAAAGTAGTAAGACTACGTGAGGGTGATTACGAGCAAGTAACCCAATATGAAGTTACGCTCGAAGAAATGATCGAGAAATACCAGTCGCAAGGCACCCAATATATCCACATTATCGATCTGAATGGTGCGAAGAGCGATTTTAGCAACCAGGAATATCTGTTCAATATTATCCGTAAAACCGACATGAAAGTACAATATGGCGGCGGCGTGCGGAGTATTGATAAGGTTAAAGAACTGATAGATGCAGGCATCCACCGCGTTATCGTTGGCACACAGGCCATTACCAATCCAAACTTTTTACACGAACTGAGTAAATCCATCTGCGGAAGCTCGAGATGTTCAGATCGGGTTGTTGTGGCGATCGACGTGTTGGACGAGGTGATCAAATATTCCGGATGGATGGAAAGCTCACCCATCAAACTGATGGACTATGTTGACAAATGCCTTAACCTCGGTTTTTTCCGCTTTTTGTGTACCGATATTAATAAAGACGGCAAATTAGGCGGCGCAGGCATTGAGCTATACGAAAAACTGCTTGACCACTCTCCTTTCATTAAACTGATCGCTTCGGGCGGTGTAAGTTCGATGAAAGATATCGAAGACCTGTCGAAAATTAAAGTAGAATCGTGTGTGGTAGGTAAAGCTATTTACGAAAACAAGATCAGTATCGAAGAGATCAAAAACTGGAACCTGGAATCTTTAATATCAATATAAACCGTCATTGCGAGCGATAGCGAAGCAATCTCTATTTAGGACAATCGACAAATTCAATCGGACCTGTATAGCATAGAGATTGCTTCGTTCCTGGTAATAACGCGGAGTAAAATTATGCTCGCTAAAAGAATCATCCCTTGTCTTGATGTTAAAGACGGACGTACGGTAAAAGGCGTTAACTTTGTCGACCTGCGGGATGCCGGCGACCCTGTTGAACTGGCCTGGCAATACTCACAACAGGGCGCTGATGAACTGGTTTTCCTGGACATTACGGCTACACACGAGCGTCGTAAAACGATGGTGGAACTGGTGAAATCCGTTGCCCGAAATATCAATATCCCTTTTACTATCGGGGGCGGTATTAACGAAATTGCCGATGCTGACGCACTGTTAAATGCCGGTGCCGATAAGATCTCCATCAACTCAGCAGCAGTACGTAACCCTGCTTTAATTGACGAACTGGCCAAAGCCTTTGGTGTACAATTTGTGGTTGTAGCGGTGGATACCCGCCACAGCGAGGGCAAAAACATTGTCCACCTGAATGGTGGCCGCATCCCGACAGAAAAAGAAACCTTTGACTGGATACTGGAAGCCGAAAGCCGTGGCGCGGGCGAGATACTGCTTACGTCGATGGATCATGACGGTACAAAGACCGGCTTTGATTGCAGCTTTTTGAAAACCATTAATGACGCCGTTCATATCCCGGTTATCGCTTCAGGCGGTGCTGGTTCTGTTCAGCATTTTGTTGATGTATTTGAGCAGGCTAATGTTGACGCTGCTTTGGCTGCATCGGTGTTTCACTATGGTGAGATATTGATACCGGATTTGAAAGATATATTGAAAAGTAAAGGCATTGAGGTGCGTACCATTAATCCCGCAATGACGGGTAAATAAAATACACAGTATGAATATCGACTTTAATAAAACGGATGGTTTAGTGCCTGTGGTGATACAGGACGAGCAGACACTCGAAGTGCTGATGCTGGGTTACATGAACCAGGAAGCCTATGACAAAACTGTTCGGGAAAGTATTGTTACCTTTTTTTCGCGTTCAAAAAACCGTTTGTGGACAAAAGGCGAAACAAGTAATAACTTTTTACATGTAAAAAGTATAGCTCTTGATTGTGATAATGATACCCTTTTAATTAAAGTTAAAGCCGATGGGCCAACCTGCCACACCGGCTCCCGCAGCTGCTTCAATACCGGTTATAACCATAACTTTATATTTGAGCTGCAAAACATCATTAACAACCGGTACACCGATCCGCAGGAAGGAAGCTACGTTAACAAACTCCGTAGTAAAGGTTTAAATAAAATAGCACAAAAGGTTGGCGAAGAGGGTGTTGAAACTGTGATAGCTGCTTTAGCCGAAACAGAAGCCGACCTGATCAACGAGGCAAGCGACCTGGTGTTTCACCTGCTGGTTTTACTGCGCGAGAAGAATTTAAACCTGGAAACGATAGCTAAAAATCTGGAGTCGAGGCATAAATAGCAGTCCATAGCCAATGGTCGATAGTCCATAGTTTTATTATGAGAACCAAGTTCGCTTCTATCCTATTCTTAATTTTTGCCTTCACCTCAGTTAGCTATGCTCATCAGACTGATTCGCTGCGGAATATTATCGCAAACATAGCTCAGGACGCTAAAGGAACCGTAGGTGTCTGCATGATGAATATTGAAACCCGTGACACTGTATCATACAATGGCCGCCTGCATTTGCCTATGCAAAGCGTTATGAAATTCCCGATAGCGATCACAGTTTTGAATGATATTGATGAAGGCCGTTTTACTTTGGATGAAAAGGTGCACGTTGAAAAAGTTGATCTGAAACCAGATACTTATAGTCCACTGCGTGATAAATTTCCGGGAGGAAATATCGATATATCGATTCGTGAGCTGTTAAGCTATATGGTATCGTTAAGCGATAATAACGCCTGCGATATTCTATTGAAAGAGATTGGCGGAACTCCACACGTTGAAAATTATATGCATAGTTTCGGCGTAAAGCAAATAGCGGTAAAGGCCACAGAATATCAAATGGCACAAGGCTGGGATGTTCAATTTACCAACTGGACAACGCCTTTTGAAATGGTACGACTGCTGGATATTGCCAATAAGCCAAACTTTTTATCAAAAGAGAGCCATGCTTACCTGTGGAAGATCATGCAGGAAACCCGTACCGGGCCAAAGCAAATAAAGGGTTTACTACCTGCCGGGACTATCGTAGCTCATAAAACCGGCCGCTCGGGCACTAACGACCAGGGCATTACCGCAGCAACCAATGATGTGGGGATAATTACCTTACCAAACGGAAAGCACCTTGCCATAGCTATATTTGTAAGCAATGCCACCACCGATTTGCCGACCCGCGAAGATGTAATGGCACGGATAGCCAAAGCTGTGTGGGATTATGAATTTAGCAAATAGTTCATGGTTTTAGATTATGATATTAACAGTACTTTTGCACCAAAATGGCTATGATCTATGAACCATCAACTATGAACCAATGATAACCGTCGAAAAAATAGCCGAGCTATCGGGGCACACTAATCCAATATTTACACTGGAGCTTTCGCAGAAACCGGGTATTTTGTTTACCGGCGGTAATGACAAGGGTGTGGTTGAGTGGAACCTGAAGGATAATTCGTTTATCAAAGTGATGTTCCCGGTAAGGGCGTCGGTTTATGCCATACATGGTACGGTTAATTTCCCCTTGCTGTTTACAGGCTTGCGCAGCGGTGAGGTGCTTGTGTTCGATTTTATAAAGCAACAGCTACTGCCATCGTTAAAGCATCATTTAAAACCGATATTTGATATTAAATCGTTGAAAAGCAAAAACGAGTTATTGATCGCATCCGAAGATGGCACCGTTTCGATCTGGAACCTAAACGATCTAAGTTTTTTGCACAGCATCAAAGTATCGCATGATACCGTGAGAGCCATTGCCATCTCGCCCGATGAAAAACAAATAGCCTTTGGCTGCCGCGATAACATGATCAGGGTGTATGATGCCGAAGATTATAGTTTAATAAAAGTTGTACCCGGGCATAGCATGGCGGTGTTTGCATTAGCTTACTCGCCCGATGGCACTTACCTGGTATCGGGCGCGCGCGATGCGCAGGTTAAAGTATGGGATAGTGTGACTTACAACGAGATCAAAAATATCCCGGCGCATTTATTTGCCGTTAATCATATTGCCTTCCACCCTACCGAACCTTACTTTGCAACCGCCAGCATGGATAAAAGCATTAAGCTATGGGGTAGCGACGACTTTAAACTGTATAAAAATATCAGCCGCGAAAAGGGTTACCCAATACATCGCCTGTCAATTAATAAACTGGCTTGGTTTGATGAGGGAAGAAAACTGGCTTCTGTTAGTGATGACAAACTGGTGCAGATCTGGAACGTGAGTTTTTGATGTAAATTGATTTGCATTATATCTTATCAGTATCATAATTTGCATATCTGCACATTTACTCATTTGCACATCCATATATTTGCGCATTAGTAATCTGCACATTTACCAATGGTAATATCCGAAAGAGTTTTAAAATGGGTTATGCGTTTATACCCTCCATTGCTGTCGCAACGCATTTGGGTACAAAAATTTGGCAAGGGCTTTACCAGTGTTGAGGTTAAGGTGAGCAAAAGCTTTTTGAACAAAAACTATAATGCGTCCATTTTTGGCGGTACAATTTTCGCTGCTGCCGACCCGTTTTATGCATTGCTGTTCGACCAGATATTACAGCGTCGCGGATTTAAGGTGCGGGTGTGGCTAAAATCGGCACAGATACAATATTTAAAACCCGGCCGTACTAATTTATATTTTAAGATAAGCATCAGCGAAGAAGAAATTGCCGAAGCCGAGCATATCCTGAAAACTGTAGGCAAATTTGTCAAAGCCTTCCCGGTTGAGATGTACGATAAGAACGGCCAGCATTGCGTATCCATAATAAATGAGGTTTATGTACGTAATTTATATACCGACGAAAAGAGCACCATCGCTTATTAATGTTGGTTAAATTTAATTTGTTAATAAGTTGTTTTGCTATTTAGATAACCTTTATAAGGCAGTATCGTTAACTTAGCAATAGTAATGCACCCTACCATGTCTTCCGTAATAGTGAACGATAGCCATTTTACTGCAAAAGGCTTCCTGATATCAACCGATAAAAACCTGCTCGACTTTAATGTTATCTATCATTATCTCGGTCAGGAATCATACTGGGCCAAGGGCATCCCGGCCGACCGGTTAAAAAGAGCCATTGAACATTCCATTTGTTTTGGTGTTTACCACGATAAAAAACAGGCAGGTTTTGCACGGGTTATTACCGACCAGGCTACTTTTGCCTATTTGGCCGACGTATTTATATTGCCCGAATACCGCAAATTGGGCTTGTCAAAATGGCTCGTACAAACCATTACGCAATACCCGGCTTTTGATGGGGTGCGCAGATGGAGTTTGGCAACACGTGATGCGCATGAACTTTACGCACAATTTGGTTTTACACCGATAGATAAGCCGGAACTATGGATGCAGATCTATCAACCTTATCAAACCATTGATCAACAATAAATGGAGGGAGAAAATGAACATCAAAAAATTGATTTCGGAGGGAGAAAGTGTATCTCTGGATTTTAAGAAAACCATTACCAGCTGCGAAAAGATCGCACGTACCATGGTGTCATTTGCCAATAATAAAGGCGGCCGCTTATTGATTGGTGTTTATGATGATGGTACCATAAAGGGTGTAAAATCAGAAGACGAAGAGCGTTATATGATCACGCGTGCTGCGCATTTGTTTGCCCGACCCGCCCTTGAACCCGTTTTTGAAGAAATTTATGTAGATGATAAGTTGGTTTTGGTGGTAGATATTCCGCCCAGCCCCGAAAAACCACACTACGCCCTTGCCGAAGACGGCAAATGGTGGGTATACATCCGCGTAAAGGATAAAAGCGTACTTGCCAGTAAAATTGTGGTGGACGTGCTGAAACGATCGGTACAGGATGAAGGTGTGCTGATTGAATATTCGACCAAAGAAAAAGCCCTGCTTGAATACCTTGACACTAACGAACGTATCAATATTAAAGAATACTGCCAGCTGCTAAAAATGACCCGCCGCGGAGCGCAGCGCATTATTGTTAACCTTGCACTCTCGGGTGTTATCCGGATCCATACTACCGAAAAGGAAGAATATTACACGGCTTGTTAGTGCTCGTAAATTATCTGATCTTCTTTTACACCTAATTCTTTCAGGTCGTTTATCATTTGTTCGATAAACTGATCCGGGCCGCAAACGTAATAATTGGCTGTTTCTTTGTTTACATACCTGGAAAGCATGGCTTTGTTAATGATCTCCCCTTTCGTACCATCATTAGGATGACTGATCACATTGATTAAATTATCGCCAAGCATTACACTTAGTTCGTGGTGTAATATAATATCAGCTTCGGTGTGATTAGCGAACAACAAGATGCTGCCTTTTAAATTGTTTTGAACGTTTAACTGTCGTAATATTGAGATAAAAGGCGTTACCCCTGCCCCGCCGGCAATAAATAACCCGGGCTCTTTAAACTCGATGGCGCCAAATACTTCGTGGATAATGAGTTCATCTCCGGCATTTACGCTGAGCAGTTTATTGGTTACACCATCATGGTCGGTATATATCTTGATGGTAAATTCAAGGTTGTCCCAATGGTTAAGCGAGGTAAAGGTAAAGGGGCGCAATTCGTCCTCTAGACCGGGCCTATTGATCGAAACATCAGTAGCCTGGCCGGATACAAAAGTGTATCCGGCAGGTTTTTCAATTACAAAATGTTTAACGTTATGGGTTACAAAATTGGTTTGCAAAACCTTTACAATGTGCTTTTCCATTATGTTGTTTGTTTTAAATCGTTAACGCCCGATAGCTTTGACAAGCAAAATGCACCTATCGCCATTACCAGATCGCGTACTGCTACATCCAGATAGTTTCCACTGGCCAGCAGGCTTAACGCGATGAGTACCAGCCAGGCACTTACCAGCAGACCACCTTTTTTAGGATCGAACAATACTAATATACCTGCTATTATTTCAATTGCACCAACTATCATCATAAATCCATGATCGCTGAATGATAATGCCGCTTTAAGTGAGGGGTTTAGATAATGCGCCCAGTCGGTTAATAAATTGGTGAACTTATCGGTGCCCGCTACTATTGGTACAAGGCCGAAAGTGAGTTTCAAGATAGTTTTAACGTTTTTGAGGTTTTTGCTGTTGTCTTCCATGATCTGTGATTGTTTGTTTTAACCATTAGAGAGAAACTGATAAAAAAGGGTTACAAAATAAATCCTCACAAAAAATGTAACCCTTTTAGCCCCCGATACTCTATCTTTATAATTAACATCCCATTAATGAAACCAATAAGTGCAGCTATTAGTTTGAATTTGAGCGACGAAGAGATTATCGAAAGGATACTTAAGGGAGAAAAGCACCTATACGAAATATTGATGCGCAGGTTTAATCTCTGCCTGTACCGTATCAGTATGTCGATAATTAACGACGATAAAGAAGCGGAAGATATTATGCAGACAACTTATATCAACGCGTATCAGCAGTTACACAAATTTCAAAACCGGTCGAGTTTTAGTACATGGATAACCCGCATACTGATCAACGAAAGTTTACTGCACAAAAAGAGAAAGTTAAAGCTTCAACAAATGCTCATGGAAAACACAACAAATGAGTACCACAATGATACTCCATTAAAAGGATTGGTAAATAAAGAATTAAAAGGCATTTTAGAAAAAGCAGTTGCCGATTTACCGGAGAAATACCGGATGGTGTTTGTTATGCGCGAAGTACAGGAAATGAGCACTAACGAAACCATGGAAGCGTTAAACATTGGCGAATCGAATGTAAAGATCCGTTTAAAACGGGCTAAAGAGCTGCTGCGTGACGAATTGACAAGCTACTGGCAGCCGCAACAGCTTTTTGAATTTAACCTGGTAAGGTGCGATGTGATCGTAAACTATGTGATGCAGGCTATTAGCTGATCAAAAAAAGCCGCACAGCAAATACTGTACGGCTTTGATTTTACTATTAAACTGCCTGTGTGCTAAATATTTCGCGGGCATCTTTGGCGGCTTGCACCATATTGATCAGGGCCGTTTTTGTTTCGGGCCATTTACGCGTTTTTAAGCCACAATCGGGGTTAACCCAAATATTGCCTGCCGGTAATAGGTTTGCAGCTTTTTTAAGCAAGCTTAGCATTTCCTGAACGGTTGGTACACGTGGCGAATGGATATCATAAACCCCGGGGCCAATTTCGGCGGGATATTTAAAATCGGCAAAAGCTTCTAACAATTCCATTTGCGAGCGCGATGTTTCAATCGTGATCACATCGGCATCCATAGCGGCTATATGTTCGATAATATCATTAAATTCGCTGTAGCACATGTGCGTATGGATCTGGGTTTCGTTTTTTACCCCGCTTGCCGAGATCCGGAACGCTTTAACCGCCCAATCAAGATAGGTTGCCCAATCGGCCTTCCGTAAAGGCAAACCTTCGCGAATGGCAGGTTCGTCTATCTGAATAACCTGGATACCGGCCTGCTCTAAAGCAACAACCTCATCGCGAATAGCTAAAGCAATTTGGTAAGTAGTTTCGGAGCGGGGCTGATCGTCGCGCACGAAAGACCATTGCAATATGGTTACCGGGCCGGTTAACATGCCCTTCATTAACTTATTGGTATTGGCCTGGGCAAAGCTGCTCCAGCGCACCGTCATATCGCCTGGGCGGCTCACATCGCCATAAATAACCGGCGGTTTTACACAGCGGCTGCCATAACTTTGCACCCATCCGTTTTTGGTGAACAAAAAGCCATCTAAACGTTCGCCAAAATACTCCACCATATCATTACGCTCAAATTCGCCATGCACCAACACGTCAATACCTATCTCTTCCTGCCAGCGTATGGCGTCAACAGTTGCCTTCGCGATCTGATCGTCATAGTCATCCTGCGTTAGTTCGCCTTTTTTTAATTTCGCCCTTAACTGGCGGATATCATCAGTTTGAGGGAACGAGCCAATGGTTGTTGTTGGGAACAAAGGAAGTTTAAACTTAGCCTGTTGTATTTTCTGGCGCTCATCAAATTCGCTTATTCGTTGGGCGTCTGCGTTGGTTATTGCATCCATACGCTGCTTAACAACTTGTTTATGGATAAGCTTTGACAAATTACGGCTTGATACTGCTTTCAGGTTATCCTGCAAAAGGCCGTTGTTGTTGTGTGCCAAGATCTGGTTCAGCTCATTTACCTCGTTCAGCTTTTGTTTGGCGAAAGCCATCCAGTTTTTAATTTCAGGCGTAATTTCTGTTTCCAGGTCCAGATCAACCGGCGAGTGCAGCAATGAACAACCCGGTGCTATTATTACCCTATCTTTACCGATAGCGGCTAACGCTTTTTTAATATGGCCAATCGAACGGATATAATCGTTTTTCCAAATGTTGCGGCCATCAATTACACCTAATGACAGGCTTAATGTTGATGGGATCAGCTTTAAAACTTCGTCTAACTGATCTGGTGCCCGCACCAGGTCGATATGCAGGGCCTCAACCGGAAGGTTAACAGCTAATCCGGTGTTTTCCTGCAAGCTTTCAAAATAGGTGGTTAATAAAATTTTAAGCTGGGAGCATTGTTTCCTGATCTCAGCGTAAGCATAGCTATAGGCATCCTTCTGCTTTTCAGACAGATCCAAAGCTAAAAACGGCTCGTCTAATTGTATCCAAACAGCGCCCTGGTCTTTTAAACGTTTCAATATCTCCACGTAAACAGGCACCAGTTTTTTAATCAGGTCGATCTTATCAAAACTCGCTTCTTTTTCTTTGCCCAACAGTAAATAAGATACCGGCCCAATTAAAACCGGTTTAGGTACTATACCTAATACCTGTTTGGCCAGGTTAAACTCTTCGAAAACTTTTTCGGAGAAGATCTTAAATTGCTGTCCGGCAGTAAATTCGGGAACGATGTAATGATAATTGGTATCAAACCACTTGGTCATTTCCATGGCAGTAATATCTAATCCATCTTTTTGATAACCACGGGCCATGGCAAAATACAGGTCGATATCGTGATTGGTCTTGTTTTGGCTGAGCACCGCAGAATAGCGTTTGGGAATAACACCTAACATGAGTGATGTATCGAGCACATGATCGTAGAAACTAAAGTCGTTGCAGGGAATAAGATCGATACCTGCATTTTGCTGGGTTTTCCAGTTTTCTCTACGGATGTCGCGGGCAACCGAAAAAAGATCAGCCCTGGTAATTTTGCCTGCCCAGTACTGTTCGCAGGCTTTCTTCAGTTGTCTTTGGCTACCAATTCGCGGATAGCCCAGGTTTTGCGTTAGCATTTTCTTTTAAATAATTAAATGAATAAATCTGTTAAAAGCGCTTTGGCTAAACTTCGCAATGCGACCGCATCATCAAAAAGGCAGGTGCTGACAATAAGGCAATATACTTCTGCCTCCGTTGTTAAATCAGCTCAGACCGTTTACTTTTTGCGCGAAAGCATTGTCCTTCCGGAACAGGCAGGTATCCTGACTTATAACATTACAGCCGCCCTTCCCAAGTGCCCTTAGTACTCAGTGGACATTGATGACTGAAACTTTTGTTACTTACAGTTGCGCGACAGCCCATGATTTACACATGGTTCCCCTTTAATCTCCCAAATTATTACTGGGAAACCTTTTCCGGTTGATAAAGCAAAGAAAGAACTTTTGTTTCGGTAAAGCTACTGATAAAGATTTATTTACTTTATAAACGAAAATATATAGGTAAAATAACCTATATTTACAATATTATGTAGATTAATAAGCCAAACAGGTATACCGATATACAATTTAAAAGACGATTATTCTATGGATGAGCTTGATGACACAGATAAACAGCTATTAAGATTACTGGGTGAAGATTCTGAGATCACAATTAAGGAACTCGCAACCAGGGTGAACCTATCACATACCCCGGTTTTTGAGCGGGTTAAAAAGCTAAAGAGCAATGGTTATATCAAAAAATACATTGCCCTGATCAATGCTGAAAAATTGAACTACGGCTTGATCGTGTTTGTTAATATCAAACTAAAACAACACGATAAAAGCATTGGTTATGAGTTTGTTAATGACATTACTAAACTACAGGAGGTTGCAGAATGTTATAACATCTCCGGAGATTTCGACTTTTTGCTCAAAGTTTACGCGAAAGATATGAAACACTACCAGGATTTTGTTTTTAACAAGTTAGGATCGGTGACCAGTATAGGTAGTACCCATAGTACTTTTGTAATGTGCGAGAATAAACACTCGTACAATATTAATTTTTAGCAATGAACCACGGTATGGTAAAGTAAAAGCAGTTCTATAAAAACAAAAAAGCCGGAAGAATATTCTTCCGGCCATGCTTAGAGAAAACTCTATTCTTTCTACAATAAAAACAGTTTTACATTTTTGATGACATTTTTGAGGTGCTGTCTTTTTTCATTTTCATTTTATCCATTTTTCCTTTCTTCATCTTATCCATCTTCATTTTGTCTTTCGCCATTTTTGACGTGTCGGCTGGTAAGTTGTAGTTAATTGAAGCTGCGTTTGCATTTACATAGCCAATTGAAATTGCAAATGCAATAATCATTGCCGGGAAAAGTGAACTGGTAGTCTTGTTGGTTTTCATTTTTGGTGTTTTAAGTGATTAGTTTATTTCCCGCTTAGTCGGCACCATACCAGCAACCTTACATCTTTTTTATTCTTTATTCAACTCCTGGTCGATACGATCTTGCAGTTCTCGTTTAAAACCATCATCAAGCCGATATTCCTGGTTTTTGAACAGGTGTTGAACCATGCTGTTTATAATATGCGTTTGCTGCCCGTATAATTTACACACCCCGCATTTGTACAGGTGGATACGCAACTCGATCGTTTCGCGGAAGGTTAGTTTAACAAACTCCCTCTTATCGAGCAGTAAGGTGGCCTGCCTGCAGTTATAGATTATTTTTTTTAACGTACTCATATCGCAAAAATTAAATCCAGTTTTTTTGCAGGCAGGCCCGCAAGTTTAACTTGGCACGGTGAATAATTACCCAAAAGTTTGAAGCACTAACCTTTAGCTGCGTACATATCGTTTCTGACGATTCATCATCGATGTGTTTCATAGTAAAAACCGCCAGCCATAAGGCAGGCAGCTTTTCCATGCATTGCTTTAATATTTTATTCAATTCTTTATTCTCCAATGCCTGGTGGCCTTCAATTCCGAAGGCTACGGGCCAATGTTCTTTATTCCAATGCCCGTCTTCGGCAAAAAAATCCTGTTGCTCGCGTTCGGCATTTACAATATCGGACGACACGATGACCGACGCCTTTTTACGATACACATCGATGATCTTGTTCTTTAGGATCGCAGTTAACCAGGTGCGCTCGGAGCTTTTACCTTCAAAACTCTGTACCCTTTGCAAAGCGGCTAAAAAAGTTTCCTGTACCAGGTCTTTAACCAATTCATCATCATCAATGCGTTTGCGTGCAAAAGCGTATAAATAATCGGCATACGTACCAACCCACCGTCGCGGGTCTGTCGCTATGATATCATCAGTCATTAATCCAGATTTAAAAGTGATAGTTTTATATAAATATAGTTAGTCGGTAATTAATGGATAACCTTACAACTATTTTTAATTTTATTTAAGAGTTTTTATAACGATTTTAGCGGCCGTATCCGTTAGTATCTCCCGATGAAGTATACCCAGGCCTTAGCTAATTACCGTGAAAAAATAGCCAGTGTTAATGCAGGTGAAATGGTGCTCAATATGGGTCCGCAGCATCCGTCTACGCATGGTGTTTTGCGCCTGGAACTGATTACGGACGGCGAGATAGTACGCGAGGTTATTCCGCACATTGGCTACCTGCACCGGTGTTTTGAAAAACATGCCGAATCATTAACCTACCAGCAAACCATCCCATTTACCGACCGGATGGATTACCTGGCATCGATGAATAACAGCCACGCCTTTATAATGGGTGTTGAGCGGATGCTGGGTATAGACCACGATATCCCGAAAAGGATTGAATACATACGGGTATTGGTTTGCGAACTGAACCGTATAGCATCGCACCTGATAGCTATTGGCACTTATGGTATTGATATAGGCGCCTTTACCCCTTTTTTATGGTGCTTTCGCGATCGGGAACACATTATGGGCATGCTGGAATGGGCATCGGGCTCACGGATGTTATATAACTATATTTGGGTTGGCGGGCTATTTTACGATCTGCCGGTTGGCTTTGAAGAGCGTTGCACAGAGTTTATAAACTATTTCAAGCCTAAAATGGTTGAACTGAATGCGCTGCTTACCGATAACCAGGTATTTATTAACCGCACCGCCAATGTTGGCATATTACCACTCGACGTGGCCATTAACTATGGCTGCAGTGGGCCCATGCTGCGCGGATCAAGTTTAAAATATGATTTAAGGCGAATTGATGGTTACTCGGCATATCCGGAACTTGAATTTGATGTACCGGTAGGCACCGGCCTGATGGGTGCAGTTGGCGATTGCTGGGACCGTTATAAGGTGCGTGTTGATGAAATAGAGCAATCGGTTAAAATAATAGAACAATGCCTGGAGCGTTTGCAAAAAGAACTGAAACGCACACCTGATTTTGACCCGCGCGCAAAGTTACCGCGTAAGTTAGTACCTAAACCACAGGATTTTTATGTGCGCGCGGAGAACCCCAAAGGTGAGTTAGGGTTTTATTTTATGCACAAGCAAAATATTGAATACGATAAAACCGGGAATGTGCGAATGGCTGATACAGAGATACCTTTTCGGGTAAAATCCAGAGGGCCAAGCTTTAATAATCTTTCGGTTTTACCGGCGATGGCGCAGGGTGTAATGATAGCCGATTTGATAGCTATTGTGGGTTCGATAGATTTTGTATTGGGAGAAGTAGACCGCTGAAAAGAGTCAGGAATCAAGAGGCAAGAATCAAGATATTCTGTGCTACTAAATAAAAAAGCCTTAACTGAATTACAGCTAAGGCTTTTTTATTTAGATGATATATGTTATCGGTTATACACTTTAACCATAAAAACGTAATTCTGTACTTTATCGATTTGTTGAGTACGGCTCAGATTTGCGATACGGCTTTTGGTGTTTAGCGACAACTTATTGATCAGCGAATCGGACTGAACCGCCTTTAACAGGTACCGGGATTTGATGGCGTAAGAAGCGCCTTCGATCTTATTGCTGATCACCCCTACTATATTGCCTTTGCTATCCAGTAACGGGCCACCGCTGTTACCAAAATTAACATCCATGGAAGCTAACTGATATTTTAAGGTATCTCCTTTCAAGCCGTTGGCCGAACTTAAATAACCTTTATTATAAACGGGCTCGTCGGCATCATTTTTTGAGTAACCAATGGTAAACAGATCTTCACCCAGGCTTGATTTACCCTTTTTGAAACCATAAGGTAACGCGCCCAATGATTTAAATGAGGCATCGGTAATTTTAAGAACAGCCAAATCCGAAGCTGGATCAACGGAAACAATTTTGGCGTGATAACCATCGCCGTTGGCATTTTGCACGTACACCGAATCAGCACCCTGCACTACGTGAAAGTTGGTAGCAATGTATCCATCAGACGATAGTGCGAAACCTGTACCCACGCCGCCGTAATTGCTTGGGGCAACCCTGTTGCGGTTGTTATTAATGTGGTTAATAGAAGTAGCAAAGTTTTTGTTGGTCTGCTTGATCTTTTCTACATCCTTCCTTAAGTTGGTATAAGCATCATCAGTCTTTAAGGACTTAAGATAACCTGTTAAAAATAAAATACTTAGTGCTACAAAAATAGTGATTGACGCTGCCAGCGATATTTTAGAATGGTGATTACGCCACATGCGGACAATTGGCGACGGATGATGAATAAACTCATCTTTCAATGCCTGAACGTCGATCTCGTTGTGGATGGCATTTAACATGCCTTCAAACTCAACGCGCTCGCCGTATTTTTTTAAGCGTTCGGTAAATTGCTGATGCTCGATAACGCGGCTGTTAACCGTTGGATTATCATGGCGCAATGCCTCGAAACGGGCACGCTCTTCGGCGCTCATCTCGTCGTTCAAATAACGCTCTATTACTGATAATAATTCAATCTCACTCATTTTTCGCTCCTTTACTTTTGCTGAAAAAACAACTTCTTCAGCCGTTGCAGGCATTTGTATTTTTGTGTTTTGGCATTATCCGCATTGGTATAGCCAAATTTTTCGCAGATCTCCTGCATCGATCTGTCTTTAATATAAAAATCTTCAATAATGGTTTTGCAGGGTTCGCCTAGCTGGCTGAGAGCCCCTTCCATTTTACTGAACTGAATGTCTTTTTCCTCGTGCGATATCAAATCTTCTTCGACAGGTAAATACTCCTGGAAATCGTGAATATCCCCTCCGTATCTACTCATCTGGCTAAGGCGTTTTAACCAAAGCCTGCGGCATATTGAATAAATGTAGGTTTTAAGTTTACTACTTAACTCAAAATCGCCAGATCTTACTTTGTTATAAAGAACAATTATAGCTTCCTGGTAAACGTCTTTAGCTTCGTCCTCGTTACCGTTGTTGCTCATTACCAATTGCAGCACCATTGGAAAGTAGGCTATGTAAATACGTTTGAGCATACTTTCCGAGTTGTTAAGTATGCCTAAAATAGCTTCGTTATCTGTTGGTGCTGAAATATTTATATTTTTATTCACTATTAATACACTTTATACCGAATAGTAACCCAACAATTATTAAATAAATTAGGCTCCGTTAATTAAAAAAACAAAAGTAATTTTTTAATACCACAAACATTAGCCGGCAATGTAACGTGTAACCGGATATAATTTTTACACATCGCAATTTATGCACACAACTACCTATCAATCAACGCCAACCTTGCATAATAATTACGTTTTTTTAACCAGTAATAAATAAATGTAAAAATTATTCATTTTGTGGGGTTACCTTTTTCGGTTTTCTGTATTAACGTTAAATTATAATTAAATAACAGATAATCCGATGAAAAATTCAATCAAATTAGGCGCAGTAGCTTTAGTATTAGCTGTATCGTTTGCAGCTTGTGGTGGTAACAAATCGACAACTACTGTTGATTCGACCGTTGTTAAAAAAGACACTACTGTTAAAGTTGACAGTGTAAAAACTGACACTACTAAAACTGACACTACTAAAAAAATGTAATTCTTTTTTTAAGTGATTAAGTAAAAAGGTTAAGCAGATTATTCTGCTTAACCTTTTTTTATGCTTTACGTAAAAATGTTGCAGCATTATTTGATTTTTAATGCTAAACTTTTATATTTAGGCTATTCAATTTAAATTAATCACAATTAAACAAAACATGAAAAACACCCTGAAATTAGGTGCTTTGGCATTAGCTTTAGCCGTATCGTTTGCTTCTTGCTCTGGAAACAAATCAACTTCAACCGCTGACACTACAGCTAAGAAAGATTCTGTACAGCACCCAGACACCGCAAAACATGACACTACTAAAGTAGCAAATCCAGACACTGCAACCAAAAAGAAGTAATTCTGCAAACTGAGAATTGAAGGGGCGGCAATTTTGTTCGCCCCTTTTTTGTTTTAGCTTATCAGCAAGACAAACTTAAATTATACTGCGGGTTAATTTAAAAAAAGCGGGTTACCTTTTATAGTTTATAGTATTAACTTGTAATTAATCACAATTTAAAATTAAAAAAATGAAGAACACCATTAAATTAGGCGCCTTAGCTTTAGCTTTAGCAGTTTCTTTTGCTTCTTGCTCTGGAAACAAATCAACCTCAACCACCGATTCAACCGTTACAAAAGTTGATTCAGTTAAAAAAGATTCATTAACAAACCCGCCGGATACTTCAGTGAAACCAAAAACTGATACTGTTAAAAAATAATTTTTAGCAATAAATAGTAAAAAAGGTAATCTTCTCATTTTTTTTAAATGAGCGGGTTACCTTTTTATGTTTTAGGTATTAAGCGTAACAATTAATCACTTAAAAAAAACTAACAATGAAAAATTCAATCAAATTAGGCGCTTTAGCTTTGGCTTTAGCGGTTTCTTTCGCTTCGTGCTCTGGTAAAAAATCAACTTCTGCTGCTGATTCAACTGCAAAAGCTGATTCAATGAAAATGTCGGCTGATTCATCAAAAATGAAAATGGATTCGACTAAAACCGACAGCACTAAAAAAGATTCTACTAAAAAAATGTAATTCTTTTTTTAAGAAATTGAAAAGCCGTTGTGATTTCGCAACGGCTTTTTTTATGCTTAATCGTTTAGTTTGTAAACAAAAAGATCCTTCGCGGTATAAGCTACGAAGGATCTTTTTTATATACCTGTATTACTTTATACAGTTTCTGCTTTCAGTTCTTTTTTTGAAGTGGCTGGAGCATTTTTGCCGCCTAATTTTGCGAACCAATCTTTCATGTGTACACGGATGATGTACATACATGGAACAAGGATAAGCGTGATGATAGTTGCAAAACCTAAACCAAATATCATTGTCCATGACAATGGCCCCCAGAAGGCAACGTTATCACCACCAAAATAAATATGCGGTTTAAACTCGGTAAATAAGCCCACGAAATTGATATTGAAACCAACAGCCAGTGGTATTAATCCACAGATGGCTGCAGTAGCCGTTAACAATACCGGTGTCATCCGGGTACGGGCGGCTTCAACAACGGCGTCGTGCAGGTTATTGCCCTGCTCCAACAGCATATCGGTAAACTCAACCAGTAATATACCGTTACGTACTACCACACCCGCAAGTGCAATGATACCTACCCCTGTCATAACGATAGAGATCGTCATACCCCAAACGCTCACACCAAGAAATACACCAATGATACTGAAGAATATTTCGCTGATGATGATAAAAGTTTTACCGACAGAGTTAAACTGGATCATCAAAATAATGAGGATCAACCCAAACGATACGCCCAAAGCGGTTAACAGGAATGTTGCGGCTTCGGCCTGATCTTCCTGTCCGCCACCCTGGCGGATAGTAATATCATCGGCATGTTTAAAGGTTTTAATGGCCCTTAATATATTGGCGTTAACATCATTGGCATTATATGGCTGCACCACGTTTGAGCCTAAGGTTAACACGCGCCTCTGCTGCTTACGCTTAATGTTGCTGTAAGTATTGGTAAACCTGATATCGGTAAAGGCCGATATAGGTACCTGGCGAATAGCGCCGTTCATAGCCATATCGCGATAGGTTATTTTAAGATTACGGATAGCATCAATATTATCGCGCTGCTGCTCGTTGGCGCGAACGGTGATCTCGTAGTTATCCTCTTTGGTATTTTTAAAATCACCGGCCTTTGCACCATAAACCGTTGCACCCAATGCCTGTGTTATTTGATTAGTGTTTACTCCTTCGCGGTTAGCGCGTTCACGGTCAACATCAAATACAATTTCTGGTTTATCGCTTTGCACATCGGGTGTTAACTCTTCAATGCCGGCAATATTCTGGCTGTTGATATATTTCTTCAATCTGTCGGCAGTTTTAACCAACGAATCGAGATTATCGCCTATAATTTCAAGACTGATATCCTTTTGTGTAGGCGGGCCGCCATGCTCTTGAGCCACGGCTATTTTCACACCCGGTAAACCCTGTACTTCGCGACGGATATTGGCCAGTATCTTTTTGGTATCCTTACCATTACGTTTACCAAACTCAACAAAAGCTACGGTAATTTTTCCCTTGTTAGGATATTTACCCTGGTCCTCGTCCTGCGGATCGGTAACGCTTACGGTTACGTTGGATATAATGGACGATACGATATCCTTATCGGGCTCAACCACTTTGGCAACGCGTTTTTCTAACTGCTCGGTAACCTGGTTAGTATGGGCCTGATCGGTACCGATCGGCAAAGTAACGTACACGTACACAAAGTTAGGGTCGCCGCTTGGAAAAAACTCAACTTTTGGCGAGCGTATGGCCATAAATACAAACGTAAAGAAGAACAAAACAATAGTACCGATCAATATGGTGACCGGCCTACGCACGGCCCACTCTAAACGGCGGGCATACCACGACTGGAACTTAGGCCAAAGGTTGTTTTGAAAAGCATCTATCATTCTTAACAACAAGAAATGGTTAAGCAGGTATAAGAAAGCTGCAAACACTACAAAATTGCCTAAACCTTTATTCATCAGGTAAGCTAAAACAGCTACTACTGCAAAAATAGCCAGCGATTTGAGTACCTTTTTGTCGAATTTTGGATTATCATGCTCGCCCTCGTGGTGCGGCTTCATAAAATCGACCGCGAAAACCGGGTTCATGATATAAGCTACCAGCAACGATGCCAGCAAGGTAATAATGAGCGTAATAGGTAAAAAGAACATAAAGTGACCTATCAAGCTATTCCAGAAAGCTAACGGAACAAACGGCGCCAGGGTTGTCATGGTGCCCGAAAATACCGGTAAGAAAACTTCGCCGGCGGCTATTTTGGCAGCCTGCTTAATAGGTATTTTACCATTGGCAAAAATGCGGTGCGTGTTTTCGATAACCACAATGGCATCATCAACCACAATACCTAATGCCAGCAGGAACGAGAACAACACGATCATGTTGAGGGTAAACCCGATGGCCGGCATTACCAGGAACGCCACAAAGCACGACAACGGCACCGACAAGGCCACAAACACTGCGTTTGTTGTACCCATAAAAAACATCAGGATAACGGTTACCAAGATAAACCCGATGATGATGGTGTTGATCAGATCGTTTAAAGTTGAACGTGTTTTATCAGACTGATCGCCGGTAACGGTAATATTTAAGCCTTTAGGGAAAACTGTTTTTTGCTTTTGAACGATGAGGTTATTGATCTTATCGGAAGCCTGGATGAGGTTTTCGCCGGCACGTTTACTGATATTTAAGGTAATTACGTTTTTAAAATCAGGGTTATCATTGGTTTTTAAGCGCGCATAACTTTCCTGATCTTTAAAGCCATCCTTAATTTCGGCAATATCCCTTAAATAAATAGCCCTGCCCTGGGGGTTACGAATAGCCATAGCGGCTACTTCATCAGCATTTTTAAAATCCTGTTTGATATCTATCGGGCGCTGCACGCCATCAATGATGACGTTACCGGCCGAACTGATAATGTTTTCGGTACCGATGGCCTGGATGATATCGCCATAACCTATCTGGGCAGCCGACATTTTATTCAGGTCGACATTAACCTGAATGTTAGGTGTAAGTGCGCCAACTTCTTCTACTTTTGATATTTCTTTATAGCTTTCAATATCATCCTTTAAATTATCGGCATATTCTTTTAACTTCTTAAGATCGTAATTGCCGGATATATTGATGTATAAAATAGGTAAATCGGCTACGTTGATATCAGAAATAGTTGGATCTTTCAGGTTGGCGTCATTTTGCGGAAGATCAGGCTTGGCTTTATCCACCGCGTCCTTTACATCCTGCTTAGCATCTTTTATCGCGATGTTAGCGTTAAACTCGGCTGTAATTAACGATACGTTTTGCGACGAGTTTGAGGTAACTTTTTTGAGGCCCTTTAGCGATTTTAACTGCTTTTCGATCTGCCTGGTTACCAACAGCTCAATATTTTGAGGAGACTGGCCCTGGTACAGGGTTGTAACAAATACTTTTGACTGCGCTATGTCAGGAAAGTTTTCTTTCGGCAGGTTATTGTAGCTTATCAGCCCCAATACAGTAATGAGGAATATGAGCACATATACCGCCGTTTTATTATCGATGGCCCAGCTTGAGGGCTTAAATTCTTTTTCGAGATCTTTCATATCAGATCATTTGGTTTAAGTGAGTACTTTATTGAGAAACTTTTACTTTGTCACCATCTTCGATATCGGATGCACCTTCGGTAATCAGTTTATCGCCGGCGGTTAACCCTGATAAAATTTCGGACTGACTACCATAGGTTGTTCCTACTTTAATTGCTTTGCGTTTAGCTACGCCATTAACTTCAACAAACACATAGTCGCCTTGCTCTGATTTTTGAACCGCCTTTAATGGGATGATAACAGAGTTGGCTTTACTGTAATCGGCAATCTTCAAGATGGCTGTCATGTTTGGACGCAGGTTTTTGCTGTTGGGCAATTTGATCTCGACACTAAAACTACGCGATGCCGGATCGATAACCTTAGCAGCAAACGTAACTTTAGTTGTTAGAGAATCGTTAGCATCCGGGAAAAGCACTTTTACGGTTTGGCCCTGATTTATGCGGCTTGCATATGATTCGGGCACATCGGCCTTTACTTTTAAGTTATCGGTATTTACAATACGGATACCGTTTATACCCGGGCCGGCTGGTTGCCCCAACTTTAGATCCATCTGATCAACGGTCCCGCTAATGGGTGATATGGTACGATAATAATCGGCTTGCTGGCGTAAAGATGCTACTTGTCTTTGAGCGCCTTCCATATTGGCTTTTGCCTGTAAGTATTGAACCTCGGTGCCGATTTTTTGATCCCACAGGTTTTTTTGACGCTGAAAAACAGTATTGGCCAGATCGGCTTGTGTTTGGGCCTGGGCTATGTTTTGTTTTAAAACACTGTTATCCAATTGAACCAAAACCTGACCCCTGCTCACATGATCGCCAGCCTTAACATTAATGGCTGTTATAGTACCCGATGCCTGTGGATAGGCTACTACGTTATCCTGAGCATCAATTTTACCCTGTAGTTGCACATAATTGGTAAAAGTGCCGGGTTTAATTTCCACTACCGACACATCAGTTAATTTTACCGAATCGGTTTTACCGGTTTTAGTTTCAAGCGCCTGTATTTTAGCGTTGATCTCTGCCTGCTGCTTTTTCAGATCGGCTAATTCGGCTTTGGGGTCTTTGGGTTTATTTGTACAAGCGGCCAGCAATGCAATGGCGCTTACCAGTAATATTTTTGTTTTCATTGTGTTTATATAAGCTGTTGTTTGATAGTTGATTAGTTAATTTTACCGTATGCCTTGTTCAGGTCGACCTTGCTGATCAATGCTTCATATAAAGCTTGTATGTATTGATTATCAGCAATTTCGAGCGATGTTTGAGCCTGTGTAACCTCAATGCTTGAACCTACACCCTGCTGGTATTTAATTTTAGATACACGCAATACTTCGCGGGCCAGATCCTGGTTAAGCTTTTGGCTCCTGAGCGATTGCAAACCGTTCATATAAGTAGTACGGGCAATGCTTGCCTGCAGGATAAGCGAGTTTTTGGCATCATCCAGGTTGTTTTGCGCTTTTTGCAGGGCAATTTGAGCCTGTTTTATTTGATAAACGTGTTGTAAACCTGTAAATATGGGCATGCTTAGCCTTAAACCAATATAACTGGTAGGGAAATTAGAACCATACAAATTGGTAAATGTATTTTCCTGATAAACGCTTGAGGCGTTTCCGAAAAATGAAACCGACGGTAAAAACTGCGCTTTTTTACGCTTAACATCTATTTGATTTAAGTGCTCGTTAGTTTGCAGTAAACTGTATTCGATACGGTTTTTATAAAAAGAAGTGTCGTTTGCCAGCTCGGGATAATCAACGTTAGCATCTTTAATATCGGTCAATTTATCGGTGAGGGTAATGTTCTGCCTGATAGGCATCCCCATTTGAAACTTGAGCAATTCGTAATTTAAAGCCAGCGAGCGGATCACGTTTTCGCGGCTGGTAACCAGGTTATTGTAGGAAACCGAAAGACGGTCGACATCAATTTTTTCAACAAAGCCCTGTTTGTTTTGTGCCGTTGTTTGATCGAGCTGTTGTTTTAGCTGACTGATATTGGCATCTAAAAGAGTGATGGCCTCGTTGCTTACCAAAACCTGGTAATATGCCTTAGTTACGCTTACATTAGTTTGTATCCTGGTACGTGTAAGGTTTTTGGTAAACAATTCGGTATAAACATTACGGTTTTTTAAACTGATGAGGTATGTTGGATCAAAAAGTTTTTGATCTAAACTTAACCCTACCGACGATTGATACTTCACACCAAATTTGATCGGGATGGTGGTTCCGGGCTGGCCAAAAAACTCACCGGGTACCAATGATACCGGTATTTGCATATAGTCCTGAAAAGATGCAGAACCGTTAACCTGGGGCAAACCCTGACCAATAAGCTCCTTTATGGTGTATTCGGAATTTTTAAGATCAAGTTGTGCATTTTTAATAGAATCCTGGTGCTGGTAAGCATAGTTGATACAATCGGCTAAACTAAAGCCAACGGGTGTTGCAGATGTTTGTGTTGTTTGGGCTCGCCCTGTGTTTGCGTATAATATCAAGCACGCGGCTATCAGATATAAATGTTTCATTGTAGAATATATATTAAGGTTTGTTTATTGCTGTTGTATAAATGTTTCTGTAATCGTCTAATATTGCGCGGCCCTCGCCTGTGCATATTCCATATAAAAAGTGCTCCAAAAACTGCATCTGCACGGTCCAGGTATTATATTCGGCCAGCGGAAATAACGTTGTGTTAAAGCCTGCCTCGGTTTGGAACATATGCATTTTTGCCATAATACGCGGGTGAACACTTTCGCGGATATAACCCTGCGCAACGCCGCGTGTTAATATATCCGTAAGGTTATCGACCACTACTTCGGCTTTGAACTTTTGCAGTAACTGCCATGACTCAGGGTGATATTTCTGCATATCGTGGATGAGGATGGGATTGATCTTTGAAAAAAATTCTTCGGCGCATTTCATCATAAAAATGAGCTCCTCCATCACATTGTCCGATGTTTCGACGATACCACACATCCTCTCTTTATCTTCCTGGAGTTTTTGATGAACCAGCGCCGTTACTACCTCGTCTTTATCTTTAAAAAACACATAAATGGTTTTTTTTGAGATGCCAAGGTGCCTGGCAATGTCATCCATGGTTACACTACGTATCCCCGCTTTAAAAAAAAGCTCTTCCGCTCCCGCTAATATTCTCTCTTTTTGTATCATCGCTTTTTTGACCGACGCGTCCATTTTGCTGCTATAACTATCCAAATTGTTAAAATTGGACAAGTACGATTAATTTTAATGATGCAAAACTATGGAAACATTTTTTGATTTTAAAGTTTCCAAGTGTTATCATTACGTTAAGCTGACAATTATAAAAGGTAAAGTTTTAGTTGTTGCGCCCTTAAATGCACCTTGTTAATTTGCTATCTTTGCAAAAAAACCAAAAAGAGAATGCTTTCACCACTTTCGGCGGTATCACCTGTTGATGGCCGTTACTACAATACTACTAAAGAACTTTCGTCTTATTTTTCAGAAGCCGCACTGATCAAATACAGGGTATTTGTTGAGATTGAATATTTCATCGCTTTATGCGAGATACCGCTGCCTCAACTGCAGCATTTTGACAAATCACTTTTTAAAAAGTTACGGGATATTTATCAAAATTTTTCGGAGAACGATGCTCAGGTTGTTAAAGATACGGAAAAAATAACAAACCACGATGTAAAAGCGGTAGAATATTTTATTAAAAGCAAGTTTGACGAATTTGGCTTATCCGAGCATAAGGAGTTCATTCACTTTGGGTTAACATCGCAGGATATTAACAATACGGCCATACCCTACTCGTTTAAACTGGCTATCGACGAAATTTACCTGCCCAACATCAAAGCAGTTATAGCTCAGCTTAACGCCTATGCCGAAGAGTGGAAAAACATACCGATGCTGGCGCATACCCACGGGCAGCCGGCATCGCCGACAAGGCTTGGCAAAGAAATTATGGTGTATGTTGAACGCCTGGAAGCGCAATTGGAGCTGTTTGCGCAAGTACCTTACTCGGCTAAATTTGGCGGGGCAACCGGTAACTTTAACGCACACTTTGTAGGCTATCCGGCTAACGACTGGAAAGCATTCGGCAACAGCTTTGTAAATAATACCTTAGGGTTAAAACGTTCGCAAAACACCACACAGATTGAGCATTACGATAATTTTGCGGCACATTGCGATGCACTGAAACGTATCAATAACATTTTGATCGACCTTGACCGGGATATGTGGACGTACATATCGATGAATTATTTTAAACAAAAGATCAAGGCAGGCGAGATCGGTTCATCGGCTATGCCGCATAAGGTTAACCCGATCGACTTTGAAAACTCGGAAGGTAATTTGGGTATTGCCAATGCTTTGTTTGAACATTTAGCAGCCAAATTGCCTATTTCGCGCTTGCAGCGTGATTTGACTGATTCGACCGTGTTGCGTAATATCGGTGTTCCGGTAGCACATACGCTGATCGCGATGAAATCGACCATGAAGGGTTTGGGTAAATTGCTGCTGAACCAGGCGGCCTTAAATGCGCACCTGGAAGCTAACTGGGCCGTGGTTGCCGAGGCCATACAAACTGTGCTTCGCCGGGAAGGATACCCCAACCCATACGAGGCATTAAAGGAACTGACCCGTACCAACCAGGAGATCAATGCCAATACGATTGCTGATTTTGTGGAAACGCTGAATGTTGGCGAAGATGTGAAGGCGGAGATCAGGATGATTAGTCCGGGTAGTTATACAGGGATTTGAAAAAAAGAAATATCGAATACTGAATGATGAAGTAAAAAACTTTGATATTCGTCATTTAACATTCAGCGTTCGATATTCAAGGTGTCATTTACAGGTCATACTATAGCGAGTGTGTTTGAAACTGGAAAAAGCTAAGTAATTTTGTCGTATCATATTTAAGAAAAGTCATGAATATCAACGTATATACCGAATCGACCCCGAACCCGGCAACAATGAAGTTTATTGTAAACAAGTTGCTGATCAACGGCAGTGTTGACTACCCTACTAAAGAGAGTGCCGAAAAATCGCCTTTTGCCAAAGAGTTATTCAAGTTTTCTTTTGTTAACGGAGTTTTCTTCGCCAGCAACTTTGTAACGGTTACCAAAACCGAAGGCAGCGACTGGAACGATGTGGAACCAATTGTGAAAGAATTTGTAAAGGGCGCGGTTGAATCTGAACTATTGGTTCAACTGAAAGAGCAGGAAGAAGTTGTTTTTGAAGGCACTGAGTCGGAAATTAAGATCCAGCAGATATTACAGGATTACGTTCGCCCGGCTGTTGAGCAGGATGGCGGCGCAATAACTTATAAATCGTTTAACGAAGGTGTGGTTACCGTGGAGCTACGTGGCTCGTGCAGCGGCTGCCCATCGTCAACCATTACGTTAAAATCGGGTATCGAGAACCTGCTTAAACGCATGGTGCCTGAGGTTACCGAGGTGGTATCGGAAGCAATGTAAGACCGCTGATTTTTTTGATTACGCTGATTCCGTTGATTATTGAAGGAAATTTCAGTGATTTTAAAAATGATTTCACCGATAAAAATCAGCGAAATCATTTAATCATACGAGAATCAGCGGTAAAGACTGTTTTTTACTATAGTTTGATTGAATACCAGTTTGCTTATGCGGGCTGGTATTTTTGTTTTGTATCCCGTATTAAAAACGATGGTATTGCGGGAAAGAGCGCAGTGATGACGTGGCAATCGCTTGCTATACAGAGCGGCTTAGCAGAGCGTACACCTTTCTCCGTGCGATTGCTTAGTTCCTCGCAATGACACGTAAGTGATATGCTTGCCGTAGACCAGTCACCCGCAGAAGATCTCTCACTATCGTTCGAGATGACATCGTTTTAAATATACCTCTTAATTATCCTCAGCTTATGCGTATATTTTTTCTGCTCGGCTGAGTAGATGCCCTGATCGTCGATCTGATCCATTTTTACCCTGCCGGATGCGTGGATGATCATTTCGTTATTGAGCATGATGCCTACGTGGGTGATACGGCCCTCTTCGTTATCAAAAAAGGCAAGGTCGCCTAAGGTAGCGCCTTGTAAAAAGTCGACCACCTGCCCCTGGTCGGCCTGTTGCCAGGCGTCGCGACGTAAATTAACGCCCTGGGTACGTAAAACCGCCTGTGCAAAACCCGAGCAGTCGATACCAAAGTGTGTACGGCCTCCCCATTGGTATGGCGTATTAATGAACGAATAAGCTATCTCCAACAGGTTTTCCATGTTGCCGTTGGTGTCGACGCTAAAACTATCGCTTCCGACGGTACATTTGCCGTTGGCAAAAAATGGCAATGTGCTTCCAAAAGGTATGTATAACAATGAGTTGTCAGCTTCTTTTAAAGCTGCGGCGACGAAGGACCTGGTGGTTACGGTTTGGGGCGACGAAACTTTTGTATAAGTATCAGCATCTATCGGTGCGAACTGCAATTCGTTAAGCCAGCCTTCGTAACCGTCGAAACCGGTGATGATGCGCAGCCAGTTTTCGTGGCGCTCCATAATTTCGAAGGTTTCGCCAAATAACAACTGCGATACCTGCTCGGCGGCGTGTTTAGGCTGTGCACGTAAAGGCACTACTGCCAGGTTAGCTATTCCGTATTCCATAAGCGCAAACTTAGACTACTGGTAAAACTTAACAAAACATTTGGAAATATAAATCTGTCGTCATAAATTTGGTAAGTACTTACGTAAATAGTTTTATTATGAATATTGGCATAATTGATGAACTGGAGGAGTTAGCCATCGGCGCGCGAATGAAGAGGCTTTACGAAATGTTCTCGAAAGACGTAACCCTGATCTATAAGGATCAGCAGCTTGAATTCGAACCCAAGTATTTTACGCTTTATTACCTTTTAAGCAGAGAGGGCGAAACCAGCATTACCGACCTTGCTGATAAACTTAACCTTACCCACCCCGGCGTGATCCATTTGGCGGGTGAATTAGAGAAACTGGGCTATATCGAATCTTTCAAATCAGCCAAGGATAGCAGGAAGCGCATGCTCAGGCTTTCGAAGAAGGGTAAGGAATCGTTAGCTAAATTTGATGAGGTATGGGTAAAGATCAAGAGGTTAAATAAAGAGCTGTTCGAAAGTCAGCAATACAATTTGTTAACGGCAATTAAAGAAACCGAAGCGCTGTTAGCAAGCCAGCCGTATTATGAACGGTTTCAAGCTATGTTTTCGCCGGTAGCTGAAAGTGAGATACAGATACTGGACTACAGACCGGAATTAAGCAAGTACTTTAAAGGCTTAAATATTGAATGGATAAACACCCATTTTACCGTTGAGCAGCACGACCTGGAGCAACTGAACCATCCGGAAGAGCATATTTTAAATGATGGAGGCGCCATATTATTTGCCAAACTGGGGAGTGAGATAGCCGCTACCTGTGCACTGGTTAAAACCGGGGAAGCAGAATACGAATTAGCTAAGATGGCTGTCAGTCCGCGTTTCCGCGGCCGTAAAATTGGTGAACGGATATTGTTGGCCACCGTTGATAAGGCCCGTCAGCTAAACGCCAAACGCGTGTGGCTCGAATCAAACACCAAATTAGTGCCTGCAATTAATCTGTATAAAAAATCGGGCTTTATTGAAATACCAATCGACGCATCGCCTTACGCGCGTGCTGATATCAGAATGGAGATACATCTGTAAACAAAAAGGGAATACATTTAAAAATGTATTCCCTTTTAACTATAATCGTTTAAAAAATTATCCTTGTATGTGCAGCCATTCTTTTTTGGCCAGCAATTCTTCTTTAGTTTCGCGCACGTCTTCATCGTCTACACAGCAATCAACCGGGCAAACGGCAGCGCATTGTGGCTCATCATGAAAGCCAACACACTCGGTACATTTATCAGGTACTATATAATAAACATCGTCGCTTAAAGCCGCCTGGGTTTCTTCGGCATTTAAGGTATTACCATCGCCAAAGTCTATAACTCCCTTTAAATCAGTACCATCAGAGAAACGCCACGCTGCGCCTGCATCATAAATAGCATTGTTTGGGCATTCAGGCTCACAAGCTCCGCAGTTGATGCATTCGTCAGTGATTTTTATTGCCATGTTTTTTTTATAAATATATATCTAACTAAAATTAACTTTGCCCTTCGGCTCTTACGCTGCAAATATAACAAAAAATCCGTTTTGCAGTTTCACTCAATGCCATTAATATGTCACAAGCAAAAAAAATATACTTAATCGATAGACTTTCGCAGTTGGGAGCACAATTAAGCGATCCCGATGAGCAATTATCAGCCATTATACAAAGCGAGCAACATTATAATGCCTGGTTTACCCCGTTGAACACCCTGAACGCGGTTAAGGCTATCGGGAAGATGCTTAATGGTGAAGACCTGGAAAGATGGCTCGATATGGAAGATGGAAAAGGTAAGATGGATAATGGAGAAAACACATCTTCCATCGTACCTCATCCCTCTTCCATCAAAAAAATTGGTTTAATATTAGCCGGTAACATCCCCTTAGTTGGTTTTCATGATGTGCTGTGTGTGCTGGCAAGTGGTCATCACGCTGTGATCAAAGCTTCGAGCCAGGATGCGAGACTGATCAAATACATTTTGTACATGCTTGTTGAGATTGCACCAGAGTTTAAAGACAGCTTTAGCTTTGTTGATCGGCTGGCCGGTTTTGACGCCGTTATCGCTACAGGAAGCAATAACACCTCGCGTTATTTTGAGTATTATTTTGGCAAGGTACCGAACATTATCCGCAAAAACCGCAATAGCGTGGCCGTGCTTACCGATAAGGAAAGTACAGAACAGCTGTTTTTATTGGGGCATGATATTTTTGATTTTTTTGGGTTGGGATGCCGCAACGTATCGAAGCTGTTTGTACCTAAAGGCTATGATTTTGTGCCCTTTTTTGAAGCTATAGAGCCTCACCAGCCGATCATCAACCATCATAAATACAATAACAATTACGATTATAATAAGTCGATTTACCTGGTTAACGGCGATAAGCATTTTGACAATGGTTTTTTGCTGCTGAAGGAAGATGAGCGGATGGCCTCGCCCCTGGCGGTTTTGTATTTTGAATACTATGATGACCTGGACAATGCGCAGATACGGCTGGCCGGTTTAAACGAACAGATCCAATGCATCGTAAGCGATGCCGAATTACACCTGGATAATCAGATCGTCGGTTTCGGCGAAAGCCAGAAGCCTAAACTGTGGGATTATGCAGATGGTGTGGATACGATGGCATTTTTGGCGGGGTTGTAACCTGATGTGCAGATGAGTAAATGTGCAGATGTGCAAATTCTTTTAGCGATTAATGCTATCTTAGTGGCATCTTACTGTCTTAATAAAATATTGAACGAACTCTAAACGCAGGCTATCTCTGGTCTGCAGGCTTTGCATTACTTTTTGATGCAGGCTATTTCATTATTTTATTAAAAGACAATCACATGAATCAACATATAACAGTCGCCGTTATCGGCGCTACCGGTAAAGCCGGTAAATACCTCGTCAAACAACTTTTGCAGGATGGATATAGTGTTAAAGCCCTAATCCGTAAACCGAACGCATATACCCTCGCCCACCCGGAGCTCCGTGTTGTAGAAGGCGATATTCAGAATATACCGGCAATCAAAGAGCTGTTAACTGAGTGCGATGCAGTGATCAGCACGCTGGGGCAAGGCAAGGACGAGCCATTGATATCGGGCCCGGCAGCAATCAACATCACTACCCTAATGAAACAATGCGGCATTAAACGCTACATTTTTGTTTGCGGGTTGAATATTGATGTACCTGGCGACGGGAAAAGCGAGCAAAACATTGCCAAATCCGAATGGATGCGCAGCAATTTCCCGGTTGTGGTAGCGGATAAGCAAAAAGCTTATGATATTGTTACCGCAAGTGATATTGATTGGACGATGGTGCGTTTGCCGATGATTATACAGACCGAGGAAAAAGGGAAGCTGGCAATAAGCCTTGAAGATTGCCCCGGCGAAAATATCAATACCAGTGATCTCGCTGATTTTTTGATCAGTCAAATTGATGACAAACAATTCATCAGGAAATCGCCGTTTGTGGCGAGTAGCTAATAAAAAACAGGGTGCCCCGATCTGGGGTGCCCTATATAACCTGATGTTTATAATTTCACTCCTTAAATTATAAACGGATTACTACCTTTGAGAAAAAGATCATGGTTGATGGTTGATGGTTCATAGTTTAATAAAATTATGAATGACCAATGAACTATGAGCTATGAACCATGAACTAAAATGTATATCATCAAAGTAAAAGGCGTTGCCAAAATACCCGATTATGTACAGCTGCGCGATGAAAAATTTACCCTGCTGGCCTATTTCAGGATAGACAGGCCGGAAAAATCGCTGGATAAGGTTGGGCTTGCGGATAAGGCCGAATATATAATGAATATTGTAAAAGAGCTGCCATTCGGGCAGATACTAAAACTGGAACTCTGAGCTATGATCGGTAATTCTGTTATAAAATTAAGCGGTGTTGATGTTTTTCAACAAAAACACCTGGTATTGTCGTCGGTAAACCTGCATGTGGATAAAGGCGATTTTGTTTGGCTGATCGGTCAAACCGGGTCGGGCAAGAGTAGTTTGATGAAGATAATTTATGGTGATTTAAAAATCAATAACGGCGAGGGCCATGCCTGCGGGTACGACCTGAAAAAATTGACGGATAAAGAAATTCCGTTTTTGCGCCGTAAGCTGGGCATCGTTTTCCAGGATTTTCAATTGCTGACCGATCGTACCGTAGCCCAGAACCTGGAGTTTGTAATGAAAGCTACCGGCTGGAACGATAAAAACCTGATAGCCGAGCGTACCAAAGACGTTTTAGAAAAAGTGGGCCTGCGCTCAAAGATCAATAAAATGCCGCACGAGCTTTCGGGCGGTGAACAGCAGCGTGTGGTTGTTGCCCGCGCTTTGCTGAATGACCCGGAGATTATTTTAGCCGACGAACCTACCGGTAACCTTGACCCCGAAACATCGGAAGATTTGGTGATGCTGTTGAAACAGATCAGCCAGAGCGGTACCGCTGTTTTGGTTGCTACGCACGACTACCAGATCATTAGAGCTTTCCCGTCACGGATTATTAAATGCGAAAACGGTAAAGTGTTAGAGGACGTGCAGATAGCTTGAACGGGTAGCAGTGTTTAGTAGCAGTAGCAGCTAATACCGCATTCTACAAATAAGTAAACCCGAAATGCTTTTTACCGTCGTAGTAAACGGGTTCAAAGTTATCTTCGGCCAATTCGCAGTTTGCCGAGGTAGTGCTACAAATAACGTTACCGAAAATGGTAGCAATGGCTGTATCGGCAGCATCGCGACCGGTAGCAATCTTCACCAGGCCGTTTAGCGGTGCCAGATGTGTGGCATCAAACACTACCCATTCGCCGCCTAAAAATGCCTCAAAGCAAGCGTGAAAATCCTGTGGTTTTAGCATGTAAGAGTAACCGGTAAAGTACCTTGCCGGGATATCCAATGTGCGGCAAAGCGCTATACCCAGGTGTGCAAAATCGCGGCAAACGCCGGCCTGTTCGGTGGCGGTATCATAAGCCGAGGTTTGCGAATTGGTAGAGCCGCTGAGGTATTCAACGTTATCGTGGATCCATTTGGTAAGGGCCAGCACTTTTTCAAAGGCATTGCTGATCTTACCAAAACGGCTGTTGGCAAAACGGTGCAACTTATCCGACTGGCAATAACGGCTTGGATACAGATACGGCAACACCGATGGATCGAGCTGCGTTACCGGCACACTATCCAGTTTACCGCCATCAATTTTTTTAAAGGAGGTATCAACCAAAGCCTGGTAATAGATACTCACAAAGCAAGGTTCGGGAATTTCTACACGTACATACCGGTTTTCGGTGTGCTGCGATTTTAGTTCTTCAATTTTAAAGTAAGGTTCAATGTTGAACGATTCTTCGAGCACGGTTTGACCCGAAGTACGCAGGGTGTGGATGTTCCATATAAATGTACTGGGTCCTTTTACATCGTACCCTAATTGCCCTGTTACTTTAAACTTCATACTTTTTTACCCTTCTTATCCTTTTTATTTTCTTTGCCGAGCTGATTAAACACGCTATCCATCCATTGGTTTGAAATACTTTTCAATGCCGATTTAAGTTCTTTATCCCATTGTGCCGAAACCCGCTGCAGGTCTTCTTTTTCGTAATGATGTTCTACCATGTTAAAGCTTCCGTTCTCATAAAGGGCGATGTCTATCGGAAAGTCGACATCGGCTGCACTGATACGCGTTGAATCGAACGACAGGAAACCGGCTTTAAGTGCCAGCTTTAAACTGGTATCCCGGTTCAATATCCGATTTAAAATCGCCTTCCCCTGTGCGGCATTACCAATGATCACATACGGTGCCCCCTCGCCCAGTTCAACCCAGTTACCTTCGGGATAGAGCAAGAACAATTTGTGTTCGTCATCATCCTTCATTTGTCCGCCGATGATGGTATTGAGGTTAAACTTAAAGCCTGATTTCTCGAGGGTAGCTTTATCCTCTGTAGCTACACGTTTTACCTGTTCGCCAAAAGCGTTAACCACTTTATAAAGCTTGTTATAACTGTCGGATTCCGTATCCAGCAACTCATCAAAATAAACGATGGCTTTATCGCGTACCGAGCGTAAGCCGCTGGTCATGATAAACAGGGAACAGTTTTCCTTTTGAAATACCGACAGTTTCTTTTTAATGGTAACATCAGTACCGCTAGTAATGCGGGTATCGGCTATAGCCACAAGGCCTTTCTTTACTTTAATGCCTAAGCAATAAGTCATGATAGTAGGGTGTTTATGAACGCCACAAAGTAAGCTATAATTTGGTGTTAAGCGATGCCTGCAGAAACAATAATTTATCAATCATAACCAGGCAGTATCACGCCCTCAATATTATGCGTAATTGGCTTATCAGTAAACTATTTTGGCTGCTTTTAGTGTACTAATCACACTTACTTTTATTGCTGCAGCAAAAATGTTTAGTTTGCGGTTCGATTTAAACCGATCTCCGCATAATTATGTCGCCTGTAAAAAAAGTATTGTCAGTTCTGTTAGTTGTTGTCAGTGGGTTTGCACCTGCCCTAGCCCAGCAAAAAATACGTTTAACCAATAACTGGGAGTTTATAAAACAAGACCTGGGTGGTGTTTGGGAAGCCGTGCGCCCTATCCCTGCGCCCGATAACCCCGAGGCAGTACCTGTATGGCAAGCCGTTACTTTACCGCATTGCTTTAACAGTCGCGATGCGGTTGATCCTGCGGGCAATTACTACCAGGGGCCAGGATGGTATCGCACCAAACTTGATATCCAAAACAATTATACCAACGGCCGCACATTGCTCCATTTTGAAGGCGCGGGCCAAAAAACCGAGGTTTATGTGTATACCACTAAGGTGGGATATCATTTAGGCGGTTATGACGAATGGACGGTGGATATTACCGATGCTGTGGCCGAGTTTAAAAAGACCGAGGCCTTTACGAAACGTTTTAACGGTAAAGTGCCGATCGAGATCCGCTGCGATAACTCGCGCGATGTGGAAAGTATTCCTTCGCGGATGTCGGATTTTTGTGTGTATGGTGGGTTATACCGTTATCTTAATTTAGTGTATGCCCCTGCCCTGTCGCTGGATAAAGTTTTTGCAGCAGCGGAAGTGGATAAGGATGGTAAGATGGGTAAACTCAACATCAAGGCCCGTTTTTATAATCCCGGCAAGGTAAGCCAGGCAAATGTACAAGTGGTGATCAGCGACCCGCGCGGTAAGGTGATCAATCAAACAAGCAGCAAACTGAGCAGCTTAAATGCTGATGAACCTATTGGTTTATTCGCGGTGAAAAACCCGGTGATCTGGTCGCCATCAAATCCGCAATTGTATACTGTTGATGTAACTGTGACCAGCGATGCAGGCACTGTAAAACAAACCGAAAAGGTAGGCTTCCGCAATTTTGAGTTTGTAGATAATGGCCCGTTTATGCTGAACGGCAAACGTTTGCTATTACGCGGCACACACCTGCACGCCGATCAGGCCGGTGTAGCAGCCGCCATGACCGAGGATATGACGCGCATTGATCTGCAGATGATCAAAGATATGGGCGCCAATTTTATCCGTTTGGGACATTACCAGCAATCGAAATTGGTGCTTGACCTGTGCGACAGCCTGGGGCTGCTGGTTTGGGAAGAAACGCCCTGGTGCCGCGGCGGCCTTGGCAGCGATGTGTATAAAAATCAGGCCCGCAGCATGCTCACCAATATGATAGAGCAGCATTATAATCACCCGGCCATCATCATCTGGAGTTTGGGTAACGAGAACGACTGGGCCGGCGATTTTGAGGAATTCGACAAGCAAAAGATCCGCGCCTTTATGAGCGAGCAGAACGATCTGGCGCACCGCCTTGACCCATCGCGCAAAACAGCCATCCGCCGCTGCGATTTTTGCAAGGATATTGTGGATGTGTATTCGCCTACCATTTGGGCGGGCTGGTATGGCAAGGGTTTGTACACCAATTATAAAGACCTGGAAGAAAAAGGTTTTAAAGGAGTTAAGCACTTTTTACATGTGGAATGGGGCGGCGACAGCCACCAGTTCCGTTTTTCGGAAAACCCGGAATATGTAAAACCTAAAACCAAAAAACCTGGCGATACTACCAAAGTTGAGGTAAGCTACTCGAAGGATGGCGACTGGAGCGAAAGCTATATCTGCAACCTGTTCGACTGGACGCTGAAAGAGCAGGAAAGCATGCCCTGGTTAACCGGTACCGCTTTCTGGACCTTTAAGGATTTCGCTACTCCCCTGCGCCCGGACAACCCGGTGCCATTTATTAACCAGAAGGGTGTTGTAGCGCATGACCAGACCCCTAAAGAAGAATATTACGTAGTGCAATCGTACTGGGCCGAAAAGCCCATGGCGCATATTTACGGGCATACCTGGCCGGTGCGCTGGGGCGATGCCGGTGAAGAAAAGATGGTAAAAGTGTTTTCTAACTGCGATGAAGCCGAATTATGGGTGAACGGCAAAAGCTACGGCATTAAAAAACGTAACAGCCAGGATTTCCCCGCAGCGGGCCTGCGCTGGAACGTAGTATTTAACAAAGGCAATAACCATATCAAGGTGATCGCTAAAAAAGGTAAAACCACCATTACCGACGAGATTGACCAGCAATACCAAACCGACAAATGGGGCAAACCTGCCAAACTGGTGATGGAAAAAATTGGCGAGAAAGACGGTATTGCTACCGTGCAGGTAAAACTATATGATGCTAATAACGTGCAATGCCTTGATGCTGCCAACTGGATCAATTTCTCCCTTGCCGGGGACGGTATTTTACTGGATGACCTGGGTACTTCGACAGGCTCGCGCAAGGTACAGGCTTATAATGGCCGCGCGCAGATATCGGTTGACATGCGGAAAGGTAAAAGTATGGTTGGTGTGGCGAGTGTTGGGTTGAAGAGTGTGTTTGTGGAGTTATAGGGTCAGGTTGTTTATTTGTGATTAGTTGCTTAGTATTGAGTATTATATAAAGGAGCACACGATGTGGAATCAAGACAAGTTGCAGGAATACATTGATAATCAAATAGAAGAAAATATTAATCTTGATTATAAAGCTTCGGGTTCTTTGCAAAATACTGACAGCAAAAAGACAGAAATCTCTAAAGACGTATCTGCATTTGCTAACTCCAACGGTGGGTTAATTATCTATGGCATGACCGAGAAACAAGTTGGGGCCCAATATTTACCAGATTGCATTGATCCTATCGATAGAACATTGTTCTCAAAAGAAACTTTGGAACAAATTATTAATTCAAGAATAAATCCAACTATTCATGGTATTTTAATTCACCCCATTACAATTGGCTCTGCCGCCAATAATCAGGTTGTGTATGTTGTTGAAATTCCACCAAGTAATACGGCACATCAAGCTTATGATAAAAAATATTACAGAAGATATAATTTTCAGTCAGTGCCGATGGATGATTGGGAAATTAAAGACATAATCAATAGACAAACAAGAACACAGGCTGAAATTAACTTTAGACCATGCTTTTCTAAAGTGATAGAAAGTGTTTGGCTTAGTAGTGATAAATCAGTTCCTATGGAATACGAAGTCTTGGCAACAAATGTTGGACAATTAGTAATACATCACGTAGATTTTATTATCGCAGGTTCTAAAAATGCGGTCGATTATGTATATAACAGCACAGTAAATGGCAACAAAGTAGAACATTATTTCACTAATGAAGTGCACCATAAGTTGAATTTAGAAGGTAATGAGTCAACTATAAATATTCAACGAATGCCAATCTTATCTCAAACTTGGAAAGTGATTGGAAAAATTAAATTTTCATCAGAGTTTCTTAAAAGTGATAATAAATTAAGATTAACTATTATCACAGATGACAATAGAACCAGTCGAACATTAACAGGGAAAGAAATATTAAAAGAATTAATGGAATAATTGGTCTATTTCACCAGACTGGGTTTATGGAGTCGTGAAGTGATTTTACAAAAAGGGTCACAAAGAAAAAACATAGTACAGAGGGCATTTATTTGACTCCCCGCTATCCGAAGTCAGAGACTTCGGATGAATATGTATGTAGTCTGAAGACTACTGGGCATATAGGTTCGAAGTCTGGAGACTTCGAACAGCAGAGGAGATATACTAAAAAAGTTTAGGCCCATAGACGAGGAATAAAAATGCTGTAACAGACTGAAGATATGTTGATGAGTCTATGGTCCCGATAACTGAAAGGTTGTCGGGACTTTTTAGTTATGATATTTGTCCCCGACCCTACTCAGCGATCATTTTACTGCAAAAAATATCTATTAAATGTAAAATATATTAAAATAAAAATACTTTTTATATATTTAATACCAATTAACACCTTAAAAATCTTATCATTATGAAAAAGTACTTATTGTATTTAACATTGCTGCTTGCAGTAGTATTTATGTTTAACAGGTGCAGCAATAGTTCGAAAAAAGGCGTTGCATCTGGTTTTAATATTAGCCTTAGCGACACCATCCCTTCGGACCTGCATGCCGCAGCAAGCGACAGCGACCTTGCAGCCTTTGCCTGGAACGAGTTTTTGGCGCTGAACTGGAAATCGTCGTACAGCAAAGATAGTTTACGCGACCACCCCGACACTACCTGGAATTATGGCAGCGATACTACTGCGGCTTACCCCGACCATGTTGTATGGGAAACCTATGCGCACCGGAGTGAATTCAGACCTTATAGCGATTCGATACAAAATTTCAACAAGCAGCCGCATTATAGCTACGGTATAAGCCTGGCACGGTTAAACAATGCCAGTTATACGCTTTTTGATAACCTGGACGAGGCGAGCGAGATCGGCTCGTGCAACTTGTTTGCGCACACTAATCAATACCAAAAACAATATCAGGTGCTTTACCAGGCTAAGGTTAACAAAGTAGAGTATAATTATGTGGCCGCTAACTTTAAAACTGCAGCAGCCTTGCAAAACGCCAACAAATTAGCCGCAGCAAACGATTCGCTTATCTCGACAGACCCCTGCAATATGCAAAAGGTAAATGGCGCCGTGTGCCTGCCATGTGGTACGCTTGGCACTAAAATGGAAGGTGCCGTTGAGGTAAAAACAGCATGGCGGCAGTTGTTACCAGGTGAGGACAGTAGCAGGTTTTTTATGCGTAACGTTATTGTTTATAAAGGCGGTGGTAATGGCAAGGCTTATTATGAGAACAAAAAGTACGCTTTAATAGGCCTGCACATCATACATAAAACCAAAAACTATCCTGCATTTATTTTTGCCACTTTTGAGCACGTAAACGTGGTTGCCGACAGCATGAGCTACCAGGTACTGCAACCCGTGCCCAGCAAAAACCTGGTGCCTGCCAAAAGGCTACACCCTATCACTGCCATTGCCGATAGCGCTACGGCCTACGCTCATCGCCTGATCAAACAAAAAAATCCGAAGTCGATATGGAAATATTACCGCCTGGTAGGTGTACAGGGAACGCCGGTAAACTATACCAATGCCGGCAATGATCCCAATTTCTTCCTGGCTAATTTTGTGGTTGAAACCGACTCAACCCTGGCCAATTTTAATGGCAGTAGCATTAAATACCCGCATGATCACAACCCGAATTTGTTTTATAAAGGTGTGCCTTTAAGCATGGGCGGCTGCCAGGGCTGTCACGGTGTTGCACAAAGATTCGGCGGCAATTCGTCGTTCCTGATGATAACGCCTAAAGTTGGTAACCCCGAATACCCAGCTGATACTTCGGGTGCGAAGTTTAGAAAATTAGTGATGATGACACATGATCTGATGATCAAAAATAAAAAGCATTGACAATCTTTTCGATGCAGGGTCGTATTTAAGAGACCCGATAGAACTTTATCCAAACGTCCGGTCTATATGTCCCTGTTGCACAATAAAGGTTAGGGGCTAAAGTTAACGGGCAAATAACCAAAGGGTTATTTGCCCGTTTCTGTTAAAGTAGTTGTAATAATGATTAGCCCTGCTATTCGAAGTCTCTGACTTCGGATGAATATGTATGTAGTCTGAAGACTACTGGGCATATAGGTTCGAAGCCTGGAGACTTCGAACAGCAGAGTTGGATTTCAAATCAAATTTAACAGTGTTAAATTATTTAATTATACCAAGTACTTAGCATTTCCAGTCATTAAGGCATTTAAAAGGGCATTTAAACGTTTAAATGATCTTAAATTTAATACTGTTAAATTATTTAACGGTATTAAAATAACGTAAAACAGTTAATAATCAGGGTGTGATTTTCTCAGTTATCCGAAGTCGGAGACTTCGAACAGCAGAGTCACAAGTCATCAGCCCGCAAACAACCGCACAAGACTTGCGCCATTATAGGTGATATTCTCTTGCTTATCCCACCAAAAAACCGTATATTTATACAATTCAGCCGGGTTTCGGCTAAACAGTTCTTTGATCTCATCGCACAAAAAAAGAGACATCGGTATACCGATGTGATACCTATGTGTTTCATCGGTGTTTAAGATACAAAAAGCTCAAATTCTGGCTTTAAATGAGATTTTCGATAAAAAACACGTAAAAATACCGAAGAATACCTATGTGTTTTTTGTGGCGTTTAAACCCAAAACCATGTTAAGCACCCGTTACAAGCGAGCGTAGATAAGGACGAGGTGGGTATACCCACCTCATACCCACCCTGTTTGGTGGGTGTAAAAAGCCATAAAAGCACCTTACAGCGTTTAAACAGGGATATTGCCTGATTTTTCATTAAAAATACCGACAAATACCCACCCTGAAAAAGATTCAGGAGGCAAGAATCAAGATGGAAATTGTGAAAATACCCTATATACCTATGTTTTTTTGAGTTTGAATGATTGAATTAGCCGGATCATCATAAAGCCGAAATCAAATCCCGGGATATTGCATGACGCTCACCTGGCTTTCATTTTATTGTTCTTTGCATCGTGGGTAAGCTCGGCCAGGCCAAGTACTTCCATCAAAGGCGGTACATAAACGCCAAAACGGCCGCGCAGGCCCTTCTTCAGGCCGTACCAGCCGCCAACAGGGTTACCGGTATCGCGGCCCCAGGCTTCAACGGTTCCGGCTTTGGCTTCCTTTTGTTCGTCGGCACCACCAAGGTCCATCCAGTCGCCGTGCTGCTTAAGCATCTGGTGCAGGTCGTCCAGACAGCGGGCATCATACAGCAGGGTTGTTTTGCCTCCCACGCATACAATTACTTCTTTGCCGCCTTTTACATCTCTGTACATTTCGTATTCGGATGTTCCGGGAGGAGTGGTTAATTTCCAGGGGTTTGCTTTTGTGCCTTGAGGTTCCATTGGGTAATAATTTGAGTTAAAGATAATGGATCGGTATCGCAAATATACCCTGACGCAAAAATTTAATAAACCTGTCAGGGTTACTGCCAACAGCCGTTAACCGGACAGAATGTTTCACAAAAATGGCGCTACGCTGACAGCTTGTCGCGATTTGAACAATGGCAAGGTAGTTGATTTGCCCGATGTAATTATGAATTTTAACGACATGTTAAAGAAAAAAAGAAGGAGCACGAAGCTCCCGAAAATGCGAATGAAATTATGAGTGAGATACAGGATGTAAACGACGCGCAGGAACCATTAAAGGTTGATGAGGATAATCAGGAACAAACAGAAGCTCAACCATCTGCAGAAGAGAAACTGAAGGAAGAGTTAAAAGAGGCCAATGACAAATATCTGCGCCTGTACGCCGAGTTTGATAATTTTCGTCGCCGTACAGCAAAAGAGCGGCAGGAAATATTATTGAGCGGCGGCAAAGACGTTTTGACGGCGTTATTGCCTGTACTTGATGATTTTGACCGGGCACTAAAAGCCATGGAAACCGCCACTGATATTATCTCTGTTAAAGAAGGTGTGGCGCTTGTGCAAAACAAGTTGAAGCACATTTTAACCGGCAAAGGCGTAAAAGAAATGCAAACCAAGGGTGAAACCTTTGATGCTGATATACACGAAGCCATCACTAATATACCTGCCGGAGACGACATGAAGGGTAAAGTGGTTGATGAACTGGAAAAAGGTTATTTTTTAAATGATAAAGTTATACGCTTTGCAAAAGTGGTAGTTGGAGGATAAGTTATTAGTTATTTAGTTATTAGGTTATTAAGTGGCACAAAACTTATCAGAACAACCTAATAACCAATAACCCAATAACTCAATAACATATAATACTTAACAAATACATGTCAAAAAGAGATTATTACGACGTACTGGGTATACCTAAAGGTTCATCGGCAGATGAGGTAAAAAAGGCGTACCGTAAAATGGCGATCAAATATCACCCGGATAAAAACCCGGATGATAAGCAGGCCGAAGAAAATTTTAAGGAAGCTGCTGAAGCCTATGAGGTATTGAGTAATGCTGATAAACGTGCACGTTATGACCAATACGGCCATGCTGCCAATGCGTCATCTGCCAATGGCGGTGGTTATGGCGGCGGCATGAATATGGATGACATATTCAGTCAGTTTGGTGATATTTTTGGCGGCGGCAGTCCGTTTGACGGCTTTTTTGGTGGTGGCCAGCAACGCGGCGGCGGTGGCAGGCGCGTAAGCAAAGGCAGTAACCTGCGTATCAAAGTACGTTTGAGCCTGGAAGAAATTGCCAATGGCGCCGAAAAGAAGATCAAAGTAAATAAGCAAGTGCTTTGCGGTACCTGCGATGGTACAGGCGCGAAGGATAAATCATCGTTTCAAACCTGTAAAACCTGCGGCGGCCAGGGCGCTGTTCGCCGGGTAACCAATACCATACTGGGCCAGATGCAAACTACCAGCACCTGCCCTACCTGTAACGGCGAAGGCACACAAATAACTGCTAAATGCAGCGTTTGCCATGGCGATGGTGTGGTACGAGGCGAGGAAACCATTACCATTAACATCCCGGCCGGTGTGAGCGAAGGTATGCAACTGAGCATGGGCGGCAAAGGTAACGCTGCCCCACGTGGCGGAGTGCCGGGCGACCTGATCATCCTGATAGAAGAAATACCGCACGAAACTTTAAAACGTGATGGTAATAACGTGATCTATGACCTGCACATCAGCTTTGTTGATGCGGCATTGGGTACAAGTATTGAAGTACCTACCATTGACGGCAAGGCCAAGATCAAGATAGACCCTGGAACACAAGGCGGACGTATACTACGCTTAAAAGGCAAAGGCGTACCCGAAGTGAACAGCTATCAGCGTGGTGATCAACTGGTGCATATCAATATCTGGACACCAAAGGCACTAAGCCGCGAAGAGCGCGATCTGCTAGAAAAACTACAGCACTCGCCTAACTTTAAACCTAACCCGGGCAAAAATGAAAAGAGCTTTTTTGAACGGATGAAGGAGTATTTTGAGTAAGAGTCGAGAAACAAGAGTCAAGAATTAAGATAAGAAAGCCCAAAATGATTATGTTTTTGGGCTTTTGTAATTTTTTAAAACCTTTACGGTGATTTTTAATTTATAGCTGCATGAGCAACCGCATAGCCGTAATGGATCTTGGCACAAACACCTTTCATTTACTTATTGCGGAAGCCGAAAACGGTATTACCCGCGAGGTTTACCACATACAGGAGCCGGTAAAATTAGGCGAAGGCGGCATTAATAAAGGTTTTATTCAGCCGGCAGCATTTGAACGGGGTATCAAAGCCATGCAGAAATTCGGTGAGCAAGTTAAGGCTAACCGTGCAGGTATAATAAAATGTATGGCCACCTCCATGCTGCGCAATGCGGCAAACGGGCAACAGTTTATCGACGAGGTAAAAGCTCAAACCAGTATTGAGATCGAGCTGATAGACGGCCAGCAGGAAGCCGCCTATATTTACGAGGGCGTTAAGGCTTCGGGGTGTCTTTCGGCAAGTACTTCGCTCATTATGGATATCGGTGGTGGCAGTATCGAGTTTATTTTGTGTACCGATACGGGGATACTGTGGAAGCAAAGTTTTGAAATAGGCGCTGCGCGGATGATGGACAAATTTCACCGCATCGACCCGATAACACCTGAATGCATCTGCGATTTACATCAGTACCTCGAAGAAACCCTATCCGACCTGTTTAACGCAGTTGAGGCCACTCCTATCGAAAAACTGATCGGTTCGGCCGGTGCCTTTGAAACCTTTGCCGAAGTGATCGAGCTGCAAAACCAACGCAAGTTTGATGCAAAACAAACCCATAGCTATGATTTCGACCTGAGCGATTTTATGGATGCCACAAATCTGATCATCCATTCAAACCACCAGGAACGGGCACAAATGAAAGGCGTTATCCCGTTGCGCGTGGATATGATCGTGGTAGCATCGCTGATTACACGGTTTGTGATGGATAAGCTGAAGATCAGCAACGTGGGGATGTCGACTTATTCGTTAAAAGAAGGTGTAATGGCAAGTCTGGTTAAAGAGTTACCCCAACTTTAGCAATTGCTGGTATAATTTTTCGGTGGGCAGGCCAACCACGTTCGTATAAGAACCATCTATTCTTTCGATGCCTACCAATCCTATCCACTCTTGTATGCCATATGAGCCGGCTTTATCCAGTGGCTGATATTTCTCAACGTAATAGGTGATCTCTTCATCGGTAAGTACCCTGAAAAGCACATCCGATACATCGTAAAACAAATTATACCGCTGGTTATATAAGATACAAACGCCGGTAATTACCTGGTGCTTACGTCCCGATAAAGTTTGCAGCATGGCTATGGCATGTTCGGGGGTTTCGGGTTTACCCAGTATCTGGTCGTCAATGCTCACTATGGTATCGGCTGTAACCACTGCCTCGCCTTCAACCATCTCGTCAAAAGCATGGCATTTTTTTTCGGCAATGTGTAAGGCAATCTCTATAGGGCTTAAGCCATCGGGGTATGATTCATCAACTTCTTTCAGCACCACCCTAAAGTCGATGTTCATCAGCTTTAAAAGCTCTTGCCTGCGTGGCGATTTTGATGCGAGAATTACTTTGGGAAGGTTCATTTGTTCATTGGTCATTTGTTCATTAAGTTGTGACGTCCGAATATAACAAAGCGATAAGACAAATGAACTATTGAACTAATGAGCCAATGAACTATATGCTCATTGCATTACTGCTCATCCATTTGCCCTGTATCTTCAATACTTTTTCCACCACATCGCGCACGCAACCGCGCCCGCCTACTAATGGCGAAACATATTGAGCTACTGCTTTAACCTCTTCAGCTGCATCGGCCGGGCAGGTTGGCAGGCCCACCTGTTTCATGATGTCGATATCCGGGATATCATCACCCATGTATAAAATTGTGTCAGGCTCAATGCCTTTGCCGGCGATATAGCTTTTAAACAAATCGATTTTAGTATGTGCCCCTAAATAAACATTAGTGACACCCAAACTGTTTAACCGGAGCCTCACTCCTTCGGATTTTGCACCCGTTATTGCACACACCTGGTAGCCGCATTTAACAGCCAACTGTAAAGCATAACCATCCCTGGTATTAAATGTACGGCATTGATCGCCACCTTCGGTAACAAACACGGAGCCATCGGTTAATACACCGTCTACATCAAAGATAAAGGTGGTAATTTGCTTGAGCTTGTTTAGCATATAATCAGGAGTTAAGAATCGAGAGTTAAGACAAAAAATCAACACTTATTTAAAAATCTTGATTCCTGATTCTTATTTCTTGCATCTGTTCTTACTGGTTATCTCTCCACTCGTAAACCCAGGCCGATTGTATTTGTTCCAAATGGCCTTCGGTGCTTTGTTCGCGGGTACCGGCAAAATTAGGCAGGCTCAATATCCAGTCTAACAAATCGGTAAAACGGATGCGGTATATTTTCGACTCGTCAAAATCGTCGCCAAACTTTTCGTAAAGGCCCATAGCAATATCTTCGTGATCGGCCCAATATATCGGGAGTTCAAATTTTGTGTGATCCATAAATTGTAGATTGATTTATAAATTAATGCCCCATAAATTGCGACTGATCTGGAATAGTAACGGCGATATCACCATCTATAACCACACACTGGCAACCTAATCTCGAGGTAATACGTGGGTTAACGGCGCGGTCGATAAAATCTTCTTCTTTGTCAGATATTTCCTGGATGTTATCCATTCCATCAGTAACATAAACATGGCAGGTGCTGCAGCCGCAAACGCCGCCGCAGTTATGTTGTAATTCAATTCCGTTTTCAAGGCAAACATCCAATACCGATTCGCCTTCTGCTATGGGCAGCTCAACCGGATCATGATCCTTTTCCTCGAAATTTATCTTTAGTGTAAAAACGTTCATTTGATGCAAAAGTAACAAAATTACTTATCGCCATTAAGGTCATTATCCATTTTGATAATACACTGACTAAGGGTTTTGTAAATATGCTGCAATACAGGCTGCTCATTCAATAATTCCAGGTGGTTATCCATCGTTTTCTGATCACGGCGAACGGCTGGTCCGGTTTGTACATTGGCAGGCAGGTTTTGCTGCACCTTTTCTGCTGTTTCCAGGATAAGCGGGCGCAACAGGTTAAAGTCGAGCTGATGATCTGCCAATAATCCTTGTGCCATAGCATACAACGCATTAGGGAAATTACAAGCAAAAACAGCAGCCAGATGCAATATTTTACGCTGTCCGGAATTAACACACGACACCTTATTGCTAATGGTACGGCCTAATTCTTCTAATAACTCGGTAATCTGCTCATTGCTGCCCTCAATACACAAAGGCACCTGTCTAAAGTCAACTTCCTTTGTTTTACTAAAGGTTTGCAGCGGGTAAAAAACGCCTGTATTGGTACCCGGTAATAATGCCGTTGCGCCCGACGTATGGACGATAAGTTTTTGATGCGGAGCTAATTTGGCGGCTATTTCTTCAATCACATCATCCTTTACCGAAACAATAAAAATATCTGTGTGCTGATCGATAGCACTCAGATCATCAATAGCTGCGGCGCCAACGTGGTAAGCCAACAACACGGCATTTTGATAGTTGGGGCTATAAACCTGTATAATTTTGTGCCCGGCATTTTTTAAGGCTGCTGCCAGATGTGTGGCTACGTTGCCCGAACCGATAAGGGTAATACGCATATCCGGCAAATTTAGCAGAAATTTACCTTACGGGGATTTGCTGAAACCCTGCATCACAAAATAATTACTTTAAAAAGCATCTTCTTTAAAATATTCGTCCTATTTTCACAAAAACTGACCCGATATTCCATGTATAACCGCCGTAAATTCATCAAGAGTTCAGCTTTCGGTGCTTCGTTAGCCGCTTTATCAACCCAAAGCTTTGCACGTGCGTTAAGCGATACTACTGTAGAACGATCAACTTTACCTGTAGTGATCTCAACCTGGAACTTTGGTGTTGCGGCGAACAAGGAAGCCTGGAAAATTTTATCCAAAGGTGGTAACGCGCTTGATGCTGTTGAAGCCGGCGCCAGAATACCTGAAGCCGACCTGCACAACCACAGTGTTGGCAAGGCCGGTTACCCCGACCGCGACGGGCATGTTACTTTAGATGCCTGTATTATGGACGATAAGGGTAATTGCGGATCGGTAGCCGGCATGGAATATATTGCCCACCCCATATCAGTTGCCCGTTTGGTGATGGAAAAAACACCGCATGTAATGCTGGTTGGCGATGGAGCTACCCAGTTTGCCGTTGAACAGGGTTTTAAAAAAGAAAAACTATTAACGCCCGAATCAGAAAAGGCCTGGAAACAATGGCTCAAAACAGCTCAATACAAACCCGAGATCAATACAGAAAACAAATTATATAACCCCGATACAGCACCTGGCAGTAAAGGCAATCATGATACCATTGGTATGCTGGCCATAGATGCTAAGGGAAATATCAGCGGCGCCTGTACAACCAGCGGCATGGCCTGGAAAATACACGGCCGTGTTGGCGATAGCCCTATAATTGGAGCAGGATTGTACGTTGATAACGAGGTTGGCGCCGCTACATCTACCGGGGTTGGCGAAGAGGTGATACGCAACGTAGGCAGCTTTTTAGTTGTCGAACTAATGCGCCAGGGTTATACGCCCGAAGATGCCTGTAAAGAAGCCGTAAGGCGCATTATCAAAAAGAAACCTGATACCGCCAAAGAAATACAGGTTGGCTTTTTAGCGATCAATAAAAAAGGCGAATACGGTGCTTATGCTATTCAAAAAGGTTTCTCGTTTGCAGTTTGCAATGCCCAGAAACAGGATATATTGATTGACGGAAACAGTTTTTATTAAATTTTGGAAAAGATCAGTATATTTAACTGATGATCAGTATCGAAGTTTGCGCCAATTCCGTCACATCAGCTATAGCCGCACAAAACGGAGGCGCAATCCGGATTGAGCTCTGTGATAACCTGCAAGAAGGTGGTACCACGCCATCGCACGGTCAGTTTGCGCTTACCAAAAAATCTTTATCTATTCCCGTCTATCCGTTGATACGGCCACGGAGTGGCGACTTTTGTTATTCGGATGCCGAGTTTGAGGTAATCAAGGCTGATATTGCCCATTTTATTACTAATGGCTGCGATGGTATCGTGATCGGTATCTTAAAAAAAGATGGCACCGTTGATAAAGAGCGTTGTGCCGACTTGGTTAATATGGCTAAAACAGCAGGTATCAGCGTTACCTTTCATCGTGCTTTTGATATGTGCCGCGATCATTTCGCAGCTTTGGAAGACATTATTGCCATTGGCTGCGATCGGATACTCACCTCTGGCGGCAAAAGCTCAGCAATGGAAGGAGCCAGTGTAATATCCCATTTAATTACGGTCGCTCAAAATCGCATTAATATTATGCCAGGCAGCGGCATTAACGAACATAACATTGCTGACCTTATCCATTTTACCGGTGCTACAGAGTTTCATTCCACAGCAAAAACAAGGATCGACAGCCCGATGGAATACCGCAATGACCATATTTTGCTGAATGGTTTTGGTGAGCAATTTACTTTAGAATTTACCGATAGCGAAAGGGTAAAAACCTTACTTGCATTGGCAAACGGATAAAGCCGATCTTACCAGGTAAACGAGTAAACCCGCGATTCATTTTTAAGCCACTGGTTAAACTTATCCATGTTAACCTCTTTACCGGTCAGGTCGAACTCAAAACTGGTTTGCTGCCCCACACGGGTCTCTTTAAAATAATGTGTGGTTAGCTTCCATTCATTTAACTTTCCGGTAAACTCTTCCGCACTAAACTCACCTTTAAAATTGATCACATAATCCCGGTGCTGGAAGCGGCTGTCTATCCAGTTTTGGATATATTGTAGCGCATATAAAATAACCAGAGAAATGGCCAGTGTGATTAACGAAAGCCAATATTCGCCTATGCCTATCAGCATACCCAGGGCAGCGGCTATCCAGATAGTGGCAGCCGTGGTAATACCCGACACTGAACCGTTATTACGAAAAATAACTCCTGCACCCAAAAAGCCAACACCTGTAATAATGTTTGCGGCTACCCTGTCACGGTTAACATCAATACCTAATTTGTACGAACAAATGGTAAAAATGGTAGCGCCAACGCAGATCAATGCCAGTGTGCGGAAACCCGCAGGCTTGCGCCTGATCTCGCGCTCCAGCCCTACAAGGCAGCCCACAACAGCCGATAAAACAATCTTTAAAATCTCATCGCCATATATCATCTTACAATATTACCAATTTTAACAGCAAGTTAACTTTCGCATAAACAAATGCCGTAAAATTTATTATGTTTGAATATAGTATAACTGATTTCATGAAACACTTTAACATTAAACTGCTTACAGCAGGCGTACTGGCTTTGTCGGTATACGGCGTGGCAAATGCGCAAACTCATCCCGCAAACGACCCTGTTTATCAAAATCTTGACAAATCCATTAGTCCCGGGGCCGATTTTTTTAAATACGCCAATGGTGGCTGGATAGGTAAAAACCCTATCCCTCCTGCCTATTCAAGCTGGGGTATCGGCAATGTAGTTGGCGAAGACATTCGTACCCGTCTTCAAAAAATCAACGAAGATGCCATGAAGGCCAATGCACCTAAGGGCACAAGCACTCAAAAGATCGGCGATTTTTATTACAGCGGACTTGATTCTGCCGGTATAGAAAAACTGGGGATCAACGCGCTTAAAGAACCATTGAACAAGATCGATCAGATTACCGATGTAAATAGCCTGTTGGATGTTACGGCTTATTTAAGCACCGTGGGTGCACGTACTTTTATTGGCGCAGGCGTTGGCCAGGATGATAAAAACAGCTCGAAAATGATGCTGCAATTAAATCAGACAGGCCTGGGTTTACCTAACCGCGATTATTACTTTAAAACAGATGCCCGCACAGTAAAAATACGCAACGAATATCAAGCCAATTACCTGCCTAACATGCTTAAACTTTCGGGATTAAGCGATGAGCAGGCTAAAAACGATGCCAAAAGCGTATATGCTATCGAAAAATCGTTAGCCGACAGCAGCCGCAAACTGGAGGATCTGCGCGACCCTTATCGCAACTATAATAAAATGACGGTTGCCCAATTTAACAAGCTTACACCCAATATCGATTGGAATAAAGTATTCGCCAAAATGGGTATGCCTTATGTGGATAGCGTGATCATCGGTCAGCCGGAATATTATAAAGCGGTTAGTAAAGGCTTAACCACATTTGCTGTCGCCGATTGGAAAGCTTACCTGCGCTGGAAACTGATTTCGTCGTACGCGCCATATTTAAACAATGCCATCGGTGCCGAAAGTTTCCATTTTACCGGCACTATCCTACGCGGACAAAAACAACAACTCCCCCGCTGGAAACGTGTTTTAGATACAGAAAACGGCCTTATGGGCGAACTGCTCGGCCAGTTATTTGTTAAAGAGTATTTCCCCGAAAAGGCAAAAGCACGTTATGTAGCCCTGGTTGAAGCCATCCGCGAATCGTACAAAGAGCATATTGAAAAACTGGATTGGATGAGTCCTGAAACCAAACAAAAGGCTTTATTGAAATTAAGCACTATTCATCCAAAAGTGGGTTACCCCGATAAATGGAAAGATTTTTCAAACCTGGAGATCGACCGTACCTCGTACACCGCAAACGTTATGCGCGCAAGGCACTGGCAATATCTCACCAATATCAACAAGCTGGGCAAACCGGTTGATCATGCCGAATGGAACATGACCCCGCAAACATACAATGCCAACTACAGCCCGTCGAACAATGAGATCACCTTACCTGCGGCTCAATTTATTGTACCCGGCATTAAAGACGAAGATATTGACGATGCTGTGGTTTACGGTTACGCGGCGGCATCAACCATTGGCCACGAAATTACCCACGGCTTTGATGACGAAGGCCGCCAGTACGATGAAAAAGGTAACTTAAAGGGATGGTGGACCGCCGAAGATTCGGTTAAGTTTACCAAACGCGCACAAATGCTTGTTAACCAGTTTAACAGCTACAAAATACTGGATAGCCTGCATGTTAACGGGCAAGCCAGCCTAGGCGAAAACATTGCCGACCTTGGGGGGATAGTTTTAGGTTTGGATGCCTTTAAAAAGACTCAGCAATACAAAGAGGGTAAAACCATTAACGGCTTAACGCCAATGCAGCGTTTCTTTTTAGGGTATGCATTAGGCTGGTTAGGCCACCAGCGCGATGAGGCCCTGGCCCAGCAATTAGCTACTGATGTGCATGCACCGGGCTTTTTACGGGTAAATGCGCCGTTTTCTGATGTGCCTGAGTTCTATAAAACTTTCAATGTCAAAAAAGGTGACGCAATGTGGATCGACCCTGATCAACGGGTTAAGATCTGGTAATCACGAAACTACTGATACCTAAAACAAATGCCCCAATGAAATTCGTTGGGGCATTTGTTTTTAAGAGTTATTGCAATCAGAGGCTCTCAAGCGTCACTTTTAAGTTTTTAACCGGGGTTGATGTATTTTTAACCTCGGCAAATATGGCAGCCGAACCAGAATTTTTTCCGTAAAAATTGGTGTTTGATGTTTGATCAACCGAAAGTGATGCACCGTTTAAAGTGATGCCGGCAAACAAACCCCGGCTACGCGAATAACTGTACACTTCGGCTTGAAATTTATAGTCGGTGTTGGCCGTTGAACTACGTCCCACAGGTCCTGCCGCTGCTGATATATCCCCGCCAAGAGTAAAGCTCCCTTTACCAATATTGGCTAACGTTTCATCGTGTTTAAACACCAATACCAGATCAACGGATTGCACACCTACCTGTAAACCAAAACTACCGCCGGTAAGTGTAACAAAAACAGGATCACTCCATTTGCCGTTGGCATCTTTCACCATGGCAATGCCTTTACCGCGTTTACCGCCAACAACAAAGCCGGCATTAATTAATTTGGGGATAATAATAATACCATGGGTATTTTCGAGCAACTGGTGCGGTATGCTCTCTTTCATTTTGCCAAACTCGCGCAATACTATAGTTGCATCGTTTATTTTGTTTTCTTCTTTAAGCTGGGCCTGCGCGGATGTAAAAAACAACCCGGTGGCAAGCAGTACCAGGGCAGTTAATTTAAAAAATCTCAGAGTTTTCATAGGATGGTTTTTAAGTAGATCTTAATAATAGCTTTACACTATCATTAAATCTTAACAAAAACCAGGGCCTACTGTTTTGAATAGATTGGTTAAAAGGCGTCAAAAAAATCAATAACGGAGCCAAAGTATGCGTTATCCCAGCCTTCGGCAATGTCGTTAAAATCCTCATCGGGGATATTGGTATGGCGTAGCTCTGCCGAGGTTCCGTCTTTATGAGGGTGAAGAATTATGGTAACGATCGAATCATCAGGGTTATCACCAAAATACCATTGTTGCACTATTTTTTTGCCTTCAATAAATTCGAGGTTTTTGCCCGTAATGCTTCCTTCCCACATGGAAAATTCACTCCCCGGTTCAGTGCTCATTACGGCTTCTTCGCCTGTCCACAGTTGTATACTTAACGGATTGGTTAACGTGGTATAAACCTCCTCGGGTGATGCCGATATGATATAATATTTTTTTAAATTCTTCATTTGTAAGGCAAATATAAAACCTTATTTAAACACTAAGGTATAATTATGCTTTTGCGTTGCAGGGTATGGGCGCTAAAATACCCTAAGGCCCCACCGGTAATATTAGAGGGAGGATTGGATGGTGTTGCGGAATTTTGGGGAGAATTGCCGCTCTGGCTACTCAAGGTGTTCCAATAATTGTATATACCAGGATCAATACATTCCATATCTACATCTACCTTATCTCCTTTTTTTACCTCAATATCCTGCTGATAAAGTGTACTTGATATAGAACGGCCATTACTTAGCAGGTCATTATCTACAAATATCCGCTTAACCTGTACACCATTTACATACATAATAAACCTGTATTGGTTGGCTATTGAACCCGGATCCACGTAGTTAACTACTGTAGTTATCAGGTTTTTATTACCGATGGCCTGGCTCACCAGGGTAAGCGAATCAAGATTGACCGGAAACTGCATGGTTGAACCGGCGTAATATGATTTTCCGTCAACCTTAACAGTTAACAAATAAAGGGTTAAAGGCTTTGATTTAAAGTTGCCTATCGTATACGTTCCGGGTTGTGTTTCGGTAAATTTATAGGTTGTATTGGCATCGGTTACGATAACGTTTGCACCCGACACTGCGGGAAAAACATTGGTATTTCCGTATGGTACGGACCGTGATATGGTAATTGTTTGTAAACCTTGATGATCTGTGAGGTTACCCTCGATAACTAATTGTGGCGACGCGTTGCCCACGTCGACATTAATAACCTTTTGGCAGGACAGTAATCCTGAAAGAATAAATACAATCGCTATTAAAGTCCTGATTTTCATTACTCTTTATCCATTACTTAAATTTAAAATTCCAGGTTACCGATGGTATAATACCGAATAAACTGGTCTGTACGGCTTCGGTATGCGACGGCGTCCCGGGGCTATCCTGGAATATTACACTATAGGGGTTCATCCGGTCAAAGGCATTATAAATACTGAAGCTCCAGCTCGAATGATAGTTTTTATGTTGCCGGCCTTCTAAGGTAGCACCCAGATCTAACCGGCTATCAACCGGTAAGCGGTTTGCATTACGCTGGTTATAATAATAAGTTGTTAAGCCACCCACCTTATATTTCCCTGCCGGGTAAGTAACCGCGTTACCCGTGCCGTAAACAAATACGGCAGATAAGGTCCAGCGTTTGCTCAGGTTGTAAATACTGAGCAGTGAAACATCATGTGTGCGATCCTGGCGCGCCGGAAAATAATCTCCATTATTAACTCCGTCCATCTTGCGTTCCGTGCGCGATAAAGTATAACCGATCCACCCGTTAAATTTACCGAATTTCTTTTTCAGGAAAACCTCAATACCATATGCCCTGCCAACCCCGTAAAGTAACTGCGACTCTACTGTTTCGTTAGCTACCAAATCGGCACCGTTACGATAATCAACCTCATTTTTTAACCACTTGTAATATACCTCCGTCGAAAACTCAAACTGATCATCTTTAAAATTCCTGTAATAGCCCAGCGATACCTGGTCGGCTATGCCGGGCTTAATATTGTTGCTGCTCAGTACATAAAGGTCGGTTGGCAGACTTGATGTTGAGTTGGACAGCAGGTGAATATTTTGCGAATTATGGTTATATGATGCCTTTACGGATGTTTGCGAATTAACAGTATAACTTACCAAAATGCGTGGTTCTAAATTAAAATAAGTTTGAACGCTTTTCCACGAGCCATAGGTAGCTACGTTTGTTATCATGCCATCGGTATTGTACGTATTAAACGTTCCGGGGCCTACCAGGTTAAATATATTGGCTCGCAAGCCATAAACTATATTTAGAGCGCTTGTTGGCTGCCACGAGTTGCTAATGTAGGCATTAGCCTCATACGCATACCGGTTTTGAATAGTTTTAGGGTTATAGCTCGATTTTTGGGCAGTGGTAATGTTACCCGGCACAATAGTATGGTGTACAATGCCTGCGCCAAAGCTCAATGTATTGTTGTTGTTTGCAAAGTACTCATAATCCTGTTTTAGGTAAAAATCTTCGATTTTTGATACCACCTTGATGTTGCTCGTCGACGAAAAATTATCGATCGTATAGTTATAATTACTATAAATGAATGATGTATTAGAGAATAGTTTGCTATTTAACAGGTGGTTCCAGCGCAGCGTGGCAGTTGTATTACCCCAGTTGGTGGCAAAATTATCTTTCAAACCTATATCATCCTTACCTAAATATGCCGATACATAAATGGTGTTTTTATCATCTAATTGGTAATTGGCCTTAACATTCAGATCGTAAAAATACAGGCTGCTGCCTTTCAGGGTTGAGTCGCCCGAAAGCTTTAAAAACACATCGGCATAAGTGCGTCGGGCACTTACCATAAACGAACTTTTGTTTTTAACAATAGGACCTTCAACCTTAATACGCGACGATATTAACCCGATACCACCTTCCACATCATAACTCTTATTATTGCCATCATCCATCTTAACATCTAAAACAGATGACAGCCGCCCGCCATATTGCGCAGGCATACCGCCTTTATACAGGCTGATATCTTTAATAGCATCCGAATTAAAGGTTGAAAAGAAGCCAAACAGGTGTGATGCATTATAAACAGTAGCACCATCAAGCAGTACCAGGTTTTGGTCTGCACCGCCACCCCTTACATAAAACCCGGTATTGGCGTCACCGGTTGATTTTACACCCGGCAACAATTCAATGGTGCGGATAATATCTTTTTCGCCCATAAATACAGGTATATCTTTAACATCATTGGTGTTAAATTTATTGACCCCCATTTGCGGACTCAGGATATTTTCGCGTCCTAAGGCTTTGTCAGTTACAAAAATTTCATTTAAAGCATTACCTGAGGTTAATTCGATGTTGATGCGGCTGTTTTTATGCACCTTAATTTTCACCGAATCGGTTTTATAGCCTATGTAGCTTACCAGCAGCACATGCTCGCCTTCGGTAACACTTAACGAGTAAAAACCAAAAGTATTGGTTACGGCACTTTTGGAACCGCTGTTTTCAACGCGGGCAGTAGCGCCTATCAGCGCTTCACCGGTTGAGGCGTCTTTAATGGTTCCGCTAATGGTGTACTGTGTTTGTGCAAATAAAAATCCGGACTGCAGTACCATCAATACCACTGCGACCCATATTTTTATTACGGTATAATTGATAGCTAACGGCTTATATGTAATACGCTTAGGCAAAGGTACGATCATTAACGGGCCATCTAAATGCCCCGGCATTATAGCGTTTAAATATGCGGTTTATTTTATAAAGTGACGCTTTTTTTTGATCAATGATAAGAATGTTAGTGGGGTAACCGAAAAATCCGATGATCAGATTTTTTTATCAGAATGGCCGAGATCTTTTTCGGGACTCACCACATCACGCACCAGTTGCTTCAGTTCTTTGATCTCCGGAAAGCGCCCTACCCTTTTACGGTCAAATATCTCCGTATCATTTATCCTGATGGTATACCGCCCGTTGATCTCGCTTGGTCGCAACATCACACCGTGGATATCTCCGGTAAAGGTGGTCAGCAATTCCTGCGCCATGTAGGCTGCGCGCATCATCCAGCCACACTTAGGGCAATATTCGATGGTTATAGTATAGCCCGCTACCCCCCTAAAGTGGGAACTTTGATTTGCATTTTGAGAATTATCTTCCATAGCTTTATAACTCCCCCTTTAGGGGGCTGGAGGGCAACAACTGCAATTGCCGCCCCACTTTTTTGTTCCATCGGTAAAGTACTCGCATTTCCAGATGGTTGCTTCATGCTTAATGCGATGGATAATATATTGGTTTGCTTCATAAGCTTCGCCCCGGTGTGCTGATGCTGTGATGACGATCACCGCGGTTTCGCCTATAGTTACCTTGCCTGTGCGGTGCTGTGCCACAGCTATTTTAAGCGGCCATTTAGCGCAGGCATCATTCAGAATGTTTTTGATCATTTTGGCAGCCATTGCTTCATGCGCCTCGTATTCCAGGTAATCAACATCTTGCCCCTGGTTATGGTTACGCACCTCGCCGCTAAATAATACCACGGCACCCGCCTCCGGATGATGGGCTTGCGCAAGCAAACCTACCACATCAAGCGGCATAGCCGATAGCGCCGGTATTTCATCCTCCGCTGCTTGGGGGGAATATGCAGATGGTATCATTTGATTTTATAGCGTAATCAAGGTTAACAAATTCGTTATTTACAGCAAAACGGCTGATCTGTAAAATATTTCCGGCTTCGGCATTCAACTTCAACAAGTGGTCTTTCAGTGTCGCGATATCATGGATATCACCACCCACCTCAAACTCCTTGTCAAAATGCTCTTTTAAAACTGCGAAAACCTGTATCGTCATTTAGCTAATGGTTATTTAGTTATTATGTTATTGGGCTGTTAGTTAAGTTGATAGTTATTAGCTCAGTAACCATTAACTTAATAACTATTATTCAAATTACCCGCCGATATGCATCATGCTCATGTCGCTGCCTGTAAAATGCAGCTCTTGTTTTTGCGACATGGCTTGTTGTAATTTATCTTTTAATTCATTTTCATTCTCATGTTCGCTTAAAGCGATAGCATGACTGTTACTCAAACAGCCATGAATATTACCTTCTGCATCAAGGCGCAGGCGGTTACAGTCCTGGCAAAAAGGCTCCGTGTTATTAGAGATGATACCGAAAACCTTCCCTTCAGTTGTTTGCCAGTAATTAGCTGTAGATGAATGTCTTCTACCTTGTTTAACAAAGCTATATTTCGTTGAAATGATGGCAAGAATATCCTGTTGCAAGATCAAATACTCCTGCCCATGCCCAAATAAATGCCCCATGCTCATTACTTCTAAAAACCTTATCGGGATGTTACGTTCGAAAGCATAAGCGAGCAAAGGCAACACCTGATCATCATTTTTACCTTTCATCATCACCGCATTGATCTTTACATCCAACCCGCAGGCTAAGGCGGTTTCAATGCCTTTTAAAGTACGGCTCAACTGATGGCGCCTGGTCATCCTGAAAAAAGAATCTTCGTCCATCGCGTCCAACGAAACATTGACGTATTGTAAACCAGCTTCTTTTAAAGCGGGCGCTACCCTATCCAGTAAAAAAGCATTGGTAGTCAGCTTAATATCGGGTATACCTAAAGCCTTAACGCCTTCAATCAGTTGTGGCAGTTCGCGGTACAACAGGGGCTCGCCGCCGGTAAACCGGATAGTTTGCAGATCGAGCTGCCGATGCAATTGCGCAATATGGTTCAGAAAAAAGGCCGCCGGCGTTTGCGGCTTCCGATCGATCATCACCTCCTCTTCGGTGCCCATGGTACAATAAACACAGCCCAGGTTGCAGGTACTTAGCAAGCTAACCCGTAAAGTTTTAAAACTGCGACCAAATTTATCGTTCAAAAGCATCATTCAATCACAAATATACGATTGTAATATTAAAGACGTGTTGTTAAACATAACTGGTTGCAGGTATAATGCTAATAATTACCTTTGAATTACCAACTTATACTTTAATGAAGAGACTGTTTTTGTACTCCCTGTTGATTAGTATGTTCATACACTCTACCGTAGCGCAAACACCAAAAATGAAAGATTTAAGCGAATTGATCAATACAAAGGAGCCTGGATGGGATTTGGTTAAGCAATGGATAAAAGAAGGTAAAAATGATGTAGAGATATTACCCAGGGATAGCAAGCGCGCTGATGCAACACTGTATAATGCACAGATAACAACCCGCTCACCTATGGGCGCTATTATTTACGAAACAGGTGGAATACTGGTTTACCATGGCTGGATAAGAATATTAGGATCGGGCTGCAAAAGATTAGACCGTGACATAATGAGTTGGAATAAAGGAAAATCGTTTAAAGTCCCTGGCGAAAAGTCTTCATTTTTACTGATCGCAGATGACGCTTTGGGCGGTTTTTATGCCATTAATGCTGGGGGACTAAGTAGTTCGGAAATCGGAATTGTATTTTACTTTGCACCTGATACCTTAAAATGGGAATCGACCGAACAGAACTACTCTCAATTTTTAAATTTTTGCTTTTCCGGCGATCTGAAAAAATATTATGACGGTCTTCAATGGAACGGGTGGCAAACTGAAATAAGTAAGATGGATGGAAACAAAGGAATCCATTGCATCCCTTTTCTGTGGACTACTGAGGGCAAGGATATCAATAAAGATTCGAGGAAACAAGTACCCATACAAGAGCTTTGGGATCTGTCCTTCGATATCAAAAATAAATTAGACGGTCATAAATAACTACAACAGATAACAGTTGACAACAGTCCCGTCACTCAATTCATCAATATCAACCGAATGATGCGCAAAAGCATCGGCATGCAAACCAAGCCTGATGTCGCCCGAGCTGTTAATGGTAATAGCTTGCGCGGAAGCAGGTTCACCCGAAATACTTACCGGGAAGAACTCGTCCAGATTTGCCGTATGTGTACGATTACCCTTAAAAGGCAATACGATGGTTTTATTGACACCGGTACCTAAACAAGCCGTTAAATACGTTTCGATAAATAATTTAAACGTCACCATGCACGATACCGGATTTCCCGGCAAGGCAAACACTACGCCGCCATTTGGCATTTGTCCGCACCAGATTGGCTTGCCAGGTTTTATAGCTACTTTATGGAATAATTTCTTTACGCCTAAGCCAGCTAAAACCTCCGGCAAATAATCGGCATCACCTGCCGATACTCCGCCACATGTGATGATGATATCGCAATTCAATGCTTCGCTTAATGCAGATTTAAGCTGTTCTTTATCATCAAAAACGTGTTTGCAAAGGGCTGGGTTAATCTGCCATTTTTTAAGCAGGCTTCTTAGCAGGTATTGATTGCTATTGCGAATCTGTATATCCGAGACAGGCATCCCCACCTCTACCAGTTCGTTACCTGTGGTAAATAAGGCAACCTTAGGTAAGCGTTGTACTTGTACAATACTTTTACCTAACGAGGCCAGTATGCTAATAGCCGCGAATGTGCATTTGGTTCCTTTAGGCAATATCAAATCACCTTTTAGCATATCTTCTCCTTGCCGGGATATACTTTGCCAGGGTTTTACACTTTCAACGGTAAAACTAACTATATCGCCTGTTTGCATTGCATCCTCACGACGGATAACCACATTTGCCGATGGAGGTACCGGGGCACCGGTCATAATCTTATAGCAAGCACCCTGGGCTAATTCCTGTGTAGCACTTTCGCCTGCATAAATTATCTGCTGAACTCCAAAATTTCGGTTTCCACTTTCCCAATCAGCTACGTTAATGGCATAACCATCCATTGCTGCACGGTTAAACGGCGGGTAATCCCGATCTGCGTAAATATCCTCTGCCAATACACGGCCATCTGCATCAGCCAAAGCAATTTCTTCCTGCCCGAAAGAGCGGGATAGAGCAGTGATGATTCGTTGGGCCTCAGTGAATGTCAACATCAATAAAGGTAAATAAGTAATTTAGTTTAGCGCCGCTTTCCAAATCCGAAATCGTACATCCGAAATCCGAAATCAAATCAGTGTCCTTCGCCCAGCATCATTTTACGGGCATGAAACACGGCTGGTAAAATAGCTTCGAGCGATTCTCTTGCACCGTTCACGCTTCCCGGCAGGGTAACAACCAACGTTTGGGCTATCGAGCCAGCTACTCCCCGGCTCATCATAGCCAATGGGGTACGCATTTGCCCGTAGCCGCGCATGGCTTCCGTGATACCATCGGCATGACGCTCCAGGATCTCCTCAACTGCCTCAACGGTATTATCGCGGGGCCCAAATCCGGTGCCGCCGGTGGTAAATATAAAGTTGATATCTTCTTTAACCCAGGCTTGTATTTGTTTTTGGATCAGCACCTTATCATCCGGCAATATTTGATAATGTTTTACATTGCCGTTAACCTGTTTCAACATTTCACTGATGACAACGCCGCTCTTGTCTTCCCGTTCGCCGGCTGCGGTCGAGTCCGAACATACCAGTACGGCACAGCTCAACTGTTCAGCAAAAAAGCGTTCGCGGTCGCTTTTACCGCCCCGTTTTTGCAATAGCTTGATATGTCCTATCTCCAGTTGTTTATCTACCGGTTTCAACATATCGTATATTTCCAGCGCCGCTACCGAAACCGCTGTGAGTATCTCCATCTCGATACCTGTACGGCCAATTGATTTGGCACTGCCTGTTATCACGATGCCGTATTTGTTAAATACATGGTCATCAAACAGCTCAACATGCTTGTCTTTGTCCAAAAACTCAAAAGTGATATCCATCCCGTCAATTTGTACGGGGTGGCAATGCGGCAACAACTGCGGCGTTAACTTGGCGCCTATAAATGCCGCAGCACGGGCAACATCAAACAAATTACCTTTGGGCAAATCATCGTTTTTAATGAGGTTAATGGTGTGCTCCGTACAAAATATAATACCAGTAGCTTTGGCGGTACGCAGGGTGATTTGTTTATGGGTTATATCGCGCATGTTTATATTAAGCTAATTTTAGCGAATTGGGCATTTCTTTGATCTCTAAAACAATAATTGCATCACCAACGCTGATCGTTCCTTCGCCCTGGTGTACAAAGTTCTGACCAAAGTATACATCATTATTCCTACGGCGGTAAGTGAGCAGCGTTTTGGTGGGCTCCTTGCTTTTCGCGATAGTATCCTGATCTATAGTGGGTATAGGGCACCGGGCACAAAGCTTCACGCCATAAAAATCAATATCGTTGATCCTGATATGGCCCATCGTATCTTCATCAAAAGCATCGCCGCCGGTAAACACCATATTGGGCCTGAAACGGTTAACGGGGATCTGATCGCTCAGCCTGCCATTCAGATCATCCAGCGAGGCCTGTCCCACCATCATAAAGGGATACGCATCGGATAGCGAGGTGATCTTATTTGCAGCGTATTTAGGGTTCACTTCCCGGTGAGTATCATCGGGCATATAAACCAACCGGCATTTGATGTGGAGCACTGCACTGAACCATTGATCAGCTTCGTTACTTACATATTGCCCGGTAACGGTATCATCCCAAACGGTAAATTGGTCCTTTTGATCGGTTTGCGGCGCAAATGGTATATTAATAGCCTTGGCGGCATGATGGGCATGTTTAACTGATAAGCCATTGTTTATGATACTTACTTTCAGCAAGGCCATTTCGGCAAATTCGCGCTGGCTCAAAAAGCGGTTATTTTCGTCAACCAGCATCCAGCGCCTGTCGTATTCAAATCCCCGGTCGGTTACCTTTGCCGAAGTAACTTCAATGCCGCCGAGCGATTTGATAGGGTAAATAAACAACTGGCTGATGCTTAACATGCGCTAAAGGTACAAGGTAAATTGATAAAAACTTTATTTTACGGCCAAATAAGCACTCAGGCCGCCACGCAGACTAACCGCCTTGGTGAAACCTTGCTCACGTAAAAACTGTGCTGCCGACTGGCTGCGTAGCCCCTGCAGGCAATACACAATGATCATGTCGGTTTGATTGTATCCCGAAAAATCAATCCGTTTAAATTTAGCCAGTTCTATTTGTTCACCGCCTATGTTAAACTCGTCGTGTTCCCAGTCTTCGCGCACATCTATTAAACGGTAACTTTCAGGCTCGAGGTTTAAAAGGTCATCGACCGAAATATCCGTAGCCTGTTTATCAGTTTTGTCGGTGCTAAACCGGTTTATGCTTAACTTACGGCTTGTTGGCTCTTCGCGGTAAGTAATTGTGCGCATTTCTGCGGATAGTGCATCATAACTCACTAATTTACTGGCCAATATATTCTGGTGTCCAAGTACAACTTTAACCGCCTCGTTAGCCATCATGTTACCAATTACGCTGGTAACCACGTTGTAGGCCCCAACTTCGGCGCACGATGGCACGTGCGTGTCGGCGGATGGCTCCGGGAAAAGGCAACGTAACGTTGCTGAATTGTGATAATTAAATACCGTTACATGCCCCTCACTTTGGTATATGGCACCATATACCAACGGCTTATCAAAGTATACACAAGCATCGTTTATTAAATAACGCGCAGCAAAATTATCGGTACCATCAACTATCAGATCGTAATCTTTTAACAGGGATAGCACATTGCTCTCATTTACCAGTAAACGATGTTCAACAATGTTGATCAGCGGGTTATGTTGTAACAGTTTTTGTTTGGCGATAGTTGTTTTCGGTTTGCCAATATCATCAACACCATAAAGCAACTGCCTGTGCAGGTTTGAAAGCGATACCACATCAAAATCTGCGATCCCGATAGTACCGATACCGCAGCCTGCCAGGGTTAACAGACAGGGGCACCCTAAACCGCCGGCACCAATAACCAATACGTTGGCTTCACTAAGTTTTAACTGCCCTTCGGCACCTATAAAACTCAATTTGCTATGGCTTTGGTAGTATTGTTTGGCTATATCCGTCATGTTGTGATCAAAAGCTATACAAACGTATGTAAAACGAGGGTTTATTGTGAATAATTTTTAAGTTAGCACGAATATTTGATACAACGATATGAACGATACGATTATCCCCGAATTATATGTAATAGGCGCCGGCCCGGGCGACCCTGAACTGATAACCGTTAAGGGATATAAAATTTTACAACGCGCCAATGTTGTTTTGTATGATAACCTGGCCAATAAAGAACTTTTGGATATTACCCGCCCCGATTGCGAAAAAATATACGTTGGTAAACAACCCTACGGCGAATATACCCCGCAGGAAACAATACTCGAGCTGATCAAAGAAAAGGCTTTGACCAAAGGGCTTGTAGTGCGCCTTAAAGGTGGCGACCCTTTTATTTTTGGCCGCGGGTACGAGGAGGTTCTGTTCGCCCGCGATCATGGTATCAAAACCTATTTTATTCCCGGCATTACCAGTATGCAGGCCAGTGGATTTTTAGATATCCCCTTAACACATCGTGCTGTTAGCGAGAGCATCTGGGTAGTTACCGGAACCAAAAAAGATGGCCGCCTTTCGGCCGATCTAAACCTGGCCATGCAAAGTAACGCTACCGTGGTGATCTACATGGGGATGAAAAAACTCACCGAAATAGCCCAAACTTATATCGACGCCGGTAATGGCCAGATGCCTGCAGCCATTATCCAGCACGCCTCGTTAGCACACCAAAAATCTGTACGCGGCGCAATACAGGATCTTCCCCGCCTGGCAGAAGAAACCCATTTAACACACCCTTCAATTATCATCATCGGCTGGGTTGCCGATGAAAATTTGAGCTATTAAAATAATACGTCAGATCAAATAACAGAAACATACTTAATTTAGTGATAAATAATTCGTTACAAAACGAAACAATCAAATATTGTTTGCGTATAAGCCCACTATATACTATTTAAATGCATACCTATTTGACTTAAATTATTACTTAAATTATGGGCTTTCAAGATCTCAACCCTGGCTTTGATGTTTTTATGAATATTTTTTTAGGACTGTTAATCATTGTATGGGGCATTTCGTTCTATATGTTCAGTCTGGATAAAAATCGTTTAGGTTTTATGCGTAGGTTTAGCCGCGACAGGACTTTAAAATATTCCTCTTTCGGACTGATCATCTTCGGATCGGTGATGTTATACCAGGCCTTTTTTTCCTAAGACTACCTTTTTACCCGCCCCGAAAGCAACGGCACCAACATTATTCCTGCTATATATCCTGAAAGTGCAGTAACTATCAGGTGAGGATATTGCGCAATATTTAAACCTGTAACTATTCGCAAAATCACAACCATCATCGCCACTACAGATACCATTATCCAATAAGGATAAATACTTTTGCGCTTTTCAGCGAACGAAGCTGGAAGCCTGAAAATAGCTATCAATACCACTATTCCTCCTGCCAAAGTACTTAAATGCTGTATGAGCTTATAAAGCGGCAAATACAGGCCACTTACCGAAACAACTCTACTCATCCCCCAGGCAATCACAAAATGGCCGTTAAGGTGCGTAAAACTATCCCAAAACAAGTGAGATGCCGTGCCTATCAAAACAGAGATCACAACGACCGGCCAATTTTGCTTAAAGTATTTATTCCAGTTTAAAGTTTTAAACGCAACTAGCCGTTTATAAATTACCGCGGGCAAGTTTTCAATGAACGCATTGCGCACCACATAGTGATAAACGTAGCAAAGGATCAGGCCTAACGGCAGATCAAACCAAAACAAGCCCGGCAAAGTATGGCTGTAAACACTCAATACCTTCATGCGGATAAAGTATTCAAAGTCAGGCACTATACTGCCTATGATCAATCCGGTTAACGAAAACCAGCGTTTGGGTAAATAGCTAAAGGGTAATATTGCCGCCGGGTGCGCAAAGGTTAGGGGCATGCGGTTAACCTAATTTTAAAAAGTCGCCATCAATAATGAGCAGCTTTACCCCTGTTTTAGTAGCCGACCGGTGATTACTCAGATCATCCGAAACAATATAGGTCATGCCTTTTGTTAAAGTAAACTTTTGGCCGTTATCCAGTTCGCTCACAAATTCGCCTTCAAGGCATTGCACAATGTGCCCTTTTTTACACCAGTGGTTTGCAAAATAACCTTCCGAATACTCAACCATGCGTATCCTTAAGCCGTCATATTGCATGGTTTTCCAAAAGGCTGATCCCGTATCTCCAATATGCTCGGTTTGTTCAACCTGGTTCCAGTTTATAGTTTGAAATTGAATATTGCTCATTTTACTGAATTATTGTCCGAAAGCTTCGATACGCGCCTGCAGATCGGGTGTTTTACCATGCTCAATGTCTTTTGCCGATACCGTTAGTACATTCAGCAAGTTACCTCTATCATCAAAAAACTCTGCTTCATAATAGCCGGTAGCTGCATGCCTGGCAGTTATTGTACCCTGAGTCCCTTCCGGTACGTTTTCAATATCTTTTTTGATAATCACTATATCATCCAACCTAAACCGTGAAGTTTTATTATGCAGATCAACATATAACACCAGCAGCACAAGTGGCGGCAGCATGTTCATTACAGCCGAAATGTAGCTTTGCCAAATAATTGCATTTGGTAAAATCCTGAACAATAAAAACGGGGATAGATAGATCACCGCTAAACTCAACAAAAGGAGCAAGCCATATAGTCTAAAGTAAAACGATATTTCCTTGTGCTTTATCAAAAACACGTTAACTACTTCGTAAATAGTAATTACAATAAAGATCACACCTATCAAACTAAAGAATTCACTCATCATACGTGGTTCCTTAAACTGAGATACGACCAAGGGTGTTAAAATTAAGGAAATGCCGCTTGCTGTCATGGAAACATAAAATGGCACTAAACGCCATGTTTTTTCCTTAAAACCTTTCAAAGTAGCTATTATGGTAAAAGTTACAAGCAAATAGGCTATAAATACAAACCAATTTATTACACTGATGTTGAGCAACGTATAATATAAATGCCCGCCTAAAACATTGGAAAATACAGCAAGCCCTATATACGATAAAACGATCAGATAACAATTTTTATAGCTCCACAAACCCTTCATCTTTATACAAGTTTAGCTTTTAACATTTCCCTGCCGCCATTCTCCCATTCATTTTTCAATATGCTCAAAACGATCGAATCACGGCGCGTACCGTCCCTTTTTATACCATGACTGCGCAATACCCCTTCAACGGTACAGCCAATAGCTTTCATGGCGGCAATACTGCGTGCATTGGCATTATCGGCCCTAAATTCTACACGTTCCATACCCAGTTCATCAAATGCAAAGCCCAACAGCAGGTATTTGCAATGCCTGTTCATACCCGTGCCCTGAAATTGTTTGCCATACCAGGTATAGCCCAGCTGCAAGGTTTTATTTTTAACCTGGATATCGTAAAAGCGCGTTGAGCCTGCATAGGCCTTCAGCTTTTTGTCGAATACGATAAACGGGTATTCCGTACCCTCACTTTGCGCGGCCAAAGCACCGTTGATATAGCTTTCCATGTTTTCCTTCCCTGCCCCCGTCAGGCTCGAATAGGTCCATATTTCGGGCTCATTTAACGAAAATGTCATCAGGTGCTCAATATCATCCGCTTTTAACGGGCGCAATAAAACACGTTCGTCTTGTAATATGTACTCTTCGGATGGGTTAAAGGCTACAGGCATGTTTAGTTTGTGCTTGTTAGAAAAACACATAGGTAAATATGGGTATTTTTTTGATTTCAGATGCCGGATTTCTATTATTGATTTCATTCAATCATTCAAAAATCAATCATTCAATCCTTAATTACAGGGTGGGTAAATGTGGGTATTTTATAAAAAAAAGATTTTCTTGATTCCTGATTCTTAACTCTTGATTCTCCTCCAGAATCATACAATATAAGCAAAATCCGTTAAAAAACATAATGCCATTTAATATTGATAATCAGTTATATTAGTATATTTACTTATGCTCAAAAAAGGAGAACATATTGAAGGTACGCCTGCCGAATTGCAGGTATTGCTTAACACAGATATGGAGGCGACGGAATTTTTTGAAAGCTTGTCAAAATCGTACAAACAAGGCTATTGCGATTGGGTAGGTTCGGCGAAAGCCGAAGAAACCCGCAAGGTACGGGCAGGTAAAGCGCTCATCATGCTGCAGAATAAACAAAAAACACTTAAAACCTGATATCATGACCATTGCCGAACACTTTGCTCAACAACCTGCAGAACGCCAGCCGTTATTACAGGCCCTGCATGATATCATCATCAAAAACGACCCGACAGTTACACCAACCGTTGGTAGTATGATGGGTAAACAAATGATATTGTACAATTGTGAGATGTTTAAATATGGGCTTGCCAGTGTGAAAGATTATATGTCGATCCATTGCATGCCTATCTATATGAATCCCCCGCTGCATACAAAATATCAGGCGCTACTGCCAAATGCAAAAATACAGAAAGGCTGTATCAACTTTAAAAATGAGGCTGAAATGCCTATTGATGTTGCCACACAATTGATCGTTGATTGCGCGAAAATCGACCTTAAAGCAATAATGGAAAAATATAGGGAAGAAAGGAAGAAGAAATAACACTCTTTACGTCATCCCGAACTTGTTTCGGGATCTCTCGTGATTAGTCATCGCATACCTGTCCTGTGGGGTACTGAAACAAGTTCAGCATCACTATCATTTTTACCCCAGCAAACTCCCCGTAAACTCCATCCTGATCTTAGCCTGGAAACCTTCGATGGTTTTAAAGATCTCTTTAAGTGTTACCTGTTCAATTTTGGTTAATGATGCCGGGTCGATATAATTATCGGGCGCAGCATGATCGTGCATTATCTGCAATGCCTGGCTGCGTAAACGCATACCCATCAGGTAATAGTACGATTGGATCAGTTCGTGATAGGCCACCTCGGTAAATACGCCTTTATCTTTTAATGCTTTCAGGCGTTCGCCGGTATTCACATCAAAAATATGATTCTTCAAAGCGTAAACCCGTGTCAGGTCAACAATTGGTGTCATCGTTCGTTTAATATCAAACACCTCCTGGCTGCCTTTGGTAAAAGTTTTGATCTTTTTAAAAAAGGTTAATGGCGGCTCATATTGCAGCGCGTTTTTAGCCATGTGGAAGAAAAGCTTTTCCATCGGCTTTTTCAATTCTTCATCTAAAAAGTCTTTCAGTTCATTCATGATCGACTCTTCACCGTAAATCGACCGGCAGTCAAAAAACGTTGAAAACTTGATCACGCTTTCCGGCACCGATTCGGCCATCCAGCTTACATAGTTGCGTTTCCAATAGGATAACGAATGCGTCCACTCCGGGTTTTGCGCCATAAACCCACCGGTACAATAACTAAAGCCGATGTAATTCAACCTGTCAGACACAATACGGGCAAACTCCAAAAAGTAGGCCCTCACCTCTTCCCGGTGTTCGTTGGCTTTATCTTCATAAATAATGGCGTTATCCTGGTCGGTTTTAAAGGTTTGTTCTTTGCGGCCCTCGCTGCCCAATACCATAAACACAAATTTAGCCGGTGGTGTACCTTGCTGCTCAATTACTCCTTCAATTACCTTTTGGGCAATAGTATCGGCAACGGTGGTAATTACCTGGTTCACAATTTCGGCATGTACTCCCCTGCCCAAAAGCTGTGTAACTATTTGCGGTACAGTTTTCCACTTACGTTTCAGTTCATCGTTAGAGAGCGCCAGCTTTACCGATTGGATAAACACCAGCGGCGATTGCGCCTGCTCGCTCAGCAACTTCGTCCGGCTGATAAAACCGTCAAACCGGCCGTCCTTTGTAATAAGAAGGTAGCGCGTTTTGGTACGAAACATCATTAATATAGCCTCGTAAACATAAGCGCTGGCATCAATGGCCACAATTGGATTATCCATAATGGTGCTCACAGCGTTATGTACATCGCCCATTTTAGCTACCACATTATCCCGCAAGGTAATATCGGTAACATAACCAATGATCTTGTCACCACCATCATTCACAAAAATACAGCTGATCTTATTCACGGCCATTTTGCGTGCGGCTTCGTAAATAGGCGTATCACCACTGCACGATATTACCTCCCGGTACTCAATGCTTTCAATGCGCCGCGAGTACAATTGCTCGGATGCGATATAGCTTTCCTCAAAAGTGGCCGGGCGCTTAAAAAAATGAGCAAAGTCATCGTTCAGCATCCGCTTACCAAACTCTGATGTGAAGTATTGAAAAAAATCGTCGTAGTTTTTGCACAGCACTCTAAAGTATTTGCGATGTAAAAAGTAAACAACGGTCCCTTTTTTAGCTATTACCGTGCGGATAGACTGCTTACGGTTAACCAACACCGATATCCCGCCGTAACAATACCCTTTGCTATGTATTTCCAGTAAACGCTTGTTTTGCGCGCTATCGTAAAAAAACGATTCGTATTCGCCTTCGGCTATAATATCAACGCCGCGCATTTTGGTTATTTCCTGCTGGTAAATAACCGTGTCTTTGCTGTAGCGTATCTCCTGCAACTGCCCGGCAACTTCGTGCAAAACCTCTTCGGGTAAAATATCAAACGGAGCCGAGCTCTTTAAAAATTCAACTTTGCTGTTCATAGCCAATAAATAATTAAAGCCATTACAATTAACATCATCAGTACCGGCACACCGCATCCGCCTTTTAAAACCGGTTTTTGCAGCCGCTCTCGTTCAATTTGTTGTTTTACTATCTTATCTTCATCAATAGCCTTAATACGCCTAAGCTCAAAAAAACATTCGGCTGTAGCCAAAGCATCCGCCATAGCGTTGTGCTGTTTGGTTAGCTGGGTATTAAACAAAATTTCGTACAACTGCCCTAATTTTAAATACTGCATCTGCGGGTTTTGCACCAGGTTTTTAGTTGCTATCATGGTACAAAACATGGGCAACCTGTTCATGGGCTGTTCCATTTCCACCCTAAAAAAGTCAACGGCTGTAATATGATAATCGAGCTCTACAAAATGCCCTACTACCAACGGCTGGTATTTTTCCAGATCGCGGTAAAGCAAACTCATTACCTGTTTACGCGAATCGCCGTGCTGCGATAAAAACTCCGCGCTTAGCCCGTGTATCTTATGGGCCTGTTTACTTATCACAAAGTCATTGTTACTGATGTAATGATCTTCGCGTTTTACCTCCTGCTGGTACTCATCATAAATTACCCATGATACCTGTACCGCGTATGGCCAGTTGGCATTATCAGTATAAGGCAGGTTCCAATTTTTGGGTAAGCCCGATGTTTCGGTATCGATAAACAGGGTATATTTTTGCACGTGCTAAAAATATAACTTTATAGCCAATAATTTATCAGGACACTATTAAACAAAAAAAGCCCGCTTTTTAAGCGGGCCTCTCAATACTGAAATCAAAAAACTTAAAGTTTAAATCCGTAAGCTATGCGTAAAGCAGCCATGCCATAGTTATCGCCCTGGCCGCTAAAGTTTTCATAACGCACACCGATATCCAAACCTCCTGCATTGGCATAACCAATGCCCGGCGAAGCTATAAATTTGGTGTTTTTATTGCCATTGGTTTCAAAACCGGCACCCAGCTCACCGCTAAAATAAATGTTCTGGCCGGCAAAAACCTTTAAACCAGCTTTAACAGGTACAATGCCTAAATCATTTGGTTTAGTAGTAACAGTACCAACAGTGTATTCTTTAGCAAATACATTATAATAACCAGATGTTAACATAAATGAAAGGTTTGACCGGGTATCATATTGTAATCTTGCGGTACCGCCTAAACTAAAGTTAGAAAAGTTATTTAAATTACCTGTTGGGATAGCGCCTTCAACACCTATACCTAAGCGCCATACGTCGCCAGGGTTAGTAGAGGTGGTTTGTGCGTTTACGTTTGATGCGAAAAGGATGGCTACAGCTGCAAATGCTGAAGTGATCCATTTTGTTGAATTTTTCATAGTTGTTGTTATTACTGAATAAATTGATTTCTTGTTATAAAATCGATAAGGCTTAAGCAAAAACGTTACCATTTTTGGCGATTTTATTTCAAATAGCTGCTAAATTGCTACTAATCAATACGTACAAACAACAATTTCAACTGTACCAAAAACCAGAATTTGCTTACAACTGTAGCCAAACACATTCAATTTTGTACTCTCATTACAACACATTCCTCAAAATTTTTAGCATAAAAAAACCCTCCGGGTTATCCGGAGGGTTTCTCAAAAGTGCTTTTAAGCTATTATTTTAATGATGCCTTTAATTTTTTAGCTTCTTCCAAATGGTTTTCAATTTTAGAGGCCCATTTATCAGCAACGGTTCTGATAGCTACGTAATTGCTTTCTTTATTTTCTTTAAACAGTTCAGCTGCTTCCTCGTGGCCGGCAACCATCATTTCTGCGTAAGCTTTGTCAAACTCAAGGCCTGTTTTTTTAGCCAGGCTATCTAAGGCTACTTTATCTTCATGATCAACTTCGCCAATTACAGTTACAAATTTTTGACGTGCAAGGCTGTCAACATCAACACCTATCGCAGTATGATCGGTGATCATCATATCGGCAAAAGCAGTTACCTGGCTGTTAGTCGAATTCTTTTTAGCTATTTTGGCTGCTTCGATTTCAGTTAAACCGGCTTCGTGCGCTGTTTTGATAAATGCCAGTCCTTCGGCGTTAACTTTAGTTTTCGCGGTGTATGAATTTCCTCTCTCTTCGGTGCATGATTGTACTGCACATGCAGCAAACAAAGCGATAACTATCAAATTTAATTTAGTGATGTTGGATTTCATTGAGATATAATTTATTCTGCTCCAAAATTAATCAAATATTGCATTCGGCATATAGTCAAGTTTACTTTTTTCGGCCCATGGCATATTTAATCCCGGCCAGTACGTGCTGCTTAAATAAGGTATCGGTAGTATAGTCCTCTTTAGTGTGTCCTAAAGCGGTATAAAATACCCTGCCGCCTTCAAATTTCTGGTACCAGGATATCGGGTGCACATCACCAACTTCGCCACCGGTATAACTCTTTTCATCAACAGTGATCAATACCTTAATATCCGGACTGATGTTTTTAAAGTTGTACCATTCATCAGTATGCTGCCAGGTTGCAGGCAACATATCTGTCGACATATGTTTCTGATCAGCCACATGCAAAGTTGCCTGTTGTATTTTGGGATGTTTGGTAAAATAAGCACCAACTAATTTGCCATACCAATCCCAATCGTACAAGCAATCGGTAGCGGCATGTATGCCAACAAAGCCGCCGCCATGATGTATATATTTTTGCAAAGCTGCTTTCTGGTCATCATTAAAAAAACCATTGCCGGTTGGGCTCAAAAAAACAACGGCCTTGTATTTTTTCAGGTTGTCATCAGTAAATTTTGTCACGTCGGTTGTGGTGTCCGTGTCGAAACCCGCCTCGGTTCCCCATTGGGTAATCGCGGTAATCCCGTCAGCAATACTGGTGTGATGATAGCCCTTGGTTAACGAAAAAATGAGCACTTTATCATTAACTTTATGCGCTTTCACAATTGAAAACTGAAAAAATAAACAAATAATAATCAGATACTTAAATTTTTCCATCTTAATTAACAGTTAAGGTTAAATCGTTTTGAGCCCGCGATATTTTTATTTTGAATTGTTGCCCGGATTTAAAGTTGATCTGAGGTTTTAACAGGTCATTTATGTTATCGATCACGTTGTTATTCACCTCCAGAATCACATCATCTTTGCGCAAACCGGCCTTGTACAAAGCACTCCCCTCATCTGCCGAAAGTACTAAAATTCCGGTAACACCGGGCAAGCCATACACCGACATTTCTCCCCTGCTCAATATATTCCTCACCCTGGCTCCCTGCCAGGTTTTGATCTCATCCGTACGGCTCAGCATCTCTTTGGATAACTGGCCAGGCCTTGGTAATTCGGGTGTTAAAGCTATCGCTTTTAATTCCGGTTTTTGCACGCCAAATTCATCCATCCGGAAGTTCACAAAACCAAGCGCCAATGCAGGCGAACCTTGCTTAACCCTATAGTCGCCATGGGCGGCATCAACAAACAAAGCGTCACCGGCTATTGAATGTTCATCACGACCGCTTTTAGCTTGCAGTGCAATTGCAACAACCGGCGTTTTTAAACTATCATTCTGTAAAAAATTATGGTCCATTTTACTACCCCAGGGCTTGTTAAACTTACCTGCCGGTTTGTAGGGCGCCCACATAATATTGTGCCTTACAATATCCCCGCAGTCGGCATACCAAACATGCGGCTGGAAGCTACTGTTCACCATAATGTTGTTTTCAACCACGCGGTAAAAACCTTCGCGGTTTTTGATGCCGCCATTTAAGCACAAATTGTTATAGATGTGGTAGTTTGATGAGCCGTCATCCAGATCAATATCCCAGCCATGATCACAGCGCCAGCGGTTGTTTCTTAAAATATTAGGTTTGGTTGCATCTAATTTTGGTAATTCAAGGTTACCGTTAGCAATGGCCGTATTCAGGTCAATATCGGTCAATCCCCACCAGCGATCGCGCCCCCACGAGTTGAACGAACCATGATCACCGGTTTCTTTTACCGTATTAAAAATATCGCAGTACTCTACAACATTACCTCCCCAGCAGCCATCGCCAATATTAATGCCGGCGCGGGGCACATCGTAAATAGAACAATGCCTGATGGTGATATCCATAGCCAGATCAATAGTTACCGGCGCAGTTTGCTTCTCCACACTTCCGGTTTGGTGAATAAGGCAATTATCAACCAGGCACACGGCAGGGTAATTATTATTTTTAGGTCCGGATGTCTTATCTATCTCTGCAAAGGTTTGGCGGTTATTATAGTTGAACAAAGGCGAACGCACTGCCTCAGGGCTGCCCATAAACACAATCCCATTGGCCCCGGCTTTAAAAATGTGGCAGCCGGTAATGCTGATGTGCCTGTTGTAATTATTTACAAATATCGCATTGCCGCCCAACTGATCTAAAAAGCAATCTGTTATCGCACAATTCTCGGCACCATTAAAAAACAGCGCCCCGCCCCGGTAAATAGCCCAATCCGAACGCATTACGGGCTCTTTGGTTTGCATAAAGGTGCGCTGACTATGTCTGAAGGTAATTCCTTTAACCGTAATATACTTTACCGGCTTTTGCCCGGTGCCGCTAAACTCAACCAGTTGTTTAAGGCGCACACCCTCTATTGTTGCAGTTTTGAGGTTTAACCCTTTCGGGGGATAAAAGTATAATGTATGCGTTTGGGTATTGAGATACCATTCACCCGGCGCATCCAGCTCTTCAAATATATTTTCGACAAAGCGGTATTTTTTATGTACTCCGGGTATATCGCCCACAAATTTGTAAGCCGCGTTTTTAGGGGGGCGGTTGTTTTGCCATCCTCCTTCCGATTCCAGTTGCCCGTCTGCTGATTTGCCGGTTATCCGGTACGAAAAATCTCCCCACAGTGCGGTATGCATCACGTGAATGTAGCCACCGGCAGGTTCAGCCCATTTGGCAATATGTTCAGTGCTGATGGCATCTGTTGCCGAGCCATTAAAAATGAGCTGATTTGGGTCGAAATTGGGGTACCTGGCCATGATTTGGCGCTCGCCGTTCACAAACAGCTGATCGGTTTGAAAACCGGCCGGAACCGGCGCCTGCATGATCCCGTTTTGATAAGGCTGCCAGTTAAGTTTTTCCAGTTTTACCCCACCGCTTATCACCGCCTCTTCTTTTAAATAAGCCCGGTAAACTACTGGATAACTGCTACTTCCTGAATCTTCGGCAGTAAACTCTAAGGGTTTAGATAGGTAATAAACGCCTTTGCGGAGATATACATTTACACCATGGTGATACTTGCGCGCCTCGGTTTGTGCACGGGGTAAAGTGGCAAACGGCTTGTTAATGCTGCCGTTATTGGCATCATTGCCCTGCGGCGATACATAAATATTTTTAACCTGCGAAAAGCACGAAAAAGTGCCATTAAGTGCAGCAAACAGTATAATTAAGCCTTTTAATTTCAAGATCCGTTTATTGATTGTACGGATGAATTTAACTAAATTATCGTTAAGCCAAATTACGGCCCGCGTTTACGATACCATACACCGTGCGGATAACCAGTTTGTTGTATACCGGGTAAAACGGATCATTTTGCGGCAGGGTATTCAATTGCTGCAAAGCAAAATGTTGCAAGATCACCAATGGCAGTACGATCTTTTCGCGGATGGCTATCGAACGTTTCTCAACCGGGAACTCCTGCATCAGCGAATCGCTGCCTGTAAGCAACAACAACATTTCGCGGGTCAGGTCGAATTCGTTCTTTAGCATTTTCCAGAAATCGCCAAAGGTTTGATCATTTTCCAGGTATGCCGTTATCCGGAAGTCCGATTTAGACATCGACATCATACAATTATCGATCATCGTTCTGAAAAAGCCCGAAGCCTTGTACAGTTCTTTCAAACCATCCCAATGCCCCTCGTCCTTCATTTGCTTTAAGGCAGCGCCCACGCCATAAAAGCCCGGAATGTTTTGCTTTAGCTGGCTCCACGAGGTTACAAAACTGATAGCACGCAGATCTTCAAGTTTAAGTTCGGATGTGGTATTCCGTTTGGTTGGCCTGCTGCTGATATTGATACCCGACAGCAATTTAAGCGGGCTCATTTTTTCCAGGTATTTCAAAAACAGCGGGTGCCCGCGCAGATCCATAAATGCTTCGTGGCTTACTTCGGCCAGTTTAGAGATGAGCATTTTATGGCTATCATCTAACAGATCGTTATTATCAGGATTCAATGCCGAAACAATACCTGCGTTAACCAACTGCTCCATATTAAAACCGGCAGTATCCAGCGATCCGTATTGCGAGCTTACGGTTTGGCCCTGTACAGTCAGTTGAATATGGTCATTAGCGATCTCTTTACCCATCGACGCATAAAAACGATGTGTTTTACCACCACCACGTGATGGCGGTCCGCCGCGGCCGTCAAAAAAGGCCAGTGCAATACCGTATTTTTCCGACATGGCAGTCAGTTCAACTTTTGCTTTGTAGATCGACCAATTGGCCATCAAATAGCCACCATCTTTAGTACTATCACTAAAGCCAAGCATAATGGTTTGCTTGCTGCCGCGTTTTTGTAAATGTTCTTTATAAAACGGATGGGTATATAACCTTTCCATTACTTCGGCGGCATGGGTCAGATCGTTCACCGTTTCAAAAAGCGGCATAAAATCAACGCTCAGCTCATCTTTCTTCCATCCCGACCATAAAAACAGGTTCATCAGCTGTAGAATATCCGATGCCTGCTGGCAGTTGCTGATGATAAAACGCTGGCAAGCCTTCTCCCCGCTCCCTTTCTGGATATCCTTCATCAGACGGATGGTGAGCAAGGTATCTTTCACCATTGCATCGGCATCTTCCAGCGGACTGTAATTGATTTCGGTAAACTGGATGGCTTTGAGCTTGTCTTCTTCGTTCATATCAAAGTAACCAGGCTTAACCAGGTTCTTCAACGAATTATTTTCAACACAATATTGATGCACATTTCTCAATATCCGGCTATCCTGCCTGATATCCAGTGTGGCAAAATAGCAACCGAATAATTTAACTTTTCTGGCCAGCCCATCTATCAGATCAACAAATAAGGCGTAGTGATCTTTTATCAATACCTCCTTTACTTCATCCAAAAGCGTTAGTATCTCAGCCTGCAGATTTTTAGGCTGCGGATTATTGTACGCGTCATCGTAAAATAATTTCTCAAGCGCGCCCATAGGCTCATCAACTCCGCGGAAAGTAATACGTTTTTTTAACGCTTTAAACTCGCGATAATAGCATCTGAAAAGCAGCTTGCGCAGATGATCGGCAACGGCTTCTGTACTTTGCACGCTTACATTTGGGTTACCATCCCGGTCTCCACCCGGCCAAAAACCAAGCTCAATAACCTGGTGCTCACCTTTTCCATCCAGGTCAAACTCTTCATCCAAACGGGTTTGGATAGCTGCTGCCGAAAAATAGAATATATTTTCAAGAAACCAGGCCAGGCTTATCGCTTCATCAACCGGCGTTGGCGACGTTTTATTAAAGAAAGGCGTTTTACCCAGTTGCTGTAAAAGCAGGTTGATAGTGTTGATATCGTCGTTCTTCAACGCTTCACTCAAATCCGTCATGATGCCCAAAACCGGCCCGGGGTAAAACTGGGTCGGGTGAGCTGTAAGCACCAATCGTAACGAAAAATTCTTTAACTTTTCGCTGATGGTCTGGCGCATTTCTTCGCGGCCCGATGCCTGTTGCAATAAGCTTTGTATGGTTCCTCCGTCATCATCGTGCCCTAATTTATTAAAAGCGGCATCTTCTATCGAATCGAATAAAACCACCTGGCGTTCAATGTATTGAATAAATCGAAACAAGCGATTCAGGCGTTCTTCGCGGTCAATATCCGGTACATATTTTTCAAAAAAGCTCCTGATGATATCGAGCGGTGCCAGCTGCTCGGCTGCCCCCTTTTCGCAATGCGAACTAAAAAAAGGCAACAGGATACCGGTATCTTTTACCTGGTAAAAAGGCAAGGTTAAAAAAAGGCTGTTATACAGTTCAAAACGGGTAACAACTTCCTGGTTAAACGCGGTTTCTTTCTGGCTTAGCTTTAAAACGGAAGTCATATTATTGGTGTTGCTTAGTGTAATGTGTACGCCTTAATTTAAAAAGCTGAAAATAGTCAAATTTGGCGGTATATCATCATAAAAATGAAAAAAATCTACTAACTCTGTCTATTTTATATTAAAGTGGTAATTTTTAGTACAATATTTTACTTAAGCCCGGTTTGTATATCTTCGTATACAGGATAATCATGAACCGTCAAACCCGCGCCATACAGAGTTTTTTTTACAGCCAGTACTTCTCCGACGGGCTGCGCATTAGCCTTGGAGTGCTATTACCATCACTGGTATTGTGGCAGTATAATCAGTTTGAACTGGGTTTAACGTTATCATTAGGTGCGCTTTGCGTAAGCGGTGCCGATAATCCCGGCCCCGTAATGCACAAACGCAATGGTATGCTTATTTGCAGCGGGCTCATGTTTTTGGTGGCGATATTAACCGGCTTTGCACGACTGGATGTGTATACCCTTGGCGCCGAGATCGTCATTCTGTCCTTTTTCTTCTCCATGTTTACGGTTTATGGCAATCGTGCCGCATCGGTAGGCACTTCCTGCCTGCTCATCATGATATTGATGATGGAAAAACAATTAAAACCCGGCGAAATTTTAGGCTATAGCGCAACCATACTGGCCGGAAGTATTTGGTATACCTTATTAAGTATTACTTTTTTCAGCATCAGGCCCTACCGTGCCGCGCAACAGGCTCTGGGCGAAAACATATTGGATGTAGCCAAATTCCTGCGGTTAAAAATTAATTTCTATCACCCCGAAACGGATATCGACGAAGATTACCGTAAGGTGGTATCGCAGCAGATCCACGTCAGCCAAAACCAGGATGCTGTGCGCGACCTGCTGTTCAAAAGTCGCATATTGGTAAAAGAGTCGACCAACGCCAGCCGCATTTTGATACTCACTTTTGTGGATATGGTGGATATGTTTGAAGAAATAATGGCCACCCATTATGATTACGACGTATTGCGCCAAAAATTTGCTTCCACCGGCGTTCTGGATGACATTGCCAACCTGCTGCAGCATATCGCCGACGAACTGGATAATGTAGGTTTTGCCATCCAATCAAATACCCGGTATAAGCATCTTAAAGACCTTAACCCCGAACTGGAAGCGCTGAAAACGAAGATAGACCAGATTGGCGCGAATGATAAGGAAGTAAGCAACCTGGTACTCAAAAAGATACTGATCAACCTGCGTAACCTCAATCAAAAAACGGTTAACATTTTTAATTACTATAATTCAAAATCGGCAGCGCTGCTCGAAAACCGCAGCGATGTTGAGTATTCGAGGTTTGTTACTCACCAGGATTATGATCCGCGGATCTATGCGGATAACCTGTCATTCAGCTCATCCATATTTAAACACTCGTTACGGGTAGCGCTGGTATGCCTTATTGGCTTTATCGCAGCCAAAACCATCACACACGGCCACCATAGTTACTGGATATTGCTTACTATCATCGTGATCCTTAAACCTGGCTTTAGTTTAACCAAGCAGCGCAACTTTCAGCGTTTGCTGGGTACTATCGGCGGCGGTATTGTGGGTATACTGGTATTGAAGTTTATTCCGGATTTTACCGCGCAGTTCATCATCTTGATGGTATTTATGGTTGGCGCCTACAGTTTTCAGCGCTATAATTATATTGTGAGCGTAATTTTAATGACACCTTACGTGCTCATCCTGTTTAAGTTTTTAGGTGTTGGCCACGTGGTTGAAGAACGTATTCTCGACACACTGATAGGATCAGTTATTGCCTTTGTTGCCAGTTATATCATTTTCCCGATATGGGAGTTTGATCAGATCAAGAAAAATCTGGATGATGTACTGGTTGGCAACGTAAGTTATTTGCTCAAGGTAGCCGAAACCTTTTCGGGAAAGGCTGTGGATGTTACCGAATACAAACTGGCCCGTAAGGATGTTTACGTGTATTCGGCCAACCTTTCCGCAGCTTTTGAACGGATGACATCAGAACCTAAAAGTAAGCAGCGGCACATTAAAGAGGTGCACAAGTTTGTGGTGTTAAATCATATTTTAACCTCTTATATTGCAAACATTGCCTCTAACCTGGTCAATAAAAAAAATCAAACCGTGCAGCCCGATAATTTAAAACTGGTTAAACGATCCATCAATATCCTATTCGAAACATCAAAAAAACTGGAAGAAAGTAATGATCTGCCGGCTATCATCAACACCTTGCCTGCCCTACCGGCAGATATGGAAAAACCGGAGGTAACTTTGGACGCGCACCTGTTAAAACAACAGCTGGAATTTATTACCAAGGTGAGTACCGATATTGCCAGGATAACTGACGCCATTTTAGAATACTAAAATATTTTACACGGCTTGTCCAGTTTGGGAATGGCCGGCCGTCATGAGGGTATAAAACAAAAAATTAAACATTATGAAAGACTTTGTATTGATTTTCAGAGGCGTAAATGACGATCCGAGCAATCAGTTATCACCACAGCAAAGACAGGAATTTATGACCGACTGGCAAAACTGGATGGGCGGCATTGCAGCTCAAGATAAGCTGGCAAGCCGGGGCCATCGCCTGGGTGACGAGATCAGCACCCTTAAAGGAAACGTAGTTACCGACGGCCCTTATGCCGAGATCAAAGAAATGTTAAGCGGCCTTATCGTGGTAAAAGCCGACTCGCTCGACGAAGCTAAAGAAATGGCCAAAGGTTGTCCAATTTTAAGGGTCAACGGCAGCGTTGAAGTACGCAGCGTTGTTGTGATGAACTAAAGACATTATTTTTTTGCCGGGCGTTGTCCAATTTTAATCCGGTCGTTCGTCAGGCAGATAACAAACAAAAAATTAAGATTATGAAAGACTTTGTATTACTTTTCAGAAACGCAGGCGAACCGATGAATACGCTATCGCCTCAACAAATGCAAACCCTGATGACCGATTGGCAAAATTGGATGGGCGGCATGGCCGCGCAGGACAAACTGTCGAATAGTGGCTATCGTTTGTCGACCGAAGGAAATACGTTGAAACCAAACAACGTGGTAACCGACGGCCCTTTTGCCGAGATCAAAGAAATACTGACCGGCGTTACCATCATCAAAGCCGAAACACTGGAAGAGGCTAACGAACTGGCTAAAGGCTGCCCTATTTTACAAATCGGCGGTAGTGTTGAGGTACGCGGCATTATTGTGATGAACATGGATTACAATAAATAAGATAATCGTACAAACTAAAAGAGCCTCTTAACAAATAAGAGGCTCTTGTTTTTATGCAAAACGAAAAAGAGCTTATACCGCAGTTATATCGCGCCGAGTTCAGAAAACTGGTTTCTGTGCTATCGCGCTCGTTTGGTTTAGAGCATATTGAGCTGGCCGAAGATATTGTGAGCGAAGCTTTTTTGACAGCTGCCGAAACCTGGGGTATTAAAGGCATACCCAATAACCCTGTAGCCTGGTTGTATACTGTCGCTAAAAATGCTGCTAAAGATCAGTTGAAGCGCCATAACCTGTTCGAGGGTAAGATCACTACACAGCTACAGCACGATCATAACCCGGCTTATGAAACCGAGATCGACCTATCTACCAAAAACATCCGCGATAGCCAACTGCAAATGATGTTTGCTATTTGCCACCCGGCAATTCCACCCGAGGCGCAGATCGGCTTATCGCTGAGGATACTTTGCGGTTTCAGTATCGATGAGATCGCCGATGCTTTTTTAACCAATAAGGAAAACATCAACAAAAGACTTTTCCGTGCCCGGCAAAAACTAAAGGAAGCGCATATAGCCATTGAGGTTCCGCCTGTTTCGGAAATTGACAAACGCATAGAAACCGTACTCACCACCATTTACCTGTTGTTTAACGAGGGGTATTATTCACAATCGCACAACGCTATTTTGCGTAAGGACCTTTGCCTGGAGGCTATGCGGTTAAATTACCTGCTGTTAGAGAACCCGGCAACCAACGTGCCCGCAGTTAATGCGCTGATGGCTTTGATGTGTTTCCATTCCTCGCGCTTTGATAGCCGGCTGGATGAGCACGGCGAAGTGGTTTTATACGATGACCAGGATAGCAGCTTATGGAACCATGAACTGATAGCCAAAGGCAATTACTACCTCAACAACGCTGCTCAGGGCAATACAGCAAGCACTTATCATTTTGAAGCAGGTATTGCTTACTGGCATACCACCCGCTCACCTGAAAAATGGGAGCATATTTTACAACTGTATAACAAGCTGCTGCAACTGCGGTACTCGCCTATCGCGGCGCTCAACCGCACTTATGCACTATATAAAGTTTATGGTAAAAACGCCGCCATAATTGAAGCGGAGAAGCTCAACCTTACCAACAACCATCTGTATCATTGCCTTTTGGGAAATTTATATACCGATGAGGATAATCAAAAAGCTATTGAACATTTCCAGGCGGCAATATCGCTTACTAAATCGTCTGCTGATAAGAAGGCCATCAGGAAGCAGATGGCTAAACTTTTATGAAGAGAAATGTCATGCCGAACTTGTTCGGCATGACATCATGCAAGATCTACATTGCGCATATTTTGTACTGAGAGATCCCGAAACAAGTTCGGTATGACGGTTTATTTAAAGAAGTTCCGTCGCCAAATTTGCCAGTTCGCTGCGCTCTCCTTTTTGTAAAGTAATATGCGCATAAAGCGGATGATTTTTAGCTTTATCGATCAGGTACGACAGGCCGTTACTCTCCGCATCAAGGTATGGGGTATCTATCTGGTAAATATCGCCGGTAAAAACAAACTTACTGTTTTCGCCTGCGCGCGATATAATGGTTTTGATTTCGTGTGGTGTTAAGTTCTGGGCCTCATCAACAATAAAAAATATCTTGGTAAGCGTGCGCCCGCGAATAAATGCCAATGGTGCTATAGCTATCTTATCATTAGCTACCAGTTCATCAATTTTGGCCTGCATCTTTTCATCCTCACTAAACTGATCTTTAATAAATTTCAGGTTATCCCAGATGGGCGCCATATACGGGTCGACCTTCGATTTTACATCACCAGGCAAAAAACCGATATCCTTGTTGCTTAAAGGCACAATTGGCCGGGTAACATAGATCTGCCTGAAATCTTTACGCTGCTCCAATGCGCTGGCCAGTGCGAGCAGGGTTTTACCTGTGCCCGCATTACCTTGTATGCTCACCAATTTAATGTCGGGGTTCAGCAAAGCATGTATAGCAAATGATTGCTCAATGTTTTTTGGGCTGATATTAAAAACAGGCTGCTCAACAACTTCTTCCAGCTGCTGGGTTTGCCCGTTATAAAAGGCCGGCATAGATCTGCGTTTACCGTGCAGAATATAAAAGTGATTGTTTTTAAAATCATCGGGCTCACCTACTGCTTCAGCCGCTAAACTACCTGCTTTGCTAAACTGGGTCAACAAGGTATCGGCTACTTTATTAATGGTGGCTTTGCCGGTGTACAGTGTTTCCAGATTCTTGATCTTACCTGTCTCGTAATCTTCAGAATGCAGGTCGAGTGCTTTTGCTTTGAGCCTAAGGCAGATATCTTTTGATACCAGGATAACTTTTTTGTCGGGGTTTTCGTGCTGCAGGCTAAGCGCGGCATTCAATATCCGGTGATCAACCTTATCATCACCAAAGATCTCTTCGGCATTGGTATCCGTTTTGTTATCTACAACAACTTTAAAATGGCCTTTATTAATGCCATTTAGCGGTAGCCAATGGCTGATCAGGTTATTATGCGACAGTTCGTCCATTAGGCGGATAAAGCTGCGCGCCTCAAAATTGCGGGTATCGTTCCCGCTTTTCATATTGTCCAGCTCTTCTAAAACCTGTATGGGTACGGCAACATCATGTTCGTGAAAGTTTTGAAACGCATTATGATCATACAGTATCACCGATGTGTCCAGCACAAATATCTTTCTCCGCCCGTTGCTCTTAGTTTTGCCCTCTTTGATCATGGGCTAAAAGTAGAAAATTTGCATGATACCTTTTGGGTAAAAATACATTGTTTTAAATACAAAAAACGTTATAAATAGAAAACGGGAGGCCGCGTCTTTCGATTTGATCTCCCGTTTTTCCGGCTTACGGTCTGCCGTAGCTTCCCATAAGCAGCAAGCTCTTTGTGACTTGACCATGATGCGACCTTTTCGCCGTTATTGCTAACACCGCTGTCCGTCATCTCTTACTCCCTTTTTGTTCCCCCTTGCAGGTTATGTTTCCGGTTCGTAATACCTTTTTTGTGACATCGCTTCGTTCTTTTTCAAACTTCTTTCGAAGCTTTTCATTTTTCCTGTTGCGACTTGATGATCTTCCCTTGATCTTTAGTTCGTCCGAAAACTCCCCCGATTCAATTTCTTATCTTCCGTCAGGCTGCCAAAGTACGTCCTTCTTGTTGATTCTAATATAGGATGATAATCCATATCCGTCAATAAAAAAATGCTTGTTTTTATAAACAGGTTATTAACGTTAATTATAGGTTTATACACATTTACAAAATATGAAAACTGCTTAAATCACCAGCTAATTATTGATTGAGATAATTTAACCCACGGTTATTAACATTCGGGATTTTAACATTTTCTTACAAAAATCATAAAATAACAAACCGTAAAACGCCCGTTTTTAATAAAATGATAAAAAACTTTTGGTTAAGCGGGTGTGAAATTGGTGTTAAATGTGGGTGAGATACTCTTACATCTCATCAACGATACACGTCTTTGCGAGCGATAGCGAAGCAATCCCAAATAGGCAGGTCGAATTATGCAAATCCGCTCTGTAAGTCGGGGATTGCTTCGTCCCTCGCAATGACGCGCGGAAAGAGCAGTTTCAACAAAACCTCATAAAAAGCGAAAACGGAAGACGTCTCTTTCGATCTGTGCTTCCGTTTCCTAACTTTAAGGTTGGCCGTGGCTTTCCAAAAAGCATCAAGTTTTGTGTAGCTCTAACTGTCAATCTGATCCTTCGCCGCCCTTGCAGGTTTTGCGATCCAACGATCTTACTTCATTATTGCTTCCCTCCGTAAAGTTCGGCAGCAATGTTGTATTGCCTTGTCGACATCTTACTTTCCTAAAAATCTCTTACGAAACTTTTATTCTGAGTTCGATTTGAATTTCTTTAACTGATCCTGGTTCGTCCGAAAACTCTCCTTTTTCAATTTCCAATTTTCTGTCAGGCTGTCAAAGTACGTCGTTCTTGATGATTCTAATATAGGGCGTTATTTAACGTTTGTCAATAAAAAAATGCCGGTTTTTATAAACAGGTTATTAACCTCAATTACAGGGTTATACACAATCGCGAAAGCTTAAAAACCCACAAATCATACCCAAAAAGGCATTTACAGGTAATTTACGGTTAGGGATATTAACAGTTTGATAATCAACATATTTTAAGAATCTCATACAAAACACCTGATCAGCAATTCGTATAAACGGCGATAAGCAATTATTTTAAATGAAAAAACATTTAACCCGGTCAATTGCTGTATCAATAAAACAAGTTATCATGGAAAAATTGTATACCGCTGTAGTTACAGCAAAAGGCGGCCGCGACGGCCATATCAAATCCACCGATGGTGTTATCGATCTGGATTTGAAAGTACCAAAAGCAATGGGCGGCACCGAAGATGGCTATGCCAACCCCGAACTGTTATTCGCCGGTGCATGGGGAAGCTGCTATCTGGGCGCTTTAGGATCGGTTGGTAAACGCGATGGCGTGGATGTGAGCGGGGCCACGGTTGATGTACATGTAAGTTTTAATAAAGAAAGCGAATCATCTTTTGCCTTATCGGCCGAATTGCATGTGCATATACCGGGTATTGATCAGGCGCAGGCCCAAAAACTGGCCGATACCGCACACCGTGGCTGCCCCTACTCAAAAGCCACACGCAACAACATCGATGTAAAAGTTATTGCCGACTAAATTATTTGACCGGCAGGCATTAATTGAACTTGCATTGACAAATATTTAAGAAGCTTGCCGTTACTTTGGCAAAAAATACAAATAGCATAAATGAGTAAAGTATGGTTTATAACTGGCTGCTCTACGGGTTTCGGACGGGAGCTGGCCAAAGAAGTTTTAGCATTGGGTAACCGTGTGGCGGTGGCCGCGCGTAACACCAATGATGTTGCCGATATTGTTGCCGGTTACCCGGATACGGCCATCGCTGTAAAGTTAGATGTAACCAAAGCCGACGAAATAAAAGCGGCCACGGCCCAGGTTAAACAAAAATTTGGCCGTATTGATGTGCTGGTTAACAATGCCGGCATAGGTTATTTTGGCGCTATCGAAGAAAGCGAAGAAGACGAAGTGCGCCGCATGTTCGAGATCAATGTTTTTGGGTTAGCTAATGTAACCAATTCGGTTTTGCCGGTAATGCGTGCACAGCGCAGCGGGCATATTGTTAATATCGCCTCGATAGGTGGTTTGGTTGGTTTCCCCGGGGTTGGTTTTTACAACGCCACCAAGTTTGCGGTTGACGGTTATTCGGAAGCATTAAGCAAAGAAACCGCACCATTAGGCATCAAAGTAACGGTAATCGCGCCAAGCGGTTTCCGTACCGATTGGGCCGGCCGTTCGGCAAACAACAGCAAGATCATCATTGATGATTATAAAGAAACAGCCGAAGCCAACAAAAATGCCATCCGCGGTTACAGCGGCAAACAACCCGGCGACCCGGTTAGGGCGGCCAAAGCCATTGTAAAAGCGGTGGAATCTGAAAACCCGCCACTGCGTTTGTTACTGGGTGCGGCTGCATTAAAAGGCGCGCGCAACAAACTGGAGCAATTAAAAAAGGATATCGATACCTGGGAAGAAACTACCGTAGGTGCAGATTTTCCGGCGGATGAACAATAATAAAATTGATTGTCATTGCGAGCGATAGCGTGGCAATCGCACGGAAACAGAGCGGATATACAGGGCGAATATGCCTACGTGCGATTGCTTCGTTCCTCGCAATGACAATTTTAACCACTAATTCTGCCCCGTTTCACTGATATTCTTGGCATTTTCAATGATCTTAACCGGCCCCATCAGTCCTGCCGGCAGTAACTTTTTACCCTCTAACCTATACGGCGCCGTTGTTGATGTAATGCGTTTATTCTCCGGCAGGTTATGGTCTCCTATCAGGCGGTTGGCCCAGGTATTGGTTACTTCTACTTTCAGTACATTTTTACGGTCTTTCAGTGCCTTGGTAATATCCACACGGTAAGGGGGTGTCCAAACTGTACCGCAACGAATGCCGTTAACGCTCACATCGGCAATGTTATATAAATTACCCAGATCAAGCCATACGCGGCCATGCGATAAGGTATAGTTCCACTCAAAATTCTGCGTATAAACGGCCGTACCCGAATAATTGATCACTTCGGGATAATCGCTTTTGCTCCAATCGGTTAATGTGGTCAGTACTACAGGTTGTTCGGGCCCGCCCAGTTTAGGGTCAAACTGTACGCTCCATACCCCGCTTATTGTTTTTATAGTGCGATACTCGGGCCAGTTGGCGCCGCGATTATTATCTTTTGATGATGGTTTACGCAGCACAATAAATACCGAACCATTCGGGTGAAAGTTGAGCGTAAAGTTGGTGCGTCCGTTTTCATGGCTCCAGTCGTTTAGCTGGTAAGTTTCGCCGGTCATCGGGTCCCAAAGTTCGGGCTCCTTATCAGATACCCGTAACGATATATTGACCGTGCGCTCCATATTTTGCTGGTTGGCGATAAAGTAGATATCAAAGTCGGGGCCGGTGCGGTGTGTCCAGGCTATATCCGGCACGTAGTTATCCAGGCTATCCGATGGAATGATATCCTGCTCAATACCCAGGCCATCAAAGGTATCTTCTTTATAAGGCGCCTTAATTGCACGGCCCCAGTATTTTGGTTTTAAAACAGATGACAGCCCCGGTGAGCTTAACGGCTGCCCGTTGATGATAATGGTAGCACCCTCGTTTACCAGTTGCGATATTTTATCAGATACCTCCGGCGACATCAGCGTTCCGCCATCAGGCGACATTTTGGTTGCTCCCGGCAATATCAACACACCATAGCTTGCACCGCCCGGCAACTCTATCCGGCCATTTTTAACGGTCGCTAATCGCAGTAAAGCATCGCGGTTAAAGCTATCGTAAGTGTATCCCCGCAAAGGGTCGACCCAGTTTTGCGGCTCGGCCATATTTGCCGACGACGTTACCCCATCGGGTATCACGTGCATGGGTTGACCTTCGTTCTTTAAACGTTTGGCTTCGCTTGCAACAACCTCGTCCCCAAAAATTCCGGGTAGCAGGCTTACCAGTCTATCCGGCAATACGGCTCTTCTTGGTGTTTCTTCACCGGTAAATACGGCTACATCAGCAACCGGTTTACCCATTTGCAGCATAGTTTGGCAACGGGCAATATAGTCAACCCAGGCTTTGCCCGGTTTCCACCAGGTTTGGTCGCGCTGAAAGTACAGGCCCACCCCATCCAAGGTCATCCCCGGTTTTTTATCAAGCCAGGGGTTTTGGTTAAATACGTGGAATACAAATTTATTTACCCCAAGTCCGAAATTACGGTCGGCTAAAGTCTTCAGCATTCCGGGGTGTTCATCACAGGCCATGCGCACCTCGGTAAAAGCTTCGGCCTGTATAATGTTTTTGCCATAAATATGCCCGCCCGAAACCGCATCTAAAATATCGTTCGGCTTATCGTGAGTAGGGCTGCGCAGCCAAAACTCACCCATGGGCAGGTCAACTTCTTTATAATGCAGCATGCCGTCGCCAACCATGGTAGGCGCAGTTGCTTCGGCGCTAAACTGAAAGCCTTTTTCGTGTGCCAAACCGGCCATGGTTGCATAAAATTTATCAACCAGCAATTCGCTGATGGTTTGCCTTACATCGTGCAAAAATTTCTCAGATACATCGGCGCTTTGTACCGGCACGCCGGCCATAGCAGGTAAATATGGTAACAAATCATACCCACGGCGCTTTTTAAACTCTTCGGCAAATACCGGCGACCAATTTTGGCTGCCGCACTCCCAGCTATCTACGTGGAATATTTTCAATACGCGGGCAGCAAGATCGGGGCCGGCCTGTTTAACTGCTTCGCCAAACCAATTGTTAAATTGCAGTTTGATCGCTTCAGGGTTAAACTTATCGCACTCCAAACCTTTACCTGCACCGCCGGTTTCGTTGGTATGCCCGGTAGAAGTATGCCCCATCCGTAAAATAACCCATTGCCCGTTAGGCGCTGTCCAGTTTAAACGGCCGTGTGCATCTACGTATTTAGTAATATCGATAATTTTATTTTTGGGAATGCATGCCGCATCGGGTATTTCGGTAGCCGTGGTACGTTTGGCTACGCGCCATACCTGTCCGCTTTTACCCTCAAACTGGTTAATACGTGGTGCGGATGATAACTCAATGCCTGTGAGCTTTAAATTAGGTTTCCATTTGGCAGTTTCCAGGTCCTCTGCTCCCGGCTCTGATCCAGTTTTTTCATATACAAAACGGTAATACGTGGCAGTAACTGGTTTAATGGCATAGGTATTTGGCGCATCGCCATCCTGCCAGCCACTGCGGGGCGGTTCCAGCTGGGTATGCTTTCTGAAAGTATGCCCGTCATCACTTACTTCTATGATCAGCCGTTGCGCTTCATAATTACCGCTGCTGGGGTGTATGGTTATTGAGCGACAGGTAAAAGGCATATCAAACGCGTATTGTATCCAGCAGGTGCTGTCGCTGCTAAAGCTCTTTTTGTTGCCCGGCGTAGCTAAATATTGAACATCCGTACCGGTTTTACTGGTGCTGATGTGTGGTTTGCGATTTTGCGTATTTGTTTCCTGGCCAAAATCAAGCGGGTAAGCGTACACGGCAATATCCTGGTAATAACCATTGGTGGCCTGCGGTTTTGGCAGGGTATCATTAAACAGGGTATTGCCCGGCACCATCACCTGCGACCATACTACCTTCTGCATCGAAAGCTCCGGCGTTATCCACGGCCCGCCGGCTACGGCAAAACCATCACAATCGTGCAGTGCCAGTTTAATGCCCATTCTGTCGGCCTCGTTCATGGCATATTTTACCATTTGCCACCATTGCGGTGTTAATTGTACAACGGGTTGGCTTATTAATGGCTGGTTGTTTTGTACACCTTTAATGGTCATTAAATATGCTCCGCCGATGCCGTTGTCACGCATGGCTTCCAGGTCGGCAGTGATACCCTCCTGAGATACCGCGGCCTGATCCCAATACCAAAATACCCAGGGTTTGGCGCCTTCGGGCGGATGCTGAAAGGCGTTACGCATATCCGAATTATCGGTTATGGGCTCCAGGTCGTTATGCTGCGTTTCGGTATAATGCATCACCCTGAAATGCTCCTTAACATGATGCCCATGTCTGCCCCGCGATGATGATTCGCGACTATGACGCCCCTTTTTTGAGCTTTTGCTGTGACTTGAACTACTGTGTGAAGATTTGCTTTTGCTACTGCCTGTTGATTTTTTATGGCTGCTGCCTGATGAGCTGTGGCTTGATTTTTTACCCGAACTTTTTGAGCCCGATGAAGAATGACTTGTTTTGGAAGAATGTGAACTTCCGGATGATTTTTTACTTGTTTTTTTATGCTGTGCAACCACCGGATAAGTGCTGATGATTACCCCGGTTAAAAACAAAACAATTAAGCGCAATAAAAATTTATAGTTAAGTTGTGATCGCATATCGAATTTCATACCCATTACTCACCGCCGTTTTAGTCCGGTTTTACGTTTCGGGCGGCAATATATAAAAAGTATCATAAAACGGCTAAAACACACGGTTATTTAACATATCCGGTAACAAGTATGGCCTTAACTTGCGCTTACGCTAAAGTTATAGTTACCACTTCCTACTTTGATCACTGCCCAACCGTTTTCTATTCTCAATAGCTTATTATTTCCGGATAAAGCTTTTCCACCCTCTGTAATTTTTGACGCCGCTGTTGCGGGAAGATAAACGGAAGCGGTTGTATTGGCCGGAATAGTTACTGACAGATCAAAGCTGCCTGCCGTCTTTTTCCATTCGCTGCTGATGTTTCCATAAACCGAGTGATAATTTGCTTTTGCCGATGTAACATCGCCTACAGGCTCGGGGCGGATCACAATTTGTTTGTAAGCCACAGCACCGTCCGGAAGGCGGATTCCAGCCAGGCCCTCATAAAACCATTCCATAATGTGCCCAAGCATTAAATGGTTATTTGATACCGATGGTAATGCCTGCCACGATTCAGTGAGGGCGGTAGCGCCTTTAGCTAATTGGTAGCCATAACCCGGTACATCGCTGCGGTTGTTCATATCAAATATCACATCCGAACGGCCTTCATCGCCTAATACTTTAAGCAGGTACCGGTAACCGATATCGCCTGCCGTTAAACTATTGTTACGGCTGCGCAGGTCTTTCACAATATGATCGATCACGGCCTGTTTATATTGCGGTTCAACCAGTTTCATGTAAACGGCAATGGCATTTGCAGTTTGGCTGCCGGTGCCATATTCCTTAGTTTCGGTATTAAAAAATGCTTTGTTAAATGCCGTGCGAACCATGATTGCCTGTTTAGTATACCGGACAACATCGGCAGGCTTATTCAACATTTGTGCTATTTGGGCAAGGATATCGAGATCGTAATAATAAAAGGCCGTTGCCGTAATACCTTTTGGCGTTAACTGCGATACCCCCGGATGTTTCGGCCCCAAATCATACCAATCGCCTAAACCTTCTGTTAAAATGCCTTTATCCGATAATTTATCCAGGTATGCCATATAACGCTGCATCATGCTGTAACTACCGGCTAAAACCTGCTTATCGCCGTACCATTGGTACACATACCATGGCAATAAAACGGCAGCACTACCCCACTCCGGCGAGTCGCGGAAGCCATCGCCAAATACGGTAAATTCGGGTGCAATTTCGGGGATCAAACCATCCGGCGTTTGCGAATGCTGCATATCGCTGATGGTTTTTTTGAAAAGATTGACCAGGTCATAATTGTATTGCAGTGAATTCCCCATCAGGTGATCCTGCTCCAGCCAACCCAGCTTTTCGCGGTGCGGGCAATCGGTAAAAACACTCACCATATTACTTTTAGCAGCCCAGTCAATCAGCGTATCAGTTTTATTAAATAAGTCGTTTGAGCAGGTAAAATTGCCAACTTTAGTTGCAGCATTTTGAAAATGCATTGTTTTTACATACACCATTACCGGCTTATGTTCCGGATTTTTTTCTCCCGCCGGCACGGCGCCCTCTATTTGTAAATACCTAAATCCGTAATAGGTGAATCTTGGCTGCCACCACTCTTCAAACGGGAGTCCTTTTAAAGTATATTTATAGCTATAAGATCTGCCGGTATTTTTTTGCGTGGCCATTCCCTGATCGTCCAACAATTCGGATGGCGTTATTTTAACTGTATCGCCCCTGTTACCCTTGATCAAAATTTGCGGTATGCCCGATACATTCTGTCCCATATCGTAAACCCACACGCCAGGTTTAGGCTGTGTTATTTTTTTTGAATCAAGCACGTCGGTTACCTTTAGTGGCTCTTCCATTTGCGCATTTAAGGCAGGCGGCCCCTCGGTAACCAACGCGTTTTTCCAATGGCTATCATCAAACTTATTCAAATTCCAGCCCTTTTGATCCAACGTACCGTCAAAATCTTCACCGCCGTATATCGCCGAAAAGGTTATAGGGCCAGGCGCTGCTTTCCATAACTCATTACTCACTAAATTTTCTATTGTGCCATCGGCATACTCAACCAATAAACGACAGATCATTTTTGGATAACCATAAGCAACGGTTAATTTGCGGTACCTGCCGCTGGGCGTAAAATAAAATCCATTTCCCAGCATTACACCTATCGTATTTTCGCCTGTTTTTAGCTGTTGAGTTACATCAAAGCCTGCGTACAGCGCCTGCTTTTGATAATTAACCCAACCGGCATCTAAAAAGTGATCGCCAATTTTATCGCCGTTAAGGCTCGCCTCAAAATGACCCAGCCCCGAAATAAAAAGGGTAGCGTTTTTAACCGGTTTAGTTACGTTAAAGCTTTTGCGAAGTATGGGTAGAATATCCTTGCCTGGACTTTGTTTTTTTGCGCCTTTCGGCGGAATGCCCGGTAATATCCGGTTTGAATCGGGCATCGTTTCATAAGCGATCCATTTTGCCCCTTTCCAATCGGCAGCGGTTAACAAGCCCATTTGCCATTCGGCAGGTTTGCTCCATGCAGACTCATGGGTTTTATTATCCCAAACTCTTACCTTCCAATAGTATTTTTTTGCAGGTAAAAGCTTTTTACCTGCATACATAACCTGTATGGAAGCAGCAGAGTTGATTTTATGGCTATCCCAAATGTTGCCTGTGTTTTTGGTGAGCAGCGCAACATTATCGGCAACCAAAATATGGTAAGCGGTTTGCAAAGTCGCGCGCGCGTCCGACTGTATTTCCCAGCTTAAATGCGGCGTTACCGGTTCAATTGCTATCGGGTTGGTTTTATATTCGCAGCGTAAGTTAACAACTTTTAAAGTTTGTGCAAACGAAGGCACTACGTCGGCAAATACCAGTACCACAAGTAAATATTTCCTCATCATTTGGTTGGTTTCTTTAAGTATTGATCGGCAAAGTTTAAATATTGTGTCCAATCAAAATCGGTAACGTTATGTGTGCCTGTACGGATATGATAGGCTATACGGCCCACAACAGGCGTATTTACCGGCGGCATAATGGCAACCGGCAATCCGCTTGTGCCCAATAATTTATAAACCGGGCTGGCAGCTAATGCGCCCATAAATTCGCCCTTGGGGTTTGAGTTCAGGTCGCCCTCGGCACTGGCGACATATATTGGCCTTGGCGCAACCAGCGAAATAACCATATGCTGATCGAATGGCAAAATAGAATCCTGATCGGTATACTTTTTAAAATTATTGCAAAACCAGAACGGGAATTTTGTGGATAACCTGCGGATGCCCTCTCCTGCCGTTTCATGAAACAGTTTTGCGCCCCCGGCACCCGATTCATTACTGATCACCAAAGCAAAACGTTCATCGGTGGCACCGGCCCACAAAGCAGCCTTACCCAATCGTGAAAAGCCAAAAACCGCCACATGTTTGTTATCAATAGCTTTATCCGTTTCCAGGTAATCCAGTATCCGGCTCAGGCCCCACGCCCATGCGCCAACTGTTGCGAAATTATCCGGCCGGTTTTCCAGTTCGGGATACATCGGGAAAATACCTTCATTTAAATTGTGATCATGATCTGGTGCAATATCGCCACGGTAAACCGTCGCTACGGCATACCCCTTATCCATGATCATTTCCAGGGGCCATTGGGCGGCGTTGGTTCCGCGCATGGCTTCGGTGGCATGGTTATTTATTACATTTTTGCCTTTATCAAACCAACTGGTTGAAAGTTTAATGGCCGGATCGCTATTAATAGCGTGGTTACCGTCAAAGTTTAATCCCGCTATAGCAGGAACAGGGTGCTTAACGTTATTAGGGATATACAGCAAAATATCCATTTGCGGGCCATCGGGTTTACCGTTAAAATAAACGGTTATTTGTTTACGTGTGGCTTTACCATTCAATGCTTTAGTATCAGTATCAAAAACCTTAAAGGTCATATCTTTGGGCCTTCCGGGCAACTGGCCATACATTTCCTTTTTAAATAGCGTTAACAGCTCCGGCCGGCGCTCATTAAACCATTGTTTTGCTGTAGTTACCTTTTTACCATTGTTCATGGTTAAAACACCGGGCAATGCAGTAGTTTGCTGGGCGGATAACTTAAAATGGAGAACAGATAATACCATTGCAAAAGCAATGAGGATTTTTTGATATACCGGCATTCAGGGTGTTGGTGTATTGGGTTTATATAACAAATGTAAATATCCCCCCGGTATACACGTAATATTTATTTGCCACATTTTTGTATTAAACTATCATTAAAACAAAAAGCCCCGGGGTTTGTCCGGGGCTTTTCATACTGATCAGAGAAACTTAAAAGCCTAAGCCAATACCCGCGTTGGCCGATTGGTATTCGGCAAAGCTGTAAGAGGCATATATTTTAAAGAATGACAGGCTTAACTTAAACCCAATATCGGCACGCATACTGCTTGTACCTGCAGCAGAGCCATTGATTGTGATTGGATCATGTACACTGGTGTAGATCGGTTTACCATTACCAGCCGTACCAACGGCAACGCCTGTAACAAATGGATAATTGCCTTTAAAGCCAACGTCGGTTGAGCTTGTTGAGTAGCCAACAGATACAAACGGTGTAAAAAACAATAGCTTTTTAGAAAGGATCACCTGCGCGTTCCAACCGCTGAAATTTCCTTCCAGGGTTTGATTACTAAAATCGGTATTGCCGCTTACACCACCATTATTTGCATCGGGTTTTACATCCATAGGCTTATTGTACGTTAATTTGGTATAACCAACAGCTATAGCCAGGTCAAACGGAACCAGGTGGCTGGCAGTACCAAAATCCTGCGCAATATTGTGCTTAAACCCTATACCGAACGAACCAACCGAACCAAAGTCGTCACCAAGTTTGGTAGTAGGTATTAATCGCAGGCTTACATCAGTATTTTTAATTAAACCAATAGTTAATTGTAACTGAGGAGCCGGTATATAAGAGATAACCCCGCCAGGCAATGTTGTTTTGTATTGATAATTTGGATCATTCGGGTGGGCAGGGTCCGACACTGTTATTGACTGCCCGTTGCCCGTATCACCGCCAAAAGTTGGCGTAATGGTTTTGTTAGGATCGGTAGCCTTAACACTACTCGACAACCCTAAGGCTGCAATATCGAAGGTTTTATCAGATTGAGGAACCAGGCTGGCCGATGCACTTATCCTGATATCAAAGTGTAAAAATTTTTGAGTACTGGCTGTATTGGCCCAGCCGCCGTTTAAACTGTTGCCAAACCCTTTAAATAAAGGAAGCGTATAAGCGTTTAGTAACTTGTTAACATCATCGGAATTACCTTTAAAAATGCCGGAAATATCGTCATTTTGTGCGCTTGCCTTAAAACTTACAAAGGCTGTAAATAAAATCAGGGTAAAGATTTTTTTCATGGTTATAAATTAGTTAGGTTTCAATTCAATTAACAATATTACAATTAAAGTTAGTTATTAAGCTCCAATTTTCATTTTTTTTCAAATAACAACCGCGTAAAAATAATTCTTTCTAAATTTCTTTAATTCAAAAAAACATTTATTTCACAATACTGAATTTTCTCAGCGTACTATGCTGATGCTGCCTGAGCGGGTAAGATTGGAATTGCTGTATGTATCAAATGCATCAAAAACCCAGTAATAGGTGCCAAGGGGCATAGCTTTGCCCTTATAACTGCCGTCCCATGCCTTATTAAGATCTGTGGTTTCAAAAAGCAGCTGCCCCCACGAACTGTATATTTTAAAATACTTTAATTTGATAGAAACAGGCGCTTTAAATTTAAACACGTCGTTCACGCCATCGCCATTAGGCGTAAAAACATTTGGCCCGAAATCAATATCGGCAGGTTTACCTATAATTACTTTTACAGGATAAATTGTACTGCACCCCGTGTTTGATACCTTAATATAATAGGTTGCCTGCCTTGATACAGCAGTGGCATTTGCTAATGAAATAGTGGCGGCGGCATCGTGCCAGTACGTATAAGTTAAACCGCTTTGCGGCGTGTAAGTAGTGCTTAGATCAACCGTTTCCGGAAATACCACGGCCGGCGGATTAGTTATTGTGGCCACAGGTACCGGCCTTACATCTACATTAACAGGAGCAATTGTTGTGCAACCGGTACTATTAATAGCTTTGATATAATAAGTGTTGCTAACTGTTACATTGCCGGGCGTATTAAAAATGTGGGTACCAGCAGCATCCAGCCAGTAGCTAAGCGTAAGGCCGGCGTCGCTTCCGGCTATTACCTCAGGCAGGGTCATATCAACGGTTAAACACCCCGCAGGATGATGAATAACCAGGTTGGGCTGATCAACTACTGTTACTGTTACCGGCTTAGTGACGCTGCAAAAACTGTTGTTGGCGGCCTTAATATAATAGGTGCCCCCGGTAGTAATCGCGGCAGGGTTAGCCAGTTTTTTAGTAGCTGCCAAATCCTGCCAATAGGTAAACGTCAAACCCGGGTCGCTGCCTTTGGTTATTGCAGGCGCCGTAATATCAACCACGTTAAACTTGCAAACCGGCGCGGGGTCGGTTACTGTCAGGCTCGATGTGCCAAAAACAAATAACCTGACCGGTTTGACTACCGAACAGCCACCGGGCGTGGTCGCTTTAATATAGTATGTGCCGCTGGTTGTAATGTTTTGCGGGCCTATAACTCCCTGGGTACAGGCGGCATCGGTAAAATAAGTATAAGTAAAATTTAAATTACTGCCTGCCGTTACCAGAGAATCGGTGAGATCAATCCCTCTGGCCGAACATGAGGCTATCGTATCCTTTACCTTAAATACTATTGGCTCTAAAGGTTTTATCGTGGTATAAATAGTGTCTTCGCAGCCAATACCCGGAAATGGGACTATCCGCACAGCATACTGAGTACCTATTGGCGGGGCCGGACTGATATTAAGTGTATTGGTATTCCCGATAGCATTTTTAAGATCATTGCCTGTATACCAGTAATACTCTTTAAACCCCGATGGGGCAGCCAATGTTATTTGCGATGCGCCTGCTGTACAAAAAGTATTGCCCGATACCGGCGATGTACAATTTTGATTTACATCAAGATAAGCGTATCCAAAATGCCCCCCAAGGGTACAGTTATTGGTTGCAAACTCCAACCTTAACGTTTTGCCCGAAAACCCAAGCAAATTGATCGTAACTGCAGACCAATCTTTGTAATACACATCCCCGACATTTTTAAAACCCGGCAGGCCAGACGAGGCCACAAAATCGAAATCGCCGCAGGTAATGTATTTACCGCCGGTTACATCATACACTTTTGCCGTAAACCGTGGCTGCTGGTATGTCTGATGGTTGGGGTTTTGAAAAACAACGGCATAATAATATATTAAACTATAGTCGGGATTGTTGGCCGGAATTGTAAAGGTATAGGTTAACTGCTGCGCCTTGTTTGTACCTGTTGTAGTATTACCGAGCCTCACACAGGTGCTGCTGCCGTTCGGACTCGCTATCGGAAACTGACCATACGGGTCAACTAATTTATCCTTACTAAAAAAAAGTGTATGTACATCCGAAAATATGCCTTGCTGAGTAAAAAGAAGGCTGCCGTCAACATTGCTGGCAATACCTTTTGCCCCGCTCCAGTTTTTAAAGGTACCAAAATCAAATCCAATATTTTCGGGGCATTGCGCTTTGGCAATGTTGATCAAAAGCAACATTATCACCCCGAATATATATGCCCTGGGATTTATCATCCTGCTACAACAACTTATTATCAATTGATAAAGTTACTACAATTATCCGTTTTTCAGCGGTCAATATTGCTCTCTATTCTTCCGGGGGCTGCTTATTCATTGATTTATCCAATTACAACAAAAATTTTACTTAGATATCATCACACTACAGGATGGTAGATCATTATCTGCATTATACATTAGTTGTTATAAACCAATAACCGCCCGGGCAAACCCATAAAACCAGGCATAATTTTTACCCTATGTACTTAAATACCTGTTATAAACGTTTTGCGTTGCCTTTTATGATTTTATTATTGAATATTACATTATCGGTAGCACAAAACCAGCCCGATGATATTAAGCTAAACTGGCTTAATAGTGCACCAAAAACGCAAAACGGAGTAAGCTGGGGCATCCCCTGGCCACAAGGCAAAGTAAAAGCCACTGCTAATTTTACGCTTACCGCGGATGGAAAGAGCATGCCCTTACAAAGCTGGCCCCTGGCTTACTGGCCGGATGGATCGATCAAATGGACGGCCTTTGCTTCGGTTGGAGATTCGGCAGCTAAGAATGTTTCGTTAAGCATAACATCCGCGAAAGCGATAAGATCAATGGCTATCCGTACCCTGGTTGCCGATGATGGCAACACCATCCATGTCAACACCGGCAATATGCAATGCGATATCGCAAAAAAAGGAAATATCCTGATCCCTGCCGTAAACATTGGCAGTAAGCCAATAGCTATTGACGGCAAACTGGAAGCGATTGTACAAAACCAATCGGACGGCGATATTGATGCTACACCTGTAAAACAAAAATTTATCAGCAGCATCTCGAACGTTAAAGTGGAGCAAACCGGCCCGGTACGTGCCGTTGTGCGTATCGACGGGCATTTCAAATCGGTTTCGGGCAGCCGGGAGCTTTTGCGGTTTATTGTACGATTGTATTTTTACCAGAATACCGATAACATCCGCCTGGTACATACCCTGATATTTGACGGCGACGATCAGAAAGACTTTATTAAGGGTTTAGGTTTAACCTTTTCGGTTCCCTTTCGCGAAGAACTGCAAAACCGCCATGTCCGTTTTTCGGGAGAGGGCGATGGTGTGTGGGCCGAGCCTGTACAGCCGCTTAACGGGCGCAGGCCAGGACCCTACCAGGATCAGGCCGCAGGTAAATTATTACCAGGTGTAGCCGCATCGCCCAATCAAAAAGCTTTGTATCACGAGATGGCCAGCTGGAACGATTATAAGCTGGTGCAAGGCAGTGCTGATGGTTTTAATATTCAAAAACGCACCAATGGCGCCAGCAGCTGGCTGGACGTGAACGGTGGCAAGCGCGCCACCGGCCTTGCCTTTGCCGGCGATGTTAGCGGCGGGCTGGCTGTTGGGTTGAAAAACTTCTGGCAATCGTATCCGGCAGCATTAGAGATCAATGATGCACGGATGGCTACAGCTAAAGTTAAAATATGGTTCTGGTCGCCTTACTCGGATGCCATGGACATGCGCCATTACGATACTGTAGCGCATAGTTTGGACATCACTTACGAGGACGTGCAAAAAGGCTACAGCACACCGCATGGCATTGCCCGCACCAGTGAAGTAATGATCTACCCCTATGCCGCACTGCCGTCAAACCAGCAGTTAGCCGATAATGCCGCTGCAACAAATAACCCTACCTTGTTGGTTGCCACACCCCAATACCTGCACAGTGTTGGAGCGTTAGGTATGTGGAGCTTACCCGATCGTTCGACTAAAGGTAAACAATGGATTGAAGATCAATTAGATAAAGCCATAGCTTTTTACCAGGGTGAGATAGACCGGCGCGAATGGTATGGCTTTTGGAACTATGGCGATGTGATGCATAGTTACGATGCTGCACGCCATACCTGGAAATACGACATTGGTGGTTTTGCCTGGGATAATACCGAACTATCAACCGATATATGGCTTTGGTACAGCTTTTTACGAACCGGGCGTGCAGATATATTTAAAATGGCCGAAGCCATGACCCGCCATACCAGCGAGGTTGACCTTTACCATTTGGGGCCATTTGCCGGATTAGGTTCACGTCATAATGTAAATCACTGGGGCGATGGCTCGAAGGAAGTGCGTGAAAGCCAGGCTATACTGCGCCGTTTTTATTATTACCTGAGCACCGACGAGCGTACCGGCGAGATCATGCACGAATCGGCCATGAATGCGGATAGCGGTTTGGCACATGTTGACCCTTTGCGGGAGATATTGCCGAAGGATAAATTCCCTACCCACGCGCGTTTCGGGCCGGATTGGGTTGGTTTGGTGGGCAACTGGATGACCGAGTGGGAACGTACCGGCGATATTAAATGGAAAAATAAAATATTGGTGGGTGTAAATGATTTTACCAAGATGCCTTATGGTTTTTACTCGAACAAGGGTAAAGACGGCGGTATGGGTTACGATCCGAAAACCAACCACATTTACCAGATGGCGCCACAGGATATCGGCAACCTGCACCTGGCCACATTGATGGGCGGTATGGAGATGGCTTATGAACTGACACCTTTGCTGAACAATAAAGATTGGAGCCGGATGTATCTGCAATATTGCGCGCTGTATGGTGCTCCTGCCGAAGAATTTAAAGCAGCTTTTGGTGTAAGCATAAAATTAGGAGATAATGCCGGTGATTATGCGCGACAGCCCGGATACGCCTACTACATTACTAAAGACCCAAAGTTTGCCAAACGTGCATGGGATGAATTTTTACCATCAACGCAAGGACGGTTCGGAGGTGGACCGAACAAATTCGATTCGAAATTACTCACCGGGCCGGCTGTATTGAAGCCGTTGTACGAGATCAGAAATGTATCAACAAACAGTACATCGCAGTGGTGTTTAAATGCCATTGAGTTGCTGCAGATGGCGGGCGATGCCATGCCCGAACATAACATTGCCTGGGATAAATAAGGTATTGATAGTTAGGATAATTTTGCTTATATTTATGAGATAAGCCGGTGCAAATAAAAACCATAATCAATTGTAAATAAATTACTTAATTAATACATTTAAACAAATGAAGAACATCAATAAGCTTTTACTGGCAGTTGCGGTATCAAGCGCGATCATGGCCTTTAAACCTGCGCCAAAACCAACCTTATGGCTCATTGGCGATTCAACTGTGCGTAACGGCACTTACGGCCGTGGCGACGGTGGTTTGTGGGGATGGGGCAGCTTTATTCAAAACCTGTTTGATACCACTAAAATATCCGTGCAAAACAAAGCTTTTGGCGGTACCAGTAGTTTAAGCTTTGTTACCGGCGGCTTTTGGGCCAAAGTTGAGCCTTACATTAAACCCGGCGATTATGTACTGATCCAGTTTGGCCATAACGACGGCAACCCTACCACGTTAAAAGGCAATGGTGATGATAGTGTTGAGGTAACCAATCCGAGCACGCAAAAAACCATGATGGCACATTCATTTGGCTGGAATATCCGCAAATACATTCGCGAAACAAAGGCCAGGGGCGGTATACCTGTTGTATTAACCTTAGTGCCGCGTAATATGTGGAAGGACGGCAAGGTTGACCGTGTAGGCAGCGAATATGTACAGATAGACAAGGAGGTTGCGGCACAAACCGGCGTTGAGGTTATCGACCTGAATAAGATCATTGCCGATAAATACGATCAGTTTGGCGCCGATACTGTGATGGGGCGTTACTTTACTGTTAAAGACCATACCCATACTATTGAGGCCGGTGCCAAATTAAACGCGGCCTGCGTAGTTGAGGGCCTGCGTACGCTTAAGGGCGATCCGTTCAAAAAATATTTATTGAATAAGCAATGAAAAACAAGTTTACATTATTCATAATAACCATCTGCTTAACAAGTATTTATAACATATCTAAAGCCCAGGTAAGCGATACGCTTAAGGCCGGTTTTTTGAAACCTCCGGCATCGGCGCACCCGCGCACCTGGTGGCACTGGACGAAGAGCAATGTAAGCAAAGAAGGCATTACCGAAGACCTGGAATGGATGAAACGTGTAGGCATTGCAGGTATGCAGTTAGCCGATGTTAATGCGGGCGGCGGGCAAACCACCACCGCCAAATTAGAATTTGGTTCGCCGCAATGGCTGGATGCGGTACACTTTGCCGCCAACGAGGCCGAACGACTTAATTTGGAAATGGCTATATTCAGTTCGGCGGGCTGGAGTTTAACCGGCGGTACCTGGGTAAAGCCATCGCAAGCGATGAAAAAACTGGTTTGGAGCGAAATGAACGTTATCGGCGGCCAGGCATTTAAAGGTATCTTACCTCACCCACCAACTACCATTGGGCCTATCCGTAACTGGGGTAACAGTAATGGCTATTATGCCGATTTTGCTGTGATCGCCTATCCTACTCCGCCTGATGAATTGAGCATGGTTGATAACCCGCCAACCATTACATCGAGTAGCGGCGCGGTTAGCACTGCATCGCTTTTAGACGATGATCTGAACTCATCGGTAAAAATTAAAACCACATCGGGCAAACCCGGAACTGCCTGGATACTATACACTTTTAACAAACCATTTAAGGCCAAAGCAATAACTATTGCGGCGCGTAAAGGCATCCCTTTCGGGCGATTACTGGTAAGCGATGATGGCGTTAACTACAAAACGTTAGTGGTATTGCCCGGCAAACAAGGCTACCGTGCGGGCGGTGTGCGCACCTTCGCTTTCGCGGAAACCAACGCAAAATATTATAAACTGGAGATGACCAGCGCTGCCTACACACCGGCAGAAGTGATATCGCAGGTTGAAACTAAGCCAGACAGTGTTTATGAGCTGTGCGAAATGAAATTATTTTCGGGTGGCCGGGTAAACCGCTATGAAGAAAAAGCAGGCTTTAACCAGTTATTTGAATACAGCAACACCGAAACACCCGCTGTAACATCAAATTCGGCCATTAATTCCGATGATATCATCATTCTGACCAATAAAATGGAATCCGACGGTACGTTACGCTGGAACATCCCGCAAGGTAATTACACCATTATGCGCTTTGGCTATTCGCAAACGGGTGCAAAAAACCGCCCGGCAGTGCCCTCTGCCTTAGGGTGGGAAGCCGATAAGCTGAGCAAACAGCATATGGAAGCTTATATTTATGGTTATACACAGCCTTTGCAGGAAGAGCTTGGCAAGTTATACGGCACACGCTTAAATTATGTGATGATGGATAGCTGGGAAGCCGGGATACAAAATTGGACCGAAAACATGCCGCTTGAGTTTTTGCAGCGCCGGGGTTATGATCTGACACAATATCTGCCCGCATTAGCCGGAAAAATTGTAAAAAGTTCAACTGTAAGCGACGAGGTATTGTGGGATTTCAGGCGGACTTTGGTTGACCTGATAGCCGAAAATACTTATGGTACCGTTACCAATTACCTGAATAAACAAGGTATAGGCGTTTATGGCGAAGCAGGCGGCGTATCACTGGAAAGTACAGAGGATGCGCTGCTCAACAAAAAATACGTAAACATTCCCATGGGCGAATTTTGGGTGAAGGATCTGCACCCATCGTCGATGTATTACATGGATGTAAGGGGCGCGGCATCGGCGGGGCATGTTTATGGGAAGAATATTGTTGCTGCCGAATCATTTACCGGTGGTAATTATGAATCGCCATACACGCTGAAAAAGATCAGCGATTATTGGTTTACACAAGGCATTAACCGTTTGGTGTTCCATACCTCTGCGCATCAACCTTTAGATACCAAGCCCGGCAATGTAATGGTAGGCACACATATCAACCGCAATATCACCTGGGCCGAACAAGCCAAACCTTTTATTGATTATGTATCGCGTAACTCGTATATGCTGCAAAAAGGTTTGTATGTGGCCGATGTAGCCTATTTATTGAATGAAGGCGCACCATCAACCATGCCGTTTTGGGGAGCAGGCTTACAACCTGCCCTGCCCGATGGTTATCAATACGATTTTATTAATGCTGATGCTTTGATCACCCGGATGAGTGTTAATGCGAGAGGTAAATTAATTATGCCCGATGGCATGACCTACAGCGTTTTAGTGTTACCGCAAACCAGCGAAATGAGTTTATCGGTATTAAAAAAAATAAAAGAACTGGTTGCCGGCGGTGCCACTGTTTGCGGCCCTAAACCTGTTAACACACCAGGTTATGGCGGCAAAGATGCGGCGGGGGAGGTAACTCAACTGGCCGACGAGGTTTGGGGCAACCTGGACGGCATAAGCCGTACACAGCGTATTTGCGGCAAAGGCAGGGTGTACTGGGGCACGGCGCTTAAAGATGTACTGAACGCCGCACAGGTTAAACCGGACCTGGAATTTGAAAAACCATTGGATAGCGACCTGAGCTGGATCCATCGCAGGGACGGCAATAACGATATTTACTTTGTGGTAAACCGCACCGATAAGCCTGTTGACCTGAATGCCCGGTTTAACGTGAGTGGCAAGGAAGCCGAATTATGGCATGCTGACGACGGCTCTGTAAGCCCCGCAGCTTACACCATTACCGGCGACCAAACTACCGTGCCGCTGCATTTAGGCGAACGCGAGGCCGTGTTTGTGATCTTTAACAAGATAGCTACAGAAAGTAGTAGAAAAATACGCATAACTACCCATGTGTTTTTGCAAGACCTCAGCGGTGGCCACTGGGATGTGAGTTTCCCCCCGAAGCTGGGTGCGCCGGCTAAAATAACTTTGCGGCAACTTCAATCGTGGACGATGAACGCGGATACCGGCGTGAAGTATTTTTCGGGAACGGCTACTTATTTGCAATACTTTACGGTTAAAAGAAGCACTATAGCCGGCAAGCCCAAAATTATTTTAGACCTGGGCAAGGTTGGCGATATTGCAGAGGTTTATCTTAACCACAGTAAAGTAAACACCCTGTGGAAAGCCCCTTACCAGGCCGATGTAACCAATTATTTAAGGGAGGGTTTCAATGTGTTAGAGATCAAAGTGACCAACGAATGGACAAATCGCTTAATTGGCGACCAGCGCGCGCCGGCCGGTAAAAAAGTACTGGATAGTTATACCGCGCCTTTTGGCGGGCAATACCAGTTAACGGAATCGGGATTGATGGGGCCGGTGACTTTGTTAGAGGAGAGGAAGTAATGAGAATTGAGAATCAAGAGTCAAGAATTAAGACAAAAAACATGTTGTAATACCCATAAATACCTATGTGTTTTGATTGTCCGGATAATTATTGAATTGGCAATAAAAAAGAAATACCAATCTAAAAATACCGATAATTACCCCCCTGTTTGGGTTGGGGTGTTACGAAAATTACAATACCAGTTCAGCGAAAAGCCTATCTAACGTTTCGGCAGCATCGGCACAAAAACCAGGGTGAACTTTTGAGGGCTGTACAATGGTACTGCGCGTAGCAGTCAACCAGCGGAAGCGTGAGGCGATATCCAGTTGCGCTATCGGGCCGCCAGATTGTTCGCCGAGGCAGATGCGTTGAATGGATTGAATATGTTCTTTGAGTTCTGTACAATCAATGTCCTTCGCAAAGGCGCAAAGGCGCTGTTCGTCGATGTTGAACCTGACCTGTAAAAACTTTTCCTTTTTACAGAACAGGATCACGCCCACGTTCATAAATTCCTCGCGCTCCACCCTGGGCACAACGCGGATCACAGCATATTCAAATAAGTGCTTCCCGTTCATGTTGTGCCTGGTTTACAAAAATGTGCGAATGTGCTATCCGCGCGGTTAAAAACTCAATATATGCAGCGCGATGCTGTCCGGGTGTGTCAAACGGTGCATCAACGGTGAGCCATTCATCGGGTATTAACCCAACAATGGTGCTAATCAATTGGTTAGTTAGTATCGGTTTAAATTGCTCGTCAACAGTAGTTAGCCGAGTGGCTTGCGGCAAAAGTACATGGTCTTTAACCAATACAAACGGCTTAACGGCCTGCTCTTGCCAGTTTTGCCAGGAGTGATGAAAGTACAATGCGGCGCCATGATCAATGAGCCATAACTCCTTATGCCAAAGCAGCATATTGGTGTTACGCGCGGTGCGGTCCATGTTCATCAACAAGCAATCGAGCCATACAATTTGTGATGCCAGGGTTTCATCCAGTTTGGTAACGGCCGGGTCGTAAGTAATGGCTCCCGAAAGGTAATGCAGGGCCAGGTTTAAGCCAACGCTGGCTTTGAGCAGATCCTGTATCTCTTCGTCGGGTTCGGTACGGCCAAAGGCTTCGTCGAGGTTGGCGAAAACTATTTCGGGGAGCTTTAAGCCTAAGGCCCGGGCAATTTCGCCGCCTATCAGTTCGGCGATAAGCGCCTTAACACCCTGCCCCGCCCCGCGGAATTTGATAACGTAGAGAAAGTCATCATCGGCCTCGGCAATAGCGGGCATAGAGCCGCCTTCGCGCAAAGGCGTTACATAACGGGTTACGTTAACGGTGCGTAGCTCGGGTACAGTGTACATATCGGCGGTAAAAATAGAATGTATAGCTTAATTGAAAGAATTTATATCAATTAATGTAAATTGGCAATTATTATGAAAATCAAAACCCTTACCCTTTCGGGGATACTTGCGCTCGCCTTATGCTCATTTGCTTTGCGCGAAAAACCTGCCATCAATGTTGTTTTCATCGGCGACAGCATTACACACGGTACTACGCAAAAGGACGAAACGCCGCCAAACTATGCCGACAGCGCTTTAACGCAAACCGGTAAATTTAAAACGGTACAGGTGGCAAACCAGGGTGTGAGCGGTTACACTACGGTCGACTTTTTGCCTGCCACTCATAAATCGTACCCAAAAGTGTGTGCTGCTGCCGATGCTTTTAATATGGATAAGCAAGCCATCCTGGTATTCTCGATCATGCTTGGCACCAACGACAGCGCCATAAAAGGGCCCACAGGCGCGCCGGTATCACCGCAGGATTATCATCAAAATTTAAAAACCATTGCCGATAGTTTATTAGCTGCATATCCAACCTGTAAGATCGTGATCAACCAGCCGATATGGTATAGCAACAATACACACAACCGCGGCGCAGCTTACATGCAGGAAGGCCAGGCACGGGTACTCACTTACCATACCGAGATCGACGCGCTGGTTAAGGAGTATGCCAAAACAAAGCCACATCATGTTTACGCCGGCGATAAGGATGCCTACAAATACTTTGAGCAAAACTACCTAACCGATTTTAAAGCCGAAAACGGATTGGATGGTGTATTTTACCTGCATCCTAACAAAAAGGGTGATGTAGCTTTAGGCAAATTTTGGTGCGATGCCATTGTAAAAGCCTTAAAATAAAAAAGCTCCCGTTAACGGAAGCTCTTTCATCATCTATCATTGATTCGGTAATAAATTACCTACCTATCCTTCTGCTGATGCGGTTTTCGCGATGGTTTAAGCGGGCCTTGTCTCTGGCAGTGAGGTGGCCATGATCGCGGGCCGCCATCCGTTGTTCCTGCCGGCGAACTCTGCTATCCTCGCGGTGCAGGCGGGCAGCTTTGGCGCGGCTGATCTCGTGATACCTTGCTTCATGATTGATACGTGCATCCTGGCGGGCCAGGCGGCTGTTCACTTCGGCGCGGCGTGGGTGTGTACGGTCAAATCTATCTTGTGCAAAAGTTGTGCTGGTTATTCCGAAAAAGGCGATCATCAGGGAGATGCCTAAAATTTGAGCTTTCATAATCTTGTTGTTTTATTTATAATTATGACAAGCCAGGCAGCAGGCAGTTTAGTATGGATACGTAAGTATTTAGTTAAAAAATGTTAAAACGGCTTTTCCGGCTCAATTTCGCCTTTCGGGATTCGCCCGTGCCACCATGTTGCCAGCGATGAGCCGCTGATATTCATTAACGGGCCAAAAATAGCCGGTGCCAAACCGATGGTAGCCATCCCTCCCATCAGCAACGCTAAGCCAGATGCCAGTCCGCTGTTTTGCATCCCAACCTCGAGCGAGATGGTACGGCAGTCCTTTTCTTCAAAACCGAGTAAGCGGCTAAACCAATAGCCTAAAGTGTAACCAAGCGTATTGTGGATCAGTACAGCTACCATCAAAAGTGCACCTACCTTAAGCAAGCTATCGCGGCCGGTGGCGGTAATCACCATAATAATGAGCGCGATGCCTATCATGGAGATCATCGGCATCATGCGATCGAGCCACTTTACCTTACCGCGAACCAGGAAGTGGAAGAGCAGCCCCGCTAATATCGGGAAGATCACTACCTGTGTAGTATCCCAGGCAAGAGCCCAGAAATGGACCTCGATCAGCTTGCCTGCCAATATCCGCATCAGTAAAGGCGTAAATAATGGAGCCAGCAAAGTTGATACAGTGGTTACGGCAACAGATAACGCCAGGTTTGCACGCGCCAAAAACGACATCACGTTTGATGCCAGGCCACTGGGGCAGCATCCCACCAAAATAATACCTGCGGCAATTTCGGGCGGGAAGCTAAAGATGCTCACCAATGCAAAACCAATGAGCGGCATTACGGTATAATGGCATACTACGCCTACCAATATCTTTTTCGGCATTTTAAACACCGTGGCCAGCTCGCTCAGGCTTAGCTCGCTGCCCATGCCAAACATAATGATCTGCAGCAGCGGGATAATTAACTTAGATAATTTAAAGCCGTTTATACTGATAAAATGCTGCGGGTAATACATGGTTAAACTAACCGCTGCGAAGATGATGAGCGGGAACGAAAAGCCCCTGAGCTTTTCGGCTTTTTGAAATACCAGCGCAAGCGACAGGAAAAACAACATCAGCAGCCAGCCGCTTATTTTAAAATCGCCCTCAAACTGAAAGGCGATATAGCCAAATAACAAAGCAATAGACGGAATAAAGTAGCGCGGACGTATGATAAAGCTTTTGGCCATTGATATGGAAAATGATGGTTGATCAGCCGAAAATAATATTTTCCGGATGAAGTTGAAAATGGATCACAAGCCCAGGCCGCCTCTTACTTTAGCCGGGAGTTTAGCGGCAACAAGATTGTATGATTGCCGGGCGTAGTGCTCCCACTCTTTTTTATTGAGCAGACTAATGTTATCAACCTTTACCCATTTGTACCGGGCCATGTATGCAGCAGCAGAAAAGCCGTCACGGGCTATCATTTCTTCAAATTCCTCATCGGTTACTTTGAAGGTAGCGCTCGGCGGGACAGCATCGGGCGAGGTAACCACAAACATTTTGCCGCCTACATTAAAACATAAATGATCCTCCCATTTAATGTCTTTTGTCACACCGGGAAAACTATCACAAAGGGTTTCTATATCTTCAATGGTCATATGCACAAATTTAGTAATTTTATCTAATGGCAATTGATATGAAAACTGTAAGGCAGATCGCCTTTGCTTTTGGCAATGTGGAGGAGGTAGATCATTTTCACCTACGCGCTTTAAAAGCCAATAAAAAGATCTTTGCTACCCTGTGGCAGGCTGAGCAGCGGCTAATGGTTAAACTTTCGCCAACTGATCAGTCTGTTTTTCATTCTTTCGATCCTACTATCTTTTTCCCCGTTCCTAATAAATGGGGTTTACAAGGCTGTACCTTTATCGATCTGGCCAAAGTACGCGAAGACATGCTGCAGGATGCTTTATTTTTAGCTTACGAACGGGCCTTTGCAAAAAAGGCAAAGTAAAAGTGTATATTAGACAATTCATTAACCAATACCTGAAATCTTGAAAAAGCTTATCCTATTTACGCTGTCGCTGGCAGTTATTTGCCGTGCGCAGGCGCAAACCCCGGCTGCTATTAATGTCGATCTGAAACAAACAATCGCACCCATGAAACCGATATGGGCGTGGTTTGGGTACGATGAGCCGAACTATACCTATATGAAAGACGGCCGGAAATTGTTATCTGAAATAGCAGCTTTAAGCCCGGTGCCGGTTCATGTACGAGCGCATAGCTTAATGTCATCTGGTGATGGAATACCGGCCCTGAAATGGGGCTCGACCAATATTTATACCGAAGATGCCAAAGGGAACCCGGTTTATAATTACCACATTGTTGACAGTATTTTTGATACTTATGTAAAGCGCGGCATGAAACCACTGGCGCAGATAGGCTTTATGCCCGAAGCGTTGTCAACCCACCCTGAGCCTTACAAGCACGATTGGAAACCCGGACTGCCGTACAGCCGCATTATTACCGGCTGGGCCTACCCGCCAAAAGATTATAATAAATGGCGCGACCTGGTTTATAACTGGGTTAAGCATTGCGTTGCGCGGTATGGCCAGAAAGAAGTAGAAAGCTGGTACTGGGAGGTTTGGAACGAACCCGACGGCGCTTACTGGAAAGGTACGGTACAAGAATTTTATAAGCTATATGACTATGCCGCCGATGGCGTTAAACGCGCGTTGCCTACAGCAAAAGTAGGCGGAGCCGATGCCACTGGCGGGGCAACCAAATACCAGGCTAATTTTATTAAACATTGCTTACGGGATACTAATTACGCTACGGGCAAAATAGGTTCGCCGCTGGATATTGTGCTGTTCCATGCCAAAGGTTCGCCCAAAGTGGTTAACGGTGTGGTAGTGATGAATGTTAAACAGCAACTGCAAAATATCAACAACCATTTTAAAAATATCCGTTCGTTCCCGGAGTTGAAGAATATCCCCGTGATCATTGGTGAATCAGACCCTGAAGGCTGCGCAGCATGTGGCATGGTAACCAATCCCGAAAACGCTTATCGTAACGGCACTATGTATTCGAGCTATACAGCAGCGGCGTTTGCCCGTAAATATGAGTTGATGGACGAATACAACATGAACCTGTTAGGCGCTGTGAGTTGGTCGTTCGAGTTTGAAGATCAGCCCTGGTTTGCCGGCTTCCGCGATCTGGCAACGAATGGCGTGGACAAACCTGTATTAAATGTTTTCAGGATGTATGGTATGATGAAGGGTAATCGTGTTAAAGCCGAAAGCAACCGGATGTATTCGTTAAAGATGGTGTTGGATTCGAGCGTGCGCGGTACTCAAACCGATATCGGTACCTTGGCTTCTGCCGATACACATACAGCGGCGATAATGGTTTGGAACTATCATGATGAGGATAAACAATCTGCAGGCGAACCGGTGACCATCAATATCAAAAACATCCCATCCGCAAAAGCAACAGTAACACAGTACCGAATTGATGACCAGCACAGTAACTCGTACGAAGTATGGAAAAAGATGGGATCGCCGCAAAATCCCACCAAAGCACAAATAGCGGAATTAGAAAAAGCCGGACAGTTACAAACGTTGAACGCGCCTGCAAAAATTAATATCAATAACGGTAGTCTACAAGTGAAGCTGTCGCTTCCGCGGCAGGGTGTAACTTTGATCAAGCTGGATTGGTAGTTACCTGATCATGTAATACCAGCCGCAGGTGGTTAGCAGCGAAAGGATAATGCCAATGCCGATAACAAGGTTGGATAGTTTAGGGTTCAAACCATATTCATCGGCTACAACGCCAGCGGTTAAAAGCGTGGGCATAGCGGCTTCAAATATACTTACCTGCGGTATGATCCCTTTAAACCCCAACACAAAAAACAAGCTCAATACAAGCAATGGGGCCAATATGAGTTTGTAAAGGAGCGTAACGGATATATTCCTGATCTCGTTTAGCCAGCCTTTAAACTGTAATTGCAATCCGATGGAAAATAATGCCAATGGCGCCACGGTAGCGGCAAGCTTATCAAACAAAGGGGTAGCTACAGAAATATCAATAAAATGCGGAATAGTTAAAGCGCCTATACAGCCCAGGAGTGGCGGAAAGCGCAGTACCCGTTTTAAAACCACACCGGCAGATAACGGCGACCTTTTTGAAGCATTAATGGCTACCACCACTCCTGCTGTAGAAAGCAGCAAAAACGTGATCTGATCACAGATGATAGCTGTAGTGATATATTGTTCGCCAAAGTAAGCAGCAACCAGCGGAAACCCAACGAATGAAGTATTTGCCAAACCACTGGTAAACCGCAGGCTGCCTTTGGTTAGCGGATCAGCAGGTTTAATTTTAGTGTAGATGGTTACCATTAACCAACCACCCAGCCATACAATAATAGGTGCAACAACCGGCGCTATCAGTTGCTTTGACCATACAATGCCCGGAAGATATTTAAACGAAACAGCAGGCAGGGCGATATAGATGATCCAGGCATTAATGCCCCGGTGCGCATCGGCAGGTAAACTTTTGGATGCGCGGAAAAGCATACCGGCAATAATACATATGGCTATCAGTACAAAATTTACCATGGCTGGCAAATATCATAGTTTTACTAAGAAATTTACTTTTCTTTTTATATTTTCATCGCAGATATGCAGAAACTTTTACCCTGGTCCAAACTATTGATCTTAAGCTTAATTATTGTATTCATCAATATCAAAGCACATGCGTACACTCCATCAGTAAATGTATCGGCAAAACCTGCATGGATAAGCGCAAGCAAACCCTATACCGCCAGGCCCAATTTGCGTACAGTAGAAAACGGGTACTACTATGAACTGATCGAACAACAGTACAATATTGAAAAACAGGTTACTTACCGTCGTTTTGTTAAAGACATCGTATCGGCAACCGGTGTTCAAAACGCTTCTGATATTTCGGTAAGCTTTGATCCTTCCTACCAAAAGCTCGAATTCCATAACATTACGGTATGGCGCAATAACAAGCCGGAGAACCGCCTTAGTGCAGGGTCGTTTAAGTTACTGGCCGAAGAAGATGACTTTTCGAGATTTATCTACAACGGCACTTACGCTGCAAAATATATTTTAAACGATATCAGAAAGGGCGACCGTATCGAATATTCTTATACCATATCGGGCTATAACCCCATATTCGACAACAAATTTTGCCGCAGCATCTTTTTGCAGGATTATACATCAGCCGAGCACCGCTACACGTCAGTTTTGTTTTCGGCATCGCGCAGGCTGAACATGAAATCGTTTAATAAGGTGTCAAAACCTGTTATTACGTTATTAACCGGAGGTTTAAAACGGTACGAATGGGAAGATTATAAGGTTAAAGGGGTTGAAAATCATAAAGGCCAGCCTTCGTGGTACGAAGAATTTGCAAGGGTACAGCTTACCGACTACGATAACTGGGCCGAGGTTGTAAATTGGGGTTTAAAGGTCAATCCTATAGAAAAAAACATCAGCGGTAAGCTTAAAAAAGAAGTTGACCGCCTGAAAAAAATAGCAGATGGCGACCAGGAAGTTTATTTTAGGGAAGCCGTAAAATTTGTGCAGAACGAAATACGCTACATGGGTATTGAAACCGGCGAATACTCGCATCGTGCCAACCGTCCCGAAAAGGTACTGGCACAGCGTTACGGCGATTGTAAAGATAAGGCTTTGTTACTCGCTTCGATGCTTGAAGCCGATGGTATAGAGGCAGAAATGGCTGTTGTTGCTACCGATCTGCAGGAAAAGATAGATGACTATTTACCATCGAACACCCTTTTTGACCATGCTATAGCTGTAGCAACCATTAATAAAAAACAGGTATGGATAGATGCTACCATGAGCGATCAGGGTGGCACCCGTACCAATATCTATATACCGCCGTATTACAGGGCGCTGGTGCTTAAAGCAGGAAACGATAAGTTGAGCATTATACCTCCCGCCGATCCTGGCAAAATACGTTATCAGGATACGTACACCGTGCCCGATAATGAGAAAGAGCCGGTGTCATTTGACGTAAAGACAATATACAGTCTTGGCCAGGCCGATCAGATACGGAGCAGACTTGCATCAGGAAGTATGGCCGAAACGGAAAAGAACTATCTTGATTATTACCTGAAGATCTATCCTAAAATTGAGATCAAAGATTCTATCACGGTAAACGATGATGAAAAAAACAATGAGTTAACCACCATCGAACATTATAAGATCAAAGATTTTTTTAAGCGTGATAGCACCACAGGTAAATATGCGGCGTCGTTTTATGCCAATGTTATTGATGAACAGTTACCACATATTGCCGAGGATATAAAAACGCCGGTAGCAGTAAACTATCCTTATCATGTAGAGTATACCCTGGCAGTAACATTACCAACAGGCTGGACCGTAGAAAGCAGTCACTTCAATATCGACAGAGATGCTTACCATTTCAACAAAACCATTACGGTTGATTCAACTACCTTGATCCATTACTATGAACTTAACTACCTGAAGAGCTATGTGCTGCCCGAAAAGCTCACAGAGTTTAAAAAAGACATTAAAGAAATAACAGAGAACCAGCTATCTTTTAATTTTTCGTATATGCCGCATGCTGGTGAAGCGTCAGGTTTCAGGTTAAACATCTGGACCATGCTGATATCTTTCTTTGTAATTGGGCTAAGTGCTTTTTTCTCGATCAAATTATATCGCAGGCAAACACAATCGCTGCGGTTGGCGGGATATCCTTACGGCAAACCAATTGGCGGATGGCTGGTTTTGATCACCATCGGCCTGATCATTACTCCTTTATATAATATTTATGGTTTGTTTAACAACAATTATTTTAATGCCGCCATCTGGAACTACTATTCGGGCTTGCCTGGTTTTTGGTATAAAGGGATTTTAATGTATGAAACCGCAGGCAATACATTCGTTATCTGTTTTTCTATTTTTTGCGCCGTTTTAATGCTTAATAAACGTGATATACTGCCCAAAGTGATTATTGGCTTTTACCTGTTTGTTATGGTTTTCTTTTTAATAGATGATATTTGGGGCTATTGTTTAAACGGCAAGGTATCACAAAACGGCATAAACAACCTGGTGCGGAGCATTATAGTCGGCGGCATCTGGATCAGCTATTTCATGAGATCAACACGGGTTAAAGAAACCTTTATAGTTCCGTACCCGCATCACAACATAGCTTATGAGACTGATGAAAGCAACTATGTAATAGAATAGCTGTTAAATCAAATTCCGCTCCTTAAACCAAACATCATCGGGGTTAGCATCAAAGCCCGACATCAGGTCGATCAGTTCGATCGGATCGGCCGAGGTTAATACCAGTTCGCGATTGGCTGGCTTTAAAAAGCGTTGCTCAACCATTACATCCATCTGTTTAAGCAAAAAGTCGTAAAAACCGCCAACGTTTAACACGCCGATGGGTTTTTTATGTAAACCGAGCTGCAACCACGTGAGCACTTCAAAAAACTCTTCGAGGGTGCCAAAGCCGCCGGGCAAGGTTAAAATGCCGTCGCTCAGGTCGTTCATTAATTGCTTGCGCTGATGCATGGTATCAACCACATGCATTTGGGTTAAACCGGTATGGCCAACTTCTTTATCCATTAAAAACGTCGGGATCACCCCTATGGCTTTACCACCGCGTGCCAGTACAGCATCGGCCATAAGGCCCATCACTCCTACTTTACCGCCGCCAAACACCAGGGTAATATCGCGGCTCACCAGTACATCGGCCAAAAGTTCGATAGTTTGTTTCAGGTTTGGGTCGCCGTTAAAGTTAGCCCCGCAGAATACGCAAATAGATCTCATATTTGTATAGATAGTTTTTTATACATCGCAAATTTGTATGGCCCTGGCCAGCGATGCTATTTTGTTGTTTTGTGTAGGGATAAACTCCTGTGCAACGAAACCTTTAAAACCACTGTTTTTAATAGCCTCCATAATTGCCGGGTAATTTAGCTCCTGTGTATGATCAATTTCGTTACGGCCGGGTACGCCGCCGGTATGGTAATGGGCTATATACCGGTGGTTTTCGTTAATGGTGCGGATAATATCTCCCTCCTCTATCTGCATGTGGTAAATGTCGTACAGCAGTTTAAAGTTATCCGATGCCAGGCGTTTAGCCAGCTCAACTCCCCAGGGTGTTTTGTTACATTGATAATCCGGGTGATCTATCTTCGCGTTAAGCAGTTCCATTACCAAAACCACGTTATGCTTTTGGGCAAATGGCAATAGTGGTTTTAAGCCCGTAACACAATTGCGCAAACCGGTTTCATCGTCCATACCATTACGGTTACCGCTAAAGCAAATGAGGTTGGTGTATCCCGCCCCGGCTACCAGGGGTATTATTTCGCTATAATTTTTAAAGAGTTGTGCATGATTTTCGGGATCGTTAAAGCCTTGTGTTAAACTGATCTCGGCACCATTGCACATTGGCGAGTGTAAACCATGCTTTTTCAGGATCGGCCAATCTTGCGACCCAACCAGGTCAATGCCGGTTATGCCTGTTTGCTTTGCAGCGATGCAAAGCTCTTCGAGATTCATATCCGGGTAGCACCACGCACAAACCGAATGGTTGATATTTCCTTTTAAAGATGTCATTTAATCATTGATCTGTATGACAAATCTAACAAATCATCCTAAATGACCGAATGATCAATAACTTAATGCTCCTAATTCAATGCCGGATTTTCGGGAAAATTAGCAATATGTGCGTAACGGTGGCCCAGGCTAACCACAGTTTGCTTCCACAAGGTTTCCTCGTTATGGCTAAACAGCACATCTGTATCAAACTTATCGGTTACCATCCAGGTATCTTCCAGTAACTCGTCGTCCAACTGGCCTTCGGTCCATCCGGAGTAACCGATAAAAAAACGGATATCAATATCCGCAAGCTGGTAGCTATTGATGAGCTCTTTAACTATTTCAAAATCGCCGCCCCAATAAACGCCATTGGTTATTTCGATGCCCCCTTCAATTTTATCGGGGCAACGGTGTATAAAGTGTAGGGTATTATTACCTACCGGTCCGCCTTTATAAAGTGGGATCTCGGCATAGCTGATATCAGGCATTATATCGCTTAACACATATTCACTTACCTGGTTAAGCACAAAACCCATAGCGCCAACTTCCGAATATTCGGTGAGTAAGATAACAGAACGCTTGAAGTTCGGGTCCATCATAAACGGTTCCGATATCAATAATCTGCCTGCTGCGGGGGTAATTGTACTTAGCATCTATAGTCGTTTTGTGTATAACGTTAACATTTGTATCAAAAATATGTTCGATTAAAGATAAACTGAAATTTTGGACAACAAAATTTTAACATTAAAATATGCCGCATGCTATTTGTAACTTTGCAGCCAAATGGATCAAACAACAATTCAAAACCTGAGAGCAGAATACAGCGCTGCTACATTATCTGAAAAGGATGTAGCTAAAAACCCTGTTAAACAATTTGAAAAATGGTTTAAGCAGGCGCTCGAAGTTAATGCGCAGGAAGCCAACGCCATGACGCTGGCAACCGCTACTACCGACGGCCGGCCATCGGCACGGATAGTATTGCTGAAAGGTTTTGATGAACGTGGCTTTATTTTTTACACCAACTACCTGAGCCGTAAGGGTAAAGAAATGGCCAAAAATCCGTTGGTTAACCTGGTTTTCTTTTGGCCGGCGCTTGAGCGGCAGGTACGCATTGAAGGCACGGTTGAAAAAGTTAGCCGCGAAGAATCGGAAAAATATTTTTATACCCGCCCTAAAGGCAGCCAGGTGGGCGCAGTAGTATCGCCGCAAAGCCAGGAAATTGACAGCCGTGATATATTGGAGAAAAAATGGGCCGACCTGGAAAAGGTTTACGCTGATGAGGATGTACCTAAACCGGCACATTGGGGCGGATATATTGTTAAACCACGTTTGATAGAATTTTGGCAGGGCCGCCCAAGCCGTTTGCATGACCGCGTAGTTTACAAACGTGCCGATAAACACGACTGGAAAATTGTTAGACTTGCCCCATGATTTTTGAAGATATTAAGGCTTTACTGATCAACAAGTTTGGTGAAGGCGTTATTTTAGGCGAAGAAACGGGCGGTTTGCAAAAAGCGCTGCTCATCAAACCCGAAATGATAGCCAGTGTTTGCCTGGAACTGCGCGATAACCCAGAAACTTATTTCGATTTTTTATCGTGCCTTACGGGGATGGATTACGGCACCACTGAAAACAAGTTTGGTGTAGTTTATCACCTAAGTTCTATCCCCTACAATACACAGCTTGTTTTAAAGGTTAGCCGGGAAAACGATCGTTCGGAAGATAACCTGCCCTCGTTCCCGAGCGTATCAGCGGTATGGAAAACCGCCGACTGGCACGAGCGCGAAGCTTACGATATGGTAGGTATATTTTTCGAAAACCATCCCGACCTGCGCCGTATTTTATTGCCGGATGACTGGGAAGGCTACCCTTTGCGAAAAGATTATACCGAGGCCGAAGAATATAAGGGGATAAAAATTAAGTAGCACTTACTCAATAAGCCTTTCTTAGCATATCTGCAAATTCATTGGGTAGCGGGCTGTTTTCAATAGCTATTGCCGCTTCTTCAACCCCATATACAACACGGATAAATTCTACACTTACAGTAGACGGATCGGTAATATTTGTCTTTTTATCGATATTTAAGATCACATAACAAGCTCTGTTATCATTATCTTTCGGCTTACCAATTGAACCCAGGTTAATAGCATGCCGATAATGTGTGGTGCCATTTTGACTTACATTAATGATGCGATGATAAGGTTTGTGCGTATGGCCAAAACATAATATATCCGCATTAACTTCCTTCATCATTGTTGATATATCATCTTCGGGCATATCCTCAAACAAATATTCGTCAATACTCCGTGGACTACCGTGTACTAATAACAAATTTATCAACTCATTATTTAAACGAAACTCAACACGAATATGCACAGGTAAACTTTGCAGGTATTCCCGATGTTGTGCGTTGATTATATGGTAAGCATAATTTTTACCTGATTGATCGAGGCCGTGCTTATCAACAGCGTTTAAATTACTAACTTTTATATCGTGGTTACCCGCGATGGTTGGAATTCCTTTGTCACGAATAGCCGCGATCACTTCGTTTGGCCAAACATTATAACCCACTAAATCGCCAAGGCAATAAATAGCATCTGGTTTCCGGGAATCAATATCATTCAAAACCGTTGTTAAAGCCGGAAGATTAGCGTGTATATCAGAAAACAATGCTATTTTCATTCGTGATCCTTAATATCCACAGCTAAATATTTCCAAATAGGAATTGCAATTAAGGCGCCAGTTATTGGTGCAATAATATAGATCCAAAGATGGTCTAAATGGGCCGACACTAAGGCTGGTGCGATCGATCTTGCAGGGTTCATAGAAGCACCACAAATTGGCCCGGCAAACATAGCTTCCAGGCCTACTACAGCACCTATAGCTAAGCCCGCAAACATTCCGGTTTCTTTACTTCCATGAGCAACGTTAAAAATTACCAGCATTAAAAAGAACGTGAGCAATAATTCAAGAATAAATGATTGCATCTCGTTACCCGCCGGCAAAGTTGCTCCCAATAAACTATTTGATGGGAAAAGAAATTTCAGCACAATACTCGCCAATATTGCGCCTATGAGTTGACTGATGATATAACCAGGAAGCAATTTTGCAGCAAAGCGACCTGAAACAGTAAAAGCAATACTTACGGCGGGATTTAAATGCGCGCCAGATACATTACCTAAACTGTAGATCATACTCATAACTATTAGTCCCCACGTTATTGCAACGCCTGTATGAGTAACTGCTCCGCCAGTTTGCTGATCAATAATCATTGCCCCTGTGCCACAAAAAACAAGGATAAATGTACCGATCAATTCAGCAATATAATTTCTCATCCAAAATGAGTTTTAACAAAATCTGCCGAATATGCTTTGATCATTTCTCTAACCTTTCGAAACTCGTTCATCACCTCCTCATCGGTTCCTTTGGCTTTCGCCGGATCAGGAAAATTTTGATGAAAACGTTCCACCTTGCCGGGGAAAAACGGACATACCTCATTAGCATTATCACAAACTGTAATCACATAATCAAAAGTAATATCGATATACTCATCTACATTGTTCGAAGTATGTTTGGAGATGTTGATACCATCTTCATCCATTACCTGTATGGCTTTAGGGTTTACACCATGCGTTTCGATACCGGCGCTGTAAACTTCGGCTTTATTGCCTGCAAAATGTTGTAAATAGCCATGAGCGATCTGGCTACGGCAGCTATTCCCGGTACATAGTACTAATATTCGTTTCATATGTTATTTTAATTCTTTTTTCATGGCTATAGCTGATACCGGGCAAACGTGGCTAAACTCGGATGAGGCCTGCACCTCGACGGGTATATCTGCCCTGGCAATTTGCTGATAGTGCTTACGTTTAAAATAATCAGGAGCTGTTTCGGTGAGCAGGAATATGCTTAAAAGCTCTTTGGTTTTGGCTGTTGACTCTATTTTCCGGAGTAACTCATCGCCTATTCCGTTGTTACGAAAAGATCTGTTAACAGCCAGTGACCGCAGCAAGCCATAATTTCCGTACACCTCAAGTCCTGCGCAGGCAATTACTTCGTTATTGCTTATTGCTACAAAAAAATCATCCGGTCCGTCTCGCAGATCATCGGCAGGTAAGCCTTCGGCTTTTAGCAAATCAAGCATTGCCTTTTTATAAAATGTGCCTTTTTCTATTTGCATCGGCCAATAATTAACAGCAACTACCGCCAGGCTCACAACAAGCCGGGGCGACCGCCAAATTTTTTAACTCGATTTTAGGCTTCACTTCGGTTTTTACCGGTGTGCAGCACTCTTCACCTTTATCATTGGTACCGCAGCTGCCACCTCTTTCAATGGCTTTACATTGCGTTTGATCTGGCCTCAGATCGACGATCAGATCATCACCATCTGCTATCAAAGCATTAGGGAACATCTGGCGCGTATCAAACTCAGAATTACCAAACTCGATCTTCACTGTACCGAGAGGGTTAATACTCATTGCTTTTTCTACTATTTGAATAATAGATAAGGCCTTGCTTACCTTCATGGAACGTTCGGTATCCCGGGAAACCGGCTCCCAAAGCTGAACGATAATTTCTGTCCAGCTGTTGAGCTTACCGCCACAATCAACCGAAGTTACAGGCGCCTGCTTTATTTCGGTAATATGATAAGAAGCATCAACCAATCTATTTTCGGCATATTTAAACTGCAGATGTTTATCCTGATGTTGCAATAACTGGTTTTTAAAGTTTTGCCAGTTTATAACCTCCCTGGTATCCATAACTATTTAATTTAATTTATATTAACAACAACTTTGATTAATTGCGGCAGATTTCAGATCGCCGAAAAGGGTATTAAAATCAGCGTTAAAATCTTTAAATGCCTCCCAGTTTATGCAATAACACGATTTTTTTCCGTCGATGGTTCCTTTGATCAGCCCCGCTCCCATCAGTTCTTTTAAATGCTGCGATACAGTAGCCTGCGCCAAAGGCATCACCTCTACTATTTCGCCGCATATGCAGGTATTACGCTGGGCCAGCACCCTTAAAATGGCTATCCTGGCCGGGTGCGACATGGCTTTAGCCATATCGGCAAGTTTTTGATCAAGCTCTGTAAACTCTGCTTTTTTGTTGATAGCCATTGCTTAAATTATATATCGTAAATATACGATAATAAAATCCGAACATCCAAATCATTTTTCTTTTTGCTATTGGTAATGAAACAAAAACACATAAAATAACTTTAGCAGGTTATAATAACTACATTGGGCCGACCTAAAACTCGTTTAAATGATTAAAAAATTACTTTGCCTGTTTATTTTACTGACCCTTAATTTACCGTTAAGCCGGGCACAGGTTGATACGGATAGTATTAAAATAGCGCGGAAGATTTTTATTAAAAGCCAGACAATTAAAGCCGACTCGTTAAATGAGCTTGCTTTACAGCTTGCTGCGCCAGGTGCAAGCTCCGCTGATTTGAATAAGGCTATTGAGCATATTATGACAGGGCTGCATATTTATTCAAAATTTAGTGATAGTGTTGGTTTACGCGAAACCTTTGATCATTTAGGCTTGGTTTATCATCTGCAAAAAAAATACACCCAGGCCAAATGGTTTATCCTGCAATCATCTGCGATATCGAGAGAGAAAAAAGATACTTTAAATATTATCGCATCATTGCTTACCCTGGCGTCTGTAAAAGAAGATATTAAAGATTTTAGCTTAGCTAAACGCGACCTTGACGAGGCGTTAGCACTCGCTAAAACACAACCTCAAATAAATCAGCAGGTTGAAGTTTTAAAAACGCTGGCTGCTTATTACACCCAAAAAGGTGATGCATCACAAGCACAGGCGGCATTAAACCGGATAACATTTTTAAGGGATTCTGTAACCAATATTGTTGCTAAAAACACCAAAACAGATACATCACAGCATGGCAATAATCAGGCCTTTCACAATGAGGGCACACGGTCAAAAGGTTGGATGATCATCATAATCTCCCTGATATTCTTAGCCGTTTGTATAGCTTTATATCTGCGGAGTAAGAAACGGAACAGCTGATTATTTTAAAACTTCGGCTAAACGGGCAGTTTCGTGATCGGCTAACTTTTGCAGCGGGCCGCTTGCCAGCATTTTCATCATCATATTCAGATCGGCAGAGATCTGGTAAGTGACATCGGTGCTATCGCCGTTAGCTGCTACTATCCATTTTAATTCGAGCTCGAAAGGCGGAGTTTCGGCAGGAACGATCTGTACCTGCTGGTTTGGCAAAAGGCTGCCAACCTTTAAGGCCAGCTTAGCCATATTTTGGATGGTAAAACGTGCCTCGGTAGCTGTTGACGACCAGTTGTAGATATTCTCGGGCATCAATTGCTGATGGTTGTTCAGGTCGGCTAAAAAAGTATAGGCATCGGCAATTGGTTTGCCTATCGTTTTTTTACTTTCAATAATGGTCATAATCGGATTTATTTAATCGGTAAACTGCAATCCCCACTCAGATGGGTTTTCGCGCCATTGCTTTAACAGCTTCACATCACCTTTTGAGATATACTGATGTTCTTCGGCATATTCAATAAGCGCATCATAGTTTGATAGAGTAGCGAAACGACAATTAGCCTTTTTAAAGTTTTCGGCAGCGGCATCAAAACCATAGGTAAATATGGCAACCAGGCCGGCAACATCGCAGCCGGCAGCACGCAAGGCTTCTACAGCCTGTAAACTGCTTTTACCCGTTGATACCAGATCTTCAACCACAATAACCCGTTGCCCGGGGAATATATCACCTTCTATCAGGTTACCGGTACCATGCTCCTTAGGTTTGGCACGTACATAAACAAATGGCAAACCAAGTTCCTGCGCTACCAATACACCCTGGGGGATACCAGCTGTAGCAACACCGGCAACACAGGCTACAACGCCAAATTCGTCCTGCACAAGCGAGGTTAATTTTTGGCGGATATAGGTACGGATTGCCGGGTGAGAGAGCGTGGCACGGTTATCGCAATAAATTGGCGATTTCCAACCCGAAGCCCATGTAAAAGGGTTGTTTGGTTGCAATTTAATTGCTTTAATTTGCAGCAGGAATTCGGCTACTTGTTGTTCGATCTCAGTTTTATTAAACATGGCTCAAATTTATAGAATTTATATTAACCAAAAGGTTCTTTTAATAACAGAATCGGCACCCAAAAACTTAAAAAAATTTCAACAGATTGACCATCAAAACTTTGATCTGAAAATAATTTATCCACTTATTTTAGAACATTACCCGGGCCACAATTTTTTTGTGATCTGTACCGATGCCAAACTTTTTTTTAAACAGATAACCAGCAGCATTACCGTAATCAAAGCAGCCGGAGGTTTGGTTAAAAACGAACGTAAAGAATACTTATTTATTTTCAGGAACGATAAATGGGATCTGCCGAAAGGCAAAATTGAAAAAGGCGAAAATATAAAGGAATGCGCCGTACGCGAGGTTGAGGAAGAGTGCGGCATTATCGTGAAAAAACTGGGTAAAAAAATAGGCAAAACCTATCATGCCTATATTTATAAAGGCGAGGTTGTGTTAAAAAAATCGTACTGGTATAAAATGCGGTGCGAAGGTCAGGAAAAACTAAAACCTCAAAAAGAAGAAGGCATTACCGATGCGCGCTGGTTTACACCCGAAAAAATGGGTGTGATCACCAAAAATACTTTCCCATCTATTACCGAAGTGATGGAAAAAACAGGACTGATCAAAGGTATTGAAGCGCCTCTTTCGGAATAAACTGATCGGCATTGCCATGGTAGCGCAAAATTTCGCGTACAATGGTTGAGCTGATGGATGAATAACCGGGTTTGCTTACAATAAATATGCTTTCAATTTCGGGCTCAAGGGCGTGGTTCATCTGTGCGATGGCCTTTTCGTACTCAAAATCGGATACGGTACGGATACCCCGGATCATATAGGTTGCCCCTATTTGCCGGCAAAATTCGACAGTCAAGCCTTCATAAGCTATTACGTGTATTTTAGGCTCGTTTTCAAACACTGCACGGAGCATCAGTTCGCGCTTTTCGACGGTAAGAAAACCTTTTTTGGTACTGTTTACCCCAATGCCAACATACACCTTATCAAACAAGGCTACCGATCGTTTTAAAATATCAACGTGGGCCTTAGTAACCGGATCGAACGAACCTGGGAAGAGCGCGATTTTCATAATTATATATAACAGTTGGGGCGATTAATTTTAGTTTATTAATCATGCCAAAATGCTAAGTTCATACACTCTTTCTACTGCATCGCCAAACGATGACAGAGCGTTTGCATTGAAGTTTAAAAGTTGTTGATTTACAGTATCCCGATCTACGGCTTCCATCCATATTTTCTCAACAACAACGTAAAGCTCCTAAACCAAGTTAATATTTTTTGCACTGCTTGTTTCATCGTTAGATTTTTAAGATAAGTTCTATACACTCTACTTTCTAACTACTATAAAGATAGGAACTAAATTGTATAGTTTATATCGCTTAACTGTAATGTTATTACTCATTCGTCATCTGTGACCTTATTGACAAAAAAAGAAAACGACGAATGCCCGTATTTACGCTGCTCTACAAAAGCCGGGTGCTGGCTCAGGTTTTGCATGCTTTGATGCTCAACGATAAGCATCCCACCGGACAATAACAGGTCTTTTTCGAAAACAATTTTAGGGATATCCGGGATACGGTTCAGATCATAGGGCGGATCGGCAAAGATCATATCGTATTGGTCGGTCTCCATATCCAGGTATTTAAAAACATCGGCCTTAAATGTTTTGATCTGCTCCAGCTTATGCTGACGTGAAGTATCATTAAGATAGTGGATACATTGTACGCTGCGATCTACGGAAGTAACACTTTCGGCACCGCGCGAAGCAAACTCGAGTGATATATTGCCCGTACCGCTAAACAGGTCGAGCACTTTAAGCCCTTCAAATTCAATTTGATTATTCAGGATATTGAACAGCGCCTCTTTTGCCAGATCGGTTGTAGGGCGCACCGGTAAATTATTAGGCGGGTTAAGCCTCAACCCTCTTAACCTGCCACCAATGATTCGCATAGTGATAAACCGGCAAGCATTAGTATTTGATGAGAAATAAAACCATCGGGTAAAGCAACCACATGGTTTTGATTGAAATACACTTTGGGCAACAGATCGTTAATGCGATGTATCTTCCTGTCGGACAAACTGACATCGCCACTTAAAATAACCGAAGTGCTGTCCAGGTTGAGATCCAGTTCGTTGGCAACCAAAATGGTGTAGTACATCAGTTCATCGGGGTTATTAAACTCAAAGCAGTTGTAAAACCTCAGTTTACCCTCGTTAAAATACAACAATTGTAAAAAGTCGCCCTCCACATGGATATATAGCGGCTGATTATATGGGCGTGAGAAATGCACACCAGCTATCCAGGCCTTACCGGCGAAATACACATCATCAAGACTGAAATTTGCCGAAATAGCATCTGCTACGTTGGCATCCAGCTTAAACACCACATGATTATGTGCATCAAGCTTGTTTACCAATATTAAATCGGCAAAATCCTTACTCAAAAACTGGCCGTACGCGGCAATTTTCCCCGGTTCAAAAAGCTCATCAGGAATTACGGTAAACGCAAGCGACTGTACTCCGACCTTAACGCTGTTGTAATTGGCAGTCAGTATGTGTTTTAAAGCATCCGGGCTTATTAGTTCGGCAATGTTATATTGTTCGCCCCATACCAGCACCTTGGTGCTTTCTAACTGGATCACACAAAATGAAAAAGTATCGCCTGTTATCAGGATAAGCAGGCTGTCACCTTGTGCCTCTTCGGGGTTAAACTCCGGATCGTAATAGTTATACCTGCTATTGCTCATTGTAGCAAAAGTAAAAAAAATATATGTCTGTTTAAGGCTTTTTATACGCATTTTTGGGAAGTGAATACTGAACCAGAACAGATATCAAAATCTTTCCCGCATACGCCCACAGGGCAACAGTTAGAGCTGTTTAAGCGCCTGCATGAGTTTTTAACACGTACCGATGGTGACGAATGCTTTATCCTGAAAGGCTATGCCGGTACAGGTAAAACAACCGTGATCAGTTCCCTGGTAAAGGTCCTGGGGCAGTATAACTATAAATCCGTGCTACTTGCCCCTACCGGGCGCGCCGCCAAAGTAATAACCGGTTACTCCAACAAAAAGGCGTTCACTATTCATAAACGGATATACCGAAAGAAGTCGGCTATGAGTATTGACGATTCTTTTCTGATAGGCGACAACATCGCTACAGACACCTTGTTTATTGTTGATGAAGCCTCCATGATATCCGACGAGGCAAACGGCAACAACCACAAAAGCCTGCTGCAGGATCTGGTGAACTACGTTTACAACACCAGGAACTGCAAACTAATGCTGGTTGGCGACACCGCACAACTACCGCCTGTTGGTTCGCTGGCAAGCCCTGCGCTCGAGGAAAAGATCATGAAAGACCAGTTTGGGTTGGATGTGTACAGTTTTGAACTGACCGATGTTGTGCGGCAGGAAAAAGAATCGGGTATATTGATGAACGTTACAGGCATACGCAACCTGGTGCGCAAGGGTAAAAACCAGATCCCGAAGATCATTACCCAAGGCTTTAAGGATGTATACCGCATTAACGGCGACAGGCTTGAGGAAGGGTTGAACTACGCCTACAACAAGTTTGGTATGGAAAGAACGCTGGTGATCTGCCGGTCGAACAAAAACGCCAATTTATACAACCAGCAGATCCGCGCCCGGGTATTGTTTCGCGATGAGGAAATTACCGGCGGCGACCAGATCATGGTGGTGCGCAACAACTACTTTTGGCTGCAGGAAGAGGAAGAAAACAGCACCGGGTTTATTGCCAACGGTGACATTGCCCGTATCAAAAAGATCCGTAATTTTCAGGATATGTATGGTTTCAGGTTTGCAGATGCGCAGATAGGCCTGATAGATTATGCCGAAAACCTGACCATCAACTGCAAGGTAATGCTGGATACTTTGTATTCGGAATCGCCTGCCTTGTCTCCCACCGACCAGAAACGCTTTTTTTTGGAAGTGATGAAGGATTATGACCATATTGCCAACAAGCGTGCAAAGTACAACGAACTGAAAACTAACCCTTACTATAACGCGCTGCAGATCAAATTTGCTTATGCGGTTACCTGCCACAAAGCCCAGGGTGGCCAGTGGGACGCGGTATTTGTTGACCAGGGATATCTGACTGAAGAAATGGTAAATAACGATTTTTTACGCTGGTTTTACACCGCCTGCACTCGTGCTACAACCAATTTGTTTTTGGTAAACTTCAATCAGCGTTTTTTTCCTGCCGGTCAGGACGCTAATGATTGAGTAAGGCTGATGGTAAAGGTAGTACCTTTTGTCTCCACGCTTTTTACATTCACCTGGCCGCCGTGCTTGGTAATGATCTGTTTAACGATGCTAAGTCCCAGCCCTATCGATTCTTCGCCGTGAAGGCCCGTGCGACTTGCTTTTGAAAACCTGTCGAAAATGTTGGGCAATAAATTATCCGGGATACCAACGCCAAAATCCTTTACATCAATAAAAGCGGCATTATTAACGTCTCTTAGCGATACCTCAATACCCTCATCTTCGTCCGAAAACTTCACCGCGTTACTGATCAGATTATCCATTACCCGGTGCATTTTTTCTTCGTTTATCCAGGCAAAAACAGGTTTTTGAGGGCCGTAATAAGCAATTTTAGGTTTATTACCAGTATGCATCCACTGCTCAACTATCTGCAGTAAAAACTTGTTCAAATCTGTTTTGTGTACTTCAAACTCATTATCAACATCGTTACGGGCAACTTCGATCAAATCATTGATAATCATCCTGGCGCGTTCGCATGATGCCTTGATCATCAGTATATTATCTTCGCTTTCTTCATCAATATTGTCATCCATTTGCATCAGCGTGGCAATCGATTCGATAGCGGCAAGTGGGTTACGCAGATCATGAGCTACTATGCCAAGTATCTCATCCTTAACCTGGTTGGCGATCTCTATCTGCGCATTTTTCTCCTTGATGGTTTTAAGCTGGATAAAGTGGTTGGCCCGGTACGAAAAAACATATCGCGAAATGCTGAAAAAAACGATAAGCAACACTACCGACATAAACTGGTTTAGCAGCAATTGCCGCGAATCGGTAACATAGTGCGGTAGTATCGAGCTAAAAATTACAGTAGTTATCACACCTATCAATACGGTTTCGTAATACTCGAATACGAAAAATATTGCGGCTATCATTAAGGTGATCATATATAATGTTACCGTGTTTTTAGGGTTATGCATTCCAAAAAAACTGGCAACCATGCCCGCCGATATCAGGTACGATGCAAAAACAATAGTTAACAACTGCCCTAAAAATAAGTGACGTGGCGTTTGCTTAAATTGCCTGAGCATAATGAGGCTCAGCACAATAAAAACCGGGGTTACTGTTAAGTGGATGGTTACAGATACATCATATTCGTGGATATTTTTGACCTGTGTTGGTTGAAGCCCCAAAATAAGCGGCGATAACTTGAATACAACGTCCAGCACAAAAAATACGATACCCATCGAACGTACCGCTTCGATATTCTGGCGCACATAATCGGTCCTGAACTGTGCCCTGTTTGGATAACTTAGTCGACTGAAAAATTTAATTTTCAATGTGTTAGGGGGTGTTTCACCGGCTAATATACGGTTTTCGGAGTTCTGGAAATAAAAAAAGGTAAAAGTTAATAAATAGTTTACATAGTTAAAGTTGCTCCGGAGCCATTTAACTCCGGAGATATCCTATTCAATGTACCTTATTTTTAAGCATTTATCTTCTCTGATACTCCGGCGAACCGATGATAATACCCACCACCTGGGCCAGCATATTGCCATTGTTTTTGTTGTTTGCCGCCGATGCTGTAACCTTTGGCGGTGGCATGTTTTCCTTTTTCCTGGTTAACTCTTCGCTGCCGGGCACCGCATCCATACCCGAAAATGCTGCCGATGGTGGGGCGCTTGCAGCTATCGGCGTTTTGGTAACCGCATCGTTTACCTTTACGGCCACATTAGGCATGGTTAACAATGGCGATAATTGTTTGATGGTTTTATCCAGATCGCGTTCGGGCATGATCAGTTTGCTGTAGGTTACCAAAGCCGCCTCTGCACTTTCGGGCTCGTGGTGGTTATTTAAAGCTGCCAGGTTTACGGCAACGCCCGGGATACGGCCGCTGGTTAGTGCCAAACCAAAATTCATGCGGTTAAGCAGCGAACCGGTATTGATCCAGTATTGCCCCCTATCCGGGAAACCGGTTGGCGCCTGGTAATAATAGATCTTCTCGCCCATGCGCGACATCCAGCTAAACAATTGGTACGGCTGGCTAATATCGGCATTCAACGCCCTCACCGAACTGATCACCAGTTCAAACGGCGATTTGATCTTTTCGCGCTGCACTTTTTTTGCCCAGAACTCAGGCGAGCTCACCATCGTGATCAGCACCTGTTTGATATCACCGTTTTGCTCGATAAAGGTTTTAGCCATTTTGTTGATCAAACTTTGCGGCGGGTTATCGCTTACAAAACGCACGGCCAGTTTTTTACTGATAAATTTAGCTGTTGATGGATGATGTGCCAGCATTTCCAGCAGGTCAACTCCTTCCTGGTAACCGCCTTTGCCATCAAAGTGATGACCAAGCACATCCTTTTCGCCTAAATCATGGCGGGTTGGTGTAAACAAAAAGTCGCCATCGTGTACATAGCCTTTAGCTTCTAGGTTGTTCACCCCTACTTTATCCACCAAACCCTTCATGTTACTGCCGTAACCATAATTAGTTAAGGGATACATGGTCCATCCGGTTAGAACGCGGGCTGCCTGGGTAACATCGGTTTGGTTGTAACCGCCATCAACACCCATGGTGTGCAGTTCCATCACCTCACGGGCGTAGTTCTCGTTCAGGCCGTTTACGTTTTTATTTTGTGGATTGGGTTTGGGCTTAACCGCTGTTGGCGCAGGCGCTGCAGCCATCATCATCATATCCATACTGGCATCTGCTTTAGCCGGTGCAGCAGGTTTGGGTTTTGATGCCTCGCCCGTCATCATATCTGTTGATGCCGCCGGTTCTGCCGGTTTAACTGCGGTTTTGGGTTTATCGTTTTTTGCCTGTGGCACAGGCGCCCCCTGGCTTACCAGGTTATCTAAAAAATACAGCATGGCCGGTGATTTTGCCGATGCCAGCAGCAGCTTATCAAACTGGCCCAATGCATTAGGGCGGATCACATCCCGCTCATAAGCCGGGATAAATTGGGCGCACTCGCCTTTGGTAAATGATACGTTAAAGTGGTTGAACCAAAAATCGCTCATCACCTCCTGCAACTGGTTATTGGTATACGCAGCGCGCAGTATGTTCTGACTGATGAATTGCTTGTATAATTCCTGGTCGGGCCGTAGGCCCTTGCTTTTCATATAAGCCTGTATCTTCTCATTATAAGCTTTTTTGTCGACTGCCTTATCAACCGAATCTTTGCTGATGGCGCTATCGATTATCGCCATGTGTACCACCACAAATCCCGGAGGGAACTTTTGCAGCACTTCGCTGTTAGTCAGGTTAATGGCATCATAGCTGCTCAATCTGCGGTTTAACGAATCATCGGGGGCATCTGCATTTAATTGCTGTTCAAACCATTTTTCCAGCCCCATATTCACCACCTGGTCTATCTGCCCGGGCGTAGCGCCATAGGTAAAACGGTTAAGCAATTGCGCGGCGGCCTGTCTTTCGTTTAAGCCTCCTTTTTTATACGGAAATTTATAGCTTTTAACAGGTAATGCAGGTCCGGTTAAAAAAGATGCCAATACCATTCCGCTTACGCAGATAATAGCAGCTATCAATACAAATCTGATGGTTTTCATTTGGTAGTAGTTAGGTGTAAAGGGGTATACTTTAGACCATAACATTAATGCAGGGTTTAATGTTTAGTTAAGGTAATTTCATCAAAATTTCATTTTACCATTTTCATAATCAGCACAACGAAAAAGTCAGCAAAAGGTGGGTATTTGTCGGTATTTTTCTATATACCCGTTGTTATTTTTGCAATTTATCACTATACTTTCCTTAATTACACAAGGTCAAAAACCAAATAACGTAACGATCAATGATCAAATGACTATTGCGTTGTAAAAGTACAATATACCAAAAATTATTGACATTTTAAACACTTTTACCTGCATGTTTTGTTTTAAATTTACGCGGCAAGACTTGACAAAAAGTCGCTTTAAATTGATTTTACCTGACTTTTTTTCAGGCCGCACACATTGGCAATGGTTTTGATTAACTGATGATATGAATTTCAACAATTTTACCATTAAAGCACAGGAAGCCATACAAAAGGCTCAGGAAATTGCCGTTGGCAACCAACAACAGGCAATTGAAAACGCACATATATTAAAGGCACTGCTCCTGGTTGACGAAAATGTAATTACTTACCTGTTGAAGAAATTGAATGTAAACATCAACAGGCTCAACGAATCGCTCGACCAGCAGATCGCAACCTTCCCTAAAGTCAGTGGTAGCGAAGTATATTTATCTTCGGGTGCCAACAGCGCTTTGCAAAAGGCCAACTCATATCTTAAAGAGTTTAAAGACGATTTTGTATCGGTCGAGCATATACTGCTGGGCATTTTATCATCAAGTGATAAGGCCGCTACATTATTGAAAGATATGGGCGTTAACGAAAAAGACCTTAAATTGGCCATTAAAGCACTGCGCGGCGATAGCAAGGTTACCGACCAGAACGCCGAGGCTACTTACAATGCCTTAAACAAATACGCCCGTAATTTAAACGAATATGCAGGTTCGGGCAAGCTCGACCCCGTTATTGGCCGTGATGACGAGATCCGCCGGGTGATCCAGATCCTCTCCCGTCGTACCAAAAACAACCCTATTTTGGTTGGTGAACCGGGTGTAGGTAAAACTGCCATTGCCGAAGGTATTGCTTTCAGGATATTGAAAGGCGACGTGCCTGAGAACCTCAAGAGCAAAACTGTTTACTCGCTGGATATGGGAGCGCTGATAGCCGGTGCAAAATATAAAGGTGAGTTTGAAGAACGTTTAAAGGCTGTAGTTAAAGAAGTTACCCAGGCCGATGGCGAGATCATTTTGTTTATTGATGAGATACACACGCTTGTAGGCGCAGGTGGCGGCGAAGGTGCGATGGATGCCGCAAACATCCTTAAACCCGCCCTGGCCCGTGGCGAGCTACGTGCCATCGGCGCAACTACTTTAAACGAGTACCAAAAATATTTAGAGAAAGATAAAGCCCTCGAGCGCCGTTTCCAAAAGGTAATGGTTGATGAGCCGGATACTGCCGATGCTATTTCGATATTGCGTGGTTTAAAAGAAAAATACGAGGCTCACCATAAAGTGCGAATCCTTGATGAAGCCATTATTGCTTCTGTAGAGATGTCGCAGCGTTATATTTCGGACAGGTTCCTTCCCGATAAGGCGATCGACCTGATGGACGAAGCCGCTTCGAAACTCCGCATCGAAATGGATTCCGTTCCCGAAGTGGTTGACGAACTGGAACGCCGCATTATGCAATTGGAAATTGAGCGCGAGGCCATTAAACGCGAGCATAACGACCGCCGGGTTAAAGAGTTGAGCGAAGAAATTGCCAACCTATCCGCTGAACGCGACTCATTACGTGCCAAATGGCAGGGCGAAAAAGATGTGGTTGAAGGTATCAACACCAAAATCGAGCAGATCGAAAACTATAAACTGGAAGCCGACCAGGCCGAACGTGCCGGTGATTATGGCAAAGTAGCCGAATTACGCTATGGTCGCATCCGCGAGGCACAGGAAGAAGTTGAAAAGCTAAAAGCTGCGTTATTGGAGAATAAGGACGATTCGCGGATGCTGAAGGAAGAAGTTACTGCCGATGATATTGCCGGTGTGGTTTCGCGCTGGACGGGTATCCCGGTAAGTAAAATGATCCAGAGCGAGCGCGAAAAGCTACTGCACCTGGAGGAAGAGCTGCACAAACGTGTTGCCGGTCAGCAAGAGGCCATTGAAGCCATTAGCGATGCCATACGCCGCAGCCGTGCCGGTTTGCAGGATAAGCGCAAGCCTATTGGTTCGTTCATTTTTTTAGGAACTACCGGTGTTGGTAAAACCGAGTTAGCCAAGGCATTAGCCGAATATCTGTTTAACGATGAGGCTGCGCTGGTGCGGATAGACATGTCTGAATACCAGGAACGCCATGCGGTTAGCCGTTTGGTAGGCGCGCCTCCGGGCTATGTGGGTTACGATGAAGGCGGCCAGTTAACCGAAGCCGTGCGCAGAAAACCATACAGCGTAGTATTGCTGGATGAGATCGAGAAAGCGCATCCGGATGTGTTCAATATCCTGTTGCAGGTATTGGATGATGGCCGTTTAACCGACAATAAGGGCCGTGTGGTAAACTTTAAAAACACCATCATCATCATGACCTCGAACATCGGCTCGGATGTGATACAGCAAAACTTCCAGGAACTGGACGATGCCAACCACGACAGCGTGGTGGCCAAAACCAAGAACGAACTGTTCGAGCTACTGCGCCGCACCATCCGCCCTGAGTTTCTAAACCGGATAGACGAGATCATCATGTTCACCCCGTTGAGCCGTGATGAGATCAGCGATATTGTTAAATTGCAGTTTCACCAATTGCAAGGCACCCTGCAGGAAATGGGCATCACCATTGATGCCAGCGAAGAAGCTTTGGATTGGCTGGCGCAACTGGGCTACGACCCGCAATTTGGCGCCCGTCCGCTAAAACGTGTTATCCAGAAAAAGATACTCAATGAGCTATCAAAACAGATACTCTCAGGCAAAATAGATAAAGACAGCAAGATCAAACTGGATGCTTTTGATAACCAGTTTGTGTTTTTGAATGAAAAACCGGAAACGGTGTAATCGACATTAAGATTAACAAAAGCCTGTGCATTAATTTGCACGGGCTTTTTTATTTTGCAAGCAATGCCATGTATTTACCTGTTATTTGATACTGTTTATTTTTAACTTAAATAATGTTATAATAATTGCAACTACTATAAAAATAATATAAATTTATAAACAAAATCGCCCAAATAAATGGATGAAGAAAAACAAGTTATAGGAAGAACTCCCTGGGACGTAATTGCAGAAAATAGTAAATTCTTAATTATTATTGTTGTTTTCCTTATTTCACTTGCAATCGCTTTTATATTGACTGGCTTAGCTAAGTATGATGATGGCAAATTACTGATTGGCAGAGGAAGTCAAAAAACAACATTGACTACTGATGACAACCTGTCGGCAATCACACAAATCGGGAGTGCTAAAAATCAAAATTACATTCTCGAAGATGTCTTTCTTAATGTTCAAGTTGAAAAAACAGATACAGGTTTTATTAAATATTGCAAGACTATTTATAAAATACGGGCTCTAAAAGATTTCTCCGACAATTTCGTAGAAACATACAGTGGCCCTAATAAAATTCAACATGTAATGGGAAGTGATCAGGAACTACCGAAAAGTATTAATGACCAATCCTACGATATTCCTTTACACATGAAAAAAAATGAAGTAAAAACCATAATGACAGGTGCTAATATGCTGTCCCAAACACTCTCAATTACTAGTCCATCTGAATTTGTTATGAAACCTAATGGTCCTATGGATTTTTACTCCTATCCAAATTCTGATGATTATATCTCTGACTTGACCATCCATATAGAATCAAATTCACTTGACATAAAAGGATTTGCTCGTAACGCAGTTAAGCAAGACAAAAATTCAACGATATCATATGGCGATTCTTATAATGCGGATTACAAAAATTTTAATACATCCAATCGCAGTATTACCTTTCATTGGCATCAATTACTTCCGGGGGAATTTGTTGGTCTTGCATATGCCTGGTGATATAAAAATGTAAACGTCTTGGTTTGCATAATTTACGTGTTTCAATTATTAGTGTTGTTACCAACAAAAAAATATATAAAAAGCCCGTGCATTAGTTTGTACGGGCTTTTTTGCTTCGCACCATTTCTAAATTGCCCTAAAAGTTTAGCTTTGCCGAAATCTTGGGGTCGGTTTCCTAAAACATTTTCTTCCTTAGTTTGGGTTTGAGTTTTTTCGACGCTATTTTATGAAAAAAACAAAAAACGGTGTTCCTTATTACACAGAGATCAATGATTTCCTGGCATCTATCCCATGGCCGGGCCGCACAACAAATCCAGACTTTTACTGCCTGCGGTTAAAAAAGCTCGATCAGGATATGCAGATCTATCGGCCTCCTTTTAAAAGATCATTTTATTTCTTCGCGTTGTTATTCAATTCCGGTAAAATCGAGATCAATTATGGAGATCAAACCGTTCATGATCCCGATTCTTACCTCGTCTTCCATTCGCCTAATCTGGTGTATAGCTTTGCACATAACAATGCACTGGAGGGTTATGTGATTTACTTTAAACCAGAATGCTTCTCCTTTTTTAAACCGGACTTTCATTTGCAATTTCCTTTGTTTGACGTATTACATACCAGCCTGTTTAAGTTTGACCACGCCACATTTAATCAATTGGCACCGCACTTTGAATCCGTTTTTACCGCTTACGAAAATTCGCCTAAAGCGCAGCATATGGAAGCAAGGATAAAACTACTTGGCCTGCTTTATCACCTGCAAGACTTTGCATTAGAAAAGAAAAAGGACGTCCGAATTGTTACTACTCAGCAAATACTGCTGCGTAAATTTATCCAATTGATTGATAATCATTATATTGATAAGCGTACTGTGCAGGAGTATGCAGCGATGCTTTCGGTTACTGCCAATTATCTTTCGCAATCGGTTAAGCGCGTTTCGGGTAAAAACGCACTTACCTTTATTGCCGACCGCCTGGCGGCCGAAGCCCGGTCGCTAATCCAGTATACCGATTTGGAAATTGCGGGTATTGCCTATCAGCTCAACTTTTCGGATCCCGCTAATTTTGGCAAATTTTTCAAAAAACAGGTCGGGTTATCACCTTCGGAGTTCCGCAAACAGCGCAAGTAATTAAATTGACTTGTTCATCCAAGTTTTCGACCAGTGTTTTTACACCGGGCTAAGTTTCTTTGTGCCATTCAACTCAATGTTATGGCAACTAAAGTATTTATAAATTTACCGGTAAAAAATCTCACTAAGTCCAAGGAGTTTTTCCAAAATCTCGGGTTTTCATTTAATCCGCAGTTTACTGACGAAAAAGCAGGCTGCATGATGATCAGCGACAGCATCTTTGTAATGCTGCTAACCGAAACTTATTTCAAATCATTTATCGACACGGAAGTGTGCGATGCGCATCATTCAACCGAAGTGCTGATCGCGCTGGACGCCGCTTCAGCGGAGGAAGTAAAAGCGTTTGTGAGTAAAGCAGTGCTATTGGGCGGTAAACTCTATGCCCCGGCGCAGGATCAAGGTTGGATGTATCAGCATAGCTTTGCCGACCTTGACGGCCATAAATGGGAAATGGCCTATTTGGATATGACTGCGTTCCCTCAATCCTAAATTTAAAAATTAAAAATTATGAACTACGACCCGGCAGTAGATGCTTACCTGGATAATGCACAAGATTTTGCAAAACCTATTCTGACGCACTGGCGCAGGCTCATACACGAAAATTGTCCGGAGGTGACAGAGGCGATAAAGTGGAGTTTCCCGCATTTCGACTACAAGAATGACCATTTGTTTGTGATGGCAGCTTATAAAAATCATTGCTCTTTTACTTTCTTAAAAGCTGAGTTAATGAGCGACCCGCGCCTTAAAGAGAGTAAAAATCAAAAACCTATTCAGCGTTTTTTAGGCAAGATCAATAAAATGGAAGATCTGCCACCGGATGAACTGTTTATAACAATGCTGAAAGAGGCGGCACAATTAAACGAACAAGGCGTCAAAATAAAGCGGGAAAAACCGGCAGGCGACAAACCAAAAGTATTAGAAACACCAGACTATCTGTTGGCGGCATTGGCAGCTAATCTCAGGGCCCGGGAGGTTTTTGAAGCCAGATCCAATTCTTTTCGTAAGGAATATATTATCTGGATCATGGATGCAAAGACCGATGAAACACGGCAAAAAAGAATAGATGATGCTTTAGAATGGATATCTGATGGAAAAGGCAGATTTTGGAAGCATCAAAAATAGCTTTTACTCTCGCTATAAATAGCAATGTAGTCTGAAACTACTATGGGGTTACCTTTAGTCTGCTTCTTGTATTAATAGGATGAAACCATTAGGCTGGCTCCTGCTCATCGCACCGATCGTATTGACAACTGTTGGTTATATCATACTCCCACGTGTGATAAAACGCACGGGCATGCGCGAATTTATGGGAATATATTCCTTAGTACTCTCCCTGCTAACAGGCGTAGTTACCGGCTACATATTGATATTTCCAATTGGCGCGCTGGTTTTTTATTTTCTTCCCAACAAACCCTTTAACGGGCATTACGGTATGCCTATGGGCCAGGCATTTTTAACCATTGGTTTAACCATTATTGCCGGACTGGCAGCCGGTATAATGGCGCTTGTTAAAATCGCCAGGTGGCGAAAGCGCAAGCAAAGCCTCGCAGACAACAGGGATACAACCCTTATATTTTAACTTTAAATTATAATTATTATCGCACCCGGTATAGCCGACATACGTCCTGTATCTATCTGATTTTAAGAGTATAATTGACAATTATTATTCTTTATCACTATGAATATTTAATTTATTATTAGGCCAATAACAAACAATTTTCATTGAAATTAAAAGCCAAGGTTTGTGTAATTCTATAACCAATTATTTTTTTTACCAAATCTACTTTTATGAAAAAACCAGTAATTATTACCGGGGCAATGCTCCTGCTTTCGAGCGCGTTATGGTATGGCTGCCAAAAGCAGGCCACCTTTACCGACAGCACTAAAGGCCCAGATGCTACTGTGGCTACTCCTTCATTAATCAACAGGGTTGCCAGCGGCACGTCTTTAGTTATAGAAGGTTTAAACGGGGACATTACCACCAATGAGTCCTCCGCTTTTCTAACCTATGTGAACGCGCTATCGGCACCTGCAACAAATGATCAGAATACCTGGGTATTTGGCAACCCTGCCTACCAAACCGAAGCCTGTGGTTTGATGTATGATGCTACGGGCAACACCTCTATTTTGAACAAGATGATCTACTTTTGTGATGCAGCTTTGGCCGGCAGGAATGACCTGGCAAGTGCCGCCAATGGTGGCCAGCGCACCTTGTGGACCGGTAACATCGAACCCGTATGGCCAAGCAGCGCCCCAACCGATAGCCCCCAGACCGCGGGTATTGAACAAGGGCAGGTCATATCGCACATGGCTTATTGCGCCAAACTCATCCTGCAGCATTCGTCGATATGGAACACCACCGTTCCCGACGGTAACCCGCATGGTTACGGGGTTACCTATAAAGCCCGGGCATTAACCTATATTGCACAGGCAGATTATGTAATTGATAATTGGATAACACCGCACTTTGTACGCACAAGCGATAAAAAACTCTATTTCCCCGGCGCGCCAAACCCGTATAAACCGGGCGACCCCGCACCGTGGAACCAAATGTTTATGGTAACCAATGCCATGATCAGGCTTATTCAGTGCCATGTGCTGTTAGCCGACTCGGCATCGCGCATAACACAATATGATGCCGTTGTACAGGCAAATGTGAACTGGTTTACCTCAAACCTTACGGCCAATACCGCCCCCGACGGCGCTGCCTGCTGGAACTGGAAATATGCGCTTGGCGGAAGCACCGAAGATACCAACCACTTTGCCTACGATGCCGAAGGCCTATGGAACGCCTACGACAGCGGCCGGTACGGCGTAACGCTTACGCAGATCAAAAACATGGCCAATACTTATTATGATATTGTATTAGCCACTGTTACCGGTGGTATTTATGCCGGCAAGGTAGATGGCACCACAGGCACCGGCAACTCAGGCGGCGACAATTATGTACGCTGGCAATATTATTACCTGGGCGATATACGGCAGGACCGGTATTTTTACGAATCGAACATTGACATTGCCAACAGCAAATACGCAAGCTCTGCACAGATCACAGCCGGCATTTTATGGCTCAAACACCGCCGTTTTGTAGCCGGAGACGGGGATGTTTACCTGTATCAAAATTGCAGCTACGGCGGCTGGAAGGCAACTTTTGATGTGGGTAACTTTTTACAAGCCGATATGATAGCCAAAGGCGGCGTTAATGATGATGCCTCATCCATCAAAATACCGCCGGGCATGCAGGTAATACTGTATACCAACAACAGCTATGGCGGCACGGCTCTAACCTTAACTGCCGATGATGCCTGTTTGAGTGATCATAGCTTTAATGATTTGACATCATCGCTTAAAGTAAGCCTGTTACCTTAATCATATTAATACCTACCTATGTTAAAAGGTCATCAGCTAAGGTTGGTGGCCTTTTTTGTTATTGCGATCACATGCTGGCTTAACAAAAAACCAACAATTATTTTTTATTAAAATATTGCTTTGATAAATTAAAATATCAATATATTTATCACAGATACACCGTACGATTTTCCCACCCGACTGATCTTCTGTTCATATTTTAATTCACCTAAACAACGCCTGCTCCGGGCAAACGCGGAGCCTTATTTATGAAAGAAGAAACTATTGACATTGCCATTGTTGGCGGTGGTGTTTCGGGGGTATACAGCGCCTGGAAACTCAAACAGCAAAAAGAAAACAAGGACAAAAAGATCGTGGTATTTGAGGGCGGCGATCACATTGGCGGGCGGTTATTATCGGTACAGCCGCCGGGCATCCCCAGCATGGTAGCCGAACTGGGCGGTATGCGGATATTAGAAAATGCGCAACCCCTTATCGTTAAACTGATCCACGACTTGAACAAAGGTTTACCGAAGGATAAGCAGATAGAGCTTTACCCCTTCCCTGTTGATCAGCCTCAAAATATTGCTTACTTACGCGGCATTTATCTGCGCCTGTCGGATTTTACATCCAATCCTAACAAGGTACCTTACCAGCTAACCTTTTTAGAAAAAGGCAATACACCGGGCAGCGTAATTGTAAACGCGATAGAACAGATAGTGCCCGGTATAACCGACCCGAGCCTGACTGAAGACGACCGCCGTAAAATGGCGCAGAATGCCAGCTTTGCAGGCGAACCGCTGTACAAACAAGGCTTCTGGAACGTACTGTACCGCGTAATAAGCGGCGAGGCTTACCAGTTTGGCATGGATGCCGGTGGCTACGATTCAACCCTGCTTAACTGGAACGCCGCCGACGCTATCCCATGGTATTTGACCGATTTTGGCATCAACCCGGTATACAAAGGTTTTAAAAACGGCTTCCAGCAGGTACCGTTAACTTTGGCCGACTTTTTTACAAAGTTGGGCGGCGAGGTGAGGTTAAAAAGCAAACTGGAAAGCTTTGAATATATCAACGGCAAGTTCCACCTCATGGTAAATGGCAAGGCAGTTGTTGCAGGCAAGCTTATTTTAGCCATGCCGCGCCGCTCGCTTGATCTGTTAACGCCAGGTTGCCCGCCATTACAAAGTATAGAACAATTAACCGGCAGCGTAACCCCGCGTCCGCTTTTCAAGTTATTTACCACGTATGCCAGTCCGTGGTGGCTGGCGGCCGGGTACACTGCTGCTAATGGTTCGTTCGTGCCTGTAAATGCAGGTCGAAGCGTTACCGATCTTCCCGTAAGGCAAACTTATTACTGGCCAAATAACGATGGCTCGCCGGCTGCAAAAGGCGAATCTATGCTGCTGGCCAGTTATGACGATGGCAACAACATTGGCTTTTGGGATGGCCTGCGCCCGCAACGGAGCAAAACATGGGAACATAACTTAGCACACCCTAAAATAGACAACCCTTTTGTTGGCGATGCGCCGCGTACCAAGGCAAATGAAAGCTGGAACCAATATCAGGCTCCTGCCAAAATGGTATCGGAGGTTGCACGCCAGCTGCAGCTGATGCACGGCCTGAGCCATACCCCGATAGTGAACAATGCGGCCTTCCGCGATTGGGGCGAAGACCCGTTTGGCGGCGGATGGAACAGCTGGAACATTGGTGTAAAAAGCTGGGAAGTAAAAGAAAAAATACCGCACCCAATAGAAGTAATGCCGTTATACATTTGCGGCGAAGCCTACTCCGACTATCAGGGCTGGGTTGAAGGCGCCTTGCAAACTGCTGATATCATGCTAAGCAAAATAAAATAACATATACCACCCTTTTGATTACCGTCCCGGTTTGGTTTCCTTGCCGGGATTTTTTTTGCTCCAAAAATTTCAAACAACAACCCTTATTTAAGGGTTACTCTTAAAAAAACTTAAATACCACTGATATGAAAAGCTATGAAACCCTGGTTGATGCAACTCAGGATCTGAATAAAAGAGGATACACCGCCAATTTAACTTTAGATGGCGATACGATAAACGATAACGGGCAAAACATCCACATGACAGCCGGCGACTTTGAGATTAAAGAATTTTACCGTTTTGAAGGAGCCACCAATCCCTCGGATATGTCGATCGTGTATGCTATCGAATCGGAAAAATATAATTTGAAAGGTGTGCTGGTTAACGCTTACGGCACTTACGCCAACAACAGTTCGTCGGCTATCGAGGCTAAATTGAATCACCCGCAAATTGAGGCGTCAAATCATCCGTAATGGCGTTTGGGGGCCTCTTAAAGCCCCGGGCTGGTGCGATTCCCCTCTTGAGAGGGGTGCAGGGGTGTGTATTTCAAAGCGCTGAATAACACATCCCCGCTACTTCACAAACCCAGCACACCCCTTCTCAAGAAGGGAGTTGTCTTTCCTCCAATGTCGGTGTCCTCACCGACATTATTATCATTTCAAACCCAATCTATTTTGAAAAATTCAGGCTAAGTAGCTATATTAGCTCAATGAGCTTGTTAGACAAAAAATATCAAAACGACGATATCACTGTATTTTGGCAACCCGAAAAATGCAAACACAGCGGCAATTGCGTGCGTGGTTTGCAACAGGTGTTTGATCCAAGGCGCAAACCATGGGTAGTGATGGAGAACGGCAGTACTGAAGATATTGTGCGCACGGTGCAAAATTGCCCATCGGGAGCTTTAAGTTTTCAATACAACAGCAAGCTGCCTAACGTTTAGTCAACTGCTCGAGCAATACGCGGCCCCGCGCCCTGATGGCCGGTTTGCCCCCGTTCATCATGATCTGTAATTGCCCGGTTAATATTTCAGCTATCCAGTCGTACCGGTGGCGCAGGTTAAACGCCAGCTGGCTTGCAAAAACCTTTACAGCGATAGGCGTCTTCGGCTCGATCATCAGATCAAAGCAACGCTCGGCAACGGGCTCAAGATCCATGGATAACATTTTAGCTTTAATTGCCTTATCCGCTTTGGGTGCAGTCAGCTCATCCAATATACGGGCATAATGGCGCTGGCAGCCCGTGTTTTTAACCATACAAAACGGGGCGATCAATTGGTCAAGCTGATCGATAAAATGCGATGGCTGGCCAAGCACCAGCGTTTCTAATGTCCATGCAGCTCTGAATGCGATCTCTCTTTCGGGATGCAAAGTAACCCCGATCAAACCCGCCAGCGGAAAATCCTGTATCAATAAGGTATCGGCCAGTTTTAATACGTTGGGTTTGCCAATATCTGCCGATATGCATTCAATAAGCTCTTGCTGTGTGAGTTGATGATCCAAAATTGCCAATGCTGATGCTGTGTAAAAATAATTGATTTGGGCTGAAAATCAATGATAAATCAATACTCCGCGCTTTTAGCTTCGCTGTAAAAGCCGTACCTTTGCGGCATGATTACCGTTTCTAATCTTTCATTGCGTTATGGAAAACGCACACTTTTTGAGGATGTTAACTTAAAGTTTACCCAGGGCAATTGTTATGGTATTATTGGCGCTAACGGTGCCGGTAAATCAACTTTCCTGAAAATTCTTTCGGGCGAAATTGACCCAACCAGCGGCAGCTACAGCTTTACCCCCGGTGAGCGTATGGCTGTGCTTAACCAAAATCACTACCAGTTTGATGAGTTCCCGGTTATTGAAACCGTTTTAATGGGCTACAAAGAAATGTACGCCGTAATGAAAGAAAAGGACGCCATTTACCTGAAGGAAGATTTTACCGATAAAGACGGTGAGCGCGCGGGCGAACTGGAAAACCTTTTTGCCGAAATGGATGGCTGGAACGCCGAAAGCAACGCCGCTACCATGCTGAGCAACTTGGGTATCAAAGAAGAGCACCATTACAAATTGCTGAAAGAGCTTGACGGTAACCAAAAAGTACGTGTGTTACTGGCACAGGCTTTATTTGGCAAACCCGATATTTTATTACTGGATGAGCCTACCAACGATTTGGATATCAACACCATTGCATGGCTGGAAGATTTCCTTGCGGGATACGAGGCTATTGTACTGGTAGTATCGCACGACAGGCACTTTTTAGATACCGTTTGTACCCACGTGGTGGATATCGACTTTAGTAAAATGACGATCTACACCGGTAACTACACCTTCTGGTATCAATCGAGCCAGTTGGCTTTGAAGCAACGGTCTGATCAGAATAAAAAACTGGAAGACAAGGTTAAGGAATTGCAGGATTTCATCCGCCGTTTCAGCGCCAACGCCTCCAAATCAAAACAAGCTACCAGCCGTAAAAAGGCTTTGGATAAGATCAATCTTGACGAGATCCAACCATCAAACCGTAAATACCCGGGCATTATATTCAATAACCTGGGCCGCGAGGCTGGCGATCAGATACTACAGGTTGAGCATTTAAGCAAAAGCCTTAACGGCGAAGTATTGTTTAACGATGTTCGCCTGATGGTAAATAAAGGTGATAAAATTGCCATCCTGTCGCAAAACAGCTTAGCTACTACGGCATTTTACAATATTTTAATGGGCCGCGATACCGATTTTAAAGGTACCTTTAAATGGGGCGTGACCATAAAGGCTGCCGATATCCCGGTTGATAACGCCGACTACTTTAAAGGCAAGGACGAGAACCTGATCGATTGGCTGCGCGAATACAGCGAAGGCGACCAGGATGATCAGTTTATCCGCGGATTTTTGGGCAGGATGCTGTTTTCGGGCGAAGAGGTTTTGAAAAAGAGCAACGTGTTAAGCGGTGGCGAAAAAATGCGCTGCATGTTTAGCCGCATGATGCTACAGCAAGCCAACGTATTGTTGTTTGACGAACCGACCAATCACCTCGACCTCGAATCGATCACTGCGCTGAACAACGGTATGAAGGATTTTAAAGGCACTATCCTATTTACCTCGAGTGACCATGAGCTGACCGAAACCGTTGCCAACCGCATCATCGAGCTCACTCCGGGCGGCGTTATCGATAAACTGATGACCTACGACGAATACATTAACAGCGACGCCGTTCAGAAGCAACGCGAAGAAATGTACGCGACTGCATAAAAATACCGCTCTACACGAGCAAAAGGCTCCCGGAAAATCCGGGAGCCTTTTTTATTTATCGTTCAACCTTTTATCATATTGCTGCTGCAGATCGCTTAGTTCTGCATCGTACCCTTTCTGATCAAAAAATGCCTGCGGGTTATAACCATCTCCAGGTTGATGTTTCTTTTCCAGATCAAACTGACTGGCGTGCGATGCCAGCCAAATATCAAATTTGATATCTTTCATGGCCTTTAAGGTGTAAGCATAATCTTTACCCACATTCGGGTACGTTGGCATTCCCGAAAGTTTGGTTTCGCTTAAAACTGTTGGCATATTAGCAATGAGCACCTTGTACGAGCGTTTATCATCCTTTACATCAAACAAAAAGCTACAGGCGCCTTTGGTATGCCCGGGATGATGCAGAACAGCTACCTTTGCATCGCCAAGTTTAACCACTTCCTGGTCGTGCAATAATTTATCGGCTTTTACCGGTGGAAATAAAGCGCCTTTACCACCATATAAAAAATCAGAGTTGCCGCCATCGGCCACAACAGGTGCGTCGTTTTCTTCTATCATCAGTTTGGCCCCGGTTTCCTTTTTGATCCAGGCCAAAGCGCCTGCATGGTCGTAATGCACATGTGTAGCCAGCAGTATCTTAATATCATTAAATTTAAAGCCTAATGCTTCCACGTGTTGCTTAATCATCGGGCCCGAATCTTCCAGTCCGGTATTGATGAGGATATGGCCCTGCGGCGTGGTGATGAGATAACAGGCCAAATCAAAAGTACCAACATAATACAGGTTGCCGGCAATGCGAAAGGGCTGGTAATCGCGCTGCCAGATCTCCTGAACCGGCAATTGGCTTTTCTGTGCATTTGCGGTTAAGTTAAACAAACATAAAACACTGACGAACAGCGTAATTTTAAATAGTTTTTTGAAGGATAGCATGAGTATAAATATATAACCGAAGGTATAATTTTTTGATATTTAAATGATATGTGTAAAGCATCCGGATACCGATATTTGTTTAACACCGTTATCAACTCACATGGAAATTTTTAATTTACCGCAGGATATCATCACCGGAAAGGGAAACCGGCACGATGATATTTTTATTCATCATTACCATGCGCCTGTTGGTTCGTTTAAAGGTAAAAGCGTATTACATACCAATGCCATCAGCCTGGTAATAAGCGGTACCAAAACCATGCATTTTGCCGGTAAAACGGTAAACATACAGCATGGCGAATTTCATTTTCTTTCGGCGGGCAACTGCATTGTAACGATGGATCTGCACCAGGTCGTGCAGTTTGAAAGTGTGCTGATCTTTTTCTCAAACAAAACCCTCGCCGACTTTTATTCAAAATACCAGGATAAGATAGCGGCTGTTAAAAAGAGCAGAACAGTTACCACCGAACCTTATATCGCTTTTAAAAAGGATGATTTTGTAAACAATTATATCGCATCGCTTAAATTGCTTTTCCGGTCGCCGGCAATTATTTCGCGCGAGATGCAATTGCTAAAATTTGAAGAACTGATGCTGCATTTACTGGAAGTTTGCCCCCTGCAGCTCCTTGCCTTTCCGCTAACCAAAAACCGGGAACTGGAAGACCTGGAGATCAGGAAAGCGGTTGAATTGAATATCACCAATAACATTAGCCTGGATGAGCTTGCTTTTATCTGTAATTTGAGCTTATCGACCTTTAAACGACGGTTTACAGATATTTACGACATGCCGCCGGGAAAATGGCTGCTGCAAAAACGGATGGAGCTGGCCGGTGAACTGATCCTGAAAAACGGCGAGCGCCCCGGCGAGGTATACCACAAGGTAGGGTACGAAAACCATTCGAGTTTCTCCCAATCGTTTAAACAACATTTTGGTGTAACGCCCAAAGCCTACAGCGAGGTAGTTTGAACCGTTAGCAACAGCTTTTGAGTGCTTAGCCCTATACCGGCCCGCTTTTGGCAAACTATGTTTGCATTAAACAAAAGCAACACAAAATGAGCTACACAACAGAACAAAACAAAGCCGTAGTTAAACGCTTTAATGCCGAATGTATTGAACAGGGTAACCCCGCTTCTTTTAATGAATTACTGGCCGGTAATGTGATCAACCACTCTGCGCCGGCTGGTGCACCCAATGGCGCCGAAAGCTTCTATTACTTTTTAAATGATGTATTACGCAAAGGTTTCCCCGGGTTGAAAGTTGAGATACACGAGCAGGTTGCCGAAGGCGACCTGGTAACCAGCCGTAAAACCATTTATGCTACACATACCGGCGAAATATTCGGTATCGCGCCAAGCAATAAAAAGGTTGAGATCAAGGTAATTGATATCATCCGCTTACGCGACGGCCAATATGCCGAACATTGGGGGCAAAGCAATTTCGCGGAGATCCTTAAAGAGATATCGGGAAACTGATAACCGGAAAGAAATAGTTATTTCTCCACCAGTTTCAACCAATCTTTGATCACCGATCTCAGGGCCGCCTCCTTTTGGGTAACATCATCCATAGTTTTAATGGTTACCAGGCGGCGGCCATCGGTATAACTGCCTTCCAGTAACCCGCTGGTATCGTTCACTTTGGCGCCGCTTGGCAAAACAAGCAAAATGCGTTTATGCAGGTTCATTACAATAATGTGCCGCTTGTATTCTTTAGGATTAAAGGGCCTCATTTCGCCGGTGTAAAAAAAGCTTGGCGCATTCCATTTGATCTCCTCGCCTATCTCCGCATCGGCACTTAAAATAATGCGCCTTAAAGCCTCAACTATTGCGGCCACGGGCGCATCTAATTTTTCAATATACGTACTAACTGCTTCGCTATTTGATCTTTCCATAAAAACAGAACACTAACATCAAATCGACCGATAAAATGTAACTCTTATTTAAGATTAGATACCCCTCTGAAAAACTGAATGCCGCCAAAAATAATAGCGCCCCAAAATATATACCCAATATTGGCCAGGGTTAAGGCAGTGCCGCCAATACACCATAACGCCCCGTACAGCATGTCTTTTTGTGCTTTCTTTCTGCGCGCATCGGTAATTTGGCCCTCTATGTTTTCAATAATAACATCGGCGTCTTGTTCGTTCATGCCGCGTTCAAGTAAGGCATTTTTAATTTCGTACGAGTTTTTGTTGCCGTACAAACTCATTTTTACCGCGTAATTGTACAGTTCGTCATAGGTAGCATCAGTTGCAGTTACGTTGTTTTCCATAATTTGTGATAACAGGTTTGGTTAAGTATGCACTAAATTTACTAATCAAAAACTGTTATTGCAAGAATGGAAAAATGCAGCTATACGCTATTTCTAATTCCAGCTTATTTATTGGCCGTAGTTTTGGCAGGCTGTTGCTTTGGCTTTGCCAGCGATGCCAATTTGGGCGAAGGGCGGCCAAAATCATGTTTGATATTGTAATCGAGCGTTTCGGCGTTCCAGTAACCGCAGCTTAAAATACGGCGGATGGTCATCAGCGGGTCGTTAGGGTCGCGCGGCATGGAGAGCTGAAAGGCTGCCTTAAAACCATATTTATGCAATTGTGGCAATCCTTGCGAATTCCACTCCCCAAACGGAAAGGCGAAATAATTAATGGGCTTACCAGCAAGCAGCTCAAGCTTTTTGGTGGGAATGCCTATCTGTGGTTCCCAATCCTGAGCGGTGTATTTTTTAAAATTGGTATGATCCTGCGTGTGGCAGGCAATCACGTTCCCCTCGTTGGATAACTGCCTGATCTGGCTGCGGCTCATGTAATACTTATTTTTATTGATATTAGTAAATGTGATAAAGTATACGCCTTTAAAGCCGTACTTCATCAGCTCGGGCCGCGCTATTTCATACTGGTCGCCATCGGTATCATCAAAAGTGAGCATAACGGGTTTGGCGGGCAACGGCGTACCATTAGTCAGGTAATCAAACAAGGCATCGGGCAGTATGGTGTGATATCCGCTATCGGCCAGCATTTTGATCTGGGCCTTAAATGTTTCCGGCGGGATGATATAATCCTTATCAGCCTGTTTATCGCTTTTACGCCAGTCGCGTATCTGGTGGTAACACAAAACGGGGACCTGTTTGCGCGCCAGGACATCGGCATTGTTGATGATCTGCGCCTGAACAGCCTGCAATAAACTGCAAAATAATACAGCGGTGATGAGATTTTTGAGCACGGAAAACGGTGGTTTAACTGAGCTAAAATAGCTAAAAAGTTGATGTATTGCCCCTGAACCGTACTTATTTTCGTAAAATTTTATCCATGGCTCTTCCTTTTGCCAATTCATCGATCAGTTTATCCAAATAACGCACTTTTTGCATCAGCGGGTCCTCAATTTCTTCAACCCGATAACCGCAAATTACCCCGGTGATCTTTGATACATTTGGGTTGAGCTGCGCTTGCGCAAAAAAGGTTTCGAAATTGGTTTTATTGTCAATAATCTGCTGCAGTGTTTGCACGTCATACCCGGTTAACCAAAAAATGATCTGATCTACCTCGGCTTTGGTACGGCCCTTTCGCTCAGCCTTATTGATATAGAGCGGATAAACGCCCGCAAACGACATTTTGTATACTCTTGTATTGTCCATTGATGTTATACTGGTACCCAAAGTTAGTTTTTTGTGGCGGGAATTGGTAGTGGGTTTAACAGTAATATCATGTTGGTGACAACACCAACATGGGCGGAACAAATGTGCGTCCCGATCAAATAGTTATCTCGCCTACCCGTTTCCCGCTGTCATCCAGCATTTCTAATTTAAAGGCGGTATCATCAACATCAACTTTAATAATAGTACGGATGTTATTACCCGGGCCTCCGCCAATAACGATGGGATAGTTATGTTCGCCGGGAACTGGTAGGTGAATACCATATTGATGGGTATGCCCCGAGATCAGTAAATTGATCTTAGCCTTGTTTAAAATCGGGCCCCATACCTGCCGGCAGTGCATGGTTCCATGCCAATCGCCCGAATTATACAATGGGATATGGCTGAAAACAATTTTATACTTCGCTTTTTTAAACGCTGGCTTTTTAATTTCCTTTTCCAGCCATGCGGCCTGTTCTATCCGGTAACGGTCAAAATCAACCATTCCTTCGTAAGAAACATTGTTATCCTCTTTATCTTCTCCCGAATCAAGCACAATAGCATACATGGGCCCATATTGAAATGAAAAGTAGAATGCAGGTTTTTCGCTGTTGAAATACTGGGGCAAGTTTCTGGCAAATTTACCCCTTACTTCATGATTACCCCGTGAAAAGAAAAATGGAACAGTGTTGAACAATGTACCAAAAGGCTTCAGCAAATGATCTACCAGCTGATCTTCATCTACCTGAAAATTGAACATATCACCGTTTAAAAACACAAAATCGTTTTTACGGTCGCCATTATATTTCATTAACAGCGAAAAGGATTCGGGCCTGTCGTGTATATCGTTAAAAACCAAAAACGAAACTTTACCGGCTTTGGGATCAGCAGTATTAAACGAAAAAACCTCGCTTGTAAAAGTATCGCCAAATGTAATTTTATACGGCTCAAATATTTTAATTTCTTTTGAGCAAATACGGTAAAAATATCTTTTTCCGGGTTGCAAATCGTTAATGCTAATCGCATTTATGGTGTTAAATGCCTGTACAAGTCCAAAACTTTCACTCTCGGCCTTGCGGTCAAGTTTATCAAACGTTTCGCCATACTCAACCCAACTAAAACACTGTACATTAGTTAACCAGCGCACTGTAATGCTATTTGCCGAAGGCGCCTGCAAATATGGGCCGCTTTTTAATATGGGCAGGTTTTGCTTTTGAGGTTCTGTACTACCGGCAAACGACCGTACCTGTAACGCTACAACTGCGCCAAATACCCCGATCGACGAAACAAAACTTCTGCGTGAAATAGCTGTGGATCTTTTTTCCTCCATGTTGGTAACAATATGTTGCATACAATACGTACGGCACTTATTTTACCACTACACATCAGCGCAACCAACAATAAAGCCCTCAGCTTTCGCTAAAGGCTTTTATCTGTTAAAAAAATCAAACTCCTGCTTTGTTACTTCCCAAAACAAGCAACTTCTGTGCTTAAAATTGTGTTACCCTGTGCGTCTGCTGAGGTATCGCTATAAAACAACACCAGTTGGGTGGCAGTTAAGGTTTTGATGGTTGCAAACTCTGTTGCGGGGGGTATGGCAACTCCGCCAATGCTTTGTGCCGCTTTATATAAAGTAATTATTTTGCCGGTTATCGAATAGGTAAAAGCATTACTGTTACCGCTAATCAGAACTGAGCCCCTGCCGGCGTTATTAAACTGATTAAAACTTGTTCCGTTCAAAGTTACACCCGTAGTATTGATCGATTGTAAAACGCCGTTCTTATACGTTCTGAGCGTATCCTGGGTATAATACCATTTACCTACTATGGCTAAACTGGCGGTGGATGCACCAGGTTCTTTTGTACAGGCAGAGATAACTAATATAATTAACAGGGCGGGTAAAATTATTTTCTTCACAGTAACTAACTTGTAATAGTATATTGACGATTATTTATCGCTTTTAAATATTGCTGAAATCTATTATTTATACAGGGCATTTTGTTTCTTCTGCAACCATAAAAAAGCACACCCTTAATGAGAATGTGCTTTTACTTTTTAAAATAGTGCCCCCAAATATACGGATATCGAACTCATTTATTGAGGATTGTAAGAAAATTATTGCGTTGAAAGAAGTATATCCGACATAAAGTGAGGCCGATAGCAAATCTATTATACAAAATATAAGTAATGGCTTTGCCACTTGAGATCTAAGGCTATATAATTATCTTCGATAAAACAACCATATTGCCGATGACCTTATTGATACAAAAATCTCCACATTCCGAATCTCTACTAAGTGATGATGTACTTAAGTATCTAATTCCCGCCTGCGTAACCCTATTTGTTTTCGGGTTGGGCTTATTTGCCACTTGGTTAAAACTTAACTTGGAACGGAGGCGACAATACCGACAATTGAAAGCCTTATTCTATACCTGGGTGCCCAATTTTTCAGCTCCTGTCGAAACCTTCGCTGCATCATGTGCTGACCTGGCCAAACGACTGGCTGCATCCCAACGCCTTTCTGCGGAAGCCTTTGGCTTTTTATCTTTGAATACCGATAAGTTAGCCGCTATTGATATTCATCAACTTGTCAAAGCTTTTATTTACAACAGCACTGGTGAGGAGCATAGTAATAATGAACAATTGTTTTACCTCACAAGCAATCTTGATTTTTTGCACAAGCTTGGGCCGGAAATCGAGGCGAAATATCAAGAACACTATGCAAAGGCGAATAGCCTCATGACAGATTGGAACGCCGCGTTCATGACGCTTACAAAGCAAACTACAGCATTATTTAGTGATCCCGCTGCTGTTAAGAGCCAGCAACGGCAAGACCTGGAACATCAGCTTCGGATAAATGCCGCGGCTTGGCTGTTGGTTTCGGCACAAAATCCTCAAAACACGACACTCATTTATAACAACCTGATCACACCAAATATGATCGCGGTAAACCAGTTTTTTCAGGCTTCTCCATCACAAGATGTTCAGGTTAATGACCTCATGACTGCTATTAGCGCAATCTCTGTTATTTATATGCAATGGCGGACCAGCCACGAGGGTTATGCTACAGTGTTTAATAATTACGCAGGCAAACTCCGGGAGACATACGGGCGCTTGCAGGCAGCTGTCGATCACTTTCAAACAAATACCGCTATCAAAATTATTTGTGATTAATCTCGTCCGGTTCTATTTAAATAGGCTAGTGAAGGTTGTTGCTATTATAACACACAAGCAAGGAGAGCAAATATTAGGCTTTACTGAGTAAGCTTGCTCAAATAGGTATGATGTATATGTTAAAGACGATGTAGAAACTATTGAGGTATAAAAAGTAAGAAAAAAGCACAGCAATATTTGAGTACTACTGTGCTTTTGGTGACCCCGGAGAGGCTCGAACTCTCGACCCAATGATTAAGAGTCATTTGCTCTACCAACTGAGCTACGGAGTCATTTTATCGGGAGGGCAAATAAACGAATTTTTATTTTAAGTGCGAAAGCTTTGTTCCCGATATGTTTACTTACAGTCCGTTTTTGTTGAGCCAGGCCAGGCTGTACCCGGCCACTTCTTTCCAGCCGTGGTCAACAATTAACGAATGCCCGCGGCCCTCAAACAGCTTAAACTCCGTAATTACAGATGAATTATATTTTTTTAACGACGCCTTGCCCAGTACCGGCGGTGCAATATGGTCGTTGTCACCACCTGTTATCAATAACGGACCGCGTGTGGCGTTGGCTGTATCCACCTTAGTTTCCGATCCGGCAAAGGTAGCCGTAGCCGCCTGGAAAAGCGGGCGGGCGGGAGCCGGTATCGCCCACAGGTCGTATAGTTCGTGAGCTTCTGCTTCGGGAACGGCGTTGGCAAACCCATATTTAAACTGACCGAATGTTAACGATACGGCTTTTTTGAGATTGAACGGGTTACTCAATACCGCAAACGATGCCCTTAGCGCCGAAAACGGTAATTGCCACACGCCTTTCATCGGCGCCGGATCGATGGCTATGGCCGCTGCGGCAATTCCACGGCCCAATAATATTTGCGCGATCAGTCCGCCGAATGAATGGCCGATAACAATTGGCGGTTCGGCAAGTGATGCAATAACTTTGGCATAACTATCGGCAACCTCGGTAACCCCATGGTTTGCAATAGCCTGCGGGTTTGCACGGCTTTCGGCAACAGTAGCCGAATCGCCGGGCCAGCCCGGGTTCAGGGTTTCGTAGCCTTGCTCTTTAAAAAAATCCATCCAGGGCTGCCATGAACTGCTGTGGATCCAAAGTCCGTGAATAAATACAATTGTTTTTTTTGACATAGGTAAGGTGTTTAAGATATTTGAAAAATAGTTTCCCGATAGAAACCGATTTATAAATTACAACTAATAGCAGGCGGATATTCCGTTACAATATATGCAATAATATTGATATTCAACAATATACTAATTAATAATACCGAAATTATTGGCATGGAAATAGCATATACTTATCCGGATCAATACCATAAGCCATGAACATCTTAACCGTCCGTAAATTCGACCTTAAAAAAGTAAGGCTGGATATTAAAGAAAGCTTTAAAAAACTATCAAACGATGGCTTTGAGAAGATATTTAACCAGATAGACCAGTTGGGCATCAAAAAGGGTGTCGACCAGATGGGTATTGATAAGTTTACTAACCAGTGTGCCTTATTGGCAGCCGCTTCGGGTGTGGTAACCGGTGCCGGCGGCTTAACTACCATGCTGATAGGCGTTCCGCTGGATATGGTGAACCTGATCACCCAGCAGTTTAGAGTTACCATGGCTATCTCCTACCATAACACCGGCACGTATAAACTAAGTTTTGATGACTTTTTTAAGATCGTAGCTGCATCGTTAAAAGTAGATGCGGGCGTCACCGTCACCAAAAATATAATGGAAGAAGTGGCAGAAAAGCTACTCATCAACATCGGCTCAAAAACCGCTGAACGGTTGATACCTGTGGTAGGCGCCGTAATTGGCGGCTCGGCAAATTACCTGTTCATTAAACGCGTGGCGGCTACGCTTCGTAAAACGCCTGTAGTTAATATCGCATGATCAAAACACCGCAAGTTTCGGATTTTATGGCCCGCCTGTAGTGCACACCTTTGTACTATAAATCAATAACAATGAGCACACAGGAAATCATCAATTATAACCGCATTGCAGAGGCGATAGGTTATATCAGCGAGAATTTTAAAGAGCAACCCAATTTGGACGAAGTTGCCGAAAAAGTAAATTTAAGTCCGTTCCATTTTCAACGGATGTTTACCGAATGGGTGGGCACTACGCCTAAAAAGTTTTTGCAGTACACCAGTATCGAGTATGCCAAAAAGGTACTGAAAGATAATCAGGCTACGCTTTTTGATGCAGCTTTTGAAACCGGCCTTTCCGGCACCAGCCGCCTGCACGACCTGTTTATTAACATTGAGGGGATGACGCCTGCCGAATATAAGAACGGCGGCAAAAACCTGAGCATCAATTACAGCTTTGCCGAGAGCCCGTTCGGTAACCTCATCGTAGCATCAACCAATAAAGGTATTTGCTACATGGCTTTTAACGAGGATGAGCAACAGGCTTTGCAGGATCTGATCAGTAATTTTCCAAACGCCGGGTTTACCCGTAAGCTGGACCTGGCACAGCAAAACGCCTTGTTTATCTTTCAGAACGACTGGAGCAAGCTCAACCAGATCAAGTTGCACCTGAAAGGTACCGACTTTCAACTGAAGGTGTGGGAATCGCTGCTCAAGATACCGATGGGTAAGCTAACCACTTACGGAACCCTGGCAAAACAGATCGATCAGCCTAATGCGTCGCGAGCGGTGGGTACGGCCATTGGCAGCAACCCGGTAGCGTTTTTAATTCCGTGCCACCGGGTTATCCAGTCCACCGGGACATTTGGCGGTTATATGTGGGGGCCAACCCGTAAGGCAGCAATTATTGGCTGGGAAGGTGTTAAAACAAACCAATTAAGCTAAGCCGATGCAGGTAGAACAAACAATAGCCTCGCTGGATTGGGAGGCTATTACCGCAACCATGCATGAGCAAGGTTATGCTGTTATCCCCGGATTGTTATCCGATACGCAATGTGCTGAACTGCAAGACAGCTACAATAAACCCGATGCTTACCGGAAGACCGTAGTGATGGAACGTTACCGGTTTGGTTTGGGTGAATATAAATATTTTAATTACCCGTTGCCGGATACGATACAAATCATCCGCGAAAGCGTTTACCCCCGGCTTGCCCCTATTGCCAACACCTGGATGAAAGTATTGAATATAGGCACGCGCTACCCGGATAAGTTTGAAGAACTGCAGGCACAATGCCACACGGCCGGGCAGTTAAAACCTACGCCGCTGATACTTAAATACGGGCCGGGCGGTTTTAATACCCTCCACCAGGATCTGTATGGCGATGTGGATTTCCCCATACAAGCGGTACTGTTTTTAAACCAAACAGATACCGATTATACCGGTGGCGAATTTGTACTGGTACAGCAAACGCCAAGGGCGCAATCAAAAGCTATTGTGCTAAAACCAGGCAAAGGCGATATGTTGATATTTACCACCAACTTTCGCCCGGTAAAGGGCAGCAAGGGTTATTACCGGGTAAATATGAAACATGGCGTAAGCGAGTTGCACAGCGGCGAACGGTATACCTTAGGTGTGATATTTCATGATGCATTAAGTTAAAGATGGATTTATTTAACGATCAAACCGATACGAACAAAAACCTGTTACCCGGTGATGGAACGGTAAATTATTATGGCAAAATAATGCCATCTGCTAAAGCCAATGCTTACCTGGATACCTTGTTAAATACCATTGAATGGAAAAACGATGAGGCCGTTATTTACGGTAAACTAATTGTAACCAAACGTAAAGTGGCCTGGTATGGCGATGGTGAGTTTGAATACACCTACTCCAATACCACCAAACGCGCCCTGTCCTGGACCAAAGAACTTTTAGAACTTAAAGCACTGGCCGAGCAATTAAGCGGCGAGCAATTTAACTCGTGCCTGCTGAACCTGTACCACAACGGCGACGAAGGCATGGCCTGGCACAGCGACGCCGAAAAGGACCTGAAACGTAACGGCGCCATTGGCTCAATGAGCTTTGGCGCCGAACGCAGGTTTATGTTTAAACACAAACAAAACAAGCAAACGGTACAGGTACTGCTGGAACATGGCAGTTTACTGGTAATGAAGGATACTACGCAAACCCACTGGCTGCACCGCTTACCGCCAACTAAGCTGATTACGCGGGCACGGGTTAATTTAACGTTTAGGACGGTGGTGAGGTGAATTTATTTTACCCCGCCCAGCACCCAAACTACGTGTTTAATAAATTGCTCGTGGAACAGCAAAGGCATTGGCACAACCAGCCAGAAGAATACCCATATACGGGCGATGACCTTATTTTTAAGAAAAAGAATATTGTTAACGACCAGCCATTTTTCGGATAAAACCACCAGGCCCTGGATGATAAAATACAACATTGGTAAACCATAGCCGGCATTTACGGGCAGGCTTAAGGCCAGTTCGTGCAGCAGGCCCGAAAAGGCAAAGGACAGCATTAAAGCTACGGGCGCCCCTACCCTGTTTTTCAGCGGGCGAAAAATTGCTACGGAGGTCATCTCGCTAAAAGCGATGTTCCAGCGTTTGCTCCAGAACTCGGTGAGGCTTAATGCTGTTGCGGGCTGGCGGAACAACAGGTAAGTATTTGCACCATGCCTGCGCCACATGCCGGCACTGATGCTTAATAAGCCAAAATGCAGTATCAGGCTCAGGCCCACCAATAATAAGCCGCTTACCAGGATATAATTGGTGATGGATGGTAAATGCAAAGCAACAACCCCGTGGGCCGCGGCGATCAATACAAGCCCTATAACAATCCGGCTAATGCCAAACTTCACCATCGGCAGTGCATTGGGCAAAGCAGGACCACCTAAGCTTTCGAACGGTTCGGCACGCATGCCTGCCCAGCTTGAAGCGAATATGGCCCATTGTTTAAAGCTTAGCCCGAGCCTTTTACCTTTATAAGCTTCGGCAACGGCAATCAATTTCATGGCTGTGAAGGTTGTAGCGATAATAGCCAGCATGCGCCATACGGGTATCTCGTTAATGAAAATCAGATCGGCAGTGGTGACGGACAGGACAAGTAACAACCAGCTTAGCCATATCATACCACGTTTTACAATAGAGTACCCCAACAGGATCAACAACAGGTTGATCAGCGCAAAGCAAACGATGTGCAATAACAGGCCCGGCATAATTAAAGATTATGATACCATGCGCAGCTGTAAACCGCAGCTAAAAATACAAATAAAGTCACCAATGCTGTTTCACCGATCCTGAGCCACAGGCCTTTGGGAAAGCTTGTTCTATCCAAAACCAGGAACTGGATCAGCAGACGTGAGATCCAATATACTGCGATAAAACCGGTGACCAGTGTGGCAAGCTTTGAACCATTGGTCATATCAGCATAAGCAAAAACTGATACCAGGCCAAAACACAGGTTTATAGTCAGGATATAAAAAGCATACACCCAGAACATTTTTTTAATGATGGGCTGCACTTTGGTTAATTCAGCCCGCCAGTTTAATATCCGCGGAATAAATACGCTGCCGGTAACCAGGCAGAGTTGCCCTACCCCTGCCAGAAATATCAATTGTTGTATCGTTTTCATGATACAAAGATACATAAATTATTAAACTTTCAAAATATACTGAAAGATAAATTTATCGGATTTTGCTTTTATATAAAAAAGGGATAAAAGATTGATACACAAAAGATAGAAGGTGACCTTCCTTTATATTGTTGTAATACCTTGGGCGTTCCCTTCGGGCCGGGCTAACCGCTCATACTGCACGGGCCTTAGCCACGAGCCGGTATCCGCTATTATCCCTAACGCGTTTTTGGCTGTTATTTTTTGCAATTCCGGCTAATTTTATGTATATTTAAGCATGGCCGTGTTTTGTATGCTAAGGCTCTCGTTCTTAAATTAATTACAAATTTGTTAACAAAATTTAGAAACACAACTGAAAAATACCGACAAATACCCACCTTTTGCGGACGCATAGGTCAGGAAAATTATCAAAATCATTTTTGTAGTTTTTTGATCACCTTCTCTACCCTTGCGCGTTTGGTATCCTTTTCAATATCGCCTAAGCGTGAATTTAAGGTTTTAATAAAGGCAGCTTTATTTTGATCGTTGATGATGGGTAACGCCCGCTCGGCATACATGGGCAGTTGGTTAGTTAAACTACCCATCAGTTGTTCGTTATACAAAGCAAAAGCATCGCCGGCGTATCGCGGTATCGCGCAAAGCTCGACCAGAATGGCCATCAGATTGTCTTTAGTAATTACCGAACCCGCTTCGGCAACAGCCACCAGTTTACCGAGGTTGGCAAAAATGATATCGGGGCATTCGGAGGTTATGGTAGCCAGGGCCGTCATACCGCCCCATTGCATACGGTTGTTTTTACTATCGAGCAGTTTAACCAGTTCGGCGCAGTATGGCGTTATCAACTTAGGTTTCAGCGTACCTGTCTCGTAGATCGCTTTGATGCAATCGTGCTGTATATCCTTGCTTTTATTGCTGAGGTTATCGATCAGTTCCTTTACGGCCGCGGTATCGCTGTTATCGGCAATTTGTTTGGCCAGTTGTTGGTTGGGTTCTTCGTCGCGGCGGCCCAGTGCCGAAGCTAATTGATTGATTATGCTCATATACTTTCCAAAGATCATGGTATTACTAATGTAACAATTTAAACACAGGCACACAGTACAGGATGCTGTTTATAAACACTCCGGTTACATTTATCGGGTAAACCAAAATACACAACCATTATGCAGAATAAATATACGCTTTTATTAGCTGCGGCTATGATCGTTTTTTCATCGCTTACCGGCTTTGGACAAGCAAAAAAAGCATCAGCCCCAGCGGTTACCGTTACCGAGGATGCGCAAACGTATACGCTGAGCAACGGCTACCTCACCATAAAAGTGAACAAACGCAGCGGCGACCTCACCTCGGTAACCACACCTAAAACTGTTACACCAAATATCGAGCTGATGGGCTACGTATCGGGCCACCATGCCGGTTACTGGGAACAAAGCCCCGCACGTGCACCGCGCGAAGTTACTGCTATAACCATTGATCCCAAAAACGTTAACGGCGACCGTGCCGAGGTTTCGGTTAAAGGATACTCTGATGGTAAATCGATATTGGGTAGCGGCCCGCAGGCTGCCGGCCAGGGTGGCGGCTTAATTGCCGACCTGGAGATACGCTATACCCTTGAACGCGGCGCACATGGCCTGTATACTTATGCCATATTTACACACCAGGACACCTACCCTGCCGGTTCGGTAGGCGAATCGCGTTTTGGGTTCAAGCTTTCGGGTAAGGTTTTCGACTGGCTATCGGTTGACGAGCAGCGTAATTTTTTGATGCCTACCGGTAAAGACTGGGACGAGGGCACTGATCTGAACATGAAGGAATCGCGCAGGTTAACTACCGGGCCCTATGCCGGCCGTGCGGAGCATAAATATGATTACTCGGCCGACCAGAGCAAGATCCCTGCATTCGGCTGGTCGTCAACAAAGGAAAAAGTAGGTTTGTATATCATCAACCCGTCGTTTGAATACCTGTCGAGCGGGCCGCTGCACTTTGAGCTGACGGGCCACATTGACGATGGCGATGGTGGCGACCCTACCCTGCTGGATTACTGGCGCGGTACACACTATGGCGGCAGCGAACTGAACTTTGGCGATAACGAAGCATGGACAAAAGTTGTTGGCCCGATATTTATTTATGTACCTACCGGTAATGATCCAAAAACACTGTTTATAGATGCCAAAAAACAAGTGGCGACAGAACAGGCCCGCTGGCCATATAACTGGGTAAAAGGCGTTGACTACCCTTTAGCCGCCGAACGTGCTACGGTTAAAGGGAAACTAAAACTGGTTGATCCGCAAAACCCGATGACCAAATTTGGTAATTTGCTTGTTGGCCTGTCATTTCCCGACCAGCCGGCACAACCCCGTCAGCCGCGCCGCAGGGATACAACGGTAGTGTTAACCCAAACCGTAAAGGTTGATATACCGCCGCCGCCTGCTAAAAGCACTGCGGATACGGCTAACCAACCCAGGTTATTACCTAATGGCAAACGTGCCAATCGTGGCACTTATGTAACGCCGCGGCCTGCAGGGCAGCGTAACTTTAACTTTCAGCCACAGCCCTTAACCTGGCAAAACGATGCCAAGCACTACGAGTTTTGGACGGAGGGCGCGCCTGATGGCACATTCACTATTCCGAATGTTCGCCCCGGTATTTACCAGTTGCATGCCGTTGCCGATGGTGTGCTTGGGGCTTATGATGCTACAGCGAACGTAACCATTACGCCGGGGCAAAAGCTCGACCTGGGAACCATTGAATGGAAACCGGTACATTTTGGCCAGCAGATCTTCCAGATAGGTACGCCAAACCGCAGCGCCAAAGAGTTTTATAAAGGCGACGACCACTGGCACTGGGGTATGTACATTGAATATGCCAAATATTTCCCTAATGACGTGAACTTTACGGTGGGTAAGTCTGATCCGGCCAAAGACTGGTACATTTATCATGTTCCGCATGATATTGATAATAAACCTGATGGCCGCGACCAGGGCCGGGCCACGCCATGGACCATCAATTTTACCATGCCCAAAGATGCGCCAACAACGGGCAAAGCAACTTTGCGGTTCGGCATTTCGGGTTCGGCGGCACGCTCACTGGGTATATCTGTTAACGGTACAGAAGTTGGCCCCGATACCGATATTGGCGGCGGCGGCGCAAGCATGATGCGCGATGGTATTGAAGGTACCTGGGTGGAGCGGGATTTTAACTTCGACGCGGCATTGCTGAAACCCGGCGAAAACAAAATTGTGCTCACTATTCCGGCCGGAGCTGTGGGCAGCGGTATTTGCTATGATGTAGTGAGGTTGGAAGTAGCGAAGTAGTATTGCTGAATATCGAATGATGAATTTTGAATGGCCCATTACCAAACCACTTCTATATTGGCCATTCAAAATTCATTGCCATTTACTTTTTCTTCGCCTTCTGCATATTCTCGGCCACCCGGAATTTGACGATCTCGGTAATGAGGTCAACCGGCAGTGGTTCGTTAAACGGGAACTGGATAGAGCCTTTGGCAAATTTGTAGGCTTTCAGTTTATCGGCGAAAGCTTCAATAGCCGAGGCCCGCGGGTACAAACCGATATGACTGGTATGCGCGCCGTACCAAACCAGCATGCCGCTTTTTTGCTTAAAAGCAGGCAAACCATAGCTGATCACTTCGGCAGCATCAGGTGCAACTGTTTTAACTAACGTCCTGAGTTGTTGTAACCTGGTTTGTACATCAGCCGGGAAACTGGCTATGTAGGCATCGGTGTTGGCTGGTTTATTCATATTGTATGATAATTATATTGGTTTAGCCAACGGAAAATCTATCGGGATCTTTGTTAACCGGTAAGTATAATTGGTAAAAGTCATTACATTGATCAGCACCATCAGGTCCATCAGTTCTTTTTCGGTATAGCCGGATTCGAAAAATTCGTCCAGGAGTTCTTTTGCAACATCACCTTTGTTTTCGATAACCGACCGGATGACTTTGTAAAGCAATTGCCAGTAGCCCTTTTGATAGGTACCTGCCCGCAATGCCAGCGTCTCCTCTTCCGTCCAGCCAAAGCGCATAGCACTTGCCGTGTGCGATGCCAGGCAATACTCGCAGCCGTTTAGCTGGGATACGATGAGGTAAATTGCCTCACGCTCTTTGGCGTGGAAAGAACCTTTGGCCTGCGCCTGCACGTAAGCCATATACGAGTTGAGCGCATTGGCAGAGTAACCTATGGTTGCATACAGGTTAGGCACCTTACCCATGGCTTTGGTTAAATTATCAAATGTGGTTTGTGCTTCGGGCGCAACCTCGTTTTTTGCTGGTACTTTAAGTAGTGCGGACATCTATTATTTAGTTATGATAAAGTTACTACTTATCTTAAAATTCTATCAAATTCAACCGGGAAAAACCGCTTTAAAAACCGACTATTTAATTAAAAAACAAAACTATAACTATTAATTAATTCCCTGAGTTAAATATTAACAAATACACCCCTCTTTGTATAACTATTACTTATTTTTGTGTTAATACAGAAAAAAATACGTGCGTCGTCTTTTCGTTTTTGCAGATCACCATTGGTATGAGCACCATCAGAAAAAAAATATTTAAAACCTTTAAGATCGTTGCGATAACCGTTGCTGGCTTATTGATCCTGTTGTTTTCGCTTCCCTACCTTTTCCCGCAAACAGTAAATAATAAAATAAAGCAATGGGCCAATGGCAGCATTAACGGTAAGATAGAGTTTTCGGGTACGCGTTTGTCTTTCTTCAGGCACTTCCCCAATCTAACGCTCACCCTTAACGATTTTTTGCTGAAGGGCAGTGCGCCTTTTCAAAACGACACTTTGCTTGCCGCCAAAGAGGTTTCGCTGGGCATCAACCTGAGCACCTTATTTAGGGATAATTTAACCATTAACAAGGTATACTTTACCCAGGCGTTTATCAATATACAAACCGATACCGCCGGGCACGCCAACTACAATGTATACAGATCTAAACCTGAACAAAAAACAAGTACACCAGCTGATACCGGCAGCGTATCGTTAGGTATCGATCAGATCCTGATCGAAAACAGCCGCCTGGTTTACAACGATCGCTCCATACCCGTGCAGTTTGTGGCCCGTGGCCTTAACTATACCGGCAGAGGCGATCTGAGTAAAGACGTGTTCGACCTGCATACGCATACCGAAATGGCCTCGGTTGATTTTTCGTATGACAATAAGCAATACCTGCTTTCTAAAAAACTGCATGCCGACCTGATCACCAAGATCAACACCAAATCGCTCGAATTTCTGTTTCAGCAAAACAACCTGCTGATCAACAAACTGCCGGTACAATTTATCGGCCGGTTCGGGTTCATTAAAAACGGGTACGATATGGACCTCAACATCAACTCGCACGAAAGTGCCTTGAATGACATGCTTACCGCCCTGCCTGCCGAGTATTTAAAAATGCTTGAGCATACCCAGGTTGGCGGCATAGGTAATATAAGCCTGCGCGTAGCCGGTAAATATATCGCTGCTGATAGCATTGCGCCCGATCTGAGTTTGAACGTACAGATCCGCAACGGCTATGTTAAAAACCCGCACGCGCCGCAGCCAATCCGCAACCTGTATCTCAACTTTAGCACCAAACTACCCGGCCTTGATCCCGACAGTTTGAATGTAAACCTCGACTCGTTGTACATGAACATCGGTAAGGATTACCTGAGTGCCATTGTAAAAGTAAAAGGCATGAAACAGCCGGATATTTACACCCGTTTGAACGCCGATATCGATGTTGAAAAATGGAACAAGGCCTTTGATGTAAAACCGGTTGAACTGAAAGGAAAATACTCGTTACATTTATTGGCGCAGGGCAGGTATGCCGCCAGTATCATCCGTAAGGGCAAAAAAGCAGATACTACGATTACCAGCATACCTAAATTTAGCCTTAAATCATCTTTCAGTAACGGCTTTTTTAAATATGCAAATTTGCCCGAAGCAGTTAAAAACATCAGTTTTGATATCAACGCCGCATGCCCCGACAACAACTATCAACACGCCACATTCGAGATACAGAACATCAAAGCCAATGTGATCAACAATTACCTTAAGGGTTATTTTAAAGCAAGCGCCGCACCGGGTTATCCCATGGTGTCTGATCTGAAAGCCAGTTTTGACCTGGCCGATATTAAAAAGTTCTACCCTCTGGATAGCATGTCCGTTGCGGGAATGTTACTGGCCGATGTACAAACCAAGGGAAAATATATTGCGGCCAAACATGTATTCCCGGTTGTTAAGGCCAGTATCGCGCTGCAAAACGGGTCCATCCAAACCAAATACTACCCGCACCCTATTCAAAATATACAGGTGAGCACCAATATCACCAATAGTACAGGTTCGTTAAAAGGGATGCGGGTTGATATCAAACCTATTTCGTTTACGTTTGAGGGTAAACCTTTTTTCTTTAAAGCCGATCTGAAAGATTTCAGCAATGTAAATTACCATATTGTATCGCACGGCATTTTAGATATCGGCAAGATTTACCAGGTATTTGCTGTGAAGGGATATGATGTGAAAGGTACCATCCAGGCCAATGTATCGTTAAAGGGCAATCAACAAGATGCCGTGGCTGGCAACTACAGCCAGCTTAATAATTCGGGAACGTTAAAGGTTAAAAACATAGCCATAACATCGCAGCTGTTCCCGCTGCCGTTTTTTATAAACGAGGGTAGCTTTAGCTTTAACCAGGATAAAATGCTGTTTGATGCGTTTAAGGCTACTTACGGCAGATCTGTTATTTACTTAAATGGTTCGCTAAGCAATGTGATAGATTACACCGTCCGGCCGGGGGCTGTGCTAAAAGGCGACCTGAACTTTGGCAGCAGCGGTATTATTGCCGATGATTTTATGGCTTTCGCCGGAACGGCGCCGGCCGGTACCAAAACCACCGCAGCTACCGGTGTGATCATGGTACCCAAAACGGTTGATCTTAACCTTTCGGCTGATGTAAAAAAACTGCATTATAACGGCCTGAATATTCAGGACCTTAAAGGGCAGTTAAATGTTGCCGATGGGCGTATTACTTTAAAACAAACCGGATTTAATATTATTGGTACCCCGGTTAGTATGGATGGCAGTTATACTGCTATCAATCCGCAAAGGGCGGCATTTGATTACCACATCAATGCCAAAGATTTCGACGTTAAAAAGGCCTACAACCAGATCAAGCTATTTCACGATCTGGCCAGTTCGGCGGCACATGCCGAAGGTTTAATATCGCTCGACTATAAAATAGCAGGCAAGCTTAACAGCAATATGATGCCGGTTTACTCATCGCTTAAGGGCGGAGGCGTACTATCGGCACAAAAGGTTAAAATGAAGGGCTATAAACTATTTGGTTCGGTTAGTAAAACTACTAACCATAAAATTGATACCGGCGATGCAACCAAAGTAAACATCGAAACTGCTATAGCCAACAACATCATCACCATTAAACAAACTAAAATGCGAATGGCCGGTTTCCGGCTTAAATTTGGCGGTCAGGTTAGCTTTGATAATAAACTCAATCTCGATTTTCGTTTGGGTTTGCCGCCCTTTGGCATCTTTGGTATCCCGATGCATATTACCGGCACCCAGGATAAACCGAAGATCAGCCTGGGACATGGCAAAAAAGAAGACGAGCTGAAAGAAGAAGCGGATACGGACGCGAATTGATCTCCTTCAGACAGATACCCGACGATCTTAAAAAATATTATAGCCCTGGTCTAGAAAAGGAACGTAGAAAGATTCGTAGATTAAACTTTCGATTAATGACAACCAGGCAAATGCCGGCTAAGTCAATCCGATAGGCCTGGCATCCCCAATTATCTTAAACTTATATAATCATCAGTTGTTTATTTCCTGTAAGTGCACCTGCTAAATTCGTTTTTATGCTAAAGATATACTGCTTCACCGTATTTTTACTTTGCTTTGCCCTTTTTTCCAACGCAAAACCTCTACCTCTTAAAACAGATAGTCTGATCAACGTTCTTAAACTAACCAATACTGTTACCCGGGAAAGAAGGCTTGTTAACTATGTGCGTAATTTTTGGCAGGACAGGCCTCTGAGCGAACTTTCTACGGCAAAAAAGCAACTCGATAGCCTGCTTATTGCTTACAGTATAGAAAATAAAGCATTGTACGATTATTTTACCGAAACCATATACCAAAGCCGGTTACCGCATATCGGTGCGACTGAAAATGCAATACTAAAAGGCATTGAGCTGGCCAATGAAAATGATGATCATTATTTTTTGTATATGTTTTTTACCCAATTAGGGTTTCTGCAAACCTACAAGGGCCATACTATAGATGCGGTATCAAGTTTCAGGGCGGCAAAAAAAGAAGCAATAACGCTTAAGGACCCCTATTCACAAGTATTGGTCGATATCAATATCTCCGATATCTATTACAGGAACAACCTTTATAACCAGTCGTTATATTATTTAACCCAAGCATCATCGCTATTTGATCGCGCCCATCTGCCCGAACAGCGCCTTAAAAACGCGATAAACAATAACCTGGCAGACAATTATTTCAGACTGGGTAATATTGACTCGGTTAAAAAATACAATGCTACGCTGCACGATACCAGGATAGGAACCTACCGATTATACATTTACAGAAAAAGAACCGACTATTATTTAACCCTGCTTCAGCACAATTACGATAGCGCTATTAAAAGCATCATCGCCTTAAAAACGGATCCTTTATACGTATTTGATAATATCGACCGGCAAAATCTGGCCGATGCTTACTACAATGCCGGGAAACCGGATTCGGCCAAAAAGATCATTCAGCAAATGCTTGCCGATCCGGCGCAAAATAATCACCCGGAAATAAAGTTGCACCTGTACCAGGTTTTAGGGCAGGTAGCCGAAAGAAAAAATGATTATAAAGAGGCGAAATACAACTTCAAAATGGCACTCCAACAGTCGGAAGACCAGATCAACAGGCTGACACAGGTTGGCAATATCACTGCCCAGATCAAAGTTGACGAGATGCAGGGCGCTTATCTGCATAAAGAAGAAGTTTATCAGCGGCAACGGCTATTGCTCATTTTTATGAGCATTATTGGTTTGTTTGTTACTGTAACCGTATTTATGTTTTACCGTAACATCAGGCAAAAAAGATATTATGAACGGCTTTTATTTACATCACATAAGGAAGAGCTGGCCTTCATCAACTCGCACGAAGTACGCAAACACCTCTCTAATATATTGGGCATAGTGGATATCCTGAAACACAGTGAAAACAAATGTGAAGATTATGAACAGGTAGAAGATCATCTGCAAAACGCAGCCCAAAGCCTGGATGAGTCTATCAGAAATATTTCGGAAAAACTGGATAAGCCTCATTAAAAATAACGGGTATCAAATCCATGCAGATTTAGCGGGAATAATAAATAACCATAATTTATCGAACTTAATTCACTATTTTGCGTTATCTCGTCGTGATCCTCAATCGTCACAAACCATGGACCAATCAACTACCGGTGTAGATTTATTATTAATAGGCGAAATCACATATGGTATCCTTATTTTCATCACCTGCCTGCACGTTATTTACAATACGCCTTCTAACACAAAAACGCTTGCCTATATACTCGGTGTTATATTTTTGCCATTAATAGGCGTCGGCACTTACTTTATGTTTGGCGCCAATTACCGTAAAAACAAACTGTACAGCAAAAAGATAATAACTGATACCCGGATGCTGAGCGATATCCGGAAACGGATAACCGTCGAATCGGAAAAAGCATGGAACAGCGGCGAACCTGAGATACAAAAGCATCAAAGACTGGCCCGTTTTTTATTGAACGACAGCATGAGCCCCTTATCAGGAAATAACGAGGTAAAGCTTCTGTTTAATGGTGAAGAAAAGTTTCCGGAGGTGATTGCCGAAATGAAAAAGGCTAAGCACCATATCCATATCGAGTATTATATTTTTCAGGATGATGTGATCGGCAACCAGATCAAGGATGTTTTAATTGAAAAGGCCCGTGAAGGCGTTGAAGTGCGTTTTATATACGATGATTTTGGCAGCCGCTCTATCCGCAAAAAGCTCGTTCCCGAAATGATAGAAGCAGGTGTGCAGGCCTTTCCATTTTACAAGATCTATTTTATAGCATTAGCTAACAGGTTGAATTACCGCAATCACCGCAAAATAATTGTGATTGATGGATACGTAGGTTTTGTAGGCGGCATTAATGTAGCCGATCGTTACATCAATAATAAAAAAGGTGAGCTTTACTGGCGCGATACCCACGTTAAAATAACCGGGCCGGGAGCTTATTATTTGCAATACCTGTTTATATGCGACTGGAATTTTTGTTCGGACTCGCACCTAAAACCCGAACCCGATTTCTTTCCAACCAAACCCGACCCCAAAGGTAAATCAATAGTACAAATAGCCGCCAGCGGGCCAGATTCGGATCAGCCTACCATTATGTTTTCGCTTTTGCAGGTATTTGGCCTGGCCGAAGAAGAAATACTGATCACCACACCTTACTTTATCCCAGGCGAAAACATATTGGATGCGTTACAGATAGCAGCCATAAGCGGTGTTAAGGTGAAGATACTGGTTCCGGGCAAATCAGATTCGGCCTTTGTTGATTATGCGGCCCGCTCTTACTATGGCGATCTGTTAGCTGTTGGTGTGGAAATATACCTGTATCAAAAAGGCTTTGTGCACGCCAAAACCATTGTGTCCGACGGTCAGCTTTCCATTATCGGCACGGCCAATATGGATCACCGTAGCTTTGAGCTCAACTTTGAGGTGAACAGTATGATTTACGATGACAAAACTGCCGGCAAACTGCGTGATGCTTTTTACGATGATCTGAAACATTCGGTTAAGTTAAACTCCGCCAGGTGGGAAAACCGGCCCGCGTACAAACAATTACCCGAAAAAGTGGCCAGGTTAATGTCGCCGCTGCTGTAAGATTCTACTTCAAATGGCAATTGTAGCTATAACTTGTAACTTTACAGTATTAAAAATCACACTTCGTGCTATACCATACCGGCCAAAAAAGAACATTTAAACATAACATTAGGTTAGCAGCTTTGTTGTGCCTTACTGCCGGCTTTGTAAATGTTGCGGGTTTTATTGGTTTCGGTGTGCTTACTACCAATATAACCGGCCATGTGGCTCTCTTTGCAGATAATTTGTCGCAAACAAATTTTGCTTTGGCATGGCGCGTTGGGTTTTGGATGCTGATGTTTTTTTCAGGAGCATTTGTTTCGAGCCTTTGGCTGAAGTTTTCCGGCCATAACAAACGCTTTGCCTATACCACGCCAATTTTATTTGAAATGACCATATTGCTATCTGTAGGGTACTGGGGCAATCAGAGCCATCAAGTATCATATGGCGCTCCGTTGTTAGCCGGAAGCCTGCTTTTTGCCATGGGCTTACAAAATGCCCTGGTGAGCATGATATCAGGCGCAGTGGTGCGCACAACACATTTAACGGGAATATTTACCGATCTGGCGATAGATCTGTCGGCATTATTCGGTTCTGAAAGGTTGGTAAGGTCAAACCTTAAGCGAAAAATTTTACTAAAGTTTGTAATTATCTCCTTCTTCTTTTTAGGCGGGATATTGGGAGGCTTTTTATTCAGACAGTTAAGGTATCATACATTTTTTATCCCTGCGGGGATTTTGTTTATCATCATGATTTACGATGCTGTTCGTTTGCGGACCCGGAAGATGATCATACGGCTAAGACATAATTAAATCCCGGCAAAAAAGAAATACGGCTTATATTTCTTTAGCATCACTTAGGTTTATCCAGCCCTCGCTCCCATTGAGCAACCTGATCTTGATCCAGCCGCTGTTGTTTTCCACAATAGTTACCTTGGTGCCATCGTGTATCACAAACAGGTTTTTGGCGTTATTATCCGGACCGCTTTTAGCTGTTACCGATGGGCTGAATACAATCGCTTCGTGGTGCGATTCAAAATAAGCCGACTGCCTTGAGGCGATAAAAATGGATAGCAAACCAAAGATGATAATTACGATACCTGAATAAAAAGATGCCTTTTTCCGCGATATCGATCGCGCAAACAGGTAATAAGCCAGCAAGCCAAAACCTGCTAACAAAAACAGGATGCTGAATGTTGATAAGGTATTGACCGAAGCTACCAGGATAATGCTGTGCCACCAGTTAACCAGGAACAATTGCGGTGCATCGTCTATCTTATCGGTTGTTTTTAAATTGGCAAACTGGATATTAAAGTTAATATCATCATCGCCGGGAGCCAGCTTACGGGCTTTTTCATAATACAGCAATGCCGACGGGATATCGCCCAATTTGTAATACGCATTACCCAGGTTAAAATAAACCGCTTTTGACTGATAACCATCGTTCAATATCTTTTGATACGATTCGGCAGCAGCCTTGTAATTAGCTTTGGCGTATTGTGTATTACCCTGCTCAAATAAGGCTTGTTCATTATCCTTACCAAAACCTAAAAGCGGCAAAGCAAATAATAAGGCGAGGTATATAATTCTTTTCAGCATTTTATATTTTCTCCTCAATATCGTTAATAATGTTCTTCGTCTTATCAAAAACCTCCTGCTCTGATATACCTGTAACAGGCGCAAAACGCGCCATTTCGCAAAGTTCGAGGGTATCGGTCAGCTGGGTGATCAGCATATTGTCAACGCCGCGTGTTTTCAACTGGTCGGCAATGGTTTCTTTACTCAGATCGGCCGCCGGTATGTTCAGCTTATCGCTGATGTAACCGTACAGGCCCTTTGATATAGCTTCGTAAAAGGCGTTGGTATTGCGCGCTGTTAATTGCAGTTGTGCGTTAGCCAGATGTTTAGCTGCTATTTTACTCGCCTTGCGGCTTTTTACTTTAATCACATCGCTGTTGTTTTGTTCGTCCCATCTGCGGTAAGCAAAAGCCCCAATAAATACCAGCGGACCAAGCAATAACAACAGGTAATATAAAGCGGAGCCGTAAAACTCTTCGTTCTCTTTATGCAGGTCGAGGCTATCTTTAATATAGCGGATATCTTTACCCAAAACTTTCACATCCTCTTTATTAGCCGAGGTGTACGACGATACATTGGTAGCCGCAGCATCGCCTTTATTAACCTTGATCTGGAATGGCTTTGCGGGCAGGGTTACATATCTTTCGGTAGCCGGGTTAAAGTACGAAAACTTAACAGGATCGATAGTGTAGGTACCCTCGTGGCGTGGAATAACCAGGTAATTGTAGATCCGGCTGCCCGAAACACCGGTAAGCTTTTCGGTAACTGTATCGGTTATTTTAGGATCATACTTTTCAAAATCGGCCGGAAAGTTGGTATTCAGGGTATTCAACAGCTTGATATTGCCCGAACCGGTGATCTTCAGGCGATAGTTCAAAGCCTCGTTCGCTTTCAGCTCCTTCTTATCAACCGATGCATCAAAGCTAAAGTTACCTACCGCACCTGTAAAGCCTTCGGGCTTACCTGCTTCGGGCAATGGTTTAACATGAATGGTAACCGGAGGGCTCTCAACCTTATATTTCACATCTTTATAACCTCCACCAAAAAACTGCTCCATTACATCCTTTGGCGGAGCTTCCTGGCGCACAATAAAGGTCATGCCCAATGGGTCCAACACCAAATTACCCGAATGCTCGGGGAACAAAATGGTTTGGCGCAACACGGCTACCTGGTAACGTACTCCCTTGTAGGTTTCAACCGTCCAGCTTACCTGCTGGTTCATATTTTTGATATCCTGGCTCCAGAAACCGTTAAACTCGGGCTGCTTATCGCCTTGGTTACCAGCTATCATTACACGCGAATATAATTTATAACTTACCGTAAGTTGCTCGCCCTGGTATACGTTAACCTTATCGGGAATGGCACGGATAAACAGGTTTTTTGCGATATCGCCCGAACGGCCCACACTAACGTCCTGCTGCTGGCCGCCGCCCTGCTGTGCTTGTTGCTGTTGCGGCTGTGCCTGGCCCTTAACTACCTTAACGCTGATGGGGTTTGAGCGGTACTGCTTACCGTTAACTACCACCGTTGCCGGGCCGATAGTAAAGGTGCCCTCTCTGGTAGCTACCAGATCGTAGCTTAACGACATGCTCGAGGTAGTGGTACCATTGATCATGGACATGCTGGACGACTGGTTAGGGCCGCCCACTACCTGGAATCCACTCATATCGGGCGGTGCAAAGCGCTCGATATTACCGCTGATGGAAAAGGTTACCTCAAAGGCCTCGCCTGTACCTACCGTGTTGCGGTTAACGGATGCGGTAAGTTTAAGGTCCTGCGCAAAGGCAATACCGGTGCAGAATAGTAAAAACGATAATATGTAGTACTTAAGGCTCATTTACGGCTACGAATATAAGATTTACCAGTCTTTAGTGATATGTCCCTTAACTCCTTTTAGTTTTTTATTTTTCAGTTTATCCTGGGTTTCTTTTTCCTGGTTATTCAAAGCATCCAGCATATGCTGTGCATCTTCTTTGCTTATTTTGTTGGGTTGCTGGCCGTTCTGCTGATCCTTTTTATCCTGATCCTGCTTGTTCTGGTCGTTTTTATTCGGGTCCTGGTTTTTCTTATCCTGATCTTTCTTGTCCTGGTCCTTTTTATCCTGGTTCTGCTTATTCTGGTCCTTCTTGTCCTGATTATTCTTATTGTCTTTGTTTTTGTTATTCTTTTTATCCTGATTTTGCTTTTTCAGTTTTTCCTGCGCATAGGCCAGGTTATAGCGCGTCTGGTCGTCGGTTGGGTTGTTGATGAGCGCTTTTTTATAGGCTTCAATGCTTTCTTCCAACTTTTTCGATTCTAACAATGAATTGCCTAAGTTGTGATAAGCCTGTGATGCTACCATTTTATTTGATGAGGCGCCTAATTTGTTAAATTGCTCCTGCGCCTTATCGTATTGTTTTTGCTTGTACAAGGCGTCGCCCAGGTTAAAATTACCCTCAACCGTTTCGGTTTTTTTAGCTACCGATTTGCGGTAGGCCTCTTCGGCCTCTTTGTATTTTTGTTGCTCGTAAAGCTTGTTACCTTTGTTGATATCGCTTTTTTCCTGCTGAGCAAACAACAGGCAAGCGGGGCTTAACAAGGCTATCGTTAAAATCAGTCGCTTCATTTTTTGTTTACCTCAAATAGTTTAAGTTTACTCAGGCTCAGGTTTTTCCGGTTCGATAAAAAGAACTCTACCAGCAGCAGTATCAGCGCAAGTGCCAAAAAGATCTGGAACCGATCTTCAAAATCTTTAAAGGTTTTGCTTTCGTATTGCTTTTTCTGCATTTTGCCTACCTGGTCGAGCACAATACTCAGCCCACTGTTGGCATTGGTGGCGCGTACGTAAACGCCGTCGCCTGCCTGGGCTATCTCCTTACACATGTTCTCATCCAGTTTACTGATCACCGTTTTGCCCAGGCTATCGGTGTGGAAGCCGCTCTCTTTACCATTCACCAGGATCGGGATAGGCGAACCTTCTTCCGATCCCTCGCCTATTACACTTACCACCACGTCTTTATCGCGGGCGGCTTTAGTTGCGGCTACGGCATCATCTTCGTGGTTTTCGCCATCGGTAATAATGATCATGGCTTTGCTGGTACCATCCTTAAAATCAAACGACTGCATACCCAGGTCTATTGCTGAACCGATGGCCGTACCCTGTACAGGCACCATATTGGTGTTAATGGTATTTAAAAGCAGCTTGGCGGCAGAGTAATCGGTAGTTACGGGCAACTGCACATAAGCCTGACCAGCAAATACGATGATGCCGATACGATCGTCGTGCAGGTTATCGATCATCTGCGCTATGGCGCGTTTAGCGCTCTCCAACCGGCTTGGCGACAGATCATGCGAAAGCATACTGTTTGACACATCCAGCAGGATCATCAGGTCGGAACCTTTGCGCTTAACGTCTTCCATCTTCGAGCCTATCTGCGGGTCGGCCAAAGCAAAAACCAGCGATGCATAGGCGATGATGAACAGGATAAATTTGAGCAGGGGGCGCGAAAATGATACCTCGGGCATCATCAATTTTACTACATGCTTATCACCCAGGGAGGTAATGGCCCTGCGTTTCCAGCGGGCCACATACAGGTACAACAATACCGCTGCCGGCACCAGGGCCAGCGCCCATAAAAATTGAATATGTGCAAAACGGATCATCAGCTTAAAGCTCCTTTAAATTTGGTATTTCGTAATATAAACTCCAGCGAAAGCAGCACTAATGCGATCAAAGCAAACGGAAAAAAAAGTTCGGTTTTTTTACGGTACTGGGTTACGTCGATCTTGGCCTTTTCCAGCTGATCTATCTGGGTATAAATATTTTTGAGCGCCTCGTTATTGGTTGCCCTGAAGTATTTGCCACCGGTTATGGATGCTATTTTGGTTAAAGTAGGCTCGTCGACATCAACCTGCATTTTTTGGTATTGGATACCGAAGGGCGTTTGCACGGGATAGGGCGCAAAACCATGCGTACCGATACCCACCGTGTATACCCGGATACCGAATTGTTTAGCTATCTCGGCAGCGGTAGCCGGTGCGATGGAACCTAAATTGTTTGATCCGTCAGTGAGCAAAATGATCACTTTGCTTTTGGCCTCGCTATCTTTTAAGCGGTTAACTGCTGTGGCTAATCCCATCCCAATGGCGGTACCATCCTCGATCATTCCGTTGTGGATATCCTGGTAAAGATTGATCAATACGCTATGGTCGATAGTAAGCGGGCATTGGGTAAAGCTTTCGCCACTAAAGATCACCAGGCCGATACGGTCATCGGGGCGGGCCTTGATAAAATCGATAGCGATCTGTTTACCAGCCTCTAAACGGTTAGGTTTAAAGTCTTCGGCCAGCATACTGCCCGAGATATCCGAAGCGATCATAATATCGATACCCTCCGTGGTACTGTTTTGCCAGCTTAACGATGTTTGCGGACGGGCGAGTGCTACGATGATGAACAAAACGGCCAAACTCCGTAACACGATACCATAATGCCTTAAAACGCCGATATAGCTTTTTTTGCGCGTTGTAAACCCTTTGGTTGCCGACATGTTTAATGCGCCGTGCATTTCGCGCTCTTTCCACACGTACCAGGCTATCATTAACGGCACAATAATAAGCATCCACAAAAATATGGGGTGCGCAAATTCAATTCCTTTAAACCAACTCATTGTTACCTTCTCCCTTATCCTGGTTTAACTGAATTTGTTGTTTGGTTTTTAGCACAAAGGCAATGGCATTTTCCATGCTCTGCTCGTTTTCGGCAGGTAATGGTTTTTGCTTGGCAAATTTGGCCAGATCAGCCAATAGTAAGATCTGCCTTAGCTTATTGCGGCTGTCATCGTCCATATCCATGTAGCGCAAACTGGTAAATATCTCGTCGCTGGTTTGCTCGTGGGCCTTAATCCCGTAACGGCGTTCCAGGTACTGGCGGATAACTTCCGTCAGCTCGCTATGATATTCTTTTACGCGGTCGGCCTGCCACAGTTTTTGTTCGCGCAAAGCGTTTAACTGGTTAATGGCTTCAACATCAGCAGGGATAAGCGACTTTACTTCGGGTTTAACTTCTTCTATTTTTTTCCGCCGGTTTTTCAGGTAATAAATAGTAATGCAAATGGCCAATAAGGTTATCGCGTTGCCCAAAATCATTTTCCAGTTATCGCGCAGCCAATCAACAATACCGTAATCAACTTTAAAAGGTTGTTTGATATCATAAATGCCTTTAGTGGTATCAACCGCTACCGATTTAATGGTGAGCACCACTTCGTTGGTTTTGATATCGCCGGTTTTGGTGTGGAAAGCATACTGCGGGATAACGTACTGACCGGTATCAAACGAAGTGATGATATACGATCTGTGAATGGTTTCTTTATTCAGGTCGTTCTTGTCAAAGGTCGTATCCAGTTTACTTGCACTCAGCACCTGCACTTTGGCTACCAAGCTATCGGCCAAATGCGGGAAACCCACGGTATCCTTCGCCGGAAAGGTAATGCTCAGGTGCAGTTTGGTTTGCTCGCCAATGAGCATGGTGGGTTTATCTATCTTAGCCGACACCGATACCTGCGCATTACTTACACCTGCACAAGTAATTAACAATAAAATGGTTATGTATAAATATCTCAACTTAAATTTCATGGTTATCAACGCCTGCCTTCCCTCTTTTTAAATAGTGTCATTAAAGGTTTAACATACGATTCGTGTGTGCCTACATCGGCCATATCAACGCCGCTGCGGCGGAAGGCATCCTGCAACAAAGCGTTCCTTTTGATCGCTTCGGTTTTGAATGCCAGGCGCACCTCCTTATCACTGGTGTTTACCCATTGCAGCAAGCCGGTTTCTTCGTCCCTTACGGGGATGAGGCCCAGATCGGGAAATTCTTCTTCGTGCTTATCGTACAGGCGCAGGGCGATGATATCGTGCTTTTTGTTGGCTATCTTCAGCTCATCGCTAAACGCGGGACTGATAAAATCGGAAATGATAAATGCCGTGCTGCGTTTTTTAATAACGCGGGTAAAGTATTTTAACGCTTCGGCGACGTTGGTGCCCTTGTTTTCGGGTTTGAAGTCGATCAGCTCGCGGATGATCATCAGGATATGGCTCCTGCCCTTTTTGGGTGGGATAAACTTTTCGATCTTATCGCTGAAAAAGATAACGCCTACCTTGTCGTTGTTCTGGATCGCCGAAAAGGCCAAAACCGCGCATAGTTCGGCAGCAAGGTCCTGCTTTTGCTGATTGATGGTGCCAAAATTTTCGGACCCGCTCACATCCATGATGAGCATTACCGTTAGCTCACGCTCTTCATCAAAAACCTTTACGTATGGATGGTTAAAACGGGCGGTAACGTTCCAGTCGATCGTGCGGATCTCATCGCCAAGCTGGTACTCGCGCACCTCGCTAAAAGCCATACCACGGCCCTTAAATGCCGAATGGTATTCGCCCGAAAAAATGTGATTGCTCAACCCGCGGGTTTTGATCTCAATCTTTCGTACTTTTTTTAACAGCTCTTTGGTGTCTTTGGCCATTTGTTAGTTTTCTCTATATGGGTTGTCATGGTGAGCTTGTCGAACCATAGCGGGCAGGCCTCCGCGCACCTTCCTTCGACAAGCTCAGGATGACACCCTGCGCTTTATTGTTTTCGTTGTCATTTCGGACAATGCGGCACCTTTCTATCGCAGACTGTCCGCCTGGTAAAGATTTCTCGTCGCTGTCGCTCGCTCGAAATGACAACTTTTATTTTTTACGGGACTTCAACAGCATTTAGTATCCCGGTTACAATATCCTCTTGTGTAATATTCTCGGCTTCGGCTTCGTAGCTCAGGCCGATGCGGTGGCGCAATACATCGTGGCAAACGGCACGTACATCTTCGGGGATTACATAGCCACGGCGTTTGATGAATGCGTAGGCCTTTGCAGCCAGCGCCAGGTTAATACTTGCCCGTGGCGAAGCGCCGTAGCTGATGAGGTTTTTATAATCGGCCAGTTTATACTGCTCCGGGAAACGGGTGGCGAAAACGATATCGATAATGTATTGCTCAATCTTTTCGTCCATGTATACCTCGCGAACCACTTTGCGGGCCTTAATGATATCCTCGGGTTTGATAACCGCGTTGGGTTTTAACATGCCTGCCGGCGATATATTGGAACGGATAATGCGCTTTTCGTCCTCTTTGCTTGGGTAGCCGATCACTACTTTGAGCATAAACCTGTCTACCTGTGCTTCGGGCAGCGGGTAGGTTCCCTCCTGCTCGATGGGGTTTTGCGTGGCCAGTACCAAAAACGGCGATGGCAGCGGGAAGGTGTTATCGCCGATGGTTACCTGGCGCTCCTGCATGGCCTCTAACAGCGCGCTTTGCACTTTGGCGGGCGCACGGTTGATCTCATCGGCCAGGATAAAGTTGCTGAACAACGGTCCCTTGCGAACGATGAATTCTTCTTTCTTTTGATTATAGATCATGGTACCCAGTAAATCGGCGGGCAGCAGGTCGGGTGTGAACTGGATGCGGCTAAAATCGGCCTGGATGCATTTGGCGAGGGTATTGATGGCTAAGGTTTTTGCCAGGCCGGGTACACCTTCGAGCAAAATGTGGCCGTCGGCCAGTAAACCAATTAAAAGGCGTTCAACCATATATTTCTGACCGACGATCACCTTATCCATCTCCATTTTAAGCAGATCGATAAACTCGCTTTCGCGCTGGATCATCTCGTTAAGCGCGCGGATATCCGTTGAATACGAAACCGGCGCCGGGGCAGCCTGCTGAGCGTATGTACTGTTGCTATTTTCTTCCATATCTTTTAGTTTGTTTGGATGAAAAGAACAAGGATCAAGGAATAAGGACGTCTATGTCTTTGCTCCTTGATCTTTGCTCCTTTGTCTCTTCAATTTATTTCGGTGGGCAAATTTAAGGTACCGTAATTTTTACACAAGCGATATGTTAAAGTAATTTGTTAAATAATGTTAAATGAGCAGAGCGCTTAGCGCGGAGGGCAGAGCGTAGGGTGAGATTTTTAGTTACGGACCACAAGCGGGACGCTTGCGGTAGCGGGGGGTAATTCTTTTTATAATACATTATGGTTCAACTTTTTACTTATTTTTTCATTAAATTGCAGAAAACTACACTATTCAAACATGGAACATAAAGCACCTAATTATCAAACAGACAATTTTCAGTACTTAGATCCTGATCGAGTTAAGTATACCGCTTATTCAAAAGGATATTACGAGTATTCAGGACGCACATCGTTTTGGTTTGAATTTATAGATAATACTGGAACTAAGAAAGCAATTAGTGATGTAGTTGAATATTTGAATATGGATGGTAGCAGATGGCTATTTTATATAACAATGAATGGCAATGGTGACTTATGTTTACACAACTGTATTTGGATTGAGGAGTCGCATAATTACTTTTTTCAACACGATGGGCCAGATTTTGGTGTGATTAATTGGGATGGGAAACCAGTAAACATGTCTTTGGCTGGAGCATGGAACTCAATACCAATCTTTTGGAGAGAATTTTAGCTATCCATCTGCTTTTCATTGGAGAGATTTCTGGCACTAACATATCTAATTACACCAGATAGAGTTAAGGGCTTTGTAAAGTATCTTTACTGGTTGCTTTACTGGCATGTGTTTTTACGTTATTGGTGGGGATGGAGGGTTTCCCCGCTATCCGAAGTCTCCGACTTCGGATGACTATGCATGTAGTCTAAGACTACAAACATAATGGTTCGAAGTCAGGAGACTTCGAACAGCAGAGAATTGTAGCTCTGAATTGCAGACTACTATCCTCCCAAATCATTTTAACCTTACAGCCTGCTGAGCATATAATAATTTTCGCTTATCTCGGTTACCATGATCCTGCGGGTATTGTCGTATTGTAAAACCTCCGCTGCAATTCGATTGATCTTATCTATACTCCAATCGCAGGTAATGTAAGTTGGTTTCCTGTTAACCGTGTTCATCATTTTACTCCATAGGTCGTCAACTTGCCTTTCGTCTTCTGATTTGAACACCATCAGCCTTTTGAAATTGATCACTTCGCCACCGGTTGTGTAAATACAAATTTCGTTATCACTGTTTAGTATCGCACTATCGATGGTTTTGCCGGTAATGGCTGCTAAAAAGTCGTCTGTCTTCATGATGCAATCTACGCTTTAATATGTGTAAACTGTTATCTATCAGAAATCGCCCGCAATAACGCGGGAAGAATAGCATGGTGAAGGTTTACCTTGCCACAAAAAAGCGTATGGCTATGTGCCACCCGCTTTAGCTTATATAAAGCCTGATTACTTTTTCTTTTTAGGCGCAACCGGTGGCGGTACGCCTAACTGCGAAAAGAAGGTGGCGGTTGATTGTATGCTGAGGTGCGAGGTAATTGTGCCAAAAGCTATACCCTACCGAATGCGCATCGGCCTGCGAGCCGCCCGGATAGCGCAGCATGGCTATTCCCAGCAGTAAAACGCCGGTTACTATCCCCAATAAAATTATGTTCCGCCTGAACATTAGATTTTGGATTTAGATACAAGATAAGTATTTCTGTTTTACTACCTTAAATTAGACCAGTGTTGATATTTCAACAGTATTACATTATCCAAAGTCGCCGGTTTCGAACAGCGATGGTATCAGAAACGATCGGTGTTTTTTACATATACCGTAAAAACACCTTGTAAAACACCGTAAAAACAACTGCTCAGCCAGCATTATTGTGCTGTAGTTTTACAAAAAAAAACAACATGAAAACACAAATTTTAGCCGTATCAGTATGCATTATATTGATCGTGTCGTTGGTTGGTTGTTGGTGGGATACCTCATCTAACCCAACTCCAAGCTGTACTGCCCAGGCATCATCAGAGCTAACATCTATTAATGTTTTTGATGGCACTATTGGTTCGATGTATTACGGCTCGGCAATCGCAAATTTTAAATTTTCGCAAGTCTCGCAATTATATCCAAACAATTGCAGCGTAAATACCTATGGGGCTACGAGTTTAAAAATCACCAATACGATATCTAAGACTGTATCATTCAGTTATCGCGTAACCGCAACAATCGGTATTGTGAGCTGGCAATATCAGGATGCTGCAACAGTGTCACCTAACAGCACAATAGATGTAGGTGTGATTAATTCAAACGTGCAAAGACTTAATATTGGTACAACTGTTATTCAACTAACCAATATAACATATAGGTAATGTTTAAATGTTTTAAACATTACCTATATTAAATTAAACACTATTAACAAACCGTTAAATTAAAAAACTTCAAATTATGCAGCCAACAAAAATTGCCCAAAGTATAAACTGTAGGTTGATATTGTTATTGCTATTTGTCACAGTAGGTTTCACGTCCTGTCAAAAGGGCGAACCAGGCCCAACTGGCGCTACCGGAGCCCAAGGGGCTACCGGAGCTCAAGGCGCACCCGGTACATTAAATACTCAATCTTTTATTTATACTGCCACTTTAAACGATTGGTATTCCTTATCGGCAACTTCAACCAGCAGTGCCGCATGGCTTTACAGCATTCAAATTCCGGCATTGACTACATCAATACTCAGCAATGGTATAATACTCGTCTATTTATATACGCCAAGCAGTAGTATTGAAACATTACTCCCATTTACCTTGAGTGGAGTAGATTTTCATTATATAAGTGGGGTACTAACACCGGCAAACAGCGGTGTTCCCAGTACAACCGGGGCAATACAAATCACTGTTTCAAAATTAGGTCCTTACTTAACGGTAAACCCCTCAAGCACAGCTGCAATTTATTTTAAAGTGGTTTTAATTTCCCCTTAATAACTCTCAATTAGTATTAATATTAAAATGCAGTATCCTTATTTAACCGAGTTTATAAATACCCTATTTTTTAGGCGGAGCAGGTGGCGGAGGTGGTGCTACGCCTAACTGCGAAAAGAAGGTGGCGGTTGATTGTATGCTGCGGTGCGAGGTCATTTTACCGTCTTTATCAAAAGTAAAGATATCGGCATCGTCGTATTTAAAGCTTTTGCCGGTGGGTTTCATACCCATCATCGCGTTTTTAAAGGTGCCGGTAACTGTGCTGGTTACGATTGCGCTGTCGCCATGGGCAAAGGCTGTGAGGTTGCTTATTTTGTAGTCGGGAAAGGCGGCAAAAAACATATTAAGCATAGTTTTGATAGAATCGCGGTTTTTCATCGGCTTATCTTCGCCGTTGCCGTAATCTGTAAAATCGGCAGCGCAGACTGCAAATAGCGAGTCGATCTTTTTGTCGCCAAAATCCTGTACGGACTTAAGGGCGGTAACGCGGTTTTTTTCTGCTTTAATCGCGGTGCTATCGCCGCCTACAGTTAATGTTGCTTTGCTGTTACAGGCTGCTAAAAAGCCGGTGACCACAGCGAGTCCAATGATGATTTTTTTCATGTTATTTGGTTTTTTGGTTTATACTAAGGTATTGAATTATTATATTATTATTTGCATAAATGGCTATTTATGAGTAAATTGTATAAGAAGGATGTAAGAATCAAGAAAGAAATCAGGCCATACTCAACTAATTCCCTCAAAATCTTTCTTCGCTGTAAAATACTCCAGGCACAAAACCCAGGCGATATCGCTAATTGCACTTAGCTTTTGAATGATGGGCAATATATCCAAACGGGTGCGTGTAAAATACATATAAACACTGCCATAAAAAAGCACTAACAGGACAACCGAAAATACTTTAAACAAGTGCAGCCGGGCCTTGAAGATAAATACGGTGATATAAAAACAAGCGATGAGGGCCAGCGTACTCAGGATGGGGATCAGGGTATCGTGCAGCGGGGTAACAGTAAAAAAAGCACAAATAACGGACGCTACACCGCAATACCTGATCACTGTTGATGCGCCTCTGTTTTCAATATTTTTGGAGAATTTGATAAAGAAATAACCGAAGCTTAGCGCAAGGAAAAGCATGCCTGCCGAAGCCCAGGGCCGCGCCAGGTTATCGGCACCATTGATAGCTTTCGGACTGAACAGGTTGCTCAGGAAATTGTGCCAAAAGCTATACCCTACCGAATGCGGATCGGCTTGCGAACCGCCAGGGTAATTGAGCATAGCGATAGCCAGCAGCAATAGCCCGACAAGTACACCGGTTAAAACGAAATGTTTTTTGATCAAGGCGGTTAGGTTTTACACTACAAGGTAGTGATTTATGATGATGGTAAAAAATGGCTACCATTGTCAATTCTCATAAGTGGGTTTTTGATTAAAGCATCGAAAAATTTCTTACAATTTCCCCCACTGGCACACCAGTGATTGAAGGATTGAATTTTGAGTGATTGAATGAGAAAAAAATATTTTTAAAAATAACGCGTAATTAAAAAGTTACTCATTACATTTGCGTAATTAAAAAGTTACGCATTTATGAAAAGAAACATCAAACACACCTGGTACCTGGCCCACCCTACCGAACGGGTTTGGCACTACATCAGCACCAGCGAACTGATTGCGCAATGGCTGATGGAGAATAACTTTAAGCCGGAGGTTGGTCATGATTTCCAGTTTAAAACCAGGCCCATGCCCGGTTTTGATGGCAACGTTTACTGTAAGGTGCTCGAGGTTATCCCGCAGCAGCGGCTAAGTTACAGCTGGAAAGGCGGACCAAAACCGGGCGAGATATCGTTAGACTCGGTAGTGATATGGACGCTTACCCCGCAAGGCGATGGCACCCAACTGGTACTGGAGCATAACGGTTTTGACGGCTTTAAAAACCTAATGGCGTACATGGCCATGAATATGGGCTGGAACAGCAAGATCAGGAAGAGACTGGAGGCAATGTTAAACGATAATAGCCATGCAACAGCTTAATACAGACGCCTTCCATGCGCTGGGCGACCCTAACCGGCGCCAGATGCTGACGCTGCTTTCGGGCGAAAGCCTGAGCATTAATGCCCTTGCTCAAAATTTTGACATGAGCAGGCCGGCAGTATCCAAGCATGTAAAGATGCTGCAGCTGGCCGGCTTTATTACCATTGAGGATATTGGCCGGGAGCGGTATTGCCAGCTTAACCAGGAAGGCTTTATTGGTGTACAGCAATGGATAAACCACTTTGACAGCTTTTGGAAACAAAAGGTTGGCCGTTTGGAGCAGCTGCTCGACGCGGAAACGGATAGTAAAAACGGATAGTTGTTGCTTTCGCGGAAAGCAACAACTATCTCACATCCGATTCCATATTCAGCTGGGCGAAAAACAGCGCTTTATCCTGCATACTGCGGTGTGCCTTTATTTTGCCCGAACCGTTGAAGATAAAAATATCGGCATCATCAAACCTGAATAAGCGGGTGCGCTGTGCATTTTTGAAGGTGCCGCCCCAGGTAGCAGTTACCACAACGCTATCGCCATGGGCAAAGGCATTGATGTTTTCGGCCTTGAGATCGGGGAATGTAGCCACATATTCTTTAATATCGGCTTTAATGCTGTCGATGTTGTTTTTGGGCTCTTCGGTACCTGAGCCGTAATCAACAAAATCGGGCGCCAGGGCAACAAACATACTGTCCAGATTTTTATTGCTTAAGCTGTTTACCACCTGTAATGCTGTTAGTCTGTTAAGCTCTGTGTTGTTTTGGGTACTGTCTTTACCGGCAGGTAAGGTTATTTTGCCACTTTTACCATTACACGCAGCTAAAAACACCGCAGCTGAAGCGACATATAAAACAAGTTTTTTCATGTATCAATGTTTATTGTAGCGAATGTAATCAATATTATGACTCATTTCCGATCGCTAATTTACATATCTGCACATTCATAAAATTATCTCTAATTTTATTGTAAGGTAATTACGTATATATCGACAAATAGTTAATTATAAAACTTTTAACTTATCCATACCGTAATGAAGATCAACAAAATAATTATACCCGCGCTGTTGCTTATCGCGATGACATTTGCTGCATTCGCTTTTAAAAGCAATAAACCAGCCTTTAATAATGGCTTTGTGCTGATAGAGCTGTTTACCAGCGAAGGTTGCTCAAGCTGCCCTCCGGCCGATGAACTGGTGGCTAATATCCAAAAGGAAGACAAAGACAAACCGGTTTACATTTTAGCCTACCATGTGGATTACTGGAACCACCTGGGCTGGAAAGACCCGTTTAGCAGCGCGGCATATTCGGCACGCCAGCGTCAGTATGCGCAATGGCTCCCGGCCGAAGTATATACCCCGCAAATTGTGGTAAATGGCAAAAAAGAATTTGTAGGCTCGGAAGAAGGCACGCTGCGCAATGCTATCCAAAGTGGTTTGCAAAAAACGGATAACAGCGGCTTAACCTTAAGCAATACACATATTGAGCACGAGCAGCTAAACCTGCAGTACCAAACCAAAGGCGGCAACATCTTAATGATAGCCTTTGTACAAAAAACAGCCACAACGCAAGTAAAACACGGCGAAAACGGCGGCAAAACGTTATCGCACATCAATATCGTAAAGGCTTTAAATACCATTGCTTTACATCAGCCAAACGGCAACGCTGCTGTACGCCTGCCCGAAGGTTACAGCCAGCAAACCTGGGATATTATCGCCTTTACGCAAAACACCCGTACCGGCGAAGTAGTATCAGCACAACGAATAACCATACCTGGCGTTTAAACATCCATGAAAAAGATAATTGAAAAACATTCGCTGGCCATGCGCTGGTTTCACTGGGTAAATTTCCCGGTGTTAACCATTATGATATGGAGCGGCATGCTCATTTACTGGGGTAATGATGTGTATACGCTGAGCATTGGCGGGCATGTGTTGTTTAAATTCTTCCCCGAGGGATTTTATAAGTTCTTTCATTTTAAAAGCCGGTTAGCCGAAGGTATGGCCTTCCACTTTTTTATGATGTGGTTCTTTTTTTTGAACGGTTTTCTGTATGTGATCTACACCTTGATCTCCGGCGAATGGCGCGACCTGGTACCCGAAAAAAAATCATTTAAAGAAGCCTGGCTGGTGTTGTTGCACGATCTGCATATCCGCAAAAGTGCACCTCCGCAAGGCAAATACAACGCCGCGCAACGTATAGCCTACTCGTCCATCATTGTGATGGGTTTTGGTTCGATAGCTACCGGGCTTGCTATTTATAAGCCTGTGCAGTTTAACTGGTTATGCTTGCTGTGCGGCGGCTATCATGCAGCCCGCATCATCCACTTTATACTTACGCTGGGTTATGTATTCTTTTTCCTGATCCATATTTTGCAGGTAATACTGGCTGGCTGGCGCAATTTCCAGTCGGTTGTTACCGGATTTGAAGTAGTAACGGAAGATAAACAAATAGCACCCGCCACAGATATTAAAACAGAAGATGGACAAGCCAAATAAACCTAAAAAGCAAACAAAGGCACAGAAGGTGGTGAAGCCTGCTTCTGCGCCAATTGAACCTGAAAAGATAATTGATCCGGTTGCAGAACAGCCGGCCGTTGAACCGGTTGCAGAACAGCCCACAAAAGTGGAAGAAACTGCTGAACAAGCTAAACCGGTAGGTAAAACTATCAGGGAGTTAGAGTATGATGCATTACTTGATAAGCAAATTAAACGGCGCAGCTTTATTGCCTTTGGTACTTTTACGGTATTGGGCATTGCGGCTTATGGCGGGTGGCGATGGTTATTGAAATCGCCGTTAGAGACCAAAGGATTGACGGCAGGCGCGCATGCCCCTTTGCGCAGGGCGCTCAACAAAAATGAGTTATTTTTTAGGAAGGTATTTTACAACGAAAAGCACCTGGTACGCACCTACCCTAAAGAAATGGCTGCCAAAAATGTGCGGGTAAACAGCGATGAGGGCCTAAAAACCAGGTTCGACCCGGCAGCATGGGTATTGCAGGTAACCAAAAGATCGGGCGAGGTTTTAAAGATCACACTGGACGAGATACGCGCCTTACCTAAGACCGAAATTGTGTTTGATTTTAAATGTGTGGAAGGCTGGGACCAGATATCGCATTGGGGGGGCTTAAAATTTAGCGATTTTGTGGAGCATTTTAACCTGCACGACGAAGCTAAGCTACAATACTGTGGCATGGAAACACCCGACAAACAATACTACGTTGGCCTGGATATGCCCAGCGTAATGCATCCGCAAACTTTATTAGCTTACGAGGTTAACGATCAGTTGCTTCCGCTAAATCACGGTGCACCGTTAAGGTTGATCATCCCGGTGAAGTATGGCATTAAAAATTTGAAACGCATAGGCACCATATCCTTTAGTGATCAGCGCCCTCGTGATTACTGGGCCGAATTGGGTTACGATTATTATTCGGGTTTATAAAGCGGCGACGATCTGCTGCACACTTGCGCGATGCTTGTAGTTGGGATCGAAGAATACGTTTTTGATCTTGAGCTTTTTATCGATGATAAATGTAGCCGGCACAGGCAAAACATGATCATTATTGCCGTTGTTAACGTCCATGTCTATCCTGTATTTTTTCATCAGGGCCAAAGTTGCATCATCAACCGTAAGGTTAACGCCAAAAGCCTTCATAATTTTGTATTGGATATCGTGAATGATGGAGAACGAAGCGCCTGTTTTTGAGATGGTGGTAATAACACCCAGATCAGTTTCGGGTGTAACGGCTATAACCCTCGCTCCTTTGCCTGTTATCAGGTTTAACGAATCTTGTATGTTTTTAACTTGCTTAATGCAATATGTATCCCACTGCCCGCGATAAAAGAACACAACCAGTGTGTTATGGTCCTTTAACAACGATTTAAGGTTCAGCTTTTTATCGTTATTATCCACACCCGAAAATTGCGGGGCTTTATCCCCTGCTTTTAACGGCGTTTGCGACCATACGTTATAGAAAACAGAAATCGCCAGCAGCGTAAAGATGCACTTTCTCATTAGTTAAGTTTAACGAAAATTGGGTGCATAAAGTTTTAAAAACAAAACGGGATAACAAAAATAATTGTTACCCCGTTTAATTATATAAGGCTTGGTTTAGTTTAAAACACCTGCTCAAACATATTAATGGCATCCTTGCTTTCCAAAGCCGAATGCCCTGTTAAAAACTCATCTACTTTGCGTGCGCATTCGCGTCCTTCGGATATTGCCCATACCACCAGCGACTGGCCGCGGCGCATATCACCTGCTGTAAACACCTTGCCTACATTGGTGCGGTAAACGCCTTCGCGGGCCTTTACGTTTTTGCGCTCATCAAGGTCGACACCCAATTGCTCCAGCATGCCATTAAACTGCGGGTTTAAAAAACCCATAGCTAAAAACACAGCCTGACAAGGTATTTCGCGCTCCGATCCTTCAACCTCAACAGGTTTTATCGGGCGGTTCATTACGTCCAGTTCCCAGGTAACATCAACTACCTTTAAGGCACGCAGGTTGCCATCAGCATCACCTAAAAACTCTTTGGTGCTTACTCCCCAATGGCGGTCGGCACCTTCCTCGTGACTGCTGGTAACTTTTAACAGCATAGGGTAAGTTGGCCAAGGCATATGCTGGGTACGTTGCTCAGGCGGTTTGCCCATTACCTCAAACTGTGTAACAGATTTTGCGCCCTGGCGGTTTGATGTGCCTACACAGTCACTGCCGGTATCACCACCACCAATAACCACCACATCTTTGCCAGTAGCTAAAATATCTTCGGCTTTAACCTCGATGTTGCTTACGCGTTTATTTTGCTGTTTCAAAAAGTCCATGGCAAAGTAAATGCCTTTCAGCTCCCTTCCGGGGATAGGCAAATTACGCGGGATGGTTGATCCACCGGCTAAAACTACGGCATCGTTATTACGAATCAAATCTTCAGGGTTGATATCTTTACCTACTTCGGTATTGCATTTAAATACTACACCGTCATCTTCCATTACCTTAACGCGGCGCTCAACAACCCATTTCTCTAGTTTAAAGTCGGGGATGCCGTAACGTAATAACCCACCCGGCATATCGTCGCGCTCGTAAACGGTTACGGTATGTCCGGCTTTAGCCAATTGGGCGGCAGCAGCTAAACCTGCCGGGCCAGAGCCTACAACAGCAACTGTTTTACCGCTTTTAATTAACGGAGCGGTTTTCTTTACCAGGTTTTTTGAGTACGCTATTTCGATAATGTGTTTCTCGATCTCTTCGATAGCTACCGGCGGTTTATTGATACCTAATACGCATGCCGATTCGCATGGTGCGGGGCAGATACGACCTGTAAACTCAGGGAAGTTATTGGTTGATGACAAAATGGTATACGCCTCTTCCCAATCTTTACGATACACAGCATCGTTAAACTCGGGAATGATGTTACCCAGCGGACAGCCCGAATGACAAAACGGAACACCGCAGTTCATGCAGCGGGCCGATTGCTCGTTCAGCTTTTCTTCCGAATACGGGTTAACAAATTCCTTATAATTACTAACACGCTCTTTTGGCGATATTTTGGACGGAAGCTCTCTTCCAAACTCTTTAAATCCAGTTGGTTTGCCCATTATTATACTTAGCTGATTGTTTGATATTGTGCCTGTTGCAAAACTTTTTTGTATTCGCGTGGGAATACTTTAACAAATTTAAGCAGTGCTTCTTCCCAGTTTTCTAACAGGGATTTGGCAACTGTACTGCCTGTAATTTGAATATGCTTGCGCAGCAATGTAACTATCTGTTCTTTATCTTTTGCTGATAGCGGATCAAGATCTACCATCTCGGTGTTGCAGTTTTCGGTAAATTTATCTTCCGGATCATAAACCCAGGCAATACCACCACTCATACCTGCAGCAAAGTTGCGGCCCGTAGCACCTAATATCAGCGCACGGCCTCCGGTCATGTACTCGCAACCATGGTCGCCAACACCTTCAACAACGGCGGTAGCACCCGAGTTACGCACGGCAAAACGCTCGCCGGCCATACCGCGGATAAATACCTCGCCCGATGTAGCGCCGTAAAGAGCCACGTTACCGATGATGATATTCTCCTCAGGCGTAAAAGTAGCATCCTTTGAAGGATAAATGGCCAGTTGCGCACCCGATAAGCCTTTACCTACGTAGTCATTCGCTTCGCCTTCCAGCTCAAAAGATAAACCTTTGGTTGAGAAAGCGCCGAAGCTTTGACCGGCCGAACCGGTAAACTTGTAGTTGATGGTATTTTCAGGTAGTCCGGCTGAGCCGTATTTTTTCGATATCTCGTTTGATAACAGGGTGCCGATGGTACGATCGGTGTTCTTCACATCGAATGCGCCGAATACCGGGCTTTGATCTTCCAACGCAGGTTTTGCCTGTTCTAAAAGCTTCCAGTCCAATATCTCGTCCATACCATGATCCTGCTTTTCGCTGTTGTACAGCGTTAAACCTTTAGCATTGTATACCGGGTGTAATATGCTCGACAGGTCGATCTTTTTAACTTTCCAGTGTTTGATACCTTCTTTTACTTTCAGGAATTGAACGCGGCCCACCATTTCGTTGATGGTGCGGAAGCCTAACTCAGCCATGATCTCGCGCATCTCTTCTGCCAAAAAGCGGAACAGGTTAACAATGTGCTCAGGCTTGCCGCTAAACAGCTTGCGCAGTTCTTCGTCCTGGGTAGCAACACCTACAGGGCAGGTATTTAAATGGCATTTACGCATCATGATACAGCCACCTGCAACCAGGGCTGCTGTAGCTACGCCCCACTCTTCGGCACCCATTAAACAGGCAATTGCCAAATCGCGGCCGGTTTTCATTTGTCCGTCGGCCTGTAATACCACACGGCTGCGTAATTTATTGCGTACCAGTGTCTGGTGGGCTTCGGCTAAACCTAACTCCCATGGTAAGCCGGCGTGTTTAACCGAGCTTATCGGCGATGCACCAGTACCACCATCATAACCAGCTATCAGGATCACATCAGCGTGAGCCTTGGCAACACCTGCGGCAATAGTTCCTACACCGGCTTTTGATACCAGCTTAACGTTGATACGTGCGGCGCGGTTAGCATTCTTTAAATCGAATATCAATTGCGCCAAATCCTCAATAGAATAAATATCATGGTGCGGCGGCGGCGAAATTAAGCCTACGCCCGGTGTAGCGTGACGCGTTTTAGCGATCCAGTCGTCAACCTTATGGCCGGGTAACTGCCCGCCTTCGCCCGGTTTAGCACCTTGCGCCATTTTGATCTGTAACTCATCGGCGTTAGTGAGATAGTTTGATGTTACACCGAACCTTGCCGAAGCGATCTGTTTGATAGCCGAACGCATTGAATCGCCGTTTTCTAACGGGATATAACGCATTTCGTCTTCACCACCTTCACCGGTATTACTTTTTGCACCAATGCGGTTCATGGCGATAGCTAAAGTACTGTGCGCTTCGTGCGAGATAGAGCCGAAAGACATGGCACCTGTAGCAAAACGTTTCATGATAGCTTCTGCCGGTTCAACCTCATCTATCGAGATAGCTTCGCGGTGATGGGCAAAATCAAGCATGCCACGAATGGTGAAGTGCTTATCAGTCTGATCGTTGATCAGTTTAGCGTAGTTTTTATAAATATTGTAATCGTTGGTGCGTGTTGCATGTTGCAGCAAATGGATGGTTTGCGGATTGAACAAGTGAACTTCTCCCCTGCGTTTCCATTGATAAATACCACCTTCGGGCAGTAAATGATTGCTGTTTTTGTTTTCGCCGAAACCTATGCGGTGTTTGCATAAAGCTTCGCGGGCAATCTCATCCATACCTAAACCACCTATGCGGGTAACGGCTCCGGTAAAGCAATGGTCAACAACATCGCTGTTTAAACCCAGTATTTCAAATACCTGCGAGCCATGGTACGATTGCAGGGTTGAGATACCCATTTTACTGAAGATCTTTAACAAGCCATCGCTAACAGCTTTAACATAGTTTTTCTGTAAGGCTTTTTGATCCAGGCTGGCATCTAATTTACCTTCGGCTTTCAGGGTATCGATAGTAGCTAATGCCAGGTATGGGTTGATAGCGGTTGCACCAAATGCCAGCAAGCAGGCAAAATGATGTACTTCCCAAATGTCGCCGGCTTCAACAACCAAACCTACCGAACCACGCAGGCCTTTTTTGATGAGGTGGTGATGTACGGCAGAAACGGCCATTAACGATGGTATTGGCGCGTGCTCAGAGTCAACCGCGCGATCCTGGAGGATCAATACTTCAAAACCGTCTTCAACAGCATCTTCGGCGTAGCGGCAAAGCCTGGCTATGCCTTTAGCAAGCGAGCCCGGCTGGCCATCGGCCTTAAAGTATGTTTGCAGTGTTTTAGCGTGGAACAGGCCGGTATCAATACTACGCAGTTTTTCTAATTCGTAGTTGGTTAATATCGGTTGTTTTAAGGTTACGCAATGGCAATGCATTTTATCCTCATCCAATAAATTGCCGTTGTTACCTATAAAAGTAGCCAAACTCATTACCAAACGCTCGCGGATAGGATCTATCGGCGGGTTGGTAACCTGGGCAAAAAACTGTTTAAAGTAGCTTGATAAGTGTTGCGGCTTGTCGGATAAGATAGCCAAAGGCACATCGGTACCCATCGAACCAACCGGCTCTTTACCATCAAGCGCCATCGGCATAATAATGGTTTCGATATCCTCGCGCGAGTAACCGAATACCTGCTGGTAACGGAACACCGAATCGGCCGAAAGGCTCGAGAACGACAAACGCGGTTCGGCCAGTTCTTCTAACCTGATCTTATAGTTTTCCAGCCAGCGGCCATAAGGCTGGCGCGAGCTGATCTTTCTTTTGATCTCATCGTCAGAGATGATCTTACCTTGTTCGGTATCGATCAAAAACATTTTACCGGGCTGTAAACGACCTTTACGTACTACGTCGCCTTCGCCTAAAGTAGCCAATACGCCTGCTTCTGATGCGGCGATAACACGGTTATCTTTAGTGATCACGTAACGTAACGGGCGCAAACCATTCCTATCGAGCAAAGCGCCTATTAGTTTGCCATCGGTAAACGAAATAGCTGCCGGGCCATCCCATGGTTCCATTAAGGTGGCATGATATTCGTAAAATGCTTTTTTGATCGGATCCATCGCTTCGTTGCCATCCCATGCTTCGGGGATCAGCATCATCATTACGTGTGGTAATGAGCGGCCCGAATGCAGCAAAATCTCGATGATGTTATCCAGGCATGCCGAGTCGGATTGATTGTTATCAATAACCGGCAACAGCATCTCCATTTCTTCCTGGGTAAAGTAGGTAGAAACGTATGATTTTAAACCAGAGTAAAACCAGTTTAAATTTCCCGTAAGGGTATTGATCTCGCCGTTATGGGCGATCATGCGGAATGGCTGGGCCAACCGCCATGATGGGAAGGTGTTGGTTGAGAAACGCGAGTGGATCATGCCAAAGGCCGATTCCATACGCGGATCAGAAAGATCGTTAAAGTACTGGCGAACCTGGTACGTGGTTAGCTGGCCTTTAAAAACAATGGTTTTGCACGAAAAGGATGTGAAATAAAAATCAGCATCGGCATCCTTTATCGTTTCGTGAATGGTTTTAGTGATATAACGGCGCAATACATATAGTTTGCGTTCAAAGTCGTCGGCATTGGTAATGTGGTGCGGGCGGGCAATAAACAATTGCTCAACATCCGGTTCGGCAGCTTTGGCGGTTTCGCCGATTCCTGAGTTATTTACAGGCACCTTACGATAGCCCAAATTGATCAGCCCAAGTTTTTCAACAGCGCTTTTGATCATATTGCGGCAAGCTTTTTTAACTGTAGGATCTTTAGGGAAGAAGATCATGCCGACGCCATACTCACCCGGTTCGGGCAGGCTGATTTCGAGAGCGGCACATTCGTCCATAAAAAACTCGTGCGGCAGCTGGATCAAAATACCCGCGCCATCGCCCGTTAACGGATCGCAGCCGCAAGCCCCGCGATGCTCCATATTTTCTAAAATAGTTAAAGCATCTAAAATGATCTGGTTCGATTTTTGCCCGTTGATATGGGTTATAAAGCCGGTACCGCAGGAGTCGTGCTCAAATTCGGGCCTGTATAAACCCTGTTGGTTAGAATCAGTTTGTTCCATGTTTGTACAAAAAACATTATTAAAAGGTGTAATAACGAAGTTAGGGAATATGATGAAAATTATAAAATGTTTAACATTTTTTTCACATACTCAAATTTTAGACTGATATTTATTATAAAAATTGAAAAATTGATAATTAATTTAAACATCTGTTAACATTATCAAAAAAAAACTTTGTTTAAGCTTTTTTGTTAACTCAATATAAAGCCTATAATATCAATAGAATTTATACCAAATAAGCGAAAATTACCCTTTAGCAGAAACTTAACAGTATAATTTATGAAGATCGGAATTATAGGCGCAGGGAAAATCGGAGCCACAGCGGCTCAGCTATTTATCAAAGCCGGGCATTCCGTAGCTATCAGTAATTCGCGCGGACCAGAATCATTAATAGAATTGGTATCAAAACTTGGTGACAATGCCATCGCGTTAAGCAAAAACGACGCTGCAGCTTTTGGCGATGTTGTAGTTTTGGCTGCCCCCTGGAGCAAAACCGAAGCCCTGCCCAACCCTGAAGTTGTTAAAGATAAAATTGTGATAGATGCCATGAACCCCTACAAACCCGACGGCGGTTTATACGAACTTAACGGTTCGACCAGCAGCGAAGAAACGGCTAAAAAACTGCCCGGGGCAATTATAGTTAAAGCGTTTAACACCAAAAACTTTAAACACCTGGAGCAAGGCGGACGCAATGACCTGCCTTTGCAGGAACGTAAGGCAATTTTTATGGCCGGTGATAGTATTGAGGCCAAAGCCAAAATATCGCGTTTGATAGAAGAGATTGGCTTTGCAGCGATAGACACAGGCAATTTACATGATGGCGGAAAACTGCAGGAACCCGACAGCGTTGTTTATAATAAGGATATCAGTTGTGCAGAGGCACGGGAGATATTGAAAAAAATAAATAAATAGCTCATAAATAGATTAATACAAATCTGAATAGTATATTTGGGGTATAAACTAGAATCAAGTGCGCATTAAAATATTGCTGTTATTTTTAGCTTGTATTGTGTTTTTGTCAGCTTGTAAAAAAAGCGACAATGCTACTGTTGACAAAGACACTAATTCAAATAAAATTTTATTTATCGCTCAAGTTGACAATGGTCAATTTAACAACACTAATAACCTTCAAATATTCGTAGTAAATCCGGATGGTAGTGCGCTTACTCAATTGACCAATTTTACAGGGAAAATCACTGCAGATAACCAGGTATTAAGTGTGGCTTGGTCACCCGATCATAGTAAAATCACTTATAACAAAGAGTATAAAATTTATGTGATGGACGCAGATGGCAATAATGTAGTGAAACTAACGGATGATACTACAATATCGCTTTATGGCGAATTTTCACCTGATGGAAAAAAAATAGCATACCTGACTCAAATTAATATGCCGTCTCCTGGTGCGCCTAACATTTTTACTACACAAATAACGGTAATGGATGCTGCTACAGGTGCCAACAAAACACAGATTATCAACTTGCACACCTCAACTTATAATTATCTTGATGTTAATTTTTGTACTTGGTCGCCCGACGGCACCAAACTTTCTTTTATAGGCACAAGTCAAAATCTCAATTTTAGCCAGATCTCCACTGTTGATATTACAGGTACAATAGTAACACCAGTAGTCAGTTTCAATACTTACTCACCTCTTTGTCTTAAATATTCACCTGATGGATATTCTTTGATGTTTCAAAATTTTGGAACAACGTCTTCGAGTACTTACGGCGCCTATACAATGAGTTCGAATAATGGGACAAATTTAAAACTCCTATTTTCTAATCTTCCTACATACAAGCCTGGCTCCACACTAATTGGTTCCTCCAGTTATTCGCCAAATGGGACACAAATTGTGTCAGGCAGTTTTAAAGATAATCCAAATGGTGATTTATACATTGTAAATGCAGATGGTACTATAGCAAACAGAGTAACCAACAAAGGCTTTAGTCAAATTGGCAACACAGCCTGGCGCTAACGGCCTAAACCAAATTCCGATTTAATTGTTATATAACAAACAAGCTATTAAATTTCCCGAATGAAAAAGCTCTTATCGGTTGTTGCGTTATTATTTTGTACATTTTATATTCATGCCCAAACCCTACAGGTAGCCGTTGCAGCTAATTTACAATCGGTAATTAAAGTGTTGCAGGCGGATTTTAAAAAGCAAACGGGTATTGAGATACAACCTATCATCGGCTCATCGGGCAATTTAGTTAGTCAAATAAAAAACGGTGCGCCGTTTGATGTTTTTTTGTCGGCAGATATCAATTTCCCCGAAAACTTGTACAAGGCCGGTTTTAGTATGGATGAGCCGGTGGTTTATGCCTGGGGGAACCTGATCATCTGCAGCACGCAAAAAAACGATCTTAAAAACTGGCAGACTTTATTACTCAAACACAAAGCAAAAAAGATAGCCATCGCTAATCCTGCCATTGCGCCATACGGTAAAGCCGCCGAACAGGCACTGATCAAAACCGGTATTATGAATAGTGTGAAGCATAAACTGGTTTACGGCGAAAGTATTGCCCAGGTAAACACCTACATTACTACCGGCGTGGTAAACGTTGGTTTTACCAGCCAATCGTTTATTAAAGATGCCGACAAGAGCGCCAAACTTTACTGGGAGCCTGTTGATGCCAGTATGTATACTGCCATACAACAAGGCATGGTTATTTTAAAACACGGTAAGGACAGTAATTTTGACCGTGCCCAAAAGTTTTATAAATATATTTTATCTCCACCGGCAAAAGCTATATTTACCGAATATGGCTATCACGTACAATAAAACAAAAACAATTGGTATAAATGAAGGTTGTGGATGCCGCCTAACACAGCCCTACACCCCTCTCAAGAGGGGAATCGCACTGCCCCTGCTTTTTAATTACAATAAACTGCTTATCTGCTGATGGATTGGGCGCCTATATGGTTAACGCTCAAACTGGCCGTAATTACCACCGGTATTTTACTCGTTATTGGTTTGCCGATAGCTTACTGGCTATCTAAAGGACGTTCCATCATCAAAATAATCATCGAGGCAATTATCACTATGCCGCTGGTGTTGCCGCCATCGGTTTTAGGGTTTTATTTGCTGATCGCTTTCAGTCCGCAGCACGGGCTTGGGCTTTGGCTGCAGCAGCATTTCAATATCCAATTCGTGTTTTCTTTCCAGGGCCTGGTGCTGGCATCAGTTATTTACAGCATGCCATTTATGATAGGCCCTATCAAATCGGCACTACAGCAACTGCCTGTTTCACTATCGCAGGCATCATACACTTTGGGTAAAACAGAATTGCAGACCTTTGTTAAAGTACTGTTGCCCAATATGCGGGCATCGCTGTTAACAGCCGTTGTATTAACCTTTGCCCATACGCTGGGTGAATTTGGCGTGGTGCTGATGATAGGCGGAAATATCCCCAACGTAACCCGGGTAGCATCAATAGCTATTTATGATTCGGTTGAGAATATGGATTATGCAACTGCCAATGCCTACTCGTTAATACTGTTCGCCATTACTTTTGTTATTGTGATAGCGGTTTTTATTTTCAATAAACGCAGTGCCAAAATCCCGCTGGAATGATCAGAATCGATATTGAAAAAAAGATGCGGGCGTACGAAGGGTATCGCTTGTTAAAAGTACAGGCCGAAGTAACGCAAGGTAGTATTACCAGCGTTACGGGTCCATCCGGTTCGGGTAAAACCACGCTGCTAAAAATTATTGCCGGTTTAACTGATGCCGAAAAGGGTAAAATTACCGTGGATAACCAAACCTGGCTGGATACAGATAGCAAAACAAGTCTATCGCCACAGAAAAGAAAATGCGGTTTTGTGTTTCAGGGCTATGCGCTTTTCCCAAACATGACGGTTAAACAACACCTGGAATATGCCACAACTGATGTTGAGTGGATCACTGACCTGCTGCATTTTGCAAAATTGGAAACGTTGACCCAGCATAAACCCGAGTTTCTTTCGGGTGGGCAGCAACAGCGCCTGGCTATTATACGTGCGTTGGCTATTAAGCCCGGGGTGATGCTAATGGATGAGCCGTTTTCGGCGCTGGATATGGATATGAAGCAGGAAATGATACCGCAGCTTAAAGCTTTGCTTAAAAAAACAAACACAACCTGCCTGATCGTTACGCATAACCCGCAGGAGTTGGATGAGATTGCAACTGATTCGATCAGCATCAAATAAAAAAGGCTCCCAGGAATATCCGGAGAGCCTTGATTATATATTGAGATGTTGTTGACTGATTATTTTACTTGTTTGAAGAAATAAACATTAGCATCAGCAGTCACTCTCACCAATATTTCTTCTTTAGCGTTTTTTAGATCGACAAAGTAAACTACTGCGTCATTTTTAAAGCTTGAACCTGCGTAAATGTCGGCAGACTCTCTTTCTTGTTTCGGCTCTAACTGGATAACTTCGCCTACGGTGTAATCTTTGTAGTTTGTTGCAATGTCTTTTTGAGCTTCGGCAGGAACTTTTTTGTAATCAACAGCTTGTGTTAATCCTAAAAAATCACCGGCTAAATTGTAGAAAGCTGTTACTTTTTTACCTTCTAAAACAAACTCTGCTTTCTGGCAGTTACCATCAACTTTCCAAACAACGTTTGCCGCGTCTTTATAGTCGATGCTGAATTGGTTTAATGCAGTGTATGTAGCTGCACTTGAATTGGTGTTATCAGCTTTTTTGCCACCGTCGGCAAATACACCAAATGATAAACCTGATACTAATATGGCTGTGATAAATACTTTTTTCATGATCTTGTTTTTTTAATGCGTAAATGTTAATTACACAACAAAGGTGAGATTTAATTATAATATTATCAACATTGTTTGAATTTTTATGACAATTTAATAACAAAACAAGATTTTTGTTAAAACTATCAATTAAGTCAGCTTTACAGGCTGCCATTTTGAAAAAATGGCAACAACATAAAACGCGGCATAGCAATTGACAACCAATTATTGATTATAAGGTTATTAGTCCCCCCTGAAAAAATTAAAATCTTTGCTGAGTTTGGTTACAAAGGCATTAGGTGACGGAGACCGGTAAACTTTTATCTGTCATATTTAAACACTGGTATAAAGTTATTTACACTTTATGCTTGTTAATTAATTAGCCCATGTCCAAAAAAATACTTGCAGTTGATGATGACCTTTTTATACTGGATGCGTTAACTGAGCTCCTTAAATATTCGGGGTACGATGTAGAATCTACACCCAATGGAGAAGAAGTGTTCAAAAAAATAGACGAGTATGCACCAGATTTGATACTATTGGATGTAATGCTGGCCGGTTTAGACGGCAGGGAAATCTGCAAAAAAATAAAAACCAATGATAAAACCAAAAATATCCCCGTTATTATGGTTTCGGCCACTCCTGCCGTAAATCATACAGTGAAAGATTTCGGCGCAAATGATTTTGTTGCGAAACCTTTTGATATTTTCCAATTAATCAATAAAATTGAGCAGCAGTTAGCTTCTTAAAGTGTTTTGATGTAGCTTAGAAACAGGTTCATAGCTTGCCTCTTCTCTTCGGTTACCATAAAATCTATCTTGTGCATCAGGTAATCTTCCAGATCAAAGTTGTCTACTTTTGGCAACACTTTAAATAACTCGCTGCGGTTATCCAGGCCCAATTTTAAGGCTTTGTTAAACTCGGCAATAAAGGCCGGGTCAATTGGCTTGTTAGCTATCCAGCCGGCGAAAATAAAAGGCAAGCCGGTAAAGTTTTGCCACTCTTCGGCCAGGTCATATACATATTTATACTGATCCTTTTTACCAAAAGTGCGATCGCCAATTTGTACAAAGGCTGTACTTTCGTCGGTTGAGTGCGAATAATCAGCAGCGTTAACCACTAATTCGGGATTTAATTTCCAATAGTTTTTGAGCAGTACCCTGGCCAGGTTATTTGATGAGCGCGACTGCGGATCCAGCTGCAGGCATTTAACATCCTTTATATCACAGTTACTGAAGATAAAAACCGAGTTAACTGCTCCTACGGCGCCGATACAATAATCGGATACGATGTTCCATTGCGGGATATTTAAAACAGCGGCAACGGGTATCAGGCCAATATCAGCCCTGTCGTCGATCAGTTTTTGAGCGCAATCAGATGGTGTATCCAGGCTCAGGTCAATTTTATCGAGTATATCAGCGTGCTGCAGGCCGTATATAAAAGGTTTGGTGTTGGTGTAACTTACGGCAGATATTCTAATTTTTTTCACAGATCGGTAGCAATATGTTTTAGATGGTCGGAATTATTAAAACTGGCGATCTCAAACTTTTCGCCGTCATAATTCACTTTGTAGAGTACAACGTTCTGGTGCGGAAAATCATCCATTTGAGTTAGAGGCACATTAGTTAAAAGACATAAGAACAGGCGCATAGCGCGGCCGTGCATGGCGATAAGTACCGTTTTTTCTTCGGGATGGCTCATGATCACGCTGAGCGCTTCCTTTTGTCTTGCCTGTACTTCGTTGGGGCTTTCGCCGCCGTCAAATTTTTCATCCAGGCGGCCTTCGAGCCAATCGCGCATGATGGTTAAAAACGCTGCCCGGTTTTCGGGAGTGCTGGCTTCACCTTCGTGTATGCCCCAGGCCAATTCATCCAAACCAGCCAATTTTTCGAAAGGTATACCCAGATCAATAAACTTTTGCACGGTTTGTTGTGTGCGTTTTAATTCGGATACGTAGATCTTGTCAAAAGCAATATCGCGGTAAGCTTTAAAAAAAGCGGCTGCCTGTAAACGGCCCGTATCATTAAGATCGGCATCAATACCGCGGCCTTGTATAATTCCTTTTTTATTCAGTTCGGTTTGCCCGTGGCGGATGATATAGAGTGTTTTTATCATTTAATATTGTTGTGTGTTGTGAGTTACGAGTTTCGGGTTGTTGAACATATCCTCACAACTCAAAACCCGCAACACGCAACTCAATTTATTACCGGTAATTTATAAAACTGAGGTTTTACCTCTTCCGGAAATTCATAATCGTTGTAGTCGGTCATCACATTATATAAGGTATCCCGTTCAATGGGATAACGGCCAACCTGTTTGATCAGTTCGACCAGTTGTTTGGTGCTCATAGCCGGGTGTTGTTCTTCGGCGCCGGCCATTGAATAGATCTTGGTGGTGTCATCCAGGGTACCGTCGATATCATCAACGCCAAAATTTAGCGAAAGCTGTGCAGTGGTACGGCTGATCATGGCCCAATAGGCTTTGATATGATCAAAGTTATCCAGGTAGATACGTGATATCGCATAATTACGCAGATCTTCTACCACGGTAGACTCGGGCACGTTTGACATCTGATTATCCCCATTGCGGAACTTTAACGGAATAAAAGTTTGGAAACCACCTGTTTTATCCTGTAAAGTACGCAGCTTATCCATATGGTCAACCCTGTGCCAGTATTGCTCAATGTGGCCATAAAGCATGGTTGCGTTACTGCGCATGCCTAATTTATGCCACTCTTCGTGGATGGCCAGCCATTGCTCACCGGTACATTTATCTTTGGCTATCTGCTCGCGAATTTCAGGGTGAAAAATTTCGGCGCCGCCACCCGGGATAGATTCCAGACCGGAGTCTTTCATCAGTTTCATGCCGGTGGCATAATCTATCTTCGCCTTCTTAAAAATATAATGATATTCAACCGGGGTTAACGCTTTTACGTGCAAGTCCGGGCGGTGTTGTTTTATTTTAGTGAACAGCGTACTATAAAACTCAACATCGTACTGCGGTAATACCCCGCCTACAATGTGTACCTCGGTTACAGGCTCGTTATCGTATTTTTTTACGATGTCGAGCATTTCGTCCATGGTATACTCCCACCCTTGTGAGCGTTCTTTGATCAGGCGCGAATACGAGCAAAACTTGCAATCGTAAACACAAAGGTTAGTAGGCTCGATATGAAAATTACGGTTGAAGTAGGTTTTATTGCCATGGCGCTTTTCGCGGATGTAGTTGGCCAAGGCGCCTAAGTAGGATAGTTCGGCCTTTTCGTAAAGTAAAACGCATTCATCAAAAGTGATGCGTTCGTTTTGGTAAACTTTTTCGGCTATGCTTTTAAGTTCAGGAGATAAACGTGGATTGTTTAAGAGTACAGTTAAAGCTTGCTCGGCGTCCATAGATTATAAACTTTGGTTACAAAAGTACAATAATGAGGGTAATTACATCATCATTTTGGTGTAACAAACAATAGTTATGGTTTATTTAGAAACTATCTATTAAAGCTATTAATTTGCAAATCCGATTCAATCCGTATTTTTACGGCTCAACACTCTTACCTTATGAAAATAGAAACCATAGCTATCCATGCCGGAAACCTTGCTAACGATCCGTCGGGTGCGGTAATACAACCTATTACCATGGCTACAACCTTTAAACGCGGCGAAGATGGCGGTTTCCCCGGGGGCTATATCTACAGCCGCAGCAGTAACCCAAACCGTACCGCCCTGGAAAACGTATTGGCTAAGTTAGAGGGCGGCGTTGCAGCCGCAGCATTTTCATCGGGCAACGCGGCAGGCATGAGTGTTTTTCAAAGCTTAAAACCGGGCAGTCACATCATCGCTCCTGATGATATGTACCACGGTTTGCGCAATCAGCTTAAAAATTTGTTTGCCGATATTTTGGAGTTTGATTTTATTGATGTGAATGATGAAGCGGTGCTTAAAAAACATATCAAACCCAACACCAGGCTCATTTGGCTCGAAACACCATCCAACCCGTTATTAAAGGTAACAGATATTAAAATGGTGATCGGTATCGCGAAAGCAAACAATGTTAAAGTAGTTTGTGATAATACCTTTGCAACCCCCATTTGCCAGCAGCCTTTGGCTTTGGGCGCCGACCTGGTTATGCACTCGACCACCAAATACTTTGGTGGGCATAGCGACCTGATGGGCGGCGCTTTAATTGCGGCCAAGGATGATGAATGGTGGCAAAAAATCAAACAGGTGCATGAGTACGGCGGCGCTGTGCCCTCGCCGCACGATTGCTATATGCTGGTGCGCAGTATTAAAACCTTACCTTACCGCATGAAGGGCCATGTGAGCAATGCCGCGAAGCTGGCCGAATTTTTAGAGAAGCATCCCAAAGTTGAAAGTGTGATGTATCCTGGCCTGGCATCGCACCCGCAACACCAGATCGCTAAAAGCCAGATGTTAAGCTTTGGCGGTATGCTGTCGTTTACGGTAAAAGATGGTGAAGATGCCGCCCGCAAGATAGTGAACAGCCTGAAAGTATTTACACAAGCCACCAGTTTGGGGGGGGTTGAAAGCCTCATTGAGCATCGGGCCAGTGTTGAAGGACCGGATACCAAAACGCCTAAAAACCTGCTGCGGGTATCGGTTGGTTTGGAAAATATCGACGATTTGATTGAAGATATCAACTTAGCTTTCAGCAAGTTATAAAATATTACAAAATTATGTTTTGCATAACGCCTTGCTAAAGTATATATTTGAAACATAATTTGGTAAAAATACCAAGGTCAATACCCCTCAAAAAGGTTTTGATTTATAAAGAAGTGGCGAGAGATCAGGCTCATTAACCCACTGGCAACCCTCCAAATAGGAGAAGGTGCCAAATCCTGGCCCGGTGAATGGATCACCGGGGAATATAAGTTAAATAACCATGAAAACGTTGTTTCAATTTTTAGATCCCTTTAATTCACGGAACACTTTCCGTAACAAATTTGCATTTACGCCCATTCCCGCCGGTTGTATTTGTATGTGTTGTTGCTGTTGTTAAAACGCTATTAACTCAACTTATTCAGTTTTTTTACTGAAATGTAATTTGTGTAAAACGTCGGGGCTAAACGCCCGGATGCTATTCTCTAATCAGAATACAATTAAAACTCTAAAAACCATAAATCTATGTCAACAACAAATTTCAAATTCGAAACATTACAGTTACATGCCGGCCAGGAAGCCGATCCAACCACCGGTTCACGCGCAGTACCTTTGTATCAAACCACATCGTACGTATTTAAAAATGCCGAACACGGCGCAAACCTGTTTGCCTTAAAAGAGTTTGGTAATATTTACAGCCGCATTATGAACCCTACTACCGATGTGTTTGAAAAACGCATTGCTGCTTTAGAGGGTGGTGTAGCGGCGCTGGCAACAGCCTCGGGCCAGGCAGCACAATTTTTGGCCCTAAATAACATTTTGCAGGCCGGCGATAACTTTGTAACCGCGCCATATTTATACGGGGGTACTTACAACCAGTTTAAAGTAGCCTTTAAGCGCCTGGGTATTGATGTGCGTTTTGCCAAAGATGATACGGCAGAAAGCTTTGAGGCCTTAATTGACGATAACACCAAGGCACTTTATTTAGAAAGCATTGGTAACCCGGGTTTTAATATTGCTGATTTTGACCAGATATCGGCTTTAGCCACTAAATACAACCTGCCGGTTATTGTAGATAACACTTTTGGTGCGGCCGGTTATTTATTCCGCCCGTTAGAGCATGGCGCCCACGTGGTGGTTGAATCGGCCACGAAATGGATAGGCGGACATGGCACCAGCATTGGTGGTGTTATTGTTGACGGCGGTACCTACAACTGGGGCAATGGAAAATACCCTCAATTTACCGAGCCTGCCGAAGGTTACCATGGCCTGGTATTTTCGGATGTGTTTGGTATTGGCGGCCCGTTTGGTAATATCCAATACATTATCCGCGCCCGTGTAGAGGGTTTGCGTGATTTTGGACCATCACAATCGCCATTTAACTCGTTCCTGTTTATCCAGGGTATTGAAACCTTATCGCTGCGTGTACAACGCCATGTGGATAACGCGCTCGAACTGGCTAAATGGTTAGAAAATCATCCGCAGGTTGCCAAAGTTAATTACCCGGGTCTGGAATCATCGCCACAGCATAAACTGGCAAAAAAATATTTAAAAAATGGCTTTGGCGCCGTATTAACCTTTGAGGTTAAGGGCGATAAAGAAAATGCAGGCAAATTTATTGATAGCCTGCAGCTGATAAGCCATTTAGCCAATGTTGGCGACGCCAAAACACTGATCATTCAGCCATCGGCAACTACGCACCAGCAATTATCGGACGAAGAGCAATTATCGGCCGGGGTAACGCCAAACCAGTTGCGTATTGCTGTTGGTATTGAACATATTGATGATATTAAAGCCGATTTGGCAAACGCGTTCGCAAAAATTAAACAGCAAACGCCCGAATTAGTATAATAAATAAAACAACCCTCTCCGGCCTGTACGGAGAGGGTTTACAGAATAATGAGCACAGAAACATTTAAGTATTCAAAAAACTTTACGCTCGAATCGGGTAAGCAATTGCACGGGCTCGAGATTGGGTACCATACCTTTGGTAAATTAAATAAACACCGCAATAATGTGATCTGGGTGTGTCATGCCTTAACGGCGAACTCGGACGTGTTAGACTGGTGGGCCGGCCTTTTTGGCGATAACAATTTATTTAACCCTGCCGACCATTACATTGTATGTGCCAATGTGCTGGGATCGCCTTACGGCACAACAAACCCTTTGAATACTGACGAAACAACCGGTCAGCCTTATTACCTGTCGTTCCCGATGGTCACGATACGTGATATGGTAAAAGCGCACCAGTTACTGGCCGATCATTTAGGCATCGACCAGATCAATGTGCTGATTGGCGGTTCTTTAGGCGGGCAGCAGGCTTTGGAATGGGCCATCATCGACCCCGCCAAAATAAACAACCTGATCCTTATCGCTACCAATGCCAAGCATTCGCCATGGGGCATTGCCTTTAACGAGTCGCAGCGCCTGGCCATTAGTGCCGACCGTACCTTTTATGCCAACACACCCGATGGCGGCAGCAAAGGTTTGAAAGCGGCACGCAGTATTGCCCTGCTCTCCTATCGCGGGTACGCAACTTACGATACTACGCAACAACACGATGAGCACGAAAAACTTGAAAATTACAAAGCGGCATCGTACCAAAACTACCAGGGCGAAAAACTGGTAAAACGTTTTAACGCCTATAGCTACTGGTATTTAAGTAAAACCATGGACTCGCATAATGTGGGTCGTAACCGCAATGGTGTTGAAAAAGCATTGAGCCTGGTTAAAGCGAAAACATTGGTAATAGGTATTAAATCGGATATTTTATTCCCGTTAGAAGAACAGCAATACCTGGCAAAACATATCACGAACGCCTCCTTTTCGGAGTTCGAATCGATTTACGGGCACGATAGTTTTTTAATAGAAACCGAAACGCTTACCCGCATTATCGGTACGTTTTTAGGTTCGGATATTAATGGAAAAGTAATCAAGCTGCAAACAGCATAATATATAATGAGTAAAAAGTTAAAAATAGGACTATTTGGTTTTGGCGTAGTTGGACAAGGGTTACACGATATCATCATCACCAAACAACTAAACCTCGAAATAGTTAAAATTGCCATCAAAGATTCGCACAAGCAACGTACCCTACCTGCCGAATTATTCACTACCGACCGAGACACCATACTGGACAACCCCGACATTAACACCATTGTTGAACTGACCAACGATGCTGTAGCTGCCTTCGAGATCGTTAAAAAGGCATTGAGCACGGGTAAAAACGTGGTATCGGCCAACAAAAAAATGATAGCTGATAATCTGGAAGAACTGATAGCACTGCAGCATAAATACGGTACTTCGTTACTGTATGAAGGCTCGGTATGCGGCAGTATCCCGATCATCCGCAACCTGGAAGAATATTATGATAATGAATTGCTGCACTCTATCAGCGGGATATTCAATGGTTCATCAAACTATATCCTCACCAAAGTATGCAGCGAAGGGATGGACTATGCCACCGCATTAAAGCAAGCGCAGGATCTGGGTTTTGCTGAAACCGACCCTACCCTGGATGTTGGAGGCTTTGATGCGAAGTACAAATTGGTTATCGCAGCATCGCACGCTTATGGTGTGGTGGTAAAGCCAGAAGAAGTATTGAACATTGGGATACAAAATTTAGCTGCTGCCGATATACAGTATGCCCGCGAAAAGCGTTTGAAAATAAAGCTGGTACCTGTAGCCAAAGAGCTCGACGACAGACACGTAGCCATGTTTGTGTTACCCAAATTTGTTAACGATACCGAGTTTTTATACAATGTAGAGAACGAATATAACGGTGTGGTTGTACAGGCAGCTTTCGCCGATCAGCAGTTCTTTTTTGGTAAAGGTGCGGGCGGCCACCCAACAGGTTCGGCAGTACTGTCGGACATTGCGGCTTTACGTTACGATTACCAGTACGAATACAAAAAAGCGCATAAGAAAATGGATCTGAAGTTTACCAACGACATTGAGATCAATGTGTATCTGCGTTATAATGACGAAAGCTTAATTGAAGCTTTAAAATTTGAACATATCCACGAGCGCTTTTATTCGGATACCTTCCATTTTGTAACCGGAAAGATCAAATTGAACAATCTGATCGAAAACCAGTTACGTATATCACAGGACAAGGCTTTTATTGCCTTTGCCGGTCAAATAAAAGATGTGAATTTGATTGCGTGATCAATAAAAGAGAAACAGAGTTTTTTATTGTAGATTTCTCTGACAAAAGTGCCCCGGTTTATCGGGGCATTTTTGCGTTTAAGCGTCTGCACACTGTATTTTCAATAATTTTCCTACTTTTGTAACTATAAACTTACACCCCAATATCTCTTGATAGCATCCATCAAAAAGCTTTTTACAAATCAAACCTTTGTGTTGGTGCTTTTTTTTGGTCTGAGCCTGTTCTTCGCGTTAAAGCAGGATCTGTTGCATGTTTACAACAATTACAAGATCTATAAATACACTTTTTATGATCTTATCCACCAGCAAAACCTGTTTTTACAATACCCCCAGTATTTTGAAGATAAGAATCATTACGGGCCTGTTTTCGCGGTAGTGATAGCTCCTTTTTATTTTTTGCCGGATAGTATTGCAGTGATGTTATGGAGCCTGTTCAACACGTTTATGTTGTACAAGGCAGTTACCATGCTGCCCATCGGCAATAAAAAACAAATTGCCATACTGCTGATCTGTGTAAATGAATTGGTAACGGCATCGCTAAGCGTACAGGTTAACCCTTTTATCACCAGTTTGATCATCCTGAGCTATGTATTTATCCGTAATGAGAAGGATTTTTGGGCGGCCCTGGTAATAGCCCTGGGCACGTTTATCAAATTGTACGGTATTGTGGGGCTGGCCTTCTTCTTTTTTTCGCAAAACAAATTAAAGTTTACCTTAAGCATGGTGTTTTGGTTTGTGGTGTTGTTTTGTTTACCGATGCTGTTTTCGTCGCCGCATTTTGTGGTGCAGTGTTACAAAGACTGGTACCACAGCTTATCCGACAAGGATATCCAAAACAGCGGATCGACCATGCAGGATATTTCGGTTAAAGGTATGGCAAGGCGCATTTTTGATGTGCCCAACCTGTCGAATATCTGGTTTTTGATACCGGGTGTTGTGCTGTTCTTTTCATCATATCTTAAAATCAAAAATTACAAATACACAGGGTTTCAGTTATTGATACTGGCTTCAACCTTAATATTCCCCATCATTTTCAGCAGCAGCTCCGAGTCTCCAACCTATATTATCGCTTTTGCCGGAGTAGCTATATGGTACGTAAACGCGCCGCGGCCGGTAAGTGGCTGGGATATATTTTTATTGGTTTTTGCGCTGATATTAACAAGCTTTTCGCCTACCGACCTGTTTCCGCATTATTTGAGCGATCATTACACCAAGCGTTATGCCTTAAAAGCTTTACCTTGCGTGGTGATATGGCTCAAAATAGTTTATGAAACCCTCACGCGGAAGTTTGATGAAGAACCAACCGATTCATTAGTACGATCATGAAAAAGAAGATATCGGTAGTTATACCCTCGTTTAATGAAGAAGGGAACATTGAGCACCTGGCAAACCGCTTGCTGGCTGCTATACAGGCGCTCGGCAATTACGATTACGAGATCATTTTTATTGACGACGGCAGCTCGGACGGTACACTGGATAAGCTGAAATACCTCACTACGATTGACAGCCGTATATTTTATCTGGAGCTTTCGCGGAATTTCGGCCATCAGAATGCTTTAAAAGCGGGTTATGATTTTGCTACCGGCGATTGTATCATCAGCATGGATGGCGATATGCAGCACCCGCCCGAAATGATCGGCCAGTTTGTTGAAAAATGGGAAGAAGGCTTTGATGTGGTTTACTCCTGCCGCGAATATACCGACGATGCTACCATACTGAAAACCAAAACGAGCGACATTTTTTATAAGATGATCAACTCGCTATCAGACACCAAGCTCGAGAAAGGCACGGCTGATTTCAGGCTGATAGACCGCAAGGTGGCCAATGTGTTAGTGCAACTGAACGAGAACGGTTTGTTTATGCGCGGGCTCATCAAATGGCTTGGGTTTAAGCAATATGCTATCCATTATACTGCCGATGCGCGTTTTTCGGGCAAGAGCAAATACACCATCAGGAAGATGGTACGCTTCGCGGTTGAAGGTATTACTGCCTTTAGCGTTCGCCCGTTAAACATTGCCATTGGCATTGGTGCGTTCTTTTCGTTCGCTTCGTTGTTATATATACCCTATATTTTGTACAGCTACTTTTTTCGCCCGCAATATGAAGCGGCGGGCTGGGCATCATTATTGGCTACTGTGGTGTTTTTTGGTGGAATGAACTTAATGGTATTAGGTATCATTGGGCTTTATTTGGGTAAAATGTTTATGCAAAGCAAACAGCGCCCTAACTACATCATCCGGTCTACAAACATGGATATTAAATAATGGTACTGTTAAGTTTTGATATCGAAGAGTTTGATATGCCGTTTGAGTACGGCAAAGAAATATCGTTTGAAGACCAGTTAAGTATTTCAACCGAGGGTACGTTGAAGATACTGGCTATCCTGAAAAAGCATAAGGTTAAGGCCACTTTTTACTGCACGGCCAATTACGCGCAGCATAAGCCGGAAGTTATTCTACAGCTCATTAACGAAGGGCATGAAGTAGCTTCGCATGGGTTTTACCATTCGGATTTTAAGGTTGAGCACCTCAAACAATCCAAAGATGCATTAGAAAAACTAACCGGGCACCCGGTAAAAGGTTACCGCATGGCGCGGATGATGCCGGTTGATGAAAAAGAGATCTATAACGCAGGCTATCAATATAATTCGTCCATCAACCCTACTTATTTGCCGGGCAGGTATAACAACTTCGGCAAACCGCGCACCTGGTTTTACCAGGATGGGGTATTGCAGTTGCCCTCGTCGGTATCGCCGGTTGTGCGTTTTCCGTTGTTCTGGTTATCGTTCCATAACCTGCCGATGGGTTTGCTGAAATGGTTATGTAAAAGCACCCATCATAAAGATGGTTACCTTAACCTGTACTTCCACCCCTGGGAGTTTACCGATCTGAAACAACCTGAGCGCTTCGGTTTTCCGGGTTATGTAGCTAAAAATACCGGTGTTGATTTTGAGAAGCGTCTGGACGATTTTATCGGTTGGGTGCAGAAGCAAGGGTATGCTTTTGGCAGGACGGATGAGTTTGCGGAGAAGTGCATCGCAGCCCCTAAAGGGTAGTAATAATAGACGTCGATTTAAACTAAAAAGGACATCTGATTTGATTAGAGTCAGATGTCCTTTTATTTTATTCCCTCTTTAACGGGTTAAGCGATTACACCTCTCTGTTAATATCCCAACCCTCCAGATAATCGGCTACACGGCGAATGAAAGACCCTCCTAACGAACCATCAACCACACGGTGATCGTAAGATAACGACAGGAACATCAGATGACGAATGGCTATTACATCTCCGCTTTCGGTTTCGATAACGGCCGGTTTCTTTTTGATCGCGCCTAAAGCCAATATAGCCACCTGCGGCTGGTTAATGATAGGTGTGCCCATTACGTTGCCAAACGTACCTACGTTGGTTACGGTAAAGGTACCGTCTTTCACATCATCGGGTTGTAGTTTGCCTGTACGGGCGCGGTTTGCCAGATCGTTTACGGCTTTGGTTAGGCCTACTACGTTCAGCTCATCAGCTTTGCGGATCACCGGAACGATCAGGTTGCCGCTTGGTAAGGCGGTTGCCATACCGATGTTGATGTCTTTCTTTTTGATGATCTGCGTACCGTTAACTGATACGTTGATCATCGGCATATCGCGGATAGCGCGGGCCACAGCTTCAATAAATATTGGTGTATAGGTTATCTTGGTGCCTTCGCGTTTTTCGAAAGCGTTTTTATTTTTTTCGCGCCATAGTACGATGTTGGTTACATCTACCTCGATAAACGAAGTTACGTGAGGTGAAGTGTGTACACTTTTCACCATGTGCTCGGCTATCAGGCGGCGCATCCTGTCCATTTCGATGATCTCGTCGCCACCACTGGTTGACACCACTTTTGGCTGCGGTACTGCCGCGGGTTGCGTTGGTTTAGCTTCCGCGGTAACAGGTGATTTTGGCGCTTCCGGCTGGGGCTTAGGCGCTTCGGCAGCCGGCTTTGGCGCTTCAACTGCTGCAGGAGCCGATTGTTCGGGTTTGTTACCGGATACGGTGCCTGTAACAAATGCAGGTTGTGTTAAACTGTCCGATGGTCTTGAAGCCGTTTGAGGTTGCTCGCTGATAACCGGTTTAAGTGGCGGCAGTACTCCCCGCACACGGTCTTGTATATATTTGATCAGGTCGTCTTTGGTTAAACGGCCATCTATTCCGCTTCCTGGTATGGAGTCAAGTTCCTGCTGGCTTACTTTTTCCTGTTGGGCAATGTTTTTTACCAACGGCGAATAAAATCTTGATGATTCGTTTTGCACAACCTGGGCCGGTTTTTCGGGCTGGGGTAATTGTTCAATACCTGGTATTTGTTGTGTTGGCGAAGGCGCTGCCGATAAAAATTCTTCTTCGTGAAACTCTTCTTCCTCCATTACCGGTATTACGGTTGGTGGCAATTGCACCGATTCTGCAGCAACAGGTGCAGGTGTTTCTGATTGCTGTGGCGCTTCCGGTTCGGTTTCGCCTTCGGCCTCTTCGGTTTCAATAATAGCTATTACTGCGCCTACCTGCACAACTTCATCAACATCGCAAAGTTTAAGCGTGAGAACACCCTTAACGGGAGAAGGTACTTCAGAGTCGACTTTATCGGTGGCGATGTCCAATATGGCTTCGTCCATGTCCACCTTGTCGCCAATGTTCTTGTTCCATTTGATGATGGTAGCTTCGGCAACACTTTCGCCCATTTTGGGCAGTAACAACTTATATTTAGCCATAAATACGCTTAGAATATTATCCGTAAAATTAACGATTTTGGGCCTTATTGACCAGACTGGCGCAATAAATTTACCAACATGCCCAAAGCGGTAATAGCCGTGCGTTCAATGTTTTGCATACGCTTTTTGCCAAAAGTGTACTTATGTGCAAAAGTTTTTTTTGCATTTGCCACAGCTATCCATACCGTGCCTACCGGTTTATCGTCGGTACCGCCGCCGGGACCCGCCACACCGGTTACGGCTATGGCATAATCCGACTTGAAATTAATCAGCGCCCCCTCCACCATCTCAACAACAGTTTCTTTACTTACAGCGCCGTGGTGCCAAAGGGTTTCGTTTTTAACACCCAGCATACTTTCTTTCAGATCGTATGAGTAAGAAATAGCGCCACCATAAAACACTTTTGACGAACCGGGATGCTGGGTAAATAAATGTGAAATAAAACCACCGGTACAGCTTTCGGCTACTGAAAGGGTTAAGCCCCTGGCTTCCATCTCGTCAAGTATAGCTTTTTCTATCGGCACATCAGCATCGGTTACCACGGCCTTGCCAATACGTTCGATAAACTGTTTAGCATAGATCTCCACCTCTGCCTGTAAAGCTGTTTCATCATCGCCAAAAGCGCTTAAACGCAAACGTACCGAGCCTAATTTAGGCAGGTAAGCCAATTTGATATGTGCTGGTAATGAACTTTCGATATCGGCAATCTTTTCGGCCAGGAAGGATTCTCCCTCGCCTACTGTTAAGATGGTTTTGTGGATGATGACCGGCAGATCTAAAGTATTTTTTAGCCTGGGTATCACAAACTCCTCCATCATATACATCATTTCGTGCGGTACGCCAGGCATGGAGATGTATATTTTACCTTGCTCGTTAAACCACATACCCGGCGCAGTGCCGTTGTTGTTGAGGATAACCTCACAATTTTCAAGTACATCGGCTTGCCTGATGTTAACATCGAGCAGCGGGCGGTTGTATTTGGCGAAGATCCGGCCAACGTTATCCAGGGCCTCCTGGTTGCGCACCAGCGATACATTAAAATATTCGGCCAGGGTTGTTTTGGTAATATCGTCTTTAGTGGGGCCAAGGCCACCGGTTATCAAAATAATATCTGCGCGTTTAGCGGCTTCGGCTAAAGCTGTGAGGATGTGCAGGCGATCATCAGACACGGAACTGATCTGCTTTACGCGGATACCGATGACGTTAAGCTGCTGGGCTATCCAGGCCGAATTGCTGTCGATGATCTGCCCGATCAATATCTCGTCGCCTATGGTAATAATTTCTGCCAGCATTATTAATTGTTATTGTAGTAGTCTTTGCGTTTACTGAGTTTAAGATCCTGTAATATAGATGCTTTTACCCGTAAGTCAACGCTATAATATTTATAATATCCAAATGGGATCCACTGGAACGACATATCCCAGCAATGGAGATCGCGGTAGATACCGATGGAAGACGTGCTCACCTGCATTGCCCGTAAATCGATACCGCTGTTATAGGTTACCTTCCATTTGGGGGTAACACTTAAATCGCCGCTGATCTGGATGGTATTGCCCACGGTTGTTGACACCCCTGTATTGCTGTAGAAAAAACTGTAGCTGGCATTAATGCTCCAGGGGATTTTAAAATCAACAAAGGCATTGGCGTTGGGATTAATGAGCGCCAGTTTACGTGCCTGTTCGGAGTTAATGCCCTGCATGGTATTGACATTTTGCTGCGGGCCCGCGGGGTTGCTTTTGATTGATTTTGAGCTAAAACTCATGCTTGCCGATACGTTAAACGAGGTGATCATAGGAAAACGCCCCTGCTGCCAGGTGTACTGGTTGATCACATGCGCATAGCGGATCAATCGCCCGCCTGCTATTGAATCGCGGATCTGGGTAACATAGGGGTTTAAAACACCGCCAAAACTGATCCCTAATTTTTGGTTAAATAATGCTGTATGCCCTGAAAAACTGATGGGGGACAATTTAAGCGAGTCGGCCACAAAGTTATAGAAAGTGGAGAATGACAAGCCCTGGATCAAAGGGATATTTCTGTCTTTTCCGGACGTATCAGAACTGCCTGCCCGTACCTTAGCCTCGATATCATTATTAACGCTGATAGCTAAACCGGCAGATTTGCCACCTCCGGGCCCACCGTAAACGCTTTGCTCAAATATAGAATAGGTTTGCGAGGTGTATGGATACGGAACGGTAGCGTTACTTACAATGGTATTGTAATAGCCATATTTAGGATCGGAAAAATCGGGGCGGTACTGGAAACTAACCGATGGGGTTATTACATCGCGTATAGCTTTAATTTTGCCTTTAAACTGCAGCATGCCATATACTTTGGTTGAGAAACCACTGGATATGGAATAATCGCCGCCTCGTTTAAATCCCTGTACAGTATCGGTAACCAGCGAATCCAAACCCGAAATACTACCGCGCGCGTAATGTTTACGGATGGTTTGAAAATAATCACGTTCGTTATAGCTTACGCTTGAGTTAAACTGGAAATAGCGAAGAATTGTAAGGTTTAAAGCTATCGGTATTTGTTGTTGAAAGCCGTTTTGAAACTTTTTTGAAAAGGTGTTGGCTGTAAACAGTTGAGACTCGGGAATGGAGTTTAATTTATTGGTACCCTGCAGGCTATAGCCGATGGTTAAGTTTTGATACCACTTTTTATCGCCAACCTGATCCTTTTTTTCAAAAGGGCTTAGGGTAGTCATGTTTAAACTAAAGGTTGGCAACTCGAGCGTTATGGTTTTGCGGGTTATATCCTGGCTGTGGCCCAGGTTGGCGGTAAAGTTAAACGGCGAACCTGGCCATGTTTTGCCGTATGATATACTGGACCGCAGGTTATTTTGTGTTAACGACTGCAGGTTATAATTTGACTGCGCTGGCGAATTTTGGTAATAACTTGATGTACCTGCGTTTACAGACGCGCTGAAGGTGGTGCCGGGATTAGACGCGGGATCCTGCGAGTGTGTCCAGGTGACATTAAAATCACGGCTTGGCGGGTCGGTTTCCAAACCATACTTATGCGAACCATAACCCAGTATAAGGGTACCCTGATATTTGTACTTTTTAAAGTAATGGGCCGTTGAATTGAGTTCGTACGAGCCTTTGGTATAATAGGTACCAAGGGTGGTGAGATCAACATAATCGCTAAAAGCAAAATAATAACCAAAACCCTTTAAATAAAAGCCCAGTTGCTGGTCTTCGCCAAAGGTTGGCAAAATAAAGCCTGATGTTTTTTGATCGGGCTTTGGGAAAAAACCGAATGGCAGGAATATGGGTAACGGTACACCTTCAATTTCGAGGTACGCAGGGCCCGAAATGATCTGGTGTTTTTCGGCTATCCCTTTTTTAATAACGATACCAAAATGCGTATCGGGGTAAGGCAGATCACAGGTACTGAACAATACGTTGCTGAACGCGGTTTCGCTGCTGTTTAAGATACGGGCCTTGCCGCCGCTCAGGTAATCGCCATCCTGATTGGTAACCACATTGTAAATTTTAGCTTTTTTAGTGACGTAATTGTATACCATCGAATCGGCGCTGATAGCGTTTTCGCCTTTCTGCACAAAATTTGGCCGCCCCTCGTATTGGTGTGTTTTGGGGTTGATGCGGCCGCTGGCAAAAACCAGGTGACTTTTCTGATCAACGCGAATATAATCGGCATCCAGTGCAAAATCGACATAAGTTACCCGGGCAGCGCCCCAAAGATAGGCTACGCCGCTGCCTTTATCCACGGTACTTGAATCGTGCGCAACTGATTTGATCTCGTCTTCAAGGCCTTCTTTATTCTTTTTTGTTGTATCGGTAATATTAACTTTATTTAATTTAACGGTGTCTTTCCCTGTGCGCTTCCTGCCGTTTCTTCGCAATAAATTCTTATCTTTAACAGTATCGAGTTTGATAATGTGCCTGTTGGTATCGGCAACAGTAAAATAACGGCGGCCCGCATAATGATTGGATGCAGAATAAACTTGTGTGAGTGAAATGAACGTTAAAAGAAAAAAAAGCGTTATAAATTTCAAAATTGATTATGAATAGTATTTTTGCAGACAAAGTTTATTCGCGGTCAAAAATAATGAAAAATAGGGCATTGAAAAGATTGATTTATAGTTTAACATTTATTGTTTGTTTATTCGTACTGCCCTCATTCAGCATAGACGGAAGCCCCAAACAAGATACCACTGTTAACCGTTACCGGATGAAAACCATTGTGGTTGATGCTGGCCACGGCGGCCATACCGGCGCAAGAGGCTCATACAGTACGGAAGAACAAGTAACGCTTGCCCTTGCCCTTAAATTGCAAAAGGCCATTGAAAAAGATGTACCCGGCGTAAAGGTGGTGATGACACGCACCACAACGGATAACGTAGCCTGGCAAAAACGATCGGATATTGCGAATGCAGCAAAGGGAGATCTGTTCATCTCATTGCATTGTAACTCACTATCGGACAGAGTAATTACTGTAAAGGGCAAAAAGAAGCGTGTGCCCGATCAGTCGGGGCGCGGGGTACTGTTTTTGGTATACCGCTACGGGCGCGATAATGAAGAAGCAGCTGCCATCCGTGAGAACATGTTTGAGGAAAGCAGCGATGCAACTGCAAAAACAGCGCTCGATCCGGAAAACTTAATCCTGTTAAATGAGTTTAAGAGAAAGTACCGAAAGAGCAGCATACTGTTTGGAGGTTTACTGAACGATGAGTTTACCCAGGTTGACGGCCGCCACAGCGATGGGGTGAAAGAGCAGGGTATATTGGTATTGTGCCACAGCGCCATGCCGGCTGTACTGATTGAGACAGGTTTTATTAACAACCCTAAAGATGAGGATTATTTAAACTCGGAAGACGGACAGAACGAGATAGTAAGTTCGATAATACGGGCCATACAGAAATATAAAACAACGTTAGAACAATCCTGATCAACCATAACACAATTAAACCAGAGTATTTTGAAAATATCAAACGAAACAAAAATAGGCGCATTAACAGTAGTATCGGTAGCTATATTGATATTAGGATATAGCTTTTTAAAAGGCAATGACATTTTTACCAGCGAAAACAGATTTTACGCAACCTACAATACTGTTGACGGCCTTTCGGTATCAAAACCGGTGCTGGTTAACGGTTTCCCGATAGGGCGCGTATCGCGCATGACCTTACTGGCTGATGGCCGCACACTGGTTGAACTGAAGGTTGAACCCAAATACGATATCCCTAAAAATACTTTAGCTAAGCTGGAGGGCACCGACCTGTTAGGCAGCAAAGCCATTATATTTGAGCTGGGCGACAGCAAAGTGATGGCTGAAGATAAGGATACTTTGCGCGCGGATATTAAGGGCGGGCTTGCAGAATCGTTACAACCTGTGCAAAAAAAGGTTGAAATGATCATTGCCAAGATGGACTCTATCCTATCGTCGGTAAACAATATTATGAACCCGCGTTTTCAAAAAAATGTTGACCGGAGCTTTAACAGCATAGCCAACACGCTGCAATCGCTTGAGGGGATGAGTAAAAAAGTTGACAACCTGGTTGGCGTACAAAGTGTGCGCATCAATAATATACTCACCAATGTAGAATCGATATCGGCTAACTTAAAAACCAACAGCGTTTACCTCACCAAAACAATGTCTAACTTTAATAAGGTGAGCGATGACGTTGCCTCGGCGAACATTAAACAAACTATAAACAATGCCAACCAGGCCATTGTGGACCTGCAAACCACCATCGGTAATATCAATAAAGGGCAGGGATCATTAGGGAAATTACTAACCGACGATGAAATGTACAATCATTTGCGTGACGCATCTGCCAACCTGGATAAATTGCTGATAGACCTGAAAGCCAATCCGAAACGTTATGTACACTTCTCGGTGTTTGGCGGCGGCGGGAAGAAAGATAATTAAGGTAGAATCAAGAGTCAAGAAGCAAGAGTCAAGAATTAAGAGTCAAGAGCCGGGAATCAAGACCTTAGTATACCGGTATATCCGGCATTCGTGTTGCATTTGTGCTGCTTTTTTGCGATATTGTAAGATTGAGCGCTATGTTTAGAGATTATGAAATTCATAATTTCGAGACAAAAAACCGCCGAAAAACAAGTAAAAATACCGACAAATACCCACCTTTGGGGTTTTTTGATTGTCAAATTCACAAAGTCAATGAAGAGCATCAAGCTTGACCTGAGCATTGCCGAGAAGGCCCGGTTAAAAAAAGCCGGTGTGAAGATCAACCGGTTGGATGATTATGCGATAGATGAGTTGGGCACACTGCTGGATGTGAGCGAACATCGCGCGAAAGCGCTTAATGCACATTTGATATTTCAGCGTTTGGCGTCCATTGGACCAAGGTTTGCGCAGGATCTGATCGACATGGGGTACTTTAACCTGGAGCAGCTTAAACACAAAGACGGCGCCGAATTACTGAACGAGCACGAGCGTTTTATTGGCTACCAAACCGACCCTTGTGTAGAGGATCAGTTCAGGCTGATCGTACATCATGCCAATAACCCCGGCAGCAGCAGGCAATGGTGGGATTTTACACCTGAACGGAAAACTTTCAGGGCTAAATTTGGGTATCCCGATAGCAGACCTGCATAATTAGTTATTGAGTTATCGGGTTAATAAGTTATTGGAGTTACAAGCGTTTTTGATATACGGTGATTGTCGCAACAAGCAAAAATAAGGCTTAGCTTGAAATACCACGCACTTAATAACTTAATACACCAATAACCTAATAACCAATAACTACATGAAAGCCTATTTTAAGCAATTATTTGAATACGACCATTGGGCCAGTCATGAACTGTTTGATAAGTTTGAAAAACAGTTCCCGCAAAACTCAAGGATATACGAGCTGTTCTCGCACCTGTTATCCACACAGCGCATTTGGCTCGACCGTATTTTGGGGATACCGCAGAGTGTTGAGCGTTTCCAGGACAGACTGCCTGAGGAAATCAAACAAGACCTGGAAAATTATCATACCGAGTGGATGGACTTTATTGACCAACTGCAGCCGGAGGATTTCGACAGGGTAATTAGCTATATCCATCCCAACGGACAGCCGTATAACGACCGTTTGCTTGATATTATGGCGCATGTGATCAACCACGGCACGCACCACCGCGGTAATTTGATCATTTTGATGAAGGAAGAAGGTTTTGTTGCGCCTACGCTCGACCTGATCTATTATGTGAGACTCAAGCAGTAAGTCTACTCTAATTTCTCTTTCAGGAAGCGGAATTGAATCAATGACGAATATCACTGGCAACCAATTGGCGTATTTAGCAGTATTATTTTTTAAGGGTTCGATTTGCACATCAAACCATTAAACTTACCTTTGCAGCAATGTTAAACAGGTTTACAGCTATATTACTGATCGTGTTTACCTTGTCGGCCAATTTTTCGACGCTGTTTGTTTTTGCAGGCTTTGAAATAAACAAAACTGCCATTGCCAGCACGCTGTGCGAGAACCGCAGCAGGCCATGGATGCACTGTAACGGTAAATGCTACCTGTTAAAAAAGATCAAACAAGCCGAGCAAAAAGAGAAGAACGATGAGCGTCAAATGGGTAAAAGCTTGTTTCAGGAGGCTTTTTTTGACAAGGGCCTAACCATAACCTTTAATACACAACTGCTCGGGGTGATGGATACCCCCTATCCGCGGTTTGCGCTGCCACAACGTGCAAGTGTAATTTTCCAACCGCCCAAAATAGGATAATACTTTTCTGTGTATTGATCGAGGGCAGCGTAATCAGGACTATTAAGTGCTTTGACGCTTGCAGGATGTAAAGATTGATACCAAAGCTTCCTTCAATTTATTATCTTATTTAATACATCAAAACATGTATTTCAAATCGTTATATATCGTTTTATTATTCGTTATATTTTCCATCACGGCGTCGGCGCAAAGCATTGTACAAATTACGGTAACCGATGCCATTACACACGAACCTTTAGCTAATGCTGCCGTTAGTGCGGTACAAGGCACAACGCTAAAGCTTTTGGGAACAACCGATGGCAAAGGCACCTATACACTTAACATGCTGGGAAATATCCAGATTTCGATGATAGGTTATCAAAGTAAACCGGTAAGCGTTGCCGCTGATATACGCAGTTTACAGATCGCTTTAGAACCATCGGCTATTGACCTGCAGCCAGTGGTTGTTTCGGCAAGTCGCGAAAAGCAGGAACGTAAGGATGCTCCCATCGCGATAAGCAAGATCACATCCACACAAATAAAAGACACCAAAGCCACCGCACTTTACCAGCTTTTAAACAAGGTTGCCGGGGTAAATATGATAGACCTGGGCAACGAGCAACACACCATGGCCATACGCCAACCTATTACCTACAACGCGCTGTACCTGTATATGGAAGATGGCTTGCCGATACGCCCTACCGGGATATTTAACCATAATTCGCTGTACGAGATCAATATGTCGGGCGTGCGGGATATCGAGGTGATCAAGGGGCCCGCGTCATCGTTATATGGCAGCAATGCCATTGGGGGCGCTGTCAATTTTGTTACGCAGAACCCTCCTACCGGTTATTCAGGCGATGTATCTGTGCAGGGTGATAACTATCATTACTACCGCGTTGACGCGGATGCAGGGTACAGTACCGGTAAATTCGGGCTTTATGCCGGTGGTTATGTGGCTCATCAAAAAGATGGCTGGCAGGATTATTCGGACTTTGACAAGTACTCGGGTAACATCAAAACCACGTATGACTTTGATGCCCGCACCAAACTAACCGCTGCCGCAAGCTACAATTACCTCAACACGCAAACGCCGGGCAGTTTAGACAGCGCGCATTTTTACAGCCGCAGTTATGGCAGCAACCAGCGTTTTACTTACCGCAAAGTAAACTCGTTTAGGGCCAATGCGCGTATTGAACATGCCTGGAACGAACGTAACAATACTTTTTTTACTGTATTTTTCAGGGACAACTCTACCGCGCAGCTGCCAAGCTATTTTATATCCGATGTGCGGAACAGCCTTGGGCAATACGAAAGTTCGAACGGGCAGGTTAACGACCAGAGTTTTAAAAGCTATGGATTTTTAACACAGCACCGCAGTGACTTTGGCTTTTTACATTCGCGGCTGATCGTTGGTGCTTACCTGGATAATAGTCCGAGCTCGTACTACGCGCAGTTTTTGAATATCCAGAAAGATGTAGCTAATAACTACTATACCGGCTTTACCAATACAGGCACTTATATCGATCATTATACCATTAAGTTGTTTAACACGGCTGCTTATGCGCAATATGAGATGAAGCCGATGGATTCGTTACGCATAGTTGCAGGTTTAAGGTACGACAGGGTACATTATAGCTTTGCAAATGAGTTGCCTGCTGGTTCAACAAAATACAAACAACAGGAAACCGATAACTTTAATATTGTAGCCCCTAAACTCGGTTTTACTTATGACCTGGGAAGCAATAAAGGCTTTTATGGTAATTTCAGTGTGGGTTTTCAGCCACCTGAAACGGGTGACCTGTATAACGCAAGGCAAACCAATCAGTTAAAGCAGGCTACCTTTTATAATTACGAGTTGGGCGGATGGTTTTCGGCGCTGAACAAGAAAATGTTTGTGGAGGTCAGTTTGTACGACCTGGAAGGGCGCAATGAGATCATCAATCAACTATTACCCGATAACACCACGCAGAACCAGAATGCAGGAGCAACACGGCACCAGGGGATCGAGTATGCTGTAAATTATATCCCTGTTAGTGCGTTAGCCTTCCGCTTTAGCGGGACGAATGCACGGCATACTTATATTGACTATAACGAAGTAGGTACCAATTATGTAACCGGTAAAAGTTATAACCTTATTTACAACGGCAACCGGATGAACAATGCACCTACGTGGATAGCCAATTCGGAACTGACCTATAAGCCAAAATACTTTGCAGGTTTTAGGATAGGTGCCGAATGGCAGCATGTGAACCGTTATTTTACCAACCCGGCAAATACCAAGGTTTACCCGGGATACGATATTTACAACCTGCGCTTAGGCTATAACTTTAAAAAGAGTGTGCTGAAGGGCGCCGGCATATGGTTGAATGTGCTTAATGTGACGAATAAGCTGTATGCCACTACGGTAACCAGCAACCAATACGGCGATACGTACAACGCTGCGCCGCCGCGCATTTATAATTTAGGCATCAGTTACTCTATCTCAAAATACTAAGGATGGCAGCAGATAAAAACACCAGCGGCGCATTTAAACGCCGGCTTTACAAATGGCATCGCACGTGCTCGCTTATTATTGCGTTTCCTGTTTTGCTTTGGGCCTGTAGTGGGTTTATGCACCCCATTATGACCAATATGCGCCCGGCAGTTAAAACCCAGGGCATACGGGTTGATACCTTAGACAGCAAAAAGATACTGCTGCCGCTTGAGAAAGTATTGCTGCAAAACAAGATCGATTCGGTTTATAGTGTGCGGTTGGTGCACATTGATACCAATTGGTTTTACCAGCTAAAAACCCGTAGTGGCGGCGAACTGCAATACATCAGCACTAAAAACGGTAATGTATTGGCCAAAGGCGACTGGCTGTACGCCCAATACCTGGCGCGGCTGTTTTTGGAAGGTTGGCCGAAAAAAGAAAAGGTTGAAATGAATATGCCTTCGGGGATGCCGATGCCGGCAGGTAATATGGCTGATTGCTGCGGTGAAGCGGCCAATACCGTGCTCAATAATAAAACCGGTGCACCGGTGGCCAATGTATCGCTCGTTAAATCATTTAATGAGGAATATAAAAGCATTTATTGCCTGCTGCCGGTTTACGAGGTTTCGTTTAAACGGGATGATCATATCAGGCTCTATGTGGAAACCGGGCAGGACCGCTTTGGCGTTGCCGTGGATAAGAACCGGGCGGCCTTCACCACGTTTTTCGACCTGGTACACACCTGGGGCTGGATCAATTTTTTGGGTAAGGGCCGGTTGGTTATCGAAGTATTTTTTGCGGCGCTTGGCTTTTTTACGTCCCTGATGGGGATCTACCTGTTTTTTAGTACCAAAAGTAAAAAAGTGCCCGGTAGCCCGGTGGTTAGGGCAAGGCGCAATCACCGGTACACGGCCATTGTAGCCTCGCTATTTACGCTGATGTTTACGTTTAGCGGTTGTTACCATGCTTTTTCGAAGTTTGGACTGAAGGAAAAGGAAGTGATTTCGGTGCAGCATGCTTTTGCGGCAAAGGCTGTTCACTTTGATCTGAATAGGCTGCGGGGCATCGTACAAAAACCAGTTACCAACATCGGCCTGGCGCAGTTAAATGGGAAACCTTATTGGCAGGTGTATACGCAGCCGGGTGAGAAAGCAACCCGCAATAAGGATCTGATGAAGGATATGAGTGCTGATGCCGCCCCGGTAACTTATATCAGCGCAAGCGATAACAGCGTTTTGAAAGATGGCGACGAGCTTTACGCGAAGGATATCGCATCGCAACTGATTGGGAAAAAAGATCAGGACATTGCATCGGTACAGTTGATTACCAAGTTTACCGACGAATATAACTTTACCGATAAACGCCTGCCGGTTTGGAAGGTGAACTATGCGTTTAACCATAACCAGCGCCTGTATATTGAAACAGCGACCGGGGTTTTAGCCAAGAACACCAACGATGTGGAATTGAATGAAGGTTATAGTTTTGCGCTGTTTCACAAACATCACTTTATGGATTTTGGCGGTAAAACCATGCGCGACATCAGCACCATGACCGGCGCTTTTTTACAGATAGTGATGGTAACCATTGGCCTGATATTTTATTTTAAACGCAGAAAAAAGAAAACAGTGGCCGGCAACACCTAAACAGGGTTTACCGTTTGTAAAATTGAATGCCTGCATCTTTTTTTACTATTAACTTTTGATACCTTCGGCAATGTAAATTTGCCGGGAATTTGTTTTGGATACAACCTAATTTTAGAGATATGAACAAACTACTTTACACCATTTTTGCAATAACAGCAGTGCTGACTGCGTGTAACGGTCAGAATAACAAGAAACTGGAAAAGGATCTGCAAAAGCAGGTGATCGATTTTCATGAAAAGGTAATGGCCGACGATGAAAAAGCGATGATGAGTAAAATGAAACTGGACACGGTAATTATGCAGGCTAAAGCGGCCAACGCTGATACAACTGAAGCGCACAAATACAGTGCGGCGCTAATGGCAGCCGATGACGCCATGGGCAACTGGATGCAAAAGTTTGAACCCGATTACACCGGCAAAAGTCATGAAGATGTGATGAAATACCTCGCAGAACAGCAAACTAAAGTAAAATCGGTTGATTCGATGCTGATAGAAGCCACCCAACAAGCACAAAATTACCTGCAAACTGTTAAAAAGAAATGAAAAAACTGATCTATTTAATAGCAGGTATTACTTTGCTGAGCGCCTGTCATACCGTCGATGATAAAAAACTGCCCATTTTTGGCAACCGCCAGCCGGTTACCAAAACAGTAGATGGCAAAACTGAGGTGGATACCATTTATGCCACCATCCCGGCGTTTAGCTTTGTTAACCAGTATGGCAAAACCATTACGGATAAAGACCTGGCCGGTAAAATCTATGTGGCCGACTTTTTTTTCACCAGTTGCCCTTCCATCTGCCCTATTATGCAGCGCAATATGCTGAAGGTGTACAACGAGTTTAAAAACGACCCGAACGTGAAGATCCTGTCGCACACCATTGATCCAAAACATGATACTATTCCGGTTTTAAAGCAATACGCCGACAAGCTGGGCATTACCGGCGATATGTGGTGGCTGCTGTATGGCAAAAAGGAAGAGATCTACCAGATAGCCGAAAAAAATTACCTGGTATCGGCCAAGGATGACAGCGCCCAGGGCTACGTGCACGACGGGTACTTTATTTTAGTGGATAAGCAAAAACGCATCCGCGGGAGTTACGATGGCACCGATGTGAAACAGGTAACGCAGTTGGTTGCGGATATGCATACGCTGGAGAAGGAAGATACGAAATAAGGAAGAAGTGGCAGCAGCAGTTGCAGTTTTGAGACGAAAGAGGAATAAAGTCTAAGATATGGATTTGGTCGTGTTCGAAAGATTAGATTTTCATCAAAACTCCTTCCTTGGGGAAGGGTGCGGATGTCTGTGAAATGGCGGGAAGGGGTCATTTTTGCGGGTGTGCATATTCGATAAACCCCTCCCTCCACCCTCCCCGGGGAGGGAATCGCGCGATGCCACTGCTTTTTTAAATCTTTCGAACACAACTAATATGGATTACTAAATATGAAGGTAAAATACATTTACATACTGCTACTATTAACTGCTACTGCCACTTTCTTAGCCTCCTGTCAGAGCGAAAGCGAAATGACGTACGCGCGTTATTACTCTGTTGGCAGTACCATTTACAGCAGCAAATGCCAAAATTGCCATGGTACCAATGGCGAAGGACTGAGTAACCTGATACCGCCATTTACCGATTCGGCTTACCTGCGTAAAAACCTGGATAACCTGCCTTGTTTTGTAAGGAATGGCCTTAAAGATACTATTACTGTTGCTGCGAAAAAATTTAGCGGGATAATGCCTGCGCAAGGAAGCCTGTCGCCCATTGAAATAGCGGAAGTGCTTACTTATGTCGGCAACTCGTTTGGGAACAAAATGGGTTTGATTGATGCGCAGACGGTGGAGAAGGGTTTGAGTAATTGTAAATAGTTTAGTAGCAGCGGCACTGGCAGTTGCAGTCTTTTTAACTTAGCATAACTGCCACTGCCTGTGGTTACTGCTACTTTCTTAAAACTGCGTTAGGGATAGAAGCGGATACCGGCCCCGTGGCTAATGCCCTGTGTAGTATGAGCGTAAAGCCCGGGCCGAAGGCAACGCCCACTTAATTCAAAAGGAAAAAGGATCTGTATTGTTGCTCTGTAAGTCGGGGATTGCTTCGTTCCTCGCAATGACGCTTTGATTTAATTTATTCCATCCGCACTTACTAACTAAATACTTTTTCGCAAAACCTTTTTCAATATTTAATCTTAGGACATTATAACACCTGAAATTTATTTACATATTTGTTACATACAAATCAACCATACTAAACATTGATATAACTATGCAGGAATTAGATGCATCTGTACAGGAAAAAGTAAATACATGGCTTAACGGCAACTACGATGCCGATGTGAAACAGCAAATACAAAAGCAGCTTGACGACCGGGCCTATACCGATTTAACCGACGCGTTTTACCGCGACCTGGAGTTTGGTACAGGCGGTTTACGCGGCACCATGGGGCCGGGATCGAACCGGGTGAATAAATACACCATTGGCGCGGCTACGCAGGGTTTGGCTAATCATTTAAAGAAAACTTACCCGGGCCAAAAGATCAAGGTTGCTATAGCGCATGATAGCCGTAATAATTCGGATGTGTTTGCGGGGATTGTTGCCGATGTGTTTTCGGCTAACGGCATCCATGTTTACTTTTTTAAGGCCTTGCGCCCTACTCCGGAGCTATCATTCGCCATACGCGAACTGGGCTGCAAAAGCGGCGTGATGCTCACTGCATCGCACAACCCGAAGGAATATAACGGTTATAAGGCTTACGGTGCCGACGGCGGTCAGTTTGTGTCGCCCGAGGATAAGGCGGTAATGGCCGAGGTTGCTAAAGTGAGCAGTGTGGATGATATTCAATTTGAGCGTGTTGCGGCAAATATTGAACTGATCGGCGAAGATATCGACCAAAAATACCTGGATGCGATCGCTTCCTTATCGATCTCTCCGGAGGCTATCAAGCGTCAGAAAGACCTGAAAATTGTTTATTCGTCGATACATGGCACAGGCATTACCCTGATGCCAAAAGCTCTGGCGCAGTTTGGTTTTGAGAACGTGATCATTGTAGAAGAGCAGGCTACACCGGATGGCAATTTCCCTACCGTGGTTTATCCTAACCCCGAAGAAAAAGAGGCACTCACCCTGGCGATGAAAAAAGCTAGGGAAGTTGATGCCGACCTGGTTTTAGCTACCGACCCTGATGCCGACCGTGTAGGCATTGCGGTAAAAGACAGCAGCGGCGAATGGATATTGCTGAACGGTAATCAAACCGGCAGCTTACTGATCAATTACCTGTTAACTGCCTGGCAACAAAAAGGTAAGCTAACCGGCAAGGAATACATTGTTAAAACCATTGTAACCAGCAACCTGATAGAAGATATTGCCAAAGCCAAAAACGTAAAATACTTTAACACCCTTACGGGATTTAAATACATTGGCGAACTGATGACCCAGCTATCGGGCAAGGAAACTTTCATCGGTGGCGGCGAGGAAAGCTACGGCTACCTCATCGGCGAGTTTGTACGCGATAAGGACGCCATTGTTTCGGGCGCGTTTATTGCCGAGATGACGGCCTTTTATAAAGACAAAGGCAGCAGCCTGTTTGAAGCTTTGGTGGATATGTACCTGGAGTACGGTTTTTACAAAGAAACGCTGGTATCCATCACCAAAAAAGGTAAAACCGGCGCCGAAGAGATCAAAGCCATGATGCAGCAATACCGCGAAAACCCGCCTAAAACTTTGGGTGGTGCTAAAGTGGTTGCTTTAAAAGATTACGAAAACCGTGTGGAGACCGACCTTGCCGCTGGCAAAACCTCACCTATCGATCTGCCGAAAAGCGATGTGCTGCAATTCATTACCGACGACGGCAGCGTGATCTCAGCAAGGCCATCGGGCACGGAACCTAAGATCAAGTTTTATTGCAGTGTAAATACTAAGCTGGCTGATAAAGGTGCTTATGAGGCGACTAATAAGGCTTTGGATGAGAAGATTGATGGGATAATGAAGGATCTCGGGGTGTAATTTCGGAATTCGGATTTTCGATTTCGGATTTATTCGATTTATAATATTTGATTTGAATGCTCAATCGGAAGGTTGGGCATTTTTTTGTTTCGGATTTCGGAATTATTCCGTTAAGATCACAAGTCATCAGCCCACAATCAACCGCTCAAGACTTGCGCTATTGTAGGGAGTGTAGCTTGATTTCGGAATTTCGATTTCGGATTTATTCGATTTATAATATTTGATGTGAATGCTCAATCGGAAGGTTGGGCATTTTTTGTTTGTACATGTGGTTAAAAATTACATGTACACTATCGCAAAGTGGCCACTTTTTCAGCGTCGATTAAACGGCTTATGTTAGGTACGGATGACCAACTGCCGGAATAACGCATATTATTGCTTTCTTCGGATTGAAATAGATTTAGCTTTTCTATCAATTCTATTGGAGTGTTAACATCAAATAACCCTTTTACTTTTTCGAAATGTCGTTTCGAAATTAACTTATTAAAAAAGGGAAAAATCCTATTATCCTCTTCACGATAGACATATGTTAAGGGGAACCAATGATTCTTTTGGAACAGTCCAATGTAAAAGCACAATAAATCGCCATTAGTAAAGGTCGTCCTATCCAATTTATTAGAAATCCTACTAATCATAAAATCAGCCTGGGCACTATAAAAATTTTGTCCTTTTAATTGATTATAATACTCGCTGAATGTATCGACATTTTTATAAAAAGTGGTATAGTTTGATGGTTCGTTTTTTGATGAGTATCTGTCCTTGATAAAATAGCCATTATAGAAAATATCTTCAAGGAATTTGTAATTTTCATTTTTGAGAAAAATAGCCACAGTATATATGAGTAACTCATGTACAATAAAGCGAAAATTATCAAACTGATGATTTGACCAACTTCCAACAGATTCTTCTGGATAAAATAATGAAGGTAACTGCTCAAAAAAACGTATGAGAATATCTGTGTCAAATTCAAAATTTCCATTTGAGATTTTTACAATAAAGTCAATAAAATCATCGCGTAGTGGTGTATATTGATGTAAATTTTCAAGAATCTGCTTTCCTGCATCAATCCGTAAATTTGATATAGAGGAAATTCTAAAATCTTTCAAATTATCAAAAAAAGCATCAAAGAAATCTCTTGATATTGAATTTCCTCTGTTTGGAAAACGATCCAACTGCGAGTCAAATCCCCTTACAAGGGCTGTCGTCTTAAAATTAATTGGTGTATCTTCAAATATATAGCTTGGAACTTTACCAAGTTTCGGCTTGGCCAACAATGGTCTATTTAATATATTTCTTAACAGTTTTTCATAATTGGACTCGGAATGTTCAGATGACGACATGTCCAAATATATTCGGCCATTCAAATAAGTAGGTATATATGGTTTACCCTCTTCATCTAATTCTGCCACTATAGGTATGAATTTCTCTTGAGACGTATTTTCATAAATCTGAGGACTAATAATTTGAGTTTCAGTTCCCACTCCTCCATCTCTATCATTTGCTTTAGAAGCATACTTTTTATCGAGAATCAATAAAACCTTATGAATATCAACTGAGCTGACCATGGATTCCATAAAACGGTATTTGTCTTGTCCCTCTTTTAAATCCCATTTATCTATTGAAACGTCGACTCCATCATTCACTAATCTTTGGGCGAGAGTTATAACCCAATCTTCATGGTCTGGGCTTGACCAGCTGTAAGAAATAAAAACTTTAGGTTGCATATTAAATAAACTTATTTAATTAAGCTCTAAATTAAAAATATCTCCATAAAACATACTAATTTTTTTTGCACAATATTGTTTAAAACTATTTTTTTTAGTCACACACTTGTATTAATTTGTTTTGGATATAAATCAGCTGCATGGAAAATTCCATAATCTTTTTAACAGTAAATCCAGCTATTTTTCGTATTTTTATATAAAAGCGCAATGCGTTTTAGAGTTATCAAACACCAAAGATCAACACACATGGGTATACCTATGTGATACCGATGAATACCCATCACATACCCATGTGTTTTATGGGTATAAAAAATAGAAAAATAGCCTAATTCGGCTTTAAATGAAGGTTTTGGTAGAGAATTCAGTAAAAATACCGATAAATACCTATGTCCCCTGAAAATAGAATCAAGAGTCAGGAATCAAGATGCAAGGCGACACAAGCGTAGCCGCTCTGTAAGTCGGGGATTGCTTCGTTCCTCGCAAGGACGCGCGTGAGAGATTATGAAAATACCGACAAATACCCACCCTTGTAACTGAGATAAGGTGCAGAGGTTGTCCTGAAGGGTGCTGAAACAAGTCCAGCATGACGCGTTTTTTCATTTGCACCTCAACTCATTTGCACATCAACCAATATTTTGTAAGTTCGTTTACCTTACTTATCACGTTATGCTCAGAAAATCTGCTTATACCCTGCTCGGGATATTGTTTTGTTTTACCGGTTACGGGCAGGCATACTTGCCGAAAAACTTAAAGCTTCCGGCGGATTCGATGCGGTTGATCAATAGTCTGAATAACTTTTTGATCCAGTTACCTAAGCCCGACAAGGAAAACAGCATGGTATTGAAAGAAAACCTGCTCACCGCCGCCGCTTTGATGGATGAGATGAAAGGTATGACGGATGCTGGTACCGCTAAGAAGGATTTTTACAAATGCTATTTGACCAATGTTTCAACCCTGGATAGCACCGGCTATATTATTCAGCTGAGTTATTTGGGTACAGATGGGACTGTGCCGATTTTAAGGGCAAGCTTTAAGCTGATAGCGCAAAGGCAGGGTGAGCGGTATTATTTTGACAGTCCGCTAAAGCTGAATACCCAAGAATTATTCGAAAAAAAGATAGGCAACTTTACGATACACTTTACTACCGCATTGTACGACCCGCAAATTATCCACTATATAAAAAAGGCCATTGAATATGACAAAAGACTAAAAGCTCCTGATTATCCCACCCAGGTTTATTGCTGCAATAACTTTGTGCAGGCCATGCAAATATTGGGTGTGGATTATAAAGCCGAATATAATAGCCAGAGCCACGGTAATATATCCACCTGGGAAGGCGGCCGGAGCTTGTATATCATCGGTGCAAACGCTACTGATGTTACTGCTTTTGATCCGCACGACCTGTGGCACAGCCGCCTGCACCATGTGGTATCAACCGATGTGATCAACCGGCCCGTTGACGAAGCTTGTGCCTATTTATACGGCGGCAGCTGGGGAATTTATACCTGGAAAGATATTTTTACCAGATTTAAAACCGAAACCGGCAGCGACCACGATTGGTTAACGATATTTAACTCACATAAAAAATTTGCCGATGCCAAAACACCGCTGTATACCGATTACGTGATCATCGCGCTGATAGTTCAGAAACTGGAGAAGGAAAAAGGTTTTCAGGCGGTGATCGGGCTGCTAAGTTGCGGTAAAAAGCAGGCGGATAACGTCAACTTTTTTACAGCTCTGGAGAAGATAGCGGGGATCAGCAAAGCTAATTTCAATGTTGAGGTGGAGAAGCTTTTTGAGTCCGAAAGACCGTAAGTTGGAAAGTCCGAAAGATGTTCGCGTTACAATTACTTCTTACTTGCAGACTTTCGGACTAAAGACTTCCCGACTTAAAATAGTATCTTTGCAACAAAGCAAACCGCTCTATCGCTGCCCTTTCGCGGGGCGGAGGAAAGTCCGGGCAACACAGGGCATCCTGCTTCCTAACGGGAAGGCGCCACCAGTTGGGCGACAGCAAGTGCCACAGAGAATATACCGCCACGATTTATCGTGGTAAGGGTGAAAACGTGAGGTAAGAGCTCACGGCCTTGTATGGCAACATACATTGCGGTAAACCTCAGGAGTTGAAAAACCAAATAGGTTACAAAAGTGGGGCTGCCCGCTCCCGCTTAGTGCTTGCACTAACGTTTGTAATGGGTAGGTTGTTAGAACCCGGTAGTGATGCCGGGGCCAGATCAATGATAGAGATTCGCGCAAGCGAAAACAGAACCCGGCTTACAGGTTTGCTACTGGAATTTGAAGCACCTTTTCCACTTTTGTGGGAAAGGGCTTTATTTTTCACCAGTCGCTCAAACATTAACCCAAAAACAGTGTTTAATGGATAAAATACCCAAAAGTGTTTAATTTACTATACATTTATTTAACTTAGCAGGCTGATTAACAGCAGCTATTTACATATACCAACCTTATGGCTAAAATTCTGATAATTGATGATGAGCGTGCTATCCGTAACACTTTACGCGAAATTTTGGAATATGAAGATTACCAGATTGACGACATAGATAATGGTATTGATGGCCTGGAACTGATCCAGAAGACAGATTACGACCTGGTTTTATGCGACATTAAAATGAACCGGATGGATGGCATGGAAGTGCTATCGGAAGGTTTGGCTATAAAACCCGATCTGCCGTTCATTATGATATCGGGCCACGGCACGGTTGAAACCGCTGTTGAAGCCAGCAAAAAAGGCGCTTTTGATTTTATATCCAAACCACCTGATCTGAACCGCTTACTGATTACGGTACGCAACGCGCTCGACCGCGGATCACTGGTGACCGAAACCAAGGTTTTAAAGCGCAGGGTATCAAAAACCCGCGAAATATTAGGTGAATCGCAAGCCATATCAAAAATAAAAGAGACCATTGACCGGGTTGCTCCTACCGATGCCCGCGTGCTGATAACCGGCGCCAATGGCAGCGGTAAAGAATTGGTTGCACGCTGGCTGCACGAAAAATCGCACCGTAATAATGCACCGCTTATTGAGGTTAACTGCGCGGCCATCCCGTCGGAGTTGATCGAGAGTGAGCTCTTCGGTCACGAAAAGGGTTCGTTTACATCGGCCATCAAACAACGGATAGGCAAGTTTGAATCGGCAAGCGGAGGCACTTTATTTTTGGATGAGATTGGCGACATGAGTCAATCGGCGCAAGCTAAGGTATTACGCGCCCTGCAGGAAAACAAAATAACCCGTGTAGGCGGCGAAAAAGAAATAGATGTTGATGTACGTGTAGTTGCGGCAACAAACAAGGACCTGCTGAAAGAGATTGAGGCCGGTAATTTCAGGATGGACTTGTACCACCGCCTGAGCGTGATACTGATCCATGTACCACCATTGACCGAACGCCGTGATGATATTGGTTTGCTGGCTCAAAGCTTTTTGGAAGAAATTTGCAACGACTACGGTATACCGGTTAAGCGGATATCAGAGCCCGGCCTGGAAGCATTGAAAGCTTTGCCATGGACAGGTAACATCCGCGAACTGCGTAATATGATAGAACGCTTAATCATTTTGAGCGACAAGGTAATTACCGATACGGATGTCAAATCATTTGCCAACCCATCTGCACCGATAACAATAAGCGCAACGGCAGCAGCGCAGCCAGACTTTGACCAGTTTAAAAACTTCCAGGAATACAAGGATTTCGCTGAGCGGGAATATATCAAATTCAAGCTGGAGAAAAATAACTGGAACGTATCAAAAACTGCCGATGATATTGATATTCAACGCAGCCATTTGTACAGTAAGATAGAGAAGTACGCGTTGAAGCGGGGGGAATAACCCCACCCAACCCTCCCCTAAAAGGGAGGGCTTTAATTTCAATTCCCCCTTTAGGGGTTAGGGGGCTCAACTCAAATCCGGGTGATAATGCAAACCCGGTGTAAGCCAATGTAACAGCGCCACGCGCGAATACCTGAAATTGAATGGCGATAATAAAACGGAGGCTGATAGTGCTAACGTGATGTATAGCCAGGGATTCATACTGCCGGTAAGTACTGATGTAGCCACACAAATGGTAACCATTTCGGCAACGTTTAAGGCATAGCTTACAAACATGGCCACGTAAAAATAGCCGGGCTCGCGCTCATAAGTAAGGTTACAGTGCGAGCAGGTTTTATGCATTTTTTGCGAATGGAAACCATACATGCTGTTGGCAAACATATCGCCTTTGCGGCAACGGGGGCATTTAGCATGTACGATTGCCGGCCAGGCAGCTAATTTAATTTGTGGTTTATCTGTAGCAGTATTCATGATATTGATTTTAAAGTGTTATTTCTGAATTCTTCAGGCGTTGTACCTGTCGATTTCTTGAAAAATTTGGTAAAATAAGAGTTATCGTTAAAATTGAGGTCGAGTGCAATACCGGTAATGCTCAATTTTGGATTGGTAAGCAAACGTTTGGCTTCCAACAATATGCGGTTTCGAATCACCTCGCCTGCCTGCATGCCTAACAGATCTTTACACAAAGCGTTTAGGTGGTTAGGTGTAATGTAGAGCAATTCTGCATAATCTTTTGGGTGCTTTACTTCGGTATAATGCTGTTCTATCAGTTTCTGAAAGCTTTTGAGCAGGGTTTGATTGTACGATGAAGCGCCCTTAGTTTCGGCAACCTGCTGTAGCTGACCGATAGCGATAAACAACTGTAACATTAGAACCCGTACCATATCATTACCAAATGGTTTTGCAGTGGCAGACTCGGTGACGATCTGTTCGAAAACATTGATCACTTTTTGGTGAATCTCTGTAGGCAGATCGATCACGGCATTTTTTAGATCACCACTTAAAAACGGAAAGCTGTCCAGGTATTCGGGGCGAAGCAAAAACGACTGGAAAAATGATGTTGAAAAGTTGATGATATAGCCATCGGTAACGCCTTCAAAATCCCAGCGGTGCACTTGCCCCGGTACCATAAAGTAGATTTGAAATGGCTTTACGGTAAAGTTTTCAAAGTCGATAGTATGCTGACCGTCTCCTTTTGTAAAAAGTACAACATGGTAAAACGAGTGCCGGTGCGGGAAGATCATATTTTTATGCGCTTCCAGATAGGGCGCCAAACGGCTTACCAAAAGGTCATCATGCCCGGTGGGCGACAGTGAACAAATATCGTATATGGGATAGCTTTGTAGCATGGCACAAATTTAAATACGATAATACCATAATTGTGGTAGTAATTTTATGTTTTGTGGTATTATTCAACGATTGCTGAATTTTGATAACCAACTAAAATTTGCATCATCATCACTATCTCATTTTAGCAAATAGCTTAATATAAGTATAATAAACGCGCTAACTTAGTATCACAAACTAAAATCTGCAGTTATGAAATACAACTTTTTTGGGCACACGGGAATGGTAGTTTCCGAAATATGTTTTGGTACCATGACCTTTGGCGGCACGGGTATGTGGGAAGCCATCGGCAAGGTTCAACAGGCCGAAGTGAACCAACTAATGAAAACGGTGGTCGACTCGGGCATCAACTTTATCGACACAGCCAATATTTACTCATACGGCGATTCGGAGAAATTACTGGGGCAATCCATCATCGACAATGGCTTTAACCGCCACGACCTGGTGATAGCCACTAAGGTACGCGGCCGGATGGGCGAAGGCAAAAACAATGTGGGCCTATCGCGATACCACATCTTTCAGTCGGTTGACGAAAGCCTGCAGCGTTTGCAGCTCGACCATGTGGACGTTTTGTATGTACATGGTGTTGATCCTAAAACCCCGGTTGAGGAAACCATGCGCGCGCTTAATGATATTGTGCTAACTGGCAAAGTGCGTTACATTGCTGTTTGTAACTGGCCGGCCTGGATGGTGATGAAGGCCCAAGGCATTGCCGCGCTTAACGGCTGGAGCAAATTTGAAGGCTTGCAATATTATTATAGCCTTGCCGGTCGTGATATTGAACGTGAAATATTGCCTATGGCGGATGATCAAAAACTTGCCGTGATGCCATGGAGCCCACTGGCAGGTGGTTTCCTTTCGGGGAAGTATACCCGAAATTCGGAGAAAACAGGTGCTAACCGCCGCGATAATTTCGACTTTCCACCGGTAAATAAGGATAAAGCTTACGATATTATTGATGTGATACTGGAGATAGGTAAACAGCACAGTGTATCGGCGGCACAGATAGCCCTGGCATGGGTGCGCCAGCAGCAAGGCATTACCAGCACCATTATAGGTGCTAAAAATGCAGAGCAGCTATTGGACAATATCAAATCGACAGAGATCATACTCAGCGCGGACGAATTGAAACGCATCGACGAAATAAGCGCATTGCCTAAGGAATACCCCGGATGGATGGTTGAACGACAATCGGCAGACAGGGAGATTTAATCAAAAAAGTTCATGGTTGATAGATCATGGTTCATGGTAAGGCAGCTAACAAGTTTCGCCATGAACCATCAACTATGATCTATAAGCTACAGGGACTTCAGACTTTCTATCGTATATTCTACCTGTTCAGGATGCACATCAAGGTGCAGTACAAAACGGATGCGGTGTTTATCGGTACTGTTGGCTTTGATGCCTTTGGCAGCCAGTTTTTTTGTGATAACATCGGCAGCCTCCACCGTATCGAACAACAGGATATTGGTTTCGGCGGGTAAAACATTGCTTACCCACGGTAGTTTGGCCAATTCGGTACCTAATAAGGCGGCGTGGGCATGGTCTATTTTCAGGCGTTCAACGTGGTGATCGAGCGCATAAATTCCGGCGGCAGCTAAAAAACCTGCCTGGCGCATACCACCGCCCATTACTTTGCGGATACGGCGGGCATATTTGATCGTCTGCTTATCGGCAAGCAGCACAGAACCAACGGGTGCGCCTAAACCTTTGGATAAGCAAACCGAAATGCCATCAAAATACTGGCCGTAATCTTCCGGCTTATCGCCTGTATGAACCAATGCGTTAAAAATTCGGGCGCCATCAAGGTGAAGTTTCAGTCCGCGTTCTTTACACAATTTAGCTATAGGTGCTATCTGCGCAAGCGTATAACAACTGCCGCCACCTTTGTTTACAGTATTTTCGAGCACTACCAAACTGGTATTGGGGAAATGGATATTCTCGGCATTGATCTCCGGTTCGATCATTTCGGGTGTCAGGATACCGCGGTCGCCATATAACAAACGTGTAGAAACGCCAGAGTTGAAAGCTATACCTCCACCTTCGTAACGGTAAACATGTGCGGTTTGATCGGCTATCAGTTCGTCAAGCGGTTGGGTAAAGCATTTAATGGCGATCTGGTTGGTCATCGTTCCCGACGGGCAAAACAGGCCGGCTTCCATATTGAACATGGTGGCCAGTTTAGTTTCGAGGGCGTTAATGGTTTCGTCTTCACCAAAAACATCGTCGCCAACTTTGGCGTTCATCATGGCTTCGAGCATTGCAGCTGTAGGCCGGGTAACAGTATCGCTTCTTAAATCAACAATCATAGGAATATAGCTTTATATCGATCATTCAATTTTAGCCAATTAATTTGTATTTACAGCCGTTTTTATAATTTTACTTCGCCTTATTTCAAATCTGTTACAATGAAAGCTCCTAAAGAAACTATCACCCTGGGCGGTTTACAACTTGATTTTTTGCTCGACGGCGAAGACACTAATAACCAAATGGTGATGTTTGAACTCACCATTAAAGCCGGCGCAAAAGTACCGGTACCACATTACCATATTGAGGTTGACGAGGCGCTATACGGTTTAGAAGGCACGCTTACTTCTATTGTTGACGGGCAAAGTATTGAAACCGGGCCTGGCGACCGCCTGTTCATCACCCGGGGGCAAACACATTATCATGATAATTTGAGCGACAAGGATACAAAAGTGCTTTGCGTGCTAACACCCGCATCAATAGGTCCGGCGTATTTTAGAGAGCTTAAAGCTATCCTTATTCCGGGCACGCCGCCTGATCCCCAAAAATCGGCTGAAATTATGTTGCGCCATGGTTTAATCCCTGTCGTATAAATGTAAATTACCCGTTACCCAAACAATAAATCGGCAGTTTTAATGTTTACAGTGCATACGATTATTGTTATTATGAAAATTGGGATCTTATCTTTTGTATTTAGTTTATTGCTGGTTGTAAGTGCAAATGCCCAGATGTTTGGCGGCAAATTTGAGCAAGGTTATTACTATGACATCAACGGTCAGAAAGTTGAAGGACTGATCAACGAAAACACATCCGGCAAAGGGCCTTTGCCAAACGAGGGTTATATTATTTTTAAAGAGAACGATAAAGCCGAAAAGCAAAACTTAAGTGCAAGCATGATACGCGGTTTTGTAGTTGGAGCGGATAGCTTTATAGTAGCCCACGCACCTCGTTTGGGCGCATGGTCAAAATATGAGCTCGATTTTTTACGTGTAGTGATCAATGATTCGACAAGATTATATACCATTACCGGCAGCGACCGTGGTAAGGAAGGTCGCAGTGGTTCGAGGCCTGCAATATCAACCGGTTTAGGGATAGGCGGCGGCTATGGCGGCGGCCTTGGTATGGGTCTGTCGCTAGGCAGCGGCTTGTTTGGCGGCGGTGGCGGTAGTTCGCACCCTGTTTACTATTACGGATCGGGTGTTGGCGATATGGTTGAGATCAACAAGCAGAATTTTGTGGCTGCTATGAGCGAGGTTTTAGCAGCCGAGCCCGAAGCAGTTAAAAAAGTTATGGACAAAAAATACAAGCTTGGCGATATGGATGACCTGCTCAAATATTATCACAAGCTGCGCGAAGAGCATAGTAATCAGTAATAAAGCGTAAAGGCTTTAAATACTTATCTTTGCACAATGCTGCAAAATAAAGCCAACTATACCAAAATGATCAAAAACTGGGCCCGCGAGCTTGGTTTTATGGATTGCGGTATAGTACAGGCCGGTTTCCTGGAAGAAGAAGCACCGCGCTTAGAAAGCTGGCTGAACAAAGGTTTTCATGGCGAAATGCAGTACATGGAAAACTATTTTGACAAACGGCTCGATCCGCGATTGCTGGTCGACGGCGCAAAATCAGTTATCAGCTTAAGCTTAAACTACTATACAACCGAGCAGCAGCTTACCGCTGATGCGCCCCGGATATCCAAATACGCTTACGGGGCTGATTATCACGATGTGATCAAAGACAAGCTAAAGCAATTGCTACAACTCATTACCGAAAACATTGGCGAGGTAAACGGCCGTGCGTTTGTTGATTCGGCACCTGTGCTGGATAAAGCCTGGGCAAAAAAGGCTGGCCTGGGTTGGGTAGGTAAAAACGCCAACCTGATCAGCAAAAATGCGGGTTCCTTCTTCTTTTTAGCTGAACTGATTGTTGATCTGGAGCTGGAATATGACGTACAGCCTACCGCCGACCACTGCGGTACCTGCACCCGCTGCATTGATGCCTGCCCTACCGATGCTATTGTAGGGCCTTACCTGGTTGACGGCAGTAAATGCATTTCCTATCTCACCATCGAACTAAAGAACGAAATACCTTCAGGTTTTAAGGATAAAATGGATGGCTGGATGTTTGGCTGTGATGTTTGCCAGGATGTTTGCCCCTGGAACCGGTTTTCAGTTTTGAACCAGGAACCTGCTTTTCAACCCCACCCCGATTTGCTGGGCATGACCAAACGCGACTGGGAAGAAATTACCGAAGATACCTTTAAAAAGCTATTTAAAGGATCGGCTGTAAAGCGCACCAAATTTGCCGGGTTGAAAAGAAATATCGATTTTATCAAATGAACATCAAAAAGGTGCTCCTGTAAGAGCACCCCTATGTTTTATTATCCCTTTTTAAACTTATCGGCCAGCTGTTTCAGCATATCGTTATCAATAGGCTTGGCAGGTTCGTCTTTTCTATCCTTACGGGGAACAAACGCCGGGTTTGGCCGCGATACAAAAGGTTTTTTTGCAGGTTGCACAGGCTGTGGCTGAGCAGTTGCCTGTTTCTTTTCCGGAAGTGTTTCGGTTACGGGTTTGGGGGCAACAGGTTTTTGCTCGGGCTTAGCCTGCTCTCTTTTGGCGGTGTAACGCTTATAGATCTGCTCGAGCTTGCGTTTGGTGTATAACGGAAAATCGCCCTGCATCATCCAGGCGTAGTAGCTTGGCTCGGCCTTAAATACGTCCTCTACCTTTTTGCCTTTATGTTTGCCAAAGTTAAACAGTTCTTCGCCGGCTTCGCTGTATACCATACGTCCGGCAAAATCAACCGGTTTATTCATATTGGTAAAGTGGTGTAAACCTTCCACATCGTTAACAACGGGCTTGGTTTTTACGCCTTTTTTATCCTCAAATTCCACATCAGCATAGCGTTCAACCTGCGCTAATAATACCTCCATGGTAGCACGGGTATCTGCCTCGGCACTGTGTGCGTTAACAATATCCTTACCACAATAAAACTGGTAAGCAGCGCGTAAGGTGCGTTGTTCCATTTGGTGGAATATGTTTTGTACATCAACAAAATGGCGCTCCTCAATATCAAAAGGATGCTCCACGCGTAAAAACTCCTCCATCAGCATGGGTATATCAAACCGGTTTGAGTTATATCCGGCAAGGTCGCTATCGGCAATAAAATCAGCTATTTCGCTTGCTGCATTTTTAAAGGTAGGGGCATCAACCAAATGTTCTTCATAGATGCCGTGTATGAGGGATGATTCGAGCGCGATAGGCATTTCGGGGTTTATTCTCCAGGTTTTCACCTCTTCGCTTCCATCAGGGTTTAGTTTGATAACAGATATTTCTACTATGCGGTCAACGCCAATATTGGTACCGGTAGTTTCCAGGTCAAAAAAAGCAAGGGGGCGTTTTAAATTTAATTTCATTTGTATTTCTTCAAAGTGCAAAGGTGGTAAAATCTACAAAAAATAACTTATAATTTAAAAAAAGTGTGCAAACTAAATTTTATAACGCTCATGCTGATTTTAAAAAAATATGAGTATGTTTCGGGTGCTTTTTGATATTAAATAGGACGAAATTTTTACTCCTCATTTCTATTCTGCTCTATTACAAACAAGCTGCTGCACAGGATTTTGACTATGGTCAATACGATGCCGATAACTATACGCTGACGATGGAGAAGAAGTAGTGTTCTTAGCTAAAGATAATGATGCCCAACACAATGCCTGCCACCATAATTACGTAAAGCAGTATCTCGTTACTCGCAAATTTTTTGTATTTGGTCCAAAAGGAGTAGTCTGTTTTTTTGTCGGCCATGATACCGCAAATTTACAAAAAATACCGCTGAAGTACCTGGATAAAACAATGCTAATTTCTCCTTTCCGGCGAGGATTTAAGTGGGGTTGCTACTCACCCGCTACCGATGCGATAACCGAGCCGCAGCGCGAAAAGTACTTGTAAGTATACGGATCATGCAATCTTACAATGATAACGCCCTTGCTGGTGCTGGCGTGCACCACAAAACCGTTTTGCAGATACACCCCTACGTGGCTGAATTTCTTGCCGTCGTAATCCCAAAACACCAGGTCGCCCTCCTGCAGCTCCTCTTCGTATTTGCGTTTGATAACCGTTACCTGCTGACTGGTAACCCTTGGCAGCGTAACGCCATAAACCTGTTGCTGCAGCAGCTGCACAAAGCCCGAGCAGTCAATACCGCTTTTATCCTGCCCGCCAAAATGGTAAGGCGTGCCGTACCAGTCTTCAATAAAGGCATATAACCGGCCGTTGGTAATGTCGCTTTTTTCAACGCCCATCAGGTCCGCATATTTTGAGGCTACCGAACCCGATGCTTTCACTATCTCGCCCGGCTTACCCTTCATAGCTGCTTTACGCGAATGACAACCCGACAATACAACAAGCACAACAAAGGCGATAAGATAGAAGCGGCTAAATTTCATACCCTAAAAATAGAAGCTAATAACGTTGGCCCGTAACAGATATTACTAACATATCCACAGAGCAGAGTCAAGATGTAAGAATCAAGATCCAAGACAAAGGAAAATTTTATGCCCGTCTTGATTCTTGGCTCTTGATTCTTGATTCTTGATTCTCATTTCAACTCTTGATCATCCTTTGTATCTCGTCCAGCTTCATCATGGCCTCAACCGGTGTCAGGGTGTTTACATCCAGGTTGTTCAATACATCGCGTATCTTCACCAGCACCGGGTCGTCAATGCTAAACATCTGCATCTGCACCGCTTGTTTTTGTACTTTTTTGATGCTCTCTTTTATGCTCTCGCCACCTGTACGTTCGGCCTCGAGTTTTTTGAGTATCTCGTTGGCGCGGCTCAAAACCTTTGGAGGCATCCCCGCCAGCTTGGCTACGTGTATCCCAAAGCTGTGCTCACTGCCGCCCGGAACAAGCTTGCGTAAAAAGATGATCTTATGCCCTATTTCCTTAACGGTCACGTTATAATTTTTGATCCGGTTAAACGAATTACTCAGTTCGTTCAACTCGTGGTAATGCGTGGCAAATAACGTTTTGGCTTTCGCCGAAGGATGGTTGTGCAGGTATTCGGCAATGGCCCAGGCAATGGATATACCGTCATAGGTCGATGTTCCGCGGCCAATTTCATCCAGCAGTATTAAGCTTCTGTCGCTCAGATTATTCAAAATACTGGCCGTTTCGTTCATCTCCACCATAAACGTCGATTCGCCCGACGACAGGTTATCCGATGCGCCAACCCGAGTAAATATCTTGTCCACCAAACCAATATTGGCTTGTTTGGCCGGTACAAAGCTGCCCATCTGCGCCATCAGCACAATAAGGCCCGTTTGCCGCAGCAGCGCCGATTTACCCGCCATATTCGGACCGGTAATGATGATGATCTGCTGCGTTTCCGAATCCAGGAACACATCATTGGTAATATACTCCTCGCCTATCGGCAAACGCTGTTCAATAACCGGATGGCGGCCCCCTTTGATCTCGATCACTTTGCTGTCGTCAATTTCCGGCTTTACATAGTAAAATTTGATGGCGATAGTGGCAAAGTTGAGCAATACATCCAGCTGCGCCACCAAATGGGCATTCAGTTGTATCGGTTTGATGTATTCGGTTAACGCATAAAGTAACTCGTTATACAGGCGTGTTTCCAGTGCAAGTATCTTTTCTTCGGCGCCTAATATCTGCTCTTCGTATTCCTTCAGTTCGGGCGTAATGTAACGCTCGGCGTTTACCAGCGTTTGTTTACGGATCCACTCCGTTGGCACCTTATCCTTGTGCGCATTGCTCACTTCCAGGTAATAACCAAACACGTTATTAAAAGCTACTTTTAGCGATGGTATTTTGGTCAGTTCAGCTTCGCGCTTTTGTATCTCCAGTAAATAACCCTTGCCGCCAAAAGCGATCTTACGCAAACGGTCAAGCTCCGCATCAATTCCTTCGGCAATCACACCGCCTTTGATCACCATTACCGGCGGATCGGCCTGTATCTCGCTTTCTATCTTCTCGCGGATCAGCGTACAGGGGTTCAACTGCTCGCCTATTGTCTTCAAAGCCTTGCTTTCGCTGGCCCCGCAAATATTCTTGATCAGCTCAATGCTGCCCAGTGCTTTTTTTAACTGCCAAACCTCGCGTGGATTCGCCTTTTGCAGGCCGATTTTCGATATCAGTCTTTCCAGGTCGCCTATCTGGCGGATATGCTGTTTCAGTTCTTCGCGCAATTCTTCGTGCCCAACCAGGTATTCCACCACATTCAGCCTGTCCTCAATGGGCTTGCGTTCTTTCAGCGGCATCACTATCCAGCGGCGCAGCATCCGCGCACCCATTGGCGAGCAAGTGTGGTCAAGCACATCAACCAGGGTAACCGCGTTCTCGTTTGCCGAACCGATCAGTTCCAGGTTGCGGATACTATACCTGTCGAGCCATAAATACCGGTCCTCTTCAATCCGGCTTATCGCCGATATATGCTGCAGGTTACGGTGTTCTGTCTCGTTCAGATAATGCAGCGCCACACCAGCGGCTATAATACCCAAATTCAGTTTCTCAACCCCAAAACCTTTCAGCGATTTTACCTCGAAATGTTTCAGCAGCGTTTCTGTAGCGTAATCGCCGCTGTACGGCCATTCATCCAGGTAATAGGTATAAAACCTATCGCCAAAAACCTCCTTAAACTCGGCGCTGCGTGTTTTAGGCATAATTACCTCGCTCGGGTTAAAGCTTTGCAGCAGCTTGTCAATATAGTCGCTGTTGCCCTGGGCGGTCAAAAACTCACCGGTTGATATATCCAGCAGGGCAATACCCACACTGTTCTTTTCAAAATACAGCGAGGCCAGGTAGTTGTTACTTTTTTGCTGAACAATGTTATCGCTGTAAGCAACGCCTGGTGTAACCAGTTCGGTAACGCCGCGTTTTACAATGGTTTTGGTGGTTTTCGGGTCCTCCAGCTGGTCGCAAATGGCCACCCGCTGCCCGGCACGCACCAGTTTAGGCAAATAAGTATCCAGCGAATGGTGCGGAAAGCCCGCCAGTTCGATATGTGTAGCCGCGCCGTTGGCCCTGCGGGTAAGCACAATGCCCAAAATACCAGCGGCCTTCACGGCGTCTTCGCCAAAGGTTTCGTAAAAATCGCCCACGCGAAAAAGCAGCAAGGCACCAGGGTATTTCACCTTGATGGCGTTATACTGCTGCATTAACGGTGTTTCTTTAACAGCTTCTTTAGCCAAAGTATGTTCCAATTGATATAATCCGTAAAGTTAAATTAATGCCACGGCTTTGACTACGATGTTGAAAAATCGCCCATTGTGGATTACCCTATAGATAATGTGCAGATGTGCAAATTAAAAACGCGTCATGCTGAACTTGTTTCAGCACCCCTCAGGACAATCTCTGCGCATTTCGCTTCCGACTTCGTGCTTTCAGCTCCCAAAACACAGGGTGGGTAAATGTGGGTATTTTCACAAAAAGTTTCCCGGCACTGGCTTCAGTTTGCAGCTGAAGCCCACAGATCATTTCAGTCTGCGACTGAACCTTACAACATCCACACATTATCTCCAGCACTTCGCCTGCTCCTTCCGTTCCTTCCTTGTTGCTTCATCCACCAACCTCCCCGTTAAACCGCCCGAAACAAAAGCAGGCTGCGGTGTTGCAGGTTCCTGATCTCCTGATTCCGCGCTCTCCTCAAAATCCACCCCCTGCTTCCATTGTTTCAGCGTCACCTTCCAGGCTTTGTTGCATTCAGTGGGGTCCATTCCTTCAGGTATTTTTCTAACCGTCTGCCAGCCTTCGCCAAGCGGCGGGCAGTTTGGCTTCAGCAAGATGGCCGATGTTTCATTAGTTAGATATTGCGGCGCAGGCAACGGGTGATACTTAACCGGCGCCGGATCCGCCCATTCGTCGTCGTCTTCAGACTCCAGACTCTCCCCAAACTCTTCCGACTCAGAACTCCCGACTTCCGGACTATCCCCCCTTCGTGCCTTACAAGCCGCCCTTGCCTGCGCCACAGCTACTTTACATTCCGTATCCCAGGGGTAATATTCATCAGCATCCTCATCGTAATAATCATCGTCGTCCTCGTTCTCTTCATCCTCAAACAGCTCATCATCAAAAGTATCATCGTCGTCCAGCTTAGCAGAGTCAAGAAACACATACTCCTTTTCAGGCTCTTCTTCCTCCATATCGTAAAACCGCAGGTGTCTGGCTATCTTTTCCAGTGCTGATAGTTTATTATTTAATCGGATAAACGAGGTCTGCCCGTCCTTACCATCAGTAATCTTCATGCACCACAGCGCCGCGGCTTCGTCATCGGTCAGCTCGTGCACACCTTTCATTGTACCATCGCTGTGGTAATAGTTGCGCATATTGCCAAAAGCAATTTTGCTCAGTTCGGTTAGCAGCATCTCGTGGTTTATTTTTGCTTTGCGCGATACCTCTTCCGTGCGCTGCTGCAAATAATAAGCAATCTTTGGTATCCGCATCAGCGCGCCGCTCAGGGCCGTGCTACCGCTATACCCGGCCCGCAAAGCCGCTTTGGTCGCATTCAGGTCGATCAAATATTCATCGCAAAATTTTTGTTGTTTAGGAGTTAAAATAAGTTCCATTTTATAAGTGGGGTTAAGATTTACAGGAAAGGAATTGGCACATGGGTTCATGGTCAATAGCAGGAAGAATGTTCAAAAAAGAGACCTGTAGAAAACTATGGTCTATGGTCCATCGACTATGGACTCACCATAAAAATAAGCATTACCCACCGCAAAGTAGTCTCACAGTTTTAAGACTACCAGCCCTTAAACTTGCGCCAGTAAAAAAGCCTGCTTACATTACATACCTAAAATATTATTTAATGGCGCGCCGGGCAGACAGAACGCTGGGCCAGCGCAGGGGTGAATGCCGGTTTAGCTTTTCTGAGTGGAGCGCAGCGGAATGGGAAAGCTAAAAACCGGCAGGGCGGGCAGAAGGATCGTGCTGTCTTGATTTATTCACTATTTTAATTCAGCATGTGGTCGGTGTTATCACCGCACCACACTATGAGCGCAAGGGCCTGCTCACGTTGCAATACTTAAATATTATTAAATGGCGCTGGGCAGACAGAACGCCGGGCCGGCGCAGGGGTGAATGCCGGTTTAGCTTTTCTAAGTGGAGCGCAGCGGAATGGGAAAGCTAAAAACCGGCAGGGCGGGCAGAAGGATCGTTCTGTCTTGATTTTTGGTTACTTTTCATCAAGGAAAAGTAACTAGGCCCCCGCGGCTATGAGCGGAAGAAGAATACAGTTCGAAACGAATAGTACCCTAAGCTATACGGATCGTCACAAGTTCAGCATGTGGTCGGTGTTATCACCGCACCACACTATGAGCGCAAAGGTGCGGTGATAACACCGACCTTAGGCTGAATATTATTTAATGGCGCGCTGGGCAGACAGAACGCCGGGCCGGCGCAGGGGTGAATGCCGGTTTAGCTTTTCTAAGTGGAGCGCAGCGGAATGGGAAAGCTAAAAACCGGCAGAGCGGGCGGAAGGATCGTTCTGTCTTGATTTTTTGTTACTTTTTTATCAAGAAAAAAGTAAGAGCCCTTCCGCGGCGGCGAGCGGAAGAAGAATACAGTTCGAAACGAATAGTACCCTAAGCTATACGGATCGTCACAAGTTCAGCATGTGGTCGGTGTTATCACCGCACCACACTATGAGCGCAAAGGTGCGGTGATAACACCGACCTTAGGCTGAATATTATTTAATGGCGCGCTGGGCAGACAGAACGCCGGGCCGGCGCAGGGGTGAATGCCGGTTTAGCTTTTCTGAGTGGAGCGCAGCGGAATGGGAAAGCTAAAAACCGGCAGGGCGGGCAGAAGGATCGTTCTGTCTTGATTTTTGGTTACTTTTCATCAAGGAAAAGTAACTAGGCCCCCGCGGCTATGAGCGGAAGAAGAATACAGTTCGAAACGAATAGTACCCGATAGCTATACGGATCGTCACAAGTTAACCCACCACACTACCAGCCCTTAAACTTGCGCCGGTAAAAGCAACCCTGCACTGGCTTCAGTTTGCAACTGAAGCCTACAGATAAATTTCAGTCTGCGACTGAACCTTACAACATTCAAACATTCCAACCTTCCAACACCCCAAAAAAAATTTTCCGGTTAAATCACGATACAAATACGGTGTTTTCACGGTATGCCGGCATCGGTAACCGCTGTACCTTTACATCAGTTAATTAAAGGGGATCTGTTACCTGGGCACCATGGCAAATCTAATTTGCCTGGTGCACACAGGGGCAGGAAAAGTAAAAAAAGATGTTCTTATCAGGTAAGCACAACATAGAACTCAGCCACCCCAGGGCAGCATTTCTAAACATTCAACCTAAACCACTAAGCAAAAAAGACCAAGAAAAAACGATCATAGCCGAATTTAGACAGCAAACCATGAACTTAACTCCATCTACAAGCCAATCTCAATTTACCTGGAATAAATGGGAAAATAACCAGTCGGGGATACTAAAATCAATCAAAGATTTTTTTGCCGATCTGTTTGCTGATAAAGATTACCTGCAAAAAAAAGAGCAGTTTTTACTGATCAAAGAACTGCAGCTTAAAACTTTCGAGTTAGAGCATTTAAAACGCGAGCTGGTTGAAAAAGAAACATTGCTCAAAAAAATGTCATACCACCAAAGCCATATGGTACGCCGTCCGTTAGCTAATATATTAGGCATCACCCGGCTGATACACGCCTATATTAAAGAACATCCGGATGCCGATCTGTCACAACTGATTAATTTCCTGCAGCTCAGTTCCGACGAATTAGACGATGCCATTAAAAACCAATAGCTAAACCATACAATTAATTGGTTATTTTTGTTACCACTACCTGTGTTGTTGATATACGTTGCTAACCCGTTCTGCCTGTAATTTACCCAAACCATCTTTTATACTCTGCGTATAAAAGTAACTGTTTTTTGGCGTTGCAGCATAACTACAACTTGCCAGGTATTGTAACATGGAGCATCATATTCCTTTTCCCCCAGGTAATTATGATAAGGATCGGCTTTTTTTAAAGCCAATTTACCTCTTGCTGTGTCAAATCATCCTGGTTTCGTTATTGATCATTCCTGCTAAGGCGCAAACGGTGCCTCAAACAAATGCGGGCAATATCTTTCAGTTCCTCACTTCTTTACCCGCATCGCAAAGAGTTGATACAGCGCGTACAGTATACAAGGTTAACTGCCGTAAACTACCGGTGGCTAAAGCCATGCAAAAGCTCGACGGCTTAACTACCCTTGCCCGTACCTTAGGCGATCTGCCGCTCGAATGCGCCGTGTACGAAATGCGCGCCGACTATTACTCTGTAAACTCCGGTTTTACCGCCACCGGCATCTATTATTATAACCAGGCCGTAAGCTTTGCGCAGCAGCACGGCTTAAAACTCGAGGAAGGAATTTATATCCATAAAAAAGCGCTTTACTATGCATTGTTTAAACGCAACACCATCGCCTGCCGGTATTTTTTAGACGCCCAGGAAATATTTACTACCATTGGCCCAAACAACGTGCCCGACATTGCACTATACCTTCAGGACTTTGCCATATTTTATTACAGCATAGGCGATTATGATGAATGCCGGACATATCTAACCCAGGCACTTCAGTACGATATCCCCAAACTACGCAACAGGATAAGCATGACCAATACCCTTGGTTTGATCTATCGAAATTACGAGCAGTATCCGCAAGCACTGTCTGTATTCAACAAAGTACTTAGCATGGCAGCAGCCGGTAATGATACAGCCTGGGTGGGAATAGCTAACGGCAATATTGGCTCGGTATATTTTATGCAAAAACAATACCTCAAAGCCCTACCCTACATCGAAACCGATTACCGGGTGTCGTTAAAACATCAACAAAACCTCAATGCGGCAATTGCACAACTTAGGCTGGCGCGGATAAGCCTGGAAACCGGTCAACTCGATAAAATGAACGCGCAACTTGCTACTATCGAGCCTTTGCTCCGGCAGGACAAAACCAATGTATTAAAATATCAAACCGAGCTTTATAAGCTAAGTGCAGAGTATTATGAAAAAACCGGTAATTTAAGGCAGGCTCTGCTCTTCAGGCAGCAATATGAAAACGCGAAAGACAGCCTGATAAAACAGGATAACATTGCCGCCGTAGACCGCGTGAGCCTGCAGTGGGAAAAAGATAAACACCTCATCCAGCTTGACAAGCTTAAGGCCAACTCGCGCATAGCTACAACACAAATGGCTTTTATAATTGCTTTGTTGCTTGTTATATTGATCGCTTTTGTGGTGATGTACCGGCGCCGCATAACACAGGTTAAAAAAGACAAGGACGTGTTGTTTTCTCAAAAATCCAATGTTGATGAAGACCTGAAAAATGCCACGGCAGCATTGGCTATTTATACTAAGAGCTTAAAAAATAAGAACGAAATAATTGAGCAGTTCAGAAAAAAGGTCGATCAGTTACAATCTCACGTGCATGAAGAGATGGAGATCGAAAAACTCAATAACCTGGTTCAAACCCACATCATGACAGATGAGACCTGGAACGAATTCAAAAAATTATTCAGTAAGGTACATGGCAGTTTCTTTTCAAACCTGTCTGCTCATTATCCTAAAATATCTGTAGCCGATATCCGCCTGTTATCACTCATCAAATTAGGATTAAACAACCGCGAAATGGCAAATATGCTCGGCATTACCGTCGAAGGAATCAAAAAAGCAAAACAGCGCCTCCGTAAAAAAATGGATCTTGGGCCTAATGAAAACATTGAAGCTGCGATATTAAATTTTTAATCTCGTCTTGTTTTCTTTTAACGACTATTTTCATTCCTAAATATCAGTCATTTACGTTTGTTTAATATATTTCAATTAATAGTTAAACATTTGTCCACCTTTTGTCCACCCGCCAAATTAGCTCTAACGCCATAATTCTAATATATTAGAAACAATATTTACATCTACGAAAAACAGGGTTAAGGTTATCTGGTAAACATCCCCCGGTTTATTTAAATAATTGTATTAGCCGATAAATATAAAATGTCAAATCTTAACATCTATATTGTTGAAGATGAACCCCTAATTTCAGCTTCGTTAAAACATATAATTTTGGGTGCGGGCCATAAAATCATTGGCATCGCTGCTTCGTATGACCAGGCCATACACGATCTGCAAAAAAGCAACGTGCATCTCGTGGTAACAGATATTATGCTCGAGGGCACCAAAACCGGTGTTGATCTGGCAAAATATATAAATGAAAATTTAAAAATTCCATTTATATACCAGTCTTCGGTTAGCGATCCGGAGATTATTAACGATGCTTTAAAAACAGGCCCTTTGGCTTATCTGGTAAAACCGGTAAATAAAATGGTACTCTTAAATGCCATAGCTACCATACCAAACACATAGGTATATTATTTGTTAACCGTTTATTAAAAAGAACGATATGAACCAGCAAATAACCAACAGTATTCTGATCAACGCTTCGCCAAATGTGATATGGGACATGATAACAAATGAAAGTGTGCTGGTAGACGATCTGACCTCCGTATCCGATTGGAACCGCGGCAGCGCCAATGATTATTATTTAAACGTAGATCAAAGCAGGTTAAGAATCTGGAAAGGCAAAGTTACCGAAGCAGTTGCCCCCTATTACCTGGAGCAGAAGGTATTTTCTAATTTATGGAATATTGCTGATGTACCGGAAAACTATCTTACCACGCAGTATATCGTATGTCCTTTTAATGGCAGTACCATGTTAACTATCATTCAAAAAGATTTTGCACCTGTATCACACGGCGAAGAACGTTACCTGTCTGCGTTAAACTGGTGGAAGTTTATTATGCCTAAAATTAAAAACAAGGCCGAAAAATCTCTCTCAGAACAGCCTATCGCGTCCTGAAAGAGATCTTGGTTAAAGTTTAGTAGCCGCAGCTTTATCTAAAAACCAATCCACATTCTTGCGGATCAGCTGTGCCGGGTATTGATCAATATCTGTAGCATCTTTCAGCACATGATGCACAGCTTCTGCCTTGCCTTCGCCATACACCAAAAAAGCAATTTTATGCGCATGGTTTATCAGCGGTGCCGTAAAGCTGATGCGATATGCATTCACATTCTCTCCCACCCAAACAGATTTTACGCTTGGTGTATCATCATGCAATATCGGTGTATGCGGAAACAGTGATGCCGTATGCGAGTTATCACCAAGCCCAAGCAGTATCAGGTCAAATGTAGCCCTAAAACCAAAAAACCGGTTAATGGTATCGGTATAGGCCTGCGCAGCATCTGCCGGCGGTAATGATGTATTTACCTTATGTATTTGCGACGACCGGATCTTTAACGGCTCAAACAAAGCCTTTGTTGCCATCAAAGCATTGCTGTCCTTATCCGTATCAGGTACATCGCGTTCATCTCCAAAAAAGAAATAGATCTTCGTCCAGTCAACCTTCTGTTTGTATTGAGCTGAAGCCAGCAGTTCGTAAAGTTTTTTTGGCGAGCTTCCGCCCGATAACACCACGGTGAAACTTCTCTTTTCCAGCATAGCATCATTAGCAGCCCGAACAAAATAGTCAGCAAGCGCGGTTAGTACCTCATCGGTGGTATCAAATACATGCAGCATTATTTCTTCTTTTTATTGTTATTTAACGGCAAGGTAAACCAATGGAAACCATCGCGGGCAATTAATGCTTCCGCGGTTTCGGGCCCCCACGAGTCCGCCGAATAATTCGGGAAGTTAATGCTCTTTCGCGATTCCCATGTTTTCAATATCGGCATGATCAGTTCCCAGGCTTCTTCAACCTGGTCGCCGCGCATAAATAAGGTCTGGTCGCCCAGCATCGTATCCAGCAATAACGTTTCGTAAGCTTCGGGAGCGTCGCTGGTGTAGGTACCGCTGTAGTCAAACACCATATCAACAGTATTCAATATCATATCCAGACCCGGACGCTTGGCTTGCACCTGCAAACGGATGCTCATTTCGGGCTGTATGCTGATGATGAGCCTGTTCTGCTGCCAGCTTTCGGTAGCCTCGGCCGGGAAAACGCGGTGCGGCACATCCTTGAACTGTATGCTGATCACCGATGATGATTGGTGCAACCTTTTACCTGTACGGAGGTAGAACGGCACGCCCTGCCAGCGCCAGTTATCGATAAAGAACTTAATGGCGGCAAAGGTCTCGGTGTTCGATTCAGGGTTAACTTTCGATTCCTCGCGATATCCGGGCACTTCTTTACCTTCTATCCAACCCTTGCCGTATTGACCACGCACGGTACTCATCCGCACATCATCAGCCGAAAAGCGACGCATAGCGCGCAATACTTCCACCTTGCGGTTACGCAGTTCATCCGAGTTAAAGTTGATAGGCGGCTCCATCGCTACCAGGCAAAGCAATTGCAAAAGGTGGTTCTGCACCATATCACGCAAAGCGCCCGCGCCATCGTAATAGTCGCCCCGTTCGCCCATGCCCAATTGCTCCGTTACCGATATCTGTACGTGCTGTATATTATCACGGTTCCATATCGGCTCCAGTATCGAGTTGGCAAAACGGAAGGCCATAATGTTCTGCACAGTCTCTTTACCCAGATAATGATCTATACGGTATATCTGTTTTTCATCAAAGATACGGCTCAGCAAGTGGTTGAGTTCTTTAGCCGTTTCCAGATCATGCCCAAAGGGCTTTTCTATCACGATGCGCGTCCTTTCGGCATCATCTGCCAGGTGTGCCTTAGAAAGGTTAGAAGCGATGATCGGGAAGAAATTTGGCGATACCGCAAGGTAGTAGATCACATATGGATCTTGCCCCCATTCTGCTTTATATTCTTCGATCCGCTTGCCGAACTCTTTATAGGTGTCGTGATCGTTAACATCCGATACCTGGTAAGCCAGGTGTTTCGCAAATGGGTCCCATTTATCTTTTTTTGCTTTCCCGCTGCGCGAGAACTGGTTGATGCCCTCTAATACCCTGTCGCTAAAATCCTCATTACTGAGTTTGGTACGGCCGGTACCGATGATGGCGAATTGCTCGGGCATCCAGCCATCTAAATATAAATTATAAAGCGCCGGGCCAATTTTGCGTTGGCTCAGGTCGCCGGTGCCACCAAAAATAACAAATATGGTAGGCTGTGATCTGATTATCGATTTCATTTTTTCTTTTTAAAAATGTTCATGATTCATGGCTGATAGTTCATAGAAAACCTCACTATTTAATATATGAACCATATCCATGAACTATCAACTATGATCTATGAACTATGAACTAAGACTTCGGCATCCATTGCGTATGGAACACGCCTTCCTTACCAATTAATGCATAAGTATGTGCCCCAAAATAATCGCGTTGCGCCTGTGTCAGGTTTGATGGCATGCTCTCCGTACGGAAGTTGTCAAAATAGCTTAAAGAAGCCGAATAGGCAGGTGTAGCAATGCCCGCTGTAACGGCGGCACTGATAACCGCGCGCGTACCCGCCAGATTTTGCTGTACAAGTTTTTGCACGTCGGCATCCAACAGTAAATGCTGCAGATCTTTATCTTTTCCGTAAGCGCCGTAAATGTTCTCTAAAAATTTAGAGCGAATAATACAGCCGCCGCGCCATATTTTGGCTATCTCATCCAGCTTTAACTCATATTTATATTCAGCCGAAGCGCGCGACAACATATGCATACCCTGCGCATAGGTAATGATCATGCTGAAAAAGTAAGCATCTTCCAATGATTTTAAAAAGCTGTCTTTATCTGTTTTGATAGGCTCACTTTTTCCGTATAGTTTGGATGCCTGTGTACGCATCGCTTTGTATTTAGACAGGTCGCGCATCGATACCGCCGAATCCACCGATGGGATCGGTGCTTCCAGGTTCATCGCTTCCTGCGATGTCCATTTACCGGTACCTTTGGCACGGGCCTCATCTTTAATATCGTTTACCAGCAGGTGATTGGCACCGGGTTCTTTATACGTAAAAATATCACGGGTTATCTCGATCAAAAATGATGATAAGCGGCCGGCGTTCCATTTTTCAAATACACCATGTATTTCGGTATCGCTTAAGCTTAAACCATTACGCAGTAGCTCATAAGTTTCGGCTATCAGTTGCATTAATGCATACTCAATACCATTGTGCACCATCTTAACAAAGTGCCCCGATGCTCCCGGACCAATATAAGTCACGCAAGGCGCGCCGTCAACCTTCGCCGCTATCGACTCCAGTATAGGCTTCATCACATTATAAGCCTGCTTATCACCGCCCGGCATCATGCTTGGGCCCTTACGCGCACCTTCTTCACCACCCGATACACCCATACCAAAAAAGTGGTATCCTTTGCTCTCCAGGTAATCAACACGGCGGTTGGTATCGGTAAAGTGCGAGTTACCGCCATCTATCAGTATATCGCCTTTATCCAAAAACGGTATCAGCTCTTCAATCACTTCATCTACAATTTTGCCTGCAGGCACCAGCATCATAATGGCTCGTGGCTTGTTCAGGCTCTCAATAAACGGCTTCACTTCGCTAAAACCTTTTACATTGCCTTTTTTTGCTTCAGCCTCTAACTGTACGCCTTTTGAAGCGTCCTTATCAAAGCCTGCGCCATTAACACCATGATCGGCCATGTTCAACAGCAAGTTGCGGCCCATGGTACCCAGGCCTATCATACCAAAATCGTATTTCATATGTGGTTATTGGTTATTTAAGCCCCTCCCAACCCTCCCCGGTAGGGAGGGCTCTTTGGTTAATAATATTAGCCCTCCTATATTAAAAGTCTCCCCTTCCGGGGGAGATTTAGAGGGGGCTGTTCTTTTTCAGTCCTTCCAAAATCTTCTTCGTCTCTTCAAAGCTCGTATGCTGATGCGCCTCAATGCCCAGCCTTTTTGCATAATTGGCAAACATGATCCGGTCATCAAAATACACGCTTTCTTCGGCCGATACCTGCGCTATACCCAAAGCCAGCTTAAATATATTAGGATCAGGCTTACGCATGCCAACCTCGCACGATGATATAAAACCATCAAAAGCATCATGCAGTTTAAATTTTTTAATGCGATAGTCGTTAAGCTCCTTACCCTCGTTGTTGATGGAAAAAATGCGGAAACCACAGGTCTTTTTCCATTTTTTTAACCAGGCAAGCGTACCCTCCAACTCAACCGACTGTTCATACATAAACATCTTAAAGTCTTCGCGGGTAAACTCGCGCGGGTGGTTAAATACTACCGTATCCAGGTACTCGTCAAGCGTTATGGTGCCGGTTTCATACACGTTGAATATAAAGGTGTGCAGGCCCGACATTTCTTCGTAATCGAGCCCAAATTGCTTTGCCGCCTTATGGCGCGACTCGTGGCCCCAGCCATTGGTTAGCAGCACGCCGCCCACATCAAAAAACAAAACTTTTATCTGCGATGCTTCCACGCTAATTAAACTTTAGCCTTTTGATCTTCAATTGATTGCAGCAGTTTTTCAAAGGGCTTGTTAAATTTATCAATACCCTCATCCTCTAATTGTTGCGTAATTTTATCAATATCGATACCTGCTTTTTTCAGCCTGTCTAAAGCCTCGGTAGCTTTGTCTAAACCATCTTCCAAAACATTGGCTGCAATACCATGATCGCGGAACGCTTCAATAGTTTCCAACGGAACGGTATCCACTGTATCCGCGCCGATAAGCGCCTCAACATATTTGGTATCTTTAAATGCAGGGTTTTTGCTGCTGGTACTTGCCCACAATAAGCGCTGTGGTTTAGCGCCTTTTTCGGCCAGTTTTTTCCACCTGTCGCTGCTAAACACGCGTTTGTAAATTTCGTATGCTTTTTTAGCTGATGCGATAGCAACTTCACCTTTCAGGTCGCCAAGGCCTTTTTCATCCAGCATCGGGTCAACCAAAACGTCAATACGGCTTAAAAAGAAGCTGGCTACTGATGATATGCCTTCTACAGATTTACCTGCTGCCACGCGATCTTCCAAACCGCTGATGTAAGCTTCTGCAACTTCCTCATAACGAGGTAAACCGAATAATAAAGTAACGTTAATGTTTAAGCCTTCGCTGATGGTTTTGCGGATAGCGGCCAAACCCGGTTGTGTACCCGGTATTTTGATCATCACGTTGTGGCGATCAACAGCTTTCCATAATTCAAGCGCTTGTTTGGTAGTACCTTCAGTATCCAAAGCCAAAAACGGCGATACCTCTAAACTTACATAACCATCCTCGCCTTTCGATTCATCGTACACACCTTTAAACAGGTCCGTAGCTTTCTGGATATCTTTAATAGCCAATGCAAAAAACAGTTCTTCGTTGGTTTTACCGCTATCGGCCAAAGCCCTGATATCAGCATCATAGTCTGAACTGCTGGTTATCGCTTTTTCAAAAATTGCCGGGTTCGAGGTTACACCGCGCACACCATCATCGTCAATTAAGCTTTTTAGCTTTCCCGAGGTCATGATCTGCCGATCGATAAAATCAAGCCAGATGCTCTGACCAAAACTGTGTATTTGCTTTACATTATTAGTTGCCATTGTTGTAGGTTTTTATTTTTTGCAGGTCAGGCTTTCGCCCGATCATTTGTTAAAGTTCCTGATTAATATTTTATTTATTGTAATGGTAGTTTAATTGTTGTGTTAGGTTAGCGTAATTTAATTGCTGGCCATAATAATTTCCGGATCGTAGCCAATAAACAGCCCGCTTTCAATAACTCCCGTAATGCTTTTAATATCGTTTTCCATGCTCTTGCCAATCTCGTCAAAATAACAATCCAGTATCAGGTTATTATTCTCGGTAATGATCGGTCCATCCTTGCCTTTAGCTGGTCTTAATACAATACTATTGGCGCCCAATTGTTTTAATTCCTGCTCAACATGCAACAACGCCTGCGGAAAAACCTCTATCGGTATCGGGAAGTTCGTATTCAGCTTTTTAACGATCTTCGATTCATCCACAATAATGTAGTTCTTCGCACTCGAGCACATCAGCAGCTTCTCTTTAAACATTGCTCCGCCCCTGCCTTTTATCAGGCTCTTATCCGGGTCAACCTCGTCGGCGCCGTCAAATAGCCAATCGGGCTTATGTTCAAACAGCGTAGTTAAAGGTATGCCCAGCTTGCTGCAAAACATCGATATTTCTAACGATGTCGGTATCCCCTTTACATTCAGCTTTTCAGTCCTGATCTTATCGGCGATAGCCAAAAGCGCAACATACACCGTTGATCCCGACCCAATGCCGATCACATCGCCGTCCTTTACCTTATCAACAATCTGTGCAGCTACTTTTTGCTTGCCGCTCATATTAATGATCTCGGCGTTCCACTCCAGGTTACTGATCAAACTGTTATTCCAATCCATTTTGTTTAGATGAAAGATGTAAAGAACAAGGAGCAAAGATTTTTCAATCCTTATTCCTTGCTCCTTAAATCCTTGTTCCTACAACAAAGTTTTCGCTTTGCTTACCACGTTATCAACCGTAAAGCCGAAGTGTTTATACAATTCTTCAGCCGGTGCCGATTCGCCAAAGCCTGGCATGGTTACGGTATCACCTTCGTCGGTAATGTATTTATGCCAGCCTAATGCCGATCCGGCTTCTATAGCCAACCGTTTTTTCAGTTTTTTAGGCAGTACGCTTTCTTTGTAAGCAGGGCTTTGCTGTTCGAATAACTCCCACGATGGCATACTTACCACGCGGCTTGCAATACCTTCTTCTTTTAATTTAGCTTGCGCCGATATGGCCAAAGCAACTTCAGAACCGGTAGCGATCAAAATCAATTGAGCATCTTTATCGTCAGATAATACATAAGCACCTTTAACAAGATCGGTAGCTTTACCATATTTATCCTGATCTAAAATTGGCAATCCCTGACGTGTAAGTACCAAACAAACCGGGCCCGTTTTATGCTCCAAAGCTACTTTCCATGCTTGTGCCGTTTCATTAGCGTCAGCCGGACGGATAACCAGGTTATTCGGGATTGATCGTAACGAGATCAGTTGTTCAACCGGTTGGTGAGTAGTTCCGTCTTCGCCTAAACCGATACTATCGTGTGTGTATACAAATATCGGACGTATTTTCATAATAGCTGCCAAACGGATCGGCGGACGCATATATTCAGAGAACATCAGGAAGGTAGCACCAAACGGAATAATACCCGGCGTTAAAGCCATACCGTTTACAGCACCGCCCATCGCATGCTCACGTATGCCGAAGTGGAAGTTACGGCCACCACGGTTTTCCTGGTTAAATGAAGCAAATTCTTTTAAATGTGTTTCTGTTGATGGAGCCAGATCGGCCGCACCACCAATTAACCCCGGAATTTTACCGGCAATTGCGTTCAACACTTTGCCTGATGCCTGGCGGGTTGCCATTTTACCGGCATCAGCCTTAAATGTTGGTAACGCATCTGCCCAGCCTTTTGGCAGGTCGCCGCTGGCAGCTAATTCATACTCGGCAGCCAGTTCAGGGAATTTAGCTTTATAATCAGCAAATAGCTGGTTCCATTTTGCTTCTTTGTCTCCGCCTTTAGCGCCCGCTTCGTGGTAATATTTTAATACTTCAGGGTCAACATCAAATGATTTATCCGGGTCGAAACCGAAGAATTTCTTAACCAGCTTAATTTCGTCAGCTCCAAGCGGCGAACCGTGCGAACCTGCAGTACCTGCCTTATTAGGGCTTCCGTAAGCAATCAGCGAACGTACACGGATAAACGATGGCTTTTGCTTTTCGGCCCTGGCGTTAACCAATGCCTGGTGCAAAGCGTGTACATCGTTAACATCCTCAACGGTTTGCACATGCCAGCCATAAGCTTCAAAACGTTTATTTACATCTTCGTTAAAGGCAAGGTCGGTGCTGCCTTCAATCGAAATTTTGTTATCGTCATATAGATAGATCAGGTTACCCAATTCCAGGTGCCCGGCTAACGAAGCAGCTTCCGATGCTACACCTTCCATCATATCACCATCGCTGCAAATAGCATAAACATGGTAATCAAAAAGATCAAAACCTGGTTTGTTATAAGTAGCGGCCAGATATTTCTGAGCAATGGCAAAACCAACACCGTTTGATACACCTGCACCCAGCGGTCCGGTAGTAACATCAACACCGGGGCACAGGCCGTACTCGGGGTGGCCGGCGGTTTTGCTGTTCATCTGGCGGAAGTTTTTGATATCATCCAGGCTCACATCATATCCGGTTAAATACAAAATGCTGTATTGCAGCATACAGGCGTGCCCTGCCGATAGGATAAACCTGTCGCGGTTTGCCCAATGCGTATTTTTAGGGTTGTAATTCAAAAACTGCGTCCACAGCACGTGTGCCATTGGCGCCAATGCCATTGCCGTACCCGGGTGGCCCGAGTTAGCTTTCTGAACTGCATCTGCCGATAATATCCTGATGGTATCAATACCCTGTTCTTCGATGCTTTTTGTTGTTGTACTCATTGCTTAATGTTATGGTTGTTAGTCCTTTTTTACTGAAGTAATTAAATGTTCGCGGATTTCGTCTTTCCAAAGGCGCGCCCCGCCTTTGATCCCGTCGCGGTTTGAGATCAGTTTAATGTTATCGTCTAATTTAAAATTGATCTTGCGGGCGTTGCCCCCGCCTATATATAAGGTATCGTAATTAAATACCGTTTTTAAAATGTCTATCACGTGTTTTACCCGTTCGTTCCATTTGGCCTCTCCTTTTTTCTCCAGGGCCTTTTCGCCTATATATTGGTCGTAAGTCTTAGTCTGGGTAATGGGATGATGCGCTATCTCCAGGTGCGGCAGTAAATACCCGTCGGATAATAATGCGGTACCAAAACCTGTACCCAGCGTAACCACCATTTCAAAACCTTTACCATCAACCACGCCCAGCCCCTGCATATCGGCATCGTTAACTACACGGGTTGGTTTGCCCAGGTTTTTTTGTAAGGCTTTCGCCAGATCAAACCCGGCCCACAGATCAGTGCCTAAATTTGGCGCCGTCCTGATCACTCCGTTTTTAACATATCCCGGAAAACCCACCGACACTTTATCATAAGCCGGAAACGCCTTGATCAATTGCTCAATAACTTCGATCAGCTGCTTTGGCTTCGGCAACAGTGGTGTTTCTATTTTTTCGTAATCCATCAGCAAACTCCCCTCATGATCCAGGATCGTGGCCTTTACATGCGATCCGCCTATGTCAATGGATAATATCTTATCGCCCGAAGATTCTTCTTTCATAAATGTCTTTAATTCTCCCACACGGGCAATCAATATTATAAATTACAAACCAGAACTTTTTCTGTTTCTGACGAAAAAGACTGTCCGCAAATTGTGCTCCTAAATTATAATTTTATTTACAATTATGCAATCGGTTGCAAAATAGCGTGTCAATTAAATAAATTCCGCCGATCAGGTCTCAAAGCTATTACTTAATCTCAAAATGCCGAAAATAATGTTCATTTTCAGCTTTTTCACAATCAATTTTACGCTATATTCAATTATCTACCAAATCAGTAGGCTAATATACAGCAACTAAATCATTTTTTATTATTTATATCATAAAAAAACCCCGAAAATTATCGGGGTTTTAATAATTTACATGATTTTATGCAATTTTAATAACCAAATATCTGCTTCAAGCTCAATTTAGTTAACTCTCCATACTTTTTCAGGTCATCATCGCTCACCCGTTTTTCCGAAGCCACAATGCAATAAGTATAAGGCTTGTCTTTAAACTCTTTATCATGGAAAGCTTTAATGTCGTCAAACTTCAACTTGTCAACATTTTCAAACGTGGTTTTACGGATATCGTAATCTACTCCCCTGCGCTGCGCGTTAAGGTAGCTAAACAAAATACCATCCTCGGTTATCCGTTCTGTCTCCAGCGATTTACGGATATTATCCTTCGCCGATGCAATTACTTTTTCCGATTGTGGCAGATCGGTCAGTAACTCATTCATCCCTTTTATCGCCTCATTCAGTTTATCGGCTTGCGTGCCCACGTAAGCTTGTATAATGTTACGATCATCCTTTTTAGCAGGCGCGCTGTAAAAAGCATAAGTTGAGTACGCCAAAGCTTTCGATTCGCGAATGGTTTGGAAAACAATACCGCTCATGCCACCGCCAAAGTAATTATTAAATAGCTCAACAGTTGGCGTTTGCGAGGTTGCGTAGGTATCCGAGTTGCGTATCCAGTCAATTTCGGCCTGTACCATATCAAAGTGAGCAAACAGCACCTTGCTTTTATCCTGGTTTACCTTGGCAAACACCTTGGCTTCCGGGTATGGTTTAAACGATGCCGGCATGTAGTGCAGCTTTTTCAGCTCAACGGCAGCAAGCGGCGCGGTTAACGGGCCGTAGTATAATACGGTGTGCTTGTAATCGGCCAGGCTATGTAAAATAGCTACCAGGTCATTGGCTTTTACATTATTCAGCTCATCATCAGTCAATACGTTATTAAATGGGTTGTTTTCGCCATACATGGCATAGCTAACCAGGCCCTGCATAATAGCGCCTTTATTTAGTTTGGCGTTGTCACGCGATTTTTTCAAACGTTGTTTTAAACCGGCCAATGCATTTTCATCGGGTTTACAATTGGCTATTACGTTTTCATACAAAGCCACGGTTTTGGCAAAGTTTTCCTGCAGGCCGCTAATGCTTACCGTAGTGATCTCGCCGCTGGTTGATATATTAAATGTTCCCGCCAGTTTGTAAAACTCTTTGCTGATATCGTCGGCGCTCATTTTATCGGTACCTAAATACTGCATATAAGTAGCCGCAAGCGAAAACAGTTTATTGTTATAACTGCCCATATTATAACGGTAATACAGCCTGAACAGGTTGTTCTCTTTATTCTGAACGGTTAACAGTTCGGCCGCGCCAACTTTTGCTTTTTGGATATCCTTACTGTAATCCAGCCACACCGGTTTCACTGCGTTGGCCGGTATCGCGTCAACTTGTTTCAGAAACGGTGATGCCGACTCCCGGTTAACCTCAACCGGTGTAATATGCGGTTTATCTACTTTTTTGATGTTTTTGTCTTCGCCCTGGTGTTTGTAAACAATTACATAATTGCTTTCGCCTAAATATTTATTGGCAAATGCCACAATTTGTGCTTTGGTTATTTTGGATAGGTCGGCAACCGTAGCAACCTGTGTGCGCCAGTCAACACCCGATGTAAAGGCATCCATCAAATTATTGGCCCTGCTGTAGTAACCTTCGTTTTGTTCGGTTTTCGATTTTTTAACGTTGTTGATGATCGACGGGATCAGATCATCGGCAAACTCGCCTTTCTTCAGTTTCTCTATCTCACCAAGCATCAAAGCTTTTACATCGTCAAGTGATTGCCCTTTTATCGGGTTACCCTGCAACAGCAAAGCGCTGTAATCTTTTAAGGTATAATCAAAAGCCGAAGCGCTTAATAACTTTTGTTTTTTGGTCAGGTCAAGGTCAAACAAACCGGCCTTGCCATTGGTCAGCATATCGCCTACCAGGTCAAGCATTTGCGCATCATGCGTATTAGCTCCCGGAAAACGGAATGCAATAGTTAAATTTTCAGGGTTCGGCCCATAAACATCTCTTTTGATAGGAGCCGCTATCGGCGTTTCCGGGTCAAATTTATACGGCGGCACCGGTTTCGCTTTCATATAAGCAAAATGCTCATCTATCTTTTTGATCATCACATCAGGGTTAAAATCGCCCGACATAATTACCCCCATGTTATTAGGTACGTAATAAGTATAGTAATACTTGCGGATCTCTTTTAACGAGGGGTTTTTCAGGTGTTCGATGGTACCGATGGTGGTTTGTTTACCATAATTATTGTTTGGGAACAAAGCCGAAAACAAGGCCTCAAAAACCTTATTGCCGTCGTTATCCAAGCCGCGGTTCTTTTCTTCGTACACTGCCTCTAACTCAGTGTGGAAGATACGCAGCACCGGTGCGCGGAAACGCTCCGCCTGCAAGGTCAGGTATTTATCCACTGCCGATGACGGGATATCATCCGTATAAACAGTTTGTTCGAACGAGGTAAAAGCGTTTGTACCTTTCCCGCCCATTGATGCCATCATCTTATCATACTCGTTGGCGATAGCAAATTTCGAAGCCTGTCCCGAGGTCACATCTATCTGGTGATAGATTTCCACACGCTTGGCACTATCGGTGGTTGAGTTATATTGTTCGTATAAACCATCTATCTGGTCCAATAGTGGTTTTTCTTTGGCCCAGTCAAGCGTACCATATTTATCGGTTCCTTTAAACATCATGTGTTCCAGGTAATGCGCCAAACCGGTATGGTTAGATGGATCGGTTTTGCTGCCGGCCTTTACCGCGATAAACGATTGTATCCGCGGCTCTTTTGCCGTAGGGCTCAGCATTACGGTTAATCCGTTCTTCAAAACATAAAATCGTGAGTGGGTTGGATCGCCGCTTACATATTTGTAAGTGTAACCGCCCGAAGTAGCCGTCTTCCATACATAGCCCGTGTTCTGGGCCATCGCAGTAACGCACAGGCTTAGCAATAATGCCGTTAGTAAGTATTTAATTTTCATAATGAGGGAGTTTAGGGTTCTAATATACAAATAAGCAGGATACACTAAAAACGTAGTTACAAATTAGTTGCCTGTTAACTGCTATAAATAAAATGGCATGATCCTTTTATAAAGATCATGCCATTTTTGATAATAATAATATTTAAGGATGAATATTATAAGTCATCTTCTTGTTGTATTGATAGTTTTCTACCGTACTGCCGTTTAATACCTGCCAAACGCCAAATCCATACCAGCCATTTACATTACTGGTGGTCCATGTCTCGTTCCATCCCCAGTTCATATGCAAATAAGTAAAGGTTTCGCCTATAGAAGTATCTTCTGATAAACACACAATTGAGGTACAATCTTCGGCGCCATCGGTAACCCATTCATGCCCATCATATCCCCATTCCCAGAAAAGAAAACTATGATCATCCGTGGTACCCGATAATAATACCGGCATGCCTGAGTATAAGTTATTTTCAGCGGTACTGATATTAAAATCGCCTTCTGCGGCCGATCCGTACCCAAACGAGTTTTTAAGTGCATCTGTACACGAAATACCCGACGGGCTGAAAATATCTGTATGCGGTGCTGAGCCCGAATCGTTATAATCCATCTCAACCGATACACCTATCGATGCCATCAGGAAAGCCACATCGAAATTACTCTGGTATGAGGTGGTTAAAGGCATGCCGGGCCAGTTAAAATAGTAAGGTGCTTTCCAGTAATACATAACCTGCGCCATAGCAGTTGCAACACAACCTGTTGGTACGTGCCCGAATGAGTAATTACCACCGGGGCATGTTTGATTATACGGAAAACCCTGCCCCCATTCTGTAGGCAGTAATGGCCCTGTAACTGTAGTGGTATAGCTATCCTGGCAAACTTGTATCGGCACCCTGTTTACCTGGTTACCGCCGGCAGCACTTGTACCTACCAGGCCGCTCCATAACTTTCCTATGTCCGATGGCTGCTTTAATGCAGGCTTGGTTCTCAGTAATACCATATTTTTATGATTAACTTCTAACCAGTTTCCAAGTCCTAATGAAATTCTTCCCGACTTTGCGATACTGCCTTTATCACTATAAGCCAAAATGGGTTGTACCCTGCTGTCGGCAGGTATAATTACATAACCGCCTCCCGTATAATTAAAAATATAGTATGATGGTGTCACATTATCAGGCACAGTAATATAGTTTAAGATAGTTTTGGGCGAAGGAGCGGTATTTTGCTTGCTTAACTTTGAGGTAAGCGGACTAAGTGGCGCTTGTTCAGCCGCCTTAGAAGCCGTCGCTAATGGTACAAAATTCGGATCGTTCAATAACGCCGCAGAAACCCCGGATGATGCAGGGTTGTCGTTTATCATTGCTCCCTGCTTTTTGCACGAAAACACAAACAATAAAACAATACACACCAATAGGCGGAACAGGTTAATAGTTTTCATAAGCTAATAGGTTTTGATTGATGTAAATATATATAATATAAATTATTAATATATATAACTTATAGATAAAAAAATATCCTAATTTCTCATATTTATAAAACACAAACACGGTTGTTCATTTTAATAACGCCTTTAACATTTACCCAAATAAATTATTTATAGCATCTTTGCAACATGAGCAAATTATGGCAAAAAACTACCAGTGTCGATCAACTGGTAGAAAGCTTTACCGTAGGCCGCGATCGTGAGTTTGATGAGCAAATGGCCGCGTTTGATGTATTGGGATCACTGGCACATACCCGCATGCTGCAGCACGTTGGCCTGTTGGATCAGGCCGACCTGGATATTGTACAAAAAGAGTTAAAAAACATTTATGCCGATATAGCCAAAGGCGATTTTAAAATAGAGCCCGAGGTCGAAGATATCCACTCGCAGGTGGAGTTGCTGCTTACGCGACGCATTGGCGAAGCGGGTAAAAAGATCCATAGCGGCCGCAGCCGTAACGATCAGGTACTGGTCGACCTTAAACTGTTCTTCCGCCACCAATTGCAGGAGGTGGTATCATCGGTGCAAACCCTGTTTGATCTGCTCATCAGCCTGAGCGAAAAACATAAAAACGTATTACTGCCGGGCTACACGCACCTGCAGATCGCCATGCCTTCCTCATTCGGTTTATGGTTTGGTGCTTACGCCGAAAGTTTGGTTGACGACCTCGAAATGATACTGGCTGCTTATCACATCACCAATAAAAACCCGCTGGGCTCGGCGGCCGGTTACGGTTCTTCCTTCCCGCTCGATCGTACCCTCACCACTAAGCTGTTAGGTTTTGAACATCTCAACTATAACGTAGTGTACGCGCAAATGGGGCGCGGCAAAACCGAGCGCATCATTGCGCAGGCATTATCATCCATCGCGGCAACGCTGGGCAAAATGGCTATGGACCAATGCCTGTACCTGAGCCAAAACTTTGCTTTTGTAAGTTACCCCGAAAACCTGACTACAGGCTCGAGCATTATGCCGCATAAAAAGAACCCCGATGTTTGGGAGATTATGCGCGGCCGCTGCAACCGCCTGCAGGCTTTGCCAAACGATGTAGCCATGATGACCACCAACCTGCCATCGGGCTATCACCGCGAGCTGCAGTTGTTAAAAGAGTTGCTTTTCCCGGCTTTCGCTGATATCAAAAACTGCCTGCACATGGCAGCTTTTATGTTGGAACATGTTGAGGTAAAAAACAATATATTAGACGATCCTAAATACGCGTATCTGTTTAGTGTGGAAGAAGTTAACCGCCTGGTATTAAGTGGCACACCTTTCCGTGATGCATACAAACAGGTTGGTTTGGCTATAGAAAAAGGCGAGTTTAAGCCTGATCATAACATTAACCACACCCACGAAGGCAGTATCGGTAATTTAGGCAACAAACATATTACCGCCGCAATGCAGCAAATTGTAAGTCAGTTTAATTTTGCTAAAGTTGAACAGGCAATAGATCAATTAGTTAAATAAAATACTCCAAGCGTCATTGCGAGGGACGAAGCAATTAACCAAAAATCAATGTCATTGCGAGCGATAGCGTGGCAATCGCACGGAGCAGAGCGGCTGTACCAGAGTAAATACTCTCGCAATGACGGAATAATATAATAAACCGATGAACGGACAAAACCGCAGCGACATATTCCCGGGACTGGAAGTTGATATCATCTTAAAAAAAGATCAGCGAAGCGGCAAACGTACCCGCGGTATAGTTAAAGACTTGCTTACCAGTTCATCTTTCCACTCGCGTGGCATAAAGGTACGATTGGAAGACGGGCAGGTAGGCCGCGTTATCGAAATTATTGAAGAAGACTAATGGCTAAAGCAAACCAAATCAAAGCTCCTACCGTATTGATGCGCTTAGACGCGCATCACCGGTTAATGATATCATTAGGCGTTACAGCCGTAGTGCTGGCTTTATTATGGAGCAAAGTTTCGGTACCGGCACTCATTATGTTGTCGTGGGGTAGTTGCGCACTAACCATCATTATATTAGACTGGTTGATCATCACCAGCGCCCACCCGCGCGAAATGCGCCGCATAGCCAGGTTAAAAGATTCGAGCCGCTTTATTGTTCTCCTTTTCGTAATCGCCGCCTCATGCGTAAGCTTATTCGCCATTATATTTTTGCTGCTCAACCACGGTAAGGATGCCGCACAGCACGCACATGTAACCAAACATGTATTGATGTCTATCGGCTCGGTAGTGGTTTCGTGGTGGATGCTGCATACCGTGTTTACCATGAGCTATGCGCACATGTATTATACCAGCACGCCCCAAACCAACGATCCTAAAGATACCGTGATAGGCGGCCTGCAATTCCCCGGAGATGAAAAAAATCCTGACTACCTCGACTTTGTTTACTTCTCCTTCGTTATCGGCATGACCTTCCAGGTATCAGACGTGGAGATCTCCTCCCGCTCCATCCGCCGGCTGGCACTATTGCACGCGTTAATTTCATTCGCTTTTAATACCGCTATTGTGGCATTAAGTATTAATGTGATTTCGGGATTGATCGGGTAAAACAATAAATGTCATGCTGAACTTGTTTCAGCATCCCATCATAAAAGTCTGCTATAGGCCGGGTGCGATTCTTCAATCAAACAACCCTTTATCTTTAGACAAAAAGTTCGGCCGCATAATATTCAGATCAAGCTCTCTGTTTAATTCCTTAACCACGTAATCAGCCAATTCGGGCGAGTAACGCTCATCATGCTGGTGCATAAAAAACCACACGGATTGCAGACCCTGCTTATGCCATTGTTTGATCCGCTGCACCCACTCATCACAGCGCGCGTAATCAGTGGGGTGCAAACTGTTACCCACAAAACGGATAAAGGCATGCGGCGTAGGCAGCTCCATATGCACGCAATCCCGCCTGCCCGAAGCATCGGTAATTACCGCGCCGATGCCCAGTTCTTTCAGCATGCCAAAAAGCTCATCACGTATAGCCGGGTTAGCATACCATTCTTTATGGCGCACCTCAACAAAAACAGGCACATCCCTGGGCAGCTCTTGCAGGTAAAGTTTCAGGTCGGGTAAGCTTTTAGGCGTATAATTATCGCTCAGCTGTAAAAACAGCGGGCCAAGCATTTCGCCAAAGGCCATAATACCCTTATAAAACTGGGTAGTCACCTCCTCCGCGTTCTTTAACCGCTTAATATGGCTAATGCTTTGCGAAAACTTAGGGCAAAACTTAAAGTGTGGATTGGTTAAAGCCTTCTCTTTCCACTTCTCAATGGTCGTTTCCGGGTACACATTGTAAAAGGTGGCATTCAGTTCAATGCTGTCAAAATGCTTCACATACTCATCCAAAAAGTTAGCCTCTTTGGTTTTCTCAGGATAGATCTTGCCCAGCCATTCTTTACGCCCCCACTTGGCGCAGCCTACATGCACATCAAGCTGCTTTTTAAAGCCTGCTGCTTTTAAAGTATCAACAGTCAGTTCAGGATCAGCCGGCAAGGTAAAATCAACCATCGCCAGTTCTTCGGTAGTAACGCGTCCAAATTCCATTTTTCAGATATGAGATGTGAGATATTAGATTTGAGATAATTTTATTGCCGAAGTTCGAAAGTATAATTTAGATATGAGATGTGAGATATTAGATTTGAGATAAATACAATTCGGCTAACCGCAAAAATAATTACCCTGTCTCAATACTCATATCTCAATACTCACATCTCATCTAATCTTCCATCTTCGAGTACTTCTTCGTATCGTTCATCAATGCATATACCACAAGCGATATCAAAATACAGCCTGTTGCATACCAGTAAAACCAGTCAGCGTGGCCGTTTTGTTTAAAGGTCAGGGCCAGCCACTCGGCGCTGCCGCCAAATATCGATACCGCAACAGCATACGGAAACCCCACGCCCAGTGCCCGTACATTTACCGGGAACAACTCGGCCTTAACAACCGCGTTGATGGAAGTATATAACGTGGTAATAACCAGCGCCACCATGATCAGCGCAAACGCCAGCCAAAAATCATGCGTTTTACCAAGCGTTGTCATGATGGGGATAGTAGCCAGCGAGCCCAATATCCCAAAACCAATTAACAGCGGCTTCCGCCCGATCTTATCCGACAGCAAACCAAATACCGGCTGCAACAACATAAACACAAACAGCGTTAATGCCGATATCAATGTCGCTTCGTTTTTACTAAACCTCGATGTCGTTACCAAAAACTTGGGGATATAAGTACTGAACGTATAAAAAGCCACCGTACCGCCCATGGTAAGCCCCACAACCAGCAACACTGCTTTAGGATGCTGCAATAAGGTTTTGATGCTTCCGCGACCGGCATTGGCCTTTTCTTTTTTAAAGTTATCAGTTTCGGTAAGGTTTCGCCTCAAATACATTGCCGATATAGCCAAAACTGCCCCTATCCCAAACGGGATGCGCCAGCCCCAGGCATGCAGTTGCCCCTGTGTTAAAAAGCATCGTTGCAATAACACCAAAACACCCAGTGCCAGCAACTGCCCCATAATTAGCGTTACATACTGAAAACTTGAATAATACCCCCTGTGTTTTTTAGTGGCCATCTCGCTCAGGTAGGTTGCACTGGTGCCGTATTCGCCGCCAACACTCAGGCCCTGCAATATCCGCGCAAGCGTTAATATTACCGGGGCAGCCACACCAATGGTTTGGTAACCTGGTACCAGGGCAATTAGTAACGAACCTGCGCTCATTAACAATACCGATAAGGTAAGCGCCGCTTTACGTCCTTTTTTATCCGCGTAAGCGCCCATAACCCAGCCCCCGATGGGCCGCATTAAAAAACCGATGGCAAAAATACCGGCGGTATTAACCAATTGTGCTACTTCGTTCGTTTCGGGGAAAAAAGCCCCTGCAAAATAGAGTGAGAAAGCCGAATAGATATACCAGTCGTACCATTCAACTAAATTACCTATCGAGCCGCCAAATATGGATTTGAGCCTGTAAGCTGCTTTTTCGTCGGTTAGTGAATCGTTGTCGGCCATAGGAATAATACAACCGAAAATAGGATTTTAATTTGATATGCTGAGCGTGGTTTGCAACAAAAGCGAGGGCAATAATTAGTACTGTAAATTATGCTGTGCAAATGTTTTCAGCAGGTTGATAACCGGATGGCGCTGATCATGGTCGGTTAAAAAATCGTACCGCAGCGGGTTTACAAAGCCATTGATCCGGGTCACATCTTCCGACATCGGCTTAAAACCCATCGACCAGTCGGTAAATGTGCGGCTCTCTTCTCTGCCGCTTTTTAGCCGGATCACCCCTTTCTGGATCTCGTCAAACTGCAGTTTTTCAAAAGCGCTTTCAAGCTGTTCTTCCTCTCCTTCCAACGCCTGGAAAAAAGTGCCCTTGCTGTACAGCATCATCCCGGTTATACCGCTTTTAGTGTACTGATATTTAATATTTACAAGCAACTGTTTCAGATCTTCTGCATCCAGCACCCGCGACGACGAGCTCACATAAATCAGATAATTCATATCCCCCATGTAGTAATATACGGGGTTTTTATACGCCTGGATGGCTTTAAAAGTTACAATTGTAACAAATACGCTTATCTGGAAGGCTTTAAGTTTTTGATGGCAGTTTGTGCATCGTTTGAAAGCACCAGCTCGCCGCTGATAGCGGCGCGTTCGATAAGCAAAGTATCCCAGCTATCGGTATTGTGCCACAGCGTTTTGCGCAGCGCAGTTAAAGCGTTGGGGTTCCAGCCAGCCATTTTATGAGCCGATGCCGCGATAGCAGCATCCATTTCTTCAGTAGTATCAAAAACTTCGGCAAACAGGCCTTGTTCTTTTCCCCACTGTGCAGTATAAAACTCACCTGCTGTTAAGGCAAGTTGCGAAAAAGCGCTTAATCCCATTTTACGGGTAACCGCGGGCTCAATAACAAACGGACCGATGCCAATACTTAATTCACTTAATTTAATGGACGCATTCGCGGTAGCAAAACAATGGTCGCACGCCGAGGCAATGCCTATCCCACCGCCAATGGCCTTGCCATGCACCCTGCCGATGATCATTTTTTGCGAGGTGCGGCAGGCATTGATCACCTTGGCAAAGCCCGAAAAAAATTTCATACCCTGTTCAAGGTTGGTGATCTGCAGCAACTCGTCAAAATTAGCGCCTGCGCAAAAGGTGCGGTCGCCATTGCTTTTTATGATAATAACGCGGGTTTGTGGGTCGCTCCCGGTTTTTTGTATGGCCGATGCCAGTTCATCAAGCAAAGCTGTGGGTAACGAGTTTTGTGCCGGGTGAAAAAAGGCGATGGTACTTATCCCCTTTTCGTCCGTAGTAACATTCACATAGCCTTTGCTTACTTCCATTGTTATCCTAATAAAAAAACCGTCATGCTGCGCGGGCCATGTGCGCCCAGCACCAGCGACTGCTCAATATCGGCAGTTTTAGACGGGCCGGCAATAAAGGTACCAAATCCGTAAACACCGTTACCAATTTTTTGATAAGCTTCGTGCATTGTGGGCACTATGTTTTTTACATCAACCACAACAGCTAAATGCTGGCAAATAAAAGGCAGCACCCGCTGGCCTATGATATCCTCGGTAACCCAAACGGCCCCGTTTTCGGCAACGGCAAAATGCGCGCCGGTAATGGTCAGTTCAATATCTTCCAGCGTATGGGGGTCCATTTCTCCGCCGGTATTCAATTCGGCAGCATCACTCAATTCGATAAGCGTGGTCACAACCCGTTTGGTAGTATCAAAATGCTCAGGCAATAGTTTTTTGATCTCGTCAAAGTTTTTAACCTTCAACACCTTACCGCCAATGGTGGTCAATACCGTGGTAAATTTTTCTTCCGGGTCCTCACTACCACCTTTTAAAAAGCCGATATCCGGCAAAGGCAGCAAGGCCGGTTGATTTTGACCGATGGCCGCTAATATTTTCTCTCTACTCGACATTGGTTATTGAGTTATTGAGTTATTGGTTATTGGAATCTCGCCAACCGACACTCTTATCTTGATTCTTGATTCTTGATTCTTACTTCTTTACTATTACTTCTTGGCTCTATTCTTCCCGTACCATTCCCCAAACGATTCTTTTGGCGGCTCCGGCATATCGCGTTGTTTGTACCAGGGGTTCAGTTTATTGTTCACAGCAAATGGCACGTGTTTCATAAACCACCTGCCCGCTTTACCTCCAACATGGTAAATAGTTGGCGATGACAGCGTTAACGTCATTACCTGCATGCCGGCTTTCTTGGTTTTGGTAGCATAACCGTTCTTCACAATTACCTGCCTCCATTTGTATAACTGATCGTGTATATCAATTTTAACCGGGCAAACGTTCGAGCACGATCCGCAGAGCGTTGACGCAAACGGCAGGTCGGCATATTTTTCCATATCCAGGTTAGGTGCCAAAATAGCCCCTATCGGGCCTGATATCGCGTTATGATAGCTATGTCCCCCGCTACGGCGATAAACCGGGCAGGTATTCATACAGGCACCACAACGGATACACTTTAACGAGTTCCTAAACTCTTCGCGCCCCAATTGTATACTCCTTCCATTATCCACTATCACAATGTGCATCTCTTCGCCATTACGCGGCTTGCTAAAATGGCTCGAGTAAGTGGTAATAGGCTGCCCGGTAGCGCTCCGCGTAAGCAGGCGTAAAAATACGCTCAGATGTTTCCTTTCGGGGATGATCTTCTCAAAACCCATACTGGCAATGTGCACATCGGCTAAATGCGCGCCCATATCGGCATTACCCTCGTTGGTACATACAACAAATTCACCGGTTTCGGCAATGGCAAAGTTTACGCCCGTTAAGGCGGCTTTACGGGTTAAAAAAGTCTCACGCAAGTGATGGCGTGCCGTTTCGGTTAAAAACTGCGGGTCTGCGTTACCTGCCGGTGTACCTAAGTATTGGTGAAAAAGCTCGCCTATTTCTTCCTTCTTTTTGTGGATACAAGGCAACACAATATGGCTCGGCGGTTCATGCGCCAATTGTACAATACGTTCGCCTAAGTCCGAATCGATCACATCAACGCCGTGCTCACCTAAATACTCGTTCAAATGGCATTCTTCCGTCAGCATCGATTTACTTTTTACCATGCGGGTAACGTTGTGCCTTTGCAAAATGCTCAGCACTATTTCGTTATGCTCTTTGGCGTCGGCCGCCCAGTGCACGGTAACGCCGTTGGCTTTGGCATTAGCCTCAAACTGTTGCAAATAAGCGCTCATGTTCGATAGCACGTTGTGCTTGATCTGCGATGCCGTTTCGCGCAAATCTTCCCACTCAGGCAACTGGTGCACAGCCTTATCCCGCTTGGCGCGGATCCACCACAAGGTTTCATCGTGCCAGTTTACACGGGCTTCGTCTGCATTAAATATATCGGCTAAAGCCGCGTGGTCTTTCGTTGATTCGTTCATTGGTTCATTAGTTATGCAATTGCATATCTCAAATCTAATATCTCAATTCTCACATCTGTGAGTTCAGTATCTCCGCAATATGCAGCACCTTAACCTTACTGCCCTGACGGTTTAAAATACCTTCCATGTGCATCAGGCAGCTCATATCCACACCAGTAATATATTCGGCACCATGCGCTAAATGGTCGGCCACCCTGTCTTTACCCATCTTTACCGAAACCGCTTCTTCGGCAACGCAAAAGGTACCGCCAAAACCGCAGCATTCGTCCTTACGGCTCAGCTCCACTATTTCCAATCCCTCAACCATATCGAGCAGGCTTCCCGGTTTCGAAAATTCGGGCGCTACCAGTTCCGTCATTGATGACAGGTGCAGCCCCCGCTGCCCGTGGCAGCTCTGGTGCATGCCAACCTTGTGCGGAAACTTCGCGGGCAGGCTGGTCACTTTCAGTACGTCGGTTAAAAACGAAGTAAACTCATATATCTTTTCGCTGATGTGTTTAGCCTTTTCGGGTTGGGCATCATCATGCAAATGATCGCGGATATGCAGTACACAGCTGCCCGATGGCGCTACGATATAATCAAACTCGGCAAAGTTTTTAATAAACAACTCGTTACAGCCATGCGTTAAATGCTCGAAGCCCGAGTTAGCCATTGGCTGGCCGCAGCAGGTTTGATTTTTAGGATAAGTTACCGTAACACCTAACTTTTCCAAAAGTTCGAGGCAGGCAATTGCGGCACCGGGATAAAATTGATCAACATAACAAGGAATGAACAGTCCGACTGTCATAGATATTCTATTTAAAGCGCTTTGAGGCGAGGTGTAAAACTGATTCAGCAAAATTAAAATTTAATAGCTAAAAGCAACATCAAAACATAAAAACCGTCTGCATAACACTTTTAATGTTAAAATTTTGTATTAAAACAGCAGCAAACAATTTGTGCGTTTTAATTATTTGTATCATATGGCTTTGAGCGCACAGATCATCTGGCTTTTTTTACTGGCTATCCCCATAGCCTGCATTGCGTGGACAGTTACCCACGAAGAGGTTTTCCGTGAGCCGCGCGAGGTTTGCATAAAACACTCTAAAACAGCCAAAACCATCGTTAAACGAAAGTTTTTCTACCTGTTTACCTGCGAGTATTGCTTTAGTCATTATGTCACTATCGCGATGCTGATCATTACCGGATACAAGCTATTATTTGACGATTGGCGGGGCTATCTCATCAGCGGCTTTGCCCTGGTATTTGTTGCAAATGTGTATATGAGCCTCTTCGCGCTGATCCGGATCGACCTGAAAAAGACCCGTTCGGAGGCCGAAATAGCCGAAATTGAAGAAGCCAAATGCAAAAAAGATGTATCAAAAAGCTAATTAAAGTTATTCATTAGTGAGCAGGCAAATCACTTTTCAGATCTATCTGCTACCAGGAGGCTCCTCTATAAATGTCGAATAATGAATCCTGAATGGCGAGTGTTCGAAAGATTAAAAAGCAGTGGCATCGCGCGATTCCCTCCCCAGGGAGGGTGGAGGGAGGGGTTTATCGAATATGCACACCCGCAAAATGACCCCTTCCCGCCACTTCACAGACATCCGCACCCTTCCCCAAGGAAGGAGTTTTGATGAAAATCTAATCTTTCGAACACGACTAATTGAAAATTCAAAATTCGAAATAAAAAAAATCCGAAATCGAAAATCCGAATTCCGAAATCAAAACATTCGTTGTTCGATAATAGCAGGTTTGGTGTTTAACACTTTTTTTTGTAAGTTGGTTGCTGCCAAACCTTTATTGCAATGAACGATACCCTCGCCACACCCAAAAAACGTATCGAATCGATCGACATCATGCGCGGAATTGTTATGGTAATTATGGCGCTCGACCATACGCGCGATTTTTTCACCATCATCCGTTTTAACCCAACCGATCTGACACAGGCATCAACTGCGTTGTTCATCACCCGGTTTATAACCCATTTTTGTGCTGCTACCTTTGTTTTCCTTGCCGGTACAGGTGCCTTTTTATCGCTTACGCGTGGAAAGACCAAAGGCGAAGCTGCCCGCTTTTTGATCAGCAGGGGTATCTGGCTCATTATCTTAGAACTAACATTGGTTAACTGGGGGTTTTCGATGGAGCATGGCGAGTGGCGTTTTGCAATGGACTATAGCTTTGTGTTTCTACAGGTGATATGGGTCATCGGCATTTGTATGATCATTTTAGCCGGGCTCATCTACCTGCCGGTTGAGGCGATAGCAATAATCGGGCTGATACTGATCTTCGGCCACAATGCGTTCGATCATATCAATACCAAATCCTTCAACGCAGCCGAAACCGATATCTGGGACCTGTTCCACGTACAAAACATGATAAACTACGCGAACAGCACAAGGCATATATTTGTACTGTATCCCATCATCCCATGGGCTGGCGTAATGGCGGCCGGGTACAGCTTTGGCACCCTGTATAAACTTGATGGAGCCCGCCGTAAGAAAATATTGCTCACCATCGGCATTGCGGCTATTGCACTATTTATCATCATCCGCTCAGTTAACCTTTACGGCGATCCTGATAACTGGACCAAACAAACTGTTTGGTACCGCACCGTGCTCTCGTTTATCAACGCTCAAAAATACCCGCCATCACTCGATTATCTGCTCATTACCCTGGGCCCGGTACTCATCGTTTTAGCTTATCTCGAAAAGGTAAAAAACAAGGTAACCGATATCTTTTTGGTGTTTGGCAGGGTGCCGCTTTTTTATTACCTGTGCCACATTTACCTGTTACAGTTACTGGCCTTCATCACGTTCCATATCAGTACGGCTATGCATATCAGTTACGGTTTTAGTTTACCTGTGGTGTATGCTTTCTGGCTGCTGGCGGTAATAATCCTGTACTTCCCGAGCAAATGGTTTATGCGCTATAAAATGTCGCATAAACAATGGTGGCTAAGCTATTTATAACCGGATACTGCCCGGCAGTTTAATATAAAACGTTGTGCCCTCGCCCGGTGTCGATCTAACCGAGATCTCTCCCTGGTTCAGCTCGATCAGTTCGCGGCATAGTTGCAGGCCAATACCTGTGCCTATTTCGCCCATAGTGCCAACCTTGGATAATGGTGGCCGGCTGGCCCACAAATTATCAATATCTTCCGGTTTTATCCCTGTCCCCGTATCCCTGATACTGATCAAAATCTTATCGGCATCAGGTCCAGCATCAACGGTTATACAGCCACCGTTAGGTGTAAATTTGATGGCATTGCTTATCATATTCCTGAAGATCACTTTCAGATGGTTTTCGTCAACAAATAAAAACACTTTCGGTACCACATTATTTTGCAGCGTAATGTCTTTTTGCGAAAGCAGGTAAGCAAAGGTTTCGCGCATTTCGTCAACAACCAGCATCAGCCGTACATCGGTAGTAGCCACATTACTCCCTTGTATCTGGTTATTTGCCCATTGCAACAGGTTGGTCAGCGTTAATTCTGCGCCCCTTACAACAGGGTTCATATTTTTCATCACCTGGTGTATCTCATCATCGGTAAGCGCCCTCTGCTCAAACAGGTCGGTTACATTGCGCAGATTACCTATGGGCCCGCGCAGGTCATGCCCTATCACCATCAAAAGCTTATTTTTTAAATTATTTAAACTATTAAGGTGTGTCGATTGTGCCTGGATTAATTCCGACTGCTGCCTGATGGCTGAATTTTGGCTGGTAAGCGTTACCGCTAACTTCTTTTTTTCGCGATACAACCTGTAAACAACATATAAACCGGCAATTAAAAGCCCTAACGAAATAACCAGTACAATGATGATCCTTTGCTGCGATCTAACCAGCATCCGGTTGATCTGGTTGTTATGTTGCGCGCTGTCAATTTTTTGCAGGCGGTTATGCAGGTAAAAGTAATCCCGCATCAGTTGTGCGCTGTTTTGTTTATCGATGGTGTTTAGCCACAGTAAAAAGCTGTTATATTTATCCTGGTAATAAAGTACTTGTTTGGTATTACCCTGGCGTTGGTAAACATCAATAAGCGCCTGGTAGGATGCAGTAATAAAATCCATTATTCCTAAGCTGTCGGCCATTAAGTTTGCCTTCTGTGCATATTTAAGTGCTTCATCGGGTTTACCCAAATTAAGCAGTATCTCGGCTTTTGATACAAAACAGCTTGTTCTCAGTCGCTTATTATTATTCAAAAAACTCATGCTGATAGCCGTATCGGCATATCCATCTGCTAATTTGTAGTTGATATTGCCGTCGTATTCGCTGTAAATACTGGTGAGCCGCCCGTACAAAATAGCTTCGGTGCCGGTATTGTGTATTTGCCGGCATAGTTTTAAAGCTTCATGAACGGCGGTAACAGCTTTTTTAAACTGGTGCGATCGCGCATAGATCAGCGAACGCTCGGTAATCACCTCCTCCTGCATATATTTACTGGTATCCGCCTCGTATTGGGCTTTTTTCAGATATTCAAATGCCGCTTTATAGTTTTTCAGGTCGGCATAATTGCGCCCCATGTTGCGGTAGCAATCAGACAAGCGTAAATGGTTATTCTTATCAAAATAATGTACGGCGGTATCAAGATATAACAAGCTTACCTGGTAGTATGATTGCGCCCAGTAAGTTAACCCGATATTTAAAAAGCTTTCGCCGATGCCTTTTTTATAATTGTTTACTTTCGATAAGATCAACGCGCTTTCTGATAGCTTGCGTGCGGCTGCAGGGCTTGCCAGAAATATAGCGTAAGCTTTGGCATTTAACTGGTCGGCTCTTGCAATACTATCCGGGTGCCCTGTTTCATAAAATAGATCGGCTGGTGATGATACGGCTGAAAATGTTTTTTGAGAAAAAACAACAATAAACAACAGCCACCAAAATCTCATGCGTTAATCAATTAGTTATACAATTGCATACAATGCAACGTTGTGCTTTAAAACCATTTTTACATACCAGATAATTACACTTTTTCGGCAAACATGCAACGCTGTCCTATCAATAGCTCTTCGCACTTTTCATAGTTAACCGGGGCCTTTATCTGTTCAACCTCCTGTTTATAGTTTTGCCTCAGCTCTTTGCGCCGTATCGCTTCTACAAAGCGCCTCACCTCTGTAGGGTTTTCCAATATCAGTCCCGGCACAGCAGTTGGCGTGTTTTGCTCATCCTTAGCAACCATGGTAAAATAACTGGTATTGGTGTGTTTAACCGAGTTTGTTTTTACGTTTTCGGATACTACCCGTATCCCCACTACCAGCGATGTTTTACCCACATAGTTTACCGAGCCCATTAGCGATACCAGTTCGCCCACCTCTATCGGCGCTAAAAAATCCACCGTATCAATAGAAGCAGTAACACAATAATTGCCTGCATGCTTTGCAGCGCATACATAAGCCACCTTATCCATCAGCGAAAGCAAAATACCGCCATGTATCTTGCCGCCAAAGTTTGAGTACGATGGGATCATCAGCTCGGTAATGGTAGTTTCGGATAAACGCACAGGTTTATAATGTAAATGATCGTCAGCATCGATAGGTATAGGTTGTGTCATGATCTTATTTTTTGTCGGAAGGCCAGCTTCCGGTAAATATAAAGGGTACTTAGTTATTTTTTATTTCCGTATTACCCGGTTACTATCTCCTGCCCAAATTGCAATAAATAACCATTATTATCATAAATGGCAAATTCGCGCATGCCGTAATCAAAACTTTCAATTGGATAACAAACCGGGCTTTGCTCTTTTACGTCTTCCCAAACCTCATCAACATTTTCGGCAGTAAAATAAAGCGATCCGCTCATGATCGGTTTAGGGATATGACGATGCTGATTAGGTAAAGTGAACATGATATTGATATCGCCCCATTTAAGCGAGGCCCAACCCATATCGGGTACATAGTTTTCAATTGTAAAACCAAGCACCCGGGTATAAAAATCGAGGGTAGTTTCTATGTCCGGAGTTTCGAGCATGGGCGTTAAGGCAGTTAGTTTATAAGTCATGATGCAACATTTATCTATAATTTACATCTAATTAGTGTGCTTTAGTGCCGTACACCAATACTAAAAATACTTTTTTAATCTCACAATTAAAAAAAGCGGCTTATTTTTGTACAAACCGGGCAATTTTAAGTGTCTATGCAACAATTGTATGACATTTACGCAACAATTATATGACATTGAAATATCTATTAAACTTAGCCGTAAATTCACAGTCAATATAACCTGAGTAAATAATAGGCCTCGGAATAATTTAACAGGTATAGATAAAACCAATTAATACAACTAATTAAACATGAAAACGAAGGTTACATCTTCATTTAAACTAATACTGATAGCACTGTTTGTAACGACGTTGTGCGGGCATGTACAGGCACAAAAAGATATCCAGGCTGCCAACCTTAAAGCTCCCGAAGGCATAAAAATTGATGGTAAACTTAACGAGTGGGGTTATGATTTCCAGGCGTATAACAAAACTACCAAGGCATATTACACCATGGCCAATGACGATAAAAATTTATACCTGGTTGTAAAAGTTAAAGATAAGTTAAACATAGTTAAAACTTTGGGTGGCGGCATAAGCCTTACTATTAACACCGCCGATAAGAAAAAAGATAAAGATGCCTTTGTGATCACCTTCCCTATGCCGCCGCCAAGAGGCGCGGGCCGTAGTGCCTTGCGTGGTGCACGCGGCGGTTTTGGCGGCGGAAACCAAACTCAAACCCCAGCCCAGATCGATTCGGCCAGCAGGGTTGCCCATAAAACCGCTCTTGGATTAATAAGAGAAATAGGCGTACTGGGTTTTAAAGATATTACCGATAGCACCATATCTATTTATAACGAATACGGAATAAAAGCAGCTGCAGGTTTTGATGAGGAAGACAGTTTTGTTACCGAACTGGCCATACCATTAAAATTACTTGCACTTAATGCCGACGATCCAAAAGAATTTGCCTACAATTTTAAAATGAATGGTGTTAATGCCGGCAACAGAAACCGTGACAACGGTGGCGACGGCGGCTTTGGAGGCAACAACGGTGGCGGCCGTAATGGCGGCGGTGCAGGTGGCGGTGGTAACTTTGGTGGAGGCGGCGGCGGAGGAGGCCGGGCTGGCCGTGGCGGAGGCGGCGGTAACTTTGGCGGTGGTAACAACAGTGGCATCACAGCCATGGAAGAGTTAACCACAGCAACCGATTTTTGGGGCAAATACACCCTGGCCAGATCGGCAAAATAATAACGTACAGGTTGTAACTGACCGAAAGACCTTACTAACAATCCCCTGATTGACATATAAAAGTGCCGCTTATTGTGGTACCATTGGAATACTATTTTTAAATCACAGACCAAAACAAATCCTAATGAAACAAATTCTACTTATCCTTTTTGTGATCACGCTTTCAGGCGACCTGTTTGCGCAGGGAGGCAATAACGGGGCGCGCAACAGGCCGCAGCAGCCACAGGTACTGGCCCTGCCATTCAGAGAGGTAAGCGGCGTAGTAAAGGATACTGCCGATAATACCATCATCGGCGCCACTATTACACTAACGTCTAAAAGCGATACTTTGCGTGCGTCAACCAATGCGGATGGTATTTTTGTTATAAAAAATGTAAAACAGGCCGTTTTTACTTTAGAGGTCAGAGAATTGGGGTACCTGCCCATAGTTCGTAAATATTTAAACAACGATGCCATCAAACGCGTGGTTTTAGAACCTATTATCATGCACTCGGCATCGCATATGATGGGCGAAGTAAAAATTAATGGCGTACCCAGCATAACTTATAAGGTAGATACCGTTGAATATCGCGCCAGCGACTATAAAGTACACGCTAACGCTACGGTTGACGAGTTGCTGAAAAAGATGGAGGGCATGGAAGTCGGATCAGACGGATCACTAACGCACCAGGGCCAGCAAGTAGTAAAAGCCCGCCTGAACGGCAAAGATTATGCCGGCGGGAATGTGGCCCAGGCTATACAAAACCTGCCCGCGGACATTGTCGAGAAGATCCAGATAGTTGATGATTATGGCGACCAGGCTGCCCGTACCGGCATTAAAGACGGTGATCCGCAAAAGGTGTTGAACATTACCACCCGTGCCGACCGCTCAGTTGGTACTACAGGCCGTATAGCCGGTCAGTACGGTAGTGACGACCGGTATAGTGCAAATCTGTTTGTTCAGCGCATCAATGCTAACCAGCAATTAGGTGTAATAGCCAACATACGCAACACGGTTAATGGTGTTGCCTCTACCGGTGTACAGGGTGGCGCTACTAATGGCGGCGGTGGTGGTAACGGCGGCGGCGGTGGTGGTACTGGTGGTACAACCAGATCGGGTGCGCCATCATTTAACTATCGCGATCAATGGGGTAAAAAAATACAGGTTACCGCCAGCTACGCATATAGTTTCAGGGATGTAAATTCTATCAACAACAGCTTTGGCTCAAACTTCAGCTCGTTAGGTACAGAAAATTACATCAGGAGCAGCACGGCCCAAAACAATGCCAAAAGCCACAACGTAAACTTCCAGATGGAGTATACTATTGACAGCGCTAACTTTTTACAAATAACGCCAAACTTTAGCTACTCAAACTCGGACAATGTGAACACTTCGCAAAACGTATACGATGACTATTATAACAAGCTTAATCCGATAACCAACGAAATGCAGCCGGATTATAAGTTTTATAACAAAAATGGTTTGTCGGGCAGTGATAACAGCGTACCTAATTACGGCATTGTAGCTTTTTACCAGCACTTATTTAAAAAACCGCACCGCAATGTATCGTTACAGTTAAGTTATAACAACACCAACAACGAGGCCAACAGCGAATCGAACAACCAAACGTTATACTACAGCGATGTAGTTCGCGGCACGCAAATCGACTCACTAAGGCTGCATTATCGTGTTAAACGTACCAGTGATAACAAAACCTATCGCGCAAGCGCTACCTATGTTGAGCCCTTAAACCTCACCTCACAACTTGAGTTTAACGCCCAGGTAAGAAGCAGTCAGTACGACAACTCCGCGTTGACCGATAGTGTATTATACGATAATTCAGAGATACCTTTACCCAGCCGCAGTAACCTTTCCGACTATTCGTTTACCGAAACACGCGGAACGATCAATTACAGGTTCAATGGTGTTAAATACAACTTATCGGTAGGTACTACATTTATCCCATCAGTACTTAAAGGCACTAAATTAAACAGCACAACAAGCAGCAATGTAGCAACCGAGCGTTCTGATTTCAGGGTGATCCCGGTGTTCCGTTTCTCTTATTCGTGGACCCGCACCCAACGTTTTAGCCTGGCATACTCGGGCCAAAACAGCGAGCCTACATTTACCCAGATCCAGCCTTTTACCGATCTGTCAAACCCGCAAAATCCCATAGTTGGTAATCCCGATCTAAAACCGGCCTTTACCCACTCTATCAATGCGCAGTACAATAATTACATTGCTAACTCAAAAGTGAATCTTTCGTTTGGACTTAACACCACCATTATTGATAACGCCATTACTACAAACAACCTGCAGATACTCAATTCATCGTATGCAAAGGCCGGTACTTACATCAACGAAACACATTATGTAAACCTCGATGGTTCTCACTCCGTGGTTGGCCGTTACAACATAGCCAAGCAATTGGATGACCGTAAATATAACCTGTCGTTAAACGGTAATATTACTTATGGCTATAACGTGAGCATGAGTAACAACATTAAATACAGCAGTACTACCTGGAGGTTTGACGAGCGTTTTGGCCCGCGTATTAACCCGAATGACAATATCGAGATCAACCCATACATTGGTTATGATCTCACCCGTTCATTCTTTACACAAAACGGCGCGTCGAGCAGCGAGGTTAAAAGGACATCCTTAGCAGTTGACGGTAAAATGTATTTCCTCAAAACATGGCAGGTTAATTACAGCATTACTAAAAGCTACGTAGCGGGTCTAGGCAGCCTGTCAACCAATCCAACGGTAATCAACGCCGGTTTCCAAAAAGAATTTTTCGAAAAGAAGAACCTGGTGTTAACCTTCGATATTTTCGACTTACTGCACCAAAACAACTTTGTTGAACAAACAGTAACCGCCAACTCCATCATCAATACGCAATCAAACGCGCTGAGCCGTTATTTTCTGGTGGGCCTGCGTCTTAACCTGCAAAAGTGGAGCGGCACCCCTACCCGTAACGGCAAGCAAATGATGCGCCGCGGCGATGGCAGCTTTATCTACAACTAAACGCTCAACCACCATATAACAAAAAGAGCCCCGCGATAAATCGCGGGGCTCTTTTTGTTTGTGTGTCCTCAGGTTGTTTCCTGTCGGACGTCTAAGCCAACAAAAAAGCCTCACCGGTTAGGGTAAGGCTTTCGTGCTTTAAAAGTGTTTTATTTTACTGAATCAACAACTGCTTTAAAAGCATCAGGGTGATTCATTGCTAAATCGGCTAATACCTTACGGTTTAAACCTACTTCTTTTGCATTTAATTTACCCATTAATTGTGAGTAAGAGATACCGTACTGGCGTGCACCAGCATTGATACGTTGGATCCAAAGACCGCGGAATTCGCGTTTTTTGGTTTTACGGTCGCGGTAAGCATATTGCAAACCTTTTTCAACTGTGTTTTTGGCAACGGTATAAACCTTGCTGCGTGATCCCCAGTAACCTTTTGCAAGGTTCATGATCTTTTTCCGGCGTCTTCTCGACGCTACTGCGTTAACTGAACGTGGCATTTTTTTGTGCTTTTGGTAGTGAGTGCCTTCGCTGTTTCAGAAGAACTTGTGTACTCTAATACCTGGTTAAAAAATTAATTAATTACTTTCCGATACAAAGCATACGTTTTACGTTACCCATATCCGCATCAGACACTAAGCTGGTGTGGGTCAGGTTACGCTTACGTTTGGTCGACATCTTGGTTAAGATGTGGCTTTTGTATGCGTTTTTTCTGGTAATTTTACCGGTTCCAGTGATGCTAAAACGTTTTTTAGCGCTGGAATTGGTTTTCATTTTTGGCATAACTCTGTTTTTGTTTTAATCTGCAAACGTGCTTCTCAGCAAATGTGCAAACTGGTTGTATATTTATATTAATTCGAAAATTCTACTTTTTTGCCCCTTTTGGCGTAACCGTTAAAAACATACGTTTACCTTCCAGTTTTGGCAATTGCTCAACCTTGCCCACCTCTTCTAAAGCCTGTGCAAAACGCAGCAGCAATATTTCGCCCTGCTCTTTGTACACAATGGCACGGCCCTTAAAGTGTACGTAGGCTCTTACCTTTTCGCCCGCTTCTAAAAACTTAATGGCATGCTTCAATTTAAATTCAAAGTCATGGTCATCAGTGTTCGGTCCGAAACGGATCTCCTTAATAACGGTTTGTTTGGCATTACTTTTTATCTCTTTCAGCTTCTTCTTTTGCTCGTAGATGAATTTGTTATAGTCAACTACTTTACAAACCGGAGGTACCGCGTTTGGAGATATTTCAACCAGATCGAGTTCCTGTTCTTCGGCAATAGCCAAAGCATCTCTTAATGAGTAAACACCTGTCTCAACGTTATCGCCTACCAAACGCACTTCCTGCGCCCTGATAAACTGATTGATATTATGTTCGGCTTCTTTCTTTTTGAAAGGTAGCCTCGGACCTCTGTTAAAATTGGGTTTATTTAATGCCAAGTTATACTGTTATTTCTTTTTTTATTTTTTGTGTAAAATCCTCAATTGTCATACTGCCTAAGTCGCCCTCGCCATGTTTCCGTACAGAAACCATGCCTTCTGCTTCCTCTTTTTCACCTACAATAAGCATGTATGGTATTTTTTTGACTTCCGCGTCCCTGATCTTCCGACCAATCTTCTCGTCCCTGAAATCAATAAGCCCGCAAATATCGTGATCTTTTAGCGAATCTGAAAGTTTTTTTGCATAATCTTCATATTTCTCTGATATCGGCAAAACAATGAACTGTTCCGGCGAAAGCCAAAGCGGAAAATTACCTGCACAATGCTCAATTAACACAGCCACAAAGCGTTCCATCGAGCCAAAAGGTGCGCGGTGTATCATCACAGGGCGGTGCTTTAAATTATCGCTGCCGGTATATTCAAGCTCAAAACGCTCGGGCAGGTTGTAGTCAACCTGTATGGTACCCAATTGCCATTTACGGCCAAGGGCGTCCTTCACCATAAAGTCCAATTTAGGCCCGTAAAATGCGGCCTCACCTTCAACTTCTATAGTGCGAAGCCCTTTTTCCGCAGCAGCCTCAATAATAGCCGCTTCGGATATTGCCCAGTTTTCGTCGCTTCCTATGTATTTAGCCTTGTTATTAGGATCACGTAATGATACCTGTGCAGTATAATCTTCAAAACCTAAAGCTTTAAACACGTACAATACCAGGTCGATCACCTTTTTAAATTCTTCCTTCACCTGGTCGGGGCGGCAAAATAAGTGCGCATCATCCTGGGTAAAGCCGCGCACACGGGTTAAGCCGTGCAACTCGCCGCTTTGCTCGTAACGGTAAACAGTACCAAACTCGGCAAAACGCACCGGCAGGTCTTTATAACTACGTGGTTTGGTTTTATAGATCTCGCAGTGGTGCGGGCAGTTCATTGGTTTTAAAAAGAACTCCTCTCCCTCCTGCGGTGTTTTGATCGGCTGAAACGAATCAGCACCATATTTTTCATAGTGTCCTGATGTTACATACAGGTTTTTATGACCGATGTGCGGGGTAATTACCTGCTCATAACCCGCTTTAACCTGTGCTTTGGTCAAAAACTGAACCAGGCGTTCGCGCAAAGCGGTACCTTTTGGCAACCACAACGGTAAGCCCATACCCACCTTTTCGCTAAAAGCAAACAGCTCCAGTTCTTTACCCAACTTGCGGTGATCGCGTTTTTTGGCTTCTTCCAGCACGTGCAGGTATTCGGTCAGCTCACTTGCTTTCGGGAAAGTAACCGCGTATATCCGGGTTAACTGCTTCCGGCTTTCATCGCCGCGCCAGTAAGCACCGGCAACGCTCATCAGTTTAACTGCTTTGATAAAACCCGTATTGGGGATATGCGGCCCGCGGCACAGGTCGGTAAAGTTACCTTGTGTATAAAAAGTGATCGCGCCATCCGGAAGATCTTTGATCAGGTCGAGTTTATATTCGTCGCCCTTTTCGGTAAAGTAAGCTATAGCGTCGGCTTTGCTAACGGGTTTGCGCACAAATTCTTCTTTGGTTTTAGCCAGCTCGATCATTTTATCTTCGATCTTTTTGAACTCGTCCGAAGAAAATTCGCGGTCGCCAAAATCTACATCATAATAAAAACCGGTCTCGATAGCCGGACCGATACCGAACTTTGTACCCGGGTACAATGCTTCCAAAGCCTCGGCCATCAAGTGTGCGCTCGAGTGCCAGTAAGTGGCTTTGCCTTGCAGATCGTTCCAGGTTAATAATTTTACGGCTGAGTCTTTTTCGATAGCGCGGCCGGCATCCCAAACCTCGCCGTTTACTTCGGCGGCTAAAACGTTACGGGCCAGGCCCTCCGAAATTGACAACGCAATTTGCATTGCAGTTACGCCGCTGTCGTACTGACGCACGGAGCCATCGGGGAGTGTAATGTTGATCATCTACGAGTATGATTTAAAGTTTTTGAATAGTACGTTAATACGATCACGTACAAGAGTGATCTTTCGGCTGCAAATTTACGATTATTTTTCAGGATTTCACCGATTATTGATTTGATTATACCGATAAATGGACAGGTTTTCAATTGCAAATTTCGTAACGAAAAATCAGCGAAGGGGGGTATTTGTCGGTATTTTTTGATCAGGTTTTCAACACCTATTACAAATTTCAAAATGTATTAAAGAGAAGAGATCGTAAGAACTTCCATCATTCGCTTCCGGCGTTAGCTTCGCGCTATTATAAATATACTAAATTATCAGCAAATTAACAGCATAAATTTAGTGGTATTTTCATCAGCAGTTTCAATTTTCAACCACTTGCAACAGGTTAAACTACACTCTTTTAACTTACAACCGAAACAAGTAAAAAATAAATCTTATAGCTTTGTTTCAACAAATTCATTATAGTTTAAGATACTTCAATGCAACTGTATAATTCACTTTCAGCAAGGCTAACATCTCAACATCAAACTATAGCCGCCCTTATTTCGGGGATCGATAAAGAACGTTTATTAAAAAGACCGGCACCGGACAAATGGAACGTGCATGATAATATAACACATTTAGCAAAGTACCAACCTGTATTTATTGAAAGGATCAACAAAATACTTTCGTCAAACCGCCCCTCTTTCGGCCGCTATAACGCCGATGATGATCCCGAATTTGAAACATGGAGAAAACTACCGGTAAATGATCTGGTTGATCGGATAGAAACCGACCGCCAGGCAATTATTAAATTGATAACCGGTCTGTCCGAAGAAGAATTATCGCGGGTAGGCATCCATCTTAAATATGGCAACCTCAATATTTTAAAATGGACCGAGTTTTTTGTTTTGCACGAAGCACACCATCTGTTTACGATATTTCAATTGATAAATAATGTAGATTAGTTTAATTAGCTTGAAGTTGCAAACTTTCCCTTTACCGGCTTCAGTTTGCAACTGAAGCCTACAGATACCGAAAGTTTACAACTTTCTTCGTAACTTCCAAAATGCCATCCAAATATAAAATTCATGATAGTCACGTTACTGGCTTCAGTTCGCAACTGAAGCCAGTAAGCGGAAACCAGTAAGCAGCACAGGCAAAAAAAAATCCGAAATCGAAAATCCGAAATCCGAAATCCGAAATTCCTCACACATTCCCCCACCCGCTCGCCAAAACATCGGCCAGGTGCATGGTTTTAATGGGAATGTTGTTTTTATCGATATAGCTCTGCAGGTGTAGCAGGCAGCTTGCATCGGTGCTGATGATATAATCGGCTTCAACAGCCAGGGCATTCTCTACTTTTTGTTGGGCCATGGCGCTGCTTATGGCGTCAAATTTAACGGCAAAAGTACCACCAAAACCGCAGCAGGTTTCGCCATGGGCCATTTCAACCAGTTCTAAACCCAATACTTTACTAAGCAACTGTCTTGGTTCGGCTTTAATTTTGCATTCGCGCAGGCCGGCACAGCTATCGTGGTAAACAGCACGGCCCTCCAGTTCGGCGCCAAAATAGTCAAACTCAATAATGTTCACCAAAAAGTCCGAAAGCTCGTGTATATTGCTTTGTATTGCGCGGCACTTATTGTGCACCACCGTATTGGTAAACAAATCGTTATAATAATTTTTTACCATCCCCGTGCACGATGCCGATGGCGATACGATAAAGTTCTCTTCGCTAAAATCGCTTAAAAATTTACTCCCTATTTCTTTGGCCTCATCCCAAAAACCGGCGTTAAAGGCGGGCTGCCCACAGCAGGTTTGGTTGGGGTTATAGGCAACAGCGCACCCGGCTTTTTCTAAAACCTTAACGGTATTAAAAGCAGTATCCGGAAACAACTGATCGATAAAACACGGTATAAACAATTCGATCTTCATCAGCACAAAGTTAAGCGGCGCTAAATTCAGAAAAATTACTGCTTTTTTTATGTACCGATAGTAAAGAAAACAACAAGATCAATCCGATTATAAAATAACCGCCTAATGCCAGGGCCGAATTGCGCATGCTCCCGGTTAATTCTTCAATTGCCCCAAAGCTAAACATGCCGCCTACAATGGCCAGCTTTTCGGTAACATCATAAAAACTAAAAAACGATGCTGTGTCTGGTATATCCTGCGGCAGGTATTTTGAGTATGTTGAGCGCGACATGGATTGTATGCCCCCCATTACCAAACCAACAACAACGGCAATAATATAAAACTGGGTAGCTGTGGTGGTAAAATAAGCAGCGATACAAACCCCTACCCAGATAACAACGGTAATGATCAGCACTTTTACGTTCCCTATTTTATCCGACAGTTTCGACATCAGCGTAGCACCGGCTATAGCCACCAACTGTATAATTAAAATAATGGAAATTAGCGCCGGTGTTTCCATATGCAGCTCTTTAGCGGCAAACCCTGTAGCTACCAGCATAATGGTTTGCACCCCCATCGAGTAAAAAAAGAAAGCTGGTAAAAAGCGTCGCAATAAAGGCATTTGCTTTACCTGGCGCCACACGTTGGCCAATTCAATAAAACCACCTTTGATGATATTTTTAGTATGACTTACCGCATTTGGGCTACCTTTAGGCAAAACAGTAAAAGGGATGCATGCAAAGCCCATCCACCACAGCCCTACCAGTAAAAATGACAATTGTGCAGCCGATGCTTTGGTAAGATGGAATGTTTGCGGGAACAATACAAACGCAAAACAAATGAGTTGCAGCAGCACACTGCCGATGTATCCGAAAGTAAAACCCTTGGCACTTACGCTATCCTGCATATCAATGGTCGCTATTTCGGGCAGATAGCTGTTATAAAACACAAAACCACCCGCGTAGCCTATCGCAGCAAGAGCAAAAAGTATAATACTTAACTCCAGTGTATCGGCACTAAAAAAGAACAATCCGCAACAGGCTATTGAACCAAGCGCCGTAAAAAACATCATAAATATCTTCTTGTTTCCGCGGTAATCGGCTATTGACGAAAGGACGGGCAATAATATCGCCATCAGCATATAGGCGGTTGCCAAAGCATAATCGCTTAAAGCGGTATTTACAAAACTTTTACCAAAAAAAGTTACCCTGTCGCCATTTTTAGGGTTAGCCGTAACAGCTACATAATACGCCGGGAAAATAGTAGAGGTGATAACGAGGTTATAGGCGGAGTTGGCCCAATCGAACATGGCCCATGCCCTGATTGTTTTTTTGTTATTTTTAATTTCCATACTTTGATTTAAAAGTAGGTAAAAAATAACATTCGCAAATAAATTGTATCAATATTTAATGATTGTAAACCAACCCTGCTTTCAAAGTAGTATCTGTTAATGTTTTGATCGTGAAGTATTGATTGTGTGCATCGGTAAGGGTGAGTACCATATAACCATCTGTCCAATAGCCAACGCTAAATATTTTAAATGGTTTGGAGTACGAGTTTAATATCTCATCATTATTAACAACCGCTTTTTGAGGTGTTGAACATGATGCAAAAAGCAGGCACAACCATAAAATTCTTTTCATGTCGGTTAAATTAGGGATTAGGAGCAGTAGTTTTATGTGCAAAAAACAACCTTATCCTAAAAATAATAAATTATTGATACTTAAGCAACTAAGATTTAAAAAAACAACAACAAAGTACACAACTGGTTTTATTAATTTAATACAAAAAAAATTAATATATGTTTTCAAAATTTAACAAAAACGAACACTTTGCGCTTTTTTTTAAATTATTTGCATATAATTCTATCTTTTTCTATTAATCAAATAAATTTTTTATACATTTACCCTTAAACAAGCTATTGTATTAAACTTAATATGGTAAAATATACCTGTTGCTAATTTTATAGTTTGTAACCCCCTTTTAATAATTATTGTATTGAACATTTTTTATCATTAAAAAAAGTGCCGGCGGTAGCTTTAATATGAAAAAGCAATTCCTTGTTATTGTGATAATATTTTTTAGCTGCTTGGCGGTATCAGCGCAGAATAAGAATATTTTTGATCCGGATAGTACGGCAACTGTGAAAGCGCCAACCAAAGAAGCCTTGCTGGCCGATAGTATCAAAAAAAGCGAGTACCTGCTCAACGCCAGGCCATATCCCCTGCCCGAACCTAACATTAAAGAAATAAAATTTTACCACCGCTACTGGCGCGACATTAACCTGACCGACCCTCAAAACAAAATACTCATCAGGCCCGGAGCCACCATGATAGATGCACTTGTAAAAGGCATTAAAGATGGAAAAATAACAGCCTATGATCCCATGGGTGGTACGCCCGAAAGCCCTGCCGGAGATGCCTTTATTACGCCCATGACCTACGAGCAGCTCATGTCGCACCTGAGCGAGACATCTACTGTTGATCAGTTTGACAAGGACGGAAATAAAATAGGCAGCGTACAAAAAACCAATCCGTTTACACCAGATAAAATATCCGGTTACCGTATTAAAGAGGATGTTTATTACGATAAGCAACGGGCCAAGGTAGTTACCCGCATCATCGGTATAGCGCCTTTACAAAAACTTACCCTCAGCAGCGGCGATAGCTTAGGCACCCAGCCCTTATGCTGGATAAGATTTAAAGATTGCCGCAAGGTACTGGTTACCGTTGATGCCGATAATCCCAACAAAAAAATAGGCTTAACACTCGATGATATATTTTTGCAGCGCAGGTTTAGTTCAACTATAGTTCAGGAGTCAAACCCACTGGGCGCCCGCATTAAAGATTACGAGGCTACACCCGAGAGCCAGAACAAGGAAGCTGCACGTATTGAAGATAAACTGGCCGCATACAAAAAAAGCATATTTGTTTATACCTTAAGCGAGACTGATGTAGTGCCCGATAACGCACCGGCAAAAAAAGCCAAGCCTACCACTCAGGCAGTTAACCCATAAATCCATTCCCGGCCCTTTGTTTCAGCCCCTGCCGTAGTTTTCAACCCGCGTTTATAACATTATTGCGCCATATTTTCGGCAAACCCTTGCTCCAAATTAATTTTGGCTTAATTTAGCTATCAAGCAGCCGTAACCGGCTAATACACCATTACAAAATATGATCTCCGAACCTACCTACAGCGCCGCCCGTATTGTTGCCGAAACCATCGAATCGCATTTTAACCGGCAATTACAGGCAGCCAATAGCCGCTTGGAGAAAGAACTGGCGCCGCAGCCACCGGCCTATCTAATTGAAGCCATTATTGATGTTGCCTTCTGGACCAGCCTGCGCAAAGAGGAAGGCCATTCACCAAAAGTATCTATAGCCTACCTGCCGCCCGAAAAGGCCGGGCAGCCGCTCATCTTTACAAAAAAGTTAAAATTTACACCCGATACCATTATCAAACTGGCCCCCGCTATTGAAGGTGCGGGCATCTATCTCGGTGTTTGGAACGATGGCGACAACATCTACATCTGGGGTACAACCCGGGTTATCCCTGCATTTTGTTTTGTGCTCGATGTGAGCGAACCCGGCCTGCTGGTTATTAAACACCGCCGCATAAGCGGTTTCGGTAAGTTTGTAAACGTAGCCGTACTTAAAGGCGATCAGATCAAAATAATCGACGAACGCAGCGACGAAATACCCGATTGCCCCGAAATGATCTCGTCGCTATTGGGTTTTAACAACCCTGCATCATGGAGCCATTCTATCAACATCCATGTACAACTGGCGGTATCTATGCGGGCGCATAAACGCGGCGGCATTTTATTGGTTGTACCCGCAGCACACAATAACTGGAACGATTCGATCATCCATCCTATCAATTACCAGCTCACCCCATTGTTTTGCGGCCTTGCCGATCTGTTAAAAGAAGATATAAGCAGGCAGGACACGATCCTTTGGCAGGAAGAACTGAGCAAAGCCGTTGAAAGCGTTGCCGGATTAACCGCCGTTGATGGCGCTACACTGATCAACGACAGGCATGAACTACTGGCTTTTGGCGCAAAAATAACCCGGTCGGCCAAAGGAAAACGTGTAGAGCGTATGCTGGTAACCGAACCTGTACTCGGCGTTGAACCCCGCATTATACACCCCGGCGCCGAAGGCGGTACAAGGCATTTATCCGCCGCGCAATTCGTATTCGATCAGCGCGACGCCATTGCCATGGTAGCTTCGCAGGATGGCCGCTTCACTATCTTCTCCTGGTCACCCTGCGGAGATATGGTACACGCGCACCGGGTTGATAGTTTACTATTGTAGTAACTGATCTGCTTGTACAAATATCAATCACATCATCTCCCGTATCTCGGCCAAAGCGCCAAAATCAAACACCGGGCAGGTTTTAATTAGGACTGTAGCATCGGCAATATTTGCAGCTTTTATAATCAGGTAGCCGCCCACTATTTCGGTTTGGTTAACATAATACGGGCCGCTGCTCACAGGTAGTCCCTCGGCCTGCGGGCCAATAACCACGCCGTTCAATGTTAAAGCGTTACCACCCATCAGCAGCCCTTTAGCCACCAGGTCACCCTGCCAAAGTGCCCATTTTGTGCGGTGATCTTTTATTTCTTCGGGTGCGTGCGGGTCCAGTCTGCCATCCGGCTCACGGAACAATACTAAATAGGTCTTCATGTATTAATTTACCAGGGCGTTTCACCATCATCACTTATAAACTTGCCTGTAGGGGCATCTGCGTTAAGCAAAGCATATTCAACAATTAAACTTGCCGACACTTCTACTGCTTTGTCGCCCCGGTGCTGGTTAAAATCGGTAGCGGTATAGCCGGGATTCACCGCATTTACCTTAAAAGCGGTATCTCTCAACTCAAAGGCCAGGGCTACGGTATAAGCGTTAAGCGCAGTTTTTGATGGGCCGTAAGCTGCACCCTTAAAATTATAATAAGGCCAGGCCGGGTTATTATGCTGGGTAAGCGATGCCAGGTCCGAAGTAACATTTACAATTACCGGCTGCGCCGACTTTTTCAACAAGCCCATAAACGCCTGCGTGGTGCGGATGGTGCCAAATAAATTGGTTTCAAAAACCTCTTTAACAGCATCAACGCTAACCTGGGTTGGTATTTGCGGCACAGCGCCCAATATGCCTGCGTTATTGATCAGGGTATCCAAAACATCAGTTTTAACAGCCAGTTCAGCAGCAGCTTTAGTTACCGACTCAGTCTTGCTGATATCGATCTCCAATACTTCAACATTTATCAACCCTTCCGCATGAAGCTGCTCAACAGCCTGGCGGCCCTTAACTATATCGCGGCTGCCCAAATAAACAAAATGGCCAAGCTTTGCCAGCTGGCGCGCGGTTTCAAAACCAATGCTTTTGTTGGCTCCGGTTATCAGTATTTTTCTCATGCACAAAGGTACACACAACCAGTAACAATAGCGTTAAACAAACAAAGGCATTAATGGTACATTTCGCGGATTTGGGTGCGATAAGCAAGTGGGGTTTGCCTGCTCAACCGCTTAAAAAAACGGTTGAAATAAGCAGCATCCTCAAACCCCAAACCAAAGGCTATTTCCTTTACCGATTGCTCGGTATGAAAAAGCAGGCGTTTGGCTTCAAGCATCAGCCTTTCATGAATATGGATGATGGCAGTTTTACCGCTTTGCTGTTTAATTACCTCGTTTAAATGCCCCGGCGTTATATGCAGCAATCCAGCGTAAGCGGCAACATCGTGCAAGCGGCAATGTTCCTCTTCTATCAGTTTACAATATTTATCAAGCAGTTGCCTTTCGGCGGATGTTTCCCGGTGCTCAAATTGCCCGGCATATAACCTGCTCAGGTAAATAAGCAGCACGCGTAGATATGCCTGCAGCATCCCGCCCTTCCAGCCATTTTTTTGCCTGTGCTCGGTCAGCATCTTTTGCAGGATATCTTCAATAAACAACACATCGGGTGGCGTCAATTTCAGTTCGTGCCCGTTATGCGGATTTTGAATAATGGGTAATGCTTTTAGCGAGTGGTTATCCTCCAGGTTTAAAAACTCATCGGTAAAGCATAGCAGGGTACCTATCAATGGTTCGGTTTGCTCTTTTAAATGGATCTGTGCCGGTGTCGAAAAATAAAAGGTATCGGGTTGCAGCGTATAAGGCTTAATATCCACCCAGTGCCTGCTGTTGCCCTGCTTTACCATCACCAGTAAATAATAATCTTTACGATGCGGGGTTAAAAAGTTAGCCTTTTGCTGCCTGAACTTCCCCTTAGCCTCCACCATATCAAACAGCGAACTGCCGGTACCGCCCTGGTTAAGGGTATAAGTTGGGATAATATTTTCAGCAATTTCAGGATACATTAATACAAGTTTAAACAAAAAAGGCTCCCCGGATAACAGGAAGCCTTTACAATATTGTTAGTATATAATAATTAGTGTGTCAAACGACCTTGGATGGTATCTATCGAATCTAAGCCACCTTCTGATAGTTGCTGATGTGGCCTTGTAGTAAGCGGAGATTTTTTGGTAAACAACGCGCAGAATAAAAGCACCGCGCCAATAATTACATGTGGCCAAAATACGCCTTTGTCAAATGCAAAACCATAGAAAAACGGACCGGCAATTAATGCAAATGAGGCAAACGCGGCCAATACTAAACTCATTTGCATTGGGAATACTTTAATAAAACCAACGCCATTATCACTAAAGATAGCAATGTAGGTTAAAAATGCACCCATTAAGATCGGAATAAACATCGCTGCGCCGCCAACATGGATCAGGTCGAACGTGTAGAGTGACGATAACAATAAAAGGCCGCAGATATAATTTATAACTCCGTAGGTTGTAGTTGAAATAAAAGGCTTCATTTATTTTTTATAGTTTGATTATTGAAACAAAAGTAATGATTGTGCTTGTTTGTTTTAAAAAAAAGTGAAAGTTATGCCGATTTAGGTTCCTTCGTGTTTTTCAGCTCTTTATTCCTCCGGAAGATAGATAGTAAAAACCCGATCACCATAATAATGGTACCGCTCCAAAAAAAGTTGATATACTGAAACTCAATAGCCTTCATCACAATATAAGGCTTCTTGCTTTCGGGCTGTTGGTAAACTGATATCTCGAACTTAAAGTCGGCAGGCGTTTTACCCGGAATGATCTTGGTAAAGCGCAGCTTTAACCCGGCATCTACCACCTTGCGGGCAAAATCAAAGCTGCTGCCATCCTTGATCATATACACCGGCTCGCTTTTATAAACGTTCCCGTGGCTTTGTATCTCCAGCTGCGCCCCTACCGAAACATCGTTATCGGCCAGTTTAATATCCTGCACCTTTGCGTTTTTATTGATCGCTTTTAAAATGATCACCCCATCGCGGTAAGGTATGGTATCGCCTATGGCTACTTCGTGCAGTATAGGTGGGTCATAGTTCTTATCGTCGCTGGCCTCATCGTGGCCGGTGTTTTCTGCGCCGGTCATCTCGTCGTCAAACTTAATGTTGGCCATACTTACGTGGGTATATAAGTCATGAAACAGGTAATGCCTGGTATCCGGCGAAGGCACCAAACCCATCTTGCGGTTAGCCTGTACATTAGGCTTTAAAACAAATTCTTCCTTTACCTTACCATCAGCGCCCATGCGTTTGTAATCCACCTTAAAGTAGTGGTTAGGCAACGATATCGAATCAGCCAAATAGGTAACCAGGTAAGGCCCCATTTGTATCGGTTCGTTTTTATAAAGCATGATGTTTTCGCGCGGGTTATTGCCTTGTTTGGCAAACTCGGCGCCATAGGTTTGCGTGTCGTTAATGGATATTACCGAGCTGGTACTGGCCGATATAACCGCGCCAACCAGCAATAAGCCAAAACCAATATGCGCCACTGCCGACCCGGCCAGTTTGATCTTACCCTTAAACGCTTCACCCAATACCTTGGCATTAGCCATTACCGAATATACTGCGCCAATCATCAGCACACTATATATCCAGTGGTTGTGGTAAATACCGGTGTAATAAATGATCACGCCGCCTATCAGTAACGACACCACAAAATATAAACCTGTGGTGATCAGGAATTTGGTACTATCGGTGTTTTTATATTTTAAAAACTGGGTAAAACCAGCCAGCAGGGTAACAACTACGGCAAACCCGCTTTGGAATACGTTATAAAAGTTAACCGGCTCAGTCGGCGGTGCGGCATGTGTGCCAAATATGGCATTAAATACGGGGATAGAGGTTACCGCTACCAGTTGCAGACATGACAGGCCCAGGAAACAGGCTCCTACAAACATCCAGAATTCGCGCGAGTAGGTTTCTTCTTCTGTTTTACTAAACGGCAGGTCTTTCCACCGTATTGCTACCATTACCACCGAAATAGCCAGGAAGATGATCACATCGGCAACCAAATGCCAAAACATCCCGGCATCGGTAAAGGCATGTACAGATGTATCGCCCAGTATACCGCTGCGGGTTAAAAACGACGCATATAGCACCAACACAAAGCTAACCAGCACTAAAAAAGTAGCCATAAAGTACGATTGACCGGTGTTTTTATAAACGATCAATACGTGCACGGCGGCTATAAGCGTTAACCATGGGATAACCGAAGCATTCTCTACCGGGTCCCAGGCCCAATAACCGTTAAAGTTGAGTGATTCGTAAGCCCAGAATGAACCCATAATAATGCCCGTACCCAATACCATTACCGAAAACAGCGCATAGGATATGGCCGGCTGAACCCATTCTTTGTATCTTTTTTGCCATAAACCTGCTATCGCGTAAGCAAAAGGCACCACCATGGAGGCAAAGCCCAAAAATAGGGTTGGCGGGTGGATCACCATCCAGTAGTTTTGCAGCAAAGGGTTTAAACCATTACCATCTTTAATATACCCTAAATAATCGGGACTGCTGAATATCGGCGCCTGGATAGCATCGCGGAGCAAAATAAACGGCGAGCTGCCTACACGTGTGCCAAACAGCTCCACACCGATGAGCATTGAAGATAACAGCGTTTGAGATAAGGCTACTGTAGTCATTACCGGGTTTTCCCACGATTTTGCCTTCCATATCAGTACGTTACCCAATACGGCCTGCCAGAATGCCCACAGCCAAAAACTGCCCTCCTGGCCTTCCCAATAACTCGAAATGATATAGTAAACCGGCAGCGTTTTTGACGAATGCGCCCAGGCATAATGGTACTCAAAAAAGTGATTGTAAATAATATAGAAAAGGCACACGCCGATACCAACTACCGAAAGGCTGTTGATGCGAAAGCCCAAACGGGCAATTTTGTGCCACGATTGATCAAGCGGGTTTTTATTGACGGTTGCGAAGTAGTAACCAATTACCGATAACAACGCCGAACCGAATGCCAATACGATAAAGAATTGGCCCAATTGGCCCGGAAGAAGGTGCTCGCCCTTAAAAGCTGTATTCATTAAAATTAAATAGTGGCTGTTTTAGCCTTGTACTCGGTAACCTCAACCTTATCCTGGGTGTATTTAGATGGGCACTTCATTAATATTTTTGATGCGTGGAATTCGTTACCATTCATTTGACCGGTTAAAACAACCTGCTCCGAGCGTTCAAAATCCTGCGGTTTGGTACCTGTAAACACCACTTTGCGTTCGTCGCCCTTATTATCTTTCATATAAAACGAAAAGTAGTTGGCATCTTTGGTGGCATCGTAATACAATTCTTTATCCTTATCCAGGTGGCCAACTATCTGCAGGGTAGCATTAGTAGCCGCAGCCTCTTTGAACGACCCGTAAGTGCTTGATTTTGAATATGTACTTATAATTACAGCTATCGCGATGGCAATAACAACAATACCTAAGATTGAACCTTTTTTCATGCGCGTATTTACTTCTTCAATTCAGAAATGCAAAAATACAAAACGTGCAGCTAATAATGTTTATTACAAGATATATATCTTATTTAGAATTATTATTGATGAAATAGAATCAAGAAGCAAGAATCAGGAAGCAAGAAGCAAGAAAAAAATCTCCGCGCGTCATTGCGAGCGATAGCGTGGCAATCCCCAACTTACAGATACACTTTGCAGATCGAAAGATTTCATTTATCCAGCTTACTCTCCCTGATAATATAATACCCCAAATTGCCTTTTTGAACGGTCAGCCGGATATATCTTGCTGTGTCCAGCTGATCCCTTTCATTATCATAGAAGAGCACGTTTTTATCCATATCAAAACAATGAACTACTGCATAAGGCGAATATTTCTTACTGCTGCGTGTATGTACTGTTTTCACTGAAACTTTCATGTTGTGCAAAGGTTCATGGGTAATATCGTTGATCAATACTAACGGGCCTACTATCAGGCCCCCAAAACAAACCGTTGCCCAGCCCCAGTTTTTATAATTTTTTTCGATGAGGATCGCCAATAAAAAGCCCGCTATGATATCGATAAATACCAGCAGCCACATATTGATAAAAATATCGTGGTATTGCCTCGTGGCATAACCTGCGCCTACCAGCCCTACAGCGTAAAGCGCATATAGGCGATATTTCTTCCAGCCCCTTTTTCTTTCCAAAGCCCTGGCAGCTGCCTTACGCGCTTCTATTTTATTCATCAGCTAAAAATAGAAAAATCAATCAGATAAACTACGCTGGCAGGAAACCTACATCTTCCATCTTACCTCATCCATTTTACATTCTTTCTTACCTCATCAATCTTACATCAATATAAAATGGTAAACGCCATTACCTGGGAACTAAGTTATCTCCTGTAACAGAGGTTGCTTGATATCCCAGACAATGACGTTATTTCTTTCTTGAATCTTGATTCTTGCCTCTTGATTCTATTACTCCCCCTTTAGGGGGCTGGGGGGCTTACGGCCAAACACCCAGGTTTTGGTACGATACCGCTATTTTATTGATAGCGCCAACAAACGCTGCTGTACGCTGCGTACCAACTTTAGGATTGTTCAATAATGTTTCGCGGATCTCGTGATACGAGCGGATCATCGTATCTTCCAGTCCCGAGTTTACCAGTTCCAGTTCCGAAGCGCCTTTAATGATGCTCGAGCGCTGCATCGGCGACAGGGCCACACCGGTTATGCCTTCAACCATGTTAACCAGGTTCAGGTTCGAGTTTTCTTCAAACCTGCGGTTCATACGGCCAAATGCTACGTGCGACAGGTTTTTCAACCATTCGAAATATGATACGGTTACACCGCCCGCATTGGCATACATATCTGGGATAATGATACCTCCGTGTTTGTAAAATATAGCCTCAGCCTCTGGCGAGGTAGGGCCGTTAGCACCTTCCACAATAATTTTAGCCTGTATATTGCTGATATTTTCGATGGTGATCTGGTTCTCTAAAGCAGCCGGTACTAAAATGTCGCAGGGCTGCTCCAAACCTTCCATCGGGTTTTTAAACTCTTTTTTAGCACCCGGGTAGCCTAATATCGAACCGGTTGTTTTGCGGTGTAAAAATACGGTTTCCACATCCAAACCATCGGCATTATAAATAGCGCCTTCGTATTCGCAAAGGCCAACTATGATGGCCCCAAACTCCGACAGGAACTTAGCCGAATGGTAACCCACGTTACCCAGGCCCTGTACAATAACCCTTTTACCCGAAAGCCCTGGCGTTAAGCCCAGCTTTTGCATGTCCTCGCCAACGCTTACACACTCGCGGGCAGCAATGGCTACGCCACGGCCGGTAGCCTCGCGGCGCCCTGCAATACCATGTAAAGCAATTGGTTTACCGGTAACACAACCCATGGCATCCAGCTGCCCTGGGTTCATGGTGGCATAGGTATCAGCAATCCAGCTCATTTCGCGCTCACCGCTTCCGTAATCCGGTGCGGGTACGTCAATGCTGGGGCCTATAAAATTCTTTTTGATCAGCTCAACCGTATAGCGGCGGGTAATATTTTCAAGCTCGGTTACGGTATAGTTTTTGGGGTTAAGCTTTATCCCTCCTTTGGCGCCGCCAAACGGCACGTTAACAATGGCGCATTTGTAGGTCATCAGCGCGGCAAGGGCCATTACTTCGTCTTCATTAACCATTTCGCTGTAGCGGATACCGCCCTTGGTTGGCGATTGGTGCTGCGAGTGCTCAACGCGCCAGGCATCTATCACCTCGAAGCCATTACCGCGGCGGATAGGGAAGCGGAAACGGTACACACTGTTACATGATTTGATTTGGTCAAGCAGGCCGGCATCGTGTTTGGTAAATGAAGCGGCGTGATCGAAGTTTTGGCATACGTCACCAAAAAAATGCGTATCCTGGTCAGCAATAATTATACTGTTAGACATAAATTCAGAATTGTTTAACTAATTGGTTTCTCTAAAAAAGTTGACAAATGTGCAGCAAAATTTATTAATTGTGCAAGTGAAAACTTTGCCGCAAAAACCTTAACTCTTTAACAACAACAACAAATCAATGTTTAGTTTAAATAGCGCTATTTTTTGAACCGATTTGAAAAAGTGTATTTTTTTTCAACATTCGTAAAAAACCAGTAAAAAACGACAGTAAAATTACATTATTCGTAATAAAGTTTTACTTTTCGAGCTTTCTCAAACGGCGATCTATCGAAAACAGGTAGATGGCCAGGCCGATGAACACGATGGCGATGGTGGTTATTACCACGTATATCTTACCCGAACTGCGTAAGGTATCGGCCATTTCAACATCGGCGGTTTGCTGTGCAAAAGCTGTAGTAAAAGTAAGCAGGAACAGGAGTACAAAAGGTATCTTTTTCATTAATTTATCGTGTTCTTTTTGTATTCAATTAAACGGATACGGTAACGGATGGATGCTACCCACACCCCTATCAGGCTCCAGCCAATAAATGCCGGGTACAGCACTACGCGCATACGGTTATCAAGGTCCATTTTACCAAAGGCAGGGTTACCGCCGTTACCGGGATGCAGCGAGTCGGTCATCCGCGGCAGTACCATGATGAGTACCACCATTATCGGGAAGGCGAATATGTTATAAATGGATGATATTTTGCCGCGCTTTTGTTCCTCGTCGATCGAGTTGCGTAAAACCATATAGGCGCAATACAGTAAAAAGGCAATAGCCGCGCTGTTTTGTTTGGGATCGTTGCTCCAATACTCGCCCCAGGTATATTTGGCCCACATCATGCCGGTTATTAACCCCAGCACAAAAAAGAACATGCCTACATTTACACATTCAACCGATGCCAGGTCGTACTCTTCCTTCCCGGTGTTTAAATACATAATGCTGTAAACCACAGATATGCTGAACACCGAAAACATCGCCATCCACATTGGTACGTGAAAGTACAGGTTACGTATAGTTTCGTGCAGGATAGGCAGGGTGGGTACATGGAAAAGCAGGCCGGCTATCAGGGTATAAAACACTAATGCTACCGCCAATACCTTCCACCATGTTTGATAAATAAACTTCATGCGTTGTGTTGATAACAATCCCGCAAAGGTAATGCTTTCAGTTCATAGTTGATGGTTCATGGTTAATGGCAAACCAGCTTTTTATCAACATCAAAACAACCATGATCTATTAACTATGATCCATGAACAACGGCGTACGCACTAATTCCCCGGTTCATAGTTAACCGGCAAAAGCTCGGGGATCTTATCGCGGGCCCAGGCGCCCTCGTTCAGTACATTATCACCGCCCAGTACAATACCATTATGATCAAAAAATGCATAACCTTTGTAAAACGTAACAATGCTCACCATGGAATCATCCATATCCAGCGCGCGGTACAGTTGATTGTCAATAACCGTATCGTGCTTGCGTTTGTAAACCACGTACAGGTTGTTGCTAAATGTTATGGCAAATACGCCGGTGCTATCGGTAGTGTGCAACACTTCATTCAACGGGATAGGCGTTTCTATCAGCTTTTCATCATACTTTTTCATGTTGTACAGATGCTGCCAGCGAAGTAATGAATCATATTGATGAATGGCTTCAAAATGATCTAACCGGTTAACAATAACCGCCTGCGGTGGGCGGTCGGGGTTTGGCCTGCGCAGCAGCCTGTACATTACAAAACCCTGCTGATCAAGGTCATTCCTGATCAACGACCGGTAAAAATGCATACTCGAACCATAATACGTATCCTCACGTTTGGCTTTCCATTTAGCCAGTTGTGATTTGCTGCCCGGCAAATTTTCGTACAAAGGCTGCCCGCCGATAGAGATGATACCCTCCACCCCATCAAACTTAAATTTATCCAGCAGGTATTTGAGCCGGTAACCCAGTGCCCGGTTTTCGATAATGATAAAGTCGTCGCTATGGCCTTCCAGTATCTTATCATTTTTGCGGTAGTTCAGATCGATAACCTTGGGGTTTAGTATTTTACACTGCCTGGCATTGCTTGATGTTCCTAAAAAATATTTCAAAAACATGGCGTAATTCTCTTTCGAAAATTTGTGGGCCGATACCGATACCTCGGTTAATCCGATGCTTTTCAGGTGCATTTCAATATCGAGCTTGATCGGACTGGCGCCAACCATTAAGGTTTTATGGTAACTATCGTAACCTACATAGCTTACCACCAATTCATACTGGCCGGGCTTTAATCCGCGTAAAGCAAAAGTACCGTCGCTTTCAGTCGAGGTGCCATAGGTGGCGTTGCTTAAAAACACGCTGGCCTTAGCCAGGGGCATTTGCAGGTCGGCACTGGTTACCTTACCGGTGATAGAGCCATCCTGCGCCAGCGCAAACACGGGCAGCAGCACACCCAATAGTAAATAAAACAGAAAACGCATGGCTAAAAGTACTTGTAAAAAGATAAACCGGCCTTAAAACAGGTGTAACAATTTAAATAGACCGGTTAATCACGCCATAAAAACGGAAACAGGATGAGTGATGTTGCAATAACGATGACATTTATTGCCAGCAGGGTTACAATATCCTGTGTGCTCAAACCCCGGTCAAGCCCGTCCATAGCTCTTTTGCTCATGCGGATAAGCAGTAAGATAACCGGTATAATAACCGGGAAGCTCAGGATGGCCATCAGCGTACCGTTGTTGCCTGCTTTTGAGGCTATGGCCGATATCATGGTAAACACCGTTGAGAAACTGATACTGCCCAGCAATACGGTTAAAAAATAATACAGACTATCAATTGTAGGGTTTTTAAAGAACACACTGTATATTATTAAAGCCAGTATGCTTAGCAGGGCCATTAATAATACGTTATAAATAATTTTAGATAAAATAATTGCGTGTGGCCCGGCAATAGAATAATAATACAATAATCTACCTTTACTTTCCTGCAAAAAGCTCTTGGCTATGGCGTTAACCGAGGCAAAAAGTATAATTATCCAGAATAAAATATTCCACACCAAAGGGTAACCCTGGCTGCCGATAAAACCCTGGTTTAAATTAAATGCCATATAGCAAACAAACACCGTTGATACCACGTATAATAGAACGCCATTAAAAGCGTATTTAGATCTCCACTCCAGCAGTATCTCTTTTTTTAACAGGTGTATAGTTTGATTGAGCAAATTCATCGGGCGCAAATATACATTTTATAAAAGGGCGGGTAAAGCGGTAAATGTCTCCCTGCATTGGCATGTTATTTTAATATGCGAGTGGTCAAAACAGATAATGGTATAGTTGTTGCAGCACGTTCAATATTAATGATAAGGGATATGAATACCGACGAAACCATAGCTTGTTACTGCTTTAACCCGCAATGTACAAACTCCATATATAAATATAAATCAACGGCTATAATCTACCTGCCGCTCGAAAGGGCCATGACCACCAACGTGCGATGTTCAAAGTGTGGCAGCACGCTTAAATCAAAGATCGATCTGGATATTGAGGACCAGATCCGCGAGGTGCTAACGAGCGCGTATTAACGTTGACCGGTTAAAATTCTTTATCGCCAAACTCGCTTACGGGCAGCCTGGCCTTTTTATTCAACCGGTTAAAATTAAAGCTCAGGTTAAGCAGCAGCATATCGGTTTCCTGCACATAGTTTGTGGTCGTATAAAAATTAGTACCCCACGTTGTTATGCGCTGTTGATTGGTGGGTATAATGCCTAAACTCATGTTTTGCCACAATAGCATAATATCCATACGCCCTTTAAAAAAGGTTTTTTTGAACGATGAATTAGGTGTTACAAATCTCGAATCTTTACCCTGGGCAGTTACTCTTTCTGATAAATAATTGAGGTTAAAATTAAAACTGCTGCTTGCTGTAAACTTAACAGTGGTATTAACATTAACCAAATAATTCCAGCTTGCATTAGTAACAGGTATAGTGTTGTTAAACAGGTTACCGTTAATTTGATAATGATACAGGTTTGCACCAAGGTAAAATTGCCATACTCCGGTTATTTTAATATCGCTGCCAAACTCGGCACCCCATAAACTTGCAGCGCCTGCGTTAGTGTAGATACGTAGTAATATGGTGTCGGTTAAAGGCTGGTTTACCCGGTTAATGGCATTTTTTATTTGCTGATGATATCCGGTTATAAAAACCGACCCTTTACTAAAATCTTTGATCAGTCCCAGCTCGGTCAGATCCACAAATTCGGGCAACAGGTTAGGATCGCCCAGTTCTGCCGTTTCAGAGTGTTCCCTTTCGGGATAAGGATTAAGCTCGTTAAAGTTAGTGCGCTGTATACGCCTGCTGTAGCCTGCTTTAAGTTTCAGATCGGGTTTAACGCTGTAAAGTATGCTGGCCGATGGAAACAGGTTTGACAAGTACAAGCTATATAAATTAACTGCCTGGTTAGCCGAAAAATTACGCGATGAATATTCATACCGCAGCCCGCCGGTATACTGCAACCGCCCCGCCTTGCCCGAATACTGGGTATAAACACCTTGTATCAGGTTTTTAACATCGGTTACATTATCTGATAACGTAATAAGCGGGCCGCTGCTTAATGTTTGCTGTTGGGTGGTAAAATCGCCGTTTTGTTTCTGATACTTAAACAGGTACCCGCTTTCTAATTTTCCGGGGCCGACAGTAATGCCGTAATCTGCCTGCAGGCGATAGCCATGTAACGGGTTGGTATTGTTATTAAAAGTATATTGCTGTAAAGTATTGGTATCCGGGTAATTAAGGTTGCGATTTTTAGTATAACCATCTAATTCATCGTACTCCACCAATCCGGATAAGGCCAGTGTAGATTTATTACTGAAGGTGTGATTATAATCAAGGTTGCTTAAAGTAAACCGGCCCTGCCGTTTAACCAGGTTTGAGTTATAATAGGTTGTTTTACCGATGGTTTTGCCTGTGTTAATATCGGTTTTTGTATTGTTATAGATCAGATCGGCAATACGGTACTGGGTACGTTCGCCATGATAAAACCCGGCGGTCAACACATTATTTTTATCAGGAGTAAAACTCACGTTTGCCCTAACCGAATAATTATCCCGCCTGAAGCTGCGTTCGCCTAACGACGGAAAAGTGGTATAACGATCAGCTATAGTTGTGTTTACATTGCCTTCGCGCCTGCCCGCAATATCATTACGCAGATAATTTGCACCTGCCGTAATATCCCATTTATCCACACGGTAGTTTATGGTGGCATCGGCGCCAAAGCGTACCGGGGCGTACACGTTATTAAAATCGTAAGTACTTGGTAAACCACCCTGTACATTAGTTGTTACTGAGAAGCCATTGTTCGCTCCTTTTTTTGTGGTAATGTTAATAATGCCGGCTTTACCATCCGCATCGTACTTAGCCGATGGCGAGGTGATCAGTTCAATATTTTCGATGCTGTTTGCCGGTAACTGGCTCAGTATAGTTGTGGCATCGGCCTGCACAGGCTTACCATTGAGTAAAACGAGTAACCCGGCAGAGCCCCGCATGCTGATCTCGCCCTGCGAGTTTACCGAAACCGACGGCATGTTTTTGATCACATCGATCGCGTTGCTGCCTTTCGCCGCCTGAAACTGATCGGCTTTATAAACTTGTTTATCAATTTTATTATATACCGATGCCTTTTGCCCGGTAACATTGATCTCGTTTAGCAGTTTGGGATCAGGACTTATGCCGATATTGCCCAGCTTTACCGCCTGGTTTTTGGTAAGGTTTAAATTCGGAACGATCCGGGTAATGTAGCCTATAAAGCGAATTTTAAGATAGTAGTTCCCCGCTTTTAAATTGCTAAAAGCAAATGCACCGGTATTATTGGTAACTACACCGTTTACCAACGATGAATCGACAGAATTGTACAAAACAACATTGGTATATTCTAAAGGCTGATTGGTAGTTTTATCGATAACTGCGCCATTTATTGAAATAGTTTGTGCCCGGGAAGTTATCGAAACAAATAAAAAAACAAGAGTTAAGCAGAGTGATCTGATCATTGATTTAAGCCGGGACGCAAATATAAACAACAGCTTTATCGTGATTATTAATACAGCATAAATTTACCATTATCTTTCAATCATAGCTATATTTCTTTATCTTAGTGTATGCCTCAACTCTATTATCAAACACCTGTAGGCACCGCCCGTATCACCGATACCGGCGGCTTTATAAGCAGTGTGAGTATTTTAGATGATGTACCCGAAATGGAACAGCAATCATCCGAAGTAATTGAGCTTGCCGTAAAACAATTGGACGAGTATTTTGCAGGTACGCGCACAATTTTTGATTTTCCGATGAAACAGGAAGGCTCTGCTTTTCAGCAGCAGGTTTGGGATACGCTGCTGAAGATAGATTACGCCAAAACAATATCATACAAACAGCAATCACAAATGATGAATAACCCGCTGGCTATCCGCGCTATTGCTGCAGCTAACGGCCAAAACCATTTATGGCTGGTTGTGCCCTGCCACCGGGTTATCGGCGCCGATGGCAGCCTTACCGGTTATGGCGGCGGCCTGTGGCGCAAAAAATGGCTATTGGCTCACGAAGCGAAGGTGGCCGGCGTTGGTCAAACCGCTTTAAACTTTTGATAGTTTAGACACGTTTAGCAGTTGGGCAATTTTTTGATGCAATTCGTAAGGGTGGAATGGCTTACCCAGCACATCATTCATACCCGCAGCCAAAGCCTGTTGCTGTTCATGATCAAACGTAGCTGCCGATAGTGAAATAATAGGCACGCTCCGCTTGGGTTCATCAAAATCAACCCTGATGCTTTTAGCCGTTTGGTAGCCGTTCATTTCGGGCATGTGCGTATCCAGCAGTATCAGGTCAAAATCTTTTTCCCTCAATGTCTCTATCGCCTTACGGCCATTGTCCACCATCACAATATCAATGTCCCAGCTTTTGAGCATTTTATTCATCATAAACTGGTTTACCACGTTATCTTCTGCCAGTAATATTTTCACATCGGTAAATGGTGGCAAATCCTTCATGTTAATGGTTTTAACTGTTTGCACTTTGGGTGCCTGGGCTATTGTATACCAATTGGTAAAGGTAAATACGCTGCCTTTATCCATCTGGCTGCTTACGGTCAGGTCGCCGCCCTTAAGCTCAATTAACCTTTTAACAATGGCTAAGCCTAACCCGGTTCCGCCATATTTGCTGGTGGTATCGTCTTCGGCCTGCTCAAACGAGTCGAATATTTTATTCAATCTGCTGGCGGGTATACCTATGCCGGTATCTTCCACACTAAATTTAAGCTTAACCTTGTCATTATGGCTTTTTTCCACACCTACCGAAAGCTTAACATAACCCTTATCCGTAAACTTAATGGCGTTGCCAATTAAATTCATCATAATCTGGTTAAGCCGCAGCGAATCAACCATAATACACTCAGGTACAGTAGGTGCTACCTCGAGCATCAGTTCAATATTTTTTTCATCGGCCTTGTATTTCAACAGGTCCATGGCCGAGTTTACGATATCACGAATGTTGCATACCGTGCGTACAATGCTGAATTTACCCGCTTCAATTTTTGAGATATCCAGTACATCATTTATTACCCCTAATAACGATTGTGATGATACGTTGAGCAATTCGATCATACCCTGTTGCTGACTGTCAAGCTGGGTGTTTTTAAGCAAGCCGGCCAAACCGATGATCCCGTTAACCGGCGTACGCAGCTCATGGCTCATGTTAGCCAAAAAGGTTTCTTTTACCTTACGGCCGTATTCGGCCAGCTCTTTTGATTTGATGAGTTGCTCCAGGTAGCTTTTTTGCGGGGATATATCGCTGATGTTCATAAAGATCACCTTATTGCGATATGAGGCGCGGCATTCAACCCATATTATCCGTTTATCAAATGTTTCAAACTTAAATTCAAAAACGGCAAAACCCAGGTTATCTTTAATGATCTCTTCGAGTTTTTTTCTGAATGCCGGCTGGTCAGTATCAACTGCCAGGTCAAAAATGCTTTTGCCTTTAATTTCTTCAGGCTTGTACTGCATTATTTTTTCAATAGCCGGGTTAATGCTCTTAATGCGAAAGGTATGTGCATCAACCGAGCAGATAATATCGGCCGAATTACTCACCACTAAAGCATAATTCTCCAGCTCTTCGTTTTTCTTTCTGATCTCGAGCTGGTTACGCGACATCCGGATAAACGAATCAACCTTGGCCGAAGTAATATACGGATCGAGCGGCTTGTACAAATAATCTATACCACCTGCGCCAAAACCCTGTACCGCGTATTTCGATTCGGTTGAAATAGCGGTTACAAAAATGATGAGGATATCTTTGGTGCGCGGATTGGATTTGAGCATGCTGGCAAATTCAAAGCCATCCATCTCGGGCATTTGCACATCCACAAGCGCAATGCTTATTTCGTTCTCCCAGGCAATTTTCAGTGCATCATTTGGCGAAGTTGTTGATAATAAGTTAACACCTTTTTGCGCAATTAAGGCCTCAAGTGCAATAATGTTTTCTGGTTTATCGTCAACTATAAGTATATTGACTGGGATCATTCGTAGTTATATATAAGGTAAGCGGCTTTTAAGTTTGACTATTACTTCGCATTAGGTTTAATATTTGGTTTGTTTTTAAAATATATTCACCGGCATTCATATCTATTGCCGCTTGCGGCATAGTACTTATTTCGGCTTCTTCCGGATCCTGCACAATGGTTAACGCTCCATTGCTACGCAGTTTAAGCAAACCCTCGGCCCCATCCTGGTTTGCTCCCGAAAATAACATGGCAGCGCATTTTGCACCATAAACGCGTGCAGCGCTGTCAAAAGTCACATCAATTGAAGGCTTTGAATACCATACAGACTCTGATACATCTAACGCAAAAATCTTGTTCTTTTCAATCAGGGTATGGTAATTTGCCGGCGCTATATAAACCTTACCGACGGCTATTTTATCCTTGTCCGCAATCTCGCTGACGGATATACGGCAATTATCGTTAAAAAGATTTTCAATATCACTAAAATTATTTTTACCCCTGTGGATAATGATCACAACAGTTTGTTTAAAATCACCTGGTAACGATTTGATGATATCAAAAATAGGCGTAAACGAACCCGCAGAGCCGCCAATAAAAATAACTTCGGCGCTGTGCAAACGGTGCAATATGGCATCTGGCAGGCTATCCAATTTTTTGGTAGATATTCTCCCGTGAATTTATAACTTTTAATCTCTTTTTATAATAATCTGATCGTATCGTTTCCTTTGACCCTAAGCACAAAAACCCTAAATTGCATAAGCTGTTGTAAAACACATCCAGCACCTTATCCTGCAGCTCGCTTTCAAAATAAATAAACACATTGCGGCAGCATATCATCTGGAACTCATTAAACGCGCCATCCGAAATAAGGTTGTGTACAGAGAACAAAGTATTTTTTTTTAGTTCCGAATGTACCGTAGCCGCATCGTACATAATAGTAAAATGATCGGTAAGGGTGCCCGGTAAACCTGCCTGGTTATAGTTTTCGGCATACCCTTTAATGTTCCGCAGGCTGTAAATACCTTTTTTAGCGCTCTTAAGTACCTCTGTATTGATATCTGTACCGTAAATAAACGATTTGTCTATGTACCCCAGTTCCTGCATCAGTATAGCGAGCGAGTAGGGCTCTTCGCCCGATGAGCAACCCGCACTCCATATCTTTATCCGCTGAAACGTTGAGAGATAAGGCATTACCTCCGTTTTAAGCGCCCGGTAAAACGATGGATCGCGAAACATTTCGGTAACGTTTACCGTGATCTCTTCCAAAAACTCCTGAAAAAAGGCAGTATTGTTGATCAGTGCATACCGCAGCTCCCAAAAGTCAAATTTTTTCATCTGCATTATCCGCATAACTCTTCGTTTTAACGAAGCTTTTGAATAATGCATAAAATCAAACCCGTAAAGGTTCTTTACAAGACTTATCAGTTCGTTTAGCTGTGTCGAATCTAATTCTTCCGGAAGATTACCCATCTTTATTGCTCAAGCCAGACCTGCATTAATGCCAGCAATCTGTCTATATCAACAGGCTTGGTTATATAATCGTTTGCACCGGCCTCAATACATTTTTCCCTGTCTTCTTTCATTGCCTTCGCGGTAAGCGCAATTACGGGCAACTTGTTGTATTTAGCCTGTTTACGTATCTGGCGCATTGATTCGTAGCCATCCATCACAGGCATCATAATATCCATCAGCACCAGGTCAATGTCGGCTATTTCATCAAGCTTGTTTAATGCTTCCTGCCCGTCGTTGGCTATTTCAACCAGCATATCATAATTCTCTAAAGCGCTGCTTAACGCGAATATGTTGCGCATGTCATCGTCAACTACCAGTATTTTTTTGTTCTTTAACATTTGTCTGTCGCCCGAATAAGATTTTACTTTAATAGCGGCCTTACCCTGGTAAGGATGATCGGCCATACTGTTAATTTTATTTAAAAATAGATTTACCTCGTCTATTAACCGTTCACTCGACTTGTTGTTTTTAACAACCATTGCATTGGCATATTGCATTAGCCTGTTAACCGAAGTTTTATCCAGTTCCATGGCGGTATTGACGATAACCGGCAGCTCGGCAAAACGGTCGATCTCTTTGATCTTATCCAGCAGATCAAGTCCCGAAATATCGGGCAGGTTCAGATCAAGTATCACGCACTGGTACTCGTTATCCAATATCATGTTAAATGCGGTTTCTCCATCAAAAGCCTGGTCAACGGTAATGCCCTGTTTTTCCATCAGCTCTTTCAGAGCATGGCTCTGCACCTGGTGATCTTCGATCAATAGTATCTGTTTAAACGCACTCCCGCTTTTGGCAGCCATATCTTTAAACAGGTTATCTAAAATATCTGTATTGATCGGTTTTTTAAGGAAACTGATAGCTCCCGATTTACGCACCTTGTTTGCAGCGGCATCCCCCGCCGACATTAAATGCACGGGGATAGTTTCTGTTTCGTTATCAGCCTTGATTTCCTTTAATATTTCCCAGCCATCTTTACCTGGCAACATAATATCCAGTATTACGGCATCGGGCAGGTTTTCTTTGATGGTTATAAATGCCTGGTCGCCATCATGCACCAGGATAGATTTGTAACCATGCTCCTTCGAGTAATCCTGCAATATGTTGGCAAAGTTTTTATCGTCTTCCACAATCACCACCAGCGGCTCGGTACGCCCCTTCCTGATGGTGTCAATTTTCAACGGACTTTGCAGTTTAAACGGCGCGGCTTCGTCGGCATGTACTATTAAGTCGCCAATTTCAGGCAGGTCCTCATTTTCGGTTTTAAATACAATACCTTCAACAGGCAATGTAAAGGTAAACTCGCTGCCTTCGCCCGGGGTACTTTTTACGCTAATAACCCCGCCCAATAAACTGGCCAGCTCACGGCTTATTGATAAACCCAAACCGGTGCCGCCATATTTACGACTGGTTGAACCATCGGCCTGCTGGAAAGCTTCAAATATCAGTTTTTGCTTATCATAAGGTATACCTATGCCGGTATCTTTAATCGTTAACGATAAGTTTTTACGCGCCGGATCGGCAGTAGCTATAATGCTTACCGAACCGTTTTCGGGCGTAAATTTAAACGCGTTCGAAAGCAGGTTTTTGATCACCTGCTGTGTGCGGGTATTATCCGTCAACACATATTCGGGCACGTTGGCATCCAGATGTGTTGTAAATTTTATTTTTTTACCTGTTGCTACCTCAGCAAAAAGCATCTCCATATCTTTCAATATTTCGCTTACTTTCACTTTCTCGTTCACCAGGTCCAGCTTGCCCGATTCTATTTTCGACAGATCGAGAATATCATTGATCAGTGTCAGCAGGTCATTACCGGCGTTAAATATCACACTGGCATACTTGATCTGGTCTTCGCTTAAATTGGCCGGTTTATTATCCTTCAATATCCGCGCAAGCACCAAAATACTGTTTAACGGGGTGCGCAATTCGTGGCTCATATTGGCCAAAAACTCCGATTTGTATTTACCCGTTGTTTCCAGCTGGTGCATTTGCTGGGTTATTGAGCGCCGGGCCTCTTCAATAGCCTGGTTCTTTTCTTCCAGTAAACTGGCTTTTTCTTCCAATTCGGCATTGGTGGTTCGCAGCTCTTCCTGCTGTACGCGCAACTCTTCTTCTGATGCCTGCAGCATTTCGGTTTTCCGCAACAGCTCTTCGTTAGTGGTGCGCAATTCTTCCTGTTGCGCTTCCAGTTCTTCGGCCTGTTGTTGTACCTCTTCGAACAGATCGTGCATTATGGTGCGAGCCTGCGCAGTGTTAATGGCTATGCCAATAATATCCGAAGTTAGTTTCAGATAATCTTCCTCGCCCGATGTCAATTCACCGGCAAAACCAAACTCTATCGCACCTTTCAGTTTTTTATCAAAAAAGAAAGGCACTACAACCGCGTTGTAAACCTCTTGCCTTAATAACGACGATTCCAGGCCCAGCTTATCATTCAGCTTACCTTTAATGATCTGTGTACGCCCGTTTTCGGCAGCCTGGCCCAGCCAGCCTTCGCCCATCCTCACCTGTTTTTTGATCGCATCGGTATTGTGGAAAGCGTATGCCGCAGTAAATTCGAGCCTGTTCTCTTCGGGATTAAATAAATAGAAAGTGCCGGTTTGCGCGCCTGCATATTCACAGGCTTCGGCGATAACTTTTTGGGCCATTTCTTTTTCACTTTGCTCTCCCTGTACCAGTTCGCTGAGTCTGCCGGTACCGGTTAATAGCCAGTTTTTAGCTTCGTTTTCTTTTAAAACGATAGCCAGAGAAGCGTTTGCCCGGCCCACATCGTCAAAACTGCGCTGTATAAAAAAGAACAGGAAGATAACGATGATCAGAAATATCGACGACCCTGCTATGATAATGATAATAGCTGTGGTAGCTGCCTGATGCGAATTTTCTTTACGCACAGCCAACAAGCGGTTCTCTTCGTTTATCACATTGCCTGTGATCTGCCTGATGGAATCCATATTGGCTTTACCACGCAAAAACATATTGTTCTGCACCATAAAATCAAGGCCGCGCACAGGGCGTATCTCGATATTGGTCTTTAAAATTTCAAGCTGATGAGAAACCAGTTTTTTTAATGAATCTACACGCCTTACCTCAATCGGATTATCGCTGATCAAATTGCCAAGCGAATCAAGACTGGATTTAATTGCCGGTAAAGCTTCCTTATAAGGATCCAGGAAAACAGGTTTGTTGGTAGCGCCAAAACCACGCATACCTGTTTCGGCATCTATCATATACTGCAGCAGATCCGTCGAACTGTGGATAACCCTTTGGGTATGGTTCACCCATTTATTATCTTCTTCAAGTTTTTGTATGCTGTTGTAGGATAAAAAGGCGACAACGAAAACTAACAGGATCGATACCAAAAAGCCGGTAAGTACCTGTTGCCGGAAAGAAAGTTTTAACATGTGGTAGAGTTTATACTATTGCGCTATTATGGGTTGAATATATGGACCACAATATAAATACGAAAATGCGAAATAAAAAGATGTTTTTCATTCCGCATAGCTATAACAAGAAAATAATTAAATTAGTACAAAAAGCCAATTTAATTAGCGGGCTGTTTTATTGGTTTTGGCTTGGCGCCGAATGTACCGCCTACACTTAATATGGCACCAGCAAATAGCAGATACCAGCCCCATTTAAATCTGATCATGCGCGACAGGCCAGATGCCATGCCTTTAAACGGGATAAAGTTAAACGTACTTTTTACCTGTAAAACCGCGGCTATATAAATCAGCACAACCAGGGCCAGCGTAACATAGGCCGCAATTTTTAGTAACGGCCGCCTATCCAGCACTGCGGCCAGTATACCAACGGCGGCTATCAGCAACACCACTATTCCATAAGGTTTATTCAGACCGAACAGGTTGTAATTAAACAAATGGAACGGACGCAGCAAAGGGCAATAGGCGCCAGCTATAACCAATACAAAACCCACAAACGAGATGAGTGAACTGATGCGCATGGCTTAAATATACAATTATTGTTTCAATTCCATTTTATCGGCAAAGTGCGCGCAATAATCACGAAGATCTTCAATAATGTTTTTTTCGCCGGTGGCACGTAAAAAGCTATCGCCCATAGTTTGCAGACTTTCGTAAAAAAAACGTTTCATTTCGTCAACGGGCATTTCTTTTGTCCACAGGTCAATGCGCAGGGTGTTTTTATAGTTATGATCCCAAAGGGCCAGCATAAACGAGCTTACCGCAAGCGCCTCTTTGGTTTTTGAATCGGTTGATTCCCAGGTTATGTTTTCAGGAACATTATTATCGTCCAGTTCAATCGTTAATTTGATCTCAGCTTTCTTCATCGAAATATATAGAATGTGTTATTTTACTATTAGAAATATTACGGCAGTTAAAACGATAAAGCTCGATTCAACTATCCATAACTTTTTGATCTCCGGGAAAAAGTTGCGCAGCATCAGGTCTAAAAAGGCCACAACCAGTCCAAAAAAGAAAAATATAATGCTCAGCGTAACCTTTAAATGCTGCTGAGGCAAGGCATAAGCGATATTAAGCACATGCGCGCCCTTTATAAAAATAAGGCCGGCCATTACAAAAAAGAACGCGGTAGCAAAGTTAAGCGGTGTAATTCTGAGCTTCATTTAATATTTGTTATCGTCTTTTCCTGTTTTCTTTTTGTGCCGCGGCCTTTTTACCCGGCCTGTTGTTGCGTGCCGCAGGTTTGCTTGTTTTACCTTTGGCAGCATCAAACTTTTTACGCTGGTTAAGCGTCTTCTTTTCGTGGAAGGCTCCTTTAAATTCAGGGTCTTCTTTACGTTTCTGCATATCCACTTCCATGGCCTGCTCCTGCCGTTCCTGGTATGGTGTTTCTTCCACAAAAACTTCGGCGGGCAAAGGTATCACAGTAATTTGTTGGCGAATAAGCTTTTCTATCTTTTTTATGTAATATTCTTCGGCCGGGGTGCAAAAAGTTATCGCCGTACCCGATTGAAATGCCCTGCCCGTACGACCGATGCGGTGCACATAATCTTCGTAAACTATCGGCACATCAAAATTGATCACATGGCTCACATCGCTCACATCAATACCCCGTGCGGCTACATCAGTAGCAACCAGTATCTTCACCTCATCGTTTTTAAACGCGTTGATGGAGTTGATCCGGGTGTTCTGCCCTTTGTTGGCATGTAATACCCTCACCTCCTTTTCGCCAAATTTGCGTAGCAAAAACTTGTATACATCCTCGGCAGCATAACGGGTTTTACAAAAGATGATCAGTTTTTTAATATCCTCCGGCTGGTCAAGCAGGTATTTGAGCAGGTGTATTTTGGTTTTTACATTGGGCACATAGTACAGGTTCTGCTGCACGGTTTGTGCCGGTGTAGCTTGTGGTGTAACTTCAATGGTGGTCGGGAACTCTAAAAAGTTTGAAGACAGCTCATTGATCTTATCCGACATGGTAGCCGAAAACAACAGGTTTTGCCTCTTCCGCGGGACAACTTCCAGTATCCGGTTTATCTGGGGCATAAAGCCCATGTCCATCATTTTATCGGCCTCGTCAAGCACCAAAACCTGCAACAGCTTGGTTACAATATGTCCAGCAAGGTAAACATCCATAAAACGGCCGGGTGTTGCCACAATGATATCCACGCCTTTGTCGATCAGTTCCTTTTGCGTTTTGGGGCCCAATCCGCCGTAAAGGCAAACAATACGCAGGTCGGTATATTTCGAAAATTCGCGCGAGTTTTCTTCTATCTGCAGGGCCAGTTCACGCGTCGGCGCTACAATTAAGGCGCGTACATCATTACCCTGGGCGTATTTAAGCTTCATAATGATGGGCAGCATATAAGCAGCCGTTTTACCGGTGCCTGTTTGCGCTATACCCATCACATCCTGCCCGTTCATTATCGGCGGGATAGCTTTTTGCTGTATAGGCGTAGCTTCGGTATAACCGGCATCGGCAATAGCGTTCAGTATTTGCCGGTTAAAGCCAAAATCATCAAAAGTTACAGACATGGCGGCAAAGATAGCGTTTACATTATAGAGTAAAGAGCAAGGAGCAAAGATTAAGGATTTCATTTTGTACTGATTTGTCGAAATGGCTCTTTTATCTTTGTTCTTTGTTCCTTGCTCTGCATATATTTGCACCTATGTCCACCATCCTCATCAAACAAGCCACCATAGTTAACGAAGGCCGGCAATTCATCGCCGATGTACTGATCAAAAAGGGTATCATCGAACGTATCGACAGCCACATCGACCAGCATGCCGATCAGGTGATCAACGCCGAAGGTTTGTACCTGTTGCCAGGGATGATAGACGACCAGGTGCATTTCCGTGAGCCGGGATTAACCTACAAGGCCAATATCCATACCGAAAGCCGCGCCGCTGTAGCCGGTGGTATTACCAGTTTTATGGAGATGCCCAATACAGTACCCAACACGTTAACCCAACAACTATTGCAGGATAAATACGATATCGCTGCCAAAACATCGTTGGCTAACTACTCGTTTTTTATCGGCGCCAGTAACGATAATTTGGACGAGGTTTTGCGTACCGATGCAGCCAGCGTTTGCGGTGTTAAGGTATTTATGGGTTCATCAACCGGTAATATGCTGGTAGACAATCCCACCACATTAGAGAAGCTTTTTGCCGAATGCCCCATGCTTATCGCTACACATTGCGAGGATGAGCAGACCATCAAAGATAACCTGGAACATTTTAAGCAACTGCTGGGCGAAAACATCCCGGTAAAGCTGCATCCTAAAATTCGCAGTGCCGAGGCTTGCTATCTGTCATCAAGCATGGCGGTTGAGCTTGCCAAAAAACACAGCACGCGTTTACACATTCTGCATATATCCACCGAAAGGGAAACGCATTTGTTTGATAACACCATCCCGCTAAAGGATAAAAAGATCACCGCCGAAGCCTGCATACATCATTTATGGTTTAGCGATGTCGATTATGCAAGCAAAGGCAATCTCATTAAATGGAACCCGGCCGTTAAAACCGCGGCCGATCGTGACGGTGTTTTAAAGGCTGTGCTCGATAACCACATCGATATCATCGCTACCGATCATGCCCCGCATACCATTGAAGAGAAGGATAAACCCTACCTGCAGGCACCATCGGGCGGGCCATTAGTGCAACATGCTATGCCCGCGCTTTTAGAGATGCACCACCAGGGTAAAATAACTTTGGAGCAGATTGTTGATAAAGCTGCCCACTCCCCTGCCATTTGTTTTAAAATAGAGAAACGTGGTTTTATCCGCGAAGGTTACTGGGCCGACTTAACGCTGGTTGATCTCAATTCGCCATGGCAGGTGAGCAAGCAAAACATCCTGTATAAATGTGGCTGGAGCCCATTCGAAGGACAAACCTTCCGGTCAAAAATTACACACACTATCGTATCGGGCAATTTAGCTTACGCCGATGGTAAGTTGATTGATAACGTAATGGGACAGCGACTTGCATTTAACGCTCAATAAAGGCATGTAACAACCCGAAATTATTAATTCATTTGCACATCTAAATACATTTGCACATTTGCACATCAAAGCCCCTTCCTGCCAAAATAGCTAAACAAATAGCCAAAACCGTTGTATAATATTGTAGTTACATCCCCATTTACTGCCAAATATTTTTGTAATTTCACGATATTATAAACTAACCTTATGGCCTCAAAAAAGCCCGATATATTGCCCGAAAGCGAAGATTTGCTTAACGGTACCAGGCGCGATTTTATTAAACAGTCGTCTTTGCTTACCGCCGTTGCGTTAACACCGGCAACCCTCGTTAAAGCAGCCGAAAGCGGTCTCGACGAAAAGATAGCTTCCGTTTTTGAAAAAGTCCCCCTCAGCATTACTGTAAATGGTGTAAAACACGAGGTTTCGGTTGAACCGCGGGTTACCCTGCTTGATCTGCTGCGCGAACAGTTGCATCTTACCGGCACCAAAAAAGGTTGCGATCGTGGCCAATGCGGCGCATGCACCGTACATGTGGATGGCAAACGGGTAAACTCGTGCCTCAGTTTAGCCCTCATGCACGATGGGCACAAAATAACCACCATTGAGGGCCTGGCAAACGGCAATGATCTTCACCCCTTACAGGAAGCATTTATTAAACACGATGGCTTTCAGTGCGGCTATTGTACGCCGGGGCAGATCATGTCGGGCGTAGCCTGCATCCGCGAGGGCCATGCCAATAACGAACATGATATCCGTGAATACATGAGCGGTAACATTTGCCGCTGCGGTGCCTATCCCAATATCGTTAACGCCATACTCGAAGTAAGCAAAGGAGGGCAAAAAGTATGAACCAGTTTCAGTATGTACGCCCTGCCGAGCAAGCAGCAGCCATCAAAGCCTTTGTTAAAGATGCCAATACCCAGTTTATAGCCGGCGGCACCAACCTCATCGACCTGATGAAAATGGGCGTGGTAAAACCCGACCGCCTGGTGGATATCAACCGCCTCCCGCTTAAAGACATTAAAAAAACACCCACCGGTATCCATATCGGCGCGCTGGCCCTTAACAGCCAGGTTGCCGAAAATAGCTTGATATTACAACATCATCCGGTATTGGCCCTGGCGTTAAATGCCGGTGCTTCGCCGCAATTGCGCAACATGGCAACCGTTGGCGGTAATATGTTGCAGCGCACCCGCTGCGGTTATTTTTTTGACACCAGCATGCCCTGCAACAAACGCGAGCCGGGCACAGGCTGCGGCGCTATCGGCGGTATTAACCGTATGCATGCCATCTTCGGCGCAAGCCCAAGCTGTATAGCTGTGCACCCAAGCGATATGTGTGTTGCTTTGGTAGCTTTGGATGCCACCGTTACCGTAGTGGGTTTAAAAGGTCAGCGCCATATTCCGTTTGCCGATTTTCACCGTTTGCCGGGAGATCATCCGGAGCATGATAACACGCTGCAAAAAGGCGAACTGATCTTAGGTATCGACATCCCGGATGCGCATCCAACTAAAAACGTAGCCTATTTAAAGGTTCGCGACAGAACATCTTACGCCTTTGCACTGATATCTGTAGCAGCCGTATTGAACATAGAAGGCGGCATCATCAAAAATGCAAAACTGGCTATGGGCGGCGTGGCGCATAAACCATGGCGCCTGCACGATGCCGAAAGATCATTGATCGGTAAACCTGCCAATGTTGACAGCTTTAAGCAGGCATCGCAAATTGCCATGCAGGGAGCCAAAGCGTACAAATACAACCAGTTTAAATTAAAACTTGGCCCCAACACAATTGTCCAGGCGTTAAAAACAGCAGCATCAATAGCATAATATGGAAGAGCGAATGAAAAAAAGCGTCATCGGCGAACCCATGGATCGCGTTGATGGCAGGCTAAAAGTTACGGGCGCTGCCACTTACTCGGCCGAGCACAAAATACCCAACCTGGTATATGGGGTACTGGTACCGGGCACCATTGCCAGCGGAACTATTACATCACTGGATACCAAAGCAGCCGAGGCTGCACCTGGTGTGTTAACGGTGATCAGTCATTTAAATGCACCACAGTTACAAGGTTTTCAACCCAGCGGCACCAATACCAACGGCAAACCAACTTACCGTGTTTTTGGCAGCGATAGGCTATTTTTTAACGGCCAGCCTATTGCGCTGATAGTTGCCGATACCTTTGAACGCGCTACTCACGCGGCATCGCTGGTTAAAGCTACCTATCAAAAAGACGAACATAAAACCAACCTGGAAGATAACATGGCTAATGCCGTGGCTCCCGGCCGCGGTAGAGATTATCAACGCGGTATAGTTGATGCCTATAAAACCGCACCGGTTATCATAGAGCAAACCTATACGCTGCCTACCGAGGTGCACAGCCCTATGGAACTGCACAACACTACCGCCTTTTGGGAGGGTGACAAGGTTACCGTGTTCACCAAATCGCAGGGCGTAAAGGCAACCCAGCAAAGCATCATGAATACCTTTAAACTGACCGACGCACAAGTACAGGTCAATTCGCGCTTTGTGGGTGGGGCTTTCGGCTCGTCGCTGCGTACCTGGCCGCACGAAATTGCCACGGTAATGGCCGCAAAAAAAGTAGGCCGCCCGGTTAAATTGATGCTTACGCGCGAACAGATGTTTACATCGGTTGGCTACCGGCCAAAAACCGTTCAAAAAATAGGTTTGGGCGCTGCAGCAGATGGTCAGCTGATAGGTATTACTCACGAATCTTATTCGCAAACCGCCGTGTACGAAGAGTTTACCGAAGGTTCAAATAACGTATCGCGCTTTTTATATGCCAGTCCGAATGTAACCACACGATACAAAATAATTCCGCTTAACGTAGGTGTCCCCGCCCCTATGCGCGGCCCGGGCGAAGCTACCGGCGCTTACGCGATCGAGTCGGCATTGGATGAATTATCTTACAAGCTGAATATGGACCCGATTGCCCTGCGTTTAAAAAATTATGCAGAGAATGATCCTGAAAGGAACCTGCCCTACTCCAGTAAGTATCTAAAGGAATGTTACAGCATAGGCGCCGAAAAGATCGGTTGGAGCAAACGCAGCCAAATACCCGGCTCGGTTATGGATGGCGACTGGCTGGTGGGCTTTGGCATTGGTTGCGGTGTATTTGGAGCGCACCGTGGCAAGGCTACCGCTAAAATTCGTATCTCGGCCGATGGCACCGTAAATATCCAATGCGCTACCGCCGATATTGGCCCGGGTACAGCAACGTCTATGACATTGATCGCTGCCGATGCCTTAGGTTTGCCGCCCGAAAAGATCACTTTTGAGTTGGGTAACTCTTCCTTCCCGCAAGCCGGGCAGCAGGGCGGTTCGTCAACCGTTTCTTCGGTGGGCTCAGCCGTGCACGATGTCAGCCTTGCATTGAAAAAGAAACTGATGGAGCTATCCGGCAAAACCGAGAACGATCTTTCGCCTGGCCAGTACACCGATATATTAAAACAGCAAAACCTGCCCTATATCGAGATCACACAAGGGTCGCAGGGAGGCGATGAAGGTTCAAAATATTCCATGTATTCGTTTTCGGCGCATTTTTGCGAAGTACGCGTACACCCCATAACCGGGCAGGTTAAAGTGGTAAAGGCGGTGGCCGCTGTTGACGCGGGCACCATCATCAATCATAAAACAGCCGGCAGCCAGATGATCGGCGGTGTGGTTGGCGGTATCGGCATGGCACTAACCGAAGAAGCTTTGTTTGATGACCGTTACGGCCGTTATATCAACGGCAACTTTGCCGATTACCATGTACCCGTACATGCCGATGTACCACAAATTGAGGTTGTATTTATTGATAAGCCCGACCCGGTGCTTAACCCGATGGGCACCAAGGGCATCGGCGAAATATCCATCATCGGCTTTGCCCCGGCTATTGCCAACGCGGTTTACAATGCAACAGGCAAGCGTGTGCGCGAAATGCCTATTACTCCCGATAAACTCATCTGATGAAGGAGATCAAAGATATCATCAGGGCTTACCAGGTCGCCGCAAAACAGGGCAAGCAAACTGCATTGGCAACCGTAGTGCTCGTAGAGGGTTCGGCTTATAGACGTGCAGGTGCGCGTATGCTGGTTACCGAAGACGGCGAGCTTACCGGCGCTATCAGCGGCGGGTGTCTCGAAGGCGATGCTTTGCGCAAGGCCCGCCTGGCTATGGCTCAGCAGCAACCTATGCTGGTTACTTATGATACTACCGATGACGATGATGCCAGGCTTGGTGTTGGCTTAGGCTGCAATGGCATTATCCATATTTTGATCGAACCTATCATCCATCCCGAAAACAGCAATAACCCTATCCGGCTATTGCAAAACATCAATAACAAACGCCAAAACGCGGTACTGGTTACGCTGTTTTCTTTACAGGACAGGAAAGCCGCACAACCCGGTACCTGTTTAATGGTAACCGAAGATGGTTTTGTAAAACATTCTTTGGCAAATCCGGATCTTAAAGACACATTGATCAACGATGCCCTTGATGTATTGCGCACAGGTATATCGGCAACTAAAATTTATGTCGATGGGTTGGAATACACCGGTTTTGTAGAGCATATTAAACCTGCAATATCAGTTATCGTTATAGGCGCAGGTAACGATGCCATCCCACTTACGCAGATGGCAGCCATTTTAGGCTGGGATGTAACCATAGTTGATGGCCGTAACAATTATGCTAAGGCAGACAGGTTCCCATCGGCAAAACAAGTGATCTGTGCCAAACCCGAGCAGGTTTTATCGCAAATTACTTTAGATGAGCGTAGCGTAATCGTATTAATGACACATAACTACAATTACGAAATGGCGCTATTACGTGAAGTTTTACCGCTTGACATTTCTTATATCGGTATGCTTGGCCCTAAAAAGAAGCTCGAACGGATGTTAGGCGAGCTGGAAGATACCGGGCTTAAAATTACCGGCAAACAGTTAGAAAAGCTTTACGGCCCGGTTGGGCTCGATATCGGCTCCGAAGGGTCCGAAGAGATCGCTTTATCCATCATCGCCGAAATAAAATCCGTGCTATCAGGCCGGGAAGGTTATTCGCTGAAATATAAACCGGTTTCTATTCATGCAGATGCAACAAAAATATCCTGATCTTCTTAAAAGCAAGGGTGTCATGGTGAGCTTGTCGAACCACAGCGGGCTGGCCTATACACCATCCTTCGACAAGCTCAGGATGACACCACATTATATATTCGCTCCATGACCGGCCTCATCATCCTGGCCGCGGGCCAGTCCACCCGTATGGGCAAACCCAAGCAGCAACTGCAGTACCAGGGCAACAGCCTTTTACAGCACAGTATCAACATTGCGCTTCAATCGCCATACCGACCTGTTGTGGTTGTGTTAGGTGCTTTTGCGGATGATATCCTGCCTGGCATCGCGCCCAAACCTATCGAGGTCATTATCAACACCAAATGGGAAGAAGGCATGGCATCGTCCATCCGCGCCGGTATCGATCATCTTCAAAATACGCCGGGTACCAGCAACGCACTTATTATGCTTTGCGATCAGCCGCACGTAAGTTCAAAACTGCTTAATGATATCCTGCGAAAGAAAAACAAAAGCCACAAAGGTATCATAGCCTGTGCCTACAACAATACCATAGGTGTACCTGTATTGTTCGGTCAAAAATATTTTTCCGAATTACTTACACTCACCGGCCACGAGGGCGCAAAAAAGCTTTTGGCTATTCATGCTGCTGATATTGAAACCGTTCCGTTTCCATTAGGTGCGGTCGATATTGATACGCCCCAGGATTATGAAAAACTATAATTTGTAGGGCAACGTATTTTTATTATAATCGTATAACATAATATACCGTTGTCATAATTAAATCATATCGGTGCAGGCGTAAAACCGTAAAACATTACCGGTATTATTTGTTATATAACTTAACTGTAACTTACATCCCTTTATGCCTTTTATAGCAACGGTATCAAAAATTGATCTGCCTTATAAAGTTGATCAGCAAAGCGTTAAACAACAGGCCCGCGAAATGTTCGCTGTCGATTTTCCACAGGTCGACCGGCTGATACATGCCTTTGACAATACCGAAATTGTGGAGCGTAATTTTGCCAAACCGCTGCCCTGGTACACCCAGTCAACTACCTTTGAAGAACGAAATAACGAGTATGTAAGGCTTGCTTTACAATACGCTGTCGAGGCGATCCAATCGGCTGTAATAAATGCCGGGATAGATAAAAACGACATTACCGATATCCTGTTCGTATCTACTACAGGGCTCTCTACACCCAGCCTTGATGCACTGATCATTAACCAGTTACGCCTGAACCAACATATTAACCGGATGCCCATTTGGGGATTAGGTTGTGCAGGCGGTGTATCGGGCATGGCCAAGGCAAACACTTTAGCCAAAGCCAATCCGGATGCCGTTGTGCTATTGGTTGCGATTGAATTATGCTCGCTAACATTGATCAAAAGCGATTACAGCAAAAGCAATTTTATCGGATCGAGCTTATTTTCGGATGGTATTGCGGCTTGCATCATTAAAGGCGATAACCACAAAACCCAACAGCAGATAAATTTTGTGGCAGCAAGCAGCAAATTGTATTACGATTCGCTCGAGGTAATGGGCTGGGACTTTCAGGACAAAGGGTTTAAGGTGGTTTTCTCTAAGGATATCCCAACCTTTATTCACGAAAATATTTTGCACGATATTACCGCGTTCTTATCAAAACACGGTCTTCAGCTATCCGATATCAAAAACTTTATTTTTCACCCCGGCGGCAAAAAGGTTTTGGATGCCTATACCGATGCACTGGACGTTGAAGGCGACTTCCTGAAAAATACCCGCGAGGTGATGAATAGCTACGGCAATATGTCGAGCGTTACGGTTTTATATGTGCTTGAAAAATTTATGCGCAAAGGTTTTACCGATGGTTACGGATTGATGCTGGCCATGGGGCCGGGCTTTTCGAGCGAGATGGTTTTGTTAAATATGAAAAATTAAGCCATGATATTTACCCTTTTTATCTGCTTTTTAATAGCACAGCGCCTTTTTGAATTATTTATATCAAGCCGCAATGCTGCCTGGCTCATCAAAAACGGCGCCGTTGAATATGGCAACGAGCATTATCCGTTTATAGTAGCAATGCATACCCTTTTTATCGCATCACTTATCGCCGAATATATCTGGCGCGGCATTGACGATATCAATTATTACCTGTTAATTTTATTTTTTATACTGATCGGTATTAAAATCATCGTGATATCTACTTTAGGATATTACTGGAACACCCGCATTTACAAAATACCCGGCAGCAGGCCAGTGGCCACCGGCATTTACAAATATGTTAAGCACCCCAATTATATTATTGTAGTCTGCGAAATTGCCATTATCCCGCTCACCTTTCACTTGTATTATACCGCCGCAATCTTCACCATTCTTAATGCTATTATGCTTACGGTGCGTATCAGTAAAGAGAACGAGGTTTTGGCAATGTGACGATCTTCAACTCAAGCTTTTATTAAACATCATTCTTCCTTTCCTGCTAACAAAATGACAAAAATCATTAAAGATAAGAAAATTTTCTTATAATTTTATTACTCATTATCAGATTGTTATAATCAATTGGCACTTGTTTGTTTTGAAGATAAGAAACTATTCTTATCTTCAATTTATAAACCATCAATTCACATATCATAATCATGAAAAAAGTAGCATTCTTCCTGCTTTGTGTTATGCCTGCAATTTTATTTGCACAACCCAACAAAGCCTATCTGATCAAAACCGGGAAACTGTTCGACAGCGAGTCGGCACAATTTAAATCCGGAATGGATATCCTTATCGCCCGCGGGCATATTGAGGATGTAAAACCCGATGCCGCGGTTACTGATGAAGAAAGAAAAAAATATACCCTGATCGATCTTTCGGCCTATACGGTGCTGCCCGGCCTGATCGACGCACATACCCATTTATTATACAAAGAGGATAACCTTGGCGCTGTTGAAAATGCCAGCACGCTTGCGCTCGAAAAACACCTCACGATGGATGGCGATGCCTGGCGTGCGCTTTATGGCGCGGCCCGGGCCAAAGGCTACCTGGAAAGCGGCATTACGTCGGTACAGGATCTGGGCAATTCGGGTATGTATGGCGATATAGCTTTGCGCAGGGCCATTGCCCAAAACCTGGTACCCGGGCCCAACATAAGCTGTGCCGGGCCCGGATTGGCTGCCGCCGGAGCGCAACTGCCCGGCCTGCTGTTTGCTAACCAGTCACTTGTTGATGGCGAATACCGGGTGATATCGGGCCCGGCCGATGCGGTACAGGCTGTGCGCGAGCACATTAACCAGGGTGTAAACGTTATCAAGCTCTATAGTGACAATCGCCCAAACCGAACCAAGCTCACTATTGAAGAGATGCGGGCCGCGGTTGATGAGGCGCATCGTTATAAAATACCCGTTGTTGCTCACGCCACTACGTTCGAATCGACACATAACGCGGTACTGGCAGGCGTGGATGTTATTGAACACGGTTATAATATAGCCGATTCTACCTTAATATTGATGGCTCAAAAGCACGTAGTACTGGTACCAACGGATGGCGACCGTGCCGGCCTGGTAGATTTACTGAAAACCAGGATGAAAGATACCACCCGTATGAACATCAATGTAAATAATAGCCGGAAAAGATCTATCGAGCGGTTGCAACGGGCAATTAAATATGGTGTAACGATAGCCTATGGCTCCGACGATTATGGCGCTTCTGACAGGCCTTTCGGCGAGCCGTCAAAACACACGCTCATCGGATATTATGAGGCGGGTTTGCCCATTACACAAGTGCTGCAGATCGGTACACGCAACTCGGCGCAGGTGCTGGGCTGGGGCAAATATCTTGGCATTTTGAAAAAAGATTACCTGCCCGATATTATCGCTGTTGATAACAGTATTGATAAGGATATTAATGCGATACTGAACGTTCGCTTTGTGATGAAGAACGGCACGATCTACAAAAATATAGACAAACCGTAAAAACGGATCGGCCATGCTAAGCATGGCCGATCTTTGCCTGTTTTTTAACCTAATCTTTTTATTAAATACCTGGTGTTTTTATAAATATTTATGTAGGCTTGGTATGATTCCCCATCAGTTTATTAACCAATTAATTGCAGTGTTTTTACCGCTGCGGCATACGTTCTGTTTCTATTTATTTATAAACCTACCCTCTCAAAAAAAATGAAAACCCAGGCAGACTAAAAAGACCTTTTTGACCGCGATCCCAAGCACTTCCCTACCGATAAAAAGGCGGTAGAGGCAATTGTTCAGGCGTGTGTAAATGTTGAGTTCTTTACTATTTCGCTGTTTTGGGTATATTTATAAAGCAGGATAATTACGCTCACATTAGGAAAATTTATTAGCCGGGCGTACATTTGGGTATGAATAAAGCCTTAGAAACCATCCGCCAAACCAGGAAAGCTACACTGGATTATGTTAAAGATCTGACCATCGAACAGTTAAACCATATCCCCGACGGATTTAACAACAACATAGCCTGGAACCTCGGACACATGGTGGCGGCACAGCAAGGCGTATGCTATAAGCGATCGGGCAATACACCGATGCATATTACCGATGAGTTTTTTATGCGCTTTAAGCCCGAAAGCAAACCGGAGCGCTTTATTACACAGGAAGAGATAGACCAGATCAAAACGCTGATGTTCTCTACCATCGATCAGCTGGAGGTTGATTATCAGCATCAAATATTTGGCACCCATACCCCGTGGACAACCCGCTATGGCGTACAGATAGGTAACCTTGACGAGGCCATTAACTTTTTACCGTTTCACGAAGGTTTGCATTTTGGCTACATTATGGCGCTTAAACGCGCGGTTATAGCTACAGCGGATGAAAGCAAACTGATGGAACCCTAACTATTAGGATAGGAAAGTACATAATCCTGCTAAATAAGCACAGAAAAGGCAGGGTTTTGTGATTGAAATTAGGAGGGTCAATAAATCTTCAATTTTAATATATCCTATCGTGACCAATAAAAACAACACCAAACAAATAACGCTCGTTGCCAGCGGCGATTCGCGCATTGCTGCCAACCAAAACTGCTGGCAGGCACAAGCCGAAATGGAGGCTTTACTAACCAAAGCCATTGAGCAGGCAGGTTACACCGTTAAACGCGCCCACGTTTATAACGCAGATAAAAAGCACGGCTTTATCGATTCGCAAAAAATGGGGATCGAAGTTTTCAAAACCATCGACCCGGATGCGCCGCTTATTGTTGCCGAAAGCGTTTGGCAATATAGCCATCACGTTTTAGCGGGGCTAACTACGCACAAAGGCCCTATTTTAACGGTTGCCAATTGGAGCGGTATGTGGCCGGGTTTGGTTGGGATGCTTAACCTCAACGGATCGTTAACCAAGGCAGGGGTAATTTACAGTACTGTTTGGAGCGAAAATTTTGATGATCAGTTTTTTTTAGATACCCTGGGAGAATGGTTATCTACCGGCAGGATCAAACATGACACCTCACATGTAAAAGATTATAACCTGGTTAAGATCCCGTTCAGCGAAGAGCAAACCGGCCGCACTTTCGCGCAAAATTTCCGTACCAACAAAGCCATTATGGGTGTGTTCGACGAAGGTTGTATGGGTATGTACAATGCCATTGTGCCCGATCACTTACTGCATCCTACCGGGATATTTAAGGAACGTTTAAGCCAATCGGCGCTATTTGCCGCCATGCAACTGGTAAAAGACGAAGAAGCGGAAGCCGCACTGCAATGGATGCTTGACCGCGGTATGCACTTTAACTGGGGCACCGACGAGAAGAATGAGCTGACCCGCAGCCAAACGCTCGAACAATGCAAAATGTATATTGCCGCCGGCCGCATGGCCGATTATTTTGGTTGTGATACCATTGGCATACAATACCAGCAGGGCATGAAGGATGTTACCGCCACCAGCGACCTGGCCGAAGGTTTGTTTAATAACATTGAACGCCCTCCTATTTATAATGAAAACGGTAAAGAAGTTTTTGCAGGCCATGCTATCCCTCACTTTAACGAAGTGGACGAATGTGCCGGCATCGACGCCTTACTGACCTATAAGCTTTGGCAGCAATTGGGCATGAGCGGCGAAAACACGCTGCACGATATCCGCTGGGGCGAACATTATAAAGGCGACGGTATCGACGATTTTGTTTGGGTGTTCCTCATTTCGGGCGCGGTACCTGCTTCGCATTTTAAAGATGGTTATGCCGGGGCATCGAGCGAGCGCCAGCCCCCTATGTTCTTCCCGAAAGGTGGCGGTACGTTAAAAGGCGTTAGTAAACCCGGGCAAATTGTTTGGAGCCGGGTTTATGTAATGAACGATGCCCTGCATTGTGATTTAGGGGTTGGCGAAGTAGCCCAATTGCCTGATGCGGAAACCCAGCGCCGCTGGAACGAAACCACACCACCCTGGCCCATCATGCACGGTATACTCAAAGGCGTTTCGCGCGATCAGCTGATGGCACGTCATCAATCTAATCACATCCATGTAGTTTATTGCGATGATGTAGCTACGGCCGCAAAAGCCTGCCGCATTAAAGCCGCCGCTTTTGATGAGTTAGGTATCCGGGTGCATTTTTGCGGCGATATCTGATCACAATAAAAATACCCGCTCCGACAAACCGGAATCGGGTATAACTTATTAAAGGTCAGCTATTCTAATTCTATTTTACCTTTCATTACCGTGTGTATACTGCAATAGTAACTCACTTCGGCGGTAACAGTCATAGACAGAACCTGTTAAAAAAGGGTTACAAAATAAAATCAGTTTGTGTTTATCGTGAGGGCCGTTAGTGCAGCTTCATCCAATAATTTAAAGCTCTTTCCCATCGTTGCGATCAAACCGCCCGCTAAAAACTCATTGGTTACTTTAAACAAGGTTTCATAGGATACCGCAGCAAAGGATGACAGATCCTGCCGTGTTAATTCAATATTAATTGCCCCGCTATCATCAGTACCGAATTGTTTTTTCAGGTTCAGCATAGCCAAAGCAATACGCTCTTTTACAGGCATGTGCACCAGGTTGCGCATCCGCTTTTCCGACTCCTGCAATTCGTTGGCAAAAAGTTTCATTAAAGCGTAAGTGAATTTGGGGTTCACATTCAGCGTCGATTCAAAAAACGTGAGGCTGATGGCGCAAATTACAGTTGGCTCGATAGCTGTAGTTGATACAGGGTAAACAGAATCGTTACCCAGGCCCATGTGGCCCAGTATATCGCCAGGTTTGGCAAAACGTATAATGATCTCTTTTTCATGATCCCAGCGTTTGTGCACCTTCACCTTGCCCGAATAAACAAAATAAATATGGTTAACCTTTTCACCTTCGGTAAAAATTTGCTGCCCCTTTTTTATCTGGATATTGTTTTTTTGAGCGGCTATAGCCGGAAGCCAGTCGGCTATGCAGCAAGAGCACATTAAACAGGTGGCAAGGTCACATTCGTGTTTCTTCATTCAGGATCGATCGTCAGACAATAATAGCATTAATCAGCCATATCGCTTTAATGTTATACAGCATTTTTAAATGTTTATCACCACAAAATTATAAATTATATTGCTTAAACAATGTTTTATTGATTTATATCTATATTTTTGCCTAAAATACATTGCCACAACAATTAAATGAAAAAGACTATGTACACTGAGGGTATCCCGGTTTCCCCATTACTCAACAACCTGGAAGCAAGTGAAAAACCGGCCCGCAAAGTATTTCTGGTTAAAAGCCGGCTCCTCCTCATCTCATCATATGCCATTTTAGTGGCTATAGCTATTAGTTTCATCGCCCGTTTCCTGGTATCTCTGATCAATGTAGTAACCAATCTTTCCTTTTTCGGTACATTTAGCGTTGCCTTTCACAGTCCGGCCAATAATACCCTGGGATTATGGGTAATTGTAATACCGGCAATAGGTGGTATTTTAGTTGGTTTAATGGCCCTGTATGGTTCAAAAGCCATTCGTGGCCATGGCATCCCTGAGGCTATGGAACAGATATTGGTTAACGAAAGCAATATCAAACCATCCATTACTTTTTTAAAACCTATTTCGTCGGCAATAGCGATAGGCACAGGCGGCCCGTTCGGCGCCGAGGGCCCTATCATTGCAACAGGCGGCGCCCTGGGATCAACCCTGGGACAAATATTTAAAATTACCGCCAACGAGCGTAAAATTATACTGGCATCTGGTGCAACGGCGGGTATGTCGGCTATATTCGGCACACCTATCGCCGCTGTATTTTTAGCTATCGAATTATTGCTTTTTGAGTTTTCCCCCCGTTCTATATTGCCCGTAGCGTTGGCGTGTATCACCGGCGCTGCCGGGCATCATTTATTGTTCGAGTCGGGCCCGGTATTTCCCATGCCGGAGCTTGCGATACCCAACAATATCGCTTTGGGGTTATACAGCCTTATTGGCGTGGTGATTGGTTTTTTATCATTAGGCATTACTAAAATTGTATACCTTATTGAGGACGCTTTTGAGAAACTGCCCATTCATTGGATCTGGTGGCCAGCCATCGGCGGATTAGTTGTGGGCGCGATAGGCTTTTTTGCGCCGCATACTTTGGGTGTGGGATATGATAATATTATCGGTGTTTTATCGGGAACCTGGTCGTTAAAACTCATCTGTACTTTGTGTTTCTTTAAGTTTCTTTCGTGGGCCATCGCTTTAGGCAGCGGTACATCCGGCGGAACACTGGCCCCATTACTTACCATCGGAGGTGCTGCAGGCGCCATTATTGGTACTGTTATTCTGCAATTTTTCCCTGATGCCGGTATTACGCTGCCAATGGCTGCGCTGATAGGTATGGCATCTATGTTTGCGGGTGCTTCGCGTGCTTATTTAACCAGTATTGTTTTCGCTTTAGAGGCCACTATGCAATCGCACGCTTTGCTGCCCCTACTTGGTGCGTGTACTGCTGCGTATATGATCTCGTTCTTTTTGATGGAAAATACCATCATGACCGAAAAAATAGCCCGCCGTGGTGTATTCACACCCGATTCGTTTGAACCAGATGTGCTTCAGAAAATGAGCGTTGCCGATGTGCTTACTGATGATGCCATTGCCATTAGCGGGCAAACTACCTGCCAGGAACTTAAAACCTGGCTGGCAGAAAATAAAGCGGCAGATAATTATGTGATCGTTGTGGATATTGAAGGCGCCTATCTGGGCACATTAAAGCTAACCGACATTTATCAAAACGGCTTAGCCGGCGATCTGTTATTACAGGATCTGGTTTCGGATGGGAAAGATGGCTTTGTTAATTCAGATCACAATTTGCGTCATGCGGTGGAGATCATGTCAGCTACAGCAGCCGAGGTACTCCCTGTATTCTCTTCAACACCCGACCGTAAAGTGATCGGCATACTTTCTTATAAAGATATTATCAAGGCTTATCAACTGCATATTGATAAAACCGGGCGCAAGCACGTTAAAATATCGTTAAACAGGCGTCGTATCAAAATACTGATACGCGGCAAAAAGTTCATCAGTTAAAAACACCAACAAATCAACTTATTTGATTCACAGCCAAAAACAAAAAAAGGGATAGCAAAATGCTATCCCTTAAATTCTTTTTCAGCTGAATGCTATTTAGTGGTTTGCTACTTTTTTTGCAGGAACCAATGGTAATAAAATACAAGCAATAACGGCAGCAACTTCTAATACAGTGATCATGGTTTTAATTTTTTGTGTTTAATTATTTGAACTTTAATCTTTTAAAGAATAACCCTCATTCTGTCAGACATGCCTCAATCGGCGCAGTATGGTAGAATAAGATATTATCCTGTCTGCCAGGGTAGCCGCTAATAATGTGCCATGATAAATGCCGCCCTGTTTGTCAAATAAAAGCAAGGTTTTAAAATCTGTTCAATTAAAACAATTACCTGTAAATATTTTCGACACGTAAAAATTACCGGTGTTTTTAGTTTGCGATGTCAAAAAATCTTTTTTAAAAAAATATTAATACCTGTTTTAAAAAAATAGGTTAAAAACGGGTAAAAAAAAATCAAATTCAGAGCAAAACTCAATTTTACAGGCAAATTCTCCTTAAAAAGTGACGAATTAGTCTTTTTCGACACGGAAAATAGGTGTGATTAGCTTGTTTCCCAAAAAAAAATCCTCATAAATCATTTTTGATTACACCTGCTAAGCCTAAAAATATTTTTTTGTCAATTTGTCATAAATCATGACAACGCGCATTTAACTGACAAAAATTCAGATTTTTTTCCGCCAAAACCCTGACAAGCATCAGATAATTGATAAAAAATACCAAACAGGTCGTAATTATAGGGTATGCCAAACTTAAAACAGTTAGGCTTTAGCTGATTACCTTGATGCGCTTTAATAAAGTGTACACATAACACCCGGCACAAAAACCGGCAAATGATTCCAGTGAAGCAAATATGATCAACACGCCTGTCAACACCTGCGATGTGTGTAATAACTGAAAAGTCCAGGCGATCAATATCCCGGCCACGAAAACCAAACCGATAATGGCAGCAAATCTTTTTGGAGCACGGTCGGTTGGTTTACCTTTTACTCCAGCCCTTTTCACTATAAAGCCGCTTGCCAAAGCCAGGGGGCTATAAGCGTTGAGGTTAAATACCCTTAACGCAAAATCGGCAAGCAAAAAAATTACCGGCAGGCACCAATTGGTAAGCAAAAACCCGATGGCAAACAGCAATACAAAAAATGCGGTTAACCGTACTCTGTTCTCGTCAACCGTCACCCGGTCTGCCGGGCATATTAAATGAGTATTATCCATAATTAAATGAGGCCAGAAGCGGATTTGAACCGCTGTGAAAGGTTTTGCAGACCTCCGCCTAACCACTCGACCACCTGGCCATATTAGCAATTTATATCCAGATGCAAGGCATCCGGATATATTTAATTGCTAATTAAACGCTCGTTACTTTAAGTAACTGCTCTTACTGATAAATAATGAGGTCAGTCGATTATTTACTCTTTATTGTTATCAATTATAGTTATGCCGAGCGGCGGGTATTTAAATACAAACCGGCCTGGTAAACTTCTTCTAAAAGCTTATCGGTATCCAGTTTACTTTCGGCATTCCAGTTACTATGGCTAAACAGCACCTGGCGGTATGGGTTCACCACAAAGGCAGCTAACAATGGCACATGGGCATCAATACCAGAAAAGCGCTCCCAAACCGGGCTGCTTTTATGGTACACACCAAATTTTTCGGCCAGTTTACGATCGGTATCAAAATAAAAATTAAGCGTAAGATTATTGTCCCAGGCCAGCTTTTGCAATTCGGCGTTTCTGCCTTCGGCAATCACCACCATATTGCCCCCATTTGCCCTTATTTCGGTATTAATGCGGTTTAGCTCTTTAATAAAATCCAAGCCCTCGTGCTGCCAATGGTGCGAATAAAAGCTGATGACCAGCGGTTTGTTTAACAACTGGCGTATGGCAAGATGGTTATAAGTTTCGGCACCGTTAAAAAACTGCTGCCAGGTGTTAAAATTATTGGCAAAGGTGAACTCGGGCACTATGGCCCCTGCACGTAGCGGACTAAGCTTACGGTATTTTTTAAACTGCAGTAAAAGTTCGGGCTGTATTTCAACAAGTTCGAAGTCGGGATATTGATTGATCGGGAAAGACATTTTGATTAAATTTTATGGTTATTAAATATGTTGCATGTTGTTTTTGATTAATTAACAACAACACATTCGTTCCATCCCGCCGCAGGTGCAGGTAAATATTGCCGGTGAGTATTGATTTTTCGCGTTCACGGTATTGAGTACTTGTTTTGTTAGGACAAACATACAAATAAATTCTATAAATTCTATAGACTTAATATATTTAATTAATTAAGATCATAAATAGCTGATTATATGCCAATTAAAATTATTCTGATTAATCGATATATTTGCATTAATGGATATGAAGATGGATTTAAAGAAGGCCGAAAAAATATCAAAGGCTTTAGGCGACCCTTACCGCTTGCGAATAATAGAGGCCATACACAACGAAGGCGACTGGCTGGCCCATAGCGTGATACTCAATATGTTTACCCTGGCTCAGTCAACCATATCCCATCATATTAAACAGCTAACCGATACCAGTTTATTACTTACAGAAAAAGAAGGCCGCAACTTTAAATACCAGATCAATAAAGAAACCTTTGGTGCATATATCAGGTATCTCAATCGGTTTGAAGGTTAGCCGCGGTTGCCTTACTCCTGCTTTGACATTTTTTTTACCAGACGTTACGATTTAAGAATACCTAGCCAAAGCTAATTGATTGCTTTTTAGCGATTTCGAAATAAATTAAAATGAGTTTTTGAAATTAAGGTGTTTTTGCGTAAAATTGCAGCCTCAATAAAAACACCAACAGCCGCGCCTATAGCTCAGTTGGTTAGAGTAGAAGACTCATAATCTTTTGGTCCCTGGTTCGAGCCCAGGTGGGCGCACTGGAAAAAGCAGTTACATTTAAAATGTAGCTGCTTTTTTATTTTAATGGTTCGAGAAGCACACAACGGGGCCACCCCTACCTTTAAAAATCCTTTAAACCACCGATTTACTAATTATCCCTTAGTAAACCCATTTCTGTGCCTAACCGGGCAGAAATGCTGCTATCAATTTATGATCAAAAAGCAAAACTATTGCTACCTTTATATAACGCCTGTTGTTTAAGTGTTTATACAGCCCTATTGTTCACGGATTAATAACCATAATCAAATGAAGAAGAAAGTTGTATTAACTATGATGATGGCGCTGTGGGCCATCATTCCGTTTGCCTGTAACGAGCAAAATCCGGCAAACGAAAACAAAGAAAAACAAAGCCAGACTGTTGATGACTCACATTTGGACCCGCTATCCAAACTCAAAACAGGCAATAAACGTTTTTATACCGGGCAAGCTGTTCACTTACGCCAGGACAGCACCCATCTGAAACAATTAGTTACCGGGCAAAAGCCTTTTGCCGTTATTGTTAGCTGTTCGGACTCGCGGGTGCCGCCTGAGGAAGTGTTTGACCAGGGGCTGGGTGATGTTTTTTCCATCCGCACTGCAGGTAACGTTATCTCTGATTTCGAACTTGGAAGCATTGAATATGCCGTGGAGCATTTAGGTACAACGCTGATCATTGTATTGGGGCATGACGAATGCGGCGCTGTAAAAGCTTTTCTGGACCATGAAAATGACAGCAATGTTCCGGGCCACATTAAGGATATTGTGCAGGCAATAAAAAACGAGCCGGAAGAAACAGAAGCCTTAAAAACAAGATCTGACTTACTTGCGCGTGCTGTAAAGGCCAATATACAGCATGATGTTAAGCAGCTACAGGATTCTGAACCGATATTAAAAGAGACCTATCAAAAAAGAAAGATCACGATCATCGGCGCGGTGTATCACTTAAACAACGGGCAGGTGGAGTTTTTTTAGCCATTGCAGGCTTCTTATTAAAATCTTGAAATGTAGTGACACAGGCATACTGTTAACTATAACCTTATTTACTTTCTTAATTAAATAAGTGTATATTTTTTGCTTTTCTCATATATTTTTACTTACATTTAGAATACTGAAATATCACTCACAGTTTCCCCACTTTGGGATATTTCAAATTTCATTACGCGTTACCCCTGAGGTAATTGCACTGTTCTGTGCGGCCGGTTATAAAGCAGGTTCAATTATTATTTATTAACTATATTTTTTAACCAATTTATTAAATTTCCAAATTATGTCAGATCAGTTATTAGGCGAGATCAGGCCTTTTGCAGGCACTTTTGCACCAAGCGGCTGGGCACTTTGCAATGGGCAAATATTGCCAATACAGCGATACACTTCGCTGTTCGCTATTTTAGGCACGCAGTACGGCGGCAACGGCACTACCAACTTTGCACTACCTAATATACAAGGTGCAACACTGGTGAGCCAGGGTACGGGACCGGGTTTATCGCCATATGTGGTTGGCGAAACAGCAGGTTCGGAAACTGTAGCCGTACTACAAACCGAAATGCCGGGACATACCCACACGTTTAATGCGGCAAGCGCCGGCGGGATAGCGGTGGCAATTGCAAACGAAACCAATGCCCCTGCCACAAATGGCACTTCACACTTATCGGCCTTTGTGGCACATAACAATAATGTTCCGCCGGGAAATATACCAAATACATTTGGCTATACGCACACCACGCCGGTAAATACACAATTAAACGCGCAAACGGTGGGCCTTACAGGCGGCACCCAGCCACATGAAAACAGGGCTCCGTTTATAACCATCAATTATTGTATAGCACTGGTAGGCACGTTTCCGGTAAGGAATTAAACTATAGAGACAACTCATCACATCATTCATCATTAAAAAAAATAGTATGCAACAATATTTAGGAGAGATCAGGGTGTTTGGCTTCACTACAGTCCCCAGGGGATGGGCCGCCTGCAATGGTCAACTATTAGCTATCGCTCAAAACCAGGCTTTATTCTCATTACTAGGCACTTTTTACGGCGGTAACGGTGTAAGCACGTTTCAACTGCCAAATCTGCAAAGCAGCACAATGGTTGGTGCGGGCACGGCCCCATCGGGTACCACTTATGTACTTGGTGAAATTGGCGGCGTTGAAAACGTTACCTTACTTACCCCGCAACTACCGGCGCATAACCACATGGTGGCCGCACAAACTGCTGTAGCTACCGTTAGTTTAAATGCAGCCCAGCCATATGAATTGATAGCGCAACCTGCATCCGATACTAATACGGTTCTTTCGTATTCAAACTCTGTTGCTAATGGCACGCCGTTAATATCATCCACACTTTCACCACTCGGCGGAAATCTTCCACATTCAAATATGCCGCCGTATTTAACATTAAATGTTTGTATAGCATTACAAGGGATATTCCCGTCGAGAAATTAACCAGATCATTTATCATCAATTAACAATCATTATATTATGTCACAACCATATGTTGGAGAAATCAGATCGTTTGCGGGCAACTTTGCCCCGCGCGATTACCACCTGTGCGATGGTACCTTATTACCTATATCACAATACGAAGTTTTATATACGCTTTTAGGAACCACATTCGGCGGAGATGGTGTAACAACCTTTGCCCTGCCAGACCTTAGGGGACGAATGGTAATAAGCCAGGGACAAGGCCTCGGCCGGAGCAGATATGTAATGGGCCAGGTCGCAGGTACAGAAACTGTAACACTTACACAGCAAAACATACCTAATCATAGTCATCCGGTAGTGGCATGTACAAGTGTTGCCAATACCCAGGCACCTACAAATGCCTTTTTTGCGGCACCTGTTGATACCACCACAACAACAAATACCGACTTGCGTTACCTGCCTGATAGTTTTACGGCCAAAACAATAATACCTCTTGACCCCACTACGGTTACTGTAACCGGCGGCAGTTTACCACATCAAAACCTTATGCCTGTTGTAGCAATAAGTTATATTATTGCGTTATTCGGAATTTTTCCTTCCGGAAATTAAGAAATATCATAGTTTAAAGCATATGCTGCTGTATAAAAGCGGCATATGCCTTTAATTACTGCTATTATTTAACGAAATTATTAATTATATTGCAAAATCATTAAAAAGTATTATTTTTACAATCAAAACCTAATTGAAATAAAACAAGGCATGACAACCGGAAATAACAAACCTGAAAAAAAAATATGGGGCGAAGGGCCTACAATGATGTTGATAAGCACATCTGATGTAAATGGGCATAAAACTAACAATGCACATAAAGAAGCTACTTTATTGCCACACCCATACGTTACTCCCACCTTTGGTAGTCATCGTTACAGAACACCAGGTGGACATGCCAGCTTTTCTAAATCTCAGGTGCTTAATACATTTGTCTCGTAGTTTACTTTTTATTAATACAACCAGGGCAGTTTCAGCTGCATATTGTTTAATTAGTTTACTTTGGCACCCCGGTATCATTTTTAGGTTGTGGGTATATTATTATGCGCGTAGGGATTATTACCAATACTGATACTTTTATTCCCTTTGTTTACGCATTATCAGGTCAGCAAATACCTGTAAGTGTTTTCTTTTCGCCATCCGGCGATGAATTTGTCAATCAAAAAGTACGTGCATTTGCACAGCAGCTTAACTTAAACTTTGTTGAAGAAAAGAATTTAGAAACCGACCTTTATAACTGGCTGCACAGAGGCAACTACGAGGTTTGTTTTATGCTGGGATATGCACAACTTATTAATTTAGATAAGTTAACCACCTGCCCTACCAAACTCTATAATATTCATTTTGGCACTTTACCTGCATACCGCGGGGCCACACCTGTTTTTTGGCAACTGAAACAAGGCGATAAAATTGGCGTAACTATTCATGAAGTATCCAAAAAATTTGATGACGGACCAATATACTGGCTAAAAGAGACCCCTGTACTTTCGCATTTTAATTACGAACTGGCTAACCAATTGCTTGGACAGCTCTGTGTAGAAGGCGTTTTTTACCTATTGAGCCTGCTACTCAATAAAGCGCCTATCCCGGCTATAACCGGGATAGGAAAAAAGGCATACCAAAAACGACCCGACCTTAATGCTATAAGTATTAACTGGCCGCAAATGCCCGCTGCCGAAATTTGTAACCTGATACGCGCCTGTAACCCCTGGAACAAGGGAGCGGCCACCCAGTTTAACCGGCAGGAAGTTAAACTGATGGATGCGCAAATACTTAATGCTATTGTACCTGTAAAAGATGCCGTACCTGGTACTATAATAGATGATGAGCAAGGGCTGCAGGTGCTATGCTGCGATGAAAAGTTAATCATGGTAAACATGTTATTTTTTGCAAGCTTTTATCTACCTTGCTACCAGGCCAAAATCTTTGGTTTTGTAAAAGGTCAAAAATTCTCATAACGTCACAATTGCATTATCAGGTCCCCTGCTCCACGCCTGATTTCCATCTCATTTTTTCTTTATTTATTATCTTTTTTTCAAAAAAAAATAGTCAGTTTCTTTAAAAGATATTAAGTATTTTATCTTGCTTTATACATATTTCATTCTAAATTAGTATGCTGATATCAGCGCTTATTTTATGGTTTTTAAGCATTCGTTTTAGCCAAAAAGTGATGATACACTCCTTTATCAGCATTAAATCAATTATTAATTAACTATATTTTTTAATCTTTTAATCATTTAAAATCATGGCAGATTTTTTTATTGGAGAAATTAGGCCTTTCGCCTTTGGATTTCCCCCGGCCGGTTGGATGCAGTGTAACGGCCAAATGCTATATATTGCGCAATACCAGGCATTGGCCGCATTAATTGGGACGAGGTTTGGCGGCGACGGAAAAACTACCTTTCAATTACCCAATATACAGGGGCAGGTGTTGATAGGCACAGGGCAACTAACGGGCGGAGCTAATTATCAATGGGGACAAACAGGCGGAGCAACCACCGTTACAATAACAAGTAGCACAATGGCTGCACATACACATAATTTTAATGCAGTAAGCGGTGGCGGCGCAGCATTGACCATAGTAAGCGAAAAAAACACAGCGGGGGTTAACGGAAGCTCATTTCTTTCGAGCTTTATCGGGCGCAACAACAACGTCCCACCTGCAAGCCTGCCGGGTACATTTGGCTATAGCCATACAAGCCCGGCGGCTGTTGCATTAGCCGGTAACACTGTAAGCGCCGTGGGTACCGGTGGCGCACATAACAATATGGGCCCTTATGTAACCATCGAGTATTGTATAGCCGTGATGGACGGAGAATGGCCAAGCCGCGATTAATTAAGTTTTTAATACCAATAAAAAAAATATTATGGAACCATATTTAGGAGAGTTAAGAGTTTTTACCTGCGGTTTTGTACCGGTAGGTTGGCTGGCATGTAATGGAGCTACATTAAATATTACCGCATACACGGGCTTATATGCCTTATTGGGCACCAAATTTGGAGGTAATGGCAGCACAACCTTTATGTTACCCGATCTGCGTGGCGCAGCAATGTTAAACATGGGCACATTTGCAGGCAATACCTACCAGGTTGGTAACGCTGCCGGAACAGAAACAGTGGCACTTACAACAGCTACCATACCACCGCACAATCATTACATAGGCGCACAAACCGATACTGCCGTAGGTAATTTAAATAACAATCCGCCTTTTGAGATCATTACGCAACCGGTATCCGGATCAGATACTGTACAGGCTTTTGTTACTCCCACGCCAACTCCTACCCTTGTAACATTGGACCCCAGTACATTAGCTACCGGCGGCGCATCACAACCACATAACAATATGCCGCCTTTCCAAACATTAAATGTTTGTATTTGCAGTAATGGCTATTTCCCTCCACGAAATTAATTTATCACTTAAAAATAACATTTTAAAATATTTACTATGACACCAGCACTTGGAGAAGTAAGAGTAGTTTCGTTTAACTACGCCCCTGTAAACTGGCATATATGCGACGGATCATTACTTTCTGTAAACACGTACCAGGCACTATTTTCACTTATTGGCACCACATATGGCGGCGATGGAGTAACTACATTCGGTATACCCGACCTGCGCGGCAAATTTATTATTAGCCAGGGACAAGGCACCGGTAGAACCAACAGGGTATTAGGCAGCAAAGGCGGCAGCGAAGGTGTGGCATTGGCTGCCAGCGAATTACCTGCACATACGCATACTGTATCGGTTGCTACAAACACGGCAAATGCAGCAACCGCCTCAGGCAATTACCTGGCAGCACCGGTGGACCTAACCAATGATACAAACACTCTATTATGGTATCTGCCTAATACGGCCGCAAATCAAACCGTTGTACCTTTAGATCCTTCATCTGTAGGTACCGTAGGCTCAGGCTACGCACACGAAAACAGAATGCCTTTTATGGCACTCACCTATATTATTGCTTTGCAGGGAGAATATCCTCAACAACAATAACAACATTAATTAATTAAAGCACATATATCTGCGGCAATTGCCGGGTATATGTGCTTTTTGCTTAAAAAAACTTGCCATTTAAATATAATTTAGCTATATTTAAAGTATTGCTAAAACAAGTTTGGTAAACGATAAACAAATTTAAATAGTTGGCTAATAGAATGGTTATGCCTGAAAACCTATTTAAAAACACCCACAAATACCCACCCGTTGCCAACTGCAAAACCTGGTGCGGCAATATATAATTGGCCGGAGCGTTGTAATATTGTAAATTATTGATACCTTAAGCCCAATCAATTTTATATTTTTGAAAGATATTAGAGTCTTGTTTTAAGATTCATAATTTTACTGTATGTCTAAAACTAACACGTTTAACTGGTCTGACGAGAGCGAGCCGCACAAAAAAAGAACAAAAAAGATCATCACCCAACATCCTGAGATCAGAGAATTGATAGGTCGTAACCCGTATACCTTTTTAGTGATTTTATTTTGCGTTGCCTTGTTAATTGGCATGGCTGTGGCCTTGCAAAGCAGCCCATGGTGGCTGGTGGTTTTAGCGGCTTATTGCATTGGCGCTTTTGCGAGCCATACCCTGTTTATTTGTATTCACGAGTGCGCGCACAACCTGGTTTTTAAAAATCGTACGCTTAATACCCTTGCGGGGATACTGGCTAATTTGCCACAAACTTTTCCAAGTTCGGTATCGTTTCAAAAATACCACATTAAACACCATAGCTACCAGGGTGTTGCCGAATTGGATGCTGATATGCCTTTTGGCTGGGAAGCCAAACTGATAACCAATCGCTGGTATGGTAAAGCACTGTGGCTGCTGTTTTTTCCGATATTTCAGGCAGCGCGGCCGTTTCGCTTGAAAGAGATACAATTGTTTGATGCCTGGACGGCGGTTAACTGGATAGTTGAGTTTACTTTTGTGGGTTGTATTATTTATTTTTTTGGCGCTAAGGCAATTATATTTATGGTGCTCAGCTTTTTCTTTTCGGTTGGTTTGCATCCGCTGGGCGCGCGCTGGCTGCAGGAGCATTACCTTACTCATGGTGATGAGCAGGAAACCAAAAGCTATTACGGCGTTTTAAACTTTGTTAACCTGAATGTAGGTTTCCACAACGAGCACCACGATTTTCCGTCGGTACCATGGAACAAACTGCCGAAGATAAAAACGATGGCTAACGAGCATTACGAAAATCTGGGGTACCATACTTCGTACACGGGCTTGTTGTTCCGTTTTTTGTTTGACAGGGAGCTTTCGTTGTTTTCGCGTACGCTACGTTCAAATCGTGGTGGCAAGGCAAAAATTGGCTCAACTGCCGACGACATCAAAAAATTTGACACTGTTGAAGTAGCTGAGGTTGTATAGCAGCATTATTGATTTTGCAATAATTTAAAGAAATCATTTAAAAAATACCGATAAATACCGATGTTTTACAGACGGGAATGTAGGTAAAATTATCAAATCGACAACAACAATTCCGCTTCCATTTCCGGAAGTAATACCAGCATGAATAATATCAAGAACATTATTTTCGATTATGGCAACGTTATATTTGCCATTGATTTTGCTTTAACACAACAGGCTTTTGCCGATCTGGGCATCAGTAACGCTACAGAGTTTTTTGGGCACCGTAAACAGGATGATATTTTTAACGCTTTTGAAAAAGGTGAGATAACCGCAGATCAGTTCAGGGCCAGGATCCGCGAAAAGGCAAATAACCCTGATCTAACCGATGAGCAGATCAATAACGCCTGGAACAAAATGTTGTTAGGTATTGCCAAAGGCAATAACGAATTACTGGCCAGACTGAAGGGCAAATATCGTACGTTTTTATTGAGCAATATCAATGCTATCCATTATGACGCGGTGATGGATTATTTACAACGCGAATGCGGATTTGAGGGTAATGATCATTTATTCGAGAAGGTTTACTACTCCCATTTTATCGGCAAACGCAAACCCGATGCGGCGATCTTTGAACACATTTTAACCGACAGCAACCTTAAACCCGAAGAAACGTTGTTTATTGACGACAGTCCGCAACACCTGGAAACGGCCTCGAAATTAGGTATTCAAACCTTTTTGATGACCGCGCCCGATACCATACAGGCGTTTATTGAACGTGAAGGATTATAGCTTGCACCGGTAAACATAATTGATTCTTATACTCGGTAGAGCCTCTGTACAGGGAGTTACTAAAGTTTCTTTCTGATCTTTATCCAGATGTTCTTTATTTTTTTGGCATAACGGTTCAACTCACCTATTGGTTTGGCGTTGCGCCATTCGGTTAGCTTTAAATACTGGTAAAAAAGTTCCTGGTATTTGGGGTTATAATTATAGGATATGTAAAAAGGCTTGCGCGATATAAAATGCACCAAAAAGGGTTTTTCAATATCGCCGGATGCAAAGTAATTCCAGCGGGTATCCAGTTCGAGCCATTTGTTAGCCAATACCACGTTAAAGCCGTATTGATCGGGGTAATTGGCAAATTTGATATTCTCGTCAATACAATCGATGATCTTTTGCGCGTAATTACCTTCTATCCATTTAGGCATATCGAAGATAATGAGGCCGGTATTGAAGTATTTGGTATCCGGCGCAAAGCCTAATTCCTTATAGTTGAATATGCCACCCCAACTGTTGTCAAACGTCAACAACCGCGGATCCTGAACGGCAGCAATCACGTTATCGCCCAGGTTGTGGTTGTACAGGTTGCTTACATCATCAAGCACGATCATGTCCACATCTAAAAACAGGGCTTTCTGTGTATCGGCAGGTACAATGTACTGGATAAACAGACGCAGGTAAATGGTAACCGGGTATGAGGTGCGATCGAGCGGAAGTTTAACTCCCGGCGGAATGGTATCCTGCATTTTTATCCAGCTAAAGCTGAACATATCTGCATCAACCGAGGCCTGGATCTTTTTCTGGCTGCTCTTTTTTACACCATCGGCAATAACATACACGGCAATGTGCTCGCCGCTTTTATGATTTACCTCGATGGATTTAAGCAATGCTGCCAGGTGGATAACGTAATGCTCATCGGTTACAATAACTATGGGAATGGTACTTGCCGGTGGATTTCTACTCATTACAATGTGGTATGAACCAAAAATAAATATTTACCCGACAATTACGTAATAAATTGCCGTACAGATCATCGCACCAGGTTTAATGTACCACTGCGTTTTGGTGCCGAGCCATTATAACTCATGCCCCGCCATTCTAAACCGTTCATAAACGTTGCGCTGGCTTCCCAAATGTAAACGCCCTGCTGCGCCAGTTGGCCGCGTATGGTTCCATCCCACCCTTCGGTTGGCTGGCCCTGGGCATTTAACTTATTGGTTTGCCAAACCAATTGACCAAATGTGTTGTAAATACGTAACTGCATTTCTTTTATACCCGAACCTATTGCCTTAAAGGTGGCCAGGTCTCTGTTACTGCTGTTTGGCATAAAGGCATTAGGCAGGTACATTTGGCCAGGGGTACCGGTAATACGTACATGGTGTACAACGGTATCGGCACAGCCATGTATGTTATAAACTATCAGGCGCACTTTGTAAGCTCCGGTATCGGCGTAAGTATGTTCGGGGTTTTGCTTGCTGGATGTTTGCCCATCGCCAAAGCTCCACATCCAGGTTACCGGCGTGCTGCGGCTGGTACGGTCGGTAAACAAAAAGTTCTTATCAGGATACGCGATCACACTATCCTTTGCGGTAAACTCGGCCAGTGGCGGAGCCGCAATGGTGATGTACGATTTTTTAACGATACTGCCCGGGCAGCCCAGGTTTGCCATGGCCGTTAAGGTAACCGTATATGGCGAATGCGTATAATCAAAGGTATGGGTTGGGTTAACCGCCGTTGATGTGGTGCCATCGCCAAAATCCCAGATGTAGGTATTAGCAGCAGGCGTTTTGTTGGTGAATGTAACTGTAGCGCGTGTACATGCCTGGGTAATATTGGCAGTAAACTCGGGTTCGGGCTGCGGATATACCGTAATAACCTGTGTGGCATAGTTGGTTGAGCAGCTGTTGGTAGCCTTTAAGCGCACGGTATAAGTGCCACCCTTTAAAAACGTGTGGTTTATCAGCTCGGGTACAGCATTACTTACTATAACCGGACTTCCATCGCCAAAATCGTACTCGTAACTGGTTGCACCTGTAGTGTTATTGTGAAAAGTAACCTGCCATGGCGCGCATCCGGCTAACTGCGGCGCATCAACAACCAGGGCCGGTACAACTGTGTTTGGCGAAACAGAAACGGTGTACGACTGGGTTATCCCGATACCGCACGCGCTTTGTGCCGTAGCCTTAATGGTAAAGTTTTGGTTTTTAGTACTGGTATAGGTATGATGAACAGTTTGCGTATCGGGCACGGTTTGTACCGGGCTGCCATCGCCAAAATCGTAAACATAGGTTGCGCCACCACCTACCGAGCGGTTGATCATATTCACAGTGAATGGCGAACACCCCACCACGTTATCAGGCGTGATGATGGTTTTTGGCGAATTGTGCACCAGTACTTTAGTTGTGGTTGTTTTGATACCGCAGGCAGTGTTGGCTGTTAATGTAACGGTATAAGTAATATCCTTTCCGCTTGGATCGGGTTGGAACACCACATTACCCGGGTTGATAACTGTTGATTTAGCGCCGTTGCCAAAATCCCACACAAAACTGGCGTTGCTTATAGGGCTCGAGGCATTGGTAAAGTTTACGGTAAGCGGTCCGCAACCCGATGCTACACTTTGCGTGATGGCGGCTGTAACCTCTTTAGTTGTGCTGAAGGTGTGCGTAAACACATCATCGCCACAGTTAAACTTATTGGTGGCTACCAGCTTAATATCTACACTTTGGCCATCGGTATTGATCGTATATCCCGGGAAGGCTAAACCCGTGCCGATAGCTACACTATTTGCATACCAGGTATATTGCGCGTTTCTGTCTGGATAATCGGTAGCTGCAATGTTATGGCTATCGATAACGAAAGGGGTACATGACTTATCGGTAATGAAAACATAATTGGCTTTAGCCGATGGATTTACCGTGATGCTAACCGCGTTACTGCTGTTTTGGAACGGGCCGGTACACACCTGCGTACTGATAGTACGGCGGTAAAGTGTGCTAACCGCTAACACCGGCGGCTGATAGCTGATGGCGTTGGCTCCGGGTATATCTGTCCAGGTTTTGCCGTTATCAACGCTGTTTTGCCATTGGTAGCTGTAGGTAGTGCCACCACCTGTTGCCTGGCTGCCTGTAAGCAAAGCCGGTTGATTGTTGGCACAAATGGTTTGGTCGGCAGTGATGGTATTGCTGGCAATAGGTGGCAGTACATTGATCTGTACGTTGTTGCTGATACTGCTGCACGGACCCGATGTTACAATTTGCCTGTACCAGATGGTATTGGTTACCAGGATGGTGAGATTGATGCCGCTCTGGCCGCTAACCGGGTTCCAGTTTACGTTATCGGTACTGCTTTGCCATGCGTAAGTATAGGTTTTGTTACCACCGGTTGGGTTAGTACCTAATACAGTAATAGTTTGACCCTGGCAAACCTGGGGCTGGTTAAAGCTGATGCTGCTGGTAATGGCCGGCAGATCGGTTATGGTTACGTCGCTGGTGCTTGGCGCACAGGTTGAAGCACCGGTTATTGTCCACCTGAAAACATATTGCTGACCGCCAACCAAACCGCTAACGGTAGTATTGGGCTGAGTGGCATCGGCAAAGGTTACCCCTGCCGAACTGCCTGATACCTGCGACCACTTACCTGTTGACGGCGCGGGCGCATTACCGTTTAAAACATAAACCGGCGAATTACAGATCACATCGTTAGTGCCTGCATTAGCTTGTACCGGCGGAGGCAAAATGTTTACTGTAACTGTTACAGGTGTACCTGTGCAACCGTTGGCGCTTATAGGCGTAATGATATAAGTTACTGTTGATGCAGTGGTGGTAGCCGTTGTATTGAGCACCTCGTCTATTTTAGCGACTGAAACCGGGGTTGATTGATTGGTATTGCCTGTTACACCTGTGCTTGCAGTACTCGTCCAGGTGTAGGTTGTGCCGGGTAAATTTGAAGTTAGTACGATACCTGCATTTATTCCGCTACAGATGGTAGCGTTGGTTAACGTGGCGGTAACTACCGGATTAGGTGTTACGGTTACCTTATACGTAAAAGGCACACCGTTACAGCCATTACTTACGGGCGTAATGGTATAAGTTACCACGGCATTGTTTACTGCATCGGTATTGGTGATCACATCATTGATCATATCTGTACCGCTTGCCATAAAGCCGCTGGCATTTGCTGTGGCAGATGCCGTCCAGGTAAAGGTACTGCCGGCAATAGTTGCCACCGGCTGGTAAGCAACCGGGTTACCTGTACAAATGGTTTTGCTGGCCGCGCTGGTGATGTTGTTTGTCGGGTTGATGGTGATCAGCACGTCGCTGGTTACTACATCACAAGGTTTCGGGTTATTGGTTGATGCCTGTAAGGTCAATTTTACCTGGCCCGCTGCTATTTCTGCTGCCGATGGGGTATATACCGCATTCAATGTATTCCTGTCTGGTGTAAAAGTACCCGTACCCCCTATCCAGCCGTAGCTTTGTGGCACTGGGCCGGTTATCGTCCCCGCAAGGGTAACTGTATTGCCCGGGCATATACCGGTTTGATTTGGCCCGGCGTTTACTGTTGGCGACTGCTTAAAGCTCAGCTTTTGTGTAGCAGTAACGCTCCCGCAGGTATTTTTATGGGTAACGGTTACGGTATAAGCACCATAATCGGCAAATAGTATTTGTGGATATTTCGAGTTGGCATCGGTACCGTTCTGGAATGAATAAGTTCCGCCTGTAACCGCCCAGGTATAAGTATCGGCCTGTGCAAGGGTTGTCCCCGTTAAGGTTGCCTGTGTTAGCTGGCTCTTATCATCAAAGGTAAAGAGCTGCATTTTGCCGCAAAACTCATTATCGGCGGCTAATTTGGCAACCGGGTTGGTATTGATGATGATGTTTTGCGTTGGCGTGTTAACCGGGCCGCATGGTGCGTTAATGCTCAGCATCACTTTGTAAGTACCAGCTGTGCTGAATTTAAACTGAGGCTGCTTGCTGTTAGCGTTTGTACCACCCGCATAAGCAACCGGTGCAGGGCCGGTAACCGTCCAGGTGTAGCCATGTATGCTGCCGGAGCAGCTGTTGTCAACCACCGAAAGATCGTTTGGTGTGATGACAGACGAACTGCAAAAAACCGAGTCGCTTAAGCTAAACTTGGGTTTTGGTGCTGCCTCAACACAAACCGTCCCCGAATAATCGGCCGCACCGCAGCCATCGCCGCTTTGCTGCAGTTTAAGTAAAACGGTATGCGTACCCGTAGTGGTAAAAGTATAAGCAAACTTATCGCTCAAAGACATGTTGGTACCTTGCAACTGGCCATCAACATACCAGCTGTATTTGGCATTTGAGTTACGGCAATTAGAAGTTAGACTGGTGGCATCATCGCCGGGGAAAGAGGTATTAGTAAAAGCTACCGGCACATTTAAACAGGCATAAGCACTGTTGCCGGTAAAACTGTTGGTTGGCGGTTGCAATACTTTGGCATAACTGGTAACCTGGGTACCAACTGAGCCGCAAAAAGGGCTGGTCACTAAAATATTTACCGGGAACACGTTCATGTGCCCGTTACTCTGAATACCGCACGAAGCGGTTGTGTAATCATGAGTGATCTGTCCGCCCGAAGCATTGATCTGGCAATAAGTATACTTGGTATTGCGGCCATCACCCCAGTCGACAGAGTAGATATTACCCGGATAGTTTTTTTGCAAACCGTTAGCCGAAGAAATATCCATATTATAAACCAACGTACCTTTACCGTTTATCAAACAAACGGTGTTGCTGCCGGTAGCGCCAAAACTGGTGTTCACTACGTTGTTGATAAGCGCGTAAGCTTTGGTAGCTGTAATACCGCTGTTGGTTGCCTTAACTAAAATGGTATAATGTGATGTTGCAGCTGGGAAACTGGCGCTTGGGTTTAAGGTTAAGGTATTTTCGGTTGCCTGACTTAATTCGTTGTAAAAGACAGCGGTTACCACGCTGCCCGGTGTGGATTGATTTAAAAAATCGAAGCTACCGGCCCTGCCGTTGCAATTACCAAATACATCCTGACTACTGCTGCTGATACTTTGCGAAGTTATTTTAGCTGATAGTGCCGTACCTGCAATTACATTGATACTTGCCCTTGATGTGACAATTGCCGGACTGCTTGCCCTTACTTCGATATTATAACTACCTGCGGCTAAGGTTGATGGCAATGTACCGTTAACAAATGTGTTGTAAAAACCACTAAAGGTGCCTATTTGAGTATCGGGTGCGCCGCCCGGTGTTGAAGAGATATAAAGGCTAAAGGTATTATTCTGATTGATGCATCCGCTGGCATCGTTAATGCTAAACGGTACGGCAATGCTTGAGCCGGGTGAATATGGGCCCGCGTCAATTGTACGAAGGGTTATAGTTTGTGCGTTACCGGAACTTACTGCTGTTATGATAATAACAACACAAAGAAATAATAGCTTTATAATTAATTTAGGGTTATATCTGTACTCCACCATAGTCATCTCCTTTCTCACGTGGACAGTTATACGGAGTTAAAGTTTAGGTGGTTTCATTATTGGAATATTATTTTCTAATAGGTTCAAATAGTACATTCAGATTACTTTACTGGCAAAAACCCATGCATTAATTGCCTTTAATGAAAATAATAGCAATCACAGTCAGAAAAAAAAGATTTTAATTTAAACAGAAACGTGTTTACGATGTTGATATAATCAAAGAATTAGATAATTAACATTTAACACAACCCATTATGAAAGATCAAACAAAAATAATAGTAGGCTTATTAGCAGGTGCGGCGGTTGTTGCAGCAGTTGGCATTTTATTAAAATCAGAAAAAGGCAACGAGATCAAAGAAGATATATCTGATTATTTTGCAGATCTGATCAAATCGGTAAAAAGCAAAGTACAATCAACTGCCGACGATCTGAGCGATTACAGAGACAATGCGGTAAAAAACGCACGCTCGATCATCAAAAATAAAGTTGACAAAGCTACCGAAGCCGCAATATCTGGTAACTAAACGTTACCGCATGGTAAGACATAAAAATGGGTCTTCAATAAAATGGAGGCCCATTTTTTTATCGTTATTCAATCGTACTCTTAAAACGGACTATGGCATTAATTGAACCCATTAACAAAAAACACGGGAATCCACCTGCAGGCAAAAAATATAGCGCATCATTACGGCTGTGGCACTGGCTAAATGCAATTGTTATATCAGGATCTTTAATTACGGTACTGATCAATTCTACAATACTCAAGTCGCGTAAAAGCGCACCCATTGCATTGGCGGCAATGCAGCACGACAGCGCCGTAGTTACGTTGAAACAGGCACAAACAGCGGTTCACGCCCTGGGCGATAAGGTTTGGGAAGTTCATGTTTATTTTGGTTTTGGATTGGCGGTGCTTTTGTTGTTTCGGCTAATGGCAGAATTTTTCCAGTTAGCAGATCAAAAGTTCATTCGCCGATTTAAAGCATCATGGCATCAATTTTTTGTTATTAAAAAACAACGCCAGCTGGTTAAACACGATTTGGTTGTAAAAAGCATCTATATCATGTTTTACCTTTTATTGCTTATTATGGTAGTTACCGGCCTTTGCCTTGCTTTTAACGATGACCTGGCCTTTATGAAAACGATAGGGCACGATGTTAAAGAGCTTCACGGTTTTTGCATGTACCTTATTTTAGCATTTATTGTTGTGCATTTTGCCGGGGTGTTTTTAGCTGAACGAAAAGACAGTAGGGGCATAGTATCGGACATGATCAATGGCGGATGAAGCAGTCAACCAAACATTGTCATCATAAACCTGTTAACCTCTTATTATATAACAATTAACATATGGGCTATGGTTTTTTTTCTGTATTAGCGGTGCTGGTTTTAATTGTTGGCGTTATATACAAATTACGGAAATAAGCAAATGATGAGATCAGAGCAATCTACCAAAATAAAAATGCAGATTAAGCAATACCCTTTTTATTTAAAAAGTACGGTCATACTTTTCGGTTTGATCCTGGCTGCTTACATCCTGTTTACGCTGCAAGGCATTATTGTTCCGCTCGCATTTTCATTCATTTTCGCCATTTTGCTTAACCCTTTGTATGTGCTGTTGCAATACCGGGTTAAAATACCCCGCATCGCTGCTATAACTTTAACTATCCTTATCGCTTATATTATTGTGGGTTGCATTGTGTATTTCCTGTGGGTACAAATGCTCCATTTTACCGATAGCTTTCCGGCCCTGCAGCTTAAATTTGCCCGCTATTTTGCCGACTTGCAGCAGTGGTTACAAGCGCGTTGCGGCTTAAGCATGGCCAAACAAAAAGAAATGATTAACGAAGCGCTTAATAATAGTAAAACATTAATAGGCGCAACATTGGGTTCGGCATTAACCACACTAAGCGTTTTGGTGCTTATACCGGTGTATATATTTATGCTTTTGTTTTACAAAACATTGTTACTTAACTTTTTATTCGAGGCTTTTGCCGAAGAAAACTCACAAAACGTACGGGTAATTTTAAACCAAACCAAAAGCGCCATCCAAAACTATATGATAGGCTTGTTACTGGAAGCTTTTATTGTTGCTATACTTAATTCTACAGGTTTGCTGATCATTGGTTTGAACTATGCCATACTCATCGGTGTAATGGGTGCCATACTCAATATGCTGCCTTATATCGGTGGTATCATCGCCATAGCTATACCCCTGTTAATTGCCACGGTAACCAAAGATGGATTTGGTACCCAGATCGGTGTTATTATTTCGTTCTCTATAGTTCAGTTTATCGATAACCACATTATTATTCCACGCGTCGTATCTTCAAAAGTACAGATCAATGCATTGATAACCGTTGTAGTGGTTTTGCTGGGAGGCGCCTTATGGGGAGTATCGGGTATGTTTTTGTCTATCCCTTTCGTAGCGATATTGAAGATCATATTCGACAGGATAGACGACCTGAAACCCTGGGCCAAATTATTGGGCGATATTGTACCCACACGACACAAAGGCGACGTATGGCGGCGGCGTAAACAGGAAACTGCCGTGGCCGACAGGATAGCTGACTAAAATAAAAATTGTTCCATTTAGGTGCATTTTTAATTACAAAAACTCTGTTTTTTTCTATAATCTTTCAATAATTATTTGTTACTTTTAAAAGTTTACTAATAATTAATAGACCAAGTTTTAGACATAAATAAAATCTGGATGAAAACATTACATTTGTAACAGATTTGTTTCGTAAGAGCAAAACTGCCCCTTTTTAATTGAGCTAAGGATTGTATGCCTGGGAAGAAAGCTATTGCCTTTTCAGCCCGGATTGATTCCTTCCAAAAAACAGACATTTGTCTGTACATAAACGATCCTGTTTATGTAAAAAGGTGTAGCCCTGTCTCTAACCTAACAAAGCAACAACTAATTAATTATTAAAGTATATTTAGTGCTGTTTTATTGATAAGATGCTACCCCCTATTCAAAAAGTTTTAATTTGCTTACGCATTGTTGCTGCCATTGTCCTATTGGTTTGCTGCAATATGTTCATGGTATCGGCGCAAGCCCAGGGCAGGCTGGTTACAGGGAAGGTTACCGATGCACAAACCGGCGAGCCCGTACCCTACGTTACCATTTCGATAAAACTGAATAATGGTACAAGGCGTGGTACTGTTACCGATTTTGACGGATTGTATCATATTTCCGTTCCGCAAAATATAGCTAAAGATTCAATTTACTGTACCTATATCGGCTTTATCCCATCGCAAAAAAAACTAACGCCGGCAACAACCGAAGTCAACTTTCAATTATCAACCAACACCAAACTGCTTAATGCAGTAAACATCACGCCCAAAGCGTATGTAAACCCGGCCTGGGATATCATGAGCAACATGGTGCTCCACAAACCGGATAACGATCTGCAAAAGCTAAAAACTTACCAATACCAAAGCTATAACCGTATTGAATTGTCGCTATCCAACATCAGCGAAAAAATGAAACGTCGCCGTGTTATTCAGCAGATATTACCGATAATGGATAGCCTGAAAAAGACTGCCGGTGATGATGGCGTACCTACCCTGCCCATTTTCATGTCCGAAACGATATCAGATTATTACTATCAAAACGACCCTAATCGTAAAACAGAACATGTTGAACGCACCAGGGCCAGCGGCGTGGGTATTGAAGATGAAACGCTGATATCGCAACTGGTAGGCACAACATTTTTGCAGTATGATTTTTACAGCAATTACATGAAACTCGCCGGTAAGGATTTTATATCGCCATTAACCGATAGCTGGAAAACGTTTTACAATTACGAACTGCTTGACGAGCACGATAAAATTGCCGGGAAGGAATATTATAAAATAAGCTTCAAACCAAAACGCTCGCACGACCTGGCTTTTGAAGGCATTATGTGGATCACTAAGGACAGCTATGCCCTTTACCAGGTAGATGCCAGTGTATCGGCCGATGCCAACCTGAACTTTATCAATAAAGTGCGTATACAACAGGAAATGTATCAACCTGCCGAAACTACTGCATGGCTGCCCGCCAAAACACGTATCACAGTAAACATATTGAGCTTTTCTAAAAACTCGTCGGGCTTTATCGGTAAATTTTATTTATCCAACAAAAACTTCGAGGTCAACAGAAACTATCCCGACACGTTGTTTAAAGAAAGCTTAGTTATGGCCGGCGATGTGAATAAAAAGGATGACAGTTACTGGGTTAAAAACCGCCACGATTCGCTTACAGTAGCCGATAAACGCGAATACCAGGTAATTGATACGGTTAAAAATTTACCTCTTGTTAAAACCTACGCTAATATAGCCGGAGCGTTAATTACAGGATATTACCGTGTTGGCAATATTAGTTTTGGCCCTTACCCCTACACCTTTAGCCATAATGACCTGGAAGGCAGTGTTTTACGAATTGGCGCCATTACCAATACTCATTTTAGCAATAAATTTGTGTTAGGCGGCTATGTAGCCTATGCCTTTGCCGACGAAAAATTGAAATATAGTGCCTCCATCGATTATATATTTTCGCGTAAACCGTGGTCGCAGGTTGGGGTTGCCTATTTACACGATATCGGTCAAACAGGCTATCAGTACGAAAGCTTTACCATAAACGGCAACAATGTTTTTAATGCAACCATCCTTAACGGCCAAATAAGCATACGCGGCCCGTTTTATCAAGATGTATTTAAAACTTATGTACAAACTGATTTAACACCAAGCCTGCGCGGAAAGATTACTTTATCACACAGCACGTTTGATCCGTTGTTTGATTTTGCTTATCACGATCCGTATGACAAGATAGTATTTACCCATTACGCAACAGCAGAAATTGGCGCCGAATTACAATGGCGCCCGGGTGCACGCCAGTTACAATCGTCAAAAGTAAACAAGCGGGTTAGTATTGGCAATGGTAATGACAACCCGATAATCACCTTTAGATATATACATGGCCAGAAAGGAATAGCAAGCGATTTTAATTATGACAAGATCTTTGTTAACATCCAGCAAAAGCCGCATCTTGGTATATTTGGCAAAGGCGACTATTCGTTAACGGCCGGGTTTATACCGAGCGATGTTCCGTACCCGCTGGTTGAAAATCACCGCTTTAGTTTTAATACCATGCGCTACCTGGAGTTTGCCAGCGATAAATATGTATCCCTTTCGTATACCCAGCATATGGAGGGCTTGATAACCAACAGTATCCCTTTGTTAAAAGCGCTTAATATACGTACAGTGGCTGTAGCCGATATTTTAACCGGTACGCTTTCGTCAAATAACAACGAGGCTTTCAGGCGCGGACGTACCCCTGTAAATAAAAGTCTGGGTAGCGTGCCTTATGTTGAAGCAGGCTATGGTTTCGAAAACATCCTGAAAATTATCCGTGTTGATTTTTTATACCGTTTAACGCATTTGGATAATTTAAACCTAAGGGGTGAAAAACCAAACAGGTTTGCCACAAGGATTACTTTGCAGTTCAGGTTGTAGTTAAAAACCTAACTGCACTGTATTTGTTATGATGTTAAGCCTTATAGAGGCACATCATATCATGAAAACATTTAAAACCAGGATATACCCGTCCGCGCAGGCGCTACACCAGTATATGGCCGAGCGCTTAAATGAGCTATTTGAAGCCAAAATACAAAAGGATGTGGCGATGCAGGTTACCCAAACTGATTACAGCACTGTTGAGATCGGTCACCCTAAATACTACGAATCATTTTTGTACAAGATGATCGTTAAGGGCAGCGATATACAGCTCATCAAATCAGAACATTACGTTGACGATGTGTATAATCTGGCCCTCGAAGATATTGTGCTTACCCTGATCGAAAAGTATATCGGCCAGGATAATCTGGAAACTATAGAGGGCGAAATATCAGGGTAATTGCCGATCAGCGGTTATCGCGTGCGTTCGATTGTTTGTTGGCGTCTTTACCCATGGCATACTCAATGCCGCCTAAAAGATGCTTGAGAAACAATGGCTCCGAATACGACTCGATAGTATGACCCAAAGCTGTATAAAAAGAACGGCCACCATCAAAGGGATGATACCAGCTTAGCGGGTGCTCGCCGCCATTACGGCCGCCTGTATAGCTACCTTCCTCTACCACGATCAAAAATTTGATATCATCATTATACCAGCCAAAGTTAAACCACTCGTCGGTGCGTTTCCAGGTTAGCGGCAGGTCTTTGGTAGCCAGGTGATTAGGGTTTACTATTTTCAAGGTAGCGGGCTGCACATCCGGATGGCTTTTGTAATAAGCGCCAACTAAACGGCCATACCAGTTCCATTCGTATTCGGTATCCGTGGCCGAGTGTATACCCACAAAGCCCCCGCCATGGTTAATGTAATTTTTAAATATCAGTTGCTGCTCGTCTTCCAAAATATGCCCGGACGTATTTAAAAAGATCACTGCGGCATATTGCTTGAGGTTTTCATCGGTAAAATTTTCGGCGTTGGTGGTGGTATCAACATCAAATTTATTCTCTTCGCCTAACTTAATAATAGCGTTAATGCCTGCCGGGATGGATTCGTGGTGAAAACCTGCAGTTTTAAAAAAGATAAGCACCTTGGGATTTGCGGTTGCAAAAGCGCCATTAATACAAAACACGATAATAAGGCACGAAAACAGGAGATATTTAAAAGTAGCAGCGTTTAATTTAATAGTCATACCGGTTTAGATAAATAAGCAGAAAACGTTTGTCAAAGATAGTTTTCTTCTGCATTAAACGAATATGAACATGGTAATATTGTGGTTTCAAAAATCATCATAAACAAAAAAAGAGCTTCCAATCGAAACTCTTTTTTGTTTAACAGGTAGAATGTAGGATATATGATAGATCAGGCAACTAAACGGCGTTTGCTGTTGTTGTTGCTGCTGGAGTTGCGGAATTTATTTGATTTGTACGCCTGCAAATCGTTCTCTAAAATTTCTTTCAGTTCGTTATCAAACCTTTTAATCAATAAGGCGGCGCGGTTAAGCATCAGTTTTTCGAGTATTGCGTTCATATTTTCCATGGTTGGTTTGTTTTAGGTAGCTATAGGTTGTAAATAGATTAAGCGGCTAAGCGACGTTTAGTACCCTTGCGAAACTTATTTGATCGGTATGCCTGCAAATCATTTTCTAAAATTTCTTTCAGTTCGCTATCAAACTTTTTAATCAATAAGGCGGCGCGGTTAAGCATTAGTTTTTCGAGTATTGCGTTCATGTTTTCCATGGTTGATTATTTTTGTTATGTTAAGATTATACCCAATATAATGCCAAGTGATTAAAAGTGTTAAAATTTGGAATTTTGCGGATAATCATGGTTTATATTGTTTAAAGGCCGTTTTTTAATGCGTACTAACTGTATAGTATTTTGGTCATTTTAATATAATCCGGGTTTTATTTTACATTACAGGTGGTTGGTTTTAAATGCCTGCCGTTATGGAAAGTGTTAACCACCTGCTTAAGGTGCACCGTGCCTGCGATAATTAATGCGATAAGTAATTTAGCTATCATAACTATTGTTGTTTGTTGATGTAAAAGTATCGTGAAACAACGTGCAGGCCTATCTGTATTAGGTAGAGCAGGCAGAATTCTCGGTAAAACGGGGTAAAACTCCGATGAACGGTTTAAGAAATCGTCGGTGAAAAAGAAATGTCCGGTAAACGGATGGAAAACCCCTGCATATTTAATGCAGGGGATGATATTGGGGATTTAATCAGACATCCCGGCGAAGAACTTCCAATGGTGGTTTGTTTAAAACACCACGGCTGTTTAATAAGCCGATGCCTATAGTTAATGTACTGATCAATGCGAATATGCCCGAGATTGCCAGCCAATCGGGTGAAAACGTGGCCTCAAACGTATACCTGGCCAATGCCCAGCTTCCGGCCAACGAAATAACGATGCCTGTTGCGGCTGCCAGGGCACCTAAAAAGAAATACTCTAAAGCGGTAATGGTTAATATCTGCCTACGGCTGGCGCCCATGGTACGGAGCAGCACGCTCTCCTGTATCCGCTGATATTTGCTGATACGCACAGATGCGATCAAAACGATCAGCCCGGTAACAATACTGAATGCCGACATAAATTTGATCACAAAGCCGATTTTGCCTAACAGCTCGTCTATTACACTGAGGATTAGACCTAAGTCGACCACCGAGACATTGGGAAAGCTACGTACCACTAATTGCTGAAAATTAGCCGACGCCTTGCTATCGGGCACGCGGGTAATTTCCACAAAAAACTGCGGTGCCTGCTCCAACACCCCTGCCGGGAACACCACAAGGAAATTGGTTTGTACACGGGCATAGTTCACCGTACGCAGGCTTTTGATCACCGTTTGCATTTGGACGCCCTGTACATTAAATAATAGTTTATCGCCGATCTTTAAACGGTTGTGACGCGCAAAGCGTTCTTCCATCGATATGGGGATAACCCCATCGGGAGATGATTTGGCCACCCATTCGCCCTGGCTTATTTTTTCGGTGCTGATCAGGATATCCCGATAGGTTACGCGGTACTCGCGCGATAATACCTGCTTGGGAGGATTGTTGCGGTTACCACTGTCTTTCTTTAGCTGTGCTTCGGTTTTGCCATTTACTTCCAGCAGGCTCATGGTAACTATGGGTACCTGCGATGTTACCGGCAAGCCTTGTTTTTTTGTTAGCGCGGCAATACCGGCTTTCTGGCTGGCCTGGATATCAAATAAAATAATATTGGGCTGGTTACCGCTTGATGACAACGTGATGCGCTGCAGCAATATACCCTGTATAAAAAACAAAGTGCAAATAAATGCTGTACCCAAACCAATAGATACAATTAAAATAACCGACTGGTTATTGGGCCGGTACAGGTTAGAGAAACCCTGACGCCATAAATAACTCCAGCTAAACGGAAAGAATTTACGTACCATCCACATGAGCAGGCGCGCCACCAGGGTAAGCAGCAAAAAGGCCACTAAAATGCAAATAGTAAATACAATGGTTTGCGGCCATTCTTTTAACTGCAAAAAGGTAAAACAAGCTATAAATAATATGATGAGTACATATACCAGCCATTTTAAAGGGTCGCGGGTTAGGCTGGTATCGGCAAGTGATATGCGCAGCGTGTTTAGCGGTGATATGTTACGTACTGAAATAAGTGGCAGCAAAGCAAACAAAATAGAAATGATCACGCCTAAAACAACACCCTGCCCTATTGAGTACCAGGAGATTGTGATAGCGATATCGACAGGTAAAAAATCTTTGAGCACATACGGCAAAACATGCTGGATAACAGTACCTAATACAGCACCGATTACCGAACCGATAAAGCCCACGCCGCTTATCTGGATGAGGTATATTAAAAATGCCTGCCACGAGTTTACGCCCAGGCAGCGTAATACCGCTACTGTGCTTATTTTTTCGCGAATGTAGATATTGATGGCACTTGCCACTCCCACACATCCCAGCAACAAAGCAATAAAGCCTACCAACGCTAAAAAGCGCGTAAGGTCCTCAAAGGATTTACCGGTTTGTTCTTTTTGCGATTGGATAGTTTGATTACCGATATCCTCTTTTTCCAAACGGGGTTCAATGCGCTTGGTGAGGCTTTCCATATCAACTTGCTTATCGTATTTAAAATAATAACTGTATTGTATACGGCTGCCTAATTGTATCAGGCCGGTTTGCTGCAGATATTGAAACGGGATATAAACAATTGGCGCTATGCTGGATTGGATACCGGTTTGGCCTGGCGCTTTGTTTAATACCCCGGCAATTTTAAAACTCACCTTCCCTACTTTGATCGAATCGCCAACTTTAGCATTAAACTGTAGGATAAGGGTTTTATCTACAAGTGCCATTGGGCCGGAGCGAAACTCTTTACCGGCGGCTTCGGGTGTGGTTTCTAAAGCGCCATAGTATGGAAAATCGCCCTCAAGGGCCTTGATCTGTACCAACCGTGTACTATTGCTTTTGGGGAACAGGATCATGGATGCAAAGCTCCGTTCCTGCGACCGTCTGTCGCCAAGCGAATCGATGAGTTTTTGCATGGGCTGCGATACCGGCTTATTGGTATTGAGCACCAGGTCGGCACCGATCAGGGTTGCAGCCTGATCGTCGATATTTTGGCGCAGGTTGGCACCAAACGAATAGATGGCTACCAACGCGGCTATACCTAATATAATTGAGGAGATAAATAAAAACAACCGCGACCGGTTACGGCGGCTATCGCGCCAGGCCATTTTAAATAGCCAGGGCAGGTTGAGTTTCTTTTTATGATTGAGTTCTGTATTGTTCATGGTTAATAGATCATGGTTCATAGTATGTGGACGTTTAGAGATCATTTTAACTATGACCTGTGAACCATCTACTATGAACACCAATTTTAGCCTTCATCCGATACGATGTGCCCGCCTTTAATACGGATAATACGTTGTGTTTTTGATGCCAGTTCAAGGTCGTGAGTTACCAAAACTAAAGTAGTGCCTGCTTCGCGGTTCAGGTCGAATATCAGTTTCACTACTTTTTCGCTGGTTTCGGCATCCAGGTTACCGGTGGGTTCGTCGGCAAATAATATTTTGGGCTGGTTTGAAAAAGCCCGCGCCAGCGATACCCGCTGTTGCTCACCGCCCGATAATTGAGTTGGGTAATGATGGCTGCGAGAAGCCAGGCCAACCTTATCCAAAAGCTCCATCGAGCGGGCTTTGATGTTCTTCTCGCCGCGCAGCTCCAAAGGCACCATCACATTCTCTAAAGCAGTAAGTGTTGGCAACAGCTGGAAGTTTTGAAATATAAAACCTACGTACTGGTTACGCACCTGTGCACGCTGGTCTTCGGTAAGGTTATCGAGTTTGATGCCGTTCAGTTCGACCGAGCCGGTTGTGGAGCGGTCAAGCCCGGCGCACAAACCCAACAAGGTTGTTTTACCGCTACCCGAAGGGCCCACTATCGCCGCTGTTGAACCTGCGGGGATGGTGATGTTAATGTTATTTAAAACTGTTAAAGGCTGCCCTGCGCTTTGATAAGTTTTGCCCAGGTTTTGAATGTTTAGTATGTTATCCACAGAATATATATTTTGGAATATGAGCGGGCATTTTCTATTTTGCCGACCGGTAATTATTAATTATTTCTAAAAATAGCACAATAGCTTAACTAAAGTAGCCAGGTGATGTTTTTTAAAACCGTTATTGTAATTTAGAAAGACATTTTATGCAAAAGTTACAGGTATTAGCCACTATCTTCATCATTACATTGTCATTTGCTTGCGGTAACGGGCAAAAGCAAACCGAGCAGCCTAAAAGCGATACAACAAGTGCAAACGCAGCTAACTCGCAGCAATCAAATACCAAAAACATTTTGGTTTTTGGCGATAGCCTGACAGCGGGTTATGGTTTGGATGATCCACAGGCAGATTCATATCCATCGGTACTGCAGGTCAAGATCGATTCGGCAAAATTGCCTTATAAAGTCATCAATGGTGGCTTGAGCGGCGAAACATCGGCAGGTGGAAAAAGCCGTATAGACTGGCTGTTAAAACAAAAAATTGATGTGTTTATTTTGGAGCTCGGCGCTAATGATGGGTTGAGAGGGCTGCCGGTAACCGAAACGGCTAAAAATCTGCAAACAATTATTGATAAGGTGAAAGCTAAATATCCCGACGCTAAGCTTGTGCTTGCAGGTATGATGGTGCCGCCAAATATGGGTGCCGATTACAGCGCGTCATTCAAAACTATATTCCCGCAAATAGCGCAAAAAAATAGCATGACGCTGGTACCCTTCCTGCTTGATCATGTGGCGGGAATTAAACAGTTAAATCAGGCAGATGGTATACACCCCACGGCTAAAGGGGCTAAAATAGTGGCTCAGAATGTTTGGAGTAAATTAAAGGGGATATTGTAACTACTCGTTGGCTACCCGGCGTAACTCTTCGTGCAGCGAAATAACTTGCTGCTGCAGAGTTAATATTTGCGACGCGTAATCGTCAACCTTGCTCCTGGCCTGTTTAAGCTCATCAATGTGTGCGATGTTTTGCTCAGGCGTTTGCGAAGTTAATAGTTCAACAACCGAGATATTAAAAATACTAACGATCTGTTCTAACCGCGACAGGTTGATATCGGTAACACCTGTTTCGATCTTAGAGAAAGCCGGTACCGAAATATCCAGTTTTTTGGCTACGTCGCCTTGCGACCAACCATTCTGCTGTCTCAGCATTTTAATTTTTTTTCCTAAATCTTGCATCTTTAGTCATAAATTAATTAATAAATTGTGTTTCGGATATAAAAGGGTGTAGTCAATAGCATCGGGCCGATAGCATAGGTAGCCCATTAAAAAACTTTCATACAAATTGTGTTCGTATAAACTGCGGTAAACATAATCAATTTTTAAGAAATAGACCAATATTTATGCGATAAGATATGTTTTTAGCATTAAAATACGCTTAACGGTAATACTAATTCTATTCTATTATGGCCACTTCCTCCAAAAATATCATCATCTAACAAGTGGCTGTATCTTATGCCGAAAGTAAAGGGCAGCTGGTTCCAAACCTGGTTGTCAAAAAACACTTCGGCACCTGTTGAACGGAATTTAACATCAAACGTACTGCCATTGCTGTGGAACAACGTTGCCTGGCTGTGATCATAAAATAAGTTGGCCCTTACCCTTTGTAAAAACAGGATATTGGCAAAGCCCGCATCCGGGTACAACAGCGGCAAATGGTAATTGGCCGCTAACTTATATACCTGGTAAAAGTTGACCGAGCTATACCCCCGCGAAAACGGAAAATCATTAGAAAACCGACCCGCGTTAGCTTTGTCGCGTTGTTGGTAGGCGCCGCCGAGTACAATGCTGTGGTTTACACCGATACCTGGCAAAAACAAATTCCCTGTAGCCAAAAATTGATTGGCATCTACACCATTGATAGCGGTTTTATAATCCACACTCAGATTTTCGCCTATATGGGGGTAGATATTCTTTTTAGCCTGCCGGCCGTGGCTACTGAAATTTAAATAATTATCCAGGTACCAAAGCGAACGGTTATTGGTAGTATTATCAAACGGAGCGGGGAAATAATTGCGGCTGTAAAACAAGTTACTACCAAATGCGAGCGAGGTTGAATGATGTCCCTGCGTTAAGTTTAACGGGATTTGGAAGCCCACATAAGTTTGCAGCTGGTTAAAATAAACCGGGCTATTATTATTGTCGAAAGCTTCGCGGTTAATAATATAGTCAACGCCTGCAGTTAACCACGGAAATAAAGCGCCATATACCGTACCAAAGCCAAACTCGTTGTAGCCCTCGTTACGGTTATAATTATACAGTAATTGCGACTGTAAAGTATTGAGCACATTTTGACCAACCAAAGCAATACTATAGTTAGGATCGTTAAACGATGGCTGTAAGGTATGGAAGTTAAATAAATGGAACGCTTTATTGTATTTGGTTACTTCGGGATGCGGGTTGTTTACCTTATCCAGCAGATCGGCAGCATCACCTTTGTTTAAGGCAGCGATGCCGATATCGGATAAATCACCCGGAACGGCGCTATTGGCAAGCGGCTCCCATTTTACCGTGTTGTTGGCCGATTGATTGATATGCCATCCGTAAGCAGTAAAACCAACCCAGGCAATTTTATCACTTGCAATTGTTGGCTGGTAATTGCCAATACTCGCTTTAAGCGAATCGTTTTGCAGGCGGTAAAGCTTTCTGTCGGCTATATCTAAAGCAAATAAACCGTCCGTTTTATCGGCTGTAGCCGAAAAATAAACCTTGCCGTTTTGTATTACCGGGAACACGATGGGCTGAATGGTCGGCGTAAGCAGATAATCCGTTTCGCCTGTAGTGATATTGATCAAAGCGAGTGTCATATCGCCGCCGGGTATCCGGATAGCCGACAGGATCTTACCATCATAAAACTTGGGGTAGGTGTAAAACAGGTTATCCTTATTAGGGATAATGTTTTTAACCGTACCATCAAGGTTTAAAATATTGAGCCTGCTTTTACCATCCGGCGTAACTTTTACGGCAACAATGCTTTTACCATCGTCGCTGAAAGCTGGTGCAAAATATTTGCTCCCTTCGGTTATCCGGGTTTGTTCGCCGGTGTTGATATCCAGAATATTTAATTCTGAATAATCGCGGTATCCCCAGCGCAGATCGGGACGGTATGAGGCGTAAATTATCTTACCATCATGATAGTTAAAATAGTTATCGAGCGAGTAATCGTGTATGCGGATCACTTTTTCCTCCTTACCTGTGCGGATCACAAAGGCGGGCACGTGGTTGTACGTGGTTTTTACATAAACTAAGGTATTATGATTTACATAAGCCGGGTATTCTTCATCGGCAATAAAATGTTGGTTTTTATTTGAGATATGCAGCGGTTTGGTTGGATCTTGATCAAAGAGTTCCCCAGTATATTTATCATTCGTAAATTCATTTTTAAAATGATTAAAAGCATCCGTTCTAAACTGCGTAAAATCTACCCCCGCATATTTGGTTATGGCCTTTTGCAAAGGATAAAACAAACCATCAAAAGAAGCGGCATCATGCGTTACTTTTTTCCAGAAATCATCTCCATATTTTTCGCGGCCGTAACTTACCAGCATATAGCCGGTTGGATACCAGTCGGGCGTATAGTCGCGGTATGAGCCGCTGCGCAGCTTCATCCAGCTATAATTTTTCCCGGCCGACCATAATGCCCTGTATCCATTAAAAAAATAAGGTAAACGCCCCCTGCCCTGCTTGGTTACATAAGTTTCGTTGTAAACGGCATCACCCTCAAAAAACCAGTTGGGTACGGTTAACTCGTTACCAACAGCCTGCCCGCCCTCGCCAAAAAGCACATGCAGGGCTTTGGATATGCCCACATTAAAATTATTAAATTGCTGTACGTGGCGAAATTCGTGCACGGCCAGTTGATCCGTCCAGCGCAGGCTGCCTAACTCAAAGCTGTTTTGCTCGGGAGTTAAATAAAATTCGCTGCGAAAAGGCGCCAAACCCACATAAGCATTTGAAATTGTGGTTTGGTTTTGCAATACCACGCTTACCTGCAGTTGCTTAAAACCGATGGTAGGTTGTATCCGCGAATTCATGAAAGATACGATATTGGATACCCTGACGGCTGCCGAATCCATCCCGTAAGGAAAAATTACTTTGGCTGCCGGTGTGTTAACCTGGTTCCATTTGATTGCGGGCGGGTTGCCGCCAAATTGTTGTGCTTTTGATAAAGTAGTAACCGATACTAATGCAAGAAGTATAAATGTTTTCAGGGTTAGGCGCATTGATGTGATATTTAGGTGTGAATTTAAGAGAATTATTGTGAAATTTTCATGAAAGCCCCTAAATGCAGTGCTGAATATGCACGCAGCCAGAGAGCGATGGGTTTGAAACCTATCGCTATGTTAAAAACAGAACCTGGTATGACACGCCATGTTCAAAAACTCCATACATTTGCACCTCGTTAATTTGTGTTATGGCTAAAATTTCCATTAACCTGGCAACAGGTTCATTACAAAAAGAAGAGATCATTGTAGGTATTGACCTGGGCACCACCAATTCGCTGGTGGCGTTTATAGATCCTGATAAACAACCCAAAGTAATTAACGATACCGGCAAAGGCGTTTTAGTACCCTCTATTGTGCATTTTGGCCCGGCTGGCGATGTTACCGTGGGTAACGAAGCCAAAAACTATTTGTTGACCGATCCGCAGAACACCATATTTTCGGTTAAGCGTTTGCTTGGCCGAAGCTACCACGACATTGAGAATTACCAGGATTTTTTTTCGTATAAGGTTATTGATGATAATACCGAGAGCTTGGTTAAGATTAAAGTAGGCGATAAATTTTACACGCCCATTGAGCTTTCGGGCATGATACTGAAAGAGTTGAAAGACCGTGCCGAACACGCCCTGAAAACTCCGGTAAACCGTGCGGTGATCACCGTACCGGCTTATTTTAACGATTCGCAGCGCCAGGCCACACGCGATGCGGGCAAGCTGGCCGGTTTAGATGTACTACGTATTGTGAACGAGCCTACCGCTGCAAGCCTGGCCTACGGCATTGGCCTAAACCCCGAAGAAACCAAGACCATTGCGGTTTACGATTTGGGCGGCGGCACGTTTGATGTATCGATACTGCAGATACAAAACGGCATTTTTGAAGTTTTGGCTACCAATGGCGATACTTTTTTGGGTGGCGATGATTTTGACCGTGCCATTTTAGATTATTGGATAGAGAATAATAAATTAGATCGTGCGGCTTTATTGCAAAACCGCGAACTGGCGCAGGAGTTGCGTTTAAAGGCTGAAGAAGCTAAAAAATCATTCAGTCACCAGAGCTTATTTAACGAGAAGGTTGGCGATATATGGTGCACTATTGATCGTGATACCTTTGAAAAACTGATATTAGCTAAAGTGCAACTGACCATTGATAGCTGCCGCAATGCGCTGAACGATGCCAAACTGGATGTTAAGCAGATTGATGAGGTTATCATGGTTGGCGGCTCAACCCGGACAGCGCTGGTTAAAAAAATGGTATCGGAGTTTTTTGGGCGCAAACTGCATGATGAGGTAAATCCCGACGAGGTTGTTGCTTTAGGCGCTGCCATACAGGCTGATGTTTTGGCTGGAAACCGAAGCGATATATTATTACTGGATGTTACACCGCTTTCATTGGGTATCGAAACTATGGGCGGTTTAATGGACGTGATCATTCCACGTAACTCAAAAATACCAACCAAAGCGGGCAGACAGTACACTACATCAAAAGATGGCCAGGTGAACATGAAGATAGCCGTTTACCAGGGAGAGCGCGACCTGATCAAAGAAAATCGCAAACTGGCCGAATTTGATTTGAAAGGCATACCGGCAATGCCGGCAGGCTTCCCTAAAGTGGATATCAACTTTTTGCTTAACGCGGATGGCATTTTAAAGATACAGGCTATTGAATTGCGCAGCGGCGTAAAGCAGGAGGTTGAGGTAAAACCTGCTTACGGCATTACCGATGACCTGGTTGAACAAATGTTATTAGACAGTATTACCCACGCTAAGGATGATGTTGCACAACGCATGCTGATTGAAGCACGTACCGAGGGCGAGCAAATGATCTATACCGTAGAGGGTTTTATCACCAAACACCATACGCACTTAAACGAAAGCGAAATAACCGACACCCGCCAATACATTGCCAAATTAAAAGAAGCGCTTACCCAAGGCGATAAGGATACCATACATAAAGCCATTGACGAACTGAACGAATTTACCCGCCCGTTTGCCGAGCGCCTGATGGATGAAGCCATTGGTACGGCGATGAAGGGAAAATCGGTTGAGTGAGTTGCCGGTTGTGTGTTACGGGTTGCGGGTTAACCACTATTAGTTGCGGGTTGAGTTATGGGTTGTTATTTTAAAGCACACAACACTAAACGCGCAACACACAACACTTACTACTCTACTCCCCTAACCTTCATTTTAATCGTATAGATCCCTTCAGAAGCTGTAATAAACAATTCATCCTTATTCTTTCCGCCGAAGCACAGGTTTGCGGTCCACTTTTCGGGGATGGCGAGGTGGGCTATCTTTTTGCCTGCCGGATTATATACTGTAACACCGTTGCCGGTTAAATAAATGTTTCCTTTTTCATCCAGCGTCATCCCGTCCGAGCCTTGTTTGATAACCAGTTGCTTATCGCTTAACAAGCCATCCTTACCTATTACATATTTATAAGTTTTGTTAGCCTTAATATCGGCAACGTACAAAATATTACCATCGGGCGTGCCAACTATGCCGTTGGGCTGCAACAGATCATCGGCTACCAAAATGGGTTCTGCTTTACCTTTCGGCAGATAGAACACATACTGGCCTTTCATATCTGATACGGTTCTGTCCCAATACGGGCGCTGGTAATAGGGGTCGGTAAAGTAAATACCGCCTTTATTGTCTATCCAAACATCGTTCGGTCCGTTGAGCCGGTGGCCCTGGTAATTGGTGAGCAGTTTGGTTACTTTTTTATCGGGAGCGATCAGCCAAAGTTCATCCTTTTCATCGGCGCAAGCCAGCAGGTTACCTTTTTTATCAAAGTAAGTACCATTTGAACGGCCCGCTTTATCCATAAAAAGGGTTAGTTTACCATTGGCACTATATTCCCAAATTTTATCATTCGGCTGATCGGTAAAAAACACATTGCCTTTCTTATCAACAGAGGCGCCTTCGGTAAAACTAAACTGATGTGATATTAAAGTGGGTTTTAGGGTGGTGTCTACCACATCTTCATCCTGGCTATGCTGACCAAAGGCCATAAACGGAACAGCGGCAAATACTGTTAAAAAAACAAGCAAAAAGTTTTTCATGACGATTTAAATTGGTTGCCGAAGATATTGAATCCGAATTAAAAATCGCACTGAAAATCAGTAGTGTTAAAAAATATTTTACGCAATTTACTTGTTTTATATTTTTTAAATCTGATATCTTTGTGATATCATTTTAAATCATTAAAACAATGAACTCTGAAAAAATTATTACCCCTCCATCCGGCTTTGTCGCTTTTGGTGTTGCCTTATTATTGTTGGTGTTATCTATAGGCAGCTTTGTTGTCGAGCTTATTCCCGTAGGCGCAGTATTATTGATTATTGACCTGGTACTGGTGTTACCGGGGATCATTATTGTTAATCCCAGTCAATCTAAAGTACTCACCCTTTTTGGTAAGTATGTGGGTACCGTTAAGCAGGATGGCTTTTTTTGGGTAAATCCATTCACCGTTAAAAAGAAAGTGTCGCTTAAAGCTTACAACGTTAACGGCCAGCAGTTAAAAGTGAACGACAAGGCCGGTAACCCTATCGAAATTGCCGCGGTAATTGTATGGCAGGTAATGGATACCGCCAAGGCTTTATTTGATGTGGAAAATTATATCCAGTATGTCAACATTCAAAGTGAATCTGCCGTAAGACATTTGGCAAACTCGTTCCCGTATGATAATTATGAGGATGAAGAAGCCCGCATTACTTTACGTGACGGCGCCGACGAGGTAAGCAAAATGCTGGAAAACGAATTGAACCAACGTTTGGAGCGTGCAGGCATTACCGTTATTGAGGCACGTATATCACACCTGGCTTACGCGCCCGAAATTGCAAGCGCCATGCTGCAAAGGCAACAGGCATCGGCCATTATAGCTGCCCGCCGTTTAATTGTTGAAGGTGCCGTTGGCATAGTTGAAATGGCTTTGAAAAGGCTTGCAGTTAACAACGTTGTTGACCTTGATGAAGAGCGCAAAGCGGCAATGGTGAGCAATTTGTTGGTCGTATTGTGCGGCGAACGTAATGTTACGCCGGTAGTGAATACAGGCACTTTATACCACTAAGATGTATACAGCATTTAACTTATTAAAAGCCACCGAGCTTGCGCTGATGCGTAAAGGCTTTTGGCGCCCGTGGTACGAATTAACCGATGGCCAGTATGCTTATGGCAAACTAAGTTACGAGGGCTTTTTTAGACGTACCGCACTGGTTGAAACGGCTAATACCAATTACCGGATTACATACGAAGGCTTTTTTTCGCGGACGCTAATAATCAGCAGCAATGGTGAATTGATCGGTAAATTAAAAATAGGCCTGTTTAGTAAAGCCAGCTTAATGATGCATGATGGTTTTGAAGCCGAGCTCTCGCGCGATTCGGTTTGGAAACGCGGTTACGTTTGGAACACCAACCGTTTTGGCGAAATTATGAAGCTGACGGAAGCGCTGTTTTCTTATAAAAAGGTGTTGACCATTACTGTCGATCCTAACTCGGTAAACCTGGACGTGTTTCCACTGCTTTGCTTTTTGGGTTCGCATTTAATTATATTACGAAGAAACCAAAGGCAAGCCGCAAGTTAAAACCATGGCAGAGAAGAAGGCATTTGTGTTGAGGATAAACCCGGATATTTTAAAAGATCTGGAGCAATGGGCCGCCGACGAGTTTAGGAGCACCAACGGGCAAATTGAATACCTTTTGCAACAGGCGGTAAACGCCCGCAAAAAAAGCAAGAAAAAAAGCGGTAAAACTGACGACTAAGCCAAATACCGCTTTTGTTTTTGGTTTATAAAACCTGTGTAAAATTAGGGTTGTACGTAACACATCTGTAATATAAATACGTTAAAGGTGTTAGCAAATAATTAAATTTGCGTCGACCAAATTATTTACATCTTTATGAACGAAGTATATATTGTTGCCGCTACCCGGACACCTATCGGTAGCTTTGGCGGCAGCCTTTCCTCTTTATCAGCAACACAATTAGGTGCTATAGCCATTAAATCGGCAGTTGAAAGATCGGGCCTAAAGCCCGGGCAGATCAACGAGGTTTATATGGGCAACGTCTTATCGGCCAATCTGGGTCAGGCACCGGCTACACAGGCTGCTAAGTTTGCCGGTTTACCCGATATGCCTACCACCACCATTAACAAGGTTTGCGCATCGGGCGCTAAGGCCATTATGCTGGCCGCACAAAGCATTGCCTTAGGCCAAAACGATGTGGTGATTGCCGGTGGTATGGAAAGCATGAGCAATGTACCCTACTACCTGGATAAGGCACGTACAGGTTATGGCCTGGGTAACGGGCAGATCACAGACGGTTTAATAAAAGACGGTTTATGGGATGTTTACAATGATTTCCATATGGGGTCGGCGGCCGAGCTTTGCGCCATTGAGTGCCATGTGAGCCGCGAAGACCAGGATGCCTATGCCATAGAATCGTACAACCGGGCATTAAAGGCGCAAAGTGAAAACCGCTTTGCCGATGAGATAACCCCAGTTGAGGTAAAAGATAAAAAAGGTAACATAACCACAGTTACCGATGATGAGGACCCTAAAGCGGTTAAGTTTGATAAGATCCCGACCCTTAAACCTGTGTTTAAAAAAGAAGGCACCGTTACAGCCGCCAATGCTTCGGCATTGAACGACGGTGCGGCTGCTTTGATATTAATGAGCAAACAAAAAGCCGAAGAATTAGGCATTAAACCGCTGGCGCGCGTTGTGGCTTACGCGGATACACAGCAGGAACCCGAGCGTTTTACTACTGCCCCGTCAAAAGCAGTTCCGTTAGCTATACACCGTGCCGGTTTGAAAAATGAAGATGTTGATTATTTTGAGATCAATGAAGCATTTTCGGTAGTATCAATAGCCAATAACCAGTTGATGAAGCTTGATCCGGCCAGGGTAAACGTAAACGGCGGCGCGGTTGCTTTAGGGCACCCGCTGGGTGCATCAGGCGCACGCATTGTGGTAACTTTACTGTCTGTTTTACAACAAAATAAAGGAAAATACGGCGTTGCCGGCATTTGTAACGGTGGCGGCGGCGCCAGCGCAATTGTTATTGAAAATTTACGTTAATAGTAGATTTGCCGACAACATGAAGTACCCGTTAATTTTATTGCTATTTTTTGTTTTGCCAGCCATAGCGTTTGCCCAGGTGGGCAGCGATCGCATAAAGCAACTGAGAATATACGAAGACAGCCTGAAAAGCTTAGGCTATAAGGTTGTAAACAAACCTGAAGAGCAGGAACGAAAGAACGCCAATTACACCTTTATCAGGACACTGGTAAGCGCTTTAAAGATCAATGACTCATTTCATTATGGTTTTGATTCGGTTAAAAGTGTAACCATTTTAAACTCGCCCGACTCGAAGTTCAGGCTCATCACCTGGCACGTGGCCGAAGACGGCGGAACCTATCGCTTTTATGGCGCCATACAATTGAATACCGCAGGTCCGCTAAAACTCTACCCGCTCGAAGATTACTCCCCACTGCAAAAAAACCCCGAAGATTCGGTATTGGATAATCGCAAATGGTACGGTGCGCGCTATTATAAGATAATCCCGGTAACGGCCGCTGCAAACCCTTATTATGTGCTGCTGGGCTGGAAAGGCAATTCGGCAAAATCAACCAAAAAGGTTATTGATGTACTATCGTTTAAAAACGGACAGCCTGCCTTTGGCTTACCGGTATTTACCGGCAACGGCAAAACCCGCGACCGTGTTGTTTTTGAATACACCAGCCAGGCGTCAATGGTGCTGCGGCAGGCAACAGAGTCGCCAGACCTGATCGTGTTTGACCATTTGAGCCCATCACAACCAACTTTGAAAGGCAAGTACGAAAATTACGGCCCCGATATGACATATAGCGGTTACCGGCTAAAACAAGGCGTATGGATATTTGAAGATAACCTGGATCTTAAAAATTTAGGCGACGCGCGCGATAATATGCCTTATGTTGACCCTAAAAAGCAGGCCGCTATTGACGCTGCCGCAGCACGGGCTTCGCACCAGTGATGAAATTTGATTTTTAATTAGTACAATCAGCACATACAAAGTAATTTTAATTGGTTACTTTTCAGGATTAAATTTTGATTTATCAGAATAATCTTATTTTAGCAAAAATTTATTAAAAACTGACATATGCAAGAATCTGCAGAGGTAACTGTTAAACCCCGCTACCCGCGAAGTATCCCCTTTATTATTGGCAACGAAGCCGCCGAGCGTTTCAGCTTTTATGGCATGCGCTCTATCCTGGTAACATTTTTAGTTGCCCAGTTTTACAATCCTTCGGGTAGCAAGGTACCTTCGGTAGTACAGGCCGCAGAAGCTCACGCTAATGCCAGCACGCACTTTTTTGTAGCCTTAGCTTATGCCCTGCCATTTGTGGGTGGCGTGGTATCCGATTGGTTTACAGGAAAATACAAGATCATTCTTTACATATCGATAGTTTATTGTTTTGGACATTTGTGTTTAGGCCTGTTTGACACCAACCTGAGCATGTTTACATTTGGTTTGGTATTGATAGCAATAGGCGCCGGTGGTATTAAATCGTGTGTATCGGCTAACGTGGGCGACCAGTTTGACAAAACCAATGCAAGCTTATTGGATAAGGTTTATGGCTGGTTTTATTTCAGTATCAATGCCGGCTCAATGATATCAACCGTACTGATTCCCTGGGTGTATGATAAATACGGTGCTAAATGGGCGTTTGGTATCCCGGGGATACTGATGCTTTTAGCTACCATTATTTTCTTCTCGGGCCGTAAAATGTACGTTCGTGTACCGCCATCAGGCGTTAACAGAAATAACTTTGTTTTTATCTCATTTTACGCATTATTTAATCTCGGCAAAAAGAAAAAAGGCGAGTCATGGCTGGACGTGGCCAAAGGTCAATATGATCCTGAGCGTGTAGAGGGCATTAAAGCGGTATATCGTGTAATGGCGGTGTTCTTTTTCGCACTGGCATTTTGGGCGGTTTGGGATCAAAACCTGTCGGAATGGGTTATACAGGCCGCTAAAATGGACCGCCATATTAACCTGGGCTTCACCAAATTTGAAATACTGGCGGGCCAGGTACAAACCTTTAACCCGGTATTCCTGCTGATATTTATCCCGTTATTTAACTATTGGGTTTATCCCGCCTTTGACAGGATGGGCCTGAAAGCCACACCGCTAAGAAGATTAGGTGTTGGTTTGATATTAACTGCTTTATCATTTGTAGTTATTGCCATGATACAACAAAGCATCGACCATGGCGGCCATCCGTCAATCTGGTGGCAGGTATTTGCCTATGTGGTGCTTTCGGCAGCGGAGGTTTTGGTTTCGATTACCGGTTTGGAATATGCCTACACTAACTCGCCAAAATCAATGAAAAGTACCATGTCGGGCATCTGGTTCCTGGTGGTTGCTTTGGGTAATACCTTTACCGCGGTGATCAATGGTAATATTTCATCGCACGGCTTTTTAGAGCCTTACCTACAGGGCGCTAACTATTACTGGTTCTTTATCGCGATCGTTGTGGTATTTATTATTGCTTTCCTGTTTGTATCAACACGTTTAAAAGAACGTAATTATATAGAAAATCCAGAAGGTGAGTTGGCTATAGCCGGCGAAACTCCTGAAAAATAAGATCTGATCATATTAAACTAAAAATGCTCCGGTATAAAAGCCGGGGCATTTTTAGTTTCTATTCAAGATATATATCGCCGTACCGTACTCTGAATCACTTTGTTTTACAAAATACCGGCGTTTTAATAGCCGTACCGAAGTTTCATTTTCTTCGTGCAGATCGGCAATGATGGTCTGTAATTTCATTACCTCAAATCCATAATCTATTACTGCGGAAACGGCTTCTCCCATCAGGCCCCGGCCATGCAGGTCGGGTTGCAGAATATAACCTATTTCGGCGCGGTCTTTCTCCGGTTCAATGTTCCAGAAACATATTGTACCAATAAGCGCAGGCTCATTTTTTAACGTAATGGCCCACAGCACCGCTTCACCGGCGGCTTCGTTTGCCAATATGAGCTTGATAAATGCTTCCGTTTGCGCAACGTTTTGGTGCACCGCCATATTGGTATAGCGCAATACAACCGGGTGGGTACGGATCGGGTACAGGTCGGCCGCATCGGCAATATCCAGTTGCCTTAAGGTTAGCCTTTCGGTTTCAATTTTTGGGAATGGTTTAAAATTAAGATTAAGCATACTTCAATTAGCCATTGATAGGGTTAACCCTGTTATAGGGTCAACCTGTGATATTTTACTATAATCGGGTACAAATGTTTCGGCCGAACTGATGGCCATATCCACTTCAAAAGTTAGCGGGTGCGGTGTTTGCAGCAGGCTGCCTTTCGGAATATAAGGAAACAACTGCGAATAAGTTTGAATAAGGTTAGCGCTTACGCGGCGGTAAATAAATGAGCGGTGCAAGTCATCGGGGTGACGTAGTCCTGCCGCGCCGATCATTTGCATGGCGCTGCCGATAGTTTCTTTATGGAAACTGGCCACACGTACTTTTTTATCGGATACCACCAGGCCCCTCATCAGGCTTTTATCCTGTGTGGCTACGCCTGTGGGGCAGGTATTCATATTACATTCCAATGCCTGGATGCAGCCTAAGGCAAACATCATTCCGCGGGCGCTGTTGCACATATCCGCGCCTAAAGCAAAGTTTTTAACCAGGTCAAACCCTGTTGCTACTTTACCCGAAGCTATAATACGGATGTGTTTTTTGAGATCGAATCCCGTTAAGGCATCATAAACAAAGGCCAGTGCTTCGCGCAAAGGCATACCTACCGAGTTAGAGAACTCCAAAGGAGCGGCGCCTGTACCGCCCTCACCCCCATCAACGGTAATAAAATCGGGGTAGATACCGGTTTTGATCATTGCCTTACAGATGGCTAAAAACTCGCTTTTATGTCCAACGCATAATTTAAAACCTATAGGCTTGCCGCCGGAAAGGTCGCGCAGTTTCTGAATGAAAGCCATCATTTCCAGTGGTGTGGTAAATGCGGTGTGACCCGGTGGGGAGATCACATCTTCGCCCATGTTAACCAAACGGATCTTCGCAATTTCGGGCGTTACCTTAGCAGCCGGCAAAATACCGCCGTGACCAGGTTTGGCGCCCTGCGATAGCTTGATCTCGATCATGCGTACCTGCGGCAATACCGCGCGCTGTGCAAAGGCATCATAATCAAAAGTGCCGTCGGTGTGGCGGCAGCTGAAATAGCCGGTGCCGATCTGCCAGAAAATATCGCCGCCGGGCTGCAAATGGTGCTCGCTCAGGCCGCCTTCGCCGGTGTTGTGGGCAAAGTTACCCAACTGGGCACCACCGTTTAAAGCCAGTATAGCGTTCTCGCTGAGCGAGCCAAAACTCATGGCCGAAATATTAAATACGCTTGCGCTATAGGGTAGCTTGCATTGCGGACCGCCAACCAGTACCCGCGGGTCTTCATTAAGTTGTTTATGATCGATGGCGGAAATACTGTGATTGAGCCATTCGTAGCCGGTTTCGTAAACGTCGAGTTCGGTACCGAAGGGGCGGGTATCATCAACCTTTTTAGCACGCTGGTAAATTACACTGCGGTTTTGGCGGTTAAATGGTGTACCATCGGTATCACTTTCAACAAAATACTGGTATATTTTGGGGCGCAGCTCTTCCATCACAAAGCGTAAATGACCAAATACCGGGAAGTTGCGTACAATACTGTGCTTCTTTTGAAAAAGATCGAATACGCCGATAATGATAAACGGGCCAACTATCACAAACGAAAACACTGCAGGCGGCCAAACTAAGCTCCACGCAGCAAGCATGGCTACGATGATGATGGAACTGATAATAAAGAGCTTTCTCATGAGTATCGACTTAGGAAATAAAAAAGCAATGTAGGTAAAAAATCCCGGGGAGATTATGGATGCAATGTAACATTATCCGGAGCGTTGCGCGTATTTTTTTCGCGCAAAGGCGCTACGAATTTTGTTAGTTACAAGATAAGGTTATTTTATTTGCACATACAAACAACATCGGCATGAAAGCGTTATATTTAAATAAAACTTAAGCCAATGATGACTCCAGACGAAGACGAAATAATACCGACCGGCGAAAACTCAGAGAACGATGCCGAAGACCAGGAAAGCCAGAAAGATTACCACAGCGATGGCATTGAACGAAGCGATGAGGATGACGACGATACTTACATTGAACCTGATACGCAAGGTTTAGAAGCTGCCGACAAAGCGAGCGAAGCGGCCTATACTTTAAATGTTGACAGGGACGCACCACCTAAAGACGAGGAATAATTACAGCTTAGCAACAATAGCTATAATCATGGCCGCCGAATTTTCGGCGGCTATTTTGTAAAAGCTGGCCACATCACTGGATGCATTGCTGCCTGCATCGTCGCTCAGGCTGCGGATAACCAGGAACGGAACCTGTTGCTGATAACAGGTTTGTGCTATGGCTGCGCCTTCCATTTCGGTAGCTTCGGCGTGCATTTTTTGGTACATTGCCGTGGTTGCTTTTCGCGAAGCGACAAAAACATCACCGGTGACGATGGTGCCGGTAACAATTTTAGGTGAGCGGTTGCCATTGCGGGTACCGATCTTTTGCAACACCACGAAACGGCTCACACTTTGCGCCAGCCCGATCAAACGGGCATCTGATGGGAAATAAATTGGATTATCCTGCAAATTTACCGGGTTACGTGTGGGCCGTAACAGCATGCTATCGGGCGTAATGGTACCATAATCGTGATGGGCAAGCAGGTTGCCGATAACCAGGTCGCCCGGGGAAAGCTCAGGGTCAACCCCACCGGCAATGCCGGTAAACAATACTTCGCGGGGTGCAAAATGCTCTAATACCAGCGTGGTGGTAATAGCTGCATTAACCTTACCCATACCTGTTTGCGCCAATACCACACGGCGGCCGTTAAGCAGCCCGGTAGTAAAATGGATGTTCTGAAAAACAAATTCCTTTTTTTGCAGGATATGGTCGCGGATCAAAGCTACCTCGGGCGGGAACGCGCCTAAGATAGCCGTGATATTTTGAGCCCTGGTTTTAACTACAGGCGTATTAACCGGCTTTACCGGCGCTTGCGCGGATACGGTATACAAGTTTAAGATGAGGATCAGCGTAAGCAGGATATGTTTTTTCATCGTTGTGGATCAGGCTAAAATGAGGGCTGCAATGGCAAAAGCATCGATAATGATGAGCGCGAAGCTAACCTCTTTTGCCTTGCCGGATAACAATTTTAAAGCCGTATAGCTTAAAAAACCCCAAATAATGCCCTGGGTTATAGAATAGGTAAACGGGATAAGCACCATAGCCAAAAAAGCCGGTATGGCATCATCCAGCTGCAGCCAGTTGATCCTGGTGATAGGGCGGATCATGAATACCCCTACCAGCACCAAAGCAGGTGCAGTTGCAATGGATGGAACAATGGATAACAACGGCGCCAGGAAAAGGAACGGCAGGAACCACAAGCCGCCTACTATGGCAGTTAAACCGGTACGCCCGCCTGACTCGATACCTACTGCCGACTCGATATAGGCCGTACCCGGACTGGAGCCTAACAAACCGGCAATGGTGGTTGATACGGCATCGGTTAATAAGGCTTTTTTAATGTGCCGGGGTTCGCCGTTTTCGTCGAGCAGGTTTGCTGCTTCGGACAGGCCGATGAATGTTGAAAGGCTATCGAACATATCGGTAAACACGAAAGCGAAAATAACGGGCACGAATGACCATTTTAACGAATGCACCAAATCGAGCTTCCCGACAAGGGAAAAATCGGGTGCGGCAAATACACCATGCCAGGTTATGATATTGGGGTGCCCCATACCCCACCAGCGGCCAATGGGATAAGCCGCAAGCGTGGTAAACAGGATCCCCAAAAGGATACTGCCTTTAACTTTTTTGATGATGAGGACAGACATCAACAGCAAACCGGCTAAAAAGGTAACGGTTACCACGTCAGGCTTGCCGATGCCAATGATAGTTTCCCGGTTGGCGACTAAAAACCCTGCATTAACAAAACCGATAAGTGTAATGAACAGTCCGATACCGGCGGATATGGCATAGCGTAGTTGTTTGGGTATGGCCCTTACAATGTAGGTACGGATGTTAAAAACAGAAAGCAGCAAAAACACAATACCCGACCAAAATACCGCGCCCAGGGCCGTTTGCCAGGGCACATGCATACCCAACACTACCGAAAAAGTAAAAAACGCATTGAGGCCCATTCCGGGTGCTACGAGGATAGGATTTCTGGCATATAGCCCCATCATTAAGCTGCTGAAGAACGATACCAATACCGTGGCGGTAAGCACAGCGGCAAAAGGCATGCCCGTTTTACTTAAAACATCGGGGTTAACCACAATAATATAAGCCGTTGCCAGGAAGGATGATGTACCGGCTATGATTTCGGTGGAGACAGATGTTTGCTTAGATTTCAGTTGAAAAAAATCGCTCATGCTTATGGGATGAGCTTAAATATAGGAGTTTAGGAGTTCAGTGGCAAATATTACTTCATGGGAAACAATTTGAAGTATACAGTCGCAATAATTGATAACAAAACAATAATAAACAATCCTAATGAACGCCTGGTCTTCTCATCAATATTTTTGTTGGTGCGAATGACGTAAATTCCCCGTATCATCATCACTATTGTTATAGCGCCGGATATTCCAACTACAATTTTGTTATCTACCGTATAAATGCACACCATACCGACCAGGCTCATTAATACTGCGGCATAATTCAAGTACAATTTAAGAGCAGTGTTGCCTGTTTTGACGGTAAATCCCTTAATCCGGGTCAAAATGGCTTCCAGTTCTGCAGAGTTATCAATCTGTGCTGGGATATAGATATTATTTTTTGAACTCGTAGCTTTAATAACTATAGCTCCGTTCTTACTTTTTAAAATCTGATCGATATCGGTATAAGTGATAGTGGTGATCGGCATATTTAGTTGTTCCCGAATCAGCGTGTTATCAGTAATCTTAAGTACATAGCTTTCGAACATTAGCTTTTGCCTGTTTACAGCCCGAAAGACACTATAAACCAACACAACGGCCAAAAGCCCAACTGTGTATGGCATTACGTTAACCTCGGTTTTATCGTGAGGCAACGAAATGATTGCACAAGCAATTAACAGGATCGGCAAAACAACAGCAGACCTGATCAGTGTTTGTTTCCTGATTTGTTTGAAGCTACCGGGAATTGGTGTAAACTGTTGCATCAGGCGTTGACCAAGCAAATTTCTTTAACCTTACTCACCGCGTAATCGATCTCGTCTTTGGTGGTGTATTTAGAGAAAGAGAAACGTACGGCCGGGCGGTTAGGGTTAGCGCCAATGGCGGTTAACACGTGCGAGCCAATATCGGTACCCGAACTGCAGGCGCTGCCGCCGGATGCAGAGATGCCGGCAATATCTAAACTAAACAACAGCATATCGGCCATTTCCATTTCGGGGAAGGACACGTTTAAAACGGTGTACAGGCTTTTAGCAGGATCGGTTTCGCCGTTAAACTCAATACCGGGTATACTGGCTTTCAGCTGCGCCATCATATAACTTTTCAGTTCCTGTATATGGGCCTGGTGTTCGGGCATTTCGGCGTAAGCCATTTCGAGCGCTTTGGCCATGCCAACAATACCGTAAACGTTTTCGGTACCGCCGCGCATATTGCGTTCCTGCGAACCGCCATAGATCATTGGTTTTATTTTGATGCGGTGGTTGACGTGTAAAAAGCCAACACCTTTTGGCCCGTGCAGTTTATGTGCAGCACAAACAATAAAGTGGGCCTTTAGCTTGCTCAGATCGTGCGTGTAATGCCCCATGGTTTGCACGGTATCGCAATGATAGATGGCGTTGTATTTTTCGCACAGGTTACCAACCAGTTCCATATCTGTTAAGGTGCCTATCTCGTTATTGGCATGCATCAGGGATACAAAACTACGTTCGGGATGCTGCAACAGAGTTTCGAGATGTTCAAGATCAGCATTGCCTTTGCTGTCCGTTTTAACAAAATCAAGTTCGATCATCCCGGCTTTTTGCATGGCCTCGAGGGTATGTACTACGGCATGGTGCTCTGTTTTGCTGGTGATGGCGTGTTTGATACCATGATCGATAATGCCACAGCGGATGGCTGTATTATCGGCTTCGGTGCCACCCGATGTAAAGAATATCTCGGCAGGCGACGTACGCAGCAACGCAGCAATGGTTTTACGCGCCTTTTCGATCAATGTGCGCACTTCTCTCCCATGAGCATGGATAGATGATGGATTACCGTAGTGGTTTTCCATAACTTCGTACATCGCCTTAAGTACTTCGGGGGCAACGGGAGTTGTGGCAGCATTATCTAAATAAACACGCATAGCAGTGAGTTGTTATTGTTAAGAAGTCAGTTTTATTGTAAACGTCATTGCGAGGCACGAAGCAATCTCTACGTAAGACGAGCGGACTTGCATATTCTCTCTGTACAGCATAGAGATTGCTTCGTACCTCGCAATGACGTGGGTAATATGTTAATTCTTCAATTGCAGGATATCTTTAATATCCGCAATAATTTTGTTGGCCAAATTCCCGGCAACGGTTTCAGAATCGCCTTCCGAGTAAATACGGATGATAGGCTCAGTGTTTGAGCGGCGCAGGTGTACCCATTGCTTATCAAACTCGATCTTTAAACCGTCGATGGTTGAATGTGGCTGTTTTTTATATTTTTCTTTCACTTTCGCCAAAAGGGCATCAATATCCATTTCGGGCGTTAAAGTGATCTTATTTTTTGAAATAAAGTAAGACGGGTAGCCATGGCGCAGCACCGAAATACTTTTGCCCGACTTAGCCAGGTGAGTTAAAAATAACGCTATCCCAACCAGTGCATCACGGCCGTAATGCGATTCGGGATAGATCACCCCGCCATTGCCTTCGCCGCCGATAACAGCATTGGTCTCTTTCATTTTATTGACCACGTTAACCTCGCCCACCGCGGCAGCATTGTATACGCCACCGGCATCTTCGGTAACATCGCGCAAAGCACGGGTTGACGACAGGTTTGATACCGTATTACCTTTGGTATTTTTCAATACGTAATCGGCTATAGCCACCAAAGTATATTCTTCGCCAAACATGTTGCCGTCTTCGTTTACAAAACACAGGCGGTCAACATCCGGGTCGACAGCAATACCTAAATCGGCATTTTTAGCCAAAACTTCTTTGCTTAGCTCGATCAGGTTTTCGGGCAGCGGCTCCGGATTGTGCGGAAATTTACCATCGGGCTCGCAAAACAATTTGTGCACGGTTTTAACACCCAGGGCCTCCAGCAAAGCAGGTACAAATATGCCGCCTGTAGAGTTTACGCAATCAATCACTATTTTAAAGTTCGCTTTCGCGATGGCTTTTACATCAACCAGCGGCAATGCCAGGATATGGTCGATATGTTTTTTCATATAGGTATTGTCTACATGCAACGTACCCAGATCGTTTACATCGGCATATTTAAAGTCGCTTTTTTCGGCAATATCCAATACCTGGGCGCCGTCGCTTTCGCTGATGAACTCACCATTCGCGTTAAGCAATTTTAAAGCATTCCATTGTTTGGGGTTATGGCTGGCAGTTAATATGATACCTCCACCGGCTTTTTCTAAAGGAACAGCTATTTCGACAGTTGGCGTGGTTGAAAGGCCCAGATCAACAACATCGATACCCAAACCCTGCAATGTACCCACCACCAGGTTAAGCACCATATTGCCGGATAACCGGGCATCGCGGCCAACTACAATTTTGCGGACACCTGATTTTGCAACCGCCCATGTGCCAAATGCCGAAGTAAATTTTACAATGTCAACCGGCGTTAAACCATCGCCTGCGGCGCCACCAATTGTGCCCCGTATCCCCGAAATAGATTTTATTAAAGTCAATGTTTAAATATTTAGGTCCAAAAATAACAATATTTGACCGATAGCCAATGTTAAATGTGCTATTTAGCATGTACAAAATGGCTATATTTGCGCCTCTTATTTGATGCAACATGCCCAAAAAGTGGTTTCAAAACTGGTTTAACTCGCCCTATTACCACATTCTGTACCAGCAACGTAACAACGCCGAAGCCGAGTTTTTTATTGATAACCTTCGCGGATATTTAAAACCGGATGACAATTGGCGCCTGTTGGATATTGCCTGCGGACGAGGCCGTCACTCTATTTACCTCAATAAACAAGGTTATGATGTTACGGGCATCGACTTATCTATAGCCAACATACAATACGCTAAACAGTTTGAAAACCACCATCTGCACTTTTATGTGCACGATATGCGTTACCTGTTTTACATTAACTACTTTGACATCGCCTTTAACCTGTTTACCAGCTTTGGCTATTTTGAAACCGAGTATGACCATATTAAAGCGTTAAAAACCTTTAGGAATGCTTTAAAGCCAAACGGGTTGCTGGTGTTGGATTTTTTTAACTGCTATAAAATAAAACACCTGTTAAAATACAGTGAGCAAAAAGTGTTGGATGGCATTACCTTTAACATTCACAAAAAAATTGAGGGCGATAAAGTAACCAAGCATATTGAGTTTGAAGATAAAGGGCAGCAATACTCGTTTGTTGAAGAAGTTAAGGTTTTTGGTGTTGCTGATTTTAAACGTTTTTTTGCCAAAAGCGGTTTTGAAATAGTGCATAACTTTGGCAATTACAAGCTGGAAGAGTTTGACCTGGAAACATCGGACCGGTTGATATTTATCTGTAAAAAAACCAATGATTGAGCAACTGAAGCAACTGGACCATCATTTGTTTTACCTGGTTAACCACGGTATGGGCAACAGCTTTTTTGACTGGCTGATGCCTGGCCTGCGTAACCCGTTAACCTGGATACCGCTATATATCTGCATTATTGGTTTTTGTATTTACAGTTACAAAAAAACCGGGCTGTACCTGATACTGATGCTGATAGCTACCGTTGGCGCCGCCGATTTTAGCAGCAACATTGTTAAGCATTCGGTTAAGCGGCTGCGGCCATGTAATAGTGTGCAAATGAGCACATTGATCACTACGCGCGTGCCTTGCGGATCGGGCTTTAGCTTTACCTCATCGCACGCGTGCGACCATTTTGCCATTGCTGTGTTTTTAGGCGCAGTATTTTACAAACGCCGTAAATGGCTTTGGATACCTGCCGCGCTATGGGCCGCGGCTATTTGCTTTGCGCAGGTTTATGTGGGCCTGCACTACCCTGCCGATGTTTTTGCAGGGGCACTGCTTGGCACCTTAATAGCTTTGCTATTTGCCTTTATATTTAAAAAATTAAACACCCGTTTTTAGTATGCATATCTGGCAGCTTTTACTTTTGTTTGGTGCCGCTTTTTTTGGCGGGATAAGCATTTTGTTTTTCAACAAGGGCGATCATACCAAAAAGCTTAAACTGGTATTATCATTTAGCGGGGCCTTTTTATTTGCCATAACAGTATTGCATTTAATACCCGATGCTTACCACGGCAATGATAATTTAGTGGGCGTTTTTATACTGGGCGGCTTTTTATTCCAGATCATACTGGAGCAATTTTCGGATGGTGTGGAACATGGGCATATCCATCACCACGAGCACGACCATCGCCCGGTTTTTCCGTTCGCGATATTGATCAGCCTGTGTATCCACGCTTTTTTGGAAGGTATGCCTTTGGCGCAGGGATATCAAAATCAGTTGGTGTTTGGTATAGCGCTGCACCATATCCCGGCGGCATTTGCTTTGGCCAGCGTGATGATGGTGAACAAAGTGCCGAAAAATAAGATGATCTTTTTTTTACTGCTTTTCGCGATCATGGCTCCGGCCGGTTACTTTTTTAGCGATAGATTGAGCCACGCTTCCACCTTTAACCTGCAACAATATTTTAACCGAATTATGGGCGTGGTGATCGGGATATTTCTGCATATTTCAACCACGATCCTGTTCGAATCGAGCGAGGGACACAAATTTAACCTGCGTAAAATGATTGTTGTGCTATTGGGTATCAGTATACCGCTGATCGGGTTTTTGATGGAGATGTAGTTGGTTATTGGTTATTACCACTGTCCGTCCGCTGACAATAACAGAACAATATCACTATCTTCGTATATCCATTGATATACTTGATATGGAGATGCCGTTAAAAATGGGATAATTAATTCCTTCATCTTTTGCAACCCCTCTTTAGTCAATCCGTACGAAAAACTTTTATTTGCTACGTTATATTCTTCAAAGGGATAAATCGATAAAATAAACTCTAACTGAATATTATCAATTGGTACAAAATCCGGCAGTTTATCAAGATAAAATGAGGTTATTTCCTTATTTAGTAATCGATCGATTGCGTTGAGCAAGGTCTGATGCTCTTCTGTCGTACCTTGATAGATTCTTATTAATGGACAATCATCACTTCCAGAATGCAGATATTCCAATTTCATGATCGGAAGGTATTAGCCCCTCAATTTATCCAGCAAGGCACTTAGTTCTCCTGCTTCTTTGTCTGTCAGATTATTTTGGAGCAGGTCGCGGGTTTTGTATTCTTTATCGATCCTGGCCAGGATATCCAGGCCCTGGTCGCTAATGCGGATATCAACCGCGCGACGGTCTTTATCATTGGTGCAGCGGGTTACCAGTTGCTTTTGCACCAAACGGTCAACAATACGCGACGCATCGGACATTTTATCAAGCATGCGCTCCTTGATCAGGTTTACTGTTGCAGGCTTAGGGTATTGCCCGCGTAAAATACGCAGCACATTAAATTGCTGCTGGGTAATATTATGCCTTTCGAACTGGCCGCGCATAGCGTTACCAAGCCATCCGTAGGTGAAAAGTATGTTGACCACCGCCCTGTGGTAGTTGTCGTCAAACTTATCGCTTTGTATTTCTTTGTCTATTTGCATGTTCATTCGGTGGCGCAAATATCAGTAAAAATTATTTAGCCCCCTAACCCGCTAAGGGGGGAACTTGTTTTTATATATCCTTTTGCATCCGTAACATTCTAATTATCAGGCTCAGATTCAGCTGAAGGGTTGGGCCGGCCGTAGGTCCAGGGGCAATGCAGGCATTTGTTTTTACAGCAGGTACCGCGTTTTAAATGATACTCTTTTGTGAATACAAAATTGCCATCCTCGTTAATGTAATAATCTACGTTTTCAATCAGCATTAGTCTAATAGCTTAACTTCGATGTTACCTGCAAAATGATCTTTGAGTTGTTTACCGTCGCCGTGTAATGTCCATATCTGTTGCGGATTGACAAAGTTAACACATTGAAGTATATCGTTCCAATCCACGTGATCGGATATAAACAGGGTGTCGTTCTCGTTGGGTTGCAGGTTTTTCCACCCTGAGGCAAATAAACGCTTTACGCCTTTAGCTTTAAAATAGCTGTCGAAAGTAAAAGGGGGCACCAGGTAAACGTACTCTTTTTGCTCTTTCATCAGCTTGCGGCCATACAACTGGTATTTGCCCGGCGAAAAATTAAACCGCTCGTAAATTAAATTAACCGGCATAATACGGTGATGCACCAGCACTATTTTTTGCGGGCACCAGGTGTTGATCAAATTAATGAGCCGCTGACTTTTACCCAACGCATACGCACCTAACAGGATATTGCTTTTAATATCGTTGAGCTTTTTGATCTCGGCTATTGGGTCGGGATGCTGCAGGGCAGGGTCGGCAAAGGTGGTTTCGGTTATGAGTACGTCGGCTTTTACCCATTCAATAGGCTCACAGGTAGCATCAGGTTGTACTTTGTAATCGCCGGTGTACAGGTATTTAATGCCCTGATATTCCATCAGTACCTGTGCCGAACCGAGCATGTGGCCGGCCGATATCAGGGTGATACTCACCTCGCCTATGGCAAACATCCGGCGAAAGCCAAACAGGCAAAATTGTTTTGCGGCCAGTTTACCGTAACGCATTTCCATAAAAGCGGCTGTGGCTTCGGTGCAGTACACCGTAGTGCTGCCGCTAACAGCATGATCGCCGTGAGCATGGGATATGACCGCGTTTTTTACCGGCAATTTGGGATCGAGGTAAAAATCGCCGTAACGGCAATACAAGCCATTTTGGTTGATAACAATAAAATCGGATAGGATCATTTGGTAACCGCCATTTCTAAAAACTGCCGGTGCAAGGCAAGTACCTGCGGGATGACCAACTGAGTGTCGTCGTTGGTGATGACATAATCGGCGAGCTTAAGTTTTTGCTCATCGGTAAACTGGCGGGCGTTACGGCTTTCTACTTCTTCCCGGCTCAGGCCATCGCGTTTAACTACCCTATCGATACGCATTTGCAGCGGGGCATATACCAGGATATTTTTATCGCAAAGTTTAGCCGATCCGCTCTCGAACATCAGGGCGGCCTCTTTCATTACGTATGGAACATCTTTAACTTCGGTAAGCCATTGATCAAAAGCGCGGAAAACGGCCGGGTGTGTAATGGCGTTCAGTTTAGCTAACTCGCCGGTGTTGTTAAATACAATACCTGCTATGTGCTTGCGGTTTAACGAGCCATCATCAAAATAAGCCTGCTTGCCAAAGGTTTGTTTAAGTGCATCGATCAGGATCGGGTCGGTGGTCATCACTTGTTTGGCGGCATCATCGGCATAAAAAACCGGAATACCCAAAACCTCAAATACTTTGCTGATGGTACTTTTACCACTGCCAATACCGCCTGTTATTCCAATTTTAAGCATTATTTTTTAACGATAAAGTCGAGGTTTCGTGGCTCAATGCTCACTATTTTACAATAATCAGGGAAGGATGTGAGTTTTACCGGCAACTCTTCGTAACCCTTTTCGTGCCACTGATCCAGATCGGCAACAGCCTCAAAATACCCGTTATCGATACCGGGATATTTACCTAACGACACGAGGAAAGTTACTTTTACCTTTTGCGGAAACAGTTTTACGTTGTAGTAATTTTTATTGTTGATGAGTTTTACAGGGATTTGAACCGTTTTTTCGGTAAACTCATCAACGGGTATCCTTACCTGTACGGATTTAGGATAGATGGTCATGTTCGACTCTCTCACCCCCTGCAGCCGTACGGTTTGATCTATGGGTGTTTCCACATCTTTAAGCACCAGCGAATCGGTTTTCCAGCTGGTTATTTTTTGCAATACATCGGCAGGGCCGCTTAGCGTTACGTAGTTGGGCCGCAGGGTGATCTGATCGGCAATGCCGAACTGCTTTTTAAAGCCGATACGATAGAGCACCTGCACCGGCACACGCTTTACCGCACGCGATGAAAAATCGAAATACAAGGTATCGGGGCTAAATTTGGTGATGGCCCTGTCGACCGGGCGTTTTTGGTTGATAGCAGCCAACTGGTTGCTCAATACGATATAATTACGCTGATCGAGATCTTTAAGACTTACGGTAATGGCGGTATTATCTGCATTGATGCTCGAGAGCAGCAAATTCCAGCCGGTGCCTTTTATTTTAGCTTCGATGGTATCGGGCTGTAATGAACGGAATGACCTGCGCTGTGGCGGGTTACTAAAATTGACGGCAATCTTGATTTTATACTCCTGTGGACTGGACAGGCTGCTGAGCAGCCAGGCAACAACGGCCAAAATAAGGCAGGTAATAAATACCGATGCCCGCCTGCGCTCGTTTTTGGATAGTTTAATTATTGCCATAATGAATGATCGCCAAAAATAGGAATAAAAGCTTGGCTTTTATTGTTGGTGATAACACCACAGGTGCTAGGAAGATCAGGTTGCCATCAAAGCTCCCTTCTTGAGAAGGGGTGCGTAAGGTAGTGTGGTGGCGGGGATGTGTTATTTTGCGTTATAAAAGGACACACCCCTCCACCCCTCTCAAGAGGGGAATCGCACAAGCCTCTGCTTTTTTTATTTTCCCAACACCTGTGCTGATAACACCGACAAGGTGCGGAATGAGAAATGCTGCAGACCTTTATGAAGCAGAAGATCTCTCCTTGGGTCGAGATGACAATTCTTTAAAATTATCTTCATAAAAAAAGCCTCACAAAGTGAAGCTCCTTTTATTAGTATTCCTGCTGGCTGCTTAAGCCTTTTTTTCAGCGTTAAGCACTTTTGAAGCGTCAAGCGATATGGCTGATTTATCGAAACGGATCTTAACGCCGTTATCAACTTCAACTAATATGGTGGTGTCGGCAATTTCGACAACTTTACCGTGTATACCGGCAGTTGTAACAACCTTATCGCCCTTTTTCATCTCTTCAACAAATTTCTTTTGGTCTTTTTGTTTTTTGATCTGCGGGCGGATCATAAAAAAGTAAAACACCAGGGCTAATAACCCCATCATAATATATGATTGGTATTGCGCGCTAACCTGTAATAAAATAGCTGTAGTCATCTTTATTTTTAAATTATTGTTATTTACTTAACTATCACCTCGCCTACCAGGTGTACCATGGTTTGGGCAGGCGCTGTGTTACCACTTATGGTGATCATTTTATCCTGCAGGCCCGATTTACCTGCGCTGTGAAAGGTAACCTTGATCACACCTTTATCATTAGGCTGAATAGGGCCCTTTGGCCACTCGGGTTTGGTACAGCCGCAGGTAGCTGTGGCATCGGTAATAATTAGGGGCGTTTTACCGATGTTGGTAAATTTAAACTCGTGAACAACCGAATCGCCCTGCATTATTTTACCAAAGTTGTAGCTATCCAGATCAAACTTCATGATGGGCGCAGTTGCCGGGTCGACATTTGAAGCCGGTGCGGCTGTTGCCATTGTTGGCGCAGTTACTGTGCTTTGATCTTTATAAGTTTCATTACCATGGCAGGCTGCAAACATGCCAGCTATTGCCAATCCAAAAAAAATCTTTTTCATTGTGTTGTTATTCAATTAACCCTCTGCCGGTTTTTTTAATTTTTCCTTCTGCTTTCAGTTCAGCTAAAATTTTGTCTAAGATACCGTTTATAAATGAATTACTCTTCGGTGTGCTAAATTCCTTTGATATTTCGAGGTATTCGTTAATGGTTACCTTTACGGGGATGGACGGGAAATAAATGAACTCGGCAAGCGCCATTTTCATTAACAAGGTATCCATCATGGCAATACGCTCGGGTTCCCAGTTTTGAGTTTTGTTACTGATCATTACCTGGAAATCATCATCGTAACGGATACTGTACTGAAACAATTTGGTGATAAACTCCTGGTCGTCTTCCCAGTTCACTACTACCTCGGCCAGTTTATTTTTTTCGGGCTCGTCAAAAGCAAAGTTTTTAAACGTTTTGGCTATCATAGCCTGCAAAACGTCACGGTCAACCGGCCAGTAGATAAACTTGTCTTCAAACACCTGTTCGGCTAAAAGCGATTTAAGAATTACTTTTTTGAAGATGTGTTTAATGATATCTTTATCCGAATGTACGGTATCGTCGGTTTTTTCGAGATACTCTTTATAATCGGCGGAAACCTTAAGGGTAGCAAACAGCGATTTGGTTAACTCGGGGTCAAAATCCCAGGCTATTTTATATTTTTTTACTGCTGCCAGGTACTCCTTGTTCTTATTTAACGAAGTGATGAAAGTATTGCCCAGGATCTTGAGATTGGGTTTCAGGTCATCCTCGGTAGGCAGGTATTTATTGGCCAGAGTTGTAGCATCTACATCGGCGTATTGCGCTACCTCGTTGATGAGCGATAGCATCCAGATGTACATTTCGTGAACTTTTTCAACACTTTGGATCAATCCTTTTTCGTGTTGCTTCATGTCCTTTTTTTCGGACTGGTGGTAAGCATACAATGACTGTAATACTTTTACGCGGAGGTGCCTTCTGTTTAGCATAATTGTAAGAACGATTTTGCACCGGTAAACCGGTACTGGTTAAAAATTGTGTTTAGAAAGATGTTTTTATTTTCTTGATATCGGCTATTCTTTTTTCGGCAATTTTATTAGCTGCCTCAATAGTGGATATGCTTTCGGCTTTTGATAATTTTAATACGTTACGCACGGCATCGTAAATATTTTCGGTAAGCTGCAGGGTACGCTTTTTATTAAAACCCGCTATCTCCGAGTACATATTGATCACGCCGCCAGCGTTGATCAGGTAATCGGGCGCATATAAAATACCCTTATCCACCAGCATCTGGCCATGCAGGGTTTCGTCTTCCAACTGGCTGTTGGCCGACCCGGCAATAATGGCACACTTTAACCGGTTAATGGTTTTGGTATTAACTGTTGCACCCAAAGCACAGGGCGCGTAGATATCCACATCCAGGTCGAAAATGCTGTTATGCTCAACAGCTTCGGCGCCGTATTTTTTGGCTACCTGGCGCAGGCGGTCCTCATCAATATCACTTACATATACTTTGGCGTTGTCTTCGCGCAGCAGTTTTACCAGGTTTTCGCCTACGTGGCCGGTGCCCTGTACCGCTACCGATTTACCGGTGAGGTTATCGTTACCATAAAGTTCGCGTAAACAAGCTTTGATACCCATGTAAACACCGCGGGCCGCAACCGGTGTAGGATCGCCGCTACCGCCGATACTTTCGGGCAAACCGGTTACATGCTCGGTTTCCATACGGATGTATTCCATATCGCGGGTGTTGGTGCCCACATCTTCGGCAGCAATAAACTCGCCGTTAAGGTTTTTAACAAACTGGCCAAAGCGGCGAAACAAGGCTTCGGTTTTATCGCGGCGCGAATCGCCTATAATAACGGCATAACCACCGCCAACGTTTAAACCCGAAATTGCTGCTTTATAGGTCATGCTGCGCGAAAGGCGTAAAACATCGCGCAGAGCATCCTGTTCTGTTTTATAGGGCCACATACGCACACCGCCCAAAGCAGGGCCCAGTGTCGTGTCGTGTACGGCAATAATGGCTTTTAAGCCAGTTGCCTCGTCATTACAAAAAACAACTTTTTGATGACCAAAAACACTCAGCTGGTTAAACACGGATGAATCGGGTTGGGTTGTAGCTGACATTTGTTATTGACTGCAATTAAGGTTTGATGCTCCGACAAAAGTATGTATTGTTTTTGAAATAGGTAATGTTATTTGTGATTGAATTAATATTTGATTGCCGAACGCATGCAAAATCTGCCGGCAAACCTGCGTTTTCGACTATGAGTAAATAGAGATCACCCAGTAACTACCACATGCTTTTGAATATAATCCGGATCAATATCCACACCCAGGCCGGGGCCCTGCGGTATTTTAACCACACCGTTAACGCTGGTTAAAGTTGAAGTTTTACACTCAAAAGGCAGGTTTTTGCTCAGATCTTTAAACTCGTGGAACCGGCCCGCATTGGGTATGGCCGAAATAAAGTGTGCCAGGTACACATAGCCAAAACCATCGCCGGTAGTGTGCGGGGTACAAACCTTACCGGTAACCTGGGCCATACGCGCCACCCGCATAGAGCGGATCATGCCGCCAAAATAAAACTGATCCTGCTGTACGATCTTTAATACATCGTTACCGATGAGCCAGCGGAAATTGCGCATGCTTGGCTCCTGCTCGCCACCGGCAATAGGGATTTTCAGTGCCCTGGCCACCTGCCGTGTTTCCTCGTACCAATCAAACGGTACGGGCTCTTCAAAAAAGTCGTAATTATAATCCTGCATAATTTTACCGATGCGGATGGCTTCGGGCACGTCATACGAACCATTGGCATCTGCAGAGATCACCATCTGGTCGCCAAAGGTTTTGCGCACCAGCGGTATGAGCTGCTCTGACCGTTTGGCGGGATACTCGACATGGCTCATACGGCCACCCAGCTTAAATTTGATGGCTTTCGCCTTAGACGCGTCTAACTGTTTGTGCAGGTGCTCGATGGTGAGTTCGGCGCTGATATCGCGTTCGCTGTTGGCCTGGTAAACATTAATTTCGGTGTGATGGATATCGCCAATGAGCTGCCCGATAGATTTATTGGCAATGCGGCCCAGCATATCCAAAACCGCAAATTCGAGCGTGGCCAGAGGGTCCCACAGGGGTACGCCCTGTAATTTATAGTTGCTATCGTACACATAAACCTCTTCCATCAGCGCCTCAAAATCGCGCACATCTTTACCGATAAAAAATTTTTGAATGCGGTTGGTAAAAATTGGATACAGGTAACGCATTTGCAAACTATTGGCCACGGCTATCCCCTCGGCACCATCTTTTGATCGTACACGGCAAAGAAAAGTATCTTTATATCGCAAAAGCTCTATCTTTTCCAATATAACCGGATCTTTAAACAATTCCCTTTTCAGCACCGGCTGCTTCATGGCTGCATCCAGCTTTGCAAAAACAGGGTCTTCATTATTAAAAATAGTTGAAGCCTGCGATGAGAAAGGCATTGCGGCTGCTACCCCCCCGATTGCGGCGGCAGTTAAGAAATCACGACGGTTGGTTTTCATAGATCTATATTGGTTGATTTAAAATTGAGAAAACGTTAACCCTCAACTGTCCTGCACTGTCCTGCTTCGCTTATTAATGATTGATTGATTGAATATATGTCATTTAAAACTTGAAAATACCGGCAAAAATTTGTATATTGTATGGAGTGAGAGTCAAGAATCAGGATGCAAGAATCAAGACAAAAAACTATTTAATAACACCGATAAATACCCACCATGTCCCCACCCTACACCCACCTGCTTTTTGTGTGTTTAAATGACAAAATATGCCTTTACGCTGTTTAAATTAAGATTTAGTGAAAAACAACATAAAAATACCGACAAATACCCACCCTGCGGGGAGTCAGTTCAGTGGTTATTGGTTATTGGTCCTTTTGCCATTTGTATAGCGGCTCTGGATAGCATGAGATTGCCACGTCATCGCTGTTTTCAACGCGCTCTTCCTCGCAATGACAAAGCAGAAAAAATCCGAAATCGAAAATCCGAAATCCGAAATCCGAAATCAAAAACTCCTATCTTTGCTATACATGAAGCACCTGGCTTACCTCAATAAGTTTTTTTATAAATACCGCTGGCGCTTGATACCGGGCATATTGTTCGTGATCATCTCTAACATATTTGGTGTATTGCCTGCGCAGGTGGTACGTATAGCGTTTGACCTGGTTACCGATAACATTGGCAATTACCAACTATTTGATGGTTTTGGGCGGCAATCGATGATCTCGGGTATATTTGGCTCGAGCCTGTTTTTGTTTGGGGTGCTGGTGCTGGTACTTTCGCTGCTGCGCGGATTGTTTTTGTTTTTTATGCGACAAACCATTATCCTGATGTCGCGGCATATCGAGTTTGATCAGAAAAACGAAATATATACCCACTACCAGGCTTTATCATTAGCGTTTTACCGCCGCCATAATACGGGCGACCTGATGAACCGCGTTACCGAAGATGTGAGCCGCGTGAGGATGTATTTAGGGCCGGGTATTATGTATGCCATCAACATGATCACGCTTTTTATTATGGCCATAGGCATTATGCTGAGCGTGAATGTAAGGCTCACCCTGTTTTCGCTGATGCCGATGCCGATATTGGCGTTCGGTATATTTTACGTTAACAATATCATCAACCACCGCAGCGAACAGATCCAGGAGCGCCTCTCGGCCCTGTCGAGTTTTGTGCAGGAAAATTTTTCGGGTATCCGCATCATCAAATCGTATGTAAGAGAAGGGTTCGTCCGCGAAAGCTTTGCCAAAGAAAGCGAGAACTATAAAACACACAGTATGGAGCTGGTGCAGGTACAAGCTTTGTTTTACCCGATGATGTTATTGCTGATAGGCTTAAGCTCGATCATCACTATTTATATTGGTGGTATCGAAGTTATAAAAGGTAATATTACCGCGGGCAATATTGCAGAGTTTATTGTGTATTTAAGTCAGCTTACCTTCCCGGTGATAGCCCTGGGTTGGGTGAGCAGCCTTACACAACGCGCGGCCGCATCACAAAAGCGCATCAACGAGTTTTTGCACGAGGAGCCGGAGATCAAATCGCCAACAACAATACCGCAAACTATTAGCGGTGCTATCGAGTTTAAAAATGTATCTTTTACCTATCCGGATACCGGCATTACGGCATTGCGCAATATATCATTCACGGCCAATCCGGGCGAACTGGTTGCCATTATCGGACGCACAGGCTCGGGCAAAAGCACCATTGCCAACCTGGTGATGCGGATGTATGATACCACCGGCGGCGATATTTTAATTGACGGCAAACCTTTAAGTACGCTAAACCTGGAAAGCTATCGCGCGCAGATAGGTTTTGTACCCCAGGAGGTGTTTTTATTTTCGGATACGATTGCCAATAACATCGCATTTAGCGCCGATACGCTGGATATGAGTCAGGTTGAGCAGGCAGCCCGCGATGCCGCGGTTTATCATAATATTATTGAATTTGACAAAGGTTTTGAAACCCTGATAGGCGAACGGGGTATTACGCTTTCGGGCGGGCAAAAGCAAAGGGTATCAATAGCACGGGGCATTTTTAAACAACCGCAGGTTTTAATATTTGACGATTGTCTTTCGGCGGTGGATACCAAAACGGAAGAAGAAATACTGAGCAACCTGGGCGGCATTATGCAAAATAAAACGAGTATTATTATTGCGCACCGGATATCGACCATCAAAAATGCCGACAAAATATTGGTGATGGATAAAGGCGAAATACTGGAGCAAGGCACACATAATGAGCTAATGGATGCCCGTGGGGTATATTTTGACCTTTATGAAAAACAACTGCTGGAAGAAGAACAAACCACTTAATATTAAACCTTTAGCCCGATTATATTATAAAATAGTTAAGGAAAATTTATTTTTGTGATAAATTTTGTATTGGTACTTTCAAAAAATTTCTATATTTATCCCAAGCTAAATTTAAACACCAAAGTTTTATATGGGAGATTTTGAAAACAGGGATCGCGAGGAGGTTTTTTCGAAGAAAGTAAGAGCCGGGAAACGCACTTATTTTTTTGATGTTAAGGCTACACGGTCAAACGATTATTACATCACTGTAACCGAAAGCAAGAAGCGTTTGGAGGATGGTGTTTTTGTAAAGCACAAAATATTTTTGTACAAAGAAGATTTTGAAAAATTTGCAGAGGGGTTGAAAGATACCATCGATTATATCAAGGCCAATCAGGACGTTGTTGAAAAACGCTATGAGTACAGCGAAATACCTGAAACAGTTAAAGAAAGCGACGATTTTTCGTTTGACAGCCTTTAGTTAAGATAAATAACTAAAGCCCTGCCCAACGGCGGGGCTTTTTGTTTTTAGAGCCGAATGTGATACCTTCGGCCTACCAATTGAAAAAACCACATATGAACATTATGACGAAAAAAGCGGCCGCCTGTTTTGTCGCTTTACTATTAGCCTCAACCCTGTTTGCGCAGGATACCCTGTTTAACCGCAAAAACATTGTAAAAACTATGGAACGCGTTGCCGACTGGCAACTAAACAGCTGGAAAGATAAAGGTTTTACGCATCAAAAGTACGACTGGACAAACGGCGCCTGTTATGCCGGTTTGTTTGATTTAGGAAAGATGAGCAAGAAAAATACCTACCTGCCATTTTTGGTAAGCATTGGTAACGACCTGGACTGGAATACCGGCCCGCGCAAAGGCATGGCTGATGATTACTGTATCGGTCAGCTTTACGCTAACCTGTACACGGTATACAAAGAGCCTAAAATGATAGCGAAATGGCGCGTACAGGCCGACAGCATTATTGCCGCGCCGCATACCGAATCGCTGGAATGGAAAAATAAGATCAGCTTACGCGAATGGGCCTGGTGCGATGCCCTGTTTATGGGTCCGCCGGCACTGGGTTACCTTACATCGGCTACCAAAGACCCAAAATACCTGGATGGCGCTGCCAAACTATGGTGGAAAACAACCGACTACCTGTATGTGCCAACCGAGCAGTTGTACTTTAGGGATCAGACCTTTTTTGAGAAAAAGGAAGCTAACGGTCAAAAGGTATTCTGGAGCCGTGGTAATGGCTGGGTAATGGGTGGTTTGGTACGTGTACTGGATAATATGCCAGCCAAGCATCCTGACAGGAAACAATTTATCAAGCTGTACAAAGATATGGCTGCCAAAATAGCGGCATTACAGCAGCCTGATGGCAGCTGGCACGCATCCCTGCTTGACCCGGCAAGTTACCCGCCTAAGGAAACCAGCGGTACCGGTTTTTATACTTATGCCATACTTTGGGGTTTAAACAATGGCACATTAGACAAAAAGACCTATTGGCCGGTTGTAAAAAAAGCATGGGCGGCGCTGGCAACATCGGTTCACCCGGATGGCATGTTGGGCTACGTACAAAGAATTGGCGCTGCGCCTGATAAGGTTGACGAAAACAGTACCGAGGTTTATGGCGTTGGCGCATTTTTACTGGCAGGCACGCAGCTTTGCAAGTATCTCGATCATAACAAGATGTAGTAAAACTACCTTATTTTGTGGCAAAATGGCCTCGTATCAAAATACGGGGCCGTTTTTTGTTTAAAAACTTTGTTACAATGCGGGTGGTTTATTATGCGAAGCGGCTGTTTCACAGCACAATACATCGACGATCTCATCACGAAAGCAAATTTTATACTCCACAGCACATTTGTTTGTCATTTTCACATCAATAACTTCATTTTTTTTCGAATTATATTAGTAATTGGCTTTATCTTTGCAATTGTTTATAACGAATATGACTACAAAGAAAAAAGCTGCCGAAACAAATCCCGATGTGGTTTTGATCGGTGCCGGAATTATGAGCGCTACCCTTGGCGTGATGTTAAAACAATTGCAACCTGATCTGACCATTGAAGTTTTTGAGCGGCTGGATATTGTAGCAGGCGAAAGTTCGGATGCGTGGAACAATGCAGGTACCGGCCACTCGGCACTTTGCGAGTTAAACTATACTCCACAAAAAGCCGATGGTTCGATAGAAACCAACAAAGCCGTAAAAATTGCCGAGCAGTTTGAAGTTTCGAAAGAGTTTTGGGCTTACCTGGTTGAGCAAAAATTAGTTGGCGATCCGGAGCAGTTTATCCGTAGCATACCTCACATGAGCTTTGTTTGGGGTGATGACAACGTTGATTATCTAAAAAAACGTCATGAAGCGTTAGAGCAGTTCCACCTGTTTAAGGGCATGGAATACTCTGAAGATGAAGATACTTTAAAACAGTGGATCCCATTGGTAATGGATGGCCGTAAAGAGGGAGAGAAAGTTGCCGCTACCCGTATGGAGATCGGTACCGATGTTAACTTTGGCGCATTGAGCAGCCAGTTATTTAGTTACCTGAACAAACAGCCTGGCGTTACCATGGATATGAACCACGAAGTGCGCGATCTGAAACAGGACGACCAGGGCAACTGGGAAATTACCGTTAAAAACCTGGGCACCAAGAAAAAACGCAAGCTGAAAAGCAAATTTGTGTTTATCGGCGCAGGCGGCGGTTCGTTATTATTGCTTGAGAAATCGGGCATCCCGGAAGGTAAAGGTTTTGGCGGTTTCCCGGTAAGCGGGCAATGGCTAAAATGTACCAACCCCGAGGTTATTGAACAACACCAGGCCAAAGTATACGGCAAGGCATCGGTAGGTGCGCCGCCAATGTCGGTACCGCATTTGGATACCCGCATGATCAATGGGCAGAAAGAATTGTTATTTGGCCCTTATGCTGGCTTTTCAACCCGTTTCTTAAAACATGGTTCGTTACTTGATCTGCCTTCGTCTATCAAAGCGAGCAATATCATCCCGATGGTATCTGCCGGTTTGGATAATATCCCGTTGACCAAATACCTGATAGACCAGGTTAGGCAATCGCCGGAAGACAGGCTTGAGGCTTTAAGAGACTACTGCCCTACCGCTAAAATGAGCGATTGGGAACTGGAAATTGCTGGTCAGCGTGTACAGGTAATCAAAAAAGACCCTGAGCATGGCGGTATATTAGAATTTGGTACCGAAGTAGTTACCGCCGGCGATGGCAGCATTGCCGCATTATTAGGCGCTTCGCCAGGTGCATCAACATCGGTATCTATTATGGTGGGTTTATTGGAGCGCTGCTTTGCCGGCAAGCTGTATACCCACGAGTGGCAAACCAAATTGCACGAAATGATCCCGTCTTACGGAAAATCATTAGCGCAGGATGCTGAGCTGCTGGAGCACACCCGCGCCCGCACCAGCGAAATATTGAACTTAACTACACTGGTAACAGCGTAATTGAGCCTGAAGCATGAAACGGGAAACCATAAGTTTTTCGTTTCATGCTATTTTGCTTCAAACTAAATTATACTTATATTGGTGAAACTATTCACTCACCAATGAACTGTAAAAGCTGCGGTAATACACACCAGGAAAATTACTGTCCGGCTTGCGGCGAAAAAATATTCCATCCCAATCAGTTATCAGTAAAGCATTTTGTTGAAGAAACCTTTGAAGGTTTTATCCATTTTGACACCAAGTTTTTCCGTAGTGTTAAAACTTTAATTTCCAAACCAGGGCAGCTATCTATTGATTATGTAGAAGGGCGCAGGGTGAGATACATGAAACCCGTACAGTTTTTCCTGGTGGTGAACCTGTTGTTCTTTTTCCTGATCATTGGCAACAACATGTACAGCCTGCCTCTGGATAATTATGTAACCTACAAGCCCTTTACCAATTACAACACGGTACAAATAGTTAACAAAAGGATCAAGGAAAAAGAGTTATCGTATGCCGAGTTCCGCGAATCGTTCAACGAAAAGATCATCGCCGATTCGAAAGAATACATCTTTTTGTTCGTTCCGTTTTATGGGGTCATCTTTTTTTTGTTCCTGTTTTGGAAAAAGAAGTTTTTTGTAGAACACCTGGTATTTGCCACGCATTTTATGGCTTTTGTGCTGATATTGATATTTATCACCTTTTACCTGATAAGCCTCCCCGTTACGCTAATTGCTAAAATCGGTTATTCAGAAAACTTTGACAACATCTTAAGCACATGCATAGCCGCAGGTATAGCTGTTTATACGGCAATTGCCGTACGCAGGTATTACCGGCCACACACCGCTTGGTCGCTGGTGATTGGTGTTTTTGTTGGCAGTACTTTCTTTATGTTTATACAGTATTACCGCATGCTGTTGTTTTACAAGATCATTTATGTCAGGTAATTACTCTACCTCAATATTTTCCAGGTATTTATAACCGCTGCCGGTATTGATTAGCAGCACCTGCTCACCGGGCTTTATCCAGTTGTCTGTTTTCAGCTTTTTATACGCCTGCCATAAAGCGGCGCCTTCGGGGGCTATCAGCATACCTTCGTTGCGGGCAATTTCTTTAAGGGCATTGCTCATTTCGGCATCGTTTATGGTTAGCGCGGTGCCGTTGCTTTCGCGAAGCACTTTGAGGATCTGCTTATCAGCATAGGGTTTTGGTACCCTCAGGCCATTTGCTATGGTAAAGCCGCCATCAACAAAGTCGGACTCTATTTTACCCGCTTTAAAGGCCCGCACAATGCCATCGCAGCTTTCGGACTGTACGGTTACCATGCGCGGACGTTTACTGCTTATCCAGCCTAATTGTTCCAACTCATCAAAGGCTTTCCAGATCCCGATAAGGCCGGTACCACCGCCTGTTGGATATAATATCACGTCGGGCAATTGCCAGTTAAACTGTTCGGCAATTTCGTAGCCCATTGTTTTTTTGCCTTCAAGGCGATAAGGTTCTTTCAATGTAGATACCTGGAACCAGCCGTTTTGCACTGCGTGTTCATTTACCAGTTTACCGCAATCGCTAATGCTGCCGTCAATTTCAACCAGATCGGCGCCATACAAGCGGCATTCGTCTTTAAATACCTGCGGCGTTTGTTTTGGCATGTACACAACAGCTCTGATTCCTGCGCGGGCGGCATAAGCAGCTAAGGCACCGCCTGCATTGCCCGCAGTTGGTATGGCCATCACCTTTACGCCTAACTCTTTGGCTTTTGATACCGCCGCGCTGATACCGCGGGCTTTGAACGAGCCCGTTGGGTTGCCCGATTCATCTTTCCAGTAAACCTCGTTATCGCCTGCTAAGGCTTTTAAATTTGCTAATGGGATAATGGGCGTAAAACCTTCGCCCAAGGTTACTATGTTCTCAGGATCGACAACAGGCAAAAATTCGCGGTAACGCCACATATTGGCCGGCCTGTTTTTAAGTATTTCTTTATTGAGACCGGCATGCAGATCATATTGCGCAAACAGTGTTGAGCGACAATCCGGGTCGGTACAAACCGTATTGATGATGCCAGCATTATAGATGGCGCCACATTCGGGGCATTTAAGCGAGGTTAAAAGCGAAATATCAGCTAAACCTGTATAAGTTGACATAGTAGAGGTGGATCAGTTAACAACAAAATTAACCATATCCACCGTATTGTATTTTAATACGCGTGTAATAATTCGCTTACACGGTTTATGCTACTTACTAAAAATATCTCCTGTGTTCCAAAACGGCTTTTTGGTATCCTGTGCAATTAGGTAACCTATTAAAAAGTTGAGTTGCGCATATTTTTTGCCGGCATTAAAATCAAACACGCCGTTAATATCGTCCTGCGGTTTATGATAGTATTTAGCGCGCCACGGGGCCACAATATCTGCCAGGTTATTTTTACCATCGGCAGTTTTGTTGCCGTATTTAACGTGCAGGGCAGGTATGCCGTTCACTACAAAGCTATATTGGTCGCTACGGGTAAAACGTGCCTGGGTAGGCTCGGGGTCTGGTTCAACGCTGATACCTAAATAACCTGCAGCCTGGTCAACCTGCTTTGCCAGCGACGAATGTTCGGCCCCAAGCGCGGTTATGGATAAAAGCGGCGCGATAATGGTTGGCATATCGGTATTTACATCGGCCACCATGCTTTTAACCGGTACGGTTGGATGACCTGTAAAATAGCCCGAACCCAGATCGCCCATCTCCTCGCCTGTTAGCATCACCGTCAAAATTGAGCGTTTGGGTTTAACTTTCATGTGCGCATACACTTTGGCAATGCCTAATAAGCTGGCCACACCCGATGCATTATCATGAGCGCCGTTGTAAATAGAATCGCCCTGGATAGGTGCGCCAATGCCTAAATGATCAAGGTGGGCGCTGTGCACTACGTATTGTTTTTTGAGTTTAGGATCAGAACCGGGTATTTTACCGATGATGTTATAGCTGATGATATCCTGATAAGTTGAAGTAAAAGACACCCCTATCGCTCCGCCATCAATTGCGAACGAATGCGGTTTACCCTCTTTGAGCTGTTGGGCTATGCTTTGCAGATCGTTACCCAAAAAAGATTTGAGCAGATTATATTTAGCTGATATAAAGAACTCAACCTGTTCGGAATAGAAGCTACGTGATATGACAACTTTACCCTGGTTATCCATTACGCTGTAAACGCCTTTATTGATATTGATCAACGATTTAACGGTCGAATCGGCGGAAGCCATAATAACCCCTATTGCGCCGTGCTGAGCCGCAGTTTTTAATATGGTTGTTGTGTTTGCAACGTGCGCCTTAACCGACGATGAAAAGCTATCGGGCGAGCCACGCATCACCAAAATGATCTTTCCTTTTACATCAACACCGGCATAATCATCATAACCCAATGCAGGCTGACTAATACCATAACCTGCAAATACCACATTACCCAGGGTTTCAATTTTAGGTACAACCGGGTTTGGATAAACTACATAATCGGTGGGTTTTACTGCCGACATGATATACGAACCGGGATGAAAAGTGATCAGGGCATCATGTGCAATAGCCTTGCGCAACCTCACCTTTTGCAGCCAGGTGCCTTTTTCGCCGGCGGGCTGTACGTGCAGCTTTTTTAAACGGCTAATTACATAATCAACAGCCATTTGGTAACCGGGCGTGCCGGGCATGCGGCCAAGCAATTTATCGTCCGCCAGGTATTTAATATCGGCTTTAATTTCGGCGCTATCTACAGTATTTAAAGCCTGCTTTACGTTTTTGCTCAGTTTAATTTGCTGCGCGTGGGTAAATTGCGTTAATGCGCTTATCGCGATGGTAATAATGGTCAGTTTAGTTTTTAACATGGGAATGTTGTAAAACAAAAATGTCACCGCGGGTTAATGCGATGACATTTTTGAAAAAGTTGTTTATCTTATTTTTCAGTTCCTTTGTCGCCGGTTGTTTTGGTACTGCCGCCGGTAACCTGCGCCAGTTTGTTTACCAATGCTGCACCACGCAGGTTTTTACCAATGATCTTTCCGTTAGGATCTAACAAAAAGTTTTGCGGGATTGCCTGAACACCGTATAATGTTGAAGCTTCGTTTTGCCAAAATTTCAGGTCGGTAACCTGTGTCCAAACCAAACCATCCTTTTCAATAGCTGCCAGCCATTTTTCGCGGCCATTTGGCTGATCTAACGACACACCTAAAATGGTGAAGTTTTTATCTTTAAATTGATTGTATGCTTTAACCACGTTAGGGTTTTCGGCACGGCAAGGGCCACACCATGATGCCCAGAAATCGATCAGTACAAATTTGCCGCGGAAAGATGATAAGGCGATCATTTTACCGTCTTTATCAGCCTGCGAAAACTCAGGCGCTGTTGCACCCATGGCAACTAATTTCAATTTTGGAATCCTTTCGGCATAAGCTTTACCTTGTTTGGTTGCTTTAAGTTCGGGCGAAAGCATATTGTACAACGGCTCAAGATCAGATGCTTCGGGATAATAACCTGCTGCTGTAGATAAGTTATTTAAACTTACAAACGATGCCGGGTGCTCTTTAATAAATTTGGTTACAATAACTTTCTTTTCGCCATCAAGCGCATTTTCGCGGTTATCGAAGGCCTCGGTTTGGGCCGGGGTAGCATCTTTAGCAGCACGCTCTTCTATGTAAAGCGCTGTCATTTTTTCATCAACAGGGTTTAACGCAGCTTTTAATGTTGCGTTATCAGCGTTAAGCGGCGAACCGGAAATAACAGTGCGGTGTTTTAACGAATCGGTGCCGGTAACCTGCATGTTTACGTTTTCGATATACATGCTCAGCATATCTACCTTGCGCGATCTGCGTAATTCGCCTAAGTTTTGGTTTGAGTGCGTTACCAATAAAGTGCCCATAGTAGGGTTGGCAACCGTGCCCTTAAACTCAAAGGCTCCGTTTACGATCTGGGTTGAGTCGCTTACTGGTTTACCGTCCGAAGTATACAATAAAAAAGCTTTTGAGGTGGCGCCTGCGTTTGGCAGGGTACCTTTAATTGAAAATGTGCCGCTTTGCGCGAATATTGCTACTGCCGGTAGCAATAATAAAGCCGTAGCTGTGAATTTCTTCATGGGTATGGTAATTTGTAATGATTGTGAGTTAACTAAAAATCTAATATAGTAATTGGCGTTTAGAAACGAAGTATTTAGTTAATTTTTTACAAATTAATTATCTATCAGGCGATTTTAGCCCCCATGAGTTACTTTGCCCAACTATGAAATATTTGCCGAAACCGAACGCCTGATACTACGCGAACTATTACCAACCAACGCTATCGGTATGTTTGAACTGGATAGCTCTGCCGAAGTACACCGCTACCTGGGCAACAACCCGCTAACCGAGATACAGCAAAGCCGCGATACCATCGTTTTTGTAAGGTAACAGTTATTGACCATGGCATTGGCCGCTGGGCAGTTATAAAGAAGAACAGCGGTGATTTTACCGGCTGGTGCGGACTAAAGCTTATGACAGAACCGAGTTAATTAATTGTTAAAGGATGTTTATAGATATAACCATCCTTTTCAATACCCTTGTCATTAAAATGCTCGGTAGCTTTTATAATATAAAAATCGATATTATAGTTTTCAGAAGATGAAGATTCTCCAAGTTCATAAATAAAACTATATACGTTTTCAATCTTATCGTTCAGATCTTTTGTTTGCTTAATAGACAGCATGATTTGTAAATGATTCAATGTTTCGACTTTTAACCTTGCCGATATCACATCAATATCCGATTCGTTAAGTAAACTCAATACCTTACAGGTATCTTCGTACGATCTTACAAAGTTCTCGTTAAGTATGGCCTGCTGTGGTAATGGCTTAGGGTCTTCGGCTTTCTGTTCCTTTGATTTAATAGATATAATGCCCAAATAACGTTTACTATTTAAATTTTGCGAAGGAGTTGTGAGCCATTCGGCCGGTTGTTGTATGTTTTTTTGAGCTTGTACCATATTAATCAAAGTATTTTAAATTAATGCTAAGCAATTATTAATACAAGTTAATACGCAAAACATACCGTCCTGGTTACATTGAATTTAGCCAGGTTACGGTTATACTACTTTAGTTGATGCATGTTAAGCTAAGTGCGTGTTAAGGCGAACCGGTTTGATATATTGTTTATTGAAATTTGAAGACCCAATTGCTTTTTTCAACATCATATTTGTAACAAATTACTATCCTAAACATCAAACAGGCAAAACCTTGCCTGATATGAAAATACCATTCATTTCGAAAAAGAAACCGGCTGTAAAAAAATCAAAACTACGCGAGTGGGGTGATGCATTACTATTTGCATTTGTGGCCTCAACCATTATACGGGGTCTGCTGTTTTCGGCTTTTGCGATACCATCAGCATCAATGGAACGTTCGCTGCTTACCGGCGACTATTTATTTGTAAGCAAGGTGGCCTACGGCCCGCGTATGCCCATGACGCCTTTGGCGATCCCTTTTATGGAGTCGAAGGTTGGCGATCATAACACTTTTTGGGATGGTATTAAGCTTCCCTATTTCCGTTTACCGGGATTTAGCGAAGTAAAAAAAGGCGACCCGGTAGTGTTTAACTACCCGGTTGAAAGCGATAGGCCGGTAGATATGCGCACGCACTACATTAAGCGCTGCCAGGGCACCCCGGGCGACCTGCTCACCATTATAAACAGCCAGGTTTATATTAACGGCAAACCTTTTTTAGCTGCCGAAAAGGCACAAACATCATACGCGGTAACTATTGAAGGTGCATCGTTAAACCCCAAGGTTTATGATGACCTGCATATCGAGGTTCGCGGACAGGTGACTGATAACGCATTCGAGATGATCATCCCGGCAGAGAGCCTTGCCACATTTAAAGGTTACACTAACGTTAAATCGGTAGTACCATATGTTGAGCCTAAAGGCGTTTACCACCCGGAACTGTTTCCGCATAACGAGCATTTTAAATGGAGCCAGGATAATTTTGGCCCGTTAAAGATCCCCGCAAAGGGTTATACCATACCGCTTAACGACTCGACCCTGGCCCTGTACGAACGCTGCATTACCGTTTACGAAGGCAATAAGCTGGAGCATACAGGTAAGGGCATATTGATCAACAACAAAAAGGCCGATACCTACACCTTTAAACAAAACTATTACTGGATGATGGGCGATAACCGCCATAACTCGGAAGACTCACGCTACTGGGGTTTTGTGCCCGATGACCATATTGTAGGCAAAGCCGTGATCACCTGGATGAGTATTGACAGTACCAAAACCTTTATCGACAAAGTACGCTGGAGCCGGATAATGCGGCTGATACATTAAGATTTCTGAGTCCGGAAGTCGGGAAGTCAGAAAGTCCGCAAGATTGAAAATATTTGCTTTTTTGCGGCAAAATGCGTATTTTTATGCTACAGCGCGATGCTAAAACTGTAGTATTTACCATCTGATCCAACACCGATATTATACCTATGTAGCACCGATGTCATACCTATGTGTTTTATGGGTATGAAAAAGTAAAAAAGCTTATTTGAAGCTACTAAGGGGTATCTTGATAGAAAGTACTGTAAAAATACCGAAGAATACCTATGTGCTTGACCTATGCAAAGCGGCTCTGTAAGTCGGGGATTGTTTCGTGCTGGCAATGACGCTCAAGGAAAATTTGTAAAATACCCACATTTACCCACCCTGTTGATGACTGAAGGATTGATTGTTGAATAAAAAACGAAGTAAGGACATTTTTCCATTTTACCTCATCCATCTTACATCAAACTAAAATCCCATCAACTCCATTACCTTTAAAAATTCGGGTTGCAGCGGTGCTTCCAAATGTATTTGTTCCTGGGTAAGCGGATGCGTAAAGCTCAGTTGTGAGGCGTGCAGCAACATAGTTTCCATTTCCCAGCGTTCTTTAAACAACTTGTTTTGCTTGTTGCAGCCATGGGTACGGTCGCCAATAATGGGATGAAAAACGTGGGCAAAATGTTTACGCAACTGGTGCATGCGCCCGGTTTGGGGCTGCGCCTCAACCAGCGAATAGCGCGATGTTTGGTGGCCGCCAAAAGGCACATCCAGTTCGGCGCGGTTCAAGGTGCGGTAAGCGGTAAAGGCATCCTGCAAAGTACCATTCTCTTTACGTAGCGGGTAATCAATTTCTTCGGTATCTGGCGTATGGCCGCGTACAATGGCCAGGTATTTTTTGCTTACCCGGTTTTCCATAAAAGCCTGCTGCATGGCTGTTTCTACATCCTTACTCAGTGCAAACAGCAATAACCCACCGGTTTTACGATCGAGCCGGTGTGCCGGATACACCTTTTGCCCCAACTGGTCGCGCAAAATCTGCAAGGCAAACGCGTCGGTATCGGCAGCTATAGATGAACGATGCACCAGTAAACCATGCGGTTTATTGATGGCTACCAGGCAGTTATCGTTGTAAATAATATCGAGCACCCTCATTCGGCCGCGAAGTTAACGTTAGTTTAACTAAAACATGCAGCTTTTATAAGCGTTGTACACAATAATTGAATTGATTATTTACTTTTATAAACCCGATAACAACTAAAATACTACCATGAAAAAGATTACAATTACAGTAGCAATATTACTGGCCGCTACCCTGTTTACATCGGCACAGGTATTGCCCACGTTTCAGTTTGGCGTTAAAGGTGGGGTTAACCTGTCAAAATTTTCAACCAGCGGCACTTTTGATAGCGGCAACCGGGCAGGCTACCTTGCAGGGGTTTGGGCGCGCATCGGCGCATTGGGCTTTAACCTGCAACCCGAACTTTATTACACCAGTAAAATTGCCACCATTAGCAACAGCAGCACCGAAAACACGGTAACTATCAACAGTATTGATTTACCAGTACTGGTTGGCTATAAATTTGGCGCGTTTGGTTTGGGTGGCAGGTTAAACACCGGCCCGGTGGCTTCGTTCATTCTTAGCAAAGATCAAAGTTTTAGCAATGCTGTAGGTAACGCCCTAACATTGGATTTAAAAAACCAGGCTTTTGCATGGCAGTTTGGCGCCGGGATAGATATTATGAAGTTATCTGTAGACCTGCGCTACGAGCTAGGATTAACCAATTTGAACAATACCGGGTACGACCAAAAATTGAACTTATTTAACCTAAGTTTGGCTTACAAATTGTTTTAACATGCGCCAATACAACGAGCAACTTACCAACCGTATCCGCGAAGCATTGGCCGATCTGCCCCATGTTGAAGAAAAGGTAATGTTTAGCGGCGTGAGTTTTTTGGTAAACGACAAAATGTGCATCAATGTTAGTCGCGATGAGTTGATGTGCCGCGTTGGCCGGAAGGAAGCTGAAAAATGCGTTGAGCAAAATGGCTGCCGCCAGATGATGATGCGCGGCAAACCAATGAAAGACTTTGTGATGGTGGGCGAAGAAGGTTTCCGCACCCAAAAAGAACTCGACCATTGGATAAGCCTTTGCCTGGCGTTTAACAACCAGGCGAAGGCATCGCCCAAAAAGAAAAAGAAAACTGATTAAATGTATAAAACCTGTTTATTAGTATTTTTTACTGCGCTTTATGTGGATTGCTTTGCGCAGATGACAACCGGCCTGACCGGTGTACGCGATACCTCGTTCAGCACCGCCAGCGATCATCAAAAAAACCTTAAAAAGTATCCGGACATCAAAATAGTGCCCGATAGTTTACCAGCTTCGGTTGGCCGTAAGCAGGATATTACTTATTGCAATAACGGCAGGCGCGATCTGCAACTGGATGTGTTTTACCCCAAAAGCGTTAAAAAAGCGGCTCCGGCTATCCTGATCATTTTTGGCGGCGGGTGGCGATCAGGCAACCGGACGATGCATTACCCTTTAGCAGAGCATTTGGCTGCCCTGGGTTATGTTTGCTTTACAGCCGACTATACCCTATCAACCGAAGCGCTTTATCCCGAAGCTGTGTACAACCTCAAAGCCGCTGTACGGTATATCCGCGGTAACGCGAAACAATACCATGTTGATGCTGAAAAAATAAGCGTTTTAGGCTTTTCGGCCGGTGGTGAGCTGGCGGCGTTTTTAGGAGCTACCAACGGCGATGCAAAATTTGAAGGCACAGAGGGTAATACTAAATACAGTAGCCGGGTTAATGCTGTGGTAGATATTGACGGTACGTTATCGTTTGTTCATCCTGAATCGAGCGAGGGCGATGATAGTAAAAAAATATCGGCTGGAACCTACTGGTTTGGTTACAGTAAAAAAGATAACCCGCAGCTTTGGCAGGATGCATCACCCTTAAACCATGTAGGTAAAACTACGCCTCCGTTTGTGTTTATCAACAGTGCTGTTGACAGGATGCATGCCGGCAGAACAGATTTTATCAAGGTGCTGGATGCCAACCACACCTACAGCGAGGTACATACTATACCCAATACGCCGCACACGTTTTGCCTGTATTACCCCTGGTTTGATGAAACGGTGAGGTATGTTGATGGTTTTTTGAAAAAGGTTTACAAATTGTAGTTTTCTCTCGCAAAAGTGCGAAGGCGCTAAGAGTTTTAAGACTTCTTTACTTTGCGTGCTGTCTAGTTACAATCGCCTGTCCTTTTTACGATACCAGGCCATACATAACCTGATCATGCGGTTATAGGTTTTGATGCCGTGAGGTTGGTTGTTAGCCTTTAAAAAGTGATCATAAAAGATGCCGCTTAGAGTTCCGGCTTTGCCTTCAAAGCTTTTCCAGTACAGGCGGTCGGTTTTAAAGTCGGCCAGTACGGGTTTGCTTATCCGGGTTTTCAGTTCTTTGAACATTACGGTATCGCGGCGCGATATGGCATGCATAAATTCGGCGGTACCCTCGTAATAGGCCGAATAACGTAAAAGCCGGTCGTGCGAAGAAATGCCGATAATATAGCCAGCAAAATCGGCCTCATCTTCGGCGCCAAAACCCATCTGGTGCGACATTTCGTGACAGGCTACAAACGGCCTTAAAAACACCGGCATCTGGTAATTGATCTGCGCTTCTGAAGTAAATGGATCATAATAGCCCGAGGTAGCCATATAGTTGAGCGCCCACGTTAATACAGACGATTTTACACCCGGATGTATAGCCGGAAAGTTCTTTGAAATACCCATGCCGTTAACAGCATAAGCTGCGTTGCTGTAAATTTCGCGGTTGGTTTGCAGGGTATCTTCGCTTTTCAAAGTGGCCCTGCTGGCATTCACACTATCGATGAGCATCAAAGTAACCGCTTTAACATCGTTTAGTGTGTAGCTGGTGTCCTGCAAACCTAACCGCTCTGATGCCGGCGGCCTGAAATAGTTTAGCCCCCAAAACAGGTAAAACATCACGTAAATAATCTGTATCAGGATAACCGCCTGCAGGAATATGATGGCCAATGCATTCCATCGTTTTTTGAACAGGCTACGGATAACCTGCAGCAGTACATATATGCCGTAAATAATCAAACCGATGTAAAACACATCGCCAACGCTAAACGGGAAGATATTGAAAACCGGGTGCAAAATATGGCAAAACAGCAAGTACAATCCCTGTGAGTAAAAGCGCTCGATAAAATCGGGATAATAAGTTACCACCGAAAGGATAATGATAACCAAAGCCAGTATAGCTATAATTTTGAATTTAGATTTAAAATGAGGCGCTATTTTAACCATCAGGACCCTTTTCTGAATTTGATCTTCAGCGTGATCTCTTTGCCGTTACTGCCGCGTGTCCATACCGGGCCGTTCTTTACAATTTCGATAGCTTTCTGATTCATAGCCATGGTATTGCCTTTAACTACCCGGATATCATAAGCGTTGCCGTCCTTCCCTACTTTAAAGGCCAGTTTAACTTTACCCACCGAGTTATCGAGCATTACGGCCATTTGCTTAACGTAACCGAGGTATTGCTTCCAGCCGCTTACCGGCCTTACCGGCGAATCATTTTTATCAGCATAACCGGGCACTACAACTTCGGCAAGATAGGATACACTATCAGCAGGCAATTTTTTGGCTTTTAACTCCGACGCATTTTTATTATACGCCAAATTTGGATCAGCAGCAGGTATGGTAGCTACAGAACCGGTAACCTCCTTTTTAGCCACAGTGCCATAGCCCATTACCTGCACCTCGTTTAACTGATGTGCGCTGGCGTTTATACCGGGTACGCGGCCGGCCAAAGCATTATTCAACGCTAACTGCTGCATATTACCGGTATCTGTTTTGATATCCAGTATCTTATTAGGTGAACCCGTTCTGGCTGCCTGATCGCCGTAATCATCAACAATCTGTATGTTCTGCACCACATTTGCCGGTAAATTTTTCACCACCTGGTTCACGTTGTTATTGCCAAAAAAGTTTTTACCGTTAATGCGTACCTGATTTACTTGATTTCCCTGCGCGGTAACATTGCCGCTGGCATCTACCTCAACTCCGGGTAATTTTTTCAAAAGACCTTCGGCAGTGTTGGTTTTCATTTCCATCGCATAGGCATTGGCCACATATTGGGTAGTGTCGGCTTTGATCGCTCTCCTGTCCGCATCGCGGGCAGCTTCGTCAATGCGTACCTGTTCGCTTAATCGCCTCCGTACAGAAAAGCGTCTTGATGGCATTGAATTTTGGGCAATCAGCGTTTGTGCAGGTGCCTCCTTTAGCGTAGTGTCGGATTTTCTGATTTGCGTTGCTGGCGGCGCGATAACAGCAAGTGTTGCGGCTTTTTGCGGTTCCTTGGCAGGTTTCAATAATAAGTACCCAATGCTTATCGCGATAAGCAACGATGCTGCAATAGGTAAAACCCGCCATAAAATAATGCTGCGTTCTTTTTTAGGTGCGATACGGTCGGCCAGGCGTTGTTGTAACTCGTCAAGATTAGCCTGCTGATCCGTATCAACCATACCGTACCCTTCCAGTGCGTCCATTAAAAACGGATCGTCCTGCGCTTCGCGTTCCAACCGGTGCATAGCTTTGGCATCAAGCTCACCGTTAAGGTACTTGCGTATTTGCGATATGTCGGTTTTGTTAGCGCTCACGGTTTTTCTCCAGGCAAATCTTTAAATTTCGTTTCCCGTTCTGGATATAGCTTTTCACCTCGTTCATACTATACCCGGTATCATCGGCAATCTCTTTATAACACTTCTCCTCTATGTAAAACAATTGGATACTGAGTTTTTGTGCCGCGGGTAGTTTTTCTTTACAACGTTCTAAAGCCGTCAAATCTTCTTCGCGGTTATCATCATGATGCAAATCTTCAGCCAATTCCATAATGTCATCTAAAGCTTCTGTCTGCATTTTTTTACCGGCCCGTAATTGCATCAGGCAAAAATTGCGGCTCAGCACATATAACCAGCTTTTAAACTGCTTAATATCATGTTTGTTTACTTTAACTATCAGCTCTTCAAATATCTGCATCACTGCATCCTTACTTAACTCTTCATCTTTTAAATACTTAAGGCAAATCCCAAAAACCAGGTGCATATATTTTTGGTACAAAGCAGCAAGCGTGGCCATGTCGCCTGTTTGCCGGTATTCCTGCAACAGCTTTTCATCGCCCGAATCATCCGGTTTCCTTGAGCTTTTTAAGAAGTTCATTAAGGGCGACAAAATAATTTTTTTTTATGGCTTATGGAAATCTATCTGTACGATGCATCATAGCTGTATAAATCCATAATTAATTAACCCAGTTAACCGAATTATTTACCTAACACTTACAGCTATGACAGTACACAACATTGACATTTTTAGGCCAGAGTGGCTAAATGTAGTTTTTGCAGACCGTAACCAGGAATATGGCGCTTACCAGTTGCGCAGGGATAATGCCCGTACCACCAATATGGCTTTGCTTATTGCACTAAGCAGTTTTGTATTACTGATGGCAGCGCCTGTTATTATTGGTAAAGTGAGGGGTACTCAACAAATTGTGACGCAACCAACCATTTATGACAAACATGATATAGATAACACTGTATATAAAATTATTCCACCAAAAGCCGAACAGCAGCAAGCTAAACCGGCAGCGGCTAAACCTATCAATAATATAATTGAAGATAAGCCCTGGGTTGTTACTCAAGATGCCAAAACAGAACCGCCAACTGATGCCCAATTGAAAATTACCGATCCCGGACAGGTAACCATGACTGGTACACACGATGGCCCGCCAGCCATTGATGCCATTCCAGGACCTATAGCCACTACAGGCAGCGGCACGGGCGCGGGCCCTGCAGCAGGCGAAGGAAATAACGAAATATTTAAGGCAGCTGAAATTTCGCCTGAATACCCAGGTGGCGAGGCCGCTTTTGGCAGGTTTCTGCAAAAAAACATCCGTTACCCGCAAATAGCTAAAGAGAATGGTATACAGGGGCGGGCTTACCTGCAATTTATTGTAGAGCGCGATGGCAGCCTTACCGACATTAAAATTGTACGTAACCCCGGCGGCGGTACCGGCGAAGAAGCCGAGCGTGTGCTCAAAATGTCGCCGCATTGGAAACCAGGCCGTCAAAACGGAACAAATGTTCGCGTACAGTTCACAGTACCGGTAAATTTTAGCCTGGGCGATCAAAATTAATTCGGTCTTCATTTATGGAACCGGCACTGTGGCCGCATCTTTTATACAGAGCAACAAAATAATAAACCTATAAAATTTAAAATCATGTTAGGATCAAACATCAACATATTCAGATCGGAATGGCTGAATGTAGTTTTCGCCGGCCGCAACCAGGCCTATGGCGCTTACGAGCTGCGCCGCGAAAACCCGCGCAACACCAACCGGGCATTGATAATTGCCATAGCCGCATTTATCTTTTTACTGGCTACCCCAACCATTGTAAACTGGGCCAAAGGTTTTATCCCAAAGGCTGATGAACCGGTTAAGGTAACCGTTGTTACTTTGCCACCCCCACCTATGCTTGAAAAGAAAAAAATTATCCCCCCACCAAGGCAAGAAGCGCAAAAACCCCACACAACCGAGATCCGCTTCCCGCCTCCGGTGGTGCGCCCCGACCAGGATGTGCGTGAGAAAGATCCGCCAAAGGACATAGACCTGCTTGATAAAAACCCTGGTCAGAAAGATTTAAAAGGCGATGCAAATATGCCCATAGACCTTGGCGAAAAAGAGCACGGCAATTCTACCGAAAAGGTGGTGACAGAAGCGGTTGCTGATCCACCATTTATAGCAGTAGAAGTGAACCCCGAATACCCGGGCGGCGAAAGTGCTTTTGGCAAGTTCCTGCAAAAGAATATCCGCTACCCTTCCATCGCTAAAGAAAACGGTATACAGGGCAAAGCTTACCTCCAGTTTATTGTAGAGCGCGACGGCAGCCTCACCGACATCAAATCGTTGCGCGACCCGGGCAGCGGTTTGGGCGAAGAAGCGATCAGGGTATTAAAAATGTCGCCCCATTGGAAACCGGGCGTGCAAAACGGCAAACCTGTAAGGGTGCAATACACTATCCCGGTAAACTTTAGTCTTGGCGATCAGTAAACCTACTTGTGTACTTAAACTACTATTACAATGAAAAACCTACTCATTTTATTACTGGCGCTTTTCAGCCTGTCGGCTTTAAGGCCCGATAAAACCCGCACCATAAGTGGTACCGTGTATGATAACAGCACAAAAAAAGCACTTCCTGGTGTGCAGGTGCAGGTTATGGGTACCAGTGTAAATGCCGGCACCGATCAGTATGGACACTATACCATTACTATACCGGGCGATAAATCGCAGCTGTCTTTTAACCTTAACGGTTATGAAAAGACCACGCTTGCCATCGGTAAAACCAATATGTTGAACGTTTATTTAAAAAAGGTGGTATTGAAGGCCGATACCTTCGATTATAAAGCATCAGCTTATACAGTTAAAGAAAAAAACCTGAACGAGGTAACGCTTTTAAGCAAAATGCCCGGTGTTAATGTGGATGCGAAAGGCAATATTACCGCGCAAGGCAAACAAATAGCGAAAACCAAACTGAATAGTAAAGATTATTATGGTGGCAATGTGCAACAGGCAGTGAGAAATCTCCCGGCTAATATTACTAAAGACATCCAGATAATTGACGACTATGGTGATCAGGCCAGCAGAACAGGTATTAAATCGGGCGCACCCAACAAAATACTGAATATGCAATTACGCGGACGGGCCGGAAACGAGTCATATGACAAGATAATTGAAAACAAATTCGAAAACCCGTTAAGCACCCCCCTTTCAACTTTCGCCGTTGATGTGGATGCGGCATCATACGCCAATGTCCGCCGGTATATCAATGGTGGGCAACTGCCTCCAAAAAATGCCGTGCGTATTGAAGAGATGATCAACTACTTTCATTATGACCTGGCTGCGCCAACCAATGGAGCACCGGTTGCTATCCATACAGAACTTTCAACCGCGCCCTGGAACCCACAGCATCAACTGGTTCGCATCGGCTTAAAAGCCAAAGAGGTTAAAACCGATAAGTTACCACCGTCAAACCTGGTATTTCTCATCGATGTATCCGGCTCAATGGACGAACCGAATAAGTTGCCGTTGGTAAAAACATCTATGAAAATGCTGGTTGATAATCTGCGTCCCATCGATCACGTAGCTATTGTGGTGTACGCCAGCGAGGTTGGCGTTAAACTGGAATCGACACCGGGGAACGAAAAAGAAAAAATTAAAGATGCCATCGATCAGTTAGGTGCAGGCGGTTCAACAGCCGGTGGTGCCGGTATAATGATGGCTTATAAAATAGCCAGCCAGAAATTTATTAAAGGCGGCAATAACCGTATTATTTTAGCAACCGACGGCGATTTTAACGTCGGCCCTTCCAGCAACAAGGATATGGAGCAGCTGATAGAAGAAGAACGCGAAAGCAAAGTAAGCATATCAATACTGGGCTTTGGTATGGGAAATTTAAAGGATAGCAAAATGGAGCGCATGGCCGATAAAGGTCATGGCAATTATGCTTATATCGATAACATACAGGAAGCCACCAAATCGATGGTGCATGAGTTTGGCGGCACGTTGTTTACCGTGGCTAAAGATGTGAAAGTGCAGGTAGAGTTTAATCCCGCCAAGGTGCAGGCCTACCGTTTATTAGGTTACGAGGACCGTTTGCTGAACAAGGAAGATTTTAATAACGATACCAAATTAGGCGGCGATATGGGCGTTGGCCATACGGTAACTGCTTTGTACGAGATCATCCCCGCTGGTGTAAAAGATAGTTTTGCCGGTAGTGTTGATCCGTTAAAATATCAAAAGCCTGCCGAGCCCCCTGTGCATAACAACTCAGCGGACGTAATGACGGTTAAATTCCGTTATAAACAACCAGATGGTGATGTAAGTAAAATGGAATCGGTAGTAGTGGCCGATAAACCGCTTAATGCTTCAAAAACATCCGATGATTTCAGGTTTGCGGCTGCAGTTGCCGAATACGGCTTATTGCTGCGCGATTCGCAGTTTAAACAAAATTCAAAATTCGATCAGTTGATAGCCATGGCTAAAGGTGCAAAGGGCAAGGATGATGACGGCTACCGCGCCGAGTTTATCCGCCTGGTAGAAAGCACCAAAGGCATGATGAAAGGTACTGTTCTTGCGGTCAGGCAGGAATAGTTTTTAAGTTTGTGTATTGTAAGGCCATTTCGTCAATTAGGCGAAATGGCCCTTTTAACTCATACACTCAGTTTACCCTCTACCGAATCATCTAAAGTTTTACCGATTACAAGGGATACGGCCATTTTTGCAAAGGCTATCAGGTTACCGTGTTTGTTATCCCAATAGTACCCTCTTGATGGCGTAACCTTAATGGCGCTTATCCGCGGATCGTCCTTGCCACCCTGAAACCATACTTTGGCAAGCGGCTTCCAAAGTTCATCTATTTTTGCCTGATCATCAGTAATGCTGGCAATACCGTAAACATCCACAAAGCCCGAATGCGGCGTGGCTTGAAAAAACAGGTGTACAAGCGGTTCTTCGGCAATCTCTTTGTTTTTATGACTGTCTTTACTGCTTAAAAACCACAGGTTGCCTTCATCGTCAACCGTTAATATAGCCATTGGCCTTGTTGATACCGGCAGGCCGGTTTTTATATTGGTGCAAAAAAAGCACGATTCTGCCTTTCCTGCCAGTTCGCGCAATTTTTCAACTGCCTCGCTGCCTTCAAGGTCTTTAAAAACGTCTTCAGGTTGGTTTTGATTAATGCTGTCCATATTTTTTTCTCATAGTTTGTTTAGCATTAACCCATTAAACATTACAGTGTTTTAACTTTTAAATAAATACTTATCATTTAAGTATATCTGTAAGTTTATTGCAAACTTGTATTTTTGACCAAACATCATCACCATGAGAAAAATACGCTGGGGCATACTAAGCACCGCAAAAATTGGCTTAAACCAGGTTATACCCGCCATGCAAAAGGGTAAACATGTTAGCATAACCGCTATTGCTTCGCGCGATGCCGGTAAAGCCGCCCGCGCTGCATCCGAGTTAAAGATCGCTAAAAGCTATCCCGACTACGAAAGTTTGCTGGCCGACCCGGATATCGACGCCATATACAACCCGTTGCCTAACCATTTGCATGTGCCTTATACCATTAAAGCATTACAGGCGGGCAAACATGTGCTTTGCGAAAAACCCATCGGCCTTAACACTGCCGACGCGCAGAAGCTGTTAGATGCCGCCAAACAATATCCGGGGCTTAAAGTAATGGAAGCTTTTATGTACCGCTTTCATCCGCAATGGCAAAAGGCAAAAAGCATAGTTGATCAGGGCCTGTTGGGTGAGATAAAAACTATCCACGCTTTTTTCAGCTACTTTAACGCCGATGCTAACAACATTCGCAACAAACCCGAAACAGGTGGCGGCGGATTGATGGATATTGGCTGTTATTGCATTTCTTTCCCCCGGTTTATATTTAATGCTGAGCCTCAAAAAGTGGTGGCTGTAGCCGATATTGACCCGGCCCTGCAAACCGACCGGATCACATCGGGCATATTGGATTTTGGCGATGGTAAAACAGCTACATTTACCTGCTCTACTCAATTAGAGCCATACCAGCGTGCACATATCTTCGGCACCAAAGGCAAACTGGAAATTGAGATCCCGGTTAATGCTATCGCGGATAAACCTGCCAAACTATGGCTACAGATCAACAGAGAGGTAAAAGAGATAAAAACCGAAAAGGTAAACCAATATACCCTGCAGGGGGATGCATTTTCAAAGGCGATACTGGATGATACACCTGTGCCCACTCCCCTTACCGATGCCCTTAACAACATGAAAGTTATTGATGGGATAGTTAAAAGCGCTAAGGATAAAGTTTGGGTGAAGATATAAGAAAAGCGTCATTGCTTCGCTATCGCAGCAATGACGCTAATTATTATGTGGCGAAATTTACTTCACCCCCATCCTCATCCCTTCCGAATGCGCATTAAACTCCGGCGCGTACATACTTTGCACCGATGTGATGCCGGTTGAAAAATTACCCGGCTGTGCAACACGTAGCCTGTATTCAAACACATAGTTACCTTTATTTAAGTTGCTGATAAAAAAGTTGGTCGCCACATCTTTAGTCACCTGGTAATAATACAAACCGTCCTGATACTTATAGCTCGACAGCACATCAACGGGCTCAGTGCCTGCCGGTCGCATATCTTTAAGCTGTACGTATTCATAATCGCGACCGGCCTTTAAATACACAACAACCTTAAGCAGGTCGCCTGTTTTAGGCTGATGTGCGGCATCAACAGCCGTTAACATTTCACCTGAACCGGTGCGTTTGAGTATAAAATATTTACGCTCCAGCGTGATGTCAGTTGTCGAAGGTGTTATTTTATCCAGGTTCTCTAAATATTGCCAGTGTACAGCACCCCAGCTAATGGTTTTGCCGTTGTTTTTAATATCTACCTTACCCAGTGAGGGTTTGATCTGCTCATCCGTCCAGGTGGTTTTAATATAACCTGTGCCCGCATCAGCTTTGACATCCGGCTTTAAAGATGATAACTCATTACCACCCAGTTTAATTTCGGATGTAGACTGATCGGCCAGCCAATCATCACCTTTTAACAATAAAGCATAACAGGCCGCGGCGGTGGCTTTGGTAGTTTTCCAGTTATTGGTTTGCTTGTTGCGCAACAGCCATATTTTCATTTCGGCTACAGCCTTATCGTGATCACCGGCCTCGGTAAACAGTTCAATTAGTAAACTTTGTGTTTCAACCGGCGATTGGTACCAATACCAGCCCAGGCGGTTTTTTGCCCAATACATACCCATCTCCTCACTTTGCTGTGCCGTTTCCATTAACGATCTGATGATCGCTTTGGCAACTTCGGGCTTGCCGTTGCGCAGCATTGTTAACGCAATAAGGCCCTGCTCATAAATGCCTTTGTATATCCATTCCTTCCCGGCATGTTGCAGGTAATCAGCCTGCAAAGCCTGCTGTTCGGCAGTAACGGCCCGGCCCGGGTAGTAGCTTTGGATATAATAGCTGAATATTTCTATCGGGCTCACTATCCGCCCTTCATATTGATCATGTTTTTTCTCCCAGTTCGCATCATCAGCCAAAACATTATTTAAATATTGCATGGCCTTATCGGCGATGTCTTTCAACTCCTGATCCTTCAAATTGGCAATATTTAAATGGTACAACTGTCCAATTCCTTCCAGAATGTGTATTGTGATGTACCTGTCAGACCTATCGCCACCAAACCAGGGGAAACCACCATCAGGCAATTGCCTTTTTTGCAATTTATCCAGGTTCTGTTTCAACTCATAGCTCATCTTGTTCATGTCAAATAACAAAGCGATTCGTTTCTTCTGCTCTGTTTCATTTTGAGCATCGCGCAGCCATGGGGTTTCTTCTATCAGCGTAGCTTTCAGCTCCTGGTTTTTTTCCAGGTTTGATAACAGTTCAGGACTATTGCCCGCCTTCCATTGATCAAATATCTGCTTTACAACAGGCATTTTATTTACCAAGCTGTTTCCCAGACTATTGGCATAATAACGGCTGAAAATCTGCTCAGAGCATTCGTACGGAAACTCCATCATATAAGGTAAAGCCTGTACAGCATACCAGGTTGGATTTTGAGTATATTCAAGCGTTACGGTTTTATTTTTAAGCGTGGTACTGGTTTGTTTGGTCAATTTTTCAAACGTATACGAGCGCGATTGCCCCGGCCTCACCATCATCGGCATTGATTCGGTTACCAGCATACGGTTAGGCAGCACGGGCAAGGTATTTTCTTCACCATCGGTAAACTGCCCTGCATCCGCTGTAAGCTTATAAGTTAAGGCATCCAAACCTGCCGGCACCACCAGTTTAAATGATACCGTTTTGGTAGTTGCCGATTTGATCTCGAAACTTTGCTGTGCATCTGCCACATTAAACAATAACTGAACCGGCTGCATGGTAATGCCATTAAACAGTTGCATCTTCACTTTTCCCTTTAAATCAGTTGCTACCAGGTTTGCCAATCGCGCCGAAACGGTAATAGTATCCCCTTCGCGCAAAAAGCGCGGCATATTGGCGTTAATGCTTAATTGCTTTTGGGTAATGATCTCTTTCTCGATATACCCTGTTTTCAAACCCTTAGTATGGGCAAAAGCTCTGAACCGCCATTTGGTGAGCGATTCCGGAATGGTGAAATCTATCAGTATTTCGCCGTTTTCATCGGTATGCAGTTCGGGGTAAAAAAATGCCGTTTCAGCAAAGTTTTTACGGGTGGCAATTGGTCTGCCGGCCAGGTTTGCCTGGTCGCCATAATCGTCAACTACCTGGATATTTTCAATAACGTCTGCCGGCAAGGAGCTTGCGCCCCTGATTCTGATGGGGGAAAAATCTTCTCCGTTTAACTTTACCCCGCTAACCCTTCCACTCAGGGCAATTGCAGAGTTTCCAACAGGCTCAGCTATTGCCACTTCATTTAATGACGATACAGAACCTGTCAGATCAGTTTTTTTCAATACACCATAACCAATTGCATCATAGTTCATGGTGTCTCCCATAACTCTTTCACTTTTCGCTTTAGCGTAATAAGACCGATAGGCAAAATTATAGCCGCCGTAATAATTATAACCAAACATGTTTAATTTTTCGTACTGGCGCGGTACCCATGATGACGTTTCCCCATTATATTTAAGCGGATTTGTTTGAGCTTCATCCACAAAAGTATACCCCCAGTTATAGTTCGGGTAATGGTACGCATTTACATTGGTATTCCAGTGATCGCGCCGGCCAAGGTCATCAAGCGATGTATCGTACAAACTGGCAACCATTTCTGCAGCCAGCTTTTCGTTATTTTTAGCCGACACCCTTAACTTCCATTGCTCTTTCTCGCCCGGCTGTAATATATCCCTGAAAGTCATAAAACGAACATCAAGGCCGGCGTTCTCCTTTTTGTTTACAATAAGATGCTGCATACTGTACATCCGGTTTTCGCAAATCATTAAAAACTGTACACTTAATGATTTCTGCCCTTCACTAACCGGAACTTTAACTAACTGTTGTTTACCCGCTGGTATTTTTAACCATTCGGACGAGATCATTTTTGTGCCCTCATACTTTTCCATCAGTACATTACCGGCTTTACCTGTACCCAATAAAAACTCTGCCGGTGTACCTGGATCAGTTGTCGTGGTTACCGGTATTTCCCAATCATTCAACACGTCGGGCCTGCCGGGTTCATTAACCAGGTAAACATAGCGCACCGCCGACGTGGTATCGCCCCGCTCGTTTTTAGCATTAACTACAATTTTGTAAGTCCCGGTTGGCTGCTTTTTCAACATATCAAGGTTAAAAAACACTTGCTTTTTATTGGTGGCCATACTCAATTCGGCTACCTTATTTTTCATACCCCAATTGGCATGATCGTCTTCGCCTTGATAAGCATAGTCCGAAAAGTCTTTTTTATATTGTTCGCGGCTCATCGCATATTTATCGGGTTTACCCCATAAACGCGCTTTAAATAACTGACCGGGAGATTGCAGAGCATAAACCTTAACCTGCAAGTCGCCTTTTTGACTGATGCCATTCAAATTGGCAATGTAGCTCATCAGCCGGATCGAATCACGAACAAAAACGCGTTCGGGTATTGCCGCGATAACATTGATATTATTGATACCAACTTTTACCCAGGTGTTTGCCGATCGTGTTTCGCCACTGCCGTCAGTTACATCCATAGTTACCTGGAATTGATAGTTCAGCTTGCTCAGGTCGGCACCCGGATCTGTAGATGCCTTAAATTTAATTTCAAACGCACCCTGGTTGTCTGTTTCAATGGTGTCAACAACAAACTCATTATTACTCATCAAAAACCCGCTGTATTGCTGATACAAACGATAGTCGGTAAGCGATGCCAGGCGCGTAATATGATACGCCACTTTAGCCTGCGATAAGCCATAACCCGAATATGCTGTTACCTTACCTTTTACCGTTACCGAATCATTGGGCTTATAACTTCCCTCAACAGGCAAAACAGTTACCTGGAAGCCTGGGCGCTTGTACTCTTCTACCCTTACATAAGTACTGCCGTCGCCCGTGTTAATGGTCACGTTACCGTTCAACAGGTTTTGAGGAAGCGTATAAGTGCCGTTAAATGTACCAAAATCACTGGTTGTAACCGGGATAGTAATTAAAGACTTGTTGTTATTATCTTTAATATCCACGGTCATTTTTTCGCCGGTTACAATGGTACTTTTACCATCTGTTGTTTGCAAATGCAAGCCTTTAAAGTAAATGGTTTGCCCCGGCCGATACAATACTCTGTCGGTAAACAAAATGGTATTGGTTGGCTTACGGTTGGTTTGTGTAAAATTGTACAGATAGTTGGATGGTGTATATAAAGTATCCGTTGTACTTGTGAGCTTAACCGAACATGAGTTTAGCTGATCAGGCGCATTGTTAAAATAGGATTTACCATCGGCATTGCTCACAACTGTCTGCGTTTCGGCCAGGGTAACCTGTACACCGGAAACAGGCTGACCGGTTTCCCTGTTCGTTACCTGAACTTCAATCTGATTGGCCCCTTTTCGCCTCGCCGCGTAGGCCAGTTTACATACTTTAAAACCTGTTAACCCTACCAGCCCCTTATCATCCGATTGATCATCGCGCAAGATTAAAACATAATGCCCGCTTTTTAGCGGATCGATCTTAAACTCGGTAGTATGTCTTATATAATCATCGGTTTCGGGCAAGCTTAATTTCTTATCCTGAATGGGTTTAAGTTTACTCAAATATTTAAAAACCGAATCGGATGCATAAATGGTTGTACCATCTGCATAGCGACTGATATCTGACGGTATTTTGGCCAGTTGGGTGTATTGCGTTGCCGATACCTTATAGACAATTACATGTGTCGTTTTCACATTACGGTAATCCATTAATGCCAATATGGGTTTATCTGGCATGTTCACGTTTTCTACAATGCCCGACAGTTGTTTGTGAAGTATCTCTTTTATTTTCAAGGCACCGTTTCTCCCGCCAATACTTTCCGGGTAAATAGTTGCAGCCTTTTGATAATAGGCATAGGCGCTCTTCAGGTCGTTTTTATCCTGGAAATATTTGCCTTCCAAAACCCAGGCATCAGCACTGATGGCTTTCGCCGAATACACTTTTTCGATATTTCTTAATCCCTGCAAATACAGCGAGTCTTTATTGATAATGCTGACATGCACCTGTAAAAAGCCCAGGCGTTTCATATCTATATCGGCTAAAGCCTCCTCTGCCGGATTGCGCAAATGGAAAAGCGTGGCTTGCTGCAGGTACTTTAGTCCTTTATAAAAAACAGAAGCAGTGTCGCTTGTTGCGATGGTTAACTCGCTAAATGTCCGGCTATCACCAAATAGCTTCGGATCCGTCAATACAAATGGGTTTTTAGGTCTAGTTACTCCCGCTTCCTCCGACAGGAAAAAGTCAAAAGCCTGCTGCACCAACAGATCATATAGTGTGGGGCGCAAATACCGGGTCGACTTATTAACGTACAATACATCGTTCAATTCATCTATCGGGGTATTTTGCTCCTGCTGCCAGGCTTGCAGCGACAGATCGAAATTACGGGATATTTCGCTGTTGATGGTTTGCAGATCCCATTTGGTAAAATCATCACCATGTTGCTCAATACGTGTACGCTGCATAAATTGCCAGCGGTTTTGCCGGTAATATTGCCAGTACATATCCGCAAGCAGCGATTGCAACACAGGTTTCACCGGGTAGCCAGCCTGCCCGATATCTTGTTTTAAGCGAATGATAATGGGCACGATGGCATTTTCTTCAATTACCGATTGAAATGCCATGCGGTAAATTGCCGCGCGTATCTGCATGGAGGCATTCTTCTCGCGGTGTGCTTTATCGTCCAGCTTATCTACTTCTGTGAGGGCCGATTTAGGCAGTAATACTTTACCGAACGAATCGATGCGGTGGGTTATTTGTTTATACGTTTGTGCAAACGAGGTGTTAAAAAAACATATTAAGGCAAATGCCAAAATCGATCTTCTGATCATAGGTTTGGGTTTGATGCTCATATAAAATTATATAATTATATGGAGTACGATGCAGTGCTTAGTATAATTCCATAACCTAAATACCAGTATAGCAAATTTGTGACTTAAAACTCCATCAGCTTACCTTGTATTGGCATAACAAGTTTTAATCCGAGGGCATTTTGTACAGCCAGTTGTTGTTTAATTTCTGCTTCGTGGTGGCCTGCGGGCTTAATATGAGTAATTACTATCGGGAAGTTCTTCATCGCGGATGCACCCGCCAGTTTACCAAGTACGGCCATTTCCTGCATCAGCAAATGTGGCGTAAGATGCCCGAATAATGATTTAACCGGCTGCTCATCCGGAAACGAAACCTCGATCATAATGCCTTTTAACGATCTGTTTTTAATAAGCGGCGCTATGTATTCCCAAAGTTCATGTAGTTTGGTTGATTTTTCCACTTCATCCGAGCCGGTGTCGCCCAGGTAAAGCATATAATTACCGTTATTGCTTACTAAAAACGCCGTACTCTCATACGGATTACCGTGGCTCAGTACAAAAGCCTGAACAGACATGTCCGTATTATCTATTGGTGTTTTTTCGCCTGGCACAAGTGGGGTGTAGTGATATTTATTCAGCACAGGTTTATCACCATCGCTGCCAAAGTTGGCCCAGTTTTTCCAGGTAAAGTAATTATCTCGCAGTACATTAAGCGTATATGGCAAGCCGTAAACTTTCTTCGGCCCATCATCCGGTGAATTAATGATCATCCCCGACACATGATCAAGGTGTGCGTGTGATATAAAATAACCCTTAATGTAGCGCTTCAAAACTGTATCAGCATCTACAGTAAAAACATGGTTTGCTATTGCTTTAGCAATACCTGTATGCAATGTTCCGGCATCCAGGCAGATATACGCATTTGACCCTACCGGTGCCAGCATATAAGCCGACAAGTTACTTTCATCGCTACCACCATAAACGCCTAAAGGCACTACTTTAAAAACAGGTTTGGGTTGGGCAAGCGCAATATTGCAAATAAATAAGGATAAGGTAACAAAAGCTAATATTCGCATTACGGAACGTTCAAATGATAGAATGAGATGGCTTTACAAAGTTAACCAGTTTAATATGATGTTCATGCCGGATTAATTTGTTGTATAAATTAATTTTTCATCAAAAGTGTATTCGGCACTGGTTGGCATGTATTTATTGCGTTTTGTTAAAGCAATAACATTACCTTGCGCATCATAAGTATAAAATATTTTGGTTAAACCATCGCGGCGAATGTCTTTGTCAGTAAGGTCGTCTGTATTTACCGGCCCGCCCAATGAACTTAAAATCTGTCCGTTTTTACCATAGTTGTAAGCCCATACAGTTTTAGTATTTCCATTCTGAATTTCATAGCCTTTTATTTGGTTTCCTTTACTATCAAAAACAAATTTACGCTCAATCATCAACGCATTGTTTTTATAACTCTTTATAGTTTTGGTAAGCTGCTGCCTGTTCTTTACATAACTATACCTGTCAATAATTATTCCGGCGGGATCAAACATTTTCGTATTGCATAAAAGCATGGTGCCTCGTTTGTTATACCGATAATGCTTATCATAACTTAGTTTGGCATCAACATTATCTTGCTTTTGTTCAATTATATATCCTTCTTTGTTGTACTTGTAAGTAATGGTATACCCGGCTTTTTTGCTGGTATCCTGCAACGGAATATTGGTAACACGTGTTTCTTTTACCAGCCTGCCGCCATTATTGTACTCAAATTTTCTTTCCTGATCATAAAAAGCATGTAAAGTAATATCCGTAAGCTGGTGCAAAGTATTATAGGTATATACTGATACAATACTATCAGTAGGGATATCAGTGCCTGCTTTAAACCTTTTGTAATAAATTATTGCTGCAATACTACCGTTTTTGTTGTAAGCAATGCTGTACTGAGGCCAGTTGGTGGTTTTTTTAAGGGTATCTGTATACGAATAAAAATACTGGTATACCTTTTTTATTTTATTTTTTCGGATGGCCGCCCGTTGCCTGTTTTCAAATTTCGACTTATCCTTAAAATCATTGTATTGGGCAAACAGGCTTGTGCTTATTAAGATAAGCAACAAGCAAAGTAACATCAGGCGTTTCATAAGTATAGGTAAGGTTATTTTTTGTTAAAATACAAATTACAATACTTATAACAATCCTCTTGCTACAATTAAATTACAATCAGTGTAATCACGCTCAAATCTGTGTAATCACTTTATAAAGTCGTATCTTTGCACCCTTAAATAAAACAGGCTTGCACAAGCCCTTATACGCGTTATGGTTAACCCCGAGATAGAAAAAAGAAAAACATTTGCCATTATCAGTCACCCCGATGCAGGTAAAACTACCTTAACCGAAAAGTTTTTACTTTTTGGCGGCGCCATTAATACCGCAGGCGCAGTTAAGCGTAACAAAGCCAACCAAAGCAATACTTCGGATTTTATGGAGATCGAGAAGCAGCGTGGTATCTCGGTAGCTACGTCGGTAATGGGTTTTGAGTATAAGGGTAAACGCATTAATATATTGGATACCCCCGGCCACAAGGACTTTGCCGAGGATACTTACCGCACCCTATCGGCTGTTGACAGTGTTATTTTGGTTGTGGATAGTGTAAAAGGTGTGGAAGAGCAAACCAAAAAGCTGATGAGCGTTTGCCGAATGCGTAATACCCCGGTTATCGTTTTCGTTAACAAAATGGATCGCGAAGGTAAAGACACCTTTGATCTGCTGGATGAGATAGAGAAAGAACTGAATATCAGCCTTTGCCCGCTTTCGTGGCCAATCGGTCAGGGTTATACCTTTAAAGGTGTTTATAATATTTATGATAAGCAGCTTAACCTGTTCGATCCGGATAAGACGCGTATTACCGAATCGCTGATAGCCGTAAGCGACCTGGAAGATGAGAAACTTGCCCAGCATTTAAAACCCAAAGAATTATCTACCTTAAAAGATGACCTGGAATTAGTAAGCGGTGTGTACGGCGAACTGGATAAAGAAATGTATCTGGAAGGTTTGCTGGCGCCTGTATTTTTCGGTAGTGCGATCAACAACTTCGGTATCCGCGAAATGCTGGATACTTTTATCAACATAGCGCCAAGCCCTAAAAGCCGCGAAGCCGAAACCCGCGAGGTTTTAGCTACCGAAAAACCGTTTACAGGCTTTGTATTTAAGATACATGCCAACCTCGACCCTAACCACCGCGATCGTATAGCTTTCCTGCGTATCTGTTCGGGTAAGTTTGAACGTAATAAGTTTTACTATCATACCCGCTTAGGTAAAAAGCTCAAATTCAGTAACCCGATGGACTTTATGGCCAACGAGAAGAGTTTGGTTGAAGAAGCCTGGCCCGGCGACGTAGTTGGTTTGTACGATAGCGGCAACTTTAAAATTGGCGATACCTTAACCGAAGGCGAGCAATTGCAGTTTAAAGGCATCCCAAGCTTTTCGCCCGAGATATTTAAGGAGCTGGAAAACCGTGACCCGCTGCGCTCAAAGCAACTGGAAAAAGGTATACAGCAATTAACCGAGGAAGGTGTTGCTCAATTATTTATACAACAGCCCGGTAACCGTAAAATTATCGGCACCGTTGGCGAGCTGCAATTTGAGGTGATCAGTTTCCGTTTAGAGCACGAATATGGTGCAAAGGCCGCATTCAGGTTGCTTACTTTTAAGCGTTCGAGCTGGATAACCGCCACCGACAGGAAGAAACTGGGCGAAATTATGCAGCGCCGTGCGCATAACATTGCATTGGATAAGGAAGATAACCCGGTATTTTTAGCCGATAACGATTTTATGATCAACCTGGCCAAACGCGATTTCCCGGATGTGGAGTTCCATACGACGTCAGAGCATAAGCGGGACCTGTAATTTCGATTTCAGATTTATCAGAACAGGTAAAGTTATCTGTTTAGAATAACCTTTACGGTAACCAATAACTGCCCGGTATGCCGCATTACATGTTCGGCAGCATGAAATAACAGGCCTATTACAGTAGTAGGTATTTGCGCCCGACCAATGCCGCGTGCCGCGGTTAGTGTATTTTCATCTGTGTTTCTCAATTGTTCCACTGCGTCATCAACCTGCTTACCAAAAGCCGCAACCATTTTTACACCAACCTCATCATCAAGATACTGCTTCCCTTCCGATCGCAGGTAATTCAGTTGTTCCGCATCCAAAGCTTCGCCACGTGCATAGGTAAGCAGCCGGTTAAGCACGCCCAGCATATGTTCAAGATGAAAAGCCGGCGAAGCCATATTGGCTGGCGTTTCCCACAATAACCTATCCGGAAAACCGTCCATCAACTGCTCTGCTTCTTCTTTGGCTTGCAGCAAGGCATGGGCAACGGGTTGCAATAAAGCAGGCACACCCTCAACCGGGCCGCGTTGCCATACTTCGGGTTTGTTCATACTCATTTATATTGATCGTAAACAAATGTAGCATATCTGTGTTAAAAGTTTCAAAAACCATAACTATGTCATTTGATCAATATCACGAACCCGCCAACGAACTGTCAGACGAGACACGCACCTTTGCCCGCATGATCGTATCACTTACTGAAGAAGCCGAAGCCATCAACTGGTACGAGCAGCGCATCTCGGTCGAAAAAAACAAAGAGGCGAGAGCCATTATGCAAAATGCCCAGCACGAAGAGTTTAAGCACTTTGGTATGGACCTGGAGTTTTTATTACGCCAAAAACCGGTTTGGAAAAAAACGCTCCAGGCTATCCTGTTTAAAAAAGGCGATATTGTTGAATTGGGTGAAAAGGGCGAAGAGGCATCTGAATAGTATTGCTAAAGGCTGTTTTTGCTTTCTTCTTCGTGTGTGTTGTTGATGATCCTTTTGGTGATCCCGTCCAATTCTTCGGTCAATGTTTTCAAATGCCCCAGGATGGTGATGTTCAGCTCATCTTTGATTATTTCTTCGTTCATCAGCTGCATCACACCTAAAATGCTGGCAACGGGCTTTCTAAGCTCATGCGAATTGATCTGCGCTATTTCCTTCAGTTTCTCATTCTGTTCGGTAATGCGCAATTCTCTTTCTTTCAGCAAAGTTACATCGGTGGTGTTACAGATATACCCGTTTATTGCAGGATCGTTAAGGCAATTGGTTGCCACAGTTTGCAGCCAGCGCCAGTTGCCCTCCGCATCCTGGTAACGGTGACTATGTACATCTATCTTTTCACAGGTCAAAATCTCCCGAAAAGCTTTGTCTATAATGTGTACATCATCCGGGTGTACAAAATCATAAGGCGTTTTACCAATGTAATCTTCGGGCTGCTTGCCTAAAGTTGTTTTAACAGAAGGACTGATATAGGTATATACGCCTTCTGCTGATATGATAGCGATCAGGTCGGCTCCGCTTTGCACCAGCGACTCGAGCCTCCGTTCGTGCATCAGTGCGACTTCCTGCTGTTTTTTAAGTTCGGTAATATCGCGGGCAACCGAAAAAATCACCTGATCGCTTTTTGACCATACCGCCGACCAGGTAATATGCCGGATCTCTCCGCTTTTATGAATAAACCGGTTCTCAAAATTTTTAAGTTCCTCACCCGCCATTATTTTTTCGGTGGCGCTAATGCTTGATTCCCGGTCGTCAGGATGAATATAGTTGAGATAATTGGTTCCTAATAGCTCTTCGGGCTGATAACCCCACATTTTGTTTACAGCTTTATTAAGGCGGATGTAGTTGCCCATTTTATCCATGCTACATATCACATCCAGCGAAGAATCAAATATCCTTTGATAGTCGTTTAAAAAAAGGTTTAGCCTTTCTTCGCGGGCCTTCAAATTCTTGATGTTCCGGCCTGAAAAATACAGCATATTCTGATCTGGCAGCTTTACCGCCGACCATGCCATCCACTCAAACGCACCGGTATTATTCAAATAACGTATCTCCAGATCGGCACGGGCGTTTAAAGCCAACCTTTTATTTATCCAGCTAAAAGCCAGCTGCCGGTCGTCGGGATGTACAAAATCCAGAAAATTTTTAGCTGTGGATTCGGATTTAGAAATGTTCACCCCTTCGCAAAACGATGCATTGGCAACTATAATATTACCATTACCATCTGCAAGACAGTTGAAATTCTTGGATACGTTAAACAGGTAATCGGTTAAATTAAAGTCACTTACGTTGATCATCTCAGATTTAGATCAGGTTTATAAGCAGCGGGCTAATTACCGATAAATATAGTATTTAGAATGATAATTTGAATAAACTTTATTGAGGCTTAGGTCCGCGCTTGTAAATAACCAGTCCGTTTAAAAAATTGCGCAATATTTGATCGCCGCAAGGTTTAAAATTCGGATGATCTTCGGCACGGAATATCGCGCTCAGTTCGGTTTTAGTGGTGTTAAAATTAGCCAGCTTTAGTATCTCGATGATATCATCATCGCGCAGCGAAAGTGCTACACGCAATTTTTTCATTACTTCATTATTGCTCATATCAGGTACTTTTATGTTGCGATCTCAATTTTCACTTTTTTGTTTTTGATCTTTTCGGTTTTGATCATATCAACCGTTTGTTTGATCAGCTTACGTTTTACGGCCACATACGAGGTATAGTCCAGCACCTCTATCAAACCGATATCATCTTTAGCTAATTTAGTTTTTTTAAGCAGCAAGCCAACTATATCAACTTTGTTCACCTTGTCCTTTTTACCTGCGCCAATATATAATGTTGCCCAGGACGTAGGTGCGGGCAGGGTGTCGCTTTCGGGCAGGGTTTCAATCTCCGGCTCTGTTTCCAGGTAATCGTAACGTTCTTCGGGTGTAAGCAGCAAATAAGCCGTTCCTTCGGCATGCATTCGGGCGGTACGACCATTGCGGTGTGTAAAAGCCTCTTTATTGTGTGGCAGCTGGTAATGGATAATGAACTCTATCTCGGGTATATCCAACCCGCGCGAGGCCAGATCAGTTGTGATCAGTATTTGCGTACTGCCGTTCCTGAATTTGATCAATGCCTTTTCCCTGTCCTCCTGCTCCATCCCACCATGAAAAACATCGTGTATCACGCGCATATCCCAAAGCAGATCGCTAATGCGGTCAACAGCATCACGATGATTGCAAAAAACCAGGGTTACCTTATTACCTATTTTGCATATCAGCGAAAACAAGGTTTCCAGTTTTTCATCGGCTTTCGTCACAATGGCTTTCAACTTTAAAGCTGAGGCACTTTTATTGATCTTTAAAAAATTAATGGTAATGGCATTGGTCAGGCCGGTAAAGGCAGGTATTTCATCCATGGCTGTAGCCGATGTCAGTATCCGCCGCTTTAAATGCTTTAGCTGACCGATGATATGCGCCATATCTTCCTGAAAGCCAAACTCCAAAGCCTTATCAAACTCATCTAAAACCAATGTTTTAATGTTGTCGGTAACAAAGTTTTCATGTCTAAGGTGATAAGCTATCCTTCCTGGTGTACCCACCAATACTGCAGGCGGTTGCGACAGGTTATTACGTTCCACCCTTGTATCATGTCCGCCATAACAGCAATTCACTTTAAAACCGGTGCCCATGGTTCTGAATACCTGCTCTATTTGTAAAGCCAGCTCACGCGATGGTACCATGATCAAAGCCTGTACAGTATCAATATCCGCATTAAGCGATTTAACTACCGGCAATAAAAAACCAAGTGTTTTACCTGAGCCGGTGGGCGAAAGCAGGATCATGTCTTTCTGCGGATCCGCATTTAAACAAGCTTGCTGCATTTCGTTCAGCTCAGCAATATTCAGGTTGGCAAGGGCTTGTTTTATCATTTGTGGTCAAAGTTAAGATAATACTCACAACCAACTACTCACAACTCACAACTAAAACCCATACCTTTGCAGCAAATGTGGTTAGAGAAATTAAAGCTGAGTAAGCAACTGGTACGTTCGGTTACCGATGCGGGGTTTTTAACACCGAAAGAGATACAGGCCAAAACCATGTCGCGCATTATTGGCGGGCAGGATATCATCGCTATAGGCCCTGAAGGCTGCGGCAAAACAACGGCTTATATTTTAGGCGTTTTAACGCGATTAAAATATGGGTTTGAAGAAGCACCAAGGGCTTTGATCCTGGTTCCGGATAAAGAACGTGTGATTGCTGTGGCCGAACAATTTGACCTGCTCAATAAAAACGAATCCATCCGTATAGTTGAATTGTACAATACCCCGGGTACCGAAACGCAAATGAACGCCCTTGCAGATGGCGCCGATATCGTGATCGCAACGCCCGACCGTGCCCGGGCCATCTATTTAAAGCTGGGGCTAAACCTCAACAAAATTATGATGTTTGTTGTTGATGACGCCGAGCTGATCGTAAAACAAGGTTTGCAGTTACCGGTTGTGGAATTGGCCAACAGTATTATCAAATGCCAGCACCTTGTTTTTACCGAAGTAATGCACGGCAAGCTCGAGCAAATGATAGCGCCTTTTATGCAGCAGCCTGCTACTATCGAAGTGGAAGAAGCTGTAGAAGCCGAAACCGAAGTTCATCCGCAACAGCTGTATCATCTGCCAAATTTCCGCACAAAACTCAACCTGCTCAACTTATTGCTGCGCGATACTGCTCCAACAAGCAAAACCATAGTTTTTGTAAATACCAGGCTTACCGCCGAAAAGGTTCTGAACAGCCTGCAGCCGGTTATTAAAGCCAAAACAGCGTTGCTCAACCCTATATTTTTTGAGACCAGGGGTTTCCAGCACATTGAAGACTTTAAGGATCAGACCGATAGCAAAGTGCTCATTATTGCCGATGAACAGCAAGGTGATCTTGACCTGTATCGGATAGATAACCTGATCCATTTTGAACTGCCCGTAGAAAAAGAAACCTTTATTAACCGGGTAATTAAACGTGATGACGATACCATAGACCAGTACATTGTTTTTAGTACCGATTTGGAGCTTGCCCTGGTTAAAAAGATCGAGCATGCCGTTGGCCGCAAAATGGATGAAACGGAGTTACCTGCCGACTTGGTTATAGCTAAAGAACAAAAGGACGAACCGGCTAAAAAACAGGCCAACCATAAAAAGGTAGCCGAACCGGAGCGCGGTGCTGCCTTTCACGAAAAAAAGGAAGGCAACAAAAAGGATTACAACTACAGCGCAGGCACCAAGGCCAAAATGAACAAAAAGAAAAAACACGGGTGATTGATTTCGGATGTTCAATTTCGAATTTATCCTTTGTCAATCCAATAACTCAACAACATAATAACCCAATAACCAAGTACAATGCAAGAACCATTCGATATCGAAATCGGCCCGGTTACCTACTCTGTTTTCCCGGAAGGAAACGACACTTACGTCATTTTTAAAGAAGGCGCCGAATACGCAACCATACAAAAAGACACCGAAGAACAATGGCTGAAATTAGATCCCGAAACCGAACTGCCGCTGTTTGACGCCGACGAAGAGATCAACACCATTGGTCGCGAAATTATTATCTATCAGGCCGAAAATCCCTGATTGTGCGATCAGCAGGCCTGCAGCGTCGGAGTCTCCAGCATTCTGCCAACCAGTTTAACCAGTTCGTCCAACCCAAATGGTTTGGCCAAAAAAGCATCAGAGCGGTAATTGCCTAACGAAAGGATCACTTTTGAATAGGCCGACACGATCACTACCGGGATATGGCTTGTTGCCGGGTTTACCTTGATCTCGTGGCAGGTCTCACCGCCGTTTATGTCATCTAAAATATAATCGATCATGATCAGATCGGGCTGGTAATCGGCAATCACCTGGAACACGTTACGTGTGTTTTCAAGTATCTTAACTTCAAACCCTTCGTACACCAGTGCTTCCTGCATTATATTAAGCACCTCAGCATCATCATCAATGAGCAGCAATCGTTTTGGCATAATTGTATAAATTAACTTAACTGGCTTTTGGTTTGAGGTCGCAAAGATAATAAATTTTACTAAAAGTTAATTTATTACTTAAATTGTTAAATATCTTTTCAGCAGGGCGTATTTTTTAATTCCTACAAAAGAAGTCATAACAGTTTACCTGTGCATTAAGTTTGGGTTATACAATTGTTTTAGTAGTCAACTTTTATTGATGATCCAGCCATATCACCTGCAGGCAATTTAACTTTAACGAGGTGCTCATTAACAGCAAGGTTCAATTCGGTCAATTTTTGAGTGGGGTCGGTAACCCAAATAGTACCATTAGGTTTAAAAATAACTATACATGGTGCCGATGCCCTTAACTTCTGAGCACCGCGAATGCTAATAGCTCCCGGTGCATAAAAAACAGCCAGTACATGCTTGTTAACTGCTATTGCCTGTAAATCGGGAGTGTTTGCCAATACCTTTACAGGAATATTTGCCGCCAGTTTTTTGGTATCGTTTACAGTAATATTAGGCTTCACGATATAGACGTAATGGTCGCTCTTTGCCTGCTCGATATAAACCGTCATTACCGAATCGGCAACCGGCACATTGCCCGAGCCTTTGTCCACGTCGCCCCAGTTACCTTTTACATACCGGATGTCCGTTTTTACCGTTTGACCCTTATCGGGGAAGAAATAGGCAATATGATCAAAGTTAAGCCAGTTTCCCCCCACTGCATCGTGGCCCGGGTAAAACTTTTTGCCGTGCGATAACGCTTGATTTATTGTAGTGATCAAACTTTCGGGATTATTACCGGTAACGCCTGCTCCTAAAGCAACCATCATCCCATCAATAAAAAAATAACTTTTATTAGCCTTTACACCCAACCTGTTATAAACCATCGCGCTAATTCCCGCTTGTCCATCGCTCACCTGCCCCACAAAACCCGATGCGTTTGTTGTGGTCCAGGTTTCCTTAACTTCGGGGTTAATGGTGGTATCACTGGTTACACCGGGCAACATGCGCCAGTTCCAAACCGGTTCAATATTATGATACTCTTTCCCGGTCCGTTGTATCAGTGTAACACCGTCATTTAAAAACGAACCGCGCAGGTTATCCCCGTTTATCGATTCGAGCTTTTTAACCAGCAAACCGCTCATCTTAACGCTCATCATAGAGTTATCTTTGGTTAAAGTGGTCATATAGGCACTGCGCCAAAAACTTTTATTGGCAGTCAGGTTACATGCCGGTGCGCTGTCCATCCCATCCAAAACATATTTACACGGGTCGTTTTTATCAAACGATTTAAGCAGGTTAAAATCTACAAATAAACAGTTACCCCTCTTGGTATCACAATCCTCCCGAAACTGCCTGCCTATAGCGGTCAGGTCCATCCCACCCTTAAAAACTGTCCATCGCAAGCCGTTGCTGCAATAATCAAAAAGCATCTGTTGCTTATCGCGATCAAATGCCAGCGGTGTATTGGCGGTAATGGTCATCCAAAACAGCAAACTATTTACAAAATGCAATCCGTAGTTGCCAAACTGCAGCATCACACCATGTTGCTGAAACGAGTAATCCGGCTGTATACCCTCTTTGATCGATACATTGATCACCGCCTGCATACTTTTCATGCTTGTGCTGAAAGCCTCAAAGTCCTGATGAATAAGTGCGATCCGTGCCTGGTTATCCAGCTGCCATATCAGGTTTTGCCCGGTAGCGTTTTTAATCGGCACACGTTTTACAAGTACATCATTCAGATATGCCAGCTCATCCGCATTAGCGTCTTTGTCCATCATGATCATCAGGCTCGAAAACGTAAATGGCGTATTGATCTGGTTTTGCCACCAGTTTGAACACTGGATATCGTTTTTTATCCAAAACTTTGCAGCACAGTGTATGGCCTCCAAATATGCCGCGTCATGGTTTTTATGATAAGCGCGCGCCAGCAACAGCACCCGGTATAAGTGATTGGCAGGTATCCAGGCCGCAGGTTGTTTGCTTTGATAATCAATATCCTTCCAGTTGCCCTCGGCAGTCAATAATTTAAAATACCCGGCTCCGTCGGTAGTATATTTTACTTCGTCGGTCAGCAAATAACTTTGTTCGGTCGCGTAAGGCGTATCTGATAACAGCAGTTCCCGGCAATGGTCATAGATCGGTTTTAACCTGGTTTGATTTAAGTCCGACTGGCTATAGGTTTTAGATATAAAAGGCAACAGCAAAAGCAAAAAAACAACTTTCTTCATTACGCAATTTTAATAAAGTTCAGCATGGGTTAAGTCAGCGTATTTGGCCAATAACATGCGTATATCTGCAATAGCGATCCATTATCGCTGAATTTTAATGAATCCAGACATTAACGTTAAAACACGTTTGGCTTTTTTTCAAGGGGGGTAATTGTCGGCATTTTTAACATGCTTCATCTTCATGCGTCATTGCTTCGTCCTTTGCAACGATACTTTGCAACGATACTTTGAGCACATAGGTATTCTTCGGTATTTTCACAATGTTTTGCCATTCAATCATTCAAAAATCAATCTTTCAATCATTCACAAGGTGGGTATTTGTCGGTATTTTTTATGTTATTTTTCGCAAAATCCTTGTTTAAATGGCATAATGATGCTTTTTGTCATTTTAACACACAAAAAGCAGGTGGGTGTAGGGTGGGTACATGGTGGGTATTTATCGGTATTTTTAAATAGTTTTTTGTCTTAATTCTTGCATCTTGGTTCTTGACTCTCACTCCATACAATATACGCATTTTCTCCCACATTATCAAGTAATTACTCCTTTATATCGGTCGTATCCTGTGGCCGTTTGCGCCAGTAATTAGCCAGTATCGACCCCGAAATATTCATCCACGGACTAAATACCGCGGCAGCTAAACCAACCGTAGCCAGTTTGCCCATGCTACCGGCCAGGCCCGATGCCATACCCCCGTTTTGCAGTCCCACCTCAAAGGCAATGGTACGCGCCGAATTTTTATCCAGCTTAAATAACCGGCTAAGCCAATAACCAAAAAAGTAACCCGCGCCGTTATGAACAACCGATGTGATGAACAGCAACAAACCCACATGCAGCAAATTATCACGACCGGCGGCAGTAGTAACCGTGGTAAAATACACAATGCCGAACATGGACAGGTACGGGATATATTCGTCAACTTTTTTGTTTTTGGTGTATATCTGGTGATAAACCGCACCAACAATAAATGCCCCGGTTAAAAAGTTAAACACCTCGGCAGATTGTTCTGCTTGCGCCGATAACTGTTCGCTTAACCAGTTCCACGTCCCAAAAGGTAAAATAATTAACCAAAGCAAGCATAAAGCAGCAATAATATAGGTATTTCGTTTCCCTTTCGGGGATGCCGTTTTTAGATAATCGTGCAGAAAGGCCGCGCCAATTGGCACGATCACGATTTTGATGATCTCCATCATCATGTTCACAAACTTTACTTCGATAAGTGTACCCGCCAGCAAACGCATTAACAAAGGCGTTAAAAATGGTGCGGCCAAAGTTGCCATGGCGGTAACGGTAACCGATAACACCAGGTTTGCCCGTGCCAGGTAAACCATCACGTTTGATGCCAGCCCGCTCGAGCACGAACCGATCAGGATAATTCCTGCAGCTATTTCCGGCTCAAAATGAAATATCCGTGTAAGCGTAAAACCCATTAAAGGCATAATAGAAAAGTGGCAAAGCAAGCCTATCAATACGCCTTTACCTGTGCTCGCCAGTCCCGAAAAATCGCGGATGCTCATCTGGATACCCATGCCGAACATCACCATCTGCACAATGATCAAAATGAGCCACTTATTCCTCAGATCAAAGCTGCCCCACTTTAAAAAAGCATGCGGATAAGCCATAGCGGCTACCACCGCCACAATGATCCACGCAGTATATTGATAGTTTTTTAAAGCCGGCACCGCACCAATACCTATAGCCAGTGATACGGCAAGACACACACAGGCAGGCAGCCATACGGCATGGTTCGCCATAAAAAGCCCGGCAAGCAGGGCCACCAGCGCCAAAGCGCTTACACCCAAACAAAATTTTTGCAGCGCCTTCATTTATATGATCGAAGCCAAATATTTTATCGCGTTTGGCGGACTGGCAACAATCGGCACAATTTTATCAGCTTCACTCAGTGTATCTACCACCCTTGCCATTGAAGCTTGTGCCAGCAGGATCACGTCCACATCTTTAGATAGTATACGCAAAGCATCTCCCACCAGTTGATCATGCTTTGCTGCGTCACCACTCATCAGCGCCTCAAAAGCCCCGTCAACTACAACCGAAGTCAGTTCAATTTCTTTTCCCGCCAAAGCGGCGCGGCGTTTAACCAGGTCACTCGTTGGCTCTAAAGTAGTAGCCAGCGTAGCAATAACGCCGATACGTTTGCCTGTTTGTACAGCAAGGTCGGCCATAGGCTGGTCAACACGCAATACCGGCACCGCAGCAGTTTCGGCAGCAGCCTCAACCGCCGCGCCAATTGATGAGCAGGTCACCAAAATATAATCGGCACCCGAATCTTCGGCCGAGGCCACATAATCAGCAACCCGTTTGGATATGGCCGGTGTCAATTCGCCGCGCTCACGAATATTGCGCACCAGGCTATCGTCAACAATATTAAATGTGGCAACACCAGGCAGGTACTGCTTGCATAAATCGTTAAATACGGGTATTAAAGTAGCCGAAGTATGGATCAGCCCTAATGTTTTTGGTTTCATATTTTTCCTTGTAATACTTGTTCAAAATAATTTTCGGCGCCAACCTGGCCGCCTTTAAAGTTCACTTCCAAACCGTTAGCGGCAGTTTTAGACGCATACGCTTTGCAAAGCGGTGCTCCCGGCGATATTGGTGCTATCATCTCTACAGCCTCAATGCCCATAACCCTCGCCACATACCCCGAGGTATCGCCCCCCGCAATGATTAAACGTTGCAGGTTTACTTTTTCAGCAACGCCTATCGCGATCAGGCCCAGGGCGGTGCCGTATACCTGCGCCGTTTTAGCACGGATGTCGTTTTGCGCTAAGCCTTGCCCGGCAAATGTTTGATACGTTTTTTCAAACCGCGGGTCATCGGTACCCAAACTGGTGTGGATAATAACCGGGATGCCGCGCTGTATCAGTTCGGATATTAATTGGATATAAACCGCTACCGAAGCTTTCAAATCGATTGAATTGGCAATAACTAAAGTATCCAGTTCAACTTCGGCAAAATCATGGTCGGCTGCATAGTTTATTTGCTTCGCCGTTACCGGCGAACAACTGCCCGATACCACCAGCATGGTTTTTGCCCGGCCCGGTATTGCCCATTCGGTTTTAGGCTGAGCAATTCCCCGCTCCTGCCAAAGCGCGCCCAGGGCCATCTCAATACCCGACGAGCCTACCGAAAACAAAGATTTACCGCTTGTGGCAAAAGGGTCGATCAGTTTAGCAACCGATAACAGATGCGCGTCTTCCAGCGTATCAAAAAACACCACCTGCCTGCCTGTCTCTATTTGCAATTCCAATTTGGCTTTCGCCTGATCCTGGCTTTGCTCGATGTCTGCAATATCAACCAATCCAATAGTCCGGCCGGTTTGTTTAGCTAAATGCAGCCGCAGGTCACTTTCATCTGCCGGGGTTACCGGATGTTTGCTCATAGAGGGGTGCCGGTCAAGCCGGAAAATCTCACCTTTGCTCCCTATCCCCATACGGGCAAATAAATTACCAAAGGCACAGTACCTGCCCAATGCAGGCGCGGCTACCAAAACCGGCACAAACGGCGCATTAAATACCTCAGCGCCAATATCAACAGCTTTACCTATGCTGCCAATTTGTGGCGACGAATCAAACGTGGAGCAAACTTTATAATGTACATGCGGAATGGCAAGCTCTTTTAAAGCCTCGAATGCAGGTTTTAATACCTGCTCCATTTCCGCAGGCGGCATTGAACGGGTCATGCCCGCTACACCAATGGCCTGCAATCCTTCATATTGTGCTAACTTATCTGCTGTTGGCGGCTCAATAAACAGCATGGTTTTTATACCCGCGCGGCTCAAAAATTCCAGCGCGTCTGTCGACCCGGTAAAGTCATCGCCATAAAAAGCCAGTAAAAGTTGCTGCTCTGCCATTACTTACCAAATTTTTCAACCGACTGTGCAAATGCGGGGTATTGCGCAGCGGCCTGGTGCAAGGTCAATCCATTTACCGCCGCTTCCCAGGCTTGCTGCAAAGCTTTTACGCCCTGGCCTGCTCCGCCCGGGTGCGCCATGATACCACCGCCGGCCATGTAAAGCAGGTCGGTAGTTTGGGTACGGCGCCAGGTTTCAAACGCCTGACCGCCCCACTGGCCCGATGATACCACAGGTAACACCGTGTGCCCGAACAATGGTTTCAAACAAGCTTCAATAGAACGAACCACCGAATCATCACTCTCCCAAAATTTATTCTGAATACCGTTAACATGCATTTGATCAACGCCCGCCAGCCGCCATATTTTTTGATATGCCGGGAACTCTATCCCCAGTAATGGGTGCCGGTTAAGCATACCCCAGCCATTGCGGTGGCCATGGATAACCAGCTCACCCTGGTCGCATACTTTTTTAGTTCCGGCCAGGCCTACGCTGTTAATACTCACCATGGCGCAGGTACCGCCTGCTTTTACAATATAATCGTAACGTTGCAGCATACTGTCAACCTCGTCGCTCAGGTTAAAGGCGTACATTACCTTTTTACCGGTTTTATCGGCGTGGTTGTTAATTACCTTCATTATCGCATCAACCCTGTCTTCAAATTTTGAGTTGGCTGCAGCCGATAGCAATTCATCGTCCTTAATAAAATCAATACCGGCTTCAACCAGTGTTTTAACAATATCGGCGGTCTGCCCAGGCGTCATGCCAATACTGGGTTTAATAATGGTACCGATCAGCGGCCTGCCATCAACACCTGTGCTCTTCCTGCAGCCTTCAATTCCAAATCGTGTCCCTTTAAAATGTTCAGCGTATGATGGCGGTAATTCAATATCCATCAGCTTTAAGCCGGTAAATTGCGTTATTTCATACAAATTGCCCTGCAATGTCGAAACCATCACCGGCAAATTATAGCCAAAGTTTTCTATCGACCACGATACCTCAACATTAGCGCGACGGTACAGGCCATCTTTTGACGTAGCTCCCGGTATAGCCGGCTGGCTCACTATTTCCAGTTCTTCTATCTTCTCCACCTTCGCCGCGAAACGCGCTTTCAACTCTTCCGTTTCACCCGGCACAGCCACAAAGGTCCCCGACGATTGCTCGCCGGCTAATACAGCCGCCGCCTTTTCAACCGGGTAAGGTGTTTCTATATAATATTTTGCAGTTATTCTTTCCACTTATTTCAATATAAATCATTCCAATTCCCCTCTTGAGAGGGGGCGCGCAGGAATAGTGTGATGGCAGGTGTTTATGCGCGTAATAACATACTCTTGCCTGTCAATAACCATTTTATAAATCAAATCCAGCCCCTAGGTATCAGGACTGGATTCTTTATTAGCTAAGTTATTTATTTTATTTTGCACCGGGCACCACTTTCGCAATCGGCACCAGGCTATTTAAGTAAATTTCGATATTGGTATAACCACCACCATTTTTAGGATAAGCGTAAGCATCCTTAGCATCGTGCGGATTTAAACCGTGTTTAGTTTCATACTCGTCGGGCATGCCGTCATTATCGCTGTCTTTGTACGGCGTACCTTTGTATTCGGGGTAACCGCCAACCTGTTTAATATCGGTAATAATGCCCTGTTTGTACGATTCATCACCCAAACGGTGTTTCAAATACTCGCTCCCTTTGCTGCTTGCCGTATTATCTACATAAACTATCTTACCTGTTTTTACTACGTTGATGATGCGGGTATCCACTGCGTCGCGTTTTGGTAAAAATGCACCCACGTTTTCCAAAACGTAGGTATAGGCTTCCTGTGCAGGTATAAGCGTCACTTTCGGCATTGGGAAAGGCGTGGTCGATTTGATGCTGTCCGTATATCTTCCGGCATCCGGCATTTCAGCTATCTGGATACCGCCGTCCCAATTGTTTTTGGTTACCTTTTCGTTACCGTCGATGATATTTCCATTAGCATATACGCGGCCAAACAAACCTTTTTCCTGCGGCGAGCGGCCAGACTCCGGTTTCAATATCCGGTGACCTATCGGCTTATCCAGCGGGGTTATCGGACCGGGTTTGTAATAGTTATTGATAAAGTTATATAACGATTTGTTATCCCCGCCATCAGCACTGCGGTTCCACCAGTTAAATATCACGTTATTGGCAAAGTTAAAATCGCCATCCATACCCACCGAAGGGTTACGGCTAATGCAGTTTGCCCACAGGTTACGCACAAACATACTGTTATGGCCGCCAATGGTGCTGCCAAACGCATGGTTATAAGTATCCAGCGATTCCGCCGATATCGAGTTTTGGATAGTGATGTTCAGCGTAGGTAATTTCAAACCTTTGCCATCATTTTTACGATCATACACATGGCGGTACATCGACATCGTTTCATCCAAACCCCAGCTTGCCGATACGTGATCGATCATCACATTACCTATCGGGTTACCTCCAAAGGCATCATCCCTGCGGGCCACATTGGTTTCGCCCCTGCGGAAACGCATAAAACGAACGATCACATCATGCGTATCGATCCAAACCGATTCGCCGGCAATACAGATACCATCGCCCGGAGCGGTTTGCCCTTCAATGGTTACGTAAGGCGCACGGATACTTACCGGATCGGTCAAATGAATAATACCGGCTACGTTAAAAACGATCACGCGTGCTCCGCCCTGCTCACAGGCATCGCGAAAGCTGCCCGGGCCGTGGTCGTTCAGGTTAGTCACCACGATCACCCTGCCGCCACGACCGCCAAATGAGTACATACCACCACCCTCTGCACCCGGAAACGCCGGTATCTTTGCCTGTGGCAGATCAGACGGTTTGGCCGCCCATGGTACATAGGGCTTGCCTTCCTTTTCTTCTTTCTCAATTATCGGCAGTGCTTTTGCCCATGCCGCGTCAGATCGTTTACTTGCCTCTTTCATGGCCGAATCGGCTACAGCCTGAACTGCAGGCGGAATACGCGGATATTGCGCCTCTGCCTTGTTAAATGTAAATGTGCCAACTGCAAGCACAGCAATGGCTAAAAAGTATTTCGGGTTGTTCATTATAATAAGATATCAGAATTTTTTAATGGTTATTGTTCGGCCGGTGCAGCGGCTTTTTTTGCTTTCTGCGCATCAGCATAAGCTTTATACATGGCACGCCAGTTGCGGCCGCTATCGGTAAAATAAGCCTCTATTTTGGTTTTGTAGATCTTAAAGATGGTCGAGATCTGGTCAACATTTTTATAGTCTATTGATTGCTCACGCGCCTGTTTCAGGTTTGTCAGGATAACCGTCTCATCTTCTTTGGTCAGGTTCGGCACTATCGATTTATAACCATTCATGGTAAAGGCAACCTTACCAATGGTATATTTATCCAGTATCAGTTCCACCTGCTCTTCGGTCAGGTCTTTACGCAAACCAGCCATCAACTCTTCATGCACCGTTTTCGGGATAGTTGAGTTAATGATCACCTGGCGTTCTAACTTGTTGAATACCTTACCGGTGATGGGATTCATCCCTTCGGGTACCAAAGTGTAATCGTGACTATTGTGCCAGTCGCGCACAGCGGTTAAATGCGTAGTGATCACCGCAGCTACGCGGGCTTCTTTGGCGGCATCATTCAGGTTTAATGTAGCCACCCACTGTGCAGCCTTGGCGTCCGGGTCAGATTTTGACTTAGCTGCCGCAGGTTTTTCAGCCGCAGGCGTTGTGGTTTGAGCATAACTTTGTTGGCATGCCACGCTTAACGCAAAGCAGCAGGCTAAAAGCAAACAGGTTCTTTTCATGTACAGGTAAATAAAGGGTTTATAACAATCGGTTATCAATTATTATAATTGATAAAGTAAAGGTACTTACTATTACGACTGTTAATTGGAGTAGATTAGCAACTAATTGTACAATTTTATCTTGTTTAACCTTCGCACAGCAACAATCAAAAAAAGATAGTATACATTTGATACATAAACCTTGAATAAATGAAAATCTTACGCCTGCCCCTATGCCTTGCCGCTGTGTTTTGCGGTTTGTTTTCAACAGCCCACGCCCAGGTTAAACTCGCCGGGTTATTTACCGATAACATGGTGCTGCAGCAAAAGTCGGCCGTACCCGTTTGGGGATGGGATAAAGCCGGCAGCCATATCACTGTTATTACCTCGTGGGATAAAAAAGTTTACAGCGCTGTGGCGGATGCAACCGGCAAATTTACCGTTAAGATCAATACACCGGTTTATGGCGGCCCCTATACTTTAACCGTTAGCGATGGCAAGCCTGTAGTTTTAAAAGAGGTATTGATAGGCGAGGTTTGGATCTGCACCGGGCAATCCAACATGGAAATGCCGATGAAAGGTTTTAAGGGTCAACCTATCATCGGCTCCAACGAGGCTATCGTTGCCTCCGCTAATAAGAACATCCATTTATTTACGGTGCCGCGCGGTTCAACAACCACACTGCAAACCGATATTAAACCCAGCAAATGGGTAGAAGCCTCGCCCGAAACCGTATCCAATTTTAGTGCCACCGGTTATTACTTTGGCCGGTTACTTAACAAAATGCTCGACGTGCCTGTTGGCCTGATCAATTGTAGCTACAGTGGTTCATCTATCCAAGCCTGGATGGATCCTGAAACCTTGAAAGCCTTCCCCGAAATTAAAGTACCCGCGCCTACCGACAGTATTAAAGATAAAAGCCGCACACCTACTACCTTATATAACGCGATGATTAGCGGCATTTATGGCTACGGCATCAAGGGGGCGATATGGTACCAGGGCGAATCCAATTATACCGAACCTGCACAGTATCAAAGATTATTAGAAACCATGGTAGCCAAATGGCGCAGCGTATGGGGCTTAGGCGATTTTCCTTTCTACTATTGCCAGATAGCGCCTTACGACTATGCGCAACTACCTCCATATAATAAAGGCGGTAAATACAATTCGGCGTTTGTACGCGATGCACAACGTATCGACGCGGATAAAATACCCAACAGCGGTATGGCCGTGCTGATGGATATTGGCCAGCAGGGCACAATTCACCCTTTCCATAAAGAAGAAGGTGGCACGCGCCTGGCCTACATTGCGTTGGTTAAAACTTATGGCGTAAAAGGTTTCAGCGGTGTAAGCCCGGCGTATGAATCGCTGGAAGTAAAAGGTAGTGTAGCCACAGTTAAGTTTAAAGATTGCCCTAACGGACTAACATCATACCTGAAACCGCTAACCACCTTTGAAATTGCAGGGGCAGATAAACATTTTTACCCGGCAAAAGCCACCATCAACGGCAGCTCGGTTAATGTAAGCTCCGATAATGTAAAAGAACCTGTTGCCGTACGTTACGCTTTCCGCGATTTTGTAGTGGGCGAACTCTTTGGCACCGATGGTTTGCCGGTATCATCTTTCCGCACCGATGATTGGGATTATGATGCGCAATAAAAAAGCCATATTATTATTAGTTTGCCTCGCGGCATTCGCAAAGGTTAAAGCCCAAACCGATGAGCTGAACCGTTATAATGTGCTGTGGACCAGCCAAAGCAAAAACTCCGGCGAATCAATGCCCTGCGGCGGCGGCGACATTGGCCTGAACGTTTGGGTTGAAAATGGCGACCTGCTCATCTACGTATCTAAAAGCGGCACGTTCGATGAAAACAATACCATGCTCAAAGCCGGGCGCATCCGCGTAAAGCTAACCCCTAACCCTTTCGCAGGTACAAACTTTAAGCAGGAACTACTTTTGCGGGATGGTTACATCAAGATAAATGGCAGTAACGGTGAACTAAGCACCCAAATTACCGTGTGGGTTGATGTGTTTCGCCCGGTAGTGCATATTGATGTAACCGCCAGTCAGCCCATCAAAACCCAAGCTGCTTACGAAAGCTGGCGTTACCGCGACCGCACCATGAAGGGCACCGAAAACAACCAGTCCTCTTATAAGTTTGGCGCGCCAAAAAACACGCTAACCCTTGCCGATTCCATCAGCTTTAATAAAAACGCGGTCACCTTTTACCATCACAACCGCGATACTACCATTTTTGATTTAACGGTTAAGCAGCAGGGCATGGATGCGGTAAAGTCCGAAATGTACGATCCGCTTAAAAACCTCACATTTGGCGGTTCAATGCACGGTACCGCTATGCACCCGGCCGGTACTTATACCGGCACTTACCTCAATACCGATTTTACCGGCTGGAAAATACAAAGCGACAAAGCAACCAGGACGCAAAATATCGAACTCGATCTCTACACCACACAGTCGGCAAAACTTGCTGACTGGCAAACAGGTTTAGATAAAGTTATTGCTGATGCTGCTCAATCGCGCAAAGCAGCATTTGCCAATACTATTAACTGGTGGCACCAGTATTGGGACAAAAGTTGTATAGAGATCGCTCCTGATAAGGCCCAAACCGATGAAGCGTGGCAGGTTGGGCGCAATTATCAATTGTTCCGCTATATGCTGGGCTGCAATGCCTTTGGCACCTCGCCTACTAAATTTAATGGTGGCCTATTTACTTACGACCCTGTATTGGTTAATAAAGATTATGCCTATACGCCCGATTTCCGTAACTGGGGCGGTGGCTTGATGACTGCCCAAAACCAGCGCCTGGTTTACTTCCCCATGCTTAAAAACGGCGATTGGGACATGATGAAGCCGCAGTTTGACTTTTACTTAAAATCATTGCACAATGCCGAATTACGCAGCCAGGTTTACTGGAAACACAACGGCGCTGCCTTTACCGAACAGATAGAGAACTTTGGCCTGCCAAACTTTGCCGAATACGGCACCAAACGCCCTGCCGGCTATGACAAGGGTATGGAATATAATGCCTGGCTTGAATACGAGTGGGATACCGTTTTTCAGTTTTGCCTGATGATGCTGGAAACTGAAAGATATACCGGTAAAGATATATCCGGGTACGTTCCATTTATTGAAAGCTGCCTTACTTTTTACGATGAGCATTACCAGTATTTAGCCAAACAACGCGGCGCCAAAACCTTTGATGGTAACGGTAAACTGGTTTTATATCCCGGCTCAGCTGCCGAAACTTATAAAATGGCTTACAACTCTACTACCACAATCGCCGCTTTGCAAACCATCTTAACCCGGTTACTGGCCTTACCGCCTCAATACCTCAACGAGCAAAAACGTAAGGATTGGGCACTAATGCTTTCGCGTATACCTCCCCTAAGCTTTCGCGAATTTGACGGACATAAAACCATTGCACCGGCACAAAGCTGGGAACGTATTAACAATACCGAACCTGCCGAATTTTATGCTGTTTTCCCTTGGCATATGTATGGTGTGGGTAAACCCGACCTGCAAACGGCTATCAATACCTGGCAATATGATACCGATGCACTGAAATTCAGGAGCCACATGGGCTGGAAACAGGATAACATTTTTGCAGCCGATATGGGCCTGACCAAAGACGCCGCCGAATTAACCATCCTGAAAATGAAAGACTCGGGCCGCAGGTTCCCTGCTTTTTGGGGGCCAGGTTTCGACTGGACCCCGGACCATAACTGGGGTGGTTCGGGTATGATAGGCCTGCAGGAAATGCTGGTGCAAACCGATGATAAAAAAATATACCTTTTTGCCGCCTGGCCAAAAACATGGGATGTACATTTCAAACTGCACGCGCCCTACAATACTACAATTGAAGGCACCCTTAAAAACGGCAAAGTCGAATCGCTCAAAGTACTGCCTGCCGAACGGATGAAGGATGTAGTGAATATGCTGCAATAAAAAAGTCCCGGATGTATTGCACAACCGGGACGCCAATTATAAACCAATTAAAGTTTTTTTATTAAAGTACTCCGGGCGGAGTTAAAAGGATTCTAACCAAGATCCAGTCACAAACTTTAATTTCTGTACAGCAAATGTATTGGATGTCAATTTCCATTTGCTATATAATTTTTTCAAGCTATTGTATGATGTTAGCAAATAATAATTAGTTAAGTGATTGATGTTTTACCTCGGCATAACTAATTATCCCCATATCTATTACATTGTCGCTTATTAATTTATTAGGAACACTCGAAAGATTTAAACCGTCGTTGTAGTCTAATGCAAAATGGATCACCAATGTATATTTTCCGGGTATTAATTCAATGGCCGGGTGTAGACTCTTATTAAAATTCTCAAGCTTTCTAACTACCTCGGTATCGCATTGCGCAGTTAAACTTCTTACCACTTTAATATCGGTTATCGATTGTCGAGTTATTGTTATGCTAATAATTTCTTTTCCCTGGATATTGTTTTCTTTAGCTACAGCCGGATAATGTATATTTTTCATGAGGTAGCGACAGAAATTCTTCAAACTATCATCTTTTATCGAATTAGTCGTTTGTGCAAAACATGTCACCTGTGAAAGCAAAACCATCATTACGCAGCCCACAAAAATACGTTTCATAACTATAATTATTTAGCCTATGGTCGGTGTTATCACCGACCATCCGATACAAACACCAATAAACTAATGACCCAATAACCTACCTGCTAAACGGCATCCACGTCTCCATCTCCACATGGCCGCGGTTACCCCAGGCAAAATACGGTATTAATTGCACATCAACGGTGCCTAGGGGCTTTGTATTTACCTCGCGATAAAGCTGGTTAGTCCATTTAGTGTTTTCAATAACGGTTGCCTTACCCGATAAACCAATTAGGTTAGCATGATCGATCACAATGTTTTGAGGCTTTAAGCTGATATTTGATGACAACGACAGATCAAACACCTTTTTGTCTTTCGGTATCCCTGCCGATTCGATACAATAAACTACCGGGCCACGTTTAACGGCTATCTGGTTGCGGGTTTCTTCAACCAAAGGATTAGCTTCAACCATCGTTACCGGCATAGGTAATTGCAACTCAATTTTATCGCCTGCATGCCATTTACCGTTCAGCTCGGCATAAGTACCAGGCGTTAACGCGATAGTGCTTGCTTTACCGTTTACCATCAATTTGGCATCCTTGCTCCAGCCGGGTATCCTGATAAACAGCGAAAAAGCGTTGGCCGAAACTTCCTGTAAAGTAATGTTGATGGCACCATTCCATGGATAATCTGTTTGCTGGGTCAGCCTGATCCTGGAGCCATCCTTTAAATTGGTCGACAAGGTATTGCTGCCATACAGGTTGAACCATAAGCCTTTGTCAGAAACATTGTACGCGTAATTGTTCACTTCGGATATCGTCCGGATCACATTAGGCGGGCAGCAGTTGGAGTAACCGATATAGCCAACCCTGTCCTTCGACCAGCGTTGTGCAAATGGCAGGTCGTCCGAAACACTCAGCGGGTTAGTGTACAAAAACTTTGTCCCGTTAAGGCTGATCCCCGATAACAGGCCATTGTAAAGCGTCAGTTCCATCACATCGGCATATTGGGCCTTGCCTGTTAATTGCAGCATGCGCCAGTTCCAAAGCACATTGCCCACAGCGGCGCAGGTTTCGTTATGTGCGGTAAAATTGGGCAGCTGGTAATCGCGGCCGTAAGCCTGGTGCACTTGCTGCACATCTTTTAATAAATACGATGTTCCATCAGGCGAAGCGCCATCATACAATGCGCCACAGCCACCGGTTACATACATTTTATGGTTCACTACATCGTTCCAAACCAAATTGAGCGTATGCATTAACGTGGTATCTCCTGTTTCAGCATAAACATCCGCTGCGCCTGCGTACAGGTAATTCGCCCTTACCGCATGGCCCAAAGCCTGTGTTTGCTGCCTGAAAGGTATCCTGTCCTGGTTATCATCGGTACCTTCTTTCATCAAACCCCGTATATCTATCAGGTTTTTAGCCAGTTCAAGGTATTTAGGATCGCGGGTGGTGCGGTACATTTCTACCACGCCCATGTAGTGCGACGGGCAAATTGCGTTACGCGCCAACTCGGGCGAAGCCGTTTTGTAAAAGCGGTACAGGTAATCGGTGGCCTTAACGGCGATATTTAAAAAAGCAGTTTTACCCGTAGCACGGTAATGAATGCAGGCGGCAGTCATCAAATGTCCCAGGTTGTAGGTTTCAAAATTCAGCCTGTCCTGAAATGCAGCTTTCACACCTGGATGTGCACGTTCTTCTATTTCTGCCGGCGTGTGGATATAACCATCGGCGCGTTGCGCCTTACCGATGATGACGATGGTTCTATCCATCAGCTCATCCAGTTTTTTATCTTTAGTAATGGCATACATATTGGCTGCAGCTTCAAAAAGCTTATAAAAATCGCCATCCTGGAAAGGCGGACCAACATGCGATCCTGTATCCAAACCGGCAGCAATTTCAAAGTTTTGAACAGCATGCCCCATTTTTGGGTCGGCATAAATGCGCCACATATTGGGGATCATGCTATCGCGGCAAGCTTTAAAACGCTCGGCCCAAAAGCCGCTCGTCCATTGCACATCGCCCATGTTTACGCTGCTTAACAACGCGTGCGGACTTTGCGATGTGTTTACTAATGCTTTGCTTTGCGCGGATGAAATTTTATTGGTCATCAACAGGAATGACACACAAAGGCCCATTTTTAAAATACTGTTCAACTTATTCTCCCTCTTCATAATTATATCTCGTTAGCTTTTTTTGTTATTTTGGCGTTCCCTATCGGGCCGGGTCTTCCGCTCATACTGCACTGGCCTTAGCCACAGGGCCGGTATCCGCTTCACCCCCTAACGCAACTTTTCGGTTAAAACCTTACCTTCTTCGCTTCCTCACTCAACTTCGCTGTTTCTGTTTTAACCGGTTTCAGGTAAAATGTATAATGATATTCGCCTGCCGGTATCTGGTATTGCGGTAGCGGTGCGGCTATTTCGCTCCAACTATCGTTACCGCCTACGCCCATTTGTTTCAGGTCGATATTCAGCGTAATAAAACCGGCATCTTTTAACTTGTTGGTATGCCTTGCCGCCACAATATTTTGCTCGGTATACGGCCAGGCGCTCATGCTCAGCAGGCTATCGGCTACCACCATCAAACCATTGTTTTGCTTGTCACCTAAAAACATCCAGCGTACATCGGTGCGGTTCCCGTTCTCCTGCGGTACCACGTAAGGCTCACCAAACTCGTTTATTGGTTGCGAATATATCCCCGCCGGGAAACCTGTCCTGCGGTCAATATAGTTTTCCAGTAAGCCACGGCCGTACCAGGTAATGTTATCGTCACCACGGGCTATACTGCATTGCATACCTACTTTAGGAATGTTTGGCAGACTTTTATCCGCGTTAAGCGTATAATCAACTTTAACAACGCCATCGCCGTTGATGGTGTATACTACCTTAACGGTCGCTTTACCATCGATTAAGTTGTAATTACTTTTAAATTTAATTACCCCGTCAATACTATAACTAATAGGCAATTCGTAGTCTTTATTATTTGGTAAAGTGACTACTGAGCTAACGAGTTTCAGTTCAGGGTTATACCAAACACCCAACTTTTTATCAGCTTTCCACCCACGATGATCGTTATCAGTTGCAGGGCGACTAAAATGGGGTAATAACGGTGCTAAAATCTGCTCTTTGCCATTTCTGACGTAAGATGTTAGGGCACCATTAGACTTATTAAAACTAAGTTCGAAACCGTTACCGCTAACCTTAAAAATACCAAGACGCTCCATGTCTTCAATTCTAAGTCTCGACAAACCTTTGCTCATTGGTTTAACAGCCGCCAATCTCGTTAAAGCCAATTGATTGCTGGCAATTTCAAAATCCTTATCCGCCCAAAGCGTGCTTTGCGGCAATACAAAATGGATATTTGCCAGATACTCACATCCCGGTTTCATTTTAGGCAAATAAGGCTGTAAGTTCAGCGTTCCGCTCACTCCCGCCACTATATCCTGCCGTGGCAGCATTTTGCTCAGTATTAGTTTGCCGTCTTCCAATATTTCCAATTTAACGTCATACTCAGCCGTCGATTGCACCGAACTACGGTTCTCAATCTTTACAACGGCTTTCGCGCTATCGGCCCAGGTACATTCAAAAGACTGAAAAACGTGCTTACATTCATAAATAGCCGCTTTCGGCCTGCCATCAGAGGCCACAATGCCTTTGATCGTAAAATCATCATAATAGCGTTCGCCGTAATCGCCGCCGTAAGCATAAAACTTGTTCCCCGCCGAATCGGTCTTTAACAAACCCTGATCCTTAAACTCCCATATCCCGCCGCCGATAATGCGTTTAGTGGAACGGAACAAATCCCAAAACTCTTTCAAATTACCATTTGAATTCCCCATCGCATGCGAGTACTCCACAAAAAATATCGGCCGTGTATCGCCATTATCCTGGTTAGCCAGCAGCGGCACGGTATATAAACCCGGGTACATCCTGCTGATGATATCCACAAAAGGCTGGTCGATAGGATTCTGTAGCCGATGCGAGTGATCGTTTGGTTTTAAATAACGCGGATCGCCGGGTTCGATATATCCTTCGGCTTGTGGTGTACCTTGTGCGGGTTCGTAATGCACGGGGCGGGTATAATCAAAATCATGCACCCAACCGGCCATTGCGCTATGGTTTGGCCCGCGGCCGGCTTCATTACCCAGGCTCCAGATGATGATGCTCGGGTGATTTTTATCACGCATTACCATACGGGTAACGCGGTCAAGATAAGCTCCCGTCCACATCGGGTCGTTACTTAGTTTTGAACCTAACCCGTGGGTTTCGAGGTTGGCCTCATCTATCACCATAATGCCGTACTGATCGCACAGATCATACAGGTATGGATCCATGGGGTAATGGCTGGTGCGGATGCAATTGAAATTAAAGCGTTTGATGGTCTGCACATCGTGCAAAATATCCTCGCGCGAAAGCGCCTTACCTTTCACCGGATCGTGATCCGGACGGTTAACCGCGTACAGGTAGGTTACCTTACCGTTGATGAGCAGTTTACTATCTGTTTTTGAGAACTCGATACTACGGAAACCCACACGGCAGCTTTTAGCTTCCAGCACTTTGCCGGTGGTATCTTCAAGCGATAATACCAACTTGTACAGGTTCGGTTGTTCCGGACTCCATTTGGCCGGGTTCTTCAAATTAGCCTCCATTAGGCCGAATTTCACATTATCCAGTCGCGGGTAAATTTCGTTGATGATGCTTTCCACGCTTCTACCCAGTGGTTTATCCAGTACCGGTTTATTATTTTGATCGTACAACTGCGCTTTCAGGTGGTAACCTACCACTTGTTTGCCGGTGAGGTTTTCCATCCGCGGCCGCAAACTAAAAAGTACATCTTTATAGTCCTTATCCAACTTACCACGCCATTGAAAATCAGCAATGCGCAATTTGGGCTCTGCCAACAACATCACCTCGCGATGGATGCCGCTTAAACGCCATTGATCCTGATCTTCCAGAAAATAACCATCGCTCCAGCGGATAACCTGTACCGATACGATATTTTCGCCGGGTTGCAGGTACGGGGTCACGTTAAACTCGGATACCATAAAGCTATCTTCGCCATAACCTAAAAACTTGCCATTAACCCAAACTTTAAAACCTGACGATACACCGCCAAAATGCAGGGTGATATTCATATCCTTCCAGTTATCCGGAACGGTGAATGTGCGTTGATAACTACCAATCCCGTTATAGTCGAGCGGTGGGTATGGCGGGTTGACCGGCCTGAAAGGATAAACGGCGCTTTTATAAATAGGCTTACCATAACCCTGCATTTCCATGTTTGATGGTACGGGTATCTGTTTCCAGCCTTTTACGCGGCTTTTATAAAAATCAGCAGGGGCATCAGCAGGCTTTTCGGCGAAGGAGAAATCCCACATCCCGTTCAAACTCATCGTCCTGCCGCTTTTATCCCTATCTAAAGTTAAAGCATCCTGCACTGTGGCGAACGAGTAAGCCGTTGCCCGGGCCGGGTCGCGGTTAATACCGTCAACCATTGGGTTTTGCCAGGGTTCGGCATTGTATATTGTTGGTGCATTGGGTATGGCCGCCGGGGTTTTATCCACCAGTTGCGCAAACAATGTGCCCGGCACCAATAAAGCTGCCGCTACCGCCAAAACCTGTATTTTTTTGTGCATCATATCTCGCTTAAAAACTCATCTTTAAAACTAAACCCCCAGCCCGGCCTGTTATGTGGCGAAGCAAAACCATTGTTCACCGTCATCGGGTTATCGATCAGCGGGTCAACCCAATCAAACGACTCTGCCCCCATGCCGTTGGCGATGGTGCACAGCAGCGGGATATCATAATCCTTATAATAATGCGGCAAAACCGGCACATTAAAGCTGCCGGCCAGTGCGGCGCTATCGCGCCAGGCCTCTACACCGCCCAATCGTAAAATATCGGGCTGCCACATGTCAATGGCATTGCGGCTCAGCAATTCGCGTAGTGGCAGGGTTGAATATTCCCGTTCGCCCATGGCCAGCGAGATAGCGGCCTGGTTACGCAGCAACTGATATCCCTGGAAGTCGGTATGGTTTATCGGCTCCTCAAACCAGCGGATGTTCAAATGCTTCGCAGCATTGGCCAAACTCAAAGCGGTCGGTACCGTCATGCCCTGGTTGGCATCCATCATGATGTCGATATCGTTGCCAACGGCTTCGCGCACCAGCGTTAAACGTTCCAGGTCCTCGCGCCAGTCGGGTTTTCCTACTTTGAACTTTACCGCTTTAAAACCACGGGCCTTATATTGTGTAACCTCGTGTATCAATTCTTCAACCGAATACGATATCCAGCCGCCACTGCCGTACAGAGGTATTTTTGTACGCGATGAACCTAACACTTTCCATATCGGCTGACCCAATATTTTACACCAGGCATCCCACATGGCAATGTTATAGGCAGCCTGTGCCCAGCGGTTTATGCCTTCGTGGCCGAAGTATTCGTTATGGTGGTTTATCTTTTCAAAAACCTTAACAGTATCGTGTACTTCTTCGCCCAAAACCATTTCGCCAATATCTTTCATGGCACCGGCTATGGCTTTCGGGCTGTACTGAAAGCTCAGCATATAAGCCTCTCCGGTAACACCGCCAGCGGTCAGTATCCGCAGCACAATGAACGATATCTCCGTCAGTGTGTGCGTAGCGTCCGAAATTGGCTTTTCCAGTTTGGCTTTCGCCGAATAGACCGAATAGGTTTTTATTTTATTCATTTCGATTATATCGCAGTATAATGAACCTCATATGATTTACCTTTCTCAATAGTAAGCTCATATACATCATTGCCCAATGCTTTTAATTCGCCGTTTCGGTTATTGGGCTTTGTTTTGCTTTTAAAGCGCAAAGTACCTGTGCCACCTGCACCCGTAACGCTTATCTTGCTCACACCGCAATACAAATATATGTCGCCATCGGGAGTTGGTACGTTGCCGCTGATCCATCGCAAGCCGCCCAAAACTGGTTCGATTGTATAGGTTGAATAACCCGGTCCGGTTGGTTTTATTCCCAGGTAATACTTGCCTAACAAATATATCGGACTGGCGCCCCAGGCATGGCACAAACTTTTACCGAACGGACGGCCATACATGGCGTAAATATCCGCGCCGCTTTTGGTTGGGTTATACTCTTCCCAGAAGGATGTAGCGCCCAGTTTTAACATACCGCCCCAGTAATCTTTCATCTGTTTCAGTACATAGTCCTGCTCACCCATCGCGCAAAGCGCTTCCAACTCGTAAAAACGCATATATGGGGTAGTTATCTTCTGGATGTTATCATTCAATAACACGTTCTTTTTCACATCCTGCTTTTGCTGATCATTCAGATAACCAAAGAAAATGGCGAACATATTGGTATAACGGGTCACGTTATCGCTTTGCGCGCCATCTATCAGGCTATGCACCAAAGCGTGTTTTTGATCATTCCAGTACAGCTTGAATATCTTAGCCTTCATATCATCGGCCAAAGCCTGGTATTTAGCAGCGCCATCGGTATCGCCATTCAGTTTAGCGCAGGTAGCCATGGTTTCCAAACTGCGGCAGAACAGCAATTGCTCAAAGCTTAACTCGCCCTTTTTGCTCAGGCCATCGGCCCAATCAATGAACAGCCAGTCACCCGGTAAGCCTGCCATCATGCCATTTTTATCACGGCGTGATAAGCAATAGTCCATCAGCGTTTGCATGCGCGGGTAGAACTGCTTGATGAAGGTTTTGTCGCCGGTATACTGGTAATAATCATTAATGCTCAAAAACCAGTAGAAGGTATAATCCATTATGGTATTGATATGGCTCGTTACCGGGTCTTTTCCGCGTAAAGCCAAAATGGTACGGCTAACAGTAGGCGAATCAAAGAACGAATAGTAATTCATGGCATAGCTTTGATACGCGTCGCCCGACCATATCCAACGGTCGCGTTTTATACCATCGATAAAAAACTCGCGTGTAGCTAAATGCAGGGTGTATTTCGAGATATCATAGATCTTGTTGATCTCATCGTCAGAGCAACGGAAAGAGCCGCGTTCTGTTACAGGAGCATACTCATATAGCATTGAAACAGAGTCGAGTTTAAGGTTATCGAACCGCACGTTAACGTACCTAAATGCTTTGGACAGTTCCATTACCGAATCCTTTTTTGTGGGCTCGTTAATATCCAGCTCGTCCAGCGTTTCGCAATGATCGGCCGAAAGCGCTTCCTCTTTCGATTCGCCGTAATAGATATGCAATTTACCTTTGCCTGCTATGCCGTGCAACTTAACAAAACCAAAGGTCTCTTTACCAAAATCGAGCAAGAGGGTATTATTTGTGCGCTGCGCATAAACAGCATGTTGTTGAATGGTTGGTAAGCTGAACTTTGATGGCGGTGACAGCGGATCGTTAAAGTTCCACGAGCCGGCGTTGAGGTAGGTGGTCGCCGATCTGTCGGATACTTTGCCCGTGGCATCTATCCATTCTTTATCTTCAAAAGTAACCTGCCAGCTATCATCAGATACAACAGTTTTACCCTGAACGAATATTGACGGTACACTGGCCTGGTTGTATACTTTCAAGCTTAGTTTATGGTGCCCCGCAGGCATGGTTATGCTTTTTGGGTAACCCACAAATGCCTGCCCATCGATCTTTACATTGTAGGTACCTTCAACATTCAGCTTAACTTCTTCGGTGGCAGGCACATCAAAGTCTTTATGAAACTCCACCAGCACATAATGGCTGTCCATTTTCCAAAGTACGGGTAAGAAAGCGCCCCGGTCTGTACGCCGGTTCTGCATTTTATTGCCCAGCCAAACTTCAAAGTCGCCGGGATAATATATCCATGTGGCTTTTTTGGCTTGCGCCGATGCAAGCTCAGGCCCGAACAGGCCGCAGAGTAGTAAAATGTAAATTATCTTCTTCATATAGTTTAGTTCATTGGTCATTAATTATTAGTTCATTGGTGTTTTTATATTCAAATCAAAACTCTTATTCCCTCTATTAGGGGGTTAGGGGGCTTATTTAAAATACAAGTAAATCGCGATCATCACAATAGTTAGCAACGTCCACGATAGCTTAACCCTGTTCGTAGTCACAAACACCGGTTTATCGGCTTTATCGTCAACCACATAAATTTGCGGAGATGGATCTAAAACCGATATCAGCATAGCCAATAGCGTCAATCCCACAAAAATGATGAACGACAGCATCAGGTAATGTGGCCAGAATGGATGTGTAGCGGCAGGTAATACCCATAAATATATTACCCCAGTGCCTAAACTTAGTATCGAACCTATAGACAATACAAAGTTTACTGCCTTACGGGATGTGCGTTTCCAGAAAACAGTAAGCAGGAACACCACGGCCAGCGGTGGTGCTATAAAACCTAAGATAGATTGAAATACATCGAACAGATTGAGATCCTTGATACTATCGATAGCCAGGGCCATAACGATGGCAAAAATACAACCCGCAACTACCACCATGCGCCCCATTTTAATGATCTGCTCATTTGTAGCTTTCGGATTGATCTTTTTTACATAAATATCCATGGTAAATACCGTACTCAAACCATTTAAGGATGAGCCGATTGTACCTACCAATACCGCGATCAGCACCACGATCACCAAACCGTTCATTCCCGGCGGGAAGAGGTTGGTCACCATGGTCATATAGGCTTCGCTGGGATCTTTTAAATGCGGAAAAAGAATGTAGCACAATATCCCGGTAACGATGAACAACGGTAACGACAGTATTTTTAACCAACCGATAAAGCTTACCCCTAACTGGCCCTGCTCTAAATTGCGGGCGCCAAGTACAGATTGCACCATAGCCTGATCAGTGCAAAAGAAAGCCACAGCCGAAACCGGGTAACCCAGCAAAATAGCATACCAAGGGTATTTAGGATCGCTGGCGGGGTGGATGAGTTGCCAGTAATGCGGCGGCACACCATGATACATGGCCGATATACCGCCTACCTTTTGCAAACCTAAAATTGTTAAGGTTAGCGATACGCCGATGAGCAGCAGCATCTGGAAGATATTAACCTTGGCAATGGCCTTCAACCCGCCGGTAAAGGCAAACAATCCTGCAAAGGAAACCAGTACGATAACCGACTCCCACATGGGTATACCCAACACTTGGCGCACCAATAACCCACCTGCAAATAAACCCAGTGACAACCAAGATATCAGCATTTTAACCAGCGCATACCAGGCCAGTATGGTTTGCGTAGAATCGCCATAGCGCTGCCCCATAAAACCGGGCATGGTGCTTACTCTTGCCGCCAGGTACCGTGGCGCAAATACCATAGCCAGCAGCATTAAAAAGATAAAAGCATACCAATCAAAATTAGCGCCTACAATACCCGAACTGTAACCAATACTCGCAAACGCTAATAATAAAGATGGACCGACATTGGTACCCCACATATTAAACCCTATACTGGCCCAACCCAACGATTTATTGGCCAAAAAATACGAATCCTCTTTGTTACGGCCAACAAAACTTGCCCGGTACCCAATAATGATCAGGATAAGCAGGTATGCCACCACAATGGCATAATCTAAAAAAGTGAGGCGGGATACAATTGAGGTCATTGGTTATTGGGTTACTGGTTATTAGGTTCTTGAGTTATAGGTTATTGGCAATTCACCGCTATCAGTTCCCCGCTTTAGGGGGTTAGGGGGCTAATATGATGTTCTTTTAATAAATCATTCACTTTTACCGGTTTACCCGTTTGCAGCGATTGATCCATGGCCTGCAATAACGCTACCGTACCAATCCCCTCTTTCATATCCGGGTAAGCAGTAAAGCCCTGTTCAATGCTGTCGGCAAAATATTCCAGGTAGTTTTGGTATTCGCCCGCGTGATGGCTCTGACCTTCAAACCTGAAGTAATGTTTAATGGTCGAGTCGCCCCATTGCACTATCTTTTCTTCGCCGGTCTTATCGGTAATTGCGTAACGCAGTTCGTGGTAATCGGCCTGCGATGCGCCTACAGTGCCGCGTAAAATAACCGTCATACCACTATCGCGCATAGCGGGTTGTGTTGGGCCGGTATAGCAACCGCTTACCCGGGCAATGCGGCCATCGGTAGCTTTAAAAATAAAGTGCATGGTATCCTGGTTCTTTAGCCCGGCGGTTTTGCCGTTACTGCTGATCATGCCGTAACCCATCACTTCTTCGATATCCGGCAGGTACCAACGTATAAAATCAACCGGGTGGCTCAACCCACCATACAGCCATTTAAACGACGATTCCAGCGCCCAGGGTTTTTCCAAAAACCAACGGTGATCGGCATGGTAATGACTTTCAACCGTGATCAGATCGCCGATCAAACCTGCTTCAAAATCCTTGTGCTGCCTTTTGGCCGGCTCAAAAAAGCGCGAGCTTTGACCAACGAATATCTTTTTACCCGATTTTTCGGCCAGTTCAAGCAGCTCATTGGCATCAGCCAGGTTATCGATAAAGGGTTTGGTACATACCACATGTTTACCATGCAGCAATGCCTGTTTAATATGCTGGGCGTGCAGGTGGTCGGGCGTATAAATGGCAATTACATCAATATCCTTATCATCCAGCATATCCTGGTAATTGGTGGTGTAATCGTACATTTTAAACTCGTCGGCACGGTGGCGGCACAGGTCTTCATTACGGTCACAGATCATCCGCAGGTCCCATTTGGGGCTCTGTATTGCTGCCGACATGGTGCTGCGGCCCTCGCCTAATCCTAATATTCCTAATCGTAGCATATATTGTTCATTTGTTCATTTGTCATTGGTTCATTAGTGCCAATCAGGTATTTATTCTTTTTAAATCCGAAATCGAACATCCGAAATCCGAAATCAAAGTGGTTTCAAAAACACCCAGGTTTCGCCCGGCTTGGTTCCCGGTATACCTTCCTGGTATTTAGCCATAATTTTATTCCATTCGTCAACCCGCGGGTTGTTCTTTGTCGTCAGCGGGTTCAGCTTATCCAGGCTTTCTCCTTTCGGGATGCTGATGATGAGCATTAGTTGGCGCCCATTACGGTATACCAATAGTCTCTGAAAGTTGGCATTACAAAACCCTTGCGAAACCTCGGGCCATTTCTCGAATTGAGTTTTATGGTAATTTAGATATTCCTGTTGCTTCTTCGGGTCGGATACAAGGTTAGCGGTAAGGATAATATTATCCCATTCTTTGGCTACAGTTTTATTAGAGCACCGGCTGCGCTCGAAATCATAAAAGGGTGGATCGTATACTTTTATGATACAATCTTTAAACTGCAATTTGCTAGCACTGTAAAAGCGTCCAAAGTTGAGTCCGAAAACTACAAAATGATTTTTCCATTGATAGATATCAGCGACATCTACCATTTGTTGTTTACACAAACTTAGTAACCTTTCTTGCTCGACTTTCCCACCAGGGTACACTACTTCAACCACAGCAGGTCCAATCTTCGTTAAAGCGTAGCTTTTTTGTGAGCCGCACAACAAAGCAACTAATACCAACAAAAATGATAAAGCTTTATAATTTAAATACTTATAAATTTTATATAAACTCATTCTTTTACATCTTATTTATCGGTTGATCATTTGGGTTAACTACGCGTTCCTTCAATAAATATTGGTAAGCAGGCTGTAAACCTGCGGCGTTTTTTATCTTGTTAGCTACCATCGGGCCATTGTTCTCCCATACGTTTCCGGGTCCGTTGGCGTTCTTCAAATACTTTTCAGTTGGTGTCCAGTTATCCTTTACGGTAATGTTTGACGAACCCTCATCGAGATACAAATAGAACCAATGATGCGGGTCGTGCGCGTAAGGCGCTTTGTAGATCGAGTCGACATAGTTCTCTGAAATAACCGATCCGGCCTGAGCCGACAACGTATACACCCCGGCTACATCATACATGTGTTTAGCGTAGTGGGTGATCTTATTTGCATAGACATGATTATCGCTCATAGCGTTGGCGGTCCTGGTCCAGCCCCACCCTACGCTAATGCCGGTGTATGATGTTTCGCAAATCTCATTATGCTCAATATTGATATTCTTCACATACCCTGCCCCAATCCCCACGCAGCCCCAGTCTTCGTTGGTCACATCGGTTATCAAATTATTGCTCACTTGTTCATTGGTACATACTTCCCGTAAGTCTTTCGGATTATACGGCAAATGCACCTCTGTGGCTTTATCTGAAAAATTACCAACCAACACTCCACTCCCGCCGATATCTTTAAACAGGCAACCTGTAATAGCGTCATCGCGGGTTCCTTTGGCATAGTCTAACCCCGTAGATGCCAAATGCTCAAATCTACATGCTTCAAAGCCGGTATGCGCGGCGTACTTAATCGTTACTGCTGCTTCGGGTCTTCCAACCCAGGCCTGATTCTCCAGGCCCTTTTTGTCGGGCGTACCGGGTATCTTCAATTTGTAGGCATCTGTCATATACATGCCCGCCTGGTGCGGCACTATGCCTTGTTGCGACGGGCGCAGCCAACCGCTGTGCTGAAACGATATTCCCTTGAAATACACATAGCTAACCGGGTTATCTATCGTGCCTTCCACACTTACTAAATTCTCTAATGCAGGTATTATCGCTTTCGCGGACGGCATATTTTCGCCTGTACGTGGCCAGTAGTACAATTTGTGGCTATCCTGATCAAGATACCATTCGCCCGGGCTATCTAGGAATTGGATGGCGTTAGTCAAATAAAAAGCTGAATTACCCGTTTTTTTCGACAGGAACGGCGCCGGCCACGGATGCTCAGATTGAATACGGCTTTCGGGCTGCTCAAAACTCAGCTTAGCGCTATCGCCCTGCACTTGTATGGCTTTAATACGCAGAACAGCAATGGCCCACCATTGGTGAATAAAAAACTCCATGCCTTTAACTTTCGCCAGGTCGGCAGTTTTGGGTTTAGGTATCCAGCAGGTTTGTTCTTTGTGGTTCCATGATAATATACGGCTCATGCTATCGCCCCGCATGGTATTGGCGCGAATAGCTTTATGCCCATTTATCCATAATTGCCTGAAATTTTGAACGGTTACATCAGCAACCCAAACTTTACCTTTGGCTGCCAGCGGTAAGCCGGGTATTGGTTTAACAGCTTTTTGCCAATGGATTACTGCAACGCCTCCGCTCAGTACCGGACTTTCGTGGGGGGCTGCTTCTATGATCGTCGGGCTCTCTTTGGTTCCCGAATCTTCAGGGCGAATAAATATGGGCTCGAACAATCGATATGTTCCACCCTGCACGATGATGTGAATACCATCCTTAACAACAGGATCGTTCAGCCGGCGCATTTCCCGGGCAAGGCGTAAAGCCATATTTAACGTGGCTAAGGGCTGTTCCTTCGTTCCCTTATTTTGATCGGAGCCCTGCGGCGATACCCAGATGTCGGCAGCGTTGGATGAAACGCCAATTAGCAACAAGATCAGCAAAACAGCGAACCGGAAACCGCCAATGCGAGGCACAAAGCAGTCCAAAACAGGCAGAGCAACTCTGTACGCCGGGGATTGCTTCGTGCCTCGCAATGACGCGCGGAGGGCATTGTATGATAATATGCTTTTTAATCCAACCATTTATTGAAATACCGATTTTACATATTCTGTATTGGCGCTGTAATTCTTCTTCACATTATGCACATCGTTTGCATCGCGGGAACGCTCGATCACCAGCCAGCCGCTCCATTTCATTTTATCAAGCGTTCCTTTGATCTTTTTCAGGTCTATCTTCGGGTCGTAACGCAGCCAAACACCATCCGTATCACTGCAGTGGATCTGGCAGATGCGTTTTTTACCTAAAGTTTGCAGTTCGGTACTGATGTCGCGTCCGTTATCTGCTGCATTAGCAAAATTGAAGTAGCTTTGAATATGCGATGAACCGATCTCATCCAGCAACTTAACCTCATCAGCAGCAGCTAAAGAAGTTTCTATCCCGATGATCACGTTAGCTTTTTTAGCAAGCGGTGCAATAGCTTTCAAACGTTCAACTACAGCCGGGCGCAGTTCGGGTTTCCTAACCAGGTCGGCAACGCCAAGCGGTAAAAAGCCTACCTTTACATTCATGGCCACCATCGTGTCGATGCAATCCTGCACCATGCGCTCCACGCCTGCCCTTTCGGCGAAGGATTGTGCATAAAAGCCTGTCATCCCCAGCGAGCATATCTCCAGGTTTAACTCTTTAGCTTTATCTAAAAACTGCTTCCTTATTTCGGGAGTGGCTAACTGACTGTCGAACGTTTCACGTTGGCCAAGACCGCCCATATCCACTTCTAAACCATCGGCACCAATATCTTTAGTGAGCTGAAAAGCGCCTAATTTTTGCCGTTTTATTAACATCAGGTCAACAATGGCAACTTTGTATCGTTGTGAGCTATCCGAAGCAAAAATGCTTGCCCATGAGTTATTCCGCACAAGCAAAAGTCCGCCGCTTAGTATCGCAGCATTGCGCAAAAATTTCTTCCTGTTAATTTCAGACATCTATCTCAATGTTAATTTTTAATCATTTTTCATTTGCACATTCAATGCCTTGTTGCATTGTTAAACACCTTTTGCATTTCATCAAAGCCATGTATGGCGTTGGCCGGTAAGCGTTCGCCTTTATCACCAAATACATATAATGCTTTTTCAGGTTCTATAGCGCTTTTAGTTTCGTCTATCTCCCCGTCTGCGCCTTGCACCGCTTTGATATCCAGCTTCAGGTATTTCGCCATAAAGGCATAAACGGCTTTACGCTTGCTGATTCCATAATCGTGGCCTTCGGCCGGTAAATGCACATTGGTTAACTTATCCTTCTGATCGTAAAAACCATAAATACGCTGCATGAACGGGAACTCTATCTCAGGCACATTCACCGTCCAATCCTTACCATCCGAAACCACGAGTTGCGGCTTTGGGGCAAACATGGCCGCTATTTCGGGGTTATTTGTATCGCCTTCGCATAAATGTACCGGCATACCGCTTTCTGAGTGCGAACCACCGTAAAAAGCGCTGGATACCATCACTACAGGCGATGCAGCCGTAAAACGTTCATCCAAAGCAGATAACAGCATGGTTTGGCTGCCACCGCCCGATGCACCGGTAATGCCTACCCTGCCTGGGTCGGCATCTTTAAGTGACAATAAATAATCGAGCAAACGGATACCGTTCAGCGCCTGTATGCTCATGGCGATACTGCGGTTATGATCGGCATCCTTAAATTGCAGCAACGATTCGCCCCAGGCAAACAGGTCATAACTCATGGCGATAGCGCCCATACGCGCGAAGGTTGCGCAAAGCTTTTGCTGATCTTTATTGTACCGGCCGTACTGGAAATGGCCGTTTGGCGAAAGGATGACCGGTAGTTTACCGCTGCTTTTAGCCGGGCGGTAGATCGACCCGCACACATATAGACCAGGCAAGGTTTCGATGGCGATATTTTGGATGGTGTACCCATCCATTTGCCTTACCGGTGTTAATATAGGCTTCGCGGTTGGTTTTGCAGGTAACGGCGAAAGTTGCAAAGCACTGTACATACAGGCGCGCAAAGCAGCTTTTCGTTTTTCCCAGCTTGCTTTATCATTGTAAAGTGATGACAGATAAGCCAGTTGCTCCTTGCCATCCTCAACCGACCAGCGCGGATAATCGAACTTGCGCAAGCGGTAAACACCGGCAGTAAGCGTATAAGAAATATCCAACGGGGTCAGTATGTTATTCAGCGTCTTATCGATGCTGGCCGGGCGTATGCGCCAATCAGCAAAGGTAACTACCTGGCCTTTCACCAAATTCTCGTCGAATTTGATCTGCACATGAAAACGCGCCTGCACCTCGGTGAGCACTTGCTTTAAAGGTTTTTTCAAACTGTCGTCCACACTTACCTGCGCATACAGCTTAGCAGAAAGGATTAAAGCAAAAAACAAAAGCAAGGCGAACTTTTTCATTTTTACAGATCTTTGGTGTCTCCGGTTGCAACCGGCGCAGTATAACCTTCCATTTTAGGCCATTCGCCGTTTACAATTTCTTTTAAAACCAATTTTTTAGGATCAATAACCACATGCTTGATCTTTTGCCTGCGCCAGGTGTAAACAAAGTGCACCAAACCATCGCTGGTTTGGATAACAGCCGGGTATGAGTACTGGCTTATCGGCGAATCTTCCAGGATCAAAGCTGCGTACCAGGTTTTGCCATCTTTGGAGATTGCTACATTAAGCGGTGTACGTGCACCTTTCACTTCCTTGCCGGGAGGCAATACGTGGTTGTAAACCAGTAGCTGACGGCCATCTTTTAATGTGACAGCGTCCGTACCCGAATTATTATTTGGAAGGCTTGTTTTGGACAAAGGCGACCAGGTTAAACCATTATCGCTTGACCAGGTTTCCAGTATCGCCCTGTCGCGGCTGCGGCAAAGGGCCTGCAGCTTTCCATCCTTATGGAACAGGATACTTGGCTGTATAGCGCCCATCACGCCATCGGCTTTGGCGACGTCGGCCGTTTTTGTCCATGTTTTGCCGTTATCCGGACTTAGTTCGAAATGCACGTTCCAGCCTTTATCTTCGGTACTGGTCGGGCAGATCAGTGTGCCGTTCCTCAGCAGCACCGGTTTGTTTTTTACCGGACCTAAAAAGCCCGGCGGCAAAGCCCTTTGCGCCGACCAGGTGACACCACCATCGGCAGAGGTTTTCATAAAGCCTTTCCAGGTACCAGGGCTCGGACCTATCTTGTAGAACAACATCAACTCGCCGTTTGGCACCTGGTATAAAACCGGGTTCCAGCAGGGGTAACGCAAGCTGTCGTTCTGTATACCGTCGGCAACATTTTGCGGAGCCGTCCATTTACCGTTTACATTGCGGCAAACCCAGATGCAAACATCGGGGTTACGTTCTTTTGTCCCGCCAAAAAAAGCAGCTACCAAACCTGTTTTTGTTTGGGCGATAGTTGATGCATGGCACTCCGGGAAAGGGGCCTTATCGTACAAAAACTCATCGGTAATAATACCCTTTCTCCACGGGTTTGTTTGTGCAAACGCGCCATTAAGAGCATGACAAAATAGCACAACAGTTAAAATACAAATTTTTTTATAATTCATAATCAGTTATATGTGTGATTTAAATGAATAGTTACCTGAACTAATTTCAAAAACTGCACAACCGGCTTCCATCCGCAAAAATTTCAGGTCGTGGTTAGCCGATGCTGCGCTTCCGCTCTCCGTAACATCTTTTTCGGCCGCAGCCGGAACATAAATTACAGCCCTGGTATTTGCCGGAATAGTCACATCCCAGCTAAAGGTTTTGCCATCTTTTTTCCAGTTACTTTTTACCATTCCGCTAACCGATCTGTACGATGCATTCACGAAAGTTAAACCCTCAACCTGTTCAGGTTTCATCACCAGTTTATGGAAGCCCTGTGCACTTTCAGTTTTTATCCCGCCAAGGTTTTCGTAAAACCAAACCAGCAGGTCGCCCAGCAACATTACGTGATTTTGCGAGTTCATTTGTGGGTTGGCGGTATTGCCGTTCCAAAGTTCCCAAAAGGTAGTGGCGCCGTTTTTAACCATATAACCCCAGCTTGGGTAATCGGTATTTGAGGCTATGCGGTAAGCAATATCAGGGCGACCATTGGCGGTAAGCGTACGCATTAAAAATTGCGTACCGATAACACCTGTACTGATGTGGCCTTTATTATCGATCAATATCTTATCAGTAATGTTTTTGAATACAGCCCTTCTGTCGGCACCGGGCACCATGCCAAAATACAACGGCAACAGGTTTGAGGTTACCGAGTTGTTACTGTACCGTTTGGTTTGGGGATTGAAGAAGGTTTGATTGAATGTCGTTTTTATCCTGGCTGCCATTGCATCATATTCGGATATATCCTGCGTTTTGCCCGCCAAACCGGCAAAGCGCTTCATCAGCATAAGCATCCTGTAATAGTACGCTGTAGCTATTAAATGCCCGTCTGTAGTACGCAAGGTATCTTTAGAGTGGATCAGTTCGGTTGATTCGGGCGGTACGCACCAGTCGCCGTATTTATCTTTGTTCAGGATGTTATCCTTCATGTACTTTACGCGCATATAGGTCATCCACTTCTTCATCGACTCGTAGTGCTTCACAATCGGCGCTTTGTCGCCATATTGGTCATAAAGCATATCAGCAACTACCAAATAGGTAGCGGGCCATGTTTCATCGTCGCTGTAATAATGCCAGTAAGCGGGCGCAACATCCGGCAAAGCACCTTCGGGCGTTTGCGATTCTTCGATATCGTCCAGCCATTTAGCGTAAAACTTGGCGTTGTCGTACACAAAACTTTCGCTGTACGAGCCCGTAGCATGGTCGGCCAGCCAGGGCATACGCTCGTTACGCTGCGGGCAATCCAAAGGCATGCCTTTGTAGTTTGCCTTGATACCCCAAACCGCGTTTTTATAGATCTGGTTGATGAGCGGGTTCGATGTTTCGAACGAACCGGTAACAGTAAGATCATCATTGATCACCTCGCCGGTAAAGTCATTCAGTTGGGGTATACCCGGATACCCGACAACCTCAACATACCTAAAGCCATGATAAATAAAACGCGGGTGCCACTGCTCTTCGTCTCCACCTTTTAAAGTGTAAGTATCTGTCGATTTTGCATCGCGCAAATTGGCCACGTATAATTCACCATCGCTTTTAGTTGTTTCGGCAAAGCGCAGTTGTACCTTATCGCCTTTATTGCCTTTTACCTGCATATTGATCCAACCGGCCATGTTTTGGCCCATATCCAATACATAGTTACCGTTGCTTATTTTGGTGATGGTTTTGGGTTTAAGGGTTTCAACCACGCGGATCTTTTCGTTCATCTGCGCTACTACCCTGCCGCCCGGTGCCTCAACCAATTCGGGTTTCAACCACGCAGCTTCGTTATAACCGGCATTTGCCCAACCGTTTAATTCTTTTGTGGCATCATATTCTTCGCCATCGTATTCGTTATTGCTGCGGATAGGCCCATCCCCCGTAATTTTCCAGGTATCGTCGCTGGTAATGGTGCGGCTCGTGCCATCGGTATAATCGATATGCAGCTGCAACAGCATTTTAGGGTATCCAAAGGTTTTTATTTTAGCCGGCTTGTAGTTTTGCCGCATGGTAAAAAAGCGGCCATTGCCCAGTATTGTCCCGATAGCATTATTACCTTGCTTAAGCTGCGCTGTAACATCGAAAGTATTATATTTTACCGATTGCGTATAGTCTGTAGGTGCCGGTGCCAAAAACTGATCGCCAATGCGGTTACCGTTAATGTACAACTCATAATATCCTAATCCTGATACATAAACCTTTGCTTCTTTTATGGCTTTCGCGGATGAAAACTCTTTGCGAAAATACCGTGCCGACAACCGCGAAAACTTTGATACGCTATCCCAGGCAAAAGCATGATCATAGCCTATCCATTTAGCCTGCCAGTCGGCAGGTTTTAACAAGCCCATGCTCCATTTTTGGGCATTGCTCCAATCAGTTTCGCCTTTATTTGTCCAAACCTTAACCTTCCAAAAGTAGTTTGTGCCGCTTTGCAGCGGTTTGCCCTGGTAGGATACCTGTATGGTCTGATCGGATTTAACCACGCCGGAGTCCCACACATCGCCGGTATTAGAGGATAGCTTTTCGGCTGATGAGGCAACCAGTACACGGTAAGCTGTTTGATCTGTACCACGAACGCTGGAAGCGATCTCCCAGCTTAAACGCGGCTGCGTTGCATCAATCCCTTCGGGATTGGCCAATAACTCGCATCGCGGGTTTTGAATTACAGGCGTATCCTGTCCGCGGAAGGAAAACAAACAGGCACCGCTTAAAAGCAGTACGCATAAAAGGCCGTATGGATATTTGATCAGTTTCATTTGCCGGAAAAATCAAAGTACAGATCAACGCTTAACGCGGCGCTGAGATCTTTGTAGTAATCAAAATATTTATTGGGTAAACCCTGCGGGCCTAATTTTTCAGGCTTTTGGGATTTTGTGCCGATAGCGGTTATACCGTTCATAAACGAGATATCCCCCGAAGGAAACGCCGGAGCCGTATTGTAAACCTTTTTAGGGGCCGCTGGTGTAAACAGGCGCATAAACACATCGCGGTTATCGCAAATAATGGTAATGGGCTGGCCGGTAGTATTCAGCTTCATCCAATACAAATTGGAGTAGTAGCCTTTAAATTCGGGGTACTCCATACCAGGCTGACCGGTTATAGTATTGTTGTATGTTTTATCCCAAGTGTTCAGGCTAACACCTTTCATCCGGTTTTTCCATACCCGGTACGGGCCATCGCCCATGTAAGTAACACCTTTTACATCCTTTTCCGGATAAGAAAAACTAAAACCCAGCATATTACCTTCTTCGCCAATTGGCCAGTATTTAACATTGAGCTTGATCAACCCCGATGGATAGATGATCCATTTTAAACCTGCTTCTGTTGCTTTCTTTTCAAATGATGCCTCAACAATCAGGTCGTTACCTTCGTAACGGTAACTTAGTTTTTGGAAGCCGGTTTTCTCGGCACCTTCTGCCAGTACCGGCCCATTGTTGAAAGGTATTTTACCTTTGCCATTTTTAACGCTCAGCAACAAACCCGAATTACGGTTAAACTCGACATCGATACCATTGGCGCTTACTTTATAAAGCGAATCGGTTTCTTTAATGGTTGGTTTCTCAGTTCCTTTGGTATTGATCATCCTTGCGGTGATCTTTTCGTGGCTGCTGATTGGGAAGCTCCAGGTAAACAGTTCATGTTTATCCGGACCGTAGGCGGTCAGATACATTACATCATAGCTTTTCCAATCGGCCGGTAATTGCAATTGCAGGTTACCAAACTGACCAGGGGCAACATCCGGTGCGGTAATTGGGGTGGTTTTGCCAAAAATCTTGGTCTTATAAAATGGATTATCCAAATAGGCCAGGCGATAGGTAAAAGTACATTGTTTTAAATTGGTATACAGATAACGGTTTTCCAAGCGCATCGTACCATTAAAAGCAGGTGTGATGTCGCGCGGCTCCATGTGTACCGGGCACCAGATCTCTTTGATAGCGTAATAACTTCCTTCCTTTTCACGATATGGGCCAACAATACCATCCGGCGCATGATCGCCATCCGAATCTAAAATGCCACCTTTATCAGTACGCACCACATCTTCATCCAGCAAGGCCCAGATAAAACCACCGGCCGAGACCGGCGTACGGTACATCAGTTCCCAAAAATCATCTAAACCTGCACCGGCACCACCATCATACAAACCGTGCAAAAATTCGGTCGGGAAGAACACATCGTGACCATGCAGGGCGGTACCGGTACCATAGTCGTAATTAATATAGTGGTTAGTGTTAATGCCTTTAAAAACCGCCCAAGGGTGTATAACAGGGCGTTTTTGAGGGTCGTTATCCGGAAAAAGATGATCGAGATCGAAATTAAAGCCGCTTTCGTTACCATTATCCCAAACTACGATCGAAGGATGGTTAACATCGCGGGTAACCATTTCTTTAACCAGTTTTGAGCCGGTTGGCGTATCGTAAATACCGTGCCAGCCGGTCAGCTCATCTAAAACAAATAAACCCAGCGAGTCGCACACATCCAAAAAATGAACATCTGGCGGGTAATGCGACATACGCACCGCGTTCATGTTCATATCTTTCATCAACTTCACATCTCCGATACTGATGCTTTTATTGATGGCCCTGCCCGTTGTTGGCCAGAAGGTATGGCGGTTAACACCTTTAAATTTGATCTTGACATTGTTGACATAAATACCATCGTGCTCACGAAACTCAACCGTGCGAAAACCAAAACGTTGTTTGTAAGTATGAATAACCTTGCCACCGCTGCTCAGGGTAAACACAACATTATACAGGTTAGGAAACTCCGGTGTCCATAATTGGGGCGAAGCGATGTTGCCCTGTAAATGTACTATGGTATCGCCTTTGCTTACTTTAGCGCTAAAAGGCAGGCCAAACTTTTGCCCGGCAAGGGAATAGATCTGTGCGCTTACCTGGCTGTTACCATTTGCATCGGCTAAAGCCACGTTCGCGTTAAATTTACCACTTGCCAAGGCGTTTATGGCTACGGTACTGATATGCTGTTGTGGTGCAGCTTCGAGGTAAACCGGGCGGTAAATACCCCCGAACACCCAGAAATCGGCCTTGCGTTCCGCATTGTTTACCGATGCGTTGGCCGAATATTTATCAACCGTGGCTTCCAATAAATTGGTTTCGCCGTATTTAAGCAGTTTGGTAATATCGTATTTAAACCGGTAAAACGATCCCTGGTGTATTGCTCCCGCCGATTCGCCGTTGATCTTAACTTTGGTATCTGTCATGGAGCCTTCAAACACGATCTGTACGTTTTTACCCTTCCATGCCGCCGGTATTTTGAATTCGTATTTATATAAACCCTGTTCGCGCCCCTTGGTGCTGTCTTTATCCAAACCGTAATTATATTTACCGAAGCCCTGCAGTTCCCAGTTGGACGGTACGGGGATGGTTGTCCATGTACCCGCGTGCATACCGCCTGTGCAATAAAACTGCCAGTTAACGGTATGGTCGCTACCCGTCCCGGAGAGGTAGAGCTTTTGCGTTTCCTGTGCAAAAGAGAAGCAGGAAGCAAGAAGCAGGAAGCAAGAAGTTATGGCGAAACGAATTCTCATTATTTAGATTATTGATTAAATTTTAAAGGGTTATCGGTACGGAAAGGCGCTGCGGGTAAACCGGCTTTGTTAAACAAATTAGGCTGCGCTAACTCGTTCCAGGCAAAGCGAACATCTACGGGCTTGCTTACTTCGGGCGAAAACACAATTACTTTATTGTCTTTGATGATAGCCTGTGCTTCCACAAATTTGCCATCGGCACCTGCTATGGTAAACCAATTAAGCGGTTTATCATCCTTACTCACCAACGGACTACCACCATCGTTAAAGCTCAGCTCTATCCTATCGCCTTTTATAGTCATTTGTTTATACATCGGTCCGGAATACACCACTTTTTTGCCGTAGGTTTTAGCCAAAGCAAGTAGTGCCAAACGATTGCCTATCTCCCATTTATAGGGTGGATGCAGGTTAGGTGTCACATCGGTCAAATCGGTAGTTACAATCATGCCGGTATTTGGGATATTAAGCGCCAGTGTTTGCGCTTCCCAGAATTCGGGGAGCCTTTCGGGGCTCAATATAGTTTTCGGACTTAACTTCGTATACCAATAAGGTACGATCTCTACATAATTAAACGGCAAAGTATTGTCGCCCCACAGGCTACGCCATGAGTTGATCAACGCTTGCATTTTATAAGTGTAGCTGATATTTTCGCCAACATTGGCCTCGCCCTGGTACCACAAAAAACCTTTGATGGCAAACGGCGATAACGGCTCGATCATGCTGTGGTAAAACTTGCCTTCCGGTTTGGCCTTTACAGCATCGGGCTGGTTAAAGTAAGGTACGGTGGCATAAGCTTCGGCTGGGGTCCAGGGTTCGATGGCGCTTCCGCTGATGGCTGCGCAAACCACACCTACCGGCACATGTAATTCTTCGTTCAGTTTTTTGGCGAAGAAATAGGCTGCTGCCGAAAATGAACGTAGGGCCGAGTCCTGGGTTGCCAGATCCCATTTAGCTAAATAATTACCCGTTGTTCTCTGGTTCTTCTGATTAACCCAAAACAGGCGGATATCCGGGCTGTGCGGATGGTCCATTTCGTAAACAGGTGAGTTTTTGTCGAGGCTATCGGCCAGGCGCACTTTACTGTTCTTGCGCATTTCGTATTGCATGTTGGATTGACCTGAACATACCCAAACCTCGCCTATCAAAATATTATGCAATGTGATGGTATTGCTTCCCGCGATGATCATATCCTGGCCAATATTTGAAGCTGTCATCGCATCCAGCACTACTTTCCAGTTTCCCGAAGCATCGGCAACAACCTTTTTGGTTTGTTTACCAAACTTTACCGTTACCTGCTCGCCTGCCGAAGCTGTTCCCCATACGGGTACCGGCTTTTGACGCTGTAAAACCATATTACTGCCAATTACACGTGGCAAAACAATCTGGGCGTGTGTTATTGACACGAATAGGATCGCGCAAGCTAAAAGGATATAGGATCTACAACTGTTCATTAAAAAGTTTTGGTTACAAAATTCTTAATATAAAACACCGCAGGTTTATCTTTTTCGCCACCATTTGGCATATCAAAATCCTGATCGGTAGGTGTATCAGCGTTCGGGAAACGGCGTACGCCCCCTGTGCGGAATACCACACGTTTTACTGCCAGCACCGGTGCAAAAAATAAGTTTGGCGCCAGGTCCTTCCCATCAATATTGATATAGTAAAAACGGGTATCGGTGTTTAGCTTTAGTGTGATATGATAAGGTTTATTGGCCTCATATTTTTTAAGCAGCGTTTTATTACGATACCCTGCCTTAGCTATAAATGCACCGGTCGAATCAAAAGTTAATCTGATGGCAGCATCACCCTTGGCATTTTGAAACTCAATATCCAGCATGCCGTTGGTATTCTGGCCGGGCACCACGGTAAAATCAGCCTCCAGTTTTTTCGACTCGGGTACCACTCGTTCGGCACGGGCGTAGTCAAACTTATCTTCATCGTGCAAAGCCAGTGCTTTGCTGCCGTCGGCCATTTTTTCTATCTGCACTTTGGCCCATTGCGGACTAAAAGTATTCCACTTATCCAGTTCCTTCCCGGCAGGCATCGTGTTAAAATCTTCGTTGGCATGCCCGTCGGCCACATCCGTAACCGGAACCGGGATAGACGATACCCAGATATCCTCTTTGTTCATACTGTAAGTTACCCAGAGCTTGCCATCGGGCACTACACCATTGCCTTCTTCAACACCACGTACATACTGCGGCCCGTACGATTTATACGCACCGCCATAACGCATGGTCGATATTTCGCCATTGACCAGCAACAGGTTGGTATATTCTAAACCATCCTTACTGGTTGATATAGCGAGTGGCCAGCGAAATTCAGACGGGTTATAAACTGTAGCGTATTTACCATCCGATGTTTTTTGGCCCCATATTTTAGCGTTGCTGTTTACAAACCTTGGCGCCCTGGTAACCGCTCCCCAGGTTTTACCCTCGTCTTTACTGATCGATGTCAGGGCGTTCTTCCACAAACCCACAACACGGCCATCAGGCAGGTGGTAAAAATTAAAAGCTTTGTAATCTTTATGCAATGGTATCAGCGGATCTTTCCTGTCGGTTTCTTCGGCCCATTGCATCATCATCAAAGGAGTTGCCATTAACTCGTCGCAAGCCTGTATAAAACCCTTGTCCTTGCTGGTTTTATAAAACGGGTACGAAGTGTTTTTTTCGTTCCACGCCGGATTGTAATGTAAAAAATAGATCGGCCCGTATTTACCATTTGGTAAAACCTCACGCACAACGCGGCCAATGCCCAAACCATCGTTAGGGTCATCATGCGGCTCGAGGCAGATCCCATAAAAACCCAACACCAGTAAACGCTTCGATTTAGCCTGGTAAAAGCCCATACGCTGGTGCATTACCGAGTACAGATCCTTTGCCACGATATTGATACCAGGCTTAGTAGTGCCATCGGGTATTTTGTATTGCGGGAAAACAACTTCGGGTTTCGACCAGGTTTGCCCGTCTTTTGACGTAACAACCAGCGTTTGCCCAGGCGGTACGCTTTCGCCAACCTTATCGCTCAGATATTCTACATAAAATGTATTGTTCCAATAGCTCAACATTGGCGCGTGGTTATAGGTAAAACCAAAACCATCCGCCCACTCCGGGTGCTCGCGGTTAGCGCGAAAAACTTGTGTGCTGTGTACCCCAACCGCCGGGCTTAATTGCCCGTGATGATAATCCACATTCACTACCGTATTGCCGGTATAATGCACGGTATCCTGTGCCTGCGCGTTAAACGCAAACAAAACCGGTATTAACAATAGCAGTTTAAAATTCCTCTTCATAAATAATAGCGCAGACCCTTAGTTGGCGATCTGCTGTTTTAGGTTATCCAGTACCTTTTTGGTCACTTTAAAAATGGTACCGTGCTTATGCCCTTCCGGAACACTGATCTCGCCGGTTGCATCTGTAAATGTGATGAAATCCTGCGTTTTTACCGCACCAAATTTTTTATCGCGATAAGCGTCGTAATAGATCAACCAATCGTTGCCAGTATGCGCCACTGATGGCCCTTCGCTAAATAACGGCGTTACCGGTTTTGATATATTGGTGTACGGCCCTATTGCGTTTTTGCTAAATCCAACTTTAATGTCGCGCTCAGGGCGGGTATTATCCTTCATCACCAGCACATAATCGTTCTTTCCACGCTGTACGATGGTCGCATCGATCACGCTAAAACCCGGATCTAAAAATAATTTAGTTGGCGCAAAAGTTTTAAAATCGGTGGTGGTGGTATAGTATAAACGATGGTTGTTCTTCTCATCCTCCTCTCCTTTCGGGAAACGACCGGGAACGCAGGATGCCCATACAATAATGAACTGCTTGCCCTCATCATCATAAAACAACTCCGGTGCCCAGGCATTTACCGCCGTAGGTTCGTAAGTCATTACCGGGATATGCTCCTGTTTCGACCAGTGGATCAGGTCGGTTGAACTGGCATAACCTATACTCTGGTCGTTTTTCCAGCCGGTTGTCCAAACCAAACGAAAGATCCCATCCGGCCCCTGACAAATAGAAACATCACGCATGATCTTCTCGGTGCCTATTTCGGGTTTAATAAAAATATGGTTCAGGTCCGTCCAGTGGTAAGCATCAAAGCTGTACATCAGGCGCAAGCCCTCGTTAGCAGGTTCGTGGAATGAGCTGTACATATACACATCCTTTTTTACTTTACAGGATGCAAACAATACTGCAGCTAATATTAAGAACCCTAATTTTCTCATCGTTTATATCTTATCCAATATTAAAACCCAATCGTTTCCTGCTTTTATTTCTCCGGGCGGGTTAAATTCGTGAGTACCGGTGTTGGCAAAAGTGCCGATGGCCTGCGTATCCCCGGTTCGCGGATCATACCACGATGCTTTTACTTTGGCTCCGGCTATTTTACCCATCGCCACCGGGATACTACGGCCATTATAGGTATAAATAAACGCGTAATTTTTTCCTTTAGTAGCTATTAAATAATCATATCGTTTGCCTTGCTTTGCAGCGACCAGGGTTTGATCGGGCACACGCTCAAAATACGGGCGAGAGAGCATCAGTTTCTTAACATATTGCATCTGCGATGAGCCGGGATCATTTATCGCATCAAACCAGTAGGCTTTAGCCCCATATGAGCTTGACCTGTCTTTTGGCAAGTGCATTTGCATAACTGAATTGTCCCCATAAGTAAAACCGCAACCTCCCGCAAAAACCGACCAGTACGCATACCGCCGTATGTCGGCAGCTATCCATCTTTTCTCTGTTGTATCATGCAAACCTTGCGGGATATCTTCATATGATGGCTCGGCATCGAGGGTTGGTTTAACAGGTAGTTTTTTATAATCGGAGTTGACATACTTCCAGTTATCCTCTCCGTATTTAAAGTCGTTCTTCGAAGTATCCTGCTTGTAATTGCGGTGTCCCGATTGGAATACGTTAAAGCTTAACCAATCCTGGTTGTGGAACCAGATGGACGATTGAGTTCTGCCACGCGGGTGGAAAGTTTCGATGTGCGATGGATCAAGCTGATGTAAGGTTGACCCAATAGCATTCCAAACATCCATGTTCTGTGTGCCTGGGATGTCGCCGCCATTCATCCAAATGATATTTGGGCGGTTTTTATAACGCCCGGCTAAAAATGTGGCATAAGTTTTTGCCTGTGCCGCAGTTACATGGTGAGCTTTTACCGCCGAGCCCCAAACGGGCACCATCGCAATATAAATGCCTTTGCTGGCAGCCAGGTCGACGATGTAGTCTACATGATCCCAATAGTCGTAAGTTTTATCAGCTAATGAGTTGCCGTTAACCACACGAGGCGTGGCGACGCTTTTATTGATCAGGGCCGAATCGCCGTAAGCATCTTTAATACCCAGATCGTGCAGTACCATTACCTGTATCACGTTGAAACCTTTCGCAGCACGATCGGTGAGATATTTATCCGCTTCTTCGCGGGTAAGTTTTTCAAACAACAGCCAGCCGGTATCTCCCAGCCAAAAAAATGGTTTACCATCCGATGTGGTAAAGTACCGGTGGTTGGCCGATATTTTTAAGCGCGATGGTGTTTGCGCTGACGCTCCAAATACCACGTTCACAAGTGCTAAGAGGATGATGATCGTTATTCTTTTGTACATTTCTTTTATCTGACCTTTTGTACCATTAATTTATAACATCGGTATTCTTCGGTATTTTAATAATTATTTAACCGTTCCCCACATAATTACCGGGCCTGCTTGCGGAGCTTTTAGCTCTATGTCGCGCCCTCCCATAAATGTCTCACCTTCTTTAATGATCTGCCCATTTCGCGGATTGATCCAATGAACTGTTATTTCTCCCGATAATTTAGAGGCATTTAAATGGACAGGCTCATTCGAGTCGTTATATACAATATAACCTTTCATAAAATTACCCAAGGCATATTGTCCTTTAGGATTTCCCGGCAGATCAATTGGCTGCATGGTTGATGCATCAGCTGCAAACTTCGGGTTAGCTACAACAGGTATTGCCGCCAGCGAACCGCCGCCAATAAATACCGCCCATGCATAGTTATCGGCGCCATCATCAGAGTAGATCACGGCCTTATCGGGATATTTGGTGCGGTACTCATGTACTGCACGGTAAACCTGCTCGAACGAAGTTGCCTTAGGTTTTAAAATACGTTCGTGCTGGCGTGGGGCCAAACTTTGTCCGCCTTTCGGCTCATAAGTTTTGCCATCGGCCTGGTAATGCCAGTATTTAATATCGATCACATTAATTACCGCAGCACGCGCAGGGTCGGCCAGAATTGCGTCTTGTACATCTTTAGTAGTGCTTAAACCAATGATCTCTTTCCTTTTATTATCAGTTTCCCACTGTTTAACGTTATCCACCCAAAACTGTACAAAGTGCAGCGGACCGGTAAACTCTTCGCCTATCAGCTGAATTACACCTGTATTATCTTTAAAGTTATCCAAACACTGGCGAACAAAAGCAATATGCAATTTGGTTAAAGCCGGATCTTTCTCGTTATAAAACTGCTCGGCCATAAAGATCCGTTTATCGCCCGCGAACGGAACCGGCTCAGGGAAGCTGGTGTTGTTGATGTTATTAGCCGTGCGCCACGGGAAATCGGCATAATGCGCACCTGCCTCAATAATATTATGTTGAAAATAGTTTTGATGGATCAGTACCAGGCCTTTTTCATCAGCCAGATCGGCAAATTTTTTCAGGCGGCTCCAGTACCATGTGTTGTATTTGGTCAGATCGTATTTGCTTAAACCATCCCAGCCACTGCTTTCGCCGCTGCGCGCAAATGGCAATTCATAAAACGGCGGCCAAACATCGCCGTCCATCCGGCGGATACGCTCGTGATCATCGCGGCGGCGATCATACCATAAACCATAATTATGTTCATAGGTCAGCACATGTTGGTTGACCATTTTGTTGGTCATGCTATCCAGGTCGTCCGTCCAACCGGTGCCAGTGCGGCCGGGTACATAACGCGTAACCGATGGCTTGGCTTCTTTTACCCCTCCCGGGCGAACATTACCGTTCCACCACGGAGAATCATAATGACGACCGGTCAATATCGAATTGCCCCGAACGATCACACCGTTAACAACAGCCATTGGGGCAGCCATTTTTGGAGTGATTGGCTCTTTAACGCCTATCTCGTCTATAGTTTTTGCACCCGATGCGCTTACCGGTATCGGTGTGCGCTTAGCGGCCTGGTCTATCCAATCGCTTAAATGCAATTGTGGTTTTTTATATTGTTCTATTAATCTTTGGGCTTCATCAACAGTCGGGCTGCTTGATGCGCTGGTGTTCAACGGAAATATCTGTGCAAGCTCCATAGCCTTGTCACGTCCCAAACGATCACTTAACTGTGCATAGTAAAAACTGCGCGGACTGATACTGTTATTCGAATCGCTCCAATAACCATCACCCTGAAACTGCGCCCATGTAGCAAAAGCCCAGTTTTGCGCCGTTGGCGGTTTGGGGCAATCAACTATAGCGGCGGTACAATTCCAGAATACACTGTTCGCTGCGCTCCAGCCTGCGCCTTGCCCATCCTGACCACGGTTAGCATAACTTAACCTGCTGTTATCAATATTGACCACATCAAACAGCACTCCCGATGCCCAGCTGTCAATAGCGCCACTAAAACCAACCGATTGCCACGAATCGCATTGCACAAATGCATTCGGGCCCGGTGCACAATATCCTACCGAATAATCGTGATAACCATATTCGGAATAAAGGCGCTGAAACAAAGTTTGCTGGCCCGTAGTAGTAAATGTAAAACGGCGCTGCCCTCCTATTTCGGATGTTGGCGATAATGACTTACAATCTTCTACAGTAACACGGCGCGAGGTTTCTAAAACGTTCACGGCCGAACCCGCAAAGTGTTTGAACACCACCTGCCTCACCCAGGCATCCTGTGCATTCTCTATTGTGATCGCCATCCAGCGGTGGTCTTCGTCCTTTGGTTTGGCCTCATCATAATACGAGCGCATTTGCAGGTTTTCGATACCTACCTGCTCAATACGGCCAGCCCATTGATAAGCAGCAATGCTTCCACCACCGTAAGTGGTATCAAGAGCCGTGGTCAACGGAACGTCCAGTGTAATTACATCGCCTTTAACGGCTACAACTTTTCTGTCCCAATTCGTTTCGCGATCACCTGCATGCCAGCCTAACGCTGATAAGCCGCCCCCAAAGCTCTCGGTACCCAGCTTTTGTATCCAGGCTAAAGTGGTGGGGCGGTGTATCACCACCATATCGCCTGCCTTAAATTTACCGGCATCGGCCACCTTAACTTCGGTAGCGTTTACGGGTACGTAAGCGTTGGTAATTTTAGTCCAGCTATCAACATGTTTATTGGGTGTACCTAAAACCCTGATAAATGTCGCCCGGTCTTTTCCTCCTGCAACTAACACGGTACCCTCAAGCGTATTACCGCTTCCGCGGAGTACAATGCCCGATTTTCGGATAAGCAAAGTACCTAAAACATCGTACTTACCTTTCTCAAGCAAAACCGCTCCCCGTATACCATCTTTATCCGCAGGCAGCGAAGCCACATAATCAAGCGCCGATTGTATGCGCGCCGTAGCATCGCCCTTTTTAACCGGTACAACTACGCGTACAGGCGCATTAGGGATAGCCTTTTCGGAAGCCATGTATCCGCAATACGAAAAATCGGGTATGCGGTTACCTTGCTCGTCAGCGGCGTAAACCAGTTTGCCATCTCTTTCGGCAACCGGCGGTTGTGGCTTGGGAGCTTTTGGCGCTTTTTGTGCCGTGGCTGAAAGATCAATAAATAAACAACCTGCCAGTAAGCAGGTTGTTAGGTGTAAATTAAGTTTCGACAGGGGAAACATATTTGTTTGAGTTTTTTATATCGGTAGCGATGGAAAACTATTAAAATTTGGTCAATGATGCTGGCAGCTTTTGCTGTCCTTTTTCGGCTAACGTATTCAGATACACTTCGATATTGGTGTAACCTTCGCCATTTTTAGCAGGTTTGGTTGCATCCGATGCATCTTTAGGGTTTAGGCCGTGCGCGGTTTCCCAGGCATCTGGCATACCATCGTTATCGCTGTCTTTATAAGGTGTACCTTTATAATCCGGGTAACCGCCAACCTGCCATGGGGCAGTGATGATCCCCATTTTGTACGAATCTTTAGGCAGCTTACGAACTTTGAACTGGAAATCGGTATCGGTAACCATTTCTTTATAAGCGATCTTGCCAGTACGTACCTGCTCGGTGATACGCTTATCAACAGCGTCTCGTACAGGTAATGTGGCACCAGCGTTATCAGCCACATAATGATAAGCTTGTTCGGCAGTCATTACAGTAATTGGCGCATGCGGGAACGGGAACGGTTCGTCTACTTTCATAAAATCTTTGTATTTACCTGCGTCGGGTAGTTCGTGCCCGTTTGAGTCTTCAACCTGTACACCGCCATCCCAGTTATCTTTGGTTACCTGGGCGTTCCCTTCAACAATGTTACCGTTTACATAAGCACGGCCAAAATATTTTTCTTTCAGCTTGCTGCGACCTGATTCGGGTTTTAAGATACGGTGGCCAACAGGTGCGTCCTTCGGTGTAACCGGACCTGGTTTAAGATAGTTGTTAATGATATTAAAGTTGCTGGTATAATCGCCGCCATCCATAGTACGATGGTGCCAGTTAAATACCACGTTGTTTACAAAGTGGTAAACGTCTGTCCAACCGATGGATGGATTACGGCCGGTATTATCGGCCCAAAGATTACGCACCATCAGACTGTTTTCGCCGCCGGTAGTACTGCCGAACGAGTGGTTCCAGTAATCCAGAGCTTCTGAATAGATACAGTTTTGTATAGTGATGTTAACAGTACCCTTCTTTTCTTCTTTTTCGCCTATGCCGGCATCAAACATGTGGCGGTACATCGAAAAGTTCTCGTCAAGCCCCCAGCTTGCCGAAACGTGATCGGCAATGATGTTACCTACCGGGTTACCACCCAATGCATCATCACGACGGCCTACATTGGTCTCGCCGCGGCGGAAACGCATATAGCGGATAACCACGTCGTGCGTGTTTACCCAAAACGATTCGCCTGCAACACAAACACCGTCGCCGGGTGCACTTTGGCCTTCGATAGAAATATATGGTGCCCTTACAATAACCGGACTTTTAAGGTGAATGATACCTGCAACATTAAATACTACGATACGTGCACCGCCCTGCTCACAGGCCCAGCGTAAGCTGCCAGGGCCATCATCATTTAAGTTAGTTACTACATAAACTTTACCGCCGCGGCCGCCAAAACTGTAAGCACCACCACCTTCAGCTCCCGGGAAGGCCAGAATTTTTGCCTGAGGCAGGTCGGTTGGACGTGAAGCCCATGGCACGTAAGGTTTACCATGTTTTTGATCGTACTGAACGATAGGCAAAGCTACGGCCCAGGCCGAGTCTGACTTTCGGTAGGTGTCTTTGATCAATTTATCAGAAGCTTCCTGAACACTTTTGGGAATTTGCGGGTATTGAGCTGAGGAGGTTTTTACAAAACCGGCTACAGCTGTGGCCATCAAAAATAGAACGGTACTTTTTTTCATGTAGTTGACTTATAAGTTTACACTAATCATTTAAATAACAACCGGCATCACCATGTTTACAAAACATACTACAAGCATATTAGCCGGTAAATTAATGCCCTGAAATTTACTTAGACTTTTAGGTATAAATTGGTGTTTAGCAAATTATCTATAATTCAAATATGCATTGTATACCCTGCTATTTCATATAGTATGTTCGCATGGTTTTATACGATTTTATCACAACCTATCAATTGTTGTAAAATGGGCATTTTGTCGCAATCATGTTACAAATTTGCTCTTTAGGCCTCATATAAAGCACTAATTATAAAAACTAAAAATAATGATCCATTGCAAAAATTGTTAATATCATATAAAATGAATGCACATAAACCATTTATATTATGAGGTTAAATATAGATATGATGTAAACAGTTATAAAGCAAAAAGGGAAATACTTTTAAGTATTCCCCTTTTGTATCACTTTTTAAATTTTATAGGGTATTAAATGGTACCACTACTAAATTTAATAGTTCTAAAATATTACTTACTATTTATAAGCGTACTTTATAAAGAAGTTGGCATAATAACCATAGATATGATCATAACCAATCTTATCTACATAGATCGAAGCATAACGCCCATCCGGCGTAAGTACATAAAAAGTAGTAGCTGCTTTTATTTCAACGCTTGTCTGGGTAATATTAGCTGCCTTTCCCGCGGTTATAATTTGCGTGCCGGTTTTAAGTGCTTGAAAAGCTGCCAAATTTTGCGTTGTTGTTGCTAGTTTACTTGGTCGTTTTGTCCAGGTGCTAAAATCAAAGGTGGTAAATGGCAAATAATTAGTTGCAACACTGGTTGGTACATAAGCATAAAAGTTATAAGTAACGGTTACAATGCCGGTGGTTGCATTTTTTGTTGCCGTTGTTTTTGCCCATATACCAAAATCGATGTTAGCTGAATTTGCCTTTGCATCGTTATAATTATATGCCTTTACATCGGTTAATGAGTAGAAGCTTTTTGCTAAAGGACGGGCAGTATAGGTAATTACAGGCGGTGCGGCTAATGTTGCACCCGGATCTACGGTCGCGCTATCAGCCAGATCTACGTGTTGCTCTGCATTAAAGTCGTAATTGTTATTTATGTTAATAGAAAACACTTTATGACCATCGCCCATATATACACCTACTTTATCAGTTGGGTATATACGGTAACTGGTTACGCCGCATCGGTTATTAGCCACCATCGTATAAACCTCAGAAAAAGAACGGCGATGCGCATCATCTAAAATAATTTTACGGATCGGGGTATTTGTACCAACCTCTAATAAAGAAATCCCATACATATCCTGATCAGAAGTGACAGTGTAGTTGAATGACACATTATCGCCATCATTAACTACCTTGGTATCAGTAGCACTAATATCTGTTGGGTTAGTGGTTTTTACATCAATGGTAACACCCTCAAACATATTGAAGATGCTGGTACCTTCTTTTTTGCAAGCCGTTAGACATAACGATACGCCTGCAAGCACACATAAAATAAATTTATATTTTTTCATTGTTTCTCTTATTTAAGTGGATCAAATGTTCCGTTATCCCAACCTAAAGTTTGATCTAACAGTGGAGATGATAAAAGGAATGAACTTGGCAGTCCGTAAAAATAGCATTGTGATGACGCGATAGAAATACCCTGTGTATTGTTTCCGTAAACTGCTGTACGTGAAAAGTAGTTAAGGTAAGTTGCTGCAACATCCATGTTCAGTTTATCACGACCGCGTATACCATTGGCATCAAGGGTTTCAAGTTCAGATTTTTTAGTAGCGGTGTTTACAGGGCTAATTACTTCGCCTGTAACACTTAAAAAGCCGCTTAACTCATGAAACTTCCTGGTCCTTCTTAAATCCCAGCCACGTTTGCCTTCAAATGCAAATTCAACCATACGTTCGTTAGCTATCAGGTCGCGCATTGTGGCTTTGTCGGTGGCGTAATCCAAACCATAGTCTTTAGTACCTACAAGTACTTTCGCTCTCTGCCTGATCAGGCGCACCATATTTTTTGCACTAGCCAGATCTCCTGTTTCGTTTAAACACTCAGCATAGTTTAACAAAACTTCGGCATATCGCAGTTCTATCCAATCAAACCCGTTACCGCCTTTATCTGCAGTTATGGCAACAGATGCAGCAGGCAGATCAGGAGCGCTGAAGCGTTTACAATAAAATGGTTTAGTACTTCCTTCGATCTCACCAGAATATGTCCATTGTTTACGTGCAGCTATACCGTTCAATTTCCAGTTGCTGCCGTTATATGCGATGGTTTGCGCAAAACGTGGATCGCGGTTTTTCCAAAACATAAAACTGTCGTAAGTGGCGCCTGCCTGGCTAAGTGGTGTACCATCTGCCATAGGATAGGCATCCAGCATACGTTGCGTAGCTACATAATAATCAGATGCGGAGCCGCCGGTAAATGTTGCGCTACCCGGGCGAACTTTAGATTCTACGTTATTACCTCTTTTTTCTAAAAGGGTAGAATACGAACGTATTATAATGGCTTCGGTATTGCCTGTGCCTTCTGTTTGAAAAATAGTGCTATAATCAGGCATTAAACTAACACCTGAAGATTGGCAAAGATCATACGCGACTTTACTGGCAGCCAGGGCATCGTTCCAACGGGTTGGGTCATAAATGTGCACTCCATCATTCACCGGATTAAACTGCGGGCTTGCCCAATAAAGCAATACTTTTGCTTTATAGCAAACAGCAGCAAGCCTGGTTAATTTGCCTCTTTCAGTAGCATCGGCAAAGGTAACACCGTTTAAATTAACAGCGGCAGAATCCAGATCTTTTACAATTTGGGCAAAACACGCTTTTGCATTAGAGCGAGGCACAGTTTCGTAATTTGACGGGCTTTGCGTTTTTAAGATCAACGGAACGCCGCCGTATAACCTTACCAAATCAAAATAACCCATTGCCCTTAACATATAATACTGACCGATAAGCTTTTTGCGGGTGGCTAAAGGCATAGTTGAACTGGACAACTGATCAATACCGGCGTTACAACGGGCAAGGTCAAAATACCTGTTATCACCTTTGTTACTACCCTGGTATTTGCTCCCGATGATCTTAACATCATTAGATGTTAGTACCGCGCCTATGCCCATTATCGCTTTCAGGGTGCCATCCGTGGCCGATCCGATATTCTCATCGCTGGCAAATTCTTGCAGGTATGCCGCCACTTCGTAAGGATAATCAGGCATTATTACCTGGTAAGTTCCATTTAAATGATATTGTACCGAGCCTTCGTCGTTCCATAGTACTTCCGCATCTATCGAACTATGAGCAGGCACCTGAAAGTCTTTTTTGCAACCTGCTAAAAACACTAAAGCAATTGCACAAAACACAGCCATACTTTTTACTGATGTTTTGAATATTTTATTTTTTGTTTTCATGATTTAGTTTTTATAATCCAATAGTTAAACCTCCAGAAATAGTTCTGATGGTAGGATAATCATAAATGGATGACGTGTACGGATCTTTGTAAGATAATGGATTTACAATTGTCCATAGGTTGTTACCTGTAATAATTAATCTAACATTGCTTAAACCTGTACGGCGCAGCCAATTAGCCGGTATGCTATAAGCTAACGACATGTTATTTACACGTACCATAGTGGCGCTTCTTGCCCAGAAGGTAGAGTTTTTTCCGGCAGATGCATCATCACTCCTTGGCAATAAACCATCAGGGTTTTGAGGCGACCAACGGTCATTCCAATATGCAGGTACGTTAACAGTTAACGTTGGTTTTACAAGTGCCTTGCTGTCATAAAACACATGGCCACCAAATCTCGAAACTATATTTGTACGGAGTGAAAACCCTTTGTAATCTAATCCCAGGTTCCAGCCTAAATTAATTACAGGGTCAGTTCCGTTTTTATACATCGGTACCATATCAAAATCATCAATGTGACCATCGTTATTGGTATCCTCGTAATCCAGCCAGCCGGGTTCAGGAGTCAGTTTATAAATAGTGTAGTTTGGGTTTTTCCTTAATAACGCATCTACATCAGCTTGTGTTTTTAATACACCTTTTGATATTAAACCAATGTTGCCACTGTTGTAAACTTTTGGATTAACCCCCTGAAGGATCTGCCAGTCGGTTGGTGTATTCTGGAAATATTGGAATGGGTTTTGAAACACCTGGCTTGTGTAGCCGCTGCTAAAGCCAAAGTTAACACTGCCATTAAAAGTAAGACCTTTGGAGAATTTGGTATTATACCCCAAAGTAAACTCTGTACCATAGGTATGGTGGTCTTCGTTATTAACAATTTGTGCCGGAAAGCCTGCATAATAAGGGAAGTTATTCGCTCCGTTCTTATCAAACTGATCGTAAACGTAATCGTGGAAATAATCAAAACCAAAGGTAACCTTGCCATTAAAGAACTGAGCTTCCAAACCTAAGTTTAAAGATCGTTTCTTTTCCCATGTGATATCCGGGTTGGGATAATTGGTTACGTTGGCCGATGGCGCATTGGTGTTGTTATAAACATAGCCGGTATTAGCAGGGTCAACAGTGTATGTGGCCTGCCATAAACGCGCTGCTAAACGGTCGTCACCGGTTAATCCGAAATTGGCTTTAACTTTAAGAAAGGATATAAAACTAATTTTTGAAATATTTTTGAAAAAATTCTCTTCCGAAACTATCCACGCAACACCGACATTAGGAAAAAAGCCCCATGCGTTTTCGGTAGCAAAATTGGTTGAAGCATCAAAACGTCCAACAGCGTCAATGTAATATTTTTTTGCAAAATCATAACTTAACCTGCCAAAAAAAGATTGCTTAATACTTTCGCTTTTAGCGTTGGATTTAAAGGTTAATGCAGGATCAAATGCCCACGATTCAGTTTGGTTAGGGATGATCTGATTCTGAAAGTAAATATCAAGGTTTTCTGAAGAACTTTGCGACTGCTCGCCACCAACCAAAGCCGTAATACTGTGTTTACCAACAGATTTACTATAGTTAACCGTAATATCAGCCTGGTACCTGTTAGCATAGTTTTGTGCAGGCTCATACCTGGCATTGGCTGCAGAAACTCCATCCCCTGTGCTTAAAAGGGTTTCGGTATACAAGGCATTATTATTACCTGTTTTTACAAAATCATACTGTTTGTAAGGTGCGGTGTAAGTAGTGCTATGTCCGCTGGTTCCATTTTGTGCCATCTGAAAACGCATTGTTAAACCTGGTATCGGTTTTGGCGTATAAGTAAGGGCCCCGTTAATAGTATAATCAGTGTTTGATTGATTTGCAAAATATCCTGAATTAATAATACCCAATGGGTTTTTAACAGAGGCGATGGTTACCGGCATACCGTTAATTTGGATAGGCACCCATTGTGGCGTAGTAATTAAGGATTGGAAGAAAGCCTGGTCCTGATCAGTTGATATATCGTTATTACTGAATTTGTTGCCATAATTTAGGTTGAAACTAACGTCTGCCTTCAGGCTCTCGCTAAAAGTAGCGGTAATACCGCTGCGGAAACCATATTTGGTATTGCGCATACCGGCATAGTTCGCATTCTCGTTTTGGTAGCTGCCACCAACAAAAAACAGTAATTTTTCGGTACCGCCACTCATTTGCAGATTATGCCTTTGCATAACTGCGGGCTTCCATAATTCATCAAACCAGCTTTTATAAGGAGCTGTTTTCAGGTAATCAAGATCGGCCTGAGAAAAATATGAGTTATTAGAAGCAAAACCCTGCTGATCAAGATTATCGTTTATCAGCTTAGCCTGCTCATAAGCCGATAACATTTTGGGTATCGCTACAGCGTCAGAAATACCGGTATAACCATTATAAGTAAATTTAGGCTTACCAGGTCTACCTTTTTTGGTAGTGATCAAAATTACTCCCTTTGAACCGCTGGCACCATAGATAGCAGCCGATGCATCTTTTAGTATGGTAAGGTCTTCTACCATGGAGGGATCAATCGCATTAAACTGGTCGGTTGTTGATATCACCCCGTCAATAACATATAAAGGCTCGGTAGTAACACCCGGCGCAGATGTAGCAGCTATTTGCGAGTTACGCACGTTAAGCGTAATACTGGCACCAGGGCGACCAGATGTTTGGCTTACACTTAAACCTGCTATACGGTTACGTAATGCACCCGCCATGTTAGGAGCAGGAATATCTTCAATCTCGGATGCCTTAATGGTAGCTACAGCACCAATCACTTCTGATCGTTTCCTTGTACTATAACCAACCACAACAACCTCGTTCAGGTTAGAGTTTGTAGCTTTCAGTGCAAAGTTGGCTACCGTTTCACCGGGTTTAACTGTTATTTCCTGGTATTGAAACCCAATAAACTTAGCGCCAAGGGTTACGTTTTGCAGGTTGGTTACTTTAATAGAAAATTTACCTTTCACATCGGTAGCAGTTGCCAAAGTGCTTCCTTTAACCGTAATAGTTACCCCTACCAAGGGTTCTGTTTCGCCTTCACCGGTCACGACTCCGGTGATGGTCCTGTTTTGCGCCTGCGCTATAACACTCAAGGCAAGCATCACAAAAAATAAGAGGAAAAGTTTTCTCATAATGGTTTTGAATTTGGTTTCATATTTAGCTAATGATTAATTGGTTTTATTATTATGTTTTGATTGGTCAGTTCTGTTTTGGTTGTGATCTTTCTTTAATGCGTTTTTGCCATTCATCGCCTTCTTTTTTCATATCATAGCCCTGTGCAGAAAGGTAATTGTTAATGCGGCCCTTATATTTATTAAATACAGCGTGTTTTTTATCTGATGATTCGGCGTCTATGGCCAGTTCGCGCGCTTCAACCAGCCATGCCTTGATCTGCGTTTTTTGAGCTTCGGTTAGTGTAAGCACTTCATCAGTATAGGCTTTATAGGTTACACCAAGTATGTTATAGGTCATGGCATCCTTAACCTGGTCAATTTGTGCAGCACTAAGGTCGGCACCTAATTTGGCCAGGTATTCTGCGTGCAGTTTGCTCAACTTTGCATCTACATCGTCATCTATCGCTTTAATTTTTGCATTTGCGGCGGCTTTATCCTCTCCGGCTTGCTGCTTTATGTCTTTAGCCTGTGCATTGCGGGCATCATGGATGGTGCTTAAATTACGATATTGATCAACTATAACCCCTTGTACGCGTTTAAATTTTGCTGAATCGGTAATACCTAATACGTTTACAATTTTATAGGCCCTGGCGGTAATTACCTGGGTGTAGTTAGGGTCCTGGTTTGCAGCCGACTCGCCCTTTTGAGCACACACAGGTATAGTGTACACAGAGATAAGAATGAGCAGAAGGGATAGTTTATTCATGGGGGTTATTAGTGTTTAATCAACATTTATAGTTTGCAACTTTGCAATACATCCATTCAGTTTTTATGATATTCTAAACAATCATCCGAATAAATTATCATAATTTATTCGAACAAGTAGTGTAGAATAACTTTAATCTGTTTAGCACCTTTTAAAAAACCGGTACTAATATTTAAGCAAAAATGTATAGCTAAGAGCTTTGGTTTATATGTTAGTGATAGTGCATTTGTTTAAATTTTACTATCCAATACAAATATCAAATATCACACACTTACATTATTGCTAATTGTTATCAACTTATTGTAGAATCTTATCATAACGTAACAAAGTCGTTTCAAAAACCGGCCCGGATGCGGAATTATAGGATATTAGCATTTTTATTAGGTGATAATAAAGTATAAATTATTACTTTTATCAATTGAAACCTGGATCTCCAGATCCTAAAACCAATTGCCAGCAAAAACGTAATTATTGAGTAAATGAAACCTCATTTTTTAAAAGTAGATGTTAAGCCACAAAACTCGTTTAGTATACGCCACGATATATTACCCACTTTTAGGGGCATTTGGCATTACCACCCTGAGTTAGAGCTTCATTATATTATAAAAGGTGAAGGTGTGCGTTTTATCGGTGATAACATCAGCAACTTCTCTGCTGGAGAAATTACGTTATTGGGCGAAAACCTGCCCCATTGCTGGCGTTGTAAGGAAGAATATTTTTTACCGGAGTCAAATTTAAATGTCGAAGTAATTGTTATTCACTTTTTGCCCGATTGCCTGGGTAAATACCTGCTCACCTTACCCGAAGTTTACCTGTTGCCTAAATTGTTTGAAAAGGCCAAAAGTGGTTTAACTATCGAAGGCAAAGCAAAAGCCGAATTAGCTGTTTTAATGCGAAGAGCTATTGAAGCCACTAACCTCGACCGGGTTATCATCCTGCTTTCTATGCTTAAGATATTAGCCGAAACTGACGAGTTTAAACCCATTACCCTATCACACAACGAGTTCCATCAATCGAACGAGTCGGACACCATCAGGCTGAATAAGGTTTGCAGCTATACCCTGGCTAACTACAAAAAAGAGATAAGCCTTGAGGAGATATCTTCTATTGGTAATTTAAGCGTTACGTCGTTTTGCCGGTACTTTAAGCTGATGACCAAAAAAACGTATTCCGATTTTTTAACCGAAATACGTATAAGCCATGCCTGCCGCTTTTTAATTGAGGATAAATTACCTACCGAAGTGCTTTGCTTTGAGTGTGGTTTTAATAACGTATCAAACTTTTACCGCCACTTTAAAAAGGTTACCCGGATGACACCTTTAGAGTACAAACGGAAATACCTGCACAATTAAAGCTGCAGCCCTATCCGGTTTTGTAGTGATGAGTAATCCTGGTACAGGTGCTCGATCCCGCTCTTTACTGCCGATGAAAAATCGCCAACCTTGCGGCGGGTAAAAGTTGAAATGTTTAATCCCCGTTTATTCAGGCCATATTTGGCTATAATTGGATATACATTGTGCATCACGTCCATATTATCAATTAAAAACTGCTGCACACTGTCAACTTCGGCCTTCAAGGCGGCATTATCATAATTATCGCATAGCCACACAATCAATTCAGGAAAAAAATTACCCTGGATGCACGACAAACCCGCCGAGCCTGCCTTTAATGATTTAACCGCGTGTGCCATGTAAGCATCGTACAAACCAAATTGCGGGTTATAGGATGTTGCCTTGAGTTTTTCTCTGATCGTATCCAGATCAAGGCAGGTGTCTTTATGATAAACCACCCGGCCCGTTTTTACAAAATCAATCAATTGCGCTGGCGACAGTAATCTTTTATACGGAACAGGGCACTCGTAAAAGCCAAGGGGGATATTGTCGGTTTTATCAAAAAGTTTAAAAACACGTTCGTTAAAAATATCATCGCTCTCTTCTTCAGCGGCAAGCAAACCAGTAATCACGATCACTGCATCCGTACCCGTATCATTTACTTTTTTAACAAAGTCGGCCTGTTGATCAATAGTTCCGGCAAAAGTGCCGGTTGCCACTACGGGGATGGTGCCGTTAGCTACTTTGATAACATGTTTTATAACCAGTAATTTCTCGGCATCGGTTAATTCAAACATCTCGCTCGACAGGCAATTGGCAAACAAACCCTTTGCTCCCGCTTCTATATATACCTCGGTTAGCTGTGTCAATACATCATAATCAATCGCTCCGTTATCTTTAAACGGGGTAAGCATCACCGGTATAAATCCTTTTTGTTCCATTTATTGTATTTCTTTTACTGTTGTTGATGTCAATTTGGTTGTGGTGGTCTTGCGCAAACGGGTGAGTAAAATCCCGGCAAGAAAAATAGCCAGCGTACCCACTACAATGATCATGTTGGTGTGTAGCGTACTGCGTAAAAAACTGTATTGGGCCGGGATAATATTGGGGAAAGTCATCCATAAAATAACCAGTAGCCCAATTACCGATGCAATTAAAGCCTCCTGGTTTTTGGTTTGTTTGCTGATGATACCCAGCAGAAAAAGCCCAAGCATACCCGCGGCAAAAATTCCCGAAAGCTGCCACCAAATATCCAATATGCTCTTTACCCCGATCATGGCAATGCCGGTACCCATGCCCAGTATGCCAAAAACAACCGTGGCGATGTGCAGCATGTTAAGTGTTTGACGTTCGTTGATGCCGGGTTTAATATAGCGCTTATAAATATCCACGGTAAATACCGTTGCCGATGCATTCATGCCCGAGCTAATCGTGCTCATGGCCGCCGATAATATGGCCGAAACGATCAAACCAACCAAACCCGTAGGTATGCTGGTTACCATAAAATGCGGCATTACTTTATCACCGTAATCGGCCGGTTGCAGCTTAGTGGCCAAAGCATTGATTTGGTCGGCAGTGGCGTTAAGCGGGAGCCGTTCAACAGCTACCTGGTGCTTAATACCTTCCAATAATTCGGGGTGGATGTTATAGTAAGCAAACAAGCAAGATCCTATAATGAAAAATAGAAACGATGCCGGCACATAAATATATACGCACAGCCATACCGAACGTGATGCAGCCTTTGATGATTTAGCTGTATGATAACGCTGAATATAGTTTTGATCCATCCCAAAATTGTTGAGATTGATAAAAAAGCCGTAAAGCAACACCACCCAAAAGGTTGATTGTGTGAAATTGGCCGAAAAGCTACCCAAACTAAACTTGTTTGCTACCTTTCCGATACTAACTATCCTTTGGATACCACCATCCATATGCGACACGATCAGGTAGATGATCAGTAGCGCGCCAAGGGTTTTGATAATACCCTGCACCACCTCTGTCCATATTACTGCTTTAATGCCACCCATTACCGTATAGATAATAATGGATATGCCCATTACCACCATAATGGTTTGCATGGAGTAACCTGTAAGGGCCTGTAAGCTTAATGCAATGCCAAAAAATACCGACCCCATACGAGCCAGCTGGGTTAACAAAAAACAAACCACCGCGTAAGTACGTGCCCAGGCGCCAAAGCGTTTTTCTAAATGGGTATAGGCGGATATCTGGCCGGTTTTACGGTAAAATGGTACAAAGTATTTGGTGGCAACAAAAGCTGCTAAAGGCATTGATAAGCTGAACACAAAAGCGTTCCAATTACCGCCATATGCTTTGCCGGGTACGCCCAAAAAAGTATTGCTGCTTAAAAACGTGGCGTATATGGATAAGCCGATAGCCCAGCCGGGTATTAAACCTGACGCTTTGGAGTACGAATCGGAATTGTTGTTTTTTCGCGAAAAGTAAAACCCAACCAAAACCATTCCCACCAAATAGAGTACAATGATCGCCAGATCGAAAACAGGTAAAACTTTCATATGCTATTTATCATAGTTCATTTATAATGATGATCGCATATTTATCCGGTACTCCAGTTCAACCTGCTCCATTTGGCCTTTAAGTATCATATTCGCGGCCCGTTTGCCCATCTGCTCAAAATCAATAGAGATGGTGGTGATCCCATTAATAATATACTTTTTCAAAGGCGTTTCATTGCATGATATAATGCCTATATCCCTGCCTACTTTTAGGTTGGTTGCTTTTACATTTTCGATCAGTGTGATCAGATCATCGTCCGACAGGCAAATGTACACCTCCCCTTCTTTGATCTCTTCGGCAATTACATGAGTAACCACGCTCCGCTCAAAAGCATATTGCAGGCAAAACGCATTAAAATTTTTCACCACGTCGCCTGCGTTACAGCCGTTTTGCGGCAGCACCAGTTTGATGGTATTATACTTACTTAAAGGGTTGAGCAGCTTTTCGAGCGATGCGTAAATACCCTTTTTAAAGTCTTCGTAAACCGCGCCATAGTTCCCATGCACTCCGCTAATAGGCTTATCCAGTAATATCAGCCGGTCCTTTGGTAAGGTATTGATCAGTTCGTGAACGTTCTCGCCGCCTTCGGTAAAGTGTGGTAAGATAACATAATGCGTATACCCTTCGCGCCTGCCGTTAAGCAGCTTTTTAAACAAGGCAAAGTCATTATTGTATACATAAAAATCAATAGTAACCGGTTCTTTTAAAACCTGATTAAAGGCATCGTAAAACACTTTTTTATTATTACCCAACTCATTGATCAGCAAAAATATCTTGTTTTGCCGTACTACATTATTGGCAGTAATAAAATGGCCCTTACCGGGTATGGACGCCAGTATGCCCAGGCTGCGTAAGTACTTATAACCTTTATCCGCCGTATCCCTTGATATTTCAAGATGATAGGTCAACTCATGCAAAGATGGTAGAATCCTGTCCTGATTAATTTTACCTGTTACTACCGCCTCGTGGATACAATTGGCAAGCTGCATATATTTAGGTGTCGACGAAAATCCGTCAACATTAATATAATCAAATATGCTTTGTTGTTTCATATATCTGGTAAATGGTACTGTAGGTTTATAGGGTATAAAACTACTTGCAACCGGCAGTGCTTTTCTGTATCAGGTTCTCCAGATATTGTACGATATTGCCATCAATAACTTATTTGTTACAATCAATAAAAATTGTAATGGGCTGCAGCCCGGGCGAGGTTGCCGTTACCATAATTTTACCCGTGTAATTTTTAGCTTGTATAATGGCTAAACACAAACCGTTAAATGCTTTGCGCGATGATGAATTGAACGGCTCCAAACTGGTTTGCAAACCGTTATCAACCCCGGCTATAAAACCCGGCCCGCTCACCTCAAATTGTACCGCGTTATCTGCATCGGGCACTAAATTGCCTTGTGCATCGGTAATTTTTGTGGTGATGTAACTCAGGTCGCTCCCATCAGCTTTCAGTTTTTCCTTATCTGCTATCAGGTCAATTTTTGCAGCTTTGCCTGCGGTTTTAATTTCCTTAACCAAAACCACTTTACCGTTTAATTTAGATACCGCTTTTAATGTGCCGGGTTCGTATTTAACGCGCCACATCACATGCAGGTCGTCGCCTTGTTTCTTCTTCACCCCTAACGATTTCCCATTTAAAAACAGCTCCACCTCATCGGCACAATTGTAATATGCCCAAACATCAACCACTTTACCAGGCTGCCAATTCCAATGCGGAAAGATGTGCAGTACGGGTTTATTCGTCCACTCACTTTGGTACATGTAGTACGCATCTTTTGGGAAACCGGCCAAATCAACAATACCGTAATAAGAGCTGCGGGCTGGCCATAGATAGGGTACCGGTTCGCCTAAATAATCAAAACCTGTCCAAACGAACAGTCCCGAAAGGAAATCATATTTTTTGATCACTTTCCAGGTTTCTTCGTGAGTAGATCCCCAATAGGCCGAAACATGATCATAAGCCGAAACGGTCAGATCAGGGTTACCATCTTTCAAAGGATCCTTGCCATTATGCGGCCAGCGGCGTATGCTGTCGCTCGGCATATCATAATGCCCCCGTGTGGCAAGAGCCGACATGGTTTCGGCAGCAATAAATTTCTGACCGGGATAATTCTTCGGGAAATCGGGATATAATTCCTGGTGGTAATTAAAACCCAAAACATCCAAAGCACCCGATTGATAGATGTAGTTCTTTTTAGGATCGGTTTCCGTTAGTGCCGATGTTACCGGTCGGGTCGGGTCATAAGCTTTTACAATCGAAGCCAACTCTTTGGTAATGCGGATACCTGTAGTATCAAACTGTTCGCGAATTTCGTTACCTATGCTCCACATAAATACCGATGGATGGTTACGGTCGCGTTCTATCTGATCTATCAGATCTTGCCGGTGCCATTTATCCCAATCCACGTGATAATCTTGCTGGTTTTTTTTCTTCTTCCACATATCGAAAGCCTCATCCATTACCAAAAAACCCATTTTATCGCACAGGTCGAGCAGTTCGGGTGCCGGTGGGTTATGCGATGTGCGGATGGCGTTACACCCCATTTCCTTTAATATTTTAAGCTGCCGCTCAATAGCATGTGTGTTTACTACAGCACCCAAAGCACCGGCATCATGGTGCAGACAAACGCCCAGTATTTTTATGGACTTGCCGTTAAGAAAAAAGCCTTTATGCTCGTCGAAATTGAATGAGCGGATGCCGAAAGTAGTTTGGTAATTATCAAGTATGACTGATTTTGATTGCAGTGCCTCATAAACCGGCGATATCTCAACTAACAATTTATACAAATAAGGGCCTTCAACAGACCAAAGGCTGGGCTTAGAAATGATAATTTTTTGACGGATCACATCCGATGACTTATATTCTGTAGTTTGGGATGCTTGTTTTACGAGTTTACCCGATTGATCGAATATCTTAGTAGTGACCCGGAAATAATGTGCCTCCTCTTCCTCGTTAACATTAGCTGATACATCAATTTCGGCTTTTGCATTTGAAACAAACGGCGTTGTAACAATCACTCCCCAAGGTTTAAACTGTGTTTTATTCTTTTTCACCAGCCAAACATTACGATATATCCCCGATCCCGAATACCAGCGCGAGTTTGGCTGCGCCGAGTTATCAACCTTTACAGCGATGATATTAGGCTTGCTGCCGAAGTTAAGATAAGGCGTCAGATCATATCTGAACGAGATATATCCATTAGGCCTGTTGCCTAACAAATGCCCGTTGAGCCAAACCGTGCTGTTGCGGTAAACGCCATCAAAATCAATAAATATGTTTTTGCCTTTATCCGTTACCGGGATGGTAAACGTTTTGCGGTACCAGGCAATGCCTGCAGGTAAAGCAGCTTCGTTAATAGTTCCGGGTGCTTTTTCGTCAAACTTACCTTCTATGCTCCAATCATGCGGTAAATTGAGTTTACGCCATTGGCTATCGTTATAGGCTGCTTGCTTAGCCAGGCTATCGTCGCCTAAAAAAAACTTCCAGTTTTGGTTAAAGCTTTGGGATGGGAAATGTTGGGCAAAAACGGTAGAGGCACACAGCAATACAACACTACATGCTAACAGTATTTTACCGATCGGTCGCGTTAGGGATAGTAGCGGATACCGGCCCGTGGCTAAGGCCCGTGCAGTATGAGCGAATAGCCTGGCTCGTAGGGAAACGCCCAAATAAACTCGCTCATTTTTATAAAAACGTAAATAACACACCCCTCCACCCCTCTCAAGAGGGGAATCGCACTTGGCCAATGCCCTTTTTAAAATTTTCACCATATCAATCATTGCCCTACCGATCTTGCTTTTTGTGGTGGCGGTGCTACAAAATTAACTTCGCTTTTGCCCATATCCTTCGATGTTGCTACAGCGATACCACGCTGATCGGCTTTGTTTACAGCGCAATAAAAGTGATAAACCACGCCCTTATATTTAATAACATACGATTTATGCGCAAACTGACCATCAAATACTTCCGATGATTTGATCAGGTCATCGCCCGTCCAGTCCGTCCAGTTCACCAGGTCGTACGATGCGGCAAAGCGGTTAAACGCGCCGCCATGTTTTTGCCAGGTTGGCCCCGATGTTGACCAAAATGCACCGAAATAGAACATCACCCACACATTGCCGATCTTCTCGATATTCGGATCGCCGGTAATGCCTGCGCCGTGGTTCAACACCGGATCTTTACGATTGCGTATCCAATGTACCATATCGTTTGACACCGCCATACCAATGCGTTCTGCACCGCGCTTTTTGTTCACGCTGTCGCCATTGGCGTTATAATACATTAAGAATGGATAGCCGGTGGTTTTTGCCTTGTCCCAGATCACGGTTTGTTTGTACAAGGTGTGGTTATCCCACCAGCTCACATTGGTATCTGTAACCATTAACACGGGTTTGCCTAAACGTTGCCATTCGTGCGGTGTTGATGGGTCCTTATCGGTACTGGCTATACTGATCGACAACAAACCTTTTTCATATCCACGGTCATGCCCGCCAAAATAGCTCATCCAGTATTTACCGTTATATTTTTGCAGTTCGTAACTCCCGCCCCATTTCGAATCTTCAAGGCCCGGGTAACCAGCTTTTTGATTATTATCCCAATCAGTAGTATCCGAAAACGACAGGATACGTCCCTGCGTTGCCCAATGCAGCAGGTCGTCGCTTTTGGCTATCCAGGTTTCGTAGCCACGGCCGTTAAAAATAATATAGCTCATAAACCATTTACCGCCCTTGCGGAATACAGTAGGGCAATCAACCTTTTTTTGATTATCGGTTGGCACAACCACCATCCCATATTTGTAAGGCGTTTTTACTTCATTGTAAATTTCCTGCATTTTAGCTTCAGGTACTATTTTTTGAGCTTGTGCCGAAATCGTTACAATAATTAATAACGCTGCAAAAACTAATTGATATTTTGTTCTCATATATCTTAATTTACTCAAATTCATCTGCGCATCTACTGTACTTCCAATCCTGAAATGCTTAACCCGGTGGCATCTTTAGCTGTAATAAGCACTTTATAATTTCCTGCGTTAATGCTGGTACCTGTAGTTGTTTCAACCGTTTTCCATTTCCCATCGTTTACAACCGGAAACTCCATTAAACCGGCTTTCATCACCGTACCATCGGCAGCCAAAACTTTCACATCTGCGGTAAGCGTTTTACCGGTGGTGTTTAAATATTTAATGCGCAGGGTATAAATATCGGCTACACCAGGAGAAATATTCCAGGTTACACTCCCCTCGTTACCATTAAAACCGATCGCCTTTCTTCCGGTTGTTTCGACAATTGCTACACCTCCTGCCAGTGCGGCAGTTTCTGTTTTGTAGGATATTGTCGGTTTCAGGTCGGTAGCGCGCTCCATATTTGTTACCGGCAACACCGCAATAGTATACATCAGCACGCTATCGGCATTTTTGCCAAATATTACCGGCGCGTTTTTACTAAAGCGATGATGATACACTTTAAAATTATGTCCGCCATCCATATCGTTCTCTATCAACGTTTTGGTATCGTCGTAATCTTTCATCCAGGCAGGTAGTTGCTTCGCTTTTTCATCCAGGGCAACATATACCTCGGCATCAGCATCCAGATCGATACGTGCATACTCGAAAGTAACTGTCACGGCTTTGGGTGGCCTAATCCACTCGGCTCCATAAAGGTTTGGCGGCAGTTTGCTAAAAGTGGTTTTATCATCGGCAAATTGTTTAACACCGGTATCCATCCAGGTGCCTGGTTGCCATCGTTCTGGTACTGAAGGCGATGAATAGTGACTACTAAAATGTTTAATTAACTGTTGGCCAACCAGCACCCGTTTAATATTTTTATTAGTCGTTGCTATGGCTATAGCTGATATAACCGCTTGCCCGGATGCTACTCTTGGGAAATCAATGTCGATATGACCGTTATTCACATACACATGGAGCACTTTTTTGATAGCCGAAGCATAACCCGCCTCTCTAAACAGGTCAACATGGTTTAACATGGTTTTACCGTTAACAGCCACATCAAACACACGCCAGCCCGTCGCGTTAATATTACTCAAACCATACCAGGGTTCGGCAAAATAAAGTTCAACCTGGTAATCGCCATCGGGCACCGGAAAACCGTATCGCAGCTTATCGCGACCGTATCTGAAGGTTTGAAACAACGGCCAGTCTGAGGTGTTTTTTATCGGATCATTAATCCGCCGTTGACTGCCGAACATGGCCGGCATACCCGGAAAGTCGCTCGTCCACGATATGGAACCCCATCCCTTTTCGTTTTGGCCCGTCCATTGCACATCAGGCATCCAATAATTGCCCAAATGGTCAATATACTGCGGCCCGCCACAATTTACCCGGTAAATATATTTCAGGTTAGGGCTCGGCGCAATAACATCCCCACCAGATATAAACGCGTTAAAATTAGGCGCCTTGGGCAAATGGTTCAGTACTATCTTATCTTCCGCCACCCTTTTGCCTTTTACGTAACCTACGGCGTAAAGCACATTATATTTGATATCAACATCATCCCACTGAAAATGTGTGCCTTTACCCTGTTGATGGCGCTTACCTAATGATGCGCCGTTGATATCGTTAAACAGCTCCACCTCATCACAATTAGAGTATACACAAATACTGTCTTTTTTACCCGGTTTTAACCACCTATCCGGCCAGGTATGCGATACAATGTAAACCATCGGCTCCTTATCCTTTGGCGCATAATTGGCACGATACAGGTAAAAAGCATCGGTAGGTTCACCCCATGGTGTTAACAAACCTTTATAATTTATCGGACCGATTCTATCCAGTTCGCGGTAGCCTTCACCCGCCTGTACCCGGCCCGGGTTATCGTGCGAGCTTAATACCCACAAAAATTGCCCGGTGGTTTTATCTTTAACCGATTCTGCCAGCCGTATTTTGGTTTCCAGCAGCTGGCTTTCGCGATTTTCACTTAACGGCCCGTTTTGCACAAAACCGCCTTCGGTATGCAGGTCTATACTGCGCCATGCTCCGTACTCACCTATTAAAACTTGTTTTTGGATGTCGGCAGCATAGGTTTGCGGATCGCCACCATAAGTACCTGTCCAATTTTGCGGCACGTTCCAGTCGGTACCTTCCCCCCCGTTACAAGTTGTTATTTTGCGTTGCGACGATGCCGTTGGATCGAGTTGACGAATAATTTCCGAACACTCTTTAGCAAAACCGGCGGGCAGTTTACTTTCGTTTTGCAGCCCCCATAAAATGTTTGCCGGATCGTTACGGCGCTCTTTTACCCAATCAACCAGCAGCGTTTTAAAATTATCGCGAAAAGCGGGCGTATCATACCAGATATGCGCCGTGAACTGCGGCCACCATAATATACCCAGTTGATCCCAATATTTTTGATATAGTAAATTATGCGGCTGGTGCGCATCGCGAAAAGCATTAAAACCGGCTGCCCTAACCTGCATTACCCGTGTACGTACCTGCTCATTGGTGAAGGCATGGCTTTGGCCCATATTGTGCTCATATTCGCCAATGCCGTTAATAAAAACCGGCTTCCCGTTCAGTAAAAACTGTTTATTATTGCCTACTCTGCCTACCGGCCAGCTTATCCAGCGTATCCCGTAAGGCGTAGTGTCTCTATCTATTACCTTTCCATTCTCGTCAATTACTTCGGTTACCAAACGATACAGATACGGACTTTCCGGCGACCATAAATGCACATTTTTAAACCCTATACCATAGCGCGTTGTGGTACTTTCACTCTGGTTAAGCGTTCGTTCAGTATGTGCCCCCGCAACAACCTTACCTTGCTGATCAATCAGTTTACTGCTGATGATAATAGTTGCAGAGCTGCTTTTATAATTTTTAACCTCGGTTTCGATATTCACGGTTGTATTCCGTTTGCTAACTGTCGTATCATTCCAGATATGCACGCCAAAAGGCTGTACCCTTACGGGATTGGTCACAATCAGATGCACCGGCCTGAAAATCCCCATCGGCTGTGAGCCTTCCGAAAAACCTACCTCATCCGACGAACCTCCGCACACCCAAGGCAGGTCCTGAATTTTATCGGGATGATCTGCACGAACTGCTAAAACGTTTTGTGCTTTAATCACATCGGTAACATCCAAAGTAAAAGTGGTACGCCCGCCGGCATGGTAGCCCACTTTTTTCCCATTCAGCCAAACCGTAGCATACGAGCCCACACCTTCAAAATATAAAAAGTAGCGTTTATTGGGTAGTATTTTAGCAGTAAAATTTTTACGGTACCAGGCATAACCATGCCTGTCACCATGCTTTAAACGGCGGTATCCTTCGTACTCGTCCCAGTTATGTGGCACATCAACGGTTTTCCAATTGGCTGTTCTAAACCCCGGATCCTCAAAGCCATCATGAGCGTTGATATTGCCATCGTCTTCAGTGGTGACCCAGTTTTTATTGAGCAGAATATCCTGCCTTACAGGGGGCGAAAAGGGTGTATTTTGAGCGTATAAATCAGTTATTGCCAAAACACTAAACAGTAATGCAATGCATGCAATTTGTCTAACGTTTGGTATATAAAACTGTCGTTTTTTACTCATTTTACACACAGTTTATACACCTTTTAAACTCCCGTTAAACACGTAAGTTTTACCTTTCACGGTTTTGAACTTTGTGCTCAGGCCGGCATATTTCAATTCGCAGTCGCTACCTGCTTTTGATGTGATTTCCAACCGTTGCAGCTTGCCGTTTTGCCATTTTATATTCATTACAAAACCACCACGGGCGCAAAGGCCTTTAACTTCTCCATCGGGCAAAGCACCGGGTAAAGTAGGTAATAGTTCAATATACCCCTGCTGACTTTGCACCAGCATTTCGGCAATACCTGCGGCACCGCCAAAATTACCGTCTATCTGGAACGGTGGGTGTGCGTCAAATAAATTATGGTAAACACCGCTGCGATCTTTACCGTTATCATTTTCGGCAACGCTTAACAACTTGTTAACCAAAAGCATGGCATGATCGGCATGCTTAAAACGTGCCATCAGGTTTATTTTCCAGGCTAAACTCCAGCCGGTGGCATCATCACCACGATATTTAAATGATTGTTCGGCCGCATGCATCATAGCCGGCGAAGCATCCCAGGTAATATCCGTTCCCGGATAAACGCCCCACAAATGCGAAACATGGCGATGCGTATCTGACGTATCGTCCTTATCCTCCATCCATTCCTGTAATTGCCCGTATTTACCGATCATATTCGGAGCTACCTGCTTATATTTTTCTTCGAGCTTTTTACGGAAGTCCGCATCAATACCCAATGTTTTGCTTGCCGCGATACAGTTTTTAAACAGGTCGCGGATGATCTGCCTGTCCATCGTAGGTCCGGCAACCAAACCACCGTGCTCGGGCGAGTTTGATGGCGTACTGATGAGATATCCCGTCTTCGGATCTTTAACCAGTGTACTCACAAAAAACTCGGCTGCGCCTTTCATCTCAGGATAGGCGGTTTGTAAAAACGTTTTATCTTTTGTAAATAAATAATGCTCGTACAAATTGTGGCAAAGCCACGCCCCGCCCGGTTGCCATATACCATGATTAGAGGCATTGATAGGCGCGGTACCCAGCCAGATATCGGTATTGTGGTGCAGCACCCAACCCGGTGCATCATAATATACTTTAGCAGTTGCCTTACCGGCGACGGATAGTTCGCTGATCATTTTGTACAGCGGTTTGCCGCAATCAGCAAGATTCAGTTCATCAACCGGCCAGTAATTCATTTGCAGGTTAATATTGGTGGTATATTTACTACCCCAGGGTGGCGTAAGCTGGTCGTTCCAAATACCCTGTAAATTAGCCGGCAGCGGACTATTCGGCCGCGAACACGAGATCATCAGGTACCGCGCATATTGCATGTACAACGACAACAATCCCGGATCAAACGTGGTCGAAAACTGTTTGATGCGCTCATCGGTAGGTAAGCTTACAGCACCATCACCACCAAAATTAACCGAGAACGTGTTGAAATATTTTTGATAGTCGGCTATGTGTGCGGCTTTGATGGTTGCATAAGTTTTGCTTCTAACATTTGCCAGTTGCTGTGTACATATAGCTTTAGGATCACCCGTAACATTCTGATAGTTTTTAAAGGAAGTAGCTGCGATCAAATAAAAAGTCACCTCATCAGCATTATTAACGCTCACACCTTTGTCGCTTACGCTGATCTTTCCATTAACCGCCTTGGCAAACAAATAACTGGCAGCATGTAACACGCCATTATTTACTGTCAAGGTCATAGCGATGGTATGATCATCAATTTTGGCAATATGGTTTTTCTTTTGAAAAGTTTGCAATAAAGCATCTAAATTGACCTGACCTGCCTTATTAGCTTTAATATGGATCACGATAGCCTGATCCGGCTCACTCGCAAAGTATTCGCGTATAAAATGGACACCATTGCTGGTATAACTTGTGGTCGAAACAGCATTTTTAATATCCAGTTCGCGATGATAGTCTGTAACTGCCTCGGTTTTTTTAAAGTTGAGGTATAAATCGCCGAAAGGCTGATAATCGGCTTCATAAGCCGGGGCAGCGGGTGGATCAGCATCCTGAATTTTATACTTCCAATTGGGACTTAATACTATTCCGTTTTTCGGATCTTCGCCTTCCGGATAAACCACATAAGGTTTCTGATCTGCTTTAGGGCCTACCAATCCGCCTTTATCGTAAGGATTAATCACCTGAATAGCAACTTCATTCTTACCTTCTTTTAACAAGCTTGCCGCGATGGTATATATACGGCCAAAATTCATCGAATCCATCGAGCCAACTTCTACACCGTTGATATAGGTGATATCCATATCGCGGATCTTACCAAGGTTGATCACCAGGTTTTTACCTTTCCAACCCTTAGGTAACTCAAAACTATTTCTAAACCAAACCGCCCCATCAACTCCCGGCAAACCTGCAACTTCCCAGCCATTTGGTGTGGGGACTTTAATCTCGGGCCATTTACTTTCATCCTGTGTCGCCAAAGCAATGTCGGCTTTTACTTTTTTCAGCCACCCGGCAAACTGGCTTGGGTAAGTAGCTTCGTTACTTTTCATTCCCATAAAATGTTCACCGGCAAGCTTCTCTGCCTCGGCCTGCTTACCCTCAAAAAGCAGTTCTCTTATTTTAGGCAAATAGCTTGCAGCACCTACACGCTGATAAGTTCGCGGCCCTCCGCTCCATAAGGTTTGTTCGTTAAACTGGATATGATCGCTGTTTACGCCACCATAGATCATTGCGCCAAGCCTGCCGTTACCTATAGGCAAGGCATCCGTCCATTTTTCGGCGGGTTTGTTATACCAAAGTTTCAGGTTATCGCTTTGCGCGGAAGCTGAACCGGCAAATAATATCGATATTACGATCAGACTAAGCTTCTTCATCTATTATTCAAATAAAGCATCTAAAAAACGATTTGCGCCACCCTTGTTCATGGCCGCATCATAAACCGGGAGTGTTAAATTACCATCCACAAATCCCATTATCAAACAACGACCTTTTGCCAAGGTTAAAGTATGTGTACCTGCGGCAAAGCTATATGCATGAATATTTACAGGCGGCATATCTTTAAAAACAATAGCATTGGCTACCTTGATCTCAGCCTGACCATAATCATTCGCACTGGCATCATTCTCTAAAGTCGGTTCGGGCGAATAGCTTTTTCCCTTTTCTTTAAAAAATCCAACTAACAGCTTAACCGGTTTATCTGTGCTAAATTTCAATGTAGTGCCTTCGGCAATTTGTTGTTTTTGCGATAAACGCAGGCCATTCATATTTTTCAATATACCATCGTAAACATTGGCTACCAAGTCGGTATCTGTGTAAACCGATGTTTTTGCAGCAAGTGTATAAGTACCTTCAACTTTTGATAACCAATTAACATTTACCGGCATAAGCGATGCTGCACTTACCTTTTCAGGTTCACCCGCATGTCGTTTCAGCGAGTCTACATTCTTTTTAAAATGCGCCAGTTCATTCTCGTATTTAGGCAGCAGTTCGGCCCAGGTTTTGTTTTTACCGTCGTTACCGCCAATAGGTATTTTACGCTGGCTGGTTTGCATACTATTGGCGTACAGGTAAGTGTTTTTGGTATGTTCCGTTAATTGCTTAAAATGCTCCACACTTTGTTTGAGTAGCGGCACGGCTTTTTCCAGGTCATTTACATCTTTCGAGTTTTTATAGCGCAATACCAGTAGTGCAGCCTGTGCCTTTAACGCATAAAAATTAGCCAGGTCGTTGTAGCAATACATATCGTTCTTTAACCTGGTAAACTCGGCCTTATCTTTTTTGATAAATGGTTCAGCGGCTTCTATCGCTTTGATCGCATCCTTGCCTTCTTGTACCACATCGCTGGCAACGCGCACCGGCGTTTCGCCGGTATGTGGTTCATGTTTCCATTCTTTGTCGGCATATTCGCTCAGCATCTCTCCTACCGGCCCTTCAGAGTTGTAAAGCAAAGTAAATAAGCCATACCTTTCGGGATTGACCAGCTGGCTCATAAACATGCCCAGCGTTAATGTCTGACGATTACCATCGGTAATACCATAGCGGCGCAGCAGCTTAGGCGCAATCTCGCCCGATTGCTTATACGCTTCCATAATATCTGCGCCTGCCTTTTCACCGCAATCATATTTATCGCTTACCTGTTTTGCCCAGTATTGCCCTTCGGCAATGGTATCGCGGTGGCAGTTCCATGCGTAGCGCGACCATTCCTTGTACCATATCCAATCCCTGTCCATTTGTAGTAAACGCGTCCCATTGGCTTTGTCGGCACTGTAGGGCCAATCCCAGTACGATGCCTGCGGGTACAAATGCAAACCATTGGCTTCGTATGTATTGTGCATAGCCAGCACGCTTTTCTGTATAAAATCAGCCGAACCATAGCGGAAAGGTTCCAGGTTGGCTAAAATATGTACGTTCTCTATCTGCACACTACCCAAATGACTCAGCGTTCGATGCAATTCGGCCCATGGACCATGCGGAGTGTAAGTTGTAAGCGCTTCGCCCGTATATTTAGCTTCAGTGTACAGGTTTTTGTAAAGCGGCAGGGCTGCTTTCATATCGGCCGGAGCATCAGTATCGTGAGCGCGCAACACTATCGGCGGCTCCTCGGTTGTGCCTAATGCCTTTAAACCATCCTTAACCCCGGGGATGATTGTTTTTGTGAACCAGTCGATATCATCCTGACCAACACCTTCCATTGCCTCGCCCAGGCAAACCATTAAGCCTACGTTAGGATATTTTTCCACAAATGCAGCTATCGATTTACGGGTATAATCGGCGATAATTGGTACGATCGGCCGGTTACGATCCTGCGTTTTCATGTGGTTATGCTCGGCAAAGGGTTTTGATACGATGATATTATAAAACATCTGTATCACCCAGATCCCGCGTTTATCTGCTTCGGTGGTCAAAAACCGAAACATTTCTTCGTTCTTTTTAAAAGTTTCATCGCTTACCTCAACTGCATAAGGATAATCTTTCAATCGCACCAGCGAAGCAAACGGGTGGCCGCTCCACAGGTAAAGCGAGTTCATGCGGTTCTCCACCATCTGGTCGAGGTATTTTATCCAAAGCTGCTTATCATAAAACCATGGAAAGGTTTCGGGAGTGTACGGATATTCATAAACGGTTCTGCCCGGTAGATAGGTTGATTTTTGCATACCGATGCAGGCACCGCGCAACACCATTTCGGGATGATCAAATTTCGATATATTTTGCGGCTGTTTACCGGTAGCCTTGATCTCATCAGCCAATTCTATGCAACCATACAATGCACCGGAATTATCCAACCCGGCTATAACAATGTTGTTTTGCTTTGATGAAGTGATATTGAAGGCTTCCTTAGTGGCAGGCAGTTTTTTCATGGGCAGACGCCAGGCAGCAGTGGATTTTACTACCACTTCATCGCTGGTTAACCCAACCACAATTGCCCAGCCGGCTGGAACCGTATTTTGATGCAGGATGATAGCATCATACCCCGCTTTGCCATACGCTTCGCGCAGCCGCTCAGCACCGAACAATATCCTTGGGTGGCATTTTACGGGTACTACAATGTGTACGGCTTTGCTTGTGCTTGCATCAGCAAGTGTAGTTATCAGTAAAAACAGGAATAATATTTTAAAATATTTCATCTTTTAAAATTAAAATCACACCTCATTGCGAGGCACGAAGCAATGACGGGATGGAGAATCTTTATGTTTTTGACTCAGGGCTTATGACACTTGACTTCCTTCTCTTCTCCAGCCATCCGCTAAAAAGTAAATTCTTCGGCACGTTTGGTTTTGGGAAAAAGTAACTCGTCACATAACCTATCACGATCACGATGATATGGCTGTACACACCCAGCATATATTTGTGCTGCTTAAAGCCGTACTTACCCATATCGAGCAGCACATGTTTATCCTTACCCAAACCTATTTTAGTTGACGACAAGAAGGCGTAGGCTGTAAACAATACGCAAGCTATCACACCAATAACCAGCCCCTGCTTATTGGCCCGCGAACTAAATAATCCCAGCAAAAATATACCGGCAATACCACCCGAAAATATCGCGTAAAGCGTAAATACGATTCCCAAAACGCCTTCATCACCGGCTGATAGATATAGCGTAGCTATCAATATCGACCCGATACCACCAAAAACCACAATCCAGCGACCGGCTTTTAGGTTTTGCAGATCAGTACTTTTTGGTCTGAGTTTTTTATAAAAATCTTCAACACCAACGGCCCCCAGGCAATTCAGATCAGATCCTAAACTGGATATAGCTGCCGAAATAAGCGCAGCAAGTATTAAACCGACAACACCTGGCGGCAGGTTGGTCATGATAAAATACGGAAAAACGGCATCAGGACGTGTACCGGCAGGCAATGGGTTTTGTTTGTAAAAAACAAAAAGCGCCGTACCTATAAACATAAACAGTATCCACAACGGTACAGTTAGCCCAACACCCAATAAAGTTGCCTTAATGGCCGATTTATCGCTTTTGGCAGTTAAATAACGCTGCACCATGGTTTGATCGGTACCGTATTTTTGGATGGCGTAAAACACACCATTGATCACCATTACAATAAAGGTGAGCTTTTTAAAGTTGAAATTGTAAGGGCCAAAACCCGTTTTACCATTAGTTTCGGCAATATGCCAAACTTCGGCCGGGCCTCCTTTTAGTGCGAACAATAAAATAACAAATGAAACAATACCGCCTGTGATCAACAAAAAACCCTGTATCACATCGGCCCAGATCACGGCTTCAATACCCCCTATCAACGTAATAGCAATTACTACGAAACCTATTACCCAGATGATGAGAAAGGTATTGGCGCCCGTCATGTTTGATAGTGCCAAAGCCAGCAGGAAGAACACCGTACCCATTTTGGAGAAATGCGTAAGCACGAAAGCCACGGAGCTATACATACGTGCAAACAGGCCGAAACGCTTTTCAAAATACTCATAGGTACTTAACCCGATAACGTCACGGTAAAGCGGAACGATAAACCACACCATAAACAGCAGCACTACGGGCACCATTAACCCCTGTACCAGCAGTATCCAGTTTGATGAATAGCCTTCGCCGGGATAGGCCAGAAAGGTTACACTGCTCACTAATGTTGCCATTAGCGACATGCCTATGGCCCATGACGGCACTGCGCCTTTAGAAATAAAATAGTCCTGTGTTGAATTTTGCTTCCTGCCAAAACGCAAACCTATGCCCAATGAGGTTGCAAGCGATGCCGCAATAATGAGGTAATCGACCAGGTGTAAAGTTTGCTTCTGCATTATAATTTTTAATATAAACTATACGGTTGCACAGCTTGCGGCCAGGCATAACTGCCCGGTTTAAGTGTGATATATAGCTGTGGTTTATTTTCGGTTTGCATCCGGATAACGCCGGTTGCCAGTTCTTCCACCGGGAAGAACCTGTACAAACATAATTGTTTTAAAATTGCCGATGCTGTCGATCCGCCCTCAATTAATAATTCTTTAATATCCACACGGTCAAAAACCATTTTAACAACAATGGCTATTTTATATCGCAGGTCTTTGGCGTCGGCTTTTGAACCGTCTACCATATCTTCGCTTACCGCGATAATAGCTTGGCCTGATTCTTTGAGATAGGCAATGATCTCGTTACACCACTGTTCGTAATCCGCTTCATCCGGCGAAGGTGTGTTGAGTACAGTTGCCGGCATATAGCTTACAGGCATCTCATCAGCTTTTAGCTTACTAATGGCATCGCGGCTTTTACCAAATGATGTACCCGAAACGATGAGCATCGGGTTTTCAAAAGCTCTTGGTTTTACTGAATTTGCTTGTGCGTCCGGGATGATCAGGCTATCCAACAATGCGGTAAAAAAACCCGACGCACCGGCCAGCAGCATATTTTTATTGATCTGGCTTGTCCAGCCTTTTAAATCATCAATACTGGCTGCATCGCCAACAATTAACCCTTCGTGTTTTAGCGTTTCGTTGTGCTTTTGCGAATAAACTTGGATACCTTTATCGTTCAGCCTTTCAACTACCGATGATGTTTTAACCGGAAATTCCGGATCGTTGGCAAAGTTGCTTTGGTGCAAAGGCGTGCCGTTTAAAAAATATTGCCCATCGGTAATGGTTCGGCTCAGGGCCGGATTTGCCGGAACTACCAAAGCGCGTGTATGGTTCAGCTTTTTAATGATCACCAGCAGTTCTTCGGCAACGTAGCCGCGTAACACCGAGTCGACCTTTTTGAATATCCAGGTAGGGTTCAGTTTAGCCAGTTCGCGTACCACCTCTTCTGTTTCGCGCTCGGCTTCATCTTTGGTCATCGAGCGGGTATCGGTAGCGATAACAAACAGATCGGCCTTTGATTGCAGATTGACACGGGTATTAATTTCTACCTGTAGTTTATATCTTAGTCCTATACCGCCTAATTCGGCAGCACCGGTAAAATCATCTGCAATAACTACGATCATTATAATTGCAACATTTTTGCAGCCTTGCGGTGTTTATTTAACTGCACTGCCGATTGGATGGCTAACACCATTGCATCCGCACTGGCAACACCTTTACCGGCAATTTCGAAAGCCGTACCATGATCAACCGATGTACGGATGATGGGCAGGCCCATTGTAATATTAACGCCTTTTACGCTGTCCATTTGTTTCTTTTCGGCGTTCCATTTAAAACCCGAAAGCTTAAAAGGGATATGCCCCTGATCGTGATACATGGCTACCACACCACCATAATACCCGGTTGCGGCCTTAGCAAACATCGTGTCGGCCGGTACCGGTCCTTCCACGTCAAACCCACGGCCTAAAGCTTCTTCAACCGCAGGCAATATTTCCATATCATCTTCGGTACCAAACAAGCCCGAGTCGCCGGCATGGGGATTTAGTCCTGCAATGCCTATTTTCAGGTTAGTTTCGCCTAATTGGATAAGACCGTTATACAACAGTTCAGTCACTTCTAAAATGCGCTCTTTTTTTACTAAATCGCAGGCCTGCCGAAGCGATACATGGGTTGACACATGGATCACTTTCATATGATCTTCAACCAGCAGCATGGCGTATTTGCTTGTGCCGGTAAACTGCGCATATATTTCGGTATGCCCGGCAAAATGGTGCCCCGCTTCGTTTATCGATTTTTTGTTGATCGGCCCGGTAACCGTAGCATCTATCTCACCTGCCATCGCCAGTTCGATTACCTTTTTTACGGATTGAAATGAAGCTTCGCCACACATGGCCGAGATCTTACCAAATTCGAGCTGATCGATGTCAACGTTTTTCAGATCGAAGATATCGGCCTTACCAAACTCAAATTTGGCATCATTAACATCAGTGATCGCGCTAAGCGTTATATTTATGTTTAGTTTCTTTGCGATGTGAGCAAACACACCTGCATCGCCAACCAAAAGCGGGCGACAGATATCATATATTTCTTTATCCAGCAATGCCTTTAACGCGATCTCGGGACCTATACTTGCCGGATCGCCCATGGTAATGCCTACTATTGGTTTTACTTCCATTTTAAACGTTTTTAATTACTAATCCCTCTTGCTCAATCAAACTGTGTAATCCCTGTCTTAGCAGGTCTTCATCCTGCATGGTTTGTGGCTGTAATGGCGGCATTACGTGGGTATCGCACAAATTCTTCTCGTTCATCAATACTTTAAGAGCCCAAAGCGATTCGCCCAGCGAGCGGCTTTTTTGATAAAGCGCGCCAAATATATCCGATTTGTGCTGCAACGCATGTACCAGCTCTACATCTCCTTTGTGCGCCGCATTAAGCATATCGGTATAAATACCGGGTAACAGGTTGCCTGTGCTTGGTACAATACCATCCGCGCCATTTAACAAGGCAACGGCCGAGCGCGCGGCCCATCCTAAAAAGTAACTAAAATCGGGTCGTGCGGCCCACAGGTGCAATGCTTCTTTTAAACGGTCGTCACTACGTTCAGAATCTTTGGTGGCCACAATATTTTTATGATGGCTCAATTCGTCTATCACCTTTAACGGGATGGACATGTGCGTGGTAGCCGGGATATTGTAAATAATGAGCGGCCCCCTGCATTGATCGGCCAGCTGCTCAAAATACGTTTTCATGTCTTTTTCTGACAGGGCATAATATGATGGTAAGCTGGCCACAATTGCGTCCGTACCGTTATCAAAAGCCATTTTTGCCAGTTCAACCGATTCTTCAAAGCAATTGGATGCAATACCAGTATACAACATATCGCCCGGACGTTTTAATTTACCCGAAAGTTTAATGTATTCGGCTTTAAGCGACATGGACAATGATGCCGACTCGCCGGTGGTACCCAATATAAACGGATAAACACCGTGCTTGTGGAAGTTGGTAAACATGCTTTCAACACCCTGTTCATCCAGCTTAAACTTTGCAGTAAGCGGAACAACAGCTGGTATAATTACACCCTGGTATTTCTTTTTTATCTTCATGGTCAGTAGGCGTCAGTATATATATCAACCGCATCCTGGTAAGTTATCGGTCGTGGGTTATTCTTTAATAAACGTGTTATCTTCATCGCATCGGTAGCCATTTGCGGTATCGCATCGGCAGGGATGTTCACATCCTTTAACCTTGCGGGGATGCCGCATTCGGCAATCAGTTGTTTTATTTTTTCTATTCCTTTTTGTGCTGTTTCGTTATCGTTGCTGCCTCTATCACAACCCAAAGCCATAGCCACTTCGGCATATTTGCACGTTGCGGCAGGGATATTAAATTTCATAACATAGGGCAGCAGCAGCGCGTTTGATAGGCCGTGTGGCAAGTGGAACGAACTGCCTAACGGGTATGACAGCGCATGCACACCAGCCGTATTTACCGGGCCAAGGCAAAAACCGCCAAGCAAACTGCCCATGGCAACCTGTGTGCGGGCTTCTTCATTGGCGCCGTTATTTACCGCTTGTGTAATATTAGCAGCTATCAACCGCATACCTTCAAAGGCATACATATCAATAAATGGCTGTGCAAATTTGTTGGTATATGCTTCCAGGCAATGCGTTAAGGCATCAAGGCCCGTCGCAGCGGTAATTGAGGCCGGTACGCTCAGGGTGAGCAACGGGTCAACATATACCATATCGGGCACCAGGTACGGACTGATAATACCCTTCTTCTGATTTTCGTGATCAACCAATATCGCGTTTGGCGATACTTCGCTACCCGTGCCCGATGTTGCAGGCACACAGATCAGTTTTTTTGTACGGCCTTTTAATAAACCGATGCCAACAATATCTGCCAGGCTTTGTGTATTGTTTAGCTGTGCCGCCACCAATTTGGCAATATCCAGCACACTGCCACCGCCTATACCTAAAACTGTGTCCGGGTTAATTTGCGCAGCTTCAACCATCAGATTTTCAAAATCGGCAAAAGTCGGTTCTTGTATAATAGCTGTATTTACAGCAACTTCAACGTTTGCTGTTCTCAATTTCTGAATAAGTGGTTCAATTTGGCCTAACAGCGGGGTTATAGTAATAATATACACCCTCAAGCTTTTTAATGCCAGCAATTCATCGGGTAAAGCGGACAGGCACCCTTTACCAAACACCAATTTTCCCGGAAACTGAATGGTTAAATTTGGTACGCTATCCATTGTATTGTAATCGTATGCTCATTAAATGTATTTATAGGCTACAGTTTGGCAAAAACATGTTTCAAACTATCGCTTTTTAATATTTCTTTCCCATCGGCATAAATATGCATGCCTTTGCCTTTGTGGTATTTTGTACCGGTTTTATCCCACAGAATGGTAATGTTTTTTCCGTGATATAAAACTTTATCCAGGCAAAACCAGGCCCATTCGCTTTGCGTGATGATCGGGTAAACTTCCAGTGTATTGTCTAACCTTGGCTTTATGCCGATCAGATCGTTGATCACCAGGTCGGCAAAACCTGAGTGGTTATAAAACGTACTGCGCGGGTTATCGCCTTTTAACCAGTAACCTGTCTTTTCATCCTGGTACTCGCCAACGTAAGGCCTGCCGTACATTTGCTGGCTCCAGGCGTATTTGTGCAACGCATCATAAAATACTTTGCCGGTCATTTTACCATGATTGGTATAATTGGTGAGCAGGTTTGCCAGGCCTTTCAAATCCTGCGTGGTAGCGTAGGGCCAAACAGCTCCATCCCATTCACATTTACCGGTACCATGGGTGCGAAATTTAGGGTGGCGCCTTTCGGCGGTGGTTAAACCCCATGGCGCATTAAAGCCCGTAGTGTCCGTTAACTGATCCCAGGCTTTGGCATATTTTGGCGCATCATCCGGCAAATTAAAATACCAGGGGATAAAACCAATAGCTTCCCTTGCATCCGAAAACTGGCCGGTGGTTAGTTTAACTTCAAAAAACGAAGCGGCGTCATCCCAAAGGTTATTTTGCACCAAGGCCTTTAATTCTTTGGCTTTCGCCGAATATTTACTTTGTAGTGTATCATTGCCTGCCATGGCGGCCATCTGCGCCAGTGCTTTGGCGTTGCCGTACATATAGCTGTTTATAGTGGGCCGTATGTTTTTATCCTTACGCGATCCGCTTATCGATTCTTCCATGGCATCGCGTACATCAAACTGCCAAAACATGCCATTGGGCAATTGCTTTTCGGCTTCCCATTTTTGGTAATCGGTATTTAAGGCAGGCAGCAATTTTTGTATCCATGCCTTATTTGGATTAACCAGGTTACGCTGATAAACGGCATCGTCTATCCAACTACTAAAGTTATGTCCGTGCGGCTTGGGTAAACCCGGAACATCCAATAACCAAAACTTAATATAATCATTAATATATTCCGGATCGCGCAGCCAGCGCCCCTCGTTCACCTGGTGGCCAACAGCTGAGCTAATGGTATTATATTTACCTGCAAACTTTACCGGGGTAATAAACTCAGTAAAAACAAAGCCATCCGGAGTTTTTACCAGGTGCTTGCGAAAGCTCCACCAGCGGTAATAATACATGCGCTGTAAGATGGTGTCCGGACATTCAAATAATGGGATATTTTTAGAGAGCCACGTAAACGATTCGCTGTTGGGTACATAATTCTTTACCGCCTCGGTATCTATCGAATTAAAATAGGCCACATATTTTTTAAGCTGATCCGTACGCAATACGGTACCTGAGTTTTGCGCACGGCCAATACCCACTGACAGGATCAGCAACAAAAATGGAACAACACTTTTACTAACGCATTTTATCATTCTGAATAAAAACAAGCAATTTTGCAGAGGTATTTTATTATAACAGGGAAAGCAAAAGCCTTTTTAACAAGGTGATCTTTATCGCGATTTTCCCGGTTATCCAATACAATGCGGCGGTTAATTGATCTTAACAAAAGTATTTTACAAACCGCCAAGTTTTCTATATCATTTTCCCTATCTATTGTAGTATATTATCCTACATTAAACCATGTAAAGTAGATTTAAACAAAATACCTATAAAAATATCAGCAAAAAGATACAGAAATACTTTCAATCGTTAATGTTACAAGTTAGTAAATAGGCTGGCATGCGCCGGTAAGATCATACCACAAAACAAAAAATCCCTTAGAGATACTCTAAAGGATTTTAGTTGTATGATGTCAGTTAAATTATTTGCTCTTGTTAAACAGCTTGAGTTTCAAACCAAATTCAAAAGCACCCGAGCTGTAGCTGCTGATAGGGCCGGTTTCAAGGTTATAGTTAACACTCAGGCCAAAGGCTTTCTCTTCCCAGGCAAAACCCATCCCTACATTTTGGTTGCTGTGGTAAATGCCCTGCAGGCTTAAACCGGTACTGGCCATACTGAAGTTAACACCCGCGTCAAAAATATTATCATAACCTTTTACGCCTCTAAACATTACTTTTGGCTCAATTGCAAGGCTGTTGCCGGGTATTTGTATCTTATAGCTTGCAGCCGTCATAAAGGTAGTACGGTCAACATTGATGCGGTCGTCGTTATTACCAAAAACGGTTGCTTTCAGGTTCGGCACCACGCCTTCAATGGTTAGATTGTTGCTGGTGTACGATGCACCGAAATCGCCATCCACATAAGCTTTCAATTGGTTATAATCTGCTATCTGTACATCCCCTTGATCGCCGTTAACACTGCTGGTGCTGATAAAAGGATCATTGATACCTAATGATAAACCAAAGTTGAGTTTTTGATTATTACCGCCAATCGGCAAATGATAAGCATAGGTTGCCATCACACGGGTTTGCTGGATCAGTCCGGCTTTATCATTACTGATATTCAATCCCAAACCAACTTTATCAGTCGCGTGGTAATCGGCGGTAAGCGTTTGAGTTTTAGGTGTACCCGGAAACGAGCTCCATTGCTGGCGGTAACCCAGGTTAACGTTCAACCCCTGTTCCAAACCGGCCATTGATGGGTCGGCCAGGTAACGGTTTTGATAATAGCCTTGCTGAAAAGGGTTTAACTGCGCCTTGCTGGTTAATGTCAGTGTCAATAAACAAACTACAGTAAGGATTACTGCTGATGTGATGTTTTTAATATGATTGAGAATTTTCATCTGGATGCTTTTTAAATGGTTAGGTTACAAAAATTACCTGGTTCTTAATATGGTGATATAACCTTTGATAATAGGCGTTGAAATACCCAGGTCCACCGTGTAGTAATAAGTACCTTCGGCTAATGGCGCTCCTCTCAGTGTGCCTGTCCAGTCGTTGGTGTAACCATGTTTGGTGTAAACTACACGTCCGCCGCGATCATAAACCGTTACATTATTGTTTGGATACAGGTTGATATCCTTGATCACCCAGGCATCATTTATACCATCACCATTTGGCGACATGACATTGGTGGCTGAGATGCTACTCACCGCTGTTGCCCTGTAAACTTTAACCGTATAAGTATTTTTAGTTGTACCATCCTGCGCTGTAACCAATATGGTGATGGTAGTATTACCTACATTTAACGGGATAAATGTTGATGAGTTACCGCTGCCAACCTGTGTGCCATTAACCTGCAGGTTAGCCGCAGGGTCGCTTAAAGTTGGGGTAACGCTCAAACGATCTACAGTACTTGCTACCGTGTCAGTATAGGTTGTGGTTGCCGTTGCAAAAGCAGGCGACAATGAACCCACACTGATAGTGAGGAACGACAGGTTAGCATTATTACCCGGCGAAACAGTTAATGTACCTGCCACATAGGTAATGGTATAGTTTGCAGAAACTGCTCCCGATACCGTTATCGGATAGGTACCTGGTAAGGAGTTGGTTACTGCTGTTGTTGCAAATGTTGGTTGGGTAGTTAGGCTGGCCGCATTATCTGTACCGGCAAAACCTGTATAAGTTGCCGTTAACGTAGGATTGGCAGAACCGTATGCTTTGGTTTTGGCATCGGCAGTAATGGTTAATGCTGCACGTGTTACCGTTAATGAACCCGGAACGTATACAAAAGTATAATTAGAACTCACACCACCGGCTGGTGTTAAGGCATAAGTGCCAACGCCAGAGGTTGTAGTTGCCGTAGTAGACACTGTTGGTTGTGTAGTGAGGCTGGCGGCATTATCTGCACCTACAAAACCTGCATAAGTTACTGCAAACGCAGGGTTAGCAGTACCATAAACTTTAGTAGCGTTGGTGGCAGTAACCGTTAAGCTAACCGGTGTCACTGTTATGTTACCGGCTGCATAGCTTACGTTGTAATTGGCCGGCGTAAATGTACCGCCTGTTGCGGCGCTTGCTACTACAGCACCAGTGTAAGTACCTCCGCTTGCAGTTGCTGCTGAGCCTGTACCATAAGCAATGGTTACCGAACCGATAGTTTCGGAATTAGCCAGGCCCGTTGATGTGAATGCTGTTGAACCTGCTGCACCTGTTAAAGTAGCGCCGTAAACTTTATTGACATTGTTTGCTGTAATAACCAGGTTAGCCTTACCTACAACAATGTTTCCGTTGTTATAAGTGATATTGTAGTTACCTGCAGTGAATGTACCGCCTGTAGCCGCTGATGGGGTTACAGAACCTGTATAGGTATTAACCGCTGCTGTTGCTGCCGAACCCGTCCCATAGGCTACGGTTACGCTGCCGATAGTTTCTGAATTAACTAAACCAGTTGAAGTAAATGCTGTCGATCCTGCTGCGCCGGTTAAGGTTGCACCGTATACTTTATTGACATCGGTAGCTGTGATGGATAAATTAGCTTTACCTACAACAATGTTGCCGCTATTATAAGTGATATTGTAATTGCTTGTCGCGAATGTACCACCCGTAGCAGCTGATGGCGTTACAGAACCTGTATAGGTATTTACTGCTGCGTTAGCTGCTGCACCTGTGCCGTAAGCAAGGGTTACACTGCCAATAGTTTCTGAATTAGCCAGGCCTGTTGATGTAAAGGCTGTCGAACCGGATGCTCCGGTTAAGGCTGTTCCATAAGTTTTATTGGCGGTATTAGCGGTAATGGCCAGGTTAGCTTTACCCACAACTATATCACCAGCATTATAAGTGATATTGTAGTTACCAGGTGTAAATGTTCCGCCGGTTGCTACTGATGGTGTTACAGAACCGGTGTAAGTATTAACCGCTGCAGTTGCTGCCGCACCTGTACCGTAAGCAATGGTTACGCTGCCTACGGTCTCCGAGTTTTGCAGTGCCGATGTGGTAAATGCTGCTGAACCTGCCGCTCCTGTTAATGCGGTACCGTAAGTTTTGTTAGCAGTACTTGCTGTAATAGTTAATGCAGCCTTTGTAACTGTAATATCGTTATTGGTATAAGTGATAGAATAATTGCTTGTTAAAAAGCCATTGGCACCTGTTACACTGCCCGGCACTACTGTGCCTGTATAAGTGTTAACACCATCTGTAGCTGCCGCACCCGTGCCATAAGTAATGGTTACATCACTAATGGTTTCGCCATTTTTCAATGTCCCGGTAAGGGTATATAATGTTGATGATACCGTATTGCTTAATGTTTGTCCATAAGTTTTAGAGGCAGCCTTAGCTGTGATGGTTATTGCTGCCGGGCCTACCGTACTTGCTGTGGTGGCTACGTTTGCATTTACAGCATTTGTACTTGAAAGGACCACATTACCCGAATAAATGTTAGCTGCCACGGTAGCTAACAAACGGATATAAACCGGTGTAGATGCTATCGTACCTGCTGCTCCTACCGTAACAGTGCTGCTAAATGTTACATTATCAGTACTTACTTCAAATCCTGCCGGCGGGGTAACCAATATGCCGGCCGCCATGTTAACTCCGGATACATTGAATGTGCCCGATGCTGATGCCGTACCGTAAGTAGCTGTTAATGCAGATAGAGTTCCGGTTGTACCTATTGTTGGAGTTGGTGCCGATGATACGATAATATCTCCTGCAGTGTACGTAATACTATAATTGCTTGCCGTAAATGTACCACCGGTTGCTGCTGATGGTACTACAGAACCGGTATATGTTGCAGCCGGCGCGCCCGCGGCAGAGCCTGTGCCATAAGTAATAGTTACCGAGCCAATAGTTTCCGAATTTTTTAGACCCGAGGATGTAAACGACGTAGAGTTAGGTCCGCCTGTTATAGCTGTACCAACGGTTTTAGTAACATTGTTTGCCGTAATAGTTAATGGCGCAGCACTAATCGTACTGCTTACTGTAGCTACGTTAACCGCATTGGCACCGCTGCTGGTTAATACTACATTGCCCGAATAGCTGTTTAATGCATTGTTTGCAGCCAGCCTGATATATACGGGGGTTGATGCTACCGTACCCGCGGCGCCTACAGTAACTGTACCTGTAAAGGCTATACCGTCGGTACTTACTTCAAAACCGGCTGGCGGGGTAACTAATACACCAGCTGTTAAATTGGTACCCGAAACGCTGAATGTACCATTAGACGATGCAGAACCATAAGTTGTGTTTAATGCCGATAAAGTGCCGGTAGTGCCAATGGCAGGCTGTGGGGTAACTGTTATATTAACAGTTGTGCTGGTACCGCCTGCGCTGTTAAATCCGGTAACGGTATAATTTGTAGCGACGCTTGCCGCTGTTGGGGTGCCACTAATGGCACCTGTTGTGCCATCCATACTTAAACCCGCAGGCAAAGCCGGAGTGATGTAATAGCCACCTGTACGTGCTACTTTTTTTACCGATCCGCCATTTATTGCGTCTGCAACATAAGCATTGCCTGTGGCATCAATCACTATGCCACCCGGGGTTGTAAAGCCCGAAGATAATAATGTCGGTGTAATAGTTCCTTGCGGTATCTCATTAACAGTATGAGCAGCAGCATTCGTGTAATAAAAGTTACCTGCTCCATCCAGCGTTAAACCAGTTAAACCCGGAGAAAGAGTAACAACATCAGTAACAGTATGAGTTGTCGCGTCTATTTTTTGCAATTTCCCGTTGCCCTGATTTGCTACATATAAATTTCCGGATGCATCAATAGTTAAACCAAATGGTGTACTAAAGCCTGAAGCAATAGTAGCAGGCGTATTTCCCCCCGAAAGTATTTCACTTACCAGGTTAGTGGCCTGATCAGCAACAAAGATATTTCCGGAGGCATCCAGCACCACGCCTGTAGGCTGAGTAAATACGCCGGCTCCTGTTATATCGGTTACTACTCCTCCTGGTGTTACTTTTTTGAGTTTGCCTGTGGTAACTTCGGTTACATACATGTTACCATTTACGTCCAATACTATTGCACCAAGTCCAGCAATACCTGAACCTATGGTTGTAAGACCAGTACCGTTCGCTGCCATTTTATAAACTGAAGATGCGCCTGCATCGGCAATATAGATATTTCCGGATGCGTCACGGGCAACGCCCAATGGTTGTGCAAAGGCAGTGCCTACAGCATTAGTGCTAAAGGCCGGCGCCGCTACGTTAGCGCTTGTTGGCGTTAACGCTGTAATTGCCGTGTTTTGAAGATATGTTTGCGGTGTAGCGTAACTTACTGTTGGCGGGGCAATACCTATAGTTCCTGTTATTGCCAGATCATTAGCCGGTTGAGTTGGTTTGCCGAAAGCAAAAGTACCACCTGTAGCTGTAGCGCCATATGCATATAATCTAAAGGTAATGGCAGTACCCGAAGCAACATTTTGCAATGCAGATATCCCCGAAAGGACGATCTGTGTTTGCGGATCGCCGTTGGTGTTGGTAGATGTGTAACTTACAGGCGAGCCGATGTTGTTGAAGTTAGTACCATCAAGGCTGTATTGCCATTGATAAGCATTAGGCCCTGTGCTCGACCGGCGAAGATTAGCATCCAGGGTGCTTAATGAAACCGCTTTACCGGCATTGGCACCAATTGTAAACTGATAATATTTATTATTGGCAATGGCATCTGCAAGATCTCCGTTCATCGTAAAATTAGATGAACTGAACCCTCCTGCCAAACCGCTTGCTGTTAACCCTGCCCCCCTGCTTAATGTAGATGCAACAAGGTTAGCATCGCTGGTAGTAGTGGCATGTGTTGCATTGGTGTTTGATGCATCCGGGCCAAAATCCCAGGCTAAAATAGGTAAAGGCGTTACTGTACTGCTCACCGTTGCCACATTAACAGTAGTGGCACCACTACTTGTCAACACCACATTGCCAGAATAAGTATTTGCTGCATCGGCTGCTGCCAAACGTACAAATACAGTTGTGGATGCTATTGTACCTGCTGCGCCAACAGTTATGCTATTGGCAAAGCCCGATGTGCTAACTGTACTTACTTCAAAGCCTGACGGGGCCGTTACCAATATACCTTCAGTCATGTTTGCACCACTCACGCTAAAGCTGGTATTTGGTGATGCAGTACCTGATGCTGTTATTAACAAGGTTAATGTACCAGTTGTACCTATTGCAGGCGCTGGTGGAGCGGTAGTTGTGGCGTTAAGCGTTGAAAAGGCTGCCTGTAGATTAGGCGTACCAGCCGCATCCTGCGAAACCACGTAAATATTATAAGCTGTTGAAGCCGTTAAACCGGTAATGGTTTTAGTTGCATCAGTATTAGCTGTCGGTACTGAAAAAGAACCCGATGCAGTAGCCGTGTTACCGTTACCATCCTGCCCTGCTTTTACCTGGGCAACAGTTGTTGGCGCTGTGCCGCTGGTGGGTATAACCACGTAATAAGTGGTTCCGGTTTCATTTAAATTACTAACAACATCAACAGTTGTACTGGTAACATTGTTGGCTTTTGGATAATTGGTTGCGTTAACCGGCGGAGTAACATCGGCAGTGGTGCTGATGCTTAAAGTAGAAAATGCAGTTTGCAAGTTCGGTATCCCATCTTCTGACACGACATATACCTTATATGCTGTTGAGGCTGTTAAACCGCTTACAGTTTTTGTCGCATCGGCATTAGCGGTTGCTACTGCGAACGAACCCGATAAAGTTACAGCGTTACCATTACCATCCTGCCCGGCTTTTACCTGTGCCGATGTAGTGGGCGCCGTACCTGTGGTTGGCAGTACTACATAATAGGTTGTACCAATTTCATTAAGATTACTTACAACATCGATAGATGATGGCGTGGCATTATTAGCTTTTGGATAATTAGTTGCGTTAACCGGAGGGGTTACATCGGCAGGCGGAGCTGACGTGGTTATTGGAAGCGTTGTAAAAGATGTTTGCACGTTAGGAGTGCCTGCTGCATCTTTTGATACGACATAAATTTTATAAGCTGTTGAAGCCGTTAAACCGGTGATGGTTGCCGAAGCATCGGTATTTGCTGTTACCGCAAATGAGCCTGATTTTAATGCTGCAGCTCCTGTGCCATCCTGCCCCGCCATAATTTGGGTTATGGTTGGAGCTGCGGTAGCCGCAGGACTCAATACGTAATAAGTTGTGCCGGCCTCGTCGAGGTTACTTACCACATCAACCGATGTACTGGCAAGATTGGCTGTTTTAGGATAAGTACTTGTATTAGATGGCGGTGTAACATCAGCAGCGGCAGTTGTAGTACCGGTAAAATTAATATCATCAACACTAAAGGCGCCACTGGTACCATTAGATGCATTAAATGGATAGATCCGGAAAGTAATGGCACTGCTTAACCCTGCAAAGCTGGCGCCGAGTGTGATGCCACTGCCGACTTGCTTTGCCGAGGTATTAGAATTACTAAATACACCGCTCGTTACTGTAAGATTAGCATTAGATGTTACGGTACCTGGTAAATCGGCTGCAAAGTTATCCAGACTGCTGCGAACGCTGTATTTGGCACATCCTGTGGATGAACGCTGAACGGCAAACGTAAGCGAAGAAAGTGTAAATGTATATCCCGAAGTGGGGGTAAGTGTTACTGAATAATATTTTGTTACATCAATAGTTGTACTCGTGCCCCAGGTATTACCTGCAAATCGTCCGGCACCGGCAGATGCAGCTCCCCCGGTAAGCGTAGCAGTGCCCAATGTCAGATTATTTACCGATGGCGGCGGAGTGCCGTCGGTATTTGAAGTACCTGACGCCCCATTAAAATCATAATTAGCTAAAAAGTTTGATCCGGTGAGTGTGGTTGTACTTATGGCAGTTGTGTAGGCGCTACTGCCTGAACTGTTTACCGTTTTTACCCTGAAATAATAGGTTGTTCCGGCAGTTAAACCAGTTACGTTTACCCCGGTACTAGTGGTAGTAGCACTATTATATGCAACCAAAATATTGGTAAATGCGTTATCCGTGGCAACGTCATAGGTGTAATTGGTTACCGAGCCTGTTGCAGCTGACCAGTCTGCACTAAAACTTGTGGAAGTAATACCTGCTATAGCAGGAAAGGTAGGTGCTGTTTGAGCCAATAAAGAAACTGGCAGCAATAACAGAAAGACATAAAATAAGCAAAGTAGATGTTTTTTCATTTACAGTGAATTAAAAGGTAACAGTAGTTATATTAGATTATGAACGTTTTTTTTGAAACCAATGAGCAATATCCTACGTATACAAGCATGATGCAATTAGATTACAACTCAATAGCAGCCTGCTAATGTAGTCAGTAAGAACGCTTTAAATATTAACTTAATGTTAATTCTTAAAATTTGTATCGGCTTTTAAAACACGATCGGCCTACAAAAGCATTTGCTTATGCGGCCATCAAAATAGTATGTTTTAGACTTTTATAAAAAGCCACATCATAGATACAATAGCAGGTATTGCAATGTTATAATGTTTCAGGCAGGCTCCCTCTCAACATCCGACCGACTACCGTTACTTTTTTATTTTAAAAAAGACTTAACGGTGTCCTTTGCATTAAAACGATGCTCAATATAACAACTTTTTTTGATTAATTCAAATAAAAAGCAATTAATTTCAGAAACTAAGTGTATAAACTGCACTTTTTGCAGTTTATACACTTAGTCACCTCATACTAAAGGAGTTAATAACTTTGTATTAGATCTTTACGCGTACCGCTTTCCCCTGGTATTTTATTACCTTATCGGTGCCTGTAGTGGCATTGATATCTGTGCCATGTGCATTACCTACCACCACCACATTAAAAACACGTTGTTTTAACATGCCGGCAAATTTCCCCCGGGTATCAGATATGCTGAGTGTTCTGTCCTTATCATTCCAGTTTAAGGTAAAAGTTGCATAGGCACCGTGCTCATAATTATAGTTATCATTTTCGTCTTCGTAAAATTTAAAGCTACCGTTGGCACCGGGATAAATGCGTAATTCAATTAGCGCACCCGTTTTCTGAGTGGCATATTCAATATCAGGTCCCATCGGTATGATCGATCCTGCCTTTACATACAGCGGCAATGTTTCCATCGGCACATCGGCATCAATTGTTTGGCCACCTGCAACAGGCTCACCGGTCCAAAAATTAAACCATTTTGCTTTCGGCAGATATACTTTTCTTGTTTTTATACCACGGGCAGCATTTGCACCTGTATATAGCTGATCGGTTACCGGGCTAACCATAAAAGCCGGGCCGAACATATACTGATCAGAAATACTGTACACGTTGGCATCGTTCCTGAAATCAAAAGCCAAAGAACGCATCATGGTATAGTTTTCGGTAGTTACCCTGCCCGCCAACGAATAGATGTAAGGCATTAGCCGGTAACGCAGTTTATCGTACTTTAACAGGATCTGTTTTGTTTTAGCATCCCAATTATTTGAAAACAAGGCTCGTTCGCCTTTACCATGTATCCTGAACACCGGACAAAAGGCACCGAACTGAAACCAGCGGGTAAACAGCTCACGGTTTTCGGGCAGGGCCCAGTTTGGTGCCTGCCACTTTAAATGGTAACCACCAATATCCGATGTCCAATACGGAATGCCCGACGCGCAGGCATTAATGCCCTGCGGAACCTGGTCTTTAAATGCACGGAAGGTGCAGGTAATATCCGACGACCATAACGTAGTGGCATTGCGCTGCTGCCCGGCAAATGCCTGTCGCACTAAAAAGAAAGCGCGTTTCTTTTTGATGTCGTTTCTCCAGCCTTTGTATAAACCCTTGGTATGTTCGAGCGAATAGGTGTTAAAATAATCAATTCCCTTCCCTACCGAAAAATTGCTTTGCCTGCGGGCATCCAGCAAGGCGCCATTATCTGGCTCGCACTGGTCAACCCACCAGGCGTCCCAGCCATAGCGGGCAATCAAACTGTCTTTAGCCTGTTTCCAATACAGATCTCTTGCCAGGGGATTATGAGCATCGTAATAAGTATCAAAAGTATGAGTAACCACGTTATCCCAGGTAATGTCGGTTAAAAACCCGTTAGCCTTAAGTGCATCAAAGTTTTTGGTACCGCTGCCAAATACCGGCCATATAGAGATCATAGCATGAATATTATCCTTATGCAACGCATTAACCATAGCCTTAGGGTTAGGGTACCTTTCGGGATTCATGATATGCGAGCCGATAGGCAGCGGATCCCAATAGTACCAATCCTGCACAATGGCATCAACCGGGATATGATTTTTACGATAGCCATCTTTTACCGTCAATACCTCATCTTCACTTTTATACCTATCCTGCGACTGGAACAAGCCAAAAGCCCATTTTGGGAACATAGGCGCTTTGCCGGTAGTGCTACGGTACAGATCAATAATATGATCAAAATCCGGCCCATAGAAAAAATAGTAGTCAACCTCGCGGCCGCTTTCGGATAGGTACTTAAAACGGGTATTATCACCTTCGGCGCCATAAAAGTTTGATGCAGAATAATTATCCCACAATAAACCGTACCCTTTGGTTGACAATAAAACAGGTATCGCCCCCGTCATATACTTAATAGCCAGATTTTGGTTGCGCCCTTTATAATTAATAGAGAGTGAGTCTTCGGGATGGCAGCCTAAACCAAACAATCCTTCATCGGCCGGCGAATTGAATTGTGTTTCGCAATTATAGGTATTGATGCCTGCTATAGTTGCTGTACGCATACCTTTATTAGCAGGCTTGTATTCTGAGCAAATAATGTTCCCTTTGATATCTGTATAAGTGATAGCATTACTCGCCTTATCAATCCGGATCTTTAATTTTGAAGTGGCGATGATGATGTCATGATCGTTCTCAGTAACTACGAACGCAGTTTTTTGTGACCAGGTATTGTTTACCACCAATGACTTCGTTACCGAAAAGGCATTTAAAATGGTATAACTTACCTGGATAATATCTGCCTTGCGGATAGATATCCGCATTAAACCTTTATCAAGTTTAAAAATAACACCATCGGCATTTTTTGTAAACGACTTTACTGCACCACTTACATGGGCGGTAGCTATCAGAAAAAAAATAATTACTGAACAGAAGAGTGTTTTTTTAGGCATAGGTTTTTTTAATTGGCGTTAATAAAAATATGCATTTTGAGTTTATAAAACCCAAACAATTTCACTCTTTTTCAAATGGATACATTAAAAAATGTATTTTTAGATGCGCATTCCATATATCCATTTAAACCGATGAAAGCTGAGTCTATTTCTAAGACCACAAACCAATCATCATCCCAGGCGGTAGCCCATCAAGCCTCAAAAGGGCGTGCTATGCCTGCGGTGCCGGTTTTACAGCAAAAACCGGCTAATGATCAAGTTGACACCGGGATATCAACTGAGTGTAATACGGCAGCATCAGCACCTGTTTCTTATAATCCGGCACATAGCACTACCGGCATTACTGCTCCTGTACAAGCCCGGTTTATGCCTCCACCTATTGCACAATTAGTTAGTGTAGATGGCCTATTGGCTGCTGCTGATGTAACGGGCCTCAGCAATGAGTTGAGAAGAACTTTCATGAGAGCGTATTACGAAGGACACGGTGTATTGCAACCTAATGGCGATACCCATATCACTATCGACCTCCGAACGATGACCTTGTCGCCGGCTGACCTGGCGGGGCATTTAACCGCGGCAGAGTTAGCTGCGGTAAGAAACCGCTTAGATGCTATCGAACTCACTGCAAACCAGGATCGGGAGGGTATGTTGTCTATTGGAAATGGTGTGGACAAGATGCCTCGTGCCTCAGAAATCAAACCGGCTTCCTATCAAAGCACCGTTAATAACCTGGCAGACACCCGTAGGATAAAAGCACGTATTGACCGGGACATACTCAGAGGGGGGCCTTTTCTTTCAGCTATTCAAGCCGAATTGACTCCCCTTAATGCCGCTTTGGCTACCGACCACCCTTATGCCACGGCTATTGCGGCCAGAAAAAGTGATTGGGAGCCCGTATTTGCCAACTTTTATAGCAAGATTAAAGTACTAAATGCCGAAGACCAGGTAGACGATGACAGAACCGCGTTTTCAACTTCGGCCTTTGATGTTAATGCATCTTTAGGTCCCGCGCGCACTGCTCTTCAAACCAGACTCGATGCCTTACGGGATGATACGATAGAGACCGCCAATCAGGAAGGTCATGACGATGATGCGGAGGCCCTTAGCGCTGATGGTAAGAAGAGTGCCAAAGCGATTTTTACCGATCTTTTTCAAAGCGGCATTATTACCGTGACTGCGGAATCTGTTTACCGGACCACCTCTGAAGCAGGCCAATGGGATTTTGCTGCAGAATGGCTGATGAATACTACAGACGCCAGGTGGGAGGATTTTACCAGTAAATGGGTGTTGCATGGTCACCTCCAGGCAAATGTACCCGCACATGGGCGACGAGGCGATAAACACGATTTTTCACGCGCAATATTCACAGCAAATGTTTTGCATGTCAAACCAATTGCTCACCGCCATGATACCGGCTGGTCGGAAACGGTTGGACCTTTTGATTTGAACTTGCTTGATTTGGCCAACATGAAAGAACTGGCACGACAAAAGTCCGTGATGTTCAACACGGTAGATCAGGAAGTGGCAGCCCAGTCGGGCCAATATTTCCCTGTATCGGTAAGCGCTGTTTCTTCAGGCGAAGCCTACCGTGCGAGCTTAGTTAATAAACTTCAAACCAATATTAATCTCCACAGGGAACGTAATGCTGCCGAAACAGAAGCGGTAACCGAACTTGACAAAACAACCAGGCCGATGGCTGTAGAAAGCCGCACGGCACTCATCCAGGCTAACCAGGATTTTGTTAGCCAAAGAATAGGCGGCAAAGGAAAAAATAACTGGCTCAAAAAAAACCTGATCAAAAAAGTATGTCCTCCGTTAACACTTATACAAACCACAGTGGATAATTTTCTGTCGAACGATGCCCCCGCCCGAAGAAAAAAACCTCATTATCGCAAGATGGTATTAGAAAGAGCTAAAGAACAGGCCGCAGAGCAGGTAAGCCGGTTTGAAGAGGCCAAAACTGAGTTAGATACTCTTGACGAATAAAAGAAAAATCTCCCACCTTATTTGCATTCAAATCCCTGACGGTCACAGCCGTTTGCGCGTCAATAAATACTAATTTTTTTAGTATTTATTGAATTTCTTTTTACATTTGCTTCGATGTTAAACAATATTGATTCCGGACAAGAAGCGAAAGCCTGGTTGAAGCGTATAAATGGCTCAGGTGAGATTGTGCGGATAGTTTTCGAAATTGAAGGCACAATACGCTGTTACCAATTATATGCAGCTTATGAGCGTGAATATTATGGGCGCATCCTTTTTGATGTGCAAAATTATTGGATCTATGATGGCAGTATTCTGAATATTGATGAGCAGGAACATCTGGCTAAATTTATAATTAAATGGAACAATTAAAACGCCATTCAATATTTGTGATAAGGAAGCGATCACTCTCTGTAACATCCTGTAATTCCTTATCTTTAAACCGATGCAACTGAAGCCCTTTCACGAACTCATCCTCCGCTTTATTGAACAAACCAACCGGCCGATATTCCTGACCGGGAAAGCAGGAACAGGAAAAACTACTTTTCTCCGTCATATCAAATCCGTTGTCAGCAAAAATTTAGCAATTGTTGCCCCTACCGCTGTAGCCGCCATTAACGCGGGCGGCGTTACCATCCATTCTTTTTTTCAGGTACCTTTTGGCCCGCAGGTGCCTGCCGGTAATTTTGAATTCAGGCAGATCAGCCAGGAAAAAGACAAACTGTTAAAATGCCTCGACTTACTGATCATTGATGAGATCAGTATGGTAAGGGCAGATACGCTGGATTATATCGACAGTGTTTTGCGGCAGGTTAAAGGTTCATCCCGACCATTTGGTGGTGTACAATTGCTAATGATCGGCGATCTTTACCAGTTACCCCCTGTTTACGAAAAGGATTGGCCGGTATTACAGCGTTTTTATAAGGGCCCATATTTTTTTCATAGCATGGCCTTTCAGCAATTCCCGGTGCTCACCTTTGAGTTGACCCAGGTTTACCGGCAAAAGGACCCTGTATTTGTTGATATCCTGAACCATATTCGCGATGGTTATGCCGATAATGATATGCTTGGCCAACTCAATGCCCACTATCAGCCCCATTTGAATGCCAATAATTTAAAGGATTATGTAACCCTGTCTACACACAACAAACTGGTAGACGAGTTTAACCAGTTGCGGCTGGCCGAACTGGGGGGCGAGGTTTATACTTTTAAAGCTAACATCACCGGTGATTTTCCGAAAGAAGGTTACCCGGCCGAAGAGCAGCTGGTATTAAAGGTCGGTGCACAGGTTATGTTCATCAAAAACGACAGTTCGGGCAAAAAACAATATTATAATGGCCGTACAGGCCGCATCGTCGCCCTATCTCCCACCAGTATCCGGCTCAGTTTCCTGGACGATGGGACTGAATTTGATGTTGCACCCGAAACCTGGAACAACGTAAAATATGCACTGGCCGAAGGTGAACAAAAAGTTAACGAGGCCAATAACGGGAGTTTTAGCCAATATCCTTTACGCCTTGCCTGGGCTATCACCATCCACAAAAGCCAGGGCCTTACTTTTGATAAAGTGGTTATTGATATCGACGCGGCCTTTGCTTTTGGGCAAGCTTATGTGGCGCTAAGCCGCTGCCGGAGCCTGGAAGGAATAATTCTTAAAGCACCTGTACGCGCCGAAAATGTTCGTACCGATCCAGAGATCGTACGTTTTATGCAACAGGCCGCTGCAAAAGTGCCCGACGAGCTTTTATTACAACAAACTATCAGGGAGATGGAGATCGAAATATGGAAGGACCTTTTCGACTTTTCCGTATTAAGTAACGCCTGGCAGCAATATAAAAGGGAAAGCATAAACCGTGAATCGACTGATAGTGCTTTAAGAACACATATCGGGCAAGCTGATCTGTTATTGCATAACGAAATCAAAACCGTCGGGGAACGTTTCGCCCGTAAGGAATTAGCTGCGTTAACCGGCAAGCATTATAATTGGACCGACGAGCCTTTAAAAACCCGCCTGCAAAATGCGGCGGCGTATTTTGCCCCTAAGCTAAACGTATTGAATACGGCTATTACCGGTTTCTACACTGCGCAAAAAAGCACTGATCTTCCTGCCGAATACTATGAAGCCATGAACTACCTCGCGATCAGCCTTAAATCTAAGACCGCGGCGTTTGTTCAATTATCCACGGCCACATCTATCCAAACCATTTTATCAAGCGCACAGCAAGCCGGGCTCGATCACCGGCCTATCCAAAAGAACTGGAACCCTAAAACAACAATTCCTGAAAAAGAGATCAACAACCCCCAATTGTACGATCAGCTGTTAGATTGGCGCATCAATGCCAGTAAAGAGCGTAAGGTTTTAGAATATGCACTCTTATCCGACAATATGCTCAGTGATATCACTACCAAACTGCCTCGTACTTTACAGGATCTGGCAGCCTTAAAGGGGTTCAGCCCTGTAAAAGCCAAAGATTTCGGAGATGATATCCTTAAATTGATCCGTACCTATTTAGGTGAAGGCGATTTATTCGGTTGAAGATATTAATACTGACGATAAAACACAGGATCTCAAAAAAATGAGATACCTGTGCTTATCTGAATCAATCAACAATTAAGGGGTTACTACAATTAAAGCTACGGAGTTTTGCTGTAGCTTTAAAGAGGTCGCTAACGACGGGGAATAGGCGTATGTATTATCCGATGTTGTTTTTAATGTGTTTTGAGCGGGGTTATTATAAATATTATTATTGTTTGAATCCAGCATATAAACCTTTACCTGCATCTTACCATCGCTAAAAGCCGATGATGGTATATTACTGAGTTGCACATTGATATTTTGATCGGCCACTGCAGCGGTATAATTATAGTTCCATACCAATACGGCAATACCTTTTGAGTTACCCATTGAAGCAAGTGCGTTTATACCCAGGCCGGTGGTAGCGCTCAATTTTGTCGAAGTAACCTTTATGCGCGTACCACGATTGGAAACCTCTTTGGCAAACAGTAATGCATTACCATAGGGGTTGGGATAAGCGTTGGTCAGATCGGCCAGTTCGCTTTTATGCGGGATTGTTCCGTGATTGATACACCAGTTAAATACCCTGTCGCAACCGCCATCGTATAAAAAGAAAGCCTTAGCCAATTGTGCGGCCGGGTAAGCGCTCATCATATCGTTTTCCGTCCAGCCGTTGGGTACAAAGCTACCACCAACCATACCGTACTCTGTTACAAAAACAGGTATTGCAGGCAGGTGATTTGCTGTTAATGCTGCAAGTATTTGCGGTTTACAGGTTTTCAACGTTATCGGGTCGTTAATGCCATTGTAGCAATGGATGCTGTAGAAATCAAGTTTTTTACCGGGATCGGTATCTGCAGCATAGAGTGCTAAAAAAGCCGCAGTATAATCATAGGTGATTTGCCCGCTTGTTGAGGTACTGCTGGTAAAAGGAGCATTGCTCAGCATTATCCGGTTGTTCCCGTTAAGGCCAAGGGTAGCATTTACCGAGTTTACAGCGGTGTAATAGTATTTATAAACGTTGTAGTAATCGGTTACCGATTCACCTAAATAATCGGGTTCGTTGCCTGCTTCAATGTATTTTATTTTAGGGAATTTGGTTTTATAATACAGTAAGGTCTGCGTTAAAAAGTTTTGGAACGGTGCGCCCGCAGCAGGTACAGGTGCCGATGCCGAGCCTTCGTATGCCGACAATGCCACCAGTAACGAATCGGCACAGGTTGAATAAAAAGCCAGTGATGTTTCGGCATCGGGCCCACCATCGTACTTATAGGTATAACCTTTATTGTAAATAGTTGAAAGCGCAAGCCAGGTACGTATGGTAGTATGCCCCATGGCCTGTAACCATGTTCTTGATTTTTCGCCCGGCAAAGCGCTGGTAGTTGAGTGAACATTAGCCTGCTCTATCCGCATCACGTTTCCCTGTGTTTGTGAGCAATCGGCACTGATAACTGTTGCATAACCATCCGGATTGTTCGACGGAGCTTTTGGATAGGTACTGCCGCCACCACCGGTGTTTGTGTTGGTATTAGTATCTGTGCCTGGGTCATTATGTTTTGAACAACCAAGGTCAATCAGGGCTATCGCGATAAACAACACAAAAAAGATCTTAAAATTCTTCATAACTTTTTTTTAAAGCTATCCGGCAATTATCCGGATAGCTTAATTTATATTAACCAATTATAAACTCACAGCCTGTTTCCACGATGTTGCAACGCGTACACCATCAAAGGTGGCTTTCAACGACAAGTTTGTGCTTTGCCTGATCACTAACCGGGTCATCGAGCTCGGATCAGCCGCTCCGCCGGTTGATGTTGCAGCCGGGGTTGCAGGCTCAATTGCCGGAATAGCGCCGCTTAAAATATAAAGCGATGAGGTGCCGTTGGTAAAATCGTACTTATTAATTACCAGGTACGTTGTACCATAGTTTAATGGAGTTGCCGTATAAGCCGGCGTGGTTGATGCATTTCTGCTGATGCCCAATACAAACTGGCTGCCGCTTAGCTTGGCGTATAACCTGTTAAAATAAAGCGGCGTAGCGCCCGCAGCACCATCACCCATGGAGGCGAAAAAGTCGGCAGTTGTAGGGGCCGAAACAAAATTAAGCATCTGGGCAATGTAAACTGTTCCGCTGCTTTGTCCGGTATAGCTCATGCTTACGTCTTCTGCCGATGCCGTTTTGTTTTCGGTAACCAATGCACCGCCAACGCCCGATCCTGCATAACCGGTATACGTTAAGCCCGAACCCACATATTGTACCGGGTTTGATCCTGCTGCTGAAAATGCCGACCACACCCCACCGCTTGCTGTGGTAAGGTTTCCTGCTGTGCCACCATAACTAAAGTCGTTACTGGCTATCAATACGCCTGGTGCCGCATTACCAACTTCGCTGCCGGTAACCGGGATCAAGGCGCTCAATGCACCCGAAATAATAGTAATATTACCCGGTAAAGCCTGGTTAACACCTGTATTAGGGGCAAACTCGGCATATACGGTTACCGGTGCTGCCATAGCTGCGGCAGCGGTGATACTTACCGACGAAGAGAAATTTGTATTATCTAACGATACCAGGTAATTAGCATCGGCAGTAACATTTACAGGTGCAGTAAGTTTAACACCTGTAACGGTGAACGACTGCGAAGCTGAAGTTGTGGTTGTATTGACATTACCAAAAGCAAGGCTTGCTACCGAAGCGGTGATAGACGGCAGTATAATTGGCTTGCCATGTATAGTGATAACAGTTGAAGCGTTTGAATTTGCTACTGTAACACCACCGGTAGCAGCGCTTAAGTTTAAAATTATGGTAATATCGCCCTCAAAGTTTTCGGCTGAGGTAATATTGAACGAGGCCTGTGTTGAGCCTTTTGGCAAATTAAGCGTTACGCCATTTGCAGGTATTGCGGGATTGAGTGTGTATTGATTAGCCAGCCCTGTGCTTTTACTGTCTACAGTAACCAAAGCCGTGCCGTCCGACTCGAGCGGTAACGATAATGGTAAAATAATTGTTGTTGTACCGGCATTACGCTCAATGGTATAGGCGCTGTTGGCAAACCTGATAGTACCCACATTAGCCGGAACTGCAAACTGCTGTTTTTTACAAGAGTCAAATAACACTCCGGCAAGCATTATCATTACCAAAAACTGTATTTTAATACCTGATAAATAAGATTTTCTTAAATTCATGATCCTAAATTTTTTGATTTAATGGCGATATTTACCAGCCGGGGTTTTGTACAAGATCTGTTGATTTATTAACCTCACCCTGAGGGATTGGCCAGAGGTACCATTTGGGCGTTGTAAATACCGGTGTACGGATAATATTTGGCGTATAAGTAAACGTAGCCCCCGCTTGTAATATAGTTACCCCATGTAATGGTTGGTTTGCTATATTCTCAGCTATTCTCCATCGTCTTACATCCCAGTACCGGTGTTCTTCGAAGGAAAGTTCAACACGGCGTTCGTTTTGTATCACAGTGCGCATATCCTCTTTGCTCAAACCCGTTGCCAGTCCATAATTATTGCCTGCTCCCGGCAGTATACCAGCACGTGCACGTACAGTCTTTAATTGCGTATAGGCTGTATTAATATCGCCTGCTTCGTTACTGGCCTCGGCATAGTTTAACAATATTTCAGCATAGCGGATCAATGGGAAACAGCGTTCGGTGGTTGATGAGGTTGCGCTGGCGATGGTGTTATCATCAAGCATTTTGCGTACGTAATACCCTGTTCTTGTGGTCGGTTCGCCATCCTGCGAATAGCCGGTATAGGTAAAACCCTGTGTAACCGTTTTACTGGTGTTTAACCTGTAAGCACCATTATAATAGATAGACCAGTTAAAGCGCGGATCGCGGTTTAAATATGGGTTTGCGGCATCGTAACCTTGCGGGTTACTTGCAGATTTGATATCAGTGGTTATTGGCTTGCCATTAATAGTGCCAAACGCATCCACCAGATCCTGGTACGGCCAGGCACTGCCACTACCACCGCGCGATGGTGGATCCCAGATCGCTTCAAGCGTGCGGTTATTGCCTGCCATTACAGCCAGAATATATTCTGAATTTTTACGTGTAACAAATACCCTGTCAAAGCCATAACCGGCAGTATAACCCACAGGATTACCTGCAGGCGCAGGCAGGTCGACCAAACTATACTGGCCTAAATTGATCACATCGAGGGCGGCTTGGGCAGCTTTGTTCCAACGTGTGGCATCATAGCTCGGATAACTCAAAATGCCTTTCAAAGTACCTAACTTATCCAGGTAATCGGCATCGGGCCGGGCATTGAACAACGGGCTTGCGGCGTATAATAGCAAACGCGATTTTAATGCCAAACATGCACCTTTGGTTATACGACCATAATCTAAACCTAATTGCTGTAATGGTAACAATCCGGCAGCGGCGTCGCATTCCGATGAAATGTAATTAACACAGGCGTCAAATGTTGCCCGTTTGCCGGGAATATTATCTTCGGATGTGTAAATCGCATCGCCAACCAACGGTATCCCACCATAGTGCTTTAACAAAATAAAATAATACCATGCCCGCAAAAAACGAGCCTCGCCTGTCAATCTTGATCTCAATGCTGCAGACAACGGTGTAGTAGCAACATGGCTCAAAAACACATTTACCCGCCTGATATTAGCATAAGTGGTTACCCATGCATCATCGGGTATTTGTAATGAGCTCACCGACCCGGTTTGAAATATAACGTTCCATGCTGAGCCTGACTGAGTTGAATATTCTACCTCATCGCCAAGGGCGTAAACACCTACGCTGCTCGGGTTGACCGCCAGGGCCGCAAATCTTTTTGGGTCGGCACTGAAACCGATATCGTTGTAGATGCGCGTTACAAATTGCATGGTACGGGCGCTATCCGCAAAAGTGCTTTCTTCGGTTAGGTCGGTAGTTTTAACCTGATCCAAAGCCTGGCCTTTTTTACATGCATTGATTGTTAATAACGATCCAATCAAGCCTAAAAACAATATTATCTTATTCTTCTTCATCTGTGTGCTTTTCTAAATTAAAATCCAACCTGTAACCCAACATTGTATACCTTTTGAACCGGATACGTGCCTGCACTTGCGTTATTGGATATTTCAGGATCCTGTGCATATAAATTAAAGTTAGCCCAAGTGTACAGGTCATATCCGCTTACATATAAGCGGGCGCTCCTTATTTTAAGCTTACTTGTCCATTTGGCTGGGAAGCTATAGCCAAGGTCAACCGATTTCAACCTGATATAATGTGCATCAATTTGCCAAAAAGACGAGTTATTTGCCGCCGAAGGACTGCTTGGACCTGCAAGGTTTGTGGTTAAGCGAGGGTAGGTTGCCGTTGCAGCGGTTGCCGGGGTCCACCTGCCCCAATTAACTTCCTGCAGGTTTCCCTGGAAAGGAATAATACCGGCTTCGGCAACACGATAGCTGTAGTTAAAACTTCCCTGGAATAGGATATTAAACGAAAATCCCTTATATCCTAAACCTAAGTTAGTACCCAAAACGGTTTGAGGTAAATTACTTTTCCCTATACCGCGCATATCCTGCTGATCTATAACACCATCGCCGTTAAGGTCATCATATTTTAAATCGCCTGGTTGCGCGCCGGTTAGGTGGGCCGAAGCGGCAACATCATTGGCATCTTTATAAAAGCCCAATACGTTGTAGCCGGTTGCCTGGCCAATTGGCCTGCCTACGGTTGATAACCATGGGTATTGCGGAAGCGGGGTCCCATCGTATAATACTTTGTTACGTGCTACTGAGAAGGTAAAGGCAGCAGAATAATTAAATTTACCAACCTGATCATGATAGCTTACTTGCCCGTCAAAACCCTTGTTTTCACTCACACCCTGATTAGTAACGGCTGGTTTAACGCCCAGTATCTTCAATACGTCATTCCGGGTGATCAGCTGGTCATAGCGACGATCGTAAAAGTAATCAATGGTGAGCGACAGCTTATTGTTAAAAAACTGCGCATCTATGCCGATATCGGTTTTACGCGATTTCTCCCAGGTGATCTCTGTATTACCCAGATCGCCTTCTTGTATGGTAGCCGCGGTATTGGTTGTCTCACCAAAATTATAGGCAGTACCAGCCGAGTAGATCTGCTCGGTTTTATAGGTGTTACCGGCTGTTATATCAGATCCAACAATACCATAAGAACCTCTGAGTTTTAACAGATCGACAAAAGGTACATGCTTTTTGAAGAATGGTTCTTCGGCGATATTCCAACCAACTGATACTGCCGGAAAAAAGCCCAATTGATGATCAGCAACAAACCGGTTACTACCATTGTAGGCACCATCAAATTCAATCAAATAGCGCTGCTTAAAATCATATCCCGCACGAAAAGTTGTACCAAAAGTTGTGATAGGAGCCACTTCCTGTATTCCGATTGTAGAGTTAACATAAGCAGCAGGCGCGTATGAATTATAATCGTACAATGCCAGCGCGTAAACGTGATTATCGTTAAACGTACGATCGTAATTTAAGCTGCCTAATGTATTGGTAGTTTTTGAAGATGCACTGAGTGATGCATCGCCGGTTAATGTTAGCGGCGGTAAAGCATAAAGCAAATTGGTTGGTTGGGGGGTATAGGTACCGTTGGCCGGATTGTAGTAAAACGCGGGAATATTATCGCGCGACAAGCTTCTGCCATACGAGGCATCGCTCGCATAAGCAATGCGTGCTTTTACAGATAATCCTTTGGTAATAAAATCCAATTTGTGATCTACATTGAACAAAATATTGAACTCGTTACGGTATGTTCTGTCATACCCCTGCTCGGCAAGCCTGCCTACTAAACTTGTTTCGTAATAAATATTACGCGAACGGAATGCCCATGGGTAACTACCGTCCGGATTTAGCAGTGGTTCGGCATACGGCGGAAGGCGTTGAAAGCTATAAATAGTGCTTAATGGAGCTGTTGCGATATGCGGCTGGCTTGTGGTACCTAACCTGCCGGTAATATCCAGGCGCAGGGACATATCTTTGGTGGCCCGCAAATCCAAATTGGAGCGAAAATCATAACGATCGTAAGAATAGTTATTTTCGGGATTACCGGTGTTTTTGCTGAAATCGTTCATCAACCCGTTTTGGCCCACCTGCCCTACCGAAACAAAATATTTTACTTTTTCATTACCACCGGAAACATTAACGTTATTACGGGTTTGATAGGCATATTTTTTAAATACTGTGTTATACCAATCAACATTGGGATGGCCGTAGGGGTCGTCTCCGGTGCGCCAGTGTTCAATATCTTCGGCAGTAAAATCGGGAGGCAAACCGTCATTGGCATCGGCTTCATTACGCAATTGGGCTACCTGGTAAGCGTTTAAAAACTTAGGCGTATTAACCGCGGCCTGCAAGCCATGCTCGGTAGTAAAGGTTACCTGTGGCTTGCCTATTTTACCCCTGCGGGTTGTGATAACCAAAACGCCATTTGCTCCTTTAATACCAAATACCGCGGTTGAAGATGCATCTTTTAAAATGGTGAACGACTCGATCTCGTTAGCATCAAGCTGTGCAACCTGATCGTAAGTATACTCCACATCATCAACAATGATCAGCGGCTTTTGCGAGGCGCCGGACATGGAACTTACACCACGGATATAAAAATCGGCGCCACTCGAGCCCGGTTGACCACTACGCTGCTGCGAAATAAAGCCCGGCACGCGGCCAGCCAGCGTATTCTGGATATTCGGTGTCGGCTCTGTTTTAATGTCGTTAGCGGTTATGGTACTGATGGCGCCTGTATTGGTTATTTTTTTGGTGGTACCATAGGCAACAACCATAACTTCCTGCAAGCCTTTGTTATCTTCTTTCAGCACTACCTCCTGCACCGTTTTTCCGGTAACGTTGATCTGCTGGGTAACAAAGCTGATAAAACTGAATGCCAGCGTGTTGGTTTTACCTTTCAGCGTTATATGGTAAGCGCCTTGTGCATCGGTAACAGTACCGTTTCCGGGGGCGCCAACTTCCTGCACGCTTACACCGGGCAGCGGCCCGTTAGCATCTTTTACCGTACCCCTTACAGTGGTTTGCGCAAATGCCCAATACGGCAGCAAACCCGCTGTCATTATGATTATGTGTATTAATCTCTTCATATTATCTCAATTTGATAGGCCTTAACTATTGGTTAGTAACCGGGGTTTTGTGTAAGTTTTGTGTTTTTTACCATCTCGCTATATGGTATGGCGTACCGGTACATACGCGGTGCCACAAACTGGAACGGTATATTCAATTGCTCAACCGAGTAACTCAATATGGTGCCGTTTTTTGCGATCCGGATACCGTGCAGCGGCTGGTTGTAAACTGTTGCAGCAATGTTCCAGCGGCGCAGATCCCAATAACGTTGCTCTTCAAAAGCCATCTCTACCCTGCGTTCGGCACGTATGGCATCGCGCATAGCAGAAACGCTCATACCATTAGCCAGGCCGTATAAATTAGGCGCAGCACCCGCGAGTATCCCTGCCCTTGCCCTGATGGCGCGCAGATAAGTATACACCGAATCGGTAGCGGCGGCACCGGTTCCGGGGCCATCGGTTTCGTTTTTTGCTTCTGCAAACATCAGCAGCACATCGGCATATCTGAATATCGGGAAGTTGTGGCTTTGGTTAGAGTAGGCCGTACCTGTCGAAAAATCGCCCAGAAACTTGCGCATATAATACCCTGTTTTGGTTTGCGTAAGCGAGTTATCAGGTCGGTCCAGTCCGCCGTTATAAGTTTGCACAGCGCGGCCAAGCCAGTTCATCCCATTATAAAACACTGTTAAAGACAAACGCGGATCGCGGTTTAAATAAGGATTTGCAGCATCATAACCTGTTGGGTTGGTTACCGTTTTCACATCGGCAGTGATAGGCAAGCCTTTGGTGGTTGTAAATGCTTCAACCAACTCTTCTGTCGGGCTTGTACGACCCTTGCTGGGTGTTGTGCCGCTGGTATATCCTACCGGCGAGTTTAAAGTTTCCAGATCAGTAGTTACTGCGCGCTGGTACGCTAATATTACTTCGTTGTTTTTGCGCCCCAAAAACACGTTAGCGTATACCGGTTCGAGCGAAAAAACGCCTTGTCTGATGATATCCGCAGCAGCGTTTTTGGCTTTTCGCCAACGGGCAATATCATTGGTTGGGTTATTTAGCGGACTGGCAGCATACAACAATATTTTGGCCTTTAAAGTTAATGCTACAGCTTTAGTGATGCGTCCGTAATCGCCTGCCGCAACCGGGTCTGCACGAAGGCTGTCTTTAACGGCATCGCATTCGCTGGCCACATAATTAACACAATCATCAAAAGTATTGCGTGGCAAATTCAGGTTATCATCAATAGTGAACACTTTATCGCCAACCAATGGCACACCGCCATAACGTTTGATGAGTTCAAAATAAAACATAGCACGCAAAAACCTGTTTTCGGCGCGGTAATATTGCCCCTGCAGGGCAAGTGATTTTAACAGGTGTACTTTACTAAAATTCTGCAAAAACTCGTTACACATTCTGATGCTGGCATAATTAGCTTTCCATGAATCATCGGGGTTATTTAACGCGCTGTAACCGCCGTTTGTAAAGGTTGCAATGGTAGTACCATCATTGCTCGATACAGCATCATCTGTCGCAGCATCTAAAAAATCGCCACCAATACGGGCATATCCGTTTGGCAGGGTGCTGTATATCTGATTCAGGAAGTACCCGGCATTGGTTCCTAATGAGTCTGTGGGGTCCCAAAGGTATTGGCTGGTAACCTGCTCAAGCGGTTCTGTTTCCAGGCTCTTTACACAAGAGCCGAAAAGCGCAATGATCAGTGGCAAAAGAAGGATGGAATATTTGTAATTCTTCATATTGTTCAGAAGGTTTATACTATAATTTGATATTGATACCGGCGTTAAAGGTTCGGCGAAGCGGATAAACCGAATTGTAGTTCTCCGGGTCGGTATGGTCAAGTTTATCAAAAGCATACAGGTTAAACCCGTTAGCAAAAATGCGTATGCTATTTACCTTAAACCTGGTTGTAAATGATGCCGGGATGGTGTAACCCAGATCGACATTTTGCAGGCGCAGGTAATTGGCTGATGTCATCCAAAATGTTGATGCATGATCGTTATTAACGTTGGTACCTATTGATAAGCGCGGGAAGGTTGCATTTGCGGCATTTGTAGGCGTCCAACGGTTTAACTGAAATTGGTAGGCATTACCTAAACCGTTGTTTTGAAATGCAAATTGCTGGCCGCCTGTAAGCACATTATCGCTACCGGCGGTACCTTGTAAAATATTGTTGTTGGCAACACCCTGAAACGAAAAGCTCAGATCAAATCCTTTTATACTAAAGCCGCCGGTAAAACCGAAATAAATGAGTGGCTTTTGCGAACCGATGGCGGTTTCGTCTAACTGGTTAATTACGCCGTCGTTATTAATATCCTTGAATTTGATGTCGCCCGGTACAGGTGAGTAGCCATCAACGCGCGGGCTGCTGTTAATATCGGCCTGCGATTGATAGAACCCATTGGCAACATAACCAAATGTTTCGCTAACCGGCAGCCCGGTACGTTTTTGATAATCGTACTGGCGGTAAACCTCATCCTGAAATAAAACTTTCGAGTTTAAAAACGAGGCGTTACCCATGATAAAGTAGTTCAAATTGCCCGATCTGCCGTTCCATTGGATACTGGTTTCGGAACCAGAATAGCGGTTACGGCCCAGGTTTTCCTGCGGATAGGTTTGCCCGATAAGCTGTGATGAATTTCCGGGTGTTTGCATCAGGTCAAAGTAACTGTCGATGAAATACTCTGATGTGATCTTCAGCCTGTTGCTAAACATTTCCAGATCGATACCGGCATTAAATTTATTGGCTTTTTCCCAGGTAGCGTTAGGGTTGGCCAGGGTTAGTTCCGTAAATCCGCGGGCATTTGTTGGCGTAGAGCCGAAATAATATACCGGTGTTGTGCCACCAGCCGCATAGTATTGATTATATACATAATAACCTACATCAGCATTGCCGGTACGGCCATAGTTAACACGCGGTTTTAAAACGTTTATCCACGACACGCCTTTCATAAAATTCTCCTGGGCCAGGTTCCATCCTAAGCCTGCGGCATAAAACAAACCGAAACGTTTGCCTGGTGCAAAACGGTTAAAGCCACCATCACTAACACTGGCTTCGGCAAAGTATTTTTGTTTGTAATTGTAGGCTGCATTACCTGCGATGTTTGTATAGGTGGCAGGCAAGGTTAGATCTAAAGTAGTAGTTTGCTGATCGGCTAAAGCCAACAGGTTGAGGCTATGACCATTGCCCCAGCTCTTATCATATCCAATACTTACTTTACCATAGGTATAGGTACGGCGGGCATTAAAAGCAAAAGTGTTAGCTTGTGAACCATTGGTACCTATTGCAGTATACGTAGCCGGAGTTACCCCGGGCGCACTGGTAAGATTGTATACCGCGAAAGTTTTGGAGCGGTTAACGGTTTGATCGAGTGTGTTGTTGTACGAAATATCGGCTTTTACCCATAGGCCCGGTGTAAGGCTGCTGAGTTTTTGTGTGATGCTCAGATCGGCAGAAATATCCCGGGTAGTACCGATGTAATATCCCGAGTTATTGATCTCGCCCGAAAGGTTGTTGCCGTATTTGGTATTACCGCCCAGAGAGCCATCGGCATTAAAAATATTGTAGGCGTTATTTGGTGTGTTGGCCAATGCTGTAAAAACAGTTGAGGTTGTTGCACCCGGCTGGTTTGAGTTTTGGATACGGCCAAACAAGTTAAGGCCAATATTGAGCGTTTTGCTCAGATCAACGCTAACGTTCGATCGAACAATGTACCGGTCAATATCGGTATTGGTGTTGTAGGTGTTGATACCCGATTGTTTGAAAAAGCCGCCCTCGTTCTCATAATCTAATGCCACGTAAAACCGGGCAACATCGTTGCCGCTTCTCATGTTTATATTGTAGCGGGATATTGGGGCATTCTTGTTAAGAAAAAGATCCTGGTAATTGTTATTAGGATGACCCAGCGGATCGGTACCGTTACGATAAGCGGTAATATCGGCTGCGCTGTAAACAGGCGCCAGCCCATCGTTGTTGCGTGCCTCGTTATATAATATCGCATAATCGGCCGATGAAACTGGTTTAGGCAGGTTAATTAAGCTTTGCAAACCAAATTGCGCGGTAGCCGATAAAACAAATGGTGTTGCAACCGGGCGCTTGGTTGTCACCAGGATAATGTTATTGGATGATCGCTGACCATACAATACGGTTGACAAGGCATCTTTTAATACACTGATCGATTCGATAGACTCCGGATCGATGGAAGTAAAATCGCGCGGAACGCCATCAACCAGGATCAGCGGGTTCTGCCCGCGTACCCTGAAATCAATTACCGATGTCGGATCATCGTTATCCTGCACACCGCTGCGCTGACGGGTATACAAACCCGATAATCTTCCGGGCAGGGCCTGCAAAAACGATGGTGCCGGTGTAGTGGTTAACTGATTAGTATATACCGTGGATGTTGCTTGTAACAGGCTGGTTTTTTGCTGTGTTTTATTAAGCAGAAATATTTGCCGTGCTTTTTCCAGCGAATCTGTCGGTGCAATACTATCGGTAACATTTGCCGGTGATTGTGAAAACGCTGCTGTTGTCCCTCCCGAAAGAGCGACAATTAAAAACAGCGCAGGTACAGTAACTCCCCGTAAGTAAAATTTATACATAAAAGTCCTTTAATAAGTCAATAAATATGCAGGCACTATGCCCATGGTTATCTGTAAAGCATTTCTCAAAGCATACGGCAAAACGGGTTTGTACAACAGGCATAAAAGCACATTATATTAAACAAGAATCAACGCATTATACCCTGAGTATAATTGGTTACTGGTATTGGTTTTTTATTGGTTTATGGTTATCGCGGTTATGAGTGACTTAACTGCAGGTAACTGATGCAATATTAAATGATAATTAAAATCTGCATACAGGGTTAATCGTTCAAAAGTACCTGTTACCGGATAAACTGCATTTTTTATGGTCGTTTGTTAATTAGTTATATTTCAAAAAAAGCTGCAGATATAGCCTAAAAACGAATATTTTCCACCGGCCTCCAGGTTTTATCAGGGCTCTTTTTACACTTATTACTGTTAGGTGTTAGCACGGCTTTTTGTTACAAATGCCGTGCTATTGATGTTATTTTTTACTGAAAGCTGTTTCTAAAACTACCAACCTGCGATCGCCGGTATAGGTTACGTTTACATCTGTCCGGTTAACGGGCGTTTCAACGGTGGCTCGCTCCCCGGCTTTTATAATTTGCGTAACCTCGGCTAAGTCATTTACCTTTATTTTGATCGCTAAGGGTTCATCGCCCGGATTCCAAACAACGGATGACATGTTGTTTTGCCCTTCGGGGATGCGGCACCAGAACTTGCCCTCGCCAAGCGGGGTCGATCCTAATTTAGGCTGCCCGCCAAAAGTTTGTACATAAGGCCCCCACGGACGGCGGCCATTAGCTACGTACTGCGTACCTGGCCGGGTATTAAAGCCTCCGCGGGCTCCACCTGCAAATTGATAACCCTCTTTGGTTACCACAATGCCTTTTTTAGCTGCAGCACCCACTAAACGCGGAGTACCATTAACCAGGAAACCGCTATACAGATCTACAACTATGCCTTTTTCTGTTTCGTACTCACCCCACGTAATTGGCGCGGTTATGAGCTGATAAACATTGTGCCCCACCGGATTAGCGCCATAACTAATCATATTCAGCAAAAGCCTGTCGGCTACAGGGTCAATATCTGCACGGTTAGCGAGGTCAAGGCCGGTAATTATCATACTGCCCAAACCCATGTACTGTTCGGCAACGGCAATGCCCTGCAGGCCAGAACTATAATCAGCCAATATCGATGTAGCGCCAACCCCGTTCCTGTCATCCAGCATAAAGCCATCTGTTACCGGGTAAATGGCAGGCATTCCCTTTTTGGCTTCGTTCCAGTCGGTATAATCCGACCATACCCTCAGGTCGCTCCGCCTGATACCGGAAAAAATGGGATGTTCTATGCGCTCGACATTTACATAATAGCCATTACGCGGCGCAATGCTCGATACCGGATATACCGGATGATCAATATCAACCGTAGTATTGGTTAGCTTATAATCAAGCAGAGTGTTAACATTTGGCCGATGTATGCTATCCTGGCGCAGGCAGATAACACGTCCTCCTTTTTTAATAAAATCCCTGATTACCGAAGCATGAACATTAATATCCCTATCGGCCGAGTTTTCGCCAATGATCAGCAGATTATTTGCGGGTATGGCATTTAGCGATGAAGCGCTTTTATAGGCAATATTAAGCTTGTTAAAGGCGTTTCTGGTTTTGCCTTCGCTGTCATAAAGCAGTACAGATGATTTGGCAACCGGAACATCTTTAACATACCGTTTATCGGCAATAAAGAGGTTAAAGGTGTTTTGCGAAACTTGCTTACCATTGGCATATACCTTGCCTACAAGCACATAATCGCCGGATACAAGGCCATCAGGAATTTTAATATCCAATGTTTTTTGGGCACTGCCATAGTAAGGGATATCCGCATAAGTCAAGCTGTCGCTCACTACAGCGGTTTTAGTTTTATCCAGTATCTGGTAGTGCATGGTTACTTTTTTCAGGTCGTTAAAGTCATTATCATCATTGATAATGTGTGCAACTGGTTTAATAGTTGAACCTGTGTAAACATGTGATGTCCAGCACTCCCAGCTTAATAATATGGGTTGGTATGATATTTTTGCCTGCTCTGTAACCGGCTTAGGGTGCATATCTCCAAATTTTTCTATCGTGTCCCAGTTATAAAATAAAATGGTAAAAGGGAATACGCCGCTCAGGTCGGGATTAATTACCCGTAATTGCCTGAAACTTTCTGTAGCCTGTTTAAATGTGAAACTTTGATGAATATCTGCCAGTTGCGCCTGCAGGTCCTCGCGCTCGTGCCCGGTCCAGGCTAGTTGCGAACTTGGGTTTTTATGTGCAGGCGTTTGGTTGTAGCGCCCGTCGGGCCCGGTATAGTTACCCACACACTCGGTAAAGGTTATTGGCTGCCCGCTTTTTGGAAAAGGGATAATTTTGGCATTATCGCGAATATTTAAGAACGTAAAGGGCGAACTGTAATACCAGCCCCAATAGCGATGGATATCACAAATATCTCCTGTTTTACCGTAGCCATAACCGGCATTGGCAATATAAACACGGGTTTCATCCCATTTTTTCAGTTTCTCAAAATTATAACTTAAAAAAGCCTCCCACTCTTGTGCGCGTTTACCAACAAACGGGGTTTCATTGGTCATGGCATAAACCATCAGGCTTGGGTGGTGCGCAATAGGGCCTAGTTTATCATTTTCATACCATGACACGCCTTTGTTATAGTCTTTCGGGAAACCGCCGTCTCCCTCATCTCCTACCTGTTCGGCAGCTTCAACTTTTGCGCCCTGGGCCACTTTACCGGCGTAATTACCGCCAAAAACCATCATACCCAATTCGTCACATACGTCATACCATTCTTCGGCATCGGGTATGCGGATAATGTTTACGTTAATGCTTTTCATAAAACGTACATATTCCATCGCAAACTCGCGACTCCGTTCCAGCTTGGCCGGTATGCCACGGTCGGGCGGATTAATGGCAATGCCGCGTAAAAAGATAGGTTTCCCGTTAAGGTACAAATTGCCGCCCCGGCGTTCCATTAAACGAAAACCGGCACGCTCCTTTAACTCGCCATTCAATTTACCCGATGCATATTGCTGTAAGGTCACTTCGTACAGATAGGGATTGTTGGGTGTCCACAAAACCGGTTTTAGCTTATCCACTGTAAAGGCCAGCTGATCTTTACTTTCGTTGATGGCTTTGGCGGGTGTTACGTCCCCCTGCCATAATACGTTTCCGTCGGAGTTTGATTTAATGGTGAGCTTAAACGTATTACCAGGTGCAGTACGGAAACCCACATCAACCACTACGCGGATATAGTCCATTCCCGTAAAGGGTGTAATGTGCATGGCATTTTTATCCTGCGCAAGCAATCGGTTTAGCCCGGCAATGAATAATAAACTAAAAATAAGTACTCTTTTCATGTTGGTTTGGTTATAATTGGCTTTGTATTGGTTATTTTAAAACACTTTCAATGGTGTCGCCGGTTTTATCCGGACTAATAAAGTTGATACCCAGCAGTGCTGCTATAGTTTTGGCGTATTGATTTTGATAAAGCTGTAGGTTTTTTGTTTCACCCAATGGCTTTATACCGGGGCCGAGAACAGCGAACCATATCTGGTCAGATCCCGGGGTTTTATTGTTATGATGATCCCAGTGGTCCTGCTCATCATCGCCGCGGCCATGGTCGTTAGCGATGAACAGATAAGTTTGATCTTTATAAAAAGGATCGCTTTGGATATAGTTCCAGATATCCGCGAGCATCTTATCATTGTTATATGCCGATGTTAAATATTCGGGGTATAAGCCCTTGTGAGCATAAGCGTCAGTTTCAATAAAACTAATCTGTAATACCTTGGCGTGATTTTGTTTCAGATAATCTTTTGCCAGCATGTAAGTTACCACATCAGGCCGCTCGTGGTTTCCAAAAGTTTGCGGCAGCAAAAACTGTGCTTCACTGATGGTTTTTTGCCTTTCGGACGGATTTTTACCTGTGTATGCTGTATACCCTGCATTAACCGGGAAACCGCAGCGCTCTTTATTTAATATCCTGTCAAAAGCCTGCCACGATGTAAATGCAGCAACCATGCCCTGATAGCCAGGCTGCTTATTGATATACTCCTGTACGGTAATGTTAGGGTTAGGGCCATAATCGTTTGAGTTGATACGCGGATCAAAATGCCCGGTAAATATTTCGTTGTAGCCCGGGTACGAAAACCAAAAGCTATTGGTAACGTTAACCTTACTGCCTACATAACGATTACCATAAAGCTGGCCTTGTTGTGCGATAGTATTCCATAAAAACGGCATCAGCTTAGCCCGGCGTGCGGCAGCGTTACCATCCCAGAATTTAGCTCTTACTGCTACCGAATCTTTGTTCTTTTTAGTACCTGTAAATAGCTTGCCAGAGTCGGCGCCTGTAAAAACTTCTTTCCACCGCAAACCATCAAAAGTAATGATGATGATCTTTTTTTGACCGGCAGTTGATTGGGTATACGCCATACCCGGAATAAAAAACAACAACAATATGATGCTTAACCTTTTCATTGCTATTACAATATGAGGTTAAAAACCACTAATAAAATTACAATTAACAGGGCGCCTATAACCAGCAGCTTTCGCCCCTTATTTGGTGGAACACTCTTCAATGCAGATCTCATTCTTTATAGATATATGGCCATAAAAGTAAAGGCGGGAGTTGTTAAAATCACAGGGTATTTCAGGCTTTTATACCTGTATAATGCTGCAAAAACAAGGTTCAGGTGGTTTTTTTGGTTATTTATCGCCCGTGTGCTGCATATACTCTTTGGGGGTATAGCCGAACTGCTCTTTAAAACATTTGCGAAAGTAATCTACATCTACAAATCCAACCATGTACGATACTTCGCTCACGTTAAACTTGTTCTGTTCCAGTAATTGTGCGGCACGTTTAATGCGTACACCACGGATAAATTCGATAGCGGTTTGGTTAGTGAGGGCTTTTATTTTTCGATAAAGTGTAACGCGACTCATGCCTATCTCTTTGCCCAGTTCTTCAACAGTGAGGTTGGGTTCGGCTATGTTATCTTCGATAAACTTCATCACCTTGGTGAGAAACTTTTCATCGGGTGAGGTAATGGCTACATTTTTAGGCTGCAGGGTTATTTCCTGTCGGTAACGGTCGCGCAGTTTTTTACGCGATTGTACCAGGTTACTTACCCTGGCCTCTAATACATTTACACTAAACGGTTTGGTGATATAATCGTCGGCGCCTGTTTCCAAACCTTCTATTTTAAAGATAAGCGGCGTACGCGCAGATAGCAGAATGATCGGGATGTGGCTTGTACGGATATCAGATTTTACTTTATTGCACAGTTCGATACCATTCATATTGGGCATCATCACATCACTGATAATGATATCCGGAATGATCTCGGCAGCCAACTGCCACCCCTTTTGCCCGTCCCCGGCCTTATATACATTGTAACTCGCTGCAAAAGTTGAGGCCACAAAATTCAATACTTCGGGATTATCTTCAACAACGAGCATGATTGGCTTGTCGGTATTGTCGGTAGTTACTTCAGCAGTATGGATCAGTGGCTCTTCGAGGTTAATGCCCAACGTGTACTGCGTAATATTTTCGCTATCCTTAAATTCCGGAATAATTTCTTCGGAATTGAGATGCGCACTGCCCATAGGTAATTTTACAGTAAAGCAGGTATAGCTATTTTGGTTACCGGCAGCTACCCTGCTCTCAACCAGCAGCTCGCCATGATGCAGTTCTGCCAGCCCCTTTGAAAAAGCCAGCCCGATACCTGTGCCGTGTGCATTATATTGCGAGGGCCCGGAGTGGTTAAATAAGTCAAATATTTTTTCAAGATTTTCACTCGGGATACCCGGTCCGCTGTCTTCTACATAAATCAAAACATTGGTATCGTCGGATTTAATGCTCAATGTTATTTTGCCGCCTTCGGGTGTAAATTTCAATGCATTTGAGAGCAGGTTATATAATATTTTTTCCAGCTTATCGCGATCAAAATACAGACGGACACTGTTTTGTCCGCTGTTAAAGTTGAACGAGATATTTTTAGCCTGTGCATAAGTTTCAAAAGCAATAAATATCTCATTTACAAACCTGACGATGTCGCCTTCGGCAGCCTCAAGACGCATATTACCCGATTCGAATTTTCGAAAATCCAATAATTGATTGATCAGCCTGATGAGGCGCTCTCCGTTACGCTGCATCAGCATCAGCTGATTTTGTATCTTGTTGTTGCCCTCGTTCATGCTTACCATTTTTTCGAGCGGCGCCAGTATCAGGGTTAGCGGCGTTTTAATTTCGTGCGAGATGTTGGTGAAGAAGGTTAGCTTGCGCTGTGATAATTCCTGGTCTTTTTCGTGGTTTAACTGCTCAAATAAAAGTTCGGTTTTTAAACGTTCGGTTTTAAAAGAGTAATAGTAAAAAAAGTAAAGCAGCCCGCCGATAGAAGACGCATAGATCAGAAATGCCCACCAGGTTTTCCACCACGGCGGCAATACGATGAGTTTAATGGATTTGGCATTGTTGTTCCAGATACCATCGTTATTGGCTGCTTTTACCTTAAAGTAATAAGTACCGGCATTTAAGTTGGTATAAGTTGCCATGCGTTGATTGCCAACGTAATGCCAGTCGTCATCGCCTCTAAAACCTTCCATCCGGTAAGCATACTGGTTTTTACCCGGGCTGATAAAGTTTAGAGCAGCGTATTTAAAACTAATAAAGCCCTGATCATGCGTAAGCGTAATTTCCTGGGTTTCATTTATCTGGGTTGTTAAGGGCGAGTCTTCCTCGGTTAATAACACCGGTTTATTCCGTATCAAAAAATCGGTAAATACCACCGGCGGCTTAAACCTGTTAACTTCTATTTTAGCAGCATCGAAATAGCTGATACCGCTGATTCCGCCAAATAACAGCTCGCCGTTTGCATCGGCAGCGGTTGAGTTTGATGAGAACTGGTTACTTTGCAAACCATCGGCAATGGTATAATTGCTGATGAGCAGATCGCTGTTTTTAAACGGAACGCTAAATTTTGCAAATCCGATCTTAAACAAACCCTTGTTTGTGCTCACCCATAAGTTGCCGGCTTTATCCTGGTTAATGGCATGCACCACGCCATTGGTTAAGCCCTGCTGATTGTTAATGGCATAAAATTTATTGGCTCTGCGATCAAAGTAGGATAGTCCTCCCCCTTCGGTGCCCAACCAAAGCCTTTGCTCCCGATCAATAAATAAGGTTAGTATCGAGTTGTAATTTAAACTGGACTTATCAGCATCGTTATGTTTATACTGCGTGAACTTTTTAGTCCGCGTATCAAAATAGTTTAGCCCCTGCAGTGTCCCTATCCAATAACCGTAGGCGTTTTCGTCTTTCAAAATAGCCGATATCGAATTGCTGCTGATACTGCTGATATCTTTATTATTGTGGGTATAACCGGTTACCTTACCGTTTTTATCCATAAACTGTAAACCGGCGCCATTTGTACCTATCCAAACGCCATCGCTGGTGGCCGATAAGGCGTAGATCTGGTTTTCGACAGGATTTGGATAGTTGTTAAGCGAACGGTAAATGGTTAATGCATGTGTTTGCGTATTGAAGTACCCCAGCCCATCGTAAGCACCTATCCAAAGGTTGCCTTTGTCATCCTTAGCCAGCGATTTTACGTTATTACTTTTAAGCTGCTGCGATTCATTTAAGATCGAGAACGCTTTATACCGGTTATTTTTGCGATCCACATAATTTAGTCCGCCGCCCTCGGTACCAACCCAAAATGTACCGTTACCATTGCTCAATATAGCACTTACTACACGGTGGCTAAGGCCGGGGCTCGCCCCTATCTGCTCTGATATCTGGATAAAATTATTGCTGCCCGCATAAAACACATTTACACCGCCGGCAAAAGTACCCAGCCACACATTGGCCGAGCGGTCTTGCATAATGTACCGCACCGAGTTATGGCTCAGCGCATCCGGATTGTATTTATCATACTGATAGTTGCTGAATTTGCCATCCTTTAAAACACTTAAGCCATCCCGCGTACCTATCCAAACCTCGCTGCCGTTAACAATACAAATATCGCGAACGATATCGCTCAATAAACTATTGGCATTTCCGGTTTGCTGACGGTAATTAACGCAGGTTTGCCTTTTGGGGTCATAGTTAAACACACCTGCTATTTCTGTTCCTATCCAGTATGTTCCTTTTTTATCCTGTTTTACCGAACGGATACCGCTGGTTTTTAATAAGGCATTATTGCCCAGCACCGCCGGAATGGATATATATTGGCGCCTGTTAGTGTCAAACAGCTTGAGGCTTTTATTGGTGCCTACCCAAAGTATACCATCGTTGCCTGCAAATATGGTTTGTACTTTTTGCGATTGTATATCAGTCTCGTCGCCGCTTTGGTATTTGATAAACAACTTGCGGGCGGCATCATAAACCTTTAAACCATCGTAAGTTGATACCCAGATGTTTCCCTTTTTATCCTGCAGGATGTCGGTTATATAGTCGTTAGTTTCGGCTGATTGCTTTGAAAAAGTGTAAGTATGGGTAAAAGTGTTGCTCTTGCGATCATAAAAGTTAATACCATCGGCCGTTCCTATCCACAGGTTGCCATCTTTGTCCTCCATTAAGGCATTTATCTGGTTGCTGGTCAGGCTATTCTTATCGTCAATATCGTGCTTATAGGTCGTAAACTCATAACCATCATACTTGTTGAGCCCGTCGGTTGTTCCTATCCAGATATAGCCTTCATGATCCTGCAATATGGAATAAACTGTGTTTTGCGAGAGGCCGTCGTTAATAGTCAGATGTTTAAATATGGCCTTTGTGGATTGTGCGAAAGTTTGCGAAACCATCGCACAAACGCACAGCATAATATAGGCCATACGGCATATCGGGCTCTGTAACAAGCCTTCCTTTGGGGAGCAGGAAAGTAGTTTCAATGCTATCGGTTTATTATCGAAAATGGAGACTAAGGTAACAATATTATAAATTGATTAACAACCACCCAACTATTAATTAAAAAAATAGCGTCTGTATAAACCTTTCAAAACGCCCGCTACTTAGCCAAAGCTTTGTACCGCATCATGGCTTCAACAAAATAGTAATCGCCATATGTTAAAGGCACATCAACTTCCGAGTTTTTTGGCAGGTGTCCAACACCGTGTTTTAACAAAAAGCCGCCATTTTCACCATAAGGTGCTTTATATTCGGACGAAGACAAGGTTTTGATGATCGTTTCAGCAGTTTCGAGATATTTTTTTGCGTTAACCGGATCCGTATAACCGGCCAGCTCAATAAACGCAGAAGCATATAATGCACCTGCTGAAGCATCACGGTAAGCATTCGGAATACCCGGCGCACTGTAATCCCAATAAGGTACTTTATCGGCAGGTAAATTAGGATTCGTCAGTATAAAATTAGCTATCTTATTGGCATGCGCCAGGTATTTCGGATCGTGTGTAAAGCGGTACATCATGGTATAACCATACAAACCCCAGCCCTGCCCGCGTGCCCAGGCCGATTCATCAGCATAGCCCTGAACGGTTTGTTTTTTTATTACAGCGCCGGTTTCGGGATTGTAAATTACCAGGTGGTACGAGCTGCCATCCGGGCGGAAATGATTCTTCATGGTAGTATTGGCGTGCGTGATACCGATTTTGGCAAAGCTCGAATCGCCGCTTGCCTGCGTGGCCCACATCAGCAACTCTAAATTCATCATGTTATCAATAATTACCCTGAACTGCCCTGGCTGCGATTTCCACGACATGGTGCAACCTACTGCCGGATTAAAACGGGTTGACAATGATTTAGCCGTATTTAACAAAATGGTTTTGTAAGCTTCATTTTTAGGATCATTCTTTAACGCCGTGCCGTAGCTGCAATACATCATAAAGCCCACATCGTGCGAACCGGTGTTAAACTGCTCTTTTTTCATGATGTCCAACTCGTGCAGATAATTCTTTTTCAACTCCTGATCTTTTGTTGCCTCGTATAAATATGCCATTACACCCGGGGGGAAACCGCTCGTCCAATACTCGGAGCTGGCGTTTACATATTTGCCGGCTTTGTTAAAACTGCGTGGTATGCTATCAGTTGGTACATGGGCATACAGGTATTTATACTGCTCATCAGCATCTTTCAGATCTTTGTCGATCAGTTTCAATATCTCAGGCTTAGCCTTCAGGTTATTCTTTTTTTGCGCAAAGCAGTTTACGGCTGTTGTGCTTATCGCGATGGCAGCCAGTATTATAGTTTTATTCTTCATAATTCGGTGATAATATATCGTTATTAATCTTCGGCGTGATCGACTGATACGTCAATGCCTTTCCATATTTTTTTAGCTGTCCAGTCTTTATCCGGTCCCTGCCACAGCGGGTCGGTTTGCGGCAGGCCCAGTATTAAAAATGCTTCTGAGCACAGGTATAGGCTCCCGGTAGAAATATAACTTTCGCCAACACCGGGCTGATGTCCATAAATTCCTATTCGTAGCCAACCGTTTTTATCAAAGGTGTTTGGTGCTTCTATTTGCCGTTTGATCACGGTATAAAGCGCCGCCCTAACCTGTTGCGGTTTGATGCTTTTTTCGAGCGCATGCATCAGGGCTACTTTAGATAATAACTGGAATGCACCAAAACGATAAGCGAGCGACCGGCCTATCGGCGGGTAAGTACCTTCGGGCGAAATGAGGCGTTCCTGCACTTCGGCATAACGCTGGGCATGGCTTACCGCCAGCTCATAATTTTTTTGCTGTGTTTTATCTTCGGCAGCCCAGGCCTGGGTAACCTCTACCAGCATAGGTTGTATTACAAAGCTGTTGTAATAGTCAAAATGAAAATTAGGCCCGTCGCCGTAAGCGCCATCACCTTTATACCATAAAAATATAGAACGCACGGCATAATCTATCCGCATTTTATCACCCGAGTGATCAAATTTTTGTAATGCCGTTTCAATGGTTGCAGCAAACAACAGCCAGTTACTATACGATGGTAAAATTACCCGCGATGAACGCAGGGCGGCAATTACATTAGCCTGGCTTTTGGTGTCGAGCCTGTCCCAAAGCTGGTGTGGAGCCCGTAACAACGCCTGGGCTAAAAAGGCGGCGTCAACAACCGGTTGACGTCCGTCTTTAAAATTCATAAAGTCGGCACTATTAGGATCGGTCGCATTCTTTAATCCGGCAACAGCCAGATCAATGTATTTTTTACGCAGCTGGCCTTCTGGAGTTTGATCGGGGCCAAGCTCAAGCCAGGGCGCCATACCTGCCAGCAACCTGCCAAAAGCCTCCAGGTGTGTTGTCAGCTTGTTGTGATCAGGCACTTTAGCCTCAACAGGCATGGTTTTTCTCAACTCGTTTTTGCTTAGCGCAATGAGCACCGGGTCGGCAATACGGGTTAACGTTTGTATCATATATTGCCTTTCCATTACGGCATCGGCAGAGGTATCGGCAACAGCCGATGGGCGCGCATGTATTTGCTGCGATCCCATCAACAATAAAACTGTTGCGGTTGCTTTTAAAAAATTTTTCATAGGCATATATAAAAACCCTGAGCGGGCAGCTGATATTTTCATATGTTATTTATTCAAAATTGATTTGTTCGCATTATCGGCGAAAGCTGGTTTGTATAACTGGCTGGTAAAAATAATTATTGTTTAACGCCTCCCGCAAGCATATCATAGTTTGATACAATAAGCAGGTATATCTGAACTATTTGTGCTTATATAACAGTTTTACGAAATAAATATCATTACCCCGCATATCAAACTGCCTGCTAAATACACCGTCTTTCACAATTACGGTTGATGTTGATATTGGCTTGCCGGCTGACTCATTTTTTAACTGATCAACCTGCTGCGGCGATATGTACGACGGCCGCCCCCACCCGATATAGGTAGTATAAGGATCGTTAAATTGATACCCGGTTTTATAAACTTCAACGGTATATGTTCCGTTGGCTATGTGTGATAATTTTAGCCCGACAGGAGGCTTTGCAACGGGCGGCTGATCTTTGATAAAATAACCCTGGTTAAAATCTTTCCCGGTTTCGGGGAAAGTAAAATCCCAAAACAAAGCCTGTACATTATTACCTTGTTTACAGATGATCGAAGTAGCGTCGTTGTTTTTTAACTCAGCTGAACCCAATTCATTCAGGTATTTATATACATAGTAAGTTGGCTTTTTGATGTTTTGCAGGTTAACCAGGCCAAAGCCGCCATGAAATGGCGTTTGGGCCGGGCCGGCTTCTTCAAACACATCGGTAAACGTCCAGTACGACATGGAGTTGGCATAAGGCATTCCCTTTTTCAATACGTTAAGCACAAAAGCTGCATTTTGGTAGGTGTCGTGGATCGGGTCGCGCGATGAGGGCGAAGTGTTCCATTCGGTAAAGTGAAGCTCGGCATTCTTAAAGGCAGATGCGTTGACCTGCCCGCGAACTTTTTTAACATTTTTGGCAACGGTATCAGCATCAGGTTTGAGTTTTTGCTTTTTGGTGCCAAACTCATCCAGTACCGATTTGGTAGCGTAATCGTGCGTACTCACAAAATCAACCGGCAGCTTGTTGGTATCGCAATACGTTAAAAAATCGTCTATCCATTTAGTTGCCGATGTAGCAGGTCCACCCACGCGATAAGTTGCCGATACGCTTTTAACAGCTTTTGCCGTATGTGCATATAGTTCAAAATAATCAGCCTGGGTAGCATCAAAAAAGCCTTTCAGATCAGGTTCGTTCCAAACTTCAAAATACCATTTTTCTACCTCGGCCTTGCCGTAACGGTCTTGCAAATGGGCAACCAGCCTGCGTATCAGTTCGTCCCACAGATCATACGATTTTGGTTTGGTTACATTAGCTTTCCACCAAAATACGGTTTTGGTTCCGCTGGCCATATCAGCAGGCATAAAGCTTAACTCAACTATCGGCCGGATATGTACACTGAGCATATAATCGTATAATTCGTCAATATATTGCCAGTTATAAACAGGTTTACCTTCTTTATCTAAAGCATACACCCGCATATCATCGTGCAGTAGTCCATGAAAACGGATATATTTAAAATCAAGGTCTTTTTGCACCATGGCCAGTTGTTGCTGCCAGTCGGCACGCAAACCTTCGTTGGCACGTCCCGCACCAATGCACTCGTTAAATACATTGGAGCGTTTACCGTTTATTTGGTTCGCATCAATATTAATAACACGGGTTTGGGCATTGGCATGATAGCAAATACCTACATTTAAAAGCAAGGCATATAAATAGTATCTCATAAAAAATCCGTACAGGAATATAGAATTGGTTTTGACCGCAAGATAGAACTTTGCATACGCGCACAAACATGATAAATGAAACAGAAATACAGTGCGAATGAACCAGTATAGTGATCAAATCACTTCAAAACCGCAAATTCTAAAATCAACGACGCATTGTACCTGTAAATTTGATATAAATACCCTGAGTTAAACTGGCCCTATACCCTACTTTAGCATGACCAATTATAACTACCCATGCGATACCATTTTTATTTCCGCCCGGCGGTAATTCTCCTTTTGATCATCATCACCGTTAAGGCAAACGCTACTGTTAAATTACCCGGCATTTTTGGCGATAACATGGTGCTGCAGCAGCAAAGCGCCAACAAAATATGGGGCTGGGCAAAAGCAAACACCATAGTTACTGTTACTACCGGCTGGGATAAAAAAACCTATGCCGCTAAAGCTGATGCCGGCGGGAACTGGGCAACAAAAGTATCTACGCCTGTTGCAGGCGGCCCGTACCAAATCACTTTTAACGACGGCACTTTGCTGACCCTCAAAAATATCCTGATAGGCGAAGTTTGGTTTTGCTCCGGGCAAAGCAATATGGAAATGGCATTGCGTGGTAACTCCTCGCCTATTTTAAATGCCGCCGAGATCATCTTAAATGCCGATAACCCGCAATTGCGTCTATGCACTTTTAAAACGGCATCACCTATTGTTCCAACAAACGATGTTCGGGCCGAATGGAGCGAGTCTACATCCGAATCAGCTCGTAATTTTAGCGCTATTGCTTACCAGTTTGGTGCCATGCTGCAAAAAAAATTGCATGTGCCTGTAGGGTTGATCGTATCAAGCGTTGGCGGCACCATGATCGAAAGCTGGATGAGCAAAGAAAGTCTTACACCGTTTCCGGAAGTAAAAGTTCCACCAACCATTGTAGATACCGTAAAACAACCCTGGAAATTACCGACCACCTTATTTAACGGGATGATTGCACCTGCAATTGGTTTGAACATCAAAGGCATTATATGGTACCAGGGCGAAAGCAACCGCCAGGAACCTAAATTATACGGCAGGCTTTTCCCTGTTATGGTAGCCGATTGGCGTAAACGCTGGGGCTTAGGTGATATCCCGTTCTATTACGTGCAGATAGCGCCATTCGGCTCTCAGGATAAAACACGTAGCGGCCCCATGCTGCGCGAGGCACAATTCAACGGCATGGCTTTGATACCTAATAGCGGTATGGCATCAACTATGGATGTAGGGATGGAGAAATTTATCCATTATATGAATAAAACCCTGCCCGCACAACGCCTGGCTTACTGGGCACTGGGCAAAACTTACGGCATTAAAGGCATAGCTTGTGAGGCGCCAACCTATAAAACCATGGCCGTTACCGCCAATACAGTTACCGTAACTTTTAGCAACGCTCCCTATTTAACTACTTACGGAAAACCGTTAACGCTATTTGAGGTAGCCGGAGCCGACAAGAAGTTTTATCCTGCCAAAGCCAAAATGGTAAATAACCAGGTTATTTTGACTTGCGATCAGGTTGCAGCTCCCATAGCCGTAAGGTATGCCTTTAAAGAGTTTTGCGTTGCCGAACTATACAATAACGACGGCATTCCGGCATCGAGTTTCAGAACCGATGATTGGGATGAGGTAAGATAACCCCCGGTCCATTTTTCTTATAAGATGTCAGCGCACCGTGCTGCCGCAGCATAACGCCGCCGGCAGTACGGGGTTAGGATGGCAATATCAAAGAACCATTATCATTTTCGCAACAAAAACTCCGAAAAGGTGGGTATTTGTCGGTATTTTTTCAATAATTATCGGTACTGGATTATCAAATTTGCAATTTCTTCCGGCATCGTATTTCCCAATATAAGCATTTTTCGCTTAAAAAGCAAACCTGTATTGATGCCGGTTGTTGGCAACTCAATGATGCCTGCTTATAAACATATTACTCAACTATGTGTTATGCTTTGGCGAAACCAGCAGGAGCAACACAAGTTTAAACATGAGTAAAATATTCACCATAACCGAAGGATTGGAAAATATGGGTGCACTGCGCACCGGTGGGCAAGGTTCGGTATATAAGGGCCGCCGGATGGGCCCTGTTATTAGCGCGGTTAAGCTTTTACCTACTCCCATTTATACCGAGGACAAGGACGACAAAAACTTTAAGGCTTTTAAAAATGAGGTTGATAAGCTGAAAAAAGTAAACGAAGTGCCCAACCCCAATGTGGTAAAGATCCTTAATTCGGGCTTAACGGATAGCGGCTCATTTCCTTTCATCGAGATGGAGTTTATTGATGGCCCCGACCTGGAAGAACTGCTTAAACCGCCGCACGATAAACTGTTCACCGTTAAGGAAGCAATGAAACTTGCCGACCAGTTGGCAAACGCGCTTGCCCATTGCCATAAAGTGGGTGTAAAACATGGGGATATTAAAAGCAATAACGTAAAATACAATCTCCACTCGGGTAATTATGTGCTGCTCGATTTTGGTTTGGCCATTATGTCCGACGAGCAGCGCCGCACCAGTATGCGTCATGCCGGGGCCATCGAGTTTATGGCGCCCGAGCAAAACACAGGTGCCCTGCTTTTTGAAACGGATATTTACAGTTATGGTGTGATATTGTATGAGCTGCTGGCGGGCCAGGTACCGTTCCCGCTGCAGGATAATGGCGAAACATCACGTAATAACGTAATGGTGGCGCACATGGAAACGCCTGTGCCCAACCTGATGCAACTGCGCAAGGACAACATACCTGCAAATTGGCCCGCGGAGAAAAAAGCATTGGAAATGAGGGTGCCGCAATGGCTGCTTGATATCATTTCGAAATGCCTTGAAAAGGATCCCGAAAAGCGTTACGCAAACGGAATGGCGTTGCAACAGGCCATAATCGACGGAAGTGTTGAGGCTATAAAAGCCAGCGATGATATGCAGGCCAGTGAAGTGATCATTCAATCAGACGAAAGTGTTAAGGAGCCGGCAGTACTGCCTCAGCAGGCGTATAATGATGATACCGTGCATCTTTCAAAACCCTTGTTTATCGGGATGCTGTTATTGCTGCTGCTTAGTATGGCGGCAGCAGGATACTTATATTTTACCGGCAACCGAACTGCCGCCGGTGTTGTAAAAACGGAGGATAGTACATCGGTACCTAAAACGGATACCACAACTACTACCGCGCCCCGGCAAAGTTTCAGGCAGCGCCAAAAGGCTGCCGACTCAGTTACGCAGCAAGCCATAAAAGATGAGATGCGCCGGCAGCGCCAAAAGGCCGAAGGTGAACAAGCCGATAGTACAGAAACTGATACATCGGGCACGGTAAAACCACCCGATGAGTAATTTTTACGGGCTCGCGCTCATCGGCAAAACATATCTTATCATCCGGTGTTGATTGTAATAAATTAAGCCCGGTTAAACTTAAACATGGACTCACAAACATCTATTTGGCAACGCATAGGCATACAGGATTGGTTTTTAACATCCGAAAATACGTCAACAATAAACAGTCAGCGGGTTTTAACCCCCGATGATGTTTTTAATTATATTGTAGCAAAGTTCAGCGATTCAATACGCGAGCTTTCCTTTGCCGATCGTATTGTATTTTACCACGAATACATTATCTGTTTTAACCCCGAAGATTATACCTCGTTTATGAACAATAAACAGGGAATATTTGGTCTGATAGTTAACGAATGCATTAAAAAGTTTTACGGGTTATTAAAGCAATACCGGTCGGCCGGTAAAATTGTGATACCATCCAGCTCAAAATGGGTATTTCGTTTGGTATCGCATCCCGATTATACCCGTGGCGATATCGGTTTTATCGGCAAGCTGATGCCTGATAACAATCAGAAAGAAGAAAACCTGAGGGTAACTTTTATACCCCGCCAAACAGGCATCGCGCAAACGTTTGATATTAGTCAGGATGTGTTAAAAGGCTTTAATTATTATAGCGAGGGCTATTATGAAGCTCCTTATGTTGAGGGCCTGGAACTGGATGAAGGAAACATACCCAATAAGTATGCTAAAAACCTGGCCCGCTTTGAAACCATCATTCCCGAAAAGCAATTTGCAGGTAAAAAGGTGGAGTTTATCATGACAGATGATGAGATCGTGGTATCGGGCAATGACGAAACACGCGAAGCAACAAATATTTTCCGCATCCCTACAGAGTGGGTGAACACACCACACCTCAATGTACGCTACAACCGGTCCGACGGTAAATTTTACCTGGCATCGTTTGGCGAACTCACCATTTTAAACGAAGAAGAAGTTGCCAAAAGCGATGTTAACTCGCCCGGGTGGGTGGAGCTGCCCGTAAACTCGAAGATTTTGCTGAACGGCATTGTAGGCGTAAACATTTTTAAATCATAACCGGCATGTCGCAAATATTATCGTTTGGATTACTTGCCCTTTGCGTGATATTACTGATAACTCATTTTATTGACATAAAAACCCCAGGTAAACCCAATGGCTGAAAACTTTTATGGCCTTACTGATACCGGCAAGCAAAGGCAGGATAATGAAGACGCTTTTATAGCACAGCTTGACGCAAACAGCCGTTATATTATTGCTTGCGTTATTGATGGTGTTGGCGGTTACTCTGGTGGCGAGGTGGCCGCGGCCCTGGCCCGCGAAACTATCCTGTGGCGCCTGTCGAAAATAGACGGGCAAATTATACCCCTGTTAACCGACGCCCTGCAAATAGCCAACGATAAGATTAGCCATGAAAAACTGGAGGCTAAAAAACACGACAGCATGGCCTGTGTGGCAACGCTCGCCCTGGTTGATTTAACTGCCAACCAATTTTACTACGCCCATGTTGGCGATACCCGGTTATATTTGCTTCGTGATGAAACGCTGGTTAAAATTTCACACGACCAGTCGTTTGTAGGTTTTTTGGAAGACTCGGGCCGCCTTACCGAAATGGAAGCCATGAAGCATCCCAAACGTAACGAAATTGACAAGGCTCTTGGATTTAAAAACACCGACATCCAAAACGGCGATTATCTTGAAACCGGCCAATCGCCATTTTTGCCGGGTGATACCTTACTGCTGTGCAGCGATGGCCTTACCGATATGGTTGATAAAGAGGCCATATGCAACATCCTCACAACCAAATCATCATTAAAAACAAAATGCACCAGCCTGGTAAATGCCGCAAACCAAAACGGCGGCAAGGATAACATTACCGTTGTACTGGTTGAAAATAATAAACCAAAAAAAAAGCATGAGGCTACCATGCCTGCCGGTACCATACAGCAGCAGCCGGAACCACCGGCAGTAAGTGCCGCCCCCGATATCCGGGCCGATAGCTCTTACACCGTACCGGAGCGCCCGTCACCAACCAAAACAATTATTGGCTTTCTTATTCTGGTCGTACTTGGCCTCGCCGCGGTTTGTATATGGCAATATTTTAATTATCACAAACCTGTGCAGGTTGCAATTGCTGTCCCGGTAAAAAAAGCGCCCAACGCGCAGCAAATAAAACTGCAGCAGGCCATTAACAATTGCAAAGGTAACTACCTGCTGTTACCCGATACTGTTTTTAGATCGCCGGTATTGATCAGTGCGCCGATAACCATTAACCGTGACACCCTGCATATCAAGGCGATGGGCAATATCATACTGCAAAGTGATAGCGGGTACAACGGCCCGGCTTTCAATTTATCGGCAAATAACAAGCATATTGTTTTGGATAGCCTATCATTCAGGCAGTTTAATGTAGCTGTAGCGGGCTATAATAACAATGTTGAATTAAATAATGTACGTTTTTTTAATTGCAGGCAGCCACTGCAAAATACTTTTAGTTTTCCTGATGGTAAATATGTAAACGGCAGCACCTCGTTTGCCTTGTTCGTTACCGACTCACTCGCAAAAACCAAGTTGCCGTATGGAGCCCGATAAACCTTTACAGCCGGTGCGAAAAAAGGAGCGTATTTTTTTGCTGCTGATCACCGTGATCTTAGCATTGCTTTTTATCAGGCTATACACCATACAGCAAAACAGCTTTACCGATGTGGACCCAAGGCTACACGATGGCTCGATGGTAAATTTAAATGGTAAAAACCCGGCTAAAAATGTGGCTGCATTATTAACCAATGGCTATTATTTTGAGGATAAAAAAGATATTGACCTGATAGAGAATGTAATTGCTGGCAAAACAAAGGCCGGTGTTAAATTTGATAACATTGGCGACCTCAATAAAAGGCAATATTACGTTAATGCCGACGAAGCCTTTAACAACGGGGGCGCATCGTTTAAGCAGCGGGTAATTGATTCGCGGGCATTATTGGGTTATACCGGTGCCGACTCACTGCGGTTTGAGCAGGAACAAAAAGCCCCGCCTCCCTTGCCCCAAACAGCAGATATTGGTATGGGCGGCCCAACTGTAAGCGGCACTGTTTTCAACAAAAAAATACCTGTTGCGGGGGTATTGGTAAGATTACAACTGGTACTGCCGCAGGATAGCACCCTAAGCGACGAAGAAGTTTCCCAAACACAGGTACGCACACAAAACGCTCCCTCATTTCAAAAGGTTTTTGTTTTAGACTCCGGCAAACAGGCGCACCTCCAATCCTTAACGGCTTTTGCGCGTACGGATGCCAATGGCAACTATAGTTTTAAAAATTTGCCGCCGGGTAAAGCCTTCCAGGTTTTGCCGCTGCAGCCCAATTACCAGTTTGGCAAAACACAAGGTGTTGAGAGTTTGGATAAAAATGCAACTTTCAATTTTTATCAGGCACCGCATACATTAAAACTATTATCCACCCGCGATTTCAGTATCCTGAAAAAAGAAAAATCGTTTATCATCCGTACACCGGCCGAGTTTAATTTATGGTTTTGGATAATTGCGGGCAGTTTTATTTTTGGCTTTTGGTTGATACACTTGTTGCTATCACGACGCTTTACCCCGGCAGATCAATTGATTTTGCCACTGGTAATGCTGCTTACAGGAATATCATTCATTACTCTGCTTAGCCTGCAAGATCCCCTGCGCGACCGTTTCCTGGCAAAGGATTCGTTGGTTTACCTTGCTTTAGGTTTCGCGGCTATCATAATCCTGCTGTTTTGCAACCTGCGTCGCTTTACCGCCGACTCGGGCATGTACCGGATGTTGATATTTAAAAACAACTCCCGCGCCGCAAACGGCTGGCCATGGATAGTGGCGGCAATTGTGCTGCTGGTTTTAACCATCCGTTTTGGCACCGGTCCTGAGGGTAGTGGCGTAAAGGTCAACCTGTTCATTTTTCAACCAAGCGAAATTGTTAAATACCTCGCTATCCTCTTCCTTGCAGGCTTTTTCGCGGCTAACGAAAAGTTTTTAAGCGAATATGCCACCTGGCAAAAGCGCTGGTCGTTCTTTTCGTTCGCGCTTATAGCCATCGGGGCGGCGCTGATATTGTTTTTATTGCTTGGCGATCTTGGCCCGGCCATGGTAATTTGCTTTACCTTTATTATCCTGTTCTCGTTTTCGCGCGGCGACTTCATGTTCATGGCGCTTTCTATTGTTTTTTATGTACTGGTAACATGGATATTTAATAACGTATGGCTGTCGGCGCTGCTATCTGTTATGATGTTACTGGCAGCAAGGCTATTTAAAGGCGCGCGGTTAAGCGAATCGGCCATAATGGCCCTGGTTATTATAGCTGGCTTTTTAACGCTGGATAAGGTACCTAAACTGGACAAGCTTTTCCCCGGCCCGGTACACCGTTTGGTCGATCGTAAAGCCATTTGGCAGGATCCCTGGAACAATGAAGTTTATGGCGGCGACCAGGTAGCTAACGGCCTATGGGCCATGTCGGGCGGCGGGGTATCCGGCCAGGGCATCGGCGAAAGCTTCTCCAAAACCATACCCGAGGCACATACCGATATGATATTGCCATCAATTGGTGAGGCATTTGGCTGGGCAGGCATCGTCAGCATATTCTTACTCTTTTTATTGTACCTGCACCGCGCCATCCTCATCGGGCGGCAAACCGGTACACCATTTTTGTTTTATTTATGCGCGGGCATCGGGACCTGTACGTTTGTTCAGTTTTTGCTTATTGCAGGTGGTTCAACCGGGGCATTACCCTTATCGGGAGTTGCTTTGCCTTTTGAAAGCTACGGCGGCTCATCGTTAGTGGCTAACTTTTTTGCTGCCGGTTTTTTATTATCAGCATCAATAGTAAAGGGCACACCCCTGCAAATGGCATACATCACCAAACAGCAGGACAGAAACCTTGTACCGGCCCTGGTTGCGGCCTGTATCGGCCTGACGTTGTTAACGGTTAATGTATCGCGATACCTGTTTGATAACGAAAAGTGGATAGTTAAACCCGCCCTGGTTGCCGATAAAAGCGGCGCACGCATGTTTAGCTATAATCCCCGTATTGCCATCCTGATGAATAAGCTACAGGCAGGTACTATTTTTGACCGTGAAGGTCGCATTTTGGCAACCAGCAATCCCCAACTGATAAAAAAACAGGCCAGACTTTTGGCGGCCGGCGGCGCAGGGAACTATAACCTCGACTCAGTTATGCATAAGCGCCTAACCCGTTATTACCCTTATGATGCCCAGCTTTTCTTTTGGACGGGAGATGCCAATACCGGCGTTTTTAACGGCAGTCCCAACGGCTATTTTGCCGAATACGAGCACGCCGCCGAACTAAGAGGCTTTAAAATGCCCATATCAAACTACACGGTAAAGGCATCAAATTACCAGGAGAACCGTTTTTTGCCGCGCGGCATGCAGGAGATGACGGTAAGTAAAAAGGATTACAGTGCCATAGCGCCTTTACTGGTGGCCGGTATAAACAGCAATGCAGTAGCCGCTTTTAAAAATAAGAATCGTGATGTGCAATTGAGTGTGGATGCCGACCTGCAAAGCAGCATTCAGCGATCAATAGCTACAGATACCTCTTTGTATGATAACAGGGTTTCGGTGGTAGTGATGGAAGCCTCAACGGGTGACGTGTATGCATCTGCCGTATACCCCTTGCCGCCGGTACATAACTGGGACCAGCTAACGATGAGTATTCCCGATCAAAACCAGCTATCGCAATGGGTAACCACTACCGACCTGGGCTTTACCTACGCCACACAGCCGGGTTCTACGGCTAAGGTATTAACAGCTATGGCGGCGTTTAATAAGCTGGGCGCCGAAGCGGCAAACAAAAAGTTTATGGTATACAGCTGGGAACGTATCCGCACCAAAGGCATTGAACCCGATGAGACCGGGGTAATTACCATGGAGCGCGCCATCGCAAAATCAAACAACGTTTATTTTATCAAACTGGCTAACCAGGAGCATTTGCAGGAAGATATGGTTAATCTGTACATTAAAACCGGGATGTTTTTGCGTGGCGTAGGTGGGTATTACTACAACCGGCCATCAAATGTAAATAGTGAGCAGGAAGAAAAATGGCGGCAGTTGTGGCGCAAAACGGAGTTTGATACCCGGCCAAGGTACGATCCGAATAATATCCATAAAACGCGGGCCAAGGGTATTTCGGGTATGGCATGGGGTCAGGGTGAGTTGATAGCCACACCTGCGGCAGTAGCGCGGCTGGCATCAGGCGTGGCCAATAACGGTGTGCTGATGGCCGGCAGGTTCGCATTAAAAATTAACGATACTGTTGTAGCCCCACGGATATCGCAAAAGCTAACCGATCCCGCATATGCCGAATTGATCAAAAGCTACATGATAGAGCAAAGCCAGCCCAAGATACCCATTTTAGGCATGGCTGTAGCAGGTAAAACCGGCACGCCCGAAAGGATATGGAAAAAACAGGACATTAATGATGGCTGGTATGTATTTTTTGCACCGAAGGCAAACGGAAATGGCAATATGGTTGTTTGTATACGTATAGAATCGACAAAAGGATCGTCGGACGCGGTGCATTTGGCAGGGAAACACATCATACCACTTTTGCTGAAAAAGGGATATATCAAAAGCATCGCACCGGCACAACCCGCAGTACCTGTACAGGCAAAGCCTGAACCGGCACAACCGGCAACCGTTGTTGATACGAATACAACCAATTAAATAACTATTGAAAGAACCATGTTTGATATATTTAAAAAAAGCGATGATAAAAGTACCGGCGATGTAAAATCGGTAAGGGATACTTTGCTGCGCTTTATAAAAAAAGAACTTCAGAAAGCTGAAGGCGGCGAAGGTCGCAATATAAAAGGGATCCATCTGTTTATTTCGGCAGATAGCAGTAGCAAGCACGTTTATGAAGCGGCGGTATATGCCGATGATGAAAACAAGTTTAAAAACGAAGTACAAAAAATAGCGGATGACTACGCTTTGGACCTGCCCAAAACCTGGGCGATGGAAACAGAGTTTTGTACCGATATCCCGCCCGAAGCCATAGGAATAGAGGGACTTGACGCCGCACTGTTTATCCGCACTAAAGATAATACCATACAAAAATCGGCAACAGCGTACATCAGAGTATTGAATGGCGAGGCTGAGAAGAAGGAATATACCCTGACATCGGCAGATGGGAAGGTTAACATTGGGCGCGAAAAAAAGGTACAGGTGAGCGACGGCTTTTTCAGACTCAACCACATCGCTTTTCCAGGTGATAGCAGCAACGAAAGTAACAAGTACATCAGCCGGCAGCATGCACACATCGAGTGGAGCAATGATCATAACTCGTTTATGTTTTACGCAGATGAAGGCGGCGTGCCACCAACTAACAAGGTCAAGATACGATCGGCAAAGGATGAAACGCTCAACAAGCTTAACTCCACGCAAATAGGGCATAAACTTGATGAGGGCGACCAGGTTATTTTAGGCGAGTCGGCGGTAATTGAATTTAGCTATACACCCGAAGCAAAATGAGCAAGGTTTTTACCATAACAAACGGGCTGGAAAACATGGGTGCCATGCGCACAGGTGGGCAGGGATCTGTGTATAAGGGCCGGCGCATGGGGCCGGTTTTAAGTGCCGTAAAAATATTGCCTACACCCATTTACACCGAAGATGACAATGATAAGAATTTCATCAATTTTCAGAACGAAGTTGACAAGCTGAAAAAAGTGAACGAGGTCGCTAATCCTAATGTAGTTACAATTCTTAATTCGGGATTGACAGAGAGTGGCTCGTTCCCGTTTATCGAGATGGAATTTATTGAGGGGCCCGATCTGGGAGAACTGCTTAAAGCGCCCAACGACCCTGTATTTACCATTAAAGAAACCATTAAGCTGGCCGATCAATTGGCAAACGCGCTTGCTCATTGCCATAACCTGGGCATCAAACATGGCGATATTAAAAGCAATAATGTAAAGTACAATATCCATTCGGGCAATTATGTGCTGCTTGATTTTGGTTTGGCCGTTATGTCTGACGAGCAGCGGCGCACCAGTTTGCGGCATGCGGGTGCGGTAGAGTTTATGGCGCCTGAGCAAAATACGGGTACCGTGCTGTTTCAAACCGATGTGTATAGTTATGGTGTGATATTGTACGAGCTGCTGGCTGGTCGTGTGCCGTTTCCGCTGGATGATAATGGCGAAACATCGCGCCATACAGTGATGCTGGCACATATGGAAACTCCTGTTCCTGACCTGCTCAAACTGCGCCTACAAAACCTACCCGAAACATGGACGGCCGAAAAAAAAGATCTGGAAATGAGGGTGCCGCAATGGTTATTAAACATCATATCAAAATGCCTGGAGAAAGATCCGCAGCAGCGATACCCTGATGGCCTTGCTTTACAGGAAGAGCTAATAACCAAAAGCGTTGATGCAAACGCTTCTAAAGAGGATGTTGCCGGTATTTTAATTTTACAGGAAGAGAACGAGCAACTTAAGGCACAACTTTCAAAATATCAGCAAACTGAGGCGGATGATAAAAAATTGATAAAGCTAAACAAGCCGGTTTTTGCCGCACTAACACTATTATTATTTGCCGCACTGCTGTTTGGTTTCATTGCCATGTTCAATAAAAAGGCACCTGTGGTAATTACAGCCAAACAAAACTATATCCCGCCATCCATCGCGTTCCCCGCAAACAACAGCTTGATCAAAACCAGTTCAAAAACTGTAGCAGCTAACAAAACCGTAAAAGACAGCGTACTGATGCCCACCGCCGGCAACAAACTGTCGCAAACTAAAACGCCGTCAGCATCTAAAAAAAAGCATAAAAAACACAAATTTTTGGGGATATTTTAGCTTAAACATATCGTTCAAGCCAACATATTCACCAAATTCACGAGTTACCTGGTTGAATTTTAGCGTTTGTACTGGTGAAAGTTTCCATGGCGGGTCTTTCCTACTGATGAATTTAACCAGCACGTTAATTTACCCAGCTCAAAATCAGCACGCCGATCAGGCCGATAACAGAAACGAGCGTTTCCATCAGCGACCAGGATAAAAAAGTTTGCTTCATTGATAAGCCAAAGTACTCTTTGAACAGCCAGAAAGAAGTATCATTAACATGCGAACAGAACAGGCTACCCGCGCCTACGGCCAGCACCATAAGGTTTGGATCCGGTCCGTTAGGTCCCATTAGTGGATAAACGATGCCTGCGGCCGTTAGGCCCGCTACGGTAGCTGAGCCCAGGCTAAGTCGTAGTATAGCGGTAATAAGCCACGCTAAAAGCAAAGGGGGCAGGCTAAGTTGTTGCAAAATGGACGCCAGTTGAGTGCTTACTCCCGTTTCTACAAATATCTGTTTCAGGATACCGGCGCTTCCGATGATCAACAGGATCATCGCGATATCCTTAACCGCTTCGGAATAGATACCCATAACCGCAGTTATTGTTTTACCCATCCTCATACCCAAGGTATAGGTTGCGATAACGATAGTGAGGATCATGGCTATGGCAGGTTCACTAATAAAGCCGGCAATGTTTTTTATGACCGTATTATCGTTGAATATCCTAACTATCAAAGTGGCGCCACCAATGATCAGCACCGGCAGCAAAGCAGAAATGATACTGTTTCCTATCCCGGGCAATTCCTCTTCGGTTAGCTGATCAGCCTGCAAAATGATTGTCGGGCTTGATCTCATATTTTTTAACGTCTTCGCAAAAATGGGGCCTGCAATAACTATAGCGGGGATAGCGATAATAATACCGTAGACGAAGGTTTTAGCCAGGTCAGCATGGAATTGGGACACCAGCGCCATGGGCGAGGGATGCGGAGGCAAAAACCCGTGCATTACCGAAAGCGATGCCAGCATCGGTAACCCGACATAGACCAATGGCAACTTATAATTATAAGCTACTGAAAAGATAATGGGTATCAGCAGGACAAAGCCTACATTATAAAACAAGGGGATGCCTACAATAAAGCCGGTTAAAGACATGGCCCAGGTTACGTATTTATATCCAAACGTATTTTTTAATACGGTGGCTATCTTTTGCGCCGCACCGCTATAGGCCACCAGTTTACCCAACATGCCCCCCAACACAATAATGATCACTAACGAACCCAGCGTATCGCCCAGGCCCTTATTGACCGTCGGCGGGATGCGGCTCAGCGGCATGCCCAACAGCAAGGCCGCCATAACGGACACAAGCAAAAATGCCAGAAAAGTGTTCACCCTGGCCCATGCTATTAACAATACCAATGTAACAATGCACGCAATTAGGATAAGTATCGCCATAGTTTGCTTTAATGCGAATCGCGCGTTACTGTTGATCCTGATCCGCCGACAAGGAAATCCAGATCTGCACCCTTATCGGCCTGTTGTACATGCTTGATATACATATTGACATAGCCACGTTCCATAACCGGCTTTGGCGGTGTCCATTTACTTCTTCTTTCAGCCAGTTCTTCATCGCTAACCTCCAGGTGAATGCGCTTGCCCGCAACATCCAGTTCGATGATATCCCCATTCTCAACAAGCCCCAAATTTCCGCCAATGGCCGACTCGGGAGATACATGCAGGATAACTGTCCCATAAGCAGTGCCGCTCATTCTGCCGTCTGATATCCTGACCATATCCATCACCCCTTTGTCCAGCAGCTTTTTCGGTAGCGTCATATTCCCCACCTCGGGCATACCAGGATAACCCACAGGACCTACGCTTTTTAAGACCATAACACAAGTTCCATCGATATCCAGTGCCGGGTCGTCTATCCGGGCATGGTAATCCTCAATATCCTCAAAAACCACGGCGCGTCCGCGATGCTGCATTAACTCGGGCGTTGCCGCCGATGGCTTGATCACTGCACCATTTAATGCCAGGTTACCTTTCAATATCACGATACCTGCTTCTGGTGTTAAAGGGGAATCATATTCATAAATAACCTCCTTGTTATAATTTACGCCGGAGCCTTCAATATTTTCCCGATGTGATCTGCCACTTACCGTGAGTGTATCCATCTTTAGCTGAGATCGCATTTGGTTAATAACTGCAGGCACACCACCGGCATAATAAAAGTCTTCCATCAGGAATTTGCCAGAAGGCATCAGGTTTACCAGCAACGGCATCTTACTGCCGATCTTATCATAATCTTCTAAATTCAATTCCACCCCGATCCTGCCTGCAATAGCGGTCAGGTGAATAACAAAGTTGGACGAGCCGCCAACAGCAGCATTGATCTTAATCGCATTTTCAAATGCATCCCGGGTTAATATTTTAGAGATCCGCAGATCTTCTTTAACCATTTCTACGATCCTTCTGCCGGATAGCTGGGCAAGTCTTTTCCTCCTGGCATCCACGGCAGGTATAGCCGCGCCGCCGCTTAAACTCATCCCCAGCGCTTCTACCATGCAGGCCATGGTGGAAGCCGTCCCCATGGTCATACAGTGCCCCGCGCTGCGTGACATGCAGCTTTCCACTTCCGCGTACTCTTCATAGCCGATATTGCCTTTTTTCAACTCTTCAGTTAGCTTCCATACACTGGTACCTGAGCCGATATCATGACCGTGGTATTTGCCGTTCAGCATAGGCCCGCCCTGCACCACAATAGTCGGCAGATCGACACTGGCTGCCCCCATTAGAGTAGAGGGCGTAGTTTTATCGCACCCGGTGAGTAAGACCACGCCGTCAATAGGGTTGCCCCTGATGGATTCTTCGGCATCCATGCTGGCCAGGTTGCGAAACAGCATTGCCGTAGGTTTCAGCAGCGTTTCGCCTAATGACATAATGGGGAACTCAAGCGGGAAACCGCCAGCTTCCAGTACACCACGCCGTACACTTTCGGCAATATCGCGCAGATGCGCGTTGCAGGGTGTTAGTTCCGACCATGTATTACAGATCCCGATCACCGGCCTGCCATCGAACATATCCTCCGGCATCCCCTGATTTTTCATCCAGCTCCGGTAAATAAGTCCCATCTTATCTTTTTTCCCAAACCAGTCTGAACTTCTATACGATCCCATATATCTCTCTTGTTAGTTTATAATTTTATTTCTTCTTTACTTAAGCGGCCGTCAACCAATCGCCAAATACCTAAAGGGTTGTCATTCCTTAGTTCATCAGGCAGTAAATTCTGTGGCATATTTTGGTAACATACCGGCCTTGTAAACCTATTAATTGCCGCCGTGCCTACCGATGTGCTTCTGGGGTCGGTTGTGGCCGGGAACGGTCCGCCATGAACCATCGCACTGCATACTTCAACCCCTGTAGGAAAGCCGTTGATCAGTAGCCTGCCTACCTTTTGCTCTAAAATATCCAACAGGTCTTTATATTCAGCCAGATCGTTATCGGTACCATGTACGGTCGCTGTTAAATGGCCTGTAAGGTTTCGGGCTATTTCCAGCATATCCCCTTTGGAGGTAGCCTCTACAACAAGGCTGGTTGGGCCAAACACCTCTTCAGACAGATCAGGATGAGCTTTTAAGGTATCGCTTTTTATTTTAAATAGTATAGGGAGTGCTGTATTCAAACCCGTTGGGGCATTTCCTTTTGCTATCGTAAGTACGCCTTCAATGCCGGCATTTCGCTCGATCCCGGCATTGTATGATTGATGGATCTGAGGGGTCAGCATAACGCCGCCAATAGTTTGTTTGAATTCTTCTTCCAGCTTCGTCGTAAAAGTTTCAGAATTTTCATAGATAAGCATTCCGGGATTGGTACAGAACTGCCCCACACCAAGCGTTACCGACCCTGAAAATCCCTTGGCAATAGGATCACCCAGGTTTTTTAAAGCTTGCGGAAGGATAAACACCGGGTTAGTACTTCCCATCTCTGCATAAACAGGTATTGGAACCTCTCTGCGCACAGCCATATCATAAATAGCTTTACCAGCACCGAATGATCCTGTAAAACCAACTGCTTTGATCTCAGGGTGCTTAACTAACTGAGCGCCTAAAACAGGCCCATCGCCAAATAAAAGGGAGAAAACACCGTCAGGCATGCCAGTTGATCTGGCTGCTTTTTGGATCGCTTTACCGATCAGCCAGCTGGTTGCCGGATGAGCGGGATGTGCTTTTACAACAACGCTGCAACCCGCCGCCAATGCCGACGCCGTATCTCCGCCAGCTACCGAAAACGCCAGTGGAAAGTTGCTTGCGCCAAAAACTACCACGGGCCCAAGGGCTATTTGCATATAACGGATATCAGGCTTTGGAAGCGGTACACGTTCCGGGTTGGCTGTCTCGATCCGCGCGTCGAGCCACGAGCCTTCTTTTAACAGATCAGCAAATAATTTGAGCTGCCCTGTGGTACGCCCCCTTTCACCTACAATACGGCCCTGGGGTAATCCAGATTCAGCACAGCAAACAGTGATCAGTTCATCTCCTATCGCCATGATCTCATTGGCTATCGCTTCTAAAAAGCCTGCTTTCTCAGCGCCAGATCTTTTTCTGTATTGCTGAAAGGCAGCCGCTGCTTTCTCAACTGCCTTATCAACTTCTTCTGCTGTAGCTATAAAAAACTCTGCTACTTTATCGCCGTTAGCGGGATCGATGGAGATCATTGTATCCCTTCCCTCAGCAGACGTTTCAAAACCTATAATTTGTTCTACAACCACCATCATGCAACTCTATTAATTAATGTGCCGATCTCTGCGATCGTGATCTTTACGATATCACCGGCATGCAGGGTAAAACCATCATGAGGAACTATGCCAGTGCCCGTCATTAAAAAGGTACCGTGAGGAAAATCCAGTTCCCTAAACAGGTAGCTAACCAATTCGGTATGTTTACGCTTCATCTGGTTTATGGAGATGCGATCACTGAATACCGCAACCGAGTCCCTGACTATCTCCATATTAATGCTTGTATCTGGATCGATCGGTTTTTCCAGTACCAGCAGGCATGGCCCCAGGGCGGCAGCCCCATTGTATGATTTTGCCTGAGGAAGGTAAAGCGGGTTTTCGCCTTCAATGTCTCTTGAAGACATATCGTTACCGATCGTATACCCTTCAATGGTTCCTCCCGAGCAAATGAACAGGGTCAATTCGGGCTCGGGTACATTCCATTGTGAATCTTTACGGATGCGAACCTCATCACCCGGCCCAACGGTACGATAAGCGGGCGATTTAAAAAAAAGTTCGGGCCGTTCTGCATCATATACCCTGGTGTAAAAATCACCCCCTTTTGCATCTTTTGATTCCTCTACTCTGGCTTCCCGGCTCCGAAAATAAGTAACCCCCGCTGCCCATACCTCCTGACCGGCGATAGGCGCCAATAACGCCGAGGTGACCAGTTCTTGTAGTTGATCGTTAGCCTTAAGTTGTTTAAGTTCACTGCTAACAGCTTTAAAAAGGTTGCTTCTGTTTACAAAAACATTCCAGTCTGGCTCGTCAGATAAAAAATACTGGTCGTTGTGGCTAACAATAATACCCCCTGTAGTGTTATAAATTCTCATGATAGTAGGTTAAACTTAGTCCTGTGAATATAGGGTTTATTGATCTATTTCAGAACCCGGCCCAGGTTAGCGGCCACTAATTAACCCTTATCAGGCGGCATTTGCGGTATATTGTTAATATATTACAAAAATTTGCGCCAATAATAAAATAACGGCCACTGCTTAAATTCTACGTTTGACCCAAAGCCATTGATCTATGTTTTGAGGCCCTGAAAATGAAAGCTAAATCGATCTTAAAAATGATCGCCGTCCTTGTATGTGCATGCCCTTGTTTGGCAGTTGCGCAACATGACTCAACGATCATACCTTTATGGAAAAACGGAGCACCAGGATTTGAGTCCCGCCGCGCTGAACCCGAAAAAGGCGATAAGTATGTTAGTAATGTACACAACCCGTCTATAACTGTCTACTTACCCCCAAAAGAAAAAAATACAGGTATGGCTGTATTAATTTGCCCTGGCGGCGGCCATCGCATGTTGGTGATCAACTCAGAAGGCCGCGAACCGGCTCAATATTTCAATCAATTGGGCATTGCGGCTATCGTATTGAAATACAGGTTAGCGCGCGATACCTTATCGCCATATAACATTAACGTACACGCCAGACAAGATGCGATCAGGGCAATGCGGCTGGTGCGCAGCAATGCTGCCCAGTGGAATATTGACCCAAACAGGGTGGGAATGATGGGTTTTTCTGCCGGAGGCGAAGTTGTTGATATGGCTGTATATATTCAGGGAAAAGGCGATGAAAGTTCGGAGGATCCTATTGAAAAAATGAGCGCCATGCCAAATTTTGTGATATTAGTTTATCCGGGGCCATTGGGCGTGCCAAATAAAGTTGCATCCAACGCACCCCCTATTTTTTTGGTTGCAGCAAATGAGGATGTTTGCTGCTCCCCGCCTATTATAGCATTGTTAAATGCTTACCGCGAGGCTGGTGTATCTGTAGAGGCGCATATTTATGCAAAAGGCGGTCATGCATTCAACATGGGTTATCATACGCCTTATCGATCGCTAAAGGCCTGGCCGCAGCGACTCACCGACTGGATAACCGATAATAATTATTTTAAACCAGGAGTAAATGTCAAAAAATAGTTTTTACGTAGATCAATAGCAAGCAGTATCGATCTTCTTTTCTTACTCAGCTACTTTCATAGCCTCTGTTCTGAGGTAATTGTGCCGGTAATCCAGCGGATTTTTTTTGGTGAGCGCCTTAAACTGGTGATAGAAATGAGAAATATTATTATAACCGCAAGCATATCCGATCTCGGCCATATTAAACTCTTCTTCCACCAATAACCGGCATGCATGCCCGATCCTAACTTCCATTAAGAACTGGATGTAGGTCTTCTTCGTTTTTGATTTAAAGTACCTGCAAAACGAATGTTTGCCCATATTAATAATTGCTGCTACATCTTCTAAAACAACTTTTCGATGATAATTATTAAAGGTATATTCAAATATCGTATTGATCCGGCTTTGATCAACCTGATTTACTTCGGGATTAAAACCGCTGGATGATATCAACTCATATTCTTTCGAGCTCGCTATCAGTTCAAGTGCCGATAGCAGGTTGATCAACTTCCTGGCCGGAGAAGCAAGAAGCATTTCTTCGGCTATTTTAGCCACCTTTCTCCTGGTTGCGCCTTTTAATCGCAAACCAAGCTTACCTATATTAAGTAACTTTACAATGGGACTTATCTCCGGAAGATTTAAAAAGGCATCTCCCCAAATGTTATTTTGGAACAAGATCACGATCGTTTCACCTATTTTTTCATCATCGCGCTCCAAATATTTTTTTTCGCCCCTGAATGTATGGGGCAGGTTTGACCCAAATAGAAATACATCACCGTTTTTAAAGGGACCCACATGATCGCCGATAAGGCAGGTGCCATAAGTTCGTTTAAGTACCAATAGTTCGCACTCCGGGTGATAGTGCCATGCACTTAACATCGCATGGCCGATATCTTTATGAATATTAAAGGACTGCTCCGGGTTTGGAGTAGCCTTTTTCAACGTCGCCTTCATGTGTTATAATTGGTTAATTACAGCTCAATATATACATTATGCCCGACATCTTGAAATTTATCGTTGCTTAAGTTATCCTTTATTTCCGCTTCGTCTCTCCTCTACGTGATCAACACAGAGGATAATTTCATCTTTTATTTAATCCAAAATACTGATACACAATTTCTTACAAGACAAAGATCATAAACTATAAAATATAACTATGTTAATATATTACAAAAAATTGCGTTGATAATGAACTAAATGTTCTTACTGTTTCATATTCCCGGTTAAATGATAAAGGCAATTGACCTGAAAGCTCTCAATTACGGCTACAGCCTTGTAATGACCGTTGGTCAAAAAAACCTCCGAAACACGACCAACTCTATAGAAAAAGCGCCTTTTGACTATAGGGAGGTGTGCGTGGTCATACCCTAATTACACCATGTTAATATGTTACAATTTTTTGCTTTAATACTGAAATTACTTTTCATAGAAGTTACCTTTATTTGCTTCGTAACATGAAAGTTGCAAACCGATCATATATCTAAGAATACGCTAGTTATAAGTTACCGAATTTGTGTCAATAAGACAGTTAGTCTGATGACCGTGCGTTTAGGCGTACGTGATCGTAAATAGTTTTATGATCCCATTGACAGCAAAATTTGGTCGAACCAATTGAATACACACAACTAAATTGCGATCATTATGAGATAGATCTACTTAATATCTAACAGGACCGGGCCCGGGTGGCGCCGTATCCTCTCCTTAATTTTCATGGATCGACGAAAGTGGCTTTACCAAGCTGCAAGGGAGATCTTTGTTTCAAATTTTAATCTATTTAACCTAACTAAATTATGGAAAAAAAGTCACTACCATTCTTACTTACGTGTACTGTTTTAACCGCAGTTATGCTCTTACAATATGTGGGGACTATCAAAGCTGCGCCTGTTCGTACAGCAACATTTCTTTTAAAAGCAGTTACCGGTAAGGTAACAGATGAAAAGGGAAGCGGGCTACCTGGCGTAACCGTTACTGAAAAAGGCACCCAAACCAGAACGGTCACCAATGCCGCGGGCGACTATAAATTGAATGTTGCCAACACCGGAGCCGTACTGGTATTTACTTTTATTGGTTATACTACTCTTGAGATACCTGTTGGTGATAAAACTACGGTAAATGCTGCAATGACCCCGGCTTCCAGTGCGTTAAGCGAGATAATTGTTACCGCACTCGGTATTAAAAGAGAGGCCAAAAGCCTTGGCTACTCCGCTCAGAAAGCTGATGTGCAGGCCATGCAAACCAACCGCACAACCAATCTCGCCAATTCGCTCGAAGGACAGGTGGCCGGTCTGGATGTTTCGCCTCCTGCAGCTGGCCCGGGTGGTAGTACAAAGATCCGTTTACGTGGGCAGTCTTCTTTTACGGCAGATAATTCGCCGCTTATCGTTATTGATGGTCTACCAATGTCGCAGGGTGCGAGCAGCACCAATAGTTATACCCAGCAAATTGATCAGGGAGATAATTTACAGGGCATTAACCAGGATGATATTGAATCGATGACCGTTTTAAAAGGATCTACGGCGGCAGCCTTATATGGCTCACGTGCGGTTAACGGCGCAATAATTATAACTACTAAAACCGGTGCTAAGAATACCGGCATTGGTATTGAATTTAATTCAAACTTTACCGAAAGCCAGGCACTTGACTATACTGACTTTCAATACGATTACGGGCAAGGCGAAAACAATATCAGGCCGTCATCCCAGGGTACTGCTCAAAGTTCGGGCGCCTGGAGTTTTGGTGTACCATTTGACAATGCTCCCACATATCAATTCGATGGAGTTCAACGTCCGTACGCCCCTTTTAGAAACCGTGTTAGTGCTTTTTTCAGAGTTGCACCATCCTGGAGCAATACCGTTGCCATTTCTGGCGGAAATGATAAAGGTAATTTCCGCGTCTCATTTTCTAACCAGGATGCCGATGGTATCGTACCTAACAACAACTTTCATAAAAAGATATTTAACGTGGGCATCAACTATAAACTTACCGATAAACTATCGGCACAGGTTTACTTGAATTACAGCCATGAGTTTAATAATAACCCACCGGTTATCGGGGTGCAGGCATTATCGATCCCAACATCGATCTACAGGCTTGCCAACTCGATAGATTTTGACGTGCTTAAAGCAGGCGCAATAGACGCCAACGGTAATGAAACACCTACCTCCCGTTTTTCTACCGTTACCAACCCTTATTGGATCTTAGCCAACCAATTTCAAAGGCAAACCAAAGATCATTTATTAGGAACTGCAGTGGTACGCTACCAGTTCTTTGACTGGCTGTATCTGCAGGGCCGTGCGAACATGGATCTTTTACAAACTACTTTTGAGTTCAATACGCCAACAGGAACCTTATCCGTAGGCTCGGCACCGACAGGTCTGTTTAATGGGGCTTATACCATCAACACGGTAAACAACCGCCAAAACAATTTTGATTTCTTGCTGGGCGGTGGCCATAGCTGGAGAAATTTTGCTTTCAACGCCACTGTAGGTGGTAATAATTTCCCTTCAATCACATCAACTTTTAGCGAAAGCGTAACTAACTTTTATATCAGGGGCCTATACACTATTGGAAACGGCGTGACCGCAACTTCCAGTTATAATTTATCCAAACAAACTGTCAATTCTTTGTATGGTACTGCCGAGTTTTCTTATAAAAGCATGTTTTATTTAAACCTTACAGGCCGTACAGATTGGTATTCTGTACTGGCTCCTGATATTGATCATTACTTTTATCCTTCCATCAGTGGTAGTTTCGTTTTTTCAGAATTGCTACCTCATGCAACCTGGCTAAATTTTGGAAAGGTTAGAATTGCAATAGCCGAAACCGGCAGCGCAGGCACAGTAGCGCCATATAACGCGCTAACTTTTGCACTATCTCCAAACGCGTTTAACGGACTCCCTTTAGGAACCATCGGAACTGTTTTTGCACCTACCGCTCAGACCAATACTGCACCTAATCCGCGGATCAAACCTTTTGGTGTAAATGAAAAAGAAATTGGATTGGAAATGCACATGTTTGATAACCGCGTCAATCTGGATGTTGCTGCTTACGACAAAAAAACCACCAATCAAGCTGTTCCGATCAGTCTTTCTACTTCCACCGGATATATCAGCACCTTGGTTAACTTAGGCGGATTAGACAATAAGGGGCTGGAATTTAACCTGGAGTTAGTACCTTTTCGAAACAAAACAATAACTTGGAGAACAGCATTTAACAGCGCGTTCAATTCATCAGAGGTTTTATCTTTAGCTAACAACCAATCACAACTCGTTGTAGGTACCCCTGAGTTTTTCGGCACGATAGCCGACGTGGTAGGTTTACCACTAAATCAAATTCAAGGGGCAACTTATAAACGCGACGCTTCAGGCAATATACTTTTAACAGGTGGAAAACCTATCGCGAGCACAGTACCTGTTAATTTTGGCAGCGGTTTGCCTACGTCAACCGGCGGCTGGCTAAACACAGTGATCTATAAAGGGTTTACGCTTACTGCGCATATCGATTACAAAGCCGGGGGTAAAGTATTATCAAGTACTAATCTAAACTTATTAAGGGAAGGATTATCAAAAGAATCATTGGCCGGCCGGGAGGGTGGGGTAATTTATCCGGGTATCAATACCAGCAATGGACAGCCCAATACTACCGCAGTAAATGCTGAAGATTTTTATGCCAATTATCGTTCAACCAATATTCTCGACCCTTTTGTTTATAGTTCGAGTTTCATCAAGTTGCGAAATCTGTCATTAGGCTACGACCTTTCAAGGTTTATTAATAAAAAATATGTGAAAAGCTTAGTGCTTTCGGCCGTATGCCACAATGTGCTGATCATTAAAAAATATACACCCAATATTGATCCTGAGGCGATATCCTCAAGCGGCGACAACCTGACCGGATATGAGCAGGCGTCACTGCCAACCATCCGCACCTATGGATTTAACTTGAACATAAAATTCTAATGCTAAATAAAATATGAAAAATATAACCAGCATTTTACTTTCAGCGCTCTGTATTACATTGGTAAGCAGCTGCAATAAAGGGTTTGATACCTTGAATGTCAACCCAAATAACCCAACGCAACTTGACGCTGCGTTTTTGTTTACCACTGCAGAATTTAGTACCTATTCGGCTATTATGGAAACCGAGCCAACCGTTGTGCAGCAATTTATCAACCCATTTACCGGTATTACCTCAGCGTTTAATTTCAACCAGGCCAACCAAACCTACACAGCGCAAAGGTGGAACGCCGAGTTTACGGGTACCAACACAGGCGCCACTATTTCTGCCGGGCCTGTTCAATTATTGGTTCAGATTTTGAGCCAACTGAAGGGGAACAATGCAAGAACAAATTTGTATAATGAAGCCAGGATCTTAAAAGCGTACCAGTTCATGATACTTGTTGATACTTACGGTGATGTTCCTTATAGTGAAGCGGGCCAGGCGTATCTGGGCAACATCCTTACGCCTAAGTATGACAACCAAATAGCCATTTACACAGATCTTGTCAATGAATTAACTACTGCTACTGCCGCGCTTGATCCTGCAAAAGACATTGTTACCGCAGATGTATTTTATGGCGGCAATATAGCCCAATGGAAGAAATTAGGGTATTCGTTGTTATTACGTATAGGCATGCGGTATTCAAAATACGATGCCATCAAAGCGCAGAGCATTGTGCAAGCCGCATTTGCCGGTGGAGTGATGACCTCGAATGCCGACAACTGCTATTTGAAATATAATATCACTTACGTTAATCCTGTTAGTCAAAATCTTTCTACACTCACCAATACTTATTATTTGGCAGAGCCTTTTGTAAACCAGTTAAAAAGTTCGGGCGACCCGCGACTGAAGTACATTTCGGCGAAATACCCCAACCCCGCTGCGGCAACAAGCGGTGTACCAGACACGGTGTCGGCAAACCAATTTGGCTTGCCCATTGGCTATAGCAGTGCCACCTTAGCTACCGCGCCCGGTTACAGGGGCGCAAATGGCTCAGGTTACAACTACTCGCAAGTAAATTATACTTATTTGGGTAGCCTGACCGCGCCTCAGTTTTTTGTCACCTACGCACAAACACAATTGCTATTGGCTGAGGCAGCCTTTAAGGGATGGATAACAGGAGGAAATACACCGGATATTTATTACGCGAACGGTATCCGCGCGGCAATGGACCAATGGACCACCTATAACGCATCGGCCACGATCCCTTTAGCTACGGAAAACTCTTTTATCAACAACCCGGTGAATGCTTACAGCCCGGCGAACGCCCTGAAGCTCATCAATACCCAATATTGGATCGCCTCATGGGGAAATGGCGCCGAAGCATGGGCTAACTTCAGGAGAAGTGGTTTTCCGGCTTTATCACCCAATACTATTGCGGGTCAAAACATAACCGGTGGTTTTGTTCGAAGATATGTGTACCCTACCCTTGAGCTTTCAGCAAACCTGGCCAACTACCAGGCTGCTGTCGCAGATATTGGCGGTGCAGATAACATGGATACCCATGTTTTTTGGGATAAGTAGTTTATTGTTAGTGATATATAAATTGGTAAAAATGCCGGCCGTTTCCGGCCGGCATTTTTGTAATAACCCCATCCCAGGATCAAAATATTTAATTTGGCAGACTGCCCAACATAGATCATTATCGTCAAACAGATGATGACCTTATTGCGAATTCACATCGTTTATTATTGGTGATAGATCCGTCCGGTTAAGCGAATATCTTTTGAAGAACTTCCGATGATCACGTCAAAGAAACCTGCGTCGGATACCCATTGGCTTTTCAGGTCATTAAAGTATTGAAATGCATCTTTGCTTAAGGTTAAGGTTGCCATTTTTTCTTCGCCGGCCTTTAAAAATAACTTTTCAAATCCTTTTAATTCTTTCTCAGGTCGTGGTAAATTTAATTTTTCCTGTTTGATATACAGTTGAGCCGTTTCGGCACCGGCCATCGTCCCGGTATTTTTTATTTTAAAGCTAACGATAGTTTTACCATTGTTTGTAGATATCCTGAGGTCGCTATATTTAAAGGTGGTGTAAGAAAGTCCGTGCCCGAAAGCAAACTGAGGGGCCACGTTAAATGTATCATAATAACGGTAACCCACATAAATATCGTCGGTGTAATTGGCAGTTACACCATTGCCGGGGTATTCCCCTAATTTATGGGCCGGTTCGTCCTCCAGTCTTTTTGGAAATGACATGGGTAGCTTGCCTGAGGGATCTATCTGCCCGAAAATTATTTTTGCTAACGCATTGCCACCCTCCATACCCGGATACCAGGCCTGGATCACAGCCGGCGTATTATCGATCCATTGGGTCATGTCGATAGGTCCGCCTCCCATTAAAACCACCACAGTTTTAGGATTTGCCTTTAATACGGCCCGGATCAGTTCATCTTGTCCGAACGGCATCAGCATGTCCGGCTTATCGGTATCTTCCGCGTCATAGGCGTTATCTTTCCACACGGCATAGTTATATCCATGCGTCCAGCCCCCCACTACAATTGCCACGTCGGCTTTAGAAGCAGCTTGTGCAGCCTCTTCGATCATTGTTGCGTCACTACCCGCGCCACGTTCAATTTTATAACCCTGCGTGTAAGTTATGTTTACATTTTTACCCGCAACATTTTTTAAGCCTTCCAACGGCGTCACCTCATAAAACGCTTTGACTTGCGAACTGCCGCCGCCCAAAGCCTGCTCCCTTGCGGCGTTATAGCCAATAACGGCGATCGACCTGGTAGCAGGCGTCAAGGGAAGCGTTTTATGTTCATTTTTAAGTAATACGATGCCTTCTTCGGCGATCTTTAACGCGGTTTGTTGGTGGGCCTTTGTATTATATTCACCTGGTTTTCTCTTCCCATCGATCATGTTTGTTTTAAACATCACATATAAGATACGGCGTACCTTTTCATTAATGAGGTATTCCGGGATCTTCCCTGTTCTTATCAAATGAACAACCGTGTCGCCCATGTAAAATTTACCATAGTCCACCTTGGGCCGCATGCCGATATCGGTTCCCATTTCCAGATCAGTTCCATTCCATAATGCCTGATCGGTACTATGCACAGCGCCCCAATCGCTTATCACCATTCCTTTAAATCCCCAGTCTTTTTTTAGTATTTGACCGATCAAATAATTGTTGTGCGTGGCCCATTGTCCCCTGAACTTATTATAAGATCCCATCAGGGTATTTACTTTGCCGATAGTGACAGCTGCTTTAAACCCGGGCAGATAGATCTCATTCAAAGCCCGATCGCTCATTTGTACATCGATGCTTGTTCTTAGTAGTTCCTGGTTATTTGCTATAAAATGTTTAACACAGGCGGATACACCCTGATCTTGTACGCCTTTAATATACCCAACAGCCATTTGAGATATCAGGAATGGATCTTCGCTTTGATATTCGAAATTCCGGCCATTTAAGGCTGTACGAATAATATTGATACCCGGGCCAAGAATTACATCCTTACCGCGGTAACTCGCCTCACTTCCCAATACGGCACCGAACTGGTAACCCAAAGCCGGGTTCCATGTAGCCGCCAGGCATACGCCGGTAGGCAAATAAGTTCCGGCATCCTGCAGGTCTTTCGGCCTTACATAGTTGTTGAAACCATGTTCCAAACGCACGCCATGCGGGCCATCGGACATCACAAGGTCTGGAATTCCTAATCGTTTGACCCCTGCGGAGGTAAATAAGGAATTGCCATGAATCATCCCCACTTTTTCTTCCAGTGTCATTTGTCCGATAAGGTGATCGATCTTAGCGGCAATTTCCTTGTCTGTTTGCGGGTGATGTTGAGCCTGGCACCATAAAATTGAGCACAAGCATAGTGTAAATGATAAAAAGATGATTTTCATAAAGTTCGGGCCGGTTATTGAGGCTATAACCAAACCTAAAAATTTAATTAAAGCCGGACAATTAATATTGGAGCAATTTGATGTACTATATTAACAGTTAAAAATCAACCACCGACCAATAAGCTTTTTTTCGTTGCCGGTTCTCATCAAACAATAAAGGATATGCTTTGCGGATCACCCTTAGCGTATTAATGCCTGCGGCAGCGCCCCCGCTCAACCCTCCGCCCCTGGCATCCAACCAGCTGTACCTGTCCGAAACGTTCCAGAAAGTAACACCGGTTATCGACCGTTTGTATTGCCTGAAAATATCAAAAGCCATTTTATATTGCGCCACTTGTTTGGCTTCCAGCTCGGGCGTATAACCAGGATCTGGCATTGGCGAACCTGACACCGTTACAGGTGCAGCACCCGGTGCGGGCCGCGGTTGCGGTAACCGTATGGTGATATCCATTTCGGTAATTTGTACCTTTAAACCTAATGAAGTTACTTCGTCCAATGCTTTACGTAGCTCTTCTGGCGAAGGCTCATTCAATTTCCAATGAGCCTGCATTCCCACCCCATCGATCGGCACATGATCATCGATCAGTTTTTTTAATAATTTATAGATCTTTTCTCTTTTTACCGGTCGCTCGCTATTGTAATCGTTGTAGTATAACTTTGCAGCAGGGTCGGCCTCATGGGCATATCTGAAAGCAGCTTCGATAAATTCAGGGCTGTTAAATATGGTATACCAGTTACTTTTACGATATACCTGTGTACTATCATTAGTATCGTCAACAGCCTCATTGACCACATCCCATGCGTACACCCTACCCTTATATCTGCCCACCACCGCAAAAATATGGTCTCTCAGCCGTTGCAAAAGCAGTTCTTTGGCAACTACCTTTCCGTCTGGCCCGGTAAACATCCAACTCGCTTCCTGGTTGTGCCAACACAGATTATGCCCGCGTATACGCATATGGTGCGCTATTGCAAAGTCTACAATGGCGTCGGCGTTTTTCCAGTTAAATACTTTCTCTGACGGGTGTATGGGTCCCATCTTCATATCATTTTCGGGCGTTATGCTGTTAAATTCCTTAACGATCAATGCAGAATCAGGACCGTGCAAAGCGGCCATACTTACAGCTACACCTATTGGGAAATAGTTTTTATAATGATCTTTCAACCCTTTGTTGAGGGTATCCGGTCCAGCGGTCAGATGATGTTTGGATGCGCAGTGTGTAAAAGATAAAATAGCAAGTGCAATTGCCGACAGCAAAATGCCCCGATCTGTTTTTTCATCAAGGTGAAATGTCTTCATATCATTAGTTATTGATCTATGAAATTATTGCATGTCGCTAACCTTATAACCCAATATGGAAAGCATGGTCTGGGCGTACCGCTCTCCTAATACGCGATACCCCTCAGCTGTAAAGTGAAGGTGATCTCGTGCGCAGGTACATCCGGCTGAAGAGATCACATAAGAGTTGGGAAGCACTTGCGGCAACGTTGCAATTATCTTGTTCATATTGGCGCAAGCACCTTGTTGGTCGGCATTCACTAATTCGCCTGCGAGCAAAGGCACTTTTTTGGGTTTTAAGCTGAGATCTTTCATCAGGTTATCATAAATGCCTTTTACTTTTTTTGTCCAAAGCGTGTCATTGGGATTTGACTCCCCCTGATGCAGTAAGATACCTTTAATTACACCGGATCTCTGCGCTAACTTTGCCAGCTTGACCAGCCGATCATACGGACTGCCACCATATTCTGCCGCGATGCTTTTCATCCATAACGGTGCGGTCGCTAAATAAGACTGGTAGCTGTCCTTTTCGAATACCTCTATCCTGGCACCGGCAACCGAAACATTGATGATCCCGATCTTTATTTTTTTGGGCAGGTTAGCCACCAGTGTCCGGCCGAATTGATCTGCAGGAGTCAGGCCGGTTTTACACCGTGCCAATGGTGGAACAGCAGTGTACCAGTTATCTTTTACTCTGCCTCTATCCGAACAATCAACAGCTTGTAACATCCGGAACCTGCTGTCTACTTTGATCGTATCCTGTGCCTCGATCTTTGCATTCCCTTCCATATTTGACTGGCCAAAGCAAATGAACAGGTAAAAATTCTTGTCTTGCGAAAAGGCGTTCAAGCTCAGCAAAAGCAGCGCGACGATCATAGATGATCTTGTTTTCATAACTTATTCGCTGTAAACATATTTCGGGAACGTAGAAATATCTACAGGCTTAAAGATCAGTTGTGAGAACATATACAGACCATTTTTCCACACCTTAAAATCATGCACGCCGGGTTCGATATAATAAATATGCGGCACATTTTTTTCTGCAAGATATTCATGAGTGCGCTTACTGAAAGCGATCAGGCCGTCACTCGCACCGCACGATATCCACAGAAGCTTTAACCGTTTCGACGCCAGTTCGGCGTCGGGCACCAATTCCTGTGGTGCTTTTGTGTTAGGCGCAGCCGAAAAGCTTCCCACCCAGGCAAACTTATCCAGGTTACCCAAGCCGAAATTTAAGGATTGCCCGCCGCCCATCGAAAGCCCGGCAATAGCGCGATGCTCCCGGTCGCTCAGAACAGGATAGGTACGCTCTATAAATGGGATCAGATCATTCAACAGGTCCTTTTCAAAATCCGCAAAGGCCTGAATTTTATCAGGAGCCATAATGTTTCCGGTAGCTCGGTCGTCCTTCATCGCTCTGCCATTGGGTAATACGATGATCATTGGCTCAACTTTACCCTGGGCGTATAGGTTATCCAATATGATCTGCGGCTTGCCACCGTTATACCATTCTTTTTCATCACCGCCGATCCCATGTAAAAGATAAAGCACAGGATATTTTTTATGAGTTGAATAGCCGGGCGGTGTATAGATCAATGCCCTGCGGGTAGTGCCGACAGTTTTTGAATCATACGTGATCGTATCTATTTTTCCATGTTGGATATTCGCTTGAAAGATGTCGTACCCTATTGATGCATGCTTAACGATCTCCTGGGCATTGACCGGGAAACTAAATAGAAAGAGAACACTGAGCGCTAAAAGCAGCCGTCTTAATTGTTGTGTTTTTTTCATCCTTTTTTTATGATAAGTTAATGGTATATAATGGGTTATCGAAACTTAAATTCACGAAACTATTTGATAGTGATCTTTATCGACCGGAGGTCCTTATCAGCTGAACTCGAACCGTATAAAAGCTCGTACTCACCTGGCGCAACCTGAACCTTACCGGTAGACGGGTCATAAAATTCAAAACTTTTGACCGGGATCGCCATCGAGGCTAATTCTGTTTTTCCTGTAGCTATGGCCAACCGTTTAAAAGCGCGTAACGTTTTATTAAGTCCGCTGGTATCATTCAGTTTTCTCACATATACCTGTAAAACCTCTACTCCGTCTCGGTTTCCGGTATTCGCTATAGGTACGGTCATCTGCACACTTTCATTACGGGTAATAACGGCTTTACTCAGTTTGGCATCGCTGATATTAAATGTGGTGTAGCTCAGACCGAATCCGAAAGGAAAGAGCGGGGCACTGTTCATGTAACGATAAGTGCGTCCATTCATCTTATAATCGTTAAAGTCAGGTAACTGCTGCACGTTTTTATAAAAGGTGACCGGAAGATGCCCTGCCGGGTTGAGATCACCGAATAAAACATCCGCGATCGCCTGCCCGCCAGATTCACCACTGTACCATGCCTGCAAGATGGCCTCACAATTTTCGGTTTCGGGCACCAGGGCCACGGCAGAGCCTGAGCAATTTACGAAAACCACTTTTTTGCCTGCTTTTTTTAGCGCCGCTATAAAATTTCGCTGCACCGATGGCAGTTCAATGTCGGTACGGTCGCCGCCTTTAAAACCCGGAAGTTCTACCGGCATTTCTTCTCCTTCCAATCTTGGCGAGATCCCGCCCGCGAATATCACGATATCAACGTCTTTCACTTTCGCCAATAAAGCGTCGTACGTTACCGGGACCTCTTTTCCAAAGTTAAATAAAAGGCTCGCGGCCCAATTGTTCAATTGCCGGTAGCGCATTTCTATTTTATACGCTTTACCTGCCTCAACAGTAAAAGGTACTTTGTTGGGATTCGCCCTCCAGCTACCGGTGCGCGATATCAGTTTACCATCTATGAACAACTCTGCAGAGCCGGTAGCTTCCATTTTGAAAACGATCTCGCCGGAGAACCCAGGTTTAAAAGTAGTTTCATATTTGGCCGAAAAAGCATCCAGGTTCACGCCCGGAGCAAACTGATGGGCGCCGAAGGTAGTAAGCGCAATTGGGTTGGTCAATTGTTCAGTGATCACCGCCGGGCCTTCAAGATCACGATTGTTCCAATAAGTAGCGCGGATGCCTGTTTTTCCATCAATTGAACATTCGGCAAAAGCATTCTCGGTAACCTTATCTTCAACCAGATCACAGGCATTATCATAAACGACCCGGTCGGCGCCTATTTTTGCCCTTATCCCGTCAAGGATATTGATGGTATGTAAAGGTGTACCGTTGTAATTCCCCCAAAGCATCTGCGTGTTAGCCGCGTTCGGGCCGACCACCGCGATCTTTTGTATGCTTTTGCTTAGTGGTAATACATTGTTATTGTTTTGCAACAGCGTCATTGATTCCCTGGCCATCTCAAGCGCCAATTGCTGGTGCGCAGGTGAGTTAACTACTGATAATGGGATTTTGGTCCAGGGAACGAGTGCGTCGTCATCGAATTCGCCCAATTCAAAACGTTGGGTCATCAGGCGGATCACGCTGGTGTTGATGCTCTTCTCTTTGATCAGGCCATGTGCCACTGCATCAGGTATCTTGTCAAATGCGTACCCAACGCACTCTACATCGGTACCTGCCAAAACGGCCTTAGCAGAGGCGTGAGTGGCATCTGAAGATGACTTATGACTACGATAAAAATCAGTTATCGCACCGCAATCTGATACGACCAGGTATTTAAAGCCCCAGTCTTCGCGTAATATCTGGCCCAACAAACGATTACTTCCACAGCAAGGCTCATCATCCAAACGTTGATATGCACACATCACTTCACGAACATCCGCTTCGGTCACCAGGGCTTTAAATGCCGGCAGGTAAGTGTCCCAAAGATCTCGCGGTTCAACATCTGTTATATTCAGTTGGTGACGGGTTGACTCTGGCCCGGAATGCACAGCAAAGTGTTTGGCGCAAGCCAGCAACTTACGGTATTTGGCATCAGCAGGCCCCTGCAGGCCACGCACTACCTGGATGCCCATACGTGAAGTAAGGTAAGGGTCTTCACCATATGTTTCCTGTCCACGGCCCCAGCGGGGGTCACGGAAGATATTGACGTTCGGCGTCCAGACAGAAAGATCGTGGAAACGCGTGCTTTCGCCATGTTTTCTATAATCGTTGTTTTTGGCGCGTGCCTCGTCGGAAACCGCGTCGAAAACATGATACACCAATTGATCGTCAAATGAGGCCGCCATGCCTACCGGCTCAGGAAAAACGGTGACCGGCCCCTGGTTAGCGTACCCGTGTAACGCTTCGCTCCACCAGTTGAACTTTTTGATACCCAGGCGCGGGATCGCATCTGAAACGTCCTTCATCAAACCTACTTTCTCTTTAAGGGTGAGCCTGGAAACCAGGTCCTTCGCTCTTACTTCCGATGGTAAATGAGGATCTTGGTAAGGAAGCTTTTGCGCGGAAGCGGAAAACTGGTATATCACGCCGATGCAAAGCAGCAGGCACTTATTTAACTTCATCATTTTCATTTAGTTAGATATTTTATCATATTTAGAGTAAGCCTTTTTTCTGAACAAGATTTTCTCACCTTTTGCCAGGTGTTAATTGAATTTGAGTGAATGAATGCGGCGGAAAGGTGTAAGCTATTTGATGACCTTTTATTTGAATTTCTTTTTTTACCGGTACGTACTGGTCCTTTTTATCAAAAACGAACGTTTCCTGCAACTCCTGGCCTGCGATCAGGCTGACTCCGGCCGTGCCTTCAAAGCCTCCCGAAATATTGGAAATGTCGGCAGTGATCGCCTGGTCTTTGCTCCTGTTCACCACATTGATAAAGATCATATTTTTGTCTTTTGAATAAGAGGTGGTAACATCGAGGTATGGAATGTTCCGGGCATTTGGAGTGTTGAAGGTCCCACAATCAACGTAGGTATCGACAGAAACACCAAGGCAATTATTGGAATAGGCTTTGAAAATATAGAACAAAGGTGTTTTGAACGTTCCTTTTACCTTATCGCTGCCCAAAAGCGACGTTAGCAGTGTAAAGTTCGTCATCTTTACTACATCAGCATGGCGTAAAAAAGAATTGAAACATTGCGCGATCGGTAAAACAGACATCACATCTCTTGACATGATCCCCCACTCGTCGACCGCAAGGTAGATGGGGTTTTTAAATCCTTTCATTGTTCTCACCGCCTCGATCTCATCGGCAGATACTTTGATCTTTTCTTCAAAGTCCATCGCGCTTTGCCCCATATAGGTATAATAGTCGGGTGACCTCTCCCAGTAGCGGTGGATAGATAGGTAACTGATCTTATCCCCAAGGCCCGAAAGTACCTTACGGTTCCACTCCACCCACTGCCCGGTTGGTTCGTAGTACGATGATCCCGACGCAACGAATTTTATCGTGCTGTCGACAGAAGCCATTGCTTTGGCTGCTTCTCTGCCGATATTAACATATTCTTCCGCTGTTTTATGGCCCAACTCCCAGGGTGCGCCGTCAAGTTCGTTGCCCAGGTCCCATATCTTTACACCGTATGGATCCTTGTGCCCGTTTTTCGCCCGCAGGTCCGAGAAATAAGTACCTTTAGGATAGTTGCAGTACTCGAGCCAGTAAGCGGCCTGCTGAATATCTCCAAGGCCGAGGTTCACACCCACAATATTTTCACTGCCGATGGCTTTGTTCAACGCGAACCATTCATCGGTGCCTACGTGGTTATTATCAACTCCGCCCCATGCAAGATTGATACAAGCGGGTCTTTTATTTTTCGGGCCGATGCCATCCTGCCAGTTATATCCCATCAGGTAGTTCCCCCCGGGCCAACGCATATTGGTTATTTTAAGTTCGCGCATCGCATCGATATAATCTTTTTTGAAGCCGTTCTCGTCGGCTAGTGGAGAAGAAGGATCGTACACAGGGCCGTAAAGGGTATTAAACCGAACAGAGTCTGGCAGTCCCATTCTTTTTCCGCTGAACTGGATGGGTTCCATGAATACACCGTAGATCATAGGATCAATTTTTCCAATAACCCGGTCAACATCGATCTTTATCTTCGCGTTTTGGGCAAAGAGAGAAAAAGGAAGGGCAAGGGCCAGGGTCAACAATACTTTTTTCATATATATCGATCTATTTAAATAAAACTTCAATGAATACAAGGCATGGGTTTATTTGAAACTTATCCAATCAACTTCCACGTGGCCGTCCCCATTTAATTCAACTACAAGATCTTTAATGCCAGCAGGGGTCGCTGAGATCGATCGTTCAACAACGCTCCAATCGCCTCCCTTTGGTATGGTCACTTTAGCAATGATCTTACCGGGGGCATCCGTAGTTCTTACCCACAATACCCCTCCGGTCTCAGACCGTGCATAGATCTGTATATTCCTTGTCTTTTTCTTTCCAAGATCAACCGTATTGTATCGTACCCACGCGTTAGGTTTGTCGAAGACGGTCTTCCAGCCTTTGAACTTGTTAAGTGTGTCGAGAAATTCTATTTCCGTACCATCCTGGCTCTTCGCGCTATAGCGGTCGATCTGTATTTTTTTTGTAGCGTTGGTTATCCCAATACCGCGCAATGTAGGGGTCACTTTGCGGATGGTGCCATCATCATTAAAAAACAAACTGTCGGCTCTTACCGATCGGTTCTTATCAAATTTGGGAGATAGGTCGTCGTTATGATAAAATAGATACCATTGGTTTTTGAACTCAATAACAGATTGATGGTTTGTCCAGCAGCCCGAGGCAGATTCATCCATGATCACACCTCCATATTTGAATGGCCCTAAGGGATTATTTGACGTTGCATATTCGAGTCGCTCAATTTTATTGGCCACGTGTGGATACGTCATATAATAAATGCCCTTACGCTCGAATAAATAAGGTCCTTCTTTAAGGCCTTTGTCAGGGAAGCCTTCGAGTTTTACAGGTTCAGAAGCCAACTCAAGCATGTTAGCACTCAGCTTAGCACCATATAGCTCTCCCTGCGCCCAGTAAATATAGGCCTGTCCGTCCTTATCGATCTGCACGTTGGGATCTATGCCGTGTATGCCGGTGATCGGTCGCGGCTGCGGTACAAAAGGCCCGTATGGCTTATCAGCGATGGCCACACCCACGGCAAAACCACGGCCATCTACGGGTTTTACTGTAGCCGGAAAATAGAAGTAATATTTTCCACCGCGCGCTATACAATCAGGCGCCCACATACTATAAGCCGTAGAGTCGACCCACGGCACCTTATTTTGACTTACAATTACGCCATGGTCTGTCCAATCGGTAAGGTTCGATGATGAATAAACATGATAGTCCTGCATGCAAAACCAGCCGGCCCGACCATGCCCCGGTGTGGCTACGATATCATGCGAAGGATAAAGGTATATTTTACCATCGAAAACCCGCACTGAAGGATCGGCGGTAAATTGGGTGATGATCAGCGGATTTTGCGCCAGCAAAGGTCTGGTTAGCAAGATCGCCACCATTAACAACAAGTGCATTTTAAAGTGTTTCATTATTTTCTTATTCATTTATAATATCTCATTTAAACAAAAAATCAAGCAAAATGACTACCGCAAGGCACTTCATAATGGACGCAGGGCCATGTATGAGTTTGGTTAACAATGTAAAACGAATAGCCAATTGGTTACCGGAATGTGATCAGGTGAGATAACAACCGCAGGCCTAAGTTCTGTTAATGCTTAGTGAAGTTCTACCAGTTTTTGTTAAAAAGCTATAACAAATGTGTATTGCCCTCCAGAATTAGTCCGTTGTTCGTTTGTGGGCAGATCGCATGCCTTTCATCTTATTTCTTTTAAGGCGTAAAAACTCCGAGGGAGACAGATCGTACTTCTCTTTAAATAGTTTTGAAAAATAGCCCGGGGTAGCAAATCCGGTCATGAAAGAGATCTCACGAATGGTATAATGGGTTTGTTCGAGCAATGATGCCGCCTTTTGCAGTTTTATGGTCCGTACATAATCAACTGGCGGCTGGCCGGTAAGTTCAAACAGTTTATTGTAAAGCGAACTACGGCTCATGCCCAGGTGTCTGCTAAGTTCTTCGATAGTGAATCCCGGATCGTTCAGCCTTTCTTCGATCAATGAAGATAGATCACTGAGCAGTTTCTCATCGGCCGATCGGACCTCCATTTCGGGGGCGATCAATTGTATATGTTTAGAGAAGGTGTCTCTTAGCCGTTGGTTAAGGTTGATCAGGTTACTGATACGGGTGTTCAATACTTCAAAACTGAAGGGCTTGGTGAGGTAATCATTCGCTTCGGTCTGTAAACCCTTTACATGATCTTCTTCCCTGCCAAGTGCCGTCAATAAGATCACTGGGATAAAACTTGTCCGTTTATCAGTTTTAATTTTCCGGCATAGTGCCATGCCATCCATCACCGGCATACTCACATCACTTATCACCAGGTCGGGGTGGCCCGATAACACTTTTTGCCAGCCTTCTTTCCCATTTACCGCTTCTGTAACCCGATAATGTTTCTCCAGGTTTTCTTTTAAGTAATTCCTGAAATCATCATTATCTTCTACCAATAAGATGCTGCGCTTTTCACTATCGGAGACTTTCATTATCGGTATGCCGTTTTTATGACCATCCGGGTTTGCCGCTATGCTATGTTCAACGGCATCAATGATGGGCAGAACAACAATAAAAGAACTTCCCTTGCCCGGTTCACTTATTACCGTAACGTTGCCGCCATGTAGTTCGGTAAATTCTTTAACGATCGACAACCCGATACCGCTTCCCTGGTTTAAGATCTCTTCCGGAGCATCATGCTGGAAAAACTTTTTAAAAATTCTTGACTGGTCATTTAGGGGAATACCTACACCGGAATCGGCAATAGTAATTTGGAGACTGTTTGTTTCTGAGTAAAGAGATAAATTAACACTCACCGTACCACCCGCACCTGTAAACTTGAATGCATTAGCGAGTAAGTTAAAAATTATGCGTTCAAGTTTATCCGGATCAAAACGCGCATGCAAGCTTTCAACTTCGGTTTGGAATGAAAAACTTATTTTTTTTTGCTCTGAAATGTCTTCAAAGGAATTCGCAGCATCTCTTATAAATGCCACCATATCTCCACTGGAAAGGTTGAGCCTCAGTTCCTGCTCTTCCATCTTCCTTAGATCAAGTAACTGGTTAACGAGATCGAGCAAACGGCGGGCATTGCGTTGGATGACCGGTACCTCTTTTACTATGTTTTCTTCAGTTGGGCTTGTCATCAGTTTTTCGATGGGCGCCATAATTAACGAGATGGGCGTACGAAACTCATGGCTAAGATTGGTAAGGAAATTAATTTTCATCACATCCAGTTCACGCAGCCGTTTTGTTTCACGCTTCTCCTCCTCGATCGCAAGTTTTGTTTTAATATTACGGATGCCTCTATGGCGAATATAGAAAAGCAGCCCCACGCCGATCGATACGTAGATCAGGTATGCGTAAATGGTGCGCCACCACGGCGGCGACACGGTGATCAGCACCGATGTTGGCTCGGTGTTCCACAAGCCTTTACTATGGCTTGCCCTGACCAAAAAAGTGTAAGTACCCGGGTCAAGGTTAGTAAAATAGGCAGTAGATGCATGGCCAACATAGTTCCACTTCGTGTCAAAACCTTTAAGCATGTACGAATACTGGTCCTGATGTGCATCGGTATAATTTAAAGCAGTATAACTGATGGAAAAGTTTTGGTGATAGGTCAGGTCTATTTTTTTTGCGATGCTGATCTGTTGCTGAATGGGTGAATTGTCGCCTGCTGAAACGGGGTTATTATCGATCTTTAAACTTGTTAGCACCACTTTAGGAGTTTGGTTGTTTTCAGGAAGGTCTTTAGGGTCGAAATAATTGAACCCGTCCTGCCCACCAAAAAACAACATGCCGTCCGCTGTTTCAAAGCCGGCTCCCCTTATAAAGGGGCTATCCTGTACCCCATTTTGTTTGCTATATTTTTTTGACCTCCGTGTACGCAGGTCAAGGCTGATAATGCCCCGGCTTGTACTCATCCAAAGCAAGTTATTTTTATCCTGTAATATTTTGTAAACGATCTCGTTAATAAGCCCCTCATTTTCCAGATAGGGCTTGAACCTCGCGGACCTCGCGTCAAACTCATCTATACCACCGCCATAGGTTGCCACCCATATTTTGCCGGTCTCATCTTGCAAAACCGACAACACCAGGTTACTGGGAAGCGCATTAGCCGCCTTATTATAGACAACCATGCTACCCGTATTGATATTAAAAGCAGCAATTCCCCCACCCCAGGTACCAACCCACATTTCGTCGCTGTTGATCGGGGTTAGGGTGCGGACAAAGTTATTCATCACTTTATTTTGCATGGTAGCTTTGAAAAACCGGAGGTAGTTATCAAATTTTCCGGTTTTAGGGTCGTAAATATCTACTCCTCCGCCATTTGTACCGATCCACATCCGGCCTTTTTGATCTTCCTCAACACAGTAGACATCATTTTGGGAAATGTGATGCTCTCCGTTTCCCTCCACGATATTCGTGCATTTGCCGGAAGATGGGTCAAGTATATAAAGCCCATGCTGCAGCGTACCTATCCAAAGTCTTCCCTCCTTGTCGTATTTCAGGCAAAGTACCGAGATACGGTCTTCTGCGATCTTTTCCCGCGCGTCAATGCGAATAGTTCTGAAAAGGCCCGTCTTCCTGTCAAAGAACTGCAGGCCATTATCGTTGCCGATAAAAATGCCACCACCCTTTGCCTGCTCGGCGAAAGCATTGATGTTCGGTCCGGCCAGGCCATGTTGATCGAAAAGGTTAGTTAACTTAACATTTAACAAAGCGAGATTACGGTCAAATTTGTTCACCCCGCCTTTATTCGTTCCAATCCAGTAAATATTGCTTTTATCAATACAGATACTGGTTACGGCTTTTGCTGAAAGACTGTATCTACTCCTCGGATCCGGGAGATAACGTTCAGTTTTTAAATTGCGGGGGTTAAAGATAACCAGGCCGCTATCTGTACCGAGCCATAGATAGCCATTGTCGGGCGCGATCGCAAGTACAGGGCTGTTGGCGAAATTGGAGAAACCGCTTTCGTCGGCCTGCAACGCACTAAGGCCGCTATGCGTACCAAACCATAACCGGCCCGAATTGTCTTCGGCAATGCCTTTTATCAGGCCGGGCCCTATGCTTTTCTTATCCTGTTCGTTGTGGACATATCTCTTTAATGATCTGTTGTCGAGATTGAGGCAAAATAAGCCAAGGTTGGTCCCGGCCCACATCCGGTGTTTGCTGTCTTCAAAAAAGCCAAGGGCCACTGGCGGTGATCTGTAATCAGTGGTAATGGGATCGGTGGTTTTATTTGTCTTCAGGTCGATGACACGTACCCCACTAAAGCCTGATACCCAAAGCCTGCCCTGGTGATCGCCATCAATTGCCAGTATGGTTTCGGTCTGTAGTTTTTTTTCTACCGCCCCTGTTCGGTATTGGCTGAAAGTATCGTGCGTGCGATCGTAATAAACCAGTGCACCGCCACCGGTACCTATCCAAAGCCTCCCGGTCTTATCTTCATATAGACAGAGTATCTCATTTACGGGCAAACTGGTTTCGTCGCCATCAACATGGCGGTAAACAGTAAAATTCGTCCCGTCAAAACGATCCAACCCGTCGGTGGTAGCAAACCAAACCCATCCATAGCTATCTTTAAGTATAGCATTCACACCATTAGACGAAAGGCCGTTCTTGGTAGTAAGCGAAGTGAAATTAAGTTCCTGCTGCGCGTAACCTGGTAAACTTAAAAAAACGCACAAACTGCAAACCAAGGCGTTAAATATCACTTTACTCATTACGCGCTATTATAATTGTTATAAAAAACACTGATGCCTTACCGCATATGAGAATGAAGATACACGTTTTATTCTTTAAATAGTAAGGGCGCGAGTTCATTCAAACTGCGGCGCCAGGTCAAAAACTCGTGCGCTGTATTTTGAGAAACATACGAAACAGCATTATATCCGTTGTTTTTTAGTTCGGCCGCAGCATTAATTACGCCATCTGGCCGCTCTTTGCTTCCACAGCTTATGAATATGAGTTTTGGCTTGGGTTTGCCTGCAAGTTCTGCAGGCGTATAAATACCACCGCTCAGCAGGGCATAGTAGGCAAATTGGTCGGTCTTAGCTAATGTAATAGCGTGTGTTTCCATACCGCCCATAGAGAGTCCCCCCATTGCCCTGTGTCCTCTGTCGGCAAGCGTGCGGAAGTTAGCGTCAATATAAGGGATCAATTCAGCGGTCAAAACCGTTTGAAACGCGTCGACCTTGAAATTTCTCAGACCGCCAGGACCCATTTTGATATCATTGGTCATGCCGTAGGTCATTACAATAATAAAGGGTTTTATTTTGCCTTCTGCCAGCAGGTTATCCATGATCAGGTTGGCGCGTCCCTGGTTGCTCCAGGCAGTTTCATCTTCACCCCAGCCATGTTGCAGGTACAATACCGGATACTTCTTCGAACGGTCTTTTTCGTAACCCGGAGGCGTGTAAACAAAAGCTCTTCGTGATGTATTAGTGCTCCTTGAAGGAAAAAGGATCTGTTGTACATGACCATGCGGAACATCCTTAAGTGCATAAAAGTCCTGATCATGAGCAGGTATTTCAATTCCGCTTTCCCAACGGGTGGACCCGTAGTAATTCAACGCACCCGGATCATTAAATACGCCGCCGTCAACAGTGAGGTGGTAGTAGTGAAAGCCTTCGTCCATAGGGCCTTCGGTAGTGCCCGTAAAATAGCCGTCGGTACCTTTGGTCAATCGGGTGCCGCCTCTGCCGCCCAGCCCAAGGCTAACCCGTACGCTATCGGCTTTAGGTGCCTTTACACGGAACCGTACAAAGCCTTGTGAATTTACCTGTGGATAGGTTTGACCGGGCTGATTAAGGCTCGACGGCTGAAAATCCTCGTTTACAGTTGTCGGAGTTATTTGAGCTCGACATACACTACCGGCCAAAGCAATTGACACTACAATAGTTAAACATTTTAAATTCATTTCTTGATAATTTAGGTATAAAACAGGCGGTCTTTCTATAGTATCAGGGGATGACCAAAACCCAGTTCACTAAATTGTGTGAATGTTTGATCAAAACATGCTACATTTTGCTAAAAAGCTTCAATAAATGTTTACACCAAAAACCGGAAAGTGGCTCCAAGAGATAAAAAGCCTTCGATCGCTAACTTCCTTTAGTAATATGCAATCGGTTATTTATTTATTATCAGCTAATTTATAACTTACAATATAATGATCTGTGGCTACCTATACGATGCAAATAACTAATTATTCATCAAATCAGCTATGAAACAAATATGACCTACAGCTATATTTTAGCGCAATAGGTAATATTTGATACATATCAGCAACATCTATGCTACCAAATTGTAACATTGGTGATACTTAAGTTGTTGGTTATCCCGCTACCTTAGCTGTCGTAGATATTACCTGAGAAAAATAAACAGGCATATTTTATAAACCAATTTTAACCAGATTTACTAATAGTTCTGCAATCCGTTGCATTAATTAAAGCGCCTGATTTTTTTTGACGTGTGTCAAATGATCTAATGGATAGCGTAGCAAATATGGCGGTGTAAACCTTTATTCCCTAAGTTAAATCTAACCTAAAAATCAATAATAAATCACCTAAAATTAAAACCATCCTTATGATGTACTATCTACTTAAAAAAATCAAGATCTACAGACTGCCAGTGATCCCGCTATTATGCGTGTTTGGCCCTGTATTTGCTCATGGCCTGCATCACGAGGCTGTCACAAATATGGCTGGGAACCATAAGTTGGCAATGATCATCAAAAATCTGGACGTAACAGTAACGGGTACTATATCGGACGAAGCAGGTTCGCCATTACCTGGCGTAACAGTTTTAGTAAAAGGAACTAAAATAGCTCAAACCACCAATCTGAGTGGAAAATTCAAATTAACCGTAGCCGACCCGAATGCTATTCTGATATTCAGGTATTTAGGTTATGAAACTGTTGAGGTGCCTTTGCAAGGCCGAACAGACATAACTGTTCATCTTAAAGAAGCGAAAACCATTTTAAGCGAAGTGATCGTTGTGGGCTATGGTTCGCAACGGCGCGCTAATGTTACGGGTGCAATATCATCTGTAAGCTCCACAACGTTAAATGCAGTGTCGGTATCCAGTATTGACAATGCTTTACAGGGCAGGGTTGCTGGTTTAACTGTTACCAATAATGGTGGCCCCGGCACAACCCCGGTGGTAGCAATAAGGGGTATTAGTTCGATCAGCTTTGGAACTGATCCCTTATATGTTGTTGACGGCTTTCCGCTTGCCGGAGGTTTAAACGCCTTCGACTCAAAAGATGTGGAGAACATACAGGTATTAAAGGATGCGAGCGCTGCTGCTATTTACGGGTCGAGGGCAACTAACGGTGTAATTTTAATTACCACAAAAAAAGGATCAAGAAACGGTAAAATAGCTGTCAATTTGGATATATCCGCAGGCGTTCAAAATCCCGTTAACTATTATAGCTTGCTTAATACCAACCAATATGTTCAATATGCCACAGCCCTTGATGGGCCAAGTTTGCCTCCGCGCTTCTTACCAGCTAATTTTAATGCGCCAAATTACCCGGGCTCTCCTCTAACCTATGCGCAAACAAATACCGACTGGCAACATGAATATTTTAAAACGAACGCCTTAATAACCTCAAATAATTTATCCGTTAGCGGTGGCAATGATGTTTCGAGGTTCTATTCATCTATCGGATATTTTAAGCAGAACGGAATAGCGCAGGCTCAAAGCTTTGAACGTTTAAATTATCGTATTAATTCAGACCATATCATCAGCAAGTTTTTAACGTTTGGTGAAAATGTCTATATAGCGGCGTCGACCCAGCATTATGATGCTACCCAGGGAAATCGTACTTTGATCACAAATGTGGTACGTATGTTACCGTATATACCCATCTCCGACCCTACAAAGGCAGGAGGCTTTCAAGGTCCGATCAGCAGTTTTGATGGTTCAGACCCAACTAACCCGGTTGAAGCGGCCCTGATAGGCAATAATCAAATAAATTCGACCAACATTTTTGGCAATGCCTACCTGGAAGCCTCTATAACCTCTTATTTAAGATTCCGCTCTACCTTCGGTGCAAATTACATAAGTAATTACACAAGTAATTACACGCCAATTTATAATGATGGTGGTACACTTAGTGCGTCTTCCGCGGCTGTTGCCTACCAGCGGCAAACTTATTTTAACAGGATCGGAACTCAACAATTAACCTTCGATAAGTACTTTGGCGGTCATCACTTAACTGCTTTAGCGGTTTATGAACAACAATCCTTACACTACATTAACCAAACAGAGTCGGGTACACAAAACACCAATTTGGTCACTACGTTAAATGGCGCCGGTAACATATCCGCCAATAACACCAATGAAGATAATTTATTACAATCGTTACTTGGCCGTATTACTTATGATTATAAAGGAAAATATCTCCTCAACGCATCTATACGACGTGACGGCTTATCTGTATGGGCGCCGGGTAATAAGTATGCCAGTTTCCCTGCCGTGTCTGTTGGTTGGAACATTAATAAAGAGTCCTTTCTGGAAAACAACAACACTATATCAGAGTTGAAGCTTAGGGCTGGCTATGGCCTCACAGGTATTAACCCGAGTTCAGTAGGCAATTATCCTTATTTATCGCAGGTGCAGATCAACCAGGCTTATTATCCTATCGGAAACGCGAGCGCCTCAGGTAACGCTAACAGCTCATTTACAAATGGTTTGACCAACCCTAATTTAGGTTGGGAAAAAACCAAGCAATTTAACGTAGGGCTGGATCTGGGGGTACTGGATAATAAATTTACCCTGGTTGCCGAGTATTATAGACGACAAACCGATAATCTTATTTTGAATGTGCCTACTCCTACAAGCTTTGGCTTTTTGGGAACCGGATCATTGGTAAATATCGGCGCCATGCGCAATACCGGTTTAGAGTTTCAATTAGGTTATCATAAATCAACAGGAAATTTCAAATATGAACTGACCGGCTTAATAAGTTTTGTTCGCAACACGGTTGTGTCCTTAAATACCGAAAGTGCTTCAATTCCATCAGGCAACGATCCCGACTTTGGCGGAGGTGATGCTTTTACCAACACAGTTGCAGGTCAATCAATACAGTATTTTTACGGTTGGGTAACCGATGGGATCTTTCAAAATGCGGCTCAGGTAGCCAGCAGCGCTAAACAGGCAGGTGCTGCTCCTGGCGACATAAAGTTTAAAGACATCAGCGGCCCTAAAGGTGTTCCGGATGGCGTTATTGATAACTATGACCGTACAAATCTGGGCAGCTTCCTCCCCGATTTCACTTATTCATTAAACGCTAACGCATCATATAAAGGGTTTGATGCCTCCATCTTCTTTCAGGGAGTACAAGGAAATAAAGTTTTGGATGCTGAACGTATCATATTGGAAGGTATGCCAAGGTTATTTAATGCCAGCACACAGGTATTAAACGCGTGGACACCATCTAACACCAACACTGATATGCCGCGCGCCATAAATTCAGATCCTAACCGTAACGGCCGCTTATCTTCACGCTGGGTCGAGAACGGTTCGTATTTGAGGCTAAAAAGCCTGGTTATTGGTTACACATTGCCGTCAACGGCAAGCGGTATCCAAAAATTTGGTGTTAAAAGATTACGGTTATATACATCGGCGCAAAACCTCGCAACAATAAGCGGATACAAAGGTTTAGACCCTGAAATTGGCACAAAAAACGGTACGCTAACAAACGGCGTCGACTTTGGCCAATATCCAACTGCTAGAACATTCCAGTTTGGTATACAGGCGGGTTTTTAATAATATGATATTAAATATAGTAATATGAAAAAGAAGATAATTTATGTTAGTTTACTAACACTTTTCCTTACAATTATAATAACCATATCCTGTAACAAGAGTGATCTGGACAAATCCAATCCTAACTCTGTAGCAAGTACAAGTTATTTTAATACATCGTCTCAATTAGTAGAGGCAACCAACGCCATATATTCTGCATGGCACGGCTACAACCTGGTGGGACGCGAATGGTTTTTTGTACACGATCTGCGTAGTGATGACGTTGCCACGGGCGGCAGCCAGTTAGAAGCGCCGCGAAACCAAATACTCATCGGTGTAGTTGACCCGGCCAACCCTGTAATGAATTCAGTGTGGAACTCATTATATGTTGTTATTCACAGGGCTTGTACGGTTACCGATAATGCAGCAAATGTTACCGATAATAACCCCCTCGTGAAAAGGTGTGTTGGTGAAGCTCTTTTTTTAAGGGGCTGGGCGTATTACGAACTGGCAAGCCAATGGGGAAGTGTGCCTATCTATACTGCCCAGGTTACATCGCCAACAGACTATCATCCCAAATCGCCGGCGTCAGCTGTTTTTGCACAGGCCGTAAGTGATCTTACCGCGGCCGCTGCAGCATTACCGGGCAAATCTGGTATAGATCTGGGGCGTGCAACCGCCGCTGCGGCAAATGCTATGCTGGCCCGCGTATTAATGCAAACAGGTGATTATGCCGGCGCTAAAGCTGCTTTGCTAAAAATACCCACTACCGGTAGCGATGGATATGCGCTCACCTCGCGTTATCTTGACAATTTTGAAGAAGAAACTGAATTTAACAATGAATCCATTTTCGAAATGATCTATGCAGACAAAGGTGACAATAACTTTAACTGGGGCAGTGGCACCGGTGATGGAGCTGCCGCTGATCAAACCACGGTACGGAACCAGGAGTATAATCCGATAGGCTGGCGCAACCTTATACCTTCTGACAGGGTATTAAACGAGTATGAAAGTACTTTGACCGGAGCGGTCAAAACGGACCCAAGATATTCGTTCTCAGTTTATCAAACAGGCGACTCGTTCGACAATAATACCACAACTTTGGTTGATGCAGATCAAAATGGTAACTCTTCTACCGTGCATGGCGTTAAAATAAAAACAGGGTGGCGTAAATTTCAATTGATCTATAAAGAAGACAGGCCTACAGCCAGTTTTCATCCGGGAAGCAATAACCAGCGGATACTGCGTTACGCGGAAGTGCTGTTAATGCTGGCCGAATGTGAAAATGAACTGGGCAATACAGCCAACGCCGTAGGTTATCTAAATCAGGTAAGGGCAAGGCCAAGCGTAGCGATGCCGCCATATCCTACCACTCAGTTCCCTGTAACTACCAAAGCAGATGTTGTTAAGGCGATCATCCATGAAAAAACAGCCGAAATGGCTGGCGAAGAAGTACGTAATATAGACATTTTGCGCTGGAGGCGCAAAGGCTATTTCGCCACCGAACCGCTTTCATATTATACTCCAGCGCTTGAATTTTTACCTATACCACAATCTGAAATTGACAATAATCCCAAATTATAACAGCCGGATCATAACATTCTAAGTTATATTTAAAGATAATTTACGGGCAGGTAAAAAGTAGCTTCGGCTATTTTTTACCTGCCCCTTTGCAAATATCAGTTTATTTGATCAATGCACTTATTCAACCGTATGAAACAATTTTACCTTCTTTTATCGGCAGCAATTGTATCGGCCTTAGGCTCATGCAGCCACCCTAAACATACTTTGTTCGAACAAGTTTCCCCGTTTCATTCAGGCATTCATTTTAATAATTTAATTACTGAAAACGATTCTATCAATCCGCTGGATAACGCCTACATATACAATGGCGGTGGCGTGGGTGTTGGAGATCTTAACAATGATGGTCTCCCAGATCTGTACTTTACCGGTAATATGACATCGAACAAACTCTATTTGAATAGAGGCGACTTTGAATTTGAAGACATCACCGAAAAAGCAGGCGTAAATGGCATGGGGCGTTGGGGGCGCGGAGTTGCGGTAATTGACATCAACAATGATGGCTTGTTAGACCTATATGTTTGCAACTCATTATTGAAAGACTCACTAAGCAGACGTAATCTTTTATATATCAATACGGGCATCGATAAAGACGGCATCCCGCATTTTAAAGAGGAGGCCCACGAGTACGGATTGGATATACATGCCCATTCTACCATGGCCAGCTTTTTCGATTATGACAATGACGGGCGATTGGATATGTACCTGACAGTCAATGAACCCGACCGGGCCTTTTATGCAAATAATTTCAGACCGATCATTAAAGATGGCAGCAGTCCCAGCACAGGCCATCTGTATCAAAATGTTTGGGATGCCCGCCTGAAGCACCCCGTTTTTCATGATGTATCAAAGCAGGCCGGGATATTGATCGAAGGATATGGCCATGCGGCGAGTATTGTCGATATTAACCGCGACGGCTGGAAAGATATCTATGTCACCAATGATTTCCTTTCTGCCAATATATTATACATCAACAACCACGACGGTACCTTTACTGATAGATCGAAGGAGTATTTTAAACACACCTCTTTTAATGCAATGGGGCAGGATATTGAGGATATGAACAATGATGGGCTTGCCGATGTGTTTGAACTTGACATGTCGCCGGAGGACAACTACCGCAAAAAAATGATGTCGATGCCAAACAGCTATCAGTCGTTTCAACTGATCGACCATTATGGGTATCAGTACCAGTACGTACGCAATACGTTGCAGTTGAACCAAGGGCCACGTGTGGGACAAAATGATTCAATCAAACACCCCGCGTTCAGCGAGATCGGCTTTTTAAGCGGTGTATCACAAACCGATTGGAGCTGGACCCCGATGATAGCTGATCTTGATAATGACAGTTATCGGGATCTGATCGTAACTAACGGCTATCCGAAAGATGTGACCGACCATGATTTCATTACTTTTCGTGATAACCCTTACTCAACTGCATCCAAGAAAAAAATAATGGAACAGTTGCCTACGGTAAAGCTTCATAACTACGGGTTTAAAAACAACGGCGATCTTACTTTCAGTGATGATACCCAAAACTGGGGATTAGAACGGCCGACCTTTTCGAACGGAGCCGCGTATGCAGACCTAAATAACGATGGTGCTTTAGATCTGATAATCAACAACATCAATGACGAAGCCCTGATCTACAAAAACATGGCCCGAACCTTAGATAAAAACACATCACATTACCTGCAGATCAAATTTGTGGGAGATGCTAACAACAAAAACGGAATAGGAGTCTGGGCAGACATTTATTATGACAATGGGGAACACCAGGTTTATGAGAACAGCCCGTATCGGGGCTATTTATCATCTATCCAAAACATGGCCCATTTTGGCCTTGGAAAAATAACAAAAATCGATTCTGTGGTTATCCGCTGGAACAATAACAAAAAACAAATATTGGTGGATGTAAAGGCCGATCAGCGATTGTCGGTAAATATTTCGGATGCACACGATGCCTACACATGGAACCAACCTCTTAAAAATACTAACGGGCTTTTTAAAGAGATAACAAACACAGCGAACATTCATTACAAGCACCAGGAAGATGATTTTGTTGATTTCAACATTCAAAAATTATTGCCCCATAAGCTTTCCGAATACTCGCCTGCGATGGCGGTTGGTGATGTGGATGGTAATGGCTTAGACGATATTGTTGTCGGCGGATGTTCAAAATATCCCGCGCAGATATTATTGCAGCAGGCCAATGGTAAATTTTCACAGCGAAACCTGTTAACCACCCCTTCACTGGGAAACGAAAACACAAAAGACGAAGGTATCCTATTGTTTGATGCCGATGGAGACGGTAAGCCCGATCTGTACATATCAAGTGGAGGATACGAAAATAAAGCAGGAAGCCCGGCTTATCAAGATAGATTGTACCTGAATGATGGTAGAGGTAATTTCAAACTGGCGGTTGGCGCTTTACCTGCAAATTTTACCAGTAAATTGTGTGTAAGAGCTATCGATTTTAATAAAGATGGTAAACTGGATCTGTTCATTTCAGGCCGGGTTGAGCCCTGGGCATATCCGAAGCCGGTATCAAGCACCATTTTACGGAACGATAGTTATAAGGGCCATCTAAAATTTACCGACGTTACAAATGAAGTTGCGCCTGCACTAAAAAATATAGGGTTGGTATGTGATGCATTGTTTACCGATTATAACAATGACGGCTGGCCAGATCTGATACTTGCAGGCGAATGGATGCCTATAAAATTTCTTAAAAATAATAAAGGTAAATATACTGACGAAACGGCGTCAACGGGTTTGTCTGATAATTGTGGCTGGTGGAACAGCATTGTAGCAGGCGATTTCAGGCACACAGGCCGCATGGACTATATTGTTGGCAACGTGGGGCTAAATACGCTATATCAGGTAAGCAATAAGTATCCTGCCTATATAACAGCCAGCGATTTTGATAATAGGGGCAGAATAGACGCCTTCCCTTCATTGTACCTGCCTGATCAGGATGGTTCAAAAAAGGAATATCCAGCTTTTGTGAGAGACGACGCTGTTAAACAACTGATAAGCCTTCGCAAAAAGTTTACAAATTACAGATCTTACGCCAAGGCTACTTTACAGGATCTGCTAACACCCGCTCAATTTAAAAGTGCATTACGATTAAAAGTTAATGAACAGCGATCATGTTACTTACGCAACGAAGGAAATGGAAAATTTACCATGATCCCTTTACCTAAAGAAGCACAGGTTTCGGCACTTAATGGTATGGCTGTGGATGACTACGACCATGACGGTAATCTTGACGTGATCTTCAACGGAAACGACTATGGTACCGATGTGTCAATAGGCCGCTATGACGCGTTGAACGGATTGATGCTTAAAGGCGATGGCAAAGGGAATTTTAAACCTGTATCAATACTCGAAAGCGGTATTTATATCCCAGGTAACGGCAAAGCGTTGGTAAAGCTTCACAACAAAGAGGGCAATTATTTGCTGGCAGCCAGTCAAAATAAAGATGCTTTAAAATTGTTTGAGTTAAAAAACAGATCACGTTTTATTGTACCCGGCTATTTAGATTTAAGCGCAATTGTTCATTATGCTAATGGCACATCAACTAAACAGGAATTTTATTACGGCTCATCTTTCCTGTCGCAGTCGGCCAGATTTGTAGAGGTGGGTAAAAATGTATCGAGCCTCACCATCCTCCGCAACGATGGAACCAATTATGAGGTGAAACCCAAATAGCCTCGTTATGACGAACTTTAAAGCGTACATTGTACTGTTAACGATCGCCTTGTTATTTTCCGCCTGTAAAAACACGGAAAACAGTAACCAGGAAATGGTAAAACTGCTGCATGATCAGGACCTGTTTGAAACTAATGCCTTAAACATTTACTCAGCGGCAGCCGTATTAAAACATCAGGATTCAATTATCAACAATGCCACGCGGGGCACAGATCTGTTGCAGGTTTACATTGACAAAGCATACACCCTGTTACAATTGGGAAACGAGCAAAAGGCGGTTAACATTTTGGATAGCCTGAACAAGACTTTTGTAGCTGACTATTTAAAGCGGGAAGCGGTTACAAAAGCATTGGCTCTGGCTTGCATGCGCCTGGGTGAGCGAACCAATTGCATTAACCATCATTCGGCCGAAGCTTGCATTTTACCCATACAGGGTACGGGTATACACGTCGACCAAAATGGATCCAAAAGGGCCATCGCCTTGTATCAGCAGTTGTTAAAAAATAATTCCAATGATCACGAAGCACTGTGGTTGCTTAACATTGCTTACATGACCATTGGCGGCTATCCACAACAAGTACCACCTCAATACCTGATAAAGATGGCCGATACCGGATCAAATAGCAATATAAAGCCATTTGCAGACGTGGCGATGGATCTGGGCCTGGCCATTAGGAAAATGGCGGGTGGCTGTATTGTGGACGACTTTAACAATGACGGATACGACGATATTATTACCAGCAGCAGCAGTTTGAAAGAGTCCATGCATTATTTCAAAAACAACAAGGACGGAACATTTACGGATATAGCCAAGGCCGCCGGACTGAGCCAATTTACAGGTGGTTTAAATATCATGCAAACCGACTATAATAACGATGGGCTCAAAGATATTTTTGTGTTGCGCGGTGCATGGAAAGGCAAATTTGGGAAGGAGCCGAACTCATTGTTGAAAAATAACGGCGATGGCACATTTACAGATGTGACCAAACAAAGCGGATTGCTATCTTTTCACCCTACCCAGACCGCAGCCTGGGCCGATTTTAATAACGATGGCTGGCTTGATGTGTTTATAGGCAATGAAAGCACACCCGATGATGTTAATGCATGCGAATTATTTATAAATAACAAAAACGGGACCTTTACAGAATCGGCCATATCTGCCGGGGCCGATATTAAACTTTTTGTAAAAGGTGTAACTTCCGGAGATTATGACAATGACGGCCGGACCGACATTTTCATTTCTACAATGAATGGGAATAATGTATTACTAAGGAACATCACCCAAAAAGACGGGCCAGTTAAGTTTAAAGATGTGACCACAGATGCAAAATTAAACGTGAAAAACTATGGAACGTTCACCACATGGTTCTGGGATTACGACAATGACGGTTTTCAGGATATTTTGATATGCGGATACGGTAATAATACTACAATTGCCCGTATTGCCGGAGCCAATGCGTTAAACAGGTATCAGGGTAATTTCGGCAAAAATATCTTGTACCGCAACCTGCACAACGGCACTTTTAAAGATGTTTCGCAAGAAGTACAGCTCGACCAGGTAACCTTTGCTATGGGCGCAAATTTTGGCGATATTGATAACGATGGATTTTTGGATATTTATTTTGGTACCGGCAACCCCTTGTTCTCGTCACTCATCCCTAATAAACTCTACAAAAATGATGGAGGGAAAAAGTTTTCAGATATTACCACACCGGCCCGCGTTGGCAGCCTGCAAAAGGGCCATGGAATAGCTTTCGCTGATCTGAATAATGACGGAAATGAAGACATTTTTATAAACATGGGCGGAGCTTACCCGGGCGATGCTTATCAAAATGCTTTGTTTATGAACCCAGGCCAAAATAATGACAACCATTGGATAAACATTTTGCTGGAAGGGACGATATCAAATAAGCAAGCCATCGGTGCCAAGCTTAAATTAACATTTAACGAAAACGGTATAAGGCGCAGCGTTTTCCGGGTAGTAAACTCAGGTGGCAGTTTTGGATCTAACCCTTTATCGCAACATATAGGCATAGGTAAAGCCGTTCAGGTAGACAGCCTTGAAGTTACCTGGCCCGTTTCCGGAAAGCGACAATACTTTACGGGTATAGCAAAAGATAAAAACATAAAAATTAAAGAAGGATCCAGTAAATTAACTTCGTATACATTAACGAGGCTTGATTTTATAAAAATGCCTGGGATGGGCGATATGCACTGACCATTAAGTAATTGACCAACGTAAATTTATTAAACCTAATAAAACCTATCAAAATGCTTCATTCTAACAAATCCTTTTGGCTCCTGATCGCATGTTTTTTAATGTCTTGCGGAAGCCGTCAAATTTCTATACCAGCTGATAGCGAGATCATTAATGAAAACGAGGATAAACTTACCCAGCTAATTATTTATGATGTATTTACCCCACCGGTGGCCAGCAGAATTTATGCTTATGCATCGCTGGCATCTTACGAAGCGATCCGTTTTCAGGATACAACATACGGATCAATAATTACTGATCTGAAAGGCTTCGATAAGCCCCCTATGCCCCAAAAAGGCAAGAAATATAATTTCACCCTTGCAGCCACTAAAGCGTTTTTTACGGTGAGCCGGAAAGTTACTTTTTCCGTCGACTCCTTAAAGACGTATGAGGACAATATTTATAACACATTCAAAGCCCAGCTCGACGATTCTACTTATGCGCGTTCTATTGCCTTTGGCGAAAGCGTGGGGAAAGTAATTTTAAAACGGGCAGCAGTTGACAACTATCCGCAAACGCGGGCTAAACCTAAGTTTATAGGTAGCAACGAACCCGGTAAGTGGCGTCCTACACCACCGGACTATTTAGATGGGGTTGAGTACTGCTGGGGAACAATGAAAACCCTGGTACTCGATTCGTCTGCGCAGTTTACCCCTCCCCCGCCACCGCCGTTCAGCAATGACAAAAAAAGTGAATATTTTCAGCAGAATCTGCGTTTATATGAACAGAGCAAACACCTTACTGACGAACAGCGAACCATTGCCAGGTACTGGGATGATAACCCCTTTGTTATGCAGCACTCCGGACACATGATGTTCGCCAATAAAAAAATAACACCTGGCGGCCATTGGATCGGGATAACGGCTATTGCCTGCAAAAAAACACATGCCAGTGCTGTTAAAACGGCGCAAGCCTATGCCCTCACGTCTGTCGCTATGTTTGACGCGTTCATCAGTTGCTGGCAGGAAAAATACACATCAAGCTATATTCGTCCGGTTACTGTAATTAACGAGAACATCGATGCTACATGGCTGCCCATACTGCAAACGCCTCCATTTCCGGAATATCCCAGCGGCCACAGCACCATTACACGAGCGGCCGCAGTAATGTTGACACACCTGTTTGGCGATAACTTTTCATTTCGGGATACCAGCGACCTGCGTTATATAGGAATGCAGCGACCGTTTACCTCATTCGTACAAGCAGCTAACGAAGCTTCTATCAGTCGCTTTTATGGAGGTATCCATTATGTTAACAGCGTAAATATGGGCGCAGATCAAGGTAAAAAAGTATCCGAATACATTATAAAAAAATTAAAGCTATAGATATTTACACCCTATAGATCACTTTGCCCGTATAACAGTTACTTACTTGTCTTTAAGTTTAATAATTGTAAATTTACTTACCATTATAGATCGCATAAGCGCAAGGTTAATTACCTATTAACACCGCTACTGTCTTTTTTTTAAGTTTATTACAGTTCTGACCGCTGTTTAAATTAAAGTTATTTAACAATGAAAAAGTATATGAACAATATTTTTGGTGTACTTATTTTGTTGTGTCTGCTACATTGCAATTTTGCATCCGCCCAAAGCGATCAATACCAGTTCTCACATCTGAATATAGACAATGGCCTGTCAAATAATCGGGTTACCTGCATTTACAAGGACACCAAAGGTTTTATGTGGTTTGGTACCAAATCCGGGCTTAACCGGTATGATGGCTATAAGTTCAAAGTTTTTAAACATGATATCAATAATAAAACGTCGATCAACGACGATTATATCATTAGCATTACAACCGGTCCCCAAAATAAGTTGTGGATAAAAACGCGAAAGGGTTTTAATATTTATGACCCGTTAACAGACGCCTTTGACCATCAGATCAAAGCGGCGCTGCGCCCCTACAACATCCCCGATTCTCTTATCATCGCGTTAACAAAAGATAGTTACGGCAATTTCTGGTTTTTACACAATAACAACGGGGTATATTCATATCCCCCCTCAACAAATAAAGTAGTACATCTCAAACATTCATCAGTTGACACCTCCTCGGTTCATGCAGGCATCGGCACCGACCTTGCCGGAGATGGAAATGGCAATATCTGGGTGGTTTATAATGATGGTGTACTTGAAAAAATAGACCGTAATACACATAAAATAGTTAGTCGGGTATATGCGATAAATAAAGCTTACCCCAACGAGACCATTGAGTATCATTTATCGGTCGATCAGCAAGGTGATGTTTGGGCTTATGCGCCGTTTCGAGCGAATGGCGTGTTTTTTGTTTCCGATAAAGCAATTTTTAAACACCTTGGCAATGCTACCGGCAGCATAAAAATAACTTCGGATATTGTTTTTAATGTCATCCAGGACCATAAAGGGCTAATATGGATAGCGACCGACCATGGTGGTATCAATCTGCTCGACAAAAAAACGTTCCAGGTAAAACAAACCATTTTTAACAGGCCCGATGACAACCGGAGCCTGAGCCAGGATTGCATCGTATCACTATTTAAAGATAATGCTAACATCATTTGGCTGGGTACTTTTAAGAAAGGGATTAGCTATTATCACCCCGACATCATAAAGTTTCCTTTTTTCAGGCATGAATCGCTTATAAAAAACAGTTTGAGCTATGACGACGTCAACCGGTTCGTTGAAGATAAAAAGGGCAATATTTGGATCGGGAGCAACGGCGGCGGGTTGATCTACTTTGATAGAAAGGCAGGAACATTTACCACATATTTACATAACAGTGCAGACCCTAATAGCTTATGTAATAACGTGATCGCAAGTATTTACCTTGATCATGAACAAAACCTCTGGATAGGCACTTATTTTGGTGGGTTGGATTGTTTTGACGGCCGGACATTTAAACACTATAGACATATTCAATCTGACCCTAAAAGCTTATCTGACAATAGTGTTTGGGAAATATTGGAAGACTCAAAGAAGCGCTTGTGGATTGGCACGCTGTCTGGGGGTTTGAACCTCTTTGACCGGGTGCACCAAAATTTTATCCATTACCCGGCCGGGCGTCCTAATTCGGTGCCAAATCCATACATATCGGGCCTTGCTGAAGATAATAAAGGCAATTTATGGGTAGCAACTTACGGCGGATTGGCGGTTTTGCTCAACGGTTCAGAGAAGTTTATTTATTACAAACACGACGAAGCTGACAAGGAGAGCCTGTGCAATGATAATGTTTCAAACCTGATGATGGACAGTCGTAACCTGATCTGGGCGGCTACTAATGAAGGCTTAAGCATGTTTGACCCCAAAGTTGGCAAATTCAAAAATTTTCAGCAAGCTGACGGGCTGCCCGATAACGCAGTTCTTACCATCGTTGAAGATAAAAACCATAATTTATGGATGAGTACACTCAACGGACTTTCAAATTTGATCATTAGCCGCAACCGTACTGGTGGTTATAATTTCGCATTTAAAAATTATGAACAAGCCGATGGACTTCAAGGAAAAGAATTTAATGAGGACGCAGCCCTGGCCACCCGGAGTGGCGAATTAATTTTCGGTGGTAGCAATGGGTTTAATTTGTTTAACCCCGATAATATTAAAACAACGACAGAAAAACCTGTATTAGTGCTTACTGATTTTCAGCTGTTCAATAAAAGTATACGCGCTGGCCAACAGGTGGATGGGCACATCATCCTTGATCATTCGATAACTGAAACCAATGAACTAACCCTCCGTTATAATGAGAACGCATTTTCTGTGGAGTTTGCGGCAGTTAATTTTTTTAATACCGATAAAATTAAGCATGCATATCTGCTTGATGGGTTTGACAAAAATTGGATCGTTGCTGATCATGGGATCAGAAAAGCAAGCTACACCAACCTTGACCCCGGTACTTATACATTTAAACTTCGGGCTGCCGGTGACGACGGGAGATGGACAGAACAACCGCTCGCTCTTAAAATTACGGTTCTGCCTCCTATATGGCGTACTACGTGGGCTTACGCGCTTTATGTATTAATGGCATTTGGCATTCTCTTTTTGATAAGGCATCGTGGTATTAAGAAGTTAAAGGCCGATTTTGCTGCACAACAGGAACGCCAGGAAGTGAACCAGATGCACGAGCTGGATCTGATGAAGATCAAATTTTTTACCAATATCAGTCATGAGTTCCGCACACCCCTATCATTGATATTGGCCCCCGTTGACAAGCTATTAACACTAAATAACAACGAGGAAACAAAGAAACACCTACAGATGATCAGCCGGAACGGAAGACGTTTGCTTAACCTGGTGAACCAATTGCTTGATTTTAGGAAAATGGAAGTTCATGAGCTTAAATTATGCGATAAAAAGGCAGATATTGTGAGATCCATAGAAGAAGCCGTTTATTCGTTTTCTGACATAGCCGAAAGTAAAAAGATAGCCCTACGCTTTAATACCCAGATAGAGTCGTTAACCACCAGTTTTGATCAGGACAAGATCGAGCGTATATTATTTAACCTGCTATCAAATGCTTTTAAGTTTACCCACGAGGGTGGCGAAATAGAGGTCAAGTTATCATTCAAAGATAATTCCGAAATAAACAAGATACTCAAGATCGAAGTTACAGATAATGGGATCGGTATACCAGCCGCCAAATTGGATAAGATCTTCGATCGGTTTTTCCAAAATGATATGCCTGGCTCTATGGTAAACCAGGGCAGCGGTATTGGCCTGGCTATCACCAAAGAGTTTGTCAGTTTGCACCATGGAACTATAAGTGTTGAAAGTGAGGCCGATAAAGGAAGTACTTTCATTGTCCTGTTACCAGTTGATCCCGATCTTGCTTTACCGGACACTGGTAAAAATATTTATATTGGTCACCATGCAAATGGCTCAAATGCAGGTGTCGTCAGAGCTGCCAAAAAAAATAAAGTGGCTGGAAAAGAACAACAAAATCATCTTAAAAAGCCTTTGATCTTATTGATAGACGACACCGAAGATTTTAGATTTTATTTGAAAGACAATTTAAAGGAGCACTACAGAGTTGTGGAGGCTGTAAATGGTGTAGACGGCTGGCAAAAGGTATTAGCTGATCACCCCTCTTTAATAGTTAGTGATATCACCATGCCCGAAATGAACGGTATTGACCTGTGCCATAAAATAAAGAATGATAGCAGGACCAAACACATTCCGGTTATTTTGTTGACTGCCATAACCGGGCAAAATGAACAGTTGCGGGGATTGGAAACAGGTGCCAGCGATTATTTGACCAAGCCATTTAATTTCGAGATCTTATCATCAAAAATAAAAAACCTGCTTGATCAACAACTTACCTTAAAAAAAACCTATCAAAAACAGATCGATCTGGAAACGGTCGGCAGTTCAGATACTAAACATGAGGACAAGTTCATTGTTGACATGATCAGGCTAATTGATAAAAATATTGATAACCCTGATTTTTCTGTAGAAGAATTAAGTTCAGAAATGGCAATGAGCAGGGTAACCCTTTATAGAAAAACATTGTTGATGACAGAACGCACACCCGTTGAATTTATCAAGCTATGTAGGCTAAAAAAAGCTGCGCAGCTTTTGGAGACCACCCATCTCAATATCGCCGAAGTAGCTTATGAGGTAGGTTTCAATAACCCTAAATATTTCGCGAAATCATTTAAACGAGAGTTCAACCAGCTGCCCACCGACTATCGATCATTGTTTAAACAAACATATGAGTATTTGGATGATAAATAATTCTCCCTGCATCAAAATATCAAGTCAGGTGTTTTTTTGATAGATCGGCAACATTGCTAACCCCAATAAGCAACATTTGGATCACGTAACCGATGTAAATGGCAGGTATATTTAGCGGAAATTAAAAACAACCTACCCTACCACAAAGAGTTATAAAATGATAAGAACAAAACGTATTGTTTGCATGGTTATTTGTATCGCCTTACTATGTCCGTCAAAAAATTTATTTGCACAAAATAAAAACGAAGCTATAATTGAACAGAAGATCGACCGGATCTTAAAACAAATGACATTGGCTGAAAAAATAGAGATGCTGCATGGCAACGCGTTGTTTTCATCCGCAGGTGTTAAGCGCTTAAATATACCTGAACTCACCTGCGATGACGGGCCGCTCGGGGTACGTGAAGAAGTGTTGCGGTTTGACTGGAAGTCGGCCAACTGGACCACTGATTCGGCAACATTTATGCCGAACGGCTCAGCGATCGCAGCAACCTGGAACCCCGCGATGGCTAAACAATATGGAGTGGTAATAGGCGAAGAAGCAAATGCCCGAAAAAAAATAGTTATGCTTGCGCCAGCCTTTAATATCTGCCGCATCCCACTGAACGGCCGTACATATGAATACTATTCTGAAGATCCTTTCTTGAACGCCCAGTTGGCGATACAGGCAGTTAAAGGGATACAAAGTCAGCATGTGGCTGCATGCGTTAAACACTTTGCTGTTAATAATCAAGAGGCTAACCGCAATAACGTTAATGCAGTAGTTGACGAACGCGCCTTAAATGAAATTTACTTTCCGGCTTTTAAAGCTTCCATTCAGCAGGGAAACGCGTATACCATAATGTCTGCCTATAATAAAGTGAACGGTAAATGGTGTTCTGAGAACGACTACCTGTTGAACCAAACCTTGAAAAAGAAATGGGGGTTTAAAGGCGCCGTCATTTCTGACTGGGGTGGCGTACACTCAACAGTTGATGCTGCAAAGGCCGGCCTGGATATTGAAATGGGAAGTAGCGGCCCCTATGATCAATGGTATTTTGCGGCGCCTTTAATGGCTGCCGTAAAAAATAAAGAGATCGACGAACATTTGATCGACGATAAGGTTAAGCGGATATTGTGGGTAGTTTTTCATACGTCTATGAGTGCTGATCATCCAGCCGGTAAAATAGGGACCGCAGCGCATGGGAAAGCAGCATATAACATCTCGGCAGAATCGATCGTGTTATTAAAAAATGAAGCAAACTTGCTTCCGTTAAAAACCAGTAAGATCAGGAGTATAGCTGTTATTGGTGATAATGCCACTCACAAATTTGCACAGGGAGGTTTTGGTGCCGGTGTTAAGGCCAAATATGAGATCACGGCGCTTGAGGGATTGCGGAATAAATTGAGCAGCAATATTGATATAAAATATGCACACGGTTACCGCGCAAATTATTTAGTTACCAATACATCCATACAGAACGCACAAGCGGATAAGCCCGATACGGCACTTATCCGCGAGGCGGTGGCAGTGGCTAAAAGTGCCGAGGTAGCAATTCTATTCATCGGTTCGAATCGTGACTATGAAAGTGAAGGAAATGACCGTAGCAGTCTTGAATTGCCTTTTGGCGAACAGCAGTTGGTAGATTCCGTTACCAGAGCAAATGCCAACACCATCATCGTGGTAATTGGCGGTGCTCCCTATGATCTGGCCAAAATTCAAAAGAACAACCAAACTATCGTGTGGTCGTGGTTCAATGGCTCTGAAGGTGGCAATGCTTTGGCCGATGTGCTTACCGGAAATGTTAACCCCTCGGGCAAATTACCATTTACATTTCCAGCTTCACTTGATGATTCCCCGGCATTTGCGTTAAAAACTTATCCGGGCGACGATCTGACAGCTAATTATAAAGAAGGCATATTGGTGGGCTACCGATGGTTTGATACTAAGAAAATAGAACCATTATACTGCTTCGGTTACGGGCTATCTTATACCAGGTTCGATTACAACAGCTTAAAGATCGCTAAAAAAACATACAGTCAAAATGATAAGGTCAAGGTTTCATTTGAATTAAGAAATACCGGGGCTTTCGCCGGTAAAGAAACCGTTCAGTTGTATATCAATAAACCAAACGCGAAAGTGATGATGGCCGAAAAACAGCTCAAGGCATTTTGCAAGGTAAACGTTGAACCCGGGCACGCAAATAAAGTGGAAATGAATTTTAATGTTAAAGACCTGGCATATTACAACATACAAAAACGGCGATGGGTGGTTGAGCCGGGTGAATATAAGGTCATGGTTGGCGCATCGTCCCGTGATATAAGGCAAACAGGAACTATTACCATCAATTAGATAAAAAAGTTTATTTGGAAATAAAATATTAGATCAAACAACAATGTCACACATTCCATTAGATGAAAATTTGCCTGGCATTACAGGCTTATTAAATTACAGGCAGGACACCGCTTTGCCTATCAGGCAGCTCACACAAATTTTGTTGCGCGGAGAGTCGACACTGACCGAAGGGGAGCGTGAGCTTATCGCAACTGTAGTATCGCAGGGCAACAAATGCAATTTTTGCATGGCATCACATAGCGCTGCCGCGGATGCCCTTTTGGGCGAAAAGGAAACGGCGGAGAAAGTGAAAAATGATCCGAAAAACGCGCCCGTAAGTGAAAAAATGAAGCACCTGCTCGAAATTGCGAGGCGGGTACAGGCCGACGCACGGATGGTTGATAATGAATTAGTTAAAAATGCCAGACAAAGCGGAGCGACAGACCTTGAAATTCATGACACCGTATTGATAGCATCGCTTTTTTGCATGTACAACAAATATGTAGACGGCCTGGCGACCTTTACTCCAACTGATCCTGCTTTTTATGACAGGTTGGGTAATATTTTAAAAAACAGTGGCTATTTACCATCAGCAAACCGCTACGCGAGCCTGCACCAAACGTAAGAAGGTCCGTCCAACAACCGAGACAGGTGTTTCCATTAGCGACCAGGATCAAAGCCTGCTTCAATAATAAGCCAAAGTATTGTATGGATAGTCAGAATGATGTATCATTCACATGCGAGCAGAACAGGCTTCCAACACCAACGCCCATCATGCCCTAAGAAATGTTTTACAAAAGATCACTGATCAACCGTGATCTATATTGATATACCTTGTAATTTTTGCGGTCCTACTTTCCGATACAAAACTTCGAAAAGATATTATCAAGAAGATCATCCGTAGTTACTACACCAGTTATTTCGCCAAGATAATGTAGTGCCTGCTTAATATCTAAAGCTAAAAAATCAGAGGTTACAGGGTTGTCAATTCCGTTAAGTACCCTTTCTAAAGCACTTTGTGTTTTTTGTAATGCTTCAAGGTGGCGAATATTGGTTACCAGGCTCTCGTCCCCTGTAAGTTGTCCACGCACAGTCTTATTATAGATACTTTGTTTTAAATGGTCAATATGTTGTTTTTCGCGTGCCGATACTGTAACCAGTTCTGCATTTCCGCGCAAAGTAAAACCAGGCTGCCATTGTTCATCCTGCAAAAGATCGATTTTATTGGCAACAACCAAAACAGGCAAGCCGTCAAATATCAGGCTTTCAATGTCCTGCTGTACATCAGTGCCACTAAGCTGTTCGGCATCAAAAACATAGAGTAGTAAAGCCGACTGGCTTATTTTTTCCAATGTTTTTTTAACACCTATCGCTTCAATAGTATCGGTAGCTTCACGCAGCCCAGCGGTATCAATTAAACGAAAGTTGATCCCATTAATATTCAGTACCTCTTCAATTGTGTCGCGGGTGGTTCCGGCAATATCACTTACTATGGCTCGCTCTTCATTTAATAAAGCATTGAGCAAGGTCGACTTCCCGGCATTTGGCCTTCCGGCGATCACCGTATTAACGCCCAATTTTATTGCATTACCTAATTCGAACGATTGGATAAGTTTACCGATCATTTTACTGATCTCGATGATCAACTGTTTTAATTGGGTACGATTAGCAAATTCAACATCCTCTTCCGAAAAATCAAGTTCAAGCTCTATCAGTGAAGCAAAATTAACCAGTTGCTCACGTAATTGCTTTAATTCGCTGCTATATCCGCCGCGTAACTGCTGCATAGCTACCTGCTGCGATGCTTTCGAGTTAGCCGCGATCAGATCTGCAACAGCCTCAGCCTGACTCAAATCAAGCTGGCCATTAATAAATGCCCTTAAAGTAAACTCGCCGGGCTTTGCGGCACGTGCGCCTTGTTTGATAAGCAATTTAATAATGGATGTAATAATATAAGGAGAGGCGTGGCACGAAAGTTCAACTACATTTTCGCGGGTATACGATTTTGGTGCTACAAAAACTGAAGCCAATACCTCATCTAAAACTACATCACCATCAATAATATTTCCAAAATGTATGGTATGCGATGCTTGTTCGGATAAATTCTTCCCTTTAAAAATACTATTGGCGATAACAATAGCATCAGGCCCTGAAAGACGGATGACAGCAATAGCGCCAACGCCATTGGGTGTGGCCAGGGCAACAATGGTATCTTCTTTAATGATGTTAGACATTGCGGCAAAGGTCGGCATTTGGCATCAATTATTATCGTCATTTTTTTATGATCAGAAGCAATCGTACTTTAGTCTGCCGATAAAACCATCACCTTAAATAACTACATTTTAACCCTGGGTTAATCCTTGCTTCTGTAACAAAACTGTGGTCGTGCTACAGTTTTGTTTAATAAAAAGCTGCATTTCTAAAATAATTAAAATTATTGAGTTGAATTATAAAAAAAAAGCATTAAATTGCTTGTCGTATTAAATTTTAACAAAAAAAATATAGTTTGTTAACATTAAATTTAAACACAATAGACATTAAACTTATACTTTCGTAAGCATTTTTTTATTGACAAGCACATAACTCTCTAACATGAAAAAAACGTTACTCTACCTATTTTATTCTCTTTTGTTTTTTTTACCGGTGGCCTTGCATGCGCAAACAGCCAACCACGTAGTTATCAGCGAAATTTACGGTGGTAACGGAAACTCTTATTCGTACGATTGGATCGAGTTATACAATCCAACCAATGCTGATATAGATATGAGTAACTGGTCGGCACAATATAACTCGGCTACAGGCACAGGCGCCTGGTCAGGGTTAACCGTATTTCCTGCCGGATCTATTATAAAGTCCCATGGTTATTTCTTAATACAGGAACAGGGTACGGCAGCTACCGGATCGCTTACCTTACCAACAGCTGATCTGGTTACAACCGGTACTACCAACAACTTTAATATGTCATCGGTAGCCGGTAAGGTTGCATTACTTAATATTGCAACCATTATAGGATCACAACCCACTTTACCAAATTCTACCATTGTGGATCTGGTTGGTTACGGAACAACAGCAGCATACTATGAAGGTACAGCCGCTGCTCCTCCTTTAACTACCACTTCAACCATCGAACGTAAAGTTTCGGCTGCATCAACCGCCACTACTATGGCAGCCGGTGGTTCCGAAGATCTAAAAGGAAACGGCTGGGATAGCGATAATAACGGTAACGACTTTTTTGTGCCTACAGTTATGAATCCGCAAAACTCGGCTTCCCCACTGGAGCCGGCAGCATCTGCAACTCCAACTTTAGTACTTGCGCCAACAACATTAACCTTTAGCCAGACTGTAGGCGGCACTTCGGCTGCGCAAAGTTTTAGTGTATCGGGTACTAATATACCTTCGGCCGGAGCTTCTGTTTCAGTTGCTGCTCCCTATGCTATTTCAGCAACATCAGGCGGTACTTATGGTACCACATTAACATTTACCCAGGCACAACTGGCGTCAGCACAAAACGTATATGTACAATTTACTCCAACCGTAGCCGGTGCGGCTAATGGTACTGCAACAGTTACCGCCGGTGCAACTTCGCAAACGGTTACTTTAAATGGCACAGGTACGGCTGCATCAACAGGAGCCAACCACGTAGTTATCAGCGAAATTTACGGTGGTAACGGAAACTCTTATTCGTACGATTGGATCGAGTTATACAATCCAACCAGTGCTGATGTGGATATGAGTAACTGGTCGGCACAATATAACTCGGCTACAGGCACAGGCGCCTGGTCGGGGTTAACGGTATTTCCTGCCGGATCTATTATAAAGTCCCATGGTTATTTCTTAATACAGGAACAAGGCACAGCAGCTACCGGATCACTTACCTTACCAACGGCTGATCTGGTTACAACAGGTACTACCAACAACTTTAATATGTCTTCGGTAGCCGGTAAGGTTGCATTACTTAATATTGCAACCATTATAGGATCACAACCCACTTTACCAAATTCTACCATTGTTGATCTGGTTGGTTACGGAACAACGGCAGCATACTATGAAGGTTCAGCCGCTGCTCCTCCTTTAACTACCACTTCAACCATCGAACGTAAAGCTTCAGCTACATCAACCGCCACTACTATGGCAGCCGGTGGCACCGAAGATCTAAAAGGAAACGGCTACGATACCGATAATAACGGCAACGACTTTTTTGTGCCTACATTGATGAACCCGCAAAACTCGGCATCTCCGCTTGAACCGGCGGTAGTAACCGGGCCAACTTTAACTGCAACTCCCTCCACATTAACCTTTAGCCAGGCTGTTGGTGGAACATCTGCGGCACAGTCGTTTTCATTATCGGGTGTTAATTTAACTGCAGGTGCATCTCTCTCAGTTGCTGCTCCTTATGCTATTTCGGCAACATCAGGCGGTACTTATGGCACTACACTAACATATACCCAGGCACAGGTTACAACAGGCCAAACTGTATATGTACAATTTACACCAACTGTAGCCGGCGCGGCTAATGGCACGATAGCTATTACCAGCGGCAGTGCTACTCAATCTGTTACCTTAAATGGTTCGGGTACTACAGCTGCAGCGCCAACTTTAGCAGTTACGCCGGCAACATTAACATTTAGCCAGGCTAACGGCAGTACTTCTGCATCTCAAAGCTTCTCGGTATCGGGCACTAACATCCCATCAACAGGTGTTTCGGTTACGGTTGCTGCTCCATACGCTATATCGGCAACATCAACCGGTACTTATGGCACGAGCTTAACCTTTACCCAGGCACAAATGGCAACTGCACAAACAGTATATGTGCAATTTAGTCCAACAACTGTTGGGGCTTCAAATGGTACTGCAACAGTATCGGCTACCAACGCAACATCACAAACTGTTACTTTAAACGGAACAGGTACGGTACCAATTAATACGCCGCCAACGCTTAATGCTATCAATGATGTTACAGTTTGCTATACTTCGGCACAGCAAACAATAGCATTAACCGGTGTTACGCCGGGCGCGGAGGCTACACAAACGGTTATATTATCAGTAACTTCTACTAATCCGGCCTTGTTTTCACAATTAGGTGTATTTACGATATCCGGAGGCACAACCGGCCAAATCAATTACACCATCGCGCCAAACGCAAGTGGCACAGCAGTAGTTACTGTAACCGTTAAAGACAATGGCGGTACGGCCAACGGTGGTGTGGATACTTACACCCGTAGCTTTAATATCACCGTAAACAGCTTGCCTAATGTTAATATTGTAAGCAATGCCGGCACTACAATTACAAAAGGCGTAACTGCACAGTTAACTGCTACTCCGGGGGCCACTACATATACATGGAGTTCATCACTTGGTGCTGCAGCCGGCGATATTATAGGCGCAAACAATACTTCAACGCTTATTGTAAGGCCAAAATCTACAGCTACTTACACGTTAGTTGCATCAAATGCATCAAGCTGTCCGGTTACACAAACTATAACTCTTACCGTAAACACTTTTTATCCGCTGGTAACCAATAATATTATCACACCAAATGGTGATGGTAAAAACGATACCTGGATAATTAAGAATATTGATTATTATCCAACCAGTTCGGTTAAAGTGGTTGACAAAGCCGGAAAAGTAGTATTTACCGCTACAAATTACCTTAATGATTGGGGCGGCACCTACAATGGGCAGCCATTAACACAAGGCACTTATTACTATGTAATTGACCTTGGCACCGGCGCTCCTAAATACACTGGCTACGTTAATATAATAAGAGACTAAACTTCACAAAACACCACATGAAATTAAAATACAAACACTCCGTAGTTACAGCGTTTGCATTAGCATTTGTTGTTTGTGCAACAAATGTTAAGGCGCAATTAAATCCGCTGGCTTCGCAATATTATTCAAACCAATATCTGTTTAACCCGGCTATGGCTGGCTTAAACTCAGGTTTAAATATCAATTTGGATTACCGCAAACAAGCCATTGGCGTTGATGGCTCGCCTTCAACACAATCAGGAACTGTAGAATACCAGATGAACAAGGTTGGTCTCGGTTTAAATCTTTATAATGATTTTTCGGGATTGATTAGAACCACCCGGGCCGTGGTAACTTATGCTTACCATTTGCCAATTGGCGCCAATAATCAAAAACTTAATTTTGGTCTGTCGGCCGGGTTGTTAAACCAACACTTACAAACCAATAACATTGTAGGTGATGCAAGCGACCAAACCGTAGCTAACTTTAACAACAAACAAAATTATCTTGATGGCGATTTTGGTATATCGTACACCAGTAACAGCTTAACCATACAAGGTGTGCTGCCTAATTTACACTCGGTATTTAAAGATAATAACACTGTTGATAAATCACTTTACTTTGCTTCGGCAAGCTACAAACTTGGCGATCCGAAAGACATTACCTTTGAACCAAAAGCTATTTTTAGGGGGATAAAAGGTGCTCCTGGTATTCTTGACGCGGGGTTAAATGTTGGGTTTAACAACAATATATTTAACATACAAGGTTTATACCACAGCAATAATACCGCTACGTTTGGTTTTGGCCTCAACAAAGCTTCATTCGCCATATTAGCATTCTACACTACCAACACTGCTACTATTAACTACAATGCCAGTGGCGATGTTGAATTAGGCTTGAAACTAAATTTGTAAACCAGGCAAACCTTAATACAGCAGCCCGCGTATCAGTGATACGCGGGCTGCTTTGCTTATATAACTTTTTTGTTCGCCGAAAATGTCCGCGGGCGCAATTATCGTTTATTTTATTTAAATGTTTGAATCGTTATAATTTTTAAGTTGAAGTAAATACTTATTGATATTATTTGTATATTTACTCTATCATAAAAAAACCTTGACATGAAAAAACTGTTACCAATTATTTTTATGGTGCTTGTTTTTGCGGGATGCAAGAAAAGCAACAACCCGGCGCCCGACCCAAATGCCGATAATCCCACAAAAATCGTAGGCAAATGGAAAGATGGTGTTGGCCTAAGTGTTTATTATACCAACGGAAAAGAAGTTTACCGCGAAAACTTCCCGGCGCCAACCACCGTAGCCGGCTATTACGAGTTTACATCAAGCGGTGCCTTTAATTTGTATACAGTAAATGGATCCTCGTCAACACTGATAGGTACCTTAAATTATAGCCTTACCACTTCCAATACGGTATTACATTTAAGTTCGGGCAATAGTTCATCTGATAGTACAATATCTTTTAAAGATAATAATACCTTATTGATCACGTCTACCAATGTTAGCGGCGTTACCTACACCTCAAATGGCACAACTTATAGTGCTGATAAGGAAGTTGACACCAGCACTTTGATCAGGTTTTAAATAAACATATTAATCTTTTAGCCTCATTATCTTATTGATATGGGGCTGTTTTATTTTTACGATTACGGCAGATTTAGCTCTGCTAAAAATGTCAATATTTATCCAATATCCCGCAGTTTATTTTCTTCAATTATAGGTTCATTAACATCGGGCTGATGATTATAATTGATCAATGGCCTTAATTTGGTTTCGGCGCTTGCAGGATAAGCGTCTTCTGTATCTTCCGAATAAGTATGCTGGATTTCGGTGGGGCGTGAGTAACTGTACCCCAGGCGCTTGTTCTCGTCTTCAATAAATGCAAACAAGTCGCCAAGACTCGAATATACTGCTTGCAAAAATTTAAAATTAGTTGAGGTAAGACATTGACCTGTATCGTGCGGGCCCTTACCTGGTTCACAAAAATTAAGTTTAGTTATTATCCCGTTAACCAGTTCAACCTCAAACTTGCCCTCATTATGCCAGGCTAAGTTGTTTCTTATTTCTCTATAATGGTCCATGTTAGTTAAATTTATTTTGTAATGTATTATAGCGCTCCAATAGCTTTAAGAGCACTGACTTTCAAAATATTAACAAGGGCTATGCCAAATTCTGGCCCTGATATCCAAAGTGACACCAGTATTGCCATAAGATGATATCCAAAAAGAAAAATTGTTAAAAATTACCTGTCTGTTAATAAATATTAACCTACATGACATGAATAGTTTATATACTAAAACAGACTGTTATTTTTTATAACAAAATATGGATAGATTTTAAGTCACTTATGCAAATAATTGGAGTTGCACTACTATAGTAACTTTAAAACTTCTCTTCTATCCCTAATCCAAATAATGCAAAATCATATTTTACCGGGTCAGCTGGATCGAATTTACGGAGTTGCTGAGTCAGTTCGACGGCGGTTTGCCAGTCGGTTTGTTTGCGGCTGATGAGATTAAGTTTGCGTGCCACACGGTCGACATGCAGGTCGCATGGCATAATCAGATCGGCAGGCTTAATATGGCTCCAGATACCAAAATCAACACCGGCATTATCCTTACGCACCATCCATCGCAAAAACATATTTAAACGCTTGCAGGTTGATTTTTGCTCGGGCGATGATACATGCTTACGGGTGCGGTGCGGATAATCGGGTAATGAGAAAAAGTAACGGCGAAAGTGATTGAGGGAGTTTTCGGTTGTGAGTTGTGTGTTATGTGTTCCGGGTAACGGCAAAAAAGCCGCCTCCAGCGATCTGTGACGTTCGTAATGATAGCGGAAGAAGCTGATAAAATACAGCGTGTCGATATCATTAAAAGTGCGATGCTTAAACTTTAGCAGCTTTTTCAGGTCGGGTTCTTCATGGTTCATAATAAAATCATACGGAGCGCCATCCATCAGGCCGATCAGCTCCCTGCATTTATTGATGATGGTAACCCGCTGCCCCCAGGCCAAAGTAGCCGCCCAAAAGCCCATGATCTCGATATCCTGCTTTTTGCTGAACATATGCGGGATAACGATAGGGTCGTTTTTTATAAAATCCGAGCGGTTGTATTGCGAAACTTTTGAATCGAGGAAGGCTTTTAGATTTTCGATCATAGTTGATTGATTAAAGAGCAAGGAGTAAAGAACAAAGATTACTATTGAATCTTTACTCCTTGTTCCTTATTCTTTGATCCTAACCTAATGCTTGTTTCAAGTCTTCCAGCAGATCGTCAATATCCTCTACCCCTACGCTTAAACGTAGCAAACTGTCTACAACGCCTGCTTTGTCACGAAGCTCTTTCGGGATGCTGCCATGTGTCATACTCACGGGATGGTTGATCAGCGATTCTACGCCGCCTAATGATTCGGCAAGGGTGAATACTTTGAATGAGCCGGCCAGTTTGAAAGTATCTTCAAGGGTTGCTCCCTTTACAGTGAATGAGATCATCCCGCCAAAATCGCGCATTTGTTTTTTTGCGATATCGTGATTAGGATGATCTTCAAAACCCGGCCAGTAAAGTTTATCTATTTTAGGATGTGTTTTTAAATACTCAGCTACTTTACGCCCATTATCGCAATGTGCTTTCATGCGTAGGTGCAGTGTTTTAATACCACGTAATACCAAAAAGCTATCCATGGGGCCAGGGGTTGCCCCTGTTGCATTGTAAAAGAACCAAAGCTTTTTATACAACTCATCATCATTCATCATTAATGCACCCATCACCACATCGCTATGGCCACCCAGGTATTTGGTAGCCGAATGCATTACCAGGTCGGCACCCAGATCTATCGGGTTTTGCAGGTATGGCGAAGCAAAGGTATTATCAACGCAAAGCATTACTTTATGCGCTTTCGCGATCTTGGCTACTCCGGCAATATCAATGATCTTCATCGTCGGGTTAGTTGGTGTTTCCAGCCAGATCAGTTTGGTTTTATCATTGATATACGGTTCGATATTCTCGGGTTTCGAGATATCGATAAAGTGGAACTTGATACCGTAGTTAGCAAATATCTTGGTAAACATACGGTATGAACCGCCGTAAAGGTCGTCGCCGGTAATTACCTCATCGCCTGGAGCCAATAGTTTCATCACCGAGTCGGTTGCACCTAAGCCGCTCGAAAAAGCCAGACCGTGCTTAGCATTCTCCAGTGCAGCCAGGCAATCTTCCAAAGCCTTACGGGTTGGGTTGGTACCGCGCGAGTACTCATAACCTTTGTTATCGCCCGGCGTTTTTTGCCAGTAGGTTGATGTTTGATATATAGGTGTCATTACGGCACCGGTAGTTGGGTCGGGCTCCTGCCCTGCGTGTATTGCTTTAGTTCCGAATTTCATGATAGCATGATGTTGAGCCCCCCAGCCCCCTAAAGGGGGAGCAATTAAAAAAATCTATTCCTTTAGGGAAAGGAATTACCATTCCCTCTAAAGGGAATGGGGACTAATATGCTCGAGCAAATAAAACCCTCTGCGTACTTGGCTTACCCGTCACCATACAAACGCCATCTTCCTGCGGATTATCCAAAGGTATACAACGTATGGTAGCTTTGGTTTCTTCTTTTATGCGCTGCTCGGTCTCTGGCGTTCCATCCCAATGTGCTGATATAAAGCCTGGGGTTTCGTCGAGCATCTTTTTAAACTCATGGTAACTGTCGGCCTTGCGGGTATTTTCTGTACGGAAGTTTAACGCCTTTTGGTAGATGTTATCCTGTATATCAACCAATAGTTTTTCAATCTGCTCAACCAAACCTTCCTGCTGTACGGTTTCCTTTGTTTTGGTATCGCGGCGTGCCAGCTCGGCTGTACCGTTGGTTAAATCGCGACCACCAATAGCAACACGCAAAGGTATGCCCTTTAATTCGTACTCGGCAAATTTAAAGCCGGGGCGTTGTGTATCCCTATCGTCATATTTTACGCGGATATTTTTCGCTTTCAACCCCTTGGTTAACTCTGCAACCACAGCTGATATCTGCGCAAGCTCTTCGTCGCTTTTAAAAATAGGTACAATAACCACCTGTATAGGTGCCAGTTTTGGCGGCAGCACCAGGCCTGCATCGTCAGAATGGGCCATTACAAGCGCACCCATTAAACGGGTTGATACCCCCCATGATGTTGCCCAAACATGGTCAAGCTTACCTTCTTTATTGGCAAATTTCACATCAAAAGCCTTGGCAAAATTCTGCCCTAAAAAGTGTGACGTACCTGCCTGCAGTGCTTTACCATCCTGCATCAAAGCCTCTATACAATAGGTATCCAAAGCGCCTGCAAAACGTTCGTTAGCTGTTTTACGGCCTTTTACAACGGGTAGGGCCAGCCAATTTTCGGCAAAATCCGCGTAAACGTTAAGCATTTGCTCAGTTTCGGCAATAGCCTCTTCGGCGGTTGCGTGGGCAGTGTGCCCTTCCTGCCATAAAAATTCGGTGGTACGTAAAAATAAACGGGTACGCATTTCCCAGCGTACAACGTTGGCCCACTGGTTGATAAGGAGCGGCAGATCGCGGTACGATTGTATCCAACCTTTGTAAGTATTCCAGATAATTGTTTCGGATGTTGGACGTACAATTAGCTCCTCTTCCAATTTCGCATCCTCGTCCACAATAATATTGCCATTACCATCGTTTTTTAAACGGTAATGCGTTACAACCGCACACTCTTTAGCAAACCCATCAACGTGGCTGGCCTCTTTTGAGAAGAACGATTTGGGTATAAAAAGAGGGAAGTAAGCGTTACTGTGCCCTGTATCTTTAAACATTTGATCAAGTACTGCCTGCATCTTCTCCCATATAGAGTATCCGTACGGTTTGATTACCATACAGCCTCTTACTGCCGAATGCTCTGCCAGGTCTGCTTTGACAACTAAATCATTAAACCATTGCGAATAATCCTCGTCTTTACTAATGATTCCTTTGCTCATAGAGTGCTATAAAATTTTGACTGTTAAATTATGTTTATTATTGCCGCCAAATTTATAAATTTATACTTTATTTAAACTTTTACTTTTTAATCATATACCCCCATGAAACTGAACTTTACAAAAGGACTATTCCTTATAGGTGCTATAGTGGCACTGAGTTCCTGTTCTACTCAAAATAAATTAGCTTCGGCTAAGGGCGATAGCTACGATGATGTTTACAATAGTAACGCCAAAGCGGGCGATCAGCCGGTTTATGCGCAAAGTACCAATTATCGCCATGATAATTACACCACAACGGTAACCGATGACGGTGATGATTATTACACCTACGATAGCTACTCGGCAAGGTTAAACCGTTTTTATAATTCGCCGTTTGCTTTATCGTACTACGATAACTTGTATTATGGCAGTGTAAGCCCATATTTTGTGGGTATTAACCCTTACTACAGCGGTCTAAGCCTTAGCCTGGGCTACGGTATCGGGTCGGGATATTATGGTGGTGGCTACTATTCGCCTTACAGTTATGCTTATAATCCATATTACAACTACTATGGTTACGGATATGGTTCGGGTTACGGATATGGTTCTGGTTACGGATACGGATACGGAGGGTTAGCTTACGGAGGTTATTATGGTTCGCCATACGGAGGTGTTTACTCTTACTATAACACTGTAGGTAACTACGGAGCAAGGCCGTACCGCGGTTCTGGCTTAGCAAATACGGCTTATCCGGAGCGCAGGGGGGGTGGTTATACCCCACCGGCTACTACCCGCCAGCCACGTACAACCAGCGTTAACCCTTACCCGGGCAATAACCAGCCAACTATTCAGCAAACCAGACAAACATTTCAACCTCAGCCTCAAACTCAATCACAACCATCTTACCAGCCATCCTCGGGTAGCAGTAACTCGTCATCAGGCAGCAGCAATAGCGGTGGCGGAGGTTCAAGACCGGTGAGACCGTGATTAAACTCCATAAAAAAAGAAACTGAGTGATTAACCTGTGTGCAATAAAAGTTTAAAAAAAGCGTAATTACAACATTGCACACAGGTTAATTAAAAAGCACCAATCATCTATATAATTAGTTTCTTTACAAATACACATTCTAAATCAAACATTTCCACTTTAATGAAAGTTAAATACTTACTAACCGCGGTGGCTATAGTAGTCCTCGCCCAAAATAGTTTTGCTCAATATTCACAGGATGCCGTTCTGTTTTCAACCGGGCAAACCGGTTCAACATCGCGTATAAAAGCCATAGGTAATGCCCAAACCGCCGTAGGTGGCGATTTAAGTTCTATCAGCGGTAACCCGGCAGGTATAGGTTTTTTTACCCACTCCGAAGCAGCGTTTACACCTGAGTTTAACTCATCGAACGTTAAATCAACTTACTTAGGTACAGCAAACGGCAGCACTACATCAACCCCAAATTTTAATAATGCTTCGGCAGTATTTTACTCAAGGTTAAACACTCCGCGTGGTTCTGATAAAACACAGGGATGGTTAAGCCTTAACTTTGGCGCATCGTACAACCGTAAAAACGATTTTTATGCCAATGTAAATTATGGCGGTAAAAACAACACTAACTCCATAACCGATTACTACGCAAGCCTTGCCAATGGCTATGGTTTAACCAATTCTGACAATACTTTACAAGACTGGGCCTATGATCACGCACTGATCGATCAATATTATATTAATCCGTCAAACCCAAGCTTAGGAGCCACTTATCGCGGTAACGCTAAACCTGGCGTTACTCAAACCAGCAATATGACACGTGAAGGTGGAGAAAACGAGTTTAGCTTATCAATGGGGGCCAATTACAGTAATAAATTATACTTGGGTTTAGGTATAGGTATAACCAGCCTGCGTTATAATGTAAACAATACCTTTACGGAAAGCGGTGCAGCCTCTATACTGGATGCCAGCAATAACCCTGTTAATGTTACCTACACATCTGCTTACAATCAAAACCAATTTACCACCGGCGATGGCTTTAACGCCCGCATAGGTTTTATTTATAAACCGGCCGATGCCGTAAGGATAGGCGCTACTTTTACCACTCCTACCTGGTATACTGTACAGGATGATTATTCGGAAGGTTTAACCACAGCCTATAACGTAGGCAGCCCGAGCCCTGGCGGCCCTGCCGACTATCCGTTTACCTATAATTTTCACACACCTTTAAAAGTTAGCGGTGGTATGGCGGTATTTTTTGGGAACTATGGTTTTATTACTGCCGATGCAGAATTTGTTGACTACTCATCTGTTAAGCTAAGCAGCACCGACGGCTATGATGCTACCGGCGATAATCGTGATATTAAAGCATCATACCAGTCAACCGGTAATATACATGCGGGTGGCGAGTTAAAGCTCGATCAACTATTTATCCGCGGTGGTTATAACATTCAGGGCAATCCACAAAAAGGCTTTGAAAGTACTAAAACCATCAGTGGTGGTTTAGGTGTACGGTTTGAAAAGTTTTATGTTGATGCTACCTACACTAATGTAAAAGGATCACAAACAGTGTATCCATACGTCTTGGCTAACAATACACCACAGGCAAACCTTGATAAAACTTACAACAATGTATTTTTAACTTTTGGCTTCAAGTTTTAATATCAAACTTTATAAAAGCATTGAACCTGCCGCATCTCGGCAGGTTTTTTTACGTTTATAGCCATATCAATTTTTATGATGCAAATACAACCTTTTATTGATGAGCAGTTTGACGGACAGATATGGAAGTTTGTTATTGATGAAAAGACCGGTTTACTTTTTGCTGAAATACGCAGCGCCGAAAAACGTGAAGTATCCTTCGCATCGGTTAATTTAAATACAGGCAAGCTTAATTTTAAAAACCTGTATCTGCCCGAAAAATGGTTAACAGGCCTCGAGGGTGCATTTAACGGCATTTTGTTTTTACACGGTTTTGAATCGGCGCAGAGCCCTGTACATAAAGGCATTTTTGCTTTTGATGGTGTTTCGGGCTCAGAACTTTGGAGCAATTATAATTATGCCATTAGTCAGCTCAACATTAACGGTCCCGTTGCGTATAACACCCGGGTACAGCCTCCCCTGCTTTATCTGTTAGATGCGCAAACCGGTGCAACGGTACGGCCATTTAACGCGTCTATTGATACAGAAATAACTCAACACCTTATATTACCGCGAATTTTAAATAGCATACCGCCAGATTTTAACATTTTTTTTGACGGTGAGTTAGCCGGTAATTGCCATTACATGGAACACAATAGTTTTAGAATTGTATCTTTGCACACCTCAAAACATGGCCTGTTAAAACAACATTTATTTGTGGCCCTTAACGGAGATATTATTTACGAGGATATATTAACTGACAAAATACAAAAACTACAACCCGAAGCGTTTATACTGTATCAAAACCAATTAATTTACATAAAAAACAGCCGGGAGTTAAAAATTTTAAATTTATAGCGGCTGCTAAACAAAAATGATGAAGTTAAGATCCCTGTTATTCACCATTGTATTGTCATCGCTAACAGCAACGGTTTTTGCTAATCCCCTATTTGATTCGGTAGGTGTTGAAAACCAAAATGGCAAAAAAGTAATTCTACATAAGCTCGATCCAAAAGACAATTTTTACTCAATAGGCCGCAGATACAATGTATCGGCAAATGCCATTATGGCCATGAATAAAGATGCCAAAATGCAGATAGGTGAAATTATTAAAGTACCTACCGAATTGCCTTTTGCCGAAAAAGCTGTAGCGCATCAAAATACACAAGCTAAACCCGGTGCAAAGGTTGCAACCATGCAATACAAAGTTTCGCAGGGTGAAACGCTTTTTGGAATAGCTAAAAAATTTGGGAGCACTGTTGACGAACTGATCATAACCAACGGTTTAAAATCCAACACGCTTGTTCCCGGCCAGATACTGATGGTAAAGTCAACCAATCCGCCAACAGAAAGCGCACCCGAAGAGCATCCTGTTGTAAAACAGCAACAGCCCGAAAAGCAGGTTGAGAAACCAATAGAAAAACCTATTGCTAAAACTGTTGAGAAAGCGCCGGTCACCCAGCCCGTTGAAAAGCCGGCAGAAAAACCTGTGGTAACCAAACCTGCAATAACTAAATCAGCAATAAAAACCCCGGTTAAAACCGAAGATACTTTTGTGGAACAGCCTGATTTACCTGCCTCGCCTGTTGCCAAACGCGATAGTACCAAAGTTTCGCCAAATGATACGGTTGACTTTAACGGCCATAAAATAGTGGGCGACCGTTATGGTTTAAGCGAAAAAAATGAAAGCGGAATTGCCGTTTGGATGGAAAACGAAAGTATTGATCCGAACAAAAAACTGATACTGCACCGCACGGCTCCGGTTGGTACAGTGATCAGGATCGTTAACCCCATGACCAATCGTACTACTTTTGCCAAAGTAGTGGGCCGCTTTACCGAAAACGAAAACACCAAAGATGTGATAGTGGTTATGACCAAAAACGTAGCCGAAGCGCTTGGTGCCTTAGATAAACGTTTCCATGTATCTATAAGCTACGGTATCCCGAATGAGTAAACCTTATATAATTGGCATAGCCGGCGGCAGCGGGTCGGGCAAAACTTTTTTTTTAAACTGTTTTTTAAATCATTTTAAACCCGAAGAAGTGTGCCTGGTATCGCAGGATGATTATTATATCCCTGTGGCTGATAACATGACACCCGAAGAAAACAAGCTTTACAACTTCGATCTGCCGCATACCATCGATCGGGAGCATTTTATACAGGATATTAATAAACTGATAGCCGGGCAATCGTTCACAAAAAAAGAGTACTGCTTTGGTAACCCCAACGCTGTGCCTAAAATGCTCGAAATTAAACCTGCTCCTATTATCATTGTAGAAGGCCTGTTCATTCTTCACTTTAGGGATATTGCGGGGCTGTTGGACATGAAGATATTTATTGATGCCGACGAAGAGGTTGCTTTACAGCGACGCCTTAAACGTGACCTGATTGAGCGTGGCTACTCGCAGGATGATGTGATGTACAAATGGATAAACCATGTGGTGCCTGCTTATAAAGAGTTTTTGCTACCCTATATGGGCGAGTGTGATAAGGTAATTACCAACAACAGCCACGTTGCCGAAGATATCATCGCGGTAACGGAGGAGATTAGCCAGGAGTTGAAGGGGTTGTTAGGTTAGTGAGTTACTGGTTATTGGGTTAATATGTTATAGGCGTAGTGCAATCACATAATAACTCAATAAACTAATACCCCAAATAACTAAACAACCATCTCCGGTATTTCGCCTTCAATAATCAGCTTTCCTGCTGTGGCGGCTTTAATTTCGTCAATGCTAACGCCGGGGGCACGTTCTAAAAGCTTAAATCCACCGCCAGGCAAAACATCAAGCACAGCCAGTTCGGTTACTATTTTTTTTACGCAGTTGATGCCTGTTAAAGGCAGGGTACAATTTGGGAGCAATTTACTTTCGCCCGCTTTGTTAACATGCTGCATCGCTACGATGATATTTTCGGCTGATGCCACCAGATCCATAGCGCCACCCATGCCTTTTACCATTTTACCGGGTATTTTCCAGTTGGCGATATCTCCGTTTTCGGATACCTCCATGGCACCTAAAATAGTGAGGTTAACTTTTTTGGCGCGTATCATACCAAAGCTCATAGCCGAATCAAATATAGCCGAGCCGGGCAACGTAGTAACGGTTTGCTTACCCGCGTTAATGGTATCGGGGTCTTCCTCACCTTCTACCGGGAAGGGCCCCATGCCCAACAATCCGTTTTCAGACTGCAGCACCACATCAATATCTTTCGGGATGTAATTGGCCACCAGCGTAGGTATTCCTATACCCAGGTTTACATAATAGCCATCCTTTACTTCGCGGGCAATGCGTTTGGCAATACTGTTTTTATCAAGCATCGGTTTATAAAATCTTAATCAAATGTAGCAAGTTTTAGTTTACCTGCTCAAACAGTAAATTAACATCAGGGTCGATGTTTAACGTTGCAGGTTTTTCTGATAACGGGATCTGTATATCTTTCGTTTTTTCTTTGATGTTAAAACTGAATATTTTGGCCACACCCGGTACTGAAAGCTCTAACGGAAACTCAAACACGTAATCCTGCGTTTGCTCAACGTGCACATTCAGCATCTTAGCTGCATCATCGTACACATAGTTTACTTTTAGTTTAGGGTGGCCCGGTGTACGCAGCCATTGGTTAAAAAACGTTTGCAGATTAAGGCCGGAGTGTATTTCAAAAACATGCCTCAGGTCATCAGTATTGGCATTTTTATCGCGATACACCGCGTAATATGCCCTGATGGATTGCCAGAAAACAACATCGCCTAATTTACGGCGCAGCATATGCAATACCCATCCGCCCTTTTCGTAACTGTTGGCGTTGAGCAATTGGACATAATTGCCGGTAACGGCTGTATCTACAACGGGAGTAAACCGCCGTTTGGCAAATGCGGTTACTTTGCGACGTTGCTGTTGCAGCGATTTTTTCAGTGTATCAACACCGTATTTATGTTCAAGGTAAAGGTTGGTAAAGTAGGTAGCAAAGCCCTCGCTTAACCAAAGGTGCGCCCAATTTTTTTCGGATGCAGCATCGCCAAACCATTGGTGGGCAATCTCGTGCGCCATTAACGATTCGATACCCTTATCCCCTACCGATCGCTCAAAGTAAAATATGGCGCTGGCATTTTCCATACCGCCAAATATGGTTTTTGATTGTACGTTGGCCAGCTTTTCGTACGAGAAGGGGCCGATGTTATTGACATAGTATTGCAGTATTTGCGGCGCCACGGCATAATCGCGAAAACCGGCTGCTTTGTTCTCATTAAAAACATAGGTGTAAACATGCGTGTTTCCTACATCGCCGGGATGGTCGATAGCAAATTCGGCAACGCCGATAACCATTACCTTGGTTGATACCGGTGCACTTTCTTTGTAATGGGTAAGCATTAAATGATTTGGTAATTGCGTTTCGCTCACTTTTAAACCGTTAGCTATCACCTGGTAATGAGCGGGCGCAGTAACTATAAAATCAACCGTGGCTTTATCGGCCGGGTGATCAACACAAGGTAGCCAGTTATGTGCTCTATTTGGCCAGTTATCGCCAAAAAAGGTGCGATGGCCAAACATATTGTTTGATATGATGAGCCCATCGGCAGGTATACCCGAATAAGTAATGGTATAACTATGATTTTCGGAACGTTTGGCGGATGCATAGATCACTACGTTATCGCTATCCTGTTTAAAGCTAACGGTTTTACCCTTTTCGCTTACCGCAGATACCAGCATGCCTTTGCCCGTTTTATTAACCTTTACAAGGTTAAGGCTAAAACTATCGCTGTTATTTAAATAGCGTACATCAATCGTAGCATTGCCTTTTATTATATTGTTTTCGTCGTTTAATTGGAGCTTAAATTCGTAATGCCTTACATCGGCAACAGCCTCGGGCAATTGTGCCATTGCCCCTTTGCCCAACATCAATAAAACACAAAACGGTAAGCCAATACGCATAACAGTTAATTTTAATCATTTAAAGATATTAAAAAAACAGCCACAGGCACATTTAATATTTTGTACAATCAGTTTTGATCGTAACTATTTGTTGTTTAACTTTGTAGCACTGCAACTAAGCAGAAACATCATTTTAAATAAGGCTTACGCCTGAGTATCTCAGCCTTCCCGCTCAAGGGAACAAAATACTAAGTAGCCTTATACACAAACATTTAATTTTTATTAATGACACCACAACCATTTGACTATAATTCGACGCGCAGTAAATTGCTGCTGTCTGAGTACGGCCGGAACGTACAAAATATGGTAAAGTATATTGTTGCTTTACCCACAAAAGAAGAACGCAACCGCTACGCCGCGGTGGTAATTGACCTGATGGGCTTTTTAAACCCCCACTTACGCGATGTTGCCGATTTTAAGCACAAGCTTTGGGATCACCTGCACATTATTTCGAACTTTGAGATAGACGTTGACTCGCCTTACCCGCCACCAAGTCCGGAGGCTATCCATTTAAAACCTGAGCCTTTAAAATATCCGCACCAGCGTATAAAATACAAGCACTATGGCAAAACCATTGAGCTGATGATCAACAAAGCTAAAAGCATACAGGAGCCTGAGCGCCGCAACCATATGGTACAAGCCATTGCCAATTTTATGAAGATGGCTTATGTGCAATGGAACAAAGACTCGGTTGCCGATGAAACTATTTTAAACCATTTGTTTGAACTTTCGGGCGGTGAACTGAAACTTGACGAAAACGTTAACCTGAATAAGGTTGAATACCGTACCACTAATCACAAAGCCGAAAATAACCGTGGCGGACGTAATAACAATCAAAACAACCGTGGCGGCGGTGGCGGCGGACGCAGCAACAATAATCCACGCCAAAACAACAACCAAAATAACCGCAACCGCAATGCTGGCGGCGGCGGACGTAAATATTAATTTTTTTAGATTTGAGATGTTAGGTATGAGATTTGAGACATGGGCATTATTTCAAGTCGTCAAATTATAATTATCATTGTATAACTAATCTCAAATCTAATATCTCACATCTATAATCTAACCAAATGGGTGCATTTGAAATTAAAGGCGGCAAGCCATTAAAGGGCGAAATAACGCCGCAAGGTGCAAAAAACGAAGCCTTACAGGTAATTTCGGCAGTTTTGTTAACCGACGAAAAAGTTACCATCAGTAACATACCCGATATTGTTGATGTTAATAAGCTGATAGAGCTTTTGGGAGATATGGGTGTTGCTGTTGAAAGAACGGCACCCGATACCTATACTTTTGAAGCCAAACATATTGATCTCGACTTTTTTCAAAGTCCGGTATTTAAAGCAAAAGGTGGCAGCTTACGCGGGTCGATCATGATCGTAGGGCCTTTGCTGGCACGTTTTGGCAAAGCCGCCATCCCTAAACCAGGTGGCGATAAAATTGGCCGCAGACGTTTGGATACTCACTTTTTAGGGTTTGAAAAATTAGGTGCACGATTTGATTATAATCCCGAAAACGGTTTTTTTAATGTAGATGCCTCTAACTTAAAAGGCACTTATATTTTACTTGACGAAGCATCGGTAACAGGCACCGCCAACGTGGTAATGGCTGCCGTATTGGCCAAAGGCACAACCACTATTTATAATGCGGCCTGCGAGCCTTATTTGCAGCAGCTTTGCAAAATGCTCAACCGCATGGGTGCAAAAATAAGCGGTATTGGCAGCAACCTGTTAACTATTGAAGGTGTAACCAAACTGGGTGGTACCGATCACCGCATGTTGCCGGATATGATCGAGATCGGGTCGTTTATCGGCCTTGCGGCGATGACAGAATCGGAGATCACGATCAAAGATGTGAAATACGACGAGCTTGGTATGATCCCCGACGTTTTTAAGCGTTTGGGCATTAAACTGGAACGCCGCGGCGATGATATTTACGTACCTGCACAAAAGCATTACGAGATAGAAACATTTATTGATGGTTCCATCATGACCATTGCCGATGCGCCATGGCCGGGCTTCACTCCCGACCTGTTGAGCATTGTACTGGTTATTGCCACGCAGGCTAAAGGTTCGGTACTGATACACCAGAAAATGTTTGAGAGCCGTTTGTTCTTTGTAGATAAGCTGATTGACATGGGCGCTCAAATTATCCTTTGCGACCCGCACCGTGCAACGGTTATCGGTTTGGATAAACAAATGCAGTTAAGGGGTATCAAGATGACCTCGCCTGATATACGCGCGGGGGTATCATTATTGATAGCCGCCCTATCGGCACAAGGTACATCAACCATTTACAACATTGAGCAGATTGAACGTGGTTACCAGCATATTGATGAACGTTTAAAGGCTTTGGGAGCCGATATTAAACGGGTTGAGTAGGGCTGGCTAATAACACAAAAAGGGTCGTATGAAAATCATACGACCCTTTTTTATTTTAACACTAAATATTATACAGCAGCATCTGTGCTATCCAGTTCATCGGCAATTTGCGCCGGCGATTTTACTTTTTTAAATATAGATGCACCAATTAAGCTTACAATAGCTCCCAATATAGCGTAAACTATTGCCACGGCAAAAGCTGCGAATATCGGGCCGTATTTTAATCCGATACTCATTGATTTTTCAATTTGATCATCAGACAAGCCCTTGGCAACCATTCCTGCTCTGGCTGCTTCCATTGATTTTGCAAAAACATCAGGACTTAATACTGCACAGTATAAATATGTAAATACAGCCAATAACAGACCATTAAAAACAGCATATCTAAAACCGGCAGAAAAGCCTTCATTAAAGGTCATGTATCCGCCAAGTTCATCGCGAAACTCTTTTTGCGTTAAAAACAAACCAGCTAAAAAAGGGATATATCCTATATATTTAACAGGGTTGTTCAGGTCGACGTTAGCAAACTGAATTGCATAAGTAATAACAATAGAACACAAAAGACTGATCAGGGCCCACTTAGTTGCAACTTTTGTGGGATTAGCTACCGATTTGATTTCCATAATGTTTTTTATGATTGATTAAATGTTTCTAATATACTCAATATTGCCATATCAAAGTCTTTATTCACAGCATTTTGAGCAATTATTTTTTTAGTATCGGCCGATACCTCAATATCATAAAAAAAGCACATTACCGGGTAAAACAGTTCTTTCAGTTCCGACTCTTCGTCAACCTTTGCAGCTGCGGCGGCAATTTCTTCGATCGAGCTTTCCATCAGGATCTGGTTTTCTATCACATCTTCGTAAATGCGGTATTCGTCCTGAAACTCATCTTCATCAACCAATAAAAACTCTTTTAAAAAGTCTTCCAGTTCGGGTTCTATATCTTCGTCGTGGCATTCGTTAATGTAAAGCAGTACGTTTAAAAGCTCTGTTCCGCGGTCAAGAGTATCTTCTTCAATTTGCTCCCATTCAGGCGAGTCCAGATAATCCTCTTCCAGCTTGATCACATCGGCACTAAAAAAATTCATGAGCAACAGGTCGAAAAACACTTCACGCAGCTCTTCCATCTGCGGGTTTTCGTCAAACACCGCGTCAAGCAGGTCAACCTTATCCAGGTAATCCTCATCGGCCGAGAATACTTGTACCAGCTCACTGGTTATTGCTTTGTCATTAAGGCCCTTGCCCTGTAAAAATACGCCGATCGCATTTTGAATGACTAATTGTATCCTGTTATCCATCATGATCTTATGGTTTAAATACCTGGTTATTATTGTAAGCAAGCAGTACCTTACCGGTTAACTGCTCATTGATAAATGGCGAATTGTATGATTTTGAAAGGTTGTTTTGTTTAGTAAACTCCCATTGCCGGTTTACATCAAACACCACCAGGTTGGCGGCTTTTCCTTCGGCTATGGCACGCATTTCAACGCCTAATATATTGCGTGGGGCAATCGCCAATTTTTCAACAATAGTTTCTACAGACAGTCCTGCCTTCAGCGCAAGCGAAAAAGCAGTTTGCAAACCAATGATACCAAACTCGGCCACTTCAAATTCTACTGCCTTAAACTCAACCTCGTGTGGCGTGTGTTGTGATACAATGGCATCAATGGTGCCATCATTCAAGCCTTCAATTAAAGCATCCACGTCATCCTGCGTACGTAGTGGTGGTTTTACCTTGTATTGCGAATCAAAACCCAATAAGGAATCGTGCGTAAGCACCAAATGATGCGCGGCAACATCGCAGGTAACTTTTAAGCCTTTTTGTTTAGCCTGGCGTACCAGGTTAACAGCTTGACGGGTTGATACGGTGCTGAAATGGATCTTTGAGCCCGTATATTCGGCCAGGTACAGGTCGCGGGCTATCATCAGTTCTTCGGCCAGTGCCGGGATACCTTTCATCCCCAAAAGGGTACTGATCTCGCCTTCGTGCACTTTTGCCTTACCGGCGATGGCTTTGTCTTCGGGGTATGAAAATACCAATCCGTCAAAACCCTGCGCATATAACAAAGCCCGTTCCATCAGACCGGCATCCTGTACCGGGTATTTGCCATCGGTAAAAGCCTTTGCGCCGCTCTGGTGCATATCAAACATCTCGGCCAGGTCCTTACCTTCACTTTTATGCGATATGGTGCCTAACGGATAAATATCAACCAGGTTGCCTTTGGCCTTGTTAAGTATAAATTCAACTTCGGATTTTGAGTGTACCGGCGGGTGTGTATTGGGCATTAAAGCCAGCCCCGTAAAACCTCCTGCCGCAGCGGCTTTGGTACCTGTTTGCATATCTTCCTTAGTTTCAAGTCCCAGTTCGCCAATATTACAATTGAGATCGAAAAAACCGGGAGAAACATATTTGCCTGTAGCATCAAATACTTCGGCGTCCGACTGTATGCCGGCAGCTATAGTTTTAACAATGCCATTTTCAATTAAAATGTCGGCAACTTTTTGGTGATGGGTTGAATTTGGATCGGTAATGGTGGCAGATTTGATGAGCAAATTCATTTATCGGTGCTTTATGCTTTGAGTAAATATAGAATCAGGCCGGTACAGTAACATCGGGTTTATCCGGTTGATAAAACCTGATGAGCAATATTTCGGCTGCCAGGCAAATCAGGCTCAAAATTATACAAAGTTTCCATAATTCTAAGCCCATATTTGCTTTCGCCACGGTATCTTTTAACGATTGCGGGCCTGCCTGTAAAATAGTGCCATGCCCACCCGGCAATTGCTTTTTAAGAGCCTCATCATCCAGGTAAGTTAAATCGCTCTCGCTGCGATTGTTATTAAAGGCCAGGGCTGCAACTACAGTATCCTGATTTTTTAACTGGTAATTACCGGGCTCGTGCACCTGATCTGAAAAATAAAGCACCGTGCCTCCCTCCTGCTGCCTTACATCGGGCAAAATGGTTTGCTGGCCCTTCACAAGTTTTACCAGTTGCTTATCCGATGTTTGGATGGGAAGGGTTTCCACGTTTTCATCTTCACCAATGGTGTAGAACAAGGGCTGATCGCGCCCACTTAACAACGCCATGCGGAACATTAACGGAACCAATACCGCATGATGCGGCAAATTACTGTAATCATCGGCCAAAGGCACCGCCGACAGGTATATTTTGCCTTTGCCACTGGTGTAATCCACAAAAAATGGCTCATGGCCCGGTAGCTCCAACAGGTTTTCGGTAGCGCCTGATGCCTTTGTGCCGAAACGGTAATACTTACTCACCTGCGGCAGATCAGGGTTTTGAGGCAATTGTTCGAAAGTATTTTTAAATAGCTTACTTTGGATATTTAACGCGGCTACCTTAGTTTTTTCGGCAACCAAAGCCTCCGGTGCGTTAGCGCCCATTGGCTGTAACATGGCCTGGTAACTTGCCAGGTCGGCGCCATCAGCCGGAAAAACCGCCAGTGTGCCACCTTTGGCCACGTACACTTTAAGCTGTTGTGCCAGACCCGTAGAAATAACCTTTACATCGGTTAGCACCACAAACGAGTAATCGGGCAACCCGGCATAATCTACATTGCCATTTTGCACCCGGGTGGGTTTAAAAAAGCCATCCGCACCAAAAACTGCGTCTATATACTTGTTGGGCTGGCCGCCATCTATCAGCAGCAAAGGCATCTGCTGCTGCACTTTAAAGGTAACATAAAACTGGTTGTCAAAATTTACCGGGTTGTCCTGCAGTTGTATTTCTGCATTTTGCCAGCCTGCCTGCAGGCCCGAAAAATTCAAAGTATCGTTTTGCACGCCGCGCGCATCAATGGTAAAGCTGCCAAGGGCCTTTTGCTGCCCGTTAACCAATAATTTAAGCGGTATCTTTTCGGCCTTTTCATCAGCATAATTATGCAGGCGGACCACCATCTTTTCGCTTTCACCGGGGCGATGTACGGCACTTAGTAACCAAACCGAATCAACAGTTACATTGGGTAAGGAGGTTGCTTTTAGCTTTACCAGGTTAACGCGCATACTGCTATCTGTTTTTACCGGGTTAGTGGTAAACATGTTTTTTTGAAAATCGGATAATACATAAACATCCTTTAGCGTATTGGCCTGGGCGTTTAGCAAGCTTTGCTGCCGCTCTATGATCTTTTCCAGCTTGCGGCTTTGCGCACTGATCCTGATCTTATCAACCTCATCCATAAACTCATCCCGGTTAAGCAGGCGCTGATGACGGCCCTCAAAATCCTGTGTAAGCAATTGAAACCTGTCATTAAGACTATAACCTGCGGCTATTTCTTTAGCACGGCGGCGGGCCTCATCAAGCAAGCTGCCTTCGCGGTTAATGGTTTGCATAGAGTACGAGTTATCGATAAAAATGCTCACCGTGTGCTGTTTATTCAGGTTTGGGCTCTGTTGCGATGGAATGTAGGGCTTGGAAAAAGCAAAAACCAAAAATGCCAGCGCCAGCATGCGCGATGCCAGGATAAGCCGCCGTTTAAGATTTTTACGTGATGACTGCTTTTGCTGAATGTTTTTGAGGAACTGAACATTGGAAAAATACACCTTTTGATATCGCCTGAAATGAAACAGGTGTATAATAAAGGGTATAGCCAGCGACAGCAGCCCAAAAATGAATGCAGGATATACAAATTGCATAGGCTAATCAAATATAGATATTTTAGTTACAAAAACAGGATTGCAACTAAATCATTACGGTTAAATATCATTTAGCTCTTTTGTAAAACAATTCAAATGTTTTTATTTGTGTATATTTTAACATACACCAACGGTTGAGCCTAATAGCAACCGTTAATTACACCTTCTACTATATATGCCGCTCTTTCCTATTCAACCCAATGTATATTGCGAAAACTGTATTAAATGTAACACCCGGCCTGTTGTAACGCAGTTAAAGAACATGTTTTCGGTTTTGTGCCCCACCCCCGGATGCAATAATGTGGTAACCGGCCCGCTGATCAACCTGGATGAGTGGAACAGGCTAAATAAAAAACCTGGGGCTAAATAAAACATTGATCTTTACCGTCATTTCAAATCCGTTTATTCCTTTTTCTCGCTTTTTTGCGATAAAATAAGTCACTGTAAATCAATGCCATTTTCTCAGAACAATTGTTAAATGCCATTTTTGGCAGACTTTTTTCATTTTTTTATTGCAAAAACATTTAAATATCCTACATTTGCAACCCCAAACGGGATGTAGCGTAGCCCGGTATCGCGCCACATTTGGGATGTGGAGGCCGCAGGTTCGAATCCTGCCATCCCGACGAAAGTCGGATTTTTAACAATCCTTGACCCTGTAAATGTCTCATTTACAGGGTTTTTTGTTTTATTCAAATCCTTTTCAGTACATACTATTCCTCGTTTTATGTGAGTAAAAAGGTGAACAAAATCCGTTTTTTAGATTTGTTCACCAGAAAGGGTCTAACTGACTGGTGTACAATTAATTGCACCATTCAAAAATAGGCCCGAATGAACTCATTCAGATCACTTTTTGCTCTTTCCGGTGAACAGTTTTGGCCAAAACAGTTCAAAACAATTTTTTATTAATCTAAAATCTGGAAAAGATGAGAACAAGTAACACGTTCGGAATTCACTTTGTATTAAGGGAAAACCGAGGAAAAAATGGATTGGCAGCTATTTACATGCGAATAGTCGTGAACAAAAGTCGCTCGGAAATCGCGCTAAAACGGCAAGTAGCCTTAGCCGACTGGAGTGAAGCCAAAGGATTAGCGAGGCCCAAAAATGATGAATTGCGTAAACTAAATACGCACCTGGAGCAGCTTCGCGGCATGATGGCCGGCCATTATCACGACCTGCAATTACAAAAAAAAATTGCCACGGCCGAAGTTTTGAAGAATCTTTTTGCCGGTGTCAAAGATTCCGAACATACCCTGCATACCATTGTAGCCTATCACAACACCAACATGAAAGATGTGCTGGCCCCCGGCACGATGAAGAACTATTACACAACCGCAGGTTATTTGAAGGAATTTGTGCAGTTTCAATACAGGCGCTCCGACATTTACCTCTCCGAATTGGATTATAGTTTTATCACTAAACTGGAGCACTTTCTGAGAAGGCGCCAACCCGACGATCACCAAAAGAAGCTGGAAAATAACGGCCTGATGAAACATTTGGAACGTTTCCATAAGATCATCCGCCTTGCGGTTAAAATGGCATGGCTGGATAAAGACCCTTTTACCATGTTCCAATTAAAATTCAATAAAACCGAACGAGGCTACCTTACGACCGCAGAACTGACCAGGCTGGAAAACAAAAAACTGACCATTGAGCGTATCGCTTATGTGCGCGATCTATTTGTGCTAAGTTGTTATACCGGTTTGGCTTATATAGATGTTATGGCGTTAACCCCTGATAATTTGGTGTATGGTATTGATAATAACCAATGGATCAAGACCACCCGTGAAAAAACAAGGATACCTGTTAACGTGCCATTACTCCCCCAGGCAGCGCGGATCATCGAAAAGTATAAAATACATCCGAAGGCCGTAGCAGATGGTACCTTATTGCCGCACATATCTAACCAAAAACTGAATAGCTATTTAAAGGAAGTAGCCGATATGTGCGACATTACCAAAACCCTGACCTACCATGTTGCCCGCCATACTTTTGCGACAGTTGTAACGCTCTCAAATGGCGTCCCTATTGAAACAGTAAGTAAGATGCTTGGCCATACGACCATTCGTACTACGCAGATTTATGCAAAAGTTATCGAACGCAAGGTAAGCGATGATATGATCGTACTTCGGGATAAGCTGGCACCTAAGCCAGTAGCAGTAAGAGCTGCCAAACGCAAATCAATTGAAAAAAACAACCTCTCTTAGTCCATGTCAACACCAACAAAATTATTAGAATTATTGAGTGGCAAAGTGTGCAAAGTCCGCGGCCAGGCCGTTGTACTTGACTTTGATGCCGCCGCCTTATACGAAGTAAATATTGCCACATTACAGCGAACGGTAAGCAAGCATTCAAAACGCTTCCCGCCGGACTTCCTGTTTTGGCTAACCCTTGATGAATGGCAAGATATTGCTGAACAAATATCTCCTGGCTTGTCGGTTTCAAAACCGCTCCCGCCGCTGGCTTTCACTAACAGCGGTTTGTTCATGTTATCCAGTGTGCTAAGGGGGCCACGTGCTGCACAAATGAGTATGCTGATTATCGAATCACTATTGTCTTATAAAAAAATCATTGATAAAGATGAACCTACCACACTATAAGTATAAGACCACCGATTTCCAGGAATACGAATTTTATAGCGTTGGACCGAAAGGGATAATAAAAAAGATAGTCAGGTTCCAAAAAATACAAGAGGAGCCGGTTATTTATAATCTCGCATTTGGAGACCAGAACGAGATAACAGGTGATATTAATGACGCGGTGACGAGCAATAATGAAGACCGCGATATTGTTCTTGCAACGGTCGCCCGCACAGTAATTGATTTCTGCGATCATTATGGGGATGATTTTATATTGGCTAAAGGCAGTACACCCGTAAGAACAAGATTATATCAAATCGGAATCAATAAATTGATAACGGAGATCAGGTCAGACTTCGATGTATATGGATTTACGGGTGAATTATTACATACATTTGAGACAAATGTCAACTATGATGCGTTCTTGGTAAAACGAAAAAATCGTATATTTGATTATAAATAAAAGGAACTATTATGTCAGAAACTAAAAAAGCAGCTAATAATGTCAGCTATAATGGTCGGGCCACTGTAGTAAAGGGTTTAAAGAGCCATGCTAATGATCCTTTTTTTGTTAAAAAAGCGGAAGATGCAAAAGCATTTATCAGCAAGGTGGTATTTCCTGAACACTTAAAAAAGTAAGCGCACTTAATATCATATTAGAGGCTGGAATTTTTTCAGCCTTTTTTATTTAATAGAGTTTTTGAGGTCGCAAAATGCGGCATCCAAAATTACGAGACACTGTCTGGTAATTTGCCAGCGTGATCAAAATCCGAATCAGTGATTCGGATTTTTTTGTTTCCGGTCTTTTTGAGTTTATCGGAGTCTATTAGTATACAAAAAGCCTTCCACCTATTCAAAAGTTGTCTTTTTCCGATTTCTGTGATAACGAATTTTGAAGCCCGTTAAATCAGAAAGATATGGATACAACACAACAAAGGACAAGAACGTCCGGAATGGTGCCTACCAGGGACCAGATCGCTACTCAAGGCGACCTTGTAGAGTTAAAAGAAGATATGCTTCAGGAATTTAAACGCATTATCAAAGAATGCGTCAGCGGCGCACCCGGTAAAAAGTGGCTTAAATCAGCCGAAGTCAAAAAGTTGCTCGGCATTTCCCACGGCTTCCTGCAATCATTAAGGGATAGCGGCGTACTCCCCTTTACCAAAATAGGCGGCTCCATTTATTACGATTATGAAGATATCACCTTTATGATGTCAACCAATAAAAGCGCTTAACCTATGGAATTTAAACGTAAAGCAAAACGCTTCAAAGCGAAGATCAGGGCGCAGGCGGTTAAGCTACTTCCCTCAACAAAAGGTTTCGGTTACGAAATGCCGCCTGAAAAAATGGTCGTGGAGATTTATTTTGATCAGAAAGGGTTTCCCAATCAGGCGGGTTTATTCTTCAATTTTTATGATCAGGCCAATTGGAGCAGCCCGAAAGGCACGCCCTACCGTAACTGGAAGCTTTTAGCCAGCGACTGGTTGTTTAATTACCAGCAGGAACTTAAACTGGAAAAACGATTGCGTACCAACGGGTTATCCGCCGGCGACTTTTAAGCCACTTGGCCTGTAATCTATAATTACAAACATCTACAACGCTAAATTTCTATAAATCTATAACTATGGCAAAGATCATCACAATAGCCCACCAAAAAGGCGGCGTAGGAAAAAGTACATTAGCAATGAATCTGGCGCTTTGTTTCCAGGATCAATTATCCGTAGCATTGGTTGACACTGATTTGCAGGGGAGTTTATACCATAGTCGTGATGATTTCTCAGATCTGGCCATCATTGGTGCTGATCAGCTAATCGATATTCAAAAACTGGCTTACGACCTGATAATAATCGATACCCCACCATACCTGTCTAACAGGTTACCCGAACTATTTTTGCGTTCTGATTTTATTTTGGTGCCGACCAAAGCCGGCTTTTTTGATGTCATGGCCATACGCTCTACCATCGCTTTAATCAACGAAGCAATGGCCAACGCACCGGGTATCCGTGCAGGGGTTGTGTTAAATATGGTTAAGCCGCGTTCGGGTATTACCAATGATGTGCGCGGGCTTTTAGAAACTTTAGAAGTGCCATTATTAAAAACTATAATCCATGACCGGGTGAGTATTGCCCGTTCTTCCATGACTTTGGGAGTGCTGCAAAGCGGCGACCAAAAAGCAAAGGATGAGGTCACGATGCTTGCCGAAGAAATTGTGGAATTGATCAGTGCATAGACATTTATCTACCATTCTATAATTATAAAGTACTGCAATTGTAGGATGTTAGGTAGCTATAATCATAGCAATCTAAAATGTTAGAATGCTATAAATCTATATTTCTATAAAAGCACGATCCCTATTGTAGAATGCTATAAATCTATAAAAATGAAGTTATGGATAAATATCAAGATAAGCTGGGTGGCCTGGCCAAGAAACTCAAACAGGAACGGCCTAAAACACCCATTCAGGAGGTAACGCCGATAAAGATTGAAAGCGTTGTTAAGGTTGCCGAAGTACAGTTTAATAACTGGATACCCAAAGCGCTTTTAAAGCGCATCAAAGCCTTTGGTGTAGAATATGACCAGTCACTAAAAGACATCAATATCCAGGCACTTGAACTTTATCTCAGCCAAAAGGCGAAGTCGATCAAAAAACCCTAAAATGCCAATTAAATACTGACATCAGGATCAGACCGCCCGCTTAACAGCAGTCAGCAAGATGTACGATTGTGTCACAATCGAATCTTGCCCCGGCCTCCGGAATCGGCCGCGGTCCAGGTAAAAATCCTCCGAAGTCGGATTTTAAAACGAACAACATGGGCGCAATAGAAGATAAAAGAACCAGTTGGTGCCATATCCGGCTCAAACCGGACGAGTACGAAACGCTAAATAGTAAGTTCAAAAAGACACGCTTCCGAAAGCTAAGCGAGTATATGCGCAGTGTCTTGCTGGAGAAACCCGTAACGGTCAATTACCGGGATAAAGCCATGGATGAGGTGCTGGAAGAATTGGTGTTACTCAGGCGCGAGCTGAATGCTATTGGGAATAATTTGAACCAGGCCGTGCACCAGATCAATGCGGCACATGGCAGTGCGGATGCCCGGCTATGGGGTAATTTGCTTAGCGCCATCAATGGCAAAGTCGAGCCGGCGATCAACACTATTAAAGACCGGATGAACCAATTCGCAGACATATGGTCGCAAAAATCAAAAGCGGCAAAAGCCTGATCGGCGCGCTGAACTACAATGAGAACAAGGTCAAGCAAGCCAAGGCCAAACTGATCGCGGCTGCCCGTTACCCCAAAGACATCAAAGACATGAACTTTTATGACAAGCTCCACCGGCTGACAGACCTGGCTGAACGTAACGAGCGGACAAAAACAAATACCGTGCACGTTTCGCTCAATTTTGCCAATGGGGAAAATCTCAACGATGAAAAGCTGAGCAACATTGCCGAGGACTATATCCAAGGCATCGGCTTTGAAACCCAGCCTTACTTAGTCTATCGCCATTTTGATGCCGGGCATCCGCACATCCACCTTGTCACCACCAATATCAAAAGCAACGGTTATCGTATTAGTTTGCATTACCTCGGACAAAACGAGTCTGAGAAAGCCCGAAAGGCCATCGAGATCAAATATGGCCTGGTCAAAGCTGAAGAACAGGAAAAGCAAAAGCCTGACCTGAAAGCCGATCTGAAAACGATCGACTATGGTAAAGCGGAAACCAAACGAGCGATAACCAACGTAGTGGGCCAGGTCGTCCGAAATTATAAATTCACCAGCATCCCGGAACTGAACGCTATTTTACTACAGTTTAATGTTCAGGCAGACCGGGGTTTCAGAGACTCGCGTATTAATATGCACGAAGGTTTGGTTTATTGGATCGTTGATTCGCAGGGCAATAAATTGGGCGTACCGATCAAAGCCAGCAGCATTTATGGTAAGCCAACGCTGAAAACACTGAAGGAGAAATTCAGGCTCAATGAGCAATTGCGTAAGCCGCTCAAAGACGCCCTCAAAACTAAAATTGCCAAAGCCCTGCAAAAGGCCAAGGATCGCCCCTCTTTTGAAAAAGCCTTGCGTGACCAAAACATCGCGGCGCTTTTCCGCTACACCGATGAGGGACGTATCTATGGCACCACGTTCATCGATCAGGAAAACAAAGTTGTTTTTAATGGCAGGGACCTCGACAAACAATTCAGCGCCAATCCGCTCAACGAGTTTTTTAATCAGTCACCAACACAAACCGTTACTGGCCTCGATCCGGCAAATACTTCTAAATCAGCGGCCAAGGAAACACCGTCACGATCAACTTATTCGGAAAACAACGACAACGATCATTCATCCGAACTGCTGGATATTTTATTCCAACCTGACCGGGAAGATATGGGTGCGCTCAATCAGATCAAGCGCCAGCAACAGAAACGCAAAGGACAAAACCTATAATGATGCAAACCGGAGAAAACGAACAGGCCCTCAGAAAGATCATCGACTTTACACGACTACTCAGCATCGCCATCCTACTCATCCATTTTTATTTGAGCTGTTATTCCCAATTTATTGAATGGCATTTAACGGCGAAACTGGCTGACCACTTACTGTTGCCAGTTTCCAGGCTGCCTGTTTTTAAGACGATATGGACGGCGAAAGGCGCGGCGCTGGCTTTGCTCTTGGTTTCACTGGCGGGTACGAAAGGCAAAAAAAACGAAAAACTGGAAGCCAAAACGGCGGTGGCTTACGCGGTTACCGGTTCACTGCTGTATGTGGGCAGTTGCTGGATAACCAGCATTGCGATCGTTTATATGGCGGCAAGCCTTATCGGGTTTTTGTTATTAATGACGGGCATCAGTTTGTTTGGGCGCTTGTTACGTATTAAACTGGCGCAGGATATCTTCAATAAAGAAAACGAGACCTTTCCGCAAGAAGAAAGACTATTAGAAAACGAGTATTCGATTAATTTGCCTGCCAAATATCAGTTGAAAGGCAAAGAGCGCGATAGCTGGATCAACATCATCAATCCTTTTCGCGGCACTTTGGTCGGTGGCAGTCCCGGCGCAGGTAAATCTTATTTCGTGATCCGCCACCTTATTACACAACATATCGCTAAGGGGTTCAGTATGCTTATTTATGATTTTAAATACGACGACCTCAGCAAGATCGCTTATAACGCGCTCTTAGAACGTGGCGGACGCAAATTCTGTGTGATCAATTTTGAAAACATTATGCACCGCAGCAATCCCTTGGAGCCTGAAACCATGACCGATATTACCGACGCAATGGAGGCTGCCCGTACTATTATGCTCGGTTTGAACCGGGAATGGATACGTAAACAAGGTGACTTTTTCATCGAATCGCCCATCAATTTCGTCACGGCTTTAATTTGGTTTTTAAAGAAGTATCACGGCGGCAGGTATTGCACGCTGCCGCATGTGATCGAACTATCGCTGGTCGATTACAAAGACCTGTTCGCCGTACTCATTAGTGAACCGGAAATTGAAGTGCTGATCAACCCCTTTATCTCGGCCTGGAAAAACGAGGCTTATGAACAGCTGGAAGGTCAGATCGCCAGCGCCAAGATCAGTTTGGCTCGGCTCTCCTCACCGCAGCTTTATTATGTTTTGAGCGGTAACGACTTTTCACTGGATATTAATAATCCGGATGACCCCAAGATTGTGTGTTTAGCCAATAACCCGCAAAAATCGCAGGTGTATGGTGCGGTACTGTCCTTGTATGTCAACCGCATTAACAAGCTGGTCAACCGCAAGAACCAGCAAAAGTGCAGCCTGATCTTCGATGAGTTCCCGACCATTTATTTTAATGGCATCGACAATTTGATCGCGACCGCCCGTTCTAACAAGGTTGCCGTGACGCTGGCGGTCCAGGACCATAGTCAATTGAAAAAAGACTATGGACGTGAGCAAGCCGAGGTCATCATAAATATCGTCGGCAATATTATCTGCGGGCAGGTCACCGGTGATACTGCCAAGCAGCTCGCCGAGCGTTTTGGCAAGATCAACCAGGTCAAAGAAAGTATCTCGATCAGCAGCAGCGACACCTCCATCAGCCGTTCTACCCAATTGGATTATGCCATACCAGCATCTAAGATATCAGGGCTGTCCTCCGGTGAATTTGTGGGCATGGTCGCCGACGACCCGACCAACCGCATCGACCTCAAAACCTTTCACTGCCAGATCCAAAACGATCATGAAGCCATTGCTACCGAGGAACTCGGCTATCAGGACATACCCCCTGCGCGTCAGCTTAGTCCAAACGAAACGACGATCAACTACCTGCACATTAAAGCTGACATTACCCAGCTTGTTGAAAATTTCAAAGAACGAGCTTAAATCACTAATTCGTAGAACCGTGTTTGAGTAGCCAGCACATCAATATAGGTTATTGATCTCCCGGTAAATGCCACCTTTTCGATTTCCGGCACTTGCGTATGACCAACTACCTGGTCATAACCAGTCAACATATCCGTGGCTGTTTCCCTGCGGTCGGCCCATAAAAAACCGCCGTTGCCATAGCCGCCACGATAAATACTGGTCGCGATAATAAATAACGCTGCGTACTTTCTTCTACTTTATTGATCAGGTCGGCAATCGTGTCCTCCGGTTCCCGGAGTTGCTCCAATAATGGCAACCGTAAAAATTCGTGGTACCAAGCGTTTGTGATCCCGGCATGGGTAAAAATATACCGGCCTTGCTGATACGCCATTTGAAATAAAGAGCGATTACTATTAAATAACCTGGTCAAATCGGTTTGCATGCTCTGCCGAAACCCGGAGCATTGGTAATGCGGATAGTGCATATACTGTACGTCATGGTTGCCCAACAACAAAACGACCTTTTCAGGATAGCGCTTCTTTAAATCAATAACCCTCTTAAGGTTTTCCAGGATGGCAAAATCTGACAAATCAAAACTATCTACGTAATCACCTAAAAAGACTACTTTATCATAATGCCTGATATAGATCCCTCTCCAACTGTCCCTGCTGTGCAGATCGCCTATGATGATGTGTTTCATGCCGCAAATCTGTGCGAAAATATTTTAGAAAATCCCACACTAAACGGGTATAAACGTTTAGAAACGGATAAACAAATGTCAACAAGTGGTGAAGTTTTTTTGCCCGGGATTTTTATTATTGCCCGGTGAAAGTCAGCCTGAGAAAACGCCCGCTGCGCAATAACCGCACCCGGCTCTATTTCGATTATTACCCGCCGCTCACTAATCCAAAGACCGGTAAGAAAAGCCGCAAAGAAATATTGAAGCTTTACGTCTATGATAAGCCCAAAAGCGATGCGGAGAAACTGCACAACAAAGAAACCTGGCAGTTGGCCGAGAATGTTCGGGCCCGACGTCAGCTCGACTTGCAATCACAGTTGCTCGGTTTTACACCGGATCACCAACGCCTGCAGAGTTTCAATGCTTATTTCCGGAAGCTGGCCAATCGCCAGCGCGGAATGAATTTTCACAATTGGGACAGCAGTGTGCGGTATTTCGAGAAGTTCGCGGGCGGCGACCTCCGGTTTATTGACATCAATTTATCGCTTTGCGAGGACTTCAAGGCTTATTTACGAAGCGGGCCGAAACTGAGGGAAAAGCGTGTGGGCATCGGGCACAACAGTGCGCTCAGCTATTTCAATAAGTTCCGGAACGCGCTGAAGCAAGCCTGGCGCGAGAAACTCATCCCAGACGATCTCTACGCACTAAGTCCCGGCTTGAAAGAACGCGAAGCTTTGGTCGAGTTCCTGACCATGGCGGATATTCGGCAGTTACTGGCTACGCCAACTGAAAATAAATTGTGCAAACGTGTAACGCTCTTTGGGATACTGACCGGCCTGCGTTTCTGCGATGTCAAAGCATTGACCTGGAGAGAAGTGCGGGGCACCAGGAACGAATATTACCTGCAATTCAGTCAATTGAAAACCCTCAAAACCCAGCATATGCCGATATCTAATCAGGCTTACGAACTGCTGGAACAACCGGGTCAACCTGATGAATGTGTCTTTAAACGACTGTCCTATGATCAAATACGCAATTTCCTTTTTGACTGGACCGCGCAAGCCGGCATCTATAAACACATCACTTTTTGCTGTTTGCGGCATTCTTATGCCACTTTACAGCTCAATAATGGCACCGATATTTATACCGTTTCCAAAATGTTAGGTCACCGGCATGTGAAGACCACGCAACGTTACACCAGGTTGCTTGACCAGAAGAAACGGGAAACGACCACCCGTATCGTAATCGATTTCTGATCTTTCCACAACGGTTGCCCCACCGGTCCCATTTACCTACTTTTGACCCCACGTTATGAAAGTTATCATCGCCGAAAAACCATCCGTAGGAAGAGAAATCGCCAAAGTATTTGGAGCTACCACCAAGCACGACGGTTATTTAGAGGGTAAAGGTTATACTTTTACCTGGGCTTTCGGCCACCTCTTGCAATTGGCCGCGCCGCAGGAGTATGGCTATCATGGCTGGAGCGTACAAAACCTGCCGATGTTGCCACCCAAATTCAAATTATCTATTCGCAAGAAAGACGGCAAGGACGATCCCGGCGCGAAAAAGCAATTGGATACTATTAAAAAGCTTTTTGATGGGGCGACCGAGATCATTGTAGCGACGGATGCCGGGCGCGAAGGTGAGCTGATCTTCCGTTATATCTATTATTACCTCAAGTGCAAAAAGCCCTTCAAAAGGCTATGGATATCTTCACAAACCGATGAGGCAATCAAAGATGGTTTCCGCAATTTGAAACCGGGCAGCGATTATGATACACTTTTTAATTCAGCGCATTGCCGTTCCCAATCAGACTGGCTGGTGGGCATGAATGCCACGCAAGCTTTAAGTTTGGCTTCGGGCAATAAGGGTGTCTTGTCTTTGGGCCGGGTGCAAACCCCGACGCTGGCAATGATCTGCGCGCGTTACCTCGACAATAAGAATTTCGTGCCGGAATTGTATTACCAGGTGGCCATTCAGCCAGCCAAAGACGAGCAGGCGTTTAGGGCTATTTTTGAAAAGAGTTATAAAACCAGGGAGGAAGCGCAGGCGATATTGGACGCTGTTGAAGCTACAGGCAACATCGCTGCTGTTGAAGCCAAGCCCCGCAAAGAACCACCGCCGTTGTTACACGACTTGAGCAGTTTACAGCAGGAAGCCAATAAACGCAAAGGCTTTACCGCTGACCAAACGCTTGGGTTATTACAGAATTTGTATGAAAGCAAACTGGTCACCTACCCCCGTACCGGCAGCCGGTATATTGGCGATGATGTATTTGCGACGGTACCCGGCCTCATTGCTAAACTGACCGACCATCAGTTATTTGGCAAACAGGCGACCCTACTCGCTGACGCCAAATTGAGCAAACGCAGCGTTAACGCTAAAAAAGTAACGGATCACCATGCCGTATTAACGACCGGTGTAGCACCGTACCAATTGACACCAGATCAACAAGCGGTCTATGATATGGTTGCCGGACGTATGCTGGAGGCTTTCCATCAGGATTGTATCAAAGAGATCACTAAAATTACCGTGATATCCGGTTCGAAGCTCACCGCAAGTGGTACGGTGATCCAAACAGCTGGCTGGCGTGCCGTTTTTAATGATAAGGACGAAGAAAAGAAGGACGAGGAAAATGCAACGCTGCCGAAAGTAACCAAGGGCGAAGATCTGCCAATCCTGAACAAAGCTGTGCTTGAAAAGCAAACCAAACCAAAGCCGCTTTATAATGAGGCGAGTTTATTAAAAGCGCTGGAAACTGCCGGCAAAGAGATCGAGGATGAGGAAATGCGGGAAGCGATGAAAGAAAGTGGTTTGGGTACGCCGGCTACCCGCGCGGCCATTATTGAAACTTTGTTGACCCGGAAATACATCCTGCGGGAAAAGAAAAATCTGGTACCGACGGAAACCGGTTTATCCGTTTACGGATCGTCAAAAATCAGCGTATCGCACAGGCTGAACTTACCGGTAGTTGGGAAAAGCGCCTGGAGGAAATTCGTACAGGTGCTTCGGTTAGTGATTTCCAGGAAGAGATTAAAACCTATACCCGCAGTATCACGCAAGAACTTCTTCAGTCCGGCAAAGGCATGAAAGCCGCGTCTTTATCCTAGATTTCGGAAAAAGACAATAAATAGACAAATCTGTCTATTTATTGAATTATGTTTGTACCATGAAACAACGGGGACAAGCAGTCATTGAACAAATACTCGACACCGCCGAGCGTTTGTTTTATACGCAGGGTTACAACAGCACGGGTATCAATCAAATTATCGAAGAAGCAGATATTGCCAAAGCTTCGCTCTATAAACATTTCCAGTCCAAGACCGACCTGATGGTGGCCTACCTGGAGCGTTTTCACCGGCAGTGGTTCGAGCGTCTGCAGACGGATATCGCTAAAACGACCGACCCGAAACAAAAGTTACTGGCTATTTTTGACCACCATGGCGAACGCCAGCGCATCCGGGAATTTGGCGGTTGCCCCTTTGTCCGCGCCAACGATGATGCCGGGATGAGCGATCCGCGTATCCTGGCGGAGATACAAACCGCTAAAGACCGCCTTAAAAAATTCATCGCCCAATTGGTTGCGGCTTCCGGTCACAAGCAGGTCTTAGCTGATGATGACCTCTCCGAGACCATCTATCTATTGATCGAAGGCGGCGTGGTCGCCGCATCCATTTTCAAACAAGGCATCGATCTGCAAACTGCCAAAAGCATTATCCAAAAACTCATCTGACATGAAAACTACTGCCAATAAATGGCTGGAACTGGCCATCGTTTTATCCGCTCCCCTGCTTTCGGTGATCGATGTATTCATCATTAATGTGGCCATCCCGGCGATCAAAAAAGGTGTCCATGCCACAGACGCCGAAGTGCAACTGGTGATCGCAGGCTATTTATTGGGTTATGCGGCTTTCCTGATCACGGGTGGCCGCGCAGGTGACCAATTCGGCAGAAAAAGAGTGTTCTTTTGGGGAATGTTGGCTTTTACGGTGGCTTCCTGTCTGTGCGGATTGTCGATAACACCTTTGCAATTGAACATTACCCGTTTCTTTCAGGGATTGAGCGCTTCGTTCATGGTTCCGCAGACCATCGCTTTTATCCAGGTACTGTTCACCGACCCGAAAGAACGGGCTAAAGCCATTGGCATGTTCGGCATCACGTTGGGCATCGCTTCGGTGACCGGGCAGGTTTTGGGTGGGTATCTTTCGGATACCCATTGGGCGATCGAGGGCTGGCGGCTGATTTTCCTGATCAATCTACCGATCGGTATCGCCGCGCTTTGGGCAACGCATCACTATGTGAGCGAAACTCCGACTAACCATAGGATTAAGTTCGACTATTCCGGTATTTTTATTCTGACTGTGGCCTTGTTTTGTTTGATCTATCCTTTGATCGAGGGGCGTGAGCATGGCTGGCCCTTGTGGAGTTTCGCTTTACTGCTCGGTTCATTGGGCACCTTTGCTTATTTTATCCGTGATCAGCGACGGAAATTAACCGCAGGTCAAAACCCTTTGGTCGATGTCCGCTTGTTCAGGATCAAAGATTTTAATATCGGGATCATTGCGGCCTTGTTCCATTTCATGCTGCACACCTCTTATTTGTTATTGAGCGCGGTATATCTGCAAAATGGACTTGGCGTTTCGGCACTGCATTGCGGCTTATACTTTGTTGTGCCGGGTATCCTGTTTACCGCTTCCTCCATCGCAGCTTCCAAACTGATCCTGCGTTTTGGCAAACGGGTTTTACAGGCCGGGGCTTTGTTCATGGGCCTGACGTTCCTGTTGCAGATCCAGTTTCTAAAACCGGGGGTAGATACCCGTGTTATTATTGCGCTGATGGGCGCCTGGGGTTTGGGTAATGGCTTTGTGTTGCCTTCGTTATTGAACATCGCGCTCAAAAGTGTCCCATCTGAATACGCGGGTGCAGCGGCCGGCGTCTATTCGACTTTCCAGCAAACCGCTTCTGCTTTGGGCGTGAGCATCATCGGCGGTATCTTTTTTTACTTTTCGCGCCAGGGCTGGCAACAAGCATACACCGCAGGTATTGGCGCGATATTGATTTGCATCGTACTAGTATTGTTGATGCTCTACTTACTGCCCAATAACAAAACAATGGACGGACATGCGATCGCAGCTGAATAATTATTCATGCACCAGGTCACCAATCGAAATATAGAACATATCGCAAATTTCAGTCAGTGATTCGATGGTAAGTTCACGGGCGCCCGATAACCAGTGGCGCAGTTCGTTCAGTTCCATCCTCATCGAGCGGCCGAACTGCAAATTATCCCAGCCTTTTTCATGTCGCAGCGTTTCGATGCGTTCCCGCAAAGCACTACGGTGTTCGCTTAGCACCAAGTCCCTGGGGCGCAGTTGAGCCACGATACGTACCAATAAAGCCGAAGTTTTTTCCGTTCTCATAAGCGATATCTTTAAGGTGAATGGTTAAGTTAACCAAAAGAAAGGTCATCCGCAAGGGCTTAACACAATGATAACATTTAATAAAAATTCCGCCCCTTGTGTATCGCTGTTTCCGCAGGTGCCGTTGAGCGGCCATCATAGTTGACAGGTTTAGTGGTTTCATCGCCGCGCATCAAGGTTTGCGGCAGATCGCGAAAAAATTGTGTTGACTGAAAGTCAAGAAGCTCAGCGCCGGCATTTCATGCGGCGGGATCAATCAGCGCGGCCAATGTTTCGGCAATGCTGCGCAATAAACCGGCCTCCGCTGGTTCATTACCCAGAGCCCGGTAACCGCTTTCTTCATCCGGTTCAAAAATAACGGTCGTTTCGCCGATGAGGACGGCAATGCGATGGGTATAACCATAGCGTTCGAAGCGGGCTTTGAACTCAAGGTCTGCGCCTTGATAAGTGATGGGTAAGTTGAATGGCTCGTTCATTTTTGCAGCTTCAAATATACACGGACAAACAAAAATCCTTGAAATTGTTTGAACAATAATGGCAAAGATTTTTATTACGGGTTCGGCTGACGGGCTGGGGCAGCTGGCAGCAAGAGCGTTAGTCAAAAACGGGCACGAGGTCGTCCTGCATGCCCGGAATTTACAGCGTGGCAGGGAGGCATTGAAGCAGGTTCCCGGTGCGTCTGATGTGCTGATTGCCGATCTATCGGATTTAGCAGAGGTTAAGGCGCTGGCGGATAAAGCGAACGCTTTGGACACTTTCGACGCGGTCATTCATAATGCCGGGGTGTACCGGGCCAATACCCAGCAATTGCTTTATATCAATACGTTGGCTCCTTATATTTTAACAGCATTGATGAATAAACCGAAGCGCCTCATTTATTTGAGTTCGGGGATGCACCTGTCAGGCAGGCCGGAATGGACGAACGGCCCTTCGTATTCGGATACCAAACTGCATGTACTGATGCTGGCCAAAGCGTTGGCGCAGAAATGGCCGGAGGTTTATGCCAATGCGGTCGATCCGGGTTGGGTACCGACCAAGATGGGCTGCGCAGGTGCGCCGGACGACCTGGAAAAAGGTTATCAGACGCAGGTTTGGTTAGCGACCGGTGATGAGCCTGATGCACTTGTCAGCGGGCAATATTTTCATCACCAGCAGATCGCAAGGCATCATCGCGCGGCGGACGATGTTCAGTTACAGGATGACCTGATGGCGCATTGTGCCCGGCTGACGGGCGTGTCGCTGCCACATGTTCCAAAATAGCCGATGAGTACAATCTGCTTCCTGTAATTGTTTATCTTAGTTGCGATGACGCTTTATGAATTTAATCTTCTGAACGATGAGGAACGCGCTGCATTTGCTATGCAGGGCAACTTCGTCGAGGTGCGTTTTGAAAACGAGTTGAGGGTCGCTTTGTATAGTCACCCAAATTTTTTCGCGGAGGTTTTCTATGATAGCGGAACTAATAAGATCGTGCGCTGCCGGGCCTTTATTTCGCTGCTGCCATTAGCGGCTTATATCCATCTGAATTAATATTTGCTTGATGAAAAATATCCTGCTGGCGAGTACTTCGTCTTTATTTGGTGAAAGTTACCTGGCTTACTTGAGTTCAGAAATAACCTCGCTTTTTGACAAAGAAGTTCTGTTTATTCCTTATGCCTGTCCTGGCGGTATTTCGCATGACGAGTACACGGCCAAAGCCGCTGAAGCTTTTGCGGCATTGAATATTAAATTAACGGGGTTGCACACCTCTGCCGATCCCGAAGCAGCTATCCGCGGTGCCAAAGGCTTTTTTACGGGCGGCGGCAATACCTTTTTGTTGGTCAAGCAGCTACATGAACTTGACCTAATGGATAACTTAAAAGCGGCAGTAGAAAAAGGGGCTCCTTATTTGGGTACCAGTGCCGGTAGTAATATCGCTGGTATCAGTATGCAAACGACCAACGATATGCCGATCGTTTATCCGCCAAGTTTTAAAACCTTGGGTCTGGTACCATTTAATTTGAACCCGCATTACCTCGACCCTGATCCGACGTCGAGGCACAATGGCGAAACGCGGGAAACGCGTATCCGGGAGTTCCATACGCAAAATCCGGAACCGGTCATCGGTTTGAGGGAAGGTAACTGGATCAGGGTACTCGGCGAAAAGATCACCGTCGAGGGCCGTTATGATACTCGGATATTTGAGCCGAACAAACCCGCTTACGAAATACCGCCAGGCACCGCATTGGTCTTTTAGTGCACACTGATCTGTTGCGGATCGGTCACCTCGATCTCGGGTTTGCCTTTGTACGCGATCACTTTGCCTTTAACGGTGATGTTCCTGCCGTCTAACTTCAAATCTTGGGCACCTTCCTTTAGGACGATGGTCAATAATTGTCCAGGATAAGCCGCGCCTAAATTGACCAGGATCATCTCGCCGATACTGCGAGAGCTGTAAGCCTGCGCGGTAATGCAGACCCATTCGTTGATATGTTGACCGGCATCTTTGATGTCGATCACTTTCGGCGCGTTGGCGCTCATCGGTGTGCCGATAGGGATGACGATACCCTTTACAGGATATTGCGTAAAGATTTTGTTGAGTTCGCCTGCTAAGCGGATGCCCCCCTTTTCAATGCGTTCCTGCACCACAGGGATATTGGCTTTGTAATAATCATCATCCAGTTTATTGCTTTTTACAACATCAGCATAAATTTTGGTGGATACCTGGTAGCTTTCCCAGAGCCATTGTATCGGGTCCTCGGCCTGCCATTTTTTGTTGTCGGCGGGTGTAGTGTTATCGTAATCTTTCGCCATCTGGTCAAAGGTTTTGCCTTCACGGTTAATCAGCCCACTATCCCATAGGCTGTGCAGGTTGCTGCCGTTGCCATTGAACTGAACTTGAATACTGTTACCACCTTTGTCTTCAGCACGGCTCACATGCATGGGTTGGTGGAGGTCACCAACAAAATGAACGATAAATTTTAAGGCGATGGTTTTTTCTTCGTTTGGCGTGGTGTTACTTTTTAGTTTAGCTTCGTATTTCAGCAGTGCCTTGTACACATTATCATCTTTCTGGTTTTTCACCTCTTCGGAGAATTGCGCGAAACTGTAACCCAGGTTCAGGTCGACGTAATGCTCCGGTCCGGTAGATTTGTACTCTGGCGTATTGCGTACCTCATCTGCCCAGGAGGCAATGTCAGCAATGCTCTGTTCGCCTAATAAAGCTTTGATGGATGTTTTGGCTTCGGGCGTCAGGTGGTTCTCGGCGATGGTCGCAACGGTCTTATGACCGATACCGCCCCAGGATACCAGAACAATCGCTAATACAAGCGCAAATAAAGAAAGGAAACGATACTTCATGAACCAAAGATAAGCGATACAAGCGAAAACTTTTAACTTTGTTCATGAGTAGATTAGACCGGGTAGTTTTCTTCTCCAAGCATGATCAAATGGGTCCGCATATGCTCGGACTTGCCGAAAAACTACTAGATCAATCTTTCGATTTTTCAAGCTTGAATCTCAATGCACTATTGGAGTTTCATCATATCTGGCAATACTTTGAAAACGACCTTTATCTGGAACGGTGGACAGCCGAACAAAAAGTTACTTTCAACCATATTGTCGATCAAGCGATGGCTGCACTTCGCGACCTTCTACTAACACTTCCCGCTGATCATTTTTTCACCGAACTTAATCAACTGGAACTCCACAACCGGGGAAACTTCTGGCTGGTGTTCCGGTATTTTGAGATATATAAAAAAATAGATCGGACGATATTCACCGATCTGTTGACCGCCCATCCCCGCCATATCCGGTATATTTTACCACTGAAACAATTGGTGCAGCATTACGATGGTGAGCTCAAATCCTTTCTCCTCACCTATGAAGAAAGTGCCGAATTATTACTCGCTCATTACGAGGAAAAAATTACTAGAGAGCCTCTTAATTATTATTTTCCAAAAAGCCTTTCTGATCTTGACAAGCATACAATCATCAGTACTTATTTGGACTCTTCAGAACCTAATTGGAATTATGTAGACCTGATTAAAAACTCGAAGCACCTCAAACTCCCGCCAAAAATATTACTTAAAGCGAAACAGACTGCCAAAAAGTTGAGCGATCGACATTTTACCGAAGCCAATTCGATTCAGGTATCGGTGTCCGTTTCTTTAGCGTTAGACCAAGATATACCGGCAAAGTGGCAGAGTCAAAATACCCATACGGAGGTCTCCTACGGTGGTGCTTATCTTGATACTCTGAAAACCGACACAGCGTTGTTTACAGTATTCCATGACTTATTTGACTATACGGATCAGGAGGGCCTGATCACGCTCGTCAGTAAGGACGCAGAAATGGATACCTTCGAAAAAATATTAATGCAATCCAAAAACAAGTATTCCGCAGGCATTGAATTTGGCCGTAAAGACCTGTTGTCATTGGCCCAGCTCAGTATCATGCAGGCTTATTTAAGTCATCATCATCGGTCCCTCGAAGAGTTAATTGAAAATTTCGTTACCGGCTTTTTTAAGATTGAAAAACTTACCTTTAAAATGCCGGACGCGGGACTAAGCCCTTCCGACAAAATTCGTTTGCTTGCACCCGAAATGGAGTATTTGCTCAAACAATACAAAAACTTTGTAGCCGATGGTTTGATCGATCACGAGTTGTTGCAACTGGATTCCACACCGATATTTTATAGCGAAATTCCGAGTTTGGTTAGAAAAAAGTATGTGTCCTCTACCCACCAGACCATCCATATGCTGCAAAATTATTTTTTTGATCCGAACAGCGTTCTGTCGTGGCGAAAAGGCATAGAAAATAGGCGAAACGTCTTTGGCATGTTCCTCACCGAACGAGTAATGAGGACTGATTTTGAAGATTACCAACAGCCTGTCGTGGACCACCTGCTGCAAACTGGCTATTTGAAACTCCAGGATGGCGAATTAAAAATGAAGGATACTCTGGCTATCCTGATCGCCGGGAAACTTCGGAAAAATGGACATGTTGGCTACTGGCATTGTGATCAGACACTGCGTGCGACGATGGACCGTATGATTGCTGAAGGAATGTTAACCATCTCAAACCATCTTTTTACGTCCGATGAGGTTAGCTATTTTAACTTCTATCTGAATAAAAAAGAATTCAGTAATGGAAAGGACCTCCGGAACAAATATTTACACGGGTCAAATGACAGGGATGCCAAACGTCAGAAAATGGACTATTTGTATTTCTTAAGGACTTTTATCCTTATTTTACTAAAATTGAAGGAGGATGTGTCGCTCGATGATAATGTCCCCGGCGAACCGGGGACTTAGAAACTTTTATTACGCGGTCACTTTAGCGCCCCGTGTTCGCTTTTTTTTTGTGCCCTCCTCCGCGCCATCTACGTTTTGCGTTTGTTTGGAATCGTGTTTCTTGTCCTGTTTGAACTCGGCCTTTTTATAATGCTCCAATTGCTGGGCCTCCCCTTTCCAGTTGGTGAGGTTCACGCGGTGCTCGGCGGGGTTAGCTTCGATAAAAAGCTTGACCTCCTTGCCGTTTTTCATGGCGGTTACCTGGTGGCGGTTGCCTTTTTCCAGCGACTTCATCAGTTTGTCTTTGGCGCCGGGTTCACCGATGCCTACGATATCCATCATATCGATGGGTTTTTCGGGATGATAGTTCCATTTGTCGTTGAAGGTGCGCATTTTGCCGCCGTCGAGCGTGAGCCAGGCATTGTACTTTTCGTTTTCCAGGTTCTCCAGTTGTTTGTGGACCGAACGACCCTCTAACAAATTATAGGCCTCTTTAGCCGTGATGCCTGAGCCACGGTTGATGTAGAAGGTATGCTCCGGGTCCTTGTTTTGGATCTTGGCATCGTACTTATTGAAAAAGTACATCTCATTCTCGCCGCCGGCTTTGAAATGCAACTTATAGTCCACATTCTGCTGGTTGTATTCCAGCGTGGCGGGTAACGTAAACTCGGTCGCTTTCGACCGGATGTTCTTTTCGAGGTCTTCGTTCAGCTGCTCGCCGAAACCCAGGTTCAGCAATTGCTTTTGCAGGTAACTTAAATTTTCGTTGTTCATGATATATTGATTTTGTAGTTTATAATTCAGTCCGTCCAGGTGGGGTTCATCGAATACCTTTTGGTAAAGTTTCGTTATGGCATCATCGACGGGCATATCGGGCTCAAATATTCGGGAAACGATACCTTCGCCGGTATCCAGCCAGGCATGGTTAAAGCCCAGTTCAAAGTCGCCTTTGGTGTTCCTTGACAGTTCGAATTCGAATTTGACGCCTTCCTTGCGGGTATGTACAAGGGCGGAATCGAATTCATCTTGAGAGACGATCGACCGGAGTTGGTCGGTGACTTCCGGCTCATTGTAACCGAGGTCGGCCAACCGGTTCTTTAACTCGTAGAAGTTTACGGCCTGTTCCATCATTGATTGATCTTAAGTAGTACCGGGTATTCGTCTTTGAGCTTGACTTTAATCTTTTTGACCTTTTTGCTAAAAAGGCCTTTGGCCGCGTTAATGCCACCGGCGGCGGCTTGCGCGCCGAGGCTGGCATCCATGCTCAGGAATTGCATACTTTGTATAGCGTTGTTCGCGCCATCACCGGCCGCGCCGCCGATCTCCGCTTCGGGTGCCGGGATACCGGGCATGCCGTCCAAGCTAAAGACGGTTAGGTTCACCGGTATAATTTGTTTGTCCAGCCTGATATTCTGGATCGTCAGTAGCAGACGTTGGTTGGTAACCGAACAGACACCAAATATTTCCTGGCCTTTGGGTATCCATTGGTCTTTAACTTTAACCGAGTCCGTTAATTTCAGTTTGACGGCAGCGCCATCCCGCACTTTTTGTTTGCCATCAACAATGGCGGGTATCGCTTTAAAAGGTGTGGAATCTTCGGGCTTCGTTTCTTTTTTAATGGCTTGCGGATTTTGGATCTGCCGGATCTGCGTGAGCATTTGACTGAGCTGCTTTAGTTGCGGGTCTTCCTGCTGCTGGCTGCTTTTTATCATTTTATTCATCGCTTGCAGTTTTTTAATGCTTTGTTCATTCGGATCGTTGGCTGAGTAAGCCGTGGTTTGTACCGGCGGCTGTGCCAATTGCTTGTTGATCGCCGCCAGTTTTTCCTGGATGCGTGCCGCGCTTTGATCGGCATCAGGTCTGTTATTGACCGCGGTGATCCTGGCGGAGTCAGCGTTTTTGAGGCCCATAGCCTTCAGAAAGGATGGGCTAACGCCGTCGTGCACCGAGTCGCGTAGAACAGCTTGGTAAACCGATAGCTTATCGTGTTTTTCCTGGTTGCCGAACTGCGCCTGTGGCAGCGTGGTGTCGATGCCGCGAGCGGCTGTTTGCTGCTGATGTGTCCGGCCGCCGCCAAGCGCCCAGAATGCCAGTGTGAGAAAGGGTATCACCAACAGTGGGAGGATGAGATAAAATTTGTGTTGTTTTTCCATGGTCTGTAAGATTGTGGCCGATGAACAAAGGCATACGGCCGGGTTTAACAAAAACTTTATTGCAGGGAAGCGACCAGGTCAGCAGTGCGGCATAAATGCACGCGCAGAGAACGAGGATGCGGTGTTGCTTTTTCATTGGTTGATGGTGGTGTCGCGGTTAGCCAAAGTTTCCCAGCGCTCGATAAGGAACCCGTGGGGATTATTATCGCTTCGGCTCACATTGCGCAGGTAACCCTGCGTAATGAGCAGCTTGTTCACATTGGAGGTCGAGCGCACGAGTTTCTGGATGGCCCAGCACTTAAAATAATACGGGTATTGGTCCATGTCGAGCTGAATGCTATCGACCTCGATCTGCTGGCTGATGTTACCCGAGATCAAATTGTTATAGTAACTTTTTTCTTTTAGGCCGTTATACTGATTACGCGCAGATTCGTCAGCGAGATAGAGCGCCTTGCCGATATTGGCTTCGATGACCTTTTCATCGGGATCGAGCGTGAAGAAATCGTGATGGAACATCCGGATATGGTCACGGGCCTCGACCGGGATGTTATCCTTGCGGTCGGCAGCGAAAGCTTCCAGGGCCTTTCCGCCCGCTAAGATGTAGACGTGTGAATTGGCCGCTGAAGCGAACTGGTAGCTTTTAAAGGTGGCGAAGCCGCAGATGAGCGTGCAGGCCGCGATCAGGATATAGCTAAAGCGCCTGATGTGCTGGAAGCTGGTTTCGATGTTTTTGAGATGGCTGAACATAATTTAGCTTTTAGGGTTGCCGTTGAATTTTTCTTTTTGATAATCATGAGCTGGTTCGGGAGCAGCGGTAGCGATATGGTGGTTACTGCTACTGGTGAAGGCACCGCTAAATGCGCCACCGGCAGATATGACCGCTGTTGAGGCAAGGGTGCTGACTTTATTGAGCAGCCCATTACCACCGCCGGGGTTGATGATATAACCGGCTACCGCTGGTACGGTGAAATAACCGATGATGCCGATCAATAAAAAAATCAGATAGGCTGTGTCGGTAGATGAAAAAAATGTGTCGCCAGCCGACTGCACTTGCTGAATATCGAGTTTGAGCATATTCTCCTGTACCTTACCGATGATGGCACCGAAAATATTGGCTACGGGCAGCCATAAGAACACATTCACGTATTTGGCCATCCAGGTGTTTAGCGTGAACTGGAAACCATCGAAAACGGATAAACCGAGGACCAAAGGTCCGAGGATAGCCAGGACGATGAGATAGAAGGTACGGATCGTATTGATACACAGCGCTGCCGCTTCGTAGCATACTTGTAAGACTTCGCTCATCCATTGCTTGACACTATTCCGGAAATTATAACTGGCTTTCGCCATCGCGAATTTCATGTCATTACCCACCGAACTGAACATACCTTCTTTGGCATCATTGGGATCATCAGGATGTGAATATTTGTACCATTTATCCCGGTCGCCTTCCCCGTCAGTGCCCACATACATTTGGTAAGCATCCGTCTTTTCAACCGCCGCTTGCTTAGCAGCTAAGAGTGTTTGGATCGCCGCATCAGAATTTTGGACCATGCTGCCGGAGGCGGTTACGGTTGGATTTAATATCCCGTTCATTAAGGCGATAAATGAAGGGAATAAAAGGATGACCAGGCCAATAGCGAAAGGCCGCATCAGCGGATAAAAGTCGATGGGCTCAGCGGCAGCGATCTGCCGCCAGACACGGGTGCTGATATAGAGCAACGCGCCGAAACCTGCGATACCCCGGCCAACGCCGATCAGGCTGCTACATAGCGGCATCATGTCATTGTAGACCCCGTTCAGCACGCCCTGCAGGCCGCCGACATCGCTCGATAGGCCGGTAATTTGCATTAATGTATTCATGGTAAGTGGTATAAGCTTTTGAGTGTTTGGACATCGTTCACATCTTTAGTCCTTTGAAGCGACAGGATGACGCCTTGCCGGTCAAAGTGCTGCAGAAATTGATATTGGTCTGAGCTGTCTTCGTGGATTCTGTCAATAGCTTTAAGTCTTTCGGCATCTGACATGCGTAGCTTGCCAGCCATGAGGACATCCGTTAAGCGGCTCAAATTTTGCAGGCTTTGTTGTAATAATGTCGTGTAAACATTGGCCATGTAGCTGAGTTCGCTGGCATTAAAGCTGCCGCTTTGCGCAAACTGCTTTTTGTAGCGGCTATACTCGGTCACCAAGTTGGCCTGTAACAAGATGATGTCCGCGACACGACCATAGTTAGCGACAGATGGGCTAACCGCATTCAAACCATTAAGAAAGGTGGAATGGAGACTGAAATTGCCGCTTTGTATGGACTTGACCTGATTATAACCACCATTGACAATATCATAGCCGGTTTTCATATCGGACAGGATACCTTTGAGTTGTGTTAATTTCTCAATATCAAGAATTAACTGCGTAATGTCGCTCGTTTGGGCGCGGGCGCCTAAACTCAGCAATAAGCATATTACGGTCATCTTAATGGTTCGCATATAAATTGGTTATGGTGTGTGCATCATTAGTTTCCTGCTGGCGACGGAGTACCAGTATTTTGATGGAATTGATGAAGCTTTGGCTGAACTGGTATTTCTCCAGCATCGAAGCATGAATTGCATTCAATATTTTGAGGCGCTCGTCATCGCTTAACTGCAATTCATTTGCCGCTAACAGGTTTTGCAAATCAGTTATATCCTTGCTGCATTGGCTCAATACCTTATTTTTAACAGTAGTTTCATAGATAACTTCGTCGGATGTTAAGCCATTAAATGATTGACTAAAAGCCGAGTTGATGTAGGTTTGATAGTTTAAAATGTCTTTGACCTGGTTACTTTTTTTGACGGCTGACGACGGCGTTTTCAAGGCCGTGTAATAAGCGGTATGGGCATTCAACTCTTCGGTATTGATATTGGCAATAGCATTCAGCCCGTTTTTGCAAACGTTATAACCTTGTTTGATCTCGGAGCGCAGGGCATTATAGGCAGCGAGCTGCTGCTCATAATATTTAATTTGCGCGTTGGCTTGGCCAAACAATTGTGCTTGCGCTGGTAAAGCGAATAGCAGTAGCGGGATATATTTAATGCAGGCCATATAGATTTTTGATGGTTTGTACATCGTTCTGATCCTGGGCGCGGGTCAAACTCAGGCGGATGTTCTGGTTTGTGAATTTTTTGAGGTCGTTGTAATTGCCGTCGATCTGGTGTTGGATGTGATCGATCAGTTCCATGCGCTGCCCGTCTGTCATTTGCATTTGGAAGGTATTGATGACCTTGGACAACTGGTCAAGGTTGTTTGCGCTCTCCAATAAAATACCGCTGTACACACGTTGAATTTGGTTGAGTTCGCCAGCATTAAAATGCCCGTCCTGTTGAGTAGCGGCCCAAGAGATTTTATAGAGAGAAACCAGTTGGGTTTGGCGGCTAATGATATGGGTTACCTGCCCGTAATCATAGATAGCGGTTTTGACCTGGGATAGCTCGTTATAGTATTCAGTGAACAAATCCTTTTGCCGGGTGCTGATGCCGGCGATATTGTTCAGTTGCAGTTGGTGCAACTGGTTTTCAATGGCTTTCTGCGCGTTTTGCAGCCAAAGGGTCTTGTTCTGTGCTTGCTGCACCTGCAGGTCGATCGCCCGGATAATGCGGCCAACCGTTTCTTTCAGTACTGTACCCACTACGAATTGCGCGTTAGCAACACCACAAAAAAACAGCAATACCAATGTGATTTTAAAGCTTTTCATAGGTGGTGTTGTTTAAGATGAGTTGGTTATTTTGAAAGACCGGATGCAACTCAAAAAGCTGTTTGATTTTGAATTCCTTCGGCATTACTTTACCATCACGGATTTTTTGAAAGCCGGTATGTTCTATAATGACCGTATCGCGGACTTCGAGTGTATCGTCAGTGATCGAATAAGTACTGTTGGTATGATTGACATATCTGCCATCGTGATTGGTGGCCTTACAAGCCACCGAGAACAAAATGAATGGAATGAACCTTTTCATGCGGCGTTATTTGGGGTTTGTTTTTCTTCCTGCACGATAGCAGCGATAGCTTTGCGGATGTCGCCGTATTGCTGGGTGTATTTCTGGACTTTGGCTTTTTCGGCAGACTCAGTGGTATAGGTCCAGTATTCTTCGCGGCTCACCTCGGTCCGGTAAACTTTGGACAGCTGGCCGTTGAGGGAGATAAATACCTCTTTGTATTGATAGCGTTCGTCGTTCGCCCGGTTCATCGATAGGATCAATGCGGTTTCCTTGTCGGTAATACCCAACAATTGCTGGATCTTAGGGAAGTCATTCTGGTATTTGCGCTGGTCGAGCAGGATTTTACAGTCGCTGTTATTGATGATGGCCTGCTTAACAACGGGGCTACTAATGATATCTTCGATATCCTGGGTCACCACCAGCGCCTCGCCAAAATATTTGCGTACGGTCTTAAAGAGATATTTGATGTATTCAGCCATACCCTCACGGGCGATAGCTTTCCAGGCTTCCTCGATCAAAATCATCTTGCGAACATCCTTCGGGAGCTTTCTCATTTTGGAAACGAAGGTTTCCATGATGATGAGGGTCACCACCGGAAAGAGTATCGGGTGGTCTTTGATGTTATCCAGTTCAAACACGATAAAGCGGCGATTCAGCAGATCGAGGTTTTCTGTAGCGTTCAGCAAATAATCGTATTCGCCACCCTTGTAATAGGGTTTCAAAACGAACAGCAGGTTATCGATATCAAAATGCGCATCCTTCACTTTGCTTGCTTTCATCGTTTCATAGAAAGTGTCGGATAAAAAATCGTAGAAACTGTTAAAGCAAGGAAAATCCGGGTTGGTATTGTAATAGTGGAACAGCGCATCGCTGATGGCGATATATTCGCTTCGTTGTACGCCTTCATCTTCTTTTTTCCAAAGTGCCAGGATCATGGCTTTGATGCTTTCGCGTTTTTCGGTATCAAGCGTGTCGCCTGAACCGACGTAAAAAGGATTGAAAGAGATCGGGCTCTTTTCACTGTAAGTGAAATAATAACCGCCTACAAAGTCACATAGGCCATGATAAGAATGGCCGACATCAACCAAAACGATGTGGGCGCCTTGCTCGAAATAAGAACGGAGCAGGTGGTTAGTAAAGAAGGATTTGCCACTGCCGGAGGGGCCTAAGATGAATTTATTGCGGTTAGTCGTAATACCAGCCTTCATGGGTTCGTCCGATAAATCAACATGCAGGGGCTTGCCAGATAGCCTATCGCCAAGGCGAATGCCGCACGGAGAAAGAGATGACCGGTAGTTCGTTTCGAGGTTAAAGAAACAGCAGGCTTGTTCAGCAAACGTATCGAAGGTGTCGTTCATCGGAAAGTTACCGGCATTACCGGGCAGGCCGGCCCACCAGATCTGTGGCGCACCATCCGTCTCCTGTTTGGGTTGGGCATCAAGTTGCGCTAAAGCGCTGCTGACTTTGTTTTTGATCTCTTTAGGATCGCCCCAGGCAAGGATGTTGAAATGTGCCTTAACCGGAAGCCTTTGCTGGCTGACCGCTTCGTTCAAAAACTCCTGGGTGGCCTCACGGCCGATCGCGTTTTCGCGGGAGTAGGCCGACAGCGATTGCAGGCGCAGCTTTTTGGCTTCCAGTTTTTTAAGGGTCCTGGCACTGTCTTCGATCAGGATATACTGATTATAGATATGATTGCAGTTCAGCAGTGCGCCTACCGGGCTGGCAAAGCCGGTGCTGAACTTGGTTTTGTCGGTAGAGTAAACGTCATAGGTAATGCGCGGGCCGCAAAGTGCTGGCAGATGCGCCGCATCCGCCAGGGTATATAACTGGCAATCATTGTCACCGATAGCAATTCCGTTTTTAAGGTGAATGTCTTTGATAACGGGCTGGTCATCCGCATTCAATAAAAAACAATATTGTTCCAACAAGCCTGGTGTGACAAGCGTTCCCGCCAGTTCGTCATCAGTCAAACGACGGACTTTCAGCCGGCCGCTATCTTCCAAAATGCGTTTGAACTGGCCAACATTGTCTGAAAAATCGCGGGATAATTCTTCCGAAGTGGTTTCCGGTGGTGTAATACGGCTGCGCAATAAACTGCTGGAAGCGCTGGTCACCACCTTAAAATTATTGGGCCGCTTCGTTAAGTAAATGTAGCAGCGGTGCGCAAGGTAAGGCCGCTCATGAAAAAAGCGCTCGCTGGCATGGCTTAAAAAAGTCTGTTCGCTAAACTTTGCCCGATAGCTGGTTTCGACGAACCAATCCTGTTTATGAAACACACTGTTCTTAGGTAACAACTTGACGGCCTTTACCCAGGTTTGATGCAAGGCAAAATATTCGTCGTTCGACAAGGTAAACAGTTCCGGCAGCATAACCTCAAAAGCAATGGTCAATTCACCTTGGGCAGACAACAGCGTATCGTGCTCCACTTTATAAATCGGAAAGACTTGTTCAGCGTTTTTCATAAAATAGTTTTCTGGACTTAAATTTTAAGTAAGTAGGTACTTGTCTTTTGGCGTTCTTTTTCATCAGGCCATGCTCCCCGTATTGGTGACTAAGGCCGAAAACTTTGTAGAATAAAGCGCTGCCCAGGCCACCAATGATGAGGATGCAGAGGTAAACTGCGCAACCGATCAGGTACAGGATAGCAAAAAGGACGAGCAGGGTGACCAGGCCACCGCCGAGATAACCGATGTACTGCGCCTTCAGTCCCTTAAATTCGATGGGGCGGTTAATACCTTTATTGATCGTGTAACTACTCATGACCCAAAGGTCAGGAGGTCGGGGGCGATTATTTCACCACGTTGCAGCAGGTGTGGTTGTATTCCCTAAATGGTAGATCGTGATAGATTAGATTGAACTCCAATAAAGCGTCAGGGCAATTCGAAGAATGCGCTTGATTGTAAAGAACGCTAAAGATATGATGCTTTACAGCCTAAAATTACGGGTGACCTTTGGTTTGGTCATTTGCTCTTGTTGAACCGATCCCAACTGATAGTCTTGATTAGCCTGTATACGCTGGTAGCTTTCCGGATCGAGCCGGTCCTGCTGATGTCCAAATTGTGCGAATTTCTGCGGGTACCGCAGATCGGTTTGCTGGTACTCGGTCAGCCGGAGGCCGTCAAAGCCCATGATGTGGTGATTTTCGTTTGCGATCCCGGTATAAATAAAGTCAGCTCGGTTAAAATAGAAATAATAAGTGGCGATATTTTTAAAGCTTTCGTTGAAATTAAGCCGGATGTTGCTACCGCTGATCGTCAGACCATTTTGTTGAAGACTGCGAAAAGCCACCCGGTCGATCGATTCCTGCGGGCTGTCTAAAAAGAGCACCACCAAGGACGTATGATAGCCCGCATGCCGGGCTTCATCTACCAGCGTGCGGAAACTGGCATCGTTGAAAACAGTTTCCAAAATGATGTCCTTCCTGGCTTGTAACGCCTCCTGGAAAACTGTTTTGGTGCGGCTTTTATAAACATCCGTCATAATGATCTCAAAGCTGGGTAGCTCTGCTATTCTTGACCGGATAAAGCTGGACTTACCCGCGGCATTACAACCCGCGACCATTACAAATTCGGGTTGTTCCATTAGTTGATTTGACGAATGATCGTATCTTTAATAGCGACAGGATGATCATATTCGTCCATCACGACCTCCACTTCGACAAGGTATTTTTCGCCGGTCGGCATTTCTTTGCGGTAGTAGCCGCCATCTTCTCTGAACCTGGCATAAAAAGGATTGCCTAATTCAAAGGCGCGCTGGCGACCTAATTCGTGCATGCCTTTCATATTGGCCAATAAGCGCTCAACTACGGACGATCTTTTCATTACGTAAAGTTACGCGTTTCTTTAACTAAAAACAATGATAAGGGTAGTTTCGCTTAGGCCAGCGTTTTTTGTTTAATGAGGAAGATCGGACTGTATTTAGCGATCAGTTTTTCCATTTGCGCGACAGAATCAAAATTCGCCGGCTGATTGTTGACCGTCCAGACTTTATCGAAAAGCGCTTTCAATTGCGCGATACGTTTAGTATCCGGGATGGCTTGGGATCTTTCCCACATTTGCTCACTAGTGGTCAGGGTGATCAACCCGTTAAGAATAGAACTCAGGCTTTCGGTAGCGCCATAGCGGTCGAACGTATTACCTGGCACAACAGCTTGGTTCAAACGGCGCTCGATCTCGGGCCATTCGGAAGTTTTGATCTCTGTGATGTGGGCCGTACCAAAATCGGCCTGGGCATCTTTTGAATATTCAATTTTCATGATGTTGCTATTTCAAATTCACGAATAATTTTTGTTAATAAAATAGCGAAACACGCGCGGTTGCGCGTGTTTCGCTATCAAGTTTGTTAGTACTAGCGTTTACACGCCAAAAAAGGATTTGAGTACAGTTGCCACTACGACCAGGAAGATGCAGGAGCCGAACCAACTACTGGCAACTTTGCCCGTATCGTGTTCGCCATCGTTCCATTTTTTGTACACTTTGATCGCACCGACCAGGCCCACAATGGCGCCGATAGCATACATCAGATTGGTGCCGGTGGAAAAATAACTTTTGACCTGGGTCGTGGCTTCGTTGATGCCGGCGTTGCCGTCCTGGGCTGATGCGCCTGCGGCGATCAGCAGCAGTAATAGGGTGTATCTAATCTTTTTCATGCTTCAAATGTTAAGGGCCATTCGTTATCCTTCAGAGTAAATGGCAGCCGAGCTTTCGCGAATTGTTTGAGGAGGTCAATGACCGTAGGCAGGCTGATCTCGTCGGCAAAGACTTCGTACTTATTCAGCAGAATCTTGAGCAACGACAGGAAGCTTTTCTTGTCGTCATTTTCGGTATAAGCGGCAATGAGGGTTTGGGCTTCCTCCAGCAGTTCGTCGCCGGGACCTTTGGGTAAAGTTTGATCACTGATGTCATCGGGTGACGCGACTGAAAAATGTAACTCGTCCGCTTCGTGGACACCCGTGTCGGTATCGGGCTTGATTGCGCTCATCACCACCATCATTTGATTGGCAACGGGCGGCGTTGCCGCAAGTGTTTTGGGTCTGGGCTTATAGAATTTTAAAAGGACGTAGCCGTACCAAACGGCGGTGATCAAAATGACGGCAGTACTATATTGCTGCCAGGTGATGTCATGTAACATATGCTTTCGTTTTGTTGAAAGCAAAAGTGAGGTGATACCCAAAGCTTACTTCACCACCTTGCGCAGAGTGGTGAAATAAACCCGGAACGGTGCATTGTCCTATATTCATATGTATCGTAAATCCATTTCAAAGAACTCCGAAACGGGTCGCGCTGCTTCGGGGTCAAAAATGAGAAGTCGCAAGATAAATTCAGGTATTTTATCCGGGTGAAAACGGATAGTTAACACATCACAACGACATCCTGAATTACGCAGGCTATGTCCAAAAGTTAAATACTTATTTAAATTTTGGACTGATTAATATCATGTTACCCTTGTATATTTTCTTAGAATTTCTTACCTTGTCATCAGTGAATCAATACCTGACTAATGTATTCAGAAAAGCTACATCCGGCTTTTTTTTAATTTAAATTGTCAACTGGTTAAAGTAGGTATATATAGAGTTTGTAGTCTATTGTTTGTAACCTAAAATATATAAACATATGAGCAGTTATAATGAATATTATCATAGTGACGAGCGTCAGGCCGCACGAGGATTAATGTTGGTTGTATTGGGCATTGCGGCCTGTTGTGTTCCAGGTGGTCAAGGAGTTGGAATAACAGGTATCGTTGGAGGGGTGACAAAAATCGGCGCTACGGTTGTTAAGGCGGGATTGAAGGATCAGAAAAGGAATCGCTGAAACCATTTCCCAAAACAAGTCAATCGAATGACATTCATTTTGTAAAACGAAATTGAATTGCTTTTACAAAAAACAAGCGGTCAATAATTGCTTACCCTGAAGCGCGGTGTCCTGTTTTATATGTGATCCGTAAAAATATGCTTAGCGAGTTTTAGATATCCGGCCGACTGGCTATATCGAATACTATGTTTTCAAATTATCTTTTGTTAAAGCGGATTGCAAATAAAACAAATAATGGCAAGCGTCAATCTTTAACTTTTAAAACATTCCATCTATGGTCTAAACGGAACTTTCAGTATTTTTATATTTTAAAATGAAATAAAATTCCATTTCGATAGCCACGTTGATGCAGCATCGATCACTTAGCTGGAGCAAGATGTACTAATCTCAATTGTGCCTCGTTATCCCAAAAACAAGACCTACAAGTCCTAAAACTGGACCTGCAACTTGTTTGGCAACGGTATCAGTTTCGAATTCATGGCCATTCTCGCATCGCCAAACATATTTTAGAATTCGTAAATCGTCTTCAAAGTTCTTTAGATTATAACATTTAACCATTTTTTTGCAGTGTGGGCATACTTTTTCCATGATATTTCGTTTTCATAAAAATAACTATTAAAAATCGTAAAACCATAAAACAAGACCGTTTCATAAAAAATTAATAATTTCTCAATTTTAAATTTAAGATATGACGAATGACGAGTTAAAAACACAAGATCCTCTTTAGCACACATAAAAATATCAATAAACTTTGCCGTGATATTAGTTATAAAAAAAAACTGGCGATAAAGTTCAAATCCAGGGTAGTTGTGAATTATATTGGTTCACCATGAATTGATTACCTTCTAAAATGTAATCCGAAGATACCGGTCCATTTTTTTTTAGCCTATAGTTTACCGTGTACTTTTTTGAGGAGCTGTAGTTCGGAAATCTCCGCGCTATCTGATGAAAGAAATAACGGTCTGCACGAAGGGGGTGATACCAAAAATGCGCGACCTGAACAAGGGTGTTTCGTTTAAAAGCATAACAATTGGTATCCACATAACTTGACCAATTCTTTATTACACCTGAAAACGGGCGGTGCATTCCGATACTTTCACAATTATCGTCAGCGACATAGCATTCATCGTGCGTATAGATCTTCCTCATAGAATGAGCCCAGTCCAAATCATTTTCCTCAATCAAGGTGATTAGCGAACTCACATGACTGACATCCCACCAATTGTCTTCATCTAAGAAAAATATATAATCGGCGTTAATGAGCAATGGAAAGGCGGCGTAAATCCGATGCCCATTTAGTCCGTTTTTACCGGTATTAAATGGTATTGTAACGACCCGACACTTTTCTTCTCTTGTAAACTTTGAAACACTGTGCTGAGTACCCTGTTCAAACTCCGCGCCGTCTGCAACGATTATATGTATAATATTTTCAAAATCTTGGGCAAGAACGCTTTCTGCAGCCTTCCGCAAAAAAGGGCTCCCTGTGGATGGCGTCAATACGACCGCCTTTGGGGACTCGCTATGGGCGGCTTTAATAATTTGGTCAATGTTTTCGTAAACATTGTTGGGGAATTCATTATTTTTCAAATGCATCTTAATGTCATGTTAAATCAACTTACCACTCAATAGTTAACCATCTTCTTTACGGCTTTCATAAAATCTTACTGCCCATTCTTGTAAACCAGTTTTTAATAAACCTATATCGCTCCATTCCCAACATCCATTTTGATTTATTATGAGATCTTGATAAGGGTTGAACAGAAGTTGCGCAATTTCCTGGTTCCTTCTAAGATACTGTTTATTCGCCGTGTCACCGTGCCATAAATGATTAAGAGTTCCCTTTACGCATCCAATTCTACCAGAAACAACCGGGTAAATACCCTTAGCCCATTCGTAAAAATGCTTATGCGTAAAAGGGTTTGCACCAAGCATTTGCTCTATACACGCTGAAGTAAAATCCCCGCAGAAAGCATGCGTCATCAGATGGTCAGAGCTACCCGAAAGACATGGATCATACAATCCAAATTGCAACAAAATATCTTTTCTCATAGCCCATGCAAAACCTGTATGTCCATGTATCGAAAAATCACCTGCAGGGAGCGTGAACAGAGATTTTTGGTGGACTGCAGCAAAACTTTCATAAATTTCTCCTGATCCTTTGTAGGATAATACCCCGTTAGGCAATCTAATAACACGGTCAAAAGGTTGGACAACCTTATATTCATTTAATAACTTAGAAGTTTCAACTGCCCAAAATTCATTTTCAAAAAAAACATCACAGTCAACCCAAGCTACTTTTACACATTCAGCAGGCAACGATGCAATCGCAATGTTTAGTAGTCTTTCTTTTTGCCATAAAATCGATTTTGACCGAACTTTTAGAATGTTGGGAGAATCAGGTAATGTATGTGGTTGTTCATCAAATGCGCACTCCACTACCAGATAGTTGATACCGCTGTTTTCCAACGACTCAGCGAACAGTTGGTAATTTTTATATTTTGACGAATAATTCTGCGCGTTAAAAAATGAAGTGATGACCCAAAGGTCACTTACTGATTGGTAAACATACGCAGGTCGCGTAACCTTGAAAAGTTCTTTAGTCTGAACCATCTTCTTGGTTATAAGCTAAAAATCTCCCCCATCCTGATACTCCCCTCCCCATGCAGGGATGTCCGAGATCTTTCGCGAAAATATCGGATTGTTATCCTTGAAGGCTTTTACAGCAATCAGCCTGGCAGAATATTTATGTTTTTGTCCTTTTAGTTTTAGTTCGTACAAGGTTTTATCTGAACCTATGGGCACAAAACAGGGCTCAAAAGAACGTTCAAGTTCAATCCGTGGAATGATCATCTTTCCTTTTACGATTCCGCGATAAACATAGAGCATTGAACCATCATGATAACCAAGTGAAGTTATCCAAGAGGCTTCATTATCTTCAATAATATTTTTTAATTTGAACTTAATGTCCACAATTTGCTTACCCTCAATCTCTAAAACGGTATCTTCGACTAAGGTATCAACTGGGGAGCTGAGTATTTTATAAATGATCACTTCGTCAACGGTTCCCAGTACTTCTTTAATATCAGGCCCTAGCCTGGCATCAATGCCAAATGCTTTATATTCTGTTATTTTATGATAATTTGAAGTTGATACAAACATGTTATTAAGTTGAACTGGGTAAATTTAAAAGCATTTTTATCGCTGCTTCAGGTGAACTCACCGCAAGATATTTTAAGGGGTATGCTGAATACTGATTCATTTGATCCAAAAGAGTTAATAACGGGTCCCAATAGCCCTTGATGTTAATGATAAAAATAGGTTTGTTATGATGACCCAATGCCGCCCAAGCCAGTTGCTCGGAAAGTTCTTCAAGTGTCCCTGGCCCTCCGGGCAAAGCAATAAATACGTCTGCATGTTTAAACATGAGCATTTTTCTCTCATGAAAACTGGAGACTTCGTAAAATTTACTGATGTTGTGAAATACATCTTCGATGCCGCTGAGTAGTTCAGTTGGCATAATACCGATAACATGTCCCCCATTATCCATCGTAGCCTTCGATACAATACCCATCAATCCATTTATACCACCACCATAGACTAAGTTTAAGCCTGCTTTGCCTATAGCACAGCCAAGTCGGTTTGCTATATCCGAATATATAGGATTCTTTCCATTGACAGAACCACAATAGACGCATATGCGTTTAATGCTTTTATTTTTCATCATATTCAGTCGGCCAAACGAATCTCGGTGCAATATATATACTAGTAACCCAAAAAATGGGGGACGACGTCAGTTATTTCATTAACCAGAATATAACGCAAATGAAAATCACGTGGTAAAAAAGCTTCTTCATTCATATGCTCGAATAACTGAATTAGCGGCCCCCAAAAGTTATTAAAATTAACAATATAAACAGGTTTGCGTTGATATATTCTTTGCATCCATGTTAGGTATTCCATCAATACCTCCAGGGTCTCGACTGTTCCGGGTAGGGCGACAAACCCAGATGATATCTGAAACATCTGGGTTTTGCTGTCATGAAAATCCCCCGTCACTATAAAATCGTCAACAGTTACGTCACTTTCTTCGTATTCAAAGTGGGAGATACAAGTAATGTGGCCCCCATGTCTCCGGATCTCTTTTGCGATCACTCGCGTCAATCCCTCTATAGTGCCATAACAGACAAACCCGATACCCGCTTTTGCCATAGCGAAACCCAATGCCGCCGCAGGGCCTTCCAGAAATTCATCAAACCTTTTACCCTGCCCCCCTATTACACAAAGACTTTTCCTTTGAAGGTTATCGGTGGAAAAAAGCATACTCATTGTCATAGTTCACGATTTCACTGAGATTCAATATCGTTGTTTTCCCGCGGACGTAGTCAGCTACTAAGGTTAACTTTGCATTCCAGGCCTTTTCCGTCAACGGTGACCCTTGATTTTTCAAATCAGGATGTGTTTCATGAAAGTCAGCCATTTGAGGTGCCATGTAAACATGTGGTTTAACGAAAGATTCGGATCTCAAAAATAAAGTAATCGCCGGCGTATCTTGAGCAATATTTGCGTCAATTTGCACGTCGTGTATCGTTTCAGCTGACATGTAATAACTGTCGCCAGCCCGCAATTCCACTCTTTCATTTAATGTCATTACTGCGCATTCCTCTCGGCCATCATGAGGAGGCCAAACACCATGGACATGTTCCAGTGCAATTCCGTCGTATCGCCCCTTGAGTTGCCTGTTCTCAGTTTGGCTTAATGAAGTGTTAGCATCCTTTTGCAAATAAATTGACTGATGCAATTTGCCGGTGACTAACATCGAAGCGAAATCAAATGGATGTGAGTGAGGGGGTTCCGCGATAATATTTTCATCTTCCCGGTGTCCGCACAAAAATCCCTCAGCCCGTACATTAGGTTGCCATATATGCATGCTTAATGACCAAGCTGAGGTTGGGGTTTTGCCAAGAAAATTTTGAACACCGGGTTCCGGAATAACCGTGTTAACTGTTGCTTTTGTTCCTGAAAGAGCAAGCCGTGTCTGACCGCTCCAACCGTAAACCGCGTGCTTACTAGATAGTCGGGATGCTTTGGTAAGCGCTTGTTCACGGGTATCAGTCCGTAATGATGCTGCACGGATCATGTCCAAGAATTCAGCAAAAATATCGGGGCGTCCGAGTGTCCGAACGAAGGTATTCATGCGACGCACACGTTCGTTATTTCTTGGCAACAAACGAAATGAGTCCAGCATTGAATGAATAACGAACAGTGGTTCTCCTGCTTCAGGATTAACCTGCCATCCTTCTAATGAGGACAAGATGGTTTCCTCAACCGCAGGATCGGGTTCAAGTTTTGTCAAATAGTCCCTGATCTCACAAAGAGACATCCCATCAATATCTATCCTGGGGCAATAAAATGGTAGATGTGGGAAGCTTAGGGGTACGTTTGTTGTCATGTCAGCCTATGATAAATGATAAAATTTCCTTGGCCAGTGCACGGGGGCCATCAAGATTCCTTTCCGGCGTTTGTTTTTCGATTGACCAGTCCGTGCGTAACTGACCTCTATAAAACTCTTCAAAAACATTAAAAAATGTTTCCCAAACCTCGGTATCGATCATCAATTTGTTTATTCTCTTCACTTCGCTAATTCGTTCTTCGTCTGGCATGTTCTCTCTAAGGGAATGTTTAATCCCCAATTGTTCAAAATTCGTTGCGCTAACTCCTTCAAAATTTTCCATTATATACTTGAGTTGCAGGTACTGACTATAACTTTGCGGTGGAAGGAACATGACGTTTTTTCTTAAAAAATAGTTTTCGTAAAAACTGTGTAAGCCGGCACTGGCAACTACAATATCTGCCGCTTTCAAATAAGAGATATATTCATATGGCTCCAAACACTTAATCACCACCCGCGAAGTTTCATAAACTTTAAATTCATTTTCACGAAACTTCTTTCCACCGCCGCAGATCATGATGTTATAATTCTTCAATTTTTCGTTCGCAGAAACAGTAGCAATTAGTTTTTGATAAAATATGGGAAAATCATAAAGATTTGAATCAATCCCGCCAAACGATATCAAAAGAAATGGATGCGGGACCTGCCGGGCTTCCACACCGATATCTATCAAGGGTGGCATGAGTATGAATTTATCTGAAACGCAAAATCGGTCTAAAGCTATATCAGTACAATAAAAATCCTCGATGTAATATTTTTCAACATCCGAAAGATGAATTGGGAGTTCCTTCCACATCCAAAACAGCGTATCAACAAAGATGGCTTTAAAGCCTATTTGTTTTGCCAAACGGATGCCATTGGGGTAAGTATTCGCAATAATGATGCAATTAGTCGGGTCTATTTGTCCGTAGCATTCTGCAAGGGATTGCTCCGATAATAACTCGCAAAAACCGACTTCATCAAAAACATTGCTTTTTGTTGCTAGCTGATAAGAAGTACCAGATCCCAAAAAAAAACATTTTATTTCGGGTTTTAATAGTTTTACTTGTCTTACAATCGCAATACTGGAAGATATTGGACCAAATCCGAAAGGTTCGGCTAAAAACAGGAGATAGTCGAAAGATCTATTCATTATGATTGATTTTAATTCGGGCTTAATTTTGACAACAGATTTAATTAAAACCGACAACAATGCATTGTTAACTGCAGGCACTGCGATGAGTATTTAATATACTCACTATTGTTTAGGTGATTGGTTAAAAATACCTATTGATAGGCAACCAACAAAATAGTTTTTAAAAAATATTTTAAATATAACCCCGATATCCTTTAGTTTAAATATTCGTTTATTTGCTAGTTTAGACCATCAACCATAGTCGTTTAGATTGGCTACTCAAAAGGGCCTCTTTTCTATTTTTACGGAGAAAGTCTATCGGTTCTTGTAATTGTGTTTTACAGACAATCGCGGAAAGATCGAGATTTTATAGCAGTCGTTCGGCGCAGCAGGTCCTAATTTTCCGCTTGTGCCGCCAAGATCACGCAGGCGGCTTTAAAGCTGCTCCAGTAAGGGTTTTGTAGTGTGGGGTTTGAGCTGAGCGATTTTCGGGCCAGTCAAGATATGCTTTATGCCGGTGTGGTCTTTGATTACGATGGCGGCGTAGGCCATGGCAGAAAATCTGTTGCCGTCACGTTCGTAAGGGTCGCCGGTTGTACATTTGGGATAGTTGGTATTGAAGTATAAGCCAAGTGATTGGATTAAGAGTGCTGGGCGAAGCCCGGCTGTGCTGCTCGCAGCGCCGCCGGTAGCAGGGATAGGGTTGTTTCATAGTCTATTTTATTACCTTACTGCCGCCAGTGCTACAGCATCCATAAAATCACGCAAACTTCTCCCGGATAAAACTCTCCAGGCTCACCCGCAATCGCGTTAAAAACACGAACATCTCCTTCTTGCGCCGGGTAATGTCGAGCAGTTTGTGATAGGTCTCATTCAATTCCACCTGGAAGACGAAGGCGAATATCGCAGCGAGTTCAGCAATATCGATATTGCCGTGGTTGACGGCACAGCCGGTCTTTAAGGAATACAGCAGTTCGACCAGGTCGGTTTGGCTGGCGGTCCATTGGGGATGCTTGAAAGGGAAGATACTTTGGCCCTCGGCCAGCAGGGTTCCTTCGCTGCCGATGCGGAGGAGTTCGATGCTGAGGTGTTCCTGGAACCTTTCGTTGGCGATGAGCTTGGATAGTTTGTAATCATGGCTGGTCGAATATTGTTCATCTTCCTCAAAATCTTCGAGTTCAGCGTGGACGTCGAAGCCGCCGCGTACGAAATAGCGGTCGTCGAGCTGGGTCATGCCGGAGCGGTAATAGGCATAGAACAGCCGGTTATGGTCAAAAAAGGTCTTGAGTTCGTCGAGGTGCATCTGGATATAGGCACGCTGGATGTCCTCGGAGCCGATGGGTTGCTGGACACTGAAGTTATAGAGGCCGACGAAGTAGATGTATTTGCTGTAGAATTTGGGTTTGACGTTTTTAAAGAAATGGACCTCGTCCGCGGTATTTTCAAAGGCATAGCTGCTCATGTAGTTCTTGAGTTTGTTCATGGCTTTTTTGCAGATCAGCACCGAAGCGCGGTATTGTTCGGTCAGGTTGTCGCCGCCCAGCGAGATCTCGGCGAGCTGACGCTCCAGGGCATCGTAGAAACGGTCGGTAATGGTTCTCATCGGTATCAATGTTTAACATACGCGGACGATAAGCGTGTATCAGCGGTTGGATTTTCTTTTTAACAAGGGCGGCACGCACCGCCGCCCTGTTCACTATGATTAACTCAACTAAAATTCATTTAAAAAGCGCGCGGCTGCTCCGGGGCCGGACGCTTTTTCTCATCACTGTTCACTGACCTACCAGAACGCGGAGACTTGTCATTAATCTACTTACTCAAACACAGGAAGCTATGGGTTACTCAGGCCCATAGTTGATTTTGCCTATTTTATTCCTTGTCCAGCACCTCGTACCCGGTGAGTTCGACCAGCCCGCTGAGATGGTGCGCGCGGGGCGGTTCGGCTTTAAAGAGGTCGGTGCTGAGGTATTTTTTGTTACTATCGGGAAAGACCGTGATCACCACGCTACCGCTGCCTGATTCCTGCTGGAGCTTGATCGCGCCGAGCAGGTTAGCGCCCGAGGAGATGCCCACGCCTAACTGCAGTTCGCTGCCCAGCTTTTGCGCCATCAGGATGGCGTCCCCGTCGCTGACCCGGACCACGCTGTCGAGCTGGTCGAGTTTGACGATCCCGGGGATGAACTCGTCGCTGATGCCCTGGATGCGGTGGCTGCCCACTTTGTAGCCGGTAGAGAGCGTCGGGCTTTCGGCGGGTTCCAGCGGGTGGATATGGATATCCGGATAGAGCATCTTCAGGTATTTGCCTACGCCCATCACCGTGCCGCCGGTGCCCACACCCGCTACAAAAGCGTCAGGCCGGATCTTTTTGAGCAGCAAATGATAACCGATCTCCCGCCCGGTGGTCCGTTCATGCGCCTCCACATTATATGGGTTCTCGAATTGCCGGGGCAGGAACACGCCATCATAATGACCCATGGCTTCCGCCATTTGGATGCTTCCCACAAAGCCGCCCTGATCCTTACTCACCAGTTGCACTTCCGCGCCATAGCTCTTGATCAGGTCATAGCGTTCCAGGCTCATCCAGTCGGGCATCAGGATCTTGACCCGGTGGCCGAGAGCACGGCCGATGGCGGCCAGGGAGATCCCGGTATTACCCGAGGTAGCTTCCACAATGGTATCATTGGGACAGATCCTGCCCTGTTCATAGGCTTTTTCGAGGATATACAGCGCCATCCGGTCCTTGATGCTGCCCGTGAGGTTAAAATGCTCGCATTTGGCGAACACCTGCTGCTCCGGCCCGCCTTGGTAACGGTAGCGGATGGCGACCATCGGGGTATTCCCGACCAGCTTCCAGAGGTTGGTGGTCTTTTGGTGATATTCCGGTTTCTGCGTGTTAAGCATACTGCAGCACCCCCAGTTGCTGTCCGACCTTGGTAAAGGTCGCGATGGCTTTGTCTAAATGCCCCGTCTCATGCGCGGCAGATAACTGGACGCGGATACGGGCCTGCCCCTGAGGCACCACAGGATAACTAAAACCGGTCACATAAATACCTTCCTCCAGCATTTTCGCCGCGAAGTCCTGCGCCAGCTTGGCGTCGTAGAGCATCACCGGTACGATGGGGTGTGTGCCTGGTTTGATATCGAAACCGGCCATCAGCAGCTGCGCCCGGAAATAAGCCGTATTGGCTTCCAGTTTGTCCCGTAACTGGCTGCTGGTTTCAAGCATTTCCAGGACCGCTAAACTGGCACCGACGATCCCGGGCGGCAGGGTATTGCTGAACAGATAGGGCCGCGACCGCTGTCTTAACAGTTCAATAATTTCTTTGCGACCCGAGGTAAAACCGCCGGAAGCGCCACCCAAAGCTTTACCGAGCGTGCCGGTAATGATATCTACGCGGCCCATCACCTCTTTGTACTCATGCGTCCCGCGCCCGGTCTTGCCCATAAAGCCGGTGGCATGACTGTCATCGACCATGACTAAAGCATCATATTGTTCAGCTAAATCGCAAATGCGATCTAATTGCGCGATGGTGCCGTCCATGGAAAAGACGCCGTCGGTGACGATAATGCGGTGTCGGGCGTTTTGCGCCCGGTGCAGGATGGCCTCCAGTTCGTTTAGATCATTGTGCGGGTAACGCATCCGCTGTGCCTTGCAGAGCCGCACGCCATCGATGATAGAAGCATGGTTCAGCTCATCGGAAATGATGGCGTCCTGTTCATTAAACAAGGGTTCGAAAACCCCGCCGTTGGCGTCGAAAGCGGCCGCATAAAGAATCGTATCTTCCATGCCCAGGAAAGCCGATAATTGCCGTTCCAGCGCCCAGTGGATATCCTGCGTCCCGCAGATAAAACGGACGGAGGACAGGCCGTAGCCGCGCATGTCCATCGCCTTTTTCGCCGCTTCGATCACGTGGGGATGGGCGGATAAACCTAAATAATTGTTCGCGCAGAAATTGAGGACGACGCGGCCGTCGACGATGATCTCCGCGCCCTGCCGGGAGCGGATCACCCGCTCGCGTTTATACAGGCCCGACGCTTCCATAGCGTCCAGTTCCTGTTGTAATCTTGGTTTTAAAGTTCCGTACATCGTGTTGGTTTTAAAGGCCTGCCGACTCCCGGCAGGTCTTTATGCTTCATTGTATTCAACTGACATTCATTTACGGTATGAAAAAAACGATAAAGAACGATCGAGTATCTTAGTGCGCCATTTCCGGCTGCTGTTGTGCCTTTAAATGGGTCAGCATATCGCTGACCATGGCCGGCAGGTCGTATCTGGGGCTCCATCCCCAATCCCGGCGGGCCTGGCGGTCGTCGATGCTGGCGGGCCAGCTGTCGGCGATCTGTTGCCGGAAATCGGGCGCATAACCCACCGAGAAATCCCCGATATGCTTGCGGATCTCGTCGGCGATCTGCCGGGGGGAAAAACTCATCCCCCATAAATTATAACTGGTCCGCACCCCGATATTTTCCGCTTCCATCAATTCAAGGGTGGCCCTGACCGCGTCGGGCATATACAACATCGGTAAGCAGGTATCTGGTTTTAAAAAGCAGGTATAATGGGCCGAGTCCAGGGCCTGGTGAAAGATATCGACCGCGTAGTCCGTCGTACCGCCGCCCGGAGCGGCAGAATAGCTGATCAGGCCGGGATAACGCAGGCTGCGGACGTCGAGGCCGTAGCGTTGATGGTAGTACTGGCACCACAACTCCCCGGCGGCTTTGCTGATCCCGTAAACACTGGCAGGTTCCAATATGGTTTGCTGCGGGCAGGCGGCCCGGGGTGAGGCGGGTCCGAATACCGCGATGCTGCTTGGCCAGAATACCCGGCACTTGCGGCGCTTGCGCGCGGCTTCCAGTACATTGAGCAGGCTCTGCATATTCAGGTCCCAGGCATTGAGAGGGTCCTGTTCTCCATTGGCGGAAAGTACCGCCGCCAAATGATACACCTGGGTGATACCGCTGTATTTCATGAGGCTGTTCAGCGTCCTGGGGTTCAGTACGTCAACCCGCACATAGGGACCGTTCCGTACCAGTTCTTCCGTCATGGGGTACCGGTCGGAAGCGATCACATTTTCCTTGCCGTACCGCATGCGCAGCGCCGGCACCAGTTCCGTACCCAATTGCCCGCAGGCCCCGGTGACCAAGATCTTTTCCATACCTTAAAACTGCGAAAGAAAAGCGTGCCTGTTTTTTTTCTTTGAAGAACGCCCGTTTTTAGCGTATGCCGGGGAGTCTGCGCTATTTTATGAGGCCGGCAAACGCCAGGGCGGCCGCGAGTCTGGCGGTTTGGCCGTCCCGGTCGAGACTGGGGTTGAGTTCAGCGATATCCATGCTGATGACTTTGCCGCTTTGCAGGATGGACCGGTAGAGCTTAAAAAAAAGCGGATCCGGGAGGAGCCCGGTCGCGGTGGGCGCGCTGACGCCGGGCGCGTAGGCCGCCGCGAAGACATCCAGGTCGATACTGAGGTACACCTGGTCGACCCCGGCAATGAATTCCTGGACACGCGCTTCGCTGGCTGCGGAGAACTGATCGGCCATGATAGGCGCAACGCCTAAGCTTTCGGCCAGACTGAACAGGCGCTGTGTATTGCTGTAGGTCTGGATGCCGACCGGCAGGTAATGAAAGGGATGGTTTTCGCTGGCGATCTGCCAAAAACCCGTACCCGAAGAAGGACCGGTTTCCCCCGGCTCCCGAAGATCAAAGTGAGCATCGAAGTTGATGATCCCGATTCTTTTATCCGGACCAAATTGTTTGATGCCGGTATAATGTCCATAGGCGACCTCATGGCCGCCGCCAAAAATCAGCGGGCGGTAACCGGCCCGTAAGCCGGTTAATACCAGCGCCGATAAGGCCGCCTGGGCTGCCTCCAGATCGCCGTTATTACAAACGATATCTCCCCCGTCCAGCATCACGATCTCCTCACTAAAATGTACGGGCAACGAAGCGCAGGCCCTGCGGATCGCCGCCGGGCCTTCTTTGGCGCCGGTACGTCCACCATTCCGGCGGACCCCTTCATCGCAGGCAAACCCCAGAATCAGGACGCCATTTTGCGTCACAGGCGATTCTTGCCGGAACAAATCGATGCACTGCACACGCTGGTGCCAGCGCTGCACATCGGTCTCCGGGCCATCGTCCCGGCCGGTCCAGGCCTGTGGCGGCCGGTAATGGTTCAGATAGCTGTTCCGTTCTTCCATACCGTATTGAGTTTTAAGGTTCCTTGGTAATATAAAATCTCCCGGTAGTCACCGCAGGGATAAGCCTGCATATCGGCGAACTGATTGGATTCTAAGGTCCCCCGGTCTGTTAAGTTTAAAGCTTTGGCGGCCCGGAAGGTCAGCGCGGCAAAGGTTTCGGCCGTACTTAATTTTTCCGCGGCGCCCATAACGGCAGCCTGTACCAGCAGGTCCCCCATCGGCGCCGAGCCGGGGTTCCAGTCGGAAGCAATTGCCAGGCAGGTCCCGGCATCGAGTAATTTTCTTGCGGGGGCGTAAGGCATCCCTAACCCTAAGGAAGCGCCGGGCAGGGCCACGGCGACCGTATGCGAGCCGCCCAGTAAGGTAATTTCTTTTCCGGTGCTGGCCTCCAGGTGATCGGCGGACAGGGCGCCGAGCTTGACGGCGATCTCGCTGCCGCCGGTGCTGAACTGATCGGCATGAATTGAGAAAGCGAAACCTTGTTTGCGGGCTTCGGTCAGGTAATAGAGCGCATTGGCGACATTAAATGCGCCCTCCTCCACGAAAATATCAACCCGGCCGGCCAATTCTTCCCATCGGACTATTGGTAACAGCTCCTTGAGGACATATTCGAGGTATTCCGGGGCTGTGCCGCTAAAATCTTTCGGTAACAGGTGCGCGGCCAGGCAGGTTGGGATGAGATCCGCCTGAGTAAAAGCCTGCGCGGCCTGGATGACCCGCAATTGCTTGAGCTCCTGTTCCGCGCTTAGGCCATAGCCGCTTTTGACCTCGATGGTGGTCACGCCATTACGCAAGTGCCGTCCGGCACGGTCCAGTAAACCCTTCAGTAGTGTTGCTTCTTCCGCCGCCCGGGTCTGCGTCACGGTATCCCAAATGCCGCCGCCTGCTTTCGCGATCTCCTGGTAGCTGCTGCCGCTGGTTCGCAAGGCATAGTCTTTGGCCCGGTTTCCCACAAAGCAAAGGTGCGTATGGCAGTCGATAAAACCCGGGAGCAGCACCTGCGTGCTGGTGATCTCTTCGATAGCTACCTCTCCTTTCCGCAATGTTTCAAAAGCGCCGATCCCTTTGATCAGCCCGTTTTCGACCAGTACACCTCCATTCGAAATAACGGGCATCTGCTCGTCCCGGATCGCGCCCTTAAGCGGCAAGCCGGATAGGGGCAGGATCTGCGAGAAGGGGCCGATGAGTTTCATGTTTTCCATTTTTCAATAGCATTATGCAAAATCTGCATATTGGTTTCAAACGGCTTAATCTTAACTGTCAAGGATCGCTTGACAGTTAATTTGCACCTGCTGTGTATTTTATATTATTGTTCGGATTTTCCGAACGGTGTCTTTTTCATTCAATTGTTGCATTTTTTGCAACAGTTGCCAGGGATTACTTGATAACTGATTAGCTGCGCTAGCTTGTGCAAAAAATGCACAAGTTCAATCAATATGCGTTCAACCCAAATTTCTCTGCCCAATGAGCTGCTTTATCATACCCTGCATCATGGTGCCTAAATATACCCATCGCCGGGTCGTTATACAATACTCTTTTCAGACAGGTTGTGGCACGTTCCGTGCCGTCTGCCAGTACCACCATGCCGGCATGCTGGGAATAGCCCATCCCTACCCCCCCGCCGTGGTGGAAAGAGACCCAGGTCGCGCCGCCGGAGGTATTGGCCATCAGATTAAGCAAAGGCCAGTCCGAAACGGCGTCCGATCCATCCAGCATGCTTTCGGTCTCCCGATTAGGCGAGGCGACCGAGCCGCAGTCCAGGTGATCGCGGCCGATGACGATGGGGCCTTTGACTTTTCCGGTTTTCACCAAATCGTTAAAAAGGAGCCCGGCTTTTTCGCGTTCGCCCATGCCCAGCCAGCAAATGCGTGCCGGCAGGCCCTGGAAAGCGATCTTTTCCTGCGCTTTCCGGAGCCAGTTGATGAGCGCGGTATTTTCGGGAAAAGCGGCCATCAGCGCCCGGTCGGTCGTATAAATATCTTCGGGATCACCGGATAAGGCTACCCAGCGGAAAGGCCCTTTCCCTTCGCAGAAGAGCGGGCGGATATAGGCCGGGGTAAAACCGGGGAAATCAAAGGCCCGTGCTTCGCCGCCCTGCCGGGCGAACTCGCGGAGGTTATTGCCGTAATCAAAAGTGACCGCGCCGCGCTGTTGCAATTCGAGCATCAAATGCACATGGCGCGCCATGCTGCGGAACGCCAGCTTTTTGTAAGTTTCGGGGTCGATTGACCGCAGGGCAGCCGCACTGGCGACTGTTAGATCGTTGGGCATATAGCCGTTCAGCGGATCATGTGCTGAGGTTTGGTCGGTTAAAATATCCGGCACCAGGTGATCGTTTAACAATCTTTCCAGTAAATCCCCTGCATCGCTGACCAAGCCGACAGAAAGCGCTTCCTGGTTTTCGATAGCGCCTTTAATCCAGGTGATCGCTTCTTCGTAAGAGTGGGTCATCCGGTCGATATATTTCGTATCCAAACGTTTCCGGATCCGGCTTTCATCCACATCCGCGCCCAGGAACACCGCACCCGCCATGGTTGCCGCCAGGGGCTGGGCGCCGCCCATCCCGCCGAGACCGGCGCTGACGATGAGTTTTCCGCTGAGGTCGCCGCCGAAATGTTGGCGGCCTACCTCCATAAAAGTTTCATAGGTTCCTTGCAGGATACCCTGGGTGCCGATATAGATCCAGCTGCCCGCGGTCATCTGCCCGTACATCATCAGGCCTTTGGCCCTCAGTTCATTAAAATGGTCCCACGTTGCCCAGGCAGGCACCAAATTGCTGTTGGCGATCAGCACCCGCGGCGCTTCGGGATGTGAGCGGATAATGCCTACGGGTTTGCCGGACTGCACCAGCAAACTGTGGTTTTCATCCAGTTCCAATAAAATCTCAATGATTTTTTTCAGCGATTCCGGGTTGCGTGCCGCCTGCCCGATGCCACCATAAACCACCAGTTCGGCGGGGTTTTCGGCTACTTCCGCATTGAGGTTGTTGAGCAACATACGCAAAGGCGCTTCGGTCTGCCAGCTTTTCGCGTGCAGGGTGTTGCCCGTGGGGGCCTGGTAATGCGGGTGATTGGCGTATTGTTTAATAAATTCCGAAGGTGTCATCTTCAAAGGGTTGAAAGGCAGCAGCTGCGCTGGTGAATAATTGGTGTATGGCGTTGATATCATCCGCAAAGACCCGGTCATGATCGATAAAGGGTACTTTTTCGCGCACGAGGTCGTGACAGGCTTCGATGACCGGTGTGGACCGAAGCGGCCTGCGGAAATCCAAGGCTTGTGTCGCATATAATAATTCGATGGCTTGTATATATTCCAGGTTATCGATTACCTGGTGGAGCTTGCGCCCTGAAATGCTGCCCATGGAGACGTGATCTTCCTGCCCCAGCGAGGTGGGCACGCTGTCCGCGCTGGCGGGGAAACACAAGGTCTTGTTTTCCGTCACCAATGCAGCGGTGGTATATTGCGGGATCATCAGCCCGGAATCCAAACCGGCATCGGGCACCAGTAATTTAGGCAGGCCATAGCGTCCTTCGCTCATCAGGTAACAGCGCCGGTCGGCGATATTGCCCAATTCGGCCGCTGCGATGGTCGCATAATCCAAAGGGAGGGCCAAAGGCTGCCCGTGGAAATTGCCGCCGCTGATGGTGTCTTCCGCATCGAAAATAATGGGGTTATCGGTGACCGAGTTCAGTTCAATTTCGGTTAGTTCTTTTAAATGCAGCCAGGCATTGCGCGAAGCGCCGTGCACCTGCGGCATACAGCGGAGGGAATACGGGTCCTGGACGCGCCCGCAATTGGTGTGCGAATTGAGGATTTCCGAGTCATTCAGTAATTCGTGGAGGTGTTTGGCGACCAGCACGCTGCCGGCAAAGGGCCGTAATTGGTGGAGGCGCGGATCAAAAGGTTTGGCGGAGCCCATCAGGCCTTCCAGGGACATCGCGCCGATCAGGTCGGCCCGTTCCAGCGCCTGGTGCAGGCGTTTCACTGCTTTGACCGCAAAAGCCAAAATGAACTGCGTCCCGTTGATCAGGGCCAGCCCTTCTTTAGGGCCAAGCTCCAAAGGTTCCGGGCAAACCAAAGCCGCCGGTTTCCGCTCACCATTTTGCCATACTTCCCCCAGGCCGATCAGCGGTAAAAACAAATGCGACAGTGGCGCCAGGTCACCTGAAGCGCCGACCGAACCTTTTTCGGGAACGACCGGGATGATGTCCTGATCGACATGCCAGATGATCCGCTCGAGCACTTCCAGCCGGATACCGGAGTAGCCCTGGGCCAGCGCATGCACCTTGGTGATCAGCATCAATTTGGCGATCTCGACCGGGATGGGATGCCCCACCCCTACGCTGTGGCTCTTCAAAATATTGCTTTGCAGGCGGCTGGTATCGGCTTCCGAAATATGCGTGTCGCAAAGCGGGCCGAAACCCGTATTGATGCCGTACACCGGCTTTTCGTGGTGAACGATCTCTTCGACCGCAGCGCGGGAACGCCGGATCCGCTGTTGGGCCTCGGGGCCGATAACGCCCCTGCGCTTGCCGGAAGCGATCTCCAGGCAGATACCTACGGTCAAATGCCCGGTGCCGTATAAAAATGTTTTAGTCATGGTTCAACTCCTTGGTGATCAGTTCGGATAAGGTATATTCCTGAAAGGTTTTTTCCAGGGCCGTCAATGCGTTCCATAAATGCGCCGTATCTTCCTCGCCCGCGGTCATCCGCGCCATAGCCGCAGCAATGGCTGCCCAAACGGGCTTGATCTGCTCCAGGAGCTTTTCCCCCGCGGGACTAAGGGCGACCAGTTGCTTTCGGCCGTCCTGCACACTGGTCGCTACGCGCACCAGGCCTTTCTTTTTGAGCGTAGCGATGAGCTGACTGGCCGCCGGGTGGGAGACTTCCGTCTCCTCGCTCAGTTCCTTGATGGACAATTGTTTTCTTTCCGAGAGCAAATAAAAGACGGGGAACCAAGCGGCCTCAAAGGCAATGCCCTGCTGCTGATAGGCTCGAACGATCTCCGAAATAAAACTCTCGCTCAATCGCCGCAGGCGGCTGCCTAAAACCAGGTAACCTAAACGCTGATACAAATTCATTGTGCTAATTTATATAAGTACTTATATAATTGCAAACTCTTTTTGATTTTCGGGACCGGCCGGTGAAAACAACCGCTCACGCGGTGAGCCTGATCCAGGATGCGACGAGGCCATAGCCACTTATCCACAATCGCGCGGCCTTGCCGGGCGATTCAGGCACGGAAATGTGAATAAATAGTTTCAATATGTGTTCTGAAATATTTGGATATGAAAACCTAATTCCCAATTTTTGCCGCCCTTGGCGATTACCTAGCCAAAACAGATACACCAATTGGTTTTGTAATACATCCTTTTGTTTAAATTAATGATCGATCAAAAAATGAAGAAACTTTTCCTTGCCATCACGATGGCCGTGGCTGCGTATAGCCAGTCCTCTGCTCAGAACGTTCTTAATCCAACCGGATATGTTGGTATTGGGACGGGAGGCCCCGCCTTTCCCCTGGATGTTTCTGGAATAACAAGACTGCTAACTACGACCGACAATGTCAATCTCCTGCAACTACATAATCTTGTAAATAACGGGGTCGGAGTGCCCACAACCCAGGCGATTCTTATGGGGATGTTCAACGTACCCAATTACTCTTCGCGTATTGTGCAGCAATCGCATCCTGCAGACCACTACGGTAGCAACTTGATATTCCAGACGCATGACTACGGCCCCTCGACATCTTACGTTGACGCGCTGACGCTTAGAGAAGACGGCAGTGCAGTATTCAGTAATAAAATTGGCATTGGATTGATTACTCCTTCTGCTAAATTGCACCTGCAGGAAGATGGCGGATATGGAGCAACAGCCTTAAAGCTGACGAACAGAAACAACACGCAAACTTTTGGCGTGGCTATCGATGTCAACGCTGTGGATGATGGTCGGTTCATGATTTACAATGTGAACAACAACACCCCCAATTTTGTGATTGACAATGCAGGCAATGTAGGCGTAGGTACAGAAAGTCCCCTTTCCCTTTTTCAGGTGGAGGACGGCGTTAGTAAAGCGTCTATTGGTAAAGCGGGCGGTTCACAGGCACTTAATTGGGGTACGAGTTATTTGGGATTCAACGCTTCAAGGGTCGGCTCCGCGCCCAATTTCAGTTGGCTAACCAACGGTGACAATAACAATAATGGCGGCGGGGTAATTTATAGTTCGGTCTTCGGGGACATGTATTTCGCAACCGTACCAACTACCGGGGCTACGGGCCAAACGCTGTTCGACGCCGACATCGCCGGCCATATTGCACTCAAAATTTCGCACACTGATGGAGCAGTATATGCTAAACAAGTCTATGTTCAGACCAGCGGGTTTCCGGACTATGTTTTCAAAAAGGATTACAAGCTCATGCCGCTTGCGCAGGTGAAATCGTATATCGACCAGAACCATCACCTGCCGGACATGCCGGCTGCAGCTGTCGTTGAAAAAGACGGGATCAATTTGGGTGAGATGAACAAATTGCTAACCAAAAAATTAGAGGAGTTGACGCTGTATCTTTTACAGAAGGACGAACAATTAAAGACCCAGGAAGCGCGTTTGCGCAAAGTGGAGGCCCGACTCAAACAGAAAGGACGTTAATCGAAAATCTTTGAACCATCTGGGATTGAACTAAATGTTCGTTTGCTCGCGTATGCAGTTACAAGCGGTCGTAGTACTATGTGCTATTTTAAAAATAAAAATTAATCCGCATCAACAGACGCGCTCATAAAATAGCAAGCGATCCTGCTAAAAATAAATATGAAAAAAATATTAATGTCTTATTGCTGTCCGCTTATTGTAGCTGCTTGCTGCTCTATCAGGACGATTCATGGCCAAGGATTGACTGAACCAGAATTATACCGACTTACCCAACCCGCACCTAATGCTGCCTCATTAGGAAAATATGGGGAATATCCTGTTAGTCTTTACACGGGCGTTCCTAATATTAATATACCCCTTTATGAATTGACTGCGGGAAGAATAAAAATACCGCTTAGGTTATCCTATCATGCCGGAGGCATAAAAGTTGAGGAAATAGCCTCATCTGTAGGATTAGGATGGTCATTGAACGCAGGTGGGGTCATCACCAGAACTGTGATGGGATTACCGGATGAGAACTATTATTTGGGGGATCAGACCTTTTTAACAGCAAACTTAAAAGTCGACGGGTTATTGGCACAAATGTCCGATCCGAACCAAGCCTTAAACAATTATAACTATCTCAAAAAGATTATAGATGGTAAGGTAGACGGAGAACCAGATGTCTTTTATTTTAATTTTGGCGACATGGCTGGAAAGTTTATGTATCATCAGGAAGATCATAAATTTTATTCCGTCCCATATTCAAAGCTAAAAATTGAATTTTCAGGCGGTCCTGGAAATTCTTCTTTTGTCATTACCGACGAGAAAGGCATACAATATACCTTTGCAGCTCCAGAAATCTCATACAGATCAAGCGCTACCAATACTGTTGTTCAAGTCACCACAAGCTGGTACTTATCGGAAATATATGATCCCGTGACGAAGCAAGGCATGAGTTTTGGTTATGAGGATTATACTTTACAATATGAGACACTCGGCTATGAGGCTTATTACTACGCCCCTCAGCATCAAGATGTTACGGTTAACCCTAAGCAGGATATTAATCATAATGTGAAACGTCTCAAAATTATTAACTGGAATAATAGCACTGTTTTGTTTGATTATCAAAAACCACGTTGTGATTTGCCCGGTGATTTTGCACTAACCTCCATGCGCATTTATGATAATACCAACAAGCTCCTAAAAAGTTGGGACCTGAATTATGATTATTTTTATGATAATGGTTTTATGCCGTCCAATTGCAACAGTCATGAAGAATCAGTTTTTCAGCGGCTTAAATTGGTAAGTGTCAAGGAAAAACCTGCGGCGGGGAGTACCTTGCCAAGCAAACCCTATATTTTTGAATATAATATCGGTGGTAACCTGCCGTCACGTTATTCTAAAGCACAGGATCATTGGGGCTATTATAATGGGCAGTTCCAAAACCAACATTTATACCCGCCATACACTATTTCCACTAACCCCCTTATTATCGTACCCGGGGGTAACCGAAATATTGTACCAGGCGTAGCTTTAGCGGGCAGTCTTTCCCGGATAATTTATCCGACAGGAGGGCATACAGACTTTTTATTTGAGAATAATACAGCTTTTTCGTCTAATTTACCCCCTCTACAAACTGGGAATCAAATCGGTGCAGGCGCACCAGATCAAAACAACCGGTATGTAGAAGTGCCTTTTACAGTCTCCTCTTCGAGCCTGTGTACTCCAAACCCGGCGAATGGAGTGACCATGACACTTACAGTGTCCGGATTAGATGAAGACTTGCTGCATTCCACATTTAACGGGGGGCTTGCTTTAACAGTCAGTTATATCAATACCGATACTAACCAGGGAGATATGTTGTTCCAATATGGAGGTAGCAAAAATGTGGGAAGGCTGGACGTGCCGTTGAATTTTGTTTTGCCGAACGGAAACTATAAACTGATCTATGATTGTACTCAAAATCCGATTCCTGACAGTTATGAATCAGCTTCTGCTAACCTGAGCTGGACTACGTGTGACCCTGATACCAGCGGAACACGTTACGTAGGCGGGCTACGCATAAAAAAAATCGTTAATTATAAAGATGAGACCAGTGTCGCCATGATAAAATCGTACCGATATCATCAGGAGAATTACCCATCGCGCAGTAGCGGGCAAACCCAATTCAACCCGTCATACGTTGACCAGGTCATGTTCTCTCAAAGCGATCAAGGTAATATCGGTGAGGTCCCGGTTTATACCAAGCTGCATTCTAATTCTAATTATCCTTTAGTAAGCGAGAACGGAAAGGCGGTCGGTTATTCTACTGTGATAGAATTAAACGGCGAGGATGACACGAATGGATACACTCAATATCAATACACCAATTTTGACGAGCACCCGGATAACTATAACGGATCTTATTCCAATAGTTTGCCTATCAGCTATCAATGGCTTAGGGGATTAGAATTAGGGAAGAAGGTTTTTAAAAAACAAAATGGACAACTCAAACTGCTGTCAGAAACTATCAATGAATATGATACAGGATTATTAGGGGCAAATAAAAAAACCTTTAATGGTATCAGGGGGATATTTATTTCCGCTTCTACAGATTTACCTTTAGAGTTACCCGGCGACGATATGCTTTTTATTTCCGAGGCCGCCCCCGGTTGGGAGAACCACCCCACTTACGCAGATTTTGTTCACCTGGCGCGAACTACTGAGCGTTATCACACAGATGACAACCACGTAATCGAAAATATAAAAGACTTTACTTATGACAGTAAAAACTTATTGCCTTCTATTACTACCACTTCAGCCAGTAACGGTGACAAATTAATAGCCCACACACTGTATTCTGTTGATTACAACGTGAATAACGCGGTAGTGCCCAAGGCTTTAGCGATTAAGCAATTGCAGGACCTAAACATGGTAACCACACCTATTGAGCAATACACAGAGAAACAGACCGGTAACGGCGATAAAAGGTTGACAGCCGCTATCTTTAACTCGTACAAAGCAGACCAGCCTTTGATAGACACGATCTTTTATCAGAATACTCCAGCCGTTCAACCGCTCAATTATTCGCCTGTGATGATTTCCTCGACTGCCTTTTCCAAGAGCACCAATTACAGGCCCGATGTTATTATTGAGAAATATGACACCGACTCTAACTTGCTGTTGCAACAAAAGAAAGCAAATGGCCCCTCTAATTCCTATCAATGGGGATATGGGGAGACCTTACTTATCGCCGAGTGTAAAAACGCGTCTAACACAGAGTTTTACACGCAGAATTATGAAGAACCGGGCAGTGGGGGCATCGCGGGTACAGCCCATACCGGCAACCAGTTAGGTACCAACGCCGAAATAGTCTGGGTTCGGCCCAACAGCCGCGCGTACTTAATTGATTACTGGTACTTAGACGGTACCACCTGGAAGTATAAACAGGATAACTATACGACCAACAGCTATGCCATGATGGGCGGCAGCGCCTACGATGACGTGCGCATCTACCCTGCTGATGCGCAAATAACCACCTATACGTACCAGCCATTGGTGGGCATGACGAGTTCTATCGACGCCAGGGGGATGACGACCTACTACGAATACGACAGCTTCCAGCGGCTCATCAATGTAAGAGACAAGGACGGCAATATCCTGAAGCATACGGATTATCACTATCAAAATCAATAAACAGCAATACGCAAAAAAAACATTCGACATGATGCTTCCCTTATACAGATCATTCAAAGCCTTGCTTATTGCCGTTAGTTTGCTGTTTATTGTTGGTCAAACCGACGCGCAGCAAACCCATGTCAATTTGGGCAGCGCCAATGCCAGCGGCACCTATACGGCCACGCAACAGATTGCTTTAAACCCAGGCTTTTCGGCGCTCGGCGCGACCGGCTTCCATGCCTACATTACGCCGCTACTGGTGAACTGCAACAGCCTGGGTACGCCAAACGCTGATCAGAATTACGTGCAGACGTTGACCCCGAGGCAGCCGTTCACCGATGCAAGCACGCTGACCTCAAAAAACACCTGCGAGGTGATGCAGAGTATCCAGTACTTTGACGGTTTGGGCAGACCGCTGCAAAACGTGCAGGTGAAGGGCAACCCCGACGCGACAAAGGATGTAATCCAGCCATTTGCGTATGATGCCTTTGGCAGGGAAAGCACGAAGTTCCTGTCCTACACTACAAACTCGGGAACGGCCGGCAACTACCGGCCCGATGCCCTGACAGGAACAAGCGGTTACAGCAATAGCGCCCAATATGGTTTCTACCAGCAAACCGGGCAAAGCTATACGACTAATGCCAGTCCGTTTTCGGTAACGGTTTTCGAGCCCTCGCCCCTGAACAGGCCACTTGAACAAGGTGCGCCGGGCAATACCTGGCAGCCGTCAACCAACCGTACAGGCACTGCGGGGCGAACCGTGGTAACGGATCACCAGACCAACAACTATGTAACCTGGGCCAGTGACTCGACCACCAGTAGGCAGGCAGCACGGTACACAGCGACCATTAACGGTGACGGTTCCAGAACGCTAAATCGTGCCAGCAGCAGTACCGCCACCTACGATGTGGGGCAGTTAACGGTATCGATCATCAAAGACGAGAACTGGACAACCGGCCACGGCGGAACGACGGAAACCTATACCGATAAAAGCGGACATATCGTATTAAAACGAACCTATAACTACGATGCAGCTACGCGCAAAGTCGAAGTATTAAGCACCTATTATGTATATGACGACCTGGACCTGCTGGCGTTCGTGCTGCCGCCGGGCGTAAACCCCGACTTCAACACCAACATCGACCAGACAGCGCTGAACACCTGGTGCTACCAGTACCGGTATGACGAGCGTATGCGTTTGACCCAAAAAAGATTACCAGGCAAGGACTGGGAATGCACGGTATACAATATGCTGGATAAACCGGTAGCGACCCAAGACGGCAACCAAAGGAATAATCACCAATGGATCATCACCAAATATGATGCTTTAGGCAGATCGCTCATCAGCGGGATCTGGAACTCGACCGATGACAGGATTACCTTGCAAGGTAGTGTGAACACACAGACTGCCCAGTGGGAAAACAGGGATAATACCCAAACGTATGGCTACACCTTAAACAATACTTATCCCACCAGCCTGAACCAGGTACTGACGGTTAATTATTATGATGATTACAACATCCCTAACCTACCAAGCACTTACGACAAGCATACGTCATTCCCCGCAAGCACGCAGAGCTTGCCTACGGCAACTTTGACCAACGTGCTTGGCACGAGTGATATGCTGTGGACAGTGACCTACTATGACGACCGGGGCCGGGCAGTAGAAGTGTATAAGCAACATTACCTGGGCGGCATGGCCAATACCGGCAACTACGACGTGATTACCAGCGGGTACGACTTCACCAATGCGGTGACCGGAACGCAGCGCAAGCACTACACCACGGCAAGCACAAGCACTCCGGCGCTGACCGTAGAGAACACCTATGTGTACGACCATATGGGTCGGAAGCTACAAACCAAGGAGCGGATCAACGGAGGAATAAGTACCATCATCAGCCAGGAGGACTACAACGAGATCGGACAGCTGAAGGCCAAACATCTGCATAGCGCAGATGACGGGACAACCTTTTTGCAAAAAATAGATTATTCGTATAACGAGCGGGGTTGGCTGTCGACCAGCAGCGCACCGTTATTCTCGATGCAGCTCAAGTACAATGACGGTACTTTCGCGCAGTACAACGGCAACATTGCTAATCAGCTGTGGGGAACGGGCAGCTTAACAAACACTTACACCTACACCTATGACGCGCTGAACCGCCTGCGCAAGGGTGATGGCACCGGGAATGACGAGAAAAGCATCACTTACGATGTGATGGGTAATATTCAGGGCATGGAGCGCTATTTAGGCAACACCAAGGTGGACGGACTAAAGTACAATTATACTGGTAACCAATTACAAAGCGTGACCGACAGCACCAGCAGCGACGCGGGGTATAAGCATGGTTCGCACAATTATAGTTACGATGTCAATGGCAACATGACTGCTGACGACAGCAAGGGCGTGACCAACATAACCTACAACCTGCTTAACCTGCCAAAAACCTACACTCTTTCGGGCGGCACGGTGACCTACACCTATGACGCGGCGGGCACCAAACTGCGAAAAGTGAGCACGCTCGGTACAGGCTCAACCACCGATTACATCGGCGGCATTCAGTACAACAAGGGCGCGATTGATTTTGTACAAACCGAGGAAGGCCGGGCGTTGAACCTGACAGGAACAATCAACTACGAATACTCCCTGTCCGACCATCTGGGCAACACCCGCAGGACGTTCGACAGCAGCACGGGTGCAAGTGCACCTAAGCAGGCCGACGATTACCTGCCCTTTGGAATGGATATCGCTTCAACTGTGCCAAGTTCGAAAAATGACTATCTTTACAATAAGAAGGAGTTACAGGTTGAGCTTGGACTCTATGATTACGGCGCGAGGCTGTATGATCCAGTGATTGGAAGATGGACGAGTGTCGATCCGCTCGCGGAGAAGATGCGAAGGTATAGCCCTTATGTTTATGGGGATGATAATCCTATCATAAAGATTGATCCCGATGGAATGCAAACAGAAGATCCATGGTGGAAAAAAGCGTTGGATGCAGTTGTAAGATTGGCTACAGGAAATTCAACAAGTAGTCAAGACGATTCAGGAAATATGCCTTCTTTAGACAGTCGTACTAGCAAAATAAACAAGGCTCTAGCCACAGCAAGGGACGCAAACACTGCTGTCAGAGGTGCCATGAAAGCTACCAGAAAAGGTATTCCCAAGGCACTGAGTAATACAGGGGATTTACTAACAAAAGCTGGGAAAGCTGCTGAGCCAGTTGCCCCCGAAGTTTCGACTGTATTACTTCCAATTGGCTCTGCCGTATCCACAGCGGGCACCTTCGGAACTGGGTTAAACCAGTTATATGACGGCGAGTATAGTCAAGCTTTTGTTACTTTTGGTTTTCAGGCCTTAAATGCGGGATTTGATAAATTATTTGAAACGGGCGTAGATAAAAAAGTGATTACTGAAAAACAGAAAAAAGCTTTAGAGAAGGTTACCGAAAAAGCAGTAGATAAACTCAAAGACAAAGCTGACGAAAAGGCCAAGGAAAATGATGAAGAGAGGAATAAAGGTAGTTAATGATGGATGTTTTTATGCTTTAATTGAAAAGTTATGTCAACGAAATTGATCGAAGGGATTGGATGTGTGCTTTTAAGTATTATTTTATCGACCTTTCTGACGAAAAGAGAAAGTAACAAATTCAGCGTAGCTAATGTTAAATTATTGGGCGCTTGTGTAGGCTTTCTAATATTTGGATTATTTCTTATCTATCAATGGTTTAACTCTTAAATTTATCTTCATGCGAAAAGTTGTGTTTACAAATAGACCGTTTTTTGTGTTGCTAATAACGTATATTTTGGCACTGTTGATTTATAATATATATGTAACATTTAAATGGGGCAATATTTACGGACTAATTCCAGTAGCAATTCAGTCTGTAGTATTGGTTTTTATAGTAACTAAAAATAGATATTCCAAGATAGTGATACTGATTTGGACAATTATCTTTTTGACGACCGGGAGTGCGCTGAAGATGTTAGGGGCTTTGCTTGATCAAGATAAGCGCATTTTTGATGACCAAAATTTCTACCAATTTTTGTCCGATCTTCTAACGTTCGTTGCCAGTATTATAATCATCTTTTTTTCAAAGACCATTAGAACGATCAGTGGTTCAAACTAAAGGGAGGCCATGTACCAATCATGTTGTTACTAAATTGGCAGCTTAATAGAAGCTAAAAGTAAACACAAACTAAAACAAGCCCCTTAACCGGGGGGTGTTTTAGTTTGTGTTCAGATAGTAATAAATCAATTAACCTATAAACGGTAGATTGATCTTCTTTAGATAGGCTGCTGATATTAGGAAGTAATTATGATTGGCTTGAGGCGTCTTTACTGTTCAAGTTCAACAGTTCATCCACAGTAATATTAAAGTAGGTAGCAAACCTTGTTCGCAGAAACCTATCGATACATTACTTTAATCTCTTTTAAGGGGCACTTTCAAATGGCAAAGGGAACCCTTTTTGATATGGCCGGATAGGGGCATTTTTATGTGTTTTATCCAGCTATGTCAATAAAATGGCAATCTGACAGATTGGGATGTCAACAATATATAAGTAAGAAGATTGCAGAAGTTATCATTACAACTTTCAAATCAGATGCTATTACAAAAAAAACGTTTGGCAAACCCAACAAAGAAAGTGAGCGATATGGCAGTAAGATTCTACGCTAGAACTTTAACTCGATATGTAACGACAAGGGTCTATTGTAGACAGTGTTGACTATTGTACGGCTGAATTTATCTTTATCGAAGATAAATTGAAGCAACGTTACATATGCAGATGATCAGCATCCGTAGTTTATCTATGTGGATTCGCCACAATAGGGTTCATTGTAGTTTTGTTGATCTAAAAACTATTGCTCATCTGAAACAATGGCAGATACATAGAGATTAAAATAACTCCCACGATCAATCCCAAAAAGATGATAATGAGCGGCTCCATTACACTACTTAATGTGGATGTTTTATATTCCACTTCATCGACGTATTGTTCGGAGATAATTCCAAAAAAATAATCAAGTTGGTTAGTTTCTTCCCCGACTTTAACCAATTGCACCATTTTAGCGGGGTATACTTTAAATTGCTGCAGGCTTTGGTAGAGTGTTTTACCCTGGAGGATATCGTTTTCAATCACAGCTAAGGAAGAATCGATCGGATAATAACGGATCATCTGACGGATCAGGGCTATAGCCCGCAAAATGGGCAATTTGGCATTGATCAACAACCGCATGGAATTACAAAAACGAGCCAGGTAGATCTTTTGCACCAGGTTGCCGACCACAGGGATGCGTAACACCGCCAGCGAAAGCATCTTGCGGTATTGCTCGGTTTTACGAACACTGAACAGCGCCATCGCGATGATTAAAAGCAGGACAAAGACTTTGCTAAAATTATCTTCCAGAACTTTGGACACAGCGATGATCTTTTCGGTGATCCAGGGCAGTTTTCCGCCAAAACGCTTAAACACGTCACCAAACATCGGCACCACGAACTTCAGCATGAAGAACACCGCGCCCAGCGAGGTGCTCAGTACAATGCAGGGGTAGGTTAATGCCGAAACGATCTTGCGTTGCTGCTTGATCTTACTGGTGTAATATTTGGCCAGGTCATGCAATACCTCGATCAGTTTGCCGGTTTCTTCGCCGATCTGCAAACTAAAGACTTCGTATAACGAAAATTTATGGGTTTGTCCGAGCGCCTGTGAAAACGTCATGCCCCCCAATATCGCCTGTTGGATGGTTGTAAACAGTTCTTTGTCTTTTTCTTTGTCCTGGTCTGCAATAATTAACTCAAAGCTACTTTTCAGGTCGATACCTGCCTGTAACAGAGAACTTAGCTCCAGGTATAAAGCTTCTTTCTTTTTATCGCTTATTTCCTGGCTGCCAAAAGAAATGTCTTTACTCAGTAAATCCATCAAAGAAGTTCCGGGTGTTCCTTTGGCAGGCTTCGCCGCCTTCTTTTTTTCGTATCGGCTGATATCAATTGAGGGCATGCGGATTTCTTTGAATCAGGTTTGCGGAACTATAGGTTTTGGTATAATGGAACGGGATCATCTCGTCTTGATAAGTGAGGATCAAAGATAGTTCATCTATCCTGTTTTCCTCGATACCCGCAAAGCCCGGCCGGAAGTCTTTGTTTTGGTTTTCGAAGAACATTTTGACCCCGCTAATGGCGACTTTAAAGGTATCGGTGGTAAGCGATTTTCTGACCAGGTAAGCCGCGGCCATTTCATAATGGACCGGAGCTTGGTGATCGCCCTGCATCGTGATTCCTGAATCATCCGCTACGATCAGTTCAGCCCGTGCAAAATCACGCTGAAGCAAATGATCCACATTGGCTAAAAGCGCCAGGCCTTCATTTTTTCCTTTAAAATGAATAAACGATTGACTGACGATCGTATAGGCCGTGTAAGTGATGCCGATGACGATAGCCGCGATCAGCATCGTGATCGTCACTTCCAAAATGGTAAATGCTTTGACTTGGTGGCTGCTAGGGAACCTCATACACGATTTCTTTGATTTCGGCCACTTTTTCCTGGTTGGTATCATACGCCGCCAGGGTGATCTGATATAAATTGCCCGTGTCGCCATAGGGGCTTATGCCCTGCTCAATGTTAAAGTCATCAAGGGTATAACGCTCTTTTGCGACCCGGAGATCTTGCCTGGCTTTGCATAAGATCTCCTTTAACACCCCTTGAGCCTTGATCGTTTTCGTGGTTAATGACAACCGCTGTACATTGGCAAAAATCATCATGGCCATGATAAAAACGGCAACAATGACCACCATGGCTATCACCACTTCCAGTATCCCCGAAGCTTTGACCTTCGTGTTGGGTATCCATTCTATTCCAGCCATTGCAATACTTTTTGTTTTTTTGCCGATACCGGAAAGAGCGGACTTGTTAAATAATAAGGTGACAGTCCCGTCGCATCCAGTTTGATATTGATCAGGTAGTTTTCATAAGTGGTGTAAGTCGATCGATATAAGAACCTGTTCGCAAAAACACTCCCGTTAATTTCCCCGCCTTTGTTAAATTTCAACAAGCCCATCACATAAATCTGTCCATTAATCTTGACCTGGTCAGCGATCTCAATCAGTGTTTGTAACTGGCTTTTTTCTTTTTCATAGGTAAATAAAACACCGTTTACCGCACTGTTCCCGCCAATCCTGATCCCGGCCTGTGTGCGCTGGTCATGGTGATCACGGATGATTCCCAGGCAAGAAGGATACCTCAAGTCACATTGTTTACCTACAGCGATTGAATCCGTCGCAAATAGCTGGCAATTTCCGTGAAAATCCTCTTTGACGACAATGGACCTGGCGAAGATCAGGATATTTTCCAGCCTGGCCGTATTTTCAATGATCACGGTCGTGTCCGATAAAAGGATCAGGTTCCCTGTCAGTTTCCGGTTACGCAAGGTGGTGACCCGTTTTCCCAGGTTGATGACTTTAACCGGGTCAAAAAAAGAAACGTTGACCGAATCGGCGCGGGGCAGGATCGTATCGTTCCGCCTTGACGAAGTGCCAAGGGCCCGCAGCAGCGCTAATCTATCGGCTTGTAAGGCAGGTAATACTTTTTCGCTGTGGTGTTTGGTGCCGATCACGAGCCGTCTGTCACCCTGGTAGGCCTGTCCATCCACATAAGCTTCTTTTACGCCGGCTTTAGGGACAAAAGCATCTCCGCGGATCATAGTTTTTCCGCTGACGGACAGCGGCCTGTCTTCATCGATCAGGTACAGGGCGGCCCATTTGGACGAATCGATCGCAGCGCCTATGGCGAACGCTTGACATAGCGTGTCTTTTTGGATAAAAGCGCGGGATAAGCCGACGTCATAGACGCCCCAGGGAATTCGCTTTAGCCTCACCGAATCATCATCCGTGCCAAACAAACTGAGCACTTTTTCATCCCGGTAGGCCTGCTCCCCGGATCCCAGTAAAATATTGATGCCTGAAGTTAAGTTCCGTTCCAGCCGGTCATAACGGAATTTTTGCTGGTATTGCTGCTTATAAAAATAGGCTGATACGATCAGGGCTGAACAAAGCACCCCGATCACTAAAGCGATAACAATAACCAGGTATAGTGCAGAAGCTTTGAGCATTCCATGATTGATTAAGCTTGATACTGCGCTATTTCTTTTTGAAGATATTGATCTTTCTGAAAAAGCTTGTTTTGGTAGAGACTAACTTTCCGTCACGATAGTTGACAACCCGCACGGAATCCGGTCCATCATAGTTAAACTGCTTGCCGTCAAGCTGGTTATGATGATAGGTGGCTTTTTGCTTTAATTTGCCTTTTTCATCAAACAATTCAAACTCACCTTCCTTTGATCCGTTTTTCCAGGTGACGGTCTGGAGCAGCGTGCCGTTTTCGCTCCAGCTTTTCCAGACAGCGTCTTTCAATCCTTTTTTAAAAAGGCCCTGCTCCCTTAAGTTCTGGTTTAAATAAAATGAACTATACTGACCGTTCAGCAATTTGCCGCTGAACCCGCCCTGGGTTATCTTGATCTTACCGGCACTGTACCAATAATAAGACCGATCGGTCTCCAGTTCCGGTCCTGAACCGACCGGTTTGATCTCGGCCTGTACATTCCGGTCGGGTTCATTGACGCGCACTTTGTAGATCCCCATGTCCGGCAATTGTTGCGCGCCCGCATAAGCGGATAGGCAACATAAGGTGATGATCAATCGGTTCTTCATTGGTTTTTGCTATTCATGGTGATAAACTTGGTTTTTCCCTGGTACAGAATCTTTACCGAATCTTTCATGTTTTTGAGCAGCTTGACCTGTTCTGTTATTTCCCCTTCAGCCATCATCACTTCCCTGCCGTTAACGCTCATCATGGTCATGATCCTTTTGGAACCCGGTTTACCCAGATAACCCGTATAGGTGATAAAGCTCCAGTTCACCAACGGTTTGGCCGGGACTAAACTGCTTTTGACCGGAACGGATACCCTGTTGAAGGGCCTTGCCGCAGTATCGGTCTTTTTCGGGCTAAACGGATCCCGATAATTCAATAAAAGATGTGTCGTGTCCTGAGGCATCGCATAATCGTTAAATACTTCTTTTTTGATGTTCGGGGTCGTTTGAAAAGGCTGCGCGTCATCACCACCTGCTGATTGCAGGACCCGGTAGATGATCAGTCCCCATACCGCGATGACAGCGATCACTAAAATGGATGTCATTCCTTTATGCTTCATCTGTTTTATTGAAGAATAAAGCTTCGTAACACACTCGGCAGGCCTTCATTACCTGCGGCATCAATCGCCGTGACCTTCCAGTACACATGCTCGCCTGTCGCGCCCAAGTTAAAACTATAATTGGTGGCGGTGGTTACCGCCGGAAAACCCGCATTGTATAAGGTCGTCGAATCGCTTTTGAGCACATATACCTTATACTTAACGGCTTTACTGGTACTGTTCCATTGTAAAGATACCGGTGAGCCGACCGTTTGTTTATTAATGGGGGCGATCAGCGTCACCATGCCCGGAGGTGTGCGGTTATAGCTGATGGTATTGATGGCCGACCATTTGGCTTGTGCCGTATCGTTCTGCGCCCGGACCCGCCACTGGTAGGTCTGGTCTTTGGGGAAAGTATAGTTGACCTGTAAACCGGGATAAACCTGGTTGAGCAATACCGCGCTTTCATTCACGAAATTATTGGTATCGATCTCCAATTGATATTTGGTGGCCCCATACACGCTTGTCCATTGCAGCGTTACCGGGCTTTGATTGGTGATCAATCCGTTTGCAGGGGACGACAGCAATACACTTTGTTGTTTGATCGAGGAATACAGCACCGTAAACGATCTGCTCTCCGCATAAGGCGACTGGCTGCTGCCGTTTTCAGCCCGTACCCGCCATTGGTATTTCCCGGGGTTCATGGTCAATACGAAAGTGTTCTTTTTGATCAGCGTATCGGTTACCAAATAGGCGACCGAATCAAAACGGGGTGATACGATCTGCAATCTGTACGAAAGTGCATTGTCCACCTGGTCCCACCAAAAGTTCATGGTGTAACTGGTGCTTGGGTAATTATTCCCCGGAGCCTCCAGGTAAACTTTGCTGCTGTTGATTGAGGGTTCTATAAACTCGCTGCACGCCGAAAATAAAACGGCCGAAAAAGCAATTACCCAGCAATACTTCTTATGGTATTTCATCGCATTTAAAAATGCAAAAATACGTCAAAAAAAGCAGATGCGGAAGTTTTCTCAAGTTATACAGCGATAGGCCATATTGCAGGTGCTGAGTCCTCATTGGTATAGGTCTTGTTTTGATTCACACAAGCTTATTGCGAACGGTGCAAATCGACAATAACCTCATCTTTTTATAAGCATTATTCCTGCGACTTTGGCTGATTACGCCTGTCGATTTGCATGAATTACGATGTCTTAATACGACCAATAGGCATACCTCCTGATAATAATATTAAGTCCCCATAGCTACGATAACGATTAGGATTGTGCTTTGTTTAAAGATTTTACCAACCGATACAGAAAATGCCTATTTTTTTGCTTCAACCAAGACAGTCATCACGATCTTGATTCGCGACAGATCAGCCGTTTCCGTATTGGTTACCCGGAAACTCACAGAACGGAGAACGCCGATGGTCTTGTTATGCGCCAGGTTATCAAGTGTTTTGACCAGGGAGGAATAAGCGCCCTCAAACTCCAGTTGCTGGATGATAAAATGAGCGGTATGGTAAGCGGGGTCTTCTACCGGTACTTCCGATAACTTGACGCCTTCCTTTTCAGCGATCATGGCGACTTGCGCGATCGTATTTCCCCGCAAAGTTAAGGTGTCTGTCTGATAGCGGTTCAATAACCGGTCCAGGTTCCGGGCCTTCCTTTCCAGATAGCCGGGGTCATAGGTGACATCGGCCACCTGGTTAAGCTGCGCTTTAAGCCGGCTGCGCGCCTGGAAAGCCTGAATGGTGTTTTTAAAGGCCAGTTGGTAACAGATCAGCAACAGCAGGATCGTACCGGCAGGTAACCAATAGTCTTTTTTATAGCTCAGGTTTTTCAGCATCACTCAATAACTAATGGTTAAGGTAAATTGCCCCGAATCCTTTTCTGTATTCAAGGTATAGTTTTCCAGACGGATATCCTTCACCCATTTTTGTGTCTTGAGCCGGGCCATCCATTCGTTGACCGGAAGTATCTTTGCAGACAACCCGGTAACGATAATTTGCCTGTCTTTAAATACGAGTAGTTTTTGTATCCGGCTTTGGTTGATATCGACCGGATTCACTTCAACCTGTTTCCAGGTCATCTCTGAAGGCAGACACGAAGCCATCTGATCGAGCAGGTAGGCTTTGTTTGTCCCATCATCCCAGCCCAAAATCCGCAGTTCCTGTTCCTTGACCTTGATCTGATCCTGGATCCCTTTGATATCTTCGGTACTTTTTGCGGACCGGCTGACCCGGTAGGCCATTTGCGCATTATCGTTACTGACCCACGAAAAAAGTATAAAATTGACCAGCAATAAAAGAAAGACAGCGATCAGTGCCATTCCACCATAAGCCTGCAATTTCTTTCTGGCTAAGCTATCGGTATAGGCTTGCGTTGTTGTTGCTGTAGCTGCCTGAACAGGGTCGAGCCTGGGTGCCAGGATCAGTTGAAAGGCCGAAGCATAAGCCAGCAATAGCCGCTCCTCTATTTTTTCCGATTCGATCTTCAGGGGAAAGGGCGACCTGGCTGAGGGATCACTTTGATAAGCAGTGATCCTTGACTGTTCATCCCGGTTAAGCACATGCCCGTCAAACACGACTTCAGCATCGTAGACATTTAACTGCGGTAAAATAGCAGCAACCGGAAAAGGCCCGAGACTCAGCATGACGGGGATCAGGTCTTCCTGCCGGAGCTGGTCAATGATCCGGTCCGCTTCGGCTTTTCGGATCACAGAGATGAATGACCGGTCCCCCGATACAAAATTCTGTACATAGAAGTCCTGCAGGCTGGCATTAGGCAAAAGCTGAGCAAAGTTATTGGGGGTCAGCCCGGCTACTTTTTCGGTCTGCTTATGCAGAATGCCTTTGCCGGTCAGATTGAGGGAGATCAGTGATTTTTTGGGGAAATGTCCGGCGAGCTCCCTGATGGTGCTCAGATCGGTGAATTTTGCAGTAATATCCAGCTGATTCCGGTTGGCCGTAACCTGACAGGCATTGATCGTCAGCGTACCATCGCCTGCTAAAGTGATGGCCACCCCGGTCGCCGTTTGAATGTTAAGATACTGCGTGAGCATGTTAATGAATAATCGTTGGTTTGATAAAGACGAGGGTCACTATTTTCGCATGGGTTTTGCTTTTATTGCTGAAGATCCATTTCAGCACCGGTATTCGCGATAACAGCGGCACCCCTGATGACGAGTCCGTATCTTCCTCTCTTTCCAATCCGCCCAACACGATCATATCTTCGTTATGCGCTCTGACAATCGACTCAAACTTGCTGGTTGAGGTGGGTGGTGGCGCATTGGTCGGCGGGGTACCGATAAAATCAGTAATATCCACGACGATTCCCAGGGTCACTTCGTCATTACCTGAAACAACGGGCTTGATATTGATCACCATGTTCGCTTCTATCGCGTTAAATTGCTGGGTAACGATATTGGTCGGTGTTAAAGAACCGATGACATTTTGGGTCTGGACCGAATAATACCGCTTTGACCCGATGCTTAACTTAGCGACATGTCCGTTTAGGGTGGTGAGCTTGGGCACCGAATGGACCTGGACATTGCTGTTGGCTTCCAGTGCCTTAACGGTGGCATAAAAATTAGGGATGACGTGCCCCAGATTAAGATGCGTGACACCACCCAGTTTATCTAAAAACTCATTGATCGAGCCGGCGCCGAAAGTGTAGTTCACGCCCGGCAAAACGGTCCCGCCGGTTTTAACGCTATCCGCCACACCGGCTGAAATTCCGGTTTCGACGGTCCTGCTTTTGTTGACATCGATCAGGGTAACCTCGATCATGACCATAGGGACCAGTTGGTCCAGCTGTTTGATATACGCCTCTAAGTCGGCTATTTGCGGCCCTGATCCCGAAAGCAAAAGGGTATTCTGCTCCCGGAACTCTTTGATCTCTACGCCCTTTTTCCATTCTGCCGGGATCATGGCTTGTACCGTATCAATCGAGCGGTTTTGCAGGACGATCACCCGGCTGTTGCGGAGGCCTTCCAATTTCCGGTCACCGATCAAGTAGGTGCCGTTGTTATCGATCCTGAACGTATAGTCCGTTCCCTGGAACAGGGAGCTTAAAAAATGATCATAACTGATGTCCGCGATGTGAGAGGTGATCGTTCCCTTGATGTCCGTGTAAAGGAAGTAGTTTTTACCCGTTTCCTGCGATGCTGATTTGACCAAATCCTGAATAGCGGCGTTATTGCAATCAAGAGAGAGCAGTTTTTGTCCGCCGATGGTCCGGACAAACAGGCCCAGGTTCCCACCGGGGCCGTTGGCTGCAGGTTTAAACGATTTCCTTATTCCGGTATTCCGGTCGCCGTTCACATAGGTTTCTTCATTCTCGCCGAGTGCCTGAAAAAGATAAAAATTATCACTGGTTTTCACCATTTTGATATCGTTGGCAAAGGCCAGCTTTTCCATCGCGGTTTCAAACGGGGCGCCGGCAAAAAAAGCGGATACCTTTTTTCCGGACAGCGCGGACGATACGACGATGTTTTTGCCGGATAGCTGCGTGATCTTGCGCGTCACCGTAACCAGACTGTCATCCGTCAGTTCCATGTTTAAGGTATGGTCACTGGGGTTGTATTTCACCCTGATCTCTTTGGCCGTTCGTACATTTAAATTCGGGTCGACATAAGGAGAAAGGGTCATGATCGATCCCGTGAAGGAAACGTCAAGATTATAGGTTTTAGCCAAAAAGACGATCACATTCGACGCGGTGACATTGTTAAAACTATTGACCACTTTGATATTCAGCTTGGGATCAATATTGACACTCAGGTTATTTGATTTGGCCAAAGTGGTCACAAACTCCTGTACCGATGCCCCATTGACCGAGGAGTTAACCAGCTCATTCAGCCCGGGTACGGTCAATGCCAGTTTATCCAATTGATTTTGAATAGCCTGTATTCGATTCTGCTGGGCACTTACGCTGATGGAGACACACAAAAGAACATTCAAAATAAACAGCGTAATTTTTTTATTCATATACAACTTAATCATTAAATAAAAGTGGATAGATCTCTTCCAGACTGGTCATGCCATCGCTGAATATCCTGAAAGCATTTTCGGCTAGCGTTTGGATATGACGCTCCTTCAGAAGTTCATTGATATACATATTCCCGTGTTTGATTTCCCTGGCCAGATCCTGGTCTACCGGGATCACTTCGTACACCGCTTTTCGTCCTTTGTAACCGGTGTAGTAGCATTGTTCACAGCCATGAGGCGTAAAGTGTTTCTCTACTTTTGCGTAAGGCTTGAATTGTTTGGGATACAGATCGGTATTCAATTCTTTTTCTTTTTTGCAATGCGGACACAACAACCTGATCAATCGCTGGGCAACAGTGGTGTTCAGGGTATTGGCCACCAAAAAAGGCGGAATGCCCATATCGATCAGCCTGGAAACCGTCCCCCACGCCGAATTCGTGTGAATGGTTGAAAGGACCAGGTGGCCGGTCAATGCCGCCCGGATCGCCATATTGGCCGTTTCGGTATCCCTGATCTCGCCCACCATGATCACGTCCGGATCTTGCCGCAAGAATGTCCGCAATGCCGCAGCAAAACCTAAACCGATTGATTCCTTGAGTTGCACCTGGTTAATGCCCTCCAGGGTGTATTCCACCGGATCTTCGACGGTCAGGATGTTGCGGGTCTCTTTATTTAAGAGTTTCAGGGTGGCATATAAAGTCGTCGTTTTTCCGGAACCCGTCGGGCCGCTGATCAACAGGATCCCGTTAGGTCGTTTGGCGCCTTGCAGGTAATTGTCCAGGTCGAACGCTGAAAAGCCAAGGTTGTTCAGGTCAATATCCGTGGCATCATGATTCAACAAACGTAACACCACTTTTTCGCCGTGTAAGGTCGGCAGGATAGAAACCCGGATGTCAAACTGCTGGTCCTGATGTTTGAAATTAATACGCCCGTCCTGCGGCAGGCGTTTTTCAGAGATATCCAGATTTGACATGATCTTGATCTTATTGATCAGCGCGGGATATTCTTCGCGTTTTAACAGGTACCGCTCTACCATCATGCCGTCGATCCGGATACGCACGCGACACTTGTTTTCATAGCTTTCGATATGGATATCACTGCTTTTCAGATTTTTGGCTTCTCCGATCAGATTCAGCAGAAAATCATCTGCGTCTTTTTGGAAAGGCAGCCGGGAGACGCCTTGTGCAGCGCCATCCTTGATGTAGTAGGTCGACAGGAGCCGGGCGATCTGTGCAGCCGGGATAGCCTCCAGCTGGATCGTCAGACCCAGCAGGATTTCCAGCTCAGCGACCAGGCTGGCCTGCTCGCTTTTTTCCTCGCAATACAAAGTAAAAGTGGAACCGCTCTTTTGTTTCGGAAGAATACGGTAATGCCAGGCCTGGTCTTTCGTCAGCAGGTGGATATTATCCGTTAATAAAACAAGGTCGTCGGCAAAATTCATGGATAGAGGGAAGGTAACAACCAGTTATCGCTGGTCAAATCGATTTGATCTGACCAGCGTTGAGCGATTAAAAATACCATGAACAGGATGGCCTGCAAGCCGGCCAAAGGTATTTGTTGCTGGTTTTTTTTTGACAATAGTCGGATGACACTCCAGCATAGGACGATGATCACTAAACTACTGATATAGAAAACAATATAATTCAGTATGGAGAGATAAAATGCAATGGCTATTAAAAACAGCATGTCCCCAAGCCCCAATAAGTCTTTGCTGATATTGACCCAACGGCTGTGCTTAACCGAAAAATAAACGGTCACCAAAAATAATTGCAACCCGATAAACAGCAGGTTCAAAGCGATGTTCCCGCTGAGCTCGGTCCACGTTAAATGCTTCAGAAAATAATTGGATAGCACGAAAAGAACCGACAGCAGCGGGAACCAAAACCAATACACCGACCGGCTTTTGATGTCCTGAAGGAAAATTGCGAAAAGAATGAAAATTAGGGGTAATTGAAAAATCAGCACGTCAATCGGGGGTCACTTCTTTGATATTCTTGTCCTGGTCTACTTCCCATACATTAAAAGTGCCGTTACCATTGAAATCTACGACAGCAGTTGCCCGCGCAGTGAATGTCGTGCTGGTCGCGCTGATGATCTCGACGCGATAATTGGCCCGGCCATCCTTGCTGTCCGTACTTAACTTCTCCTGTAAAAAGCCAATGGCGTTAAGATCGGTGCTGTATTTAGATTTTTCATAAAAAAAGGTTTTTTCCAGGGTACAAACGTGCTCCAATTGCTCTTTGGCCTCCAGGCTCTTGGCTCTGGTAATTAACGGCAAAAGATTGGGCAAAGCCAGCAACACCAAAATGCCAATGATCACCAGTACCACTAAGATCTCGGTGAGGGTATAGGCTTTGATTCTTTTCTTGAAGACTGAAGTCTGCATCATGAACGGGGGAAATTCTAAGCTGCAAATTTAACCAATTTAATCGCAAATACCAATAAAACAAACCCGTAAAGTCCACTTTACCTAAAATTTGTGGTAATCCACAGAGGGTTATAGCGCATTTCGGGCTCTCGCCGCTTTTTCATGTCAACCCGAGTCACCCATAAGCCCACCATGCATAGCTGGATTTTTCCATGTGGATCCACTTTTGTGTGGCAAAGTGTTACGCATATTGGTAATCAGAAGAAAGAGGAATGACCCGGCAACAGATTGCAAATCTGTTGGTATACATTGTTCGAATTATTCTAAGATTGAGAAAGGGCAAAGGGAAATATCCGTAACAGCACCCGTCACTTCAATATTACAGTGAATGAACTGTTAAGTTTAAATAAAACGAACTCTACTCAATCGGAAGCACTATTAAATAAATATCAATAACCTATCCTCAGAAGATCAATCTGCTGTTTATAGGTTAATTGAGTTATTAGTATCTGAGCAGAAGTTAAAAGAACTTCTTAAAAAGTATGGCTTATAAGAAGTAGAGTAATAGCTTCACTACAAAATCATTTTAAAACCAGTTATAAGAAGAGCCTTGCAAGGGTCTTTTCCTATTTTGCCAATTCTTATTGAGTTCACTAATAGACTTTTCTTTATTTTTAGCCCACCAAGTTTGATACAACTGTTTGATTGTAACTACATCTTTATATTCTAATGGTTGATACCCGGCATTTTTTATGATTATATTCCGTATAAAGAGAAGGTATCGTTTATAATTCTTTTTATTATCTAAATTAACATCTCCTCCGCTCAAAATCAATTCAATAACATATGCTGCATGAATACCATTGAAATTGTTGAGTTCTTTTAAGTTGGAATTTTCCGGGTCAAAACTTCCTGAATAACCCTTTTTATTGTTGTCAATATTATTTATCAGATCAGGAATAGCTTCTTTTCCAAAATTCATGAAATGACGATACAAAACAGTGTCATCATTTCTCTGCCGTTCGGACAAAAGAATTTTGATTGACTTTGCGTATGCAAGCCGATGGCTTTCTTTAGCTTTGCTTCAGTTCTTAGTTTTTGCAGGCGTTCGTAAGCGGTAGCACCGCTCAATCTTTTACCGTTGATATTGAGCAATAAGGCATCATCTTTTATGCACAATGTTTCAATAATTAGCTTTTATGCTTATTTTTGATGTATAAGCATTGCATTTAGCTACCTCATTATGTCAGGAAATAATATTGGGTAACGAATCAAAGAGTTTAGAACTGCGCTTAAACTCACGCAGTCAGAATTAGCCGAAAAGCTAGGTCTAATTTATATCCAGATCGGGCGTTATGAAACGCAGAAGTCGGCACCCTCTTCGGATGTGCTACAGAAGCTGGCCGCTGTATTTGGCATCACTACAGATTTTTTAATGATGGGCAGCCAGGATGAAGCGGTGGCCGCTCAACTGGCCGATAAGGAACTGCTTAAACAGTTTAAAGAAGTGGAACTTTTAAGCCCCGAAGACAAGCACCTGGTTAAGACCTTCATTGATGCTTTCATCACCAAAAGGCACGTTCAGGAACTCGCTAAATAACAAAGCCCGGCGCATGGCCAGGCTTTGACTTATATTGCTAACTGAGGCTATTATTCATCCATTATTTCAGTAATCGACTTATTAAGAGTATAAGTTAATCCATTTACTTTTATCCGATTATTATTACATAATACTAACTGCTCTTTGCCATCGGCATAAACGATTTTCAAAGTACAAATTGCCTTAAAAACCGCTAATTCTCTTTTAGCTCTATTTAATTCAGCAACTATTCGTTGTATATTATTTTTATCTGTTATTTCAGAAGGAACATGGTTGTCTTTACTCAAGTAAAACTTGATAGCCCTAATATTATTATTGTCGATTATAAAGCTATTCTGACACCCCAATATACTTCCAATTAAAATACAAATTACAATTATTGTATGTTTCATGATTTTCAATTTACCCTTTTTTCTGCCGCTTTTTGACGCATTCCACCACCTGTAACACCTTCTATAAAAGTCTTTTGAACTTTTGTTCCAGGGTCTTTAATGATCGTTGCATTTTTTAGTTCAGATGCAGCCTTCCATAATTGATTAGGAGTCGTTGCATTAGTTGAACCAATTTTTTCTCTATAATTAGTTAAAGGCGTTCCGGGTGGAGCAGCATATAAAACGCCCTCTTTTGCAAAATCAGAGCAATTACACTTTAGGCCATTATATGAAGAGTTTGCCTCCTTAAAAGCATTAAGCCCATCTACTACGGCCGCATCAGTAGAGGCATTGGTCGAAAATTTAATAACTCCATCAGCGGCTCGTCCTTCAGATCCAGACACATCAGAATTCTTCAACGCCTCTAATGTGGTAACTGTTCCTCCGTACGCAGCTGGAATATCTTTATCGAAATTACTTTTACCGGCACCATCTCCGCCTGGCCAAAGATCATAGTACGTCACGGTACCAGTTTTAACCTGTTTTGTGATCGCGTTTCCATGCTTATCTAATTTTGTATTCCCGTGTTTATCTTTGACTTCCTCGGTTCTATAGTTATCAACTGCGATTCCAGCATGTCCAATATTTCCATCATGTGTCCCCCAAATTGTGAGATAGACATCTTCACCATTAGGATCTATATATTTTACTGGATTATTTAAGGCATAATTGTAACCACTCCAATTAGGATACGCTTCGGTTTTAGGATCAATCGCCGTCCACCTGGCAATCACCGGATCATAGAACCTTGCGCCGTAATCATATTGGCCTAATTCTTCTTGAATTTCCTTTCCGTTATAAAGGTACTTATTTCCTGTAGATGTCAGGCCAGAATTTGGCATTATCATTCCGAACGCGTAATAGTCTGTTTTATCTTTTAGGTCGGCTTGACCTGAACTGTTGATGCCGAATAACGCGCGCGTATTACCCAGGTGATCTTTTAGGAAATATTCATACGATGCTCCTGTGGTCCACCTGCCTTCGGTCGTGTGCAGCAGGTCAAAATTATTTCCGTCAAATTCCTGCCCGGCTATATAGTAGCGGGTCTGACCAGTAAGGCTGCTCTGTTTTTTAAGCTTTTTCCCTGTAGCGTCGTAGGTATAATTTATCCAGCCGCCATTGCTCAAAACAATATGGCTGGGCAGGTTCAGGTAGTTGTATTGTATGCTGTCTACCCCCTTATTTTTGTCGCTGGTCTGGCTTCCGTTCGCGTCGTAAGTATATTCTACAGATACGTTGGCGCCGTTGTTGAACCCATCGCTGGTACCCAGGTCTTCTATCTTTTTTACCTGGTTGCCGCTATAGGTATAGGTCAATGCATCCATGTGCGTCGTGCTGCCGGAAATGATACCCCAGCGGTCAAGGCTCAATATGTTGCCGTTCTGGTCGTAACCGGTTATCGCCTCGCTGTAGGCATTGTTTACGTTCCAGCCTGTACCGCCGTTATCGTTGTACACGGAATTAGTCAATCGGTTCATCGGATCGTAGCTATAGGCAAATGCCCTGCTTTTGGCGTCTCCCAACGTTTTCCATACGGCCTCCGAGATATTGCCGTTGAACTGGGTAGCCGCTCCGGCTTCCGGTTGGTCGTAGTTCAGTTTCAGGGCAAAAAGTTGGCTGGCAGATAAGGCAGCAGGGTCATTTATAGAACTCAGCCAGCCACGGATATTATAAGCATAGTTCATGCTTTGCGCGCTACCATGCTGGCTCTTGGTAAGGAGCTGGCCGACCTCGTTGTATGTATTGCTGGCGATCGTGACCTCAGGGTCATTGTCGACCTTGTGACGATGGGTAAGCGGCCTTCCTGTATGATCGTAGGTGAATTCTTCCAAAACTGTCTTACCTGCGTAATTCACCGGTGTGTGCAATTGTTGCAATATCTGACCATTAAAGTCGTAGTTGATAGTATTGCGGTCAGTGCCCCCTAATAGATTATTGCTGATGCTTTGCACAACGCGGTTGTGGTCGTCATAATACATCCTGGTGTGTATCCAACTGGGCGTCCCGAGTACCCTGACGCTGGTCGAGGCGGTCAAACCCTGAATGTCGTTCACCCTGGGCACCAGTGGAACAAAGTTGTACTCCGGGGCCTGCGTGGCCTGGCTGCCTGAATAATTATCATAATACGTGAGCGTTAGCAGCTCTGTATCCCGCTCGGGAAAGACCGCATCGACCGTCTGGCTTCCGGCCCCGATCTTTGCTGCAAATGAATTTCCAATGGACGCACTAAAACCAAAGCCTGGTTTTAATGAAATAGAATGGCTGGCCTGGTAGGCAGCATATCCGTCGTAGTGATCGGATACGATATCCGTTCCAAAGCGGGTCGCTTCCGGCGACGAGGGAGGGGTAGCGTTCTGTATGCCCTTATTGTAAACCGTGTCCTGCATATCCTGCCTGCTGATCGTGGAGCCCGGACGATAGATCCCGGTGACCACGACCCGGTCGAGGGCGTCGTATTTGTTGAACGCCCATTCGTTGTTAACCCTCCTGTTACCATCCTGCGTCAAGATCAGGCGGTCTGCCTTGTCGTAAACCAAATAGGTCACAGAAGCGCCAGGTACACTTTTTTCCACCACCCGGCCGCGTTCGTCGTACTTGTACCGGAAAGCAAATTTGGCAAGGTCGTCTTCCGTCGGGTTATAGCTATCGTCCTGCATCACCTTTCTGACCAATTCAGGCTGCAGCACAACGCGCAGGTCCTCTTGATCGTCGTAAATGTAAAAGGTTTGGGCCCAATGGTCCCTGTTGACCGGATCGGGAGAATACATGACGGCCTGCACCTTTTTCAGTATAAGCTTGCCCTCTTTGTTCGTGTATTCGCGTACGGATGCGCCGTTCTCGTCCTTGATGACCTTTACTGAAAGCGAACCGGTGGGATAGTAATTCATGGCGCTCCGCTGCGGGTTCCCCTGCGGGTCGACCACCCAGTTGATGACCCTTTCAGCGCCGCCACTAGTACCGTTAACGTTTGTCAGATACGAATAGCCCGTTGCTTTCTGGTTGTCGCGCCAGTTCTCGCCGGGGCCGTACGCTTGTACGGGGCGGTTCAGCGGCGATGATTCAAAAATGGTTTCGCCATAGGCATAAGTGTCATGCGCTACATTGGCCTGAGAACGATAAAAAGTATATTGTTCACCCGACTGATACCTGACAACATCATAGGCTGAACTGGCTGCCGGATCTTCTACTGCACGCGGCCTGTATAGTCCGTTATTCCCATCGGCGTAAGGTAACAGGCTTCTGTTCTGCCGGCCGTACTGATCGTAGACCACTGGTTGAATAATGTCCTGCTGCGAGGGCGCCCCCTGCTTACTTACGGTCTGCTTCAGCCTGCCTAGTCCGTCGAAATACTGCGTGGCCCGGCTTGCCGACCCGGCAGGCAGCCCCTCTGTATCCAGATAAGACATGATCCCGGGCACCCTTACCGTGGTCGCCGTTATACTGTTCATGTTGGTCACCGAGTCTTTTAGGATCACGGATCTTACCGCAGAGGTGTAGGAAACAGTGCCTTTTGTTACCTGGACCTTGAAAACGCCAGGCTGACTTACGGTCAGTGTGGCACCCGTGGCACCCGCTATCTGTGAGCCGCTGGCATCCTGCCACGCGTAGGAGTCGTAGCTGAAGTTGGGAACGCTTAAAATCACGGTATTACCGGAACTCAGCAAACCGCTGTTGCTTGCGCCGATCACCGGCACGGGAACGGGCGAGAGGACCCTGACAGGAAAACGAACATAGTGCGTCCCAAATACGCCGTTCATTGTAAATTCGGCGTCGAACCCAACCTCTGCCAGGCCTCCCCCATCGTCGGGCCAGGCGACCGTGCTTGAGAACGGTGTGCTGTTGTTAATGTCACCCCCGCTTGCATATAAGTTCCAATTTGGCGGGTCGCTCAGCGTTGGCGGAGGCACCACGTTGCCTTTCATATCTTTAAATACTATAGTGTATGTGCAGGTTTCGTTCGGGTTAACGGAAGCTTTTCCTCTGATCTCCATCGCCGCTATTTGGGCGCTCGCTGTTCCAAATGCAGATACCAAAAGCAGCACCAGTGCACAATGCCGGAGCGCTGTGGTTTTTATGATTCTGATCGTTCTCATTTGCGGTATTGATAAGTAAAGGTTTTGATTATGTTGTTGCTGTTGTCCCTGACGATCGTCACCCTGCCCAGGCCGTCGTACTCGTAAAAAGTCGACAGGCTGTTCCCGTCGGTCTCGCAGACCGCTCCAAAGAGGGGATCATAGGCATAGCTGGCGATCGATACGTTTGCAGAAACGAACTTTGAACGCAGGTTCACATTGAAATTTTTCCACGCCGCCTTTTGAGCAGGTGCGGTCAACTGCCCGACAGATGCCAGGAAGGTGTCCAGATCGGGATACCCGGCTTCGGAGACCGCCGCAGAAACCTTCGCGTCCAGCTCCGCCACCGATACGTTGTCGGCCTTGATGACCGGAAGGGTCTGGCCGTAACCCCAAACGTAGCTGGATGTGACATCGCCCTCTTTACCTAAGCTTAGCATGTTCCCCTTGCCATCGTATCCGTAATATCGCAATCTTGTATCGTAAGCCCCTCCCCCTTTTTTACTTTTTACTGTGACCGGGGCCACGATGCCGTTCCCCCAGTCCTGGTATTCTGTGCGTCTTGCCGTCAGCAGATCAGAGTTCTTGTTGCTCAACAGTTCGATGACCGGGGAAATGATGTGCCTGTCCACCATGTCCCTGTAGGGCTGCTGGGAAGAGAAATCGATAGGATATTTGTACGTCGTAGAAATAACGCCCCCATCTGATGCAAAAAAACTTTCGCCTGTTCTCAATCGATGTGTCGGATCATCATAAAGATAGTTTTTAATGGTGCTGTAGGTCTGGCCGGTGAGGTATGTATACTCCTTCTCTGAGGACAGCACCCGCCAGGTGGACAGGTTGTCATATGACGCGATATAATCCAGCGTGAATCCAGCGAGCGACGAGGAGGGTAGCGCATGGTAGCTTTTCAGGCCCCTGATCATATCACTTTCTTTTGGCGTATACTCATAAAGCGTTCTTTTTTGGACTGCGCCATCACTGTTTTTAACCACCACAGAATCCAGTTGCCCATTTTGTGTATTACTTGTTGCCGGGAACCCGGGAAAAGGAACAAACACGTCTTCGGTATTAAAATAATTGTATTCTGTTCGTCCGCCTTCACCGTTCTCCCCCTCCAGTACGGTAACCTTGTCATAACCGATCGGATTGCCTTGTGCAGAAAACCCCGGAGAAATTGTTGAGGATGTTGTCCTGCAAAGATACTGGCCCGAGGACTGCTGACCATCGCCTTGAGTACCATCCTGCTGATTCACTTCAGCAAAAAAATTATTCAGATCCCGGGATATCCAGTGCCCGGAGGAAAGGCCGCTTGCTAAGCCATTTTGGGTGTACACAAATCTTTTTGCACTTAAATTCTTTCCGTTGTGATCGAAGTTGCGGATCGATCTGATCCTCTGCCCTCCGCCCTTTACGCTCGGTACGCCAATTTTTACGTCGTATTCCGCGAAAAGGTGGACATTGTAATTACTTATCGTGTTGACCTCGATGGTGTAATGCCCCAGCGGCAAAACGACGTACTGCACGCCACTGGCCATGTTGAATGACTTGAGCACTGTGCCGCCGGAATTTTTTAAATAGCCGATGTATTGACTTGGGGAGAGGGTCTCGCTCCCGCTGATCACGTAGGCGCTGGGCGTGAAAGTAACGGCAGTTTCCTCCGCCAGGTCGAACCCGCTAGTAAGCTGGTATTGCTGACTGTCGGGATCGGAGAAGGCAAAAAGCGACGTCGTACTTACGCGATAGTTGTACCCGTAATAAAAGGGCCGAGATTCCTGGGGCTCGAACTCGAAGACCGTATGTCCGCCGGTGGGATAAGTTATTGACGAGAGCGTTCCCCTGCGGAGGATAAGCCCGGTGGTATCGGGTGGGCGGGTCGCGCCTGGAAAGAACATTGTCGAATTTACCTTTACGGGGCTTAGCAGGGTCGGCAATTCTTCGCCTGGCAGTACGGGGCTGTAAAACACCGAGGGATAGCCCCAATTGTCGACTTGGCGGGAATATTTGTCAGGCAGGGCATTCGGTTCAAAATAAGCGAACCGGTAAGGCGACTTGGGCTCATTGTTCTGACCGAACTCAGAGACTGAGTCAAGCTTGAGCCTTTTATTGTTGTAACCCGTGCTGCTGCCATTTGTAAAATACGAAGTGTAAAACGAAAAGTGTTTTAAAAGAACGTTCGCGTTATTATATAGTTCAATACCGGCAAGTTTTTGAGGAACAGCGCTGGTTTCTGAGTTCCGTTCTATGTCTTGTCTTTCTTCCCGGTCAAATAAGAGATATCCTGAATCGAACGCGACCTTGCGCAGATAAATATCATGAATAGCTTGTCGAGAATTATCGAAATAATTATATACGCTCGCCAGAGGTATTCCGGATGCAAAAGCATCGTAATGCACAAAATCATACCGCGTTTGACCTCTGCTTACCAAACTCAGGCTTTCCCCAATATCGTAATAGAATCTCACTGTATGATTGTTAACCGATCTTATAGAATCTAAATACCAAGCCGTCGTGTTTTCGTGATATGAACTGGTAAAATGTGTGGACAATCCAGTAAGAGCAGTATTCTGCGAACCGTTTGAATAGCTAGTCGATTTCTCAGATGTACCAAAATAAAATGCAGTACCGTCTGCTGTGACGATGATCCATCGGCGCTCAGAAGGAATATAATTGATCTTTAGGTTATTTTTATTCTGCATCAGCACAGGGCTGCCGTCCGCCTGTTTACCCATCACAAATTTGCCGGCGTCCTTCCCGAAATTGTAGAAAAAAATATCGGGTTCGCCATCTATACCGTTCTGAACGATATCCCGGATCTTATTAAGATTGCTTGAATTTAAATTTGCGGGGTCAGGTAGCGATGGCGCAAACATGTATCCGTTGCTATCGAAGTCATCAACTCCCCTTATAGAACGGGTAATTACGCCTCCGCAATTTAAAGACCATCCTAAACCCACCCAGCTTGCATCCTGCGCAACTCTGACTCCTGACGCATCATATTGTAAACTTACAGGAATACTGACGTCACCAGATCTGGCGTCGTAAAGAGGTATATTGATATTTATCTTGCCCGTATTGTAACTTACAGGCACATCCCCATATGTCCCCAAGGCGGCTGCGGTCGGGGACGGCGGGATGATCTTGTTCGGGCGATAGTCATTTTGACCGAGAACTCTCGATGTCGACAAAAGAAATGCCGACCAAATAACAAACTTGAAATGGAAATTACTTATGATCATTGTGGTAAGGCCGCGGGTGCGGTGTCAATATGGTGTATTATCTTTTTATTCGGGATCAGTTTTTATTGGAGGCTTTCATTAAGATCACTATTTGTTGTTTAAGCTGATCTATCTGTTGTTGTTGGGAACGGAGCTGTGTTTCTTTCTCTTTGTCACGACCATCTTTTTCGATCAGATAGAGCGTCAATTCTTCAACTTTTTTGGTTAATAATTTGTTCATCTCACCCAAATTGATCCCGTCTTTTTCAACGACAGCTGCAGCTGGCATATCCGGCAAATGATGGTTCTGGTCGATATACGATTTCACCTGCGCAAGCGGCATGAGCTTGTAATCCTTTTTGAATACATAGTCAGGAAACCCGCTGGTCTGCACATAGACTTGTTTAGCATATACTGCTCCATCAGTGTGCGAAATTTTGAGTGCAATATGGCCGGCGATGTCGGCGTCGAACAGCGTTTGGCCCGTAGCCCCGGTAGTTGGTACGGTTGCGAAATACATGTCCCCGAAGACCGAACTATAAATTACCCCACCGCCATTATTGTTATTGTCACCGTTGGTTAGCCAACTGCAATTGGAGCCGGAGCCGATTCTTGAAGCGTTGAATCCCAAATAACTCGTACCCCAATTAAGTACCTGTGAATCACCCGCACTACCAATAGACGCTTTACTAACGCCGTCCTCCACCTGAAAAAGGGAAAGGGGGTTGCTAACGCCGATACCTGTGTTGCCGTTACCGCTTATGTGGAACACTTCGCCCATTCCCTCACTCCCAACATACGTTGGAGAACCATTCATGATCGAAAAACTCCCGCTTCCATCTGCCGGGCCTATCCCAATATACCAGGGAAAATACACACTACCGGTTCCTGACCACCTGTACATCTTAAGTATGGCATCCGCGAACGGGGTGGCAATGAATATCTTCCCATGCGCCGGCCCACCTTCAATACTTAGAGATTCGCTCGGGCTCGTCGTACCGATGCCGGCGTTGCCGCTTGCTGGAAAAGTGTTGGTCGTTTGCGCTGAGGATTGGCCATACATAGCCATGGCCACTATCGTGGCAAGGAAAATTTTTTTCATAGGTTTATTCAATAGTGATAAATACAATAACTAAGGGGAGCGCAGAAACAATCATACGCAATTAATACCGGCAAATATTGACAACCGGAGCAACATATTCAAATAAAACGGCATTAATATTATTAACATTCCTGAAAATAGCCTTAATTAACTGCCGCTTTTAATTAATAGACAATAAGTTAAATGAGGATGACCTAACCAACCGACCTGGTATCAGTCGGCCTACGTTTAAACCCTCTCGAAAAATATCAAACATCAATATTCAGTTGACAGCATCTTGAACATTGCGGGAATTCCGGTCATATACTTTTTCATACATTCGATTTTGATTCACACACGCGAAGATTCGCAGGATGATCTTATATCGAATCGCATTAACCACCGACATCCTGGGCTTATTGTCGATTTTGGTTCGTCTCTCGAAATAGGCTTTGATTTCCGGGATGTTTCTAATGGCACACAATGCACTCAGATGGAGCAGTGCTTTCATTCGCTTATTGGCAATATTGGATAGTTTGGCTTTGCCTTTATATTTACCGGATTCGTTAATAAAGGGTGCCACTCCGGCATAACAAGCAAATTTCTTCGGGTCCCGGATGCTTTTAAATTCGTTGGTGCAGATGATAATCTGTAAGCCGGTTAACGTGCCGATGCTCGGAACCGAGGTCACCAGTTCCATCAGCTGGTGCAGCCGTTCATCTTTTCCGACAATCGTTTGCATATGCTGATCAACGACTCCGATATCGTGTTCAATGGCCTCCAATGTCGAAATACACATATTCGATAAGCGTTGATGATCCTTTTGCTGATGAAACTGACCATGTTCTTTGAGGGGACGCTTTAAGGCCGTCCGGACATTCACCAGGCGGCGGCGGAGTGAGGTCATCAGAGCCAATTCTTGTGTAGCTTCTCTGCTTTATAGTGCAGCAGTTCGGGATTGTCGGTGATGAGAGTAATTGAATGATTCACAAATACAAGCTAATGTGTTGTTTAATCTTGTACATTAGTCGATATATTTACAATACCGCTACAGATGTAGTGGTTTACTGCTTATAACAGCTTTGGAAGCCGAATAGTTACCGTTAGAAAAAGAGATAAGGTATCTCAAAGCGAACTCGCTTCGAAGATAGGGTTGCACGCAAACGTGTTGGGCAGATATGAACGGGAAGAAGCATTGCCTTCGATTGAGATAGCAGCAAAGATAGCCAAAGCCTTGGAGGTGTCATTAGATTACCTCTCGGAACTTACAAATACGGAATTGGATAGTACGGTACTAAGTCGCATAGGCGAAATCTCATCTTTGCATGATGAGGATAAAAAGCAGGTATTTATGGTTGTGGATGCCCTGCAAGGGATAACAAAGCTAAACGTAAGTAACGATAAATGAACAAAGCCCGGCAATCGGCCAGGCTTTGTTATTAGATGCAATAGAGCCAAAGCGGACGTTATTACACACGTCGCAGACGTGCACCAGTACAGGGGGGAGTTGGCACCAGCAAGTTTGACATATTACCGTTACTAGATCGAATAAATATTCCTAATCAGTTAAACAATATATATCGAATTCCAAGTCAATGTTGTAATAATTGAGACGCTCAATTAAAGCTTTATCAAATTTAAAATAAGGGTTAACATCAAAAAAATAGGCATAGCACAAAAGATGATTCTTCGGATATCTGCGCAAGATGTCATGAAAAACTGTCTTGTCATTATCCATAATAGAAAGCATAATCTCGATTGATTTATTTAAATATATTCCAGACTGGGCATATTGCTTTTCAATTTTGTATATCCACAGATTGTGGTTGTTAACAGCGCCCTCTATTACTTCTTTCGTCCTGGGATGAGTTTTAGGTGTATTTTTGACTATTATATCTGTTGCTTTTATTGAAAGTAATTCATCAAAAGTAGATGGATGATCTTCTGCTGTGTCTATGTACAAGTTACATCCAAACTCGTCAGGTTTTATGTTTTTATTCTCAGTCATGCTATTTCAAAATGCTATTAATATTTTCGTATAAAGGCTCATAATGTGTCCCATTTTCTGTTCTAAAGAACAAATTACCATCAACATCTTTCCATAAATCAATTTTGCCGCCAGTATTACCTTGTTGTGGCTTATGATCGTGTGGGTCAAACCCTTTAGCTTTCATGTTTTTAATCTCGTTGTCGGAAACACGAGTTACTTTACCTTTCGGAACAATGGCCTTAATATGCTTATCCTTTGTCAAGTCATAAATAACGTATCCCACCGTAACAGCATCCGCCAAGGCGTTTACTATTGGTATTTCCTGCACAAAACTATCAAATACCAACAAAGGTTTAGGCACGCTTGCGGCTGCTGATAGAAGTATTGCACCAATCCCTGCTTTACTTTCTTTTTTTGCAGTAATAGTGACTTCTTTTAATTTTTTCGGAGAGGGCGGTGTGACTTTTTTTGTAGTATCGCTACCCATGCCATCGGGGTCAGTCATCAAAATAGGATTGTTCTCTACATAGTTGTAAGGCGTCAGATGGTTATAGTCCTCCGCCAACGGATCGACACTCGTCCACCTCCCTATCACCGGATCATAGAACCTTGCGCCATAATCATACTGGTTAGCTAAATCAGTCTGTATCTCTTTTCCGTTATAAAGGTAGCGGTTGTTGTTTGATAAATCGTAACCGCCCTGCTTTCTTAGACCAAAAGCGTAGTATTCATCTTCCTGTATAACTCTTGCTGATCCATCGGTGCCCTTATCAAATGATACCCTTGTATTACCTAAGTGATCTTTTAGATTATACTCATAACGATATGTGCCATCCGATGGGTTTCGGCTCGCCCTGCCTTCTTCGGTCTGTATAAAGCTAATGGCGTTATTTTGATAAACAATACCATTATCATAATCCCACGTTCCGTCAGTCCCGATGTTTCTGATCTTGATTCCGGCCGCATTATAGGTATAAGTTGATTTAACCGTAGCCCCCTGAGTTACTTTTACTGGCAAATTCAGGCTGTTGTAATTAATGGCCTGGCTCCCTCCGTCGGATGTGGCGTTACCGTTGGCATCATAAGCATAGTTACGAAACGAGCTCCCCCCGTTTGTTACGGAGGTGAGTTGATTGCTCTGATTGCTGCTTGCATAAGTATAGCTTAAACTTGCCGGGCTTGCCCCGCTGCGGTTTAGGCTGGTAATATTTCCCATCCCATCATAAGCTACAGCTTCGTTCAAGGCACCGTCCGAAGAGACGGCATTCGTCAGCCGGTTGATTGCATCGTAGGTATAACTAAATCCTTTGCTGCCGCTGTAGTCGCCTCTATAACTCATTTCGGCGATGTTTCCGTTATATTGCGGGGTCGCGGCAGTCACCAAACCGGTGTTATAGGCAATATTCATCGAAAATTTACTACTGCCGATATCCGTTAGCCACCCGCGGACATTATAGTCAAAAGAAACATCCTGTAAAAAGCTTGTCCCGTTGTTCTCGCTATGTAAATGTTTTGTCTGCATTTGCCCAATCTCGTTGTAATCAACCTGGCTTAACAATATTTGTTGCCCGCTATTAATTTTTGACCAGGATTGCCTTTTTCTCCCAAGATGATCGTAAGCTAAACTATCTTTCAGGGCGACGGTTAATGATGGCGTTCCGCTATTATTGATGTAATGTTCGCGTACGATATTTATCGGAGACCCGCTGAAATCATAACTAGTTGAGTTATGGTCATAGTTGGCAGTGTTTAAATTGGACGAACCATTCAGGTAATGCTGATTGTAATTATGTGTTGTACGGCCTAGATCATCATAGTAATTTGCCGACCACAGGAGTTCTGTTGTTCCTAAAACATTAATCCTTCCGGCGGTCTCCAGGCCCTTGGTCATCGTGCTGTTTTCGGTATGATGATCATAAGGGAGCCCGCTAATGTTATAGTCATCGTAATAGTTGATACTTAATATGGTGTCAAGGCTGGTGGGGTAGCTCTGGTTTAATGTATAGCCGTAAGTCTGCGCGTTGTCCCGTAGTTCACTAAGGCCATGGGTGTCAACCAGGGCCTTCAGGCTCGACGGGCTGATTGCTGTGTTGGTATTGGTCCAGATGCCTGTAACTACTGCTCTTCGCAGCGTGTCGTATTTAGTAATTATCCACTCATTATTGATTCTTTGGTTATTATCCTGGGTTGCTACAACCTGGTCGAGCAGATTATAAACGGTGTATTGCCATCCCGAACCTGGTATCTTCTTTTCTACAAGGCGCTTTCTGGCATCATACCGGTACTGGTAGCAAAAGTTATCAAAGAGCGCTCCCGATGGTGTTGCTGAATCGGCGTGCGAACCCGGCGGGAGCACAAAACTTAAGTTGCCCATGTCATCATAAACATAATATGTAGATAATGGCGTGCTTTCATCTTGCCAAATTCTTTTTAAGACCACCCTTTCCTCCTTGTCTTTATATTCCTCCGCAGTGCCGCTTTTCCCGCTACTCCAATTTTCGTTTTTTGTAATGGTAAGGTAGAGTTGATTTAGCGGGTAGTTACCCGAACTGCTTAAAACCCGTTCGGACCCTGTGCCCGGGCCGGCCAGATACATTCTGACGGCCCTGTCACCTGTGGCAGTATTGTAGCCGCGTTCAGTTTTAACGGTGTGTCCGCCATCATCTGTAGCATATGCACCGGGTTGAAATGCATCGCCGGGAAAACCCTGTTCAACGGCCTTACTTAAAGGCGATGAATCAAACATCGTTTGAGACGCGGGGAAATAGTTAGGAGCTACCCCGGTTGGCGGCGAATCATAGTAGTTCCATTGATCGCTAAAGCCGGTCGCCTTATAGCTGCCATCTGCTGTTGCTGATGCATAAGGCAGGTACTTTATCGCTTCACGGCCAAAGGGATCATAAGCTGTTAACGATACGATATCCTTATCTGCACTGGGTGCACCTTTAACCTGCACCGTTTGTGCCAGCCTGCCTAGGCCATCAAAGTACTGCACAGATTCCATAACCTCACAGGTGTTTTTTGAAGACAATGTGGATGGATCGGTTATTGGCACCCGGGGCACCATAGTTTGCACATAATTTTGATCGGAACTTAGATTTGCTGCAAGCGGGACACAGCTTTGTACCAATGGAGGCACTATAACAAAATGAATGATCCCGTTTGTCCCGTTGCCCGAAAATCCGGGGCTTAATGAAATGCGGTGTGTCGCCCTGACTACTTTGGCTGTGGTAACAGCTGTATTTAAAGTAGTATCTGCCGATTGTGCCTTGCATTGCAAGGCTATTGCAACTAAGCTGGCAAACCATACCCATGACATTGCAGATTTATTTCGTGTTGGTCTTTTCATCTTATTGTCCTGCGTAATGATAGTCGGTATGTTTTAAAATATTTCCATTCTGATCCCTGATAGTGTTCAGGCGTTGCACAGCATCGTATTCGTAATAAGTTGTTTGCCCTTTTGCATCGGTTACACTTGTTATTCCGGTTAATAATTGATAAGTATAGGTCGTTATCAATGCATTTTTAGGAAAAATGCGTATATCATCTAAAATACCCGAGATTGTTTGCCCGCTGTAATCGGCTTGAATGTAATCCCATCCCGCTCCGTTATATTTAAAATAACTAAGGGTATATGCTTTTCCGTGCAGTGTTGAACTAAAGTAAGAACTCAGGTTAATAGTCCCTGAAAAGCTTCCACTACCTGTGTGCGTTGTACCGTAGTTTGACGCTATTGAGCCATTGCCCTCAAAATCTTCAAACATGAATTCGTCGTAATTGGCATTCTTGCATTCCGCAATTGGATAGGTGTTGTTGTATCCCCATTTGTAAGAAACAACATTGTTTTGATTATTAGTAAGTTGGCGTATGTGTCCAAAACTGTCGTAATTATTAAATGTTTCTTTTAACACATAGGTACCGTCTTTTACAAATGTTTGTTTAGTTGTACCCTGAGGTAAGTTACCTAAGGATACGTTCGAAAATTTAAAACCAGGTAGCGATATTGGATTTGCAGTCTCAAGCGTGTATGCAGCGCTAGGGGTCGAATCGGAGTTGTAAGTATTTATTGACCCTGCTGTTATTGATGGCTGGCTTGCCCCGGCATGAGTAATGGCCGAAATTTGCTCTATTGGATAAGCTAACATGTTTGCAGTAATCATTGGTCCAACCATGGCATCCGAAGAAGCATAATCTTGGGGATGTGAGGAATAGGCCGTTAGCGTGTCACCTTTACTATTCACGGTCATCGTCCTAGTCGCGAACATATGATCCGGATTATCGTAAAAATAATATTTGCTTTGACTAACGTAATTTAAAGTATCTTCTAATTCTCTTGTATATTCATCTTCTCTCAAAGGGAGCATTTTCCCTACTTGTAAAGCTGTATGCGCATAAGTGATGATGCGCCAGGTATCTGCTGGTAAAGTATAGGGATACGTTGGATTTTCTTCAATTATATTTACAGGGTGGGCCATCCCGACATATATGCTGTCCGGCCTGTTATATTTTTTATAAGTAAAGTCGTTTTTTTTAACCCATACATAATTACTGTTAGCTCTTGCGTAGTCCGTTTTGGACGTGAGCGTCCCTAAGTGCCAATCAGTTTTAGGTAGCGTCATCGGCGCATAATCTACATCATAAAAAGAAAAATCGAGCGGATAGTCATATTTGTATACTGTTTTACCTGTTTGGGAACCCATATCGCTTTGGTACTCTGCCACCTCCTGATAAACAACCGGCGAACCGTCGGAAAATACCAGATCAGAAAAAGATCTCGCGTTGTAGGTTCTCACTCTCTGCTTCCAGGGGCTAAAAGTAAATTCATTAGCCACGACCAATGGACGATATATTGTTTGCGCATAGCTAAACGTGCCAATGTTTTCCAATCCCGTCGTTACTCCTCTACCTGTTTCGCCGATGCCGTATTTGTAATTTTTCTCAAAGGCGGAAGTAGTCGTATTGTCCTTAAAAAACTTGATGCTTTTGATTCGCAAACCGCTCGATGACACTGTCAACCCTTGTGACTGATCGTAAACCTGGTTACTTTCGTATGTGAATTCAGTACGGCCTCCTGTTGGATAATGTATTTTCTTTAGCATAAACGCCTGCGTAAAGTCTGGCGGAGAAGTGATAGAAGGCGTTAGTGCAGGCGTACCGATCGTAATATCAAAGGAATAGGGTGGGTTATCAATGGACCAAAAAGGGTCCTGCCCCCAAGCCAAATATCCGAGTGGGTTAAATTCTATATGGACACCCGGCTTTTGGATGGTGACGGTTTGCTGAGGTACCGAACTTTCAGAATCAGTGATATAACTGGCAAACGAAATATTTGTATTGCTATGATAACCTCTGATATCAGAGCGTTTCATTCCCATCGGGATGTCATAACTTGGGTTGTAATCAAATGCGTATTTTTCGACGGTTACAGAGTTGCTTCCCCTGATCGCGATGGAATCGAGACGGGTACGGTCGTCGGGGGTACCTACAGCAGGAGTGTTATCCCAAAAGGTGTAATAAAATTTAATCGATTTTTTAAGCAGGTTATTACTGTCGTATACCCTGATCGAATCCAACATGTTTTTATTTGTCCGTAGGAAGAACTGCACCTTGCCTGACCGGTATTTGATCTCTTGTATCTTAATGGTATTAGTTGTAGTAATTGTAACTCCCGGTTCTGCCGGAAAATGGTAATTGGTAACCGGAGTTAATACGATACTGTCGGCTCCATTATGATCATAAAACCGCTCAGGGTTGTATACGGCACTTATCAAGGGGGTTGCGATAGAAACATGTACGCCACCATCCCCATCTCCTATAGGTACCCCCAAAAGATAACCAGAATCATCAACGGTTCTCTCATTATCATAAATCACATACTTCTCATTAATGCCATAATTTAACTTCATTACGGGAGAAGAATACGAAAAAAAGATAGTGTCCTTTTTGGACGGCGAGATCATCTGTGTGCATTTCCATGTACTCACCGAATTGTAATCTCCAACTTCCTGCATTTCAATAGCATGGTGATAGGTGTACCCGGTGCTATCTCCAAAATGGTAAGTTATGCCTGTTTCATCGGTAATCTGGATAGGTATATTGCCCTGGCCAAATTTAATAGCCAATGGTTCATATGGAATGGGGAGGAAATTATAAGCTCCGCCCGCAGCCTTATGCATATAAAATTTACCGCTTTTATTACTGAGATGATAATAAAAGTCGTCCGGGTTTTCGTCGATTGAGCCATTTACAATGTTTTTCATATAATTCAAATCGCGGTTAAGAGCAGGGTTACCCACATCGGATCCCGAATAGCCAAAAGTTGCGATATCATCGCTGCCGTTTACTGTTCTTGTAATTTCTGGCTCGGCGCTCAAACTCCAGCCCAGCCCAACCCAAGTAGATTTTTCATTTACTTTGATTCCACCAGCGTGATAACTTAGTGTTATGGGCAATGACAAACTTCCTGAGTTAACCTCAAATAACGGAATACTGATATTGGGCACTCCGGTATTGAAGTTCACCGGGTAATTGATAAATTTTGCTAAGCTTGCTGCCTCGGGTGATGAGGGAACAATCTTCGGTTGTTGCGCAAAACCATCTGCCAAATGACAGAAGATGCAAGTAACAATAAGTGCAATTTTTTTCATTACGATAATTGATATCTGATAATTGATTTTGTATGTATTAATGATGCAAGATGGAGATCGTCTTAGATATTAAATGCCCTATTGATCTTCGTATCTTCCCGAATCGCTTAATCCTGCTTTCCGTTTATTTTATTTCTAATTTATTAACCCGGGCGTCCTGAAGTAGCTAGTCACTTATTGTTTCTCCAGTTCGGCTAAGCGCTTTTCCAATTTTTTAATACGCTCATTTTCAGCTACCTTAAATTCTTTAATCTCTTTATCCTTTTCAATGAGGTACAGCGTCAGTTCCTCCACTTTCTTGGTGAGCACCTTGTTCATCTCACCCAAATTGATCCCGTCTTTTTCAACGACAGATGCAGCTGGCATATCAGGCAGGTGATGGTTCCGGTCGATATACGATTTCACCTGCGCAAGCGACATCAGCTTGTAATCCTTTTTGAACACATAGTCTGGAAAGCCGGTAAGTTGCACATACATCTGCTTCGCGTACACCGCGCCGTTGGTGTGATCTATTTTGAGAGCAATATGGCCGGCGATGTCGGCGTCGAGCAGCGTTTGGCCCGTAGCCCCGGTAGTTGGTACGGTTGCGAAATACATGTCCCCGAGGACCGAACTATAAATTACCCCGCCGCCATTATTGTGCGTGTCACCGTTGGTTAGCCAACTGAAATTGGGCGCGGAGCCGATTCTTGAAGCGTTGAATCCCAAATAACTCGTACCCCAATTAAGTACCTGTGAATCACCCGCACTACCAATAGACGCTTTACTAACGCCGTCGTCAACTTGGAAAAGCGATGCGGGTGTATCTGTATTGATGCCAAGATTTCCCTCCGGTAAAATAGTCAGTGCATTCACAACATTGGTACCGCCGTTTGATGTAAACACTTTCAAGCCGACATAATCGACGCCGAGGCTTCCCGCAGGTACAAAGGGCGTAAAGCTAATGGCACGATAGTTTCTGTTTCCTAAGTTGCCGAACAGGCGCAAGCCATTGCCTTCTGCGCCACCTACAGATAAGTTGTTTAATACGGAAATCCATCCATCGGAAACTTCCAACCTATCAAATGGGGTGGTGGTGCCGATACCAACATTGCCGTTTAGATTCCAAATTCCTTTTGGCGATGAGCCACCAAAGAAAATATCCGACGGCTGGTCATAACCCAAATAAATCTGCCCGGTACCAATAGGATCAATGCCTATGCCACCGGCACCCTGCCAGATGCTTAAATATTTGCTCGTTGAGGTACCGTTCAAGGCTCCGTCGATCCTTAGTCCGTTTCGGGCACCTCCTGAAACATGCAATAATGAACCCGGGGTTGTAGTCCCGATACCGACATCGCCGGTTGGTTCAAGTTTATTCGTTTGCGCTGAGGATTGGCCATACGTAGCCATGGCCACTATCGTGGCAAGGAAAATTTTCTTCATGGGTCTATTCAATAATGATAAATACAATAACTAAGGGGAGCGCAGAAACAATCATACGCAATTAATACCGGCAAATATTGACAACCGGAGCAACATATTCAAATAAAGCGGCACTAATATTATTAACATTCCTGAAAATAGCCTTAATTAACTGCCGCTTTTAATTAATAGACAATAAGTTAAATGAGGATGACCGGATTTGATTATTGTGGTCGTTGTGCATAACCAACCGACCTGGTATCAGTCGGCCTACGTTTAAACCCTCTCGAAAAATATCAAACATCAATATTCAGTTGACAGCATCTTGAACATTGCGGGAATTCCGGTCATATACTTTTTCATACATTCGATTTTGATTCACACACGCGAAGATTCGCAGGATGATCTTATATCGAATCGCATTAACCACCGACATCCTGGGCTTATTGTCGATTTTGGTTCGTCTCTCGAAATAGGCTTTGATTTCCGGGATGTTTCTAATGGCACACAATGCACTCAGATGGAGCAGTGCTTTCATTCGCTTATTGGCAATATTGGATAGTTTGGCTTTGCCTTTATATTTACCGGATTCGTTAATAAAGGGTGCCACTCCGGCATAACAAGCAAATTTCTTCGGGTCCCGGATGCTTTTAAATTCGTTGGTGCAGATGATAATCTGTAAGCCGGTTAACGTGCCGATGCTCGGAACCGAGGTCACCAGTTCCATCAGCTGGTGCAGCCGTTCATCTTTTCCGACAATCGTTTGCATATGCTGATCAACGACTCCGATATCGTGTTCAATGGCCTCCAATGTCGAAATACACATATTCGATAAGCGTTGATGATCCTTTTGCTGATGAAACTGACCATGTTCTTTGAGGGGACGCTTTAAGGCCGTCCGGACATTCACCAGGCGGCGGCGGAGTGAGGTCATCAGAGCCAGCTCTTGCAATATTGGCCGTTTCGGCTCCCAAAGTTGAAGTTTATTCCGGTTCTGATACGCATAGCCCGCTATGCGTATGGCATCGATCTTATCATTTTTATTGCGAACAATGCCTAAAGAGTTCCGGATTTTCGACGGAATTTCCAATACGACATGCGCCCGATGGCGATGTAGCGTATCTAACAAATAGTGACCATACAAGCCGGTCTGTTCCATACAGAACAACGTCCGGTTCATTCGGAAACCAGCTATAGCCAATAGGGCTTCGAAAAGTTCCTGTATGCCGTTGGGATTATTTGCGGTCACCTTATGAAACAGTACTCTCCCTTCATACACCACAGCATGATCCAGTTTATGCTTGGAAATATCTGTACCGACAAAGTAATTGTAGTTCCGCTTTCTCGTTTCCATACCTGACCAAATTAGCTCATGGCAGGGATTACTCGCGGACGTAGACCTGAAGTCTTCCATTGAACTAATGCGCCCTGCCATGATAAGAAAACAGTCCCGGATTAATCGAATAGACAGGCCTGATTAACCTGAACCATGCCGTAATGCGCCGCGACTGTTATGCTTTTTCTTTCACCACCTTCTGTACGAACTGCCCGCCGAAGTTCGTCAGCCGGATGACGATTCGCTCAAACTCAACATGCCTGCCCTGATGAAGTATCTCGGTGAATACCGCTTCCAGGTCTTTGCCGGTCTCCAGCAATTCGTAAGAAGTACTGTCGGAGGCCCTGACTTGCCCCGGGCTTTCCAAAATACCCAGGCGTAACAGATTATCAAGGTAGGAAGGGATCAATTCAGCGTGCTGCAAGGTTATGACTTGCGCAAAAGTAGCGTGATAGCGTTTTGCAATGGAATGTGAACCATCATGGGCCGCTACACTTTTGATATGCACGGCCGGATAAGATGCGGTATGGATAAATGCCCGCAACAATATCGCTTCCTCAGACGACAGATTTTTTAACACTTCGACGTACCCCGGATGGGCCTGGGCTACCGTATCGCTATCCATAGCAGCGGCTAGGAGATTGGCGTATAACTCCCGCAAATGCTCGTCGTAACCGGCATAGCGTAAGGCTTCTATCGCTGGCCCGGCAATGGCAGGAGCCGGAGTGACAATGTGCTCGTCCGGCACGTTACGCAACTTTTCAGCCAGGCGCGAGGTTAGCCAGGATTCAATTTGTTCATAACCCCAGACCAGTACCTTGATCGGCATTAATGCCATATTGACGGTTTTGGTAACCGTTTCCAATGTTCTGCCAACCTGCTTGGCCGCGGGCTGCACCGCGTCGTCGTACATGGGTTTTACCACACTTCCCAGAATCTCCGCCACCGACTTAACACTTCCTTCCGACATCTGTTTTTTTTATAAAGATACAGAGTTAAACAACCCTGATTCGCATTAGTTTGTAATAAATTTTGCATATTTAGCGAATCAACGCCTTGCCCTAATGATGATGCGCTTATCCTTACTCGCCATTTTTTTGCTCGGTTCGCTCGGCATCGCCCATGCGCAGACCGACTATTGTGCTGACCTCGTCCGTGATACCGATAAGGTAACGAAGGTGATTACCTGCACCGGCCCTGATATGAGCATGGCGCTCAAAGCGGTGATTAATGGCCGTGATACCACGGTAACCATCAACTTCAACATCAAAGAGCTGGTTTCCAGTGACGAAGCTGGATTATACATCAAGTTAGATGACGGCCATACCTTGCGATACTTTGGCCAGAAAATCAATAAAATATGGCTAAACAGTCGGGACGGGTATAACTATGAAACGGTGTTAACCTGCAGTCCCGCTGTACTCAGGCAATTTAAGGCCCAAAAAATCAAAGTATTTCAAATCGCAGGTATTGATGTAACCGTCCATCGTGCAGTTGCCGAAGAGTTTCAGGGATATTTGAATTGCATGGTTAAATAACAATGGTCGTTATCCTCGTATAGCTGTTCTTTAGTGGCACAGCTACCTACTGACGAAAGAGCTGCGCGCTTTCAAGAAAGTCTGTTAAAAACCCTTGTCCTGGCCATATTCCATCCGGGTCTTCAAATCTAACTCCATTATCAAACCCATAAACATATGGCGACCACCTTCCCCTTCCACTTCTCCGTCAACGAATCTACACTCGTCTACCTGGCAACCACCGGCTTATAGAACCTCGCATCCTAATCTTATTGGATACAGGTTCTTGTTAATTTCAACAATTATGAAAACAATCTGTTCTCCGCGTGTGCACTAAAAAAGGACGAAGGTAATTAGGGTAAACAGTTTTTTTTCATTTGATGGTTCGTGTTATTTGCCTGCAATCTGTCGCAGTGCGGTTTCTATTTTTTTTAATCGGGCCTCTTGAATAGCCATGAGGGTTTTCTGCTCTTTGCTCAATTTTTCCAGCTCAGCCACTTTCTCGTCCTTTTCGATCAGGTACAGCGTCAGTTCCTCCACTTTTTTAAGCAAGGCTTTGTTGATCTCGCCCAGGTTGAGGCCCTCCTTCTTTACGGTTGCGGCGTCTGGCATATCCGGCAAATGCTGGTTTTGATCTATGTAACTTTTGACTTCGGAAAGCGGCCTTAATTGGTAACCCTTTTTGAAAACATAGTCTGGCCAACTGCCTCTTAGCTGCACATAAGCCTGTGTAAAAATCACCGTTCCATTAACAGCCAATTGATACCCCGAGGGAATATAATTGGTATTGATGCCCACTGCACCATTACTTTGAACACGGAAAACCTCTGACATTTCCGTATTGGGGGTAGTTGCATCGGCGCTCCACAAGGAGAAAGCAGCGCCATTGCTTGCATTTTTATCCGAACTAAAGGTCATGGCCCATGCTTGTTGATAGTCTGAGCTGTTGGCACTCACATTCTGAGTAAGAGGTTTTGAAGCACTGTTAAGTCCGCCAGTTCTAACGCCAAACATCGTTCCTGACCATCCGGCATTATTATGACTGCCTATTTCGTAAGGTAGTATCTCGTAATACTGCCCCATACTACCATTACCCATAAGGCCCCTGCCGCCGGTACTTCCGGTAATCTCCAGTTTGTAACCAGGGGTATTTGTGCCGATGCCGACGCTGCCATCTTGCTTAATTGTCATTCGAGGCAACTCGTCTGTAAAGAACTTTATGCCAGACCATCCACTTAAGTACGCCATATAGCCGCCGTGCTGTTGCTCGGCGTCCGTGTGCCAACCCAATCCGTAATAGGCTATGTGATGGTTTTGGTAGGGGAACTTGTACGGCCACACATAGCTTGTCGCGCCTATGCCAATAGCTGTAGTATCGGGACTTACGTTTGTTTGCGCCAACGATTGGCTGTAAAAAGCCACAGCCAAAATCGTGGCAAGGAGAAGTTTCTTCATGGGTTTATTCAATAGTGATAAATACAATAACTAAGGGGAGCGCAGAAACAATCATACGCAATTAATACCGGCAAATATTAGCAACCAGAACAACATATTCAAATAAAGCGGCACTAATATTATTAACATTGCTGAAATAATTGGACTTTCTTATTTCTATTCAATTGATAAGGAAACAATTAAGTTAATAATACCAAGGTGAGTAAAACACCTGAAAATGCCCCTATCCGGCCAGATCAAAAAGCCCCCCTTGTCCTTGTGAAAGATCGCCTTCTGTTTGCTCACCTGCGCTGTTGCCCCTATCTGCATACGCAGTAATGCAGAGAAACAATAATGGGAACAGGTGCTACGATTTTTATTAGATCTTTTACAAAAAGCAGGCATTAACTACATCATAGCTTTGTTACTTCGTTAAAACCCCTCAAAAAATTCGGGCAGGGAGGTATCCAGAGCGTTGAGGACCTTCAGCAGCGAAGACAGCTGCATATCCTTTCCCTTTTCGTAGCCGTAATACTGCACGCGGTTGATGTCGTTCTTCAGTGCGAATTTCTCCGCGTTGGGCTCGCCTTTGGCCAGGCGCAGCTCGCGGATGCGTTCGCCGATCTTGACGAGCAGTGCTTCGGTATCGGTGTATTTGGGCATGGACAAAACAAGCCAAATGTCCGCTAAAAATAAACCGCTTATAATATACCTACTTTAAACAACATTGGTTATATTTGAGTATGCTTGAACGGAACCTGGAAGAGATCGGCTTTAGCCCTGCCTTTTGTGCGCAAGCGCAAAAAATGGGTTTGAATTGTCTGGCAGATATTTTGGCGGAAAGCCCGGAAAGCTTGCAGGAGAACACGTATTTCAGTTATCCGTGGTTAGCGGAGCTTACGCAGCTTCTGGAGAAAGAGAATTTATTGCATTTGTTACAGGCTACGCCGGGAAGAATTCGCGGTTAAGTGCCGCCAATTGTCTTTGGTCGGCGAAATGAAGGTCCTCCTGGAGGCTCGCTGTATAATTTAGTGGCGCAGCAGTTTCTTGTATTTTTGTTTGACACTGGCGCTACTGGCGAAGCAAGCAGTGACCGCGGCTAGTTCTGTTCCGGTCAGCGTGCCGATAATTTCGAAATCGATATTTTCAATGGGGTAAATATCGTCCAGCAAGCTGGTTTCATACTGGTCTAAATACTCGCCGTATACATAGGTATCGAACTCAAATGAAAAGCCATTATCGCAAACACCCTGGCCGGCTTTAAAAATATAGCAACAGATATTGCCATCCGGGACCTCCAGGCAACCGTGTACCTGTTTGCTAAACCGCGGCAAATGATCAATGCTGGAAGGCAGGCTGACCAGTAATAATCCAGCTTCAACTTCTTTCAACACCAAAAAGTACTTGGCTTTCGACCTCCCGCCGTTCTTAAAATAAAATATCGGAAAGTAAATGATCGATCCGGCGTGATACATTAGCGTTTGAGGCTGCGGCTTTCCGCCATAAATTCCTTATAACCCTGGTAGCGTTTCAATTTTTCTTCATCTCCGGCGAGGATACGGCTCAGGTCGATCTCGGCATTGGAAGAGGTTGCCAGTTTTTGCTCAAAGGCTTCCAGCAAACCGTGCTCTACGGCTGTCTGGTGCCAGGGCGAATGTTCACGATGGGTAAGTTTGACGAGGTCTTCCGCAGGAGCGTATTTGAAAGTGACCGCGATCTGCTCCATCAGCTTCATTTCAGTATCGCTGAATTCGTCATCAGAAAAGTCTTGTTTGGGAACGACGTTGATCGTGCCATCGACCATCTTTTTATCAATATACCGGTCCAGCATAAAGGTCTCACCGGTGATCTCCAGGTACAGGTCGCGTGCTACCGGGCCTAAATGCCAGGCATCAAATCGGATGTTAAAAAACGGCACGCCGTATTTCTTAACGGAGGTCTCTTCGATCAGATAGATCAGCTTGAGCAATTTCGTCTTGGACACCGGACCTACACGCTCGCACAAAAAGATAATGGCATTGCCTAGTTTATCAATTTGTTCTTTGGTATAAATGCTATCGCTGTTAAACATAAGTTGCTGGGAGATAATGCAAAAGTAAGGAATACGAACAAAGATAGCAAATGCTAATACAATTAGCAAATTAAAAATAATCTTAGCACCGTAGCAGTAGTGAGACCTCTGGAGAAATAGCATTTATTACGACGGGAAGAATTCGCGGTCGATCTGAGCCACCTGCTTCATCAGCATATCACGCACGGTCGCAGCAGTGATTTGCGAGATACTATAGTATTCTTTAGCCAGACTGCGTTCGGAGATATGAGATTGCCGGCGGGTGTGGAAATGGGTAGCCGCGAAATGGAAGACTTCCTGCAGGCTGGCGCCAGCGTAGAGCCCTTGCTGGTAGTTGAGGCGCAGCAAACAAGCCAATTGCGCTACGGAAAGGTCGAGTCCTAAAGTTGTTGGAGCGACGCTACCTGGCCGGGTTAAGAGCGCCGGGTCGAGCGATGGCCAGCGTTTGTCATAACAATAGCCGGGCATCGGTAACACATTTACGCGAATACCATTTTGATATAAATAACCAAAGAAAGCAGGGTGATTGAAATTATAACGAACAAGTAAACTGATCAGGTCATCATATTGCCGAAGGCCGTTTAACAAATTCTTAAAATATTTTAATGCGCTAAAGGTGTAGGGATAGCGGGTATCTTGCATATCTTCCAAATAGGCGGCCAGCAAACGCTCCGGTACCGTATCGCCCAATTGTGGCAGTTGGATTAAAAGACGCTTATGATGCTCATTCGGCGCGGGTATATCCAGGTCAAGATAAGCCGCGTAATGCTCCAGCAGGTGGTCGCACAGTTCAGCATCGTAGTTTTTCGACAGTTCCTTCAGATGGAACTGGTAATAACGGCGGAGCGTTTCATCACTATCCGCCGAGAAGAGCGCCATTTCCCAGGCGGGGATGGCCCCGCCCGGGTCCTGGAGTTCATTCTTTAACATACTAACGGCGGAAACCGGCTAAATGGGTTGTGGTGGTCGGGAGCCCGCTGGTCGGGTCGCCGCTGGTTTGTGTCGGATCGGTCGTCGGCAGGTCGTTTTGCGGCTGGCCGTAAACGGATTGGATCCGTTTGTTCTTTTCTGGTAATTTGCTTTTCTGTTTCATTTGCTTTTTTTGTTATTATTGTAAAATAAACTGGCAGGGAAATCTCATTTACAGATTTTATACCAATAACATCACTTATGTTATCAACGCCATTTTATGTTCTACCAAGGGCAAAGACCCTGCTATTGCACTTTTTTTGTTGGATGCTGCTCATCGGTTACGAGATGGGCTGGTTGTATTACGCGGTCCGGAGGACCGAGCCGCCGTATGTTTATGCTTGTTATTATGCGATCAACATCGGCTTTTTTTACCTGCTGGTGTGGGTGAGCGGCCGCCGAAGGCCCTGGCTGTCTGTCCTGTTCGCTTTTGTGGCTTTGCTGTGGGTGAAGGGTGCGGCGGATTACCTGATGGACAAGGGCGCCACGCCGGCTATCCGGCTGCAGCATATCCGGGCGTATGCGCCGACAAATCTTGCGCGCGGGATGTATTTCGCGATCCTGGCGGCTTTTTACCGGGTGGCGTCCTATCTTTCTTTTTACCGGAAGCAGGCCGCTGATGCTAAGGTGGCTTATTATAAGCAGCAGATGCAGCCGCATTTGCTGTTCAATACGCTGAACTTTATTTACAGCCGGGTGGATGAGCATTCGCCGGAGGCGGCCAGGTGTGTTTTGCTGCTGGGCGAGTTGATGCGGTTCAGTATTGCGCCTGCGGATCGGGTGTCGATAGATTCGGAGGCTTTGCAGTTACGGCATCTCGTAGAGATCAACGCGTTCCGCTTCGGCCAAATGTTTTTGGAAGTGAACATCGATGCAGTGGAGGGCCAGGTCATTCCGTTGGTGCTGCTGACGCTGGCGGAGAACCTGTTCAAACATGGTGATCTGCAGGATGAACAAAATCCAGCAACGCTGACGCTGGAAGCCAGGGGCGATCGTTTATTCTTCAGGACTTCCAACCGCAAAAGGCAGATTTTGGAGCACAGGTTATCGACTGGTTTGGAACACATCCGGTTGCGGCTCGATCATGCGTATGGCAAGCGTTACCGGTTAGATATTTTAGAAACCGCTGATGATTTTTCGCTGGAGCTGAGTTTACCGTTATGATGCGCTGTTTGACGGTGGATGACGAAAGGCCGGCCACGGAACTGCTGGGCCGTTTTATTGCGCGTACGCCCGGACTGGAACTGGTGGGATCGACCAATAAAGCCCTCGAGGCCCCTGCCCTGCTGGCAGCACTCAACCCAGATCTTGTTTTCCTGGACATTGATATGCCGCAATTATCTGGTATTGCACTGGCGAAACTGGTCAAGAGTGCTGCTATTGTTTTTACGACTTCGTTCCGGGAGTTCGCGCCGGAGGCGTTCGAGGTGGAGGCTTTGGATTATTTGCTGAAGCCGATCGCTTATGAACGGTTTTTGATGGCTATCCAGAAGGCGAGGCGCACGGCGCCGGCCGGGCACTTTTTTGCAAAGACGGGTAATGGTCAACTGACGCGGGTCGAGATCGGTGAGATCTTGTATATTTCGGCGTTGCTGAATTATGTGGAGATCTTTTCAAAGAACGGTAAGGTGATCACCTATTCCGGGATCACGGAAATCATGGAACAATTACCCGCGGAACGTTTCTCCCGCATCCACCGCTCTTATATCGTCGCCCACGCGCATATCCATCAGGTCATCGCTGACGAGGTGGTCCTGAGCGGCGGCAAGCGGCTGACCATCGGGCGGAGCTACCGCGCCGCCTTCCAGGAGAAGCTGCGCGCGGGCCTGATCTGAGCGCAGGTATTTGTACAGGCAATGGTAAACGAGCAGTTCCTGCCGGCGCTGGTCCTGGTTAAAGAGGCGGTTGACCTGCATATGGATGAGGTCGGCGGCCAGCGCTATGCGTACATTTTCTGCTTTGTGCCGCGTCGCTGCAACCAGCGCAGTCAAAGCTCCGGTTGCCGTGGTTTTTTGTAACCAGGCGCTGATGTTTGGTCGCAGTTCCCGGTAGCGCAAATCGAGGGCGACCTTCAGGTCTTTACCGCTGCCGAACTCGGTGAAAAAATTACCGGCGCATTGCCGGCCAAACGCGATGAGTTCTTCGCCATTAAAAAAAGCGCAGGCCGTGGCATAAGCGTATTGCAGGGCGAACCGGAACAGTTCCGTTTCGCCGGGTTGCAGGTGCCGCTCATAAAAAGCCGCGACCTGTTCGCTGCCTTCCCGGAACGCGACTTCTACCCTTTCGATCTGCGCCGCTCCATAGCGCTCGAGTTCCCGGTGATAGGTATCGGCTTCGACCCTTACTTTAGGGTCAAGCCCGGTGGAACGGAGCCGCTGCCGGATGGCGACAAGGAGTTTGCCGGTGTCGTTGCTGCGGATGCGCAACCGCAGGTGCGGGCCGCCTTCGGTATAACGGATAAAGAACCAATTAATCATATTCCGCTGATGCCGCTTAACAAGCGGCGCAATTACTTTGGCGATCAGTTCATCGGCCGTGGCCGGGCTGCAATACAGTTTCAGATAGAGCCAGTCACTGCCCGGTGCAAAGCTTCGGGTGACCATGCTACTTTTTGCTGCGAGTGGTAGTGCAGTGTAGACCGGTTGAGGGTTATGCAGCGTGGTAACGAATTGCACCAGATGATCGCTCATCGGCGGCAGATATTCGCGAATACAGACCGTACCGTTCAAACATGCTTTAAAAAACAGGGCTTCTTCGGGCTTGCCCAGGTCAAAGACCAATTGCTGGTCGGCAGCGCCCAGGGCGACATGCCTGGGCAGACCGGCGATATTCACCTCTTCTGCTTTGAGGTACCATTTGGCAGGGCTGAGCACAAACTTCAGATAAGAGACCCTTGGATAAAAAGTCAGGCCAGGGAACAAAGTTTCCGGATCTAAGGTCAGGTTGCCCTGTACCCCCTCGTATTGCATATCGCAAAGCAGGCGGAACAGCGACAGTTCGCAGCGCCGGTAATTAAACGCCGTCGCCAGCCTCGGGATGACCCGCTTACTCAAACTTTTAGACTCCAGCACCAGGTGGTCTCCTTGTAAAGATATCAGCAGGTCGTTTGGCAGGAGGCCTTTTTCCGGGCAGGTATTCAGCGGGATGCGGTAGCGATAAATGGCTTTCCTGCGGTTGATATTGTCCACATGCGCGTCCGAGAACAGGTCGATATCTGCGAAAATGACATCGGGATTAGCCGCCTGCTCGGCGGAAGCAATATCCAGGCAGTGCTGGTGCACGGACTCGCTGAATAAGGAAAAACGCCCGGCCAGTTGCAAGGCGGATACGCCCGCCGCATAGTCGATCTGTGTACCTGCTATGGTTTCGCGGAAGATCAGGGGCATGGTCGGCGGCAAGGGCAGGGAAGTCTCGGGCAGGTCTTTCAGGTCTTTATCTTCCAAGATGATACCCGACACATTCCAACGCCTAAGCAATAGCTGGTGCACCTGCTGCCAGTCGAGAGAGCGACTGTGATTATTACTGGCTTTGAAAGGCAGGCTTTCCAATAAAGCGCCAACCGGTGCGCGCTGTTCGCCGTACGCGATGCCGGCGTCCGGGTCCAAAGCCTGGAGCAGCGGCACGCGCTGCCGGTCGAAGCGCCGCCGGAATTCCTTTTTGAATTGTTCGAGCTGCATGTTAGGATTTGACGGGCAAAGTTTGCGCAGAGCAGGAACAAGCGCTGATAGATCCTGCGCCGGTGACGTACTGACCGATCTTTCCAGCGCTGCGTAATAAGGCTGATCACAGACAGGGGTACCGGGAAAAGGAATGCTCCTGCCCGGGACGGGGCCGACCAGTGATACCTGGTCCCGGGTATAAAGGACCTGCTCATCCACAAAAAAGAAGAGGTAATCCGCCGCTTCTTCCAGGCTGCAATCGGCATTGGCCATGATCCATTCCTGTACCTGTCCGGCAGTCAGCGGCCCTTTTCGGAAAAGCCGGATCAGGTTCTGGTTAAAACGGACCGCGTCGATCGCGTCGAGCCGGAAGCTGCAGCGGCCCTTCTCGTCCCGCAAAGTAAAAGTATAACGGTAATGCTTACCGATCCGGTAAAGCGTCGGGTTCAAATAAAGCTGCGTATCATCGGGCAAAGGTCTCAGTGTAGGTTTTGTTTCGATCCCATCGGGAAACAAATGCAATACCGCTTCCTGTTGATCCCCTGCCCTACCAAAGGAAGCAAAAGCGCCAAAGGGTACCGGGCGATGGCACATACGGTTGTAATATTTGCGCAGCGTATGCCGCTCCTTCTCCCCCAACCTATCCCATTCAAATCCTTTGCTTTTGAGTAAGCGGTAAAAGTCCGGGCTGGCTAAAAACAGGGCTTGCCGGAACTCGTCCCTACCCAACACTTCGGATAAAAGAGACAGGTCATACGACAGGTGGCTGTAATATGGCGACCGTTGCATCATACCGGGAAAGAATTCAAAGGGTATCATACCTATTTCCTACTGTTTGCGCATCTCCCGCAAGCTTTACTTTGCCGGAAATACAAATTCAACCATTATGAAAAAGACAGGTATCCGCATCCGCGTAAAAATCAACCGCATCACCCTTATCATCACGACCGCTGCTGCTTTATTAGCAAGTCAGCCGAAAGAAAAAAACGCCGTCGACACAAAAACAGCCGCAAGTTTATCGGCAAGGAAATCGCACTATCGCGACTCGTTGACAAAACTTCAATCAATCACGTTATCCTACGATGAAGCAATTGGTTTTTCATAACGTTTTTTGGCGGGACTACCCGTTATTGTAATTTATAACGAGCCTTGAAAAGACACCCCAAAGAAGGGGCTGGTCTCTACTTATCAAATGCTAAGAGGCTCTGGTAAGCCCACCCAAGTAAACTTAGGCTGTCGTGCGATAAAATAAGCGAGCGCCAGCCCCACCTTTTAGTGGGGACCTACAAATATAGGATATGGCGCAACACTTACCCCCGCACGACAAAATTTACCAGATTTCTTAGCGAGGCTCGTGAATACTATAAAAACTTTTATTTCAAATCTTATAATTCCTTTACATATCAAAAGTAAAGATTAATCTTAATTATTCCAAATTTGGAATAATATTTTCTTTTTAAATAAAGTCCTTTTGTCTCATGGGTGCGCAATTCATAGACAAGGAATCTTTAAAAAAAATAAGGCAAAGATTATGGTCTATTGCTAACGAGAAAAAAATTGCATTAGAGGATATACAAGACAGGACCGGATTTAGTTATAGTCAAGTCTATCGAATTGTCAGAGGCACAAATAACATATCTGTAAGCGGATTAATCGCTGTTTGTAAGGCCCTAGAAATCCAACCTTTTGAAATATTTAACTTTGAGGTTCCGATACCAAAACACAAAGCTACAAGAAAGAACTTTTAATTTTTCTACGACCGAGATGCCCACTATTGTTTTGACTATTAGGTAAGATTGTTAAAGAGCTTTCTGAACTGATACCCGAAAACTAATCAATGTCCAATAGTCAGCGAAAAAACGATTTCCTTGAACATTCATTATATTTCATTCAGCTACATTTTCTTGACATTCTTGTGAAACCTCTATCCGTAAAATTTTGTTTTTTTTCCAAATTTCTTCGATATTTGTAGATATGAAAGCAGGAAAAACAACTACAGTAAAGACTGTCAGCGGTAAAAAAACTGCTGAAAAGAAAGCCAATCCATTTACCAAGTTGATGGATGATAAAAAGCGTATCGCTAAGGCTGTGACTAACAGCGTTGCATTATCGTCTCTTAAGGGTATCAAATTTGTCCGCCCAATATGATGTAGAAAGGGCTCTCGATGGCTCTTATCGGTTTGTTACTACTTCCGGTATAACGTATGTCGCTTATTTTACCGAGTTCAGTTTGTTGGATGAGGATGAAAATGAAATTGCCGTGATTTCTTTTGGTTTTACCTGCGATAGTGTTGCTGAAATAAAGAGGTATGACGGAAAGGTAAGACATACAATCATTCATATCATCCAGGAGTTTTTCGTATCTCAGCCTGATAATGCACTGCTCTATATGTGCATGGATAACGATGGTAAGGGCCGGAATAGGCAGGTTACCTTTGGCCGTTGGTTCCGTGAAGCAGATAGTGATCTCGAAAAGCATAATTTTAACTCAAAAATTCCAAACAAAGGGTTTTATAGTTCGATCATCCTGAGAACCGATAACCCTGAAAAAGAAAGGCTGATTGCGGCTTTTTACCACACGATTGACTATTGGGGACTATATAATTGATTAATCTTTAATGAAGACCAGGAAGAATGATAAAAAGTATGAATTAACGGATTTTTCCAAGTTCCGTGATCAGGAACTTGCGGAGGCTTTCGTGTTTCCGTCAAACGAGCCTGCGACTGCAATGGAGAAAAGGGAAGAGGAAGAGTTTTGGCGGGAGCGCAGGAAACAATTTGCAAATAGAAGCCCTCAACAACAGGTCCATGATAAGTTATTGCAATTAAAATTTCAAATGGAGGACTATCTTGGTCATCAGCATGGTGATTGACCATCGCGTCTTTTCCAACGGTAAGTCGTCCGCAGGCATAAACCGCAGAAGTATCGGTCCCAGGGCAAAGGCAGGCCGGCCAGTAACAGCGGCCAGGGGAAATGGTGATGATAGACCAGGCCGCAGCGTTTACAGCGCAGGTAGGTGCCCGGCCGGGTCATTCCCGGATCCTCCCGGGGTGTTTGCGGCGGGTGGTCTGGTCTTTTGCTTTTGCCGCCGGGTTCAAAGGGCAGGTTGGATAAAAACAGTTTCATCCGATGAGGTCCCGGTAGGCTATGGCACTGAGCAGGCTGTCCAGGCCGGAGCTGTCAAAGGTCGTGATGCTGACCAGCCAGCCTTCGTCGTAGGGGGCGCTGTTGACGAGTTCGGGGGTCTTCAGTACTAATGGGTTGATGCCGGTGATCCTGCCGCTGACGGGCATGATCAGGTCGGAGACGGTTTTGACGGCTTCTACGGTGCCGAAGACTTCGCCCTGCCGGTATACGGTGCCCGGCTGGGGCAGGTCGAGGAAAACGATATCGCCCAGTTCTCGGGCGGCGAAGGCGGTGATGCCGGTCAGGTATTCTTCGCCTTCGCGTTTGAGCCATTCATGGTCCCGGGTATAGTTCCGGTCAAGAGGGATGTGGATGGTGCTGTTCATGTGGTTTGGAAATCAAGGGCGCCTTTCCAGGAGGCGCCCTTACTGTTGGGTCTTTTTAACTGACATTTCATTTACGAATGAAAAAACGATAAAGAACGATTTGGAAATTTCTTATAACTCAAATAGGGCGTTGTTTTTGGATTCTTTAAGGAGGAAATTGCTCTCCACCTCCCCTACATTCGGGTGGCTGGTGATCTTTTCGAGCAGCCAGACCGCGTAATCCTGTGGTGTGGCCGCGGTGACCTGCAGGATAAAGTTCCAGCTGCCGGATACGATAAAACAGGATTGCACCGGGGGCATGTCTTTGACGAGTTCTTCGAACGCTTCAAGGAGGGGCGTGTTCTGTGCTTTCAGCCGCACCATCAGGACGACCAGGACGGGCCGGCCGATCCTGACGCGGTCGAGGACCGCGCCGAAGCGGCGGATATAGCCCTGGGCGAGGAGTTTCTCGATGCGGGTATGGACCGGTCCGGGGGTCAGGTGCACGAGTTTGGCGAGCCGGTTGACTTCCATCCGGCCCTCCTGCTGCAGGATGTTGAGGATCCTCAGGTCGATGCTGTCCGGTTTATCTTGCGTCATAGATGGATGCCAGTAACAAGGCCTGGTAGGCGTTTACAATGCCCCCGGTCTGACAGAGGTCGGTGAAAGGCACCTTGCGGGTCGTTTTGCCGATCTTCAGGTTGACCGGGTGGTTGACTTTAACCGCGGATGTTAGAATAATATCCTTGACTTCCGCGGCTTTGAGTTTGGGATAGTACTCCCGGATCAGGGCGGCCAGGCCTGCCACGACGGGGCAGGCCATACTGGTGCCATCGAAATAGGCGTATTTGGAACCGGGGATGCTGGAATAGATCTGTACGCCGGGGGCGAAAACGTCGACGGCCGTTTTGCCGTAATTGGAAAAGCTGGCTTTCAGCGTGGTGTCGTTATGCATCCCGGAAGCGCCCACGACGATCCAGGCGCCGGCGGTTTTTCCGTTGCGGTAGTTGCGGTTGGGGAAATTAGCAGCGGAATCGATGTTTTTATTGCTGTTGCCGGCGGCCTGGATAAGCAATACGTCTTTTTTTAGCGCGTATTTTACGGCTTCGTCCACGGCTTTTTTGTCCTGGCTGTAGTCCTTGCCAAAGCTCATATTGATCACTTTGGCGCCGTGGTCGGCGGCGTAACGGATGGCGTTGGCGACGTCTTTGTCGCGCTCGTCGCCGTCGGGGACGGTGCGGATGGCTAATATTTTCACATCGTCAGCAATGCCGTCGAGGCCGATACCGTTATGGCGGACGGCGGCGATGATGCCGGAAACATGGGTGCCATGGGTGGCGTCGGGCCCCATTACGTCAGGACTGCCGTAATTGCGTTGTTTGCTGTTGAAATAATCGTCACCGACATACAGCGGGCGGGGATCATAGGCGGTATTGAGCTGGTAATCGGCCTGTGCCTGATAATGGTCTATCGCATCCCGGGTGTCTTTTTTAAGCGCTTCATAACTGTCTTTTTTCTTCAATTCGCCGATCACAAACCGGAGGTAGTCGGAGTTCCTGCCCACTTTGGGGAGATAGGCTTCCAGGTCGCTGACGGTGGGATTGGTTTGACCGGACTGTTCGGCGAAATAATTCAGGGCGCGCAGGTAATTGGTGTAATATTTCAGGCCGCTGGCTGCTTCCTTTTGCTGCTGGTCAAGGTCCTTTTTTTCTGCCTGGTAGGCCATCAGGTCACCGGTACTGAGCTTACTGGTATCTTGCTGGATGAATTGCCGCACCTGGCGGGTGAGTTCTAAATTGTCATAATGGACGTTGCCTTTGTCCGAGCCGATATAGCTCCAGCCGTAGGTCCCGTTATCGCCTTTTCTTTTTTTGAGGTTGATCCAAAGGATACTTTTGAGGTCTTCATGGCTGGTATCCACGCCGGCATCGATGACGGCGACGATTACGGGCTTGGGTGTTTTGCCTTTGAGCAGGTGATAAGCTTTTTCGGTGCTGATGCCGAAGATGCTGTCTGCAGCGAGGTCTTTATTTTGCCAGTTCGGGATCTGCTGGGCAAAGGCGCCGGTTCCGAAAAGGCCTGCGGCGATCATTAAGCTGATTTTGGTATTCAAGTTCATTGGATTTATCTTTCTAATTTCTGCTTTGTGGACTTGTCCACAGATATTTATTGTACAACCTCAATATTTATGGGTAAAGGCCGTTTGGCCGTTAATTTTTAGAGCGGCAGGCCGCTGTAGCTTTTTGATTCAAAGAGCATAAAGTTGCTTTGCACTTCTTTGATGTTCTCATGGGAGGTGATATGCTCGAAAAGCCAGACGGCATAGACCTGCGGGCTGGGCATGGAAACGTGGACGACAAAGTTCCATTTGCCGGCGACGATATAGCAGGACTGCACTTCGGGTAAGGCCGACAGCATGAGTTCAAAGGCCCGCATTTGGCTGGCTTGCTGGTTTTGGAGGCAGATCAGGAGGACGACGAGGACGGGCCGGCCTACGGCGACGCGGTTGACGATGGCCTGGTAGCGTTCGATATAACCGGCTTCTTCGAGTTTTTCGATGCGGGTTTGCACGGGGCCGGAGCTTAAATTTACCAGTTTGCCGAGCGCGACGTTGTTGATGCGGGCGTCGCGTTGCAGTTGCGCGAGGATTTTTAAGTCAATATCGTCCAGTTTGCCGTTGATCATGGTCTTAGTAAAGCTTTTCGATATGGTAGCCGGTGATAACGATGCCTGCGAAGCGCAGTTGCTGTTCGATCCGGGTAGCCGCCTGTTCGCTGGGGACGCGGAATTGGAGGATACGCTGAGGGTTATTCCGGCTGAAAATATCCTTTGGTTCGTACCCTTCGCCCAGGTTTTCAACGGCTATCACGGCTAAAGTTTCAGCAATGCTTTCTTCACCGCCGGTAGCGGAGACGGCGAGCGTTACCCGGTAAGCCACAGCCTGTTCCTGCGCCGGTTTTTGAAGCGCGGCGCAGGAGGTCAGTAAACCAATCAGGCATGGGCATAGTCGGGCAACCAGCAGGAGAGCAAGTTTTCTAAAATTTTTCATAGAATAATTCGGTTCCTGTCCTGCGTCTTAATAATCTTTCACCAAGGTTATACCCGCAGCAGGAGATCCGCCGACAATGCCGCGCAATACAATGGTTACATTGTGAAATGAACGCGAACTCAGCGTATATTTCACAATAAGATTTCCCGTGGCAACATCGCGAAATTCAAAACCATAGCTGGGGTTCCTGCCATCCGCCGGATACTTTTTAATGTCTGTATACGCTTTGTAGGCCAAAGTGGGAACCTCTGATCCGTTCGGGTGACCGCTGATGTTTACGCTTACCGGATTGCTGCCAGGCGCCAGGTTGATGAAGCGAACGCCACAGGTACTGTCGGGGTAGGTAGTAAAGCTCTCTTTGATCAGCACGTTGTCAACAGAAGAGGGCGATGGCCCCGAAAGGAAAAGCGAATAATAACCACCCTCTGTAGTTTGGATGTTTTGATTGTAATAAACGACTGAAGGAGTTGCAGCCGGATGTAGGTTAACAGCACTGTTGCCTGCATTGACGGACAACTGTGCATAATTGTTGCTGCTAACGGTCAGCGCACTGTTGTTCAGGGTTAATGCGGTGCCGCCGACAACGACGTTGGCCACATTAATTGAGGCCAAGGGATAGGTTTTTACCGAGTCTTGTTTTTTACAGCTGGCTATGGCCGCTATGGTCAGCAGCGCCAGCAGGGTTTGTTTCAAATTTTTCATGATTGGATTAATTGGTTTTATGGATGTTGTTGTAAGAGGTTCTCAAATGTTTGTTTTTCCTGTTCTTTAATATTGGCACCATATTTCTGGAGATACGGCCGGGCTGCGCGGGCGTAGTTTTCCCAGTCCTTTTTATTCAGGGCATCGATCATGCGTGCGCGCAGGTAGATTTCCTCGCCGGCGGGGCCGTATGTCCCGGTCACTTTAGCGATAGTGATCCAGTCCGGGTTGTTCGTGACCTGCATGGCCGGCGCAATATCGCCGTTATAGATGCAGTTCATTTGCGTAGTGATTAACGTCCTCTTTCCGATCAGTGTCTCAAATGCCGCCGGCTGGATTATCATTAACCGGAATCCGGGATCATGGCTACTTTTGGTAAATTGCAGCGTAAAACGCAGGTCATCCATGGTCAGCGGGGCTTTGAGCGTTTCAATATAACTGGCGGCTACCCTGGCCCCTCCCGTTTTGTCATTAACGCGCTGGCTCATCAGCGCCAGTTCTTTCAAAAAAACTGGTTCCCTTTTGCCATGGAGGTATTGATCAAAGAGTAGAGTATAGGTTACGCCTTCGTCTTCTTTATTGGAATCTTGGATCAGGATGTCCGGCAGCTTAGGCGATCTGGCGACGAGTTTCCCGTTGATGCGCTGCATTTCCTTTAAGGGGATCTTAATTATCTGGCGGTCATAGGTCATCAGGCCATTCTCTTCGCCTTCAACATCATAAGGCTGTGTATAGATGCTGGCGGAAAGACCTGCTTTTTCCAGGAGGACGAGATCGTTGGTCATGGCTTCATAACGACTGCTGACCTGCCCGGGGCTGACTTTGATATATCCCCAGCCCTGGTAAGGATTCCATTCGTGGCCGGGGATAGCCACACCGATCCCACCGAACTCTCCAAGTACTTGCGCTTTGCCAGGTTGTTTGATCGGCAACATGGGATCCGGGTAACTGTGTACGTCCGTCAAATCCGCGTCCACATAGGCATCCGGGCTGGGTGATCGCAATTGCTCGTTGACATACAGGATCTCGCCGGTATGGCCGTTGAGCAGACGAGAAGGATCGGTTTGTTTGATCCAGTCCGTCAACCGTTTTTGATCATACTGTCCCCATTTCTCGTTGAACAACACCCAGGTTGTGATACAGGGATAGTTATGCAACTGTTCCAGTGTTTCCTTACACTGCTGCTCGAATGCCGCTTTAGCGCCCTCCGGCAAGCCCTGGCTGGGGTTCACCATGTCCTGCCAGACGAGCATTCCCAATTTATCTGCCCAATAATACCACCGTGCAGGCTCTATCTTGATGTGCTTACGGATCGTATTAAAGCCCATCGCTTTGACCGCCTCGATATCAAATTTCAAAGCTTCATCGGTCGGAGCGGTATATAAGCCGTCCGGCCAAAAACCCTGATCCAAGACACCGAGGTTGTAACAGTACTTATTGTTCAGGAAGATCCGGTCTATCCCTTTCTCGTCTTTCTGAACAGAAATCTTACGCATGCCGAAATAGCTCTTAACTTCGTCATTCCCCATTTTGACGCTCAGGTCATATAAATAAGGATCGGTCGGCGACCATAAGTGGGCATTGGGTATAGGTAATTTGATGCGTTCATTGGTATGGCCAAGGACCGCACGGCCATCGGCTGCCAGCTGTACCTTTCCGGCGTGGTCGCTTTTCACAGTGACGGCAACAAAGCCGGAATCTACATTGGGCGTGATGAGCAAAGCATGGATGTAGTTCCAGGGTACTTCTTCCAGCCAAACGGTTTGCCAGATACCACTGCTGGATGTATAGTATATGTCTTTCGGGTTCAGCACCTGTTTGCCATGCGGACCGATACCCTGGTCTGACGGGTCGTAAACTTTCACCGATAACTCGTTCTCACCGGATTTCAGTTGATCCGTGATGTCGATCGTGAACTCCGTATAGCCACCGGTATGGCAACCGGCTTCGTGGCCATTGATATAGACAGTCGCCTGCCAGTCGACCGCGCCGAAATGCAGGAGCGTCCTTTGGTCTGTTTTACTGCTAATGAATGCCCTATGGTACCATAAGTTCTGATCGGGCTTTAGATTTTTCATTGCCCCGGAAAGCGCACTCTCTATGGGATAGGGTACCAGGAGCTGACCATCCCATTGCTGCGGTTGTGGAAGATCTTTCGGCGTGACTGCGTATTCCCAACGACCGTTCAAATTGATCCATCCCTGCCGGACCATTTGCGGGCGCGGGTATTCATTCAAAGGTTTGATTGGGTCCACCTCTTTCGCCCAGCGCGTGGTCATTTGGGCGCGGACTGTGACGCTCAGGAAACTGAACAAAAGACAGATATAACTTTTCTTATACATAATTGATCGTTAGGGTTTGTCCCTGGCGAATGACCAGGTGAGTGAATGTCAATTCGATCTGCCCAAGCCGGGCGTTTTGCGTAAATTGGATGGCTTTGCCGTTCAGCAACACTTGTATCCTGCCTTTTTTTTGTTCAAGACTCAAAGTTCTCAGAGGTAGTTTACCGTAGCTGATAGAAATAGATTGGCTTTGCTTTTCCTGGCTGATCGTGCCCCAGCCTTCGGCTGTAGACAAGAAGCCCTTGAAGCGGTCTTTTTGTACTTTGGGTGTAAAGCTTAAACTTTGATTTGGGCCGTCATATTGCAGGCCTTCCAGCACCAGCAGGACACCATAGCTGGCCATGGCGCGGGCATCATGATCGCCACATTCAATTTCGTTCCAGGGATTGTGCCTGGTGCCGTCATAGCGCCGGTCCAGGCCTTTCAGGATGGCCAGGGCTTCGTTGGTATATCCTTCCTGGATGAGGTTAGTGGCGACCTGGTATTCGACGCCGGTCCAGACTTCGTCGCGGTAACGCACCCCGGTGTTACCTGGGTGCGCGGAAAAAGGCCAGGTACAGACCAGCAGGCCGGCCTCGCCGGCGTTTGCAAAGTCGCGCTCAGCAGGGTGAAGGCTGGTTTGAGCCGCTATATCCGGCGCCCAGTTATAACGGTAAATGGATAGCAGGGCACTATCTATTTCCGCTTTCGGATAAAGGTAACCCAGGCCGGTCAGCCCGGCCCAGGTTTGGCCGAACAATTGGTCGGACAGACAGCCCCTGCCGTACTGCCACTTGGGATACGCAGCCAGGTCGACATCCTGAACAAAATAGTGGCCGTTGAACAGCCTTTCCGAACTGTTGAGGCTTCCTGCTGCAGCGATCTGCCCGCAACTGTCGGCGAAACTTTGGTCATGCTCGGTTCGCGCCATCCTGGCAGCGGCTTTCAATGCGGCCAGGTACAGGCTGCCGACATAAGTATTGGCGCCATGGAACGCGATATCATAGGTGTTGGGCTGGTCCCCTTCAATAAGCCCGTCACCATTACCATCTGCCAGGATTAAGACCTGCATGGCGCTCTTGATCTTTGCCCAGTTCCGGTCGAGGAAAGCGTTGTCGGGACTGGCCAGATGCTCGCGGTAAGCTTTCAGGATGGTGCCGGCTTGCCCGTCCATGACATAACCACCATGGCCATTGCGGCAATCGACTTTGCCGTCAGGTCGTAAAGAGGTTGCCAGATCGGTTCGTTCCCGCAGGTTCCTTTCCAGCTCGGGAAACAAATGGGCTAGTGCCTGCTCGTAATTCCAGACGTGCGTACACGTACCTTCACAACTGCCGACGCCTTCCCATCCGTAGAATTTGCCATTGCCCCACCACTGGCAGGTTTCCGTGGCCAGTGTGCTAACCGGCATCAATATCCTCCGGTTCAGCCAGTAAGGTATCGTACCGCTGTACCAATCATGATGAAAAGCCATCGTTTGATCCTGTAACCGTTTAAAGTTATTGCTAACCCACGCAGCTACGTCCTTTGAGCTCTTAAACCAGTTCACATAATTGTTGCCGATCTTTGTCCCTGTACAGGGAATGGCTTCATTCCAATTGTAGCCGTGCCCCTGATTCTGCGGCCGGTTGGGAAAATACCAACTGAGGATAAAGGTCAGCGTCTGGCTTTCAAAAGGTTTGAGTATCAGGGTTTGACCCACTTCACCGATCAGCGGGATACCCAGGGGCTTTTCGGCGGTTTGACTGGCGGTCCCTTGTTCTGCTAGTGCATAGCCGTGACCTAACAGGCTCAGCGTTACGTTCCCATTGAATGCATGATCTTGAGGAATATCATTCCCGGTAACATCCATCATCACGCCGATTCGGCCTTTTTCCAGCAAGACCCGGTTACGGCTAATAGCGGCATATTGCCCTTGTTCATCCAGTTCGACCGGATTTTGCAGTTGTCCGCTCAGCGAGACCGCTTCCGGGACATTGGTGCCATTATAAAGGGTATATTGCAGGATGCTGGCAGGAGTCGCGCTCTCCCGCGCATCCAACGGTATAAAAGGACTCCAGGCGGTCAGGGTTACTTTGACGGGTCCGGCGTTATGATATTGCACCGTGGCAACCGGGTATTCCCCGGCAAAAGTGATATGCGGGCAGCCCGTCTTATTCAATAGGACCGGCTGCTGACCTTTAACCTTTAATGTAAATCCGTTTTCCACGTAAGATGCAGGGCGGAACGTCTGGTAACCTGTCTCATAGGTTCCTTGCCGGGTTCGGTATTTCAAATACGGGTGGTGGCCATCGCCGGTATTGTAAGCATTATTCGCGATCCACCAACACGCCAGCGTCCCGTCCCCTCTCAGATACAACTGCCCGGCGGCGATGCCGCCAATGGGCATCCCGATCGTTTCCAGTTGCTCACCTCTATAAGTGGTCGGACCATTAGCCCATACTTTGTCCGGGTTCCTGGTCTTCGCTAAAGGTACATGGTGGCTGCTGTCCAATTGGCCAAATGCCATCGAAATAAAAAACACACCGATAATTAAAAAAATAGCTTTCATAAGATTCACCAGGTAGTTAAGCCTTGTTGCATTTTTTTATAGGCCTCCTGGATATCTTTATTTTTTGGCTCAAGTTCAAGGGCCTGTGCTTCTAGTGCCAGGGCCTCTTTTTTGCGGCCCAGTTTGTAAAGGATATTGGCCTTCGTATCTTTATTCCCGCCATCCTTCGGTTGTATCGCGATAGCGAGGTCGGCCCATTTGAGGGCTGTTTCCAATTCCTGTTTGTCAGTACTGTGCTGAAAGATATCCCAGGCGTTGTTATTCAAACCCATTACTCCCCAGAGGTCTTTTGGCGAATCTTCAATATGGTCCCGTTCCAGTTGTTCGACCAGATAATGCGTGTAGTTCTTCCAGTTCTTTTGTTCCTTAAACCAATTGACCCTGGCGTTCAAAACATTGACGTCTGCGAGATGAGCACCGAAAATTTGTTGAATGGCGGTATGTACCCTGGTCCAGTCCGGGTCGCTTTTACGTGCCTTCGCCGCAGCAAATTCGGGCAGAACCTGTTCTTTGTAAATGATGTAGTTGACCATGCTGTTACTATACCCTTTCGTATGGAGAAGGGTGTCAACTTCGTTTCCGTGATCACGATACCAGGTAAATATCCGGTCCCCGGAACTCAGTACCTCCGCGAATTTGGATAAGAACTCCATATTGTCTTTAGTTGCAAACTGGCTGTCCGGCAGCTTATCGAGGTAATGATGTTCATAATCTTCCGCGATCGCGAAAGCCGTTGGGTTCTCATTGAATTTTCTGGATAGCACTGCCAAAGCGGGCAATTGCGCATAACTTGTCTTGCCTGAACGGTAATCCCTGACCAACGTATAATATTGTTTTTCAGGATCCGCGGCATCCCCGGCCAATTTGATAAATTCCTGCGGTTTTAAATAACCTACCCCCCGGTGAATGATCTCGCCCTGATCGTTGAAAAAAAGAAAGGTCGGGAACGCGTTAACCTTGTAACTTTCGAGTATACGATGTGCATCCGCATACCAGGCCCTGGTCATTTGATCATCATTCCGGGTCGTGTCAAACTGTACTTTTACGGAAATGAACCGCGGATTTAACGCCTGGCTTACGCTGTCGGTCGGATAAACCTTGGCATCCATCTGCCGGCATGGCCCGCACCAGGTCGCAAAACAGTCTAAAAAAATATATTTATGTTCGGTCCTGGCTTTCGCGAGGATTTGTTCCCAACTTAGGTTTTGTTCGAAACGAACCCCGGTAGTTTGAGCGGTCGCCAGTACCGGGATGTATAAATAGAGGAGAATGATTAGCTTTTTCATTGTTCAGTGATTGATGATTAAAAATTAATGTTTCGTTGTTTGCAGGACGGCGTTTATTTTTTTTCTCACTGCATCAGGCATCAGCAACCCGGCGCCGGGAGTTGCGCCCGCCGGTCCCAACTCGAAACGCCCGTCCCTGCCTTTAAGCACCGCGGGAATACCTTCTGTCATCCATTTGGGAGCAGGGGCACCCTTAAGGTAATGGTCGAAGAACTGTTGGGTTCGGATCGTAAGATCTATGGTGTTACGATTTTCAAAAACGACATGTCCCTCACCATCATATTGGAGCAACCAGACTTTCTTACCCAGTCTCCTTAAGGCGATAAAAAAATCCAAACCTTGTTGAAAAGGGATATCAGCATCTTGTTTATTGGCCATCATCAGCAGCGGTGTCTGAACGTTCGCCGCCTTAAAAATGGGCGAGTTCTCGATGTAAAGGTCCGGCCGGTCGAGTATATCCGCGCCGATGCGCTGGTAGCCCATTGAAAAACTCCCGCTCCTGGCATTTCCTGATCCCAATGCCTGGATGTCATTGGCCATGCTGACATAGTCGGTCAGACCCGACGCAGACATTGCTGCAGCAAAAAGATGACTATGGGTGACAATATAATTTGTTTCCCAGCCGCCCCGGCTATGGCCTTGAAGACCAATATGTTTATTGTCTACATAAGGGAGCCGGCCCAAATACTTTGCTGCTGATACCACTGTGTTAACGACACTGCTTCCGGGATGACCGATCTCATAATACATGTCCGGCGTAAATACCAGGTAACCCTGACTGACATAAGTGGGAATGTTGATTTGACCCTCCATAAATTCCGGCCGTAAAAAGCCATGCAGCCGTTCAGACAATTTCTCATAGTAATAAAATAGGACCGGGTACTTCTTTTTAGGATCGAAGTTCTCCGGCTTATAGAAGATACCTTGGTTCATCTTACCGTTCGGCAGTTTCCAGGTGACCAACTCAGAATGCATCCAGTTGTAGGATTTTTGTGGCTGGACATCGCTGATCGCGCGATAATCCTTAAAATCCTTGGTACAAAAATAATTAGGCGCTTCGTCCGCACGTTGCCGCAAAACAAGCCAGGTATTGACGTCCCTGGCTTTGACAGGCACAGCGCCGCCAGGGTCTTCCTCATTATCGACGCTGGCCTGGAAAAGATAGGGCAAAAGCGCCCCTAACTTTAGCGAGCCGGACCTGCCCGGTATGATCGTTGCAAAACCGTTGGCTTTTGTTTTACGGCTAAAAACGTTCAATACGATGGTCTGATCAGGATCGATCTGTGCCATAGCCTCTGCTTTCGAAAAAGAGCAAATCAGCTGATGGACTTTACCATATCCCCCCGTTAAATTGACGGGAGGGTATTTGCCTTCCGGATCGACCTTCCAGATATCATTTTGATCATAAAGCAATACCGCCTGGTCACCCTTTAGCCAACCGGCGATACCTATCGGCACAAATTTAGAACGAGGTACATCCTGGTCATGATAAGTGGTCCAGACGGTTTTTATACCTTGGGTAATATTCCGAGTGATATCGGTTATGGTAGAGCGGCAGAAATAATTTTGCTTTCCCGCCTCAAAGTAGATGACATAGTGCCCTCCTGGCGACAAATGATAATTGAAGATCTCCCAGTCGGAAACGTCTTTCGCGATCAGTTTGTGGGAGCCATCGCTCTTAGAACTCAGGTATAAAGTTCCCAGCGCGTACTTGTTCCAAAGTGATTCCCCATTGAATATGGGGCCTTTAGCCGTCAACACAAAGTCTCCTGAACCGCTGCCAAAATCTTCCGGCTGCGTCTGAAGCCATTCGTTCGTCCCGGTCAGACGGGTAATCTGATGAGTGCCCAGATTCGCGGTAAAATAATAACTGATCTTGGACTGGCCTGGAAGCTCTTTCAATTGTCGGGATTGAAGGCTCGCGTCGGTATAGCTGTAAACATCGACACTGGCCGCTTTGGGATCCAGCGGGGGCAGTTCGATCTGATGATCCAAGGAAAGCAAAAGCGAGTTGCCTTTTTGGTCAAAAGCCGTAATTTCACCCAGATCGAGCCCGTACAGCCTTTGAGCGGCAGAATCCGTCAGCAAGGGTGTCGCGGCGGTCTGCCCGGATATATAGAACCACAATGTCCGACCTCCATCGTCGCTCTGCCCGGTAAATGCTATTCTAGTCCCGTCCTGGCTGAGAACGATCGGACCTGGGTCAGCGCCCTTCCAAAAGTCAGTTTTATGGCCATCCGTGAGCCTTAGCTGTTCAAATGTTACCTGCGATGCTTTTTCCGGTTTGACCTGCAGGAATAGATATGCACCGTCTTCGCTAAATGCATACTGCTGAACATCGGGCACTTGAAATTTCTGCTGCGTTACAAGATCATATATCCTTAATAGCCGGTCCCGGCCTAAACAGGCCAGCCAGTTGCCTTTATGGGGTGTTTTAAAAGAAGTGACACCTATCAGATATTTTACGTTGTCCTTGCCTAGTTCCACAATCACGAGGCTGTCGCCTTTCATAAAAATGGCGTTTCGGCTGTTATCACTAAAAACACAAGCAGCCCATCGTTTTCCGCTGACACTAAATTTCCAGGTGTCGTGAATGGTCCTGATAACCAGGGAATTTTCATATTTGGTGGAATGGACCACCAGGTAAGCCGCATAAAGGCCGTCGTTACTGATGATCGCCTGTTGCGCCGACGCCCAGGTGGCGGGATCATAGGTGCTAGGATCAATTACCGGTTTTTGTGCCCAAACCCACAATGGCAGCAATAAGGCAAACAGCACGAATAGTTTTTTCATGGGAGTCGATTTCAAAAAATAATTCCTATTGGTTAGTAACCAGGGTTCTGTACCAGCGAAGGATCGGCGTTCAATTCGGTTAGCGGGATTGGATATAAAGCCCATTCGCTTCGCCACGTCCCTCCCTTAGCCGCGCAAACGCCGCCTGTGCCCATCACGGCATCAACATTACCGGTCCGCTTGAGGTCCAGCCAGCGACTTCCCCACTCCATGAAGAGCTCCACCTGGCGTTCATGTAAGATCGCGGCGAGCAGTTGTTGCTGGGTCGAAGCGGGGGTATTGGATAAACCGGCACGCTTGCGTATGACATTGATATCCGCGATCGCTGCTGCGGTTCCTCTGCCGGCGCCGTTGGCTTCTGCCTCAGCGCGGATCAGGTATTGCTCAGCCAATCGTAATACCATTGTATATTCAGTGACCGGAGCCGTGGTGCTACCGGCAACCTTATATTTAAACGGGAAATAATAAGTGGTACCACCTGAGGTTACGCTACTTACCCAGTTAGTCCTCCGTTGGTCGCCGGCTTCAAAACTATTTAACAGGTAGGAACTTAAATAAACTGGCTGGTCCCGGCTGGGGCCGGTGGGTGGTAAGATAAAAATACCACCATCCCAAGTATTGGTGGGGTTCGTATCCACGGGTTGTAATTGCCAGATCGCTTCCTGGCTATTGGCGAGAAACACGTTTCCGCTGTTGAGATCGGGAACGAGGGCCAGAGTAAACGGCGCGTGATTCGCGATCAGCAATGACGATTGGGTATAGGCGTTAGCCCAGTCAGCTGTATACAAATAGACACGCGCTAACAGCGCTGTGGCAGCCCATGAAGTCGGACGCACCCGTTCCGTAGTGACAGCCAATAAAGTTCCGTCGAGGAAGTTATTATTTAAGGACACCTGTGCCGCTTTGAGATCAGCGATGATCTGCGCCCAGACCTGTGCCTTAGGTGTTCTGGCGCTTAAAGCATTGGACTTATAGTCTGTACTCGTGATTAACGGCACATCGCCATAGAGATTGACCAAATAAAAATAACAGAAAGCGCGCATAAACTCCGCCTCACCTAACAATTGACGTTTAACGGAAGGTGTGAGCGTATTGGAGGCACTCAGGCCTTCGATTGCTGAATTTATGGTAAATAGCTGCGGATAAACAGCTTTCCAAAAGTCGGGATTCCCATTGGTCAGGGAATTGCTGTAATAAAAATTCTGGCTGCTATTGGTTAACCCGCTATAAAGTGTCAGCTCATCGCCAGACAACGCAAGCAGTATATCAAACCCGTTTAACCCCTGAAAATTAGGTGTTGTACTTAATTGGGCATATATTCCGGTCAGTACCGGGATCGCGGTGGCATCTGTTGCATAGACGTTTGCAGCATTGACGCTCGTATAGGGTGCCGGAGCTTCCACCAGCTTTTTACAGCCAGGCAAACCGATAGCGCACAATGTAGCGGTTAGTAAAATCACTTTCAGCGAGATCCCTGTTAACCTCACCTTTAGGTGCTGGATCATTTTCTCGTTTCTAAAATATATTGGTCTCATTTTGTTCTTCTTTAAATTTCCAAAGATTGTCTTACAGCCCCATTCTTATCCCAAGCGAAATAATTCTTAAAGGGGGCAGCGAAGTCCGGCTTAATGTTTCAGGGTCCAGGCCCGGGTAGTTGGTAAAGGTGAGCAGATTTTGGCCTTGCAGATAAATCTGGGCATTTTGCAAACCTAAATGTTGCTGGGTCGATTTGGGCAACTGCCAGGATAAAGAGGCATTTTTCAGCCTGATATAGGATGCATCAACGTAATTGGCATCGGACTGTTGGGCGTCAAAACTTTGCGTAATCAAACCGATTCCTGTTGTAAAGCGCTGTATACTTGCTAGATCGCCCGGTTTTTGCCAGCGTGTTAAAACGTTGACCGGTTCGTTGATATTCACAGATCCGGCAAACCCGTCACCAAAATAGAAGCTTGCTGCCCGGCGCTTAACAAATTGAAAGAAAACATTTAGTTCGAATCCTCTATAACGTACCCGGTTACCAAAACCGCCATATAGTAAAGGATTCGGGTCAACGAGCACGGTTTTGTCAGTGACCGCATTAGGCGTAGAAGTAGCATTACCTTTACTGTCTAAAAACACATAGCGGCCTACCCCAGGGTCAACTCCAAGGAACTGGTAGGCTTTAATGATGTTGACCGGTTGACCGATGATCAATTTATTAGCGTAACTCGAGGAAGCGAGGTTTGGAAAGTCAAGGAGTTTATTTTTGGCAGCGGTCAGGTTAAACGTTGTTGACCAGCTAAAGCTTTTCGTCTTGACATTTGTACTGTTAGCCGTGAGTTCCCAGCCAGTATTTTGCACGGAAGCCGGGAAATTGGCAGTCACATTACCCGTTGGCGAAGCGATGAGCGGGAGTGAGTAAGTGAGCAGTTGATTAGAAGAGCGGTTGCGAAAGTAATTAACACCTATAGTGATACGGTCCTGTAAAAAACCGAGATCGAGGCCAAAATTCAACTTGCGCGTTTCTTCCCATTGCAGATAGGGATTAGGAATACCGTTTGGCGTCAGGGCGCTAATACCCTGGTAAGCTACACCAGGATTGTAGGGAGTATATAAATTCAGGAATTGGTAATCCCCAATTTGGTCGCTGCCGGTCGCTCCATAACTTGCTTTAAATTTACCAAAGCTGAGTAAGGCCCATTTATTTTTAATAAATGTTTCATTGGAAAAAAGCCATGCGCCCCCAACTGACCAAAAATCGTGAAATTCATTGGCGGCACCGAAACGGCTGCTGCCATCTCTCCGCAGGATCAGGTCAGTGATATACTTATCATCCCAGTTATAGTTTACACGGCCAAAAATCGCATTGTATTTATATGTGCTAACCGTTGTGGAAGTGGCCTGCACGGCGGTAGCCGCGAGGATATTTTGCAAGACGGCATCCGAGTTATAGCCCGATCCGAAAAACTGCAGACCGTTGCTGCTATTTTGATTGGTCGTTGCCCCAAGAAGAGCGTCTACTCTACCTCTTCCAAAGCTTTTTTTGTAGTTTAATTGTGGTTCTATGATCCAGGATTCGATCGTATTATAGCCGTATTGTGCCGTGCGTAAGTTATAAGGAGCGTTTTCGGGCGGGTAACTCGCCTGAGGTAAAGTAGATGTCTCGTTGGATGTTAGCCGGTTGTAACCTAAATTAGCGCTGAACTGAAGACCTTGAAATAGGATGTAGCTTAAATTCGCGTTTCCGATCAGGTTATTGGTCTGGTTCAGATACTTTGTCGCTAAGTAAGAAAGTGGATTTAACCAACTTGATGTGCCTGTCGCGTCGGGTGCCCAGTTCAAAGACCCATCGGGGTTATAGAGCGGCGGAGCGTCAGGTGCCTTAAAAACGGAGCCTGACAAGTCCGCATTGGGCAGGCGGTTGTTATCTGCCAGGTAGCTTCCGGTTAACCCGATGTGGAACTTCTGATTCGTTGAGGTGCTGTTGATGCTGAAATGGATCGATGCTTTCTGGTCCGCAAAATCATCGGGGTAAACCGTCGTTTCCCGGTGAAAGGTGCCGCCGACGAGATACTGTGTATTGGCTGTGCCGCCGGAAATCGTGGCATTGTAATCAGCATAATGAGCGGTTCCGCCGGTTAATACCTTTTGCCAGTCCGTATAACGCGATTTATCCCATAAGCCGTTGACATCATAATCAGTGGCCGAAGGCGCAATATTGTCGTTTTTAAAAGCTTCTAAACGCATTTCCAGGTACTGCTGCGTATTCATGAGATCAAGCTTCCGGTCCGTCTGCCCCAAGCCCTGCTGAAAGTTAATGTCCACTCGCGTCGGACCGGGTCTCCCTTTTTTGGTAGTGATCAGGATTGCCCCATTGGCCGCGCGGGAGCCATAAATAGCTGTAGCGTCCGCATCCTTGAGGACGCTGATACTTTCGATATCATCAGGATTGATAAAGCTCAGCGGGTTGCCAGCCTGGTTGTTAAAAAAATTTCCCGGCACGGCGGCAGAGGTTCCTAAGATGTTCGAGCCCAGATTAGGCAATAATTGCGAGACATAAGGTACCCCATCGATCACATAAAAAGGGTCATTGCCGTGCGTGATGCTATTTTGTCCCTGTATGAGGACGTTTACCCCACCGCCGGAAATGCCGCTAGACTGCGTGATGAATAATCCCGGAACTTTTCCTTCCAAAGCAAGCAATGGATTTCCGGTCGGTTGTTCCTGGATCTCTTTTGCCGACACTGACGAGATGTTCCCGGTTGTCAGACGGCCGGTGGTTTGACCATAAGCGATGATCTGAATTTCATCGAGTTTAGAGGTCGCGGTGGTCAATTTGATCTGACCGACATTGGCCACGGCCGGCAACTCCTTTTTGTCGAAGCCGATAAAGGTTATAACGATGGTTTCATTAGGTTGTACATTTTTGAGCGTGAAAAAGCCATTGACATCAGTCGTTGTGGCATTCGTGCCATTTTTTACCTGTACAGTTGCACCCGATAGCGGCTGATTGTTTTCATCAGTTACACGACCAGTTACATCAATAGCGGCAAGAGCATCAGCAACTGCTCTGACTTTTTCCTTGAGTTTGTCCACAAAGGAAGCTGTCTTTTCCTTTATGGTGATCGTATTCTGATCCACTGAATAGGTATAAGGCTTATTCTTAAATAGTTCATCAAGTACGGCTTGTACGGTGGCGTCTTTAATATTGATATCGACGGTTCCGGCTTGTTTGAGGGCGCTGGCGTTGTAGAAGAATTCGTAGCCGCTCTGGTCCTGGATCTGGGTTAGGACCTTGTCGATGGTCACGTTCTTTTCCTTCAGGCTGATCTTTTGGGAAAAACCGGCGGCGGATACCTGGAGGAGGGTAATGGTTAACAGAAATACGGTTAATTTCATAACCAATAAGAGTTGTTTAAACCTTGGGGTTAATTGCATATCTTTGGTATTGTTTGGGTGAATGATTGAAGATCTCTCGCGATTTGTTCAAGGGTCGCCCAAATTGACCGGTAGTGTTTCCAGCACTTCCGGTTTCTTTTTTGGTGGGGTTCCCTGATGGTGTGTTTGTAAATTTTTTTCCTGTTTTGCTCCTTTCTTAATTAATGATCAGTTTGTTGCCTTCGAGGCGGTAGCTCACGCCGCCGTCGGCTAATATTTTGAGGGCCCGGTTGAGGGTCGCTTTACGGGATACTTTCATGTTGAATTGCTGGTCAGTGGCCGGTTTGTTGAAGACCACTTCGACTTTGTACCAGCGGGCGAATTCGCGCATGATGCCGGGCAGGGTTTCGAGGTCGTAACGGAAATAGCCGTCCTTCCAGGCGGTATAGACCTGGGTATTGACCGTTGTTTTGGTGACGCTGCCGCTCGCATTACGGGCTTGTTCATTTGGTTTCAGTAATTCGTTATTGACCTTGATGCTGCCCTCCACCAGGGTGGTTTTTAATATGGGCTCGTTAGCATAGGCGTTCACGTCGAAGCTGGTACCGATATCTTCGATGGTTTGGGTTTCGGTCTGTACTTTGAAGGGCTGTTTTTCGTTGTGCTTGACTTCAAAATAGGCCTCTCCTATCAGTTTGACGATCCGCTCTTTACCGTTAAAGGCGGTTGGGAACGTGATGCTGGATTCGGCGTTAAGCCAGACCTTGGTGCCGTCGGCTAAGACCAGCGGGTAGGGCGATTGCTCGCCCTGCGCTGTGGCTAACGTATTATAACTGACCTGATCTTTGTTGTTGGTGCTGTTGTAGGCAATATCATGATTAGTTGCTTGTATAATCGTTGTTCCTTGGGTGGCTAATTGCCCCCTTAGGCCTTTGGTGATGATGATCTTTTTTCCATTGGCTAAGGTCAGGGTCGCTTGATTATGGCCGGGGGCGATTTCCCTTTGAGCTATCGCTATCTGTGCCTGTTCTTTTTGATGCAGCAAAAAATAACCACCGATGGAACAGGCGATCAGGATCGAAGCGGCCACGGCGAGGCGTTGCCAGTCCAGCCAGCGTCTTTGCATATATTTAACTTTGGCTATTTCCAGCGAAGCCATAGAATCAAAACTTCTTTGCCCGTCGCGAATGGCCTGCAAACGCTTTTCGTCCATGAGCTCGGCGAACAACTGCTGGTTTTCCAGCGTGCTTTCCGTCCAGGCGGTGAGTTCTGACAGCTCTTCACGGGTGATTGATCCGCGCAGGTAAGCGTCGATCAATACTGCAATGCGTAGTTCATTTCCTTTCATTGCGCATAAAACGGGAAGGGGTACCAAAATCTTTACAAGGAATTAAAGATTTTTTAACAAGGAAAAATTGTCGCCTAAAAAGTTCACATTTTGTGAACTTTTTTCTGTATCTTTACTTTGTACATGAAGGTCCACTTAATTAAAAGACAAACGATCGAGGATTATGTGAAGACACATGCCCGGAGCCGTTCTTCTTTTGATATTTGGCTGAATGTGATCGATTATGCGGACTGGGATATCCCGGAAGATATCCAGGCTTCTTTTGGGAGCGCGGACCTTTTGGGAAATGGCAGCAACCGTGTGGTGTTTGACATTGGCGGGAATAATTTTCGCATGATCTGTAAATACGCTTTTGGAAAAAGGCAGGTGCATTTGTTTGTGTGCTGGATCGGCACACATGCGGAATATACCAAACTCTGTAAATTGAATAAACAATACGATATCTGTTTGTATTAAGATGGAAGCTTTGAAATATAGAATTATTCATACCAAGGAACAGTATTTTGATTACTGTAACTCACTGGAGCATTTAGTGGAAAAAGGCGGTAACGAAGATGAAATCGACTTATTGACCCTGTTGATCCACACCTGGGATGAAGCACAGCGCAGTCATACTCAGCTGGATCCCGTGATGCTGCTACGCTCCTTAATGGCGGATCACCAGTTAAAGTCCAAAGATCTGGCGGGTATATTAGGCGTGGGCAAAAGCCTGATCTCAGACATTTTGAACTACAAAAAGGGTTTTTCTAAAGACATTATCCGTGCGCTGGCTGTGCATTTCAAAGTTTCCCAGGAAGCGTTTAACCGGCCTTATAAATTACGTTCGCCTTTAAATGCGCATTTAAGGAACGCCAGCGTCATGAACACCACCAAAGAACTGGCGGCGACGCATTAATGCAAGATCTCGATCAACCCGATCAGCAGCACGGCGGCGCCGAGGTCATCACCGGAAAGGCGATCACGCAGGAGCTTGAGGCCGCGCATTTTTTGGACGCCTACGGTACTGACGCTCACGTTTAACAGCTCTGCTATTTCAATGGGTTTTAATCCTTGCTCGTAGGTGAGCAAAATAATTTTTTTACATTGTTCGGGCAGCGTATCCACAGCGGAATAGAGCAGGCGTACGGTCTCCGAGCGGATCAGGCCCTGCAGGGCGGTTTGTTCAAAATCCGGGTTATTGGCTACATATAATTGGTGGCGCTCGCGTACTTTGCGTTTATCCAATTGGTCGAAACAGGCGCGTTTGACCGTGGTATAAAGAAAAGAGCGCAGGGAATAAAATTTGTCGAATTGCTGATGCCGCTGCCAGGTCTTGATCAGGGCATCCTGTACAATGTCTTCGGCAAACTCATCATCTAATATTTCAGAAGCGAAATACCGGAGCGGGCCGTGGAATCGCAGGTAGATCTCGTCGAACGCAGCGGGGTCCCCTGCCTTAAACAAAGGCAGCAATTCTTCATCGCTTAATGACCTGAGCGCGGGCATACGCACCTCCTTCATTCGAATATACGAATGTTCGGTTTGATTTTCAACTAAATCGAGCGTAAGGGTGTGCATGATCAAACCTTTAAGGTAAGCAGGGAGGGGCAAAAGGTTTGAATTATTTTCAAAACAGCAATAATTGCTGTCAGATTAGGATTTGGTCAAAACATTCATCGACGGATGGGTTGTCCGTTGAGGTCTTCGATGATCCGAAGTTGGCTTTGCTGCAAAAAACCAAAAGCTTCCGCATTTAATTGGGGGCTGACCTTCAGCAAGTAGAGCATCAGGCTCGTGCGAATGACCATAACGGGATGATTCGCTTGTAACCGGTAGGCGTAGGTGAGATAAGGTGCGGGGTCGCACAAAAGATATTTATTGCTGGTTTTCGCGGGGCCGTATTGTTTGCGGTACGCTGCGTTAAAAATGGCGATCAGATCGCTAGGAATAGTTTTCCGGACGGTAAGCGGCCAGTAAGACAGGCTTTTTTGATCGGCTTGCAATTCCAGGAATTGCAGATGCCTGGCCTGCTCCTGTGTTTTAGGTTTTTCGTTATTGAGAAAATGGCCGCTGCTATGATCAAGGTCGGCATGGGCGATCTCATGGCCGATCACCCAGTATTGAAAATTCCGGTAGCTCGCCGGACCGGGGTGTAAACCAAGCCTGTCCAGGTATGTGGTCAGGAAATACTGGTCGAGTATGATGATATTTGCACCGGCGAACGCGCAAATATCCTTTAATACCGTGTCTTTACGGGAATCGATAATATAGAAATTGAGTTTTTGGGCATCATAACCCCGGTTGATGTTGAGCTGCTCTTTGAACCTGGTTTTGGCGCAAAGATCGCGTATCACCATTTCAATACCCTGTGTATGCTCGCTGGTGATGAGCTGGTGCGCGTACAGTTTACGGACAAAATCCAACTGTTGTGCCTGCACTTGCCAGGACAGCGGGGCCAGCAGCAACAGGAGTTTAATATTTCGCCAGGTCAAGTTCAAGATCTTCAGCCACATGTTGTACTTCGTTAATGTCTAGAGCACCAGCGACCATCGAGTCGGCTGTTTTGACAAGCCCAATGATCTCCAGGCCTTTGCTTTGTTCTTTATCTGCATAAGCGCTACAGCGGTTAGCCAGGGTCGTGGACAACACGGCAGCTGAACTCAAAAGGATGATCCATTTCTTGGTGACCTGGTTTTTAACTTTGGGCAGGTCTTTGTCGATCTTGTCGGCAGAAAGGTGCCAGCCGTTGTTCGCACCGATCACCGTTACCGAAAAAGAGGCCACAATGGAAACAATACTCAGGATGTTGAAAAAGAGGTTCAACTTATCACGGTTGCCCATATAACCGATGGCCTGGTTCAGGGCCTTGGTTCGGAAGTTTTGATAGTTGTTTTGCGGAATTTGTTGGTGGGGTGGTTTAGTCGGATCGGCGCCTCCACTTTGGTCGCCACTGCCCTCGTCAAAATTTTGGAGCGTCAGTGGATTACTCGTATCCATTTTAGGCACCTTAAAAGTTGCCGGAGCCGGCCCGCAAAAAAAGATCAGGCTTAGCAAGGCTGTTATGATCACCGTGGCTGACAACCACATTTTTGCACTCTTGGTCATGCTGCATAAATATCCGTGAAGTTAGCAAAAATTACAGCACCAATGGCCCGAAATATTTGGCGCTTTCATGACCATCCCAGTATAGACTTTTAAAAACCGATTTATTTAAAGAACGCCTGCAGGATAGGCAGAAAAAAAGAGATCAGAGAAATGATGCCGGAGGTAGACAAACTGAACACAGAAAACGGGTTGGTTTCTTTGATGAGCTCTAACCTGAATTTTCTGACTTCTATTTCCATGGGTTCTTCCAACCATAATGAGCGGACCGCGGCTGATTTGGTCAGCGTCCATCGATACCATCTGATCAGCAAAGGCAGCGTGATGATGAGCCAGGTCAAGCCCCAAATGGAATGGATCGTAAGCGCGGCGACCAGGTAGCGGTGATCATGCTGACGGATGATGATAGTCCAGAATCCGCTGGTAAAATTGATAAAACCAAGAGCTAAGCCGATAGAACAGGCCTGCCAGTGGATGTAAGTGCGTAAAAGCCGGTCATGTGATTGCGGGTCCGTCAGCCCTTCGGCCACATGGGCGCTATCAGGTTTCTCGTCACGACACTCTTTGACATAATGTAACCACGCCATCCAGACCAGCGCGAGCAAGATGGCGAAGATCAAGGTATTGATCTCCTGCATCACAAAAGAAGCGGCGCAAATGTCGTAATTGGCGAAGCTGTAAACAAAGCGATTCTCATCTCCAAGAACAAAGTTGCGCATCCATACGGTCCATTCGTATACGGCATAGATCAATACGACAAATACGACAAACTGTAAAACATCTTTCCGATATTGAATGATCCGGTTTTTAATGGGTATCAGGATCAAAAGCAACCAACCCAGCGAAGTATACTGGGCCACCCATACCAGCATAATCGGGTTCAGGTAAAAAGGCGCGGGAACGACCGCTGTGTGGCTGGTTTTGAGTTCCGAACGGATCGCTGACTCATCCTTGACCAGTGTGGAAAGCATGCCCGGCGAAGTGCTTTTTTTCAAAGCACTGTCGATCTCGTTGAGTTTGGCTTTAAGCAGGGCCTCTGTGGCCTGACCTGCCCGGAATGACCGCTGTGCTTTTACAGGCATATGACCAATGAGTGTACTTTCATAAAATACCCCACCCCCTGCGGCGACGATACCTGGAATAATTAATCCGAATAGGAGCGCTATGACCACCACCAACACGGCTTTTAATAAAGTTGTCTTTGCATTTTTTAAATGATAAAAAGGCTCGGTCATGTCACGGTGATATAATTAACGCATTTTTATTAAAATTTATTGAACTTATTATTCGGAGCTTATAAAAATAAGTTATTTTTACTATACCAAGCAATTGCTTGATTAATAAACCATTGTAAATTGAATCATCGTGTCCGGAAATTGCTTGCCCGGTTGAAAATCTAATCCTTATGTCGCCGACTTTTAAAGCGTTGCTGATCATTCTCCTGTCTATTTGCTGGGCTTTGCTGATACCCGGCTATGTGGCTTATCGCGCGCATGATTTTACCGGGAGGGATTTCAAAAACCGGATCAGTGACAGCACGATCCTGCCGCGTATCAGAGACGTGGGCGGAGCCGAGAAATATTATAAAAACGGGAGGCCGCTTGTACAGCCGGATAATACAGTCGTCAAGATTTCCTTTTCCGGTTTTATCGATACCCAATTGAATTATATCTGGGTGAGCACTTTTGCCTTACTCGGCATTTTTATTTTTGTGCTTTATCCAGGCTGGTTAAAAAAATCAAACAAAAAGCATCTCTTGGCCGTCATTGTGATGATTTTTCTCTTGTTTGACGGACCGGTATGGTTTAGAAATTCCGCGATCGGACAGCACGGTCGAACCATTTATTCTTATGTCAATCCTGATATTGATTGCTGGTCTTATTTATTGCAGGAGTTGCGTGTGTTTACCTTTGCCCTTTTATTTGGCATCCTGCTGGTTATCGGCGAAAGTCTCCAAACGGAATCCGCCTTGCTGATTGCTCAATTCAATCAGGAGCCGACCCTTGAGCTTTGCGTTAATTTTTCGCTCGACTTTCGGGAAAGGTTCTCCCAATGGCAGCGCAATATTTTGTTGATTATCGTCCTGTTTTTACCCTGGACCTGGTTCTATTGGAAAAACATTACTTTTTACAGCGATGCGCGTTATTTTTTTGCTGCGCTCGTTTTCCACTCCTTCTGGGTGATCTCCATTTGCTTATTTACCCTACCTATCGTCAGGATGCGCAAACAGTGGCGTCGGCTCAAAACGCAAATGTCCCTGGAGTATCTTCAAAGAGAAAAAGGCGACCAGATCATTCATCTCGATTATTTGGAACCTTACCCCAAATTCCAGTTCCTAGCATCCTTTGTGACGACGCTGGTCTCCTTGTTATTGCCCTTTGTACAGGTGTTTTTAAAGAAATGAAACCAATGGGCTTATAGCACCAATGGCCCAAAACATTTGGCTTCTTTCATGACCATACTGGTCTCGACCTTGGCGACATTGGGGCGGTCGCAGATGCGGTCCATGACGAAGACATAATAAGCTTGCGGGGAGGCGGCGGTGACCTGGAGGATAAAGTCCCATTTGCCGGTGACGTGGAGGCAGGCCTGGACCTGGGGGATGGCCATGGCGAATTGTTCGAAGTCGAGCAGGAGTTCCTTGGTCTGGTGTTTGAGCCGGACGTGCAGGACGACGAGGACGGGCTGGCCGGCGAGGTGGCGGTCGACGCGGGCGTGGTAGCCCTGGATATAGCCGGCTTCTTCGAGTTTGTCGATTCGGGTCTGGACGGGGCCGGAGGACAGGTGCACGAGTTTGCCCAGTGCCACGTTGGGCATCCGGGCATTCCCCTGCAGGTGTGCCAGTATCTTGGTGTCGATCTCGTCGAGTTTGCCGTTGATCATTTTTCCTGAATTATTCCTTTCACAAATTTGCCGTCTGGTGTTTTAAAATCGACGCCCAACAATTTCGCGATCAGCACCGCAATATCCGGTTCGCTCAAATGATCGATATGCCCGCCTTTAATGATACCTGCACCGTAAGCTATAAAACCGGTATGCATTTCCTCATTATCCGGATCGTAGCCATGATGCCCGCCGGTAGTGGGGTAAAACATGCCATCAAATTTGCTTTGCTGGATAGAAGTACCTGGACCATGATTGGTCGTTTCCGCAGCTCTTGTTGAACCGGAGAACACCAGGCCGGAGCTGTTTACACCTGTTAGCGCCATTAATGCCGCGCTGTCGGCGCCCATTTGATCGAGTTGTTTCCGGTCAATGATCCGGAACAGGCTTCGTTTTTCTTTGGGTAACGTGTTCAAGCTGTCTGTTACTCTTTGAACGATGGTTTGATAATCTTTTTTATCGGTACCCGCGTAAGGATATAAAAAACAACTGCCGCCGGACGGATTGAACTTGGCAGGCACAGCTTTGATCAGGATATTGGGCCGGAATACTTGTTTGATCGTGGCCATGCCGTGATCACCTACAATAATAATTGCGGTGCTGTCCTTTAAATGTGTTTTGTCAATAGCTTCCAACAAGTCACCGATCGCCCGATCGTTAGTGGCCATGGCCAGATCAACCCGGTGCGAAACCCTGCCGTCTTCGTGACCAAAATCATCCGCGCCGATCACATGCATCGCCATAAAGGCAGGCTTGTATTTCGTAAAAGTATAAGCCGCCATTCGGCCCACATTCTCGTCCGTGATCAGGTAATTGTCGTTATAATTCGTACTATCCAGTTTACCGGTGGCGTTTCGCTCGAGTTCTTCGACAAAGCCTTTGGGTGTGGCGTATTTCCGTGCCAAACTGATCCGGTCATCGGGATGGTTAATTTCCCAAAGTTCGGAGAGATTGTAGTCTATCGGTGCGCCTACGGTAACCGGCCACATCAGGGCGGCGGTTTTCAGGCCTTTAGCTTTTAAGGCCTGCCAGAGCGTAGGTTCTTTGATCGCGTTAAAATACCAGTACCATTCGCCTTTGGAGCGCAATGGTTGGTTATAGATGATTTTACTCCGTGCCGGTAGAGCGCCAGAAATCATTGCCGTATGGCTCGGATAGGTATAAGCGGGAAATACGCTTTTCAGGTAATCCGCATAAGTGCCGTTCTGCATCAGATATTGCAGGTTCGGACAGGGCCAGCTTTTATCCAGGTACATGTCAGGGTGGAAACTGTCCACAGAGATCAGGACGACATGCTTAACCTGTGCCCGTAAGGACGAGCACAGGAAAATCAGTAAATAAAGTAAATAATAGATTTTGCGCATACCTTCTTATTTCAGTGACTTTAGATAATCAGCGATGTCATCATGATGATACCTTTGTGCGTAGATCAGCGGTGTATCTCCTTTTTTCGGGCCATTTTGCACTTCCATGCTTCCGTCATAGGTAAAATCTTTTTTGGCTCCTTTGGCGATCAGCGCTTTGACGGTTTCCAATGTACCATATTTACATGCGTGCATTAAGGGGGGCAGGTACCCATTGCATACTTTATTGACGTCGGCGCCCTTATCCAACAGCAAGCTAAAACAGGCATCCGCCTGGTAACGAATTGCATCGGCAAGGATGCAGTAATTCCCATAACAAGTATTGAGGTTGTCTTTGTTAAGCAATGGTGAGAGTGCACTCGCGTCGTCGGTTTTTAAAGCGGCAGTGATCGCTGCAGGCATTTCTTGTGCCGAAGCAAAATGGCTCAGTGTAATGAATAGTACGAGTGTCAGAATTTTAATGGTTTTCATATTTATTGGGTTTTTTAATGGTTCTTTGATGGGTTAAGGCTGGTCATCCATTGGTTTTGGATGCCAAAGTTTTTATTGGGCACGGTCGAAGCGGTGATCACTAAGGTGCCGCCACGCATGATCTCTTGGTGGCTGAGCCAGTTCCTTTTGAACGGCCGGCGATCAAAACTGACCGAGCGGATATACCGTCCTTTCCCTTTGACGATCACCTGGAACTTACCGAAGGATACCGTGCGGAATAGGGGGACATGAAGGTTATAAACCGGCCAGCCGACGCAGGCAGGTGAAAGGCCAATAGCGGCCATCACGTACCAGGCAGACATTTCGCCCATATCCTCATCCATGGTTTGCAGCAGGCCATCAGGACGATTGTTGTACACGCGGCCGATCTGCGCGCCGATGCCCCGGTAATTATTGTCCTGGTAATACTGGATGACGGTGTCTTTCGCGTAGTGCCGGATCATTTGCTGCGATTGCCAGGGCCGGGAGGTAAACTGGTACATGTAGGGCGCCTGCAGGTCCGGCTCGTTGGAGGCGCAGTAATAATCCTGGGCAAAGAATGTATCCAACTGCTTGAGGTAGGCGCTTTCTCCGCCGCAGGCAGCGATCAGCCCTTCCACGTCAAAGGGGACAAACCAGCGATATTGCCAGATGGTGCCCTGGTACATGCCTCGGGCTTCCAGATGGTCGACATCAGGTTTGGACAGATTTTTAAAATCTTTGTTCCAGCTGCTTTTCCAGTTCGCGGCTTTGTTCAAATAAACCCTGCTCAGGCTATCTTCTTTTAAAATAGCGAGGACCTGCGACATTGCCCAGCTATCATAGCTGCTTTCCAGCGCCTTGTCGGGCGTCTTATCATCCAAACGCTTATTCTCAGCGATCAGGGAATCTTTGATGTGGCTGAAGTCGACAGGATAACCTTTGCGGTAAGCGTCCAGCAGGACGACGATCGCGTGTTCGGTGCGGACGGTATTGGATGGTTCACGTTGGGTCGCCCAGTCTTTCTTTCCGGTTTGATATAGCTTGACGATGCTATTGATCATATCCTGGTAGCGTTCAGGTTCGATGATAGATAACAGCGGCAACTCATTCCGGTAATTATCCCAGATCGACCAGCCGCTGTACGCATGATCCGCAATCTGGTACGGGGCCTGCAGTGTCCGGTAGAGCAGGGAGTAAAACAGTTTTTCTTCTTCTGGGTCGCCGCTGACTTTGATCCGCGACAGCTCCTGTTCCCATTTCGCCTCGTTCTCAAAATTATCTTCCGATTTGGCCGAAAAATGGACGGTCAGCGTTATAGATTTCGCACAATCCAGGGTCAGCATATGAGCGGTACTGTCGGAGATTTTGACCGGTGAACTGAAACGGACGGTATAATAGGTTTTATAGGTGCCGAACCGGCAGGTCGTTCCGCTTTCGATCCAGCCGGATAATATTCCACTGTTCCAGCTATGTTGCTCAGCAACAAATCCATTGGCCAACGCGTGCGACAGGTCCAGGAATAGCTGCTGCTGGCCGGTATAGTGCTCGGTTGCGATGTTACCTTTGACACTGATAGACACACCGATCCCATTTTGAAAGCCTACGGCATAATAGCCGGGGCGGGCCTGTTCACTTTGCTTGATAAGTGTCGTATTTTTCAGGAGGGGCTTGATCAATAAGTTCCCGCCGGAACCCTTGCAGCCAACGCCCTCCAGCCGGTTATGACTAAAACCGAGGAAAGATTTGGCGCGGTGGTCATAGCCGGTATGCGTAGCCGGGTAGGTTTCCGGTGAAACGTCCAGCAGTCCGAATGGTGCACAGGCGCCGGGGGATAACTGTCCATGGTCCCCGGCAGTGCCCAGGAACACATTCACCTTGTCGTTATAATGCGCTTGCTGTGCCTGCACATTTGCGCAGGCGAGCAAGCTCCCCAAAAAGAAAAGGCGTTGAAGGTGGTTCATCAATATCGTTCTTCTTTCATTTTCCATTCGGGGCATTTCTTCTTGATGGGCCATAGTTCGTCAAGGTTATCGCCGTCGTAGAGTATTCCGTCCTTCATCACATATTTGATATCCCTGGAATTATGGATATCCTGCAAGGGATTGGAATTCAAAATGACCAGGTCGGCGATCTTGCCTACCTCAATCGAGCCCACGTCTTTTTGGATACCGAGTGCTTCCGTGCCCATGATCGTCGCGGCCTGCAGTGCTTCCATATTGGTCAGGCCGCCCATTTGCAGTGCCCAAAGTTCATTGTGCGGACCGATTCCCTGGTCGTTACCGTGGCTGCCCAAAGTCACTCTTCCGCCAAAGTGCCGAATACGTGCATCAATACCCGAATAGGTCAATAATCCGTCATAACTACCGTCCCCAGGTTTAACCTTTTCTATCACCTCAATAGATTCGGGACCTTGTACGACCGGTCTCATCTTTGCATCATGGAAACTGAACCTTTTCAATTTGTCATCAGGTTGATGCCAATAGGTATAATTAAAATACTCTTTGGTTGTTTCCGGATTTGGGTTTCCCGTAACCTGAAGCGTAGGAGTGAACCAGGTACCGGACTTTGCGTATAAGAGTAACATATCCTGATACACATCCCCCAATGCGGGATTATGCTCTACGCCGGTGCTGCCATCTTTGATCATACCCCATTGTCCAATGGGATATACGTAGCCTTCATTGGTTAAATTCATGCCGGCTTCGTTGGAAGCTTGTAAGAGCCATTGGCGCTGACCACGTAAGAACGGTGATAGATAGTTCTTCACAACCGTTCCACCCAGGAGCGCGCGTTTTTGTGCCACCCGCTGAGCGTCATTGGCTTCATCGACTCGGGTAATCCCGTCGTCGTCGATCACGGGAACGCCTACGGTAAATAACCTAGGCCCGATCATTTGACCTGACCGCAGCAGTTCTGCATACCCGAAGGCATCATAGGTCTGCGAGGGATCTCTGGCGGTCGTTATACCATAGGCTAGGCTCGTCAGGAACATCCAGGACTGCTGCGGAAATACGTTCGGGGGTACCGGCATATGCAAATGGAGATCGATCAACCCTGGAATAATTGTTTTTCCTGTAAGATCATAAACTTTTGCCACCGGCGGAATGGTGATGGCAGATGAAGCTCCGACACTAACGATTCGTCCGTCCCGGATAATGACCGTACCGTGTTCGATCACGCGATTGCCTCGCATCGTCAGTATTCTGGCATTTTGAAGTGCAATCAATCCATGTCCATAATTAGCCTGGTAGCCCGTGCTCAGGTCTATGACATCATCGGGCCGGACATCAACTTTTAAAGCATTATTTAGCCCATTATTTAAAGTACCAGTAATCCCACCATGGGACCAATAGGCTATTTTGTTTTGGAACATCCGTCCGGCAGCGGCCATAATCTTATCAACACGTATCCGGTAAAAATTTTTGCCGTAAGTCCAGGAGATGACATTATTATTTACCCAGTGAGGTTCTATACCAGCGACGAAGCGTATCACTTGCACATGGCTAAATCTGTCTGAAAGTGCTATCGGCTTTCCCCCGGAGTAGACCGGCGCCAGGTAAAGATCTTCGGCTTTAGAGTAGACGATATACCGCCCATCGGGAGATAACGATTTGGAAGCAAAAAATGTCGGAGCATCTCCAATCGCGATTACTTCCCTTTTCCCTGTGTTTAAATTCCTGGAGATCAACTGAGGCTTTAAAATGGATCCTTTTAATTCCTTTTTACTTAACAGATTTTGACTGGGAGTATAAAAGATACGGTCACCATCGGCGGCAAAAGATAGATTATTAACCAGCGGAATAGAATCATCAATGGCTTTTATTCCCCCGGCATGCAATGACAAGAGTTGAAGGCTTGCAATAGCACGTCTTTCATCCGTCCGGTTGTGCATCGCTTTGGCCATCGTAACCGCAATAGAACCGCCGTCAGGAGCCCAGGCAGGAGACTCATACAGCCCCGGTTCTCTCGTCAGCTGCACAGGTTGTCCACCTTTTGCAGGTACTCGCCAAACGTGCCCGCCGATTGTGTCTTGCCAGGAAACGTAGGCGATCCATTTGCCATCGGGGGAATAGACCGGCTGGAATTGTCCAAAAGGTTGTGATACCAGCAAACGGACTTTTCCTGCAGGGAGATCTTTAATATAAATTTTATCCAGGGCTGAAAAAACTAAGTGTTTGCCATCCGGGCTTGCATGGGCGGAACGTGCAAATTTGCTTTGAATAGACCCATAGCCTATCCGGAAAGTATGGTAATCTAAAGGGCCAAGGTCAGCTTTGACGTCGGCAGTAAAAGGGATTTCATGGTCTTTTCCATTTTCAACATCGATTTGATGAATTTTTCCTTTATAACTCACAAACACGCATTTTGAATCCGGAGAGAAGCAATAGTGATTGAACGGCACATGCGGATCGTAACTTGTTCTTAACATGAGTTGAGGAACCAGCGAACGGCTCGTACCGTTTACCAGATCTTGTATCATTAAGCGTCTTGATAGATCCGATTCCGCAACATAATAACAAAGCCAGCGGCCATTGGAGGAAAGAACGACATTATGGCAATTGCCGTTCACCAATTCGGGCACCTTTGCGATGACCGTTTTTTTCTTAACAGCCGGATCAAACTGATAGACCAACCCGGAATCAGTAAATAAAGTTGATTTACCGTCCTGAGTCAGGCGAAGTAATTGGTCGGGCTTTACACCCAGATCAAATTTGCCTCCCGTGAGGCCGTAAACCCGGTCTCTGGCAATGATATGGTTGCCGTCTGCTGACCAGACCAGATCAAGGTCGTAATCCAGGGCCTCGTCAGGTGGTCCGATAACCGTACGTGCCTTTGTTTGCAAGTCCGAAACATTGACCTGCCAGATGCCTGAATAATCACTCAGGTAGGCGATCTTCCTGGCGTCGGGCGACCAGACGGGCCTGACATTCAAGGCTACCCCCCTGGTGAGTTGGGTCGCCTTTCCACCTGTAACGGCGACTGTGTAGAGGTCGCCTAAGATATCAAAAACCAGCGTTTTTCCATCTGGTGACACATCAACATCCATATAGGTCCCCTCCCTGGTGCTAAAAGAGATAGTGCGGGTGGGTTTGATCGGCAAGCCTTGCTGAGCGTAGCACAGTATTGAATCCAAGGCAAACAGAAAGATCAACAAAAATTTAAAATTGTGGCGCATGATTTTGATTTTGATAATTAAATAAACGGCTTACCAGGTCGGCCGACCTGTTTTGATCTTCTCCAGATTCTTTTGCATATCAGCAATCTGCCTTGGATCAAAATCTTTAGCCAGATTAGCAAGTTTTAAAGCATTTTCTTCCAATTGGAGAGCTTCCTGTCTTTTCCCCAACTTATACAATAAATTAGCTTTAGTGTCCAATACCATTCCTTTACAGACACCATCATAAAGCGATGTGTCATCCATTTCGCTTAATACTATATCAGCCCAAGTTACTGCCGACTGCAATTGGGCGGGATCCTTACTCATCTGAAACACATTCCAGGCATATTGATTTAATTGATTTTCGTTGTAAGCACCAGTCGTCGCCGAATCTGCGAAGTTCAGTTCGACGCGCTCGATCGCGGCCGCACAGGTCCTTAAACTATCTTTTGCTTCTTCATACCAGTGCAATTTGGCCCGAGCGACCGCTTCAGCGCCATGTATCATGCCGTATTTATCTGCCAACCTCTTTTTCAAAACTTCCCAATCGGGCGCGGTCTGCGCAGTTTTCGCTGTCTTTACTTCAGGGGTGATCTGTTCGGCGTAGATTACATCGTTGACGATGCTGAAAGCGAAGCCTTTTTCTTTCATGATCTTATCTGCGTTTGCGGATTGCCCGAACAGGCGTTTAAATGACAGGTCAGCCGTTTGGAGGCCGACCCTAAACTTGCTTAATTGATCCAGGTTCTCCTGTTTAAAGAATTCATTTTCTGGCAGTTTGTCTAAATAGTTTTCAATGTACTCTTGAATAATCTTTGGATAAGACGCTTTATCGAAGCGTCGGGCCATCTGAGCAAAAGCCGGAATCTCTGCGGGGCCAAGCTTGCCTTCCTGGTATTTTTTTAACTGAGGATAGTATTGCTTAGCTGGGTCTTTAGCTTCTTTGATCAGTTGAATGAATTTCCCCGGAAGCTGATAGCCAACTGCTTTATGAACGATCTCTCCGGATGGCGAAAAGAAGAGAAATGTAGGAAAGGATTCGATCTTCTGGGACTGCACCAACTCACGCGCATCGGCATACATACTTTTGATATAATCATTATCATTCTTGGTGATATCACACTGCAGTTTGAACGAAATGAAATCTTTGTTAACGACCGCACCAACCGTGTCATTAACATATACATTTGCATCCATCAATTTACAAGGTGCACACCAGGTTGCGTAACAATCTACAAAGATATATTTATGCTCTTTTTGGGCTTTTTCCTTGATCTGTTTCCAGGTCATACCCTTTTCAAAGCGGATGCCTTTGTCCTGCGCGTAGGTCGCAACGATAAAGAGCGATAAAACTATGAGGAAGAATAACTTTTTCATTTTTTTTTCAATAGTGACCCGCCATGGTTTTATCCCATGTCCGATCGGTGTATAAAATAATAACAGGTTAATAGCCTGGGTTCTGGGACAGATTAGGATCTGCAATGATTTCGGTACTTGGTACCGGGAATAATTGCCATTGCGGATTCCAGCTGCCTGGTGTGCCTAATTTGGAACTGTAAACGTTCCCAGGGCTTCCCATAACCGAATTGATGGTATTCGTCCGGATCAGGTCAAACCAACGATGCCCCCATTCTGTGAATAACTCGACCTGTCTTTCGTGCAGGATGGCGGCCAAAAGGGAGGCTTGATCTTGGGCGCCCGCGTAATTGGGTAAACCGGCCCTGTTGCGGATCAGGTTTAGATCGGCAAGCGCATTGCTGATCTTACCCTGATAGGCTTCCGCCTCCGCCCGGATTAGGTATTGTTCTGATAACCGCAAGACCATAAGATACTCAGTTGGTGACGCCGCACTGGTAGAAATGTCGTGCGATTGATATTTATATGGGAAATAATATTTGGTTCTGTTTGGCGCAGTATACAAGCCGACCCATTGGGAAAATCGTTTGTCATTGGGCTCAAAAGCACTTAACAAAAACTGGTTAATTGCCGTACATCGTTGTGTTCCTGTACTGGGCACTGCATTTAAAAAAAGAAGTTGTCCATCGGTAGTCGCCGAACTTGAAGGTATCGGCGTAGCTAACTGCCAGATCGCTTCGCTACTGTTTTTTAGAAAAACACTATTTGTAGAACCACTTAGATTAGGGCAAAGCTTATACAGGCTATTATTGATCACCTGTGTTGACAGCGCTTCTGCATTTGCATATTGTTTAGTGAATAGATACACCCTTGCCAATAAAGCTTCTGCGGCGGCCTTATTTGGCCTTACCCGCTCGGTCGTAACAGTGGTATCGGACAAATCGACATAATTGTTATTCAGTAAATTGTCCGCGTCCTTTAAATCGGCAATAATCTGATTGTAAACGTCGGATTGCGGAGTTCTTGAAATCGGGCCGTTGATCCGGTAATCGGTGGTCAATACCAGGGGCAGATCACCATATTGATTCGTAAGATAAAAAAACCACAGCGCTCGGACGAATTTGGATTCCCCGGTGAGCTGTTTGGACACATTTGCCGGAATACTGGTGTTGTTCTTTAATTGTTCTATGATTGAATTAGCAGCATAGATATTAGGATAACCCGCCGTCCAAATACCCAGATTTTGCGTTGCGGCCATTGAGTTGGTATAATAAAGGAAATTATTACTACTTGTTGGTGAAGAATAATTTACCAATTCGTCGCTAAGTAAAGCGCAGGGGAGCGTTATGCCATAATATATTCCCGAAGACATGTTGGCATAGATAGTCGTTTGGGCAGCAGTGGCAGATGCACTGGATTTGAACACATCGGCAGTTGCGATCTGGGTACTTGGCGTATCGATCTCGACAAATTTCCGGCAACTTCCTAATACAACAACTATAAGTATTAAATTTAACACTAGGGTTGTCCTTCTAATTTTTGATAATGGAAAGTACATGATTATCTGATTTAACCTGTCTCAAAACAGGTGGGTTCGTATTTAATTATATTCCGATCTGCATTCCAGCCGTCAGCATTCTTAATGGCGGCAGACTCAGGCTCCCCGCGGTTTCCGGGTCCAGACCTTTATAATTGGTCAGCGTAAAGACGTTTTGTCCCTGGAAATAGATCCTTGTTGTTCGGATATGCAGTTTACTGCTCCAAGTTATAGGTAGTTCCCAGGATACGACCACATTCTTTAAGCGTACGAAGGAAGCATCTGCAAACGTGCCGTCACTGCCTTTGAAGTTATTATAAGCGGTTTTGGCTGTAGCCGCGGTACTGTACCGCTGAATAGACGTCACATCGCCCGGGACTTGCCAGCGTGTTAAAACCTCGATAGGTTGGTTATAATTCACTGTACCAGGCATAGAACTAAATGCCTGCAGGTAACCGGGTGAATACTGGTTGACATATTGCACCAGGAAATCCAATGTCACTCCTTTATAGGTCAGCTTATTTTCCACTCCGCCATAAAAACGCTGTGTTACGGGTTTAATGAAGTGGTCATCGGCGGGAACAGAAGGAACGCCATTGGCATTAGAAGTGACAAAGCTGTAAAGCCCGGTTTGCGGATTTACACCTGTATTCAATAAAACATTTCGGGAAGATAATGATTGACCTACCTGATAAATAGTGTTGAATTGCGGGTAATTAGCAAGATTTGGAAAGGCAACTAATTTGTTATTGGGCAGGGTCCCATTAAGGTTGGTAGTCCATTCAAAATTTTTGGATTTCAAATTGATGGTGTTCAGAAGTATTTCTAAACCTGTATTTTGTACCACTGCGGGCAAATTGTATTGCACAGTGTTAAATCCTGCCAAAATTGGCAGCGGAAATCCTACTAATTGATTTCCCGTACGATTCTGGTAGTAGCTTAATTGAACGTTCAGTCGGTCACGCAAAAATCCTAGTTCCAGGCCCGCCTCTAATTTTTTAACCATCTCCCACGCATAATCCGGGTTGGCGATCCGCGAAGGGGTCAATCCATTGATGCCTTGATAGGTGTTGGTAGTGGGGCTATAGGTACTTAACCACTGGTAATCAATGATCTGGTCGTTACCGGAGGTACCATAGCTTGCCCTCAGTTTACCAAAACTTAAAAACGACAGCTTGTTTTCAGCCCATTTCTCTTTGGAAAATATCCAGGCACCACCGATCGCACCAAAATTACCAAATTGCTTACCGGGCCCGAAACGGCTGCTTCCGTCGCGTCTTGCTGTTAAATTTAACAGGTATTTATCATCCCAATTGTAACCTATCCTGCCATATAACGCCGTGTAATGATATAGAACGTTATTACTGCCATAAACAGTTATAGTAGAAGCAGATTGGGGATTGGTAATAAGTGCATCGCTCGTAAACCCATTATATTCAGTTGTGATTGTACTATATTGATTATCTTGAAAAGTTGACCCCAATAAGATATTTAAGTTACCCTTTCCCAATTTCTTTTGATAACTGATGTTCGGTTCAATGATCCATGAAGTTGAACTCGTCAGAGCAATGATATTGTCTCGGCTAGTAATGGGATTTAAAGTGGGATTTACTGACGTTGCAGGTGTTAGTTGATTTTGGTTCATTTCATCCCGGTTATAGCCAAAGGAGCTTTTCAGGTCAAGACCGGGCAGTAATTCATATTTGACCAGGAAATTACTGACTAAGTTATTGGTCCGGGATGACGCGGTGCGCAGGGATACTCCGGCGGGATTTGCCAGAAATGTGGGAGCACCATTATAAATTGCCCAGTTCACATTCCCGTTATTATCGTATAGGGCGGGTGCGTCGGGTGCAGTGATGATGTTAGCTGCAAAATTCACGGAGGGTAAAATATTATTGTCAGCGACATAGCTGGCGGCGAACTGCGTACTGAACCTGTGATCGGCAGAGTTATGGGTCAGATTGATATGGGCCGAAGCTTTTTGATCTGTATAGTTTCCCGGGAATACGGTACCTTGTGTACTATAACCACCGCCGATGTAGAATTGCGTATTGGCGTTGCCTCCGGATATACTCCCCTGGGCATTCGTGAACTGTGCAGTCCCGCCGATGAACACTTTCTGCCAGTTGGTGTATCGGGTCGTATCCCAGACACCGTTGATATCATAATTATTGTCGGTAGGCTTGGTAACGATAGACGGCACGATCAGACCGTCATTTTTAAAGGCCTCCTTGCGCATTTGGAGGTACTGCTGCGTGTTAAGAAGTTGCATCATATGGCCAACCTGGCCTGCGCCGGTATAGACGTTGAAATCGACCCGCGTATCCCCGGCCTTTCCTTTTTTGGTCGTGATCAGGACGACACCGTTGGCACCACGTGACCCATAAATCGCTGTAGCGTCGGCGTCTTTTAAGATCTCAATATTTTCGATGTCCGCGGGATTCAAACCGTTGAACGGACTGAGTCCATTGCCGGCGGAGTTAAAATTGCTGTTGGCATTACCGACCGGTCCGATAGCGCCGTTCGAGCTTGACAAGGAGATCGAACTGAACGGAACGCCGTCAACGATATAAAGCGGGTCATTACCGTTAGCGATACTGTTTTGTCCACGGATACTAATCTTCGCATATGATCCTGGGACGCCGGAGGTCTGTTGAATATACAAGCCGGGTACCTGCCCCGATAAAGCAAGTATTGGATCGGTGGTCACTTGTTTGGCGATATCATCACCTTTGACAACCGTCACGTTTCCGGTATTCAATTCTTCCTTAACAGAATAATAGCCCTTATTTATTACTATTTCCTGAAGGTTTGTTGCGATTGATTTCATAACAACCGTTAAGCTTTTTGCGACATCCCTAGCCAAAATCTCCTCTTTTTCATGGCCAACATAGGTAAAAGTCAGTATCTCACGATCATTGGGAACAGTAATCCTAAAGCTTCCATCCAATCCTGTCGCGGTACCGCTTCCGGTAGCTTTGATCTTTACAGTCACACCCGCGAGAGGTTGGCCGGTTTCGTCGGTAACTCTGCCGGTGACTGTGATCGGGTCGAAAAAAACTTTGTATTTGTCGAGTAGGTTTTCTTCTTTGGCTTTGAAGACGACGGCGTTGTTTTCGATGAGGAAGGTCAGGGCCTGGTTTTTGAGGCTGGCCTGGAGGGCTTCTTCGAGGGTGGCGTCTTTGAGGGTGATGGTGATGGGGGGCGCATTGGTGAAAAGGTCTTCGCTGTAGACGAAGTCGTAGCCGCTTTGCTGGCGGATCTTGTTGAGGACCTGCTCTAAGCTGGCGTTCTTTTCGTTCAGGGTGATCTTTTGCGCCAGGGTGCTGGCACTGACGGTCATTATCGTGATCAGCAGAAGTAGGGTCGTGATCTTCATGACTAAGAATGTTTGACGCGGCACCCGGAAATGCAGGGCACTGCTCATGCGTTTTGCATTATTTTGCATAATTTTGATTTGTTCGGGTTTAATAAATTTGTTTTCACACACGAATTATTATTTTCCCTTTGCGGCTCTGCCCCAGGGGAGGGTTCCCGGACGCTTAACGTATCCCGAGGTCCAAGTCGGGGTGCGTTTTTTTGTTTCCGGTTACCTTGGCCTGCGGCCTAGTTGCGTAAAATTTTTTTCATGGTTGCTCAGGTTAATTATTGTTTTTTCTTTTTCAATACGGTAACTATTTTGCCGTTCACGATAAAGTCTACTTTTCCGGTGTTGCGGAAGAAGTTGAGCACGGTGCTGAGTTTCTGGGTGCGGCTGACCGCTCCGCCGAATTTGAGTTGTTTAAGGCTGGCGTCCGGCCAGTTGAACTGGACGTCATAGATGCGGCCGACCTCGTTGAGTACATCTTCGAGTGTCCGGTGGTTGAGCGGTATCTTGCCCTGCAGCCAGATGGTGGCCATTTCGAGGTCGGCAGGGCCTTTTACGAGTTCATTGCCGGCTAAGTGGGCTTCTTCACCTGGTTTTAAGGTCAGCGAACCGATCTTAATGGCGCCGGTGATTAAAGTGGTTCTGGGATTATCGTAGGCATCCACATTGAATTCCGTGCCGATATCTTCAATGGTCTCCCCTTTCGCGCTGACCTCAAAGGGCTGCGCCGCATTATGCCTAACCTTAAAATAGGCCTGCCCGGTGATGCTCACCTCGCGCCGTTTGCCGGTAAAGTTCACCGGGTAAGTGATGCTCGAGGCGACATCCAACGCGACTTCCGTCCCATCCGCCAGCGCCAAATTGAATTTCTTCCCGCTATTATTCGCCAGCGTATTCATCGCGGGTGCGGCGTTTGTCGCCGTACCCTGATAAGTTAACAAACTATCCGATTGCTTAACCTGCGTATTCCCAATGGCGGTGATCAGACCCTGGTGCTTTTGAAGGAGCTGTATCGTTTTGCCGCCGTTCAGCGTCAGCACCACGCCATTATTGACCGGTGCGCGTTGTTCGGGGTTAACTGCTACTTGTTGCGGTTTATTTTGATGTAACAAATAATAGGTTCCTACCGATAAGAAAAGGAGGATCGAAGCCGCCGCCGCGATGCGCGGCCATAAGCTACGTGTTTTCTTTTCATAAATCACCTCATTCAAATGAACCAGCACCTGTTCAAAAGTATCCAACCGTTCCTCATCCGATAGTTCTTCCGAACCATCAGCGGCCACATGCAGGTACCATTGATCCAGCACGGCTTTTTCGCCGTCCGTGATGGTCCCAGCCTTGTATTTATCCAATAAAACTTTGATGTCTTCTTCTCGCATATGTCTGTAAGACGGCAAGCGGATAGGGAAAGGGGTATCGGGAAAAGAAAAAAAAATATTTGTGATTTTTCTCTTTTGATGGCGGACGTTCGCCACTTAAGATGCCCTACAAAAGTTCCCTCATGTAGCGAGAACAGCGATTTTCAATTTTGGGTTTCATTTGTAAAGGTCATGTCACAGGTCATCTTTAAGTCTTTACCGGAACGTCCGCATAGTATTTCATAAAGATCACATCGTCCATTGACGACCGGGTGTCTGGCAGACTTAGCAACCGTGTGGCCAGGATGTAAGGGAAAGCAGGAAGTGAAAACAAAAAAATACAAAGTCATGGGGCAAGAAACATCACTTAATAACTATGTGTTTTTTAGATTTCTAAAATCTAATTTATTATTTAATTTTATTCCGTTGTTATTTTTTATAAGGCTTTGTAGCTCAATTGGCTAGAGTACCTCAATAATGTCAAAGTTACTGAGGGGGTGTGGGTTCGAGCCCCATCAAAGCTGCTTTTTGCTTCTTCTGATTTCAGAAGGTATCAATCGTTATTTTAAAGGGAATTAAATTCAATTGGCCTTTTATTTTTTTTAATCTCCGACGTAAGATTCTGGTCTCGCCAGACTGGTCAATAATCCCCTGTATGTTGATAAGTTCTTCTTTAAGAAACGCTACCTTTCCGCGAAGCCTATGATAAGTATTCTTTAAATCTTCAGAAGCTTTGGGTTTGATTCTTTTTAAAATTGTCATACATTCTTCAACAAATTTATAAGCATCTCCGTAGTGCTCGACCTTCTCCATTATAATCGCCAATCTTTTTAAGACATGAGCCTCTGAAAACGGATCATCACATTCCTTGGCAATGTTTAACGCTTCTTTAAGGATGTCGATGCTCTTTGTAAAGCCCCCTTTTTGCCGTATCGCCTCAGCTTTTTCAATTAATAATAATACCAAAATCAATTTTGCACCAACTTTTCGGGCAAGGTCTTCCCCTTTTTTTAAAGTCAGTAGAGACTCGTCTATCTGTTTGAGGTTCCAAAGTTGTATGGAACCAATACGCCTATAAGTATAGGCTATCCCTTTTTCGTCATTGGCTAAAATTTGAATCTCCAATGCTTTCTTATTATAACTCATCGCAACATGATAGCGATCGGGCTGATTGCTTTTCAAAGCAATATACCCCAGTTCATTTTCTATGTACGCTATTCCTTTTGCATCTAAAGGGGTTATAGATTTTTTTTGTTCTTTGCTTTGCTCGAATAACTTTGTCGCCTCGATAAATGCACCGTTTTTAATTCTCGCTTTCGCAAGGCTGATAAGTGCGGCGGACGACAATTTTAGGTCATCGACTTGTTTCAAATGCTGCAAAACAGCCTCTCCCTCAGCTTGATCTGAAGGATTCTCGGATAAAATTAAATAATGTCCCTGATAAAGTTTTAACCATGGTTCAAGTTCCCGATGCTGCGCAAATTCATTTAAATATTTAATCAGAAACTCTTCCCGACCATGTAAAGTCGTAATATCTGCTATGGCTACTAATATCGCTTGTGATTCATTGTATGCTTGCGCCAAATTAAAATAGAAAATCGCATTGAAACCGACATCGATATCCTCTACTTTTCCCAATGATCCAAAGTAAAATATTTTTAACTCGGAATTCCACGTACTGATTTGATCCCGATACCAACTACCGGCCGTGTTATAAGCGATTTTAATACGTTGCTCTTCTTCTGTTTTACTTCTATTTAGTAATTCGAGCGCATATTTTTTCATTAAGGGATGCAATGAATAATTTAATTGCATTTCGTCTTCGATCTCCAGGAGTCCGCGACGAATTAAAGTTAACGCCGTTTTTGAAGGATGCGCTACTACTTTCTCTAATACATTATGCAATAATTGCTTAGGTATTGAATGCAGTCTGAATATGGCCAAAAGTCGAAATGCAAATCTTGCATTTTCATCCTGCAAACTCTCATAACTAATCGAAAATGATTTTCTAACGCTTTCATCAGGATTATCTTCATCGGATAGTAAGTCCAATGCGTCTGGTTTTTCCCATTGAACCCTATATTCTTCGACCGTCCAACTCATGCTGCTGATGACTTCAGCAGCGATGTTGATTGCGATCGGCAGATGACCAAGGTCGGTTACAACAGATTTTAATTGAAATTCGTCTATTGGAAACTTGTACTTTTTATTTTTAAGCCGGCTGGCGAATAATTCAATAGAATAATCAACCGGAAGTGGCTTCAATATCAGTTCAAAACACTCATCAATAATCAGTTTATTTCGGGTTGTAATTAAGAATTTGCTATTTCCGGATGCAGGGATCAAATCTTTTACCTGTTCACTATGGTCGACATTATCCAATATAATCAGCGTGGATTTTTGGCTGATTAGGTCTCTGAAGTAGGTGATCAGTCCCGTATTGATAGAATGATTGTTTACTAAATCCGAGTCCCTTTTTGATATTAAATAGTCTACTTCTTTTTTGTATAAATTACCTAGTGAGGATATAAAACGGATTAAAATTGAGCCGATTTCTTCATCTGCACGACCCCAAAGAATACCATCAGGAAATTTATCTTTCAATGACAAGGCCACCGTCGTCGCTAATGAGGTTTTTCCAATTCCTCCAAGTCCGCTTCTGATGATTACAACAGGGTGTTTATCAAGCGCTTGCTTGATTTCTTGAATATCTTTATCCCTACCCAAAAATAACGCAGGTGGCTTTTTTATTTGAAGTGGGATTTGATCTTTCGAGCTAAAAGATAAATTGCTGTTTTCTTCGGTGAAGGACCTGTCTATAAACGAAGGCACCGAAGGAGTAGCAGTAACATATTCTATTTCATTTTTATTTAAAAGACTAATGAGCAAACTAATAGGCAGAAATCTTCCTTGTCCGTCACGAACGGTGTCTTTTTGATTTACAATACCTATTATTCTGCTATCGCGATCCAGAACAGGGCCACCACTATCGCCTGGATTGATAGCTCCAGTTACGCCGACAACACCATCCTTTTCACTAAATCCAGAGATAGCTTGCGGAAAACATTGCCCAAAAGTATAATTCTTTGAAGACGAATGTCCATAAGAACAAATCACCTGGCCAATTTGAGCTAACTTATGCCAGTTCGTATTAAGAACTCCAATGCTATTCTCTAAATTGATGGAAGGCGGTACTCTGCCCTCTAATAATGCTACATCATTCGCTTCAAATTGATCTAAAATAGTATATATCCAGGGTTTATTTTCAAATTGTGTATATACTTCCAACTGACCAGACGGATCTGCGTTACTTTTTACAACGTGGAAACAAGTTGCTATATGTCCCTTTTTACTTACGATAAATCCGGAGCCGTTAAAAACATCGCCATTTACAGTTTTCCCTGTAATTCTAACAAAATAACGAGGGATGTTTTCATTCATTTGCTATTCGGTTAGCCTTTCCACTCAATATTTATTTTGAAATTAGCCTCTGCAGACGACTTAGTGAGCATAGGGATTCCTAATTCGCCCGCCAGCTTAATGCCAAATTCGATAGTATACTTTTCGGGCTTAGGAATACTTTTAAACGCATCATGCAGAGAATCGCAGCATGCCACGATAATTTCTTTAAGGCCGCTGAATTCTTTACTTATTTTTTCAACATCCACCACATCACTAAAATCACTTTCGGTCTCTTTGAGCGTATGGTGCTTTGACAATAAATCGGCGGATAAATCAATGGTGTCATCAGTTTCTATCAGGAAAGGTTTTCCCTTAATAGTGGTAACAATAACTTTTGTCATATCATTTCTTTGGCGTTTATTCATTCAATCATGATCTGCAATCAATGATCGGAAATTGATAAGATAAATATACAAATTGAATTATTATAATATTCAATGTCTTTAGCTATAAAGTTTATTTAAGAGGTTACGCCGTCATGAGCCGGTAAAAGTGGAAATAACGCCCACCATCGAAAGCGTCGAAGGACCACTAAAAGAGAAGATTTATATTTTTGCCAAAAAGCGGCGCAAGGTTTTTGTTACCGGCGCTGCGCTATAGCCTTCCTTAACGATCACAAAAAGATCCTGCGGCCGTTCTGCCTGGTAAAGCCCCTCATCCAGGTAGCGGGCAATGTAATGATCAATCAGGGCTTGGGGCGAGTTGACCGAAAGAAAAACGGCGGTCTGAAAATTGTACATATTCAGGTATAGCGTGAGTTTAAAGAAGTCCCAGGCAAATCTTGGATAACTCAAATCCTGCTCGGTTTTGACTTCGACGATCAATTCCTGGTTAAGGCGGTTTTGGTCAAACTCGGAGGCATGAATAAAAAAATCCGGAATGGTCGTCAGTTCCCGCCATTTATCCTGATCGCTGCCGGTCAGCTCTTTCAGGCGCTCTACCGTAGCCACCACCAGCGGATCGGCCGTTGCATAACTGGCATACCGCTTGGGGATTTGCAATTGCCTGATCAGGTTTCGCGGATTGTCAATCGCTTTGGTATGCGTCAGTACCGCGTAGCTGCTTTCCAATTTACCAGTGAAATTATTCTCGTAGGTGGTGAAATGATCGTCGAAGATATTTAACTGATCGTCGATCACTTTGACATGGGCGGTGCGGTAATGAACCTCGTCAATAGCGTCCAATGCGCGCAAAAGGTCGTTAATAACACGCCGCAAAGCCCACATCTTAATAGTGAAACAAAACAAACAGGTAAACAAAGATGCCGAGTTTCACCCGGAGCGTTCTGAGCGCTGCCGATACCTGTTTTTTGACCGTTTCCTCGGAAGTGCCTAATTCTTCGGCGATCTCCTTGTGCGTCATATGTCGCTTGCGGCTCATCTCAAACACCTCCCGCGTACGCGGCGGCAAAGCCTCAATTTCCCGCTCAATAATTTCGCGCAATTGATTTTCCCTGACCCGATAATCCGTCGGCACCTCGCTCAGATCCGGCTGCACCTGGTTCAGATATTTCAGCTTCACCTCGCTATGCGAAAAATGATCGAGTATTTTATTACGCACCGCGCTGTACAAATAGCCCGAAAGATTGGTAGAAATGGTCAGCGTTTCCCGCTTCAGCCAAAGCTGGGTAAACACTTCCTGCAACACATCCTGCGCCTCTTCTTTACTTCTGAGTTTGTTAAAGGCGTGGTGATGCAAAATAAACTTATACCGGTCATAGATCTCCGTATACGCAGCCTGGTTACCCGACCTCAACAGATCCAGCAACTCCAAATCAGAAAGCGCATCCAGCACAGCCATAACAAAGGGGAAAGAAAACGAATTTACCGAAATAATCCGTGCAAATCAAAATGTTGGATGTGAACCCAATGTTAAGAAACCAAAATGATGCTCGCCTGCCCGGCGAACTGAAACGTTTGGCTGTAGAATTGGCCAACTTTCAAGATATGGAGTTAAGGCGCTTACTCCAAATGAGCTGCGAGAGTTTGGAATACATCGCGGCTACACTTTGGATTGACTGGTCAGCCGCGGCACATCGATCCAGGACATCAAGGATCGCATTGAGAACGGACAATTCCTTGAGGTCATTTATTTTCAGACTAGTGATGGTCTCGGGAATCGTGGAAATAATCTCACTCATGGTCAAATTCGCGCTGTAAAGACTCCCCTGCTGCTTAATATCGTTGATCAGTCTTGCCCTGAGTTCCGCGGCAGGGAACACCAATAGGCACATTTGAAACAATTCAGATCCCGTACCTAAAACGACATCTGATCGGTCAGAATTAAAAACCGGGTCACCGGCCGCTGCAAACAGAGCATCCCAATCGTTCCTGCTGAGCAGCGCCCTGGCTGTCAGGTAGGTTTGAAGCGAGTCATGAAACAAACGGACTTTCCGCGCCGGGTTGTCAAAACCGGACTGTTGCTCTTCCCCGGGAATCGCGATACCGCATTTAAGCAGGTCGGCCAGCGTTTCCGCGTTGTCGGCGTTAAAAAAGATCTCCCGGTTTCCTCTGGTGTTTTGGTTGGCCCAATAATTATGATAGCCAACATCCACCGTTGACCAGAACAGCTTTTCCTCCTGGGTGCGGTCGGGAAAATTCGACCTGATCCGTTGCCGGATCGACCATTCATAGATGCCATCGATCGAAACAGGGCCGTTTTCCTGCGCAATCAGCGCCAGTCTGATCAGAATGGGCAGAAAGGTCCCGTCCGGAGATTTACACACCGCTTTCAGCTCGGGTCTTAAGCTGAACACCGGCGCCTGTGTTCTTTCCTGATCATAGCGAAGGTACCCTTCTTCGAATTGATTGACCGTGGTATCATCCAGCCGTTTGGGCTCTACGACCATCCAGTTGGCAGCGGCCCGGATCACTTCCTCCATATCGGAGCCGGTTCTGGAACTGATCAAAAGACTGGTCTGGCTTCCGCTGGTATCATTTTGAAATTTCCGAAGCACATCACCTGCCATTTCTGCTCCACCGAACCCATCACATAAAATAATAAAATGGCCTAAAGCCAGGTGCCAGTCCAGCAATTCCTCTGAGGCGAGGAATTCCCCCATACTTTGCGCAATGATTTCCTTGATGGTGGCCCCCTGCCCCTCACAAAAAACAGGGATGTATTTGGACGAGGCGCTCAGGTAATCTGCCAGCATCTGCGAATAAATTTCCCGGAGCAAGGCACTCTTTCCCCTGCCACCGGGTGCTTTGACCAGCATCAGCAAGGGTGCGTTCCCGGTGCGGAATTTTTCAGCGATGAAGGTCACGGGGGAATTCAGTTCTTGCTGACCGTCGGAGGGTCCCTCATACAAGGCCGGGAGCTGGATATAGACCTCATTATTGGCGCTTTGTCTCGCCCGCCGGATCTTCGTTTGGCTTGCGGTTAGGTAATCCGCATAGATCCTCCTGCGGAAATAAGGTAGTAAAAGCAGGTTCTTCAGCAGCCACCCGATGCCGGCCGAACTGGATAGCCGTCTGAAAACGGCGGGCGAAAACATCCCGAGCAGTAAAAACATGACCAGGTCGAAGGCCAAAAGAAATACAAACAAGGATTGGTCCAGGTGTATTTTTTCGGCGATGAAGGGTAAATTAAGCCCCGTACCGCCAAGCAGATAGGGTATTAACGGGTACCATTTTCGCCCTGCAAACGTCTCGGGAAGGTAGAGTAAAGTGACAAATAAGATCGTGATCAAGGCCCAGGCGAATACCGTGACGGTGGCAGGTACCATCCACCAGGGTTGGGTAAATACCGTCTCCGGCCACTGGATCAGCAGGTTGCTGCCGTTCGCATCGCGGTACCGAAACGAAACATCATACGCCGTGTTCAGTTTCAGCCCGTTGTTTACGGGTTGAATACCTACGACGCCAACCGAATCCCGGGTAGTGGTACTCCCGGATGCCGCCAGCTTACCTTTTTTATCCCGCAGGGTAACCTCTATGGATCCCCCGACCTTGTCAAAAGGGAAGTGCAGTTCATAGTTTGCGGTAAACGGCCCTCGGGGAAGCATCGTACGGATTTCTTTGGATATCTTCTTATCCGATTTAAAAACGGCATGCTCAAAGCTAAGAATGGCCCCGTTAAGTCTTTTGGGCTCATTGTAGATAAATAATTGCTGATAAGAATTTTTGGCTTCCGGCCTGCCCGGTATGCTAACAGAAACAGACGGTCCTTCATCTTCCCGCCATAAGGTAATGGCCAGATCTTCCGGGTCGATCCGCAACAGGTCGATAAAAGGGTCCTCCATATCCTGATCGATGTTGGGAATGACCGGTTGCCCGTTGTTAAAAGCCGAGCCATCTCCCGCGACCCGGAAAATTGCTTTTTTTTGCGGCGATGCGCCCCAGACAAAATCCAAACCATCTTCATTAAAGGTCGATTCAAAGCGGATATCCTCCAGTACGGTAAATGCTTTGTTCAGCCGGTCATTGGCGATGAGGACACCTTTGCCGCCGGAGGGAATGATCCAGGCGATATCCCCACGCGCGTTAAACTCGGTCCGGTAGACCTCCTGGTCTTTAAAATACAAATGATCCTTCGTTGTCCGGCCGGCACGGCTGAAGGCGTGGATCCCTTTGGATGTAGAATAGAAAGGGTTCGGTTCCACCCAGGTCCGGCTATTGGAACCGGGAATACGTACCTCATCGACCAGGTCCTTCTTTAAATAAATACTGTCTAATACAAAAGAATTGCTATCTTTCTGAAAGTGGTGGACGCCTTTGAAATCTTTTGAGGCCCATTGTAAAGGCACAGCCCAAATGCTCCCCCTGTCCTCGGGAACCGTCAGTTGCTGAAACCTGACCTCCGATAGTTGTGTCAGTTTCCGGGAGGTAAAGTAATAGGTGGCTATCTTACCGAATTCCAGGCCGCCGCGTTTTGAAAAGCCATTGGATAAATGAATGATCGCCGCCTTCCCCATCAAAGGATATACCTCGATAATTGGATAGGGTAAAACGCTGCTCTCCGATACCGTCAGGGTGCTTTGATCAATATAGGTCAGTTTTGTACCGGCCCATTTCCAGGCGATGATGCCTGTGCCGTCCTGATTCTCCTGAAATTTACTAACATCGTCGGTCAAGAGGGTAACCATTTTTTGAAGCCCCGCATTCAAATTCACCCGGTATAATGCCGTTTTTCCTGAGGGGTTCTCGCAAGTGATAAAAATAACTCCCGCAGTTTTGGAGTTGACGACCGAAACAATGTTGTTGTTGGAAAGTAACAATTGTGGTGCCATTTGGCGATTATACTTGTCCCATACTTTGATACCCTTGGCGGTTCCGGAAATAATATACTTATCGTTAAGCTCGGTAAAGTTGATCATGGCCGAATCCTGACATCCGGGAAGCATCCTTTTTTTGCCGGTAGCGATATCCATTTCCAAAAGTCCTTTGTGGCTCAGATTTACCGCCAAAAAGCGGCTTTCCCCTTTCAGATTGGCAACGCATTTATATTTTCCGGCGTAGATGACCCGGTAACCTGAAACCAGAGCGGTCCTTTGACCGCTCTGATTACCGGTACACCCGGAGATGAGCAAACACAAAAAAGACCAGATCACCGATAGCCGGCTAACCAGAGGCCATTCTCTTCGTTTAAAACGTAGCCCTATTCCTGCTCCGACCATAAACGCTATTGATAAACCAGGTCACCACCAGGATGAAGTGGGTGTTGGCACGGTGCGACATCATTCGTGTGCAGACGGTGGGTACAGGGACCGACGTCGCCGGCCGGGTGGCAAGCAACGATCCCATAGGGCCCCTGACAAGCGTGTGTGCAAGGATATACGTCTCCATTTGGGTGTAAGGCATGCGTACAAGGGTATAGATCACCTGCCGGATGCGCCAGATGAGTACAGGCGACCAGTATTTGCTTGCGGGGAACAGGTTGCGGGGCCGGTACATCATCACCAAGCCCGCCTCCTGAAGTTTTTTTCCCGGGGTTATAGCTTCCGCCATTCACATAGCTTAAACCAGCGCTATAGGCCGCGTCTGCTGATTCGCTTCCGTGCCCATAGCCGGCCAGCATGGCGTTCAACCGCTCCGCCGGCGTGCCATGATGGTCTTCGCTTCCAAATTCATAATCACCTAAAGAGGCCAGGTCGGCTCCAAAAGCCTGTATACTGCTCTGGGGATAGTTATGATTCCCCATAAAATAGCCTGCCAGAAAATCAGCTTGCAACTCTCTCTTTTTTGAATTGGACGTGCTTAGCCCTTTTTTGATTTGTAAAACATGACCATATTCGTGAGCCAAGATACCGGCAATCGCAGCCTCTCCCTTATTCCTATTCCAAAGCCGCTGCTGGAGCATATTCTGTCCAAAGGCGACAATGCCGTCATAATTATTGTCACCGCTCGGTTTGGCGTAGGCGTTCGGCCTGTCCCCGTCATCATAAACATACAGCCGGGCAGAAACATTGAACAAGGATTCGATCTCGTTTTTGGTCACCCGGAATTTGTTATCAAGGGCCGCGTTCCCCGTCGAATTTGCCAAAGCACCTAATGAACCGAAACTGGAAATAAAACACTGCGCTTTTACTTGAAGATGACTACTTAGAAGTAAAAGAATAATTATTATGATATTCTTTTTCATGGGGATAAGGTTTATTCAAATATATGTATTTTGGTGAATTACAAATAGTTTCAAATAAAAATATAATTATTTATTATTTTTAAAACAAGCGATTCACTTTGAAGTAGGTAAAAAAAGCAGTCGGTTTGTGCTGTGAATTTTCTTACGTGCTGATCCCCCCGGTACCCATGGCTCTTGCAGCCCTGAACAAGATGATGTTTAGCGCCAAGATCAGGGCAGGTTAAACTGTGAAATACCGGAATAGGAACTATTGCCATTACTATCCTTGGTCACCACCTGCCAGTAATAGGTTTTTGCAGATTGGACCGGGACATTGCTTAAAGACAAGGTATTGATGCCGCTTTTATAAACTGGCGGCGAACTGGAAGTTCCGAAGTAGATATCATAAGTCAGGCTGGTCGAGCTGCTGCTGTTCTGCCAGGTCAGACTGACGGTGGTGGTCCCGGCAGGGAGTTGCTGGCCGTAGGCCGGCGCGGCCAATTCTGCCGGGAAAGGTGCGCTGGCGGCCGTTCCAGGTCCGGCATTGTAGAATTTCCAGGTATCGCTCTGGGCGGTGGAAGAACTCGAGGCGGATTGGGAAATAACATGCCAGGAATAGGGCGTGCTCCGCGTCAGGGGGACGGTCGCCTGGGTTTGCGGCGCATTGACCAAGGTATCTGTATGGGTCAGCAGGTTGGTGATGACCAGTTGGTAGTTCGACGCATTGGCCGCAGCGTCCCAACTAAAGGTGATACTGCTTCTGGTGTCGGAAATGATTGTTCCGCTGGTGCAGATCGCGTTTTGGACGGGCTGTTCCAATGTAACCTTACCCGGTACAGCGGGTTGCGACGAACCGTCATCCGAATGATGTTTGGAACACCCGGCTAATAACAGCATAAGGCAGCAGGCCGTAATCTTTTTCATTTTTTGATGATCTTGAATATGCGTTCGGTCCCGTCCAAACGGATATGTAAAATATAGATACCGGATTCGAGTTGCTGCAGGTCCAGCCCGATGACGCCGGAGACACCGTTCATATCCTTTTGATAAAGTGATTTTCCATTAGAAAGCCCGTACACCTCAAAATGAACCTGCTTGATCGGATCGTTCCCCAGGTTGATATTCAACACCTTTTCAAAAGGGTCCGGGAACGGAACAATCTTGTCGAGTAAATCGATGACCGTCTGATAAGTGCCCTGGCAAGGTTTATCGGTCGTAACCTCCAGCCTGTTGAGGCCGTTCTGCAGCGGCAACGTGATTTGCTGCCCGGTCGTATCGCGATTTACGCCATTCAACTGGATATGGTAAACCGTCCCGCCAGCCAATTGCAACTGCAAGGTTTGGGTTTGCGGGCTGACCGTCGAATAGACAGCCAAGTCTTTTGGTTCACTAACCGTCAGGTCGTAGCATTGCTGAAAGGTTGGTTGGCCGGTGACCTGAATGCACAGGTGATAGGTCCCTGCGGGCAAATTACCGAGCGTGTCCGCCGCCGTAAAGGATTCCGTACGGTTGATACTATTGCCCGTAAGCGTTGCGGTATAAGCCAAGACCTGCCCAGCATTGATCGCGACGGCCCCGCTGGCAGAGCCCCGGCAGGTCGCGCTGATCGCGGATACCTGGAAATTATTCGCAGGCAGCGTGAATAAGAAATTAAAACCGGCGTAGGACGCCGTCCCTCCGTTATTGCTCAAGACAATGTTCCCTGCTGCTCCGGAACCAATGGTCGCCTGTAATTGCGTGGCTGATGAAATGCTGACCGTCTGAGCAGGTATCCCGCCGAAAGTTACCGACGTACTGCTGTCAAAGTGTGTACCGCTGATCGTGACCACGCTGCCCGTTTGACCATTCATCGGGCTGACGGCCGTAATGGTCGGCGGCGGCAGGCAATTCGGAACAGTTAGCGAACCGCTATTGGAATTGGTCAATCCGGACCCGTTGCCGGCCGCGACATAATAAGTATGGCTCGAACCCGGCGCAGAGGTATTATCGGTATAACTGCGTTGATCGCCAAAAGCGGTATAGATCAGTTGGCCATCACGATAGACATCGTAAGCCACGGCGTTGTTCGAAGTAGTCCAGTTCACGGTCACCTCTCCGGTAGTGCCATCACAGAACGGGGTCAGAGTCATGACGGGCGCGCTCGGAAAATTGGGCGTGCAATCCAGGGCATGTGCAGACTGGATGGGCGAATCCTTCGCCCCAGCGTCATTTTTAGCTTGTACATTGTACAAGTAATCGGTCCCCGGGGTGATCGTATAGTCGATGTATTGGGCGCCGGTTACCGTTGCGTAATACTGATAATTCTTATACACGTCAAAGGCAGTTGCATTTGCATCGGCTCCCCAGTTGAGCAGGACCTTACTGACGCCGCCGGAACAACTGGATTGCACGACGAGAGCCGGCTGCGCGGGCAGGGTAAGTCCGGAGCAATTGGAGGCGGTTGCCGACTGGTAGGCAGAATTCGTGCCGTTACTGCCATTGGTCGCCCGGATGTAATAGGTGTAGACCAAACCCGCGGTCACCACATTGTCCGTATAGGTCGTGCCGGACTTAACAGTCGTATAAAAAGTATTATTGCGGTAGATGTCATAAGCTGTCGCATTGGCGGCCGCGGTCCAGTCCAGTTTGATCTGTCCCTTGCTCCCGTTACAGGAAGCCGCCAGGCTCAGCACCGGCAAGCCCGGCACACCGCTACAGCTAACCGCGGTTTGGCTTTGGGTATTCGAATTCAGCGTACCCGAAGTATTTCTTGCAGTGACATAATAAGCATAGGTATTTCCGGCCGTTACCGTCGTATTGTCAAAACTCGTCCCGCTAATACCGCTGCTGATCAGCAAATTATCCCGGTAGATATCGTAACTGGTCGCGTTAACGGATACCGTCCAGCTTAGGTGTACTTTGCTGGCCGTACCGTTGCAGTCTGCTGAACTGCTGAGCACAAAAGCGCCCGGCAGGACCGAGGAAGCGCAATTGGGCGCGCTGGTACTGGCGGTATTGGATTTCATATCGCCGGCATTGGTTTGCGCAACCACATAATAACTGTACGACTGACCGGCGGTCACATTGGTATTAGTGAACTGTGTACCAGAGATGCCCGACGTATAAAGCGTGTTATTGCGATACACCGCATAGGAAGCCGCATTGGGCACACTATTCCAGTTCAAGCTGACACTGCTGGCCGTGCCGTTGCACTGCGGCACCGCTGTCAGCGTCAGCGCCGCAACCGGTCCACCAGCCGTCACGTTGACAATGACACTGGCGAAATTATTGTCTTCATCTTTTTCCTGCACCACTTTGTTGCCATCTGCCCAGAAAAACAAATAATAGCTGCCTGCAGGTGTCCCCGCCGGTATCTGTACCGTATTGCCATTGATCAGGCTATTGACGTTTGCGCCCAGTGCCGGGAAACTGATCTTTCCCAAATAAGTATCGGCTAAGGTCAAAACCGGATCAGGCGAAAGCCATACCGTGACGTCATTCGCTCCTGCCGCCGCATTGCCGCTATTATCCTCAGAGCAACTCACTGCCATATTTGCACCCACAGTTACCGTCACCGGCGTTGCTGACTGCGTTCCCGCAGTGATCGTCAGATCCGCTAAAGGAGCAGTAGAGCGTTGGCCCATAAATGTCTGCAAGGCAGACTCCGAACCATCAAACTCGTCCCGGTCAAATCCTTTTTTAAATCCGGTCAGCATCGCCGGCTTCGGATCACCTTGAAATTGTTTGAATAACCAAGGTCTGGCAAAGTCTCCTTTCTGATCAGCGATCCACATAGGATAAGCCTTTCCTGTGGACTTGTCTAAAAGGTCATCTGCATTTAAATAATCGCTGAGAAAAGTTTTGTACGTGTACACCATCGGTACGACATGAGTCGGACTTTCGCTTTCCACCGTCGACAGCCAGGTCAGCACCCAGTTGGTCAATGCCGTCTTACTCAGGGAACCGGAGACCTCTATGTCTAAAGCCGGAGGCAGATAGTTTCCGTTGAGATACTGGCCCGCGGTAGTCAGAAAGAACCGGGCTTCCGCTGCGGCGTCAGCGTCCTTATCGGGACTGGCGTAATGAAATACTCCGACAATCAAATTCGCACCAGCGGCGTTTATTGCATTATCCGGAAAAGTTTTGTTTTTAATACCTGTTCCTTGCGTGGCCTTTACTATAGCAAAAGATAAGCCCCATTGACTTTTAATCGTTTTCCACTGATCGACCGTAAAGGCGGTAACCGGCTTGTCCGGGTCTGAATTATTGTCCGATACATCTACTCCCTGTGCAAAACCCGGCGTTTGCCCCTGTCCTGCTATAGGCGCAAACAGCAGCAAAATAAATAACAAGCCCAAAATGCTAAACTTGCCAGTGATCAGGTTTTTTCTTGCCACAAGGATGAGGTTAATCAAATATATATAACTTATTGTAAAACAATGATATTTATAATATTATTTTATCATTGATTAAATATTAAACATATTCGGTATCCGTCAGAAAGAAATTTATTCCGTTCGACTACCCCCGCAAGAAGTTTCGGAAAAACTGAAAAGCGCCCAATTTGCCATATCGGTGCGGCAATAGTTCAAAAAACCAATTCATTGCTCATATTTCGCTTTCACCTGCACCATATCCTTCATCACCTTCGTATCCGTCACCCGCGCATACAGCTGCGTCGTCGCCAGTTTCTTATGGCCCAGCATCTGTCCAACGGTTTCAATCGGTACGCCGTTGGTCAGCGTCACGGTCGTGGCGAAGGTGTGGCGGGCGCAATGATAAGTTAAATGCTTGTTGATATGCGCCTTTTCGGCGATCTGTTTGAGGTAGGCGTTGGCCTTTTGATTGCTGATACGGGGCATGAGCCGGCCTTCGGGAGTGCGGGGGTGATCTTTGTAGGTGTCGAGCAGTTTTTGGGCGGGTGCTAATAATGGTACGCGCACCCGGTTATTGTTTTTGCTGCGGTGGGTTTGCAGCCAGGGTTCGCCGTCCTCGCCGGTGACCAGATCATTCGCCTCCAGTTTGATCGTATCGGTAAAAGCTAAACCAGTATAACAGCTAAATAAAAATAAGTCGCGTACCATACCAAGCTTGTTATCCAGTTTTTTGGTAGCGAGGCGTTGCAATTCATCAGAACTCAAAAAGGTCCGGTGCACTTCCGTGCTCTTCATCCGGTGCGCGATAAACGGGTCGCGCTGCAACCAGCCGAAATCCATCGCGATCTTCACCACCGTCCTCAGCTTTTTAATGATTTGTATCGCCGTATTATTTTGTACACCGTGACCAGTCTTTAAATAAAACTCGTAATCTTTAATGAAAGCATGATCTAATTCATTTAAAGCGATGTCATCCTTCTGAAACTTTAGTTTCAGGAACTTTTTAAACGCCTTCTGCCCTGCCTTATATTTCTGCAGCGTCGCTCCGGAGTAATCTTTACCAATCAAACCACTGATATAATCCATATGGTATTGCCAGGCCTCCGACACCATACGTGCCGGCTCCAAAGGCTCCCCCTGCATCAACTTCCGCACATGCCTCGGCCCAAACACCTTCCCATACAACTCCTGCCGCGCCGCATGTGCCCTTAACTGCAGCGTATCCAGCCAATGATTGATACTCCGCGCCTCCTCCCTATTTCCCTTCACCCTTTGCCCCTCCCATTCGCTCAACTTACACTTCCGCTGCGTCGAAAAATCCAGCCGCTCCCCACACACCGTCAATCGCGCATAAATCCAGCGCCAATCCCGGCTCTCATTCTTCGCCGGCTTCAAAAAATACCGCAAACTAAACGTCAGCGTCTTTACTTCGACTTCACCCTCGGGCTTTTTTTTTGACCCCCAGCCAACATCTTTTCAATATCATCCCGCCGATAAAAATACGTCCCCCCAACCTTACTAAACGCCAAACTCCCATTCACCCTCAAATTCTGCAACGTCCCATTCGACACCCCCAACAACTTTCTTACCTCCACATTCTTCAACCACCCGAACTGCTCCCCGTTTACTGGCTTACCCAGCAACGCAAAAAGTTCCTGTTTAAACATTTCGAGATCTTTTCTGGTGATAATATCGTCAGGTGTCATGCCGCCAACTTATATATATTATTTTTATAAACTTCACCACATGGGTAAATTAAGTATCATGCGTCAATATTTTTATTATACAATATTTGAATATGGCTACACAACCTTTAAGATTTTCTGTATTTATCTCCAGCCGAAACCTTGATCAGGTGGTCATTAATGGCGTACCGGGTGAAACTTTAACTGAAGTCCGCCGCTTCCTTAAGGCGAAATTAGAGGAAGAATTATTTATGGATGAAAAGTTCTTGTCGGTGGAGATCAACGAAACTTTTGGGACCGACGGCATCGAGGATAGCTATAACATTTGTATGCAGCGTGCTGCAGAGGCCGACCTGGTCATTGTGTTCTATAACAGTGAAGGGGGTTGGGGTCCGGACGGCAATGGTATCGGCATTTGTCATGCGGAATTGGATGCCGCTTTACAGGCATCATCCAAGAAAGCGGCTATCATCGATATTTCTAAATTCTCGCCGGTTTCGGCGGCGACAGGTGAAGCGTTAACCCGAAACACTGCTTTCAAAAATTATTATACCAAGCTTAATCGTTTCAACAATCCTTTGAAATTAAGGAAAGCGGACCAAACGCCGGATGGTTTCCGTAACACATTGTTGGCAAGTATAAAAAATATCATCAGTCGTCATTTTGCCGCCTGGATCGCGCATTCCAATTTGTCTTACGCGATGTCCGCAAATAATGCGGTGTCTAAAGACTGGCAACAATTAAATTATGAGCCACTCGCCATACTAATGAAAGAGAAATTGTCCTTGTTGGCCGAAAAGGATGTAAATTTTAAAGATGCTTTAAAAATAGCTCATGCCATACCCGATCGAATGGCGGAGCCTGACGCAAGATCGTACACAGGGCGTCCATTTTTAAGCGACCAGGACGAAATTACCAAAAAAGGTGTGTTGGGTACGGCCACAGGGCCGATACATTTTATCGCGGTTTTTGGCCCTGCTACCGTGTCACAGGTAAAATCTATCATTGGTTATCCGGATATTCCGTGATCAAGGACGATTTTGGATAACTACCTTTGGGAGTAGCATATGCATATCCAACTCGTTGTGCTGACCGATTGTACAACACCCGTAGCTATCGCTACTAAATTTCAATTATTCCAGAATTGGGCGGTTGGTAGCGATGAGGTAGAAAAAATCAATAACCGCGCCACCGCGCGCTCTTATCCTGAGGTCTATCAATCAAGCCGGCACCATAGCCGAAGGTAGATGATCTTTCATAAACGCTCGATCAATGCTTCCGCTGCATGCTGGATGTCCAAGGGTTGATCAGGTAACAGGACTTCGCTTTCGTCGCCCTTGATACCTTGAGCCAGATTGAAAGAATTCACTTCTTTCTCATAAAGCCGGAAAAAATCATAGGTATATTGTCCTTTAGGCTTTAGCGGCGTGTATTTGACCATGTCCTGATCATCAAGGGCAAATGCAACATAACTCATGTGTTGTCGGTAAATATCCAGGTTTGGATGGATAAATTGATATTGGTCGCTCTGTTGAGCGCGTAAACGGATCGTTGAAGCGTCCACCAAAAAGTCGGTACGATTACGCTTGATGGACATGTTACAGCGTTTACAGGAAATATTGAGATTAAAAATTTCGAACATGAAATCATTAAAAATGGATTTGGGCAAAATATGCTCCAAATCGACTCCCATGCGATGCACTGCGCGAAAACGCTCTCGGCAGTAACAGCACCGGCCATCGTCGGGCCCGAGATAATAATCTTTGATTTTTTGTTTAATGCCGTCCAGTGTCGGGTCGTTCCAGACATCACCGCCTTTGGCAACAGCGGTCGCGATCAATGAGCGTTCATTATCGTCTAAGGTCATTGGTTCCGTTTCCTTTCTTCTATTTCCCTGGCCATCACGATCACGCCGTCAAGCACTTGTTTTTGACGGGGATCATAGGCATTTTCATTCAGGTCACTGATCAACTGCTCGAACGCTTTAATCGAGATTTGGTTATCAGCCAATTGATTCATCTTTTTGACCACGAATTGAGACAAAAATCGATTTTCCGGTGTGGTGACGTCAAATAATTCCTGATAAACCTCTTCAACGTTGTAGCCCCCTGGTGTTATCTGTTCAAAAGACCTGCCATTTCCTTTATAGATGGTCACTCGTTCGCCCAAATCGATCTCCGTACTATTGATCACCAACGGTGAATGTGTGGCGATAAATACTGATGGCTCATACCGATAGACCAGATCATACAGTCTTCCAGTGTATTCGATTTGCCATTTCGGATGTAGGCTGTTTTCCGGCTCATCGATCAGCACCCTGGCGCCTACGGCCATCGTTGCCATGATAAAAACAAACGAGGAGATCAGTGTCAACTCCCCGGAACTGCTTTGGTTGGCTGGTATTAATTGCCCATCTTTTTGCAGATAGATATTGATATCCTTTAGCATTTTAAGCTTTTTCAGCAAGCTTTCAAATTCCAGTAATTCTAATATGCCGGAATCTTTAAGGTCTGAAAAATCGTTGCGATAAAGGTCTACTTTGATAATACCATCACGCGCTCGCTGTGCGGTATGGCGATACCGTTCTAGTAGAATAGCAATCACATTACGCTGGTCGTCAGTAAGGTCACCATAGCGCAACGCTTGGTCAAAGTTAGGTTTCAGCGCTGCGATCTTAATACCGATCACCGCATCAAAATTGACATAACGCAGGGTTTCTGCTATTTGGTAATAACGGCCCTCGCCTTCACGAACCATGGACTGTAATGCAGATTTGATGGTTCGCCGCACAATTGACTTGCCATGAGAGGCCTTCAAAACCTCAAAATTAGGATGGCTGATATCAAATTTATCATGGATCGTATTGGCCACACCGATCACTTTACAGCCCGTATGAAAAGCAAAATGACGGGCAAGCTCTCTCAATAAGGTGCTCTTACCGCTTCCATTTTCTCCAACGACCAAGTTGACTTGATTTGGATGGTTCAAAAGTTCGTTGGGAATCTTAAACGGATAATAAAAAAAATACATAGCAATCTATTTATCGTCTGAATAGCTAATGAGCTGTAGCTCGGTTAATATGTCGGCCCTGAATTTACTCAGCGGACGTTTGTAAAAATCTGCCGGATCAACCTCTGTACCAAAAGCCAGGCGGTAGGCTTCCTTATGCGATAGGCTATCGTTGGGAAACAGGTTGATGATTTGCTGCACATAATCCGGCGTGTAGGCTTTGGCCAAAGTCAGCATGTCAGACAATTCGGTTGGATGCGCCTGATAAAGCAATTCCAGTTTTTGCAGCCTGATCGTATCGGCCAGCGCGTCTTCGCCCGCGGCTATAATCGTTTTAATTTTAAAATGTTCCATATCCTGCGCAAAATCGAAGCTGAATCGAAAATTTCTGAGCACATCTTCTGAGCTGTAAGGATGAATTTGCTTTTTAATATCGGGAAGTATTTTGCCTTTGATATTACTATTGCAAATCGTGCAGCTGGGGATTAGATTGTAAAAAGACAGCGCTAGCAATGGATATTTATGCTGAGGATACCAGTGATCAAAAACCGGACGCATCACTTTTTTTCCATAGTTACTTTTTACAGTTGCAGTATACATCCTGTTACAATAGCAGCAAGTGTCCCTATTTAAATTAGCTGCTAATTGATACGCATCATATCGCTTTTGATTATTCTTGTTTTGAAACCAGGTTTCATAGTCTAACAGTTGCGTTATCCATTCATTTAATGGCGCAAAAAATGCAATTAATTCCTTTTCATGAGCTGTCGGTTTGTAATCTTCTTTTTTATCGATGCTTACAAAGTCTTCATAATCTGCCCAGGTAATTGTCGTATCGAATTTTTTGAAAAACAGCTCATAATCTATGACAAGGTCGGCAGGTTCACCACCAACGATACGTTCAATGAGCGTCATATCGCTAAAAGCGTGAAGCAATTCAGGCGTAGGTTCAATGATCTGCTCGTTACCGACAAGACAGACTGAGCATCCCTCTTTGCGGCATTTACGACCAAATACTCTTTGCTCCAAACGACACATCACATTGATAATATGCTGCTGCCGGGCATTGATAATAACTTCGCTTTGAGGATTAATTGGGAACATGGGCGTGTTTCGGTAGTAAGGCTTCTAATCGTTTAATCTCTTTTTTGATCCATTCAGATTGATCGAGTCCAAAGGCTTCGTCATACATCTGTCGTAATTTATTCCGAATTATGCCTTCCCCAATCACGTCGATAATTTCCGGGAACGTACTAAAATCAATCTTTATGACCTTTTTTAAAAGATCTTTTAGCCTTTCTTTTTCATTTTGTGGCATTTTATATTTTGTATCGCCTTTCTTTTTTTCAAGTTCATTAAGCTCTTTTTTTAAATTCAGTCCTATAATAATCTTATTTATTTTGTCTTGAGCAAATGCCCCGCACAATCCGGCACGCATGAAAAATCCATCACTTAGAAGATTATGAATGTTAGCACCAAATGTTTTTTTATCGTGATATACCTGAACTGCTTGTTCATCTTCCATTTTTAAAAACAAGATGTTTTGTGAAGGGATATCTGAAAGTATGAACGGAGAGTGCGTTACAAAGATCAGGTTGATGCCAGAAATAGTATCCAAAGCAATACTACCAATCCTGTCGAGAAGGTATTTGATGTACCGCCGTTGTAATTCCGGATGGAAGTAAAGTTCGATCTCTTCAAACACAATATTAATGATATGATATTTTTGTTTCGGTTTACGATCCCAGCTTACCACTGAATTTAAATTGGCGAGATGGTACAGAATGGAACTGACAGAATAGATCAATTGCTTTTCGCCCGAGCTTAGTTTATTAAATTGAAAATTCGGTTTTTCAGCTTTTTCATCAGGGGAAAGCAAGATATCGGTCTGAAATATGGGCGGAGGTAATAAATCTATCACCCTAATTTTATCAGTTTTTAATTTGTCTAAGCTTTCGGCAAGTATTTCAATTGATAGCGCTTTCGCGACATCGTTATTGCTGTATTGCCTAAACCTCAAAAAATTGATGGTTTGCCTGAATTTATAAGCGATATGACTGGGATCATCCATGAGTAAACCTACATAGGTGGAAAGCTGACCCAGATCCAACTCACTTGTATCTTTCAAAAAATAACCATAATAATCTTGATACTTCAAGGACATGGTGATCAGTTTCTGCACCAGATAACCCAAAGCTGCTTCGCGAATGGCATCCGTTGAACTTTCTAGTTCATTTTCCTGATAGTCGATTTTGATGGTCTCATTAAGTTTCTTTAAAATAGCATTGTAGTCGGGATCGATCACAGCTAATCGCCATTCTTTTGTCTGTTCTTTGCCATCTTGATCAATAATCTTTTCTTCAAACAGCACCTTATCTGGATCACTAAATCCGAGTTTTAACCCTAAATGCGTAGCATGTAAATGATCTGTTAAAAGTCGGAAGTTGACTTGATGGTCGCTGTCTTTACTTAGCAGATTCGCCAGTAAGCGTTGACGAACTAAATCATTTTCGGTATTGATCTTGATGTCGCCTTCTTTACGATAAGGATTAATGACAATTGGTGTTTGGTAAGAGTCGTTTTTATGAAATAGTGGCGTCAACCAATCCTTTTGACCATCAGCTTTGATGTCCCTGGAATTGTAAGCGTAATGCGAATAATTGATGACGATTGTATAAAAGAACTGGTTTAGGAATTTCTTTTTCTCCTCAAAAAGTTCAGCTGATTTTAATTTTCCATTTGTATCGTATTGCTGTAGAGAAATCGACAAGCCTTTCACGTTAAGCCGATAATGCTCAATATCCTTAAAAAACACACTGACTTCCAGGCCTTTTACTTGAACCAGGTCATCTTTGATCTCCAATTTCCGGCCAACGTTGTTGATGGCCATAAAAAGCAATTCCACCAGCGTACTCTTACCTGTACCATTCTGACCGACAATGGCAGAAATATTGATCCCAGGACCAAAGAGGTTATTTTTCTCTTTTGGAAAATCTTCAAAGTCATCCGCCGGATTTAATTTGTAGGCAGGATAGAAATAGTATGGATTCCCTCTTACCAACACTTTAGACAGGTGCTCAGCGCAATTGGCACCGACACGCAAGCCAATGATCTTAAAGTCGTCTTCCTGGGTTTTAGTTCTCATGTAATATCTATAAGTTGTTTTGCTGCAGTCGCTATAAAATTATTTTAAATGCATTGTTGTTTGCTGGAAGTTTCAATATCGGTTCTTTCCCTTTATCTTTCTGTAGTTGGATGCCTTCACTGCGCTGGTTGATGTTGCGGATGCGATCATAAGGCAGTGTGGAGGTTTGACGTTACTTTCGTTAATCTTATTGCATCCTGACCGGATTATAGTATTGTGCACGTCTATTCACTAATTGAGCTGGGTCTTGACCTTTCCAAACGTTTCGAGTTCTATAAACTTAGATTTAAATAAGCCCGCCGGTATTTTCTTTTGTAACAAATTATAGAAGTTTTCGTCGTGCGTTGAAATAATGATTTGCTTTTCATAATTGACGACCAAACTACGGATCAAGTCGATCGTCGAAAGTATATTTATACTGTCCATTGACTGGATAGGATCATCAATAAATATACAATCTACCGGCATCATGTTATCATCCTGAACATTGAGTGCCTTTGCTAAAAAGATACTTAAGCTTAAAATATTAAGTTGGGCAGTGCTGAAATAAAGATTTGGAATAAGTAGTTCGTCTTTACCTTCCGTGCATACGCAAACATTTAATTTAGGTTTATCTTCTTTAAAATCACACATGAACTTGATCTTTTTGTAATCCGGATGGGGGTCTATTTTTGCATAAAGCTCATTGATCAAGTCTTCATAAAAGAACGCTTTAATTTCACTATGTAGATGTTCGCCAACTTTTTTACGTTCTTTTTCCAATTCTTTCTTTAAAGTATTTTCCAAAAAGAGTATTCGAATCTTCAATTCATCAAAAGAAACCTTAGCTTTTTCAAATCGAAGGTAGGGCAAAATGTTTTCTATCAGTTGTTGTATCAATGTAACTTCTTGCGTAATCCGGTCGTCCTCAACAAGTGCGTGTTGTACTTTAAGGATTGCTGCCTCAATGGACTCTTTCGTAACCAGATCTACACTGCCATCATTTTTGACATAAAATTCAAAGGTATTAATTTGCTGCTCTAAAACTTTCAGCTGGATCTTTAACTGTCTGAGGTTTCCCTCGAGCTGATCTTTCTGATAACCGCTAAGCTTTTCCTTTGATGACTTTTGCTGTTTTTCCAGTTCGCCTCCTTGAGATTTTAGCGAATCGATCAGCATTTTGATCTTTGACAATTCCTGATCCAGCGTTTCTTTATTTGGTGTGATACCTGGATAATTCTTTTCAAAGTATTGCGACACCTCTCGATACACACCATCTAAAGTCAGTGCTTTTAACTGCGCGGACAGACCTTCAAGCGCGACGTTGTTCGTTTCGATATCCAATAAATAGCCGCGTATTACCTTTTGTAAAGCTTCTATTTGAACTTTTAATGTTGCCAACCCTTTATTGGCGTCATTTAGCCGGGAATTTAATGTAGCGCGATATTCATCGTAGGTTAAGTCGCCTATTAAACTTGAAAATTGTAAACGTATCTTATTGAGTTCTTCAACTGCATCATCCGCAGCCTTTTGAGCTTGAGCCGCTTCGAGTTGCAATGGTCGTAGTTCGCTCAATTGTATTTCAGCTAGTTTACGTTCATTAGTCAGCAAATCGACCAAATCGACTCTGTTTTTCTTAAATGCCGTTTCATTAGCTGCTGCGGCCTTTTCCAGTGTTGTTTTTTGCGTAAGTAATCCTTGCAGGGCACCGGATAACAAACTATTTCCTGCGATGCGCTGAGCTAAGATTTGATATTCTTCATGATTGTGGCTACATAGGGGGCAGACCGATAATTGATCTTTATCAACTATTTCAGCGCCCAATGTGACAAACCGCTGAATCTCCTGGTTAAACGTTTCACGCTCTTTGATCAATTTATTCAAGACTGCGAGATCTTTTTGTAGGCGCTCTTGTTCGCTTTTTCCTGTATTTAACACTAATAAAACTTGTTCGTAGCGCTTGTAAGCTTCATGTTCCGCAGAGGGGAATTTTTCCAGGTTAATATCTTTGATAGTAACTAACAAACGGTCAACAATATTTTGCTGCCCGGTTATTTGTGCCGAAATTGACTTGACTATTGACAATTGATCGACCGAATGTTGGCTTAGTTTTAGATATTCGGCTTCATAGGCGGCCTGGCCGCCTTGCTTTTCTGAAGCAGTTCTCAATTGTTGATCAATATCCGTTAGAGATTTTAGCAAAGATTTTTGGTGTAGCTCCAATTCCTTCAGACGAGATTGTGCTTCCTGTAGTAATTGCTGTTTCGTCCGCAATTCTTCCTGTTTGATTTTGGCTTGATCATTATTGTTGATCCTGTCTTGTACTACACGAGCGTAAACGACTAATTGCTCAATTATTTCCATCAAATTTTTCTGTTTCACAGACAGGTTGACCTGATCTTGGATGTTAGTCTTAAGTTTATTATCTAATGTAGTCTGGGTTTCGAAATCCTTTAACAAGTTTTCAATTTGTTTGACTTGTTGCTGCAACGCTCCAAGCTCCTTTTTCACTTGTTCGTAACGCTCTATACCCAAAAGCTCCCCATCGCCGTTTAACGACCTCGTTTGTTTAGCTAAAAGACTGCTTTGCGCAATAACCTGATTATTTAACCCTTGCAATAGTTCCGTCAGCTGATTTTTAAAGTTAACAAAATCAGGTTCCGTAAATTCAGTTTCGATAATATTCAGCCTTGGGTAGATATTCTGTAAAGCGATGATCTTGTCATTTACGTTTTTAAGAATATTTTGATCCCCGTTAAAATTCAATTCTTTTTGAACCCCGCTTAGCTTTACTTTCAAGTCATCGATCTGTTTATCATTTGCAGTAAGCAGTTCAACCAATTTTTTTCGGTAGGCATCGAGTTGCCCGTTTCCGAAATACTCGATGAAGGTATCATACCGTGCGGCGGCGTCATCTTCTTTTAAAAAAGCGTCTATCCATTCCTGGGAAAGAATGACTTTTTGGAAGTAGCGGTTAATGGTATCACTGTCCTTAAATTTATAATCTACGCTACCGTTGCGCGGCGATTCGATATCCCGTTTTAGAGGTTGAACTAAATTAGTGGTAAATAACCGCACATAGCCAGGCGTTTCGTCTTTGGCAAAGCGGTTCCTTAAAATGTACTGTTTTGTTTTTCCGTTTATGTTTCTTTCAGATTTGGCATGCTCAATATTGAATTTGTGTTTTTTTAACAGGCGATGTATGTTTTTGGTAACTCCCCACTCGACCGCATCGTAAAAGGAGGTTTTCCCAAACCCATTCGGCGCATATATTCCTACCAAATCAGCATTCTGGCCATTGCCTATGTTGAAATCAAAAGTTCCGTCGGCAACCTCATTGTAAGCCCTAAAAGCTTGGATTTCTACCTTTTTAAATTTCATTTTTTAAACGGGTTTCAATTTGAGTCAATAAATCATTAATTTCTAAGGTACTTTTACCCTTGATCTTCGCGGCAGATGCCAATGCAGCGTCTATTACAGGCCCTATGATCACATGTTTGGTAAATGTTAGTGCCGCAGGCTGCTGGGCAGTAATATTAAGATTTGTATTGGTGATATGCTGACTTATTATTGTTGCCATAGCTGTGTCATCCAACGCGGCCGAGTAATTGTCAATGACAATTTTGCGGCTGGATACCGGATCGTTTTCAATTTTATATTTCAAGCCCTTTTCAGCCTCTGATTCCAAAATGTAAAAAAGGTACAAGTTCCAACGTTCAAATTCTGTATCTAATTTAGTCTGATAATATATTGCTACCGCATTAGAAATATCACTCCATATTTCAGCTAAACGACCCTGCGTCAGCGACTTGATAAAAACAACGCTAATTTGCCCGCAATAAGTAATTTCGCTAATTTGAATTTCGACATCTGGAAACATGTCCAGCAGGTATCCCAATACTTGACCTTTAAGCCGTGAATAGTTGCTCATACTCCAATTTTAATTTTTGTAAAAATTCTTCGTCGGTTACAAGAGCCGCCCATTCGGCGTGTTTTGAAACAATGGCCCTACCTTTGAAGTAGTCAATGTGCACAAATTTAAAATGGTCAAAAGGAAAACTCATACCTTCATTTATCAAGATTTTACTTCGATCTCTTGAATTTCTTGCCTGACCGATCATTGGGATCTTTTGTGCATCAATAACATATTCATTATTTATTGGCGACTTACTCATACCAATAACCACGACTCCGTTATCGTTCAGCCCTTTGTAATCTGAATAAATCATATTATTTAACTCTGTACTCCAATCTTCTGAAGAAGCAGAAAATAATAGCCTAACTGAGTTAAACACATCTTCTAAATTACCCATGTCGACCGGCGTAGTCCTCAAAATATTCATAATAGTGAGGAATTCCAACCAGGTACACCATATTTCTTTGGACGACAATACTTCCTCTGGTTGTTTATCCAATAATAAGCGTTGTTTAAAAAAGCTCCGAATTGCGTTGGGTGTACATTCATCTCGAGTAACTTGCTGAGCTTTATATAACAAATAGCTTTTAATGCCTACGACATTTTGAGCATAAAATCCGGCCTCTAATTTAAACACGTCATTTGCTAAGAATGAAAAACACCGCATAAATGAAGGTGCGATGCCGGTTAGTTGATCAGAATTCTCAATTATGATCTGATCGAAGGCTGCTACGGGATAGAATATGATCCGTCCTAATTGCTCTCCGACCGCAGCTGCCATTCGAATTTCTATCCCAACAAGCAGAATTTTTCCTTCACGTTCAAAAAGTATCGGTCCACCGGATTGGCCCTCTACTTCGGTTTGATCCGGATTTCCAGGTATTTGGGCTTCCCGCGCCCCATTATTACTACCAAAAATGGTTAAATTTGAATCACAGCGATACCACTCTTGCGATTGATTTGGATTAGCTAACCTTCTCGTGTCCGGATAACCGGTTAAATGATAAACTTGCTGGTCAATTTGATCGGTACGATAAATATTATCGAGTCCAGGAAGTCGTCCAATTTTTATGAGGGCAATATCATACTGTGGATGCGGAAAATAGTTCGTGCCAAGGACAAGTGCTGCAAACGGAATGTCTGCCATCTGCCAAGTATTAGGATCAATAAGTATTGCCCGTTGAAGGATATTTAGTGCTCCGCCAGCATTTGCAATGTTGTGCCTGGCGGTTAATACATAGCTATAATCTTCGGATAACGGTTGTATCAAGCATCCGCTTCCGCTGTTTACGATTACAGTATAAGGTCTAAATTGATCAGCCATTGCTATTTAGAATTCTGTTTGCGTCCCCTGTTTTAAAGTCAGGGAAATCTTGATGGTCCTGATCTGAAAAAATAAAAGTAATTAGCTCTGGATAATTAAAAGCAATGGTCGCCTTCGGGTTTTTAGCGATGATGCGGGCGATCAGCACTTTGTCGGGATGACCATGCTGCAAACCATGCGTACTGATGACATACTTTTCCGTATCAATTAATTTTAATAGTTCAGGGCTCGTGTTACCCGCGCTGCCATGATGGGAAATCTTGACGAATTCCACGGTGAGCGGTTTATCCAACAAACTGAGTTGTTCCACAATCGGCCCTGGGTGGCTATCTCCTAAAAACAGGTAATCTTTTCCTTTATGGCTAAGGATAAACGCAATAGAACTTCCGTTAGCAACCCGGTTATCCGACACAAATACATCATCTTTAATATGTTCTTTGATACTTTTTGAGTAGTCACCTCGTCCACCTGAAGTATTAAAATAATTGGAAGATGCCTCAGCTTTGTAAAGCTTCAATAGATCCTCTAATTGTTTTTTTTTCGGGGATAGAAATTGGAAGGCTAAATCGCCGAAAGTACATTTGGTACCTGCTATTATAACCTTTCGTTCATAAATTTTGTTTGTCGCGATATATTCCTCAAAGTCGAGAGCTTGAGAGACACTGGTTTCAAAAGAACTTCGGATATGAAGGGGAAGTTTTAATGCGTCGTTTTCACCCTGTTCCAGGTATTCCGCAATAAGTTTTCCCGAATTGAACCAAATTTGGCCAATCATTTTATAAGCCAGTGGTTCATTTTCGATCCATTTTAGCAATCCATCAATATGATCGTCATCGATGTGAGTTAAAATTAACAGATCAATAAGTTGACCACTGTCTTTAATTTTCTTAATCAAATCAAACAATGCACCAAACTCTGTCTTATGTTTCTTTCCTTTTTTTTTATATGCGGCAGACGGGCCGCCGTCAATTAAAATATTCCAGATTTTATCCTGAACATCCTTAAAACTAAGACGAATTGCATCGCCGTTGAAAGCTTTTAAGATATTAATTTTCAATTCGTGATGGTTCATAACTGGCGTGAATAATGATTAATGTATTATAAACAACCACTATTCAGGAATGGTACACAAAGATAATATAATAATGGGTGTTTTGATGTCACCCGGAATAATATCAAAAAGGTATTAAATAATTATAAATCACTATCTTCAATATTCCTAATTTGATTGTGTGTCACGACCTAAGACCAATATTCCGGTAATCCAGCAGGTAATGGATTTCGATAATCCGCCACCACCTTTGGTCGTTTGGCCGGATAATCATGCCTTTCCTTTAAATCTTAGGGGTTTTGTTGAACGGGGCCGCGCTACGGTACTGGAAGTAGTGCTGGAAGATATAGCCGCGACGGAGCATTATTTGGTAGTAACGGGATTTACTTCGCTGGCGCATATTATTGAGTTATTTGGCGGTAAGATGAGTTTCGGTAGCTTAAAGGACGTACGGATCGTCTTGGGTTTTGAGCCGGAGTTACGGGAGCGCAAGTTGTGGAAGAGCGCGGAGTTAGATAAAGATGTCAAGGAGTATTGGGCGGGCCAGCATTATTCGTTGCTCAATGGCGGAGTCGTGATCAAGGTCATCGAACTGATCCTGGATAAGCGGGTTTGCTTTCGTTTGTCGGATGGTCTTCATGCCAAGATCTATGTGGGTGATCTGCATGCGATCCTGGGTTCGGCTAACTTCAGCAAGAACGGCCTGACTTTGCAGCACGAGGCCAATATCAGGATAGCGAATGATCCGCTGAAACCGGTGGAACAGGCGCAGTATGAGCAGATCAAACAAATCGCCGAAAATTATTACCAGCTCGGCAAGCCTTATAATGATACCATTATTGACTTATTAAAGAATCTGCTGAAGCTGGTGACCTGGCAGGAGGCATTGGCCCGCGCGATCGCTGAGTTATTGGATAAACCCTGGCTGAATGACATCCCTGAACTTGCCAACAAGTTGAACAGTTTGAAGCTATGGCCTTCCCAGCGTTTGGGCCTGGGCCAGGCGATGTATATCCTGCAAACGCAAGGGTGTGTGCTGATCGCCGACCCGACCGGCTCAGGTAAAACCAAAATGATCAGTACGCTTCAATTGGTCTTGTACCACTGGTTATGGGAAACCGGGCGGCGCAATAAATCCTACGCAGTGACGATCTGTCCGCCTTTAGTAAAAGATAGCTGGCACAAGGAATTCGTGGATATTGCTTTCTCTCAGAGCGGCCAAATATCTATGGGGGCTTTGAGCTACACCAAAGGGCATAGTCACGGGACCTACCTGAAAGAGATCCGCAACGCCAATATTCTGGTGGTGGATGAGGCCCATAACTTTTTGAATCTGCATTCTTACCGGAGCATGAGCGTGGCGGAGCACACGTCCGACAATATCATTTTGGCGACCGCGACCCCGATCAACAAACGGCCCAAGGACCTGATGCGGCTCATCGAACTGTTGGGTGTAGATAACCTGGGCGACCAGGAACTGGAGGATTTTAAAGCCCTAAAAAAACAGCGCCATATCAAAAGCAACTCGCCGGAGTTCGCCGCGCTCAAAACTTATATCGAAAAATTTATTGTCCGGCGGACAAAAACGCAATTGAATAAGCTGATCGACCGCGAACCCGAACTGTATGTTAACCGGCAAGGCAAACAATGCCGGTACCCCGAAAATTTGCCGCAGATCTATAAGACCGGGGAAACCAAGGAAGACCAGCGGATCGCACAAGAGATCAACCGGCTGGCCGGCGAACTGAAAGGACTGATCTATTTACAAACGATCATCAAACCCGATGACCTGGAGGTCAAAGACGAACAGTACCATATCGATCTGCGCTTACGGGCAGCCAAGGCCTTGTCCAAATATAATATTCAGGCCAAAATGCGCTCTTCCAAAGCTGCCTTATTGGAACATCTGAAAGGCACGGATGCGGCCTTGGAGGAATACAAGTTCAAATCCGCTAAGGATAAATCCGGCAATGTGATCGGAACGATTAATAAACTCAGTGAAGCGCTACCAAAAAACCAGCTAAAGTCGGTTTGCCCCAACTGGCTGACCGATCTAACAACCTATCAGCAAGCATGCCGCGAAGAAATCGGCATTTATGAACAAATCGCTAAGCTATCGATTGATTTGAGCCTCTCGCGCGAATTGAAAAAGATCGGCGAACTGCTCAAGTTATTTAAGGAACACGCTTTAGTACTAGCTTTTGATAGTACGGTCCTGACCCTCGATTTTCTAGGTAAGCTCATCCGCACCAATCATCCGGATATTGGTATTGATCATCATGTGGTTACCGGGGCATCTGCAAAAACTACCATCGCAAGTATTCTTAAAAAATTCGATCTGGGTTCGACGAGTAAGAACTTCCTTGCTCTTTGCTCGGATTCAATGTCGGAGGGCGTTAACCTCCAACAGGCGTCCGCTTTGATGTTCCTGGATATGCCCAGCGTATTACGTATTGCAGAGCAGCGCATAGGCCGTATCGACCGGCTTGATAGCCCACATACGAAGATCAAGGTTTACTGGCCATTTGACAGTTCGGAATTTGCCTTGCGCTCCGACCGGCGCCTCATCAAAACCTCTTTTGATACCGAAAGCCTCATCGGCTCTAACTTTACTATCCCAGATGAGATCATGGATCAGCATTTGGAGGAGATCATCCGCCCAGAGGAAATGATTCAAGCCATCAAGGAAAATCAAGACCAGGAGTATTTATGGGCTGGTGTGCAGGACGCTTTCACCAGTATTCATAACCTTTATGAAGGAGAAGATACCCTGATCGACCTGAAAACTTACGAAACTTGGAAAGACGTCGACGCCAGTGTAAAAGTAAAACTAAGTATCGGCCGTTCCGAACAGCCATGGATCTTCCTGGCAGTGAAAGGCGCCAAAGCCATATCGCCGCGCTGGTACTTTGTAGACGTCAACAAAAAGATATCCGTTGAACTCGGCGAAGTTTGCCAGCAATTGCGGCTGCATATCAATGGCACAGAACATTGGGAAATGAAGTGGTCGGATTCCGTACAAAAGGAATTAGATCAATATATCAAATTGTTGCTTGATAATGAAATTAACATACTTCCCAGTAAACGTAAGAGAGCGATCGAGGTCGCCAAGGTAATTCTTGGCAAACAACTTAAACTTGCCGAAAAAGACCTGTTTCGCAAGAAACTCATCAGGCAAGTACTAGATATGTTTGAGCCCCGGATCGTTAATGAAGAATATAACATTGACTATTACCATTTCTCTCAACAATGGCTGGATATCTTCACGCCCATATTGGCCGAGAAAAAACGCAAACAAAAGAAAAAAGACAAAAAAGTGATATCGCTGCTGGACCTCCGAAACGATAGGTTGGTCGAACTTAGCAACGAAGTTCTTGAAAAGATATTGAACGAGGCACCGCTCATCATCAACATGTGGAGCCGAGTTGCCTCCTGCATTATCGGATTACCAGATCCTGACGCCTGATTATTTTATCATAATTCCATCGCAACTTGACCAATCAAACCTACACACAGATCATTACCCTGAAAAATGAAAGAGATGACATCAAACGCGGCAGGCTTTTCGAAGCTTTGATCAGAGAGATCATGCCTTGGGACCACCGGCCGCCTATTGTGATGAGCCCCACCAGTGAGCAACTTGATGGCGTATTCGTTTACAAAGGCACCACTTTTTTGATCGAGTGCAAAGCTGTAAAAAGCGCAATTACCCCAGGGTCAAAAGAATGGGAGGATTTTGAGCTGAAACTTAGAAAAAGAGAGCGTCAAAACATCATTGGCTTATTCTGCAGCTTGTACGACGTCAGCCCGAAAACGATTGAGCATGCTGAATTAATGAATAAAACTGGTATACAAACCATTCTTATAGCTGGTAAAATTTGGGACGAGTTGTACCAGGACAACCTTTATTTCCCCAGCTTTTTGGACTTCCTGGTGCTCAATTGTAAAATCAAATTCCATTCCACCGTTAGTTCTCTGAATGATGCCAAAAAATGGGTTTATGATACGCAAACTATTGACGAGCGTTTTTCCAGCGTCTGCAAGAAATTTTCAGCGCCCTTTCTTCGCAGGTTCAAACATAAGTACCATGACAAGATTTTCATTGACCGTAATATTGACAAACAAATCAGAAATTTTACCTCTGTGCTGAATCCCACAGGATTGAGAGCAAACCCGCTCCGAGACCCAAAGCAAATTATCATTATCAGGGATTACTCAGGTTCCGGAAAAACAACCTTGTCAACCCAACTGGCTACTTTAACTGATTTTGCTTATTGTCTGGCCAGCACGGCGAACCTAACGACGATCGATGAACTGCTGGATCCTTTTTTTAATCAAGTCAACTACCCCCATTTCGCCATCAACGAGCTGCTTGCAGTCAACAAACCTATTCTATTTATTGTAGACTCCTTAGACGAAACACCGCTGAACGATCAGGTTCAAAAAAGGCGCGAAATCAAATCTTTGCTTAAACGCATAGAGGAACTCAACGCTGAAGCTGCTAAGTTTAAATTGGCGGTTTATCCGGTCGTGTTAATGTTTACAGTCCGCGAAGAATATTGGCGGGATTGGGAAGCCGCATTTGAAGGAAGAAAAGATGTTGTTGAACTGAAAAAGATGATTTCAAATTTCACAGAGACCGAACTCCAAAAAGCGCTTGGCAGCTATTCTGCCGCATACGATTATACAATCCTTAATAACCTCAATCAACAAGCGGCCGCTATTTTATCTATACCCATCAATTTAGAAATATTCTCCGAAGCGAACCACTTCGAAGGTGATATAAACATTTATGAAATTTGGGAAGGCAAAATACTAAACAGCTTTTTCAATAAAAAAGAAGACCTGATCAATAAGCATTACATCGATAGATTCAACGCAGATACCTTCTACAGAATATTGGGACTGGTCGCATTCGAGTTATTGAAAACCAAGACTACGTTAATCTCTAAAACCGGTTTCCGAAAAATCGTTAGTTCAGTGTCCTCGGAATTGGTCTTATCTTCCGATAAACTACTCTTACAACTCGTTTCCGAACAGATCATCACTAATGACACTGAAGATAATAAGAACTTCAGGTTCAAGTACCTCCGTTTTATTGAATACCTGTCCGCCTTGTTTATCATTCATGAAGTAGAGCGCTATGGCGAGTATGATCTGATCGACGATTTTATCAGAATCATTTATGATTCCAATATCGTCTCCATTTTTAGTGTCTTTAATAACTTGAAACACATTGCGCAAACGAACTATTCTGAAATAGAAGAACAGATCATCAATCACTATGCGCAATCATCTGCCTATTTGTCAAGGTATCTCCCGGAACTTCGTGGGCGGATCGGCCGAGGTGAGTTTGTAAGCGATGAAGATATTAAGTCTGTGTTGACCAGCACTTATACACCGTCGGCATTTAACAGCTGGCATACTTTTTTTATCGTCTCTGCTAACCAACAAAAAGTAAGTAAAGACAACATTATTTCCGCTTTTTTAATGGCATGGGAAAACAATCACTATAACACCAGAAGATGGCAGCTTATCAAGAACTTAGGCAAACGCAGATTGCTGGTAACCGAGCAAATCCTAATAACGTTATTGAAAGATGGTAACCCAAGAGAGTGGGAAGAATATTTGGGACAGATTTTAGAGAAGAAAGATAATGGCACTTTTATGGATTTATGGACACAAATCGGTGGAGAAAAGGCGCTGGGACAGCTCAGCCATAACAACCCCAGCGACTGGCAGATCACCAATCGCTTTCTTGATCTGATCGCCCGAAATGAAGGTTATGTTTTAGGGGATATCATGGCAGATCTTCCAGCCAATGAATACACCGTGTTCGTTCCTAAAAAAACGATAAAACAGTTCCAATTAAATGAAAATGATAAACACCTGTTGGACGATTTCATCATTCAAGTCAAACTCTGTGTCGACGATGCTCCGACGAAAATGATGCCACTCGCGACGCGTTTAAATGAAATGGGCAAAGATGCCGAGCAGTACTTAAATCAGGAGCTTGACGACTACTTAAATGGTTTTTTTGGCGCTGATCAAAAGCCTTTTATTAATCAGATCGTTAGTCGGCAGGCTAAGTCATATGTGACCATTAAAACTATCTTGGATACCACTTTGCTACACTTCGATCTACAATCAAAAGACCAAAGGGGTAACACCGCGTTTATTGAAATCATAGCAGAAACCGATGATATCATTTCTTTTTTAGAATCACTTTTCAAGCGAGGATATCGCAAATGCGTTGAAGACGAACAGTTTCTACTTAAACAGATTGATGAACAGGAAAGTTTAGGAGCTGATCGATTGGAAGCGGTACTGCTCGGTTTTGTCTTTACAAAATTGACGAACACTACGGATTATTCCATTATTGGTAAAATACACAAAGAACTAATGATTCTATTTTCGTTTCGTTTTGGCCGTATTTTGTCCTCTCGGTTCCCTAACATGGTGCAAGTGGTCAATAATGCCTTTCAACATTATCCAGAGTTTTCAAGACTTTTTATACGTGCCCTGCACGTCTATAATTTGTTCGAAGAAATGGAGAAGGTATCCTCTGTCAAAAAGAAGATTTCTGCATTTGAAGCCCGCTCCACACCACAAAATCAACAATATGATCATGTTTTCGAGGCCATCTTCCCATTGTTATTTCAATAAACTGCAATGATCAACCATTCCACCCTTCAAATCCCCTCGTCGTAATCAAATAATCACAACTGTTCTTCAGCTGTGCGATAGCCGGTCCCTGCCATTCGTTGGTCGTATTGTAGCCAAGTAATGCTCCTTGCAATTCTTTTCGAAAACGTTGTTTTTTGTGCTGGTGGAGCAAGTCCCAGTAATGCGTGATCAGTTCGCGTTGGTTCTCGATGAGGGCGGGACTCGGGATCTTATCGCGTTTCTGGTTGTTCAGGTCGGGCCTTGCAGGGAGCAGGTTCCAGAGGTCGTTGTTTTTCCAGATGGTGAAGGGAATGATGTGGTCGACGTCATAGCGGGTGATGGTGTCGCCGCTCCAGACGCAGCGGACTTTTCCGTCACTCTTCAGTATACTTCTATACAGATTTTTCGACTCCAATATATCGCGTTCGGTAACGGGGCTTTTTAATACTTCATTCAATACCTGCGTCGTGCTGAGTGTGCGGCCGGAGGCATTCACGGAAAATTCGGCCCATTTAAACAGGATGGCATCCTGGCCATTGATAAAACTACCCAGCACTTGAAAAGCTTCATAGTATTCCAGCGGTATCGAAAAAGTGGTACGGTCGTACTGATAGATACCATAATATTTGCCGTAGATGGAAGTACCAATATACTTCATCGGCATTTGCGTAACCGTCGTCGCTACCTTCTTTCTGAGCGCTGTAAATGCGGTCGGGGCATTTTTCAGGTCGCGGTAAAAAGCCGAATAGCCACCCCGCAGTTCATACTGATCAACCACTTCTTTGAGCAAGCTGGCAAAGGCCAACTGTGTGGTCTGATTAATTTGAGGGATCCCTACTAACGGATAGTAATATAATAGCCATTTCTCTACCAATAGGTCGAGCGGAAAGTGGGCCCTATTGTCTTTGATGATAATAAAAGGAGAATTATCGGCGATTAGTTCGATCGTTCCTCGCAACAGCGCGAACTTATAGGTCGAGGACTTATTATCCCGCGCCAGGATCTGGTTAATGTGCTTAAAGGTTTGTTGATCCATGTCTACGGATAAAGATAGACCATTTTCAAATGAGCAACTAAAGTTTACGGTTTGATATATACTTTATGCCCCTTACTGTTGATATAATATTGACCACCACGGGGACCGGTGTAAACCGCAGGTGTTGCTGTTGTTGCGGGAGTATAAACTGGCGTAGTGGTTGTAGTCGGCGTACTGTAAGTAACTGTTGGTGCAGGTTTGCTGTCGGGTTGAATATAACCAGGTTGGCCAGTATAGGGGTTTACGTTTGGTTTCGTGGTGAAATTATCACGGTTCGTTGAGTTTGGCGTGGTTTTGTAGTATCCGTTCACATAAGTTCCGTCTGACCTGGTGTAACCGGGTACCCACACTTGTGAAGGATTAACTTGGGCACGGCTAGTCATCACGAAAGCAAACAGGCTGACAGCCACCAATAGCAATAGTCTTAAACTTTTCATTTTAATCAATTTAGGGTGAGTTGGCAAGTTAGCGTTTATATCGGTAATTAACTGTGATTCACCCACCAAGATCTCCTAACGCCAATGTAATTAATTTATTTAAGGATGCGGTGCACAAACGTTGATGGGGTTCAGGTAATAAACGTGGTATTTGTTGTCCGACCGCAGGTCGATCTGGATGTCATCGTCGCCTGCCCCGTCCTGACAGCCGGGGATGCGCAGGTAGTCCCATTCCTGCGGGCCCTGGTCGTCGCCGCGGTCGGTGCGCAGGATATGGTCTGCGGTTACATAGTTGAGGTAACGTACGCAGGTCGTCTTCCTCGGGTGCAGGAAATTGGGCACATGGCCGGCCGGGATGATGATATATTCGGGTTTGACTTTATCCAGGAAAGGCTTCGAGCTGCCGTTTTCGGCGCCGTGGTGCGGGGAAAACATGATGGTTGATTTGAGGTCGTCACCAACATGTTCCACCAGGAATTTTTCCGTGGCGATGCAGGTCGACTCCGGGTCATTTTTGCGGCGCCCCAGGGCATCTCCGGTAAATAATACAGAATTGGTCCCATAAATCATTTTCATCACGATACTCACCCCGTTCAGCCTTTCGGCTGCGTCAGAGGTCAGGTGCCATTCCGGCAAGGGTTTGCCAAAGCCACATAGCAATTTAAAATGTACGCCCGAAATAGTCACATCCCCTCCCGGGTAGATCACGCTATCACGCTCGTGCAGATTCACGCTTTCCGTTTCACTGGCCTTTTCGTGCAGGGCCGCTTTCAATCTCTGGAAGGCGCCCGTCTCCGTCGGCTTCGACCCCTCGATCTTCCGGTCATAGCCGCCCCAGATCACTTTCTTGATATGATAGCCGCGGATCGCCTGTGAGGCAGCCACGATGTGGTCGCCATCCATATGGCTCAGGATCATCAGTTCGACCGCCGATCCCTCCGGCAGGAATTTTTTCATCGCCGCCCAGGTCTGCCTGCCATCAGCGGAGTTCAGGCCGCCCGCATCATAGATCACATACTTATGACCCGGCAGGCGGATGATCGTACAAAGGCCGTTACCCACATCGATCACGCGCACGCTCACCGAGTCGGGCCCGGGAGCTTTGGCAAAAGAAGGAACGGACAATACTAAAGCAATGCAAAGCGTGATCAGGCGTCTCATAGATGATAAGTTTAGGTTGCTACAATTTATAATTATTTTTTATGATAAACAATAAAAAAATATATGATTAATAACTAATTGCCAAAAGACGTGCCCGGTCTCTCTTTCCTAACCAGCGGATCAGCACCGTAAAAGCAGCGATACCGATCACTAAAATATAACCCGCGTAAGGATCGGCTAAAAAGACCCGTTCTTCCGTCACCGCATCATGATGGACCGGTTCAACGAATGCGAAGCGTCGGTTGATAAAACCGGCCGAATCAGCGAAACTAACCTTCAACCATCTGCTATAGCTGGTATCCAATAAACGAAAGATCTGACCGGCTTGCGCCGTTTTTATTACCGCGGACCGCCCATTAGCCGCTCTGCGGATATTCGCCTCCACATTCACCCGGACGAACACGCTATCGCTCGCCGGGTGCAGTACAATGGCTTTGCTGCCAAAAGAAGTGAACAGCATCACCAATATAAAAATAACCAACGGATAAGTACCGAACCATTTGGCATATCTGACCGGTCCCGCTTTTTGCGGTAATTGGACTTTCCGGTTATAGCCGACGCCATGCGAACGGAGACTGACGCGGGTGCCCCGCGGGCCGACATGAATGCGTGCGCCCTTCACCCCTGCAGAAAAACTGACCCCGCTTTTGGACAGGTTGACCCGAAAAGGCCCCTTGCCAAACGACTTATGATAAGACCATCTCATGATAGTATGCTTTTTACGAATTTAAGCCTGGAGGCTGCGCAATTTTTACGGGAGACCGTAAAGCGCTTATTTTCTATAACAGATCTTACACGGCCGGTACCCTTTGGCGACCGCTTGTTCCACGGTCATCCTGGCCAATTGATACGTACAATGTTTCAGCCCACCGCATTCGTAACGGTGATAGGCATGCGCGGCCTTGCTTTTACAAATGAGGACCGTGTCCGTCTTGTTGACGGTCTGTGCGCTGACAGCCTGGCCGCCACAGTTACTTGCGGCGATCAGGAGAAATAGGATCAATAGTTTGTGCATGTTTAGGGAGGATATGGTGATCGATCATAAAACGCGTGATAGGCAAAAGCCGCCGGTTGGTATCTAAGGGATAAGCCCCGCCGGCCGTAAAATATTCCAGGGAATCGGGCGTCCGGTGATACCAGACGTGTCCTATGGACGCATACGTAATACTGGCCTTAGGATTATGAATCCTACGCTGGTGCAACAGTTGCGTACTGTCCAAAGGCAAGGTCAACGTATCCCCATGGCTTTGCCCGCAAGCGGTTACCTCGTAATGATCTTCCTTCCAATACATACATTGGCCGGTAGCCTTAATGATTTTCCCAGGTTTGGGCAGCAAGGGTTCAACCGGTCTGGTCAGCACAGTCATAATCAATATCGCTGCAAAGGTGATGGATATGGCAATCGTAATCCATGCAGTTTTACCCGGCCATCCCGGGCCGGGGCCGGGCCCATCTCCTTCTCCACTCTTCCCCTGTTGCCATTTGGTAAAAGGTCTGGGCTGAAAATCGATCAGCCAGGCCACCAATTCCACATTTCTTTGATCTGTCTTAGCCACTTCATCCTTTAACAAGGCCCTGATCTGCCGGAACCGGTCCACATCAAACTTTTCAATGGCCGTCCGATATTCCTCCTTTCCTTTCTGTTGCCCGAAAAACCCCTTTAAAACATCTTCTTCTGATTCCTGGTAGCGCCGATCAAACACATCCAGACATTCCTGCCGGATTTGCGTCGTTTTCAAATGCACCAGATTCTGAGCCATTCGGCTCTGTTTTACTTTTTGATGATAGTCTTCAATTATAGCACCCTGATACTTAGCAAACTCCGAACGCATTTTTCTAAAATTTATTTAAAGCTACAGGAATTTTCCGCAGCATTTTACGCTTTCCCGTAATTTCTCTATCGCGCTTTCGGAAATATGGGAATTCACGGAATTCCTTGCTCCTAAGGCCATTACGCCCCACATCTTTGACCCAACGATCGATTCGAAGCGATCGGCGTGCAGAGGGAACGGCAACTGAAAACTGGCTTGGGAAGCGGTTGAAAGTTGCCGCCACCAATGCCCGCACTTCCCAAACAAACGGTCCCGGAAGCGCTGCTGGGACCTGATGGCGCCGCCCGCATAAGGTTGCGGCCGGGCCACTATTTTTTAAACATTTAATACTTAAAACAATGCCATATTTTATATTTCTGGCCATTTTTCTGGCCCTGGTATGTCCTGCCAAAAAACACAGTGCGCATCCGCACCAGAGTGTAACCACAATGTCTAACGACAGTACTTCCGACAGCGGCGGCGAAGACGGACACATCCATCCCTGAATAAAGGGACGCTAAGAATAAGGCAAGAGTGATCTTGCCTTATTTTTTTGATATTATTTAATAGCTTTAGGGGTGAAAAGATCCCTACTATTGATCACGCTATGGAGCCTGGCCGCCTGCCGGCATGAACCGGCTAAAGTCGTCCTGTTGCCGGAGCTGCAAAAGGCGGATCATTTTTTTGATTTGCAAAAAGACTCTGCATTTTATTATTATAATAAGGCAGCGACAACCGCTAAAGACAGCCTGCAGATCGCCAAGGGTTACAACGGCATGGCTGAGATACAGTCCGATGCCGGGGATTATTTCGGCAGCCAGGAAAGCCTGCTGACCTCGCTGCGTTACCTGAAGGAAGACGAGCCTGCACATGCCTCAACCTTTTTGGCAGATTACAACGAACTCGGTTTGAACAGCTTCGCCCTGAAGCGTTACCCGGATGCCATCACGTACGCCAACGAGGCCCTCCGCTTTGTACAGGACGCCCGCACCCGTGGGATTGTGCTGAACAACCAGGCCAACGCTTACCAGAAAAAAGGTGATTACGACCATGCCTTAACCATCTATAACAGCATTTTAACAGGCAGTACGCCAGCGGGTAAGGAATATGCCCGCGCCCTGTCCAACCGGGCCAGAACCCAATGGCTGCAAAACTCCGCCTACCGGGCGGCGCCTGACCTGCTCCGCGCATTGGCGATCCGCCAAAAAGCGCAGGATTTTTGGGGCATGAACGCCAGTTATCTCCACCTGGCGGATTATTATACCCTTTCACACCCGGATTCGGCCCTCTATTACGCGCGCCTACGCTACCAGACGGCTGAACATATTCAAAGTCCGGATGACCGGCTCGAAGCGCTGGAGAAACTCATTACCCTGGTTCCCGTCCAGGAGGTGAAGCCCTATTTTGCCCTTTACGGCCGCCTGAACGACAGCTTACAGACCGCCCGCGCCGCAGCCCGGAACCAGTTTGCACTGATCCGCTATGATGCCGAAAAAAGCAAGGCCGAAGGCCTGCGTCTCCGGTACCGGGTCTTTATCCAGAGCCTGTTACTGGCGGCCCTGGCTGCAGCCTTGATCGGCGGCTTCATCTGGTACCTGAAAAGAAAAAAACGCTTACAGATCGAAGCACAAAATGCTATCCGGGAGAATAAGCTCCGGACCTACAAGAAAGTACATGACGTCGTGGCCAACGGCATTTACCGGGTCATGTCGGAGATCGAACACGAGCAATTGGGCAAGGAAGAGCTGCTTGATAAAATGGAACTGCTGTACGACCAGTCGCGCGACCTGTCATACGAACGGAAAGTTCCGGCCGGGTCCTTCGACCGGGAGGTTACCGAACTGCTCAGTACTTTCGGCAGAGAGAACAGGCGGGTGTTGCTGACGGGTAACGAGCCTGCATTTTGGAGCGGCGTGCCCGAGACGGTCTTTTCGGAACTGTGTTCCGTCCTGCAGGAGCTCATGATCAATATGGACAAACACAGCCGGGCGGCTTCTGTACTCGTCCGCTTCAAAAGAACGGAAGCCACCTTACAGATCGACTATTCAGACAATGGCACCGGCCTTCCTGCCGGCTGGCAGAAAGGGAACGGACTCAGCAGTACGGAAACCCGTATCCAGGCACTCGGTGGCAGCCTTAGTTTTGCAGTCAACGGGAACAAGGGGCTCAGGATCGAGCTCTCGGTACCGATCAATTCCTGAAACTATGTTAGAACATGTACTGATAGCTGAAGACCATGAGAGCGCGAACATCTCGCTGCGGAAAACCCTGGAAGAACTGGCCATCGCCAAATTCCATTTCGTTTACTATTGCGATGACGCCTTCGCCGCCCTGCAGATCGCCTCGCGAACGACCTTACCCTACGATCTGTTGATCACCGACCTGTTCTTCGAAGAGGACCATCAGCCGCAGCGGCTGGCTGATGGACAGGCCCTTATAGCCGCCGCCCGCGCCTTACAGCCGAGCCTGAAAGTCCTGGTCTTCTCGGCTGAACACCGGATCCATGTGATCGACGACTTGTTCAGCAAGCTCGGGATCGACGGTTATGTTCGAAAAGCCCGGCACGACGCCCAGCATCTCAAAGAAGCGATCCAAAAGATCGCCGGCGGCGGCAAATATTACCCCGCCTACCTGCGCCAGGCCATTAAACACAATGCCCATTCCTTTACCGAGTTCGATATCGCCGTCCTGGGTTTGCTTGCCGCCGGCGTGCTCCAAAAAAATATCCCCGGCGAACTGCAAAAGATGGGGGTCCGCCCCTCCGGCCTGAGTAGCGTCGAAAAAAGGCTCAACCTCGTCCGCGATGCCTTAGGCTGCACCAATAACGAACAACTCGTCGCCTACTGCAAAGACCAGCACGTGATTTAAAAATACTTCCGCTGTTACGGCTTCCCGTAAAAATACCTGTCCCGCGCCGGATATTTTTGGTGTCATGAAGTACCTGGTAAGGCTTTTTTTAAATTTCAGAAAGCCGCGGTTTCTGGCCTTGCGTTATACCGTTATCGTGATCGATGGCAGGGCTTTTTTCCTGCTTTCCTGGCGAGTCGCAGACACGCACAAACTGACGATTAAGGCGCTCGGTTACCAGACCCGAAAAAGGGCAGGCTCCGCTTACATCGCTGTGCCGGACACGATCGGGCAACTGGAGATCGTGATCAGGAATTGCTGGGGATCCGATCGGCGCCAGGTGAGATTGATCAGGGAGGCCGTTACAGGCCAGATGGATTTCCTGCCTGTAAAGCAATTTGATGATTTTACGCTCCGGAATAACCAGCTATCGCTAAACATACCCCAAGCCAGACTGTCCCTGTTCCGTTTTTCTGTCCAAAACTTAAACCAGACCTGATATGCAAAACGAATTTTACCAATCCAAAAAATCCACCCGGCTGATGCGCCTGTTCTGGAAGGCCTCCGGCGCCGACCGTTATATCCTCGAGCAAAGTACTTACGGCGACCAGATCAAATACGTTTGCCTGGGCGGCATTATCGTAGCCACAGGCGTTATGGCGGCGATCGCCGGCGGATACGCCTTTTACACGATCTTCGAACCCAAAGGCAGCGCGCTGGATTCCTTCAGAGCGGTGTCGGATAACGGCAATTATGACCATACTGACCTCGCCACCGCGATCAAGGCGGCCTTGTTTGGCCTGGTTTGGGGAGCGATCATCTTCAACATCGACCGGTTCATTGTCACCAGCACGGGCAAGGGCGACGGCACGGAAGCCATCACCAAAAAAGAACTGGTCGGCGCCCTGCCCCGACTGATCATGGGCGCCATCATCGCGCTGACGATCTCCAAACCTGTGGAGATCCGGATGTTCAAGACGGAGATCGATGTCGCTTTGCATGAAAAGCAGATCGAGCAGGAACAATTATACAAAGCGCGCACCGATTCTTTGTTCAATGCCGAGATCCGGAAGAAAGATAAAGAGATCGGAAAATACGAAACGGACATTAACGAAAAAAAGGAACGCTATGCGGCGCTGGAAAAGAACTATATCGAAGAGGCCCGGATCATCACGGTGGGCCCGCGCGCGCTCGCGGTCAAAGCACAAATGGATGCGACCGCCGCAGCGATCAAGGATGCGGAGAACAGCCCGGACTATTTACGACTTCAAAAAGAACGAGACCAAAAAGAAACAGAGCGTGAAGTCGAATTAAAAAAAGGCAAAAAGGTAGCCGCAGGTCTGGACGGTCTGCTGGAACGCATCAAGCTCGCCCACGAGATCGCCGGCTGGGTGATCTCCACTTTCGTCACCCTCCTCTTCATGACCATCGAGCTCACGCCGATCTTCTTTAAGCTGATGCTGATCAAAGGCCCCTACGATTTTATGGAGGAGAATATCAAGGAACTCCTCAAGGCCAACCATGGTATCGAGGTCCATCATAATTTCTACCCGGACGGCGAAGGGATCGAACGGGATAAGGTGATCAACCACGAAGTGATCAAATTGCTCAAAGAAAAGATCAAGGTATTGGAAACTCAGGCCGAATTAAGCGATCAGGCGATGGAAGCCTGGAAACACCAAAAACTGGATGATATCAAAGATCACCCCGGCCATTACATCTCAGAGGAAATATGAACCGCCAGGAAAACCGCATCATCAGTTTTATCGGCATCGACTATCACCTGCTCAAAAGATCCGGAGAGCAGAATATAGCCAAATTTTACCTGTCCGGTCTATTGGTGCTGATCATTTTTGCGCTGAGCTTCTTCTCCGTCTTTTATGCCCTTAACCTGATGTTCCATACTTGGTACGCCGAATTCGTACTGGCGACTTTCCTATCGCTGACCTTTTTGAACATCTACCTGCTGCTCATCCAAACCTTTTCCAAGGAAACCCTGCCGGCCGGTTATAAAACGTCCTTTTTTACGACCTCCAATATCACGCGGGTCTGTTTCGTGCTGATGATCAGCTTTCTGATGGCCCAGCCCTTGAGGATCGTCTTGCTCCGTGATGAACTGGATCACGATATCGAAAACTATAAAGACAGCTTATACCAGGACTTCGTCAACCGGACAGATCAACTCTATCAACCCGATTTGCTGCGGCTGGAGCGGCGACACCAAACGGTCCTGGTCATTGACAGCCTGATTCAGGCCGACCGGCAGGGGGCACGCGATAACATCAGCCGTTCGGATTTTTTTCTCAAACGCATCACGATCGCCGGTAAATACCGGCTGTCCTGGCTGATCTGCCTGCTCGTCATGGCCATTTTCAGCCTGCCCGTTTATCTGATCTATTCCATCTCCGAAAACAGCAGGTATTATACTGAAAAAAGGAACCGCGACCATCAGCTGGTCTCCGACCAATACCAGGAATTCAAGCACCGCTATCTCCGGATCTTCCAAACCCGGTATCAGCTGGAAGTGGAATTCCCCGAGGATCACGAAGACCCGCCGTTCAACTGGATCAAAAAGCAAGCGCCAACCTACCGGAAAACCGCTGACCTGACCGACAAGATCGTAAACAATGGACTTTAAAAACGACTATTACCGGGTTTTGGGCATTTCCAGGGAGGCTACTGCAGAACAAATCAAGAAGGCATACCGGATTTTGGCCAAAAAATATCATCCTGACTTGCATCCTGATAACGCCGAATATGGGGAAAAGATCAGGTTGGTCAACGAGGCCTACGAAGTTCTGGGGAATAACTATACCAGGTTTGTGTATGATCATTATCAGGCATCGGCGCCGGCCGCTGAACCAAAGGCCAATTCCAGGAATCAACGCAGCTATACCCAAAAAACAACTGTCACCGAAGAGGAAAAGCTCTATATGCGAGGCACCCTTTTCATCAAATTCCGGGGAAGGCAAAACGATGACGCAACCGGCGATGTCATGAAAGAAGTGGTATATGACCTCAGGGTCACCGATGCCAGGGCGGTCATCCGTGCCGGGGATATTTACCGCGAGGCGGTCGTCCCGCAAAGCTACCTCGATGCCATGGCCGGCGGAAATAAAGGCGCCCCTGTTCCGCAGCCAATCAGGTCCACTGTCGTTTCCGCTTCGGGCGAAAGCCATTACGAACTGGATATCCTGGAACTCACACTCGGTGAGCTGATCGTGGATAACGTCACCAAGGACGACGGGGATAGCTTCAGCAGCCTGCACGCCGAATTTTATGGCTATGTCAAACACCTGACCACGCATGAACAGGAAACCATCGTGACCGAGTGTTACGGTGAAACCGGCAGGAAAGAACAAAAGACCGAAAACGGCCGGACTTACCGGCGCAGGGAATACTACCATCAGGACTGCAACACCTACTGGAGCAACTGGATCCCCGACTATGTGCCGCCACCACCGCGCCGGAATACCGCAGTCCGGCCCGCCGGTTGTCTCCCATCGCTGGCCGCTACCCTGCGGTGGGTTTATCTGGGTTTCTTCCTGATCTATTTTTTTGCCAAACTTTATTTTATCATCCCCTTTCTGGCGATTGCCGGGTTATTTTGGCTGATTTCGGCACAGCGTTGGGTCTGGTTGTTCCGAACATTGGGCATCTTTTTGTTTGGACTATTTATATTCTCTTTGATTGGAGCATTTCATTATCATCCAACAACACAGCCTGTGGTCAGAGAACAGGCACGCGAACAGCGGCCTTACCGTTCGGATTCACTCATCACCTATTACCGCAACTGGATGGATTATGAAGGGCATCGTTATGAAGGGCAGTATACGATGCGTAAAAGCGCATTTGTCCAAGCCAAAAATTATAAAAACAGTTTGACAGTCCCTTATGACGAAATGCTCTATGACCTGTCATTCCACGATCAAAATAAACTCAACGGCCTTTATCAGTTATTGGACAGCATTCACGCCAGCAATCAACTGTCGCCTCGACAATTCGCCGAAACCATGGTCAGCATGGTACAAGACATCCCTTATGCCGTCGTATTACCCCAGGCCTGTGACGCCAACCTGTACACAGACCAATTTATCAGCACCTATTTGGCGTCGCCAAATGCCCAATGTGACGGGAACGAAAAGTACGGGATCAACACCCCTGTAGAGTTTTTGGCCACCTTAAAAGGCGATTGCGATACCCGAACACTGTTGTTATACACCATGCTCGCGCATTATGGTTATGACATTGCCCTATTGAGCAGCGAACATTACAGTCATTCCCTGATCGGCATCAACCTGCCCTACGACGGAGCCCGTTACGAGAAATATACTTTGTGGGAAACCACTTCCTTCTTTAAACCCGGTATCCTGCCTAACGAGATTTCTGATCTCAGCTATTGGCGGATATCCTTAAAATCAGCACCATGAATCCCATCAAAATGATTACCCTTACCCTTGCTGCGATCACCACGACCGCCTTGATGTTAAGCACCATCCAATTATTGTTGCGCCAGGTCAGATCGCAATCGGAAAACGATTTCAGGATCAAATCGGCTTACGGGATTTGGTTTGCTTCACTGGCTGTTGCAGCCATTCTGGTCAGCGCCAAATCCATCCTTTTTTTGGACGAAGCCGCTGACAATCTCTATAAAATAATGCCGGTAAATCTTTATTGGGAACTGGCAAAAACCGCCTCTCTGTATATGGGACTCAGCGTCGTGTGGTTCCTGCTCTGGTTTTTTGTCGCTAAAGCCATGGCCGTCACGACACTCGGTATGCGCCGTGAAGCCGAAGAAATGGATTTGAACAACGCCTGTTATTTCCTGATCAGGGGGCTTATTTTCATCGGCCTTGTATTTTGCTTGAGCCCAGTTTTAGATATGGTTTTCCGTTTGGTCCTGCCTAACGTTCCGCTAACTTTTTATCACTAAACTCATGAAAACGCTCCTGATTGCCCTGCTTCTCCTGGCCCCTCGTGACACCTGCTATACCGGACTATACCTGAAAAACATGTACGACCTTCGGCCCGAGGAATACGCCTATACGGCTGATTTCTGGGTATGGTTCAATTACCGCCGTACGGCATTCGACCCGCTCAAGAATGTCGAGATCATCAATGCCAAACAAACTATTTTTTCCGATCCTTATTATGCCAGCGCCGAAACAAAGCTGCTGCTAGCCAGCGAAAGCGGCAAAGTCACGCTCACGCATGACTGGAAACTCAAGAACTACCCCTTCGATAAACAGGTCCTGGAGATCCAGCTCGAAGCCGGCCTCGATACCACCAAAATGATCCTGAAACCATCGGCCGAAAGCTTTAAAATCTACAAGGACCTGAAATTACCCGGCTGGGATATCTACCAGATCCGCACCCGGGAAAGCCTGGCCCATTATGATTCTGATTTTGGCGAAACATGCCTGAAAGGCAAAAGCAGCTTTTCCCGGATCACTTACCAGATCGAGATCCACCGCAAAAGCTGGGGGTTGTTTTTCAAGCTGCTGATCGGCCTATACATCTCTTTTTTTGTCGCGTTCCTGGTCTTCTTCGTACCGCCCTTGCGCGACCAGCGCTTCGGCCTCAGCATCGGCGGCCTGTTCGCCGCCGTAGGCAACAAATACGTCATGGACAACAATATCCCGTCGACGATCTCTTTTTCTTTTATCGACCAAATCCACGACCTGACCTTTCTATTTATTTTAGCCACCCTGGTGCTCTCCGTCATCTCCCTCAAAATCGCTGAAAACGGGCACCCTTCCAAAGCTGTCAAATTCGACAAGACCTGTGCCTGCACCCTATTGCTCTGTTATTTCACAATGAACGTATTATTGGTCATCCAGGCCCAATACGGTTAGCCGTAAAAAATCTTCATCTGCAGTTTTTACTTTTAAATATGAAAAAGATACTTATTTGCTTGTTGTTTCTGGCTACCATGCAATTCAACTGCTCCAAAACCTCCGAAACCACACCCGGCGATTCGACCTGCGGCACCTATAAAAGCGGGCAGCAGCTATACAAAGGGCCCGACGGAGGCTGCTATTATTATAATTCCAACAACAACAAAACCTACGTTGACCGCTCCAACTGTACCTGCAAATAAGCATCCACTTATTTAAACAGTCTTCTCCAAAAACCCCGTTGTTCGCTTATTATTGGTGCCGGTTGATCTACAGCGTTTGCTGAAGGCGCGCCGCAAAGCTCTTTTAACAACAGTTCCAGTGTATACTCGTCCGCGCATAGCACTTCCCGTGCTTTGGCACCTTCGAATGGGCCAACAACGCCCGCAACTTCCAATTGATCGATGATATGCCCTGCCCGGTTATAACCTAGCTTGAGCTTCCGCTGGATAAGCGAGGTGGAACCTTGCTGATGCAAAACAACCAAGCGGGCGGCTTCTTCGAAAAAAGGATCCCGTTCATCTGGATTAAAGGTCCGAGATTGATGTGTCAAACTTTCCAATAGCTGTTCCGGCAGACAAAAAGCGCCTGCGTACACCCTTTGCGCACCGATAAATTCCGTAACCCGTCTTACTTCGGCCGTACTCACATCAGCACCCTGTAATCGGATCAGGTTCGTACCGGTAGCAAACAGCATATCCCCCTGGCCCTTGAGCAGTTCCGCGCCCCCAACATCCAGAACGGTCCGAGAATCAGCCTGCGAGAATACCCGAAAAGCCAGCCTGGAGGTAAAGTTGGCTTTGATGGTACCGGTCAGTACCTTGACAGATGGTCGTTGGGTGGCAATCACCAAATGTAACCCGATTGGCCGGCCAAGCTGCGCCAACCGGTTGATCTGAACTTCAATTTCCTTGCCGGGACCTAAAAGTTCTGCAAACTCATTGATGACGATGACCAGGAAAGGCAGGTAACGATGACCGTCAACTGGAGATAACTCCCGATTGATCAGTTTTTGGTTATAATCTTTGATATGCCGTACGCCGGCGTCCGTCAGCAATGCATAACGCCGATCTAATTCGATACACAAACTGTTCATGGTGCGCAGGGCCTGCGCTGTATCGGTGATCACTGCGTCGGCTTCGCCAGGCAGTACTGCCAAAAAATGCCGTTCGATGCCTCGGAAAAGGCTCAGCTCCGCGCCGCTAATATCGATCAGGACCAATTTTAATTCTGCCGGATGCTTTTTATAGAGCAGTGAAAGCAAGATAGCATGCAGGCAAATCGACTTACCCTGCCCAGTCGCCCCTGCGATCAGCAAATGCGGAAGCTTGGTCAGGTCAGCAATTAAGACCTGATTGTCCATCGTCTTACCCAAAGCCACAGGCAGGTCCATGCTGGTCGAAAAAAACAAATTCGTGCTTAACAGCGAACGCAGGCTAACTTTTGCGGGGCTATGATGCGGTACTTCGATACCAATGGTTCCCCTGCCCGGAATAGGCCCGATCACCCGGGCCTCTGCAGCGAGAGAAAGCGCAAGATCCGCTTCCAGGCTTTTAATCTTCACCACCCGGTTCCCCGGCGCAGGCGTGATTTCGACCAGCGTCAGTGTAGGACCAACAGAGGCACTGATCTGCAATACCTGGATACCGTTGTAGCCTAAGGTTGTTACGATCGCATTTTTTGCTGCATCTAATTGATCAGAATCGACTGGAACCGTTGCAACCATATCGTCCAAAAGATCCAATGTGGGATAGCGGTAGTCATCGTTTTCAGTTTGCATGCATAAAGCTACGCATAGCGATCAAATCACCGCTTACGGCATCCCGTAAAAAAACACAAACAAGCAGCATTAGATTTGATTAATCCAAATATTAAAACCATGGCAAATTTTACTAAAAGCGACCTGGCATACACAGGCTATAAAGAAACCGCTTATCCCTCCGATGATCCGCATGTAACCGGTAAACCTGACAGTACCTTACTGAACAAAAGTGAAACTTATGAAATAGTTCCTTTTATTAACAGATACATGGCCGAACATAACTGGAAGGAGAAATCAATCTTCTTGGGAATTGAAAAATTCTTGCAGACCAGCGAGCATAAGCACAAAAGTCACCAATTCTGGCGGGAAGAACTGGATAAAAACTTCAAACTTAACGCCTAAGCCAATGGACTTTAAAGATCAAATACTTCAACTCGCCGCGCGCGTCGAAAAACTACTGCCGCAGCTTAAAACCGAAGAAGCGACCAAGAACGCGCTCATCATGCCCTTTATTCAGGACCTCGGCTACGATGTGTTTAATCCTTTCGAAGTTAACCCGGAGTTCATCGCCGATATCGGTATCAAAAAAGGTGAAAAAGTCGACTATGCCATCATGAAAGAAGGTGAACCGGCCATTTTGGTAGAATGCAAACATCACCTGGAAAACCTGGACCCGCACAACTCCCAATTATTCCGCTATTTTCATACGACCAAAGCTAAATTCGCCCTGCTGACCAATGGTCTTTGTTACCGGTTCTACACCGACCTCGTTGAAAAGAATAAAATGGACAGCACGCCCTTTTTTGAATTCGTCATCACAGAGATCAAGGAAACCGAGATCGCCGAGCTCAAAAAATTCCACAAGTCCTATTTTGACGTCGACAGTATCACCAATACAGCTAGCGAGCTCAAATACCTCAACGAACTCAAAACTTTGCTAACCCGCGAACTTGCCAACCCATCGGATCAGTTCGTCTCCTTCTTTACCCGGCAAATCTATTCCGGTGTACTGACCGCCAAAGTCAAAGAACAGTTCGAACCGATCATCAAACGCTCTTTCAACCTGCTCATTACCGACGCGATCAATGAACGCCTCAAATCCGCTCTTAAACAAGAAAAACAGCTTGAAGTCGCCGAAGCGGGCAAAATCGAAGAAAACATTAATGCAGAGCCTGCAACCAAGATCGTTACCACCGAAGACGAACTCGAAGCTTTTTACATCATCAAATCCCTGCTGCGCCAAACCGTAGATGTTAAAAGGATCGGTTACCGCGATACTCAGTCCTATTTCGTCATACTGCTCGACGACAACAACCGCAAAACCGTCTGCCGCCTCTACCTCGGTGGTTCAAAAGACCATCTCTGCATTCTTGATGACCACAAAAAAGAAGTCCGTTACGAGCTTGCCTCCCTGGATGACATCTATAAATACTCGGACGTACTGTTGACAGCCTTGTCGCGTCTCGAAAAACTAAAAGTTGTACCAATAGAATAAACTATCAAAATAAATATGGAACAAATCAAAGCAATCAAACCGGGTCCAAAACCAAAGACCAAAGAGGGAGACGACGACAGAAGAAGACGTGTCGACCCACCAACCGCGCCCAAACACCCTGACCTGAAACCGCATATTCACAAACCGGGTGAAAAGCGCTAAACAATTATTCACTTAAATTTAAATCAATTTAATCATGTCAGCAGCTTATGTAGAACACAGGCCTCATGCTTCCAGCGAACATGCAGTGACCTCCCATTATGTAGTCATCGTCGATGAAGCCGAAGTCGGCCGTAATTTTTCCACCCAGGCAGACGCAAAAAAGTACGCCTGCGATAAAGGTTACCGCCCAGTGCATGTCGCCAGGCAACGTCACTTACAGGACCGGAAAAATCCGGCGCATTGGAGACAAGACCCCTGTTAAAAGGCAGGTTTGACCGACAGGTCATTCCTGTCGGTTATTTGGTTAAAATTATATTATAAAATATGTAATTTAGCTATTCAACCGATTATCACCAATTGCCATGTCACAACCTGACGAAAAAATGCAGACCATCGTCGCTATCCTCGACCGATTGCGACCTTACGCGCCCATATTGGGCAGCTATGTCAAAAGCGTCTACACGCATGAATTCGATTACTCCGTCAAACTCTCCAACGGCCTGATCCGCCTGCCCGAAGAACTCATCGACGACTATGAAAAAGCGCCGCAGACGATCACCAAAACTCGCTTTCAACAAGCCGCGACGCGTTTTACGCCCAACGCGGTACCAACTGACGAAGCCTAAACGCAGCTTTTCCAAAAGATGGCGCACTATCGTTCTCGTGGCCTTCATCGTCATTATCGGTATTATTTGGTTCCGCAACCAGCAACAGCAGGAGACTCAACGGGAACAACAGCAGATATTAACCGCCGCGCGTAATAATATTTACAGTCAAGTCAAAGTAGAGGGCAGTAACTACATGGTCAACCGCCTGTTTGGCGGCATCACCGACCTTCGCGTCACCGTTACTAATAACTCTGATTACCTTGTTGATATCGTAAAAGTCAAAGTCAGCTATATTAAAGCAGACGGCGGCCTTTACAAAGACGAGGTGCTCTACTTCAGCAAACTTGCACCACATTCCGTTCAAACGCAAGACGCGCCCCACAGCGACCGGGGCATAAAAGTCCAAATCAATCAAGAATCACTGAGCTGCGCCGCCTTACAGCTTAATTAATGATACTCCTGAATTGATTCAGTTAATTAAGTGTATACAATACATATTATAGATCTTAATTAGTGATATTTTAACCCGCAATACTTCCCGCCACGCACCGGTCCTTACCATAACGGTTCATATAATCACGGGTAAATTTCGTTTCGATCAGCAAAGAGGCATTTTGAATGACTTCTAGTACTTTTATTGGATGGTATTTTCTCGTCCATACCGCACGGGTACCAGCGAAATGCTGGCTGATCCTTTTTTTCAAATTGTCGGTGATACCCACATAAAAATGAGCATTTTTCAACAACAAAACATAGACACACAGTCGGCCGGTCAGTGGCTGCTCGGCTAACATACGTCTTAGGTCCCGGGTGTCGCCCTGCCGTTCACACTCTGAACACGCAAAATAATTGGATGCGGGAAATATTCACATGGAATTTTCACTGGTCTCATGGAAAGGACAAGCACAAATAAAATCCTGACCGGCCCCTGATCAACTTGGCATATGGCCTTATTTAGGCTTGGATACTCATTTCAACTCATTTTAAAATGCTCTCGCCCGACGGCCATTAAACCATCACACACCACATTTAGCGCGGCGCAGGCAGCACGTAGTTCGACCAGGTACCTGCCTTCGGCATTACTGAATGCCAGCCAGCCATCCCGGCCAAGCAGGACGCGAGCAGCAGCTGCTTCGGTCGCCAGTTGCGTGATCCAGGCGATATCCGGCAGAACGCTGCCTGCCTCACTGAAAGCCAGCAGTTCTTTACGGGAAGAAATCAGCAGCAGGATATATTGCAGCTGGCTTTGGTTATCCAGCAACGTTCTCAGGTATTCGTAGCGATCCTGTTCAGTCCGGAGTACATGGCCCGGTCGCAGACGCCGGGTAAATTCCGCAGCTGCCAGCAGTATAGTAGCTTTGGCCGGTCCGATACCCTTGAAACGGCAAAGCTCGTCCATGTCCATCGCCACGATATCCCGCAACTCATGCTCCGCCAGCATCTGGTTACACAATGCCAATAAGGGGAGCTTGCTAATGGCTCAGTTCAAACCCGACGCCGTATTTATCTGTAAAAGGAAGTCTGCTCACGCCTATCATCATGAATGCAGAGACCTAAAAACTACATCTACACCATTGTCAAAATGCCCAAAGTACGAGCCGTTAAAATTGGATATCGGCCCCGCGAGGCGTGTTATCGGTAGTAGCAATCACTAACTTAAGACCGGAGCCTGCGTAACTGATGATCATACATTTTATCGCCGAACAATTTTACGCCACGGTAAAAGAGGCGTGGAAATATGGAAAACCTTTCAGGTTTACGCACATTCCCACACCATAACAACAAGCCATATTTGTTTTTTTCTTTTTTTAAGGCTCGTAGATTTAAATCATTAATATTGGTGTATGATGCTACCAGTTGTTGCAGGTATAATTTATAACGGGGACGATATTCTCATTGCGAAGAGAGCTCATCATAAGTCCCAGGCAGGCTTGTGGGAATTTCCTGGAGGCAAAATCGAAGTGGGAGAAACACCAGAACAGTGTTTGGTGAGGGAGTTAAGGGAGGAACTAGGTATTGAAGTCAAAGTCAATCATTTTATCATGGAAAACGTTCATCATTACAAGGAAATTTCGATCCGATTACAAGCTTTCCACTGCTACTACCTGAACGGACAGATCGAGTTAAATGTGCATGATGAAATCCAATGGGTGAAGCGTGAACAATTAAAGGATTTCATTTTTGCGCCAGCGGATATTCCCTTTATTATTTATCTTCAGTTATCATGACGACTTATACTTTCGGTGATTTACCTGCACTTTCAGAGGGAGATGCGTTCAATAATCGAAAAGCACTAACTGTAGCAGGAATACATAAGGTATTAATGGGAGGCATCGATGGTAACCCTCGGCAGGGAGCCGCTTCTATTGTGCTCAACGGTGGTTATTTGGATGATTTTGATCTTGGTGATGAAATCATTTATACTGGTCATGGTGGTAATGATCCCAATACCGGGCGGCAAATTAAAGATCAGAGCTGGGAAAGTCCTGGTAACAAGGCCTTGCTTGTTAGTGAAATGCACGGCTTACCTGTGCGGGTCACCAGGGGTTATAAGCATCGTTCTCCATTTAGCCCGAAAATAGGTTTTGTTTATGCAGGGCTTTATTCGGTTACCGAACACTTTGAAGAAAAAGGAAAAGACGGATTTTTAATTTGTCGTTTCCGATTACAAAAAATCAATCGGGACACGAACATTGCCCCCACTCATTCAGTATTACCATCGGGTAATCTCGAATCTAAACGGCAAGCGACAACTGTCTTACGCATTGTTCGTGATACTAAACTTTCCAGGGAACTCAAAGAGCTTTATAATTATACTTGTCAAATATGCGGCATATGTATTAGTGTCAAAGGAATTGGCTATGCAGAAGCCGCACATATCAAACCTTTGGGCAAGCCGCACAACGGTCAAGACACACCGGATAATTTGTTATGCTTATGCCCTAATCACCATGTGATGTTTGATAAAGGTGTCTTGAGTATTAGTCAGGATTTTGAAGTTCTGGGAGCCGAGGCAGGCCTGGTCCAGTTGCATCCTTCCCATATTTTAGATCAGGAGAATTTAAATTATCACAGAACCCATATATTTATAAATCACTAAAATTGATACGCAACTGTTGTTCATGTAATCAAAGTGCATTATGCTTTCTTGCATTGTGTGCCATCGAATTTTTTGACTAAAAGACACAAACATTTATCTCACGTCGCACAATTATCTATTTTTTTAATATTAAAAACTATGAAATAGCAAAAGTCATTCTTAAGAAAGAATCCATCAAAGTCAGCCGGCAAGCAAACCCTTGCCAACTTACCTGGTTGCCCGAGCTCCCAATAAAAAATTATTGAAAGTGCGGTTGTAAAACATTGTCAAAATCATATCTTATCTTGAATATCATTATATTTGATAAAACCTTATAATAATCTACAATGAAATACTTCAGTTTAATCTTATTAGCTTTGATATCAACATGCTTGCAGGTAAAAGCTCAAAAACTGCCAAATAAGCAAGAAATGTCAGCTTGGGCACCATCATCAATTAAAATTGATGGTAAAACGTCGGAGTGGGACGGAAAATTTCAGGCTTATAATAATGCAACAGGCTTATTTTACACTATCAGTAACGATAGTAAGAATCTATATCTCACAGCCAAAGTCACCGACCCTGATATTATCAAGTATAAAATAATAGCAGGAGGTTTGACTCTGGTGATTCAAAACACGGATAATAAAAACGAAAAAGAAACTGTAAGTATCAGTTATCCTATATTTGAAGGTGCTATAAGACCGAATTTTAATTTGAAGGGTCAGGGGAATATCCCTCCAATTACTGACCCTGAAAAATTTAATGACTCGATTATGGTTGTTAACAATTCTAAATTTACCGCCATTGCTAAAACGATTAAGGTAATTGGTATCGATGGGATCGACAGTCTCGCCTCCATCTATAATGACTATCAAATTAAAACTGTTGGCTTGTTTGATAGTAAGAAAGAATTTATATACGAGTTATCAATACCACTTGATCGCCTTAAATTAACATCGACAACATTTTTTTATCACGTGCTACTAAACGGCGGTCCATCACATTACATCGGACAGGTTCCTGCCATATCCAATGCGCGTGCGCCCAACGGTGCTGCTATGCCACAGGAAAAAATTGATGAAATTAACACGAGGTTGGCTAGTAGTTTTCTGACCAGATATGCGACTACAGATTTTTGGGGACAGTATACTTTGGCGAAACACCCTTAAACAGATTCATCGAAGTCGTTGCTGGTTTGTATCCTAAAGCATGCCGGCTGTAACCGTATAGCATGGATACAAAGATGAACAGTAAGGCAAGCCATCATTTAAACATCTCTGCAAATTTATCAAAATACGTTTTTTGTTTTAAGATCAATTCAGTTGTCCCTGACATCTTGAAAGTTTTAAAAGGTGGCGCGTTCACTTTTTGCCTTTCAGAAGAAACCACGCAAGTTATTGTTGCAGCCTTTCTATCATTTTTAAAGATCTGGATAATTTTGCCTCTTAAGATGCCATACTCTTTGTAACGAGCAGTATCATATTTTAGATTTAGCGGCAAGTTACTGGATATTTTATTTGCGAGATCACTAGGTATTCTAATTTCTGCGTACAATGTTTCAGATTGACCGGGTACGGTGAAGGTTTGAAACTGAGCTACTAAATACGAGGGATAATAAAATAATTTTAAAGCAAAAACGATAATAATAAAGATAAAGAAATAAATCGTTATACCCCATCGAACAACCCAATGTGTTTTTTTACTTAACAATGAGCTTATAGACCCTGGATTTTTCATTCCCAATTCCACTTTAAAACTTAGCCTAAATTTGATTTTTGACGAGAGCGTAGTAATTTTTTTCTAAATCAATTAATTCATTGTGACTACCCTGCTCTATCACATTTCCATTTTTTAAAACTACAATATTATCCGCGTCTCGAACGGTACTCATTCTATGCGCTACGATTATTACTGTTCGTCCCTTAAAAAACTCTTTTAGATTTTCCATTATTATTGACTCGTTATTTGAATCCAGTGCGTTTGTTGCTTCATCAAAAAAGATAAACTCCGGATCTTTATAAACTGCCCTGGCGATGAGAATTCTTTGCCGCTGGCCCTGACTTATCCCCGATCCTTCAGCACCGATAATTGTTTTAACGCCCAACGGGAGCTGATCAACAAATTCGTTTAAGTTTGCCATGGACAATGCTTTAATCATCTTATTATTATCTATTTCATTCTCGCCTAAAGCAATATTTCTTTCGATTGAAGTTGAAAAGATAAATCCATCCTGTAAGACAACGCCACATTTTGCGCGCCATGATGTTAAATTGATTGCGTTGATATCATAGTCACCTACATAAACTTCTCCATCATTCGCCTTATAATATCTCAAAAGTAATTTAATTAAAGTGGTTTTCCCACTCCCACTCATGCCAACTATGGCAGTCGTTTTGCCTTGTGGGATTTTCAAGTTGATATTTTTTAACACAAAACTGTTTTGACCGCCACCATATTTAAAACTAAGATTCTTAATAACCACGTCATTTCGGGCCGGTACAGATAAGCTGAGTTTCTTAAATGGAACTTCATCTTCAAGAGCTCGTATTTCGCTCATCCTTTCCAAACTAATTTTTGCATCTTGAAACGTTTGCAAAAACCCAAAAATTTGTTCGACAGGATTACTCAATTGTGCCACCATGTATTGTATCGCAATCATAGCACCTAACGTCATATTGCCGCTGATAACCGCGGACGCGCTAAAGTAAATAATCAAAATATCTTTACCTTGGCTTAGCAATGTAACACCAGCTTGTTGCCACTGATTAAGTTTTAACGATTTTGTTTCTACATTAAATAACGAAAGCTGAATTTTTTCCCATTCATGCCGTTGTTGTTGTTCGCAGTTGTTCAATTTAATTTCCTGAATCCCATTCAATAATTGAATAACAGCACTTTGATTTCTGGCCGATAATGAAAATCCTTCAATATTTAGCCTGCGGCGCGGTTTTAAAAATAGTATCACCCACAAAAAGTATATAATATTGATCACCATGATGATCAAAAAAATCTTTTTATTGTAGAAGTAAAGTGTAACAGAGTAAAATAGAATGGTAAAAATCGCGAAGAAGGTATTTAGCGCAGATCCAGTCAAAAAGCTTTGGATTTTTTTTTGATCGTTCATTCGCTGGATGATGTCTCCAATGTGTTTAGCGTCAAAAAAGCTCATTGGTAGATCCATCAGTTTAATCAAAAAATCGCGCAAAATGGACAAATTAACTCTTGTACTGATTTGAAGTAGCACCCAGGATCGGATAAAACCAATAACAACTCTGCTAATAATCAAAAAAAGTTGTCCAGCCAGAATTAATTCTACAAAATCTAAATTGTGTTGATGAATACCAATGTCTACTACGGATTTGGTCAGGAATGGTACCGCCAGCATCAGAACATTCCCTAGCACCAATCCTAAAATTAGTTGCAGAACAAGCTGTTTATACGATGAAAAATATTTGAAAATGTTTAACCACGATCCCGACTGCGATCGAGATGGGGATTTTTTGAAATTATCGGACGGATAAAGTTCCAATACGAACCCTTCGTCGCTTTTTGCATTTGCTGACCAATAATGGTTGATATGGTGATAATCTAAGCAGAGTCGGCCCTTAGCCGGGTCAGCGATGTAATACCTGTTTTTTTTTATTTTATACAATACTGAATAGTGCTTAGAATTTGTATATAATACACATGGTAAATTGACATCTGCTAAATCAGAAATTTTTAGTTTAAAACCTTCCGCAATGAAATCTAACTTTTCAGCGGCATTTTTCAAATCTAACATTGTAGTTCCTCCCTTTGTTGTTTCACACAGGGCCTGGATTTTGATGTTCGAAAGTTTTAATCCATAAAAGTAGGATACCATTCTTAGGCATGCCGGTCCACAGTCTTTTAAATCGTGCTGATAAAATAGTTTAAACATTTATAGAAAATCCATATTAAATTAACGTTTTAAAATAAAACAGGCCCGGAAGGGCCCGTTTTATTTAGAAACCGCAGGCCTCGGAACAAGCGTCTCCGCAAGCACCGATGCAATCATAGGCAGGTGAGCCGTCTGGCAATTCACCAGGATCACATTCATCTATGCATCCGTTCCAACATTGGTTAAAACATCCGTAATCACCCGTTCCTCCTTCAATTTGTCTTAATTGATCGCGAGTAAGGCTTTCAAAATTAGAATTTTTCATATTTCTATAGATTTAAGGTGGCCATTTTCGTAGGTCATACAACGGCATATATTATCAAAGTGCATGCTCCTTTACTTGTGTGCACAAAGTATTTTATTTATATAAAAGGTATTTTAAATCTTTGAATTGATAAATTCTTGGGAGTCGAACTTGATTCAAAAAAACAGTTGGCGTCCCAGAAATTTTGTTTGTTTTACACCATTTTTGTTGTTCCTCGATTTTCAGTAAATCATCTTTTATATATTCCGTCGGATATCGTTCTTTCCAATCTTCAACAGATTGGTTCGTATTCGAAAACCATGATGTTAAAGCCTCATAGACATTTTCAGATTGATCACGGGCCATGGCAACGAGATGTCTGACAACCTTAAATTTTAGACTTTGATTTTCAATATCTGCGTAGAATATCAATTGAATTTTTAAGTTTTTATTCCATCGCAGCCATTGTTCGAATTCGAGGTGAACTTCTTTACAAGGGGCACAAACAGGACTCGTTACAATTGTTAAACAGGTTTGGCTACTCTTATCTCCAATAATTACGCCGATATCACTGAAATTCATGGTTGAATCGTTGTAGAAAATATTCTCAAACGAGTCTCTGTGAAGCTTGATTTTATTGTGATTTTTAATTGATTCTCTATAGAATTTTACCTTTTGAAAAAAGGGTTTTAACGACAACCAGAGAAGAGCCGGTAAACAAAAAATCAATAAAGGTTTGCAAGAAAGAGTAAAAACCGGTGAGACAACCGCTATAAAAAATACAACCTCAAGTGTAAAGATGCCGACAAGCAAACAACATACTAAACACCAACTACGCTTTATAAAACCTTGAATCAAAACTGAGTAAAACAAAAATGGAACGCTAAGAATGGATAGTGCTTCCAACAGACTTATGTACTGTGACATCGCCATGTCGCTCAAAAGGACCAATAGGGAGCCGCTAAAGAAAAAAAATGCTAACTCGCTTAAAGAGAGCCAATTGGTGAGTTGTGCATACTTTGATTCTATCGTGGTCTTGCAGTCATGCTGGACATTTAGCTTGCAAAGTTTATCTAAAAATCCCTCTGTCACGCGAAACGGTTTCAAAACAAGTTCCAACGTTACTAAAAAGCCCATCAGGGTGATTATCAGTAAAGTAAAATAATTAACATTGAAATTTTTGTATGAATAAGTTATCGCTAAGGACAAACCCGAAATCACCAGCAAAATCTGAGCGGCCTTGAATGCCCAGTTGAATTGCTTTACAACCGGCTCCGCCTTGGGTTCAGAGATACTATCTTGGCCAAGAATTGAAATTACGACCCCGATAAAAATATCTGTAAATTTACTTATGGGCATATTTCTTTGTTTATTCCGAAAAGAAAAATAAACGGTGTTATTGGAAATGCTGGAAATCACAATAAATTTTTGATCATAATTTTTAGTTTGTGCAATTAACGGAAACTTGCATTCAACCAACGATTCTGAGGGCACCCTCAATGCTTCGTTCAGAATTCCAATGCCTGTTAATACATCAGAGACGGATAAGAGACTTGGCGCCTCGGGATGCTTTTGAAACTCCCCAATAAGAAACTGAAAATCTTCATCCACTCCAATTAGGCGTAGAGTCTCTTTAACTACATGCGAAACGTCCTTATAATCGGTAGCCATCGTTAAAATAAAAAATATAAACGAATTTAATTACGAATAATATTTCAGCAATTTCTAAGCTATTGGCTTTAGAAAAATTTCATTGGAAATAATTGTTTTACGAGAGGTATTCCTCGATGACTGCGTGCAAAACATCAGTTGAAGTTGAAAGGAAGGGTATTTCGGTAGGTTGGTCATAATCAGATGTGTTAGGGTTCAGTAATATCCAAAAATAGTATTATTTCAATTATTTACAATAGGTTAAGATTTATTTTTTTTATTTTTATAGGTTTTGATATTAACTCCGCGACATCTATTTGATAATGGGAATTTCGCTTGAGGATGTTAGCGGTGATAATTATATGCGACCGCAAATTGGTTCTCAGCTGACTTGAGTTTTCCAACAATGCGGACATAAAATATAATGGCCGCGGAATGATATAAGACAAGACAATACATTCTACCAACGTTAGGGTGTTAACATCTTTGTCGAAATAGAACGCTGCACCTTCTTTTATTCCAAAAACATTTGGCGCAAACGGTATAATGTTCATGTAAATCTCAAGTATTCGCATTTTGCTTATTAACAAATCGTTTTCAATATAATTTGCTACAATGAGCTCATCGACTTTTCTGGAAAGTTTGCGGTCGTTAGTCAAAAAAATATTTTTGACCACCTGCATGGTGATTGTGCTGCCGCCCTTTTTTACTGCCCTCTTGAAAAGATTGTAAAGTATTGCCTTTCCGATCGCATTGCGATTAATACCTCGATGTTCAAAAAATGATTTATCCTCGCTAAGGATGACCACGTCTCTAAGTATTTGCGGAACGGATTCGATCGGGGTGAAATTCTTGCTGGACTTTGAGAGAAAAGAATGTTTTTTCTTACCATCCGGTAAATCTAATATATAGCCGAAGTCATTTTGAATCTTACAGATTTCCGGAATAACAATTCGATTGAATTTCCCATCGAACGAAAAGTCGAAAAGTACTTGATTGATATTATTAAAATCGAAAACAAATTTGCCGTTAAAACCCACGCTGATATCTGAAAACATTTTTTTATAATATGCTTTGAAAACTAAATCATCGATGACTTCGATAAAATCGTAAATAACAAACTTATCTCCTTTAAAATCCATCGTTATAAGTCCGGAACTATAATATTGTATATCAAGATGGAATGTCCACTTACTATAATTCATTATATAAATATTACACTCCAAATGATTTCTTTCGCTATCTAGGGTTGCAGCGAAGCCAAAAGCATCAATTCTGAAATCCTTATTGAGCGCATCGCGGGTTATGAGATTTTTCGCTGTGAATTTTGCTGTGCAAACACTTGTTGATGAAGGTGTGGTAAAGTCGTTAAGGTCGATGGTTAGTTCACAAACCCGTAAATTGCGGTTAATCAGGAATTTTCCCAGAAATGAATTCGATATGGTTATTGACGGATTTTTCGCGAGGAAGCATGAAACATAAGAGAACGTTATGCTGAAATTGCCAGGACAAAATTTGGCACTACTGCAGGCCAATTGCATCATCTCATTTTTAAAAACCATTTTTTCGATGAAAAGCTTTTGCTGCCACACTTTGGCGGACACCTTCTTTTTCGCGGTTTTTAACTGTTTAAAAGTGGTGGTAATATTGTCAAATGATAAAGTTGTAAAAATGTCGTTTTGCGACGAAGAAGAAAAGGAATAGGCTAAAGCCTTTGCAATTAGTTTTTTAAAGTTATTGATCGCCGCTCCTTTATTGGGAATAAAAAGTAAATAAGCTATTTGTCCGAGCGTAAAGTCACTTCTATAAAATGACAGTCTCGAATTTTTGAAGAAAAACGTAGCCCGTTTAATCCTGACCTCGCCGTGAAAATTGAGTTTTACCGAATGGATGTAAACATGGATGTTGAATCGCTTCTTTAGGAGATGATTTAATTTCCTCTCCGACCAAATTGTAGTTTTCGCCCTTCGGAACTTACTAATGAATAGGGCTGAAATAATAAGATAAAAGATATGGAGCAGATCTTTTAAATAGGATAACTTCGACATAAATTGAAATCAGGCAGTGAATGAGTAGGCCGAACGTATCATTTCAAATCTTTCTGAGGATCTTTTAAAAGATTGCTCCGCAAAGTACTGGTGATTGGCATCCAGGGACGTTGGTGAGGCTTTCATAGATTTAATCGTCGAAATAAAAGGAAACACAATGCACGACTGCAAATCGGTAACAGTAATGGCTTCTGCCAAGTCCCTGAAATCGTTTTTACTGGCCAGAATCTTAGAAAAAGCACTTTTAAGGACAATTAAAAATTGGGAAGACGAAAAGGAATTCACCCAATACAATTCGTCACTTATGGGGATGATGTGATGGTTGCTATAAAAATCTCCTCCTGAAATGATATCGATATTTTTCGTAAAAGCTTGTTTGATGGTTCTTTTGAGATATTCTTTGTCATAATCCGTAGTAAACTGATGATTTAGATTGGATATAATAATAACATCCTCTGTTTTTGATTCGGCTATAATCAATTGTATTTTTTTCCAGTCAGACATTTTTGGTCTTATTGAATCTATCTTTGATGGTCTGTAATCAAGGCCATTTTCGCGCATCATTTCTCTATACGATTCTTGATTTGCCTCGCAATCATTCAAAACATAGATAGGGATATTGGGCCAATTTAACGGCTCTTGCCATCGGCGGGAAATGTTCGTTAAGGTCTTTGAAGTATTTGACAAGAAGTCTATAGTTGCAGCACTTTGACGAAATAGCATAGTGACCTTTCCGGGCGTTGCGTTTCGTTGCGTGATATCTGAATACCCAAATTCTTTCTGCACAGAAATATACGGAAAGATCAAGAATTTATTTTTCGATAGCTTTGATAAGACAATATCTGCAGAATCTTTTTCCCTGAAATTATAATTTTTGATGCTTGGAAAGATCTGTTTAAAAAATATACAAAAATTAAGGCCGTGAAACTTTTCTATCCAGAAAAGGTTAGCATCCAATTCGATAGCCGTTGTCAAATAGCTTACCCCGCCAAGCAGCAAATCGCCTTTTCTTATTTTTGCAACTTCGATGAAAGAGAAGATATCGGTTTTTTCATACATTTCAGTGAAAATGTGATCGTCTTCACAAAACAAAAAATACTCCAAATTACGCTTTATGGCGATATCAACGATTTGAACCAGCGTGTTCCATAAACCTAAGCTACCGTTTGGATTTTGTTGCCCCTCAACAACGTGGATATTGAATGCTGGCTTGAAATTAAATTCTTTCAGGATATTTAATTTTCGGTCTTTTCTTGATGGAAGGTTTACGATAAATGTTTCTATCCGCTCTTTCATAATCTATTCTGTCTTCATAAGATTCCAGGGGTATGTCAAATCACTTATTGTTAAATCGCTCACAACTGAAATGTGTATATGGTCGGTATATGGGCTTGCACCTTTATATTCCCGCCACATCAGTTGTTGCATTTCTTTATCATCACCATAACTTAAAATCTTATTGTTCCAGATCGCATATTTTAAGCGTTGGTCCATGCTTTTTTCTAGTGCATTTGCAATTTCGTTACAGTCGCAACCATTCAGCGGGTCATGCGTTATATCGAGGGCGGTAACAACTCCGCGATTGGTGACCAGATCGAATGCCCAAGGGTTATGGTCTGATTCTGTTCGCTCATGATTGCTGTCGCCGATCATTCCATCCGAACTAAGATTCCGATGAGGTGCGGCACCGTTGATTTCCGAATAAAGTATTAAAATGCTTTTAGCCAGTCTCCATTTTTTACCTGATTGCATGGTTCTCATTTTTAAAAGTGTTTTCCAATTGAAGGATAAGTTTGCAGCATGTACTTGATTTTTTTATGTAAAGCACATCGTCAGACCAGATGATATTACATTTTCCCCACTTAATGGCACTTACCACGTCAGGAAAAAAACCTTTACCGTTCATGTTAGCGCTGGTATTACATAATAAAGGAATTCCTGATATCTCGTGAAAAGCTGAGAGTAGTTGGAAGAGTAGCCTATTTTGATGCTCGTTGACAGTTTGGACGCGAGCGGTGCCATCAAGGTGCAGGACGGCGGGTATAAGGTGTTTTTTTTCTTCCCTCACGACGTGGTCAAACAGCATTAGAGGGTCACTGCTCCCTGGGGTAAAATAAGTTTCGGCAAATTCTTCAAGACAAATAGGCGCTACAGGCCTATAAGGTTCCCTTAACTTGATAGTATTTAATTTTGCCTTCATTTCCGCTGTAACGGGAGAGGCCAGAATGCTTCTGTTGCCTAATGCCCTGGGGCCAAGTTCCGCTCTTCCGTTTAGAAACACCACTGGTTGGTTAGTCAAGTACATAACATTAGCCAAGAAACTCATAGAACATGAAATTTGATTCCATTTATTGTCAAGCACAACATTTTTTTCTAAGTCTCGGCCACTATATGTATCCCATTGTAGGTTAAGTCTGTTTTCAAGAAGTACCATTTCACAACATGCTGTACCAAGCGCGCTGCCACTGTCATTGGGGAAGGGAGGTATCCAAATTTCTGTAAATAAATTACTGGACCTTATTGCGCTGTTCCATTTGATGTTGAGTGCACACCCACCGGCGTAACATAAATTCTTGGTGAATTGAGGATAGCACTCAATCAAACTGGTTAGCTCGGTTACAGTTGTGTGGGATAAAAACTCATGATAAGTCGCTAATATGTTTTCGGGATTCAAAATGTGTTTACTCGCTTCAAAAGCCAAAGCTTGAAATTCCTTGGAGAAACGTCGACAGTCATTATCGAATCTTGAATGATACTGTTTTTTCAAGTGCAAGTAGATTTTTTTAAAGTTCTCCAATAAAATATGGTCGACTACGCCAGAGCCGATGTAGGCCATCAATTTTCCGGGTACCGCCATGTCATACAAATCATATTTGGAGAAGGGCGGAAATTTATTTGCGAACTCCGCATAACAGGCACCGTAGAAATAATGAATCCAGCCCAGAGCCAGGAATTTATTGACCGAGGCGTCAAAATAGTAAAGTTGAGCACCTATGGCGCCGTCCCAAACCATGATAAATGCGCTCTGTTGTTGTTTCGCAAAGCTACTTGTACAGTAACTTCCGACTATGTGACTACTAATGTGTTGATAGGAGTTGTAATTTAAAAAAAGGCAGTTTTCTATTTCATAATTCTGGCGGTCTAGAACGGATTTTCCACCCGTGATAGGATCGTAGCCGTTTAGTTTGAATTTGATGATTTTTTGATTGAAAAACTGCAGATGTTCGTAGCCGTCGTTCCACCCGTCAATAGCGAAACTATCCACCTCATCTACAGTATAACCATACTCATTTAATAACAATTCAATAATGTGAAATTTTCGGGAAAAGGTGCAATATCTTGGATTGTTATCTAACTTTTCCAATTCAATGGAAAATATTAATTTGCCATTGTCTATAAGTGCAACGCCAGCATCGTGCGTTAATTTAAGGCCACAAATAATCATAAGAAATTACCTTTAATCGGAAAACTAATTGATTGATTTAAATGCTTATTATATATTAATTTTTTAACAACGTATAATTAACCAATCATTTCGTTGTTCTTGGCAATATCTTAAGCGGGTCCTTTAATTCGCATGATCGCTTACTGTGTTGATCAAAAACCCATGGAAGATCAGAAACAGTTTAGTCATTGTCATTGCAAATCTTTGATCAATAGGCTACATGGCAAATAAATCACATCCCTAGCACCGTACAATTATTGAAATAATATCTGAATCTTCGCGCCATGCCAATACGTCACTAAATAGCGATAGAGGCTTGATTTTGAGGAAAGTAAATTGTCATAGATAAGCATAGGTTAAACTTTCGTTATTTCAAATATTGAGAATTAATTTGAAAAACACAAGTTATAAAAAGGAATCTTCACTAAGATCATTATTTGATAATTTGAGTAGCAGGTATGATAGTAGGGTGTAATGATTGGAACAGTATTCCGTTCTATATCTCAATCTTTTAAAGTAAGTTCCTGCCGCTTCAATTTTGTTTTTTATGTTTACCTCTAACGGTGAAAGTATAAACCAACCGCCGTCTGGTTTAAGGCCCCCTGCGTGGTAACTGACTGTCTAATAAAATTGCTCATTGTTTTTATTATATACCTATCGTAGTTAAATACACGGCAAGCTTAATTTATACTTGTCTTATTATACTTGTCTTATTCTAATATAAATTAAATCAGTAATAAATTATTCAACATGAACTGCGGATATATTCGCATCAGCACAGACAAACAGACAACCGAAAATCAATAGTTTGAAATTCAAAACCTTACGAATAAACGGCAAATATGGCATATTCTTTTATCGGTAGCTGTTAAAGTCATGGCTTCCTGTTTGAACAAACGTTTAGAAACGGTTAGACTTGTTTATAACAAAGTATCACGAGAAAAGCAAATAGAAAAAATGCCGGTAATTAGCTATTTTGACTGATTTACAGCCAATTATAGTGATTTATTATGAGATGTTTGTTGTTTGTTTTGTGGGCTTACTTACCATAAAAATAATTCGTTCAATTCGTAAACAAACGACAACATTTATAAACAATTGTCAGCTTAAATTTCGCTTTGATATATGATCGTTTACAAGTTACGACCGCACGGCTTTTGATGTTCGGTGTGGCTCCCCTCGAACCTGGAGTCGCTAAAAATTGAGAAAATTCTTTAAAACAAATTTGCATTTCAACAAAAAATCGTACCTTTAGATGAGCAAAACGTTCAACGAACAAAAAGGTGAACAGCGAAGAATAGCTATTATAATTTACTGAAAATTAGATATATACAGCGTTGGGTTCGAATCCTGCCATCCCGACAACAAGCGATACCAAGTATCAAAACCCTCTGAATCGAAAGTTCAGAGGGTTTTTTATTAGAGGATGATGGGCAAGAGCTCCTAACCGGAGATTGTTCATCCAACAGAAAAACATTCCATGTCTGTTTCTTTACGTATTTTATCCCTTTAGGCCATATTTGCTGATGATCGGTTGTCTTTTCTCCGGGAATGTTGTTATTCCAAATCGTTGATCGAGATTTTTTAACCGATTCGCTATTTCCGGGTCTTTTGGCGTTAAGTTCTTCTTGATCATATCAGGAAAAATCTGGTGAAAAAGTTCTTCCAGAAAATCTTCAAAGTTTTGATTGAAATACATATCAATGAACCGAAGCGGTTTTTCAGAACCATTCCAGAAGGTGTGTTCAAGTTTTCGCGGCCTAAAATGCCAACCGCCAGCTTGAATTTCTTCTACTTTGCCATCTACGATAACTGTAGCTGATCCTTCCAGCACCAACATAAGCTCATCCAGGTCTTTATGCACATGTGGCGCAGGCCCCATTGTTCGAGGTGCGACCGCTGTTTCCACACAGGAAAATTGCAGGTTTGTGGTTGAGCTTCTTATCCATGTACGTATGTCAATTCCGCCCGGCCCTGGCTGCAAAGGTTTTTGAGGTGGAAGATAAAAAGGCAACAACGGATTCATTTCTTTGTGGACATTTTCCTTACCCGATGCGAACTGAGACAGGCTGATGCCAGCTGTAGCCAATACCAGGTTTTGAACGAGGGTACGTCGTGAAATGGCAAAATTGTTTTTCATTTTTTTAAAATTACTGCGGTTAATTTACTGTAAATCAGGATGCAAAATACAGTTAAAAAAAATACCAGGCTATGCTCTTACCTAAAGGTAATTAACTTACCTTTAGGTAATAAAAAATAATCATGTCGTCAAAAGAACTCTATACAGGTTGTCCTGTACAACACGCCAGGCGGTATTTAAGCGGAAAGTGGCAAATTGGCATCCTCTGGCACCTGAAGAAGCAACCTGCAAGATTTGTAGAATTGAAGACAGTATTGCTTGGAATAAGTGAAAAAGTATTAACGCAAGATCTGCGTTTTTTTGAAGAAGCAGGTATTGTTGAAAAACAAGTATTTGCGTGCATTCCGCCAAAAGTAGAGTACCGGCTTACGCCTCAGGGTTTAACCCTTATACCAGTTGTAGAAACAATAATCCAGTGGGGCTATCATCACTTGCAAAGCGAAAAAGCAAATCGATCAATGCTTTCAACTCCCGTTAGCGTTATCAATGACATTGAAGCCATGCAATAAGATATAATTACAAGCAAAGAGCTGCCAATTTCCTCAAATCTTGCAGAAAAGGTTCGAAATTTGTACAGGCAGGACGACTAAAGCGATACTAAGCAATATAAAGCCTTTAAATCTATGATTTAGAGGCTTTATTGTTTTATTCCAATCCCGATTATTCAAGTTATATCAACGGAAATAACCTGGCACCAACTCTAAATTAACTACAGCCTCTCCGTTAGCTAATCCTGTGGCCGTTCAACATTGCTTACTCAGGCTCAACGCCCAAAACAAACACTTTGTCACCAAGAGGTAAAAGTAGTAAACTTAGTTGACTATATTAGTCAACTAAGTTTACCTTTGTATCGTTATTTACAAAGAAGATGAAAGCGATCATAACCTCTATCCCAACCTTACTTCCGGCTATAGCCAAACACTTGCCGGTTATTGATCTGTCGTGGAGCAAGGCAGGACATTACATTTTTTCGGTTCTGCGGGAAGCATTCAGAGACAATGTGGTGTCGGAAGTGGAAATGGAGTTTTTACTGCTGTTGCTAACCGGGTTTGTTGTGGCTGCAAAAGAGACGCTGAGCGGCTATGTTGCGTATGCGAAAAACACCATTAAGTAATGGAAAAGTCAGGAAATAATAGAGAAGCTTATTTTTTGTAATTGTAACTAAGGGTTTACATCTAATTGCGTGTTAATATCAATATCATGAAAACTACATATACCTACCTTATCAATAAAACTATAGCCCTGCTGTTGTTCGTGCTGCTGGCATCAACTGCCCTGGCACAACAAACCGTAGTTAAGGGTGTAATTACCGACGCCCGCACCCACGAAACCATGCCTGCCGTAACCGTTGTGTTCGACGGCACTACCATTGGTAACAGTGCCGATAACAACGGCCATTACCACCTGGTTGGCGCAGGCAGCTTTAACAAGATCAAAGTATCTTTTATCGGTTATACCACTGTAGTAAAAAATATCATTCCGGGCCAAACCCAAACTGTTGACATTGCCCTTGTTGAAGACAGGCACATGCTGAAAGAAATAGCCGTTAAATCGACTAAAAAGGTAAGATACACTAACCGGAATAATCCAGCGGTTGAACTGATCCGTAAAGTAATTGAGCACAAAGACGAAAACAGGCTGGAAAGCTTTAACTACGCCGAGTATCAACAATATGAGCGGATCAATATTTCGCTGAGCGACTTATCCGAAAAGTTTAAAAACAAAAAGATATTTAAAAATTACCAGTTTTTATTTACCGAACAGGATTCGGACGCGATAGGCGGAAAGAACCTGCTGCCCATTTATATGGAAGAGAAGTTATCGGATAATTATTTCCGTAAATCGCCTTTTACCCAAAAACAGGTTGTACAGGCACACAAACAGGTTAAGTACGATGAACGTTTTGTAGATAACGATGGCTTGCAGGCTTATTTTAATCGCATGTATATGGATATCGAGATCTATGACAATAACATCGATCTGCTGAATAACCAGTTGCTGAGCCCTATTGCCGATGCCGCTCCTACCTTTTATAAGTTTTTTATTACTGATACCATTAAGGATGTTAGTCCGAAACTGATCGAGCTGAGCTTTACGCCACGCAACACAACTGATATGCTTTTTGAAGGTAAGATATACATTACCATGGATGGCAACTATGCTGTGCAAAAAGCCTTGTTAAGCGTAAACAAAAACATCAACCTTAACTTTGTGCGCCAGATGCAAAGCACCCTGGCCTTTGAAAAAACCGATGGCGGGAAGTATCGTTTAAGTCAGAGCGATTTGAAGATCGATTTTGGTTTGAACAAAAATAAAGGCGGCGGTATTTATGGCGAGCGTGTGGTGATCAAAAATAACTTTGTTGCCAACCAGCCCCGTACACCCGAAACCTATAACGGCCCTGCGCAAATGATAGCCTTTAACGCTACCGAAAAAGGCGACGAATTTTGGAAAGCCAGCCGCCCGGATACGCTTAAACCGCAGATAGCTAATATTTACAAAAACATCGATAGCCTGCAAACCATCCCGTCGTTTAAGCGCACTATGGATTTGGTTACCTTGTTTATTGCCGGTTACAAAAACTTTGGCCCGTTTGAAATGGGCCCGGTTAATACCTTTTACAACTACAACCCCGTTGAAGGTTTAAGGCTAAGGTTAGGCGGCCGTACTACTCCGCAGCTAAGCAAACGCTATTACCTGGAAACTTACGGCGCTTATGGCTTTAAGGACGAACAATTCAAGTACTTTTTAAGCGGCACCTATTCGCTTAATAACAAGTCTATTTATTCGTTCCCGCAAAATTACCTGCGTGCCAGCGTTCAGCATGACACCAAAATACCGGGACTTGAATCGCAGTTTGTACAGGAGGATAACTTTTTGATGGCCTTTAAACGCGGCGAAAACAACAAGTATTTATATAACGATGTGTTCAGGCTGGATTATGTGCACGAGTACCTTAACCATTTTTCGTACAAGGTTGAGCTGCAAACCTGGAACCAGGCCCCGGCAGGCGACTTGCTTTATCAAAGCAATATTGAAACACCAACTACAAGCGCCAGTACAGTTAACACTTTACAAACTACCGAACTATCGGCGGAGTTAAGGTATGCGCCGCACGAAAAATTTTATCAGGGTAAGATATACCGTACACCTATCCCTGATAAATATCCGGTGTTTACCTTACGTTACCAACAAGGTTTGAAAGATGTTTTAAAAGGCGATTACAGCTACGAAAACATTACGGGCCATATTTACAAGCGCTTTTATGTATCGCAGTTAGGATTTACCGATGTTGATGCCGAAGGTGGGTACCTGTTCGGTAAAGTACCTTTCCCGTTGATGAACATTGCTCATGCCAATCAAAGCTATGCGCTGCAACTGGATTCGTACAACATGATGAACTACCTGGAATTTGTGAGCGATCATTATGCCAGTGTTAATGTGGATCATCACTTCAATGGTTTCATCTTCAACAAAATACCGGTACTTAAAGAGCTTAAACTGCGCGAGGTGATCTCGTTTAAATCGTTGTGGGGTGGTGTTCGTCCGGAAAACGATCCGGCTAATGCCAGCAACCTGCTTAAATTCCCGGTTAACGGTTATGGTGTACCAACTACTTATGCATTAAACCACGATCCTTATATGGAAGCGAGCGCAGGTATTGAAAACATATTCAAGGTACTGCGGGTTGATGTAGTTAAGCGGTTAAATTATCTCGATCATCCTGATGTTTCGCAATGGGGTATCAGGGCCAGGGTATTAATACAGTTTTAAAAATATTTAATCGAACTTGTTAACCAGGTTGACTATATTAGTAAACAAATATCTATTAACAAAGTAATTATGGCAACGGGAGATTCAATGAGGGTAATGTGCAAAATGCTGTATGTGTTGAAGAAACTGTCGGACGACTGGCTTTTCAGCAAACTTTGTCATGGTGATTGCGAAAGTTTCAACAACGCGCATTTGCCTTTATTGTTCAGCATTGGCGATGAAGGCATATCCAACAGTAAACTGGCCGCTAAACTTAACGTAAGCAAACAGGCGGCCAGCAAGGTGATCAAAGAACTGGAAGAACAGAAACTGGTACACACTGAAAAAAGTGCTGATGATGCCCGTTCATCAACCATACACCTTACCGCTGGCGGCAAGCAGCTACGGGGCCATATCAAGGCGCAGATGATGGAAATGGAAGAGCAATACATCAAAGTTTTAGGCACCAAAAATTACAATATTGCCATGGATGCCCTGCAAAAGATGATCGACTTCCACGAAGAGCAATTGAAAGTTAAGCTGAATTAATATTTGTTGATTGGGTTGATTAGGTTTATTAAGTTGTTCAGGTTACTAATTCTGGTTTATCAACTCAATCAGCCTCTCTCATCAACTCAAAGATGGAAATGATATCCCTTTGATCTTTCTGAATAGCTCTACTGCGTACAGATCTGTCATACCGGATACAAAATCGATCACGGTTTGAATGCGGGTGTATTCATCCGCGCTGTCAGTTAAAAATTGCTTCGGGATCAGTTCAACCAGCTTTTGCTGATATTTGGTTTTGTTTTGCAGATATGCCGGTATAAACTCTTCCAGCAAACCACTCATCACTTTATAGCCCGCAACTTCTATCTGTACCACCGAGCTGTAATTGTAGATCTTTTTTCCTGATATTTTACCAATATCCTTCATTACCGAACGGAAAGGTTCATCAATACGGTCGATCAGCGAGGCATTGAAATCCCCGTTAAGGATAGTTTGCTCTTCGTTAAAAAACAGGTCCGAACATTGCTTAACCAGCGTATTGATAGCCCGCGCACGCAGATAACTCACCTTTGCATCGGTATCATCAATGGCGCTTAACCTCTCAGGCATTTTAGCATCGTTACACAGCGGCAGCAACAACTCCTCCGCCTCTTTGTAACTCAATATCTTAAGGCGTTGTGCATCTTCCAGATCGATAATATTGTAACAGATATCATCAGCAGCTTCAACCAGGTATACCAGCGGATGGCGTTTATAGACTAACGGATCTTCCTGAACCTTATTCAAACCGAGCTCCACAGCTATCTTTTCAAAATCGGCCTGCTCCGATTCAAAAAAGCCGTATTTTTTAGTATAGATCTTACTTTTATCATGCCCGGCCGGCGATGCACAGGGATACTTGGCAATAGCTGCAATGGTAGAATAAGTGAGCGCAAAACTACCGAAGCCTTTACCTGTATACGGATGCGTAAGGATGCGCAGCGCGTTGGCATTACCTTCAAAATCAGTAAGGTCGTGCCATTGCTGTTTGGTTACCTTACCTTGGTAAGCCTTGCCTTCGCCATCTGTAAAATAATGCGAAATGGCTGATTCGCCCGAATGCCCGAATGCCGGGTTACCCATATCGTGAGCTAAACAAGCGGCGGCTACGATATCCCCTATCTCGCTTAGCAGCGGGTATTTATCGTCGATGTTTTTATCGATCTTTTTAAGCTTATTGTAATGGATGCGGCCCAATGATTTACCCACGCTGGCTACTTCCAAACTATGCGTAAGCCGATTGTGCACAAAAACACTTCCCGGCAAAGGAAACACCTGGGTTTTGTTTTGCAACCTGCGAAACGGCGATGAAAAAATGATGCGGTCATAATCACGCTGAAACTCCGAGCGGGCATCTTCTGAGTTTGCTATATATCTGTGCTCGTATCCCCAGCGTTTTGCCGAAAGCAATTTATACCAATCCATACAGCCAAAGATATAATACTTTTACGAACAGCAGAACGCCTTCATTAACCATCCCGATTGTAAAGTAGCGGCAAATCGGAGCAGGCTAAGTAGCCTTATCCGGTTCCAACACCAAAAAAATATTAAATCAAAAATACCGTGAAAACACCCTGATTTTAACGCAATTATTATTATAATTTTATATACAATATTTATCATCCAATAGTAATAAGCACAATAACAGCCAATCAAAATCACATGGAAGGTGCGCAAATACGTTACACAAAACGAAATTATGGTTTAACCTGTCACAACTAATATGATGAGTACTAAATTAGTTTACCGGTATTTAAGGGGATACACGCTTGATCCCGGGTTTTCTACCCAACTGGATACCATGAAGTTTAATCAAACCACGTACAGGATATTGTGGGAAGATTTGAATGCCCCCGAAAATGCAGGCCCTGCCGGCGAATATTTTGAAGTTATCGACATTGATCCGCCCAGCAATTGTTATTACGAGCCGGTGAATCTTGATTCGCGGGAGGTATTATCGCAACACGGGTTAACACCCAGTGAAGGTAATCCGCAATTCCACCAGCAGTTTGTATACACTATAGCGATGAAAACACTCGAATATTTTGAGCAATCGTTAGGCAGGAAACTGATCTGGAATTCGCGCATTACCTACGAAAACGGTAAGGTCAAAGAAGAGTATGTAAAAAGGATACGCTTATATCCTCATGCATTCAGAAACGCCAATGCTTATTACAGCACAGAAAAGAAATCTATCTTATTTGGATATTTTCAGGCGGCGCAACAAATACAGGGTGCTAACTTTCCAAATGGTGCAGTATTTGCCTGTCTCTCGCCAGATATTATTTCGCACGAGGTTACCCATGCGTTGCTTGACAGTATACACCCCCGGTTCCTGGAAAACACTAACCCCGATGTCCCTGCCTTTCATGAAGCGTTTGCCGATATCATTGCCCTGCTACAAAGATTTACCATTAACGAGTTGGTGATCAATCAGTTTGCGCAATCAGACGGCAGTTTTGATAAATTTACATACCTGGGTGAACTGGCCACCCAGCTGGGTACCGCCCTCTCGCACGGAAGGGGCGCCTTACGCAGCGCTATTGGCGGGCGCGACGAAAATGGCACGTGGAAACGTAGTAAGCCCGATCCTTCCCTTTATCAAACTAAAACGGAGGCTCATGACCGTGGATCGGTATTGGTTTCTACATTTTTTGATGCTTTAATAAAGTTATATAACTACAAAACACAGGATCTGATACGGATAGCAACAAACGGTACGGGCGTATTACCGCAAGGCGTTCTGCAGCTCGATCTTGCTACAAGGCTTGCCCAGGAAGTATGCGCAATAGCCCAGCACCTGATGCAGATAGCCATACGCGCACTTGATTATTGCCCGCCGCTTGATATTACATTTGGCGAATATCTGCGGGCACTCATTACAGCCGATATAGAATTTTCTCCGGCTGATGATAATAATTACCGCATTGCGTTGATAGATGCTTTTCGCAACTGGGGCATATTTCCCGATCACGTGAATACATTTTCAGAAGAAAGCCTGCAATGGTGCACTCCCGATAATTTTGCACCATCAGATAAACTCGCGTTAGATAAAGTGGCTGCTTTTTTACGGGGCAGGGTACGTACGTTGTACAACCTAAGCGATCGGGAGGCTATCTATCACGAATCTAAAAAAATACAGGCGGCCCTGCACGACTTTCTGCTCGGCAAGCCGCAAACTGATGAATGTGGAATTGCGGAACAGGCTTTAAGTAAAGATGAGCTGGAAAGCATACTCCCCAAACTTGGTTTAAGTACCACGGCTGTTCCTTACTATGATGCACCCGAACAAGATGATAACCGAAAAAAATTACGGCAAAAAAACCCGGATGTCATGCCTATCGAAATCCATAAAGTACGACCAGCTTATCGTGCAGGCCGTGAAGGCAGGATACTTGAACAAATAGTGGTAACCATTACTCAATCTACCACTATTTTGTTAGAAACCGGTAGAATCGATGAAGATACAAAGCAACCAATTATGGACGAGATGAAGTTTAGAGGTGGAAGTACCCTTATCTTCAATATGGCCGATGAGTTTAAAGTAAACTATCTCATTACTAAAAACATTGCCAGTCAGGACAGGTTTTTAAAACAATTAAACTACCAGCAGGGCGGTAACGACGCAGCCTTATCATTTTCTGATTCGATGTATGATGACGATAATGGTTTCGATACGATCAACTTTGCCAGGTTACATTTTCATTAAACTTATTATGAGCAACATTAAAGTTAACATAAAAATGTTCCAGGTGGGAGAGCTTGGAGACTGTTTCCTTTTAAAATTTAACGAGGGCAACCAGGAAAGTTCAGTACTAATTGATTGCGGCTCATTTCGCAATTCAACACAATCTAAAGAAAGATTACAAACCATTGCCCGCTTTATTAAGAACGATTTAAATAACAAGCCATTGGATGTAGTAGTGGGCACACATCAACACAATGATCATCTTTCGGGATATGTACATGCGGCTGATATTTTTACGCAAACAGGTATCGATAATGTTTGGCTGTCGTGGCTTGACGATCCTAAAGATGCTGATGCCGCCAAAATAGCAGCTGGACAGCGTGCGCTTACTAAACAACTCCAGGCCATAAGCAGCAGCCTTACAAACAACAATATCACAAGCCACTCTTCTCTTGCAGCAGAAAAAATAAACGACGTATTGGGCTTTTACCTTGCGGAAGATACAGACAAGGCGAAGCAAACCAGTGAACCGATTATCCCGAAAACGGGTTTGGATAATTTAAAAAAGACAGGTAAAAACGTAAGTTACTTATCGCCAGGTAATGTATTGACTTTGCCAGGTCTGTCGGCAAATTCGGTTAAAGTATATGTGCTTGGCCCTCCGAAGGACAAAAAGTTATTGTTTGATATCAATCCAACTAAGGATGAAACTTACGACACGAAACTGACTGCCATCAGCAACCTTGCCGACGGCTACCTGGCCGCACTCAGTAACTTCGGCGGCAATGTAGTTGGCTCTGACGAAAGGAACTTCCCTTTTGATAAAAAATTTGGAAAGAAATTAGCTGATTCGGAATTTTTAAAACAAAGCTACCATTCAGGTGAAAATGAATGGAGAAAAATTGACGATGAATGGCTGGACCAGGTAGGTCAGCTTGCTTTGTACCTGGATTCATACACCAATAACAGCAGCCTGGTAATGGCTTTCGAACTCGTAGAATCGGGCAAGGTGTTACTGTTTGTAGGAGATGCACAAACCGGTAACTGGCTGTCATGGAAAAACATTAAATGGGATGCCAACCATGTAAAGCCGGGCTTTTCATTAGATTATTTACTTAACAATACGGTTTTGTATAAGGTTGGCCACCACTGCAGTCATAACGCCACGCTAAAAGAGTATCTTGATGATAAAATAAACCATCCGGATCTGGTTGCGATGATCCCTGTTGATGAAACAGATCCAAATATTACTAAAAAGAACGGATGGAAAATGCCGGCTGTAAATTTGTATAAAAAATTAAAGGAAAAAACCGGCAACCGTGTTTTAAGAATGGAAAAAGGCTTTGACACGGATTGCGACCCAAATGGTGCGGCTAAACAGGCATGGGCCAAACTACCGTTTAAGCCCGTTGTTGATAAAACAAATTTCTTTATCGAATACGAGGTGCATGGTTAACACGCAGTAAACAGCTAACAGGCTCCGATAAAAATCGGGGCCTTTGCTGTACTACAGCAATACGCCCTGCATTACCGTTACCGCTACGGTAAAGTAGATGATCAGACCGGTAACATCAACCAGTGTGGCCACAAAAGGGGCCGATGATGTTGCAGGGTCGGCGCCAAGCCTTTTGAGCAGCAAGGGGAGCATCGATCCGGCTAATGAGCCCCAAAGCACTACGCCTATCAACGCTAAACCAACTGTTAGGCCAACCAGCATCCAATGCGGACCGTAAATAGTTGAAAAGAATGTCCAGGCAAAGATCCTGAAAAAGCCTATCACACCCAGTGTTACACCTAAAAGCAGGCCTGAAATGATCTCGCGCCGCATAATTCGCCACCAATCGGCTATGGTAACTTCGCCAAGTGCCATAGCCTGGATGATGAGTGTTGAAGCCTGCGAACCACTGTTGCCCCCGCTTGATATAATGAGCGGTACAAACAACGCCAGTACTACAGCTTTTTCAATTTCGCGCTCAAAAAAGCCCATGGCCGTTGCGGTAAGCATTTCACCTAAAAACAGAATAATGAGCCAGCCTACGCGTTTTTTCACCAGTTTAAGCAAAGGCATATCCATATAAGGCTCATCCAAAGCTTCGGTACCACCTATCTTTTGGATATCTTCGGTATATTCTTCGTTCGCTATCCACAAAATATCGTCGACGGTAACGATACCCAGCAAAATATTTTCATCGTCGGTAACCGGCAAAGCGGTACGGTTATTCATCCTGAACACGTTGATCGCTTCTTCCTGTGGGTCGTTAACGTTAAGGGCAATGAGCCGGTTATCCATCAGCGCGCTTACTTTGGTCTCGGGGTCTACCAATAATATCTCGCGGATGCGGATATCATCCACCAGCACGCCGTTACTATCGATCACATACAAAACATCAATTGTCTCGGAGTTCTTACCGTATTTACGCAGGTGTTCGAGTACACGGGTAACCGTCCATGTTTTTTTAACGGTAACATAGTCGGGCGTCATTAAACGGCCAACGCTGTCTTCTTTATAACCTAACAAGGTAAACGCTTCTTTGCGGTCGGCGGCCGAAAGATGCAGGATGAGTGTTTTTACAGCGTCGCCATGCAGTTCACTGAAAAAGGCGGTACGGTCGTCGGGCGGAAGCAGGGTGATCAGTTCGGCAATTTTGGTGCCGGATAACTTTTTCAGGATACGCTCCTGTTTCGGAAAATCGAGGATGCGGAATACGTTCACAGCCCGGTTGGGTTGCAATATCTCGATAAACTTGGGGCCATGTTCAGGAAGTTCGTCTATCAGTGCTTCAACATCCGATATATTCAGGTTGTTCAGGTGTTCCCGGAGTAGCTCAGTATCATTATTTTCCAGTAACAATTCAATTTGCTCAACCATTTCTTCCATAAGCCTTTTTGTTTACATAGTTTATCCTGCTGTTTACCGTGCGCAAAAGTCGGTTTATTTTTTCAGGATAGGAAGAGAATACGTATAACAAAGGCCAAAAATGTTTGAGTCAGGTTTTGTGAGCTTTACATTATCATTTTCGCAACAAAAATTTCCAACAGGGGGGTATTTGTCGGTATTTTTTTAATAGTTATTGATGCTTGGTTATCAATTTCGCAATTATAAAAGCCTCGCGCTTAATACAATATACGCATTTTAATTTAAAACAGATGCATACTTATGAGCTTACTTTTTACCCCTGTAGTACTTGTAGATCTTAACAGCCGACATAATGATCATGGTAAACAGAATCAAAGCTACCATCCCGTAGATCCAATTCACGGCATCTTTCAGCACGGCTAAAAATACAATGGCGAACAGGAAGATAGTAGCAACCTCGTTCCAGATGCGGAGTTGAGTGGAGGTCCATTTGTAAATGCCGTTACGCATTTGTTTCATTTTGCTTTGGCAGATGTGATGGTAACCAATAAGGCCTATTACAAAACCAAGCTTTACCCGTAACCAGGGCATTTGCAGCAGATACGGATTGATGATCACCATGGTAATACCCGCGATAAGCGTTAGTAACATAGCGGGTGTGGTGATGATATTCATCAGCTTGCGCTCCATGATCTCAAACTGTGCGGAGAGTATCCTCCGCTCCTCTTCGGGTTTATCCTGAGCTTCGGTGTGGTAAATAAACAGGCGTACGATATAAAACAGTCCCGCCATCCAACTTACTACGAAGATGATATGAATTGCTTTGATGTAGTCGTAATATTCCATTTTAATCTCATTGGGTCATGCCGAATTTATTTCGGCATCCCACATGCAAAGTATGCACCTTTTATAATTGTCCTGTGGGATCCTGAAACAAGTTCAGGATGACGCTCCTTTTTTTTAGTATCTGTACTCTTTAATCACCTCAACCGCGTACTTCACGTTATCAAACGGGATATCCGGCATAATGCCGTGGCCCAAGTTGAAAATGAAACCATTCTCCCCTTTCATCCTGTCGAACAAACGGTAAATACGCTCTTTGATCACTTTTTTATCCGCATACAAAATATGCGGATCAAGGTTGCCTTGTACGGCCATACCTTGCGGTAAACGCTTTTTAATATCCAGCAGATCAACGTTCCAGTCTATCGAGATCACATCCGGTTTGGCTTCGGCCATTAATGGCGCAAAAACCGAACTGCCTTTACAGAACGATATCACCGGGATATCCTTACGGTTTAAGTTGCTGATGATCTCGGCAATATACCGGTGCGAAAACTCTTTATAATCGTCCCATGCCAAAGCCTGTGCCCAGCTGTCAAATATCTGCACAGCGTTAACACCGGCTGCTATCTGCAAATTCAAATAATCGGCAGTTACTTTAGCTATCTTAGCTAAAAGCTGGTGAGCCATTTCGGGCTCATTGTGCAACATCAGCTTGGTGAGCTTAAAATCTTTTGAGGATCCGCCTTCAACCAAATAGCTCATCACCGTAAAGGGCGCACCTGCAAAACCGATCAGTGGGATACTTCCGTTTAAACGTTGTTGGATAACCTTAATGGCATCGGCAACATATTGCAGCTTATCGCCAACTTCAACCTGCAGGTTATCAATATCTTTTTGTGTGCGTACGGGGTTGGCAAACTTAGGGCCAACGTTGGCAGCAAAGCTCAGGTCGCCGCCCATAGCCTCGCCGGTTACCAGTATGTCTGAGAATAAGATGGCAGCATCAATGCCCAGCAGGTCAACCGGCAACATAGTTACATCGGCGGCCAGCTCGGGCGTTTTGCACATTTCTAAAAACGAGTACTTGTTTTTAATATCCCAGTACTCTTTCATAAACCGGCCTGCCTGGCGCATCATCCACACGGGCGGGCGTTCGGTTTTTTCAGAAAATGCGGCTTTAATAAATAACGAATTCTTCATATAAAATTTCGGCAAAGCTATTAATTTGCTTTGCGGGTTTGTAACTCTTTTTGCAGCTTCTGTATCACTTCTTTCATTTTGCTGCTTATCTTTTCTTCATCGCGGGTAGCCAGTTGCAGGTAAGTGCCGGCCTTATCATAATTGCCTTTACGGATATTAATATTGGCTACATGTGCCAGCGCAGCAACATGGTCGTTATTATTACGCAGCGGAAACTGTGCGGCTGTCTCGTAATGTTTCTCGGCCTCATCGTAATCATTACGTTTAAGGCAAATGCCGCCCAGCATAAACTCATAAAAGCCGCGCCGGTTACGGCTCAGCCAATCGGGCTTGTACACCTGGTGCAGCAGTGCTTCCGCCTTGTCGTAATCCTTGGCGTGATAAAATTTTGCCGCCTGTATCACGGCTCCACTTTTAAAGTAATCCCACACAATAAAACCGATGAGCAGGAGTACCGCATACACCAACTCATAACTATGCTGGTATACAAAAAAGGCTGCCAGCAGGGCAAACAGGCCAAGTACCGCTAAACGCGCCTGGTTTGTAAACATTAATTAATGCTGATTATCGGTAAACTTATAACCTACCCCGCGTATCGAATGAAAATAAACCGGGTTTTTAGGATCGGGTTCAAAATACTTGCGGAAGGTAAGGATAAAGTTATCGATGGTACGTGTTGATGGGTACACATCATAGTTCCAAACGGTTTCCAGTATCTGCTCACGCGATACGGCATCGTTACGGCGCTCTATCAGCAGCTTAAGCAGCATGGTTTCCTTTTTGGTCAGAGCAGTAATGCTGCCATCGCCGTTAACCAGTTCGAACGAGTTGAAATGGATGGTTTTATCGCCAATTTTATAACTGTTAAATTCTTTCAGGTCGTCGCCTTTTAAACCTCTTTTTACCAGGTTATTTACGCGTAATATCAGCTCTTCCAGGTTAAAAGGTTTGGTCAGGTAATCATCTGCACCTTTTTTCAGGCCGGCAATTTTATCTTCGTTGGTATTTTTGGCAGTGAGGAACATGATCGGCACTTCCGAATTTTCGAGCCTGATGGTTTCGGCAACCACAAAGCCATCAATTTCGGGCATCATTACATCCAGTATAACCAGGTTAAAACGCTCTTCTTTAAATATCTGAAGCGCCTTTTTACCATTGGTAGCAGTCGAAACTTTATAACCCTCCAGTTCGAGGTTTAATTTGATGGCTTCCAATAAATGCTCTTCATCTTCGGCCAGTAAAATTCGTTTTTTGTTAGGCATATCCATGTCGGTTTAAATTAAAAATTATTATCCGAAAACAACTTCAAAGACACTTCCTTTGGGGCGGTTGTCGCGGATATTGATTGTGGCCTCGTGCTTATCCAAAACCTGTTTTACAATAAACAGGCCCAGCCCGGTGCCTTTGGTATTGCGGGTATCTTCGTTACCTACACGGTAAAATTTATCAAATATGTGCGGCTTTTCCGAATCGGCTATGCCAATACCCTGGTCGGCTACGGTTAAATGCACTTCGTCATCCTTCCGGAAAAGTTTAACATCCACCGTTTCGCAAGGGGCAGAATATTTAACGGCATTTTCGATCAAATTGTTTACTACCGATGTCAGTGTAAACTTATCGCCCATAATTTCAACCTGGGGTTCTATTTCGGCGTTGATGATCTGCTGGGTGTTATCGCATTTGTTGATCTGCAGCCTATTCACCACGCCATCAACCAGAAACGACAGGTTAACTTTTTCTTTCGGGAAAGTATAGCTTTGACCGTCTATTTTGGTCGCGATCAGCATATTCTCCACCAGGTCATCCAATCGTTCAATATCCTGTAAACACTTGTCGATAAAGTTGATGCGTTGCGCCGGGGTCAGGTCGCGCTTTTGCATGGTTTGCAAAAAAAGCTTGATGGAAGCCAGCGGTGATTTCAACTCGTGAGTAACCGAAAGCAAAAAGTTTTTTTGCCTTTGGCGCAGTTGTATCTCTTTGTTGATGGATTTATGCAGACTGATGGCCCCGATAATGAGGATAAATACAAATACCGATAATTCACCACAGATCATCCCCAGCTTGTGCGGCCTTGCCGGCACAAGCAGCAATCCCCACCAAAACAGTTGCGCCAGCGCGTAGGTGATCAATAAGTAAAATATTATAAAAGGTTTTTTCATGCGTCTATTTGTTCTTCATCTGTATGAAAGCTATGATGAGGCTTGCTTATTTTTTATATCTCACCATGGTTTTCATTGCTTTATTTACCGAATACAACGTCTAAACTTTCAAATATAGCTCTTTTAGCTTTCTCTAATTCTACTTTGTTGTGTGCCGACGAAATAAAGCCAACCTCGTATCCCGACGGGCCAAGGTATACGCCGCGGTTCAATAACTCGCGGTGCAGTACCTTAAATTTCTCCATACTTGCCGGGTCGATCTCTTCGGCGCTACGGATAGCTTCCTGATCGGTAAAGGCGAACCAGAATATAGAGCCGATAGAAAATATCCTGAACTTATAGTTACGTGCCGTAGCAAAACGCTGCACCGATTGTACAAAGTCTTCGGTTTTGCCGTTCAGGTCGCGGTAAAAGCCCATACGCAACAATTCGGTTAATTGCGCTATACCCGCCGACATGGCTACCGGGTTACCCGACAGGGTACCGCCCTGGTAAACGCCGCCATCAGGCGATACATGCGCCATGATCTCTTTTGATGCACCATAGCAGCCCACAGGCAAACCTCCACCGATGATCTTGCCATAGGTTACCATATCAGGTTTGATCTGGTAATAACCCGCAGCACCCTCAAAACCAATACGGAAACCCGAGATCACTTCGTCAAATATCAGCAGCGTGCCATTGGTAGTACAAATGTCGCGCAAAAATTGCAGGTACTCTTTATCCTGCAAAAGCAAACCGTTATTAGCCGGTACCGGTTCAATAATAACCGCGGCTATCTGGTCCTTAAATTCTTCAAAGGCTTTGGTTAATGCCTCACGATCGTTTAATGATACCACAATGGTTTCATTAACAAAACCTTTTGGCACACCTGCCGATGATGTTTCGCCAAAGGTTACCAAACCCGAACCTGCCTTTACCAGCAAGGCATCGGTATGGCCGTGGTAGCAACCCTCAAATTTTAATATTTTGTCGCGTTTGGTATAACCGCGGGCCACCCTTATCGCCGACATTACGGCCTCGGTACCCGAACTTACAAAGCGCAGTTTTTCAACGTACTTATTATTTTTCAGGATCAGTTCTGCCAGTTCGTTCTCCAAAGCTGTAGGCGCACCGAACGACATGCCGTTCTGCATGGTTGCGATAACGCTTTCGCGGACTTTCTCGTTGTTGTGACCCAAAATAAGCGGCCCCCACGAGCAGCAAAAATCAATAAACTGGTTATCATCGGCATCCCAGATATGGCAGCCATTACCTTTTTTGATAAACAGCGGCGTACCATAAACCGATTTAAAGGCCCTTACCGGCGAGTTTACCCCACCCGGGAAATAGTTCTTTGCTTTTTCATACAGCTCGGCAGATTTTTCCCTGCTGATATCGGGTTTACCAACTGTACTTACCGGCAGATCGCCCTCGTTACCCGAAAATATTTTCTTTATTGAATCGAACATCTTTTTTAGGCTAAAGGCTGAAAGCATAAAGCTTAAAGGCCCTTTTCATATTAAATTGATATATATTGTCAAACCATTCAAACGCTTTCAGCTTTCGCCTTTAAGCTTTTACCTCTCTTACAGCCACCCCTTCTCTAAAACCTCTTTAGCGTGATACGTTAATATCGCCGTTGCGCCCGCGCGGCGGATGCTTGTTAAAATCTCCATCGTTGTGCGTTGCTCATTTAACCAGCCGCGTTGCACTGCTGCTTTTACCATGGCGTATTCACCGCTCACGTTATATGCCGCAATTGGCAGCTCAGTATTATCTTTTAATAGTTTTATCACATCCAGGTAAGCCAAAGCGGGCTTAACCATTAAAAAGTCGGCTCCCTCCTGCTCGTCCAGGTTGGCCTCTATCAATGCTTCGCGCTGGTTTGCCGGGTTCATCTGGTAGGTTTTTTTATCACCAAATTTAGGTGCCGAATCCAAAGCATCCCTAAATGGCCCATAAAAAGCACTGGCATACTTGGCCGAATACGACATGATGGACACATTGGTAAATTGATGATCATCCAGCACATTACGAATATACCCTACCCTGCCATCCATCATATCCGACGGGGCAACGATATCGGCACCGGCATGCGCGTGCGCCAAAGCCATTTTGCCTAATATTTCGAGGGTTTCATCATTCAGTATTTCACCATTCTCTACCAAACCGTCATGGCCGTCGCTGCTGTATGGGTCCATCGCCACGTCGGTTATCACACATACTTCAGGAAAGTTCTTCTTCACCTCGCGAATAGCGCGCAGGTACAAACTTTCATCGCGGCAGCTTTCGGTGGCGTATTTATCTTTCAACGACTCCTCGATGTTGGGGAACAGATCAAACGATTTTAACCCCAGGTTAGCGCAAGCCTCAACCTCGCGCAGCAGGTTATCTATCGAGTGACGAAAAATACCCGGCATGGATGCCACCTCGGTCTTCACATTCTTCCCTTCAACAATAAACAGCGGAAAGATCAGATTAGCAGGGCTAATATGCGTTTCCTGCACCATCTGGCGTATCACTTCACTTTTTCGGTTCCTGCGTGGTCTTTGTAACATCTTTCTAAGTCCATGGTCGATAGTCAATGGACCATGGTTTATTTTATTTATCAAAAAAGTCTATGGTCTATCGACCATGGACTATGGACTCTCTTCAATCTTTTGTTTCTGCCAGGGGTGTCACTGGCCCAATCCCAAACACCGCTTCTGCCAATCCCACCTCATCCGGCGAGAACGGCAGGATGTATTTCACACCCATTTCGTCAAACTTTTTCCCGGTTGATTTGCCAATGGCAACTATCTTTTGATGTGGTATCAGCAAATTATCGGCAAAATAAGCATCTACGTTTGACGGGCTGGTAAATACCAGCACATCAGCCGATGACATTTCTGCATCTTCATCAAGCACTGTTTCATAAACCGGCAGGTCGATGATCTTCGTATCGGTCGACAGGCCCTGGTGTATACTGCGCATCGGATTTTCGGCACCCGGAAACAGCACCGTGGTACCGTTTGCCAGTTGTGCAAAATCGCTGGCCACATCGGCGGTATCAATGCCTTCGCCGGTATAGTCAGCAAAATGGCCGTGGCGGCGCAGCGTATCTTCTGACCCGCTGCCCATTACCCCGAATTTTACTTTTTTAGAAAATGCTGGCTTTAATTCAAAAAAGTATTCTACCGCATTTTTGCTGGTAAAAAATATCCAATCCACATTTCGCAGTATATACGGATCGAGCGTGGTAATTACAGGTACGGTACGTATCAGCGATCGTGCCTCAACCATTACTCCCAGTTTTTCAATTGCCCTGCGGAAATAACTGTGTTCCGACAGGTCGCGCGAAATAAAAACCGATTTAAAAAACTCACGGTCTTTATTAAAATACGAAGCTATTTTTTCAGGAAGGCCCGCAGTAGTATCAGTTTCTATAAACAACCGGTCCGGAAACTCGTCGCCTTCATCAGCCTTCGAGGTAAACACCTGGAAAAGGCCATCGTGCCTGCGGCAGTAGCAGCCTAAAGGTAAGTGGCAGCCGCCACCAAACAACTGCAGCATACGGCGCTCAACGGCCAGTTCTTCGGCAACATCGGGGTGATGCAATACCTGCAAAGCCTCAAACAGTTCAGTATCGCTTTCGCGGATCTGTATGGCCAGTACGCCCTGTGCAGGCGCAGGTATCAGTTCGGTTGGATATAAGGTTTCTACGTAAAATTCGTCAAGATCCAAACCTAAACGCGATACGCCTGCTTTGGCTATCATAATGGCATCGTACTGCTCATTACGCAGTTTATTGATGCGGGTTGGTACGTTACCGCGCAGGTCTTCAATTTCCAGATCGGGCCTCACGGCCAGTAATTGTGCCTTACGGCGATTGGATGACGTACCTACAATACCGCCATATTTTACCGATAGCTTTTGATGCACATCAACACAATCTTTCAGTATCAGCAATAGTTCCGACGGATCCTCGCGCTCAGATACGGCGGCGATGATCAGCCCCGGCGGGTTTTCGGTAGGCAGATCTTTGTGCGAGTGCACCGCCAGGTCAATGGTACCTTCCAATAGCTCTTCTTCCAGTTCTTTGGTAAAAAAGCCCTTGCCCTCAAGTTTATCAAAACTTAAATTGAGTATACGGTCGCCCTGTGTTTTAATGATCTTTAATTCGGCCTCGATATTGTTTTTAGCCAGTTCATCCTTAACAAAATTAGCCTGCCATAAAGCAAGCTCGCTGCCGCGTGTACCAATTACCAGTTTTCTGTCCAAAGGGATAATTTCTATTTATCGCAAATGTAATTTTAAATTATGTTTCAGTCCAATTTTTGTTGCAATGTGATGATTTGCTGACCTAAAATTTTATTTTTCTCCAGCACTGTTTTGCTTTAATTGTCAATATTAATTATTATTGAGCATAACCGCCAATTATGCAGCTTAACCTTAAAACAATTGCCGTTTACCTTATCCAGTTATATCTGATTTGCAGCATAGGTATGCAAACTGCGACGCTGCTTAAAACTCGCTATCCAAACGTGGCACTAAAGGCCTCGCCCTTGCAGGAATCTGTCGATTTTAAAACCCACCAGCAAAACAACACCGTTTTGCTGCGCCACCAGGATGTTGACTATATCCGCGTGAACGTTAACTCCACGGCCGACTACCTGCTGCTGGTTTTTAACAATCAAAATCTTTTAAGTAAGATATTCACCATCATGGTTTATATCCTGGTAGTTTTTTATATCCATCATATTGATGAACACAACTTTTTTACTACTGCCAAATATGGCATTGCCAGGTATGTGGTGGTGTGTTTTTTAGCGGCTAAACTATCAGCATATTATGGCTACCTGTATACTATGCGCTGGTTTGAAACGCATACGCAATTTACTTATACCGGCTCGGCCGATGGCGAAAACATCAGTACCAACACGATGGCTTTTACCGTGCTGATCATTATACTGCTGCTGGATATTTACAGGCGGATGGTTGCCAAACATATTGCGCAGCAGGAAGAGGAAGAAGAATTGGCTGACGCTTAATTGTTGTAGTCGGCAGATTTATTGAGACCCAAATAGTTTTTATCGTATTTGTATTTCTGGCCGCTCCGCTCGCGATAAGTAACTAACAAAACGGCAAGGTCATCGGGCTTGATATCCATGTCGCCTATGTTAAACTCTTCGTGCCCGTTTGGGCAATCGTATTCTAAACAAATCAATTCATCCTTATCTCGCATCTCACGGGTAACTATTTCGTTCCCTATCTCTGTCCATGGATAAAAGCCGGCTGCAGCGGTTTCAATACCCAGTTTATTAATGATTATTTGCGGTGCCTTGTTTTTAGATCGTTTATAGGTAAACCAAAGTAATACAAAGCCGAATATGGTGGTTAGGGTGCTACCAATATATTCGTGCGTGTCAACAGCAATAAAAATCCCCAAAACAATTACACCGATACTCCCACCCAACCCAATAAGTGTAGATGTTACTGAGTAGTAAATTTTGGTTTCTTCAGGAATTGAGTGATCATCCATAAACTATTACTACTGCTTTATATCGCAATAAAAATAATTTAAAATAAGGAATGTAAGAAAGGTGTTAAGACAAGAATCAATTATTGGCGTTCACAAAGATCTCCTTGGCCATTACCATGGGTACGCTGATGTACTTTTTCTCCATGTAATCCATGATCTTTTCGAGCACCTCGCGCGATTGCTGATCCATTGTTTGCACCTCGTTGGCAAAAACAGAGTTTAATGCCTTGTGCCGAATTTCTTTGATCTTTTGCGGTACTTCGCGCATAGCCACCTCAATACGGCGCTGTTTCAGCATCGGGATAAACTCGCGGATGTTCTCTTCAATAATGCGTTCGGCATGTACCAATTCCTGGTAGCGCTCCTGCAGGTTATTTTTAGCCAGTTCGTTTAACGAGTGTACCTCGATAAAGTGTACCGGGAATTGTTCTAAAACTGCCGGGTCGGTATCGTTAGGGATAGCCAGGTCGAGGATGGTTTTTTTGCCGGTTTCGCCGTTAAGTAAAGTACGGTATATCTCGGGTGTGATGATAGGCTGCGTTGCCGATGTACAGGTGATGATCACATCAAAACCTTTATTATAGCTCTTCAACTCGTCAAGGTCAAACGCTTCGCCGCCTAAGTCAACAGCCAGTGTTTGTGCTTTTGAAAGGGTGCGATTAAAAACCGAGAAGTTTGAAAATTTATGTTTCTGAAGGTATTTGGAGATGTTGCGATTTGTTTCGCCTGCGCCGATGATGAGTATCCGGGCGTTCGACCATAGTTTCAGGTCTTTCAGTTTGCGGTAAGCTAACGATACTACCGAAATTGGTTTTCGCGATATGTGTGTATCGGTATAAACCTCTTTTGCTGTTTTGACGACCCTATCCATCACCATGCGCAGATAATCGCCGGTAAGGCCTTCTGCTTTACAGCATTCGTAGGCCTTGCGCATCTGTGCGAGGATCTCTTTTTCGCCCACGATCAAACTCTCTAACGAGCACGATGTACGCAGCAAATGGTTCAAAGCTTCCTGTTCGCTGTATATCGAAACGCCGTCCAGAAAGGTGCCCATATAATGGTTACAAATGCCTATCTGTAAAGCATCGATAAATTTTTTGGTAAATTCTTTATCTATTACTTGCGGTGTAGCCAGTACAAAGGCCACGCGATTACAGGTAGCTAAATAAAATATTTCGGGAATTTGGAATTGCTCTTTAACCTGTTGAAGTTTATCTGTCAAATTTTCCTGACAAATAACCAGTTTACCCAGCTCCTTCAGTTCGATCTGTTTATGCGTGAATGCTATAATTTTTAAATACTTCAAACCAGTTAGTATAAAAGACGCAACAAAAGTAATATCCTTACAGGGATGCAATGTCAACCCTTTGTCAAACAAACTCAATTTAGAATGGTTATAAATTGGCGTTTAAACTCATATTGGGGCCAATATTACAACTAAAAAACAATTCCGAAACTTTTAATCTTAAATTGTTTTTATAACGTACATGTGTACAAATGATTAAAAAACTCAGCCTTGTTATTCTCATTATATTCTACATCCTTTCGGGCATAAACCATTTCCGTAACCCGGCCGGCTATGTACACATTATTCCTACGTATTTACCGGCGCCAGGGTTGCTTAACATCTTAGCGGGCATTTTTGAGATCACTTTCGGCATGATGCTGATGTTCGCCCAAACCCGGCCGTTAGCCGCCTGGGGCATTATTTTGATGCTCCTCGCCTTTTTACCGGTGCATATCGATATGATAGTGCACGCACCGATGATGCTGGGCAATTTTAAGATCACACCGCTTATTGCCTGGCTGCGTATACCTTTACAGGGATTACTGATATGGTGGGCGTGGTGGTATACGCGGACTTAATTAAATGACTGTTAGATTACAGCCGTAGGCGACTATGCTATGATTTTTTTTCGGTTTACCACGGCTTGCACAATAAGGAAAAGGCTGACGGCCACAGCACCGGCAACGGCTTCGGTATAAAGCATACCGTTAGCGCCCCATTTGGTATAGGCCCAGCCTTCAATAATCGTCATGGCGTATATGGGCGAGTTGGAGAGTGCGGTAAACACACTCACTTTGGTACCGGCGGCACCTTTGCCAATAGCTTCGAGCACAAAGGCGGTATAGCCTGCGTAAGCCAGGCCGGTGGTGATAGCGTAAGTTGATGTCCAAACAATATACATCATCTCGGTATGGGGTGTTAAGGCCATACTTACCGTACAAACGCCTGCCAGCAGGCCAAACAGCACATAGGCCATTTTACGATCGATGCGATCACATATCCAGCCGCCCAGCAAACAACCCAGCGCAGTAATGCCGCCGCTGGCCAAACCTGTAGCCAGGGCTACCACATCGGCGCCGGCGCTCCAGCTTTTGGCAACTGCAGCCCATAAGTTGGCTGCCGAGCCTGTACCTATTGGTAAAAGGCATAAAAACAAAGCCAGGTAACCTGCCCGCGAACGGATCATGGCCCACAAGTCTTTTAACAGGTTGACGAATGAACGGCCCAGTTTTTCGGCACGGATAGTAACCTTTGGTTCTTTCACAAAAAATAAACCCAGGCAACTTAACGCACAAACGGCACCTACAACAGCGCCGGGTATCCAGCCCGAATTTAAGTGGTGGGCCAATAAAAGCCCTACACCGCCGCCCAAACCCGCCCCGCCAAGATTACCCGCCTGCAGGTATCCACCTGCCCTGCCCTTCATATCTTCGGGCGTATCATAAGCCATCATGCTGTTGGTGGTAATGCTTACAAACGATGATGCGAATGCCGTTAAAATAACAATGGGTATCAAAAATGGCAGGCTGCTTTCTTTAATGGGTAATATCCCTGTAATCAGTATGCCCAGGCCGGCAGTTACAGCCGCCAGTAAATACCAACGTTTTACTGATAAGGTTGTATCCACCAATGGGGCCCATAAAAACGAAACAATGGCCGGCAAAATACTTGCACCTGCTAAAGCCGCTACGTGATCTAACGAAATGCCCGCTTTGGAGTATAAAAAGCCCAGTGTCACCGTTACGTACCCCGACACAATGCCGTAAGGTAAAATAAGGAACATAAAAGCGATGGGATGTACGTATTTATGATCGGAAGAATTGGATGTCATTTAATGTTTCGGTTTTGCTTAAGGTGTAAATATAAGTATTGATCGCATTTATCAACCGCGGTTTAATCAAATAGCTTTGTAACTTTACCTATATATTTTCAGATAACCGTGATCAAAAAAGAAATCTATACCATTCCAGGCGCCAAAGGCCGCAATATGCTGATGGACCTCACCTTCGATACCGCTCACCCTGACGCGCCACTGGTCATACTTGTACATGGCTTTAAAGGGTTTAAAGACTGGGGCACGCATAACCTGGTGGCCAGGTATTTCGCCGAAAACGGTTTCCGCTTTCTCAAATTCAACTTTTCGCATAATGGAACGACTACTGATAACCCGACCGAGTTTGCCGACCTGATCGCTTTCGCGGATAATACTTTTTCCATCGAACTGCAGGATCTGAAGTACGTGATCGATTTTGCCTGCGGCGGCTCGGCCATACCGGCAGCTAAAAAAGTAAGTTTAATAGGCCATAGCATGGGCGGCGGCATCAGCATTATTACGGCGGCCAATGATAGCAGGGTTGAAAAGCTGATCACCTTTGCCTCGATATCAGGCTTTCGCAACCTTTGGCCCAAAACCAATGAGGCACAATGGAAGATACAGGGCATTATGTATATACACAATACCCGCACCAAACAGCAAATGCCATTAAAGATCAGCTTGCTCGATGATCTGAACCATCACCCGGTTAAGTTGAACATCGCCGAAAAGGCAGCGCACATTAAACAGCCCTGGCTCCTGGTACATGGTGATGCCGATAAGAGCGTGCCTTTAAAACATGCCGAAGAATTAAAAACTGCGCAGCCTGATGCGCAGCTGCTGGTCATTCACGGCGGCGACCATGTATTTGGCGCCAGCCACCCCTACCCGCATGAAACCCTGCCCGAAGAACTGGCGATATTTTGCGATGAGAGTGTGAGGTTTTTGAAACAGCAATAAGTATTTTTACTTTCATCAAATCCATCAGCAATGAACAGCGTAACCGGACCATCAGTAGTGATTGTAGCTTATAAACCCAAACAAGGTAAACAGGAAGCCTTAAAGGCTTTAGTGGCCAGCCACGTACCCGACCTGCACAAGCTCGGCCTGGTTACCGACCGGAAACCCGTGATCTGCGAGGCTGCCGATGGCACCATTATCGAAGTTTTTGAATGGCTGAGTGTAGATGCCATTAAACAGGCACACAGCAACCCTGAGGTGCATAAAATATGGGCCGCTTTTGCCGAATGCTGTGATTGCGTGCCGTTAAATACCCTAAAGGAAGCAAGCGATATGTTTGCCGGGTTTACGCCATTAAATTGATGAATATGAATTTACTTCCTAACAATAACGACGATCATTACGAAAGTGATGGATATGATGAGGAATTAGACTCTGCCAATTTAGAGATCGAAGCAGGCAATTTTATTATGCATGAAGATGTAAAAAAACTTTTGCAGGATAGAAGAAAATCTATTAAAACCCGAACCCATCAGCCTTAAGCTTCTTTTGCACATCCTGCTTATAATTACGCCCTATCGGTAATTCATGACGGTCGATCTCAATGCTGCCCGAATAAAATGAGGTTATTTTTGAAGTGGCGACGATAAACGATCGGTGTATCCTGATAAAATCCTTTTCGGGGAGCATTTCTTCAAGCAGACTGATCTTTTGTTTGGTAATATATACCTGGTCTTTAATTACCACCTTCACATAATCGCGCAGGCTCTCAATCCATAAAATATCTTTAACGTTTACTTTGATGGTTTTACGCTCTACCTTAAGGTACAAAAATGACTCACGGTCGCCCACCGGGTTCTCGTGTACCAATTGCGCGTTGCCTTTATGGTCGTTTAACTGGTATATTTTATCAATGGCCCTAAAAAAACGCTCGAAAGAAACAGGCTTTAACAGATAATCAACGGCATTGAGTTCAAAGGCATCAATGGCGTATTCGCTGTAGGCGGTGGTAAAAATAACTTTAGGCGCATTTTTCAGGTTCTTTAAAAAATCGGTGCCTTTCATCCCCGGCATTTTAATATCCAAAAATATCAGGTCGACGCTTTTTTGCTGCAGCAGCTGGAAGGCCTGTATAGCATCGTTACATTTACCAACCACATCAAACTGCTCAAATTTTTGCAAGTGATTTTCAATAACCTCAATAGCATGCGGCTCATCATCAACAATCAGGGTGCGTGTCTTCATGCTCTTACCAGGGGTTTTGCTGTGGGTTGCGGGTCGGTTTGCAGTTCAAGCTCGAGCACGGCCAAAAACACCTCGTCCTCATCCATAATCTTTAACTGGTATGATGCGGGGTAAAGCAGCTCCAGCCGTTTTTTAATATTCTGCAAACCAATAAAACCATGATGTTTATCCTCATCGTCAACATCAGGTTTACTGTTTGATATTTTAAACTTCAGTTTATTAGCAACTACTTCGAGGGTAATATTGATCCAGGTGGCTCCTACCTTTTCGCCGGTGCCGTGTTTAAAGGCATTTTCAACCAAAGGCAGCAGTACAAGCGGGGCTATCAGCTTATCGTCAAGCTCGCCCGTAATGGTAAAATTGAGATCGAGCCGATCTTCGTACCGGATCTTTTCCAGCCCGATATAATGCTGCAGCATCAATACCTCTTTTTTCAGGTTTACCTTATCGGCATTACACTCGTAAAGCATATAACGCAGCATATCCGACAAGCCTATCACAACTCCCGGCGCCTTGGGCGAGTTGTTCAGCGTAAGCGCGTATAAATTATTAAGGGTATTGAATAAAAAATGCGGGTGTACCTGTGCTTTTAATGCTTTTAGCTCGGCTTGCAGGGCTGCCTGTTTACGCTCGTACCAAAGTTTAAACAATTTAACGCCCAGCGCCACCCAAACCATCATGTTGGTAACCTTAACCGAGTTGGCAAAGTTGAACGGGATGATCAATCGTGTCCAGAAGTCTAATTTGCTTTCTTCAATATAATCCCAGTCCACGTTTTTTACATGCCCGATGATATAAGGGTCGCTGATTAAAATATCTACAACCCTGCCCAGCAATGCTACTATGCAGGCCAGCACGATCATCAAACCTGCAAAAGCAACATAACGCCCGCGAATAAGATATTGGGGCATCAACCAATAAGCTACCGTATAAAAATACCCCATGTGGACAGGCATATAAAATATGCCATTGCGCGCTGCGATGCTAAAAGTGGTTTTAACCGAATACATGAACGCAAAAAACAGGTACACCGCTGCCCAGAACAGCAGATGCGCCGCTATTCTGGTCAGTTTTACGCCCATAAATTTCACCTGGGTATTCATTACAGCTAAATTACACTATATCAGGCAAATTGATGCCCGTAAAGCAGCAATTGTCGACAAACGGCATTTTATTGGGCACCAACTGCATACCATAGCCTGTTTCAGTACAAACAAACTCACTAACGGCATTGATTAATAAGAAAATGCTGTTTGCCGCTGTAACTATTTCGAGTGTCGGCAGTATTATAAAGTGTATTTAGGGCGATATATTTTTGATCCGTCAAACAAATACAACGCAAATTTAAATATCATGAAGAAGATTCTATTCATACTGTTATTAGTTATTGCAAGCCACTTTGCAAACGCCCAAAAAGTACCGATGAGCAGTAATGGTTACTGGGTAATTGAAAGCACCAAACAAACGCCTAAACAAAGCACCATCAGGTTTTATAATTTAAGCAACGAGTTAATTTACCAGGAAACCGTTTCGGGTAAAAAACTTAAAGTTGATAATAATCATACCCGCATAGCATTGAATAACACCCTCCAGGTAGCCCTGGACGGAAAAAAACACAGCGAGCCTATACTCGCAATGGAACTTTCTCGGTAAGTCAATTTTTTTTAACCCGTTTAAGTTAAAGCTCCCGGTAGCCGGGGGCTTTTTATATTTAAACCCGATTGTATTAGCAGGCTATACAGCTGGATCTATCCAGTTGCCATCGGTTTTAATAATATCGATCAGGTGATCTAAAGCGTTGGCAGCACTTACGTTTTTCTCCACTACCTCTTTACCGCGATACAGGGTAATTTTATCCGGACCGGCACCTACATAGCCATAATCAGCATCGGCCATTTCGCCGGGGCCATTTACAATGCAACCCATAATGCCAATTTTTAAGCCTTTAAGGTGCGATGTGCGGCTGCGGATCATCTGCGTGGTTTCCTGCAGGTCGAACAAAGTGCGGCCACAGCTTGGGCACGATATGTATTCGGTTTTTGAGATGCGCGAACGGGTTGCCTGCAATATGCCAAAAGCGGTTGAGGTAATTATTTTTGCCGGGATAGCCGGTGTGTCTATCCAAATGCCGTCGCCAAAACCATCAACCAGTAATGCCCCCATATCGGTAGCGGCATAAAGCTGCAGTTTTGAGTAAGGTTCTTCATTGCTGGTGATCTCACCGGTTTTGGTCAGGTCAAACCCGTTGGCCGGATAGCTGCGTTTAATGATCACCGGCACATTCAAACCTAACTCTTCCATCCTGAAAAAGAAAGAGCGCTGATCCTGCATACCATTCTCAGCATCGGTCTCCAAAACAAACAGCAAAGTTTTATCCAGCGGCAGCGATGCAAAATCATCACCATCAATATCGCCTGCTTTAACGCGTACCAGGTTAAGCGCATGGTCGCGTTCTGCGGTATTTACATATTCACTTAAACTATAAACCGGGTGGCAGTTGGTTTTGCTTGCTAACTTTTGCCAGGTTTGGTAGTTATATAGTTGCTTCAGGTTACCAGGAAAGCTGAATGATGGCAGCTCACCCGCCAGGTAAACAAAATCAACCGACTGCTCGGCCATGTTGTATTTATCAAGCAGGTTATTGTATAAGTACCCGGCATCATTAAGCACAGATGGATCTTTTAAATTAGCTGCCGACAGATCGACCACTACACGCGGTACCATGTGCCCGCCTATGAAGGCGTTGGCTTCGTATGTTTCGCGTTTTTTGTATTCGTACGGTGAGTGAGCTGAAAGGTCAAAGGTGAAAGGTGAAAGGCTTTTTCCTTTTGCCGTTTGCCTTTCGCCTTGTGCTTCACCTCTCTCCACATATCTTTTCACCAGCGCCTGCGCTACGGGGATCTCACATTCAGGTTCTTCGGTTAGGGATACGCGGACGGTATCGCCCAGGCCATCTTCGAGCAATGTACCGATACCTACGGCCGATTTGATGCGCCCGTCTTCACCGTCGCCGGCTTCGGTAACGCCTAAATGCAGCGGGTAGTTCATGCCTTCGGCAACCATGCTTTCAACCAGCATACGGTAGGCCTGCACCATTACCTGCGGATTGCTCGATTTCATGCTGATAACGAGGTTATAATAATTCATATCCTCGCACATGCGCATAAACTCCATTGCCGATTCAACCATCCCCCGAGGGGTATCACCGTACTGGCTCATGATTCGGTCGCTTAACGAACCGTGGTTGGTGCCAATACGCATGGCCGTACCATACTCTTTACAAACGGCTACCAGCGGCGCAAATTTTTTATAGATGCGATCGAGCTCGGCCTGGTATTCGGATGGGGTATAAGTTAATTGATCAAATTTCTTTTTGTCGGCGTAATTGCCGGGGTTAACACGCACTTTTTCTACAATACGTGCAGCAACTTCGGCTGCGTTGGGGGTAAAGTGGATATCGGCAACCAGCGGTGTATTATAGCCGCGGGCACGCAGTTCTTTTTTTATATCGGCCAGGTTTTGGGCCTCTTTAATACTGGGCGCGGTAATGCGCACGTACTCGCAGCCGGCCTCAATCATGCGGATGCTTTGCTCCACCGTGCCTATGGTATCCAGGGTGTTGGTGGTAGTCATGCTTTGTATGCGGATAGGATTGTTGCCACCCATCGGCACATCGCCAATATTAACCTCGCGGGTTATAAAACGCGAATAAGTAGTTAGCGAATTACAGTAACGCCCTTTTAAAGTTTTTATCGCTTCAGCATCCATAGTGCAAAGGTAAGTATTAACAGCCTATCCCCGTAAAGCGGAAATAAGTTTTATTTAGCCTGATTTTACGTGCTTTTAACAGTTATTGCGGCGCCACATCGGCATAGGTTGAACCGATTTTGAGCTTGGTTACATAATTGGTTATGGTATAGGCATCTCCCCCGTATACGCCCCATTTCGGGTCGCAACGGTCAGCGTCCAGTGTGCAGCCATAATAACGGAATGAATTGCCGGCAAGCTGCTGCTGTACCCCGTTATACCAAAACTCAATAAAACCTATAGCTGCTTTACGCGATATTTTAAGATGGAGCACATAATTATTCCAAACATTACGTTTTAGAGGAGTTGCCCAGATCCCTATATGAACTTTTTGGGGTGTCGCATACTGTAGTTGAATTTCGCCGGTTGCCAATGTTTTAAGCACTACCGGGAAATTCTGATACATATCATTACCATAAGCTTTCCACTGAAAAATAGCAAAAGTTGGCGCGTTTTCGGGTATATCCAGTTTGGAGCGCCAACCTATGTAAATATCATCACCTTCAACGGCCGTAAAATCGCGGGCAGCGTGCACTTCCGTGCGATGGTTTTTAATGGGTTTATACAATTTCCAAACCTTGCCTTCTTCCGGATCTGTTACTACCGAAATGATGCCTATACTGTCGGTTTCTAATACTTTAAATACATGCTGCCCCAACCTGGCATCGCCGTTCCAAAGCAAAGTATCTGCCGATGCTTTTACACGATAATAAAAAAACATGGCATCGCCCCTAATTTGCGTAACGCACATAAGCGTAGCCATTAAACCACCCAATACTAACTTTAACGACATGCTTTACTATGGTGACGCTGATTCATTTTTCATAACTCTATTTTAACCACATCAACCAGGTTGGTTCTTTTATTTGCGGGCAGGTTAACTGAAATTTGCTGATTAGCGTATTTGAAGTTCAGTTCATCGCCAGAGGCCAGTAATTTAACCGACTTTGGTGCCGATGTAGTATTTAATGTAAGCACCACATCTTCGGCAGGCAGCCTGTCTTCTTCATATTTACCATTGTTTTTAAATTTAGGTATCGCAAATAAATACCTGGTATTTGCGCTTGCGGTGGCAGGTACTGATGCGGTTTCGGCAGCAGGCAGCCTTTGCACCTGGTTAACTGCTTGCCCGTTCAGTTTCATCCAGCCTTCTATAACTTTCATGTTTTTATAAACTGCATCAGGAAAGATACCATCCGCTGTTGGCCCTACCCCAAGCAGGTAGTTTACACCCCATGCCCGCGCAGCAACAAACTCGCCCAATGCAAACGCGTTTGAGCGGAACGGGATGGTGTTGCTGTTTGCCCAGCTGTTGGTCCAGGTGTTGCAAAACTCGGCCCAGGTATGTGGGTCGCTTTTGGGCGGATTACGTTCGAACGTGATAAAATCGCCTTTACCATGCATACGCGGGTTCATCACAATACCCGGCTGAAGGCGGTGGATCTCTTCCTGTGTTATCGCATTGGCGCCATTGGGCACCGGCGCTTTTCCGTCAAACCATAACAGGTCTATTTTGCCGTATCGGGTCAATAATTCTTCAACCTGCCCCTTAACCATAGCCAGGTACGCTGCCTGATGTTCCTTAATTTCGGCCGGCGATTTTTTTTCTGTACGTGGATTAAGATCGCCATCAACCTGCGGAAGGCCCGGGTTGTTGGTGTATACTCTGCCATATAAAAACGTCATATAATCGCGATCGAAATACCAGTTTGGCGGCGAATAATACAGCCCCACTTTCATGCCGTATTTGCGGCAGGCGTCAACAAATGGCTTCACCAGGTCGCGGCCATCCATATAGTTTTTTGTACTGAAATTTCCGTAAGCACTTGGCCACATGGCAAAACCCTCATGATGCCGGGTGGTTAACACCGCATATTTAAAACCCGCAGCTTTGGCGGCTTTGATCCATAGTTCGGGGTTATAGTTTTGCGGGTTAAAGCTTTTGGCCATTGCCCAGTATTCGTTTGGTGTAATTACCGGGGGCTTACCATTTAAATTATAATCTTTTTGGGTAACAACCCGAACCAATTCTGCCGAATCCAGCTTTTTGTCAACCAACGACCTTCCGGGGATCATGGGCCATGAAATATCCAGGTTTTTAACAGAGGCCAGGCCCCAATGGATAAATAAACCAAACCCTGCTTCGGGATACCATTGCGCATCGGGGTTCATGTTATGTGTAGCGGCCTTTTCGTCGCCCGCGCCTATCATTCCATGCTCTGCTGCCACTGTCTCTTTATCCTTTTTTTGTGCACTAACCGAAAAGTTAACCGTCAAAAGCAAGGCGATACAGTACATGTATTTATATTTCATATCTATTGGTTTAAATAATTGGCTGGTATTTAGATCTCTCAAATATATTACGCCATCCCCTTTCAGATGGTACGCTTAAATAACATTGTATTCAGCATAATTGACAAAGGCCGGCTCGCCACAGTGCCCTGCGGCAGAAGAAAAACTTGTGGGAGCAAATAAAAGCCTCAACCCTCCCAACGTTTGCCGACTCTTTTACGATGATGTATTAAAATCAACAATTATCCATCACCTAAAGAAATTGAAAATGAAAACTTTAACTTACCTCGCCATCTTTTTCGGATTGCTGTTTACTTTTAATGCCTGTACAAAAACCGGCTATGTTACCGAGCATCTGGATGCTACTCACGCCACTGTTAAAATTGGTCAAACCGACTCGCTTGAACTGGTTGGCGCCTCGGCTACTGATTCGATAGCGTGGACCGTTACACCATCGGGCTCCAATTGGATGATCGGCTCTCACAATCATGCTATTGTTAATTTTAACAAGGCCGGTAATTATACCGTAATGGCCAGTGTAATGGGCGCAGCATCGTACACTTATTTAATCACCGTAACAAACGAGGTGTATAACCCCACTCCGCCGCCTGCAAACGGAGCAGCTGTCCATATTTCAATAGCTGGCGATCAGATCACGCTGCACTCCCACTATTCGCCAAGCAGCAAAAGCGACAGCGCGTACGTTTACTTTACCGCCCAAACCACTAATACTTACCAGTGCAGTAACAGCTTATTGAACTATACACACAGCCTTGATGCCAGCGGCCACTTCGGTATTAATTTTATCGACATGTATAAACCGGCAACAATAAATTGCCAAACCGGGAATACCACCATTACCTCGCCTGCTATTCCGTTTTTACAAACCATACAAAATACTTATTTAGCATCTGGCACCTATCCTTTAACCGTTGGTTTAAACGGTGTTACTTATACTGGCAGTGTTACTATAACAGCTACCGATATTAACTTTAACTGGGTCTATACCAGTGGCGTTACCATCGCGCCTCTGCACATCACCAGGTAACTAATTCAGGGATAACAAACGGGCCGGCAATCACCCAAAAGTTGACCGGCCTGTTTTGTTATATTGAGCAAATTCGCCGGATTGAAAAGATTATTTTTATTTTGACCCAACGTTTAGCGGTTTGCCTGCGAAGAGTAGTTTTCGGGCATTTCAAAAAAATGCATTTTTTTGAATGAATCTATCTAAAAAGCAGGCTGAAGATCTGGTAATTCGATGTAAAAATAACGACCGTACGGCTCAGGAGGCTTTGTACAAGTTTTTTTATGCTGATATGTTACGGGTATGTTACAGCTATATTCCCGATAAGGACCTGGCCAAAGAGGCGTTCAATACCGGCTTTTTAAAGGTATTTCAATCCATTAACAACTTTGATATTGAAAAAGGCGAGTTAGGCGGCTGGATCAGGAAGATCATGATCTATACGGCTATCGACTTGTGCCGTAAAGAATTAAAATTCAGTACGCTTACACCTCATATTCAGGACCATGATGATGTTTTAATACCACCATCGGTTTTGGATAAACTATATTTCGAGGATATCCTCTTCAACATCCGCCAGCTGCCATTTGCCACACAAACTGTTTTCAACTTATCGGTAATGGATGGTTTTACGCATAAAGAGATTGGCGAACAACTCAATATAAGCGAGGGTACATCGCGCTGGCATTTAGCCGAAGCGAAAAGAAAATTAAGAGAATTGCTCGAAACATACCAGGGCGATTTGCCGGAGGAAAGGAGTAACAAGGCAAAATGAAAGACAGGGAATTACATTTGATGCTTTGCCAGAAACGCGATCAGCTTCGCATCAGCGATGATGCACAGCACGATTGGCTGGATATGCAAGCCATGCTGGATATGCATATGCCTATACCTGCTCCAACCACGGGTAACCCGGCGGCAGGCAACGGCGGAACAGCAGGCGCGGCTGGTATGTCGGGTATTAAGCTGTTTTCGATATTGTTAGTTACCCTTGGTGTGGCTGCCCTTACCTATTTCGCGATAAAAACCATTGCCACCAAAAGCCGTACCGAACAAAAAACAATTAAAACCATTAAGGATAGCAACAGCAATGCGCAATCGAAAGCAGTTAATTTAAGCCAGGCTGATGCCGATAGTTTGGATGCGTCACAAGCTGCGGCTGATCTGAACAACAGCAATACAGTTACATCAAGTCCCAATAAAACTCAAACCGCGCCATCGGCGAAAGCCAAAAACAATTATAATACGGTAACCAATACGGGTAATAGCGAACCTGTTAACTCAACCGCCAAAACCGGGCACACTGCGTTGGTTGATAACAATACAACTATTAATCGTACCCAAAACGGCACAGCCAGTAATAAAATAAAACCTGTTGTGCCTGGTAATCATACAACTGCAGCAGGTTCGGGCAGCCCTGTTTTTAACGGTAATGTAGTAAATACGCACGGCAGCTCAGTCAATAACAATACCATTAAAAAAACAGGGCCGGGTTTATTATCCAGTAAAATATCCGGTCGCGGTGTGGTGCCGCCTGCGCGTTTATCTTCAAGGACCGGCGGCGGTGCAGGTTTGCATAACCGCGCAGGTACTAGTGCTTTACACAATAACAATACCGCTGCAAGACATGGAAGAGGGCGTACGGTATACCCGGGCACATTAGCGGCAAACAATACATTGCGCACAAACCAAACATCACAAAAAGGCAGAAACATCCCTTCGGGCAAAAGGGATCAGCGCGATAAAACAGGTACTGAGCAGCACACGGATCCAACTGCCCCTGTTTTAGGTGCGGGTGGCAATACAACCGTAAAAAACAGCAATGGTGAAAACACAGTGCTAACAGAAGCAATACGAGCCAACCTGAAAGCAGAGCAATACCAGGCACCTGCTTTACCATCGTCATTGACAGATAAATTTAAAGATGAGCCAGGTAATACCCCGCCCGCTAAAAATGCTAACAACAAAGCAGCATCAGGCTCCAAAAACTCAAAAGTTGACTGGGGCATACTGGCGGGTGTAAATTCATCGGGGAGTTTTACAGGGAAAAGTCAAAACGCCAATTTTTACGGCAGTTTCCCGGTTGATCTGTATTTCGGTTTATTTGCTACTTATAATTTTTCCAATAAATGGGGGGTGAACTTAAGTATCAGGGGACTAAACCCGCAAAATGTATCGGGCACTTACTCACATAAAAACGAAAGTAAAAAAGACACGCTGCAAACGCTCGACATGAGCGACTCGCGTAAGCTCTATTTTATTGATGTACCACTGAACCTGGTGTTCAGGCCTGCTGCGGGTATCAGTATCAAAGCCGGGCCTGTTTTTAGCCTGCCGGTTAAACAGGCAAATGGCGTTAGCACCTTCCAAACAGGTAAGCTAAAAAAAGATTCGGCGTATTACGCAGGCGTTATCCAAACTATTAACGCTACCAACTATACGCAAAGCCTCAGTATGGGCCTTTCGGGCGGTGTAAGCTTTGAAACCGGGCGCTTTATTTTCGACGCCGCATATGTTACCAGCTTAAAAGGTGTAACCGTTGGCTCGTCGCTGGGGAGTTACACCACCAATGGCAGTTCGTTTTTATTTAGTGTGGGATTTAAGCTAAACAAGGCTAAAAAGTAGCGATACGCATAAATTATCGCGCAAAGGTGTTAAGACGCAAAGTTGCAACGGCTGCTTATACTTTTATGCATTTTTCTTTACCACAAAGCAATTGGCCATTTTATCGTGCAGGGCCTGGTGCGTAAGTGTAAAAGGGATGCTGATCAATAGCAGGTAAGCCAAAAAGCCAATAACAAACGACAACAGCTCGTAAGTTAATTTGCCAAGGTTACGCCCTGCGGCCTGCCCGAAACTTAAGCTATAACCCAGTTCATCAACAACGGCCAAACCAAAAATATATTTACCTACCGAGCCACGCATCCTGCTTGATTCGCATAGCGAGTGGTAAATAAACGTCACCAAAATAAAGGCAATCTGTACAACCAGTAATTCGTTATAATGGTGTTCAAAAATAGCGTGCATTTTTGCCTGGTCGCCAAGAGCATTTATCGGAAAAATGGCTTCAAGCTGCGCCATGTATTTTCCAAAAAAAATAGCGCCAAAAATGGAGGTGCCAAAAATAATTATGATCAGGTCGATAATAAACGCAGGCAGGCGCAAACGGTAACCGCGGGTATTTTCGATAGTGGGATAATAAATGCCTTCGCTTTTAAAATAATCGTCGAACTCGGATAAACTGTGGGCAGGTCTAAAATCGGTTTCATCAGGCGATAAAACCATATCGTCAGGTTCCAACGGCCTGTCCATTAATTCCTCGTCGGTAAAGGGGCCAAGTTTTTGGCCTTGCTTTAAAATAAAATACTCTCGGTTCATTGATTAACTAAGTGGGACTATAAGCAAAAATAAAAGTTTTTACATTAATACTTGAATCATTGCTTATTCACCATCCAGCACAAACCCTGCTATTTCTTTCAATTCATCATCAGTTAGGTTATTTTCTCCCTCAAAGCGCCATTCCTTTTTATCATTAACAATAATTTTACAAAGGGAAACCGGTTCAGTGTGCGGCTCCCAGGTACCGGCGGTTAAGCGGGCAGCCTCGGCCACATCAAATATTTCATTGGGTTGCCATGGATCATGTTGGTTTTGCAAAAAAAGCGGAGTTACCAATACTTCGCGACCCGAACCAGAAACATCATCATAAATTTTAATGCTGGCGTGTTGTGCAAGCATAGCGTTGATATTTGTAAATAATAACAACGCATGATGGTGCTTTTTGTTTTGTCAGATGTTAAAGAACAGTTTCACCAGGAAATATCTGCCGGGTATGGTATAACTATTTGAAGTAAACGTATTTGCCGATAGGTATAGTGCGTTGTACGTTCTGGTATCGAACAAATTATTGGCACTTAGCTCAATATCGATCTTAGGTTTATTGAACTTATACCTGGCGGTGGCATCGGCAAAAACATAGCTCAGATCATTAGCCTGGGTTTGCTGGGTAAAATAATGGTCGCCGGATAATTTGATGAACAACCTGTCGGAAGGATTATAGTTAACAGAGCCCTGCTGCTGCAACTGCTTTAAAACCGCGCTGTTGGCTTGCGCCGATGACTTACTGGTTACCTGGTTATAACTGGCCTTATAGCTCAGGTTTACCTGGTTATTGATCTTGGTATCAAAACCTGCACTAAGCGCTGTTGATATGGTGTTGTAAGGCAATAAAATACCGTTATAAAACTGGTTGGAGTGCGATGCCTGTACCCCTGCACCGGCACTAACCGTTGTGCGCAGGCTAAACACATATTTACTGATGTTACCGCTGATAGTGTACGAGTTGACCGAGTTTTCAAACGGCAGTACGATACGCTGCTGGATATTGTTGTTAATAATGCTCGACGAAATATTGTTTGATGTGGTGTGGATATATGAAGTATTGACGCCGAAAAAGAACAAAGTTAGCGCCTTGCGATAATTAAAGCCCAGCGTTGCAGCTTGTGTTTTGCGTTCGCTCAGATCGGCATTGTTGGCGTACAACGAGCGGTAGTTAACCAGGATATCTCCGGCGTAAATATCCTGTATGGTGCCCATATCGTTGCGAAGGCTGTAACCCAGGGTAAAGTAATTTTCAACCCCACTTTGATATTTGATGTTTACCCGCGGATTGAAATACAAACGGGTTAGCGATTTATCCAGGGCGAACAGCGGATCGCGGTAGCTGAGGTTTTGTAACGTGAGCGGTAAGGAGACAGTTACTTTTAAGATCTGGCCCGGAACATCATAATCGGCCTGGGCATATATTTTGCGACGGGTCCAGTCGAGGTTATTGCGGGTACTGTCCGAACCTAACTTTTCGCTGCCATTAGTTTGTACGGTAGTTAATGCCGATTGCAGTGTTTGTGATTGCAGGCTTAAACCCGCTTTGTACGATTGCGTAAAATTAGTGGATGGAAGCTTAAACGATACATAGTTATTGGTGAACCAGGTTGGGATACTGACATTTTGCACCAGTTGGCTGTACGGCACGTTTTTGTTAAAGATATCCGGTTCAAAGTTTGGTGCTATGATGCGGTTTTCGGGTTCGTCCAAACGGTTGATGTACGAATATACCTCTATAATGCGGTTGGACCTGAGTGTGTTCATCAGGTTAAACTCGTTCGAAAAATTAAAGGTATTGTCTCTGAAAACCTGGCTATAGTTTACCCCGTTGGTGGTGAGGTCGCTGTAACTGGTATTGTGGCTATAATCTGTCACCAACGAGTTATTGAGGTAATATTTATCCTTATTGATATTTAACAACAGCTGGCTGTGAAACAGATCGGGCTGGCGCCGGTTATGCTGATACTCGCTGTACTGGATGGTTTCGTTAGGTAAAAAAATACTGGTGTTTTTTTGATAATCCTGTTTCTGGGTATCGTGCAGGTAAGAGATATTGGCGCGCAACTGCATATCCTTTTTTACGTTCACCAGGTTGTTTAAATTAACTATTCCTGCCTGGTTAAACAGGTAGCGGTTACGAGGCAGGTCGGGGTCGCCGGCCGTACCTAACGACAGTACCGTACCCGGCACCTGGTTATCAATACGGTTCATGTAATCCGAAAAGTTATGCGATATCAGGTCGTAGGCTACATCGTTACCCGTATTATTACCCTTTAAATAATTAATGGCCTTGTACTTGTCTTTAAACATCATGGCATTAAGGTCTTCGTAGTACTTTCCGGGCAAACCGCCGCCAACGGTCTCCTGCCCTACCAATTGCAGTTTGGCTTCTTTTTTTATGGTGAGGTTAAGGGCAACATCATCGCTAACCACTTTATCCTTAAGCATTTTAACCGGCTGGTGGTTTTCCATTACCTGCACCTGGTCAACCACGCCGTTGGGGATATTGTTGGTAGCAATGTTATACTTATCATCCAGCAGGTTATCGCCGCCGATATACAGGTTTGAAATAGCCTTACCATTGTAACTTATCTTACCCGATTTATCCACATCCATGCCCGGCAGTTTTTTAATCACATCACCTATCACCCTGTCCTGCGGGTTGCTAAAGTCGGACACCTTATAGCTGATGGTATCGCCGCTTACTTTTAAATGTGGCCTGCCGCTTTTTACAGTGATAGCCTTTAGCTGGCCGTTATTGGCCTTTAATGTAAAATTATAGGGCGCAGTATAAGCTGTTACCGGTTTGCTGGCCTTATTAAAACCAACGCAGCTTACTTCGAGCATTAACCCATCTTTAGGCGCATCGGCAGGCACCGGCAGGTTATAGGCCCCCTTATCGGTGCATGATGTAAAGGCAATAATGAGATTGCCCGGCGCCTTTAATGTAATATTGGCAAAAGGCACGGCTTTGCCTACACTATCGGTTACATTACCCGTAATTTTTTGTGCGAGGGCTCCGGCCGTGATCATTACACAGCAAATGAGGGTCAAAATATGTTTCATAGCTGTGGGTTTACTTTTTTTCGGGCAACTCAATCGGGTTGTTGATCACGGTTTTATTTTCGGGACCTGCTTTTATGCTTATTTGCGGGCCGCCGCCATCTGCACGGTTAAATTTAACACCGCCGCCCATGCCTGCCAACGCCGATTGCATAAAGGCCTGCGGGTCTTTCCGCATAGCTTCCCTTAAATTATCATATTCCTTTTGCGTGGTTTTAATACCGTTGGCCGGAAGTGCAATGGCATTAGGATCCTGGTTATCATCGCCACCAAGCAGCACCATTACACGGCCGCCACGCTCTGATACCCCATTCTCAACTGAATTAGCATCGGGCGCCGATTTTACGATCTCTTCTACCCCATCAAATTTAAAGATCACCTCGTTTTTAACATCATGCGCCTCTACAATTAAACCCGGTAAGCCGCAAAGTTTCCACGGACCATTGCGGAACGGCAGATCAGGACAAAACCAGGCTACGTAATCGCGGCCCATAAAATGCCCGGTTGCTTTTTGGCAATGCAGATTAAAAATGGTTGCCGTATCGCTGCTTATTTTCCAGGCAATGGCCGGGTACGGCTCATCTATCAGGTAACTGTTGATCAGCTTTTCTTTACGTACCATTTTGTTGATGGTGGGAAACTGGAATATCTCGGTGGGGGTAACATTCGGGCCACCCGATTTAAAGTTCATCTGCCCCCCCATCGTACCCGATTTTTGCATATCGGCCATCTGCTTTTTCATCTGCTCCATTTGCAGCCGTTTATCATAGCTTTTGTATACACTGGCAGTTCGGCCAACTGCAAGCATCATATTTTCGGTATAGGGCTTATCGCGGTTCAGGGTATCGCGCACGTGGGTAAATTTATAGCGCAGTATCACCTGTGCTGAATCGGGTTTTTGTGCTATTGCCGATAAGGCAGTGAGCATTAAAACAATCGGGGTAAGTAATTTTGCTTTCATATCTGTAATGAGGCTTGATAGTTTTTTCGTGTTCAAATTAAATTAACAGATCAAACATAACTAAACATTTAGTTATTAACTAATCTTTTAGTTTGATTTAACAAATTTTAACAAAAGGATACAGAGAGATTAAATCAGCCGGTCCTTCATCACCAGCGTTCCGGCAATCATATCGTGCAGGCATTGCTGTTTTTTGTTGAAGAAATTGAACAGGTAGCCTGCGCCAAAAGGCAGTACAGAAAATATTTTGGCCAGGTTTCGTGCTGTGGCTTTGCCATAACTTATTGGCGTGGCATCCGCATCGCATACGCGGATATTTAAGATCATTTTACCGTAGGTTGCTTGCCGCGATGAGCCTTCCATCACGATATGGTATATGAGGTTGGTGACAGGAACGAGGATCAATATACTGGCGGATAGCAGTATCCGGATCAATTGGTCGCCGGTTATCAGTACACCGATACAAACGGGTATCAATATAACAGCCAATACCAGCAGCCAGTCGATAACGGCAGCCAGCAGGCGCTGGTCAAAACTGCCAAAGTATTGCGGCATTACCGGCTGGAACTTAAAACCGAACAGCGTTCGCAGTTCGGCTATCTCGTGTGCTTCTTTGTAATCATCCATGGCTTCGGTTTTTACAAAATCGCCGGAGCGGATACCCATCGCTTTTAACTGCGCGATGGTGTAAGGCCCTTCGGGCTTACCGTTAACAACCAGGATATATGCTTCGGCCATGTGTAAACAAAAAAAGGGAACAAATATTTGCTCCCTTTAAATCTATCAATTTTAATTAATAACGGATCACCTTCAGGTTTGACATCCCGGCTTCGAATGATACTTCGATCTTATTTGTAGCCTTGTCAAAACCCGGCGTTTCATAGCTATCATCATCCCTTTTATTAAAACCTTCGAGGTTTTTTGATGATAAGCCGGTATCTACGGTTACGTGGCAAGCCGCGCTTTTTGGAATGTACAACGTTACCGATGCCATGCCTGTTGAAATATCAACGCTGGTTTTTGCCAATGGCTGCCCCAGCTTAACCGTATATGATGAGGCTCCGCCCTGTATGGTTAAGTTTTTAACCTTAAAGGGCGACAGGTCGAAATCGGCCTTCGAGGCACCCGATTCCAGGTCGATATCCCACTCGGGATTTGAGTTCAGCTCGATATCAGCACGGTTTTCGCGTTTGTTATCAAAATGCCATGAGCTATGCTTATGCATATTCATATCAAAATCGATCTCGGCATGGGTGCTGTCGGTATGTGTTTTTAAACTGTAATGATTGTTATACTCTTTGGTTGTAGCTACAAACAGATCGTTGGTTACGCCTTTTAAACTATAAGTAGTGGCACCGCCGGTAATATTGAGTTTAGCCGTTTGCAAACCAGGTTTGTACGCCTGGCGGTAAATGCTGTTACCGTCAACTTTTACAACGGCACGCTCGCCGTTAGCGGTATCAATATCATCATCGTCGCGGTTATTGTCGTTATTGTTATAATTGCGGTCAAAGCGAAATACCCAGGCCGGCCATCCCCTATCGTGATGATTAAGACCAGAAACTATCAATATCGCCATACCGCCTACCAGTACTGCCATTTTTAAAATAATTGCCCAGGCCGAACGGTTATGTGCAAAAACCAGGTTAACGCCGCCAATGATGAGCAAGATGGGCCACAGACTGAAAAAGGTCCACCAGCTAAAATCGATCACCCCAAAGTTGTTGAGCAAAAATACAATGCCTATTATCACCAGGAGAGTACCCGGTACAAGTTTATCGCTTCTCATGGCTTAAATTATTTCAGGGTTATCGGTATTGGTTTCTTTGGTTTCGGGCGCAGGTGAGTTAACCTCCGGGTCTTGTTTCTTATCCCATGGCGCACTCTCAAAATGTTTCCGTTTATCGGGATTAAAAATAAGCACCAGGCCAATAATGATAAATATCACCGGCCAAAACCTGTGCAGCTCAAAATAAGGGATCAGGTCGAATTGATCGAGCAGGCAATAAGCGCCCAGCAGGATCAATATGGTACCGCCTATAATAGCAGCGCTGCTTGGTTTCTTTTTAACAAACATCAAATTACCGGGTTGGGGCGGTACGGTATAATCAACCAAAGGGTTGGCAAAATAGTCCTTTTTAGGTAGTACTATCCATAAAATAATATAAAGCATCCCACCTGTGCCTAACACTACCATTGCAAATACAAAGGCAACACGTACAAGGCTTACATCTACGTTAAAATAATCGGCAAGACCCGCGCAAACACCGCCAACTACTTTGGCGTTCTCATCGCGGTATAATTTGTTTTCCATGATTCAGTTTTAATTAATTGTTATTTAGTTAATTTATAACTGACCCGAAACCGGCGTGACCATGATCTCATCAACATTTGCGCCGGGTGACATTTTATAGGCGCAAACTATTGCCGAAGCAATATCATCAGGCGATACAAACTTGTCGGCCGAAAGGCTTGTATCAGTCCATGATTCCGTTAACGTCGATCCCGGCAAAACACTGGTTACTTTAACACCATATTCCTGCATTTCGAGTCGCATTACCTTAATTAGACCATGCAGTGCGAATTTAGTTACAGTATATGTTCCGGCTTGTACAACCGGGTTTATGGCTGCTACCGAGCAAATGGTAAAAATGTGCCCTTTGCCTGCTGCCATCATGGTTTTACCAAAATAACGGTAAAGCTCATAGGCGGGCATCAGGTTAACACCGATCAGTTTTCCGAAGGTATCTTCCTCATCATCCAGTATGCTCGAGGGCTCGTAGATGCCTACGTTGTTAACGATGACGCTGATAAAACCCAGCTCCTGCTCGGCGTATCCGGCGAAAGCCAAAACCTCTTCTTTAACACCAACATCGGTTGCCCGGATAATGACCCTGATATCAGGGTTAAGCTGCTTTAGCTCTTCCTGAAAAAGTAACAATTCGGAGTAATTGCGCGAACAAAGTGCCATGTTTAATCCTTGTATGGCGAAAGCTTTGGCAATTGCACGGCCCATGCCTTTGGTAGCGCCGGTAATGATGAGGTTGTTCATATTTTAAATTTAGACATAACAAAGCAATGTTACCCATATTACGTTATATATAGGTCAAACATTTGCCGAAAAAGTGTATTTTAGCCCACAATCTAACCATAAGGAATGCTTTATAATCTTGGACGCTACATTTTATTATTACGATTAGCTTTTAAAAAACCCGAAAAATTCAGCGTTTACTGGGCCGAGGTGATGCGCGAAATGGTATCGACGGGAATTGGCTCGTTGGGTATTGTGGCCATTATATCGGTGTTTATAGGTGCAGTTGCTACTATACAAACGGCTTTCCAGCTGGTAAGCGACCTGATCCCGAAAACGATTGTGGGTACCATTACCCGCGATTCGACCATATTGGAGTTTAGCCCTACCATATCGGCGCTGGTACTGGCCGGCCGGGTAGGTTCGAGCATTGCCTCGCAAATTGGCACCATGCGCGTAACCGAACAGATTGACGCGCTCGAAATTATGGGGGTTAACGCTCCCGGATACCTCATATCGCCTAAAATTATAGCGGGTGTTGTTACCATCCCCTTCCTCACCATTATATCAATTTGCCTGGGTTTGGTTGGCGGTTATATTGCCTGCGCGGCATCAAGCGAGGTATCGCCATCTGATTATATTACCGGCTTAACCGATGGCTTTAAGGTGATCATTTTACAGGTATCGATGGTAAAGGCTACCGCTTTTGGTTTTATCATTACCTCTATTTGCGCCTACCAGGGTTTTTACACCTCGGGAGGGGCGCTTGAAGTTGGCCAGTCGGCCACCAAGGGTGTGGTTTACAGCTGTATCATGATCTTATTTGCCGACCTGGTTGTATCACGTATAATGTTATGATAGAGACGATAAACATCCATAAAACTTTTGGCGATAACCAGGTATTGCGTGGTATTGATGCTCAGTTTAAAGCCGGTAAAAACAACCTCATTATCGGCGGCTCAGGGTCGGGTAAAACCACCCTGCTGAAGTGTATTGTGGGCCTGCATAAACCTACCGAAGGCGAAGTGATATACGATGGCGAGAACTTTACCAAAATGCATTTTGTGGAGCGCGTACCCATCCGCAAACAAATAGGGATGCTTTTTCAAAGCTCAGCATTGTTCGACTCTATGAGCGTGCAGGACAATATCATTTTCCCGCTTAACCTGTTTACCACCATGAGTAAAGCTGAAAAGATTGACCGGGCCAATTTTTGTTTGGAGCGCGTTAACCTTGTGGGAAAGAATAAGCTTTTTCCGGCTGAGCTTTCGGGCGGGATGAAAAAACGGGTGGGTATTGCACGTGCCATATCCATGCAGCCTAAGTATTTATTTGTGGATGAGCCAAACTCGGGCCTCGACCCTAAAACATCCATCCTGATAGATGAACTGATAGCTGAGATAACCCAGGAATACCAAACCACCACGGTGATCGTAACGCACGATATGAACTCGGTAATGGGTATTGGCGACCATATTATTTTTTTACACGATGGTAAAAAATGGTGGGAAGGCACCAATAAAGAGATCGCCCATACCGACAACCAGGAGCTGAACGACTTTGTGTTTGCCAGTAAATTTATGCAGGCAGCAAGGGAAAAGCTTTGACCGCTGATTTGTTGTGATTTTTTGATTTCGCTGATTTTGCCTGGCTTGGTTGAATTCTATTAGCGATTAAGGCCGGTGATAACACCGACCTTAGCCTGAAATTATATTTAGTTGGTGTGGCTCACAAATGCGGACCACAGCTTAGCTTTCGCGCTTTAGTTCGTGTTGCAGGCACACTACGCCTGAGCTAAAAACATGCGTTTTAACAAGTTTTAACAGCTGCCTTGTTTTAATACCTTTAAACACTGCAATCCCTTCGCCCAACAATACCGGGTTAACGAAAAGCCAGCATTCATCGATCAGGTCTTCTGCCAGAAGGGTATGCGCCGCGGAAGGGCTTCCGAATAACAGGATGTCTCCTGTGGTTTCCTGCTTTAACTTGTTAATGGCAGCGGGAAGGTTCTTCCCGATCACTGTTGTATTGGTGAATGCTGCCTGGTCAAGCGTATTTGACAACACTACTTTGTGCGCACTCTTATACCAGGCCGCATGTACCTTATCGTGCTTGGATGCGTTGGGCTGCTCCGCCGCCGTTGGCCAGTAGCTTTCCATCATCTCAAAGGTAACCCTGCCATATAATGCCGTGTTGGTTTTAGCGATCCTTTCTTCAACATAATCAAAAATTTCCTGTTCTACATGGATCCAATTCATTTCGCCTTTTTTACCGGCAGCAAAGCCATCCAGCGACGTATGCATGAATAATACAATTTTTCCCATATTGGTTGTTGGTTTAATTAGCTTGTTTGTTAATGCTTTTTTGGAGTAATATTTTATTTATGATACAAATCTAAGGGATATCGGTAATAGAATTAAGGGGGGAAACCGACAAATAACGGGTAATTTACGACAACTATCAATTTGCCACGCCCCAGGCTTTAAAACAGACAATTTAATAACAATACGATACAATTAACTCGCAATTAATCAGAAAGTTGATTGTATTTTTTCTCCAAAAAAATAAATAATCTGATAAAATATCTTAATATTTGATGATATCTAATCACATTATCATAACCTTTAAAAACTTAAAAAATGGACGGAACTATTGGAGAGATCCGCATGTTTGCGGGCAATTTCGCACCCCAAAACTGGCTTTACTGCGACGGGCAGTCATTACAGATCATGCAGTACCAGGCATTATATTCGCTGCTTGGTATTACTTTTGGCGGCAACGGCACAACTACTTTTAACCTCCCTGATTTTAGAAGCCGGGTACCTGTTCACCGCGGGCACGGCACAGGGCTTTCGCAATACAATATGGGCCAAATAGCCGGAGTAGAGAATGTAGCGTTAACGGTGTCGCAGATCCCGACCCATACTCACAATGTTAACGCCAGTTCGGCACTTGCAACTGTAGCTCCGGCATCGGGAAATTTAATTGCATCGTCAACTAAAACCACTTTAAATTTTGCTCCCGGAACTACCAAACCGGATGTTATGCTTTCTGCCGACACCATAAACCCCGCCGGTCAATCGCAGGCGCATAACAATATACAGCCTTTGCTGGTAGTTGGGTTTATTATTTGTGTGAACGGAATGTTCCCGGTAAGGCCAAGCTAATATTCAAAAAAGCGCATAAAAAAGGCCCGTAGTTACGGGCTTTTTTTATGACAGTATTTGTCAAATAACATCCGTAATGCTTTATTATCTGCAGAAATTTTAGTATATTTATTGAGGAAGATAGAGGATGCCGGAGTTATGAATCAGGAAAAAATTCTTACAATTCCCCCCCATGTTAATAATTGAATGACTGAATTTTGAATGATTAAATATAGAAAGAATAACGTTCTTTGATCTATTTGCAAACACAAGGTGGGTATACCCACCTTATACCCCCCTGTTTTATGGGTGCTAAAAATTAAAAACCCCTGCTGTGGGCTTAAAATAAGGAATTGAAAAAGTATTTGTAAAAAATACCGACAAATACCCCCCTCTTACAGAAGCAGTAATCAAGAGCGAAGAAACAAGACTAAAATGTGTTACTGTTCTAACTTTACTTAAAATATGAAAGCGGGATGGTCTTCCACATACCATGGGATAATCCGCCGGTGAGCAGCTCGTAAATAATGTATAGCGGCCAGAAAATATAGCTCAGTAACAGGTACAGCAAGTTGTGGTTATAATACCAGTTCACCATTAAGGTGTATATACCTAATGCCAGGTAAAGGAGGCTTGAATCTCTGCTTTTCATGGTAACGAATGTTTTTCTGTATTTAAACTAAATTTTACGGATTTTGTTACAAATCACAGAAGCAAAGAAGTTTGATTCCTGGATAGAGAACAAGGCCACCGCACAATGGTTCGACAAACTCACCATGACACCCTGTTTTTAATAGTTTATTACCGGGTTGATTTAGCGAAGTATTTGCCCATGGCTTTTTCCAGTACTTCGTCCATGTGGTAAGCATCGTAGTAAAATTGCAGCTCGCCTTTGTCATCGGGCAGACAGGTATAATAATCTATAAATACCTGCACGCCTTTATTGGGCACATCCAGAAATTTTGATTTGAGCTGAAAACCCGGTGCCAGGCGCGCCTGTTGCATTTTAGCATATTTTGCTTTGTTTACAGAGTCGCGCGGCGCAAGGCCAACCTCCATACGGATGCCGTCCATACGCGTGGTATCGCCAATGAGCTGCTGTGCCAGCATCAATGGGTCCTGCACCCGCACACAACCATGACTAATGGCGCGCCAGGGTTTTAAAAAACCGGCCTTGTTATTGGTATCGTGCAGGTAAATACCTGCCTCGTTCTCAAAGATGAATTTCAATTTGCCGAGGGCATTCTGATCACTGGCATCCTGCTGAAACCTGAACGGCATTTTATCGCGGGCTATGCGGCTCCAGTTTATGGTATCGGGGTCAACCTCACGGTCGGTATACTTGCTGTAAACCCGGATGTTATTGTCGGCCAGGTAATCGGGGTTCTTTTGGATATTGAAGTAGGTTTCGCTTTGCGCGATGCTGCTCGGGATACTCCAGGTTGGGTTAAGCTGTATAGTGGTTACCCGGCTGTTTAAAATGGTGGTTTCGTGGTTTGCAGGCTTATCGTCAAGTTTCCGGGTTTCCAGGTAGTGCAAAAGTTGTGCATCGTAATTAGGGCCCTTGGGTTCGCCTACGCAAACCTTCATGCTCAATACCGGCTTACCATTTTCGATCCACTGCAAAGTAAACGATGGGATATTGACGAAGATGTACTTGCTTTCCTTTTCGGGATTTTGCCAGCGCAGGCGCTCCATATTGAGCTTGATGATGCGCATACGCTGCATTTTACCGCTATCCACATAATTGGTATTGATAGCAGCCAATGCTTTTTTCAATGCCAGATATGCCGGGCTTTGCGGCTGGATATCATGCAAAAAAACCGCCATATCGGGTGTATTGAACACCGACTGGTAGAAAGCGCTATCGGGCCGTTTAGGCACCATATCATACCTGCGGTACAGGCTATGCGGGTTAACCACGCCAAAGTGCACCACCCCCGAATAGTTGAGGAACGCGCTTGCCGTTATGATCTCCAGTTTAGCAAACACCGGGTAAACCTGTGTAATATTGGTAAAACGGTTGGCATGTATTTGGTTGAGCAGCGCGGTGATCTGCCCGGGATGAAACATCACGGTATCCAGGCCATGCTCGTTGGCCCGGCTCAAATACTGCACCAGTGTATTGATCTGTCCGTTAACCAAAAACTGGTTTACAAAATGCGGCTCGTTGTTCTGTTCGGTATAGAATTTTTCAATCACGTCGGTATGGCGCAACCGGGGCTTTAACGCGGCAAACTGCTTTTTAAATTCGGCATGATAGGCAGCGGTATCAAAATCCTCGTAGGTTTTGTTTTGATAGCGTTCGTATAGTTTACCGGCAATTTCGGGTTTATGTTTACAACCCGATATAACGGCAACAATGATGAGCAGAAACAAGAAAGAACGCTTAAATAGGATTTTAGCCATGTAATCAATAGATCAAAAAGATCGATGCAAAATTAGACAAAATTTGTAGCCCTTATCAATTTATTAGTATCATTATAAAATACTTAGCCGGTTTAATATTCCATGTCCGCATTTAACAAAGCAGAAATACCATTACTGACACTGCTGCTGCCATTTTTAGCAGGGCTGGCTTTTGCCATTATTTTTCGGTACGATGGGTTTATGTTTTGGTTGTATACCTTGTTTTACGTATTACTCGCGGTGTTTGTTGTATGCAATATCGCGTATCGCAAACTCAACATTTACAAAGCCAAATGGATAGGCGGCCTGATAGTAAACCTATTGCTTTTACTGGCCGGGGTGTGCTGTATTGAAGCGAGGCGCGAGATCAATTTTGCGGATCATTTTTCAAAAACCACATCAGACCACCTGCTTATCCGCATCAGCAACGAGCCTAAACTTAGTTCAAACGTTTTACGCTTTACGGCCCTGGTTGAGCAGGCCAAAAGTAAAAACGTTGTCCATCCCGTTACCGGAAGCCTGATGGTATCCGTCCGCGTAGACAGCGCATCAAAAAACAATTTTGTTTATGGTGATGAATTGCTTATCCCGGCAAACTTTACCCCGGTTGAACCGCCTTTAAACCCCGCAGAGTTTAACTATAAAGCTTACCTGGCGCACCAAAATATTTACCAGCAAAGTTTTTTAGCGGCGCAACAGGTTGTGATCATCAATCATAACCAGGGAAACGTATTGGTAAGTAGCGCCCTGAGATTGCGCAGGCACTTTGTTGAAAAACTACGCAACAGCATCCGCGATACTGATGCGCTGGCTGTAGCCTCGACCATTATTTTAGGTTACCGGGCAGATCTGCGTAAAGAGGTGCAGGAAGCGTATTCAAAAACCGGTACTATGCATCTGTTATCGGTTTCGGGTATGCATGTTGGCTTAATTTATTTGCTCATCAGTTTTATACTGGTGTTTTTACCGCCGCAAAAGTATGGCCGGGTTATCAAAGCCATCTTATCAATTACGGCTATCTGGTGTTACGCGCTTATTACCGGGTTTTCGCCGGCAGTTTGCCGGGCATCGCTTATGCTGACCTTTTTTATTGTGGGCTTTGCCTTTAACCGGCATATCAACCGGCTCAACCTGTTAGCCGTATCGGCATTTATATTGCTCCTGTATAATCCTTTCCTGATCACCGATGCAGGTTTCCAGCTTTCCTATCTCGCGGTTTTCGGCATCATCATACTGCAACCTGTTATTTATAAATGGGTTACTGTTAAAAGTAAACTGGCTAAAGAGATGTGGATGGTTTGTTCGGTATCCATATCTGCCCAGGTCATCCTGTTCCCGGTAAGCGCGTTTTACTTTCACGATTTCCCGGTTTTGTTTTTGGTAAGCAACCTGTTTATTATCGTACCATCACTCATTGTGATGTACGGTGGCATTGCTTATCTTATTTTGCCTAACATCCCTGTAATTTCGTCGGCCTTAGCCTGGTTTATTGAGAAAACCATCGTAATAATGACCCGAACCTTATCTGCAATTGAGCATGCACCATTGGGCAGCATCAATAAAATATGGCTCAACCCAGTGGAATCCGTTTTATTTTATGGCTTACTGATCAGTGCGTTTTATGTGGTGGTTAACAAAAACAAAAGACCCTTAAAAGTAAGTTTTTTGCTGCTGGCGTTTATCGCGATAAGCATAAGTATAAAGCGTTACTATGCGATGAACACCAATAGCATTACGTTTTTTAGTTTACGGAAAAACACGGCTATTTTATTGAGGAATGGCGAGCAGGCTGTATTAGTAACCGATCTAACCCCTCAGGACAAAAACTATCAATACTCTATACAGCCGTACCTGGATAGCTGTAAGATAACCAGTCTGCAAAACATCAGTCTTACAGGCAATATCAGCTATAATTACATGGCCAAGCAACGGGGTTTAGTGCAGTTTGGCGATAAAAAAATATTGATCATAGATAAGGCAACATCCAATAATTTATTTGCAGGGAAGATAAATTTGGATTATATTTACATTACCGGCAGCCCTAAAACTGACCTTGCCTGGTTAAAACGAAACTATAATTTTAAGACGCTGATAGTTGACGGCCATAACTCAAATAACCTGATCAGCAAATTACAAGCGGAGGCCCTATTAGCTAAAGCAGATTTAAAAACTCTGAAGCGTAACAATTCGATCATTATCGTATCTAAACGTTAAACAATAAATAAAACCAATAAACTTCCAGTAAAAAAACTGATCAATGAACATGCTAACCATTAAAACAATCGCCCTTGGCCTTGCGCTTACTACTACAGTAATTGCAGCAAAAGCACAAAAAACCTATACACAAGGTACTGCTACCTATAACATTAACGCCATGGGTCAGGATGTTGAAGGCAAATCCTATTTCACTGCCGATAGCTCATCATTTCAATATTCGGCAGGCCCGGCAACCATTAAAATGATCACGACCACAAAAAACGATTATTTTGCTATTTTGGTTGATGTACCTGTAGCATCGATGAAAAAAGCCGCTATTGCAACTCCGGGCGAGATAGAAGAGGCCGGCGACTCTGAGCCAACCTATGCTTTTACAGCCACTACCGAAACCAAAAAGATAGGTGATTACAACTGCACAAAATATATTGCTAAGGACACTAAAACCAACACTTCGTACGATCTGTGGGTTACAACTGATATTAGCGCACCAAGTAATATTTTAACCCGCAGCTTTGCCACAGTAAAAGGTGTGCCTGTACAATTTTCGTACATACCAGCAGGTGCCAAAGTGGCCCAGGCTGTTACCTTAAAATCTATCAGCGACGAAAAAGTACCTGCAGGCACTTTTAAAATAGATGCAGGTTACGACAAAATATCATTATCAGACCTGAAAGCCATGGGTGGCCGCAAACAATAACAGCAACTTGTTATTGTACACATTAAGCCGATGTTAAATTAACTTTTAACATCGGCTTAATTACTTATTTTTGTGCCCATGCTAAAGAATCTCGTTGTTTTATTTAGATTCCTTGTTTTTTGGCTGCTGTTTTTTGCGTTAACGCGAATCTCGTTCGAGATCTATTTTCGCAGTAAGCTTAAAATAGCCAGCTTTAAAGAGATCCTTGAATCGTTCTTATATGCCCTCAGGCTCGATCTTTCTACCGCTGCTTACATTACCGTTATACCGTTATTAGTTGCCATTACTGTTTGGTTTATACCAGGGGCAAAAGTTAAACCTATATTCTTCAAGCTGTATATCTGGCTTTGTTTATTACTGGTTTGTTTCTTAACTATACTCGATTATAACATCTTCCAGGAATGGAGCACTAAAGTCAATTACCGCGTTTTTGATAGTATTATCCACCAATTTTCCGAGTCGCTGGCCTCAAGCGGGTCGGCCCCGATAGTTCCCTGTATCATCATTGGAGTGGTGCTGTTAGCATTAGGTGTTTTGCTATCAAACTGGCTCATCGACTATCGCTACAAAGCGCCGCATGTAAAAACAGCATCAAAAATTGCGTATTCGGCGGTATTGATCTTCGTTACCATTACAGCAATGCGCGGCGGCTGGCAAACTACTCCGGCCAACCAAAGTATGGCTTACTTTTCGTCGAAGCAGATACTTAACCAATCGGCATTAAACACCGAGTGGAACCTGTTTGATAACATATTTGAGAACTTACGGGCAGCACATAACCCTTATATGTTTATGGCGCCAAAAGAAGCCGATAGCCTTTCGCGCTCGTTATTTATGCAAAAGGCCGATACCACTTTGCATATCCTGAAAACCAAACGGCCAAACATTGTTATTTTTCAGTTGGAGAGTTTTACGGCCGATGTGATCGAATCATTAGGTGGTGATAAAGGCGTATGTCCAAATTTCGAAAAATTTATCCAGCATGGTGTGTTGTTTGATAGTGTTTATGCTGCCGGCGACCGTACCGATAAAGGCATGGTAGCCATACTAAGCGGTTTTCCATCGCAAGCCATTCGCACCATTATCACCAATAATACCAAGCAGGAAAAACTACCTGCCATACCCGAAGTGTTGGTACCGGTAAACTATAAAACATCTTACTTTTATGGTGGCGAGGTAGAGTACATGAATTTCAAATCGTACATGCTGACACATAAAATAGCGCATATTACCGGTATGAATAATTTCGATCGCAGCCTGGTAGATTCAAAATGGGGCGTTAACGACGGTACTTTGCTGGATACACACATCCAATACCTGAACACGGAGCAGCAGCCGTTCTTTTCGCTGGTTGAAACATTAACCAACCACGAGCCTTTTGACATGCCGGCCAAAGCGCATTTCCCTGGCGCAAACGTATCCAACAAGTTCAGAAGCACGGCTTATTATACCGACTCGTGCCTTAACGCTTATTTTGAGCATGCCAAAACACAGCCCTGGTATAAAAACACTTTGTTCATTTTGGTTGCCGATCATGGCCATCGTTTACCGCGTAACACTTCCGAATCATACCAACCTTCGAAATATCATATTCCGCTGTTGTTTTTTGGCGATGCAATCAAAGAGCAATACCGTGGCATGAAAGTGAGCAAACTGGGTAATCAAACCGATATTGCGGCAACGTTGCTGGCACAGTTAGATCTGCCTTACGATCAGTTCAAGTGGTCAAAAGATCTGCTGAACCCTGGTAGCAAACCTTTTGCATTTTTTGATTGGGATAATGGTATGGGCTTTATGCTTAACGGGCAAACCATATCGTTTGATAACCTGGGCAAACAGGTAGTGTATATCCAAAATCCTAAAGCCGATAAAGCTACTAACGAAAAAGCCCTGCTTTACAGCAAGGCCTTTTTGCAACAGATCTTTACAGAGTATATGGCTTATTAGGCAGCATTAACTTCCTCTTTCAAGCCCTTTATCCAGTTATTGAACAAACCGGTTTCAATCTCAACTGCTTTATCGGCATGTACTTGCCAGTCGGTCGAAAAGGATTTAAGCTGGTTGATCATTTCTTCCAGGTGGCCTTCTTCTTCCAGTATGATGGATTTTACGTTCACCTTGCTGCCTGCATCATCCAAAGCTTGCTGGTAAACCGGGTAAAGTTCGTCAGCCCGTACCTCAATAGCATAAGTAACCAGCAGGTATGCTGCAAAACGCAACTCGCCACCGCTCAGGTTTAATTCGTTCTTTAAATATCTGCAAACTTCAACATCCAGGTAATTGAGATAGTATTTGCTGTGCCCCGGTGCCAGCAGGTATTCGCGGGCGTAGGTTGGGCAAAAATCCTTGCCTAATTTCTCCAATTGCTTTTTCAGGTAAAAAGCATGGCGATGTTCTTCGGCAGCATGTTTTAGTATAATATAGGTAACGTTAACCGTATCCTCACTTGCCGAAATTTTTCGCGCGCCGGTATTCTCCATCAGCGAAAGCGTATTGAGCCAGCGGGCGTGCATATCGGTATCGGCAACTATCGTTCTTAATAAATTTTCCATAATCGGTTTTAAAACGTATTTAAAGCGTCTTCTATTTTGCTGTAAATATAGCCGAGCTGATCATTGCTAATGCAATACGGGGGTAAAATGTACAGTACATTGCCTAACGGCCTCAAAATAATGCCGGCATCCAAAAAGTATTGATACAGCTTGTCGCGAAGAGTGCTGAAGTACGAAGTTCCTGCCCCCGTTTCCCATTCAATGGCAATAACGGTACCGGTTTGGCGCACTTCTTTAACCTTAGGATGTCCCTTTATTTTTTCACCAAATTGCCGGTGACTGGCTACTATCCTTTTGATATTGGCCATTGTTTCGGGCTGCAGAAACAGATCCATACTGGCTAAAGCCGCGGCGCAAGCCACGGGGTTTGCCGTAAACGAGTGCCCATGAAACAGCGTTTTATGTTTATCATCCGAAAGGAAAGCATCATAAATTTGCTGCGTACAGGTTGTTATCCCCAGTGCCATGGTGCCGCCGGTAAGGCCTTTAGAAAAGCACATTACATCGGGCTGTTGCTGCAGATGATCGCAGGCAAAGCGCTCGCCCGTGCGGCCGAAACCCGTCATCACTTCGTCGGCAATGGTAAACACCTGTTCAGCGCGGCAATGAGCCATCAGCTCGTCCAGGTAGCTGGCTTCATACATCAGCATACCACCCGAACCCTGCAGCAACGGTTCAAAAATAAAGCAGGCTAAGTCGGATTTGAGATGTGAGATGTGAGATTTGAGACTATCTATGTTTCCCGCATTGGGCAGATCAATGAACTCCACATCAAACAGCAGGTTATCAAACGGTTTGGTAAAGGCACTGCGCCCGCTTACTGCCATCGCACCAAAGGTATCGCCGTGGTACGCGTTTTTAAAGGCAAGCATTTTACTGCGTTTGTGGCCCTTGTTGCTCCAGTATTGCAGGCACATTTTTATGGCAACCTCGACTGCTGTTGAGCCATTATCCGAATAGAAAACTTTAGCCTGGTTATCGGGTATGATCTGTAAAAGGCGTTCGGCTAATTCAACTGCCGTGGGGTGTGTAAAGCCCGCAAATATTACATGCTCCAATACTTTTAATTGGGCGGCTACCTTTTCGGCAATGTACGGGTGCGCATGCCCATGAATATTTACCCACCATGACGACACCGCATCGATATAACTTTTGCCGTTCTCATCAAAAAGCAACACACCCTCTCCCCTCACTACCGGGATAGGTGGCATGGCCGTTTGCATTTGCGTGTAAGGGTGCCATATTACTTTTAAATCGCGTTCCGTTAAATTCATAATTGTTTATGCATCAGTCCAACCACATACTGATCTACCGGAAAGGTCAGGTCTTCTTTTCTCAACTCACTTATCTTTACCCACCTGAAACTTTGCAGTACATCACCTTCCCCATCAAAATCAAACTGCTCAGATTTGATAACCAATTTTACCGGCTGTATATTTTTTACCAGGTAATAAACGCTGATCAGCTGCGACTCGTTAAATATCGACTTGACAAAAAAATCGGTCGTGTAAAAATGCTTTACCATGCCGATCTCCATATCACACTCTTCAATAAACTCGCGTTTCAATCCGTCTATCAAACCTTCGCCAAACTCCAAACCACCGCCCGGAAATTTGGAGAACCGCTTGCCAAACTCCTGTTCGTCGCTGATCAATACTTCGTTCTCGTCGTTGATCAACAGGCCGTATACTCTAACGTTAAATGGGTGCATTATTCAAAGTGTTTTTTGTTACGTGTTACGTTCTCCATTGTCCATTCAATATCTTTCGTTTTCACTTCCGAACGGATGGGGCAATTAGGCATCCTGCAATAATGGCAGCATTCGGGTATACAAGGGTCGGTGTGGATAAACAATTCGGTTTTAACACTCACCCCGACATTGATCAGCCGGTCAACTTGTTTAACCTCATCGTGCACTTTGTTCAGATCAAAATAATTAGGCAGTGTCATGTGGCAATCAATATGCAGCTCGTTACCATACTTTTGCGCACGCAGATTGTGTATATCAATCCAGTCTTCTTTGCGCTGATCATTCAATACTTTAACAATCCCCTCTACCATTTTCAGATCGGCCTCGTCCATCAATCCGCCAACAGATTTCCGCGTAAGCTTATAACCGGTATAAACAATGTATAAAGCCACTACAATAGACAGTACATTATCCAGCAAAACAATGTTAGTGAAGTAGATCAAAACAAGGCCGATCACCAAGCCGGCGCTGGTAACCATATCTGTGATCAAATGCCGGCCATCAGCATCAAGGGTTATTGAATTTAGCGATCTCCCTTTCTGTATCAGGTACCAGCCAAGTACACCGTTAACAACGCCGGTTGCGCCGATAATGGAGGCCCCAAGCAATATTTCGTGCACAGGGTGTGGGCTCAGCAAACCATAAACCGATTTAAAAATAATGATAGTACCGGCTATCAGGATAAGTATCCCTTCCACAAAAACCGAAAAGAACTCCACTTTACCATGTCCGTAAGGGTGGTTAACATCTTTAGGCTGAGCCGCTAAATAAATGCTGAAAAAAGCAAACGCGCTGGCCAGTACATTTACAATACTTTCAGCCGCATCGGTTAATATAAAGTTTGAATTGGTTAAAAAGTATGCGGTAAATTTGGCCGCCATTAATATGGCACCCGTAATAAGCGAAATCAGGATTATACGGCGCTGTTCTTGCAAAACTGTTTAATTTGGGGCAAACTTAGGCAAATTTTCCATCTTAGCTTTTTCGCAGGGCACAATGTTGAAATTTTACAACTTTCATATTTATTCAAATAAAGCTACTTTGTATATAAAATTAATAGGCAATAAGCCTCATTACCAGTAAAGTTATTTTCTATATTTGCCCGCAAATACAACAAATTCAATTATGAGTGCATTAAGCGATAGGATCAACAATTTATCCGAGTCAGCAACAATTAAAATGGCTAAGCTGGGCCGCGAGCTTTCAGCTAAAGGGGTTGATGTGATCAGCCTGAGTTTTGGAGAACCGGATTTTCATACCCCGGAACACATAAAGGCTGCTGCCAAGCAGGCTATGGACCAAAACTTTACTTACTATACGCCTGTTGCGGGTTACCCCGAACTGCGTAAAGCTATTGCAAATAAGCTAAAGAACGAGAATGGTTTGGATTACGATGCAAGCCAGATAGTTGTATCAACCGGTGCCAAGCAAGCTATTGCCAACGCTTTATTATCATTGGTTAACCCCGGCGAAGAAGTTATTATCCCTACTCCTTATTGGGTATCATACTCCGAAGTTGTAAAACTAACCGAAGGTGTTAGTGTATTTATTGACAGTACCGTAGAAAACAACTTTAAAATTACGCCTGCGCAATTAGAGGCTGCAATTACGCCAAAAACTAAGCTATTTATGTTCTCATCACCTTGTAACCCAACAGGTAGTGTTTACAGCAAAGAAGAATTAGCAGGTTTGGTTGAGGTTTTTGAACGTCACCCGCATGTTTATATCCTTTCGGACGAAATATACGAACACATTAACTTTGTCGAAGAGCACGCTTCAATCGCTGCATTTCCTTCTGTTAAAGACCGCGTGATCATCATCAACGGTTTTTCAAAAGCTTACGCGATGACCGGATGGCGCATAGGCTATTCAGCATCAAACAAAGAGATCGCTGCAGCCTGTGATAAATTACAGGGCCAGATCACATCGGGTACCTGCTCTATCACCCAGAAGGCCGGCGTTGCCGCTTCTGAAGGTGGATTAGAGTCGGTATTAGAAATGCGTGAGGCATTCCGCAAACGTCGTGGCATTGTTTACGATCTGTTGAAAGATATCCCTGGACTAAAAGTAAACCTGCCTGATGGCGCTTTTTACTTCTTCCCTAACGTAACTTCCTTCTTCGGCAAAAGCTATAACGGCAAAATCATTAACGATTCGGACGAGTTAAGCATATTCCTGTTAGAAGAAGCACATGTGGCTACCGTAGGCGGCGATTCATTCGGCGATCCAAAATCTATCCGGATATCTTACGCTGCAGCCGAAGATAAACTGATTGAAGCCATGAGACGCATTAAAGAGGCTCTGGCTAAATTAAAATAATATTTAGTACCGTTTTTTAGAAGAAAGGTATTTATGGAAACATAGATACCTTTTTTTATTGCGGACCATTACCGGTGCCGGCTCTGTTTTGTTCCGGCTCGGCGCCCGTCTTACGTGTACGTTCGGCCTTAACTGTTTTATTACCAAACTTGTAAGTAAAACTTAGCAAAATAACCCTGAATTCGGTTTTATCATTACCGGTAACATCTAAATTTTGATAGGTAGAAGTAAATCTGTTACGTTTGCTATTAAAAATATCATTTACAGTTAAAGCCAAACTTGCTTGCCTGCTTATGGTTTTAGTAATGCCTGCATCAAAATGATATGCTGCTCTATATTCGTTTACACCGAAGGTTGTTGGTATTTCATATTCACCATCCAATTCGGCTTTAATAGTTTTACATACGGTAAAAAACTGTGCAACGCTTATGTCAGCATCGGCTCCCGAACGGTTTAGGTAAGATTCCGCTGCACTGGCTGTTAACCTTTGATACGATGTTGTTAAATTGACATTGGCATTCCACCACGATGTAAGATCAAACTGCCCATTAAACCCAATACTATAAACGTACCTATTGCCTAAATTTGACTTTTTCGTAACCAATATTTTAGTACTGTCATTTTGAATAAAAATTGATTGCGCAAAGTTGTTTGTTACCGAAAACTGCAGCGTAGTTGTAAACTTGTTTTTATAAGTATGCTGTAATTCAATAGTATTAAGATAATAAGGTTTTAAATATGCGTTGCCCATATAATAGCTATACTGGTCCTGGTAGGCTATAAACGGATTAAGGTCGGTATACGACGGGCGGTGTATACTTTTTCCATAAGCTAAGAGCAAAACATTATCCTTATTCACCATATCTGTAATTTTCAAACTCGGAAAAAAATCAATGTAGTTATTCTTAACGCCCGTTTTACCGGTTATTGATTCACCATCCGAAATAGTTTGTTCTACCCTTAAGCCTGCTTCGAGGCTGATTTTCTTATTAAAAGATTTATTGTAAACAATGCCCCCGGCATTAACTGTTTCTGTAAAATCAAATTGGTTTGTAAACTTCGCATCAGGCTGATAAACCTGGTTAACTATCTCACCAAAATCTAAATTATTATGCGTTTTAACATAATCGGTTTTGGCAATAGCCACTAACGTTGACGTTGGAGACAAATTGAAAGTATAATCAATATTGTACGTATATATCTTATAGTTGGATGGAAAGCTGTTTTGTATTGTTAAAGTACGATAACGCTGGCGGGAGACACCATTAAAATATTCACTGTTAATAATTTCTAATGGATTACGGGTGTAGGTAAAATAATCAAGGTCAATAGATAATACGCCCGCCTTATCGAAATTTCCTTTGTAATTTAAATCAAATGCTATTTGTGATGCTTTGCTGTTTAAAGAAGAGTTGGTTACAACTGTTGAGTCAACTTTGCCCTGATTAATAATATTGGTGTTGGTATTTTTGCTCAACATAAAGTTGGTGGTTAAACCTTTAACCAAAAAACCAATAATATGCTTAGGACTAATGTTGTAGTCAGCACCCAACCGGTAATTATTGGATAACCTGCTTTGATCCGAAAAATAGTCAGCATCTATTTCGGTGATTACATTTTTGTAATTTACAAACCTGTCTGTCAAAAATATCCTGTTGTAGGGTATATTGGAGTAACTGTAATTGCCAAATACGTTTAAATCTTTAGTCCGGCTGTTAAAAACAACACCGGCTCCCCCCCTGTATTTCGAATCGTGCCCTTCTCCTATCTGCTGTACCCCGCTGTTTATATTTACCGAAGTGTTTATTCCAAAATCTTCGTTTCGGGTTAATTTGATATTGATCGCTCCGCCGCCACCTGCTGCATTATACCTGGCACCCGGCGTATTGATCAGCTCAATCTGGCTGATCGTGTTGCTTGGCATACTCTGCAGCATCTCTATCAAAGCTTCCGGGGGAATATTTGCCGGCTTATTGTCAATCAACACCAATACGTTATTTTTCCCGTCAAGGCTGATATTGTTGTCGTTGTCAATTTTAACACCGGGTGCTTTTTTCAAAATTTCGAAGGCATTGCTGCCTGCCGATGTTATACTGTTTTTAACGTTTAGTATTTTTTTTCCGGGTTTGGTTTCAATGAAGGGCCTGTCGGCAATAATGTCAACTGTGTTAAGGCTTTTGTAATTAATCTTGAGTTTGATTATCCCAACATCGATAATTGCAGATCGCTTTAAAATATATGGAGCAGATATTAATTTCTCATATCCAATATTTTCAATACTAATTAAATACTTATTGGGTTGCAGGCCGTCGAATTCAAACTTACCGTCTTTGTCGGATACGGCAAATTTCACCGTACTGGAATCAGCCGGTAGCAAAAGATATACTGTAACATCCTTAATAGGAGCATTTTGAATATCTGCTACCTTACCAATGATCTTACTATCATTAGTTTGGGCATCAGCAGCATAAAATTTGGTCAGTATAAATAAAAAAAGTAGACTTTTGTAAAATTTCAACCGTGTCTTAGTAAATGTTTACCATACTCTAAATTTGGTCACAAATTAGTTACATTGTATTGAATTAGCAAACGGAAACTACAATTTATTTCTTAAAAAAAGAAAACTCCGTTATTAAAAAAATATTTTAGTAACTCAAATGACAAATCATCAGAGAAAATATAGTTTAATATTATTTACAGTTGTTAATAGAATATCTTTTTCGAAAATATAAATTTAATTTCCAAAAACAAATAAGTTTTATGCAAGTATAACCTAATTTGATTAAAATGTTTACTTTTCCGCCTAAAACAAACCCGGCGAAAACAGGTGAATTAGTGTGCTGAAGGACAATTTATGACTGATATCAACAATTCTAACCCCGAACAACTCAGATTAGATGAAAATGCCGGTAAAGAGGTACCCCTGGAACATTGGGGACCTTATCTTAGCGAACGACAGTGGGCAACCGTGCGCGAAGATTACAGCGACAATGGCGATGCCTGGGGATACTTTACTCACGATCAGGCACGCAGCCGTGCATACCGATGGGGCGAAGATGGACTGGCCGGTATATCCGATTATCACCAGCGCCTCTGTTTCGCTATCGCATTGTGGAACGGAAAAGACCCGATATTAAAAGAACGTCTTTTTGGTTTACCTAATGGACAAGGTAACCATGGCGAAGATGTTAAAGAACTTTATTACTACCTGGATAATGTGCCCTCGCATTATTACATGAAGTATCTGTACAAATACCCGCAGCAAGAGTTTCCGTATGATGAGCTGGTAAGCGTTAACATCAACCGCTCGAAAATGGAGCCAGAGTATGAAATATTAGATACCCGAATATTTGATGACGCCAGGTATTTCGATGTGTACGTAACTTACGCAAAAAACAACTTTGAGGATATCCAGATCTGTATTGAAATACTTAACCAGGCTACCGAAACTGCCGATATTACCCTATTGCCCACTTTGTGGTTTTATAACTACTGGCAGTTTGATAAAATTAAGCCAAAGCCTATCATTACAAAACTTAATAATACTACTGTAAAAGCCACCTACCCAAACGGTGGCGACTATTACCTGTATCATCAACAGGCAAACTTTGCGCTGTTTACCGAAAACGATACCAATAACGAGCGTATTTTCAGGCAGCCTAACGAAAGCATTTTTGTAAAGGATGCCTTTCACGAAGCTATAACAGATGGCGACAATATCGATCAGCTAAAGGCGCAGCAAAGCGGAACCAAATACGCCCCGGTTTACCAGTTAAGTATAAAAGCCAAAGAATCGAAAAAGATATTTTTACGATTGTGCAAAGAACCCGTGGATAATCCTATCCCAGATAATTTTGAAGATGTTTTTGTTACGCGCAAACAGGAAGCTGATATTTTCTATTCGCAAATGCTGCACCCTGGTATTTCGCCCGAGCTGGCTAATATCCAGCGGCAGGCTCTCGCCGGATTGTTATGGAACAAGCAGTATTACCATTACGATACCCGGCCAATGGTTTATAACGGTAAAAATACTTCGCCAGCTTTTGAAACACGACCAAACGGACGTAACAACAACTGGAAATACTTAAAAAACCAGGACGTGATATCCATGCCCGATAAGTGGGAATACCCTTGGTACGCTGCCTGGGATCTGGCTTTTCACTGCGTACCCATGGCGCTTATCGACCCGGTTTTTGCAAAAAATCAGCTCATCCTTATTATGCGCGAATGGTATATGAACCCTGAGGGCCAGATACCCGCCTACGAATGGAACTTTAGCGATGTAAACCCGCCTGTACAGGCCTGGGCCGCTTTACAGGTTTACCGGATCGAGAAAGAGAAAAAAGGTAAGGGAGATATAACTTTTTTAAAAAGGGTATTTCAAAAACTGGTTGTAAACTTTACCTGGTGGGCCAACCGTAAGGATATTGAAGGCAACAATATTTTTAGCGGCGGCTTTTTAGGACTGGACAATATTGGTGTTTTTGACCGCAGCAGCCAGGTAAAAGATGCCGTTTTAGAACAGGTTGACGGCACCAGTTGGATGGGCACTTTCGCGCTAAACATGATGGATATCGCACTCGAAATATCGCTGGTTGACGAAGCTTTTGAAGATATGGCTGTTAAGTTTTATGAGCACTTTGTGTTAATTGCCGAAGCTTTAAACGAATTGGGCCTATGGGACGATGACGACCAGTTTTTTTACGACACCTTACGTTTAGCCGATGGTAAACCATATCATTTAAAAGTACGCTCGTTAGTGGGTTTAACTTCTATGTTTGCAGTATCTGTTTTTCATTTGAAAGATGGTGATACCCGTTTAAAAGACTTCAGGAAACGAGCTAACTGGCTTAACCGCTACCGCGAGCAAAACAACTTATTTTTGCCACTAAGTGTGGATGATAAAGGCAATTTTCTTTTATCGCTGGTACCATTTGAACGGATGATCAAGTTATTGGACCGTATTGCCGACGAAAACGAGTTTTTATCCAAAGGTGGTATTCGGGCATTGTCTAAATTCCATTTAAACAACCCATATTGTGCTAATATCAACGGCGTAAATTATTCGGTTAACTACGAGCCCGGCGATTCAACCTCCAACCTTTTCGGCGGAAATTCCAACTGGCGCGGGCCGATATGGACACCCATGAATTTTATGCTAATCAATGCCATTAAAAAATACGCGTTGTACTACGGCGATACCAAAGTAAACTTCCCCAAAGGCTCCGATCAGCAATTGACCTTACAGGAAATAGCCAACGAATTAAGCCGCCGCATCATCAGCGTGTTTGAGCCTGATGAGAACGGCGGTAGACCTGTACATGGCAACCAGCAGGAGTTTTACAAAAGACCCGAAAACGCCGAATTGCTATTATTTTACGAATATTTTCACGGTGATGAAGCTTATGGCTTAGGTGCTAACCACCAAACCGGTTGGACAGCCCTGATAGCCAACATGATCAACGATACAGCTTATTTCGATACGAAATAATTGTTAACATAATTTACGTCAGGCAAATACCGCTAAGGCCTTCTAAATTTTTCAGAGCAGGTTATCGCTTTTAAACCTTACCAGCTTTTTTCGACCGATATCATAAATAAGTCTGAATGCCTGTTGGCTATCACCATAATAACCGGGGGTTTGATGGAAACTTAGTATAAACTGTCCCTTTAACCGTTTAAATACGAAGGGTGAATAGATAATATCCAAACGGTTATACATGGTTTTCTCATAAAATGAATCCCCATAGTCGATATGGCTGCCCTGACCGGCATAAAACTCATCATAAAGTGCAAACTTGTGGTAACTGATAAACGCACTTGCTACAAAACCTTTGGGTATTTTAAAACCATCAACACCACGGGTACGCTCTAGTGATATCATACCCCCTACATCAAATTTCAACGAATCGAACACGGTTTTGTGACTAAAGTCAAACCCTGCCCTGATCTGTGCGCCGCCATTATCGGTAATACCTGCTTGCGGAGCATTAGACGCATCACCGGCATCGTGTAGCAGTAAAAAGTAATGCGACAAAAAGAAAGGTCCTTTTGGATTAGGTATATATGTTCCGCAGGCACCAAATAAAAACTGCTCACGATCAGTTAATGTTTGGCGGCTTACCCAGTCTATCCAAAGTGTTTCGTACCCGTATTGCGTATGTAACGATGTTAACAAACCTTCTACATTAGGGCGCTCATATCTTAGGGTATCATTTAATAATGCACGCGGGTATTGCGTCAGCAAACCCTCGCGCGGAAACTCACCGATGTTAAATGTCCATTTCTGACTTTGATAATGATAATAGGCAACTGGCGCCGTATTAACAAAAAATGGCTTACCACCAAATTCATGCTGGGCGTTAATGCCAACAATAAAATGGTTCAGACTATCCAGGTTAACACCAAAATCGAGAGCGAGACGAGTACCCGAATAGGTACGTGAGCGTTCCACAAAAGCCGAATACTCGCGGTTATCCATATAACCCAGACCATTGAAATGGATATCTAAACTACCGTTTTTTTGCTGATCGCTTTGCGCGAATAATCCGGTACTCAATAAAACTAAAAAGAGGAAAATGCAGGTAAACTTATTGCTCATACAGGTGGCAAGGATACAAAATTACAGCGAAAACTCACGTAAATTAAAAGTCATTATAAATATTACGAAACGAACTACACAGGCCAAACGTGATGAGGCCGGTTTTGTTATTATACACACTGTTTTTTTCATCGCGGAATAAAACACCAATTTCCAGGCGTAAATTGTATTTAGGGTTAAGCAGATAGGCTACTTTACCTTCGGCATAATAAAAATCAGTGCGCAACCCCTGGCCTATATAATTACCTGTAAGTTTTGCAGGCTTATTGTACGATTTAAAGATATCTTTTCCATAATTAAGATCATCGATATCCAAACCATAGTACGCATAATTAACCTGGCCCTGCAAGTCAAACCGGCCCACCGAATAATTCAATATGCCGAGCCACTCCCTAAAATTTGCACCAAACGGATGCGCTAAAGGCTCACTATAATGCGAGTAGTTTCTAAAACCAACCGTTTCTGAATATGTGTATGGTTTAGCTGCGTTAAACTCAAATAAATAATTTAGTGTTTTTACTTTAAACAGATCGGCACCGCGTACGCCCAGCTGGTAAGCATATTTATTACGCGAACTGCCGTTGCTCGAAAAGAAATCGCCTGCCTGAAACTCGGTTAAGTTAAATTGGCCGTAAACAATGTTTTTATCGGTAAACTTCCATTTGGCGGTTAGCCCCAATCCATTTTTATCGGGCGAGCCATGTGATGACTCAACCGCGGTTAAAAATGTGAGCGGAGTAGCATAACTAAAATCGAACCCCCGTTTATGACCAACGCTATCCTGATCGGCTGAGATCAGCGACTGGAAAAAGCCGAGCGACACCCTGTTGCTTACACTCCAGTCAATGTATTGAAAATACCCCCATTTTTTCAGGTTAGAAGCATCGCCAGGGGCTTTAGGGCCGTTAGGATCTTCAAATAACGTATATAGGGCCATGTATTTCACACTACCTACATTAACAGTAGCCTTTAAAAAAGGGTATGGCGAAGCATAGTCAGATAAAAGCATTGAGCGGTAACCATCGCCAATAAAGTTTTTATCCTGCCCCACAGTAAAGTTTACGTACTTAACCGGTGTGTACGAAAGTAAAAATGTATAGTACGACCAATCGGTAATATTGCTTCCGCGATTGGTTACCCTTGTTTGGCCAGATACTACCCCTACGCCGTTAGCATAGCTGGTAAGGTAATCTGGAAATTGTGCTTTATTGTTATAACCACTGCCATAAAAAAAGAATTTCGAGCCGATAGTGCCCCCAACCTGGTAGCCTAAAGTAGTTAACCACGTAGATTTATTACCGGCAAAATTATACCCCGCCTGCAGATCGGGAAGTACATCAGCATAAAGCGTATAACCCGGATGTTGTACATCAATTAAATGTTCATTAAAAAAACGACCTTTCAATATCCCGTTCGCACCATTGTTAATTTGCGTCAGCGAGTCGTATTTATGCTTTAACAAGGTATCATCAACAAACCAGGGCTTTATTGAGGTATGTATTGCCGTGTTGGTTGAATAGAGCTCAGTGCTAAATTTTTGGTAAAACTGGTACGAATAAGGCTGATACACCGACTGTGCACGAAGCGCGAATGTTGCAATCAAAAGCAACATAAACGACAACAGTGTGTGTTTGTATATTTTAGGGATAGTAAGCTTCATATTTAGTTTAATTGTTGAACATTGACCATGACTGATATTCTCATATATTGCAATTAAAAGTCATGATAAAGGTTTCTGAAACTGCTGCGCAGGCCAAAAGTTATGAGTGTTGTTTTTACGTCCGAAACTGTATTTTTTTCCTGGCGCACTAATGCGCCCACCTCGATCCTTAAATTATACTTGGGGTTAAGCACATATGCAACCGTACCCTCAGCATATTTTAAAGTAGTGGCTAGGCCCTGCCCGGTGCTGCCATTAGCAACCGCTACATTATCAGGTAAAGTAAAATCTTTACCGTAGTTAACTCCTCCTGCGTTTAAACCATAAGTTGCATAGTTAACCTGCCCTTGCAAATCAAATTTGCCTATCGAGTAATTTAAAATGCCTGAGTACTCTTTAAAATTTCCACCAAACGGATGCCCAAGCGACTCGCTGAATTGAGAGTAATTAACTATCGGATTTTGATTTGCATAGGTATATGGGTTGGCAGTATTGTATTCAAAAAGATAATTAAGTCTGTTTATCTTAAAAAGATCCGATCCGCGCAAGCCTAACTGAAACGCGTTACGGGTTGTTGAACCATTATCAAAAAGTAATTGCCCGTAAACAGTTGTTTTATCTAATACCTTATATTTTGCGTTAAAGCCTAATAAAGTATGATCACTTATAGCCGATGACGGGCCTAAAGCGCTGGAAAAGATCAACGGGTTTATGTAGTTAAAATCAAAACCATGCCTGTTGCCCTGGTCGTCTGCTTCTGCGGCAATTAATGCGTTAAAAAAGCCTAATGAGGCCCGGTTGGTAATATTCCAGTCTATATAATGAAAAACGGCCCATTTGCGCCTGTTATTAGGTCCGCTGGTATTCAAATCAAATTTATGCGCGTTCTGATCATCAAGATAAGCCCACATGGCCATGTATCGTACATTTTTACCAAGATCGGCACTTAAACGAAATAGCGGGTAGCTCGAAGAATAATCTGATAATAGAACAGACCGGTAACCATCGCCAATAAAAATTTTATCCATACCCATATTGAGCATGATGGACTTTGAAGCCTGGAAGCCTAACAAAACGGTAGAGTAAGACCAGTCGCTACTGTTTTTAACCGTGGTTTGTCCGATAACTGTTCTGTCCTGGGCCTGGCTGGGTACAAAAGCTTTAGTCTCAATATAGGCTTGCTCGTAGTTGGCAAACCTGCCCTGGTTTTCATACCCGCTGGTGAAAAAGAAAAAGCGTGAGCCAATGGTGCCCCCTGCCTCATAACCACGCGTGTTGATATAGGTTGTCTTACCGTCATTTATTTCGCGCCCCTGGCCTATATCAGTTAAATAGTCAAAATAAAAAGTAAACTCCTTGTTTTTAACCTCGGCAATATGACCGTTAAACAGCACACGGTGTATCCAGCTGTTTTTACGATTATCGATATTATTAAGCATCAACGAATCATAGCGCGGCCTCAAAGAGCTGCTATCCCCTATAATAAACGGCTTTAACGAGGTATGTAACCTGGTAGACGGATTATAAACGTCAACATTTAGTTTTTGATAAAACTGATAACTATAGGGCTGGTAATTGAGTTGAGCAAATGCGGATACAGACGAAAACAGGGAAACTAAAAATACCAAAAGGGCTTTTTTTTGCTGGTAGCTATATTTCATAGACGAGGGATGTGCACTATAACAACGGCTAAATCGGCTTAAATGTTTTACCACCGATGCGCTGTAAAATTACAATAAATAATTACATACACCTTGTTAATGGCCAAAAAGTGCCATAAACAAAAAGAGGCTGCCTTTTTGAGCAGCCTCTTTTTCTATCAAATAAGATCTATCGTCTCTGGCCCAAGATGCCCGAGAATTTACCTTCGTAATCCTTTAACTGGCTGGCAAATTCATTTGCCAATGCTGTTTGCTGGTAACGCTTGGTAATTGTTGCCATATCATTCAGCACCGAAATGCCGTACTGTACGGTACGCATATCAATAGACTCGGGGCTTTTTTGCAATATGTTATAGTTATAATCCAGCTGATCTTTCAGATAAGCATCAACGCTCTTCATCAGGTCGTTCGCCGGTTTAGGTTCATTCAATTGATAGAATGTTTGAGCGATAAAGTTTTTACGTATAGCGGCTTCAATATCCGGGTAAATATCAGGCATTACATCCAGATATCTATGCAAGGCTTTAGCAGCCAGATCGGGATGCCCTTCCTGTATCAGGTTTTGCGCCAGATTTGAGAATGTTGATAGAATGAGCGGATAGAACATGGTTGAAGATTCGTGATCCAGATATTTGGCGTTCTTCATGTTTCCCCATTTATATTTTTCCATCATGTTGTTATACATCACCATGGTATTGGTTTTCTCGAGCTGCTCGTTCCCTTTAAGTGCTGTATCTGGCTTAAACGGCATTAAACGATACGCAAACCCTTCCTTATACAAGTATTGCTGCAGGCCAATCATATTATCATTGCCAACTGTTACAGCAAAATAAACCGGTCTTTTCCAATTGTTATGGGTTAATATATCCAACATGGCCAGGTTATCCTTGGTCACGTAGTTCGATGTATATTTCCATTGCATTTCGGGTGCAATTTTATCGCGCTGCGATGCCGATATGGTTCCGCTGTTAATTACATCATCCGGGTTAACCGTTAATTTGAAATTTTTAGTTGGTAAATAGTTACTGCTGTCTCCTCCGGTCAGTTCCAGTTTGGTACGCGGATCGTCTGAAGTAATAAAGTCAAATATCTCTTTCAACTCAACCGGGGCAGGTATTTTCATGTCGTTGTAGTAAACAACATCGCGAACCCCCAACTGGAATTTCTCATCAGGCATACTGATCGGCAATGGATCAGAATTGTTCATTTTGTGTTTCATGCCACGTATATACCAATCCGTACCTAATAAGCTCAGGTTAACTATCCGCACGTCAGGGCGTATGCCTTCAACCTCCTGATCATACCATAACGAATAGGTATCATTATCCCCATAGGTAAATAAAATAGCATTAGGGGCACAGGAGTTTAAATAATTCCAGGCCATATCATGCGGCGTAAATTTGGTGGAACGGTCATGGCTCTTCCACTCTTCTTTTGCCATCACTACCGGTACTGCTAAAAAGCATAAACCTGTTGCTACAAAAGCAGCTATTTTACCTTCAAGCCTTTTACGCAAACCTTCGGCTACAGCAATAACACCTAATCCTATCCAAATAGCAAACGCATAAAACGAGCTTACGTAAGAGTAATCACGTTCGCGAGGTTGCTCGGGTGGTTGGTTTACATATAATATAATGGCCACACCGGTAAAAAAGAATAACAGTGCAACTACCAGCGCGTACCTGCGATTACGGCTGAAATGATAGATCACCCCTAACAAACCTAAAATTAAAGGTAGGTAGAATAGCGGCGTATAAGTATTACCGTTTAATACACTTTTAGGCACATTGCTGCTATTATCAAATATACCCGAAGTAACCAAACCGTCAATTTTGCCCTGATTGGCCTGGCCGTCAAGGTCGTTATAGCGGCCAACAAAGTTCCACAAAAAGTACCTGATGTACATTTGCTTGATCTGCCAACTAAACATAAAGCCTAAGTTATCGGCCATGGTCGGACTTTGGCCTTCACCAATCTGCATCCACTCTTTATAAAACTGGGGGTGATCGCCCTCAGTATCATACATACGTGGTAACAGTGTGTTTTTATCATAAATATAGTTGGTTTTTTTGCCGGCAATCTCGTATTTGGTTTTACCCTTACGGTAGATGGTGCCCCCGGTAGTTTGATCAACCGGTTTCGAATCAAAATACTGGCCGTAAACCAAAGGCCTCTCGCCATACTGATCACGGCTCAGATATCCCTGCATCGTGATGGCATTGTTGGGGTCGGTATTGTTCAGATTCGGATCGGCTTTGGCCCTGATGGGGATCATGGCAAAAGAACTGTAACCAAAATAAATAAACGCAAGGCATAAAAACACCAGGTTAAGTACCGGCTTATTATTACGGATACTGTAAATTATGCCCGAAGCTATAATGGCGATGATCACCAATATGGCAAACAATGCACCGCTGCCAAAGCCTAAACCCAATGTGTTAACAAAGAACAGATCGAACCAGCCTGCAAATTTTACGGTGTATTGTATAACACCAAACATTACAACTAATAAAATAAACACGCCCGCAAGCATGGCAATAATGGTTTTATTGGTACTGATATCTTTATAACGACGGAAATAATAAACCAGGGCTATAGCCGGTATGGTTACCAGGTTTAGCAAGTGGATACCTATTGATAAACCCATTACATAGGCTATGAACACGATCCAGCGATCGGCGTTAGGTTCATCGGCGTGCGCATCCCATTTTAATATTCCCCAAAAAACAACCGCAGTACATAATGACGATGTTGACCAAACAATGGTTTCAACAGCCGAGAACCAAAACGTATCCGACCAGGCAAATGCCAGTGCGCCTACCAAACCCGAACCCATAATTAATATAGTGCGCGATTGATCGATCTGTTCGGTGCTTTTGGCCAACAATTTTTTAGCCAGCGCGGTAATCGTCCAAAACAGGAACATTACCGTGGCCGCGCTCGACATAGCGGTGCCTAAATTGGTAAAATAAGATACTTTAGCATTATTACCCATCGAAAGCAACGAAAATGCTTTACATATCATGGTAAACAAGGGGTAGCCCGGTTGGTGCGATATCTGTAGTTTAAAGGCGCACGAAATAAACTCGCCGCAGTCCCAAAAACTTACCGATGGCTCCAAAGTTAAAATGTACGTAGTTGCCGCTACTGCAAAGCAAAGCCAGCCCAAAATGTTATTGATTCTGTTGTATTGCATAGCTTTTAAGAAATAGAAAATATCATTTGTGAGGTTTATAATTGGTTATACTATTTTAAGGCAATGGTGTTTCTCTCGGATGTTCTGCTTTTGGAGCATTCTGATCAGTTTTCTCTAAAGATATTTCTGATGCGGGTACATAAGGTGCCGAATGATCGGGTGCTAATGCTGTGTCGTTAACCGGTGTGCCGGGAGTATTGTTTATTGGTGTAGAATGATCGGGCACTAAGTTTGTATTTTGTACCGGAGGAGCAGGCGTTACAGCGGGCGGGTCGTTTTTTGCTGTTTCTTTATTGATCTGATCCTGGATATCTCTCTTCACGCCTTCAGAGGCATCTTTAAACTCGCGGATACCCTGACCTAAACCACGGGCCAGTTCAGGAAGTTTTTTACCGCCAAACAACACCAAAGCCACTAACAGAATTACAATGGTATCCTGACCACTGAAAAACAATAACGTTGAACTTAACATAACAATTTTATTAAATAATCAATTAACATTAAACTTTGCCCCTTGCGGGTGAGACCTATATTTGAGACCTATATTAAGGTGCAAAGATATGCTAAAAAACAAAGTATCCGAATATGATTAGAATTAACGAACTGCACAAAGCGCAGCCCCGGTTTAATTATATTCTACACCAAAGTTAACAGCAAAAAAACTTAAAAAATTATTAATTGCAATGTTTAACAGTTTTTAACAAAAGCGCTTAACAACTGGTTTATCAAGGCTGGAACTGTTTATTTATTTTTTAGGCAAAAAGGGGTATAGTATTTCATTTCAGACAAACAAAAACAATGAAATCCCATCAATACCTTTAAAATTATCCAAATAAGCACACATTAATAGACAATAACTTGAGTTTTATCTAATTTCATCAAAAATCAAAGCAAAAACTTAAAAAATTAATTAAATTTCAATAAAAAAGCTAAATATTTGACAAAATAGTTCTATATTTAGGCGTGATTACTAAAATTATCAAATTATTTGTCATTTTAATGCTCTTTACAGGCGCATATACCTATGGTACGCCCGTTGATTTGAGAAATGCACATTACGAGAAAAAAAGTAACACCGCTATTGTTTCGGTATCTAAAAAAACAAATAGGGATGCTTTTGATGCTTTTTTAAATTGCAGCAGTGCCGCCCAGGTTACTACACAAAATTTCAAACAGGCACATGCCTATAAAATTATTTTAACGCTATCCGCACGGGTAGTCACTTCCATTAATTTTTTATCGCTTTATACCGGTAGCCACGCTTCCGGCCTGGCGCGCTTTTATAAGCTCATCTTGTTTCCGTTTCACGCGTTTTGGTAATTCACCACCCGTCAGCGATAATTTCTTTCCTACAATTCAGATACCAATTGCTTTTTAACTGCTGCAGATTTTGCGTGCCATCTTCTGTACAACACTGTTTATAAGCTTTTTATCCCGGGCTGATCATCCGGCCGTGTATCTTATTGTTTTTTCACCAATCGCTGATACACTTTAATTAATCAAATCAATTCACCTGCAAACCAAACCGGTATTAAACAACCGGATGGGATGCGTACACTCAAACCTTTTCTAAAACAATGAAAAAAGCCTTACCCTTTGCAATTCTTGTGATAGTGCTCATACTTGCACTTATCTTCCCGTCGTTTGAAACAGTTAACATCCCCGGCAACAAAATTGACAGCGGCGATACTGCCTGGTTATTAACCTCGACCGCCTTAGTATTATTAATGACACCCGGACTCGCCTTTTTTTACGGCGGTATGGTGAGTAAAAAGAACGTTCTTTCAACCATGATGCAAAGCTTTGTGTGCATGGGCGTTATTACCGTTATATGGGTTGTTTTTGGATTTAGCCTTGCCTTCGGCGATTCGATAAACGGCATTATCGGCAACCCATCTACCTTTTTTATGATGAAAGGAATGTTAGGAAATGCCACCTGGAAACTTGCTCCTACTATTCCATTAGTATTATTCGCCATGTTTCAGTTAAAGTTTGCGGTAATTACCCCTGCTTTAATTACCGGCGCCTTTGCCGAGCGGATCCGCTTTAACTCGTATCTTATTTTCCTTTGCCTGTTTATGATCTTTATATACGCCCCCCTCGCCCACTCAACCTGGCACCCCGATGGCGTTATGTTTAAATTAGGCGTGCTCGATTTTGCGGGCGGCACCGTAGTACACATGTCGGCCGGCTGGGCAGCGCTTGCTTCGGCTTTGTATTTAAAACAACGTAACGAAAAAGCTCATGCACCGGCACGTATCAGCTATGTATTATTAGGCACAGGCTTGTTGTGGTTTGGCTGGTTTGGTTTTAATGCGGGCTCCGCATTGGGTTCAGGCGCGCTTGCTGCAACGGCTTTAGCCACTACCACAACTGCATCGGCAGCAGCAGCCATGTCGTGGATATTTTTTGATATGATGCTTGGTAAAAAACCTTCGGTTATGAATGCCTGCATAGGCGCCGTAGTGGGCCTGGTGGCTATTACGCCGGCCGCCGGTTTTGTAACCGTATCACACTCTTTAATTATAGGCATAGTTGCTGCTGTTGTGAGTAACCTGGTAGTCATGTGGCGCTCACGCACCTCGATCGATGATACTTTAGACGTATTTCCTTGCCACGGCGTTGGTGGTATGGTAGGTATGCTGTTAACCGGCGTATTTGCCCACACCAATGTAAATGGCGGTAATACAACCGGCAATGGTTTATATTACGGCGAAACCCATTTGTTCCTGATCCACCTGGGGGCGTTATTGGCTGTATCTGTTTTCGCTTTCGGCGGATCGTTTATCCTGTTAAAGGTAACCGACCTGATAAGCCCGTTACGCGTATCGGAAGAGGATGAAGCAGCCGGCCTTGACATCAGCCAGCACGGAGAGGAACTTTAAGAAGCTCAAATTGATAAGTGAGCAGTTTGTTTTAACAGTTGTAGCGCCGCGGCTTTAGCTGCGGTGCTATTTTCTATATTCCGGCTTCGGCCACAGCAACCTCTTGGGGGCAGGCATGTATTTTAGTTTCGAGATATGGTTTATGATATTGCTCCAGGAATTCTTTCTTTGAGTCGCGGTAAAAAGTAACCGCGCCTATCATACTCAAAAACTTAATATAGCACCAGGCAAAATCAATTTGGTGAGGCATAAAACCCGAACGTGCACTTTTTGGATACAAGTGGTGATTATTATGCCACTCGCCAGCTACAAAACCAGGCCACAGCTGATTTATCGACATATCGTTTCGGTTATAATCAATACCGTCGCGGCGTTTATCATCGCCCTGGCCATGCCCATCATAATTAAATGTACGTACACCTACCGCCCAAAAACCGGCAGCGCCAAATAAAGTACAGGCCAGCATGTGCCCGCCTATGGCATAAAATATAAAATACCACACACTCCAGTTAACCAGCCAATACAAAACCGCGGTATACGGGTTAGCCACCGAACCATATTTTTGATATTGCGCGTAGGTGTTTGCTTTTACACCGGTATGCTTCATTAAGTTGGTGATGCGTTTATAATCGCCCTCACTTAAGTTGGTGGCTATAGGCTGATGATTAACATCGGCTAAAAAGCAATATAAAAAACCGCCCTGGGCATTGTACGGATCGCCGGGCTGATCGGATTTGGCATGGTGCACATGGTGCGATACCACGTATATTTCTTCGGGGATGATTTTTAGTGTAAGGTTCTGTGTAAAAAACCGCCAAAAAGCATTTTTAAACTTATAAGCGCCATGCGTACAATAGCGGTGATACCATATGGTACCATGCGAACCCATGATGATCATACTGTATACAAAAGCGGCCAACAGCATCCATAAGCTAAAATATTTAAAAATGAATAGCAGGAAAAACGGCACCAGGCAAAGCACCTTTAGCCAGCTAAAAAATGCCAGCCAGTTTTTTTTGCTTTTAAAAACATTGAGCCGTGAAAAAAATTCGCCGAAGATCTGTTTTGGGGTAGGCTTTACTAAATCGCCGTTGGGGTGTTTCCATCCATATGATGGAACGTGCAGTACATGGTCTAAAAATGCCATTAGTTTATAATTAAGTGCGGCTTAACGCTATTCTGAATAACTTAATTATAAAAAATAGTCTGCGAATTGTAAAGATACAAAAAAAGCGTTGGATTTAAACGCGTTTTTTATTAAAAATTTAAGATACGATGTTTCTGATGCCCGGAGGCTGATTAATTTAAAACCTGACGGTAAAGCAATGGTAAGGTTCGTCATAATTATACGCCAGGTCGAATTTATAGCTTTCGCATATCTGTTTTGAAATGGTTAATCCAAGTCCACTACCCTCCGAACCTGCCGATTTATTGAATCGCTTAAAAATATCATTCCGCGAAAGCGCCATTTCACCAGTGTTTTTAATGATTAGTGACTGCTGGGTTAAAGTTATTTTTACAGAGCCATTTGTTTTGCTGTGGCGGATAGCATTACTTAATAGATTATTGAGTAAAACATCCATTAAATATGGGCTAACATAAACCTCTTTGTTCACCAGATCGCTTTCGAGCAAAAGCTCTTTATTGATAAAAAGTTCTTTAAACTGGCTGACCTTGGCTTCAATCAAATCCTTCAGATCGACCATTTGATCATCCTTCACCAAATGATTTTCAATTTTAACCAGCAATAACAACGATTGATTCAGGCGCGTCAACCGGGCTACGGCATCGTACACATCATTTAACAAATTACTTTGCTCGGTATTAAACTCGCCGGCTTGTATCAGCGAATCTAATTTGGAATTGATAACGGCAATAGGCGTCAATAACTCGTGCGATGCATTTTCGGTAAAGGTCTTCAGATCTCTATAATCGGTTTTTACCCGCGAAGCCATATTGATAACAGCATTGTTCAATTCTTTAAACTCATCTATAGATGAATTACTACTCGCAATATCCTTGTTATCTGTTAAACTAAATACCCGGAGCTGTTGTAAAATAGCATAAAACGGCTGCCACATCCGGTTTAAAACAAACCGGTTGGTAACAAACAATACTAACAATAAAAACAGGATAACACCAAGGGTGATGAAAAAGATGATCTTGATCAGGTCTTCCGTCTCTACTTTTGATTCGATAATAGTTACCTGGTAGTTTTGGCCGTTTACCCGCACCGATGTGATCAATCCCCGACCAGATTCATACTCATGCTCTTTGGCATTGTAATACCCGGTGTTTATAAACCTGCGTTCAACCTCGCCTTTAACCGCCAGAAAATCAATTTGCTGATCTTTATATTCAACAACCCGCGGAAGGGCGTTATTTTGTTTTACATAGGTAAAAGTTTCCTGTTCTTCTATAAGGATATCCTTGTCAACCTGATTATTCAGGATAAAACTAATGGCCCAATAATAGATAAGCCCGGTTACAAACAATACAATAATTGCCGATATCAGGTTAACCCTGTTGTACTTTGCTAAAAGCTTCATTGATCAGAAAACTTATATCCCATACCGTAAGCGGCCTTAATATAATCCTTACAGCCACAATCTTCCAGTTTCTTGCGCAGGTTTTTGATATGCGAGTAGATAAAATCAAAATTATCGGCCATATCAGCACCATCGCCCCATAAATGTTCGGCAATAGCATTTTTTGATACTACTTTGCCTTTATTGGCGATAAAGTATAAAAGCAAGGCGTATTCCTTACGGGTAAGTTTAAGTTGAATACTATTTATTTTGACATCTTTTGCTAAAAGATCAATAACGATCTCATTAAACACAAGCAAATTACTGCCACTAAAAGATTTTCGCCTAACAATGGCTGTTACTCTTGCCTTAAGCTCGGATAAGTGAAAAGGCTTAACCAAATAGTCATCGGCTCCCATATCCAGGCCATTTACTTTATCATCCAAAGAGTTTTTTGCAGAGATGATCAATATCCCATCCTGGTTATTATTTTCCTTTAAATATTTCAATACATTAAACCCATTCCCGTCGGGCAAAGTAATATCGAGCAGGATACAATCGTACTTATAAAGGCTAACTTTTGTGATGGCCGATTGGTAGTCGGGAGCTACTTCGCATACATTACCCTCGTCAGAAAAGTACGTCTCGATACTTTCCCTTAAACCTTTTTCATCTTCGATAATTAATATTTTCAACTATTGGGTAATTTTTCTGTAGTTATTGAATAATTAATGCCTTGATTCGATATAAAATATACAATGTAGAAACAAACTTAATCTAAGACTCATGGCAACATCTCTTGTCATTGCTCTTACAATAGTACCAAAAAAACGGTTAAATCACTTTGTAAAAACCGTTAAATCACTGTTTTATATCAGCAACGATGTAAATAGTTTTGTATCGTATATAATTATACCTGTAATAAGGGTCGATACAAAAACATAATGCAAACAATATTTTATTGTTAATTAATGGTTAATTAAATAAAGCCATTAATCTCATTTTTTTGAAACAATAATACTAAAATATCGTAATAAGCCCAAATGCAATAAATGTAGATAATAGGCGGTTAGATTAAATACTTTACACAAAAAGGGTTTTAAAATTTTATTTTGATTATCAAAAGCCTGAATAGTTTGTATTAATTAAAATTTTTCTATTTTTACATTTAGAAAACCATCACAATATGAAATTCACAAACACCGATTCTTTTAAGCATAAAATTTATCTGATTTCCCCGCTTCTTGTCATTGTATTTGGCCTGTTTTGTTCCATGCCAGCTTACAGCCAGGTTGACTATAGTTATGGTATAAGTAAAAAGGGATTTAGGCTCGGCGTAGGCGTGGGTGTTTCTCAGTTACATTCTAATTGGAGTGCATCTTCTATTGGCGCGGCAGGTGTTTTGAATTTGGATTACGATATAAACCCATACTTTACTATAGGCTTAGAAAGCAATTTTGGACAACTTGGTGGTACCGACGCAGAAAACAAATTATATATACAAAAAACAAGCGTAATTTTTGCTTCAGGAAGCCTGGCGTTCAAAGTAGCACTTGGCCAATTTTCTGACTTCAAAACCAAAAACGCATTTCAGGATGCTATGAAGAGGCTTTATATTGGAGTAGGTATAGGCGAAGTATATTCAAACGTAACCCTTACACCACATACCGATGGAAAAGGCCTTTCGGACATTAATGTTAGCGGCCTTGCCAATGGCGTGCTCATACCCAAATATAAACAGACCAGTAAAGGAACCTTTACCGGTAATGGTACTTTTGTACAAATACCAATTAGTTTTGGTACAAATATTGCTTTACGTGGCTTTTTAGGAAACGATAAAGTTGAATTGAACCCTAATTTTCAATATATATTTGTTCAAAGCCCGTATTTTGACGGTTATCAACCAAACTCGAAGCCCCAGACTAATCCGCTTATTGGTGTAAACGGTAACCAGGCTTATTTTGTGGGATCATTAGCTTTAAGGTTTAAATTTTAACAACTGTAAAACTCAACACCCTAAGTAACATAACTTTAACTATTAAACTAACAACAATTTTGAATATCAATATGAGTACAAAATATGTCAAAATAGCTCTATTAGCTGCATCTGCAATGTTTTGCGCGTGTAAAAGCAAAAAAATGTATGAGGTGCCAGATCAGGTGCGCCCTTTTAAAGGCAAAACCATAACCGCTCCTCCGGGAATGGTATATGTTCCTGCAGGCGAAATATATGAGAAAAGCTCAATAAGAGACTCTTCGTCTATTGATACCTTATCGCAAAGGCGGGTTAGTTTAACTGCTTTTTTTATTGATGCAACCGAAGTTAGCAATAGGCAATACCGCAAATTTGTCGATTGGGTTGCTGATTCGGTAGCGGTTACTGATTTTATTAAGGATCCTAAATACTTTTATAAAACCAAGATCAAATCAAAAGCAAAAGGCGCTAAGGACTCTACCGTACAACGCATTAACTGGAGCAAAATAGATATTAACGGTAAAGTTCCGTTTTGGTTAAACAATGATCTGCAACCAAAACTTGCGGGCATGGTGATAACCTCGGGTGGAAAAAAGATCTTAAATAAGGACAAAGTTAAATTTACCTATGTGCACGTGCAGGCAGGTGGACCAAACGATGGCAAAAGCGTTACCGACACCGTTAGCGTAGTGCCCGACAGCAATGTTTGGGCTGAAGATTTTCCAAATTCGCAATCGGATATTTATGTAAACAACTATTTTACCAATAAAGCATTTGATAACTATCCTGTTGTAGGTGTTAACTGGAAACAGGCCAGGGCATATGCAAACTGGAGAGGGATTATTACAGGATCACAGGACGAATCGTTAAAGGATTTTGGTTTACGTTTCAATCTGCCAACAGAGGCTCAGTGGGAGTATGCGGCATCGGGTGGTGAAAATAATGCCGAGACTGTTGCAGGAAATGTTGCAGCAAGTACAACAATTAATGTGGTTCCCTCGTATATAAACAAAAAAAGTAAAAAGAACTTGCCGATAGCTAACTTTAAACAAGGCGATGGTAATTATACCAAAGATGGTTCTACATACACATTGCCTGTAAAATCATACGCTCCCAATTCTTTTGGTTTGTATAACATGCAGGGTAACGTTGCAGAGTGGACACTTGACGCCTACAGCCCATCGGCCCGCGAATTTGTAGACGATTTGAACCCGGTATTATTGTTTGATGCACCGGACAATGATGTTGACGTAATGAAACGTAAAGTTGTACGTGGCGGATCATGGAAAGATAACGCAGGCGATATGAACACCGCTACGCGTAATTATGAAGTACAAGGCACGGCACACTCTTATATCGGTTTTAGATGCGTGATGCTGGCACCTGACTTATTAACTGATCAAGTTAAAACACGTTCGGCCGTCAAACCGCCTAAGAAGAGCAAAAAAACTGCGAAATTATCAGCATCAGCTAATTAAAAGATCAAAACAAAGAGAAACAGCAACAGTAAAGACATGAAAAAGAGAATCATACTTGTTTTGTTTGTAATACTTGCCGGTAGTTTATCGTTACTGGCACAAAGCAAAAAAAGAAGCAAAGCAAAAACACCGACAAAAAAAACCACCAGGATTGTTGCACCAGCACCGGATACAACTGCAATTGCAGCCACAAAGACTGATGCGCCTCCAGTTCAAAACACACCAAATAAGATCGTGTCGGTACCCGACTCGGACGATGGTTATTTGAAGAGTGAAATAATGACCAAAGCAAGGCCGTTCCCAATACCCGACCCTAATCAAAATAATATCAAATATTACCACCGGTACTGGAGAGATATTGATCTGAAAGACCCGAGGAATCAAAAATTCAATACCCCAGGCTCTACTCTTATCGAAGCTTTACTTAAAGGTATTAAAGAAGGTAAGATAAATGCTTACGATGCAACAGGTGGTATACCTGAAAACCCGGGAGGCGACGCGTTTACCGTACCGATGACCTATGACGGTTTGATGGGCCGTATGCGTGATACCGCAACGATTGATAAGCTGGATAAAGACGGTAACAAAATTGGCAGCGAAAGAAAACTGAATGACTTTTCGCCGGATAAGGTTGTTGGATACCGTATTAAAGAGGATGTGTACTTTGACAAACGCCTTTCGAGGGTACAAACCCGTATTATTGGTGTGGCACCTTTAATCAGGGTTACTTTAACCAACGGCGATACTATTGGCACGCAACCGGTATGCTGGTTGAAATTTAAACAATGTCGTACTGTATTTGCTACCATGGATGTTTCTGATCCGGATAAGAACCTGTACGATGTGAGCATGGATGATATGTTTTTACAAAGGCAGTTTAACGCTAAAATTGTAGAAGAGTCAAACCCGCTTGGCCGCAGGATAAAAGATTATATGAAAGACCCTGCCGATCAGGATAAAGAGGCACAGCGTATAGAAAAGAAACTAGCAGATTATAAAGCCAATATTTGGCTGTATACAACTACCGGAGCACTTGATGGCAGCGAAGCTGCTGCCCAGGGAAAATCGGGCAAAAAGCAATCTACAAAAAAAGCTACACCTGCCCCACCGCCGCCTGCGCCTTCAACTGGTGCACCGGTAAAACAATAACTATCAAATCAAACTTATATAGGCCTTTTCGGGATACCCGGAAAGGCTTTTTTTATGATGCTCCACTACGCATTTAGGATATGTCATAAAACAAAAACATAGTTGTATAATCAAAAAATTATACTGTATTTTGCATCAAATTTTTAAAGCTACTCAAAACTTTAAATAGGATGAAGCAACAAAGCATATATAAGCAACAAGGCACTGCAAAATTTGCGTTGGCTACTTGCGCTTTGGTTTCAACAGTTGTGATACCTACATCACGACGAAGACTTTTTATTACGAGGCTTTGATTCAGTAATTGAATCACCCTCAAATTAAAAAAAGGAAACATTGAATCCTTTCCCTGGTTATTTTCCCAACTAAGGTTTTACAAATTGTCTAATTTATTAAGCTAATATTTTTTCCTTCGATGACCATACAAGATTTTGATATTCAGGTTGCAACCGGTCAGCATGTTGAATATGCGCAACAGATCTGTGATGAGATGGCCGAATCGGCAAAAGCACGGGGCACCGGCATAGCGCGCCGCTCGCCGGAATATGTTGCCGATAAAATGCTGGAGGGAAAGGCCGTTATTGCTTTGTATAAGGATGGCACATGGGCCGGTTTTTGTTATATCGAAACATGGAGCCATGGCGACTTTGTAGCCAACTCTGGTTTGATAGTTAATCCCGAATTCAGGAAAGTGGGATTGGCAAAAGCAATTAAAGAACGGGTATTTGAACTATCGCGCACAAAATACCCCAAAGCAAAAATATTTGGCTTAACCACCGGACTCGCCGTGATGAAGATCAACTCTGACCTGGGATACGAACCGGTTACCTACTCTGAACTGACCCAGGACGAAAACTTTTGGCAAGGCTGCAAAAGCTGCGTTAATTATGATATACTGATGAGCAAGGGCCGCAAAAACTGCATGTGTACTGCTATGCTGTTTGACCCTGCCGAAAAACAAAAGGAGTACGAGGAAAAAATGAAAAAAATTACGCATAAAGCCACCCTGCTTGAGCGTATCGAAAACGCATTAAAAAAAATAGGGCAAGATCATTAACAGCCTGAACGAATAACATATAAAATGAAAAAGAAAGTAGTATTGGCTTACAGCGGCGGTTTAGATACCTCATTCTGCTGCATCTATTTAACACAGGATCTGGGTATGGAAGTACACTCGGTTATAGTTAATACCGGTGGCTTTAGCCAGGAAGAATTAGACAACGTTGAAAAGCGCGCTTACCAGATGGGTGTAACATCGCACCATGTGGTTGACGAGACCGTTAATTTTTACAACACCTGCATCCGTTACCTTACCTATGGTAATGTGTTAAAAAATAATACTTACCCCCTATCGGTAAGCGCAGAACGTGTAAGCCAAGCCACTGCTATTGCCAACTACGCTAAAGAAATTGGTGCCGAATATGTTGCCCACGGCAGTACCGGTGCCGGTAACGACCAGGTACGTTTTGATATGATATTCAATATCCTGGTACCTGAAGTTAAAATACTGACCCCAATACGCGACTTGAAACTTAGCCGCGAAGAAGAGATCAAATACCTGAAAGACCATGGCGTGGAAATGAACTTTGAAAAAGCCAAATACTCTATTAACAAAGGTATCTGGGGTACATCTGTTGGTGGTAAAGAAACGCTGACATCAAACCTGGGTTTACCCGAAGATGCATGGCCCACACAAATTACCGAAACCGAACCTAAACGCTTGGAGCTTGAATTTGTAAAAGGTGAGCTGGTTGCTATTGATGGTAAAAAATATGATCATCCAACCAAAGCTATCCAGGCTTTACAGGCTACAGCTCAACCTTATGGCATCGGCCGCGATATCCATGTTGGCGATACCATTATCGGTATTAAAGGCCGTGTGGGTTTTGAGGCTGCCGCGCCTATCATTATCATCAAAGCGCACCATACTTTAGAGAAACATACCCTAACCAAATGGCAATTATCTTGGAAAGACCAATTATCAACTTTTTATGGTAACTGGTTGCATGAAGGTCAGTTTCACGACCCGATTATGCGCAACATCGAGGCATTTTTAACGGATACCCAGCATACTGTTAGCGGTAAAGTATTTGTTGAATTGCATCCTTATCGCTTCCAGATCATTGGTATCGAGTCGGATCACGACCTGATGTCGAACAAATTTGGTAGCTACGGCGAAATGAATAATGCCTGGACCGGTGATGATGTTAAAGGGTTTTCAAAGATATTTGGTAACCAGGTAATGATCTATCATAAGGTTAATACCCCAAACCCCTAAAGAGGCTTATAAACATGGAGAACAAAAACAGCAATACAAGTCAAAACACCCCTTTAGGGGGTATGGGGGTTTCCAAATCAAACTGCCTCAACCAATATAGCTGGGGTGATGATTGCTATGGATGGACTTTTGTTGATACGCCTGCTCTATCCATAAAACAGGAGCTGATGCCGCCTGATACGACCGAACAATTGCATTATCACGAGCATGCCAGCCAGTTCTTTTTTATTTTAAAGGGCACTGCAAAGTTTATGATAGATGGCGTTGAGCACGTTTTGAAAACAAGTGAGGGGATTGAGATCAAGGCAGGTCAAAAACATAAAATAAGCAATAGCGACTCGGCCGACCTGGAGTTTATTTTATACTCCCAGCCATCAACTAATAATGATAGAATAAATATCCCCTAAAGGGATTAATAACATATACAATGAGTACTGATCAAAACATCGAAAATAATCTTACTTTATCCCCCCTGCTTAACAGGGTTACTGCCGGTATTGTGGGCGGTGCCGGCTATACAGGCGGAGAATTATTGCGTATTTTGATCAATCACCCGGATGTTGACATTGCTTTTGTACACAGTAATAGCAATGCGGGTAATTATGTTTACGAAGTACATACCGATCTGTTTGGCGATACCGAATTGAAGTTTGGCGATGAACTGTCGGACAATATCGACGTATTGTTTTTATGCGTTGGGCATGGCGATGCTAAAAAGTTTTTGGATGCGAATAGTATTGCCCCTCACATCAGGATCATCGACCTGAGCCAGGACTTCCGCTTAAGTCAAAATTCAAAATTCAAAATTCAAAATTTGACTGCTGATCCGGAGCCGAGCTTTAGACAATTTATTTACGGTTTGCCGGAGCTTAATCGCGAAAGCATAAAAACAGCAAAAAACATTGCCAACCCTGGCTGCTTTGCTACCTGTTTGCAATTAGGGCTGTTGCCGCTTGCCGCGAAAGGTTTATTGACTAACGAAGTACATATTACCGCTACGACAGGATCTACCGGCGCCGGGCAGAGCCTGGCTGCGACATCGCACTTTACCTGGAGAAACGATAACTTATCGGTTTATAAAGTATTTGAACATCAGCATTTAAACGAGATCGGCCAATCATTAAAACAATTGCAGCCTGATCAAACTGTTGGCGTGTTAAACTTCATCCCTTACCGGGGAGATTTTACACGTGGGATCATTGCATCAATGTACACCGAAAGCGACCTGACCGAAGAAGAAGCATTTAAGCTTTATACTGAATATTACGATGGGCATCCGTTTACGCATGTTACCAGCAAAAACATCGATATGAAGCAGATTGTAAACACCAACAAATGCTTTATCCAGGTTAAAAAACACGGCAACAAGCTATTTATCGTTAGCATATTGGATAACTTGTTGAAAGGTGCATCTGGGCAGGCGGTACAGAATATGAATTTGATTTTTGGGTTACCAGAAACCGCAGGTTTGCGGTTGAAGGCTGTTGCTTTTTAAGCAGCTAATTATATAAGCGTCATTGCGAGGGACGAAGCAATCCCAAACAGGCAGAGCGGCTCTGTAAGTCGGGGATTGCTTCGTTCCTCGCAATGACGGGTTGTTAAATATTAATACATAAAAAATGAAACTATTCGACGTTTATCCTATCAATAACATTGAAATTGTTAAAGGACAGGGCAGTTTGGTTTGGGACGCGCAAGGTACCGAGTACCTTGACTTGTATGGTGGCCACGCGGTGATCTCTATCGGTCACACTCACCCGCATTACGTACGCCGACTGGAAAATCAGTTGCATAAACTCGGATTTTATTCAAACTCGATAGAGATCCCTCTGCAACAGGAACTGGCTGAGAAGCTTGGTCATGTTTCGGGCAAGGAAGATTACCAGTTATTTTTGGTTAACTCGGGCGCGGAAGCGAATGAGAATGCACTTAAACTGGCATCGTTTTACAATGGTCGTAAAAAGATAATCGCTTTCCGCAAAGCATTCCATGGCCGTACATCGTTAGCCGTTTCGGTTACTGATAATCCTAAAATTGTGGCGCCGGTTAACGAAACCGAGAATGTAATATTTTTGCCATGGTGTGATGAGGCAGCTCTGGAACAGGCTTTCGCCGATCATAAAGATGAGATCTCATCGGTAATTATCGAAGGCATACAAGGTGTTGGCGGCATACAGGTTGCAACCGAAAGCTTTTTGAAAAAGATACGTACCCTTTGCGATGCAAATAACACCGTATTTATTGCCGATAGCGTACAGTGTGGTTATGGCCGGAGCGGTAAGTTCTACTCGTTCGATTACGCGGGCATCAACGCTGACATTTACAGTATGGCTAAAGGCATGGGTAATGGTTTCCCGATAGGTGCCATATCTATCGCGCCTAAAATAAAACCGGCTTACTTTATGCTGGGCACTACTTTCGGCGGTAACCATCTGGCTTGCGCAGCAGGTTTAGCTGTGCTGGAAGTAATGGAGCACGATAACCTGATACAAAATGCTGCTGAAGTTGGCGGCTACCTGATCAGCGAATTAAATAAATTTCCGCAGGTTAAAGAAGTACGCGGCCGTGGTTTGATGATCGGTATTGAACTGCCCGATGAACTGGCTCATGTAAAAAAGGACCTGTTGTTTAAGCACCACATATTTACCGGTGAGGCTAAACCAAACGTGATCAGGCTATTACCTGCCCTGAACTTGACCAAGGCCCACGCCGACAGATTTTTGGAAGCTTTTACAACCGTGTTAAAAGCCAGCGAACTGATAACTCACTAACTAATTACTCAACAGAACTAAGCCCCATATCCCAAAAATGAAACTCTTTTCTTCTGTAAACGACGTTACCGACATTAGCCAACTGGTTGCCGATGCGCTTAAACTAAAGCAAAGTCCGTATGCTTTTCAGCATTTAGGCAAAAACCGTACGCTGGGATTGATCTTTTTAAACCCAAGCTTGCGTACCCGTTTAAGTACACAAAAGGCTGCAACCAATTTGGGTATGAACGTGATTGTAATGAATATGGATAAAGAGGGCTGGGCGCTGGAGTTTAATGATGGCGTGATCATGAATGGCACTACGGTTGAACATATCCGCGAAGCTGCCGGTGTAATGGGCCAGTATGTTGATATTTTAGGCGTACGCTCGTTCCCGGGATTAAAAGACCGCGAACTGGATTACAGCGAAGAGATATTTAACAAGTTTGTAAAGTACTGTGGCATACCGGTGGTAAGCTTAGAATCGGCCACCCGCCATCCGCTGCAAAGCTTAGCTGATTTGGTGACCATTACCGAACTAAAGAAAACCGCGCGGCCGAAAGTGGTGTTAACCTGGGCGCCGCATGTTAAACCATTGCCACAGGCCGTACCAAACTCGTTTGCCGAGTGGATGTGTAAAGCCGATGTGGATTTTGTAATAGCACACCCTAAGGGTTATGAACTTTGCGCTGATTTTACCAACGGTGCAACCATTACGCATAATCAAACTGAGGCTATTACCCGTGCCGATTTTATATATGTAAAAAACTGGTCGGCATACGAGCCTTATGGCAAAGTGATTAGTGGTTATGATGACTGGATGCTGACACCTGAAAAACTGGCACCAAGTAACGATGCCAAGGTGATGCACTGCTTACCTGTACGGCGCAATTTAGAGCTTTCTGCAGAGATACTTGACGGGCCAAGCTCATTGGTGGTGCATGAGGCAGGCAATCGCGTGTGGGCAGCGCAAGCCGTGCTGAAAAGCATGCTGGAAAGCTTATAAGTTTGATGTAAGATGGATGCGGTACGATGGAAGATGTACTTAACAAATTCACATTGATCTACCGATAGATCCGAAATCGCAATTCCAAGAATTCGAAATCACAACCATGTATATCCCTAAACACTTTGAAAATACGGATATCAAAGAAATTTTTGAGTTCATCCAAAAATACAGCTTTGGTATTATTGTAACGGCCCAGGATAATGTGCCATTTGCCACTCACATGCCCTTTGCTGTTGAAATGGCTGGCGAAGATCTTATCTTAACATCCCACATTGCGAGAGCTAACCCGCAGGTACAGCAGCTTTTAGATAATGAAGTGATGGTAATATTCAGCGAGCCCCACGCCTACATCTCACCCAAACACTACGAAAAAGAACAAAGTGTACCCACCTGGAATTATATGGCCGTGCATGCATATGGCAAAGCCGTTGTTGTTGAGGATGCCGATACAGCTTTGCCCCTGCTTGAAAAAATGATCAGGCAATATGATATGGGGTACCTGGCCCAATGGGATAGCTTGCCTATGGAATACAAAATCAAAATGCTGAAAGGCATTGTGGTATTCGCGATCAAGGTAACATCACTGCAAGCTAAAAACAAACTGAGCCAGAACCGCAGTGAAACTGAACGTGAGAATATTATCCATGCTTTAGAGAAAAGCAAAGATGGTAATGAGGCTGCGATTGCGGAGTATATGAAGAAGGGATAATAGCTCCCTTTGCTCTTAGTTTAAAACCGCTTCGTTCAATTCTGCCTGCTTTATTGCCCGATCTCTGTCGGGGCCGTTATATAATTGCTCAGGTATTTCGGCAAGCGTAGATGAATGTACCTTTTCGCCCAAGCCGTAAAATTCCTGGAAACTCATAATTAACGGTCGCCATTTATCAGGGTCGACACGATTAGCGTGCCCATCCATTAATATCGATTGATGCAGATGAACCTTTTGTATCCGTAGCTCGATAGTCATTATCTTACCACGTTGATCCGCATCATTTTCGGCAAGGCTATGTACAGCCTCAACTACGGCCTCTAACTGAACCGGGCATTCCTTAACCCGAGGTGCATCGATAGTTTCAGCATCCTGACGGGTTAAACCTGCAACTGCAAATTTATCCTGTTCGTAACGGTAGCCTTTTAACTGTTTTCCAATCGGTACTGGGTTTGTACCGGTAGTTTTGGCAAGGCGGTTAACCGCTGTTACCTCGTTTATTGAGGGCAAATTCAATACGCATTCACCGGTACGTAATATATTTTCGGTAGTTTTAGAAAAACCCGAAATACCTATCACGCATCGCCACCCCAGCCAGAATACGGATGAAATGGGCGCAAGATTGTCGGTGCCGTTACTATTTTTTGTACCAACCAGTACTACCGGTGTTCCGAAATATAAAATTGAAGGTTGACTTGAAATATGCATCGCATTAATAATTTATGGTGATTTGATAGGTCAAAACTACCGGCTTTGTACCGGGTAAAAAATCCGTTTCTTGCTCATATTGTACTTTGGTGTTGGGTGTCATTTTTTTGTACGTGCCCCTTGCATTCTCAAAAAACATTTTTACCTTTGTACTGTAATAATTAATATTACAGTAATGAATAACAGCAGCTTTTCAATATCTGTACATATACTTACCCTGCTTGCAGAGGCTAAGGGGGAATTACTGTCATCCGACTATATGGCTGGAAGCATTAACATTAACCCGGTACTGGTGCGTAAGGAATTGATCAACCTGCGTGAACATGGCCTGATAGCTACCCGCGAAGGCAAAAATGGTGGTACTTATCTTAACAAAGCAGCTGCAGATATTTACCTTTCGGATGTATATGAGGCTGTGAAACGGTCCTCATCATTACTCGGTCAATCTAAAAACACGCCCAATCCGGCATGCCCTGTCGGCCGTCAAATAGGCAATCATTTAAACAATCTGTATATCGATGCCGAAAAAGCACTAATAGATCAGTTACGTACCGTAACCCTCGAAAAATTTGTACAAAAATTTAATTGATTTTTTTTTAAACAAAACTGTAACAAAATACATTACAATTTAAAACAATCCATATCATGAAAGTTGCATTAATTGGAGCCAACGGAAAAATAGGCTCAAGAATTTTAGAAAACGCATTAAACCGCGGACACGAAGTAACGGGCATTGCGCGTAATCCATCGGCATACGCCCACAACAACCTAACCTGGGTTAAGGCCAATGCTTTAGATACTGATGCATTGGCAGATATACTAAAAGGGCATGATGCTGTGATCAGCGCGTTTGGTATTGATTGGACCAAGCCTGAAACATTTCACTTGTTTAGTGATATTGCCAAATCGGTGATCGATGCAGCTAAAAAGGCAGGCGTAAAACGTTTAATTAATGTAGGCGGCGCGGGTAGTTTAGAAGTTGCCCCGGGTGTACAATTAGTGGATACACCCGCGTTCCCGGCTGAATGGAAATTAGGCGCGTTAGCGCAGCGCGACTCATTAAACGTATTCCGTAAAGAAGCAGACCTTGACTGGACATTCTTTAGTCCGGCTATTATTATTGAACCTGGTGCCTATACCGGTAAATTCCGCATTGGTAAGGATAACCCGATATTTGATGAAGATGGCAATAGCCATATTACTTACGATGATTATGCTGCTGCATTGATTGACGAGTTGGAGAAACCTCAGTTTATTAAACAACGTTTTACTATAGGGTACTAAGCCACAAATAAACCGCTTACCTGCTGCGCGGGTAAGCAGTTTATAACATCTCCAACGATCTGTTTACCAACTTTCTTCCATAGCAATCATCAACCTTATTACCTTGGGTTATTAGCTATTACTTTTGGTAATTATTGCTATTTCCATTATTTCTTCTTGCTTTATATAAAAAAGCCAAATTTTATTTCAAAAACACAGTGTAACATTCAGGTTATACATAAATAATTATTTGACAAGCTATTATATTTACCTTCTATAAAACTCTTTAATTAAACAGATTAATATGAAAAAAAATTTACTTGTAGTTTTTCTAACAGTAACTATGTTTTCGGGTGCGGCTTTTGCCCAACGCGGCGGTGGAGGTGCCGGAACTGACACTACAGCCAGACGAGGAGGCTTTGGTGCGGGACTAGGTGCTACCAGGGCTGTTCCACGTCCGTATAAAAGCGTTATTACAGATAAGGCTATTACCAGGAACGGCTTGTTTAAAGTTCATAAAATTGACGACAAATATTACTTTGAAATTCCGGATAGTATACTGGGACGTGAAATTTTGGTAGTTAACCGGATATCAAAATCGGGTGCCGAAATGCGCGCTGCTGATGGTTACGCAGGCGATCAGATAGGCCAATCAGTAATTACCTTTGAAAAAGGCCCAGCTAATCGCATTTTTTTACGTAAAATATCATACGCAACATACAGCCCCGATAGCACGAAATCAATGTTTGAGGCTGTGCGCCGTTCAAACATCCAGGCAATAAGCGCGGCATTCAATATTGCAGCTTATTCGCCCGACTCAAAAGGAAGCGTAGTTGACATGACTGACTACATCAGCGGTGACAATGATATTTTCTTTTTCAGCTCGGCACAGGCAAAGGCCCGTGTAAGGTTAGGCGCCTATCTTGCAGATCGCAGCTATATTGAGGCAGTGAAAACTTTCCCAACCAATGTTGAGATCACCACAGTAAAAACCTATAACCTGGCAGCAGCAACAACCGGTTTTGGCGGTCGTGGCGGTGGCGGTCCGCAAGTGCCTACAACCGGTGGTGGTGGACAGGCAAATCCTAACCTGCCTTCAGAAACTGTAGAACTAAATACATCGATACTGATATTGCCCAAAGTGCCAATGCAGGCTCGTTACTTTGATAACCGTATTGGTTATTTTACTACCGGCTATGTTGATTTTGATGCCAACCCGCAAGGCGTTAAAAATATTGAGCTGATAGCCCGCTGGAGGTTAGAACCTAAACCAGAGGATATGGCCAAATACAAGCGCGGTGAACTGGTTGAACCTAAAAAACAAATTGTATACTATATTGATCCGGCCACACCTAAAAAATGGGTGCCTTATTTAATTGCCGGTGTTAACGATTGGCAAAAAGCTTTTGAAAAAGCTGGTTTTAAAAATGCTATCGTAGCCAAAGTAGCGCCAACTCCAGCTCAGGATTCGACCTGGAGCCTGGACGATGCGAGCCACTCGGTTATTGTTTACAAACCATCGGAAACTGAAAACGCCAGCGGCCCGCATATTTCCGACCCGCGCAGCGGCGAGATCTTAGAAACGCACATCAACTGGTACCACAACGTAATGAAACTGGTACACGATTGGTATATGATACAAACCGCAGCGGTTGACCCGCGTGCACGCAGCATGCACTTTAGTGATGAGTTAATGGGTGATCTGATCCGTTTTGTATCATCGCACGAAGTTGGCCACACTTTGGGCCTACGCCACAACTATGGCTCAAGTTCAACTGTGCCTACCGAAAAATTACGTGATAAAGCCTGGGTTGAAGCCAACGGCCACACACCTTCGATAATGGACTATGCACGTTTTAATTATGTAGCCCAGCCAGAGGATAACATTGGCAAAGCCGGTTTATACCCACGCATTGGCGATTATGACAAATGGGCCATTGAATGGGGTTACAAAGTATTGCCAGGCGTTAAAGGGCCCGAAGCTGAAGTACCGATCTTAAATAAACTGACCGTTGAGCGTTTTAAAGACAGGCGCTTATGGTTTGGCACCGAATTAAATCCCGATGATCCGCATTCGCAAAACGAAGACTTGAGTGATAACGCCATGCTTGCAAGCACTTACGGTATTAAAAACCTTAAAGTTATTTTAGCCAAACTGCCCGAGTGGACACGCGAGCCAAACGAAAAATATGAAGATCTGACCAATATGTATGGCCAGTTGACTACCCAGTTTGGGCGTTATATGGGCCATGTTGCCAAAAACATTGGTGGTATTTACGAAAACCCGAAAACTGTTGAACAAACCGGTACCGTATATGAGTATACCCCTGCCGCCACTCAAAGAGAGGCTATGGCATTTTTAGATGCACAATTATTTACCACACCTACCTGGTTATTAAATCAAACTATTTTAAAAGATATAGATGGTAACCCGGTACAAACTGTCTCACGTTTACAAGAGCCTGTTTTGAACCGCCTGGTAGCCAATCACACTTTATACAAATTGATCGCTGCCGAAGCTGCTGATGGTGCCTCGGCGTATAAGATAACCGACTTTTTTGGCGATATGCAGAACATTGTTTTCCGTGAGCTAAAAAGCAACCAGGCAGTTGATGTTTATCGTCGTAACCTGCAAAAACTTTATGTAGGTAAACTGATCGACCTGGTTACCCCTACTCCACCTGCTGATCCTGCCGCAGCTGTAGTTGCGGGTGGTGGCCGCAGAGGTGGCGGCGGTGCATCGCGCGATGCTGATAAAGAAGATAGCGATGTATTTTCGATGGCCAAAGCACAATTGCGCGCCATTAATGCGATGATAAAAACTGCATTGCCTAATACTACCGACAGCATGACCAGCTACCATTTGCAGGATCTGTCGGACAGAATAAATGAAGCTTTAAACCCTAAAGGTTAAAACTTGCTTTAAGCATAGCTTTGAAGCCGCCTAACTTGTTTAGGCGGCTTTTTTATTTTGAGATACAACCATTTCGGATTTTTATCCGTACTTTGTAGATGCTAGCCCCAATTGTATCACATTGGTTCGACAACATGAATAAATCACCTGCAAACAACAATACACTGATTGTTTCCTTACTGGATGATGCTTATTCATGCCGTATAAATAACCTTCAACGCAGTATCCAGTTATCGAACAAAGCATTAACATTAAGCCGCGAATGCTTTGACGAAGCATTAATTGGACGGAGCCTAAACCAGCTGGCTTTGTTTCACATGATCTTGGGGGAGTATACCACGTCGATCAGGTTTGCTGAAGAAGCTATTACTTGCTTTGAAAAACTCAATGATGAACAGGGTGTAGCCGATGCCAAATACAGTATTGCTGGCGCTTACTATAAAACAGACAACTATCACCTTGGCTTAATTTACCTGGTTGACTGCCTGAAAACTTACCGGCGGGTTAATGATAATTTTAATCAATCGCGTGTACATAAATCAATGGGTACCATATATGAGTATTTCGGAGATCAAAAAAACGCGATAAAATCTTATGAAACCGCTATCGAAACGGCCATAGCCGCAGGTGACCTGAACCTGGAATCGAATGCTTATAACCCACTATCGGGCATACATTTGAAACAGGGGCGAATTGACGAGGCACTTGAGATCATTGAGCGCTCCATCCTTATTAAAAACACAACCGGCGACATCAGGGGTTTGGGCTTTGCGTTGTATGGCCGCGGCAAAGTATTTATTAAACTAAAGCGCTATGCCGAAGCCGAAAGTGATTTTTTAAAGGCAATTGAAATACATAAGGAAACGGGTGAAAAACTTGGCCTGGGCATGGCTTACCATAAACTGGCAGCATTGTATGTAGCAACCGGGTCACTTGATAAGGCCCGTGAGATTACTCAAAAGGCGATTGAGCTAAGCGCCATATACAATATCGTTATTATTAAGTTTAAGTGCGATCACCTGCTTTACGAAATATATAAACAGGAAAATAACACAGTAAAAGCACTTGAATACCTGGAACTGTATTTAACTGAAAAAGAAGCGGTTATAAATACACAAACACTTAAAGCGATAGAGAACTACGAGCTGATCAACAAAATGGAGGCGCTTGAAAAAGAAGCGCAGGCCCAGCGTGAGAAAGCCGAGATCATTGAAAAGCAGGAGCGTGCAGAGCAATCGGCCAGGGTAAAACAGGATTTTTTATCGACCATGAGCCATGAGATAAGAACCCCGCTGAATGCTGTGATCACGATAACCAGTTTGCTGAAAGAAAAATCGGACCCGGAAGATAAGGAACTGCTCAACTCGTTAAAGTTTGCATCTAACAACCTTTTATTCATCATTAATGATATCCTGGATTTTACCAAACTGGATACGGGTAAAGTTCAGTTAGAATTAAGGCCTTGTAACTTTAAAACACTGCTCGAAAACATCAAAAAAACATATGAAAGCCTTGCTAAAGAAAAAGGTTTAAAAATATCATTACAAACACAACCCGATGTTGCCGACAATTATCAGTTAGATGAAACCAAACTATCGCAGATATTAGGCAACCTGATAGGCAACGCTATAAAATATACCGACCATGGCGAGGTTAATATAGCCGTAGAAAAAGTAGACGGCGACCAATACACCGATGTGTTACGGTTTAAAATAAGTGATACCGGCATAGGTATCCCCGAAAGTTATTTTGACCAGATGTTTGATAGTTTTTCGCAGCCAAAGTCGATAACTACGCGCAAGCAAGGCGGCTCTGGCCTGGGCCTCGCCATTGTTAAAAAGCTGATAGAACTGCATGGCAGCGAGGTTAAATTTAACAGTGAAGTTGGTAAAGGATCGGAGTTTTATTTCAATCTGCAATTAAAAAAATCGGGGGTACCGGTAGTAACACCGGCCAGGCGTTCTACCGAGCTAAAAGACAAGACCGTGTTACTGGCCGAGGATAATATGATCAATGCGATGGTTGCCCGTAAACTGCTATCAAACTGGGGCATTGTTACCGAACATGCCAAAGACGGTATGGAGGCGGTGGCAAAATCAAAGCTGAAACCGTTTGATTTTATTTTAATGGATATCCACATGCCCGAGATGAACGGCTACGATGCGACCATGCATATCCGCACAAATTCAAGTCCGAACAGCAATACGCCTATTTTTGCGCTTACTGCTGATATTACTGCAGAGAACGTAGATGAATATGTAAGCTATTTTAATGGTTTTTTACGTAAACCTATCGAAATAGATAAACTTTACGAAGCACTAACCAGCGTTTAAGTTTCCGTTTTTACCGGCGTTTCTATTTTTACCGATTCGGGATTGAACTTGCGAATAATTAACCTTGATCCGCTGCTGTTGCTAAAGTAACTACCTGCCCAGTTGATCAATACTACCAGCCTGTTGCGCGCACTTACTAAGGACATCAGGTGTACAAAACCCCATATCAGCCAGGCAAAAAAGCCCTGGAAACGTAATTTACCAAAATCGGCAACAGCGAGGTTTTTACCGATAGTGGCCAGTGACCCTTTATCGAAATATTTAAATGGCTCAGGCTCATGCCCATCAAACAGGCGCAGCAGATTTTTAGCCAGGTGTTTGCCTTGCTGTATTGCCGCCGGCGCCACGCCGGGGTGGCCTTCGGGCGTTTCGGGTGTAATCACGGCCGCCACATCGCCAATGGCAAATATGTTGAGATAACCTTTAACACGGTTAAATTCGTCGGTTTGAATACGGTTGCCGCGTACAATAACATCATGCGGTATCCCCTTAATCACCTCGCCTTTTACACCGGCCGCCCATAACACGTTGCGTGTGATGATCCGTTTACCGTTATCAATAACCATTTCGTGGCCATTATAGCTTTTTACGTGCACGCTGTTGTGCACTTCAACATCAAGTTCGGTTAAAAAGTCTTTCGCTTTTTTTGAAGCCTGTTCAGACATGCTTGCCAGCAGTCGCTCTTTACCTTCAACCAGGTAAACCTTCATGTCCTCTTTTCGCAGTTCGGGATAATCATAGGTCAATACGAAATTACGCATTTCGGCCAATGCGCCCGAAAGTTCAACACCGGTGGCGCCACCTCCTACTACCACAAAATTCAGCAGCGCGTCCCGTTCTTCCTGGCTTTCGCTGATGATAGCTTTCTCAATATTTTGTAAGATCAAGCTGCGCAGGTTTAAAGCTTCGGGAATGCTTTTCATTGGCATGGTGCTCTTTGCCAATTCATCGTTACCAAAGTAATTGGTGGTTGATCCGGTAGCTATAACTACGTAATCGTAAGCAATTTCGCCAATATCGGTGGTGAGGGTGTTTTTTTCGGGATTGATCGCTTCTACTTTCGTCATCCGGAAGGAAAAGTTTTTTTGCCCGCCGAATATCTTACGTATGGGGAAAGCGATCGAGTCGGCCTCGATATCGCCCATAGCTATCTGGTACAGCAATGGCTGAAAGGTGTGGTAATTATGTTTATCTACCATTAAAACCTCAACCGGCTTGTCTTTGAGCTTTTTTGCTAATTCAATACCACCAAAACCGCCGCCTATAATTACCACCCGCGGGTGATTGGTTACCGTGCCTAAATGCATAATCAAGTAATGTAAACCTATATGTTTTACAAGGCTAAATTAGACTTTATGTTTGCAAAAAATGCAATCTAAAAAGCACAATCCTTAGAAATTAATAATAAAATAAACCTTTTACATTTAAACTACACGCTATATTTGCGGATAAACATAAATAATAGCAATATTAGAGGAAAATGGCTTTACAAAATCTTCACGTTATAAAAATTGGCGGTAACGTTATTGACAACTCAGAAAACCTGCACCGTTTTTTAAAAGATTTTGCAGCATTAGATGGTTTTAAAATACTGGTGCATGGCGGTGGCAAGGTTGCTACGCAGCTATCGGCTACGCTGGGTATTGAAGCCACATTGGTTGACGGCCGACGCATTACCGATATTGAAACCCTGCGTGTGGTAACCATGGTTTATGCAGGTTTGATCAACAAAAACATTGTGGCGTCGTTACAGGCGGTTGGGTGCAACGCTATAGGTTTAACCGGTGCCGACGGTAATTTTATCTTAGCTAAAAAACGCCCGGTTAAAACTATTGATTATGGTTTTGTTGGCGATATTGATAATGACTCGATACAGGCCGAAAATATAAGCCGGTTAATGGAAGCAGGTTTTACACCCGCATTTTGTGCGTTAACGCACGATGGCGCCGGCCAGTTGCTCAACACCAATGCCGATACGATAGCCTCGGCCCTGGCGGTAGCATTGTCCAAACATTATGAAACAACCCTGATATACTGCTTTGAGAAAAAAGGGGTTTTAAAAGATATTGATGATGAGGATTCGCTGATACGCGAGATAGACCCGGAACGATACGAAGATCTTAAAATACAACAGATCATTTCGGGTGGGATGCTGCCTAAATTAGATAATGCCTTTACGGCGATAGCCTGCGGGGTTAAAGCAGTAATTATTGGCCATGCGGACGAACTGGGATCATTAAAACATAATAAATCATTTGGAACACGCTTAAGCACTAAAATATGAACGCAAACAAAACTATAGCCATTTTAGGCAGTGGAAATATTGGTTTAGCCCTGGCTAAAGGATTAGTTAAGGCCGGTATTTATGAGCCGCAACAAATTACACTTACCCGCCGCAATACAGCTGCCTTAGCTGATTTAGCCGAAGAGGGTTATAAAGTAAGCGACGATAATGAAAAAGCCGTAAGCAAAGCACATATTATTGTTTTGGCCGTATTGCCTCAACAGCTTAACAAACTGCTTGACGAGATAAAAGAAGCTATAAAACCCAAAAAACATTTATTGATATCGGTAATATCAGGAGTTAGCTGTGCCGATATCCGTAAACACCTCGACATTGATGTGCAGGTTGTACGCGCCATGCCAAATACCGCTATTGCCATTGGCCAAAGCATGACCTGTATTGGCAGCGCACACGCCAGCAACAGCAATATAGGTTTGGTTAAAGAGTTATTCGATACTGTTGGCATAACAGTGATCATTAATGAAGAACTGATGACATCGGCCACGGCATTGTGTGCCTGCGGGATAGCTTTCTTTTTACGCTCAATCCGCGCGGCATCGCAAGGCGGTACCGAAATTGGGTTCCATGCACATGACGCACTGAAGATGGCTGCACAGACCGCCAAAGGTGCTGCCGACCTTTTACTACAATTAGCATCGCACCCGGAGCATGAAATTGACAAGGTAACATCGCCGAAAGGCTGCACCATTGCCGGCCTGAACGAAATGGAGCATAACGGCTTTAGTTCGGCTATGATCAAGGGTATCAAAATGTCGGCTGATATAGCTGCGATATTGTATAAAAAGGAAGAATAGTTCTCAATCCCTGCCACACTTTTTTTTTGCAGGCAAATTCAAACCAAACGCGGGCTTCATGTGTTTAAAATAAACCATGAATACATACGTGCACAGGTCTGCCTTTAAAATATTGCCGTTGCTGATCAGCATTGGCATTGTGCTGTGCATTGGGGGTGTGGCGTCGTATTTTACCACATCGCAAATACAGGTATGGTATGCATTTTTACAAAAACCGGCATTTAATCCGCCCAATTGGCTTTTTGGCCCTGTATGGCTGCTCTTATACATTCTGATAGGTATTTCTGCCTACCTGATATGGCTGCAGCGGCGCGAAAGTATTGACTATATTAATTCGCAATACAGTTACTTTTTGCAATTGCTGTTTAACTTCTCCTGGTCCATCGTTTTTTTCGGTTTACACCAGATTTTTGCCGCACTGGTTGTTATTGTTGCTTTATGGATAAGCATAGCGGCCAACATTTTCTATTTCAGCAAGTTAAACCGAACGGCAGCATGGTTGCTTGTACCTTATTTGCTGTGGGTTAGCTTTGCCAGCGTACTCAACTTATATATTTACCTGCTCAATTAAGTAATAAACAAGGGTAAAAGCCGTATTTTTAGTCTGTATACGGTACGCATGAAAAAAATACAGGCATTTATATTACTCTTTTGCATTTGCATTACGGCAAAGGCGCAAAAAGTAGGACTTGTATTTAGCGGCGGCGGTGCCAAGGGCCTGGCACATATAGGCGTACTTAAAGCGCTCGAAGAAAACCATATCCCGATAGATTATATTGTAGGTACCTCAATGGGTGGCGTAGTTGGCGCTATGTATGCGGCAGGTTATAGCCCGCAACAAATTGAAAAGCTTGCCCTGAGCAGTGATTTTCAGGATTGGGTGAGCGGGAAGTACGACAGCGACTACCGGTACTTTTTTCAAAAGAAAGCAGATAACCCTTCGTTTCTTACCTTAAAACTACAGATAGACACCGGTTTGCAGGCGCGCTTCCGGTCGACACTGATCAATGATATCCCGTTAAATTTTGCTTTGATCGAGTTATTTGCACAGGCATCAACCAATTCAAAAAACAATTTTAATGATCTTTTTGTGCCTTTTAGATGTGTGGTTGCCGATGTTTTTTCGCAAAAGGCCATTGATGTTGACCACGGCAGCCTAACCGAGGCTATACGTGGCACGATAACCGTTCCGCTTATTTACCGGCCGGTAAAGGTTGACGGACGGTATGTTTTTGATGGTGGCCTATACGATAACTTCCCGGTAGATATTATGAGGCGAGACTTTACACCTGATTATATTATAGGCGCCAATGTATCGTCGAAAACATTTACCGATTATCCGAAAGATAATGATGAAAAACTGCAGGGCCGGATGCTGCTTTATGCCTTTCTGTCAAAATCCGACAGTACCAGCATAGGCAGGAACGGCATTTATATACAACCCAACCTGGCCAGTTACAGTACAACCAATTTTACGCCCGTTGCACAAATGATCAAAGCCGGGTACGATGCCACTATTGCCGATATGCCGCGTATTAAAGCCGGTATTAAACGCCGCGCCGACACGGCCGAAGTAAATGAAAAACGCGCAGCGTTTATCCGGAAACAGCAACCTGTGATGATCAGTAATATCATTGTAACGGGGGCAAACTTTCAGCAACAGCGGTATGTGGAGCGCATTTTTCATAAGTACGATGGTTTGCCTATTACTTTACAGGATATTAAGGATGGTTACTACCGGCTGGTAACCAATGATAATTTTGAAACGATATACCCGCGCATTATTTATCATCCCGAAAGTAACACTTATGATTTTGAGGTAGATGTAAAATCGAACCGGAACTTTAAGGTTGATATCGGGGGCTTGCTTTCCAGCAGGCCCATTAGCTCGGCATACCTGGGTTTACAGTACGATTACGTGAACCGCAACGCTTTTACTTTGGGCGCCAATTTTTATTCGGGCAGGTTTTACGAATCTGTACAGGGAACTTTACGCACCGATTTTCCATTACGCCTCCCCGTTTACCTGGGAGCAGAATTTACCTATAACAACTGGGATTATTTTAACACTAACCTATTATCGGTTGAAAAGATCACGCCGATATATGTACAACAAACAGACAGGAAGATCATTTTAAAAGTGGGGATACCCGTTGTGCATAATGGCAAGGTGGAGCTACAGGGCGGCTATGTTAATACGGGCGATAGTTACAGCCCCAACAATACTTATCAAAACGGCGACACGCTTGATGCTACCCGTTTTAACGGATACAAGGTTGGCATCGCGATAGAAAAAAGCTCGCTTAACCGCAAGCAATACCCCAGCAAGGGCTATAGCTACTACCTGGGTGCGCAGTATTACAACGGTACCGAATATTACGACCAGGGCAACATCTTATCAAACACCCCCGGCTTTGTACCAGCAGGTGATTTTAGCGCGAAAAGACAATGGTTTATCGCTAAAATAGGTCAGGAGAATTACTTTTATGCTAAAAAGAGACTGAGCCTGGGTTACCAGTTAGAGGCAGTACTAAGTGACAAACCTTTATTTAAAACTTATGAGGCATCGATATTAAGTTCGCCGGCATTTTACCCTTTGCAGGATTCGCGCACGCTGATATTAAATAACTTTAGAGCGCAAAGCTATGCCGCCGGCGGTTTAAAAAGTGTGGTAACCATTGAAAAAAACCTGGAATGGCGCAGCGAAGGGTATTTATTTATACCGGTGCAAAGCATTAAACTTAACGGCTTGCAAGATGTTAGTTATTCGGATACATTTGGCTTTGGCCGGATAGCTGCTTCGACCGGGTTGGTTTACCAGAGTTTTGTTGGACCGATAAGCCTGAGCTTTAACTATTACGATGACAGCCAAAAACGATACGGCATTATGTTTCACGCCGGATTTTTAATTTTTAACAAACGCGCACTCGAATAACCTGATATGAAAAAATGGCTCCTTGTTTTGTTTATTGCCGGCCTTGGTTTTGCGGCCCATGCAGATGTTATCCTGATCAGAAACTTTACTGTGAAAGAAAATCCTTTTGCAAAGAACGAGGTAGCTGTTGTAGCGACAGATACCGCGGGAGTGATACAGGAAAACGTTGATGGGGTATTTAAGTTTACGATAAATGGTTTTGACGAAGATCTGAGTTTTGCCAACGGTACTGCGTTTTACCATCACAAACTGGATAAATCGAGCTTTATTTATTTAAAACACAGTAACGAAAAGGGTTCGAACTCGATGCTTTTTTATGTTTATAAACAGGATACCAAGCTTACGCCGGTACACATCAGCTGGATAATATTGGTGGCTATCCCACTGATATTGGTGCTGCTGGGCTATATGTTTAAGCGTTTTATCATTATTGCGGCGGTTATTTTTTGCGTTTTTTTATACTTTAACCACCATAGCGGACTGGGCGTGGGCACGTTTTTCGATACCGTATTTGATGGGTTGAAACACGTGTTTTAGATGGAAGATGTGAGATGTAAAATGGAAGATGTAATGGAGAAATGAAAAGGAACCGTTTTCCATCGTCCCTCTCACATCTTACATCCGTTAAAAAGGCAATCCTATTCCAAAATTGAGCTGCATAAAGCTATACGGATCGCCGCCGTTGGCAACCTGGTAGTTATGTTTAAACGATCCGGCCCTGAAAAGTTCGTCGCCGTGCTTTAACAGCACCCATTGCTCAGAGCCGCTAAATTGCGGGTCTTTAAACTTAAAGGCCATATCCAAACGGAATACAAAGAAACTCAGATCGAACCGTAAACCGGTGCCAACACCAATGGCTGTTGATTGAAAAAGGTTATTTAAACCAAAAGTACCGTCGGGACTATCCGTTTCGGGTTTGAGGCGCCAAACGTTACCAAAATCGGTAAAGAGCGCACCATTTAATTTAGAACCAAAAAAGTTATCGAGCAAGCCAAAACGGTATTCGGCGTTACCTACAATTTTTATCTCGCCAAACTGATCGAGGTATTTTAAACGGTTGCGCAGTGTATCACTGGTATAAGCGGTAGCCCGATTAAATTGGCCCGGTCCCAAAGTGCGTGGCAGCCACGAGCGTATATCATTCGATCCGCCGGCATAAAAGTTTTTTTCGAAAATAAGCTGGCTGCTGTTACCGTAAGGGACACCTATACCCGCGTTGAACCTGAAAACAAATTCCTGGCCTAAGTTTAACCGGCGGTAGAACCGGACATCGGTTTCGGCCTTGGCATATTGCGCAAACGTTTGCCCAAACAAAGTACGCTGCCCTAAGCTATCTTTACTGGTATTGAACAGATTACTTAACAAGCTCAAGGTATTGCCGCCAACATCAACGGCGCCGCGGAAATAAATAAAGTTATCAAGCGAGTATAGCTTATTGGCGTTTACCTGGTAGGAGTATTTACTGCCTGCTGTAAAAATTGTACGGCCGATCAAATAAACATATGAATAGCGGTTTTGGTCAACAAGCTGACTTTGGGCTGTGGGATCTATGATCCCCTTTGAAAATTCGATATTAATTGGCGTAAGCGAATGCAGTTTTTGCGGGGTTTCGGCCCAATCGTAGGTAATAGAATTGATAATGCTTTTTCGCGATACCAGGCCATCCTGAAAAAACAACTGGTAATTTGATGATATGGTGGTGTGCGGCACGCCATATTTGCCAGGTATGGGCAGTTTAAACGGCGATATGATACGCGGATAAACCAGGCTCAACCCGGCTTTAAAATCCTGGTTTTGGATGGAGTTGGCCGCAGTTGACGATCCGTTGAACAACACACTCCAGCTTAGTTTTAGCTGTAATATCTCGGCACCTTTAAACAGGTTACGATCGGTAAAGGTATTATCGATGTTAAAACCCGTATTGCCACCGAGATTAAAAATAAACTCGGCCTCAACCCTGTCAGACATATGCTTAAGCGGAATGATATCAATGCGGCTATCCAGCCTGTTGGTACTATCGGCAGTTTTGGTATAGGTTGGATTGGGCACGTTACGAAAAACATTGAGCTCCGAAAGCCGCGCCGTGGTTAGGTTTTGTTGTTCGATATTATACTGATCGCCTTTGCGTTGAAAAATATAATTAGTTAACGCCGATGGTTTAAACTTATGCGAGTAATCCACGAAAGTGAATTGCGAATCAACTTTGATAGAATCGGCTTTGCCAACAGGTTTACCGTTGCTGGCATAAATGGTGATGAGCGTGTTATTGATGGTATAAATCTCATGCTTATCATCATCCGGCGGATTTGATATGATACGGGTAACAGCTACCGCGCTTTTGTTGAAAGCGGTATCGTAATTGTAGTTGATGGATTGCCTGTAAAAGTCGAAATAGCCGTTGCGTTTCATTAACTGAAAGATATCTTCACGCTCGAGCGCCAGGCTGTCAATATCGTAGGGATCGCCAACTTTAATATGGCTCACCAGGGATCTGTTAGCGTTATACAGGATTTTTACGTGCGGATCTTCAATACTGTCTCTTACCTTTTGCACCTTGAACAGGGGGCCTTCGGTAGCGTTAAATATAAGCTCGGCTTTTTTGCCTTTGATCTTGACCTGGTTTTCAACCTTTGCTTTTAAATAGCCTTTGTGGATCAAAAACTTTTCGATCTGCACCCTTGAAAATTCTACCAGGTCTGAATCCAGGATACGTGGCGCCTCGCCGATATCATTTTTACCGTGCTTGCTAAAGGCATAATAAAATTGGAGGTTTAACCAGTTATTGGGTTGCTGCTCTTTATCAACATAGTTTACCGCAGCCAACTGATATTGCTTATCAATTCCGTTTAAAGTTATTTTCCGTACCAAAACCTGATTATCTTTGAGCCCTCGGGTGGTACTGCACGCCTGGACCAAAAAGAGAATAATAATACTTAAAATTGTAAGGCTGTAATTATTATACCGGGTATATGCTTTCAAAGTCTCAAATCAGTTTTTTAAAATCCTTACAACAAAAAAAAGGCAGAAAAGAACATGGTCTTTTTTTGGTTGAAGGTATCAAATCGGTAACAGAATTCATTAACTCGGGTTACAATATTGAGGCCATTTACCACACGCCTGCTTTAGCCGCAAAAATGCTCAATTTATCCCGAAAAATAAACATTCAGGAGATATCGGCAAACATGCTTGAAAAAATAAGCAGTTTAACTACCCCACAGGATGTTATAGCCCTTATAAAAATACCACAACCAGCCAAAATTGAAACACCAACACTGCAACAAAGTTTTGTTTTAGTGCTGGATGGTATACAAGATCCCGGCAATCTGGGCACTATTATCCGCACGGCCGATTGGTTCGGCATTAAAAACATGGTATGTTCGGAGGATACGGTTGATGTTTATAACCCCAAAGTTGTACAGGCAACCATGGGTTCGCTTGCGCGGACCAATGTGCAATACCTAAACCTTGTTAATTTTATTAAACAAAGCAAACTACCTGTTTTTGGGGCTTTGCTGGCCGGAAACAACATTTACAATACCGATTTTGGCAGCGAGGGCCTGATTGTGATGGGTAATGAGGGAAACGGCATCCGCCCTGAAATTGAGCAATTGATACAACACCGGGTAACCATACCACAGGCCGGAAAAACGGAATCGCTGAACGTGGCGATCGCTACTGCGATATTTTGTTCAGAACTTAGTAGAAAAACCTTAAAATAAAAATTGTAAGGCAATATAATATTACTATTTTTGCAGTCCAAATTAGGGTCGGGTGGCCGAGTGGCTAGGCTGAGGTCTGCAAAACCTCCTACAGCGGTTCGAATCCGCTCTCGACCTCAAGGTATTAACGTTAAAAAAATTAAAGTCATGGGTGTTACTCGTTTAAAAAGAAAAGATAGAAGAAACAAAACATTTAGCCGTTTAGAAGTTCAGCATTTAAAACTGGCTACTAACCTGGAACCAGGAAGCCGTTCACGGCAATCGACTAAAGATCAGTTAGCTAAAAACAATGCTGTTTTAGCTGCTTTAGAAGCTGCAAAGTAATTAGCTAATTCTTCTTTACAAGGAAATTTAAAATCCTGTTGGTGCTATACCGACAGGATTTTTTTGTTGATACGGCTGATCAGTCCCGGGCCTTCGTAAATAAAACCGGTATAAAGCTGCACCAATGCCGCGCCGGCTTCCAGCTTGTCCAAAGCATCCTGTGGCGAATGGATGCCGCCTACTCCTATTATCGGGAACGATTGTTTTGATTTGTCTGACAAATATTTGATTACTTCGGTTGAGCGCTGTGTTAAGGGTTTACCACTTAAGCCACCTGTTTCGCTTTTGTGTGCCGATGTGAGACCCTCACGGCTGATGGTAGTATTGGTGGCAATGACGCCTGCTATATTTGTTTCTGTTACGATCTCTACAATATCGTTCAACTGGTCGTTAGTGAGATCGGGAGCTATTTTGAGTAAGATAGGCCGCACAACCGGATTTTTAAGGTTACGCTGCTGTAAGGTGTTGAGGATATTTTTTAAAGGCTCTTTTTCTTGCAGAGCACGCAGGCCTGGTGTGTTGGGCGAACTTACGTTGACCACAAAATAATCAACCACATCGTGCAAACGATCAAAGCATTTAATATAATCGTCGACAGCGTTTTCGTTAGGGGTAACTTTATTTTTACCGATGTTACCACCGATAATCAAACCCTTATCTGCTTTTTCTGAATCGCGGTAAGCCTTTATACGCTGCGCAACCACATCTACCCCCTGGTTGTTAAAACCCATCCGGTTAATAAGCGCGCTATCATCAGGCAAACGAAACATGCGCGGTTTATCATTACCCGGCTGAGGCAAAGGGGTTACGGTACCTACTTCTACAAAGCCAAAACCAAGGTCGGCCATTTCGGTTATCAACTCAGCATTTTTATCGAAACCTGCGGCCAAACCTACCGGGTTTTTAAATGTTAAACCAAATACTTTTTTGTTTAACCGCTCGTCATTAAAAGCCCATATACTGCGACTCAAGGCGGCCCCTCCCGGAAAACGGTTAAAGCGTTTTAAATTACGCACTACAAAATAGTGCACCTTTTCGGGATCGAACTGAAACAGTATAGGTTTGATAAGCGAGTACATAGCCGCGAAGTTAGCTTTTTTGACAATGTGTTTTTTGTGTATATCTTAGTTTCGAGAAAAATATACCAATGGAAAACCAGTCAAAAAATTCGAGACGTAATTTTATACAAACCGCAGCTGTGGGCGTGATAGGCAGTTTAGCCATACCGCAAATTGTTGCGGCCGCCATGCCCGCTGCCAAAGGCAAAAAGATCACTCTAAACAACAACGATATCGTGTTGTTTCAGGGGGATTCGATAACTGATGCCGGGCGTAATAAAACCGATATTAAAGCCAATACCGTTGCTTACTGGGGCAGCGGTTATGCGCTGATAGCGGGCAGTCATTTGTTAAAAACTTATCCTGCCAAAGGCTTACAGATATTTAACACCGGGATAAGCGGCAACAAAGTTTACCAGCTTGCGGACAGGTGGGAGAAAGACTGCCTGAACATTAAACCTAATGTACTGAGCATTTTGGTAGGCGTAAACGATTTTTGGCATACGCTGACCAATGGTTATACCGGTACTATTGATACTTACCGGACCGATTATAAAAAACTGATAGACCGTACCAAACAGGCTTTGCCAGATGTAAAACTGATTATTGGTGAACCGTTTGGTGTAAAGGGCGTGAAAGCTGTTACCGATAAATGGTACCCGGCGTTTGATGAGTTCCGTGCGGCGGCGAAAGAAATTGCCGAGGCTTACCAGGCTGCATTTATACCTTACCAAAGCATTTTTGATAAGGCAGTTGAAGTAGCACCAGGCAGTTACTGGACAAATGATGGTGTGCACCCAAGTGCAGCAGGTGTTACCTTAATGGCCGAGGCCTGGTTGGAAACTGTAAAAGGATAGATATTATGGAGTACAGAAAATTTAAGGACGTTGAGATAGCCGAAGTGGGCCTGGGTACCTGGCAATTGGGCAGCGCCGATTGGGGCAATATTAACGAGGATGACGCGATCAGCATTTTAAAGGCTTATGTTGACGAAGGCGGAAATTTTATTGACACCGCTGATGTTTACGGCATGGGTGTAAGCGAAACTATTATAGGGAAATTTTTAAAAACTATTGATAAGCCTATTTACGTGGCTACCAAGCTTGGCCGCAAAGGCGATGCCGGCGGCTGGCCCCCTGCTTATACTTACGACTATTTAAAACGCCACGTTGAGGATTCGTTAAAGCACCTGGGGCAATCGCAATTGTTTTTAGAGCAGTTGCATTGTGTACCTACCGAAGTAATGCGTAAAGGTGAGATATTCGATCATCTGCGTAAGCTGCAACAGGAAGGGCTGATCAAATACTTTGGCGCCAGTGTTGAAACCAGCGAAGAAGCGTTGATATGCCTGGAGCAGGAAGGTTTGGCATCGCTGCAGATCATATTCAATATCTTCCGCCAGCATGTGGCCGATGAGGTTTTTGCCAAAGCCAAAGAAAAAGACGTGGCCATTATTGTACGCGTGCCGTTGGCGAGCGGTTTATTGAGCGGCAAGTTTAGTGAGCAAACTACCTTTGCGGTAAATGACCACCGTAATTATAATGCGAACGGTGAAGCTTTTAATACAGGTGAAACCTTTTCGGGAATAGAGTTTAAGGAAGGTGTGCGCCTGGCCAATAAAATTAAAGGGCTGCTGCCCGATAGCCGGATGCCGCAATGGGCAATCCGCTGGATACTGGACCACCCGGAAGTAACGACCGTGATACCGGGCGCAAGCAAGGTGTGGCAGGTGTACAGCAATATCGAATCGTCGGACCTGAAGCCTTTATCGCCTGAGATACACGAAGATCTGCGCAAGCTATACGATGAAGAAATCTACGAAAGGATAAGAGGACATTTTTAATATTTCAAAGAACATTTTTACAGCTTTCGCAAGCTGATACATAAAGATAGTTCTTTGAAAAGAGAAAGTAGTCTCACACTTTTAAGACGTTGGGCTTTGCAAAATGGAATGGTAGAGGTGGTAATTCTCGTCATCAAAACAAACAAAGATCACCTGTTGTAAACTATCGTTTGACTGCAGGAAAGCATCAACGGTTGCAATAGCTATGCGGGCAGCATCGGGTTTGGGGAAACGATAGATACCTGTGCTGATGTTGGGGAATGCGATAGTTTTTACATCATTATCTACTGCAAGTTTCAAACTATTACGATAGCAGTTAGCCAGCAATTCATCCTGCTTTTTGTTGCCGCTGTTCCAAACCGGGCCAACGGTATGGATAACGTATTTTGCAGGCAGGTTGCCGCCGGTTGTGATCACCGCTTCGCCGGTTTTACAGCCGCCCTGTTTGTTTCGTATCGCGATGCATTCGTCTAAGATAGCTTTGCCGCCCGCGCGATGAATAGCTCCATCAACACCGCCGCCACCTAACAAACTGCTATTTGCAGCGTTTACAATGGCATCCACCTGTTGTTTAGTGATATCGCCCTGAGTGAGTTTAATGCGCTTGTCCATAAGGTAAATACGCGCTAAGATAATTTATGTTTGGATATTAACCGCGGTAAACTGTTATACCTTGTCTAAATACTATATTTGCGTAAAGCACAGCTATGAAAACACCCAAAGATTCGCATACGATAATGAATGAGTTGGTATTACCTAACGATACCAATACACTTAACAATTTAATGGGTGGACGGTTGCTGCACTGGATGGATATAGCTGCCGCAATTGCTGCGCAAAAACACTGCAACCGTATTGTGGTAACAGCTTCGGTGGATAATGTATCTTTTCAGTACCCTGTCAAATTGGGCGATGTGATCAGTATCGAATCAAAAGTTACCCGGGCTTTCAATACTTCCGTCGAGGTGCGTTTGGATGTATGGGCGCAAAATATCCCATCGGGTACACGCAATAAAAGTAATGAGGCCTACTACACCTTTGTTGCGCTTGATAAAGATGGCAATACCGTGCAGGTGCCCGAACTGGTACCCGAAACCGAAGAAGATAAGTTATTTTATGCCGGGGCATTGCGCCGCCGCCAGCTACGCCTGGTTTTAGCCGGACGGATGAAAGCCGATGATGCTACCGAGTTGAAAGCCTTGTTTTTTGACCCAATGCCAGGGAAACCATAAAATCAATGCCCTTTAACCTGATGCACTACAGCCGGAAGGGATTGTATATAGGCATAAATATCATCAACCTGGTTATCGCTTAAAGCGTGAAACTGTGGCATTGGCGGGTGTAGTTTTCCCTCTGGTGATTCGCCTTGCCTGACCGCTTTGCGGAAATCCATTTTGCTGTAGTTACCTATGCCGGTTTGTTTATCCGGAGTTATGTTTGAAGCATATACCGTGAGGCCGTTCGGCGTTTTAAACTTCTGTCCGCCCGTCATAAAACCTTTTGTTTGTTCAATATCTAAATAATCAAGATTAGTGAGGCTTTTTGAATGGCAATGGAAACAGCCGATGTTATCAACCAGGTAACGGCCATTGGCAACCCCATCATTAGCAGCGGGTAGTTTTACATTGGCTTTATAAGGCAGGGGCTTCGCGGTAGCGTTCATTATAGTTTTACCCATAAAGTTTAAATTTGTTAAACCTATGGTAGTATCAGCTGCAGCCACCGGCGCGTCTCCCGATCGTAAATACACAATAATGGCGTTAATGTCATCCTCGGCCATATTGGGGTGCAGCATATAAGGTAAAAAGTGCCCGTCTTTAGTAATACCTGTTTTTAACAAATACCTCAACTGCGCATCTGTATACCTTGGTGGGATGCCATTGGTTTTAGAGTTGGTGAGATTTGCCGAGTATACCTTGCCCATAAAACCCGGGATATCATGTATCCGCCTACCGATAAATTTATCCGTCCGCTTATCGTAGTGGCAGTCGCTGCAAATATTGGCAACCAGGTTTTTACCCCGTTCAAAAGCAGCGGGTGAAGCAGCTGCTGTATAGGTTGCTGTAGTAGTTTCGAAATAAGTTTTGCAACTGCCTATGGTAATGGCAGCGCCTGTCAGGCAGATGAATATTAAGCGTTTGTGCTTACCCATTATGTTGATGTTAATTACCAGATAGCTACGTAGTTGATTATGGACCAGCACGATACCTTTAAATAACTTGCAGTAACGGTAAATGTTTGACTTAAAGGTATCGATTTTTGATGTTTCAACTTTTTTGGGATCTCACATCAAGAATAGCACATCTTACATCTTACCTAAAAACCACTATCTCCTGTTCGTCGTGTTCAACAACCTATACCCTACCAGCTCGTCCCAGCGGGCGCCGGTGCGGCGGTAGTAAATTAAGATCTGGTAATCGTTTTCGGTTTCAAAGTACGAACCTTCGAACGTGGTATCATCGGGTATGCCGGTAGACTTGGGAACCCAGATGTATTGGTAATCATAAACGCCTTGTTTTAAATACTGATCCGTATAAAAGCGACTTTTGGTATTATCGTAATCCATACGGCTTTGTGCATCCAGCTTGTAGTTATTAAACTTACCTACAATGTAAGCTGCACCATCTGCCTGCGACCTGTTCCCGGCAAGGCTAAAATAAATGTGCACGTAATCGGCATCGATACGCGGGTCGCGGCCATCCTGGTTCAGCACAAAAAAACTGCCATCGTTATCGTACTGAAACGAATAAGAAGCCGCATCGCGATTTGGATCGCCTAATAATACTACGGTATTGGCGGTGTCGCGATAGATCTTGCCTACCCTTTCGGAGTTTAAGCGCAGCGAGCGCAGATCAAAATGCCTGAACTCGTTACCGCCGGTAAAATCATTGCTCGTCATATCGGTATACAGCAACTGGTTACCGCGTACATTAAACGGGCGGGTATTTACCTGGGCTTTATCAGTACGCCCATTTTGAAGCACCAGTGCCCGGATATCATTTAATGGATTTTGTACCGATAGATTACCATAATTTACCTGCAGGTTGATCTTTTGATTGGTTTGCCGCAGTGTGTTATTGTATGATGCAATAACCTCGGCACCGATGGATACTTTGCCATCAACCACGTAAAAGCGGCGGGTAAATACCTCTTTGGACTGGTCGCCATCCTCAAAAACTTTCAGAATATAGTTGCCTGATATTTTGGGTACGATGCTAAAGTTTGGCAGCGTTAGCTCGTAATGCACATACTTTTGGAGGGTATTGGTTGAGTAGCGGTAATCGTTGATACGATCTTCGGTGAAGCTTTGCAGGTACTCGGTTGGCGACAGGCGCGACGAGTTCCAATCGGCATCACAATGCTCAATGGTGTAGGTGAAGTTACGGCTGTTAGCGCGCAGATCATCAAAAGTTAACAGCAATTGCTCGCTTGAGCCTAAAGCAAATACCGGGAATGACTGCTCTTTGTTTTTATTATAAAACTGGATGGTTTTGATTGACGACTGGTAAACATGGTCGTTATAAGGTTGCTGGGCGAAGGTTTTGAAGGTAATGATGGAAAGCAGGAAGAATAAGTAGTTTTTCATCATCATAAAAATATAAAAAAACCGTCATTGCGAGCGGTAGCGAAGCAATCCCCGACTTACAGAGCGGCTCTGCATATTGGGGATTGCTTCGTCCCTCGCAATGACGCGCGGAGAGATTTTTATTTCTTGACAGAGGATAAAAATCACATCTTCCATCTTACCTCATCCCTCTTACATCAAACCTACGCTTCCAGCTCCATTATTTGCTCGGCCAAAGCCTCCCATTCCTCCTGGGTTTTGGCTAACTCATCCTTTTTTTGCTGGTACGATGCGTTAACTTCCTTTGATTTTGCAGGGTCATTATAAACGCCGTCTTCGGCCAGTTTATTTTCCAGTTGTTTTACTTCCTTTTCAAGGTTGCCTATTTTTTCTTCCATTCGGGCCAGGTCGCCATTCAGTTTTTTTAACTGTTTTGACTTATCTTCTGACGGATACTGCTCTTTAACCGGCTCCTTCTTCTCTTCCTTTTTGGGTTGAGGGACAGGTATGGCGGTTTTAGGCTCCAGTTTGCGTTTGGCGTACCACACATCAAACTCGGCATAGGTGCCCGGGTATTCTTTAATTTTTTGATCTTCGATAAACCATATCTTGTTGGCTACATTATCAAGGAAATACCTATCGTGCGATACCGCTATAAATGTTCCTTCAAATTGTTGCAAAGCCTGTATGAGGATGTTTACTGATTGGATATCCAGGTGGTTGGTGGGCTCATCAAGGATTAAAAAGTTAGCATCCGCGGTAAGCGCCTTAGCTAAAGCCACGCGCGATTTTTCGCCACCCGAAAGCACCCTGATCTTTTTAAACACATCATCGCCGGTGAACAGGAACGAACCTAAGATGGAACGCAGCTCGGTATCGGTATGTTTTGGTGCAAAAGCCTGCAGCTCCTGTAATATCTCGTTATCTAAATGCAACGACTCTAATTGGTGCTGCGCGAAGAAGGTTTCGGTTACGTTATGGCCGGTAACCATTTTACCGGTAAAGTCCTTATCGGCATCGGCAATAATGCGCAGCAAAGTAGATTTACCTTTACCGTTGGCACCGATGAGGGCAATTTTATCGCCTTTTTCAATTACCGCTTCGGTATGATCTAAAATGCTGAGGTTTGGATAGCTTTTGCTGATATCCTCTAAAGTGATGACGTGCCTGCCCGATTGTTTGGAGAAACGGAACCTGAAGTTAACCTCGGGGTTCTCATCATCCACATCTTCAACACGCTCCAGCTTATCGAGCATTTTGATACGCGATTGCGCCATTTTTGCCTTTGATGCCTTGGCGCGAAAACGTTCGATCAAACGTTCTTCCTGGCGGATCTTAGCTTGCTGGTTTTTAAACTCGCCTTTTTGTATCTCACCGCGCAAAGCTTTCTCTTCTAAATAAAAAGAGTAATTACCTGCGTAAACCGTTAATTTACCTTTACGGGATTCGACAGTCCGGTTAATCACTTTATCTAAAAACCACCTGTCGTGCGATACGATAACCACAGCACCTTCAAAGGCTTTCAAATAATCTTCAAGCCATTGGATAGATGGTAAGTCGAGGTGGTTGGTAGGCTCATCCAGCAGCAGGATATCAGGCGCCTGCAATAATATTTTGGCCAACATTACCCGCATGCGCCATCCACCCGAAAAGGTGCTAAGCTTGCGGTGCGTATCGGCTTCGCTGAAACCTAAACCCGCTAAAATTTCGTGGGCTTTGTATTCAATGTTATAACCATCCAAAGCTTCAAACTCGGTTTGTTTGTCGCTTAACTTATGGAGCAGGTCTTCGCTATAGTCAGTTTCGAGCTTTTTAAGCAGGTTCTCAATTTCGGTATGCAGCTGGTTTTGGCGCTCAAAAGCTTCCATGGCCACATGCAGGATATTTTTATCGGATGAGTACGAAAGCAGATCCTGGTTAAGGTATCCCATGGCCAGGTCTTTAGCCATAGACACGGTACCCGATGTAGGTTTGTAATCGCCTACAATAATTTTTAATAAAGTGGTTTTGCCGGTACCATTGGCACCAATTAAACCAATTTTTTCACCGGGTTTGATATGCCAGTTGGCTTCATCGTAAAGGGCCCTTGCACCAATCTCGAACGTAAGGTTATTAATCGCAATCATTTGGCCGCAAAGGTACGAAATTGCCCCCTAACCCCCTAAAGGGGGAACATAATTTTACAAACAGGTGCTTAAAGCTCCTTTCAGGGGGTTTGAGGGCTCCCCATCTCCACTATCTTATCAAACTCTTCTTTTTTAAGCGCCGTTACCGATAGCCTGCCAAGTTTCACTATCTGTATATCCGCCAAACTCGGTTCGGCTTTTATTTGGGCAAGAGTAACCGGTTTTTTAAGAGGCTCAACCGGGGCCAGGTCAACCACCAACCAGGCGGTATCGTCGGTTGTAGGGTCCTGGTAGCTTTCTTTCACTACCTTGGCTATGCCAACCACCTCTTTACCCTCGTTGCTGTGATAAAACATCACCAGATCGCCCTCGCGCATATCGCGCAGGTTATTTCGTGCAGTATAGTTGCGCACACCGTCCCAATGGGTACGGCCATCTTTATTAAATTTTTCCCAGCTGTATTTTTCAGGTTCCGATTTTACGAGCCAATATTGCATGTAGTGAATGTTTTTACGGGGGCTAATTTAGGAAATTGTTTGCTGGTTGAAATAGGCACTGATGAGAAACTGTAATATATTTGCCCCTATGCCAACCGACATTGCATCCCGTAAGGATATTGAGTTTTTATTAGACAAGTTTTACGAACGCGCCTTCGCCGATGACGTGATCGGGTTTATTTTTACTGAGGTAACACACCTTGACCTGACCGTGCACCTACCCATTATTGCCAATTTTTGGGAAGACATGCTTTTGGGGTCGCACCATTACAATGGCAATCCCGTTAAGGTACACCAGCAAATTGATAAATTAAGCGAACTGAACGAGCAGCAGTTTAACCGCTGGCTGTTTTTGTGGCAAATTACGATAGACGAATTTTTTACAGGGTTGGTTGCTGATGAGGCCAGACAACGGGCAGGGAATATTGCGAAAATTATGATGGTGAAGATATTGCAGAACAGGTAATAAAAAAAGCCCCTTGCGGGGCTTTTTTTATTTAGCTTGGTTTTACAACCGCACTCTTCTCCTTCATCACCACATGCTTTGTTTTGGTACCACTATAGTGTTTGTGTTTGCTAAACACGTTGTGAAACTTTTGGCCCACGGTGGTAGTTTTTTTAACCTTAGCTTTATCCTTAACTACGGTTTGTGCAAAGGCGCCCGCTGTAAGCGCTACCATTGCTAATAAAAACAGAATCTTTTTCATGGTTTAATTTTATTTGAGTAAGTATATTCAATACTTATGCCGTAAACAAAAAGCACGTTTACAGCGAATTATAGTCTATACCGCATTAAAACGGTGGACTAATTAGTGGACGTTTTGAGGTGAAAGGTGAAAGGTGAAAGGTGAAAGGTGAAAGGTGAAAGGTGAAAGGTGAAAGGTGAAAGGTGAAAGGTGAACCCCACGCTCCTGTCCGACATAGTTATAAAGCCTTTAAGCTTTCTGCCTTTAGCCTTTTACCTACTTAATGAAGTATTTTAAACATCAGTTCTTTCATCAAACCGCCGTGATCGGTGTTTGATTCAACGCCTTTGCTTTTGAGGTCGTACTCACGCAGCAGGCCGATGATCTGCATGGATTTGCCGTAGTTGAAGGTGCGGGCTGCCTGCTCGTAATCTTTTATAAAAAATGGGCTTACGCCTAATTCTCGCGCCAGGCCCTGCGGCGATTTATCGGTTGCGTAATGGTAGCGCAAAACTTTGGTAAAGTAGTTATTAAGGGTACCAAGCACCACCACAATAGGGTTGGCTTTGGGATTAGCTTCAAAGTAATTAATGATGCGGTTTACTTTAACTACATCTTTTTTGCCCAGCGCGGTTTGCAGCTCAAAAACGTTATACTCCTTACTGATGCCGATGTTATCCTGGATCTCTTTCGGTGTGATCTCTTGCCCTTTGCTTACGTTGAGCATCAATTTTTCAAGCTCGTTGGCTATTTTCGACAGGTCGTTACCCAGGTACTCCCCCAGCAAAGCCGAAGCCTGCGGACTGATCTTGTAACCTTTTTCCTGCACAAAATCTTCTATCCAGCCGGGGACCTTATTATCGTACAGGGCAGTCGACTCGAATACGATGCCGTTCTTATCGATGGCTTTGTATGATTTTTTGCGCTTATCAAACTTGCCATATTTATAGCAAAACACCAGAATGGTGCTGGGCAGCGGATTTTCAAGATAGCTCAGCACCGGGTCGATGCTTTTTTTGTCGTCGTCTTCCTTGCCCCATTTCATATCCTGTGCCTCTTTTACCAAAACCACCTGGTAATCGCTCATCATGGGGTAACGTTTGGCCGCGTTAAGCACCGTCATCATATCGGTATCTTTACCGTAAACTACTGTTTGGTTAAAACCACGCTCGGCATCGCTCAGCAGGTTATGCTCAATGTAATTTGCCAGCAGATCAATAAAGTAAGGTTCTTCGCCATGCAAAAGATACAGGGGTTTGTACTTACGGTTACGGAGATCTTTTAAAATTTCGGGAGCAGTCATATGATAAGTCAAAAGTAAAAATTCAAAATTCAAAAGCTGTATGTGTTGATAGTTTAGTTTAAACATTCGCATTTAAATGGGGTATTTTTGACCTTTGAATTTTTACTTTTGACTTTATGCTACAGCCACTTAATTTACCGCCTTATGCTTTTAAAATAACCGACGAAAACGGACAGCTTTTCCTGTTTGATGAGATCCGTAAAAAGGAGGTTGTGTTAACGCCCGAGGAATGGGTGCGCCAGCATTTTGTTCAGTACCTGATCCGCGAAAAGCGTTACCCGCGCAGTTTGATCAGGCTGGAAGGCGGCTTACGCTTAAACGGCCGTGCGCAGCGCAGTGATATTGTGGTGTTTAATAACAAGGGCGAAAAAATATTGATGGTAGAATGCAAGGCGCCATCGGTTAAGATAACGCAAAAAGTGTTTGACCAGATAGCCCGTTATAATTTTGTACACCAGATAGGGTTACTGGCGGTAACTAACGGCCTGCAGCATTACTATTGTAAAATTGATTTTGAGCAGCAGCGGTTTGACTTTATTGAGACGCTGGAAAATTATATATAGTTGAGGAGGCTCCTCCGGAGCGGGGCTTGTTTAACTTACCGGGATAACCAGGTTGAGCATTTTATCCATCAGCTCGTTTGGTTTAAACGGTTTGGATACATAGTCGTTCATGCCGGCGTTGTACACTTTTTCTTTGATATCAAATAAAGCTGAAGCGGTAAGCGCGATGATAGGGATGGTGGCTTTTTTAGGATCGGGCATTTTACGGATCGCTTTTGATGCTTCGAACCCATCCAGAACCGGCATTTGCAGATCCATCAGGATGATATCGAAATTACCGTATTGCAGCAATTCGATAGCGCGCTCGCCGTTTTCGGCAATAACCGGGGTAATGTTCCACTTGCTGAAGAGCTTTTTCATCAGCATCACGTTAACCGGGTTATCTTCGGCAATCAATACCTGCATATTGCCGATAGGGTAATCGCCACGCTCGGCCGGGGTAATATGCCGCAGCGGCTCTTCGACCACCATACTATCGGTTGATACCGGGAAGTCCATAATAAAATAAAACTCAGAACCGACACCTATTTCGCTGGTTAAATTGATGTTTACGTTTTGCAGTTCCAATAAACGCTTTACAATAGCCAGGCCCAAACCGGTGCCGCCAAACTGGCGCGTAGTGGTGATGGACTCCTGTGTAAAAGGTTCAAAAATGGCAGCTATCTTATCATCGGCAATACCGATACCCGAATCTTTTATAGAAAACCGGATGGTAGCCTCGTTGTGCCTGTCTTGCACACAGGTAATGCTCACTTTCACACCGCCTTTTTTGGTGAATTTAATGGCGTTGCTGATCAGGTTAAAAATGATCTGCGATAAGCGGGTGGGGTCGCCTATCATATAACGGGTTTTTAAAAAGCCATCAACATGCAGGTTAAAACCCAGGCCCTTTTCCTGCGCCTTAAGCATTTGCCCGCCACAGATATTCTGCATCAGTTCGTTGAGGTTAAACTTGATGTTTTCGAAAGCAATTTTACCCGATTCGATCTTGTTAAAATCAAGCACATCATTGATCAGCGTAAGCAGGTTACCTGCCGAAAAGCGTAAGATTTCGAGATTTTCCTTTTGATCGGGACGCGGACTTTCCATCATCAGCAAATTGCTCATACCAATTACCGCGTTAAGCGGCGTACGGATCTCGTGCGACATGGTAGAAAGGAAATCGGACTGGGCCTCGGATGATTTTTCGGACCTGACCATCGCTTTTTCGAGCTTTTCGTTTAGGCGCTTTTCCGAGTCGGCAAATTCTTTAAGCTGCTTTATATTTTTAACAAAGGCGCCATAAAAATGCCCCTGTAAAAACATAATGATGATAAAATTAAAAAACACGCAAACGATCATGGTGTAACCGTCAATTGTTTCGGGTTTTAATTTGGTGAGTATATGGTTGGCATCATCATAAATTAAAAATGCCAGGATAGGCAATAAATTAGCCAGCGAGTAGAACGTTCCCCATTTAACATCGAGCATGTAATACCCGAAAAGAATAATGAGCAATACCAATTGAATAACAATGATATTGACATTTTGAAACAAAATATAAACAGAAAAAAAGACCACGCCTGTACCTGTGGCTAACAGGGCGTGTGATACGGTTACCCAATCGGGTATATAAGTAAAATACTTGAAAAGAATGAAGAATACAAGGAGCATGATAAGCGACATGCTGAACTGTATTGATTCGTGCAGGTTAAATACATTAGGCAAAATTGCCAAAATGCCTACAAAGGAAAGTATTAAGCCGTAATAGATTAAACGAATACGCGCCTGATCGAGGATCGAATCATCTTCAGAAATTATATTTTTAATTGATAAGTTAAAAAAACTTATGCGCCGCTTGCTCATTAAATCAATAGAATAATTAAGGAACTATAAAGATATATAAATTAATATAAATAGTTAACCTTCAACATGCATAGCGCATGTTGAAGATCAACTTTCTTAAATTATATAACAATTAGTTTGCCATTAATTACCTAAGGCTTTTAAGCTCTCTTGTATGATGCTGATCTTGGTATCGGCATCGGCTTTCTTTTTTTGTTCTACGGCAATTATCTCGGGTTTGGCATTGGCCATAAAACGCTCGTTTTGCAATTTGGCGTTAACCGATTTTAAGAAACCTTCGAGGTATACAAGCTCGGCATTTAAACGCTCTCGCTCAGCATCAATATCGATATTGTTCTGTAATGGGATAAAAAACTCATCGGTGCCCACCATAAAGCCGGCCGCGCCTTCAATTTTGCTATCAGTAAAATCTATCGTTTCAATATTACCCAGTTTGGTAATAATGGCCAGATAGGCATTATAATCGGTACCCGAATTTACTTTGATGCTTAAAGACAGCTTCTCTTTTGGTGAGATCTGTTTGGCATTACGCACATTACGAACTTCGGTTATCAGTTGCTTGATTGCTTCTATTCCAGTTAACAACTGAGTATCCATTTCCCCAATATTGGGCAATTGCGCAACAATGCAGCAATCCATAGTGCTGCGGTCGCCGAATACTTCATCGTGCCAAAGCTCTTCACTAATGAAAGGTGTAAAAGGATGTAATACCTTTAAGATGTTTTCGAAAAAATGAACGGTAGCCGTATAGGTTTCTTTATCGATGGCCTGTTTTTCGGCATCGGGGTTGTAAGCCGGCTTAATCATTTCGAGATACCAGGCGCAAAAATCGTCCCATACCAGTTTATAGGTCGTCATCAGTGCATCCGACAAACGGAATTGGCTAAAATGTTCTTCAATTTCGGCTAAAGCCTGATTAAAACGGCTATCGAACCATTGTATAGCTGCCAGGTTAGGATTAGTGAGACTTTCGTCGATCTCCCAGCCTTTGATCAGTTTAAAGGCGTTCCATATTTTATTACCGAAGTTACGACCCTGCTCGCAATGACTTTCGTCGAACATCAGGTCGTTACCCGCAGGTGATGACAGCAGCATACCTACGCGCACGCCATCGGCACCGTATTTCTCTATCAGATCGAGCGGATCGGGCGAGTTGCCCAACGATTTTGACATTTTACGCCCCAGCTTATCGCGAACGATACCTGTTAAGTAAACGTTTTTAAACGGTACTTCACCGCGAAACTCGTGCCCGGCCATGATCATACGCGCTACCCAGAAGAATAGAATTTCGGGAGCGGTAACCAGGTCGTTGGTTGGGTAGTAATAATTAATATCCTGGTTATTCGGATCTTTAAAGCCATCAAAAACCGATATCGGCCAGAGCCATGATGAGAACCAGGTATCTAATACATCTTCATCCTGAGTCAGGTTGGCAGTTGTGAGTTGTGAGTTGTCGGGTGTGAGTTTTTTTGCTTCAGCAAGCGCTTCTTCGGCTGTTTTGGCAACTACATATTGGCCGTTTGGTAAATACCAGGCCGGGATTTGCTGCCCCCACCATAACTGGCGGCTAATGCACCAGTCGCGCACGTTTTCCATCCAGTGGCGGTAGGTGTTTACAAATTTTTCGGGGATAAGCTTGATATCACCTTTTAAAACATAGTCCAAAGCAGGTTTGGCCATTTCGTCCATTTTGCAGAACCACTGCATAGATAGTTTTGGTTCGATGGCGGCATTGGTACGCTCAGAAAAACCTACCTGCGATTTATAGTCTTCAACTTTTTCAAGCGCGCCGGCTTCTTCCAATAAAACGGCAATTTTTTTACGGGCGGCAAAGCGGTCCTCGCCAACCAATATCTGCGCCTTATCGTTCAGCGTACCGTCGTCGTTTAAAATATCAATAACGGGCAGGTTATGTTTCTGGCCCAGTTCATAGTCATTCAGATCATGCGCAGGGGTAACCTTTAAACAGCCTGTGCCGAAATCCATGCTCACGTACTCATCCAGTATCACCGGTATTTCGCGGTTAATTAATGGAATAAATACTTTTTTACCATGCAGATGGGTGTACCGCTCATCGTTAGGGTTGATACAGATGGCTGCATCCGCCATAATGGTTTCGGGACGGGTAGTTGCTATGGTGAGGTAAAGGGATGAACGGTTAAAGGTTAAAGGTTCTTCCTTTTGCCTTTCGCCTTTAGCCTCATCAACCACCGCATATTTAATATAATAAAGCTTCTGATTAACTTCTTTACGGATAACCTCTTCGTCGCTAACAGCGGTTTTGCCTTGCGGATCCCAGTTCACCATGCGTACGCCGCGGTATATCTGGCCTTTTTTGTACAGGTGGATAAAGGTATCGATAACGGCTTCGCTCAGGTCGGCATCCATGGTGAAACGGGTACGATCCCAATCGCAGCTTGCGCCTAATTTTTTTAATTGTTCGAGGATGATGCCGCCATATTTTTCTTTCCAATCCCAGGCATGGCTTAAAAACTGTTCGCGGGTAAGGTCTTTTTTATTGATGCCCTGCTCTTTTAACAAAGCCACTACTTTGGCTTCGGTAGCGATGGAGGCATGGTCGGTGCCGGGTACCCAGCAGGCATTTTTGCCTTTCATGCGGGCGCGGCGTATCAGCACATCCTGTATAGTATTATTGAGCATGTGGCCCATGTGCAAAACGCCGGTTACGTTTGGTGGCGGGATGACAATGGTATACGGTTCCCGCTCATCGGGCACCGATTTAAAAAAACCATGCTGTAACCAATAGCTATACCACTTATCTTCTGCCTGTTTGGGCTGATACGTTTTAGAAATACTCATAATTTTGCAAAAGTAGCGTTTTGGGGGGAGAGTTCATAGTTGATGGTTCATAGATCATGGCTGTTATCATTACCTTTTACTGCTATCAACTATGATCCGTGAACTATAAGCCAATCCTATAACCTATGGTAATAAGCTATCAATAATAATAAAACACGGACTATTTAATTTTCAATTCAAAATTATTATAATTGCGACTGCTGCAATATTTATATCAAGCGTTAGTTTATAAAACTGAAATAACATTTGGCAAATGAAGATTCTGCAATTGTTTAAATTACCCGGCACAGTAGTTTACAGGCTAAGGCCCTCGTCCATTGTTAAATGGTTTAACAGGTAAACAGGTAATTTAAAAACCAAAAGATTTGTACTTTCAAATTCTCTTTTAATTAAAAATATGAAAATAAAGTTAGCAAGTTTAGTGCTTACAGGCGCCGTTTGCCTGTCGGTTAATGTGTTTGCCACTGGCGGCGACAAAGGTAAAAACCCACCGCCGCCTGATAAAAAGTATATCGATCCGGCCAATATGGACCTGTCGGTAAAACCGGGCGACGATTTTTTTGAATACGCCAACGGCGCATGGATAAAAAAGAACACCATACCTGCCGATAAAACCAGCTGGGGTAGTTTTATTATGCTGCGCGATGAGAATAATCAAAACCTCATCAGCCTTTTAAAAGAAGTTAGCGCATCGGGCGCACAGCCTAAAGGCAGCTTGAAACAACGTGTTGGCGATATGTTTGCCAGTGGTATGGATACTGTAGCTATAGAAAAACAAGGCTACAACCCTATTAAAGGCGACCTACAACGTATTGACAAAGTAAGCACACAACAACAGGTGTTGGATGAGATGATCACCGAACGCCTGACCGGTGATGGCAGCGCTTTATTTGGCGTTGGTGTTGGCCAGGATTCAAAGCATCCTAACGTAAATATTGTATCGTTCAGGCAAGGCGGCACTACCCTTCCCGACCGTGATTATTATTTATTAGATAATCCGCGTAACGCTAAAATACAGGCCGCTTATAAAAAGTATATTACTACGCTGTTTACCTTAACAGGATCGTCGGCTGATGAAGCTGAGAAAAACGCAAACACTATTTACAACCTTGAAAAAACTATTGCAGGCTTTCAAAAAAGCCGCATTGAAATGCGCGACCCTAACGCCAGCTATAACAAGTTTGCCTTAGCCGATTTTAGCAAAACCACGCCTAACCTTAACTGGACAGTGATATTGCCAAAATTAAAAATGCCGGGACAGGATACCGTTATTGTAGCCCAGCCTGCATTTTTTAAAGCTGCTGATGGCCTGTTAACATCGGTACCGGTTGCCGACTGGAAAGTTTACCTGAAATGGCAGATCTTAAAAGGCTCGGCCAATTATTTAAGTTCTGATTTTGTAAAAGCAAGCTTTGCTTATGGCAGTGTGTTAACCGGCCAAAAAGTACAAACTGCACGTATTGAAAGGATATCGGGCCTGGTTGATGGTTCGTTAGGCGAATTATTGGGACAGCTTTACGTTGAAAAATACTTTACTCCGGCTGCTAAAGCATACATGGTTAACCTGGTAAATAACCTTAAAATTACTTTAGGCGACCGCATTAAGCGTGTTGACTGGATGAGCGACGAAACTAAAGCCCGTGCGCTTAAAAAATTAGCCGCCTTTACGGTAAAAATTGGTTACCCTGATAAATGGCAGGACTATAACGGTATAGTAATTGACCGTGGCGATTATTACGGAAACCTGAAACGTATTTCGATATGGAGATATAACTACAACGTAAGCCAGTTAGGCAAACCGGTTGATAAAACCCGTTGGGGAATGACCCCGCCTACCGTTAATGCTTACTACAGCCCGGTAGCTAACGAAATTGTTTTCCCGGCTGGTATATTGCGTTTCCCTTTCTTTGATTTTGGTGCTGATGATGCCGTAAACTATGGCGGTATCGGCGTGGTTATCGGCCACGAAATGACCCACGGTTTTGACGATCAGGGCCGCCAGTATGATGGCGACGGTACCCTGCGCGACTGGTGGACCAAGGATGATGCGGCTAACTTTACCTCACGTGCCAATAAAGTAGTTGAAGAATTTAACGGTTTTATACCGGTTGATACCATGCACATTAAAGGTAAGTTAACCTTAGGCGAAAACCTTGCCGACTTAGGCGGTATTAACGTGGCTTACGAAGCTTACAAAAAAACCAAACAAGGCCAGGGTAACGCTAAAATTGATGGCTTTACCGGCGATCAGCGCTTCTTCCTGTCGTTCGCGCAGGTATGGCGTGGCGCTATGCGTCCGGAGGCACTGGCACAACAGTTAATGACCGACCCGCACTCGCCCGGTAAATACCGTACTGATGGCACCGTGGTAAACATTGATGCGTGGTATACTGCATTTGATGTAAAACCTGGCGACAAAATGTACAAAGCACCTGCAGACAGGATCAAGATCTGGTAACTCTTTGGTTACTGACTTATTAGGTTATTGAGTTATTTTAAAGCCCTTTGCAATTTGCAGAGGGCTTTTTGTTTCAATTTTGTAATTTACCCTCAAATACTAAAAAATGAAACTTGCCGATTTTTTGATGCTGATTGGTTTTAAAAAGAAAGATAAACGATCACGCTTGCTTGCCGGGATCAAAAAAGCGGGTTATCCAGGCAAAGAAGTATTTGTTAGTGTAGAAGATTTTTTTGATGGTAATACTGATGATGGATCAATAGGGGCTAATATCTATCCTAACCCGCCATCATTACAAAAATTCAGAGACATTTTAACCGACATTAAAAACGCTGACAAAACAAATACGCTTTTAATAAGAATAGCAGACACTGAAGACAACGATTGGTTTTATACCGATATGGTATTTATTAACGGGGACTATACTTTAAGCGCCATAAAAAAGCTGTTTAAAGTTTTAAAACCATCCGAAGTATACGAAGGGCTGATGTATAATGAGAAGCCGAACAATATCCCACATCAAAGCAGTGGTAAAAATTACAGCATTTGGTGGGATTGACCTATACTTTGCTATAGCTTGTGAGTACCTTTTGCTTATATTTATTTAACCAACCCAACCTCATCATGAAAAAGTATACCCTATTAGCCGCTCTGTCTATCTGCTGCGTTGCATACGCGCAATCGCCGGGCATTAAGGTATTGTATCCGCTTAGCGGGAGATGGGAAATGCAAACTAAAAAAGGCATTTTCGGCGAAAGCTGGAAAAAGGTTAGTGCAGATGAACTGCAAAGTACAGGTTACTCAATTAAAGGCAAGGATACTACCTGGTTGGAAAAAGTGCAATTGATCAAAAAGCCGGACGGTATTTATTATATCCCGACAGTAAAAGATGAGAACGGCGGCAAGGCTGTGCCTTTTAAACTGATCAGTTCGGTAAATAACGAGTTTATATTCAGCAACCCGCAGCACGATTTCCCGCAAAGGGTGATTTACCATTTAGTGAAACCCGACTCGCTGCATGCCTGGATTGACGGCCAATACAAAGGCAAATATGTTAAGCAGGATTTTTATTATCACAGGGTGAAGTAGCAAGAAGCTTGATTTTATGCGTTTTTTTATGTATTTTTACTATTAAACGCGAAGTTTTGATCGGGCTGATTTATTAACATAGCTGCGAATATTTCTTACTTTATCCCCCCTGATTTCAATGATTGAAGGATTGAGTTATTGAATAATTGATTGTATTATCTTAGGGAAAAATCAACAATCGATGATTCAATAACTAATAAAAACACCCATAAATACCCATGTGTTTGAGACACTGAAATTGGGAGGTAAAATTCGAAATTGAAAATTCGAAATCCGAAATCAGAAAACTTATCTTTGCGGCTTCATGATCATTCATCAATTTTACGATAAAGGACTGGCACATGCTTCGTATGGCATTATCAGCCAGGGAAAAATGGCAATTGTTGACCCGGCGCGCGACCCGCAGCCTTATTATGACCTGGCCACCGAGCATGGCGTACAGATCATAGCCGTTATTGAAACACACCCGCATGCTGATTTTATTAGTTCGCACCTGGAGATACACCGGCAAACGGGGGCCAGCATCTACGTAAGTAAACTGGTTGACGCCGATTACCCGCATTGCGGTTTTGATGATGGCGACAGTATTGAACTGGGCGACCTGACGCTGAAAGCAATGAACACGCCGGGCCACTCACCCGACTCGATCTGTGTGATCGTAGAGGATGAATTTAACGTACAAAAAGCCGTTTTTACCGGCGATACCTTATTTGTTGGCGATGTTGGCCGCCCCGACCTGCGCGAAAGCGCGGGCAATATAACCGCTCAAAAAGAAGAGCTGGCCAAACAGATGTACCACAGCACCCGCGATAAGTTGATGAAGCTGCCCGAAGATGTGGTGGTATACCCGGCGCATGGGCCCGGCTCGCTTTGCGGCAAAAATTTAAGTCCGGAATTACAGAGTACCATTGGCAACGAACTGCGCAACAACTACGCCCTGCAATTAATGAGCGAGCTGCAGTTTGTAAAAACCCTAACCGAAGACCAACCGTTTGTGCCCCGCTATTTTGGCTTTGATGTTGACCTGAACAAAAAAGGCGCGCCATCGCTGGCCGAAAGCCTGGATAAAATACCTGTGTTAGAGCATACCCAACCCGATGCGGGGGTACTGGTAATTGATACGCGCCCCAAAGTGCAATACGTGAGCGGGCACTTAAAAAACGCGCTTAACATACAGGATGGCGGTAAATTTGAAACCTGGCTGGGAGCAATAGTGAACCCAGGCGAACCATTTTACCTGGTTGCCGAAAATAAGCACAACGCTGCAACCATCCTAAATAAAACGGCCAAAATAGGCTATGAATTACAAGTAAAGGCAGTTTTAATAAACCCGGCTGGCGGGGATGCGCAATCGGCTCAGGGCGACCTGGATCATTTTGTTGGGCATACCGAAGATTACCAGATAGTTGATGTACGCAACTATAACGAGGTTGCCGATAAACCTGTTTTTACCAACGCGCTGAATATCCCGCTACCCGAATTACGCGAACGGCTTAACGAACTGCCAACAGACAAACCGATCATGGTGCACTGCGCCGGCGGGACAAGATCGGCGGCAGCCAGCAGTATTATTGCAACAGCCGTGAAAGATGTTCCGGTTTATGATCTGGGGGAAGCGATTAAAGCCTATAGTTAATAGATCATGGTTCATAGCCGATACCTATTTAACATGATCCCATGAACTATCAACCATGAACTATGAACTTACAATAGTAGAAACCGCAGATGGTTCTAAAACCATCTATAACCCGCAGGTTGGCGAAAACTATCATTCGCGGAATGGCGCCCTGCAGGAAAGCGAGCATGTGTTTTTGAATGCAGGGTTAAAGTATTTCCTTTCACATAATCCGGGTAATTCAGTTTCGATATTGGAAGTTGGCTTTGGTACAGGTTTAAATTTTTTGCTTAGCGCGGATTGGTGCACCGGGCAAAACATCGGGCTTGATTATGCGGGCATTGAGGCTTATCCGCTTAGTGAGGATATGATCAGTCAAACCGGATATGACGCTTATGTATCGGCTGAATTATGGCAGGCTTTTACGCAGCAATACCCGTTATCGTTATCCCGGTCGGTTCAGTTAAATGCTAACGTTAAGCTCCATACAGCTCCACTCCCGCTGCTTAGCTTTACATCGCAACAGTTGTTTGATGTGATCTATTTTGATGCCTTTGCATCGGCAAACCAGCCCGAAATGTGGAACGAAGAAGCCATTAGCCATACCACCAGCTTTTTAAAACCTGGCGGTGTATTTGTTACTTACGCCATTACCGGTAATTTGAAACGCATGGTTAAGTCATTAGGCTGTACAATAGAAAAAGTACCAGGCGCGGCCGGGAAAAGGGAAATGCTGCGGGCGACGAAGTCACTTTAAATAGGCATTGGGAACGTTTGTTGGTTTATAATCAATTCCGTACGCGTGCTTCATCAATAACGATACTGTTTCGGCTACAGTTTTTTCCTGGCGATGCATTTGCGGCAATGATCCCATCATGGCATAACTTATAGGGTTTATCGCAGGGATAAATGTTTCCCACTCGTAGCCTTTACCCCATATCAATCCTTTAACGGTGATATTTAAATCAGCTCCATTTTCCAACAGGAAATGGAGCATACCTGCAGAGTTATTGCCGTTTTGATTCACGGTATGAAAGATCGGGGTATGGCCGCCAAAACCATATTCGTCCAAACCAGACCTGGCATTTACATCGGCGCCGTACTTTACCAGCACTTTGGCGCAGGCTATACTGTTGTACTCGGCACAAAAGTGCAGCAAGGTTCCACCTTTTAAGGAGGTATAAGTGTTGTTAAAAACTGAACGGGTTTCTGATACTAAAGCCTGCTCATCTTTCAATAATTTCTCTAATTTATCGGCATCATCAGTTAATACAGCAAGCAGGGGTGCGTCGTCAAAGTTCAACCCATATTCAATAAATGCCTTTACACAATCGTGAAACTTTGGCGTGCGGGTATACATCTCCACCATCAAAGTAAATGCGGGCATACTGCTACCTATATCATTAGGGCTTCCGCCTTGTTCAAAGTACCGTTTTATTCCATCAACGGAATGCATTTCGATCGCGGTTGATAATTCTTGATAGCTTGGCATATCGCTTGTTCTATTCTTAAACGTTTCCGGATTTACAGTCTCAAATATAATATCTCAAATTGATACTTACCGCCTTTATTACTGCCCGCATAAATAGTATTTTTACGGCAAACATTAGCCATGCCATTAATACCTCCTGCATCAGCACAAACACCCGGAACCGCCTTTGAGCGGCTTGTTGCCATTATGAACGATTTGCGCGCCAATTGCCCATGGGATATGAAACAAACCATGGAAAGCCTGCGCCATTTGACCATTGAGGAAACCTACGAACTATCGGACTCGATATTAGAGGGCGATATGCCAGAGATCAAAAAAGAACTGGGTGATATTATGCTGCACCTGGTATTTTATGCTAAGATAGGCAGCGAAACCGGCGATTTTAACATTACCGATGTACTGAACGGCATCTGCGAAAAGCTGATACACCGCCACCCGCATATTTACAGCGATGTTGAAGTTAAAAACGAGGAGGACGTTAAACGCAACTGGGAGCAACTCAAACTTAAAGAAGGCAACAAATCGGTTTTGGCCGGTGTGCCGGGATCATTGCCGGCACTGGTGAAGGCATCGCGCATACAGGAGAAGGCACGCGGTGTGGGTTTTGACTGGGAAGAAAAAAGCCAGGTTTGGGATAAGGTGGAAGAAGAGATGCGCGAATTCAGGGATGAGTTTAATGCCGCCGGAACTGAAAAGATAGACCACGAAAAAGCCGAAGGCGAGTTTGGCGACCTGCTGTTCTCGCTCATCAACTATGCTCGTTTTATTGATATTAACCCTGAAAACGCGCTCGAAAAAACCAATAAAAAATTCATTAAACGCTTTCAACACCTCGAAAGCAAGGCCCAGCAAAGCGGCAAACAACTGCGTGATATGACACTTGCCGAAATGGATATCTTTTGGGAAGAAGCAAAAAAAGTTTGATGGTACTGTAGCATTTACCGTGCCGCCACACGTAATGGCTTATAAAACACGATAACCATGTTAGCCAAATCTATTAAAAACCTATTATGTTGTTTGGGTATTGTAACCGTAACTTTTACGGCATGCAAAAAAAACAATACCGATACTGTCATGTCATTTTCAGAGGGTGTTTATAACGGCAGGATGATCTCTACGTCGGTACAGGGTGGCAGCACTGTGCTGCCCGTTAATATCAGCTTTATTGGCGGTAAGTACAGTGCAAACAATGTGCCTGTCGAGCAGTTGCCCTATACCGATCCGATGCCTTTTACCGGAACTTACCAGTTGCAGACCGGTGGCACTGTATTGGCACTGACCAACACCAATACTCAGTTACAGCCTTTGCCGGTGATCAGTTTGCTAAGCGGGCAATTTACAATAGCATTTAAAACGGATAGCCTCATCTTAACACAAACCCTGCAGGACGGATCGTCAACCTATCAGTATCGGTTAAAAAGGCTCAATCGCTAAACCTGCCCAAAAAAAATTCAATATATTGTAGCGTAGGTTACCTACTTTGCGTATAGGCTAACAAAAACTGATGCAGAGCTTAATTACCAAATTGAAAACCGCTTGTCTTATAGTATTTACTGCAATATTGTTATTAACCGTTGCCTGTAAAAAATCTGCAAACACACCTGCGATATCCAATGGTACTTATTCGGGGCGGTTTATTTACTGGACCCAGGGTGTAGTTTATCTGCCTACACGGTCGGCAGTAACGTTAACGTTTAACGGCCAAAACTATAACTCAAGCAGCGGTACCAATCATTACCCGGCCGGTGGTTCGGGCAATTACAGCGTTGACAGCGACAGTAAAATCACTTTTCGCGATATTAATTATTGGACCGCCAATTTTGATGGTAATTTGATTTTAAACGGAGAATATGCTTATCATTATGAAGGCGACAGTTTAGTGATCAATAAAACTATAAACGGGCTGGCAAATTACGAATACCGGATAAAGAAGAACTAAAAATTTGAATGCATTTACCCAAGGGCATTACTGAACAAGAGCTCATTCAGCGATGCAAAAATGGCGATCTAAAACACCTGGAAATGTTGTACAAACATTTTTATGGCTATGCCATGGGTATTGCTTTGCGTTACAGTAACAACCGGGACGACGCTTTGGAGGTAGCTAACGACGCTTTTATCAAGGCATTTGGCGCGTTAAAAAATTACGATACTGATAAGTCTTTTAAAGCCTGGCTGCGCCGGATAATTGTGAACACCGCTATTGATAAACAACGGCGCGAACAAAAGCACCAGTCCGAAGAAATTGATAAAGCCGGGTACGTAGCAAGCACCCCGAACATTATTGAACAACTTAACGCAAATGATATATTAAAACTACTGGCCGTGTTACCGGTGATGCACCGTACAGTTTTTAACCTGTACGAGATAGATGGTTACAGCCATGATGAAATTGCTACCATGCTGAATATACCGGCAAGTTCATCGCGGGTGTATTTAACCAGGGCCAAAGAAAAAATGAGAGAGTTATTAAGCAAATAATGGAAGAGGATTTTGACAAACGCTTAACCAGCCACATGAAAGCGGTATTTGATGATACCGATAGCAGCGGCGCCGATGCCGGCTGGTTACTGCTACGCGAAAAATATCTGCCGAAGAACGACCGGAAACCCCTTGCATGGTTTTGGTGGTTAACGGCTATAATTATAATAAGTGGATTAGCCATATGGCAGGTTGAAAAGAAAACGGCAAATGATAAACCTATAAAAAGAGTGGCCAAATCTCATAACGACTCGGCGCAGAAACAGGGATTGCCGCAGCATGTTGACAGCAAAACCCCGGGCATTGTTAAAGCATCCACATTATCTGTAAACAACAATCCGGCAACGCAACCAGTTAAGAAAGAACCAAAGAGTGCTGTTATCCGTTCTTTACCACTTCGTAACAAAAGCGAATACAAGAGTTTGCATAAGCAATATCCCAATACACTTAAGTTTGATAAGCAAACTGCGCCAAAAACAAACATTATACCCGTTAACCAAAATACCTTATCGGGAAGTTCTGTTTTGGTCGATAATAGCGTTAAAGCGTTTGCCAACAGTAAAGTTGTTAGTGACTCAATCCCTGATCTAATCTTAAATACGTTACCGGATGGTATTGCCCATTTTTTAATAGACAGGGTAAAATTAGAATTTACGCAATTAGAACCGGGTAAACTCAAAGCGGCCAGCTCAGATACATCGGCGCAAAAAACCAAACCGGCACATGGCCAAAGGGTAATATGGGGCGTATTTGCTTCTGCTTTTTATAGCACAGCAACAGGCAGCGACCATGAATTTAATTTAGGTGCCGGCGGCACAGCAGATATCAGGCTTTCAGACCATTTTAGTTTTTCAACTGGTTTAGGTTTAATGCGCAGTTCGCTTAACTATAACATTGTGCCTGGGTCGGGCCGCAATGGTAATAATTTATATGCGAGCAGCGGTGCTGGCGGCGGCCAGGTTGTATTTCCACCGACGCAACTGTTCAATAATTATATAGCCAGAATATGGGCCATTGATGTTCCGCTGAATTTAAAATACAGTTTTGCAAAGCCTTATAATTTTATCGCGGCGGGCTTAAGCTCCAATGTTTATATAAGCGAGTATTATGATGGTGTGTATACTTATGTGCCAACTTCGGCGGGACTGGCTGATGTACATAACATAACCCAAAATCATTTTGGCCACACCGACCTGCTAAAAACGTTCAACCTGTCGTTCGGGCTTGGTTATCCTATCAGTAATAAATCAGTACTCATATTTGAGCCCTTTTTAAAAGCGCCGCTTGGTGGGCTGGGCTCACAACAATTGAAATACACGTTATTCGGTATTAATTTGAAACTTAATTTCCAATCGAAAGCAAAATGAAAAAAACGCTGCTTATTATTGTTTGTTTGCTTACTGTACAGGGTTTACAGGCGCAAAAGTTTGAATTTTCGGCGCACCTTAACTCGGGGTTATTTTACTATGCCGGCAGTTCGGCAAGAGATATCTCGTTCGTATGGGAGCAGGGTGAAGGTGCACACACTAACGACCAGTATGGAACCACCCCTACAATATCATACGGTTTTGCCGCGCAAGTGCAATATGTTACTAAATTCAATTTACTTGGGGGTATACAGATGGGCTATCAGCATTTGAGGAACCGCGTTGATCTGGTTCCACAGTATCTGCTTGGCGCCCCGCCCACTTCAAACTCACAAGTAAATAATGGCTACGCTATTTTTGACAGCCAAACCATTAATTACAACCCTTATATTGGTTACCGGTTAACCATAAAAAAAGTGGCCGTTGATATTGATGCGGGCCTTAATTTTGACAAAATTTTACACATGCACGAAAACGGGCGTACCCCATCAGCCTCCGGCTCTGATGTTACTACGGATATTGAGCGTTCGCACCCATCCAGCGATTTTGGTTACCGTTTTGAGTTAAAAGCAAATTACCTGCGTTATGGTATTACTGCGGGCTATGATTATGGGCTATCTAATTATTATTCGGGCTATGTGGGTGGACGACCGGAAGCTTATTCGCGCATGATAAGATTTGGTTTAAGTTACCGGATCATTTAAAGCGGATAGCCTTAACCGGCGATATCCGGGTAACCAGCATTGACGGGATGATCAATACCAAAACGCAAATAACCAGGGTACCGGCGTTAAGCAAAACCACATCGAGCCAATTGATGCTGATGGGCACGAATTTCATATAATACGACGCCTGATCGAGTTTAAATACATGCGTTTGATCCTGCAACACGCACACGCCTAAGCCCAGCACATTACCCAATATCATCCCCATGCCGATCAAATAAAAGGCATTGATCATAAAGATCTCCTGGATGGCAGTATTAGTAGCGCCCATGGCCTTTAGCATGCCTATCATACTGGTACGCTCCAATATCATGATCAGTAATGCCGATATCATATTAATGACCGCCACAGCCAGCATCAACACCAAAATAACCTGGGTGTTTACATCCAGCAGCTTAAGCCACTCAAAAATATTGGTGTAGCTTTCGGTTATGGTAAATGATTTAAGGAACGGCGGCAGCACATTATTTATTGAATCGGCAACCTGGTCAATACTACCAAAGTCGCGCGTGCGTACTTCGTACCCTCCTATCTGGTCTTTACCCCAATCGTTCAGGCGGCGTATCAGGGCAAGATCGCCGATAACGAATGCTTTATCAACCTCCTCAACCCCCAGATCAAATATACCCACTATCTTAAACGGGCGTTTTTTCAAAGGCTGCTGTATAAAGTACATTACAAACTTATCGCCCAGTTTAAGTTTAAGTCGGCTGGCAGTATACTGCGATATCAGTATCTCTTGTTTCGAGGCAGTGGTATCGGTAAAATCAATAACCCGGCCGGCAACCAGTGTTTGTTTTAAAAACGACCAGTCGTAAGTATGGTCGACACCCTTCATTACTATCGCCTCAATTTCGTCCTTAGCCTTGATGATGCCGTTTTTTGTAGCAACAGGCATAACGCGGGTAATTTGCTTATTAGCCGATAAAACCCGGATAAGCGTATCGTTAGCGGCAAAGGGCGTATTTTCGAACGAGGCGTTGAGGTCGATCTTGGCTATTTTGATATCGCCCGAAAAAGTTTCTATGCGGTTGCCTACTTCTTTTTTAAATCCTTTTACAATCGCTATCGAAAGGATCATCACACTCAAACCCAGCGTAATACCTATTATGGCAATGCGCACAATCAGTTTTGAAAATGTACGCTTTGAGCGGAATGAAATGCGGGAAGCTATAAATGAAGCGAAATTCAAAACAGCAGAAATTTTATTTTTGTACTTTAGCAAAGATGCAGAATTGATGGCGAATTTTGCAGCCCTTATTAATTTACTGAAGTGACACACTGCTAATTCATTATCAAAACACCTATGAGAAAAATATTTTCCCTTGTTTTCCTGTCTGCGTTTTCTGTTGTAGTATTCGCGCAAACAAGCGGCGTAACCTATTCGCGCGGCAGGGTACACAATAACATCAACAGCAATGTGGATAAACCCGCTTTTAATACCAATAAACCCATCTTAACCGGGGCCGACCGTACTGCTGCTTATATCAGCTATCTGAAAGGTAAAAATGTGGCAATGGTGATCAATCAATCCTCGGTAATAGGTAAAAAATCAACACCTACGCTTGATAGCCTGGTAGCATTGGGCATCAGCATCAAAAAGGTATTCGGACCCGAGCATGGTTTTCGCGGCAATGCCAGCGACGGCGCCAAAATTGACGATGCGGTTGATGAAAAAACCGGTGTGCCGGCCATATCGCTTTACGGCAAACACAACAAGCCAACCCCTGCCGAACTAAAGGGATTAGACGTGGTGATATTTGACATACAGGATGTTGGCGCACGCTATTATACCTATTTTGCCACCCTGCACCATGTAATGGAAGCTTGCGCCGAAAACAATGTGGAGGTAATGATACTGGACAGGCCAAACCCTAACGGATACTTTGTTGACGGCCCTGTGTTAGATACGGCTTTTAAATCGGGTGTCGGGATGCATCCGGTACCCATTGCCCACGGCATGACACCTGCTGAATATGCGCAAATGATCAATGGCGAAGGCTGGCTTAAAAACCATATAAAATGCAAACTCCATATTGTTAAAATGGAAAACTATGCGCATGGGCGGTTTTACACCCTTCCTATCCACCCGTCGCCAAACCTGAGCACGCAGCAAAGCGTAATGCTGTACCCAAGCATTTGTTTGTTTGAGGGTACAACGCTGAGCCTGGGCCGCGGTACACCTTTCCCTTTTCAGGTTATTGGCAGCCCGCTGTTAAAAGATAAATTCAAGTTTTCATTCACGCCGGTAAGCATTCCGGGCGTGAGCGATAACCCGCCGCAAAAAGGCAATTTATGCTATGGCATTGATTTGCAGCACTACAAAGCCGAAGAAGGTAAAATAAACCTGAAATGGGTAATAGACCTGTATAAAGTCTTCCCTGATAAAGAACACTTTTTTACGGCTTATTTTACCAAACTGGCCGGTACCGACCAGCTGCGTAAGCAAATTGAGGCCGGTAAAAGCGAAGAAGAGATACGCCTGAGCTGGGAACCGGAATTGAGCAGGTATAAAATAATGAGGAAGAAATATTTGTTGTACCAATAACGTTGTGAGTTGCCGGTTGCGGGTTATGAGTTAAAACACACAACTGACAACACATAACACACAACTAAAAACAAAATGAGAATCGTATTTATGGGTACCCCCGAATTTGCCGTGGCATCGCTGGATGCGCTGGTAAAGGCTGGGTTTGATATAGTAGGCGTAATAACAGCTCCGGATAAACCATCCGGACGCGGATTGAAAATGAGTGAATCGGCGGTAAAGCAATACGCCGTAGCGCACAACTTAAAGGTATTGCAGCCGGAGAAACTGAGAAACCCTGGGTTTTTGGATGAACTGCGCAGCCTGAAAGCCGATCTGCAGGTAGTGGTGGCTTTCCGGATGCTGCCTGAGGTAGTATGGGACATGCCGCCCAAAGGAACCATTAACCTGCATGCTTCGCTCCTGCCCGATTACCGTGGTGCCGCGCCTATTAACTGGGCGGTAATAAACGGCGAAACCGTGAGCGGTGTGAGTACTTTTTTGCTGAAGCAGGAAATTGATACCGGCGATGTACTGTTTACCGAAAGTGTGGATATAGCCGAAGACGATACCGCCGGCAACCTGCACGATAAACTAATGGAAATTGGCGCCGGCCTGCTGGTTAAAACCGTTAAAGCTGTTGAAACAGGTGATTATGTTGAAAAACCACAGGAGGAAATAGCCACAGGTACCGAGCCCAAACATGCACCCAAACTGTTTAAAGAAGATTGTTTGATCGACTTTAACCACCCGGTTGAAGTGGTTTATAACCGTATACGCGGTCTGAGTCCGTTCCCTACTGCCTATACTACGTTTAACGATAAGATATTTAAAATATACACGGCGCAAAAGCAGGATGGAGAACCCGGCATACAGCCCGGCGGCTTTTTAACCGATCAGAAAACATATTTAAAATTTGCCTGTCTTGATGGCTTTATCGCCGTTACCGACGTACAGCTGGAAGGTAAAAAACGGATGGGTATTGAAGAGTTTTTGAGGGGAGTGAAGCTGTGATTTAGAAAAGTCATGCCGAACTTGTTTCGGCATCCCATCATAAAAGCTACGACATGCTATACTTTAAACGATGAGATCACTTTTTGATACTTGTCCTGTGGGATCCCGAAACAAGTTCGGAATGACGGTTGGGTTATCAAACCTTATTTAACTCCTCTATCAGCACCTTACTGGTTTCGTTAAAATAGCGTTTGCCGGCAAAGCCCATTACCCACTGTATGCCACGGCTGGCGTTGGTTAAAAATACTTCTTCGGCTTCGTTTAGTATGGCCGGGTCTATCTGCGCTTCGGTTACAGGCATGCCTGCGGCCGCAGCAATATCCATTACCACCTGGCGCATTACGCCGCCAATACAACCTTCGCTTAGCGCAGGTGTGTAGATCTGGTTTTGATATACCACAAACACATTGGCACTGATAGCCTCGCACAGGTAGCCATTTTGGTTTAATATAAAGGCATCATCAAGGCGGTTTTGATTCTTAAAAATACCTGCCATTACATACACCAGCGAGTTGCAGGTTTTATAGTTGGATATGCTGTTTACCGGTTTGGGTAGCTCATTATACATATCCATGATGAGGCCCTTGGTATTTAAAAAATACCTGGGTTCATCAACCGGCTGTATCTCGATGCAATAACCCATTTTATTTTGCGTGGGCGAATAAAAACCCTCGGCATCCCGGTAAACGGTTAAGCGTAAGCGGCCATGTTTAATTTTATTGCGGGCGGCCAGTTCTTCGCATTTTTCTTTTAAAAACCAGCTATCCATTTGCGAGTAACCGTCGATATGCAACGCCTTCATCCCCTTTTGCAGGCGATCAGCATGCATATCCACAAACTTGAGCTTGCCTTTCATTAACCGCATACTCTCAAACAATCCATCACCATACTTAAAACCACGGTTGCCTGCCGTGAGCAGCCGGCTATTGGCTGGCACTAACTCGCCGTTAAAATTGATATAGGTAGGTGTCATGTAAGTATCTGTAACAAAAATTTAACTGTTTTGCTCTGCTGTTGCCGACATATATTTGCGCCATTTGGCTAATACCGATTCAAAATCCTGTGGCAAAGGCGCTTCAAAATGTAAACGTTTGCGCTGCGTTGGATGCACAAAGCCCAAAGTTTGCGCATGCAGGGCCTGGCGCGGCATCAGCTCAAAGCAATTTTCAACAAACTGCTTGTATTTGCTAAACAGCGTACCTTTTAAAATATGATCGCCGCCATACGTGGCATCGCTAAACAGCGGGTGACCTATGTGTTTCATATGCGCACGGATCTGGTGGGTGCGGCCTGTTTCCAACTCGCATTCTATCAGTGTAACGTAATTCATACGCTCCAGCACTTTATAATGCGTTACGCTCCATTTTCCCTTTTCGGGATCGTCGTAAATGCTCATTACCCGGCGGTCCTTAATGCTGCGGCCAATATAACCCGTTACCGTGCCGTCGGTTTCCAAGTCACCCCAAACCAGGGCAATGTATTTGCGGGTTATAGTATGCTCATAAAACTGCCGGGCAAGCCAGGTCATGGCGCGCTCGTTCTTGCTGATGAGCAATAGCCCCGAGGTATCTTTATCTATGCGGTGCACCAAACCCGGCCGCCCATCATTTCCAGGCAAGGTAGGCAACTGCTGAAAATGGAAAACCAAGGCGTTTACGAGCGTACCGGTATAATTGTTATAGCCCGGGTGCACAACCATACCGGCAGGTTTGTTTACCACCAGTACATCGTCATCCTCATAAACAATATTGATCGGGATATCTTCGGGGTAAACTTCGGTATCGCGCGGCGGGTGGGGTAATACCACCGAGATCACATCGAGCGGTTTTACCTTATAGCTCGGTTTAATAACCTTTTCGTTCACCAGCACGTTGCCCAGGTCGATAGCATTTTGAATACGGTTACGCGATGCATTTTCGATACGGTGCATCAAAAATTTATCAATACGTAATAAACTCTGGCCCTTATCTACAACCACACGTAAGTGCTCGTAAAGGTCCTGTTCTTCGGTTTCAAATGCTTCGGGCTCGTGGCTCATTGCCGCAAAATTACTTGTTTTTTTATGGGTATCTAATTTTGTAAAATAAATGTACTTTTAAAGTGTTACTAAACAGGTAAAAAATATTTATACATCGCAATAGCGCACCTATAACTACTCTTAAAGTGGAATTTATATCGTTTAATGAAACCCATCAGCCTCGACATATTTAGCCCGGTTACGCCAATTACACACCCGCTGCTTGCCGAAAAACAAGTGAGCCTGTATATTAAACGCGATGACCTGATCCACCCTATTATTTCGGGTAATAAATGGCGCAAGCTTAAATATGTGTTGCAAAAAGCCCGGGCCGAAAATAAAAATCACCTGGTTACCTTTGGCGGCGCCTATTCAAACCACCTGCTGGCTACCGCCGTTGCATCGGCCTTATTTGGTTTTAAAGCAACGGGTTTTGTGCGCGGCGAAGAAGTTGATAACGATCATTTGTTTTTATGCCGCCTTTACGGGATGAAACTGTTATTTGTGGGCCGTGAGGCTTATCGCGATAAGCTAAACCTATTTGAAGAACATTTCGGTACCGATAGCAATGCCTTTTTTATAGATGAAGGAGGAGCTTCCGCGGAAGCGGCAAAAGGTTGCAGCGAACTGGTTAGTGAGTTAACAGATGCTTACGATGACCTGTTTTGCGCCTGCGGCACAGGCACTACGGCAGCAGGTATTATTAACGGGATAACTGAGCAGCAACTGGCAACGCAATTTCATGCTGTACCTGTTTTTAAAAATGGCGGCTTTATAGCCGATGAAATTTCCGGATATCTTTTGAAGCCGGTGCCCTATCAACTTCATCTGGATTATCACTTCGGCGGTTACGCCAAAACCACACCCCAACTGATCAGCTTTATTGAAGAGTTTATTTCACATACGGGGATACTCATCGACCCGGTGTATACGGGCAAAATGCTGTATGCCATTTTTGATCTGGCTGGTCAAAATAAGTTTGCGCCAGGCAGCAAAATATTGGCCGTACACACTGGCGGAACCTGGGGATTATTGGGCATGAAAGAGCGGTTTTCTACCCTATCAAAATAATAATTCCACCATACTTTTTTTAAGCGGGGTTCAAAAACATACTTTAGATTGTTTAAACCTATTTTTTGAACAGCGAGTTCAAAAACCTTTAAATTTTGACTGGTTAAGGCTTTTTTGTAAATTTGAAACAAACAAACAGCCTATGTACAACTCTTCTATACCAGTAACCGATGTTCATTCCATTTTGAGAAAACATATTTTGGCCGATGGTTTCGACCTGGTTTTTGATATGGAAAAAAGTAATGGTGTTTATATTTACGATGCTAAGTATAACCGCACCTTGCTCGACTTTTTTACCTGCTTCGCATCGGTACCGCTGGGCTATAATCACCCCAAAATGGTGGGCGACGAAGAGTTTAAAAAGAGCCTCATGCTGGCTGCACTTACCAACCCTTCAAACTCGGATATTTACACTACCCAGTATGCAGCCTTTGTTGAAATGTTTGACAAAGTGGGCATACCCGATTATCTGCCGCACGCCTTTTTTATTTCGGGCGGCACGCTGGCCATTGAGAATGCTTTAAAGGTAGCCATGGACTGGAAAGTGCAAAAAAACTTTGCTAAGGGCCGCACTACCGAAAAAGGTTTTAAGGTGATCCATTTTGAGCATGCTTTTCATGGCCGTAGCGGGTATACCATGAGCCTGACCAATACCAGTCCCGAAAAAACAAAATGGTACGCGCAATTTGATTGGCCCCGCATTACTACCCCGGTTATTCAATTCCCGGAAACGGAAGAAAACAAGGCCGACCTGCTGCACCGCGAGGCACACTCGATAGAACAAATCAAAGCTGCCTTTGCCAATAACCCGGATGATATCTGCGCGATCATTATCGAGCCGATACAATCGGAAGGTGGTGATAACCACGTACGCCAAGAGTTTTTGGAGCAACTGCGCCTGCTGGCTGATGAGAATGATGCCATGCTGATATACGATGAGATACAAACAGGCGTTGGTATAACCGGTAAGTTTTGGTGTCACGAACATTTTGGCGACAAGGCCCGGCCGGATATTTTGGCATTTGGTAAAAAAATGCAGATATGCGGCATTTTAGCAGGTAAAAAGGTTGATGAGGTACCTGGCAACGTATTTAATGTACCATCGCGCATTAACTCAACCTGGGGCGGCAGCCTGGTAGATATGGTACGCTCTACCAAGATACTCGAGATCATTAATGAGGATGATCTTTGTGATAACGCGGCGCAAACCGGCGCCTACCTGCAGCATGAATTGTTAAAAATTTCGCAACAGTATGATGTGATCGGTAACGTGCGCGGCAGAGGGTTATTAACATCCTTCGATTTTAAAAATCGTGAAAACCGCGACACTTTTATCAAAAAAGGAATGGAACAAAACGTGATGTTTTTAGGCTGCGGAAATCAAACTATACGCTTCAGGCCTGCTTTAACGATGAATAAAGCCCATATTGATGAGGGCCTTAGTATAGCTGTAAAACTGTTAAGCAAATTTTAGTATGAGTTAAAATATTATTGAAAATTTTCAATAACAAAAATGTTATTAATTTTTTTACAAATAATAAACACTTTTTGCCGTATAAAACGTTGTTTATTAGTATAATTGAACCAAATAAGCAATCTATTTCCCCAAATTATACGTAGATTACTAAAGTTAATTATAATATTGAAACACAAAGCCCTAACATTCAATGACTTACTAATTATCATGAGCAAACACACCGAAAAACTGAGAAAACAACTTCTTGAGATATCCGAAGTTGTAAATGCGTTCAAGTCCGAAGCAGTACAAGTTAAGATCATCGATAGGCTGCTTGACAGCATTATAGATGGCGACAGGCACGAATTTGATGGCGACACGCTAAAACTGCAAGACCGCAGAGGCAGGAAAGATTATGGAGATTCTGGCACCGATAGCAGGATCAGAGGACGTAAAAAACCTGGTGCTACTAAAATTTTGAACCAGATCATTCACACTGATTTTTTTGACGAGCCAAGGTCGATCTCTACTATCGCCCAATACTGCAAAGATCAGTATGACTCTGATTTCAAAACATCAGAATTATCGGGGATTTTATTAAAACTCGCGAATGAGAACAAACTTAGACGCGAAAGAAATAATGAAAACAACCGTTTTGACTACGTAAAAGCGTAAACAGATCAAAACAAAGAAAGCCGGTAATATTTCCTCATATTACCGGCTTTTTTATGTTATAAAATTAGCCTGTTAAGCGGTAACTTTATTTAAACGCAATTCTTCATAAAGCTCGATTACTTTTTTCTGAAGGTCAATCACTTCCGCTTCACGGTCGCTTAATTTTTTGCTGATGGAATCTAATTCCGAATTGTACTTTTGTTCTTGTTCAGCGTCGTTAAAAGTTAACAGCTGTACAACACTCATCTCAAACAAAATCGAAATTTGTTCAAGCCGCGATAAGTTAATGTCGGTAATACCTGTCTCAATTTTTGAGAATGCAGGGATAGAAATGTCTAAACGTTTCGCAACGTCTTCCTGGCTCCAACCTCTTTGATGACGTAACAGGCGGATTTTTTTTCCAAGTGTCTTCATGTTGTTTAAATAATTAGGATAAGGGTTTGAATATAGAAAGCATAAATTTATGATAATTTTTTAATTAGTGATTTTAATATTGCTGACTTTGTGTAAAATACTTTCGGTTAACTTATTTAAATCTATTCCTCCAAAATTGCCTGAGCTCATAAATAATACGTTTTTGTTTTGGGTATCAACCTGTTCCATATAACTCCGCAATTCATCTATACGATTAAACACCCTAATATTGTTACGTAAAAAAGCCTGCTTAACAACTTCGGGTGGATACGGTTCTATCTTTTTTTGCTGAAAAGTATGCTCATCTATAAACACAATGGCCTCATCGGCCTCATCCATGGTATGGGCGTACTGCTCTAAAAAGTCTTTATTCAAGCTGCTAAAAGTGTGAAGCTCTATCAGCGCCAGCAATTTCCTGTCGGGAAACTGAGCCTTTACTGCATGGATAGTGGCCGTTAACTTGGATGGCGAGTGTGCAAAATCTTTATACACATTGGTATCTTCGCCTTTGCCCAATAATTCTAACCGGCGTGCGGCACCTTTAAATGTAGTGATGGCCTGATAAAATTGCCCGGCACCGATACCCAGTTCAAGGCAAATTAAACGCGCCGCTTCGGCATTGAGCAGGTTATGCTCGCCAAATACCTGTAAAGGATACTCTTTATTATCAGCTATCAGCGTTGTTATTCCGTTAGTGATCTTAAATGCCGGTAAATGGTACGGTACCTTTTTAATATCCGATGTATCGTTATTTACAACACCGGTCAATACTTTATCCTGCTCGCTGTAAATCACCGTTCCGCCGGGTTGTATGGTTTTTAAAAACCCGCTGAACTGCTCTGTATAAATTTCGAAAGTTGGAAAAACGTTGATGTGATCCCAGGCGATGCCGCTTAGCACGGCGATATTGGCCTTATACAAAAAAAACTTAGGCCTCCGGTCTATCGGCGAAGCCAGGTACTCGTCGCCTTCTATCACAATAACAGGCGCTTCATGCGTTAGCCTTACCATGGTATCAAAACCCTCAAGCTGGGCGCCTACCATATAGTCAAAATCTCTGCCGGCTGCTTTAAGCACATGCAGTATCATGGAGGTAATGGTAGTTTTACCATGACTTCCGCCTATTACCACCCGTATTTTATCTTTTGATTGTTCGTAAATATACTCGGGGTACGAATATATTTTGAGGCCCAGCGCTTGCGCTTTTAATAATTCGGGGTTATCGGGCCGGGCGTGCATACCCAGAATAATGGCATCAATACCGGTAGTTACCTTTTCGGGATACCAGCCTTGTTGCCCTGGTAACAACCCATATTTTGATAAACGCGATACCGAGGGTTCAAACAATACATCGTCAGATCCGCTTACATCAAATCCTTTTTTATGTAAAGCGATAGCCAGATTGTGCATTGCGCTGCCACCAATAGCTATAAAATGTACCCTCATTTAAATTTATTACCTGTAAAGAAAAAGATTAATAGACAAATAAACAAAATAAGTTTTACAGTAAGTAATTATTTTTTGCTTATAACTATCTGATCAGAAGATTGTTAATAATTAACCGCAATGTTAAAAACTTAACTAATAAATTTCGCGGCAACCCAATCCTTTATTTTTTTATGCGAAATATATTTAAGCCCCAGTTTAGCGGCTTCGGCAGTAATAATCTCAAGGTCAGGATCTTCGTAAAACCCGCTGAAATAGATCTCGCCTCCGGGTTTTAAAACCTGCGCGTACCTGTCCATCTGTTCCAACAAAATATTGCGGTTAATATTGGCAAGTATCACATCGTATTGATCATCCGGAATGGCTTCTTTGGATCCGCAAAGCGGTGTAATATTGGTGATATGGTTTAAAGCCGAGTTTTCGATAGTGCTGTCAAAACAAACCGGGTCGTAATCTATGGCTACCAGGCGCTCTGCTCCCATTTTTGAGGCCAGTATAGCCAATATACCGGTACCGCAGCCCATATCCAAAACGTTCTTCCCGGCAAAATCAATATCGAGCATCCAGTCCATGATCATGGAGGTGGTTTCATGGTGTCCGGTGCCAAAGGCCATTTTAGGATCGATCACCACCTCGTAAGCAAAATCGGGCTTAGCCGGATGAAAAGTAGCACGAACGTAAACCTGGTCTTTGATCTGGATAGGCTCAAAGTTACTTTCCCATACCTCGTTCCAGTTTTTTTGCGGGATGAGCGTAATATTGTGACTAAACAATTGGGCATAAGGCTCCAAAATCACCGATAGCGATTCCTTATCCAATCCTTCGGCCGGTATGTACGCCTTAAACCCTGTATCGGTATCCTCAAAAGTATCAAAACCAAACTCCGCCAGTTCGTTGATCAGCAGATCCTGCTGATATTCTTCGGTGGTGTGAATGGTGAAATTATATTCGTAGTAGTTCATTGTTTAGATATGAGATTTGAGTATTGAGATATGAGATATTTTGAAAACGTCATTGCGAGGTACTAAGCAATCTCTATGCTATACAGGTCCGACCTGATGCATCGATCGTCCTATGTAGAGATTGCTTCGCTACCGCTCGCAATGACGCGAAGTGAGATATTCATCTCAATACTCACATCTAATATCTCACATCTACTCAATTAAACACTTTCAAAATATCCACAAAATCCCTTGCTTTTAACGAGGCACCTCCGATAAGGCCGCCGTCAATATCTTGTTTGGCAAATAATTCGGGGGCATTTTTAGGGTTGCAGCTGCCGCCGTATAAAATGGTGATACCATCGGCTAAAGCCTGGCTGTATTTTGCTGCGATCTCTTTGCGGATGAAGGCATGGATCTCCTGCGCCTGGTCGGCGCTGGCGGTAACACCTGTGCCAATGGCCCAAACAGGTTCGTAAGCGATCACTACTTTGGCAAAATCTTCGGCGCTCAAGTGAAAGATGCCTTCCACCAATTGCGATTTGATCACATCAAAATGGGTATTGGCTTCGCGCTCCTGCAAAGTTTCGCCGATGCAGAATATCGGTTTGAGGTTATGCTTTAAAACGGTATCGGTTTTTTTGGCTAACAGCTCGTTAGTTTCGCCAAAGTACTGGCGGCGCTCTGAGTGGCCCAGTATTACATAAGCTGCTCCTACCGAGGCAATCATTTTAGCCGATATTTCGCCGGTATAAGCACCGCTTTCGGCCTGGTGAGCATTTTGCGCGCCAACGGCAAGGTTACCTTTAGCTAAAGCTGCCAGGCTTTGCAAATGGATAAACGGACTGCAAACTATGGCTTGTTGTGTGCCGGTAATATCTGCCTTTATCAAATCGCTTACTTCGTTAAACAAGGCTAAACCTTCGGCGTAATCAAGGTTCATTTTCCAGTTGCCGGCTACTATTTTTTGTCTCATGGTTTATTAAAAGTGTCTGTATGGTTTGGTTAATTCAAATACGTGTTTTAATATATTCTGTTCGTTTTGGTCAAAGGCACGGTTCTCGCGGCGCTCAAAAACTTTGGCAGCCGTTTCGAACATTTTATCCATGGTATATACCTCAAAGCCCTGCGGCCCTCCCCAGGCAAAATCGGGTATGTAATTACGCGGATAGCCTGCACCAAAAACATTGGCACTTACACCTACCACGGTACCGGTATTAAACATGGTGTTGATACCGCATTTAGAGTGATCGGCCATAATTAAACCGCAAAACTGTAAACCGGTTTTACGGAAATGCTGTGTATCGTAGTCCCAAAGCTTTACTTCGGCGTAGTTGTTTTTAAGGTTGGAGTTATTGCTGTCGGCACCTATGTTGCACCACTCGCCCAGCACGGAGTTACCCAAATACCCTTCGTGCCCTTTAGCCGAATAGCCCCATAAAATGGAATTGTTGATCTCGCCACCCACCCGGCAATACGGCCCAACAGTTGTTGCGCCATAAATTTTGGTACCCATTTTAACCTGCGAGTTGTTGCACAGGGCAAATGAACCGCGGATATTGGTACCTTCCCAAACTTCGGTATTGTTACCTAAATAGATCGGGCCGTTTTTGGTGTTGAAGGTTGAGCACTCGGCAGTAGCATCATCTTCAATAAAAATATCATCGCCGATAAGGGTGTTGGTGCTGCTTAATTTGGCGCTTGTACGGCCGCGGGTTTGCAGTATAAAATCCTTTTTTAATTCGGCATCGTTATTTCTGAAGATATCTTCAGGGTAACGGATGGCCACAAAGTTACCGGTATAATTTACCGGTTTGTAACTTGACGTATTAGCCGGATCGAACTCTTTGGCGTCGGTTTCGTTAAGCTTTACAGCAATGAACAGGCCATTATTGATGAGCGCCTCGTTGCCATGTAGATCAGCAATAGCGTCGATCAGAGCCTCATCCGGGCAAACCGAACCGTTAATGAACAGGTTACGTTCGGCCAGCTTGAGTGGAAATTTGCCTTGCAAATAAGGTTGGGTGTAAAACGAGTAACCCTGCTTTAAATATTTGGCCCATTTTTGGGCGATGGTTAAAATACCTATACGCAGATCGCCAACCGGGCGGGTATAAGTTAAAGGGCGTAGGGTAAGGTGCGCGTTATCGTCGAAAAGGATAATTGACATTGCACAAAAATAAAAAAAGTCCCGACTGGAAAGCCGGGACTTTTAAATATTTATTATTACAACTGTTATTAACGGTTGTAACGGGTTTTAAATTTATCAATACGTCCGGCAGTATCAACCAATTTCATTTTACCAGTGTAAAATGGGTGCGACGTATGCGAAATTTCTAATTTGATCAATGGGTACTCGTTACCGTCTTCCCATTTTATGGATTCTTTGGTATCGATGCATGATTTGGTTATAAAAGCATAGTCGTTAGACAGGTCTTTAAAAACCACTAATCTATAATTTTTTGGGTGCAGATCTTTCTTCATTATTTAAACTTCCTTTCAAAAGAGGTGCAAATATAGGCTTTTAATTTAAATCTTAAAATTAAAAAAACAAAAAAATTACGGTATATCATTTTCGCCTTTCATATTGGTTAACAAAAGCTTAATACAACTTAATATTATTTATAGGTGCAATATATTTATTGTGTATATATTTATTCTATTAATCAGTATTGTTTCCGCACTAACGATTTTATTAATCTATCTGATTTCAAAAAAACTTAAATTTTTATTTATGAAAAGCATTTTTCGTAGTTTAAAACTACTCATTCTTATTAGCGCAATTCTGTCGTTTTCGGCATGTAATAAAGAACTCAAAAACGAGCAGCAAACTGGCAGTGCAAAAAGTGATAACCTGATTGGGCTATCTTTAGTTAACGGTAAGCAGATCACACTCCATTTAAAAAACGGAAGCACTGTAGGCCTGATGGAATACAACGGCAAAGTAATTATGGGAGGCGATATCATCTTATCGCCCGCACAGATCGCGATTTTATATGCAGATACTATTGGAAATAAGCTTAAGGTACAAACCACCTTTACTACCGATTTCGCACGGCGGTGGCCAAATAAGATCATCTATTACACCATTACAAATACCATAAACCAAGCCGCTATTAACCAGGCAATTAGTCATTGGCAAGCCAATACAGGTATGCAGTTTGTTGTCCGCACAACTCAGCCTAATTATGTGGATTTTGCCGGTGTACCACTACCTGGTGCTTCGGGAGATTCTCAAATAGGCATGATTGGCGGACAGCAATTTATTCGTCTTGAAGACAATTGCCCGGTTCAAACTGTTATACACGAGATAGGCCATACGGTTGGATTATTTCATGAGCAAAGCCGGGCTGACCGGGATCAATACATCAATGTAAATTGGAGTAATATTAACCCCAATTTCACCTATCAGTATCAAACTTACCTTGTTCAAGGGTACTTTGGTTCCGAAGCCGGGCCGTACGATTTCCAATCGGTAATGGGTTACTCATCTTTTTATACCGTAGTTGCCTATCCAGGCGATTTTACCCCACAAATTACAGCCCTAAATGGCGCTACATTTTCTCAAGGCACCGGACTGTCTGCCGGTGATATTCTTGGTGTGCAGTTATTGTATCAAGATCTATATCTTAGTTATGATTCGGTTGACCAGGTGTATGAACAAAGTGATTTTGTTGACAGTCGGGACCAGGATATAACGGCTTACTTTTTTAAAGATTCGGCACATACGATCCCAGGCTTGCCCAGAACTCTTAGATTTGTTGTTTTAAAAACGCACGACGAACAAGGTTATGGAGGCATTACGCATACCATCGTTTCTCAAACACCGGTTACCTTGTCTGAAGGCACTACCAGCTACTATTTAGGTACTGAGTCGCAACGAATGTATTATGATCAGAATATGAATCTTCAACAAGGTGCCTATTATGAATCAATCGGCTTAAGCCAAATTCATTAATATTAATGCAAAAGGTACTGATTAAAAAAAGCTTCCGGGTTAACCCGGAAGCTTTTTTTTAAATCTACATGTTTATAAAATAAATCTCACAACATGCTTTAATCAGGCACGTTGATCTACTGCTTTTTATAAGTATACGGCAAACTGTTAAAAGTCCCACTGGTAACGTTATTAACCGTTAACGAGGTAATGTTGCCGCCGGTATCATAAGTGTAGCTCACGGTATTGAAACCAAAGGTACCCGTTATGGTCATTTTAACCGAATCGACGGCTGATACGGTTACAAAGCCCGACTTTACCGTACCCTGCGGCACAAATACACTGCTGCCGCTGGCGGCTTTAGCATAGCTAAGCACCACCTTACCTGAAGCATCAACATTAAATGTACCTGTAGGGAAGCCGTTACCTACGCTGCTGGCGTTTTGCTGTGTCACTGCCAAATTTACCTGTTGTGTGCCCAAAGTGCCGGTGCAGGTAAATACCTTGCTTTTGGTTGCAGCGGTATAGGCCACCTGGGTGGTATAAGCAGTTGGTATCCATAAGGTATCGTTAATGTACGCTGAGAAGGGGTAAATTGTAGTATTGGTAGTCGTAGCACTCTCGCTGTCTTTTTTACAGTATTGCAGTAACAATGCTGATAGTACCAAAACAACGACAAGAGTAGATTTTTTCATGTAGAACTTTTTAAGCATAACGCCTTTTAATTGACTATAATATTAAGATTGCTGCGAATGTAATTTTTTTCTGTTTAGCCTCATCATGCTTAGGGCACAAACGGCGCAAAAGTAGGGTTTATTTAACATACTTTAACAAAAAAGTTAAGGTCGGCTGATAGTTGCAGTAGCACGGGCAGTAGCAGTTTAATTTGAGCAAACCTGCAACTGCCACTAAAAACTGCTACTCTAAATTTGGGCGTTGCCTGCGGCCCGCGCTTTCCGCTCATACTGCACAGGCCTTAGCCACAGGGCCGGTATCCGCTGCAATCGCTAACGCAAAACTTAAAAGTTCAAAATCAAATGATCTAAATCCGAAATCGAACATCCGAAATCCGAAATTCAAACAATCTCCTGGCAAAGTTCAATCAAAACACCATTAGTTCCTTTCGGGTGTACAAAGCAAACCAGTTTATTATCGGCGCCACGTTTTGGCTTTTCATTCAATAGCACAAAACCTTCGGCTTTAAGGCGTTCCATTTCGGCCTCGATATCATCCACATCAAAGGCGATATGGTGAATGCCCTCTCCTTTTTTAGCGATAAATTTAGCAATGGCACTCTCGGTAGCGGTAGCCTCGAGCAATTCTATTTTATTTGGCCCTGCCTGTAAAAAAACCGTGTTTACATACTCGCTGGCTACGTTTTCGGTTTTGTAGGCTTTGGTATTTAACAAAGCTTCGTATATGCCGGTTGCCGTTTTTATATCACTTACCGCGATGCCGATGTGTTCAATTTTATTCATTACCCAAATATTGCAAAATAATGACTGCCTTATGCATTTTTGACAATTGTTTGTAATGATTTTAAATAAAAGAATTGCGTATCTTTGTACCGTTAATTAAAACTTAACAACATTAAACGAGATGAATCTTCCAATATATTTAGATAATAACGCCACCACACCCATGGACCCAAGGGTGCTTGATGCCATGTTGCCTTACTTTACCAACAAGTTTGGTAACGCGGCCAGTAGGAACCACCCTTTTGGCTGGGTAGCCGAAGAAGCTGTTGATTACGCCCGCGAACAGGTTGCCAAACTGATAGGCGCTAACGAAAAAGAGATCATCTTTACCTCGGGTGCTACCGAAAGCGATAACCTGGGTATTAAAGGTGTGTTTGAAATGTATAAAGAAAAAGGCAACCACATTATTACCTGCACTACCGAACACAAAGCGGTATTAGATACCTGCAAGCATATTGAGAAACTGGGCGCACGCGTTACTTACCTGGATGTAAAGAGCGATGGTTTGATTGACCTTGGCGAACTGGAAGCTGCCATGACCAAAGAAACCATTTTGGTTTGTATTATGTATGGTAACAACGAGATCGGTGTAATACAGCCGGTAAAAGAAATATCAACTATAGCCCACAAATTTGGCGCTTTGTTTATGACAGACGCTACCCAGGCTGTAGGTAAAATACCTGTTGATGTAATTAAAGATGGTATCGATATTTTAGCCATGAGCGCACATAAAATGTACGGCCCTAAAGGTATCGGTGCATTATACGTTCGCCGTAAAAACCCAAGGGTTAAAGTTACCGCCCAGATGGACGGCGGCGGCCACGAGCGCGGTATGCGTTCGGGCACGTTAAACGTTCCGGGAATTGTTGGCTTAGGTAAAGCCTGTGAGCTTTGCGCACAGGATATGGAAGCCGATACCAAACGTTTATCAGCTTTACGCGATAAACTTGAAAACGCTTTAACCCAATTGGAAGAAAGCTATGTAAACGGTAATGTTGAACATCGTTTACCACACGTAGCCAATATCTCGTTTAAATATGTTGAGGGCGAAGGTTTAATGATGGCCATGAAAGATCTGGCTGTATCTTCGGGTTCGGCTTGTACTTCGGCATCGTTAGAGCCATCGTATGTATTAAAAAGCTTAGGCCTGAGCGATGACCTGGCACACTCTTCGATACGTTTTGGCTTAGGACGCTTTACTACCGAAGAAGAAGTGGATTACGCCATCGAGGTAACTAAAAATGCGGTTAACCACCTGCGCGAACTTTCGCCACTATGGGAAATGTTTAAAGAAGGAATTGACCTCGACTCGATAGAGTGGGCAGAACATTAATATTTCGGATATGGATGTTCGATTCGGATTTATTTCGAATTTCGAATGTTCAATTTCGAATTTATTGAAACGAATTAATATAACTAAGAACTAAAGAGAGATACAAACCAGGACAAGGAAATTCGAAATCGAAGATCCGAAATCCGAAATCCTTAAAAATATGGCTTATTCAGATAAAGTAATTGATCATTACACCCACCCCCGCAACGTTGGTACTTTAGATAAAAGTAAAAGCAGCGTTGGTACCGGCCTGGTTGGTGCACCTGAATGCGGCGACGTTATGCGCCTGCAAATTGAGGTAAACGAAGAAAATGTAATTACCGATGCCAAATTTAAAACCTTTGGTTGCGGAAGCGCTATCGCTTCATCATCATTAGCAACAGAGTGGTTAAAAGGTAAAAGCATCGACGATGCCATGAAGATCGACAACATGGATATTGTTGAAGAACTGGCTTTGCCACCGGTAAAAATACACTGCTCGGTTTTAGCCGAGGATGCTATTAAAGCTGCCATTAATGATTACCGCGTTAAAAACGGTATGGAAGCATTGGTTAGCGAAAAATCGCATCATTAATAGTATTGAGATGTGCGTATTGCGTATAGCGATACCACATCTCTTTTTTAAAGTACACTGTTTAGACTTAAACTAAATTAACGGGAACGAGTCTAAAAAAAATAAACAAAGCGATTCGCAATACGCATATCGCAATACGCATTACTACTATGGTTACTATAACCGATAAAGCAAAATCAAAGATCGATAACCTGATGCAGGATGCAGGCATGGATGCCGGCTATTTCCTGAGGGTGTCGGTTCAGGGTGGTGGTTGCTCGGGTTTATCATACAACCTCGACTTTGATAACGAAGAAAAAAAGGGCGACCAGTTTTTTGAAGATAAAGGCATCCGTATGGCATTGGATATGAAATCGTTTTTATACCTGGCCGGTACCGAGCTTGATTTTAGCGATGGACTGAACGGCAAAGGCTTTAACTTTCATAACCCTAACGCAACCCGCACCTGCGGCTGCGGCGAAAGTTTTTCTGTTTAATTTTTAATGTGATTGATATAGTTGCAGAGGGCCTTAGGAAACTAAGGCCCTTTGTTTGTTTATATAAGCAGCGCATGCCTGCCTAACGGCAATTGGAATAAACACCGATAAAATATCTTATTTTTGCTGCCTTAACTGCCAATTCAGCCATCGTTAAATGAAAAAACACGCTTACCTGCTTTTAGCCTTCGTATTGATCGTTCATGTTAGTCAAAGTTTTGCACAAAGCTTTGATATGCAAATTGCGACTTTCAGAAAATCATACATGGCTGATTTTTTGACCGACAAAAGTTCACCGTTAAAAGAAGCCGACCTGCAATACCTGCGCTTTTACGCACCCGACAGTACTTACCGCATAGTTGCGAAGGTGACATACCTGCAAAATGTTCCGGCTTTTATTATGCCGGTTACCCAGGGCACCGGCAGGGAGCATATAGCTTATGCCAAACTAAGCTTTACACTAAAAAATAAGCTGCTTGAGCTAACCGTTTACCGCAATACTGCACTGGCAAAAATGCCCGCGTTAAAAGACTACCTGTTTTTACCTTTTAACGATAGCACTAATGGTAACGAAACCTACGGTGGCGGCCGTTATATTGATCTGCGCGAAAGCGATTTTAAGAATGATACACTTGTGCTCGATTTTAACAAAGCCTATAACCCATATTGTGCTTTCGGCGGCGAATATTCGTGTCCAAAACCACCCGATGAAAACCATTTAAGCGTTGCCATAGAAGCCGGGGAAAAGAAATTTGGCAAAACACATTAAAGTTTGCCATGCGAAAACCGACCGTATTACTTTTAACTATTGTTTTTACGCCTGTAATAGCCGGCATTTACGGCATACTGCACGATCAGTTTACTTATACCATTAGCCACGAGTATTTTACAAAATTTAAATTTTACCAGCTCGGACTTGCTGACATGGGTACCGAAGCCATTTTACCCAACCCAAGATTAGCCGTTGCCTGTGTTGGTTTTATGGCTACCTGGTGGACGGGTTTACTGATCGGCCCGGTGCTGGGTTTTACAGGGTTGATACAAAAGGATGGCAAAGCTATGCTGCGGTCGGTAAGCAGGGCAATACTTGTAGTATTAGGCACTACCGCTGTAACCGGACTAATTGGTTTATGTTATGGAGGCTTTATTTATCCAAAACTGGTGTCGATTGGTATCAGCCCGATAACCTGATTGATAAAGCCAATTTTATAACTGTAGGCTCTATGCATAACTTTAGTTATTTGGGTGGGGCTATTGGTTTGTTGCTGGGTGTCGCTTATCAATTTATGTATAAAAGAAGGTTTAAAAAATCGACCACAGTATAAAACAGGCAATACAAATCTTAGTTATTACTTTATGAGTCAACCGCTGATCATTTTAGCCAGCAACCGTCATGAAAGCAATACCGAAAAGGCGGTGAAGGATATCTACGGCGATAACCCTTATCACCTCATCAACCTGCTGGATCACCATATCCAACCTTACAGTTATGATGGCGCTTACAGTACCGATGATGGTTTTAATGATATTATAAACGTGATGCTGCAGCACGATGACATTGTTTTCGCTACACCGGTTTACTGGTATGCTATGAGCGGGCTGCTTAAAACTTTTTTTGACAGATTAACTGATATTGTGACCATTAACAAAGAAATTGGCAGGCAAATGAAGGGCAAAAGCATATCGGTAATTGCTGCCGGCAGCGACCCGCGCCTGCCCGATGGTTTCGAGGTGCCGTTTTTGCTTACCGCCCAATATTTCGGGATGGTTTTTAAAGGAGCTACGTATCGGCTTTTCGCAGAAAAGTAGCTTTTAGCTATTGCTTTTGTTTTAGATAATTGGTGGTTAACGTACGCGCCCAATAACGGGGCACAGCATATTCGGCCTGCAAAAAGGCCACTACATCGTTCGACTTTTTATCGGCAGCTTTAAACGCATCTAAAATGGCTATCCATTCAGTGAGTTTTTTGCCTGTCTTTTCGATAACCTGTTCGTCGGTTACGTCCCAGTAATCTTGTTTCATAGGGTGGTGTTTTTATAAGTCGGGCAAGTTTAACTCATTTTTTCACAAACTCACCTGTGGTATTATCGTAATTTAAAAAGTAACCGCCGTTAGCCAGCGCTGTAACATCAATTTTAACGGCCTGGCCTTTTTTAATGATATTGCCATATTGGTCGAATAGCTCATACATGGTTTCGGCTGAGAAGACGATCTCGGTAGTTGGTTTTAGCGGGCTAAAAGTGATGACGGGCGCTGCAGATTTGATTTCGGCCACTTTTGATACACGTGGCTGCCCGGTATAGTCAACCTGCTTTACCCTGAATTTGTTATTGCCCGAATGCAAGAGAACACCTACCTGGTAATTGTTACCGGCAGCCAGGCCCGTACCATTAACTTCGCCAACCTTTACCCATTTGCTCCACCTGAATTGCTCGGCAATATAGAGCAATTTACCCTGCTCATTTTTGGTTTCCCATTTTAACTGATAGCCGCTACCCTGTGGCACAACGCTGATCTGCACTGTCTCAAAAGTACTTTTGGGCGATAATACTTCGGGGTTTAATATTTTAGGCTTGCAGCCATCTTTATGATATATAACAACAGTTACCTTATCACCAGGCTTAAACCGAAAGGCATTCAGGTTTATTTCGAATGCTGAAGAACCGATTTCATCAGTTGTCACGTCGCCATTAACTCTTACGTCAATTACACAAAAGCCAACGCCGTTTGGGCTAAAAGGGTTTTGTACATACAAATTTTTGCCCTGGTAATATCCGGTAATTTCGATCATCATGATGAGGTTATTTACCTACAAGATAGGTATTTATGTTATATTTTCAATCAATATAACTTGTTTATTTTCGCGATTTTGCTTATATTGCAGGGTTAGGGCATATTTAAATAATACCCTTGATCGTTCTTACATATTACAAAAACACAGGGTGGGTATACCCACCCTGTACCCACCAATACCCACCTGCTTTTGAGGAGACAAATACGCAAAAGTGCCTTTATTTGATTTAAATGAGGGATCACCGAAAAACAATGCAAAAAATACCGACAAATACCCACCTGCTCTCGGGTGGCGGAAGTTTAAAATTTGCATGCCCGATCTTGTTGGTGACAACACCAACCATGGCATTGTTCTTTTAGATATTTATACAACAGCACATCGGTATACCGATGTAATACCTATGTGATACATCGGTATAAAAAACAGAAAAACCGCCTTAAATGCTTTAACAAGGATCTTAACAGAAAAACAGGTTAAAATACCGAAGAATCCCTATGTGTTGACAAAAACAAAAAGCAGCTATTTTTTGCCACGTTATGGAAACAGCAAAGAATAAAAATCCTATATTAATTTATAATTAGCGAATAATGGATTTCAAAGATTACTTCTCATTAAAGATCATCTCATCGGTTATCGAAGCTGTTGCATCGTTTGTGACAATGGCGTTTGGTATTTATGGTGCGACAAACGATACAAAACCAGTTAACGGAAAGCTTACCAGGAAGGGCAAGATCGCTATTTCGGGAATTGTAGTTAGCGGCCTGATAGCAGTAATTATAAAAGTTATTGCAGTAGAGGATAAGCTGGCCGATCAGAAAAAAATAATGCAGGAGCAAGATCAAAAGATCATCCAACAAAAACTCGAAGCAGCAAAAAAACAACACGATGACTCGTTGAACAATGTTTTTCAACGCGGAGTTAACTCTGGTTTTGGAAAATCGCTGGGTAAACTTGAAACGCTCGAATCAAAACAGCGCAGTGCAATCGACCAATTAAACAGCCTCTCGGTATTGCAAAAACAGAATATTGGTAAGAGTTTAGAATTACAACATCCGCTCTTTCCCTTAAAGCTATCGTCAACTGTTAAGGTGAGTTTAGATTCGCTTGATAAGAGCCAAATGATCATAGATACCCTCCAATCGTATAAAAGATACCTTTGGACAAAGAGAAATGATCTTCATGGTTTGCCGTTAGGTGTACAAACCATCTGGCCCGAAAATGGCGAAAAATTTGATGTTGACCGTTTTGATGTTAACGCAACTTCGGGCTTTGATGCAAGGTTTATTGCCTTTGATAAGTTTGTGCGTTGGTACGTGTTTCCCAAATATGATATCAAGCTCTATTTGAAAGATAAATTCCTGCTGGAGATCGACTATCACGAAGGCGTTTTGTTTGAAAAGGCATTTTTGCTGAGTTACAAGGTTGATATGATCAAAAGAGAAGTTGTTTTTGAATTTGAGAATACCGTTAATACACTAAAAGGGCGCTTGCCGGATAACAGAGGGATCCTGAGCTTTTACAGTTGCAGGGACGGGGTTTTTAAGGCATCCGTAAGGCAAAACATTCTGGGTAATAGCATCAAGGGTATTGAACTGGGAGAAATTACAATAAACTGTGGCGATAAATTTATCGATTCATACAAATTTCCTTGCCAGCCTAAGTACGTTGTAAAAACAAAATATCCAAGTTTAGATGGCAAGTGTTATTTTATAAACATAAACGATGTATTACCTAAATCCCCTACCGCACATTGATAACACCTGCAAAAACTACAGTTCTTTCCGCAGGCGGGCTACCGGGATATTCATTTGTTCGCGGTATTTGGCTACGGTGCGGCGGGCAATGTTGTAGCCGCGTTCTTTGAGTATATCGGTCAGCTTTTCGTCGGCCAGCGGGTGGTTCTTGTCTTCGGCGCCAATAAAATCCTCGAGGATCTTTTTCACTTCCTTGTTGGATACTTCTTCGCCGTTTTCCATCTGGATAGCTTCGCTGAAGAAGGATTTTAACAGGAAGGTGCCAAACTCGGTTTGTACATATTTGGAGTTAGCTACCCGCGATACGGTGGAGATATCCATGCCTATTTTATCGGCAATATCTTTCAATATCATCGGCCGCAGGTTACGCTCATCACCGGTCAGGAAAAAATCGTACTGGTAATGCATAATGGCATTCATGGTTTTGAGCAGCGTTTGCTGGCGCTGTTTGATGGCATCGATAAACCACTTTGCCGAATCGAGCTTTTGCTTAACAAACTGTACGGCCTCGCGCATTTTTTTATCCTTTTGCGCAGCCTTATCGTAATGCTGAAACATATCCTGGTACGAGCGGCTTACGCGCAGCTCAGGAGCGTTCTTTGAATTGAGGGTGAGTATCAGCACACCATCATTATTGCTGATGTGAAAATCGGGGATCACCTGCATTTGCTTGGTGTTTACCTCGTTGCTGTCGCCCGGTTTGGGGTTAAGTTTCAGTATCTCGTTTACCACGCCGCGCAGTTCGTCGCTCGACATGTTGAGCGATTTTTCGAGCTTATCGTAGTGCTTGCGGGTAAACTCGTCGAGGTAGTTTTCAACCACCAGGATAGCCTTTTTGATGATCGGGTCGCCTATATCCTTACGGCGAAGCTGAATGAGCAGGCATTCCTGCAAGTCGCGTGCGCCAACACCCGGTGGGTCGAGGTTTTGGATCACTTTCAGCATATCCTCTACTTCCTCGTCTTCAGCCATCACGTTTTGCGAAAAGGCCAGGTCGTCGGTTATCGACATAATGGGCCTGCGCAGATACCCATCGTCATCCAGGCTACCGATGATCTGCTGGCCGATACGGAAGTCTTTATCAGACATGGGTAACAGGTCCAGCTGGTTCTGCAGGCTTTCAAAAAACGAGCTTTGTACAGCTATGGGTATTTCTTTACGTTCTTCGTCGTCATCGCCGTTCTGATCGTAGCGCGAGCCGTAATCGTTCACGTTATCGTCCTGCAGGTAATCGTCTATGTTAAATTCGTCAAACTCACTTTGCTCGCCGCTATCATCGCCGTTAAAATTGTCGTCGTCAGGGTCGCGGTCGGGATACAGTTCATCCGGCTCGCTCATGTTCGAGAGGCTGATATCCTCGAGGGCGGGATTTTCTTCCAGCTCTTCTTTAATACGGGTATCTAACGACACGGTTGGCACCTGCAGCAATTTGATAAACTGGATTTGCTGCGGCGATAGCTTTTGTAGGAGTTTTTGTTGTAAATTCTGTCTTAACATATGCGGAGGCACAAAAATACACTAATTAGTCCGAACTAAAAACAAACACCGGCAATGCTTACTTAAACGTCACGGACTGATAAGGCCTTATTTTTTTAATTTATGAAGGATAAACCAAACACCATAGTAATTGTTCGGTTTATTTGTAAATTAGTTTTACAAATAAACCCTGGCATTAACCTAAATAGCTGTAATTATGAGTATTGTAAAAGAATTTAAGGAGTTTGCGGTAAAAGGCAACGTTGTCGACCTTGCAGTGGGTGTAATTATAGGCGCCGCTTTTGGTAAAATAGTAACATCATTGGTTACGGATGTGATTATGCCGCCATTAGGTTTACTGATGGGTGGTATTGATTTTAAGGATAAGCTAATTCAATTGAAACCGGCTGTTGGAAAAACACCGGCTGTGAATTTGAATTACGGGTTGTTCATCAATAATATTATCGACTTTTTGATCGTGGCTTTTGCAATATTTATGGTAATAAAAGGTATCAACGCCATGAAACGCAAGGAAGAAGAAGCACCTGCTGCAGCGCCTGAACCAACAAAAGAAGAGGTTTTATTGACCGAGATACGCGATTTGCTGGCGAAGAAAGGATAATGTAACCGGAAACCAGCGAAGGGCGTAGATCATATCAAGGCAGTGAAGTGCGTGTTGTTTTAAGGCCGTTTTTCATTTCCTGCTAAACCGGCATCGGTTAGTATCACATAATCGGCCAGTTTGCTGTAAAAGGCAAAATCGGGTTTACCCAGATCGTTACCCGACGCCGATGCGATAGTGAGCACAGCCGCCTTGCTATCATATTTTTGAAACTGCGCCACGGCGCCGAGTTTTTCTTCGCTGTGAAAGCCGCCGTTTACGTTAAATACCTTAGCCCCTTTATGGCTTTCCAGGTATTGCGCAATGCTCCAGCCCATGGTGGCGTCCCACAGGTTTTGCGATTGATAAACCTGCATACCCCCGGCATTGGTATGTCCGCCCATAATTTTTAAAAACTTATCGTAATACTTGCCGCTGGCGGTATCAATGGGTAAGGGCGGCAGGTGCGATTGGCCAACGGCATCCAGCTTGTTGAGGCTGCTTAAACCCAGCCGGCTCACCATATTGATATAGCGTGCCGGTGCGTTTGCCGCAATGATATCCATATTGTTAGCTTTGGCCATCTCTACCATGGGGCGATAGTCTCTGTAATTGCTCCAGGCACGGCAGTCTATCAAAAAGTTACGTTCGCGTATCAATCCCCGCAGGTACTCGTTCAGCACGGGCTGGGTATCGGTTTCAAACATTTCCATGGATAAGGCAACCTTGCCGGGATATTTGAGCAACAGCTTTTTGAGGATGGTAAACTCGACATAATGCGCTATCGAGTCGGTATGCTCTTCGCCAAAAAATAGTACATCGGCCTTGGCGGCATCGTTTGCAATATCATCAAGCGAAACTTCTTTGCCCTGCACATTGCTGTAAACACGAAAGTGCTTTTGCATATCGGTCTGACTAAAAGCAGCAAATGGCAAAATGAGAAACGCAAAGCAGATGATAGATTTCATATATATAGTACGTATGGAGGTACTAATTGGTTGTGGAAAATATTTAAAGTATTTTTACAAACGCGGTTTGAAATATAGAAAAAGTACACTATATTTGCGCTCTTGTTTTTAAAACAGCGAATATAAGTAAATAGTCATGAAAAGAACGTTTCAGCCTTCTCAGCGTAAAAGAAGAAATAAACACGGATTCCGCGAACGTATGTCAACTGCTAACGGCAGAAGAATTTTAGCTTCAAGAAGAGCTAAAGGCAGAAAAAGATTGTCAGTATCTGACGAGCGTCGCCACAAAGCATAATACTCCCGATCGCTGTTTCCCTTAGGGGGACTAATGCCAACTGGTAATTTATTTATTCGGTTCAATGCGATCGTATGTATACATTTAAAAAGGAAGAACGGTTATGTAATAAAAAGCTCATTGACGGGCTTTTTCATAGCGGTTCTTCTTTTTTATGTTATCCCTTCAAAGTTTCCTTCAATATTGTCCCAAACGGAAACCCCGCCGCGCAAGTGCTTTTTGCTGTAGCTAAAAAGCGCTACAAGCATGCTGTTGATCGCAACCAAATCAAGCGCCGCATGCGCGAGGCTTATCGCCTGGCTAAGCAGGAATTGCTTTACAATCATCTGACCACTGTCGACAAAACCATCGTGCTGTCTATAGCCTATATCGGCAAAGAGATTGAAGAATACAGCGTAATTGACAAAAAAATGCAAAAAGCGCTTACCCAGCTTTGCACCATGATCGCATGAAGTTCATTATCAACATATTTAAAACCTTGATCGGTGGTTTGTTCATTGTGCTCATCAAAATTTACCAAAACTTACTGTCGCCACTTTTAGGCGCACAATGCCGCTACACTCCTACCTGCTCACAGTATGGTGTTGAAGCTATAAATAAATACGGCGCCTTTAAAGGCGGATGGTTAACTTTGAAACGTATTGGCCGCTGCAACCCCTGGGGCGGGCACGGCCATGATCCAGTACCTTGAATATGAGTTTACTTTTACTGATAGAAACCGCAACCACATCGTGCTCTGTTGCTTTGGCAGACACCGGAAAGATCATTGCTTTACGCGAGATCAACCAGCGTAATGTGCATGCCGAAGTGATCACGGTTTACATAGACGAATTACTTAAAGAAACCGGCAAACAATACCACGAACTGGCGGCCATTGCAGTAAGCAGCGGACCAGGCTCGTACACGGGTTTGCGCATTGGCGTATCAACTGCTAAAGGTTTATGCTTTGCGCTGGGTAAACCTTTGATAGCTATAGAAACGCTTACAGCGATGGCGCATGGCCTGATAGAGCGTGGCAAGGTAGCTATTGACACGAGTACGCTGCTTTGTCCCATGATAGATGCCCGGCGCATGGAAGTTTATACGGCGATATTTGATCATACCGGCAAGCAGGTAAAACCCACGGCTGCCGAGATTATAGACGAGCATAGCTTTAGCGATCTGTTGGCAAACAACAAGATCGTCTTTTTTGGCGACGGCGCCGATAAATGTAAAGCAGCTTTAGCACATCAGCCTAACGCGATATTTGCTATGGAGTTTACCAACTCGGCGCAGGATATGCTGGTGCCTGTTTTGGCAAAACTAAGCGCACAGCAATTTGAAGATATTGCTTATTTTGAACCGTATTATTTGAAGGATTTTATTGCAGGCGTAAAGAAAACCAACTAATCCAAAAGATCATTGTTCTAATCTGTGAGATCATCATAAAATCAGTGTAATTATGGAAGAAATAGAAGACCCTACCGAATCGCTACACGAACATATTCACGAAGGCGCGCACCACGCTCAACATGAAGGAAAAGATAAATGGGTTGTTTTTGTGGCGCTCACTACTGCTATCATCGCGGTATTCTCGGCCATAACCGGCCTGTTGGCCGCGCAGCATTCCGAAGAAGCCATGCTGAGCCAGATCCACGCCAGCGACCAATGGGCATACTACCAGGCCAAAGGTATTAAGGCCGAGATATTGGTTTCCGACGGTAAGGTATTAAAAGCCATGGGTAAGCAGCCCGACACTGCAGATATCGCCAAAATAAAGAGCTATAAAGAGCAACAGCAGGAAACCTACAAAGAAGCCAAAGCCGCCGAAGCAGAATCGCACACGCATGTCAACAAGCACAACACATTGGCGCGTTCGGTAACGTTCTTCCAGATCGCTATTGCTGTTGGCGCTATATCTATACTGGTAAAAAAGCGGCTGTACTGGTTCATCAGCCTGGGTTTCGCAGGTTTCGCGGCGTATTACTTTTTGTTGGAGGTTTTGGTGAAGTAACACTATGGAGATCAAAGTAGAAATTCCCGAATATGATGTTAATTCAGGCTTGATATCGCATTGGGAAGATGGGTTTGAAATAACTACCAATATCGTTAACGATCAAATATCGATCACTGCAAACAAAGCTGGTTTGATCTCGCTTGCTATGAAATTATTAACACTTGCGCAAGATAGTGTGCCGATAGGCGGTCACTTTCACTTTGATGAATACAATTCACTGGAACCAGGTTCAGTTGAATTAGTTGTAGAAAAAAGATAGGCCCCACTGCACGTTCAAGCGTCCACGCTAACGCACCCGGCTAAGATCATGGCGTCACTTTCTCCGGCGCGGCAACAAATTTCAAGCCGATGATACCTACGATGATCATCATGATAAAGCCAAACTCGGCTATTGATATCTTTTGTTTAAAGTAGAGCAATTCGATCAGCTTTAGCACAACAATGGTCATGGCTGTCCAAACCGAGTAAGCTGTAGCGTTGGTTAACGATTTTAGCGACATCGAGAAGAAAAAGATATTGCCGACTCCAAAAAGGATATAACCTATTAATGGTAACAAAGCAGGCAGGCTGCCGTCCATCCTGTAAAAGTTATCAAATCTTACTGTTTTTAACCCGCTAACGGTTAAGTACTTTACCGAATAAGTCCAGAATGCTTCAAAAACCGAAGCGATAAATAAAAATAACCAGCGCAATAGTGTAGATATTAGTTAATAAATGGGTTAATAACAAGCTACCAAGATAGTAAATATTTAAACATCTAAAAGCTCGGGCTTTATGCCGACTTCGTTTTGTTCAGTTTGATTAACATGATTAACCGCTAATGGTTTTTGTTGGGGAGCTTTTTTAAACAACTTCATCAGGTTTGGCCGCAGGTTGTAATACCAGGCCAGCCATTTATATTTGGATATCACCTGCTTTTCGTCAAAACGCTTTACCGAAAAGATATGCTGGGCAAAGTAATCTTTGGGGTAATCATAATACAATCCCCAATTTTCAGGTTTATCACCTGGTTTATGTTCCGGGAAGTAAACGGTACCGAACAGATAATCCCAAATGGCAAATTTGGTCGAAAAATTAGCGTGAAAAACCTCCTGGTAATTGGCATGATGCCACAGGTGTAGCTCGGGACTGTTGATCAGGTATTTTAGCTTGCCAAGCCTAACGTTGATATTGGCATGGATAAACATCCCCAAAGTAGCATCCAGCATGGCCTTGATGGGGATAACTATAGAGTACGGACCTAATAATAAAATGATAGGTGCAAACTCGATGGTTTGGTTGATGATGATCTCTGCAGCGTGTGAACGTGAGCCTGCCATAAAATCAACCTGTTTACCCGAATGGTGTGCCTCGTGGGTACGCCAAAAAAACTTACTCGAATGCTGAAAACGGTGAAAAAGGTAGATATACAGATCGTGGGTAACCACGAAAAATGCCACCTGTGCCCATATTGGCCAATGGGTCATAAAATTGGCGCCCGTCCAATTGTAATGCACCTGTATGGGCCCAATAATGTAATCAAAGATCAGTATCTTTAAAAAGTAACTTTGGATAAGGGTATACCAAACCAAGTCTACCCAAAAGCCTTCCCTAAAAAAAGGCAAGCCTTTACGATAAGGTGAGATACGCTCCCAGGCTATCATAAAGGCTATCCAGCAGAATAGTATAATGGTGGTAATTAAGGTAACATGCGCTAATTCAGCTTGATCATTCATCACCGTACCTTTTATTCTTTATTTACTTTTTAGTTCGGGTTGGTTAATGTTAACGCGCAAACGTTTCATTGGCCCAATTTCCGATTCGTATACTTTTTTAACACCGTCGCCCATGGCGGTTTCCACATCACGGATATCGCGCACCAAACGCTGGAAGCCTCCTGGTTCAACCGACGCAGCATGGTCAGACCCCCACATAGCGCGGTCTAAAGTAAAGTGACGCTCAACAAACGTTGCACCTATTGCTGCAGCAGCAACTGTAGTTGCCAGGCCTGTTTCATGGCCAGAGTAACCTATCGGTGCTTCCGGATATTGAGCAGCTAAGGTTGGGATCATTTTCAGGTTCAGCTCCTCCGGTTTGCATGGGTATGCCGAGGTAGAGTGAGCCATCAATACAGGATAATTAGGATCGAAATCGTATACCAGTTTCATGGCATCTTCTATTTCCTGCATGGTCGACATACCTGATGACAACATCAACGGGCGGCCGGTATGTAATATTTTTTCGATCAACGGAAAATCGGTTAACGATGCTGATGCCAGTTTATAAACCGGGGTATCAAATTGCTCCATAAAATCAACCGAATCAACATCCCAAACAGAAACAAACCAATCAATACCGTTTTCTTTACAGTAAGCATCAATCGCAGCATATTCAACAGTGCCAAACTCGGTTTTGCGTTTGTAGTCAATATAGCTCATGCGGCCCCAGGGGGTATCGCGCATAATTTCCCACTGATCTTTTGGTACGCAAATTTCGGGGGTACGTTTCTGAAATTTTACGGCGTCTACCTTAGCGGCAACTGCTTCGTCTATCAGCTTTTTAGCGATCTCAAGCGAACCATTATGGTTAATGCCTATTTCCGCAATAATGTAACATGGTTCACCGCTGCCAATTGTACGCCCGGTATTTAATTTGATAATCTGAGACATTTTTTTCTCTTTTTAATTTAATTATTTCACCGAAATTAACAATTCGGCAAATTCTCTGAAACATCCTTCGCCGCCTTTCGACTGGCAAATATAGTTAACTTTCTCTTTAACAAAGCCCATTGCATCGGCCGGGCAGGCTGTAAAGCCCACTAATGCCATAATTTCCAAATCGTTACAATCGTCGCCGATATAGGCTATTTCTTCCGGCTGTATACCTGTTTCTGTTATTATTTTACGCAGCACATAAGGTTTGTCTTTCGACCCCAAATGCAGTTGGGTTATCTTCAGTTTTTCGGCCCGTTTAGCTACCGATGGCGACATTTCGCCGGTGATGATACCGGTTTCAATACCCGCCAGGTTACGCAGGCGCTCTACTCCCATCCCATCGCGGATGTTAAATTTTTTGAGCACCTCGCCATTCTCACCGTAATAAACTCCGCCGTCGGTTAAAACGCCGTCGCAGTCGGTTAGGAGCAATTTTATATTTCGGGCTATTACCCTTTGTTCATCTGTCATTATATTGCTGTCCAGCCTCCGTCTACCACTAAATTTGCACCGGTCATGTAAGCCGAAGCCTCACTTGCTAAAAATACCACAGCGCCCTGATAATCGTCGGATTTTGCCATACGGCCTAACAATGTCTTAGCTGAATAATTTTGGACAAAAAATTCATTTTGGCTGTTTTCAACTCCGCCTGGTGATAGCGTATTTACCCTCACTCCTTTTTCGCCCCAATACGCAGCTAAAAAGCGGGTAAAGTTAATGATAGCGCCTTTGGTAACCGGGTAAGCTGCAGATTTGTAAAAAGTTTGCTCGCCACACTCATTGCGGTAAATGCTTTGATCGGGACCAACCATACCATAGGTTGAGGCCACATTGATAATGCTGCCGCTGCCCTGGTTAGCCATTACAGTTCCAAATACCTGCGAGCATAAAAACACACCGGTAACATTAACATCCAATGATTTTTGAAAGGCATCTAAAGGATAATTTTCAAATGCCGAAAGATCTTTGGCCATTGCCGGATTCTCAAACATATCGTTGATGGCGGCATTGTTTACCAGGATATCTATGCTGCCGTATTTGGCTAAGATTACATCTTTCGCTGCTTTGAGGGATGCTTCGCTCGTTACATCAACACCTAAACCTAAATGGTTACCGCCTAAACCGGCTGCAAACTCTTCCGACTTAGCCGCGTTGACATCTGCAACGACTACGTTGGCACCTGCGCTGGCTAATGCCTCGCAATGTTTTTTACCTATCAGGCCCAAAGCACCTGTAACTATAGCCGTTTTATTTTTTAATGAGAAAATATCCACGGGCTTATACAGTTGCTTTTTTAGGTTTGATGTTATAATCGCTCACCTTACGGAAAACGGCTTCCAATACTTCGCCTTTGAGGTACGATTTTACGTCTTTGCTTTCGATGGCTTCTTTTAACAAAGGCATTACATCGCGGTAAGCAGATAATGTATAAGCAATATCTTCGTCGCTGTGGCTGTAGCACATGTTGTGGAAACCGGCCCAAAGCACACCGCGTTTGATCATTTCCTGCTGTACAAATGCTTTTACTTCCAAACCGTTGCCGGCTTCGGGAGTAAAGGTTACCATACTGCGGCAGTTGTAACCAACACATTTGGTGTATTGGTCAACACCAAATTCAGCAGCTATCTGGTTATAACCGTCTTTCAATAAAGCACCTTTTTCGTCTAAATATTTTGGTACGTTTTTGTCGCGTAACTCATTGATGGTTGCGATTGATGCGACCAGTGATAAAGTTTCGCCACCGAAAGTAGTATAGCTGAATACTTCACTGTTAAACAGGTCCATTACATCGGCGCGGCCGGTTAAAATAGCAATAGGCATACCGTTGGCACAAGCTTTTGAGTAAACGGCCAGATCAGGTTTCACATCAAAATACTCCTGTGCACCACCGATAGCGATACGGAAACCTGTCCACATCTCATCAAATATCAACAGCGTGCCATTGTCTTTACAAACCTGTGCAAGCTCTTTTAAAAAGCCTGGTTTTGGTGCTTCAAAAATAAATGGCTCTAATATCAAGGCGGCAACGGTTTCATCCAATGCTGCTTTTATCGATTCGATATTGTTATAATCGAAAGTGTAGGTCATGTTCTGGATGGCCTCGGGGATACCGGCATTGCGGCTGGTAACACCAATGTACCAATCGTGCCAGCCGTGGTAACCGCAGCAAAATACGGTTTCGCGACCGGTAAAGGCACGGGCCACGCGGATAGCCGCCGAACATACATCGGCGCCTGTTTTTGATATTTTTACACGTTCTGCGTTCGGGATAACTTCCTGGATCAATTCGCTAAATTCAACCTCTAACGGGCTCATCAGCGAGAAGGTAATGCCTTCGTCCAGTTGCTTTTTAATCGCCTCGTCTACTTTTGGGTAAGCATAACCTAAAGAGATTGGGCCGATAGCCGCGTTATAATCAATATACTCGTTGCCGTCAACATCCCACACGTGCGAGCCTTTTCCTTTTTGGATGTATTTTGGCGCTACGCCTTTTGTCCACTGGCCTGGGCCTTTGGCTAAAGTTTGGGTAACCGGCGACTGTGTTTTTAGCGCGCGTTCGTATAACTCGTCAGATTTGGTGATCACCGGGTAATCAGCATTGAATTTTACTGTATTTGGCATTTTTTTAAGTTAAAAGTCAAAATTAAAAAGTAAAAAACCTGTCTCTTTGTTTAGAGCAGGTTTAGTTGTGTTTGTTACTCTGCAAACTCTGGTGTTGCGATTGTTGGCTGAATAGCGTTGGTTGTATAGCCTAATATTTTTTCGGCTATCTGCTTACCGGTAAAGCCTTCGTAAGCTAAAACCTCGGGCAACAACGCCGGTTTAAACCATTTATCCAGGCCGTAAGGCATAACTTTAGCCATCGTGTTGTGTTTTAGCAAAGTTTCAGCAACAATACTGTATAAACCGCCGGTGTTAAAGTGATCTTCTAAAGTCACCAACAGTTTCGATGAGCCTGCAACTTTCAGTATAGCTTGCTCATCAACCGGTTTAAGGCTGCGCATGTTTAATAAACCTACGCTCAGGCCCTGATCTTTCAATATTTGTATGGCGATCAATGCCTGCTCAAACAGCAGGCCATAGGTCAGGATAGTTACGTCCGCGCCTTCGCTGATCACTTCGGCTTTGCCTATTTCAAATGGGGTATGCTGATAATCTGTTTTGCGGGTATTGATACGCAGGTAAGCCGGGTTTGGCGAGTTCCAGATGGTTTCTATCATACCTACCAAATCCTGCTCATCCGCCGCAGCGAAAACAGTAACGTTGGGTATACCGCGCATAATAGACACATCTTCAATCGCCTGGTGGGTAGCGCCGTTACCATCCGACAAAAAGCCGGGGATGAACGCACTTAGTTTAACAGGCAGATTCGGGATACCGGCATCGGTACGCACAAACTCAAAGGCACGCATACTTAAAAACGATGCTAAAGCATGTAAAACCGGGATCCGTCCGCGTAAAGCTAAACCTGCTGCTGCGCCAACCATCGTTTGTTCGGTTATACCGGTATCAACAAAACGCTTACCTAATTTAGCAGGCAGGTTGCGTATCAAAGCACGGTTCTCGGCTGTCATTACAATATAACGCTCGTCGTTAACAGCTAATTCGGTCAATAATTCTTCGTACGACATATTATCTAACTACTAAAGTTTCTGATGTTAATTCGGTTGTCTGGTCGCCGCCTAATTCTTTTAAAAGCGACTCTACCTCTTCGTGGGTAAAATTACAGAACCAGCGGTCGGCTCGGGCGGAGATACTTGGCAAACCCTTACCGCGAACGGTATCGGCAATCACCACATTGAGCTTACCTTCCTGGAAAGGGTATGCTGAAAACGCATCTCGCAAGGCATCAAAGCTATGTCCGTCAATACGTTTAACGGCCGCACCAAAAGCCGTAAATTTATCGTGCAATGGCTCCAACGGGATCAGGTCTTCAGTAGCCATATTAGCCTGGAACTGGTTACGGTCAACCACAAAGATCAGGTTATCCAGTTTGTAAGCATTAGCTACCAAAACGGCTTCCCAGCAGGTGCCTTCGTTTAGCTCGCCATCGCCCAAAATACAAACCACTTTGTTTTTGCCGCCACGCATTTTAATATCCAGCGCAACGCCTAAGGCAACCGAAGGCAAATGACCTAATGAGCCCGAGTGAAACTCAATTCCAGGAATTTTGGTGTTTGGGTGCCAGTAAATGTTATCGTTAACCGAGAGGTGATTTTTTAAACGTTCAACGTCCATCAAGCCTATTTCGGCAAAGGTGCCGTAAAGCGCAGGTACATCATGCCCTTTTGAAAGGAGCAAATAATCACGGTCAGGATCGTTGAGGTTATCTTTATTGATGTTTAAAAAACTTGTGTACAGGTATACGATCAGATCGGTTGCTGATAAAGATGCGCCAACAAAACACCCCCCATCTGTTGACATGCGGATAATGTGTTGACGAACTTTAAAAGCTATATTTTCTAATTCATTCATATATAGATGTTCAATTTACTAAGTGTGCTGGCAGAGGTGTGCTTGTACGTGGTATAACACCCTGCCCCTCTCAAAGAGGGGAACCCAATGCTCATGCCCTTATTTATGCATGATTTTTATTCTATTAGCGCCATCCTCGCGATGATGCTTTGTTTTGCTTACAAATATAGCAAACCTGTTAAACTTGCCCATTAGTTAATGTTCTTGTTTGCTTTTCGCTGACAGTTTTTAACTCGCCCAAATGATTGCGGTACCAGTTTACTCCTGCATACCTGGCGTTGATCTGGTATATTTCGGGTTGTTCATCCAATAGTTTCAGAATATCATCGCATGAAAAATCAGCCTTCTGTGGATACAGCTCTTCATACACTTTATTGATGAACTGGTAATCCTCCAAATAATCAATAGTGAACCGGTGCGACATAGAATAATCCAATCCCGCCGGCCAGGCAATATTCGCTATTCTGAATTTATCGGGATTTTCCCAAATATAAGGTGTGGTGTGTTCTAATTCGAGCGGGCGACTGGCTTCTTTCCAGGCCTTTTCAATACAGGCCATAGTCATGATCTCTACATCGTTACCATCGGGCCAGGTTGCCGGATGCAGGTTATTCACGAAATCGTACTCGCCTTCATGATCAAAATAGTAATCCAAAACCAGGTCGATAATTCGCGGATCTATCAGCGGGCAATCCGATGGTATCTTGATCACTACATCGGCATCGTATTTTTTACCGGCCTGATAGTGCCTGTCGAGGCAGTTGTTTAAACTTCCGCGAAAGCATGGAACACCAATCGCAGTGGCTTCGGTTTCGATAACATCATCCTGTTCCGCATCTGATGTAGCGATCACGATGGTCGCCTCATGGCGTATCATCTGCAAACGTTCGATCATCCGGCTTAGCAGGCTTTTACCTAAAATTGGCTTTAATATTTTACCCGGCAAACGGGTTGACGACATACGCGCCTGTACTACGATAACTATTTTTTGAGGAGTTTGACCCATGGATTTTACTTAGGCAGAAACCGCATCTAAAACACGCTTGGCTTCGGCATATTTAAATAATACAGGCCTGTATTTAAAACTTTTTACAAAGTCTTCTTTGTTTCCCTTAAACTCAATAAAGCTGCGGCAGATATTGGCAATATTGCGTGATGAAGTACCACCGTTTTGTATAGGGGTTAGTTTATGTAATTGCTCCAGGTCGAAATACGAGTGTACCTTTTTACCCAAAGCTATACCGGTATAAACTACTGTTGAATACTGGGTGATCAACTCGTCGCAGTTAGCGATCATCTCGTTGGTATTACCCGCCTGGAATATCAATGTGCCTTTAGGGGCGTATTTTTCTATTTCTCTTTTAGCGCGTTCAAACTTTTCGTTTGGATGTAATTTAAACAACATTTTCCTGCCGTTGGCTATCTTAACTGCGCGTTTTATAAATGCAGGGCGGTTTTCAAAGCGGTAGGTTTCGCGCACATCGGTAGTGGCAACCATTACATAGTTATGATACGGAAAATCGTTATTGATAAATTGTTCCAGGTTATCATAATTAGGCATACCGGTTACGATGATCTTCTCATCATCGGTACCCGATTCGGCAAAAAAGTTTTTATAACCCGGAGATGCGCTGCAGTAAACATCACAAATATTTGATGACCCATTTAATGAGGTATCGCAGCTTAACCAAAGTGGCAGGCCCAATGCCTTTACAACAGCGCTTTTAATATTAAATTTATCTACCATCCCTTCCTGTATCCAAAGGGTTTTGGTAGCGGTCATCCTTTTCGGGATGATCAGGTCCGAACAGAAAACAACCAGGTCATAATCGTTCTTCTCGGCGCGGTAATCTATCTGCAGGTTATGGCTGCGCAGGTAACATTCGGATTTTTCTTTAAAATTATTGCCCAGTGCGCTGCCGTTGATGATGGTGGTATGCTTTAAGGCAGTATTAATGATAGGCGAATCGGTAAATAAATGGCTAAACCAACAATCATACTCAGATAACTCTCTGGCTATCTGGTGCATTTGAATCGTTTGATTCATCGAACCAGTAGTAAATAATATCTTCCTTCCCATTTCTACGCTTTTGGTTTTCTCAATTAGTTTATAAACTTATAAAATACCTTGCCAATTATCACAATACGCGTCTATAATTAATAAAAAATTGATGTTAAATTAATCATCATAGAGCAACATAATTAAGGTGATCGGCTATTTCCAAAATTGGCAAATTGAGCAAAGGTAATACTTTTGATACAAAAGCAAGGCAACTCATTCTCCACATTTAACGTAGTATGGGGGTTGGGGATTGCTGTAGACCTATAAAAAAGTGCATAATACCTTCTATACCTTCAAAATTGAGAGGTATTTATCATGGATAAATCCAGAATAATTACACAGCCTGGGCCATGATCGCCTGTTCTTTTCGCGATGCAAACCTGTACAGCAGGATAAAACCCAGTGATGCTATTCCACACAATATTCCCATCAGCCACCACAGTGCCTGGTAGTTAACATGCGCAATAACCTTGCTCCCAATTAAAGGTGCAGCAATTTGCGCTGCCGACCATGACATGGTAAATAAACCTGCGTACTGGCCACGATTCTGATCGTTAGTTCGACCTATAAAAAACGAACTCATAAAGGGCATGCTCATCATTTCGCCAATGGTAATAATAGCCATTGATAAGATCGCTGTAAAGGCAAGTGCAGGCAGGATATTCAGTAATATAAAGCTTGAGCCAACTATGAGCACACCAATTGCAGTAAACTGCAGGTTGTGTCGCTTCCCTTCCAGATTATTGATCAATACCATTTCTAACACGGTAATCATGGTACCGCTAAATGCCATTAAACCGCCGATAAAACGTTCGCTCAAATGCCATTGCTCTTTATAGAAAACCGGCTCCATGGTAAATATCTGGAAAAAGCACATCGCAAAAACAAACTGCAACAGGATAAAAACCAGGTAAACCTTGTCCTTATAGGCCGATGAAACCCGTGCCTTAACTTCGGCATTCATTTTTTGCGGCTTGGTAAAGTTTGACCGGGGCATTAGTACTAACAACATTACACCCGCCAATATGTTGGTACTGCCATCAACCCAAAACAACAAATGATAGTTAAAGGATGCCAAAAAGCCACCAATAGCGCCGCCAAACGCCCAACCCAAATTAACAGCCAGCCTATTTAAGGAAAACGAACGTGTTTTGTTTTCGGGCAAACTATAGTGTGCAATTGCAGTTGAGTTTGCCGGCCTGAAGGCATCATTACACATGCTTAATATAAACGATAACGCAGCTACCGACCAAAAGGTAGTTTGCATACCCAAAAGCATAAATAATAACCCGCCGCTAACCAGTGCAGTTACCTGTACATCATAAAAACCATACTTATCGGTTATTTTACCGCCCATAAAGCCACCAGCAACCGATCCTGCTCCAAAAAACGCCATGATCAAGCCGGCCTGGGTTATACTGAAATGCAGCTTTTGTGTGCAATAAATAGTCATGAACGGGATAACCATAGTACCGCTCCGGTTAATGAGCATTACCAGGCACAAGTACCAGCTGTTTCTCGAAAGACCACTGTAGGCATTTTTGTAAAGTTGGATAAGCATAGGTTGTTATATTAAACGAGTTAAATCGGCCAAAAGGCCAACCTTACAACTCAGATGAAACAAAAAAGGCGACAGGTACTAAACCTATCGCCATTGAATATCAATTAATAAATAGGTTTTACGAAAGTGGTAAAGGAGCAAACGAACGTTGCAGCTTTGACCATTTTATAGCCGGATATGTTTTATTGAGCTGGTTGACCGATGGATATCGCACCTTGCTCAGTTTACCGTCGGCAATCAGCTTTTGGCAGACATCATCCCAGGCAGGTACAATAGCATCCTCGGCTGACCAATGCATATACGCAGCCTCGTTGCACAAAAGTGGCAGCTTTTGCATAGCCTTACGATGTGGTATTGAGTTGCGAAAAGTTTTCATATCAGCGTCGCCGTTCCAAACGGTTATCGTCCAAAAAGTTAAATTTTTATCTATCAGTTCCTTCCCTGTCACAAAGCCTGGTGTGATGAGCAATTGCTTTACCGAAGCCTCGTTACTGCGTATAAATGCCGGCAGGTAGATCCATGACCGTAAGCGCAACCGGGTGACTGATACAAAGTACATCATTTTTTACCAAAGGAACAATGGCATCAGCCAAATTGGTGAAACATAGTACGGATCGTAATAGGGCTCGTAGTACTCTACTGTTTCATATACTACGGTATCACCACCATCATCGTTGCCATTGCGATTTTGGGCTTCCTGCTCGAGCAGTTTGATCATTAGTTCAGATCCCTGGTTGATCATATCCACCATCGCGTCCTCGCCTACCTCTTCGGGTTTAATGGCAGTTGCCACAATATCTTCTATCTCTTTCCAGATATCGCCCGACATCAGGTCTATCTGCCAGTCTTGCGAACTGGTATCAAACCTGTTTTCGTTCACAAACGACATAAACACGATCTCGGCCGGATCGATCTTTTTAAACATTGCTACGGCAATGCGCAGATCGTCAAAACGGTCGTTATTTTTAAATATATCCCAGGCTTCGTCGGTACTAAAATCATAAAAACGCGCAAAGGCAAATTCGCCTTTCTCCAGGTCGACGAATGAGAATACATCGTACACCTTTAAATATTCGGTGTAACGCTGCATAAAATTATCAAAAGCCTGCTGGCCCTTGGCGGTTACCTGGTAGTTTACGCCCGAAACCTGTACGTATCCTTTATCTTCCAGCTCAATAAATAAGGGCCTTAAGATCGGGTCGTTGCCTTGCGGGGTTATCTTAAACTGATGATCGCCATTGATCAGTTCGTTCAATAAAATAATGGCCCTGTATGTTTTTTTATTTTCTTCTGTAATGTACATGATATCTTGTTTGCAATTTATACCTCAAATTACCTTCTGTGACCAAAGCCCGAACGGCCGCCGCCAAAACTACGGCGTGATGAACTGCTGCCAAAACCCGAACTACGCGATGAGCGACTGCCAAAACCACCGCTGCGAACGCTTGATGAATTGCTGCGTGTACCAAACGAACGTTGCGAGCCCGAACTGTTTAACGACCTGCTATAGCTACGGTTAGCCGATGTTGGCGTACTGGTGCGATAAGTAGTGCTTACACGGGTACGGCTGTAATAGTGCGGGTAATACCCGTAGTGATACATCGGTACATAATAAGGGTGCGGGCGCATCAGGTAGCTCATCAGCAAAAAGTCGCCAAGGGTAAAGTGCGAGTGGTAATAATAGTTATCGCCAACATATTGCGGGTTACCTTGTACGCTCAGGTCGGCGCTATTATTATCGGTTGGGTTTACTTTGATGGAAGCAACAGTTACCGATTGATCTTTACTTATATCATCAATAACATCCAGCTGGTTTTGCCCGGGTTCGTTCACTTTCAGGTAATCAATGTTACCGTCTTTATCCAGATCAAGGTTATTAATTCCGTTGGCCGGATCGTTGATTGCTTTTTCAAGCACCTGCGGGTCAGTACTGGTTTTTACCAGGTTAGCCAGCTTGTTCACATCAAAGCCTGCAGTGGTGTTGCTTTGTATGGTTACATTGTTTTGTTGTGGCGGTTGCGAACAACTGCCTAATATTACTGCTACAGCAGCTATAATAAATACTTTTTTCATCTGATTGATCATGATATAAAGATACGAAAGTTGCGTATTAACATTGGCAAACTATGAAGTGTTTGCCTGCTTAGAATGATACCGTTTAGCACGATTGTTTTGTTTGACATTTTGACGCCTTGCAGCGGGTTTTGTTACATCAAAGGTAAATATATCCCGATGCATATATCAATAGCTATCGGGCGAAGCAACATGGAATATCGGTAAACCAAGGGAATGAGTCGGTGACACCAATTTGCTTGCTCTTTGCTCCTTTATCTTTACTCCCCAAATTACATCCCCGGTGCGTTACCCGTTTGCGGTATTACTAATCCATCAGGAAAGGTTGGGAACAAGGTCTTTACATTTTGACCTTTGCTAAATGGTGTTGTATCTATAAAATACCAGCGTAAACCATTATTGTGCGATATGGCCAGCAGATAGTTCCCTTTAGTAATTATCGTACCGTTTGCCGAAAGCTGGATAATATCCGGCACAATGCTAAATAAGTCGCCTTTTGACTTGTAGATATCGTTAATATTGCCCACCGAAACTGATTTAAATATCACGCCATGACTTTGCATCTCCATCATGGTTTGTTTAATCTTTTCGGTCATTTTTTCTTTCCCACCCGCCATAGTCACAACTTGCGGAACGGTGTAATAAGCCATTTTTTGGTAATCCTGCTTCATCATGGCTGCAGCCATTTCATCGGCTTGCTTTTTTAGCGCGGACATTTGGGTAGCGGTGGCTTTGTATGGTTTGGGCTGGGCGTGTCCGACGCTAAACAGAGTCGTTATCAGCAGTAAAATAATGGGGGATCTTGATATCTTCATTGACGTAATTTTCGCCCATGAAGATAGGATTTAAATCCCTAATATGATCAATCCTCCCTCAACCGTTCATCAGTATAAGTGATCTCGGTTTTGCCATGGGGTACAGGCACACCATCGGCATCCACACTTACAAATACAATTTTATCGATAGTGAGAATAGTTTTCTTACTGATCTTGTTACGCACCTCGCAGGTAAGTGAGATAGAGGTACGTCCGAAATGCACGGCCTTAATACCCAACTCTATAATATCGCCCTGCTTGGCCGAGTTGATAAAATTAATTTCGGACATGTATTTGGTTACACAGCCATTAGTGCCTAATTGTATAATGGAGTATATGGCCGCTTCTTCGTCGATCCAGCTTAACAAGCTACCGCCGAACAGGGTGCCGTGGGCGTTCAGGTCTTCGGGTTTAACCCATTTGCGTGTGTAGAAATTCATTTTTATTGGAGGCTAAAGCTGAAAGGAAAAAAGGTTAAAGGCTTTGGCAGCACGTTGGTTTATTAAAGTATTTTAAGAGTAAATATATAACCTTTGGCCTTTTACCTTTATCCTTTTACCTCAATAAAAGAGTTTCTATTCCTCAACCAATGATCCGCCAAAACCAAAGCAGCCATAGCTTCAACAATAGGCACGGCACGTGGTACCACACATGGATCGTGGCGGCCCTTGCCGCTTATTTCGGCGGCTTCGCCAGCGGCATTTACTGTTTGCTGATTGTGCATAATGGTGGCAACAGGTTTAAAGGCAACTTTAAACTCTATCGGCATACCATTGCTGATACCGCCCTGTATCCCACCCGAAAAATTGGTGATGGTTTTGATACTGCCTAAATGGCTCTTTACAAAAATATCGTTATGCTCTGATCCGCGCATTTCGCTGCCGCTAAAGCCCGAACCAAACTCGAAGCCGTGTACAGCGTTAATACTTAGCATGGCTTTACCTAATTCGGCATGTAGTTTATCAAAAACCGGCTCGCCTAAACCAACCGGGCAATTTTGGATATGGCAGCTTACCTTACCACCAACAGTATCGCCATCCTTACGCACCGAATCGATAAATTCGATCATTTCTTCGGCTGTAGCCGGATCAGCACAACGTACAATATTGCTTTCGCGGATAGCCAAAAACTCTTCGGCTGTGGTATACTCAATATTAGGCGCATCGATTTTGCCTACACTGCTTACATGCGCCAGTATTTCGATTCCCTGTGTTTTCAATAACAGCTTTGCGATTGCACCCGCTGCTACCCGCGCAGCTGTCTCGCGGGCCGATGAACGGCCGCCGCCACGATGATCGCGGATGCCATATTTAGCCTGGTAGGTATAATCAGCATGCGACGGACGGAAAACATCGGTATTGTGGCTGTAATCCTTAGAACGCTGATCTTCATTCGGAATGATCATCGCGATCGGCGTTCCCGTAGTTTTACCTTCGAACACACCCGATAAGATCTTAACGGTATCGCTCTCTTTGCGCTGGGTTGTTATTTTGCTCTGACCGGGTTTGCGTTTATCCAGTTCGCCCTGGATGTAATCCAGATCAATATCCAATTGTGCCGGGCAACCGTCAATAACCACCCCTATAGCCTCGCCATGCGATTCGCCAAAGGTGGTTATTCTGAATAATTGCCCGAATGAGTTGCCTGCCATTTTATTAGTATTGAGATTTGCGTATTGCGTATTGCGACACTCAACGCATAATTTTATTTATTTAATGTTTTTTGAAGGTTATAATTCATCTTTTGCAGTTCATCAATACTATCCAATACTTCATCACATATCACGGTATCATTAAACCCTAATTTGTTCGCAATTACCGTTTGCGTTTGAAGTTCATACGATGATCCATTGGCTATGCCTAAAAACTGTTTGAACTCACCACTGGTATTTCGACCAGCACCTTCTGAAATGTTAGAAGGGATTGAAACGGCAGAACGTCTCGTTTGCGAGATCAACCCAAACCGCTCATCCGATGGAAACGCAACCGAAACTTTATATATTTTAACTGCAAGATCAATCGCTTTATTCCATATCTTAAGTTCCTTGATGTTATGCATGATGTTAGTATTGAGATTTGCGTATCGGGTATTGCGATTTTGATTATAGAAAATTACTCATTTAAAATTGAATTTTATCGCACTAAGCAATACTCATTATGCAATAACTTTTTGCTTCGATCGCAATACTCATTACGCAATACTATTGATTACAAACCCTGCCTTCTCCAAATCCTTCCAAAACGCCGGGTACGATTTTTCGACCACCATCGGGTCTTCAACCTCTACCTGCGGAACCATCAATGCCAGCGGCGCAAAGGCCATGGCCATACGGTGATCTTCGTAAGTATGGATAGTTACCTTTTGGGGGATGTGTTTACCGCTGCAGTCCAGCTTATACACCTGCCCTTTTTCAATCAGCTTCACCCCTATTTTTGCCAGTTCGTTTTGTAAAGCGGCAATACGGTCAGTTTCCTTGATCTTTAAGGTTTCCAGTCCTGTAAAGGTAGCATCGTGACCTAAAGCAGCACAAACCACAATAACGGTCTGTGCCAGGTCGGGGCACTCCTTCATGTCAAAAATCTTGCGCAAAATAGGCTTTACTTCTTTTTGCAGGTACACGCCGCCATTTTTAAACTGCGAGGTGATGCCAAAGTTCGCCATAATTTCTGTGATCACGCTATCGCCCTGCAAACTGTATGGTTTTAAAGCCGGCAGAAACAATTCCGCTTCATCGCATAACGCTGCAATGGCGTACCAGTATGATGCCGCGCTCCAATCGGGTTCAACCACCAAAGTAGTTTCGGCAAACGGCTGGTTGGCTATGTGGATGCTGTTGCCTTCCCAGGTATATTGAATACCGGTTTGCTGCAGCATAGCTAAAGTCATTTCTACATATGGCTTAGAAGTTAACTCACCTTCTATCTCCAAAGTTAAACCTTGCGGCAAACTTGAGGCGATCAGCAACAAAGCAGTAATGTACTGGCTGCTCACATCGCCTTTGATACTGATGCGATCTGTTTTTTGCTCAAAACCGGGTTTAATGTTTAGCGGCGGGTAGCCTTCATTCAATTCATACCCGATATCAGCGCCCAGTTTTCGCATGGCATCAACCAAAATACCTATCGGGCGCTGCTGCATGCGCTTGGTTCCCGTCAAGGTAAACTCCTGATTTTGCAAAGGCAGATACGCGGTTAAAAAACGCATGGCAGTACCGGCGGGACCAATGTTGATTTCGGATTTCGAATTTTCGATTTCGGAATTATCAGCCAAAGCCAATTTTTGAATTTTGACTTTTGAATTTTGATTTAGAACGCCTTTCAAAGTCACCGCATCCGCCGCATCCGACATATTGTCCACCTTCACTTTACCCTTGCTCAAAGCTTCTATAATGAGTGCACGGTTGCACTCGCTTTTTGAGCCTGTGAGTTGTATGGTACCCGTTAAGGTTTTAACAGGTTTTGATATAGTGATGTTAGCTTGCATCAAAACCAATTAAGCGTGTGTTAAATGTTCCTGTTGTGAACCGGCAACACCATCTTTATTCATAATCTCGGTTTGCTTGCGGATAGATTCGCTGTGGATCAGTTCAAGGAACTTCTCTGTAAACTCTTTGCTCAGTTTTAGCGCCGAGCCATAAGTTACGCGTTTGTTCAATATTTCTTCCCAACGGTTAACCTGCAAAATGGTGATACCATTGTCTTTTTTGTAATTACCGATCTTCTCTACGATCTGCATCCTTTCGGCAACTTTTTGGATCAGCAGATCGTCGATCTTGTCGATCTGACCACGCAGTTCTGCCAGTTTATCTTTTACATCCGGTGTTCCGGCGCTGGCTTTTCTAACTTCCAAACGCTCCATAATATCATTCAGCGCTGATGGCGTTAGCTGTTGTTTAGCGTCTGTCCAGGCTACTGATGGGTCGATATGTGATTCGATGATCAAACCTTGCATATCCAGATCGAGCGCTTTTTGTGCGATGTATGGGATCAACTCGCGGTTACCGCAAATGTGGCTTGGGTCGCAAATAATAGGCAACTCGGGTGCATGTGTTTTTAAGTTGATGGCCAGATCCCACATCGGTTCGTTACGGAAAGCCGATTTTTCATGTGATGAGAAACCACGGTGTATTGCTGCAAGTTTAGTAATGCCTGCGTTGTTGATACGCTCTAAAGCACCAATCCATAACGACAGGTCGGGGTTAACCGGATTTTTAACAATAACCGGCACATCATGGCCTTTTAAGGCGTCGGCAATTTCCTGCACAGTAAAAGGGTTAGCTGTTGAACGGGCGCCCACCCATAAAATATCAACACCGGCTTTTAAAGCTTCTTCAACGTGTTTAGCGGTAGCAACTTCTACAGCTACAGGTAAACCGGTTTCGGCTTTGGCGCGTTTTAACCACTCCAAACCAATGCTGCCAATGCCTTCAAACTCTCCGGGACGGGTACGTGGTTTCCAGATACCTGCACGTAAAGCCGATACACGGCCGGTAGCTGCCAGCAAATGCGCTGTAGCAACCAATTGCTCTTCTGTTTCGGCGCTGCAGGGGCCGGCTATCAGTAAGGGCTCTTTTCCAACTTTCATCCATGAAGAAAGCGGCTGTATGTTAAAATTGAGTTTCATCGTTTTTGTTGTTAGTCCGAAAGTCGGCAAGACCGAAAGTCCGGAAGTTTTAAAGGTTAATGTTTGATATTGTTATTGCTGTTTTACTAATTTGTTATTATTTCTTTCCGTCTTACGGACTTTCGGACTTCCCGACTCACACCGTATCATTCTTTAAATATTCGCCCAGTATGTTAAAATTATGTGTGTATTTAAGTATCTGCTTAATAGCGGCATCGTACTGCTGCTGATGCTCCCATTCGGCATCTACATAAAAATTATATTCGTTACGTTTACCTAATACCGGCATCGATTGTATCTTGCTCATGTTCACACCTTCTACAGCTAAAATATTCAATACTTTGGCCAGCGATCCAACTTCGTTACTCACCTGGAAACAAAGGGATGCTTTGTTGGCTTTGATCTTAGGCGCGTTGCTGTGATCGGTGAGGATCAGAAAACGGGTATAGTTTGTCTTGTTCGATTCGATACGACGCTCCAATACATCCAGTTCATACAATTTTGCGGCAAGTGTGTTGGCCACCGCTACGGTGTCGGTTAGCTTTTCATCACGTACCCGTTTGGCGCAAGCTGCAGTATCATTACCCTCCACCAGTTGAATATGCGGGTAATCCTCAAAAAAATCCAAACATTGGCGCAAAGCTATCGGATGCGATATCACTATTTTTACATCTTCAAACTTAACACCGGGGTAAGCAAGCAAATGCAGCTGAATAGGCAAGTAAACCTCGCCCACTACCGGAAAGCTGTAATCCATCAGCAAAGAGTAGTTTGGCAATATGCTTCCTGCAATGCTGTTTTCGATAGCCATGATCACATAATCGGCTTCTTTGTTTTGCAGTTTCTCGAAAGTTTGTTTGAACGATTTACACTCAACAGTTTCGATATCGTCGCCAAAAAACTTAAAAGCCGCCTCTTCGTGAAATGAAGCCCGTATGCCCTGTATAGCAACTCTTGGTTTTTGCTTTTCCATATTGGTATTAAAGCAAAAAGTCCCGGCTGTTTGGCCGGGACTTTTTGCTTTTTCTTATATCATGTTATGACATATTAGTCCCGGCTTGTACTTGTAAAGTAAAAGTAATAACCGAACCAGTATGCGTTTGTAAACTTCATTATTTTTGTATTGCGCCGTAAATGTACATCAAATAATTAATTTGTCAATAGCTAATTTTTATTTTTTTATTTATTCCGAATTTTGTTCGGATAGCTACTCTTTATTTGGCTCCAAACCCAACTATATCCTGATAATTTTAAAAACAGCCCTTGCACATTAATCGATGTGGAAGAAATCCGTTTTTATATCGATCATAAAACCAGGCGTTGTAACATTTTCGTACTTAAATAGTCTTTAAATAGCCTAACAGGCCAATAATACTTTTGTAATATTAAGTTAACATTTATAAAAATTGCTTTTTTATGAGACTTTTTTAAAAGCAATTTGGTCATTTTGTGATTTCTATATCTTATCACTAATACTACCTTCATGATCGATTACCCTGAAGCAAAAGAGAAAAGCGTTAAAGTTAAATGTCCCCCCATTTACACAAAACCATTTACCGAAGATAATTCTGCGCGCTTAACCATTATATTAATTGCGGCTACTTTTTTAGTGCGCCTTTTTATCGCTGCCTTTACAGGATTAGGTATCGGCGAGTCATATTACTTTCGTGGGGTCCTGCATTTAAGCTTAAGCTATTTTGATCAGCCTCCTTTGTTTTTCTGGCTAAGCTGGGTAACCACAAAAATATTTGGTTTAACTAACCTGGGCCTTCGTTTACCGGCGGTAGCCCTGTTTGCAGGCACAAGCTGGCTCTTGTTTCTGATCACAAAGAAGCTGTTTACTGCCCGGGCCGGCTTCTGGGCCGTATTGATGATGAACCTGAGCGCGGTGTTTACCATCCCGGTAGCGGCCTGGTTTCAGCCCGATGCCCCTTTGATGTTCTTTTGGCTTGCTGCTATCTACTTTATGGTACAGCTCATGCTGCCCGAAAAGCATCAGTTATACACCAAACGTAAAACCACTTTATTGTGGGCATATGTAGGCGTTTGCATGGGCCTCGCAACCCTGAGTAAATACCATGTGTTGTTTCTGTTTGTTGGCATACTGTTATTTATAGCCACCAATAAAAACCAGAGGCATTGGCTAAAACATCCGGGGCCTTATCTGGCTGTGTTGATCACGCTGCTCTTTGCCTCACCCATCATCTGGTGGAACGCTCAGAACAACTGGGTATCTTTTGTTTTCCAGGGTTCGCGCGCGGGCAGCGATGGTCATTTTGTATTACATCCCGACTGGCTGCTTCGCAGCTTTATTGGCCAGGCCTGCTGGATATTACCCTGGATCTGGGTTCCGCTCATCCGCCAGCTTTGGGTATCATTCAAAAACAAAGCCACCTCGCAGGTTTACAGCTTTATATTCTGGACGGCTGTTTTGCCCATCGTGTTTTTTACCGTTATTACCCTCTGGGCCGATTTGCAGTATCATTTTCACTGGCAGGCTCCGGGCTACCTGATGTTGTTTATACCACTGGGATACGCCATTGATAAAAATCTTAAAAATACGGCAAGAGTAAAAGGTACGCGCCGTTGGCTCAAATTTTCGGCCTATTTTACCATTATTACCATTACCTTTTTAAGCACCCATATGATAACCGGTTTTTGGCAATGGTACGGGCCTAAATACATTGTCAACAAAACCCATTTAGGTATCGATGATCCGACCATTGAGGGTACTGATTATAACGATATCAAAACCCGTTTTGAGCAGGAAGGCTGGCTGGGTAACCCTAAAATATTTGCCGGTTGTACCCGCTGGTGGCTTACCGGCAAGGTCGACTGGGTGTTAAAAGGTAAGCAACCTATTGTTTGTTTTAGCTACGACCCGCGTAACCTGGCTTTCCTGGTCGACCCCGGAACTTTAAAGGGTAGAGATGCCGTAATTGTAACCCAAAATGATACCAACAGCATTCATGAGGACGTTACTCCATTTTTCGACAAGGTAAAACGTGTGCCCGATATTGTGATAACACGTAACGGTCGCCCTGAGTTGCATTTGGTAACGTTTTACTGTACCAATTTTCATGCTCCCGCACAAAAACGGGCCGATTTGCCTGTGTATTGGCAGTTGATGGGTTTACCGCCGTTCGGGCATTAAGCCAAAACTGCTCCGTTGGTAAAAGTGGTTTGCTGTTTTCTGTTTTGATACTCCAGGTATAAAATGTAAGTCAGCAGCACATCACAGGGTATCGAAATGATCAAACCCGTACTTTGAACGCTAAAGTTAAAGCTTAAAAACAGCAAGCTTTGTACGATCCCGGTTATACCGGCAATACTATATAGCAACCTGAAATTGCCGTTTGAACGTTGGTTGAACACACCTACACCAAAAACGACGCAATTAATGCATAACGCAATGTATACCGGGCCAACAGTTGCAGCGTCAACTAAATAAAATAAATTAGTAAGCGGCAGCAGGATCATACTCAACATGGCTGATATAGCGAGCGTTTGATTTTTGCTTTGTTTCCCTAAAAGATAAAACCCGTAATAGAAACCCATAGCGCTCAGGCTATGAACAGTAAACACGAATAGCTTGGCAGCGGAACCAAATGAGTGGCAGATCAGTTCGCCAACAACGGCTATACCGTTCACCGAATAAACTAAACCCGCCAAAGCAGTAAACTTCAGAGTTTTTACCGGGAGATCATCGTTACTGCATTGTGCTTCCGTAGTTATATTTTTAAAGTCGCAATCCAATACTTCCGATAGCAGGTTGAGGGTGTACATACGCGGCACTACCTCGCCGGCTTCAATACGTTGTATGCTGCGGATATCTACTTTGCATTGCTCGGCAAGTTCTTTTTGTGTGATGCCTTTAGCGTTACGCAATTCTGTAATTTTTTGTCCTAATGCTGGCTGTTTCATTGTTTAAAATATTTTGATAACACAAAAATAACCGTCCAAAATAGTATTTAACCTGCAACGCCTACGGCATTTGTACGGCATTTCATGAGCTCGTCAAAACACTACCTCGTATTGCGGTTTTACACGAATACCATTTAACCCGGCATGAGTAGTGTTAGAGAAATCCAGGTCGGTACCCGGTTCAAAATGGATCTGCCGGTTTTCCATCAGCGGTGCTATCTGCAAAATAAACTTTTGCTTACCCAACAGGTCGGCACGGCGTTTTAAACTATAAGGCATGGCGTTGCCGGTATAATAATCATCGGCAATGATGAGGCCATTGGCGTACAATCCTGCAGTATTGCCCTTATAATCAAACTCCGCTAAAACGTCGTGCACATTTTTCGGCAAAGCCTGTGGCATATTGATAGCGTAGCTTTTGTAAGGCAGTTTAGCATCGTACCTGATACCATAAGCAGGGCCGGCTGGTGTTTTACCCATCAAACTTTGTGTATACCGCTCAAAGCTGGTATCGGCAGATATTTGCTTAAAGGAAATTTCCACCGGCTTCCAAACCGGCAAACTCACCGAATACTTGTTAAACAAACCTTCAACACCAGCTTCGGTAACGGCTTTGTTTTTAATGCGGATTGCCGGTAAGGCATCAAAGCTAAAAGCGGCCTTATCTGTTGATCGGATGGTTAGTTCATCTTTCTCCTCATCATAAAATGCCATATTTGGCGTAAGCAGCAGTGTTTGCACACCTTTGATGTTAAGCACGTACGAGTATCGGGCCTCATCGCGTTTCAACAAAAGCACCTGTATGTTCTCACCGGTTTTAGTAGTGATACTGATGCTTGAGTTTTTACCCGGCACCATGCCATCAACAAGTACATCCTCTCCGCTTCTGATCATCTCGCCCGATGCCACTTTCATGTGTGCGATGTTTCTGTTCTCAAACTTAAACTGCGGTGCTACACCATCCATCGCATAATAGCAATACACTTTGGTTTTATTATTATTCAAAATAACCGTTGGGTGTGCAGTTGCGTATTTAAGTAATACTCCATCCATGTTGTAATTAAAAGGCATTACCCCATAAACTTTGTTGTTGATGTTCAGCGTTCCCTTTTCGGGGATGCGGATGGTTTCTTTTTCTGTTTTGATGGTAAACACCACGCCTTTATGATCGGCCATATCAAAATGGCGTACATAGTTGTTAAAGAACACATATCCCGCTCCACCCCGGCTGCGTACCGAGTAACGCAAAGCTTTCAGGTCATCCGCCTTTTCGGGGTTATCTGCCGGGATCTGAGCCGCCATCGGTGCCAGGTTGCTGCCGTAGGTATCAACAAACTGGTGCAGTAATTTAAAATCGTGGTAATAATCGCGGATATATCCCCACTCACTTATCGGCGCCTCAAAATCGTAACTGATCATCGGGTAATCATTCGGGTACGGATAGATTGTCGATTTCGACTCTTGTGTCGGGTATTCCTTGTTCCAGCTTAGCGGGTGCTGCGTACCGTGGAATACATAATAGCCTAACATATTAGCACCTACGCCCAACCGGGTATAATCCAAAGCCAGCAGATCGCCTGCCTGTAAAGTTGGCCTGCGGTGATAGGTGATCTGCATACCGCCACCCAGTTCAACCGTTAAAAACGGGTGGCGATAAACCGGTGTTTTAGCCGCGCCTGCCTGGTAGGTCAGCACATCGTTACCAATGTTTTTATCCTTCCTGTCGGATGTAAACAGGTAAATATTATTCGGCGGCAGGTCTTTGGTGTTCTGCGTCCACGGTGCATCCGGGTAGCCGCCCCACAAAGGCATTACATCATCCTCGGGCACCTGCGGACCGGGCCACCCGGTAACCACATACAGCGGCACATCCATCCCATCGGCCACAGCCATTTTTTTAAGGGCAGCCAAATACTTATAACCATCGCTGTTGGGTCCGTTACTGCGCATCTCATTATCAACCTGTATCCCAATCAGCGGGCCGCCGTCTTTATAATACAAACCTTTAAATTGTTCGGCCAAAGCTTTGTACCAGTCGCCAACCTCGGGTTCAACGCTGCCGTTTTTGGTTACCCGGTCAAAGCCGCTTTTCATTTTCTTTTTTACAAACCAGTCGGGCATGCCGCCGTTACGTGCTTCGCCATGCGCCCAGGGGCCAATACGAGCCACTGCCTTTAAGCCATGTTTGGCGCATAACTGAATAAAATACCGTACATCCAGGTTATCATCAAACCTAAATTTACCTTCCTCCTGCTCGTGATGGATCCAGAAATCGTAAAAAGCGATCACGTTAATTCCCGCCGCTTTCATCTGCAAAATCGCTTCTTCCCATTCGGCACGCGGGTAGCGCGAATAATGGATCTCGCCCATCACCGGCAAAACAGGCTTACCGCCCATGCGCAGGTAATAATTATTCAGGTCAAGTTCCACTCCCTGCGGGTTTTTGTTACTCCCCTGCTGAAAGTGCTGCCCCTCGATATAGCTGATATCCTTGCCTAAAACAACAGTATGTTCTTCTGTTTGCGCTTTGATAGCGATCGTAAAAAACACAAGGCATAAAGCCATTAAGGCGGATCTGGGAAATGGTAAATACATCTGAAATCAGGTTTATAAAACAATGATAAAACTATCCGGGCGTTTTGCCATCCTGAACTATCATTGTTGGTATCAAGTCGCAAGTATCAGGTATCAAGTAATTATCTTTTTGTCTTACTACTTGCTACTAACATATGATCATTTTTAACTTGTCTTGGCTTTTGATTCTTGCATCTCGAACAGGGTGGGTAAAAGTGGGTATTTTAATGCCTTATTTAACACTTTCGTCGTTTTTGAAGCTAATAAGCACATTTTAAATTTTCCATACCCACCAGCCAGGTGGGTATAAGGTGGGTATGTGGTGGGCATACCCACAACAGCATTTTCAATTCGTGTAATTCGTTTTTATTCGAGATCATTCGTGTCGTCCTAACTATAAATATAAGCATTTTCCGGCATTTCTGGTAGCTTTTCGCGATGAATATTTTCATAGCGCACACATTATAACCCATCGCAAAACATACCGATTTTTGCTATTTTAGCAAGGCAAACGTATGACAAAGAAACCCATGCCTTTTGATTTTCTGCTGGACTATCTGCCGGCCAATATCATTGTAAAACCGGCGATCGGCATGTTCTATGTCTATTTCGATAAAAAGATCGTGCTCATCTTCAGACAAACCAACAAAAACCCGCAGCACAACGGCATCTGGATTTCAACCCAACGCCAACATCACGACAGTTTGAAAACAGAGATCGCGGCAATAACCCATTTTGAACTGGAAGAAGGCTTTGATACAACCTGGCTATTGCTCAACGATAAACACGAAGATTTTGAAAGCGCCGCGATACAACTTTGCGAACTGGTTGCACACAAAGATCCCCGGATAGGTAAAGTAACGCCTGCAAGCGCGGCACTGTTTCAATAAATAATTGATCTCGCGCTCGTTTATAAGCGAGCGCAAGAGTGATATGTTGCATTACTTTCCCCCAAAATAGCGCAAGTCTTGCGAGCCCGGTTGTGATGTGGCTGACTTGTGATCAAAGCACGTAAGCACAAGTCACCAACCCCACTTGCTTTCACACAAGACTTGCGCTATGATGGAGCTCGCTATAACGAGCGCAAGAGTGATTCAATGGATTTCACTTCTCAAAATTCCGTCTGACTTCAATTTACCTGAAGAAATGCTTAACCCAAATGAATGGGTTTCACTTCTCTTTTTTATTAAAAAAGTAGCAATTCCAGCCTCACATTTTATCTTATCCGGACCAATAACAATAACATTATCTGTTCCTGTAACCTCCACCTCATTCGTAGCATCAGGAACTATTGTACCGTTGGCGTCTACAACCGCAGCATGCACTAATATCACATCTGCAGATCCAAAGCTTCTTCCGCCTGCATCTTCATCCAAACTCAACTTCACAGCCTCCGCTTTGCCCGGCGTTTGCCTTACTGCATCCGCTGCTTTCACACCCTTTACATACCCAACTGCTTCCAGTTTACCAGCCTCAAACTTGTCAATAACAAAAGTAAATGGAGGGTGCGGCAGGTTATTACTGTATGCATCCTTATCGGGATGTTGGTTGCCGATACGCTTACCGTTCAACAGCAATTCAACCTCATCGCAATTGCTATAAACTTTCACACTTTTGGTTGCCGGGTCGTTCCAGTAATTGGCGATAAAAACCATCGGCTTACCGAAACCTTGATCATCCGGTTTTGGTCCGTACTGGCTTTGGTAAAAATAGAACGAGAATTTAGGCAACCGGTAAATATCCATCACACCCGACGATTCGATATCGCTCGCATACCCACGCTTATAATCAAACATCAGCCAATTGGCATCACCTACCGCCGGGCCATTCAGGTTATCGTTATGCGATTCCTGGAAGTTATACGCTTGCTGCAGCATCCGCGCTTCGCCATCAGTGCGCAGTTGCCGTGAGTTGCGTTCTTCCTTTTTCAACCCTTCATAAGCTTTTTGATTAAAGCCCGCGTTTTGGGCATAATATTCCCAGTCGCCGTATTCGGCTAACAGCAGTGGTTTAGGCTTATTATATTTTTTCCAGTAATCAGGAGCCTTGGCATGTTGCCTTGCGGGACTCGACAGGTCGTACGCATAATCTATCCAACCTATCGAGTACACATCCTTAAAAGGCAGTTCGGCATGCACTATACGATTAGCTTCGGTCATATAGGCTTTACTCATACCCGATTCATTGAGCGAAGCTTCCCAAAGGATGATCGAAGCATGATTACGATCACGATGGATCATATCACGGATATTCTGATAACTATTCTTCTGGAAAACCTCATCTCCAAAAAACTGCCAGCCGGGGATAGCATCCATCACCATAATACCCAACTCATCACAGGCATCTAAAAACGCCGGCGATGGCGGGTAATGCGAGCAGCGCACAAAGTTGAAACCGGCATCTTTAATTTTCCAGGCATCACGGTATTGGGCATTATCGCTCAAAGCATAACCGATATAAGGATATTCCTGATGGCGATTGGTGCCCACAATATTGAGTTTCTCACCATTCAGATAAAACGCGCCCGGTTCAAATTTGAAGGTTTTGATGCCGATCTTTTGCTTTTGTTCGTCAACTACTTTATTGTTCTGAATAACCTGCACTGTAAGGTTATACAGATAAGGGTGTGTTGGAGACCATAATTTTGGCGATTTAACTGTCAAGATTTGCTCAAAATTTGGAAAATTGCCATCAGCAACTCTTTTTGAGGCCGAACTGCTTTCTGCGATATTTTTACCTTCCTTATCACTGATAATAATTTTCACATGCACCCATGAGTTAGACTGCCATGTGCTATTCACTTCGCTTTTTACGAAAACCTTAGCAGACACTGCATTAACATCCTCATAATGTACCATAACTCCGCCGGTGGCTTCATGGTTAACGGTGACCGCATTAGTTAGATGAAGCGGGTTCTTTTCAATTAACCACACATTACGATAAATGCCGCCATAAAAATTAAAGTCAAGGTCTTTTATAGGCTTACCTGGCGGGATGTGTGGATTATCAACGTTAATGAGTTTAACGAGTACGCAATTTTCTCCGGGCTTTAAGTAATTCGCAGCGTCAACAGTAAACGGTAAATAACCACCAATATGTTTAGATACACGCTGGCCGTTCAAATACACATCCGCGTCATTCATCGCACCATCAAACTGTATCGCCACATACTTGTGTTTATCAGCAACGGGTAAAGTGAAATATTTACGATAGTAACAGGTCCCCTGCCATTGCTCGTTTACTTTGATCACCGGCTCAATTTGCGGGGTATGTGGAAGCGTAACTTGCTCCCACTTAATGGTTTTATCAGTTTTTGATGATAGCACCGCTTTGGACGTTGTGGTATCTATATCTTTTACAAACTCCCAGTCGCTGTTAAAAAGCTTACCTGGATGCGTTTGTGCCGATGTTTTAACAAATGGTATTGCAGTCAGTAATAAACAAAGCAGTTTTTTCATTCAGTATTCTATTTGATGTTGTATTTGGCGGCGATCTTAGGGTAAACTTTCATATACTCGTTCTGATGGCCGCTCCGGTCAAACACTGCTTCCTGGTAATTTAACGGCTCCCATATAAAAGTACCTATCCCTTTTTTATCAGGCAGGTTAAACGCTATATCGTTCACCTCATCTTTCTTTTTGGTGTATTCAACCACAATAATGTCCTGTTTATAACGCGTTGCCAGGTCGGTCAGGTTATTTTTCAGGTCTTCAATTGTGCCGTGCCACTCCGGGTAGTATGATTCGCCAATGATATCAAACTTCACATCGCGCGCTATCATGTTATCCAAAAAATACCGCGATTCCTTATTCTGCCCGCCGCAGGCAATATGCAGCATAATTTTCGCTTTCTTATCCACTGCTTTTACGCCCGCAACGCCGGCCTTAAGCAAACCCGCCAAAGTATCCAGGTGCTTAATATTGGCAATGGGCCACATCATTCCGTGGTTGATCTCGTTGCCCACCTGCACCATATCCGGCAATGTGCCTTGCGATTTTAAAGCAGCCAGTACCTTTTTGGTAAACTCGCGCACACTATCCTGCAGGTCGGGGTAACCGGTGTTCTTCCACGCCGATGGCATATGCTGCTTACCGGGATCGGCCCAGTTATCACTGTAATGAAAATCCAGCAAAAAGCCCATACCGGCTGCCTTGATCCGTTTAGCCATTCTCATGGTTTCAGCCAGATCACAATAGCCCTTTTTCGAATAACCGCTATCGGCCCTCGGGTTATTAAAAATGCGTAAACGGATATAATTAAACCCATGCGCCTTCAGTATCGCAATGGCATCCGTGGCAACGCTGTCGTCGCCATAAAACTTTTTACCCTGCGCTTCAAATTGCGGCAGCCATGATATATCGGCGCCCAATATTTTATCGTGTTTCGATTGCGCTTTCGCGGATATATGGGTCAAACAGATCAGTAAAACAAACCCTAATTGTTTCAGATGTTTCATAGCAGTTTATAATTGGTGATGCAAGTTAAATAATCTCCGCAACAAAAAAGGAGCTTAAATTTAAGCTCCTTTAATATCCTGGTATCAAAACCTATACATGGTCGTCTTCATTCGGGTCAGGTACATAATTAGCATGCAGTTCGTCCAGCTTCTTTTTACCGTAAGCCAGTTTGGTGATCAGCACAAACAACACCGGCACTATAAATATCGCCAGTAAAGTTGCCGAAAGCATACCGCCCAATACGGTAAACCCAATAGTTTGCCGTGCCTGTGCACCCGCCCCCGAAGCAAATACCAGCGGCAATACACCCAATATAAACGCCATCGATGTCATGATGATCGGTCGCAGCCTTAAATGCACTGCGGTCAGCGTTGCTTCTATCACTTCCACACCGCGGTCAACACGCTCTTTGGCAAACTCCACGATCAGGATGGCATTCTTAGCTGCCAAACCTATCAGCGTGATCAAACCGATCTGCGCGTAAACGTTATTGGTTAAGCTCGGCACAAGAGTAAGGGTCAATATCGCGCCAAACGCACCAAGCGGCACAGCCAGTAACACCGAAAACGGTACCGACCAACTCTCGTACAACGCCGCCAAAAACAAAAACACAAACATGATCGACAAGGCAAAAATGTACACCGTTTTCGATCCTGACAGTATTTCCTCGCGGCTCAAGCCCGAAAACTCATATCCATAGCCTTGCGGCAGGGTTTTAGCCGCCACATCTTTCAAAGCGTTTAAGGCATCACCACTGCTGTATCCCGGTTTAGGGTTACCGTCAATTTCGGTAGAACGAAACAGGTTAAAGTGCGATATCAGCGGAGCGCTCTCAATTACCTTATAACTTGTTAACGAGCTTACCGGTATCATTACACCGCTTTTGTTGCGCACAAAAAACTGGTTCAGGTTTTCAATTTTGTTACGATACCCGGTATCGGCCTGCTCCATTACCCTGAAATTACGACCGTAAATGGTAAAATCGTTAACATACAAACTACCCATATAAGTTTGCAACGCGTTACCCACATCGGATATACTAACACCTAATTTTTTACATTTCTCCCGGTCTATCTCCAGGTTATAGCCTGGTGTCTTCGCGGTAAAAAACGTAAACGCCTTGGCAATTTCCGGCCGTTTATTTATTTCACCTACAAAGTTTTGCACTACGTTTGAGAAGGTCTTGATATCCGAGCCTGCTTCGCGCTGCTCTAAGTTAAAGGCAAAACCGGCGGTGGTACCTAAACCCGGTATGGCCGGTGGTGCAATTACAACCACATTAGCCTCTTTAAATTTGCCAGAGAGCTTTTTTTGCAGTGTAGCAAGCAGGCCGTTGTTGCCCAAAAGCTTATCCCCGTCCTTTGAACGGTCGTCCCAGGGTTTAAGCTGGCAAAATATCGTACCACTGTTTGACTTAGAAGCAAATGAAACCACATTTAAACCACCCAAAGCAGCATAATGGCCAATGGCTGGCACACTGTCCAAAACATGCATCATTCTGTTCAGCACATCAACGGTTTGTGTGGTTGATGATGCCTCCGGGATATCAAAGGTGATATAGATACGGCCATCATCCTCCGTAGGGATAAAACCCGATGGTTTGCCCCTGAATAGCATAAACGCGCCGATAAATATTCCCAGCAAAATAATGATCACAACCCTGGAGTGTTTGATACCTCTGCCTACGCCTTTTTGATAACGACTGGTAACCCTGCCGAACCATCCGTTAAACACAAAGAAAAAATGATTAAGGCCTTTGGATGATTTATCCAGTTTCATCGGCCTTAATATCAGCGTACATAAAGCCGGCGTTAACGAAAGCGCCACAAAAGCCGATATGATAACCGATATGGCGATAGTGATGGCGAATTGCTGATATAAACGACCAACGATTCCCGGAATAAAACCTACCGGCACAAATACCGCTGCCAATATCAGCGCAATGGCAATTACCGGGGCGGTGATATCGCGCATGGCATGGATGGTTGCCTCTTTGGGATCCATACCCTTTTCATCAATATAGTGCTGCACCGCCTCAACCACAACAATGGCGTCGTCAACCACAATACCGATGGCCAGTACGAAACCGAACAGGGTTAAGGTATTGATGGTGAACCCCAGCGGGAAAAAGAAAATGAAAGTACCGATGATGGAAACCGGGATGGCCAGCACCGGGATCAATGTTGCGCGCCAGCTTTGCAGGAACAGGAACACCACCACGATCACCAATGCAAGGGCTATCAATAAGGTAACCACCACCTCATGCACCGAAACTTTTACAACGGTTACCGATTCGAACGGAATCACATAAGCTACATCCTTCGGGAATTTTAGCTTAAGATCCTCCATCGTGGCATACACATTTTCGGCAGTAGTGATCGCGTTGCTGCCCGGCGCCTGGTAAACCAGCAGGTACGAGGCATGTTTGCCATCAACATACGAGTTGTTGGCATAGTTAAATTTGCCCAGTTCTATCCGTGCAACATCTTTCAAATAAGTAACTGCTCCCGTGGTTGGGTTTGTTTTCACAATTACCTTCTCAAACTCTGCCGGGTTAGCTAAACGTCCCTTTACAAACACCGAGTATTCAAACACCTGCGAATTGCTTTGCGGCGGCGCACCTACCGTACCCGCTGCTATTTGTGCGTTTTGTTCGGTTATCGCCTGGGTTACCTCGGCTGCGGTTATGCCCAACTGCGAAAGCTTATCCGGCTTGAGCCACACCCGCAAGCTAAAGTCATCCGCACGGGTTACCACGTCTCCTACTCCTTTGGCGCGCAAAAGCGCGTCTTTAACAAATACGTTGGTATAATTATCTATATATTGCACACTGTGCGTACCACTGGGCGCATACATTGCTACCAGCATTAATATACTGGGATTACGTTTTTTTACCGTCATGCCCAAACGCTGCACTTCCTGGGGCAGCGTTGGCGTGGCTATACTTACCCGGTTCTGCACATCCAGCGTAGCAATGTTAATATCGGTACCAACTTCAAAATTAACCGTCATGCTCATGGCGCCGCTGCTGGTGCTGTTACTGGTCAGGTAGGTCATGCCCGGGGTACCATTAACCTGCACTTCTATTGGCGTAGCTACGGTTTGCTCTACCGTTTGCGCATCCGCGCCGGTATAGTTCCCGGTAATTTGTACCGTAGGCGGCGTAATTTCGGGATATTGACCTATAGGCAGCGTAGTAATAGCCAATGTACCAACAATTACGATCACTAATGATATAACAATAGCGGTTACGGGCCTCTTTATAAAAACTTCTGATATCATGGTGTAGCGTCTTCTAAATTATTTTTGTGCCGGTTTTTTAGGCATACCTACCTGTATGCGTCCGCCATCGCGTAAGCGTTGCAACCCATCGGTAACCACCTGATCTCCTTCTTTTATTCCCGAAAGGATAACTATATTGGTATTGATCTGCTGCCCTATTTTTACCTTGTATTGTTTAGCAACGGTATCAGGTATCATTTTAGTAGTGTCTTTAGGTGATTTCATGGTGCTATCCCGGGTCACAAATACAAAATACTCACCCATCTGCTCCACAACAGCCTTGTACGGGATGATCACCTGCTGGCCCGATTGGTTATTCAGCGCCTGTAAAGTGCAGCTCATTCCGTCAACCAGTTGTTTTTGGGGGTTCGGAAATTGTATCCTCACTTTAATAGTTCCCGATTGGTTGTCCACTCCCCTGTCAACTACTAAAATTTTTCCGGGCTGCGGATAGATCGTGTTATTGGATAATTTCACCCTGAAAGCCGAATCGGCATTAACGGCGCCTTTGCTTTTCATTTGCTCAAACCTCGAAACGCTGTTTTCATCCACAACAAAATCAACTGCTATCGGGTCTTCGCTCGATACCGTATTCAGTACGGTGGTACCTGGTGTTACCTGGGCTCCCAACTTAACCTGCGATATGCCGATACGGCCCGTAAACGGTGCTTTGATGATCGAATAATCCAGGTCGGTTTTGGCCGAATATACTGCTGCTTTAGCAGCTTCAACCTGGCTTTGGCTTGATGCCAGCGTAGCATTTGCATTATCAACCAATTGCCTGGCTACGGCATCCTGCTTTAAAAGCTGGTTATAGCGGTCGGCATCCTTTTGCGCGCGTACTAAACCGGCCTCGGCATTAGCCTGGTTAGCTTTAGCCTGCATATAAGCGGCCTGGTATTTACGGCGGTCTATCTCGTATAATGCTTGCCCCTTTGTAACCACATCACCTTCCTTAAAAAATATACCTGTTATAAAACCATTTACCTGTGCACGTAGTTGTACACTGTTTAAAGCCACTACCGTGCCCGGATACTGATCGTAAAACACAGCGCTTACTTTTTGCGCGGTGGCCAGGTTAACAGGGGTTGGCGGAAGCGGGGCGGCAGTGGTTTTCACTTCTTGTTTACAGGCTGCTGCAAACATTAAAAGTATTGCCGTACCAGGTATAAAAATGTATCGTCTGTTCATTGTTGTGTATGTATTAATATTGTACTGATAAGGTTCCGAGTGCTTTTTGCAGATCTATTTTTGTTGAAAGGACGTTAAATAACGCATTGTAATAATTAAGTTCGGATGTGCGCAGATCACTTTCGGCATTGATCACATTCAGGTAGGGTTTAATGCCTTCGCGATACTGCAGGTACACCACATTATAAACATCTTTGGCCAGCGCCACGTTTTCGCGCAACACCCTGTAATCATTATAGCTGCTCTTATACCCCGCTAATGCCTGGGTGTATTCGGTGTTGATCAGGTTACGGGTATTTACAATATCCAGGTCGATACGATCAATCTGTAAACGGGCTTTGCTTACATTTTTCAGGCGTTTGGTACCCGTAAATATGGGTATAGCCACATTTAACCCTACAAGCGAATTTGGAAATGAACGGCTGTACAGGTCGGGCAGATTTTGATTAAAATATGCCATGTTATAACTGCCAAACGCCGAAAGCGATGGTAAAAAGTTCCACCGGTAATAATCAACATTTAAATTATCCAGTGCTTTTTGGGTTTGCAGCTGCTTATACTCAATACGGTTATTTACATCCAGTAACTGCAAAGTGTCAATCGCCGTTTCACGTTCCAATTGGGTAGAATCGTATGCCAGCTCAATAGATTTTTGAGGCGCTAAACCCATTAATTGTTTTAAAAAGGCTATTTTACTTTTAATAGCCTCTTCAGCCTGCTTTTTACTGGCCAGCTCGTTATTTAATGCTATCGTAGCCTGTTTATAGTCTATTTTGTCAACTACACCGGCCTGGTATTGTGCATAAGCATCTTTTAAGCTTCGCTGTAAGCGTAAAATATCTTCATTAATAATAGCCAGTTGCCGCTGCGACAGCAGCACATCATAAAATGCTTTGCTTACATCGGCTACCACATTGATCTGGGTACCCTGGGTATTTTGTTTATAATACTGCCTGCTAAATTTAGAAGTACGCGCGGCAAGGGCCACAGTATTGTTATATATAACCTGGTTACCTGTTAACGATAGCGTTGATGAGTTAGGCACTCCGCTGGTAACAAAAGTTCCGTTAAAGGGTTGCTGCGGCAACTGGAAATAGTGCTGCCCGGTGGCGGTGGCATTAATTTGCGGCAGCCAGTCGGCAAGTGCTATCCCGATGTTTTTTTCGTTAATCTCTTCATCAATCATGGCCTGCCTGGTGGCGGGTTGATTTTTTAAAGCAAAACCTATACATTGTGGTAACGAAACTGTAGTGGGCAGGCTGTCGGTTTTAATTTGTGCCAATAAACCAACAGGTAAAAAAATGGAACAACATATTGTAACAAAAAGCAGGAATAGGCATCTTTTCATAGTCGAATTAACTTTCATCGCAAATTAAATTTATTAAATTTGATTTGTTTTGCGGTTTCCGGAAATAACGACAAATACGTCATGGAAATGCATTGATATTAAAGCATATCACAATAATTTTACAAAAAGATTATTTTATCATAACCAGAGCGGATATCGTTATATTAAAGTAAAAAAAGAAGAATCATTTGATTTTTGACAAATAAAATTGATTAATTTGCCAGACGGAATTTAAGTACATATACACAGTATTGTTAAAAAAATATAAACAGATTAGACGTATATTAGGATTTTCGTGGTATTTTTACAAAAATTTTAAGTAGGGTTAACATACATGGGTAAAAAACTACATGAGAAGATTGCGCAATTTCAAGACGCAAACTCCATCAAAGAGAAAGGTATCTATCCTTACTTCAGGCCAATTGAGTCCGCTCAGGATACTGAAGTAATCATCAACAACAACCGCGTATTAATGTTTGGTTCAAACTCGTATTTGGGTTTAACCAACCATCCAAGAATTAAAGAAGCATCTAAAAAAGCTATCGACAAATATGGTACAGGCTGCGCCGGATCAAGGTTTTTGAACGGAACATTGGATATCCATGTTGAGTTGGAGGAGCGCCTTGCCCGCTATGTAGGTAAAGAAGCCAGTGTTATTTTCAGTACAGGTTTCCAGGTAAACCTGGGTGTACTGTCATGCATTACAGGCCGCAACGATTATTTGATCTTAGACGAATATGACCACGCCTCAATTATTGACGGCAGCCGGTTATCGTTTTCAAGAGTGATCAAATATGCGCACAATGATATGGACGATCTGCGCTCAAAATTGCGTAATCTTCCTGAAGACGCGGTGAAACTGATCGCTGTCGACGGCATTTTCAGCATGGAAGGCGATATTGTTAAATTGCCTGAAGTTGCCGAATTAGCCAACGAATTTGGCGCTAATATTATGGTTGACGATGCGCACAGTTTAGGTGTTATCGGTCACAAAGGTGCGGGTACTGCTTCGCATTTTGGTATGAATGATGATGTGGATCTCATTATGGGCACCTTCAGTAAATCATTCGCATCATTAGGTGGTTTTATCGCTGCCGATAAAGAAACTATCGAGTACATTAAACACAAGGCACGCTCGCTGATCTTTAGCGCCAGCATGACCCCGGCCTCGGTAGCCAGCGTTATTGCCGCTTTAGATATTATTGAAAGTGAGCCGCATCACATTGAAAACCTTTGGAAAAATACGCACTACGCTACACGCTTACTGCTTGAAGAAGGTTTTGATATCGGTGTAACCGAAAGCCCGATATTACCTATTTACGTTCGCGATAACGACAAAACATTTATGGCCACCAATATTTTACAACAAGACGGTGTGTTTGTAAACCCGGTTGTATCGCCTGCCGTTCCTTCAGATATGTCTTTACTACGCTTCTCGCTGATGGCTACACACACTTTCAGCCAGATTGAAGAAGCTGTTGATAAAATATCAAAAGCCTTTAAACAGGTAGGTGTAACCAGCATCAAAGAAAAAATATAAAACCACTCCGCGCGTTTTAATTATAAATTTCCTTTTATAGTTAAAACGCGTTTGTTTTTACCTAAGTTTTATGAAGAAAGTAGTTCCGGTACAGTCTAAAAAAGATCTTGCAGCTTTTATTGATTTTCCGCACGATCTGTATAAAAACGACCCGAATTACGTTCCCGAACTGTTTATCGCCCAGCGCGATCTGCTCACTACTCACCCATTTCATCAGCACAATACACTGCAAGGTTTTTTAGCTTACGATGGCGACAAAATAGTTGGCCGTATTGCCGCAATTTTAAATAACGCACACAACCAGTTCAATCATCGTAATGATGGTTTCTGGGGTTTTTTTGATTGCATTAATGATCAGGAAGTAGCCGACATGCTTTTTAAAACGGTAACCGATTGGCTAAAAGCAAAAGGCATCGATCAGAAACTGATAGGGCCAACCAACTTTTCAACCAATGAAGCCTGCGGGTTGCTGATTGAAGGTTTTGACAGCCCTCCGTTTTTAATGATGACCTATAACGCGCCTTACTACGAACAGTTAGTTGAAAAAGCGGGTTACTCCAAACAGGTCGACCTGATAGCCTGGCACTGGGATGGCGATGGTTACGATGACAAATCGGTACGATTGCTTAACGCTTTGCAGGAAAGATTAAAGCGCAACAATATCATCATCCGCAAGGTTGATCTTAAAAACTTCAAATCGGAGGTTGAAAAACTCCGCACAGTATATAACTCTGCCTGGGATAAAAACACCGGCTTTGTGCCTTTAACCGATGCTGAGTTTGATTACCTGGCTAAAGACCTGAAACTGATACTCGACCCCGATTTTGCACTGGTTGCTGAGCAGGATGGCAAAATAGTGGCCTTTGGTTTGGCGCTGCCTAATTACAACGAGATTTTCCATACTATTAAACGCGGCCGCTTATTCCCTACCGGAATATTTAAGCTGCTGCTGAACAAAAAGAAGATCAAAAGTTTGCGCATATACGCTTTAGGTGTTGTGGATGGCTATCGCAAAATGGGTATCGAAGCCTGCCTTTACGGTACCATCATTAAAGAGTACAAACGTAAAGGCCTAACCCACGCCGAAGCCGGATGGACGCTGGATAATAATACCCTCATCAACGAGGCTATCATCGCTATCAAAGGCGATCCGTATAAAAAATATCGCATCTACGAAAAACAGATATGAGGGAGCGGGTTTTAATAAGCGGCGCGAGTGGGTTTGTTGGCTATCATTTAATTGCCGAAGCACTCAAAAACAACCTCGATGTATTTGCGGCGGTACGTAAAACCAGCAAAACCGATCATCTCAAAGAGTTCGATATTCAATACACCTATCCTGATTATACCAGCGTTGAAGCTTTAAAAGCCGAATTGGAAGAAAAGCAGTACGCCTATATCATTCATGCTGCAGGTATAACTGCCGCCAAAACAGAACGGGAGTACAATACCATCAATGCCGATTATACCTATAATCTTGCACTGGCGGCATCACAGGCTAATATCCCGTTAAAAAAGTTTGTTTTTTTAAGCAGCCTTGCGGCGCTGGGCCCTTTACCAACAGTGGAAGGCCTTATTGACGAAAATACTGTACCTGTACCCGTAACAGCTTATGGCAAAAGCAAACTATTAGCCGAACAAAAACTTGCTCAGTTAACCTCACTCCCGCTGCTCATTTTACGCCCCACCGCAGTATACGGCCCGCGCGACGAAGGCATTTTTATCATACTCAAAACATTCAGTAAAGGTTTTGAGCCATATATTGGCAAAGCCGCGCAACAATTAAGCTTTGTATATGTTAAAGATTTAGCCAACGTCACCGTAAAGGCTTTATTTAGCGATTTGGCACAAAAAACATACAACGTAAGCGATGGTAAAGCTTATGATCGTTATGCGTTGGCCGATCTGACAAAAAAGATATTGAACAAAAAGACACTTAAAATTCACTTACCGGTTGCCGTAATTAAAACCCTGGCAGGCATAATGGAACGAATTTATGCCAACAGCCCAAAGACACCGGCATTGAATATTGAGAAGTTAAATGAGCTTACTGCGGCTAACTGGATCTGTAGTATCGATAATGTTACCCGTGATCTGCTTTATTTACCTGAATATGACCTTGAGCGGGGATTAACAGAATCTTTACAATGGTACAAGTTAAACCATTTACTTTAATTTGCACTTTTATATTTTATTAAGTTCTATTTACATCTTATGAAGAATAACATAAAACCAGCCGAAGGTAAATTAGGTATTCTGATCCCGGGTTTGGGCGCAGTAGCAACTACGCTTATTGCCGGTGTTGAAGCCGTAAAACTTGGCATTTCGCAACCAATAGGCTCATTAACACAAATGAGCAGCATCCGTTTAGGTAAACGTACCGAAAACCGTTATCCTAAAATTAAAGATTTTGTTCCACTGGCTAATTTAAACGATATTGTTTTTGGCGGCTGGGATGTTTACGAAGACAACGTATTCGAGGCAGCATCAAATGCTAAAGTTTTAGAAGCAGGCTTATTGCATTCGGTAAAGGCCCCGTTAGAAGCTATCAAGCCAATGAAAGCGGCCTTTGACCACAACTATGTTAAAAACCTGACTGGTACGCACATTAAGGAGTTTACTACCAAGATGGACCTGGCCGAGCAGGTAATGAAGGACATTACCGACTTTAAAGAAAAAAACGGTTGCGACCGTATCGTGGTGATCTGGTGCGGATCAACCGAGATCTATTTCGAGGAGTCAGAAGTTCACCAAACCCTTGCCGCTTTTGAACAGGCTTTAAAAGATAGCGACGACCGTATCGCGCCAAGCATGATTTATGCTTATGCAGCCTTAAAATTAGGTGTACCGTTCACCAACGGCGCTCCTAACCTAACGGTTGATATCCCGGCATTGATCGAGTTATCAAAATTAACCGAAACACCGATAGCAGGTAAAGATTTTAAAACCGGCCAAACTTTAATGAAAACCATTTTAGCACCCGGATTAACTGCACGTGCTTTGGGCGTAAAAGGCTGGTTCTCTACCAATATTTTAGGTAACCGTGATGGCCTGGTATTGGATGATCCGGATAACTTTAAAACTAAAGAAGTATCGAAACTGAGTGTGCTGGAAGAAATTTTTCAACCCGAAATCAACCCCGAGCTTTACGGCGACCTGTACCACAAAGTACGTATCAACTATTATCCGCCACATGGCGATAACAAAGAAAGCTGGGACAACATTGACATTTTTGGCTGGTTAGGTTACCAGATGCAGATCAAGATCAACTTTTTATGCCGCGACTCTATTTTAGCAGCACCGGTTGCTTTAGACCTTGCCTTGTTTATGGACCTGGCTAAACGTGCCGGCATGAGTGGCATTCAGGAATGGTTATCGTTCTACTTAAAATCACCTCAAACAGCTCCGGGTTTAAAACCTGAGCACGATATTTTTAAACAGCTCATTAAACTGCAAAATACCTTAAGGCACATGATGGGCGAAGATCTGATCACCCACCTGGGTCTGGACTACTACCAAGATCTGGTTGAGTCGATGTAAATACCAGTAAAAACAGGTTATTAAAAAGGCAGCCTATAGTTTGTAGGCTGCCTTTGGTATTTATAGTTGACATTTCATCAATAGCTTATCCGCATTACAATTATCCCTCCGTACTTCCGTTAATAGTCTGCTTAACAAAACACCCAATATTTGACTTTTTAATAACATTTGCATTTAATCAATTGATTAACTTCGCAACGTTTTTATTTTAATGACGACTTAACAATCGCTGTTATGATAAGTCTAAATGCTGTAGCACATATAAATGAAGCACTTTATACTCTCTTTTTTTATTTTTATAAGCATTGCTGCGCGTGCACAAACGCCGCAAACTACAGTTGTTAGAGGCGTAGTAACCGATGCCCATAACAACCAGCCGCTGCCTTTTGTAAGCGTTGCTTTTAACGGCAGCACAACCGGTACTTTAACCGACGCCAACGGTAAATACACATTACGCACCATTAAACCTTATACGCAGCTTAAAATATCGTTTATTGGTTATAAAATTGTTATCCGCAACATTACAGCCGGTACAGAGCAAACTGTAAATTTCAGGCTGCAGCAGGAAGGTAAAACCCTGAGCGAGGTTAGCATCAGCTCGGCTAAAAAACAAAGATACCACAATAAGGATAATCCGGCGGTCGAACTGATCCGGAAGGTTATCGCCCATAAAAACCAAAACCGTTTGCAGAGCTACAACTACGCCGAATACCAGCAATACGAAAAACTACAGTTCTCTTTCAGCAACCTATCGAGCAATATCAGCAATAAAAGGATCTTTCGTAAATATAAATTTCTGTTAGATAACAGGGACAGCTCAACTATGCCCGGCAAATCACTGCTGCCTGTTTACCTGGATGAAAAATTAACACAAAACTATTACCGCAATGATCCTAGGGCCAAAAAGACGGTAATTTTGGGCGAGAAGAAAGTGAACTTTGGCAGTTTTATTGATGATGAAGGCTTAAGTACCTACCTCAACAGGATGTACGCGGAAGTAGATATTTATTCCAACAACATCTTTTTGATGACCAACCAGTTTTTGAGCCCTATTTGCGATGAAGCACCCACATTTTATAAATTTTTTATTACCGATACCGTTACCGATGGCGACAAAAAACTGATTGAGCTAAGTTTTACGCCGCGTAATACCACCGACATGCTGTTCGAGGGCGAGATATACATCACCCTGGATACCAATTATGCGGTACAGAAAGCCAAGCTATCCATTAATAAAAACATCAATCTCAACTGGGTGCAAGATATGTATGTTAACCAGGAGTTTGAGAAAAATGCCGATGGAAAATATATTTTAAAGAAAACAGACATGATGGCCGATTTTGGTGTCACTAAAAATGGCAAAACCGGCCTGTTTGGTGAAAGAACGCTGTCTTATCGCGATTATATTATTAACAAACCACGGCCCGATACCATCTATCATAAAACAGATGCTTTACCACCCGAAGGTTTCGACAAAAGATCAGAAGATTTTTGGGTACAGGCACGTAGTACCGATACCTTAACAAAAGCCGAATCAAAGGTTTATAAAAACATCGACAGCCTGAAAAGTATGCCATCGTTCAGGCGGACAATGGATATAGCCTCCCTTTTATTAGCCGGCTATAAATCGTTCGGCCCCTTTGAGATTGGCCCGGCCAATGCATTTTACAGCTTTAATCCGGTAGAAGGTTTTAGATTGCGCTTTGGCGGAAGAACCACGCCCGAACTAAGTAAACGTTATTATTTTGAAACTTACGCGGCTTACGGCTTTGGCGATCATAAATGGAAGTATTTTGGCAGCGCCACCTACTCCATCAACAACAAAACCATTTATCGTTTCCCGCAAAATTACGTAAGGGTAAGCGTACAAAAAGATACCAAGATACCGGGTGCCGAGCTGCAATTTGTACAGGAAGATAACTTTTTGTTATCATTTAAACGAGGTGTGAACGATAAATACCTGTATAACGATTATTACCGCGTTGATTATGTAAACGAATTTGAAAATCACTTTTCGTACACCCTTGGTTATAAATACTGGAAACAGGCGCCTGCGGGTTCTCTTGAATTTATTAACAATATTAACAACACGCCGAACATTGTTCCCGATCTCACCACATCCGAATTATCAGTACACCTGCGTTATGCTGCTCACGAACAATTTTTACAAGGTAAAATATACCGTATAACCATCCCAAGTAAATACCCCATCTGGAATGTGGATTATACTGCCGGCGTGAAAGACTTGTTTGGTGGCCAATACAATTATCAGCGTTTACATGGCCGGGTTGACAAACGTTTTTATTTATCTCAGTTAGGTTACGCCGACCTGACTGTTGAAGGCGGATATACCTTTGGGCAAGTGCCGTTCCCTTTGTTAACCATACACCGGGCTAACCAAACCTACTCTTACCAGTTAGACTCGTACAACTTAATGAACTTTTTAGAGTTTGTAAGCGATCATTATATCGGTTTCCATATTGACCAGTGCTTCAACGGGTTTATTCTAAATAAGGTACCATTATTTAAGCGTTTAAAATTGCGCGAGTACATATCGTTCAAAGCTTTGTACGGTGGTGTCCGTAGCGAAAACAACCCGGCTCTGCACCCCGAATTGCTGGAATTTCCAAAAGATGCCGATAATACACCTTTAACTTATGCCCTTAATGGGGTGCCTTATACCGAGGGTAGTATCGGCATAGGTAATATTTTTAAATTTTTCCGTGTCGACCTGGTTGAACGATTCAATTATCTTGACAATCCAAATACAATACGTTTTGGTGTAAGAACACGGGCCACATTTGATTTTTAATTAACTTTGCAGCCTGAAACATTAACAAAATGGATAGCGTAACCCAACCATCTGTGCGTACCAGCCTGCAACTGGGTATCTATAAAGTTATAGATCCCCTGGTTAAGCTGTTGGTTAAAATGGGACTTACACCCAACATGGTAACCACTATTGGATTATTGCTTAATATGGGCGTTGCGTATATATTTATTTTAGGTGCCGAGGAAGGTAACCGCGGCGATTTGCGTTATGTGGGCTGGGCAGGTGCATTAGTGTTATTTGCCGGTTTGTTTGATATGCTCGATGGGCAGGTAGCCCGCCTGGGTAAAATGAGCTCCACCTTTGGTGCACTGTACGATTCTGTTTTAGACCGTTACAGCGAGCTGATCATGTTTTTGGGCATTTGCTGGTACCTGGTGGCGCACCATTATTTCTTAAGTTCGTTTTTTGCTTTTGTAGCATTGATCGGTTCTATGATGGTAAGTTACGTGCGTGCCCGTGCCGAAGGCTTAGGTATTGAGTGTAAAGGCGGTTTAATGCAGCGTCCCGAACGCGTGGTAACCATTGGTTTATTTGCTATTATTTGCGGCGTAGCACAACATTATATAGGCGATTACAAGTTATACATCCCCGGTATACCTTTCCATGTTTTTGAAACCATTACAATTTTCACCTTACCGATAGTGGTGTTGGCCATATTAGCCAACATTACTGCTTTTAAAAGACTATACGATGCTAAAAAAACTTTGGAAGCAAAGGAGAAAGCATCAAAAGTTCAATAATTGCTAATTGCTGATACTATTATGAATATACTATTATCCATACTGTTTAACTTTACTTTATTGTACCATGATCCGCGTGTAAATGTTACTGAACGGCATATTACCACCCCGATTAAAATCGATACCGCAGCCGGAAAAAAAGTAAAGCAGGCAACCATTTTCCCTACGCCAACGGTTGCAAGGCTGTTTTATGTACAACGCGATCCAAACAGCAATACCATTATTTACGATCTTAACCAAAATGCTGCCGGCCAGTTAGATACCGAAAATCCGATACATCCCTATTGGATAAAATATAATGAGCGCGGCCAAATAGAGGAACTTAACTTAATTCAACGTAAATTTGCCTACGGAATAGTTACAAAACCACTGGGCAATAATAAATTTGATGTGCGTTTTGTATCCTATAAAAAATATCCGCTTTTATTAATGCGCTCGGCTACTGATAATAAGTACCATGTGTATGCCACTATTGCAAAAAAACAGGTCGTACTTAACCGGATATTTCTTAAAATTGAAGGCGGTACGTTTTGGATACCGAATGTGATATATGCCGAGATCAAGGGCACAGATCCCGAAACAGGTAAAGAAGTAGTGGAGCGTTTTAAACCATGAATGTATTATGAAAAAAAATTATGTATCAAACTCTCCCGAGTCTGTAAGGATGTTTAAAAGCGACTTGTTAGAGGCATTGTCAAAGGTTTACTTTTTTGTACCGCTTATTATTTATGTACCGGTAATTATTTACATGCTTTACAAAGCTATTTTTGTAGCACAGATCAGCGCCGGTAAATTTGTACTGCTGCTGGCAGGCGGCCTGTTCGTATGGACCTTTGTTGAATACATTTTACACCGCTTTGTTTTTCATTTTGTGCCTAAACAAAAATGGGCGCTGCGCCTGCACTTCATATTCCACGGTGTTCACCACGATTACCCTAACGACCTGAAACGCTTGGTTTTACCCCCATCGGCAAGTATACCATTGGCTACAGGCTTTTTCTTTTTGTTCAACTGGCTGCTGCCTGATACCTATGTGTATGCATTCTTCCCGGCGTTTATTGCGGGTTATTTGGTGTATGATATGACGCATTACGCCATCCATCATTTCAACTTTAAATCGGGCATCTGGCAAAAAATTAAAAAGCATCACATGCTGCACCACTATCAGGATCCAACCCGTGGTTATGGTGTAAGCTCAAGCTTGTGGGATAATATATTCCGTTCTCGTTTTACCGATAAATAAAATGAGCGACTCCTCTTTGCAAAAGGGAGCCACTACTTCCGGTAAAACTGTTCTGATCACATCGGCAATTTCGCTGGCATACCTGCTTATTTCGTATTTCCTGGTGGGCTACAAAATTGATCAGTTGGTGCTTGTCGGGATATTTAACGGCTGCTATTACATTTCGGGTATCTCACGTAAGTTTATCGTGGGCTTTTCGGTGTTTATTATCTACTGGATCATTTATGATTACATGAAAGCCTTTCCGAATTATAATTACGCCACAGTTCACATCGGCGATATCTATAACTTCGAGAAAAACCTTTTCGGCATCAACATCAATAACAAAGTATTAACTCCCAACGAGTACTGGCGCTATAACGGCACTACTTTTCTCGACATTATGGCCGGCTGCTTTTACCTCTGCTGGATACCCGTGCCTATGCTGTTCGCACTCTTTTTATTCATCAAACATCGCAGGCAACTCATCTTGTTTTGGCTAACATTTGTACTGGTTAACTTTTTAGGCTTTATTGTTTATTATACCTTTCCTGCCGCACCGCCATGGTATATATACGAGCATGGGTTTACTTTTATTGCCCATACGCCCGGCAATACCGCGGGTTTGGCAAAGTTCGATCAGTATTTCAATGTCAGTATTTTCAAATCCATTTATGCCAAAGGCTCAAACGTTTTCGCGGCAATGCCTTCGCTCCATTCGGCTTACCCAATGGTGGTTTTGTACTATGCCCTTAAAAACAAAGTAGGCTACATCAGCATATTCTTCGCTATCGTTACTATCGGGATCTGGTTTTCGGCGGTGTACCTGAGCCATCATTATGTAATTGATGTATTAGCCGGTATCATTTGCGCCATCGTCGGCATCAATCTGTTCGAATATATACTGAAGCGCTCCGCCTGGTTTAAGCACTCGGTCGACAGGTTTGCCGAAAGCATCCGATAAAACAAAGCGGCGATCGCAACGTTCTAATAACCTGGAAACGGGTATGAAGAATCTGATATTATTATCTTTTTTCTCTTTGCTGCTATCACCTGTGATAGCGCAAAAGTCGCTCCACGTAAGCGATAAGGACTTTCGCGATCAATTTTTAACAGCTATTAACACCATACGCGCCAAAGGCTGCAATTGCGGTACAAGTTATATGCGCCCGGTATCGCCCATTAGCTGGAATGATATTTTAACCTCTGCTGCAGAAGAACATGCCAAAGATATGGCTAAACACGCCTATTTTGCCCATACCAGTGTGGATGGACGCACTTTACAGGACAGGCTTTTTGCTGTTGGATACAATTACACCGGCTTTCAAACCTATACCATTGGCGAAAACATTGCTGCCGGCCAGCGCAGCATCACCGAAGTAATTACCGGCTGGTTTAAAAGCGTTGGGCATTGCAAAAACCTGATGAATCCCGATTTCAGGGAGATTGGTATAGCCGAATACAAATACTACTGGGTACAGGATTTTGGCGGCCGTGTACCGCTCGACAAAAGTAAACACTATAGCGGTAAGTGGGTACTGAAGGAAGTTAAATAGTTAAATCAGAACTTATTTAGCGTATCTGACCTTAGTAGTATCTATTTCAAACACTTTTGGGTCTACCGATTCTTCTTTTACAGATATTACGTCCAATGTTTCCCACCATAAAATATTTTTATGTGAACTGTCAAAATGTACTGCTTTAAATTTTAGGTATAAGCAGCCGCATTCATCAATAACTTTATTATAAAAACCAAGGTTCCAGTTCTTAAAGTGGTTTTTATCTACTTTTAAATAACCTCTCGAAAAAGTAATTTGAGAGTCAGTGTACGTTGTCGAATCTTTTTCGTGATAACTTATGTTGAGTTCAATATTTTCACATTTTTTTGAAAATATTTGCTCGTCCGCCTTTGTCACTTTAAAGCAGTCAAGTCTTTGAACAGGGAAGCTTAAATTAATTTGCTGTAGTGAATCCGAGTTACTAAAAAGCATTAATCGCAAAGCATGCTTTTCTAAATAGTAATCTTTAACGATATGAGGTTCGGGAAATTTTATCGAATGTATTTTAACGAAATTTCCGTGAGAGTAGAACATCTGCACAGTATCATCTATTTTAAGAATACCGTCTGTTGCTTTATTTACCTCATGATAAGTGATCACGCCTTCAAACTCATTTTTATCTATTTTTTCTTTAGTTTCCCTTCCTGATTTACAGCCAAGCTGAAAGATGAGAATTATTAATAACAGCACGATAATTACCTTATTTAACATAGTAAACTGTGAATATGATGGCTATTTGTAATTAAAACCAAGATACACCATAATCGGCAATAATTAATAATAATCAATCGTTATACAACTCGCCTTCGTACTTAGTATAAATCTACATTATGAAACAATTTCTTTCTGTTATCCTGTTCGCATTACTTTTACCTTTCGGGATATATGCCCAAAGCAAAAAACCGCTTGCCATTGGCGATGAGGTACCGGCGTTTACATTAACCGATCAGAACGGCAAAGAATTTAAAATTGCCGACCATATAGGTAAGCATGCCCTTGTAATTTATTTTTACCCAAAAGATGAAAGCATGGTTTGTACCAAAGAGGCCTGCGCTTTTCGCGATAGTTTTGATGATTTTACCAAAGCCGGCGCAATAGTGATTGGCATTAACGGCGGTACGGTAGCCAGCCATAAACACTTCGCCGATAAGGAAAAGCTACCCTTTGTTTTGTTAAGCGATCCGCACGATAAAGTGTTAAAACAGTTTGGAGTTAAAAATTCCTTTTTCATGTCCGGCCGCGAAACTTTTGTTGTCGATCTGCATGGCAAGATCGCTTTTACCTATACCAGCATGATCCATGGAGTTGAACACTCTCAGCAGGCCTTGGCGGTAGTGCAGAAGATGAAACCCCACTAAATCTCCCCTAAAGGGGAGACTTAATAAAGTTTGCAAGTTCCCCCTTTGGGGGGCGGAGGCGCTAATGATCATTTAACGGCATACCCAAACGCTGAAAATCTTTCCAGTTCATATATTCGGGTGCCTTGCGTTGTTCAACCATGGTAATACAATCTTCAACCGGGCAAACCAGTTTACACAGGTTACAGCCAACGCATTCTTCTTCCTTAATAGTGTACTTGTTGTAAGGCTTGCCATAATCCAAAGCTATCGACTGGTGCGAAGTATCTTCACAAGCAATGTAACACAAACCGCAATGCACGCATTTATCCTGGTTAATGTTGGCCACAATGTGGTAGTTGATATCCAGATCTTCCCAGTTGCTCATGGTATGCACCGATTTACCGATAAAGTCATCCAATTTTTTAAAGCCCTTATCGTCCATCCAATAGTTCAGGCCCTCTATCATATCTTCCACAATGCGGAAACCATGTTTCATGGCGGCGGTACATACCTGTACGTTGGATGCACCCAATAGCATAAACTCAACAGCGTCTTTCCAGGTACTAATGCCGCCAATACCCGATATAGGCACCTTACGTGTAATTTCGTTTTGGGCTATGGTAGTTAAAAATTTTAATGCAATAGGCTTTACAGCAGGCCCGCAATAGCCTCCAAATGCCGACTTACCCGCAACATTAGGGTTAGGTACAAAAGTATCCAGATCGATACCGGTAACTGATTGTATGGTATTGATCAGCGAAAGCGCATCCGTGCCACCCAGCACCGAGGCCAAACCAGTTGGCACTACCGAATGCACATTGGGTGTCAATTTGGTAATAACCGGGATGGTAGCTACCTCCATTACCCACTCTACCACCATGCGGGCAATTTCCGGGTCCTGACCTACTGCCGCGCCCATTCCGCGCTCCGTCATGCCGTGCGGGCAGCCAAAGTTAAGCTCAAGGCCGTGCGCACCAGTATCTTCAACCTTTTTGATCAGCTCATGCCAGCTTTCTTTATCGTTATCCGCCATGAGCGATACCACCATCGCCCTGTCTGGAAATTCTTTTAATACCTCGCGGATCTCTTTCAGATTGATATCCAGCGGTCGATCGGAAATGAGCTCAATATTATTAAAGCCCATTACCCTGCTACCATGATAATCCACCGCCGAATAGCGCGATGAGACGTTTTTTACCTGGCTGCCCAGGGTTTTCCATACCACGCCACCCCAGCCTGCCTCAAAAGCGCGCAGCACATTTAATTTTTTATCCGTTGGCGGCGCACTCGCCAGCCAAAACGGATTCGGCGATTTAATGCCTAAAAAGTCTGATGATATGTCGGCCATCCGTAGATCTGTTTTATGTTCTATTTTATGTAAGATGGAAAGGTAAGATGGAAGATGGGACCTAAATCAACACATCTTCCATTTTACATCATCCATCTTACATCATTAAATACTTTAATATCCCCGCCGCGCCATCCTTACCGGCTTGCACAGCGTCTACCACTTCTTTACCACCATTAACGCAATCGCCACCGGCAAAAACACCGGCAATGCTGGTCACACCGCGTTCGTCCGTGGTTATCTTTCCGTATTGATTGGCAAGGTTTATATCTGCCACCAGTTTTTCAAATGGCATCTGGCCCGCGGCTTTGATCACCATATCCACATCCAGAGTAATGGTCTCACCCGTATCTACCGGCGAGCGGCGACCGCTGGCATCAGGTTCGCCTAAAACGGTGGTACTGCAAATTAGTTGTGTTACTTTCCCATCGGCACCTAAAACTTCTTTTGGTGTTGCCAGCCAAACAATTTTACAGCCGTCAAGCATGGCAATATCCAATTCAACCTGCGTGCAAGGCATCTCGGCCTGTGTACGGCGGTAAAGCATGGTTACCTCCTTAGCGCCTAAACGTTTGGCCTGGGTAGCCGCGTCGATGGCGGTCATGCCCATACCTATTACAGCAACTTTATCGCCCACTTTTACCTGGTCGTACCCTTTGCTGCGGATATCATAAATAAAGCTGATCGCGTCTTCAACACCTTCCAATTCTTCGCCGGGAATAGCCAGTTGGCGAGCCAATCCTACACCTATGCTTAAGTAAACCGCATCGTACTGCTGTTGTAATTCGGCAAGCGTAACATCTTTACCCAACTCCTGGTTGTATTTGATCTCGATGCCACCCAGCGATAGAATGTATTGCACCTCATCCTCACAAAACTCGGGTGTTACCTTATAAGCGGCAATACCATAAGTCATCAAACCGCCGCCTTTAGCTTCCTTTTCGTAAATGGTCACATCCACACCCTCACGCGACAATACATGCGCACAGGATAATCCTGCCGGACCAGCACCTACAACAGCTACCCTTTTGCCGTTGGATGGTTTCCGGGTAAACAAAGGCCATTTTTGCTGTATAGCGCGCTCAGTCGAGAAACGTTGCAAACGGGCTATCTGGATAGGTTCTTCCTCCATCAGGTTATACACGCAAGCGCCTTCGCACAGCTTTTCAACCGGGCAAACCTTCGAGCAGCCTCCGCCCATAATATTCGATGAAAATATGGTATGCGCCGAGCCTTTGATATTCTCGGTAGCTATCTGCTTGATAAACTTCGGTACGTTGATGCTCGTTGGGCACGATTTCATACAAGGCGCATCGTAGCAAAATATACAACGATTGGCTTCTACCAAAGCAGCCGTCAGGTTTTCAAACGGCGGATGTATGTCAGAGAAGTTCTCTTCATACTGTTCTGTGGTAAGCCGGTAGTTAGTTATAGACATTTTTTTATTTCGGATTTCGGATTTTCGATTTCGAATTTCCGTATTAATTTTCTTGCCTTTGTTTTTTGTTCTTTCTTCTTGATTCTATTCCTCCCCCTTTAGGGGGTCGGGAGGCTACAATTCCGTTATCGCCCCGTAAGTCTCCGGCCTGCGGTCGCGGTAGAACTGCCAGGTGCTGCGCACTTCGTCAATCATATCCAAATCAAATTCATTTACGAGCAACTCATCATTATCTTCTGATGCTTGCCCGATGATCTGCCCGCGCGGGTTAACATGGTATGATGTACCGTAAAACTTGCCCAGGTTCCAGGGCTTCTCGGTACCTACACGGTTAATACAGCCCATAAAGTAACCATTGGCTACAGCATGTGCGGGCTGCTCCAGCTGCCACAGGTATTGCGATAAACCTTTTACCGTTGCCGATGGGTTATACACGATCTCAGCTCCATTCAGTCCTAAACAACGTGCTCCATCAGGGAAGTGCCTGTCATAACAAATATAAACGCCCACTTTGGCATATTTAGTCTGAAAAATCGGATAACCTAAGTTACCGGGTTTAAAAAAGAATTTCTCCCAAAAACCATTGGTCTGTGGGATATGGTTTTTGCGGTATTTTCCTAAATAAGTACCATCTGCATCAATCACTGCGGCGGTATTATACAGCACACCTGCCTGTTCTTTTTCATAAATCGGCACAATGATCACCATGTTATACTTCCTGGCGTAGGTAGCCATCAGGTCGGTGGTTGGGCCAGGAACTGTTTCGGCCGAAGCATACCATTTAGGATCCTGCCCCGGGCAAAAGTACGGCGTATTGAATATTTCCTGCAGGCACAGTATCTGCACACCCTGCCTTCCGGCTTCCTCAATATACGGGATGTGCTTCTGCACCATAGCATCCACAATTTCGGGTATAGTGCCCTCGCCTTCCGTTTTCGGCAGACTCATCTGTATCAGTCCTGATTTAATGATCCTTGGCATGTAAATGTTTTTTCTATAATTATAATAAGGTCAGTTAACTTTTGTTTTTATTCCCCTCTTGAGAGGGGGTGCGTTGGGTAGTGAATTGGCGGGGTGTGTTTCTACGCGCGAAGAACACCCCCCTACACCCCTCTCAAGAGGGGAATCGCACTACCCTATACTTTTTATTTTCTTTTAAAAATGATTCCCCACCTTCTTCCGCTTAATAAACTGCCCGTTGCCTTTCTCCACCTTGCACTCATTATTATCAATGGCAACTTTACCACGTAATAAAACGGTCTTTACCTTGCCCTGCACTTCCCAACCTTCGTAACCACTGTAATCCACATTCATATGGTGTGTCTCGGCAGACAGTTTATGTTTAGCATTCGGGTCGAATATCACAATATCAGCATCGCTGCCTACGGCAATGGTTCCTTTCCTAGGGAACATCCCAAAAAGCTTAGCCGCGTTGGTACTGCTCACTTCCACAAATTTGTTCAGGCTGATCTTACCCTTGCCAACACCTTCCGAGTATAGCAGTTCAAACCGGTTCTCGATAGCCGGGTGCCCGTTAGGTATCTTGCTAAAATCATCCTTGCCCATCAGCTTTTGCTCCCACATAAAAGGGCAATGATCGGTAGCGACAATTTGCAGCAAACCCTGGTTAATGCCCGCCCATAAAGCTTCCTGATCTTTCTTTTCGCGCAACGGCGGGCTCATCACCCATTTAGCACCTTCGAAATCCTTTTCGTATAACGATGCATCCAGTATCAGATATTGGATACAGGTTTCTGCAAATACCTGGTAATTCTGCTTACCCATATCGCGCACGGCGTTCAACGCACCCTCGCAGGTGAGATGTACAATGTATGCTGGGCAGCCGGTGTATTTAGCCAAATGCGCAAACCTGCCCGATGCCTCAGCTTCGGTAACTTCGGGCTGCGACAGGTAATGATACAGCGGCGCGGTCTTTCCTTCTGCTTTATGCTTAGCTACCAAAAAGTCGATCACATCGCCATTGGTAGCATGCGCGGTAACCATGCCGCCTTGTTTTTTCACCTCCCGCATCAGGCCGATCATCTGCCGGTCGTCGATCATCAGTGCGCCTTTATAGGCCATAAAGGTTTTGAACGAGGTTATGCCTTCCTCCTCCACCATCTGCCTGATCTCGGTTTTGGTGTGCTCGTTAAAATCGGTCACGGCCATGTGGAAACTGTAATCGCCAACTGCTGTACCCGTAGCACGCGACTGCCAGTCGGTCAAAGCATGTTTTAGCGACTTCCCCTGTGTTTGCAGCACAAAGTCGATCACGGTAGTGGTACCACCGAACAAAGCTGCCCGGGTACCGGTCTCGTACGTATCGCTCGAAAACGTCCCCATAAAGGGCATCGACAAGTGCACATGCGGATCTATCCCACCCGGGAAAACCAGCATATCTTTAGCATCGATCACCTCGTCGGCTTTATAATCGAGGTTTTTACCAACGGCAACCACCTTTTCATCCTCAATATAAATATCCGCTATGGTATCTTCTGCAACGGTAACTACCCTGCCATTTTTTATCAGTATCGACATTTTAAATTTTGTTGTAATGTCTGTTATTTTTTCTCTTTTTAATCCTCTATCTCTGTGACTTCTCTGCGTTTGCTCTGCGTACTCTGTGGTTGATTTTTAACCACAAAGAGCACTAAGGAGGCACAGAGGACACAGAGGTCGTTTTTTCATTTTTCATTTTGGGCGTTGCCTATGGCCGGGCTATCCGCTCATACTGCACAGGCATTAGCCACAGGGCCGGTATCCGTTGCTATCCCTAACGCAAGCCCCTCACACAGCCTCAAGGCTTCCAACGCTCGATTCCTGGTTTTCTCTTCGCATAAACACCAAATACAACCCGCCCGAAATAAAGAAACCCACAAACCAGGCATAATTGTACAAATTATCTACCCAGGGCCAAACCGCTGTTTTATCAATCGCACCTATAGCCGTTAAAAATCCAGGGATATTGGGTAAAATACCCACTATCAGCGCAATGATGGCATAGGTATTAAAACCGCCGCTAAAAGTATAACGCCCGCGGTAACTATATAGTTCGTTAACGTTCAGTTGTTGTTTGCGGATAAAATAGTAATCGGCTATCATAATACCGCCAATCGGCCCCAGCAAGCCCGAATAGCCTACCAGCCAGGTAAAAATATAACCCGATGGGTCGGCTATCAATTTCCAGGGGAATATCAGCAAACCAATAATGCCGGTGATATATCCGCCTGTGGTAAAACTGATCTTCTTAGGCGCCAGGTTGGCAAAATCATTAGCCGGACTAACAATATTGGCCGCAATATTAGTCGCCAGAGTAGATAAAGCTACTGCGATCATGGCTATACTCACCAATAGTTTACTATCAAACTTACCCGCCAATACTACCGGGTCCCAAATGGTCTTACCGTAAATAATAAATGTTGCCGAAGTAACCACTACGCCAATAAACGAAAATAGCGTCATTGAAGTAGGTAAGCCTATCGCCTGCCCCATAGTTTGCGCACGCTGGCTTTTGGCATAACGTGTAAAATCAGGGATATTCAATGATAACGTCGCCCAGAAACCCACCATCCCCGTCAAAGCCGGGAAAAAGTAAGCCCAAAAAGCACCCGATGAAGTAAATTTAGCCGGTTGTGACAGTATCGGCCCTAAACCATGACCGGCGCTTATCGCCCAAAACAATAAAGCCAATGCAGCTATCGGTAAAAAGAACGCTTTAAATACCAGTAGCTTTTTGATGCTTTCTACCCCCAGGTACACCACATACATGTTGAGTAACCAGAACAGAAAGAACGTAATGGCAGGCCCCGTTTGCAATCCCCACGACGTGGGGAATATCTGCGGAAGCGTAGCTATCGACGGGATCCACAACTTCATCATTTGGTATACCGCAAAACCTCCTATCCAGGTTTGTATGCCAAACCATCCGCAAGCTATTACTGCACGCAGCATCGCCGGGATATTGGCCCCCCGCACGCCAAAGCTTGCCCTGGCGAACACCGGGAAAGGAATGCCATACTTAGCCCCCGCCCTGCCATTCAATATCATCGGTATCAGCACAATGGTGTTACCCACTAAAATGGTCAGGATAGCTTGCCACCAGTTCATCCCGCCTTCGATAAGCGAGCTGGCCAGCATATATGTAGGTATGCACAGGCTCATGCTTATCCACAATGCAGCGTAGTTCCAGGTGCCCCAGGTACGCTTGTTCATCGGTATGGCAGCAAGGTCTTCGCTGTGCAGTTCCGAGTCTATAACATCATTGGCTATTTCAGGGGCGTTGTGCATCTCCGGTTAAATTAAGCCTCAATATACGTATTCATCAGCAATTTTTAAAGCCTCAGCTATAATTACCAAACCTTCGTCCATTTGCTGTTTGGTAATGGTAAGCGGCGGCGCTATAAACACATAGTTCCAGCGTACAAAGGCATACATACCCATGTCTTTAATTTTAGCGGCAACCTTGTTCATAATGGCCATTTCATCGGGCTTGGCGTTGTATGGCGCCATGGGTTCTTTGGTATTGCGATTTTTAACCAGCTCAATACAACCCAGCAAACCCGTATTCCTAAAATCACCAATACTTGGGTGTGTTTTTTTCATTTCTTCAACACGCTCTTCCAGGTAGGCGCCCATATTGGCCGCGTTTTCAATCAGGTTTTCATCTTCGTAGATCTTCAGCGTTTCCACACCTGCGGCGCAGGCTACCGGGTGAGCCGAATAGGTAAGGCCCAGCATCATCGGCTTATCATCAAATGTAGCGGCAATTTTATCCGTTACGATCAATGCACCCAATGGCAAGTAGCCCGCTGTAATGCCTTTTGCCGTGGCGATCATATCCGGAACGATACCGCCATGGTTATCCACACCAAACCATTTACCCGTGCGGCCAAAGCCACTCATCACCTCGTCGGCGATCAGTAAAATGCCGTGTTTATCACACAAGGCACGTAATTTTTTCAAATAATCGGGCGGATATTTAATACAGCCCGATGTACCGCTTTCGCCTTCCATCAAAATAGCGGCTATGGTATGTGCGCCTTCAAACTCTATCACCCGCTCAATATGGCTCACGCATTCGCGGTTACAGGTTTGTATTTCTTTCCCCCATGGGCAGCGGTAGCAATATGGGTCCTCCACATGTATGAAATTCGGCGCCTGCTGCGAATCTGAAGCTATTTTACGCGGATCGCCGCCAGCTGTCATAGCGCCATACGTAGCACCGTGGTAGGCCCGGTAACGGGCAATAACTTTATGCCTGCCGGTATATAAGCGCGCCAGTTTAATGGCATTCTCGATAGCCGTGGCACCGCAAACGGTAAACAAGGTTTTGGTAAGGTTACCGGGTGTGATCTCGGCCAGTTTTTTCCCCAGTTCGCCACGCGCTTTGGTAACGCAGCTTGGTGTAACATAGCTTACCTGCTGCATTTGCTCCAGTACAGCCTGCCCTACACGCGGGTTACCATGGCCAATGTTCACGTTCATTAAACCCGACGAAAAGTCCATATACCGGTTACCCTCATAGTCGTACAGGTAAATACCCTCGGCATGTTTAATGGCTATCGGGTTAATGCCTTTTTGTTTGCTCCACGAAAACAGCGTATAATCCATATTATCCTGGACGATCTGCTCTGTTTCGGTCAATGTTTCTGTTAGTGACATATCACTCAATTTTATAGTTTCATTTATTCTTCTGTGTTTACTTCCGTGGTTTTCTCTTTGTAAACTTTGTGGTTACTTGTTAACCACAAAGAGCACCAAGAAGGCACAAAGAACACAGAGGCCGTTTGTTCTTATTCATTTTGGGCGTTGCCTGCGGCCGGGCTATCCGCTCATACTGCGCGGGCCTTAGCCACAGGGCCGGTATCCGCTGCTATCCCTAACGCATTCTTTTCGGTCAACCACTCACCACTCACTATTCACCACTCACCGCCTCCGGCGTTAACTCATCCAGTTCACACCTGCTTCCGGGTTCCACTTGGTGGTCGATTTTTTCAGCTTGGTCCAAAATTCGATCGAACTTTTGCCGGTGATATCGCCCACGCCAAAACGGCTTTCGTTCCAGCCACCGAATGAGAACGGCTCGCGCGGGACAGGTACACCTACGTTAACACCCACCATACCTGCACTGGCATGATTGATCACATACCTGGCAGCGCCACCGTTTTGCGTAAATACTGATGCCGCGTTACCGTAGGGATTGGCATTCTCGATAGCCAATGCTTCATCCAAAGTATTGGTACGCATAATACTGATCACCGGGCCGAAGATCTCTTCCTTAGCCACGTCCATATCCGGCGTTACATGATCAATCACGGTAGGGCCAACATAATAACCGTCCTCTTTACCTTTCACTTTAGCATTACGGCCATCCAACAATATTTTGGCGCCCTGTTTCTCGGCGCTGGTAATGTAACTGTTTATACGGTCCATCGATTCTTTGCTGATCACGGCGCCCAGGTTATCACCGGGAATAATTTTTTTAGCCTCTGCAACCAGTTGATCGATAATATGATCAACCTTACCAACACCTACCATCGCCGAAGCGGCCATACAACGCTGACCGGCGCAACCGCTCATGGAAGCAGTAATATTCTGGGCCGTCATTCCGGGGATGGCATCCGGCAATACCAGCAGGTGGTTTTTAGCACCGCCTAAAGCCAGACAGCGTTTCAAATTACTTGTGGCACGTTTATAAACTATTTTAGCCACCTTGGTCGACCCTACAAACGATACTGCCTCAATACCCGGGTGATCGCAAATGGCTTCCACCATTTTGCTATCGCCGTGAACGATATTTAACACCCCATCGGGTAAACCAGCTTCTTTCAGCAACTCCGCTAAGCGCCCAACACTTAAAGGCACTTTTTCCGATGGTTTTAATATCATACAGTTACCCAAGGCAATGGCGTTAGGGATCGTCCAATTTGGCACCATGCTCGGAAAGTTGAAAGGAACTATCGATGCTACAACGCCCAGTGGCACATATTCGGTACGGCATTCAATGCCTTTACTCACTTCCAATAATTCGCCGGTGATGAGCTGTGGCAGCGAACAGGCAAACTCTGTAAGCTCTATCGATTTTTCAACTTCGGCAACAGCTTCACTATAGGTTTTGCCATTTTCCTCTTCAACCAACCTGGCCAGTTCTTCCAGATTTTGCTCCAACAGGTATTTATATTTGAAGAAAACCTGCACACGCACCTTGATCGGCGTTTGCGACCATTCTTTAAAAGCAGCTTTAGCTGCCGTTACCGCTTTATCCAGATCCGACTGCCCCGACAATGGCACTTGCGACAATGCTCTACCGTCAACAGGTGATACCACATCCAGATGACCGGCGCCCTGAGCGTCAACAAATTGTCCGTTTATAAAATTTTGAACTTTTGTGTATTTCATTTAAACTATTGATTTTGTAACCGCATTAATTATATTTAGCCCTTGTAAACTTAATTTGATGTTATGCGGAGGCTTATGTAAGTCAAACTTAACAATAAAATTGATATTTACTACATAATTTTTATAAATCTATACAACAATCTGCAAAATTTGCATATTTGATAGATGCAAAATAAAGAATAGTTACCACCAATCTACCTCAAACCGATCCGTTAAACCATTGATATGGAAAAAAATAAAGTTACAGTAAAATCAAATGCAATTTTAGACGAAACGGATTTTGCCATCCTAAGCTATCTGCAAAGTGATGGGCGAACCTCGTTCACCATTATAGCTGATAATTTAAATGTTTCTATAGGCACTATCCGCACACGCTTTAACCGTTTGCTTAATGACGGTATTGTAAGCATTATAGGTCGTATCGATCCGGCCAAGGTTGGTTTTCACTCTTACGCGCACATTGCCGTATACATCCGCCCGGCTTTATTGAAAGAGAACGTGGCCAAGCAAATAGCAGCCATGCCCGAGGTTAGTTTCCTGGCAGGTACATCAGGCGATTACGATTTGGAAATTGACGTAATGTGCCGTGATAACGACCATTTAGAAGAGTTTATCAATAAAATATCTGAGATAGAAGGCATCTACCAAACCAAAACCACCATCTACTTTAAGGTATATAAATACGCGCAGCCTAATTTGGGATTGCTGGAACGCTGATCCTGCCCGTTTTCCATACCTTATTTTATAGGTACGGCCCTGCCTTGCATCGCTGTCAATCGTTCATCTATAGAGTGATTTACGTGAATTACTGCGAATATTTCGCGTGAAGTACGTATATGCGGGTGCAATAAATACCCGTTTTAATACGGAATTATCCACTATCCGTTTGCTATGATTAATTTTCGGGCTGGTTAAATACTTGGTCACAATTTGCGCTATCAAATGTTTGATAATCAAACAGCCTGCCTACCTAATAAATTAAGTAGCTGTTTTACTGTAACTTAGGATAAGATATTATAACCATTACTATTACTTTGGCAATGTCTGACCCTCTAAATCATAGCGAATCCGATCCACCTGATAATAAACCGAACAAGGTTTCCCTGGCTAAGACCGAACAAGCCAACTTTGGCGTGCACGGCGCTACACCGCACGAGCGGACGCCAATGGATAGCCGACTCGCGGAGGAAACCGCTGAGCGAACGTGGGCAGCTGTGGAAAGGGCAAGAGCCGAGGTAGCACTAAGGGATTCGGAAAGCCGCCTTCACTCCATTGCTAACCTGGTACCCGATCTGCTTTGGGACAGCGAACCGGATGGTTCGACCAATTGGTATAACCAGCGCTGGCTGGAATATACCGGGCAACGTTTCGAAGAGGCTATTGGCTGGGGATGGGTAGATGCCATTCATCCCGACGACAGGGAAGGCTCGGCCAGGCGCTACGCCGAAGCGGTTAAACAAGGCAAGCCGCTACAACAAGAGCACCGTATAAGGAGACACGACGGCGAATATCGCTGGTTTGTAGTAAAGGCGTCGCCGGTAAAGGATGAGAACGGCAAGGTGGTTAAAATGTATGGCGCCGCTACCGATATCCACGACCTTAAACAAACGGAAGAGGCCCTCCGCGAAAGCGAGGAAAAACTACGCAGCTTTAACAACACACTCGAGCAGCAGGTTAAAGACCGTACAGACGATATCCGGCAATTGATATCCCAACAACGCGAATCGGAAGAACGGCAGCAGCAGGAGATCTTCCGCACCATATTGAATACGCAGGAAGAGGAGCGCAAACGCATCGCCGAAAATCTGCACAATAGCCTGGGGCAGATACTCTACAGTGTAAAACTTAGTCTCGACCAGATAGGCCGGGCAGACCTGGAAGATGGCAAAGCAGAGGCCCTAAAAAATGCCGATAAGTTATTGAGCAATGCCATTAACGAAACCCGGCGCATTTCGCACGAGCTGATGCCATCAATACTGGAGGATTTTGGGCTAAAAACCGCCATCGCGGATATTTGCCGCCAGTTTACCAATGGCATTAAACTAAAATTCAGGTTTAAGGATTCCGCCCTGCAATTGGACAAATACATCGAAGTAGCCATCTACCGTATTGTGCAGGAACTGATTATGAACATTGTAAAGCATTCGCATGCCAAAGATGCCACTGTGACCATTGAAAAGAAAAGGTCGCGCGTGATCGTTTTGGTACAGGATAGCGGTGATGGTTTTGATCAGGAAAAGCAAAAAGGCGATGGGATCGGCTTGAAAGCTATCCGCAACCAGGTAAGCCTGTTGAATGGTGTGCTTAATATTGTTTCGAAACCTGGCGACGGCACAATAATCAACATCGACATACCTGTTAACAGCAAAAGCTGAATTATTTTTGAATGAAAATACCTCAACCCGCAAATCATATATAAATAAAAAGGAGGATTTAGCAATGATCAAAATTATTTTGGCAGAGGATCATGCCATCGTGCGAGATGGTATCCGGAATTTGCTGGAGCGGTCCGAAAACTTTGAGATCATTGGTGCAGCAACCAACGGTGCCGAGGTATTGGATATGATAGTACAAGGCACACAACCGGATATCATCCTGGCCGATATGAATATGCCTGTTTTGGGCGGCCTGGCGCTTGCCGAAAAACTACAGCAAACACAGTCGAAAGCGAAAGTGGTCATCCTGACTATGATAGATGATAAAAAATATGTAGTAAAAGCTTTTCAGAAAGGCGTTACCGGTTATCTGCTCAAAAGTGTGAACTCGGATGAACTGATATTCGCCATTAACCATATCCATCGCGATGGCCGCTATATCTGTTCGGAACTTGGCCTGCGTTTTATGGAAAGGCTTGCCCAAATGCCCGATCCATCAGAAGATACACCGGACGTGGAATTTACCAAACGGGAGTTGGAAATACTCGCTCTTATCGCTGAGGGCTTTACCAACCAGGAAATAGCCGATAAGCTATTTACCAGCAAACGTACCGTGGAAGGGCATCGCCAGAGCATGATCAATAAAACTGAAACGCGCAATACCATCACACTTATTCGTTATGCCATTCAGCACGGTTTGATCCGTTAAGCCTCTGTTAATCTTTCATTTTTATTTTACAACATTTAACTTTTTGTTAAAATCGCGTATTTAACGCAGCCTTTTTGCGGGTATATATACCCGGATTGTTAAAAATATTTACCGCATATTTGTATCACACCGCTTTCATTGTCATAAAAAAACTATCTAAGCAATAGTTAAGTCTTATATCTGACCTCTAAAAAATGTGAAAAAAGTGTTGTTGCTTGAAGACGATGAAGGGTTCTTGACGTGATTAAAGAGGTGCTGACCTACGACGGGTTCGACCTAAATGCATGGAGCAAACGAACAATATTTTCCCCGAGATTTATCAATATAACCCTGATGTGATGATAGTTGATTGCCGGTTTAATGGTATAAACGGCGGCGAGATCTGTCATCACATCAAAACGAATGATCAAACATCGCGCATAACGGTAATCATCGTTTCGGCTTATCCTAAACTGCTCAAATTATTGGGATATTACGGCTGCGATGATTTCATCCCTAAACCTTTCGACCTGCATGATGTAACCGGCCGCATACAGAAATTAATCGACCGGGCTGCAAATCAGCAATTATATGTTATTTAGCAACGCCATTAACAAGGTTTTCCTTTTAGGGGTAATTGAGGGTAAACCCAACTGGCAGCTAATTAAAGGCGAACGGGTACTCTGCTTTAGCTTTAAAACTACTGAGGAGTTTAAAAGTGGTAATATCACACAGTCGCATTCGGAATGGCATAATATTGTGATATCGGGAGACCTGGCCAGAAAGACCGTGGATACCCAACCGCGCGATTTGCTGCATATCCAGGGCAAGCTCCAAACACGGATTGTTATGGAAGGCAATGTTAAACGACACCTTTGCGAGATACTGGCATCCGACGTAACTGTTTGCGGGGTTGTTGCAGAAGATCAGAAGTTAGTTTATAACGGCGCTGAAATAATTCAAAAGGTTAAGAGCTAACGTCCAATGCTGAATGTCGAATAATGAAGTAAAAACTTCGATATTCGGGATTAAAAGTTCATTATCCGATATTGTTCACCGTCAATATCTCCAATGTCTTTATGATCAGGCTTTCCATGGTCCTGGCACCATCTTTCGAAAATTCTCCCGTAATACGGTTAGCCATAATAGCGTTCAGGCTTAGTACTTTGTGACCCAACAATGTGCCTAAACCATAAATACCTGCGGTTTCCATTTCAAAATTACTGATGCGATGGTTGTTATGTTTAAAGTGGGTAAGGCTATCAATAAAGTTGGGATTACTCAATGGCAAACGCAATACCCTGCCCTGCGGGCCGTAAAAGCCCGGGCAGGTTACCGTGATACCGTGATGAAACCCATCCTGAAAATGCTTTGCCAAACTATCGCTGCAAGCCGTAATATACGGACCGGCAACTTTGGCGCTCAAACCGGTTTGGGTAATAAACGCTTCGAGCAGTTCTTTTTCTTCCTTACTTGGATTGGTTTGATAAAAGTTTAACAGGTTATCAATACCCAAACCATGGGTCGAAACTAAAAAGCTGTCAACAGGCACTTCTCTTTGCAACGAACCTGAAGTGCCTATACGTACGATATTTAATTGTTTAAGCTGCGGATTGATGATCCGACTGGCAAAATCAATATTGATCAAAGCATCCAGCTCGTTAAAAACGATGTCGATATTATCGGTACCAATACCTGTTGATACCACCGAAAACCGCTTTTTACCAATGTACCCTGTATGCGTTACAAACTCGCGGTGATGGCGTTTTACCTCAATGCTGTCAAAATGCTTACTCACCTCGCCTACCCGCTCAGGGTCGCCAACGGTAATTACATCCAAAGCCAGTTCATCCGGGCGAAGATCTAAGTGATACGCGGCACCACGACCATTAATGATCAGTTCCGATTCGGCAATACGTTCAGCCATGGTTTCTTTTCTTAATAATTTAATGATCTGGCAATCCCCAGTTCCAACCCACGCAGCTCTGCCAAACCGCGTAGCCTGCCAATACCCGAATAGCCCGGGTTGGTTTTCTTTTTCAGGTCATCCAGCATCTGGTGACCATGATCGGGGCGCATAGCAATGCTAATTTTACGCTCCTGCATTACATGCAGCAGTTCTTTAACAACACTGTACATATCTACGTCGCCTTCCAGGTGGTTATCTTCGTAAAAATCGCCAAACTGGTTACGGCGGGTACTACGCAAATGGATAAAGTTAATACGCTCGCCAAATTGCTTTACCATGGCCGGCAGGTTGTTATCGGGCCTAACCCCGAACGAGCCTGTACAAAAGCACAAGCCGTTATTTAACGATGGTACAGCTGCAGCCAAAGCTTCAATATCGCCGGCAGTGCTCACTACGCGTGGTAAACCTAAAATGGCATACGGCGGATCGTCCGGGTGGATCACCATTTTAACACCATGCTCATCGGCAACGGGGATAACCTGCTGTAAAAAGTAAATGAGGTTGCTGCGCAACTTAGCCGCATCAATTCCTTTATAAGCATCCAGCGCAAGCTGAAACTGCTCAACGGTAAAACTCTCTTCGCTTCCCGGCAAACCGGCAATAATGTTACGCTCAAGTAGTTTTTTATCTTCATCGTTCATGCCTGCAAAACGTGCTTTGGCACGTTCCAGCTCTTCGGCAGTATAATCGGCTTCGGCATCTTTACGCTTCAAAATAAATACATCAAAAGCGATAAAGGCAGCTTTTTCAAAACGAAGGGCTTTAGAGCCATCCTCAACTTCGTAAGCCAGGTCGGTACGTGTCCAGTCAAGCACGGGCATAAAATTGTAGGTAACTACGTTTACCCCGCAATGCGCCAGGTTAATAATGCTTTGCTTATAATTTTCGATGTATTGCTCAAAACCCGCTGTTTGTGTTTTAATAGCCTCGTGTACCGGTACGCTTTCAACCACATCCCAGTTTAAGCCGGCGGCTTCAACCAGGGCCTGGCGTTTTTTTATTTCTTCAACGCTCCAAACCACGCCGTTGGGTATGTGGTGCAATGCAGTTACTACGCCGCTGCAACCAGCCTGGCGGATATCGGCTAAACTTACGGGATCATTGGGGCCATACCAGCGCATGGTTTGCACCATATTAAAACCGGTAGCCTGTGTTTTATCTTGAGCAATATTCATTTTTTTATAAAGGGTATAAGCGGCGCTAAAAATAGGAAATTGGTTTGCAATATGCCCAACTTAGTTTACATTAAACTGAATATATTTAAGTGTAAAAAGCACATTTACCAATCATTTTTAGGCCATGCAAATTTGCCTATCCGGTATTTTATGGCTATATTTAACTCTTTAACCAATTCAATTTATCACCCGATAAGCCCTAAAACATTGAAATATTTCTTACAATTCCCCCCCCTGTTATTTTTGTTCATCGCGTTAAACAACCCGGTGCACGCGCAGCAAAAACCAGTTCCCTTTGCAAGTGAGCTTAAAGCTTTTCACATTAAGGATAGTCTTAATATGCCGCCTAAAGATGGCTATGTGTTTATCGGCAGTTCGTCGGTACGTAAATGGGATGATTTTGAAACGCGTTTCCCTAATCCAAAATTGATACGCCGGGGTATTGGCGGCTCTACACTGGCCCAGTTTGTTGATTACTACATGCCTTACGTGGTATTTCCGTACGAGCCGGCTAAACTGTTTGTATACGTTGGCGAAAACGACATTGCCTTTGGTGCAACGGCGGAGCAATTAATGGCGAATTACAAAAAACTAACCGAACTGGTTAAGGCCCGGTCGCCTAAAACCGTCATTTATCTGATGTCGGTAAAATACAGTCCCAGCCGTGCTAAGTTCAGTCCGGTGGTTAAGCAAACCAATACCTTGCTCAAGGCTTATGTTGAGCAACATAAAGAACTGCACTATGTTAATGTTACCGATTGTTTGCTGGTAAGCGATGAGCACTCTGACCCATCGCTTTTTTTAAGTGATATGCTGCATTTGAACAGTAAAGGTTACGACCGCTGGGCGCAGGTTCTACGGCCTTATTTTATGGAGTAACAGCCTTATTCAGTCCGGGTTAATCCAGTCCCTGAGTTATGGTCCAGGTATTATCTTTATTGAGCGTAGCATTCATCGAAAATATACCATGCGGAAAAACGATCTGTACTTCGTTATCTATTTCGGACTGGTTTAGTACCTGGCCCTGATTAATGTTGCCGAATGTTATCCAATACTCCGATTTTGGCGAAAATAAGAAAGTCATGTTGGGCTGCGCCTGCACGGCAAACGTACCCGAACCCGACATGCCTATACCTACGCTGGCCTGGTTAATTGCAGTAGTATTGTCGGACGTGATGCTCAGCATACCTTGCTGATGCCAGTTTTTTTGTTCTCTAAATTTGTAATTTCCATCGTCTTTGGTAACTGTAACCGCATTACTTTCTGTCATGCTGGTCTTTAATGCTTCTCCGGCATTAAAGATCAGGCCTGGTTTCAGCGCGCCGGTTTTGGCCCAGAAAAAATAATAATCGGTGTTCCAGGAAATTGGAACCTTCGAATTCGGGTCTGCATGCCGTGCAAGCCATGCGAGCGAAAAAACGTCAGGATTAGGACTGTCGGGTTTTTTCTGAAATACGCAAAAATTACCTGGTGAAGTGGAATTGTTCACAAAATTGATCGTGTAAGTTGCCATGATTGGGATTGATTTTGATTTATAAAAACATTAAAAACTGATTTTTATATTCACAGCGATTGCTATTCTAAAATACAAAAACACAATTGATAATATCAATAATAATCAACAATATATCTCAATCATAACATAAATCTAATACCCGATATTCTTTAACGCCTGTGCTCCCAATCTTTCCTTTAATTGTGTAAGGTATAAGCTTTGCGGCGCAACCGGTTTATTTTGCGAATCTATGATCCCATCGGGTAATATGGGGTTTGTTTTTTCAAAAGGCATCGCTTTATGCTCAACATCACCCTTGCAACCGATGAGCCAGTTTTGCGAACCCGGAGGCATTTGGTTTAAAAAGTTTTTGGCGGTACAGTTCCACGCTACGGCCCAGCCTATGGCCCAGCCATGGCCCGAGCCCATTTCGCCACGGTTCATAAACTCTATACCACCGCCGGGAACCTGGCAATTATCAACCAGCAAGCCTGTTGCCCAGCGCTGGTGCGGCTGTATCCAGCCGCCGCCTTTAAATACGCAGTTAAGCAGCACTACCGGCCCCGAAACCTTCGGACCGGTTGCCAGGTAAAATACATTATCGCCCGCTATGGTACATTTATTAAACAGCACCTGACTGCCGCTGCCGTTCAGATCCGCCGGTTTTGCCGAACCAAGGGTTGCTACATCGTGTATAATGCTTAAATTATCCACAGTGATACGTTTGCCTGTAATACTTACGCTGTTAACAGTATTAAACAGCTCCATATTGCGGATCCACCCGTCGACTATACCGCCCATATTAATGCCGCTGTTATGGCCCTGGGTTATGGTTACAGATTGTGGCACTGATACAATACGAAAGTTTTCGATACCTATCTTCGATTGCTCGTCAACGATGTTTACTTTTTGCACGGCTACAGATCCGGTATATTTTGCGTCGTACGAATCGCTGAGCGGCACGGTAACTGTGATGCTGTTGCCCGATACTTTTTCGATAACCCGATCCGTGATGATATCGCCATTTACCCAGGTTTCTTTTTTACCATCGCGCACCAGGTTATCCATTCCCATAAAGGCAAGCCATTGGGGCGTTACCTTGCGGATGATCTGGATAACGTCGCCTGCAGCAAAACCATCCGCACCTGCAACGTTAAACGTTTTGGCTGCCGATGGCACATAGGCATCGGCCAGGGTTGTTTTTGGGCCGGCAGGGTTTACAACAGGGCGTACACGTACGGCAACACATACATGCGGATCGCCTGTCATATTAATAACCGTACCTTTTTCACCCGAACCTGATCCGCGCAGTACTACTCCGCTTACGTTGATATTGATAGTTTTTGAGCAATCGAACTTACCGGCGCTTAACAACACCGCTCCGCGGAAACCATTAACCAAAGGCATTTTACCAGCCTGGTCGATAGCGCTTTGTATGGCTTCAGCATTATCGCCGTCAACAGGGTTCAAGGTTACTTTTACCGCTACATCCGGTATAGAAACCCCGCCGCCCATGTACCCCGCGCTCGAAAAATCCATAATCTTATCGCCTGCGGGTAAAGCTTTGTATACCAGTTTGCCGTCGGCGCCGGCGTAAACCCACTCACTTTTTTGTGCATAGGCCATCGTCCCCGCAAGGGTAAAGGCACAACATAAAAGGCATTTGGTTAATGTTAAGGATAGTAGTTTCATAGCTGATAATGAATTAGTTTACGCTTTTGCGGACACAGGCAATTATCAAATAAATTGGTTTGTTTTTGGCAGTTCAATTTAGCTTTTTATTATGCAATATTAGCATATGGCAGCATAAAGCCGAAGGCAAATAGCACGCTCTGCCTCATAACAGTACAGGATGCATAATCAGTTCATTAGCCTGATATTGGTAATGCGTTAGCCAGCGCTTATAAACCAGTTTTACCGATATTAATATCTGCAATGTTCAGTATTTGATATTGAAACTTTATAACCTTGTTATGAAAAACAAATTTGTACTTAACCTCGTCTTTTGCTTTATCCTTACAGGCGCATTTGCCCAGATCGGCACCCGCTTCCCATCCGAAAAAAAGATAGTTAAAGACCCTGTAACCGGCACTATGCTTACCTTTTTAACCAGCAAACCGGCCGGCGATTCAAAAATATACCAAACCCACCCGCAATGGACGTCGGACGGGCAGTGGCTGGTATTTCGCTCAAACCGGGTAAAGGGCGAGGCTATGGCCGTTAACGAAAAAACAGGCGACATTGTGCAGATAACTGAGGGCGGTTATACCGGTATGTTGTGCCTGGCGCGCAAATCAATGCACCTGTACTTTCAGCGCTATGCAGGCGAGCGTGGTGATGGTAATGCATCGGGCACCCCGGGCAGGCGCACAGCCACTGCCCTGCAAATCTGGGATGTTGACCTGGGCAAAGTATTTGCCGATAGTAAAGCCGGTAAAATGAAACCGGCAGATAACTACCAGCGTTTGTGTGGCACCATTCCGGCCGAAATGAACCCCGGCAGCGACATGGCTTTAGACGCCGACGAGCAGGTGGTGTACGGCCGCGTAGGTAAAGTTGAAGCCGCCAAACACCTGACCGCCGATGCCAGGATCGAGCCAGCCTTCGGGCCGCGCAATATGGGTGCCGGGCCGGCAGGATTGATCAGTATGAACATCCATACCGGCGAGATCAAATACATTACGTCGGTTCCTTTCCAGATTGGGCATATCCAGGTTAATCCCTGGGTACCCGGCGAAATTATTTTTTGCTGGGAAACTGGCGGTAAATCGCCGCAGCGCACCTGGACGGTTATGGGCGATGGCACGGGCCTGCGCCCGCTATACCCCGAAGCGCCTTACGAATGGGTAACCCACGAAGCCGTGATCACTAAAGATGAAGTTGCCATAGCCCTGATGGGTCATCGTAAGGTAGGCATACAACATACTGTTGCCACCACCGGCACTGAGTTTAAAGATGTAGCCAATCCGGTTAATCCCGGGCAGGAAGACGGCTGGGGTAACTCAGGCACCCGCGAAAAACCAACTGGCTTAGGCATAGTTAACCTGCGTACCCGCGAAATGGAGATCATAGGGCAAACACCAAGCGGCAGCGGCTTATGGCACGTTAACGGTTCGGCCGACGGGCGCTGGGCCGTAGGAGATGATTTTTCGAGAAGCATCTATTTGATAGATCGCCATACCCGCGAAATGCTGATGATCTCGACCGGGCATAAACCCACCGCCGCCGATCATCCCCATCCTACCTTTAGCCCGGATGGTACGCGGATAGAGATCGAATCGGCCATGCTGTCTGATGATAATAAGTCGATGAATATCTGCATTATCCCGTTACCGGAAAGTTGGCTAAAACGCAATTATGCCAAATAAGCCAAAAAAATCAGGTTCGTTTCACATTTTAAACTGCATCCACATAACCGGCAGGTAAAGGCTTTTTCCATTTCTAATGATCTTATCTTGTGTTATTTGATAGACATGTAACACTCCGATATTGATGAAAAAAGCGGTAATATTTCTTTTCCTGATATTATCAACTCTTGTTGTGGCAGCGCAGCATCCGGACAGCGGCTTTCTGAAAATGTCCGATACAAATTCTTTACTGAGGTCCGATTCCTTAAAAAGTACTATAGTAAAATCGATAAAGAAAATTGCAACAAACAAAAGTAAGCAAAGCCTGGCAAGATTTAAGGAAGATATTATCGCTACAAAACAGGATGGGCTGATAGACGATATCCTAAGGACAGCTCAGCAAGCCCGGAGCTATCTTAAAATCGGCATAGATACCACAAGTATTATTACTAATATCAATCAGGTTGCCAGTTTGTACGAGATTATTGGCGACGGAATTTTTACCAATAAAGGAACCGTGCAGACAAACAGAAACCTGGCAACTTCTTCCATCCTGTTTCACGAGGTATTAGATAAAACACTTGCTACCAAGCACATAGTAGACAAGTACTACAAAAATCTTGTAAATTTCCGTAATCGGTTAGACTCTCTTGGCAGCACCAGTATTTTGTATGAGTATCCATCAGACACCGTTCTGTTAGCTCAATATTTACAAAAACTGGAAGTAGCCTCCATGGACATCAATCCAACTATCGCAGCTTTAAAAAGCACATTGTTCAGGATCAAGGCAATACAAACAGGTATAAACTTTACTACAACCCGACTTTCTTCCCGCATAGAAGAACTTGATGCTTTTCAACAAAACTTAGTCGACAAAATTTATGACAGAGAGCTTCCAAATTTGGGCGGTGTTCCCCAAAACTACAGACCCTTTACAGAAATAGTTCGGTTTTCGTTAGTTAAGCTAAACCTGCTCATCTATTTTTACGCCCATAATAACAGGGTCGAAATTGGCATGCTGTTACTTCTTTTCATAGCTTCTGCAATTTTTCTGCGGTCGTTAAAACGGCAAATGATAGCCGGCGGGCTTTTAACTGATGATCTCACCAGTCAGTTAGTTTTTCGCTACCCCACGTTATCGGCTATACTTATCATTTCTACTGTATTTCAATTTATTTTTCCCAGGCCGCCTTTCATTTTTAGCGCCATATTGTGGACCATCTCATCGCTATCCCTGTTTGGTATTTTCCTCAATTATATAGCAAAATTTTGGATGCGCGCATATATCATCATGACCGTTCTTTTTCTGCTGGTATGCCTAGATAATCTGATCTTGCAGGCTTCGCGACCTGAAAGATGGATCATGCTGGTATTAGCTTCGGCAGGAGCTGTATTCGGCAGTTTTGTTTTGTTAAAAGGGAAAAAAGAAGAATTAAAAGATAACCGGATCCTTTATTTCGTGGGGGCATTTGTTGTTATCGAGCTCGCATCAGTTGTTTACAATATATGCGGGCGTTATAACCTGTCGAAAACACTACTTGGGGGTGGTTTTTTTAATGTGGTTATAGCTATTTTGTTTTTATGGGTGGTTAAGCTAACCGATCAGGCCCTTTCATGGGCATTTAATATATATAAGGTGCCTGAGAAGCGGTCGTTTTACGTTAATTTTAATCGTGTGGGCAGAAGATCGCCCTTTTTCTTTTATGTGTTGATGTTTGCAGGATGGGGCTATCTGCTCGGACGAAATTTTTACATATTCAGGTCAGTATTCATTACGATAAGAAACTTCTTAATCGCCCAAAAAACAGTTGGCAATTATTCTTTCAGCATATACAGCATCCTGGTGTTTTTTTTCATCATCATCTTATCTTCACTGATATCCAAAATCGTTTCATTCTTTGCTTCCGATAAATATGATGTGCCCGTTGGCAGCAACAAAACAGGCGGCAGCCTTACCAGCTGGCTTTTACTGATTCGTATTGCAATTATCTCAATTGGTTTATTTATCGCTTTCGCGGCGGCAGGAATACCTACCGACCGGATCACTATAATTTTAAGCGCATTAGGTGTTGGTATAGGATTTGGTTTGCAAACTTTAATAAACAACCTGGTAAGCGGTTTGATCATTTCATTCGAGCGGCCTGTAAACGTAGGAGACATTATAGAACTGGGAGATAAAGGAGGCATTATGAAATCAATTGGTTTTCGCAGCAGCATCATATCCACCTGGGACGGAGCTGATGTTATAATTCCCAATGGTGATCTGTTAAACCAACACCTTGTAAACTGGACCCTCGATAACCGGATCAGGCGCGTTGGGATTTCATTTGGTGTAGCATATGGTACCGACCTTGTTAAAACAAAAAAAATAATTGATAAGTTGATCGTTGCCGAGAAAAGAATACTGGAGGCACCGGCTCCCCTTACTGTTCTAAAAGAGCTGGGCAGCGGCGCTATTGCCGTGCAGATATATTTTTGGGTACGAAATATTGAAGAATGGACACTGGTGAAAAGTGATATAATAGCCGGGATTGACGCTCAATTCCGGAAAAATAAGATAGTGATCCCATTCCCCCAGGAAGAGGTTCATTTAAGATCGGTTATAAGCGAACCTAAGGATACCGCTAAATAATATATTGTTACTTAATTGGGCAAAGCGTCTGTGAGTTTTTTTTGTAAAATACCTGGGTTGTTTACCGTTTTATATTGGTGATATTTCATCCCAGGTACTTTACAATTAATGAGGTTTGCAGTTTATTTTGCTGCCGGAGGAGGCGCTACCAGCCCATCCTTAACAATCTGTTCTGTAATAGCTGTTTCATACCCCTTCAAAAAGTCTTCTAATGAGCTGGGATTATATGTTTGGGATTTGGCTGACCATACGAGGCTTTCGGTTTTTGCATCAAAAATATTTGTTTGCATGTAATATACCTTGTCTTCGGTATAGTATCCGGCCGAGTAAAAGCTGCCATATCCGTAACCATAGTAAGCACCAAACGATCCATAATAAGGCCCTACCGGTCCGGAACCCGGAACGTACCTGGTCTCGGTTTCCTTATTCACCATTGCAATTGTAAATATGCCATCGCAATTAGATGAACGAATTTTTGAAAGTACAACGTCCTTATCTTTGTCTTCTCCCGTTGAATGAAAATTGGGCGGAAAAGCATCTGAACTTTTAACGGTAACGATCCCTTTTGTACTCATATAACGCGCCAGCTCATTTTCAACTGTTTGGCGTACAGCCGCATTATCGGTAAGTGCCGATACAAATATTTTTTTGTATGATACGTGGCCTATGCCAGGTGCCTTATACGAACTCATAATTGAAGTGGATGTAGAACATGCGACACTGAACAATATCGCCATGAACACTAAATTGAGATATCCTAATTTTTTCATGATATTGGATTTAAATACTTGAATTTATTTTTACAATAAAAAACTACCATTGACAATACATTTTCATAATTTATAACTTTTTGGTTATCGGGCTGTAAACAAAAAGCCTACTGTAATGGGTATGTGAGATAGGTGATCAATATGAAAATCACTTTCGCTGTTGGTAGAATAATTATAGGCTACACTGATAAACCCACCCACGTTCGAGCTAAACATTGCAAAAGCCCCTGCTTCGGGCTTTACTACGAAGCCCCAGTTTTTGGAGTACACCGTATAAATATTGAAGTAGGCGTCCTGCTCGCTATATTCAGCGCCCATACCTATACCTACATATGGTTTTATCATTTTGCCTGCCAGGTAATAATGTATCGATGCGGTTATAGGCGCGGTGTATATATGCCTTACCATATCACTGGTTACTGAACCTGAGCCATCAGACTTTTCATAGGTTTGTTGTGGGAAATACTGGCTAAAAGAATTGAAACTGTTGCCAATGCCAACTGAAATATTGGGCTTGATCATGTAACGGTAATCAAAATTAAATCCCGACCAGCTGGTTGAGGTAAGATAATTGTTGTTGGTAGGTATAGCTACCTGATATCCAACAAAAAACAAGTTAGTTTTGACCGGAAACTGGCCCTGCGCGTATTTACAAAACCCTGTTAATAGGATGATGATGTATGCTAATTTCTTCATGATAATTGATATTAATTAATTAAAAAATACTTATTAGTTAGCTTTAAAATAAGGCGACTGCTTATAACCCTGGTTTATACCATTAACGCCTCTTGTAGTGTTGCTGGCTGATGATGAACCTACTACGCCAAAGGATACGCAATTCCATACGGCTGTATACTTGTGATTAGCACTTGCATTCTTTAAATCATAGGTATCTACAATTACGCTGCCTGTATCATAACTGTAATAGGTTGCAAACGGATAATAATAAGGATAATACCCGCCCCAGTACCAAGGGTTCCACCAGCCGTAATAACCATTCCACCAACCGGGATAAAACACAGTGGTGGTCACTTTAACCACTCCGATAGTTATGCCAAGATCCGGGTGATTCACTCTTGTTTTTTTCAAAAAGGTGTACCCTCTCGCATTCATATTGGTTTTAACCGCGTTAACGAGCTGGGCCGCATCAGAATTAAATAAAATTGTATCAGCTCCGCTCCCGCCCAAATTCACGATGGTATCCGATACATAATAAGTTTTGTAGCTATTAAAACTCGCTGTCTTATCAAAATTAGTCGCTACCACAAAATTGGTAGACAGCTCATCCAGATTTGGAGATTTAAGGCACGACGCAAATCCTATTGCGACTGCCATCATTAAAAAGATTGGCTTTTTCATAAAAGATTTATATTAATGATACTTGAACACTTTGTTTAATTGATATCCCTATTCCTAATATTACCTTCCTCAGAAATTTCGAATGAATCTCAGAGGCCTTTTTTCTGCCAAACAGGTGGTTGTCGCTATTTTTTTCCCGGTTACTATGGGTAGTGTTTAACCGTTGCAATTATGTAGGGGGAGTGCTTTGCAACTTGATCGGAGCATATCACCGGCACTTTTTAATCTAAGCCTTAATAGCAGTAGGCAAGGTAGAGCATTTTAGTGATACAAAATTTTAAGGCTTGTTTCATCATATAAAATGGAACAAGTTGAGTTGTTGCAAATTAAATTGAATAACAAATTGCAACAGCCTCATACGTAGATATTTAATATGAACAATCAAATTAACACTCGTCAATATTTTCGTGATTTTGAATAACCGATTCCGGTGTTGCCGGGCCGCGGGGGATACCGCTTTAAAAAAAACGCAACTTTGTATTGCGGCCGCTTTTGCTGCTAAGTAATTGTTTTTAAACTCATAACAAAAATTAACCTTATGAAACCTTTAATGTCAATCGCGATATTGATTGTTATCGCGTCATCATTCCAAAGCTGTGTTTCTAAAAAGAAATATCAGGAGTTGCAAACCAACTACAATAAGCTGGACAGTAGTGCACGTGCGTTGCGCAGTAAATACGACCTCTGCGGTCAAAACCTGGCTATCGCAACTAACAAAGTAGCAAGCCTGGAAGATCAGATCACAGCCGAGAGAGCCAATATGGCGCTTTTACAAGCTTCACTTGTAAAGTGCCTGGCCACAAGTAACCAGGGAAATGCAAATATTGCCAAGCTGGTTGACGAAATTTCTTCCTCAAATAAATATATACAGCAGCTTATAAATGCAAAAAATAAAAGCGACTCGCTCAACACCGTGCTAACAAATAATTTAACGCGCTCTTTAAGTCAATCGGAAATGAAGGACGTAGACGTGAAAGTGCTGAAAGGCGTGGTTTATATTTCCTTATCCGATAACATGCTTTATAAATCAGGCACCTATGGCATTTCTGAACATGCCTCGGAAACGTTAAGTAAGATTGCCAAAATCATTAGCGATTACAACACCTATGATGTGCTGATTGAGGGCAATACAGATAATGTACCCATTTCACAAAAGAACATTCGCAACAACTGGGATCTGAGCGCCTTACGTGCATCTTCGGTTGTACAGGCCCTGCAAAATAATTACCAGGTTGACCCCAAACGTTTGACTGCCGGAGGGCGCGGCGAATACAATCCGATTGCCGACAATAGCACTAATGAAGGGAAAACAAAGAACCGGCGAACTGAAATTATCATTACTCCAAAACTGGATCAGTTTATGGATCTGATCGGAAAAGGGCCTGAAAAGCAACAGTAATATATAAAATGCACGTTTGTGCTTAATCTGGTACCGCCGGTTTCATATTGATTCATATTTTATTTTGCAACCAGATACGCGCATGTTTTTAATTGCTAAATCAAATTTTGTCGCTCAATTTGAAATGTAAGTTTAAGCGAATTCTTTTTTCTAATACAAAATCAAATTGTAACTACCTATAAAAGCATAAGTTTTCGGGCCTGAAATTACCTGAAAGTTATAATTGAAAGTTATAATAAAGAAACGTTGCCCTGACGTATTGTATATCAACCCCGTTCTGTTTTAAGGTTTTATTTTGAAAAATGGTATGCGAAAGTAATTTGCCACCCTGAGTCCCCAAACACTCAATCGCACAACCAAAAATATTTTTAAATCGGCTCCCCCGTAGTTATTGAAGAGCATTTACGGACACATAAAATTTTAACATTAATCACTTTTACAATGAAATTAAAACTACTGTTAATTGCTGCGTTGTTGAGCGCGACTTTGAATGTCCTGGCACAGGAGGATTCAAAGGTGAAGTCACTCGAGGTTTATGGATTTGCGATGACCGACATGGGGTATAACTTTAAACAGATAGATCCGGATTGGTTTGATGCGTTACGCGTTACAAAACTGCCTACATATCGCAACCAGTTTGCACCGGATGGAACCGTTTTTTTCGGAATCCGCCAAAGCCGGTTAGGTGTTCGGGGGTGGACACAAACCCCACTGGGCGAATTAAAGACCCAGTTTGAAATTGATTTGTTTGGCTTAGGCACTCAATTAGGTGAAACCGGTATGCGCGTGCGTCACGTTTACGGCGAACTTGGTAAATTCCTGGTAGGTCAAACAAACACTCCGTTTATGGATGGAGATGTCTTTCCTAACACACTTGAATACTGGGGGCCAACCGGGATGGTCTTCTTTCGTAATGTACAAATCCGATATGCCCCGCTAAAAGGCGAGGATGAGGTATTTATTGCTCTTGAAAGACCAGGTGCCAGTGCTGATGGAGGTAGTTTTTCAGGCCGCACAGAGTTGGATAGTGTTAGAGGAGTGAACCATTTACCCGATTTTTCTGCACACTATATGCGGACCGGCAAATGGGGCCACGTGCAATTAGCGGGTATGCTAAGATCATTAAAATGGCAGGATATACATACCAAAGGCGGTTATGATCTTAGCGGAAGCACCGTGGGCTGGGGCCTGCACCTGAGTACGGTACTCAACTTTGATAAAGACAAAAACAATGTATTCCGTGGTTCTATAATTTATGGCGAAGGTGTAGAAAACTATATGAATGACGCGCCGGTAGATGTTGGAATTGTTAAGACAGGAAACACTTTTACGCCAATTACCGGCAAGGCCTTACCGGTTACCGGGATCGTAGCTTATTTTGAACACAACTGGTCGCCCAAACTGAGCACCGCCATTGGGTATTCAAGCACAACTATCAATAATACTGAATTTGCCTCTGCAAGCGCTTATAAGTTTGGGCAATACGCCAGCGTCAATGTTCTTTGTTCATCGGTCAAAAACTTCATGTTCGGCGGAGAACTGCAATATGGCGAGCGCACAGCTTTTAACGACTTTACTGCACATGATATAAAATTACAATTCGCTGTCAAGTATAATTTCTCACAGATTTTTTATACCGGTAAAAATTAAGATTGTCTAAACACTTTTTAAAATCAAAAATCATGAAAGGCTTATTTCGTATCACAAAAACGATGATCGTTTTGGTAATTACCATCATCAGTATGTTCAACGTAACCATATTGCGTGCCCAGTCAAAAGCCGATATTCAAACGGCGCTCAATGAGGCATACGATAAATTTAAGAACCTTAAAGAGGGCAAAAATGCCGACTACATTAAAGAACTGGCCAACGTTGATCCAAACATATTCGGAATTGCATTAGTTACAGCCGACGGGCAGGTATATACAAAAGGTGATATCAGTTCAATGGTCTCTATTCAGAGTGTGTCTAAAGTGTTCACTATGGCAAGAGTGCTGGAAGAGCAAGGCCCACAGGCTGTTGAGGATAAAATTGGAGTAGATGCAACCGGGTTGCGCTTCAACTCGATCGTCGCAGTTGAAGAGCATAGAGGAAAGGAGATCAATCCCCTGGTAAATCCCGGTGCTATTGCATCAACAAGTTTGATAGCCGGTACAGATTCTGCAGCCAAATGGAAAAGTGTACAGGATATTGAGAGCCAGTTTGCGGGCCGCACGCTTACTTTAAACTACCCTGTTTATGTAAGTGAGGCAGGCGATAATTTGCGAAACCAGGCAATTGCTCATTTGCTTTTGGCTTACGGCAGAATGTATTTTGACCCCGTGCAAGCCACCGATATTTATACCAAACAGTGTGCGCTAAATGTAAATGCAAAAGATTTAGCCATAATGGCTGGCACACTTGCAAACGGAGGTGTAAACCCTGTTACAAAAAAGAAAGTTGTTTCTACTAAAACCGTGGCCTACACGTTAGCGGTAATGGCCACAGCAGGTTTATATGACGATTCGGGCATCTGGCTCTTCAACTCCGGCCTTCCCGCTAAAAGTGGTGTAGGCGGAGGTTTGCTTGCTGTTTGTCCCGGTAAATTCGGCATCGCTGTTGTTTCGCCGCCTTTAGACGATGCAGGCAATAGTGTAAAAGCCCAAAAGGTGATAAGGTATGTGGTTGAAAAACTCGGCGTTAATCCTTACCTGGTACAGCCTAAATAATTAAGCAGATGTTCATTTTAATCTAATCTACCAATGTATAATACTATTATTATGCACCTGCTTAAAAAAAACAAAGATTACTATTCTTTTAGTACTGTTTGTGTTATGTCATTTGGGGGGAGTTTGCTCAGCTGGGGCAAACTCCCCTTGATGCTGATACACTTAAGGACACAACCGAAAATTTTGGCGTGCCTAAAGCTACTGCAAACCTGATCAACAAATATCCCGACCGGTTTCTTTTAGGTACCGACGAAGTAGCGCCTTCTGATCAGAAAAAATACCTCAAGATCTATTGCCTGTACAAACCGCTATTTGCGCAATTAACACCAGAGGTTAAACAAAAGCTTACAAAAGGTAATTACCAAAGGATATTTGACACCGGGCGGATAAAATTACGGGCATGGGAGAAGGCACATCTCAACGATAAAAAAGCAGCGCCCAGGCATACGCCGTCGTCCGGAGCGAAGCTATAATTAAAAGCTTAAGCGGAGTGGTATTGACTTGGTTTTTTATACTTAATAAGCCAAATTATCCTCGCTCACCCCTACCTGGTGCATATTTCAATATGGAACGAAATACGTTTTTATTTCCATCGTAAGTTCAAAGTTTATCAATCATTTTGTGAGGTATTTCGGCCTTATTTCTTTTTAAGGGCAACCTAAATGCATATACATACATAAATCATTAATCACTTTTACCAATTTATTTAACCATGAAAAAATTTAGTATTATAATATTGACCTTCCTTTTTGCTGTTAACAGCCAATCTAAAGCGCAAACTATTTCTCTTACTCCGTATGGCGGATACACCTTTCAGGATAAGTTGAATTTTGGTAATGCTTACGCGTTGATCCGTGATGGTTTTATGTGGGGAGTATCGGCAGAAGGAATTGGCCCCAATGGTCAGGCGGTAGAATTACTTTATCAATATCAATCTACCCACTTTCCGGTTTATAATTATTCAGGAACGGGCGAGATCGCGGTAAACCCCGACAACAATAGTGGTGTTATTTCATATCTCATATTAAATGGGAACCAGTATTTCAAAGTTAATCCAAAAGTGATCCCGTATTTCGGTGCAGGCGGAGGTGTGGCTTTTGTAAGTGTAAACTCCGGCAGCTCGAGTGCCGGATTTGCCTGGGATGTGAAGACAGGAGTAAAAATAAAATCAGGCAAGTCAGTGTCATTTAAATTAGGAGCCCAGCTGATGAGTGCCTTAACTCAGGGAGGAACCACTTATTACTATCCGGGATATCCGTATGGCTACAGTACATACGCCACAATATGGCAGTTTAGCTTTACCGGTGGTATCGCTTTTGATTTCGGTCGTTGATAACATAAAGTTCTATACGCGTAAATTAATCAAAATGAAAACGACATCATTTTTAAAGTCACTGATGCTATCAGTAATAGTTTTATTAACGTTCGTGATGAGAGTTGCAATACTCACAAAAATGAAGAGCATACGACTGATCTTATACAGCCAATTAATATTGATCATGCTGCTTGCCCAAACAGGTATCTCTGTTGGGCAAAGCAGCTCTTCAAACGATCAGCAATATTTATTTAACGACAGCCATTTCCATCTCACCAATTATATACAGGAAGGCATCACCGCGAAAAGGTTCGTGCAAATAATGGGTAACAAAGCCGGCCGGTCCACTTTATTCGGGATACCGTTGCAGCAACAATGGTCGTTCCAAAATACGGGCGCTACCAACGGGCCTACCTATTACCTCCAGTCGGATGCTCCTTTATACTATTACTCCTTTACGGATGCTTATATCGCCATGCAGTATAGGTCGCTCACAAAGGCCCAGCAAGATCGCCTGGATCCGATGATCACCGGCTTCAACCCGGCTGATATGTATGCAGCGAGGCATATTGAACGGGTGCTGCGCACTTTTCCGGGTGTTTTTACCGGGATTGGTGAGTTCTCGATCCATAAGGAGTTCGTTTCATCAAAAGTAGCGGGCGAAGTAGCAAGTTTGACCAACCCCGCAGTAGACAGTGTACTGACCTTTGCAGGAAAGGTTGGTTTGGTGGTAGTTATCCATAATGATATGGATATCCCTATGGCAAAACCCAATACCGAGCCTGTTTATCTTACTCAAATGAAGGCCCTGTTAAAACGACATCCCGAAACCACCATCATCTGGGCACATATCGGCCTAGGCCGGGTGGTGCATCCCGTTGGGTATGGAGAATCTTCGACCGCGGAGAATGGTGGAAGATCGCCAAGGCACATCGACATCGTAAAAGATATCTTAGATGACCCGGCCTTTTCGCATGTATATTTTGATATATCGTGGGATGAAGTAGCTAAATATATTGTGGCCAGTCCGCAAACCGTTGCGGCCTGTACCGAGCTGATGAATAAATATCCCGATCGCTTTTTATTCGGTACAGATGTGGTGGCACCGCCCGATCAAAACTTTTATATGGGTGTTTATAACATGTATGCCCCGCTTTGGAAGTCGCTTAGCCCAACAACAAGCGAAAAAATAAGAAAACAAAACTATATAAGGCTTTTTGATGCTGCTCGCAAAAAAGTACGTGCCTGGGAAGCTGCAAATATTATGCAATAAGATATCCGAAGAAATAGTATCAGACCATCATTGAAAACTTTATCATGAAACTAAAAACGCTACCATTTTTTGCATCAATACTGATCATAAGCTGCAGCACGGTATTTGCACAAGTTAACTCGAACATGCCGGATGATACTTTAACAGTAACAGGTGTAGAAGCGGTCCACCCTCCCGGCTCTGGTTTTCAGCTTGTGAAGACCAAGATCGCATCACTTAGCCTTAATATTCTTGCCACCCAGCGTTATTTAAATCAAACGGCGATCGAAGACACTTATACCGATGCTTTCGGACGCACCTTTAACCTTAAAAAACGCCAGGAGATCCAATTTCAAAAAGTGAACGTGTCTCTGAGGGGCTTTTTATTAGATCCGAAATTCAGATATACTGTATTCTTCTGGAGCGCAAATGCAACCCAGGGTCAGGGCGCACAGGTTGTTATTGCCGGCAACATGCAGTATATGTTCAATAAGCATATCAGCCTGGGAGCGGGTGTAAGTCCCCTGCCTACGGTTCGTTCGTTGTTTGGCCAATTCCCCTTCTGGCTGCGCCAGGATGCAAGGCCAATGGCCGATGAGTACTTCAGGGGTTCGTTCTCTCAAGGTGTATTTATACAGGGCAACATAGCCGGCGGGTTGAACTACAAATCGATGTTGGCTAATAACCTGAGCGCGTTAGGCGTTGATGCGGGACAATTGAATAATGGACTTAACACCTGGAGCACGGCATTATGGTGGTTGAGCGAAGACTACGGAGCTTTGGCACCCTATGGCGATTTTGAAAAGCATACTCATTTAGCATCAATGTTCGGAAGTTCGTATACAACGAGCGGTGAAACAGCACAATCACAGCCAGGTTCCGACGCTCCGGAAAACAGCCAGATCAGGTTATCTGATGGTACATCCCTTTTCGGTATCAATTCTTTGGCGCCTGGCACACAGGTGTTATCGGCCCAATATCAAATGTGGTCGATCTACGGTGGTGTAAAATACAAAGGTTTTTCGCTTGATGGCGAACTTTTTATGCGATGGGTGTCCAAAATGCAGGTTAATGGTGTTATCCCTGTTTCAAATCTTTATGATAATGGGTTCACTCTTCAAGGGTCGGCAATGCTCATTAACAAAACTCTGCAATTCTATACAACATGGTCATACATCAACGGGCAATACGGCAAACCTTTAGAAAAAAACTTCGGGCTTAATTATCTTCCGTTCCATTCGCGCACCTTCAGGATCAACCCCGAAGTGATGATCGAGGACAGGGTGCCTGTAGGTTACCTTTCTTATCCTACAGTAATAGGTGCTAAAGGGCCCATTTACATGATCAATTTGGAAGTTTTCTATTAAGCGACCGGCCTGCCTATGTAATAAACTCAGTAATATGAAACCCACTTTCTGCCTTTCTTTTTCACTGCTCATTGTTCTCTTCAGTAGCCGGGCACTGGCGCAGATCGCGGCTAACCCGCCCGACGATAGTACGGTAGTACACCAGTCAGGGAAGGCACATACACCAGGTGCAGGTTTTTTGATCATCAACAGTAAAGATGCCACACTTTCCTTTTCACCCTACGTAACTTTTCGCTATTTGAACCAGAAGGGACTGGATGACAATTATACCGACTATTTTGGCCGTACTTATAATATAAGTAAGCGTAACGATATGCAATTGCAAAAAGTAACGCTTTATTTTAAGGGTTGGCTGGCGGATCCCGCGTTCAGGTATTTTGTTTACGTGTGGACCTCCAATACAAGCCAGGGCCAGGGGGCGCAGGTTGTTATCGGTGGTAATTTGCAGTACCAGATCAATAAGCATTTCGACTTTGGCGCGGGTATCGGCCCGTTACCTACCAGCCGCTCGTTATATGGCCAGTGGCCGTTCTGGCTCCGCCAGGATGCCAGGCCCATGACCGAGGAGTTTTTTAGAGGATCATTCACCACCGGCGTATGGATGCAGGGCGATATTGTTGAAGGCCTGCATTACAAAACCATGTTGGGCAACAACCTGAGCCAACTGGGTGTTGATGCCGGGCAGTTGGATAATGGCGTGAATACCTGGAGCACGGCCCTATGGTGGACGAGCCACGATTATGGCAAACTGGGACTTTACGGCGACCTTGAGAACCATGATAAGCTATCCGGAATCTTTGGAGGATCATTCACTACAAGTAACGAAACGCGTCAATCGCAGCCAGGTACCGAAGCGCCCGAAAATTCGCAGATACGATTATCTGATGGTACAGGTATTTTCAATGTAAATGCCTTTGGCCCCAACTCACAGATCCAGTCGGCGCATTACCAGATGGCCTCATTCAATGGAGGTATCAAGATCAAAGGCTTTTCGTTAGATGCAGAATATTTTATGCGATGGATCTCGGGGTTCAAGTATACAGGGACGATCGCTGTTCATGATCTTTTTGATAGCGGCTTTACCACCCAGGCTTCAATGATGGTAGTGAACAAAAGCCTGCAAATTTATGGTACCGGATCATACCTGAACGGGCAATACGGGAAACCTTCGGAGATAACTGCCGGCCTTAACTGGTATGTTTTTAAAACACGGCTTTTCAGGGTAAACCCCGAAGTGATGTTCGAGAAACATTCGCCGGTAGGTTACCTGTCGTATCCAACTGTAGTTGGCGCTAACGGTACCGTTTTTATGGTGAATTTAGAATTGTTCTATTAATGAGGAAATCTACGTTATCATTACTTTTTGTACTGTTTGTAAGCGGCTGGGTTGTTACTATTTAGCACCTGGACATATTTAAAAAGATGCAGCAGGTAACCGGTCCAAAGTTCGTGCGGGATATTGCTTTGTAACGACCGGATTTCTATTGGTACCCCTTTTGCTTTCACATCGTCCTTGTCAGGTGCGCCAACGGGTTCCATATCAAATGCTTTACTTTCCTGGTTTACCTGTAAACTCCAGGGTATACAGTCAACTCCGGTTATAATGCTGTTAACCCATTGTTCAATCGTAAGCTCCACGTCAACCTCTTCTTTCCTGTCATTATATGTACCACCCGGAATCATTTTATCTCCGCCCTTTACATCAGCATAAAAAAGAACGTCCTTTAATATCTGTCCTTTTTGTTTTGCTATCTCCGGGATTTTCATGAATAACCCAAGGTCCGCTCTACTCAGCCCGGGCACCGCACCTTTAAAATAAGATAATCTGCCAGCGGTTGTAGTCCCGTGAATATAGTTGGATAAAAGAGCAATAAAACCTTTATATGTTTTTGAAAATTTTTCAAAATCAGCAAAAAGATCAAATGTAGTAAGGGTGTTTGACATTTTATCACGATAATTCTTGGTCTCGGCTACCTTGTCTGGCCCGCGCATTAACTGACTTCCCTCCTTGCTCATATCCTCCAGCAGGCTAAATATTTTGTCGAGCCCTATGCCGGCTGTCATTTGCGGCTGCCCAATAATAGTTGCACCCTCAGGGGTAACTGTTGTTTTTTTAAATTTATTATCTGCAATTGTGGCTCCGCTATCAGTGGCTAATTTTTCGATAGTTACTGGTGTGGATGCATTTGCACCTAATATTTCCGCGAACGCGGTTAGGCTGTCAAGACTAGCCTTTAGTGTTGCCGGATCTGATTGATCATCAATTGCACGTACTTTAAATTCAACTACCTTACCCAAAGCTGAAACTTCAACAGTTAATGTCCAGCCCGTTCCGGTAAGTAGTACTTTATCTTTTTGTAAAGCTGTTTCGCCTTCACCGGGCGTTAAAACCGACCTTGTTTCGATTTCAAACCCTACCAAACGCTGAATAGGAGAATCTGCAGGTATTGATCGCTGTTGTAATGATTTTACACTGCTTTCAGCGGATGTCTTCATTTGGATGGCTTTTACACCCATACTATCTGCCTCTTGCTCCAGACTGGTGTCATCATTTACCATTATACCCGCCTTCATTTGCATAGTTGGTTGTACTCGTCCCTGTTTTTGCTGTGCAACATGCCATGCCTCATGTGGCAAGTGCCGCTCCTGCCCGGGCCCGATATGAATATTTGATCCTTGTGCAAAAGCTAATGCTTTCATTTGTGCTGGTAACGGAGAATTATAATGAACTTTTACATCGTCCATACTAAATCCTGAAAGGGTTTCTACACCGTTCTTCAAAGTATCCGGCATTCCTGTTTCATTGGTTTTTCGCTGTACTGGGTAAGCAGATTGAGAGGATCTCGTATCAGTTACGCTAACCGGCGAAGGTTGAAAAGGTGTTGCGGTGGTATGCTCTTTTGGGCTATATAATACAGAAACGGCTTCTACTGGTTCGGATGATTCGCTCTCTGATTTATGCTGCAATACCGGGACTGCAGGCATGCTAATTCCATTGCCTCCCTTACTCTGATTAGCAATAGCAATAGCAGATGATTTTTGAGCCCGTTCAGTAGTATTTTTCATTTACAAAGAGCTTAGAAAAATAAACTTGCCTTAAATGATGTTAACAGAACACCCTAAAATACTCGCAAACTTACCAGGGAACGTTTTTACGAAGTACTAATATACTAACATTTTTGCTAGTAATAACTCATTTTGCAGACAGCCCGAAAAACGCCAATTTACGCAAATCCTCAAGAAAAAGTTCAAGACTTGCGGTCGCAAGGCTAATTAATAATGGAGCGTTTGGCATACCGTAAAACAATCGAACTATTTTTAAATAGTAATACGGCATCTTCTTTTATATCTTAAGGGCGATAGTCAATATGCGCTTGCACTGCTCTACCAACTGAGCTACAACATATTGCTACAAAGGCCGGGATCGAACCGGCGACACGAAGTAGCGCATATTTACGGCACCTTAATATTTTAATTCCTTAAAAAAGGGTAACAGGCAACAAGTGAAATGCACCTTGCGGTGCTCCTGCTCTAACCAACTGAGCTACCACCGACCTGGATCAGTGGACGGGACTCGAACCCGCGACCTGGACGTTAGCATCGAAGTAACACTTGTTTACGACACCTTTTTATTTTCAATTTCTTTAAAAAGAAGGGCGAAAAGCAATAAGCCATTCATCCCGCGCGTAACATATAACCCGCCTACGGTTCCCTGGTCGAAGTAAGACTTATCTACGGCACCTTCTTTTTTATTTTATAAGGAGCAATGGGCGAACGCGGGTCGGGGGCTGCCTTGGGACTCGAACCCACAGTTTGGTTTTAACCATACTGACCTCCCCCTTGAATGGTGGCGAAGTAACCCGTTTCTACGGCATCCTTAAGCCCCCCAGCCCCCTAAAGAGGGAGTTGAGCATCTTTTTATAGCCCCTTCGTTCCCCTTCAGGGGGTTAGGGGGCTATTTCTATGTTATTGATAGCATCTAACGCCGAGCCTCCGTTCTCTAAGGCAGCTAACACCTCAAAAACTTTATCGCTCCAGCCGGCTACCAGGTAAACATCGTTGCGCAATACTTGCAACGGCGCTTGTCCGTAACCTTTCAGGTCGAACAGGTAGAGCTTTGCGCCTGGCGATACCTCTGCCTTGTAGCGCAACCATAAAGGCTGTATGTGATCGCCTGTGGTTGATGAACTGTTCCATAACTGGGCGTCGGTAAATAGAAATACCTTGTCCATTTGTACCTTACGCTGTAAGATATCCTTGATAACCAGGTAGCCATTGGTGGCATAACCCACCTCGCCCTCGCGGCGATAAAACTCCTGTACGTTACCTAAGATGTTGCTGCGTGGCACCGCTATGGTTTTCCAGCTATCGCCAAACATGCCCACCTCTACGTTTTTACAACGGCTTTGCAGCAGCATGGCCAGCATCAAACCTACGTCATACAGCTGGATCTTGCTCTTGGCGGATACCGACATCTGCATCGATCCCGAAACGTCGCAGGCTAACAGCACACGGGTTTCGTAACCAAAGCCTTTGATGTTGGCCGCGCTGGCCTGTACGGCTTTTTCCAAAGCATCCAGCAACTCGCCGGTGTAACCCTCGTTCTTGCCCTTCATCAAAGCGGTAAGCTTATCCAACAAGCCTTTCTCAGGCATTTTGGTTACCGGGTTGATCAACTCGCGGTAAGCGGCCAGGTAACGGAACGGGAACTGCTTTGCCCGGGCAACTTCATTCGCATCGGCTAAACGGGCACATACTTTTTCAAAGTGCGCATAGCTTACGCCAGCTTCCTGTATGTTGCGCAGGTTACGGAGCAGGGCCATGTAGCCCAGCTTGCCGCTATCTATCAACTCTTCCCACTTGGCGCGGAAGGCTAAAGCCTTAGCCTCTTCACTGTCGAAATTTAGCTGACCTAATGCCGACAGCTCGGTTTCCCAGGTGTATGGCGTTTGCAAAGTGCCGGACGCTATTTTGTTGAACACATCTTGCTGTGCATCGTCCTTTGCCCGTGGGTGAACCAAAAACAACGCATCGCGCAGTTTGATGGCGCCATCGCGGTTGTATTTACCAAACTGGTACTCGTCGAAACGGTTGAACGCCGTGCTTAAACCTTTTTGCATCTGCTTTGATAAACGGTTCAGCTTTTTAGTGCCGGTACGTTGGTTGAGCATTTGGTAGCAAGCCAACAGCTCGGTTATCTCATCGGCGCGGCCCAAAACCCCATCTGTAACCCGGGCGACCAGATCGTCGCCCGAGTGCAGCGCAGCCAATTCGGTAACCAGCACCAGCGGTACCGAACGCATATACATTTTGGTGCGGGCATAAACAGCCAGCTTACCAACAAACTCAGGTTTGCACTCACAGATCAGTTTGCGCAGACGCGTTAACCGCGCTTCGTCTTTTTCGTAAAAAGAGTCGTTCAAGCTCCAGGTAACCACGGCGGTGTACAGCTCCATTTCGGGAGAAAGCGTAAAAGCTTTAGCGCCCGCGTAGTTAACGGTCTGGTTACGTAATTTGCTTAACAGGTTGAATTTCATGGCGAACCTCCTTTTTTTTATTGTTGATACAAAGAAACAGAGGCACTGCGCAGTGTATTTGCGCAGGTGAAATTATTTTGAAATATTTTTAGATATTTATGAAATGGAAGATATCACGGCCGAAAAAGCCAACCATATCATAAATTATTATTCAGGTCTGTTAACACCGAACGAGAAACGGGCTTTAACGCAACATATGACAAGCCTGAAGTTTGCAGATGACAAAGAACGGCTCGAGAAATATTACAGGATGGGCCGTTTGGTTAACACACCAGAAGTATTGGACCTTTTATCCGAAGGGTATAACCAGTTTGTGCTCAACTGCGCCAAACGCATCTTAACAGAAACCCCCGAAAAAGTGTTTTTTAACAATTGCCCCCAATGCGGCAAATTAGCCCGGACACCGCAAGCTAAACAATGCCGGTTTTGCGGGTTCGACTGGCATTGATTTTTTTGGGCGTACCCTCCGGGCCGGGCTATCCGTTCATACGCCTGCAGGCCTTAGCCACGGGCCGGTATCCACTGCTATCCCTTACGCAAACCGGTCGGACACATAGGTATTCTTCGGTATTTTTCACGTGTTTCCTAACTAAACCCTTTTAATTTTACTCCAGCAGGCTTTTTAACAATTTAGTACCGATAAAAACACATCGGTATCACATAGGTATTCATCGGTATACCGATGTCGGACTCATTTGATCGATCATTCAATAATTCATTCCTTCGATCATTAAAACAAAGGGGGGAAATTATAAGAAATTTTCACATCCTTTTTACTCTTCGCTTTTCAGCATCGCGCTTTGGGCTAACGTACAATATAAGGATTTTTCGGGAGAAACGCAAGGCGCCTGCTTGGTTTTATACAAGTTTGGCTTGCGGTTAATTAAACTGGAAGCTTAAATATTTTAGGCAGATTTAGAAGGCATCAATAACTTAACGCTATTTGTTTTTCATTATTTTTTCAAATTCGGCTTGGGTTAGAATTTCTAAAAATTCATCGCGAAAGTGGTATGCAGATACATACCCGGCTGAAACAACGAAACTGATCACCCAGGTGGTCCTTGACTTCCATAATTTGAATGCACAAATATCTGTCGCGGTTATAAAAGGACTTGTTTGACCTAAATGTTGGTGTGAGGATGCTTTTATCGGATCTGTACCACCAGTGCCCAGCGGGATGAGATTGTTATGAAGCTTTGTTTTTTTAATGATATTATTGTCATTGTCGAAACTGATCAGGTAATCATTTCCTAATAATACTTCATTTGGCGTGGTTTGCGCAGTAATTACATATACTCTTTTTGCCCCATCTTTTATAATAGGAACAAGATTTAGACTGGTATTTTGATAAAATCTAAAAAGCGTATCGTTTAAAACCGACTGTGCCGTTTTTGACCGGATGGTATAGAACTCCTTTTCGTTTTCGGTAAATTTTCTTGTTGTAGTGTCGATACTGTATTTGGACGAGTCTAACCCATGATCGAACTTAACTGTGGCTAATACTACCGGGTCTTCATTTTTAGAAAAAAAGATAGTGGTCATTCCTTTTTTGGTCTCATAAGAAAAGTATCCATCAGATAGCAGCTTCTTCGCGCCGAAGGCGAAGATCTGCGTACCGTGCCCCGATGCCCATTCGGACCGATAAAGCATTTCACCCTCTGCGTTAATGCTATCAGCGATCTGGCGCAACTCATTCTTTTGCGCGCTTGCGTTTTGCGCCAGTATAAATAGGGTGATCAATGTAAACAGCTTTTTCATTAATTGTGGAAAGGTTGGTAAATATTTTGTGAATATAAATAACCTTGCGGATTTTGTATAAGTAACCACAGCGGGAACGCTTGCGGGAGCAAAGGGGTTAAGCATAATTCGCTTGTCCTATTTTCACAAGTGAGAACATTTGCGGGAGCGAGGGGCATAAATACGCTTAAAATATATTTAGGTGATTTTTAAGTTATAATTCCTTTCAAATTTTTTAATGTCCATATATAATCTTTTAAAGACCATGTTTTGAAATTGCTCAAGTTCTAACCAATCGTTTTTTACCAGGTCTATTACTGGTAGCTTCTTTCGATATTCTCTTTTAATTCGACGAATTTCCTCATTGTCATGAGGCCATAAATAATATTGTTCTTTTTTTCTCATAGCAATTGGCCACAAATAATTTCCTGTGGTTGAATCTATAAACATGACAGGTGACCAACTATGTGTAAAGTTATTTCTAACGTTTTTTATCTCATGCATCACACGATGACGGCTTATATTACCATATCCTTTTAGGTTTGCTTTATTTGCTAAGTACAGCTTCGATAATTGTCCGTATCCAATAGAATGTCTTTTAAACCTTCCGTATCGGTCAACCTCATTAGCACTATTAGGCATGTTGACTATATATATCAGCCGTGAAAGGTTGTCTAAAACTGAGCCCGCATGCATGTAAAATTCTTTGAAAGATTTTTTAAAAATAAGGTCATTTTTACCCGCATATTCTTCTAACGCAATAAGACTCATTTTTACTGCGCCAAGCATTGTCACAACCTCATAGTGTGTCTTACTTAACTCTACATATGAACTTTTAACGTTGGTGTTTATGGGTGAACGGCTAACCAAGGAATTTGAGTTCACAGATGCCGTAATTGTATGGCGGAACTTAGCCCAATTTTCAATATCTACATTAAAATCGTCCCTGACTGACATTTCAAGGGGATCAAATTCTAAGATTCTATAATCATAACTTTCTGGTATTTTTATTGCCATTTTTATTCTTGGTTAGTTTCTAAATTTACCTTTAATAATCCTTTATTCCCCCTCCGCTACCGCAAGTGTCCTCACTTATGGCTTTAGGACAATCAAACTATTCCGCGGAATCCCAACTCCAAATCCGACGATCAGGGTCATAAGCCATTAGGCAATATTGGACCCTTTCAATCGGGTCTTTGCGATTAATTCTAATTCTAAAACGATTATTGTTCATTTTGGCGATATTATGATAGTGCTCACCCAAATCATTTAGAACATGCACGTACCAACAATATATAGTGATGGTTTCGTGAAACATATCTATCCAACGATCATAGGAAATGCTGGGTAAAGAATTGTATTTATCATTCTTTCTATAGTTGTTTAACTGTATGCTACGACCAACAGGCACATATTGCGAATGGGCAATGGCGTTTCTTATTTGCGAATTATAGGCAATGTTTATTGCATTATATAACTCCGGCAACGTTGCTTCGAAACGATCTCTAATTAATTTGGAGATAATTTCACTACGGTTACCTGTCGCATTTTTGTCATTTGGCTTTTCTTTTATTTTAAAATGCCAATCATAGGCCTCGCCATTTGCAATTCTGGCTAATTGATAAAGTCTTTTGATAAATGCATCGGACTCCCAAATCTTCAGATAAATCAGCATCTCATGTTGAATACTGTATGTTTCATCACTCTCTAACTGATGAATTTGTAAAAGCCTGTTCGCATCGTACTTTACGCTATCCAAATAGTTCTTAGATAATTGATGAGTTAAATTCATATTTATGTATTTCCCCATAAATTCATGGTTGTTAAGTTCAGAATTACCTTCCATACCGTGCCCTAAGATATAAGGAGAAAATTTTACCGAGGAATCGTTATTCATATTAACATCTGGGTCGTAAAAACCATTTTCTCTGACTAAAAATAAATCACCAATATCGGTCTGATTTTTTTCGCATAAATGTAAAAGGTAACCAAAAACAGGGTGTAAAACGTCGCTTTTTTCGTTAAAGATGTCTTGAAATATCATATCGTCTTCGCTCTAATTATATTAATTCAATTCTACTGTTCTTTACAAGATTTCAAGCTTTCCAAATTCAAAATCGAACATCCGAAATCCGAAATCAACTCAGTCCTCCGGCTTCTCCCTCGCATCCGCCATCCTCACAATACGCGGCTCAAACTTAGCCAACACCTCTACCAGGTCGCTTTGCGCGGCCATTACGGTGTGGATATCCTTGTAGGCCATAGGCGCCTCGTCAACATCGCTACCCATCAGAGTGATACGTTTATCGACAAGGTTGGCGGCAATGGCGGCTTTATCCAACGTTTTAAAAGCCGCACTGCGGCTCATGGCACGGCCTGCACCGTGGCTGGCGCTGTTAATGCTGGCCGCGTCGCCTTTACCGCGTACCAGGAAACCGGGCGTACTCATCGAGCCGGGGATGATGCCTAACACACCTTCGCCCGCCGGGGTAGCGCCTTTACGGTGTACCATTACTTCGGTACCATCGGCCAGCTGCTCTTTCCAGGCAAAGTTGTGGTGGTTCTCTATCCTGCTGATGGGTTTAACACCAAGGGCACGGGCAATTTTGTTGTGGATCTCGTGGTGGTTGGCCGATGCATATTCGCCGGCCAGGTTCATGGCAATCCAGTATTCCTGCCCTTCGTCTTTATCCAGATCCAGCCAGGCCAGGTGTTTGGCTTCGGCAGGGAGCTTGGTTTTGGTCATGGCGATTTTGCTGTAATGGTCGGCCACCGTACCACCGAAACCACGCGAGCCGGAGTGCGAAAGCAATGCCAAATACTTACCTGCCGGAATGCCATCCAAAGCGCCTTCGGAAAGGACGAGCTCGCCCCATTCCACAAAGTGGTTACCGGTACCGCTTGTACCCAACTGTGCGTAGGCTTTATCTTTCAACGAACGGATCACCTTGGTCTCGCCCCAGGCCTTGCTATCAAACAGTGAACTATCAAAATGGCTCTTGGTAGTGCAACCCATACCAAAGTAGGTATGATCAACGAGCATGTTCTTTAGTTTGTCGGTCTCGGTATCAATGGCCTCGGCAGGCAGGTCGAAGATGCTTAAACACATACGGCAGGCAATATCAACACCCACCGCAAAGGGGATAATGGTATTGGCCGTGGTAGCCAGCACGCCGCCTATCGGCAAGCCGTAACCCTGGTGCGCATCGGGCATTAAAGCCCCGGCAACGGCAATGGGCAATTGTACGGCGGTACGCATTTGTGTCAATGCGCCTACCTCAATATGCTCCAGTCCCCAAACGGGGAAGTCGGCTATTTCTTCTTTCAGCTTAAAAGTGCTGCGTTGTTGTTTAACGAATTTACCTTCTTTACGCAGGGCGATCACATCTTCGGCCAGGTTTTTGAACTTACCGCCTTTTTTAAAGGCGTAAGGCATCGGGTCGTCGATGAGGGCCTCGAGGTTGGCTAATATGTTGGCTTTATCCATTACGCCGTGTTTAAGCAAACCATTAGCCACGCGGCTAAAGTTCACCAATACTTCTACATCGTTAATGCCCAGTGCCTTTAACTCGTTGTTGCCTATTTTTTCCTTTTCCATTACTATTTGTGGTATTCAAGTTTAACAATTAAAAGTCTCCGGGCCAAAACCCCTCTCCCCGGATCGGGAGAGGGGGCGTTCGTGAACGCGTTCAGCCTTTCGACAGTACAAAGAGAAACATCAAGTGTGCAGCGTATTTGCGCAGTGAAAAATAATTTTTATTTTCGAATGTTCAATTTCGAATTTTGTTTGCAAGGCTTAGATCCTTAAGTAAACAACTTGCAGGTCAAAATAAATCCGAAATTGAAAATCCGAAATCCGAAATCAAAAAATGCCTGTTAACCGCAACGCCCTTATCCGCTACCGCACTATTGACCAATGCCTGCAGAACCGACGCCGGAAATGGACGCTCGACGACCTGATCGAAGCCTGCAGCGATGCTATATACGAATACCAGGGCATTGATACCGGCGTAAGCCGTCGTACCGTACAGGCAGATATGGAGATGATGCGCAGCAATAAGCTGGGGTACGAAGCGCCCATTGTGGTGGTTGATAAGAAGTATTATACCTATAGCGATAAGAATTACAGCATTACCAATAGTCCGATCAACCAGCAGGATATGCAGGTGCTGAGCGAAGTATCCGGTTTGCTGAAGCAGTTTAAAGGCTTTAACCATTTTACCGATCTGAATGAAATGGTGAGCAAACTGGAAGACAAGATCTACAGTCAGAGGACACAAAGCACGCCGGTGATCGATTTTGAGAAGAACGATAACCTGAAAGGCTTGGAATGGATAGAAGTGATCCGTAAGGCTATTGTAGCGAAGCGGACGATCTGCATCACTTACCAGTCGTTCAAAGCCAGGGAAGCCAGTACCTTTTGCTTTAGCGGATACCTGTTGAAAGAATACCGCAATCGTTGGTTCGTATTGGGGGTGCCACATAAACGGAATTCGCATATCATGAACCTCGCTTTAGACAGGATACAGGCGGTAGAAGAGCATGACGAACCTTACCGCGAGAACAGAACATTAGACCTGGCAACCTATTATAATGACTGCATCGGGGTGACCAAAACTCCCGGCCAGCGCGATGTAGAAGTGGTTTTCTGGATAGATGCTGCTAATGCGCCTTACGTGGTCACCAAACCTTTGCACCATACCCAAAAGCTGTTAAGCGAGGACGCAACGGGGAAGATATTCAGCATCCGGGTGATCATGAATTTTGAATTGGAGCGTGAGCTGTTGGGCTTTGGCGCTAAGATGCGGGTACTTGGCCCAAGAGTGCTGGTAAAGCAGCTCAAAGCGCAGTTAGCTAAAACGCTGGAGAATTACAGCAGAGACAGTATAACGCCACCTGCTATGCCTTTAACTTTGAACGAAACGATGAAAGAAAAAGATATAACAAGTATCAGCAAGTTTTTAAGTCTGATACTCCGGCATCAGCCGCAACTTATTGGTATTGAACTGGACGGACAAGGCTGGGTAAATGTTGATGAGTTGTTAAAACAAGCTAACGCGCACGGCCACATTTTAGATATGGAGCTGTTGGATCACGTGGTTGAGACCAACAGTAAAAAGCGTTTTGCTTTTGATGAGACCAGGCAGAAGATCCGTGCCAGCCAGGGACATTCGGTTGATGTTGAATTGGGCTACCAGGCGCAAATGCCGCCGGAAGTACTTTATCATGGCACCGGCGAAAGATCAATAGCAAGCATTCAGCAAAGTGGACTTGAAAAGCGGAACCGCCAGCATGTACATTTAAGCAGGGATATTGAAACGGCTAAGCAAGTAGGCAGCAGGCATGGCAAACCAGCAGTTTTTAAGGTTCTTGCGGGCGAAATGCATAAAAATGGATATGTGTTCTACCTGTCCGAAAATAAGGTTTGGCTTACCGACACGGTGCCCGCCCGGTTTTTAAGATCGGTGGAATAAATAAAACCCTTCAAATGAATAGCCATAACATCAGGCCCGAATTTTGGAAGCATCTCAACTCACCAATTTAGTGGTATTGGGTAAGTAAAATAGTGCTTTGATCAAAACAAAAAAGCCCGCTGTCGTTAGATGTGCGGGCTTTTGCTTTGTTTTGATATTGATATCAGCGGTGAGGGAGGGATTCGAACCCTCGGTACAGTTTCCCGTACGTCAGTTTAGCAAACTGATCCTTTCGGCCTCTCAGGCACCTCACCAATATCTATGTACCGTGTACATATCCCCGTTTTGGGATTGCAAATATAGCAATTAGCCTATCCCATCAAAAAAAAAATTAAGGATTTTGATAATCTATCCGCACATGGTAAATACTCATGAGCATTTTTTTGAAGATCATCTTGATCGTTTCCAGATCTTTAAGCGTTATATCGCTGTCTTTCAGCTGTTCCTGATCGAGTTTATATTCAATGATGCGATCAACCAGCGCATCGATAGCGGTAGCATTTGGCTCGTGCAACGAGCGCGACGCGGCTTCAACCGAGTCGGCAAGCATCAATACGCCGGTCTCGCGCGAGAATGGTATGGGCCCGGGGTAGCGAAACGTATTCTCGTCCACCAGCTTTTCGGGGAAGTTTTTAAGGTACGACTGGTAAAAATAATCTACACGGGTATTGCCGTGATGCGTACGGATAAAATCGACCACAATTTCGGGTACGTTAGCACGACGGGCCATCTCAACGCCCTTGCTTACGTGGCGGATGATGATCTGCGCGCTTTCCTGATAAGGCAGCTTATCATGCGGGTTAAAGCCTGCGCTTTGGTTCTCGATAAAAAACTGCGGGTTTTCCATTTTACCGATATCGTGATAAAGCGCACCGGCCCGTACCAGCAAGGCGTTGCCTCCAATAGCGTAAATAGCGCTTTCGGCCAGATTGGCAACCTGCAGCGAGTGCTGGAATGTTCCCGGAGCTGTAAACGCCAGTTTACGCAGCAATGGCGCGTTGGTGTTGGTTAGCTCCACTAAACTGATATCGGATGTTAAGCCGAATATGCGTTCAAAAATATAGATCACCGGTTGGGCGAGCAGGGTAAGCAGTACGCTTACGGCAAAAGGCAAAAAGTCGGCCCAGTCGATACTTTGAAAGCTGCCTTCGCGGATAAGTGAAATACCCATAAAAGCTACCAGGTAATTGCCAAGGATGATCAACGCCGAAATCAAAAACTGTTCGCGGCGAATGAGGTTCTTCATGCTGTAAATGGCAACCATACCCGCGGTTATCTCGATATAAGCAAACTCAAAACTGTTAGGTACAAAAAAGCCCGCAACCAACACTACCAACAGGTGTATGTTGAGTGCAAGACGGGTATCAAACAGGATACGGATAATAATAGGTACAATGCAATACGGGATGTAATACAGGTTGGGCAGCTGTTCGCGAATGGCGAAGGCGAGCGTTGCCAGCATAGCAGTAACTACCAGCAATATCAAACTGATAAGCCTGTTGTTATAATAAATATCTTTACGAAAAAGGTACAAAAACACCATTAACAGCGTAATAACGATCGATACCAGCAATATCTGCCCCATTAAAACCAAACGGGGGTCGCCGGTTATTTTAACGTTGTCTTCAAAGGCTTTTTTAAACGAAGCCAGCTTTTGGTAAGTTTCCTGGTTAATTACCGAGCCCTGGGCTACTATCAGCTCACCCTTTTCAACCATGCCACGCGTTTGCGACAGGCCGTCAATGGCTTCGTTTTCGAGCCGGGTAGTCAGTTTATCATCGAAGGTAATGTTATACTGCAGCCTGTCTTCAATCACGCTCATCAAAAACCCCTTGTCCAGGTTTTTGTATTGGGATATGGCCTCATCAATATAAGTCAGCGCCGCTTCACGGGTATAATACGCCGATGTATTGCTCTCTGTAGATACGTTATTATGTAAAATGTTAATATGGTAATCGTGCGATTCTTTTTGGTACTTTTTGTTGAGCGCCAATACCCCCCTGTCATAAACCTGTTTTAGCAGGTTATCGCCAACTTCAAAGTATTTGATTTTCAGGTCCTCTTTAAACCCGGTGCGGCGCCATTTGATCTCAAAGTCGGTTTTATAACCCTCCAGATTTTGTTTGGCCACATTTTCGTCAAACTGGTACAGCGGGGTAACACTTTTTATAGCAGCCTGCTTATCGGCATCCAGTTCGGCATCGGTTTTAAGGATAGCGAAAATATAAGGCGATACCAGGTCCTTTTCGTTCCATATTTTGCCTTTTTCAAATTCGTACCTAAATTTTGCCTGCTTGGGTAAGGCTATTACAATAAGCGCAACGCTCAAAAGCATCATCAAAAACTTGACATTGCGTGCATACTTACGCATTAATGCCTTTTGGCGCGAAGGACTAAGTGTTGCCATGTGTTGTTAAACCCATCAAAATTATAATAAGTTTTGGTTTTAATGGCGTTGATAAACAAAAACATGCGAGGATTAGCTTTTGAGCCGGAAGCCGGAAGCATGAAGTTAAAGCTCTTCCAGCTTTATGCCCCCGGCTTTATGCTACGTGTTACCCCTTCTCCACAAAACCTTTGAGCAGGCTGCCCACAAGCTCGGTCCAGCCCATGGCAAAGTTTGTACCGGCAAAGTCGCCATTAGTTTGGTCGAAAGTTTCTAAACCGGCGTGGGTTAGTTTTAAGGTTGTTTTGTCGCCTTGCGCAGTCAGCTCCCAGGTTACAAATGAATTACCCGGGTAGCCCACATACTGCCAGCTATGCGTTAACTTTTTATTAGGGATAACCTCGGTTATCTCGCAGCGGTGCAGGTAGATCTTTTCGGGCGGACCGCCTTCAAACTCAAACACAAAACCTACTTCGGGTTTAAACTCTTTTAGTTTAAAGTACCATTGCTCCATCTGATCGCGGTTGGTAATGGCCTCCCACACCTTTTCAACAGGTGCATTGTAAGTGCGTTCAATTACAAAAGGTTCGTTTTTCATAATCTATTAGTTTTTAGTGGTTCGTTATCTTTTTCCAAAAAATCGCCCAAAGCGTCCAGTTTGCCTGTCCAGAATACGCGGTACTGTTCCACCCAATGTGCTACCTGGTTTAGCGATTTTAAATTAGCCTGGCAATACCTTTCGCGGCCCTGTTGTTTAATGGTAATCAGGCCGCATTCGGTTAATATTTTGATGTGTTTGGATATGGCCGGACGGCTTACATCAAAATTATCGGCCACAGCATTAAGGTTTAAACTTTGGGTAGCCAGCATGTTGATGATCTGGCGTCGGGTCGGGTCGGCTATAGCCTGAAAAACATCTCTGCGCATGGTATTTGATTATGTAACCGTTCGGTTTCAAATATATGCGTAACCGTTCGGTTTCGCAAGAGAAAAATGAAAAAGTCTTGACGTGAGCCCTACTTGGGATTGCTTCAATCCTTACAGCAATGACGTGCGGAGAAAGAACATGGGTATTTATGGATATTTCACATTGCTCTATTCAATCCCATAGTCTAAAACAGGGGGGAAATTGTAAGAAATTTAAAAGAATTTTTTCCATTCAATCATTCAAAACTCGATCCTTCAATCATTAACAGCAGGGGGGAATTGTAAGAAATTTTCGAAACAATTCAGCTTTCTGCTTCGCGCTTCAAGCTCAACTTACAATATACGCATTTTTAACGGCATAACCGATATCTCACTTTTAAAACTTCGGTTTATTTCTCAACCGGTTCCCAGTCTCCAAGTACATTCTTTAGTGTGATCTTTTCAGCTTCCGCGTCGGTTAGCTGCTTTGCCCATGTTACCCTGCCTGCCGGCGATGCGCCCGGCCCGTAGCTTTGATACTCCGAATAGCGGGCGGTTTTGTAGCTTTCGGTTTTGTTCCAGTTTGAAAAACCTTCGACTTTAATTTGCTGCCCCATATAGCAGTGGATATAGGTAACCCAGCTGTATGGCCGCCACGGCCTGCCTAACGATACGGCATGCAGTGTACTATCCCCGGTGAGGGTGCAATCGTAAAACACAAAGCCATAGGGGTGATTTTGCGGTGTGGATGCCGCGGTAATATGCGAGTTCTTTTTGCTGTGGATATGGCAGCCCTCAAACCAGGCAGTTGCCGCCCCGAAAATAAAATCGGTAGTACCTTCTATATAGCAGTTTTTATAGTATTGCCTGCTGTGTTCGCTGTTTAAAAACAAAATATCCTGGTTGCCAATAAAACGGCAATCGGTAAATATGGCTTTATCGCCGCGGCACTCAACCGCTACGGCCTGTCCTGCCGTAAAACCGGCATCGTTACGGAAGGTGATGTTCCTGGCCCTAAAATTATTTGCGGCAATTAAAAAGCTGTATGATGAGCGGGTGTTAATACTGTCGCCTTTTGCCGACACCTTGCCGGGATGATCGTCGTAGGTCAATATCGTATTGAAACGCGATTCGCCAACCAGCTCCACAAAAGCCTTAGCCGAATCCAGGTGAAGTTTTTCCCTGTAAAGGCCATTTTTGATATAAATAACCAATGTTTTTTTGTTACCATTAGGCACTGCATCCAAAGCAGCCTGTACGGTTTTATAGTTCCCGCTGCCATCCTGGGCTACTGTAATGGTTTTGGTTTGGGCGTTTACCTGTATGCTTATCGCGATAAGGCAAATCATCAGTAATTTCTTCATACGTTTTTATGGTTTAGGTTCCCAGCCGTTCAGTATCTGGCCGGGGGTATATAGCTTAGCTTCGTCGGCAGTTAACTGGTGCGACCATGCAATACGTTTTTCGGGCTGATATCCCGGCCCGGTATTTTTGTACTCGGCATAGTAAGCGGTTTTATCGCTCTCGGTTCCGTGCCAGTTGCTCCAGCCCTCGTCGCTTACTACTTTACCTAAGTCGCAGTACAGGTAAACCACTTTGGCATACGGACGCCATGGCCTGCCTAACGAAAAGCTGTGATCGGGTGCATTACCGTTGATATGGCAGTGCAGAAACACATAGCCGTATTTAGTGGTATCTAAAGTTGAGGCGGCAGATAAATACATCCCGCCCTTTTTGCAAAAGATCTCGCAATTGGCAAATAAGGCCGTAGCCGCGCCGAATATAAAATCGGTAGTGCCTTCAATATAGCAGTCTTGATAATACTCCCGTGTACCGCGGCCATTGGTATAAATGGTATCCTGAAAACCTAAGAAACGGCATCCAAAAAACGCAGCCTTATCCCCCGCCACATAAATGGCCAGCGCCTGCCCTACCGGGCCAGCCGAATTTTCGAAAGTGATATTTTTGGCCGTAAACCCATTGGCATACACATAAAAGCTTGCCGAGCGCGAGGTGCCTAAAGGTTTACCCGCGGTATCCAGCCTGCCTGCATAATTATCGTAAGTCAACACCGTGCCTTTGGCATCTTCGCCGGTAAGGGTAATGTTTATCTTGGCTATCGGCACTACAATGCGTTCTTTATAGATGCCTTTTTTTACAAATATCTCGGTGATATTTTTATTCAGATCGGGCACGGCATTAACCGCTTCCTGCACGGTTTTAAAATCACCGCTGCCATCCTGTGCTACGGTAATGCGTTTGGCCGCAAATGCCTGGCTAAAGCCGATCAATAAAAGAGTGATCACTATGAGTTTTTTCATTTTACCTGTGGATTAACATTGGCATTATTAGTACCCTTTACAATATGATCGGCAAGGGCGATGTGCTGTTTTTGCAACTCGCTGAGCACCAGTTGTGCTATTTTACGTGCGCCCAGCTCGTTAAAATGCGTATTATCATTATGCCCGAACGGGTAGTTCGGGTTTTCGCCGGTATCCACCTTCATAAATATCAGCTTCGAGCGCTCCAACCCTAATTGTTGGTACATCATCCGGCTGCGGGTATCCAGATCGATCACGGGTACATGGTATTGGTCGCCAACTTCAAACACCGCTTTGCTATAGGTAGCATGGGTTTCTTTAGCATTCCCCAGGTCATCAAAACTCAACCGGCTTACCGGTGTGATCAATATCGGGATGGCGTTTTTGGCGCGGGTTTCGGTAATAAACCTCGCAAGGTTAATCTTATAATCAGGTACCGAAGTATACCTGTCGGGATATTTATCTGCGGGGCCCTCATCGTTGTGGCCAAACTGCATCAGTACATAATCGCCTGCCTTTAAACTATCAGCAATAGGCTGCCACCTGTTTTCCGATATAAAGGTCCGTGTGCTCCGGCCGCCTTTGGCGCGGTTATCCACCACTACACCCGAGTCTAAATAATTGGCAAAAGGCATTCCCCATCCCGTTAAGGGCAACTGCTTGGTGGGGTAATTACACATGGTCGAATCACCGATCAGGTAAACTTTAATGGGGCGCTGCTGAAACATAAAGGCCATTAAAGGCAGCATAGCCACAAGCGCAATGGCATACAGGTATTTACGTGAATGGCGTTTGTTCATACAAATGTGTTAAACCGATGGTAAAATTAAATTTATCGGGCACATTTATCCAAACTATTTTGGTAACAATACAATATACTTTGGCCCGTTAAAAAACGCGCTTTACCTGGATGCCGTTTAAAATGGTTTCGCCTTTATTGCTTTTAAAGCCAACATGTATACCCTGCCCGTTTTTTACCGAAACCCTAAGTTTAGTAGCATAAGCCGCCAAAGGCTTCAGGTCGGCAGCATTATTCACATCGTGCAGCACCTCTTTATCATTGATCAGCACATCAAAGCTCCTGCTGGTAAATGTTGTCCCTTCGGCACTGGCGCCAAGGTTATAGGCCAGCCCTGCCTGCTTAACCGGCGTTTCCAGTTCGGCAAAATGCAGGGTAACTTCGTACTCGCCATCGGCCACATCAAAATTAAAACCTTCCAAACCTACACGCTGGGTTTGATAAACCGGGTCGTCGCCGGTGCCGGTAATATTTTTATCCGTACCAAATGACTGCCTGCCGCCCCCTTTTAGTGCGTATACATGCCCGCCCACATAACCCCAGCTGCCGGGTTTATACTCCTGCTCAGGCAGCCAAACCTGGTGATCCTCTTCATTCACATAGATCCGCCTGTCGCCTACGCTGATGTTCAGTTCATTAAAAGGCAGCGAAGTACTTTTTAAATTGTTATCAACCATCACAAAAGTTATTTCCGCTTCATCGCTCTGGCCGTTGCTTGTGGCGATAGCTTCCAGCTTATTAACGCCATTTACAAAGGGTACATTAAATTTGCATACCCGGTCAACCGCCTTTTGTGTGGCAATGTTCTCACCGTTCAGCACCAGCTTAATTTCAGGCTGATTGGTGTACACTTCCACTGCCTCAATGCAATGTTGCTTATCGTTAGCAATACCGCTGCGTAATGTCCACCCGCGCGACCCTATCCTAACAAAAGGAGCTTTCAATAAATTGGCCTGGTAAAACAGGTAGCTATCCTTTACCTGCCTGTCGACAGTTAAAATACCTTTATTGTTGATATGTGGCATTGACTCTTCGCGCTGTTCCGAATTAAAATCGGCCAGGTTCCATATTGCGGCACCGGCAACAAACGGCCTTGCCGTAATTGCTTTTAAATACACCTGGTGATACAGGTTAACGTACTCCATCGATTTATCAAACCTTTCGGGGTTGTTGCTGTGGATACGCGGATCGGCATCGGCCCCATACTCAGATATGATAAAAGGTTTATCCGGCATGTCTTTGTGGAACTTATCTAAAAAGTCGGCAAAACCGTTCAGGTTAGGTGAGTACCAGCCGTTGTACAAATTCCAGCCCACAATTTTGGGTATCGACAGTAAACCTGCCTTAGCATAAGCGTTGTAGTTACCGTGGCAGGGTAGCATGGTATACCGGCTCGAATCTTCGGCCCGGGCCAGGTTTTCAATTTGCTGCGCCAATGCGGCCAGGTTTTTAAGATAAGTGCCCTGCCTTTCGGGATCTTTAAACGGCGTGCGCAGCAAAATTTCGTTCATATATGCCCATACAATAATGCTGGGGTGGTTATAATTCTGGCGGATCATCTCCGTCATCATGATTTTGCAGTTTGTGCCAAAAGTTTCGTTATCAGTTATCTGGTTCACGATGGGGATCTCTTCCGACGCCAGCAGGCCCATACGGTCGCAGGCTTCTATAATGGCAGGATCCTGTGGGTAGTGCGCTATGCGTACAAAATTAGCGCCCATCGCTTTTAGCAGCTCCATATCGCGCACGTGTATAGCATCGGGCAGGGCGTTACCCAGGTCTTTAAAATCCTGGTGGCGACTTGCGCCTATCAGTTTAAGCGGCTTCCCGTTAAGGTAAAATCCATTATTGGCATCAAACCGGTACCAGCGGAAACCCAGCGGATTGCTTACTTCGTCTAAAACTTCTTTGGTTTTTGCATCCGTTAAAGTGGAAACCACCCGATACAAATAAGGCTCATCCGGCGACCATAAATTAGGCTTTGTTATATTTTTGATCTGCTGATTGAAAGCTACTTTCTGCCCGGGGATCGCATTAACACGGCTTTCGCCGGATGCAACAAGCTTGCCATCACGATCAAATATCTGCGTAAGCACTTTAATATCCCGCTTTGCAGCTGATTGATTATCAATACTTCCTTTTACATTTACTAATGCCGATGTTTCTGAAACTGCCGGAGTGCTGATAAACACACCGTTCGACGCATTGTTACCGGTATCAAAATGCAAGGGGTTGGTAGCTACCAAATAAACATCGCGGTAAATACCGCCGTAAAATGTAAAGTCGGCGCTCAGTGGCGGGACGTTCTCATCATGGGCATTGGTTACCTTAACCGTCAGCTCATTCGCCGTATTATCACTGGTACCAAATTTAAGCAGGTTACTTACCGGGATATTAAAAGCGGTATAACCACCGGTATGCGTGCCTGCAAGCTTACCGTTCACATATACCCAAACCTGCTGATCGGCACCCTCGAAGTATAATGATACCGGTCTGCCTTTCCATGCAGATGGAATGTATAGCGTTTTTTTATACCAGCCAATGCCCTGGTAATAACCTTTTTCGTCGTCGTTTACATCTTTGCTGTTCCAGGTATGCGGAATGGAGATACCCTCCCAGTTTACATTGCTTTCCTTTTCGGGATAACCTGCAATATCGCCTTTGTAAAACTGCCAGTTGGTGTTAACAGACTGTTTGATCCTGTTTTGCGCTGATAATGAGTTGGCAAATATCAGCAATAAAAGAAAACCGAAAACGGTAAATTTGGAGAGGCGCATCATAGATATTGATTTATAATTGGCTCCCAAATATAGTAGATAGTGTTAAATAAACACTATACTTTTAGCAACAAGCTTAATGTTTGCTAAAAGCTTAATGTTTGCTAAGCCCTTGTTGCAGCTTTTGTATCTTAAGCATTTGCACGGCAAACCTTTTACCCAGCTCTTCGGCCGAGGAGCCAACAAAATGTGTGGTATCGCCTTTGTGTACCAGCCCTTCCGAAGTTGCCACTGCCGTGAACGGAACTTTTACCGGCAGCTTAGCCAGTTCGGTATTGATATTGGCGTAAACCGCCCTGTACCGGCCAAGTTCGCCCACCACAAACGGCAGGTTTGCGTTGCCTGTTAAAGTCCGCACCCGGTTGATCAGTTCGGTAAGCTGGTCTAAATACAGCTTCGCCCTTTCGGGACTACTGTTCGACTCGCCCTGGTGCCAAACCACGCCTTTAATAACACCATATTTCATGGCTTCGGTTATCCGGATAACGGCATCATTCCAGGGATGGGTATCTGTCGATTGATCATAAGCGCCCGGCAGCCAATGCTCGATCGGTGTACCGCCAACGGCGCAGGGGATCAAACCTATTTTAGCACCCGGGTAAGCTTCGGCTATTTGGATACCAAATGCCAAACCCGGACCAACGCCTGCAACCTTAGGCTTATCAAAATGAAGCGGGTGCTTTGCAACTACCCATTTCAGGTCTTTGGTGAGCATCAAAACCCGGTCGTTACTTTCGTTTTTTAACTCATCAGTAATGGGGCCGCGGCCCGCCATATTCGACTGGCCGATGAGGATATACAGCTGAAAATTCGGGTCGGGAGTTTGCGCGAAACCGGTGATAACCAGGGCAGAAAACAAAACGGCGAGGGTAAAAAATTTATTGAACATGTTTTTAATCGGTTTTCAAATATAACAGATAGTGTTAACTAAATACGATGTAATTATTAATGTTTTTTATTATGCCGCTTTGCATCTTGCTTATGATAATAAAGGATTATATTAGTTGATAATTACGCCTATAATCCAATCCTATTAAAAAACTTAATTATTATCACCATGGCAGATTCAGCAAATCTTTTTCCGGAAGAAATTTCAGCAACAGGCGAGGCATTTACGCAAACACTCGCGATGGAAAATGCAGTTTTCCAGGGCCAGCTTGATGGCGCTATTGAAATGACCGTTACTGCGTTTCGCGAACTTATTTTACTTTGTAAAGAAGCAATAGCTGTTGGCAACCCTGATACAGACAAGGGCCAGCAGAAACTTGAAGACACTGCCCAGAAGGCTGTTGCCGCTGTTCAAAATGCGACAAGCAAAGCCGCTAATTCGCCCACGCCGGCATCTCCTGACGCTACAGACCCAGGTAAAAATTCTCCCGATCCGGCTGAAGTGGCACTGGAAGCGGCAGTTTTAAGTGCTTTGGGGCGATCGTATGAAAATGCAGTAACCGCGCAGCAGCAAACTTATATTACCCAACAGGCTGCCGCCACTCAGATCATCACTACAATTTTAAGCGTAGCTACAGCAACGCTGGGTGTAGCGGTTAAAGAAGCCGAAAGCGTCTGAATAATCAATCAGGGTAAATGCAAACTTTGTTTTACAGATGTGTTCGAAAATTATATATTTGCACCCGCTTTCGGCTCAAGGGCCGAAAAACGGAGAGATGTCAGAGTGATCGAATGTGCCTGATTCGAAATCAGGTGTACCGCAAGGTACCGGGGGTTTGAATCCCTCTCTCTCCGCTAAATGAGATTGATAAAAAATCAGTCAAAGGTTGCTCGGTTTCGAGCAACCTTTTTTTGTTTGATAATCTGGTAGTTATGACCGAAGTATGGATTCAGCCAGGTGTTCTAAATATGTCATTTTAAATGTAAGACCCTGTTTGAACACCCTATTTAAAATAGAGTGTTGCTGATTGATCGTAGCGCGGGCAAGTAAGCCAAATGCAGGAATTAAAGTATCAAACAATGTAAAGATTTTTTTTTAAGTCGAACCACTTTAAAAGTTTACTTTTTAAAAAGTTACTCCAATCGAATTATCGCAAATACCCAAATACTTTAACTAATTTTATTTGCCTATTAAATCATTTATCACAATTAATAACTACAGATGTTGGGAGTTTGGTCATATCAATACGGAATTACTGAGGAAAAATATTTTCGGACATCAGGAAAACAGGTAAATAACATTGACTTTGATAAAATAAAAGATATAGAGGAGCTTGATCTTTCCTACAATAATATTTCTGAAATAATTCCTGAAATAAGCAAACTTACAAAACTAAAAATCCTTAAGCTCCATTCATGCCATTTGAAAAGCATACCTAAGGAATTGTTTTTACTAAAAGAATTGCGATGCTTAGATCTTGGCTGGAACGAAATTTCCAAATTACCACCTGGAATTGAGGAATTAAAACATCTTGAAATACTCGATTTAGAACATAATAACTTAAGTCAATTTCCTATTGGCATTTGTCAGTTGCTAAATCTGCAACATCTTGAGTTGGGAAGCAATAAAATACCTAGTATATCGCCCCGAATCAATAACTTAACGTGTTTAAAAACACTTCGAATCGATAATAATGTATTAAGCACTGTCCCTTATGAGATTGGAGGATTAAAAAATGTTTGGTCTTTTAATTTTGAAGGTAACCAATTGGACTCTCTTCCAAATTGTTTTTTCGATTTGCCGTTGTTGAAAGAACTTAAATTAGACGACAATCAATTAACTAAATTACCTGATAGCGTGTTTCAGTTGACAGCTTTAGAACATCTGGAGTTAAAAAACAATCGTTTGCAAGAGATTCCAAGTAGCATAGCATTGCTCCAAAGTTTGAAATTCCTATATATCGAGGGCAACAACATTCAACGTCTTCCTATTGAAATTACGCAAATATCTCATCTCATTAAACCAGTGATTAAATTATCAAAAAGTCAGCCTGAGTCATTGCCTTTCACTAACCTATTGAAAACCTGGGATGTTTTTATCAGTCATGCAAGCGAAGAAAAAGATGATATCGCAAAACCATTGGCTAAAATGCTTGAGAATGCAGGTCTACGTGTATGGATTGACAAAAGTGAAATTGCAATAGGTGACAGTATTCGATCAAAAATAGATGAAGGATTATTTAATTCGGTTTTCGGTATAATAATTTTAAGTCAGAATTTTTTTCAAAAAGAGTGGACAAAAAATGAATTCGATGCGCTCTTAGCATTAGAGGTCAATGGACAGCATAAAATTCTCCCTGTCTGGCATGGGGTGACGAAAGAAGAAGTTTTTAGATTTTCACCCATTTTGGCGGGTAGACTTGCTGCAAATACTTCAGATGGGTTGGAGCAATTGTCAGCAATGTTGATTGACACTATTTTATACCGTGCACATTGGTTATTAAATGAAAAATTTATAGATGCGCCTCAGCTTTTTTTGAGATTACTCTTGAGAAAACCGGCGTTGAGTAAAATCCGAGATTTTCTTATTTCAAATCGAGAGATTGTCGAACGAAGAATATTGGGTGAGGTCGTTAGAGATCTTAGGGGCGATTTTCAGCTAAATGACAACGAAATTATTGCAAGAGAAGATCACAATAGTTGGACTTTGCATATTTTTTGTTTCGTTTGTTTTTTTCAACCCTCAGCCAAAATTTTCAATCCTGATGGAGGTCTTCAGCCAGAAATCAAGGCGCAAATTTCAAGAGTAAAAAAAATCACAAAAGGCAAGGTACCAGTCGAGGAAAAACAAGGGACAGAGGGGCGATATAACCACCTGTACGAGTGGGCTCAAAAAGGCCATAGAGGTACAAATTTTATTATTGTAGGGAGAAGGAGCAGCTTAACACCGGAGGATGTTGACAGTTTAAGAATTCTTAATGAGGATTTGCGAAATCAAGGATTTGAGATTAGAACTTATGATTGGCTTGTAGAGAGTTCCTTTGAATATTTGAAATATGGAAGAAAAAGATGAGGGCGATAGTTTTTTAACACCCATCAATTCCCAATAATATCTTTAATAGTGGCTAAAATACCTTCAAGATGTTCTAATAGAACCCGTTCACCACTTAAGGAGATGTTCAGTTTTGAACATCTCCTTTTTTGTTTTAGGTAAACGCCTGTTTATATGTGCTTTAGTGCTGTATTTCTTAGATAAAAAACGGTTCGAAAAATCTCATGATCTTGACATAATTTATTGGCTTGATCTCTGATTTATTTAAGTCTTTGCAATTAGATAATTATTTTCATTAAGTCAGTATTTACCTACTTTTGCCTCCAAAAAAATAAAGCGCATGACAACACAGGAATTTATTGCCGCAGCATTGCTGGAAGATGTAGGCAGCGGCGATTACTCTACGCTGGCTTCCATCCCGGCCGGTACAAAAGGCAAAGCAGTACTCAAAATAAAGGAAGACGGCATACTGGCCGGTATGCAGGTGGCACAGGAAATTTTCCATTACCTGGAAGAAGGCGCAAAATTTACCCTCTATAAAAAGGATGGCGACGCGGTGAAAAACGGCGAAACCGCATTTACCGTTGAAGCCAGTGTGCACACCATACTCAAGGTTGAACGCCTGGTGCTGAATTGCATGCAGCGCATGAGCGGCATTGCCACCCTTACCAACAGGTACGCTGATAAAATAAAAGGCTACAAAACCAAAATACTCGATACCCGCAAAACAACCCCACTATTCCGCGAATACGAGAAGGAGGCGGTGCGCATAGGCGGCGGTTACAACCTCCGTATGGGACTGTACGATATGATCATGCTGAAGGACAATCATATTGATTTTTGCGGCGGTATTGAGCTGGCCATACAGAAAACCAACGAGTACCTGGTGGCCAACAATCTCGACCTGAAAATAGAAGTGGAAACCCGCAACCTGGATGATGTTCGCCGTGTGCTGGAAACAGGCAACGTGTACCGCATCATGCTCGATAACTACTCGCCGGAACTACTGGAAGAGGCTATTGAAATGATAGGCGGCAGGTACGAGACCGAAGCATCGGGCGGCATCAATCTCGATAACATCATATCTTATGCACGTACGGGTGTCGATTATGTATCGTTGGGCGCCATCACAAATCGTGCGGTGAGCATGGACCTGAGTTTAAAAGCACAACTGGCATAACGAAGAAGCACCTCGTATTTATCGTCAACCCAAATCGGGCGTATACACCTTTCCCTCAGCCACATGGCACCATAGCCTGCTAAAACACTGATTTTTAGCAGGCTATTTCTTTTTGTAACCAATACCACAACCCACTAAACTTCCCGTCATTATCCTCAATAAAAAAATGCCCAAATAAATTTGCGCAACTAAAAAGTTGCATATATATTTGCAACCTCAAGGTTGCTTAATTAAATGATGAAAATGAAACAAGATATATTTCAGGCCATATCCGACCCAACACGCAGGGCTATTTTAACGTTGATCGCTATCCAGGCATTAACACCAAATGCCATGGCCGAAAAATTTGATATGACCCGCCAGGCCGTATCAAAACATATTAAAGTATTGCACGAATGCGAATTAATAAAACCTGAACATAGCGGCAGGGAGATCTATTATCACTTTAACGCAAAAAAAATGCAGGAATTTGACCATTGGTTAGCCCAATTCAGGCAAAGCTGGGAAACTCAATTTAATCAACTTGACCAATTATTAACAACAATTAAAGAACAGGAAAAATGAACAACGATTTGCTATTTGATTTTAATGTTGACAAAACAGCCAAAACGGTTTACATCACCAGGGAATTTAATGCTGGGCAATCTTTAGTATGGGATGCTTTTACCAAAGCAGAATTGCTGGACCAATGGAGCGCACCTGCACCTATGCGCGCCAAAACCAAGTATATGGATTTCAGAGTTGGAGGGCGAAGATTTTATGCGATGATCACCCCCGACGGACAGGAGGGTTGGGCGGTTCAGGAATATACCTCCATTACCCCGAAAACCAATTTTAAAATGTACAATGCGTTTTCCGACAAAGACGAAAACCGCGAATTGCCGGGTTCTGAATGGGATCACACTTTCAGCGAAGAAAATGGCAGAACAAAAGTGAGCATCACCATTTTTAATGAATCGTTTGAGCGGATGGAAAAATTATTGGAGGGCTTCAAGATCGGGTTTACCATGACATTAGCAAACCTGGAAAACCTGTTAGCCACTTTATCACAGCAATAACAAGAAGAAACTTAAAAATAAAAATCATGAGAGCAATTAATCCGTGGATCAATTTCAACGGCAATGCCGAAGAAGCATTTACTTTTTACAAATCAGTTTTTGGCGGCGAGTTTACAAAGATCGTCCGTTTCAAAGATCTTGCGAGCGATGAATTCCAGATCGCAGAAGATGATGCAAACAAAATTATGTACATAGGCTTACCTATTGGCAAAAACAATATCCTGGTAGCTAATGACGTTCCGGGATTTATGGGCCGGGTAGATGAAAACGAGAACCGGTCTAAAATATACGCTGTTACCGAAAGCCGTGAAGAAGCAGACAAAGTTTTTAACGGACTATCAGCAGGCGGTGCTGTTGAAGGAGCTATTGGCGACAGTCCCTGGGGTACCTACGCCGGAATGTTCAGAGACAAATATGGTATTGAGTGGATTGTAGAATTTGATCCCAATTTATAAAGTCTCAGGAAAGTCAAAAATAGCGTAGGTGTTCGATTGGAGTCTCTCCCTCTCCGCTATTCAGTCAATAATCCAAAATGCCCCGGCAATAGCCAGGGCATTTTGGTTGTTATATTCTTTTTGATAAGATGATCAAAAAGGTGTTTTTTGATTGATTATTTGTAAATACGGGCCGGAGGTTTTGGTTTGGCCGGCTTATCCGGAGGGGTATGGGTAAAATTGATCACTTTGTTATCAAAAAAAGCGAGAACAACGGTCATTCCAAAATCATCGATTTTCATTACTTGATGCCACCCAAACTCGGGCACCTGAATTGGCCAATAAAAATCATCATCACCGGCAGGGCCTACCGACAACGATGCGCTTGTTACATTACCAAAGCCAACAACATTTATTATTTGATCGCCTTTAACAAAAAATGTTTTACTGGCGTTGGAGTGCCCCAGATTATCAACCCAATACCATTGGCCCTGCAGCATTTTTTTTACATCGTCTATAGTTCGCATAAGTTTTTTGCACTAAAAATAACAAATAATTTTAGCGTGCATTATGATCATTTGATTATTCCGGGTTTATACTGATCATCCTTTTTGTTTGATTAATTTAGTTTAATATACCCGGTTTTACCCATTATCAAACTAACGCCGTTTATTGCTTATCCGTCACATGGTCGAAAAATGCCGTCATTTGTGCTAAACCTGTTTTTGAAAACATCCTTTCAGAATTTTCCAGGGTATCTTTTGTGGCATCCGCACCTCTTACAATCATGTCCTTTTCAAAATGAGCGATCGCTGTTCTGATATCGGCAAATTGATCGCCTGTTAAACATTCGGCCAATTCAAATGCATCTTGTAATGCTACATTGGCCCCTTCGCCTGCATAGGGTGGCATCCGGTGAGCGGCATCGCCGATCATGGTCAGCGTTTCATCCGTTTTCCAGCTTTGATCAAATGGATAATAATATTGCGGGCGGGGGATAAAAGTAACGGCATCATTTGTAAAAAATTCATACCATTCATCGCTCCAGCCTGCAAATTCCTTTTTAAACCATCCAAGTACTTCTTCTTTATTATTAAAATCAATACCGCTTTGTGCCAGCCAGTTTTCTGGTGTTTTAAAATTTACCACAAACATAATTGAACCATCACCTTTTGTGCCATAACCAACAAATTGCTCATTATCAAACGCCATTACTTTTCCCCCTTTTGCAAACGAAAAAAGTTTCGGGGTGTGCTTCTCAGCATCGTAAATATTGCCTTCAATCAACGTGACGCCTGAATAAACCGGTTTAATATCACTCAAATAAGGCCGCACTTTTGAATTGGCCCCGTCAGCCGCAATTACCAGGTCGGCATACGCATCCAACCCATTTTTAAAATGCAAACGCCAGCCTTTTTTATCTTTTTCCATTGAGACGAAATGGCTATCCCATATCACTGTATTGGATCTCAACGAGTTCAATAAAATATCCCGCAAAGGGGCACGGTCTATTTCGGGGCGACCTTCGGCCATGATCACTGCAAAGTCGTGGTCATCAAATGCAATATTGAGCATTCCATCTACAAGCCGCATCTTACTTGCTACGGGGCGATGGTGTTTATAAAATTCTTCCAGTAAACCGGCACGTTTCAGCGCTTCCAATCCTGTGCCTTCGTGCAGATCAAGTGTTGAACCCTGCACGCGCACATCCCTATCCGCATCCCGTTCATATACTTTCACATCGGCACCTTTAAGCTGTAAAAGCTTTGCCAAAGCCAATCCCGCCGGGCCACCGCCTACAATCGCGATTTGTTTATTTCCTAACAACATAATTCTGCATTGTTTTAATTACAATGCAAAGTTATCTCCGTTTAATGGCCGATAATAGTATAAATCGGTCGTTTTTGTTTTTTGATAACTCTTTTGGTACAACGCCCGAAAACTTTTTTACTTGTTTGATAAAGTGGTTTTGGTCAAAAAAGTTCTCTTCCGGAAAAAGCTGCCCCTTTGCAATATGTTCCAGCGAAGCGCGGAAGCGAAGAATATTGCAATAAGCTTTGAGCGAGATACCGAATTGCTGATTGAAATAGCGATTGATTTGCCTGCTGCTCCAAAATATTTTTTCGGACAACTCCTTTACTGTAATTGCCCCGTTAGTTGCATAAATTATTTCAAATAACTTTCGTTTATGTTCATCTATTTCTTTGGGCAAAAGCGATTTGATCTTTTCTGTAGCCTTTTCAACAAAACAGTCAAAATCAAGCAGATCGTTTTCCGTAAATCCCCAAAAGCCATTGGGCAGCAACCTGCCGCTGTTTACTATGTCAGAAATAGTTTCTCCAAAAATATACTCTACGGCAAGCAACTTAAAACTAATGCAGAATATCAGGCTGTTAGCCGAAATTTTGGCCTGTTCATGTTGTGTGAGGCCGCCAAGCTGTGCGATATGAAAAGGCCCCGTGGCCGACTTGAAAAGCAACAGGTCAATAAGGCCATCGGGCAGCCCTGTAGTATCCATATCGGTATCGGATTGGTTACGCAAAAACCAAAAGCTATCTACAAAATCCGAAAGTTGTTTATCGGGCTTAATAATTTTGTATTCCAGGTCATTGCTCATCGCTGCTTTCCCATTTCGGAGTATTTGTTTGATAGCTCTGTATAAGCCAGGCACAAAAGCAAATTTACTGTTTTATTGCCTGTGTTTACTCACTCATAGCTGATTAATCGTTTATAACGGTAGTCTCAACCTGTCGCATTTAACCCTTGCATTTGCCGCATCCACACCGCTCATATTAGTTTATTGTTATTGAAATTTGTATCAGAACAAAACCAATCATCAACGGGTTATAACGCAAAAGCTAATCATCATGAGAAAAATAATTGTTTTAGAATTTATCACATTAGATGGCATAGTGCAGGCACCGGGCGGTCCGGAGGAAGATCCATCAAACGGCTTTAAATACGGCGGCTGGACAGCACCTTTTGACGACGAGAGTGCAGGCAAAGTATTTCAAAAAATACTGGCTCCTGCCGATCTTTTACTGGGCAGGCACACATTTGAGATCTGGGAAACTTATTGGCCCAAACATACTGAGATCTGGCCGGGAATTATGGAAGTTACCAAATACTGCCTGTCGGCAACACGAACACAGTCAGACTGGAGTAACTGTACGTTTATTACCAATGTGGACGACATTAAAAAGCTCAAAAACTCTGAGGGCGGCGACATTAAAGTTTGGGGCAGCAGTGAGCTTGTTCAATTGCTATTGGAGCACGATTTGGTTGATGAGTTCTGGTTCAATATTCACCCCGTAGTTTTAGGTAAGGGAAAAAGGATATTTAACGATAACTCCCTGCCGGCAGCATTTAAATTAGCAGAGAGCCATATTACAAACACCGGCGTTATTATGGCCAATTACCAGCGCAACGGCGAAGTAAAGACGGGTAGAATGGGTGGTTGAGATCAAAAAGCAATGCCAAATTGAAAGCCTATGCCGAAAGAAGTGGGCTTATCATTGCCAAAGCGCAACGGTAATGGCACAGCCGCGAACATGCTGCTGGCTTTACCCTTAATGACGATCTTGTTAAGCACCGGCGTTAAACCATAGCGCCCCGATGTTTCAAAAGCTGCACGACCGGCGAATGTCCAGCCACTACCTAACGCAACCAGTACACCCGGGTGAAAGGTAAAATTGTTCATTTTACTGGTACCACTTTCGGCACGTATGGTGGGTACAAACTCGGCAGAAAAACCGATCGCCGCACTTTTCCAAATATTGATGCCTACCGGGAAACCTACCGTATAATAATGATCGAAATTGGTTTCGGTACCCGCGCTGCTGAAAGTGACGATGGGATGCAGGACACCGGCATAACCGGATACTTTAGGATAAGTTTGTGTAGTTTGTGCAAAGGCTGGAGTTATCAGTGCATAAATAGCTATGCTGATCAAAAAACGTATTATTTTCATACAGGCAATATTAACCTGTACATCAATTGCAAAATAGAACGTTCTTAACTAATTTGTATCTTTTTTACCTTGCAGGACATTCTTTTTGTAATTAAGCGGATTATCATGGTGCTGCCAAATCATGCACATGCGTTTGTTTGATCAGGATATGCGTCCAGGTACGGGTGTACCCCGGCTAACCTTTTTCATTTGTAGCCTCAACCCCATATCGTATCGCGTCTTCAAGTATATCAATGTTTATATCTTTCAGCGTTTTAAACTTAATGCAATACCCTGTTACACTTGCCTTGCCAAGTCTTTTGCCATAATTATTGGCTAAGTATGTCTTATCTTCCAAACCAAGAATGTAAACAGATATGCCGGTTGTGTTTGCACTCAAACCTGTCTGATAAAACTCCCTGGTTGTTCCGTCAGCATATTTTATCATATAAGCTCCGTATCCTATATTAGGATTAGAAACAATTTTACCCTCGCTGTTTTTACCATCCAAAAACCATAATTTGCCAGCTGGCAGTACCTGAAGTATCCGCTGGTGCAACACCTGCATGTCAGCGCGTTTGGGTCCGGGCTGGCTGTCCAAATATTCTTTGATCTGTTCTTGTGTGTCCATATAAAATTTCGGGTTTACTTTCTTAATTCTATTTTTTCTCGTCAAAAATCCGTATATTTAAACAAAGCGCGAGGCTTTTACTATTGCCAATATCATAACAGTACGGCTTTAAGTATCTAAAAAATACCGACAATTACCCCCCTGTTCTGTTTTTTTGTTGCCATATTGATAAATAACAGGTCAAAAAAGTATCTTAACTAAAAACGCCGCCGACAGGCAGCGTTTTTAACTACTCGTCTTGTGCTTTTGGCGGTGCTTCCGAGTCGTGCACATGTGTTTGTTTGATCAAGGTATGTGCCTGGGTGCGGGTATGGCCCGGAGGAGCTAACAGTAAACCCGCTTTTGACAATGCCCCCCATAAAATTTGATTTTGAAACGCTATTGTGCCTCCGCCCCTTTTGCGTTGCGATATCATGCGGTTAATATCGCCAACACATATCCATGGCTGGTGCAGGGTAATACCCCATTTGGCATGATCATGGGTTTCGGGCCAGGCCCAGTGCGCGCCAAGTGCACCCATATTGATGTATTTGATATCGAATGTTTTATGGATACCATCTGTATCGGCAATCGGCGGGATAGGGCCCCTGATCCAGGTCTCATCGTCCATATCGTCGTTCAAGGCAGGGCCAACCAGGCCGTTCCAAAAATCCTTGTTCCACTCCCGGTTTTTAGCTATAACCTTAAACGGCATACCTGCTTTAGATTTTACATCAATAACATCGCTGTCTGCTTGCGGCGGGTTTGTCAAAGGCTGGGTTAACAAATATAGCGGATCGGTTTTGGGCAGATCTGCAGTATTGGCGTAGTAAATTTGTGGCTCCTGGTGGCTTACCATTTGTGTGGCAATACTTTTAGCGGTAGCAATGTCCAGCGTAATACACAGGTATGTTTGGCCATATTTGGGTGTCGGATCAGTTTTAGCACCTGGTTCAGCAAATTTAGGCCACGAGTGCAACAACCAATACGCCGTACCCGATGCCGTATCAAAAGCTAATACACCTTTGGTATGCCCTTTATGCGCATCGTCTTTTTTGTTAAGGCTCGATGGCATCTCATCATTGTATAAGACCCACCCGGTTGATGGTGCCGGATCTTTAAAATTGACAAACACCTGGTCGAGCGTAAGGTTTAATGCGCCCTTGCCCCCACTGATCAGGTTTGGTGATTTAACCGGGTTGCGCTTGCGCGGATCGGTATTTGCATCAATAGCCGAGTCGTAATAAATATATTCATAACCAGTAGCGTTATCTGAGCCTGCTCCGGCATTCAATTGCGGAACCTTGTACATAAACCACCAGTCGACAGGATTGCCATTTTCATCAAGTGCAGAAATATTCATAATTTTTAGGGATTAGGTTTATGATAAAGATGCAAAAACATCCGGGCCAAAACAATAGGTGTTTTCACGGTAGTTTGTTCACATCCTATTGTTTTTTAGTACGATAATAACCAAACACGCGCGCATGTTGAATATCATTAATTCGTTACACAACAACAAAATATGGTAATGCTATTTTTTTCTATCTTGGTGCTTTAATTAACTGACCCAATAACAACTTATTCACACTTAAATGAATAAATATTTCCTCGCGTTAGCAACTTTCGGAATCTCGGTTGCTGCCCATGCACAACAAGGCATGGTTATAACAGCCAAAGACTATGAACATGCCGAAAGTTTTTTGAGCACTAATCCGGCACTCATCCAGCACAATGGCATTACGCCTAACTGGCTTCCCGACGATCATTTCTGGTACCGCACCACCGGCAATCAGTTTATGTTGTTCAATCCTGCCAAAGGCACTACAAGCATAGCTTTCGACCATCAAAAATTGGCGACCGCCTTATCATCGGCTACAGGCAAAACCTACCAGGCTTCTGATCTGCCTTTTCAAACGATTAGTTTTTCGCCCGACTATAAAGGTGTTATCTTCCAGGTTGATGGCAAGCAATATAAATTTGATACCAAAAGCAGCCAGGTAAGTCCGGATACGTCGCACATGGTTACCGCCATAACTGCCGGCTTTAGAGGCCGCCGCGGTGCCGGCGGCGGCAGAGGAAGCAACGACGTATTATCGCCCGATGGCAAAAAAGCCGCTTTTATAAAAGATTATAACCTTTGGGTACGCGATGTTAAAACTAATGCAACAACCCAGCTAACAACCGATGGTGTTAAAAATAACGGGTACGCTACCGATAATGCCGGCTGGGCAGGGAGCGACAGGGCGATATTGGTATGGTCGCCCGATTCTAAAAAGATAGCCACCTTTCAGCAGGATGAGCGTAATGTAAGCGACATGTACCTGGTAAGCACCAAGGTGGGTGCGCCAGTGTTAACCCAATGGAAAAACCCCTTACCCGGCGACAAAGAGGTAGCCATGCTGCGCCGGGTTATTATTGATGTAGATAACCCTAAAGTGATCAATGTACAGGTTGCACCCGATCCGCATCGCTCTACCCTGAGCGACGATATTAAAGGCGGAGCCGGGTGGGCCGATGTTTACTGGAGCGACGACGCTACCAAACTGGTTTTTGCCTCAACCAACCGCGACCATAAAGAAGAAAAGGTGCGTGTGGCCGATGCAGCGACAGGTGCCGTACACGAGCTTTTCCAGGAAACTGTAAAAACCCAATTTGAATCGGGCTGGAACAGCATCAACTGGCGCTATCTGAGCAGATCGAACGAGATACTTTGGTTTTCTGAACGCGACAACTGGGGGCACTTATACCTGTATGATTCCACAACCGGGCAGTTAAAAAACCAGGTTACTAAAGGCGATTTTGTGGTAACCGGAGTTGAGAAGGTTGACGAGAAGAACCGGGTGATATACTTTACGGCTGGTGGCTTACAGGCCGAAAACCCTTATTTTAGCCAGCTATGTAAAATTGGTTTTGATGGGAAAGGTTTTACCGTATTGACGCCGGGAGCCGGTAACCATATCGCTACAATTTCGCCGGCAGGCAATTATATTACCGATACTTATTCAAAACCCGATGTGCCGCCGGTAACTGTATTGCGTAACCTGCAGGGCAAACAGGTAATAGAACTGGATAAAACAGATATATCAAAACTACTGGCCAGCGGCTGGAAACCTGTTACCCCATTCTCGGTTAAAGCGCACGACGGTAAAACAGACATCTATGGTATGATGTGGACTCCTACCAAATTAGACCCGTCAAAAAAATATCCAATTATCGATTATATCTATCCCGGCCCGCAGGGCGGCAGTATCGGCACCAGCCCTACGGCATGGTCGTTCTCGGCGGTAACCCGCGATAACCAGGCCCTTGCCGAATTAGGTTTTATCGTAGTTGCTATTGAGGGCACCAGCAACCCGCTGCGCTCAAAAAGCTTCCACGATATGAGTTATGGCAACATGGCCGATAACACCCTGGGCGACCAGGTAACCGGCATTAAACAGTTAGCCGAACGTTACCCTTACATTGACATTAATCGTGTAGGTATCTGGGGTCACTCAGGTGGCGGCTTTGCTACGGCAGGCGCCATGTTCCGCTATCCCGATTTCTTTAAAGTAGGTATATCCGAATCGGGCAACCACGATAACCGCAATTACGAGGATAACTGGGGCGAGCGTTATAACGGCTTAACGGCCAACTCTGATTACGATGCCCAGGCAAATCAAAACCTGGCTAAAAACCTGAAAGGAAAGCTGATGCTGGCCCATGGGTTAATGGATAACAATGTTCCGCCGCAAAACACTTTGCTGGTAGTTGAAGCGCTTGAAAAAGCCGGTAAAAGTTTCGATCTGGTTATTTTTCCTAACAGCGCGCATGGTTACGGCCCTTACTCATCATACATGATGCGCCGCCGTTGGGATTACTTTGTAAAGAATTTGCTTGGTGCCGAACCACCTTACGATTATCAAATAAAACCACCCAGAGCTTTTGGCCAATAATGGCGGGTATTAAAAAGGGCCCTCAATAATATGAGTGCCCTTTTTAATTATAGTGTATGGATAAGCTAAACCTTCCCGTTCCGATATTCTGAATAGCCAGCATCTCTGTTATCAGATCTTCCCGCTCCTGGTCAATGGCGTCTGTTGATATCAAAACCAGATCGGGCTTGATTTTGTTACAGATAGTGGCCAGCTGCTCTTTTCCGCCATATATTTTGTAACCGTACAAATACATATTGTGTTTTGACTCATCGTCGTCTATCCAGCCCACGGGCCTCATTTCATGACGATGATTTTGTAATATCTCTTTGATCAGTAAATACCCGCTATCGCCGGCGCCGTAGATCATTACTTTTTTCTTAGAGTTCCGGCTCCTGCTGATCGCCTCGCTAAGCCAGCGGTAAAACAATCTCGAAAATACTATCCCTGTAAATGTGAGCAGAAAGTCGAACATGAAGAAGTAGGGTGTATACACGCCTGTTTTACCCTTAATAAACAGGATGCCTACCAATATTAATGTGGCTATACTGATGAATATAAAATAGCCCGCAACTTCTAACACTTCCATATAGCGCCAAATGCGATAATAAAGGTTGCTCACGTATAGCAATGATATTTTAACGCAGATAAACGTTGCCAATACAATATAGTCGTTAACCAGGTTAACATGGATAGCTTTAGTTGCGATCAAAAACGAACTGTAGATAATTAAAATATCAGTAAATAAGCCTATAATGAGCTTTTTATGTAACAGGAAAAAGCGCAGGGTAAACTTATTATCAGTTTTTTGTCCACGTAATTTGAGATACGACAGCTTTTCTTCCGACTCATTATATACCTTTACTTTGGATAGCAATACCGAAAACGCCACCGAAAAAATAGCTAAAAGTAAGATACATAAAAACAGATTGTTGATTTGGAACTTATACATCAGCAAACACAAGCCTCCCCATATCCCGCTGATGAGGTATAATGTTAATACAGCCTTTTTTTCGGTTAACCCCAATGCAACCAAACGGTGAGACGTATGATCTCTCCCACCCTGGTCTATTCGTCGTCCGGCTAACAAACGTTTAGTGGTAACCAACGTAGTATCCATTATAGGTATAGCCATTAAACTGATAGGTACCAAAAGTACCAGTACCGCCGATGACGACCCTAATTTACTTTGAACTCCTATACTTAAAAACGATAACGAAAACCCCAGGAACAAACTGCCCGAGTCGCCCATAAATATGCGTGCCGGCTTAAAATTGTAAAATAAAAAACCGATGGTGGCCCCGGCAATGGCAAAGGCCATGCCCGCAAGGGTATATGAGTTGTTTAGAATACCTAAAATGCCACATATAATTGCGATAATAGCCGAAATGCCGCCGGCAAGGCCATCCATATTGTCCAGCAGATTAATGGCATTGGTTATACCGATAACCCAGATAAAGGTTAACGGAATACCAGCCCAGCTTAGCAAGTCGCCACCAAAAGTATAGCCGTGATAGATGAGTAAAAACGAGCAGGCAATTTGCGCCAGCAATTTAATAACCGGCTTAACTTCTTTAATGTCATCAATTAAACCGATAACAAACATAATCAAAGCGGCAGCATAAACTGTCCAGGTAACAAAGTTCGAAATGGTCCCGGTCAATAAAACAGCAATACTGAACGAGATAAAAATACCTATCCCCCCCATTAACGCTGTAGGCTTGGTATGCCACCGGTCATTACGCGGATAAACAACCCATCCTTTATGATTAGCCAGCTTAATAACCAATGGCATGAACGCCAAACAGGATATCAGCGAAATAACACCGGTTAAGATCGTCTTAAATAAAAATGAAGACATTTAATGTGTATTATTTGTTCAATAAGGTGTATTTAAGCTCGAGTATCTTGTTTATACCTTCTTCAATGGTTAACAGGTTGCGGTTCAATATTTTAAGCATTTTTGAATTATCGGGCTGGCGACGCGTCATATCGCCTTCTTCTAATGGGTCGAGATGCAAAATATGCGAGGAAGATTCGGTAAGCTTAATTACCGTTTGAGCAAGCTGCAACACGCTAACTTCGTCTGCGTTCCCGATATTAACCACCTCATTTAAATAAAGCTCCTCTTCAAATATCCGGGTTGTTGCTTCAATATTATCATCTATATAGCAAAAGGTACGTGTTTGCAGCCCATTACCATAAATGGTGATATCCTGGTTTTTTAAAGCGGCGCTGATAAATTTCGATACCACAAAATCGGTACTTTGCTTTGGGCCGTAGGTATTAAAAAATCTGAATATGGTAAAGTCTATCCCGTATTCTTTATGGAATGATTTAAAAAATGCTTCGCCAACATTTTTTACTATCGCATAAGGCAACCTCGAATTTAGCGGTGTGGTGTGTTCATTTTGTGGAAACTCAACCGGCTCGCCATATACCTCTGATGATGATGAATAGAATATCCTTTTTACACCGGTATTTTTTGATAGACTGAGAATATGCTTGATACCTTCGATATCCTGCAGTACCGATATTGGGTTATTTAATGTGCGTTTTACACCAACCAACGCCGCATAATGAAAAACGTACTCAAACTTAAAAGCCAGCATAATTGCCGACAGATCATTATAATTATTTACATCACACTTAATAAAAGTAAAATTGCTGTATCCTTGCGGTAGGTTCTTCATTGTGCCGGTGATCAGGTTATCGGCTACAACAACGTGATACTGTTTGTTTTGTACCAAATGGCAGGCAAGTGCGCCACCAACATTTCCAGCACCTCCGGTAATTAAAATCTTTATCATTTGAGTTAAATCTATGTCGAAATTAGGTGTTTTACGGGGACGTTAAGTTAATATTTATTCCAATAAATATCTATATAATTCTTCAGTTTCTGATAACAGACGTTCATATGAGTAATTTTTCAAAGCAAATTCTCTCCCGTTAAGCGCCATTAACTCTCTAATATCCTTATTAACAATCAGTTCTTTTAATTTTTCCGCGTACATTTTGGCATCAAGATCACACAAAAAACCGCTTACACCATCGGCAACAACATCTTTAACACCGCCAACATTAGTACAGATCACCACCTTTTGCGATGCCATACCCTCAATTATACTTACCGGCGTACCTTCATTAAGCGATGTTAAGGCAATAATGTCCGAGCCGGCATTAATAATGTCTATATCTTTGCGCCATGATGTAAAAACAATGTCAGCCTCATAATTATGCTCGCCATACCTGCAAAAAGTTAAGCCTGCCTGTTTCGTTTCTGTTATGATAGGCTCCATTAGCTCACCATCGCCTACTACAAACAGTTTAAATTTGAGTTCGGGGTTTTCCTGCTTAATTATGCTTATGGCTTTTATTAGTAACGAATGGTTTTTAATTGGCGCCAGCCTGCCAGTAATACTAATGGCTATTTCATCATCAGCCAAATTGTAAAAACTTCTAAAGCCATTTCGTTTTTCAGTTGCATCTTCGGTAAACCGGCTCAAATCAAAACCCAAACGTATCACGTGTACCTTTTCGGCTTCAACTATACGATATTTGTTTACCAGATCACTTTTTTGCGCTTCGCTGATAGCTACTATGGCCGTGCTAAGGCTGCACAAATAGCGTTCAATTGCTAAAAAAAACTTGGTTTTGAGCGGAGAAAAATAACCATCGAAAACATTGCCATGATAGGTATGTATGATAGCTTTGGGCCTTTTACTGCTATAATAAGCGGCTAACCTGCCTAATACCCCTGCCTTGGCAGCGTGTGTGTGCACCAGATCGGGTTTGTACTGCTTAACAATGCTTTTAATAAACCTGTATGCTTTAAAATCTTTGAACAAACTAATGCTGCGATACATCCCTGGAACATATTCATAGGATACACCCAGATCTTTCAACATATATTCCGAGCTTCCTTCATCAGGTTCTTTATGTCCTGCCAGCACTTTTGTTTCGTACTCCTCGGGCAGATATCTTGATAAATAAGCAACATTATAAGTGGGCCCGCCAACATTAAGCCGGTTAAGTACACGTAAAATTTTGGGCATAGTTTAGTTAATATTTTTATTGTACCACTTTTGGAAACAGTAAAGTGTCCATAGCTGCCTGGCATTATTAGCCCTGGCAGTAAGATGATCGGCTATTAGTTTTTTGATGTATCCGATATTAAAAAGCCCTGTTTGTTGTAAAATCGTATCCGACAAGGTTTCAAGCATATCAGCTTTTAACGGACCTCTTAACCAATCGCCAACCGGTATTTCAAAACCCGATTTAGGCGCATTAAAAAAACCATCCGGCAGCATATCGGCAAAAGTATCCTTTAATATTCGTTTTTTATCACCGTTTTTAATCAAATACTCGTCAGGCAAATGGTAGGTATATTCCATTATCCGGTGATCTAAAAATGGCGACCGGCATTCCAATGAGCAAAGCATACTTGCCCTGTCAACCTTTACCAGCATATCCCCCTCCAATGATATTTGTTTATCAATATACCGTAACTGTTTCAGTTCATCACCAGCGGGGGCAATTTTAGTAATATACGGTGTAAGCAGGTCGGTATATCGATCAGTTACAGATCGTAGCAACTTATCCAACTCATGCTGCCTGAAGCCTAATGCCATCAGGTTAAAATGTCCGGCAACAGTATCTTCATTTAGCAGGTCGGCTACTTTTTTTACTTTAGAAAGTACTGATTTCGAGTCGCCGCGGCCTAAAATATTACTGGCCAAACCACTCTTCAGCACCGGCCTTAAAAAACCCGGTACATATTTCCCCACTTTTTTACGATAATGCGGTAACATATATTTATTGTAACCACCAAATACTTCGTCGCCGCCATCCCCGGTAAGGGCCACGGTTACCTGCTGTACCGTTTTTGATGAGATAAAATAAGTAGGCAAACACGACGAATCGGCGTACGGTTCGTCATAGTTAAGCACAATATTATCTACCACGTCAAACAGGTCGTTATAATCAAGTATGTACTCATGATGCTCGGCCCCGATATGATTGGCTACCTGCCTGGCCCTGGCTGATTCGTCGTAACGTTTGTTTTCATACCCAACCGAAAATGTTTTCACTTTTTGATCGGTTGTTTTGGCCATTATAGCAGCAATAATGGTCGAATCAACTCCGCCGCTTAAAAAAACGCCTAAGGGTACATCGGCTATCATTCTTTTTTCAACCGATTCAAAAAGCAGGCCGCGTATTTGTTTTTGAGCGTCACCATAGCTTATACCGCTATCTGCTTTTGTGGCCGGGTTAAGGTCCCAATACTCGTGTATTTTTTTTTGCAGCGTTGTCGTGTCTATCTTTATATAATGGCCCGGTAAAAGCTTAAAAACATCCTGATAAATGGTGTGCGGTGCAGGGATATAGGTTAGCGAAAGATAAAGGGTTAGCGCTTTACGCGATATGACCTTTAACTCCGGATGTACAGCTATTATACTTTTTAATTCCGACGCCCATATAAACTCCTGCTCGGTATGATGGTAGTAAAGCGGCTTTTCACCAAACCTGTCGCGCGCTATAAATAATTGATTATTCCTCTTGTCGTGAATTGAAAAGGCAAACATTCCGTTCAGCTTACTCAGCATGGCTTCCCCGTATGCTTCGTAAAGTTTCAGAATAACTTCGGTATCTGATTCTGTCTCAAATAAAACACCTTGTTGCAGCAATTCATTTTTCAGATCCTGATAGTTGTAAATTTCGCCGTTAAATACAATAACAATGTTTCCTGATCTATTTTGCATAGGCTGGTTACCGTTCGAAAGGTCGATAACCGACAATCTGCGCATACCCATAGCCACTCTTTCATCGCAATACACACCATCGTCATCAGGACCGCGATGAACAATGAGGGTATTCATCAATTGCAATTTCGGGATAATATCAGGGGTGACTTTTCTATACAAAAGTCCGTTAATTCCACACACTGTGTTATATATTTTAGTTAAGCTTAATTGAGAGTATAATTATAGTGAATTAAATTTTGTTATTTTACAGCTGTTGATAAGCATTCAAATACATGGTGATACTTTATGGCTAAAATAACAGTTACCGATTATATTTTACTGCCATTTTATTTACTGATCATATACAAAACGGCCTACTATTATCGCGATAAATACTATCCGGTAAATCACCCCTGGCGGGCATATTTTATACCGGGTTTAACGGCAAAAATTGCAGGTGCGTTATTTATCGGGTTACTATACTTCTATTATTACGGCGACGGCGATACCTTTAATTATTACTACCATACAAGCTTAATTAACGATACCTTAACACAATCACCCGGTACCTGGTTTAGGTTAATAACGCATTCCGCAAACGAAAACATCTATTATGACGCAACTACCATGAGCGAAATGTTTTGGTATGATGATGTACCGGCTTATACAACATCATGTCTTGGTGCCTTTATTGGTTTATTTTGCTTTACTAAATACCTGGTTATCAACACCATTATAGCTTCAATATCATTTATAGGCATGTGGCTGATGTTTATAACGTTTGCAACTCAGTACAAAAATATAACTAAATATATAGCCATTGCTGTTTTGTTTATGCCCGGCCCTGTAGTATGGGGATCGGGATTGTTTAAAGATAGCTTTTGCATGTTTGCGATTGGCTGTTTGGTTTATTCGATGCATGTGCTGTTTGAACAACGGGTTTTTAAAATATCAGCTGTAATACTTTCGGTAATATCCATTATCTTACTTTTCCTTATCAAAGCTTATATACTGGTTTTACTACCCGCGTTAATTTTAAAAGCTATTTTAAACTACAAAAAAGTAGTAGCTGAGCATCCCGAAAAAAAGATAATTTTTTATTTTATTGTGATCTTATTTTCGTTTATAACCTATAAGGCCTCTGCCAAGGCACTAACCTATTTATCAGATTTTAGTGTGGATAAGGTTTTGGAAACGGTTAAAAAACAAAAGGATTACCTGCTTATGGTATCGCTTGCTTCTGAAGGATCAGCATATGATCTTGGTGATTTCGATCCTTCTGTACAAGGCATTTTAAAAATGACTGTACCGGCAATCAATGTTGCGCTTTTCAGGCCTTATTTATGGGAAGCGCACAGCCCTATACAGCTTCTTAGTGCGCTTGAGTCGGCATTTGTGCTATTTTTAACATTATACCTCATCTTAAAAAGGAAGTTTTTAGAATCTATTAAGAAAATTTATCACGACCCTACCTTAATTATGTGCCTGATCTTTACTTTGATCTTTGCTTTTCTTGTTGGGGTATCAAGCTATAATTTTGGCACTTTATCGCGATATAAAATACCTTGTGTGCCATTTTTTATGGTGTTTTTGGCGGTGATGATCTTCGACAGGAAAGAAAATAAAACTATTGAGGCTGCTTCAATTGAAAATAGCTAAATATTTGTCTATGTTAGCCTCAACCGAGTAACGCTCAACTGCAAAGGTTTTTGCATTTGCCCCCATTTGCTTTCGCAGGGAGTGATCGGTTATCAACAGTAGTAGTTTATTTAACCATTCATCATCTGAACTTACCAAAAAACCGTTATAGCCATCTTCTATAGCTTTAAAATTAGGCCCGATAGCCGAAGCAACGATGGGGATGCCTGTAGCCATATACTGTACCAGTTTCCCTCCGCTTTTACCATATACCCATTCCTCATCAGGCACAGGATGTAAACCAATATCAAACTGATTCAAATTTTGTATTTCGTTTTCGGCAGTCCAGTTTACTAATTCAATGTCAAGGTTATTAATAGCAAACGTTTTATCCCCCATCACCATTATTCTTACATCAGGGCGTGCCGATAGTTTTTTCAGTACATCATCTAATAAATGCAAATACTTACTGGTGGTATGGCTGCCGCTCCAGCCAATAACAACTTTATCCGGAGCACCATTTTTGGTTAAATTATACTTTTTAACATCAATTGTAGCCGGCACCAAACTTACGTTTGATGTAAATTGGCTTGTATAATCTAAAAGCTTATCAGTGCTTACCAATACGTGATCAGCACGTTTCATTAAAAAATCAACCTTAGAGCTCGATTTGATGTATTTTACAAGCTTATTAACCGGGCTCGAACTCCCCTGGTAAATAAGATCATCAATATCATAGATTAGTTTTTTCGAACATCTGCGCAGCAGCCATTCATAAATGGGTAATCCAAAAGGTGTTCCCCAAAGGTGAACATACACCACATCATAATTACCTGCTGTACTTAGCAATTGATAACGACGCAAATAACTCCCTATTGTAAAAATCGCTTTTTTTAAATAAAAACCCTTTTTATAAACAATCTCCCAAAAACGCTCATTAATAAAAGAGGCAGTTGTTACCTGGTAACCATGTTGTTCAAAACCGGCGTAATATTGCTCAAATTTTAGCCGCTGGCTTGGCGCCGTATTTTGCGGGTATGGAACGATAAAAAGAATAGTTTTTTTCAAGAATTAAATTTTAAAAACATTGGCGCGATATCAAATATCGGCCTTGCTGTAAATTTTTTTATAAACAGTTTCCGCAATGTCAAAAGTACGGTATTTATCAGCTAATGCCTTTATACGTCCTTTCAATTCGTCATTGTCACCTTGCAATAAAACATCTATCTTTTTTACAGCCTGTATGTATTCAATAGTTGTTAGTTCTTTCAAAACAGCCCCTGCATTATTAGCCTCAATTATGTCAGAATCATCGGATATGTTGGCCGTAATAACAACCGGAAGCCCCATAGCCCAGTACTCACCATCTTTAATAGGATTACAATAGCGCTTAGTAGGTACCGGCTTTACAGGCGTAAAGGCAAAGCTTGCTATCGAAAGATATTTGGGCACCTCATTGTGCGGCACAAATAACTGCGTTAATATGGTGTGCGGCAATTGTACCCGGTTTAGCTGCTGCTCAATAGTTGTAACCGGAGTATTACCAAGCATCAGGATGTTAAACTTATCGCCCCAATAGATATGGCACTGTTTAAAAAAATCAAATACTTCATCATCCAGGTAAATGCCCCCTATTTTTCCCGCATACACGCAAATTACCTTCCCGCTAAAGTTTAATTGTTGGGTAAGTTGCGGATGTTTTTCAGATAGATCAAATAATTGTCTATCTACGCACATCGGTCTTAAAAACATTTTTGGGGCAATATTATCAACCTTATAAGCATGTTGTGCATAGTTCTCCATTTTTGATGCGGCAGCGATCAAAAACACGGCTTTTTTAGTCTGCTTTTTTTCCAGGTAGAACAAAATTTTAAACGCAACTGAGGTTTTACTCCAACCGCCGTTTTCTACCATCGCCTCGGCATGTGGCTCATAGCTATCAATAATTAATTTTCTGCCTGTTAAAATTGCAAGCAGGTAACCTATTGCTCCTGCCGGTGTACAAATGGCATGGATATATTTAACCCGTTGTTTTATAATAAGATACAGCAACTTACACAGATACCTCACCCACAATAGGGCCTGTTTAACACCAAAAGGATGATAAGTAAAAAAGATTATTTCTATATTTTCTTTTCTAAACCCATAATTTATCTGCTGTTGCTGTTGCTTTGATACAGCAATATTGGCCTTTTCAAGGCACATAATATAAACTTTCGACCGCGAGATACGGGCTATCATCCGGGCATACGGTAATACGGCCGATTGTATTAAGCCATCGTTAAAACTCCAATAAGTAAGCACGAGTATGGGGCGCATGTAATACTTTTTAAGCGACTATAAGTTATGCTTTTATATACCACCCTTTTATAGAGTTACCTACTCCAAAAAAACTAAGTAGGTTATTGATAACCAGTTTGCCCGCACGCAAAAAAATATTTTTTTCTATTTTACCTCTGATCACTTCATCTGACGATGATTCAGAAATGACTTTTTCAGTTGATTGTCCGGTGCTGGTTTTCATTCTGGTAAAGCTAAAGCCTGTAGTTAACAGTTTCTTTTTCTTGAAATTGTTATTTTTTAAAAGGTAATTAATGGTTGCAGGTGTATAATAACATAAATGCTCAGGATATTGGATCACATCGTACTCTGCTTTTAATAAAAACCGTTCAACGGCATTAAAATTAGGAGTAGTAAAATACAAAAGGCCACCTTTCCGTAAAAAGTAATTGATATTGGTAACTTCTTCCACCGGGTTATTAATATGCTCCAAAACCTCTATAGATGTAATTACATCAAAACTTTCGGGCTCAAACCATGTGGGGTCAAGTTTACCTTGCTTCATGTTGATGCCCTTGCTTTCGCATATTTCTATGGCATCCGGGGTATACTCGGTTCCGTAAACTTCCCAACCTCTTTTTTTTGCCTGTTCCATTAAAAAACCCGAGCCGCAGCCTACATCTAATATCCTGTTCGTTTTTTTATAAGGCTCAAATGTATCTAACAGTTCATTAAACCGTTTAATGGTGATTGATGATAAATAATGTTCCCTGTCATAACCTTGGTAATGATCGGTAAGTTCCTGCGGTGAAGCTATTTTAGAACAAAATACAAAACCGGATGACTTGCTTTTTACCAAAAAATACTTTTCGTAGCCCGGTAAGTTGTATAGATCTTCTGCGCCACTTATTAAGCACTTTTTAAAAAATTGAGCTGATGTGGCCATAGTGCGGTATTATTTTCAATTAGTTAATTATCAAATGCTTTATTATAGCTAAAAACCTGCGTTCAAATACAAATAACGGATTTTTAGCTATGCCTTTTACGGTATATATCATCGCTTTAAACCTGTTTTTATGTGTTAATGCAATGTGTAGCGCAACATAAGTATAACAGCTTGAAATAAATTTGTTCATATCGGCTTTATAATAGTTTACTATCTCCTCGTTATCAAGTACACATTTGATAAGTTTATCGGCTCTCTTTTCTAACGCGTTGGCATTGGCCGATACAACGCTCCTGTCATCATGATTTACAATAACTGATGTAACCGTATCAGCAAATAATATGGGGTATTTACATGCCATGCGTAGCCATAACTCCCAGTCTTCCATTGCTGATAGCGCCCTGTCTTCATTAAACATATTGTTTAAGGCGATATCATTTCTGATAACCACCCCATTGCAGCTCAACAAGTTACCTTTAATTAAAAATCGATTTATCGCTTTTTCATTGGTTTTCACCCCCGTTACCGTTCTATTGGTGTTTTCATCCTGTATTACATAGTTTAACAGAAATATTTCGGGATAGTTATTTTCCTGGATAAATTTATAAGCCTCGCTCAGGTGGTTATTATACATTACATCATCCGAATCGAAATAGTTGACGTATTTTCCTTTTGCATTTTTTAAACCTGTGTTTCTTGCCGCGCCGCGCTCTGCATTTCTTTGTTTAATATACCTTATCTGTGGCAAATGCTGATATTTTCCTTTTATAACCTGTTCGGTATTATCAGTACTGCCATCATCAACAACAATAACTTCAAAATTTTGATAAAGCTGCTCCAGTGCAGAGTTAATAACTCCCTCAATTAAATGCCCCCGGTTGTAGGTTGGTATAATTACGCTAAAAAAAGGTACTTCTGTTTGCATGGCTAATAATAAAATTCTCCGTATACTCCGTTATGCAGTTTATCAAGTGCATTTTTAAAGGCGGTATCATAAGCAAGGGTATTAGCCACTTTTACCGGCCGCGTAATCAATCTTTTTAATGGCCGTACCAATTCTTTAACCGCATCAATATGCTTAAACTGCACCAGCGGCAATATACCCTGGTACATATAATTAGCTCGTTCTGTTTCAATGTTACACAGTTTCCAAAAACGTATTGAGTTACTATCCTCGTTAGCTATGTTTACATAATACCCACCGCTGTACCAGGCAAGTTTACCTTTACCGGCAGTTATGCGGATAGTGTATTCAAAATCTATAATTTTAACATTAGTGCTAAATAAACCTATCAACGGTATAGCGCTTTTCCTGATCAGTAAACTCAATCCGCAGAATATAAATGGTGTGCCTTTCTCCTTCCATTCGCGGTATTTTGACACGCTATCACGTTTTTCAAAACAAGGCACCTCGTTGGATATCCCATAACCATAACCATCAAAACCCAACACATCAATTTCAGGATGTTGAAGCATAAATTCCTTACACTTGCCAATAGCCCCGAAATGATACGCGTCATCATCCGTTAATATCTTAATTAAACTGCCATTAGCCAGCAACATGCCTTTATTAATGCCGTGCGATTCGCCCTTATCCGGTTCTGAAATGTACTGCTGTATTTTTTGTTCCTGATATAAAGCGGCCAGGTATTCTTTTGTACCGTCTTTACTTCCGCCATCAATTACAACAATTTCCTCATCATCTTTCCTGGCGGCTATCAACACGGGTAAAGTTACCTGCAGGTAGCTTAACTTATTATAGGTGGTAAATACGTACGATAGTGCTATTGATTTATTCATGCTGTTAGAGATACCCAAGTTCTTTTGCGTATTTTATCATTTTTTCTTTATTGCGAAATTTTACGGGCCGTGCAGGGATGCCTGTATAGATGGTCCATGGCTCTGTATCTTTTGTAACTAATGAGCAGGCACCTATTACCGATCCTTCGGCAATGGTAACACCCGGCATAATAACTGCGTTAGTGCCAATACCGGCAAAGCGTTTAATTGTTATGGTCGAAAAGGTCACCGTATCGCGGTATTCTTCCGGAGCGGTAACACTGGTAAATCCATCGCCTAAAAACTTATCGCTTCCGGCTATGATTCGGCTCCCTGCTGCTATTGTAACAAAATCTTCCACAATCAATTTACTATTAGCGCCACCAATAACGGTTATATATGGCGACAGATGCACATAATCACCTATTTCGGCTTGGGTAGTAATATAAACCCCGCTGTCTATGGCTACATGGCTGCCAACAGTTACCATTCCAGGCCGCCTAATCTCAACTTTGGCGCTTATAAAAACATCCTCACCGCAACTTTTTAAAAGGCTGTGATCATATTGCTCAGAGTTCAGTTCGGCCCCCATATCAGTACGGATAGATAGATTGATAGTAATTAATGGTGTTTTTTACACCTTCATCAAACGGTGTAAAGTAAAAGTCTCTAAATACCTTTTTAAAACGGGTATCATCCATAACTTTTTTGGGAGCCCCATCGGGCATATTATGGTTCCATTTTATCGAAAATTTATTTTCAAAATGACTATTGATGATATAAACCAGTTCCCTTACACTCAAACCAAAATTTTGAGCCAGGTTTACAGGCTCAGCTAAGCCAATGGTATTAGGCTGTTTAATTATCGATAGTACGATAGAGGCAAAATCTTCGGCATATAACCATTCCCTGATAGCTACACCTGATCCCCAAATTTCAATTTCCTGCTGACCCGATCGATCGGCCTTAACAAACTTCGAGATCAGGGCATTAAGCGCATGCGCCTTATTCGGATCGGTAGAGTCAAACGGGCCATACATATTAGGTACCAGCAAGTAAATACTCCGTAAACCATACTGCATTGAAAAGCTTTCGCCAACCGACCACATCAGCCTGCGTGTTGAACCGTATGATAATACCGACCGATGCAAATGCCCATCCCACCAGTTATCTTCAATAAAAGTATCGGCTTTTGCCGGATAAGCACAATTTGCTATAGGGTTAACTATTACAGCACGTGGGCAAATTTGAGCAATAGCCTGGTACATATTCAATATCATGCGCGAATTATCCAGCATAACATTGGCGGCTTTTTCTGTTACATAATTTAAACTGCCAACATGTGCAGCGCAATTGATAATGATAGTTGGTTTTACGTTACTTAGCAGCGCCTCAACCTGTGCAATATCTCTTAGGTCGGTCCCGTTTGTTTTTGACGATCCGGTATATTCAATTCCGGCCTTGGTTAATATACGTGCAACATTGCTTCCCGCAAAGCCGGTTGCGCCTAAAAGAAGAATTTTTGTCATACGTTGTAATTAAAGCGGTTTTTTAACTTGAGCAATTTACTTTCAATTAAATTCCATGAAATTATGGCAATGGCAAATGTTACGGCTAATTTTATTAATACTATAAAATAAATGTTTAAAGTTAATTTAAAATGATAGACCAAGGCATCGGCAAGCAAATAAACTGCATAATGATAAAGATAAATACCGTAGCTAATCTTGCCGGTAAATCTTAAAAACTGATTGTCAAAAATCTGCCGGACTACTTTACTTAGTGGAATATAAGCAAAATATATAATACATAACGGCGAAAACAAACTAACAGCACAGCCTAAAACAACTTCCAGAATCATAGTATTGGCCCCAGTGCTGAAATAATTTAAAATAATAACCGTACCCAATATGGCTAATGCATAGCCGAAATACTTTTTAGCGGCAGTTATCATGGCGGCTTCATGCTCAATGCTTAATATACCGATGATAACCCCCCCCATCAAACTGTCTAAATTTCCAAAAAAAGATAGCAGCAACATGTTTTCTGACGATGCTGTAGGATATAAACTGATGAGCACTATTTTGCCAGCAATAATTACAAAATATAGAACTATAGCGGTAAATAAAACACGGGCTGTGTTTGCCAGTCTGATGAAAAGTGGCCAGATCAGATAAAAAAGTTCTTCGACTGATAACGACCAGGTATGCTGCATTAACCCGTTTCCAAATATTGGCCGCATATTTAACGAGATACTAAAGTTTTGAAGATAAAACAGGTATATCCACCACTGCGAAGCACTGACATGAATAAGGCACCCCCATAGTAAACTAACAAAAAACAGGATATAGTAAATAGGGAATATGCGTAGTGCACGTTTGTAATAAAACGGCTTAAAATAATTTTGGCCTATTTTGTTTGTTACCAATATACGGGTGATTAAAAAGCCCGATAATGCAAAAAAAACAGGCACGCCTATCCATAACGCTTTAAAAAACAACAAATTAAAGTGAAACAATAGAATGGCAATAGCAGAGATACCCCTAAGACTATCTAACGAATAAAAATACTGGTCTTTTTTCACCATCCACTTTTAATTGTTTCTACAATATATTCTGCGTCTTCTAAGCTTACGGCATCATGTATTGGTATATGTATCTGTGTTTCGTCAAACCGTTTTTGAACAGGCAGATCTTTTAATGATCCAAATATTTCATTCCTGTCAATCCGTTGGTGAATTACCGAAGCTGTAATTCCTTTTTCTTTTAACTTCCTGATAAAACCTAACCGGTTGTCAACATGTATTCCGTAAAGCCAGTGCGCGCTTTCTTTATTTTGAGCAGTTTCAAGCAATGTAACCCCTGCTACTTTATCTAAATTGCTGGTGTAAATTGAGGCCAGTTGTTTGCGGTGGTTTAAACGTTCTTTAAAGCCAACAAGATTAGCCAGTCCCAATGCAGCACCATAATCGTTTAAATGATATTTATAACCTATCTGTTCTATGCTATAACTACGTTCACCAAGTTCGGTTGTTGCAGCTCCTGCCCTGTCAATACCAAACCATCGTTTGCGGTAAGCGCTATGGTATTTATCCTGATGAATGGTGCTCAGCGCCCCACCATCGCCGGTGGTTACATGTTTAATGGCCTGGAACGAAAAACAGGTGTAATCGCCTATACTGCCTATGGGTTTATTGTTGTATAACGCACCTAAAGCATGTGCTGCGTCTTCTATTACGATAAGGCCATGTTGGCGCGCTAACTGCATAATTGCATCCATGTCGCACGGATAACCAGCCCAATGAACCGGCATAATAGCTTTAGTTTTAGCAGTAATTTTAGCTTTGATATCAGCTACGGATATATTACCGGTGTCATAATCTATATCAGCAAATACCGGTACCGCTTTTTGCTGTAAAATAACCAACCCTGTTGCTACAAAAGTTTGTGCCGGTAAAATAACCTCATCGCCTTCGCCAACTCCGGCTACATCTAAAGCCAGGTGCAAAGCCGAGGTGCCCGAGTTTAAGGCCACCGGGTTGATAATGCCCAGATAGTCTGCCAGCTTATTTTCAAACTCTTTTACTAATTTCCCTTCACTGATAAATGTCGAATCAAGAACTTTATTAACCCACGCGGAAGCATCAGGCGCTATGTAGGTGTTAACTATACCAATCTCTTTATTCATCTAAGTTCATATTTAAGGTAATTGTATTGGCGTAATGGTCGGTTTTAAAAATATCAATCCTGCTGCTGTTAAGAAAATTATTTATGGCTTTTAAATAAGCAGAGTATTCTTCAAAAGGCATGTTTTTGATATAACTATAAAGTTGCCTATTGTTTTTAAATTTACGCCTGTCTATAAAACAATCATCCGGCACATAATCAGTAATATCTGCCGGGCCTAAATAAACAGGCAGCGATTTTGACAAGAAGCAATCAATAATACGCTCTGATACAAAACCGTTGATTTCGGAATTATCATAACATAATGAAAAATTATACTGATTTTGATACTCTAATTTTCCAAGGGCCGGCACAGCACCTTTAAAACTCTTTTTAATATTGCGCGCTTTATATTGAGCAATCAGTTTAACCAAAGGGTTAAGTTTCAGCATTTTTAAATAGCGGGCACCTTTAAAGCATTCAAATTTTTTATCAATCAGGTTTCTGCCATATACATCAAACTCTGTACAATGATATTTTGAAAAATAATCAGCAGCCAGATATCGCTCATACAACAATGATTTGATCTTTGGTTCAGACCGGGTAACTTGTATTGACCCGGCAATAAGGCAAAGCAGCTTTCGGTTATGAAATCTTTCCAAACTTATTTCGCTAAATACTTTTGCGGGATCAAAGTCAAACGCCAGTGTATAGCGCACATACTTGTCGGAGGTTATCAGATCGCGGTTATAGGTAAATATTTTTTCAAAATAAACGTGATTTTCTACCAGCCAGTTATCAGGGCAATAAACGGCAGGCTCGCTGATAATCAGGTACGATGGTTTGTTTAGTACATTTATGCTTTTAAACAACCCCACCTGGTCAAGACACAAAATAATATCAGCATCCTGTGGGGGCAGTATATCCTGGGTATGTATCTCATGCCCCAACTGGTTCAAACGATCTTTTATAGCAATAAAGCAGTAATTATCGCTCTTCATCCCGTAAAGCTCTGCCGAACTAAATATCTTATCGTTTAATAATTCGGGATCATTCCTTACAATAAATGAAATTTTTTTAGACATGCCCATCCTGCCCTACTTTACCTTTTCATTATTCCACTCCAGTACCGGCGCGAAAGTGAATTTTTCGAAGGTGCCTGCATATGATCCGCGGGCCAGCGACAATTCGTTACGCGGGTCAACTACTACAAAATTTAATACATTGATCTTTAAATCTATCATCGCTTCGGGATGAGGGGTGTATAATGCAAGATAAAGAAAATAACTCCCCTCTTTTAAAAGATAGGCGGGTATTGTTACCCTGCTCACATATTCACCCTGCACCGATTTTTTCTTACCGTCCCAATCAATATTGGCATCGATACTCCAAAACAAAGTGTGGCCTAACACATTATGCAGTTCGATATTGGGGTGAATAGGTATCCCCTGAACATTGCTCCAATGTATCTCTACATTAATATCTTCGTAAATAAAAAATGAGGTTTTTATTTGGGATTGATTATCTATTAATCTGCCTTGCTTTATAAAGGCTATATCGTTTATAGCATCAAAAACCTCCACGCCGTCGTTATTAACTATATTATTCAAATAGGCGTTTACACATTCATCTATCGGGCGAAGGCCTTCGGTTAGGCCCTTGCTCAAAAATATACCTTTAGTACATAAAGCTGTAATGGCCTGTATATTATGACTAACAAACAAAACGGTTCGGCCGCTATGTGTAACGTCATTCATCTTGCCAAGGCATTTTTTCTGAAACTCAGCATCGCCCACAGCCAGAACTTCGTCAACAACCAATATTTCGGGTTCCAGGTGGGCAGCCACAGCAAAGGCCAACTTTACATACATACCACTGCTGTACCGTTTTACCGGAGTATCTAAAAATTGTTCAACACCGCTAAAGTCAACTATTTCGTCAAACTTCTGTTTGATCTCTTTGTGTTTCATACCCAATATAGAGCCATTCAGATAAATGTTTTCGCGCCCCGTTAACTCAGGATGGAAACCTGTGCCAACTTCTAATAAGCTTGCAACCCTGCCGTTTAATGTAATGCGGCCGGTACTTGGTTCGGTTATCCGGCTTAGCAACTTAAGTAATGTACTTTTACCTGCCCCATTACGGCCAATAACACCTACCGCATCGCCGGTGTTAATGTCAAATGAAACATCCTTTAGTGCCCAAAAATCTTCAGTGGTATTGGCTGATCTGTTTTTAGAAGCTATATTTTTAAACTTATTGGCAATCACATCGCGTAAAGCGGTATAACCACGCTCGCGTTCATGGCTTATCTGGTAGCATTTACCCAGGTTTTCAACACTAATTATGCGTTCACTCATATATTGGGTTAAATAATATCAGCAAATGTTTTTTCTGTTTTCCTAAAATATCTAACAGCAAAAATTAACATTAAAAAGCTGATAATAATAGATATGCTGATACTGAGTTGTTTATCGGTATTTAAATCACCGCCTAATATGCACCACCTGAAGCCATCAATAACACCTACCATGGGGTTTAGATCAAATAGAATGCGCCATTTGGCCGGCACAATGCTACTGCTGTACGCTACGGGCGAAACATACATACCAAACTGTACAATAAATGGTATAATGTATCTAAAATCCCTGTATTTAACATTCAGGGCCGTTAAATACAGGCCAATACCAAACGAAGTTAAAAATGAAAGTAAAAGAAACAGCGGCAATATTACAATTTGCCAGGGTGGTACAAAGCTAAAATATATAAAAAGTACAAAAAGCAGTACAAGGCTGATCAAAAAATCAACAAAGCTTGCTATTACCGCACTGGCCGGAACTATCAGGCGCGGGAAATATACTTTGGTTATTAAATTAACATTGGCAATAAGGCTGTTACTGCATTCGCTTAGCGCAGATGCAAAAAACTGCCATGGCAGCATACCGGCAAATACAAATAAGGCGTACGGTACATTTTTTATATCTGCATTTAGTTTGGCAAAATACCTAAAAACCACTGTAAATATTATCATTGCCAACAGTGGCCTTAACACACTCCACAAAACGCCTATAACAGTTTGCTTGTATTTAACTTTAATATCGCGCCAGCTTAGTATATAAAACAACTCACGATAACGCCACAAGTCGTTCCAGTAATTTTTTTCTGTACGGCCGGGTTCAATTACAATTTTATAGGGATTATGCATTGTTTATTTTTTGCAACATCGTTATAAGTTATGCTAATTAACCTATCGTTATTTTTAACCCTTCATCAATTTTAATGAATGGTTCATAATTCAATAACCGGGCAGCTTTTGATATATCGGCCCGGCTGTTTTTTATATCACCCTGCCGGGGTGCCCTATATGTGCCCAACATGTTTTTGCCTATAATATCATTTATTTTTTTCAGCAATTGGTTAAGAGATGTTGTTTCGCCACAAGCCACATTGTAAACCTCATTTATGGCACTTGCATCGTCAACAAAAAATGCTTTAATGTTTGCCTGTACCACGTTTTCAACAAAAGTAAAATCTCTTGTTTGCTCCCCGTCGCCATTTATAAATGCCGGACGGTCATTTTTTAAAGCATCTATAAACAATGGCACTACGGCCGCATAGGCTCCTTGTGGACTTTGCTTTGGTCCAAACACGTTAAAGTAGCGTAAACCGATGGTTTCAATGCCATAGGTTTTGGCAAAAACGTTGGCATAAAGTTCGTTAACATATTTAGTTATTGCGTAAGGCGAAAGTGGCTGACCTATCTGGCTTTCAACTTTTATACTATCGGTGTTATCGCCATATGTGGACGATGATGCTGCATAAATTAATCTTTTTACGCTGCCCGCTTCTTTTACCGCCCAAAGTATATTTAAAAAGCCAATTATGTTTACCTCATTTGTGGTTATCGGGTCGGCTATCGATCTCGGCACCGAACCCAATGCCGCCTGATGGCTTACATAGTCCATTCCCTCTACGGCTTTTTTGCAAGTTTCGTAGTTCCTGATATCGCCCTCTATAAATTCAAATGCCGGGTTAGCAATAAAATCTTTAATATTATCATAAAAACCACCTGTTAAATTATCAAGTACACGCACTTTGCCTGCATTGTTTTTAAGCAGGTATTCAACCAGGTTTGAGCCAATAAAGCCTGCTCCGCCCGTTATCAGGAAGCTAAATTTGCTTAGCTCTGCCGTATGATATTTTTTTTCGTACATTAATGTATAGGGGTAATTGCTATGACTATATTAATCTTTAAGGCTATCAATTTCGCTGGTTTCATAATAAATACATTGATAATGGTTTAAAAACGTGAAATTAATTTCATTATAGCCGGCCATCAACTAATGATATATCCAGTACTCCTTTTACATCATAAAGTACTCCCGGCTGTTTAAGCATACTTTGATAATCAAGCCCGATAAAAGCCTGGTGGCTTACCGCCAGAATTATAGCATTATAGGTTTTATCGGCAGGCAGACTATCCACACAGGTTAAACCGTATTCGTGTTGTACCTGGCTGCAACTTGCCCACGGATCGTAAACTGTTATGTTTGCCTTATACGATTCAAGCTCGTGGATAATATCCACAACCTTAGTATTCCTTACATCCGGGCAATTTTCTTTAAAGGTGATACCTAAAACTAAAATATCAGCACCCCATATACTGATCTCCTTTTTGATCATCAGCTTTACAACAGTATCGGCTATATAAGCCCCCATACTGTCGTTTATACGCCTGCCGGATAGAATAATTTCGGGATAATAACCCACTGATGTTGCCTTTTGGGCCAGATAGTACGGGTCAACGCCGATGCAATGCCCACCTACCAGGCCTGGTTTGAACGATAAAAAATTCCACTTTGTTGATGCAGCTTCTAATACCTGATTGGTATCGATACCCAACAAAGTGAATATCTTAGATAACTCATTTACAAAAGCTATGTTAATGTCGCGCTGTGCGTTTTCAATAACTTTAGCCGCTTCGGCCACTTTTATTGATGGCGCCAGATATGTGCCGGCCGGTATGATTGATGAATATAAATTATTAATAAATTGTGCCGACTGGGGCGTAGAGCCCGACGTTACCTTTTTAATGTTAGGCAAGGTTCTGTTTTTATCGCCGGGATTTATCCTTTCGGGCGAGTAGCCGCAATAGAAATCGGTATTAAAGATCAGGCCGGTATGCTTTTCAAGTATAGGTATACAAGCTTCTTCTGTACAGCCCGGGTATACCGTTGATTCGTAAATTACAACCCCGCCTTTTTTTAGTGCTTTTGCAACTGTTTCGGTAGCTTTAATAAGAGGCGTAAGGTCTGGATTATTGTATTGATCTACCGGGGTGGGTACGGTAACAATAAATACATTACAATCATTCAATGCTTCCTTATTGCCAGTAAAATAAACACCCGTGCCTCCTTCTTTGCCTCGTGTTACCTTTTTTAGTACATCTCCGTGTGTTTCAAGAGTATGATCTTTACCTTCGGATAGTTCTTTGATACGGTTTATATTAATATCAAATCCTACAACACTATATTTCTTTCCGAATTCGACAGCCAGGGGTAGGCCAACGTATCCTAATCCAATTATAGCAATATTAGCTGTTAAAAAGCTATCGGGTGTATTTGTCATTTAAAGTATAGTACAATGTCTTTATAAAAACGTATCGAAATAAGTATAATGCCCATTAAAACAGCTACAATGGCCGATGCGTAAATTATATACTTACGTTTATTTGTTGCAGTTGGCGATAGTGGCAATTCGGGTTCATCTATAATTCGGTACAAAGGTGTTTCCTTTTGCAAAGTAATTTTGGCTACTTCAAGGTTACGCATCACCTCAGTATATGCCCCTGCAAAGGCATTAGCTTTAGCCTGGTTAAATATTGATCCTGACCGCTGGACTGTTAGAGATGGATTTAAGTTATACGTATGGTCGTTCATCACAGCGGTTGAGCTAAATGTACGATTCAGTACATCGCCAAGGCTATCAGCTTCGTGTTGCAGCAATTGCACACCACTTGCCGAAACTTTGGTCCTGGTATCGATAAAGTATCGTGATGTTTCATTGAGTACATTTTTTGCCACATAATAAGCAACATCCGGATCGGTATTGGTAGCGCTGATAACATAAAAAATAAGTTTCTTATCTTTTTTAAACACTACAAACGAGCTACCCACACGCGATATAGCCATTCTGTATAAGCTGGTACGCATTTTATCATATGTTGCCGGCTTGTTATTAAGCGGGCCCAGTTTTTTATACATGTTTGCAAACTGTTTGCGTAAAATATAATTCAATAAGGTTTCATGGGTAGCTGTATCAACTTCAGACAGTAATGCCGAGCCTATCAGTTTTCGCGATTTAAAAAGTTCAATAATATTATCACCCGAAAAAATATTGTCGGGACTGCTGGTTAATCCATCAAAGCCAAGTTGTGAGGCCAGGCCCGCAAGTGCATTACCACGCCCGGCCTGGTCTGTTGATAAAACAAACGTATAACTGGCAGTGTACATCGGCTTTACATTACGTATTTTATAATACCCGTATCCTGCTCCCAGCAATACGGCAAATAGCAACAGGTACCACCTGTTTACCAAATGCCAAAAAGCCTGCACAGCCATGCTCTGCAAAAACTTAATGATATCTTTTTTTTGCTCTTCTGCCATTTTAGTTTTTTAAGACAGATATGGTAACCAGGATCAACGATACCAAAGATACTATTGCCGAAGTAAGGCTAATTGTTTGCTGGGCATCCAATCCCTTTTTATCTGTTTTACGCGGAACGATTATTTCGGAACCGGCATCAACAGAAGGATAAGACCTGAACAGGCCAAAAATACCGTTGTTGGTTCTGCCAATAGTTCCGTTAGCATGCAGTACATATATTTTTGATCTGCGGGCATTATCCGTAGTGCCGCCGGCCTGCGATAGATAATAATCTATGTTTTTCCCTGCTATAAAACCCGTTTTTGTTGACGAAAGTACCTCGCCGCTTAACTTTACCAGGGGGTCGGTTTTTAACACCTGTATCTCATCACCATTCTCCAGCACATAATCTTCAATAGATCCAGGCCTTTTTAATACTTCTTCGAGGTTTACCGGTATCCTAAGATTGGTTCTTGTAATGTCTTCAATAACTTTGGTACTGGTATCTTTAATACTGGTTTGCACGGTTTTTGCAACTTCCTGTTGCTGCGGGCCGCCTTGTGTATTATTTCTGATCAAAAATGTACCTTTTGCATAAGCCAGCGGTGTTAGCCCACCTGCGCGTTTTAACAAATCGCTGATATGCTCATTTTTGCTCTCAATTGTATATGAGCCCGGAAAATTTACTTCTCCTTCAATGGTCACTCTTTTTTGTTCGGTATATGCAGGGTTCTTCCTTACCGTTATCGCATCGTAAGGCATTAAAATAAATTTGTTATTCTCTATTCCGAGGCCTTTTTCAATATTCATATCAAATACTTTGGCTATCGAATCGATATTTGTTGACCGTTCGCCAACAATGCGTCGGCTAATTTCAACATGGTATGATGATGCTGCATCAGTAAAGCCTCCGGCTAAAAAAAACATATCCTTCAGTGAAAGATTTTCTTTGTAGGGATAAGCACCTGGCTTTCTAACTTCACCGGCAATACTAATGCTGTAATTACTTTTAAACTCATTAACGGTTGCAATTATTATTTCATCATTTTTAATGAGTGGGATATCAGATGAATTGCTGTTCATTAAACTGCTCACGTTAAATGTGATATTCTCTTTGGTACCGTCGATATGGGTACGGGTTAAAACAGCTCTGTCTGTAAAAGCATTTTCCTGCAGGCCACCGGCTTTTTGAATTAGCGATTTAATGGTTATCCCCGGGGTTAGTTCAAACTGGCCCGGACGATAAACAGCGCCCTTAATACTTACCGCATTTTCAAAACGGTCCAATATAGCATCCACCTGAAATTCATCACCATTTTCGGGCAGGTAGGCTGCTATTTCAAGCTTGGAGATATCTTTAATCTTGCGCTCGATATCAGTGTTTTGTTTAACCTTTATGGTAGCTTTATATGCTCTATCGGTATATCCACCAGCAAAAAACAACAGGTTTTCAAATGATTCGCCATCCTTTAACTCAAAAACACCAGGGCGCTTTACCTGGCCGGATATGGTAACCCGTTTTTTGTATACCGGAAAATTGATCACGTCGTTTTCCTTCAACGGCACATTACCTTTTTGATCTCCTTTAGTTAAAAACTGGTAGATATCTATCTTTTGGTAAACTTTGTTATTCCTGATCAGTTCAATATCCCGGTAAGTATTGATGTCGCCGGGGCCACCGCTTTGATATAAGGAATTGAAAACCGTTGAAAGCGAAGAGGTAACATAGTTGCCCGGCTTGGCAGCTCCAACAACAGTTATATGTATGCTCCTGATCTTACTCAGCGAAATAATTAATTTCGATAAGCCGCTTTTAATTGACGGATATGCGGTTTGCGACATTTTATCGCGAATGCGGGCGGTTGCCTCTTCAATAGTAAGCCCATTTACAATTATTGAGCCAACCTGCGGAATAAATATCGCCCCTTCGGGTTGTACCGCGGTTTTTATATTTGTTTCCTGGTAACCGGAAACATTGATCAACAATTCATCATCCGGACCTAAAATATAATTTACAGGCGTTGCCACACGTAAATTAGGTTCAAATGATAACGACGGCGAATCAAAAAAAGAAGATCCAAAAACATTTGATGAGGGCCCTTTTTGATAAACCTGATAATCGCTCTTTTCAACTTGTCTTACCGGGCCCGATATTGATGTTGGTTCGCCGCTTGTTTTGTTTTGTGTTGTGGCAGATGGACTTGAAAGCCTTGCTTGTAATTTGGACCATTCGGCCGGAGACATGCCTTTTGCCAAAGCTGCCTGTTGTGCCTGCTCAATAGAAATACCATTGGCTTGCATCTGCTGCTTTAATTTTTCTATATCAGCGTCCGACATCTGGTCTACGCTACTTATATTCTGGAATATTTCTGTATTACCTGCCTGGTTGGATAGTACTTTTCTTTGTGCCTCCGAAACAGACAGATCAAAAAAAACAAGAAAAAACAGGGATATGAGGAATTGTTTATTTATACACATTTGTTTGACGTGATGCAAATAACCTTTAATTGTAGGGGTAATAATAGTTTTAATAATTTGGGGTTTTGATTGCAATAATACAAATTAATTAATAGTTACCATACTGTAATGAGCAGTAATATTTACTGTAAAATGTAACCAATTGTTTATCATCGTGCCATTTTTAAACAAATTGGATATGCATCCATCAAGATGCTATATTCGCAATTGCTAAACCATACTGCTCCGTTCGTTATATGGATGAAACTAAGGATGTTAATTTATCGGTCATTATTCCAACCAAAAACCGCCCGCATTTACTCGAACGGGCACTAAGATCGGTTGTGGCACAGGACTTTAGCAACTTTGAGGTGTGTGTTGTTGATAATAATACCGATAGCCAGATCAGTATCCAGGTAAAACAAACCGTTGCCAATTTTGCAGAAAAGTACCCAGGCATCAAATGGATATACATCCACAGCGCTAAAAAATTTGCATCGGGTGCACGTAATGATGGGATGGCCGCTACAAAAGGCGGGTTAATTTTCTTTTTAGATGATGATGATGAGCTGTTGGCCGAAAGCCTGAGCATTCGCGTGCGTGAAATGCAGGCCCATCCGCAACTGGCTTTGCTGTACTGCGCCGGTTATTCAAAGATATATCCGTATCCGTTTAAAATGTACAGGTATTTTCATTACAATAAAAAGCTCCATACCGACAAATTGATGATGATGTCGTGCTCATCAATAGCGATAAACCGGAAAATATTTGAGGAAAACGATCTGTATTTTGATGAAAACCAAAGCCGTATGGACGATTATGACCTTTGCCGCAAGGTTATTGAAAAGGATCTGAAAGTAAAGTCTATCCCCCAACCGTTGGTGATGATCAATTTGCACCCCGACACCCGGATCTCGTCGCACAAACTGGTTGATTACAACTTTAAAGATGTTTTGATAGAACGCTGGGGCGAATCGGCAGCAGATGCAGTGTACGGCTATGCCGAAGGTGTATACATATGGCGTTTGTGTTTTGGCACCGCCGATCAGCCTTATAAAGAAATAGTTGAAGGGTTAAGGCGCGATTTTAATCGTGGACTTACACCGTCATTCAACTTTAAATATGCACTGGCAAGCTTTAGCCCTAAGCTATATCTTGCATTATATCACCTCGGTGTTGCCATAACACAGGCACGCAAAAACAGGCTTGCAAAAAAGGTAAAATAGCCTTGTATTAATTACCCACTCTCTTGGCTTCATCGGTAGCGCTGTTGGTATCCCGCTTTTTAGGATTGTCTTTAGATGAACCGAAATTGTAGGTAAAGCCAAGTGTCACAGAGCGGTTAGCATTATCGTTATGGTAGGTAGCCACTACATTAGGAATATTGGTAATGTTTCCTCCGGAAAAATTAGTCCTGAAAATATCCCTTGCGGTTAATTTGACAGATGCTTTATTGTTTAATATCTTTTTTTGGATGCCGATATTGGTTTGCTCGCGCGAATGAGGTGTAAACTGTCCATCGCGCGCAGGCGAAACATAAAACGAACTTATCTCGGCGCTCCAGCCATTTGAGAAACTGAATTGATTGTTATTGCTAAAGTACCAATGCGTATCGTTTAAATCAATATTTGTGTGGGCGGTAAGTTGCCCTTCAAAAGAAGTACAGTCAAGCTCAGTATATAAATTAAAATTCCACCATTTAAACGGGTTAAAAGAGAGGTTGCCTTCAAAGCCCCAATGTGCTTTGCGGCCCAAATTAATTGTGGTGGCGTAAAATATGTCTCCTTTTTGCCCGTCGTATTCAATCTGGTAATCTTTGGTCACATTATAATCCACCGTGAACGAGAACACGCTTTTAAAACTGTAGGTAAACTGGTATGCGTCAATAAACTGCGGTTTTAAAAACGGGTTACCCTCCCATGTGCTATATTTATCTAAAATGGTTACAAAAGGGTTCAGATCCTGGTAATAGGGTCTGTCAATACGCCTGCCGTAACTCAGTTTTAATGAGTTGCTGCCTGCCGTATCCAGTTTGTACAATACATACGCCGTAGGAAACACACTGGTGTAATGCTGCGTAAATGATGAATCGGGACTTTGTGCATTACCCAGCTGATGGCCGTTTATATTAGTGTTTTCGGTACGTAAACCTGTCTGCATGGCAATGCGTTTAAATTCGGTATTAAAACTTACATATGCGGCATTGATATTCTCTTTATACAAAAAGCGGTTAGTGGTGTTGTTGTTTATTGTGCTGATGTTTTTAACGACATTAAAGTAGTTAGCAGCATTATCGGTATTTACATAACTGGTTTTTAATCCGGTTTCAAACCTTCCCTTTGTACCAACAGGCTGAATATAGTCGGTTTTGGCTGCATAAATATTAATATCGGTGGGCAGGTTATCGGTAATGTATTGCGTACCTTCTAAGTTACCCGTATTGTTGTAGCTATCGCTAATAAATGACTGATCTCTATGTGAGTTGTAATTGAGATGATCAAAATCAAAAGACAACGACTGATCTTTACGGTCAAACTGATGCAGATAATTAAGATTTATACCGGCATTACGAAACTTGCTTTGTGTATTGTTAACAGAAACGATATTTGAATCGACATTACCTGCGGCATTGCTCAAAAAGCTATTAACCGGGTTATAGTTATTGCCGGTGGTTAACGCCCCCGTAAGCACAACCCCAAATGTGGTTTTAGGCGAGGCATAATAGTCAAGCCCCAGCTTAATATTGCCGTTATGGTTTTTGGGATTAAAAAAAGCTGTTTCATTATAAGCCGAAGTGCGGTTACCTGCGGCATCAAAGTATGTACGACTCACATCCAACCGGCGGTAACCATTTTGGATGCCATAGCCGATATTGGTAAACAGGTTTATTTTATTGACGTGATAATTAAGGTTTATACTCTCTAAGGTACGCCAGTAAGCCGCCCTGCCTACGCTGGCAGCTATATTACCATTAAACCCTTTGGCTTTTGATTTTTTAATTTTTATGTTGATAACACCCGCGTTGCCCGATGCATCATATTTGGCCGGCGGGTTAGCCATCAGTTCAATAACATCCAGTTGTGATGCCGGTATTGATTTAAGATAATTTGCCAGGTCCTGCCCGGATAAATAGGTGGGCTTGTCATCAATCAGCACCATTACGCCAGCTTTGCCTTTAAAGCTGATGTTACCATTGTCGTCAACCAATACCCCGGGTGTTTTTTCTAAAGCCTCAAGCGCGTTTGAGCCGGTATTGCTGATAAGCGCGTTAACGTTAACCACCGTACGGTCTATCTTTTGCTCAACAAATGCTTTTTGAGCAGCTATATCAACTTGTTTTAGCTGCTTGCTTGTCGCGATAAGCGTGATGGCAGGCAAAGTAACAGTTACCTGCTTACCAATTACAAGCGAATCGCTTTTATAGTTTTGATAACCCATTGATGATACCGTAACCTGGTAACTGCCATTTTGCAGATCCCCAAATTTAAAGGTACCATCAGGGTTAGTGAGTATGGTTTTAATAACCACAAGGCTTTGGGCATTTAACAAATTAACTGTTGCACCGTCGGCTGGCTTTTTACCTGCATCGATCACTTTACCCTCAATTTTACCGTCGCCGGTTTGTGCATAAGCTAATTTTAAGACAAAGCATAGCCCTATGGTCAATAAAACCACGATCAAAGTTTTCATAACGGATGTGCAGGTTTTGCTGTATACCGAAAGTATGTTGTTTACTTAGCCTTACGGATATATATACTTCCGTTCATGGTTTTCATCAGCATTTCGGGGCCGCCACCATCAATCTTGCCGTAAACCCAGTCGTCAATTTTCAGGCTGTACATACCATCCTTGGCAGTACGGGTAACATCGGGTTTGCGCGAATCGTTAACTACATCAAAATCGGTGTAAATATTGCCGCGGTCTGTTTTAAGCTTAACATTAGCTTTTAAACTTGCCGGAAAGGTAATATCTATACTGCCGTTAAGGCTGGTGAACGCCATGGCTGCTTTCGGGTCGATACTTTTAAAACCCACGCTAACCCCGCCATTAATGGTATTAGCCACAACCGACCCTGATATGCCGCTCATTTTAACACCGCCGTTAGTATTGCTTATTTCCATTACACCGCTTACATTATTCACTACTATATCACCATTGTTAATGGTAGTTAAATTTAATGTCGCGCCGTTTTGAGGCACTTTGATCACCAGGCTTACGCGGTGCGGAATATCGGCACCTACGGTAACCTTATTATTTTTTTCTTCGGCACGAATATCAGCGGAGTTACCTGTATCCAGGCGCTTCATGCCGTTGCCTTCGCGGTTGGTTTTGTGGCGCTCATCGCCTTTGGTTTCAATTACGATGTCTCTACCTTCATAACCTATCACGGTTATCGATCCCTGTATCAGATCCACATTCAGTTTATAAGGTTTGCCCGGATCGCTTAACGGAACTACCAATTGTTCCGACTTATCGCTTTGCGCCCATAGCTGCGTGTTAAACAGCATAGCTGTGATCAATATGGCTGCAAATTTTATCATTCTTATCGCTTTCATCTTATTGTTGTTTTTTAATATAAATATTTCCGTTGAGTGTTTCAAATTTAAATAGTTTGCCGCCCGCACCAATTCTGAAATCCGAGTTTTTGTTCAGTTTGTATGTTGTGCCTGCCTTACCCTTGGCTTCTGTTTTTGTAACCTTGCCGGGTAAAACCTCAACATTTTCAAAATCGGTATAAAACTGGCCATTCATGCTTTTAAATTCCATATCGGCGGCTAAAGATGCCGGGTAAGTGGCCTGAATTTTTCCGTTTATAGTGTAGTAAGAAGAATCGTCATTAGGTACGCTCAAATAATTAACCGTAACCGGTCCGTTTACAGTGTGCGCATAAGTTGCGCCTTTGGCATTCTCTATTTCAATGCCCCCATTTACATTATTAATGTGCAGTGAACCGTATACATCTTTAACCCCAATATTGCCATTGTTCACTGTTGATATTCTTAAATTCATGTTAAAAGGCACTTTGATGGTAAAATTCAGTTTGTATTGGTATTCAATATGCCTGTGATCGTCCCAATCCCCATAATGCGTGTGTGGCCTGGAATCATACGGGGCTGCAATATAAGCCATTACCGTATCCGCCTTCTGGTCAAATACCAGTTTAAAATCTCTTTTGCCTTCTGCAAGCGTAGCCTCATCTTTGGCCGAAATAGTTTGGTCAATCTCCATGATCACCTTATCGCCCGAATAGCCTTCAACATTGATAGAGCCAAACACATTATAAACAACCACTACGCCTTTGCTTAAAGTAAATTGCTTACTCACATGCTCCTTCGCTTCGTGTTGTGCCTTAGCTTTAATTTGGACAAGGCACAGCCCCAGTCCCAAAAAAATGGGAAGTAATAATTTTTTCATAATCTTTGGTTTTAAATGAGTTGCGTTATTGTTTGTTTGATCTTATCCCTCACGCCATTATCGAGATTTTTTTGCTTGAGCAGATCCTTAAATGATTTTACCGATCGCTTTTCCTGTAGTTTAAGCATCACATCGGCTATAGCCGATTGCATTAACGGCGAATCTTGTTCTTCTATTGATTTAATTAACCCCTGCCTCACCTCGGGATGATTGGCCAGATGAGTCAATGCTTCCAGCGTGCTCAAACGCACATTTACGTTAGGGTCGTTGTTCAATGTTGCCAGCAAAGCATCTATCACTTCCTTATCGGCATGTTTAATATCGCTGGTATAACTTACGCCTCTTATCCGTTCAGACGCCGATGGATTTTCAAGCAGCGCCAGCATCATGGTTTGTTTTAATTCGTGTACCTGGCTTGTTAATGCTGCCAGTTGTTTATCCTGACTGGCCGTTTTAGCCGGCGCTATAAACCAGTATCCTATACCCAGGCATACCATTAGCACTACCGCGCTGTATGCCAAAGGCAATTGAGGCTGCATTTGCCACAGGCGCTCAAACTGTTCTTTCAACCTGCCCCACAACCCGTTTTGCTCCAGCTGCGATTCTTTATAGGTTTCGAGCATGGCATTAAACTTCACCTTTAAATGAGCCGATGGCTCCGGCGCTTCAATCTCACCCATCATATCCCAAAGCTTCCACATATCGGCAAGCTCCTGCCTGCAATCGGCGCAGCCTGCCAGGTGTGTTTCCACACTTAGCTTATCAGCCTCCGACAGCTGGTTATTTACCAATTCGGTAAACTTATCCTGGTATTGCCCGCAATCTTTCATCTCTCTGTTATTGTTCAATTTTTTTGTAAATATCCTTTAGCTCCTGCATCGCCCTGTGCACCCTAACCTTAACTGCGCCTTCGCTTATATTAAGTACCGCACCTATTTCCTGGTATTTCATTTCCTGGAAACGGCTCATGGTCAATATCTCCCTGTGATCGTCGCTTAACCTTGCTATGGCCCTGTGCAATTCGGCTTTAGCCTGTTTTTTTTCAAGATATTCATCGGCCAAGGTACCGCCTCCTATCCTGTCGGCCACATCCTCCACACTGTATTGCTGCACCTTGTTCTTATTTTTCTTAGCCATATCCTTTATGGTATTCCTGGCTATCTGGTACATCCACGCAACAAATTCTCCATCACCGGTAAAGGTGTAACGGTACTTGAGCATCTTATAAAAAACATGCTGCGCCATATCTTCGCTTGCCTCCCTGTCATACGTCATGTGAAACAGGAAACCGTAAAGCTGACGGTTGTACCGCTCAAAAAGCAAGCCCATGCGGTCAAGGTCGCCGGCTTTTACCCGGAGCATAATTGCGTTATCAGTCAGCGTATTCAAACAGTTAGTTGTTTTATATGATTGGAAACTTCCGTAAAAAAAAATGGTTACATAAAATTTACATTTTTTTTCAATTAGCTTAAATACCGGCAATCAACATCATTAAAAAAGGCCATTCAATTGTCAGAACAGCCCTTTATATTTACTTCCAAACTTTGGCAATATTGAGCCTTGCGGGATTATAGTTGATATACTGTACATACCGTGGTTTGGTTGATGTGTTTGGGCTGCTGCCATGCGGCAATGATTTGAGCCAAACAATAAAATCACCCTGTTCAGCCGCTATCGGGATCACTCCCAGGGCATCAATATCTTCATTCCGCGGATCAACACCTTCGGGCAAATTGTTCAACCACTCTTCTATTTTATGCTGAAAGCCCGGCACCAAGCTAAAAGCACCCTGGTTGGCTGCTGTATCGGCCAAATAAAGTATCCCTTGCAAACCAAACGGTATAGGTAGTTGCAGGCTCACATCCCAATGCATATGCGGGCCTGGAAATTTCCAGGTTTTAGTTTCCGGAGGATTAAAACCTACCCTATCAGCCGATACCCAAAGATCGGTGCGCTGCCAAAGCTGCTCATAAACCTGGCGTATTTTAACCGAGCTGCGATTTTTTTCCATTATCGGATCCTGGAACAACTGCACCATAATACCCTGGCGGGCCTCGTTACCATTATACCAGGTCGAGGGGTCGTTTCTGTCTACTTCAATATACCTGCAAATAGTGTCGATAGTTTTCTCACAATCTTCTTTAGGTACAGCATTTTTGATAATTAGATAACCGTTTTGCTCAAAAAAGGCCAGATCATCGTCACTTAACACCTGCGGAATATCGCCTTGCCTTATATTTTCATCTTTACTAAAAGTACGGTTAAAGCGTTCAACTATCTCCGGTTTAGGATGGCCCGCTGTTTCAACCACCCAATTTTCAAATTCATCAAAAGAAGGAGCTACGTTAAAAATATATTTAATGGTTTGCTCTAACCCTAAGCCAAGTGCATACAGTAATGTTTTATCCGTATGTCCTTCATCAATATATTCGTCCGACTTTAATGCCCCGTTTCTCTTAAGCAATGATTTGCTCCAATACCTTTTTAGTTGCATGATCTGCAGTTTTCCTACCTCTTCCGGAGAAGCCAGAACTATTTTCTGCGCAGCAATATTTTGATCATTCATATAGTAATTGTGTTTTGGGTTAATGTGATTTTGAGGCTAATTTATATATTACATTTTGCAATTTTATTACTTATACCAAGTATAATATACTATTTTTAACGCTGATTGAAACATAAAAACGATGGATGAAATAATTGGATTTGCCAGGTTACCTATCGAAGTTCCGGATTTTACGGATGTACAAAGTTTTTTAGACGATGATTGGCAGCCACATTTTAACACCCGCGATTATGAAGGCGACTGGAAGGTACTGCCATTAAGATCGCCCGGTGGTAAGAATAATATTATCCCCGAACTGATAGGCGGTGAAGACGGCTTTGAGGACACCGTTTATATGCAAAAAATGCCATCGGTAAAACAACTGATAAATGCATTACAATGCCCGGTAAAATCAGCCAGGCTACTCAATTTAAAAGCCGGCGCAATTATAAAACAACACCGCGATCGTGAGCTTGCATTTGAAAAAGGCGAAGCGAGGCTTCATTTTCCGGTGCAAACCAATAGTATGGTTGAGTTTTATGTGAATGATATCCGTGTAACCATGCAAACAGGCGAAAGCTGGTATATTAACGCCAATATGCCGCATCGGGTAAACAATTACGGTAGTATCGACCGTATACACCTGGTTATTGATTGCGATGTTAACGACTGGCTGAAAAGTGTTTTTGAACGATCGGAAAAAACAACTTTTAAAGAGGAGATCGATAAAGTGCAAACACTGCAAATGATCAAAGCGCTAAGGCAGATGCAAACCGAAACGTCGCTCCGCATGGCCAGCGAACTTGAAGCAAAACTATTGATAGCAACAGATGGAGAATAATTACTTGCATGGCTGGATACCTTATAAAATAACGATTACCGACGGGCAGGCCGAATGCCATTGGATAAATAGCTGCAACCAGCGATATACCGAGCCTTTTTTTGATGAAACCATTGGCAAAATTAAAAGCATAAATTATAGGCGGGTATCCCGAAACTCGGTTAGCAGCCTGCAGATGCTTGAAGAATGGGCTGATCAAATTGAGTATATAGCACCTACAGCGTTTGTATTTCATGTTTCGCGCTGCGGCTCAACCCTGCTTTCGCAACTCCTGGGGCTTAGCGACGAAAATATAGCGTTATCCGAGGTCCCTATATTTGATGATATACTACGCCTGCGTTATAAAGTACCACAAATTGATGAAGCATACACAAGCAGGCTTTTGCGGGCAGCTATGCAATTTTACGGGCAAAAAAGAACCGGTATCGAAAAACGCCTGTTTATAAAAACCGATAGCTGGCATGTTCATTTCCATCAACAGTTACGGGCAATGTATCCCGAAACACCTTTTATTTTATTGTACCGCACACCCAATGAAGTTTTTAAATCGCACGTTAAACAACGGGGTATACAGGTCGTACCGGGCTTGATAGAGCCTGAGGTATTTGGATTTTCGGACTGTGATACTTTAAGTTTAGATGACTATTTAGCCAGGGTATTGGCAAGTTATTTTAGCGCCTATCTTGAGATCGTATCAAATGACCAACTCACATTATTGGTAAATTACAACGAGGGCATTATCACCATCATGGAAAAAATGGCTTCGTTTACTAATATTCATATCAATGATACTACAAAGCAAAAAATGAAGGAGCGCACCAATTATCATTCTAAACATCCCGAACAGGTATTTTCGGAAACAAGGGAAATAACTGTTCCTGAGTTTTTAAACGAAGCATTTGGACTGTATCATCAGGTTGAAGAAAAAAGGGCTGAACTTATCCGGCGATAACCGCTTCTAACATAACCATTACCGGGTTACGGCAGCGGATTTATTTTTAAGAAAAAGGTTATATATTGTAAATTATTTTATAATATTACCTTATAAACCTAATCCCTCAATTATGAAACCTGTTTTACTCACCTGTACAATTGTACTGGCTGTTTTATTTACCGGCTGTAGCGGCCTGCACGGTAATGTGGATATGCACAAAACATTGGCTTTAGTAATGATATTGATAATTATTGCCTTATTTTTTATTCTGGCAATATATTCAAATCTGCTGCGCGATGATGTTGACTGCCATATAATTGATGCTAAAGTTGAACAAGCAAAACTGCAGGGTAAAACACGTTTTCGCCGTAATACTGCGCCTTTTAGCCTATCGCGCGTGCAATTAGCTCTTTGGACAGTTATTATATCCTGCAGCTATATTTATTTAACCCTTGGCAGGGGAAGTAACTGCCCTAATCCACCCGATATCAATCAAACTGCACTGATATTAATGGGCATTGGCGCAGCCGTAACTGCCAGTGGTGCATTGATCGATAAAAACGACATTCATAACCACGCCGTAAGACATCAGGACACGCCATCGGCAGGCTTTTTTGTTGATATACTTTCGGATGCACAAGGTATCAGCATACCCCGCTTCCAAAACGTAATTTGGACAGGTATTGCCATGATTATTTACCTTAATAAGGTGTACATGGCTAAAACAGGCTGTGCCCTGCCCGAATTGGACCAAACTCTTTTAGCTTTGACCGGCATAAGCAATGTAACTTACCTGGCATTAAAAACACAGGAAAACAATACATCCGCCACTGCCGCACCGGTAGCTCAGCCTGCTAATCCTGTTGCTCCGCAGCCTCAGGTTGCTCCCGTTGTTCCGCAAGCGCCGGTTGCCCCTGTTGTTCCGCCGGTCAACCCAGTTGTTCCACCGGCTAACCCTGCTACCTCTGTTGTCCCGCCTGCACCGGTTATACCTGCCGCGCCGCCTGCTCAACCTGCAGCACCTGTTGTAGCACCACCTGCCAATACACCGCCACCGGCTGATTCAGCCCCGCCTAATGCAGGTTAATAATTAACAACTTTGCTATATTTGGATTAAATGACCACCGAAAATTTAACCGAAGCAATTATCAATTTTATAAAACTAACCGGCATAAACGTTAGTTGCGAACCTATTACCGGGCAAACCTTTTTGCCCGGTACAACCATCAGAACAGGTACCTTAATTGTTGATGCTGAGAAATTGCTTTACCCCGGCGATCTGCTGCACGAGGCCGGGCACATTGCAGTAACACCCGCCGAACAAAGAAAAACATTGGGTGAAGATGATACCGCGCAATTTGACGATGGTAGCGAACTGGCTGCCATAGCATGGTCTTACGCGGCTTGCCGGTATCTCAACATCGATCCGCATATTGTGTTTCACGAGCATGGTTACCGCGGTGCAGGCAAATCAATAGCTGCTAATTTTGAACTGGGCCGGTATATGGGCGTTCCATTATTAGATTGGTATGGCATGACCAATTACGGCGACCATAATCCGCAGGCGCTTGTAAATCCGTATCCTGCAATGATCAACTGGCTATCACAAAAATAAAAACTTCGTTAGCCTCCATAGTCCGGGGTGCTTTTTTATTTTATCTTTGCGCCCAAATTGGTTATTGGGTTATTAAGTTATTTGTTATTGAGTTAAAGCCTCATTCAAAATCGCTTAATAACCTGATAACTCACTAACAAAATAACTAAACAATGGGTTTACAATGTGGTATAGTAGGTTTGCCGAATGTGGGTAAATCAACACTTTTTAATTGCTTATCAAATGCCAGGGCACAGGCGGCTAATTTTCCGTTTTGCACCATCGAGCCAAATGTGGGGGTTATTACCGTTCCGGATGAAAGGCTGACCAAACTTGCCGAACTGGTAAATCCGCAGCGCATTGTGCCTAACGTTATCGAAATTGTCGACATCGCCGGCCTGGTAAAAGGCGCCAGCAAAGGCGAGGGCCTGGGTAACCAGTTTTTAGCCAATATACGTGCCACCAATGCTATTATACACGTTTTACGTTGCTTTGATGATGATAACGTGATACACGTTGATGGTTCGGTCGACCCTATCCGCGATAAGGAGATCATTGACACCGAATTACAGCTAAAAGATCTCGACTCGATCGAGAAAAAAATAGCCAAAGTTGCCAAAGGCGCGCAGATCGGTGATAAGGATCAGAAAAAAGCTTTCGACGTATTAACCGTTTATAAAAATCATCTCTTATCAGGTAAATCAGCACGTACCGCACCCGTTGCCGAAGAAGATAAAGAACATATTGCCGATATCTGGCTGCTGACCGCTAAACCTGTAATGTACGTTTGTAATGTGGACGAAAGATCGGTAAATACCGGTAACGCCTACGTTGAACAGGTAAAAGCAGCCGTAAAAGAAGAGAACGCGCAGGTACTGGTAATTTCGGCACAAATAGAATCAGAGATCGCGCAGTTAGACTCTTACGATGAGCGTCAGATGTTTCTGGACGACCTGGGCCTGAAAGAATCAGGAGTAACCCAGCTGATCAAGGCTGCCTACCGCCTGTTAAACCTGGCTACCTATTTTACCGCCGGTGTGCAGGAAGTACGTGCCTGGACAATTACTCAGGGCTTTACCGCGCCCCAGGCCGCAGGTGTTATCCATACCGATTTTGAAAAAGGCTTTATCCGTGCCGAAGTAATTAAATACGACGATTTTGTAAAATTTGGTTCGGAAGCAGCGTGTAAAGAAAATGGCAAACTAAGCGTTGAAGGTAAAACATATATAGTTGCCGATGGCGACATTATGCATTTCAGATTTAACGTGTAACCCCCTTGCCCCCTAAGGGAGGAAATGATATATTTGTATTTCTTAAGCCCCTTCGGGTTTTGGAGTTTGCTTCCGTAGTTCAATGGATAGAATTATGGTTTCCGGTACCATCGATATGAGTTCGAATCTCGTCGGGAGCACAAACGATCAAACAAAAAGGCTATCCTTACCGGGTGGCCTTTTCATTTATACCAGTTGCGATTCAGGGGGGAAATTGTAAGAAATTTTTCGACTATCTTTTCATTCAATCATTCAAAAATCAATTATTCAATCATTCTCACAAGGGGGGAAATTGTAAGAATATTTCACAATTGTTTTAGTCTTGATTCCTGACTCTTGATTCTTGCATCTGTTCCAAAGGGGGGAAATTGTAAGAAATTTTTCGCTCGTTTCATACTTTACAACCCAGCCAATTTACTTAATAACTCAATAATCAATAACTCAATAACCAGTAACTTAATAACTCAATAACCAATAACCAATAACCAATAACCAATAACCAATAACCAAACAGCCTCGCGCTACCCTTAAATATACGCATTTTTGAGCACATTATAACAATTTAATTCTCAAAATATAGGCTTTTATAAGTGCCGGAGTTCCGCTTTTTACAACTCACCTGATCAGGGTAACCGCACCGCTCATGGTACCGCTATTCCCTTTCAGGTCTATCAGATAATAATATGTTCCGGCAGGCAACAGGTTGTTATGGTAACGACCATCCCACGGCACAGCGTAACCAATGGCCGAATACACCAATTGCCCGTTACGGTTATAAATGTTCACGGTGCAATCAGCATACCCTTCTATGTATTTGATGTTCCAGCTATCGTTAATACCATCGCCATTGGGCGTAAAAGCTGTGGGCATAACAGGTGGCGGTACGATCTCTAATAGTTGGCTGCTGCTTGCGGGCAGATAGTCAATATCGCCGGCCTGACTGGCGGTTATCGTGGTATGTCCTGTCCCGTTAAAAGTTACAACAGACCCGCTTATTGTGGCTACCAACGGCGATGACGAACTGATAACCAAAGGCAAGCCCGAGTTTACGGTAATATTTACCGTGGTGCGATGGCTCCCTATCCGTTGCACCGGGATAGGGTCAAAACTGATGATCTGTGGTGCTTTGGTTATGGTTAGCGTGGCCGGTACATAAGTTATAGTATAGTTAGGGCTTACCGCACCTGATATCGATAAGGTGTAATTGCCGGGATGCGAAGTTATAACAGCGGCCGAAGTTGCGATAGGCAGAGCGGCTAAATTACCGGCGCTATCGCCGTTAACCAGGCCGGTATAAGTAAAAGTAAAGATCGGATCAGCCACCCCATAAACCCGGGTCTGATCATCCGCTTTGATGGTCAGCGCTGCAGGCAATACAGTAAAAGTGCGGCTTACAGATGCTGCCGGACTGTAGATCTGATCGCCCGCCTGCGACACTGTTACCGTTACCGTACCCGCGCCGGTAATGTGGATATTGCCACTGGCACCCGTTGTGGCTATCGAGGTATTACTGCTTGAATAACTGATGGGGATACCACTATTAGTACTTGTTGCCCCCGCCATAATATCGGCGCAGCCATAGGTTACCGTTGCTACCGGGGGGAAATTGATGGCCTGCGGCAGCAGGGTGGTAAAACTAAAAATAGCGCCATTATCGGTACCATAGTTGCTCGCGCCGTTTATTCTGAAATAATAAGTTGTCGCCTGGTTTAATCCGTTTAGTGTACTGCTAAACGGAACAGTGCCCGTACCGGGCGCCATCGGGCTGGAGCCTGTAGTTAAAGGTGCGATGATCGAACCCGACAAGTCTGCATTAACGCTGTACTCAATGGTTACCGCGGTTACGCTACCTCCGTCATCAACCGTGCCATTTAATACAGCGCTGTTTGCGCCCACCAAAGTAGCTGCCAGGGTTGTAGCAACAGGCGTTAACACCGGGCCTGTAAATGCCCACGCCGCGCCTGTTAAATTAAAGTCGCCGCTGCCGCCTATTAACGCCGTTGTGCCATTGGCGCTTAATGATACCGATATGCCCTGCTCGGCAGCACCAATGGTATCGGTAGCGTTTATTTGCTGCTGCAGGGCCCAGTTGCCATTGCTGCGGGTATATATCCACGCCGCGCCTTCATAGTTATTTAAAACGTGCCCGCCAATTAACGCGGTATTGCCATCGGCGCTTAAGCTTACAGATATACCTTCCCACGCCCCCTGAAATTGTTGGCTAAGTTGTTGTCCCTGTTGCGTCCAGGTATTACCGGTACGCGTGTATATCCACGCCCCGCCAAAGTACGTACTGTTTGATGTACCCCCAACAATAGCTGTATGGCCATCGGCACTTAAAGCCACCGCGGTACCCTGCACCTGATAAGGGTTGATCCCCGCAAAGGTACCCACCAGTTTATTACCCTGCTGTACCCAGGTATTGCCACTACGGGTAAATAACCATGCTGCACCAATGTAGTTATTATCATAATAACCGCCTGCAATAGCGGTATTACCATCAGCGCTTAAAGCCACTGAGCGCCCCAGGTCGGTTAGGCCTATATTGTCGCTAACTGTTAATTTATTGCCTTGTTGTGCCCAGGTATTGGCATTACGGGTAAATACCCATATCGCACCAATATCACCGCCTTCCAGCGGTCCGCCTATCATGGCGGTGTTGCCATCGGCGCTTAACGCTACCGAGGTACCTTGCCCGCAAATTGGCCCATGCCCGGTTCCAACAAGTTTATTACCCTGCTGTGTCCAGGTGGTGCCTGTACGTGTAAATACCCATGCTGCGCCTATGTTAACCGCGTCGTGCGGTGCGCCTACCATTACGGTATTACCATCGGCGCTTATGGCAACCGAGGCGCCTTGCTGCCCAACCCTGCCTGTATACCCGGTGCCAACCAGCTTGGGCCCCTGCTGTATCCAGGTATTGCCATTACGGGTATATATCCACGCAGCACCCATATAGTTATCATCCACATCGCCGCCAACAACGGCCGTATTGCCATCGGCACTTACCGCCACAGCCGAACCCTGGTACGAGGTGCCTTTATAATCGCCGGCTACCATTTTACTACCCACTTGCTGGTAAGGCACATAGGTTGTTGACGTTACCGTAAAATTAATTGCCCCATTTGCAGTACCCGTTGCCGTTGTAACCGATACTGCACCCGTTGTGGCCCCGGGCATAACCATGCCAACCAGGGTACTGCCAGTATTGGATATCACGATAGCAGTTACACCACCAATTTTAAATGAAGTAGGATTATTGAGGCCCGAGCCCTTTATGGTCACCAGCGTTCCTGCTGAACCGATGATGGGTGCGAACGAGGTAATGGTAACTGCCCCCGCTTTCAGGCTAATAAAAGAAATAAATAATATCAGGAGTAGCTTACGCACACTTAGGCAATATCGGTTCTCAATGATCATCAAAAAATGATCAAAAACCTTATGCTTTTTTAGCAAAAGGGTATATCAAATTTACAGCAAGTTTTTTGATCCCTTTACAGGGGGCTTAGTTTTTATCCTGCTTTTCCAATAAAGGCCGTGGGTCAAAAACAACCTTAAACCAGGTGATTTTTTGCTCAGCAACCTTATACCATCCACTGCAAAACAGGGTAGCCGCACCCATATTAATATCGTAAAACAGGCACACATCGCCACCGTCGGCAAATATTTTCCTGATATCGTATTTAAACTTCATGCGCTGCATATCGGCTATATAGGCGTCAGCGCTATCACGCGAGCCCATCACACCTTCAAACTTCATATCGGGAGCCATAAATTTGCGCGCAGCCTCAAAATCCTCTTTATTAAGTGCTGCTATAAAGGATAGCACCATGCTTTTCGCGATGCTATCCTGATCTGATTGTGTTGTCATCATCATTATTTATACGTTAACAAACACAGCAGCATATCGTTTAATTTATTTTGCATGTGGCGGTTCCATTGCCAGGGTAATACCAATACGATTCCATGAGTTGATATTAATGATAGCCATGATGATCTGGCTTAAATATACTTTATCAAACAGTGCGGCCGCGGTGTTATAGGTTTCGTTTGATACATGCCCGGCTATCAGGGTAACCTCTTCAGTCAGCGCCAATATAGCCCGCTCCTGTTCGTCAAAAAACGGGGTGTCGCGCCAAACGCTCAAAGCATAAATACGCTGCTCGGTTTCGCCTGCTTTGCGGGCATCGCGGGTATGCATATCAATACAATAAGCGCAACCATTAATTTGCGATGCCCTTATTTTGATCAGATCGTTGTGTTTTGGGTTTAACGATGATGTTTCTACATAGTGGTCGAACGCCAGCAAGGCCTTGTATGCTTCAGGTTCGGCCTGGTTAATTTTAATACGATTGCTCATTGTTTTATTGTTTTGTTAAAACAAAGTTGAGCATTAAGTACCTCCGAAAAAATGAACCGCGGTTAAGAAATTACTTGATTTTTTTAGCCCTGATGCGACTTAAAAATTGCGGTGTAAAGCCAAGGTACGATGCCAGCATGTATTGCGGCACGCGCTGTATAAAACCCGGAAACAATTTGGCAAAATGCCGGTAACGTTCCTCGTCAGTTTGGTTAAATATAAACCCGATGCGTCGCTGCGAGGCTACGTAAGCCTTTTGTATGATGATCCGGAAATAAGTTTGCAGCTTGGGGATCTGTTCAAAAAGTTCAGCCTGATCTTTTTCTGCTAGGTACAGCAGTTCGCAAGGTTCAACCGCCTGGATATAGCAATGCGATGGTTGTTTATTAAGCAAGCTGTCATAATCGGCCATCCACCAGTTCTCGATCGCAAACTGGATGATCTGCTCATTCAGCTTATCATTAACAAAATACAAACGCAGGCAACCCTTTACTACAAAATAACTACCTCGGCACAATTTACCGGCCTGTAACAGATACTCTTTTTTCTTTAGCGTTTTATGTTCGATCTTAGCACAAAGCAACTGCTCTTCATCTGCCGTTAAGGGCACAAACCGTTTGATATGCTCCAGTAATTCCGGGTACATAGCTTATGGTGTAACGGTATACCACGGTATATTAAAAAAACCTTTATGCAAATGCAGTGTAACCGTTGCACCAATAGGTGTTTGATCGTACATGGCATGCGAAACCGATACCGTTTCGGTTTTGGTTTGTGGCCCCCACGCACTTAATCTTAAATTATAGCTGGTGCTTTTACCGTGCCTCACATATTCGTCTGTTACTGTAGCCTGGTATACCTGCTCGGGCGATTTATCATAAATGCGGTTAAGCTGGTGCACGCTGCCCAAACCATACATGCCTCCAAGAAAGATCATGATAATGATCTGGCCACGTACCGGCGAATGGTTATTTGCCCGGTCCACATAATAAAAAACGCCAACTATCAACAAACTCAGCAACACAAATGGTATCCAAAAGTTATTAAAACTTAAAACATGGTTGCCGCCAATATTGATGAGCTGCGCTAACATAGGCGGTATTAAGCCAAAAAATATGTGTGGATAAGGGCTTTTTTTGTTATCGAATATTTTGATCAGACCGTTGCTCACCAGCACAACAAAAACACTCAGGATGGGGAATATCAGCAAAACCGGTTCTATCAGTGCTTCTTTTTCCCGGTAAAATACCGATAACAGGAACAATACCACCCCTATACCGTTATAGGCCCATGATATATATTTTGCCCTGTCCAGTTGTGCCTGCCGTTCTTCGGTACTAACGCCCAGGCGGTTATCACTCAATATATGCGCCAGTTCATCTTTGTAATCCACGTCGTTAAGGTCGGCAAAATTGGTCTCCAGCCAGGTTCTTAACTCAGTGCCACCGGCAAGATCACGATAATTGGTTATGGATATTTTTTTTGCACCCGAAGCCGACTCAATATAAATGGTCTTCCCTTTCGGGCCAATGCGCACACCTTTAATATCGGCTATAGCCAGTTCGGTTGTCTTAAAAAGATCAACATTGGTAATGGTGGTATCGGTAACAATAACACTTTTCTTTAATTGGGGAAGCAAAATCCCCATAGCGGCTATTAGTAAAAACAATGGCAGTACCCAGATAGCGGCATTGCCCTGATCGCCTTTTGCGATAAAAAACACAGCACCACCCACCATTAAAAGGGCCAAAAAGGCATAAAATATTTTGTATCCGGCTGATACGGTAAACTCTCTGTTCATTGATCTTAATTTTTAGTCATCTATGCTGATAAGTGAGCGAAATATAGGTAATTTATAGTACACTATATTACCTGCGCATTGTAACAAGTATAAGGTTTTGTGTTAATTTTATGGGCTGATACAAACCATTAATTGAGATATTTTTTACATATAGGCTATCATGGTCGCGCTTATGGCGGCTGGCAAAAGCACCCGGGTGTTTTAAACGTACAGGGTATTTTAGAGCAGGCCATCAGCAAAATATTAAAAACACCGGTTGCTATTGTTGGCTGCGGCCGAACGGATGCACAGGTGCATGCGGCCCAGTTTTTCTTTCACATGGATGTGGATAAGCCCTGGTCGTTTGATCTGCTTTTCCGGCTAAACAAAGTACTACCCGATGATATTGCGGTGTTTGACATCATTGCGATGGAAGGTTTGCCTCATGCGCGTTTTGATGCCATTAGCCGTACGTACGACTATTTTATTCATACCCGTAAAGATCCTTTCCTCAATAATTTCAGTTCTTACTATCCTGTAAAAGACTTGAATTTTGATCACATCAAAGCTGCAATAGCTTTACTTACGCAGTATACCGATTACAAAGCTTTTTGTAAAAGTCCCGACCGTAACGAGCATACCATCTGCAACATTTACTCAGCAACACTGTTTACCGACGACCTGTCGGGTAAAATACGCTTTAACGTTTCGGCCAATCGCTTTCTGGGTAAAATGGTCAGAACAATAGTTGGCCGCCTGCTCAAAATAGGCATAGGTAATTTAAGTGTAGATGAGTTTCATGAATATCTTATTCATCCGGATAAACCACAGTCCATCGTTCCTGCATATCCACAGGGCCTGTATCTTACTAAAGTGATTTACCCCTATCTGGACATTTTGCCGGGCACTACTTTTGCCGCCATGCTGCAAAATAACCTTGATACCGAATGGCTGGCCGTTTAAAAACAATTATATTTGATGCAATGGCCATACAAAACATACAAAGGTGGACGGTTTTGGAGCAGGAAGACCTCTCTCCAAGTCCATGGTTCCCACTTACGCGCGAAACGGTAAAACTACCCGACGGACAAATTTTAAACGACTATTATTTTGCGCCTTTAGGCGATGTGGTACAGGTGCTGGCATTAACCCCACAGCACGAAGTTGTGCTGGTTAAACAATACAAACACGGCCTTGGCGATATACTGCTCGAACTACCTGGCGGCATGCAGCAACCGGGCAAAGGCCTCATCGATTCGGCTATAGCCGAAATGGAAGAAGAAACCGGGATCAAAACTACAGCCGCTCAATTAATCTCCCTGGGCAAAATAGCCATTAACCCCACCAAGCTAAAACAGGTAACCTATGGTTATTTACTGTTTAATGCCGAGTTTAACTCCGTACAAAAACCCGATCCATCGGAAGTGATAGAACTGATCACGATGCCTGCACCACAGGTACTGCAGATGGTAAAAAATGGCGAGATCTGGACTACAGACTCAGTTTGCTTTATTTTAAAGGCCTCGATAATGTATCCTGAAATTTTTGGCCTGTAACTATCCGCAAGTTTGAAAAAGATCCGCATCATACAGCTTGTCGCCCTTATATTCTTCACCGTATCGGGCGGGCCGTATGGTTTGGAACCGTTATTAGACAGCGTAGGCCAGCACGCGGCGCTGTTGCTTGTTGTAGTAACGCCATTATTATGGGATGTACCGGCCATCCTTACTGTACTCGAATTGAACAGCATGATGCCCGTAAACGGCGGCTACTACCAATGGGTAAAACGCGCCTTAGGCCCGTTTTGGGGTTTTTGCGAAGGCTGGTGGACCTGGCTCTACACCTTTGTCGACCTGGCCATATACCCGGTTTTGTTTGTCGAATATGCCGGGTTCTTCTTCCCTCAACTTGAGCACCTGCTGTATGTTAAGATCGCAGTTTGCCTGTCCATTATCTGGATATCGGCTATATTGAACATTTGGGGTATACTGCCGGTAGGTAAATTTACCGTTGCCTTAAGTGCAATGGTGCTAACACCGTTTTTGATCATGTTCGGCCTGGCATTTTACCACCATACAGGCGGTTTGCAAACCCCTCCGCCATCGTTAAACGGCATTAAGTTTCCGTCGTTAAGCTTTGGCCTATACACCATAATGTGGAACTGTTTTGGCTGGGATAGCGTAACCACTTATGCCGACGAGGTTGAAAAGCCGGTACGTGCATACCTGGTTTCTATTGCCATAGCGTTTGTATTGGTTATTGTGGTTTACTTTTGCGTGGTACTGGTTTCGCAGCAGTCGCATATCAATCCTAAACAATTAACCGAGGAAGGTTACCCTGCACTGGCGGCGTTAGTTGGCGGTAAATGGCTGGGTACTTTAATAGCACTGGGTGGTATGGCAAGCGCGCTGGGTTTATACGCGGCAAATCTGCTCTCGGTATCGCGCCTGCCCAAAGCCATGGCTAATGATCAGCTATTACACAGCAGCATCAACAAACTGCATATCAAGTTTCAAACACCTTATGTATCTATACTTGTCTGCTCGGCGGTGGTAAGCATCATGATCCTTTTAGGGTTTAAAGAGCTTATTATTATTGATGTGACCATTTATGGCGCAGGCTTGTTTTTAGAATATGCCGCACTTATTAAGCTCCGTATAAAATTCCCGGATATCAACAGGCCGTTCAAGGTAAAATTAAATACCCCGGGCATTTGCCTGATGATCTTATTTCCGGTAAGCGTGTATGGCATAGCTATAACAGGCATATTCAGCTCGACAGATAAAGCCTGGCAACCGGCACTCGTAGCGGTACTGGCCTTGTTAAGCGCACCGGTTGTATGGCTGCTGGTTACCTGGAAAAAACCTCATCTAAAAAAACACGAAACAATATTTTAACGCACAACGTAACAGGGCAAACTTTAAACCCCTATTTTTAAGTTTTAAACTGTTGGTATGTATTTTATATTTTCAAAAATTCTGCTTTTTCTCATCTCCCCGTTTTTTTGGGTATGCGCCTTAGTGATTATTGGTCTGATAAGCAAAAGGCCAAAATTAAAAAAACGCCTGTTCGTCGCTTCGGCTATCGTGTTCCTGCTTTTTTCCAATCCGTTTTTATTGCGCCGGTTTGCCAGATTTTGGAACTACCCACCGGCAACTAACCTTAGCGGTAAATACAGCTGTGCCATTTTATTGGGTGGTTTTGCGTCCGAAGATCCTCATGGCAACGGCTTCTTTAACGAATCGTGCGACCGCTTTGTTGAGGCGGCTCAATTACAAACTACGGGCACGGTATCGCACGTTTTGATCAGCAGCGGTAACGCCAGTTTAAGGCCCGATGGTTTTCGTGAAGCTGATTGGGTACACAAAGAATTATTAAAATTCAATATTCCCGACAGTGCTATATTGGTGGAACATAACTCACGCAACACCTTTGAAAACGCGGCATTTTCAAAAAAAATTTTACAAGTAAAACATTTAAACCCGCCATTCCTTTTAGTAACAGGCGCTTACCATATGCGCCGCGCTTTATACATTTTTAAAAAAGAAGGCATTCCTGTTGTGCCTTATCCGGCTGAGTACTTTTCAGTTTTTGAAGGTTTTTCACTCACTGAATTTATACCCAAACCCGGAATACTATCTGCCTGGGATACGTATATTAAAGAAATGGTAGGCTATGTAGTTGCAAATTTAAAATAGCTGGGTTAAATAACGGATTACATTAACCGTGAAAACACCGATTGTAATTGTTTAATATTTAATTAATTTTGTTACCTCAATAGTTTTTAACTGAAAAGTTATTGATAATGAGGTGCTTTAATCAGGTTTGAAATGAGTTACGAAATTCAAAAAAACTTCTTTTGTGAAGACTGCAAAATTTGCGGCAAAAGACCTGTTATTGAACAGAATAAAAAGGTGTGGACTGTTAGGTGCCTTACTGATGAGTGTAAAAATTTAGTTGTGGATAGCTTTATTAATGTTGAAAAATGGAATAACAACAACAATAAAGACAATTTTGGCAAAGTTGTAGCAGGCAATTTTAAACACTCTGCCTGATCCCTTTCTCCCTTCTCTGTCCTAAGCTATCGCCGTAAGAATAGCATCCAACCCCTCAAAATATTCCAGCGCCGAAATATTTCCCTGGTGATACCTTTCTTTTAACATATCCATCCCCTGGTAAATATCTTCAGGTACTTTAATGGTAGGGTCTTTTTCTTGCAGCAATCTTACCTTTAACTCTAAATTTTGCTTTACCAGGGTTAATATGGTATCCTCAACCGAACCAAATACGGCTTCCCACGAACTGATCACCGCCTGCTGGGCCTCAATTACATTTTTTAAAGCGATGGTCTGCTCGTTAAGGATATCCATAAATACTGTTTATACCTTACGTGGCGGCAGATCGAAGGCAACAGCGTTATGCTCAAAGTGGCCCTTATGCGATCCGTCGCAAAAAGGCTTGTTAGCTGATAATCCGCAGCGGCAGATAGAAACCACTGTACGGCCCTGTAAGCCATAGTTATCGCCTTGCATATCTACAATTTCAAAATCGCCTTCAATTTTTACCGAACCGTTGTTATTTATAGTGAGTTTAGTTGCCATGTATTTTTTTTATGCCCTAAAGATAGGCGATTAATTTAAAAACCAATTGCAATAAAAATGATACAGGATACGGCAGGATGCCCGGTTAAACCATTGTACCGACATTTATGTCTTACAACCAATTAATTAAGCCCAACCTAAGGCCCTAAAAAAATGATCAAAAAATTTACGCTCTTACTTACTTTTCTGCTGCAATTATCGTTAACCTTTGCCGCAACGTATTATGTAGCACCTAACGGCAGCGATGCCAATAACGGAACTATCGATAAGCCCTTCGCTACTGTTCAAAAAGCGCAAAGTGTGGCCAGCCCCGGCGATATTGTTTACCTGCGCGGCGGCACCTACCACATGCAGCCCGAACAAATTTCCAAAAAAGAACGCCAGTGGGCCTACGTAACTTACCTGGATAAAAGCGGCGCCGAAGGTAAACCCATTAAATACTGGGCCTATCCCAATGAAAAGCCGGTTTTTGATCTTTCGGCTATTAAGCCAGATGGTTTGCGTGTTACCGTGTTTTACGTTTCAGGGTCGTGGATACATTTAAAAGGCATTGAGGTAATTGGCACACAGGTAACCATTAAAACGCATACCCAGTCCGAATGCTTTGAGAACCAGGGTAGCAACAATATTTACGAGTTACTGAGCATGCACGATGGCATGGCCATTGGCTTTTACCTGCTCAACGGCTCAAACAACCTGGTGCTCAACTGCGACGCTTACCGTAATTGGGATTATTATTCAGAAACCGGCCGCGGCGGCAATACCGATGGCTTTGGCTGCCATCCGCGGCCGGGTGCAGTTAATAATGTATTTAAAGGCTGCCGCGCGTGGTTTAACAGCGATGATGGTTACGATGTGATCAACTCGGCCGAATCGGTAACTTTTGACCATTGCTGGGCAATGTATAACGGTTTGGGTACCGATTTTAAAAGTTTAGGCGATGGTAACGGTTTTAAGGCTGGTGGTTTTGCCCGCAGACCCGCTAACGAAATACCAAACCCGGTGCCGCGCCATACCGTTCAATTCTGTTTGGCAGTGGGCAATAAAGCCAGTGGTTTTTATGCCAATCACCATATTAATGGCGATAATTGGTATAATAATACGGCCTACAAAAACAGCATCAACTTTAATATGCTGAACCGTTTGCTTGATGACCCGAACGTTGATGTACCGGGTTACAATCAAAAAATGCGCAACAACCTGGGTTATAAAGGCCGCAGCGAACTGCAAAACCTGGACAAAGCCAAAAGTGATGTTGCCAATAACTATTTTGATCTAAATCTTGATGCCACTGATGCCGACTTTGTAAGTTTAAACGAAGCATTACTGACCGGCCCACGCAAAGCCGACGGCAGTTTACCCGATGTTGATTTTATGAAATTAAAACCCGGCAGCAGGTTTATTGACAAAGGCGCTGACATTGGGTTTCCGTTTAAAGGTGCAGCACCCGATTTGGGGTGTTTTGAGTTAGGGGCGAAATATAATTATTGATCAACCCGATACATACTTCCCGAAAGGAATTTTATTGACCACGTATACCAGCAACGTCGACAGTATTAAACAGGTTAATGCCGTTACCGGTATACTCAGCATGGGTGCGAATAGTTTGTAGTTCAATCCCTGCTGATCTAACAATTGCAGTATCAGGGCATGGCTTAGATAGATCCCGAATGAATAGGTACCTGTAAGATCGCGTACCTTAACTACCCATTGCGGTATTTTTGGTTTGGATAGTTTACCGATCATAAATATGCTTGCCGAAATAAGCATAATAGATGGGCTGATGGGCTCGTACATGATCGTACTTATCCCATTGTAATGGTGATATAAAAGATATGTTCCGGCTACTATCAGCGTTAAGCTAACAAAAAACAAAGCATACATCCATGCTTTGAGCCGGGGTATTTTAAACTCTGTAAATGCCAGGTAATGCCCCAGCACCAGGTAACCTATAAAACCTTCAAAATAACGCAGATCAAGCCCTGGTTTATATTTATTGAGATAGGGCTGTTCTATCATCATTACCAACAACCATACAACTAAAAAATACCTGATCTCTTTTGGCGATGCGCTACGCACAAACTTGCTGATAACCGGCATAATCAGGTATAAACCTATCAACATGTACACATACCACAAATGGTACGACGCGCCATCGCGTAAAAAGTGCATTACCTGTTTAAAACAAAGCCACCAATCGCCGGGGTAATCAATATCTTCGTTATAATACATATAGGCTATATATACGCCGCTCCAAAATAAAAACGGTGCTACTATCCGGCTCAACCGCCGCTTTAAAAAATCGCCCAGCTCGTACTCACGGTGCAGCATCAGGGCGCCGGTTATCATTACAAAAACCGGCACGGCAAAACGTACCAGCGAATTATAAAGATCGCCAACCAGCCAGGTATCCAGCGGGCCTTTGTTATAGGTTTCGAGCACCGGCGAAGTAGTGTGCAGCACAATAACCGCGAAAAGAGCAATTATCCGCAGGTTGTTTATCCAGTCGAACTGTTCGGTTTTGGTTTCAGGCATATATTATGTGCTAAAATATAATTTTTTAATGGCTGTAAGCATACATCGCCACCTTCAATACATGGGTCATCAAAAAAAATCGAAAAAAATCCTTCTTCATGTTGATTTCATTTAACTGCAATACGTTTACATTATAATAATGGGCGGCCACCCTTTTTAACCTGATTGTTTTAACCTAAAAAACTTAAACAAATGAAAAAGCTGACAAAATTTAATTTTTTACTGCTTATTGGCCTTATCTCTTTAACAGGTTTATACTCCTGCCAAAAATCAGGATTTACAAATAACCCTACCGCCGATGCTGACGCAACAATTACTGCAGCAGCGGCAATACAGGTATCTTCGTCTGCCAATACTACGCTTACCATCACTACGCCATCAGGGGTGGTAACCACACCTATTGTAACCAGCGGAATTTTTGTGGTCAATTGCTATCCGCCGGGTGCAAAAAAGGACTCGCTTACATCCTTTACAAGCTTACCCGATACCATAGGCAAATATTTAACTGCAAATTACGCAGGTTATACTTTTCAAAAAGCATTTAAAATTACCACGGCAAGCGGTACGGCCAATGGTTATGTAGTGATAATTACCTACAATGGTAAACCGGTTGGTTTAAGGTTTAATGCAAGCGGTGTTTTTGTAGCGGTTTTAGAGCAGCGCGAAGGCCATGATCTGAAAGGTAAGGGTTGGCATGATGGCGGCTGCTTTGGCGACCGTGATGGCGGACATAAAGATACCTTAGCCGTAGGTGCGTTACCGGCGGCTATCAAATCGTACTTTGCTACCAGCTATCCTGCCGATACATTGCTGCACGCAGTTGTTAATTTTGATGCTACTTATATCGTCATCAGCGCCGATAATGGCTTATTTGCCACTGCTTTTACTTCGGGCGGAACGTTTATTAAACGCGTACAGATCTATCTGCATGCCGGGCGCCATGCTTCTGTCGCGCAAAGCGCATTACCTGCCGCAGCTACTGCCTATTTAACTGCTACTTTTCCTGGGTATGTGTTTGATAAAGCATTTGCCGAAACGGTAAATAAGGTAGTTAAAGGTTATTTTGTTTTCATCAATGCTAACAATACCCGGTTGGTTATTCAATTTGATGCCGGCGGTAATTTTGTAAAAACTACAGTTCTAAGGTAATTTAATGTGAGGTTAAATTATTACTTAACCCGGTTGCCTATGCCAGAGGCGCCGGGTTTTTTGTTGCCTGATGTTTCATTTGATTTTCATTATGCCGGTCTACTTTCGTAAATAATTATACTACAACTATGCTGCTAACTCAACTCCCAAATTCTATATTAACAAATGTCCACAGGCGCATCAGGCGCCTGATGGACATCAATTTTGAGATAAGCGTTGTTGCTGATGATGAGATATGGGCAGTGCAGCGTATTGATGATGCCTTTACTGAGATTATCCGCATTGAAAAATTGCTGACCGATAACCAGTTAAGCCAAACCAGCCGCATTAACAGTTATGCCGGTATTGAACCTGTTAAGGTTGATCAGGAATTGTATAACCTGATCGACAGGTCGTGGAAAATAGCTGAACTTACGCATGGTTCGTTTGATATCACCCGTGGTTCGCTCAATGTCAATTATCGCGATATCATCCTTCAGCCTGCTCAAACATCCGTTTTTTTGAAAGAAAAAGGAATGAAAATTGACTTTAGCAGTATCAGCAAAGGTTATATTGCCGACCGCGTTAAGTACTTTTTGCAAATGCAGGGCGTAAGCAGCGGCGTAATTAATGTTGCCGGTAACTTAATAACCTGGGGTAATCAACCCGATGGCTCGCCCTGGACGGTATCTGCGGCGGCGCCCGCACAAAGCACCGGGCCAATTGCCAATTTAAACATCAGCAATATGGCGGTAATAACTTCGGGCAACAATGGGTACTTCAATACCAAAACAGGTTTAGCAGTAAGCAGCATTAAAAGCGTGAGCATTTTAAGCCCCAGCGCCGAACTTGCTGCCGCCATGGGCACACCGGTTATGGTAATGGGTGTGCGGGTTGGGCTTAATTTAATTAATCGTTTAAACCAAATAGCTTGTGTAATTACTAATCATCGAAAAAAAATTTACACTTCAAAAAACCTAAGCTACAGGTAACAAGTGTATTTTGTAAGCGTTAAATTATAAATACAGTATCATTATATCATTTTTAATTAAATTAGCATGCTAATAACGGGCATGCTAATTTAATTAATATCAGTTTGAATAATTTTTGATTGTTCTACCCCACTCCATGACAAAGCGGCTCGTGTACATATTGATCTTACTGTTGTTTACGGCACGCCTGTCATTAGCTGGTACCGGTCACGTTGGCAAATATTTTCAGATCGTTCATCTGCCTGTTGTTAAATCTGGCCCATCTGTATCCCTCGGGCCGCCAATTACAGATACTTTACGTGTTAAATCCGTACCACAAAACCGTATGGATGTGCTGGGATCAAAAAAGATCAAAGAAGTAGCCAGACCCAAACACCAGTCGAAACCAGAAAAAGTTGTTGCCCCGGTTGATACCGCTGCCTTAAATAAAAAAGCCAAACGCCAGCGCCGGCCCGAAGGATTAGAAAGACCGCCCGAAATACCAAGGAGGAACAATGATTAAAGAGATTTTATAAAGTTGATATGATATGAAATATTTGATGGCTTTGATTTTTTTGCTCGCGTATGGCACGGCCAATACGCTGTTGGCAAATATTGCACCCGATACGGGTACCATCGTTAAAAAACAATCGGTTTCTGCCGGGGTAAATTATGGTACTGATATCAGCTTTTTTGGCCGTACCAGTCAATACAGGTACCCGTTTTTGTCGGGCGATGTTATTTACAACTCTAAACCCGGGTTATTTGTATACGGCTCGTTATGGAAGGTATTGGCCTCGGTACCTACTATTGATGAGTTTGACCTGGGAGCTGGTTACCACTACCGCTTTTCGAAGGCATTTAGAGGAGATATCAGCTATACCCGGTTCTTTATCAACGATAAATCGCAGATCATCAAATCATCAGCAAGCAACGATATTAACTTTAAAAACTCGTACGACTGGAAATATGTAAAAACAAGCGCTACCCTTGATTATTTGTTCGGTAAATCAAGCGATTTTTTTGTTACCATCAGTAACTCAAAGTATTTTGAAAGTAACTGGAGCGTTTTTGATGATAAGGATTATTTAACCTTTGAGCCTGCATTTACCATGATATTCGGCACGCAAAATTTTGTGCAGGACTTTTCACAAAACCACGATTTTTTCAATAATCCGCCGGGTCATGGCCCCGGCATGCATTACGACCCTTATCCGCCGCCCGATGTAGCAAGTAAAAACAGCCAGTTTAACCTGCTTAATTACAGTTTTAAATTACCAATAGCATACAACCGGCCGCATTATACCTTAGAAGCTGCCTACAAATACGCTATACCGGTAAACGTGCAAGGTGCCTTGATCAACAACCACGAATCGTTTTTTAATTTAACCTTCTATTACGTTTTTTATTAAGATACCTATGAATGTTTTAATTGTAGAAGACGAAAAAGCATTGGCCCGCGAGCTGGAAATATTTTTAACCAACGGCAATTACCTGTGCGAGATATGCTACGATGGTAAATCGGCCTCGCAAAAAATTGGCGTAAACCTGTACGATTTTATTTTGATCGACCTGGGTTTGCCCGATTATGAAGGCCTGGACCTGCTTAAGGAGGCCAAAAAGAATAACCCCGAAGCTGCCTGTATCATATTAACGGCACGTGCCGAAGTTTACGACCGCATTAAAGGGCTTGATCTGGGTGCCGATGATTACCTGCCTAAACCTTTTTCGATGCTTGAGCTGCAAAGCCGGATGCAAGCCATTACGCGCCGCAAGTTTGGCTTACAACACACCACCTTAACCTTGGGCGACTTTGTGATCGACCTTAACGACCGGAGCATTACGCACGATGGTATGGTGGTAAGCACCATCACCAAAAAGGAGTTCGACCTGATAGCCTATCTCATTTTGCATAAAAACCGCACGTTAACGCGGCCGCAGTTAAGCGAGCATATTTGGGGCAGCGTGGTAAATGATGATTACGACTCGAACTATATTGACGTGCATATTAAAAACATCCGCAAAAAATTAAGTGTTTATGCACAGCCCGATTGGCTGGAAACTGTGCGTGGTTTGGGCTATAAAATAAAGATATAACCCGGTTTGAAACTGCAAAACAAACTCACGCTATTTAATACCAGCTCAAAGCTGGTTATTGTGATATTGTTTGTTTTACTGCTGCCCAAACTGATCGAAAACATCAATAAAACCTATACCGATAACCGCCTGCGCAAGCAGCGGGACAAGTTTTTACAGATCGTAAAAGACCGCGGTATATCTAACTATATACAAAACGGCGAAAGCTATGGCAGTTATCTGCCCCTGCATGAAGATTTTATCAGTTTAGATGTCGACACTTTGCGTGAGTGGCTCGATACCATCAAAAACGACCGGCGCGTTTTTACCGATGATAAAGATACGCTGGAGTACCGCATATTAAGCCGCAACTTTACCGTTAACAAAAAGAAATATCTGCTCGAAATTGGCCGCAGTGTAAGCACCATCAGCGATACCAGCAGCCCGCTGCAAAGCATTGCCTTACAGGTTTTGTTAGGCATGATCTTTCTTACAATCGTTTCCGACCTGATCTATTCCAATTATGTGCTCAGACCGCTCGATAAGATCATCAAAACCAAACTCATCGGGCACAAGTTTCCCAATTTTGGTATCTATAAAAAGGTGCGTACCACTACGTCCGATTTTCAGTATCTCGACGAAAGTATCCACCAAATGATCAGAACAATTGAAAGTACTTTTCAAAAAGAACGCGAGTTTATATCCAATGCCTCGCACGAATTGATGACACCGATCTCGATATTGCAGTCAAAGATCGAGAACATGTTTGATCGTGATGATGTGATAGATGATGTAAAAGTGCGTTTGCTTGAGATGCAACGCATATTGAACCGTTTAAAAAGCATCACCAAAACGCTGCTCCTCATATCGCAGATCGAAAACGAGCAGTTTATAAAAGACGATAGTATTAAGGCTGCCGATCTTTTACAGGAAGTTTACGATGAAATATCCATTCGCCTGCAGGAAAAAAACATTACACTCAATATTACTATTCCTCCGGGCATCGAGCTTACAAACATCAACAAGTTTTTGATGTTCAACCTATTTTTTAATCTCATTAACAACGCCATCAAGTACAACAAAGAATCGGGCACCATTGCTATAAAAGGCTATTTAAACGATGGCGTTTTTGTAATAGACATTACCGATACAGGCATTGGTATAGCCGAAGAACAATTACCGCTTATTTTTAACCGCTTTAAAAAATTCAAACAATCATTACAGCAGGAAAGCTTTGGCCTCGGTCTGCCAATCGTAAAATCCATTGCCGATTTTCACGATATCCGGATAGACGTTACTTCAGTACTAAACCAGGGCAGTACATTTAAATTAACCTTTCCGGATACCATTTTACAATAAAAAGCGCCGGGTACAATAGATATACTCCGGCGCTATACAACTTTTCAAATAACAGATTACTTATCTCCAGTGGCCGGGTACCCATGTTGAGCCACCGCGTACATTTTGCCAATGCCCGCCTACCCATACATGGCCTCTGTGTATGTGTTCGTAATGTGGTCTTACATATTCATAACGGCCGCCGCGCCATGCCCATTCGCCGCCTATCCATACTGATTGCCTGTCCGGAGGTGCAGTTCTTACTACTACCGGCTCAACCGGCCTGGTGCGTACATAAACCCTTACTTGTGCGTTGCTTGTAAATGCTATGGTAGCAAAAAATGCTGCCAGGGTAATTGATCTCAAAATCGTTTTCATAAGATATGTGTTTATTGATTTAACTAAAAAAATTACGAAAAGTTTAAATTACCTACCGGTGCAAATGGTAACAATCCGGATAGCTAAAACAACAAATTTTAAGGATCATTCGTTAGTTTGTTAATAAATGTTAAATCAATGTAATTCCCTGTTTTTTGAATAAACCTTTTGGCTAAGGTTTAATCTATATCATTACTATTAATATAAATTAAACACCATGAAAAAAATTCTCTTTCTAAGTATAGGCGTGCTGGTATTACTGGCAGGCTCTGTATCGGTAAAAGCCCAGAATTATCCGCCGCCGCGCCGTTATCCGCCACCGCGCCGCTACCCTCAGCAACCACACCAGCAACCTAAACAAACCAACAGTGATTTTTATAAACCAAGGTTTGGTATTGTTGCCGGCGCTAATATTGCCAACATCATCAACCCTAACGACGCCGGCTTTCATACCGACACGCGTCTCGGGTTAAACCTGGGTGTAAGCCTTGAGGTACCTATCGTTTATCCTTTAGGTTTCGAAGCCGAATTGTTGTACTCAGAAAAAGGTTATACCGCCTTTACCCCCTATGGGCAGTTTAGCCAGCGCAACAATTTTATCGATCTGCCTTTGCTGCTTAAAATTCACGTAGTGCCTAATTTTAGTTTTGTAGTTGGCCCGCAGGTAGCCTTTTTAACATCTACACAAAACGTTTATACCAACGGCTTTAGCCAAACGGTACAGCAGCAATACACCCAGGATAGCCAGGGTTATAATAAAAGCCTGATAGACGGGGTATTTGGTGTAAGCATCAATTTAAACCGCAATGTTGAGTTACGCGGCCGGTATACTATCGATCTGCAAAGCAACTCGGCTTATTCGGCAAATAGTAATCCGCAATACAATAACCAGGCCTGGCAAGTTGGCCTTGGTTTTAAATTTTGATAACCGAAAAGTAAACCTCAAAAGCACGCGTCCGCTACCGGAGCGTGCTTTTTTTATTATTGTACTTTATACTTGTACACAAAGCGGCCAATATTGCCGTCGCCATCAATCCCCTCAACAACAACGCGATAGCTGCCCCTGCCATCGGCATTAAAAAACTCTACCGAAGTCCCCCCGGTTGTTTTGTCGGTTAACAAGCGCGGGTTCCAGTAAATGGTGGTCCGCAGGTCGGCCCGTGAGTTAATGGTTATTGGCCCGGTGTATTTGGGCGAATAAAACTCGCGTGTTTTACTGTAGCCCATTGGTGTAAACGTTAACAGGTATTTGGGCGGAAACATCTCTTTCAGTTGTTCTTTACTGATCTTTTTACCTTCCGGGCGCTTTTTGCCGTTAATTACAATTACGCCATTGGTATTATACATCCGGTTAATGCCGCTCAGGTCATCTTTCATAAATGTTTCTATCGATTCGATCTCGTTAGCATTAATTCCGTTTAAAAAGTTAAAATCAACGTTCATCCCATTATAAAAAATGGCTGCCGGAGTGGTTTTATTACCCGCATTGTAATCGCGGGTTATATAAAAATTGTTGTTATCATAAGTAAAACCAACCAACAGGGTTTGCAGGCAGTTTGACAAAAAGTTACAACCCTGAAGTTGCTCACCTTTTACAAAATGATCAGGGTCCATAGCAAGGCCCATCAGCGACGGGTAATCCGAGTGGCTTGGCTTTTTAACTATCGGCGCGTCTTTGATCAATACTTCTTTTAGCGTATGCGTATTGTTATACTCTCTTAAGCGGTTTTGCAGGTATGGATGCATCACGCTGTCAATATTCATCACTTCATCGGGCGCATTATAGTTTGGTGTTACACCCTGTAGTGGCTGCTGGTCAAGCGTCATCATCAAACTGTTACTGTTCAGGTTATCGCGGGCATTTAAGGTTACACTGGTCGAGTCGGATATCGACAGGTTTGAAAACTTAAATTTACCCACCGGGTCGGTAATGGTTTGCGTATTGAAATTGTTGTCAGGCACCTGCAGCCTCACGTTCCCTTTTCTAATGGGCAGCCCGGTATTGTTTCGCAACGTCCCCGATATTTCTATACCATGCTGCTCAGGTAAAAAATACACAGGCGGGCGCTTATCGGCAATAATATCCCGGTACGAAAACCGGCGATAGCCCTGGGTCAGCATCAATATATCCAGGTCTGCTGTGGTTTTATCATCAACATGGTTAAAGTAGTAATTAGGCTTTTCGATATAACCTCTCAGATCTGATGTTAGCAGTAAGCTGGTCAATATCGTGGTTTCGGCGTTCTCATCAAGCGGCACCTTGGTCTCATCAATAACCGCCATCGACAGGCTTGCCTGTACAGGTGTAGTTTTGTTTTTACTCGTTACGCTCAATTGCACTTTTTGTCTTGCGGCGAAGGTTTTGTTTGGCGATGTTACCGACAGGTTTAACAGATCGTTATTACGGATAAATACAATACGCTCGCTCACAGGGTTACCATTAGATGCAAAAAGTGTGACCTGTACTATACCTGTAGGAAATTTGCTTTTAGCAACCGATGCCGTGTACAACTGGCTGGTAAGCGTACTTTTAGCTGCGTAGTAAATAATACCGCCGCTTTGCGCGATGATATAAAACTCTTTGCCCTGGTTCTTCTGAAAAAACACATCGTTACATGATATTTTCAGCAGCATGTTTTCGGCATCTACAGTGCTTGCAGCCAGGTTAATACCCGATGTGGCCACTCTCGGCAGATCATAGGTACCATGGCTGCCATCGGCAAAGGTTACATTAGCAGTATATGCCTTACCGCTTTCGGGCACCATCACAAATTTGCCCATCCCAAGGTTTTGCGATTTAAATTCGGTTACCTGTTTGCCATCACTATCCATAATAACGCCGCTGGCATCAATACCCAAACCATCTGGTTTAATTGCTTTAAACGCCATTATCATACGCAGGCCGCTTATCATCTCGCCCCCCTCCGGAAAAAACTGCACATCTTTTTCCTTGTCTATCTGCTTTAGCGAAAACGAAGCGCCCAGCACTTTACGGTTCCCCAGATCAATATTGGTGATCAGCGGCACCTGGCTTACAGCCGATATTTTCGCAGTATTGATGGTAATATTGGCCACGCCGCTGGCATCTGTTACAACTGTGCCCTTTATTTCCTTATCATCTTCGGGCTCAACGTGCCAGTTTACCTTTTTATTGGCGTAAGCTAACCCCTTCTGGTCGCGGTAAACTACCCGTGCCGTAACTTTCGACAGGTTGTTTTTTGTCGTACTTGCCAGCGATACGCTGGTCACCAGTTCCTTATCGATCACATTACCAACACTAATTACTTTGTTAAAAAAGTACGCCGGGTCAAAATTTCGCATCCAGTTGGTATAGGCTACCAAATGGTAACTACCTTGTTTATACGTCCCTTGCGGCAGCGGTATACTGCCCCAGGCAATACCGTTTATGAGTGGTAATTTTACGGTAGTAACCAGCGAATCGCGGCTGGTTATCACATCCACATATACTATCCGGCTCAAGCCGGTCAATACATGTTTTTCAATGGTGCCATATGCTTTAAACCAAATGGTATCGCCTACCGAATAATACGGTTTATCCATATGCAGGTAAACCTTTTCAATAGGGTATTCATTACCATGCTTAATGGTTTTTTCCAGGATGGTGGTTAAATTAACGGTATCGGGTTTGGTTTGCGCGTTGGCCGATTGATAAACAAATGCTATTAATGCAGTAAAGGCAAATAAAAATTTCCGTAAATTCATTAGTGGGGTATTAAATGCTAAGGGGCCACAATATAGCCATTTAACGCCTTAGCTTAGTAATGATGCTATTTATTTAACATTTTTTTACAAAACCGGGTGGTTATTTAACGCCGGCTGCTATTTCGGTCAATGCTTTAACCAGTTTATCCATATCGGCTATTTTGGTATAAACATGCGGGGTTACGCGCACACAGCTAATGTTTTCCCAAACAATGGCAACGGTATGTATTTTGTATCCGGTAAACAAAGCGCTGTCCAGTTCCGCAGGCGTCATGCCGTCAACAGTAACACCGCAAATAGCGCATGAGTATTGGGGTTTAAGCGAGGTGTGTATCTTAACCTTAGGTATCTGCGCCGCCCTGCTTGCCCAATAATGCTTCAGGTAATGTATCCGCTCTTCCTTCCGTTTGCTGCCAATAGCGTTATGGAAATTAACGGCCTCGCCTATAGCCTGCTCTATCGGGATGCTCCGGGTGCCCAGGGTTTCAAACTTGCGGATATCATCGCTATGCGGCTTATCATTACACAGCAGCGGCCATATCTTGCCTATCTTTTCCTTTTTTATCCACAGCATACCGGTGCCCACAGGGGCCGATAAGAATTTGTGCAAACTGGTGCCAAAGTAGTCGCAGCCCAGCTCGGGTATCTTAAAATCAAGCAGCCCGAAGGAATGTGCGCCATCCACCATAACCTCAATGCCCCGGCTATGTGCCATGCTGCATATCTTTTGAACAGGCAATATCTGCCCAACCCAATTGATAATGTGCGTTACATGGATCAGTTTGGTTTTGGGTGTAATAGCATCTTCAAAGCCTTTTACTATCTGCTCGTCGTTCTCTATCGGGAAATCAAAGCTGATCTGCTTATAAACTATCCCATCGCGCAGGGCACGCTGGCGGTAGGCTTGTATCATGTTGGGGTAATCCTGCCTGGTGCCTATCACTTCGTCACCGGCTTTCAGGTCAAGCCCGTATATCACTGTGTTCAGTGCTTCGGTAGTGTTCCGGTTAATGGCAATTTCATCGGGCTGGGCGCCGGCCAGTAAGGCCAGCTTCTCGCGAAGCGGTTCGCGGCCCTGATCAAGCACCCGGTTCATAAAGTATGATGGCCCCTCGTTGGCCAGGTCGTTATACCGCGATAGCGCCTGCTGCACCACCAACGGCGCAGGCGATACACCGCCGTTATTCAGAATGATGATATTTGAGCTAACCGTATAGGCTTGTTGTATCGTTGCCCAATAATCCTCGTCGGCTGCAATTTGTGCGTCGGTTAAATGGGCCACATGTTTGGCTGCCTGCTCAAAATCGGCTGCGTGGGCAAGGTTAAATAAACTGCTGGCACTATAGGCACCCGCCAAAGCGGTAAGCTGCTTTACAAATATTCGTCGGTTTTGGGGCATCAAAGTAAAATTAGGGAAATATACGCAACTTAGGCAATCATTAAGTCATTTCAAACAAGGGGGGTATTTGTCGGTATTTTTTTATCTTTTCAGTACCAATATGCCCTCATTGTGTTATTTGGGCGTTTTCCATTCTCTACCGGGTGGGTACAGGGTGGGTGCGTGGTGGGTACAATATTTTTTCAGTAACTAAAGAACAATAACTCAATAACTCAATAACCCAATAACTCAATAACTTCCCCACTTGTAAGATACGAATTTAAACCCGCATCTCAAAGCATGATCAGCGTTTTTTCACCATATCCCCAATGATCATTTCGGCATGAACACGCGAGTTTTCAATAAACCACAAATGCGTATCCATACCGCCGCAAACCACGCCCGCCAGGTATACACCGGGCAAATTGCTCGTTTCCATGGTTTCGGCGTTGTATTGCGGCAGCAGCTTTTCATCTGTCGAAAGCTGTATGCCGATCTTCTTTAAAAAATCAAAATTGGGCTTGTATCCCGTCATGGCCAAAACAAAATCATTGGGAATAGTTATGCTGCCCTCCGGTGTTTGCAAAACAACTTCATGCTCCCGCACCGCTGTAAGCGACGAGTTAAAATAGGCGGTAATGCTCCCCTCTTTAATCCGGTTAATAATATCGGGCCGCACCCAATACTTTACGCGGCTGCTTATTTCGTCTGCGCGCACAACCATTGTTACCTCGGCTCCCTTACGGTAAGTTTCCAGCGCCACATCCACCGCCGAATTGCTTGCCCCAACCACCAGAACCTTTTGCATCGCATAATAATGCGGGTCTTTATAATAATGCTTAACCTTCGGCAGGTCTTCGCCCGGTACATTGAGCTTTACAGCGATATCATAAAACCCGGTAGCTATAATTACGTTTTTGGCAGTATAGGTCGTTTTGCTTGTCGTGATGTTATACGCGCCCTTTTCACCATCAATATGCTGCACCTCTTCAAACAGGTTTATCGGTAAATGATTTGAAAAAGCCACCCGCCGATAATACTCCAACGCCTCAGCACGTGTTGGTTTTACATTGTTCGATACAAATGGGATACCGCCTATCTCCAATTTTTCGGAGGTACTGAAAAACGTCATTGTCGACGGGTAATTATACAACGAGTTTACCAGGCAACCTTTATCTACAATTACAAATGACAAACCGGCCTTTTGCGCCGCCAGTCCGCAAGCCAAACCGATGGGGCCGGCACCTATGATCAATATATCAAGCATGGCTTAAAAGTAACAATTTATAGATAGTGCAGCTTATTCGATTTAAAACTGTGACAATTGAATGTAAGAATATTCCGCGTTAAGGATAGAAGCGGATACCGGCCTTGTGGCTAAGGCCTGCGCAGTATGAGCGGATAGCCTGGGCCGAAGGCAACGCCCAAATCTACCAAACTATTTTAAGACAACCAGGAGGGCTTTTTAAGAACGACAGACGCTCAAACTATAAGCAATCTTATTGCGCTTGTTTGCAACGAGTACTTTACCTGGCTTAGCGATTGCATCGCATTTTAAAAACAAAGTATCAGTGATTTTGAAATTTGCGACAGGCGCATCGCAAAAAAAAGGGCACAAAAAAAAGGGTAAGCACCTTTTATCGCACCGCTACAACCCTCTACCCTTGCTGCGTTCCCACCCTGGGGGAGTTCAAGAGGAGCTGGTCGTAAAAGACTTACCCCGCCACAAAGATAGAAAAATTTGCGTTCTATCCATTAAAAATAACATTTTGTCAATACCGGCTTCATAACAGTTTACTATACAACTATTTAATATTCCAGCTAAAGCCCACTGCTATCCCTGCCGATTGCAGTTTAACCTTGCCGTAGCCAATATCCGTCATCGGCAGTTGCAAATAAGGCTGCAGGTCAAGGCTAAATTTCGGGTTCAGCCTGCGTTGGTATAGTACCCCCACATCGAACACACCAAAATAATGCTTATTGCGGTTTGAAACCGAGTAGCCTTCCGGGCCAATCGTAGCCGGGTTGGCATAAGTGTAAGTATAATTTTCTTTCAGCATCAGGTAAGATGATAGTCCCACTCCCGCGCTCAACTTGTTTTTAACGTTACCGTACACCTGGTAATGCAGGTAAACCGGGATATCCAGTACCCGGCAATCGGCATTAACATATTCGGGCCTGGTTGTAAAATAATACCCGGTATGGTAATTACTAAACTCGGTACCGTATGGCACTTTGGCGTACACCGCGCCGGTGCTCAATGTAAACTTGCCCTTCCCTACCGAAAACAGCAGCCCCACATTTGCACCTGCCTGTGTTTGTGTAAACGAGCCCACGCCATTCATATTTGTTGCGGCCATAACCGTTAACGCCAGGCGCACAGGCGCTGCTGCTGTCTTTTTCACCTCTGGTTTTGTTGCTTTGGCTATTTCAGCCTTCTGTTTAACAATCCCGGCAGTATCGGCAGTTGTTTCAGGTTTAACCGTTTGAGGTTTATCAATAACAAATGTATTCGGGCTAAATGCTGTCGCCGCATTGGTTTTTTCAGGGTTATTAGCCGCTGTTTCGGCTTCGGCAGTACTCTTCCCTGGTTTTACAACAGCTATCACGGCTTCTGTAGCAGGCTGTTCTGGCCGGATATGCGTATTTGCTATACGGTTGCTGTTGTTAGTATTACCTTTACGGCGATACTGGTTTGATGCGATATAACTCCTGTTAACCGCGGCATTTTTCTGTGCGGGTTTAGCTTGCGCTATACGGGCATCATTATTTTTATCTGGCATGCCCGGTTGAGCTACGGATTCTGCTGCCACCTCCGGTTTATCCGGAACGGGTTGTTTTACCGCCGCGGCGTTCGTTCCATCAACAGGTGTATTTTTATTTACAGCTACAGGTGTCTTAACTATTTCAGTAGCCGAAGGCTTAAAAAACAACCAGGCAAAAACCACCAGCAAAACAGCTGCCACGCTACCTATATAAGGCAACAGCCCTATAATGCCGCGTTTTTTCTTCCGTTCGTCGAGCATTTTTTCAAGCGCGTCCCAATCGGCTTCACGGTATTCTGCATGATGGCCGGGCTCTGTTAACCCTTCTCTGAACATTTCGTTCAATTCATCATCCTGGTTCATCTTCTTAAAATATCTTTTATATAACTGTCTGTTATGATCATTTTATGTACAGCCACAGGTGCATCCGGCTTATCAGTATCGCCATTCTGCTTTCCCAATATCATTTGCTGTAACTTTTGCCGTGCCTTATGCAGGTTTGATTTTGAGGTACCCGGGTTTATCCCCAATATTTCCCCTATTTCATCATGAGTATACCCGTCAATAGCATACAAGTTAAACACCGTGCGGTAAGCCTGCGGTAGTTTTTGCACCAGCGCAAGCAAATCGTCGTAATTCAGTTTGGCACTTATCGTATCACCAACCGATACATCTTCTGCCGTTTCAATATCTTCGGTATAGGCAACCTTTAAATTGGTACGGTAATAATCAATAGCGGTATTGGTCATAATACGTCCAAGCCAGGCCTTAAAGGGCCTCGAGTCATCGTACTTTTTAATATTGGTCAGTGCTTTAAAAAAACCGGTGTTTAGTATTTCGGCCGCCTCGTAGCGGTTACCGGCATAACGCAGGCAAATGCCCATAGCAAAACCATACAATGTTTTATATAACATTTTTTGGCTTGCCCTGTCCTCTTTTACACAGCCCCGAATGATATTTTGCAGTTCCTGTTCACTCATACGGCCATTCCGTACACATTAATAACAGCGCGCAAGTTATTGAAAATCAAGCTATGTTTCATACAAAATTACTGCAATTTATTCAGTGTTTTTTACTTTTTAAAATACAGGTCCTTAAATATCGTCCAATGATTATTACTGCTGCCAAAGGTTGGCCGCGATAACACGGTTAACCTGTCGGCCAAAAAGTGAGCGCTAAATTCCCTGTGCTCAAAATAGGGCCAGAGCTTTTTAAAATCAGCCATCGGCATATCTTTAACAATGGTAATATGCGGTACAAATTGCTGCCTGTCGCCAAATACATTTCTGATCGAGGCAAACCACGCCGTTAACTCCTCGCTTAAAACCAGCCGCGCATAAATTGTTGCCGACGATGCACCGTGCAAAAAATAATAAAAACCTTTTACGGCGATATAATTCGCCTTAACCCGCAGCAATTTCTTTTGATAATATTCCAGCTTTTCTTTCATCATCACCGGCATTTGCCGCCCCTGCCCGGTAACGGTAATATGCGCTATACTATGCTTACCGCGATATTCGCCAATTACTTTTGCCGACGACAGCTTAAGCTTCCGTACGGTTTCTCTGATCTCGGCCGGTGGCGATATCATCATCATATAATCACAATAGGTGCTTTCCAGTATGTCCATAAATCAATTTTACAAAAACTAAATTACTAATATTTTTAGCATTTTTAAATAATTATTTAACTTTGCTTAATGGTACATAAGCGATATATCGTCCATATCGATCTCGATTCATTTTTCGTATCTGTCGAACGCAAGTTCGATCCGTCGCTTATTGGCAAGCCGGTATTAATAGGCGGCTCTGCCGATCGCGGCGTGGTAGCCTCCTGCAGTTACGAAGCGCGTCAGTACGGTATCCACTCGGCTATGCCTATGCGTACCGCCATGCGTTTATGCCCGCATGCCACCATTGTACGTGGTACTTACGGCCACTATTCCGAAGCCTCGGCACAGGTAACCAAAATCATCGCGGATACGGTACCCCTGTTCCAAAAAACCTCGGTGGACGAGTTTTATATCGACCTTACGGGGATGGACCGCTTTCACAACTGCTACCAGTTCGCTACCGATCTTCGTCAAAAGATCATCCGCGAAACGGAGCTGCCCATTTCATTCGGCATGTCATCAAATAAAACGGTATCAAAAATGGCTACCAACCAGGCTAAACCCAACGGGCAATTGTTTGTAGAGCATGGCCGCGAAAAAGAATTTATGGCGCCCCTGCCCATCGGTAAGATTCCCATGCTGGGCGAAAAAACCTGTCAGAAGCTGTATCAATATGGCATCGAAAAAATTGCCGACCTGCAGCGCGCCGACATCCGCTTTTTGCAAACGGTCTTCGGGCAGGCCGGCCGCGCTATCTGGGAAAAAGCCAACGGTATCGATTATGGTGATATCGTGCCCCACTCTGATCGTAAATCCATCTCTACCGAAAACACTTTCGGTAATGACGTTGCCGACCATAAAACATTAGAGTCGGTTTTGGTATCGATGACAGAGGAACTGGCCTTTAAACTTCGCAAAGAAAATATGCTTTCGTCCTGCCTGGCTATTAAGATCCGTTATGCCAATTTTGAAACCCACACCATCCAGGAAAAAATCGCCCTCACTTCTGCCGATCATATTCTGATACCGGGCATCAAAAACCTACTTAAAAGAGCATGGAACAGGCACCGCCCGGTACGCCTTATTGGTGTACGCTTAAGCCAGCTTTGCCAGGGCAATTATCAGATTAATTTATTTGAGGATAACGAACAAAAAATTCAGCTATACCGGGCTTTAGATAAAATTAACTTCAGATATGGCGATAAAACAGTATGCCGTGCAGCCGGAATGGAGATCGGTACTAGGAACTTTAATCCCTTTATGAAATAAATCCTGACGAATACGTATGTTTCTCGAATATTTTTAACAACAGGTTAAACCTTATCCAATATCTCTCGTTAAACAGATAATGCGCAATTACCCATGTCGCATCCAGTACGTTCTTTTTTTGGGTTAATCAATAGTTTAAATTAATTAGGGGGAAGAGAGCATTGCAAAATGCTCTCTTTTGTTTTTTATACCTTTTGCAAATGTCGTTAAACAAAAAAGCCATCCTTTTGGGATAGCTTTTCTCAATATTGTATTTAATTGACCGCCGTTATCTGTTGCTAAACAAATGGCTGATGGTTTGTATTGAATTAACAAAGTTTAACCCAATGGTAAAATATGAGGTTTGGTTTTCATAGCTCAGCAATCTGCCATAGCTAACCTTAACCGTGTTGGCAAAAATACTTACCTGCCCGCCCAGGCCAACATAGATGTGGTTATTCACCTCTACAAAACTTCCTTCCGGACCAAACGATGGTACAAAAATTTGTTGCAACACGCTCGCCCCCTGGCTTGGTTTTAAATAAAACGAATAACCTAACCACGGCGCAGGCTGAAAGTTAATGCCGTTATCGCCGGTTCCGGGAGTTTTTAGCCATGCAAAACCAGAGCTTGGTCCGCCTGTCCAGCCAAAATCATCAATCTGGAAAACCATCACAAATGCCGAATTACCTTTAATGTTATCCACCGTGATCTTCAGCCTGTCGCCAGGTTCCAAACTTTCCGACGAAATATCGACCTCAGTATTTTGCAGCTCAGCCCCGTCAACATACTTTTGGGTGTAAGTATAGGTGTACATTTCGGGCGATGATGGATCCGAACGTGGCACCTGGTTCTTTAAAACATCAACAAAACCAAAAACATTTACCGGCTTTTCATTCCCTTTTTTGTCTATCAGGGTTGCCATCAGCTTTATTTTCACTGAGTCTTTTATTTTTTTGATCGAAGCCTTATCAAAATTGATCTTGATCTGTGAATTTGACTGAATGTATTTTATACTGGTGAACGATGAGGGCTTAATTACAGTAAACTTTGAATTGTCGGTTTTATTCCGAACCGTAAACGAAACAAAGGTGCTCGGATCCAGATCCACCTGCGCATAGCAAAACATAGTTGACAAAAAAAGCAAAGAAGATAGCAGTAGTAGTTTTTTCATAATTTAAATTAACATTAACATTTAAAAAATTTACTCAATGGTCTTTAACTAATTAAGGGGTTGCAATGTTGCAATATTTTTATTAATATAAAAAGTATAAAATGTGGCAAAACACACCTTTTAATGCCACAGTTACAACCTATTCTACTGTAAATCAAATAGTAGTGTAATAATTATTTTTCTTTAATTAATAGTTTAAAAAATAAATTAAAATAAAATAAATAAAATATTATAAACTTATTAACAAATGGGGATAAAATAAAAAAGGCTACTGCAAATAATGCAATAGCCTTTTTTAGACAGCTAAAAACCAGTTTAATACCCCCGCGAAAACGAGTACGGAAAAGCAGCATCTTTAATGCCCCGCTGTAAATTGGGTGACTTTGACATATTAAAATTTATAATGGCCCCGTTTTTCATCAATAATTTATGGCTTATCCAGTTAAAGTCGTAAGCCTTACCGTTATAGGTCATGCTTGATACGTATTTATTATCGGCACTATTTGCCGGCGCGTTAATGATCACGGTTTTGCCGCTCTCCAGCTTCAAGGTCACCCTTTTAAACAAAGGCGTGCCCAAAACATACTGGTCGCTCGCAGGGCAAACCGGGTAAAAACCCATGGCCGAAAATACATACCAGGCAGATGTTTGCCCGTTATCCTCGTCGCCGCAATAGCCATCTGGCGTGGCTTTATACATCCGGTTCATGGTTTCGCGTGCCCAGTATTGGGTTTTCCAGGGTTCGCCGGCGTAATTGTATAAATAGATCATGTGTTGTATCGGCTGGTTACCATGCGCATACTGGCCCATATGGGCTACCTGCATTTCGCGGATCTCGTGTATGGTCTCACCATAATAACTATTGTCAAATACCGGCGGCAAAGTAAATACCGAATCAAGCCTGGCAACAAACTGCCTTTTGCCACCCATCAAATCGATCAAACCATTAATATCGTGAAAAACGCCCCAGGTATAGTGCCAGCTATTGCCTTCGGTAAACGAGTCGCCCCATTTAAACGGGTTAAAGGGTGTTTGGAATTTACCGGTACTGTATTTACCACGCATCATGCCGGTTTGCTTATCAAATAGGTTGCGGTAGTTCTGGCTGTGTTTAGCGTAGATCTCTATCTCGTCTTTAGGCTTACCCAATGCTTTACCCAACTGGTAAATGGCAAAATCATCATAAGCATATTCCAGGGTGCGGGCGGCGCTTTCAGGATAAGTGAGCACGGTATCATGTTTGTCATTAATGGTAAAATCGGCAGGTACGTATCCCAGTTCGTTATATTGTTTAACACCAAACCGGCCAACAGCTCTTATCGGCCCCGCGTTATTGGCACCATGCTTCAAAGCCTCCCATAGGGTATTGATATCGTACCCGCGTAAACCTTTTAAATAAGCCTCGGCCACTACCGATGCCGAATTATTACCCACCATTACATTAGCCAAACCGGGGCTGCTCCACTCGGGCAGCCAGCCGCTTTCTTTGTAATCGTTAATCAACCCCTCCTGCATTTCTTTATTAATGGATGGATACATCAAATTCAAAAATGGGTACAGCGCCCTGAAGGTATCCCAAAAACCAGTTCCGGCAAACATATAGCCCGGCAATACCTGTCCGTTATAAGGGCTCCAGTGCACAATTTTGTTATTGGCATCAATCTCATACAGCTTATTGGGGAAGAACAACATCCGGTACAGGCAGCTGTAAAACGTACGCATCTGGTCTACGCTCCCACCTTCCGGTTGAATGCGGCTTAAAGTTTTGTTCCAAACCGCTTTGGCCTTTTGTTTGGTGATATCAAAACTATCATTACCCAACTCGCGCTTTAAATTTAGCTCGGCCTGCTCAATACTGATGAACGACGAAGCTACCCTTAAAGTTACCTTCTCTCCTTTAGTAGTTTTAAACCCGATAACCGCCCCGGCATGTTTGGTGCTCATTTCCAGCGAATCTCTAACAACAGTTGTATCCCGGGTAGTGTAAGCCATTGTAAAAGGCTTATCAACGTATATAACAAAATAGTTTTTAAAGTTTTTAAGCGGACCACGGGCATACCTGCTGCTGTAGCCAATGATCTTGTTTTCTTTGGGGATGACCTTCACATACGATCCCCTATCCAGCGCGTCGATCACCACGAACGAGCTATCCGTTTTCGGGAACGTAAACCTGAACTGCGCCGCACGCTCCGTTGGCGTAATCTCGGTAGTTACATCGGCATCGGCTAGGTAAACGCTGTAATAATAAGGTTTGGATACTTCCGCTTTATGCGAAAACCAGCTCACCCGTGCGTACTGGCTAACCTTTAAATGATGGGTAACCGGCATAATGGCAAACTGCCCGTAATCATTCATCCACGGCGAGGGCTGGTGCGTTTGCTTAAAGCCGCGAATCTTATCGGCATCATAGGTATATTGCCAGCCATCGCCCATTTTACCGGTTTGGGGTGTCCAAAAGTTCATACCCCAGGGTACGGCTACAGCCGGATAAGTATTGCCGTTTGACAGGTCGATCTTTGATTGCGTACCCATCAGCGGATTAATATATTCAACCGGATCGGTAATATGAGTAACCATTTGGGCGCGCGCAAAGTTGCACGCAAAGGCAAAAGCAAAAACGCAGCAGAGTTTTTTCATAAGGAGGTAGTGAATAGGCCAGTTAATACGATTACTGCTAAATGTACTGATTTTTTTCAGAATGCGTTATTGATCGCAGCGGATACCGGCCCAGTGGCTAAGGCCCGTGTAGTATGAGCGTAGAGCGCGGCCCATAGGGAAACGCCCACATCATCGGTGTAAATCGCGCCCTTTTATAATAATATAGCCGTTCAGCCTAACTAATTTTATTACCAAAGAACCTTTATTTTTGATCATCGAATCGCCTTTGTGGATTAAACAACTGTCCTGGATATTCCAGTCGGCAGCTTCTAACACATACTTCTTTTTATCGATCAGAACAACCGGAGCACGTTTATCACTAAAGAAAACACTATCAACTCTTCCATTAAAGCTATAGTTTGAATAAACATAATTAGCTCTGAAATAAAGAAATACCAAAACGACAAGTCCAAACAAGCCAGCTATCGCGGTTCTTTTTAAAACATCTTGTCGGTATATAATCATGTTGAGATAGGTTCAATCAAAACAACGTCGGCCCACTCCCCAGCTTCAACCTACCTAAATGCTTATAAGCATTATCCGTAGCTTCCCTCCCGCGCGATGTCCGCATCAAAAAGCCTTCCTGTATCAAAAACGGTTCGTAAACCTCTTCGATGGTGCCTTCATCTTCGCCCACGGCAGTGGCAATGGTTTTTAAACCAACCGGGCCGCCTTTAAATTTATCAATAATGGTAAGCAATATTTTATTGTCCATCTCGTCAAGCCCGTGTTCATCCACATTGAGGGCGCTCAGGGCAAAACGGGCTATTTCGGTATCAATCTGCCCGGTACCTTTAACCTGGGCAAAATCGCGCGTGCGGCGCAGCAAAGCATTGGCAATACGCGGGGTACCACGACTGCGGCGGGCAATTTCATAAGCGGCCTCATCGCGAATAGGTGTTTTGAGTATCGATGCTGAACGTAGCACAATGGTAGTGAGCAGCTTGGCATCATAATATTCTAAACGGGCATTAATGCCGAAACGGGCACGCAGCGGCGCAGTTAACAGTCCGGAGCGTGTAGTGGCCCCAACCAGCGTAAACGGATTTAACGAGATCTGCACCGAACGGGCGTTAGGGCCGCTCTCCAGCATAATGTCTATTTTAAAATCCTCCATGGCGCTGTACAGGTATTCTTCCACCAGCGGACTAAGCCTGTGTATTTCATCAATAAACAAAATATCGCCGCTCTCCAAATTGGTGAGCAGCCCGGCCAGGTCGCCGGGTTTATCCAAAACAGGGCCCGAGGTTATTTTAATACCCGAACCCATTTCGTTGGCGATGATATGCGAAAGCGTGGTTTTACCTAATCCCGGCGGGCCGTGCAGCAGCACATGGTCGAGCGATTCGCCCCGCTGTTTGGCCGCCTGCACAAATACTTTTAAGTTGGCTAATATTTTATGCTGACCGGTAAAATCTTCAAACGCCTGCGGGCGAAGCACTTTTTCAATGTCACGTTCAGCCGGTGAAAGATTATCCAGGTTAGGATCAAGATTTTGATTCATTACCAACGAAATTAGTAAATTAAGCGAAAAGCCGGAAGCAGAAAGCGAAAAGCTTTAAAGAAAAGGAGAAAAACAAAATTGAAATTCAAAATCGAAATCAAAATAAATCCGAAATCAAAAACTAAATTCGAAATTGAACTTTCGAAATCCGAAATCAAGATAAATCCGAAATCAAAAAATCACCCTTCCGGATACTTCCTGAATATCGCGTTGATCCGCATCCTGATCACGCCGAAGAAAGCTTCTTTAAATATACCACCCGACATTTTAGAGGTGCCCACGGTGCGGTCGGTAAAAATGATCGGCACTTCAACCACGTTAAAACCGTGCTTAATAGCGGTGTATTTCATCTCGATCTGGAAGGCATAGCCCACAAACTGAATTTTATCGAGGCTCACGGTTTCCAGCACCTTACGGCGATAACATTTAAAACCCGCCGTAGCATCCTGTATATCAATACCGGTAATAAAACGCACATAAACCGACGCGAAGTAGCTCATCAGCACCCGGCTCATGGGCCAGTTAACCACGTTAACACCTTTTACATAGCGCGATCCAATAGCAACGTCGGCGCCGTCAACACAAGCCTGGCGCAGGCGGATCAGGTCGTCAGGGTTGTGCGAAAAATCGGCATCCATCTCATACACAAAATCGTACTGGTGAGCTATGGCCCATTTAAAGCCGTGGATGTAAGCTGTACCTAAACCTTGCTTACCTGCACGCTCTTCAATAAAAAGACGTTCAGGATAATCACGCTGCATAGTTTTTACAATATTGGCGGTACCATCCGGCGAGCCATCATCAATAATTAGCACATGAAAATCGTGTTCAAGCGAGAATACCTTATTCAACAGTCGTTCAATATTCTCTTTCTCGTTATAAGTGGGTATAATTACAATGCTATCGGGCACCAGTGCTGATTTTTTTGATTAGGTTGTTGATAAGACAAATGCTCTGTAATGGAACAGCCGCAAATATAAAAAGTTTTTTAAGCCTGCATTAGCTGTGTGTGTTGTATGTGCAAAATATTACATTATATTGGCTAAAACCGTAGATTTCGCATCTCTATTTTAATACTTTCGATTTAAAATTTATCTTTATACACCAATTATTAATTAACGATCAAACAACACACCTCTATGAAAAAAATAAGAATTGCCTTACTTTCCGCATTTTTTGTTAGCACCCTTATGCCTGCTGTTAAAGCGCAGGTTGTTACGCTCGATTGCTATTTTAATCACGAATTTAAAAAAGACAAAGCCGGCAATTATACAACCGAACGTTTCCATTACATATGGGACGAAAAAGACCTGAACGGTTACTCAAACTGGGGCGATGATTTTATTAAATACGGTGGTAAACTAAAGAGCCTTGAAGCGGCTCCTACGGCCGAAACTTTAAAAGGCAGCGATATTTATATTGTTGTTGACCCTGATAATAAAAAGGAAACACCAAATCCTAATTATATTGAACCCAAAGACGCCAAAGCAGTTGCCGAATGGGTAAAAGCCGGAGGTGTGTTAGTGATATTAGCTAACGATAGCGCCAACGTAAACCTGCCAAGTGCCAACGTACTTGCAGCTGCTTTTGGTTTGCATTTTAATGATGACCTGCAAAACCATGTAATTGGCAGCAATATTGTTGCCGGTACTTTAATGGTACCCGATGGCGACCCAATATTTAAAACCGCCAAAAAGATCTATCTCAAAGATATGAGCTCTATTACCCTAACCGGTAAAGCCAAAGCCGCATACACCAATAAAGATGGCGTGGTATTAATGGCAACCGTTAAATATGGCAAAGGCACCGTATTTGCCGTTGGCGATCCATGGTTGTACAACGAATATACCAACGGCCATTTGCCAGCCGGTTATGATAACGATAAGGCTGCCGACGATTTAAGCAAATGGTTGCTTGCCCAGGTACCTAAAAAGTAATTTTAATTGATTTGTATATTCAGGCACGTTAGGTGTTGGGGCGTTCTCAATAGCTAACGTGTTTTTTATTTTAAAACAACCCGTCATCTATTTACCAATGCATCTAAAGCATTGTATTTCAATTTTTCTTGGATAAAAATACCTTATTAAAATAAAATTAAATACATTTATATATCACCTCATGGTTGCGATATTTGCAGGTGATAAACTGCACCTTATTAATAACGAACAATGTTGAGCAAGGTTGATGCTTCGGTGAAGCTATACATGTTGATACTGATCACAGCTGCAGGCTTGATCGGGATGGGATTATATGGTATCAACGACCTGAAGAAAATGGATACCAACACACATTCACTTTATGCCGACCGTGTATTACCCATTCAACAATTATCTGCCTTGCGGTTTGAATATGCCGTAGAGGTGGCCCCACTGGCCCAAAAAGTTAAAGACCACGAAATTTCGTTTAACCAGGCAAAAGAACTTATTGACAAGGCCGAGGCTGCCATAAGCACAAATTGGAATAACTATAAGCTTACTTACCTCACACCAGAAGAGGCATCGCTGGTTAAACAAACCGACGATGCAAAAAAACAAGCCGACAAAACGTATAAAAACCTTAGGGCCATATTCGATAAAGAGGACGTTGTTGCGCTTAACGCATTCACTCAAAAAGCCCCCACTGTTTCTCAAGATCCGTTTTTTTTAAAACTCACCCAGTTAATGAACCTCCAGGTAAGTGTTGGTAAGCAAATATTGGCAACCAATAACGGGATATATCGTACCACAGCAAAGAGATTCGTCCTCATCATTCTAATTTCTTTAGCTATCGCACTTTCCCTTTCGTTTTATCTTACCAAAAGCATCAAAAAATTAATAAACAACATCCTTAAAAACAACCAGGCAATTAAAGAAAGCGAGGAACGGTATAGTTCGTTATTTGAACAGGCATCCGATGCCATATATGTGCTCAATTATAAAGGCGATTTTATCAATGTAAACCAGAGCATGTGCCAAATGGTTGGTTATACCCGCGATGAATTGTTAACCATGAATATTGCAGACCTGGTAAATGACGAATTGTTGGAATCTAATCCCCTTGTCTATAAATCGGCAAAGCCCGGCGAATCGGTAACCGGCGAAAGAAAGATCATTCATAAAAATGGGGTGGCTATTAATGTTGAAATTAACGGTAAAAAATTTGAAGATGAGCGGGTGATTGTAATAGCCCGCGATATTACCGCCCGGAAAGCGTTGGAAACCGAATTAAGAACTGCCGAACTGAAATTCCGCACACTTGCCGATAAATCAATGGTGGGGATATATATTGTACAAAATGCGGAGTTTATTTATGTAAATCAAAGATTTGCCGAGATTTTTGGCTATACCCCCGACGAGTTGCTGGGTACCTACCCACCCGAAAAAATAATCCATCCCGAATATCGGGATATCGTTAAAGAAAATGTGCGTTTACGGAAGGAAGAAATTGTTGAAAGCGTACACTACGAAACAATGGGGCTAAAAAAAGACGAAACATCCAACTGGGTAGAGTTTTACGGCAGCCGCACTTTTTTTGAAGATGAGCCAACCTTCATAGGCTCAATGATCGATATAACAGAACGAAAAGTAGCCGAAGAATCACTAAAAAAAACCGAAGCCAACCTGCAAACAATTTTAAATACTAATGATACCGCGTATGCGTTGCTGGATCGCGATTTGAATGTGCTGGAGTACAACAAAAAGGCGTTAACGTTTGCAAGAAACGAATTCAATTTCGATCCCGAAAACGGGGCAAAAATTTTCGATCATTTACCCGAAAGCAGACGCTTACAATTTTTCGACTATATCAATAAGGTGTTTAAAGGGGATACCATTAGCTACGAAGTAATGTATACCCAGCCCGATGGCATAAATATATGGTACTATGTAAGGATGTTCCCGATAGCGGATAAAGAAAATGAAATACATGGCCTTGTATTGGCAATAACGGATATTACCGAAAGAAAAGAAGCCGAAGAAAGCTTACAGTCTGCCTACGAGCGAATAAAAACACAGATAAAATTTATACGCGAAATGATTTGGAAGCAATCGCACATTCTCAGAAGCCCGTTAGCCAATCTAAAAGGCTTGATAACCATACTTGAAAACGACCCCACCGATAAAGATATCATGAATTATATAGATATTGAACTTAACCGGTTGGATACGGTAATTATGGAGATGGCCAAAGATTCGGCAAAAGATGAGATGATCAGCTTCCCTTCATAATTGCCGGCAGTCGGTGTAGCATTATATAAACTGTAGCAGGAAATCGGTCGCTCCATAAAAATATTTTTTGGGAGATATCAAAATATTTCTATCTTTATAAAACAATAAGGATCATTAAAAGTTGTGCTATTTACAGCCATTTCCCTGGCTAATGCATTACAATTTTAATTATTCAATATTTGCTGTTAAATATCAGCACTAAACCACACCTTTTGTACTGAGCGCATTAAGGCTGGGCACTTTTTTCAAAAAAAGGTAATGCCCCTGCCGCAATGGTATATTAATCAATTTTACGGTTATATCGGGTTAATCTATAGTGTTCATGTATAAAAAGTTTTTCCAATCCCTTAAAACTTAATCAGGTTTTAGTTCTGATGCCAGCCAGCCAGGAATGACAGACCCCCAGGAACAGATTAATTAACTGACCCGATTAATATCCATGCCTCCGACGTTCGCGTTGGAGGCATTTTTTATGCGCCCATATCCCGGTACAGCATCACAAAAAAAATCGATATCATTGTATAGCAGTATCATTCAATGAAAGCCAAACTAACATTACTACTTACATTTATTGTCAATATTTCGCTTGCGCAGGATATCGCTTTCGCGCGAAAAATGATTGACACCTTAACCTCGCCTTACTTTTGGGGTCGCGGTTATACTAATGACGGCGTTGGCAAAGCGGCCCGCTTTTTAACCGCACAATTTAAAAGCTATGGTTTACAGCCAATGGATGGCCGACACTTCGAACAGCCTTTCAGTTTTCCGGTCAATACTTTTCCGGCGAAGATGGAGGTTAGCATTAATGGCAAAAAACTTAGGCCAGGTTATGATTATATCATCACTGCTGATAGCCGTGGTGGTAAGGCCAGTGGCACACTTGAACAACAGGACAGCATACATTTTGTTGATCGCGAACATCGCATTATGGTAACCCTCGAAAAGAAGCTAACCTGGGACGTTGCGCAAAAAACGGAAGACTATACCGGAATCGAGATCGATAAAAAAAACCTTACAGAAACACCGCGAACAATTGCTGTTAACATTGAAAACAAACTGATACCTGATTTTAAAACTGCCAACATTTGCGGCATTGTAAAAGGAACCACCAAACCCGATTCAATGATCGTGATCACTGCCCATTATGATCATTTGGGCGGCATGGGCAGCGAAACCTATTTCCCGGGCGCTAATGACAATGCCAGCGGTGTAACACTGCTGCTTACCCTGGCTAAGTATTATGGCGAACATCCGCAACCGTATTCTATAGCTTTCATCCTGTTTTCGGGCGAAGAAGCTGGTTTATTAGGTTCTAAATACTTTACCGAAAACCCGCTCATCAAATTATCAAATATCCGTTTTCTGTTCAACCTCGATCTGGAAGGTACGGGTGATGAAGGCGCAACCGTAGTAAACAGTGCCATCTATAAAAACGAATTTGCTTTGCTAAACCAGGTTAACGATCAATACCATTACCTGGTGAAGATCTATCCGCGGGGCAAGGCAGCTAACAGCGATCACTATTTTTTTACCGAAAAAGGTGTGCCGGCGTTTTTTATGTATACCATGGGCGGCATCAAAGCTTATCACGATGTGTACGATATCAGTGCAACGCTCCCGTTAACCAAATATCCCGAATTATTTAAGCTGTTGATTGGCTTTAATGATAAGCTGATGCACAAAGGCGGTTAAGCAGTTACAAAAAACAAGCAATATTTACGAAAAATAAGCCGAAGGCGAAATGGCACCATTTAACGTGTGGTTGTTGTTTGCCTGCGTTTTAAAATACCAGGTGGTATTGCCATTGCTTGTATGGTTGCCAATGGAGTGTATTGTACTTTCGTGAAATTGATTATGCTGCCCGGATAATATGTTTGCCCGGTCGATAACAAACATCTGGGGTCGTATCCAGGTTTTGGGTCGTAAATTTTCTTTCATGGGGATAAAAGGTCTTTCTCGGTTTATTGATCGCAAGATAAAAAATTTACCACACTTGCGCCTTCTGTTTTGATTATAAGCAGATGATCAGCAAATTAGCATAACAATTATCAACCTCATGAAATTAAAAAACATCATCCTGCTGGCATTAGCAGCTATACCGACACTGGCATTTACCATATTCCGGCAACAGGAAAAAGGCTTTGTACCCATGTTTGATGGCAAAACGCTCAACGGCTGGGAAGGCGACCCTAAATATTGGCGTGCCGAAAACGGCGAGATCATCGGCGAGATAACGCCGGCCACGATCATCAAAGTAAACACCTTTTTGATATGGAAAGGCGGTCAGCCTGCTGATTTTGAATTAAAATGCGAATACCGTATATCCCCGAAAGGGAACAGTGGCATTAACTACCGCAGCACACGGGTTGATACTCTGCCATACGCCTTAAAAGGTTACCAGTTCGACCTGGATGGTAAAGACAAATATAACCTGGGCTATCCCAAATACAGCGGGCAAAATTACGAAGAACGCGGCCGGCAGTTTTTAGCTTATCGCGGACAACGCACAACAATACAAACCGGGCAAAAGCCCGTTATTAACGATAGCCTCGCCAGTAAGGAAACCTTGCTGAAGGCTATTAAATACGATGACTGGAACGAGATCGACCTGGTGGTAAAAGGCAATAACATGAAACACTATATCAACGGCACATTAATGAGCGAGGTTACCGATAACGACCTGGCGAACCGTAAAATGAGCGGTTTAATAGGCGTACAGGTACACGTTGGCCCGCCAATGAAAATTGAGTATAAAAACTTCAGGATAAAGTATTTAAAGTAACAAATACTTGCTGCGTGTTAGTTGTATACAATTATTAAATTGAATAAGCATTTTTTAATTTTGTGCATTTTGTGCATATTTGCACCCGCAAAGCGATTTGCGATGGTTGCATAGCTCAACTGGATAGAGCAACTGCCTTCTAAGTAGTAGGTTTCAGGTTCGAGCCCTGATGCGACCACTCTAATTTCATAATAAAGCCTGTAAATCAGTAGTTTACAGGCTTTATTATTTTATTTCGGGCAAATATCGGACACTCATCTTGTAATCGATCAAAACGAAAGAATGATCTTACATCCGTAAAGTGGGCATTTTTGGATACTGCAATCTACCTGCCGCCCAAGTAGCCTGGCCCTTTTTACCCGTTTGATCCTGATAGCGTGACGCTCCTTTTTATGCAGACAAAAACCGCTAACCCGGCCCGGAGCGTCCGTGTTGAAATAATGGGTCGATTGATCAAAGTATGCCGTATCAAAAGTCATCATTTCCACTACACTTCCAAAACGGGTTTTTAAAATGGAAATGGTATGGAAAAAGTCGGAGGCGGACAACGGAAATCCAATGATGCAGTATGCATTCGGACCGGTTTGCTCATGGCTATACCCGTTAAAATCTTCAATACTTAAGGATGGAGCAATGAGTATGCGCCTCATCAAAGGATGCTGCGCTAATTGCGCAAAAAAGTAGCACAAATTTAGGTCAACAGGTAATATTGAAGATGGGAATGTTGTAACCAGGTCCATGAGTGATGTTCTCAAAGTTTCGGTACAAACTTAACCATGCGCCATTGGGCAGGGGTTCAAAAAATGACTTTTTTGTTCCAAAATTTTGGCTTAAACAACAATATCCCTATTCACTCATCTTTATTTTATTGTACCCGGCATTAATAACAAATCATTACGGCCCATTCCTAACGTCCTATTTTTTAGACCTTTTAAAGCATTTTTTGAACCGCCGTCTCATTGCCGCGGGATAATTTAGCTTCACTGAATCAGCCGATTCTAAAACCAAAATTTACACCTAAAAATGAAAGACATGAAACCAATGAGCAAATCTGCTGGTACCCTCCGGCGCGGACCTGCCTGACACAACCGGGCACCATCCATCTAAAAATTTATGATGCGGCTTTCGATCGCCGGCAAAGGATCTATCCGGTTTGCCACGCCCGATTGCCAGTACCGCTATGTAACCAATTCAAATCTTTAAAAACCAACAATTATGAAAAAATCATTTTACATGCTGGCTGCGACAGCCTTATTATTCGCAGGTTGTAGTAAAAAAGAGAGTACTGTAACCGATCAGGCTCAGCAACAGCAGACTCCCGCCATCGGTAACCCCACCCTTCATATATTATCAGTGTCTACACCTACTATTCCTGCAGGCACATTCAATATCACCAGCTACGGCGCTTCAACCGGTTCGTCAAATAACACAACCGCTGTTCAAAATGCGATCAACGCTGCTTCCACCGCCGGAGGTGGAACCGTGGTGGTTCCTGCCGGAACATTTTTATGCGGCCCTATCGCACTCAAAAATAATGTAGCGCTTCAAATATCAGCAGGAGCTACTTTAAAGATGCTTGCCTACGGTACCTATCCCGGCTCTGGAGGTACAGCCGACCTGGCGCCCTTTATCAAACTTGATGGACTGACGAATGTTGAGGTGCTCGGTTCCGGCACTATCGAGGGACAGGGATCGGCCTGGTGGAGCGCTTATAACACAAGCAAGGCCAGCGGCGCAGCCATCGCACGTCCGGCTGTCATCGGCTTTCAAAGCGCCAACACGGTCGAGATATCTGGTATAACCATTCAAAACGCACCGAATACACATATTGGTGTGGGTAAAAACAGCAACAGTACCACAATTACGGGTGTTACCATCAATTCACCATCAACCTCGCCTAATACAGATGGCATCGATACCTGGTCGCCCAATATTAACATCACCAACTGTCACATCAGTTGCGGCGACGACAATATCGCGATGGATAACAACAGCCAGTATGTAACCATAACCGGTTGTACATTTGGCACCGGCCATGGGCTTTCTATAGGCAGCTACGCCGCAAGTATTGATCATGTTACCGTTGATAACTGCACATTTAATGGTACCGACAATGGGGTTCACCTGAAATCCAACCGCACCAGAAGCGGAACAGTGCAATACCTGACGTATTCAAATCTGACCATGACGAATGTTAAAACTCCAATTACAATGATCGAGTATTATCCTGATAATACGATCCCTAATCCTGTAGGCTCTGACCCGGCACAGGCTATAACGTCTACCACTCCGGTGTGGAAACATATTACGTTGAAAAACATTACAGCAACCGGTGCAACAACAGCAGGTAATCTGATCGCTGTACCCGAAAAACCAATGTCGGATGTTGTATTCGATAATGTTAAGATCACGGCTACCAAGGGCTTCACCGCAAGCTATGCATCCGCAGTGTCGTTTATTAACGGGTCAAGGATAACGGTGTCAAGCGGGAATGCCTTTATAAGCGTTTATAGCTCCACGATCACGGGCATTAACCTGACGACAGGAGCGCCTCAATAAGTTGTTCATTATCTAACAAAAAATTGCTGCATAATCAGCAATAAATTAACAAAACGATCAATGAAAACATTAAAAATATTTGCAGCATTCCTGGTGGCCATTAACGCTTTTGCTTGTAAAAAGGCGGACGTGGGCACGCCTGTTATCGATAGTGTTGCTGTGGTGCATAGTTCTCCGGGTTTTACCCTGGGCCTGGATAGCGCACCCAATTATGTGGTAGCTGCCGACGGTACCGGTAATTATACCACTGTACAGGCAGCTCTCAACGCCGTACCTGCCAACAGCAGCGCACGCACCATTATTTACATTAAAAACGGCACTTACAAGGAAGTGGTAACCGTTGCTGCTAACAAGATCAATGTAAGCCTGGTTGGACAGAGCGCAAATGGTGTTAAACTAACCTACGACAACTATTCGAGTAAGATCAATCCGGCAACCGGAACAGGTTATGGTACCGGCGGTTCTTCCAGTTCTTTTATCAATGGGCAAGGTTTTTACGCTACCAATATTACCTTCGAAAACTCCTCCGGCCCGGTTGGTCAGGCTCTGGCTGTGAACATCACTGCTGATAAGTCTGTTTTTTATAATTGTAAATTTCTGGGACGGCAGGATACCTGGTATGCTGCTAATTGCCGGATATACCTGAAAAACTGTTATATAGAAGGTACAACCGACTTTATTTTTGGATCGGCAACGGCGTTTTTTGATGGCTGCAGCATCTATAGCTACGGTGGTTCGGCACTAACCGCCGCTAATACAGCCAGTTACGTAACCTATGGTTTGGTATTTAACCATTGTACCGTAACAGGAGCATCTGGTGTTACCACTGATATGGGAAGAACCTGGGGAGGTTACGCGGCGACGGCGTTTTTAAACAGTTCGCTGTCTTCAATAATCTCTGCTGGAGGATGGAGTGATTGGGGAAACACTGCCAATGATGCAACCGCCCGGTATGCCGAATACGGAAACACCGGTACCGGCGCCAATACCTCCGGCCGTGTTTCGTGGGATCATCTGCTTACAAGCAGCCAGGCATCAAACTATACCTCTTACCTTAATGTATTGAAAACAACCTACTCAAGTACGCCGGTTACCGATAACTGGGACCCAACAGTGGTTATTAACGACCCGGTTACACCACCGGCAGGCACCATAACTTCGGGCAGTGTTTATTCGATCATCAACAAAAACAGCAGCAAAGGTTTAGATGTAACCGCTCTTTCTACTGCCGATGGCGCATTGATCCAGCAATGGGGTTATACGGGCACCAGCAATCAACAATTTAAGATAATTGATGTTGGTGGAGGCTATTATGAGATCATGGCTATGAACAGCAGTAAAGCGATCGAAGTTCAGGGTGCGTCTACGGCTAACCTGGCATCTATCGATCAGCTCACTTACAGCGGGGCAACTAACCAGCAATGGCAAATTGTTTATACCGGTAGCGGCTATTTCAAGATCATCAACCGTAACAGTGGCAAAGCTATGGAGGTGAAAGATTCCAATACCAGTAACGGAACTCCCGTGCAGCAATACAACTTCAATAACGCCTCAAATTACTATTGGCAGTTGAATTTGGTTTCAACGCAATAATCCAGTCGGTAATTACGGTTAACAACGGCTGATTCTACAGGTTGTGCAAATCTTGCACAACCTGTATTGATTAAACCCTATACATCGCGTTTAACGCTCATCGCCCCGGTTAGGCTAAAAATGTCGCATTTTATTCAAAATGGTTTAAAATGCTAACCATTTATAGTAAATTTTAAACCACCGTCTATCCGCCTTTGGATAATTTCGACTTTCATTAACCATCTGCTTTCTGAGCGCGTTCTGCTCAAAACGCATAATTCTTTTACATGCATACATCAAAGTTTTATTTAAAAAACAAGCTCCGGAAACTTGTCCTGCTTATGGCTTGCCTGGTTACTACACCCGTCGCTTTTGGCCAAACAAACGATCCCGTCAACGGAACCACAGGTACACCGCTCGGCGGTTTTGGCGCCGGGGCATTAAAATTTAATACCAATAACGGTACATTCACCATCATGTCGCGCCCGCCTGCGGATGCGTATGATTTTAAGCCGGTTGCCGGCGCGCACTTTGAGTTTTTTGCTCAGCGGGGTTCGAAAGTAAAAACGCAGGCAATTATGGTAGCCCGGCAAAAAGACGGCAGGCCTGATGATGATGCAATATGGCCATTGCACATGGTAAACTTCGGCAGTACCAATGATGTGGAAGTTAGCATGACGGGGTTCTCACCCCTTGATAAGAATGACTATAAAAGCATGAGCCTTCCTTATGCATTTTACGAGTTTACGTTAAAAAACACGGACAATACTCCCGTAAAGGCAGCCGTAGCCTTGCAATGGGCCGCGCCGGGCGAAACCTTTCAAACAGAAGCCGGACAAGGAATATCCTGCTTCAGCAGAAGTGTGATGGCATCAAGTAGTAATAAAACGGTTATAGTGACGACCGGTAGCCTGGACGAATCTGCTTTTCTTTCAACCGGAAAATGCAATAACAATGTTCAGGGCGAAGGCGGCAAAGTAGCCATTATAGTAAACCTGCAGCCGGGGGAAACGACAACGGTACGCTTCGTTGTTTCGTGGTATGAAACCGCCGATCCGGCTTTGGCTTACTATTTCAACCTGGCCGACAATGCCGCTGCTGTAGCGAGAATGGGTTTGAAGAACTTCGACCGGTTTAAAGAGAATGCAACAAGCCTCGTTACACGGTTTCGCGCTTCCAATCTGCCGGCCTGGCTCAAAAATCAAACCCTCAATACCTTAGCCAACCTTTCCACTAATTCCATGTACAAAAAAGATGGCCGGGTGGGTTTTGCTGAAGGGCAGTGGACCTGCTTCGGCACCATGGACCAGATGTGGCACGCCCGGCAGATCGTAGCGGAGTTTCTGCCGTTTTTTGCCTGGCAGGAATTAAGATACTGGGCACGCACACAAATGAAAAACGGGCAGATACATCATGATTTCAACAAAATGGGTGCACATATCGAAAAGGAAAGACGCTCTATGCTGGTGGATTGGGATGATACGGAACATACCGATTACCGGGACATCCAAAAATGGGTCGACCTGAATTGCGCATTTATCGTTTCCACATTCGAGGTGTACCAAATAACCGGCGATAAAGAACAAATCCGGTTTATGTGGCCGTACCTGAAAAAGGCCGGGCAGCGCATACTCGATCAGGTTAATTTGTATGGTAGTAAAGCTTACCCCTATACTTTTGATGATTCGGAAAACTCATACGATGCCGGCGGCGACCCAAACCCATTCAACGCCAATTTATCGGCTGTAGCATATAAGGTAATGGGGATACTTGCCAGTGAGCAAAAAGATGGCGCAATGGTTAGACGATATCAGGATGCCTACGATCAGGTGATAAAATCATTTGCAGATCGTTATTTAAAACACGACAGCTACGTTATGGGCAAACACTGCGAGTCGATCTTCGCCGGGCAATGGCTTGCATTTAACCTCAAATTAGGCGAGATATGGCCTGCAAAAAACACCGATGACCTATTGAGTAAGCTCGATAAATATTACCACCCTTATTACTGGGGCCTGGGCTATGAAAAAGGTACTTACGATGAATGGACACCTTACCTGTTAACACATTACGGTGGTTTGCTGCTCAATACCAACAGGGTACCTGTATGGGAAAAATTACAGAAAGACGCCTATAACAGGCAATATGATAACCGCGATAAAGTATTTGACCACGCGCTCAACGTACTCCCCGAAGTTAAATCGCCGAAATGGGTAGCAACCAATACCAGCAGCGATAAACAATACATCAGCCTGCCTGCTATATGGCGCAATTATTACGATCTGGCCGGATATCATCGTGATCTTCGCACCAAAGAACTTTGGGTGGAGCCGATCGTGCTTGCTGAATTGAACCACGAGTTGAAAGACATGCTGATCGTATCTCCTGAAGGTTATCTTACTATCAGTTGCAAAACATCCGGCGTGCTGGATCAGAATAAAGTGATCACTTTGAAAGCCGATCAAAAAATTGAAGTTTCAACTCTGCATTTAAAGGACGATTTCGGTAAGAATGTAAACTTATCCATTAATGGCAAAACATATGCATTTAACCGCACTGGAAACGGCTATGCCAAAGAGTTAACCGTACAATGGAACAACATCATCGATGCTCAGGGACTTAGGATAACAGTTACCGGTGATCCGGGCAGTACCTACCCTGCTTTGCCATCTCCTCCCGAAACAGCAGCGAGGACAACATCAAAGGACAATAAAAAGCGAAATGCCTACCAGGTTATTGAGGCCGAATCTGCAGATAAATCAGCCGGGATCACCATCGTTAAACAGCATGGTAACTCGTTCGTAACTTCCTGCAACAACTTCGACTATATTCAATTCTCTAATATCGATTTTGGCGATGCGGGCGCTGATCAGCTACTCGTGCGTTTGTCGAGCATTCAGGCGGGTTCGGGTATTGAAATTGTACTGGATAACGTTGCCGGTGAGCTGCTCGGTACCTGCACTGTACCCAATACAGAAGGTTTCAATAACTGGCAAACCGTATCGGCTTCCATTAAAAAGATAAAAGGTGTGCACGATATCATTTTACGATTCTCGGGTACAAGCTCTGATAACCTGATGAACATCGATAAACTGATCTTCGCCAATAAAAACCAAAACACTATTGACCTGATCGGAAAGTAAAAAGATCGTATTACTTGTTTTCTTCTTTCAGGAGAAATAAAAAGCCGCTTAGATCAAACATCTAAGCGGCTTTTTCATGAATTTAAATCAGTGAGAGATTGACCTTGAAGATCAATATGCCCACCGGGGGTCGCCGATGCTGCTTCCGTTTGTGCTTGCCGTCATGATCGGATTGGTTGACGGTACAGCAGCCAGGCTAAAGTTTGTCGTCGCTGCGGTCCATCCCAGGTTAACGGTGAAGAAATTAACCTGGTTTAAACCAGTTAAATTGAGTGGTGTAGTAGCCCCTGCTGTCGAGTTGAGGTTAAAGTAGTCATTACTCAGAAAATCCAAAGTACTACCCGCGCCGGTGCACCTGAAAGCGGTACCGTTAATAGTACCAGTCTGAGGCGAATTTGCCAGGATAGAGTTCTTCTGCGTATAACTGATCTTGTTATTGTTCGCATCAATAAACAGGTATTTACCGCTGCCGCCATAATTGTTGAAAGTGCAATAATCAATGGTAATGGTTGGCAAAACGGTAGTTGCCGCAAGGGTGGTGCTCACATTAAACATACCGGCCCCTACACTATAAAAGGTCGATTTGGTGATGTTAAAGTTATTAAACAACAACTTTTCCAAACTCATGGTATAATAAGTGCTTGTGCCGGCTTTATCCAGGTTGTAGATAATACTGTTATTGATCGAGATCGAGTTAATAGTTTGCGTATTTACGGTTGTGGCATTATTACCAAGCACCACGCACCGGATAAAATCATGAATGATGCAATTATCGATCTTTACATCGGTAAAATTGGCCGGGTCGCCGTTTGCCGCCGCTCCTCTCAACACAATAAAATAATTCCCTAAACTGGTGCCGCTATAATTTCCATTGATCTCAACCCCTGCAAAAGTCACCCCGGCATTATTGCCTGCCACTTCAAACTGGCGCACAATGATCTTGGTATCTGCCGGATTATTGGATGTTGAACGGATGGTAATGCTTTTACCAGTCATGGTCAATATGCTGGCAAGGTTATAGGTACCCGGGTTAAGGCCAATTACTGCGCCGTCGGCTGCCGCGTTGATCGCGCCAGCCAAATCACCCCCTGCAGATAAAGTGGTGGTGTAGGTTACCGTATTAGGCGTTTGAAAATTCATGATACCGCGGCTTTTAGCACCCGCAAAAAGCTGCAGGGTGTATTTAGTGTTCGGGGTGAGATTGGTAAGCGTTTTGGCCCCGGCTGCAACCTCAGCTGCCGAAATATTGACCGTTGATACCACGCTGCCGTTAACACTTAATACCACAGTGCTCAAATTGGTTGTATTAGCATTAACATACCAGTGGATCAGGGCGGTAGTTGGAGTAAGTTCAAAATCGCGGATAACCCGCAGATAATTAAGCCCGTTGATGGTAAATGGCCTGGCCAGGTAATAATACCGGGATGGATCCGAACCTATGAACGGGTTAACCCGCATCCGCGCATAATACTTTTTGCCAACGGCCAGTGTAGGTTCCAACACTACAAAGCCCAAGGTATCTACCGTCTTTGTGAAATCGATGGAGCTGAAAGTAGTATCCTGAGAGACATCTACCGTATAAGTGTATCTTTTTCCGGCCGATAAAACAGGGGCAGACCAGCTGAATGTAGCCGAATCCTTTGCGGTTTTTACAGAAAATGAAGTAGGCAGAAATGGCCGGTTTGTCGACGGGTTATCAATTTCCCCCGTGTGCGATTTGACACAGGCGCTCACTATAAGCGATATGATCGCCAGCGTCAATAACTTTATATATTCTTTATTTAATTTCATGATTGGTCGGTTTAGTTTGAATAGCCATAATTTTGCACCACCGCTCCCCGGTTTTCAATGATCACTTTTTGCGGGTAGGGCAGTAATTCGCTCTGGTTTGCTTTAAATTTGCATACGTAACCCACATTGGCATCGAGTATAAAGTTCGAAGTCAGCACGCCATTCGTCCAGGTTCCAATTTGTTTCCGCCAGTTCGCGTTCTTATATCCGCTCGGAACCGCGGTGTTTGCGGTATAAAAAGCAACATTGTTGGTACCTCCGTAATAGGGCATTGATGTTTCTTCGCCGGTGCAGGTGAGATTTTGGAAAGGCACCTGCAGATAATAAATAACATCGGGTACGTAAGTATATGGGTTGCCTGCCGTAGGCGCATTCACTGTCAAAAACTGCAGTTTTGCTTTAGTATCTGCCAATTTTGATGCAAGCAGGTTCCAGCGGATCAGGTCGTACTTGCGCAGTCCTTCGCCTCCAAATTCCAGCAATCTTTCGTTTACGATAGCGTTAAAAAAGCCATCTTTATCGGTTGGCGTAACTGGCAGCGGATTAGTACCATAGGCGCGTTTTTGTACCTGTTGTAAAGCCTGCATAGGCGTAATTACGCCACTTAAACCCAACTCATTGGCCGACTCTGCATACATCAGTAAAACATCGGCGTAACGCACCACGGGCCAGTTTACGCCGAAGGTGAGGCTGGTTGATGCTGCTGTAAACTGCGTCCACGATTTACGGAACTTGGCGAAATTAAAGTTGGTTAACACGGCAAGGCTTTTAACCTCGTTGGTTCCCACTACATAGGTAGATATAGTTACATCCCGCCTTGAATCGGTACCGTTTTGAAAAGCGTAGAAATAGGTAGGCATTGGGTTTGGCCCGCCGCCGGCTTTACCCCAGGTGGTACTTACATTAAAATACGTTCCGTAGGTACGGGCCAGATCGCTATCGTTAAAACCGCCCCACATCGCTACTTCAAACATCAGCTCGTGCGCATCGTCATATCGGGTTGGCGAGGTATGCAGGGTTTTAAAGATATTTTCAAAAACCGGGTTTAGCCCATGCTGCCCCGACTGGATCACATCATTGCATTCATCAAAAGCGATCTTATAATATTTCTGGTAATCCGAACGGCGTACCATCGCATTGGTATGCAACGAATACCCACCGGCTGAAAGTGCGATACGTGCGCGTAAAGCCTTGATGGCACCTTTGGTCAGTCGAAAATCTACATAATCAGGTATTTCAGAGCGCCAGCCTACATAGCCCTCTGCTATCTGCAGGTCACTCAAAATATGGTCGTAAGTACTGTCGCGGTTTGTGTTCGACACAAATTGCGACGGAAGATCCGCCGATGGAACAAATATCCCGGGTACATCTCCCCAGTTGATGATCAACTCGTAATAGCACAAAGCTCTTAAGGCCAATGCTTCGCCATAATAGCGATGCATCAATGCCCTGTCGGAAGCCGAACTACCACCATATGCCGGTGATTGCGGGATGTATTTGCAAGCGATATTGGCACGCTCAATACCTGCATAAAGCTGGGTAAACGTATCGAAAAGGCTGCCCGTAAGCGAACTTTCGCCATAGTTTGATATGGCGTAATTCTGGGTTGGGTCAAAGTTTGCAACACCCTGTGCAGAACCTTCGTCCGTTCCTGCAGGCGTAACAAATGCCAGGTTATCGCCAAACGAACTACGGCCGGCAACTTTGTTGTAAATGCCTAATATCTCGTTATTGGTATTGTCGGTAGTGGCAAAAGTTTGATCGATATTGAGTGCAGAAGGCGACTGGAAATCCAGGAGCTTCTTACACGAAGCAAAAGTAGCAAGGCAAGCCAGCGCTACCAGTGTATAAACTATTTTTAGGTTTTTCATTGTTTTTCGTGATCTTAAAATGAAACGTTAACGCCTGCAAGTATATAGCGGCTGCGCGGATAAGCCGAATAATCTACACCCGGAGTTAAGGCAGTCCCCCTGGTACTAACCTCCGGATCAAAACCGGTATACTTGGTAAAGGTGTAAAGGTTATTTACCGTAGCGTATACACGCAGTTTAGATATAAAGCCGATCCTCGATATCAACTTAGCCGGCATGGTATAACCTAAAGTAACGTTGGTTATACGCAGGTATGAGCCGTCTTCAACACCGTAACTGGTGGCCAAAGTTGTACCGGTACGCGGGGCAAAAATGGTGGCATTAGCGTTGGTTGCCGCCAGTTGATCCCAATTGGATATCCAGTTTCCGTTTGGATCGAAATATTTAAACGCACCGGCAAAAGCTGCAGGATAGTTGTTGCCATTTACCGAATTTGGTTGCTGACTTAAAGCCATTTTGGTTGCATTGTAAGTTTGATTACCATACGAGAAATTCATAAAGACACTCATATCAAACGCCTTATAGTGTAACTGGCTGTTAAAACCGCCAATAAACAAAGGCTGGTAATGGCCAATGATGGTTTTATCTGCAGAGGTAATAATGCCGTCGCCATCCAGATCCTTGATCTTGAATTTTCCGGGGAAAATATTGGTACCGCCAAATTTGGCCGTGGCATTAGCCACTCCAGGCTTCAATACCCATACTGGCTTAGCCGGAACGGTATTGGCCTCATAGGCGGCGCGGTCAAAATCATCCATCTTGTAGAAACCATCATACACATAACCATAGAAAAGGCCAACAGGTTGTCCAACCTGTACATAGTAATCCTCCTCAGATGCGCCCCATCCCGATGATACAGCGTAACCATAAGTCGATGATCCGCCCTGGTTAAGGGATAGTACAATGTTGCGATTGAACGACATATTGAACGAAGCCGTGTAGGTAAAATTCTTAGCCCTAACTACATCGCCCGATAACTGTATCTCCAAACCCTGGTTACGTGTTGAGCCGATGTTTTGATATTGTGTGAGATAGCCGGTTTGCTGTGGTATATTGGTTTGCAGCAACAGGTTATTGGTTACGTTTGAATAAACATCAACTGATGCAGTGAGCCTCGAGTTAAAGAAATCCATATCCACACCAATATTCCGCGAAACTGTTGTTTCCCATTTCAGGTTAGGATTAGCCAGGTGATCTGAATAGTAACCGGCAGCCTGCGAATTATCCGAAACTGAATAACCGCCTGCCGACGGGCTGGTTAAGAAAGTGGTAGAGTAAAGCCTATCGCCATTAACGCGATTGTTACCTGCAGTGCCATAGCTTACCCGAAATTTCACTGCGTTTAACCACGACCAGTTTAATTTTTGATAAAAATTCTCATCCGACATTCTCCAGGCAAACTGGGCAGATGGGAAAGTTGACCAGCGGTTTTGTTCGGAGAATTTAGACGAACCATCCCGGCGTGCAGATAGGGTTAGGTTGTATTTGCTTTTGTACGAATACATTACCCGACCGAAATAGGAGAACAGCCTTTCGCCGCCTACGTTGGTGTACGATGGATTTTGAATACTGCCCGGCGGCGGGTTAGCCTGCTGCACATTGGCAAAAGCACTTTCCCAGGTTACTGACGGCGGGAAATATTGGATGTTTTGAGTAAAACTGTCGTTATCGATCTTATTAAGCTCCTCGCCCAAAGTGATATCGATATGATTATTGCCTTTTAATTGTTTTGAAAAGGTTAAAACGTTACTGTTGTTAAAAGTAGTTGAGTTGGTTTTATTTAGATTGACATATGGATAGCCGGTATATAACAACAGGTTTGAATAGCTGGTTACCTTGTATTGCGTTACCCCTGTAAAGCTTTTGCCATCGTTTTGGGTGATATTGTAACCGATGTTAGAGCGAAAACTAAGACCGGGAAGAATATTCAAACTCAAAAAGCCGCTCCCGATAAAATTGTTGGATGAGGTCCGGTTCATGTCCCTCGTTGCAAACGTGGTAGGGTCGCTCAACTCAATAACCGTATCGAAGTTAGCGTTGGGGTCACCTTGCGACAGGGTTGAAACCGCATCGTACGGAGTAAACCTGGATGATCCCAGGATGGAGCCATTACTACCCTTTGACGATGTTCCCGAGCCAACCACTAATTGGTTGCTATAACGTGCGTTGACGCCAACCCTTAAAAATTTGCTTACCTGGTTCTCAAAACGGAAGGAGCCGAAGGTACGATCTAACCCGGAAGCCAGCATAATACCATCTTCCGAATAACGGTTCAGAATAACGCTATACAAACTTGTCTCATTACCTCCGTTAATACTCAGGTTTTGCGTATTCGAAAAAGCATTACGGCCAAACACACGTTGCTGCCAGTTTACGTATGGAACACTTTTATAAATGTCAAAATCAGCAGAGTTGCCGTAAGTCCGGGTAAAACCATTTAAAATTGCTGAGTCGGTTAATAAATAACCATTATAGTGCATCAGGTTCTGGCTGTATTGCTGCTGCACATAATCATACGGATGCAGCATATCCAGGTAGTTGGTGATCTTACGCACACCTGCATAGGCATCAAAAGAAACTACTGTACGCCCTTTGCGGCCGCTTTTGGTAGTGATGATGAATACACCATTCGCACCACGCGAACCATAAATGGACGTTGAGGCCACATCCTTCAAAACGTCGATGCTCTGTATCTCATTTGGCGAAAGGACAGTGAGCGCATTATCCAGCGGGAAACCGTCGACAATAAATAACGGCGAGTTATCCTGGGTGATGGATGTACCACCACGAACGGTTACGTTAATAGCCGCACCGGGGGCACCTTCGGTTGTATTTACAGATACACCGGCCAATTTACCCGCAAGGGCTTCGGCGACTGATGAAACCGGGAAATCCGCGATATCCTTTTCGGTTATGGATGAGACTGCTATGGTAGCCCGTTCTTTAGATACAGTTCCGTATCCTACGTTTACTACAACTACCTCATTCAGTTTTTTGCTTACCTCTAATAGGGTTACGTTGATGGTGGTTTGAGTGCCTACTTTTATTTCCTGCGGATCATAGCCGATGAACGAAAACACAAGTACGGCATCAGCAGAAGGTACACGGATCATAAACCGCCCCTTGAGATCTGTTGTGACAGCACCACCGCCATCTTTAATTTTAATAGTTGCACCGGGAATCGGGTCGCCGGCTTTGTCTTTCACCACACCCGATACCAGTATGTCTGGAATTATGGTGTTGGTATGAAAATATTTTTCTGACCTCAATACAAGGTTATCTGCTTTAGCCGGTTGAAACGGCAGCGCGAGCATGAAAAGCATCGGCGCAATACCAGCCATAATACTACGGCGGAAAAATCTTCCGTGGCTTAAATAGTCGGCATAAAAAAAGCGTAAAAGTTTCTGGTTCATATTTGGGGGTTTAGTTTTAATATTGGTTTTAATTAAACACGGGTATCCCGGTTAGAAATGATCTAAAACGGATTATAGCATAATGGTCCTCCTTTCTTGTTACCCGGTTATTGGTTGTTATAAATGGTTTATTGATGCTGTAGGTGGTTTGGCACAACAGGCATCATACAAATTGGCGTTGGCGTTATGAACAATCTCATAACAATCATAACAGCTCCAAAATTGGGCAACGGATATCCCAAACAGGTTAAAATTCTGCTATAAAAGGTTCGAGTTTTCGTAAAATGGGGGATTTTTGAACTTTTTTGAACGCTTTTTGGCGGCGCATAAACAATTCTACTTTTACAGGAGTCAAAAAAAAAGCAGAACATTAGTTTTAGACAGAACTATAATGCAGAACGGAGCAAAAAACAGACAGCAAGAAACTGTTTAGTATTGCAAAAATTAAGACTGGCCCGGCTTTTCTTCAATATGCGCCCGGAAAGTTTTGATATAATCAGAAGGTGCGATGTTGAATTTCGCTCTGAAACACGTACTGAAGTATTTCGGACTGCTAAAGCCGACGATGTAGGCAATTTCGGCCACGTTTCCGCTGCCGGCATCAAAGTATTGCCTGGCCCTTTGTAACCGGATATCGCGCACAAACTCAACCGGCGCGATCTGGGTAAGACTTTTAAACTTCTTATAAAAATTAGCCCGCCCCATATTTACCAGCGAAGACACTTTATCGATATCGAAATCGGGATCAGCCATGTTCTCTTCAATGATGGTAACCACATTTTTCAAAAACTGCTCATCCTTTGAGGTTACAACAATATCACCCGGCGCTAAGCTGATCACCTTCTTTCCTGCGCTTATCTTTTCAAAGATCTTTTTTCGCTGTTCAAGAATGTTGCTGATGGCAGCTAACAATAATTCGTTTTTAAAGGGTTTGCAGAGGTAGTAATCCGCGCCGTACCGCAATCCTTCAACCTGGTGTTCTACAGCGTTGCGGGCCGACATCAACACCACGGGTATATGGCTGGTAGTATCATCATTCTTCAATTGATCAATAAGCCCGATGCCATCTAATTTAGGCATCATCACATCGCTCAGCACAATATCCGGCAGTACCGATCTAACCAGCGCCAGGCCCTCCTCCCCATCAGCCGCAACCTGTACACGGTAAAGCTCGCTGAGCTGTATCCGCAAAAACTCACGCATGTCCGTATTGTCCTCAACCAATACCAATAGCGGCAATTCTGCATTTTGTGGTTGATCACCTGTATCAACCGGCTGTACATAACCATACTGCTCATTAATATGGGGCTGATGATCCCGCAATGCATCGTCGATGTGTTCACAATCAAAAAAGGGCATCACCATTTTAACCGATAAGCCACCGCCCGGCACGTTTTTAGCTATAATTGAACCCTGATGCAGCTCAACAAGCTCTTTCGACAAAGCCAGCCCAATGCCGGTTCCCTTACTATTTTTTACAACTGTTCGCTCATCAGAATGATATAGCTCAAAGATATTATCAAGTTCGGCCTCAGGTACCCCTAAGCCCTGATCAACCAATTCGATGATTATTTGTTCTTCCTCTTCATCACGATCAATATTAACGGTGATCTTTTTCCCATCGGACGTGAATTTGAATGCATTGCTTAATAAATTATAAATAATGGTTTCGATCTTATCATGATCAAGGCAAACAAAAATACTTTGTTCAGTGCTTTCGATAACCAGGTCGATCTGCTTCTCGCGACGAATGTTTTCAAAGTGAATGCTGATATCTTTAATGAAAACGATCAGATCAAACCGCGATAATGTAAGTTTACCTTTTCCACTTTGGATCTTCCTGAAATCGAGTAATTGATTCACAAATCTCACCATGCGGTTAGCGTTTCGTTCAATAATATCCAGATACTGGCGTTCCTGCTGTGGGTTAGTGTGCTTTTTGATCAACTCATCGATAGGGTTCAGAATGAGCATCAGCGGGGTACGCAACTCGTGCGAAATATTTGTGAAAAAGTTAAGTTTCAATTCGGTAAGCTGGTGTTCAACAGCTATTTCATGCCGTAATTTAAGCGCTGTAAGGCTATTGCGCCAAAGTATAACCGCTACTGTAATAATAATGGCCGCATAGATGAGGTAGGCCCACCATGATAGCCACGGTGCCGGTAGTACGGTGATTGCCAGGCTTTTGTAAGGAACGTTGCTGTACCTGTCGGGGTCTACACATTTAATTTCTAAAGTATAATGTCCGGCCGGTATGTTGGTATAGGTTGCCCGCAACTGGTTGGCATTATCATGCCAATAATTATCAAACCCAACCAAACGGTACATAAAAGGCAGGTGACTATCAAACCGGTAATCCAATAATGAATAATCTACACTGAGTACATTTTGGTTGTGATGGAGTGTGATGCCCGGTGTATAATTAATACTCTCGTTCAGGATACGGGAACTGTCGGTGATGGAAATTTGCTCGTTATTTACCCGGAGATTTGTTAAAACCAGGTTGGCACGTATGGCATGAGGCTTTATGGTATTGGGATCAAAAATGAGGTATCCTTTAATTGTGCCGAATACCAGTTTGCCATCACGTGTATTTTGGCATGTACTTTCTGAAAATCCCGCAACGGGAAGCCCCTCATAGGATGTAAAGTTTTTGATGTGTCTTGTCTGCAGGTCGAGTCGCGAAAGACTGCCTTTGGTGGCTATCCAAAGCTGATGAGCGTTATCTTCTGCACAACTTAAAACATAATCATTAGCAAGGCCTTCTTTGGTAGTGTAATTTGAGAAACTGATATTACCGGTCTGCGAATCGCTGGTTGCCAGGTCAAGCCCACCTCCTGAAGTGGCGAGCCACATACGACCCAGGTGATCCGCCATGATGAACTGAATATCATTATTGCCAAGACTTTGCTTTACGCCGGGCTGTTTGTGGTATTGCCTGAAGGTGAAGTTGTTATTTGCCTCGCTGAGGATCACCAATCCTTCTGTCGTTCCGATCCATAAACGTCCGTGCCTGTCCGTTTCAATGATCCTGATCTTTTCCAAACCCTGGGGATAGTTGTAATGCTCATGGTCAATATGCAAAAAATTGGTAGCTTGCTTGTTTATTGCGAGCAGATCAAGTCCGTGATCGAACGAACCTATCCATATCCTGCCTTTACTATCCTCTTTTATCGCATAGATCTGATTGCTGCTAATCGAATTAGGATTTTGGTCGTCATGCGTAAAATTGATCAAATGGTAAGAACTATGTACAGCATCGTCGGGTATCGCTTCAAAAATGCCATTGGCTTTTGTGCCCATCCAAATGTTGCCGTTTCGGTCTTCTTTGATCACGTATACCGCGCCCAATTTCTTCCCGTTAAGGTTACTAAACCGGGCCGCTGTTAACGCTCCCCGCTGTAACCAGTAGATCTGTCCCGCCTTGGCGCATATCCATACCCGGTTCAAACGGTCGACGCAAAGACTTCTGATCTCGTTATCTGATTGAAAGATTGCTGATGTGTTAACCAAATGGTTCTCAAAATCGCGCGGTTGAAAAATTATCTTTTCCAGGCCATGCTCATCGGTATGCAGCCACATTACCCCCGAAGGGTCGTAAAACGCAACAGTAACCAGGTTTGAAAAAGCATGATCCTTCGCCCCCGGCTCGTTATGAAAATACCGGAAAGCATCCGTTGTCTCATCATAGTACCCAAAGCCACCATCGCGTAGCACACACCATATTACACCATTTCTATCCTCTAAAACTTTAAAGTGGTTGCCAGCGTTGATATTTTTAGCGTCGTTTGCCTGAAAGTAAGTCTTAAACGCCCCCCGGTTATCAACCTTAAAAACTCCTTTGTTATCCGGCTCAATCCAAATATTACCGTGCCGGTCTTCAAACATGTTGTATAAGGGCGATCTGTCAGGGGAATTAAATCTTTCGATCGACTGATCTTTTAAATGCAGGGTTATCAGCTCACCTGTCGCAGTGGTTACATATAACTTGCTTTTATCGCTGCTGATGAGCAAACTGTTTAATGCACTTTTACTCAGTTGTATACTAGCGAATTGTTTCTGCGCCTTTTGATATGTCCACAAAACGCCTTCTTTTGTTATAAAAAACAACCGGTCGTTGGTTTCACCCGCCGCTATGAAAGACATTGCCGGGCCGGTTAGATGTGTGGGCGCAAGTTCGTACCCGCCGTTAAAAGTACGGGTAAAACGGACAAGCCCTTTTGCTGTCCCCAGCCAAATGTCGCCGTCAGACGCCCTGAAAAAAAAGTTGATCTTATCGGCTGGCAACCGGTGTTTAATATCGGCATTAGCCCGAAACCAAACATATGTGGTTGGAGCTTTACGGATTTGTGGCACATAAATAACCCCGTTGTTGGATACGTTTACCCACATTTCATCATTCCGGGCAAACAATACACGGTCGAAAGCCACTTTTTGATGTAAGCCAATGATGATACTAAGCGAGCGGAACCGTTCATCCTTTTTGGTGAAGCGGTAGATCTGTCCGTCGTAAGCTTTAACCCAAAGGTGGCCGGTATTGTCTTCGTCGATACGATCTATACGATTATTACCTATTTGCGAAGAATCATTGGCGATCGATCTGAAAGAACTAAAATGATTACCATCAAACCGGTTTAATCCATACCAGGTGCCAAACCACATATAACCATCGCTATCCTTAAACATGGTGGTAATTACGTCATGCGATAAGCCATCTTCGGTAGAATAATGCTCAATTTTAGCCGGCATTTGTGTTTGGGCCTTGCCCGAATTTGATAGTAAGCCGCTTAGCAGAATAAATAGTATGATATGCAGAATTCTATTCATAGTCGCTTCACAACTGTGCAAAAAAGAGCTTATTGATAGCTGGTTTAAAATTGATATGACCAACAGCCGCCGGGCTTTTTACGATATGGTCAAATCGTGATCCAAAGATGAAAAATAAAGATAATAAAAAAGCTTTTTGCCTGTGCAATCGGTTGAAATTTTTATCGAAGCATTGTCAGGACAATATCTGCCAATAGTTATATCAAATAATGGACTAAAAAACACAAAATTTAAACCCTCACTATCAGGCAAGCAGGTATGTTTGCTCCATAATTCCCTTGTTTTATAACCCACATCCAATCAAATTTAAATGAAAACCGGTTTATTACTGTCTGCAATACTGAGCTTTACACTCTTTTCTGGTGTATCAAATGCCCAAAATCCAACTTATTCATGGGCCCACCTACCATCTGTGGAGACTCCGGTATTTAGAACCGATACTTTTAATATTGCAGATTATGGTGCTAAAGGCGATGGAAGTATCCTGAATACCGTAAACATCAACAATGCGATCAGTGCCTGCAATAAAAAAGGCGGGGGGGTAGTACTTATTCCTGCGGGAGTTTGGCAAACCGGACCGATCGTATTGAAAAGCAATGTAAACCTGTATGTCAGTAAATCGGCCCTGCTACAGTTTACTGATGATAAAAGCCAATATCACTTAGTAGAAGGCAATTTTGAAGGTCGCCGGGCCGTGCGTAACGAGTCGCCGATCACAGGGACAGACCTGGAGAATATAGCGATCACCGGCGAAGGCATAATTGATGGGCATGGCGAAGTTTGGCGTGCTATGGGTAAAGATCGTGTGACCGAGAAAGAATGGCAGGACATCATTAAAACCGGGGTATTGAGCGATGATGGCAAAACGTGGTACCCATCTGAAAGTTATGCCAAAGGTGTTAAAGCATTAAAGGGAGCAACACCTTTGCCGGGAAAACCCTTAGCTGATTATATGCCGGTTAAAGACTTTTTCAGACCAAATTTATTGGTGCTGACCAATTGTAAGCGCGTGCTGCTGCAAAATGTAACCTTTCAAAACTCGCCTGCCTGGTGCCTCCACACCTTGCTGTGCGAACAGCTAACCTTTGACGGGGTTAAGGTACGGAACGAAGAGAATGCACAAAACGGCGATGGGATGGATATCGAATCGTGCGCTTACGTTAGAGTGGAAAATTGCACCCTGGATTGTGGCGACGATGGTATTTGTATCAAATCGGGTAAAGATGAGGAAGGCAGGAAACGCGGCAAAGCATCCATGTATATGGTCATCCGCAATAATGTGGTTTATAAAGCACACGGCGGTTTTGTTATCGGCAGCGAAATGTCGGGCGGGGCGCATGATATCTTTGTTTCAGATTGCACTTTTATCGGTACCGCCAGCGGTCTTCGGTTTAAAACCGTACGTGGCAGAGGCGGGATAGTTGAAAATATATTCATTCGTAACATCAGGATGCGAAACATTGTTGGCGACGCCGTCACTTTTGATATGTACTATTTCACCAAAGCTCCAAATCTGGCACAAGGCAAGGGCACCATCGAAATGCCGCCCGTAGGCGATGGTACGCCCCGGTTTAGAAAATTTTATATCGAAAATATTGTTTGCGATGGTGCCGCCCGCGGAATATTACTGCGTGGCCTGCCCGAAATGAGCATTCAGGATATCCATATCACAGGCGCACGGATAACCGCTGATGCCGGCATGGAAATAGTTGAAGCAAGCAATATCAAACTCAAGAACATCTCCTTAGTGTGCGAGAAAGATAAAAAGCTTATCCATATCGAAAACAGCACGAACATTGATTTTGACTATTTGAATGCCCCAAAAACACCGCCCGTGCTTTTCAGCATTGATGGCGACCGCTCAAGATCCATTAACCTTGCACATTCTCCGGCAGTAAAGGCCGATATGCATAACCAGTTTCAATACGGAGCTAAAAAAGATGATCTAACGGTGGATTGAAAATGAAAGACACTCTATCCTATGCAGAGCATTCTTACATTAAGATCCCCTATCTGCCAGGGGGGAAATTGTAAGAAATTTTTCGATCTCTCCTTTTATTTCGATCACTCAAAAATCAATCATTGTCCCAGGGGGGGAATTGTAAGAAATTTTCGATCTCCTTTTTATTTCAATCATTCAAAAATCAATCATTCAATCATTGTCTAAGGGGGGAAATTGTAAGAAATTTTTCCATGTTTCTTCCACTTCTTTTTTATACAAAACCAATGACCCAATGATCAATGATTAAAATTATTATTTAGCCAATTTTTTAACCTTAACCGCACCCGGACCTTTTAGCCCCTGCTCAATCTCAAAAGTAACTTTATCATTTTCCTGTATGGCTTCCTGCAACCCGTTAACATGCACAAAAATGCTTTCCTGGCTTTGCATATCCTTAATAAAGCCAAACCCTTTCGACTCGTTAAAAAAAGTAACCACGCCACTCCGCACCAGGTCCTCGGGTGAAGGCTCCGCCTGTTTGGGTACAGCAATCTGGATATCTTCGGCCGCTACCTTACGGCGTTTGGCCGGATCTGGTGGTGTATCCGTAATATTACCGTACTCGTCGGTATAAGCCATCATGTCTTCCAGGCTCTTGCCTTTGTCCGAATTTGCTTTGCGTTCTTCCGCCTTTTCCTTCTTTTCTCTTTGCTTATTCGCCTTTTTCTTTTCCCTATCCTTTTTACTAAATGTTTCTAATGATTTACCCATGTCTATAATATAGGCATTTTTTTTGAAATTGCCAAAATTTAAATTCACAAATCTGCATTAATTTGTTTAGGCAGGTCTTCTTTTAACGGGTAAACAATCTTTCTAAACCATATTCAGCATAAATTGTGTAAACAACCCTTGCAGATTTTTATTATACCAAATGCTCATGACGATAAATAAACATACTTTCGCTAACTTAGCTTTTAATGAAAATAGCCACTTATAACGTTAACGGCGTAAACGGCCGCCTGCCTGTATTGCTCCGCTGGTTAAGCGAAACGCAGCCCGATGTAGTTTGCCTGCAGGAATTAAAGGCCCCACAGGAAAACTTTCCGGAACAGGCCATCAAAGATGCAGGATACAATGCCATTTGGCATGGACAAAAAAGCTGGAACGGCGTAGCCATACTGGCCCGTACCGAAATACAGGAGCTAAAGCGTGGCCTGCCGGGCGATCCGGAAGATCTGCATAGCCGCTACATCGAAGCATTGATTAACGGCGTGGTTGTTGGTTGTTTATATCTGCCAAACGGCAACCCTGCCCCCGGACCTAAATTTGATTATAAATTGCGCTGGTTTGAACGTTTTACCCAACATGCGGCCGGTTTGCTTGCACGCGATTTGCCTGTTGTTTTGTGTGGCGATTACAACGTGATGCCAACAGAGATAGATGTTTATAAACCCGAGCGCTGGGTTAATGATGCTTTATTCAGGCCCGAAACACGCGCGGCTTTTCATAATTTAATAGCCCAGGGATGGACGGATGCCATCCGCAAACTATACCCAACCGAAGTTATCTATACTTTTTTTGATTATTTTAGAAATGCGTACGAGCGGAATGCCGGGTTACGAATAGATCATTTTTTGTTAAGCCCGCACCTGGATAGCCGCCTTACCGCAGCCGGTGTTGATCGTAATGTACGCGGCTGGGAAAAGAGTAGCGACCATTGCCCGGTTTGGATCGAGCTTTCTTAAGCCGAAGCTTTAAGCAGGTTGGTCAGCAATGAAGTGCTTTAGGCCTGTCAATATTTTGTGCCAGCCTTTAACTGATCTGTGATAACGTTTATCAGCTCCTTCGCCGCTACCTACATCATCGGTAATGGAGAGTGTGGTTTTACCATCGGCATAGGTCAGCTCGTCGGTCACGGTTGATGTTGTCGCATCTTTACCTTTTCCGTTTTTTAGGGTATATTTAAGTAGTTTGTTAGGCGTAATTTTAACAATTTCGCCTTTCATTTCTATCGGGATAACCCAAAACATTTTGCCCTTAAAGATGATCGGACCGCCTGCCTTCCAATCAGATAGTACGCGGCAGTTAAAAAAGTATTTCTCTGTTTTGTCCGGGTTGGTCAATGCATCCCATACTACCTCGGGCTTTGCATTCAAGGTTATTTTTTGATGAACAACGTAATCTTTCATAGCGCATCTTTCTTTACTGTTCAATATCCCAACAACTAAAACCCAACTTGGTTTATATCAGCATGCCGGTTTATTCCAGGTAATAGTGTTTTATCCGTGTAAGTTCGTCATCCAGTTCGTATACCAGGGGTACGCCTGTGGGTATTTCAAGGCCGGTCACCTCTTCGTCGCTCAAATTATCAATGTATTTAACCAGTGCACGTAAACTGTTGCCGTGCCCGGAGATGATCACTTTTTGATTTTTGCGCATCTCGGGTACAATGCTTTCCTGCCAAAACGGTAGTACCCTATCCATTGTTTCGCTTAAATTTTCGGTCAGGGGTAATTCGCGTTCGGTTAGGTGGCTGTACCGCAAGTCATGTCCCGGATAACGATCATCGTCTTTGGTAATGGCGGGTGGCAGCTCATTCGGGTCGCGGCGCCATCGTTGCACCTGCTCAAAACCGTATTTAGCTATGGTTTCTTCCTTGTTCAAACCCTGCAAAGCGCCGTAAAACCGTTCATTCATCCGCCATGATTTTTGTACCGGTATCCACAAATGATCAAGCTCTTCCAATACAATATGCAGGGTTTTAATGGCACGCTTTAAAACCGAGGTAAAGCCGATATCAAAATTATAGCCGTGTTTGCTTAGTACTTCGCCGGCATGTTTGGCCTGCAGGTAACCGGTATCGCTCAGGTCAACATCTGTCCAGCCGGTAAAGCGGTTTTCTTTATTATAGATACTTTCGCCGTGGCGTATCAAAACTAATTTTTGCATCCTGTAAAATTGTTACTGCTGTAATGTTTTTATATTGGTATTGTTTTAAAAAACATTTACTTTTAATTGTTCATATTACACCATCGTAATTATAAACCAATTTATCAAACCTAAAAATTATGGCAGAAACATCTATCATCTCTTTAAAAGAGAACACCGCTAACCCGGCTCCCCTTGGCTTGCTGGCCTTTGGCATGACTACCGTTTTACTCAACTTTAAAAATGCAGGTTTAATTGAAATGAGCCCCATGATATTAGCTATGGGTATTTTTTATGGCGGCCTTGCACAGGTAATTGCGGGCATTATTGAGGCTAAAAAGAACAACACCTTCGGATTGACGGCTTTTACCAGCTATGGCTTTTTTTGGCTCACCCTGGTAGCGTTGATATTGATACCTAAATTTGGCTGGATGCCCGCTCCTACTGATGCCTCTATGGCAGCATATTTAGGCATGTGGGGTGTTTTTACCTTGTTGCTGTTTTTTGGCACATTAAAATTAAGCCGGGCACTGCAATTGGTTTTTGGTACGCTAACTATCCTTTTCTTTTTACTGGCAGCCGAACATGCTGGTTGCGAAGGTCTGGGCCATTTTGCCGGCTACGAAGGCATACTTTGCGGCTTACTGGCTATTTATACAGGTATTGCACAGGTGTTGAATGAACTTTACGGCCGTGTGGTATTGCCATTGGGCCCTGTTACAGCATAAACAATTAAGCTATAAATATAGGCCCGCAGAAATACGCTGCGGGCTTTTTTATTGCATATATTTATTATTTTCGGTTATTATTTAACCTATACAATCCATCCCTTTTATGGCAGATTTTTCAATATCCTTTAACTTAACCATGGGTGCCGAGGGCGGTTACGCCAACAATCCTGCCGATAGCGGCGGCCAAACCTACCGCGGTGTTGCCCGTAATTATAACCCCAATTGGAGCGGCTGGCCTATAGTTGACAGCATTTTAGCTACCAAACCAGCAAACATCAACGCTGCCTTGGGCGCAAACGCTCAGTTGCAAACCGAAGTGGAATCATTTTATGTAGCAAATTACTGGAATGTTAACAGCACCGGTTCTATTAACGATCAGCAGATCGCCAACCAGGTGTTTGATACTTCGGTAAATATGGGCACCGGCCGTGGCGCGCAGTTTTTACAGCAGGCAGCAGGTGTACCGGTCGATCGCATCATCGGGCCGCAAACACTGGCCGCCATAAATGCAGCCGATCCGCAAACACTGTACAATGCATTTATAGCATTACGCAAACAGTTTTACCAAAACATTATAGCTAATAACCCATCGCAGGCGCAGTTTCAAAACAGCTGGTTTAGCAGGTTATGGCCGTATGTACCCGGCAAATACTAAACACATTACCCTATTTTGATGCCCGGTATAAATATGCCGGGCATTTTTATGCCAGTGCAATACACTCTACCGACACTAATATACCACCCGGAAAGGGATTAACCTGCGGCGCACTGCGTGCGGGTGGATTAACCGGAAAAAATTCCGCATAAACTTTATTGATAGCAGCAAATGTAGGATCGGCATCTGCAACCATCCACACCGTAGTTTTAACAACTTTATCAATACCACTGCCTGCTTCTTCAAGTATGGTCTTAATATTCCTGAGCGCCTGTCGTGCCTGCTCCTCAAAACTATCGCTGATGAGTTTCCCGGTTTCACGCACGGTACCTGCCGTTCCCGAAACATAAATTAAACCAGCGGCTATAGTAGCCTGTGGTATAAAGGTATTTAACCTGGGTACACCTGCAGAGTTAAAACTTACTATATCATTCATTATGTGAGGTTTAGTGTGCAATATAACTAATTCTCCGTTAACAAAAAAAGCCATCCACTCTGCAGTGGATGGCTTCTCAGGAAATCAATAGTACTTCTTCATATCTTAATATAACGTAAACTCAACCCTGCGGTTTTTCTGACGACCGGCAGCGGTTTTATTGGTAGCTATAGGTTGTGTTTCGCCATAACCTGTCGCCTCAATACGCGATGGATTGGCGCCTTTGCTTACCAAATAGTTTTTGATCGATTCGGCGCGGTCTTTTGATAACCTCATGTTTAAGTCAGACGAACCTGTATTATCTGTATGGCCGGCCAGTTTCAGGCTAAAGTTTTTATCAACCAGTAAACGGGCAACCCTGTCTAAGCTTGGAAATGAATGCGCGCGGATGGTTGCTTTACCTAAATCAAATTCAAGGTTGGCAATAGCATCTTTAACAACTTTACGGTCGGCTTCGGTTATGTAAACTTTTTCAACAGGTTTAACAACTTCCAGCGGACAACCCGAACCATCAACTTTAGTACCGGCAGGAGTATTAGGGCATTTGTCGAACGCATCCGGAACGCCGTCGCCGTCACTATCCTGAGTTAATTTGGCCAGGTTAGCGTTGGTAGTAGCTAAATTATTGTTGGTTTTAGTTAAGTCGGCACGTAAACGGTCGTTCTCTGCTTTTTGAGCATCCAGTTCACTTTGTAAGGCTTGTGCCTTGGTCATGTATTCATAACGCATCGACGATACGGGGTTATGCGTTGCCAATTGCGGTTTTGACTTGCCTCCAAACGCAAATTCTAAACCTGCATGAGCGTAAGCAAACTTATCGTTATTGTATGCAAATGCATAACCATCAACAAAATCCGAGTTAACAAAATTCATCTGGTATCCCAGGTCAAGGTTAACGCTCTTAGCAATATTGAACTTTAAACCTACGCCCACAGGGATAAAAAACTCCTGGAAATCGGTTACGGTTGTTGCCAATGGCAATCTGCTACCTGTGCCGCTGTATACTTTAGGCGTAAACGACATGAAACCACCGCCTAAAGTAAGGTAAGGCTGTATAGCTCCCTGATTATGGCGCCAGTTAATATTGGCCAGAGTAATATTGGCAGCTAAGGCTGCAGTCCAGTTCAATTGGGTGCTATAGCTTGCGTAAGGCTGAGGCGAAGCGGTAGTTGGCGCTCCGTTACCGGCTATCTGCCCTCCAAAATATTCCGCCTCTAATCCAAACGAAGGCAATATTTGTTTTTTGATATAGGCGCCATAACCTAATTGGGTTTCGCGCCCTTTAAAATCCTGCTTGCCGCCTATAAAGGTATAAGGGGTTATCATCCCGGCGTGTATGCCAAATGACCAGGTTTTAAAAGCACTGCCCGGCGAAAATGGCTGCACATAGTTTTTTGTTAAAGTAGTGTCGGCCGTTTGAGCTAACACTGTACTGCCGAGCATTAATCCCGACAGCAGCATAGTTGTAGTTTTTAAGTTGAGTTTCATCATTGTTGTTGTTTGTGGTTGGCTTACCCAAAAGGGAAAACGTTATGTTAAGTGCGGCAATAGTAATGCCATGTAATTATATTTCTCCATTATCCGGTAACTAAATAACATCCGTTAAAAGCTTTAAGGGGCTAATAATAAGGTTAAGTACAAGTTAAGTAGCACATACGTTGTTTAAATAATGCCTGATGTCTTGCTGTGACATGGCATTATTTATTAGTTTTTTACTTAAAATCTGTACTAAATTATATACAAACTTAAGATAATATTAGAATTTAGTGCTTAAAAAAGCATAGTTGTGATTAATTCCATCGTCTAATTTCTTTTCAGGGATTGGGCAGCTGGCATCAACTTTACTTGTAGGCTATTCATTCAACAGCCCGTAATTGTCCTTTAATTCCACTCCGCTAAGTTTCCTTTTCAGCGATTCGGCAATTAAATAGAAAAGCTTATCAGCTGCAGCCAAAAGGTTTAAACCATCGGGACGAATATTAGATATGCAATTGCGCGATTCGTCGGTTAAGCCAACCCGTGGTTTGTACGTTAAATAAGCGCTCATACTATCCGGAGCAGTTAACCCCGGCCGTTCGCCTATCAATATTACGGATAACATCGCCGTAAAGGCCTGCCCTATTTCATCGGCTATAGCCACCCGGCCCTGCTCAACTATACTGATATTTAGCGCAACCATGTTTGCTGCCGTGAGTTTGGGTACCAGGAACTGCAGCAAGCCGGCCGCGTACTGGTTTATGGCTGTTGCCGATAAGCCATCGGTAATAATAACAGCAATAGTAACCGGTGGCTGGTTTTGTAGTTGTTGTATCGATGCGTCATCCAGTCTGCGGCCATAGTCGGGCCGTGTTAAATACTTTTCGCGATGGGCGGCCCGGCTATGCAAATAATGAACAGGCAGGTTAAACTGCTGCAGATCATCGCGCAAAGCATCAACATCCAATTTTGAATATACGGCATCGCGGGCATGGGCATGGGCCAGCTTAAACTCAAGCATTTGCTGTAGCGGAATAGCGTTACCTGTGCGGCCAATGGCAATACGGGCAGCGGTAAAGCTTTTAAGCCCTGCCCAGGCGTCCGCTGTAATTATCGTATTATTAGGTTCGTTACTCATAAATTCATGCCTTTTAACAGTTTTGCCGGATCGTGATGGTGGTTTAACTGCCCATCGGTATTGTATATGCCCTGTTTAATCAGCCATTGTTCAAACTCGGGCGCGGGCCTTAATCCCAATACCTTGCGCAGGTATAACGCATCGTGAAACGAGGTCGACTGGTAGTTCAACATAATATCATCAGAACCTGGTATGCCCATAATAAAATTACACCCTGCCACACCCAGCAGGGTAAGCAGGCTATCCATATCGTCCTGGTCGGCCTCGGCGTGGTTGGTGTAACAAACATCAACACCCATGGGCAAACCCAGCAGTTTGCCGCAGCAATGATCTTCTAAAGCCGCACGGATAATCTGTTTGCCATCGTACAGATACTCCGGGCCAATAAAGCCCACTACCGTATTCACCAACAGCGGCTTAAACCGGCGGGCAACGGCATAAGCGCGCGCTTCGCAGGTTTGCTGGTCAACACCATGATGTGCATTTGCCGAAAGGCTGCTGCCCTGCCCTGTTTCAAAGTACATTACATGATTACCCACCGTACCCCGGTTCAACGAAAGCGTGGCCTGATAAGCTTCATCCAGCAAGGCCAGGTTAACGCCAAAGCTGGTGTTTGTTGCCTGGGTGCCCCCGATGGATTGAAAGGCCAGATCGACCGGCGCATTTTGGTTGATGAGTTGGATGGTAGTAGTAATATGACACAACACGCAACTTTGCGTTGGGATATCAAACTGCTGCCGCAAATAATCAATCAAATTAAGTAAAGCGGCAACCGCAGCCGGACTATCAGTAGCCGGGTTTATACCAATCACCGCGTCGCCGCTGCCATACAACAAACCGTCTATCATGCTTGCCGCGATACCTTTCACATCATCGGTTGGGTGATTGGGTTGCAAACGAGTTGAAAAACGCCCTTTTAAGCCAATGGTATTACGAAACCGGGTTATCACCTCGCATTTTTTGGCAACAGCGATCAAATCCTGGTTGCCCATCAGTTTGGATACGGCGGCCACCATTTCGGGCGTAAAACCCGGGGCCAGCTTTTGCAGTACAAAACCATCCACATCGTCGGATAACAGCCAATCGCGCAAGCCTCCAACCGTTAAATGACTCACCACATTAAACGCTGCCATATCATGACTGTCGATAATGAGCCGGGTTATCTCATCACTCTCATAAGGTATAATAGCTTCGTTTAAAAAGCTTTTAAGCGGCACATCGGCCAGTGTCATCTGCGCTGCAATTCGCTCTTCGTAATTATCGGCATTCAGTCCTGCCAAAGCATCACCTGATCGATATGGCGAGGCTTTACCGAGCAGAATACGTAAACTATCAAACCTGTAAACCTTACCACGTATAGTATGCTGGTATGCCATAGTTTATGATGCCGGCGTAACCGGTGCAATTAACAACAAGTCCTCGGGTACACCATCTTTATGCTTACCTAATACCATAAAGAGTAAGACAGTTACGGCCATCCCTGCAAAAAATACCAGGCTTAACATTGGGTTAAACCAAATAATTGCAAATATGCTTACGCAAGATATAATTAAGGCTATAGCCGGAAATACCGGGTAAAACGGCGAGCTAAAGGGCCGCTCCAGTTTAGGCTCTTTAATACGCAAAACAAATAAGCTTAGCATACTCATCATATACATTAAAACGGCTCCTAATACCGAAAAGATCAATATCTGATCAGTAGTACCGGTAAGGATAGCTGTACATCCAATAACGCCGCCAATTAATATGGCCCAATGCGGGGTATTGAACTTTTTATTGACCGTTGACAGGAATGCGGGCAGGTAACCGCTTCGCGCCATAGCGAAAACCTGGCGCGAATAAGCCAGTATGGTGCCATGAAACGAAGCTATTAAACCAAATAAACCAATACTTGCAAATATTTTGGTCAGTCCGTTTGTTTTACCCAGCACAATACTGATAGCCTCGGGTAGCGGGTAATCAATCTTACTTAAATTATGCCAGTTGGTGATCCCTCCGGTTAATATCATCACACCAAAAGCTAAAAAAACCAGGGTGACAATACCTGATATATAACCTTTCGGGATATCTTTTTTAGGCTCTTTAACCTCTTCGGCAACCATGGCAATACCCTCGATAGCCAGGTAGAACCAAATGGCAAAGGGTAATGCTGCAAACACGCCTCCCCAGCCAAAGGGCATCGGGTCGGTTAAAAAGGTTTGCATTTTAAACGATGGCGCTATTACGCCCATAAACATCAGCAATTCGGCTATTGCCAGCATAGCTACCACGATCGAAAACACTGCCGACTCTTTTACGCCCGAAATGTTCAATCCCATAAAAATGAGATAAAAGCCAATTGCGCAGGGTACTACCGGCACAGCGGGGTACAAAAAATGCAGGTAACTACCTAAGCCCGAAGCGATAACCGGTGTAGCAAAAAGAAAATCGATCAGCGTAGCATACCCCGCAATTAAACCGCCAATGGGTCCAATGGCGCGGTAAGCATAAGCAAACGCGCCGCCGGCATGTGGTATAGAAGTAGTTAGCTCAGTATAACTAAATACAAAAGTAACATACATGGCGGTGATGATAACGGTAGCAATAAGGAAGCCTATTGTACCCGATACGCCCCAACCCAAATTCCACCCTACGTATTCGCCCGATATAACCAGGCTAACCGCAATGGCCCATAAATGTATCGGCTTTAATACCTTTTTAAGGTGTGGAGCTTGCTCGTTGGGCATATCCTTGTGCTTGAGTGGAATACGCGAAAAAGATAGCGAAAAAAAGTCAAAAGTAAAAAGTCAAAAATCAAAAAAAACAGAAAAGCGGAGCATGAGCAAGCAATAGTTTCAAGTGATCCTTCAACAGGTTCGGCATGAAAACCGCTTTTTTGACTTTTTACTTTTAACTTTTAACTTCCTCCATCTTATCAACCGTAACTCCAAAGCGCCTCAAAAACTCCACCCCTTCGTCAAAAGGCAGGCCTTTATATGCCGCATACGATTTTTGGAAATAAACTTTGGTTATACCCGCCGAGAAGATCAACCTTGCGCAAGGCAAACATGGCGATAAGGTAGTATACAAAGTTGCGCCTTCCAGTTTGGTGCCGTTCTTCACTGCGTATAATATGGCGTTTTCTTCAGCGTGTAAAGCCAGCGAGCAGCTGCCTTTAGCATCGCGGGCGCAGCCCGTACCCGGCCATTCTTCATCGCAATTATGCGTACCTGCAGGAGGACCGTTATACCCTATCGAAATAATGCGGGTATCTTTAGCCAAAACAGCACCAACCTGGGCCTTAACGCAGTGTGAGCGTTTGGCCAGGTCGAGCGCGAGGTTCATAAAAATATCGTTAAAACCGGGTTTAGTCATAATGTATATTAATGGCTACCTTTAACTTCAACAGCATCAAAATCGATGCCTTGTTGTTTGAGTACCAATTTAGCTTTGATAGCATAAAATGCCAGGTATGCAAAACAGGCCACACCTACCAGGTAACTCCATTGGATACCGAGGAATTTATCTGCCGCGAGATAACCTTGTAACAAGCTGATAAAACCGCCACCCATGATCATCATGATCAAAAAGCTCGACCCCTCGTTAGTATGTTTGCCTAATCCGGCTATAGCCAAAGTATAGATGCAGGGCCAAAGAGTTGAACAAAATAAGCCTACGCTGATAAATGCAAATACACTTACCATGCCGGTTGTAAGCATGCCAATAACTAAAGCTGTGATCCCCATTACCGAAAATATCAACAACTGCCTTGCGGGATTACCTTTACTGGCCAGTGCCGAAACGATCATCACCACTATTACTGCAGCATATACATAAAATGGCGTTACATCGCGGTTAAATATTTTGTTAACACCCAGGAAAAGCAAAAATGCCAGGTATGGAACTATCACACTCAATACTTTTTTTGCTGTTGCCGATACATTAAACGCACCTACCGAGTTTGCCCAGCGGCCTACCATTAAACTTGCCCAATACAATGATATAAATGGTGCGATATCGCCTGTAGCGGTGTGCAATTTCTGACGCATGTATTCGGGCAGGTTACTTGCCGTCGATACTTCAACGCCCACATAAACAAATATACCGATCATCCCCAAAACCAGCTGTGTATAACCCAATGCCGATTTTTCTGAATGCGATTCAACATTCGACACATCGGTTGGTGAACCAACAACCTCCGGTTCAAGATCTATTTTGTTTGGGATAGATGAAAATTTAAAGATGAACGCGAATAAAATAAATACCGCACCTAAAATCAGATAAGGCGTTTTTACCGCGCTGATACTGGCCACATTGGTTTGGCCGGCCACTATCTGACCAAAGATGGCTAAACTAACCAATACGGGGCCAATAGTTGTGCCCACATTATTTACACCACCTGCCAGGCTTAACCTTTGCGAACCTGTTTTAGGGTCGCCCAATATAATAGCCAATGGGTTGGCTGCAGTTTGTTGTAACGAAAAACCTAAACCAACAATAAACAAACCTGTTATTACTAAAAAGAACGACGAAGTTTCGGCAGCAGGGTAAAATAACAAAGTACCTATTGCCGATATTACCAGGCCTAACGCAATACCATTACGATAACCCATCCGGTTAAGTATATCGCCGCCGCTAACTTTTGATACTACATAATAAATAATAGACCCTACAGTATAAGCAACGTAAAACGCGAACGATATCATTTGCGATTGCCATTGCTCCAGGTTTAATTTTTCTTTAAATACCGGTATCAGGATATCGTTACTTGCAGCAACAAACCCCCAAAAAAAGAATACGGTAATTAAAGTATACAGCGCCGAGCCGTAATTTTTAGCGTTTTTTTGTTCCATGAATGTTGTATTGGTGTTGGTTAGTGTACTTTCTACGCTATAAACATAGTTTAAATTTTATAATTATCTAACTTTATATTTTCAAATCGTTCGTTTTAAAATTTCTTAGTATTTAATATAAAGTTGCATATTCGCATTGTTTGAAAACGCAAGGCCATAATTAATGATAGAAGCCATTATAACAGGCATTGGGTTTGGATTAGTACTAACTGTACTAACCGGGCCCGTTTTTTTCGCCTTAATTAAAACCAGTATTGAAAAAGGTTTTCATGCCGGCGTAGCTATGGCCCTGGGCGTGGTAACCAGCGATATGGTGTTCATCGGCGCCATCCTGTTCGGCTCACAACTCATCAGCTTTAAGGTTGATACCAAAATTGTGGGTATGGTAGGCAGTTCCATTTTGTTTATCATAGGTATTTACTACATCTTTAAAAAAGCCGAAATAAGTTATACCACAACACCTGTAAAAAGTAACAGGGCCGGCTTTTTTCTGAAAGGTTTTTTAATGTGCATTTTTAACCCTACCCTGCTTTTTCACTGGGTAACGGTAATAGGTGCAGCCAGTACCTATTATCCCGAAGATGTGCACAACAGGCAGTTAAAAATAGCCACTATGTTTATCACTATACTGGCCGTACAGTTCTCGATGGATACTACCAAAGCTTTTTACGCCAACAAATTGCGCGACAGGATATCCGAAAAATCAATACACCGGTTAAACCAGGTAGCCGGTATCGCGCTCATCATTGCCGCGCTAATATTAGTCGACAGGCTGTTCACCCATCTTATTTTTGCTGCCAAGTAGCAATGAACATCCAAAACTCAAAATGGTGGTGGTTTGCAACAGCTACATTGTTATTGAACGCGTTACTGGTCGTATATTCGATACAGGTTAACTCCGAACTAAATGTTATTGAATATACTTTGCTAATTGAATTTGCGGGTGGCCTTTTGATATCAGTAATCAATCTGCTTGCGTTACAAAAAGCTATCGTTTACCGGGCATCGCTTGGCGCAGCAGCGGGTTCGGCAGCAACTGTATTTTCTTTTATAATATACATCATGTGCTTTGCTCACATTGTCTGTTAAGTCAGTATTTTCCCGATTACTTTTTACCTGGTACTAAACTTTGCACTTCCAGTTCAACACATAGGTATTTATCGGTATTTTTCAGGTTATTTTAACCAAAACCCTCATTTAAGAGACACAGCAGCATTTTCTATTTTTTTATACCCATCAAACACATAGGTATTACATCGGTATAAATTCGGTATACCGATGTGTATCAATTTGCGATAATTGCATTGATTATAGCCTCGCGCTAACCTTACAAGATAACAAAAATCCGGGTAAAATCCAAGCAATTAGATGAAAGAAAAAAGAGCAAGGAACAAAGACGTTATAAAATCTTTGCTCTTTGCTCCTTAAATCTTTATTCTCAAAAGTCCTTGCTCTTTAAATCCTTTATCTGGTAACCAAATCACATATAAGCCCGCTGGTTCTTCCCTTCCATCCAGTTAACAAAGGCGCGGTTAACTACCTTATTGCCGCCTGGCGTAGGGTAATTGCCCGAAAAATACCAGTCGCCGGTATGGTCGGGGCAGGCAATATGCAAATTGTCCAGGGTTTGATAGATCACCTGTATCTTAGCTTTGATGCCTTTAGGGGTGATGATCTGCGCTATACGGTCAGATATTTCCTGATCGGTAAACGGAGCGTATATTTCTTTTACGTAGTTCTCCACGTCCTCTTTCGGCAGTTTCGAACTGTTCTTACATTTTTCGTAAACATCTACGATCACCTGGTAACGGCCGCTGTCTTTCAACAGGCTGATCGCCGCCTCAAAGGCAACAAACTCGCCCATGCGGCTCATATCAATACCATAGCAATCCGGGTAACGGATCTGCGGTGCCGATGATACCACCACTATCTTTTTGGGCCCAAGCCTGTCTAATATTTTAAGGATACTTTGCTTTAAGGTTGTACCACGTACTATCGAATCATCTAAAGCAACCAACGTATCCGCACCGCCTTTAATAACACCATAAGTGGTATCGTAAACGTGCGCCACCATTTCGCTGCGATCAGCGTCCTGGGTAATAAAGGTACGCAGCTTAACGTCCTTAATGGCTATCTTTTCAATACGGGGTGCCATATTGAGCACCTTGGTCAGCTCCTTATCGGTAATCTTATCGGCACGGTTCAGCAATATCTCTTTCTGGCATTGCTTAATGTGCTTATGCATCCCTTCCACCAAACCGTAGTAAGCTATTTCGGCAGTATTGGGGATGTACGAGAATACAGTATTCTCCATATCGCTATCCACGGCATCCAATATCTGCGGGCAAAGTAAACGGCCCAGTTGCTTACGCTCGCGGTATATAGCCGCATCGCTTCCGCGCGAAAAGTAAATGCGTTCAAACGAACAGGCTTTCTTTTCGGCAGGATCGCCAAAACGCTCCTCGGTTATTTTACCGTTCTTTTTAACAACCAATGCATGGCCCGGTTGTACCTCTTTGATATCTTCTATCGGTACGTTAAAGGCGGTTTGTATCGCGGGCCTTTCCGATGCGGCAACTACTACCTCATCGTTAATATAATAAAACGCCGGGCGAATACCTGCCGGGTCGCGCATCACAAATGCGTCGCCATGCCCTAATATGCCCGATATGGTATAACCACCATCCCAGTTCTTGGCCGATTTTTTTAAGATCTTGGCAACATCCAGGTCTTTAGCGATCAGCCGGCTTATCTCCGCATTATCATCCAAACCTTCGCGTTTGTACTGGTCAAACAAACCTTGTACCTCGCTATCTAAAAAGTGACCGATCTTTTCCAGCACCGTTACCGTATCTGCTTTTTCTTTAGGGTGCTGACCAAGATCATAAAGCTGTTGTAACAGCTCATCAACGTTGGTCATGTTAAAGTTACCGGCAATAACCAGGTTACGTGTCATCCAGTTATTCTGGCGTAAAAACGGGTGGCAGTTCTCTACGCTGTTTTTACCATGGGTACCATAACGCAAATGGCCCAATAAAACTTCGCCGGTAAAACTAACGTTGTTTTTGAGCCATTCTGCATCAGCCATTTTTTCGGGCTGTTCTTTTTGTATGTCGGCAAACTTCTTCTGTATGTATTCAAAAATATCCGCTACAGCGTTTGATGCCATCGATCGGTGCCTGCTAATGTAGCGCTTACCCGGCTCAATATCGAGCTTAATGGTGGCTACCCCGGCTCCATCCTGGCCCCGGTTATGCTGTTTCTCCATCAGCAGGTACAGTTTATTGAGGCCGTAAAGTGCAGTGCCGTATTTTTTTTGGTAGTAAGACAGGGGCTTTAAAAGACGAATAAATGCGATGCCGCATTCGTGTTTTATCGATTCGCTCATATTGGGTATTAAGCACGCAAAGTTAGAACTTTATTATCAAATTGTAAAGGTAATTTGAACTAGAAAACGCTAAAATGAGCCTGCCTTGACAGTTTTTACCACACTAACAAATCTGCAGAAAGAGGGATTTATAGTAAAAAATTTGCAGCTAAACAGGCGAAATTTGATTGATTAGACTTTGATATCACTTACTACTTTTAATCAATCATTCAATAACCCGATCATTCAGTTATTGGCAATTTGGGCATTGCCTGCGGCCCACGCTATCCGCTTATACTGCACGGGCATTAGCCACACGGCCGGTATCCGCTCCTATCGCTAATGCGGTGGAGATATTCAATAATTCGTCGACCATCCTCCTGTTGACAAAAGAAACTGAAGTAAAATCAGTTAAGCTATATGTGACATCAAAGCAACCGGCTTATCTTCAATGCCATGCCATTCATGCTCGATCTTGGTCATCAATAATGCGTTATCGAATTGTATTGAACCTTTCGGAAAAATGGCTTCGTTTTCAAAAAAGCTTGATGCTACATTAATTACATTCAACGGTTTTACTAACCATTGATAAGCCTGTAATTTTAAACCTTCATATTTATTACCATTTGGAGAATAACCAACCGATCCTTTTTCAAAAAATCCGGAGGCGTTATCCAGGTTTCCAAAAATAGAATTGGGATTAAAATGCTCCGCCTCATTTGCATCAATTGAAATACTGGTATTATCGGAGCTTTTGAAATCTATATGATAACTGCCATTTGATTCCCGAACATTAAATTTCGCCAGGTAATGCTTTCCCGGAAATATCCGCCCCCCAACTAAAGTGTTAATTTTTAGCGAGGTATCCCGGCGGGGAATAAATACGCCTTGTTTTGTTTGTCCTTGCTCATCCCATTCTACCGCAATACGATGAGCCCCATTTTCAGAAGATATACCAATAAAGTCAGGAAGCCCTTTTGGTTTAATATTTTTTAATCTGATAAGGCATATACCTACAATTGCCTTGCCTTTATACAGTTGCGGACGAAAAGGCTCGGGAATAATTTTTTCTATAACTTCCGGATCGGCTACAAAGTTTATCAGTATCCGCCTGTCTATATAACCATGTATGGTTGGTAATTTCATGTTGCATTTTATTAGCACAATTTATTAACAATGTAACAACAATCATCTAAATCTTCACCATAAATTTTATCTTCCTTGCACAAGCTTCCGCTCGTGTTAATTACTTACAGCTTTTCCCCATGCTGACTAATATCCAAACCAATCGCTTCCTCTTCGGCCGAAACACGCAGCGGGGTGATCATATCGGTAATTTTAAGCAGCAGTAACGAACCGAAAAATGCGAAAATAGAAACGCCTACCAGGGCTTCCAGTTGGGTCAAAAACAAATGCCATTCGCCAAAAAACAAACCGTTACCTGTGGTATTGCCGGCGTTGATATTTTTATGAGCAAATACTCCGGTAAGCACCATACCCACCATACCGCCTACACCGTGGCACGGAAAAACGTCCAGCGTATCATCGATCGTAGTACGGGTACGCCATTCAACCACCATATTGCTTACTAATGATGAAATAACGCCGATAGCCAGCGAGTGCGGAATAGATACAAAACCCGCCGCCGGCGTAATAGCCACCAAACCAACAACCGCGCCTATACAGGCGCCCATAGCACTTGGCTTTTTACCACGAAGCAGATCCACATTGATCCAGCAAACCGCGGCTGCCGCCGATGCCGTTGTACTGGTTGCCAGCGCGGTAACGGCTAATGCATTAGCGCCCATAGCCGAGCCTGCATTAAAACCAAACCATCCAAACCAAAGCAAACCGGTACCGATCATCACATAGGTAATGCGGGCAGGCGAGTGATTGGGTTCGTTGCGGCGTTTTAAATAAAGTGCCGACGCCAGCGCCGCCCATCCGGCCGACATGTGTACCACGGTACCACCGGCAAAATCAAGCACACCTAATTTAAATAACACACCATCCGGGTGCCAGGTACTATGCGCCAGCGGAGCATATATAAATACGAAGAATAAACAGATAAATACCACGTACGAGTTAAAGCGGATACGTTCGGCAAATGCGCCGGTGATAAGCGCTGGGGTGATGATGGCAAACTTTAACTGGTACATGGCAAATAACAGCAGCGGTATGGTTGGTGCTAGTTTCCAAACCTGGTTTCCCAGCATGCCCTTCATCATAAAAAATGTACGCGGGTCGCCGATAATACCGCCTACCGAATCGCCAAAGGCTAAACTAAAACCAAAAGTTATCCAGATAACGGTAATGATCGCCATACAAATAAAGCTCTGGAACATGGTCGAGATCACATTTTTTTTATTCACCATGCCACCGTAAAAAAAGGCAAGGCCCGGGGTCATGATCAATACCAATCCAGTGGCGCTTAGCATCCAGGCAGTATCGGCAGCATCAATCTTTGAGTTTGAGTTGACGACCTGTATAGATGGAAAAATGAAAGTTAGAATAACAAGAAATGCCAAAATGGCAAAAGGGAAGTAACGTTTCATGTATAATTTTCAAAAATATCTTAAATAGATATCCAAAATTATAAAAATTCTACGTTTTCGATGTACTTTATCTGATTTATATTACATAAATCATTCTAATTCAATATCCCACTCAAAAATTGCGGAAAAATACCGATGAAAAGCAGCAAAAAAGTTAAGAAACAAATCATCATCAGTAAATACCTGTGATTAACGATCAGATCATCGGCATGGTGATCGTTTTTCTTTAAAAACAGATACAGCGGTATCTTGATATAATAGAAAAGTGCAATAACCGTAGTTGCGGCGCCTGTAATCATTAAAGCTAAAAGCAGGTAATCGTGATTTTGCTGATACATATTATACACCGCCGAAAACACCAGCACTTTACCATTAAAGCCCGCGGTGATGGGTAATCCCGCTAAAGAAATTAAAATGATCACAAAACAAACGGATGGTAACGGATAGCGCAGGCCAACACCTTTAAAGCTATCTAAAGTCGCCGCGCCGATCTTATTAACATAATAGGTACCCAACATCAGCGCAGCTAAGTTTGCTACTGCGTAAACTGCCAGGTAAAATATTAACGAGGATATGCCCTGGCCCGAAAAAGTTGCGATGGCCATTAACGCGAAACCTGTGTGGCCAATACTTGAATAGGCCAGCAGTCTTTTAATATTGTTTTGCCAGATGGCCGCCAGGTTACCCACGATCATGGTAATGATACCCACTACCGACAATAGCAACCTAAAATCAAAAGCCGACCAAAAGCTATTGAGCACAAACGGTCTTAAAAAATTGATCAGCAAGGCAAAACCGGCTATTTTGGGTAAGGTTGAAAGATAAGCCGTTATGGGTGTCGCTGCGCCCTGGTAAACATCGGGCACCCAAAAATGCATAGGCACAAAGGACAGTTTGAAGCCGATACCTACCATCACCAACACAATAGCCAGCGATACGCTAACCGGGTTGGTAAGCATCAGGTTGGTGATAAAACTATTGGTAAAAATATCCATGGTACCGGCAAAGCCATACAGCAACGAAATACCGTAAAGCATAATTGCTGATGAGGTTGCCCCAAACAACACGTATTTCATCCCGGCTTCGGTACTAACCGCCGTGTCCGACCGGTATGCGGCCATGAGATACGACGCAATGGAAACCATCTCGACGGCAATATAAATGCTCAGCAGGTTTGCGGCCATCGTCATTAAATGCAAACCCAATACCGAGGCTATGACGATAGAATACAGATCGGCCAGGCCTTTATAGTGCGAACGCAACGCCTTATCCCAGGGGATATAAAGTAAGATCAGCAAGGCGATCACATCAATGATCAGCTTAAACAAAATGGATACATGGTGCAGCAGCAAGGCCCCGTTAAAAAACAAATGCGGCGCGCTTAAAGTAACCAGTTGACGGTAAGTCTCGAATGATACCCAAATAATACCCGCCATAGCTGCAACACGGCAAATCAGCGCATTGCTTTTACGGGCTACCAGGTCGGTAATAAAAACCAGCAAAAACAAAATACTCAGGCATAGCTCGGGCACAAAGTAGTGCAGGCTATCCGTAATATCTTTGAGCCGCGCAGGTATATATGGTATCAGATCGTTCATTAATGGTTGAACAGTGACGGTTTAATTGTTAGTGATGTATAAATTGTATCAGCGCCAGTACCGAATCATTGATCTTATCAAAAGCCAGCGAAGGCATTACGCCTAAAGCCAGAGCCAATAAGGCCAGCGGAACCAAAGCGATCATCTCGCGATTGCCCAGATCGGTTAAAGCCAGTTTCCAGATATTGCCGCCCTTTAAATGGACCTCGCCAAAAAACATCCGCTGCAGTGTCCATAAAAAATAACCTGCGCTTAACAATATACCAATGGAGCCGCAAACAGCCATCCAGGTAGGCAGCAAGCCATTAAACACATGCGAGTTGAAAGCGCCCAGTAAGCTAAAGGCTTCGCCTATAAAGGCCGAGAAACCCGGCAAACCCAGCGATGCAAAAAAGGCGATCATTACAAACACGGTATATTTAGGCAGCAAAGTACCCAATCCGCGGAAGCTGTACACATCGCGGTTATGCACCCGGTTGTAAATAACGCCAACCAAAAAGAACAACATCGATGATAAAAAGCCGTGACTAACCATCTGCAGCACCGCACCGCTTATCCCCTCAGCAGTTTGCGAGGCAATACCCAGCAGCACAAACCCCATATGCGATACCGACGAATAAGCGATGAGCTTTTTAAGATCGCGCTGTGCCAGGGCATTTAATGCGCCATATAAAATGGAGATCACACCTAAAAGTCCCAACCAAAATGCGCCTGAGGTAGCCACCTCCGGGAATATCCCCAAACAGATCCGGATAATGCCGTACCCTCCTATTTTTAACAGCACACCTGCCAGGATGATAGATACCGGTGTTGGCGCCTCTACGTGGGCATCTGGCAGCCAGGTATGCAGCGGTACAACTGGTACTTTGATAGCAAAAGCGATGAACAGCACCACAAAACCAACCGTGCGCGCCGGGAAACCAAACAGCGTATGGTTGGCCAGGATATTAAAGATCGAGTCCTTATCGTAATTGGCGGGGTTCATCATTTGGATGATATTGAAAGTATGGTAACCCGTGGCCGGATCTTTTACCGAGAAGTACAAACCCAGCATCACCAGCAGCATAAATACCGAACCAAATAACGTAAACAGGAAGAATTTGATGGCCGCATATTCGCGCCGTACGCCCCCCCAAATCCCGATCAGGAAATACAGCGGTAATAGCATCAACTCGTAAAAAATATAGAACAGGAAGAAATCGAGCGAGCAAAATACGCCCGTTACCGCCATATCCAGCAGCAGGAACAAGGCAAAATAACCTTTATGATTTTTGTTGATCTCCCATGATGACAGGGCCGCAACAAACATCACGATAGACGACATCACCATCATCAGGATAGAAATGCCATCCACACCCACAAAATAATCGATCTGCATTTTACCCATATCGCCCAGGTTCAGACTGATCCAATGCGCCTTTTCTACAAACTGGTATTGCGCTTCGTGGTTAAATCCGGCGAAAGCCGCGCCTGTTTTAAAATGAATATACATCCACACGCTTAACACCACTTGCAAAAGCGTGGCAAATAAGGTGATATACCTGAAAAGATTCCGCAAGCTATCGGGCAGCACAACAATGAGCAAGCCAAACAGCAAAGGCGAAAAAATGAGTAACGATAATATATTCATTTTTAAATAAACGTCTTTAAAATATACAGCGCCAAAACAATAATGAGCATAGTGAACAGGTATCCCTGCACGCGCCCGGTTTGAAAACCCCGGATAAAATTGCCCGTTTGTTTTACCACGTAAGTAAGCAAATGTAAAAAACCATCAATAATATACTGATCGAACCAGGCTGAAACGCGGCTCAGCACCACGCCGGTACCGGCAACCAATTTCACTATACCATCAATAACATAAGTATCAAACCACCTGATCGCGCTACTTAACCCTACCACAGCTTTTACCACTACACCGTTATAAAAACTATCAACGTACCATTGGTTATACGACAGGCTGAACAGGAAACCTTTTAGTTTAAGCCATTGCAGGCTCTGTTTCACATACATCGCGTAAGCAACAAAAATAACGCCGATACTCAATAAGGTTACCGTTACCGGGATCAATTCGCCGGCTTCGCTACCTGTACCAATACCGAAACCTTTAAACAACCACGAGTCCTGGTAATTGAATGGGTTGAGTGAGAATATCGGGAATAGCGAGCAAAGCGCAAGCAATATCATCGGTAAAAACAAAAGCCAGCTGCTTTCGTGCGCCTGGGGTTCGGCATCCGGCTCAATGGTCTTTAAAATATGTTCGCCAAAAAACACTTTGAATATGAGCCGGGCAATGTAAAATGCAGTAAGCAAACTGGTTAATACCGCCGTTACCGGGATGATTGTATAAGCGCCGCCCTTACCCTGCGCCCAGGCAAAACCCTGTATCAAAATACCGTCCTTTGATAAAAAGCCAGATGTTAGCGGAAACCCGATGAGCGCCAAAGATGCGACCACGCAGGTGATAAACGTTACCGGCATCACTTTACGCAGGCCGCCCATATTGTTGATATCCTGGGTATCGATATGTAAACGGTGCTTGTGTTTTAAATGCTGCATTTCGTGAATGATAACCCCGGCAGCCAAAAACAGCAGACATTTAAAAAAGGCATGCGTAGCCAAATGGAACAGGCCCGACGAATAAGCGCCGATGCCCATGGCCATCATCATATACCCTAACTGTGATATAGTAGAGTAGGCCAGGATGCGCTTCAGGTCATTTTGCGTTAGCGCGATGGTGGCCGCCATAAAAGCGGTAAAGCAGCCAATTACGGCAATAACGGTTAACACTTCGGTGTTAAACATGGGGTAAACGCGGCCCAATAAAAATATACCGGCGGCAACCATGGTGGCAGCGTGGATCAATGCGGAAACCGAGGTCGGCCCCTCCATCGCATCGGGCAACCAGGTATGCAACGGAAACTGTGCCGATTTGGCAATAGCACCCATTAAAAAGCATAATCCAGCGACAGTTACCCATATTGAATTAGTGGCAGCAGCAGTTGCAGTTAGCTTTCCACCGAATAAAGTAACGATATTAAAAGTGTGGTAATGCGTATATACCAGCATAATGCCGGTAAGCAGGGCCACATCGCCAATGCGGTTCATAATAAAAGCCTTTTTGTTGGCCTGCACAGCCTTTTCGCGGGTAAACCAAAAACCGATAAGCAGGTACGATGCAAAACCCACCAGTTCCCAAAAAGCGTAAAGCAGCAGCAGATTATCCATCACCACTAAAGCCAGCATGGCAAAACAGAAAAAGCTTAAATAGGTAAAGTAGCGGGTATAACGCTCATCGCCCTTCATATAGGCAACGGAGTAAATGTGCACCGGCAAGGCTATAGCCGATACCAGCAACAGCATCAAAACCGATAAATTATTGAGCCAGATACCGATCTCGATCTGCGTATTGCCGATAATAAACCATAGATGTTGCACGTGCAATTCGGGCGCGTTCCACACTCTGCCAAAAACAATAGCCGCCAGCACCAGGCTTTTAAATATAGCAATACCCGATATCCAACCTGATAGTTTGCTTTGTTTTGGCACCAGTAAAAAGTTAAGCAAAAATGCCGCAAACGGAGCCACAACTGCCGCAATGGCAAGTATAATGGTAATGATATCCGGTTGTGATAAAGTGCTTTCCAAATTTGTTATATTAAGATTGTCAATCCTTTAGCCTTTCAACTTTAGCCGGATCAATAGTTTTGTACTGCCGGTAAACATTTAATATGATCGCCAGTGCAACCGCTACCGCCGCCGCTGCCAGCACAATGGCAAACAAGGCAAAGATTTGCCCGCTGTTAGCCAGGTTATCATATTTACCAAAAGCTACCAGGTTTAATATCGCAGCGTTGATCATCAGTTCAATACCGATCAATATCTGTATCGCGTTCCGTTTGGATAACACTATAAACAGCCCGATGCAAAACAAACCCGCGCTGATCAGCAAAAAGCTGGTTAACATACTCATAGCTTATGTTCCTCCTTACGGGATAAGTGCACCGCTCCTATCAAGGCCATCATCAGTACAATGGATATGATCTCGAATGGCAGCAGGTAACGCGTCATCAGGTTTACCCCAATATTACCCAGGTTATCTGTACGCGATGTAGCGGTTTGGGCCGATTCCAGTATCCAATTCAATTTATCCGGCTGCGATTTGATGATGGCATTTACCAAAACCACCAAAAACAACCCCGCAGCTAAAAAGGCGGCAAAGTTGTTGATGGTGATAAACTTACTGCCGCGCTCCTGTAAATTATTCAGCGTTTCTTTGTTGGATAGCATAAACGCAAACAACATCAATACCAATACTCCCCCCACGTAAATAACGATCTGCGTTACAGCAACAAAATCGGCCAGGGCAAAAACATATAATCCCGCCAGGGCAAAAAGCGTTACAAAAAACATAAAAACACAGCGTACCAGGTTTTTACTTGCAGCCACCACCAACGCCGATGCCAGCGCGGTAAAACCCATTACGTAAAATAAAACCTGGTTTATGTTCATTCCCCCTCTTCCTTCTTTTTCATGGCGGCCAATTTAGCCGCTTGTTTTTGTGCCTGTTGCTCATCAAATAAACGGCGTTTCTCTTCGGCCAAAGCCGGGTCCATATCCGAAAATTTGTAGGTGAGCAGATCAAGCTCCGGCACGCTTACATCGTATTGATTGGTCATGGTAATACACTCGGTAGGGCAAACCACTGTACACAAACCGCAGTACATGCACTTGGCCATATCAATATCAAATTTGGCCGCGTATAATCTTTTGGTCGTACCGTCTGATGTCTGGCCGATCGCCTCCGTTGATTTAATGGCTTCGATATCTATACAGTCAACCGGGCATATCTTGGCGCACAGGTCGCACACAATACAATCGTCCATTTCCACAAAAAGCTGGTACCGGCCAACCTCGGGCACGGGCAATTGCTGCGATGGATATTGAATGGTATTCGTTCCCTTCGCCTGTTCGGCAAAGTAATTATCCGATTTTACCGAATCCATCACCCTGCGTTTTTTTGAGGCAAACAAGTGCTTCAACGTAAGGTACATACCCCCGAATATCGTTTTTAAACCTATTGATCCGCTTTTTGCCATCTTACATTAACCACAGGCGCCATACGCCCGATATCAACATGCATAAAAAAGCCAGGGGCGTTAAAACCTTCCAGCATAAGTTCATTAACTGATCAATGCGAAAACGCGGCAATGTCCACCTGATCCACATCTGCACGCCCACCAATAAAAGCGATTTCAATGCTATCCACACAATACCCCAGGCTGTGCCGGTGGTATAATCAGCCAGGTGTACCGAAGCGATATTAGGCAGCGGTGTGTTCCAGGCCCCTAAAAACAATATCGCGCCAAGCATCGATACCAAAAACATCATGGAATACTCGGCCAGAAAAACAAAGGCAAAACGCAGACCGGTATATTCGGTATGGAAACCGGCTACCAGCTCCGACTCTGCCTCCGGAATATCAAACGGGGCACGGTTAGCCTCTGCCAGCGATGCGATAAAATAGATCACAAAAGCGATAATTAAATGTGGCGCACGGAAAATATTCCAGGCCAGTAGTCCGCCAATGTGCGTCACATCAATAAAACCTAAAAAATTTGTGCTTTCGCCGGATAAGATGCCTTGCTGTGTTGAGATATCCTGCAGGTTTAAAGTTTGCGTGATCATTACCACTGAGATAATAGCAAAGCCTGCCGGAATTTCGTACGAGATAATTTGCGCTATCGAACGCATAGCGCCCAGTAGCGAGTATTTATTGTTCGATCCCCAACCGGCCATTAGGATACCCAGGGTCTCGACAGATATAATGGCGAAGATATAGAATAGGCCGATATTAAGATTTGCGGGCACTAATCCCGGTGCCCAGGGTAGCGCGGCAAAACCCATATAAACCGATACGAAAATAATCACCGGCGCCAGGCTGAATAAGATCTTATCAGCTGCCGATGGAACGATCAGTTCCTTTTGCAGCATTTTCAGGATATCGGCAAAGGTTTGCAAAGTGCCGAATTTACCAACTTCGGTGGGGCCAAGCCTGTCTTGAATAAAGGCCGAAACCTTACGCTCGGCATATACGCCAAACAACGCAAACAGGGCCGCGAAGCCAAAAAGTCCTATTGCTACAGCGATATATGTAAGGTAAAAATTCAATCAAATTTGCTTTGGCTGCAAACTTAGTTATTTACAAGGAAAATAGCTCGATTTTTATAGATAAGATTAGTAGACTAAACAGCAATACACTGATCTACTTAACCGGTATATACGCCGATTTTACCTTTTCGGAGAAAAACATAGTCGCATTCTGATCAAAATCCAGCGTATCGTCAGTAGTGGTAAAAAACTGGTGGGTTCCGTTTTTACTCAGCCTATCTTCCATTTCGGGATGGCGCTGCAGATAGCGCTGTAAACTTTGCGCTACAATGTCGCCCTGTGCCACTACTTTGATGTGATCGGGCAGGTAAGCTTCAATTTTATCCTGCAAAAGCGGGTAATGTGTACAGGCCAGCAATATCGTATCAATATCGGCAGATTGTGCCATAACCTGATCCAGATATTGTTTCACAAAATAATCGGCACCGGGTTTATCGTGTTCGCCGTTCTCTATCAGTGGCACCCAAAGTGCGCAGGCCTGCTGGTAAACTTTTACCTCCGGAAAAAAATGCCCGATCTCAATACCGTACGAATCTGATTGTACCGTACCCTTGGTACCCAACACTCCTATTTGTTTGGTTTGGGTATAATTACCGATCACTTCGGCCGTTGGCCGTATAACGCCCAATACCCGTTTGGCAGGGTCCACATTTTTAAGATCCTGCTGCTGGATGGTGCGTAGGGCTTTCGCCGATGCGGTGTTACAGGCTAAAACTACCAGCGGACAACCCATCTCAAAAAGTAACTGCACGCATTCCCAGGTATACTGATGGATGGTTTTAAAAGAGCGATTACCATACGGCGCCCGCACATTATCTCCCAGGTAAATGTAATCGTACTCAGGCAGCAGTTTGGCTATCGATTTAAACACGGTAAGGCCACCGTAACCGGAGTCAAATACGCCAATAGGTTGCTTTGCTGCCATGCTGTAAAAATAACAAAGCGAAGCTCAATAAAAAATTGAACTTCGCTTATAAAAAATTTTGAGTGAATATTATTTTGCGCCTAATTTCAATTTCACGGCAGCGGTCAGGTCGTCACCATCAGGGTAAACAACCATAATTTGCTGCGATGAATCGAATACATAAGTATAACCTTTCTCTTTCGCTACAGTCTGCACAGCAAGCTTTACTTTATCAAACAAAGGTTTAGCCAACTCATTCTGATGCGCTTCCATAGATTGCTGCGCTTTTTGGCTAAACGTCTGCATCCTGTTTTGGATATCGGTTATCTCAGCCTCTTTTTGCGTGCGGATAGCGTCGTTCCAGGTGGCTTTGTTTTTTTCGTAATCAGCTCCTTTTGTTTGCAGTTCGGTTTGCATTAATTGGTACTGGTCGGCAAATGTTTTTTGGTAATCCTGCATGTTTTTGGCAATAACCGCTTTATCAGGCATTACGTCAATAACAGCATTAAAATTTACGTAGCCAATCTTTTGCTGCGCCTTTGCCAGGTTTGCCGTAAACAAAAGGCAGGTTGCTACTAATACTACTCCAAGTAATTTTTTCATCTTTACTATTTTATTTTTTTTACTATTTGATACACTTTAAAAAAGAAAGCGAAACTCAATAAAAATTGAACTTCGCTTAAGTAGGGTGTTAGTGGTTTATTATTTTAAACCTAATTTAATTTTTACAGCAGGCATTAAATCATCAGCTTCCGGCGAAACGATGAAGATGCCTTGCGACGAGTCGATCACATAACCGTAACCTTTTTCTTTAGCTACTGTAGTTATCGCCAGTTTAACTTTATCCAGCAATGGTTTACCTAACCTGTCTTTTTCGGCTTCAACTTTGCCCTGTGCGGTTGTTTGATAGTCTTGAATACGTTTTTGCAGATCGGTTAATTCAGCTTCTTTTTGTGTACGTACAGCATCGGTCATGGTAGCACGTTTTGATTCGTAATCGGCACCTTTGGTTTGGTACTCGGTTTGCATGCTTTGCAGCTGAGTAATAAAGGTTTGTTGATATGTTTGAAGCTGGGTAGAAATTACTTTGGTATCCGGCATCTGGTCAATTACGGCATTAAAATTAATATAACCGGTTTTGGTTTGTGCTTTGGCTAATGTGCCAGCAAACACAACGCAAACGGCAATTAATACAACTTTGAATAATTTTTTCATTTTATTTTTCTGATTTCTATTGTGGTGCGATTTTAACTAATTTATTTTACTTGGCCAATACTCCTGGCTTTAATCCGAGTTTAACAATTACATCTGAGCTTTTATCATAATGCGGGTTGGCATACAACATAATAACTTCACTATTTTTATCAAATATCATATCCAGATCCTCTGCTTCGGCTACAGCCTGAACAGCTTTAGCGATCCTGTCCTGTATTGGTTTTACCAGGGTGCCGCTGCGTTGTGCCAGTTCGCCATCGGGGCCAAATTTCGATTTTTGAAAATCCTTGGCGGCTTTTTCCTTGTCTACAATTTCGGCTTCGCGGCGTTTCTTCATATCTGCGGTCATCAGCACCTGGTCGGCCTGGTAAGCTTTGTACAAGTGGTCAATTTCCTGAAAACGGGCATCGATCTCTTTTTGCCATTGTCCGGATAACGCATTCAATTCTTTTTGTGCCGAAATGTAATCGGGCACGTGTTTTAAAATATATTCCGAATCAACATATGCAAAGCGCTGGGCAAACGCGCCAAGCGACATGAATACAACTACACTGAGGGTTAAAAATATCTTTTTCATTTGTTTACGATCAATTAAATCCGCCGTTTAAGCTTTGTGAGATCGAGAAGTGGAACTGCCCCTTATTGGCACCAGGGGCACCAGGGATGGCATCAAATCCATAACCATAATCTAAACCAAGCAAGCCAAATATAGGAAGAAATATACGAGCTCCAACACCAGCAGACCTACGAACATTAAACGGAGAAAACTCGCTAAAGTTGTTCCACACGTTACCGCCTTCAACAAAGGTGAGCAAAAATATAGTTGCCGACTCGCTGGCAATAACCGGGTGTCTTAGCTCAAGCATGTATTTGGTGAATATAGGGCTACCCGGGTTATTATTCTGATTGTAGTTTGAACCAACCGGCACAACCGAGAAGTTTTGATATCCGCGTAAGCCGATGATTTCGCTGCCTTGTAAAAACTGGTAGCTCTGCATACCATCACCACCCAATTTAAAGCGCTCAAACGGTGCCTGGCCAACTTCTTTATTATAGTAGCCCATAAAGCCAAATTGTGTCTGGCCCTTTAACACCAGTTTGCCGTATATCCGTTGAAACCACTGGCCCTCAAATTTCCATTTGTGGTACTCAACAAACTGGTAACGTTGTTGTGGGGTGGCTATCAGGTAATTAACATTATTAAATGACGAATATGGCGGCGTTACCTGTATGGTAAATTTAAAGTTTGAACCCGATGTTGGATAGATAGGCGCATCGGTTGAGTTGCGGCTCAGTTCCTGGGTTAATTTTAAGTTGTATGACGTACCGTTTTTAAACAGGTAACCCGGATAGTTAAACAAGTCGTAGTGATCGAGATTTAACGAATAGTTTAACTGGAACAGGTTATCCGGAAAACGTAAACGCTGACCTAAAGTTACACCCACACCGTTAATACGCAGGTGGTAGTAGTTTGGATCGGATGATGAGTATGCCGAAATGTTTGAGCTTAACTGGGTATAGGCTGTTAACGCGAAATAAACCGGTTTTTTACCACCCAACCATGGCTCAGAGAACGTAAACGAATAGTTTTGATAATCCTGGCCGTTTGATTGTCCGCGCAGGCTTAGTTTTTGCCCGTCGCCTTTGGGTAATGGCTTATAAGCGCTCAGGTTGAACAGGTTACGTAACGAAAAGTTATTGAACGTTAAACCCAGGGTACCCACTAACTGGCCACCGCCAAAACCACCCGAAAGTTCGATCTGATCTGATGGTTTTTCAACCACGTTATATACAATATCAACTGTCCCGTCAACCGGGTTGATGTTGGTTGGTTTTGGTTCGGTTTTTTGCTCGTCAAAATTACCTAACTGGGTAATATCGCGCTGACTGCGTACAATAGCTTCTTTAGAGAATTTTTGACCCGGTAAGGTTTGCAGTTCGCGGATGATCACCTTATCGTTGGTTACATCATTACCCTTTACCGATACACGATTAATGGTATACTGCGGCCCTTCGTACATTCTGATCTCAATATCAACGGTATCATTGTATACGTGTGTCTGCACCGGATCGGCCTGGTAGGTGAGGTAGCCATCGTTTAAGTACAGGGTTGAAATATCATCGCCACCGGCGGTAGGGCCGCTTAAGCGTTTGGTTAAATTCTCTTCACTAAATACGTCGCCTTTTTTAATACGTAAAATACTATTTAAGCCTGCAGTTGGGTATTTGGTATTACCCGAAAAAGTAATTTTACCGAAGTAGTATTTAGGGCCTTCATACATTTTAATTTTTACGTTAACCGTTTTATCATCGTTCCTCCAAACAGAGTCGCTCAATATCTCGGCATCGCGATAGCCCTTGCTTTGCAGTTTGGCTACAAAATCCTGCTTATCTTCTTCGTACTTATCGCGCATAAATTTCTTTGAACCGAAGATATTATACCATTTTCTCTCTTTGGTTTTGCCCATATAGCCCCTCAGAGTACTCTGGCTAAATGCGCTATTGCCCTCAAATGTTACGCTGTTAATTTTAACTTTTTGCTTTTTGTCAATAGCAACATCTAAAATAACGCTGTTGGCATCGGCCGGGTCTTTACGCTGGGTAATAGTTACGGTAGTATTTAAAAAGCCTTTTTCGTTAAATTCCTTTTTGATGATGTTGGTAACGGTATTCAGCAAATTCTCGTTTACAATTTTACCGGCTTTATCGTTCAGCTTTTTTTGCAGATCTTCAATTTCTCCTTTACGGATACCGGTTAAATGCAATCTTGATAAACGGGGGCGCTCAACTATGGCAATATCAAAATATACCGTATCCAGGTTCATCCTGGTAATATTTAACTGAACATCATCAAAAAGCCCCTGCTCCCATAATGCTTTGATCACATTAGCCGATGCATCGCCCGGAAGGGTTATTTTATCACCTTTATTTAACTTTGAAATAGTGACCAACACATCTTTTTCAAGGTATTTTGTACCACTAACTGTTACGCCGCCAATAATATAATCTTTCGGGGTTAGGTAGCTTAAACTATCTGTTGTAATTTGTTTGGTAAGCGATGGTCTGGCCTGGTTTGATACCTGGGCCCAGGCACCTGAGCATACCACAGAAAAAAGAATTGCAAAAAAGTATTTATTCATCCGAATATTTTGGTGGCTAAAATAATTTATACAGTTGTTAAAAAGTGTTAAACGTAAAAATATTAGTTAATCTGCTCGCTGGTTAGCCCAAAACGACGTTCGCGTTTTTGGTAATCCAATATGGCTTCGTACAGGTCTTCCCTCCGGAAATCCGGCCACAGCTTATCGGTAAAATATAATTCGGCATAAGCAATTTGCCAAAGTAAATAGTTACTTATGCGGTATTCGCCGCTTGTGCGGATGAGCAGTTCAGGATCGGGCATATCTGACGTATGCAGGTGTTTTGCAAACATTTCTTCATCAACCTGTGCAGCTTTGATCTCACCTTTCTCAACCTTTGCCGCAATGGCTTGTGCTGCCTGTACAATTTCGCGCCTTGAGCTATAGCTCAAAGCCAATGTTAATACCAGGCCCGTATTGCCCGATGTTGTTTGCATGGCGCTCTGTAATTCGTCGTGGCATTTTTTGGGGAGCATTTCAATGTCGCCAATGGTATTAAGGCGTACATTATTTTCCATCAGTTTTTTGATCTCTTTATTGATAGTCGAGATCAGCAGCTCCATTATGGCGGTCACTTCGTATTTTGGGCGGTTCCAGTTCTCGGCCGAAAAGGTATACAGTGTTAAGTATTTAACGCCTAATTCGCCTGCGCCCTCTACCACATCGCGTACTGATAAAACACCGTTATGGTGCCCAAACACGCGTAGTTTACCCTTGCCTTTGGCCCAGCGGCCATTACCATCCATTATTATTGCCACATGTTTCGGTAACCTGGCGGTATCTATCTGTTCTCTGAATCCCATCCTTTTAAATACCTGCTAAAGCGTAATTGTTAACACTGCAAAAATGATTTAGCAAATTATAGCCCCGCTGTTTGGCATCACTTGGAATATTATAAAGCTTGTTATTCGTCATTTTTGTAATTAATCAATAGCATCTGTTCAATTTAATGAACCCTGTTTATAGGTTTAAAATTGAATTTTTCTCAAAATTTCAGGGGACAAAGGTAAAACTAACTTTGTATATTTTTATTATATGCTTAAAAAGAAAAATGCACAGGTAAAACGGGTAATTATACTGGCAAACAATGTACTACCGGCAAAAAAATAATACCTGTAAGTAATGCACCGCATAGCTGCTCCCGTAGCTATCCTGATCTGCATTTTCGTGTTGTATACAGCTAAAACCTGGCTTGACAAAACCGGCGGACCTTTTTAAAACCTATAACAGTTTTGTGTTACAAAGGTGTACGATATGGTAAAGCCTAAAAACAGATACGTATCGTGCGAGTAATTGCCCCGTTGGGTACCGGCCGAGCCTATATTAGTGCCGCTGCGCTCTGCCGACCGATCCGACAATGCCTGCGATACAACGCTGGGTAATTTGGTTTTATCGGCGTAAGCGCCGTAAACATCATCCAGGTAGCCGGTATTGGTATAGCGGTACCCCAGGTCGACAATAAAATTCCATTTACCTGTAAAATTAAACTTTATGCCTGCACCGTATGGTACTGACCATGCACGGGTATTGTAGGCCTTTGCCTGACCTTCGGTGGTTAGTGGCGCCAATTCATAGTCGGTACCTTTATAGCTTGCCATTGGATTAAACCCAACATTGGCAATACCTGCAAAAATAAACGGTGTGAATTTATTGGTGCCAACCTCGGGTATATAGCTCATAAAGTTAAACTCGCCTATCAGGCTTATTTCGCTTAGCGAGCTGCTAAAACTTAAATTACGGTTAAAAAACTGCTGATTGGTTGAGGTACTATCATCGCCGCGGATGGTGCCGTACATATATTGTAGCTTAAGCGACAGGTAATCGTTAAAATTACGCTTTAAAAAAAAGCCGCCGCTCACATCGGTAAGTTTAAATGGGTTGCTTTGGTTAAAATCGCCCATATACCCCGACTCTCCTACCGTGCCGCCAACTTCCCACGCTTGCGCGTACAATTTCCCGCTAAAGGATACCAACAACACTAATAAAACTATAACCGGCTTTAGTTTGCGCATTAAAAACAATTAATAATTGCGGGCGTCAATTCCCCACATTAACTTGTTTCTTAACGTGGATAAATAACTTTCATTATCGAGGCGGACAAGGTTAAGCTGAAAAGCTGCCTTGCGCACGTTAAATTTGATCGGTTTATCGATCACCACCGTACGCGAATCGCACGAAACAAGATAGTTTGCGCTGCGAAATTCCACTTCAAAACTCAGCACGCTATCATCTGATAATACGATGGGCCGCACATTTAAGTTATGCGGCGATACAGGTGTTACCACAATATTACCCGATCGCGGCAGTATGATCGGCCCTCCGCAGCTTAACGAATAAGCGGTTGAGCCCGTTGGTGTGGATATAATGATCCCATCGCCCCAGTACGAGTTTAAAAACTCATCGTTCAAAAAGGCATGAATAATGATCATGGCCGAGTCGTCGCGCTTATGGAAAGTAATATCGTTAAGTGCGAAGTTCTCACTATCAAAATATTGATGTTCAGACTCGATAGTGAGCAACACGCGGCTGTCCAAAGTAAACATCCTGTTCACTACGGCATGTATGGCTGCGGCAATATCGCTTTTGTTGATACTGGCCAAAAAGCCCAACCGGCCAAAGTTGATACCGATAACCGGGATGCCCGAGTCGCGGATCAAAGCCAGGGTATCCAGCAAGGTACCATCCCCGCCAAGGGTTAAAAACACATCAATAAGGCCCTTTAGCGATTCGCCTTTTTTAAATATTTGATGCCCTTCGGGCAGAATTATCTTGCCCGACAAGTGATCGTTCAGATCGCAGTAAACATAAATTTCTACCTTATGCTGCTCCAGATAGGTAAAAACCTGCTGTACGTAAGGTAAAACCGAGTCGTTAAACTGCCTGCCGTAAATAGCGATCTTCATGCGGTGGGTTATAAATTAAGGTAATTCATCAACGAATCGTACCGATCCCTCGAATCATCATCAACCGGGGTAAAGTTAAAGGTTGCCTGCACAGTATAATTGTAACGCTGAAATGCGGCTATAATGCCCGATATATCCTGTTTATTTAATTTTAAGGTCACTTCCAACCGGGTAGAATCAGCAAATGAACGGATGTACGAACTTAAGATCTGCGCATTATCAGATTCTACGATCTGGGCTATCTGCGCAAGCGAATTGTTACGGTTACTGATCTCCAGTACAATAATACCGCCTGGCTCTGCAACTGATGTGAGTTTGGCAAAGTACTCGTTCATGCTATTGATCGAGATAAGGCCAAGGTAGTTGTTTTTCAGATCAAGCACAGGCACTACGGTTAGCTGCTGCTCGTAAAACAGGCGGATAACATCATAAATATGCTGATTTTCGAGCACGTAAGGATTAACCAGAGATAGCGTCACCGACCCAACCTGCTGCTGATAATCCAGTTCAAAAAGATCGTCCTCGGCTATGAGACCCAAAAACTGCTCTTCGTTTACCAAAGGTAAATGGCGCACCTTAAACTCGGCCATACGGTCAGCAACCTTCTGTATCGTATCGGATGTACGAACAGGGGGCATTGCATTGGATATGAGTTCAATTGCTAACATTTTTTATGCTTTGATCTTCTTCAAAAAGCCGGCCAATATTTCATTAAATTCTTCGGGGCGCTCCATCATTGGTGCGTGCCCGCATTTATCTATCCAGTGCAGTTCAGAGTCGGGTAACAACTTGTTAAACTCTTCGGCTACCTCCGGCGGTGTAATTTTATCGTTTTTACCCCATACCAATAACGTAGGTATGGTTATTTTATGAACATCTTTAGACATGTTATGCCTGATGGCCGATTTTGCCATAGCTAATATACGGATAACACGGTGACGATCGTTCACGGTAGCAAACACCTCGTCAACCAGGTCTTTTGTCGCCGTTGCCGGATCGTAAAAGGTATACTCAACTTTCTCTTTTACAAACTCATAATTCTCACGGCGTGGAAATGATCCGCCAAAAGCATTTTCGTACAGGCCCGAACTGCCGGTTAACACCAATGCTTTCGCCACACCCGGATGTGCCAAACAATAGATCAATGCCACATGGCCCCCCAACGAATTACCTAACAATGTTATATTGGTAAGTTTCATGTGGGTAATAAACTTATGCACGTACTTCGACAGGCTTTTAACGCCGGTAGTTAATAAAGGCAGATCGTAAATTGGCAGCATTGGAATGATGACCCGGTATTCTTTACTAAATTGCTCGATAACTTGTTCCCAGTTACTTAGCGCGCCCATCAGGCCATGCAATAACAACAGAACTTCGCCTTCGCCTTTTTCTATGTAAACAAAACCATGCTCATCTTTTAACACGAAATCCATATAATTTGTAAATGTTTTATATAATTAAAATTTTATCCTGAAATATAAATCAAGCCTAAAATTAAATTACCCGCCATAAAAATAGCTTATTGGCGCGGAGTTACAACAATAAAAACAATTATTTAACCTAATAATTGCTTTACCACTTCCGAAATTGTTTTACCGTCGGCCTTACCTGCAAGCTCTTTATTAGCCGCTCCCATAACCTTGCTCATATCCTTTACTGATGTTGCGCCAACGGCCGTTATCACCTGCTTAATGGCCGCCTCTATATCTTCGCGGCTTAATTGTTTTGGTAAATAAGTTTCAATTATACTCAGCTCTTCTTCTTCTATCTGCTGCAGATCGGGGCGGTTTTGTGCCTGGTAAATCTCTGCCGACTCTTTACGTTGCTTTACTAATTTTTGCACCACTTTTATCTCTGCTTCTTCGGTAAGCACATCGCTTGCACCTTTTTCGGTTTTAGCTACCAAAAGCGCAGCTTTCACTGCCCGTAACGAGCGTAAACGGGCCTCCTGTTTCCCAAGCATGGCTTGTTTAATATCCTGATCTATAGTTGCTATGAGTGACATAATTTTATTTGTTATTGAGTTAATTGATCTTTAGGTTGTTTAATCTCTACTATTTTCAATATTCGTGCATGAGTATATGATTCATATGGTTCGAATATTAACACCATATGCTTGTTGTTTAACAAGGTTACCTGGTAAACCGATAAAGTATCCGGGTTATCAGAATCGTTTAATTCGTCATCTGTAAGGGCCTCTAAATTATTTGATTCTATTAAAGCAACTACTTTAGTTAAAATGCCACCAGAATAACCCACAGCATTTATCAATTCAATTTCTAAAACCTCCTTATCCGAAATTTTTAAATATTCAACGGTCAAATGTTTTACGATATCTTCAAAAGCCATATATTAAGTTCTAAAAAACGTTGTGGCGTTAGCCTGTGCGGTTGGTACCATAATTATTTCGTTAATGTTTACGTGTGCCGGGCGCGATGCTACGAACCATATCGTTTCGGCAACATCTTCGGCAACTAAGGGTATTATGCCCTCGTAAACCTTTTTCGCCCGTTCTTTATCGCCGTGAAAACGTATCTGGGCAAACTCGGTTTCAACGGCGCCGGGGTGTATAGCAGTAACGCGGATCCCGTAAGGCAATAGGTCCACACGCATCCCTTTATTTAAAAAATCTACAGCCGCTTTACTGGCACAATACACGTTACCGTTGGCGTAAATTTCTTTACCGGCAATGGAACCCATATTGATGATATGGCCGCTTTTATTTTCTATCATCCAGTTGCTTACCACCTTGCTCACATACAGCAGGCCTTTAACATTGGTATCTATCATGGTTTCCCAATCGCTGTATTTACCATTTTGTATGGGATCGAGCCCCTGGCTTAAACCGGCATTGTTGATCAATACGTCTACCTTTTTCCATTGTGAAGGCAATTCTTCCAGTTTGGCTATCACTATATCGCGCTCACGCACATCAAATACCAGCGCGATAACTTCAACACCATATTGTTCAGTTAGTTTTTTCGATAGCGTTTCGAGCCTGTCGGCACGGCGGCCGGTTAGCACCAGGTTATATTTTTCGCGGGCAAAGGTATGTGCGCAAGCCTCGCCGATACCGGCTGTAGCACCTGTAATTAAAGCAATTTTAGACATAGTGAGTAATAATACGGTACGAAGTTAAGTTTTTTGCTTAACTGATTTGTCTATTCAAAGTAGATTGTGAATACCAGGCTGCGTAACAGCAGCTTTTGCAAAGGCTGCGAATACGGGTCGGTACCCGGAGTAAGCACACTGCCAAATGAGTTTGAAATTTTGACCTCGGGCGAAAATTTGAAGTACTCAAAATAGATATCGCAGCCGATACCTGCTTCATACGATGCATAACCCCGGTTATTGATCACCTGCTTCTCTAACGGCGACAAATTCGGGTCTTCGTTTGTTTTATCGGTACTGAGCCCGTAAGAGTATTTTACGCCGCCTAACAGGTATGCCCTGAAATTGCCTATCCTATCCGATTTAAGTTTAAGCAGCAACGGCACCTCAACCTGGCTTGCATGTACACTTTTATCAATGTTTTGCGATGGCGTGGCATATTTGTAGGTAATGGTTCGGTCGGCAAAAACTAACGATGGTGTGGTGCGCACTTCCAGATGATCGGTAATGCGGTATCGCATTATAAAGCCAACGGCAAAACCCGGTGTGCCGGCAGAGGTAATACTGTTTAACGAGTCGGTTAAATATTTACCGGTTTCGCTATTATAGTAAGGCTTGCGCCAGTCGGCCTGCTTTAAAATTTTATAACTGCTGCTAATATAATCAAAGTGGAAACCAAAGCTGACGTCGTCCACATCGGCACCGCCACCCCAGGCAGGCGGTGCTTGTGCCAGCAGTTTACTGCCGCAAAAAATAAAGATCAATAAAATAAAGTAAAGCCTTTTGATCATTTAATGCCCGTGTATATCGAACAGATACCAAACGCCAGAGGGCGCTGTTTGGTATTGCTAAAGCCCACTTTGTCCATTAACGAGGTAAATTTTTCACCATCCGGAAAAGCAGCTACCGATTCGGGAAGATAGGAATAAGCCCTCGAATCTTTCGAAAATATCTTACCGATGCCCGGTGTAATATAATTGAAATAAAAGTTATACAACTGCTTTACCGGGAAAACCTTTGGTTTTGAAAACTCGAGCACTACAGCCTTACCTCCCGGTTTTAGCACACGGTAAATATCGGCCAGGCCTTTTTCAAGATGCTCAAAATTACGCACGCCGTAAGCAACGGTTACCGCATCAAACTCGCCGGCATCAAACAAAAGTTTTTCCGAATCGCCCATCCGCACCTCAAACCTGTCGCCCAAACCACGTTTGGCTATTTTTTGCTCAGCAATATCCAGCATACCGCGCGATATATCCACGCCGATAATTTTATCGGGCTGTAATATCTTTAATGCTTCAAAAGCAAAATCGCCGGTACCGGTAGCTACATCCAATATCAGTTTGGGCTTGTTAGCTTTCAACTCGTTGATCGCCATTTTACGCCAGATGATATCGATACCCAACGACATAAAATGGTTCAAAAAATCGTAGGTTTTGGATATATTGTTGAACATATCGGCCACCTGTTGTTTTTTGGTAGCCTGCTCGTTTTGGTAAGGTGTTACTGTTTTGCTCATATGGTAAGAGGCAAAGATAAGGTTTGTTGCCGGAAGATGTGAAAGGTAAAATGGAAGATGTAAGGGAAATGGAAAGATGTGAAAAGTAAAATAGAAAAGAGTATCAACATTTCTCCATCTTCATCAAATACACCCATATTCCATCTTACATCATCCATCTTACATACTTAACTCTCTCATCAAACTTTCCACATCCAAATGGCGGGTAAACATGGTGAGGCTTCCATCTTCATTTGTTGGCCAAAGTTCACGTGGTTTGTCCCAATAAAGCTCAACACCATTTTCGTCAGGGTCGTTCAGATAGATAGCTTCAGATACACCATGGTCGGACATTCCTGTTAAAGGGTAACGTTTATCTATCAGCCGCTGCAATATTTTAGCCAGTTCTTTCCTTTCGGGATATAGTATAGCAGTATGGTATAAACCCGGGTAACTTACCGGTGCCGGGCCCGAACCTTTGCTATGCCAGGTATTTAGCCCGATATGGTGATGGTAGCCACCTGCCGAGATAAACGCGGCTTCGGCTCCGTATTTCATTACCAGGTCGAAACCCAGCAATCCGCAATAAAAATCGAGCGAGCGCTGCAGATCGCTCACCTTTAAATGCACGTGCCCTATGCGGGTTGCTGCTGGTATTTTATAATCTTCCATTTAATTACATGTTTAAACATCAAATTTACGAATAGCGGCTCGCAATATTGTTGGCCACTTGTAAAATTATCGAATGTTAATGTTTGTTAATGATATATAATAATTGTTAAATAATAACAGTCGTATCAAACTAATTATATAGTTTTAGCCATCACAATAAATACTGCCTTATCAAAACAAAAATAACCTCCGCAAAGCTATTTAAGCTATCGTTTACGATTATATTATTATTTGCCACATTATGCGGCTACAGCCAAAACCGCGCTTCGGTAAAAGGCAAAATAACCGATACATTAAGTAACGCACCTATCGAGTTTGCTACTGTAGCAGTATTAAACTTAAAGGATACTACCAATTCGCTGGTATCATATATGGTTACCGATAAAAAAGGCATATTTTTGCTACATAACTTGCCCGCGGGCGTACCGTTAAAGGTTTTGATCACCTTTGTTGGTTACCAACCCTGCAGGCGTTTTTTAACGTTGGCCAAAGCGCAGGAAGTTGACCTTGGCGAACTGAAGCTGAGCCACAAACAATTGAACGAGGTAGAAATAAAAGCCGAGCGCCCGCCGATAGTGATCCGTAAAGATACGATTGAATTTAATGCCGAAGCTTTTAAAACACGCCCCAACGCTGTAGTTGAAGACCTGCTTAAAAAATTGCCTGGTGTGGAAGTGGACCACCAGGGGATGGTTACCGTAAATGGCAAACCCATCAGCAAAATTAAGGTTGATGGGCACGAGTTTTTTAGCAACGACCCACGCATAGCTACTAAAAACCTCGACGCAGATTTGATTGACAAAGTACAGATATATGACGACCGGGAAGATGACCCTGACCACCTGATACCACAAAGCGACGTTAAAAAGATCATCAACCTAAAGTTTAAAAAGCCTTTTCGCAAAGCCATATTTGGTAAGGCATATGCTGGTGCAGGTACCGAGCAGCGCTATAATACCGGCGGCCTCATTAACATGTTTAGAGATACGCTGCAGGTAAGCGTTATCGGCCAATCTAATAATCTAAACAACACCGGCTTCTCTTATAATGATCTGCGCGAATTAGGTGGTACAAACCGGGGTGGTGCAGCCGGTTTTGGCAGCCCTACTTTTAGCGGACAGGGTGTAAGCAACGGTATACAAAAAACTACTTCGGCCGGCGTTAATATTAATACCGACTATGGTAAAAAATTAAAGATCAATCTATCATATTACTACACCAACAGCAGCAACAATTATAACAGTGCAACCAACAAACAACAGTTTTTGCACGACACCGACCTGGTTAACAATACCATAAATACCAGGGTTGGCAATTCCGAAAGGCATAACCTAAGTTCTACAGTGCGCTGGAAACCCAACGATGCTACCGAAATTACTTACAATCCAGGTTTTAGTTTTACCACCAACAGTGCGGGCAGTAATACTATTGGCAAGAGCTTTAGTAATTATGAGCCACAGATAAACCAAAACTTTCTTAAAGGTAACAGCGATACCCACGATACCCAGTTTAACCAATCGTTATCATACAATCGCCAGTTAAAAAAGTCGGGCGAGTCGCTCAATATCAGCAGCGAGTTGCGTGTAACGCCAGGCGGTGGTATTGCTTATAGTGATAACGGGCTAACATCATATGTACCAACTTTCCCCTCGTACCTGCTAAGCAGGCGCGCCAATACCGAAAACCGCGCCACCGGCACCGGCGTTACCGTTGGTTACAGGTACCCGGTAAGCAAAAAGGTAACTTTAAATATTTCTGAAGCCGAAAGTTACAACCATCAGGTAAACAATACAGCCACCTATGACCGCGACCCCGCCACGGGCGACTACGATACTTTTTTACAAATATTAAGTGGTAACCTTACCCGCAACCTATGGACAAATAATACCAACACAGGTATAACCTACAATATCAGCCAAAGCTTATCATTAACGGGCGGTGTTAATGCGCAATATTTAGCTGTAAACAACCAGTTTGACAGGGGCTTTGCCGATATTAACCAAAATTACTTTGCCTTGCTGCCCAATGCGCAGTTACGTTACAAACAAGCCACATTGGGCTACTCCAGGCGCTTTACCCTGCCTAACATTGGCGATATGGTACCTTACTCGGTAGTTTTTAGTCCGCTGTATTCTGTTACCGGGAACCCCGGCTTGCTGCCAACCCGATCAGATAATTACAATATATTCTATTTTGGATATAACCCGCAAAGGCAAACAAGTATAAGCTTAACGGCGAATCTGTCAATTGACCACGACGGCATCTTCAGGGAGCGCACACTTGATGCGCTTGGCGTTGAAACAAGTACCCCTATTAATATGAACGGGCGCTACAATATTATGGGGCAAACCTATTTCAACAAACGATTTAAAAAACAATACGGTATCACGTTGAGTACAGGTGTTAACTTATCGCTCTCAAAAAACCATAATTTTTTTGAGTTGAACCATGTTAATGGCTATCAGGATTCATACTACGGCAATTTCAGCCCAAATTTGAGCATCAGCTGGAAAGATATTGTTGAGATCAACCCGGTTTACCGGTTAAATTTTAGTCACTCTACCTACAGCGGTGTTGCACTAAACCCTGTAAGCAATGTAACTCATAGCGCCGATACGCATTTCAATGTATACTGGCCGCAGCACATCAACTGGGAAGGCAATTACACGTATACTTACAATCCGCAGGTTGCACCCGGCTTCCAAAAAAGTTCCAATTTATTAAGCATCAGCGTAGCGCGATCATTCCTGAAAAAAGATCATGGCGAACTTAAACTATCATGCTACGATATTTTAAACCAGGCAATTGGCACAAGCCGTTATATTTCTGAGAACAATATTACTGATACGCAATCGCAGATCATCAAACGATATTTTTTACTGACATTTCAATACCGGTTCATGAAATCGACTGCTAAAAGCGACGAGAAAAAGTTCAATAATCCAGTCCAGCCTATCCGTATCTTGTAATATGCTCCGGGTGGACAAAATCCGGGGTTAGCCGATGTTTAAACTTATGCCTACCTTTGCGGGATGAATATTAAAACTGCCGAATTTATTTGCAGTAATACCCAGGTATCAAAACTACCGCCGCCATTAAAGCCCGAGTATGCTTTTATCGGCCGGTCAAACGTGGGTAAGTCGTCGCTCATTAATATGCTTACAGGCAAAAAGGGGCTGGCAAAAACATCACAAACACCAGGCAAAACCCAACTGATCAATCATTTTTTGATCAACGATACCTGGTACCTGGTCGATCTGCCAGGCTATGGCTATGCCAAAATATCAAAAAGTAAAAAAGAAGACTGGAACAAATTTATCCGCACCTACCTGGATAAACGCGAAAGCCTGCAATGCGTAATGGTGCTGATAGACAGCCGACTGGAGCCACAAAAGATCGACCTGGAATTTTGCAACTGGCTCGGCGAAAAGGGCCTGCCCTTTGCCATCATATTCACCAAGGCCGATAAACAATCGCGCACCAAAACCGACCAGAGCGTTGCCGCGTTTAAGAAAGCTTTGCTTGCTACCTTTTTAGATACCCCCACCATGTTCATCACATCGGCTGAATTACAGGATGGAAAAGATGACGTGTTGAATTTTATTGGCGATATCAATACACAGTTTGATTATAATGCAGCAAAAGCTATGTTTGAAGCGAAAATGTAGAACAATTCGCAATACGCATATCGCAATACTCATTACGCATTCTATATGAAAAAATACCTCTCCTTAGTAACCTTCACGCATACCATATTTGCCATGCCGTTTGCCTTTATTGGCTTCTTTTTGGCAGTAACCACTACAAACTACCGTTTCGAATGGCAAAAATTACTATTCATGGTCATGTGCATGGTATTTGCCCGTAACTCGGCAATGGCCTTTAACCGTTATCTTGATCGCGATATTGATGCTAAAAATCCACGTACCAAAGTGCGCGATATCCCTGCCGGCAGGTTAACCGCCCGTGCTGCCTTAATATTTACACTGGTTAACTGTGCATTGTTTGTTGGCACTACTTTTTTCATCAACCCTATCTGTTTTTACCTGTCGCCGGTGGCTTTGCTGGTGGTTTTAGGTTATAGCGCGACCAAGCGCTTTACAGCGCTTTGCCATTTAGTGTTAGGGCTGGGTTTATCTCTCGCCCCTATTGGCGCCTATTTGGTGGTAACAGGGCATTTTGCTTTGCTGCCCATATTTTTCTCACTTTCAGTATTGTGCTGGGTTAGTGGTTTTGATATTATCTATGCTTTACAAGACGAAGATTTTGATCGTAACGAAAACCTGCACTCTATACCGGCATGGTTAGGCAAGGTTAATGCGCTGCGCCTCTCTACCTTTTTACATGTGTTATCGGCAATCTTTATCGCACTGCCTGTATTTTTCACTGTGGTGGGATGGCCTTATTATTTAGGCATAGCTTTCTTTTGCAGTATGCTTGTTTACCAGCACCTGTTAGTAAAACCTAACGATCTGAGCCGTGTTAATTTTGCTTTTATGACCACCAATGGTATAGCCAGCGTAATTTTCGCGGTGTTTTTTATGCTCGACAGGCTGGTACGGTAAACTACTTCTGCTTTCGGATATAATCATACAGCACCGGGAAGATCTTATCAGTAAACCTTGCCGATTCCATAATTGCATCTTCATCGGCAATGCTGGCATTCGCTGCTATAACTGCTTTGTATTTAGGTATCACCACTAAAAACTGGCCGCCCCAGCCCAGGGCATAAGTTATATTGGCCCCTTTGTAATTAAAGTGGTACCAACACAGCGCGTATTTCGAATCTTTAAACCCCCACTGGGTATCATACGTATTATCAGGATGATTCAACGTTTTTATCCAGTTTGAAGGTACCAGTCGTTTATTACCGTAAAAGCCGTTATTGAGTAACAACCCGCCAATCTTAGCCATATCCTGGGTATGCATACGTATGCTCAGCAAACCGCTCCCGTCGTAAAAGCCATCATTCATTTTGGCCCAGTTTACATCGGTTATCTGCATCGGGTCGAGCAGGTATTTTTTGGCAAAATCGAACGTTTGCATCCCAGTAGCTTTGGTCAGGATAACCGAGAGCAAGTGACTTGCCGCGTTGCTATAGTAAAAGGTCGAGCCGGGTTCGCTTATTAAACTTTGTTTTAACACATAGCCAGATGGATCTTTTTTGCCCAGGTAATCTTTAAGGTCGTTAAGGTTTTCATGGTACAGGCCCGATGCCTGGTTCATGATCTGCCTGATGGTAATATTTTGTTTACGCTGATCTTTATCCTTAGCCAGCTGCGGAAAATACCTACCTATATTTTCATCTAACGAAGTAATGTAATGCTTATCGATAGCTATCCCGATCAGGATGGAAATAATGCTTTTGGTAAGCGATTGATCATTCATCAGCGTATGCTCGGTTTTACCGTTAAAAAAATGCTGATAAATTACTTTGCTGTTTTTAGTAATAACAACGCCGTAAATATTTTTATCGTTTTTTAAGTAGAACGACGTATCGGGCGTGATCTGTGCAAAATCGGGCTTACTAAATATCAATAGCAAACCAAGTATGGGCAAATATCTTTTCATAGTGGTAAATGTTGTACTTAACAATAGTCAGTAATTTTTGTTTAGCCGGGATTTTTAAAGTTGAAACCTATTTGTAATTTTATAATAAACAGTCAAAAATGAAGTTTCATTCACTATTTTTCTTCTTATTGATAACCGCCATCAAAATGGTAGCGGCACCTCATAAAATGGCCCCGCTTGAGCTTAAAAAAGCTAACAACCACGCCATGCAATATTATATTTCGCTGCCCGATGGCTGGACCCCAACCAAAAAATGGCCTATTGTGGTAGTAATTGAAGCTGCCGAAAAAGAATTTAAACTAAACGCCCAACGCTTTGCCGATGCCAACAAAAAAATGAATTTTATCATCGTGGCGCCCATCATTGTATCCAACGGAAATCAGGGGCAACGCGACCCTAAAATTTATCCTTATACAAGCAATGTTTGGGATGATATAGATAAAAACGGTGTTTGTACTTTTGATGAAGAAGGGCTTACGCAAGTAATAAAAGATGTACAGAAAACTTACAACGGCGAAAGCAAGTACTTTATAACCGGTTTTGAAGCTGGAGCGCACCTGGTTTGGGCCATGACCTTTTTGCACCCCGAGCAACTCAGAGCGGCAGCTCCGGTAGACGGTAATTACCGCGGCAGATGTATGGAAACCGATCCCTTCTCAAATCACCCGTCACGCGTTAATTTGCCTGTTATGGAGTTTATAGGGCAAACTGATCGTAATTCCGCGCTGGGCCAGATGATCTACGGTCAATGGAACACCGCCAAAAAACTGGCAATTGATCACGGTTATAAAAACATTAGTGAAACCATAGTCCCCGGCAAGGGCCATGTACCTATGCCTGATGAAGTGCTTAAATATTTTGCATCAATTATGTAAAGCAGCCTTTTTCTGATTATTCTGTAATTTATTTTATTCGGCTTTGATTATCATCTGCACATTCGCACATTTGCACACATACATATTTGAACCATGATCCACAAAAAAGAACGTAAATATATACCTGCCGAACTTGATATTACCTGGGAGGCCCTTGAGCCCTTTTACACCGAACTGCTTGAACGACCGGTAAATTCGGTATCCGAACTTGAAAAATGGCTGCAGGACCGCAGTGAACTGGAAGCTGCCCTGGAAGAAGATTTTGCATGGCGATACATCCGTATGACGTGTGATACCGCCAGCGAAGAGCTGCTGCAAAAATTTCAGTATTTTGCTACCGAAATTGAACCTAAAATTGCGCCCTATAACAATAAGCTGAACGAAAAATTTGTAGCCAGCGAGTACGCTGCCCAACTGGATGGTGAAAAATTCTTTATCTATCTGCGCGGTGTTAAAAATGCTTTAGAGCTTTTTCGCGAAGAGAATATCCCTATCCAAACCGAGATACAGGTTGAACAGCAAAAGTACCAGTCGATAACCGGTTCAATGTCGGTAATGATCGATGAAAAAGAGTACACCCTTGAGCAGGCTTCGGTATTTTTAAAGAACCTCGATCGCGATAAACGCCAGCAGGTTTGGGAAAAGATCACTGTGCGGCGCTTACAGGACAAGGACACCCTGAACGACCTGTTTAATCACTTACGTGGATTGCGCCACCAACTGGGCCTAAACGCGGGTTTTGAAAATTATCGCGATTACATGTTTAAAGCCCTGGGCAGGTTTGATTATACCCCGCAGGATTGCTATAATTTTCACGAAGCAATAGAAAAAGAGATCGTACCCATTTTGCATGAGCAAGCCGAAAAGCGTAAGGCTGCCTTAGGTTTGGATGCTTTAAAACCGTGGGATACCGAAGTAGATATATCGGGTAAACCGGCACTACATCCGTTTAAAAACGGCACCGAACTGATCGAAAAATCAATCCAATGCTTCAGCAACATCAGCCGTTACCTAGGCGAACGCCTGGAGATCATGAAAGATAACGGCCTGTTTGATGTGGAGAGCCGTAAAGGCAAAGCTCCGGGCGGTTACAACTATCCGCTATCAGAAACGGGCGCGCCGTTTATTTTTATGAACTCTGCAGGCATTTTCCGCGATCTAACCACGATGGTGCACGAGGGCGGCCATGCTATCCACACCTTTTTAACTGCCGACCTGGAGCTGAACGATTTTAAACATTGCCCGTCGGAAGTAGCCGAACTGGCTTCCATGTCGATGGAACTGATATCGATGGATAACTGGGATGTTTATTTTAAGGATGAAGAAGAACTGAAACGTGCCAAAAAAGATCAGCTGTTTGATGTGTTAAAAACCTTGCCGTGGGTAGCCGTTATCGATCAGTACCAGCATTGGATATACACCAACCCCAATCATACCAACGAACAGCGCTACGAAGCCTGGGAGCAAATATACAACCGATTTGGAGCAGGTATGGTTGACTGGAGCGGCCTCGAAGACGCCAAGCAAAACCTGTGGCAAAAACAACTGCACATATTTGAGGTGCCCTTTTATTACATTGAGTACGGGATGGCACAATTAGGCGCCATTGCAGTTTGGAAGAACTATAAGGAAAATCCCGAAAAGGGCTTGCAACAATATTTGGATGCTTTAAAACTGGGTTACACCAAAACCATTAACCAAATTTACGAAACGGCAGGTATCAAGTTTGACTTTAGCGCAGCCTATGTAAAAGAGCTGGCTGCTTTTGTTAAAGGAGAAATGGAGAAGATCGGGTAAATAACCCAATTAAAATTATTGTCATCTTGAGCGAGGGACGAGCGAGAGATCTTCTGCTGCAGACCGGTCATGAAGCAGAAGATTTCTCGCTATCGCTCGAAATGACAATTTAGTTTTTAACTTTTAATTACTGAGCCGGAGGTGGTGTGGTAGTAGGCGGCGCTACCTCGCTCCTTTTACCCATCCCTCTTTTTTTAACATTTTCTTTTAACTCCGCATATAACTTGCGCTGATCGGGGGTTAGTATTGCATCTATCTTTGCATCAGCGTCGGCCATTACTTTCATCTTTTCGTCTTTAGTTCCTTTCTGGCCTTTCATTGCATCTTCTTTAGTGGCTCTATCCACTAAAACAGCGTTAATCTGCGTCGACTGGTCTGCCGTAAGGTTCAACCTTTTTTGCATCATCTTCCCCATTTTTTCGGCACGTTCCTGCGGTGTGCGTTTCACTTTAGCGGTATCCTGTGCGCTGGCACAAACTGCAAACCCTGTTATCATTAATAACATTACAATTATCTTCTTCATAGTTTTCAATTTTATTGTTTGAGTTAAAAAACACGTCCAGGTTTAATTGCTAAATTGATATGGGCCCAATAAGTCAAAAACCATAACATTTAGTACTTTCGCAAAAGCTTAATAAAAGTTTAGCGAGGTATATGAGAAGAGCACTTGTTTTTTGGGCGTTATTATTTGTTGCCTGTGCGGCGATGGCGCAAACAGAGCAGCCAAATTATAAAACTGCCATTGGCCGGTTTAAAAAATATTACAATACTAATCAGCCTGATAGTGTATTCAGCATGTTTTCAGCTGAGATGAAGACTGGCTTGCCTATCGAAAAACTCAAGGATATAGTTACCCAAATGCACGCCCAAATAGGCGACTTAAAAGTTACTACTTTTACCGGCTATTTTAGTACAGCAGGTATGTACAAGGCCGATTACGAAAAGGCCACTTTAATGATCAATTTATCGTTAAACGGTTTAAACCAGGTTGATGGTTTGTATTTTAAGGAGTACAAGGGCGATAAAGTTGCCGAAGCCAAACTAACCGAAGTTAAAACCCAGGCAGATGCAGCATCGCAAACTCCGATAAACGATCCATCGTTAACCGAATCGCCTATTACACTCAGTACCCTGGGTGGAACTTTATCAGGCACATTGACTATGCCTAAAAATGCATCCGGCAAAATACCCGTAGTATTAATTATACCCGGTTCCGGCCCTACCGACAGGGATGGCAACTCAAACTTCGGCCCGCATCCAAACACTTATAAATTGATAGCCGCTGCATTAGGTAAGGCCGGTATAGCCAGTTTAAGGTACGATAAACGCGGCGTGGGCCAAAGTAAAACAACAGCTAAAGAAATTGATACCAAATTTACCGATATGGTTGATGATGCCAACGAGTTTGCATCTACCCTGAAAGAAGACAGCCGTTTTTCAAAACTGATCGTATTGGGCCATAGCGAAGGCTCGTTAGCCGGTATGCTGATGATCGCTTCAACACAGGTAACTTTCAATGGGTTTATCTCTGCTGCCGGGCCTGCCGATGCTGCTGATTTGATACTAACCGAGCAATTAAAAAGATCGGCTCCGCCATCGGTACAAACTGAGTTTAAACGAATTGTAGATAGCCTGCGCAAAGGAAAAACCACCGATCGGGTTGACCCGGCATTATACTCCATTATGCGCCCAGGCATTCAAAAATACATGATGAGCTGGATGGTATTTGAACCGCAAAAGGTAATTAAACGACTTAAGCTGCCTATCCTGATTGTACAAGGCACCACCGATATGCAGGTAGACGTGGCACAGGCCGAAAAATTAAAAAAAGCAAAATCAGAAGCTACCCTGAAAATAATTGACGGCATGAGCCATATTTTAAAGGACGGCCCGCCCGACAGGGAACAAAACCTGGAGACCTATAATAAACCCGATTTGCCTTTAAAGCCCGAGTTTATAACGGCAGTCGTTAGCTTTGTTAATGCGGTTAAATAGTTAACTGTGCCAGTTGCCCAATAACCTGCGTATCAAAATGATCTGGCCGGTGTGATAACTGTTATGGTCGGCTATCAGCAATGCCTCGCGCAGCAGGTTTATGTTTTTTTCGTTTTGAAACGGTTCAAATAAGTTTACCTCTTCATCTTCAAACAACTCAATAAACTTCGCCCGGTCGCTCTTTATTTGCTCAACCGCCTCGTCCCATTCGTCATCATCTTTGGGTATAGCATTTTTAGGCCAGTATTCATCGGGCCATTTTGGCGATTGATGCTGGGGGTTGGTGCTAAACTTCAAAATATCCCACTGCGCAATACGGATATGATCAACCAGCATCCAGATACTATACGGCAGTCCATTGGGTATTATACCCCGTAATTTTGCCGGCAGGTTATGCAGTGCATCATTTAAGGTAGCATGCGCATTACCGCCCTTTATCAATTTAATAAGTTGGTGCCTGGTTACTTTATCTATATCTTCAAAATCCTCCATTATACTTAATATTTTTTCGTTTAACCATATTGAGCTGGGATAGTCTTCGATCGTGGAACAAAATACAGACATTCAAGTCATTTTATCATTACATAGCGGTTAATTATTAAACTAATAAACCTATTTTTAGTCTATAATTATAACCCTGTATTTATAACACCTGTTTATATGTTTTGTTCATTCAAATCGTTCAGTGTAAAAGCGTCTTTCGTTTTGTTTACACTAATAGTTTTCAGTCAGGCTTTATTTGCCCAGGCCCAGCCTTCAGCAGCAAACTCGGTAAAAACCCTCATCAGCAAAATAGACGATTACAACGCTAAAATGCCTGGCGAAAAATTGTATCTGCAATTTGATAAGCCTTATTACTCGGTAGGTGATACCATTTGGTTTAAAGGGTATATTCTAAACCAAAGCTTATCCTACTCGCCGCTAAGCAGCCGCGTGTATATTGATATGGTGAACGACAGTAACAAGGTGGTAAAACGATACGTTTTTGCATCGGCCATAGGGCTTACCTGGGGCAATATAACCCTGGATGATAAAGTATTTTACGAAGGCGCTTACACTTTACGCGCCTACACCCAATGGATGCGCAATTTTGGAGAAGAAAGCTTTTTTTATAAAAGCTTTTACCTGGCTAATGCCGATAACAGTCCGTGGATAGTCAGCACCGATGCCAAACTATCCGAAGATATCAAAAACAGTGTTACTGCAAGCGTAAAATTTACCAGTGTAAATAGGGAAGCTATTGATGGCCGAACCTTTGATGTAAAGTTGCTCAGCGGTAAAAAGGTATTATTCCGCAACAACCTGCAAACCGGCGACGATGGTATATTTGAAACTAATTTTGTATTGCCTGCAACCCCGGTTAAAAATTTAACCATGGTAGCTACTGACAAAAAAAACAGCAAAAAAACGGCTGTAGTACCCGTTAAGGTTGATCGTGCACAAGATATCGACATTCAGTTTATGCCCGAAGGCGGCCAACTGGTAGCCTCACTGCCCACCATGGTAGGCTTTAAAGCCATTGGCGAAGATGGCCATGGCGTTAACGTTAAAGGCGAAATACTCAATAAAGAAGGCGAAACCGCGGCAACGTTCGAATCGTCACATAAAGGCATGGGTGTTTTTAACCTGGTGCCACAACCCGGCGAAGTTTATACAGCTAAAATAACTTTGGCCAACGGTGATACCAAAACGGTAAACCTGCCTGTCATCAAACAATCGGGTACGGTTATGCGGGTAAAAAATAACCCTGCCCGTGATACAGTGGATATTTCTTTTTTCGCGTCAGGGGACATGGTGGGCTCTGACAAAACATATCACTTTATTGCCGAATCGCGCGGTGTGGTTTGTTATGCCGCTTCGCTCGATTTTAAAAACAATTCGATCAATGCACATATCCCCAAAGCCGATTTCCCGACAGGGATAGCGCATTTAACTTTATTGAACCAGGCCGGGCAGCCTATAAATGAGCGACTGGTGTTTATAAACCATAACGACAATTTAAAAATTGACCTTACAACCCAAAAATCTTTCACCCCGCGCGACAGTATACCCGTACGTATTAAGGTAACGGATGCTGCCGGAAAACCTGTTATGGGCAGTTTTTCGATAGCGGTAACCGATAATGCCCAGGTAAAAAAGGACGCTGACAACAACGCCAATATATTAACTGGTATGTTGCTCTCGGCCGATTTGAAGGGTTATATAGAAGACCCTGCTTATTACTTTGCAAAAAGTACAGAAAGTGCAAAGGCATTGGATGTTTTGCTGTTAACTCAGGGATGGATAGGTTATAATTGGAACACCATAATTACAGGCGCAGCCAAACCTGCGTTCGAACCTGAACCGAAATTTGAAATTAAAGGCCGTGTAACCAATTTGTTCAACAAGCCAATTTCCAATACATCGGTAATATTGTTTGGCACCGGCAAATACAAAACGCTCAGAGATACTACTACCAATGCCGATGGGGTATTTACTTTTAACAGGCTGCCATTGATTGTTGACAGCACTAAGTATGTATTAACTGCCCACACCAAAAGGGGCCGTACCATTCAGGGCGGCATTACTGTTAACGAGGTTGAGCTTACGCCATTAACCACCCTTTATGGCGCACCTGTTAAGCCCTGGTATGTAAATACCGACAGTACTTTGCTTAACTACGTAAAAACAAACAATGCTTACAGGTACGAGCTAGACAAAATAGAGAACGGGGGAACCGGTCGTTTACTTAATACCGTAAATATTAAGGATCAGGCAGCTATTAAAGGCTCACAAAACCTGAATGGCGCCGGTACTGCCGACCAAACTTTAACCACTGCCGATATGGAAAATGCAGGCAAGGCATCGTTGTATGATGTGATAGCAGAAAAAGTAAAAGGTTTCCATACCGGATATTCGCCGCGATCAACAGATATGGGCTTTTTTATTAAAGATAAAAGGGTTCGGTTTGTTATTGATGGTTTAGACCTTGACCGCTTTTACCAACCGAGTAACGATATCGGCGGCCCTCATGTTCCTAACGAGCACTATGAATACATTAAGCAAACACTTGATTATTTAACAGCCGAAGACCTGTTAGGCATTGAGGTTTTGTACAGCGCAGCTAATATTGCCAATTACAATACCCAAAACTTAACTAACGATGAGATCTTAGCGCTTAATCCGGCCGGGCCACGAGGCTCAACCGTAGCCTATCTCGAAATTACTACCCGATCGGGCAATGGCGCCTTTATGAGGCGGGCCAACGGTGTATACGTTTATAAACCCAGAACACTTACTCTTCCAAAAGAATTTTACAGCCCTAAATACACTGTTAAAAACCAGAACCGCAACTTTAATGATCTGCGCTCAACCATTTACTGGAACCAAAACATTGTGACCGATAAAAGCGGACGAGCTAAGGTTATGTTTTATGCTGCCGATAAGCCAACAACCTACACCTTAGTTTTAGAAGGCGGAGATATGAATGGTAAAATTGGCCTGCAAACCGATCAGATAACCATCAGCGGAAGCAAATAGAACAGGATTATGATGGCTCGCTAAGCGCACTATGGCTTCACTGCAGCGGACTCCTGGGCTTTTTTCTTTGCTTTGTCCCTGTCTTTAAAAAAACCTTTCAGTAAAAAGTTGTGCTGTGCAGCTTCCAGGTCGTCGTTGAGTTTAATAACGCTTTGATTTAGATAGTCCAAGGTGTTTTTAGCTTGTTCGGCCTGTTTAGGATCATTCAGTAAAACACCTATCACGTTATCGGTTGTGTTTAACTTATTGCTTGCGCGATTTAAATTTTCGGTTAATTCACTGGCATTTTTGGTGGTTTGCTTTAATTGATCTACCGATGCCTTAAGCTGTGCAAATACGGCAGTATCGGTGAGCATTTTATCAGTAAGGCCGCCTTTGGTATTTAACTTATCACTAAAACGATTAAGTTCGGTGGCCATGTGCGCCGTGCTTGCTGTAGTATTATTAAGATTCACAACAATGCCTCTGAATTTTAGTGCCAGTGCCGAATCGGTCATCAAAGCGCCTACCAAACCTTTACCTTGCGCTATATTGCTGCTTATCTTTTTAAAATCGGAGGTAATAGCCAGAAGGTTCTGGTTGTTTTGCTGCAGGGTTTTCATAATATCATCGGTAGATAGTAATTTTTCGGCCTGCAATACCGCGCCATCTTCAACCATTGGTGCCTGCGGGCTGCCGCCATCAATTACAATGATCTTGTTACCGATCAACCCATCCGAGCTTAGCTTTACCGTAGCATTGCGATGAATGTATTGCTGCACATTTTGGTCAACATTCATTTCCACATCAACCTGCGATGTGCCGGTAAATTTAATACTGCTGATTGTACCTACGTTTACCCCCGAAAACCAAACAGCATTCCCTTTTTTTAAACCGGCAACGTCATCAAATATGGCGCTAACATGTATATTTTTTGCAAATGTTTTTTTCTGCCCCCCCAACGTAAATATAGCCAGTGCAAAAACGAGCAAGCCAAGAACAATAAATATCCCCACTACTGCCGCTCGTTTGGTTTCTTCTTTTTCCATATCTTATTTAATAAAATTATAATCGAAAAATGGTTTTACCCGTTCATCATGGGTATTAAAAATATCATCAAAACTACCCTGGCGTTCAAATTTGCCGTCAAGCAGTATAGCCATACGGTCGCCTGTTTCTTTAGCACAGGTTAAATCGTGTGTAATAATGATGGATGATGTTTTATATCGTTGCTGTACCTCATTAATCAACTTGTTGATCTCGGTACAGGTTATCGGATCAAGTCCTGCCGTAGGTTCATCATATAGCATGATCTCCGGATTAAGGATCAATGTACGTGCAATACCGATACGTTTACGCTGCCCGCCCGATAGTTCGGATGGCATCTGGTTAATGGCCTGCTCCAATCCAACCGCCTCTAACACTGTTTCAACGGCTTCATTTATTTCGCCGCGGGTTAATTTCTTTTTATTCCGCACCAGCGGAAACTCCAGGTTTTTACGCACCGTCATGCTATCATACAAGGCGCTGTTTTGAAACGAGAAACCTATACGTGTGCGTAATGATTGTAATTGCTTTTCATTAACATGATCCATTTCTTCGCCCAGCAGCATTACCGTACCGGCATCCGGTTTGATCAGGCCGGATATGATCTTGATGAGCACTGATTTACCCGTACCCGAACGGCCAAGCACAACCAGGTTTTCGCCCTTGTATAATTCTATATCGGCACCTTTAAGCACCGGGTTACCGTCAAATGATTTTTTTAATCCTTTAATGGTGATCACCGGATCGTTGTAGTCGATATTTGCTTTAGCCTTGTGTATCATAAACCTGTTATCTAAACCAACCAAATATCTGCACAATAATTACTTCTTCAATAAAAACTAAAAACATGGCGGTAACCACAGCCATATTAGCCGCCTTACCTACGCCTTCGGTACCTTTGCTCGAATTATATCCCTGGTAACAGCCAACCATCCCGATAGTAAAACCAAAAACTATTGATTTAACCAGCGACGACGTAAAATCCACAAACGACAGCGGCTCAAATACCTGCTGCATAAAGGTGGTATAACTGGTACCCTCGTTTTGGGCAACGTTTACATAGCCGCCAATTAAAGCTACAAAGCCTGCATACATAGCCAGGATGGGTACAGTAACAGTTGTAGCCAATACCCTGGTGGTTACCAGGTATTTAAAGGGCTTTGTGCCCGATACTTCCATGGCGTCTATCTGTTCGGTTACCCGCATAGAGCCCAGTTCGGCACCAATGCTCGAGCCCACTTTACCTGCGGCTATGATGGCCGTAATTAAGGGCGCCAGCGCACGCATAATAGCTATCGAAATTAACGATGGCAGCCATGATGTGGCGCCAAATTCAGAAAGTGATGGCCTGGATTGCTTGGTAAAAATGAGCCCGACTATAAAACCGGTTACCGATATAATGGTTAACGACCGGACACCCACCTCATAGCACTGCCTTATTACCTCTTTAAACTCGTACGGGGGAAAAAAAACCTCTTTAAAAAAACGGCCAACAAACTTAAAAACGTTATAAAAATCAATAAACACGCTGGTCAACCATCGCGTTAAAGCAAAACCTGATTTATGTTGTGTTTTGAGTTCGGTTTGGGTTTTGTTAGTCATTTTATATAATTCTGCTCACTATTGCTGGTTACAGTACAAAAAACAGGCACGTGTTGTTTGATAGTGCAGGGTTATCATTAAATAAGTTTCTCCATAACAAGCAGCTCAAGTGGTTGTTTTTGTATACCTACACCGGCGCCAACCGGAAAGGGCTGCACTGCACCCGTTGGTTTAAAACCATGCCGCTTGTACCACTCCACCAGCTCATGTCTTGCCGATATTACGGTGAGATGCAGCCGGTCGCGATTTTGCTCACGGGCATACCATTCTATGTGCTTTAACAACAGTTTTCCGGTGCCGGTATTTTGTTTGTCGGGGTCAACACTTAACATACCCATATAAATACCCTTGTCATCGTGCTTCAAATAAACGCTGCCTATAATTTCGTTGTTTTGCATGCATTTTAGTATCACGGTATCTTTATCACCAATAAACCCGGTCAGTGTGGCTTCGTTAATTCGTGCCCCTTCCAGCAAATGCGATTCGGCCGTCCAGCTTTTACCGGGCACTCCTTTGTAGGCTTTGTTTATTAAAACAGCTAATTCGGGCACATCAATAACTGATGCCTTATCAATGGTGATCATGATTAAAAGTTGACGCGGCAAAGTTAATCAAATGATTAACTTTTTTTCATATGTCACCACATCATGGAGTGTTTAAATGCAATAATTTACTTTCAGATAACACGGTACGTTATAAAATGTGAACAGATAAAATGCGGATGTGTATAAAAAAGTTACTTTCATGGTACACATACTGCCATCTTTTTTCGTAATTTGATGTAAAGTAGCGGTCAAAATTAACATAACGTTACCGGTATATTTTTAATAAATGCATATTGCACCATGCCCGTAGCCAAACTGCCTTTTACTAAACAACTCGCCTACGCAGCCGGTATGATGGGATGGAGCACGATGTGGAATATCATCATCGTGATGCTGCCGTATTTTTACCTGCCTCCGTCAAACTCGCACCTTATCCCGCTCATGCCTCAGCTCATGGTATTTGGCTTGTTTAACATTATGAGCATTATTATGGCATCAGGCAGGTTTGTTGATGCTATTTTCGACCCGTTCATAGCTTCGTTAAGTGATAAAAGCACAAACCCCAAAGGCCGGCGCCTGCCTATTATGAAATGGGTTGTGCTGCCTGCGGTAATATTTTGCAGCTTAACCTTCTACCCGCTCACCATGTCTGAAAGTGTACATAATGCTTATTGGCTTATGTTTACACTAATAGGCTTTTTTATGATGGCAACTGCCTATATTATACCTTATAACGCGTTATTGCCCGAGATGACAGAAACCGGGAAAGAAAAGGTAAAACTATCATCGTTTCAGCAAATAGGCTTTGTACTGGGTATGATATTTTCGGCGCTGGTTAACAATTTTGCCGACCTGATACAGCATTATTTTCATGTAACGAGCCGCAACACTGCTTTACAGTTTACCATTTGGGGACTATGCATTTTTGCCGGCATGGTGATGATGATCCCTGTTTTTGCTATCGATGAAAAAAGATACTCCAGCAGCAAACCATCACATTTGCCGTTATTTGAAGCCATCAGCAAAACTTTCGGTAACCGCAATTTCAAATATTACCTGATCTCCGATTTTTCGTACTATATGGCGCTCAGTATCATTACCAGCGGATTGCTATATTTTGTAACAGTATTACTCGGACTGCCGCAATCAGAAGGTGGTTTGTTTGTAGGCATCATGGTTGTTGTATCGGTTATGTTTTACCCACTGATCAATATTATTACCGCCAGGTTTGGCAAAAAGCCTTTGGTAATGATTTCGTTTGGCATACTGGCGCTTATATTTGTAACCATTTATTTTTTAGGCAAACTGCCGTTCACTGCACATCAGCAAATATCTACACTGGTTATCTGCGCTGCATTTCCGTTAGCATCATTAGGTATTTTACCTAATGCAATATTAGCCGAGATTGCCCAACAAGATGCCGAAAAAACAGGCGAAAACCACGAAGGGATGTTTTTTGCCGTAAAATACCTGTTCGTAAAGCTCGGCCAAACTATCGGCGGCGCCTTGTTCATCTTCCTCACTGTTTATGGTAAAGATCCCGGTAATGACTATGGCTTACGTCTAAACGGTATCTGTGGCTTTGCTTTATGCCTGCTGGCCGTATTGTTCTTTAGCCGCTTCCGCGAAGTAAAACCGGTAAAACCAAACAAAAAGGTTCACGTTGTTGAAGCGGAGTAACTCAATATCAGGCAAATTAAATACCATGAACCACATCACCGCCGCCCCCGTAACTGCCCACTTAGACACCCTAATTGAAAAATTAGTCTCGTATAGCAACGACATACTTGCACCGGGCGATTTTCACGAAAGGCTTGCCCCGGCCATCAAAAATTATTCGGAGTTACTTTTTAGCCTGACCGGGCTAAGCTTAGATGGAACCAGTGTAAGAGCAAATATTTATACTGATCATGGCAAAGCTATTGGCCCTCTGTGGGCCGCATTTTGTGTTAATGAAATACTCAGGACGCAACGCTTTTGCCGTGGTTTATATAAGGCTGTTGCCGATAAACTACAGCAAAATGATACCAGGCCCGTACATGTAGTTTATGCAGGTACCGGCCCCTTCGCTACGCTGGCCCTACCGGTTATTATGCAGTTTAAGGCATCGCAATTGCAGTTTACCCTACTCGAAATAAACCCCGAAAGTTATGATACGTTAACCAACCTGCTCAAAACACTCCACCTTGAGGAATATATAAAAAGCATTGAACTATGCGATGCCATTACCTGGAAAGCCCCCCACGACGAGGTTGATATCGTACTTAGTGAAACCATGAACCGGGCATTGATAAAAGAACCGCAGATTAACATTATGCTCAACATGGCTTCACAGCTGCCGGATACGGTTACTTATATTCCGCAGGAAATCAGCGTTGGCCTTGCCATAAAAAGTCCCGGCGCGCTTACTCATTTAACCGGCCTTTATAGCTTTAACCGGGCTGGTTACCAAAAGATAATAAACCGATCTGCCGGGCAATCGCATTGGATCTTCGACACCAAAACAGTTAACTATCAACCAACTGAAAACGGCAGGCTGATGTACACTACTGATATTACTGTTTATGGTGATGAAAAACTTGGCCACGAAGAATGCTCGTTAAACATCCCCCTCAAGGTAAAACCCGAAATGCCTGTGCATGCGGCCGTTTTAGAATTTACCTATCATGACGGGCAGACACCAGGCTTTGTATACTCGGTTATTGAATAAAATACCATGATCGGTCATATTTCAATCATCATATTTTTTCATTAAAATTGGCTCTCCGTTTTAACGATCAAATCATGAAAGTACGTTTATTTTTTATTAGCTTATTGGCAATTTCAGGCCTTATCGCACAAGCCCAAACACCGGTTTCATCAGTACCCCTTAGTGTTAGATCAGAACTAACCCGCAGGTACCCGGATGCTAAAAACCCTAAATGGGATAAAAACAATGGCAATTACGAGGCTAAATGGGTTTCAAAAGCCGATGGCCCGAGCACCGCTGCATTTACCCAATTTGGTGCTTTTGTAGGTGTAACTACACCTACTCCGGTTAAATTTTTACCTGCACAAATTACCGATTATGTTAAAAATCACTATCAATCGTCAGTTACCGGTGCGCAAAAAAATGTAAGTGCTGTTGGCAAAATAACATACCGCATTAAAACCAGCGCCGGCAAAACCGTCATCTTTGATCAGGATGGCAAATGCCTGAGCCGCTAATTATTTTTAAGCCCTATCTGGTGATTGCTGTAATCCAGTAAATACTCGTTGGTTACAAAAAAATCAAGGCTAAATATCGTACGGTAATCACCGGTAACGTTAGGGTTTTCTATCGACGTCAGGTTAGCGGTGCTGGTGGTGGTATAACTGTAAACAAATCCTTTATTGGTAGTAACCGTAACTTTGGTATTAACAGGTAAAGGGCCAATACCGGTAGCCTTATTATCCTCGATTATGGTAATCGATGGCGTACCGGTATCAAACAATACCTGTGCTGATGTGCTTTGCGAACCATAGGTTATAGTTGCCGGTATGTTAGCTGAATAACCGCCCGGGTTACTGTTAGTAAGCGGGTGCATAATAAACCCCGAAGAGGACGACAGATCGGAATTAAGTAAGCCGATAGTAAGCAAACCGCCAACATAGGTACCCGTGCCGGTAAACCCGGCTGTACCTAAAGTAGCCAGTTTAAACCCGCTGGTTTGTCCGCTTGCAGTAGTAAAATAACTCAACGGACTGGCAATCGCGGTAAACGCGTAGCTGGTACCCGGCCCTACGCCAAATACATCAGCCGAGTGCGCCGCAGCAACTACTCCTGTAGTGACATTCTGTATCTTCCAGTATAAAAAGAATGGTATTCTTTTGGTGGTGATATTACCTGTTTGATCGCCAAGGGTAACAGTTGCATAAGCCAGGTTGCCGTACTCTTTGGTTAAACTGGTTTGGTCGCCATAGCTCATTACCGATGTTTTACTAGTTACTGTAATGCCATTTACCACTACCGAATCGCCGGTAACGGTGATGCCCGAACTGGTGATCATGGAAGCCGGTAAAATACCGTTGGCATCAATCGTCATCCCGGTTGAACCGGTATCAAATATGCTGTAATAGGTTACCGACTGGCTGCCTACCTTTGTAATAGGCAAAAATATCCGCTTATTGGTTCCTGATGCATATTCGTATAAACCCAGCGTAGCTATTGGAGTAGCCGTAACCGTTTGCGCAGCCGTAACCGGGCTTACATCACTATTGTTCTTTTTACATGCATCTAATGTGCCCAACAAGCCCAAGCTCACTATCCAGAATAAACATTTTTTCATCATCAACCAGTTTTAATCAACCTCAGGGATAGTCTGCCAGTACCTTTGGTGGGAGTTGATTAGATAACGGCGATGAACTAGGATTATTATTGACAATTTGAGATAATGAGTTTATCAGCATCACGTCAATTGGCTCATCCCCAATTGAATTAATAATTAATAAGTTAATTTCTTCAACATTAATTACTTTTCAGATATAACATATTTCGCATCGCTATATAAAACCTAATCAATCTGTAAACACCCCCTATTAATCAATTATTTACATTTATAAATAATATTGTTTTTGGCAAACAGTTACCCAAAGCTGTTGTTCCAAATATATACGACTTACAGTTTAAACTTGTTGTGAGCTGAAACCCATTTTTAATTCTACTTGATCAATGCATACCATGACTGTAAGAAAACATCCGCATCATTTAATCATTTTGAACAGGCAGCTCGCATTCCAAAATCAGGAAAAAGAAACCCGTGCCGCTGAACTACTTGCCGCTAATATCGAATTAGCCTTCCAGAACCAGGAGAAAGAGAAACGGGCCGAACTGGTTATCGCTAATCGTGAATTGGCTTTTCAAAATCAGGAAAAAGAAAACCGGGCGGCCGAACTGGTTATCGCCAATCGTGAACTGGCTTTTCAAAATCAGGAGAAAGAAAACCGGGCGGCCGAATTAGTGGTCGCTAATCATGAACTGGCTTTGCAGAACCAGGAAAAAGAAAATCGGGCCGTTGATCTTGTCATTGCCAACCACGAACTCAAATTCCAGAACGAAGAGAAAGCCAAAAGAGCCACCGAATTAACCATAGCCATCTGGGAGCTTAAAAAAGCCGAACAATACTTAAAGACTTACACCCATGGTTTAGAGGAGATCATGTTCATTACTTCACACAAAGTGAGGCAACCTATCGCCAATATCCTGGGGCTTTCCAGTATCATCGATCAATCTATCAACTCCCCTGGCGATCTGAAAAACATCGTAGACTACATCAAATTATCAGTGACCGATCTTGACAGTTATGTTAAAGAACTCACCCGTTTTATTGTTGATCTGGATAAAAAGGGAAAATATATTGATTGATGCCCTACCTTGTCTTAAAAAGATGGGTATTTTAGGTTAGCCTTACTTACTTTGCAGTATCCATACCTTTAGTTATTAACTTAAATATAGCAAAAATACTCGATATTTACAATAGTAACTAACCAATGGATATTCAGCAACAATTTCCAAAGATCTACCTGTACCGGCGCATTGTGCAGGCCAAACTGTTTATTGATGCCAACTATCACCTACAGATCGATCTTAGCAATATTGCCGGTGAAGCCTATTTTTCCAGGTTCCATTTCATCAGGCTTTTTAAACAAACCTACGGCAAAACGCCGCATCAGTATTTAATGCAGGTACGCGTTGAACGGGCCTGTTTACTATTAAGCCAGGGCATACCCGCAAACCAGGCTTGTTACACCGTTGGTTTCGATAGCGTCAGTTCGTTCTCCTCCTTATTTAAACGCCTTGTCGGCCAGCCGCCCTCGGTGTATCAGCAAAACGAATTGCGCCGCCAGTCAGAAATAAAAAAAGTCCCGTTAAAATTTGTCCCCAACTGCTTCGCCCAACAAAACGGCTGGACCGAAGAACCGCAATTTTCGATAAGCCAGGTTTAATAATTCGTTGCATTTTTGATCAAACAATATCAAGATCATGATCACAAAATTAAACCATGTCAGCGTCTTTGTTCTCGACCAGGACAGCGCCTTTGATTTTTATGTTAACAAACTTGGCTTTAAGGTTCATACCGATGCCGCTATGGGCCCCGGTGCACGCTGGCTAACCGTTACTCCACCCGGGCAGCCCGACCTGGAAATAAGCCTCATGGCAATTGCCGAAGGCATGATGTTTAAAAAAGAAGCCGCTCAAACCATGCGCGACCTGGTGGCCAAAGGTACTTTTGGTTTCGGTGTTTTTGAATGCAACGACTTGCTGGCCACCTACGAAGAACTTAAAGCCAAAGGTGTGGTGTTCACCAAGGCCCCTACCAAAGAGTTTTATGGTTTCGAAGCTTTATTTAAAGATGATTCGGGCAACTGGTTTTCGCTGGGCGAAAAGAAAAAGGATTAAAGATCACCTCTTAATTGACGTATTTGCTGCAATGCCAGTACGTCAATTTGATCTTTAGGGCGATTAACTACTTGCTTATTTTCAATTAACTGGTTAATATGTAAAAAAGGGATGCTTACGCCTTCAATATCTGCTATCGAGGCCATTTGCAAACATTCATCAAAAGAATATTTTTCAAGCCCTTTCATTTCAGTTAATATATCCAGCACAAGGCTGTTATTTAGATGAAAATCTGTCCAGCCAGGTACAAATTGCATGTGCTCTATCATCGGATAGTCGCCCATGCCACAACTTACAAAAGCTTTGCGTAATTGCTGCCTGTTAGGTAAAGTATCTTTAAGCCAGATATCCAGATCACCCGTAAAACGCTGGTAGCCATGCAGGTTAATAGCATATCCACCAACCATTATATATTGTACATCATGGTCTTTAAGTGCCTTCCAGAATTTGAGTATTTCTTCGTCAAAAATATCCACGAATTATTTATTGATAAATGGTTTGTGCACTACCGACGCTTTATTCATTGTTTGTTGTATTTTATACAATCGGGTAGCCATTTCAAAACGTTCTTTATAAGTACGTTTTAAAGCTTCTTTTAAAAGTTTTATTTCTGCCTCATCAAATATTTGCACTATTTTCTCCATACGGCATTGCTCTTTAAATCATACCAATTTAGCAATAAATTTAAAGCTAACAAACTTTATCATCCGTCCTCGGCCTGTCAAATAATTGAAGCTTAAAGTGCCGGGCCTGTACCATTATCAACTCCTTTGTCTATCAACGAGTAACCTGGTTTAAAAAGCGTTCAATAGTATAGGTTGCAAGCTGCCCGCTCGGGCCGTTCAGTGTATAATCGCAGCCATGTACTGCCCACGGAAGGGTGAGTAAATAATGCTTTACTCCGTTTTCCTGTAGTTTAATATTCAGCCTGCGACTATGTTCGTAAGCTACCAGCACATCATTCTCACCGTGTATCAGCAAGGTTGGTACCGATGTTTTGTCTACATGCAGTATCGGCGAACTTGCCGCATAATTGTCGGGCACGGCGCTGTAGCTTCCGCCGAGGTAATTTTCCATTACCTTGCGCGAATCCATCACCCAGGGGTTCGATGGCACCGAATAACCCCAAACCATATCTGCCGGGGCGTAATAACCGATCACTCCTTTTACACCGGGTTCGTGCAGCGTATAGGCGGCTAACAAAGCGATCTGCCCTCCTGCCGAGCGGCCCAGCAAAACAAATTGATTGGTATCAATATGTAAACTATCGGCATGCTTGCGCAGATAATTGATGGCCGAATGCACATCCTCAATAGGCGCCGGATATTGGTATTTAGGCGCGAGCCGGTAATTAATGGCTGCCACATTGTACCCGGCTTTAGCCAGGTAACTGTTTAGCTCAGGCAACTGGGCGCTGTTGCCGCTACTCCACGAGCCACCATGGATCACCACTACACAACCCCTGTTTCCCGCAGCCTGCGATGGGTAATAATCCAATGTAAGCCTATTTTGCTGGTCGTAAGTATATACATCCGGCACCATTTGCCTTACGGTGATACCGGTTATCATCCTGAAAAAGCTAAACGGAGCCTGCCTGGTTTGTCCCCTTAATGCGGCGCTGCCCTTACCGAACGCTGCTTCAAAACCGGCATTTACTTTAGTGGCAGCGCTAAAACCCCGTACTATGGGTGTGCAATACAACAGCAAGGCAGCAATACCTATAACCGTTGCCAGGTGATGGTACTTCTCGCTGCCATAGTCAAATGTCAGGATCAGTAAAGTAGCGGTGATAAATATCCAGGCAAACTCGGTAACTAAAACAGAGAGTATCCACAAATGATATTGCGGTGCCTCAAATACGGTTAGCAGCGATGCCAGTAACAAAAGTGTCAGAAATATTAACCTGATCATGCGTGGGTTTTACCAAATAAATAATGCCTTACCAACCACTCGTTGCTTCATTATAGTTTCACAAATTACGCGATATTCAGCTTTAAGAAGCGATATCACCAACATTTATTTTTTTGTGACAATTACCATCGCGTTTTACCATACAGTATTGCTGTCACATACGTACATCGGGGCATTTCAGATCAAAAAAGGTCAAATAATTTCCATTTCCTAACAAAAAAGTACTTGTATAAGTACCCGGTCCCATCTAAACAGGTATCTCAAAACACTTGTTATAAATGCAATTTATTGGTTTATAATACCTTAAACACTATTTTAAAATATATTTAAAAATAGCTTGCACCCAATAGCCAATAACCCTATATTTGCACCACTTTAATCAGAAACGGTTAAACGATTCCGTAGCTCAGCTGGTAGAGCATAACACTTTTAATGTTGGGGTCCTGGGTTCGAATCCCAGCGGGATCACAAAGACCACCCAACAGGTCGAACGTTTTGAAGTAAGAGCCTCTTGAAAAAGAGGCTCTTTTTTGTTTAAACGCGGTTTTTGAGTTAGAAACCAACTTTTTGCAAATCCATTCCTCCACTTTTCTCAAAAATTTCAATACAAGTTAGTTCAATGTAATTCAAAGTAATCGGTGACCTATTCGGTGACCTATATTTTCTTCCGAAATTAGGTCACCGAATTAATACTGGTGACGTTAGATCAACAATAAGTGTTAGGGTGTTAGTTACCACTATTTTTTGTTAAAATTTTTGAATAGCTTTGTAATAACCCTATTACCAAGTTATTTAACGATCGCAATTTATTCTATTCATGAAAAAACATTTACTTATCTGTCTCCTATCAGTGGTAACTATGGGTGCGTCAGCCCAAAACGCGGCACTCACCAAAGATGAAACCATTAGCTACATCAACAAAAAAGTTGTCGAAGCCACAGATCACGCTATACAATTTACAAATATGAGTCTTACTATAATCGACGCGTCTTTTTCAAAAGCCTCGAAAGAAGGGTATATCACATTAACATATAAAAGAATTGGCGATAGCCAATGGCAGGATGATTACCGGACAGTGGTGTTTAACCCTGCCCATATTGTAAATATCGTAGCTGAAGGCGACGAGGTGCGGACTACAAGCCCCGTGAGCAATGTGGTTTTAAAACTGGTGGGCAAAACTGCAAGTTATACCCGACGGGTACGCAATCATGGCGCGTATTACTGGCAAAGCCCTACGGAAGAAAGCCTTAGCTCAATAAATGTACCCTTTTTGCAATCAGATCCCACAAACTTTGGTAAACTAAAAAAAGCGCTGGAGTATTTAAAAACCCTTTGCAAAGCCGAGGATGATCCTTTTGCAAATTAAAACCGGTATCACTTTATTAAGCTTCAGCCACTATGAATAAACCTGTATTTGCATTCGTGTGTTTTGTTTTCTTGTTTGCAACGGCTGCTCGTTCGCAAACAACTGCGGGCATAGGCAGCGTGGTAGCTGTTGAATCTGCCGCGAAACGGATCACAGCCAACAACGCCACGCTTAAACTTTATGCCGATGAACTGGTAGAGCTGCAAGCTGCCTGGCAAAAGAAAATACAGGCTTTAAATGACGAGTATGCCGCCCTGATTAAGGAGCGGGATGCCCTGATTGGCGATATGAAGATAGGTGCCAAATGCAGCCAATGTGGTGAGTATAAATCATCGTTTGAAAAGCGTGGCGTTAACTTCGAAAAGCATTTAGGCGAGGTAAAAGGCTATGCTGTACCCGCTACCACTACCGAATTGGAAACCACGCGCGCAAAGTACAGGGACTTACTAGCCTATAAAAAAGTGCAAATTCAAACACTGACACAGGGTGGAGACAAAAGTGTTGTTGCCAAACAAAAAGAAATTGACGCGCTTAAAACTCAAAACCAAACCCTTTGCACAGAAATTACCACCCATAGTCAAACTTATGCCAAAAGTGTGGAGGCGGAAGTTAAAGCCAAACACGATACGTGGATAGACGATTTAATGAACTATGCGTCGGCCATTTTAATTGCCGATGATAAAATAACTATTGGTAAAGCCCGTGTGGTGGCCATTGACGCCGCTTTTGCTAAAAAATCTGAAGAGATTAAAGAACTGGTAAAAACCCAGGTTGCCGAAAAGCAAAAAGCGGCTGAGGGCAAAATCACAATAAATATTGAAAAACTAAAAAACTTAGACATCGCTGCAAAGGAATACTTAGAGCCATTGAGCCAAAAACTCAATGGATTAAAGCAAGATTTGGCCGATGCCAATTCCAAGCTTGTAAAGCTAGGTTTAAAGGATACAGCGCGCATTAGCCTTGCCACGGATGTAAAAAGGTTAATAGCCGAAATTGGGGTAACCAGCGGTACAATAAAAAGCTATACCACCAGTTACAACGCAAATGTGCTGAGCTTAAACACCGAAAACAAAGTACTTAAAGATCAAAATTGGCAATTGACCGTTAACTTGGCTAAAATGCAAGCGGCAGAAATTGCGAAAGTAAAACCGGGTTACGATCAACAAAAAATAACGGCCAATGCACTGGCTGCTACAGCAACAACTCAGTTGGCTTCAGCGCGGCTGGCGTTTACTGCTAAGGGAACGGCATACAAAACATTAAACAACACTTACGAAAGTTACTCAATTGCCGAAAGCAACCGGATGTTTATTGCCGCCCAAGGCGTAGGCTGCTCGGTTTTTAACGATGCACGCACCTTTGCCACTTTGAACTGGAATAAGATATACCCTTGCGTTAGTGGAGTAACCACCATGGCCAAGCCATATAACAGCAATGTTTTTGGCACATACTGCGCAAGCGCTTCATCTCCTAACTATTTAGCCAACTACAAAAGCTTTTTACGTGGTCTAGCCGGCGATGATCTGGCGGCAGTAAAAGGCAACAGCAACGCCACCTGGTTCGAGAAGGTATCACAGTAAAGCTAGTCTAAGCCATCTATTTGGTAGTTACGGTATAGTTCGTTAAGCAATTTTACAAAACCTCTTTGTTTGGTGCCATTGCAATCTGTATCAATTTTTTAACCTCGGCATCCTTTTTTATTAATGTATAGATTACAAGAATACTTATCTGTGCGAAATCTCTGATACCACAAAAGCGGGTACCAAATTGTACCGAATCCGACTGATACATGACTACCGTTGAGAGAATTACCTTTAGGGTTAATTCTCAATTTGTGGTTTTGGTAATTTTTTAATTACCTCATCGATAGAGAATGTTGCAGGTGCCTGCCGTGGTGGAAATTGCCGGTAGGTGTTTAAATAGGTGGCTACTTTTTCTACGGCTGGTAATATCGTAAAAGCGCGTTTTACGAACCAGTCCTCCCAGGCTGCTGCATTTGCAGGCGCGTACTCGTATGGATCGCTAAGCAGATCGATAAGCATTGGAGCTCTCAACTTTGTCATCGGGAAACGCCATATTTCCATACCATGAGCATCCTGCCGTGCAAATACATATTTAAACCGGTCATCGCGGTAGGCTACCAGGTTACCGTCGTCATCAAAATAAACAAACTCATGACGTGCTGTACTAGATCTTCCACTGAGGTAAGAAACCTGGTTGTAGCCATCCAAATGCACTTTAAAATTTTTACTCCCTTCCTGGGCGCCTTTGGCTACACTTGCGGTCAGGTTTTGATCGCCACCAGCAGCAGCTACTAAGGTAGGGAGCCAGTCCTCGGCAGAAAACAAACCGGTGAAATTGGTGCCGGGTTTAATTACACCGGGCCAGCGGATGAGTGCCGGAACCCTAAAAGCGCCTTCTGTTTGCATGTCTTTTTCGCCTGCAAAGGGTGAAGAACCGCCGTCGGGCCATTGGTTCTTCATAGCGCCATTATCAGTAGTATAAATTACGATGGTATTATCTTCAACTCCATTGTCTTTTAAGAATTTCAGCAATTCGCCCACCATTTCATCGTGTTCGGTCATGCCATCGGCCTGTAAACCTAAGCCCGTTCTGCCCGCCGAAGCTGGTTTAAGGTGTGTGAAAACGTGCATACGGGTGCTATTGAACCAGATAAAAAACGGCTTACCGGCTTTTATTGAACTGCCCATGAATTTTTCTGACGCTGCTAAAAATTCATCATCAACCGTTTCCATCCGTTTTTTGGTTAGCGGACCGGTATCTTCTATTTTGCCGTCGGCAGTTGAATGGATCACGCCGCGCGGGCCAAAGCTCTTTTTAAAATCGGCACCTTTTGGATAGTCTGGGTTTTCCGGCTCTTCTTCGGCGTTTAAGTGGTACAGGTTACCAAAAAACTCATCGAACCCGTGCGCTGTAGGCAGGTATTTATCCTGATCGCCCAGGTGGTTCTTTCCAAACTGCCCGCACATATAGCCTAATGGCTTTAAAAATTCGGCTATGGTAGGGTCTTCCTTTTGCAGCCCGACCGGAGAACCAGGTAGCCCCACTTTGGTTAAACCCGTGCGGAACGGGCATTGCCCGGTTATAAATGCAGCCCTGCCTGCAGTACAACTTTGCTGGCCGTAGTATTGTACAAAAACACCGCCTTCAGCGCCAATACGGTCGATATTGGGCGTCATAAACCCCATAAGGCCACGACTGTAGGCGCTTACATTTGATTGTCCGATATCATCACCCATGATGACCAGAATATTAGGTTTTTTTTGAGCCATAGCACTAAAAGCTATAGCTGAGGTTAGTAAAACCACTAAGGCGACGTGACGCTTATCAAAATTTTTGAAGATCGACATATGCTGTTTGATTTAAATGCATTCAAAAGTAAAAGCAGAATATACTGTGCAAAATAAAAGCATTGGATTGCCGAATGCGCTATTTTGAACCCACCAAACAGTTGCACTTTTACAAATGCAACTTGATTTAATTTGAGCAAGCGTAAATATGGCTTTGTAGCATTCAATTATTAGTGCCGCCTCCGCTGGCGCACGCGTGCCGCGTGTGTAATGTTCAGTATTCAATACCGGGCTTTTTTATGCGCCAAAAATTTCGTATATTGCGGCAAGCGCAAGGCTAAAACAATTACAAATTTGATAATGAAACACCGAAAAGTAATTAAAAATACCGACAAATACCCACCTGTTTATGACGTTTACGTCAGTGCTCATTATGAAAATGGTAATTTAAAAATAATTGCGAATTTGATAACCGGGCACTGATAAGTAATTAAAGAATACCGCAAATCCCCCCCAGCGGGATCACAAAACGTCCCCAACGACGTTACTGATTTTGGCGAAGGATCTTCTTGCAAAAGAGGCTCTTTTTGTTTTAAAACGGTTTAGTTAAAAAACCAGCTTTTCTCAAAAAACTATTCCCCCGCTTTTAACTGGTTGCAAATTATGAGGTGCAACTTATCGCCGGTACTAAATCGCTCCGTGCCCTGGTACCGCTTGTATCTTTGAATGTACCAGATCGCGAAAGATCATCATGCAAATGCAAAATACAGCGTGGCGCAATTTAAAATGCATTATCAAACATGATAAGATGAAGCAAGCGCCGTTAATATTTCTTTTTGCGTTTAGCTGTCTGCCTGCATTTTGCCAAACCCGGACAGATAGTACCACCATACAAAAACCAAAAGAAAAGAATGTTGAATTGCGCGTAATGCCGTATTTGGGCTACAACCGTAACATGCAATTTATGTTTGGGGCAATCCCCATGATGATGTACAAGCTAAACAAAAAGGATACGGTATCGCATGAGTCGTTATCCGGCCTAATGGGTATTTATACTACCAACAATTCATATTTTGTGGCTGTTTTTAACAGGTGGTACGTGGCCGAAGATAGATGGCGCCTTAAACTGTTTGCCCTTACGGGGAATTATAATTCGCAATTTTTCGTCAGCGATGTGGATCAGCCCGATTTTTATGATTACGGCACCAAAACCACCATCATCAGCGTTGGCGCGCAACATAAAATTATAAAAGGGTTTTATGGCGGCGTAGCTTATACCTACGCCTATTACAATACGGTATACCAAAATAACATAGCGACTTCAAGCGTAACACATACCAACGGCTTGGCGCTCGAGCTGCTACGCGATACCCGCAACGCAGTTTATTACCCCACTACCGGCGATGAATTTAAATTGAGCTGGACAACTTATCCCGGGTGGGCAGGTAATACTGTTGTGGCAAACAGGATCGCCCTTGAGCTGAATAAATATTTCCCTGTTCGCGATAACAAGGACGTTATCGCGGCACGTGTTTTTGGAAAATTTGGTTTAGGTACCATACCGTTCGAGCAGCAGGCTACACTGGGCGGAACAGATATCAGGGGATATTCGGACGGTAAGTACCGCGGGGATGGCTTAATGGACATACAGGGTGAGTATCGATATACCTTTGGCAAAAAAATGGGATTGGTAGGGTTTGCCGGTCTGGCCACTATTTATGGTTCGGCCACCGAAAGCTTTAACTGGAAAATATATCCCGGCGCCGGGGGCGGTTTCCGTTACAACCCGTTCAACAAAAATAAATTTAATGTGGGTATAGACGGTGCCGTTGGCAAAGAAGATTACGGTATCTATTTCAGGATCGGCGAAGCCTTTTAGTAAAAAGGATCGCGGTTGAACTTTCAACGTTCGTAAAAAAATACTTTATCAATACCCCATCGGCATCATTAACAATAACAGTACCTTTGCACAAAATTTAACGTATGCCCAAAATATTGATCTTTTTTGTTTTATCACTGTTTACAATTACTGCCTACGCCCAAAAAAAGCAGATCATTAGCGGCACGGTCAAAGACGCCGCCACAGGCGAAACCCTGCTTGGCGCTTCCATCCGCATCAAGGAACTCCCCAACACGGGCACCATTACCAATAACTATGGTTTCTACTCCCTGTCTGCGCCCGATGGTCAATACACATTGCTGTTTACCTATATCGGATATGAAGCAGCGGCTATGCCGTTAAGTCTGCATAAATCGCAAACTATTAATATTACTTTAAACTCTAAGAGTAATCTGCAGGAAGTGGTGATCGGTGGCAACCGCCCTAATAACGAGCAGATCGCTTCGCCACAAATGGGTGTTGAGAAACTCAATATGGCTCAAATTAACCAGGTGCCGGTTGTACTGGGCGAAAAGGATATTTTAAAAACTATAACCCTGATGCCCGGTGTTAAATCGGGAGGCGAAGGAAACTCGGGCTTTTATGTGCGCGGCGGCGCTTCTGATCAAAACCTGATCTTACTGGATGAAGCTACAGTTTACAACGCATCGCACCTGTTCGGCTTTTTCTCAACCTTTAATTCTGATGCGATTAAGGGTGTGGATATTTATAAAGGAGGCATGCCTTCAGAATATGGCGGGCGTCTGTCATCAGTACTGGATATCAAAATGAACGATGGCAACAATAAGGATTTTACCGTTCAGGGTGGTTTGGGGCTCATTTCTTCCCGTTTGAAAGTAGAAGGGCCGATCGTTAAAGACAAAGGCTCATTTATGGTAAGCGCCAGGCGTACTTATATCGACCTGTTTTTAAAAGCCTCAAAGGATTCTACCCTAAGGGGCAGCTCGCTCTATTTTTATGATCTCAACGCCAAAGCCAATTATCATTTTGACGAAAAGAACGTGCTCTATCTTTCCGGCTATTTCGGTAAAGACATTCTCGGGCTAAAAGATCTGTTCGGCACCAATTGGGGTAACTCTACCGGTACAGTAAGGTTCAATCATATTTTTAGTAATAAACTATTCTCCAACACTTCGCTGGTATTCAGCAACTATAATTACGTGATCGAAAGTTTTCAGAGTGCAAGCAGCTTTAAGGCCACCTCAAGCATTACCGACTTTAACCTGAAAGAAGACCTGCAGTATACTGTAAGTAACGAACACCATTTCAAGTTCGGCATTAACGTATTGCACCACTCTATTTCTCCAGGTGATATTACCACCGATGCCAGTTCCAGCTTTAATTCGCGAAGTGTAGAAAAGCGCTACGGGTATGAAAACGCGGCCTATGTTAGCGATGACTGGAAAGTGACTGATAAACTAAGTGTGCTGTACGGTGTAAGGGCAAGCTGGTTCTCTTTGATTGGCCCGGGTACTTTTAACACTTACGATGCAGCAGGAAACACCGTAAGTTCGATAACCTATGCATCAGGGGCAAGCGTTAGAAACTATTTTAACCTGGAGCCACGATTGTCCGCCGGTTACCAGCTCAATGATGTTAGCTCGGTTAAGTTGTCGTATAACCGCAATACGCAAAACATCCACTTATTAACCAACTCTACAACCAGTTCGCCTACTGATCTGTATGTGATGAGCAGTAACAATATCAAGCCCGAAATTGCCGATCAGGTAGCTGCCGGCTGGTATCGAAACTTTAAGGACAACCTGTTTGAGTTATCGGCAGAGGTTTATTATAAGTGGCTGCAAAACCAGATCGATTATAAGGACGGTGCGCAACTCATCGTTAATTCAAACGTAGAATCTCAATTAACTTTTGGATCAGGCCGCACATACGGTATCGAATTGTTCCTTAAAAAGAAATACGGGCGCATCAACGGCTGGATCGGTTATACGTTTTCACGTGCCGAAAACAAGTTCCCCGCGATAAATCATGGTTCTTATTATCCCGCAAGGCAGGATCGGACACACGACCTGTCTGTTGTAGGTATCTATCAGCTTAATAAACGCTGGTCATTTTCGGGTTCATTTATTTATCAAACCGGTAGTGCGGTTACCTACCCTACAGGTAAATATGACATTGGCGGCGCAACTACTTTCTCTTATTCAGAACGGAATGGCTATCGCAAACCAAACAATAACCGCGTGGATCTGGGCGCTACGCTGGAAGGTAAGGAACATAAAAAATACCACTCCAGCTGGAACTTCAGTGTTTATAATATTTATGGGCACGACGATCCTTACACTATTACTTTCCGCGACAGTAAGACCGTGCCAAACACCACCGAGGCTGCACAAACCAGCATCTTCGCCACACCGATCCCTTCAGTTACCTGGAACTTTAAATTCTAACATCATGAAAACATTCAAAAAACATATAGCCTTCCTCATTATCCTGCCGTTTTTAGCTTCATGTACCAAGGTGATTCAATTAGACCTCGGTAATGATACCGGGCGAATGGTTATTGAGGCTAAGGTTACCAATGCACCCGGCCCGCAGACCATTAAACTGAGCCGTAACGTTTCCTTTTCAACCACCAATACCTATCCGCCTGTAAGCGGGGCCACGGTAAATGTAACCGATCAAACCGGGCGTAGCTTTATTTTTACAGAGGGCCCTGCCGGAACTTATACCAACAATACCTTAACAGGCACGGCAGGGAACACTTATACCATGAATGTTGTTTCGGGAACAACAACCTACAAGGCAACTTCGGTAATGCCTGCCCAGGTAACGCTGGATTCGCTTACTTATAAAGATGGTGCGATAAAAGCCGAACACAAGGTGCTCACCGTTCACTACCAGGACCCTGCAGGCGTGACAAACCAGTACCGTTTTGTGATCTGGATCAATAATGTACAGGTTAAAACCATATATGCCTTTAATGATGATTTTAACGATGGCCGCTACGTCAGGCTAGATCTAAGAGTGCGCGACGATGATGATTCTAATTTCGGAATACTTTCGGGTGATACCGTTAAGGTCGAAATGCAATGTATCGATAAACCGGTGTATACTTATTGGTATACCTTGATGCAGCAGGGTTTCAATGGTCCAGGAGGTGGGGTTTCACCCGCAGATCCGCCAAATAACATCACCCCTACGTCGCTTGGATATTTCAGCGCGCATACCACACAAACTAAAACAGTTGTAGTTAAGTAAATAATAGCAATTACTTGATCGTTGAAATTCTGATATGCCAGAGATATAAAAAGTGGAAGTATCGATACTTAAAAAAATATCAGTACTTCCACTGTCAACGTTCAATCGGGCAAAAAGCTGTGCGGTTTATAAACAAACCTCAAGCTCAGCATATGCTGGGCTGTTTTCAACCTCAGCTACGCTAATATCTAAAAATACCTCAAAGTTTTTCCATTGCAGGGCGTCAACATGGTTAACGCTAACTACAACCTTTTTTCCGCCAATAATGTTGTGCGTATCGATAACAATACCGGTAATTCTCCATATTTCATCGTCAATTACATAATCATTCAGGTGGCCTATGTGGCCGCCAAGCGCATGTATTCCATATCCGCTTACCCCGATGGCGCTCTGTAAATGCACATCGTATATCGTATTATCCACCGCATACAGTTCTTCGGTTATTGGTGTTACCTTCACTGCATCAGCTGCACGTTCGTGCACAAAAATAAGGTTGTCCCAATAAAAACCCCACGAATGATGGCGGTGCAGTACCTCTTCCATTTGGCGGGTAACCGGCAGCTTGGTATCAATATCCGGGCTATGCCTAATCTGGTCCACGGTCATATTTACGTTAAAGCATTGATGTTTATGGTCGCAATCAGTTATCTCGCGTGCCGCGATCAAAACTTTACGCCCTAAAAGCCAGCGGCCGGTTTCTACCACCAGGTAGCGGACGTTCCATTTTTTATCGTCGAAGTAAAAGTCGACGATCCTGCCCAGTTCGCCATCGATGGCGGCAATTTTGTAGCCTATCAGGCTATTGATGTTGTGTTTCATGTTGATTCGGTTTTTCGGTTAATGATTTGTTTTCGATTCAAAAGTAGTAGCCTTCCCGTTAAATGAAAGTGATCTTACGCGGCGCATTTTACTGATAGTCATCATCTTTCTAACTGATGTCGGTCATTTTATTCCGCTTCGGCGTCGGTCAACTTTGTGTTAAGCAAAAATTCATAAAACAACATCAAATAAAATCAAAGGCATGACAACGACAATTGAAGACAATCAACTCAATACCGAGTTGCAGGAACTTTACCTGGTGAGTAAACAATGGATATCAGATTTGACGTTTTTTGAAAGCGAATTCAATTTCCTGAAGAAACGTTTTGAGGAAACTTTAAATGCCAACGATAACATGGGCGAGCTTGAGCGGATAGCCGCTATCCAAACCAAGCACAAAGATTTTGAATTTCGTATTCAAAATTACCTGCACAGGCTTGAGCCGTTCATCACCGAAGCAAAACAACCCTTAAATATCAACCTGATAGAAACTTACGCCCAGATAGAAAGTGAGTTAAACCAGTTTGCCAGCGAAATAGTGGCGGTAAAGCATGCCATTTTACAACTGACCAAAGAGCATCATAAAAAAAACGCCTAATCACGCTATAGTTAACCGGTTATGTCAAAAAGTATTTTTATCGCGTCATCCGAGCCTTACAGTGGCAAATCAGTCGTCACCTTAGGCGTAATCAATATGCTGATAGCCAACGCTGCTAAAGTAGTGGGCTACTTTAAACCGGTTATTGCAACTGGCCTGGCCGAAATGGCGGATACCCACATTCAAACTGTACTGCATCAGTTTCATCTCGGCCTTCAGTACAGTGATGTTTGCGCTTTTACCCGGCACCAGGCCATGCAGTACCACGAAAAAGGCAGCGAGGGCGAAATGATAGACGCGCTTATCGCCAAATTTAAAAACATCGAGGGTCAGAGTGATTTTACGGTAATAGAAGGCAGTGACTTTATTGGCGAAGGTACCGCGTTCGAGTTGGATATGAATATCCTGATCGCAAAAAATCTGTGCGCACCGGCATTACTGGTTATATCGGGCGAAAGCAAAAACCCGCTGCAAATTGTGCATGAGGCACTCAATTTTCTTCGAAGCTTTAGCGATAAAAATGTACCTGTATTAGGCGTTGTAGCCAACAAGGTGGATGCATCTGCACAGGCAGAAGTAGATGCTTTGCTACGTCAATCCATACCAGATAATGTTTTGATAGCCGTAATTCCGTGCGAAAAAGCACTAAAAAATCCGGTTATTAAAGACATTTGCGACACGCTGCAGGGCAAATTGCTTTTTGGCAACAGACAGTTAACCAACCGGGTTGATAACTATGTAACCGGAGCCATGCAATTACCCAGCTTTTTGAGTTATATTAAAAATAATGTACTGATCGTTACACCGGGCGATCGCGGTGATATCATCATTGGCGCGCTGCAGGCAAACCAGTCAAACAGCTTTCCAAAAGTTGCCGGTATTGTATTAACTGCCGGCATCCAACCGGATGCACAGGTTATACGACTGATAAGCGGCTCGCACAACGTTGTACCTATCCTTTCTGTCGAAACCGGGACCTTCGAAACGATCAATGCCATAGCAGCAATTAAACCACGCATTAACGCCGGTAATAAACAAAAAATAGCATTCGCTATCTCCTTATTTAACCAGCATATTGATGTTTTAAATTTAAATGATCGGATAGTAAACTATCGTTCTAAGTCGATGCCGCCGCATATGTTTCAATACCAATTGGTTAAATGGGCCGCTCAAAAAACAAAGCATATTGTTTTACCCGAAGGTAATGACGAGCGGGTACTTAAAGCGGCAGAAAAGCTGATCGCTCAAAAATTAGTTGCCATTACCCTGCTCGGAAAACCCACCGAGGTTCTGGGTACCATCAGTCGCCTTGGTCTCAATTTAAATCTTAAAAATATTAATATCATCGATCCGGCCTCTTCACCATTTTTTGATGATTATACCAAAACGCTCTACAATTTACGTAAAGACAAAGGCCTGAGCCTGGAAGCCGCAACCGATCTGATGACGGATGTATCGTACTTCGGCACCATGATGGTATACAAAGGCGCTGCCGACGGCATGGTTTCGGGAGCCGAACATACCACGCAACACACCATAAAACCGGCACTGCAGTTTGTTAAAACCAGGCCGGGTATCTCTACCGTTTCATCAGTGTTTTTGATGTGCCTTGCCGATAGGGTTTGTGTTTTTGGCGATTGTGCCGTTAATCCCAATCCAACCGCGCAACAACTGGCCGAAATAGCCATTTCTTCCGCCGATACCGCGAAACGTTTTGGCATCGAACCACGGATTGCCATGCTGTCCTATTCTTCAGGTACATCGGGTATTGGTGAAGATGTTGATAAAGTAAGATCAGCTACAAAACTGGTTAAACAATTACGCCCGGATCTTAATGTTGAGGGCCCTATTCAATACGATGCAGCGGTCGATCCGGCCGTTGGTCAACAAAAAATGCCAGGTTCGGCGGTAGCCGGCAAGGCAACCGTTTTGATCTTTCCTGATCTTAACACCGGCAATAATACTTACAAAGCCGTACAACGCGAAACCGGCGCACTTGCTATTGGCCCAATACTGCAAGGTTTAAATAAACCGGTTAACGATCTGAGCCGCGGCTGCACCGTAGACGATGTGTTCAACACCGTAATTGTTACGGCCATACAAAGCCAGGATGTTTACCAACCAGAACCGCAATTGGCATGAATATATTAATCATCAATAGTGGCAGCAGCTCTATAAAATATCAATTGTTTAAAATGCCGTCAACCCAGCCGGTTTGCAGCGGGCTGATAGAGCGCATAGGAACAGCAAACGCCAATATCATTCACAAGGTATTGCAGCCACATTTGGAATATACCAGCACACAAACTGTTGCCCTCCCCGATCATGAAGCCGGCCTGAAAAAAATAACGGCGCTCATCACCGATAAATTTGTGGGTGTTATTAAAAACATAAACGAAGTACACGTGGTTGGCCACCGGGTAGTGCAGGGCGGCAAAAACCTGTCGCAGCCTACCATTATTACCGATTTTGTAAAGCAGGAGATCAAACGGTTGTTTGCGTTGGCGCCTTTGCATAACCCCGGCCATTATCAAGGTATTGAGGTAGCCGAAAAGGTTTTTACAAACGCGGTGCAAATAGCGGTATTTGATACGGCGTTTCATCAAACCATGCCCGAAAAGGCTTTCAGGTACGCCATTCCCAATTCTTTTTATAACGATTACGGACTGCGGGTTTACGGCTTTCACGGCACCAGTCATAAATACGTGGCCTATCAGGCGGCGGTTTATTTAAATAAACCTAACGCCAAAATAATTACTATACACTTAGGCAACGGCTGTAGTATTGCAGCTGTTAATGCAGGTAAGTGCATTGATACCAGCATGGGCTTAACCCCGCTCGATGGATTGATCATGGGGACCCGCTGCGGCGCGATAGATGCTTCGGTAGTAATGTACCTGTCATCGCACCTGGGCTACACTACCGAACAAATAAACACCCTGCTCAATAAGCAAAGCGGTATGTTGGGATTGACGGGTTACAGCGATATGCGCGATGTTGCCCGCCTAATGGATGACGGCGACGAAACAGCGAAATTAGCTTATGAGATGTATGCCTATCGCATCAAAAAATATATAGGTTCGTACGCTGCTGCACTAAACGGATTAGATGCCATTGTATTTACCGCCGGTGTTGGCGAAAACGATGCGCGAACCCGCGAACTGGTTTGCACCGATATGGACTTTTTGGGCATCAGCCTCGATCCTGCAAAAAACACTGCAAAAAGCGGCGGCCTCAGGGATATTACATCAGCAACAGCTCGCGCTAAAGTATTGGTTATACCCACTAACGAAGAATTGGAGATAGCTAACCAATGTGTGGAGTTGTTAAATAATACCGGGCAGGTCTGCGCCATATCACCTTTAAACCTGACGAGCGTCATATAACACCCCACTGTATTAAGCGACTTTTATAGCACTTAAAACAAACGATCATGAAAACTATTCTCGTATTAACAGATTTCAGTATCAGGGCAGATCATGCAGCCACTTACGCTACACAACTGGCCGCAGGTATCCATGCCAACATATTGCTTTGCGCTGCTATTGAAACGCCGATAGCTTTTACCGATGGTAATGGCTTAAGCTGGCCCGTGCCCCAACAAATAGTTTTGAAAAAAGAATACGACAATGATCTGCGTGAACTTACAGGCAGGCTGCAGAAAGTAGTTGACAATATCGAAAGCTCTTTTAAGCCGGTCATCAAACATATATCAGAGTTTGGCCCGTTAGCCGATGTGGCAGGTAAGATCATCAGCGAACACCAAATTCACCTAGTGATCATGGGCAGCCATCGGTCAAACTTATTAAGCCGCCTGCTATTGAGCAACCATACGCATTCCATTATTGATAGTTTAAATTGCCCTGTTTTGATATTGCCGGACGTACACCGCTTTGCCAGGATCAGATCTATCGCCTACGCTACCGACTTAACTTTTAGCAACGGCAAAGTAATACGTTATTTAGCCGGCATAGCTAAATGGTTTGATGCCGAAATTTCGGTTAAACATATTACAGCAATATCCCAAAGCCCATCGCAACATGAGCTGGCCGAACGGATGTTCCGTTCTGAGCGTGCCACCGCAGAATATCCGCGTGTAAGTTTTCACACCGTAAAAAGAGACAAGGTACACGAAGGGCTTGTTGAGATGATCGGCTACATTGATGCCGATATTTTAACCCTGGTACATAAACGGTACGATTTTTTCAAGGGCCTGTTTCATACCAGCATCAGCAAACAACTGGCCGACAGCACGTTGATACCTGTATTGATATTACCACACTCATTTAGCGAAGATGTTGCCGATATCAGCAACAACCAACTTGATGCCTATTGCTTTTCGGCAACCGGAAGATGACCCTGTTTAAATCAATTTCATATTAAGCTACCCGTTAATGAAAACGATACTTTGGTTATTGTTGCTTTTGCCTTTACCTGCCTTGTCGGGATTTAACTCGCAATCAAAAAAGCCATACCTGGCGCGGTGGGTTTTAAATAAGGACTGCTCGTTAGCAGTAAACGGCAGCACCAACATCAACAAGTTTAGTTGTGTAGTACCGCATTACAGCCGACCCGATACACTGATTTTTTGTAAGGACAATAACGGTGTAGTATGTTTAAAAGGAGGACTAAATTTAGACATACTCGATTTTGATTGCCACAACCACTTAATGACAGCCGAGTTAAGAAAGATACTGAGACAAAAGGATTATCCGGAGTTGAAAATAAGCTTTGTTAGTTTAAGTAAATATCCCACTATAACCGATGAGGCAAACGCGGTGACAGGTATAGTAAACATTGAACTTGCAGGTGTTACCAAACGCATCGAGGTTAACTACAAAACTGTTTTTGATAATGCAAACAACCTCACCTTGCTTGGTACCCAGGATGTCTGTTTTTCCGATTTTAATATCATTCCGCCAAGTCACCTGGGGGGGATGATCAAAACAAAGAACACATTGAATATTGCCTTTAACTTACGGATAAAAATTTTAAACTAACCAATGATCAACATGACCCAACAACCTACACCTTCACTAACTGGATTACATCAACTGGCCTGCGAACAGCAATCGCGGTTAAATTTTTTAGCCGTTGAAAGTATGATCATTAAAACCCTGATCGAAGACCACTGTGATCTGGCATCGCCACAAGCAACCATGTACCTTCTGCAACGCCTTTGCGGGCAGTTATCACAACTTAACATTCTAAAGGCTAATATTACCCGCGATTTTACTTCGTATCATGATCATCTTAATTCAACAATCAACGGATCGGTTATCAAAAGCACCGATGTTTTGGCGGCCGAGAGCGACAGGATACAATTTGAAATATCGGATATAGACAAAAGTTTAAAACGGTTAAAAAAGCAACTGCTTATTTTCAGAAAAAACGTATTGCACCAAATGGATGCATGCCTCAAATAATCACCATGAAAAAGATAATTAAAACAGGATTGATAGCAGGCGTTATTTTGTTTGTGTTAAGCTATGGCGGTTTATATGTAACCGTTCGCTTTTTCCCGCAAATGTTTGTTGAATATAATAACCCGCTTTTTAAGTCAGACGGTAGCCGCGACGTGATTTTTTACCTGCACGCTTTCATCATCAGTTTAGCGCTGTCCTGGTTTTGGGAAAGATTTAAAACCTTGTTCCATGGCTCCTTTTTATGGCGTGGATTGGAGTTTGGCCTGGTGTATGCCATGGTAGCGTTGCTGCCGGTTATGTGGATCACATTCAGCTCACTCGATATTACTTTTTTAACCGTGGCCAGCTGGTTTATTTACGGTTTGGTTCAGGCAATTATTGCCGGCATCGCATTCGCACGCCTCAATCCCTGATCTGCCTTTTTTGCGATCAATCATTACTTCAAAACACATCAGTTTTTTGAGCCTTAACTCCTATTGTCTTTTTCATAATTACTATACGAATTAATTTGATAATCAATAATTTATAATAACAAACAAAATGATACTCATCATTTAAAAGCCTGTTCCAGGTCATTCTCCGCCCCACTATTAGCTGGTACTTTTGGGTGTTGATCAGGAAGATCAGCGTAAGCTAACATCAAACACTAAATGATATGAAAAATCAAAACAACTTTAAACGCAGGTACCCTAATCTAAAAACACTTGCTGTTATTTTTTTTATTGGTGCCTTTTCGGTTAACGCGGCCAGTGCACAATCGCAGTATAAATTAAGCCCCTCTGCCGATAACATAGTTAAAATATTGGGGTCATCAAATGTACACGATTGGACAATGACAGCGCAAAACCCAGTCTGCGAGGCGGATTTTACAACAGCACCAGGCGAAGTTCCAAAAGCGCTCAGGTCATTCAGTTTTACGGTCAATTCAAAAAGTTTAAAAAGCGAGCATTCATCAATGGACGATCGTACCTACAAAACCATTAAGGCAGATACGTATCCACAGATCACTTTTAAACTTACCGGGGCGACTATCGCTACCACCGCAAAAGACAAATTTACCATCAATGCCGCCGGCACATTAACTATCGCCGGGGTAAGTAAAGCGATCAGCCTGCAGGTTAATGGCGAAGTAAAGTCCGATAATTCTATTACCTGTACCGGTTCTCAAAAGTTAAAACTAACCGACTTTAAGATCGACCCGCCATCATTTATGCTTGGCGCCATGAAGGTTAAGGATGATCTGACCATTCAGTACAATCTCAACTTCAAAAAACAACAACAAATTGCTTCACAAATAAACTAACAATCATGAAAACTAAATTTTTTACTCTGCTTAGCTCTCTTATCGTAGTTGGGCTAAATATGATCCCTGTGGTATTAAAAGCACAAGACGGATACATGCAGTTTTACCGTCCAAATGATAAAAGGGGTATCAATGTATTCGAAACTTCAAAAACTGATTCGGTAAAATTTACAGGCTTAAAAGTAAAAGTGGGTGGCGGTTTTGCCATGAACTTCCAATCGTTAAGGGCGTCAAATACAGCAACACCGGTAACAAAAACTGTGGGTACAGCAACCGGTAATGTAAACAGCCTTACCCCTTTAATAGATGGATTTAACCTGCCTATGGCTAATTTAAACATTGATGTTCAATTAGCCGATGGAATCCGTTTAAACCTAACATCATACCTTTCTGCAAGGCACCACGAAGAAACCTGGGTAAAAGGGGGCTATTTGCAAATTGATAAACTACCCTTCCTGCATAGCCAGTTTTTTGATAACGTAATGAAGAATGTGACTTTTGTGATCGGGCAGTATGATGTTGACTATGGCGATCAGCATTACAGAAGATCAGACGGGGGCAATACCATTTACAATCCGTTTGTAGAGAACTATATTATGGACGAGTTTGCCACCGAAACCGGTATGCACGTGTACTACAAATGTCAAAAAACAGGCTTGTTTGCAATGGGCGCTATTACCAACGGCGAGTTAAACGAAACAACCATTGCACCTACTAAAATTGATGCCGAAACTCAGGCAGTGAATAAATATCCGCCAGCATTTTTGGGCAAATTAGGTATCGACAAACAACTTAACAGCGATTTGAGATTAAGAGTAACTGGCTCATTCTATACTGTAAACAGTGCTAACAGTTGTACTTTGTTCGGCGGCGACCGTACCGGATCACACTACTACAATGTAATGTCAAACCCTGTTACAGCTGCCGGGACGGTATTAAGTAACGCTGTTGATTACAACGCGTTTTCAGGAAGGTTTAACCCTGGCTTTGGTGAAGAGAACCATGCTTTTATGGGTAACGTGTTTGTGAAATTTAAAGGACTCGAATTTTTTGGTACTGCCGAAACTGCCAAAGGCAGAACCATTACCGAAACATCAAACCGTGGTGTTAAACAATATGCCGCAGATGTGATCTACAGGTTCCCTGAAAAAACAGAAAATTTTTGGGTGGCCTACCGTTACAATACAGTAACTGCAACAATTGTTGGCAACAGCACCGATGTCACTGTTAACCGCAATGTGGGTTCGGCAGGTTGGTTCATGACCAAAAACATTATGATGAAAGCGGAATATGTAAACCAGGAGTATAAAAACTACGATCCAACCAATATATTAAATGGAGGGCAGTTTAAAGGGTTCATGTTTGAAGCCGCAATAAGCTTCTAAATATTGATGTTTGCTTTGAGTTGGGGCCCTGCAATATTGCAGGGCCTTTTTTTTTCGGTCAGGTGTAGTTTTTAAAAGTGATATTCGTCACTTTTTATATTGTTTTTTGTCATTTCGCTCCATGTTGGTTATTGTTGATATTTGTGACGAAAGTCACTTATACCGTAAATGGAAAACGCAGCCTTACTAAAAGCAATTATCGAAAACGCTATTGATGGGATCATTACTATCAGCGATCGGGGTATCATCGAATCGATCAATCCGGCGGCATGCGGTTTGTTTCAATACCAGCCGGCAGAAGTTATTGGCAAAAACATTTCAACTTTAATGCCTCCGCCCGATAGGGACAAGCACGACAGTTATATCAACCGGTATCAACGCACCGGCGAACCTCATATTATTGGCATTGGCCGCGATGTGATCGGGCTAAGAAAAGACGGCACAACTTTCCCGTTTCGTCTTGGAGTAAACGAGGTACAATTTTCGGGTCGCAAAATTTATACCGGTTTTATACATGATATCAGCCGTGAAAAAGAAGCTGAGACCCGCTTAAAAGAATATGCCATCCACCTGGAAGAGCTGGTTGAGCAACGTACTATTTCGCTTAAAGACTCGGTACAAGCCTTAATGTTGGCCAAAGAAGAAGTTAGCCTGTCGTTAGAAAAAGAAAAAGAGTTAGGCCAGCTAAAAAGCAGGTTCGTTTCCATGGCATCGCACGAGTTTAGAACGCCACTAAGCTCCATACAATTATCGGCAGTATTGATAGAAAAATATGCCATGGAGTTCAATAGTCCTAATATCACTAAACACATCGCCAAAATAAAAATGGCTGTGAGCAACTTAACCGGTATACTTAACGATTTTTTATCGCTCGAAAGACTGGAAGCCGGGAAAACAGAACCCGTATTTACCGAATTTGACATCGTAAAGTTTTCGGAAGAGATAACCGAAGAAATGCAACTGGTGGCCAAGCAAAACCAGAACATTATTTACCAGCATACCGGCACACAAAGCATGATCAGTTTAGATCCGGCTTTGCTTAAAAACTGCATTATCAACCTGATCGGCAATGCCATCAAATACTCTGGCGAAAATACTTTTATTGAATTTAACACCGAGATAACAGGCAAAAAATTAACCGTTGTAATTAAAGATAACGGCATAGGCATTCCGGATACTGATCAGACTCATTTATTCGAACCGTTTTTCAGGGCACATAATATCGGCAATATTCCTGGCACCGGCCTGGGCTTAAACATTGTAGCGCGATACGTTGGCCTGATGAACGGCAATATCAAATTTAACAGCGAGGTAAACCAGGGTACATCATTCACACTTTCATTTTAATCATCATGAGCAAAAGCGTACTAATCATTGAAGACAATAACGATATCCGTGAAAGCACAGCCGAAATATTAGAATTGGCCGGGTACAAGGTAGCCCAGGCCGACAATGGCAAAGCAGGTGTTGATATGGCTATGCAAATTAAGCCGGATGTGATTTTATGCGATATTATGATGCCCGAACTCGATGGTTATGGTGTGTTATTCATGTTAAGCAAGAATCCCGAAACTGCGACCATTCCCTTTGTTTTTTTAACAGCCAAAGCTGAACGGGTCGACTTTAGAAAAGGGATGGAGATGGGCGCCGATGACTATTTAACCAAGCCTTTTGATGATATTGAACTGCTGAACGCTATTGAAACCAGGCTAAGCAAAAACGAAAAGCAAAAAGCATATTTCAGCAAATCGCTGCAAAGCCTCGAAAACCTCGCTGCCGTATCCCGCAATGGCGGCGCCGAGTTAAAATCGATCATAGCGGGCCGCAAAATAAGGCAGGTGAAGAAAAAACAGGTTGTGTATTACGAAGGCGATACGCCACAAGGCATTTATCTGATATTGGAAGGTTGCGTAAAAACCTTAAAAATAGCCGAAGATGGCAGAGAGCTGATGACCGGCTTGTTTAAACAGGACGACTATGTTGGTATGAACGCCGTATTGCTTAACGAAGCCTTTAATGAAACCGCCGAAGCGATGGAAGACGCGGCTATTTGTATGCTGCCGCGCGAAATGGTGTTATCACTGCTGGACCGTTTCCCTGATATCGGTCAGCAATTTCTAAAAATACTATCAAATAACATCAAAGAAAAAGAAGAGCAGCTCTTGGAGTTGGCCTACAATTCGGTACGCAAACGCCTGGCCCAGGTATTGGTGAGATTAAACAAACAAACCGGTGATAGCGAACTGCAATTTAAAATATCGCGCGAAGAACTGGCAACTATGGCCGGTATGGCTACCGAAACGGTAAGCCGGACGTTGACTGATTTTAAAGACGAAGGCTTGATAGAGAAAAAAGGGGCATCGATACATATTTTAAACCTAAATAAACTGGTTAAAATGAAAAACTGACTAAACTCACTTTTTTGGCTGACCATCGTCAGGACGTGGCTGATGATATAGGGGTACCTTTGTTTAATCAATACCCATATAAATGAAAGTCGTAGTGTACAATATAAAATCTTTCGAAAAAGAATTTCTGGCGAAAGCTAACCAAAAAAAGCACGACATAACTTTAATATCCAACCCCCTAACCATTGAAACAGCATCTTATGCCCAGGGCAAAAATGCTGTTGTGGTTTCCATTAATGACGATGTGTCGGCAAAGGTTATCAATAAATTAGCAGGTCTGGGTGTAAAATATATAGCTACGCGTTCACTCGAAATGGGGCACATTGATAGATTGGCCGCTGCAGCAAATGGCATAATGCTTGCCAATGTGCCTGCTACGTCCCCCTATGATACCGCTGATCAGACGATAAAAACCCTCGATCTATGGCAAAGTAAAAAGTGCGTTGGCGATGCATGTATCTGTAGCAATAAATGTAATGAGGCTGAGATCAATACATTTCCTCCCACTAAATAATACACAACATCATGCAGTTAGGTAATAACCTGGTCGAAAAATATAACGTACCTGCGCCCCGCTATACCAGTTATCCAACGGTTCCGTATTGGGATTTAAATACTTTTGATCATGAAAAATGGAAACAAACCGTCAGGTTTTCTTTCCGCGAATCCAATCAACAGGATGGCATTAGCTTATACATTCATCTGCCTTTTTGCGAAAGCCTGTGTACTTATTGCGGCTGCAATACCCGGATCACAAAAAACCACAGCGTAGAAGAGCCATATATCAAAGGGCTATTAAAGGAATGGGCCATGTACCTGGATATCTTTGGCGAAAAACCAGTTGTCCGCGAAATACATTTAGGTGGCGGCACGCCTACCTTTTTTAGTCCGCAGCATCTCAAAATGCTGATTACCGGTATTTTAGAGCATGTAGATCTGCATCACAATGCAGAGTTTAGTTTTGAGGCACACCCGGCTAATACCACGCATCAGCATTTACAGGTACTGTACGACCTTGGTTTTCGTAGGTTAAGCCTCGGCATTCAGGATTTTGACCCGGTTGTACAATTGATCATTAACCGTATACAAAGTTTTGAGCAGGTACAGGCAGTTACGCTGGATGCCAGGGCAATGGGTTATACATCTATAAATTTCGACCTGATATACGGCTTACCCAGGCAAACCGTAACCGGCTTGCAAACTACTTTGGGGCTGGTTGAAAGCCTGATGCCCGATCGCATCGCGTTTTACAGTTATGCGCACGTACCCTGGATAAAGCCAGGGCAGCGCCGGTTTACCGAAAAAGACCTGCCGGACCCGGAGGCTAAAAAATTGCTTTATGAGTGCGGTCGCGGTATGTTTAAAGCAATGGGATATGACGAAATAGGTATGGACCATTTTGCCCTGCAAACCGACACATTATACTTTGCCGAAAAAAACGGCAAATTACACCGTAACTTTATGGGTTATACCCACCAATATACTCAATTAATGATCGGTATTGGCGTATCATCCATCAGCGATGCCTGGTATGCTTTTGCACAAAATGTAAAAAGTGTCGAAGAATATGTAAACATGGTCAATAGCGATATGTTACCTGTATTTAAAGGTCATTTGTTAAGCGACGACGATCTGGTTATTCGCAGGCATATTTTAAATATTATGTGTAAAGGCGAAACTTCATGGAATAGCCGCAGCCATCCCAGCGAGGTATTGGTTAACGGACTTGAACGCATGCAGGTTTTAGCCGATGACGGCCTGGTTGAACTCAACTCTTATCATCTACAGGTAACCCCGTTGGGTAAACGATTTTTACGCAACGTTTGTATGGCGCTTGATGCCAGGCTATGGGCAGATAAACCGGCTACGCAACTATTTAGTATGGCTGGTTAACTAAAAGGGTAGATATGTTTTTCATATCTACCCTTCTTCTATTCTAAACATTTATCAATTATGTTATTTGGGTAATTGTTAAGGCGTCCAGCTCCTTTTCCGATTGGTACAGATCGTGCATTATTTGCTCAATACAAACCTGGGTTTGATTGCCGATTTGCGGAATAAGTTGTTTATAATATTCAATACCTTGCTGCAACTGGTCTTTAAACTTAACCAGGTATTTACCCTTCTTTTCATTTAGGGTTTTCAGATACCCCACAATGTCTTTTTTCAGGTAATCGATATACAGGTTAAGTTCGTTAATAAACATGTGAGGGCGCTGCGCTTCGGCTAATAGATTGGTTTGCCCGTAGATGTGCTTTACCATTTCGTCCAAGGTGTATATCCTCGAAAAATACGCCAGGTTAGGTCCCGGGCAAATGGTAACCGCTTTACTTTCGCGGGGTTTTAACATATCGTTTTTGATATAGGCCGATGCACACAACCCTTCACAAAGACATTCCTTTGCCACAATATCTTCATACCGTTCTTTATACTCTTCCGCAGGTAACAAATACTCCTGTAGCTGCTTTATTTTAAGATGCTGATATTCGCGCGATGCGGTACAGATAGGTAACTCTGTAAATTCCGTATCGGTACACAAATACTTTTTTACACATGGGCTGCCAGGCCGTCCCTTTTCAATGCGCTGCAAGCGTTGCTCTTCGCCGGAGCTTTTACGAAAGTTGTTAAATAATATGCCCAGGGGCGATGAGGAACTGATGTAATAATCATCCTGACCGGCGCCAATTAGTTTTTGTAAGGTTTGCTCATCAACATTAGTGGTCTCGGGTACCAATAAAAATGTGCTGCCCCAACCGGTACCGTTTAAATGGTAATGATCTAACAAAAATCCATTTTCACTGGCAGTACCGATCCCTCCCTGCACACTTATCCGCTGTACTGGGGCAATCACAATTTTTAAACCTTTTTCAACAATTGCTTTGTTGTATATATCAAAAAGCTCGGCGCGCATTTCCTGCCGCTTTACTTTAAATTCTTCCAATATTGGTCCTAACAATAAGCCATCGGTAGCAAAAGCGTGGCCACCACAATTAAGTCCCGACTCTACCCTGAATTCAGATACCCACAAGCCTTTTTTTGCCAAAAACTTAGCCTGTATAAATGCCGAACGATGATCGCTTACTTTTAAAATTATTTTCTTTTTTAGAGCTCCATCCTTGTCCGGAAAAAAATCGGCAAACGTCTCCAGGTAGCTGTACAACCGCGGGTTCATCCCGGCCGATAACACAACTGAAGAATTGAGGTTACTTTCGGCAAAACCACGCAGCGCTGCCAATGCATCGGTATTTTCGTCGCCTTCATAATCCCCATTGGCGGTGTAATTCATCTTGTCTACTTTTGCCATGATATTTACATCTATGGCTCCGCATTGCATCTGTTCCCGTAAAATATTTTGGAATATCTGCTTATCCTTCGGATACTCCGTCATTAATTCGTAACCTTGCTTTAAAAGGGACGTTGCCGGTAACAATTCAAAGTAACGGTCAATATCCAAACCCTCATTAAAGGGCATTTGCTGTAGTCTGCTAAACTGCGATTTAACCAAACTATCCAGTAAGTTTAAATAAGCTGTGATCCTTTTGCTCCTGCTGTTAGGCTCATTTTTAAAAATCGGTTCGTACTCTAAATCATTTTGTTCGCAATGGTATTTACGCATACGTTCGGTAAGCTCATCATCAACTATCGAAACTACTGATGATATGCCATACCTGGCAACTTTTAAAGGTGTATCAATTGAATAGGCCAGGCCCAATACCGGGATGTGGAAATTATGGATCATATAAATATTTCACTAAAATCTTAAACAATAAAAAAAGCGGCTGTTAACCGCTTCTACTTTAGGGGAATGGGATTAAAATAATACAGCTGCTATCATGCCTACATGTAACATGATACTCACTGCAAAGCAAAGTAAGGTTGTGCGTATACCGGCTCCGCCCATATTGGCAATAAAGCTGGTAAAAAAGCAAACCATGGTTATAAATAGAACTGTAATTGGGGCATTGTAATAATAAATTAGCACAGCCGGGATAGGTAATAGTACCACACCCTGCACCATTAGCGAGATAAAGAACCAAAGCGTACGGTTGGCGGCTTGCCCATCGGCAAATGCTGTGTACCATGTCCACAAATTAAATGATTGTTTTATTGAGCTGTCTTGTGTATTGCTCCATGCGGCGTCAGTGTATCTTAAAGTTGCCATTGTATTTGATGATTTATACTACAAATATGGCGGTGATACGGCTATGGAAACATGACCTTCGTCAGGTGAAAAAGTGATAAAAAGCACTTTTAAAACTCAGCGGCAAACCGGATTACCCGTTGTTAAAGCAGGGCTTAAGTACGATATGTCTAAATTTAACCCTCTAAACACAAACCAAACGCCCAGGCACATCATAAAATAAGGTACTATATAATTGAGCCGCCTGCGCAGCTCTGTATTAAAAAAACCGGTACCAACTGCTGCAATAAGCATTAACGGCACGGTGCCTGTTCCAAACCAAAACATATACTGCACACCTGCAAAAACCGAGTTGGTATTAACTGAACCTATAAGAGCCAGGTAAACAAAACCACAGGGCAAAAAACCATTAAGTATCCCAGCCACAAAATGCCCCGATCGATTTTTTAACGCCCGGGCCAAGGCGTTGTTAAATGGTAAAAGAAGATTGTTGACAAACTTACCATTGATTAGCGGATGTTTGACCAATCGTGAAGTTGCTGCGAACAAAATAAATACGCCGCTTAAAATGCTTACCCATTGTTGTAAACCAGATAACCAAAACTGTCGGCCGATGAGCCCGGTAACCAGCCCAAGTGCAGAGTAACTCATTACTCGTCCTAAGTTATAGATCAGCTTATCCCATATCAACAGCCAATAATTATGAGTGTTTACGGGGATAGCGAACGCTAAAGGTCCGCACATGCCTATACAATGTACACTGCCAAACAGGCCGATATAAAAGGCAAGCTGATTGGTGTTCATGGTACATCCACCTCCTGGGTATAAAGATATTTTTTGCCGTTGCTTTCCCAGTTCATCGTTAGTTTCCATCGCCCGGCGGCTACACCTTCTAACGGGATACTTACCTGGTTATTTACGTCGCCAACCAAATTAAAGGTTCTGTCTAATTTTTCATCGGCCGGTCGCATCAAATGAAGAGTTCCTTTTAACGGCTTAATAAATTGAATAGCCAGCTTTTGATCAGTTAATGATATCCGCGGTTGCGCGTGATCGGTTATAACCTGCTTTTCTTTGGCATAATCACTATCAAAGGCGAGTCCCTTTTCATAGTATTGATTATCAGCTTCATCCGGCTGCCTAAACATAACTACGCTCATAGCGCTTATAAAGGCCACAAAAGCAATTAATAAAATAACAATTCGTTTACCCCAATCCATAATTTTATTCGTTTACAGGTCCAATAAATGTGGTATTAATGATGCTCAACACCTTTTGCTGCTGCATCACTTTTATTTTGATGTCCGTTTTAGCGGCATGTATCTTAGCCCCCGGTACCATCACAAAAAATATGGCTTTTGCCGATCCTTCACCTGCCAGTATCCCCGAAGTCTGTATGTATTTGATCTTGATCGACGGATCATCGGCAACCAGCCTGATATCCTGCGGCTTATCTGTTTTATTAATCAGGTCGGCATTGTATATATTACTGATATAGCCCCCCGGCTGATCCTGGTAAAGCATGCCCGCCGAACGCATTATGGTTACATCAACATCACCACGTTGCAAAACAAAATAGGTTAGCACTCCTAATAAGATCACAATAATACTGCTGTAACCAGCCATACGAGCTGTAAAAGCCGGTTTCTTTTTCTGCGAGATCATCTCTTCAGAATAAAAGTCTATAAGATTCAGCGGCTTGTTGATCTTAGCCATTACATAATCACAGGCATCAATACAAGCGGTACAATTAACGCACTCCATTTGGTTTCCATTCCGGATATCTATCCCTGTTGGGCATACATCAACGCATAAACCGCAATCAACACAATCGCCTTTTACGGTTTCGTTCTTACGGGATAGCTTGCCGCGCGGTTCGCCACGCTCATAGTTGTAGGCAATGTTAAGTGTGTGGCTATCGGTAAAAACACCTTGTAGCCGCCCATAAGGGCAAATAACAGTACACACTAATTCGCGTGCCTGGCTGTATACCAAATAAAAAACAAATGTAAATACCCAAATACTTGCAAAACCAACCCAATGCCTGTTAACCGGCTCGGTGACGATCTTGAGTAACTCATCGCTGCCAATAACGTAAGCCAAAAAAGTATTGGCTATCAAGAATGAGAGGAGCATGAACACAAAATGCTTGAGCGTTTTTTTGAATATCTTTTCGCGGGTAGCCGGCCCATCGTCAAGTTTTTTTCGCTTTCTCTCATCACCTTCTATCCATATTTCAATTTTGCGAAAAACCATTTCCATAAAAATAGTTTGCGGGCATATCCAGCCACAAAACAACCTGCCGAAAGCGATGGTGAACAACACCACACAAACTATACCGGCAAGCATGGCCAAAACGAAAAGAAAGAAATCCTGGGGCCAAAAAACCTGGCCCAATATCACAAACCTGCGATCTAATACATTGAGCAAAAAAAACGGATGCCCGCCTATCCGTATAAATGGTCCGGCAAAAAACAGAATAAGGTATGCGTAGCTCAACCAGCTACGATAACGATAGAACTTACCTTTACGGATGGCGGGATACATCCATTTACGGCTACCGTTATCTGCAGCACTTAGCTGGTCGTTCTTACCTGTCAACATCACATCTCAATTAATCCCATTATTTTTTAATCAACGCCAATGTTTTCCCTACGGCGGTTGTATTATCATCCGTCTCCTTTACCCCCTGTGGTTCTTTAGGGTTTGGTGGATTTGTGCCATGTAACGATTTTACATAGTTAGCTACATCTGCTATTTGTTTTGGAGTAAGCTGTTTCTCCCAGGTTGGCATGCCTTTGGTAGTCACACCGTATTTAATGGTTTTAAATACGTCGTTTATCTTATTGCCATGTAGCCAAAAATCGTCTGTAAGATTAGGGCCAACTTTACCCTCGGCGTGGTCGCCATGACATGGCGAGCAGGTTTGTTTAAATATCGCCTGCCCTGATGAAATAACCGCAGGATCTTTCGAAAGCTTAACGGTATTTTCATCAACCATATTTGCAGCCTTTGACAAGTAAACGGCCCTGTCTTTTGCGGCCACAGCCAATTCGGTTCTGTATTCATCGTACTGAAGTTGCCCTATGCCGAATACGTGGTAGATCAATAAATAACAAACCGCGAAGGCGATGGTACCGTAAAACAGCGTCATGAACCAGGCCGGCGTTGGATTATCCAGTTCCTGTATCCCATCGTACTCATGCTCCATAACCAGTGTATGTTCTTCTGACAGCGGTTTGAGCGACAGTATCTTTTCAATTCTGTTAACTTTCGGTTTCTTATTGGTCACCTTAAGAGCGGCTTCATCAGCTAAGATCTTTTGATATGCCTCGGGTCCAAGCACTATCCTGGTCATTACCTTAAATGTGCGTAACAGCACCAGCATCACAATAACAAATAAGATAAGCGTAAACACAATGGCTCCAAAACCTATATAGTTCATCGTTTCGCCCGATAACAGGCTATCACTTTTAGCTAAAACCGGCTGAGCGGCTAAAACCATCACGGTAAATATTATTAAACGTCGTGATTTCATGATCGTATAGTATTATGGGGTTCTGAAATGCCGTCGTTCAACGGTATATCGCTCATGTACTCGGCGTGGTGTTTTTTTAACTTGATAAGTAATATGGCTACCACAATAAAGAATACCAGGAATATGCCCAGTGAGGATAACAGGTATACCTGGTTACCCGAAATATGTTCTGTAAACTGCTTAAACATGGTCCTATTTTTTAAGATTTTCGGTTGTTTTATTTGCTTTAACATCGGTACCGAGGCGTTGGATATAAGCGATGATAGCGATGATCTCTTTTTTACTCTGCACCTTGATATGATCTTTAGCCAAATCATCACTGATCTGCTGAGCCTGGTTAGCCAGGTCGCGGTTGGCTATCTGATCGTAACCGATCGGGTATGGTACACCTAACTTACGCATGGCGTTAATTTTTGCCCCGGTAAGGCTGGTATCCAGCGTCTGTGTGATCAGCCAGTCGTAATTAGGCATAATACTGCCCGGCGACATCAGCCGCGGGTCCATCAGGTGGTTAAAGTGCCAGGAGTTGCCATATTTTCCGCCTTCTCGCTGCAAATCGGGTCCGGTTCGTTTGGAGCCCCATAAAAACGGATGGTCGTATACAAACTCGCCAGCCTTACTATATTCGCCGTAACGTTCCGTTTCTGAGCGGAATGGCCTCACAGTTTGTGAATGACAATTTGAGCAGCCTTCGCGGATGTAAATATCACGGCCCTGTAGTTCGAGCGGTGTGTATGGCTTAACACTGGCTATAGTTGGGATATTTGCAGAAATGGTTAGTGTTGGCATTAACTCTATAAAGGTGCCTACCAGTATAACCAGTAACGAAAGTATCATAAGCTGGATGGGTTTGCGCTCCAATACGCGGTGCCAGTGTGCTTTTTCTTTTTCCACAACAAGCGGTGCCAGTGGCATTGCTTCCGCAGCTTCGTTAGCAACCAGCTTACCCTGCAAAGCTGTCTGGCAAAGGTTATATGCCATTACAATAACGCCAAACAGGTACATGCTGCCCCCTACCGAACGTACTACGTGCATAGGAATGATGCGCATCGTAGTTTCTAAAAAGCTCGGATATTTGAGCATGCCTTCAGGCGTAAACTCTTTAAGCATTAATCCCTGCGTAAAACCGGCCCAATACATCGGTATCGCATAAAACAAAATACCCAAAGTACCTATCCAAAAATGAAATGCGGCCATCTTTTTAGAGTAAAGCTCTGTTTTGTAGATGCGGGGTATTAACCAGTATAAAATAGCGAAGGTTAAAAATCCGTTCCAGCCCAGTGCGCCAACATGCACGTGCGCAATTATCCAGTCTGTAAAATGCCCAACAGCGTTGATCTGCTTTAGCGAAAGCATTGGCCCTTCAAATGTGGCCATACCGTAAGCAGTTAAACCAACCACCATAAACTTTAAAACTACATCGTCGCGCACTTTATCCCAGGCCCCGCGCAGTGTGAGCAAACCATTGATCATTCCTCCCCAGCTTGGGGCGAGCAGCATGATCGAAAAAGCAACACCTAACGATTGAGCCCATCCCGGCAAGGTGGTGTATAATAAGTGATGCGGACCGGCCCAGATGTAAATGAATATCAGCGCCCAGAAGTGCAGGATACTTAATTTATATGAATAGATGGGGCGATTAGCCATTTTAGGCAAAAAGTAGTACATCATACCCAAATAAGGCGTGGTTAAAAAGAATGCAACCGCGTTATGCCCGTACCACCATTGTACCAGGGCATCCTGCACACCGGCATAAACCATATAGCTTTTAAAGGCGGATACCGGCAGTTCGAATGAATTTACGATATGTAACACCGCTATGGTAACAAACGTGGCAATGTAAAACCAGATAGCTACATACAAATGCCGTTCACGACGTTTAATTATTGTACCAAACATATTGATACCGAATACTACCCAAATAATGGTAATAGCAATATCAATGGGCCATTCCAGCTCAGCATATTCATGCGACGTGGTTAAGCCAAGGGGCAGAGTAATTACCGCCGAAACAATGATGAGCTGCCATCCCCAGAAATGGATCTTGCTTAAAACATCGCTATACATACGTGCCTTTAATAAACGCTGTAGCGAATAATAAACGCCCATAAAAATAGCGTTACCCACAAAGGCAAAAATTACCGCGTTGGTATGTAGCGGACGTATACGCCCAAAGGTAGTGTACTGATTACCCATGTTTGCACCGGGCGAGTACAATTGGATGGCGACGATGAGGCCCACCGTCATGCCGATGATACCCCAGATGACTGTCGCGATACCAAAATTTCGCACAATTTTGTTGTCGTAGTAAAACTTTTCGAGCTGCATAAATTTGATGAATTATAGCTTTTGATGAATGCGTAAAATTATTTAGGTGGCCGCGGGGAGGGCATGATGACAATTATGAAATAATGTGATCCGGATCATTTTCCGGTTCAACAATCTCGTCGTCGAGCAATATTCTTACCGATGGCGTGTACAGATCCTGATTTTGACCGCTGCTTTGCGCCCAAAAAAATGCGCCTAAAAAAACAAGCGCGAGCAATACGCTACAGCCTATGAGAAAAAAAATAATACTCATGATAAATTTCGGTTTTTAGCGGCCAGGTGAGTGGCAATGCTGGTAAATCCAATAATTGTAGCGGTGCTTGCAGGCATCAGTATAGCTGCAATTAAAGGCGACAGTTTGCCCGTTACGGCGTAGCTTAGCCCAAATAAGTTGTATGCTAAGGAGATCAGAAAAGAAACATGGATCACCTTCACTGTATCTTTTGAAAACTTTAAGAATTGCGGTAGCAGTTTTAATGACTTGCTATCCAAAATGGCATCGCTACCGGGGGAAAAGTTGTTAACGTTATCGGTAATGGCTATGCCGAGCTCACTTTGTTTTAACGCGCCGGAGTCGTTTAAGCCATCGCCCATCATCATCACTTTTTTACCGGCCAATTGCAGGCTTTTTATAAAATCGAGTTTTTGCTGTGGCGATTTGTTAAAGTGCATATAGCCATCGTTTTTAAAATACGGCAACAGCGCTGCGCGATCATAATCCTGATCGCCGGATAACAGGTATAATTTATATTCTCCGGCAAGGTTAAAAACCTCGTTTAAGCCCGCGCGGAATTTTTGTCCAAATAAAAAGTACCCATGGTATGCGCCATCTATACGCATATGCACCTGTGTTGAGCCTTGCAGATCGGGTTGTTTGCCAACAAATACCGCATTGCCTATTTTAACCTGGTGCCCGTTTACAACAGCACTGATACCTTTACCGGGTTCTTCGTGATAAGCAGCGATCTTTAACAACGCGGCCCCGTGCAACAGGTGGCAAATACGGCGACTAAGCGGGTGATTGGAGTTATTGCAAACGCTAAAAATTAACTGCGTTTGGTCGCCGGTAAGATCAGCATGCTGGGTTATGATGCTGTTGCCGCCGGTAGTGATGGTACCCGTTTTATCAAACACAATGGTATCTATTGCTGCGAGTTGCTCAACAATAGCTGTATTTTTTAAGTAAAAACGGTTTTTATCAAAAATACTTAAAGCTGCCGACATGGTAAAAGGCGTACTCAATGCCAACGCACACGGACATGCAACTATTAATACCGCCGTAAATGCATTAAACCCACGATGAATATCCGATGGTAGCCAGGCAATAAGCGCTCCAAATGCAATAGCGAGCAACACGAGGGTAAAGTATTTACTTACCCTTTGGTTAAATGTTTTTACCCGGCCATCCTGGCTACGTTTAAATGCCTCATTATTCCAAAGTTGTGTAAGATAGCTTTGCGATACCGGCTTAATTACTTCCAATTCAATAGCGCCGCCCATTTGCCGGCCACCGGCATAAACTACTTCGCCTAATACTTTGCTTACCGCAACTGATTCGCCTGTTACGAAACTAAAATCGATACGCGCTTCGCCATTTAACAATATCGCATCGGCAGGTATGATCTCGCCATTTCGGATAAGTATACGATGGCCAATTTTAAGATCGGATAATGGCACCGGCTTTTCTTTATCATCAACAATCACTTGTACTGCTACCGGAAAAAACGATCGGTAATCGCGCTCGAAGGAAATATGGTAATAGGTTTTTTGCTGGACAAATTTACCCACCAATAAAAAGAACACCAGGCCGCAAAGGGTGTCGGCAAAACCGGCGCCCGTGTGCGTAACTATCTCAAAAAAAGTGCGCAAAAACAAAACAGCAATGCCAAGCGCCAGCGGAAAATCGATATTTAAAACTTTTGCGCGCAGGTTTTGCCAGGCCGACACAAAATAACCGCTGCCGCTATACAACAAAACCGGCAATGAGAAAAGGATATTTAACCAGCCAAAGAACTGCCTAAAAGTCTGTTCATATCCCGAAAGGCCAAAATACTCGGGAAAGCTCAACAACATTACGTTACCAAAGCAAAAACCCGCGACAGCTATTTTTTTGATGAGATTATTATTGGTGCCGGTTACCTGTTTTTTAACTACGTCCTGCAGGCTGATAAGTGGCTCATACCCTATGTCAACCAAAATTTCAACAACCCGTCTTAGAGAAATGGAACGGTTATCATAGCGGATATTGATTTGCTTTTTCAGGAAGTCGACACGGGTATAATAAATTGCCGGCTCAATTTTATTAAGCTGCTCTAACAGCCAGATACACGAACTGCAATGGATATAAGGTATGTACAAGGTTACCATGCTGATCTTTTCATCATGGTAATCAATTAACTGGTTAACTATTGCTGGCTCATCCAGGTATTCAAATCGTTTGCTTACCTGGATGCGTGTTTCGCCGGGATGATCGTTATAGCGGTAATAATTACAGAGGTTGCTTTGCGAAAGAACCTGGTACACCCCCTGACATCCCGCACAACAAAACACATGCCCGTCAGCTTGAAAATGTCCTTCATTACAGTCGTTTCCGCAATGGTAGCACGTGGTTTTTGTAAGGGTGTCGGCCGTCATTTTTTAGTATTTAATTGATACCAAAATTGCGTTGCCAGGGCTTTCAAAAAAATGAGATGGATTTTTCAAAAAAGTGACAACAGGCATTTTTTTGAAAAAACAGGGTTGACAGAGACGGAAGCTTTAACTTTCGCCGCTGCTGGCCGATTAAAATACCGGTAGTGCAGATAGCTCCTCGTTATTCAAATAAACCAGTAATGGCATGGGGATATGGCCCAACATTTTTTTTGTATAACTACCAGTGAGTATCCTGTTAAAAAAATGATGCCGATGGTGCACCATTACCAGCATATCTATTTGTCCGTTTTCTACAAGAGAGTCCAGCCCCTGTTCCACGTCGTTGCTATTGACGTTGCGATAGTATATTTTATTGTAATTGGCTTTACAGGTTACCTCGGTTAAAAATTCATCAATTTTATGCTGGTGGCCTTCGCTTAAAAATTCATCATCAGTGATATGCGCAATCAATAACTCGGCGTTGATATGTCGGGCCAAACCAGCAAGCGAGTGGATCACATTAATATCGTCTGTATCCAGGTCAGTAGCGAACCCTATTTTGTTGATAGGTTTAAAACTGGTTTTAAGGGGCACCAGTAAAACGGGGCAACCTATTTTATCAATGATGGTACGGCTGGTGCTGCCTAAAAACAACCTGTTTATAAAACCGGCACCCGACATTCCCATTACGATCATGTTGATATTTTGATCGTCAACAATGTTTCTAATCACATCTACCGCATTGCCAGCTTCACAAGTGTAATCAATATGTGGTTGAAATTGTTCAGGTTCGGATATGTTTTCTGCCTCTAAACGTTTTGCCACAATCGCAAGTTCGTCCATAACATCTTTCTTCATGTCATCATAGTTTTCTAACGGCCACACTACCTGTGCAGCTATTGGTGTTTCACCGGGCACCTTAAAAGCATTGCATAATTTAACATGGGCCTTAATACTTTTAGCCAGCTTTATTGCGTAGCGTGCAGCATTTTCCGAAGCTTCAGAAAAATCTGTGGGAACTAAAATTGTTTTCATTTTTAATTTGATTTAAAGTAAACTCAACTCTTGTTACTTACTACAAAACATTCACACTACTTGTATCTATGAAACCTGTTGATGTTCGGGATTTAGTGTAACGTAATACAAATAGCGCTTTATGCTACAACATGACTGTTGAACGATAGAATTAAAATCAAACAGAATACACTTTGCGATATCAGCTTATCCTGTTGAAGGTAATGCTGACCTTGTTTTTCTTTTCATCACTCATACATTATGAATGTAAATTTGATAGTAAATTGACGATATATTGGTGAGCCCGGTCACTTTTTAAAGTGACATCCGAAACGCAAAGAAATCATACAGGGCTGTAGTGCGGGATGTACAAGGCAAAACATTCAACACTGTTGCCCTAACAACCTAAGTTAGGGCAACAAAATGATCGTTGATAAAGGCAAAACCACTAAAGCGCATTTTTACCTTCAAAATTTAATTTGGCTGAGGCTACTTAATTGGTAATATTCGGCTGTTCCTGGATAGCCTTGTGATGTAAAAGCTCATTCCTATCGGTTTTGGGTGTTTTATGAGGTTTCTCTAAATATGTGGCAGGATGTTCATCTGCCGGTTCGCTTTTCGAAAACAGGTTGCTTAACCTGCCAAACTGCTCAGCCAGTTGTCCGCGGATACCTGTACCCCTCTCTGTCAAAAATAAATAAGCTGCCGCTCCGGCAGCTACCGAGCCAAGCGCAATGGAAATGGCCACCGCACCGTTATTTTGTTTTACAAATGGATTTTTCATGCGAATTGATTTTAGTAAAACAACAAGCCTTTTTTACAATTGTTTTAACCTATAATTAATCAAATAGTAACCGCTTTTTTAAACTCATTTACTACATGCTAAACATTTTAAACAAACGGGTGTATATACAAAGAACATTAACTACCTATATAAGTGAATTACGAAAAAACTTTAGAACAGGCCCGCGAATATGTGTTATCCTTTTTCAAAACACATGCCGACGAACGTTTAACTTATCACAACACCGCACATACGGAAGGGGTTGTTTCGTCCGTGATACAAATAGCCAATCATTACCAGCTAAACGATGAAGATTTTTTTGCGGTTTGTGCCGCAGCCTGGTTCCACGATACAGGCTATGGGGTTGACCTGTATGATCATGAAAATAAAAGCATAGAGATCGTTTCTGAGTTTTTGTCTCATCACAAAATTAAGGACTCCATTCTTACCAAAATAATTGCCTGCATTGAGGCCACTAAAATGCCTCAAACTCCCCACGGCCTTTTAGAGAATATTTTATGCGATGCCGACCTGTTTCATTTAGGTACTGACAGCTTTAACGAAAAAAGTAAATTATTGCGCCAGGAAATTGAAGCTCTGCACAATACTAAAATAGATAAGGCGGACTGGCGTCAAAAAAATATTGAATTATTGCAAACCCACCAGTACCATACTGATTATTGCCGCTTGTTACTTAATGATACCCAGCAGGCTAATCTTGAAAAACTGATCAATAAACAGCAAAAAGCCGGGTTGAAAGAAAAAGAAGAACAAGCACAGGGTACAGATATTACACAGGACGCTGAAATAAGTGTTGCAAACGTGCTTACGGATATCAAAGTTAAAAAAGATAAAAAACGGAGTAAGGGCGTAGAAACCATGCTGCGTATAACAGCCAGTAATCAACAGCGCCTCAGTAACATGGCCGATAGCAAGGCCCACATCATGATATCGGTAAACTCCATCATCATATCACTGCTTTTAAGTTTGTTGTTACGTAAAATAGATGAGCATCAGCACCAGTTAATACCCGCCATAGTGCTTTTAGGTGTAAACCTGGTAACCATTGTTTTTGCCATACTGGCTACCCGGCCCAATGTTACTCAGGGCACCTTTACTGTCGAAGAAATAAAAAGTCGAAAAGTTAACTTGATGTTTTTTGGCAATTTTTTTAAAATGCCTTTTGACAATTACCAAGCCGGCATGAATGATATGATGAACGATAATAACTTTTTATACGGCAGTATGGTAAAAGACCTGTACTCGCAAGGTGTGGTATTAGGTCGTAAATACCATTTGCTGCGCATGTCGTACAATGTATTTATGTATGGGTTGATCATTTCAGTGATCGCGTTCGTTATTTCAGCTACTATTATTTAATATGAACGCGCCCGCATTTTCACCTGTTTTTTTTGACCGCGATTTAAGCTGGCTAAAATTTAACGAGCTGATATTGGATCAGGCAGATAACCCGGCCGTACCCGTGTTGGAGCAGATCAAATTCTTATCCATTTTTTCATCTAATCTTGATGAGTTCTACCGGGTACGGATGCCCGTGCTATATGCGGTTGATAAAATTATAAAGAAAGGCAAAAAGCAAATTAACATTCGGTCTTCAGCTACGCAGGCTATCAGCTTAATTGAGCAACAGCAGCAAAAATTTGGTAAGATCCTTAAAGAAAAAATCATTCCACAACTGCAAAAAAACAACATTGCTTTTTGGTATGATACTCCCATTGATAACGAGGTATTAAAATTATCATCAAATTGGTTTTACAGCCAGGTAATGGCTTTTTTACGACCGGTGTATATTGCCGAAAACGACTTTTACCCTAAAAATAACAGGCTCTATTTGCTCGTTGTTTTAAAAAATGCAGATGGCAATGAAGAGCAGGTTGTTTTAAATATCCCATCCGACAAGTTACCACGTTTTTTCACTATCCATCATCATAAAAAGCTACAACTGATCTTTATTGATGATATCATCAGGTTTCACTTGCCTGCGCTTTTTAAAAATTGTGTTATCAAAAACTGTTATTCATTTAAAATAACCCGCGATGCAGAGATCGATCTGAAGGATGAATATGATGGTGATATGGCCGACCAGATAGAAAAGCAGATAGAAAAAAGGGAATTTGGTTTAGCCACACGCTTTTTGTATTCGCCCGGGATGCCTTTGCGGGCATTAGAAACCTTGATCGATAAATTTAACCTGCACAATGCTAACCACATGCCCGGCGGAGCTTATCATAACCTGAAAGACCTTTTTAATTTCCCTGCTAAAAATGCAGAGCTGGCCTTTGAGGAATGGGCACCTGTTAGCAATAACACTCTTCATCATAACACCTCTGTTTTTGATAAACTAACTGAGAGTGATATCATAGTGCATACGCCCTACGATAGTTATGATACCATTCTTCGCTTTTTTAACGAAGCAGCAGTGGATGTTAATGTCGAAGAAATTTATGTAAGCCTGTACCGCGTTGCCAGCGATTCGCGCATTGTTAACGCCTTGATAAGCGCAGCTAAAAACGGCAAAAAAGTAAATGTGCTGGTTGAGCTAAAGGCCCGTTTTGATGAAGCCAACAACTTAAAATGGGCAAAAAAACTTAAAAGTGCTGGCGCGCAAATTATTTACAGCGTTACCGCGCTAAAGGTACATGCTAAAGTTGCGTTGGTAAAACGCCGGCAAGGTAAGCGGCTTAAATATTTTGGTTTACTGGGTACAGGCAATTTTAACGAAGGTACCGCCAAAGTATATACCGATCACATTTTGATGACTGCCAATGGCGACCTGCTGCGCGAGGTGGAACTACTTTTCATTTTTTTAGCCAAACGTGTAAAACCCGAAAAGCACGGGTCCATCGATTTCAAATATTTGCTGGTATCAAAATTTAACCTACAGGAGCGGTTTATTGAACTGATAGACCGCGAAATTGAATTTGCCGAACAAGGTTTACCGGCTAACATCACCATTAAGCTCAATAATATCGAAGAGCAGGTATTGATCTCTAAATTGTATGAAGCTTCAAACGCGGGAGTTAAGATCAACATCATAGCGCGCAGTATTTGCTGTTTGATACCCGGTGTTGATAACATGAGCCAAAACATTACCGTTACCCGCATTGTTGACCGCTATCTCGAGCACGGCCGTATATTTATTTTTAATAACAACAACAATCCGGAGGTTTACGCTGGCTCGGCCGATTGGATGAACAGGAATATATATCACCGCATAGAGGTTTGTTACCCCGTTTATAACCAACAGATCAAACAGCAACTGATCGATATTGTTAATATTCAGTTAAAAGACACCATGCAGGCCGTAACTATCAACTCTGACTTGAATAACATCCCTGTAAAGGCATCGGTAAAAACCTGGCAATCACAATTGCAGGTTTACAAACTATTGAGCAAACAATCCCATCAAACACCATGAAAAAGTACATCATCTATACCCTACTGATAACAGCAAGCTCTACATTTGTTGGCTGTGCCCAAAAGCCTGTTTATAAAAGTCCCGCCGGTTACAACCTGGCAAAGCCGGTTAAATATGTTATGCCGGATACATTGCACGAAATTTCGGGTATTGCTTTTAAACAGGGAGATGCCGGCATGCTATACGCCGAAGAAGACGAACATGGCCGTGTATATTATATGCACCTTGGCGATAAAACTGCAAAGTATACTGCATTTAGGCCCAAAGGCGATTTTGAAGATATGGCCGTGTGCGGGCAACAGGTGGTAATGCTGCAAAGCAAGGGCGTGCTGTTTACCTTGCCTTTAGCCGAATTGGGTAAACCGCGGGCAAACAATGTGCAAAAATGGGAAAACATATTGCCCGATGGCGAATATGAAGGTTTGTATGCCGATGAAAAGGCACAACAAGTATACGTTTTATGTAAACATTGCAGTGTAGACAAAACGAGTAAAACAAACAGTGGTTTTATTTTCGATATTGCAACCGGCGGTGCGATCAAAAGATCGGGCGATTTTAGCGTGAATGTAAAACATATTGAAGATCTGTCGGGGCAGGATAAAGTACGGTTTCATCCGTCGGGTCTAAGCCGTAACCCGGTAACCGGCGACTGGTGGATACTTTCGTCGGTCAATAAAATGATCGTTGTGGCTGATGCTAAATGGAAAATACGGGAAGTATATACATTAGATCCCAACCTCTTTACTCAACCCGAAGGCATCACGTTTGACAATCAAAACAATCTGTATATCGCTAACGAAGGTGGAACCGCGTCACATGCCAATGTGTTAAAATTCCCTTACCAAAAAACAGCCGGAAATTAATGAGAAGGGCTTTATTACTTATACTTTTAACTATTCCGCTGTTTTTAAACGCCCAAAACATCATCCGCAGTCGGGTTATTTTGATTGGCGATGCCGGCGAGATGGACAGCCAGCAAAGTTTTGTGCTCGATAATGCTGCATCAAAAATTATTAAGGGCAAAACTACGGTGGTTTATCTGGGCGATAATATTTACCCTACGGGGATGGGTTTGCCCGGCAGCCCCGAAGAAGAGCAGACAAAAAATATACTGCGCACACAGTTCAGGCCTATGCGCAAAGCCGGCGCACCTGTTTATTTTGTACCGGGCAATCATGATTGGGACCGAATGGGGCCGCTTGGCCTGGCAAAAATTAAAAGGCAGTCGGAGTTCCTGGCCGAGCAAAAGGACTCTTTATTAAAAGCGACACCGGCTAACGGATGCCCGGATCCTACAGAGATCAATATCTCCGATGATATGGTCATCATTGCTTTCGACTCAGAATGGTGGCTTTATCTTTACAATAAGGATAACCCCATTGCTGATTGTGACTGCAAAACCAACGAGGAAATTGCATCGCGTTTCAGGGAGCTGTTATACAAAAACCGTAATAAGGTAATTTTACTGGCCGATCATCACCCGTTTGAATCATATGGCCACCATGGCGGCAGCTATATTTTAAACGATTACATTTTCCCCTTAACATCCGTAAAAGAAAACCTGTACATACCCTTGCCTGTAATTGGTGCACTTTACCCGCTTTTGCGGGGTACTTTTGATGTCCCGGAAGATAATGGCCATCCTTTATACCGCATCATGATACAAATGGTCAATGAAGCTTTTGCCGGCGACCCAAATGTGATCCATGTATCCGGCCATGAACATGGCCTGCAGTTTATCAAAGATGGCGATTTCACCCAGGTGGTCAGCGGTTCGGGCGCTAAGCGGGCTGTAGTTAAAAAAGGGAAGAATTCCCTCTTCGCGCAAAGCATCGGTGGCTATGTAACCGTCGACCAGATGGACGATAAAAGCGTTAAATTTACTTACTACGCCAACGTGGCCGATAGTACTTTAAGCCCGGTGTTTACTTACACCAAACCGTATGTTAAAATAAAAATACCTGTCGAAAAAAGTTACGATATCATCAAAGGTGATAGCATCACTGTTGCGGCCAAACCGGATTTTGATAAAGCCGATAAGGCGCATCGTTTGATGTTTGGTGAAAATTACCGTAAAGAATGGGCTGCCCCGGCAATAATACCGGTAATAAAAATGAGTTCGTATAAAGGTGGCTTAACACCGGTAGCTTATGGCGGCGCGCATCAAAAACACGCTTTGGTTTTAAAGGACGCATCTGATAAAAAATATGTGCTCAGCAGTATTGAAAAATATCCGCTCATCTTATTACCACAGGCAATAAGCCAAACATTTGCCAAGTCGTGGTTAAGCGATGCCATGTCGGCGCAGCACCCTTACGGCGCATTAATAGCACCGGTTATTGCACAGGCTGTAAAAGTAGCGCACACCTCACCCATAATAGGTTATGTAGCTGCCGATAAACGTTTAGGGTATTACGAAAAAGAATTTGCCGGCACTTTATGCCTGCTCGAAGAACGCGAACCAGGCGACAGTTCGATCAACACAGGTAACATGATCAAAGAACTGGATAAAAGCAGTTCGAACCGGCTGGATAGTATCGAGTTTTTCAGAACGCGATTGCTTGATTGGTTTTTAGGCGATTGGGATCAGCAGCAAGATCAGTTACGCTGGCTGGGTGTACAAAAAGGCGCAAACAGGTATTTCTCGGCCGTACCGCATGATCGCACGGTGGCTTTTTATATCAACCAGGGTTTTATTCCTAAAATAGCCTCACGCCAGTTTGTTGCCCGCTATCTCAAGGGATATAACGCTCCTCCAAAATCAATTGTTGATTTCTTTTTTAATGGTCATAATTTAAACACCCGCTTTTTAAGCCAGATAAGTTATGAAAAATGGATGCAGGTAACCCACGACTTTGCCGCTGCCCTTACCGATGATGTTTTGGAACAGTCGTTACGCCGCTTGCCACTGGCCATTTATCGCATCAGCCATGATAAGCTGTTAAAAGAAATGAAATACCGGCGTGATCACCTGATGGAGGCCTCTGACATTTATTATCGTTTTTTAAATAAAACGATCGACATTAAAGCTACCGACAAAAGCGAGCTGTTTATTTTAAAAGACACATTGAAAAACAACCTGATAGTACGTGTCAATAAACTACCGGTTACCAGATCAAAAAGTACGGTTTACTTTAAGGTATTCGATCCTGCTTTTACTAAAGAAGTACGCCTGTTTGTTGCCAAAGGACAGGATAGTATTGTGGTAAACAACACCTCATCGCCAATAAAAATACGCATAGTTGGTGGCGATGGGCACCGCACGTACAATATCGAGAACAATACCAAAAAGTTAGATATTTACGAGAAGGTAAATACGGCGGTGTTTACCGGCAACAGCAAAGTTGTTGTAGACAAAAAGCTATCAAACGATTCGGCAAACGTAGCTTATTTACCAACTACTCATTATACTACCGCTATACCGCTCTTTTCTACCGGATACGATGTTGACCAGGGGTATTTTATTGAAGGCGGTATCAAATACCTGCGCCAGGGCTTTCGCAAAAATCCATCAAGCACACAACAGCTTACAGTTGGCCATGCCTTTGGCTACGAGTCGACACGTATTAATTTTATTGCCGATATCAACAGTGGGCCAAATAAAGCGGATGCCGAGTTACAGTTTAAAGGCTATTTTCCCAATAACATCAATTTCTTTGGCCGGGGTAACGTAAGCGATTACAATAAAACCGGCGATTATGTTAATTTTTATCGCGCCAAGTTTAATTTTTTTACTGCTGATGCAAGCCTGCGCTGGCAAAACATAGCGGCAACACAAAGTGTACGATTAGGGCCCTCGGTCCAATACTATCATTATTTAAATGATGCCTCGCCTAACCTTATTAATCACCCCGAACTGGTTAACAGTTATGATAGCCTGAGTTACACCCAAAACAAGCTGCACATAGGTTTCATGGTAACTTATATTGATGATAAGCGCGATCGTAAGATACTCACATCCTGGGGAGCATATGTCAACTCGCGGGTGCAGGCTTACGCAGGGATCGGTAGTTCGGCAAAAACTTTTTTACAATGGTTAACCGAGGCCACGCTTTATAAAAGTGTTGATACCCATTCAAACTTCGTGATCACCGAAAAAGCCGGTGCGGGTATTACCCTGGGCCAAACCACTTTTTATCAGTCAATGTTTTTAGGCGGCGAAAACAACCTGATCGGCTATAAACAAAACCGATTTGCCGGCGAACAGATGCTTTACAATAACCTGGAGGGGCGCTGGAAGTTTAACAATCTGTTCTCGTATATATTACCCGGTCAATATGGTGTTACCGCAGCTTATGATATTGGCCGTGTTTGGGACAGGTCGGAGCAATCTAACGCGGTTTGGCACAATGGTTTTGGAGCCGGTGTTTATTTTTCACCGTCGGACATGGCACTGTTACAAGTCAAGACAGGTTATTCGGTTGAAGGCTGGTATCCTTATATCAATTTTACCTTAACATTTTAACCACTCGTTTGTATTACTATTTGAAGGATCACAATGCAAACAACCATACTTGATATTAAAGAGCATTTAGGAAAGAAGGAACTTGTACAAACAGCTTTCTCGTTCAAGCCATTTGTCAAATATCTCAAAAAACGGGTTGATGCCGAACAAACCATAAAAGGTGAATTTTACAGGTTTGTGCTCAATAAATTCAAGTTTTATCCGCATCTGGAAACTGATACATTAACCGTAAAGGAAGCTGAAAAATACACCGATGTTTTGGAGTTGGTGTACACCATATTGTCGCCTGCCGTTGAAGACGAGAGCAAATTGTTTTGGGCGCTCAGCTCACCTGTTCCATCACAGATCATTTACAGTACCGATGCCTTTTTCAATTTTTTAACCAACCATAAAGCAAATAATAAAAATAAGGCAGATAATGACGGCTTACCTCTGTTTCAAGATCAGCAGGTTGATTTTATTTACCGGTTGATTTTGCAAAAGCTGTACAATTTCCCATCGGATATCAGTAATGATATTATTTACTCACATGCCGACCCCGACACCGGTGTATGCAAGTATTACCGCATCCATACCGATACCAATTTTATCGATGTGACAGCAAAGAGCGACCTGCCTGACATCAACCCCGAAATGATAGAGCCATTTTTGTACGATGGCGTAGAGATGGATATCCTGCAGGATATTATACCTTTAAGCATGTTCAATCTGGAAGGATTTGCGGTGATCACTATTGATGACGTAACTGCCGATAGATCGGTTGAGAACATCAGGAATGCCCTGGTTAATACCAATGGACAAACCGATCTTTATGCTGATGTGATCAGTTCGTTACAAACCCTTACCGGTAATAACTCGATCAAGTTTGGGTTGCTGCCTTTGCTACGGGTAAACGGATCGCTGATATTCGACACTCAGGAATGCAGTAATAGCATCCTGGTTAAAACTGCAAAACAATTTGAAGCAACCGAAGAAACATACAGTTCATTCAATAATTATCTCGAAAAACCGGGTGCTATGTTTTTCAGCACCTTATCCGAAAAAAAGATAGAGCAATTTGCCTTTTTAAAAGTAATTAAACAAAGCGGCATCAAATCATACGCCATGCTGCCGGTGTATTACAACCGTAAGCTTACTGGCATATTGGAGATCTATTCGGAGCAAAGAGTTGTTTTTTACGAAAAATTGCTTTCAAAACTGCAGGGCGCAATACCCTTGCTGGCCCAGTTACTGCAAGATAGTGCCGAGCAATTTAATTTAAATCTTAACGAGGTTATTAAAACAAACTTTACCACGCTGCAAAAACCTGTGGAGTGGAAGTTTACAGAGGCTGCATGGCATTACCTGATAGAAAAAAGCGCAGGTACCGAAGAGCCTGATATCGAAATTGTTTCGTTCGATAACGTGTACCCTCTTTTTGGTTCGATAGATATCCGCGACTCTACCATTAAACACAACCAGGCATTGGATAATGATATCAGCACCATCATTACCGCATTACACAACACGGTTGCAGAGTTAAAAAAGCACCTCCCCAAACGCTTGTCTAACAAAATGGCTACAGCAGTAAAAGGCTGGCTTAAATTGTTCAACGTGGTTAAAAAGTCCAACGACGAAATCATGTTCAGTAATACCCTGCATGGGGTTGTGCATCCGTATTTATCGCAATACAGGCAAAAATATCCGGCCACAGAGCCTGTATTAAATGAATTTGCTAAAACGATAAATGAACAAAAGGGCGATGGCTACGCCCATAGGCGCGCGCTCGAAGTGTCGATAAAACAAATAAACAGTGCGCTAAATCACTATTTTGAACAGGCACAAACAAGGCTTCAAAAAATATACCCTTGTTATTTCGAAAAATTCCGGTCGGATGGGGTTGAATATGATATTTATACCGGCCAGGCTATAGCACCTGCCGTTGAGTTTACCCCTGGCCATTTAAAGCAATTTCGCAACTGGCAGATCAAATCGATGCTTGATGTTGCTCTGTTAGCGAATACCCTGCAATCAAAAATGCCTGTGCCGCTAGAGGTAGCCTCGCTTATTTTTGTCCACTCGAGCCAGATCAATATTTGCTTCCGTAATGATGAACGTCGTTTTGATGTGGAGGGGTACTATAACATCAGGTACGAGGTGATCAAAAAACGGATCGACAAAGTACGTATCAAGGAAACCAAACAACGGCTAACTCAACCCGGCCAAATTTCCCTGGTTTATTTTAACGATGCCGAGGCTCAGGATTACATCAGTTATATTAAAGAGCTGCAAAAAGAAAAAAAGTTAAAGAACGACCTCCACATGGTACAGTTAGAAGAGTTGCAAGGCGTTACCGGATTAAAGGCACTGCGTGTTAGTGTAAACTACAAAATTTAATCTGAACGAAACAAGATACGAACAAATTCTATACTTATATGTTAGACTAATACACCGGGGCAAACCCGGCTATTATGCTACCTATATGACTTATAAACAAATATTTATACTCTGTTTTTTAACAACTTTTGCCTACTGTTCGTACTCCCAAAACCACAGCCCGAACGATAGTGTAACAGTGGCGGTCCATCCTCAATATAATGATGTGAGCGGCTTCCATAAAACACTTTTAGGTAAAAATTACCGTAACGTATGGGCGTTGCCGGTAAAGATGAAAGTGTTTCATCTCGAAACAGAAAAGGGTGGTTTAAAAATCACCGGTACCGGTGGCGGTAACCAAACAAGTTCATTGCAGCTGGTTGACTCAACCGGGCAGGAATGGGTATTAAGATCGGTAAACAAAACCACCTCGAGGGAACTGCCCAAATATTATAACCACACTATAGTGACCTCTTTTTTGCAGGATGAGGTATCCACGTCTCATCCGTTTTCGGCTCTATGCGTTGCACCTTTAGAGGATGCGCTCGATATACCCCATTCGCATCCGTCTATCGTTTATTTACCCGATGGCCCCAACCTGGGAAAATACCGTAAAGAGTTTGGCAACCAGGTTTATTTGTTTGAGGAGCATAGCCCGCTCGATGGATCGAAAGCTATAAAGACTGAAAAGTTGCAGGATAAATTGGAGAAAGATAACGATAATAAAGCCGATCAGCACTTGCTTTTACGCGCCCGCGTGCTTGATATGATCATAGGTGACTGGGACCGGCACGAAGGGCAGTGGCGATGGGAAAAAGAAAGTGACACCACTAAAGATCTGTATGAGCCTATCCCACGCGACAGGGATAAAGTTTTTTATACTACCGACGGTGTTTTACCGTCTGCAATCTCGGTTTTTGTACCCAAACTCCCTCCCTATAAGGATCATATCAAAAACATATCCGGCTGGAACGCCAATAACATCTCATTCGACTTGTATTTTTTAAACCAGTTAAGCTGGGAAGATTGGGAAAAAGAAATTGCCTATGTGCAAAGTAAACTTACCGACGGATTGCTTACACAAGCGGTTAAACTGATACCTGCCAAGGCCTACGCATTGACAGGCCAACGAATAACCAAAACCCTAATACAGCGGCGAAACAATATTAAACAGGACGCTTTTAAATATTATAGTTTTCTGGCCAAAACTGTTGATATACCGGCATCTGATAAAAACGAAAAATTTACCATTGCCGAACTTGACAGCGGTAAAATAAACGTCACCATCAACAAGGTTAAAAAAGACACCGTTGGCAAGGTTATTTATCAGCGCACATTTGATCCGGAAATAACTAAAGAGATCCGTTTATATGGTTTAGATGGCAAAAACACTTTTGATATTGGCGGCAATGAGCCCTCACCTATTAAAGTGCGGATGATAGGCGGAAATGATGAAGACACTTATCATATTGACAGTAAACTGGATAACCGCGGCAAGCTGTTTGTTTATGATCGCTCCGATCAAAAGAACAACCTGCCATCTTCGTCACTGGCTCATATCCGCACATCCAAAGATTCAACCATCAACAGTTTTGACAGGCCGGTGCATCAATCGGATCGTTTTTCACCACTCATTAGTTTAGGTTACAGTCCGGAAGATGGTGTAATGTTGGTTGGCGGCATGCATGCCGAAAAACACGGGTTTAAAGAAGTACCTTATGTTAGCAAACAAGAGTTAAAAGTGAGCTATACGCTTACTAAACAATCGTTTATTGTTACTTATAAAGGCGACTTTAAAAAAGTAATCGGCAATAACGATCTGCAGGTAAATATTCTGGAGCGTGGCCCCAAAAATGTAAACAACTTCTTCGGCATGGGTAATGTAGGCGAATTTGTTAATTCGGGCGAGAAAACTTTCGATTATTACCGTAACCGATATGATTTTACCAATGCCGATGTGCGCCTGGCACATCAGTATGGCAAATGGCAGGTTAGCGCAGGCGTTGTAGGGCAATACTACAGCAGTTGGGAATCAAATAACACCACGCATTTTTTTGCGGAATACAACGACACGCATCCGGAATTGAACCTATTTTCGACCAAATACTACACCGGCCTTGTGGGTGGGGTAATTTTAGACACCCGCAATAACGCAAAATTTACATCAAAGGGTGTGATGTGGCGTACCAACATCACCGGCCTAACAGCCTTGAACGTCAATAACAAAACCAATGGCGCCATATTGTCTACTTTTAGTTTTTTTATCCCTGTAAAGGATTCGGCCATCGTTATAGCCGATCGTACCGGCGCCGGTACATTTATTGGCGGGGGCGAGTTTTTCCAGATGATGAACCTGGGCGGCCCAAGCCTGCAGGGGTACCACACCAGCAGGTTTATAGGCAACAGTATGCTGTATAACAACCTTGAACTGCGAATGAAAGTATGCGATTTTAACGCGTACCTGTTTCCGTCAACCCTGGGCCTGGTATTGTACAATGATGTGGGCCGTGTTTGGTTGAATGGCGAATCGTCAAATGTCGTACACGAAGCTTACGGCGGGGGTATTTACCTTACTCCTTACCACTCTTTTATATTACAAGGCGTAGTGGGCAGGGGCACCGAAGGCTATCTTACTTATTATTCAATAGGTTTTAGGTTTTAATTAGCATGGTAATACACGCTTGCCGCGGATACATTTAACCACCGGCAGAGTGCTCCTTATTGATATACCCTTACATAATCAATTTCAAATCGTTTTGGAAAGGCGGTTGCCGAGGGATCTCCGCCGTTATCTCCGCCAAGGGCCAGGTTAAGCAGCATGTATTGCGGTTGGTTAAACGGGTTAATACCCGATCCATCTTTGTTAACCAATTGGCTAAGATCAGCGTGGTTCATTAACTCATCGTCAACATACAGGCTTATTCCTTTTTCATCCCAATCCATGCGCCATATGTGAAATTGGTTTGACCAATTTGGATCGGTAAATAATTTAACTGCTTTGGTTTTGCTAAACCATTGAGCTTTATAGGGTGTGGCTGTACCGCAGGCAATGTTGGCCAGTATCTTTCCCCGGTAATACTCCATGATATCGATCTCGCCGTTTGCAGGCCATTTGCCCGATACACCCAGCATCCAGAATGCGGGCCACAGGCCCATATTGGTATCTATTTTGGCGCGCATTACAAAGCGGCCATATTTCCAGGCATGTAAACCGGAGGTATTGATACTTGCTGAGGTGTATTCAATAAAGGGGCGCTTATTTTTCCAGTTGGTGCTTGCAGAGTCATAACCCGGGTTAGGCACGTGTGCTTTGCGAACTTCGATAATTAACCTACCGTCTTTACACCAGGCATTGGCCGATTGGTACCATTGCAATTCGTGGTTACGCACAAAGCCGTTTTCAAACTTCCAGTTACGGGTATCAGGAGGGCCATTCGTATTAAACTCATCTGCCCATACCAGTTTGTAAACCTTGCCAGTATCAGCGGGTGGTTTGATCGAACCCAATGCTGTTAATGAGAAGCACCAAAATATAATAAAACTTAACTTTTGATATTGCATACAATCTGTTGATAATATAAAACCCGGGTATTTGCACCCGGGTTTTATACAAATTTTATATTATCAATAATACATTAATATCCCGGATTTTGATCCAGAACAGCATCTTTATTTAATTGAATTTCTGATAATGGAATTGGCAGTAACAGGTTTTTTGCTGTTAAACCTGTTGTAGGATGTACTGCATCGTTTGAGTTTAAACGGGTAGCGCGGTCAACCAATGTGCCGGTACGCATTAATGTTTGGCGCCTGTTTTCTTCGCCTATCAATTCGCGGGCGCGCTCGTCCAATATAAAATCAAGTGTCATTTGCGCTCCGGTTACCTGCGGCGCTTTAGCACGTGTTCTTAGTACATTGATAGATGCGGCAGCTTCATTAGTTTTACCTTGCTTAAATTGCGCTTCGGCAAGCAATAAATAAGTTTCACCCAAACGCATCATAATAAAATCTTTGATCATCGCGTAACCAAACGAATCATTCGGATCAAACTGCCCCCATTTAGTAATGCTTGGGCAAATGCGGAACAAGGTATCGGTACCTGTAAACGGCACAGGTTTGCCGTATAGCGCAGGTGATGCCGGGTCGTTATAATAATAACGTCTCTTAATGCTGTATTGTGAATTACGCATATCTCCGGTTGGATACAGGCCATACAACACCCAATTACTTAACCTTAACCTCGCAATACCACGTCCGCCTAAAGAATCGCAAATGGCCATACCCGGCACCTGATAATATGCTGCTCCCCAAACACGGCGTTGCTGCGCGTTATCCACGTTGCCGCCAACCACCGTTGCCGGATTTTCTTGCTCTAATACCCATAGCGCTTCCGGACTTCCCTGCGAACGGCGCTGATTACCGTAAACAAACATATCAGAGTAATAATCGCCTGCGCCGCCTGCCCGCACACCATAACGTGCACTAACCAAACTAAATTTACCGCTGCTGATAACTGCCTGGGCCTGCTGCTCAGCTAAATCGTTTTTGCCCATGCGCAGATAAGTTTCGGCTAATAGTTGCATGGCCATATATTTATTGGCACGGCCAACCGGTTTACCCTGCACATTAACCTTATTACCGGTACCATTCAGATCAGATAAATAAGTGCTGGCATAAGTAAGGTCGCCTACAATAAGTGCATCAATATCTGCTTGTGGCGAACGAACAAAATCGATTTTAAACGTTGTTACAGGCGAAGTTACCAAAGGCACTTTACCAAACAGTATAGTTAGGTTGTGATAAGCATATGCCCTGAAAAACTTTGCTTCGGCTTCAACCTGCCTTTTACCAATTATTGTAATTTTAGTTGTGGATGGATTTTCGGCCGAACTGATAATAATATTGGCGTTATTGATCATGGCATAATACTTTCTCCAAATGTATGCTGCCGCGGCGTCGGTATTGGTTAATGTGGCATAGTTATAATACGGCACTTCTATACCTTCCTGCTGGGCTGTCGCATTAGCAACATCGGTGCCTATTTGCCAAACGCTCGGCCAACCCTGGCGGTCGGCATAGGTTAATATACCGGTTTCAAGATTATAAAGCCCCACTGCAGATGCTTCAAAACCCAGCGAATCGGTTAAGGTTAATGGCGTATATGATGAGTATGGCGTTTCATCCAGATAACTCTTTTTACAGGATGGGATTGCAAATGCTAAAATGCATGCGGCAACCAAAATATAATATTTTTTCATTGTTGTTAGTTTAAATTATTTTAAAGAAACATTAAGGCCGAAAACGATGGTACGGGTTTGCGGGTAATTATCAACCCAGCTCGCAGTAGAATTAGTTACTCCCCGTGTTAAATAATCATCCTCCGGATCCCAGCCTATCCAATTGGTAAAAGTATGGAGGTTGCGCCCACTGGCGTAAATCATCAATCCGGATAAGTGTATCTTATCCAACAATTTAGGCGCAAACGTGTAACTTAATGTAATATCTTTTATCCTGGTATAGCTTCCATCATGCGGATATCCATATCCGCGGGTGTTGGTATAAGCTAACGACTGAAATGAGTTGCTCCCGTTGGTAGGTGTCCAGTAGCCAATTTCTGCCGGAGTATTACGGCGGCCGGCTTCATCGGCATAATTATAATCGGCGTCGTTTTTCAGTATGCCTTGTGCGGTTTGGATAAATATACTTAAAGCAAGTTGTTTGTAATGAAAAGTGTTGGTCATGCCGCCTGTCCATTTAGGCGAAGTTTGGCCCTGTATAACCTTATCGTTAGCTGTTATTTTACCATCGCCATCAGTATCGGCAAATTTCAGATCGCCTGGTTTAGAACCAGGATCTTGTTTTGATGGATCCTCGCCGGTTTGCCAAACCCCTGTCATTTTGTAATCATAAATTACGCTGATAGGCTGGCCTATAAACCACCTGTTTCCTAAATCATCTTTGCCATCACCATATAGGTCGACAATTTTATTTTGGTTAGTGGCAAAAACAAAACTTGTTTCCCAACGAAAGCCTTTCATATCAATATTGCGGGTGTTTAAGGATATTTCCAAACCTTTATTGGCGGCTTTACCAATATTATCGAACACATTAGTATAACCTGTTATAGTTGGCAAGCCCCGGTTAAGTAACAGATCTGAAGTTTTTGAGCTGTAAACATCGATGCTACCTGAAATGCGGCTTTTCAGGAAAGAGAAATCGACACCAAGGTTAGTAGTTACCGTACTTTCCCAGTGCAGGTTAGCATTACCCAGGTTAGAGGCCTGTACGCCTATCTGGCTCACACCACTGAATGGGAAACGTATTGTCGCATCAGTTGTGATGGTACGATAAACCGGCAATGCTTCGTTACCTGTTTTACCGTAAGACAATCTTAGTTTTAAGTTGTCAATAATTTTCGAATCCTTTAAAAACGATTCATTCGAAATATTCCAACCAACAGCTGCTACCGGGAACCAGCCATATTTGGTAGTATTGGCGCCAAACACCGATGATCCATCCCGGCGGGCTGTTAATGTTAACAGGTAACGACTGTCATACGAGTAATTGATACGTCCCATTTGCGAATTAGCGGCATACCGATCTGAGTAAGAATAACCGCCCAGGGTATTTCCGGCACCTACGTTATTGAAAGACAATTGGTCATTAATATAGCCCGAACCCGAAGTGGTTGATGCGTTATACCGGCGGCTTTGCGCGCTGTACAATGCGGTAACATTTAAGTGGCTTTTACCAAAATCGCGATCGTAAAACAACAGGTTTTCAATAGTATAACTTTGAGTTTCTGAACTGGCTGCGCTGGCCGAACCTAATGGTGTATTAGCTAAACGGCCGCTATAACTATCTACACGCGTTGGCAAAAAGTTATAACCCGCATTTAGCCGGTATTTTAAACCTTTAACGGCACCACCAAACTTTACGTCGGCATAACCATTGCCGCTAATGTTAACGCTGCGATTAACCTGATCGGTAGTGAGGCCAAGCATTGAGTTGGTATAGAGCTGCTCAGACAGCTGCGGATAGATCATATAAGTACCATCCGGATTGTACTCGCTGCCGTAAGGGCTTAGGGCAGTGGCCAGAAGAAGATTTGCGCGCCCCCCATCGTAGTTATTATTGGCAAAAAACAAAGAAGCACCAACAGTTAGATAGTCGGTTACGTTAACATCCAGGTTAGAGCGTATACTCACTCTTTTATATTGATATCCTTTAACAACGCCTTTTTGGCTCAAATAATCGCCGGATATAAAATATTTAGTACTTTCAGATCCACCGGAAACATTAACATTATGATCTTGCATAATACCTTGCTGAGTAGCTTCATTCACCCAATCGGTAATATGACCTGCGGCATAGTTAGCCCTTTCGCCATTATTATAAACCGGTTCAGGAAACTGCTGTTTCTGGTTGTTTTGAGATAGATAATCCAGATATTTTTGAGTAAATGATGCCGGGTCACGCGGAGTAAGCAGGTGAGAAAGGTTTTCGTAGCCTACATAACCGTTATATTTAATTACTGGTTTGCCACTGGTTCCGCGTTTGGTTGTGATCAGGATAACACCGTTTGAGCCATTCACACCATAAATGGCCGTTGCCGAAGCATCTTTTAATATCTCCATCGACGCGATATCATTAGGATTAATATCATTTAATGAACCACCGCTCTTGGTTAGCGGGATACCATCAACCACAACGTATGGAGCAGATGTAGCCGAGATAGAATTTCGGCCACGTATAGTTGTTGAAGCAGTAGGGTCTTTACCCGGTATTGACGACGTTGTGGTAACGTTAACACCTGCCACAGCTCCCTCAAGCGCCTGCATCACATTGGTAACCGGTAGTTCTTCCAAACGGGCTTTAGGTACCGATGTAACCGAACCTGTAACATCCGATTTTTTCTGTGTGCCGTAACCTACTACTATAACTTCGTTTAATTGTTTGCCATTATCAATAAGGGTAACTATAATATCGGGGTTATTTTTGTCAACTTTTACGGTAACTGTGTTAAAGCCAATAAATGATATGGTTAATGTAGCCCCGCTATTTGCGGTTATTTTAAATACTCCATTGGCATCGGTAACCGTACCCTGACCCGAGCCTGCAATTTTTACACTTGCGCCAGGCAGGGTGTTCCCGGCTTCATCTTTAACAACACCCCTAACGTTAACCTGGGTTTGCGCGTAGGTTAACTGGCTAAAGCCAATAAACGCCAACAACAGCAAACAGCGCAGGCAATAATTTAAATAAGTATACTTTACTTTCATAATTTTAATTTTTTATATCAGTTAATAATTGGTTTATGGTAGTTATGTGCCGTTAGCCCGACCATTTGATCCCGACATTATCAGTCATTATACTGCCGGTAATAAAGGAGGAGTATTGATCAAAAAGTATTAATGTTCTCATACAAATGGTTTATGTGATGAAACAGAATAACCATCGGTTTTACACAATACAGTGCAGCAAAAAATTGGGTAGTTTTTACTCATCATTCAATTTAGGATTTAAGGTTTTGTAACAATTGGTGATACAAATAAAAGCCTTTATACGCGGGCGCGTTAGGGGTAAATTGGTATAATTAGGGGGTATAAATTGTAAAATACCCCCTTTGCACCAGCGATGTAAAATATTTCGTGTTTATATAACACTTATTAAATGCATTTTTTAATAAAGGTTAGTTGCCGCGTATTAAAACAAAAAAGGCCGCCTGTTTCGGGGCGACCTATATTCTTAAGCAGATGTAAATAAACTATGGAAGCTTATCCAATATTGGATTTGCGATGGTATTTAATTTTGTTTGTTGTGGTTTTAACAGCTCCAGCACCACTACCTCGTTCTTGCCTGGCTTTAACCATTCTGCCGGTAAGTAAACAGTTTGCTGCGGACCGATGCTCCAGTATTTACCCAGGTTATGGCCATTTACCCATATCACGCCTTTTCCCCAGGCGCTCATATCAAAATAGGTATCAGTTGGTTTGCTTATAGTAAACGACCCTTTTTTGATCACAGGTGTAGTGTTTGATGATGCGGCACTGAATTTAATGCCTTTTGTATCGGCAAATGGCAGACCATACATCGCCCAGTTTTTAATTTCCGCATGATCAAACCAAACGCTTTCGGTTATGCCTTTTTTATTTTGCAGCAGGTATTTGCCAAAGTTTATCCGGCCCATATTTTCTACCAAAATATCCAAAGTAACTTCCCCGGCAGGGAGATCAACCTGCATACTATCCAGTTTTATACGACGATCAAGCGTGCCGATGATCTTGCCATTGATCATCACTACAGCATAGTCGCGTAGCTCTTTTAATTTCAAAATACCATTTTTACCCCCCTGCATTTTAGTGCGATACAATACAAAACCATAATCCTGGTTCATATCTTCGAAAGTGAGCGGTGTAATATTATTTTGCGGAGCAGGTAAAGTATTTAACAATGATACTGATTGATCGAGGTGAATATCCGGAATAGCGATGGAAGGTTTAGCCGCCGGCACTTCCGGTAGCGTTGTGCCTTTTGGCAGATGCTTGGCTATAACAGCTCTGAATTTCATAAATTTATCAGTCGCATTTCCAGCCTCATCCAAAGGAGCATCGTAATCATAGCTGCTGATCTGGGGTTCGTATGGAGTGTTACCCTTGTAGTTTGCACCATTCATAAATGCGCGTGTAGTACCACCATGAAACATATACATGTTAATGGATATGCCTGCTTTAAGTACCGAGTCTAAGCGGTTAACATAGTTTTCGGCAGGCACGGTGTGATGCCTTGTGCCCCACCAATCAAACCAGGCCGGGTACCATTCGGCAATATAATATGGCCCTTTACCATCGTGCAAACTATTCACTAATGCTTTTACTTTGGCAGTATTGTCGGTACCGTTAATACCGGGTAGCAAGCCTGGCAAATATCCTTTTTTTGCATCGCCAACCGGATCGCAGGTGTATAACAAACCATCAAAACCGGCTTTTTTAAATAGATCCTGGTTTATTTTAAGGTACTCTTTATCATTGCCGTAAGAACCGTACTCATTCTCGATCTGCACCATCAAAATATTACCGCCGTGATTTATCTGTAGCGGAGCCAGTTGTTTACCTATCTGCATAATGTAGGTTTCGTATTCCTTTAAATACTGGGCCTCTTTGCTGCGCACCACCAGGCCCTTTTCATTTTGAAGCCAATATGGGTAACCGCCAAATTCCCACTCGGCACATACATAAGGGCTTGGGCGTAGGATAACCCACAACCCTTCCTGCTGGGCTATTTTAACAAACTCGGCAACATCATTATTTCCGGCAAAATCAAACTTCCCTTTTTGTGGCTCGTGCAGGTTCCAAAAAACGTAGGTACCAATAGTATTTAAACCCATGGCTTTGGCCATTTTCATACGGGCTCGCCATGCTTCGCGCGGCACACGCGGATAATGCATTTCGCCGGATATCATTTGGAAAGGTTTGCCATCCAGCAAAAAATCAGTATCGCCTAATGCAAAAGTGTGTTCAGCTTTTTGTGCGCAGCTCATATTAATGACCACCATTAATATTACCGGCAATAAATACCATTTTAGTTTCATTATGTATGCGTATTATTTATAAGATTTGGTTTTTTCTATCTGATCGTACCAGGCCTTCATAATATAGAATGCCTTCTTTTTATTTCCCTTATCGTCATACAAACCTTTCCGGTTCCACCCTTCCTGGTACATAGGATTGTTGCGTTTAGGCGACCGGAAATCGGCAAGTACCCATGGCGATATGCCTACAAAATTATCGGGCATGCGTTTAAGCATGGCTGTTTGCTCTTTAAAATACCATTCCTGAAACTCTTCGCTAAAGCGGGTTAGCGAGTCGGCATGGAAACCGGTTTTGCCTTCTGCACCTGTTTCGCTAATAAACAGTGGTTTATTGTACGGTGTACTCCAGTTTGTAGTACGGCATTTATCGGGCAAACCACCGTACCAGCCTAAATACTCGTTAAAAGCAACCAGGTCAACAAATTCGCCCAGCGGGTCATCAACAACGTTCAGATTTTTAAGCGAGCCATAATTTACTTCCAGCGCAGCCGATATCATGCGGGTATTATCAAGTTGCCTGGCGGCGGTGATCAGGCTATGCATAAAATTGGTGCGTGTTGCACTGACGGGTGTTTCGTTACCAACCGACCAGATAATGATGCTTGCGCGATTATGATCGCGGGTGATCATTTCATTCAATTGGGCTTTGGCCTTGTTGAGCACATCGGCATTACCAAAATTGATCGTCCAGTAAACCGGTATTTCCGACCATACCAGTATGCCCAACGAGTCGGCCAGACGGGTCATGCTTTCATCGTGCGGATAATGCGCCAGCCTAACCATATTGCAGTTTAGCCCCCGCGCCTGCCGTAATAACTGCTCTGCATCTTGTTTACTATATGCTCGCCGTACCTCTTGCGGAATTTCGCCATGAATACAGATACCCCGCATAAAAATGGGTTTGCCATTGAGCAACACCTGTTTACCAAAAGCTTCAACAGTGCGAAAACCGATCTTGTCTTCTACCTTATCGGTGGCTGTGGCAATGATCACATTATACAATTTAGGGCTTTCGGGCGACCATAGCTGTAGTTTGGGCAGGTTAAACTCAATTGGCGTAATACTGCCGCTTGCCACGATCTGTTTTTTAAATCTCAGTTCGGGGATGCTGATGGTGATATTTTCACCAGTTTTGGCATTGCTGAGTTTTACCCAGCCGCTTACCGCAGGATTAGTTGCCGGACCTTTACCGGGTTCCGGTTTTTTTAGCTGGATAACGTAATCGCGGATGAAGGTTTGCGGAACCTCAACCAGCTTTACATCGCGGGTAATACCGCCATAGTTCCACCAGTCGGTATTTAAAGTAGGTACCTCATCGGCGTAACGTTTGTTATCAACCTTTACTACTAAAAAGTTTCCTTTTTCCTTTAACAGGGACGCAGGAACCTCAAAATTAAACGGTGTAAAACCACCGATGTGGAAGCCTAATTTCTTCCCGTTAAGGTAAACATCGGCACGGTAGTTAACTGCGCCAAAGTAGAGGTAGTATTTTTTACCTGCCTCCGCAGGATTAAAATCAAATGATTTTTTATACCAGACGGTCCCTTCGTAATAAACAAATTCAGGTTTTTGATGGTTCCAGTCGCCCGGAACCTGCAACGTGTATTTATCGATATACCCGTGTTCTTTTTTCTCTGTTTTATCTTTTGGGATATCGGTGTTCCAGTACGCATCGCCATTTTTTTCGTTCAGTTCCTTGTAACGGTAATCGTAAAAACCGGTTTCGTAGGGGTCTACAATGTATTGCCAGCTTCCGTTAAGCGATAGTGATTTACGTGCATTAATATTGGTGATCAGGCTATCCTGCGCGTGTACTGCAAGGCAGATCAGTACACTCCCGATTATTAGTATCAGTTTTCTCATCTTATTTTTTAAATACATCCAGATTCCAGTTATCTAACCAATCTATCTCAATATCATCGCCTTTAAAAGTAACAGGCAACCACAGGTAGCGGCCATCTATAGCATTTTTAGGCGTCCACTTATCGGCCATAAAAATAAATGCATCCTTTTTACCTGCTACGGGCAACACATATGTACTTTGACCGCCAAAAGTAATTTCGGCACCTTTGCCCACACAAGGGTTACCATGGTAAGTCCACGGACCCCAAATCGATTTGGCCGAAAACCACCGCGCCGGATTTGGCGCCCAGCCTGTAGTGCCTGAACCTACCAGATAATAGGTGCCATTGCGTTTAAATATGGCCGGCGCTTCGGTTTGGTGACCAGCATATACCCGCGCAAACTTACCGGTATGACCGGTATAATCGTCATTCAGTTCGGCTATATCAAGGGTAAAGTTCTCTTCGGCTGAAAAGATATGATAGGCTTTACCATCGTCATCCACAAAAACGTTCATATCACGCGCCATTTGCCCGCCGGGTACATCACGGCAAAAAAAGCCTTCACTCTTTCCGTTGGGATGATCACAATTTACTTTATCGGTTTCAGCAGTCCCTTCCGGGTAAACCGGCATAAAACCAGCATTGGGCCGGTAGCTTTTTATAAAAGTATATGGGCCCGTAACCTTATCGCTTGTGGCAACGCCGGCCCGGGCGGCCTTATAGCCCTGGCCACGTAATTCCAGGTGAAACCACATCACGTATTTTTTAGTTTTTTTATTGTAAACCACTTTGGGGCGTTCCAATATACAACCCTTGGCAATATCGCTGGCCGAATCCTTAACAGCTAAAGCTATGCCTTCATCTTTCCAGTTGTACAGGTCTTTCGAAGAGTAGCAATGCACACCTACCATGGCACGATTACCTGCACCGCCCTCAATTTTATGTTCGCCAAACCAGTAATAAGTACCCTTGCTGTGTAACATCCCCCCGCCGTGGGCATTAATGTGTACGCCATTATTATCGGGCCAAATGGCGCCGGGAGTAAAACTTTTTGAAGGCGTTTGTGCAATGGCCACGCTACCAGAAAAGCTTATTAACACTATTAAAAGTTTGCAAAATCGCATCATATACGTCAATTAAAATTTATTGGAGTCCATCGCATGGTCAGGTTCTGCATCCTGTCCCGTCCATATTTTTACCGATGTCCATGGTAATGGCGGGGCACTCCAAAATTCATCGGTTGCGGGTAAGCCCAGCGGTAAAAAAACATCCATGCACATGTATAAACTCCCTGTGGTGATGTAGACATCTGCAAGGTTAGGTTGGTTACCGTACAAGCCGATATTAAGCCAGCCTTTATCGTTAAAGGTAGTTGGCGATCCGAGTGTTTTTTTGATCACGGCAGTTAATGCACAGCGCACCTGTGCCGGTTTTAATGATTCGGGCAATTGCGCTTTATAAGCCATATATGCTAAATGATGAAATACACCACCACGGTAAACTATAGAACGGCCCGTTACCGGATAGCTGCCATCGGTATTGATCTGCCGTTCCTGTATTTGTGCATAGCGTTTGCTGATAGCATTCAGATTAGCCTTTTCTCTGCCATAAATATTTTTTTTGGCATTTATCACCTCAATAATGGTATTGAGGTTGGGATGTATCACAATACTGTTGTAATAATCGTAATGAAACTCCATTCCGTCGGAAAACAAACCATCGCCCACATACCAATGTTTGGTGAACTCCTTTACCGCAAAATCTACTCTTACGGCATCATAGTCTATATCATATTTGCAAAAAAAAGCTTCTATCATACCGCTAAAAAGCAGCCAGTTACTGTAAACCGGCACTGTGTTGCGGGTAATTCTAAATTGGTTGATAACCTGCTGCTGAACTTTGGCATCAAGGTGCGACCATAACCACGGCGACCGGATAAGCCCCAGCGCAACAAAAGAGGCGTCAACCAGCGGCTGACCGCCGTTCCATTGCAGAAAATCTTTAGCTTCGGGATTTACGGAATTGACAATACCTTTTAATGCCCACTCACGATATTGTGTACGTAATTTAACTTCATCGCCATCGCCGCCCTCACCCTCAAGCCATGGTGCCAGACCGCTTAAAGTACGGCCAAAAGCCTCCAGGTATGCCACTTTGGCCCGGCTATCTTTGTTGTCGATCCTCTCGGACAGGGCAACCGGCATATTGGCCTTGAGCGTATTATTAGCAATATTGCTCATAACCGGCCGGGCAATTTTATCCATATAAGCAAGCCATGTTTTACGATCATTAGCCTGATCTTGTATTTGTGCGTTAGCTAACAAGCTGGTTAAAGCCAGAAGCATACTAAACGCAATTTTGATCACATATTTTGTTTTAAACATATCGCAATAAATTACCTCGTTAATTCAGAAAAATCCTGCATCAATATAGGTATTCAAATATTGAATTAAATGGTAAGCAAGTATTCCGGCTCAATTGGTATTGCGAAGTAAAGTTAAATAGCAATATCGGGTGGGGGTTATTTTGATATTTTAAAGGGGGCATTTTCAACAAAACAGCACTTATGGGTATTGTAGCAAATTATTTACGTAGGCAGGTAAATATGCTAATCGACATGGTGCGGAAATTTCATCGCTTCTTCAACGCGGTAATTTTTATGAAAGGCGGTACGATGCTTCTTTAAAAACTCGGAAGGCTTCATACCAAATACTTTCACAAAATGTTCGCGAAAGTATTTAATGTCGTTTACCCCCACATTCATGGCAGCCTCGTTTACGTTGCAATTGGTATTAATCAGTAGTTCGGCAGCTTTACGGATGCGGATAAACCGGATAAAGTTATTGACAGATTGCCCGGTTATCAGTTTGATCTTTTTAAACAAGCTGGAATAGCTCATCCCCATCTCATCGGCTATAGCCTGAACATCAAAATCATTATCGATGATATTACTTTCAATGATTGCGACGCATTTGTACAAAAAGTCTTTATGTTCTTCGGATATCCGGCGGGCACTGCTTTTTAACGTAACCTCGTTATAAAAATAATTCTGCAGTTCGGTTTTACTTCGCAAGATACCATTTACCCGGGCAATCAGCAGATCTTTTTCAAATGGTTTGCTGATAAAGTCAACCGCGCCTACTTCTATACCTTTTAACTGCAATTCGGGAGTCGAGTCGCCTGTCATCAATATAACCGGGATATGACTCAGCAATGAATCCTGCTTGATGATCTTACACAGTTCGATCCCGTCAAGGTCGTCCATTTTGATATCGCTGATGATGATATCGGGTAAAAACTTTTTAATGTACTCAAGCCCCTGCTCGCCGTTTACGGCTTCGTAAATTTTATAATCGCGTTTAAAGATCTTTGCTACATAATCGCGCAGCTGTTCATTATCGTCGATGATCAGCACAGACTGCCTGTCGGAGATCAATAACTCCAGTTGATTTACTGATTCTTCTTCTGGTTGTGTTTGGCCTTCTTCTTCCATCTCCGGATCGAGCAACTGGTGATGGCTTTGATCAACAACTGCATCATCTAAAATATCAGCGCTGCTAAAGTGCAATTTACCTGTTTTTAACTGCAGGGTAAAGCTTGTACCACCTGTTGGATTATTGTGATAGTTGATGGAGCCATGATGTTGTGCTATAAATGTTTTTACAAGATATAAACCAATACCGAAGCCTGTTTTTAATGAGTTTTTATCTTTGATCTGGTAGTATTTATCAAACAGCTTTTCGCCAATACCGGCATCAATACCCCGCCCGTTGTCTGATACCTCCAATAAGACCAGGTCATCGTTCTGTTTTAAATTAACTTCTATCTTACCGTTATCCGGTGTAAATTTAATGGCATTGGATATCAGGTTAAACAGCACGATCTCGATCTTTTCACGGTCGGCATACAATTCAACATCGTCAGCACCATGATTAAAATTATAAGTTATATTTTTGGCTTTGGCCTGATGTACAAAGCATTGGTAAACATCCTGGCAAAGTATGGTAAAATTCAACCTCACTACCTTTAGGCTGTCACTTTCACTCTCGGCTTTTCTGAATAACAGTAAATGATCCACCAAACCCAACAAACGCCTTGCATTGCGATAGATAGTATTCAGATCATTTTTATCGCCGCCTGAACTATTGTGCAGCAGATCTTTAATGGGGTTGATGATCAAAGTTAAAGGCGTACGGAACTCGTGCGAGATATTGGTAAAAAACGACAGTTTCTTTTCGTTCAATTCTTTATCGCGTTCAGCTTTCAGATTGGTGATCTCAATCTCGTACTTCAGTTTGGTTTGTTTGGTTTGGTATCGCCACAGCCGGTAAACAATAAACCCAATAACCAGAATATAACATAAATAAGCCAGCCAGGTACGATACCAGGGTGGTAAAACAATAATATGCAAAACCAACTGATGATTATTCCATGCACCTGCCGTATTGGTAGCCTTTATCCTGAGCGTATACGTACCCTCGTTTAAGCGGGTGTAATAAGCTGTTTTTAACTGCCCGACATAATTCCAGCCATGATCCCAGGATTCGAGGTAATAGGCATAGTTTATTTTATCGGGAAATGAATATTCGAGCGTGGTGTAATCAATAGCAATAGTGGCCTCGTTATACGGGATAGTGATTGTTTTGAGGTCGACAACGGCCTGCCTGCCGGTGTAACTTGTATTACCATCGATGGCTTTATTATCGATATGCAGCCCGGTAAGCCGAAGCTCGGGCTCGCGTACGGGTAATTTTATACTATCGGGATAAAACAAATTAAAGCCATCAATGCCGCCAAAGGCCAGTTCGCCGGTGCTTAGTTTCAGCGCCGCATTAAAATTAAACTGATTACTCTGCAAGCCATCCGAGGCGTAAAAGTTTTTGAACTTTTTGGTGGTGATATTATATTCGGTGAGCCCGTTGTAAGTACTGCCCCACAGGTTTCCGCTGTTATCAACCAAAACATTCAACAGCGAATTGCTTGGCAAACCATCGGCCTGTGTAAAACGGGTTAATTTATTTTCGGGAATATTATATTTTAGTAAACCGCCTCCTTCGGTACCTATCCAAAGGTTACGGTTACCGTCTTCGGTAATTGAACGTACGGCATTTTTAATAGAGATATACTGGTGATTTTTCCGGCTAACGTCAACTTTAATCAGCTGCGAATAGTCGCCAAGCCAAAGTGTACCGTTATCATCCTCAAAAATAGCGTGTATATTGGTTAGCTGATCATCAAAAATCTCAAATTTATCGGCTTTGCGATTATACCAGTATAATGCCCCACCGCGGGTTACCCCCGCCCACAAATTATTGTGCGAATCAAGATAAAGCTTCCATAAGCTTTTATCTTCGGTTTTGGTGTTAGGGTTATAACAGCTGTAATGTATAAACTTACCCGATGATTTATCAAAGCGGTCGATCCCTCCGCTAAATGTAGCTACCCAGATCAGGTTTTTATGATCTTTAATCATGCTGACCACAAAGTTACTGCTTACCGATCCTTTATCTGCGGTATGTACATAGTTGGTATAAACATTGGCTTTCCTGTTCCAGTAACTTAAGCCGCCGCCATCGGTACCAATCCACAGATTATGCAGTTCATCCTCGCAAAAAGAAATGATAAAGTTATTAACAACACTGTTTTTATTAAATGGATCGTGGGTGATGAGTTTAAACTGGTTGCGCCTGTTATCTAAAATATTCACCCCGCCACGTAAGGTTGCTATCCATACCCGGGCCTCGTTATCCTCGTATATCATGCTGATAGCGTTACTGCGTAATGATGCGCTGTTTTCGTTACTGCTTACCATGTGGGTGGTTTTATGATTGGCTGTATCAATAACATTTATCCCGCCGCCATTGGTACCTACCCAAAGTTCGCTGTTTTTTGCGAACCTGATATCCATGATATTATCGCTGGTTAACCTGCCATAACTATCCGGAAGACGAACCATATGGTGGGTGCGAAGATCATAGATGAATAAACCGTTATCAGTGCCGACCCAGATATGAGCATACGCATCTGTTAACAGGCAGTTTGCCGATTTGAGTTCAGCATTGATCAGCTGTAATTTATTATGTTTTTCGTCCAAAAGGCAAAGCCCGGCATCGCGAACAAATACCCATACCTGTTTTTGCGCATCGCAGGTAACTGCCTGCACACTGTATTTGGTTTTTAAGTTGCCAAAGGTTATTTGTTTACATTTTTCATCGCCCTCGTGATAAGTAAAAAAACCGGCGTAATCCGTACCGATATAAATATTGCTGCGTGAATCAGTTTGCAGCCCGGTAACATTATTGGTGATATTTTGCGGGCCGTTTTTGGCAGAGTATAAGAGTGGGTAAAAATGCGAATCGTTATAATTGTAATACACAAGCCCCTTTAGGGTGCCTACAAATATTTTATTGCCTAAGCCTGCTATCCGGTTAACGTGATTATCGTTTAATGACTGATTGTCGCCATAGATATTTCTGAATGTTTTAACGGTACTGCCATCATATCGGTTCAAACCATCATAAGTGCCGATCCACATAAAACCATAATGATCTTTATAAATAGTGGTTACCGCATTGTTTGATAAACCTTGTTCAATACCCAGATATTTTAATGGCTGATCGTACGCGTAGCCCTTTTTTACACAAAAAAAGAGCATACCAAGTAAAACAGGAAGTACAAGTATTCGTGCAAAAGACAAAACAGCAAATTAAAAGGTCAGATCAGGAATATACAGTTGATCAAATTTAATCAATTTACCGCTAATTTAAAACCGCGTCTGTAATTAAGCTTCTTATAATTTTCTTAGCCTTATCATTATCACATCGTGCGCGGATACTGTAGCTTCAAAAGTTTGGTTGGTTTTGCCCATTGCTTTCCCAGCCTCTATATCCCTGATGTTGTATTCTGTTTTGGTGAAATCGATAAAGGTTTTCGACAGGTCGTCCTTTACGGGATGTTCTTTCCAATTGCAGGTTATTTTTTGAGTGTTTGCCGATCGGTTTAAAAAGCAAATTGCTATTTCGTTATTCTTTAAAGGTTTTATCCAAGTTTCTACACTGTCGGCAGTAGCATATTTATAGGCCTGGATACCTAATGCATCCTGGTTAACCGCGATCACTTCTTTATTGGTTAAAATATCATGCGTTTGCGGTGACATGTTGCGCAAATCGTTACCGGCAATTAAGGGTGCAGCCAGCATACACCACATGGCAAAGTGCGCCCGGTCTTCGTTTACCTTCATCCCGTTTCCTACCTCTAACATATCGGGGTCGTTCCAATGCCCCGGACCGGCGTATTTACGCAAGCTATCCTGCGATTCAATGATCCGGGTAACGCTGTTTGCCGACCAGGTGCCATTACTTTTTATCCCTGCCCAGCCGGCATAAATGTCGTCGGTGGTGCGCCATAAATGGCCAACATCTTTGGCCCATAACCATGGTTTATTGCCACCCCATTCGCACAGGCTAAAAATAATTGGCCTGCCGGCGGTTTTCAAAGCCTTACTCATGGTTTTGTAAGCCTCTTTGGCATTGATGCCGTCGGTATAGCACCAGTCAAATTTCAAATAATCAATATCAAATGAAGCGTATAACCTTGCGTCCTGATACTCATAGCCCCGTGTGCCGGGATAACCGGCGCAGGTTTGTGTACCCGCACAATTATACAAACCAAACTTTAAGCCTTTGGCATGGATATAATCAGCAAGAGCTTTCATCCCCGAGGGAAATTTTACCGGGTCGGCTACCAGGTTACCGCCGGCATCCCGCTCTTTGGCCATCCAGCCATCATCCAACACGATATAGGTATAACCCACGTCCTTCATGCCCGATGCTACCATCACATCGGCAATGTCGCGCACCAGTTTTTCGTTAATATTGGTTTGAAAAGTGTTCCAGCTATTCCAGCCCATGGGCGGTGTTAGCGCCAGGCCCTCAAATTTCTGAGCGAATGATGTAAACGAAAGGAAAAGGAAAAATATAACTGGCAGTTTTTTCATGGCATCAATACATTAACGAAATTTTTTGCGCTGCCGCGTTCCATCCGCTTAACACAAAATGCGCGTTTTTATTTAATTTGCTTAGCGGTGCACTTACACTTACGCTGATACTTTCATGAGGGGCGAGCGTAAAATAATTTGCCGACCAGTACGATGGCATCACCTCATCATTATTGCTTATCAGTTGCGGCCTCACAAAAAACGCTACCTGGTTTGATGTATTAACAATATGTACATCGTATTTTTCATCGTTGCCAACTATTTTACTGTTAATAACAGTCAGTTTCAATTGGGCTTTCGGCATGTTTTTTAGCGCGGTATAATCGGTATCGGGCGCCAGCCAGTATGCGTTGTGCGATACCTGTTTCCCGGCAGCATCTTTTATATTCAGGATCACAAAACTAACGCCCGGGGCATTTTTCAAAACCGACGATAAGTTGGTTAGCTCTTTAACACCGGCATCGTTTAGTGATGCCTTTACAGTTTGTTTATAAAGCTGCTTAGCATGCAGATCAAATACCTGCGTACTAAACGTAAGGGCTCCCGTTGGGTTATGGGTGCGATTAACAACCGCCACCGTACTATCATTTAAATTAAGCTGGGCATGTATCTGCTCACAGGCGTTTTGCATAAAGTAATAACCGGCGTTTGGTTGCAGGTACCAATCGTACACCTGCCATATTACACTCGGGAAGGCTGCGTTCAATTTCCAAAGCATTACGCCCCCGGTTTCATTGAGTTTGTGATTAGCTGCTTCAAAAATACCCTGGTAGCCTATCGCGTTAAGCAGCTGCATTTTATTGGCAAAATCCTCTTCGCTTTCGGGTTTGCCGTAGCGCCTTGCCATTTGGTTATAATACTTATCGTACCGGCCCGCGCCGGTAGCTGCATCATGATAGCCCCAGGTATTGTTTAGTGGGTATGGCAGGCTTTTATCCCATACCTGGTCGTTTATAATACGTGCCATTGTAGTATAGGGCGGCTGTGATGGTAAACCCGTTTCATCTTTAAATACCCAATCTTTTGCTGCATCGGCCAGTTTATAATAATCATGCGGGTCGTGCCATTCGTACGGGCCGCCGCTGTACACGCCCGATGGTTTATCATCCGGCCAGGAGCCTTTCCAGCCTTCGGGTAATTTGGCGTAGCCTGATGAACTTGGAATAAACGGGCGCGTACCATCCAACTCGATAATATTATCCCTCATCGCATCGTACAGTTCTTTACGGGCGTGGCCTTCGTTACCACCCGTCCAAACCAATAAGCTTGGGTGGTTACGGATACGATAGATAGTGCTTTTCACATTACGAACAAATACACTGCTTTCCAGCGGCCAATCGGGCGAACCTTTAAATTCGCCCTGGGTATCGCCGGTAACCCAAAAGTCCGACCATACCATCAGGCCATACTTATCGGCCGAATTAAAAAAGGCATCCGGCGGTGTTACGCCGCCGCCCCATATCCGCACCAGGTTAACATTGGCATTACGGCATAAATGCAGTTCGCGGTCAAACCGGGTTGAATCGCGGTTTACCATCATATCGGGCACCCAGGCGCCGCCAACCAAATGCACTTTTTTGCCGTTCACAAAAAAATCGCGGCGAACAAAACCGTTAGCCGTAGTTACCGCACTTGTAGTTGTGGTACGGATACCGAACACAAACGAAGTATCATCGGCTATACCTGAAGCATTAACATATTGAAGCCTGATGCGGTATAAATTGGCCTTGCCGTAATTATTTGGCCACCATAAATGCGGGTTATTGATAGTTAACTGTTTGATGTTCCTGGCATCGAGGTTAACTGTTGTTGATGATGCGGCACCCACGCTCACACTCTTTTCGAAATTGATGAGCCCTGCTCCTGTAAAGTTTTCGGGTACAATGCTTACCTTGAGTTTTCCATTTTGTACTGCTCCTGCGTGGTTAGTCATCGTCAGGTTTAATGACAGCTTAGCTACGTTAGTATTTGGCAGGTTGGGCAAATCTGTTTTTAATTGCGGATAGCCGATGGTAACCGCGCCCGTGGTACGTAAAAATACCGGCTGCCAAATCCCCATATTACGGTCGCGCACGGGCGGCATCCAATCCCAGCCAACCGAGCACAACATAGTTACGTTTTTACCGATGTCGCCGGTAGGCCCCCCGTTTAAAAAGAACGGGCCCAATGCTTTGAGCTGTTCCGTATCGGGCAAACCCGGATAATCCAACGGACATATTTTTACTGCCAATACATTTTCATTGCCGGCTTTAATATAATTGGTTACATCAAGACTATATTCGGCAAACATGCCTGCCATCTGGGTCGAATCGGCAATCTGATGACCGTTAACCCACACCGCGGCCCGGTAGTTTATGCCTTTAAATATCAGCTGGAATATCTTGCCCCTATCGCCTACAGGCACGGCAAACTTTGTACGGTACCAGTAAGGCTTTTTCCAGGGGTTAGGGTTACCAGGTAAATGGCTGTATTTTTCCAGGTTATATTGTTTGTTAAACTCATCCGATGCATCGGGAATGAGCATATTGTTGAGCGCCTGGTAAGGGTCGGGGTAAACCTTGTTGGCAACCAAACCGGTTAATATCGTAGATGGTACCTTAACCGCATACCAATGCTGCGATGAACGGTATTGCAACGAAGACAATTGCTCGCCCGAATTACCTACCAATGCAGACGACTGCAGATCGAAATTGGTTAACTTAACCTGTTTAACCTGTGCATTACTATCGAGTATGCCCAGGCACAGGCAGAGCGAAAATATTGAACGGTACAGTGTATTCATATAGGTTTTTTTTTATTTATTGCCATAAATGCGAAGCGGCGTTATCCGGTTTTGAAACAGGGTTTGATAACTGTTAAACATTTTTTGAAAATCGACCACACTCCCCTGACCAGGGTAAGGCACATAATAATGATTAGGATTGCTGTTCCGCCATAACATCATATACGATATGGGGTATTTTGATACGGTTGCCATCAGGTCATTTGTCCACCAATCGCTTTTGGGGATACCTTGATATCCGGTTTCGGCAATGGCGGCCAGTTTATGGTGCCTTGTGGCGATATCCTGGGTAACGGCCAATTGCTGATTTAAAACAGATTTAAACTGATCGACATTGTTAGTACAATAGGTGTCAAAACCCACCACATCAACAAATTCATCGCCCGGGTATCTTTCCATAAAATCATCGGCATTTCTAAAATTATCGCCTACAGAGTACACTATCAGTAAGTTATGTAATTTCTTTTTATCGCGCAGGTAGGCAACGGTAAATCGCCAAAGGTTTTTAAAATCTTCGGGCTTGCTTTCATCTTTGCCCCACCAAAACCAACTGCCGGTCAGTTCATGAAAGGGCCTAAACAAGATGGGTACTGGTTCGCCGTCTTTTCCTTTCAGGCTCTTCAGGTACTCTGCTATTTTATCCAGCCGGTCAACCCAATCCTGGTGATGTGCCCCGCCAGGCACGAGTTGGCTAACCGAGTTTTTTGTAGTATCCCATGCAGTTTTGCCGTTTACCGGATTGTTTAAATGCCAGCAAAAAGTATTGATGCCACCACGATTGTATACGTCTTCAATGTATTTTAGTTGCTGCTCAAACGGGATACCGTTAATATCTTTGTCGTGACCCAATTCCATCCCCGAAAGGTCCCAGCCATACAAAGCCGGATAAGCACCGGTAACGCTTTTAACATCCGATCGCCCGGCATCGCCGCGCCAACCTACACCATAAGCCAGGTCATCATGATGGCCGAAAATAACGCCCGCGCCGATCAATCTTTGCATACTGGCGTACAGCCATTTTGTTTCTGTAGTCGCATCTTTATCGCAGGGGTTATAGATCTGCGCGGAAGCGGCAAAGGCAAAAAGCATGTTAACCAGCAAAAACAATCCTGTTTTTATTTGCATGGGTATTTATTTATTATCATCCGTGAGGCCTTTCCAGGTATCGGTTCTGAAAGGGAACAAGGGCAAATGGATGCTGTTGTACACGTTGGCATCGGCCGGGCCATCTTCCCAGGCATAGCGTACTGCTACCGGGTGCGGCACCAGTAACGACGATACTTTGATCTGTGTGTCATTTAATATCTCGGCATCGGCCCAATAAAATTTATGATCCTCGCCTGCAATTGCAAAACCGCCTACATTTTTTGCGGCAGTTAGTCCGCCCGCCGGGTTTGACAGTTTAACAATAATGGCGTTGTCCTTTATTTCGAACGATCTATATCTCGGAGCATCGGCTTTAACCGGTAAGCCATAAACATTTTTCTCGGCCAGCAATACCAATCTGCGGGCAACTTCCTGTTTGTTTTTGGGGTGCACATTTGATGAATCGCCAACATCGAAGGCTGTTACCATACCCGTATTTTTAACCTTTAAAGTTTTATCCTGGGCTTCGCGCACCTCGGCCCAATAGCTTGATGTTTCGGGTTGTTTTTGTTTGCGATGATACCCGGCCAATTGTACATACAGGAACGGGAAATCGCCCTGGTTAAACTTTGTGCGCCAGTCTGCTATCATCATCGGGAAAAGCTCGCGGTATTGATATGCCCTAAACCAGTTTGCCTCGCCCTGATACCATAACACACCTTTAATGCTCAGGTTAGTGAGCGGACTGATCATGGTGTTGTACATTAAAGTCGGCAAGGTGTTGGGGCTGATTTCCTTCTCGGGACGGTCAAATTTGGTTAGGTTAAACCCGATCTTATATTTCCATTCGCCGGCAAGGCTTAGGGTATTGGCTGCTGTTTTTAGATAAAAATATTTGGCATTATCGGCAAAACCACCGTCGCCGCCATAATTTTCAACCCGGATGGTAATGATATTTTCGCCTTCTCTGAGCAAACTTGCCGGAACGGTATACAGACGTTTATAACCCCATTTATCACCTGTACGGCCAACTTCGGTGCCGTTAACAAAAGCTTCATCGGCGTTCATTACAAAACCCAGGCTGAGCTGATTGCTGGCTTGTATATCGGCCGGGGTTAACACAACGGTTTTTTTGAACCATACCACGCCGCTCATTTCCCAAAGGTCGGGCAGGCCGGTAAAATCCCATATCGTTGGTAAATTGATATTTTTCCAGTCGGACACATTTGTTTCTTTTGCCCAAACGTATTGCCCGTCAGCCAAACCTTTATCCTGGCTGTTGAAATTTGTTACCCAATCCGCATGAGCTTTGCGGTGCTCTTTGTTATAGGCTGCGGTATCGAACGCGGCAACCTGCTGTGCTTTTGTTCCAAAAGTGGGTTCATCAATCAATCCTTCTTTGCTTATCCAGCTTTCAATTACGGTACCGCCCCAACTGGCATTGATCAGGCCGATGGGAATCTTGATATCGCGCTGGACATCACGTGCAAAAAAGTAACCAATAGCCGGGAAGTACTGAGCCGAATTACTGGTGCATACCGACCAGTTACCCCAGGTATCTTCGCGGGGAGTGAGATCGATACTTTTATTTACGCTGAACAACCTGATCAACGGGTAGTTGGCGTTTTTAACTTCCTGATCCGCATTGTTAGCCTGAGTGAGATTAAATTCCATGTTCGATTGCCCGGAACAGATCCATACATCCCCAATCAGGATATCATTCAGGGTAATAGTGTTTTCGCCCGTTAAAACCATTTGGTATGGGCCTCCTGCTTTTATAGCCTGCATTTTAACCAACCACTTTCCATTGCTGCTTGTGGTAGTTGTGTAGGTTTTCCCGGCAAAGTTTATCGTAATAGCTTCCGCGGGCTTTGCATAACCCCAAACCTTGATGGGTTTATCGCGCTGCAATACCATATGATCACCAACCAAAGCGGGTAACTTAATAGCGGCCCGGCTTGTTAAAACGCAGCAAACCGCAACAGCTAAAACAAAATACTTATTCATTATTGTTCAAGATAGTAAGTAAAAGCTTATTTTTTATCGGCAACTAAAAAAACTACGCTGCGGGGCGGTACATCAACCGTAATGCCATTTTGTACTGAACCCGCATTTGCCGGCAAGGTATCATAGTTGACCGGCCCGCCCGATACGCCTGCCGGGCCATTGCCATTTACTAAAACTTTCCGTGAAAAAGCGCCGTCGCTGCCGCCGGTTAGGGTATAGTAATAGTAATTGCTGCCTGGTGCATAGTTTTTAATACTAACGCTCACTATATGGTCGGTTGTGCTTTTATTGATCAGCACCACACCGGCCTGGCCCGACGTAAATGACGAGGCATAACTCAAAATATCAGCACTGCCCTGTACTGATGAGGCTATCATCTGGTCGCCAAAAAACTTTTGGAAATAATACAGGTAATAAAAAGCAGGCCGTGCATTCCATTTGGATGCACCGGGCTCATCGCCGATATTAAATAAACCGTGATCATTACCACCGCTCCAGCCATTGGCCAGATCCCAGCGGCTTGCCATGCCATATTTGTTTTTCAGTAACTCGCCAAGTACCATTACCGCATGCACGCCTGCTATGTTCGATACCTTTTGCATCGAGCCCTCGGCATTGATATTCCATTCGGTCAAGGCTATTGGTTTTGTAGCTGCATTGATAGTATTCATATAATCCATTACCGATTTTGAACTGGTAATGGCCGTATTCAATACCACATCAACCGTCGAATTTTCCTGGTATGGCGTGTAATAATTGTGTACGATAAAATAATCGGCAGTGCTACCCCCCTGTGCCAAAAACCCGGCATCCCAGCCGCTTTGCACGGCATCGTATGATGAAGCGGTTTCGTATAGCATGCCGCCAATTTTGATCGTCGCGCCAACATCGGCAGCAGCCTTACGCATCGAATCGGCAAAAACTTTAAAATGTCGACCGTACTGGTCACCGGAGATGACCTGTGCCTGCCCGTCTTTATTTTTTTTAGTGTCTATCTTATACCCAGCTTCCCAGTTACCATAATTTTCGTTGCCGATCTCCCAGAATTTGGTACGGCCCTTATCATACCTTACCCAATCGGCAGCTAAATGCGCAGCAACTTGGTCGGGATGAGCGCTGGTTCCATATCGCGCGTAAGCGTAATTTACACAAATACTGCCGGTGCTGTTGGTTTGTTGTAAAACCTTATAATAGTTATCGAGCGAGAAGGTCCAGCTTGAATTATCCTGGCCAAACCAGTATTGGTTCTTCGAGAGGTTTCCGTTGCTGTCATACAGCGAATCGGGCGCATCGGCAGGTTTTTGTGTAGCCGAGTTCCAGAAATACACATCTGATAAACTACCTCCGGGAAATCGCAAAATATTGGGTGATAACCTGGTCAGACTACTCATTAAAACAGGCTCAGTAACGTACTGGCCCATGTATGGGTTAGTATTATTACCGTATAAATATTTTGACACTTTGGTCAAAACCTGGCTTACATCAACAATTACTGTAGCCGAAACACTTCCGGATGGCGCTGTGACACCTATGGTAGTTGTTGGGATAGCAAATGTTTTAGGTTGCCAGTCGTCTAAAAAAAAGCCCTGGGTTTTAGCCGCGACCGGGATATTGGGCGCTGTGATAACCGGGCTGTTGGTGACGACCGTATCGGTTAGCGCCGGCGAATTTCCGGTTTTTTTACAGGCTTGTATCGCTACAAAACCAAGCACAAACAAAAATCCCATGGTTATTTTATTCATAAATTTTAATTGCTGGCATAGCCAACAGATCAAGCTGTTAAAAAAGGATGCCACCTTATACAAACCACAACGGCTTGCACAAGTATGGCATCCTCAACCAATTATAGATTAACTACTAAATAAACCCAAGGTCATCAACATAAATGGTACTTGGTACCGCGCTTCCCTGCGATTGCAATACCACTTCGTTTATGGTACCTGTTACACTAGCCATTAACGAACTTAACGGAACTGTACAGCTTACCCAGGCGCCGGCAGTCATTACAACGGTCGTACCATTGTAGTTGCCGTTAATTACAACCTGCAGTTTATCGCCTGTTTTTATGCCATTGCCCCCGTACACAAAAAACTTAATAGATTTTAAGCCTAATGTGGTAACATTCGGCGCAGCCGAACCACCATATCCGATCTGCAACGCGCCGTATGAACCCTGGAACGTTACTGCGATAGATTTAGAACCACGCTCCACCGGCGAGGAGTTGTTAAAATCAATAGTACTGGTATAGCCGCTATAGCCACCACCATTACCACCCCAGCCTGTTGCACGGGCATCATCAAAAATGATATATTTATAACCGAACGAATTAGCTGACGTAGTTGAACCACCTGCTGTGGTCACTGTAATAAAGGCCTGTACTACTCCTGCAGGTAAGAGCACCTTGAGTTGGGTGCTGGTATTTCCCACAATTTTGGCGGCTACAGTGCCGAATTTAACCGATGTGGCATTGTCAAAAACAGTACCGTTAATGTAAATGGTATCACCTACCGAAGCTGCTACAGGAGTAAACGATACTATTTGAGGCGGAGGTTGCACTACTGTAAATTTGTAGTCAACGCTGCCATGTAAAGTTACTACGGTAAGCGTTGCAGCCTGACCGGGATTAAATGGCGCGGTTGTTGGCAGTGTAACTATGATACTGTTATCTGCTAACACGGCCGGGTTAAAATAAGCCGCAACACCATTAAAGTATACGTTTGTAGTGCTGCCCAGGTTAGTACCTGTTATGCGGTATTGACTGCCTCCCCTGCCGGAAGTTACAAGTGAATCAAATGCTACTACTTGCGGGTTATAATTGGGGTTCGTTGTTGTAGTAGGCACACCGCTTGAATTATAAATGATCGTGGTTGTTATTCTCGATGAATCGACTACTGATTTATATACGGTATGCACACCATCAATAGTTGGCGCGCCGGTACCACCGATAAGGTTTGGGCTATCTTTTTTGCAGGAAGCAAAACTTAATGCTATTAAAGCAGATAGTATCCAATATAGATTTTTCGACATTATATTTAATTTTTTCATGGTTATTACGGTTTAAATACATAATGAACAGGAGCTGCTACCAGGTTTGGATCGGAGGTTGATTCTGATACCGGCACAGGGAAAAAGAAGTTGGCATCTACCGGTGTCAATTTTTTAGAGTAAATTACCGGTGCCGGATTTGCATTGGCCGCGGCGCTGTACGTACCTCTTTCCTGTTGACTGATGACCGAAATAGCAACAGGGTGATGCGTAGGGAAAGTTGCCGACCCGGCAGGTTGAAATCCATCGAGCCGGCAAAGGTCAAACCAATAATCCATCTCAAGGGCAAATTCAAGGCGTCTTTCGAGCATCAGTTGCTGATAAGTGAACGAAGCAACAGCCGGTACGCCAACACGCGTCCTAACCATATTAAAATAGGTTAAAGCTTTTGCATCTGTTGTTGATGCGGCAAGTGGTATACCGGTGCCAGGTGTTGTATGAGACGATTGTCCCAGGATGGCTTCAGCTTCGATCAGCAAAACATCCGAATAACGGATTATATAGGTATTGTTCCCTCCGGCCTGGGCAGCGCTTTTGCCGCCGTTATCGGCAGGTGTACCTATAACATATTTTTTTGCCGCTGCATTTTCATTTTGTGCGCTGCCGTTTGCAGGGAATCTATACCCTCCTGCTGCTACATTGAGGTCGGCATAAAAGCTGTTGGGGATCATAATTGTAGCATGTCTTCTAATTGTATCGCCACCTTCGGCTTTAAAAGCATTTTGCAGGTCGATGGTTGGCCCAATTTCAGAGTAACCATCGCCTGTACCAGTAATAGTGCTGTTATAGGCCCATGATGCCTGTATGGAGTTGCCATAATCATAACCTCCGTTATGGATCCATTGCATAGCAAGTATGCTTTCCTTATTGTTATTATTAGCGGTTTGAAACAGGTTCTCATAAACCGGCAATAATGAAAACTCGCCGCTATTGATCACTTTTTCAGCCTCTTTTTGGGCGTTCACATAATCCTGCATGTACAGGTAAACCTTTGCCAGCATTGCTGATGCTGAACCGCTGTCGCCATGCCCGGTACCTGCGGTACCTACCGAACAATTGGCTTCGGCAAACTGCAGATCCCTAACTATCAATGTGTATACATCAGATATAGGGTTAGTTGGTACTGTTTGAAAATTAGCAATATCATCAAGCGGGTTTTCAACTATCGGTACATTTCCAAAAACCCGTACCAGGTAAAAATAAGCCACTCCGCGCATTAAATGGGCTTCTCCTAAAGCGTTATTGACAGTGGCCTGGGGCACACCGGGTATTGATGACGGCATATTGTTAAGCAAACCATTGCACTGTGCTATAACTGTGAACGGCGAATCCCATGCGGCAAGAATTTCGGGGTTGCCATTTGGCGCCGACCAGTCGTTGAACGCGCTAACGTCAGACGAATAGGTAAATGCATTACCGCCTGACAATTCGGTAATTGCCCATCCCACTTTATTATTCCAGCCAAACCATGGAGCGCCGTATAAGCCATTGGTACTGGCCTGTACCTGCGATGTTGTTTGATAATAATTACCAACCGTAATACCCGCTTCCGGCGGACGGTTGAAAAACTCTTTTTTACAATCTGCTAACAGCATACTTGCCATCGCCGCCACGCCTGTAATATATTTTATATGTCTTTTCATGTTAATCTCTTTAAAAAATTAAAACTGTGCGTTAATTCCCAATGTGAAAACACGCGGTGAAGGATATCTTCCCAGATCCAGGTTCATTAAAGTAGGGTTTTGGTTAAATGATCCTACTTCAGGGTCTAGGCCGGGATACTTGGTAATCAGAAACAAATTTTGCCCGCTTGCGTATATTTTTAAATTGGTCATGGCAATATGTTTGGCCCATTTGCCAGGCAGGTGATAGCCAAGGGTAACATTTTGTAACCGTAAAAAAGAAGCGGTTTCTAAAAACCTATCAGACATGACCAGGTTGGGATTGCCCAAACCGCCACGCGGGGCCGGTACATTTGAATCGGGGTTGCTTGGTGTCCAGAAATCTGCTGTAGATGCTAACTGGTTCTGGTATAATCCCGATAAACCGGCGGTCTGATATTCCAGCACATTCAATACTTTGCCTCCGTAAGAGCCATAAAAGAATATAGATAGGTCGAAATCCTTATAAGTGAAATTATTTGTAAAACTATAAGTAAATGTAGGGTTAGGGTTGCCAAGCGCTACCTGGTCGTTCACGTCAACCTTGCCATCGTTATTGGTATCAACATATTGCAGATCTCCCAGCCATATGGTATTGCCCTGCTGATTACTAACTACCTGGGGCGAAGTACCGGTAACGTTTTGAGGGTGGGTAGCCAGGTATGCTAACTGCGCCTGTGTTTTAACTACCCCCTGCACCTTATATCCGTAAAATTCGCCAATAGGCTCGCCAACAATTGTTCGGGTTACCGGTAAGCTAACATAAGATGTATTAACGGTTTGACTAATAGGCGGTGCACCGTTTAACGAGGTTACAGTATTTGAATAATGTGTAAATGTTATTGTTGTGTTCCATTTAAAATCATTGCTGATAATGTTGTGGGTATTGATGGTGAATTCGAAACCCTTATTTTCAATATTACCTGCATTGATATAAGGCGGCGAAATACCTGCAGGATTATCGCCGTACTCGTTAGGCCCCCCTAAAAGAAAATAAGGTAAAGGCTGCCGGAACAAAAAGTCTTTGTTTGTTTTGTCATAATAATCGGCAGTCGCATCAACACGGCCATTAAACAAACTAAAATCAATACCCAGATCTTTTTGAATAGATGTTTGCCATTTTAAATTTGGATTGGCCACATTAGCTATGATAAACCCTGTGCCAAAAGCTGTAGCTGCCGGTTTAAGCGCTGAACCATAGGCGTACTGCGGAACGCCCGAGTTACCGGTTGTACCGTAACTGGCTCTGATCTTGATATTATCGGCCACTTTTTTTACTGCGGCCATAAATGATTCTTCCGATAACCGCCATGATATTGCTGCTCCGGGGAAATAGCCAACCTGGTGGCCCGGTGCAAAATTTGAGCTTTTATCACTACGTATATTAGCTGTAATACTGTATTTGTTGTTATAAGTATAGATCAACCGGCCGAGGTACGATTCCATTACCGAGCTGCCTGCACCTTCATTAACAGTTGCCCCAACGGCGTTTGCCACCGCGATGCTCTGTACATTGTTGCCGGCAGCAAAACCTACGCCCGAAAGAGGGAGGTAATTGTAGTTTGATTGCCAAACTTCGCGGCCTGCTAAAGCGTTCAAATTACTTTTGCCCCAGGTATGCGAATAGTTAAAGTATTCTTTCCAGCTCCAATAAACGCTGTTGGTAATTGCCCGGTTCAATACGGCAGTGGCATTTCCAAAAGCGGGAGCGCTACCTGTAGCACCATAAGAATAAGTTGGATTAAAGGTTTGACCATTAGCCCAATTAAAATCACCTCCAAGCTCAGAGTGCAGGCTGAGGTCCTTGAAAAATTTGATATCAGCGTATACATTTCCATTTATCTCGCTCCGGGTTGTATTGTTACTGATATTTAGTGCTTGTTGAACCGGATTTGGGCCACCTTGAATGGTACCGTTAACTACTGCAGGACCGGCAAATGAGCCATCGGCGTTATACACCGGGGCATCGGGCGCAGCTAACAGGGCATTGTAAACAATACCGGTATTGCTGCCCAAGCCAACTTGCTGATCGCTTCGGGTGGCGCCTATAGATGTACCCATCTTTAGCCAGTCTTTTGCCTGTGAATTAATGACGGCGCGTAAAGTATAACGATCGAAATTATAACCTAAAATAGTGCCATCCTGCTTAAAGTAACCTGCCGAGAGGTAATAATCTGATTTATCGGTCCCGCCTGATATAGCCAGGTTATGGCTTTGTTCGGCGGCGGTACGAAAGATCGCTTTCTGCCAATTAGTACCGGGGCCTAACACACTGGGGTTTGCAAATTCGCCCCGGGGTTGGATACCAAAAGCAACAGCCAGCCTGTTTTGCAAAGCGGCATATTGCTGCAGGTTATCTACAGCTAAAAATTTGCCTTGTTGCTGCAAGCCCACATACCCATCATAAGTTACTTTGGCATTGCCGCTTTTACCGCGCTTGGTGGTAACTATTACCACACCATAAGCACCTCTGCTACCATAGATGGCGCTGGCCGAAGCGTCTTTTAATACGTCGATCGATTCGATGTCGTTTGGATTAATCATTGCCAATGGGCTTACCGAAGTTTCCATATTGGATGACCCTGGGCTGTTTAACTGAGCGCCACCGCTATAGCCGTTGGCAGCATTGCCGCCTATCTCTACGCCGTCTATAACGTACAAAGGTTCGCTTTGCCCGAAGTTACTGATACCGCGTATATGGACAGAGGTTGCGCTGCCCGGTTCGCCGGAATTTTGCGTAACCGTTACGCCTGCGGCTTTTCCCTGCAGCAACTGATCTATGCTTGACTGTGGGATATTCTGTATGTCCTTGGCGGAAACCGAAGAAATGGCTCCGTTTACATCGCCTCTTTTTTGCGTACCATAGCCAATGCCAACCACTTCAACATTGCTTAATGTAGTGCTGGCTAATTTTAGTGTTACATTGATAACGGTTTTATTCCCTATTGTTACTTCAACAGGGGCCATGCCTATAAAAGTAAACCGCAATACTTTGCCATTTGCAGGTACATTAATGGTATAAGCACCGTTAATATCGGTACTTGTAACAGCTTTAGTATCTTTAACGGTAACCGTTACGCCGGGCAGCGTAACTCCCTTCTCGTCCACGGCTGTACCTTTAATGGTAACTCCAGGCCCATCCTGGGCATATACGGCGCAATAACTTATAACAAGTAGTGCGGCCAATAATGCTTTTTGTAAAATTTTTCTCATAATGGTTGGTTAATTAATGTTGTAAGTAGATGGTTTGTTAATAGTTATCTTCATTTTTTAGTATAGTTAAACAATCGGTTGCATAATATTTTCGCGGTTAGATATTGGTATACTTAGCTTGAACAAATTTTTAAATAGCATGGCATGAGCGATTGTGCTGACTTAGAAAAACTCCGGGTCATCGCATATTAATTGTTATCGGCTCTCTCTGATCAGGTTTTAACTGACCAGTATAATTGGTTATTGGTTACAACTCTCCTTACAATAGTTACTGCAAATGGATGGACGAATTGTTTTACTGAAATAAAAGTACAATGGTATATGTATACAAATGTGGATTAATAGGGACACAAATGTCAACCCATATTAAAAACCTCATTATCAATTAATTAATTAACAAACCAGGATCGTAAATATTAAAAATAAATATAAAATAAGCACATCAGAGCCCTATATTATATCTGGTATAAACAGCATTAGGGGGAAATCAATGCTGTATGTTGACATTAGTACCCTATACTTCGGTATGAGCCTTAGCCTCTATGTAGTTTGAGGGCGACACATTATATTCGGCTTTGAAAGCCTTTACAAAATATTTCTGGCTTTTAAAACCAACCTTATGGCATATTTGCGAGATGGTTAAATATCCGTGCTCTAACAATTGGGCGGCTCGCTTTAAGCGGATATGCCGGATAAACTCATTTGGCGTTTTGCCGGTCAAAGCCAATATCTTTTTGTATAAAGTATACCTGCTCACAAACATCTCGCTGCTCAGTTCCTCAACAGAGAAGTTAGGATTGTTGATATTCTCTTCTATCAAACGCAATAACTTTTGCAGAAATGCTTCTTCCGGCGAATCGATCAGTTCTTCGGTAGGTTTAACCTCAACCTGCTTTTGATAGGTTTTGCGCATATTTTCCTGTTGCGCCAAAATATTTTTGATCTTGGACAGCAGGATCTCAAAATTGAAAGGCTTGGTTAAATAATCAGTTGCGCCGGTTTCGAGACCTTTCAACTGCTGATCTTCACCAATGAGCGCTGTTAACAAGATCACGGGGATGTGGGTGGTGCGCGCGTCGTGCTTGATCTTCATACATAGTTCTATGCCATCCATTTCGGGCATACTGATATCACTTACCACCAGGTTTGGATGCAGGGCCAGGGTTTTTTGCCAGCCCTCACGGCCATCAACAGCCTCGATGATATTAAAAGCGTGTTTTAAATTGTCCTTGATGTAAAAACGAAAATCGTAATTATCCTCAACGATGAGTATTGTTGGTTTTTTGCTTACGCCGTTATTCTCTTCAACATGTTTGTTTTCCGGCGGAACCGGAATTGCCCTGTTTGGTGCCAGAGCTGCCCTGGGCTGTATGGCAAACGGTACCACCTTTAATGGAAGGGTTACGGTAAAACAGCTGCCCTCGTTCATTTCGCTATCTACGGTAATGGTGCCGTTATACAAACGCACAAACTCTTTGGTGATAGATAGCCCTATCCCACTGCCCTGGTTAACCATTGAACCGGGGATATCATTCTGGAAAAACGGCTCAAATATCTTTTCTTTCTTTTCGTCCGGGACACCTATACCGGTATCGATCACTTTGATCTGCAGGTTACATTCGAGCGGGTTTGCCGACTCAACAGCATCTACAAGTAAACTGACGTGCCCACCATTAGGCGTAAATTTAAACGCGTTTGAAAGCAGGTTGAATAAAATACGTTCAATCTTATCCTGGTCGAATTCGCAATTCAGCACCTCGATCTCCGAATCAAAAACAAAGCTGATGTTCTTTTTTTCGCCAATATCAATAAACGAGTCAGCGATATCCTTGATGAATGAGATGATCTCGCCCTGTTTAACATGCAACTTCAGTTCCTGAAACTCCATTTTTCTGAAATCGAGCAACTGATTAACCAGGTTTAACAAACGCCGGGCATTACGGTTAGCAAACTCCAACTGGGTTTTTATTTCGGTTTCCCTGATCTGTTTCAACACCTTATCAATAGGTGCCATAATGAGTGACAATGGTGTGCGGAACTCGTGGCTAACATTAGTAAAGAACTTGATCTTCATCAGGTCGAGTTCGTGCATGCGTTTTGCCTCTTCGCGCTCTTTTTCCAGCTCAAATTGTGTGCGTATCTTTTGGATACCGCGCTTCCTGATGAGCAGTAAAATTCCAACAACGGCCATCGCGTAAAGCAAATAGGCAAAAGGCGTTTTCCAAAATGGCGGCAATATGTGTACCGTTAGGGTAAGTTCGTGGGCAGGTGCATTATCGCCAACAGCGCGCACTTTAAAATAATAATCCCCGGCATCAAGGTTGGTATAAGTAGCGCTTTGAACCGTTTTATCTGTTTCTATCCATCGGTTATTAAACCCTTCCATTTTGTACTGAAGCTTTACCTTATCGGGATTGAAATAGTTTAACGAAGCAAATTCAATGCTGAAAACATTTTCATCGTATTTTAAGGTTACCTCTTTTGATGAGGTGATGGATTGGGTCAAGATAACATGCCCGTTTATTTTATCGCCAACCCTAAGGCTCTTATTAAAAACCTGGAAATCGGTGAACGCCAGGTCGGGGGTGGTAGTATTGACATGTATCGCTGATGGTTTAAAGATGTTAAAACCATTGCCGCCGCCAAATACCAGTTCGCCATTACGGGTTTTGCACGATGCATTGATGGTAAACTCGCGCCCCTGCAGGCCATCTGTTTCGTTATAATTTACAAACTTGAATTTCAACGCGTCGTTAGGCCCCGAAACGATAATGTTAGATAAACCATTGAGTGTACTTACCCACATATTGTGCGCGTCATCCTCCTGGAAATCTAACAGGGTATTATCAGGCAAACCATCTTCCTTAATAATGTTTGTAAATTTTTGTGTTGCCGGGTTAAATATGCTTATGCCTACGCGTGTGCTTATCCACATCAATCCGCGGCTGTCTTGAAAAACACTGTTGCTGTTGTTATTGATCAGCGTATTGGGGTTGCTATCGCTGTGAATGTAATTAATAAAGGTATTGGTTTTCTTGAGCAGCACATCTATGCCGTAATAGGTAACTACCCACAGGTTTTTCTGCCTGTCTTCGCAAAGGCCCGATATATAATTTGAATGAATAGAGTTAGGTTGGTCATTCCTGTAATGGGTAAATGTTTGCGTTTGCGGATTAAATAAATTTAACCCGCCTGCCAATGTACCTACCCATAAATTATGAGATGAGTCTTCAAGTATGGACCATACCCGATCTTCGGATATGCTGCCCGGCACAGCATCGTTATGTTTATAATGTATAAAGTTTTTTCCGTCAAAACAATCTAGCCCGCCAAAATAGGTTCCGATCCATAATTTTTGATCGTGATCGAGACACATCGTTATGATTACGTTGTTAGATAAGCTATTGGGATTATTCTTATCGTGCAGGTAACTTTTAAAAGCGCCGGTTTTCCGGTCAAAATATATTAATCCGCCACCGTTGGTACCTAACCAGAGGTTACCGTATTTGTCTTCGATAAATTTATTGATATCGTTAAAAGGTAAGCTTTGGGGGTCGGACAGGTAATGGGTATAAAGCGGGAACTTGATAATATTTTCGTGATAATAACTAATGCCCTTTTTGTAGGTGCCTATCCATACGATGCCGGTATTATCCTTGTACATGGATATAATGCTATTTTGACTCAGGCTTTTATTATCATCTTCTTTGTTCATCAAAACGTTGAATTGAAAGCTGTTCTTATCTAAAATACTGATGCCGCCATGATCGGTAGCTATCCAGATGCGGCCCTTGTCGTCCTGTATGATACCCGAAATAATGTTGGCGCGCAGCTTATCAGGTCCCTCACCTTTACCAATGTGCCTGAATACCTTTTTATCTGCGCTCAGGTAAAACACACCCGATGAGTAAGTAGGCACATAAGCCCAAAAATCATCTTTGTTATCAATAAATAGTTTGAATGGTAAATTGGAGAATGTATAGTTATTGCTGATCGCGTCCGAATGATAAATCACGGTGTTAGTTTCGGGATTTAAACACTCCAGCGCTCCCCTATAATAAATAAGCCATATATTGCCTTTGCTATCCAACGATACATCGCACACGGAGTTGGAGCTAACGCTGTTAGGGTTACCCGGTATATGTGCAATATGTGTTGTTGTTTTAGTTTTACTGTCGTACTTATAAACTCCATATACAGCGTGAATGAACCAGAAATTGCCGTTTCTGTCTTTTTTTACTGCAGTGATATTGGCATCGGGGATATTGAATGATTTTAAATAATTGCCCGTATTGCGGATAAAAATTTCTTTTACCGGATCGTAAATATTAAATCCTTCGGGGGTTTTTACCCACATTTTATTGTCGGGGCCTTCGGATACGCTTACAATAAAGTCATCGTTGAGGCTGGTGGTATCGCTTACGGAGTGCTTAAATACTTTAAATTTATAACCGTCGTATTTATTTAATCCCGAAAGGGTACCGAACCACATAAAGCCCTTGCTGTCCTTCATGATGCAGGTTACCCAGTTGTGCGACAGACCGTTATTGATATCTAACCGAGAAAACTGAAACTGATCATGCTGCGCTTTTAAGCTGACACTTGTAATAAGCGACAAAAAAAGAGCGATAAACAATTTATACCGCATAATAATTGGTTGTGCTAAGTAGTTTTAGAGAGCCTAACAAATATACATTTTGGCGGGCCGGTAAGCAATCACTCACAAGGATATCTGCAACATTAATCGATATTGATGACTGTTGACTGCCTGATATCGCGTGATGACGAACCTACCGAAATTTTATATTGCCCCGGTTCAACTATCCATTTTTTGCTATTTTCATCAAAATAAGCCAGATCGGATGCCTTAAAGTTTAAAGCTACCTGTGCAGCTTTGCCGGCGTTAACAGCAATTTTTTGAAAGGCTTTCAGCTCTTTTTCGGCCATCTCAACTTTAGGGTTTATTTTGCTTACATAAAGCTGCACTATCTCCTTGCCGGCGTATTTGCCGGTATTGCTTAGCTGCAGCGATGCGGTAATTTTGTCGCTTTTTTTGTAGGCCTTTTTATCCGTTTTAACTGCGGTGTATTTAAAACTGGTGTACGATAAGCCGTAACCAAAGCAGTACAGTGGTTCTATTTTTTTGGTATCGAACCATCTGTATCCTACCAAAATACCTTCTTTATAATTTGCCGTTAGCTTTTCGCCCGGGAAAGTGTGCAGCGCATGCGCAGGCGAATCGTCAAGTTTAGCCGGGAAAGTAAACGGTAATTTACCCGATGGGTTTACCTTGCCGGTGATCACATCCGCCAAAGCGTTACCACCCTCCGAACCGTTAAACCATGACCAGATGATGGTATGGTTATTCTTTTTGATCTCGTTAAGATCATAAGGCGCACCGGCAATTACTACAATAATGGTATTGGGGTTAGCTGCGGTAACCGCATCAACCAATTGCTGCTCGCCGAAAGGCAAGGTTAAGTTCGGCCTGTCGTGCGCTTCGCTTTCGTAATCGCGGTTTGAGCCAATAACCAAAATAGCTACATCGCTCTTTTTTGCCAGTTCGGCTGCCTGGCTGATCAGTTCGGGATTGGGCTTATTGGCGTTCTCTTTTTGCTGTGCATTATAGTTCACTTTATAGTTGCCCTTATAGCCTTGCGCAAATCGAATATCAATATGATTACCTAACCGGTTTTTCAATCCCTGTAAAGCGGTAACCTCATATTTGGCTTTTACCCCGGCACCAAAACCACCGGTTGCAAAGGTGTGGGTGGCATTGTCGCCGATAACAGCTATGCTTTTTACACCCTGGGTATTAAGCGGCAATAAATGTTTTTGATTTTTGAGCAATACAATGGATTCGGCAGCGATATCATATACGGCTTTGCTATGTGCCGGGGTATTGAGGCTTCCGGACATTGGGTGTGGTACCAGCGAGGTATGATAAATTACCCATAATATGCGGTGTACTTTTTCGTCGATCAGTTTTTCGCTCACCTTGCCTTCTTTTACCGCTTCAAACAACGGATCGGCAAAGTACCACTTTTCAAACGGCCCGCTTGAACCCATTTCCAGATCGAGGCCATTTTTTGCTGCGTTAACGGTGCTGTGCGTACCGCCCCAGTCGGACATTACCAAACCCTTAAAACCCCATTCGCCTTTGAGTATTTTGTTTAAAAGAATTTCGTTTTCAGAACAGTGCGCCCCGTTGATCAGGTTATAGGCTGACATGATGGTGTAGGCATGTCCCTGCTCAATAGAAGCCTTAAATGCAGGCAGGTAAATTTCGCGCAAAGCACGTTCGCTTACTACTGCATTGATGCTGTCGCGCCAGCTTTCCTGGTTGTTAACCGCAAAATGCTTTACACAGGCAGCCACATTTTGGCTTTGGATACCTTTAACAGATGATACGGCTAACTGCGCATTTAAAAACGGATCTTCGGAGTAATACTCGTAAGTACGGCCGCAAAGCGGTGTGCGGCAAATATTAAAGGCCGGCGCCAGTATGATATTTTTTTTGCGGGCCAGGGCCTCCTGCCCCATTGCTACGCCAAAACGATAGGTCAGTGCGGTATTCCAGGTTGCGGCTACGGCCGAACCGTTTGGAAAAAAGGTTGCCGAATCGGTTTTAAGATTAAGCGGAGCCCAGGTAAAACGGCCAACATCTTCGCGCACGCCTAAAGGCCCGTCGTCATAGGTCAGTTCGGGAATACCCAGGCGCTTCACTCCTTCTGATGAAAAAAGAGAATTACCATGCAGCATGGCTATCTTTTCTTTAAGCGTCATTTTTTTAATGATGCCATCGATCTTATTATCGAGCGTTGCTGCCGGTTTGGTTTGCGCATAGCCGGTTTGAATGCTCAAAGCGGTAATACAAATGGCTAAAAACCCATTGATCTGAATATTGCTCGATCTCATAAAATATTTAAATGTCGTTTTTAATTGGTCAAACCGGTTCTCATTCCGGCGATGCAGGCACAAGGACCCGGCATCTGTTTGTAAATGTAGGCGACTAATATTAAACCATTGTGCATTTATAGGGGCGCAAATGTCAACCCGCACATTTGCGTCCATTGGGCAGCTAAAATATCAAGTCAATACGGTATGAACACAAAAAAAGCCTCTTTAAATTAATCAAAGAGGCTTAAGATATAAAGGGCCAGTTAAGCTTTATTCGTGTTTTACCCAAACGTTATAGATCTCGACTTCACCGTAAGCATTGCATAATTCGCCTGCTGTGGTTTTTTTGCCTTTGCAGGATGACTGCACATAAGCGCCCGCTTTAAAGTAAGCGCCGCTGTAGCTGCCTTGATACGTATATTTGAGATCGCCGTTGTAATAGCATTGGGTTTGGTTGTTACTAACCACAAATTTAGCGTTGAAGCGGGTGCCTAATCTGTAATTATCATCCAGGGTAAATGTACCACCATGATTTACTGATACGAGCAAGCGCTTATGTTCTAACCGGAAAAAAATGATATACTCATCAGCATTGTGGATCTGGCCGATCACGATCTGATCGCGAACATCGGGCAGATGGGTAACTGCCTGCTCGATAAACAAAGTATGGGTACCCGATGATGATGACCAGTCGGCATTAGTTTTACCATTATTGATCATTTCGCGCAGTTCTGATCGCGGGAAGTTGGAGCCTTTGGTAGTGGCGCCATCTACATGCGCCTTAAAGCATACCCCATCACCCTTTTTATTGGAAAAGAAATACTCTTTATTGCTGTAAATGCTCAGTTGGGGTTGCTTAATATCATCGGCAACGCCATCGGGCCTGGTGCTGATGGGCAGGGTGATCTTCCAGTTGGTGAGATTCAATATTTTAGACGGCAGGATGCTATCGGCTGCAGCCGGAAAAGGGTTATAGTATGTATGATGTGCCTCAACTTTGGATAAGGCAAGCAGGCAGATGAGTGGTAAAAAGAGGTATCTCATGTAATTTAATTTCTGTAATAGATGGTATGATCGGGATTTGGTTTATTGGTGTAGTCCCAGTTCTTTTAAAAAGGCCATGTAAGCGTTCACTATTTCAGTTTTCTTTTCGGCAGGAAATTTACCGTGGCCCCCGCCGGGCACCGTAATAAACTGGCTTTTAACACCCATTTGCTGCAATTTTTGGTAGAGCTCAACCCCTTGCTCATAAGGCACTATCGGGTCGGCATCGCCATGCACCACAAAGGTTGGCGGGCTATCTTTTTTAACATAGGTAAGCGGCGATACTGATTGTGCGAAAGGCTGATCGTTAGCACGTTTATCCAGCCACATGGTTGCCGATTTACTGGTGCGGTGCGGCCCATGTGCCCAATCCCAAACATCGGTAATACCCGACTGGCTAATGATGGCGGCTACCTTTATTGTTTTTGTTGTTTGGCAGTTGGTATCGAAATGATGATCGTTAGCCAGCAAACCGCCCATTAAGGCCAGGTGTGCACCTGCCGAGCTACCCATAATAACGATCTTGTTGACATCCACATTCAGTTCGCGGGCGTGATCAATAATATAGATGAGCGCACAGCGGATATCCAGTACAGCAGCCGGTGCCGGGGCGGTTTGCACCAGGCGGTACTCCACATTGGCTACAACATAACCTTTTTTGAAAAATGCACTGAAACCCGACTGGTCTTCTTTGCGGCCTTTGTTCCAACCGCCACCATGGATATTGATCATCACCGGCGACAAACCTTTGTCTGTGGAAGGCTGGTACAGATCCATGCGGCCATCCCAACCATCTACTTTACTGTAAACAACATCCATTTTTGTGGTGTAGTTTGCGGGGATCTTTACCTTAACGGGGGTTTTGGCAGTATCTGAGCTTTCGATGTCCTGGGCTTTGGCTGCAAAAACTGCAAAAGCTAAAAATAGAATACAGCATAATTTCTTCATGGTGCGGTGTGCAAATATTATATTTGTAATTATTAATTGGTTGACCAGATTGGTTGACCAAATATGGATACTTTATTTTATATATGCAAAAAATTAATTTGAGATTAATTTTCGGGGAAATTTGGAAATGAAGTTTTAATTGGTAATTTTGGTCAACCAATTATTGGTAAACCAATACCAATTAACCCCCATATGAAGAAAAAACCTTTACTTAAACTAAGTACCCTCTTTTTTTTAACCCAAAAAAGATCATGTATTTTAACTGGCGAGTCGCACTTGAAGTGGGATAGCATTGATGTATATCGCTATTTAACGGCAATTGCATGCGTGATATTGATGCTGATATGCTCCTTATCATCGTTTGCTCAAAATAATACCGTTACCGGGACAGTAAAAGATTCGCATGGTGAATCACTTATCGGCGTAAGCGTGCGGATAAAAGGCGGTGGCGCAGGTACTGCCACCAATATTGATGGTAAATACAGTATAGCTGTTAAAGATAAGCAGGCTGTGCTTATTTTTAGCTATATAGGTTTTACCCCGATAGAAGAGATTGTTGGAGACAGAAAAAGCATTAATATAACCCTGCTTGAAGAACCCAAAAACCTGAACGAGGTTGTGATTTTGGGTTACGGGCAGGTGCGTCGCCGCGATTTGACCGGGTCGGTAGGCACGGTTGACATTGACGATCTGAACAAAGCCCCGGTAAAATCATTTGATGATGCGTTGGCAGGCCGTGTTGCCGGTGTGCAGGTTACCTCGCCCGACGGGCAGCCGGGAGCCGCACCAACCATTGTTATCCGCGGCGGAAACTCGGTTACCCAGGATAACTCGCCGCTATATGTTATAGACGGCTTCCCGATAGAAAACTATAATAACAATGCCATTAACCCGGCTGATATCGAATCGATAGAGGTTTTGAAAGATGCTTCGTCGACAGCAATATATGGTGCACGTGGTGCGAACGGTGTAATTATCATCACCACTAAAAAAGGAAAAAGCGGGCCGCCGCAAATTACCTATAATGCTTATTACGGCATACAGGCTAATATTAAGACCGCCAGGGTGATGGACCCATATAACTATGTAAAATACCAGGTGGAGGTCGATTCGCTGTTCAATGATCAATTGTATGATATTTATAATCCGGTTACCAACCCAACAGGTACGCACAGCCTTGAAAGTTACCGCGAAGTACCCTCTATCGACTGGCAGAAACAGATCTTCCGCAAAGCGGGGATGCAAAGCCATTCGCTGGCTATAAGGGGCGGTAATAAGGATACCAAGTATACCATTAGCGGGCAATATTTTGGTCAGGATGGTACCATCATTCAATCTGGCTTTAAAAGGTATCAAGGCAGGATCACTTTAGATCAGCAACTGAATACCAAACTACGCGCCGGTATCAATACCAATTACAGTTACCTGATCACCAATGGTAAACAGATCGGCGGGGAGTACTCTACTTCTGATCCATTACTGATCAATACCTGGCGCTACAGGCCGCTTGCCTCACCGGGCGAAGACCTGAATGCCTTGCTAATGAACGCACAGGACCAGGATGTGGTGTCGTCAACCAATTACCAATGGAACCCTGTATTAACCTTACAGAATGAGATACGTGTGCGCTACTCAAACCTGTTTACCGCCAACGCTTTTTTAGAGTATAGCTTTACCCCCAACTTAAAATTAAAAGTTACCGGCGGCATTAATACCAGTAGTGTGGAGTATGATCAGTTTAATACCTCGAACTCAAGATTAGGCAGCCCGAACAGCCCGCTGGGTCAGGGCGGACCGAATGGCTCGGTAACCTATACCAACAAGACTAACCTGGTGAATGAAAATACGCTAACTTTTAATAAAGTATTTGCCAACAAACATGCCGTAAATATTCTGGCCGGCTTTACTGTTGGACAAAACACTCAATCGACAAGTGGTGGCGGTGCTATACTGGTGCCTAACGAAACTTTGGGTGTAAACGGGTTAGATCAGGGTACACCCTACTCTATTACCAGCTCAAAATCGGTTAATACGCTGGCCTCTGTTTTAGGGCGCATCAACTACAGTTATAACTCAAAATACCTGGCTACGGTAAGTTTAAGGGCCGACGGTTCTTCTAAATTTTTGAATGATAATGTTTGGGGATATTTCCCGTCGGGATCGTTAGCATGGCATATCAGCGAGGAAAAGTTTTTAAAATACAATAAAGTAGTTTCGGATGCTAAACTGCGTGCAAGCTATGGTATAACCGGTAACAATCGGGTTAGCGATACCGCGCCTTACTCGTTATTGGGGCAGGGCGGCGCCGGCGGTGCTTATACCCCGGGCAATACCTACATCAGCGGTGCTTACCCGATAAACCTGGCCAACCCTAACCTGAAATGGGAAAACACTGCCGAAACAGATATCGGTTTAGACCTTGCTTTTTTTAACCAGCGCATTATTTTAACTACTGATGTGTATAACAAAAAAACTACCAACCTGCTGCTTAACGCCTCGCTGCCAGGCGTAACAGGTTATACCACCGCTTACGAAAACATCGGTGCTACGCAAAACCGCGGTTTGGAGTTTACGCTGACCACCACCAATGTGTCTACCAAAGATTTCAACTACACCAGTACATTCAACATCTCGTTTAACCGTACTAAGGTTTTATCTTTAACGTCGGGGCAACCGTATTTGTTGACCATCCAGAAATGGGGCAATAATACCATTGCCGAAAGTCCGGGTTTTATAGCGCAGGTTGGCCAGCCGGTAGCCATGTTTTATGGCTTAGTTTCGGATGGCGTTTACCAGAACAGCGATTATACCCAAACATCACCGGGTGTGTACGTGCTCAATCCGGGCATACCAACTTATAATACGACAACCGGACTAAAAACTCCGGGAGCGTGGAAATTTAAGGATATTAACGGCGACGGCGTGGTGGATGTAAATGACCTGACCACCATTGGCAATCCTAATCCGCAGTTTATTGGTGGTTTTTCAAATAACTTTAGCTATAAAGGTTTCGATCTGAATATCTTCTTCCAGTTTAGTTACGGTAACCAGGTGGCCAACCTTAACCGGATACCGCTGGAAGGCGGTGGTGGGGTATCAAACCCCGTAGGTGTTAACCAGTTTGCAAGCTATGCCGACAGGTGGACGCCCACCAATCCGAGCAATACGCTTGCACGTGCCAATGCAGGGCCAAGCGCACCAAGTTTCTATCCATCGCGTGTTATTGAAGATGGCTCGTATCTGCGCTTGAAAACAGTGAATTTGGGTTACCGCTTTAAACCCGCAGTAATGCAGAAAGCAGGGATCAAAGGATTGCGGATCTATGCATCGGCACAAAACCTGTATACCTGGACCAAATACACCGGCCTGGATCCTGAAGTTAATTCGTTCCCATCGGCCCTGACACCAGGTTTGGATTACTCGGCATACCCAAGGGCAAGAGTGGTTACTTTAGGTTTAGATGTAAATTTTTAAGGTTATCAAACACAGATAGCTGACAAATTAAAAGATATTGAAATGAAAAATAAGATTGGCATATTCCTGATGATCGCCGCGCTGAGCGGGATGACATCATGCAAAAAATTTCTGACGCAGCTGCCGCAGGATTCTGTTGCGCCGCAAACCTATTATAACACTACCGACCAGCTGAATTCGGCACTGGCAGCCGTATATGCTGAACTGGGCAACAGCGATGAAGCTACTTACTCGCGCTTTTTATCGCTTGAAGCAAACGCATCCAATGATGAGTATTACCTGCGTAGCTCGAGTGGTGTGGCAGCTTCGGTTTATAATACAAGTTCATCGTATGCAAATTTTATCAGTTGCTGGAACGACCTGTATACCGGTATTGAACGGGCCAACCTGATATTGGAACATTTACCCACTTCGGCAGCGCCGCAGGCAACTAAAGATGAGATCAAGGGCGAGACTTTATTTTTACGTGCCTACTACTTTTTTATACTGACAGGTTATTGGGGCGATGTGCCTTTAAAGCTGCACTCTACAACCGGGGTAACTGATATCAACTATCCCCGCGTACCCAAAAAACAGGTTTATGAGCAGATCATCAAAGACATGACCACTGCCGAAGGTTTGGTCAATACCTCGACCGTGTGGAACAATAACGGCCGGATATCAAAAACCGGTGTTGAGGGAGTTTTAGCACGGGTTTGTTTACATGCCGCCGGCAGATTAAACGATGCGACCTATTATCAGCAGGCAGAAAACTGGGCGTTAAAAGTTGTGAATAGTGGCATCCACAGTTTAAACCCTGATTACAAACAGATATTTATTAACGAAAGCCAGGATATTGAAGATATTAAAGAATGTATCTGGGAAATTGAGTTTTACCGCGATGATGCCGGGATATACCGCAACTACGAGCGTTTTGGCTCAACCACCGGTATCAATAATACCAATTCGGATTATGGGTTTATGCAGGCACAGTATATTACGCTGGGCACTTATTACAACCTGTTTGGCAAAGGCGACCTAAGGCGCGACTGGACGATGAGTCCGTTTTATTACTCGGGTAACGATGCCGCCAATGGTAAGATCGCTACGCCAACAACAGCAAACTGGGGCAGGCCGCTATCCAAATGGCGCCGCGAATACCAAAAACCGGATGTGATAACCGTTAAAAACTTTGGCCCTACAAACTGGCCACTGCTGCGGTACGCCGATGTTTTGTTAATGCTGGCTGAAGCCGATAACGAGATAAACGGCCCCACAGCTACCAACCAGGGTTATGTAAACCTGGTTAGGGAACGTGCTTACGGTAACGTTTTAAACGGCCGGGTGGTTAACAACATTGCTATTACAACAGCAGGTGCAGGTTACACCACCGCACCAACCATCACCATCAGCGGCGGTGGCGCTACCCGCAACGCTACAGCTACAGCAACCGTGGCAAGCGGTAAAATAACTGCGATAACCATTACCGATGGCGGCGCATCTTACACATCGGTGCCAACCATTACCGTAACAGGCGGCGGGGGTACCGGCGGCGTGCTTACAGCAACCATCAGCAATTTAAGCGATGCCGACCTGGTGGCCTCGCAATATTCGAGCAAGGCGGTGTTCAGGCAGACGATCATGGATGAACGTTCGCGCGAGCTTGGCGGCGAGGGGCATCGCAAGCTCGACTTGTTTCGCTGGCACACTTTCCTGAGCACAGTAGCAAATTTAGTAACGGTGATACCGGTACAGGCGCCAAGTGCTTCGGCATCATCAACCTACGGTTATACCGGGCGCACAAGCGCGACCACCCCGTATAAAAATGTATCGGCAAGGGATACGCTGTTTCCAATACCGATATCGGAGCTGACACTGAACCCGGGCATACCATTTAGTGCGCAAAATCCGGGATGGTAAGTAATTAACACTGATAATTAGGCAATTATCACATAATAATTAAATAAAAAAGAGTAGTTATTTATAAAAAATTAATTATACTTTTGGTAAACCAAATTGGTTGACCAAATTACAATATGCAGAACATCATCAGAAATATACAGGCTATACAGGTTGAATCGTCTGTAGATAAGATCATCCTCCAGTTAAAGCAACTGATCACCTCGGGGCAATTAAAGCCCGGCGATCGCCTGCCGGCTGAAAGACAACTGGCTGAGAAATTAGGCGTAGGCCGCAGCTATGTGCGCGAAGCGATCCTGAAGCTAGAGTTTTATGGCCTGCTCAGAACATCGCCGCAAAGTGGTACTTATGTATCTGGCCTGAGCATTAAGGTATTGGATAACCTGATCAGCGATATCATTAAGTTTAACAAGGATGATTTTAGCGCGCTGATAGAGGCCCGCTATTATGTTGAACTGGATGCCGTACGCCTGGCAGCAGAAAGACGCACCGAGCAAGATGTAATTGAACTGAAGGCCGCTTTAGAAGACTATGAATTGAAGATAGAGCAAAACCTGAACGCGGTTGAAGAGGATATGCTTTTCCATATCAAGATAGCAGGTGCTACAAAAAACTCGGTGATCGAATCGATGATGATCGTGCTGGTGCCTGATCTGATCAAAAACATTATAGACAATAATATTTGCGGTAAGGACAGAAGCAAAATAGCAGTTAAAGAACACCGCGAAATTTTTAAAGCAATACAGGAAAGAGATGTTGATGCCGCTGAAAATGCGATGGCCGCGCATTTAGACGAGGTTTTACAGGTGGCGCGTACGGCGTTTGCTGCCAATCAAATTGTAAATAAATAACGGCGACGTTTTAGGATTATGAAACCATTTTATCGATTGATATCGGTATGCCTTTTGGCGATACCCGGCAGTAGCTTTGCCCAAACCCATCCCAACCTGATGCTTACGGCAGGCAATATCGCCGCTGTGAGAAGCGGCTGTGCAAGCAGTCCGCTGCTTAAAAAATCGTACCTTGAGGTAAAGGCCAAAGCTGATAAGGCGCTGGCCGAAAAGATGGATGTGCCCCTACCTAAGGACGGCGCGGGTGGTTACACGCACGAGCAGCACAAAAACAATTCGCAAAATATTTTGGCCTGTGGCGTTGCCTACCAGATAAGCGGCGACCCTAAGTATGCCGCTTACATTAAAACCATGCTGCTGCAATATGCCGCGCAATACGAGCAATGGCCGCAACATCCCAAAAGGAAAAGCAACCAGATACCGGGCAAGATATTCTGGCAGTGCCTGAACGATTTTGTATGGCAGGTAACTGTGATACAGGGTTATGATATGGCCTATAATGCTATCCCTGCAAAGGACAGGGCTACCATTGAGCAGCACCTGTTTATCCCGATAGTAAAATATTTTACTACCGAGTGTAAAGAAACTTTCGACCTGATCCATAACCATGGTACCTGGTGTTTGGCAGCTGTGGGGATGACGGGTTATGTGATCCATCAACCTGATTATGTAGAAATGGCGTTGAAAGGATCGGCTAAGGATGGTAAGACCGGCTTTTTAAAACAACTGGATGAGCTGTTTTCGCCAGATGGTTATTATACCGAAGGCCCTTACTATCAGCGTTACGCCATTATGCCTTTTGTTGCTTTCGCGAAAGCGATACAGCAAAATCAGCCACAGCTCAACATTTTTAAATTTCGCAATAACATCCTGGCGAAGGCCATACATGCCGCGCTGCAAACTACTTATACAACAGGATATTTTTTCCCGGTGAATGATGCGATGAAGGATAAAGACTTTTCGTCGGAAGAACTGGTTTACGGTGTGGATGTGGCTTATGCAGATATCCTGCCTGAACCAGATCTACTGGACATTGCCAAAAAGCAAGGACACGTAGTGATATCGGATGCTGGCTTAAAAGTATCAAAAGCGATAGACCAGGGCCTTACCAAACCGTTTGGCTACAAAACCCTATTTTTAAGCGATGGTGCTAAAGGCAACGAAGGCGGATTGGGTATTTTGCGGTTTGGCAGCAATACATCGCAGCAATGCGTATTGTTAAAAGCTGCGGCACAAGGTATGGGCCACGGGCATTTCGACAGGCTGAACCTGCTGTATTACGATAACAATACCGAAGTATTCTCGGATTACGGATCAGCACGTTTCATCAATATCGAATCGAAATCCGGCGGTGATTACCTGCCTGAAAATAAAACCTGGGCTAAGCAAACTATTGCTCATAATACAGTTACCGTCGACCAGGCATCGCAATACAAAGCCAACTTAGAAAAATCTGAAGCGGCACATGCCTCGCTGGTGTATTTTGAGGATAAAGGTAATATACAGGTGGTGAGCGGCCGGGAAGACAGCGCTTACCCTGGCGTGGGCTTATTACGCAGCAGTATTTTATTTAAACCGGAAGAATTAAAGAAAGCTTTATTGATCGATGTTTTCCAGGTGAACTCGGAAGCCGATCATCAATACAGTTTACCGTTTTGGTACCAGGGCGTGATCACCGATGCCTCGTTTAAATTCAGCGCTGTAACAGACGATCTGAAAGCGATGGGCAAAGACAATGGTTTTCAGCATATCTGGCTTAACAGCAATAATGAGCTGGCCGAGCCGACCGGTTACATTACCATGCTGAACAACAATATTTTTTATACCACGCATTTTACCGGCACATCGCCTATGAAGGTAAAACTGGTAACCCTGGGCGCAGGCGACCCGAATATGAACCTGCGCAACGAGCGAGGTTTTATTTTGGAACAGCATAAAAACGGAAGCCAGGCATTTATCAGCATTACCGAAACGCACGGCAAAACCGACCCGACATCAGAAACCACATCGGGCGCAAAAAGTAATATCAGCGATGTAAAGATCATCGGTAATGATGCTGCGGGCACCGCCTTTAGCTTTACAGTTAAAGGTGTGAGTTATACCGCGAAACTCGACTACAACAGCAAAACCAATTTTATCCAGATCACTAAAACAAAATAACATGGCGCAAAGCGATTTATTCCAGATAGAGAACGAGATCGAGTGGGAAAAACCTGCCGAAAAGATACAGCGGCAGATATATGGCTACGACGACAAAATTATGCTGGTAAAGGCAAAGTTTGAAAAAGGCGGCGTGGGGACTATCCACAAGCACCCGCACTCGCAGGTAACTTATGTGGAGAGCGGCGTTTTTGAAATGCACATTGGTGATGAGACCCGCATTATTAAAAAAGGCGACGGCTATTACGTACCGCCCGAAGTTTTACATGGCTGCGTTTGTTTGGAAGATGGTTTATTGATCGATGTATTCAGTCCGCTGCGTGAAGATTTTATTTGATATGAAGAAGTTTTTGTTTGTTGTTTTAGCGTTTGCCGCGATGACCGCGCACGCGCAGGAAGCCGGCGATACGGTACAGGCTAAAAAGCCTGTTACCGTACCCAAAGGCTTTGCCAAACAATTGGATGTGGTGTATACTCATGCCAGCGGTGTGGATGTTAAAATGGATATCTACACCCCGCCAAACCAAGGTAGCCCAACCCCGGTGATGATCGTGATACATGGTGGGGCCTGGGCAAAGGGTTCGAAGGATGGCATTGGTGGTTTTGGTCCTTTTTTTAAGGCCGGCTTTGCTATAGCCAATATTGATTACCGTATGGTGCAGGTGGCCAAGGCCCCTGCCGCTATTGAAGATACCCGCTGCGCGCTGATCTACCTGATCAAAAATGCAGCGGCACTGAACATCGATACCAAAAAGATCGTGATCATGGGTTCATCGGCCGGGGGGCACCTGGCATTGATGGGTGGTTTATTAGCCAACGACCACAGGTTTGATACCAACTGCCCGGGCGTTGACAATATTAAAGTAGCCGCCATTATTGATAAATATGGCATTGCCGATGTGTGGGATTGGGCCTATGGCGTTTTGCACAGCCGGTCGGCAACCAATTGGTTAGATGTACATTCAAAAGATAAAGCTTTTACGGCATCGGTCTCGCCAACTACTTATGTTACGGCCAGCAGCCCTCCTACCCTTATTGTGCATGGCGATGCGGATGACCATGTGCCTTACCAGCAGTCGGTTGACCTGTATCACCAGTTACAGAAAGCAGGTGTTAAAACCGAAATGATGACCGTTGAAGGCGGCAAGCACGGCGGCTTTACACGAGAAAAGAACAACGAGATAAACGAACACATTTTTGCATTTCTAAAAAGCATCGGGATATGAAGTTAACGATCATTGCTTTATTACTTACTACAGGTTTGCTTGCTGCACAAGCGCAGGATACCGCCAAGGTTAAAAAAGAAGTTGCCATACCGGCAGGTTTTACCAAACAGTTGGATGTGGTTTATACCCAGGCCAACGGATGGGATGGAAAAGCAGATCTGTACCTGCCGCCCAACACCGGCAAGCCCACCCCGGTAATTATCAATATACACGGCGGCGGATGGAACCATGGCTCGAAAGACGACCAGGGCGGGTTTAATATCTTTTTTAAGCTGGGTTATGCGGTTGCCAATATGGAGTATCGCCTGATGCAACAAGCCAAAGCACCGGGTTGTGTTGAGGATACCCGTTGTATGCTCATTTACTTAATTAAAAACGCCAAAACGCTGAATATCGATCCGAATAAAATTGTGATCATGGGTGGTTCGGCTGGTGCTCACCTGGCTTTAATGGGCGGTTTACTGGCTAACGATCATCGCTTTGATACCAATTGCCCCGGCGTTGACAATGTCAAAGTTGTGGCCATTATTGATAAATATGGTATTGCCGATGTGTGGGACTGGGGTAACGGCGTGATCAAAAGTAAATCGGTAGCTAACTGGCTTGGCGGTAATAACACGGCCGAATTTGCCAAATCGGTATCGCCCATATTTTACGTCAATAAAAACAGTCCGCCGACCTTTATTGCGCATGGCAATGCCGATACAACGGTGCCGTACCAGCAATCGGTTGACCTGCACAAAAAGTTTTTGGAAATGGGTGTTAAAACCGAATTTATGACCGTTGAGGGTGGCGGCCACGGTAAATGGACCAAAGAGCAGAACGATGAAGTGAACAAAGGGATCTTGAAATTTTTAAAGGAAGTGGGTATATGAAGATCAAGGGCCTGCGCTGGTATATTATTACCCTTATCGGGATAGCCACCATTATTAATTATATTGATCGTAGCGCCATTAACATTATGTGGCCCTACATTTATAAAGAGTTTGGCATTACCGATGCGGACAGTAAAAATGCGCTCGCGCTGATCACGACCTTTTTTATGATAGCCTACGCCCTTGGACAAACCTTTACCGGTAAGTTGATGGACAGCATAGGCACCCGTTTGGGGATGGCATTTTCCATTGCGCTGTGGAGCGTTTCAATCGCACTGCACTCGCTGGCACGGGGGTTATTCTCGTTTAACATTTTCAGGTTTATGCTGGGTTTTGGCGAAGCCGGCAACTGGCCGGGTGCTACCAAAAGCAATGCCGAGTGGTTCCCGGCGAAGGAAAGGGCAATAGCACAAGGGATATTTGGTGCAGGAGCATCATTGGGATCGGTAATAGCGGCGCCTATTATTGCCCTGCTTTTTATGGCATTTGGATGGAAACTAACATTTGTTTGCGTGGCCGTACTGGGTTTGGTATGGCTTTTACCCTGGCTGCTGATCAACAAAAACACTCCTGATAAACACCCCTGGATAACCAAAGAAGAACAGGAGCATATTTTATCGTCGGTTAAAAGCACCAATGCTGCGGTCCCTGAAAAAGTATACACCTGGAAAGAGTTATTAAAGTTTAATGATACCTGGGGCATTATCCTCGGCAGGTTTTTTATCGACCCGGTTTGGTGGTTGTTCGTTACCTGGTTGCCTACCTTTTTAAAGGAGCAATTTATGTTTGATATTAAACAGATCGGTGGGTTTACCTGGCTGCCATACCTGATTGCCGCCTGCGGCAGTTTACTGGGCGGTTACTATTCATCGGTGTATATCAAACGGGGGAAGGATGCAGCTAAGTCGCGTAAAAACGCCGTTACAATTGGGTGTGCCTTGATGCTGATCGCATTGATCGGTTTGGTGATCTGCCTGTCGCAATTAAAAGCTAACCCGGGACTGGCGATGGCACTCATCAGCGTAACGCTGTTCGGTTTCCAGTTCCTCATCAATAACCTGCAAACCCTGCCTGCCGATTATTTTAATGGTAAAAATGTGGGCACAGTAGCGGGTATGGGCGGCACAGCCGCTGTGGTAGGTACACTGTGTACAACCTGGGCTGTACCGCTAATTACTAAAACAGGATATCATTCATTTTTTATACTGGGCGCGGTGCTTGTACCGCTGGCCTGGTTATCGGTCGTATTAATCAAATCAAAAAAACTAAAAGTTAAATAAAAATGCGTTTAAAAAACAAAGTAGCCATAGTAACCGGCGGTGCCCGTGATATTGGAAGAGCTGTATCGATCAAGTTAGCCTGCGAGGGTGCGAGTGTGGTGGTTAATTATTTCAATAAAGAAGAGGATGCCAAAGAGACCATCAACCAGATCACGGCTAATGGCGGTAAAGCGATAGCCGTGTACGGCGATATGACCAAGGCCGAAGATGTGAGCAATTTAATAGCCAAAGGGCAGGAAGCTTTTGGCGAAGAGATACACATGCTGATCAACGTGGCCGGTGGGCTGGTTGCGCGTAAAGGCACCCTGGAAATGGAAGAAGAGTTTTGGGACCTGATATTTGACCTGAATGTAAAAACAGTGTTCCTGGCATCGAAGGCGGCGCTGCCGTTTATGAAAGCAGGCGCTTCGATCATCAATTTTTCATCGCTGGCCGGGCGCGACGGCGGCGGTCCGGGTGCATCGGCTTATGCTGCGGCCAAAGGTGCTTTGATGACCTATACCCGTGCGCTGGCTAAAGAGCAGGGTCCTAAAGGGATCCGTGTAAACGCGGTAGCCCCGGGAATGATCGCTACTGCTTTTCACGATACGTTTTCAAAACCGGAAGTAAGGACAAATGTAGCCAATGCTACCCCCCTGCGCCGCGAAGGCCAGGCAAAAGAGGTTGCCGACCTGGTAGCCTATTTGGTAAGCGATGAATCGAGCTTTGTTACCGGTACCAATATCGATATTAACGGAGGCCTGGCCTTCTCTTAAATCTGCAAAAGCAGTAAATAAAAAAGGATATAACTGTGGGTTATATCCTTTTTTCAATCTATCCCACACAAGTGGCCACCTCTTCAAAGCCGGTTAAAAAGCCTATCATCCCGGTTGAAAATATTTTCATACAAATATTTGGAAATCAAAATAAAAGCTTGCATATTTGGTTAACCAATTAGCTGGTTAACCAAAATATCGAGATCACGGTCCCGCTAAGCGATTAACCGAATAGAACTAAGTAATGCCTTTTCAATAACCATTCGAATTGATATGGGTGTCACTTATTGATATTAAACCAAATTAATTGACACCATAACCAGTATTAACCATTATCCCCCCTATCTTAATATATGAAAAAACAATTACGTTATTTTTTCAGCCTGATCTTTTTTTTAACCGCCTCGACTCCATTGATGGCACAACACGTGGTTATCAGCGAATATTGGGCAAATCTTACGGGTACCGGCGCTCCATTCAACGCTCCTTTCGTAGAACTTTATAACCCCACGAGCAGTGATGTTAATATGTCGACCTGGTCCATCCAATATAAAAGTGGTACCAGTGCCGGAACTTTTAATGTTACGGCATTCCCGGCTAATTCGATAATCAAAGCACACGGGTATTTCCTGGTGCAACTGGCCAGCTCATCAACACCTATTTCCACAAATCCGTTGCCAACACCCGACGCCGTCAGCACTATACAGGTGGCCGCAAGCGCAGGCAAAATTGCGTTGGTGGCCAGTACTACAGCTATTAATATACCGGCTCCGCCGACAAACAACCCGGATACTTACCCTAACGTAGTCGATTTTTTAGGCTTCGGTACCGGTGTAGATGTTGTTTATGAAGGTACCGGCTCCGGACCGGCCACTACAGGTGCAAAATCCATTGAAAGAAAGGCCAATGCCGGTTCGACCGCGACCTCCATGATCTCTACGGGTGCCGATTACCAGAGCGGCAATGGTTACGACACGGACGATAACGCGAATGACTTTTTGCAGGTAAGCAACATCAATCCCCAAAATTCATCATCAGCAATAGAAGCGGCCTTTGTAACGCCATCGGTAACTTCGCTGGATTTTGGTACAAATCAAACCACCGGCACTATTTCAACAGCACAGAATTTTTCCTTAACGGGGATATTGAGTGCTAACGCTGCCGTAAGCACATCGGCACCGTATGCAGTATCGAAAGATGGTACCAACTTCAGCACTTCGATCAGTTTTACACCTGCCGAGATCAAGGCAACTCCAAATCCGCTGGTATATGTAAACTTTGCACCGACTGTCACAACGGCCAGTCCGGGAAGTGTGAGTATTACTTCGACCAATGCGACTACACAAACCGTTAATTTAACGGGTACAGGTAGCGCTGCCGCTGATGTAACACCACCGGTAAACGCCACCAATTATCCCAAAACAAACAACATTACAACCACCTCAATAGATGTGGTGAGCAACCTGAACGAAACCGGAACCACCTATTACGTGCTGATACCGGCAACCGGCACGGCACCAACCACAGTTGCACAGATAGTAGCGGGTAAAGATGGTAACAACAACACAGTTGCGACTTCCGGATCGTTCGCGGTAACGGCCGCCAATACCGATGCTACCAAAACCATTTCGGGACTATCGCCGGCAACGGCCTACAATATTTACGTGGTTTCGCAGGATGCGGCAGGTACGCCTAACGTACAGACAGCATTTGCAACCCTGAATGTGACCACACTCAAACTTAATCAGACCATCACTTTTGCGGCAACGGCTGCCAAAACCTACGGCGCTGCCGATTTTGATCCGGGCGCCACCAGCGATAACACGACCATCGGGATAACCTATACCAGCAGCGACCCGACCGTGGCTACCATAATTGCCAACAAAGTGCACATTGTAAAGGCGGGACCGGTAACCATTACCGCTAATCAGGCCGGCAGCACTTTATATAATGCCGCAACAGCACAGCAACAAGCTTTAACGGTTAATAAAGCCAGCCTGACCATTACCGCCAATAACGTTACCAAGTCTTATGGATCTGCCTTAACCGGCGGTACAGGTTCGGGTGCGTTTACTTCGACAGCATTGCAAAATGGTGAAAGTGTGGGTAGTGTAACCATTACCTATGGCACGGGCGCAGCAGCAGCCGATGCAGCCGGAACTTACAACGGGTCGGTAGTGCCATCGGCGGCAACAGGTGGCACGTTTACGGCAGGCAATTACAACATTACCTATACGGCCGGTAATATTACCGTAACCGCAACGCCTATACCTACCATTGGTACAACCGGGGCATTATCCGCGTTAAGCACAACCTACGGGACAGCATCAACAACAGGAACATTTAATGTTTCGGGGGCTGACATGACCGCCGGGATACTGGTAACCCCGCCTGCAGGTTTTGAGGTAAGTGCGAATGCAACTACAGGTTTCGGGGCATCGGTAACGGTGGGCGCAGCAGGCACAATTGCCGCAACCCCGGTTTATATCAGGCTTGCCGCGACAGATGTGGTGAACAACTACTCGGGTAACGTGGTATTGAGCAGTACCGGCGCAAACAATGTTACTGTAGCAATCCCGGTAAGTGCCGTCGGCAAAAAAACTTTGACTGTAACAGCGGCTAATGCTACCAAAGTTTATGGCGCAGCCAATCCAGCTTTTACGGTAAACTACAGTGGTTTTGTAGGCGCTGATAATGCAACCAGCTTAACTACACAACCAACCGGTACCACCACAGCAACCGCGGCTTCACCGGTAAATACTTACGCCATTACTCCCGCAGGCGGTGTGGCTGCCAACTATACCTTTAGCTATGCGGCAGGTACCTTAACTGTAACGCCTGCAGCTTTAACCATTACTGCAAGCAACGCCAGCAAAGCTTATGGCGCAGCGCTTCCAAGCTTAACACCAACTTACAGTGGTTTTGTGGGTGCAGATAATGCAGCCAGTTTAACTACACAGCCAACAGTAACAACCACTGCCACCGCTACATCGGCTATTGGCACCTATCCTACTACGGCCAGCGGGGCAGTATCGGCAAACTATACGTTTACTTATGTAGCCGGAACTTTAACTGTAACCACTGCCACCTTAACGGTTACTGCCAACAGCCCGGCCAAAGTGTATGGCGCGGCAAACCCGGCACTCCTGGTAAGCTACTCGGGTTTTGTGGGTACGGATAATGCCGCCAGCCTGACTACCCAGCCGACTGTGGGCACTACCGCTACAACCAGTTCGCCGGTTGGGACTTACCCGGTAACGGCGAGCGGCGGCACAAGCACGAACTATACTTTTGCTTACGTTGCCGGTACCTTAACGGTGAGCAAAGCCGCCCTTACCATTACAGCAGACAATAAAAGCGTGGCCTATGGCGCAGCGATACCGGCCTTAACAGCCACTTATACCGGCTTTGTGGGTACGGATAATGCTGCCAGCCTGACCACTGCTCCCGTATTAAGCGCCACCGCAAATGCTTCATCGGCACCGGGCAGTTACCCCATCAGCGTAAGCGGGGCGGCATCAAACAATTACAACATTACTTATACAGCAGGGACATTAACGGTTGTACCATCAAGCGATGCTACATTATCGAACATTAAACTGAATGCGGGTGATATATCGCCAAAATTCAGTTCGGCGATAACCAGCTATATCGATTCGGTAGACAACGCTATATACTATCTGAACCTTACGCCAACCGCACACGATAATAATGCCACCATCACCGTAAACGGCGTGGGTGTTACCAGCGGCAAGGCTTCGGCAACCATGCCGGTAAACACGGGCAATACGCCGATCACTATTGTAGTGACTGCGCAGGACGGCGTAACACAGAACACCTACACGGTAACGGTTTATAAGGGCCTGCCTTCGTCGGCAGTAACGGCAACCAACATATTAACGCCGAATGGCGATGGCAAGAACGATACCTGGGTAATTAAAGATATCCAGCTGTTTCCCAATAATTTTGTGAATGTTTATGACCGTGGCGGGCGCGTGGTGTACAGCAAACATGGTTACGCCAACGAATGGAACGCGACACTCAACGGCGCACCGTTAAACGAGGGCACATACTATTATACTGTCGACCTGGGCACTTCGGCGCCTGTTATTAAAGGTTATATCACCATATTAAGAAACCGGTAATCATCCCCCTAAAGAATATACAATGATCATCAACATTAAAAATACGGTAACGGGGTTATTCACCTTAGCGGCGGTGACTTTATCGGTACAGCAAAGCAAGGCCCAGTTAAATCCTTTTCAGCAAGGCTACTATCAAAACCGTTACCTGGCCGACCCATCAATGGCCGGTTTGGAACAGGGGTTGAACGTTAACCTGGGTTACCGCCAGCAATGGAGCTCGTTTCCGGGTACACCTAAAACTCAAACGCTTACCGCCGATTACCACGCGACTGATAAAGTTGGTTTGGGATTGAATATCAGTAATGATAAAGCCGGACTGATCCAGCAAACCCGTGTGATGGCAACCTATGCTTATCATTTGCCGATTGGCGGTAATAATCAAAAACTCAACTTTGGTTTATCATTAGGTATCAATGATCCTTTTATCAGCACCAGCAGTGTTAACGGCGATCAAGGGGATGTACAGATAGCAGATTATAACCAATTGAAAGCTTATGTGGATGGCGATTTCGGTGCATCGTACACCAGCAACAATCTAACCATTGAAGGCGTGGTGCCGAACCTGAAAGCAACCGTTTTTGGTAATAACGACGACCGCATCAATGTTGACCGTACTACCTTTATGACGGCTGCAAGCTATAAGATACAAATACCCGGCAACAGCCTTGCAATTGAGCCAAAAGTAATGTTTAGAGGCGTAAAAGGTTATGATAATATTTTTGACGCGGGTGTTAACTTCAGTATGGCCAGTACCGGTTTAAGCCTGCAGGGCATTTACCACAGCAACCAAAATGTAGGGATGGGTTTTGTCTGGGAAGAGAAAGCCTTTGGCCTGAGTGTTAACTACAACCTTGAAACGGGCCCTATCAGCAGCTACAGCTCGGGTGCTTTTGAATTTGGTTTGAAGATGAAGCTGTTCAGGAAAAAATAGCAGCATAAGGGTTCACTTTATGCTGCGTAAAGTCAGGCTGATACGTGCTTTGCGGGTATCTGACTTTGGTATAGCGTGCTCCCAGTGGTGTTGCACATCCTGAGACATGTAAAACAGAGAGCCGGATAAAAGATCAAAATCTCTGACATCCGTCTTATCACCGATATTTCTGAACCTTAATGTGCGCGTTGCACCCAATGAAATGATGATAACACCGGTATTGTGATTCAGGATATCAGTCTGATCGGAATGGAAGCCCATTTTTGAACTGCCATCCGGGTAATAATTGATCAGACAGTTATTAGGCCTAAACCCTATCCGCTTGCATACTTCAGTACAAAGTTGATCTAATAACGGCGGCATTGGCTGGTCGGGATAGCTGATCTGTGAATAGTTATAAGCTGTTCCATAGCTCGCTGTTTTTCTGACTGTCATTCGTTCGTCCCAATTAACACTAAGCTTTAAATAATCAAAAGCCCGATCAGCATCAACTATAAAATCTTCAATGTATAACACACCATCAATATTCATAATAACAACTATAAATTACTTTAATACATATAATAATATTTAAACAATAGTTTTCCAGCATGGGTTCGAACCACGATCTTCTGAACCAAAATCAGACGTGCTACCGTTGCACCACAGGAAAATAAAAGTGGAGAATCCAGGTAACGATCCTGGATCGTCGGATTTTCAATCCGCCGCATACACCATGTTTGCTAATTCTCCAATAAAGTGGAAATAAAAGGACTTGAACCTTTAACCGACACCGTATAAGGGTGCTGCTCTGACCATTGAGCTATATTTCCAATAAAATAAAGTAGGGCAACCCGGACTCGAACCGGGAACCTCCTGCTCCCAAAGCAGGTAATCTGAACCAATTGATATATTGCCCTAAAACAAAAAAGCCCCTTAGTTTATCTAAGAGGCTTCAAAGCGTTTTATATTTTTTTCAATACATAGCTATCACCTCTGATAAATCAGTTGCGGAAATTGGCTTTGTATTTTTATTGTATTCATGCTGCAATGATAAGTAATTTATTTAATATAATAAAATTATAAAAAATATTTTTTTATACTGCTTAGTATTGTGAGTTACCGGCAAATACCGACATAACTGTAACACACGTTTTTTCGAATTTTTAAAGAACGGTTAAGCTTCATAAATATGTCAAAATCACTAATTCATTATCAAAACATCATACAACTACTTCATTTCCAAATATTATATGGATATAAACCGTATCCATATAATTAAATTAAAAATTACTGCTATTTTAGCCGCCATTAACTTTTAATTAACTATTTATATGGGAAAGCATATCCGCTTAATTTTTTCCATGACCTTTATTTTACTGCTTACCGGTAACCTGGTAAAAGCTGACGAAGGGATGTGGATACCGATGCTGATCGGTAAAAACTATGATCAAATGAAGAAGCAGGGCTTTAAGCTTACTGCCGAAGACCTGTACAACATTAACAAAGCCAGCATTAAAGACGCTATTGTATCGATGGGCGGCGGCTTTTGTACTGCCGAAGTAGTATCGAACCATGGTTTGCTGTTTACCAATCACCACTGCGGTTACGAATCGATAGCTGCGAACTCGACCCCGCAAAATGACATTTTAGACAATGGCTTTTACGCCAAAAGCTACGCGGAAGAAAAGCCTATACCCGGTTTGTTTGTCGACTTTTTGGTGAGGATCGAAGATGTTACCCCGCAGGTAACGGCGGCTCTTAACGGCGCAAGCGATGCCGACCGCGGTACCAAGCTACAGCAGGTAGGCAAAGAGCTGATCAACAAAGCTACCGAGGGTACTAAGTTTCACGGCGCGGTAAGTACCTTTTTTAAGGGCAACCAATACTTTATGTTTATTTATGAAAAGTATACCGATATCCGTTTGGTTGGCGCCCCGCCGCAATCGATAGGTAAATTTGGCGGTGATACAGATAACTGGGAGTGGCCGCGCCATACGGGCGATTTCTCGATCTTCCGCATTTATGGTGATAAAGATGGGCAGCCGGCCGACTATACTGCAAGCAATGTTCCGCTTACACCTAAAAAGTTTTTACCGATCTCTATAAAAGGTGTTAAAAACGGCGATTTTGCGATGGTTTATGGTTACCCTGGTCGTACCGACCGCTTTTTAACTTCGAACGGGGTTAAACTGGCTACCGAAGAAACCAGTCCGGTGATTGTGAAACTGCGTGATATCCGCCTAAAGGCATGGAAAGAAGAGATGAATAAAAGTGTTGACATCCGCTTAAAGCTATCCTCAAAATATGCTGAGATAGCCAACTACTGGAAATACTACATCGGGCAAACCGACCAGCTTAAACACCTGAAAATTTACGAGCAAAAGCAAGCCGAAGAGGCTGACTTTACCAAATGGGCAGCAGGCAAGCCTGAGTATGCCGGGTTAATGGACTCGTACAAAAAACTGTATGCCGATTATGAGCCTTATGCCATCCACCGTACCTATATCAACGAGGGGTTACTGGCACCGGGGTTTGTGATCTTACATCTTAACCTAAACGGTGGTGTGAGGGCTTTACAAACCTATAAAGACAATGCTGAAGCTACGGCCGATGTCAAAGGGCAGATCAACAAGGTGGTTGATACTTATGCCGATAATTACAACGAAATAGCCGACAAAAAGATCTTCGCGCGGATACTGGCGTCGTTTTATGCGGATGTACCTGTGGCTCAGCACCCGCAATTTATTACGGATATAGTTGAAAAATACAAAAGCGCTACCCCGTTAGAATCGTTTACCAAATATGCCGATTATCTTTGGGCAAATAGTAAACTGTTAAAGCCTGAGGATGTGAGAGCGTTTTTAGCCAACCCAAGTATGGATGTTTTAAGTGCTGATCCGGCGTTTATATATGCCCAAAATGTTAGCCCACAGGCTTATGCGCGCAAGGTATTTGGCACTAAGATCACCGATTTTGAGACTGCAAAGGCTGATCTTGACCATTTGTACCTGAAAGCGCTGCTTGAAAAAAATGCCGGTAAACTAATGTACCCGGATGCCAACTCAACCATGCGCATCAGCTACGGTAACGTACAGAATTATATAAAGGATGGCAAAAAAGCACCGATAACCACCAACCTTAACGAGGTTGTTAAAAAGTATAAACCCAAAGATGATGAGTTTGATCTGCCGCAATCGTTACTGGATGCTTACAAAGCCAAAAACTTTGGCCAGTACGGCGAAAACGGCACGGTACCGGTTTGCTTTATCACCAATAACGATATTACGGGCGGTAACTCCGGTTCGCCGGTAATTAACGGCAAGGGCGAATTGATAGGCCTGGCTTTTGATGGTAACTGGGAAGCCATGAGCGGCGATATTGCCTTTGATAAGAATTACAAACGTACAATATGCGTTGATGTGCGCTATGTTTTATGGTGTATAGACGTGCTTGGCCACGGTAACAACCTGATCAGCGAGTTGGATATACATAAGAATTAGTGCGGGATATTTTCATTAAAACAAAGAAGGTGAGATAGTTATATTTCACCTTCTTTGTTTATATTTAAGTATAGTTAAGATTTGGGCGTTTCCCTCCGGGCCGCGCTTTCCGCTCATACTGCACGGGCTTTAGCCACAGGGCCGGTATCCGCTGCAATCGCTAACGCAACCTATTTCTGTAGTACTTTGAGTATCGTACCGTACAAAATTTCGGTGCCCAGGGCCAGGTCTTCGTTGCTGGAGTATTCGAGCGGGTTATGGCTGATGCCGTCTTTACAGCGGATGAAGATCATGCCGTAATCGCAGGCGTAGGATAATGCCAGCGCATCATGAAAAGGGCCGCTCATCAGTTCGGGAGCGTCCAAACCTAAAGCTTTACACTCTTCGCCGATAATGGCTGTGATCCAGCCGGCGCAATACCGCGGTTCGCTGTTGGTATCTTCGGAAATCTCGTAAGTGAGCTGGTGGGCTTTGGCAGATGCGGCGATCAGTTGGCGAACCTGCTGCTCATAACGGTTACGGCGGTCAAGATCGATGTCGCGCAGATCGAGCGTAAAGGACACTTCTTCGGCAATAATGTTGCGCGATGCAGGGAAGACATCGATGGTTGCAACCGTGCCTACAGTAGGCGCACCCGGAATTTGGGTCACTATTTTATTGAGGCCCACAATCACTTCGGCGGCGCCTAACAGCGCATCCTGGCGCATGTGCATAGGTACCGAACCGGTATGGCCGGCCATACCTTTGAGTTTTACAGTTAACCATAGCGGACCCGAAATACCGGTAACTATACCGATAGGTTTATGTGCCCTGTCTAAAATTGGCCCTTGTTCAATATGCAGTTCCAAAAAGGCAAATATGCTACCGGCTGCGTATTCTGATTCTTTGAATTTGCTGATATCGCAGCCAAGATCGAGCAGGGCTTTTTCGCGGGTTATGCCGTTGGCGTCGGTGCGCTGCAGTTCGCCGTCTTCCAGCTTGCCTAATATACCGCGTGAGCCAAACAGGCCCTTTTTAAATCGCCAGCCCTCTTCATCGGCAAAACTGATGACCTGGATACTGCGTTCGGGCTTAATGCCGTTTTCGGTAAGGGTGGTTACCGCTTCGATAGCGCAAAGCACACCGGCCACGCCATCAAAGCGCCCGCCGTAAGGTTGCGAATCAAGGTGCGACCCCATCATTAATACGGGCAACCCCGGCTTGCTGCCCTGAAGGGTGCCGATAAGGTTACCAAAATTATCTATATGGGTTTGCATGCCGGCATTATGCATCCAGCTTGCGGCCAGTTCAAAGGCCTGTTTCTCTTCGGGGCTGTGGGCGGGGCGGCAGGTGCCTGTTTCGCCTATTTTACCGATCAGGCTCATCTGTTCAAAATGATGGGCCAATCGTTGGGCATTGATCTTCATGTAAAGTTGATATTACTATGTTATCTTTAAAAAACACAATATAGGGATTTTGCGAGTTATACAAATTGATGAAGATAAAAGTTTGGGCATTGCCTGCGGCCCGCGCTTTACGCTCATACTACACGGGCCTTAGCCACAGGGCCGGTATCCGCTGCAATCGCTAATGCGGTATGTGTTTAAAAACCGTATTTTTATGTAATTTGTATTTTCATCATTCGTAACTTAGACTAATATGGGCAAAGTCCAGGTAAAACGAATATACGAGCCGGTTGAGGAGACCGATGGCAAACGCATACTGGTTGACCGTTTATGGCCACGCGGTCTAAAAAAAGAAGCTGTACAACTTGACGACTGGATGAAAGATATCGCACCATCAACTGGGCTGCGCAAATGGTTCCACCAGGACACATCCAACTGGCAGGAATTTACCGCCAGATATATCTTAGAATTAAAACAAAACCCTGCTGTTAGCACCTTAAAACAACTACTTGCCCAAAACCCGGTGGTTACCTTACTGTATGCCGCACATGATGAGCAGCATAACCACGCACTGGTTTTACAGCAGTTTATCAGCCCGGTTAAGGGCCGGTAAATAGTGTTAGTTTATTCTTTGTGTTTATGCTGAAAGCGGCTGCTTAACATTACACTAACCAGAACAAAACCGGCAAAAATGATAACAAGTTCCAAACGATTAGCGTGGTGAAATTTACTTATCCTAAAGAGCGAGCAGGCAATAATGATATTGAGCAGCGCCCATAACACATTGGTTGTTGCTGTTGAGAGGCCCTTACCGGGAGGTTTGGCAAAAGGCGTTGGAAATTTGTTGCCCGAGATGCCGTGTACAAAATGAGGCACGGCGTTAGCCAGAAAAGCGCCCGCAAAAAAGCCCGCGAGGTATTGATACCATTCCATAATTAATCAGGTTATAATTGGTCGGTTAATAAATTGTTATCAAATATACATAACATTTCAATTTTCCAAACCACATTACCCAATGATATACAGACAGTTAAAACCTATCAACTATGCGCTTTACAGGTATTTTTTAATGTAGTTTAAAAACACATCCCAATCCGTTGGTATGGTACCGTGGCCGCCTTTATGCATGTAATAACCAAGCGGGTTATAGGCTAATGATTCGTCGCCGCCTTGCGGCCATGCTACATTACCGGGACCATTTTCGGCAAACAGTTTGTAAACAGGTTCGGCACCCTGGGCAGCTAAAAATTCGCCTTTCGGGTCCGACCAGTAATCGGTATCGCCGGTTTGCAACAGCACATAGCGCGGGGCAATTAAACTTACCAGCATATGCGCATCAACCGGCGACTGGTTAGGATCATCAGCGTATTTATGCCAATTGGCGGCTAACTGATAAAAGTATCGCGAGGTATCGCTCAAATGCTTGATGGTTTCGCCATAATTGCGGCGGCTGATGGCAGCGCCACCTTCGCCCGAGCAGCTCGGGATCACCATTTTAAAGCGGGTATCATGTGCGGCGGTCCACAATACGGTTTTACCTAAGCGCGAAGTGCCCTGCAGGGCGATGCGTTTGGCATCCACCTGTTTATCGGTTTCAAAATAATCCATAGCGCGGCTTAAACCCCATGCCCAGGCAGATATGGCTCCCCATTCGTTATCGGCGGGGTATTTTTGACCAGGTTTTAAGTAGTAACCACGAATACCATGTTGATAGCCTAATTTATAATCGGGTTCGATATCGCCATAATAAATGGTGGCTACGGCGATGCCGTTCGAGGTAAATTTCTCGAAGTCGATTTTACCTAAACCAGTTTTTGGTGCGGGCACGTGCTTGCCGGTACGGTCCCACATCATCCCCTGCCGCACACCCGGATCATTGGGCGACATGCTTGAATTGGGCGAGAAAGAGATCATCAGCAACAGCGGAACCGGGCCGGTAGCTTTAGCAGGAAGATACACCAAGATATCCATTTTATGATCGCCGGTATCTTTGGTAAAATACACGGTTACCTGCTTGCGGATGGCAGCGCCGTTTAATACCGGGGTACCTTTATCAAATACATTAAAGTGCAGATCGGCGGGTTTTGCGGGCATCTTACCAAACTGGTATTCTTCAAACAGGTTCACCACTTCGGGGCGGCGCTTGCTGAGCCAGGTTTGCTTATCTGTAACTGGTTTACCGTTTTTAAGGGTCAGCACATCGGGCAAGGTGTAGGTGCCTACTTTGGCTTCGTCGTAATTAACGGGTATACCCGCCACCATGGTTGCAGGCGGTTTGGCAACCTGTGCAAAGGTTTGAAAAGAGGCGAAAACAAGCGATGCTGCAATGATGGTTTTGATGCTTTTCATGATCATTTTAATTGATATGGGGTTGCTGGTTTCGGAATAGGGTCTTTATATTGTTGCGGGGTTAACACAGTTGCCCCTTCAAGCCCGCTGCCGGTAACATTATCTATGTTGAGCAATGCACCTGCAAAACCCGTAACCTTAATATTTTTAATAACCGCTTTTTTGATATTGGCGATGCTGATACCTTTACCGCAGGTGCCGGTGATATCGGTGAGCACAAAACCATCCAGGGGCTTACGCGGATGGATGCCGGTACCGTCAACCAGTACGGGTACGTTATCGACCCTGATATTGCTGAACTTAAAGTTTTTGGTAGTGGGAATGCCTTCATCCCCCGGAACGGGTACCTGATCCTGCAGACCGCTACCGGTAATGTTGAACCGAAGGAAACCGCCGCCGGTGCTGGAAACATCGAGGTTATTGGCTGTGATGTTTTCGATAAAGGCGCCGCGGCCCACATTGCTTTTAATGTATAAGGCAAAGGTTTTAGCTGCCGTAAATTTGCAGTTTTCGATACGTACGTTACGGATGCCGCCCGATGTTTCGCTGCCGATACCGATGCAGGCAAAAATACTATCGGCAAAGGTGCAGTTGGTGATAGTTACATCTTCGGTAGTGCGCAGCAGGGTATAACCCTCCATACCGCGACCCGATTTGAGCGAGATACAATCGTCGCCGGTAGAGATATCACAATTATCGATCAGCACGTGTTTGCAGGAATCGACATCGATACCATCGCCGTTACCGCCCGTGCTGCGGATGGTGAGGTTTTTGATCGACACGGTATCGCAAAACGTTAAGTGGATGGACCACATGGAGTGATAATCGGTACTGAAACCATCGAAGCTGATATTGCTGCAATCGATAGGCTCGATGAGCGCTGGATGACGCAGGGGCTTATCGGCACTTGGCCTGCCCGACAAGGCATGGTTGCCCATTATTTTGCCTTTGCCTTTAATACCGATATTTTTCGCGCCAAGCGCATAAATCAGTGCCGAGTAACCTTGTATCCATTTACCTTCCCAACGCACCTGGGTTACGGGGTAATCGGCAAAGTCGGGTGTGCCGGTGATGATGGCCTCATCGGTGAGGTTAAGCGTAACGTTATTGCGTAGCTGGATAGCGCCGGTAAGGTAATTACCTTTGGGGAAAACCACTTCGCCCCCACCTAAAATGCTGCAACGATCGATACATTGCTGGATGGCCGTGGTATCTTTAGTTGTACCATTGCCCGTGGCGCCCATATCGCGCACGTTTAATATAATTTTAGGTTGTGCTGCAGCTGGTTGAGCCGTTGTAGCAGCGTCATCAGTTATCGAGGTAAAACTGCTGAGCGAGGTAAGCAGCGGAGCAGCGAGTACGCCGCAGCCCACATTTTTTAAAAAATTGCGCCGGGTATCGGTTTTAGCCATACGGGAATGTTGATAGAATACAATTGGTTGAATGCTGAATTAAAATTAAGCAATTAAAATAAACGGAGTATCAACAATTACCCGGCGAGGGTAAAATATATTTCCGGCAACGATGTCGTAACGAGGAAGTTACAAGGATACAGTTCGTATTCACAGGGTCCCTTTCAGGAGACCCTGCGGGAACAAAAAGCAATTAAAATAAACGGACTATCAACAATTACCCGGCGGGGGTAAAATATATTTCCGGCAACGATGTCGTAACGGGGAAGTTACAAGGATACAGTTCGTATTCGCAGGGTCCCTTTCAGGAGACCCTGCGGGAACAAAGAGATGCAGTTATAATTCAATTATTTGAAATAAAACGGTTATTATTGATCAATGGTAAGATCGAAAAACAAGCTACTTATAAGGCGAATATTATGGGTGGCTCTGGCATTGTTAGTTGTTGCAAATATAATAGCTTGTTTCCATGCTTACCGGTTTACTCATTTTGATACGTCAGCGAAAGCAAAAACTAAGGATGCCGCTCATCTTTCCGTAGGCAATAAGATCAAAACACTTTTCTTTGGAATAAATAACCCACGACCGGTAAACAAATTAAAACCCGGTAAGTCTTATCAAACTATAATTTTAAAGAGCAACAAAAATATTGAATGCTGGTATATCAAAAACCCTGAAGCCATAGGAACGGTGATCTTGTTTCATGGTTACGGCGGAGAAAAATCAGCTTCACTGAGAGAAGCCGATGTGTTTTATAGCATAGGTTACAATACACTGCTGGTCGATTTTATGGGGTCGGGCGGATCGGAAGGTAACCAAACCACTATTGGCTTTTTTGAGGCCAAAGAAGTAAAAACCGCTATTGACTATGTTAGCGAAAAGGGTGAAAAGAACATCATTCTTTTTGGCACTTCGATGGGCGCGGCGGCAATTATGAAATGTATAAACGACGATCAGCCAAAGATAAGCTGTGCGATACTTGAATGCCCGTTTGGCACTATGCTTAAAACGGTACAGGCGCGGTTTAAGTTGATGCATGTACCGGGTTTTCCGATGGCTAATTTATTAGTGTTTTGGGGAGGTATACAAAATAACTTTAACGCTTTTGATCATAATCCTGAACAATACGCCAAAAGCATTAAGTGCCCGGTGTTGTTAATGTGGGGTGAAAAAGATGATAAGGTATCGCGCGAAGAAACCGATACTATTTATAAAAATCTGCAAGGGCTCAGGCAGCTTAAATTATTCGCGTTAGCCGGGCATGAGGATTATTTAAAAATATACCCAACCGAATGGACGGCAGAAGTAAGTGGTTTTTTAACTGTTTATGGCAAGTAGCGGCAGCGGTACTTACTTTGCTTTCTGCATCTGTTCAATAGCGATCCATCCTTCGGGTGTAATGCCCATAATCTCGGTGGCAACACCCAGCGTTTGGTAGGTATCAAAGAAAGCCATTCGCGCAATTGGATGGTCAACTTCGCTGATGAGTGCATAACCCTGGTCGCGTAAATCGCCGGTAATTCGTTCAAAATCGCTAACTGGTAAACGGAACGCCATGTGCTGCGTACCACCTGCCGGGTACCGCATAAGGTAGTCGTGAAACATGCTTTGACCCGAAAGTGGTTGAACGAGCTCAATAAAAGTACCACCGTTATAGGCCTGGGTGGTGAGCCATTCGCCCGGCACAACCTTGCCGTAATAAGTCATGGCCAAATCCTGTGCCCGGACATGTGCCACCGGCGGAAAGCCGGCAATACCGAGTGTGCCGGCAAGAAATTTCACGGCGGCGTTAATGTCCGGAACTACCCAGCCGATCTGTGCTAACTCGAGTCCGGCAATGCTACTGTTGATATTACTCATAGTGGTTGTTGGTTTATGATTGAATAAAATTAACACCGTTGAGTTTTTTAAACAGGGGGCTTTTGCGACAAAATTCAGGCAATTTGCGACGATACCCAATCAAAGTAAGATACCCGCTTTACACCGCAAACAATTGCCCGATATCTTTAAAAGCCTTAAACTCCAGCGCGTTGCCTGATGGATCGAGGAAAAACATGGTAGCCTGTTCGCCGGGTTGACCTGCGAAGCGGATGTAAGGCTCGATAACGAATTTGATATTGAGGCTTTGCAGGCGATCGCGCAACTGCTCCCATTTTTCCCAGGGCAATACTACGCCGTAGTGCGGTACGGGTACGTCGTGACCGTCGACCGGGTTGTGATGGGTTTGGTCGGTTACTGCCGGGCGGGGTTTAAGGTGGATAACGAACTGGTGGCCGTAGAGGTTAAAGTCCGTCCAATGGGTATCGCTTCTCCCCTCGCCGCAACCTAATACTTCGCGGTAAAACCGGCGGGCCTCGTCAATATCATAAACCGGTACAGCAACGTGGAAAGGTGTAATGGCGCTCATGTTTATCTGGATGAATTGCTAAATTTAGACAATTATATTTTATGGCAAACTCTCTGCAACAGCTTTACGGCAATATTGATATCTACCTGTTCGACCAGTTATTTAAAGGCACTTACAACCATTGTAAAAAGCTGCTCGATGCCGGTTGCGGCGGCGGGCGCAACCTCATCTATTTTTTGCAAAACGGCTTTGATGTTTACGGTATCGATCCCAACCCAAACGCCGTTGCTAATGTACAGCAACTGGCGCAAAAGCTTGCTCCACATATTCCGCAAGGTAATTTTACTATGGCTGCTGCCGAAGCCATGCCTTTTGGCGATGCGGAGTTTGACCTGGTGATCTGCAGTGCTGTGCTACATTTTGCAAGCGATAAGCAACAGTTTGAAGCGATGCTGAAAGAGATGTGGCGGGTATTGAAACCAGGCGGGTATTTTTTTGCCAGGCTGGCATCGGACATTGGTATTGAAACCCTGGTGCAGCCTTTGGGTAAGGGCAAGTATTTATTACCCGATGGCTCGGAACGCTTTTTAGTGAACCAGGAAACCTTGCTGCGGTATACCGCCGAACTAAACGGTTATTTGCACGAGCCGATTAAAACCACCAACGTGCAAAACCTGCGCTGTATGACCACCTGGTGTTTGCAAAAACGGTAGTTTTTGTTGTGAATACGGGCTTTTTTGCTTATATTGTAAGGTTGTTCCGTATTAATTGGCATTACGAATTTGATAATGATGCCGGCAAATAATAGTAAAAACACCGACAAATACCCACCTATTTATAACGTATTCGTCAGGGTGCATTATTAAAATGGCAATTGGAAAGCTAACTGTGGTTGTAATATAAAAGATTAGCGGAAACTTTATTAATGAGAGCGAATTGTTAATGATTAGTGCTGTAGTATACAGAATAATTTGGGCGTTGCCTGCGGCCGGGCTATACGCTCATACTGCACGGGCCTTAGCCACAGGGCCGGTATCCGCTTCTATCCCTAACGCGAGTTTGGTTACCTATTAGTTTGTTTATTGCTAATTTGATAATACGCACCGGAAATATTAGTAAAAATACCGACAAATACCCACCTGTTTATGACGTATTCGTCATGGTACGTTATAAAAATGGCAATTTTAATCCGGTTGTTCAAAAAGCCCGAAATCGCTCAGGACGATGCAGGCATCGGACGCGGTTATGCGTAACCGTACTTTAGCCGCAGTAACGTTTTGCGGCAGGCGGATCAGGCGGTTAGCGCCGATGGTTGTGGCAGCAGCTATTTCGGTCCATTTACCATCCGCAAAAGCATCCACAGCGAAAGCTGTGATACGCTGGCCAAGCTTAATATTCTCGCGTAAGCGGATGACATTGAAAGTTTGTGGTTTGGCTAAGGTGAATGTTAACTGTGCAGTGGTTACCTTATCATCGGTAGCCCAATAGCTATAGCGGTTGTTATCCAGCAAATGCGCGGGGCCATATTTTACAGCATTTTTTCCGCGAATATTACTTGCCTTTAGTTTAGCGCCTTTGGCCAGGTTAAGGGCAAAAGTTTTTCGTAAAATATCCCCGAATGCCCTTAGCGATGCCACATCATGATCGTTGAGCATTCCGCGTTGATCGGGCGCAAGGCCCAGGTCGAGGCCAGCGCCACGGCCTACGCTTTTGTAGTAAATATCCAGCAATTGTTGTGGTGTTTTTACCTGGGCATCCTGACTGGCGTGGTAAAACCATCCGGGGCGCAGCGGTACATCGCATTCGGCAGGCATCCAGTTTGGTGCGCCGTGCGTGCCCTCAATGCCCAGTTTATCCAGCACATAGCCGTTGGCGGGCCGCTTACCTTCGTCGGGCGCTTTGGGCAGGTAGGTTGCCCAGCAGGTTTGCCCGGCTTCGCCGGCCTCATTACCTACCCAGCGCACATCCGGGCCGACATCGCCAAAAATAACGGCATTGGGCTGCAGCTTGCGTACAATGGCCCAGGTGGTATCCCAACCATAATAGGTAGTGCGGCCTATCTTCCGTATCTCGCGTTTGCCGCCATAATAGCCATCGCCGCCATTTGCGCCATCGTGCCAGGAGACAAATAACGGTCCGTAGTTGCTGTACAGTTCTTTGATCTGATCCCGATAGGTTTGCACATATGCGGGAGTGCCGTAAGCGGCATTGTTCCTATCCCAGGGTGAGCAGTAAACACCCATTTGCATGCCCAGCTTATTGCAGGCTTCTCGGTATTCGCGCACAATATCGCCCTTGCCATTTTTATACGGACTTTTGCTGATGTTATGCCCGGTAGTTTTGGTGGGCCAAAGGCAAAACCCATCATGATGTTTGGCTACGATCACCACACCTTTAAAGCCCCCGGCTTTGGCTGCACCTACTATCTGCATGGCATTGAAACCAGTTGGGTTAAATATGGCGGGATCTTCGTCGCCATAGCCCCACTCCTTGTCGGTATAGGTATCCACACCAAAATGGATGAGGCAGTACATTTCCATCTGGTGCCAATTGAGCTGTGCTGTTGTTGGAGTGGCGCCATAAGGCCTGGGTGGAGTGTTTTGGCCATAAGTTACAGATATGATCAGCAAGAGTAAGAGTACACACCCCTCCACCCCCCGAAATAAATTCGGGGCAAGCTCTCTCAAGAGGGGAAGCGCGCGGGCCAGTGCTTTTGTTCTATATTTCTGGTAAATGGTCATACTACACATCTAACAAATGTGGTTTTTCCTGGTAAACTTTCCATAAAAATTCGCCGAAGATGGTATTGGCCCAGGCAAACCATTTGCGGGTATATTTGGCCGGATCGTTCACGTTAAAAGCCTCGTGCATAAAGCCGGTACCCGCGTGGGTTTTCTTCAGGGTGTCAATGCAGTATTTGATCTCTGCGTCGCCGGTGGCGGTTAACCCGCGGCTGATGATGCTCAACGGCCAGGCCATATCGGGCATACCCACATGCGGCCCGCTGATCCCTTCGGCAAATTTGCCTTTGCTGAAGTAGGGATTACTATCCGACAGTACATAACGGCGGGTATTTTGATAAATCGGGTCGCCCGTACTAACTGCGCTTAAATAGGGCAAGGCCAGCAAGCCGGGGATATTGGCATCGTCCATCAGGTTGGCATTGCCAAAGCCATCCACTTCGTAGGCGTATATTTTTCCGTAAACGGGATGGTTAACTATGGCGTACTTTTTCAAAGCGGCCTCCACTTCGCCGGCAAGGCTATTGAGTTGTGTTGCCAATTCAGTATCGCGATGCAGGGTATTGACCATTTCGGCAGCTTGCCGCAGGCTTACCACCGCGAAAAAGTTTGACGGGACAAGGAACGGGTAAATAGTGGCATCATCGCTGGGACGAAACATGGAGCAGATCAACCCAACCGGTTTTACCGGGAAGCCGTAGCCGCCCATGGGCAGGGTATCGGTAGCGGCGGTAGTTTTGCGCTGAAAATGATACGAGCCACGGTTGGTTTTGCGCTGCTGTTCTTTAAAAACATGTAAAACACTTTGAATGGCCTGTTTCCACTGTGTATCAAAGGGTTTGATATCACCGGTCATCTGCCAGTAATGATAGGCTAACCTAATGGGGTAGCACAGCGAATCGATCTCGTACTTGCGTTCGTGAATACCGGGCTTCATCTCGGTACGATCGCTTTGCCACTCGCTTACCCTGGTATCATCCCTGTAAAAGGCATTGGCATAAGGGTCCTTTAAAATGCAAGCCGTTTGGTGGTTAATAACCCCCGCTATCAATTGCTGTAGTTTGTCGTCGTGTTTTATAAACTGCAGATATGGCCAAACCTGCGCACTGCTATCGCGCAGCCACATGGCATCAATATCGCCGGTGATCACGTAAGTATCGGGGCGGTTGTTACTCAACTGGTAAAAAACGGTGGTATCCAAAGTATTGGGGAAGCAGTTTTCGAACAGCCAGCCTAATTGTTTGTCTTGTACCCCGGTTTTGAATTTGATGATGGCATCTTCAACTGCGTCACTCCGGAAATTACGTTTGTTTACCGGCGGCCTGTTACTGGTGTAAACATCGGCCATACCGGCAAAAACGCCTTTGCTTAAAAACAACCCGGTGGTGAGCAAACCGGTATTTTGTAAAAATTGGCTTCTTTTCATGTCAGGTAACCCAAGGTACACACATATTTTATCAAAATTTTTAATTTAAGCCGAACAATTTTTAATTTCCAGTTGTTCGGAACGTTAAAAAGCAAATAACCAGCAAATTGGCACTAATGGACCTTTTAAACGATCCGCTTTTCCAGGCCCTTTTTAACACCGATGTACCTCGCATCGTTTTAAAAACCAATGCCCCCGATTTTACTATTTTAACTTATAACGATGCCTTTAAAGCCGCTACTTATACCCAGCAACGGGATGTTAAGGGTAAATCGTTATGGGAAGCTTACGACCCGCAATATGCAAATGGCGATAGCGGTGTTTTATTACGTAATACGTTAACCAATGCTATACACACCAGGCAGGTTGTTAATTTACCGCCTTTTCAGTATGATATCCTTTCGGCTGATCAAAGATCAATGGAAACAAGCTGGTGGGAGCTGGAGATCATACCGGTTGGAACTGTTGATGACCGGGCCGAATATTTACTGATCACTACCCATAATATTACCGATAAAATACTAACCCGCCGTAAAATAGATGATGGCTTACTACGTGAGCAAAACCTGGCCGAAGAGCTGGAGGCAACCAATGAAGAGCTTTCGGCAGCTAACGAAGAACTAACCAGTACCGTTGAAGAGTTAAAACAATCGGAAAGTAACTTACGCGAACTAAACGAAAAGCTGGAAGACAGGGTAATACTACGCACTAATCAGCTATTTGCCTCAACCTATCGTACCGAACAACAACGCGACAAGCTGGCGTCGGTTATCAATAATATACCCTTGGGCATATGCATCCTTTCGGGGAAGAATATGGTTGTCGAAATGGCAAACAAGACGTTGTTGGCTATGTGGCACCGCGATGATATGGTAATCGGCAAACCAATAATTGAAATTTTTCCGGAACTAAAACGCCAGGAGTTCCCTAAAATACTGGATCATGTTTTTACAACCGGCATGATGCATAGCAGCAGTGAGGCCCGGGTTGAATATATTATTGATGGTGTTTTAACTACCTCATACCGCGATTATTCTTATACCGCTTTACGAAATATTGACGGCGAAATAGATAGTATATTGGCTGTGGCCGTGGATGTAACAGAACGCGCCTTGAGCCAGAAACGCGAACAGCAATTAACCGAGGAACTGGCTGCAAGCAACGAAGAACTGTTGGCGATAAATGAAGAACTGCGTGCTGCCAACGAAGAACAATTGCGATGGCAAAACGAACTGGAGGACCTGAACAAAAAGATCAGGGCCAGCGAAAACACACTAAAACAAGCTATAGCCACGGCAAACCTTGGTACCTGGAGCGCAGACCTTGCAACCGATGCACTAACGATTTCGGAACGGACACGCGCTATACATGAAATACCTTCTAACATTAACCTGACGCTTACCGAAGCGATGCAACTGATAACCCCCGATTACCGCGACCTGCTAAAAAACGCGATACAAGAAGCGATATCACAAGGTAGCAGCTTTGAAACAGAGTATATGATCAACCCGATGGATAACGGTAAGCCACGCTGGCTACGTTCGACCGGAAAGGCTGAGTACGACGAAGCCGGTAATCCAATCAACATCAACGGAACCATACTCGATATTACCGAAGTAAAGGCGGACGAGCAACGTAAGAACGATTTTATCGGCATGGTGAGCCATGAGTTAAAAACGCCGTTGACATCGCTCAAAGCTTACGCGCAAATGCTAAACCTGAAGGCTAAGAAGGATAACGATGCATTTGCGGCCAATTCGCTTAATAAAATCGAGATCCAGATCAACAAAATGGCGACCATGATCAATGGCTTTTTAAACCTGTCGCGGCTGGAATCGAGTAAGATCTACCTCAACAAACAACCATTTGACCTTTGCGAACTGGTTGATGAAATTATTAGTGAAACGTTGCTTGTTACATCAAGCCATACCATTAACCTGCAACACGCTAATCAACCGGTGATGGTAAATGCCGACCGGGATAAGATAGGCCATGTGATATCAAACCTGTTAAGCAATGCCGTAAAATACTCGCCGCGCGGTAAAAGTATTGATGTAAAATGCGAAGCAACGGCAGACGTAGTTGAAGTAAGCGTAAAGGACGACGGGATGGGTATCAAACCCAAGGATATTGAACGCTTGTTTGAACGTTACTATCGTGTTGAAACTAAAGATACCGAAAACATATCGGGGTTTGGTATTGGCTTGTATCTAAGCGCCGAAATAGTTAAGCGCCACGACGGTAAAATATGGGTGGAAAGCGAATCGGGAATAGGCAGCACCTTTAAGTTTACTTTGCCGCTTTATCAGTAAGTTTTAGTTAAAATCTGAAAAAATATTTCGTTTCAGACAAACAATTGGCCGATCTATCTTGTTTATTCGTTGTATTTACCTCACAACTATGAAAAAATTTAATGAAAATGACACTGTGGTTTACACCAACGAGGATGGCCAGATGATTGACACCTTTGTTATTTACGATACGGACATGACCACCGGCCTTACCCACATTAACCATATGAATTTGAAGGTTCCGGAAAGTATGCTGCAGTTGCACCCATTAACTATTGAGAAGCACCATATGCCCATGCAGGATGCTTTTAGTTTTGAGATATTTAAAAAACTCAAAGACAAGTTCAGCGTACATGATAAGTTGACCGTACACCGTAAACTTAAACCCCAGCCGGGTTATCGAAGTTCACTGGCACAAGCTTCATAAAGAAAAAAGGCCCCGAATTGTCGGGGTCTTTCTTTTTTATATTTAACTGATAAATTATACCGCGTCTGAAAGTGACGAAAAGGTAAAATCTCTTATCCGCATAGGCGGTATCAGCGCGCTCGAGTTACTTTCGGCACTCACTGTACGCTCGGGAATACCCAAAGCGTCGAGATTATTCAACATGATCACCGGGCTTTCGTTAAACCTGAAATTTTTAACCGGGAACTTGATCTGCCCGTTCTCGATATAAAAAGTACCATCGCGGGTTAAGCCCGTGTATAACAGCGTTTGCGGGTCAACCTCGCGGATATACCATAAACGGGTAACCAGTATGCCTTTTTCGGTGCCTTTAATTAGTTCGGCCAGTGTTTGGGTACCACCTTCCATAATAATACCTCCGGGATATGGTATTGACTCTTTACCCGTTTTAGCCGCCCAGTACCGCGAATTGAACAAGGTTTTTACCACCCCTTTATCTATCCAGGTACGCCTGGTTTGCGGGCGACCGTCGCCGCTCCAGTTAAAGGTGGGTAAGGCCGGGTGTAATGGATCCGAATAAATAGTTACACGCTCATCCACAATTTTCTCGCCCAGTTTATTGCCGCCGTCTTTTTTACTTAAAAAGCTGCGGCCCTCGTCGGCGCTGCGCTGGTCAAGGCTTCCGTACAGGTTCTCTAACAATACAATACCTGCTGCGGGTTCTAATATCACGGTATATTTACCCGGTTCGAGCGCTTTTGCCCCGGCCGAGCCGGTAGCTTTTTGTGCTGCTATTTTGGTAAAGGTCAGCGTATCCATATCTTTCAAAGCTTCAAAGTCGCGGGTTGAATAACCCGACCCCTTGCCGTCTTCGGTTTTCAGGGTTGCCGAAAAATTGATATCGCTGTATTTAGTGTACGCAAATAACCCGTGCGAATTCATGATACTGCTAAAACCCGAACTGTTTTGCAAAAAGCCGGCTGCGGTAAGCTTATTGTCTTTAGCCACCTGTAAACTTTGCGCTACCAGGTCGGTGCGCTGTTTAGGTGTCATATCGGCTGTGGTTTGCTCGAAGGTGCGCGATGCTGGGCCGTAATTTTGCGGACCTAAAAATGGCATATATTCCGGGTTTTCGGGCGCCAGGTGCGCCAGCTCTTCGGCAAGGGTTATAGCTTTTTGTAATGATACATCGTCAAACTCGTTTAGGGTAGTGATCCCTAACTTTTTACCAAATGCCGATGAGATCGTCATATTCACCTGGCTTATATTGCCACTGGTTGATACCGAGTTGCGGGCGTAACGTATATTACCCGAATCTGATCCGCTAAGATTAATTTCGCATTCGTCGGCTTTTGAAAAGCTAAGCGCTTTTTTCATTAAAGCGCGTGCTTCATCTTCAGTATATATTGCCATGGTTTAGATTTTTCTTGCTGTGTTAATTACGTTAACTCCTTTAAAATGCGCTGTTGATGATCCGTGCGATACGGCGCTTACCTGCCCCGGCTGGCCCTTGCCATCAAAGAACGACCCGCCTAAACGGTAATCGCTCTTATCGGCTACAGCCACACACGAGTTCCAGAACTCCTGCGTATTGGCCTGGTAAGCCACATCATTCAGCATACCGGCTATTTTACCATCTTTGATCTCATAGTACAACTGCCCGCTAAACTGGAAATTATAACGCTGCTGATCAATAGAGAATGAGCTGTCGCCAATAATGTAAATACCTTTTTCTACATTTTTGATCATATCGGCTACCTTAAGCGCCTCTTTACCCGGTTGCAATGAAATGTTCGGCATACGCTGAAACTGTACATCGCTCCAGTTATCGGCATAGCAACAGCCCTGCGATTCTTTTAATCCAATAATATGTGCCTGGTCGCGAATGGTTTGGTAGTTTACCAAAACGCCATCTTTAATAATATCCCATTGCTTGGTGCCTACGCCTTCATCGTCATAACCAACCGCGCCTAACGAGCCCGGTTGTAATTTATCGGCAACAATGTTTACCTGTTTGCTTCCAAAGTTAAAGTTGCCGCTCTTCCATTTATCTAAAGTCAGGAAACTGGTACCGGCGTAGTTAGCCTCATAACCCAGCACCCGGTCAAGCTCGGTTGGGTGGCCCACCGATTCATGTATGGTTAACCATAAGTGACTTGGGTCGAGCACCAGATCGTATTTACCAGCTTCAACCGATTTCGCCGCCATTTTTTCGGCTACCTGTAACGCTCCTACCGCTGCATCTTCCAGCATATCAAAGCGATCACGGTAAAGTGTGGTTGGGCCGCCTTTTATTTTATCACTTTCGCGGGGAATTAAATACTCATATCCCATACCCCGTGGCGCGCTTAATGAATTGCGGTTTGCAAACTTGCCTGTTTTAGCATCCACTTTGGTGATGGTGAAGGTTGGCCAGATGCGATGGATATCCTGGTCAATATAGGAGCCGTCTGTCGATGCAAAGTATTTCTGCTCGTTAACCAGGAATAGGTTCGAGCTAACATAGTTTGCTCCGTTTTTCATGGCGGCAGCATTTGCAGCCAACAACAGATCTGTTTTTTCTTTGATAGGCACTTCGAAACCATTTTTCTCGATAGGCGTTTTCCAGCTTACTTCGCCGTAGCCTTTTTGCGGTGCCAGCTGTACCGGCTCGCTTTGTATGCGGGCGTTCTCTCTGGCTATGGCTACCGCCAGTGCCGCTGCTTTAGCTATACTATCGTTATCCAGTTTATCAGTTGCCGAAAAGCCCCAGCAGCCATTGGCTATAACACGTATACCCATACCGTATGATTGGGTATTGGCAACGTTTTGCACCTTGTCTTCGCGCGTTATCACAAACTGGTTAAGGTAACGCCCTATACGCACATCGGTATAGGTAGCCCCTTTAGCCCGGGCCGCATTCATAGCCACATCAGCCATGCGCTTTTTCAAGGCGACATCAACAGGCGACAAGGCCTCTTGTACATCAATTGGCGATCCGAAGACCGGTACTTGCGACAGCATGGACGCACCCACACCCATGCCGGCGAGGTAAAGGAAATTTCTTCTTTTCAAGGTGATAAAATTTTTTGTTTTCTAAATATAGCGATTTACATATACACCTAACATATTGTATATAAATATTTAAAGAAAAAATAATATTCCCCCCTTTTAGGGGGATGCGTATAACCGCAAGTATATTGTCCGGAAGTCAATTGTTTTAAACCTGGTTTGAAATGATTACCAACTTCGCAATGAAAAATCGAAACAGGGGGGAAATTGTCGGTATTTTCAACACTCATATTAGTGTCCAATTACCAAATTTGCAATCATTTAGCACCGTGCCTTTTCATCCTGTCATTGCGAGGAGGAGCGCGCTGAAAGCAGCGACGACGCGGACAACCGAGCGTTAGCGAGTTCATTCATACCGATAAGAAAACAAACACAAGTGAATAATCCCAAAGGACATGTCGCCGACCTTTCTCAGGGATTGCCACGCTATCGCTCGCGATGACAAATTGTAAAAAGCAGGGGGGAAATTGTAAGAAATTTTAACCACTTTTTAGCTTTAGTCCTCGCGCTTTAAGCTTTCGTTAACCTTAAATATACATATTTTTAGGCATAGATGCAAGAGCATTTTTGCCTTGCAGAACGCCACTCCGCCATTGTTGGTAATTGCACCCACAAATCCAAACCAAAAAAGCCACCCGTTTTCCGGATGGCTTTAAATTATTCGATCAAGCAACATTCAATCACTCGATCATCCAAAAATCAATCAATAACTACACCGCATCCGATAACGACGAAAACGTAAAGTCCCTGATCTTCATCGGTGGTATCATATAGCTTTGATACGATTCCACACTGATACTGCGTTCGGGTTTACCCAAAGCTTCCAGGTTGTTCAGCATAATAACCGGGCTCTCATTAAACCTGAAGTTTTTAAGCGGGAACTTGATCTCGCCGTTCTCGATATAAAAAGTACCGTCGCGGGTTAAGCCGGTCAGCATCAGTACTTGCGGGTCAACCATACGGATGTACCACAAGCGCGATACCAGGATACCTTTTTCGGTGCTTTTGATCATTTCTTCAAGAGTGCTGTTGCCGCCCATCATAATAATATTACCTGGCCCAGGCTGCGGTGCAACGCCTTTCTTTTTGGCCCAGTATTTTGAATAGCTTAAGGTGTTTACCTTGCCTTTATCAATCCATACCACTTTTTCGCGCGGTAAACCATCGCGGCCCCAGGTTGCCGACGGCAGATCAGGATCAAACGGATCGGAATAGATCGTTACCTTTTCATCCATTAACTGCTCGCCCAAACGGGTGCCTCCACCCTTTTTACTCAAAAAGCTGCGTCCTTCTTCCGCGCTGCGCGCGTCAAAACGAAACATGTTTTCCATCATGTAGGTAGCCGCTACAGGCTCCAGTATCACAGTATATTTACCTGGCTCAATGGCTTTGGCGCCTAACGATGCATTGGCTTTCATAGCCGCTATGCGTGTTGCCGATTCGGTATCCAGTTTGCTCACATCAGTAAAACCGCGTGCCGCATAGCCAGATGCAGTACCTGCTTCATTACGGGTAGTTACCGAAAATATCACATTAGTACCTTTGTTATAGGCAAAAAAGCCTTTGGTGTTCATTACGGCGCTAAAGGTGGTACTGTTCTCTAAAAAGCCTGCGGCATTTAATCCGGCCTTTTTGGTAACGTCTAAACTTTTGGCTACCAGGTCGGCACGGGTATCGGGCGTCATGGCGGCAGTTTTTGGATTATAGGTTACGGCTTCTTTAAAAGTTGCAGGGCCGGGCATTTCCTCGCGCTCCGGGTTTTCGGGGGCGAGCTGGGCAAGTTCTTCCGAGCGGCGAACAACACGCTCTAAAGCTGCGTCGTCAAACTCATCGATATTGGCGCTGGCGCTTTTTTTACCATAGGCCGATGTAACCGATAAACCCGTTGTACTGATATCGCCGGCGGTTGAAACCGCATTTAAAGCATAACGTATATTGCCCCCGTCGCTGCCAAACAAACTGGCCTCGCACTCTTCGGCTTTTGAATAACTAAGCACTTTCTTTAATAAAGCCTGTGCTTCTTCTTTACTTAATATAGGCATCGTGTTATCCTAATTTTCTTTTAGTATTAATGACATTAACTCCCTTAAACAACGCGGTTGAGGCACCGTGCGATACTGCGCTCGATTGCGAAGGCTGACCTTTACCATCGTTAAATGATCCGCCCAAACGGTAATCTTTTTCATCGCAAACTGCCGCGCACGAGTTCCAGAACTCCTGCGTATTGGCCTGGTAAGCCACATCGTTCAGCATGCCTACAATTTTGCCTTCTTTAATTTCGTAAAACATCTGGCCGCCAAACTGGAAGTTATAACGCTGCTGATCGATAGAGAACGAGCCGTCGCCAATAATGTAAACGCCTTTCTCCACGTTTTTGATCATATCGTCAACAGAGAGCGGGGTTTTTCCCGGTTGTAACGATACGTTTGGCATGCGCTGAAACTGTACGTCGCTCCAGCTTTCGGCATAGCAGCAGCCTTGCGAATGGTCTAAACCGATGATATGCGCCTGGTCGCGGATGGCCTGGTAATTAACCAGTACACCATCTTTAATAATATCCCACTTACCGCATTTCACACCTTCGTCATCATAACCAACAGCACCCAATGAGCCGTATTGCAGCTTATCGCCAACAATATTCACATGTTCGCTGCCAAATTTGAAGTTTTTAGATTTCCATTTATCCAAAGTTAAAAAGCTGGTACCCGCAAAGTTAGCTTCGTAACCCAGCACACGGTCAAGTTCGGTAGGGTGGCCAACAGATTCGTGGATAGTGAGCCACAGGTGCGATGGATCGAGCACCAGATCGTACTTGCCTGGTTGAACACTCTTGGCGGCAACTTTCTCGTTAGCTACGCGCGACATTTGTTTAATGTCTTCCAGTATATCGTAACGGTTTTTGTAGCGGGTAACTATACCCGTAACCTTTTCAGCGTCCGACGGGGTTAAATATTCGTACCCCAAACCTTTCGGCGAACTTGAACTGCGGATAGATTCAAAACTGCCTGCGGCACGGTCAACCTTGCTGATATTGAACGACGGATAAATACGGTGTATATCCTGATCGATGTACGAGCCATCGGTTGAGGCAAAATATTTTTGTTCGTTAATGGCAAACAGGTTCGAGCTTACAAAGCTTGCGCCCGATGCCATAGCGATGCTGTTGGCATTGAGCAACAGGTCAACCTTTTCTTTAATAGGAACTTCGAAGGCATTTTTTTCGATAGGTGTTTTCCAGCTTACTTCGCCATAGCCTTTTTGCGGGGCAAGCTCAACAGGTTTACCGCCTATTTTGGCATTAGCCTTGGCAACGGCAACGGCTTTTGCAGCGGTACGCGCCATGCCGTCTTTGGTCATATCGTTAGTAGCGGCAAAACCCCAGCAGCCATTGGCTATAACCCTGATGCCCACACCGTACGATTCGCCGCTGCCTACGTTTTGCACGCGGTTTTCGCGGGTAATAATAGCCTGGTTAAAGTAACGGCCAATGCGCACATCGGCGTAACTCGCACCCTTGGCTTTGGCGCTGTTCAGCGCGGCATCGGCCAGTTCTTTTTTGAACTTTACATCGACGTAGTTCAGCGCTTCCGACTGATCGATGGACTTACCAAACGAAGGTAAACCCGGCAGCATCAACGCTCCGGCTCCTATCCCGGATAAGTAAATAAAATCTCTTCTTTTCAAGTTTTTTCCTCCAGTTAACGTTTGTATTTTTTTAAAAGCTCAATTTAATAATTTATAGAAATAACATCAGTAACAAATTTGTTAAAAAAGCGCTTTTTGCTTCTTTTATTTCGATTTAATTCGGTTATAGCCTATAACTTTCGCTCAATCCATAAATAAACACAAGCCAGCAACAACAGCAGGTAAAAATAAAGTTTGGATACGGGTACTTTTACCTCGCTCTCAGTTATTATTGATGGTGTAGGGTTTACGCTGCTTTTCGCGACATATTTTTCCGTCGCTTTCATTTTTTGTCTGGCCAATAAGGAGCTCCAGTCACCTGATTGATAAACGTACCACCAATATGCGGGTACATTATTTTGTGATATCTGCTGCCAGCCTCCGGCTTTTGGCCAGTACGTTGCATCCCATTTAAATGGAACACCGGCATTTTGCGCAAAAGCCAGTAAACTGTTTTGAACAGATACTTTGACAGGAAGGTTAACCGGGCCCTCCAAACCAACATGTACGGGCGCATTTACTTTTGGAAACCCGGGCCATACGCTCCACATTTGAGTGACAGGCGTTTTTCGTGCTGCTTTGCCGATCAATGCCGACCACAATGATGTATAATCACTGTTGCTTCCCGCCAGGGCCCAGGTATAGGTATTGCTTAGCAGCGTATATACAATTTTTCCGCTGCCATAAATACTGCTGCTGGTAAGTATATGGTTTTGCCCATCGTTTACCAATGGTTGTGTATTGCCCTGGTTTTGTATGGCCACTGCATCCAGGCTTAGTTTAGCCGAAGGTGCACCTTTGCCGTTGATAAATAAAGGCACATTGCGCTGATCTAAAATATTTAACCGCTCAGCCGGGAACGCGCCTGATAAAAACGAATTTCCTTTGGAGCTATCTGCCTTTACAATAACGCCTAATCCTTTAGCCGATAGCTGCTCTTTTAGCACACCTGTCTCTGCGGCACTCAGCGTTTTAAAAGCCGACAGGTCGCCGATCACCACATCAAACTTGGAAAGCAGTTCTCCGGTAATGTTTTCGACCGGCGTTTGCGGCATATTGAAATATTCGCGACTAAATTTTGCTTTGCTGATATTAGTACGAATGGTTAACCCATAACCATTTTTTGATAGCCAGTCCTTTAAAAACCTGTTTTCAAAATCGGGAGCCGATGCCAGCATCAATACTTTAAGCGGTTTTGCAGGTTCTGTTTCAAACGGTATAGTTTCTTTTTCAATAGTGTCCTTTCCGGCAACAGCCAGCAGATCATAACTGGTACGGCCAATGCTTTTAGGCGTGCAACCCAGGGTAAAAGTTTTTGTATCCCTTGCGGGGATTTCTACAGAATCCAAACCTGTGTTTGATCCTCTTAATACCAGCCGTATTTTTTCATCCGATGTATTACCAAACTCGCCCTGCAGAGTTAACCGTTCCCCGGCTTTGAGATGCTTATCCCAGTTTATTGCAACTACCCCCGAAGGAACAGCAACCCTTCCATACCGAACCGGAAATCCTTGCAGTTTGTCCAACTCGCCCTCATCCAAACCATAGCCTAATATATCGAGGGCAGCAACGGGGTATCTTTTCTTTGCAAAATCGTTCAGATCACTAACCAAAGTAATGTTTAACCCCGGATTAGCTTTTTTGATCGCATTATCGGTTGTAAAGAGTTGAGTACGGGGATATTTTGATAAACTATCCGCAGTAAAACCGGGCGTTAATAAAAGCGCCCCCTTCTCCCCGATGCTGGTTTTAGCCGAATAACTAATTGGTAAAGCAATACAAGCCAAAGACGCTATCGCTACAACAACGGCAAGGATTCGCCACGCCAACCGAAGGCGGTTTTCACGCCTGAGCTCCTGCCACACAGCCAAAACCGCGAGCACTAAACAAACAACAATTACGATCGTGTTCCAGGCCATTATTTGTTGTTGCGGTTTAGGTTTTTAAAATAGTCCTGCCCAAGCCCCATATCGGCGCCGGTTTGTGCAGGTTGCGGTAGTTTAACCGCAATGGGTAATATTTTTTGGATAGCCTGCTGCACAATAGCGATATCTGCCTGGTTAACATTTACTTGTGCAGACAGTATATGATGCATAGCACTTACCGCAGGCAAGTACGAACCCGGCTGAACGGTGGCTTTAGCACTGATTTGCTGACCGGCCTGCTGCAAAGTATGCACATCAGTTGCCTGCACTTTACGGCTTTGTTTTACCTGCTCCAAAATTGCCGCGGCTTTCTTCAACGTTTCAAAAGCATCGGCGTCGGCCTTTACATCTTCGTGGATCAACGGCTGGCCTATTTTCGACAGGTCGCCGCTTAAACGTTTTTCAATCAGTTTTAGCGGTGGTGGTTTATAGGCAGTTTTAGGCACATACGCCCTCGATTTTTGCTGCAGATCTTTCAGCAGGCGCAATGCCTTATACTCAAACGGAATAGCCGCCTGCGGGTTAAATGTGCGCAGCTGTAGTTCGGCGCGCCACATTTCGTTCAGGGTAGCTTTTAATTGTTCCTTTACACTCTTTTCCAGGAAACTGGCATCTTCCGCATTATCGTGCTTATCGGTGTAGGTGTCCAGTATCTTTTGCGCATTGCTAAAATCCTCTGGGTTATCCAGCGGACTTTTACCGGCACCCGCTCCTTCGCTGCTTTCCTCTTCCTCGCCTAAAAACTTACCGTAGCGCAGGCGAAGCAGCTTTTGATCGATGCCAATATTATTACTCCGATCCTTAAATGCCTGCACACTAATGCTGTCCTTATCCTTCAACAGCTTCTCCGAATCCATAATAATTTGCCGTTCGCTTCGAAAATATTCCGGAATCAGACTCACACCCATGGTCATGCCGTTCATGCTGAGCAACTGAGCAGTATCCTGTATCGAAACTATGTAAACATCAGTACGCGTTTGCTGACTATGGTTATCCTGCGCCTGTATATAAAAATACAACTCGTCGCCGGGTTCCATACCAAGTTTTGGCAGGTTAAGCAGCGTGCCTAATGGATATTGCCGGTTATGCCCCGCAAACGAAGTGTTAAAAAGCATTTTTTGTTCCTTAAACTTTACCGCTTCGCCGCTGCCTTTGGCAATGGTAGCATAAATAAAGGCATCGGCAACCCCGTAATCATCACTAACCGCAACGCTTAAGGGCACTTTTGGCGATTCGCCAGCATCGATATAAGTGTACTGCTTTGGCGTTTTAATAGTGATTACCGGTGGTGCGTCTTTAATGATCTCTATATTATAGTAATCAGATAATATGCCCTCAATATTTACCTGATAAAATCCGCTTGCATCAATTTGCTTACCTGCGCTCCATTTGGTTTTATCGCCGTTTACCGGGTGCAGAACCAGTTTTTGCTTCTCGTTAAATAAAAGCTCAACCGTTTTAACTTCGGTATTGGTATTGATCAGCCAAACCACCGTAGCGCCTTCTTCCGCTTCCAGCCCAAACCTGCTTTGTTCTCTTGGTGGTTTACTGGTATAAGCAGGTGGCTCAATTTTCACCGTGAACGCTTCAATAGCAGGTAATAGCTTCTCTGGCAGCAAATGTTTTTCTGCTGTTGCCGACGCTCCTGAACTACCTGCAGCCAAATGCGCGGGCCACTTGATCTTAGCGAAAGCAAAACTTAATACCAGGCCCACTAAAAATACCAGGCCGGCCATTTTTACACGCCGGGTAAATTGTGGCGGTTGCGGCAGATGATATAATATTCTTTCAACCTTACCCAATTGCAGGTTTTGCAGCACATTAAGCGAGGTTTGGGGCGCAATTACCAGTTCACAGCTTTCCTCCAGTTCAGGGTAGATCCTGTTTAAATACCGCGATACATCAGCCGCGGTAATTTGCCATGGGCGGTGCAGCAATAAAAGCAGGCCAAGCACCACTACAAATACCGGTGCAGCCCATGCCCACGTTAATAAAAACAGATAATGCAGTACACTGGCTGCTACCATATCGCAGGCGGCCGCGATCAACACATCGGCTATCAATTGGTAGCTCACCCACTGTCGTTGCCAGCGTTGTAAAACCTGTATCCCGTTTTGCTCAGCCATAATTTTCAACGGGTTTAGTTTTATGGGCGAGCCAGCGCTCGATCAGAAAAATTAATGCCAGTACCAGCCATACGGCCTTACTTAAGTCAGTAACATCGTTTGGCTTAGTCTGGATGTGATGTTCGTCTGAACCGGTCATATCGGGTAACAACTGTGCATCGGCTATAATACGCCTGTCGTTGGTGAATTTCACTGATTTTGAAAAAGATTCCACCGATTGGTTCATGATCAGATCAAGCATAACCTTCGGGAACTTATCGCTCCACACCAGATCGTTCCAGCCGGGGTTCAGTCGGCTATAAAAATGATACACAGAGGTTCGGGTCCCTTCCTCCTCACCCAGCACAACACTGCCAAAACCATCCCGCCAAAGCGGTGTAATCGTATTGGGCGCCCCTGCAATGTGTTTATATAAGGGTACTTTTACTTCGCCGGGGAAATTAATTTCTGATCGTATGTTCTCAGCTTTCCCGGTTTCATATTCAAATACGTTCGATTTGCCTGTGATGTAAGCCTCGGGTATTTTCCGTTCGCTTAACCAAAATATCCAATCGGGTGTACCCGGAATTGACTTGTCATGATCACTTAACCTGATCTCCATTTTACGGTCAGTAAATTGCTTAATGGAATTAAGCGCGGCTTCTAAATACCGGGCATCGCCACTGTTTTTATCGCTATATATAGCAATACGCAAAGCAGCCGTATCAACTGCAATAGCTTTCGCAGATGGATCATTTTTGAAATTAACTGCCGGTTGCCCGTTGTTAAAATTGACCTGGTAAACAGAGTTACGCTGCTCTGTTGATTGAACAGCATTATAAATGAACGTCGTTCCTGTTGGGCCACTATTGCCCGCTGTTATTTTAATACGATCGCCTTGCGAGGTCAATGCCGCTTTTTCTATCCAGTTATTTATAGAATCACCGGGAGTATAGGTTTGCCAGTGCAGGTTAAGGTTAACATCGGGCCTTTTACCGGCAAAATGTTCAAGCCTGTTCGAAGTAAATAAATAAACCGGCAATGAGTCGGGCGCTACTTGATTTAACTCTTTAAGCAGTGGCCAATAGTTAACAACTTCGTTTTCCCGGATGTAAATTCTCGGGGGCGGCGCAGCCGTATTTTTATAAGCAGCTAATAACACGGTGTCGATCTTGTCAAATTTGCCTGCAAACCAATGGGGTTCGTACCCTTGTTTGAGCAGCGCATTCAACACAGGATTAAAATGACGAAAGATTTCATGCGCCTCCATCGCGGGGATCAATATCCATCCTTTCGCCCGTGTATTTTTTGCAGGCCTGATCCATGAGGGCCCGGCGAGTAACACAGCCAGCAGGCATAACAACAGGCAGCGCACCAGCAACAAAACAATATCCAGCAATTTAAAGCTACGGCTGCTGTTGCGCGATGCAGCATCCATTAAAGCAATGCTGCCCACTTTTAATACCTTACCCGGCCTGACGTTCCATAAATGGATAATTACCGCTATGCTTAACGCGGCAATTGCAGACAACCATATGGGGTTTAACAGGTTTAACATTAGCGAACGGTCAGTTATTATTGGGTTATTAAGTTACTATGTTATTGGTATATTTTTTACTCAGGAATAAAGACTCACGGCTCCGGACTAAACTCCCTTATTCCGTTGCACTAAAAAATCCCTTAGTGCCTGGTCCAATGGCTGAGCGGTGCTTACCATGCGGTAAACAATGTTTTTGCCTAACAGCTGCATACGCAGGTTAGTTAAATGTGCATCCAACCGGGCCTGGTATTCATTTTTTGTCTGCGTGTTTACCTGTATGGTTTCGCCCGTTTCCAGGTCTTGCAAAGATGAATACCCTTTAAAATCAAAGTCGAGCTCGTTTTGCCCCATTAAATGGAACACGATGATCTCGTGCCTTAGCGCCGCCAGCGAATCCATCAGCTTGGTGATCTCATCTTCTGACTGGTACATATCGGTAATAAAGATCAGCAGTTCTTTTTTAGCCGCGCCTAAAAACAACTCTTTATAATGTGCAGGTTGCGTAAACTGTCCGGCCGGTTGTATTTTTTCTAACTGGTAATACAAACGGTTTAAATGCTGCGGGCCGGGCTTTGATGCAAGTGTATTGAGCGCACCATCCTGTAAAACATACAAACCCATGGCATCGCCTTGCAAGTTAGCCAGGTAAGCCAACGATGCCGCCATAAAGCGCGCGTAATCTATCTTTTTCAAAACGCCATCGTGGTGGTTCATTGATGCGCTGGCATCTACTAATATCCTTACAGAGATGCTTGTTTCCACCTCCGATTCGCGGATATAATACCTGTCCGACCGTGCATACATCCGCCAGTCCAACCAGCGCAAATCGTCGCCCGGCTGGTAACTCCGGTACTGGCTAAACTCCAGCCCGGGGCCCTTGATGGTACTTTTATTAAAGCCATTTAAAAATCCGTCGACAACGGTTTTTGCCAGTAAGGGCAAATCTTTAATGGTCATTAATACTTTCGGATCAAGCATTTTTTGATTTCGGATGTCGGAATTTCGATTTCGGATTTATTTCTTATCTCAATACGCAATACGCATATCTCAATACTATATTACAATTTACCTTCAGGGCGTACAATTGCTTTGATCAATTCTTCAGTTACCTTATCTGATGAAATATCCTCGGCTTCGGCTTTAAAGTTCATCAGTATACGGTGGCGTAAAACCGGGTAAGCCATAGCATGCAAGTCATCCATTACAACAGCGTAACGGCCTTTAAGTAAAGCACGGGCCTTGGCAGTCAATATCAGCGCCTGCCCCGCGCGCGGGCCTGAGCCCCAGCGCACCCACTCTTTTACAAAAGGTACGGTCGTGGTATCTGGTCGTGTGGCACGTATCAGCTGGCTTACGTACCTAACCAGATCTTCGCTAATGGTAACCTGCCTTACCAGCGCCTGTGCCTGTTGTATCTCCTCGGCGGTCAATACAGCGTTTACATCCGCTTTGCGCGATCCGGTGGTGCGGTTCAGCACCTCAAATTCTTCCTGTTCGGTTGGGTATCCAATTTTGATCAGCAGCAAAAAACGATCAAGCTGTGCTTCGGGTAACGGATAAGTACCCGCCTGTTCAATAGGATTTTGGGTGGCCAGGATAAAAAACGGTTTATCTAAAGGGTAAGTTTGCCCGCCATAAGTTACCTCAAACTCTTGCATCGCCTCCAGCAACGCTGCCTGGGTTTTTGGCGGCGTACGGTTTATCTCATCAGCCAGTACAATATTGGCAAACAGCGGCCCTTTGTTAAATTTAAAAAAGCGTTTGCCGGTCGTATGGTCTTCCTCTAAAATTTCGGTACCCACAATATCCGTCGGCATCAAATCGGGGGTAAACTGTATGCGCCTGAAACTTAAATGTAAAGCCTGCGACATAGTTTTTACAATAAGCGTTTTAGCCAAACCAGGCACACCTTCCAGCAGGCAGTGCCCACCAGCCAAAAAGGCAACCAATAACTCGTCTAAAATAGCATCCTGACCAACAATTACTTTTTGTACCTCGGCTTTTAACTGTGGCAGTTTTGCAAGCAGCGCTTTAATGTTGTTTTCTGTTAATTCCAAAACCCTGTTTTATTAAATTTTGTATTGTTTAAAAATCGAAACACAATATATCCCTCTTTAAGTTAACAGGCAATAATTTATTAATATTTTAATTAAAGTATCCAAATATTTACAAAGTGGATGCAAAAAAGTGAGTTTCGCTTAAAATTTTGTACTAATTTTACTGTTTATACTCACAATGGCATTCAGCTCAAAATTTACGTTCACACGCTTTAGCTATCATTCGGGCGATTGGGACACCGACCAGCGGATGCCGACCAATATCCTCAACTCGCTGTTGGAGTATACCACTATCCCCATCGATCCTAAAGAAAAGGTTGTACAACTTGGAGGTAACGACGTTTTTTTGTCACCATTCAGCTATATCAGCGGGCACAAACTGGTGCAGTTCGATGCGCAGGAACGTGCTAACTTTAAAAAGTACGTACAGAACGGCGGCTTTGTTTTCGCCGATGACTGCAACCATGACATTGACGGCTTGTTTGCCAAATCGTTCGAAGCGCAAATGGCCTCGCTTTTTGGCCCCGACGCTTTACGGAAGATACCCAACAATCACGAAATATACCGCTCATTCTTCACCTTCGAGAAAGGACCGCCAACAACTTCGTTCGAGCTAAACGGCTGGGGCGACGACCTGGTGCATGATTATCTGAAAGCCATTATGATTAACGGCCGCATTGCAGTATTGTACAGTAACAAAGATTACGGCTGCGAATGGGACTATGATTTTCGCAATAAGCGATTTTTAGCTGAAGACAATACCAAATTTGGCGTAAATATGGTATTATATGCAATGGGGAGTTGATATTCTGCAAAAAATACAAAATACAGGATAAAAACTGCAAATTTTATAATATATTCACTTAAATTTTTTAAATTTGATTTAGGCAATATGTTTTGCTTATCTGTAATTATCACTAAATTTAAATAGGTTTATATACTATACGTTTGATCAGCTTTATTTTAAATAACAAGCCCGTTAGTACCAGCATGCCCCCCGGCATGTTGCTGCTCGACTTTGTGCGTTATCAGCAGAACCTCAAAGGCACCAAGATCGGCTGCCGTGAGGGCGATTGCGGTGCCTGTACCGTGCTCATCGGCGAGTTAAAAGATGGTCAGGTTAAATACCATTCGGCTACCTCCTGCCTTACGCCTTTGGGTAACATCAACAACAAACATATTGTAACCATTGAGGGACTGAACATGGAGGGCCTCAACCCTATCCAGCAAATGATGTGCGATGAGAATGGCACGCAATGCGGTTTTTGTACGCCGGGTTTTATTGTAAGCATGGCCGGTTTTTGCTTAAGCGATAAAGAACCTACCTATAAAAATGCCGTCGCATCGGTCGACGGCAATATTTGCCGCTGTACGGGATATAAGTCTATCGAACGGGCTTTGGAAAAGCTGACCGGTATACTGGAGAATAAAAAACCGGATGCCGCTACGGCTTTCGTCACCGAAAGGGGAATACTGCCAGGATACTTTAACGATATTGAAGCGAAACTTAAACTACTGGCTACCCAGCCCAATGGCAAAGCAGAAGCAGATACTCCGAAACGTTTTGTTGGCGGCGGTACCGACCTGTATGTGCAGCAGCACGAGGCTATGGTATACGCCGATATTGATTTTGTAATCACCAGGCCCGAACTAAAAGGTATTACCCGGCAAGATCATGTTTGCACCATTGGCGGCGCAGCTACCGTTACAGAATTTGCTAATTCGCCTGTCATTAAAGAGCATTTCCCTGAAGTTGAAAGATTTGCCAAACTGGTATCATCAACACCTATCCGCAATATTGCCACCTTTGCGGGGAACTTTGTGAACGCCTCACCTATCGGCGATTTCTCCATTTTCTTTTTAGCGCTTAACGCGACAATTGAGTTGACAGATGGCAAAACAACACGCAATATCCCGTTAAGGCAATTTTACAAAGGCTACAAGCAACTGGATAAGTTGCCGCACGAATATATCAGCAAGTTCCATTTCCGTTTACCGGACAGTAACACCCTGTTCAATTTTGAGAAAGTAAGCAAGCGCACCCATCTGGATATAGCCAGCGTAAATACCGCCATTAGTTTGATCGTGGTTGACGGCATTATTTCCGAAGCGTCGATATCCGCCGGCGGTGTTGGGCCAACACCTGCTTATTTAAAGCTCACATCCGAGTTTTTAAAAGGGAAGGTAATCAGCGAAAAGCTGGTTATTAAAGCTGCGCATATTGCACAAACCGAAATATCGCCCATTAGTGATGCGCGTGGTACCGAAGCATATAAACGCCTGTTGCTATCGCAATTGATCAAGGCGCATTTTATTAAGCTGTTCCCCAACCTGCAGGTTGAACAATTAATTAGTGTGGTATGAAGAACATAGATGCAAAAACCCATACGCGCGGCGAATCTGTTTACCTGGACGATATTCCATTGATACAGGGTACTTTGTTTGGCTGTGCCTTTGGCTCGCCGGTGGCGCACGGCATTATTAAAGACATCGACCTTAGTGAAGCCGAAAAAGTTGAAGGCGTGGTACGCATTTTTACGTATCACGATATTACGGGCGAGAACCAGATCGGAGGCATTATACCCGATGAACCTTTACTGGCCGAGCATCACGTGGACTTTTGCGGAATGCCCGTGGCATTTGTGGTTGCCGAAACCGATGAAGCCGCGCGCCATGCCGTTAAAAAGATAAAAATAGAAATTGAGCCGTTGCCGGTGATTACTGATCCGCGCGAAGCACATAAACTGGGACAACTGATTGTACCGCCGCGCACACATGTATTAGGCGATACCCAGGCTACGTGGCAGCAATGCGAATATATTTTTGAAGGTGTTGCCGATACTAACGGGCAGGAACATTTGTATATTGAAACACAGGGCGCCTATGCCATCCCACAGGAGAATAATGCGATAAAAGTATATTCGTCTACCCAAAGTCCGCGTGCTACGCAACAGGCATCATGCAAAGTAATTGGTGTGCAAATGCATCAGCTGGAAGTTGATGTGATTCGTTTGGGTGGTGGTTTTGGCGGGAAAGAAGATCAGGCAAATGCCTGGGCAGCTTTATGCGCCTTGGCTGCACATACGCTAAAAAAGCCGGTTAAATATTCGCTCGACCGGATGGAAGATATGCGGATGACCGGTAAACGCCACCCCTATTCGTCGGACTTTAAAATAGGTTTAGATAAAAATTACAAGATACTGGCTTACGAGGTTGAGTTTTACCAGAATGCCGGTGCTGCCGCCGATCTTTCGCCGGCGGTGCTCGAGCGCACTTTGTTCCATTGTACCAACAGCTATTTTATCCCTAATGTAAAAGCCGTGGCATACAGTTGCCGCACGCATTTGCCGCCTAACACGGCTTTCCGTGGTTTTGGTGGGCCACAGGGCATGTTTGTTATCGAATCGGCAATAGCCAAAGCCGCGCACGAGTTAGGCGTCAACCCGTCGGTTATCCAAAAAACAAATCTTAATAAAACCGGCGACGAGTTCCCCTACGGTCAGTTAGCCGTAAGCGAGGCCGCCCATTGCTGGGATAAGGCGATGGATATTTACAACATCGAGAGTGTTATTAAAGAGACCAACTGGTTTAACAAAACCAATAAGCTATACAAAAAGGGCATCGCCTTTATGCCGATATGCTTCGGTATCTCGTTCACCAATACCATGATGAACCAGGGTCGTGCTTTGGTACATGTATATACCGATGGCAGCGTGAGCGTAAGCACCGGCGCTATCGAAATGGGGCAGGGTGTTAATACCAAAATGCTGCAAGTGGCGGCCTATGTATTCGGCATCAGGCCGGAGTTGGTGAAACTGCAAAGTACCAGCACCAGCCGCATCGCTAATTCTTCGCCATCCGCAGCAAGCGCAACAGCCGATCTGAACGGCAAGGCAACCTACATGGCCTGCAAAGCCATTGCCGAACGCCTGATCAACAACGCAGCCGAAGAAATGCACGTTGACGAAGCCAGTATAACTTTAAAAGATGAGCAAGTATTAGTGAACGGTGAACCCAGTGGCATGGATTGGAAAAAACTGGTGATGTCGGCATTTTTGAAACGGGTGAGTTTATCCGAGCACGCACATTATGCTACGCCCGAGATCCATTATGATAAATTGAAAGAAAAAGGGCATCCTTTTGCCTATCACGTTTACGGCACGGCTATTACACAGGTAACTGTCGATTGCCTGCGAGGGACATATGAGATAGACGCCGTTAAAGTGGTTCACGATTTTGGACACAGCATGAACCCGTTGATCGACCGCGGGCAAATTGAGGGCGGTATTGTGCAGGGCATCGGCTGGATGACCATGGAAGAATTGATCTATGATAAAGAAGGCAGGTTGAAATCGAACGCCTTATCAACTTATAAAGTTCCTGATATTTACTCGGTACCCAAAGTTTTGGATATCGATTTTTTGGATACGGATAAAGATAACCTGGCTATCTTCCGATCAAAAGCTGTTGGCGAACCGCCATTGATGTATGGTATAGGTACTTATTTTGCTTTACGCGATGCTATTAAGGCGTTCAACCCATCAGCACATATGCCGTTTGAAGCGCCCATGACGCCCGAAAAAACTTTGATGGCGCTATACAGCAAGCCCTTACCACCCGACCAGGAAAAAAACGATGAAACAACAAGCAGCCTGGAAGTTAATAGCCGATAGTTTACAGCACAGCATACCCGTGATGTTGCTGTACGTATTGGAAAGCAAGGGCAGCAGCCCGGGCCGCCGGGGCTTTATGATGGCCGTGGACCGTGATGGCAAAATGGAAGGCTCTATCGGCGGCGGCATTATGGAGCATAAGTTTGTGGAGATGGCCAAAGAAAAGCTCATCCAAAACGAACCTGTGCTTGCAGTAAAACAGCAAATACATGATAAAACCGCGGCTAAAAATCAAAGCGGCATGATCTGCTCAGGCGAGCAAACCATTTTATTGTACCAGGTTAAGCCTGAAGATGCTTTTGATATCGACCACGTGATAGATAGCTTGCAGCAAAATAAGAATGGCTTACTTACGCTATCGCCGAAAGGCTTACAGTTTGATAATGAGATTGACGGCAGACACGACCTGTTTAACATGTCCAGCCAGGCCGACTGGCTATACCAGGAGATTACCGGTTACGTCAACCACTTGTTTATCATCGGTGGCGGGCATTGCGCTTTGGCACTTTCGCGGATGATGAACAGTTTAGGCTTTTACGTGCACGTTTACGAGAACCGCCCCGAGCTGAATACGTTGCAACAAAACGAATACGCCAACGAAAAAACTTTGGTAGGTGATTATAACGAATTGGGGGAATTGATCGAGTCGGGGGACAATAATTACGTTGTTTTAATGACCTGGGGGTACCGGACAGATGACGTCGCCTTGCGGGCGCTTATGGACAAGGATCTTAAATACTTAGGCGTATTAGGCAGCAAAAAGAAGATCAAAAAAATGTTTACCGATTATACGGCTGAGGGTATCGATCAACAACGGCTAAAAAAGATCCACTCGCCTATCGGCATCCAGATCAAAAGCCAGACACCCGAAGAGATCGCGGTGAGTATCGCCGCGCAGATCATCAAGGTAAAAAACGCCGCTCTGTAGGCAATTTTCGTTGTTTTTTATTATATTGAGATTTTATTTAGAAGATGCATTTAACACCACGAGAATCGGAAAAGTTATTGTTGTTTTTGGCCGGCGAACTGGCTGAGAAGCGCAGGGCACGCGGATTAAAATTGAATTATCCCGAAGCGATAGCGTTGATCAGCAGTCACCTGCAGGAAGCGGCACGCGATGGGAAGTCGGTAGCCGAACTAATGCAGTACGGCGCCACCATTTTAACCCGCAACGATGTGATGGAGGGCATTGCCGAAATGATCCACGAGATACAGATCGAGGCTACCTTTCCGGACGGAACGAAATTGGTTACCGTGCATGATCCGATAAGATGAAAGCGAATAGCATCATGACTATAGGAGGCACCTACAGAGCCAAATATCTCCGGCTTGATTTCTATAAACAGGATGCTCCTATGGAGCAAAGAGAATTTGATAATATAATTAAAAAGAGCGAAATGTCAGGCCAACTCCGTAGGAGTATCCTGTTTATAGGATATTAAAATAAAAATGGTTTGGCTCCGTAGGTGCCTCCTATCAACAAAATATAATAACCATGCCAAATACATTTTCTCAAATCTATCTCCAATTCGTATTCGCTGTTAAATACCGCGAAAATCTAATTGCCAAAGAGCATAAAGAAGAGTTGCATCAATATATAACAGGCCTGGTTACTAATCGAAACGCTAAAATGCTTGCCATTAATTGCATGCCCGATCATTTGCATCTGTTTGTCGGCTTTAAACCTGTTATTTCTATATCCGATTTTGTGAAAGAGATCAAAGTCGAAAGCAATGAATTTATTAATAACAAAAAATGGGTTAGAGGTAAATTTAGTTGGCAGGAAGGATATGGCGTTTTCTCTTATTCTCAATCGCACATTGATAATGTGATTCAATATGTGATAAACCAGGAAATACATCACCAAAAGAAAACTTTTAGGCAAGAATATGATGCCATGTTACGCAAGTTTGCAATAGAATACGAAGAAAAATACTCATTCCAGTTTTTAGACTAACCACAACCACCATGATACCAGGCGAATACATCCTCAAAACCGAACCTATTAAATGCAACGTGGGCCGGGCAACCGTAAACCTCACCGTTGTCAACACCGGCGACAGGCCCGTGCAGGTAGGTTCGCACTATCACTTTTTCGAAGTGAATAAACAACTCGAATTCGACCGGGAGCAGGCCTTTGGTATGCGGTTGAACATTGCTGCCGGAACGGCTGTAAGATTTGAGCCGGGTGAAGAAAAGGATGTAACCTTAACCACTTTCGGCGGAAGCCGCAACATACACGGCTTTAATAACCTGGTGAACGGCGAAACGCTTTCTTCAGAAGCCAAAGCAAAAGCATTAAACAAAGCATCACAACTGGGTTTTAAAAATAAAAAAGCATGAGCTTAAATATCAGCCGCATAAAATATGCCAACATGTTTGGCCCGACCACCGGCGATAAGGTTCGCTTAGGCGATACCGACCTAATCATTGAGATAGAAAAAGATTTTACCGTTTACGGCGACGAAGGCAAATTTGGTGGCGGCAAAACCATTCGAGATGGTATGGCGCAATCGGCAACAAAAGTACGGGCAGATAACGTGCTCGATTTTGTGATCACCAGCGTCATGATCATCGATCATTGGGGTATCGTGAAAGGCGATATTGGGATAAAAGATGGCAAGATCGTCGGCATTGGTAAGGCAGGGAACCCGGATACCATGGACGGCGTTACACCCAATATGATCATCGGCGCTTCTACGGAGGTGCACGGCGGTGCAGGTTTAATAGCAACCGCGGGAGGAATCGATACACATATTCACTTTATCTGCCCGCAACAGATAGACCATGCGCTTTTCAGCGGAATTACTACGATGATCGGCGGCGGTACCGGTCCGGCCGATGGCACTAATGCTACCACCGTTACCCCCGGCGCCTGGAACATAGAAAAAATGCTGCAATCGGCCGAAGCTTTCCCCATGAACCTGGGCTTTTTTGGTAAAGGCAACTGTGCGGAAGAAGCGCCTTTGGAAGAACAAATTGAAGCCGGTGCGTTGGGTTTAAAAATACATGAAGACTGGGGTTCTACCCCTGCCGTTATCGATGCATCGCTGAAAATTGCGGATAAACACGATGTGCAGGTCGCCATCCATACAGATACTTTAAACGAAGCGGGCTTTCTGGAAGATACTATTAAAGCTATTGCGGGCCGTACCATCCACACCTTTCATACCGAGGGCGCCGGCGGCGGGCATGCGCCGGATATTATTAAGGCGGCTATGTATCCTAACATCCTGCCATCGTCGACCAATCCTACCCGTCCGTACACCAAAAATACTATCGATGAGCACCTGGATATGCTGATGGTTTGCCACCATTTGGATAAATCGGTGCCCGAGGATGTGGCGTTCGCCGACTCGCGCATCAGGCCCGAGACAATAGCTGCCGAAGATATTTTGCATGATATGGGTGTGTTCAGCATGATGAGCTCCGATTCGCAGGCCATGGGCCGCGTTGCCGAAGTGATCACCCGTACCTGGCAAACAGCTGATAAAATGAAGAAGCAGCGCGGCTTTTTGCCCGAGGATAAGGAAAATGACAATTATCGCGTAAAGCGCTATGTGGCTAAATACACCATCAACCCTGCAATCAGTCACGGTATTTCGGAGTATGTAGGTTCGCTGGAAAGCGGCAAGCTGGCCGACCTGGTTTTGTGGAAACCGGCTTTGTTTGGCGCCAAGCCCGAAATGATCATTAAGGGCGGCATAATCATCGCCGCGCGCATGGGCGACCCGAACGCTTCTATACCAACGCCGCAGCCGGTAATTTACCGTCATATGTTTGGCGCTTATGGCAAAGCCCTGTTTAAAACCTGCGCTACTTTTGTGTCGCAACTTTCGCTGGATAAAAACGTGGTGCAGCAATATGGTTTGGAGAAGATGATATTACCGGTAAAAAACTGCCGAAACATCGGTAAAAAAGATTTGATCCATAACGACGCTACGCCACAGATTGATGTTAACCCTGAAAATTACGAGGTTAAAGTTGATTGCGTACATATTACCTGCGAACCTGTTTCGGTAGTGCCGTTGGCACAACGCTATTTTTTGTTCTGATATGTTTATACAAGAAAAAAAGGGCAATATTGCAACAACTGACATTGGCAATCGTAAAACCGATTACCTCTTGCTCGAATGGTTCGAGACCCAAAAGCGCATAATGCATAAGCGCAGCCAAGCCGGTATTGAAGTAGCTATCAAATTTTTAGGCGGCGGCCAAAATTTAACACAAGGCGATATTTTGTTTATGGATGATAACACCATTATCGCTGTTGATATTCTGCCCTGTGAGGTGATCGTTATCCGCCCGAAGAATATGTTTGAGATGGCTTCGATTTGTTACGAGATCGGTAATAAGCATCTGCCCTTATTCTACGATAACGAAGATGTGCTGGTGGTGTTTGATGCGCCTTTGTTCAGGTTGCTGAGCGCTTCGGGCTATGAAGTAAAACAGGAGACGCGCAAACTGCTCAACCCATTAAAAACCAGCGTTTCGGCACATGAGCATAGTGGTAGCAGCGAGAGCCTGTTCTCAAAGATCATGAAATTAACCAACCCGCAATGAGTACCGCATTATTAAACCTGTTGCAGCTATCTGATCCTACCCTGCCCATAGGCGGATTTTCGCACTCTGCGGGGTTGGAAACTTATGTGCAGCATGGTGTAGTTAACGATGCCATATCGGCAAAAGCCTTTGTTACCGAAATGCTTACCCAAAACCTGCAATATACCGATGCTGCTTTAATGTCGCTAAGTTATGATGCGGCCCTCACTGGCAAAATTGATCAGATCTTAGCTTTGGACGCCGAATGTAACGCGGTTAAGCTTCCGCGCGAAATGCGCCAGGCGAGCCAGAAATTGGGCACACGTTTGCTGAAAATATTCCAGGAGTACTGCGATGACAACCTACTTAATATGTATAGACAAGCTGTCGACAACAAAGAAACGTACGGGCATTATTGTATCGCTTTCGGCATCATCGCGGCTATCCAAAACATTGAAAAAAAGGCGGCTTTGACCGGCTTTTATTATAACGCGGCAATGGGTATGATCACTAATAGCGTAAAGCTGATTCCCTTAGGCCAGCAAGACGGGCAAAGGCTGCTTTTCGCGATAAAGCCTTTGATTGGGGAACTGGCGGAACGGTCGCTAAATCCCGACAAGGAATTGATCGGACTTTGCTGTACTGGTTTTGACATCCGCTGCATGCAGCATGAGGACTTGTATTCGAGGTTGTATATGTCGTAAGGGAGGTGAAAGCTAAAAGGCGAAAGCTGAAAGCGATTATCATGTTAAATAATTAGATTAAATGACAGAAAGAAACTACATCAAAATAGGTATCGCCGGGCCGGTGGGGTCGGGTAAAACGGCGTTAATTGAGCGCTTATCGCGACATATGGCCGGTCAATACAGTATCGGCGTGATCACCAATGACATTTATACTAAGGAGGATGCGGATTTTCTTACGCAAAACAGCCTACTGCCACCCGAACGGATTATCGGTGTGGAGACCGGTGGCTGCCCGCATACCGCTATCCGCGAGGATGCCAGCATGAACCTCGAAGCTGTGGACGAAATGGCCGCACGTATACCCGATGTACAGATCATTTTTATTGAAAGCGGCGGTGATAATTTATCGGCAACTTTTAGTCCAGATTTGGCCGATCTCACCATTTTTGTGATCGACGTTGCCGAAGGCGATAAGATTCCCCGTAAGGGCGGGCCTGGCATTACCCGTAGCGATCTGCTGGTGATCAATAAGATCGACCTTGCCCCCTACGTACATGCCGACCTTGCGGTAATGGAGCGCGATGCCAAACTGATGCGCAAAGGTGCACCATTTGTGTTTACTAATCTGATGAGTTTACACGGCCTGGACGCTGTAATAGGCTGGATTGAAAAATACGGTTTGATGACCGGGACTACCGAACCCCAACTGATACGATGATAGCCGAACTGCACATTGAAACTAAACTGCGCGATGGCTGCACGCACCTTAAAAAAGTGTATGCAACGCCGCCGTTTAAAATTGCCGATGTGCGCGAGGATAAACGCGATAAAACATTACAGTTGATGCTTATGAGCTCGTCGCCTGGAATACTGGATGGCGATGAATATCGTATAAAAATAGACCTGGATGAAGACTGTGCGCTCGATCTGCAAACGCAGTCGTACCAGCGTATTTTTAATATGCAGGGCAGCGCTTTGCAGCAGGTGGAAGTGCAGATGTCTAAAGGTTCTTCATTTCAATACCTCTCGCATCCGTCTGTACCACATGAGAACTCTGACTTCACAGCGAAGAATAAGATTTACGTTTCAGATAACTGCAGGCTCATCTGGGGTGAGGTTTTAACCTGCGGCCGCAAGCTTAACGGCGAAGTATTCCTGTTCACCAGATACCACAATCTGACAGAAATATTTTTGAACGGAAAGCTCATTATTAAGGAAAACCTGTTAATGATCCCCAAACAGATCGACGTAAACGCGATGGGACAGTTGGAGGGTTATACCCACCAGGCCAGTTTAATTTACCTGGATGGGAAAGCCGATGTCAAACAATTGAAAGAAAGTATCCATGTGTTTCTGATCGAACAAACTCATATCACTTATGGCATTACCGAAGCTCCCAAAAATGGTTTGATTATCCGTATCCTGGGGCAAAAGGCAGAGCAACTGCATAGCTGCCTGAAAACGATCGCCGTCATCATCAACACGCAAAACACCGTAGTTTATGCATAGCGAATTAATACTCCTGCTTTTCACAGCCGTCACCATTAGCTGCGTACATACCTTTAGCGGGCCCGATCATTATTTGCCTTTCGTGGCTTTGTCTCGATCAAAGGGCTGGTCGCGGCCACGCACCATTTTATGGACGGTGGTTTGCGGAATAGGGCATGTGGGTAGCTCAGTTTTGTTGGGATTGATCGGTATCGCGGTTGGCTTTTCTTTATCCAAACTCAGCTGGTTCGAGGGTATCCGTGGTGGATTTGCCGCCTGGGCCTTGTTGCTGTTTGGATTAGGATATACACTATGGGGGTTGTACCAGGCGAAACTGAACCGGCCACACAAACACTTTGATATCAACGATGATGGTTCGATGTATGTATTTGAGCACCGGCACGGGGAAACTATTGCACCTAAGGATCGTTACCCGGTAACACCCTGGATAATGTTCTTTATCTTCGCAATGGGGCCAAGCGAGCCGATGATCCCTTTGCTCTCCTACCCGGCAGCACAACATTCGTGGGTGGGTATTACGGCCATGATCATCGTTTATATCATCGCCACCGTAGCTACGATGGTTTTGATGGTGATATTGGGCCTGTATGGCATTGCCTTTTTTAAAACCGCAAAAATCGAGCGTTACGTGCATGCCATTGGCGGCCTGGTGATATTGGTATGCGGTTGTGGAATGGTGTTTTTGGGGTGGTAAGCCTTTCGGGCCAAAATAATTCCGCTCATCTTGTAGCGTTTACCAATCACCTATCGTAATGGCTTATATCAAACCAAATTACGATGAAAACAAACGCTACAACTCCGAGGCTAATTACACTGATATTGGCGCTACCATTGCTAATTCTTGCCGCGTGTAAACACGATACATCAACCTCACGAACATTTCACATGACCATATCTTATCCTATTTCAATAACTAACGCACGTAATTCGGTAAGTGTGTCCCAAACAGGCAGATCGATATCGGCACCCGGTAAAATTTATGTTTATGGTAATTATCTGTTTATTACCGAAGTAAACAAAGGCATTCACGTGGTTGATAACACCAATCCTGTTTTCCCGCATTTTATAAACTTTATCAATATTCCGGGTAATGCAGATATTGCCATCAACAACAACATTTTATATGCCGACAATTATGTAGACTTACTGGCTTTTGATATAACAAACCCAGCGCATATTACCAAGGTAAAGCAGCTTAACGATACTTTTGACGCCTATTATTATGATAAAGCAAAAGGCACTATCATAGGTTATAAAGACACTGTAGTTACTGACTACCCCTTATATCTTACATCGGGCGTTTATTCAGCTTCGGGCAGCAGCGCGTCACAAAGTCAGAGTTATGGCACAGGCGGTTCTACCGCACGTTTTACACTGATGAACAGCTATTTATATACAATCAATCAAAATAATTTAAAGCTGTTTGATGTTTCTCAACCTGCTAACCCAGGGTATGTAAATAGTATTAGTATTGGTTCCAGTATCCAAACTATTTTCCCGTATCAAAACAAGCTCTTTTTAGGCGGCAGCACGGGTATGCAAATATTTGATGCTTCGGTACCATCGGCACCGGTAAAATTATCAACCTATACGCATTTCACCAGTTGCGACCCGGTAGTAGTACAGGGAAAATATGCTTACGTAACCCTGAGCACGGGACACACTTGTCACGTCGGCGCAAATGAACTGGATGTTGTCAATATTGAAGATGCTGCCCATCCTGTCCTGGTTTCATCATTCCCGATGATCAATCCGCATGGTTTGGCTGTTGCCGATACCAGGCTGTTTGTTTGTGAAGGCGCCAGTGGATTAAAAGCCTTTAACAACAGCGATCCTTTAAACGTTGGCAAAAATCAATTATCATTTCTTACCGGTGTTAATAGTCAGGATGTTATTGCCGGGCCTAAATCACTGATCATTACCGGCAGCAACGGCATTTATCAGTATGATTATACCAACGCATCCAATCTGAAAATTATAAGCCGCATCAGCATCTTAACCCCACATTAATGACACGTAGAAAACCGGGGCGATAATAAAAAGCCCCGTTCATACCATCAGTTTCAAACCTGCTATTACGGTTTGGTATTTTAGGTGGATATAAACAGCTGTAACATTTACCCAAGCTGTGTATCTAACCCGGCATAAATTACCAAATTGCGTAAAATGGATACTAACCGGGTTTTAACACTGCATGTCGATTTTTAAGAATGACCGACTTTGAAGAAATATATTCAAAGCATTCGCCCCAGATATACCGGGTGTGTATGGGTTATTTTAATGATCCCGACCAGGCCAAGGATATTACCCAGGAAACCTTTATTTCGGTATGGAAAAACCTGGCCACTTTCCGTAACCAATCGCACATTAGTACGTGGATATTTCGCATAGCAACCAACAATTGCTTACGTGCGCTCGAAAAATCAAAACGAATAGTTACTACCGAACTGCCACTTAACCTGCCCGCGCTGCACGAAGAAACGCAGGAAGAAAAACTGGCGTTTTTATACCAATGCATTAATGAGCTGGAAGAAACCGAACGGATCATTATTTCGCTGGTGCTGGAAGATCTGCCACAGGCAGAGATTGCCGAGATCGTTGGCTTAACACCCGGCAACACCCGGGTTAAAATACATCGTATTAAAGAAAAATTGGCTATTAAATTTAAATCGAATGGACAATTTAAATGATTTGAAAGCATTATGGCTATCGGCTAAAACCGATTCGCTGCCGCAACCTGAGGAGATGCTGCGCATGGTTAAAAAATTTCGCAACCAAAAGATCCGCCGTAAGATCATTATTATCATCGTGGCATTGGCCTGTTCCGTCATTATGATCTGGGGCATGTTTTTCGATGGTTTTACCATGCCGACCACCTATATTGGTGATATACTGATGGTAGCATCCTGCGTGATATTGGTAGTAACCAATGTACGATCGGCTAGAAGGTTTTACGATTTGAAAGATTGCAATAACAGCGAGTTTGTACAATTTATAGAGCGTACACGCCAAAACCAGATCTACTTTTACAAAAAAACGCAGGTGGTAGCCATGAGCATCACTTCGATAGGCTTGTTACTTTACTGGTACGAGTTCGTTCATCGTAATACTACCTTAACCATTATCATTTACAGCGCCACGGTTGTATACCTGGCTGCAATGTGGTTTATAGTGCGGCCGCGCGTATTTAAAAAGAACGCACGCAAACTAAACGAGATGCTCGAGCGACTGGAAAAAATATCAAAACAATTTTAAGATGAAGAACACAAAATTCCCACTCACCGAGAGGCTATTGATCGCTATCGGTTTATTGATGACAACCTTACCGCAATTAATAAAACATTATATAACCCTGCCCGATTTTGTACTTGGCTTTATAGTTGGAATAGGGCTGGCTTTAGAAATTGTGGCGTTTATCAGGTTAAAAAGGGTTAAACAAAGTAACGTGGTTTGTTAACTATCCCCGTACCACAGTACCGGTAATATACCCGTAAGGTTCATCGGTAGCCATAAAGATCTCGTTCTTGTTCTCCATACCGAATGGCTCGAGGTTGAACGGGATATGGTGCTTGTTCGGCATAATCAGGCTAATTTCTTTAACCTTGTCGTAAGCCTTTAACACGGCCTCACCCATGGCATACAAAGTTTGCTGTACCGACAGGCTTTTATGAAAAGCGAAGGTTTCCAGCAGCGTTTCGCGGATATCTTTAAAACTCGCGGTGTAGTCAACATTGGCATCGTTATACTCCCATTCGGTTTCACAGTTGGTTGCCAGTATCCGGTCGTTAGTTTCCTTTAACACGGTATAGGCTTCTTTAATATAACCGGTAAAGGCAGAATCGGTGGTCTTTAAGATCAGCAGGTCTTTAATGCCTGATCTGACTTTCGTGCCGTTAAGATTTTTCACAACGGTGGTGGTATGCTTTTCGTTACCGCTGCTGATGTAAGCGTGTGGATGCACCTTGCTGCCAAACTTCATTTGCGTATACAGGTGTTCCTCAATATCGACCGTCGCGACAGATACCTGTGGATTATTAGCAATAAAAAAATCGACAAGGTAAATAGCAAACTCCTCGATACTGCCTGTAAAATGCTCTTGGGCTAAAATATAAACGGTATTTTTTTGCGTATCGGTAGCCAGTATCTTTGAGTTATCGCCCAGGGTGTGCGCGGTTTCAAAATCACCCTGAAGCGACACATTTACAGATATTTGCCTGAATTCGTGATAATCGCTATGCCTGATGATCTTCGACAGGTTGACCGCATTTTTACCGTAAGCGTTTTTACCAAGTTTGATATTCATTATTTTTTGTTTTGATTATGACTAAAGATTCTCCAAATTAGTAAAATTCAACCATTTTTGCAGTTAAAGATACAAAAATTAACATATTTTTCAGAAATGAGCCAAATAGCTATAAAATCTACAAATATCATTACCCCGGAAGGGGCGGTAAAAGGCATCATTTTAATTGAAAATGGTTTGATCAAAAACATCTTACCTTATGATGCAGTGGTGGATGCAGAAATTAACGATGTTGGCGATAGCACGGTAATGGCAGGTGTAATTGATCCGCATGTGCACATCAACGAACCGGGCCGCACCGATTGGGAAGGTTTTAATACCGCTACCCGCGCCGCTATCGCCGGCGGTTTGACCACTTTGGTGGACATGCCATTAAATTCAGCACCCGTTACCACCAGCGTAGCTGCTTTTGAAGAAAAGCTTGCCGCAGCTAAAGGTCAATTACATACCAATGTAGGTTTCTGGGGTGGCATAGTTCCGGGCAATACGAATGAAATTGAGCCATTGATAAAAAAAGGTGTATTGGGCTTTAAAGCATTTTTAACCCATTCGGGGATAGACGATTTTCCGAATGCTACCGAGGCTGATCTGCGCAAGGCAATGCCCATTATAGCCAAATACCATTTGCCTTTGCTGGTACATTGTGAATTGACTGATGATTTTAAACCTGGGAAATGGGACGCACATTCTTATAAAGACTACCTGGCATCACGTCCAAAGTATTGGGAAGATGATGCGATCAATTTGATGATTGGCCTGTGTGAAGAATATAACTGCCGGGTACATATTGTCCACTTATCATCGGCAAACAGCATAGCAGCCATTGCAAAAGCAAAACAGAAAGGCTTGCCCTTAACGGTTGAAACCGGCCAGCATTACTTGTTTTTTAATGCCGAGGATATTCAGGATGGGCAAACACAGTTTAAATGTGCGCCGCCCATCCGCGAAAAGCAAAACAACGACCAGCTTTGGGAGGCGCTGAAGAATGGGATTATTGACTTTGTCGCTACCGACCACTCTCCCGCCCCGCCTGAGTTGAAACAAATGCAAACCGGCGACTTTAAAAAGGCCTGGGGCGGCATTGCATCGTTGCAATTTGCATTACCTGTGTTATGGACAGCCGCCACGAAGCGGGGCTTTACAATTGAACAAATAGCAAAATGGCTAAGCGAAAATCCGGCAAAACTTATAGGCAAACAAAACAGTAAGGGCAAAATAGCTGCAGGTTATGATGCCGACCTGGTGATATGGAACCCTGATAGAACGTTTACCCTTACCAAAGATATGATACAACATAAGTACAAGGTTACACCATACCTGTACCATGAGCTTTATGGCGTGGTTGAGCAAACCTATATCGGCGGTGTTAAAGCGTTTGATAATGGTATATTTACACAACCAAACCTCGGAAAACCGATATTTAATTATGAGTAACTACACGCAACGCGCCGAAAGAGTATTCGCAAGAATAAACGAGTTAGCTGCGGTTAGTGAGCATGAGGGCGATATTACCCGAACTTTCGGCACGCCCGGATTTTTGCAGGGAAGTGCGTTGATTTTGGGTTGGATGCAGCAGGCCGGTTTACAGGTTTATACCGATAACATAGGCAACGTTCGCGGCAAGCTATTGAGCAAAAATGTGAACGCCAAAACGTTTGTTATTGCATCGCATATTGATACGGTAGTTAACGCCGGCAAATTCGACGGACCATTAGGAGTGATATTAGGCTTGAATGTGATCAAGCAATTCATGAATGACCAAACCGAACTGCCCTTTAATATCGAACTGATCGCTTTTAGTGATGAGGAAGGCGTGCGTTTCCATACTACTTATTTAGGTAGTAAAGTTGTGGCAGGTTCGTTTGATCAAAGCTTTCTGGATAGAACAGATAAAACTGGCAATACCTTAAAACAAGTTGTTCAGGGTTTTGGTGGTAATGTTGAGTCATTAGCCAAGGATGCTATCCCTGCTAATGAATGGCTCGGTTATTTCGAAGTGCATATTGAGCAAGGCCCGGTGCTGTACGAAAATAAAATACCAGTTGCCGTGGTTACCGCTATTGCGGGACAAAAACGTGTGGAGATAACTTTTACCGGGGTTGCCGGCCATGCCGGGACGGTGCCGATGGATATGCGTAACGATGCTTTAGCCTGCGCTGCCGAATTTGTATTGGCGGTTGAAAACTTCGGCATCGAAAATAAAGAGAGGTTGGTCGCCACGGTCGGTAAACTCGACCTTACAGATTCGGCAAGTAACGTGATCCCCGGCAAGGTAGTTTGTAGTTTGGATCTGCGCAGCCCCGATGAACGTTACCTGACTTTGGCGTATCAGCAGATCAAAGACGTTTGCACCAAACTATCCGGCAAACGGAAAATTGAACTAAACTGGAATTTGATACAGGAAACCAAACCGGTTACCTGTGACGCCGGATTAAATGGCCTGCTGAAACAAGCGATCAGCAATTCGAATATAGAGCTGGTTGAGCTGGTGAGCGGTGCGGGGCACGACGCGGTACCCATATCACAAGTTGCTCCGGCCACCATGCTTTTTGTACGATGTTTTAAAGGCATTAGCCATAACCCGCTCGAAAATGCCGAACTTGCAGATGTAGCGGCGGCTATACAGGTATCGGAAGAATTTATAAAAGAACTAATTAAGAAATACGAATAAGACATATTACAATGGAAATATCAGCATTAACACGGTCGGTAGTGAAACGTAACCACGCGGTAATAGCACCCGATGGCTACATCAACAGCAATGTACCCGGCTGGACAAATTGTACCGTGAACGTTATTATTAATGAGCAAATGGGCGCAAACCTTTGCCAAACGCTCATCACGGCGCAAAAAGGCTGCGAGTTAAAAGGCACAACCAAAGCCTCGCAAATATTTTTTTATGTGGTTGAGGGCAGTGCTACGGCAGCAGCTGGTGGTAAAACCCAAAAGCTCGCCAAGGGTCAGTTTGTATATGTGCCTATTGAAACTGATTATCATTTCACCGATGTTGCCGAAGCCACGCAGATACTCACTTTCCACAAGGTGTACGAGCATTTGGAAGGCTACAAAACGCCTGGTGTAATATTTGATGATCAGGCTAATCACGAAGGGCCGATCTATATGGATGATGAAGCTTTGCGTATACAAGTATTATTACCAGCCGACTTGAACTTTGATATGGCGGTCAATATCTTCACTTATCAAACCGGCGGTAACCTGCCGATGGTGGAAACCCATATTATGGAACACGGCCTGTTGTACCTGCAAGGCCAGGGCATTTACATGCTCGACCATGAGTGGTATCCTATTAAAAAAGGCGATTCGATATGGATGGCGCCTTATTGCCAGCAATGGTTTACGGCTATGGGTAAAGAGCCTGCCGTGTATATTTATTATAAAAACGTAAACCGTTTCCCGACTACAATATGACGATTGTCGAATTTGACCATTTAAGCGAGGCCGAAAAGCGCGATACCTTATTCAAGTGCTGTGGGTCGACCACCTGGGTTAACAAAATGCTGGCCGTTTTGCCGGCCGAAGACCTGGTTGATCTGTTACAGGATGCCGATGAACAATGGCTGCAATGCGCCGAACCTGATTGGCTGGAAGCGTTTACGCATCATCCGAAAATCGGGGACAAAAGTTCGTTAAAGGAGAAATTCGCATCGACAGCGGCATGGGCATCCGGTGAACAATCGGGAGTAAACCAGGCCAGCGATGACGTAATCGACGCTTTGGCTAAAGGCAACGATGATTATTTTAACAAATTTGGCTTCATTTTCATCGTGTGCGCAACGGGCAAATCTGCCAAAGAAATGCTGGCTTTGCTCAATGCGCGCTTGCCCAACGATCCCGATAAGGAAATAAGGATTGCCGCCGAAGAGCAGGCCAAAATAACCGCCATCCGCTTAAATAAATTATTCGCATGAGCCAGATCACGACACATATTTTGGATACCACGCTGGGCAAACCGGCGCAGGGTGTTACCATTACCTTGTTTAAACAAGATGGTGAGGACTGGCAAAAACTGGCTTCAAACCAAACCAATGCCGATGGCCGCATAACCGATCTGTTGCACAAAGAGGATGTATTGCCTGCCGGTAATTATAAGATGTATTTTGATACCGGGGCTTATTTCAGCGCCCTTGGAGTGCCCGCATTTTATCCTTTTGTGGAGATCGTTTTTAATATTGCCGGTGATGGGCAGCATTACCATGTGCCATTATTATTAAACCCGTTTGGGTATTCAACATACCGCGGCTCGTGATGAGCTACCAATTTATTACCAATATGAAATTTAGCATTCAAGAAGCCGATAAGGATCAATTACTCGATACGCTTAAAACCGCCAACCTCGAGTTCCAGAAAAAATACCCGGGCGATAAGCCCGACCGTCAGCCGGTGCATACTGTTTATGGCGGCGCCAACTTATTTAAGAGTGACACTACCGTAAAAATGGGCGAAGTAGCGTTGCGCAACCTGCAAACCTACGCACCCGACTTTGTGACCCTGGCCAAAGTTTTAAAACTGGATGGCTATGAGCATTTGCCGCATCTGGAAAAAGACATTGAAAAGCTCACCAAAAAGCTCGACGCCATGAGCGAAGCTGAGCGCAAAGAAGAAAACGCATGGCTGGCTTACTCGGTTTATAACAAGATCGTAAAGAAATTGCAGACCGAGGCTATCGAAGATTTCCGGATAGATTTTGAGGACGGCTTTGGTAACCGTCCGGATGATGAGGAAGATGCAACAGCTGTAAATGCGGCCAAAGAACTGGCCGTCGGGATGAAAAACAAGACCATCTCCCCTTTCATCGGTATCCGTATCAAACCTTTTACCGAAGACCTGAAAACACGCGGTGTACGCACTTTAGATATATTCCTGACCACATTATTCGAAGAAACCGGAGGCAAACTGCCCGACAATTTTGTGGTGATGTTGCCGAAAGTAACCATACCCGAACAGGTGATTACCATGGTGCGTTTGTTCGAGATCATCGAGAAGAAACATAACCTTGCCCCTGGTTATCTTAAAATGGAAACCATGGTGGAGGCTACCCAGATCGTGATGGACGATGAAGGGCGTAACCCACTATTCCGTATCATCAAAGCCAGCGAGGGCCGTTGCATTGCAGCGCATTTCGGCACCTATGATTATACTGCCTCAGCGGGGATCACGGCAAAATACCAAACCATGGCGCATTCGGTTTGCGATTTTGCCCACCACATGACCAAGGTTGCGCTTGGCGGGACGGGTATTTTCCTATCGGATGGCGCTACGAATGTGATCCCTATCGGCCCGCACCGCGGCGATAATTTAACTTTTGACCAATTGAAAGAGAACCGGGAGTCGGTACATCATGCCTGGCGCGTGGGTTATGGGCATACTACACATTCGCTGATCAATGGCATGTACCAAGGCTGGGACTTAAACCCGGCTCACCTGCCGATGCGTTATGCGGCTACCTATAACTTCTTTTTGAGCAGTTATGAGGATGCGGTTTTCCGTTTAAAAACTTTTGTTGAACGCGCGGCCATATCTACCCTTACCGGGGATATTTTTGATGATGCGGCCACAGGCCAGGGCTTGCTGAACTTCTTTTTAAAAGCCATGAACTGCGGCGCCATTACCGAGGAGGAAGCATTAGCTACAGGATTGACTTTGGATGAGATCCGCAGCCGGTCGTTTTACAGGATATTGGAAGGAAGAAGGAAAAAAAACTAATCCCACTTGTCATTTCGACGAAGAAGGAGACCGGCTTGAGCACCGGCGTGAGGAGAAATCTTCTGCTTAACACCACTCGGCTACCTGCAAAGTTCGCACGTATGTCGCAGAAGATTTCTCGTCGCTGCGCTCGCTCGAAATGACAAGAAATAAAAAAATATGCAAAATATAACCGCCCGTTTAGTCGATATTAAAAACAAAAGCATTTATCCAGCAAGGGTAAGCTTTGCCGATGGCAGGATAACTGCTATTGAAAAAGTTGATGTTGATGATTCATCGCTGTCATATATTTTGCCGGGTTTTATCGATGCACATGTACACGTGGAAAGCTCAATGCTTGTACCTGCCGAGTTTGCCCGTTTAGCGGTAGTACACGGCACAGTGGGCACGGTTAACGACCCGCACGAAATTGCCAATGTATGCGGAATGGCAGGTGTGGAGTTTATGATCGAAAACGGCAAGACCGTACCGTTCAAATTTAATTTTGGTGCGCCAAGCTGTGTGCCGGCTACTGCTTTTGAAACCGCGGGCGCTACGCTTAACGCGGATGACGTGGACCAGCTTTTACAGCGCGACGAGATCAAATACCTGACCGAGATGATGAATTTTCCGGGTGTACTTAACAACGATCCGGAAGTTCTGGCTAAGATCGCATCTGCAAAAAAAGTCAATAAACCTGTGGACGGGCATGCTCCGGGCTTGCGTGGTGAAGCAGCAGGAAGATATATCGCAGCAGGCATCAGCACCGACCACGAATGCTTTACCGCCGAAGAAGCTTTAGATAAGCTTAGCTACGGCATGAAGATTTTGATCCGCGAAGGTAGCGCTGCTAAGAACTTTGATGCCCTTGTTGGTTTATTGCATGAACACTCGGATAACATGATGTTTTGCAGCGATGATAAACATCCCGATAGTTTGGCGGCGGGACATATTAATGATCTGTGTGCACGCGCCGTGAATTATGGTATCGATGTTTTTAAAATATTGCAGGTAGCCTGTGTAAACCCGGTTGAACATTATAAATTGGATATTGGCTTACTAAAAGTTGGCGATCCGGCAGATTTTATTTTAGTTAACGATCTTAAAAAATTCGAGGTATCGCAAACTTATATTGATGGTCAGTTGGTTGCCGAAAATGGCGTATCCAATATAAAAACCTCACCATCAAAAACCATTAATAACTTTACCTGTAGTGAAAAAAATCCAGCCGATTTTGTTTTCAATGTTGCACCCGACTTCAACCGGTTAATGCCGGTGATTGAAGCCATAGACGGGCAATTGATCACCAATAAACTGATGGTGAAAATGCAGCCGCAAAACGGCGAGCTAAAAAGCGACCTGGAAAACGACATCCTGAAAATAGCCGTCATTAACCGTTACCGGGATGCGCCGATCGCCAAAGGTTTTATCAAAAATTTTGGTTTTACCCAGGGTGCCATTGCTTCATCCGTAGCGCACGATAGCCATAATATCGTTGTTGTTGGTGTGGATGATGAAAGTATTTGTAAGGCCGTAAATCTCGTCATTAAAGAACAGGGCGGTGTTAGTTGTGTTAGCTCAAAAACAGAAATGGTATTGAGCTTACCTGTAGCCGGCCTGATGAGCAATCGCGACGGCTATGAAATCGCCAACGCCTATACCGCTATTGATGCCATGGCGAAAAGTTTGGGCTCAAGCCTTTCGGCACCATTCATGACCTTATCTTTTATGGCCTTGCTGGTTATCCCGCACCTTAAACTAAGCGACCTTGGTTTGTTTGACGGGGATGAGTTTAGGTTGAGTCCCCTAACCCCCTAAAGGGGGAATAAAGGCACCAATCGGTAGCAAATCAAAAGCTCCCTCTTTAGGGGCCGGAGGCTAAAACTTCAGGTGCTTAACTGTTAATCCGTTATTGATCAATTGCTTTAGCGAGTCGATACCTACGCGTAAGTGCGTTTCCACATAATTCTCGGTAACGGCCGAGTCGCTTTCGGCGGTTTTTACACCTTCCGGTATCATGGGTTGATCGGATACCAGGAGCAGTGCCCCGGTTGGTATTTCGTTAGCAAAGCCGGTAGTAAAAATAGTAGCTGTTTCCATATCTATCGCCATGGCACGCAGTGTTTTTAAATACTTTTTAAAAACTTTATCGTGTTCCCAAACCCGGCGGTTGGTGGTATAACAGGTGCCTGTCCAGTAATCGCGGTTATGCTCGCGGATGGTGGTAGAGATTGCTTTTTGCAGTGCAAACGATGGCAGAGCCGGCACTTCAGGAGGCATGTAATCATTTGATGCGCCTTCGCCACGAATGGCAGCAATGGGCAATATCAAATCGCCAACATTGTTCTTCTTTTTCAAACCGCCGCATTTGCCTAAAAATATCACAGCTTTAGGGTGTATGGCGGTCAGCAGATCCATCATCGTGGCCGCAAGTGCGCTGCCCATTCCAAAGTTGATGATGGTAATGCCATCGGCGGTAACGCTTTGCATAGGTTTATCGATGCCGATTATCGGGGCATTATCATGCCACTCCGAAAACATTTGCAGGTATTTAGAAAAGTTGGTAAGGATAATATATCCTGTAAAATCGGTTAACGGCCTGCCGGTATAGCGCGGCAGCCAATTATCAACAATAGCTTCTTTTGTTTTTAAACCAGATTTTACCGGGCTATGTACTTCGTGCACATGTTTATGTGCAGTAGTACCTTTCTTTATTTCTTTCTCTTCATTCATAGGTCCGGTAGATATAAAAGCCTGTTAAAAATTAGGCTTGATAACATATTTTTCATAAAATTTAAAGATCTGGTCAACGGCATCTTCGGCAGTGTCCACCATCACGAACAGATCAAGATCTTCTTCTTTAATATTGGCAGCTCGTAACATGCTTGCCTTTACCCATTCAAACAACCCCGACCAATACTCGATACCTACCAGCACTATCGGAAAACGGGCTATCTTGCCGGTTTGTATCAGGGTAATGGCCTCAAAAAGTTCATCAAGCGTACCAAAACCACCAGGTAAGATAATAAAGCCCTGCGCGTATTTCATAAACATTACCTTACGCACAAAAAAGTATTTAAACTCCAGTAGCTTGTCGCGATCGATGTATTTGTTTTCAAACAGTTCGAACGGCAATTCGATGTTCAGGCCTACCGATTTTCCGCCCGCCTCAAAAGCACCTTTATTGGCAGCTTCCATAATACCCGGCCCTCCGCCTGATATCACACCATAGCCGTTTTCGCTTAACAACCTGGCTATCCGCTCTGACAGCAGGTAATATTTATGATCCTGTTTAGTACGCGCCGAACCGAATATGGATACACAAGGGCCTATTTTAGCCAGTTTTTCAAAGCCATCCACAAACTCGGCCATGATCTTAAAGATGTGCCACGAGTCATTAACCTTTATCTCCTGCCAGTCTTTATTTTCAAAAGCCCGGCGTATTTTACCTGTATTGTCGTTATCCATGTTGGGTTTTGTGGCCTTTTAAATGATAATTGACCTGTAATAATCATTATTGCCTTACAGCTAATTTAGCCGGTTTGTATGGCATAAATTAAGTATTACTAAAATTATGCAGCCAGTTTGATGGCGTTTAAATAATAGATCAGTATCGGCATGTATTCATCGTAGCACAGGCTACCGCAATCCAGTTGTTTTTGCCCTTTAAATAAGATATAAACAATGCGGCCCTCGTTATTGGCCTGCATGTGAAACTGCCAGTCTTTTTGTGTTAAAAAAATGCTAAAACCACCCGTCCAGGTAGTGTTTAACATTTTGGCCTCGTATAAGCCTTTATTGCTAATATGGCTTATCAGTTTTTCGGCGTTGGTCTTAGCCAGGTCGTTGGGTTCTAAGTAACCTTCAAATGCTTGTTTTATAGCTACTTCAATTTCGGGATGCATAACAAATACTATTTTAGAAAATTAAAGGGATCCTATTTATTTGTCTTTGCTCATCACTAAACACACCATTCTTAATCGCAAAGTTTTTACCTGCGCAGGCCGTCAACTGCAGCCTCTGCTAGCCGGTAAAATGCGTTGTTTCTTCAAAAAAAAGTAAAACGCTTTTTTAAATGTACGCATAAGAAAAATAAAATGCAATTTTTTATAAACTTTTTTGCACTTTTTGCAGATTTAACAAGATCAAAATGCAGATTATGATGTTAAAATTCATCGAACACAGTATATCACCTCAAAAAATTGCTTAAAAAAGCCTTAAAACCTTTCTCAGGCTTACATTGTTGAGTTGTTAAATAACACCTGCAAATATGGGCCTGGCTAAATATGTTGAGAAAAGGGATTTTACCAAGACATCCGAACCAAAATCGGGTGCAAGCACAGATAAGGACGCTTTGCGTTTTGTAATACAAAAACACGATGCATCGCGCCTGCATTATGATTTCAGGCTCGAGATGGAAGGTGTACTGAAAAGCTGGGCCGTACCTAAAGGCCCCTCGACCGACCCAAAGACCAAACGGCTGGCTATGATGGTGGAAGATCATCCGTACAGCTACCGTACCTTTGAGGGTATCATCCCGCAAGGGCAATATGGCGGCGGTACTGTTATCGTGTGGGACGAAGGTACCTATGAACCTATTGAGAAGATCGAGGGCAAAAAAGCACAAGAAAAACATCTGCTTAAGCAACTCAAGGATGGCTCGCTAAAAATTGTGATGCACGGTAAAAAGTTAAAAGGCGAATATGCTTTGGTAAAAACCCACGGCATGGGCGAGAATGGCTGGTTACTGATCAAGCACAACGACAAATTTGCAGCTACTACTGATATTACAAAAAAGGAAGATTCGGTCATATCGGGAAAAACCATTGCCGAGGTTGAGAAAACGAGCGATAATATATATGGGAAAACCAAACGCCCTGACGAAAAAAAAAGCATGAGCCTGCTGTTGAAGAGCAGATAGCCCAAGAGGTAGAGCCCGTACACGATGAGGATTTAGGTGATGCTTTAAAAAAAGCCCGTAAATCGGCTATGCCAAAAAATATCAAACCCATGCTGGCCACATTGGTTGATGAGCCTTTTGACGATCCGGATTGGGTGTACGAAGTAAAATGGGATGGATACCGCTCTATAGCCTACATCAACAAAGGCGAAGTGGAACTGCAATCGCGCAACAACAAACCTTTTAATGACAAGTATTATCCGCTTTATAATGCACTGACCAAGTGGAAGATTGATGCTGTTTTGGATGGCGAGATCGTGGTATTGAACGACAAAGGGCAATCCAACTTCGGTAACCTGCAAAACTGGCGCAGCGAAGCCGATGGCGAGCTGGTTTATTACGTGTTCGACTTGCTTTGGTATGATGGTAAAAACCTGATGGACCTGCCGTTTAAAGAACGCAGGGCGGTTTTAAAACAGGTTTTGCCAACCGGCGATGACATGATACGCCTGAGCCAGGTATTTGACGCCAGTGGTACCGAATTTTTCGCTGCTGCCGAACGTATCGGGCTGGAAGGGATCATTGCCAAAAAAGCCGGCAGTACTTACTCGCCCGACCTGCGCTCAAAGGAATGGCTTAAGATTAAGGCACATAAACGGCAGGAAGTGGTGATAGGTGGCTTCACTAAAAACGAAGGCACGGCGAAACAATTCAGCTCGCTGCTATTGGGTGTTTATGAAAATGGCGTGCTACAATATTCAGGCAAGGTTGGTACAGGCTTTAACGATAAGATGCAGCAGGAAATGATGGCGCAGTTTAAGCCGTTGATCACGGATAAAAGTCCGTTTGAAGGAGCAGTTGACGTCAACAAACCATCACGCTTCCGGCCTAATCCGCCAAAGGCTAAAGCCACCTGGTTAAAACCACAATTAGTAGGCGAAATAACGTATGCCGAAATAACCAGCGACGGCGTGTTCCGACATCCATCGTTCCAAGGCATGCGCGATGATAAAAAGGCTAAGGATGTGATCCGCGAAAGCGAGGCAAATACGGACGAAATTATTAAGGACGTGGAAAAAGAAGAAAAGCACCAACTGATATCGGCACCTAAAAATACGGGCAAAAAAACCTTGCTTAACCCTACCGAAGAAACGCAGGTGAAGAAAATATGCGGGCACGATCTCAAATTCACCCATTTAAGCAAGATCTACTGGCCCGAAGATAAGGTAACCAAGCGCGACATGTTTAACTACTATTACCAGGTTGCCGAATATATTTTGCCTTATCTGAAAGACAGGCCGCAATCGCTGAACCGTTTCCCGAACGGCATACACGGACCAAGCTTTTACCAAAAGGATGTGAAAGGCAAATCGCCCGATTGGGTGAAGACTTTTCCTTATACCAACGGCGAGGGCGAGCATAAGGAATATCTGGTGGGTAATGACGAGGCTACTTTATTATGGATGGCATCGTTAGGATGTATTGAAATGAACCCCTGGTTCAGCCGGATACAATCGCCGGATAACCCCGATTTTTGCGTGATAGACCTGGACCCGGATAAAAACACATTCGACCAGGTGATCTCGGCCGCGTTAGAAGTAAAAAAAGTTTTAGACGCGATCGATGTGCCATCGTACCCCAAAACATCCGGCTCAACCGGCATGCATATTTATATCCCGCTTGCCGCGAAATATGATTACGACCAATCGCAAATGTTTGCGCGGCTTGTTGTTAACCTGGTGCACAAACAAATACCCGACTATACCAGCCTTGAACGTATGATAGCCAAACGGGGGGGTAAAATGTACCTCGACTTTTTACAGAACCGGCCGGGGGCTACCATTGCCGGGCCCTATTCGCTGCGGCCAAAGGTGGGTGCTACGGTATCAATGCCATTGGCATGGGATGAGGTAAAACCGGGACTGACCATGAAGGACTTTACCATTTTTAATTCGGTAGCGCGGTTAAAAGAAACCGGCGATTTGTTTAAAGAGGTTTTAGGCAAGGGTATCGACCTTGAAAAAACCACTAAAAAAGCACAAAGCATATTTGGTTAAGAGATGACGGCGATCATGTTTCTGATGCAAAGTTTTAATTTAACTTTACAGAACGATGAAACAACCGCCTAAGAAAAAATTCTGGAAGTTTTTGAGCCTGCTCGGCCCGGGCCTAACTACCGGTGCTGCCGACGATGATCCATCAGGCATAGCCACCTACTCGCAAACCGGGGCGCAATTTGGCTACGGCCAGCTATGGACGGCCCTGTATATGCTGCCCTTTATGGCGGCTGTACAGGAAGCCTGCGCGCGCATAGGTTTGGTAACCGGCAAGGGCATTGCGGCAGTGGTTAAGGAGCATTACAGCAAACCTGTTTTGTATGCCGTGGTTAGTTTGGTGGTAATTGCCAATACCATTAACATTGGTGCGGATATTGGTGCGATGGCAGCAGCGGCCCAGCTACTGGTTCCGCTTTCGCTGATCATTTTAACCTTGTTTTTTACAGTTACTATTTTGGTGTTGGAGATCTTTACCAATTATAAGGTCTATTCAAAAATATTAAAATGGCTTGCCCTTGCCTTGCTGGCCTACCCTATCACCGTTTTTATTGTGCATCAGCCCTGGGGCACTGTTTTAAAAGCCACGGTTGTACCGCACTTTGAGTTTAATTTTGCTTTTTTGTTTATTATAACCGGGGTATTAGGTACCACCATTTCGCCCTATATGTTTTTTTGGGAAGCCTCGCAGGAGGTAGAAGAACAAAAAGATCACCGTGTTGCCATCGTAAACGGTAAACCTCAAATATCATGGAGAGCTATTCGCCGGATGCGGATCGATAATAACGCCGGGATGATCATATCCGAAATTACAACCTGGTGCATATTATTGGTTGCGGCCACGGTGTTACATGGCAGCGGGGTAACCGATGTAAAAACTGCCGCCGATGCCGCCAAAGCATTGGAGCCTTTGGTACATTCGTTCCCGCACGCTGGTTTTTTAGCCAAGCTTATTTTTTCTATCGGGATCATCGGTTTAGGCTTATTGGCGGTGCCCGTACTTTCGGGATCGGCGGCTTATGCCGTTTCTGAGGCTTTTAACTGGGAATCGGGTTTAAATCTTAAACTGCAAAAGGCACATGGTTTTTACGGGATCATTACCATTTCCACTTTAATTGGCCTGATCATCAACTTTGTAGGCATTGATCCGGTAAAGGCATTGGTTTATGCAGCCGTATTGAACGGCGTAGCCGCAGTGCCCTTGTTATTTTTAATAGCCCGCATAGCCCGCAACCAAACCATTATGGGCGAATACAGGAGCAAAGCACTATCAAACGGCTTGCTGTGGTTTACTTTTATCGCGATGGGTGCGGCGGCAGTAGCCATGTTTTTTACGCTTTAACCGTTAAACACTTCGCCGCCGTTAACATGGAAACCTGCCCGGTAATATAAGAGGCATCATCCGAAGTAACGAATACATAAGTCGGGGTAAGTTCCGGCGGTTGCCCTGCATAGAAATCCGGATGGGATTTATTTAACAAATATTAAGCTTTTTAGCTTTCGCTTCCAGACTGGCCACTTTTTGTTTGTAAAATACCCCCCGGTAACGCTTAACCTCATGCAAAAGCGCTAATGCTTCTGCAATTATTGCCAACTCGGGTGATCTTGACTGTAATGAAATCTCCTCTTCGAAATTATATTGTTTTGCGTTTTCCATATCAGCACATTTGGGGATAACAAAAATATGCTAAAAATATTAGTAAATTAAATTATTTAAAACTTTTTTGTGAGGTTATTTGAATTTTGGCGCCACATAGTTTTTCACCGGGTTCACCACTATCCATGATTGGCCCTGCTCGGTTAAACAAGCTGAGAAAAACGCCGTGATCTCGCCTTTTTCATTGGGGTACACAAACGGGCGTTCGCGCCTTTTAAAGGTTTGAGTGGTACCATCATTATAAGTAACCGTTTTGGTATAAACCGATTCTTTAGATACCGCCTTGTAGTGAATGCCATCAGCCGAGTAATACTGTCCGCCGTTTTTGCCTACACCGGTAAGCTTGCCGGCAAAATCGCTCAGCAAAACATTGTATTGGTTTTGCGCCCACCAGATCGTAGGGTCTTCAAGCTGGCAGCTATCGGGTAATAAATTGTTGCCGCCGCCAAGCAAAGTGTACTTACCATCAAATGCAGATGCGGTATAGGCCTGCGCCACGCGGATGTTATTAATAGATTTACGCCCGAAAACATAAATACTGCCATCGCTTTTTACCAGCGGCGCCGGGTTTGAAAATGGCATGACTTCGGCATCTATGCGGTTCCATGGCCCGGTAATATTATCGGCCCAGGCATAACCTGTTTTGTTGGCGGTTGAAATGTAGTACAGCACATATTTATTGCCGGCCTTTACAATTTTAGGGTTATGCGCCCGCTCTTTATCCCATTGCCCGGGACGCTTTTGGATCACCACTTCCTGGAAAGTATATGGCCCGTACAGGTTATTTGATGTAGCGCGTACAATTTCAGAGTAGGTTGTCCAGCCACCCAGGCCATATTGCTCGGGCCAGCGCGAAGCAAATAGATGGTAGGTATTGCCAACTTTGATAACCGACGGGCACCACAAAATATAGCCTTCCATTTTAAAGCCCGCGCTTTTGATAGCGGGTTGAATAGCGTCTTTTAAAGTTTGTGCGTGGGCGCTGATGATGAGTAAACTCAATACGCTTTGCAATAATATGATCCGAAAAACTTTCATGCATTAATTTATTTGCTGCAATTAAGGCATAAAACCAGCAACAATATTCAACCGGATTGGCTAAGGCTTAAGTGGTATTGGTTCCTAAAAATTTGGTTTGCGCCAGTCAAGACTCCTTCCTTGGGGAAGGGTGCGGATGACCTTGCGGTGGCGGGAAGGGGTCATTTTGTCGACTTGCATATTTAATAGAACCCCTCCCTACACCCTCCCGTTGGGAGGGAATCGCACACGCCAACGCTTTTGTTAATATTTCGAACTCAACTAATTGGTTATCTCAGTTATGTGCGGAAAGCCAGCGGCGTGGTGGTGGTTTGCTTTTTAAAGTAGTTTGAAAAATGGGCCACATCATCAAAGCCCAGGGTGTAGGCAATTTCGGCGATGGTCCATTTGGTTTGTCTGAGCAATAATTTGGCTTCCTGTATCACCCTTTTGCTAATGATCTCGGTTGTGGTGCTACCAGTTACCTCTTTTAGTACCTTGTTAAGGTGGTTTACGTGCACGGCAAGACGGTCGGCATAATCGTTGGGGGCGCGTAAGGTTAGCCTTTGGTGAGCTGAATCGAGCGGGAACTGCCGTTCGAGCAACTCGATAAATAATGTGGAAATGCGTTGCGAAGCATTTTGTGTGGTACTCAGGGCCGACATGGGCTGTAGTTTTTGCCCGTAATGGATCAACTCCATTACCAGGTTGCGCAGTAGGTCATACTTGTATTTATAATCGGCTGCAAGTTCGCGGTGCATCTTTTTAAAGATGTACTCCATCTCGCTGATCTCCTGCTCTGAAAGTTCAAAAACCGGGATCTGCCCCGGCTGGAATATCGGCAACTCATCCAAAGCAATACCCGATTTACCTGAGGCCAGGAAATCGGGTGTAAAAATGCAAAACATACCGGTTTGGTTATTATCAAGAGCCACCCAGTTGTACGGTATTTTGGGCGTGCCGAATATCAGCGCATTTTGCTCGATATCGATCACTTTATCAGCATACTCCGCCCTGCTTCTCCCCCTAATCCAGCTTATTTTATAATAAGCCCGCCGGTTATATACCATAGTGCGCTCTTCTGCCTTTTTAGCAAACAGCTTTTCGGTTTCAAAAACGTTAAAGTGCCCAATCTCTTTGGCGATACCCTGCGGAAGCTGCGCACCGCTGTCCTGGTAAAATTCTTCGAGTGTGGTTGGAGTGGGCATTGCTGTTTGTAAAATTCAAAGTTAGGTAAGTTATCTGCGTAAAGCAAAAGCGGGTGTTTTAGGAATGTGTTTCTTAAACCGTAAAAACACATCCCCCCCACCTCCTCTTCCAGCCGCACCCCTTCTCAAGAAGGGAGTCGTGGCGGCTAAACAATCTTCAAAATTAATAGGATGTTAATTACAATAACATGCCACCCGAAGCTTCGATACGCTGACCATTAACCCAGCGGGCATCTTCGGTACATAAAAATGCAACCACGCCGCCGATATCTTCGGCTACGCCTGGTCTGCCCAGTGCTGTGATGGAACTTACACGTTTTTGCGTTTCTTCGCTTGAGCGTAAATGACCACCACCAAAATCCGTCATGATAGCACCCGGAGCAACGGTATTGGCCCTGATGCCGCGTGCACCATATTCGGCAGCAATATAACGGGTAAATACCTCGATAGCGCCTTTCATGGATGCGTAAGCCGATGACCTTGGCATAGAAACACGTGCAAGCCCGCTGGAAATATTAACCACGCCGCCACCATCGTTCATCAGCGGAAGCATTTTTTGAGTTAAAAAGTAAACACCTTTAAAGTGGATATTAAGCAATTCGTCAAAAATCTCTTCCGTTACTTCTTCAATTAATTTATAAGCTCCGGTACCTGCATTATTGATCAAAAAGTCGATGTGACCGGTACCGAAGTGATCGGCTAAAATGTTATTCAACTGACCGGTAAATGCATCAAAGCTTTTGATATCGCCGGCGTTAAGCTGAAGCGTTGCAGCCTTTTGCCCGGTTTGCTCAATTTGTGCCACTACCTGTTGTGCTGCTTCAATATTGCTATTATAGGTCAGGATAACGTCGATCCCTTTTTCGGCAAGGCGCAGGGCCATGTCTTTGCCTAATCCGCGGCTGCCGCCGGTTACCAGTGCTATTTTATTTTTCTTTTCCATTTTGCTTTATTTTTGTGATACAAAGATGGTGCAGAAAACCAGGCGTGTGTTTGTAGCAATCAATCTATTATTTGCAAAATTCAAACTATTGCAAAAACAGAACACCCTACCCCATCAGCTCTTTCATCAGTTTTTCGAAGGCTTCTTTCAATTCGGCCAGTTCGGTTTCAACTTTAGATAAACGGCCTTCCAGTTCACCTACCGAACGGCGGGCGGGTTCTTCGGGCTGGTCGTCTTCGGTAAAATCAAAAGTACCGCCCAGCAAATGCATGTAACGTACTTCTTTTTGCCCTGCGCGGCGTGGCAATTGTTGTACAAATGGCATTTCGTCCGATGAAATGCGCTCTAAAACCTGCTGCACTTCTTCCAACGATTCAAACTCCCACAACCTGCCCGAATTGGTATTTAGTTCGCCGGGAGTTTGCGGGCCACGCAGTATCAACAAACAAATTAAGGCCACCTCGGCGGGCAATACCGGGAATACGATGGCAAAGTTGTGCTTGTATTTGGTAGCGCGGCTGGAACCTCCGGTTGCCGTTGAGATCAATCCGCGCTTTTTTAAACTATCCAAAGCGAGCACTACAGTTTCTTCATCATAATCAACCACCGGGCGGCGCGATGTTTTTTGATTGCAGGCCGTGGTAAGCCCATTTAAGGTCATGGGGTAATAATCGGGCGTGGTTTTGCTTTTTTCCATTAAAGCGCCTAAAACACGCAGTTCGGTATCGTTTAAAACAGGCAGATTGATCGGGGTATCCATTGTTGATAATTAGTAGTGCAAGATGTAAATTTTAGAACAATTTTTTGTTAAAAATCAGGTTACTTTGTAGTTAAATGTCGTTATTCATCGCATCACTCAATTCGGGCAGCAACGGTAATTGCTATTACATTGGCAATGAGCGCGAAGCCGTGCTGGTTGATGCCGGTATTTCCTGCCGCGAAACCGAAAAACGGATGGCCAGACTTGGCCTTACGATGCAAAAGGTAAAGGCTATTTTTATTTCGCACGAGCACTCGGACCATATACGCGGTGTTGAGGTACTGGCTAAAAAGTACAAACTGCCGGTTTATATTACCCTGCATACCCTGCAAAATGGAGGCTTGCATTTAGATGATAACCAGGTGATACCTTTTTCAGGATATCAGCAGATATGCATCGGCGATCTGTACATTACCGGTTTTCCTAAAAACCACGACGCTATTGAGCCACATAGCTTTATGGTTACCTGCGGAGATATTAAGGTTGGGGTATTTACCGATATCGGCGAAGCCTGCGAGCATGTGATATTTCATTTCGGGCAATGCCATGCCGCGTTTTTAGAAGCTAATTATGATGATGACATGCTGAATAATGGTCGTTATCCTTATCATTTAAAGGCACGCATCCGCGGAAGCAAAGGGCATTTATCAAACAAACAGGCGCTGGATATATTTACCGGACACAAGCCTGCTTATATGAGCCATTTGCTGTTAGCACACTTGTCAAAAGATAATAACGACCCGGCTTTGGTGCAGCAATTATTTGATGCTTACGCCGATGGAACCACGATAGTAGTAGCATCGCGATACGAAGAAACGGCAGTTTACCATGTTACCGGTACGGGGCAGCCCTCAGAGCTTGACGCTGCCAGGCTGCAGTTTACTTTGTTTTAACTTCGCTGTAAAGGCCTATTTTGCCACCGTTGCCGGCAAATACAATAAACTTACCATGATGCCCGCAAACGTTAAAGCTGGTGTTATCTATCTTGGCCCAGGTTACGCCTGCATCTTTACTGATGTTGGTACCCGAGGTACCGGTTGAGATATAGACCTTACCCGAAATATATTGCACACACGATTGAAAACCCGGTGATATTTTGGCCAACGCCCAGGTTTTACCCGCATTGTTTGAGTAGCACACAGTCGAATCGGTGCGTTGATCGTGCTGGTAATCGCCGCCAACAACTACCCAATGCTTACTATCTGATGTAAATGAAAAAGCGCCCGAACTGTTGGTACCATGCGCGATGGGAAGCGGGGTGTATTGCCATTTTTTACCATTAATGAGCGAATAGATGAGGTTTGCGGCGCTGCCGCCCGAAACGATCAATAATCCATCGGTTTTCATTAAACCGTTATCATAAATACTGAAGCAAGTGCCGCTGGCAGCAAAACTCGCTTCACCCTCCCTGCCCGCAGGCGATTTGGCCACATCTCTTTGCTTCCAGGTTTTGCCGCGATCTTCAGTTTCAAATATCACAAAACGGCCGTTTATCGGGTCGCCCATAACGCTGCCGTATTTGCCGTTAAAATCCATCGCATCAAAAAACACCGAAGTATCGCGGTTATGGTATTTTATCTGCCAGTTTGCGCCGCCGTCGAGCGTTTTTAAAATAAGCGCGGGCGTACCCGAACTCATGATCACTGCTTCTTTATCAGAAAAAGCCTGTATATCCCTAAAATCAGATTGTTCGAACCCTTTAACCTGCTGCCACTGCCATGTTTTCCCGGCATCTTTAGTAAGGGCTACGGTGCCCTTACTGCCGCTTACCCAGGCAATTTTATCGCTAACCACACAAAGACCGCGTAAACTGGCGCCCCTGCCGGGTTGTTGTGTAACCGTGATCTTTTGAGCGGATACACTGTTTAAGAAGGTTAAAAACATCAGTGCTGCGACACCGATCTTAGTTATATAGATTTGTTTCATTTAACTTTTGTCCATACCTCGGTACGGCCGAATAGCGATATGCCGATGTATCCTCTTATTTTTAAAGTGTTGTCAACCAGCGTCATTTTGCAGCTGTAAGTTTTACCGCTTTTGGGATCATAAATCGTACCGTCCTCATAAGTTTTACCATTAAAGGTAAAGTCTTTCAGTAACTCCAGGTTTAGATCCGGCCTTGTACGAAGTGCCGGATCGGGGTTATTTTTATCCATTTTGGGATGCCCGTTTTCGTCGGGTACCTTTATCCAACCCAGTTTGCCAAAGTACTTATTCCCTACCTTATAGATCCATATCTGGTCTTCACCAGATGGGTTTAACCATTTGCCTACGATGGCATCGCCATTATTTTGCGCTAAAACACTTAACGATGCTACCAGGAACAGCATTAAGATACTTGCTTTCTTTATCATAATAAAATCAATTAATTGGTAAACTAAAGTAACCTTTTGGCGATGGAATATCAAACATTATCAATTTTATATTTATTTGAAGGGTTTAAATAATCCTGTTATATTTGCAGCCCATTGCCTGCCCGGATGGCGAAATTGGTAAACGTTGCGGTCTCAGAAGCCGTTGAGAATTGTCTCTTGAGAGTTCGAGTCTCTCTTCGGGCACATTGTTTTTAGATATGAGTATTGAGATATGAGATTTGAGATAATTTTCTCACATCTCATATCTAACCTCTCAAATTCTTTTTTTGGATCTGAGTATGGAGATCTGAGTATTAAGATAATAATTGTCTCATATCTCAAATCTAACGTCTCAAATCTAATTTAAAGCCCAGGTGGCGAAATTGGTAGACGCACCATCTTGAGGGGGTGGCACTCGTAAGGGTGTGGCAGTTCGAATCTGCTCCTGGGCACATTTTTCAGTCTTGAGTCTATATTCTCGAGTCTTTTATCCACTAAATATTTCCTGGATTGACGATAGGAAGCTCCGCCGGAGCTCAAAGATTTTGTCGGCTATTCTATAAACAGGTTACTCCTCCGGAGTTAGCAATTGTGATATTCCAACTTTATGACTCCGGACTATTGACTCAAGACTCCGGGACTAATCTACCTCTCCACCCACAACACCGAATTACCGGTATTAAATTGATTTTGTTCCCAAAGCTTATTACCGGGATCAATGATCCAGTTACCATCTACCAGGTATTTATAGAGCGCTTTGCCGGGTTTAAGGCAAACGCTGATCACCCACTGATCGCCGCGATGTGCCATTCCCCAGCCCGGTTCGTTCCAATCATTAAACGTTCCCGAAAGACGAACTGCATGTGCGTTGTTATATCCTTTTAAGGTAAAGGTATGGTTAGGCTTAACTGCTAAAAACGAGTTTGTTTCACCATCTTGTTCTATATAGTTATCGTTACCCGGATCGGTCATCCAGCGGCCATCAACAATAAACTTGTAGCCGTAGTTACCGGCAGGTAATGCATAAGGCAACACCCATTGATTACCCGAGCGCGACAAGTGCAATTCGTTAGTGCGCCATTTGTTAAAGCTGCCCGACACCACTACATTTTTGGCATTGGCAAAGCCATTCAGCCTGAACACCACCGGCTCGCCGATATTCAATACCGAGTTGATATTTCCGGCAGCATCGGTTTGGGTGGTTGGGTTTAATGGGTCTTTGGTCCATTTACCATCAACCAAAAACCGGTAAGCATGGCTGCCCTCGTGCAGGTACATGGACCGCTCCCATACACCGCCATGCGGCATCATCACAATTTGGTTCGGGTTCCAGTTGTTAAAGCTGCCGGCCAGCATAATTCGTGCAGCCTTAGGGAAGGCTTTAAGCCGGAAGGTATAATTGTATTTAAAGTACACTGAGTTATGATCGTCAAAGCCATCATCTTCTTTCAGCAGGTTACCGGCGTCGCTTATCCAGCGGCCGTTAACCACGAACTTATACAGGTATTCGCCCGAATTGAGTTTAATATCGTATATCCAGCCGCTATCGGTTTTGATCATCACCCCTTTTGATGTGCTCCAGCTGTTAAAGTTGCCTGAAAGCAAAACCCGTTTAGCTTTCAGGTTAGCCGGAAGGAAGAAGCGGGTAACACCCGATGGCAGTTCGTGCACGTTTTGCCTGATAAAACTATTGATGCCAAATTTCACATCATCATCAGGATACCCGGGCTGCTTATCGTGCATCACCATGTTTGATGTGATCAGGAAGGGTTTCATCTGTGCATTATTGGCCAGTTCGTTCAGGGGTTTCAATAGCATCAGGCGGTTGTTCTCCATTCGGCTAACGGTCCATCCATCTTTTTGCAGGGCATCAATATTACCCCGCAAAAGGGCATCGGCAGTAGCGTTTTTAATATCGGCAATGCGCAGCAGGCTATCTATCTGGGCTTTTTTTAGTTTCAGATCCAGGTACAATACCATCTGATCATCGCTGATCGTAAACGCGTTGTTTTTAATTTGGGCAAAGGCAGGCCAGGCTGTGTAAAACACCAGCATCAATAATCCTATGGTAGCCCTTTTTAACATCAATTATTCGTTTTTATTGGTATACATTATGAACTCTTTTTTCACAAAATTGATAGTAAAAACCGCCCTGCCAAAAAAGTCGCAGCCTAACATTCCGTCAATATCCTTGCCATAGGCTTTGCCCATTTGTTCCAAACTGGTAATAATTACCTTGTTATTGGTAAACACCCGTTCGCCAATCACCAATTTATCAAACTTTGCGTAAATTACCTCAAAAGTACTGCCACCAATACCTGTTAATTTCGACCGGTTGATGATCTGTAACGTAGGCATCAGCTTTTTAGCCTGATGATAATCGATCAAATTGGTTTCGGCACCGGTATCAAACGAAAACCACATGCTGTTATCGTTTACCGAAGCCTTAAACAAAATAGCGTTATTGGCATAATAAAATGGCATTTTCAATATCGGGTCGTGAAATAGCTGCTCAGCTGCGGGTATTTCACCGCTTTTATCCAGCTTATGGATGTACAACTGGTTTTGAAACAGATCGACAGTGATGGCGAATTTAGAAAATAGTTTTGTGCCCAATAAGCCCAGTATTTTAATATTACGGCTATTCTCGATGGCCGAAAGGTTGGTTACATCGGCCTGGAGCCTGTCGTAATGCAATTCGGCAATATCCAGATTACGCACGTTGGTACGGAAGGCGGTACCGGCATCGCCATTAACACCGCCTGCATCCTGATCGCTGTAATGCGGGTAATTGCGAAAGTAAGTTTGATTAAGCACCAGGTACGGTGCGCCGGTATCAAGCACAAAGTTACCTTCCATAGTATCCACTTTGGCTTCGAGGATGATGAGGTTTGAGACTCTTTTAATAGGGATGACCAGGGTGGTAAATTCGCCTGAAGGTTGGGGATCTGTCCAATACGCTCCCGGAAAGATGATCTTACCCGGCCCACCGGGTTTAAATGCAGCTGCCTGGCTATAAATAGCCAATAATAACAACAACATATAAAACCTGCGTAACATCAATACAATAAGATAAATGTTTAGGTATAGACGCCGGTACCGGTAGGCAAGTTACAGTAAATAAGTTTTAAATAATGTTAATGTGGGGAGTTTAACATCTTTTAACAAGGGTAAATGTAGGTCTACAACTCGAATTTCAACCCATCATAAGCCAGATGGATATTGGGCGGCAGCTCAAGCGAAACATCGGCATGCTTGCCGAGGCGGTGACTGATGTGCGTAAAATAGGTTTGCCCAGCCCCCATTTCCTGCGCAAAGGCAATGGCCTCGTCTAAGGTAAAGTGCGAAATATGTTTATCGCGCTGCAGCGCATTGATCACTAAAACTTTGGAGTCTTTTATTTTAGCGCGCTCTTCTTCGGCAATAGTTTTGGCATCGGTGATATAGGTAAAATCGCCGATGCGGAAGCCCAGTACCGGTAGTTTATAATGCAATACTTCTATCGGGATAATGGGCACGCCCTGCACCTCAAAAATTGCGTTGGTTATGGTATTGAGGTTTACCTGCGGGATACCGGGGTATTTAAACTCCTCGAAAATGTACATAAACTCGCGCTTTAACGCTTCCTGTACGCGTTCGGTGGCATAAACATCAATGGCCGATTGCTGCCTGAAGTTAAAAGCGCGGATATCGTCCATACCGGCGGTGTGGTCCTTGTGCTGGTGGGTAAAGATCAGCGCATCTAAACGCTTAACCTTTTCGCGCAGCATCTGGTACCTGAAATCGGGACCCGAATCGATCACGAACACCTTACCATCAATTTCTATCATTACCGACGACCGCAGGCGCTTGTCCTTTGGGTCTGTCGAAGTACATACTTCGCATTCGCAGGCTATAACGGGTACGCCTTGCGATGTTCCGGTACCTAATAGTGTGACGGTCACAGTTGCAGTTTGGTTTGGGTTATCTGGTGTAAAAAAGCTATTTGTTTTTCATCGAGCAATTTATGGTCAATTTCCAGCTCCAGCAAAAGCTCGATAACCGAATGGATCTTACTTTCTAAATTGGAGAACTTATTGACCACCACAATACGGCTGTTTTGCAATACACAGGCGCCGGTTTTAAAGTTACCCTTTTCATACCGAATTCGGTAACCTGCGGCTTTGAGCAGATTTTCGAGTTTTTCGAGGGTATGTTGTGTGAAGGTAAGATGTGACATGGAAAATGGAAGATGTATTTAATTGTTTAACGAATAACACACCCCTCCACCCCTCTCAAGAGGGGAAGCGCACCTGGCCCTGGCTTTTTTCACATCTTCCATCGTACCTCTCCCATCTTCCATTACCGAAGGTCAACTACCTCAACACCCGGATGCGCTTTCACATCGAAAGCAAAAACAGCATCGGGCACATTTACATTTGGCGTAAAGGTTTGCATGGTGTAAGTGTACTTATTGCCGTTTTTATCAAAAATTAAGGCGCTGTAAATTTGCTTTTTGGCTTTGTCTATCATCAGGCGCACCTTAAAAAAGTTTTTTTTAGCATCGGTAGGCGTCATGTCTATCGTTTCGTAAGTAACGCCGCCTTGCCTTACCTCGCCGGTGTAAATGTAATTAAAGCCTTTTTCGTAAATGGTAAAAATGTGCGCCGGGTTTAAAGCGTCCTCGTTGCTGGTTACGTCGTTTACCTGTACTTCGTTATCCTTTTTCAGGTAGGTCCATTGCTCTTTACCATTGCTGATCAGTTCCTGGGCAACAACCGGTGTTTTGCCTTTGGTATACAGCGTTACTTTAAATTTATTAGCTTTTGATTTTGCGATGAGCGTGCCGGTTTGTGTTTCCTTCAGATTGGCCTGCGGGCTCTCTAAAGTATACATAAAGTTGGTTTTTACTACATCGTAAGTTTTGTATTTTTTACTCACTTCGGATAAGATAGCCTTAGCCTGGCTATCTTTTTGGGCATAACTTTGTGCAATTGTACTCGCTGCCACTAAAACATATATCGCTATCTTCTTCATTTATCTGTTATTCTCATCTATCACTCAAAAATTGCTCCAATTTGCTATTTCTGATTTTGTAATTCTTCTAAAAACTGGTTAAAGTGACTGTCATCCTGAAACAGCACTTCGCGGGCCTTACTACCCTCAAACGGGCCAACAATTCCGGCAGCTTCCAATTGGTCGATAATGCGGCCCGCGCGGTTGTAACCTAATTTTAGCTTGCGCTGGATTAATGAGGTTGAACCCTGCTGGTGCATCACGATCAATCGCGCAGCCTCTTCAAACATCGGGTCGCGGTTATCGGCGTCAAATTCTTTTGGCGATGAGCTTTCACCTTCGCCCACATATTCAGGCAAGGCATAAGCTTCTGCATACCCGCGCTGCCCGCCAATGAAATCGGATATCTTATCCACTTCGGGCGTGTCCACAAAGGCGCACTGCAAGCGGATCAGATCGTTCCCGGTTGATAAAAGCATATCACCGCGACCGATCAACTGATCGGCACCGCCAGAATCAAGGATGGTGCGCGAGTCGATTTTTGACTGCACCCTGAACGCGATACGTGCCGGGAAGTTAGCCTTAATGGTACCCGTAATAATATTAACCGACGGGCGCTGCGTAGCGATGATGAGGTGGATACCTATAGCACGTGCCAGTTGGGCCAAACGGGCGATGGGTGTTTCCACTTCCTTACCGGCGGTCATCATCAAATCGGCAAACTCATCCACGATCAGCACTATAAAAGGCAGGTAGCGGTGGCCCTCGGTAGGCAGCAGCTTGCGATTAACAAACTTGGTGTTATACTCTTTAAGGTTACGTACCTGCGCATCTTTTAACAGATCATAACGCGCATCCATCTCAATACATAACGAATTTAACGTATTGATCACCTTTTTGGTATCGGTAATAATGGCGTCGGCCTCGTCGGGTAGCTTGGCTAAAAAGTGGCGCTCAATTTTACGGAACAGTGTAAGTTCCACCTTTTTAGGATCTACCAGCACGAATTTCAATTCGGCAGGATGCTTTTTGTAAAGCAGCGATACCAGCAATGCGTTAATACCTACCGATTTACCCTGACCGGTTGCACCGGCCATTAACAAGTGAGGCATTTTGGCCAGATCGGCAATAAAAACCTCGTTACTGATGGTTTTACCTAAAGCCACCGGCAGATCCATCGTGGTATTTTTGAACTTATCGCTCTCTAAAACCGAGCGCATCGACACCATTTCGGGGTTTTGGTTTGGCACTTCGATACCGATAGTACCCTTGCCCGGCATCGGTGCGATGATACGAATACCCAGGGCCGCTAAGCTTAACGCGATATCATCTTCGAGGTTTTTGATCTTGGAGATGCGCACGCCCGGCGCCGGTATAATTTCGTACAGGGTTACGGTTGGCCCGATGGTCGCCTTGATCTTATCGATCTCGATGTTGTAATGGTTAAGCGTTTCAACAATTTTGTTCTTATTGGCTTCCAGTTCTTCCGAGTTCACCGAGATCTTGTTCGAGCCGTAATTTTCCAGCAAGTCCAAGGGGGGGAATTTGTAAGAAGATAAATCAAGCCTCGGGTCAAAAGCGCCGAATTGCTCCACCAGGTCCTGACTGGTTACCTGGTCTTCTTTTTCTATGCTCAGTTCGGGCTGTGGTCGTTCTTCGTCGACGGTTAAAGGGATATCGGTATCCAAACTTGGCGATGGTGTTAAAACCACCGGTTTATGGAAGGTATTTACCGGCAGCGGTTCATCAATTTCGGACTCCGATCCGGGTTGGGTGTAAGTAAACTCCTGTTCGCGTGGTTTAGTTACCTCGATGTTTTGCTGCATCCGTGGTCGCTCAATAGGTTCAGCCTCTTCGGCACCCTCGGTAAACCTGCCTTCAAACGGGTCGAAAACGGTATTGGTTATTAAGGCATCAGCAGCAAGCTCAGGTTCTTTCTTTTTGCGTTCGGGCAGTTTAAAATCGATATTGTAAACAATGATGAGGAAGGTAAGGGCAGCAAATATAATGAGCCCCGCGGTACCCGCCCCGCCTATCTGGGCCTCCAGCAGGCGATCGCTCCAGTAACCAAACTCACCTTCAAGGTAATGCGGGTATTCGCTAACCAGGCCATGGAAAAAGCCGATAGCTACCGAAAAAAAGATAATGCCGAATACCGCATAAGCCAGTGTTTTACCCACCGGGAACAACCGTACTTTAAACAGTAAACGGTAGCCGATGATAAAAAACACCACCACAAAAATAAACGAGGCCACGCCAAACCACTCGTAAATAAACTGGTTGGATAGTAAGGCGCCCAGCTTGCCGGCCGTATTAACCACTACCGGATTTTTAACCCCGTTATTAATTAACTCCTGCTGGGTTTTAAACAGATTGTGCCAGCCGCCGTTGGCCTTTGATACATAGCTCTGATCCTCCTGCCAGGTAAGCAGGTACGATGTGAACGCCACCAGGAAGTAAATAGAGATCAACAGGAAAAATGCTCCAACAACCTTAATCAAACGGCCATCCTTTAAATCAAAAGACGGAAGCCTTTCCACTTTTTGCCGTGGGGCCTTTTCGGTTTTTGAAGAGGTATTGGGCTTATTATCGTCCTTAAAACTGTTTGATTTAAACTGATTTCCTTTTACCGGCATTCTGTATTAGATAGCATTAAAGCACAAAGATAAAGTTAATAGGATAAAATGAATTATTTAAGGTATTTTAAAAAGTGTTGATAACAAAAAGGAGAGGTTTTTAATATCTCTCCTTTTTAAAATTGTGTTTTTATGAGTTGTTTATCACATCTTGTTGATATACGCATGATAGATAAGCCCGCCTGCTAACATCAGGGTTATTGTTGAAATAAAAATTTCGGCTGTCAATCTTCCCTTGTCTTTAGTTTTGATCGCTAACACAGGTTGGCGTTAAAAACCTTATTTCAGGTTACAATACGCAAGCAAGTCTTTCATCTCCTTACCTTCTACGTCGGCGTAAGCGTCTAATTGTTCGGCGGGCATACCCTGGCGGTTGAGCCAGAATGTTTTGTAGCCAAACTGTTTGCCGCCCGCTGTATCCCATCCCGCAAATGACACAAATAAAATATCCTGCTTAGGCAATTTAAAAGCATCTATCGCCATTTGGTAAGCTGATGGATCGGGCTTAAATTTTTTCACCTTGTCGGTGCTTAAGGCGTGATCAAAAACGCCGGTGAGCCCGCTGTTTTCAATTCCTTTTTGCATCATTTCGTCCGTAAAGTTTGATAACAGCGTCAGTTTGATGCCTGCCTGTTTTAGTGTTTTAAGCGCACCGGCAACATCGGGCCATGCATGTAAATTTAAAAACGCCTGCATTAATTGCTGTTTTTTTGCTTCGTCAAGCTCCAGCTTAAGCGCTTTTGCTGCGAACGCCAGGGCATCGCGGGTAACTGTAAAAAAATCGGCATAGTTGCCCATTTGGTTACGCAGCCAGGTGTATTCAAACTGCCTGGTTTTCCACTGACTGACCAACTCAGCACCGTGTTCGGGGAATAACTCCTGAGCCAGTTTAAAAACCGGCCGAGGGTCAAAAATGGCCAAACCATCAAAGGCTATAGCTTTAAAGTGATTAGTTTCGGCAAGTAATATATCCGCAGGTTTGGCCAATAATACGCTGCCTAATAGCATACCGGTAAGGGTTATAAATTCTGATCTGTCAATGTTCATCGGTTAATTTTTAAACAACCCTGCTTTCAGGTCGCTCCCAAAAGAACCGGCTACCAATTGCAGGTAGTTGCGTTTGCTTTGATCCGTTTCGATCTCAATTTTGCCTGTAGTGCGCACATTGGTCATCGTCAGAAAATCAACAGATGAGGTGTTGCCTCCCGCCGCGGGCCCTGCGCCAAAGCCTGCAAGGGTTCCGTTACCGGTAAAAATACAATCGTGAGCCTTAAAATGAGTGGTATCGCCTTGTTCGCGAACCCAGGCTGTTTTGCAGTTGGCAATAATATTATGATGGAAATCAAAATCAAGGCCGTTGGTATTGGTTGTTGTCCACACGCCACTAAAATAACATCCGTAAACCAGGCAATAGCGCATACTGTTACCGTTACTGGTGTGGGTATCAGTTTTCCAAAAAACAACCGGGTTTTTGCAGTTAAAAAATACGCAATGATCAAGCACAAGGCCGTGGCCATTGGCTATAACACCAACATGCAGGGGCATAACATCGGCATTACCTGCAAACAGGCATTGGGTTACCAATAAATCGGTAAGGCTTTTACCATCTCTCCATATGGGGTATGATCGGTTTAATTCCTTTTCGCTTTTGTAGGAATAATCTGGACTGCCGGTGAACCGTATACCTGCAATAGTAACGTGATTAACCTCGGTTTGTATGCCACGCGCCTCGTCACCACCAAAACCCCGGGCAAGCGGCACAATAGTAACCACCACGGGCATTTTTTGTGGCGACCAGTCTTTGTCGTCAGGCATCACTTCTGCACGTATGGTAAGGCGTTGTACCGGGGTGTATTTGTTGTTGTTAAACAAGGCTGTTTCTGTCAATAAATGGATACCCTCCGTCAAAATAATTTCTGCAGCGATCTTGTCCTTATTCAGGTTTGCCCTGCGTGCCGCCTCGTTAATGGTTTTTAAAGGCGCTTCCTGCGTGCCTGGGTTGGCATCAGCACCAAGCTTAGGGTTAACATAGTATTGCTGTGCATTGGCAAAGCACGCCAGCAGTACAAGTACCATCCCCAAAAAAATATTTTTAACAGAGTTATCCATGCTGATATCAGATTTCACCCGCAAGTGGTACAGGCATTTAATTACTTGTTTTTATAATACAAGCCTTCGTTTGTGCCTAGAAAAAGCTTACCTCCGGATTCTAAAATGGCATGTGCATGGATGCCTTCTAAAAATTGCTGGCTAGCTGCCCACGAGGTACCTGTGGCCACATTTTTATCGCGCTGCTGTATAACCGTACCGTTCTGGTTGCCGCCAAATGAAACTGTTAAAACATAATGTTTGGTGGTTCCGTTATACAGTTCTTTATAATTTAATACCTGTACCGCCTGCAGGTCGGTAGTATCGTAGTTCCAGGTAACGCCGTTGTTATCACTGCGGATAATCTTCCTCTCGGTTGTGGTAGCATATAAAACGCCGTTATCAACTATCATTTTATCAATATAAGTCCCCCAATGTGGCAGCAAGGTTTCAACCCACTGGCCCACGGTAGGATCATAGTAATAAAATGTCCCGTTAACACCGGCAGCAGCTACCAGGGTAGTATTGGTGTTTGCAATTTTAAAAACCTCGTACGAAGTATAACTTTGCGGCAGGTTATTGTTAAATGCCGACCATGCGCCTGCCTGCTGGTTTAAAACACGCACGCCATTACCGCTTGTTGAAACATATAAAGTATTGTTGCGTACAGCAAACGATGAAATATCATAACCAACCAGATATCCATAAATGTTATAGTCCTGGAAGCCGTTAACATAGTTGACCCATGTTTTACAGCCATCATTGCTGCTGAAGATGCCGTTGTTATGGGTACCTACATATACCTGGTTGTTAAAAACCTGGATAGCAGAAATAGTTACATCGGGTGATCCGACGGCTATGGTTGACCAGGTGGCGCCTTCGTCGGTACTGGTGTATAGTTTATTGCTGTTTGAAGCAGCGTATATCACGTTGTTAAATTGTTCCAATAAGGTTACTGTATCATTGGGCACATTTAACCTGGTCCAGCCTGAAACAACCGGCAATGGATTGGGGGCAGCAGCTGCTGTGTTAGCTGTCAGCGCAGTTTTTTTACAAGCTGTTAAGCCTGCCATCATAAAAATCATCAAAACGGATGCTACGATCCTGGTTATAGATACAGAAGAGGTTTTTGATAAATTATTCATCTGATTTACAATAAGAAATACGTGGCAAGTTTAGGGTGTTTTTTTATAATATATGCCGTTGTCTGTCGCCAAAAACAAGGTGTTTGTCAACGAACGCAAAGCATGAGAGCGCAAACCCGGCAAAAACTCCTCGCCGCTGGCCCATGTTGTGTTTGCAACAGCCGCGTTATCGCGGCTTTGTATCCAAACGCCAACCGTACCCTTTTCCTGGTTAATTACCGAATAAACTTTGCGCTCGGTTACCAGCAATCCACGGATCAGGTATTTGTCGTCATCGGTATCGGCTTTCATACCTACCGTATCCGGGTACAGGGTTATCCCTCCATCGTCGGTACGTAAAATGCTTTGCTGATTGTTATTACCAATATAGATCTGTGTTAAAATGCTGCCCTGGTTATAAACCATATCAACCACATAATTGGGGAAGCGTACATTTTTATATTTGGTTTTGGTAATATCTACATAATCTTTTTGATGCCACATTTGCTGTGCAGGATCAAAAACGCCAAAAACATCGCTGGTGGCCGCTACCAGATAGTTATTTGCCACCATAACCTTTGACGCCCGCACATCATTTATACCGGGTGTACTGGTTAGCCCGTTTAAAAACACTTCCCATTGGTTATTGGTGGGGTTTAATTTTAAAACGCCTTTGCCCCGGTTATCAAAAGAAGAGCAGTATAAATTATTGTTCCATACCGTAAAAGAGGTTACTATGGAAGTAAGCCCGCCTTCGTCAACCCATGTTTTACCATTATCGGTACTTAAAAACATATCGCCAGAAGTACCCACATATATTTTACCGTTAAATACGGTAATTGATGAGATATGGATACCCGTACCAATTGAGGCTGTTGCCGACCAGCTTGCACCGCCATCGCCACTTTCGTAAATTTTACCAGATGTTGAAGATGCTGCATAGATCACGTTGTTGAATATTTCGAGCGCGGTGATGCTATCGGGAGGAAGCGTATTCATCTGCACCCATTGTGAGCTTGCGGGCTGTAATACGGGTGAGGTTGAAGGTACGGGCAAATCGGGTTTTGCCGGTTTATGACAGGATGACAAGCCGTAACATAAAGCCAGGGCCAGTAACCAGGTGCTTAATTTAAATGTAGTTTTATTATTCATAGGGTTAGATTGATGATGTTTTTTAGCTTAAATTTTCTTGAAATACAAACCATTGTCTGTTGCCAAAAAAAGCGTACCGTTTAATAAGCGGATAGCATAGGCAAAAGCCGGAGCAGGCAAAATATCACTATTAGTGGCCCAACTTGTACCAACCGGCGCGCTTGCATCGCGTTGCTGCACATTGATACCACCGCCGGTAAGTATATTGCTCACCACGTAAAATTTATTATTGGCTGTATACAGTATCCGGACACTGGTTGAATTGATCGTGCCCGGCTCTTTTTGCAAACCCAAGGTATCGGCTGCCCAGCTTGCACCCAAATCATTGCTGCCATACAGCATAGTGCCGGGTGTAACCAGCATGGTACCCTGTGCGTAGGTGATATCGCGCATGGTAGCAAGGCGATGCGGGTTAAAATAACTGGTAGCGGTCCATTGCCCCGTAGTGCCACTAATAGTATATAGAAAGCCATTTGAACCGCGTATAGATACCAGGCTTTGATTAACTGCGATGGTTTTGATCACTTCAAAATCGTAGTTTGAAGGTAAGCCGTTACTGATGATCGGTGTCCAGGTGCCGGGCTGCTGGTTTAAAAACCAAACACCGTCGGCCGGGGAAGTGGCTTGCGCCGAAGACGCGTATAAATTATTGTTGTAGAGGGTAAATGAGGTGATCTGCCCAAGGGACGATTGTTTTACCCACGATTGGCCGTTGTTGGCGCTGGCAAAAATACCATCGAATTGTGTGCCAACGTAAATGGTATTATTAAGTATACCTAAGGCCGAAATAACAGTGCCTTGTTTTACAACCGCCGAAGCCGACCAGGTTAAACCCATATCGGTACTGCTGTAAACTACACCTGCGCCAGTGGCGGCATAAATGCTATTGCCGGATGTTTCGAGTACCGTAAACTCCTGGTTTGATGGGAGCGATGCGATTTTTGTCCAGTTGCCGGTTGCTGGTGCTGCTGTACTGCCCATATCGGAGCCGCAATCATGATATTTGCGGCAAGCCGATAAACCCAGCAATAGCGCGATACATAGGCTAAATAATGTGATAATCTGTTCATTCTTTTTATTTGTGCTTGTTGTGTTTAGTTTCATTTGGTTTAGTGTAAATAAATTAAGGGATGCAAAAATATAACCTGCCTGCTCAAACGGCTTTGCCTAAAAGTCCAGAAAACTGACTTAAAGGTTCGTTCAGTATTCCCGCAATCAGCTCACGACATAGCCATATCGCTAACAAGCAGCAGGTAACTTTAACAGGGTGTATGGTAGTTAATAGAGATTTACCTTTCGGCGGTCCATCAGCCAGGGGACGGTGTTCATCAGGACCTTTATCACACACAAAACGGGGAGGATCAGGCAACGGTTGCCCGGGACAATAAAAACACGCCTAACTAACTCATTTACAGAGCAATTATTTTACAAATAAAGAAACACAGATAACCGGCTACCGATCGGATACGCGGGTATGGATACGTTTTACATAGTTGCGGATATCAAGCACGATACCTGCAAAAAAATAAAATATCAGCGGAAAGCCGACAGCTAAAAAAGAAGAATAAATAAAAAACAGGCGTATTTTGGAGATGGAGATATTGAACCGTTCGCCCAGATAGGTACAAACACCAAAAGAGTATTTTTCGAAAAAGGTTAATATACGCTGCAACATCACACAGGGGGTTTTAATATCTTATTCCCAATACCGCACTGCAGGCATTTTTTATAATTGCAGTACGAGTTTTTAAGCTCCAGCAAGGCCTGCGATTCGTACGCCGTACTTACCTTTACGCCCATGGTAACAAAATCGGCAATAATGCTGTTTTGCTCAACAGGTAAAAACTCGAGCAGGTGCAATGCACGGTTAATAAACCGTTCCTGCTGGTGCTGATTACCATAAGAGAATAAATATAGCACTATTGTATTTAATAACAAAACATCTACCGATGATTTGCCTAAGTTTTTTGCGATGGGCTTTGATGGCTTATCAAACTGGTAATGTTCATCCCAGTAGATGTTCACTTTAATATCGGTAAACAGCTTGCCGTAATCATCGTAATTTTTAATATCCAAAACTTTTGAAAACAGGTGGTTTGACTGGTAAACCAGTGCTGCAAACTGTGCCAGCCTGATGGTTGGAAAATTTAAGGGGCGCAGTTTTGAAAACTTCCACAAATGCTTTTCTATGGGCTTAAGGCCGTATTTCTTTTGCAGGAAATGGTATTCGGTACGCAGGGCTACCGGGTAGGCATCCTGCAGATCATCAGTTAAAAACCCGGCCTGGCCGAAGATCAATGCCTCAATTTGCTGCGGGTTATTTTTGTGCTTTGCCAGGATAGTTTGCGGCAGCGATTTAGCGAGCAGTTCGAAAGGTACGGCATTGGTTTTAAAACCAAAGTTGGCGGCAAGGTACTGGTAAAAGGTTTCTTCCCAATCGCCTTTGTTGGTTGCTATGGCTTGCGCCAGCTGATTGGAACGGTTTTGCAGGCGCTCGATGAGCACGCGGGTTAGCCAGTTGCGCACCAGCAGGTTATCAATTTTGCCAATGGTGGCTTCGCAGGGGATGATCTGCCTGTCGCCGTTAATGAGGTTGTGGTATTTTTGAAACAGTTCGCCGGGGATCCGATCGTTTAAAATGATAGTGGGGATCGGGGTTCCATCCTTACGGTAAACCGGCTCGTCATCGTGGTAAACAATATGCAGGATCACATTATCATAAGCCGGATCGGCAGTGTGGCCGTGCCGCTTCCATTCGGATGAGGATAAATGCACTTCGACATTGCCGGCCCAAAGGGTATCACCTATCTTGATTTTAGCATGTTGAAAATCCGGACCGGCATCAATGTTTTGCAAACCGGGAGAAACGATCTCAACGGCTTCGCCCAAAGTAGTTTGTAACCCGGCCTTGTCAAACAGCCTGAATTTCCAAACGTACTGGAGGAAGTCCTCGTTAAAAATCATGATTTTTATGTAAGATGTGAAAGGTACGATGGAAGATGTAAAAACTAAAATATCAGCAACACATTTTCCATCTTACATCATCCATTTTACATTAAATTATTCCTGCTTTTTCCAGCTCCACTTCCATCTCCTGCTGAATTTTCAGGGCTTCGGCCCGGGCGGCTTCGGCAAAATCCTCGCCGTTTGAGGCATAGATAATGGAGCGCGAAGCGTTAACGATCAGTCCGCAATCCTTGTTCATGCCGTATTGGCAAACTTCGGCCAGGCTGCCTCCCTGTGCACCTACTCCGGGTACCAGTAAAAAATGATCGGGTGCGTGTTTGCGGATATCTAAAAAACCTATGCCTTTGGTTGCGCCAACAACAAACATCAGGCGGTCATCACCGGTCCAGGTAACTGCCTTTTTAACAACCTCTTCGTATAAATAACCTTCGCCGGTATTGAGGAACTGAAAATCATAAGCGCCCGAGTTGGATGTTAACGCCAGCAGGATGATCCATTTATCATCGTACTTTAAATACGATGTAACACTATCGTTGCCCATATAGGGCGCAACAGTTATGGCATCAAAGCTCATACCCGACGCTGTAACATCAAAAAATGTTTTGGCATACATATCTGATGTATTACCAATATCGCCGCGCTTGGCATCAATAATATTAAGGCATTCTTTGGGTAAATACTCCCAGGTTTTGATCAGGCTTTGCAGTCCTTTTACTCCCATACTTTCGTAAAAGGCCGAATTTGGCTTATAGCTTACGCAGAGATCACGGGTCGCATCAATAATGCGCCGGTTAAATTCAAACACCGGGTCGTGGGTATCTAAAAGAAACTGGGGTATCTTTTGGATATCGGTATCGAGCCCTACACATAGAAAAGATTTTTTTTGTTTGATCTGACTGATCAACTGCTGACGGTTCGGCATGAAGTTTGTATTATTTGCAGTACAAAAGAATGAAATTTAGGGGTAATTGACACGATTTGGTCATATATTTTCAAAAAAATTTGAAGTATTGAAATTATTATTTAAAATTGTACCGTTTTCCTGAATTTCTTGCACCAAAGAATCAGTTTTAAAATTTCCATCATTTACTAATAGTTGCAGATTTTTTAATACAAACATAAGGTTTGCAAGGTTTCTACTCAAAAATATCCTTTTGAAATATTATTCAATCACATGTCTAACACAACTGAATTAAACGATAAGCTCGTTTCTGAACTGCGTTCATTAGCTAAAAGTTTCGGCGTTCCTGATGCCGACAGCTTAAGAAAGCCCGACCTTATCGCCAAAATATCCGAGCAGCAAAGCTTAATTGAAGCTGCCCGCTTACAACAACAAACCGTTACAAACGATTATACCGAACATAATCCGGTGACTGCAGCTACAACTGAAGACGCCGGCGATAAGCCGCGTAAAAGAGTGCGTACGCTAAAATCAAAAATAGAGCAGCAACGCACCGAAGTGCATGTTGATGACACTAACCTGTTTAACAGCTACGCCGACGATGACGACGCGCAGCCATCGCAGGAAACTGAAAGCAACGTACCTGCGGCTGCTGAAGCTTATGTACCAAGCGAAGAGCCTGTGCAGGCAGGTAACCCGCCCGAGGCAGCAGCCCCGGAAGCGCGCCCTCAAAAATTTGAGCGCCGTAATAACAATAATAACAACCAGCAAAAAAACCAGGAACCGGCTATTAACCTTGACTTTGACAATGTAATTGTTAACGAAGGGGTACTGGAAATTATGCCCGACGGTTACGGCTTTTTACGCTCATCGGATTATAACTATTTAACTTCGCCGGATGATATTTATGTATCGCAATCGCAGATCAAACTGTTTGGTTTAAAAACCGGCGATACTGTACGCGGCAGCATACGCCCTCCAAAAGAAGGTGAAAAATATTTCCCGTTGGTACGTGTTGAGGCCATTAACGGCCGTATACCTGCCGAAGTGCGCGACCGTGTACCGTTTGACCACTTAACGCCGCTTTTCCCGTCGGAAAGATTGAACCTGTTTACCGATTCGGGTAATTACTCAACCCGCATTATGGACCTGTTCTCGCCTATCGGTAAAGGTCAGCGTGGTTTAATTGTGGCCCAGCCAAAAACAGGTAAAACCATGTTGTTAAAGGATGTGGCCAACGCCATAGCCCGTAACCATCCGGAGGTTTACCTAATCATTTTATTGATCGATGAACGCCCCGAAGAGGTAACCGATATGGCCCGCAGCGTACGCGCCGAAGTAGTATCGTCAACATTTGACGAACCTGCCGAGCGCCACGTAAAAATTGCCAACATCGTTTTAGAAAAAGCAAAACGTATGGTTGAGTGCGGCCATGATGTGGTGATATTGCTCGACTCGATAACCCGTTTGGCACGTGCCTACAATACTGTGGCACCGGCATCGGGCAAAATATTATCGGGTGGTGTTGATGCCAACGCATTACACAAGCCAAAACGTTTCTTCGGTGCGGCCCGTAAAATTGAAGATGGCGGTTCGTTAACCATCATCGCTACAGCATTGACCGAAACCGGCTCGAAAATGGACGAGGTTATTTTTGAAGAGTTTAAAGGTACCGGTAACATGGAGCTGCAGTTGGACAGGAAACTATCAAACAAACGAATCTTCCCGGCTATCGATCTGACGGCATCAAGTACCCGCCGCGACGATCTGTTGCTTGACCGCGAAACCTTGCAACGCATCTGGATTTTACGTAACCACCTTGCCGATATGAATTCGCAGGAATCGATGGAGTTTTTACAGGCGCAAATGCGTGGTACAAAAACCAACGAAGAGTTCCTGATATCCATGAATTCGTAAAAAAATTAACGAAACGAAAATATTGCAGCAACACAAAGTACGTGTTTCTGTAATATTTTCGTTTCATAGTTAATAAGCTTCCTTATATTTGCAGTGAAATGAGGCAACGCGTAATAAAACATGTCCCCAATGCAATTACTTGCGCAAACTTATTCAGCGGATGCCTGGGTATAGTTTTCGCCTTCCAGGGTAACCTGCTTTACGCTGCCTACGCCTTATTTTTAGCCGCTGTTTTTGATTTTTTTGATGGATTTGCCTCGCGGTTGCTCCAATCATTTTCGGGCATCGGTAAAGATCTCGATTCGCTGGCCGATATGGTTAGCTTTGGTGTTTTGCCTTCGGTAATTATTTACGAGCTGTTTTTACAGGCACCTCAAATTGAGCATATCAGCGAGTATTTAAATTATATCGCCTTTTTGATCCCGGTATTTTCGGCGTTAAGGCTGGCCAAGTTTAATATTGACGAACGCCAGAGTGAAATTTTTATCGGCTTGCCTACTCCGGCAAACGCCATCCTCATCGCATCGTTACCGTTGATACTGCAACAGCATACCGCTTTCTCCACATTTATATTAAACCCATACGGCTTAGCTTGTTTTGTTTTAATTATGTGCGCGCTGCTGGTTGCCGAAATCCCGCTGATGTCGCTTAAGTTTAAAAATGCCGATGTACACAACAATATTTACCGGTATTTATTGCTTACTGTATCGGCAATATCCATTGTAATTTTTAAATTTGTAGCCGTTCCGGTTATCTTATTTATGTATATCACCCTATCCGTAATCCAATTCAGAATCGCCAAATAATGATGAAATTCCAAGCAGAAATTGATGTAATGCCCAAAAAAGAAATACTTGACCCACAAGGTAAAGCAGTTACCGGCAGTATGAAAAATTTAGGCCTTTCCGAAATCCAGAACGTACGTATCGGTAAACATATTTCGCTTGAAATAGAAGCTGCAGACAAAGAAGCTGCCCACGCCAAAGTTGAGCAGGCGTGCAAAAACCTGCTGGCTAACCTCATTATGGAAAGCTATAGCTTTGAGTTGGTAGAAGCTTAAAGTTCGGCAGCTTTTGCCTCTTTAATTAATTTTAGTTTCTCAAGTGTGGGGGCCACAATGCCTCTTACAGCAACGTATTTTGCCTCAATCGCGGCAAGGTCGTCGCCTGCTTTGGTCATACCTTCAATTTCCTGCATCATGGCCTGGGCGGTAAGCATTCCGAAAAAACCAAGATTAGGTTTTAGTTTGTGTGCCGATTGTGCAAGCGCTGTGCGATCTTCGGCACGGATGGCATTATAAATGGCCCACATTAATTCGGGCGTTTGCACCAAAAACATATCTATCGATTCGACAATAAATTCATTACTGCCATCGGCTATTTCGAGCAGAAAAGAAAGGTCAAAGTATTGATCTGATAGTTCCAATCCGGACATAACTATTGATTAAATATGTAAAATTATAACTTTTTAACAATCAAAGTATCGGTAAAACCATTTAATATTAAAATAGTTTTATTTAATACGGGGTGTATGTACTGTGGCGCGATCTCGGCCAGAGGCTCCAAAACAAACTTACGCTGGTGCAAATGCGGATGCGGTATCACCAGGTCGGGCTCATTTACTATCTCATTACCGTAAAACAAAATATCGATATCAATGGTACGCGATCCCCACTTCTCGGTACGCTCGCGGCCCATTGTTTGCTCAATAGCCAATATACGCTGTAATACTTCGCGCGGTTTTAAAATAGTTTTAACCAGCAATACCTGGTTTAAATAGTCGGGAAGATCGGTTTTACCCCACGATTGTGTTTCGTAAACCGAAGAGCGTTTAACCACAGTTCCTACCTGGCTGCCTATAGCCTCTTCGGCCTGTTGTAAAAATAACTGCCTGTGCCCAAGGTTACTTCCTAAAAGTAAAAAAACATCAATCATTGTTGTAACAAATATTATGCACGGCTCTCTTAAGGTTATGTGTATGCTTTTAGTAGTTTTGCATAGTTAAAGTTTTTAAATATTAAATGAAACAATTCTTCAAATTTGTTTTTGCCACCATTGTCGGCATTATTATCCTTACTATCCTGCTTTTCGTTATCGTTATCGGGATCGCAGTTGGCGTAAGCGGCGACAAAACCGTTGACGTAGCCTCAAACTCGGTAATGCGTATTGCCCTTACCGGGAGCATTAAAGAACGTACACCTAAAAACCCGCTGGCCGCCCTTGGCTTTTTGGGGTTTGATGAAGATAAATCGATAGGATTGAACGACATTTTGGCCAATATTAAAAAAGCGAAGACCGACGACCATATCAAAGGCATATTTTTAGACGAAAGTTATATGCTTACCGGCCAGGCCACTACCGAAGAGATCCGTAACGCCCTGCTGGATTTTAAAAAGTCGGGTAAGTTTATTGTTGCCTACGGTGAGGTATACACGCAATCGTTTTACTACCTGTCATCAGTTGCTGATAAGATCTACATGAACCCTAAGGGGATATTTGAGTTTCACGGCTTTAGCTCGCAAATTATGTTTTATAAAGGCGCGATGGATAAACTGGGTATTGAAGCGCAGGTAATTAAAGTAGGAACTTACAAAAGCGCCACCGAGCCTTTTGTTTTAAATAAGATGAGCGATGCCAACCGTAAACAGGTTACTGAATACCTCGGTTCGATGTACGATCATTTCCTGGCAGGCATCAGCGCCAACCGTAAGATCAATAAAGACAGCTTATTTAACATTGCCAATAACATGCTGGTGCGCAACCCCGAAGACGCGGTTAAATACCGGTTAATTGACGGGTTAAGATATAAGGACGAGCTGCTTGAGGAGTTGAAATCGCGCACAGGCATCACTAAAAAACAAAACGTTAAATCGGTTGATATTGCCGATTATACCAAGGCTGTGAGCCAGGCTCAGGATACTACCACATCAAACAGCCGGGTAGCCATTGTATATGCATCGGGCGAAATTACCGGCGGCGATGGCGACGATAATACCATCGGTTCGGAAAAGATATCAAAAACCCTGCGCCAGGTACGGCTGGATGATAAGGTAAAAGCTGTGGTGCTGCGGGTTAACTCGCCGGGCGGCAGTTCGCTGGCGTCGGACGTGATATGGCGCGAAGTAATGCTCACCAAAAAGGTAAAACCTATTATTGTTTCGATGGGCGATGTAGCGGCATCGGGTGGTTATTACATTAGCTGTGCTGCCGATTCGATCTATGCCGAACCGAATACCATTACCGGCTCGATAGGGATCTTTGCTATTATCCCCAACTTTCAAAAATTCTTCAACGATAAATTAGGGCTCACCTTTGATGGGGTAAAAACCGGCAAATATGCCGACCTGGGTAATGCGTGCCGACCGTTAACGCCGGATGAAAAACTGATATTGCAAAATATGATCAACCGTGGTTACGACGATTTTACCAAAGCTGTGGCAAACGGCCGTGGTAAAAGCCAGGCCTATATCAACACCATAGCCCAGGGCCGTGTGTGGACGGGCGAACAGGCCATTAAAATTGGACTGGTTGATAAATTAGGCAATATTAACGATGCCATTAAATCGGCAGCAACCAAAGCCAAGATCAAGGAATACAGTATAGTTACCTACCCCGAACAGGAAAGCTCGTTTAAAAGCATTACCCGTGGCATGAGCGCCGATATACGCACCCACTTTACTAAAGCCGAACTGGGCGACAATTACAAATATTACGAGCAGGTAAAAGCTGCTACCAAAATGAGCGGGATTTTGGCAAGGATGCCTTATGAGGTGGTGGTGAATTAAAGCTCCAGTTTAATTTCGAATGTTCTATTTCGAATTTTGATTTATGTTTTCCAATAGCAGGGTTAAGCGTGGACGCTTAACTAAACTTACGGGAAAGCGTGGACGCTTTCCCGGGCTGAGGGAGTGACAATGTTTTAAAGTTGGAAAGTTAGTTTTGCTTAATTATTTTAAAGGTTAGGGTATCACCATTGGCTTTTTTTAATAAGAAGATATCCGAGTTTGGTTTTTTTATTAATGAGTCGCCTATGTTCTCGCCGGTTTCAAAGGTAAAATCGCCTTTGCAGGTCAAACAATAATAGCCCGATGGCTCCAAATATGATTGATGATTATCCAGTCGTATTTTCACTCCCCTGCCAGCATCAACAGCTGTTATTTTACCAGCTAAACCTGCAGAATAAAAATAGGTTTGTTTTTTGACATGATCATCCCGCCAAATCAATGGTGCTATATAAGTTGGCACCAACCAAAAAACCAGTATTATCAATATACCAAACCACGCAAGTGCTTTTATTATTTCATTTCTTTTTGTGCGATCAGCCATTGAATGTAAATATCATATTTTAATCTCTTTTTGCAAATCCGACCAATTTTCGTTATATTGTATGCTTAGCGCAAGGGAAAAACGGGAATAAAAGGTTGAAAATTTTCTTACAATTTCCCCCCTGCCTGGCAATGATTGAAGGATTGAGTTTTGAATGATTGAATAGAAAATTATTGGATCATTGATCATTAGGTAATTGGTTTGTTGCAGCGATGAAATATGAGACATCGATATACCGATGAATACCTATGAGATACCTATGTGTCACGTCGGTATGAAATGACAAGAATCTGCATTTAGAGCTAAATTGAGGGGTTTCTGTTAGAAATACCATAAAAATACCGAAGAATACCTATGTGTTACAAGCCGGAAACTTGAGGCGTGAAGCCGGAAGCAAAAGTTGTTTGAATACCGACAAATACCCACCCTGTCTATCGTCTCTGTAAGTCGGGGATTGCTTCGTCCCTCGCAATGACGCGCGGAGAGGCCTGCACAACCGCTCCGTATGATGGGGTGCTGAAACAAGTTCAGCATGACTTCATAAAAAACAAATCCGAAATCGAACATCCGAAATTCGAAATCCTAATTGTATTTTTATCCACTTGTAATTTCCATGGAAAATAAAACAATTGCCCGTACTCTGCGCCTGCTATCCCAGTTGATGGAACTGCACGAGGTTAATCCTTTTAAGATCAAATCGATAGCCAACGCGGCCTTTAAGGTTGATAAACTGCCGTTTAAAATTGCGGATAAGCCTTATGATGAACTGGAAAAGGTTGACGGCATTGGCAAAAGCATAGCCGGCAAACTGGTGGAGCTGTTAACCACCGGCAGCATGGTTGAATTGCAGGAAATGCTTGATGCTACTCCGCCGGGTATTGTGGAGATGCTGGGCATAAAAGGCATCGGGCCTAAAAAGATAGCGATCATTTGGCATGAGCTGGGCATTGAAAATACCGGTGAATTGTATTATGCCTGTAACGAAAACCGCCTGGTGGAAGCCAAAGGTTTTGGTTTGAAGACCCAGGAAGAGATACGTAAGGTGATAGAGTTCAGGATGGCTAACAGCGGCAAGTTTTTATATGCCCAGGTTGAAGCTACAGCCAATGAATTGCTGAAACAACTGAACAGCCTTATCGGCGAAAGCCGGATAGCCTTATGCGGCGAGTTTAGGAGAAGATGTGAGATCATCAATCATTTGGATTTTGTTGTCGGGGCGGCAAATCGCGATAGTATTGTGGATAAGCTCCGCACTTCGGGCATATTTGCAGACGTGGCGTTTGACGACCTGGTTTTTAAAGCGAAATTAGACAATGGACTGCTGGTAAATATCAGCATAGTGCCTGTAGCGTTATTTTACATGCAGCTATTTATCCTTACGGGACATGACCAGCATGTTGACCCGGTTTTAAATTTGATAAATGACCGCGGTTTCATCGCGATGAGCGAAGAAGAAATTTACGAAAAAGCAGGCCTGCAATACGTAGAGCCTGAACTGCGCGAGAGTGACGACTACATCAAGAAAGCCGCGGCAAAACAATTGCCAAAACTGATAGAATATGCCGACCTGAAAGGTACGCTGCATAACCACAGTAACTGGAGCGACGGTATCAATACTTTGGAGAATATTGCCCTGTACCTGCGCGATGAACTAAAATTGGAATATTTGGGTATTTGCGACCACAGCAAAAGTGCCTTTTATGCCAATGGTTTGAGTATTGAGCGTGTGCTGCAACAACATGAAGAAATTGAGCATCTGAATAAGAAGATAACCGGATTCCATATTTTTAAGGGTATTGAATCGGATATTTTGAACGACGGCTCGCTGGATTACCCGGATGAAATATTGAAACGGTTCGACTTCATTGTGGCATCGGTACACAGCAACCTAAAAATGGCCGAAGAAAAAGCTACCGAACGTTTGATCAAAGCTATCGAGAATCCGTACACGACCATATTGGGGCACCCAACCGGCAGATTGCTATTGAGCCGCAAGGGATATGATATTAATTATAAAAAGGTAATAGATGCCTGCGCGGCCAACGGTGTGGTGATAGAGATCAACGCCAACCCGCTGAGGCTCGACCTGGATTGGCGCTGGCACCAATATGCTTTGGATAAGGGTGTAATATTATCTATCAACCCCGATGCGCACCGTAACGAAGGTTATCATGATATGTATTATGGCACGTTAATTGGCCGTAAAGGTGGGTTAACTGCCGCTCAATGCCTCAATGCACGGTCGGTTGAGGAGATCAAAAACATCTTCGCCGCAAGGAAAAAGCAATAACGATTTGGAAAACGGTCTTAAAATATTGGTGATACGGTTTAGCTCGATGGGTGATATTATTTATACCACCCCGGTTGTGCGCTGCTTAAAACAGCAGTTGCCGGGAGCCGAGATCCACTTTTTAACCAAACCTGCCTTTCAATATATCTATAATGGCAATCCTTACGTAGATAAGGTCCACCTGCTAAAACCGACGTTGAATGAGACCATAGCAGATATCAAAGCCGAAAAGTTTGATCATATTATCGATCTGCACAATAACCTGCGTACCACCATTATCAAACTACGTACGGGGGTACCTGCATCAACCTATAAAAAACAAACGATACGTAAATGGCTGTCGTTAAAGCTCCATTTAAAAAACCTGGTTGCACCAACGCATTTGGTTGAGCGTTATATGCAAACCGTGAGCTTTTTGGGGGTAAAAAATGATGACAAACCTATCGATTACTTTATCAAGGCCGATCACCAGCTATCCAGGCTCTTACCGCCATCGCATCAAAATGGTTATACGGCATTTGTTATCGGGGCAACCCACTTTACCAAACGTATGCCTAACGAAAAAATAATCAGCATTTGCAAGCAAATTAGCGGGCCGGTTGTTTTATTAGGCGGCAATGATGTTAAAGCCAATGGCGATGAGATAGTTAACGGTACCGGCACAAAAGTTTATAACACCTGCGGTAGTACTACGTTAGATGAATCGGTATTCCTGGTATCGCGGGCCAAAAACGTAATTGGCTTTGATACCGGCCTTACACATATTGCAGAAGCGTTTAACGTGCCGATAGCCTCAATTTGGGGTGGCACCGTGCCCGAGTTATTAGGCGTACAGCCTTACAAGGTAAAAAACGCATTAGTTGTGGGTATTGACTTGCCGTGCAGGCCATGTTCAAAATTCGGGCTGGAAAAATGCCCGCTTGGACATTTTAAATGTATGCACGAAATACCCGAGGCTATTGTTGTTGGGTTTGCAAATAATGTGTAAAATAGCATTCTGATTTTTTTAAATACGTGCCGGATGAAGAAGCCCCCCTTGTTAGTGATCTTAATGATACTTGTGTGCCATGTTTCATTTGGTCAGAATTTACAATTCGGTATCCGTGCGGGCTTAAGTTTTGCATCGCAGGCTATTGATAATCCGGATATTATCTCTACCAATTCGGTAACTACCTATAACCTATCGGTGGTAGTTGAAAAGCCTTTAAAAAACAGTTTTTACCTGCAATCGGGCCTGGGTATTACGGGTAAAGGCGTTATCACCTATGAAAACGCGCAAACTGCCACCTATAAATTAACCTATATTGATATCCCGTTAAACCTGCTTTATAAATTCAATCTGCCGGGCATGGGTAAGTTGTATGTGGGTACCGGCCCTTATTTATCAATAGGGCTAAGCGGTAATGTATTGTTTGAAAACAGCAATAACTCGAACGGCGAAAACCTGTCGTTTGGCAGCTCGCAGGATTATAAGCGACTTGATACCGGCGTTAATTTAACAAGCGGGTTTGAGCTCAATAATCATTTAACCTTTAATACCAATTACGCACTGGGCCTTAACAACATTGCTACCACCGACCCAACCAACACAACAGTGATGTCGACAAAAAACAGGGTATTTTCTATTGGGTTAGGCTTCCTTTTCTGAAAAAACTATTATCTTAATGCCTTGTTAATATGACCTATGAAGAAACTAATGCTGGTGCGCCATGCCAAGTCTGGCTGGGATATCCCTGATTTAACCGACTTTGAGCGCCCGTTAAATCCCCGCGGCGAAGAAACGGCTCCCGAAATGGCACAACGCCTGCAGCAAAAGGGTATTGTTCCGCAATTTATAGTGAGCAGCCCCGCCGAAAGAGCAAAAGCAACTGCCAGGATATTTGCCGAAACATTTAAGCTTGCCGAGCCCGAATACCATACGGCTATTTATGAAGCAAGCAGCTCTACCCTGCTTTCGGTAGTGAGCAGTTTGCCTGATGAGTACGATTTTATAGCCCTGTTTGGGCACAACCCCGGTATAAGCGACCTGGTTTATTACCTGACGGGTAAAATGTATGACATGCCTACTTGTGCAGTGGTGGTTATCCATTTTGATGGCGTATCATGGCAACTGATCAGCGGAAGCACTGGCACCATCGAGTATTACGATTACCCTAAAAACGTTTAGTGGTTATACTTCGTTAAGCCTGAAGGTATCCTTTAAGCGGATGCCTTTTTCGGTTTGCTGTAACGTGCAGCATTCGTTAACGGGATCGTGTTCCAGGTACAAGATGTATTCCTTTTCGGCAGCCTCTGTGAGGAAGGCTTTTTTTTCGGTGAGGGTTTTAAGCGGGAACATATCATAAGCCATAACATACGGTAACGGGATGTGCCCAACCGAAGGCAGCAGATCGGCCATGTAAACCAGGGTTTTATCCTTATAATAGATCTGCGGTAACATCATGGCATCGGTATGGCCATAAGCAAAGCGTATACGCATGTTTTTGCTAAATTGGACACCGTCCTGGCTTTCAACAAACTTTAACCGGCCGCTCTGTTGTATGGGTAGGATATTCTCTTTTAAAAAGGATGCTTTCTCACGATCATTAGGATATACCGCCCAGTTCCAATGCTCTTCATTACTCCAATAAGTGGCATTTTTAAAAGCAGGAACCAGATTTTCGCCTTCGCGGATAATGGAACCGCCGCAATGGTCGAAGTGCAGGTGGGTGAGGAACATATCGGTAATATCATCGCGGTGGTAACCAAGTTTTGCCAGCGAATTATCCAGCGTATCATCACCGTGAAGGTAATAATGTCCCATAAACTTAGCGTCCTGCTTATCGCCGATACCATTATCTATCAATATCAACCGGCCCTCATCCTCAACTAACAAACAACGCATGGCCCAGGTACACAAGTTGTTTTCGTCGGCGGGGTTGGTTTTGTTCCATAGTGTTTTAGGCACTACGCCAAACATAGCGCCGCCATCGAGTTTAAAAAAGCCGGTGTCTATCGTGTAGAGTTTCATATGATGGAAGATGTGTGAGGTAAAATGGAAGATGTTTTATTATAAAAAGCAAAATGGAAGACAGATATGATGCTTTCACATCTTCCATCTTCCATCTCACATTTTACATATTCTTACAAGTGTATACACTCGCCGTATGCATCGGCGGCAGCTTCCATCAAAGCTTCGCTCATGGTTGGGTGCGGGTGTACCGATTTGATGATCTCGTGTCCGGTTGCTTCCAGTTTACGGGCGGTAACTACTTCGGCAATCATTTCGGTAACGTTCATGCCTATCATGTGCGCACCTAAAAACTCACCGTATTTGGCATCGAAGATCACTTTAACAAAACCGTCTTTAGCACCGGCAGCACTTGCCTTACCCGATGCCGAGAACGGAAACTTGCCGATCTTTACTTCGTAGCCGGCTTCTTTGGCCGCTTTTTCGGTATAACCAACCGAAGCAATTTCGGGCGAGCAGTAGGTACAGCCCGGTATGTTGTTATAGTTTAATGGCTCTGGGTTGTGACCAGCTATCTTCTCCACACAAATAATGCCTTCAGCTGATGCTACGTGTGCCAGGGCCTGGCCTTTTACAATATCGCCAATGGCGTATACACCTTCAACATTGGTTTTGTAAAAATCGTCAACCAGTACTTTGCCTTTATCGGTTTTTACACCGGCTTCTTCAAGGCCTATGCCCTCAAGGTTGGTTGAAATACCAACTGCAGATAATACTACATCACACTCTAACTGGATATCGCCGGTTGCTGTTTTGATGTTTACCTTGCAGCCATCGCCCGATGTATCAACAGATTCAACGGTTGAGCTGGTCATGATATTGATGCCTTGTTTTTTTAAGGTACGTGCCAGTTGTTTTGATACATCCTCGTCTTCAAGCGGAACAATGTTATCTAAAAACTCAACCACAGTAACGTTAGTACCGATAGAGTTGTAAAAGTAAGCAAACTCGATACCGATTGCACCCGAACCTACAACTACCATTGAGCCCGGTGCCTTAGGTAATACCATGGCCTGGCGGTAGCCGATAACCTTTTTATTGTCTTGCTTAAGGTTAGGTAACTCGCGCGAGCGGCCGCCTGTTGCTAATATAATATGTTTGGCAGTGTATTCTTTAGGTACGCCGTCGGTGCCTTTAACTTCAACGGTGCCTTTACCTTTTAGTTTACCAAAGCCCATCAGCACGTCTATCTTGTTCTTCTTCATCAAAAACTGAACGCCTTTGCTCATGCCATCAGCAACGCCGCGGCTCCTTTTGATAACCGACTCAAAATCAACTTCGCCTGCGGCTACTTTGATACCGTAATCGGCAGCGTGGTTAACATATTCAAAAACCTGGGCACTTTTTAATAGGGCCTTGGTTGGGATACAACCCCAGTTTAAACATATACCGCCTAATGATTCTTTTTCAACGATGGCAGTTTTTAGGCCCAGTTGCGATGCGCGTATTGCAGCAACATATCCACCGGGGCCGCTGCCTATAACAATTAGATCATAGTTCATATTCTGATATCCTTTTACGATTTATCGCCAAAGCTAAATAAAAACATGCATATGGAAAACACACAAATCTCATAAAACCCAACTGCAATATTGTACCCGATTTAGGTGCTAACCATTGACCAGACCAAGCTGTTTAAAAGCCCCGCATCCATTTCATATTACGAAACCGTTAACTGTTTAATTTACAATAATTGCTGATTAGCGTCCTTTTTTTTAAAGAAACTCAAGACAGGCTTATTATTTTTTACAAATGTTGATAAAAAACCTCAAATTGTTAACATTAACTTAACAATGACTGTATTACTGATAGTTATCTTTGTAACAAAAAATTGACTTCAAAATTTAATTAACAAGCAGTATGAGAAAGTTTTTACTATTATGTATTTTCATCATCGGCGCAGCATTCACGGGCAATATATTTGCCCAGGGTGTAACCACAGCATCAGTACATGGTGTTGTTACCGATGGTAAGGGTGGTACGTTGCCGGGAGCAACAATTATGGTCACCCATATCCCAACAGGAACGGTTTATTCGGCCGCTACCCGCGCCGACGGACGTTTCAATTTACCCAATTTACGTGTAGGTGGCCCCTACACAGTTAAAGTTTCGTTTATTGGTTTTAAAGACTATGTGGAAGATAACATCACGCTTTCAATCGGTCAGGATTTACCGTTAAACGTAAAACTGGTAGACAATTCAAAAACATTAACTGAGGTTGTTATTGCCGGTACAGGTGGTAAGGTTATCAATTCATCGCGTACAGGTGCGCGTGAAACGGTTACCCGTGCACAAATTGAAGCATTGCCTACATTGAACCGTTCGTTACAGGATTTCACTAAACTGACCCCGTCGGCTAACGGTTTAAACTTTGGTGGCCGCAGCAACCTGTACAACAACATCACTGTGGACGGTGCATTATTCAACAACTCTTTCGGTTTATCAGGTACTTTAGGTGGTCAAACATCTTCGCAGCCAATCTCGTTAGATGCGATCGATCAGATACAGGTTGATATTGCACCTTACGACGTTCGTCAGGGTAACTTTACTGGTGCCGGTGTTAACACCGTAGTAAAATCGGGTACCAACCAGTTAAAAGCTACTATTTATGATTATATCCGCAGCGTTAGCTTAACCGGCTATCAGGCTGGTACAACCGGTGTAACTGTAGTACCTTTCACTTACCGTCAAACAGGTGTTTCGATTGGTGGCGCTATCATCCCTAACAAATTATTCTTATTCGTTTCGGGCGAGCAAGAACGTATCAGCCAACCGGCTAACAGCTTTGTGGCATCAACCGGCTCAAACAGCGGTTCAAACGTGTCGCAGGTTAAAGCAAGCGATCTTGATCTCTTGACTGAATACTTAAAATCTAATTACAACTACGATCCGGGACCATACCAAAACTATAACTTTCAAACTTACAGTGATAAGTTAACAGCTAAACTGGATTGGAACTTAAACAAAAACAATACTTTAAGCGCTAAGTACTTCTACTTAAAATCGTATAAAGATCAGCCTACAAGCACATCAACTTCATTGTATCCTTCGCGTGTTGCAGGTTCAACCGGCTTGCCTTTCTTCGGTAATGGTTACCGCATCAACAACAACTTTAACATCGGTATCCTGGAATTAAACACCAAGGTGAGCAATACCATGTCTAACAGGGCTACAGTAGGTTATTCTGCTCTGCGCGACTTCCGTTCATCATTGAGCAGCACCTTGCCAATGGTTGATATTGGTAACGGTACTGCCGGTTTAGGTCAGCCGGGTTATGTAGCTGCTACGGCTACTGCTACATCGTTTGGTTATGAGCAATTTACAGCAGGTAATTTATTAAGCACAAACATCTGGCAGTTCTCTGATGATTTTACCATCTACGCAGGTAAACACGAGATCACCATTGGTACAAACGATCAGATCCAGAGCTACACCAACGGTTTTGCTACTCAGTACAACGGTGTTTACTCGTTCAACTCGTTCTCTGATTTTGAAACAAATCAGGCAGCTGCAAGGTACTCGTTCCGATATTCGGCATTGCCTGACGGATCGTTCCCTTACGCTAAAATATCAGGTTCTAGCTTTAGCTTATATGCTCAGGATAAATATCAGGCTACCGAAAACCTGAAACTGACTTACGGTTTACGTGCCGATTACAACGTATTCCCTACTCAATTACAGGCTAATAATAACGTTCCACCATTAACTTTCCAGGGTGGTACACATGTTGATCCTTCGAAACTTCCAGCCAACAAGGTATCATTATCTCCTCGTTTCGGTTTCAACTGGGATGTTAAAGGTGATCAGACCACACAATTGCGTGGTGGTACAGGTTTGTTCAGCGGTGCAGTTCCATTTGTATGGATCTCTAACCAGGCATCAAACAACGGTGTATTATTCGGTTCTTACATTATCAACAGAGGTGTAGCTTCGAACACTCCTGCTCAAAATGCTCAGCTGATCTTTAACTCTAACGTTGATGCAAACCGTCCGGCTCCTGGTGCAGGCGCTGCCAACACCTCGTACGAGTTGGATATCACCGATCCAAACCTGAAATTACCTAAGATCTGGAGAACCAACTTAGCTATCGATCAAAAATTACCTGGCGGTTTCATCGGTACTATCGAAGCCGCTTATACCAAAGATATCAACTCGATATACCACAAAAATCTTGTAATATCTGACGGTTTTGTAACCCTGCCTGGCGTAGAAGGACAGATCCGTTACAACAGCAGCAACACTACTCCTGCTTCTGCTGTAAGCACCGCTGCAAACCCTAACATTACCGGTTTGTACTACATGACCAACAGCAGCCTTGGTTACTCTTACTTCATTACCGCTCAGTTACAAAAAAACTTCACTAACGGCTTATACGCTAACGTAGCTTATACTTACAGCCAAAGTAAAGATGTTAACGATGGTGGTTCGACTGCAGCCAACATCTGGAGCACCCGTTATGTAGCAGGCGATCCTAACGCTGATATTGCTTCGAACAGTACTTTCGTACAGCCAAGCCGTATCATCGCATCGTTAGCTTACCGTCACCAGTTCATTAAAAATACGTCAACCTCGTTTGGCTTAACAATGGAAAGCGCTAACAATGGTGCAGTATCATATTTAACCAGCGGCGACCCTAACGGCGACGGCTCTACCAGCAACGACCTGATGTATATCCCTAAAGCACAAAGCGATATCCTTTTGGTACCTGCAACCGGCGACCCACGTACACCTGCGCAAATGTGGACCCAATTAGATAAATTCATCAGCCAGGATGCTTATCTGAGCGCACACAGAGGTCAGTTTGCTGAGCGTAACGGTGTAATTTTACCATACTACCAGATGTATAACCTGAACATCAGCCAGGATTTTTTCATCAACTCGGGTAAAAACAAACACACTTTACGTGTTGAGTTCAATATTATTAACTTAGGTAACTTCCTCGATAAAAACTGGGGTGTTGCTCAGATCCCAACCAACTCGGTATCTAACGGCGGTGTTACCATCTTAACCTACACAGGTATAGATGCAGCAACAGGCAGGGCAAAATATACCTTCCCATATGCTGATGTAAACAACCAAATCCCTTTAACCAATTCGTTTAAATACGATTCGAGCCAGTTCTCACGTTGGCAAGCTCAGTTAGGCATCCGTTACATGTTTAACTAACCAAAATATTACAAAGCAAAAAACCCGGCCGCAAGCTGGGTTTTTTGCTTTATCGCTAATTTATTTTACAGTACAGATATTGTTAACATTAAATTAATATTGCTTATATTGCCAGTTAGTATATTTGCAGGTACTTTATTCCATAACTATTTTAAAAAAAAGAGAACTACTAAAAAAAGCAAGCATGAGGAAGCATTTACTTATCCTATTCATTCTACTAATTACCCTATGCCAGGCATTTGCACAGGGTACTGAGGTTAAAGTTACCGGCAAGGTGCTTGACTCTCAAACCAAAGAGGCTCTCATTGGCGCCTCAATTTTACTTAAAGGCACTTCTAAAGCAACTTCGGTAGCTTTAAACGGTACTTTTAAGATCAACGTTCCGGCCGAGGGTACATCAACCCTGGTTATATCGTACATCGGTTATATTACACAGGAAGTCGTTATCGGCGACAAAAAAGACCTGGGCGTAATTGGCCTGGTGGCAAATACTTCAACCATGAGCGAAGTTACTGTAACCAGCGACGTTGCCGTTGACAGGAAAACACCAATAGCCGTTACAACATTAAACAGCCAGGTTATTGAAGAAAAATTAGGCACACAGGATCTGCCTTTGTTATTACAGGTAGTGCCGGGTGTTATGGCTTCTAATACACAAGGCTTTGGCGAAAGCCGGGTAAGCATCAGAGGTTTTTCGAGCACATCAAAAAATGGTAACGTAGCCATGACCATTAACGGTATACCGGTTAATGATATGGAAAACGGTAATACTTACTGGTCTGATTTTACCGGTCTTGGCGATGTAACCACTTCTTTCCAGGTTCAACGCGGTTTAGGTGCGGCAAAAATTATCGTGCCCTCTTTTGGTGGTACCATCAACATTACCACACGTAACACCGATGCCGTAAAAGGCGGTTACGTGTTTGCAGGTATTGGTAGTGATGGCTACAGCAAAATAGGTGTTTTAGTGTCTACCGGTTTATCTGATAAAGGTTGGGCAACCACGTTTTCGGGTAGTAAGGTAGAAGGTAATTACCATGTAGACCAAACCAACTTTTTAGCTTACAATTACTTTTTTAATCTTTCAAAAGTATTGTCAAAAACCCAGTCGTTATCTTTTAGCATCATGGGTTCATCTCAAGAACACGATACCAGGTTTAACACTTCCTTATCAGTTATGGAACATGCTCCGCAAGGGCTAAGGTATAACGCTGATGCCGGCATTTTAAATGGTGAGCCATATAACCCTTATAAAAACTATTTCAGCAAACCGGTGGCATCGTTAAACCACAGCTGGCAAATCAATGGCAAATCATCATTGTCAACTGTATTATACGCAACTTATGGTACGGGTGCGGGTGTGGGTATGTCAAGCTTAACAGGTGTTACCCACGTAAATGGTAATACTAACGGGCAGTATGATTATTCGCCTTATGATTTAACTGCTATAGTAAAAGCAAACGCGAACAGTTTAGACGGGGCTGCTACCAATTATATTAAAGCGTCAGAAAACGATCACAAATGGATCGGTTTACGCAGTACTTTTAATACACAACTTACTAAAGATATTAATCTATCTACTGGTGTTGATTTCAGGGATTACTCGGGCACACACTATACAAAAGTGTACAACCTTTTGGGCGCTGCGTATGTGTTAGATGCATCAAGTAATAAAAATGCGCCAAACACTCATGCAGTAACAGGCGATAAAGTTTCGTTCTACAACATTGACAAGGTATTATCTGCCGGTGCTTATGCTCAGGCAGAATATACTAAAAATGATGTTAACGCCTTTATTACCTTATCTGGCACCGAATCTGGTCAGCAACGTAATGATTATTTCACTTATTTAGATGCTGATCCTGCACAACACAGCCCTTGGGTAAAATACTTTACTTACCAGGCTAAAGGTGGTGCAAACTACAATATTAACGAGCAAATGAATGTGTTTGCAAATGTTGGTTACATTACTAAACCACCATATTTTGACAACATATTTGAATCTTTTAAAAACGACATTAACAAAACCGCCGTTGTGGAAAGGCTATTTAGCTACGAATTAGGTTACGGATTTAAATCGTCAGGTTTTAGCGCTAATTTAAATTTCTACAGGTCAAATTACATGGATAGGTCGTTCGTAAAAAGCCTGCCTATTACTAATGGTGTAGTTTACAGCGTTAACCTTTCGGGTGTAAATGAAATGCACGAAGGTGGAGAATTAGAATTAAAATACAAACCAACCCGTATAGTAACCATTAACGGTTCACTTTCAATTGGCCACTGGTATTATACCCAAGATGCCGGTCCGGCAACTGTAACAGACGATCAGCAAAATGTTATTAGCACCTACGGCAAAGTATACCTCAATGGCATAAAAGTAGGTGATGCCCCGCAAACCCAAACTCATATTGGTGCTGACGTTGATGTTTTACCTGACCTAAGGATAGGTGGCGACTATTTTTATAATGGTAACTATACCTCAAACTTTGCGTTCCAAACATTACAAACACCTGGTGCAACTATCTGGAAAGTTCCAAACTATAACCTGTTTAACGTAAACGCGTCTTTCCGCTTTAAAATAGCAGGATTAAACAGTACATTATCAGGTAATGTTACCAACTTGCTTAATACTACTTATTTATCTGATGCGTTTGATGGTAGCGCTACATCTGCGCCAACCGGAATGGCACAAAATGTACTTGGTTACTATGGTTACGGCAGGACATTTTCAACTTCATTGAAAATCAAATTTTAATCAATTCTAAAACATAGTTTTATGAAAAAAATATTATTTCTTCTATCATTCGTCGCAATTGCATTTGCATCCTGCGACCCATTGAGTCAGGCTTATAAGGATGTCGATAACGCAGCACTGAATGCAAATGGCAAAGTTGGCGGCGCGCCGGTACTTGCTCTTACACTTAAAACATCCTATACAACTTTAGCATTGGCTACTACCGGTATTACCAGCACTTTAAACAGTAGTTACAGCCAGTATAACGATGGATCAAAAGCAACTGTAAGCTATGTAGTACCTTCAAATGCTGTATTTGCACCTGATGTAACTTTATCGCACGTAGCTTATACCGTTACAACTGCCGATTATGCTTTTGCCGGAAGTACTTTTACCGATTTTACAACAGCTAATGCACAGGCTTTTTTAGCTTACAAATACCCTTCACCTGTTCCATTTCAATTAGTGGCATTAACCTATAATTATTTTGAATCGGGTTATACCGCGTCAACCGGCACGCTAACTACCGATGTTTATATGTATTTGAACGGTACATGGATAAAAACATATGGTGTTACAAGCACACAATATGCCAGCGTAAACCGTAGTTTAGCTAATACATTCGGCACAGCCGACCTGGCAAACATACCTACTTATTTGGCAAACTTTTTAAAAGCCGATGCTTCGGTTACGTTAACCGCAAAAGCAGGTGATATTAAATGGGTTAGCTACAGATATAACACCACTACGGTGGGATGTGTACCGATGCTGTTTGACGGCACCAACTGGTCAAGCCGTTACGTAATTAACTTTATAAAAACCAATGGTACCTGGGTTGTTAACAATGCATTGTTTTACACTTTTGTAAGTGCCGACTATACTGCAGCCGGTGCAGCCTCGGCACCAGGCACAGCCGCGGCAAAAACAAGCGTGGCACAATTCGGCGATTATGACCATAACTTGTGGCCTGATGCTGATCTTAATGCATCAATAGCTGCAATATTGCTTACCAAAGTTGCAACCATTGCACCTAAGGTTAACCAGGAAGTTGATGTTACCTACAAAGCATTCAACCCATCCGGAACCGAAGTACGTGGGTTTGTGTACGATGGCACCAAGTTTACTGCACAATAAAACGATAATAATTTAATATCATAAAAAAAGCCCTGCGGTATACCACAGGGCTTTTTTATTGCCGGATACTTTTATTCCTTTAATTACTTAACCGGTATTTTAAATGCTTCTGCAGCTTCGTTGGCCAGTTTAATATCGCCTAAATAACACCAGCGCACGCCTGCAATATATTTATTCAAGGCTTTCTGTATTTGTTCGGCAGTAACATCTTCCACCCTGTCGGCTGCTGTTTCAAACAAATCCCAATTGCCCATAATTTCGGCCTGGCCAAGGTTTCCGGTAATCGCATTCGATTCCTGCTGTTTAACATAGCTCGAGGTAATGTAGCTGCTTTTTAGCTCCTTTAATCCCGATGAGGTAACACCCACGCTTTTAATACGGTTTAGCTGCTCTATCATTACATTAATAGCGTCTTTAGGAAACGATGTGGTTACATACATAATAGCATACGGCATTTGCATATTAACAGCATAAGCACCAGGCGAATAAGAGAGGTTACGTTTGGTACGGATCTCGCTAAACAACGTACCACTTAATCCTGAGATACCCATATGAAATGCCGTATAATCCGGACTCGACATAGACGGCGCATTCATTATCGCATTAACATAATTGGTTGCCAGGGCTTTATCCTCGGCAAGCAGTTTATTATCATTTATTTCAGGTGCCTGATAAACAGCAGGCTGGTATGGCCTTGAGGGGATAGTAGCGAACGATGCCTTTATTTTAGCGATCAGTTCATCTTTGGATATTTTACCCGCAACCACAATAAACATGCGGTTTTTGTTGAATATTTGCTGGTAAAAGTTCTTAATGGCGTCTGTTGGTAAAGCTGAAATGGTGGCTTCGGTACCTTTTGGATCGGTAGCATACATCGTTCCCTTAAAAACATTTTGCATAACCAACCTCGATATACGCGTATCGGGGTCAGTATCCTGTTGTTTGATGCCTGCTAAAATTTTATTTTTTAATAGCTGAATTTCGCTCTCCTTAAAAACCGGGTTCATTACCGCTTCGGTAAACAGATCCCAGCCCTGGTTAAAATACTTCGAAACACAGATCATATTGATATCGCTGAAATCATAATCGGCGCTACCCCCTATCTCAATGCCGTATTGATCGGCATAATCCTTAAACTGATTGGCCTCGTATTTTTTAGTGCCACACTCGGTAGTGCCACCTATGGCCAGTTGCTCTATACCAGCCTGTTCAGCAGTGTAATTGCTAACGCCACCCCTAAAGTACATGCGCACACTAATCACATCTTTAACAGTAGGTTTAAAAATAACTTTAATTCCTTCCACATCAAACGATGTGGTGTGTTGTTGCGCCAGCAATGTTATACTACCTGTAAATAACAAGGTTGCTGTTAATATCAATCGTTTCATTTTGGTGCGATGTAATTATTTTTCGGTAAAAAACTGCTGTGGCTTTAATTCGGCATTCATTTGCGGGTTAACCAGCAAACCGGCACAGTATGGTTTGTTTTTAATATATTTATCAACGTAGGCACGCAGATCGGCTTTGTTTACCTTTTTCAGGTTATCCACGTAAGTAGTAAAGTAATCAAGAGATGCCGATGCCCACCAGAACGAAAGCACCTCAACAAAATCGGATGTTACTTCCTGTTCAAACGACTGGCGGATCTCAAGTTTACGCTTGGCAGTTTCAACTTGCTCGTCGGTTACGTAATCGGGGCTGTCAAACAGAGCTATTTGCCGTTTCACCTCGGCAAGGCATTCTTTTACTTTGGCAGGATTAGGTACCACCGTTAAATTAATGGGACCAACATGCTCTAAAGTGAGGTAGCCGATATTAACCTGCAAAGCCAGGCCCGACTGCATCAGGGCCTTATTTAACGTTGATGAGTTTTGGTTAAGAATGTACGAAAATACGTCGGCAGCATAGGTTGCCGGGATATCGCTGCGCGTATCGGGACCCTGCCACTCTATTTCGATAACCGGAACCTGCGCCAGGTTTGATTCTACGATAAAATAATCGGATTTTTTGAGCGGCTTAAATTCGGGAATGGGCCACTTTTTAAACGGATCGAACTCGGATGGCTGCCAGGTACCGTAAATAGCTTCCACCTGCCTGAACACATCTTCGTGATCAACATCCCCGGCAACGGTTAACATCGAATTATTAGGATAATAATATTTGTTTTTGATGGAATCCATCATGGCCGGAGTTGCCGAGCGGATAACATTATGATCGCCGATAGTATTTTTGCGGCTGTACAGATCGCCCCACATGTGGTGATCCATCGCGTTATCCAGCGCATAGAACGGGCTCGACTCATCCTGCTGAAACTCACCGTCTACAACCACGTTTTCGCGCGCCATCTCTTCGGCATTAAAGCTCGGGAAACGGATAGCCGAATTCATGAATTTCAGGCCCTGTTTCAGGTTCTTTTTAGGCAGGGTAAAATAGTAGCGCACATTTTCAACCGTGGTAGCGCCGTTAAAATCCATGCCCAGTTCGCTCACGCGGTTCATAAAATCGGTTTGGCTGGCGTAGTCCTTATTGGCCTTAAAAAACATATGCTCGTACAAGTGGCTCAAGCCATTAAACTGGGGCGACTCGGTATACGCGCCATTTTTACACGTGATCACAATAGTGGCCAACGGCACGCTATTATCCTCAACTACAAGCACATCCAGGCCGTTGGGAAGTTTTTTTAAAAAGATATTCGAAGGAAGTTTGGTTTGAGCCTGCGAGAGGGTCGCCGCCAGGCACAGGCCGGCTATACAGCAAAGTTTCTTGATCATAAATGTTCGGTCATCAGCCGATAAATATAATAAATCAAACAACAAAAATGCACGTAGCAATTATGCTACAATTATTAAATAGTGAAAGCCAATATTTACCGCTTAAATTTTATTGCTACTTTAGCCGCTTCAAACCTGCATTTGCATGTCTGTCCTCTTGTTAACTGTTATAATTCTGATAGGTGCTTACGCGGCGGGCCTTGTAGGTTCGTTAACGGGTTTAGGCGGTGCCGTGGTTATTATCCCGCTACTAACTATTTTGCTTCATGTTGATATCCATTACGCCATTGGTGCAGCGCTGGTATCTGTTATTGCCACCTCATCAGGTTCGGCTGTAGCTTACGTGCGCGAAGGCATTACCAATATGCGCCTGGGCATGTTTTTAGAGATAGCCACTACCAGCGGGGCCATAACCGGCGCGGTAATTGCCAAATATTTACCGGTAAAATATATCGCCATCCTGTTCGGCATGGTGCTTATCTTTTCGGCCATCATGTCGCTACGTAAAAAAGGCGAGCACGTTGAAAACCCGCAAAGCTCCCTCGCAAAAAAACTCAAACTTAACAGCAGCTACCCCGACGGCGATACCGAAATAACCTATGGCGTACAAAATGTAGCCGGCGGCTTTATCATGATGATATTTGCCGGCATAATGTCGGGCTTGCTGGGCATTGGCTCGGGTGCGCTAAAGGTAGTAGCCATGGACGGCATTATGCGCATCCCTTTTAAGGTATCAACCACTACAAGTAATTTTATGATAGGTGTTACCGCTGCTGCAAGCGCGGTTGTGTACCTGCAGCGGGGTTATATTGAGCCCGGATTGGCCATGCCGGTTGTAATAGGTGTATTACTGGGTGCGTTTACCGGATCAAAAATACTGGTACACGCACAATCAAACCGGTTAAGGTATTTCTTTGCAGTGATAGTAACGATACTGGCCACACAGATGATCTATAAAGGATTAACGGGAGGGATATGAAAACTGAAAACAGATCTTTTAAAGATAAAGACATCCGGTTGTCCATCGGTTCGCTGCTACGTTGGGGCGTACTGCTTTCTATGATGGTGGTAACTATCGGCGGGGTAATTTATTTATACCGGCACGGGCATGATATCAGCGACTACTCGACTTTTAAGCAACAGCCCGATTTTACCCGAAACGTCGCAGCCATTATACAAGGGGTATTTACCATAAAGGGCCGGGCCATTATACAATTGGGCATTTTGCTACTGATAGCCACCCCCATTATGCGGGTATTATTTTCGGCAGTTGGCTTTTTTTTAGAAAAAGATTACCTGTATGTAGCCATCACTGTACTGGTTTTAGTCATTATTATGTCGAGCATGTTTGGCGGTTTTGGCAGTTAGCGCACAAAAATTTTACATAGCTGCACCACTTGCACCACCCTGAGCGTATCGCTCTTATATTAAGCAACTTACAACCTAACACATCCTGTCAAACACTGTTATTATATCCCATTTGTTACCTTCCCAATTTAAGTTCAGGCCTCTTTTGGTTCGGTTTTTGGAGTTTTTGCACCGGTGAGGCAACCATGTACAACCTCACAAGCATTAAAAAAATTAAAATGTACATGGGTGTTTCAGCCGACACAAAAAAGGAAATTTATGAAGAAGCTAATTTTGTATTTCAGCATATTTTTGTTTGCAGCGCAGGCAAATGCACAAAAAAATTATTATCTAAGTCCGGTGAAGATGGACAGCATGGTATCAGTTTCGATGCCTCAAGAGTTTGCAAAAAGCAAAGCAGGCGGTCAGGATATTTATTCGGGTAACGGCAGATATGGTTCAATGCTGGCTATCCGTACCATTAACCCGGTATCGCAGCAAAGTGTAAAAAATCCTAAGGGCCTTGATAATGTATTTAAAGAGTATGTTAAAAAAGTACAGCAGAGTTTAAGCCAGGGTACTATTGTAAACGACCATGATACCACTGTTGGTAAGTTGACCGCCCGCGATTTTGTTTTGCAGGTTGATACCGGCGGCGGACTGGAGGTACGCCATTTTACGCTGGTGTACACTAAAACCGTAACTTATACTTTTGAATACCTTTACAGCGATTTTAGGAAGGACCTGGCTATCGGCGAAATGAAAGCCTTTTTGGGATCCATACGTGTATCGCCTGAGTTAACAACCGCCAATCAATACATAACCGTACCTCAACGATTCCCGGTGGCAACCGTGGTTATTATTGCTGGTGCGTTGTTTATCATTGTTGGAGCAGTAGTGTTTATCAGGCGCAAGCCAAACCTGGCTACTTAAGCCGGTTGTTTTCGTAATAACCCATTGTTCCATTTTTTGGTGTGGATAAAGGCTTTACCTTCTATCCAGGTTAACCAAAAAATGGTTATGAACACGCCTACTGCCGAGCCTACGGTAACATCTTCAAAAAAGTGCTCGCTCAGGTAAACGCGCGAGTACGCCACTAAAAATGCAACGCCCAGAAAGAGCAGTCCCCAGCTTTTTTTGGGCGTTATGTAGGTTAATATTACCCCCATCGAAAAAGCCGATATGCTATGCCCCGATGGAAAACTATGCGTTTCGAGCATCTCAACACCTTTAACCAGGTACATGCGGCTAACTTCGTCCTTAAAATAAATAATGGGCCGCGGCGCGTTGAATATAAATTTAATCCCCTGCGCCAGTATGGATGTAATGGCATAGCTTGTACCCATTAAAAAACCCCAGCGATAATTAAAGCACAACAATATCAGGGTAATGGCAACACAGGTAAGGCCATCGCCCATATGGGTGTACCAGGTAAAAAACTGATCGCCCAAAGCAAAGTGCCAGCCATTTACCGTAAAATATATCTGCGATTTGCTAAACAGCAGTTTGATGATCAAACAAGGCAGTAAAATAAACAGATATGGGATAAAAAACGTTCTGATTTGATTGATTACCGTATAAATGCTGGATTTCATGGGCGCAAGTTAATTAGTAAAGCTTAGTAATCAATAACAAAAAAATAGTTATGTTTGGTTTTAGCTTTAACCTGACCCCATGCCAACAAACATTTTCCGCAAAAAATCAATTGAAAAAATAGTCGCCGATTCAAAGTCCGGCCTCGATGACGGTCACGGAATATCATTGAATAAGGTACTAACCGTGCGCGACCTTACAGCGCTTGGCATAGCGGCGGTTATAGGTGCCGGTATTTTTAGCACGGTAGGTCAGGCTTGTTTTGACGGCGGCCCCGGTGTTATCTTCCTGTTTATTATTTGTGCAGTGGCCTGCGGATTTGCAGCGCTTTGTTATGCCGAGTTTGCATCGCGGATACCGATGTCGGGCAGTGCCTATACTTACTCGTACGCCGCTTTTGGCGAGATCATTGCCTGGATAATTGGCTGGGACCTGGTAATGGAATATGCTGTAGGCAATATTACGGTAGCTATCTCATGGTCGGGCAACCTTACGAGCTTTTTACATAATATCGGGCTAAAGATCCCGGGATTTTTGAGCAACAGCTTTTTTGAGGTAAAAAAGGGCAATACCCAATATCTTGACCTTATAGCCAAACACGATTTAAAGGGCGCTGCCGATTTTGCAGATGCGCATCAGCTTTGGCTTAATGCACCGCATATTGGATCGTTACCGGTTATTTTGAATATACCTGCATTGGCTATTACTGGGTTTATAACTTACCTGGTGTACATCGGTATCAGCGAATCGCGCAAAGCAAGTAACCTGATGGTAGCCTTTAAGCTATTGGTAGTAGTAGCGGTAATTGCCATAGGTTTTTACTATGTAAACCCCGCTAACTGGGTACCATTTTTACCCAACAAATTCAGCGGGGTAATGAAGGGGGTTTCGGCGGTATTTTTTGCCTATATCGGTTTTGATGCGATATCCACCACGGCCGAAGAATGTAAAAACCCACAGCGCGATCTTCCACGGGGTATGTTCTATTCGCTTATTATCTGTACAGTGCTGTACATCCTGATAGCTTTGGTGTTAACAGGTATGGTTAATTACAGCAAGCTCAATACAGCCGACTTTTTAGCCAACGCCTTTAACGAACGCGGTTTGAATTTTCTTGGCGGTATTATTGCATTGAGCGCCATTGTGGCAACCACATCGGTGTTATTGGTATTCCAGATAGGACAGCCACGGATATGGATGAGCATGAGCCGCGACGGTTTATTACCGCCACGTTTTTCGCGCTTACACCCCAAATTTCATACGCCATCGTTCGCCACTATCATCACCGGCCTGGTTGTGGGTGTACCCGCTTTGTTTTTAGATTCGGAGATAGCTACAGCCTTATGCAGCATAGGTACTTTGTTTGCATTTGTGCTGGTTTGCGGCGGTATTTTGATCTTACCAAAAGCAGAGAAAGGCAACGGCAAATTTACCCTGCCTTATATCAACGGAAAGTTTATTATACCTGCTCTGTTGATCGTAGCTGTAGGTATTACACAATGGCAACTCCCTCATTTTTTCAATAATTTCTTTTTTAACTATACCGATGGCGACCCTACACATACCACAACGCATGTGTTTATGGAAAAGATACCTTACTTTGTTTTCGCCTTGCTGGTACTGGTTATCGCCATTGTGGGTTATCGCAAAAATTTTTCGCTTATCCCGGTTTTGGGTTTAATGTCGTGCTTTTACCTGATGACAGAATTAGGTACCACTAACTGGCTGCGGTTTATTATTTGGCTGGTGATAGGCCTGGTGATCTACTTTAGTTACGGTATAAAGAGAAGTAAACTTGCAAAAGAAAACGGTTCAATAGCCCGGTAAAGCGTATATTTACGCCGATGAATTATATCCAAACTATTGGGTATATGGCCGCCTTTGGCACCACCATATCCTTTTTGCCACAGGCTGTTAAAACCATCCGTACTAAAGACACCTCGGGTATATCGTTACTGATGTATACCTGCTTTACTATAGGCACCTTGCTGTGGCTGATCTATGGCCTGCTGAGCGGGCAATATCCCGTGGCAACGGCCAACGCCATTACCTTTTTGTTTGCGGTTACTATTTTGATTTACAAGATCAAATACAAATAAAGCTTTCTGCTACAGAAAATATCCAGAATTGGCATTTAAGTTGTACATGTTACATCTATATTATGCTACTGTGAAAAAATTATTAACTACCCTATTATGCCTTGTTGCGCTTAATGCCAACGCCCAGGTGGTAGACAGCGTGAAGAAAGACCTGTTTACTGCACCCGATACCGTTAAACATTTACACAGCACCGCGCTTTCGCTGGTAGTACCAACAGCGTTAATCACCTATGGCGCGTTGTCGTTTTTTGTTGTGCCGATCCGGCAGCTGGATTACTCCACCAATAACAAGATAAAGCAACTGGACCCTGATTTTAGCAGCAAGGCCGAAAACTATTTCCAGTTTGCGCCGATAATACTCACGTATGGTTTAAACCTGGTTGGCGTATCGGGTAAAAATACCTTTATCGATCGTACCGCGTTACTGGGTCTGTCGGGCGGCATTTTAGCCATCAGTACCTCCATTACCAAACATGCCACACACAGGCTCCGCCCCAATGGGGCAGATTACCTTTCTTTTCCATCGGGGCATACGTCGACCGCCTTTTTAGGCGCCGAATTTATGGCGCAGGAGTTTTCGGGTAAATCAAAAGTTTATGGCATATTGGGTTACACCATTGCTACTGCCACAGGCGTTTTTAGATTGTATAACCACGACCACTGGCTGAGCGATGTGGTAGCAGGCGCTGGTTTTGGCATCATGTCGACTAAGTTATCTTACCTGGTCTATCCATACATCCGCAACGCGCTGACACATACCGATAACAAAACAGGTAAAAAAACCATGCTGACGCCCGGTTACCAGGATGGCATGATGACCTTTACGTTTGTGAAGGAGTTGTAGAAGAATAAAAAAAGCGTCATTGCTTCGCTACTGCTTGCAATGACGCTTAGAAAGATATTTTGTTAATGTTTGATCCTTTTCAGCTCAACGCTGTTAGGGTCCGAAAGCATTAACGGTACTTTTTCAACGGTTACAAAACTCAGATCCAAACCAAAACTCCGCTCTTCTGAAAGGCTGGCCTTTTTAAGCAGGAAGTAATAGTTCATCATAAATTTTTCGTAAAGCGACAGGTTGTGCGAACGCGACAGGATCTTCTCCAGCACAATAAACCTGAAATCGCCCACGATACGGTGCTTGTTAAGCGATTTGTATTGGCTGGTGATATCTACTTCGCCATTTTTAACCAAATCCTCAACCACCTTACGGAACAGGATATTAACCCCCTGATCTACCCGGAAGCCCAGGCGGAAATCAATACGGATCAGTTTATTGGGTATCAGCACTTTCACATCATATTCACGCAAGTGGGGTTCGTCCATTACGTTAACGTGCACCAGCCAATAAACATCGGCACGTTTAGGTTGCTTTTGCAGGATAGAATAAATGATCTTCGATTCAATTTCCGAGTCGAAATTAGCACTGGTTAGATAAACTAACTGGGATGCATATTTGGGTACGGTCTCATCTTCGCTCAACTCCTTGATGATGGGGAAATAATCGCTCACCTCGATAAATTTAACATAGCGGTTGCGTATTTTACGAGCCGTGTGCCAGGCCCACATTACCGAGAATAATACGGTGCCTATGCTTACCGTAAACCAGCCGCCATGCAAAAATTTAAACATATTACTTGCCAGGAAGGTAGTTTCGATGGAGATATAAATAGCGAGGAATATATAAATAAGGTACATCGGGAAATTTTTGGCCTTGAGGAACCGAGATACCAGGATAGTGGTCATCAGCATGGCGATGGTGATACTCAAACCATAAGCCGCTTCCATATTTTCGGAATGTTTAAACAGCGCAACAACGCCTAAACAGCCCGCCCAAAGCAACCAGTTTACGCTGGGTACATATAACTGCCCGCGCTCATCAGTTGGGTATACAATTTTTAGCTTTGGCCATAAGTTTAAGCGTACTGCTTCGGCGATAAGCGTAAACGAGCCCGAAATTAAGGCCTGACTGGCAATTACCGCGGCCACAGTTGCAATGCCGATACCGTAAATTAAAAACCAATCGGGCATAATGTGGTAAAACGGATTAATGGTAACGTGGTGGCCTGCTTCGGTATGTACAAGCGATTGCCCGGCATGCTGCAGCAGCCATACACCCTGGCCCAGGTAATTAAGCACCAAAGTGGTTTTAACATAGATCCAGCTTACGCGGATGTTTGACTTTCCGCAATGCCCAAGGTCGGAATATAAGGCCTCGGCGCCCGTGGTACACAGGAATACGGCACCCAGCACCACAAAGAAATTAGGATCATTTAACAATAAGTGGATGGCGTAGTAAGGGTTCAATGCCTTAAAAATTGTTGGCATTTGTATAATATAGGCCATGCCTAAAACACCCATCATGGTAAACCATACCAGCATAATGGGGCCAAAGCCCTTACCAACCAGGGCAGTGCCAAAGCGTTGTATGAGGAACAAGCCGGTTAGTATGAGCACCACAATATACACCGTAGGCAAATGCGGATACAAAATATCCAAACCTTCGATAGCCGAAGAAACCGTGATAGGCGGTGTTATGATACCATCGGCCAGTAAAGCGCAACCGCCCACAATGGCCGGGATAAGCAACCATTTGGCCCTGCGACGCACCAGAGAGAATAAAGCAAATATGCCACCCTCGCCCTTGTTATCGGCCCGGAGTGTAATTAAAACATACTTGAGGGTTGTTTGTAGCGTAAGTGTCCAGAAGATGCAGGAAATCCCACCTAAAACAAGATCGGCATTAATCGTATCTTTACCTATGATGGCTGTAAAAACATATAGTGGCGATGTACCGATATCGCCGTATATAATGCCTAAGCTGATGAGGAAGCCTGCCGCCGATAATTTGGTGAAATGATTGTTATTTGATGACATTTATAAAAAGAAAAGAATGATGACTAATTACTAACCTTTGGAGACATTTTACGTATATATACCTAAATCATAAACCGATACAAAAAAAGGGCTTAATTTTTGTATCAGCAAGGCATTGTTAAATAATGTTAAAATTTAATTGAATATTATAGTATTTTAATTTGGAACAACTTTTATAGCTACTTTTGTAAACTTAAGTATGAGGAAATTTTACCAACCGATATTTTCATTTTTTATGCTGATCGCTATGGCGGTCATCATTAATTATGCTTATGCGGATGGCAAAAAGCCCGCCACTACTGACACCACAAGATTAGCAAAAGTTTTTACCAATAAGAACGATAAATCCTATCTAAAAAACGGGATTAAAGTGGCTTTACCGCCCTTAAGGTCAACTGTAACCATTTACAGCACCAAACCATTTTTTTCGCGCACCGAAACCGATAGGTTAGTGAGCAATGTGCAGGTTTACCCCAACCCTATTACCGACCAGATTAACCTGCGCTATAGCGTCAACAAAAACAGCAGCGTAACCATTAAAATAATGGATATTTTAGGGAACGAGGTTATCACGCTGTTTTCGCAAAGGGTTGACCCGGGTGAGCAAAAGTTTACTTTTAACCTCAACAACAGGCTGAGCAGCGGCTTTTATTTTTTGCGCCTGGTGGCCGGCGGCGAATCGGTTATTAAGAAGATTTCGATATTGTAATAAACTTTTTATACAAAGCCCTGTTCTTGATTAAGAGCAGGGCTTTTATTTTTTTAGCTTTGGCTCAAACTAAAACCTCTTTTATTTAAATGAAGATCATAGCCATAGGCCGTAATTATGCCGAACATGCCAAAGAGCTGAATAACCCCGTACCATCGGTACCGGTAATATTTATGAAACCCGATACCGCCATTTTAAAAGATAATAAGCCGTTTTACCATCCCGATTTTTCGCAGGATGTGCATCACGAAATAGAGATCGTGCTGAAAGTGAGCAAGGAGGGTAAAAATATCAGCGAGAAATTTGCCGCCGGCTATTTTGACGAAATTGGCTTGGGTGTTGATTTTACCGCACGAGATATCCAGGCGCGCCATAAAGAAAAAGGACTGCCCTGGGAACTGGCCAAAGCTTTTGATAACTCGGCCCCCATTAGCAATTTTGTACCCAAGGCACAATTTGCCGATCTGTACAACCTAAACTTTAAATTAGATATTAACGGGCAGCCACGCCAGGTTGGCAGCACTAAAGACCTCCTTTTTTCTTTCGAGAAGATCATTGCCTTTGTATCAGGATATATTACTCTAAAAAAGGGCGACCTGATATTTACTGGCACGCCGCCGGGCGTAAGCAAGGTTAGCATAGGCGACCATTTGGAAGGCTACCTGGAGAACGAAAAAATGCTCGACTTTTATATCAAATAATCTATGTTTCGTAAACTACCGGGATGCTTGTTCATCTTATTTCTATCTGTTAACAGCATCGCGCAAAGCATAGCACAAACGGGGCAGTACCCTAAAGACGTTTTTCGATACCCTTTAGACCTGCCGCCTACTACCGCAGGTTGTTTTGGTGAGTTGCGCTCCAATCACTTCCACTCGGGGCTGGATTTTAAAACCAACCAAATAACAGGCTACCCTGTACATGCAGTTTACGATGGTTATGTATCGCGCATCCGCATTCAGTTTGGCGGCTTTGGCCGGGCGGTGTATATTACCCACCCTAATGGCTTTGTATCGGTTTATGGGCACCTGCAAAGGCTGATACCTGAGCTGGCTAAAATTGTGCACGACTACCAGTACCAAAACCAAACCTGGGAGGCTGATATCCAGCTATCGCCGTTACAGATGCAGGTTTATAAAGGGCAGGTTATAGCATGGTCGGGCAACGCGGGTGCATCGGCGGGGCCACATGTGCACTTTGAGCTGCGGGATGCCGTTACCCAGGAAACTATCAATCCGCAATTGTTTGGTTTAACCATTCGCGATAAGGTACCGCCAACCTTAACATCTATGTATGTTTACCACGTAAACGGGCTGCCCTTTAGCGAAAAAACACAGAAAGAGTTTTACCAGGTTGCAGGCGCTAATGGCAAATATCACCTGGTGCATCCCGGCGTTATTACCCTGAGCGGTGAGACAGGTTTCGGCATTACGACGTACGATGTGAACAGCACGTCGGCAAACCATAACGGGGCCTACTCTATCCAACTGTATGTAGACGATAAACCGGTATATACGTTTGCGGTAGAGCGTTTCGCGTTCGATCAGACGCACGCCATTAACGCGCACATTGATTTTCCGGCTTTTTTAACTACCGGCCGCGAAATACAGAAGAGCTTTATTTTGCCGGGTAATAAAATATCGGTGTACCCACAGTCGGTAAACCGCGGCCTGATCAATTTTGATGATGATGCCATACACCATGTGGAATATGTGGTTAAGGATGTGGCGGGAAATGCGGCAACGCTTCAATTTTCGGTGCGTTTTAAACCACAAACTCCGCCGGTACCTAAACCTGCGGGCACGTTGTTTAAATACGATCAGCAAAATGTATTTACCAGCGACCGGGTGAAAATCGTCATCCCGCAAGGAAACCTGTACGATGACCTGTATTTTGATTATGGTATGTTATCGCATCGCCCTGGGGCTTACTCGGCAACATACCATATCCATAATCGTTTTACACCAATACATGACACTTATGAGCTTTACATTAAACCCGATAGCATTATAGGTAACTATGTAAATAAGGCGGTGATAGTAAGCACTGCCGGCACATGCGAAGGCGGCGAATATGTTGATGGCTATATTAAGGCCAACGCCCGCAGTTTTGGCGATTTTTATATTAAGCTGGATACTGTTGGCCCGCACATTGGCCCGGTTAATATACACGATGGCAGCAGCCTTGCCGGTGCCAAAACTTTCTCTATCAGGATAAGTGATAACCTTTCGGGGATAAAGAGTTATACCGGCAATATAGATGGTAAGTGGGTATTGTTAGAGTACGATTATAAAACTAAGGTACTGATCTATACCTTTGACGAAAGTATTGCGCTCGGCAAACATATTTTTAATTTAAGTGTTGCCGATAACAAGAATAATTTATCACAATTTACTGCTAATTTTTACAGATAGTATGGCAATATTAAAAGAAGGCGATATAGCCCCCGATTTTACTGCGAAAGACCAGAATGGTAACGATGTAACCTTATCAAGCTTTAAAGGCAAAAACGTTATCCTGTACTTTTACCCTAAGGATGATACACCGGGCTGTACTTTAGAGGCCTGCAGTTTCAGGGATAATTACCAAAGCCTAGTGGGCCAGGGTTTTGAAGTGATCGGCGTAAGCACCGATGATGAAAAATCGCACAAAAAGTTTGAAAAGAAATTTAACCTGCCTTTTACCCTGATTGCCGATAACGACAAAAAGATTGTGGAAGAATACGGCGTTTGGGTTGAAAAAAGCATGTACGGCAAAACGTATATGGGCACTGCACGCACCACTTTTTTGATCAATGCACAGGGCATTATTAAAAACATTATCACCAAAGTTGATAACCAGAATGCTACGCAGCAGGTTTTGGATTTGCTTGGATGATATTGTTATTAGGTTATTGAGTTACTGTGTTATTGGTTAAACGCTTCAACTTAATAACTTATTAACTCAATAATCCAATAACTAAACAACTACTTCAATATCAAAACAAACGTGCCGCCAATAATAAGCAGTGCGCCTATAGCCGATTTTAGAGTTATTTGTTCGCCTAAAAAAACGGCGGCCAGTAATATGGCCAGGGCAACGCTTAGCTTATCGATCGGTGCTACCTGCTCTACCTTGCCCAATTGCAGTGCACGGAAATAAAACAGCCACGATAAGCCGGTAGCCAGGCCCGACAAGACGAGGAATGTCCAGTTTTGTTTGGTAAGCGATGAGATAGTGTGAGCACTGCCTTTAAAAAAAACGATAGACCAGGCGAGCACAATAATGACGACGGTACGAATGGCAGTCGCCAGGTCGGAATCGACACCTTTGATACCTATTTTGGCAAATATGGCAACAAGAGCCGCGAAGAAAGCTGAAAGTAAAGCGTAGATCCACCACATAGTTTAATGATTGAATGACTGAATGATTGAATGATTGAATTGTAAAGTTGTATTTAGTTTCTGATTATATCCTGAAGTTTTTTGCGTTAGCGATTGCAGCGGATACCGGCCCGCGGTTAAGGCCCGAAGGCGTATGAGCGGAAAGCGCGGGCCGAAGGCAACGCCCAAATTATCTTACACGCCAACATTTTTCATTTTCCTGTACATTCAACACACCAAATTACAATCCTACCCGTTTTAACACCACAAAAAAACAACATTTACATATTTGTGTTTTAAAATAGCTAAATTTACCCATTATCAATAACTCATTAATGCTTATACATGTCTAACCAGGTTGATGATGCAGAATTGCTGCAGATGTTCCAGGACGAAAAAACACGGAACCAGGCATTTAACCTGCTGCTGAAAAAATATCAGCAAAAAATATACTGGCACATACGGCGCATGGTGATAGATCATGATGATGCCGATGATTTGGCGCAGGATGTATTTGTGAAAATATGGAAAAGTTTGCCAGGCTTTCGCAGCGATGCGCAACTTTATACCTGGATGTACCGTATTGCCACCAACGAGTGCATTACGTTTCTTAATCGTAAAAAGTTAAAAAACAACATCCCGCTTGATGATGTATCGCACGAGTTGTCGGAATCGTTAACGGATTCGAGCTATTTTGACGGCGACAAGGCGCAGATGAAATTGCAAAAAGCTTTGCTTACCTTACCAGAGAAACAAAAACTGGTTTTTAACATGAAATACTACGACGAAATGAAATATGAGGAGATGTCGGAAGTGTTGGGAACCAGCGTTGGAGCGTTAAAATCGTCGTTTCACCTGGCGGTTAAAAAAATAGAAGCCTATTTATTGTCAGAAGATTAATTGTCAATTAAACCTTTGCTTAAAAAATGTATCTATAAATAGATAATGAAAGACGAAAAGGAAAATATGGAGTGGATAAACGAATATCAGGCGTTGAAGCTGGTTAACCCGGCTAACCCGTTTGCTGTTCCGGTTAACTATTTCGATGAAATGGAGGGGCAGGTTATGGGCCAAATTCGTCTGGATGAACTTGATACAAAGCAAGGTTTTACGGTTCCTGAAAATTATTTTAATGAGCTGGAACAGCATATTCAAAGCCGTATTGCTATTGATGAGGTTTTAAATAACGAAAAAGGTTTTACCGTTCCGGAAGGTTATTTTAGTGAGTTGGAGCAAAACATACAAAGCCGTATTGCCATTGATGAAGTTTTGAGCAACGAAAAAGGCTTTACCGTACCAACTGATTACTTTAACGAGCTGGAGCAAAACATACAAAACCGCATTGCTATTGACGAATTTATAAACAGCGAACAAAGCTTTACAGTACCCGAAGGCTATTTTAACGAGCTTGAGCAAAATATACAAAGCCGCATAGCCATTGCGCAAAATGCCGAGGAAGGTTTTGCTGTGCCTGCAGGTTATTTTGAAGCCTTAGAAAGTAAAATTTTAGCGCAAACCACTTTAGCGCAGCCCGAAAAAGCTGCTGTTAAAAAACAGCCGGCAACAATTGTGAGCATGTGGAGCAAACATGCCATCAAATACGCTTCGGCAGCTTGTTTTGCGATGATAGCGGGTGCTGCTCTGTTTTTGAGCGAGTTTAATACAACCAACGCCAATGCATCGCACCAGCACACCTATCTGCATAAAGCAGTAGCAAAAATGTCGAGCGATGAAATTGAGGCTTATTTGGAATTAAATACAGATGTTACTACCATTGTAACAGGCAGTGATACTGACAACGATGATTTGCAGGCAGTAATTAATGCAGAACAGGCGATTAATTAAGAAATGAGATACTTTTTAAGTATATTGATGATATTAACGATGGTTGCAGGTGTTAACCAGGCAAAGCCCTTGTTTGGTGACGGACACCTGAAACAGGATCGCCCGGTGCAAAGAAAACCGCCTAACAAGGATAAAACTGCGGGACATCCAAAAATCGAAAAAATTGTAGACAGGCTTGCACGGACAAAAATGGCCCGGTCGGCTTATATTACCCGCCAGCTGGACCTTACACCCGCCCAAAACGAAAAATTTTGGCCTGTTTTTAACCAGTATCAGGACGAATTATTTGCTGCACAAGCCGAACGCCGTTTGAATAACCTGAATCCATCGGCAAACAGTACGGATAAATTTGCTATTGACCGTAAGATATTAGACATCAGATCGCATTACAACACCGAGTTTTTAAAAATATTGCCTCCCGATAAGGTAAACATGATCTACAAAAGCGAGGAGCAATTTCGTGATGAAATGCTTAAGCAATACCGTGACAGGAAAGAAGAAGCTAACAATTGATTGATCTGTTTTTTAATAACAAAGGCTTTCGGTAATAACCGGAAGCCTTTGTTATTTTTGCAGCATGTTAAACTTACGCCAGCTATTTTTAAATCATAACGCACAAACCACCCGCTTCCCGCTTTTGCTTGAGTTTGAAAGCGCAAAAGGGGTATATCTTTATGATCGGGATGGCAAACCATATCTCGACCTGATATCGGGTATTGGCGTAAGCAACCTGGGGCACTCGCACCCGCGCATTGTTGATGCGGTGAAACAACAAGCCGAAAAATATATGCACCTGATGGTTTACGGTGAATATGTGCAGGCTCCGCAGGTTAAGTTTGCCGAAAAACTGGCTTCGGTACTGCCACAGCAATTACAGGCCACTTATTTTGTAAACTCGGGAGCCGAAGCTGTTGAGGGCGCTTTAAAATTAGCCAAGCGTTATACGGGTCGCAGCGAAATCATTGCCTGCAAAAACTCGTATCATGGCAGCACGCAGGGTGCTTTAAGCGTAATGGGTAACGAGGAATATAAACAAGCCTACCGCCCTTTATTGCCCGGTGTAAAGTTTATTGATTTTAACGACCCGGCGTGTTTTGAACAGATAACCACACAAACCGCTTGTGTAATTATAGAGACCTTACAAGGCGAAGCAGGTGTACGCGTACCTGATGCAACTTATCTGCAAGCTTTACGAAAACACTGTACCGAAACAGGCACCTTGTTGATACTGGATGAGATACAGGTTGCCTTTGGCCGTACGGGCAAGCTGTTCGCATTTGAGCATTTTGGCATAGTACCCGATATTTTATTGCTGGCCAAAGCGTTGGGCGGCGGCATGCCTATCGGTGCGTTTGTATCATCAAATCAGATCATGTCCGCGTTAAGCGAAAACCCGATACTGGGCCATATTACCACTTTTGGCGGTCACCCCGTATGCTGCGCAGCGGGTTTGGCAGCTTTGGAAACTTTGTTGGAAGAACAGCTTATTGAACAGGTTGCCGCCAGGGAAGCTTTATTTAGGAAGTTACTTGTACACCCGGCTATCCGCGAAATACGCGGGAAAGGATTGCTGCTTGCCGCCGAACTGGAAAGCTTTGACCTGAATAAAAAGGTGATAGACCGTTGTATTGAAAACGGCATTATAGTCGACTGGTTTTTACATTGCAGCAACTCCATGCGCATTGCCCCGCCGCTGGTAATTACCGAACAGGAGATTACACGCGCCTGCGAAATTATTACCGAAGCCCTGACTTACTATACGGCTTAAAATCAACACTTTTAACCCCTGCTTAATGTAATGTAATTGAAATAATACATTACTATGGCATAAAAACGCCCCATTTTATAGCCTATAATAAACAAAAAGGCCTGTTTTAGTGTTATGTCGATACACTAACTTAAAAAAACAGATCATAAAATGCGTATTGCCTATATATCAACTTATCCTCCACGCGAATGCGGAATAGCCACGTTTAATCAAAACCTGGTGAATGCCGTTAATGCCAACTACCCGGAAAGAAAATCGCCGTTACAAAGCGGCTTTGTGGTGGCATTGAATGATTCGGAAGATATTAATGAATATAAATACCCCGAAGAAGTGAAGTTTGTGGTACGTCAGGATCATCAAAAAGACTATATCAGGGCTGCAAATTATATCAATACCAGTAATATCGACGTTTGCATTTTAGAGCACGAGTTTGGTATTTTCGGCGGCGAAAGCGGGATCTATATTTTACCGCTCATTAACCGTTTACAAAAGCCCCTGATATCCATACTCCACACCGTACTTAAAGACCCCAGCTTTGTACAAAAGATCATCATCCGCGAAATAGCGGAACAATCGTCAAAAGTAATTGTAATGAGTCAGCGGGCGCTGGATTTTTTAACTGAAATTTATGATATACCGGCCGACAAAGTTCAGATCATAGAGCATGGTGTACCCGACCTTGAAGCGCAGGAAGATAACCCCATCAAAAAGCTGCCTGTATTTAGAAACAACAGGGTATTATTTACCTTTGGGTTGATCAGCCGGAACAAGGGATTGGAAACCATGATCAGGGCGCTGCCTAAAATTGTGGAGCAACACCCCGATGTGATGTACGTGGTTTTAGGTAACACACATCCGGGCGTGATCAAAAACAACGGCGAGGAGTATCGCGATGGTTTAAAACGGCTTGCGGCACAACTGGGCGTTAGTAATCATCTTACCTTTATCAATAAATTTGTGAGCGAGGAGGAGTTGTTTGACTACCTAACCGCTGCCGAAATTTATGTAACTCCATACCTTAACGAAGCGCAAATAACCAGCGGAACGTTATCGTACGCGGTGGGCGCGGGTGCAGCAATTGTATCTACGCCTTACTGGCACGCTACCGAGTTGCTGGCCGAAAACCGCGGGCGCTTATTTGATTTTAAAAATGATGAGCAATTGGCGCAACATGTTAACGAGCTGTTAAGTAACAATGATACACTTGCTGAAATGCGGGCGAACGCGTACCAATACGGCCTGCACCTGCGCTGGCCAAAAACCGGCGCCGAATACATTAAGGCCGCACAGGATGCCTGCAACCAGCATGATTTTAGGGATAAAATACTAAAAAGCAGTATCGTTGACCCTGAAATAATGCCTAAGTTTAGTTTATCGCATGTTTTACGGCTTACTGATGATACAGGTATTGTACAGCATGCCAAATACGGCATCCCTAATTTAAAAGAAGGCTACTGCCTGGATGATAATGCCCGGGCGCTGATCATGGCGCTAATGGCTTACCAGCGTAACAAAAGCCAGGAGGCACTGGGGTTGTTGCCCATCTACCTGAGCTATATCCATTATATGCAGACGGAAGACGGTAATTTCCGTAACTTTTTAAGCTTTAGCCGGCAGTACCTGGACGAAGTGGGATCGGAGGATTCATTTGGCCGTACGATCTGGTCGTTAGGGTACCTGATCAATTGCGCGGTCAACAATTCGTACCGGGAGTTCGCGGTCGAGATCTTTCATAAAGCCACTCAACAATTTAAAAACCTGCACCATTTGCGTGGGATAGCTAATACCCTAATCGGCATCGCACTTTATCTGAAAGTCTTTCCGCAGGATGAAGGCATGCTGCGCGAATTAACCGACCTGACCAAACCGTTGGTTGACGCCTACGAAAAGAACCGCGGCGACGATTGGTTTTGGTTTGAAGAAAAAATGACCTATGACAATGCCATTTTGCCTTTGGCGTTAATGCATTCGTGCGAACTGACGGGTGATGAAAGGGCTAAAGAGATCGCATTAGAATCGATGGAGTTTTTGGATAAAACTACACTATCCAAGGGTTACCTGATCCCTATAGGGAATGAGGGCTGGTATCAGCGCGGTGGCGAAGTACCGTTGTATGATCAGCAGGCTATTGAAACCATGGCGATGGTGCTGATGAACTTTCAGGCGTACCAGATATGGCACGAGCCCGAATATGTAGAAAAAATGTTTTTGTGCTATATGTGGTTTTTGGGCGAAAACACGCTGCGTGCACCACTTTACGACCATGAAACCAAGGGCTGCTGCGATGGCTTGCTGCCTACCGGTATTAACCGTAACCAGGGGGCCGAAAGTACATTGGCGTACCTGATATCGCACCTTACAGTATTAAAAGCTTTTGAGCTGGAATACGAATATCACAAATACGGTTATACTATAGAACTGTGTTAGCATGAAGATCGCTGTGTTATCGCCGGTAGCCTGGCGCACCCCGCCGCGGCATTACGGGCCGTGGGAGCAAATAGCATCGAACATTGCCGAGGGCATGGTTGCTTTAGGTGAGGATGTAACGCTTTTTGCGACGGGGGACTCGATCACAGCGGGTACGCTACAGTCCATCTGTAAAACCGGCTACGAGGAGGACCGCAGCCAGGATGCCAAGGTTTTGGAATGCCTGCACATTAGTAACCTGATGGAGCGGGCCGGTGAGTTTGATATTATCCATAACAACTTTGATTTTTTACCCCTCACCTATTCGCGGCTGATCAACACGCCGATGATCACGACCATACATGGTTTTTCATCGCAAAAGATAGTACCGGTTTATAAAAAGTACAACGATACCTCGCACTATGTATCCATCAGTAATGCCGACCGCAGTCCTGAGCTTGACTATTTAGCTACGGTATATAACGGTTTGGATATTAGCCATTTTGAATTTAACGAAACACCCGATGATTACCTGCTGTATTTTGGCCGCATCCATCCCGACAAGGGTACTGCCGAAGCGGTTGAAATTGCCATCAAAAGTAAAAAACGCCTGATTATAGCGGGTATAAGGCAGGACGAGCATTACTTTAAGGAAAAGGTTGAACCGCGACTGAACGAGCAAATCCAGTTCATTGGCGAAGCCGGGCCCGAAAAACGGAACGAACTTTTAGGTAAGGCCCTTGCCCTGCTGCACCCCATCAGTTTTAACGAGCCTTTCGGGATGAGCGTTGCCGAAGCCATGCTTTGCGGTACACCTGTTATTGCGTTTAACAAAGGCTCGATGCCGGAGCTGATCAGCGATAAGCAAACCGGCTTTTTGGTTGTTACCGTTGACGAGGCTGTTAATGCAGTAGCTGAGTTAGACTCGGTTAAACGTGCGGATTGCCGTGAATGGGCAAAAGGTAAATTTAGCAAACAGAAGATGGTGAATGACTATTGGGAATTGTATCAGAAAATCGTTTAGCTTCGATTGTAGTTGAAAACTACAGTCATAATGATCCGAAGTCAGGAGACTTCGAATAGCAAGGACTTCGAATAGCAAAGATCGTTTCTCAGCCCTGTTAAGATATAGCGGCATCTTTAGAATAAAACGGAACACCCTTGACTGTAATATCAAACCCGACGTTTGACGGATTTACAAAAGCCTTAAAATTTGGAACTGTTAGATAATGCCCTGTAGCCTCGCGAACAGAGAGCTGTGATTTTTGCTCAACGTTTCCGTTACTGATTAAGAAAAGGACGGGGCTATTCCAGGTTTTTTTGGTTGTTTCCATTGGTAGTGATAAAAGGTTGACTCTAATATAAAACGGATAAGCGGCAAAAACAAATTTTAAACTTTCTGTATCTGCTTCAAAATCAATCGAATATACATTTCAAAAGTTAATGAGTGCAGCCGAAAGACATACATCATAACCCGAAATCGGTGGCTTTGAATAGTAAAGGGTTATAGTTGAAAAAATAACTAGTAAAGTATCCTATTAGGATACCGCATCGCTCTTGGCATGCACCGGCACACCATTGAATGTAATAGTAATTCCTGCGGTGCCTATCTTATTCATGAAATTTTTAAAATTCGGGCCCGTTCCAGATGAATAATGCCCCGTACCCTCACGAACTGCATGTTGCGATTTATGTTGAATGCTTGAGGTATCAATTAAGATAAGATCAGGTCTGCTCCAGGTTTTTCTGTTTGTTTCCATTTAGTGATAAAATTCGGGGCTAAAATAATCGGGCAAACTGAAAAAGTCAAATTTTTTGAAGATGTTGCGGGGCAAGTTTTTTATTTATTTCTATCTTCATTTGAATAAATCCATATGCCCTAATGAAATTTGAGTGTGATGAGCAAACGCATAATGATCTGGCCATTTTTAGAAGCGGGCAAAATGACGATTGCATATTCGCCCTTTTTAACAAAACCATTACCTATGGCGGTGGGTACAAGCTCAAAGAGATTTTTGATAACCCTTTAACCGATAAAGAACAACTCAAAGAACGCGTTGCCGCGATCAAATACCTGCAGCTAAACACTATCGACCTTAAAATAGAAAAAGGGCCGTGCGATTTTATTGAATTCTATCTTCAGCAAAAAAATAAGCCTACGTCGGTATCAAAAATACGGGCGGTTGAAAAATGGCTGCGTTATCGCCTTAAAGGCGACAGCGATTATTATATTATTGAAAGCGGCATAAAGTACGCGTTGGAGCTATTGGTTATGCTTCGCGGTTTTACCGCAGCCTATCCTATTGAAACCTTACCTGCCTTATTGCAAAATTTTCACAGGCAAATTGATGAGGTTTTAACCGACAATGATTTTGTATTTCTGAACAATATAGACCCTAAAAAACCGGGGGCCGTAGCTATCGCGCAAGCTGATCATTTGTTCAGGTACAAAGGTTTTGACAAGCTTAAACGGTTATTAGACATTGTTTACCAGTTTGATGTTTATCTGAGTATAGCAACCACCGGTTTGAGTTTAGGTTTTGCATTGCCTGTGATAAGCGACAATGACGATAGCCTGATTATTGATGGTATGTTTCATCCGCTGATCAAAAACCCTGTATCCAACCGTGCCGCGTTTAACCCCGGCCAGAATATTTGCTTTATAACAGGCACTAATATGGCCGGTAAATCAAGTTATTTAAAAAGCATTGGCATTTGCATTTACCTGTCGCAGCTTGGTTTCCCGGTACCGGCGACGCGTATGCAAACCCCTGTTTTTAACGGACTGATCACAACCATAAACCTGCCCGATAATTTAAGCCAGGGCAACAGCCATTTTTATAACGAGGTACTTCGCGTTAAGCATGTGGCACAAAAAATAGCTGCGCTGCCTAAGTTGTTTGTGATATTTGACGAACTGTTTCGGGGGACCAATGTAAAGGATGCTCATGATGCCTCGCTGTCTATCATCCGCTCTTTTGCACAGATCAAAAACAGTTATTTTGTAGTATCTACGCACATTGTTGAAGTGGCCAGGGAGTTATCAGGCATAGAAAATATCAATTTTAAGTTTATGGAAACCCTTTTTGATAATGGCTCGCCAAGCTTTAGCTATCAATTAAAAACCGGTATTACCGAAGAACGCCTGGGCATGTGGATCGTTAAAAACGAGGGTATACTGGACATTATTGCCGATATCATTAAAAATCAGGAAGCCTGAAAGGTACTTGTCTTCACAGATTACAAGTCATCCCACACTCAACCATTCACACAAGACTTTCGCTATTGGGCTCACAAATCACAAGTCATCCCCACTCAACCACTCACACAAGACTTGCGCTATTTGGGGCCCTTGTCTTCACAAATCACAAGTCACCCCCACTCAACCACTCACACAAGACTTGCGCTATTTGGGGTTCTCGTCGCTGCGCTCGCCCGAAATAACATTTTTTTTAACTCATCTATATTTCGTTCTTCAGCTTATTGAGCAGATCATTCAGATCGACTACGGCGAATGAGGATGAATAGTCGGACAGGCCATAGGGCACAATGAGTTTATTGTTGTGGATGATAGCCCCGCAGGAGTAAACCACGTTAGGTACATAGCCTTCGCGCTCATCTTTATTGGGTATCAGCAAAGGCTCGTTCAGGCGGCCGATGATGACCGACGGATCATCCAATTGCAGTAGGCTCACCCCGATTACATAGCGGCGCATAGGGCCAACACCGTGGGTGATCATCAGCCAGCCGTGTTCGGTTTCGATAGGCGAGCCGCAATTACCGATCTGTACAAACTCCCACGGAAATTTGGGTTCCTGCAAACGGATGGGTTTTTCCCAGATGTTGATCTTATCGGAATACATGATGTAATTGTTCCAGCCATCGATACGCGACATCATCACATATTTACCGTTGATCTTACGCGGAAAGAGCGCCAGGTTTTTATTTTGTGCGCCTGCGCCGTACAGCGGCATTACTTTAAAATCGTAAAAATCGGTGGTGTGGAGCAGTTTGGGCATAATCATGGCACCGTCGTAAGCGGTATAGGTGGCGTAATAGGCGTAAGTGCCATCATCATCTACAAATTTTACAAAGCGGGCATCCTCAATACCTTTACGTTCGAACTCAGAGATCGGGAAGATCACCCTGTCGGAAATATCGGTATCCAGTGAAAAGACGATCTCGTAATAAGAATCGGCAAGCCAGAGCATTTTATCGTACTCGAGCTTCTTCATGTCATTCATCTCGAGCTTTTGCGACTCGAGGATGATGCGGCGTAAGTGCGAATATTCGAAGGTTTCCTCAAGCTGGCCCTCAATTTCTTTTAACGCCGAGATATTGATCTGGGTAATGGCAGCCTTTTCGAAAAACAGCTTTTTATTGTACGTGGCATTACGGATGATCTCGGCCTCGTCAATATAGTTACCTGCGCCTATTACCTCGATATTGTTGTTTTTATCGATGAGCGCGCGCCGGAACGCAATGGACGAGATGTGCCCCTCGCCTACAGCCCTGAAGCTGATAATCATTCGTTTTTCGCCTTCTTCAAGGTCGCTTTGATCGGGATCTTCGATGATGGACGGGTTAAAGAACGCCGCCGACTCGATAGAATATTCGTGTGTAAAGTACGAGCCGATAAGCAGCTTGCGATAAGTGCTCAGCTCTTCTTCGTTAATGTTGAGCTCCTTAAAAAGCACGTTGAGCTTTGCACAATGGCGCTGCAGCAGGCGGGTAATATTACGGTGCCGCTTGGAGTATTCCTGCAAAATAGGCGAAATGATATCGAAAACCTGATCTTCATTTAAGCCCATTACTTTGCCTAATACTTCTTTGGCGCGGATCTCGCCATTATAAAAAAAGCGGGCGATAACCCGTTTTGAATCAGGGTATACTTTTACTGTTTTGCGCTCGATGGATAATCTCATATGCTGTATCTGCAGTTACAATTTGTTTAGTAACAAAAAGTGAGGTGAATTGATTGTGAAAAGTTGAAATAAATGAAGGAAGGAGTGGCCGGCGCGTCGTGGTTCGACAAGCTCACCATGACAGGCCACCTCACCGCTCTTGTTGGTCTACATCATCTTATTCCGTTTAACCAGGTAGGCTTTGAGCACCTGGTCGAAACCGTTGTGAATGTTGGCATCGATCAGATCAATGTGGTATTGGGCACATTTGAGCTGTAACTGGTTGCGCCAGGTATGGAGTGAACTGAGGTAACTTGCCTTGATCTCGTTGGGGTGCACACGCAGTTCTTCGCCGCTTTCGAGGTCGACAAAGTGGTACGGGCGGTTATCGAAATCAAACTTCAATTCTTTTTTATGATCGGTGACGTTAAAGATCACGATCTCGTGCTTATTATGCTTGAGGTGTTGCAGCGCGGCAAACAGGGCATCGCTTTTTTGCTCGTCCATGCCATTCTCCAGCATATCGCTAAATAAAATGATCATAGAGCGCTGGTGGATATCTTCGGCAATGTGATGCAGCACACCGGCAATATCGGTTTGGCTGTTGGCTTTGGGATGTTCGTACATCCGCTCCAGCTCGGCAAACAAGTAGTATAAATGTGTTGAGGTTGAGCGGGCGCGGCTTAGCCAGTCCACCTTATCCGAAAACAGGCCCAAACCAAACGCGTCGCGCTGGCGCTTAAACAGGTACATTAATGACGCAATGGCATATACCGAAAACTGCAGTTTGCTCATCCCTTTTTCCGGGTAGTTCATGGAGGATGAAGTATCTAAAAGCAGGTAACTGCGCAGGTTGGTTTCTTCTTCAAACTGTTTGACAAACATTTTATCGGTACGGGCCAGCAGTTTCCAATCGATATTTTTTACCGATTCGCCATTGTTGTACAGCCGGTGCTCGGCAAACTCGACCGAAAAACCGTGGAAGGGGCTTTGGTGCAGGCCGGTAATAAAGCCTTCAACAACCTGGCGGGCCAAAAGCTCGAGGTTGCCTAATTGCTGGATTTCGCGGTTGGTGGTGAGTTGCGGCATAAAACGAATTTAGGAGTTTTTGCGGATTAACAGGGGGGTATTTGTGGGTATTTTCAATTAGGTTTTTCAAAATTTGATTATAGAAAGATGCAGCAATCTCAAACAAGCAAAGCAGCTCTGTAAGTCGGGGATTGCTTCGTCCCTCGCAATGACGCGCGGAGATGGAGTGGTGGGTATTTGTCGGTATTTTTCAATTTGTATAAAATCGATTTTTATTCACATAACTATTGCTCGCTCAACCTTAAATATACAAAAAATAACGCATGTTTCCAACAAAAAAGCGCTCCGGTTGCTGCCGAAACGCTTTGATATATCTAATAGATTTTTTTGGGCGTTTCCCTGCGGGCCGCGCTCTACGCTCATACTGCACCGGCCTTAGCCACAGGGCCGGTATCCGCTGCGATCGCTAACGCGGGGTTGGGGGAAATAAAAAAGCGCTCCGGTTATACCGAAACGCTTTAATTATTTTATTTATCGCCTTGCGCTATGCGCCAAACGCTTTGCTTTTTATGCCAATTGCTTATCCAACTTACCGGCTAAAACCGATTTTGGAACGGCGCCGATCTGTTTGTCGACAATTTCGCCATTTTTAAAGTATAATAAAGCCGGGATGTTACGGATACCATATTTAACTGATATAGCCGGGTTATTATCTACATTTACTTTACCTACAACGGCAGTGTCGGCATATTCTTTTGCTATTTCTTCTACTACCGGGCCAACCATACGACAAGGGCCACACCACTCAGCCCAAAAGTCGATCAATACTGGTTTATCTGATTTTAATACTAACTCTTCAAAGTTTGCATCGGTGATTTCTAATGCCATGATATTCCTTGTTTTAAATTTTAAGTGAACAAATATATACTAATCAAATTGCTTGCCGCAAATAGTTTATGACAAAGTGACATTATATAGACCGGGCAAACCGTTTATTGTTTTAGCGTGATAAATATAAAGGGTTTTTGATTGGCCGAAGCAAGGTGTGAATAATTAGTTGGTGTGTGAGTAACTGGAGGATTCAGATTTTTTTATTTCGGATTTCGAATGTTCAATTTCGAATTTGCCTCCATCTTTGAATTGTTTGCGAATGATGGTGAAGCAATTACGGACTTGCATAACCGCTCTGTATAGCATGAGATTGCCACGTCATCGCTGTTTTCAACGCGCTCTTCCTCGCAATGACACGGTGGAATAAATTCGAAATTAAACATTCGAAATTCGAAATCATTTCTACGCCAGCACTGGTTGCTCTTTGGTGAGCATTTTGATCTCTTCCATCAGATCGTCGCTGGGGTTTACTTTGAAGGATTTGGATGGCATATCCACCAGGATCGATTCGTCACGGTCGCGGACCTTGAAACGCAGGGTACAATTTTTTACCGGGTATTTTTCGTTGTTTACGTTTACTGCCTGCTGCAGGTTGTTGAGCAGGTCGGTATTAAGGTCGTTAAGGTTCAGTATCACTGTTAACGACTTGGTGAATTTATCACGCATTTCGGATAGCAGGCTCATGGCGGTTATCCGCATATCCCAGTTACCTACCTGGCGAAACTTTTCTTCTATATTGCCCTTGAGATGTAGAAAGTTACCATCAAACAGCAGGTTACGGAACTTGATATAGTCATCCCCGAAAAGGGCAAACTCGTAACTGTCAAAGTAATCTTCCAAAACAAAGGTGCCGAAGGGCTTACCTGTTTTGGTGGTTTTATGCTGAACGGAAGCCATTAAGCCGCCGATGCTTAATTCGGATGCTGATTTGCGCAGCTGGTTAAAGGCCATTTCGGTTTCTTCGCCGCCTTCTTTGTTCTTCATCTTTTGGATGAGCTTGAGATCGGCAACGGTATGTTTACAGAATTTTTCGAGTTCAACCTTGTAGTTATCCAGCGGGTGGCCGGTGAGGTAGATACCGATCACTTCCTTTTCGTATTTGAGCTTTTCGATCAGCGGAAACTCTTCCGAATCGGGCATAGTTGGCTCGGGTATGTACGAAGCTACCGAACCGCCGAACAATGACGATTGCGAAGTGCTTTGCGTATTCTGATAATCGTTGGAGTATTTGATGAGCCGTTCGATACCGCTTAAAATACCATTTTCGGTTTTAGCAAAAAACTGGGCGCGTTTTAAATTAAAACTATCAAAGGCTCCGCTGTATACCAGGTTTTCGTACGATTTACGGTTTACCGCACGGGTGTTTGAGCGCTGGGCAAAATCGTAAACAGATTTGAAAGGACCGTTAGCCTCACGTTCTTCGATGATACTTTCTACGGCTTTTTCGCCCACACCTTTGATCCCCGAAAGGCCAAACCGAATGTTGCCATCGCCGGTAGCGGTAAACAATACCGATGACTCGTTCACATCGGGACCTAAAACCAGGGTGCCCATGCGGCGGCACTCTTCCATAAAGAAAGAGATCTTATCGATACTGTTCTGGTTATTCAATACCGCGGCCATATACTCGGCCGGGTAATGCGCCTTAAGGAAGGCCGTTTGATAGGCCACCAGTGCATAGCAGGTGGAGTGCGATTTATTGAATGCGTATTGGGCGAATGCTTTCCAGTCGGTCCAGATCTTGGTGAGTTTATCTTTGGCATGGCCCTTTGCTGCAGCGCCTTCCATAAACTGGGCCTCCATTTTGTTGAGCACCTCGATCTGCTTTTTACCCATGGCCTTACGCAAAACGTCGGCATCGCCTTTACTAAAGCCTGCCAGTTTTTGTGATAAAAGCATCACCTGCTCCTGGTAAACGGTAATACCGTAGGTTTCGCCCAGGTATTCTTCCATATCGTCCAGATCGTAAGTGATGGGCTCGAGGCCGTGCTTACGTTTGATAAAGTTGGGGATGTACTCGATCGGGCCCGGGCGGTAAAGGGCGTTCATGGCGATCAAATCCTCAAACTTATCTGGTTTAAGATCACGCAGGTACATTTGCATCCCATCGCTTTCAAACTGGAAGGTACCGTTGGTATCGCCGCGCTGGTAAAGCTCATAGGTTTTTTGATCGTCGAGCGCGATGTAATCAATATCTATCTCAACGCCATGATTCTGCTTGATCATCTTCAGGGCGCCTTTAATGATGGTGAGGGTTTTTAATCCCAAGAAGTCCATCTTGATAACACCTGCATCTTCGATCACCCGGCCATCGTACTGGGTAACGAGCAGGTCGGAGTCTTTTGCTACGGCAACGGGTACAATGGTAGTTAGATCGCCGGGGGCAATAATTACACCGGCGGCGTGTACGCCTGTGTTACGTACCGAGCCTTCGAGCTTTTCGGCGGCGCGCAAAACATCGCCACGAAGATCGTTGGCTTTGATAATTTCTTTGAGTTCGGGTACCTGCTCAATGGCATCCCGTAAGGTAATCCCCAAAGTATCGGGCACCAGTTTTTTGAGCGCGTTAACTTCGGATAAGGGCATATCCAGTACCCGGCCCACATCCTGGATACTGGTGCGGGCAGCCATCGAACCGTAGGTAATAATTTGTGCTACCTGGTTTTTGCCATATTTATCCACCACGTAATCGATCACCTTTTGGCGGCCCTCGTCGTCAAAATCGGTATCGATATCGGGCATTGATTTACGATCGGGATTTAAAAACCTTTCGAAAAGCAGGTTGTACTTCATCGGGTCGATATTGGTGATACCTGTACAATAGGCCACCACCGAACCCGCTGCCGAACCACGGCCGGGGCCGATGAACACGCCGATATCGCGGCCGTGCCTGATAAAATCGGCAACAATTAAAAAGTAACCTGCAAAACCCATGGTGCGAATGGTAAAGAGCTCAAACTCTATCCGCTCTTCGGTTTTGGCATCAATATCTTTATAGCGCTCTTTGGCGCCGGTATAGGTTAAATGTTTGAGGTATTCCCACTGGTTAAGCACATCACTTTCGGCCCCGCTGTGGATCTGGAACTCGGGCGGAATGGGGAAATTGGGCAGCATGATATCACGCTTCAGCTTCAATACATCTACCTTATCGACGATCTCGTTGGTATTATCGAGCGTTTCGGGCAGATCGTGAAACAGTTTGCCCATTTCGGCCTGGGTTTTAAAGAAAAACTGATCGTTAGGGAAACCGAAACGGTAACCTTTGCCGCCTTCCTCATCGGTAGCGATGGGCGTGCTTTGCATATCGCCGGTGTTTACGCAAAGCAAAATATCGTGCGCGTTGCTGTCCTGCTGATCCACGTAGTGCGAATCGTTTGAGCAGATCATTTTCACGTTAAACTTTTTGGCGTATTGGGTGAGCTTATTGTTAATGATCTCCTGTTCGGGTATTTCGTGGCGCTGCAGCTCAATGTAATAGTCTTCGCCAAAAATGTCGAGCCACCATTTAAATTCGGCCTCAGCTTCTTCTTCGGTACCTTTTAAGATGGTTTGCGGCACGGATGCACCAATACAGCAGGTGGTAGCGATCAATCCTTTATGGTATTGCAGGATCAGTTCTTTATCAATACGCGGCCATTTGCTGTACAGGCCCTCCATGTAGCCGAGCGAACACAGTTTGATGAGGTTTTTATAGCCTTCGGCATTTTTTGCCAGGAAGAGCTGGTGGCGGCGCACATCCTTTTTCTCTTTAGTGAATTGTTTTTTATGGCGATCATCAACTACGTAAAACTCACAGCCTACAATGGGTTTTACACCGTGTTTGCCTGCTTCGGCCACAAATTTGAACACACCGAACATGTTACCATGATCGGTAATGGCCATTGCCTTCATGCCATCGGCAGCAGCCTTTTTATACAGTTTGGATATATCGGCGGCACCGTCGAGCAATGAAAACTGGGTGTGAACATGTAAGTGCGAAAAATCGGGCATGGCAGCAAAAAAACGGTAAAAATGATGAGTACAAACTTAACCAAAAATCAGCTTAAGCTTTAACGTTGTTGATAACTCGGTTGGTGTGTATGAATGTGAAAATATGCAGATGTGCGAATGTACTATTGCTATCCGAAGTCTCCCGACTTCGGATAATTATGTTTGTAGTTTATAACTACAAACCTGTAGTCAGAGACTACAGGAATAACAATTCGAAGTCAGGAGACTTCGAATAACAGATAACTCTGTGATTTGTGAATGGTTATTGGGTTATTAAGTTATTACCTATTGTGTGATCGATTTTATCTACAAAAAACTTAAAATTCTTAGCATCTTTGCGCCTCTGCGGGAAATGCTGAATGAGTTTATGCTTTATGATAAGCTTCCTCGATATCCTTAATAATGATCTTTTTCATTTTCATCATGGCCTGCATTACTGCCGAGGATTTTTTGGGATCGGGGTCGCTCATCATGCGCATCAAAACTTCGGGCGCTACCTGCCATGAAACACCGAACTTATCTTTCAGCCAGCCGCAGGGGCCTTCTGAGCCGCCATCCGCGATAAGCGCATTCCAATAATGATCGGTTTCTTCCTGTGTTTCGGGTTGAATAGCGAAGGAAATGGTTTCTTTAAATTCGGCCGGCTGGCCCCAGTTCAACGCGGTCATGGTCATGCCAAATATCTCGAAAGTGGCAGTCATTACCGCTCCGGCAGGTATTGGGGTGCCTTCGGGGTACGGATCGATGTTGAGCAGCTTACCGCCAAATACCGATACATAAAAGTTGGCCGCTGCTTCGGCTTCATCTTTGAACAGCAGGAATGGAGTGATCTGTGCGCGCATGATGGTTAATTAAAGTTTATAAATTTTGAGCTGGTTAATAAGTTAAAGCGGGCCACAAATATTATACCGTTAGTTTTCTACCGATACGTTTCGGCCCAGGGTTTTAAACCTGTCGCCGTTGGCCTGCACCACTGTGATGGTTACATGGCCGGTTTTACTGGTATGAATATCTTTAACAATACCCGATTTACCTTTATGCGTGCCGCCGATAACCTTGCAGGCAGCACCGTCTTTTAATTGGTTTACCATGTGAACAGCCATTGGTTTGTGTACGATTTGAACTGCATGACGCTAATTTAAACAAAACCCAGGCAAACGGACAACGTTGTCGGATCTTTTTTGTGTTTCAGTGTGTAGAAAAGCATCTTCATCAAACAAAACACCGCTTAAAGCATTATATATCTGTAAACAGACAATAATAATTATAGGGTAAAAATTTATCGAAATTGGAAAAATTTGGACGCGTCGCTTTAAAAACCTTGTTATGGATAGTAGGGAGTGTGATATTCCTGGTAGTGCTTATCCTGGTTTTAATACAGGTTCCGGCTGTGCAAAATTTTGCAAAGAACAAGGTTGTAGTTTTTTTACAGAATAAGATCCATACCAAAGTACAGATCAACAAGTTAAGTGTTGAGTTCCCCAAACTGGTGGTACTGGAAGGCGTTTATTTTGCCGACCAGAAAGGTGATACCCTTTTAGCGGGCGATAAGCTGAAGGTTGATATTTCGATGTTTAAGTTGTTACATCACAGGGTAGAGATCAACGAGATTGACCTGCAGAATATTACTTCGAACATTAAACGCACCAAGCAAGGGGTATTCAACTTCGATTATATTACCAAAGCCTTTGCAGGCGACCAGAAAAAAGAGCCGCAGCCAACCGATACCACATCGAGCATGAAGTTTTCGGTGGATAAAATAGCCCTCGATAAGATCAACATCCTGTATAAGGATGACCAGAGCGGCAACGATGTGAAATTTATCCTCGGCCACTTTGATACCCGCATTAAGGATTTTGATATGGATAAAATGAAGTTTACCATACCAAAAATTACCTTATCGGGATTTAACGCGCGCATTATCCAAACGCCATCGGGTACGCTGGAAAGCACTAAACCCGATACGGCGGTTAAGCAGATACCGCTTGATCTGAAATTAGGCGTGATCGACCTGTCGAAGATCCATGTGGATTATACGGGCAAGGAAATGAAGACCAATGTTACCCTGGGTAAACTATTGGTGGATGTTAACCAGCTTGATTTTAAAAATCAAAGTGTAAAGATCAACAGCATTCAACTTGATGATACCAAAACTATTTTATCCTTAACCAAACCGCAAACTGTACAAAAAGTTGTTGCGAAAGCCATCCGTAAACTGGATACGATGGTCGCCGCGCCGCAAACCGGCAAACCATGGATATTGGCACTCAATAAAGTGAGCTTTATCCATAACGATGTAAAGTTTGATAACGAAGCCGTAAAGCCGGCGGGCAAAGGCCTCGATTATATGCACATGGATATCCATAATCTGAATATGGATGCAGGTAATTTTACTTATGATGCTAAAGATATTAAAGGAACCATTAACAGCTTTAATTTTAGTGAGAAAAGCGGGTTGAACGTGAAGAAGTTTCATACCGTTTTTATGTATGGCGAAAAGCAATCGTACCTGAATGACCTTTACCTGGAAACACCACAAACCGTTATCCAAAACGGGGTACAGGTGAGCTACCCTTCTATTGCGAGTTTGAGTAATGATATGGGCGCTGTCCATATCAATGCCAACGTGGTGAACAGCCGGATAGGTTTAAAAGACATTTTGCTGATCATGCCGACGATGGCTTCGATGGAGCCTTTTAAAAGCTCGCCGAATGCGGTGTTTAAAATCAACAGCCGGGTGATAGGCAAGCTCAATAATCTATCGATACCAAACCTGGATGTAACCGGGCTGGGCAGTACGCATATCAAAGCATCGGGTATAGTGCGGGGTTTGCCGGATATGAACAAGGCTTACTTTGATATTAAGATCAATGATTTTAATACCAGTAAAGCTGATATCGTGAAGTTAGTTCCGGCGGGTACGATACCAGCAAACATTAGCTTGCCTGCTACCCTGAATGTGCGCGGAACGTTTAAAGGCGGCATGAAAGCCTTTAGCACCAACCTGAATTTACGATCGAGCGATGGTGCGGTTGATGTAATTGCGTCGGTAGATATGAGGAAAGGTATGAAAGCCATGAGCTATACCGCCGATATTAAAGCCAATAACCTGAATGTGGGCAAACTGGCCGGGCAACAGCAAAACGTGGGTTTGGTAACAATGAATGCTAAGGTAAAAGGATCGGGTATTGACCCAAAAACAGCTAATATTACCTTTAGCGGCGATATTGTGAAAGCTAACATTAAGGGCTACACCTATCAGAATTTAGTGATGAGCGGAACTGCCCGTGGCGGAGCCATCGACGCCAAGGCACGGATGAAGGACCCGAATATCAACTTCGCGCTTGACGCCAGGGCTAACATGAGCAAAAAATACCCATCAATTGATGCCACGCTGAACCTGGATAGCGTTGACCTGCAAAAGCTGAACTTTTCGAAAACACCGATGCGGTTTCACGGCAAGCTGGTGGCGCATTTGCCGACCGCCGACCCGGATTACCTGAACGGCAGCATAGACCTGACCGATATACTGGTGGTTAACGGTACGCAGCGGATACAAATGGACAGCATTAACGTGATAGCAACGGCAAACAGCGACAGCAGTACGCTGAGGTTAAAATCGCAGATGATAAAGGCGCGCCTGGCCGGTAAATACAAATTGACCGAAATTGGCACAGCGCTACAGGCCGAAATAAACAAGTACTTTGCAATAGGCAAGCCTGCAACAGTAAAATACAGCCCGGAACGGTTTACGTTTACAGCATCGGTAACCAAAACGCCGCTGTTAAAGCAATTTATGCCCGACCTGAAACAGCTTGAGCCGATTACCCTGAACGGCAGCTTTGACAGCGAGCAGGGTAAGCTGGTGGTAAATGGTAATATGCCTAAAGTGGTTTACGGTACCAACATCATCAGCAATACTAAATTAGCCATCAATACCAACAACAATGCCTTAAATTACAGTGTTACCACCGATGAGATCAAGGCATCGCAAATAGACCTGCTGAATACCAGCATCAGCGGAAGCGCGCAAAACAATAAACTGGGCATAACCTTACTGGTGCGCGATATCAATAAAAAAGAACGTTACCGCATGGCGGGCACATTTACGGCTTTAAATGATGCCTATCAATTTAGTTTTTTGCCAACGGGACTGCTGCTCAATTACATGCCGTGGGCAGTTAGCGCAAATAATTCGCTGCAGTTTGGCGGGGCAGGTATTTTGGCCCGGGACTTTACCATCAGCAATGCGGGGCAATCGTTAAGCATCAATACATCGCCGCCTGAGGCAAACGGCCCGCTCAATATTGATTTTAAAAACTTTAAGATAGAAACCCTGACCCAGCTGGCACAGCAAAAAGGTTTATTGGTTGGCGGTACCATTAACGGTAACGCGCAGGTTAAAAACCTGGATAAAACAGCCGAATTTACATCCAACATTAATATAACCGATTTTAACTTTAAAGGCGATACCCTTGGCAATGTGGCTATTAAAGTAAACAACCAGCAGCCTGGTGCGCTTGCTGCCAATGTGGCCATTACCGGTAAGGGCAACCAGGTAAACCTGGATGGTTTTTATTATACCGATAAGAGCAGTTTTGATATGAACCTGAACATTGTTAACCTGAATTTGAAAAGCATAGAGGGCTTTACCTTTGGTAACATGAGGCAGGCAAGCGGCGCGGTAACCGGCCAGTTAAAGGTAACCGGTACAGCCAGTGCGCCGGTCATCCGCGGGGATATCACTTTCAATAAAGCGGCGTTCAATATCGCGAAGATCAACTCGTATTATAAAGCGACCAATGAGAAGATCACCTTTAACGATGACGGCATTATGTTCAACCATTTTACGCTGATCGACTCGGCGGGGAACAAGGCTGTTGTTACCGGAACCGTTTACACGAAAAATTATTCGGACTTTAAATTCGGGCTGGATGTGAACACCAAAAATTTCAGGGTGTTTAACGCCATACCTGCCGAAAATAAACTGTATTACGGGCAGATATACCTGGACAGCCAGATACAGATACGCGGCGATATGAACGAACCTATTGTTGATGCCACGCTAAAAATAAACGACAAAACGCGCTTAACGATTGTACTGCCGCAAACCGACCCGAGTGTTGAAGACCGGCAGGGCGTGGTGGAGTTTGTGAATAAGAAATCGCCCAGGGTAGACTCGCTGATGAAAGGGCAACTGGACTCATTGCGTAAATCGAGCTTTAAAGGGATGGATGTATCGGCTAATATCGTCATTGATAAAAACGCCGAGTTTATTATCATAGTTGACGAACGCAACGGGGATGTTATACACCTGAAAGGCGATGCGCAACTGAATGGCGGTATTGACCCCAGCGGCAAAACCAACCTGACCGGAACCTATACGGTGAACCAGGGATCGTACGACCTGTCGTACGCTACATTTAACCGCCGGTTTTTGCTGAAACCCGGCAGCACGGTAACCTGGCAGGGCGACCCGACCAGTGCTACGCTAAACATAACAGCTATTTATGTAGCGAAAGTGGCACCAATAGACCTGGTGAGCAACCAGCTATCGGGCGAAACCGAGCAAACCATGTATAAGGAAAAGCTGCCCTTTAACGTGGACCTGCATCTTACCGATCAATTAATGAAACCTACCATAGGTTTTGACATTGTGTTACCCGACAGCACCTACAACGTAAGCAGCGAGGTGGTGAACACGGTTAATAGTAAGCTTGACCAGTTGCGGCTGGATCCCAACGAAATGAACAAGCAGGTATTTGCGGTGTTATTGCTTAACCATTTTATTGGCCAAAACCCTTTTCAGAGCCAGGGGGGCGGCGATGGTTTTAATGGTGCTCTCCGCAACAGCGTAAGTTCGCTGCTATCGGACCAGTTGAACAACCTGGCGGGAAATCTAATACAAGGGGTTGATGTGAACTTTGCACTGCAATCGGGCACGGATTATTCGAGCGGTACGGCAACCAACCGCACGGACCTGAACGTGGGCCTATCGAAACGGTTTTTGAACGACCGGCTTACGGTTAGCGTGGGCAATAATTTTAACCTGGAAGGGCAACAAGCAGGCGAGCAGGCTAATAACATAGCAGGCGACGTTTCGGTTGGATATAAACTGACCCAGGACGGCCGTTACCAGATACGTGCCTACCGAAAGGACCAGTTTATAGTGGTACAGGGACAGGTTGTTGAAACCGGCGTGGGCTTTTCGCTCACAGTTGATTACAACCGGTTTAGCCAGATATTTAGCGGCAAAACCAAAAAAGAAAAAGAAATGCTGAAAAAGCAAAAGGAAGAGGATAAGGCCAATAAAGACAAAGACAAAGCCCTGAAGGATAAACAAACAACATCAAAAACACCTGCAACTACTACAGCAAACTAACCTATGATTAAGCGTTTATTATATCTTTTTACCCTGGCTTTATTTATAAGCGCCTGCAGTAATACCAAGTACTTACCTGCCAACGAGAAATTGTATACCGGTGCAGAAGTAAAAATTAAAAGTGATAAAAACACCACCAAAAGCGAACGTAAAGCCCTGACCACCGAGCTTGCCGACCTTACCCGGCCCAAACCCAATGCTACTATTTTGGGGCTGAGGGTTAAACTGTATTTGTATAACATTAGCAAGGGTAAAAAGAATTTTTTATCGCGCTTTATTAATAAACGCGGCGAGCCGCCGGTGCTGTGGAGCTCGGTTGATATTGATAAGAACGCTACTATTTTACAAAGCCAGCTGCAAAACGAAAGTTATTTTTTGGCACAGGTTAACAGCGACAGCCTGGTAAAGAAAAACCGCACTGCCAAGGCTATTTACAATATACAAACCGGCCCGGCTTATAAAATTAACAGCGTGCACTTCCCAACCGATACGGGTAGTTTGGATACGGCTGTTGCCGGAACGGCCAGGCAATCGTTATTAAAGGTTGGGGATAAATATAACCTGGCCAACATTAAAAACGAACGCTTGCGCATTGATGCCCGCCTAAAGGAAGAAGGCTTTTATTTTTTTGCCCCCGATAATATTCTGGTACAGGTTGACAGCATTAATGCCGGCAAAAATATGGTGAACGAATATGTGACCATTAAGCAGGAAACGAATGATAAGGCCTGGGATATTTACACCATCAAGAACACTTACATCTATCCAAAATATTCGCTGCGTGATACGGCTGTTAAGCTGGACTCGGCAAAGGTGTATGATGATTATTATGTTATAGACCCCGCGAACACCATACACCCTTACGTTTTCAGAAACGTGATATCGTTCCATCCGGGTGAACCGTATAACCACAGCGACCATAACCAGGCCCTGAGCCGTTTTATTGACCTGGGCCCGTATAAGTTTGTAAAAAACAGGTTTGAAGAGGTAAACGACCCGGGATCGCCAAAGCTGAATGCCTTTTATTATTTAACGCCTTACCGTAAAAAATCACTCCGGTTTGAAATTTTGGCGCGTACCACTTCGGCTAACTACAATGGCACACAGGCTTCTGTAACCTGGCGCAACCGCAACGTTTTTAAAGGCGCCGAACTGCTCACCGTATCCGTTTTAGGGAGCACCGATGTACAGGTATCGGGCCAGAACAGTGGCTTTAATGTTTACCAGGTGGGGTTTCAAACCAGTTTATCATGGCCAAGGTTTATTACGCCTATGCGCGTAAACTCAAACAGCGATTTTTTACCGCACAGTACACTACAGTTTGCTTATGATGTGACCAACAGGACGCAGTTATATTTTCTCAACTCGTTCCGTACGCAGTTTGGATACCAGTGGAAGCAAACCGACCAGATACAACACGACCTGGAATTGATGAGCATCTCTTATGTAAACGCGCGCGATGTATCGCAGTTATACCTGGATAGTATCAAGCATACTCAAAACCCATCGTTAAAGCATGTGATCGATGATCAGCTAACCTTTGGGCCAACTTACAGCTACACCCGAACCAATACCATACTCAATTACAAGCAGAACACTTACTATTTTAACGGCAAGGTAAGTTTATCGGCCAACCTGCTGGGTATATTAAGCGGTGCGGATACCCTTGCGGGGAAGGTTAAAACCATATTTAACACGCCTTACAACCAATATGTAAAGCTGGAAAGCGAATACCGGTTTTACCATAAGATAAACAAAACCGACCAGTTTGCCGCACGTTTTTTTGCGGGGGCCGGTTTTACTTACGGTAACTCCACCATTATGCCCTATAGCCAGCAGTTTTTTATTGGCGGTTCAAACAGCCTGCGTGGTTTCAGGGCACGATCTGTTGGGCCGGGTAGCTACTACCCCGACCAGACCATAACCGGCGCGAGCGGTTTTTTGCCTGATGAATCGGGCGATATTAAACTGGAAATGAACCTTGAATACCGGCCCAAACTGTTTAGCATTGTATATGGCGCGGTGTTTGCCGATGCGGGTAACGTTTGGAACCTGCGCTCGCATGCGGGTTTGGACGGGGGGGCGTTCGGCAAAAAATTTTTAAGCCAGGTAGCTGCCGACGCGGGCCTGGGATTACGTTTTGACCTGACCGTGCTGGTTTTACGTACCGACCTGGGTTTCCCGATCCGGAAACCGTGGCTGCCCGAGGGCCAGCGTTGGGTAATTAACGAGGTTAACCCTTTTGACGGTAACTGGCGCAGCCAGAATTTGGTGTTTAACCTGGCGATAGGGTATCCTTTTTAGTTATTGGTTATTGGTTATTGGTTATTGGTTATTGGTTATTGGTTATTGGTTATTGGTTTAGATTGTGGTGAATTGTAATGGTTTAATATTTTATATACATAATTTTGTTATGTATATAAATTTATTATACCTTTACCGGCATGAGCACAAACCCGATGCTGAAAGGCACTATCCAAACTATCATCCTGAAGCTTTTGGAGGATAATGAGCAGATGTACGGTTATGAGATCACCCAAAAGGTGAAAGAGATAACGGCCGGCGAGATCAAACTGACCGAAGGCGCCTTATACCCTGCCCTGCATAAACTGGAAGCCGAAGGTTTACTGGAAACAACATCAGAAATTGTTGACGGGCGCGCCCGCAAATACTACCGGTTAACCGAAGAGGGCGGCCATGAGGTAACCAGCAAGGTAAACGAAGCAGAGGCATTTATCAGTCAGTTACAGGCATTGTTGAATTTAAAACCGGCCATATCATGAAACTGAACCAAGAGCAATTAAAACTTGTACAACAGTTGGTGAACAATGACGTGAAGTTTAGCGAAACTTATATTGAAGTTTATGACCATGTGCTCACGGCTTTTGAAAATCATCAGGCCGTAACCGATATCGAAGCAACTTATAACCGTATCATCAGGCAGGACTTTGGCGGCCCGAAAGGTTTATTGCATGTAGAGGAAAGTTATAACCACGCATTTTCGGCACAGGTAAACCGGGCCAAATGGGTAGCGTTCAGCTCGTTTTTTAAATGGCCCTTATTGCCTGGTACCGTGGCGGTAGCCTTAATTGTATTTTATATCGCTTATATACTGCAATATCAGGAATACGCCTTGCCGTTAATTTCAGGATTGATATTTGGCCCTGTTGGGGCAATGCTGGCCAATGTATTTAAGTTGAAAGAAAAGGGGCCCGCTGCAAAAAGAAGTATTAAGCAACGCACTTTTTATATCCTGTCGATATCTATGTTCGCTATTTATAGCTTAATTCTTATCGCGGGCAGCTATGTAATTTTTGTTGTGTATCATTATAGGTTGATAAATGATCTTTCGCTATCGTTTCCGGTAATTATAACGGCTTCTTTTGTTTGTTGTAATGTGTATACTATTGCAGTAACCAAGGTTTACCATACCCAATTTAAAATACTCACCAGCAAATGAAACTGAACGAAGAACAAATGGCAAGTATAAGCGTACTGGTAAACAACGAGGTTAAATACCGGGAAACTTATAGCGAAGTTTACGACCATATACTAACCGCACTTGAAGCACGGACAACATTGCCCGACCTGCAAAAAGCTTACAGCGAAATATTAGAAGAGGATTTTGGCGGCCACCCTGGTTTAGAAAAACTGGAAAGCTTTCGCGAACGGGCGTTTAAGCGGAGCATCAGCAGCAGGCGGCTAAACTTTTTTGTGCGGGCAATTAAATGGCCGGGGATATTGGTCACCCTGCCTTTAGCAGTGTTTGTATATTACAATGCGGCCCATCATTTACTGATACTACCTATATTATTCGCTATTGTTAGTGCGGTCATGCTGCCGATGCTGACCCTGACCGCCGGGAACTTTATAATGGGCTGGCAAAACTACCGTGGCATAAAAAGCAAAGCATCTATCAGGGATGATGGAATTAATGCGATGGCTGACCATATTTTTACACTGATCGTAAGAATTATGGCTTTTACATTTATTACAGGTGGATTGGTTACATTTTTGGGATTTAAAGTAGTACCGTTTCCACCAGGATCGGCACCGATAATATACACAGCTACTTTTATGTTTTGTGTACTAAACGCAGCTGCCTTTTTTTCAATCTATTATCAGGAATTAAAAAAACCGGCCATATTATGAAACTGAACGAAGAACAACTGGCCGACCTGCAACGGGAACTTAACTATGCCGTGAAATACCGGGAGACTTATGATGAACTGTACGACCATGTCCTGACCGGGATAGAGGCTTACGATGGGCAGCCGGCAGACCCAACATTGATGGCCAAACAGATCATCAAAAACGAATTTGGCGGCTACGAGGCATTGAAACGAATGGAAGAAGACCGTGTAAAGCTGGTGAACCGTGCCATGCGCAAAAAGCACGGACAAAATATGAGGGAGTTTTTTAATTTCCCGATGGCTGTATTGACCATTGCCGTTACCGTTGCTGCCTATTTTATAGCGCGTACCCCCCATGGCCGCGAAGCACTATTGATATTTACGATGTTTAGCGCCATTACACCCATAATGTTTTTATTTTATAAAAAAGCCGCGAAAAGATACCGCGAATGGCACACGGATAATTATCAAAAGCAATCGCTTAAAGACAATTATATTTTTATAGCCGCTATTTTGGCCAACAGTATGTTTAACGTACTGAACATGAGCCTTAAACATTTACCAATAAATGCCCCGTTAGCCATGTGTATTTTTGTACTTTATATGGTATATGTGCTGTCGTTTTTTAAGCTGTACCGGCAAGAGTTCAGAATGCAGCTGACCTGATGATCGTTAAACCTTAACCACAGTTAAATGAAACTTACAGAACAAGAAACAGAGGCAGTTAATATCCGGCTAAAAAGATACCGGAAGTTATACGGTGAGGTATTTAACGAACTGTATGACCATATTTTGTCGCTAATTGAGGCGCGGCGTGAGCAGGGTGATGACCGGCATATCATCATCTTATTACATGAGGTTATCGACCGGGATTTTGAGGGCGACAAGGGTTTGCACCGCATAGCTCTCCGCGGATTTATGCGCTACAGCGACGGGTTATGGGATGAGCTATGGGTAGTTTTAAAACAAAACCGCATTCCGTTTTTGATCTTAACCATACTCATTTTATCAGCAGGTTATTTTGTGCCTTACTCTATACAATTGAATATGGTATTAATTGCTGCCTGCCTTATTTCGGCGTGCGTGCCTTTAGGTTACCTTATCTACCGGAAGGGGATCAAAGGTGCTTTTGATAAGACTTCGATAAAATCCAGTACCGTAGGTTCATTCAGTATGTCTCCTGTAGTTTTTTTTTACGTTCTATTTGGTTATTTTTATGTAATTGGGCCGCTTATTGACGGGCATACCCACGAATGTCCGATGTGGGTATCGGGTATTTTGCTGCTTTGCCTGGTGACTTATGCGGTAAGCTATATCAAATTTTACGAACAGAAGTTTACAACAGTGGTTTAATTTTAACTTAGGTTTGGTTATAGTAAATAATAGCCTTACCGTTACCACCGGCTGCCCCTGGTACATGCTGTATAGGGTTTAAGCCATCCTGCCAGTCGTGGCCGCCGCCCCCACCGCCACCGGGCGAGATGCCGTTAAGGGCGCCCCATCTGTACAAAGGTTTGCTTGAGTAAATAGCAGTTGCCGTATTGGTTTGTATAATGGAGAATGCGCCGGTTCCCCTGGTATCCTGTGAGTTGGCACCGTTACCGCCCTGGCCGCATTTATAGGTAGTGTTATTGAGCGTTGGGGTTACATACAAGTACGACAGATCGTCCATTGGTTTACCGAACTGGCCGGTTAGCCCCCAGCCCGCGCCCAGGCCGTTGCCAATAGTAAAACCACCTGCATTGTTGGTTCCGTTAGGTGCGCCGCCAATGGCGGTAAGGTTTAGCAGAACAGTATTACCCCCGGGCGCCGCAAAATTACCGGTAGTGCTTGTACCGCCCATGCCCCCTGCGCCTATGGCAATGGTAAGTACAGTGCCGGGATTTACTTTAATGGTACCGTGTAAGTATCCGCCACCCTGGCCACCGCCCAAAGGGCCACCACCACCGCCGCCGGCCCACAGATCAACAGCTATCAGGGTAACGCCGGCGGGCACCGTCCAAAATGTGCCGTTGCTGGGCTGATCAAATGAGATGCTCCTGTTAAAAAGATTATCATACGAATGTGGCATATCTATCTGTTTTTAAGAAGTTTAATATACCAACTTCTTATTAAATAACAAATAATATATTAAGTTAACCTGTTTAGGTGTTTAGCGTGAGCGAGCCATTTCCGTAATCAATTACGGCGCGATACTTCACCAAAATATCGCCGCCCAAAACGCCCAGCACCAAAGGTTTGTTGAGCTGTGTATAGGCCAGGTTAATGGTAGAAAGATCGAGCACAGCCACTTCAAAATCGGGGATGTGGAGCGGACCGACATGCAGATCGTGCAGGCGGAGCGTAAATGAGGCCATACTGCTGGTGCCCAAACCGGTTGACAGCTTATCGGTTTCCATAAAAACAGCCGCATCATTGGTTTGCTGCAGCATGGTTTTGTCGAACGCGGTTTTTGAGGCACCGGTATCTAATACTACCAAAAAGGGTTTGCCAAAAACAACAACTTCCACCAGTGGGTGGAAGCCGTCGTCTTCTAAGTTTATAATTTGTAGTGGGATGGTAATCGTCAAGATCTTTAAAAATGTGGTTGTTGCTTTTAAGTTGGTTATTGATTTGGGCGTTGCCTGCGGCCCGCGCTATCCGTTACAAGTCCTCGCCGCTGATAGAAGCGGCTCCGGGCTTTTCACTGCTATCGCTAACGCAGCCCCCTGCAATAACCCAGTAACTCAATAACTCACGTTGCTGGTGTTGCGTGACTTATCTTTTGATTTTTTAAATTTAATAAAGGCACTTACGATTAAAACAAAGCCCATTAACTGCATGAGATCCTTATAAACGCTTTGATATTCTGGAAACCAATTTGGTATTACCATTAGCACAATGCCAACAAGTAAGCTTGATTTATTGTGTATTTTCATCTTAGACAGGACTACTCTTTAATCGGCGTTGTTGTTGTTATCCAGCAACTACCTATATAAAATTACTATCCTTCAACACCTGGTTCATATTCCTAACCGCATCGGCGCTTTTGTTAAACTCGGCCTGTTCGGCATCGCTTAGTTTAAAGTCGACGATCTTTTCCCAACCCGATTTACCCAACACTACAGGTACTACCAGCGAAATATCTTTCTGGCCGTACTCGCCATCCAGGGCTACACCGCATGAGATGAGTTTCTTTTCGTCGCGCACAATGCTTTCGACCATGGCAGCAGTACCTGCACCCGGCGCATACCATGCCGAGGTACCGATCAGTTTAGTTAAAGTAGCACCGCCAACCATAGTTGCTGCAACAATTTTTTCCTGCTGCTCCTGGCTCAGCAGTTGCGTTACCGGGATACTGTTCCAGGTGGCGTGTTTGATGAGCGGGATCATGGTGGTATCGCCGTGACCGCCTATCACTACGGCATTGAGGTCGGCAGGTGAGCAGCCCAGCTCCTGGCTAAGGTAATATTTAAAGCGGGCCGAATCGAGCGCGCCGCCCATACCGATGATCTTGTTTTTGGCAAGTCCCGACGTTTTGAATGTCAGGTAATTCATGGTATCCATCGGGTTTGATACCACGATGATGATGGTGTTGGGCGAGTATTTTACAATATTTTCGGTTACACTTTTAACAATACCGGCATTGGTGCCGATGAGTTCTTCGCGGGTCATGCCGGGTTTGCGGGGCAGGCCCGAGGTAATGATGACCACTTCGCTATCCGCTGTAGCGGCATAATCGTTGGTAACACCGGTAACTTTGGTATCAAAGCCCAGGTACGAGGCAGTTTGCATCATGTCGATAGCCTTGCCTTCGGCAAAACCTTCGCGGATGTCTAACAAGATCAATTCTTCGGCTAATTCGCGGCGGGCAATGTTATCGGCACAGGTTGCACCAACAGCACCGGCACCAATTACTGTTATTTTCATGTGTGGTTGTAATTTAGATGGTTATTGATTATTGCCCTAATGTAGTAAAACGCCTTTTATTATGAAATAGTTATTGGTTATTTTGTTATTGGTTAGGGTAAAAAATCAGAACCGCAGATTTTACCTGATTTTTATGATTTCGCTGATGGATAAAGTACGAACAGATCTTTAAGTTAAGTGTCAAGCTTAGTGATGATCTTTAGGCGAAAGTATAAACGGTGAGGTATGACAGTTGTTTTGGGGGCGTTCCCTGCGGGCCGGGCTATGCGCTCATACTACACAAGGCCTTAGCCACGGGCCGGTATCCGCTCCTATCCCTAACGCGACTATTGGGTAAAGTGCCGTCGCTGGACATTTAATCAAACTAACTGACACTACATTTGCTTGCGCGGGAAATTGTTGAGTGTAAATATATTGGGGTTGAGTTTTTCTTCCTTAACATTGATGGCCTCATACTGTATGTTCATCAGTATTTTGCTGTCGTTTGGTAAGTACATTTTGTATTGATATTTAAGGCAATATGATCCTGAGGAATCAATAGCCTGGTTAAAATAGCCGTATTTAAAGTTGCTCAGGTTTTTTTTATCAACAGGTAAATATCCTTTCGAAAAAATGTAATCGTGCTCCACATAATAAGGCCGGGATGCCCCGGTATATTTTATCAATACCGACACCTGATCGCATTTACGCCCGAGCACTGCCTGGGGGTATGGTGTAACCTTGAGTTCGGCAAGCTCCATATCCGGATTTTTTGTTATATCATACCAGTATAAAGTATCAACATGGGGTTGGATACTATAAAAACGGTCGTCGTTTACCTGGTATATTTCTTTTTTGGGCGCAACGGAACTGTCGCCCGAATGTATCCTTAAGATATTGCCATGCGAATAATAAACTCTGAGCGTATCGCTGTAAGGTGTCTTTCCGCTATCGCGCCAGGTTGAATACGTGGTTTTAAAAGTGATCACACCTTCAAATTCTTTTACAGGAACCTGGGTTTTATTGGCCGAATTGCAAGCCGAAAACGCGATGACCAGCAGCCATGCTATACAGGCATAAATAATTTTGTTCATTATAATAAGGTATCTGCATAAAGCTACAAACAATAACGCGACGTACAAAATTGGTTATTGGATTAATGGTTATTGGTTATTGGGTTAATGGTTATTAGTTATTGGGTTATTGGTTAATGCCCGGATCTGAAAACCACCAAATTCAGAGTTTAATTTCTTTGAGCGGTAATGAGCGATCGGGGTTAAAGATACCGGGGTCAACCTTTTGCTCTTTTACCTCTATTGCTTCATACTGTTTGGTGTACAATATTTTGTCGCTGGTTTTATAATGTAAAACGTATTTAAATCCCAAATAAAAGCACCCGGATTCATTGATGAACTTATCGAAAAACCCAACTTTATACCAGTTAAGATGGTTTTTGTCTATTTGAAGATAATTCCTGGAGAAGGTATAGGTATTTTCAGTAAGGTAGGTCAGGCTATCATGCCGGGTCTTAATATTAAGGTAAACATCTTCGCACTGATGCCCAAGTATCGTTTTTTCACTTTTTGCAACGTCCATCTTTGATAATTGCATATCGGCAGCTGGTGCAGCATTTGCCCAATACAAAGTATCAGTACCAAACCTTGTACCATAATATTTACGTTCACTAAACAGAAATATCTCTTTCTTTAATGTCGAAGGATTATTGGCGGAATTTATTTTGGCCAAATTACCATGCGAATAGTACACCCGTAAGGTATCGGTGCTGGCAGCGGCATTATCACTGTCTTTCCATGAAGTAAATTTTGTTTTATAGGTTATTACTCCTTCAAATTCTTTTACGGGCTGCTGGGTTTTATTGGCCGAATTACAAGCACACAACATGATGAGCAGCAGCCATGCTATATAAGCATAAATGATTTTGTTCATTATAATTATAATAAGGTATGTACATAAAACTACAAACAATAACACGACGTACAAAATTGGTTATTGCGTTATTGGTTAATGCCGGGCCAGTGGTAGTGTTATGTTGTCAATTGGCTTTGGGCGTTGCCTACAGCCCGGGCTATCCGTTACAAGTCCTCATTCGCTGATAGAAGCTCATTCCGGGCTTTCCACTCCTATCCCTAACGCGGCCCCTACTCCATCCACAGGCCATTCGGGATGATATTGGCATCTTCGTAAACAACAAAACCCCGCAAATGCAGGGTTTTGTCTGTCTAAATATCTCACAAGCCTTATACGTCGATACGCGCGTAACGGGCGTTTTTCTCGATGAAATCGCGGCGGGGAGCTACTTCATCACCCATTAGCATGCTGAATGTATGATCACACTCGGCGGCGTTTTCAATAGTTACGCGGCGCAGGGTACGGGTTTCGGGGTTCATGGTGGTATCCCACAACTGGTGGTCGTTCATCTCACCTAAACCTTTGTAACGCTGTATGTGTACGCTATCTTCTTTACCGGCACCTTTAAGGCGTTGTACGGCAAGGTCGCGCTGGTCTTCTGTCCAGCAATATTCCTGCTCTTTGCCTTTTTTAACCAGGTACAGCGGCGGGGCGGCAATGTATACGTAACCGCTTTCAACCAGCTCTTTCATATAACGGAAGAAGAAAGTGAGGATCAGCGTGGTAATGTGCGATCCGTCGACGTCGGCATCCGTCATGATGATGATCTTGTGGTAACGCAGTTTATCGAGGTTTAAAGCTTTGGCGTCATCAACTGTGCCGATGCTTACGCCCAGAGCGGTAAACATATTCTTGATCTCTTCGTTTTCGTAAATTTTGTGCTCCATGGCTTTCTCCACGTTGAGGATCTTACCACGTAAGGGTAAAATAGCCTGGTAATCGCGGTTACGGCCTTGTTTGGCGGTACCACCCGCAGAGTCACCTTCGACCAGGTACAGTTCGCAAACTGCAGGATCACTGTTGGCGCAATCGGCCAGTTTGCCGGGTAAGCCCGAACCGCCCATTACGTTTTTACGCTGCACCATTTCGCGGGCCTTGCGCGCCGCTGCACGTGCCTGTGCGGCAATAATTACTTTGCCTACAATCAGCTTGGCTTCTTTAGGGTTTTCTTCTAAAAAGTTACCTAAAATTTCGCCAACGGCCATATCAACGGCACCCATTACCTCGTTGTTGCCCAGCTTGCTTTTGGTTTGACCCTCAAACTGCGGCTCCTGCACTTTTACCGATATAATAGCGGTTAAGCCTTCGCGGAAGTCATCGCCGGTAATTTCAACTTTGTTGTTTTTAAGCAAGCCTTCTTTATCGGCGTAAGCTTTTAAAGTACGGGTTAAACCACGACGGAAACCGGCTACGTGTGTACCGCCCTCAATGGTATTAATGTTGTTTACGTAGCTGTGTACGTTTTCGCTGTAGGTATCGTTGTACTGAAAAGCCAGCTCAACCGGGATACCGTTTTTGATACCATCCAGGTAAATTGGCTCGGGGATGATGGCCGTACGGGTACCATCAAGGTAGGTTACAAACTCGCGCAGGCCGCCTTCCGAATAAAAAGTTTCGGTTAAGAAGCTGCCGTCTTCTTCCGGCATACGCTCGTCGGATAAGGTCAGTTTGATGCCTTTATTAAGGTAAGCCAGTTCGCGTAAGCGGCCGGCCAGTGTTTCGTATTTGTACTCAGTGGTAAGCTGGAAAATTTCCGGATCGGGCTGAAAGGTTTGGGTAGTACCGGTATGATCCGATACGCCGATCTCTTTCACATCGAACAAAGGCTTACCTTTTTCGTACTCCTGGGTAAAGATCTTGCCTTCGCGGTAAACCAGGGTTTTCATGTGGGTTGACAGCGCGTTAACGCAACTTACACCCACACCGTGCAAACCACCCGATACTTTATAGGTATCTTTATCGAACTTGCCGCCGGCGTGCAGCACGGTCATTACAATTTCGAGGGCCGATTTATTTTCTTTTTTGTTGATGCCTGTAGGGATACCGCGGCCGTTATCGATAACGGTGATGGAGTTACCTTTGTGAATGATAACATTGATGGTATCGCAATGGCCGGCTAAAGCCTCATCGATGGAGTTATCTACCACCTCATAAACCAGGTGGTGTAAACCTTTTGAGCCGGTATCGCCGATGTACATCGACGGACGCTTGCGCACCGCCTCTAAACCTTCTAAAACCTGTATGTTATCCGCATTATAATTGGATCTGTCAACCGTTTCTTCGTTATTATTTACTTGTTCTTCGTTATTATCTTCGATTTCTTCGCTCATAATTTGTATAAATTCAACAACCTCCAAATTTACGAAAAAAGGGTGACATTAAGGCCATTGTGGATAAAATAGTGAGTTGTGCATAGTGGGTATTGCGATATGCGTATTGCGTATTGAGATAATAAAAGTAGTTAGTTAGTTCAGATTTCAAAACCTGAAATCGCAATATGCATATCGCATATCGCAATACGCAAATCTAAAATTCAAAACATTAGGATACTTGGTGCGAAAGTTTATCTTTGTCAAAATTTTCAGTTTTCAAGATGACCAAATTAGTTTCAAATTTTACCAAATTAGCTGTGGCAGTGGCCATTGCAGCTACTGTTACCGCATGTAACAACCAACCTAAAACCGACACCAAAGCAAGCGCTCCGGCTGTAGCTACACCAGAGAAAGCCGAAGTAGTATATGTTAACCAGGACACCTTGCTAAGCAAATACGATTACGCTAAAGATATGCGCAGCCGTTTGGAAGCTAAAGGTAAAACTGCACAGGCTGACCTGCAAAGCAAAGGCGAGGCTTTTCAGCGGGAGTATATCGACTATCAAAAAACTGCCGGCACTTTAAGCGCCGACCAGCGTGCCGCTACCGAGCAACGTTTGCAACGCAAAAACCAGGAGCTGCAGGCTTATAAAGAAAACGCTACCGCACAATTTCAGAACGACCAGGCTGGCGAAGGCAACAAGCTGTATGATAAAATTGCCGATTTTACTAAAGCTTATGCTAAAGAAAAAGGCTACAAACTGGTGCTTACCTTTAGCAAAGCTAACCCAACCGTATTGTACGGCGACCCAAGCTTAGACGTTACTGCCGACGTAATTAAACGCCTGAACGACGCTTACGCTAAAGAGAAAAAATAAGCTCGACCAAGAGTTTTAAATATTAATTTTGAAACCTTCCTGATTAAACCGGGAAGGTTTTTTATTTTAGAGGTTCAAATTATAACAAATGGATAACCACGAGAAGTTTATGCGGATAGCGATAGAGCTATCTGAATATAATGTGAAGCAAGGACAAGGCGGCCCGTTTGGTGCTGTTGTTGTGAAGGACGGGATGATCATTGCGCGCAGTGGCAACCGCGTTGTGCCTACCAACGACCCTACCGCGCACGCCGAAGTATCGGCCATACGGATAGCCTGCCAGGAGCTGGAAACTTTTAACCTGGAAGGCTGCGTTATTTACACCAGCTGCGAGCCCTGCCCGATGTGCCTGAGCGCTATTTACTGGGCACGCATTGATACCATTTACTACGCCAACGATAAAACCGACGCGGCCAAAATTGGCTTTGACGACCAGTTTATTTACGATGAAATTGCCTGCGAAATGAAGGACCGCAAAATACCACACACGCAATTACTGCGCGATGAGGCCCAGGGCGCTTTTAAGCTTTGGGAAACATCGGAAACGAAAACGGAGTATTAGCCCCCTAACCCCCTAAAGGGGGAACATCAATTCAAGATTTTTTAAGCCGTGAACTTGTTTGCGGCTTTTTTTGTTTGTTGGAGGGTTTGAAAGTTTTAACGTTTCTATTATTTCGGACGTTCAATTTCAAGTGTTCGAAAGATTAGATTTTCATCAAAACTCCTTCCTTGGGGAAGGGTGCGGATGTCTGTGAAGTGGCGGGAAGGGGTTATTTTGCGGGTGTGCATATTCGATAAACCCCTCCCTCCACCCTCCCAAGGGAGGGAATCGCGCGATGCCTCCGCTTTTTTAACGGAGGGTAATCTGGAAACTTCGGACAGCGGAGGTGTAGCTAAAACTGCAGATTTTTGGCGGCTCATTGATCGCGGTGACGTGTTTGGCCCTTGGATATGTCGCATTTGCACCCTAACAGTCAGCAAGTTATTGCTGATATTTGGAACTATGAAACTTCTACTTACTTCGGGCGGCATTAGCAATGCCAGCATCCGCAATGCACTGGTTTACCTGTTGGACAAACCCATCGAAGAGGCGAATGCGCTTTTTGTGCCCACGGGTATCTATCCCTTTCGCGGGGGGCCCAATTATGCCTGGCAGGCCATCCAGGGGAAGCTGGGGTCGCCATTTGCGCAATTGGGGTGGAAGTCGGTAGGGTTACTGGAACTTACCGCACTTGCCAGCATCGATAAAGAGATCTGGCAGCCGGCTATCCGGGAAACGGATGCGCTACTGGTTTGGGGCGGCGACCCTTTGTATTTAGCGTACTGGATGCAAACATCGGGACTGACGGAACTGATGCCAACATTGCCCAGCAAGCTGGTGTATGTGGGCGTGAGCGCGGGAAGCATGGCCGTAAGCAAGTTGTTTGGCGAAACGTATTCGGGCACGCAAGGCGGCACCCGTAACGCACTCACAACCGAGGAGGTGGTTTGGGGTGATCTAAAGTGTACCTTCCAAACGGCGCACGGGGCAGGGCTGGTGGATTTTGCTTTGATACCGCACCTGGAGCATAAAGAACACCGGGAAGCTTCGATGGCCAATGCTGAGCGATGGGCCAAAAAGCTGAGCGTACCGGTGTACGCGATAGATGATCAGACGGCTATTAAAGTGGTTAACGGTAATGTTGAGGTGATCACGGAAGGGCAATGGAAGTTATTTACGCCCTGACCGGCAAACCAAGCCTGGTGAAGCCCCCTAACCCCCTAAAGGGGGAACATAAATTCAAGATTTTTTGAGCCGTGAACTTTGTTTGCGGCTTTTTTTATATTTATAGCCAACCTAAGCATCATGAAGTATTTGCCTTACGAGAATTTTTACATCGTTACCACGCTTAAGCCCGACGAGGTACAGGAGCGGCTGGGGCTGAATGTTACCACACTTAAGCCTGACGAAGTGCAGGAGCGTTGGGGGCAGAATGTGCAGGCCGTGTGGGGTTTTAGTTTTAACAACGCGTTTTCGCAATCGTACAACACTCCTTTTTCGGGCTATGTTGTAAACGGCACTTTTGAGTTTACACGTAATATCAATTACTATAATCCGTTTTTGCCGCTCATTAAGGGTACGACCGAAGCCTGTACCAATGGCAGCCGGGTACATGTAAAAATGCGTTTGCACCTGTTTGTGATGATATTTATATGCCTTTGGCTTGGTGCGACAGGGCTATTCGGCATCCCTATTTTTATCATCTGCCTTATTCACCTCAATTTGGCAACACCTGCCCTGATCCCTTTTGGCATGTTCATATTCGGCAGTGTGGTGGTAACTGCGAGTTTTAAATACGAGAGTGGTATTGCCAAAGGTATGTTGCTTGAGATATTGGGTGGTAGGATTGAAGAAAGCTTGGCGGTTTAAGGCACAAGTAGCCTTTGCGCGCTTGCCTTACCCGACATACTTGCGCCAGTTGGGGGTTGCAAAAGTGAGGTAATGTAGTCAGGAGACTACATGCATTGTGGTCCGAAGTTATAAACTTCGGACAGCGGAGGTTTAAAGATTTTGGAGGTTAAAGCAATTACATTTTCAATGCTTTTTTGTTTTTTTAAGTGTATCTGCTTTTATCGTATCGAAGTCAATAATAGTGTCCTTTCTATATTCTTGCAAAAAGACTTCGGTTTTTACATATCCATTTTTAAATGCTTCGACAAAATATATAACGTATTTGTTTACAAGTTCATCAAAAGTGTATTTTTTAGATAGACTAATTAATGCCGGGAGGCTAATGAAATTTGTCTTTTTATATATTTCACCACTGATATTTATTCTCCGTGTTGTATCACATCGAAATGTTGGCATTTCACCAGATTTTAAACATGGACAATTGATAGTATAGTATTTTCTTGTCTGTTCAAAATCAGTTGTGATCATTCTATCTTTAACTGGTGTGTGCGCGATATCTAAAAAGTAATACAGGGTATCGTATTTGGCCTTTGATTGCGCATAGGTTTTGCTAAACGCTATGCCCATAACAAAAACCAATATAGCTATTGTTGTTTTCAAGGTTTTTTTTGGGGTTTATAATCCGGTATAATTTCGTAGTCCCCATCTGATCGTCTCGGTTTTTGAGGTGGCACTATTCCAACCCTATGCATTGTATATTTTCGCCCATTGGCTTCAATTAAAAAAATATTTTTTTTAATTGAAAAGCCTTTATCTGTAAATGATTTAGCGGTCTGTATTAGATTTACGAGATTGATTTGCTTTATTAATTTAAGTTGGTTTGCAGTAATAGTTTGTCCTGGATCATCTTCTTTGTAAAGAAATGTTGGATTTTGACCATACTGCATACAAGGGCAAAGTATTGTAAAATACTTAAATGGGTGTTCAATGCCAATATCCCACATATTTGCATTTTTAGGAATTTTGCTTGTATCTAACAAATAATATACAGAATCTATTTTTTGGGAATACGCTTTTAACGATATCATCAAAGAAAACATCAATAGTAATAGTAATTTTTTCATTCTTATTTTAATTACATCCCGTTGTTGGTAATTTATTAGCTGAATTTAACTGTGACTTCCAAAACTTGTCTATCGTTGTATCCGCAATACCATACCTGACCTTCGCCCTATTATAAAATGCATTTAAGCTGTCCTTTTGAGCCTGAGTACCATCACTTGCATTATCTAAATTTCGGACAGCGGGGGGACTTACTTAAATACCACAAGCGGGACACTTTCGATATCGGCGAATCATAAAACCACGAAAATAATATTTTCCCCCTTAAGGCTTTTTCGGGCGGGATGTACCGTAATCGCCTTGTAATGGTTCCCTTCCGGGCATATATAGAACGCGCCTCACTACATAGTTTTGTGCTGCCGGTTCAATAAAAAACACATCATAATTATCATTAAAAGTTGCATTGTCATGCGTCTTTACCAATTCAATTAAATGTGTAATTTGGATAAATTTTAACGTTTTGAATGTCGCTTTATTAATATTGGTCGCCTTGTTACTATTAGATGAGAATAACGGCATATTGCCATATGCTAAGCACGCACATTGTATGCTGTAATTTACATAAGTGTTTTTCCCCAAAGTCTCTCTGACAATCCGTATCATTCTGTCGTTAGGTGCAGTATGAACCGTGTCGAATAAATAATATATTGTATCTTTTTTTTGTGAATATGCGGTAATTGAACAGAGCATAAAAAAGCCGACAACGCATAATATTTTTTTCATTGGGGTTTTCTTTTTTTTGATGTATCGGCAGGCATTGTTATGTAATCAATAGTTGTTCTCGTATTTTCTTCTTGTAAAAACGCTTCGTTTTTAGTGAACCCTTTTTTTGAAGGTTGAATAAAATAGATAACATATCTTTTCATAAGTTCATTAAAATCGTTCTTTTTAACTATATCAATAAGTTGTGGCAAACTCACGAAACGGAACTTTTTGTAACTGGCGTAGCTTATGGCCGTTCTTCTCGTTGTATCACATCGAAATACTGGCTTGCGATTTAATTTTAAGCAAGGGCAATTAATCGTATAAAACTTTCCCATCATTTCAGAATCAACTGTGATCATGCGATCCTTAACTGGAATACGGCTCAGGTCAAAAAAATAATATAGCGTATCATAAGTTGATTTACGCTGGGCAATAACATTCCCTGTGTTTAAATATAGAGCTGCTATCAGTAAAATGATTTTGATTGGATTTTTTATCATATTAAATTTATATTATTTTTAATCATCTAATTACAACCGGAAGCAGGTAGTTTAGTTGCTGCACTTGTATTGTTTTGTGCATTTAGAAAACTAGTCAAATCCGACTCGCTGATATTATACTTTGCTTTCAAACTATCATATTCGGTTTGCAACAATTGAACTTCGGTTGCATAATTTGGATCGGAACCAGTATTAACTCCCGGATTGTTTAATCCCGTCAACATTGCCATTTCGTATTCCTTTGCAGTATGTTTATTATTGTCCCATTTTGCTAATATTGCTATTGCGCTGTTAAAATAATAATCCATCATGGCGTAATGATCTGCAAAGTTATTTGGTAAGCCTTTAATTAAATACCAACTATTCAAATCACTCATCCATGAATCGCCATAACCTAAGTTGTATCCGGCATAAACTATGTTATAATTTATAACTGCATGTATTGTTTCATGTATTACAACACTTGTTATTAAAAGTTGAGAAGAATTTTGAAGCATCCTTGTATTTAGTGTAATTACAGAACTTGCTGCTGCATTTTTAGCCGTATCACGTCCAGTTAGTCCATATAAAGTTGAGTCAGTGCCATTTGATCCGTGTTTATTCCAGTCCATTATTGAATCCCTAAACGTCAAGTTTGGTTTGACAGGAGTGTTAAATCCAGCGACTAAGTTTGCATATCCCGGTATCTTCAACAAGCTATCAATAATTAACTTAGTTGCACAAGGGAAATGTGCTTTCAGACTGTCTTCCCTAATCTGCAATGGTATTGAGGCGCTGTTGCTACCGCCGCCACCGCCGTCGGGCGGCGGGAAGCCTGAGCCACCACCACCGCTACCACCGTCGGGGTTATGGTCGGCAGGGGTACCGCTGCCATCATCGGCACATGTAGTACCCAAAAACACTGAAAGTATGTATGCATCATTAACATAATAATCGGCATACCAGTCTGTACAAACAAATGCCTCGGTCTTTAAACCGCCACCGATGCCTTGTACGTTAAGCCTGTTAGATATAGCTGTACCGGTGCTTAGTGTATGTACAATTTTGCCGCTTTTATATTGCCAGCCTTTTATGAGCTTGCCCGTTGGCGTGCTGTATAATAAGGTGCCGCTAAAATCGGCGTCCCTTTTTTGATAGGTATTACGTGCAAGTTTACTGTAATCGTTTTTAATATAGCCGGGGTCGGCAATTACCGTCATAATAAAGGCGCTATAAGTGCCGCCATGGTTTAAAATCAAAAATGAGCTGCGGCTCAAACTGTTGGTATTATAATGAGGTTCTTGTCCGGGTATATCGCCAACATCAATCCGTTGCGAAGAGTCGATGGGCATTTCAATAACATCGCTACTGAGGCGGGTATACGTTTTGGCATAGTCCCAGCCGGGTTTTATCAGCCGGTAAAGTGCAGTGGTTTGACCTGCACTTACAACAACGTTAGTCCCCGTGCTTGTGGGGTAAGCGCCCTGATACCAGGCTTTTGCCAGTTGAACCTGCTCATTTGTTGAAACTTCGCGGTAAGCATCCTTTTTACAACCACATATTAAAAGCAAAAAGAATAAGGGCAATGTAATACTTAAGCTGGTCTGTAATTTAGTTGTGTAGTATTTTTTCATCGATATAATTTCAGCAACCGCAATATAACAATTATTATTTAATATATTAATATACATACTGGTAGAAAACGAAATTAAAAAGCGTTATTTTATTCTGTATGTTGAGTAGAACTTCTTTATCGGGCTCCGTAGCCATCGGGATGACCAAGATCGTCACACAGTGACGTGCGGAGAAAACAAACAGAATGCTTGCAACCATCCGGTCAAAATGGATTCTGGTTAGAATGGTTCTGCTATAGACTGGCATATAGCAGAAAGATCTCTCTTTGAGTCAAAATGACAAATTTTACAGTTTTGTAATAAATAAAACTTGACTTATTTGATTTAATTGCGTATATTTAAGATTTTACATTACATAAGTAATAATTTAAACTTAAATAAACCAACCAATGAACACAACAGAGACGATACCGGACCATTACCGGTTAACGCATCAGCAGCAGCGCTTTTGCGATGAGTATTTGACCCATTTTAATGCTTTTAAAGCTGCCGTGAACAGCGGCTATAGTGAGAACACGAGCCGAAAAGGCGCTTTGCTGCATGTGCCTAAAATTCAGTATTATTTAAAGCAAGCCATGAACCGCCGGAGCCAGCGGCTGGAGATCACGCATGATATGATACTGCGGGAACTTTCAAAAATTGCTTTTAGCAATATGGGTAATTACTACGATGAATATGCTTGTTTGAAACGGATGAATGAGCTAACCGTTGACGAAAAGGCGGCTATTAGTTTTTATGATATTACCGAAGTGCAGGATGGCGAGGGTTACCGCGTGGGGATGCAGAGCCGCATTAAGCTGCATAATAAAATGAGTGCGCTGGATAAGATAGCACGTCATTTGGATTTTTACGGGACTTTGGGGGTGAAGAAGAATCAAGAGCCAAGAATCAAGAGTCAAGACGAAGTGGCAGCGGCAGTTGCAGTGGCAGGTGGGTTTGAGGAGGAAGAAGACGGTTTGTTGGTGAGGACACCAACAAAGGCGGCGGGCGGAAAAGAAGAAGTGGCTGCGGCAGTAGCAGTTGTGGATAGGAGTATTAACAATTTGCCGATGGATTACCCGGTGGAGGATTTTGAGCTGGAGGGGATCGATCTGAAAACTTTAATGGCTTTGGAGGATATGAATATTAGTCCGGGGCGGCAGCGGGAAAGTCTGGAGTCGGAAGTCGAGAGTGTGGGGTGGGGAACGGGGAGTGATGAAAAGCTTGAAAATATTCTTACAATTTCCCCCCCTCCTCAATTATTGAATGATAGAATGATTGATGGATTGAATGTGGAAGACAGGTTTGTTGACGGGTTTGCGTTAGGGATTGCAGCGGATACCGGCCCTTCGACGAGCTCAGGGCAGGCTCCTGCGGCGGGCTCGGGGCAGGCCGTGGCTAAGGCCTCCCGATGGGGTATCGGGACAGGTTGTGCAGTATGAGCGTAAAGCCCGGGCCGGAGGCAACGCCCTTTTTATAATGATTGATTTATTGAATGATTGATTTATTGAATGGAAAAGTATTGTATTGCCGCTCTGTATAGTATAGAGATTGCTTTACCGAAACAAGTTCGGCACAGGCTGTACCTCGCAATGACGCGTGGCGAGGCCCTGTATATCCGTTCTGTATGATGGGGTGCTGAAACAAGTTCAGCATGACTGGTTTTTTATCTGCACATCTTCCATCTTACCTTTTCCATCTTCCATCTTACCTCATCCATCTTCCATCAATTATCTACCGTGGCCTTTCGGAGGCGGAAGACGAGTCCGAAGTTGGCGAAATCGGCCTGGGTGCGGTGGAGGTATTGTTTGGCTTCGAGGGCTACCCATGGTGTAAGGTAGTAGCGGGCGCCAAAGCTCCAGTAAAAATCGGGTGGTTCGTAGCCTTTTTGGTTGGTAGGCACAAAATAATGATAGTGAATATAATGGCCAAAATTAACGGGCAGCGACAGTTTGCCCAGCCACAGTTCGGCGCCAATGCTTGCGCCAACGCGGATCTTATCGAACGAGCTGCCCAGCTCCTGGTAGGTGGCGTAAAAGTGGTGAATATTGCTCACGCTATCGAGGGTGCGGTAATAGTAATCGGCATCGATACCGGCGCGGAGGCTTAAAACAGGGTTAAGGCGATAGTTATAGCCTACATACAGGCCCGATTGATACAGATCGGAAGTAGCCGTTCTTTGATAAGCGACATTTTCGGGGTAACCAGCCGGATCCAGTCCGCCGCCGGTTTGCACCAGGCCGCGCCTGCCTATGCCCACCCCTATCTCGAACGAGTGTTTGGCGTAATGCTTAAACTGCTTTTGAGCCGTAGGCGGCGCCTGGGCACTGATATCGTGATCGATACCTAAAGAAAAGTTAACGGAGTTGATACCATCGTTAGGATTTTTAAAGGCTGCGTTGGAGTAATGGTACAGATCCAATCCGCCAACCAGCCTGGTTGAACTGCCTATCGGCGTAAGCACTTTGGCCCCTATTTGGGCGGTAAAGTTGATATGGCTGCCCACCAATACATTGCGGGCATCGGTATAATAAGTTTGGGTGGCATAGCCGAAACCAAAGCCGGGCACCAGTAAAAATTCGGTACGGCCGGCTTTTGCCAGCACAATATCAAGGCGGCTAACCGCACCGATATAATCGCCTAAAAAACCGGTGGTGTTTGTTTTTTTGGTGAGATACACCTGCCCCATATTACGGTATGACAGGGCGATGCTTACATCGCGGATATTGAGCATCCGCACCCAATCGGCCTTGTTATCGGCCATATTGATATGGTAAACGCCTTCGAGCCCGTAAGGTTTGCCGCCTAAGGTATTGCCTTCGGCGCTAAAGATACTTAAGCCGGTAAAGGCCGAAAGCTCGAGACTGTTTTTATTGCTTTGCGCACATGCCGTACCCAGCAGCGCGAACAGGAACAGGGCTAATAAGTAGTTTTTTATCATATTGGTTGATATAACGCAAAAAATGGCCGCTAAGTTTTAACGGTTGTTATTTGGCATCCCTGATGCGGTTAATGATGCCTGTTGATGAATAGCCATCTACAAAATCGATCACCTTAACCTCGCCCCCGGCGGCCAGTACTTCGGGCGCACCCACGATCTGATCGATGGTATAATCGCCGCCCTTAACCAAAATATCGGGCAATAAGGTGGTGATGGGTACAATGGGGGTATCCTCTTCAAACAGTACCACGGCATCGATAAAAAAGATAGCGGCCAGCATTACTGAGCGGCTGTGTTCGGCATTAACGGGACGGGTTGGCCCTTTTAACCTTTTGGTTGAGGCATCAGAGTTTAGGCCGATGATGAGCTTATCGCCCAGATCGGCAGCCGCGGCCAGGTACGATAAATGGCCGATATGCAGCAGATCGAACACGCCATTGGTAAAAACCACCTTGCGGCCCTCGGATTTCCATTGCTGCCTTTTGGCGGATAGCTGCTGCAGCGTGAATAGTTTGTTATCCAATATTTGTTGAGCGGGTGTTTTCATTTAGGCAAAGATAGAATAGTTTTCACCTCACCCCAATTCTCAAAATTTGCTTAGAAAATCTCTGTTGCCCCTGTGTAAGCTCTCTGTGAACTTTGTGGTTAATTTTACCACAGAGGGCACAAAGAGAAGATCACAAAGTACACAGCGCCATCTTTAGGATAAGGCTTCAATATGGCTAATGATCTCCCCCATTTGCCCCGGCTCAAACCAGGCCATACCGGCATCGCGCCTGAACCAGGTGACCTGCCTTTTGGCAAAACGGCGGGTGTTTTGTTTAATGAGGGCTATGGCTGTAGCCAGATCGGTTTCGCCATCCAGGTAGTCGAACAGCTCGGTGTAACCAACGGTATTGAGTGCGTTGTATCCCCGGAAGGGTAAAAGTGAGGTTACCTCGTCAAGCAGGCCTTGTTCCATCATCAGGTCAACACGCTGGTTAATGCGATCATATAACACCTCGCGCGGCAGGTTAAGGGCTATTTTAACGATGTTGAAGTTGCGCGGCCGTGCAGTAGCGGTACGAAAGGATGAGAACGGCTGCCCGGTTTCGCGGATCACCTCGAGCGCACGGATCACCCGGTGCGGGTTGTTGATATCAACCTGGGCGTAATATACCGGATCGGCAGTTTTAAGCTCTTGCTGCAAAAAGGCCAGTCCCTGTTCTTCCAGCGTGGTATTGAGCTCGGCCCTGATAAATTTGTTGGTTGAGGGCAGATCGTCAAAGCCTTCGCAAATGGCCTTGATGTACAAACCCGAGCCGCCGGCCAATATGGCTTTATCATGGGCGGCAAATATCTGAGCTAAGGCTTCGAGGCCCTGCTGCTCAAAATCGCCAACGTTGTAATCTTCGGTAACGGTGTGCGAATTAACGAACCAGTGTTTGGCCTGCGCTAGCTCTTGCCGGGTAGGTTTGGCTGTGCCGATGCTCATTTCGCGGTAAAATTGCCTTGAATCGGCCGAAACGATATCCGTGCCATAATGCTTAGCCAGCTCAATAGCCAAAGCGGTTTTACCAACAGCAGTTGGCCCGGCAACAACGATGAGTGTTTTTGGGTTTATGGTTAATGGTTCATAGTTCATAGCTAAAAAGACTTAGTAAATCCTGCAAATATCAATTACAGTTTGTGAATGATGGCCATGAACCATGACCTATGAACCATTAACTACTCAATAATCGTCCTTATCGCTGCCCTCGTCGTAGTGATCGTTATCGGCAAACTCATCGCCAAACTCGTCTTCCTCGTCGTCTTCGCTTTCGTTATCGTCGTGGCCTTTGGTGGTATCGCTGTCCTCATCGGTATCCAGCACGCCTTCAAACTCGGCGGCATCTTCGGGCACGATCTCCATTTCATTTAAAAAGTCAAAATCGTCGCTTTCAACGGCACCCGATGTTGCCGCAGGGGTAAATACATTGCCAAATTGCTTTGGTGCTTCGCCGGTGCTTTTGGCCACATGCGGATAGGTAACTCCCGGCGCATCATCCAATATTTTGATCAGCTCGATATGAAAATCAAACGGACGGTCGAAATTAAAGGTATAGTAAAATTTTTGATGCGGATCGTCGATAAAGCTGCTCAGCTTGGATTTCTCCATCAGCGCAACGCCACGGTCAATTTTACGCTGACTGGGCATATAGGCAATTTCTTCACCTTTTATCCATTGGTCGTTACTGATGTAAAATGATGATGAATATTCCGGTTTGTAACCTGTAGACAAATGGATTGCCCTGTGCAGATCTTCAAACGTGTGGGTTGATTTGATATCAACCTCGCGTGTAACATCATCATAATCTTCAAAAGAAACCTTAAACCTGTAAACTGCCATTACTTATAGTAAATTTTTAGTCAAAAATAATATATTAATCTGATTTTCTGTTCGCCACAACTTTTAAGCCAATTTCTTCGCCTTTGGCAATTGTATATGCAATTGCCGCTTCGCGCTCGTTTAAAATATGGCCATCAAGTATGGCTTCGCGTATTTGTTTTTTAATAATACCTACTTCACGTCCTTCAGGGATGCCAAAAAGCTCCATAATGTCCAAACCTGTAACCGGTGGCTGCCAGTTACGTATACGGTCGCGCTCTTCCACCTGTTTCAGCTTTTGTTGTACCAGTTCAAAATTGTTGCGGTATTTTTTGATCTTGTACTCGTTTTTGGTGGTGATGTCTGCTTTACACAACAGCATCAGCGCCTCAATATCATCACCGGCTTCAAACAGTAAACGCCTCACCGCCGAATCCGTTATAATTTCCTGCGAAAGCACGATCGGGCGCAGGTGCAGCTGTACCAGCTTTTGCACAAACTTCATCTTCTCGTTAAGCGGCAGTTTGAGCTGCGCAAATATCCTGGGCACCATGCGGGCACCTCTGTCCTCATGGCCGTGGAACGTCCAGCCATGGTCGGGTTCAAAACGCTTGGTAGCAGGCTTGGCAATATCGTGTAATATGGCCGCCCAGCGCAACCAAAGGTCATCGGTGTTTTCGCTCAGGTTATCTAAAACCTGTAAAGTGTGGTAAAAGTTATCCTTGTGACCTTTGCCGTTGATCACCTCTACCCCGTACAGTGTTTGCATCTGCGGGAAGATGATCTTGAGCAAACTGGTATCAAATAAATGCTTAAAACCTATGCTTGGCTTTGGCGATAAAATGATCTTGTTCAGTTCGTCGGTTATGCGTTCCTGCGATACAATTTTGATCCTTTCGGCAGTGGCTTTGATCCCCGCAAGGGTAGGCTCGTCAATTTTAAAATCGAGCTGCGCTGCAAACCTGATGGCGCGCATCATGCGCAGCGGATCATCCGAAAAGGTCTCCTCGGGATTAAGCGGTGTGCGGATCAGCTTATCGGCAATATCCTGTATCCCGCCAAAGGGATCTATCAGTTCACCGTATTGCGATGGGTGCAAGGCTATAGCCAGGGCGTTAATGGTCAGGTCGCGGCGTTTCTGGTCGTCTTCCAGGGTACCATTCTCCACAATAGGCTTACGCGAATCGAGCCTGTACGATTCCTTCCTGGCGCCCACAAACTCGATCTCCAGGTCCTGGTACTTCAACATGGCCGTACCAAAGTTCTTAAATACCGATACTGGCACCTTCAGTTTGGCGGCAACAGCTTCCGCGAAAGCGATACCATTACCCAACACCACAATATCAATATCCTTGCTTGGCCGGTTAAGGTACAGATCGCGCACAAAACCACCTATGGCATAAGCATCAACGCCCTGCATTTCGGCTGTGGCCGATATCATTTTAAATACAGGATGCTGCAGATGTTGTATCATGGGTAAATACCCGGCGGTATTACCCCAGGTTTTTGTTGAGCGGCAAAGTTAAACATTATGCCTTTGCGTTAAAAACGGAATATGGATTATTACTTGCGAATAAACTCAAACCGGCCATCCGGCTCCAGCCGCATAATGGTGGAGGGGCGCTTTTCGGTCAGGTCATGTTGCTCCAGGTCAACCACATAGTCAACGCCATCAATAATATCGGTGCTTACCCCGTTAAAGTTTTTAGGCGACTGCTGCCCGCTGATATTGGCCGATGTGGATACCAAAGGCCTGCGCAGGCGCTGTATCAGTTGCTGGCAAAACTCGTGGCGCGTAACCCGCAGGCCAACGCTGCCATCGGCCGCTATCAGGTTTTTAGCCATATTTTTAGCGCCGGGCATTACCAGTGTTAAAGGGTTTTCGGCGTATTCTATCAGGTTGTAGGCTATTTCGGGCACCTCGCTTACATAGCTTTGCAGCTGGTTATCGTTAGCCAGCAAAACAATCATGCTTTTTGATTCTTCGCGCTGCTTCAATGTGTATATCTTTTTCACGGCCTCTTCGTTGCCTGCATCGCAGCCAATACCCCAAATGGTATCGGTTGGGTACAAAATTATCCCGCCATCCTGCAGCACCTTCAGCGCTTTGGCTACTTCGTCTTTAAGCATGTAATACTTTATTATATAGATCCATTAACTGTGCGGCCAGCTTTTTTTCGTCAAATTTACGCGAATATAGCAATCCCGCGGCTATCATCTTCTGCCTTAGTTCCGGGCTGTCCAAAACCTGCCTTATCTTTTCGGTCAGGTCGGTTTCATCATCCGGGTCGCAATACAGGCTATCGGGCCCACCCGCTTCTTCCAGGCACGAGCCTTTGGCGGCAATTACCGGCACACCGCTCACCAACGCCTCCAAAACCGGTATGCCAAACCCCTCGTACCGCGATGGGTACACAAACAGCTGCGCCCCCTGGTAAATAGCCGGCAGATCGGCAAACACCGCGTTATCAATAAACAAAACCTGTTCGGTTAACCTGTGTTCCGTTATGTATTTTTTTACCAGCTCAAAATACTTGCCTTGTTTGCCAACTACCACAAGCCGGGTATCTTTTGGCAAATACAACAAAGCCTTTGCCAGCAGCATCAGGTTTTTACGCGGCTCAATGGTGCCAACATTCAAAATGTATTTTTCGGGCAGGTTGTATTTCGCTTTTACTTCGGCTAAGTGGGTTTCGCTTTGCTTTACGCGGAAGCTGTCGTCGCAGCCCTGGTACAGCACCTCTATCATTTCGGGGTGCACGTTCATCAGCTGCACCAGATCGGCCTTGGTTTTTTCGCTTACCGCGATGATGCGGTCGGCATGTTTGCAGGCGTATTTGATCTTGGCCGCGTAGATCTGCCTGCTCACCAGGCCAAAATACTGCGGAAAGCGTTTAAATATCAGATCGTGTATCGTCACGACCGATTTAATACCGCTGTCGCTGATACCTATCGGCAGCTCATGACTCAAACCATGATACAGGTTAATATGGTCGTGCTTCAGATCAAAAACTACCCCCCTGCTCCGCCAAAGCGAAGTAAAGTAGTCACTTTTGGGTGTTTTGGTTTCCACCTGTTTGATCTGCGATAAAAACTCGAACTGTTTATTGGGCTTAATTTTGGGCGTATACAGGTAATATTCGTTTTCCGGATAATTAGCGGCCATCATCCTGATCAGCTCCCGGCTGTAATTACCCAGCCCGGTAGTGTTCAAAAATGCTCGTTTCGCTTCATATCCTATACGCATCGTCATTAGTTAACAAGGTAATCACCTTCTTTATCAAACTTTTTTAGCTGGCGGATGGCCGTGCTCGAAATATGCTCGAACTCCCTGTCGCAAAATATCGATACAATGTTGATGCCATCGTTGGTCAGGTCCTGTAAATAACGGTATTGATTCAGCTCATATTGCAGGTCGGTACTGTTGCGCAGCCCTCTGATAATGGTTACCGGGTAACCCAAACCGGCCACAAAATCGGTGAGCAAGCTTTTATATTCCGTTTGTTGCCTGTATCGCAGCACTCCGGGCAGGGCATCTTGCGTATTGTTTTCCTTTTCGGGATTTACGCCCCGTGCTATAATTACCTTGTCGAATATCTTTTCGGCTTTCTCCAGTATGTTCAAATGTCCTTTGTGGAAGGGGTTAAAACTTCCCGGGTAAACGGCTATTTTAGGCTCACGGGTTTGCACATACGCTATCAGGTTTTGCAGGTCAATACCCAGCTCACTTTGTACTTTGGTTAAAAAATCCAGCCGGCCTGCTTTGTAAGCTTTATAATCATAAAACTGAAACTCTTTAAACACCTGCTCTTCGTAAGCTATCAATCCGGCAAACGGGCGCTTCAGCACGCTCATATCCATCTCACAAAAAACTGCCGAAAGCTCAGTAGCCGGGCTATGTGTTTGCGTATCTAAAATAACCTGTTTTACCTCGTCAATAATACCATTGTCAATAGGCTTCAGGTATATCGCAGCATCCTTTTCAAATTCATCTGCCGATAATTGTTCATTATCGTTACGTGTAGGGTCGTAAACAATATCGTGATAAACTGCTGCCAAAAAAAGCACATCGTTATCATAAAACTGTTTTGCTTCAAGCTGGTTGAGCAACTCTTCAATATGGGTAAAGGTATGGTAAAACCGGTGAGGCTCGGCATACCGGGTTATAATGCGGCTAATGCCATGCTCATCATAGCCTAACTGCTGCATCCTGGTATAAAACCGGTTGTTCACACCATTCCCCATCATTATTTTTTTTTAAAGAAAATCTACCGCTTTAACTTCCTTTAATTTATAATAGCCCTTTGCTTTGGGCACATAAAACTCAATTTCGGCCCATTGTATCTTTACTTTCTTACCAACATTGGCAGCACCGCCCTTTTCAAAATTTTCCGAACCCTTAAAATACCGCAGCCAATAGTAGTTGGTTTCGCGGCCGTCGGCATCCTTTAATATAAATTGGGCAAAATCGCCGGTATCGTTAACCTTGGTCAGCGTACCGGTTGTGGTGCTAACATCGGTATCACCCGAGTCCTTACTATCAAACTTAGTTGCCAGCGTAATAAACTTAGGGCAGCGCACCAACAGTTTTTTACCTATTTCCTCGCCTATTTTACGGCCGTTGTCCGCGTTAATTTCAGTCATATTCATTTCCTTCATCAGGTCGTTCATGTGGGCCGAAAATGACTTAACAATTAAAGTTTCAAAGGCTTTTTGCACCTCTTCAGCACTTGCCTTTGCGGGATCAAAACCCTGTAAACCGGCACAAACTTCGTCTGCCGATTGATCCAACGCCGAAATTTTTTGCCCGAAAGCGCTCAGGCTAACTACAAAAAGTAAGCTAACCAGTACAAAGCAGATGTGTTTTTTCATGTTGATAAGGTGGTTTTATTTAAAACACAAATTACACGAATTTTATTAAATAGCCATTAATTAAGCATTTAAAAAATCCGTGTAATTCGGTATTGTTAAGATTGTACATACAGGCAAATTTGTGTAATTCGTCTTTATACGTACAATCGTATAGGTTTAATTATACCGCTACGTTATTTTCGCGCAGGGCGTCGTTAAGCGATGTTTTTTTATCTGTTGATTCTTTACGTTTACCGATGATCAAAGCACATGGCACCTGGTACTCGCCCGCAGGGAACTTTTTAGTGTATGATCCGGGTATAACTACAGAGCGTGCCGGCACAAAGCTTTTATATTCAACCGGCTTATCGCCCGTAACATCAATGATCTTGGTAGATGAGGTTAACACCACGTTAGCACCCAGCACCACTTCTTCTTCCAGGTGAACGCCTTCAACAACGATAGCACGTGAGCCGATAAAGCAGTTATCCTCGATGATAACCGGTGCGCCCTGTACAGGCTCTAACACACCGCCAATACCCACGCCGCCGCTCAAATGCACGTGTTTGCCAATCTGCGCACAGCTGCCAACAGTTGCCCAGGTATCAACCATGGTACCCTCATCAACATAAGCGCCAATATTTACGTATGATGGCATCATGATCACGCCTTTAGCCAAAAATGCACCATAACGGGCAATACCGTGAGGTACCACACGTACACCTAATTGTTTGTAATTGGTTTTTAGCTTCATTTTATCATGAAACACAAACGGACCCGTTTTAATTTCTTCCATTTCGCGGGTCGGGAAATATAAAATAACGGCTTTCTTTACCCAGTCGTTAACATGCCAGCGGGTGCCAATGCGTTCGGCTACACGTATTTCGCCTTTATCCAGGCGCTCAATAACGGTTTCAATGGCGTTGGTGTATTCTTTAAAAGTGATCAGATTCCTGTCAACCCAGGCATCTTCAATTAGTTTTTTCAGGTCTTGCATCAGTAAATATTTAGTCAAAAAAGTGATTTATCTCCGGATAGGTATCCTTCAATAATTTAAGAGGCGAAGATAATAAAAACCCAACATTCGGATAGTCAAATTCAATACATCAGGCTATTAAAATGCCAACCCGTTTCATAGCATATCGCTTTTTGTTAGTTTTGCACCTTACCATGGCCGAAAAAGAAAAATTACGGATTGATAAATACCTGTGGGCAATAAGGGTATTTAAAACACGCACTATTGCTGCCGATGCCTGCAAAGCGGGCCGGGTTAAACTCGAAGGCAATAACATCAAACCATCGCACGAGGTTCGTATTGGCGAAACCTACCAGGTATCCAAAGGGATAGAGAAACGTGTTTTAAAAGTAACAGGCTTACTCGAAAACCGTGTTGATGCGAAAACTGCTGTTAATTTTTATGAGGACATTACCCCTGTCGAGCAAACCCAGGCATTTAAAAGCATGTTCCGGGCACCTATGCTTATCCGTGATCGTGGCGCCGGCCGCCCCACAAAAAAAGACCGCCGCGAAATTGATGATCTGAAAAATGATTTTTTTGATGATGAAAACTAACACCCGCATTTTTAACGTGTAATTGTTTCATAAATTGAAATAATAATAACCTGTTATTCAAATTTATAATTACAAATTATCCACTGCCTAAAAAATTCTTTCATTAAAAAATTAAATAGTGCAGTATCACATAAATTTTGCAAAAAAATGTGTCTTCAAAAAATAAAATTCACTACTTTGCAAGTGTTTAAAGGTAAACGCTAACGGTTACTCATACTGCGTACGCTCATTCTCCGGATACTGAAGATGATTGTACGTAACGATGATCCAAATGTTTTTGCCTCCAAAGTTTACTTATACCCCGTTTGATTAATTTGAATATTGATATTGTTACAAGAATAAAAACGATCTTTATTCTGATTGTTTTTTTGTTTTCTGCTGTTGCCAATGTTTTTTTTATGAAAAACCGTGTGCAGGTAGAATCCAAAAAACAGGCTTATTATGCTGTGGTAAAAAACACGCGCTTATCGTGGTTCAGTCCTTTTCATCCAAAGGAAAAAAACGTTTCAAATACCAGGACACTGGTGCCTAAAATTAAATTTTCCGGTGTACCTTTTGCTCTTTCAGTACTCAGTTCGTTTAGCTTAATTTCCCTGATTAAGCTGCCGCAATCTGTAAACCTTAATTTCAATAATCTTCAAAAAATATGCATTAGCCAATGCATATTGAGAATTTGATTTAGTTTATTGTGCTGTATAGTGTATTTTAATTAGTTTTAGTTAAAAAACACAACGCACAAACATTATTACCAATGCAATTGTAACTATGAATTAAATCCTAAAAAAAGAAGATCAATGCATACTAATCGTGTACAATATATAAGTTCAATAATTAGTTTACTTAACAAGTAAATAATCTGCTTGCATGGACAGAACTTATTTAACATCTGACAATATCATTGTTGATGCGGATAAACAAACATTTCCGGCATTGTTTACCCATACAGTTGATCAATTTCCGTCGAACATTGCTTTAAGCTTTGACGATACCGAATATACCTATCGGGATATCAATGTAACGGTTAACCAACTGGCCGCTTTTTTATTAACCAAAAAAGTTAAGCCCGAAGACCGTATTGCCATAGCTTTAGATCGTACACCGCAAATGGTTATCACGCTGCTGGCCGTTTTAAAGGCCGGCGCGGCTTATATACCGCTCGATCCTGAATATCCTAAAGACAGGATTGAGTATATGCTCAGTGATTCCGGAGCCCGGTTTTTGATCACCTCAAAAAAATATACCGGCCAGTTCAATACCGAAGCTACACAACTGTTTACTGATGATATCTGGCCGCTTCTGGCCAGTCAGCCCGCCGATGAACCTAATGTAAACATAACAGGTGATCAATTAGCCTACATATTATATACATCAGGCTCAACAGGCAGACCCAAAGGCGTTCCTATCGAACATCAAAGCCTCGCTAACTTATTGTTAAGCGTACAAAAACAACCCGGCATTGCAAGTACCGATGTCTTATTATCGGTAACCACCATATCGTTTGATATAGCTGCGCTCGAACTGTTTCTACCCTTAATAACCGGGGCAAAGCTTATCATTACCGATGCCGCGACTGCTAAAGATTCGCGACTGCTTTTAAAGCTTATCCAAACACATCAGGTAAGCATAATGCAGGCCACGCCAAACACCTGGCGCATGATGCTCGAATCGGGCTGGGATGAAAAACTGCCGTTAAAAGTATTATGCGGCGGCGAGGCATTACCATTAGCATTGGCCCAAAAACTGGTAGCCAAATGCGATTCGTTGTGGAACATGTATGGCCCTACCGAAACCACCATCTGGTCAACATTAAAACAGATATCCGCATCTGATAGTGTGATAACCATCGGTAAGCCTATCGACGAAACCGTTATTTATATACTCAACGAAAACAATCAGCAGGTTTTAATTGGCGAGCAGGGCGAGATCTGCATCGGCGGCAAAGGGCTTGCCCGTGGCTATTTAAATCGCCCCGAACTAACGGCAGATAAGTTTATCACTTTCAGTAACGGTGCCGAAACCATACGCCTGTACAAAACCGGCGATTTGGGTAAAATACTGCTCAATAACGATATCCAATGTTTTGGCCGTATTGATCACCAGGTCAAGATCAGCGGTTTCCGTATCGAGCTGGGCGAAATTGAAAACGTTATCCAGCAAAGCGGCCTTGTAAGCGAAACCGTTATCCTCACCAAAGAAGATGAAGACGGCAACAAAAACCTGGTTGGCTATGCTATACCGGCACTGGATAAGGTCAAACTGAAAGAAAAAGAATTATATAAACAACAGGTTGATAGTTGGGAAAAAGTTTACGATACCGAGTACGAACAATCCGGATCGCAATTAAAAACCGATAACGACGGGATCAGTTTCGATACCAACGTATGGACGGATAGTTTTACCATTAAAACTATCCCTGTTGAAGAAATGCACGAGTGGCTCAACGATATTATCAATGTAGTTTTAGCCGAAAAGCCACAAGACTTATTAGAAATAGGCTGCGGTACAGGTTTGATATTTTACCAGTTAGCGCCCCATATCAAAAAATATATCGGTACCGATCTTTCGGCATCGGGTATCAATGCGCTTAAGCATCAAATAAATAAAAAAAAGGAGCAATATCCCGAAACCAGCTTATTGGTTTGCCCTGCTCACGAAATTGAGCTGGCACCTGCGGAAAAGATAGATACCATCCTCATTAACTCGGTTATCCAATACTTCCCCGGCGAAGATTATCTTACCGAGGTACTGGCAAAAAGTATCTCGTTGCTTAATGGTTGTGGTAAGATCATTGTTAGCGACGTGAGGAACCTGCAGTTATTGGGTCTTTTTAAAACCTATTTAACGCTATCCAGGCTGCCGGCCGACGTTGATATTAAAGAATTTGAATATCTCGTCGATCAGGAGATGTTGAAAGAAGAAGAGTTATGTGTATCGCCCGAATATTTTTACCATTTGCGGTCGCTTTTCCCGCAGATAACACATGTCGATATCCAATGGAAACAGGGGCAGTACATTAACGAATTAATTGCCTATAGGTATACGGTTATTATTTATGTTGGTATTGATAAGCCTGTATTTGCACCTGCCTGGCAACAGTGGCAACCCGGTAATGATGCAGCAATTGAGCAGGCCATACAAAACAAACAGGCCGTAATTGCTTTAAGTGATGTACCCAATCCGCGCCTTGCCAAAGAAAGCCTGCTGCAAAAAGGGCTTGATGATACGGCCATTTACACTACCGGCGATCTGTCGGCCTTCATTGCAGGCGATAACACAATTTATCAGCAGGCTGCCGGCCTCATCAGGCATGCACAGGCACAAGGATATAATTGTAAGTACCTGCTAAATACCGATCCGCTTAAGCTCAATTTATTATTACAGCTCCAGCCTGCCGATGCTTTTATTACGCCTTTGTACAATGCCGGTAACGCCGGGAGGTCAGCCTTCACCAATATACCCTTGCTGGCTACTATCTGCACCTTAATACAACGCGATATTTACCAGGTAATGCTCGAGCGCTTGCCTGCGTACATGATACCGGCTAACTTAACTATCGTTACGCAGTTACCGCTTACCAATAACGGCAAGATAGACCGGCAGTTTTTAATGCAGCGCAACAGCAATTTGCGCAATCAGCCGGTTAATTACAAAGCCGCCGGCACAGATATTGAAAAAACACTGGTAAACATCTGGCAAGAGCTTTTAGGCATTGAGCGGATAGGTATTAACGATAACTTTTTCGAACTGGGTGGCAACTCATTGATCGCTATCCGTATCATGATCACGCTCGAAAAAACAACCGGTCAGGATATGCCTTTATCCTCGTTGTTTGAATACCCAACCATCGGGCAGTTAGCCGCTATTATACAAAACACCAGCCGCGAACCAACAGGCTCTAAATGCCTGGTGCGTTTAAAACCAGGTGGCAGCAAAATACCCCTTTACATCGTCCACGGCTGGGGCCTCACTGTTTTTATTTTTAAGGATCTTGCCGAAAGCCTGCACCCCGATCAGCCCGTTTTTGCTTTACAGGGAATTGGTGTTGATGGTTTTGAAGAGCCGTTAACTAACGTAGAAGACATTGCCGCCCGTTATATTACCGAGATACTTGAGCAGAACCCTACCGGCCCTTATGCATTTGCGGGTTATTCGCTCGGTGGTGTAATTGCCTGCGAAATTGTGAAACAACTGCGCAATATGGGTAAAGAAGTGGTAATGCTGGCCATGTTTGACGCTTATGCGCACACCACCGAAACAAATACCATTAACAATATTTTTAGCTTTAAAAAGCTCAGTAAATTATTTTTACGCATCGGGCACAACGTTTTCGACTTGATCAGAGATCCGGATACCTGGAACGAAAAGATGATCCAGATTAACAGAAAGATGCCTAAATGGTTAAAAAAGAATAAAATAGGTAAGTTACGTAAAGATAATGATGTCGATTTTTACTCAAATGATCTAAGTAAAGTATATTTTTCGGCCACGGTGCAAAATTACAAACTAAACATCAACGAAGAAACCATCGAACTGTTCAGGGCAACAAAAAACATTTATTATTACATGGATGACCCTATTTACCTTGGCTGGCAGCAATATGCCAAAACTGTGAATATGCATAAGGTAAAAGGTTCGCACACTACCATGTTCTTATCGCCTAATTATCAAAAATTTGCCGATATCCTGCAGCAATGCCTTGATAACGCAAGTAATCCAAAGCAATAATGATCAGTTTGCTCTAAGCAGTACTGCGATACATTTTTCTAAGCTGGCGCGCCAGTAAGGGATCTCTATACCCAGATCCTTTTTTATTTTTGATTTGTCCATCACCGAGAATGTTGGTCTCACGGCTTTCGTCACATATTCCGATGTGCGTACCGGGTAAACCTTCACATCAATTTTAGCAATGTCAAAAATCGCCATCGCAAAATCATACCATGATGTTACGCCCTCATTGCTAAAGTGGTATACGCCATACAGGTGCTTATCGTTGGTAATGATATTTAAAATACAATCAGCCAGGTCTATAGCATAAGTTGGTGTACCTACCTGGTCCGCAATAATTTTCAGTTCGTCTTTTTCGGTTCCCAGGCGCATCATGGTTTTAACAAAATTATTCCCGTATTCCGAATATAACCAGCTTGTTCTTAAAATATAAGTTTCTTTCAATATAGCCGATATTGCCTGCTCGCCTTCAAGCTTGGTTAGCCCGTAAATATTAATCGGCTGTGCTATATCATCTTCCAGTAATGGGTATGGGGTATTGCCTTCAAACACAAAATCCGTCGATACATGGATCATCGTGGTATTAAACTCCTTGCAAAGTTTTGCAATATTTTCGGCGCCGTCCCTGTTTATTTTGCGGGCCATATCAACATCATCCTCCGCTTTATCAACCGCAGTGTAAGCAGCGCAATTAATGCAGTAAGCGGGTTGATATTGCTTAAACAGGCTGGTGAGTAACGCTATGCTTAAAATATTCGCTTGCTCTTCGGGTGGAAATATAATATCCGTAATTCCTTTTTTATTCGCTACGTATCCAAGGCACTGGCCCAACTGCCCCGACGCTCCAAAAACTAACACTTTACTCATATCCCAAATATCCTATATAAATAATCTACTTACTAATGTTTTCTAAAAATACCCGCATCACGTTATCAATATCCAAAAACTCAAGTGCATAACTTCTCGAGTTTTCACGCTGCTGCGCAATATCATTTTTCGATAGGGTTAATATCGTATCAGCCAAAGCCTGGTAATCATCCGGTTTCACAATAAAGCCAACATTGTATTTCTCCACCACTTCGTATAGCGATGTTTCGGGTGTTGCAGTAACAACCGATGCTCCCCCAACAGATAATATAGTGGTTAGTTTAGATGGCATTACCAGGTCGCCCGCATTCCCTTTCTGGATCACCAGGTGCACATCTGCCATATTTAAAAACTCATTAAATACCTCTCTATCCTGCAAAGGCAAAAATTTAACATTCTGCAATTGCTTTTCAGCAACCAATTCTTCCAGTTTATACTTATACGGTCCGGTTCCGCAAATCACAAATTGTATCCGGCTATCATCCTTCAGCAAGTCGGCACAGTAAACTATATTTTCAAGCCCCTGTTTCTCGCCAATGCTACCCGAGTACAGGCAAACAAACTCATCTACTTTAAAACCCCATTTTGTTTTCAGATCGTTCCTGTTCCCTATCGGGAAGAAAGATGAGGTATCCGTCCAGTTCGGAAAAAACAGCACATCGCGTCCGGCCTTAGCCGCAATCCGTTTGATCATCCCGTCTGAAATACTGCTCACAAAATCGCTCTCCTTCAATATCTTTCGTTCTGCCGAATACAGCAAGTTAAACAGCTTTTCATTCGATAAAATATTCAACTCCTGCGCAGCTTCAATTTGCAGATCCTGTATATGGTAGATCAATTTGCCGCCTTTAAGTTTTTTATAATACCAGGCCAGGTAACCCAGGTGAAACGGCGGTGCAACGGTGATAATATAGTCATGCTTCTCTTTAAATATCAGCAGTTTTTGCACCACCCAAAACATCGATGTCCAGTACGAAAAATCCTGTATCATGCGCTTTTTGCCCGTTGGGTTTGCGGGCACGTATGCCGGGCAACGATATACCGTTAATTTTCCCCCGCTACCGGCATCCGTATGTACCTCTTTTTTATACCACCTGTTTTTATAAGGTGGCTGCACTTTCCAGTACGGATAGTATGGGTAAGTGGTAACAACCGTACAATCATAACCATGTCGTAGCAGCCAGTCAAACATGTCGCCATTGTATTTACCTATTCCGGTAGGCTCAGGCGAAAAATTATGACTGATTAATAGTATTCGTTTTTTCATTAAAATTTAATGTTAATGCGGGTCATCGCTTTACCGGATACGAAAACACATCGGGCCGCTTTTCAATCACCGTTAAATTTGCGCTCGCGAATGTACACGGCGGGGTTACCCGCATAAATACCCGCTTCGTTAAGCTGTTTGTTTGCCACCGAATTTACCGTCAATATCGAGTAAGCTTTACAGGTTATACCCGGGCATACAACCGATTTTGCACCTATCCATACACCTTCTTCCAGGTGTATCTTACCCAACCTGTACGGAAAATCAACCCGGGTGTAATCATGGTTACCCGTGAGCAGCATTGCCCCTTGAGACAGGCAAACGTTACTCCCGATCGTCACATCTTCCAGGTTATCTATCCAAACAGATTCACCTATCCAGCAATCATCGCCAATGGTCAGCCGCCACGGATTCTTGATCCTTATCTTGGTTTTAAAAACCACGCCTTTACCTACTTTAGCGCCAAACAAACGCAGTAAAAAAGATTTAAAGCGGTATGGCCATGGGAAAGAGCTATCAAAAATATAGTAATTGATAAAAAACCATGTTAAAACCTTCCATTTGGGGCCGGCATTGTAATCGCCTGTGGTAAATTTCGACAGATCAGTTTTCATGAATATCTTACCGCACCAACTCTATAAGGCACGTATCGCGAAAATACTGTTATTTTTTAAGGGACAGGTTATATAATTGAAGATATTGCTCTACCAAATGTGATTCTTCATATTGATGAGCAATTTGAGCAGGGCATTCGTTATTAATGCGCGTAAATTTTCCTTTTTCCTTATATAGTTCATTCAGTTTGCTGGTCACCTCTTCAACTTTGTTATGTGTAACCCAACCGTAATCCTTCTCGTTCACAAATTTAAACAGGCCAACCTGATCGCTTATAAATACAGGTGTGCCAACCGCTAATGATTCGATTACCACAATCGCGAAGTTCTCACTATGTGAGGTAAGTGCCATCAGGTCAATTTGCGACAAATATTCAAACTTTCCGTCACCACCTTTCCAGCCCACCCATTCAACTTTTTTACTGTTACCGTTTTTATGAGTAATAGCTTTTAACGTATCGATATAATGCGCCTCGCCCGATCCTGCAATTAAAAGTTTATAATCAAAGTCTACCTTGCTTAAAGCTTTGATCAGTATATCCAAACCTTTTTTTGGATCAATGCGCGATAAGAAACCAATTGTAAATACTGGATTGTTTTCCCGGGGATATTTTTTACCCGGAAGCTTAACCAGGTTGGGAATTATCTCCCCATCCCATTCTTCAATTATTCTCTTTGATTCGTCCCACTCCATCCCGGTTGAAACGTGGAGCCAACTGTTTTTTAGTAGATTTTTCCCTATAAGTTTATGTACCCATTTTTTTGCTAAAACATTTCTGTTATACAATATATAGTCGCTCAGCATACCATGCGGCGATATAATTGGTTTTATACCTTTGTTTCTACAAATTAATGCGGCGCCTAAAACTAAAAAATTCCACCAGGTGTGTATATGGATAACATCGTAATCTGTAGCTGTTTGGTTTAAGTAACGCCACAGCGTAAACGAAATATAGGTATTATCGCCTGTAAGCTTACTAAAATAGTAAACCTTTACCCCGTCAACTATTACTTCCTGATTCTTGGCAACTTTAAGCTCCGATTTTACATTACTTGCCGTGGTATAAACCGTAACATCATGCCCAAGCAAAACAAGACGCTCTGCCAGCATGGAGATAACCACAATCGGTCCGCCATAGGCATATGCCGGTTTATAATACGGAACTATAAAAAGGATCTTCATCTTTACGATTAGTTACAAAAACGATAAACCGCACTTACGAAAACCATTCCCAAACATCCAAACCTTAAATTAATACCGGTCATTTCTTTCCGAATCTAAAAAATAAAAAAATATAATGTCCGATCAAGCGTAGGGGGGCTTGTAACAGTTGATTAAAGCTAAAATTTAAATTTACAATATTTTACCTTTTTACGGTAAAATTTTCAATGATCCTCAAATATATATTTTCAATATGGGTTAGGGCTGTATTTTTATCAAATCTTTTCGCATTGATCAATCCACTGTCAACAAGCTCCTTCCTCTTTTCTGCAGGCAGATTAATAACACTCTCCAAAACCAATGCTGCGCTCGCGGCCCAGGCATTCAGGCTGTTTTTGTCGCATGGCATAACGGGTATCAGGCATCCGGCCTGCCCGGCTACCTCAGTCATCGGCGCGGCATCGCTGGTAATAACAGGGCAGCCTGATGCCATAGCCTCAACTATGGGCCAGCCAAAACCTTCTGCAATTGATGGAAACAACATAACCGTAGCGCCCGAATAAGCCGTGCGGATCAAATCGTCCTGTATACCGCTCAGCAGATGAATATCGCTTTTATAGTTTGATGAGTCCCATGCTGCTAAAATTGATGGAGATGGTAATTGGCCTATCATCAGCAAAGGCAAATTTATTTTACTTTGGGCGCGCCATGCATCGTATATCTTAATAACACCCCAACGATTTTTGTACCATTGATTACCGCCCACATGCAAAATATAGCCTTTTGACAGGTCTATATCGGTGTAATGGTGCAACGTTTTTCTGCATTCGATACTATCCTTTACAGCAAATAATTGGTTTAAGCCGTTATAAACCACCTCTGATACCTGCGGAACATAACCTAAAAATTCGTGCAGGTCGGTCTGTGTTTTCTTTGAAACAGATATAAAGTTTTTTGCTCGGGTATATCCCCGTCTGATAAATGCCTGATATTTCCTGCCTGTCCAGCCGGTTTTGTTTTGCGGAAAATGTCTTAATGCCGATTGCTGCGCTAAAAAATCATGGCAGTGTACCACGTGATTTTTATTAACAACAAATGGCATCCACGGCCCCAATGCATGATCGGTAAATACATAAAGTGTATCGGGTGCCGCACGCTTTATCTTGCTTTTAAACTTCACCGGAAAGATGATATACTGATCGATATATCCCATCCACTTTCTTAAAGCTTTAGGTAAAGGTAGCTTGTAAAATACGGGTTTAGCGGTTAATAGTTCAACTTGGTGGCCACGGTTGCGCATACCTTCGCTTAACATAGAAGCGAAACGCGGCATACTTTGCGACTCCAAAAAATCGGGATGGGTTAAAAAAACTAAAAGCATTCGGTGGCGTATTATTATTATTTTTATCTAAGTACCGGGGCCTGCCACTTAGGTGCTTTATTCTTAACTATTGGTTGGGCATTACTTTTTTGATTGTTTAAAGATGCCAGCATCAATCCCCCTATTAATGTACAAAAGCCGAGGGTGGTAGGTTGTGCCCAACTTCCTTGCGCCACTAATACAAAGCCAAAGCTCAACAACATCCATGGTAACATATCTCCCTTGGCCATTCTTAAATAACTCAAAACTCCAAGTTTTATACTTAAACTTAAACGCAGTGCAATAACCGACAAGCCCATTAAAGCGCCCATTTCACCTATCAATCGCCCCCATTCGGCTTCCGCTATCAGCCATACTTTTCTGTTTCCTGATAGCAATTGCGATCCAACTTTTGTACCCATCCCTAAGCCATAACCAAAAAAAGGTTGCTCCGATGCTGTTGACAAACTATAAATCACACCACCTAAATAACGATCGCCCAAAGTACCCTTTAATCCTCCTTCTGATGATTCTGCATTTGTAAAGCGGGTGGTAAGCACATTTGATGCCGTTTTAAATAAACTTGAGCTACTTAGTGCAAACAATACAATACTAACTAACGCGGCGCCAACAATAGCCTTGCCCAGGTTTTTGGGCTTACGCAATATAGCCAAAAACGCAAATATTAATGATAACACCACCTGAAACGTTAAGCTACGGCTGATGGAAAGTGGTATAGAAGCTATCACTGCCACACTCGCACCGATCAGTAAAAGGCGGTTAATACTTTTAGCGTTAAACAAAAAATAGATAACATAAGCCGCTACAAAACTAAAAAACAGCGTATTACCGGTTGTAAAAGAGAAAGTTCCGGGTGGCCTAAAATAGCCAAGTGCGCCGGCAAAACCTGCACCGGCGGCATCATCACCCAAACCACGGTTAACCCATGCTGATTGAGGACTGTAAAACTGAAGCCCGATAAGTACGATCATTGGTAGTGATATCCATAAAGTTATTCTACCCAGTTTCACAACATCTTCGCGGTTAAAGATACGCCCCATTACAAATACCATCGGAAAATGTATCAAAAACATACGAGCGCCGTAAATCGCTACAGGCAGATTACCATGCCCTACTGCCAACGCGGTAAAAGTGCCCAGTATTCCTATCGATGCCATCCCAAATAAATAAATATTACTTGGAAGCAGCGCCCGGTTCCAGGCTGATAAAACTACGTAAAGAGCTATTGGATCGCGTATAACGAGCAATGGCGTTGATAAACCGGGCAAAAACCACTTACGCAACGCCCCCTCAAAAATAAGCAGGAAAAAATAAAGCCATATCCCACGTCTCATTCCCCGATTTGGATCAACAATATTAGCCTGCCTGGTTTGCTTAACCGGGCGAGTTAGTTGTAATGTCTGTTGTTCCAAATTCAAATCGTGATCCATATCATCTAATCCTGTACAAATATCATCATATGCAAGCGTATTTTTTAGTCGTAAACTTAGTTAAAGTAAAACGGGTTTCAAAATCCGTTCACCTGTCCGGCTGTTTATTAATAGCCTTCACAAACTCTTTACTGTATACCTCCCACGGTCGTAAACGGGCCGTTTCCATTGCTGCTCTGCCAACAGTTTCTATTGTTTCGGGCTTTTGCAATAGCTGTTCAATAGCACTTTGTAATGCTTCTGTCGAGCCGGCTTCGATCAACCAGCCAGTCTCTCCATCTTTAATCAGGTCCGGTCCGGCGGTTCTATCAGTTGTAATAACCGGTGTGCCCTGCGACATCGCTTCTGTAATAACCAATCCAAATCCTTCAAACAACGATGGAAAAACAAGCACGTCATTCTCCCGCATCAGTTTAAGTACTTCCTGGTGTGGTAAACTCGGTATCCACCTGTGTTTTGCCAAAGCGGCATCTAACGCCGGGCAATTATCACTAGCTTTATGACCAACAACTGTAAGCTCAACTTTATTGCCAATAGCTTCAACAGCAGCAAACAGGTTGGCAATACCCTTACGCTGTGATAAGCCGCCAACAAACAAAAGTTTTAACGGTATATTTTTGCTTTGCTTTGCGTATACACGCTCAGCACCTACGGGTGGAAACCCATACGGAATTACCTCGATAGGCGCCAGGTTACCTTTAAAATCCTTTAAAGTACTGGCAGTAAAACTGCTGGCAACAAATATTGCGTCTGCCAGGCGCAGTTCTTCATCTTTATTGGCCAGCTTTGCCTCCGAATCTTTAAAATTGGTTAACGTTGCTGCCCAATCCGGCCAGCGCTCCAATTCCAGCTCAAGCAGGCGCCGTGCACTGCGCCAGTACCCAATGGGTAGATCATATATACATTGCATTCCAAGACGCTTAGCCTCGCGAAACGAAAATAGCGCGCCATCCTCATACGCATAAACAGCACCGGCTCCTTGCTTTTGTTTACGCTTTAAACTATTGGCAATATGTTTATCCAAATTTTGATAAACACCGTCAACACTAAATATGCCGGTTTCGTGCCGGGTAAAGCTTTTCAATCCGGCTTTCGCCGATGCCATTCTACCCAGTTCATACGCGGGCCAGGTATTGGCATAAGGCTCAAGTATGGCATTGTATTGTCGTCTTTTAAATTCGGAAAACGGACCAATACCACTTAATTTGTCAAAAACATTTCCCGGAAAGGTGGCAACCGTTGTACCAAAACCAGCAAGCATACCTGCTTCGGCCAAACCCACTGCCGCGGCTCTGAAAAAAGAATTACCTGTAGGATGCGAGATCAATACCTTCATGCAAGTTATGTTATAGTAATGTCTTGTATTGTATGATCACTTTTTTCTTAGTTCACTCACCATCATTTTTATTCTTAATGGCACAACCTGGCGTAAAAATCCATTTACCGATTTCTTAAATTTCTTCCGCCCCTCGTTACGCATATAATAACATGGTACCTTTTTGTATTCGAAATATTTGTTGCTGATCAGGCTCTCGGTGTAGTTTTTAAACAGCGTTTTAATATCGGGCCGGCTGTCAAAAGAAAAACGGGTATGGTAAGCCGCAATCTCATTGGCACGCCCCGGGTGAAAATGGCTGAAATGGAAAAAAACCAAAGGTTCGCCGTTGGCCAGGTAATGCCCATCCCCTGTCTCGGTTAAACGGCGCTCGTGCAGGTTCCAGTGAGCCATATTATAACCCGGGTATTTATCTATCAGTACCTTATCGAAGTATGCGGGCACCAGGCCCATCCACAACTGGTCAACAAAATAACCGCGGGTTAAATCAAGTATGCATTCGGTGCGCAGCTTGTTTTCCCACCATTTTAACATCGCCATTGTATTTTGCGATCGCTTTACCGCTAAAAAGCCCAGGTTAAATACACCGGTATTAAACACGTGCTTTTCGGTAGGCAAAAATTTATCGGTAATGGGTTGTGTAAAATGTGGGGTAAGCACAATATCATATTGATCAAGCTTCTCCTCAAGGCTGGTTAGTGGCTCAAACACTACGATATCGGGATCAAAGTAAGCTATTTTATCTGCCTGGGGATATTTATTGAACAGGTGCGTAAAGTAAAACGGCTTAACAGCCGTAACAAACTCAACTATCGAGTACTCCGTTACCATGTTTTCAAAGCCATCAATAGGCACGTCTTCAACGGCAATGATCTCGCAATCCATGTACGACAGGTCTACATTATTGACATTTTTATCAACCAAACCGAATACAAAATGCCATGTAGGGTTAGTTTTTTTAATACTGTCCAAAAGTGTTTTGGCCTGCGCCAGATAATTAATTGAGCAAAGTGTAAACGCTATGTTCATTGATGTTCGTTTAAGGCTTTAACAAAAATTTCGGTTGTTTCTTTAATTAATGATTTTGGCGGAACGCGCGGTACAAGCCTGAATTCAAAGTTTTCATCCACCTGGATAAGCCTTTTATCTATCAGTTCATCGGTTATTTTAAAATTAAACGACAACTCGTTTGTATTACAATAAACCGGTATACCGTGGTCAATGTAAGCCATTAACGAGGAACTTTTCCCGGTAATAATGGCAGGAGTAGTAACTATGCCCAAATCTACAAAATGAGTGAGCCAATAAGAAATAAAGTTTTCATCCTGCATCCCAAAGGTTAAAAACTCCAGTTTTGGATACTTTGCGGGCAAACTTTCCCAAAAATCTTTGCTGTTCCCGATTTTGCCGATAGAGCTGATTAAAATTTTCTTTCCCAACCGGGTATGCTCATCTTCCAGCTTTTTAAGCAAGCTGTCCATATCCCAGCTATCGTAATAAATACTTCCAAAAATGCAGCAAATAATGTAGTCGCTTTTGTGGACATATATTTCGGCTGGTACCTTATCCTTAAAGTCTTCTATCTTACTTTCGGCACGAACAATATTGCTAAAAAGTGGCAGTATTGAGGTTTTGAAACCCGCCCGCTCCAGCATTTTTTTGTACAACGGTATACTGGTATGAATAATTTTAGGCTGCAATTCCTTTAAAAATGAAACGATAAATACCTTTTGCAAACGCCCCAGTAATTTCATCTTTAGTTTAGCCTGCTTTTCTTCGGCAACCCAAAGCTCATGGAACATCACATGTATCTTATAGCCGTTAAACAGCTTTTTAAATACAGGTATCACGGCACGCACTATGCCTTTTTTATCTAATCCGTAGCTCACAAACTGGATGCTCACCCAATCAATAACAGGGTGGGTCTCCATAATAGTCTTAACTCTGTCCGCCCGCTCTGCTAAAGGCAGTGCTGCCGGGAATTGATAAACCGGTATGTTATACTGTATAGTTTGCAGTTTTATTTCGGATGTATTGCGATCGCTAAAGCCAACCAGTATGGGCTCGATCCCCCTGGCAGCACATTCAATTGCCAGCCTGGTAGTTTGATCTCCAACCCCGTCCCTGCCCTCTTCAAGCGAATTACATATAAACAGTACCCTCATCCTAATTTTCCCTTTTAACTATTTTATTTAAGAGTGCTATATATTGTAAAACAAAGATCTCCGGATCAAAAAGTTTGATCCGTGCTGCAGCCTTTTGTAACTGATCGGCGCTTAACGCTTCATCATCTAAAAGCTTAAGCACACAACCTGCCAAAGCTTCGTCGTCCCCGTTAGGGAAGGTAATAGCCGCATCACCTGCGCATTCGGCTAAGCCGCCATACTCTGATACGATGAGGTTTTTGCCTGCCGCCATTAGTTCAAGTACAACACCGCCCATGGGTTCATACCATTCGGATGGTATTACAGCTATCCTGCCCTTCGCAACCCAATCTACCAGTTCCTTGCCCGACTTCTTTCCCACAAAATCAACCTGCCTCGCAATCTTCAGTTCAGCAGCCAAAGCTTCCATTTTTTTCCGCCAGTTGCCATCGCCGATGATCAAAAGCCTACATCCGGGTTTAGTCGCTACAACACGTGCAAAGCCTTTTAACAGGGTCGAAACTCCTTTTTCGCTAACAATCCGCCCTAAAAAAACAAGGTCGTATTCGGTATCACTGCCGTTATGCCCGGCAAACTGACCTATCGGGAAGGGATTATAGATCACAACTTGTCCGGGCAGGGGTTGTATCTTGCTCACCCATTCGGTTATGGCCACATTCTGGTTAACAAAATGCAGGGCAACCATTCTTTTAAGCCAAAGCTTAATACCTTCTTTTATGCCCCAAACCGGGCCCTTTAATTTGGTATGATATTTCACCGATGCCCAGGGGGTTAGAGGCGCCTTTACCCCTTCTACCCATCCTAACCCATCAATACATGATACGATATAACTTTGATGTACCCAGATAAAAGGTTTTCGCAGTAAGATCGTCCAGGGTTGTAATGCTAAGCTGGCTCCGTTAAAAAAAACAATATCCGCCCACTTTACTAAATTGATCTGCTGTTTTAGCCCCGGCGCCCGGATAACTTCAAAATCAAAATCGCCCGCATTTTCAACCGTTTTGGTCACCATCTTACAATCGATACCGTATTTGGTAAAGCTTTGGGCAAGTGTTAACGATACCGATTCGATCCCCCCAAGCGACGGGTAGAAATAATGTGAAAAAAGCAAAACCTTTAATTTTTGTTGCATCTGTTTGGGATATTAATGTGCAAACACGTTAAAGATCTTCTCTATTAATTGCTTAAAGCGCCACCGTTGCTTTTCGGTTATTATCGCGAATAAACTAACCACAAATACAATTCCTATTAATATGGGTATAATTTGCAGATAGCTGCTTCTGTCGTAAGGCACTGTAGCAGCCACAAAACCCAATATCGGTAGGTGGAAAAGGTAAAGCGTAAAAGTTATCGACGACAGGTATTTGATCGGTTTCTCCAGCATCGGCGAAATTTCAGTCATAAATGCTGATGCACTGAAACTCCAGATATTGAGCGCTATAACAGTTCCGTATCCCCAGTCGAATAAAAATTGCGATGAGAAATATAATGGTGCTTTTCCGTACGGGAACCTATCTTCAAGAAAGTTAATATCTTTAAAAAACGTTAAACTGATACCCGCCAGCAGGGTAAGTACAAATACAACCCGGGCTTGCCTGGCGCTGATGATTGCCTTGCCAGAAAGCCTGTAAGCTAAAACACCCAAAAACCATACAGGCAGCAATAATAATATTTTCAAGCCAACGATCAGGGCTACTATAGCAATACCCAAATACCTTTTAAATCCTTTAAGATAGCACAAAACCCAAAACATCATATAGTACCAAAACTCATATGATATTGACCAGAACGGCGTATTAGTTGATGGTTTGGTGCACAAGGTCCAAACCTGTTGCAGGTAAGCAAAATTGACAAAAAACCGCATAAACTGGTGATCAGCGTTGATCTTATCCAGATAAAAATCAGGGTGGATCTTTTTCCCTATAAAATCTATCAGGAAAGTAAACAACAACGCCGGCAGCACTACCGAATACAAGCGCGAAAATCGGTCAACCAGATATATTTGCGGACCCTTATTTTTTTTATCAACGGTAAATGCGATAAGAAATCCCGAAAGGACAAAAAACACCATTACCAGCCTATGGCCAAGCTCGGGCCGTAAAAACAGGCTGTTTGATATCCATTGCAAATTAGCATGAACCAGCAATACCCCGAACGCGGCAATAACCCGTAGAAGATCCAAATATAACGAGGTTGATTTATTCATTAATATCGGTTAAACCTTTTATTTACTTGATACCAGCCAAAACATAATCGGCAACCTGTTGCGATACCTTATCCCAGGTCAAATTCTTCATATATTCCTTTGCGTTAACGCCTATTGTATTTATCAGTTCTTTATCGTGATAGCATTTGCTGATAAGCGATGCAAACGCATTATAGTCGCCGGCTTCAAAAAGCAGCCCCGTTTTACCATTGTCAATAACATCCTTTTGCCCACAGTTGTTAGTGGTAATGCAGCATTTACCTGCGCCCATTGCCTGTAACAAACTCAGCGGCTGGCCTTCAAAATAACTGGGCAGCACAAAAAGCGATGCCGATGCCAAAAACTTCGGCTCATCCTCGGGCGCAAACCGGCTTATCGATTTTACGTTTGGCCGCAACTGTTCAGGCCAGGCATTCATCACATCGTTTTCTTCGGCCCCGGTACCGATCAACAGGTAATTGATGTTTAAGCCCTGTTGATGTAGTATTTCAGCTGCCTGCACCAGTGTTCTTATCCCTTTACGCAATTGCCAGGTGGCGTTAAACAGTATCGTAAATTGAGCGTTTGGAGCTACCGGCATGTCGTTTACAGCATTAATGCCATTTTTAAACACCATAATATCGGCATCTTTGCGGCCATAATGCTTTTTCACATATTCCTTATCATCTGTATTGCTCAGCAATAATCCGGTTGCATTTCTCAAACCCTTTTCGCCGCCGCGCAATCGCCATAAAGGGTATAATATCCTGGTTTTTAAACTTATCTTATCCGCCAGCGGCGATGGTACTGAACCATCTACCTGAGCCTCAAAATAACGACGTTCAATGCCATGACTTTCAATAAAACAGGGGATGCCTCGGTTAACAAAATAGCCCGACGCAGGCTCGTGAACAATAAAAGCTTTGGGCTTTATATTAAGACTTTTATAGTACTGATACGCTTTGCGCGGAATTAATGCCGGGTGTTTTACTTTCCCAATTTCGGTAGGGCCGATATGTACAAAGGTATAACCGGCTTTTTCGAGCGCCAGTTTCCAATGATACTCGATCCTGCCCATCCCACTTTGCGATGATACATTGACTTCCGAAACATGTACGATAATGTTATCCTTCATTGTTCAAATTATTGTTGTTCGGCCGGGATAGTATACTTGTTAAATATAAAGTAGATGGCAAAATAAAAATGCAGCCAGATAAATACTACCCTACCCCAAAACCCTCTGAATCTGTACCGCCAGGCATCTTTAAACAGCGCTACAGTAGCATTATAAACCATGTGCAAAAAGTACCTCGTACTTAGTTTTTTCGACATTTCAGGGTGTTTCTCCAAATAGTATAAAAGCGATTTAAACCGTTTCATAGTTATGGATACCACCTTTTGCTGCATACGCCACGGGTGTATCACAAAAGCGCTTTTTACGAAAAGTACTTTGATCTGTTTTTTCTTCAACCGATAATCCAGGTCAACATCTTCCATCGCAGCGTACGGAAAATCTTCATCAAAACCTTTCAGATCGCTTAAAAACAGCTTTGCGTCAATTAAAAAATTACAAGCCCATAAAAATCCACCGGTTTCATTTACCGGCGATTCTTCAATAAAACTTTCTTGCGGCCTGTCAACGGTAATACAGCCTTCAAACACTAAAACATCAGGGTTTTGCTGTATCGCTTTGTAGTACTCTTTTAAAACATCGGCGTCGGGCAGGCAATCGTCATCAATAAAAAGCAACCATTGGCCTTTAGCCATTTTAGCGCCATTGTTCCTGTTGGCAGCCGGCCCGCTCTTAGGCCCTTCAACCCACCGAGCCCAGGTATACTCTTTTTCGATCAGGCTTTTTGCCCTGTTATCCTTACTGTCATCGGTAACTATCAATTCATACTCCACACCTGCCTGCTGCTTTTCGGGCGCAAGCCTGTCAAGGCACTCAACTAATAAGTCGTTGCGGTTACACGTGGGTACGATGATTGAAATTAACATAAGCCTTTACCAGATCAATTTTTTAATCATATCCGAATATCCTTCCTTCAGCTTATCCCACGAGTAGATATTGTAACTCGCCTCAATACGCTGTTCTTTACTAAATTTGTCCTGGTGGACCAGCAATGCCGCCGATAAAGCGCCCTCGGTTTTCATATCCACATAATCGCCGTATTCGCCCAAAACTTCAACAGCATTTACGTAGTTATTGACCACGCAGGGCATGCCGTAGCTCAAAGCTTCAATAATAACCCTGCCAAAGCCCTCTACTAATGAGCCGAGCACAAAATAGTCGGATACCACGTAATACTTTTTCACCTCTGCAGGCGATACGTTTGCAATAATGTGCCTGCCGGGCAGCTTGTTAGCAGCAAGATTTTTAATTTCTTCGGTTTGCTGTTCGTACTGGCCAAGTATCACCAAAAAATAGTCATCGGGCAGTTTGGCAACCTCATTAACAACATAATCCATCCGTTTATGGTACTTGTTTATGGCTCCTACAGAAAGTACGATCTTTTTATCCGGGTCAAGCCCAAGCGTTTTTTTCAACGCATCCTTTTCCTTAATGGCCTTACGGCGATCATCAATATCTATCTTAAAGCCGTAAGGTAACAACGTCTGCTTTTCGGGCGGCGTTCCACCATCTATCCCTTCTTTTTCATAAATAGCCAATAACTGCTGCACATGATCTTCTGTTTTATACGGTGGCCCGTTAGGCGAACCGTTGGAGAATAACAACTTATACTTAAACTTTAAAAATCTACGCAAGTGGAACAAAAAGGTACCTAATACAAAATCGCTGTAATAAATTACACTTGGCTTACGCCTGATCAAACTTGGCAGCATGCCTATCAAAAAGGTAAATTGTTCTACCCAGTATTTTTCGTGGCCAGTAATTTTTGATAAAAACAGGGCTGCTTTGGTGTTGCGTCTGATGCAGGGTATTGTTAATTCATGACGAGCCGATTTTCCGGCCCCTTTCAGTAAAAACAGATCAAAATCGGGCGATGATTTCAACTCATCAAAGCACTCGATGGTAAACGTTTCATACCCCCGGTTAATGTGGCCCACACCGGTGCATATTAAAAAAACGTTTGGTTTACTTTTACTCATTTTATCAATCTGTTTTTACGCTTCAGGGTTTTATTATCCTCTTTAATTTTGACAGGCTTCTGCGTATGCTGTGTACGCTGGTTTTGTTCTTATCCTTTAACTGAGCCTCCAACACTTGCTTTTCGCTATCGGTTAAACGGTTAAGAAATAACTCATCTATTGGCCTTGAAATTTCCATGTTACATCCCGCCCAGTGAATAATATACGGCTTTTTATCTTCATCCTGCCAGTAACGCGTATAATCAGCATCGGTATAGCTCCCCGCCCAGGTCGATTCCATCCGGTAGGGCTGCAGCGTCAGGTTATTCACATCAATTCCCGATAAAAAAATCAGCAAATTCAAAGCTACCTGGTCGTAAGTTCTCGAATTTAAACAGATCTCTTTGATCTGCGGGTCGCTTTCTATTACCGCCTTTAACCCGGCAAAATCGAATAGCTGTACATCGCAGGCATACTGCCCGGCATTAAAAACATTTTTCTCCCACAAGGTACTTTTGGCTTTGTAAAGCTCCAAAGTATAGGCAACATAAGTATGTTCGGGGTGCAGCCAGTGCCCGCACGAGGTAATAAAGCCACTAACATTTTGTAATACTTTTTCGGGATCGCGCAGAAAAACAATATCCGAATCCACATACTGATAGTTGGTGGTAAGCAAACATTGATATTTACGCATCATTTTATGGCTCCCTGCAGCGTCGAGGTATGATATTACTTCGGGCATCTCCCACCAGATACAATTTTCGGGCAGGTCAAACCGGTTATTATCATAAGGTATTACCCACACCGGCAAATTACAACCGGTAGCGCGTAACGATCTTACCATAGCCAGGAAACGTACTTCGCTGTTCTTATTCGCCAGCGAAACAATTTTTTCAAGTTTCATATCATTACTATTGCACTGCCCTAATTACTGCTACTTTTTATTTTGGTAAATCGCTCTTTCAAACTCAAAAAGCGTTTCTCAAAAAACTCATACGACGAATACACCACCGCCGATAAGATAAACAAACACACCACCAGCCCCCAGTATTTATATTGACTGTTATTAAAAACGTTATTGAACCTGAACAAGATCAACTGCTGCCAGATATATGTACTGTACGATAAGATCCCTATCCGTTTTAAAATACGCAGGTTTAAAAACTTGAACAGGTAATCGCCCGATGTTTTTAAGTTGCTGGCTAAAAGTATAGCTATCAAAACCGCCGATATTACCGAGTTAAACGGCGAATAAAACAGCAGGTCGTTAAACAAAATTAATATGATCGGGATCAGGGTGATGTGCAGCAAAATTTTGTACCTGTACACAAAGTTCATCGGGAAGATCCCCTTAAACATACTGATGGCCAACAGCGAACCAATGATGATACCATCTAACCGATAGATCAGTTCTTTAAAAATACTGAACCCGGTAATCAAGTGGTGCGATGCATGTAATTTACTTACATCAACCGATTTTACCACCAGTATCAGCACCAGCAGTATCAGCAAAAAGTTAATATAAACCCGGTAGTTTCTTTTCAGGATGGAAGGGAAAACAATATAAAACTGCTCCTCAACCGATAGCGACCAAAAGTGCCCCGTATATACCCCCGTATGGAAATACCCCAGGTTAACCAGGAAGAGTAAACATCCTACATATTCTATCGGCGCCACTTTCAGCCCCATAAATACGTGTAAGATGAACAAGGCGATCAGATACAGATAGGCCACCGGCAATATCCTTAACCCCCGCCTGATGTAAAAATTACGCAGCGATATAGTGCCTGTTTTTACCTTCTCTTTTAAAAGCAGTGTAGTGATCAAAAAGCCGCTGATTACAAAAAAGATATAAACGCCCAGTACACCGCCGGCAAGCAGCGCGTTAATAATGCCCACATTAAACTCGGCATTACCATGCGCCAGCAGTACAATAAATACCGATATCGCCCGTATCCCGTCAAGCGACGGAAAGTGTGATACACTGAGGTAATCAGGCACTGTAAACTCGTTCGATAATATCTTTTTTCTGATCGACATGCTTCTCTTTTTATTGCTTAGCCTGTAAATGCCATTTCCACCCGTTTTGCCATATTTTATGCCTTACGGGCCCGGTATAATGCCGCATAGCCATTTCATCCGGATAATATTTCGTTGCAAAATCAAACTGATCGGCGGTATCTATAATAAACTGTCGCGGATCAAGCACATTGGCGTTCTGCTTTCTGAACGCATATTCAAACGACGACTGTTCCGAAAAATAGTGATACTTACCTTTTAAATTTTCCAGATACTCAAATATATCAGCTTTATTAAATGATTGATCCAGCACCAGCAATCCTGAATTTAAAGGATAAATCGAAGTAACCTTATCCTTAAAATAAATGTCTGGGTAAGTACCCCACATCGTATCTGGCGCATACCACAACCCTTTATTCAGCAAGCCGCTATTAATGTAATAGCCAAAGTTTTTATAAAAAATAATATCCGAATCGAGATAGATGGTTTGTTTGGTATACGGATGACCAACGATCACATTTAACTTTTTAGCCAAATGGCATTCTTTCAAATAATCGCTCAGCACCTGCTTTTCCCTGATCAGGTCGGGTACATCCCAGTCAACCACCGTAACGAACGGAAATTGGGTTTTAAAGAGTTGCTTGTGCTCGTCGGTGTACGATTTATCCGAATAGATCAGCCATTTTACCGGTGTACCCGCATAAACCAAAAACGAAAAGATAGATAATACCTGGTCCTCAAAACTCCCCGCTCCCGAAAAACTGATGATCTCGAAATTAACCTTGCCAGGGCTAACCATTCCCGAAATATCGATGGTAGCAAGCTCTTGCCTGAACGCTTTCTTATTCGCCTCGGCCCGCCTTTGGCAAAGCTTTTTGGTGATGCCACCCTGGTATTTGATCTTGCCTATCCTCATTTCTTCGCAGCCTCCAGGTATACCTTTTCAACTTGTTTTGAGATCCCTTCCCACGAAAGGTCGTTCAGCACCACATCACGGTTAACCGGCACCAGCTTACCATCAATCAACAGCTGCACGGTTTCTATAAAATGTTTTATCCAGTCGCTTTCGCTGATGCCTGCTTTAATTACCCAAGGGTATTTCTTTCCGTATTCGTTTACCTCACCAACTTCCGAGCATAGCACCGGTAAATTGGCGGCCAGGTATTCAGCAAATTTTATCGGGAAACGGCTTTCGTTAAATTCGGTTTTCATCAGCGGCAGCAGGCCAAGGTCAATGGCCGCAGCAAAGTAACGGGTATCAGCCGGGCTAAGGCTCCCCAGGTAATCCAGATGGCTCCGCACTTCTTCTGTCAGCCCATCCATAATGTCAATAGTCGGGCCGCACAAGGCAAACCTGATATTCATTCCCTGTTTTAAACAAGTTTCAAAAGCTTTAAAGGCCCAGTGCAGTTCAAATCCTGTACGCCCCATAAAGCCCACATAAACCGCATCTTTTTGCAAGCCTAATTTTTCTCTCGCCGCACTTTTTTCAGGCACATCGTACTCCCAAAAACCATTGGGAATAACATCAACCTGTTTTGCACCCCGCTCAATAGCCAGTGTTTTAAGCAATTTGCTGCAAACCGTCATGTGTTCGCTTACCGATGGTATCTTACGTTCAAAATACCCCTTCAGCTTATAATCCCATGCCGATTTAAAATTCTTTTTTTCCTTATCACGCTCGGCATCAACCCAAAGATCATCCCAATCAAAAAAACTGATACGGGCTTTCTTTCTGAAATTGAATTTCCAAGGCAGGTAAACCGATAGGAAGGGTTGAAAAACATGCACAATATCACATTCTTCAAAATCAGTAAATATCCGCTTAAGCGAAGTAACCGGGTGGTTTATCGTACCAAAAAGTGATTTTCCTTTTGAGCTTTCTGCGATTTTATAAATTACCCCATCCCGGTTTTCCTGTCGTGCTACGGGTACGTTGTTATTATCCACACAAAAAACTGTAACAGTATGTCCCATATTAACCAGGCCCATTGCTATATTGTGCCACCTAAAGTAGGTACCCAGTGTAGCGCAATCGCCGGTTATATAAGCTATTTTCAGTTTTTCTGTATTCATTTAGTGGGGAAACTATTTGATGTTAAAGTTTTTTGATTAGGTCGATGTTTTTGCGGGCGTACTCCGTAATCTCATTAAGTATGCCTTCAGCGGTCATTTTAGGCTGCCATCCCCACTCCTTTTTAGCCAGTGAGTAATCGGTAACGTAAAGCGGGATATCAAAGCTTCTGTTCTCGGTAATGCTGTTGATCACTTTATCATTGCCAAATTGCTGTTTGCAAAACGCATCAAGTTGTGCAAGGCTATAGGTATTCTCAACTCCTCCGCCCAGGTTCATCAGCCTGCTTACTTTTTTATCGGGCTCGGCAATTTGCATTTGTATCATGCTAAACAAGTCGCGCGGATGGAAAAAGTCGCGGGCCTGTTTACCCTTGCCGCCAAAACCGATGTACGATAATGGCTTACCCAGCAAATACTGGTATATCCAGAACGAAAATATGCCCTGGTCTATCTTACCAAACTGACCCGGACCGGCAATTACCCCGCAGCGATCGATCCAAACCGGGAAACCAAAAGTATAATGGTATTCCAACGCCAATACTTCCGACGCCAGTTTTGTAGAACCATATAATGATATAGGCGCCGATGTACTGAAACTCTCAGCAACTCCCCACTCAGAAAAGCCTCGCGGGTATTGGGCATTTTGCTCTATCGCAAAGCAATCTTCTTTTTCGGCAAGCGGTATTCTGTTCAACTCATCAATGCTGTACACCCTACTGGTGCTCAGCATAATAAAGCCTGCGTTATCTCTTTTACATTTCTCGAGCAGATATATGGTACCGATCAGGTTATTGTTGATCAGTCCAAAGCTGCCACCCTCTAAACCGGCCAGTACCGATGGGTTAGCGGCGCAGTCAATTACCCAGTCAACTTTCGGCAAATCGTCAACATCTTCCTTGTTGCGAATATCACCATGAAAAAACGTGCAGCCCAGTTCTTTAAGCAGGGGTACGTTATACTCGCTACCCCGGCGCGATAGGTTATCAATACCCAATATGGTGGCATCGGTGTAATACTCCTTAAAGTATTTCGCCATTTGGTAGCCCACAAATCCGGCAGCACCGGTTATCAATATTTTCATGGTTATGCCATTCTTGTTTTCCAGGCCTCAACAATTTGCCTGATGGTTTCTTCCAAACTGATAGTAATATCCCATTGCGGGTAATGTTCTTTCATTTTACGCAGGTCGCTGTAATAGCAAATATGGTCGCCTTCGCGATTTTTATCTACATACTCATAAACCTGTTTTTTACCGCTGAATTTTTCGGTAATGGCGAAGGCTTCTAAAATTGAACAGGTATTATCCTTACCACCGCCCAGGTTATAAACCTCGCCAACGCGCGGGGCTTTAATAAACTCTTCCATAAACATCGCTATATCATGCGAGTGGATATTATCGCGCACCTGTTTACCTTTGTAACCAAATACCGAGTATTTTTTACCTTCCAGGTTACATTTAACCAGGTAGCTTAAAAAGCCGTGCAACTCAACGCCGCTATGGTTTGGCCCGGTTAAGCAGCCGCCACGCAGGCAGCAGGTGTACATATTAAAGTAACGGCCATACTCCTGCACCATCACATCGCTTGCCACTTTTGACGCGCCAAACAACGAGTGTTTCGATTGGTCAATGGTAAATGTTTCTGCTATACCATGTTCGTAAGTTGCGTCATCATAGTCCCAGCGTGTTTCCAGCTCCTTCAATTTGATCTTGTTTGGTGCATCACCGTACACCTTATTGGTGCTCATGTGGATAAAAGGCGTTTGAGGCACAAACTGACGGGTAGCTTCCAGTAAGTTTAAAGTACCTACAGCATTGGTATCAAAATCATCAAACGGGATAGCTGCCGCCCTATCATGACTTGGCTGTGCAGCGGTATGCACAATTACATCGGGTTTGATGGTTTTGATCAGGTCCAACACGCCCTGCCTGTCGCGGATATCCAGTTCATGATGATGAAAGTTTTCAATCACCGAACTTAAGCGTTGCTGATTCCAGCGGGTATCGCCCTGTGGACCAAAGAATACGGCACGCTGGTTATTATCTAATCCGTGAATCTCGTAGTCCTTAGCAAAGTGCATACATACTTCCGATCCTACTAAACCCGAAGAGCCGGTTACTAATATTTTTTTCATTGATCTCGATGTTTCAAATTTATTGTCACTCAGTATAACACCCTTAAATTACAGGTCTTTATAATGTTTTAACTCTCTGTTTATTGCTTTAAATGTTTTGAATACCACGCCGGGTGTTATTTTATAGGCCAGATACAGCAGTTTATTTTTCCTGCTGCTGTTAACCTGTTGCCTGGCTTGCCTGGCTTTAAATTCACGGTGACGTGACACATAAACACAAGGTATCTTTTTAAAACCCTCGTAGTTATTATCCAGCACCTTTTGCGCATATTCTGCATAGATCGGTGCGATATCCGGCCGCTGGGTAATATCAATACGGGTTTGTACAACACTGATCTGGGCCGGATTATACGGGTTAAAACCACTAATGTGTACAAACACAAGCGGATAAGTACCATTCACCACCTTTTGCTCACCACCGCTTACCTGCCTGTCTTCCAGGTTCCAATAGGCAGCGTTAATGCCCTGGTGAAGGCTCACTTTCACATCTTTAAAAAATATGGGAGCAAAATTCACCCATAGCTGGTCGGTAAAGCAGGCATCGGCAAAATCAATATAACAAAACCTGCGCAAACGCTCCTGCCACCACACTAAAAACTTGTCGGCTTCGGCACAACGGTTTACGGCTATAAAGCCCAGGTTATAAATACCGTAATTTAAATAGGTCCTTTCGGGAAGTACTTTATCATCCAATGGATATGGTTGGGTGATATGTGGTGTAACCATTAGGGTGTGCTCCCCAAGTTCTTTATCCACCTCGCTAAATGATCCCAAAACATAGATATCCGGATCAAGATAAACTACTTTACTTGCTGCGACATCCCTTTTAAACAGGTATTCAATAAAAAATGGCTTAACTGCAGTATTCAGTTCTACAATATCATATTTATCGGCCAGGTCGCCAAAACCGGGTATATTTACATCCTCAATGGCTACAACCTCGGTATCTTTAATCTGGCTATAGTCTACATCATCGCTCTTTTTATCTACCAGGCATATCACAAATTGAGCTCCCGGATTATGGATATGGTAAGAATCGGCCAATGTTTTGGCTAAAGCCAGGTAGTTATTTGAGCAAATGGTAAAAGCGATCCTCATTTCTATTTTTATTATTTCACCAACGTATCCAGATACGTTTTTAATTTTTTTACACCTTTCTCAATATCATACTCCGCCGCTTTTTGCTTTGACGCAAGCCCTTTGTCTTTTACAATTTGCAGTGCCTCCGGTTTTTCAACCAATGGTTTTAAAACACTGTTCAACTGCAAAAAATCAAGGTAGTTGATCACCCAGCCATTGGTATCATCAACAAATTCAACCATTCCGCCTGATCCTTTAAAACAAATAATGGGTTTACCCAATGCAGCCGCTTCAAGGCAAACCAAGGGAAAGGGGTCTTCGCGCGATGACAGTAAGAACAAGTCGCACAACATCATGTACGATAACGGATCAGGAGTGCTGTCGATCAAAGTGATCCTGTGCCCCACTCCGCTTTTCTCCATATCGTATTTTGCCTTTTCGTATTCTACACTGCCGGCCTTCCCGCCTATCCAATAGAAATGAAAATCAGCCTCTGGGTTCGATTGGTTTAAATTAAAAGCAGCCTGAATAAACAGGTCGATACCTTTTCGCCAATCCTGCGTGCCCGAACCGCATATTTTAAGGCCTTTATTATTTATTACAGTGCTGAATTTTTGATTATCCTGTAGATATTTCGCCGGATCTTTCGGTACCGGGATATGCTCATGATGGATATGGATCTTATCTCCGGGTATCTGGTAAATCCCGGTTAAAATATCCTTTACGGCATACGATGCCGCTATAAAATGATCTATAAATGGTATGGCAGCTAAAAAGTTATCCTTACCAAAAAACTGTTTGATAGAAATATCCAGCTCGTGCACATGACAAACAGTAATCACGTTCGCATTATTCTGCTTTGCCAGTGCCAGCAAGTCGGCACTTACAACCGTGTTGCCGTATATAATGCCATATTGTTCGCCTATTACCTGTTTGGCTTTGTCTTTCCTGTAGTTGTATTTAAACAATTTCTTCCTGATCTTATCAGTTATTGATGGATACGGGAAAACAAAAGTTGGTGCAATAGCCCTGAAATCTTTCGCCATTTCGCCATCGTACTTTAATAAAATATCAAAATCGACCTCGGGATACGTTTTTTTTAATGCCGCCAAATGATGGATCAGAACAATGGGAGCCCCGGTTCTGTAAGCATCATGCGATATAAATAATATTTTATTTTTCGAGGGCATCTTTATCTAAAAACGTTAAACATCAGTATACATCTTATGGCTTTTCTGTAATGATCAAATTCTCGGCATGCTTTACGATCGAATTTGCCGGGATCGATTTATAGATCAAACAATGTGCGCCCACAATTACGTTATCGCCAATTTCAACATTGTTCAAAATGGTTACATTGCTGCCTATCCAGCAATCCTTTCCAATTTTTACGGAGCCGGTTTTAAATTCCGATTTTTCAACTTTAAGCGTCCCGTTGTCATAATGGTGAGCGTGGTTATGATCGTAGATCTTAACCCCTTCACCAAACATGGTGTTTTCACCAATTTCAATATTGCCTAAACAGCTAACAGAGCAGTAATTATTAAAAAAAACATTGGCCCCGATCTGCAGACGCCCGGCGGGGTAAATCAAAAAATTGCAAAATTTAAGTACCGAAACACCTTCTGCAATGGTTAATTCTTTACAACTGCCGCCTATCTTAATTTCACTATGATCTCCGAGGAAAAAGCTATCATGTATGGAAACATTGGGCTGTGATCTTACCTCCTCCATCTTCTTGCGTTGATAGTAGTATACAAAAAGCGGGAGCTTTTTAAGTAAGTATAAAACCAGTTTCTTTTTCATTTTAAACTAAGCCTGGTACAGTTATAGTCGATAGCTATTTAATTTATTTACTATTCGTGCCGATCTTGTTCCCAATAAATTTATGAGCAGTTCGTCAACATAATTAATAACCGATGGCAGTATCAACTTGGTTTTATCCAAAATATATTTAGCATCCTGCAATCGGTTGGCCTTGATCAGGGTTACTATTAGCGACGGTAAGCGGTAATTAAATATCCGTTTTTTATCATCCGCATTAAAAATGGCCTGATCAAAATTCTTTATATATACACATGCCTGCGCCATGGTCATTTTCACATAATTACTCGAGGTATTGTTTTCATACCTTCTGTAGCTAAATAAATTCTCGTCTATTCCGTAAAAATCGGCTCCGGCTTTAGCTAACCTCACCCAATAGTCCCAATCCTCACAACCCGTCATCCGTGTATCTTCGTCCTGCAAACCTACCTTCTCAAACCACTCCCTTTTAAACATCACTGACAGGATGGGGATAGGGTTTCCTTCGAACAATAGCTTATACATTTCAATAGCCGGGCATCGTCCATAAACCGTATTGTAACCCGAAATAAACCTTCCCTGCTCATCTACAATCTCTCCGCCGGTATAAAAAACATCAGCATTGATCTCTTCGGCATACTTCAATTGTTTCTCCAGTTTTAAAGCTGGCCACACATCATCTGCATCTAAAAATGCTATCCAATTACCCGTTGCATTGCTTAATGCATTATTTCGTGCCGCGGCCTGCTTTTTATTTTGCTGATAGACGTATTTTATCCGTTTATCTGCCTGCATGCTTTTCACTATCGCGGCAGTTTGGTCTGTTGAACCATCATCAACAATGATCAGTTCCCAATCCGTGTATGTTTGGTTCTGTACGGATAATATCGTTTCCTCAATAAATCGTTCGGCATTAAATGCCGGCATAATTATCGACACCATATCAGTTGCCTTTAAAAAAACCGATAGTACATTGGTATAAAAGCTTTACCTTCTTTTTAACAGGTAACTGTAAAACCTTTTTTGATAGCGGCGACCTGGTAAATTTAAAATACGTCCATAATCCATACCGCCTGCTTTTCAGCAACAGATCATACCAATAAGGTGCGTACTTATCTTTAAAAACGCCATCGTTATAAAACCCGGCGCGCTGGTTCGCTTCAATAAGTTTAAGCAGCCAGGCTTCAATATCTTTAACATATTGCTTACTAACCGTAAACGTTCCCTGTATCAGTTGTTTATGTATCTGAAACTCGCTTTCAGGTATAATTTCCGATTCAAACAACGGTTTGATATCAACCATTAACCACTGGTCCCACTGTTTCTGCGGGAACGCCATGCTCAGGTTTTCCCCGTCATAAATGTTCACAGTCGAAACTTTATCAATAAAGAAACCCAATAACCTGTTCTCCAATATCCTCAAATAAAACTCGATATCCGACGCCAGGTTATAACTAGGGTCTAATTTGTACTTGCTAAAAATATCCTTGTGAAACAGGATGTTTTCAAACGGTACAAAACACATCTGTTTTAAAAAAGTATCGCGGGTAAACTCGTAGTTACAGTTGCGTAAAGTGATACTTTTCCTGTCATCCTGTGTATAATAGCTGTACGCGTTAAAATAAACACAATCAAACTTTATCTTTTTGTAGCTTGAGTTTATTGATGCAAAAATATCGTCGGTATAATAAATCGAATCTGACGACATAAAACCGATAAAATCGCCCGAAACATATTTTAATCCGATATTAAACCCGTCTGTTACGCAGGTGTCCGGTTCTTTTACCCAGATAACATTGGGGTATTTATCAGCGAAGTCCTGGATGATCCGGTGCGATGAATCAGTTGATTTGGCATCAACTATTATCAGCTCCTTATTATCGTATTTTTGTTCAACAAAGCTATCGATGCATTGCTGCAGGTACTTTTCACTGTTATAATTTGGCAGTATTACCGATATCTTTATTTCGCTCATAAACTAAATCACCTAAACATAGCCCAACAGTGACAGCGGGTTATTAATTCCCGGATGATAGGATTCATCCAAAGCGTTAACCCATTTAAAACCTGCGTGTAATTTGTCCACCTCTAATTCATCAATATTAACAGCATGTAACAAGCAACATACATTTACGGTATGTACATCCGTGGCCATGCCACCTTCTTGTTCAAACATGGTTTCTTCAACTGATATGATCTTTTCAAACACGCAGGTCAGATTAGTTTCTTCTTTTACTTTGCGTAAAACCGCGTCTTTGATCAATTCATTTTTATGTACGCGCCCGCCCGGAAACCAGTAAGTACCTTTAGCGGGCTCGTTATCACGTAATAGCAGCAGGCATTTTCCTCCATTTACTATCAATGCATCCACACACAAAATCGGTATGGATTTTAATATCGACTGATATAACTCAGACGGTATATTCATTAGCAAACGTGTCCTTTAAAATTTCACTTAGCTTATTAAGCCTTTCGTTATTAACAAACTGGTTGTTGCCTATGTAAATACCGTTTTCCTGAACTATTTGTGCATTTGTAAAATCGGCATAGTTGCCATATTGTTTAAAGCATGGCTGTACCAGCAGGTTACCGCTGATAATAGGGCGGCTTTCGATCTCGTTCTCGATCAGCACTTTTTTAAACAGGTCTTTATCTTTTTTATTTTTAAAGATGAACGGCAGGCAGAACGATGAAATACCCGGATTATCTACGACATACAACAGGTCGCTTATCGGGGAGATAATATCAAGGTATCTTTTGTGGTTGGCATTACGGATAGAGATGTATTTATCCAGATGTTTCAACTGCTCAATACCCAATACAGCATGCAGTTCGGTATTTCTGAAGTTGTAACCGTGCGTTACAAACAAAAAGTTAAAATCAATATCAGGATACATATCCTTATATTTTTGGTGCTTTGACGGGTGCAGTTCCCTGGCCAAACCGTGCGATCTTTTCAGGATGAAGAGATCATTCAGTTCATCATTATCAGTACAGATCGTACCGCCTTCAACTGTAGTTAAATGGTGTCCCCAGTAAAAGCTGAATGTACTGGCCACGCCAAAATTGCCGACTTTTTTACCGTTATAAGTAGCACCATGCGATTCGCAGCAATCCTCCAGTATCAGCAGGTTGTGCTTATCCGCAATCTCTTTTATCTTATCCATATTGGCCGGCAAGCCAATCAGATGAGTGATCAGGATGATCTTGGTTTTTGGCGTAATAGCGGCTTCCAGCTTATCACAATCAAAAGAAAAATCGCTCAGGTTAACATCAACAAATACTGGTGTAAGTTTGGTTTGGATAACCGATGTGATGTTGGTTGTCCAGGTAACGGCTGGCACTAATACTTCAGCACCGTCTTCCAGCTTGTAATATTCTTTTACAGCATCCATCATGATCAAATCGGCCGAACTACCCGAGTTTACATAGGTTGAATAGCCAATTTGCTGCCATGCCGACCATGCAGCTTCAAACTGCTTTACTTTTTCAAACTGTGTAAAGCGTTCAGTCGTGTTGATAAAGTTAACCAGGTATTGCTTATCAACGTCTTCGAGTATATTCTCCTGTAATTTCCACATAGTGCTTTATTTTATTGTTTAGTGTATTGAATATAGTTGTCTGAAAAATCATGGTATGCTTTCTCCAGGTCTTCATCTAAAGTGTCTTTGCTGGTCCAGCCCAACTCGGATGCGCGCGATACATCCAGTTGTTTTTTCATTGTGCCATCGGGTTTGGTAATATCAAATTGCAGCTCTCCTTCGTAACCCGAGATCTGTTTGATCTTTTGCGCCAGGTCTTTAATAGTGATGTCCTCGCCGCTGCCGATATTGATGATATCATTACCCGAGTAATTCTGCATAAAATACAAGCAGGCATCGGCCAACTGATCTGCTGAAAGCACCTCGCGTTTAGGTGTACCTGTTCCCCATAACATTACGTGGGGCACTTGATTTGCTTTTGCCTCATAAAACTTCCTGATGAGCGCTGCCACCAGGTGCGAGTTTTGCGAGTCGTAATTATCATTAATACCAAACATATTGGTTGGCATCAGGCAGATATTGTTGGTTCCGTATTGCTTGTTGTATGATAAGCACAGCTCAACTCCGGCTATTTTAGCCAGGGCGTAGGGCTTGTTTGTTTCCTCAAGCGTATCGGTAAGCAGGTAATCTTCCTTAATTGGCTGTGCCGCGTTTTTAGGATAGATACAGCTGCTGCCCAGGTACAAAAACTTTTTAACGTTGTTTTTACGTGCGGCTTCTAACGTGTTGAAGATCATGATCACGTTATTAAAAATAAAATCGCCCGGGTAAGTTTTGTTGGCCATAATACCGCCAACGGTACCTGCTGCGAAAAACACATACTCAGGTTTTTCTGTAGCAAAAAACTCATCTACCGACGCCTGGTTTCTCAAATCCAGCTCTTTCGATGTTTTTACTACCAGGTTAGTATAGCCTTCTTGCTGCAACCTTCTGTATATAGCCGATCCTACAAGGCCCTTGTGGCCCGCAACATATATTTTATCTTCTTTCTGCATCATGCATTTATATTTAAATACCAGTTGATGGTTCTTTGTAATCCTTCATCCAACTGAACATAATCCGTCTTACCAAACTCAGTCCTTACGCGGGTCATATCAAGCTGGACATCGGTTGGAGCGCCCGATACGCCTTGCGTGCTTTCAGGAACAATAACCGGAACGCCCATTATTTTACCGATACTTTGCGCCAGACCCGCAATTGATGTTTGTGAATTACCGCCAAGGTTATACACGCTTTGTGTGCCTTTAAGCAGTATATTCCACATAATCTCAACAGCATCAGCAATATAGCAATAAGTTCGCAAAGCTTCGCCTGCATCAAGCATCTCAATTTTACCCTGTAATGCTTTTTCAATAAATGACAGGATAACCCGCTTGTCACCTTTCTTTGTACCCGGTCCGTAAGTATGCGCCAGCCTTACCGAATGTGCATTTACACCCTTACTGCTGTAAGCATAACATATAGCCTCACCACCTCTTTTCCCTTCAATGTAGCAAGCTCTTGGGTGCGATGTATTGGTGGTGCCTATTTGTTCCTCGGTGTATACCTGCGTCGTTAAACCGCTGTATACCTCGCTGCTGCTTACAAATAAAAAGTGGCCACCCTTGTTCAGTTTATCAAAAAGTAAAAACGTTGAAAACGTATTCAGCTTGATGGTTTTTTCGGGCTCATCCATAAATTTGATGGGCTGTCCGTAGCCGGCTGCATGCACAATAAAATCGGCATTGGGCAAACTTTTGCAAAACTCATAGTCGGTTATATCGCCTTTAAATATCTGCAGATTTGGAAATTCGCCCTGCAACAGATAATCCGGCAGTTCCGATCTGAAAACGGCTATGGTTTTGATATCCAGTCCGCTTTCGTTCAGCAGCTTTAAGCAGGTAATAAAATATACCCCAAGCAAGCCCGAAGCTCCTGATATCAATATCGTTTTACCATGAAGAGCGTTAAAATCAATTTTATTACAAATTAACTTTGCATCCTCTTGTATGATATTTTTAACGCTTACTGTCATTATAATTTGTTAAAATGGCCCTTTAAACGATTTATAAGTCTCATTCAAAGATGTTTTGGCTACCGCTAAACCGTGATCTTTGCCTTTCACCATTTCTACTATCTTTTTGGTAAATGTATAATCATCAGGATAAAACAGGTCTTCCAGTTTTTTAGTGGTAGGGCATGGCGATGGCTGCATCCCTAAGCTCACTATAGGGCCTTTTAACATCGCCGGATCATGCTCACAAACAATTCTCGATACTTCGGCGCAAACACCATAGGCCTGCCAGCTTGTATCGGCTATAATTAAGTTACCGGTCTTTTTCACGCTATTCAATATCATTTCTTTATCAGGATGTGAGATAGAGTGCAGGTCGATAATTTCGCAATGGATATCGAGCTCTTTTGCCAGGTAATCTGCTACGCGTTGCGCTTCAATTACCATTATTGATGTTGCTACAATGGTTATATCATCACCTTTGCGTACCAATCTTGATGAAAACGGATCGTGTGCCGGTGCATTGCTATCACCATAGGTGGATTTAAAACTATAATCGTACAGCAACCTGTGCTCAATTGAAATAACCGGACCTTTATAGTGTTCTACCGCGTAGTTGTACGATTCCAGCACAGCATCAGCGCTGCTTGGCATCAATACAACCAAACCTGGTATATGCGCAAACAATGATTGTAAGCTTTGCGAGTGCTGTGCACCCTGGCCCCAGCTGCGCCCAATGATCATGCGGATCATCATGGGTACGTTAAAGTGGCCGCCGTACATGTATTTATATTTGGCAGCTGTATTCACTATCTGGCTCATGGCCAGCAAGCTAAAATCATTACGGATATGCGTTTGTATTGGGTAAAGGCCATTTAAAGCTGCTCCAATACCAATACCGGTGTTACCTTCTTCAGACAGTGGAATATCAAACACCCTGTGAGCTCCATGTTTTTCGGCAAGGTTGGTAGTACTGCCAAAGGTTCCTTTATGGTCGTCAACCCCCTGCCCCATGATAACTACACCCGGAAAACGTGTTAAGGCATCATCCATCGACGTCAGTAAAGCGTCTTTATATTTAATAACTTTTTCGTTATGTTTCATTGCAACCATCTTTGATTAATAAATATCCGTTAATAATTCTTCATCAGCAGGAACCGGGCTCTCTTCGGCAAATTTCACCGCTGCTTTTATTTCATTGTCAATTTCCTCGGTAAACTGTGCTATCAGTCCGGCATCCTGTATTAGTGGATCCTTTTGCTTCCACTGCTCAAATTCATCTTTTGAGCGGTAAGGCACATGATGGTCATCACCTATACCCACATGCTCTTTATAACGGTAGGTTTTTATCTCAACCACATAAGGGATGCTTTGCTCACGAACCTCGTTTACAATTTCTTTCATCACCTCGTTTATCTTAACAAAGTCGTAACCTTCTTCAATATAAATTGATTTTATGCCGTAACCTTTAGCATGCTCGTGAACATCAAAACTATGACGCTGACCGAGTTTGGAGTGGATAGCCAGCCCGTTATTTTCGCAAACAAAAATAACCGGCAGTTTAAACACGGCTGCAAAATTTAACGATTCGTGGTACGAACCTTCTTCTGACGCGCCATCGCCAAACACCGCTACCGACACCTGCTTTTTATTGAGTATTTTGCTGGCTAAAGCCGAACCAACCGCATTTGAAATGGTACTGGCTACCACTGCAGACGAGCCCATAAAGTTCACCTTTTTTGAAGCAAGGTGCATTGAGCCGGCTTTACCTTTGCCGCAACCTGTGGCTTTACCATACAGTTCGGCAAACATCTCATTCAGGTCGCCGCCTTTAGCTAAATAATAAGCGTGGCAACGGTACGATGTATATACCATATCGGATACAAGTAAATTATTACATATACCCACCGCAAGCGCTTCCTGACCAATTGAAAGGTGAACCGGGCTTTGAATTTTATCCGACGGATAAATTTCAACAATTTTTTCTTCTGCCAGTCTTATTCTTAATGAATCAAAGAAGAGAGCTTCATAAGAGTTTTTTACAGGTCTGTTCATTAGTTACTGATTTTATGAATTAATTTACGCATCATTAATTTTCCAAGTAAAAGCAATGTGTTTGTTTTTGCTCCATTATTATATACCGGCGAAGAGCAAATCTGGTAGGCTGTTTTTATGCCGTTGCCTTTACTCCTCGTATTTATTTTTTTCCAGATGTCTTTAACGTACGCCGCAAAAAACTGAACATTATAGAACGCCGTTGCATTATTGGCATTTAGCAGCAAGGCCAATATCTCTTCGGCTCTTTTTAGTTCGGTCTGAGTAAACTTATACTCGGGCTGTAACATATTGTAATAAAGCAAGTAGTCGGCTTCCGATAAGTTATCAACTAAAACCCTTATCCCTACTTTGGCAAACATCTGCAACTGTATCGCTTTGTTACGTGCGCTTAAATTATCGCCCTCATACAAGCAACAGGTGGTAAACTGGTCCAGGTATAAAAACAAAGTCTTTCCATCGGCAATCCTTAAAAAAAACTCATAATCCGAACACAGGTTATATTCCGGGTCGAGCTTATGCTCATCAAAAACCGATCTTCGTATTATCGTACTATCAATAATAGCTACCGACGACCCTTCTACAAACATTTCAGTACGGTCCAGCTTTTGCTCCGGCTTCCAGTAATGTATCCATCGCTGGCCATTTGCTGTTAAATAGTAATAGGTTTTTGAATATAAAACATCAAAATCAACATATCTTGCCAACTGCGCACAGTCAACAAAAAAATTAGGATATATGTAATGATCGTCTGTCATTAAAAACCCGATAAAATCAGCATCAGATGCTTTGATACCGATATTTAAAGCGTCGGTAACATTGATATCATTCTCTTTTACCCATTTTATATTGTCATATTTTGATAGGTAGCTCTTAATAATATCATGCGATCGATCGGTTGATTTCCCATCAACAATTATTAATTCCTTGTTATCATAAACCTGTTCCAAAAAACTGCCAATAGCTTCTTCAATATTCTTTTCCCCGTTGTAACAGGGCATTATTACTGATATTTTGGGGTTGTTTAACATAAGTGATTATACAGGTTGTATTGACCAGCTGCCTCCACCAATTACACAGGCCACGTTTGATGCATCCTTACCATATGGGGCCAGTAATGATCCAACTTCTGAAATATGAAATTTCAATACCTGCTCGTATGCTTTTATCGATTTTATATTTCTAAAGTGTGTGTACAGGCTTAAACTATATGCACCCGGCACCAATAAATTATCTTTAACCTCCATTTTAAGGTTATACTTTCCGGGATTTAAAGAAACCGGTACTTTGTTGGTACTGTCGGATAAGCTTGAAAAAATAACATTGACGTGGTTTGAGTTTGTTAAACAAACGCTAAACTCAACCTGTTCTATAAACTGCTGTACCTCAACTTCTACATGTACAAATATTTTATCTTCATTACTAAACGAGTTTAATAATGCACCCTTTTCGTTGTTTAAATATATTTTGCTTACATACACCTCCAGGTCTTCACGCGGAAATTCTATCTCGGTTAAATCAGGAGTATTATCGTTATCAAGATACAGGTCGATTGCTCTCGCAATATCGCCATCGTGTTTAATGGTTCCTTTATCAAGCAAAATCGCCCTGTTACAAAGTGCTTTTATAGAGGCCATGCTGTGGCTTACAAACAATACGGTACGGCCTTCGCCTTTACTTACATCGCTCATTTTGCCAAGGCATTTTTTCTGAAACTCGGCGTCGCCTACAGCTAATACTTCGTCAACTATTAAAATTTCCGACTCCAGGTGAGCGGCTACCGCGAACGCCAGCCTCACGTACATCCCCGATGAATATCTTTTTACAGGGGTATCGATATATCTTTCAACGCCGGCAAAATCAACAATCTCATCAAACTTTCGTTTGATCTCTTCTTTCCTCATGCCCAAAATGGCACCATTAAGAAATATGTTTTCTCGACCGCTTAAATCGGGGTGAAAGCCGGTGCCAACTTCCAATAAACTGGCTATCCGCCCTTTAACTTTTACGCCGCCTGTTGTAGGTTGGGTTACCCTACTTAATATTTTAAGCAAAGTGCTTTTACCGGCGCCGTTACGGCCAATAATACCCACAGCATCGCCTTGTGATATTTCAAAATTGATATCCTTAAGCGACCAAACATATTGGCTGTCGCCGGCCGTGGTTCGGTCGTTAGTTTCGCCAATTTTAAGATATGGGTCCTCTTTCCCGCGTACTGTATGCCACCAGCGGTTCAAATCGTTCACCATAGAACCGGTGCCAATTTCACCCAGGCGATATTGCTTTGAAAGATTTTCAACACTAATTACACTGTTACCCATTACGTTTAAATTTCAAATTATAGCAAGTTACTGTCTTAATTACTCCCGAATGGGACAATTAAACAGTATCCATAAATGTTTTTTCGACTTTATTGAAATAAACTGCCCCTATGATCAACACAACGATCATAAAAATGACGCTGTATATCATCTGCCCTGCATCAACCGTACCTTTACCAAACAATGAGTATCTGAATGCTTCTACTACGGGTGTTAACGGATTGATCGTTATCAACCATCTGTATGATTTGTCATTCAAATAAGATAAAGGATAGGCGATCGGGGTTACGTACATACCCAGCTGTACAGCAAAAGTGAGCAGCACTGCAAAGTCGCGGTATTTGGTAGTAAATGAAGAGATAATGATACCTAAACCTAAGCCAATACCCGCCATAAGCATTATCAGCAACGGTATGTACAGCCAATTGATTGAAAATGCAATAGGATAATTCTTAAATATGGCAAAATACAGCATCAATACCAAAAGCAGCAAAAACTGTATCCCGAACTTCACAATGTTAGATAACACTACTGACAGTGGTAGAACAAGCCTTGGGAAATACACCTTGCCAAATATGGATGCATTGGCTACAAAAGTGTTTGAGGTGTTGGTTAAACACGTTGCAAAATAGGTCCAGATGGTTATGCCTGACATATAAAACAGCATCTCTGGCTTAATGTTATCGGTCGAAATTTTTGCAATTTTCCCAAAAATCAACAAAAACATTAGCGTGGTAAATATGGGCTGGATAATATGCCACAGCGGCCCCAATATGGTTTGTTTATACTGCGCAACAAAATCACGACGTACAAACAGCCACATCAAATCACGATAATGCCACAGCTCCTTTAAATTAATACTGAGCAGGCTACTTTTTGGCTTTATCTCCAGATCCCATGATTGGGTTACATCATCCATTTCTTATTGCTTATTTTTTTATTTTATAGTACTACCAGAGATCGATAAAACCAGATTATTCAAACTGGTTTTTAATCACATAGCCAGATTCTTTCAATAATCTTTCTTTACGGAAGTGATCAACATCGGCAGCAACCATTTCGTTAACCAGCATAGCCAGGTCATATTTAGGTGTCCAGCCTAATTTGGTTTTTGATTTGGTTGGGTCACCTATCAATAGGTCAACCTCTGTTGGGCGGAAGTATTTAGGATCAACCGCTACTACCAGTTTACCTTTTTCTAACTGAAACTCCGGATTTGAGCACGATACAACATAGGCTTTTTCATCAACGCCGGTTCCTTTAAATTCAACCTCGATGCCTACTTCTTTAAATGCCATACGCACAAATTCTCTTACGCGGGTGGTTACTCCTGTTGCTATAACATAATCTTCAGGAGTATCTTGCTGCAATATCAGGTACATGGCCTCCACGTAATCTTTGGCATGTCCCCAATCGCGTTGTGCATCCAGGTTACCTAAAAACAAACAGTCCTGTAACCCTGCCGAAATTTTTGCTACAGCACGGGTTATCTTACGGGTTACAAATGTTTCACCACGTAATGGGCTTTCGTGGTTAAATAAAATACCGTTACATGCGTAAATGCCATATGCTTCGCGATAGTTAACGGTTATCCAGTAAGCATACATTTTAGCAACTGCGTATGGCGACCGTGGATAGAACGGCGTGGTTTCAGACTGAGGAACAGCCTGCACCAAACCATACAATTCTGATGTTGAAGCCTGGTATATTTTGGTCTTCTTTTCCAAGCCTAATATTCTGATGGCTTCTAATATGCGCAATGTGCCTATACCATCGGCATTGGCAGTATATTCGGGTGTATCGAAGCTTACCTTTACGTGCGACATCGCACCAAGATTATAGATCTCATCGGGCTGCACTTGTTGTATGATCCTGATCAGGTTGGTAGAATCTGACAGGTCACCATAATGAAGTTTGAATTTCACGTTGGTTTCATGCGGATCCTGATACAAATGATCTATTCTATCGGTGTTTAACAGTGAGCTTCTGCGTTTTATACCGTGTACTTCATATCCTTTTGCTAATAATAGCTCTGTAAGATAGGCACCATCCTGGCCCGTTACACCTGTTACTAATGCTTTTTTCATTATTTTTTATAGATTCTACTTTTTGATGTTATACTTAAACAAATCGGCGTTTATTTTTTTCCAAATATATTTTTAAATAGCCCCTTGCTCTCTTCCTCACTTCCATAACCATAGCCGTAACCATAGCCATAACCGTAGCCGTAACCATAGCCGTAAATTGAGTTACCTTTTTGATATTTTATATCATTAACAATGATATAGGGGTTTTTTACTTTGTTTGACTCTCTCAATTCGTTAATGAGGTCTAGTTGTGGTTTGTGCGTATATTCCTCTCTAACTACGTAAAAGGTTATATCAGCAAATTTTTCAACGAGCAAGGCATCGGTAACTATACCCACCGGAGCCGTATCAATAACAATATAATCGAAATCGCGTTTTAACTGATCTATCAATTTTTCGAGCTTAACATTCATAAGCAGCTCAGCCGGGTTAGGCGGTACCGGGCCCGATGATATCAGGAAGCAGTTTTCATTAAACCAGGTGGGCTTTAATATGCTGTGATAATCCATTTGATCTGATATCACATAATTGGTAAAACCGTTTTGGTTATCTAAACCCAGGTTTATCGAAAACTTTGGCTTGCGAAGATCGAGTTCAAGAAAAACCACTCTTTTTCCGCCCAGAGCCAATGCGCTACCCAGGTTTAAGGATAAAAATGTTTTTCCTTCGCCGCTCATGCTTGACGTGAACAGTAAGACATTTGGCTTTCCGGGGTTTACAAGATACTGCAGGTTTGTTCGTAAACTTCTAAACTGTTCTGATATGTTTGAGCGCGATTCTTTAGTTACCATCAAAGCCTCTTCTGATGTTTTATGGCCAATTTCACCAACAATAGGTATGCTTGTTTTCCGCTCAATATCATACTTGCTCATGATCTTGGTATTCAGAAACTCTTTTAAACCGATATAAATTGTTGGGATGATAATACCGAAAACCAAACCTATAAGGTAAATAACTGATTTTTTTGGTTTAAACGGATCAGGGTCGCTTTTGGCGTGTTCGATGATACGCGTATTTGAAAAGGTGGAAGTTTTGGCTATAGACGACTCTTCTTTTCTTTGCAATAAGTATTGATACAAATCCTGATGTATTGCTTGTTTATGGATAAAATCATCATAAATCCGCTGTATCTCCGGAACTTTACTTATATCTCCCTGTATAATTTGAGCCTGCTTCTTTTTCTCATTATATTCTACAAGCAAGTTGTGTTTATAATTTTCAAATCCTTTTAATAAAAGATTACGCTGGTCTACAAGTTGCCTGTCAAGGCTTTTGATTTGTGGGTTCTCATCAGTTAAAACAAGCTTTTGCCTTTGTCTTTCCAATACCAGGGCATTGTAACTATCAATAGCTGTATTTAACCCCCCAACATTTACACTCACGTTGGTTGGCACACTGTTACCGGGTTTATACAGATATTTCTGCATTTCGTTAACTATCGCTAATTGTGTACCCTGCGAATTTAACTCATCGTTATATTTAACCTGGTTTTGCATTAGCATCTGGGTTTTTGTACCCACATCCATTAAATGATTATCCTGCTTAAATTTTTGAAATTCTTTTTGTATCTCGGCTAACTGGCCGGATACCAATGCCAGCCTGCTATCAATAAACTTAATGGTACTGTCTGCAATTCTCTTTTTATTTTCAAGGTTAGCTGTCAGGTAATCCTTCATCAACTGTTCTATCACCGCCTCCCCTTTATTAGGATTGGTATAGTTATAAGTAAGAAGGATAGCTGATGATGTTTTATCGGGCGTGGAAGCATAGAAGTTCGCTAAAAAATCGGTCATGGCGTTATCTTCGGATTGGATACTAAAACCATATTGGCCAACCAGGCCGGCACCACTAATTTTGCTTCGAAGCACAAGAGTATACTGTTTTAAACGTATGCTATCGCCAAACCGGCCTTTTACCAATGGGCCACCTTTTTTATTTTCAAGGGTGAACTCATTATTATTTAAAACATTTATAATGTATGATTGCTCAACAACAGGTGAGGTAATGTAATTGATCGAAATTTTAATGGGAAATTCCTGATAAATTTCAATAGCTTTAAAATGCAATATTAAAAACGTGCGTACATTTAATTGCGTTTCTGAAACTAACTGACTAATGAGGTTGCGCGAGGTTAAGATCTCTAACTGATCATCAATATTATTTTTGGGAATACCGGCATTAAGTAACTGATCACGGACACTATTCCCCCCCGAATTAGTAGTTGGATTATCATCCTGTACTAATATTTTACCTGTAATATTCCATACCGGCGGGGTAAGACTGGCGTTAACTACCGAAAGAGAAAAACATATCAGGATACTTAGAACAAACAGATACCAATACGTTAATATTTTTGATAAAATGGCTTTAATGTCCAATCCACCATCAACGGTTGTGTTCTGCTCAGATACGTTGGTGTTAATATCGGTCATTAATTTTACAATTTAAATAAAAGTATAATTGTGGTTAATATGGATCCCATCAAGCTGTATAAGGCTAAATACCTGTTAAAGGTTTGATCAGTAGTAATACCTTTTGATCTGCTTGGGTTGGCTAATAAAACATCGTTGTTTTGCAGATAGTAATATGGAGATTTTAACACCGCACTACTTTTTAAATTCAACCTTATTGTACTTAAGGTTTTTGTACTGTCATTTTGTCGAAAAAGCAATACATCATCTCTTTGGCCGTAATCGGTTAATCCTCCACACAGCCCTATGGCATCAACCAAAGTAAATTTTTCGCTTGGTATAATATAAGCTCCCGGCTTTACAAACTCACCAACAAAGGTCACTTTAAAGCTTTTATTTTTGATTATAACAATTGGATCATTAAAATATTTAGATGCTCTTTGTTTAACCGCTGCCTGTGCCTGCTCAATAGTTAGATCCGATACCTTTATTTTACCCAATTCGGGTAACTCAACATAGCCCGCTGCGTCAACAAGGTAGCCGCTTGCATCAAAACCGAGTACCGCTGTTTGTGATGCTACAGCAGTAGTATTAACCGTATTAATAGTTTGGGTAGAAGCTAAATCAATTGTATAAACATTGATCGAGAGAACCTGATCCGGGCGTATAACCGGCACCGTAAAATTTGCAAGTTTAATAGACGCGAGCTTTGTCGAATCGGGAATATCCTGAAAATATTTAAGCTCTTTGGTAGAGCCGCAGGAGCATAAACCAATTACAATTAATGCAAAAAAAGAACTGATTAATATATTTTTTGAGGAGAGTTTAAACATGAAGTAGTCTTAAGTTTTAAATACCGGTCAAAACAACGTTTTACAGCTAATCAGGGATTTGACGCAATATACGAATTATATCTAATGCCCTCAAACAAAAACTTCAAATATTTTAAAATAAGGCTCGATAATTAATATTAATCATACTTTTTTTTGAGTTAAATTGCGATTTTAATAAATATAGCGCAATTTAATTTACTGCGAGAATAATTATTAAGCTTGCCCAACAGTACCCCCAAAATTCATCGGAAAACCAATAGGCTCATCCTGAATTTTAATGCGTCCGTTGGCAGCTTCAAATTTTTCAACGTTATCGTTTAATGCATTAAGTAATCGTTTAGCATGTTCAGGAGTTAAAATGATCCTCGATTTTACACGGGCCTTGGGTACGCCGGGCATAATACGGATAAAATCAACTACAAATTCTGAGTTTGAATGTGTTATGATGGCCAGGTTGGAGTATATACCTTCGGCTACCTCTTCTGCCAATTCAATATTTATCTGGTTGTCGTTTTCTTCTGTCATAATGGTATAAAAATAAAAAAGTCCTCTCTATAAAGAGAGGACTTTTAAAAGTTTATTTACCTGTGGTAAATTATGCTTCTACTTCTTCAGTTTTCGAAGCCATCAGGCGGTCAAATTCCTCTTTCGAGCCTACGCGTATATTTTCGTACATGCGTAAACCTGTACCCGATGGAATTAAGTGGCCAACAATTACGTTCTCTTTCAAACCTAACATCTTGTCCTTTTTACCTGCAATGGCAGCTTCGTTAAGTACCTTGGTAGTTTCCTGGAAGGAAGCCGCCGAGATGAACGATTTGGTACCTAATGATGCCCTGGTAATACCTTGAAGCATTGGGCTCGAAGTTGCCGGAATGGCATCTCTAACCTCAGCCAGTTTCATGTCTTTACGTTTTAATACTGAATTTTCATCCCTTAATTTACGTAACGAAACAATCTGACCTGCTTTCAGCGTATTTGAATCTCCCGGATCAACAATTACCTTTTTATCAAATATCTCGTCGTTCTCCAGCATAAAGTCCCAACCGTCAACTGCTTCTTTTTCTAAGAAACGGGTATCACCGGCGTCTTCGATAGTTACTTTCTGCATCATTTGGTGAACGATAACTTCGAAGTGTTTATCGTTGATCTTCACACCTTGTAAACGGTAAACTTCCTGTATACCATTAACCAGGTACTCTTGTACTGCTGCAGGGCCTTTGATAGCCAGGATATCAGCTGGTGATATCGAACCGTCAGACAATGGCATACCAGCTTTCACAAAGTCGTTATCCTGTACAAGGATGTGTTTTGACAATGGAACCAGGTATTTTTTAACCTGACCGTCTTTCGACTCAATGGTGATCTCGCGGTTACCACGTTTTACACCACCTAAAGTTACCACACCGTCAATTTCGGTTACAACGGCAGGGTTTGATGGGTTACGTGCTTCAAACAACTCGGTTACACGTGGTAAACCACCGGTGATATCGCGGGTTTTACCTGTTGAACGAGGTATTTTTGCGATAACCTGGCCTGTTTGAATTTTGTCGCCCTCATCAACTGCAATGTGCGCACCAACCGGGATGTTGTATCCTTTAACTATGTTACCTTTTTCAGTGATCTGGATAACAGGGTTTTTAGTTTTATCGCGGGTATCAATGATCACCTTTTCGCGGTGACCGGTTTGCTCGTCAGACTCTTCACGGAAGGTAATACCTTCTTGTATAGCTTCAAACTGTGCTTTACCGGCAAATTCTGAAATAATTACCGCGTTGTACGGATCCCATGAGCAGATACGATCGCCTTTGGTGATCTTGCTGCCATCTTTTACGTACAGGTATGAACCGTAAGGAATGTTGTTACTTACAATAATTTTGTTGGTACCAGCCTCGATGATCCTGAACTCGCCTGAACGACCCAAAACTACATCAACGTCACCTTCTTCGGCTTTATATGAAACGGTACGTACGTTTTCAAACTCGATAATACCATCAAACTTGGCGTTGATCTGTGATTCGGCCGCGATGTTCGATGCAGTACCACCCACGTGGAATGTACGTAACGTTAACTGTGTACCCGGCTCACCGATTGACTGTGCTGCAATTACACCAACTGCCTCACCCATTTGCACGCGTTTACCGCTTGCAAGGTTACGGCCGTAACACAATGCACAAACACCACGTTTGCTTTCGCAGGTTAATACCGAACGGATCTCGATACCTTCCAAAGGTGAGTTTTGTATTTTACGGGCTATTTCTTCTTCAATATCCTGACCTGCAGTAACCAATAATTCGTTGGTCATCGGATCGTACACATCATGCAGTGAGGTACGGCCCAAAATCCTGTCGTATAATGGTTCAACAATGTCTTCGTTGTCTTTTAATGCTGTTGTATAAATACCGCGCAGTGTACCGCAATCAACGTCGCCAACGATCATATCCTGGGCAACATCATGTAAACGACGGGTTAAGTAACCAGCATCGGCTGTTTTTAACGCCGTATCCGCCAAACCTTTACGGGCACCGTGGGTTGAGATAAAGTACTCTAATACCGACAGACCTTCTTTAAAGTTTGATAAGATCGGGTTTTCGATGATCTCGCCACCTGAACCTGATTTTTGTGGTTTAGCCATCAAACCACGCATACCGGCTAACTGACGGATCTGCTCTTTAGAACCACGTGCACCTGAATCCAACATCATGTATACCGAGTTGAAACCCTGGTTATCGTTCGACAGGATATCCATCACATTCGCGGTTAAGCGGTTGTTGATACGTGTCCAAACGTCGATGATCTGGTTGTAACGCTCGTTGTTGGTAATGAAACCCATGTTATAGTTGTTCATTACGTCTTCAACTTCTTTCGAAGCTTGTTCGATCAAGGTTACTTTTTCAGCCGGAATGTTCAAATCTTTAAGGTTGAACGACAAACCACCACGGAATGCCATTTGGAAACCTAATTCTTTAATATCATCCAAAAACTGTGCTGCACGTGCCATACCGGTAACTTTTACAACGTTACCAATGATATCGCGAAGCGATTTTTTAGTTAACAGCTCATTGATATAACCTACTTCTTCGGGCACGTGCTGATTAAACAATACGCGGCCAACAGTAGTATCGGTTAATTTATTGACGATGCTGCCATCGCGCTCTTTAACGTTTACTTTAACTTTGATAAAGGCATGCAGATCAACTTTTTTCTCGTTATAAGCGATGATCACTTCTTCCGGTGAGTAGAAGTTTAAGCCCTGGCCTATTACTACACGGCTATCGTCGGTTTTACGACCTTTAGTGATGTAGTATAAGCCCAAAACCATATCCTGCGAAGGAACGGTAATTGGCGTACCATTAGCCGGGTTTAAAATGTTGTGCGATGCAAGCATCAGGATCTGGGCTTCCAAAATTGCCGCGTTACCAAGTGGTACGTGCACGGCCATCTGGTCACCGTCAAAATCCGCATTGAAAGCCGTACAGGTTAAAGGATGCAACTGGATAGCTTTACCCTCGATCAGTTTAGGCTGGAACGACTGGATACCCAACCTGTGCAACGTAGGCGCACGGTTTAGTAACACAGGGTGTCCCTTTAATACGTTTTCCAAAATATCCCAAACTAACGGGTCTTTACGGTCAACGATCTTTTTAGCTGATTTTACTGTTTTTACAACACCACGCTCAATCATCTTACGGATGATAAATGGTTTGAATAGCTCGGCAGCCATATCTTTTGGTAAACCGCACTCGTGCAGTTTAAGGCTTGGCCCTACAACAATTACCGAACGTGCCGAATAATCCACACGTTTACCCAGTAAGTTTTGACGGAAACGACCTTGTTTACCTTTTAATATATCGGATAATGATTTTAACGCACGGTTACCTTCGGTTTTTACCGCGTTAACTTTACGTGAATTATCAAATAACGAGTCAACCGCTTCCTGTAACATACGTTTTTCGTTACGTAAAATTACTTCCGGTGCTTTGATCTCGATCAAACGTTTTAAACGGTTGTTACGGATAATTACACGACGGTATAGATCGTTCAAATCCGAAGTAGCGAAACGGCCACCTTCCAATGGTACTAACGGACGCAATTCGGGCGGGATAACCGGAACGATCTTAACGATCATCCACTCAGGGTTATTCTCGATACGTGTTTTAGCATCGCGGAAAGCTTCAACAACCTGTAAACGTTTTAAAGCTTCGTTTTTACGTTGTTGCGAAGTTTCGTTAGCAGCCTGGTGACGCAGATCGTACGATAACTGATCCAGATCAAGGCGTTTTAACAATTCTTCCAAAGCCTCGGCACCCATTTTGGCAACAAATTTCTGAGGATCTTTGTCGTCAAGGTACTGGTTCTCTTTTGGTAAAGTATCCAAGATATCCAAATATTCTTCCTCGGTAAGGAAGTCCATTTTGTTGATACCGTCTGCTTCTTTAATACCCGATTGGATTACTACATAACGCTCGTAATAAATGATCAGGTCAAGTTTTTTAGTTGGTAAGCCCAATAAGTAACCAATTTTATTTGGCAACGAACGGAAATACCAGATATGCGCAACAGGCACCACCAGGTTGATATGGCCCATACGCTCACGGCGAACTTTCTTTTCGGTTACTTCAACACCGCAACGGTCGCAAACAATACCTTTATAACGGATACGTTTGTATTTACCGCAATGGCACTCATAATCTTTAACCGGGCCAAAAATACGCTCACAGAATAAGCCATCACGCTCGGGCTTGTAGGTCCGGTAGTTAATGGTTTCTGGTTTTAAAACTTCGCCACTTGAACGCTCCAGTATAGACTCCGGAGAGGCCAGACTGATGGTAATGGTGGTGAAATTACTTTTGATTTTATTATCCTTTTTGTAAGACATAGCTCTTTTTGTGTTAGAGTTGTCAGTTACGGGTTGCGGGTTACCAGTTTTAAACTGACAACTCACAACCCATAACCCGCAACTTTATTCTAATGTGATATCCAAACCTAAACCTCTTAACTCGTGAACCAATACGTTGAATGATTCAGGAACTGAAGGTGTTGGCAGGTTTTCTCCTTTTACAATAGCCTCGTAAGTTTTAGCACGGCCCACAACATCATCCGACTTAACAGTCAGGATCTCTTGCAGGATGTTTGCAGCACCAAATGCTTCCAGTGCCCAAACCTCCATCTCACCAAAACGCTGACCACCGAACTGGGCTTTACCACCCAATGGCTGTTGTGTAATTAATGAGTATGGCCCGATTGAACGTGCGTGCATCTTATCGTCAACCATGTGACCCAGTTTCAGCATGTAAATAATACCTACTGTAGTTTGCTGGTCAAAACGGTCGCCGGTTAAGCCATTGTATAAATAAGTTCTGCCCGATTCTGGGATACCGGCCTTTTTAACCCACTCTTCCACTTCATCATGGCTTGCACCATCAAAAATCGGAGTAGCAAATTTAACGCCCAGCTCTTTACCTGCCCAGCCTAATACGGTTTCGTATATCTGGCCAAGGTTCATACGCGAAGGTACACCCAGCGGGTTCAATACGATATCAACAGGTGTTCCGTCTTCAAGGAAAGGCATGTCCTCATCACGTACAATACGGGCAACAATACCTTTGTTACCGTGGCGACCGGCCATTTTATCACCAACTTTAAGCTTACGCTTTTTAGCGATATAAACCTTAGCCATTTGTACAATACCCGATGGAAGCTCATCACCTACACTTATCGCGAATTTATCGCGGCGGTAAGCACCTAATTCTTCGTTCAGTTTAATGTTATAGTTGTGCAGTAACAATTTGATCTGCTCGTTTTTGTCATCATCAGTTGTCCATTTTGTTGGGTTGATGTTGGCAAACTCAAGTTCGACCAATATTTTTTGGGTAAATTTAACACCCTTAGCTACCAACAGCTCTTTGTAAACATTGTATACACCTTGCGATGTTTTACCGTTAACGATCTCAAATAGTTTTTCAACCAATAGATTTTTAAGATCTTTAACAGCTTTTTCGTGTTTGGTGTCAAGCTTATCAATTGCAGCTTTTTCTTCTGCTTTTGATGTCTTTTTAGCACGCGAGAAAAGTTTGGTATCAATAACCACACCCGCGATAGACGGCGGAGTTTTTAATGATGCATCCTTAACATCGCCTGCTTTATCACCAAATATGGCACGTAACAGTTTTTCTTCCGGTGATGGATCAGACTCTCCTTTCGGAGTGATCTTACCGATCAAAATATCGCCTTCCTTAACTTCGGCGCCTACGCGGATGATACCATTCTCGTCAAGGTCTTTTGTAGCCTCTTCCGATACATTCGGGATATCTGGTGTCAATTCCTCTTCACCGCGCTTGGTATCCCTAACTTCCAGTTCAAACTCTTCAACGTGGATAGAAGTAAAGATATCCTGCGATACAACACGCTCAGATATTACGATCGCATCCTCAAAGTTGAAACCTTGCCAAGGCATGAAGGCAACCTTCATGTTACGACCCAAGGCCAATTCACCGTCCTGAGTTGCATAACCTTCGCAAAGTACCTGTCCTTTTTCAACGCGTTGGCCTTTCTTAACGATCGGCTTCAGGTTGATGGTAGTGCTTTGGTTGGTTTTCTTGAACTTGATCAGTCGGTATGATTTTGTGTCGCCTTCGAAAGACACCAAACGGTCATCTTCGTTACGATCGTATTTAATACGGATCTCGGTAGCATCAACATACTCGACCACACCATCGCCTTCGGCGTTGATCAGTGTACGAGAGTCTTTTGCTACACGGCCTTCTAAACCTGTACCCACAATTGGCGCTTCCGGACGTAACAATGGTACGGCCTGGCGTTGCATGTTAGATCCCATCAGCGCACGGTTAGCATCATCGTGTTCCAGGAACGGAATTAACGATGCTGCGATCGAGGTGATCTGGTTTGGCGCGATGTCCATATAGTCAAGCCTGCTAGGCTCGATGATCGGGAAGTCGCCCTCGAAACGTGCTTTTACACGTGGGGTAGCGAAATTACCGTTATCATCATAAATAGCGTTGGCCTGACCAATTGTTTTACCGTCTTCATCTTCGGCAGATAAGTAAACAACCGGCTCCTGCATTTGTACAACACCATCGGCAACACGTTTGTATGGTGTTTCGATAAAACCAAGGTTATTGATCTTGGCGTGGATACATAATGACGAGATCAAACCAATATTCGGTCCTTCGGGAGTTTCAATGGTACACAACCTACCGTAGTGGGTGTAGTGAACGTCACGAACCTCGAAACCTGCACGCTCGCGCGACAGACCACCGGGCCCAAGGGCTGACAGACGACGCTTGTGCGTGATCTCTGCCAGTGGATTGGTTTGGTCCATAAACTGTGATAACTGATTAGTTCCGAAGAACGAGTTGATCACAGATGATAGTGTACGTGCGTTGATCAGATCAGTTGGCGTAAATACCTCGTTGTCGCGGATGTTCATACGCTCGCGGATGGTACGTGCCATACGTGCCAAACCTACACCAAACTGTGCGTACAATTGTTCGCCAACGGTACGTACACGGCGGTTTGACAAGTGATCGATATCATCAACCTCGGCCTTTGAGTTGATCAGTTTGATCAGGTACTTAACAATGGCGATGATATCGTCTTTAGTTAAAACCTTAACCTCATTAGGCGTAGTTAATTTTAATTTACGGTTGATGCGGTAACGGCCCACATCGCCCAGGTCATATCTTTTATCAGAGAAGAATAAACGATCGATGATACCACGGGCTGTTTCTTCATCAGGTGGTTCGGCGTTACGTAATTGACGGTAGATATGCTCAACCGCTTCTTTCTCAGAGTTTGAAGTATCTTTTTGTAGGGTATTATATATAATGGTATAATCGCCGCTTGTTGCCGCATCTTCCTTGTTGAGGATGATGGTTTTAACACCTGCGTCGATTATCATATCTATATGATCGTCTTCCAATACGGTTTCGCGCTCTAAAATGATCTCGTTCCTGTCGATCGAAACTACCTCGCCGGTATCTTCGTCCACAAAATCTTCAACCCATTTTTTAAGCACCCTTGCAGCAAGCTTACGGCCAATAAATTTCTTTAAGCCCGATTTGCTAACTTTTACTTCGTCGGCCAGTTCAAACAATTCGAGGATGTCTTTATCCGAATCGTAACCAATAGCACGTAACAGGGTTGTAACCGGGAATTTTTTCTTACGGTCAATGTATGCGTACATCACGTTATTAACGTCAGTAGCAAACTCGATCCACGAACCTTTGAAAGGTATAACACGGGCCGAGTATAATTTGGTACCGTTGGTGTGGCGGCTTTGGCCGAAGAACACACCTGGTGAACGGTGTAATTGTGATACAATTACGCGCTCGGCACCGTTGATCACAAAAGTTCCTTTAGGTGTCATATATGGGATGGTACCCAGATAAACATCTTGAACTATTGTTTCAAAATCTTCGTGCTCCTCATCATTACATGATAAGCGCAGTTTGGCCTTTAAAGGCACACTGTGGGTTAATCCGCGCTCTATACATTCCTGTATATCATAACGTGGCGGATCAATAAAATAATCCAGAAACTCTAAAACAAAAATGTTCCGCGAATCTGAAATAGGGAAGTTTTCGGCAAACACTTTAAATAAACCTTCTTTATGACGGTTATCTGAAGTAGTTTGTAATTGAAAAAATTCCTGGAATGATTGTAACTGTACATCCAGAAAATCAGGATATTCCAATACTTTCCTGCTGGTTGCAAAGTTTACTCTTTGATTTATTTCGTTTGCCAAGGTATTATAATTTTAATTTTATTTTTAACCTTATTTAGAGATGGGAGATATGAGTATTGGGGTGTGAACCAGGACGCTAATCAGCTACCTTTCAACACTTTTACATCAAATCGCGGTACTCAAATCTCATTTACCGCCGATGTATACAATATAAACGACAATAGACCCCGACCAAAATATGGTCGGAGTCTTTGATTTTAAACTATTTGTTGAGCTAAATTATTTAACTTCAACAACAGCTCCTGCTTCTTCTAATTGTTTTTTCAAGCTTTCAGCTTCTTCTTTAGAAACACCAGTTTTTACTTCTTTAGGTGCACCGTCAACTAAGTCTTTAGCTTCTTTCAAGCCTAAGCCTGTTAGATCTTTTACTAATTTAACAACTGCTAATTTCTGACCACCTGCTTCTTTCAGGATAACGTCAAATGCAGTTTGAGCTGCTTCTGCTGCTGGTGCATCACCACCACCTGCAGGGGCTGCTGCTACTGCAACTGCTGCTGCTGCCGGCTCAATGCCATACTCATCTTTTAAAATCTGAGCTAGTTCGTTTACTTCTTTTACTGTCAAGTTTACCAACTGTTCAGCAAACGCTTTTAAATCTGCCATTATTATAAATTTTTAATTTTTAATGCTTTTTGTTTTTAATGCTGGTCATTATTCAAGGCGACCAATTAACCTCTTTCTTGTAAAGTTTTAACTAAGCCAGCTATAGTGCTACCACCCGATTTAAGAGCTGAAATAACGTTTTTAGCAGGCGATTGCAATAAGCCAACGATCTCGCCGATCAATTGTTCTTTCGACTTCAGGTTTACCAAAGCGTCTAACTGATTATCGCCGATGAATACAGCGGTATCAATGTAAGCAGCTTTTAAAACCGGTTTATCACCTTGTTTTCTTAATTGTTTGATCAGTTTAGCCGGAGCAGTACCTGATTTAGAAAACATGATAGATGACGAGCCTTTTAAAACGCCATAGATCTCGGTAAAATCACCTTCAACAGCCTCCATGGCCTTTCTGATCAGTGTATTTTTTGTTACCTGGATCTTGATGTCGCTTTCAAAACATTTACGACGGATATCGTTAATTTTTGCAACTGTTAAGTTTGAAGTATCAGTAATATAAAAATTACCGTACTCTTTCATTTGTTCAGCAAGGGCAAGAACAACGTCGTGTTTTTCTTCTTTATTCATGATTAGATCCCCGCTACTGTTTTAGTTTCAACTTCGATTCCGGGAGACATAGTTGAAGAGATATGAATGCTCTTAAAATATGTTCCTTTTGCTGCTGATGGTTTTAGTTTTGAAATGATCTGGAGTACTTCCAAAGCATTTTCATAAATTTTTTCAGCAGGGAAAGATACTTTTCCTATTGATGCATGGATGATACCGGTTTTGTCAACCTTGAAATCGATCTTACCACCTTTTACCTCGGTTACAGCTTTGCCTACATCTGTAGTTACTGTACCCGATTTAGGGTTAGGCATTAAGTTACGCGGACCAAGCACACGGCCTAATCTACCTACTTTAGCCATAACGCTTGGCATAGTGATGATAATATCAACATCAGTCCATCCGCCTTCAATCTTGGCAATATAATCGTCCAAACCTACATAATCTGCACCTGCATCTTTTGCCTCTTGTTCCTTTTCGGGAGTACAAAGCACCAATACACGTACAGTTTTGCCGGTTCCGTGAGGTAAGGTTGCAATACCACGCACCATTTGATTGGCTTTACGCGGATCAACACCTAAACGAACATCTATATCAACAGATGAATCAAACTTGGTAGTAGTAATATCTTTTACCAACGATGATGCATCCTGTAAAGAATACGCTTTATTAACCTCAACCTTGGAGAGTGCCGTTTTTTGATTTTTTGTTAATCTTGCCACTGTCTTTAACTGATTTTAATTAATTAATTACTCCAGGGCGCTGTACCAGAAACGGTAATTCCCATACTGCGTGCTGTGCCTGCAACCATTTTCATGGCTGATTCTACTGTGAACGCGTTCAAGTCTGTCATTTTATCTTTAGCAATCGTCTCAACCTGATCCCAGCTTACGCTTGATACTTTTTTACGGTTAGGCTCTGCCGATCCACTCTTTAAACCTGTAGCTTCCAATAACTGGATAGCAACCGGTGGAGTTTTGATGATAAAATCAAAAGATTTGTCGACGTAAACGGTAATAACTACCGGCAACACTTTACCTGGCTTGTCTTGGGTACGGGCATTAAACTGCTTGCAAAATTCCATGATGTTAACACCTTTAGCACCCAATGCCGGGCCTATTGGTGGAGATGGATTTGCAGCGCCGCCTTTAACCTGTAGTTTTACTAACGCACCTACTTCTTTTGCCATTTTAATTTACTTTATTTAATACTCAATGTTAGTAGTGGAAGCTATGTAACATTTAAGGTTTTTTGATTTCGGATTTCGGATGTTCAATTTCGGATTTTACTCCTATCCTATTCTGAAATCTATATTTACAATTTTCTAAATCCGACATCGAAAATTCGATATCCGAAATAGAACTATTCTTTCTCTACCTGCATGTAATTCAATTCGAGCGGCGTACGGCGGCCGAATATCTTTACCATTACTTTCAGTTTCTTTTTCTCTTCGTTAACTTCTTCAATAACGCCGCTAAAGCCGTTGAATGGACCATCCATTACTTTAACGTTTTCGCCAATGTAATATGGTACGTTCATGGTTTCGCCTTGCGCGGTCATTTCGTCAACCTTACCTAAAATACGGTTAACTTCGGCCTGGCGCAAAGGGATGGCATTGCCTGCCTTATCGCCTAAAAAGCCAATCACACTATTAATATTCTTAATAATGTGTTCTAACTCACCGTCAAGCGCGGCTTCCATCAATACATAACCCGGAAAATAGTTACGCTCTTTAGCTATCTTTTTTCCGTCGCGCATCTGGTAATATTTTTCCATCGGTATTAATACCTGTGGCACCAGATGTGAAATGCCTAAACGATTAATTTCGGCATCTATATATTGTTTAACTTTTTTTTCTTTACCGCTAATGGCTCTCACCACGTACCATTTCAATTGATCTGTCATCTGCATTAAAATATTACGCTATTTATTCAATGAACTATAAAAGAAATGCAAGCCTTGCCCAAAAGCAGTATCCATTAGCAAAATGATCAACGCTATAATAATTGAAGCAACTAAAACCAGTATCGCACTGCTTTGTAATTCGCTCCAGGTTGGCCAGGTTACTTTATCGGTCAACTCGTCGTATGATTCTTTAATATACTCGGTTACTTTAGCCATTTTTATTTAATCTCTTTGTAGCACGGGAACAAGGATTCGAACCCTGATCAAAGGTTTTGGAGACCTCTATTCTACCGTTGAACTATTCCCGTTTTTGTTAATCGCCTTTAAGGGCAATTTTATTATTTACATATTAGAGCAAAAGTACCAGGATAAATCCCGGTACTTTTACACTAAAAATTAACCGTTCCTTGTTACCCTAAAAGGGCAAGTGGTTTATTTTAAAATTTCAGTTACCTGACCCGCGCCAACGGTACGGCCACCTTCGCGGATAGCGAAACGTAAACCTTTTTCCATTGCGATCGCGTTGATCAATTTTACTGTAATTGTTACGTTATCACCAGGCATAACCATTTCTACACCTTCGGCTAACGAGATCTCGCCAGTTACGTCGGTTGTACGGAAATAGAATTGCGGACGGTATTTGTTGAAGAATGGAGTGTGACGGCCACCTTCTGCTTTTGACAATACGTAAACTTCGGCTTTGAAATCGGTGTGCGGAGTTACTGAACCTGGTTTGCAAATAACCATACCACGACGGATATCAGTTTTTTCAATACCACGTAACAATAAACCTACGTTATCACCAGCTTCGCCACGGTCAAGGATCTTGCGGAACATCTCAACACCTGTTACGGTTGATTTTAAGTTCTCAGCACCCATACCTAATATATCTACCTGCTCGCCAGAGTTGATTACACCACGCTCGATACGACCGGTTGCTACAGTACCACGACCAGTGATCGAGAATACGTCTTCAACTGGCATCAGGAATGGAAGCTCAGTTAAACGTGGAGGGATTGGGATGTAGCTATCTACAGCATCCATCAGCTCCATGATCTTGCCAACCCATTTAGCATCGCCGTTAAGGCCACCTAAGGCTGAACCCTGGATTACCGGGATATCATCACCTGGATATTCGTAGAATGATAATAATTCGCGGATCTCCATTTCAACTAATTCCAACAATTCCGGATCATCAACCATGTCAACCTTGTTCATGAAAACAACCAGTGCCGGTACGCCTACCTGACGTGCCAAAAGGATGTGTTCACGGGTTTGTGGCATCGGACCATCTGTTGCAGCAACTACGATGATTGCACCGTCCATTTGGGCAGCACCAGTAACCATGTTTTTCACATAGTCAGCGTGACCTGGACAGTCAACGTGAGCATAGTGACGGTTAGCTGTTGAATATTCAACGTGAGCAGTGTTAATGGTAATACCACGTTCTTTTTCTTCAGGAGCCGAGTCGATTGAATCGAATGAACGAGCTTCTGATAAACCTGCATCAGCTAATACTTTAGTGATAGCTGCGGTAAGGGTTGTTTTACCGTGGTCAACGTGACCGATAGTACCGATGTTTAAGTGCGGCTTACTGCGGTCAAACTTTTCTTTTGCCATGATCTATAAATGTTTGTTGGTTAATTTTTATTTTAAATGTTACTATATACTAATTATATAAGTGAGCCAACAATGGGATTTGAACCCATGACCTCTTCCTTACCAAGGAAGTGCTCTACCCCTGAGCTACGTCGGCTTATGTTTTGATTTCGGATTTCGGATTTTCAATTTCGAATTTTCAAAATTCACTAACCGATTTCTTAATCTTTTAAGTCCGAAATCGAAAATTCGAAATCCGACATACAAATGAGCGGAAGACGAGGTTCGAACTCGCGACCTATAGCTTGGAAGGCTATCGCTCTACCAACTGAGCTACTTCCGCTTGTTTAATGATTGAAGGATTGAATTATTGAAGGATTGAATGCTAAGCAAACTACCTTTTAATAACTCAATCCCTTTGGCTTGCTAATTAAATAATAAATCTATCATTCAATCATTAAGACCTTCAATCATTGTTATGTGGGGGGAGAAGGATTCGAACCTTCGTAGCCGAAGCAACGGATTTACAGTCCGTCCCATTTGACCGCTCTGGTATCCCCCCATTTCCTGATTTCGGGTTTCGAATTTTCGATTTCGGATTTGACTTTTTAGATCAGATCAAAATTTGAAATTGAACATTCGATATCGAAATTAAGAGAGCCTCCTATCGGGATCGAACCAATGACCTACTGATTACAAGTCAGTCGCTCTACCAGCTGAGCTAAGGAGGCAAATTATTTTATAAGAACAATTCCTTTTTGGTTTATGCCGGGGTGCTGTTGAGTACCTCTCCAAAAGGGATTGCAAATCTACAAAATATAATGCCTGAACAAAATATTTTTTCAAAAAAAAATCGGCGGGTATTTTGCCCGCCGAAATCTTTGAAATTTTATGTGTTTAAAAGGTTTTATTCGTCAAGTAAGGTCACCAAAACGTTACGATTAGCGCTTTGCAGGGCGCTATCCTTCTTCTGCTTATGCTTACCTATCTGCTTAATGAGCGATTCGATGGCCAGATCGGTAGCTTCTTCGAAGGTTTTACACTGCTGTTTGGCAAATAGTTGTGTACCGGGCACTAACAGCTTAATCTCCGTTATCTTATTGGTCTCATCTTCAACATTTTCGAGCTTCAAATAAACCTCACCGCTGATGATCTGATCAAAAAAAACATCGAGTTTATCGGCTTTTTTCTGGATAAAGTTTAACAACTTTTTGTCGGCTGTGAAGTGGATGGACTGCACTCTGATTTTCATGTTCTCTCCTTTTTTTAGGCCTTTGGATGGGCCAGTTTGTAAATAGACTTTAATCGCTCAACTGAATTATGTGTATAAATCTGGGTCGCGCTGAGGTTGGCGTGGCCCAAAAGTTCTTTGATCGAATTTAGATCGGCCCCGTTATTGAGCAGGCTTGTTGCAAAGGTGTGCCTTAACACGTGCGGGCTTTTTTTATCCTGGGTTGATATGTATGATAGATACTTTTGCACTATAAGATAAATCATTTTAGGATAACCATCGGCACCCTTATTGGTAACGATTAATATTAACGAATTGTTATGAAAATTTTCACTTTTCTTTAACTGCTGATACTTAGCCAGTAAAAGTTTCAATTCGTTATTAATTGGTACTATACGCTGCTTGTTGCGTTTGCCTAAAACCTTAATAGTGTTAGCATGCAGGTCAACATCTGTTTCTTTCAGGCCTACCAGTTCGGCCAGCCGGATGCCGGTACCAAACAACATCTCTATGATGAGTTTATCGCGCACGCCGGTAAAGGTTTCGTCAAAAGTATCTTCGCTTTGCAAAAGCTTAACTATTTTATCTTCTTCAACTATTACCGGCAGGCGTTTGGGTATTTTGGGCGCCTGTATTTTTGATGCCGGGTTACTGGTTAACGTACCTTCGCGCATTAAAAATTTAAAAAAAGTGCGCAGCGAGGCTATTTTACGGTTAATGGATTTTGCGGTTTGTCCGCCGTTCATTAATTCAACTATCCATTCGCGGATATCGTTGTAGGTAACTGAATCGATGTTTTCGAGAAGAAGATCTGTTTTAAGCTTAAGCTCGTTGGCCGGAAGGCTCTTTTGCCCGGATGTGGCGGTGTGGCTAAAAAATTGTTTCAGATCGTTTTGGTATGCAGTAACTGTATGAGGCGAGAACCTTTTTTCAAACTGCAAATACCGTATAAAACGCTCTAAAACCATAAAAACTATTTGCTCATCCAGAATATGAATGTACAAATAGTTTTAATATGACGTTAGGAAAAAATTAATTTTTGTTAAAAACAGAAATTAGTTTCCTTCGATGTTCATGTTTTGTTTGTAGATAGCATGTTTAATCTCAGTCCTGCGGGCAACTGATTTTTTTTCGAATGCCTGACGGCTACGAAGTTCTCTTAAAACACCTGTCTTTTCAAATTTCTTTTTAAAGCGTTTTAACGCTTTGTCTAATGATTCGCCGTCTTTTACGTTGATAATGATCATAATTCCTACAAATACCTCCTTTCAGGGACGGCAAAGGTAAGTAAATGTTTTGAAAATCAAAAAGGTATAAAGGAATAATATATTAAAAATTAAAGGCAGAAGAACAACTTACCATTTTTGTACAGTATATAAATACTGCTCGCCCGAGTGAAGTAACGTTAAAGTATCATGATCTGCTGCTTTTCTTAAGGTATCGCCGCGATACGCCCTATGATCAAACCACACCGTTGAATTGATGCTTTGGGGAATTATACGATACTCTTTTTTGTTTACAGTAAACATTACATAATCACGATACCGGTAAATTGTATCGATGGTACCGTCAATCTTATCGCTGTGAAACTCTGAGTATTTCCCTCTTCGTGCTAAAATTAAAAAGCCTCCGAATAGTACAATAAAAATAATAAAACCAATTCCACGTTTCATAACGCTAATATAGCGTTATGCATGGCGTTCCCTGCGGGCCGGGCTATTCGCTCATACTGCACGCGCATTAGCCACGGGCCGGTATCCGCTGCTATCCCTAACGCAATATATCCGTTTTACCTTAGCACTTCCCTCCCAATCACAATCTTCTGTATTTCCGAAGTCCCTTCGCCGATGGTGCACAGTTTGGCATCGCGGTAGTACTTTTCAACCGGGAAATCTTTGGTATAGCCGTAACCGCCGAAGATCTGTACGGCGTCCGTTGCTACCCTTACAGCAACTTCGGATGCGAAGTATTTAGCCATTGCCGATTGTTTGGTTACGTTTTGACCGCGATTTTTCAGATCAGCCGCCTGCATAACCAGCAGTTCGGCAGCTTCAATTTCGGTTGCCATATCGGCTATTTTAAACGAGATGCCCTGGAAGTTTGCAATAGGCTGGCCAAACTGATGACGCTCTTTGGCGTATTTTACCGCCGCCTCGAACGCACCTTTGGCAATACCTAATGATAACGCGGCAATTGATATACGCCCGCCATCCAATACTTTCATGGCCTGTTTAAAGCCGCCCCCTTCCGCGCCAAGCAAATTAGTTTTAGGCACCCGGCAGTTGTCAAATATCAGTTCGGTAGTTTCGGAGGCACGCATGCCTAACTTGTTTTCTTTTTTACCATGGGTAAAGCCTGGCGTGCCTTTCTCAATCACCAATGCCGATATGCCGTTTGAATCGCCTTTTTCGCCTGTGCGCACCATCACCACGGCAATATTGCTCGATTTACCGTGGGTTATCCAGTTTTTTGAGCCGTTAACAATATAATGGTCGCCATCTAATACTGCAGTGGTGTTCATTCCCATAGCGTCAGATCCGGTATTGGCTTCGGTTAACCCCCAGGCTCCTATCCATTCGGCGGTAGCCAGTTTAGGTAGCCAGCGGTGTTTCTGTTCTTCGTTGGCAAAAGCCAGAATATGACCGGTGCATAACGAGTTATGCGCCGCTACCGATAAACCTATCGAACCGCATACTTTTGCAATTTCTACTATAGTAGTTACATATTCGAAATAGCCAAAGCCTGAACCTCCGTATTCTTCGGGTACAAGCACGCCCATCAAACCTAACTCTCCTAATTTTTTGAATAACTCTATCGGGAAGATCTGTTCTTCGTCCCACTCCATTACGTGGGGGCGAATATTTTTTTCAGCAAAATCCTTAACCATTTGGGCAACCATCTGCTGGTTGTCGCTTATTGAAAAATCGTATCCGGCGGATACATCGACAGGGAAACTCATCATTAAAATTTGCTATTTATTATGCAAACATAATAAATAAAAATGGACGCATCGGGTTCAAAAACCTTAAATATGATAGGATAAAACGGTTTTTGGTATAGATTATGAGTTTAGTTGAAACAGATTAAGAAATGACGAGCTTAATAAGATGAAAAATATTTTCTTATTTTTAGGTTGACGGCGAGGTTTCGTCATAACATGTTATCGATCGTATAAAACATGTTTAGTATTTGGGCGTTTCCCGGCGGGTCGGGCTTTTCGCTCATATTGCACAGGCATTAGCCACAGGCCGGTATCCGCTGCAATCCCTAACGCAGACGGCCGGGGTTAGAAAATGCATTAATCTATTTTAATACTTTGCCAGCGTAATGATCGTGTCCGATATCGGGCGGATCTTTTCTTCTCCATTTAAAAAGCCTAAACCTATCACAAAGCTAAAACCGGCAACATGGCCGCCCATTTCTTGTATCAGTTGGCTGGTCGCGGTAACCGTGCCGCCTGTCGCTAACAAGTCATCGTGGATAAGGATATGCGCGCCGGGTTCAAAGGCATCGGTGTGCAACTCAATGGTAGCGGTGCCGTATTCAAGTTCGTACACCTTTTGCTTAACGGTATGGGGCAGTTTACCTGCTTTACGTACCGGGATAAACGGAACACCCAAACGCATGGCCAGCATTAGTCCGAACAAAAAGCCGCGGCTCTCAACACCGGCTACAGCGTCGATCTTTATACCCTGAAGTTTTTCGGCAAAAGCATCCACAATACCCTGGCAAAGCCGGTGATCTTTCAATATCGGGGTAACATCCTTAAATATAATACCCGGTTTGGGAAAGTCAGGAATGTCGCGAACTGCTGCTTTTACTTGTTGTTCTATCATTTGAAGGTTAAATAGGGCGCAATTTTACGCAAAATTTCGGCATCAAGTATGGCTACCTGGCGCAAATCTTCCATCGAATGATAATCGCCATGTTGGGCGCGATATTGCACCATCGCATTCATTTGCTTAAAGTTTAAATAAGGGAAGGGCCGCAGCTCGTCAACCGTTACGGTATTGATGTGGATCTTTTTGATCCGGGCTGCGTTTACGATGATATGAGGGGTTATCTCCTGGTACTTTGCCGTATCAATACCATAGATCTCCATCAGTTGCTCCTTTTTAATAAACCCGCCAAGCTGGCTGCGGTATTTTATAATTCGCGACGCAAACGATGGCCCTATGCCCTTAACCTGGGTTAAACGTGTAGAATCGGCGGCGTTGATCTCTACAACCTCATCTGTTTTTGTACTGGCAAACTGCGCCGGCAAGGTAATGTAACCCTCCAGCCGTTTATAATCTTCGGGTGTAATGGAGTATATTTTTTGCAGGTCGGTTTTGGTATAAAACTTTCCACCTTTGGCTTCGTAGTTTTTAAGTATACCGATCTGTTTTGCACTTAAACCCAATTTGGCCCATTGTTCGGCAGGCAGTTTATTGGGGTTAAAGTTAAAAAGTGTAGGATGTGGGTTCCGGGTATCATCGGCGGCATATTCTTCGGCCGGGTTACCATTGGCATCTTTTAATTGAGCGGCTATTTTGTTAAACTCTTTCAGGTCCATCGCCGGCTCACGGTGAAAGTAATGCCAGATATAAGGCGCGGCAATAATAGCCGCGATGACAATGAGCATCACTACCATGCCGTTCCATTCTTTTTTTGTTATCTCAAAGTAACTTCTGAGTGACTGTTTCATTCAAACACTATCTGTTTAGCTAAATAATGAATATTTTTACAGCTTACATCTGCAAGCTTTACATTTTTTATCCCCAATGAAGATAATAACCCGATCCGAATTTGCCAAAGCCACCAAATTAGATAAGTTACGATTACCAGGCCTTGCGGCGTTGTTAATGGAGGTAATGAAAATTAACCAGGTTAACGAGCTATTCGCATCCGCACAACCCAAGCAGGGCCCCGAGTTTGTGGATGCTATTTTAGAAGGCTGTGGCGTATCTATCGACTTTGATGAGCGTGAGCTAAAGAACATCCCTGCCGAGGGCGGTTTCATTGCCATAGCCAACCATCCTTACGGCGGTATTGAAGGCATGGTGATGCTTAAACTGCTTTGTATGATAAGGCCCGATGCCAAACTGATGGCCAACTTTTTGCTTAAAAAGATACCTAACCTGAGCGATTACTTTATAGCAGTTAATCCCTTCGAAAATATTGAGCATTCATCCAGCATCAGCGGCATAAAAAACACACTCGAGTTATTACAGCAAGGTACCCCGATAGGTATTTTTCCTGCCGGCGAGGTATCTACTTTTCATTTTGAAACACAGCAGGTAACTGATAAAAAGTGGCACCCGGTGGTGGGCAAAATAATTGCCAGGGCAGGTTTGCCGGTTGTACCCATCTACTTCCATGGCAATAATGGTGTACTTTTCAATTTGCTAAGCATGATACACCCAAGTTTACGCACCGCCAAACTGCCGTCGGAATTATTCAACAAACAGGGGCATACTATTAAACTACGTATAGGTAAGCCCATCCAGGTGGCCGATATCCCATACAATGGAAACACTACCAAGCTGCTTAATTTTTTAAGGGCCAAAACATACGCCCTGGGTGCCGGACTGGAAGAAGACAAGCGTTTGTTTAAAAGGCGCAGCATCTTTAAAATAAAAAAACGCCCTCAACCCATTATTGAAGAAACCAGTGCGGCTATTTTAGAAAAAGAGGTTAACGCTTTGCGCGATGAGCATAGCGTTTGGGTTGAAAAGCAATACGAGGTTTTTATCACACCCACATCGGCCATACCCAATGTTATCCGCGAAATTGGGCGCCTGCGCGAGATCACCTTTCGTGAGGTTGGCGAGGGGAGCAACAAAAGCATTGATCTGGACGAATATGATATTTACTACAACCAGCTTTTTATATGGGATAACGAAGCCAAACTGATCGTGGGTGCCTACCGCATCGGGCTTGGCGACGAAATATTTTACAGCCTGGGCAAAAAAGGTTTTTACACTGCCGAGCTATTCAAAATTAAAGGGCAGTTTACCCCTGTGCTAAAGCAAAGCCTTGAGCTTGGCCGTTCGTTTATCCGTAAAGAATACCAGCAAAAGCCCCTGCCCCTATTTTTGTTATGGAAGGGCATTTTAAAATATCTGATCGATAACCCACGTTACCGCTATTTGATCGGGCCGGTAAGTATCAGCAACAGCTTTTCAAAATTCTCCAAATCGCTTATTGTGGATTATATCTACCGCAATCACTTCGATCATGATATGGCGCAGTATGTTAAGCCGCATAAGCGGTTCAAAGTTGATTTTTCGAGTATTGATACCGACCTGCTTTTAGAGGGCGAGGATAGCTTTAAAACCATCGACAAGCTGATAGACGAGGTAGAAACCCGCACTCTTAAAGTGCCGGTACTATTGCGTCAGTACATCGCGCTTAACGCCAAAATTATCTGCTTCAATATTGACCCTAAGTTTGCCGATTGCCTTGACGGTTTCCTGGTGCTCGACCTGGAAAAAGTACCGCATGAGATGCTGGAGAAGCTGGGGAAGAATTTGTAGTCCGGAAGTCGGTAAGTCCGAAAAGACCGAAAGATAGCAACGCCAAAAAGCTTTATATACAAGAAAGTCCGAAGGCGGGAGCATATGCTCTCAGCTTTCGGACTTTCCGTCTTACTGACTTTCGGACTTATTAGAAGCTATAGCGTATGCCAAACTGCATTTGGTAACGTGAAGCAAACAGGTCAACCTGGTAAGGTACTCCCGGATCTGCCCAGGTATAAGTTGGGTAGGTTGCTGTTGTACCACCGCTAACAAAAGTTGGTTTTGCAGCTGCCTTTAAACCTACGCTGGCTGTTGAGTTAAACGTGTTAGACGAGAAGTAGTAGTGTCCCCAGTCTTTGCTTAACAGGTTAGTCAGGTTAATAATATCGTAAGTAAAGGTAATGCTTTGTTTGTGTTTGGTACCGAAGTTGAACTCGTGGGTGAAACGGAAATCAAGTTGGGTATTCCAGGGTGTACGGGCAGCGTTACGCTCGGTGAACTGGCCACGGCGTGAGCTTAAGTACGGGTTGCTATCGATATACTGATCAAACGCTGCTGCCTGTGCTGCCTCAGTTGCAGTTGGTGCAGTTGGAGTTAAGCTGAACAATTTGATCGTTTCGCCTGTATTTGGAATGTAAGCAACGTTAACTTGCTGGCCTGTACCATTGATCTGGCTGTTATAGAAACCATAAGTGTATGGGTTACCCGATTGCGCGCTCAGGAAGAAAGTAAAGTTTGATACCATGCTTTTAGTAGCGCCCCAGCCAACATGATAGTTTAAAGTTGATACGATGCGGTGACGAACATCAAAGTTTGAATAAGCCGCTTGCGGGTTATTTGGGTTACCGGCCTGGTTTAACTGCCAGTTCGATTCCATTGAGTTACGGATACCGTTGGTTACGTCTTTCGATTCGCCGTAGGTATAAGCCACACTACCATCAAAGCCACCTACTGTTTTAGCAACCTGTGCGGTAATGCTGTAACGGTGTCCCTGGTCGGTGTTTGATAATTCGTAAGCGTTGGTAAAGTTAGCCGACGGTTTAGCGTTTATAAATATTGGCTGTACGTGGTTAACATCATAAGGATAATAAGTTACGTTATCCTGTGTATTTACCTGTTGGAATTTTAAATCGCGGATCACATCGGTATAAATACCTTCTAAGGTAAATTTCCACAGATCTTGTGTTTTAAAATCGAAAGCTAAGTTGGTTCTCCAAACTTGCGGCATTTTAAAGTTATTGTCAATCAAGTCAACCTGGGTTGAGCCGGTTACAGTAGTGTTAACAGCCGGAACCTGTGTATTAACAAAACCTAAACCACCGTTAGGGAAAGCTTGTATTGGGTTTGTACCCGGAGTAATGGCAGTACCTGTGCCGGCTACGATGTTATTTTTATCGTAAGCACCAAAGGTGTTACCGTTGTTATAAAACGCGTAACCAAACCATGCAAATGGTACACGGCCGGTAAATGTACCTGTACCACCGCGGATAATAACGCTTTGGTCACCGTTTAAATCATAGTTAAATGATACGCGCGGGTTGATCTGTACATTATCTAAGTAAGTATTGGTGATGTCTTTTGGCTTGGTATAGGTAAAGGTTGAACCATAATAAGAATCAACAGCAGCACCTGTAGTTTTTGTACTTAGTGGCTGTTTTGTTGGCACACCGGCGTAATCCAAACGGATACCTGCAGTAATTTTCAAATTATCTGTAGCTTGTATTTCATCCTGGCCATAAAGGCTTAACAGGTTAACATTAAATTTAGCCGATGGGTTGGCCAAAATGTTATCGCGGGTGTTAGCCGAATAATCCGAGTAGTAATAATTTGTACGTACACGTGATGGTGAGAATGCAGCAGGAGTACCTGTTGTTCTGAATGTACCTGTAAAATTGTCAATGTTTGAGAAAGCCACACGGCCGTTCCAGGCGTTTACAAAGTTGTAGGTAATATCGTAAAACTCGTTATGCGTACCAACAGTAAAGTTGTGGTTGCCTTTACTAAAAGTTAAGTTATCGGTAAACTCCATTACCTTTTGGTGCATATCAAAAATTGCAGCCTCGCGGTCGGTACCTAAAAAGATGGTAGTACCCGCTGTACGGCCGGTAATTTCGATCTGTGGTAATGCAGGGTTAGAGTTAGGATCGCGATAATCGTGAACGTTTGAATAACCTAACAATAAACTGTTATGGAAGCTGTTTGACAATTGTGATTTTAACTCGGCAACAAACGACGTTGAGTTGTTGTGCGAAGTATAATCTATACCGCTGAAGCGGAAGTTAGCACCATCGCGCTCTAAGTTAGTAGCGGTTGAAGTGATGGTGTTATTACGTAAGGTTAACTGGTTTTTATCGTTAATGTTCCAGTCCAAACGGTTAAAAAACTTGTTCGAATTTGAGAAAATAGTTGTGTTACCAAAAGTACCCGGGTCAATACCACCTGTGTAAGATTTAAATGCAGCGGTAATATCCTGGGCATCTTGCACAGAAAGGATAGCTGCCGAGCCTGCAGTACCTGCACCGCTGATCACCGGATCCTGGCGGCGTGAGATCTCTTCGTTGGTGAAGAAGAACAATTTATCTTTAATTAACGGGAAACCTACGCGGAAACCTGCGTTATAATCGTGAAATTCGCCTGGTTCGCTGCTGCCATCGCCACCTACGTTAGCCGGCACATTGTTTGGGCCTACCAAACCTGCACCACGACCGTAACCGTATACCGAACCGGTAACAGTGTTAGTACCGCTGCGGGTTACTGCGTTAATTGAACCACCTAATACGTTACCAATTTTGATATCGTAAGGAGCAACAAAAACCTGTACATCTTGGATCGCATCTAATGATACCGGGCTGGTGCGTGTACTGCTGCCTACCGAACCGCTTTGGTTGGTTTGACCACCTAATGATGGGCTGAAACCGATCGCGTCGTTATTGATAGCACCGTCTAACGTTAAGTTGTTGTAACGGAAGTTGGTACCCTGAAACGAGTTATTGGCACTTTGCGGTGTGATACGGGTAATATCGGTTAAGCTGCGGTTAATAGCAGGCATACGGCGTATTTGAGCCTGGTTAACGTTAGTGCTGGTACCGTTTTTAGTAGCACCACCTACTACGGTAACTGCTTTTAATTCGGTAGCTGCGTCCGTCATTTTAAAGTTGTAAGTAGCGTTACCTAAAGTAATGGTAATATCGGTTCTTTCTTCTTTTTTGAAACCGATAAAGCTGGCCGTAATGCTGTAAGGGCCACCCGGATTTACGTTGGGAATAGAGTAACGGCCATCGGTGTTTGATTGCGCGCCATAATGGGTGCCTGTACTGTTGTTGGTTACATATACAGATACACCAGGCATTGCCGCACCTTTTTGATCGACAATTTTACCACTGATGGTGGCGCTTGTGATCTGTGCGTTTGCTACACCGGCTATAGCGAGGATGAGGCCGGTTAATAGTAATGCGTAAAGCTTTTTCATGTATGATTTGATTTTATCACAAAGGTTGCCTCAACACATTAAGTCTATGTTAACAGTAGATTATTTTTCTTGGAAATAAGTGGCGATATTTTAATGTAATTTCAACTCACTGTTTACATTGTCTTAACATAAACAGGTTAAGTTCTTGATATATAGAAAATTAGTTAATTAAAGCAAAATACCCGGATGAGTTTGTTTGAATGCTTAAAGGTTAAAAAGTTGTAATGTAAATGGCTGGTTTATGGGCGTAATCTCTTACCCTATCAATACCTGATCTTTAACCTGATCAATATAAAATGCAGCAGCCATATGGGGCCGATGAGTAAAAATTTGATATCATCAAAAAACGATGGTTTTTTACCTTCAATTTTATGGCCGATGAGCTGCCCTACCCAGGCCAGTACAAACAATACCAGGCACGATAGCCATAGGGCCGGCCCGCCGGTTTTGTGCCACTGCTCCAAAACAATGATCATATAGGTAAAGGCAAAAACAACCAGCAGCATAAAGTAAGATAATACGGGCGACAGCTTATAATAATAGTATATAGCAAACGCGATGAGGAACGAGGCCCAGTTAAAATAGCCGTTATACTGCCCCATAAAGTTTAAATGCGGAAACGGAATGGCCCATACCAGACCCAGTAAACTAAACACAATGATGGGTACACATATCCAATGGATCAACTCGTTGGTTTCGTTTTGATGGCTTTCGGCATATTTATCAAAATAAACATCAACTGGGCGCTTTGCAGTTGCAGTGGTATCAGACGGTTTAGTTTTTGCTGCCATAATTTATGGTATCGAAATGTAAAACTAAAAACTGTTGCTGATTAAACGGCATGTTTCCGGTAAAAATATTCCCCCGGAGTTTCTTCAAGGGCTTACATCATCATAATTGTTGTACTTTTGCCGTCATAAAAATCGCAGTTAAAACATAACTGAATTATTTTTTATTGAGTATTTGCAAATTAAAAACAAGTGCGTATATTTGCAGTCCTTAAAACAGAACGAAAAAAGAAGCTATAAGCAATGGCAAATCATAAATCATCCATTAAAAGAATCAGAAGTAACGCTGCGAAGCGTTTACGTAACCGTTACCAGGCAAAAACAACCCGTAACGCTATCAAAAGATTAAGAAACACTACTTCGAAATCGGAAGCAACTCCGTTATTGTCGAAAGTAATTTCGATGCTTGATCGTTTAGCCAAAAAGAACGTGATCCACAAAAACAAAGCGTCAAACAATAAGTCAAAGCTGACTAAATTTGTTAACGGCTTAGCATAATATAACAAAATCTGTTAAAAGGTTTTGTAAAAAGCGTCCTGATGAAAATCGGGACGCTTTTTTGTTTTGGAGCAATTTCTCCACGCGTCATTGCGAGGTACGAAGCAATCCCAAACTTGAAGGTCGGCCGTGCTGAGCGGCTCTGTAAGTCGGGGATTGCCACGCTATCGCTCGCAATGACGCTTTAAAAAGTTATCTGCACATTGCCATATTCACACATTTATCTTAGCTTTAAACCAATGGAACCTTACGAAAGCAAGATCAGTATTAAAGCCTGGGCCGAAGAAGACCGCCCTCGCGAAAAACTGCTGGGGCAAGGCAGGCGTAATTTAACCGATGCCGAACTGATTGCCATCCTGATCGGTAGCGGCAGCAGGGATGAGTCGGCAGTTGAGCTGAGCAAACGGATATTGCACCATTACAAAAATGACCTGAACACCTTAGGCAAAGCAGGCGTTAACGAACTTTCGAAATTTAAAGGCATCGGTGAAGCCAAAGCCATATCGATTATTGCAGCGTTGGAATTGGGTCGCCGCCGAGATGATACCGAAACCAAGGCAGTTGAAAGCATCACCTGCAGCCGCGATGCCTATAAAATACTGTACCGCCTTTTTGCCGATTTGAACCACGAAGAGTTTTGGATCATTACCATGGCGCAATCCAACAAAGTTACCGGTACGCACCTCATCAGCAAAGGCGGTTTGGCTGCTACCATTGTCGATCCGAAGATCGTTTTCCAGATAGCCTTAGAAAACCATTCGGCCAGTATCATTTTGGCACATAATCATCCTTCGGGCGGTTTAAAACCCAGTGAGCAGGATATAACTTTAACCAGGCGCTTATGCGAAGCCGGACGCATCCTCGAAATCAAAGTTTTTGACCATATTATTGTAACCGACGACGGCTACTTTAGCTTTGGCGATGAGGGGATGATTTGATTCGGATTTCGGATTTTCGATTTCGGATTTATTATTTGTGTAATACAGCTTGCGTGAGGGATAGAAGCGGATACCGGCCTGTGACTAAGGCCTGTGTAGTATGAGCGCATAGCCCAACCCGATAGGGGCACGCCAGAATAATGTGCAAATGCGAAAATGTGCGGATATGCAAATGATTCTAATCGGTGAAATAATTTGCACATTTATTCATCTGCACATCTGCACATCGAAAAAACCTTTTACCTTTCGCCTTTAAGCTTTCTGCTTAAATCGTATCTTTGCCATTCATTTTTTTGCACGCAATGAAGATCTCGTATAACTGGTTAAAGCAATTTATTAATACCGACAAAACTCCCGAAGAAATATCCGTAATCCTTACCGGCATTGGCCTTGAGGTGGAAAGCCTTGAAAAAGTTCAGGCTATACCCGGCGGATTGGAAGGTTTGGTAATAGGCTATATTAAAGAGCACCACCAGCACCCTAACGCCGACCGCTTAAGCGTTACCAAAGTTGACGTGGGCACGGGCGAGGATCTGCGGATTGTTTGCGGTGCACCAAATGTGGCCGCTGGCCAGAAGGTGGTTGTGGCCACTGTGGGTACAACCGTATATCCAACCGCGGGCGAGCCTTTTAAGATCAACAAATCAAAAATACGCGGCGAGGAATCGGCAGGGATGATTTGCGCCAATGATGAGATTGGCCTGGGTACCGATCATGATGGTATTATGGTGCTTGATGCCGGTGCCGTTGTAGGTACTTTAGCCAAAGATTACTTTAACCTTACCGACGATTATTTATACGAAATTGGCTTAACCCCCAACCGTGCCGATGCGGCATCGCACCTGGGTACGGCACGCGACATTGCAGCATTTTTAAAACTGCCGGTTACCAAACCTGATGTGAGCGCTTTTAAGATTGATAACCAGGACCTGAACATTGAAGTTGTGGTTGAAGATGCTGCCGCTGCTCCGCGCTATGCGGGCCTCACCATTTCGGGTATCGAAGTAAAAGATTCGCCGAAATGGCTCAAGGAAAAACTGGCCGTTATCGGCATACGCGCCATCAACAACGTGGTTGACGTAACCAACTATGTATTGCATGGTTTGGGCCAGCCGTTGCATGCTTTTGATGCCGCCGCTATAAAAGGCAACAAAGTGATTGTTAAAACCGGTTTGGCCGGAACGGTATTTAAAACCCTTGATGGAATTGACCGTACCCTGTTTGCCGACGACCTGATGATATGCAACGCCAGCGAGCCAATGTGTATTGCCGGTGTATTTGGCGGCGCTGATTCGGGCGTAAGCGAGAGCACCAGGGCTATATTTTTAGAGAGTGCTTACTTTAACCCGGTATCGGTACGAAAAACCTCAAAAAGGCATGGGTTAAAAACCGATGCGTCGTTCAGGTTTGAGCGCGGCACCGACCCGGATATGCCGGTATTTGCCTTAAAGTTTGCGGCCCTGTTGATACAGGAAGTAGCCGGTGGACAAGTGTCCTCAGGTATTGCAGACCTGTACCCTGCCCCTGTTGCGCCATTCGAGGTGGAGCTGGCTTATAAAAATGTGGACAGGCTGATCGGCAAAGCCATCGGTAACGATACCATTAAAAACATTGTAACTGCGCTGGATATTGAGGTGGTAAACGAAACTAAAGAGGGTTTATCGCTAAAAGTAGCACCCTACCGTGTTGATGTTACCCGCGATGTGGACGTGATAGAGGAGATACTGCGCATTTACGGTTACAATAACATTGAGATACCAACGCAGATCCGTGCATCGCTCAATACTTCGGGCAGGCCGGATAAGGATACCGTGCAAAACACGATATCTGATCTGCTGACCGCTAATGGCTTTAACGAAATGCTGGCCAACTCGCTCACCAAAGCGGCTTATGCCGAGAACATTGACGAAGCGGTGAAGATATTGAACCCACTGAGCAACGACCTGGACATTATGCGCCAAACTTTGCTTTACTCGGGCCTGGAGGCTATTGCCTATAACCAAAACCGCAAGGCTGCCGACCTTAAACTGTATGAGTTTGGCAAGGTATACAACGTGCGCGAGGATAAGTATGCGGAGAACCAGCGTTTCTCGGTATTTTTAACAGGGGCTGACAGTGCAGCCAACTGGAACCAGAAGAGCAAGGCCGTTACTTTTTACAATTTAAAAGCTGTTGTTGATACCTTGCTTTCCAGATTGAGTGTAAAGGATTATACTGTTGATGACGCTGCCCATAACAACCTGGCCTACGGCCTGCAATACACCAAAAACGGCAAAGTATTGGTGAGCTTTGGCGCTGTTGCGAAAGCACCTTTGAAAAAGGCCGACGTAGACAAAGAAGTATTTTATGCCGACTTTAACTTTGACGTGCTGCTGAACCTGGTGCGTAAAAACAAGATCGTTTACCAGGAAGTATCGAAGTTCCCTGCTGTAAACCGTGATCTGAGCATGCTGATCGATCAGAATGTAACCTTCCAGCAGTTAAAGCAAATAGCCCAGAAAACCGAGCGCAAGCTATTGAAAGACGTAAATGTATTCGACGTGTACGTTGGCGATAAACTGCCGGCCGGCAAAAAAAGCTATGCTTTAAGCTTTGTGATACAGGATGAAGAAAAAACCCTGACCGATAAAGCCATTGACAGCATTATGCAGAAACTGATCTTTAACTTTGGTAAGGAAGCAGGAGCAGAAATCCGGAAATAAGTCTTGGGTTGGGAGTTTTTTGAGTCCGGAATCAAAATAGCTTCGAGGATCAGGACTGAGAACGCGGCCAAATAAATAAGTTAACGGGTTATTAAGTTAATTGTTATTTAGTTACTATGTTTGTAATTGTTTAAGTTACGGGGATATTAATTTAATATTGAGTGAAGTACAAAATCAATAGCCAATAACTCAGTAACTTAATAACACAACATCAATAACTACTAACAAACAATGGCTGTATTAGCTGAACAATTAGAAATAGTTGTAGAAAAAACAGAAAGATTAATAGAACTTTGCGGGGCCTTGCAGGAAGAAAACGATTTGCTAAAACTGGAAAACGAATCGCTAAAAGTGGCCCTGAACATAAGCAAAGAAAAAAATAAAGAGTTTGATGAAAAGCTTCGTGTAGTGAAGCTTGCCAAGTCGTTTTCTGAAACAAATGAAAAAACCCTTGACATCAAGCAAAAAATTAACGAATTTGTGCGGGAAATAGATAAATGTATTGTGTTACTTAAAAAGTAATACGGAAAAGTGAAATAGCTCAATGGGAGAAATCTCCATAAAAATAAATATTGCTGACAGAGTTTACCCTTTAAAGGTAAACATGGAAGAGGAAGAAATAATACGTAGAGCGGCTAAATTGATCAACGACCGGGTAAAAGAATACCAGGAAAATTACGCGGTTAAAGATAAACAGGATCTGTTATCCATGTGTGTGCTGCACTTCGCTACATCGGCTTTAAAGGCCGAAAAACGCGTTGGTGCCGATGATACACAGGTTGCGGAGAAGGTGTATCAGCTTGATCATTTGTTAACCGACTTTTTTTCGAAGCAGTAACGTTCTTTACACATAACGAGCAAATTAAGATTTAACCGCAGTTAAATTTTTAAGTTTCACTATTTATAAACTTAACACTTCAATATTGATGAAGGTGAGGTGGTGTACGTCATTTAATAATAAAAATCTGACGAAGACCCAGCCTTCAGTCGTTTTATCGAAGTTTAATAATACATGAGGCTTAAAATTTAGTTGCGGTTTTTTTATTTACACCAATTATAATCATGAACAATATATTATACTTAATTATCGGGCTGCTGGTAGGCGTTGTAACAGGCGTACCCATTGGCCGTTTTTTTCTGAGGAAGCTTTTTAAGGACCAGGAGGTTGCTGCCCAGGCTAAGGTTAAAAAGATATTGAAAGAGGCTGAAAACGAAGCTGAATTACTAAAAAAGAACAGGTTATTAGAGGCAAAAGAGAAGTTTTTACAAATGAAGGCCGAGCACGAGCAGGATATCAATGGTAAAAACAATGCCATGAACCAGCGCGAAAACAGCCTGAAACAAAAAGAACAATCACTCAACCAAAAGCTGGAGAATGCCAACCGCAAAGACCAGGAGCTGGATAATTTGCGCAAAAACCTGGAAAAACAAACCGAACTTGCAGTTAAAAAGCAAGATGAAGTAGAGATTTTAAAGAATCAGCATATTGAGCAACTGGAAAGTATTGCAGGCTTATCGGCCGAGGATGCCAAAAATCAGCTGGTAGACAACCTGCGCGAAGAGGCCCGTACCAAAGCCATGATGCAGATCAAGGATATTGTAGACGAGGCTAAGCTAACCGCTGTTAAGGAAGCCAAAAAAGTGGTTATCCAAACCATACAACGTACCGCTACCGAAAGCGCTATTGAGAATACGGTTTCAATCTTCAATATTGATAACGACGAGGTTAAAGGCAGGATCATCGGTCGTGAAGGGCGTAACATCCGCGCGCTGGAAGCTGCTACCGGTATCGAGATCATTGTAGATGATACACCTGAGGCTATTATCCTTTCGGGATTTGACCCGGTACGCCGTGAAATTGCCCGTTTGGCCATGCACCGTTTGGTAACCGATGGTCGTATCCACCCGGCACGTATTGAAGAGGTGGTTGCCAAAACCAAAAAGCAGATAGAAGAAGAAATTGTTGAAATAGGCGAACGTACCGTGATCGACTTAGGTATCCACGGTTTACACCCTGAGCTGATCAGGATGGTGGGTCGTATGCGCTACCGCTCATCGTACGGGCAAAACCTGTTACAGCACAGCCGCGAGGTTGCCAACTTTTGCGCAACCATGGCTGCAGAATTAGGCTTAAACGTAAAACTGGCTAAACGTGCGGGCTTACTGCACGATATTGGTAAAGTACCTGATGATAACCCGGAATTGCCACACGCTATTTTGGGTATGCAGTTAGCCGAAAAATATAAAGAGAACCCTGAGGTTTGCAACGCGATAGGCGCCCACCACGATGAGGTGGAGATGACCTCGATGATATCGCCTATCATCCAGGCTTGCGATGCCATATCGGGTGCAAGGCCGGGTGCACGCCGCGAGGTGGTTGAAAGCTATATCAAACGTTTGAAAGAACTGGAAGAGTTAGCTTTGTCATACCCGGGTGTTGAAAAAACCTTCGCGATACAAGCCGGCCGCGAACTGCGTGTGGTGGTTGAAAGCGAAAAGATAACCGACGCGCAATCAGAAATACTGGCTGCCGATATCTCGAACCGTATCCAAACAGAAATGACCTACCCGGGCCAGATCAAAGTTACTGTGATCAGGGAAACCCGCTCGGTAGCGTTTGCAAAGTAAGCCCCCTAACCCCCTAAAGGGGGAAACTCGAAAAGATAAATATTTAAAGCCTGGCAAAAGCCGGGCTTTTTTGTTTTTGGGTAGGAATCGGGTTGAATTAGTTTATCTTTATCAAAAAACAATAATGGAAATATATACCGCGACCGTTAGAAAAGAATGGGGAGTACCTCAACTGATGATCATTGATATTGCTGATATCAATGCGAAAACACAAGTTGGGCATTTGGAAGGCGATTTTGCGAATATAGTGAAGACGGGAGGCGGATCGTACAAATTTTATACAGCGGGGAATCCTGTTGCTGTCGGAACACAAAACTACAATTTTGTTGCATCGTAGGTAAAGGCGTGGCTTAGAGTCTATTTTGGAAACTTACTGAATCAAACAAGTTTTGTAAATATAAAGTTCGGATTTCAAATCCGGACCAACTAAGAGTACCCGCCTTGGTGGTGGGGCGCTCAGCCAGTATCATAGCGAGTTAATAGTAAGTAAGGCTGAAGTTGTCTGATCGGTAACGTTTTAATTATTAGTCTTCATTAATTATTTCTTTGCCGTTCCAGTCCATTCTGTAGATTTTGTTATTCCAATCAGTAGCTATGATCTGGTCCTCTGAAACTGTAAACCCATTCTTGCCATCGGGAGAAACAAAAATATCGTTCCCGCCTGTCTGCCAAACTATATTACCGTTTTTATCAAGTCGTGTAATTTCTAACTCTCCATGTATAATGTAGCCATCGGGTATAGCAAATATTTCAAAACAAGTCGCAATGTCAGCTTGTACCTTCCAAATAAGGGAGAGTGCAGGCAAAGCCAAACAAAAAACATAATTTGCACAGCATAACAACAAATTATTGTTGTCAATAAGCATCCCAGTTTCGTGCACTGCTGTGCTGCCGCCAACAGCCGCAACAATGATGCTGTTTATTAACTGCTCATTTTTATAAATTTTCACTCCATGCATTGTTGGGATATGTTCCGAGCCTTCTTCGTAAATATGCCGATATTGAAAAGTGTTGTCCATTGACCCTACTTTGTAAGCAGGTTCGTTAATGCATTGTATCCGGTATTCGTTAAAATTTAATTCTATCATTTTATAGAGAAAGTTTATCTTTAATAACTAAGATAGAAATTTCGCCTCCATGTCCAAATCAGACACCACCGACCTGCTTAACTTCCTTTCCTCTTTTACGCCGGGGATACAGGAGCTGGCTTTATGGCTGCGCAATTTTGTTTGGGATGCGTACCCGCAATGTAACGAACTGATCTACGATAATTATAATGCGCTGGCCTTTGGCTGGTCGCCAACTGAAAAGCAGGGCGATCTTTTTTGTTCGGTAGCCGTTTACGGTAATAAGGATGTACACTTTGGCTTTTACTGGGGCTCGCAAATTGCCGATCCGGAAAAGATGTTGTTAGGCAATGGCAAACAATACCGCTATATCCGGGTAACCGATAAAGGTAGTTTCCCGGTAGCCTATGCCACCCGCCTGGTGGTTGATGCTTATGCCAACTCGATGGCTAAGTTAAAACCCAATGCCGTGTTGAGCGAAGGTAAAACGATCGTTAAATCGAGTTTGCCGATTAAAAAACGGCCTGGAGTGGTGATACCTAAAAAGACAAAAAAAACTTAACTACATTCTTACAACATGAAGCAAAAGCTTGTCCTTTTACTTTTAAGCGTCTTTGCTGTTACGTTGTGTTGCTCCTGGGGATTCTTTGGCCACCGGCGCATTAACCGCATTGCTGTTTTTACGCTTCCTAAGGGCATGAGTAATTTTTATAGGACCAATATCGATTTTATTACCGAACATGCCGTAGACCCTGATAAAAAACGCTATGTCGACTCGACCGAAGGGCCCAAACATTTTTTGGATGCCGACCATTATGGCAAAAAGCCCTTCGAAAAGATACCCGAGCGCTGGGCCGAGGCCGAGCGCCAGTACAGCGCCGACTCGCTCAATAAGTACGGCACCGTACCCTGGACCATCCAGCATTATTATTATAAACTGGTGGATGCTTTTAAGCGCAGGGACACCATGGACATTTTACGCACATCGGCCAACCTGGGGCATTACATTGCCGATGCCAACGTGCCTTTGCACATGACTGAGAACTATAACGGACAATTGACTCACCAGGACGGGATCCATGCTCTTTGGGAAACCCGTGTGGTCGAGCTTTTCAGTGATGGGTACCATTACCGTGCTGCGCCGGCGCTGTATATCCCAAGCCCGTTAAAAGAAGCCTGGAAAATGTGCCGGCGTACTTTTAAGTGTGTCGACTCGGTACTGGTATTCGAGCGGCAGCTTAATGCCACTTTTACTGATGATAAAAAGTACGGGCAATTTAAGCGCGGCAACCGCAAGGTTAAAGATTATACGATTGAATATGCCGCTGCCTATCAAAAATTGTTACACGGTATGGTGGAGCGTCAAATGCGTCTCTCCATTTCCGAGATCGGCAACTATTGGTTTACCGCATGGGTTGATGCCGGTCAGCCCAACCTGGATAAATTGATAGCCATACCCTTAACGCCCGAACAGAAACAAAAATTAATACAGGAAGAAGCCTCGTACAAAGCGGGTAAAGCATTAGCTTTAAGTACAAATAGATCCGAAAAATGAAACCCTGTTTTATTATATTGGTAGCCCTGTGCGTGCTTTGCTTAAAAAGTAGCGCGCAACTCAAAAACACGCAAAAATCCAACGAACGAATAGCCGCGACAGTGATTGCAAAGGTTCAACAGGTACCGGAGGTAAAAGTTTTTTTAGCCTCGTCCGGGAAAGACCCTGAAAGTAAGCATGCGTTAATGATAGACAATGAGCCGCACGGCGACTTTAAGTATTACGAAATAAAAATGGGCTACGGCGGAAGCATGTTTAGAACGGTATGCCGGTTTTGCGTTGATCCTCATACTTTAAAAGTTTATTATTGGGATGTAATGGCCAATGATATGGGGTTTTCTTATTCGGCAATTATCCCTTTAACACAATGGCGGCAGTTACGAAAAACGGCTGCATGGAATAAGCCGCATACTTATAAAACCGGAAAATTAGTAGCTTTAACAAAGTAACGCTTATGTTAAGAACAATTATCAACAAAAAACCCAAGGAGCGCATCAAATGGCGCAGCCACGAACCTACCCGGCTCGAAACGTTTAGCGATGGTGTGTTTGCTTTTGCGCTTACACTGATCATTGTATCTGTTGAGGTACCCAAAACCTTTACCGATCTGCTGGATATGATGATGGGCGTGGTAAGCTTTGCTATCTGTTTTGCGTTTTTGTTTAATGTATGGAACATGCAAAACAAATTTTTCCGCAGGTATGGGCTGGCCGATAATTACACCATTTTGCTTAACGCAATATTGCTTTTTGTATCCCTGATCTATGTATACCCGCTCAAATTTTTAACCTCGCTCATCAGCACCGATGATTACTTTGTTGAACACGGCGAACGCGTAGCCAAAATAACCACAGAACAGGTAGGTCCATTGATGATCATTTACGCGGCCGGCCTGAGTATTATTTATTTTTTGTTTTTCCTGATGTACCGCAATGCCAAAAGCCAAGCGCTTGAGCTACACTTAACCCCATCCGAATTGTTTGAGACCAATTCGTTTGCCTACGCAAACCTGATAGCCGGAGTGATAGGTGTGTTATCAATAATAGCAGCACTGATATTACCCACAGGCAAGGCTGGTAACGCGGGCTTTGTATTCTTTTTATTGGGCCCGGCTTATTCGGTATGGTATGCTTACCGCGGAAAAAAGTCGAGGCGAATGTTTGGGTATTAAGCCGCCTTTTTTACCGACCGGCTTTTAACAGCTGCATAAACTGCCGGTATTACCGATATCAGTATAATGGCTAATGATACCAACGAGAAGTGGTTTTTAAAGAATGGTAGGTCGCCGAAAAACTTACCTGCAAACAAAAAGATCAATATCCATGATGCGCCGCCTATAATGTTATACAGGCTGTAACGCAAAAAAGGCATTTTACCCACACCGGCAACAAAAGGCGCTATGGTACGGATAATAGGTATAAACCTGCTGAAAATAACTGCCTTGCCGCCATGTTTAGTAAAAAAGGCCTGTGTTTCCAGGTAATAATCAAGCTTAAGTATCTTGTTTTGGGGTTTAAATACTTTAACACCTAAATAGTTACCCAAAAAGTAGTTTACGGTATTTCCTGCGAAGGCGGCAATGATGAGGATGATAGCCATCAAATAAATATCCAACCCGGTATTACCTCCGGCTATTAAAGCTCCGGCAGCAAACAAAAGTGAGTCGCCGGGCAAAAATGGAGTGATCACAAAACCTGTTTCCGCAAAAATAATGGCGAATAAGATAAAATAGGTTTCACCCTGGTATTGATTGATAATATCCGACAGGTGTTTATCAATATGCAGTATAAAATCAATCAGGTGTTTAATAAATTCCAAGACGCGCGCTTTTAGTTTGCGCAAAAATATAAAAATAGGGCAAATAAACGCGCAAAATTATTGATTGGATATAACAGCTGCGGTAAACGCGGCGCTATCGGTGCGGCCTACCAGGCCACGGGTAAATACGGTATAAAGGCGGCCGTCCTGCACGGTAACATTACTCAGCGTAGTTAACGTATTTGTTGGTGTTGCCGTAGCATTTATTTTAAAGGCATAAACCCCGGCTGGTACCTGGATATAGGATGATACCTGTTTGTAGGTGATGTTACTGAAAGCCTGGGTTCCGTTGGCATACACGTCCAAACCTGCCGTACGTGGCGATGCATTTACAAAGCGGATCTTACCATAGCCTAATGTGGGTACTGTAGAGTAATCGGTGGTTAAGATGTAGGTTATCGTATCAGCGTGTGTGGTAGCTGTAGCCAGGCCGGTTACAAATAAAGTATAGCTCCGGTTATCCTTTAAGGTACTATCTACATAAAAAACGGTTACCAGTTTATGGTTACGCACCTGCATTACCTGCTCGCCGCTGTAAACCGAGTAATAGTTGGTTACCGTAGGATAATTAAAAAATTTGTTGCCCAATTGCAAACCACCAATGTATACCTGCATAGGCAGCAAATCGGGACTGGCATCGGCGATGCATAATTTTGTTGTTGATGCCGTTGGGGCCACTGCACCATTTTTATTGCATGACGGTAACATCGATAACCCAAGTATCGATACCACAATAACCAGTAAACTGTTTACAACTAAATTATTTGCTTTTTTATTGATCATTTTAACGATGCAAATCTATAAAGAATTGGCTGTACTAATGGTTAATAATTTCGCCGACAGCAAAGGCGTTTACACCTGTGCCATTGTATAAGCCATATCCATAAAAGGTATAAACCCCGCCACCGCTCAACTTAAACGTTTGCGAAGTGATAAGCGTATTGGTACCTGCCTGGTTAATTTTTAAAACCACGGTACCGGTATCAACCAGGGCAAATTTGGATATACCCTTATAAGCAATATTGGTAATGGCAACATTATTAAAATAAACGTCGACCGCGGGTGCATTTGCCGATGCGTTAATAAAACGGGCCTTTACTTTGCCGCTAACTGATCTGGCTGTATCGCTTAGTAAAATACCGCTAACTGCCTGCTTACTTTGCCCGGCTGCAAGCAACGTATAACGGATACTGTCGGTCAGGTTTTGGTCGGCCGAATAAATGGTATTATACAGCGTATCTTTAAGGGATGTAATTTGATCGCCCGAAGTTACTGTTAAATAGCCCGAGGCTAAACTATAGCCCAGTTTATAATTATTTTGCCGGGTACCGTTGGCATAGTAGTTAATTGAACCTGAGTTAACTACCAGGTTTACCACACTGATACTGGTTGTGGCGGTTATACCGGGTGCATCGTTGTTGTTTTTGCATGCGCTTAAAAAAAGCCCGGCCAAACAAAAAAGCAATAAATATTTCCCGGTTTTAAATTTCATGTGTAATGGCCCAAAAATAAATTTATAATGTTTAATAAACGAATTTGTTTAGTTGCCTGTATACACCCAGACAAACATTTATTGCAAACTATCCTTTAATTTAAAACCAACAGTTAAACTTTTAAATTATAATATGTTGATATATAAGCAGATGTTAACAAATAAATGATACTGTGTTTACGTTAATCTCGATAGGGATAGCTTAAATTAGTAAAAACTTATACATGGTCGTCTATTTAAACCACATGAAAAATTATGACCTGGAGAAAATTCAGCGGCGAGATCATTCAGTCGCCCATTATCGAAGAAGTTGAAAAAGCCATCGAGCGCGAAGCAAATCTGGGTAATAAGCTCAAAGTTTGTATCGGTACCGATTCGCAGGTAAAAGGCAGCGTAACAGATTTTGCAACAGTAATTGTTTTTTTACGTGAGCAACGCGGCGGATTTATGTTTATCCACCAGGAGCGTACTTCGCAAAAAATGAGCATTAAAGAACGTATGCTAAGCGAAGTGCAAAAGTCTATCGACATTGCTTACAAACTATGCGATCTGCTCGACCTGTACGATGTTGACCTGGAGGTACATGCCGACATTAACACCAACCCGATGTTTAAATCAAACCAGGCCCTGCACGAGGCTATGGGTTACATTTTAAGCATGGGCTTTGTGTTTAAGGCTAAGCCTGAGGCTTTTGCCAGTTCGTATTGCGCCAATAAAATGGTACAGTAGTAAATTTTTGTAGCGACTATTTTCTATCTTGCCGAAAAAAGCGCTATGAAAAAATTTACTTACCTGCTGCTTATTATTTTCGCCCCGGTTTTAACCAGGGCACAGGTACCCGACGCTACTACCCTAACCAAAGTTGGCGGTGCCTGCCCCTCCTTTAGTTTTGAAACCGACAAAGGTAAAACCGTAAACATAGCCGACTATCGTGGTAAAATTGTACTGATCAATTTTTTTGCTACCTGGTGCCCGCCTTGCCGCGAAGAACTTCCCCGTGTGCAAAAAGATATATGGGAAAAATATAAAGACAATGCCAAATTCGCGCTGTTTGTATTTGGTCGTGAAGAAGGTTGGGATAAGGTGCTTACCTTTAAGCAAACTAACAACTACACCTTTTTAATGCTGCCCGATGAAGGCCGTAAAATATTCAGCTTGTTTGCTACGCAGTATATCCCGCGTACCTTATTGCTTGATGAAAAGGGAAATATCCTGTTTCAATCTGTCGGTTATGATCCAAAAGAATTTGATGGCTTGCTTAATTTGTTAAAAGACAGGTTAAATAAAACATTATAGGCTTTTGGATGTTCCCGACTAATGAAGACCTACCACTTTAAATTTGAATCCGATCTGCCTATCCCGTTAGCCGAGGCCTGGGATTTTTTTTCATCGCCTCTCAACCTTATTAAGATCACTCCGCCGGATCTGAAACTGACGATCACGTCCGACTATGCTCCCGACACCAAAATGTATACGGGTATGCTCATCTCCTATAAAATATCGCCTGTATTAGGTATCAGAATGAACTGGGTAACCGAGATAACACATATTAAAGAACATGAATACTTTGTTGATGAACAGCTGTCCGGGCCGTATGCGCTATGGCATCATCAACATCACTTTAAGGAAATAAAGGGCGGCGTACATATGACAGATATTTTAACTTATGGTATTCCTTACGGGATCATCGGCCGTATGGCTAATGCTATATTTGTTGAAAAGCAATTAAAAAACACCTTTGCTTACCGCGAAGAACAGATCAATAAATTATTTGGTGTATTCCGGGCTAAGTAACCAACGATCAATCCAACCTTAACAGATCCTGGAACCATAAAAACTGTTCGGTATAGTATAATTCATCCACCTCGTGTGTCTTTTCGGGGCTCGACCACCATTCGTTACGCTTATTGGTTAGCCTGTTGTACATGGCCACACTGCAACGCGGGGGGCAAAATTCGTCAAGCAAACCTATCGCCATCAATACAGGGCATTTAGCATTGGGAGCAAAATTAAGCGGGTCGTAATAATCCCAAACATCAAACAATTTTTCTTTACTAAACTTAGGGTGTGTCCGTACATAATTTACGATCATCCCAACCGGCGTTTGCGATTTTGGGTTGAGGGCCGTTATCTCATACGCATTTCTAAAATCGGCATACAAAGGCACTTGTACAGTGGCGAGTTTAACCCGCTTATCCATCGCTGCCAAAGCAATGGCCAAACCCCCGCCCTGGCTCGAACCATCAACCATAATTTTGCCGGTATCAATACCCAAAGCAGCATGCGAGCATAAAAAGTCGAGCCCGCGTACGCAATCCATATACACGCCGCGGTACACGTATTCATCGCGGTTTTCAATATGGTACAGGTTATATTCGCCATGTGTATCAATAGCACTTTTGCTGTTACCGCTGCCGCGTACATTAAAGTTAAATTCTACAAAGTCGTCATCATCTAAACTGGGTTCCAGTGCCACAATATATCCCGGCAAACGGTATTTAACCGGTAAACGCTTTTTGCTTTTGGTGATTGGGATAGTTAACCAGCCGCGCACTACCTTATTGCCCCACGAATGCATCTCGACCAGGTATACCCGCTTGTTGTTTACGCTAAGAGCCCGTTCTTCAATAATATTATACTGCGGGGCTATGCGCGCCAGCGAATCCCGGGTGCGTTTCCAAAAGGCATCAAAATCGGCAGGTTTATGTAAAGTCGGCATTATTTTAGCCGTGTTCACCCCAAATACGCGCTTCACAGTATCATCGTATGATGACAGATGGAATATAAAGCTCACTTTGTAAAAACCGTAGTCTTTACAATCTATCTTAAATCTAAAGCTATCGCTGCTCTTTTTGCCGAGGTGTATGTTCTGTGTGTTTTCAAAAACCTTTTGCCCCATATCGGTGGTAACAAAACAGGTTAGCTTACCATCCTGGGCAATTTTGTAGTGGTTATCAACCTTCAGGCTATAACTCACATCATCGGCAGTTTTAAAAATACCGTTTGCCGAACCGGGCCTCACCCTGATCAGTATCTCGCCTTCATCCTCAGTATCCTTACTCTGTTTTACAGTATCGGCAGCTTTTAAACTGTTAAAGTTTTCGGGCAGTATGTATTGGCCCCGGGCACAGTAACTACCCAATGCTAAAACGAATAATGCAATTAACTTTTTGGAGAATCTCATGCTTTACGCAATAATAGGGTTTTATTAAAACTTATACGTAAAACCGGCGGTTATTGTGTTGCCGATACCTGTGTTTTTTCCGACAAGGAAACGGGTACCGCTAAAAAACAAGCTTTTGTTGCGCGAAATATTATGCGAGAAATTTAAAGTTATTTGAGTGTATCTATAGTCTTTGGCCGGTGCGGGGCTGGTAGGGTCGAACGCCTTTTCGGGACTGAAAGACGCGGCTGCCGTGGCGGCAATGGACAGCTGGTTTTTTTTAGATACCGCCATACCCAGGTTACCACCAAGTGTAAGCTGCAGCGGCGCTAACTCGCCAAAAAACTGGCTGGCGCCCACGGTGCCGCCAAACGCTATCGACTTTTCGCCCAGCTTAAAATCGCCCGAAACGAGGAACTGTGCATTGGCACCTACATCGCCATAGCCATGTATAACGGTAGCGGTGTTTTGGTACACCGGGAAAACAAAGTTGCCCTGCACCGAAAAGTATGTACGGTAAGCTATGTTGGCCAGGTAATATGACATACCTACAGAAGCATCGCCCAGCGACGATGTTGTTGTTGAGTTTACCGAACTTTTAAAATAATTTGCCGAAAATGGCAGTGATGCTACCAGGGCTATTCGTCGCGAAAAGCCGTATTCGGCATTGACGGATAATGATAACGTAGTGTACTTGCCATTATCAGGGTACTGCTGCTGCTGGCCGTTCTCATCCCAAAAAGTATTGGCAAAGTAATAGGACGTTGACACGATAATGAATAACCTTTTTTTGCCTACCGGATTACCACCCGCCCGTACACCCGTGTTGTTAAAAAGCAATATCATTACTAAAAACAAGCTTATTGATTTTGGCGTTTTGGGTATCAGTTTAAACAAACGGGCTATCATGTCAATAAATACAATTAAGTTGCAGTAAGGTTTATAAGCCTAAGTTATCCGCCATCCATTTGGCTTTGTAAGCGCCGAGTTCCGGATCAACTTCGTGAGTTAAATTAGGATAAATAAACAGCTTTTTCCACGCTTTTATACTGTTGTACATAATTAACTCATTGGTTGGGGGTACCAGCGGATCAAGCAAGCCTATGCCCACAACCACTTTACATTTAATATTAGGTACAAAGTTTTTAAGGTTAAAGTATTCAAAATTATCCATCAGGGTTTCAAACTTTACTGATTTTTTTTCGGCGTAGTCTTTAAATACCGTAATGGGCCACTTACTGTTATAATAAGGCATCTTAAGATCAATATATCCCGGGTTTTCGGCCTCACATATCGACACACGCTGATCAATACTGGCCAGGGCAAGCGTTAAGTAGCCGCCCTGGCTGCCGCCCGTAACAAATATCGACTCGGTATCAAACAATTCCTTATGCGCATACACAAAATCGAGCAGGCGTACACCATCCATTATAGAACCGCGATAGATATACTTATTGATGTCCTGCAGATCGTACGAGATATAATCTTCACGATCGGGGTGTATCACATCGCGGCTGTTACCCTGCCCACGCACGTTGAGCGAAATAAAGGCAAAAGTTGATACTGCGTGTGAAGGTACCATAGCATTACCGTACCCGGGTAAACTAATATACAACGGGAATTTTTCTTTCGGTTTTCTATCGCGCGGAAGCGTTAACCATGCCCTTACGGTGATGTTACCCAGCGACTGCATTTCGATAAGATAGATCTGCTCCTGACCGGTTTCCAGTTCGGGTTTTTCGGTCATTTTAAAGTTAGGCGGTATAGCGGCCAGCTCCTTTTTGGTATTGGCCCAAAACTGGTCAAAATCTGCTGGTTTGGGGTAACCCGAACGGATATCTTCAATGTTTACGCCAAACACCCGTTTCAGAGTATCGTCATAATCGCTCACATTAATGGCGAAATTGATTTTATAAAACCCTGTTTTTTGAGGTGGTACCTCAAAGTGTACGCGCTTGGTGGTACGTGCATCAATATTTACCGATATCGAATCCTTCCGGATAAATTTATCTTCGGATGTGTATACCAGGCAGCTAATTACACCCGACTGCTTTTTAAAGAAGTTGTTTTTAAGATCAACATTGTACTCGATAGTGCTGTTACTTTTAAAAACAGCTTCTTTGTTTGCCGGCTTATCTATAATTACAACCGATTCGCTGCCTGATGCTTCCTCTTTCACTTTATCGATCTCGCGTTGTTTATTATACGCCAGCCACTTGTTGTAAATATCGAGCTTATCGTAAACCCACTTACCAACGTACGCTCCAATCTCAGGGCCGATATCATGCGCGAGGTTGGGGAAAATGAATAGTTTTTTGTTACCCGGCATGTTGTTGAACATGGTTACCGAATTGGTTGGCGGGGCCAGGTTATCGAGCATGCCGATACCTACCACAGTTTTCGCAGTGATGTTTGGCGCAAAGTTCTGCAGGTCGAAATAATCGAGGGTGTTCAATAACTTATCTAAAGGTACGGCCTTATCGTCAGCGTACTTCTTTATCTCGGCCATCGGGAAACTGGTACTTACGCCAGCCAGCGTGCGAAAATCAGAAAATACCGGGTTGTTTGCTGATACGATGGTTATGCGTTTATCAATACCCGATAACGCCAATGCCAGGTAACCGCCCATGCTTGCTCCCGAAGCATAAATAGCGGTATGATCTAATTCGGGACGGCTAAACACAAAATCAACCAGGCGTTCGCAATCCATTAATACGCCTTTTAAAATATACTTATTCTTATCTTCAATGCCGGTGATGATATAATCTTCACGGTCGGGTTTAAGCACATCATCGCTTAAAGGCTGGCCACGCACGCTTAAGCTGATCAGAGCCATTGCGGCTGTACCCACCGGAGGCTGCGCCTGCGCGCCATAGCCCGGTAATGCTAAACTTACAGGTAGTTTTTGTTTGGGATCCAGATCTTTTGGAAGGCTCATATACCCCCTGATGATCTGGTTATCCAGCGATCGCATCTCTATCAGGTAAACTTTATCGTTATGCTCCAGGTCGGGCTTTTCGGTCACTTTAAAATCGGGGGCTACTTTAGCCAGCTCTGCTTTGGCATTGTCCCAAAAGGCATCAAAATCAGCCGGTTTTGGCCTTGTCGAAATTATTTTATTGGTATCAACACCAAATGCCCGCCTAAGCGTATCATCATATTTTGAAGTGTTGATGGCAAAATTAATGTTATAAAAACCGCTGCTTTGCGCCGGGATTTCGAAAGACACCGTTTTATTGCCTTTAGGCAGCAAGCTTACAGGTACCGAATGTTGTGCAACAAGTTTACCTTGCGACGTAGTAACCATGTAAGATATCTTTCCGGTTTGCGTAGTTTTAAAATTACTTTTCAGATCAACGGTGTATGATATAGGCGCATTGCTGCTAAAAACAGCACCTTTATTGAGTGGATGCTCTACCAGGTCGATCACTTCGGCATTGGGATCAACAACGGGTGCTGCAGGCGCGGCGTTGGCGGCCGGCTTGTTATAAGCAAGCCATTTTTCGTAAATGTGCAGCTTATCGTAAACCCATTTACCTACAAACAAACCTTGCTCGGGGCCAACCTCGTGTGCCAGGTTTGGAAATATGAACAACTTTTTTTCGGTAGCGGGGATGTTGTTATAAACATGCATTTCGGCTGCCGGCGATATGAAGTTATCGAGCAAGCCTATACCCATTACAACCGGACATTTTAAACGGGTAACAAACGATTTTAAATTATAATAATCCCAGGTTTTAAGTGATCGCTCGACATCAAAATGATTTTTATCGGCATAGTATTTCATGGTATTAATGGGGAATACATCATATCCCATAGCCCGTATATCGGGATAACCAGGATTATCGCCCGAACATAGTGCGATACGATCGTCAAGACTGGCAGTTGCCATAGAGAGGTACCCGCCAAGACTGCCGCCGGTAGCAAAAATGGCTTTAGTGTCAACCTCGGGCCGTGTCACTAAAAAGTCGTTCAAACGCACACAATCCATCATCACGCCCTTAAAAATATAAGTATCCTTATCTGCAATACCCACATTGATATAGTCATCGCGGGTGGGGTGTATCACATCGCGGCTATTGCCTAAACCCCGTATATTGAGGCCAATGTGTATCATACCCGAAGTATTGTAAAACGGATGCATCTCGCCACCATAACCGGGATAAGCAATGGCCACGGCAAATTTTTGTCCAGGTTTACGATCTTTCGGCAGCGTCATCCAGGCCCTGATGGTGATGTTACCCAGCGATTGCATCTCAACCAGGTAGATCTCGTCATTATCTTTTGATAATTTGGGCATATAGGTTACCCTGTATTGGGGAGGTACTTTGGCCAGCTCTTTTTTAGCATTATCCCAAAACGGCCAAAAATCGTCGGGTGTTTTAAAGGGCGAGGTCACTTTGGCTGTATCTACACCAAAAACGCGCCGTACGGTATCGTCGTCATCGGTAACGTTGAGCATAAAATTGACCTTGTAAAAGCCTGCTTTTTGCGCCGGCATATCAAGGTGTACCTGTTTTGAACCATTTGCCGGAATGTTTACCGGGAACGACTTTTGGGTGATCAAACGGTTGTTAAGATCAGTAATAGCATATGATATATGGCCATCCTGCACATTGCCGTAGGTGCTTTTAAGATCGATACGATATTTAATGGTATCGTTTAATTGAAAGATCGAATTTTTATTGAAGGCATGCTCTGTTATAACGATCTCTTCTTTATCGTTGGCAACAGGGGGCGTACTGGGTTTAGGTTTGGGCTTTTGTGCAAAAACAATTGCACACAGCATAACCAGCAATGGCGTTAATATCAGGGTTAATTTTTTAACATTCATTTTCTCGTCCATATCAAATACAGCACTAATCCTGCTCCACTACGGCCAATACCGGTTTGTTAACGGTTGGCAACGGTCTGTTCAATTTTAAAAACAGGTAATTACGGATCCTTTTATTAAGCGGCTCTTCCATAAACTTATAGAGCAATATGGAAATACCATAAAGACCTGCAAACACATAAAATATATTAACCTGATCGTACTCGAAAGGTGAATGCCAGTCCAAACCATGTTTATCATAAAAGGCAAAAACCCAATCGTTCAACCAGTTAATGCCCTCGTGTAAAAAGTTATTGATAAAGCCCAGGTGGATGAGGTAAAATAAAAATGAGCTGTTACTTAACAGTTGCACAAATTTGGTTGACAAAACTTTCTGTATCCGTGTTTCTTCGCGTATGAGGCCTAAAAAGAAGATACCGATAGCCGGCGAAAGTAAGATGGTATCCAGTATCATCCCGCTATAGGTGGTGATGCCGAATTTTTGATCGGGCGCAAGCGGGATCAGCGTGAAGAAATATACACACACAAACATGAGTATAAAACCGATATAAGTTAGTTTTTTACTGCCTGCTTTAACTTTGATTTTGTTATAGTTTAACGCCAGTACAATACCTATCCAAATCTCGATACAACGACCGAAGAAGGTATAGTACAGCATAAAAGTAAACTTGTTAAAAAAGCCATACAGATCATGCCCGTAACCGCGGAAAAGAAACACCAGCAGGTAGCCAAACGGTATAAAAAAGGCCAATTGTAAAAAGAAGATGCCTTTCTTTTTAATAAGGTAAAATACAAATGGTGTGATGAGGTAAAATACCACATCAACGGTTATCGACCAGCCCTGGCCTACCCCGGTAAATTTCAGATCGTCAAAAAAACCGCGTAAAAATGTAAGGTTTAAAAAAATGGTGAACCAGGGGTGATTCGGGTCGCCGATAAGGGTTTGGTTCCGACTAAAGTAATAGTAAATAAATGCCGCCGCGGTAAATAAAAAGTACATGGGGTAAAGCCTTGCTGCGCGGCTGATCATGTATTTTTTTGTCCATGCCCAGGTATATTCAAAATTATCGTAATAGCGCAGGGTAATTAAAAACCCGGTCAATACAAAAAACATGGGCAGGCCGATGCTCAGTTCGTTAAAATAACGTTGCACGCCCGGCCCGAGGCTTGCCGTCATGATATAACCCGCATGGGTGGTAAAAACCAGGATTGCTGCAAATGCACGCACACCGGTTAAGGCAGGGAAAAACTTGGGCTTTACTTTTTCAGACATAGCAATTTTTAGTTCAAATACAATCCACCATTAATATCAATACAACTGCCGTTGATGTAATCAACATCCATGAGCAGTTGTACGGTTTTAAATATATCTTCCGGGTTACCCAGTGTTTTGTTGGGGATACGGTTTTTAATTTCTTCGAGCATTTTCTCAGGCACTTCGCGGATGATGCCGATATTGAAGTACCCTAAATTCAAGGTATTACAGGTAATGCGTTTGCTGGCGTTTTCCTGTACAATGGTTTTCATTAACCCCCACAAACCCGCTTTGCTTGCCGCGTATGCTGATGAACCCACCACACCGGTTTGCGCCACAATTGACGAAATGAATACGATTTTACCATACTCTTGCTGGCGCATAAAAGGCAGCAAAAGCTTGCAGATAAAAAAGGTTGAGGTGAGGTTAACCTGCATCAGATTAAGCCATTGCTCTTCGGGGAATTTATGCGTCATGGCATTATGGTTAATGCCGGCGCAGTTGATAAATTTTAAGTCGATCAATTCATCAGCCTTGCTGTTGATAAGCGTTTCGATCTCGCTGAAGTTCGACAGATCTACTTTGCACCACTCAACATTTGGGTGTTTAAAATCGGGCAGGGTACTGTTGTACAGCGCGATGATCTTTTCGTTGGTTGTGGCAACCAGTTTTTCTAATATGTAGTGGCCAATGCCTTTTGATGCTCCGGTTAGTAAATACATATTATTTGGTGTGTTTAATTGAAAGTATTGATGCGCCGTAGGTAAAGCCTGCGCCAACGCCTGCCACTACCACCTTCATGCCCGGTTTAATGCGCTCGTCTAAAAACGCCTCGGATAATGCGATTGGAACCGAACCCGAATTGGTATTACCTATATATTCGATATTGATGATAAACTTGCTGATGGGCAAGCCTAACTCTTCGGCCAGTTTTTCGAGCATGCGTTTATTAGCCTGGTGCGGCACGATATAGTCGATATCATCAAACGTCATGTTATTTTTTTCCAGCACCTCTAATATCACTTCTTTAAATAAAGCTACCCCACCGCTGAATATGCCACGCGAAGTAAATTTCATAAACTGATCGCAGTTTGTTAAAGTTTCGGGGGTGATCGGGTTTTTGCTGCCGCCGTCGAGCGCGCTTACGCTCATCAGATCTGTACTGTTCAGTTTGCAAATGGTATCTATAATTTCGTTATGCTCGTCATCAACATACTCCAACAGAACCACACCCGCACCATCGCCAAAAATGAGCGATGTTTTTTTATCAAGCGGATCGATAATACTGGTCATTTTATCGGCTGCACACAACAAAACGTTTTTATGCTGGCGCGAATTTAAAACCGCCTGGGCTATCTGCAAGCCGTATAAAAAGCCGCTGCATGCCGCCATAGCATCAAAACCCCAGGCATTGGTTGTTTTTAGTTTGTGATGAACCACCGCCGCGGTTGACGGGCATAAAAAGTCGGCCGTCATGGTGGCCACAATTATGCACTCCACATCAGTTGGTTGCAAGCCTGCCTTTTCGAGACAAACATGCGCCGCGTTGACGATCATATCCGAAGTAGCCCCGTCATGAAAAATACGTCTTTCCATAATGCCGGTCTTTTCAGCTATCCACATACTTTCAATACCTAACCTGGCTCCTAATTCATCGTTGGTTAACCGTGTTTCGGGTATAAAATGGCTCAAACTTTTTATAGCTACTCCCATAGTGTTTTATTAATTAATGATCTCTGCCGGCCTTGATTTACTTTTGATCAGAAAATCGGACCTGCGTATGTAATGATTTAAGGGTTCCTCAATAGTTTTAAATAACAGTATCGATATGGCGTTAAGCAACACAAAAACAAATACCAGGTTCAGCTGGTCGTACTCAAACGGCGAATGCCACTCGAGTCCGAACTTATCGTACACGCTAAAAACCCACTCGTTCAATTGGTTAACGCCTGCGTGTAACAGGTTATAGGTAAAACCCAGGTGTATCAGGTAAAAAATGTACGAGCTTTTACCAAGCAGTTCAACAAACCTGTTAGCCAATATTTTTTTTAGCCCGCTGCCCTCGGTAAGTAAGCCATAAAAAAACAGCGTGATGGCTATGGCAAGCAGGTAGTTATTGGTAATGATACCGAACGGGTTTTGCTGCCCGAATGAATCGCCGGGCAATACCGGCAATACCGACATGATCCAGATGCAAAAGAACACCAGAAAAAAACCGATGTAAGTAAACGGGATACTATTACTTCTGCCAAAGCCATTTTTCTTGATAAACAAGGCCAGCATAATACCGGCAAAAAACTCGAAGCAGCGGCCCAAAAAGGTATTCAGCATCATAAATGTGAAGTTCCCGAAAAAGCCATACCAGTTGATATTCCGGAAGATCAATACCAAAATAGCGCCAAAGCCGGTAATCAAAATGGGTTGTAAATAAAACTTACCCCACTTTTTGGCTGCAAAAAACATTAGCGGTGCCGAAAAGTAAAAACACTCTTCAACCGTGAGCGACCAGCCCTGGGCTATACCGCTAAACTTGTAATCGTTAAAAAAGCCACGCACAAACGTGATATTCATTAACAGAATGCCTATCGGGTGTTCCGAACCGCCTGTAACTTCGTTATCGTGAGTAAAATATGCCACCACAAAGGCGCAGATAGTAAGAAAAAGGTACATGGGGTAAATGCGCGCTACCCTGTTTTTAAGGTATTGTTTAAACCAGTCTTTATCCAAAGAAAAATTATCAAAATACCTGAAAGCGATTAAAAAACCCGATAAAACAAAAAATATGGTTACCCCGATGTGGAATTCGCGGAAAAAACGTTGCACACTTTGAGGAATACTTTCCCCAAACACATAATAAAAATGTGATATAAATACCAGGTAGGCAGCTAATGCCCTTACGCCGGTTAGCGCTGGTATGTAATTCGGCTGTGTTTTTTGTGACAAAACCTCTAATTTTCGGGGTGCGATGATTAATTAATTAATTCTGTAATTGCAAAGGTGATACCAAGCCACGGCCCCCTCTAAATCTCCCGCGGTTGGGGAGACTTGCTTTTAAAATCCTGGCTACCGGGGAGGGCGTGGAGGGGCTGTTACAACGCCGAACCTTGCACTATACCGCGCTGACGAATGGTTTCGTCAATAAAATGCTGGATCTCTGATTTTTTGAGCTGCCAGTTCGGGGCAATGAGCAGGTCGCGGTCAGACAGACCGAACAAGCGCTGGATCACGATGTCTTCGCGAACCATAGGCAACAGCTCGCATAAAAAATCGGCATACTCGGGCAGACTAAAAAGCTTGAAGGGTTCGCGTTTGTATTTTACGCCCATTATTGAACCTTCCACAATGTGCAGGTGATGAAATTTGACAAATTTGATCTGCGGGAAGCGGTTGATCTCGTCGGCGTAAGCCAGCATCATTTCCTTAGTTTCCCAGGGGAAGCCGAAAATGGTGTGTACGCAGATATCGAGTTTGGAGTTTTTAACCAGTTCTAATGCATTGATCAGTTCGCCGTGGGTGCAGCCGCGGTTGATCTGACCCAGGGTATCATCATAAATAGACTCCATCCCCATTTCCAGGTCAACATCAAACCTGTCGGTATAACTTTCCAGCAGGGCTATCTTTTCGGCGTCGATACAATCGGGCCGGGTACCTACCGAAAGGCCGACAATATTTTCGGGTTCGATGCTCAAAGCCTCGTCGTACATCATTTTTAAATAATGCGTCGGGGCGTAGGTATTTGTATTGGGCTGAAAGTAAATGATGAATTTATCGGCTTTGTTGCCCGTGCGGGCGCGCTCCATGCCTTTGATCACCTGTTCGCGGATAGATGGGTTTTCGCGCGATACCGTAGGCGTAAACGAATCGACATTACAATAGGTACAGCCGCCAAAGCCTTTGCTGCCATCGCGGTTAGGGCAGGTAAAGCCGCCATCAACAATTACTTTAAATACCCGCTGGCCATTGTATTTTTTACGCAGCCACGCGCCATAGTTATTGTAACTTTTAAAGCCTTCGGCAACAGCTATCGATTCATTTTGCATTGCCACAAAGATACAAAATGATTTGCGGATGCCGTTCGCCTTTTTGCTCGTAGCAAAAAGCAGCTGCACAATCCTAATTTAACTATAGTGTAATTTTTTTCAAACACTGTTCACAAAAACTAACATACCAAAATGTTATTTCAGTATTGATAAATTACGCAATAAACACATTATCAATTCAATAAAAATTATTAAATCTTCAGCTATTGTTACAAATCTTTGCTGGCATAATTTTCGTTAAAATTAAAATAACAAATTAATTGTTAACCATTAAATTAAAAAAGTCATGGCAACTACAAAAAATTCAACCGGCCAATCGGGCAACAGTTCAAAGGGAAATTTTGCAACTATGGACGAGAAGAAACAAAAGGAGATGGCCAGCAAAGGTGGCAAGGCATCTCGTAGTAACCAAAACAATGACAACCGGAGCCACAGGTAAGCGTTTTTTTTTTCAAAAACCTAAAACACTTTCACATTTTAAAAGTTAATACTTTACAGCAGCGATGCTGAACCAGGAAAACGATCGGGAATAAGGCAGTAATAAAAACCTTTCTCCTGATCGTTTTCAGTTTTTACACCCCGGCTTTAATAAGCCCGGTATTTTGGTTAATTTTGTATCACTAACCAAGTACCACCATGGATACTGCCACCATATATATTCCACAAAATAAAATTCGCTTTGTAACCGCAACCTCGTTATTTGATGGGCACGATGCTACTATTAACATTATGCGCCGCATTTTACAGGCCAGCGGTGCCGAGGTGATCCACCTGGGGCATAACCGATCGGTTGACGAAGTAGTGAACTGTGCTATACAAGAGGATGTGCAAGGCATCGCCTTAACATCCTACCAGGGCGGGCATTTGGAGTACTTTAAGTATATGTACGATCTGTTGAAAGAGCGCGGCGCCGGCCATATCAAAATATTTGGTGGTGGTGGTGGCGTTATCCTGCCCACAGAGATTAAAGAGCTGATGGATTACGGCATAGCGCGCATTTACTCGCCCGATGACGGCCGGCAAATGGGTTTGCAAGGCATGATCAACGATATGCTGCAGCAATGCGACAAGCCCATTACCTCGCACCTGAACGGCGAATTGAAAAGACTTCCCGCAAAGGATAATAAAGCCATTGCTACCGCTATAAGTGTGGTTGAAAATTACCCGGATAATGCCGGTTTTTTAACTGAGCTTAAAAGTGTCGATAATCAACACATTCCGGTTTTGGGTATTACGGGTACGGGCGGTGCAGGTAAATCATCGCTGGTGGATGAGCTGGTGCGTCGTTACCTGATGGAAACGGATAAAACACTGGCCATTATTTCTGTCGACCCATCCAAACGTAAAACGGGCGGCGCTTTACTGGGCGACCGGATCCGCATGAACTCTATTAACAACCCGCGGGTGTATATGCGTTCGCTGGCAACAAGGCAGGCCAATTTAGCCCTATCCAAATACGTGCAGGAGTCTATCGACATTTGTAAAGCTGCCGGTTACGATCTGATCATTGTGGAAACATCAGGTATCGGGCAATCAGACACGATGATCACCGATTATTGCGATTTGTCACTTTACGTGATGACACCGGAGTTTGGCGCTGCCACGCAATTGGAAAAGATTGACATGCTTGATTTTGCTGATATCGTAGTGCTCAACAAATTTGATAAGCGCGGTGCTTTGGATGCATTGCGCGATGTGAAGAAACAATATCGGCGTAATCATAAAATATTTGATGCTAAGGACGAAGACCTGCCCGTATTCGGCACCATGGCTTCGCAGTTTAACGATCCGGGGATGAACGCGCTGTTTGTGGCGCTCATTAAAACCATCAAGGCAAAAACCGGTGTTGATTTTCAGACCAAGAAGGAAATGGCGGTTAGTAATGGAGAAAAATCTTACATTATCCCCCCCGAACGTACCCGTTACTTAGCCGAAATTGCCGAAAGCAGCCAGGCTTATAACGATTGGGTTAACCAACAGTGTAAAATTGCCCAGCAAATGTTCCAGGTTAAAGGAGCTATGGAGGCGCTTGCGGAACACACCCCTAACCCCTCTCAAGCGGGTAACTCGCTTGTAGAAGGCTTGCAAGATGTTTATAAGCATCTCGAAGAGAGCCTTGATGGTGAATGCCGCCGCCTGTTGCGCGAGTGGCCGGAAACAATCGATAAATATAAAGCCGAGCATTTTATTTTTAAAGTGCGCGATAAAGAGATCAAACAGGAATTGTATTACACCTCGCTGTCGCAGCTTAAAGTACCTAAGATAAGCCTGCCTAAATACGAGGCATGGGGCGATATTTTGCGCTGGCTGCTTACCGAAAATGTGCCGGGGGAGTTTCCGTACGCGGCAGGTGTGTTCCCGCTGAAGCGCGAAGGTGAAGACCCTACCCGCATGTTTGCCGGCGAGGGCGGCCCTGAGCGTACCAACAAGCGTTTCCATTATGTATCGCTTGGCCAGCCTGCTCACAGACTTTCAACTGCATTTGATTCGGTAACGCTGTATGGCGAAGACCCGCATATCCGGCCGGATATTTATGGTAAGATCGGTAACTCGGGCGTAAGCATTGCTACTTTAGACGATGCCAAAAAGCTGTACTCAGGTTTCGATCTTTGCCATGCGGCCACCTCTGTATCCATGACCATTAACGGCCCTGCCCCTATGCTGCTTGGCTTTTTTATGAACGCGGCCATCGATCAGCAATGTGAAAAATATATCCGCGAGCAAAAGTTGGAGCATTTGGTTGAAGCTAAGTTTAAAGAGCTTTATGATGACCGGAAACTGGCCAGGCCAACCTATTACTCCGACGGTTTACCTGAAGGGAACAATGGTTTGGGCTTATTACTTTTGGGCCTTACCGGCGACCAGGTTTTACCTGCCGATATCTATCAAAAGATCAGAGCACAAGCTATATCAACTGTGCGTGGTACCGTGCAGGCCGATATATTAAAAGAGGACCAGGCGCAAAATACCTGTATCTTTTCAACCGAGTTTGCCTTACGCATGATGGGCGACATCCAGCAATATTTCATTAGCGAAAAGGTGCGTAATTTTTATTCGGTATCCATTTCGGGCTATCATATTGCCGAAGCCGGCGCCAACCCGATCACGCAATTGGCCTTTACCCTATCGAACGGGTTCACTTACGTGGAATATTACCTGAGCCGCGGCATGCATATCGATGATTTTGCGCCAAACCTGTCGTTCTTTTTCAGTAACGGTATCGACCCGGAATATTCGGTTATCGGCCGCGTGGCGCGTCGCATTTGGGCCAAGGCCATCAAAAACAAATACAACGGTAATGATCGGTCGCAAAAGCTAAAATATCATATCCAAACAAGCGGCCGCTCGCTACACGCTCAGGAGATCGACTTTAACGATATCCGTACCACCCTACAGGCGCTTTACGCGATATACGATAATTGCAACTCCCTGCACACCAACGCTTATGACGAGGCTATCACCACCCCTACTGAAGAATCGGTACGGAGGGCAATGGCTATACAACTGATCATTAACCGCGAGCTGGGCCTGGCCAAAAACGAGAACCCGATACAGGGCTCGTTCATCATAGAAGAACTAACCGAACTGGTTGAAAATGCGGTATTAACCGAGTTTAAACGCATTAACGAACGCGGCGGCGTGCTTGGCGCGATGGAAACCATGTATCAGCGCGGCAAGATACAGGAGGAATCGCTCTATTACGAAACGCTGAAACATACCGGCGAATACCCGATAGTGGGCGTTAATACGTTCCTCAACAAAAACGGATCGCCAACCATTATCCCTGCCGAAGTTATCCGGGCAACCGAAGACGAAAAGCAATACCAGATAAGCGCCCTGGCAGCCTTCCAGCAACGCAATGAAGAACATTCTGCGGAGCTATTGAAACAGCTACAACATGCCGCCGTGGCCGGGCAAAACATTTTTGAGCAACTGATGGAAGTTTGTAAGTACTGCTCGCTGGGGCAGATCTCGCATGCGCTTTATGAGGTTGGCGGGCAGTATAGGAGGAATATGTAATGTCACGAATGGTGAACGATTCGTTTATTACGCTTTCACACCAGCCGAAGTCAGAATACGCCAAACAAATGTTTGGATATCATCAACTATCTGCTAATGTTGTTCTTGCCTTAACTCAGCCTCACTAACAATGATCCTGAATCTGGGGAGCATATTTCCCTCAGCGCTTATTGATTTTAAAATTCCGCCTGCACGATATATTTTACCAATATTGGCTTTAAAATCGTCAATATCCCATTTTTCTTTTGGTATAATGTATTCAAAACTAAAAATATTGGTGCCGGCGTTATTGGTACAGTTCACGAATAAAGAATCGGTCTTATCATTGTGCGGCATAATGCTATTGGATGCAAACTTCAAAGTTGTGGGATGCCCCGCCAGAAGAATAAAGTGCCCCTGAAAACCTTTAACCTCTTTATAGGCCTGGTCCTTTGTTCTTTTCCCGTCATTCATCAGGCCCGCTTCCGATATGATAAACATGTACCGAAGCATCCCGGCTTCACCACTGTCTGTCATATCAGGCGATATCCTTTTTAAACAAGTAAGGGATAATTGATTAGCCGTTGACCAGTCCTCATTCTCTAAAGCGGTTATCAATTTAGGCCATTCGGCGCTTCGGGTTAATGATTGCCCCTTAACACTTACAACACTAATGAACAACAGGATAACGGATAATAGTCTTTTCATTTACCAGGCTAATTTAACAGTAGTTTATTATCAATAAATATAAAGATTTTTACTGATGCTATTATTTACGATGTTAAATGTATTGGCAGTCTTTATACTAAAATATCAATGTCACGCTATCCGAAGTCTCCCGACTTCGGATGATTATGCGTGTAGTCTCAAGACTACATACATATTGGTTCGAAGTCAGGAGACTTCGAGCAGCAAACATTTAGATTCGGAATAGCGAAAGTCCTGATACTTGATACTAACTGCTTGATACCTCTCATAGCGCAAGTCTTGTGCGATGGCTTGTGGGGTGCTGACTTGTGCTCGATATAGTCACAAGTCTCCCAACGCTCAATTCAACTCTCAAGACTTGCGCCATGGCTGGTCGTTGCTCTCATCAATACTACACCTCATCAATGCCCGCCGCTGCTCACATCATCATTATTAATACCGCGCTGGTTCTTTTTAAGCTGGCTGTTTAGCTTACCGAATTTGTACTGAAAGCTCACTGATATGGCCCGCGACAGGATGTTGTTGTAATTGCTTTGTACAAAATTTGGCCCGGTGCTAAAATAATCGAGGTGCTTATATTTTTCGAAAGGGTTGTTCACGTACATCGATATAGTGGCCTTCTTTTTAAAGATATCTTTGGTAGCGCTTATCGAATAACCAAACCAATCATTATCAACACCCTGTAACATTACGTAACGGCTATCGTAACCAATGTTCATACCCATGTTAAAGGTATCGCCAAATTTATAACTGGTGTAGGTAAATACGTGTCCCTGATTACCACGGGCATCATAAAATTGACCACCGTAAAAGCCTGAAAGCCATACGTGCACCAGTTCGGCGTTGATATTGATATTTAAATTTTTAGTAATGGGGTAATTACCATTCAAATCAAAACCCAACCGCTTATTGGTACCCACATTTTGGTATGTTGAGGTGGTAACCGAATCTTTAGGGTTAAAGTTAGTTACGTTTTGGATGGTGTTATTGGCAAAAGCGTAGTTGGTTGCAATGGTAATGTTACCATGCGCAAAATTGCTGTAGCTTAATTCGATTGTATGGTTGCTTACCGGTTGCAGATCGGGGTTGCCCGTGTTAACAAATTTCGGGTTCGATCTATCAATATAAGGGTTCAACTGCCATATGCCCGGCCTGTTGATACGCTGGGTAAAGCCAAAGGTCAGGCTACTGGTTTTGGTGAGTGTGCGCTGCATAGATATCGATGGCACCAGGTTGTTGTAACTCTTATCCAACGTGCTGCCTGCTGCCGATACAAAGTTGGCATCTATAGTAGTGCGTTCAATGCGCAAGCCGCCTTTAAATACCCAATTGGTTAGCTTGGCCTGGTACGAATTATATATGCCGTACACATCCTGTTGGTAATCGAGGTTGTTGGTTTGTTTGGTATCTATTACATATTCACTACCCGGAGTTGTTTGCTGCAGGTTTTCAAAATCGCTGTAGCTGTTGCGCAATATGGCTTTGGCGCCGGCCTCAATACTCCAGACTTTAAAAGGCTGCACATAATCGAGTTGGATGGTTTGATCGCGCGAACCTGATTTATCGTGTTGCTTGAAATTGTATAAGCCAATGCCGGGACTGTTAACCTGACTATACGCAGCATCGTTGTTTTGTGTGTTTGATGACGGACTGTATTTGTACGATAGCGTAAGCAACTGATTTTTATTGCGCTTAAAGCCCAACTGATAATTCAGACCAAAATCGTAACCACTATACAGGGCTGTATTGTAGCTCCCTAAATGGTATGATTGGATAAGTGCGTTACTGCCGTCGTATTCGGTTGAGAGCAGATCGCTGGCGTTATTATTGGTACCCTGGTAATGACTAAACGATGCAGTTAACAAATTCAGGGTATCAATTTCATAACTTAACTCACCGCTGCCATACAGGTTATCGCCGCTGCGGGTGCGGACTTGATCTTGAGATTGGTTAAGCACCGGCGTCAATATATCGTTTGTATTGCCCGATGTGGTGGTGGTGGTATTCTGTTTATTGTAGCCTACATATCCGCCAAAGCCTATTTTATTTTGTTTGATCGTAAAGTTAAGGTTTGCTCCCGGCCCCCAAACATTATTGTAACGCACGCTTACATTACCGTTGTAGCCGTTATCTGCATTCTTTTTGGTAATGATGTTGATGATACCTGCCAAACCTTCGGCATCGTACTTAGCGGGCGGCGTGGTTATCACTTCTATTTTTTCGATATTGCTGGCAGGCATCGCCTTAAACACATCTGATGGGTTTTTAGCGATCAGTGTCGATTCTTTTCCATTGATCAATATCTTATAATCGCCGCTGCCTTTAAGCTTGATATTATCCGTTGCATCAACCGATACCATAGGCACCTTACGCAGCATATCCAAAACGGTCATCACCTTATTTTCAGGGTCGGCCTGCACATTGTAGGCAATCCGGTCAACCTCCTGTTTAATAATTGGTTTGGCTTCATTTATTGAAACTTCGTTTAATTGCTTTGACGATGATGATAACTGGATCTTACCCACATCGGTGCCATCGCCTATAGTCACTATTTTATTACGATAGCCAACAAAAACTGCCGCCAGTTTATATGAACCTGCGGCGGGCGTAACCAATGTAAAAGTACCGTCGTCTTTAGTGAGTGTACTTTTTAGCTGGGCATTGGTTTTGGCATCAATCAGAGTAACGGTTGCGAAACCAATGGCCTGATTTTTAACAGAATCGACAACTGTGCCGGTAACATTTTTTGTTTTGGGCGCTTGACTATAGCATGCCAGGCCAGCAAAGGTGACTAATAACAGGAGTAGGATTTTTTTCATGAAGCAACAGGGCAGGTGTTGTTTTTACGAACGGTTATTTATTAAACAATACTAATCATAATGCCTGGAGTATTAATGCGTGTTAACATAATTTAACTAAATAATTAGTTTAAATTAACATTATCCCAGTATAGCTATAGACGGCCAAAAAAATAAAACGTTACAACATCTAATAATTATTTATCATAAAATTGAATGGCGAAGAAAATTATCCATCAAGAGGCGGTCATCGTCCATTTTACAGCGTATAAATCCGGCGCACTTTTGTATCGTCAATATCGACAACCGATTTTTCAATACAATTTAAACACATGACAACATTCGCAGTTCCAACCCGTGACGAAGTAGCACCAGCCAACCAGACAATTTTTGATAACCTGCAAAAGGCATTGGGTTTTGTGCCCAATTTATATGCAGCCATTGCGTATTCGGCAAACGGTTTGGGTAAATACCTGGCTTACCAAAATGCAAAAACCAGCCTGACAAACAAAGAGAAAGAAGCCGTAAACTTAATAGTGAGCCAGGTAAACGGTTGCGTTTACTGCCAAAGTGCACACACAGTTATTGGCAAAATGAATGGCTTTACCGATGAGCAGGTGTTGGATATCCGCAAAGGCAAAAGCACCGATGCCAAACTAAACACACTGGTAGCTTTAGCAGCTGATATTACCAAAAATCGCGGTAATGCAAGCGCCGAAAACGTTGACGCATTTTTTACACAAGGATACACCAAAGAAAACCTGGTTGATTTAATTTTGCAGGTGAGCGATAAAACCGCCATGAACTATTTACATAATTTAACCCAAATACCTGTAGATTTTCCATTGGCTCCATCTCTATAATTTAAATACATAAGCCAGCGCGCAAAAAGAGCTGGCTTAATTTCATAACTTCAACTTAGCAACAAAATGGATAATCACGAACAACGCCCGCCCCTGCCGCCTTTTAATATGGAAACTGCCCTGCAAAAAGTGCAAATGGCCGAAGATGCCTGGAACAGCAAGGACCCGGTAAGAGTTTCGAAAACATACACCATTGACAGCCAATGGCGCAATCGTACGCAATTTATAAATGGCAGGGATGAGATCGTAGCATTTTTAACTGAAAAGTGGCAAAAGGAAAAACATTACAAACTTAAAAAAGAGCTGTGGGGCTTTCGTGAAAACAGGATGGCCGTAATGTTTAAGTACGAGTACCAGGACGAAAATGGCCAGTGGTGGCGTGCCTATGGCAACGAGAACTGGGAGTTTGATGCTAATGGCTTAATGGCAAAGCGCTTTGCCAGCATTAACGACCTGGCCATTGAGGAGCACGAAAGAGAATTGAAATAACATGACCGGGCAAAACACTTTTACGCTTGTTAACCCGCAAAATGGCAACCTGGCTTTTAAATTGTTTACCTTTCAGGATAACAGCCATTTTGATCATTTACAGCGGCTCAATTATTATTCGATAATATGGATACAGCAGGGCAGCGGTAAGGTTAAGGCCGATTTTTCGGAATACGATTTTACGGCAGATACCCTGTTCAGTTTTGCACCATATCAGCCATTTATGCTAAACGCCGATGAACCGGTACAGGGTATTGTGATCAACTTTCATCCCGATTTTTTCTGCATCCATAAACACCAGCAGGAAGTTGCCTGTAATGGCGTGCTGTTTAATAATATTTACAGGCCACCTTTTGTGGCGGTTGACCGGCAAGCCACCACTACGTTTGAACTGCTGATAGATCAAATAAAAGCTGAGGTGCAAAATGCGGACTTAGCGCAATACGAGATCCTGGTATCGTATCTTAAAATCTTCCTCATCACCGCTTCGCGGCTAAAAACCCAACAACAAACCGATGCGCTGCAATCTGTTACGGCTAAAGAGCCTTTTGTACTTCAAAACCTCAAAAATTACATCGAGCAGCATTATAAAACCCATCACTCGGCCAGCGATTATGCCGAATTATTGAATATTACACCTAAAGCGCTCGCAAAGATCACCAAAGCGCATTTCAACAAAACCCTTACCTACCTGATATCCGAACGCATTATCATTGAAGCCAAACGCGAGTTATACCTGAGTAATAAATCGGTTAAGGAGATCGCTTACGAATTAGGCTATGATGATGAACATTACTTTAGCCGTTTTTTTAAAAACAATGCTGATGTGTCGCCGCAGTTGTATCGTGATACCGTGGGTTTTGCCCGGGCCGGCACATGATTAGATTTGAGATTTGAGACAAAAAACTAATGGCTGACTAATTTTCTGTAGTTTTAATCTGAAATGAAACCAATCCGAAAATATCTCCTGTTCCTGCTTTCACTCTTTACCATCATCGCCGCAAAGGCACAAACAACCGATACCATACCCACGGCGGCAAAAAAACTGATTAAAGCTTACCCTGGTTTTATTGCCGGCTTTGCCGATAACCACATTATACTTAAAGACAAAACCACGATGGTGTGGGATGACGGTATTAAAAATAAAACACCCAAACAGTTGCTGGATGCGCCTGATCTGAAGGATATGTTTAGTCAGCAGTACACGGTTGGCACACTTAAATCGGCACCGGCTTATCTGTTCGATCCGGGCAGGGTAAGAAATGAGGCTTTCTTTTTAAAAATGTATGGCAGCAGCGAGTCGGCGGTACGTAAAAACATTACTTATATTACCTGGTGTCCAAAACTGGTTGGCAAAAAAATAAGGGTAACCACTGTAAACGGCGTAGATAAAAAACTGACCGAGGTATCGAATGAATTGGATGAACATCCCGAATTAAAAAAATATCTAATAAATATTGGCGGCACCTTTAACTGGCGAAACATTAAAGGCACAACTCGCCATAGCATGCACAGTTTCGGTATGACCATCGACCTCAATACCGATTACTCGGAATATTGGGAGTGGGTATGCAGGTGCACCAATGAGGATGTGCATGTAAAATACCGCAACCGGATACCGCAACTGATAGTAGACATTTTTGAAAAACACGGGTTTATATGGGGGGGCAAATGGTACCATTTTGATACCATGCATTTTGAGTACCGCCCCGAACTGATCAACTAAAAACAACAGTTATGAAAAGCATTTTGATGATCGCTTTGTTGGTTTTAATAAGTCCGCCGGCCGATAATGTGGTAAAACGGTTTAGTGTGCCAACTGGCTATACCCGGCAAATCAGTGAGGCAAATAGCTTTGGCGATTATCTGCAAAACCTGCCGCTAAAGCCCGCAGGTACGCATACTTTAACCTACAACGGTGCCATAGCCAATACCGATGCCTACACTGCAGCCGTGGTTGATATGAGTGTTGGCCGCCAGGACCTGCAGCAATGTGCCGATGCTGTGATGCGCCTGCGCGGCGAGTATTTATATCAGCAAAAGAAGTACAACGTCATCGGCTTTCACTTTGTGAGTGGCTTTTATTGTGATTATGTGCATTACGCAAACGGCTACCGGTACCATAACGATAAATGGGTATTAAAGGCAAAAAAGGATTACAGTTATCCAACCTTTTTAAACTACATGAATTTAGTGTTCGCTTACGCGGGAACGCTTTCGCTGGATAAAGAGCTGAAAAAGGTAACCGATGCCGGTGACCTGAAAGCTGGCGATGTGTTTATTCATGGTGGGTCGCCGGGGCATTGTTTTGTGGTGATGGACGTTGCCGAAAATGCCGCGCATCAAAAAGTATTTATGCTGGCGCAAAGTTTTATGCCTGCTCAAAATATACAGGTGCTTCAATATACGTCGCCGTGGTTTAGTTTGAACGCGCCTTGCCCCTTGCCTTACGGCGAGTTGATCAACTTTAAATATTTAAAACGGTTCGGGTAATTTTTTTAGCTTTAAGCCACCAAACCTTATGATGCAAAAAAAATTTCACCTGTTGCTTATAACAGGATTGTTGCTGGCTGCCTGTAACCAACGCCCCACTAAAACAGCAATGGCGAACAATTGGATGACAAGCCGATCGCTCGAAGCGGTAAACGCCGGCGACTCGCTGTTACAGTTCCCTAAAGTACGGAGCAACAGTTTTTTATTCTCGTTTACCGGAAGCAGTGTTTTAAATTTAAACCCCGATCAAACCTTTACTTCGCTGGGCATACATCAGCATTTTTTTTATGGCAAATGGGGCTTTAACGAACATTCGCGCGTTTTAACATTGACCACCGACGCAGACACCTGTAACTTAAAGGTACTAAAGCTTGAAGACGAACAACTGGTACTGGAGGGAAAGATCATTGATTATTTAAAAAAAGACTATGCAAAATCGTTAAAAGCCCGTGCTGCTAAAAAACCCGACACTTTGATCAAAAAAATAACACTTGCCATTAATCACGATTATAAAAGCGGCGGCCCTGCTGATTATTTTGCTCTTAAAAATAACCAGTGGCGTATAAAACCAACCTCGCCCGAAACGGTGGCGCAAATTAACCAGCGCATTTGTGGCAGTTTACGCTTTACGATCATGTATCTCACTGCGCATCAAAAGGACAGCGAAACCGACCTGCAGCCTATTGCTTTGCCAATTACCATAGCAGTTAATGGCATACAAATGCAACTACCGGATGATACCCGGCAGGAATGGAAAGAAATATTTTACGATAGTGCCGATGCCACCACCGCTTACAACATACTGAACAGAAGCTTTTACGGTAATTATAATATCCCGAAAGAAAATGGGTATGGATCTGGATATCGATCTGTTTAAACAACTTTTAAGCAATATCAAATAGCGCCAACAAAAAAGCCTGATACTCTCGCATCAGGCTTTGATATTTTTAAGCTTTTATCCAGCTAAACTTATATTCCAATCCGGGGTTTTTCATCCGGTCGGCAATCCGTAAAAGGCGCTCGGGTAATTTAACGATATAATCGCGGGCCTTTTCGCCTGCTTCGTTCAGGTCGCCAACGCTTTCAACGTGCCATTCTTCGATCAGGTCTTTCAAAATGTCAACATAATCAACCGCGGTGTAAACACCAAGGCGTTGAGCAGCATCGGTAAAGTGGCCAAAGGTTTGGCCGATCTTTAAACCAACCTCGCGTAAAAAGTGCGCAGGCATTACAATCTTTTTGCGCATCATATCTTCAAAGGCTATCATGGCCTCGCTGGCATCAACTTCAAATATTTTCGAGATAAAATGTTTGTAGGCACGTGCATGGCGCATTTCGTCGGCGGCAATAACACCGCACATTTTTGATAATAACGTATCACCATCCTTTTTAGCCAAACTGGCTACACGGCGGTGGCTGATATTGGTAGCTAACTCCTGAAACGAGGTATAAATAAAGTTACGGTAAGGATCGCTGCCGGTACCAATGTCAAAACCATCGGCAATTAAGTATTGGGTTGATACCTCCATCGCGCGCATATCAACGCGGCCGGTAAGGTACAGGTATTTGTTAAGCAGGTCGCCGTGGCGGTTTTCTTCGGCTGTCCAGTGGCGTGTCCATTTCATCCAGCCGCCTTCTTCGCCTTTGGTAACACCGTCAACCATGGTCAGCCATGATTCATAGGTAGGCAACGCTTCTTCGGTAATGGTATCACCAATTAGCACGGCTAACAGGTCGTAAGATATACCTTCTGCATTTTGCTGAAGCTCTTTAATATCCGAAAAAAAAGTGTCTTTGGTCGAATCGGGTAAGAAGTCTGACGGTTGCCATATTTCATCAACAGGTTTCAAAAAGTCGAACATTTTTTCGAGCATGTATTTCTCGATATGTTGCATTACTTCCCGGCGCTGCTCTACAAAAAAGTTCATATTTCAGGTGTTATCAGGCAAAGTTAAATATTAAAACCGAATAACACTATTTAGACTGATTTTAATTACGATACCCAATAGCGTCGCGCATGCAATCGGGTAAATTTTGTATTGATGGCCGCCCGTTAAAAATAGAAAAGCTGTCGTTATAGTCCCACATTATACCGGGCATATTTAAGGTTTTTAGTGTTTTGCGCATGGCTTTGATATAACGACAGCGGCTATCTAAATTGGCATACTTATTATACGCGCCAAACTCGCTGCAAACTACAGGCACATGATACTTATCACTCCACGGTTTAACATATTTAGTTAACTTATCCATTAGCGATTGCTCGTTGCCGTCGTTACGGTATTCGTAGTATTTGGTTTCGCCCCAGGTATTTTTTGCTTTGGGATTTAGCTTTGGAAAATTTTCCTCATTATATGGAAAAGCTACCCCGGTGGTCGCACTTTCATTGCCTATCCAGTCGGCGCCCTGGTGCGTAAAAAAGAACGGTTCGTAAAAATGAAAAGCGTAGATGATGTTATCGTCGGCAAGTCTTTCAAAACGGCTCAATTCGTAAATACTATTGTAGTTTGATGCACCTACCAGCAATGTGCGTTTTTTATCAACCTTGCGTATGCCGGTTACAATATTGTATGCGGCATCCTTCCATATTTGGTCGGCAACTACAGGCTCGTTATAAATATCAAAAAACAACTTATCGGCACTTTGGTTTATATAGTGTAGTGCAACCTTTTGCCACAGATCTATTATTTTAGGTGTCTCTGTTAGGTAGTTATCATTTTTAAGGTTACCACTGTGGTAGTCTATGATCAGACAAAAGCCATATTGTTTGCATAGCGTAAGTACTTTATCAATACGGTTAAAAACCTGTGCCAGCTCAATCTTTTTATCATCAAAATAAGTAAAGGCTACAGGCAGCCTGATGGTTCTGAACCCTAATTTTTTTAACAATACAAAATCGCTTTGCTGTATGCTGGTATCGCTTAAAATATTACGGCTCCAGGTTTGTTCGAGCCACGAAATATTGATGCCATTATTGAGGCTTGCCGCCCGCTTAAATAACCAATCATTACTATCACGAAATATTGGTTTAGTTTTTGCAATTACACGCATTGATGTACATAATATCGAAACAAACAACAACAGCGCGAGGGTGACACAATTATATTTATAACGTTTTAAGCGATTATCCATTAATTTTATAAATTTAGGCAGTATTACTTTTATTATCCACACTTATACTAAACAATAACAACATCCGATGTTTGTTCAACTTGATAAAGAAGAGCTATCCAAAGAAACGGCCAAAAAAGCATGGTATTTAACCAATAACATTATCTGGACCATCATCTTTGTTTTCCCGCTCTTCAGCATCCTCGATTTTATATACCTTCCCAATTACTGGATCCAGTTTTTTATTGCCAGGATAATTGTTATCATGGTAATATACATGTTATACAACTTATTTCAACGTGGTAATTACAATTACCGTATACTGTTGCATATCGCGTTTATCTTATTATCGTTAATAGCATCAATTTTATGTACCCTGGTTAACGTAGCGCAATTAAACCTTTATTTTTTAAGCTACGCTGCAATAGTACTGTTTTTTAACGTACAGGTATTTTGGGAGCCCATCAACTCGGTTATCCAGTCGTTGTTATCACTCATCCTGTTAGGTATATTTTTCAAATCGCTTAATGATTACAGCCTCGATATTTTTGTAACTAACGGCGGGCAGTTCTTTGTTATTATTTCGGTTATATCGTGCTTAATACCAAATGCAAGATATAAGGTGTTGGAGCGCGAGGTAAAATCGCAAATAGTTATCGAAAAATCAAACAACCAGCTTAAAGAGCAATACCGCGATATTATCCAAAAAAATAACATTATCGACGAGCAGTACGAGCGCCTGCGCCGTATGGATGAGCAAAAGAATAGCTTTATCAATATAGCCGGCCATGATTTGAAAAATCTGATCGGCTCCATTATTATGAGCAACAATATGCTCAAAGAAGAAGATTACCGCCTAAGCTCCGATCAGCGTGAGTTTATTGATTTTATTGGCCAGTCGGCCGATAAGATGCAGTATATGCTGGGTAAACTGATGGATGTTAAAGAGATCGAATCGCCGGAGATCAAATACAACCTGGAGATATTTGATATCAACACCGAAGTACACCACGTAGTAAAGGGCCTGGTTGAAACCGCCCAAATGAAGAATATTCAACTGATCGATAATATCCTGAAACTGCCGCTTAACGTACGTTTAGACAAGGTATTTACCGGCCAGGTGTTTCAAAATCTATTATCAAACGCCATTAAGTTTTCGCAAACCAATAACAAGATCAGGATAGCCACTACCCTGCAGCATCAAAAATTTGTGTTCGAAATTATTGACAAGGGTATGCCTATCGGGATGGATGAGTTGGATAACATGTTCAATAAACTAAAAACCCTCAATGATGCATCAAACACGTTTGAAAGCCGCCTTGGTTTAGGCCTCTCAATAGCTAAACTAATGACAGTTGAAATGGGCGGCGATCTGCAGTATCGCAGCGATGATAACGGAAACTATTTTAGAGTAGAATTTAACGTAATAAGCTAATAACCTATATATAATTTAATAAAAATGAATAGAATTTTAACTCTGTTTGTATTCCTGCTGTTGGTGGGCAAAATATCTTCGGCGCAAAGCATAGTTTCGCTCAGATCATTGGGCCATAACGACGAGGTAATTGGTGGTGTAAGCAGCTCCGCATCTTATTTTGTGCGCATCGATCCAACAGTAGAGATAAACGGCAGCAAATTAATTTTATTTATCGAGCCATCGCAGGTGTTACTTAAAAACCGTTCGTACATCAATATTATGATGAATGATAAACCGGTTTACAGCACCCGTATAGGTGCCGATTCGATACTGAGGTTTACCATTATGTTAAATAAGGATTATTTAACCGAAGATAAGCGCTATGTTAAATTGGGCATCCGTACATTGCTCAGCGTATCTGATGATAAGTGTAAGGATATTGATAACCCGGGCATGTGGATCAAAGTTAAAGCCAGTTCGTATTTTTCGTTCATCAAATCAAACAGCAACTTTTTTAACAACGTAAACATTTCAAACTGTTTCGATACCAAAACGGCTATCGTATATCCAAGCAACCCCTCGCTTACCGATCTGAAAGCGGTAGGCTGGGCTTACGCACGTTTAAAACGCGCCCAATCAAAAAACATCGCTGTTTACGAGGCCAGCAAAATGCCCGATAGTTTAACCAACTATATTGTAGTAGGCAACTGGTCAAAATTAACCGATGCGCAAAAGTCCGTTATTAAAGTTAAGCCAGAACAAGGGCAGGGTTTAGTATACCTGCATAAAGCAGTTATCCAAAAAATGGATACGATTTATCATGATGTTGTTGGCCGTTATGGTGTGTCGTTTGTTAAATCAACAGCCTTATCAATGATGCCTACCGAAACTTTGTTTATATCGGGTTATGATGAGGATGGTTTTAACAACACTATTACCACGCTGGCCAACAGCAACGTGATCAAATCGAGCTTTGGCGACTTTTTGGTGATCAACAAGGCCGAAAACACCAACGTAAAAACTATCGACGAAAGTAAATCGCGTTTAACGTTGAAAGATATGGGCGGCCTAACTACTTTAATGGAGGGTATAGGCTCGTTAAAAACAAGCTACCAATTTAAAAACAGCGATTTTAGCTTTACGCCTAAAGAGATCGAGGTTAAAATAGTAGGTAATTACAGTAACCTTAACTTAAGCGACCGCGGGTTTTTCAATATTTACCTTAACGGCGTATTGATCAGTACCGAGAAGCTCGACCCATCGGGTAAGCTAAACACAACCGCGATTATTAACCGTTACGAGCTGCAAAAATTTAACACGCTCGAAACCGAATTCAGGTTTTACCCGGGCAGTGGTAATTGCGAGAACAGCTTTATCAACTACTTTGGCGAGATCAACGTAAGTCAGTCGTATTTACAAACTAAAATACCTTTTATAGCCAACAATCTAAGCTTTTACCAATATCCCGAGGCTTTTAACACCGGCAAAACAACCATTGTATTAACCCGCAGCACTGCAAAATATGCCGCAGCTACCATCGGCGAAATTATTTACGAGTTAAATAACAACCTGCACGCCGATAACTTTCCTGATTTTACTTACTCAAACCCGATAGACAAGTCTATATTGAAGAAAAATAACATCATCGCTTTGCTGGCAAAAGATGATCCTATTATGAGTGAGTTCCCGGATGCGCCCATCAAATTTAACCGCAAATTCAGGCTCTATAATAACGAAAACAACAAGGTGGTTTACGAACTGAATGATACGGTATCTAACGGTTTGGCACAGATATTTTACGGGCGGGGCAACAACGGTACTTTAATTATAACGGGCACAGGTAAAAATTTAGATCAGGCCTTTTTATCGGCAGCTAAGTCCATTACCGACCAGCTATCTACTCTTTCAAGTAACATCTGTATCTCCGATGCTTCGAACAAGTTTTTGTTCAACATCAGTAAAGACAGTGATAACCTGGAGTATACCGATTCAAAAGGCTCGTTCGCTAAATTCTGGGAAGCGTATAACCTGTACATCTTACTGGTGATACTGGTGCTCATTCTGGTATCGTTCCTGTATGTGCGGTCGAGGGTTCAAAAATCACAGGATTCATTTAATGAATAACCGGTACCGGTACATTTATTGAATTTTGTATTGATAACGTGCTTAATTAAGCACATCTTATCCTGTTAAAAATGGCGTTATATACATCCGAGAGTGATACTGTCCCTGTTCATGATCTTTTGATCAGGGACCAGTTTATTACCCATACCGACCTTGTTAAGATCAACGATTTTTCAAGGCGTACGGGCTTATCATTCATCAAGATCGCCTTAACATTTGGATATATCTCCCGCAAAAACTACGAGGCTTCGCTAAGTAACGCAGGTTATGTATTTAATGCCGACGTGCGTAACGAGGCGGTTGAAGATAGCGTGCTCGAAAAGCTTGATCTTAAATTTATAACCAACTTTTTTGCACTGCCGCTCCGCATAGAAAACAACAAAGTGGTAACCCTGATGGCCGACCCCACCGACCAGGAGTTTATTAACTTTATTTACGAAACTTACGGCCTTGAGCCGCACATCATACTGGCGTCCGACTTGGATATTGTTTGGCTGAGCCACAAACTACTGGGCGAAAGTTATGTAAAAGATGCCGTGTTTGAGCTGATGAAAAGCGACCCGGCCAATTCGGCCCTTATCACCTTTTCAACCGGGCAACTCATATTCATATTCGCTTCTATAGCACTGATGGTTGTTGCGCTTTTCTTCAGTTTTACGCAAACATCAATAGCTATCAACATTTTGGTCAGTTCGTTTTTTCTGGTCAGTATTTTATTTAAACTGTTTTTAGCTTTAATGGGCTCGCGCTTTGAGCTGCACCAGGCAGTTACCCGCGATGAGGTGCGCGCCGTTGTTGACGATGACCTGCCCATTTACACCATACAACTACCGGTTTACAAAGAGGATAAACTGATCAAAAAACTGATATGGAACCTGCAGAGTATTGATTACCCACGCGAAAAACTGGATATTAAACTGCTGATAGAAGAAGACGACAGTAAAACCCTCAACGCCGTTAAAGATCTTAACTTCCCTGCGATATTTGATGTGGTGGTTGTGCCTTTCCACATGCCTAAAACAAAACCAAAGGCGTGTAACTATGGTCTGTATTTTTCGCGCGGTAAATACCTTACTATTTACGATGCCGAAGATATCCCCGACACCGACCAACTGAAAAAGGTAATTACCTTGTTTGAAAAACTGCCCGAAAACTATATCTGTATACAGTGTGCCTTAAACTACTTTAACCGCAACGAGAACTTTCTTACCCGTATGTTTACCCTCGAATATTCGTATTGGTTTGATTATATGCTGCCAGGTTTGGATACGCTGGATATCCCCATCCCGCTTGGTGGCACCAGTAACCATTTTAAACTGGATAAACTGATAGAATTAGGCGCCTGGGATCCGTTTAACGTAACCGAAGATGCCGACCTTGGCCTGCGGGCGTACTCAAAGGGCTATAAAGTATCCATAGTCAACTCAACAACATACGAGGAAGCCAATAACGAACCTTTTAACTGGATCCGTCAACGCTCCCGCTGGATAAAGGGCTATATGCAAACCTACCTCATCCACATGCGCAACCCTGTAAAGCTGTACAAACGTATTGGCTTACGCGGATTTTTAGGTTTTAACTTTTTTATTGGCGCTACCCCGGTAACCTTTTTAATATACCCGCTTTTACTTGGTATATTTTTGGCCTATGTGGTGCTCGATTTTAGCTGGATAAGATCCTTGTTTCCTGATTGGGTGCTATTCATCTCCATATTTAACTTACTGATAGGTAACGTGTTGATGATTTATGTAAATATGATGGCCGTGTTTAAACGCCGTTTTTATGAGCTTATCTTATTTTCGATGGCTAACCCCATTTATTGGTTAATGCATTCAATATCGGCATACAAAGGGCTTTACCAACTTATTGTTAAACCTTTTTACTGGGAAAAAACCAACCACGGCCTGAGCAAAACAACCGGATCGGTTACCCAGCCTAAAGTATAATATCGGTATGGCAGGCACTACTATAAAATTAACAAGCAGTAATTAATGAAACGCAGGGTACTCTATTTATTTTTTGCCAGCATTACCCTTGCGGTTTTTTACCTTGTATTGGGTATTAACTTACAGCACCTGGGCTACTACAATCACGAGTCGTTATTTTATATCGAAAAGGCCCGTATAGTTTTTGAAGGTACCGGGCTTCGTTTAAAAACCATCGGCCTTACATCGCCCATGATACCGTTTTACGGTGTACTGCCCTTTGCACAGCTTAATTATTTGATAGCGCCCATTATAGCCTCGGCTTTAGGTACGGCTTTTTTATTCTTTATCATCAGTTTGGGAGTTATCAAAACAACTAAGGATAATTTTTTGATCCTTATTTTACTGATGCTCTTTATCTTCCATCCGGGCTTTATTTATATAGGCTGCTCGGGTAAGGGTATTTATGCCATCCTCATCTTCTTCTTTTTGTTTTTTTACAATATCTTCAGGTTTTACATATCCAATACTACCTTCCATATTTCTATTGCAAGTATTTTATTGGTGATCCTGCTGTTTTGCGATTATAAATTTATCTGGATGACGCTCTTCTTCATCCCGCTAATTATATCCATTTCCATACAAAGCCTTAATCTTGCCGAAAAGCAATCTATTTTCAGGCTGTTTTTAAGTTTTAACAACCCATCACTAAGGCGTAAACTGGCTAACAAAACGTTTGCACTATATGTTATTATTTTCATTTTACCTTTAATAGCAACTTTGTGCTACAAGCTGCTGAACCAGGCCCACGCTAACGATTTTAATTATTTTAGCGAGAGCCCTTACGCAACATGGACCGTACTGATCGATAAGTTTGAAAAAACGGTTTCGCCCGCTGTAGCAAACTATGCCATACCCGAAGTTAGCTTTTTAACATCGGTGCGTGTACTCATCTATTGCCCGCTGATACTACTGGGCGCTTATTTTTTCAGATCGAATACCCAGCACGTTTTAACATTAATGATCCCTTTTGCATTGGTGGAGTTTTTAAAGATCCACGATGACAATTCAGCTTTTTTGCCTGTACAGTATTATTTGATCTTTATCATCATTGCTTACCTGGCATTGGTGTTTAAAAGCCAGGTAATTGCCCGCCGTAAAATATACAAGGTAATTATCGTGTTATTGGTATTGGTACAGGTAGTTACCGGTTACATTTACCTGCGCGACTCCATGATCCAATCGGAAAGCAGCTTTGTCGCCACCTTTCAGAAAAAAACAGAGGAAGAGCCAACCTCTTTTGATGAATACAAACAGATGGCAGATTTCATCAATCACCTGCCAAAAAAATCGTCTATTTTAATTGATGATGTTAACGCTTACCCTATACTGGCTTTTGTAAAAAGCATCAAAAACATCACCCTGCCCTACCAGGATGCTTACCTGAGCGCTATCGAAAATCCATCAACCTATGTAAGCTACGTATTGCTGGCCGGCGATCAAAACAGCGTTGGCGGTTATACCCAGCTTAACTTTAAATATAAGCTTACCATGGAAACACGCAACAGCCTGTTGTTAGAAAAGGTATATGAATCTGATAACTGGACCATGTACCGTATCCGTGTAAACGGGCAGGACTTTGACCAGTCCTTGATCCGTTAACTATCGTACTGTTTGGGTTAAGCTTACAAACGCGGCCAGGTCCTTTGTATCTCCGGGGGTGTTGTCTATCTTGTTAAGTACCAATCGGTAATCATAACCACCATCGGTAAACCTTATCCAGTTATCGCGGCTAAGCTGTTCATTCCCGGTAATACCGGTTTGGCAGGCAAAGTTTGCAACGGTATGGCATATATCAACATATACGCTGTTGGTGGCATTATCAAGTTTAACAAGCTTAACGCAGATTGCACCAAACTGCACCGACTTACCTACAGTAAACCACTGTGACCCATACATTAACACCGTACCCTTTGCCGATTGTTTTACAGTACCCGCGTGCGAACCACTGGCTTCGCCGTTTACAATATCATTGCCCTGCATGCGCAACGTAACGGTTATCAGCGAATCCTTTTTCAGGTTCAGGGTGTAACTGTGCAACGAGTCGCCATACATAACAGTATACCTGTGTTTACCCATGGGCAGGTCGTCAATAATTACTTCGCCTTCGTTATCTGTAGTTAACGAATCCTTTCCATCAAAAACCAGGGCCTGGTTTGGCAAAAAATTTCCCGGCCCGCTTTGCAGTGTTAAAGTTATTTTAGCTTTTTGTGGGGGTATAAAATTATAAATACGGTGTATTTTATCGCGGCAGCCATCATTTAAAAGTATGGTTACGATAACTAACAGGATAACCATACCAGATATAATACTTCCGGCCCAGGATGCTGGTTCTTTATACTCTGTATCAGCCATTAGTTAAGATTTAACGCCTCAATTTACCTAAACATTTATAAAAGTGTATATATTTTCACAGTCTCTTAGCATTCTATTAATATTGTTACCGTTTTATTAATAATAAAAAATATATTATCATTTAGGTTAATTAAATTTCACAGCAGAATTGTGCATGCCAGGTCCCTATATCTGTATTTAAATGAAATCGGTTTCATTACTGCCTAAGCATTCAAAAACTCTTATTTTAAACAGGTATTATGCAGGTAAACAGAGTAAATTCAATTAAAACCATTTTTATTTGGATTTCCTTTATTCAAATAAAATTACCTAATATTGCATTAACCAATTATTTTTATGAAATCGGTTACATAATGCTATTTCACACCGAAGTGTATCGTATCTGCATCGTTAACCATAAAACATCTGTTCAATTATGTACAAGAGTATCAAACTAACGTTCGCCTTAATAGCCGGCACAGCCGCTTTTTACCAGGCCTCGGCACAAACTCACAAGCCAAAGTATTTAACCGAACCCTTAATTTCAACTATCTATACAGCCGATCCGTCGGCACATGTTTTTAACGGGAAGATCTACATCTACCCATCACATGATATTGATGCCGGTATAGCCGAAAACGATAATGGCGATCATTTTGCCATGCGCGATTACCACATCCTGTCGATGGATAAAATCGGCGGCAAGGTAACAGATCATGGCGTGGCTATCGATATTAAAGATATCCCATGGGCGGGCCGCCAGCTTTGGGCGCCCGATGCAGCCTATAAAAACGGTACCTACTTTTTATACTTTCCCGTAAAGGACAAAAACGATGTGTTCCATATCGGCGTAGCTACTTCCAAAAATCCGGCAGGGCCGTTCAAGGCACAGCCACAACCTATACCAGGAAGCTTTAGTATTGACCCGGCTGTGTTTACCGATAGCGATGGTTCATCATACATGTATTTTGGCGGCATTTGGGGCGGACAACTGCAGCGCTGGGCAACCGGCAAGTATGATGCTAACGGCTCAAAAACAGACCTGGGGCATGCTAACGAGCCTGCCTTAAGCTGTAAGGTTGTTAAAATGAGCAAGGATATGATGCACTTTGATGGTAAGGTTAAAGATGTGATCATACTGGATAAGCAAGGCAAACAACTGTTAACCAAAGATCACAACCGCCGCTTTTTCGAGGGCTCGTGGATGCACAAATACAACGGCAAATACTATTTTTCGTACTCCACCGGCGATACCCATTACCTGGAATACGCCATAGGCGACAAGCCTTTTGGCCCGTTTGTGTACCAGGGTATATTTATGAAACCCGTACAGGGCTGGACAACTCACCACTCTATTGTGGAATTTAAAGGCAAGTGGTACATTTTTTACCACGATACCGAACTGTCGGGCAAAACCCACCTGCGCAACATTAAAGTAACCGAGTTAAAGCATAATGCCGATGGTACAATTGCGCTGATCGATCCGTTTAAAGCAAGTTAACCAGGTATGATGAAGCGGTTTGGTTTATCGGTATTTTTGTTAGCTATTTCGTTATTTTGTGTACGGGCACAAGTACGCTTGCCTTACCTGGTAAGCGATAATATGGTACTGCAGCGTGATAGTAAGATAAATATCTGGGGTTGGGCGGCTCCTGCCGAAAAGCTGAGCATCGCCTTCGCTAACAAAACCTATAAAACGCAGGCAGACGCCGACGGTAAATGGCTCATTGCCTTACCGGCCATGAAAGCGGGTGGCCCGTATGCTATGTCCATCAGCGCAAGCAACCACATTACGCTGCATAATATTTTGATTGGCGATGTTTGGTTTTGCGCCGGCCAGTCGAACATGGTGATCAATATGGAACGCGTTAAAGAAGGTTATCCGGATGAGATCGTTTCGGCTAATTATCCGCAGATCCGCAATTTTTTCGTTCCAACGGCATCTGATGTCAGTAAAGTTCATTCCGACCTGCCACCCGGCAAATGGATAGAAGCCAACCCCAAAGACGTACTCGAATTTGGTGCGGCAAGCTATTTTTTTGCCAAACAGCTTTATATTAAATATCATGTGCCTATCGGCATTATCAACTCAAGCGTTGGCGGCACACCCATACAGGCATGGATAAGCGCCGATGGCCTTAAACAAATTCCACAGTACGCCAGCCGTTTAACACAGTTTCAGGATACAGCCTATCTTAATAAACTGATGAAACCTATGCGCCCGGCGCCTAAACCTGTTAAACAATTAGATAAGGGCCTTACAGGCGATAAAAAATGGTTTGATGTGAGTTATGTTCCCGAGGGATGGCACCCGTTTTGGCTGCCCGGCTATTGGGCCGACCAGGGGATACGTGGTTTAAATGGTGTGGTGTGGTTCCGTAAAGAGATCGATATCCCGGCAAGTATGACCGGCAAACCAGCTAAACTGATGATGGGCCGTATTGTTGATGCCGACCAGGTTTATGTGAACGGTGTATTGGCAGGCGGTATAACCTACCAATACCCACCCCGGCGATATGAGCTACCTGCAAACCTGTTAAAACCGGGCAAAAACATTATTGTGGTACGCATAACCAATACCATTGGCAAGGGCGGCTTTGTGCCTGACAAACCTTATAACCTTACCGCCGGCGGGCAAACCATTGATCTGCGCGGCGATTGGCAATACAAAGTTGGGCAAGCTTACAGCTTACGCGATATTCCGTTTGGCGGCGGTTTTTCTGCGCAAAACGAGCCAACCGGTTTATACAATACCATGGTAGCGCCCGCTATTAATTATACCGTAAAAGGTTTTGTTTGGTACCAGGGCGAGGCTAACACCAATAAGGCTGCCGAATATAACCAGTTGCTGCCGGCGTTAATAGCCGACTGGCGCACCAAATGGAACGAAGGTACCTTGCCATTTTTATATGTACAGCTGCCTAATTTTATGGAGGTACAATACCTGCCATCAGAAAGCCAATGGGCCGAACTGCGCGAGGCACAACTCAATTCATTATCAGTGTCCAATACCGCCATGGCGGTTGCCATTGATGCGGGTGAATGGAACGATATACACCCTTTAAACAAGAAAGCTGTGGGCGATCGCCTGGCTGTGGCTGCAGAAAACATGGTTTATGGCGATAAAAATGTGGTAGCATCCGGGCCGATTTATCAATCGGCAAAGGTGGAAGGCGACCATATCACCATTAACTTTACCAGTGTGGGCGGTGGGTTGATAACCAAAGGCGGTGGTGAGCTTAACCAGTTTGCCATTGCGGGTGCAGATAAAAAGTTTGTTTGGGCAAAGGCCGTGATCGATGGTGACAAGGTTATTGTATCTAATCCCGACGTGCCGAACCCGATGTATGTGCGTTACGCCTGGGCGGATAATCCCGAAGGCGCCAACCTGTACAACAAAGAAGATCTGCCGGCATCGCCGTTCAGAACCGACGGTAAATAGATATCTTAGCAACACCTAAATTATATTTTCATGAAAAATATGGGCATCGGCTTATTAGCCGCATTTTTTGTATTGACCAATATATCGGCAACGCCGCAACAAGGCTTAAAAGTTTGGAACAATAAGCAATGTGCTGTTGTGCTAACTTATGATGATGCCGTGGATATCGACCTGGATAATGTTGTACCCGCGCTCGATTCGGTAAAACTCAAAGGCACTTTTTATATCATCGGTTCATCACCGGTGGTGAATAACCGGCTCGAGCAATGGCGCAAGGCGGCAAAAGAAGGTCACGAGTTAGGTAACCATGCCCTGTTTCACCCTTGTGATGGCAGCCAACCGGGGCGCAGCTGGGTATCACCCGATCATGACCTGAGCAAATATACCATTGGCCGCGCCATTGATGAGATCCGCGCCAATAACGTTTTATTAAAAGCCATTGATGGCAAAACCGAACGCACCTTTGCCTACCCTTGCGGCGACCTGAAAATTGGCGGCGTTGACTTTTATACCGCTTTACGCAAAGATTTTGTGGGAGCCCGCGGTGTTACCGGCGCACTGCAAACCGCGGCCCAGGTGGACCTGGATAATATCGACAGCTTCATGATACAGAACCAACCAGCTGATTACCTGATCAACCTGGTTAAAAAGGCGCAGGAAACACATACGCTTTGCGTGTTCCTGTTCCACGGTGTTGGCGGCGGCCATAGTATCAATGAAGATCGTACCGCGCATACCAAATTACTGCAATACCTCAAAGCTCACGAAAAAGAGATCTGGATAGCGCCGATGGTTGATGTGGCGAAGAATATCAGGGCGGAACAGGGGAAATAGATAACATTCTTCTTTTTTGGCGCAAGCGTCCGCTTGTGGCAACGTTTCAATGTTTTAATGACTAGATACAAGTGGCACAAGCGGACGCTTGCGCCAGAACAAGGAAAAACACACGAATAGCGATGGGTTTGAGACCCATCGCTATATTTATAATTGTCTCGCACTTTCCGGCGGACCTAAATAGCTCGGTTTTAAACCGCCGCAATCAAGCACCAGCTTTTGTAATACTACACCAGGGTTGATCATCCAGTATTTGATGATATGTACACCAGGCTTACTAATTGTATGAGTTGATGTTAAAATATTGGCATTATTGCTTACATTTTTACCCCACTGCCTTTCTGAATTATCGGCTTGTAAATTGATAATTTGCGGAGCTTCACCATCTATCGAAACGGCATATTTTAATCCGCCAACATTATTATAATCCAGCGAAGGCGAAACATAGGTAATCAGTTTAAAGTCGCCAGCCTTACTCAGGTTTACCTGGTATTCTAAATGTGGCGTGGCATCATTTAACGTTTGCACAGGTACCGTTACCGGGAAGGTAGTAATGGCTGATAAAGTACGGCCATGATCGGACAGGATGCTCCATTTAATGCCATTACCGTTAACCGCCTTGGTGTAATGCACGGCTTCCATACTTACATAGCCGTTTGTTTCGATAAAACCTTTACCTGCCGGGGTTTCTTTATTCACCACAGCTGTTACCGTAATCTCTTTACCTGATCCGGTAATTTTGATAGGGTACTCGTGATGCCCTGCCGGTACTTTTACCCAGTTAATGCTTACCATCAGGCGCTTTTGCTGATCAACTTTGCCTGCCACATTGGTAATATTGATAAACGGTTCGGCTTGCACGGTATAGGTAAAAGGTTGTCTCCCTTTGTTAAATACATCAATATAGTAACTGGATCTATTTACCGAATAAAACTCCGGCAAAGTGGCATTGCTGGCCGGCGCATCGGCGCCCTCGGCATACACGCCCATATCAGCTGCGGCAGGTAGCTCAATTTGTTTAACCTCGGGCAGTTTATCAAACGGAGGTTGTTGCCAGTAGGTATAGCTAATATGCGTCTGATCCATCATGTGGTTCCATTTACCATTAGCCAGCGTGTGGTTATAATAAGCCGATATTTCGGCATCTTTATCAAACAGCGCCTTGGCCTTCTCGGCCAGCCCATTGGTTGCAGCGCGGCCCTGCTGTGCATAAAACTTGTTTTTTGCTACCGTATAATACAACTCGTTTAAATTGGCGCAGGCCTTAACGGGATGCAGAACCAGTTCAAAATAAGCATCTTTATATTGTGCAGGGATTTTTTCCCAAAGTTGTTCGGCTTCTGTTGCCAGGTTATTGTAATCGGTAGTAATGGTTTCAAACTCGCGGTAGTTGGTGAGGCTGTATGTATTTTCGTTTAAAAGCTCCGGCTTGCGTCGGCCGTTATATTTGGTGTATTTTGATAATATATTGGCAATTTGTGCAGCATACGCTGGGCCAAACTGCTGTGCGGCCCATTGTTCGGTATATTTTTTCAGGCCGTTTGCCGGGATCTTGTCAGGGTTCCAGGCATAATCCAAAAAGAACGATATCGGGAACTCCATCGGCTTTAAATCGCCCACGTTTACTATCCAAACCTGGTTGGCACCATACTGATGAGCCAGGTGCATCTGCTCCCATGTTTTTGAAATGGGGTTAGTGTTTAGCCATTTGTAATTGCGCGGGCCGCCTACATAATCAAAGTGATAATAAATACCGTAACCACCTGTGCGTTTCGGCTCATTCAGTTTAGGCAGTTTACGGATGTTGCCCCAATTGTCATCGCATAATAAAAGCGTTATATCATCGGGCACGCGCATGCCTTTGTCGTAATAATCTTGCACCTCTTTATACAAGGCCCACATTTGCGGTGTTTTTTCGGGTGCCTTGCCGGTCACATCAACAATGATCTGCCGCTGATCCTTAACGATTTTTTCCAGCAACGCCACATTACTGCCTTCGGTCATGGCCATATCGCCGTCGCCGCGCATGCCTATGGTTACCAGAGTTTCTTTAGTGCCCATGTTTTCAATACCTTTTTTCCAGAAGGCTTTCAGCACATCAGCGTTTTTTTCATAATCCCAGGCACCGGTACCGTAACGTTTCCATTCCTGTTGCGCCCTGTCCATCGGTTCGTGGTGCGAAGTGCCCATTACCACGCCATATTCATCCGCTATAGCGGGATCGGTTTTATCATCATCATTAAAAGCGTTGCCCCACATGGCGGGCCACAGGTAGTTGCCTTTAAGGCGAAGGATCAGCTCGAACACCTTTTCGTAAGCCAGGTGGTTAACCCCGCCAAACTTCTCTTTCGTCCATCCGGAAAAGGCCGGCGCTTCGTCGTTTATAAAGATGCCCCGGTATTTTACCGCGGGCGTACCCTGGCTGTGCCTGCCCGGCAGCACGTATAAATTTGCTTGTTTTTTAACCGGCACATCGGCCCACCAATACCACGGCGATACCCCTATCTGTTCAGAAAGATCATAAATACCGAATATCGTTCCACGTTTATCGCTGCCTGCTATAACCAGTGCACTGCGTACGCCCGGCAGGGGATTTTGCACAGTTTGCAATATAAAGGTTTCCCATTTTCCGGCAATACCGGCAACATTGAGTTTATGATTTTTGATCAGGCCATCTATCAGTGTGCTTTTACCTATAGTGCCAATTAAAACACATTGCCCTTTAGGTGATGAATTATCGAAAAGCGGTTTATTGCCTGTAACCGAGTTGATATCCATTTGCAGATCCCTGATCGCACGGATAACTCCCGGATAATCATCAATACTGCTATACAGTGGTATCGGTTTACCATTTACCGCCAGGGCAAAACTACCTGCACTGCTTTGTGCAGATACGTATTTTGGCTCGCCGGTGGCATAAACCGTTTGGCAGCAACCTAAAACCAGGGCCATCAATAAAACACGAACAAGGGATGTTTTCATATCTCGGGCTTTATCTTTTATTTAAAATCCACAACACTCCAGTAGGCTTTTTTAGGCTGCTGGTTCTGGTCGAACAATAACGGGTAGTTTTTACGGCCCTTAACGGGGTACTCATCAAGCCAGGTATATTTGTCTGAGACATTCCAGAAAGTTACGCCGGTAATTACCTTTTTATACTCGCGTAATATTTTAAATACCTCGGTGTATTTTTCCAGCTGTTTTTGTTCCAGTTCGGGTGTAAACTTGTCCGACTCATTATCTTTAAGCTGGCGCGGATTTTTCTCCCAGGGATAGATCGACACATCCAGTTCGGTAACCTGCACCTTTAACCCTAACGATGAAAATTGCTTGATGGTAGTGCGCAGATCATTTGCAGATGGCTCGTATATCGACCAGTGGGCCTGTATCCCCACACCGGTAATGGGCACTCCCCTGTCAACCAGCATTTTTAAAAGCTTGTAAACACGTTCGCGCTTTTCCGGGCGCTCAGTATTGTAATCGTTATAAAACAGTTGCGCTTTGGGGTCGGCCTCGTGGGCGTATTCAAAAGCTTTGATGATAAATTCATCGCCGCATATCTGGTACCATAGCGAGTTTCGTAAAAATTTGGTACTGTCATCATCGATGGCCTCGTTAACCACATCCCACGCGTAAATTTTCCCTTTATAGCGATTAACCACCGTATTGATATGATCGTGTAAACGCTTTAATAAAACAGCTTTGGTTACCCGGCCGTCAAGCGAATCTTTAAACAACCAATTTGGGGTTTGCTCGTGCCAGCATAGGTTATGCCCGCGTACACGCAGGCCATGTGCCTGTGCAAAGTTTACGATCGAGTCGGCATCGCGCCAATTGTACCTGTTTTCCTGCGGATGGATGGGCCCCATTTTCATGGCGTTTTCGGGAGTAAGGCTGTTAAACTGTCCGAGTATTAAAGGCTGGTACTGTGTTAATGCCCGCACCGACACCGCTACTCCTATCGGGAAGTAATTTTTATAATAATCTTTTAAGCCCTTACCGGCTACCGCCGGCTTTTGCTGGGCCAGCAACGTAGTGGAAAAACACAAAACACTTAACAGTACGCAGGTTGCTTTTTTCATCGTCGTTCTTGTTTCAGGTTACATCGATATCAAGATACTTTAGTGCCTGTATCTTGCAATATCAAGGATCAATAAATTAACTAAAGGCAAATTGGTTTATCGACAAACGAACAGTTGCAGCTATCCGCTCTATCACAATACAAGTATAAATAATTTAAGCAATCGATTACAAATAAAATTGAATTTATACGATTATCAGGTAGAAAATGTCGGCAAGTTGAAACAATAGTCGGGCATTTGTGTACGATTCACACTATAAAAACATCTGAAATTGATCATAAAATTTAATCGGTATCAATATTTTGAGCGAAAAATGCAAAAAGCCAATAATCATCAAAATATCACATTTTTTATTAATTTATTGATATTTTAACAATTATTCAAATCAAAATTTAACAAAAACATTACAAATTGTGACATTTTAAAAACGTCAAAATTACATTTTATCCACCAATTAAAAATATTTTTGCAATCGATTGTTATTTTTAAAAATTTGTTTCTACTTTTATTCCAAGTTATAACCAATTACACCTTCTTGTTCACCACCGGAGTTAGTTAAGCCAATCTGCGCTAAGAGAATTTGCTGACAGAAACCCGATACACGGCCAGGAAGTTTTTTATTAAACCAATTAATTAACCATTATTAAAATCAACTGTGTTGTATGGAGAAACTTCTATTCAAAAAATCTACCAGGTTCCTATCCTTAACTATTGAAGGGCTTACACTCAATAGTTCTTTCAGTTAGTAATTGCAGCGCAGTTACGGTAAAACAAATCAACCAACTAAAGAACCCACTATCAAACATTAAATGAATCGATTATGAGAAAAATTAAACTTTTAAAATGCTGGCAAGTGCTGCTCGTTTTCATGTGTAGCAGTTTGCTTTCGCTGAGCACATACGCCCAGTCGACGATTGGAGGTACTGTATCAGATCAGCAAGGCGACCCCATAATAGGCGCCAATGTTAAAGTAAAAGGGGCAACTACCGGTGGTGTTGCTACCGATATCAATGGCCACTTTTCTATTAAAGTGCCGGCAAATGCAACAGCGCTGGTGGTATCCTTTATTGGTTACACCACGCAGGAAATAGCCATTACTTCAAAAAGCAATAATTTAAAGATCGTAATGGCGAATGGAGCAAACAGCCTTAACGAAGTAGTTGTGGTAGGTTACGGTACATTAAAAAGACAGGATGTTACCGGTACCGTAGCAACGGTTGATGCAAAAGTACTGCAAGAGATACCTGCATCAAACGTTTTTGAGCAGCTTAAAGGCCGGGTAGCCGGTCTTGATGTGGTAAACAGCCCCAACGGCCCGATAATTACCATTCGTGGTAGCCGTAACATAGGCGGCAGCCCTGGAGTTGACGGTCCGCTGATCATTTTAGACGGACAACCTTACTACAACTCGATCGAAAACATCGACCCTAACGACATTAAAAGCGTTGACATATTAAAAGGTGCTTCGGCAACTGCCATCTATGGTTCACGCGGTTCGGGTGGTGTATTATTAATAACCACTAACCGTGGCCGCGTTGGGCAAACGCAAACCTCATATGATAGCTATTTGGCCATCAACAAGCCGGTAACGCCTGTAAAACTACTTAACGGCACCGAGTTTGCACAGTTGATAACCGATGCTACCCAGGGGGCCCTATTGCAAAACGGCCAAACAGTTAATAATTATGCTTTAACTACGATTGAAAAAAAGGCACTTGCTGAAGGAGTAAGCTCTGATTATCCATCATTATTATTACGCAACGCCTTTACCTGGGACCAAAACCTGAGAGTTACCGGCGGTACCGAAAAAACACAATTTAACATAGGTGTGGGTTATCGTACCAACAATACTGTTGAGCGCAATGATAATTATGTAAGGCGTATATCATTAAATGCCTCATTAGATCATAAAATAAATGATTATATCAAGTTTGGTTTAGTTACCGTAACCAGTTTGCGCATGATCAATAGCGGGGGAGCGGGCCAACTGCAACAGGCAGAGTATATAAGCCCTTTAACTTATCCTTACAATGCCGACGGAACCATCAATCCGCTACCGCAGTCAGATCAGTTGGATGCTACTTTTGTGAATCCGTTGCTTCCGGGTAGCATGCCAAACCAGTATTATAACTATACACGCGGCTTTGTTACCAACGACATATTGTATGGCGAGGTAGCTCCTGTAAAACACTTAAAATATCGTTACACGGTAAACTACAACTATGCGCAATCGCTGCAAGGCACGTATAATGGTATCAACAACGCCGATTTGACAACTATTGCTAAAACCAGCGCCAGTACAGTAAACAATTACTCGTACCGTATAAACCAGGAACATTTGTTAACCTACGATAATGTGTTTGCAGGAAAGCATAGCGTAAACCTTGTAGCCGGTTTTACCAATGAGTTGGCGCATACCGAAAATTCAAATATCAGCGGTACCGGTATACCCTCAGATGCTAATAAAAACTCCAACCTGGGTCTGGCTCAAAGCATCAGCAATGTTGGCGGATTTTACAGCGAACAAAGCATTCTATCATGGGTAGGCCGTTTAAACTATGCTTATAACAGCAAGTACGATATTACAGCAACCATCCGTTCGGATTCCAACTCGGCACTGGCACAAGGGAACCAAACTACCACCTATCCGTCGATCGGCTTAGGCTGGGTGATCAGTAATGAAAGTTTTATGAAGAAATTTAACTTTATTGATAACCTGAAACTACGCGGCGGCTATGGTGAAACCTCAACCATTACTACTGTACAACCGTATGCCACTTTAGGCCAGCTAACTGCTGTTAAATATCAATTTGGCAGCTCATCTGCAGGTGATGCACAAGGTGTGATAGTTACCAACCTGGTTAACCCAAGTCTAACCTGGCAACGATCAGCAGAGTATAACCTGGCCTTAGATTTTGCTGTATTAAAGGGCCGCCTTACCGGTTCGGTAGAGGTTTACAAAACCACCACTTCGGGTATTATTTTACAAAACATTTTACCGCTAACAACCGGCGCCCGTAACCCGCCGGTTACCAACCTTGGAACCTCTGTAGATAAAGGCCTTGAAATTAGCCTGAGCAGCATCAATATACAAAACGCTCATGGCATTAACTGGTCAACCGATTTTAATATCGCTTTCAGCCGCGAAAAGGTCGTTGCCTTGCCTAATGGCGCAACTGCTGCGCCCAGCCTGGGCGAATTTGTGGGCCAGCCGCTTAACGTTATTTACGATGTGAAAAAATTAGGCATCTGGCAAACCAGCGAAGCTGCACAGGCAGCAGTATACGGTCAAAAGCCGGGCTCAATCAAAGTTCAGGATCTTAATAACGACGGGAAGATCGACTTTAATGACAATCAGATCATTGGTCATTTTAATCCTAACTACACGTTTGGTATGACAAACCGTGTGAGCTATAAAAATATCGACCTGAGCTTTGTAATCCAGGGCCGCATGGGCTTTACTACCATTGCTCCTTATGTATCGTCGTCTAACTCGGCCAACAATGGCTGGCAGTACCTTAACCAGGGCCGCCATAACCAGCCGGTGATCGACTATTGGACGCCAAACAATGCAACCAATGCTTTCCCTGAGCCTAACTCATATGCTCCGGTGCCGTATTATTCAACACTGCAATATTATGATGGTTCGTTTATCCGGGTAAAAAGTATCAACCTTGGCTATAACTTCCCTGTAAATCTATTGAAAAAGGTGGGTATGAGCGGATTGCGGATATATGCAAACGTAACCAATCCATTATTTATCTATGCTCCTATCCGTAACCAAAGTTTCTCGGTGCCAGATGCAGAATCAACTTACAGCTATAACACCAATGGGCAAGCAGTTACTAACCCTGCCGACCCTTCAGCAACCGGTAATATTGCAGGTGCAAATTCAGGCAATGGCGGTATATTTTTCCGCGGAGCAGGTATTAGCGCCGGCGAAATAACACGCGACTTTATTATAGGCATTAATGCAAAGTTTTAATTTAAGACATACAGAGATATGAAAATATTAACTAAAAACAATTTTATTATCGCTGTGGCAGCGGTATTAACAGCAGCCACGGGCTGTAAAAAGCAACTGGTAGAGCAGCCGCGCGCTGGTCTGTATCCTGATTACTTTAGTACAGCCGGTGGTGTGCAAGCTGGGGTTACCGGCGTGTATCAAGACCTAAGGGGAGCTTTTTCGGGCGAAGGTATTGTTTATTTTTTCGATGGTACCGACGAGAATATACCAGGTGGCAGCGCCGGTACTAACCCGGTTTATTATAATTCATTCAAAAATATCACGTCATCAAACGGCCCGGATATTACCGGCTTATTTGTTGACATTAATACCCTTAATGGCGTTTTACAATACGCATCGGCAATTACCGATAATAACGCGCGTACCCAGTATGTGGCCCAGGCCAAGTTTTTAAGGGGCTTTTTATACTTCTGGCTGGTGCAAACCTACGGAGGCTTAACTGCTACTCAAAAAAGTGGCATCCCGCTGCATCTTACCTTTAACACCCAGGCAGTTTCAGCTGATGCCCCTGCACAATTGAGTGATATTTACAATGCCATTATCCAGGATTTTACAGATGCCGCAGCGGGATTACCTAATACCATTACCGCTTCAAATCCGTTTTCGGCTGCCGGCATAGGCAAAAGCGCTACAGCCGCTACTGCCAATGCGTACCTGGCAAAAGCATACCTCACCAGGGGCTATACCGAAGCTAAACAACCAACCGATTTTCAAAAAGCTGCCGATCTAACCGCAGCGCTCATTGCTAATAAGGCCACCTATGGGCTTGACCTTTGGCAGGATTATTTTGATGTACACAAACCAGCCAACGATTATGGTAAAGAAAACATGTTCGCTATTGATTACGGTATAACAGATCCATTGTATTCTAACTATACCCAGCAATCATCAGGCGGTTATGGTATCAACCTGCTGTATGTTTTGGCCCGTTTTAACTATGTGGGCCCGGGTGTGGATAATGTTGCCGGTATTGATGCAGTACCACAAAAAATGGGAGGCAGCGCAGGTATGGTACGCGATGTATTTAACGGCCGCCCATACATTCGTTTAGCGCCTAATAAACCGTACACTATGGATGTAGCATTTGCCGATCAATTACATGATACCCGCTATGATGCTACCTTCCAAACTTATTGGATATGTACCAACCCTAATGTAACTGCCGGACTGCAAAGTGACCGTGTTACGCCAAAAGGTAAACTCATCTGTACTTCATCTGGTCAGCCGGGTGGTGGCGCTTCGCCGGGTCAAAACGGATATATTACACCTATAGACGGTGATACCGCTATATTGATGCCAAGCGCTGATGTTACCCTGGCACGCCGCGATGCCTTTAAAGGATTGATAGTTACCCCAAAACAATTTAACAGCACTATTTTCCCTACTGTTAAAAAGTTTGACGACCCTAAACGTACAGGTATTCTTGATTTTTCAAGCCGTCCGATCACTTTGATGCGCTTTTCGGAAGTTTACCTGATGAATGCCGAAGCCAATTATATGCTGGGTAATACCGCGGCCGCGGCAACATCGCTAAACGTTATCCGCCAGAGGGCAGCATACCGTACAGTTGCCGATGCAGCATCTGTTGCTGCCAGTGCACCTCACGTAACCACGGCAAATATGACTGCCGTTAACGCTGCTAATGCTACCGCTATGGCTTTAACAGGTGCCCAACTGGCTCAATTGGCCATACCTAACAATACTACAAGTACCGGCACCCTGTGTGGGATGGACCTGATACTGGAAGAGTATTCGCGCGAGTTTTATGGCGATCCGCGCCGCTGGTATGACCTGGTACGCACGCAGCAACTGGTTAGGCGCAACCAAATGTATAACGTAACCGGCGGACCTAATATCCAGCCATATCACACGCGCTGGCCTATACCGCAAGGGCTGATCAACGCTGTGTTATCCGGACCTGCATATCCGCAAAACAACGGTTATTAATGAAAATACCAAGATAATTTACATTCAAAACAAGAGGCCATAAAGCCTCTTGTTTTGTTTACCTGATAACTAATACCACATCACCAACTTGAACCGGGTACCAAAGTCTACTATTAAAAAACAACATTTATGAGAAACATTGTAAAAAAGATCGGTATAACGGCATTCGCAGCTATATCGCTACTGGCAGCTTGCAAAAAAAGCGACCCGGGTAGCTCAGGCGGAGATGGCAATAACAATAACGGCGGAACTCCCGTTACAACCGATACAACGGGCACGCTTAAAGGCTCAACTACCTTAAATATCGGTATAGCGGCCACTTACAACCTGGCTTCAACAAACTCAAGCTATTTAAATACCATTAAAAGAGAGGCTGGGTGGGTAACCTTTGGCAATGAGTTAAAAAATGCATCGGTAGTACAAAACGATGGTTCGCTAAATTTTACCACTGCCGATAACTTTTACAACCTGTGTACCAATTCCGGTTTACAGGTGTATGGGCATACGCTATGCTGGTACTCGCAGCAAAACACCAACTACCTCAATACACTTAAATCGGGCACAACCGCCTCTACTACCAACCTGATCAGTAACGGCAGTTTTGAAAGCGGTATAAGCACCAACTGGTTTACCCAGGTAAGCAGCACAGGTGGCGCCGCGGCAACGTTTTCGGTTGATAACACTACTGCGCAGGATGGTGCACAATCGCTTAAAGTAGTAGTTACTACCCCCGGACCAAACAGCTATAGCATACAGGCTGTAAATGATGCTTTTACCGGAACCGGCGGTTCATCATACACCGTGAGCATGTACATTAAGGGCGCAGGCGCGGTTAAAGCAGTGATGCAGGGTACACAGTATGATGGTGATAATACCTTTACAACCACAGCCACCTGGACAAAATACTCATGGACCATTACGTTAAACTCGGCCGAAACAGCCCCGCAGGTAAGGCTTAACTTTACAACCGCGGGTACCTACAACATTGATAATATTACCGTGGTTGCCAACACTACCACCACACTACCTGCAGCCCAGATAGCGGCTAATGTAGATACCGCCCTGAAGCGCGAAATAACCGGTATTGTAACGCATTACGCCGGAAAGATCAAAGCATGGGATGTTGTAAATGAAGCCATTAGTGATAATGGCGGTAACCTGCGCACCAGCGCCAACACACCGGCAGGTAACGGTTTCTTTTTCTGGGCCGATTATCTTGGCCGAAACTTTGGCTTGAAGGCATTTCAATACGCCAAAGCTGCCGACCCGAATGCCTTATTGTTTATAAACGATTATAATCTTGAATATAGTAACACCAAGCTCGATTCGCTGATCGCTTATGTAAAAGAACTGCAGGGTAAGGGTGCTAAGATAGATGGTATAGGCACGCAAATGCACATTAACCTCAATACTACCACCACAGGTATTGACAATGCATTTATCAAATTGGCTGCCACCGGTTTAAAAGTAAGGATAAGCGAGCTCGACATTGCCCTTAACTCGGGTAAAGCCGCAGGTTTTACTGCCAGTTCAACCGCATTAACATCGCAGGCTACGCTGTACAAATATGTGATAGACTCGTACCAAAAAAACGTGCCTAAGGCGCAGCAGTATGGCATTACCATTTGGGGCGTGGCCGATACGGATAGCTGGTTAAATTCGGCTTCGGCACCCGATTTTCCATTATTGTTTAATGCAGGCTATGCCAAAAAACCAGCCTATTACAGTGTACTGCTTTCGTTAAAAGGCCAATAGTATATTAAAAAAGTTTAGTTAGTGTTAGGGGATCATCAAGGCCGGCCGTTTGGCCGGCTTTGGTGTTTTGTTCAATAACATTTCCCGATCAAAGCTTATCTTAGCAATACCTAATACCAGTAACATTTTTCTGCCAAATGAAAAAACTTGTTTTAGCCTGCGGGCTGATCTTCTTAATTGTGTTAAACCTTGCGGCACAGCAAACTGGTAGTAATATACCGCAACTGGTAAAGAACGGCAACTCTATTCAACTTTTAGTTGATAACAAACCTTATCTCGTTTTAGGCGGCGAACTGGGTAATTCAAGCGCATCGAGCATGGCTTATATGAAACCCATCTGGCCGAAGCTGAAAAAAATGAACATCAACACCATTTATGCGCCGGTTTACTGGGAACTGATGGAACCCATAGAAGGCAAATTTGATTTTACCGTACTTGATGGCCTGATCACCGATGCCCGGAAGAACAACATCAAACTGGTATTGCTTTGGTTTGGGAGCTGGAAAAACAGCATGTCGTGCTATGCGCCTGCCTGGGTTAAAACGGATGCAGCAAGGTTTCCGCGGATTGAGGACCAAAAAGGCATTAAACATGAGATACTAACGCCTTTCAGCAAAAATAATCTCGAAGCAGATAAGCGGGCATTTGTTAAGCTGATGCAGCATGTTAAGGCTTTTGATAGTAAGCAGCGTACGGTGATCATGATCCAGGTGGAAAACGAGATAGGCATGCTGCCCGATGCCCGTGATTATGATGCAGGTGCCAACGCTGCATTTGCACAACCTGTACCCGCCCAACTACTCAATTACCTTAGCCTGCATAAAAACATTTTGCTGCCTGAAACCAAAGATATCTGGGCCAGTAACGGTTATAAAACCGCCGGTAATTGGGAAGACATTTTCGGCAAAAGCCTGGCTACCGACGAACTTTTTATGGCCTGGTATTTTTCGTGTTATGTTAACGAGATTGCGCTTGCCGGTAAAAGGGTTTATAATTTGCCCATGTACCTTAACGCCGCCCTCAACGCTCCCGGTAAAAAGCCCGGCGAATACCCAAGCGCCGGGCCGTTGCCGCAGGTAACCGATGTATGGAAAGCCGGCGCACCGGTTATCGATGTATTAGCACCTGATTTTTACAATCCTGATTTTAAGCATTGGTGCGATCTGTATACCCGCAATGCCAACCCGCTGCTGATACCCGAAATTCGTTTTGAGGCCGGTGTGGATGCGAAAGCCTTTTTTGCTTTTGGCGAATATAATTGCCTGTCGTTCTCGCCGTTCTCTATCGAATCAACAACCAAACCTGAGAACGAACCTATTGGCAAAGCTTACGCGATCATTAACCAGGTTACGCCTTTGATCGTCAACTATCAGCCGAAAGGCCAGACCAGAGGCTTTTTGCTGGATAAGGACAACCCCGTTCAAAACGCGACTTTAGGCAATTATGAGCTATCCGTAAGTCACGAATACAAGTTGGGTTGGTCGCCGGGCTCAAAAAACGAAACCTGGCCGCAAACCGGTGTTATGGTAATCTGCGTTGCGCCGGGCGAATACTATATTGCCGGAACCGGGGCCGTAATTACGTTTAAACCTGCTGCCAAAGGCGAAGCCGGTTTGCTAAGCGTAGACGAAGGCTCTTTTATAAACGGGCAATGGGTACCACAAAGGCGCATGAACGGCGACCAGGACCACCAGGGCAGGCATGTGCGCATACCGGTTAACGAGTATAGTATACAGCATGTGAGGTTGTATACGTATTAAAGATTCTATAAAATATGTCATTGCGAGGGACGAAGCAATCGCTTGCTTTACAGAGCGGCTTAGCAGGGCGAACACTTGCCTCCGTGCGATTGCCGCGCTATCGCTCGCAATGACATTTTCGGGAGTTTTAATTATTACTCAAACAATGTCCTTTTAATACCCAGCTCCAGTCCGCGCAGTTCGGCCAGGCCCTTTAGCCTGCCGATAACCGAGTAACCCGGGTAGGTATTGTAATTTACATCATCGAGTATTTTATGGCCGTGATCGGGGCGCATGGGTATAGCCGGCTCTTGTATGCCAACATAGGCGCGGCGTTTTTGCTCAATTACCACAGCTTTCATTACGGCGTACATATCGGTGCTGCCGCTTAGATGATCGGCTTCGTAAAAACTGCCATCGGGTTCGCGCTGTACGTTGCGCAGATGTAAAAAATGAATATGCTGCCCTAACCGGCTCACCATAGCCGGCAAATCGTTTTTAGGATTAGCCCCCAACGAGCCGGTGCAAAAAGTAATACCGTTTGATGGCGAAGGGCACGAGTTAACCACATCCAGCAGATCTTCTTCGTTACAAACCACGCGTGGCAGGCCCAGTATCGGGAACGGCGGATCGTCGGGGTGGATGCACATTTTAATACCCAGCTCTTCGGCAGTTGGGATAATGCCTTTTAAAAAGTACGCCAGGTTAGCTTTTAAGGCTTTGGCATCGGTTTGGGCATATTTTTTTAAATGTTCTTTAAACTCGGCAATGGTAAATACCTCGTCGGTGCCGGGCAGGCCGGCCATAATAGTGTTGGTTAGATAGGTTTTTTCGCTTTCGCTGATGCTATCCAGATAAGCTTTAGCGGCTTGCTGCTGCTCAACTGTAAACTCGTTAAAAGCTTCGGGACGTTGTAAGATATACAGGTCGAAGGCAGCTACGGCCGGGGCATGGTAACGCAAGGCCGAAGCATTGTTGGGCAGGCGAAAATCAAGGTTGGTGCGTGTCCAATCAAGCACGGGCATAAAGTTATAGCATACTGTTTTAATGCCGGCCTGCGCCAGATTTTTTAGCGTGGCAATGTAGTTGGCAATGTACTGATCGCGCTCGGGCGCGGCGGTTTTAATACTTTCGTGGATGTTGACGCTTTCAACTACCGACCATGTGAGGCCTGCTTTTTCGATCACGCTTTTACGTTCATTGATCTCGTCCATCGTCCATACATCCCCACAAGGAATATGGTGCAAAGCGGTAACTATACCGGTAGCGCCGGTTTGCGTAATGGCGGCCAAAGTAACCGGATCATTAGGGCCAAACCAGCGGAATGTTTGTTCTAAATTGGGTATCATGTTGTTATGTTATAATCTTTGTTTTGTTGTCATTTCGACCCAAGGAGAGATGACAGTTTTTTTATTCTTTTATTTTCGTTTGTTATTTACTATCGAAAAAATCGCATAAACACACCCCTGCAGCCGCACTGCCCAACGCGCCCCCTCTCAAGAGGGGAATTTTTTAATTCGTTTTATTCCTTCTTCAACTCCACCAAATACACGTCGTTTTGGCGCATGGGTAATTGTTTTTCAAAAATACCGTTTGCTGTAACCTTAACGGTGATCAGCTCCGGTTTATCATTATTGGCCTGTTTAATTTGGGACACCTGCTGTTTGCTTAACTGCAGCGGCGAACCCATAGCAAAATATGTGGAATAGGCATCGTTAGCATGGTAACCGGTTTTATGCAGATACATTTTATAAGTGCCTGGCGCCATATTTTTAATGCTGATCTTTACATCCGGCAGTTTTTGGGCGGGCAGATCACGTTTGTAAAATACCTGGTCGTTAACCGAGTCGCCGGGGTGCGTGATGCGAAAGTTCCACAGCAAAAGCTGTATGTTACCACGGGCATCTTTACAGGCTATCGCGCTTGAATCGTTGCTTTTTAGCGCAATATTGCCTAACTGGTTGAGGTATTTAAAAGCATAGTACGACGGCTTTTTGATATCCTGGTAATTGAGCAACCCAAACCCGCCGTGAAAAGGCGTAAACCGCGGGCCATTCTCTTCAAAAATATCGGTAAACGTCCAGTACGAGAGGGAGTTTACATATCCGGATGCTTTTTTGATCTTATCTAAAATATAAGCCGCTTCGTGGTAACTGTCGTGTATAGGATCGGTGGGTGTGTATGATGAACTCCACTCGGTATAATGCAGCTCGAGGTTGGGCATGGCCGAGTTTTTGATCTGCTGCTTTACGCGGATCATATCGCCGGAAACGGCATTTTTATCCTGACTGACAATTACGCCAACCTCGCCGGTTTGATCCAAAAAGCCCTCCTTAACGCCGTAGGTATGGGTGCTGATGAAATCGATCGGTACTTTGTTGTCAGTACAAAAGCTGATCATTTCGGGGACCCAGGCGTTGCCGGCAGTTGCAGGGCCGCCAACGCGGTAGCTTTTCGATACCGCTTTAATAGTGTTGGCTGTTTCGCGGTAAAGTTTAAAATAATCCTGCTGGTTGCCGCTAAAAAAAAAGCCCTTCAGGTTGGGTTCGTTCCACACTTCAAAATACCAGCTTTTAACTTCGGACTCGCCGTAACGTTCAGTAAAATGCTGCACTAATTTGGTGATCAGCGCATCCCACTTTTGGTAATCTTTTGGCGGTGTGATATTACCCTTCCACCAGAAAATGGTTTTATTGCCGCTTGCAAGCGCGTTGGGCATAAAACCCAGTTCGACAAAGGGCTTCATATCGATGCTCAGCAAAAAATCAAACAGCTCATCAATATACTGAAAGTTATAGCCGGGGTTACCGTTCTTATCTTCGCGGTAAACGCCCATATCATCGGTTAACAACCCATGGAAACGGATATACCTGAAACCCAGTTCGGCTTTAGCCATGCGCAGCTGCCGCTGCCAGTCGGCGCGCAACCCCTCGTTGGCCCTGCCTGCCCCAACGCAAAAATTGTAGCTGCGGTTAAATGCGCCATTAACCTGTTTGGCATCAACGGTGATGGTGCGCGTGTTTTGCGCATGGGCCGCGGTACCGATGCTAAGCATCAGCACAGTAAAAAAACGGCTGAGTAGTTTGACGGGCCTCATTATTGGTTGCAATGTTACTATTTGGTTACAAATACAAAAAAACTAAAAAAAAGAAAGTACTTTTAGATGAGCCTTTTTATTGCCTGTGAAATTAAGTACAAATTTTAAATAATTGCAATCGGTTACAAAAAAAACATTGTGCTAAATTGCTTATTTAGTAAAATAAGTTTACATTTAATATGAGATTAATGAACGATATTTGTAATCGATTTTGATACCCGCCTTTAATATTTGGTATGCACAAGCCTGCAAAAGAGATCACCATTTACGATATAGCTGCAAAGCTTAATCTATCGGCGGCTACCGTTAGCCGGAGTTTGAACGATATGCCCGGTGTAAATGCCAAAACTAAAAAAAAGATAGTTGAAGCCGCCCGCACCATGGGTTATAGCTCAAATGCTTTTGCCAGCAACCTGCGCACCAAACGCAGCAATACCATTGGCGTTGTGGTACCGCGGCTAAACAGTAGCTTTATGTCTGACGTGATAGCTGGGATGGAAAAAGTGGCCAACGAAGCCAATTACAACCTGATCATCAGCCAATCGTTAGAGACGATGAAGAAAGAGATAAGCAATACCAAAACCATGTATAACAACCGGGTTGATGGTTTGCTGATATCGCTGGCTTATGATACCGATAATATTGATCACCTCGAAAACTTTATCAGCCGCAATATTCCCGTTATATTTTTCGACCGGATTTACGAGCACCAGGTTTGCCCCAATATCCATATCGATAACTTTAAGGCTGCTTACGATATTACCCGCCACCTGATTGACCAGGGTTGCACCCGCATTGCCCATATTGGCGCCCCCGGCCTGCGCAACGTATATGCCGAACGTTACAATGGCTATAAAAAAGCGCTGGAAGACAGTAACCTGCCGGTTTATGATGACCTGCTGATTATTAACGACCTGAGCGCCCAAGCCGGGTATGAAGCCGGTGAGCAGATACTAAAAATGGAGCACATGCCCGATGCTGTTTTTGCAGCTAACGATGTATGCGCCATTAACTGTATGCTGGTGCTCAAAAACGCGGGTATCAAGATACCGGAGCAGGTGGCTTTTGCCGGATTTAACAACGACCCGGCAGCAAGCATTGTGGAGCCCAACCTCACCACCGTTAACTACAAAGGTTATGAAATGGGCGAAGTTGCCGCCAAGATACTGATAGGCCATTTAACCAATAACGATAATTTGCAATTGACGCATAGTTTGATTTTGCGGCATGAGTTGTTGGTGAGGGGATCGTCGGTGAGAGGGTGATTTTACCTGATTACTTGTCTTATTTACCAGATCCAAAACCAAACTGATAGGCCATACACTTTCGGATATCACTTCACTTGGGGCGGTAAGTTAAAAGCACTACACTTTTTTCAAATTGTTGTACATTGGTTAGCTCGATGCCTGAAGCTATTCCTTCCGGGAAAAGCCGTTCGCCCTCACCGATGATAGCCGGGTTAATGAGCAACCTCAGCTCATCAACCAGACCTGCTTCCAGCAAAGGTTTTACCAATGAACCGCTGCCTTGTACCAGGATATAACCACCTTCTTCAGTTTTTATGTTTTTGACGGCTTCGGTAAACCCTTTATTGATGATCGTGGTGTTTTTCCAGGCCGCTGTTCTCAACCCGGAGGATACGACATATTTTTTGCAATTGTTCAATTGGTCTGCAACTCCTTGTTCATTATGATCAAAGGAGGACCAGTAGGGATAAAGCATTTGGTAGGTGTTGCGGCCGTATAACATTATTTCACAATTGTTAATTGTGTTTTGAATGTATTTTTGACGGCTTGGGCTATCAAATGGCAACCACCATTTATCCATGGAACTGGCATCGAATATACCATCTAATGACAGCCATTCTGTTATGATCAATTTTCTCATGCTATTAATTTTAAGCAAAAATGCCGATCATACGGGTATCAAAATAGAACAGAACCGACAAAAAGATCAGAGGTCAGGGCGGGAGCGCAGGTAAGCAGATGGCGTTAATTGAGTAAACTTTTTAAAGGTCCGGATAAAATGACTTTGATCCGCATAGCCATGATGATATGCAACTGCCGAGAGATCCCGGAAATTGCCATTATTGATCTGCCCAAATGCCTGGTTAAACTGCCAGATTCTGCGAAACTGGTTAGGCGAAACGCCAATATGCTGTTCAAACAGGCGTTGAAATGTTCTTTCTGTCATGTGCAGTTCATGCTGCACTGTGGTCAAAATATGTTTATCTGATGTGGAGGAAATTCTCTCGCTTGCATAGATCAAGCGCTTATCCTCACGCCTGATCGCAGTAATTTTGCTATACAGATAATCATCTATCAATTGCAACAACTGATTAGTAGCAGCAGCGTTCAGCAATTGCTCCTGTAGTTCCGATCGCCCTGTTAGCATATTCAATGCTATTGGCTTATCGGTTAACTCAAGAGCCGAAATATTGAACAAGGTACTCAAAGCGTATGGTTGCAGAAAGTAGGCAATGAGTTTAAAATTATCAGCGATCAACAATTGCTGAGGTAGTACCGTTTGCCCGAAAAGCGTTAAATAATGCTCATTCCCTCCCATACGCCCTGCTGCCGTTGTAAATAAAAGCGTAGGTGTACCATTAGCAAACAGCGGCAATACGAACGGGCTTTGTAGCTGTTCGTTCTCAATAACCAGAATAGCCCGTACGTAAGACGAAAGCCTTGCCGCGGGTATAGGATACATTATTTTCATCGCTGTAAGATACCAACACTCAAATTTAGCTTATTGTTATAAATTATTGGGATATGCGGAATGGCCCGCCGCACCATGGTTCGACAAGCTCACCATGACAGCCCGCAGAAAGTATTAAATACTCATCAATTCCCTGTTAATAACCTCCAAAATGTACCCTCATTGTCAACTTTAAACCTGCGGCATGGTATTCCGGGCTTTTTGCTTTAATCTTGAAAAAAATTGAACAGCTATGAATCTGGAACTTAACAATAAAACCGCTTTTATCAGCGGCTCAACAGCCGGTATAGGGTATGCTATTGCCGAAAGTTTAGTGCGCGAAGGGGCCTCGGTTATTATTAACGGCCGCACGCAGGCGAGTATTGACCAGGCGATTGCCGGATTAAAGCAGGTAAACAGCGAGGCCAAAGTAACGGGCATCGCGGCTGATTTTTCGAAGCCCGAAGAGGTGTACGAACTGATCGGTAAACTACCTGAGGTGGATATCCTGATCAATAACGCGGGCATATTCGAGCCGAAGCAATTTACGGATATCCCCGATGAAGACTGGTTTAGGTTTTTTGATGTGAATGTGATGAGCGGCATCCGGCTTTCGCGCCATGTGCTGCCCAAAATGTTGAAGAAGAACTGGGGACGCATCATTTTTATCTCGAGCGAATCGGCGGTGTTTATCCCTGATGAGATGATCCATTACGGCATGACCAAAACTGCGCAGCTGGCCGTTAGTCGCGGCCTGGCCGAGCTGACCAAGGGTACGGGTGTTACCGTAAATTCGATATTGCCGGGACCGACCAAATCGCGCGGAGTGGAAGGGTTTATTGAAGATATTGCCAAATCGGGCAATACATCGACCGCGCAAGTGGAAACCGACTTTTTCAAAAACCTACGGCCAACATCGCTTTTGCAGCGCTTTGCTACCGTTACCGAGGTAGCCAATACGGTAACGTATTATGTAAGTCCGCTGGCCTCGGCTACTAACGGAGCATCCATCAGGGTTGAGGGTGGTTTGATACGATCGATATTGTAAAATATTTTGATGATTGAAAAGCCGCAGATTTTGGAATCTGCGGCTCTTTTGTACTTGTATTTCTATTCAGAAAATCGTATATTGTATGGTTATTTTTCAGCGCGAAGCTGAAAAAGGGAAGGCAAAATGGTGCGGAAATTTCTTACAATTACCCCCCCATTTTTAATGATTGAGTTATTGGGTGATTGGTCTTTTTATTCTCGCTAATCGGATGCCAAAGAAAGTTTTTAATTTCTCGCAAAGGCGCGTAAGGCGCTAAAAATAAGCTTTAAAAACTTTGCGTCTTTTCACCTTAGCGTGCGATAGTCCTTAACTTAACGCCATCGGTACACCGATGAATACCTATGTGATACCGATGTATTTGATGGGTATGAATTACTTAAAAAGTACATTTGGAGTGATTTGAGAAAGATATGGTGAAAAAGTTTGAAAAAAATACCGATAAATACCTATGTTTTCGGGCACCGGATGTCGAACGGTAAATAATGAAGTGGATTCCGTAATTCGACATTCAAAATTCATTATTCGATATTCCTTAAACGCTCATGTTAAAAGAAAACCCTTATACCAGCGCCGATGTTCGTTTCAGACCAGCCATTCGGGATAATACATCCAACAGGATAATGATACCGGCATGTTATGAAATAATTAGTTTTCTGTGTAAAAGGAGGTAAAAACTTTGGATAGCAATAGCATAAAGCATTGTAAATGTAACTCAATTAGGTTAAGTTAGCATAAATTTTTGTTTGTGATGCTATACGAACGACAACAGCAAAGTGCTCAAGCCAATCGGACGATTCATCATCAGGGCACATCTGGTAAGTCGTTGCCTGCAGTGCCTTTTTTACAAAAGCCGGCAGCCTTATCGTCGCAGCCTGTTCTTCAGGGCTATTTTACACACTACGGTAACAAATTAACAGAGGAATATATCTCACAAATAAAAGGGTATCTCGAAAAAAATTATTCATCTTTAGCAGAAACGTTTGGCAAACTCGCCGCAAAAACGAAATCCTATGGCACCATCAGCGATTGGCTAAAAACAAATGAGGTCACCGAGTCGGTAAAGACTATCATGGGAACCGAACTCAGCGATGAAAGCGACGAAGATGATAATATCAGCGTATTTAGTGATTTTGAAGAAGATGATAAAGAGAAATGGGAAGGATTAAAAAAAGAAAAGTATCACCCAAAGCATGAGACTCAGTTTAAAGTTTTTAAACACATACGCAACACCCTAAAAGAAAAAAGCCAGGGTGAGGGCCTTACCCCCGGGGGGTTAACTAATTTATTCGAATCTGTTTCAAAATTCAACGGATATGATCAGTCGACATTTGGGTACGCCAGAAAAGAGGGCGTTGAAAGAACGAAAACCGACGATAGGTTGTTTGGCACGAAATTAACGACGGTGCCCATGCGTTACCTCTCAAAAACGCTTACTAACAAAAAAGAATACGATTGGAATGAAAGTGGAAAATCGACGACCAACGAGAAGCATTTTGAAAAAGGCATGTCGCAAACAATAAAAAAACGCAAACTGAATCCGGAAGATTACGAAATTATGATCAGCCGCGAACGCTGCGAATTTTGTAAAGAAGACTCTGATGTCAATGAATTTGGCCATATTCATGCCAAGGGCGAAGACGAAGAATAGGACCGTTATCTTAATTCGCAAAGGGGTAACAACGACAGATCATGCTAACGCCGGATGTATTATCAGAAATAAAGTCAAAATTAGAACGCTACCACACGGTTCATTGCGGCTTAAAGCACGAGCGGGTTATCCAGGTTCCTTCCTTCGGGAGCGCAAACATTGTTAAACGCTATGGACTTTGTGACAGGCCGACGCGGAGATACCGGTTGGGATGCGCACACACTTTGGCTAATGACGAATTTTACCGGCTCACTTTGTTACTCGGTGCGCAGTTTCCTGCTGCGCAGGCTATGGCCGCAGAGCTCGATAGGCTGTTCAATTATGTTTATATAATAGATATTGCCAAAGGCGAACTTGAAAAACAATTGGCGTTTGCCTTATCGGCAAATAACGATCAGTTAATTAGGGAAGCCAAAGCAGCAATATCGCAAGTAATTGCAACACACCATCAACTCATCACAGCCATTGAAGAGATACGAGCTCAGCTTTTGACGGTTGTGTCGTCCTTATAACGATATATCCATACAAGCCTCCAAACATCACCGGCGTTTGCTTTCAAAAAAAAATAAAAAATGTTGAAGCAATAATGCTAAAATTATTAGCTTTGTTTTAAAGCTTATGACATCCAACCAGGCCCTGCAAAAATATTTTGGATACAGTGCATTCAGGCACCGGCAGGAGGCTATTGTACAGCATATTTTAAACGGTAAGGATGTGCTGGCGCTGATGCCTACGGGTGGTGGTAAATCGTTATGTTACCAGTTACCTGCTGTATTGCTTAATGGGTTGACCATTGTGATATCGCCGCTTATTGCGCTGATGAAGGACCAGGTTGACAGTCTGAACGTTAACGGCATCCCGGCTGCATTTTTAAATTCGGCGCAAAGCCCCGAAGAGCAGCGGTTACTGGTAAACAGGTTGCGGAATAACGAGATCAAGCTGCTTTACCTGGCGCCCGAACGTTTGTTCGGCTCGGAAAATAAGCTGCTGGATTTTTTAAAACCGCTGAATGTAGTACAGATCGCGATAGATGAGGCGCATTGCATATCGCATTGGGGGCACGATTTCAGACCCGAGTACCTGATGCTGGCCGGTTTAAAGCATCACTTTCCTAAAGTGCCGGTTATCGCTTTAACTGCTACGGCCGATAAGCTAACGCAGAAAGATATTTTGGAGAAGCTTGATCTTACAGATCCTGCTGTATTTATATCCTCATTCAACCGTGAAAATATTGTTTATAACGTTGCACCTAAACGTAATAGTTTTAACCAGTTATTGGCCTTTTTGGATAAGCGGAAAGACGAATCGGGCATCATTTACTGCCTGTCGCGCAAATCAACAGAGGCGCTGGCGGAGAACCTGAGGGAAGAAGGATTCCAGGCCGAAGCATACCATGCCGGTTTGGATAATGCCACCAAGGCGCGTAACCAGGAAGCATTTTTGCGCGATGATGTAAAGATCATTGTAGCCACCATCGCTTTTGGCATGGGCATCAATAAATCGAACGTGCGGTATGTGGTGCATATGGATCTGCCTAAAAATGTGGAGGGCTATTACCAGGAAACCGGGCGCGCGGGGCGCGATGGGCTTCCCTCAGAGGCCATGCTTTATTATTCGCCAGGCGACGCACAAAAGCTGAAGGAGTTTGCACGGGTGGAGAATAACCCCGAGCAGAGCCGGATTATGCTGAAAAAGCTGGATGATATGGTGCGCTACAGCGAGCTGCAAACCTGCAGGCGGCAGTTTTTGCTCAATTATTTTGATGAGGAGGCGCCAGAAAACTGCGGCTCGTGCGATGTATGCCTCACCGAGGTAATACGCTTTGATGGTACACTGATCGCACAAAAGGCATTATCGGCTGTAGCCAGATTGAAAGAAAGATTTGGCGCAGGTTACGTGGTAGAGTTTTTAAGAGGATCAAAAAGCGAAAAGATCCGCGAAGAACATAAGCAACTTAAAACATATGGCATAGGTGCCGATATTAGTAAGGTGGATTGGCAGCGTTACCTGCGCGAGCTGATCAGCACGGGTTACTTGCAGATATCTGGCGGCGAATACCCACTGCTGCAATTAACGGATAAAAGCGAGGCGGTGTTAAAAGGTCTACAAAAGGTGGAGTTTATTGCATCGCAAACTACCGAAGAAAGAACTGACCATGTTGAATTGCCATTTGAGCATGATCTGCTAAACGAGCTTAAAAACGTTAGGCGCAATATTGCCGGGAACGAAAATGTACCGGCCTACGTGATATTGGCAGATAGTACCTTAATGGAGATTGCGACCTATCTACCTCAAAACCTTGACGAACTACGGCTAATCTCAGGCTTTGGCGATATCAAGCTGGCCCGTTACGGCCGCGAGTTTTTAGAGCCTGTAAAAAGCTACAGTGCCCAAAGGGGTTTGTCGTCAAAAATAGCAGCTAAGAAACCTAAACGCGAAAGGAAGCAAAACAGCAACCGTACCGCAAAACAGAGCACTACGCAACAGGAAAGTTTCAGCCTGTATCAATCGGGTAAAACCATTGCCGAAATAGCGGCTATCCGCAATTTAGCAGCCACTACTATTGAGGGGCATTTATGCTCATTTATAGAGCGGGGTGATATAGATGTAACAGCTTTTATAAGCTTCGAAAAAATACCCGCCGTACAGGATGTGATTGAAAAATATGGCGGTGATAAACTATCGCCGCTTAAAGAAATTTTAGGTGAGGATTACAGCTATGGCGAAATAAGAGCTGTGGTGAGCTGGATGAAGGCTGCGCCTAAGCTCGCCAAAAGTTAGCGGGTACCCTTGTTGGCATATTTTCAATGCCAATAGGTACCTACCAAACCAATCACACTTCCCAGCCATAGCGCAGTCAGAAACGCCAGCGTGCCAAAACAAGTGGCCAATGCTTTAACCCAGGCTGGTTGTGTAAACAAATTGCGCGCCAGGTGAAAAGCACATGCGCCCATGGCACCTGCAAAAGGCACTATAATCAAAGGCCTGAATCGCCAATATGGGTTCCATTCGGGGTTTGATTTGCCGGCGCCCAGCAAAAAAAGAGCAATCAATACCAGGCCGGTACCTGCGCCAATCAGGGCCGGGCGTACAAAAGCTGAAGGTAACAGCTCGCGTTTGATGGAATAATTTGAATTTGTCATGATTGAATAATTTAATAACCTTGCAAACATAATAAAAGTACTTTGTATTTCAAAGTATTATCAAAAAGTTCATCTACCACAGTTAGCGTCATATTGAACAATACTGCTTTTAATAGTTGTGTAATTAAGAAAACAAAAAATAACTCAACATGAGGGTTGAAGGCGGTTTGATCCGGTCGATACTATAAATATCCCGCTCAATAAAAACCCGCAAGTAAAATGCTTGCAGGGTTTAAACCAGCGCAACTACGCCGAATATAAGGATCATGAAAGCAACAAAAATATAGATCACGGATATACCGTAAAATGTGCCCCAGCCCAACCAGTTTAAAAATTGCTTTCCCATTTGTACAATGGTGTCGTCGGTGTCTTTGATCACCAGGTAAGCATTCTTTTTGGTCTGTTCTGTGCGGGTTCTCTGCTCTTCTGCATATTGAACGTGTTCAGGATCAAACTGCGCATTGCAATGCGGGCATCGTTCATCTTTTTTACCGGTCCGGTTGCTCCATTTTCCGCAAACAGGACATTTTATTTCACTTAGCTGGCTCATGATTGAAATCAATTTAGTGAAGAACCTATTTAATTGTATTATAATTTATAACACGCAACTGCTGTAAATGATTTAATAGTTTGCGTTTTATTCAGGTATTGGTATTAACTGGTAACGAATAGATTAAATATAGGCAAAAAAAACAGAGTTGATCCTTAAAATATTTTTTTAATTTTTCTATCGTTAAGTATTACAACTATGCTTGCTGCTTTGCTGATGTTTACCCGCCTTTAATAAAAAAAGCCAGGCCCCTGTTAGACCTGGCTAAACTACCTATGAAAAAGTGTGCCGCCCGCCCTGTCAGGCCTGCACAGTACAAAGTTTAGGTTTCTTTTTGTGTGCACAAATTAATTAGGGACTTTTGACGTAGCAGATTAAAATCTGAAACCCAGCAGGTAACAAAAGAGTTAAGAATGTGCTATTTGAAGTACTATGCGCCCTGTAATTTCACCTTCTTTCATCCTATCAAACACAGTATTGATGTTTTCGAGCTGGGCCGAATGTACGATCGCCTTTACCTTACCATCAAGTGCAAACCCTATAGCTTCCTGCATATCTTTTCGGGTACCTACAATAGAGCCCCGGATAGAGTACCTGTTAAGTACGGTATCGAAAATAGACAGATCGAAATTTCCGGGCGGCAAGCCGGTTAACGACAAGGTACCCTTACGCCGTAGCATTGAAATGCCCTGTTTAAAGGCAACCGGAGAGGTAGCGGTAACTAAAACCCCATGCATCCCACCTGTTTTTTGTTTCAGGTACGTGCCGGGGTCTTGCTCAAGGGCATTAATAACAATATCGGCACCCATACTTTTGGCCAGGGCCAACTTATCATTGGATAAATCGATAGCCGCAACATTGAGCCCCATTGCTTTTGCATATTGCACGGCCAGGTGCCCCAGCCCGCCAATTCCGGAAATGGCAACCCACTCGCCGGGTTTGGCTTCTGTTTCTTTTAATCCTTTATAAACGGTAACTCCGGCACATATAATAGGTGCCATTTCCTGAAATTTAATACCAGCAGGAAAATGGGCCACGTACCGGGCATCAGCAACTACATACTCGGCATATCCCCCATCTACACTGTAGCCTCCATTTTGCTGCCGTTCGCATAAGGTTTCCCACCCCGTAATACAAAACTCGCAGCCGCCGCAGGCACTATATAGCCAGGGTACTCCAACAATGTCTCCCTCCTTTACATTATCCACTCCCTTCCCCAAGGCAGCCACATAACCAATCGCTTCGTGACCCGGAATAAGTGGTACCTTTGGTTTTACGGGCCAGTCGCCACTACAGGCATGCAGGTCGGTATGGCAAACGCCGCAACTGATCACTTTAACCAGTATCTGATTTTCGCCCGGCCGTTTTACCGGCATTTCTTCAATAGTTAAAGGGCCGCCTAATGTTTTAAGAACGGCAGCTTTCATTTTTGTTGGTAACATATCGTTATGTTTTAAATAAGTGAATATGCAGATCGGGCTGCTTAATGCTTAACTCTTTGCAGGAGACCTGGAGGTAGTTGGTATAGCGAGGCCAAAATTAACCAGATCGGTTAAAAGCAAATAATTCCATGTTCTTTAATGCGGTGCATATTTTAAGTTGAAACCTGCAAACATGCCGGTACCTCCGCCGGCAAATACCATATCTCCCGCCGTATTATCTAAATTGTACCGGTTAGCAATATCCTCCCTGACTATAGCATTCAGATAATTAAACGCAATTACGGCCTGCATTGCAGTAAAAGCCCAACAACGTTCCATTTTTAAAACTGCAACTGGTTAGCGGGTCCGGTTTAAAATAATTCGCCCTGGCATACCCTTACTTTGCATAGTGTATCGGTTAACATCTTTCTTAATTATTTAAATCAAAAAATATGTCAACTTTAAATTTGATCATACGCCGGCTGGCCTTAACGGGTTTAATGGCATTAACTATAGCAGATTATGCTATGGCTCAAAAAAAACCAAACATCCTGGTCATCTTTGGCGATGATATCGGTATTTCCAATATCAGTGCTTATAGTAATGGCCTTATGGGTTACAAAACGCCTAACCTTGACAAGTTGGCAAAAGAAGGCATGATGATGCTTGATTATTATGGCGAACAAAGCTGTACCGCCGGGCGCTCGGCATTTCTTACCGGGCAGCATATTATCCGTACAGGCTTGAGTAAGGTAGGCTACCCGGGAGCGCCTATGGGAATGAGCCAGTTAGATCCTTCTGTTGGCGGCTTACTTAAAAACCTGGGATACGCCACCGGGCAGTTTGGTAAAAACCACGTTGGCGATCGTAATGAAAGCCTGCCTACTGTTAATGGGTTCGACGAGTTTTTTGGCAATCTGTACCATCTGAATGCAGAGGAAGAGCCCGAATTGCCCGATTATCCGAAAGACCCTGCCTATCTCGCCAAGTATGGGCCGCGCGGCGTATTAAAATGCACCGCCACCAATGTTGATGATCCAAGTATACCAGACCAGCGCTTTGGTAAAATCGGCAAACAAAAAATAGAGGATACCGGACCATTAACCAAAAAAAGGATGGAAACCATTGATGATGAAACATCTGCCGCGGCAATTGATTTTATGAAACGCCAAAATGCTGCCGGTAAACCATTTTTTACCTGGTTTAACTCAACACGTATGCACCTGCGCACCCACGTAAGGGCCGAACATAGGGGCAGATATACCCATGGCGACAGTGAATACATTGATGGGATGATTGAACATGACGAAACTGTGGGATTGATATTAAAAGCGTTGGATGATATGGGCATTACCGATAATACCATTGTGGTATACACATCCGATAATGGCCCCCACATGAATACCTGGCCCGACGGCGCAATGACGCCTTTCCGTTCTGAAAAAAACACCAATTGGGAAGGCGCTTTCAGGGTACCCTGCATTATACGCTGGCCGGGACATGTTAAAGCAGGCACAATGAGCGATGAAATAATGAGCCACAACGATTGGGTACCTACTCTTTGCGATATAGCAGGCGAACCTAATATTAAAGGTAAATTATTAAAAGGTTATACTGCTAATGGCAAAAATTACAAAGTTCATTTAGATGGTTATGACCAGTTAGCATTTTTGGAAGGCAGATCAAAAAGCGCGCGAAATGAGTTCTTTTATGCGGACGATGACGGTTTACTGGTAGGCATGCGCCAGGGCGATTATAAATATGTATTTGCCGAACAGCGCTTGCAAGGAACAATGGGAGTTTGGGCCGAACCTTTTACTAAACTGCGTATGCAAAAGATATATAACCTTTACCAGGATCCTTACGAAAGAGCTGATATTACTTCCAATACTTATTGGGATTGGATAATCAATCATGTCGGATCAGTTTACGGATCGATAGATGTTGTAACACAGTTTGTGATGACCTTTAAAGAATTCCCACCACGGTCTACACCGCCAAGTTTTTCTCCTGGTACCATTATGGAAGAAATGCTGCAGAATATCCGTACGCAAAAGGAAATTAAAACTGTGATAGCTGCCCCAGCACAATAATATTTTAAACTATGCCGCGAATTTAATTGCAAAATTTAAGTAAGTCGGCAAATTAAAAAACATATAAAGTAATACATCACTATTAAAAACAATCCCATGAAATTAACAAAGCTAATACCCAATAATAAACAATTAAAATCCTATGCTATCAACCATTCTTGCGATCAATTGCAAGAATGGTTGATTTATTTGTCATCATCCATGAAGAGCATTTTTTCTCATATTTCTGAAAAAAGCTCTAAATCAAATCCGGTATGAAAGCATACAGGCAAAGCAGGCACATTTTTATCGCGATAAGCACTTTGCTTATCGCGATTGTTATTTTGTTGTTTGTAAACCGCAACCGCCTTTTTGCAAAAGCAGACACGGGTACAGATCCGTTACCATCATGGAACAAGGGGTCGCTAAAAAGCGCAATTATAACTTATGTACAAAATGTAACAAATGAGTCTGCCAAAGAATATATCCCACCCGAAGACCGTATCGCCACATTTGATAACGATGGGACATTATGGGCCGAAGTACCGACCATCGAGCTTGAATATGCTAAACTGGCATTTAAGCAAATGATCAGGAAAAATCCCGAACTTGCCAAACAACAGCCTTATAAAGCCATTATCAAAAAAGATAAGGCATACCTTGCTACGGTAGACGAATCTGTTTTAGCTGCGGCTATTCTCAGGTCATTATCAGGAACATCCGAGGAAGTGTTTGAAAATTCGGTAAAAGCATACTTTGATACCGCTCATTATGTTATCCAAAAACGAATATATCCTGTGCAGTGCGCAACCTATTTACCTCAGCTCGAGTTGTTACGCTATTTGCGCAGAAACGGTTTCAAAACATTTATTTGTTCGGGCGGAACCATAGAATTTATACGAACTATATCCGAAAAATACTATGGCATACCTGCCGAGCAAGTAATAGGCACCAAATTGCAATATACCTTTGACGAAACAACGCGACATATTATGAGGGAGAATAAAGCGGCATCGATTTGCGATAAAGCCGGGAAACCGGTTAACATACAATGGCATATTGGTAAAATACCCGTATTTGCATGCGGTAACGAAAAAAGCGGCGGCGATATCCAGATGCTTAAATTTTCTCAAACCAGTAAATACGCTAATTTTCAACTGCTCGTTAACCATGACGATCGGATACGCGAATTTGATTACCAGGAAAAAAACAATGCGTCTTTAAGTGCGGCCGCAGCTAATAAGTGGCATGTTGTAAGCATGAAAAACGATTGGAAAACGATCTTTTCACTACCATAACCGTTACAAATAACCGTTAGTAAAATATTCAGCCTATATTTGATCTCATAGCCCGATGAACAAATCAATGATAAAATATACTGGAAGTATAGTACTTGTTGCGGCTTTTGTGTTGCTGTTACAATCGTGTACCGACCATGCAAAAAAAACCGGGATGGCGCCGCATCCTAAAGTATTTTCAGCAGTAAAAAATACTGAGGGTGTTGTTAAATCCAATTTTCCGTACAGAAGCGCCGCAGTATGCAGGCCAACAGATATTCCCCGTTCAGACAGTGCTACATTTATGAACGGTGGTGGACGCGAGTTTCGCGAAACTATTTTTAATAAATCAACCGATAACCAAACAGCGCCAACCGGTATGGTATATATTAACGGGGGCGAGTTTAGCATGGGCGGGGTGAATCCTGTTGGAATGAACGGGGGTGGACATGAAGCGATGAATGATGCCAGGCCCGTTCACCGTGTTACAGTACCGGCATTTTATATGGACGCTACCGAAGTTACCAATAAACAATTTGCCGCGTTTGTAAAGGCAACCGGTTATATAACCGTTGCAGAACAGAAACCTACCCGCGAAGAGTTTCCAACCGCAGCCGAAGAAAACCTGGTAGCGGGGTCCCTGGTATTTACGCCACCCGCCAAACGGGTCGCACTGAATAATTATTTCCAATGGTGGTCATACGTTAAAGGTGCCGATTGGCGCCATCCTGCAGGGCCCCAAAGCAACATCACCGGCAAGGATAATTACCCCGTGGTACAGGTATCCTGGGAAGATGCGGCCGCTTATGCCAAATGGGCCCATAAACGTTTACCAACTGAAGCGGAATGGGAATTTGCAGCGCGTGGCGGCATTGCAGGTAAACTGTATGCCTGGGGCAATGAGTTTAAACCTCATGGTAAATGGATGGCCAATATTTTTGAGGGCTCATTCCCTGATCATGATAGCGGTGCGGATGGTTATGCAGGTATTGCACCCATAAAACAATTTCCGCCCAATGGTTATGGTTTATATGATATAGCCGGCAATGCCTGGGAGTGGTGCAGCGACTGGTACCGGCCCGATTATTACCAAACACTTTCTAATAATAAAGTAACAGTTAATCCTTTAGGTCCACCTGACTCTTACGATCCTGATGAGCCTGGTATTAAAAAGAAGGTGCAGCGGGGAGGTTCCTTTTTGTGTACCGATCAGTATTGTACGCGATATATGGTAGGCACCCGTGGCAAGGATGACTATCGTTCCGCATCCAACCATATCGGCTTTCGTTGCGTAAAAAACGCGGAGCCAAATTCAAAAAATTAGCAAACCTTGTTGTTATACCCAGATCTTCTTCATTACAAATGAGCTTCGAAGTCGGGCTGATACGGTCAGCAACGGCCATACCGGTCCAAGCATCATAAAGCATTAGCGACTTCTACTCCGTCAACTTTTCCTGCAAAAAATAATCATTTCGTATTTAAAACACGGTTCATCTTTTGATATGCAACAATTTGAGCGTAGTGATCGGCAGGTTTATGGCTGACTATCAGCGTACTTTGTATACTCTAACAATATGTACAATGTTCAAACCAATAAAATATATGCTCCCTATACTGTTGCTGGCCTGCAGCACTCCTGTTAAGGGACAGGCTATATTAGCCATTCTATTCGGAAAAAAAATACAAAATGATAATATTTCGTTGGGCGTACATGTCGGTTTAGATGCTTCAAACCTTACCAATACGCCAGGTGCGGCTCCGTTGACCGGGCTCGCTCTTGGTGCTTATACTAATGTAAGGCTATCCCAGCAATGGACATTGAGCAATTACTTTATTTTTAAATCTGCAAGGGGGGCCGCATCAGTGCCACTGGGGTATCAAATCCAACCCAATGTGCCAAACGCCGCTGATGCCAGCCTGCGTAGAAGGCTGGCTTATATCGAGATCAGTCCGCTTATCAGGTATAATGTAATGCCCGAACTAAGCTTCGCCCTGGGGCCACAGTTTTCTGTCCGGTCAGAGGCAAAAGATATTTACACAACTGATCTTTCTGATGGTGGCCATCAAACTGTAGTTTATGATTTAAAGGATTACATAAACTGGTTTGATATAGATGCTGCCGCCGATTTTCAATACGCTTTTTTTAAGGGTAAAGGGGTACGGATAAACTTTCGCTTCTCGCTGGGTTTAGTTAATGTTTACAATGATCAGGTTCCGTTTAGCGCCAAAAATCAGTACTTCCAGCTGGGTGTTGGTATCCCAATAGCTGTAGGTAGTAAAAGTCAATGAATTAAAATAACAACTAAAAGTTATCACCATGAAGAACATCATCTTACCGGAGTATGCTCATCGGGTGCAATTTCAATTGATCCACAAAAGGCGGTTCAAAGCTGAAACGGATGGCGGCTCAATAATATTGTTATCAGCCAATTACAGGTTTTGATTATAACCATGAAGCGTTTATACCATCTACCGGTCATATTATTCTGCATAGGTTTTGGCTTATTGGGTAGTACAGCCGATGCACAAAATAAACCTAAACGTAACGTATCCTTAAAAGACTCGCTTGATCATGCCGTTGATTTGAGCGATTATATGATCTATTCCAATGGCTTTGTTTTAGTACCCACTATTATAACCGAGCCGTCTTTAGGCGGTATCGGCGGCGCCGTTGCGTCGATTTTTTTGAAAAAACGGGCATCTCTCATTGATACCGTTAAAGGTAAAGTAAGGATAACCCGGATAAACCCGGATATTACCGGGGGCCTAGCCATGTATACCGGAAACAAAAGCTGGCTTGTAGGGCTTTTCAGATCGGGTACGTTTGTTAAGCCGCGCATCACTTATCAAGTAGCTGCTGCTTATGGCGATCTTAACCTGAGTTTTTATAGAACATTGCAAAAAGATGCCGACGATCAGCAGTTCAATTTTAACTTTAAGATGACTCCTATTTATTTACAGGCGTTAAAGATGTTCAGGAACGCCAAATGGAGCGCTGGCGGGCAATATCTTTTTACAAGTATCACAGTAGCTGCAAGGGGGCAGTCATTGCCTGCTTTTGTTGCCGATAAAGAAAAAAATAGCCTTATTAGCCAGGCAGGTGGCATTATTAAATACGATAGCCGTGATAACATTTTCACTCCGGATAAGGGGATACGTGTCGAAACCAACTTTTTCTGGTCAAACACTATACTCGGAAGTGATTTTAACTCCTGGCGTATCAATTACTCGGGTATTGGTTATGTGCCGTTGAGCCCCAAATTTATCGGCGGCTTGCGTATTGAGGGGAAACAATCGCTTGGCAGCCCACCTTTCTATGGATTACCCTATATTAATCTGAGAGGCGTACCTGCTATGCGTTACCAGGGTAATGCTACTCTTCTATCAGAAATAGAAACACGCTGGGACTTTTATAAACGCTGGAGCGCAGTTTTTTTTGGAGGTACCGGTGCTGCCTATGATAACTGGAACAACATGTTCGAAAAACCGCTGGTATATAGTTACGGTAGCGGTTTCAGGTATCTCATCGCAAGAAAATTTAAGCTACGCATGGGAGTTGATGTAGCCCGCGGGCCTGAGGAATGGGCCTATTATGTTGTATTTGGGAGCAGTTGGTTCAGGTAGAAACATTAACTAACCTATAGTTATGAAAAGCAACAACTTTAATATTCATTAAAAATTTGTCAACATGAAAAAACACATCCTTCTAACAATTTTGATCGCGGCGGCATTTGCTTCATGCAGAAAAATTCCAAATTACAGCGATCTGTCCTCCCAGTTTGTAGTGTCTACCAACTATGCCAGAGGAACTGCATTTAATACTTATAAAACCTATTTTATAGCAGATACCGTTATTAACCTGGGCGGTACTGGTGCCGATACCATATTGGTTGGCGCTGCCGCGCAGCAATTAGTTTCCGCAGTTAAAACCAACATGAATGCCCGGGGCTATACTTTCGTTGCCCGGAAGTCAAAACCAGACCTGGGTTTAAGATTAGGCGTGGTAAAGGTTTTAAACATTGAGGCTTATCCGGGTTGGTATGGCGGTTACCCGGGTTGGAACCCTTTTTATTGGGGCGGTTATTATCCATATTATTACCCATGGACAACGGTGTATGCTTACGATACCGGCACCATTATTTTGGATACCTATGATTTAAAAAATGCTAAAACCAATGGCCAGTACATAACGGTATGGAACATTACGGCTTTTGGAGCTTTAGGATACGATACCTCTACCAATGTGAGCAGAGGCATCAACGCCATTAATCAGGGTTTTGAACAATCTCAATATGTTAAGGCTAATTAACCTTTTTATTTATCTGAAAATCAAAATGTCATGAAAAAATTAGCATTTATAGGAATAGTATTGGTAGGATTTTGTCAGCATTTACATGCGCAAACCCATAGCACCCTCCTGCCAAGGGATCAATTTTTTGTTGGGTACGAAGTTGCCATACCATCAAACAGCAATTACCTTACAAAAATCAGTTGGGCCGGTTTACTATTGGATTATCGCCGTATGATAACACCAAATATTTCTGTTGGTGCTGCTATGCGCTTTAATTCTTTCGAGCAGTACTTTATTAAGCAAACCTATCTTAGGACCGATAATACAGGATCTGTAACCAGTGATATGATCAGGCAGATATACAACGTTCCTATCACAGCCAACGTTCACTATTATTTCCCCGGTAACGAGCTGGTAAAAACGTATATAGGCATAGGGGTGGGCGCGCAATACAGTGAGCAGGATGCCTATTTTAATATTTATAACATTAATGTGTACAACTGGGGGTTTGTGATGCGGCCAGAAATGGGCGCAGTAGGCAAAATTAAGCCTAATATCAGTTTGTTTATAAACCTGGCTTATAACTATGCTACCAATACCAATAGCTCGTTCCATATCGATCATTTAAGCCAGTTTCCTATTTCGGTAGGATTTGTTTTCAGCGCGCCATAATTGATTGAGTTATGAAAACAGGTATGCGAAGCCATTACCCTACAAGTAATTAAGAAGGCTTGGCTACGCTGTGTTGCTGATCACTGCAGTTAACCAATTATTAACGTTGTTTCACATGCTAAAATGCAACCTTATCCGTAGGCAAATTATAACCGGGTTGTATTTGAGGTAGTTAAATTTGATCTGTAAACCATTGTAAATTAATACTAAACTAAATATCATTCAATTAAATAATTCACACGATTATGAAACAATTCCTGCTACTCGCATTAACCTCACTATTTGCAATAAGTCTGCATGGGCAAGACGTAGTGATCAAGGCATCAAAAGAAATCTCTCTTGAAGCCACCCCTAAACAAATTATCGATTCTTTAAAAAAGAAGTTTCCAAACGCGCAGGCTATTCACGCTTACAAAGTTTCAGAAGCGCAAAAAAATGGATGGGATATAACGAAGGAGGATGAGACAAGCCCTAACCATAGCTTTGAACGCTACACTTTAAGTTTTAAAAACAAAAATTTTAAATATTATGCTTTGTTCGCGGCCGATGGAACTTTACTCAAATCAAAGTTTGAACAATATGGGGCCACTTTACCTGCCGGTACTAAAGCATCGCTGCAAAAGCTTGCCGGCGATCAGTATAAGGCATACAGGTTGATCTCTAAAACCTATTATAAAACGGTTGATTATGATAAGAAAAAGAGTTACTATCAAATAGTAGCCGTTAACATTGGCAATGAAAATATTAAGAAAACCATAACGCTTGACGAGGAAGGAAAGGTAGTTAAGGTTATTGATAACTAAATAACGGTTATCACTTTTGATAACAGAGATATTAAGTTAGGAGTAGGCTGATAAACCATTAGCCTACTCTTAACTTAACAATTGGCATTACAGCAAAATCACCTCCCTTATCACAAAAAGAATGCTTTTTGTAACTCTTGCCTATGTTTTCAGCAATCCCACATAAAAATAAAAAGTTAAATAAGCAACGGGGTGTACAAGGTTTCATTTTTAAAAATGAAACCACTATGCAGCACCTTACTATCTACAATTAGCCGAAATAACTTTTACTTTGAGTTAATATAAAATATCCGAAATGAAAACACGTAAACTTTTACGGGGCGGAGAAAAAGTAATAACGATTCTGCTGATCCTGGCTGTAAGTAACGTATATGATTTAGGGGTGCAATACAGGGGCGGCTGTAGCAATATCGGTAAACAAGCCCGGCGAAAATCGGTTAATCGGTCGGTTGCCAGTAATAATAATTCGCAGGGAGGCCGGGCCAATTACTCAGTCAAAAAACAACCAACTACAATATTAACGCTGGCAATTGATAATAGTAACACGCATAGTAAGACGAGATAATGCAGCATATCCGCTTCTTTATACTGACTGCTATTACGGCGAAACGTTTATAAATCGACCAGGGCATACCGTTGCATCGCCAACTGACGGAGCTATTGCTCTCCCGGATGGAGAAAGGAAGTAAAATGGGTAAACTTATTAACCGGTTAAATAATGTATCGTCAGTTGATATTTAATTTAAAACTTATGAAATTTAAATATATATTTTATCTGGTTTTATTGATCATGATGCATTATGAAGTGGGGCGCCTTCTTAATGGTATAGACACGCTAAAAGCAAACGATCCTTCTTCGGATAGTAGCGAGGTTAAATTTAGCTCCAGTTATAGCTTATTCAAATATTCACCCAGCCATAAGTTAAAATCAGCCGGAGCGATCCGTGGCCAAAAAACAATGTTCCGTTTCAAAAAATTGAAAAATAAAAACCAAATGTAACAGGGGAGCATTAATGATCAAGTATTATAATGTGGCACTTTTTTCAACAATAACATTCCGGGCTCTCATGTAAGTAGTACCGGTAGGGCCGGGCGAGCCTGATGAACCTTCCATTTGATAATCTATAATGATATACATCGGCTTATCAACAAAATTAGCGCCTGTTTGAGTGCTCTTTAATACCCCGTCTATCCAATATTCGATGGTCACGTCGGTTGCATTCGTTTTGGTCATATAACATGAATAAGTATGCCAACTGCCTGGGCTGCTAATCGTTGTACCTACGCTGGACCATCCTCCGCTCGCATTTTTGTAGGTATTAGTATAACAAACGCTGCTGCCTTTAAATTCCATAAAATCACTTTCAGGCGGCCAACTTGTTGAGCCTGTGGCCCAAAACGCCGGCCATGTTCCTCTTTGCGATTCATTTTGAAACTCCCCTTTGAAATGCCATTTAGGCCAGGCTGTACTAACTGTTGCAATTGTTTTGGCATAAACAGTACCCGAATAATAATGGATGGCAAGAAAAGGGTCTTTATTACTGTTCCCTACACTCCCACTTGCGTAACTGGTTAATGTAAGCACGCCTGCCGATGTAGAAATGTTCTCAGCTCTCATTCGGGCGCTGCCATTGTGATCAGATCCCCATGGATATAGGTTGTTCCAATAGGTGCTGAAGGAACTAAATGAACTCGCCGGAATAACATTTACCCATGATACTGCTGAAACACTTAGTTTCGGAGTTGAGGCATCTGTCGATGGTTCATTTTTGACGGCTGTTTGTGATTTGTTGTCTACTTTACTACAGGATGAAAAAGAGATCGCTGCAAGTAAAATGAGCAAAGCTAAATTTTGATTTTTCATAATAATAGGAATTGATGGTTAATAAATTGCTACCCCTGGTTACATATTGGCAGGTCAAAGAAACAACAATGGCCGAAGGCAAGTGAGGGACAAATCCACCAATTAAAGGGGATATTTTTAATAAAAAATACACAATAAATATTTTACATGTTTCAAAATGCACTTTATTTCAAGCATATTAACAATTATTCTCACACTTACATAAGCCAAACATATTATCAGATGTGATATTTTTATAAGGACCAATCTTTGTGGGGTTTTTGTTGCCTGATGTTTAAATAGGTTGCGCCAGGTCATCCGGCAAAAAATTGACCTGGGAGCATATAAACATTAAAATGCTGCTTCGTTATGCCGTTAAAATAAGGTAAATTTGGTTACCGATTATTCTAAAAAACTACCCCTTGAAATTATTTTTTCGTAGTGTTGCCGGCTTTTTACTGACGGTATTTTGTTTATCAGCTCTTTCTGAAGCAGGTATGGCTCAGGAGCTTCCTGTAAGGTACCTGGGTATTGAATCAGGTCTTTCCAATAATTCTGTTACCAGTGTGTTGCAAGATCAGTTCGGATATATCTGGTTCGGCACTTATGATGGCCTTAACCGGTATGACGGCTACGATTTCAAAACCTTCCACAACGAATGGAACGACCCTCACTCCCTGATCAATAACCACATTAAATCAATGGCTATTACCGGTAACCGGATGTTTGTCGGTACAGAGAAAGGGTTGATGTATCTGGATTTTACGGATTCAAAATTCCACGCGCTCTATTTTACAGAAGATGGAAAAAAACCACTCAAGATCGATTTTATCATCAACCAGGTTATCACAGATCGTGAAGGTAACGTATATGTTGGAACCGGATCAAATGGCCTGTTGAGATTTCAGGGGTTAGATACGGTAGGTACTATGATTACGCTAAGAGGATCAAAACCGCACTATCCTGCTCAAACAATGGCACTTGATGGCTCCGGGCATGTTTTGACCTTTATCAATGGTAAAGGATTGGGGATATATGACGCCGGTAGCCGAAGCATTTCGTTGATCAATCATGAACTTCTATCGGCAAACTGCATAACTGTGGACCGGCAAGGAACAATTTGGATAGGTACAAACAATGGAGTTTATACCTTTATAAACAATCATTTGACAAGATTTGATGATGAACAGCATCACTTACTGGCAACCAATATATCCAGCATATCGCAGGCTAGCGGCGGCGATATCTGGATAGGCACAAATGGCGCAGGTATCAATATCTGGAACCGGGCAACCCACAAGATCCGGTATCTTGTTCCAGGCGAATCCCAAAACTCACTACAAAGCGGTGCCGTTGCCGCAGTATTTGAAGATAAGGAGAAACGCATTTGGGTTGGCACACTGCGCGGCGGCATCAACATCATAGAAAGCAGGCCGGTTCCGTTTGTCAATTACACGCATGATGCTGCTAACCGCTATAGTATTCCCAATAACTTCGTGCGTTCTTTTTGCGAAGATGACCTCCATAACGTTTGGGTTGGATTTGATGGCGGCGGCCTTTCTTATTGGAACCGCAAGACAGGCACGTTTTCTACTTACACTCATAACGGCCCGGGTACAGTAAGCAGCAATTTTGTGGTGAGTATCGTTAAAGATCACCAGAGTAAGATCTGGATAGCTACATTCAACGGAGGGATCGATGCCTTAGATAAAAAGTCGGGAACGTTTAAGCATTATACCTGCTTCAAACCGGGATCCAATGTTGAAGAAAAGAATTTCTGGACATTATACGAGGATAAGGCACACAACCTTTGGGCCGGAAGCACCTGGGGCGGTACCCTATATCGTTATAACCAGGCAAACGATCGTTTTGAAGTAATGGACCCTGAGCTTAGCGACATCCATGCGCTATATGTGGACAAGTCGGGCAGGATGTGGGGTGGAGATTACAGGCGCCTCATTTTATTGGATCCCAACCAAAGAAAGCACAAGTATTTTTTTATCGGGCAGGCGGTTCGGGCAATTACTGAAGACCGTTCCGGAAGCTTATGGGTAGGTACAGAAGGTGGGGGTTTGCTAAAATTCGACCCTCAAAGCGGCCAATATAAGCGGTATACAACCACCAACGGGTTGCCAAGCAATACCGTTCTCAATATTTTGGTAGACGAAAAGAATAACCTTTGGTGCAGCACGTACCATGGGCTCACAAATTTCAATACTACTAATGGTAAATTCATAAATTACTTCGCGTCAGACGGGTTGCAAAGTAACCAGTTTATTTATGGAGCCGCTCTACGCTTAAACTCAGGTGAAATGCTATTCGGTGGTATTAAAGGCTTCAGCATTTTTGATCCTGCAAAAATTGCCGCCTACATCCATGTACCGGCGCTACTATTAACGGATTTCAAAATAAACAATGTATCCGTAGCAGATAATGAAGATTATTCAGGCCGTAAGCCTTTAAATACCCTTAAAGAAATAGAAATACCTTATGACCAGGCTTCGCTTGCGATCAGTTATACAGCCCTGGAATATTCATTCCCCGAAAAGATAGATTATGCTTATTATCTTGAAAATTGGGATCATGGGTGGAACTTTGTTGGCAAACTTAAAACCGCATATTTTAGCCGGTTGAATGAGGGACATTATGTGCTTAAGGTCAAATCAACCGACACACAAGGCATCTGGAGCCAGCCTTACGAGCTTCGGATCACGGTTTTACCGCCATGGTACCGATCATGGTGGGCCTATGTTTTCTATGTGCTCTCTTTTAGTACGATCATTTATTGGATATGGCTTTACCGGATCAGGCAAACACGATTAAAATATGAGGTGACCATAGCTAACTTAAAGGTTGAACAGGAAAAAGAAGCCAATGAACGTAAGCTCTCCTTTTTTACAAACATATCTCACGAATTCCGGACGCCTTTAACCCTGATCATTAACCCGATCAAGGACCTGCTTAGGTTGCATAACGTGGCGAACGAAGAACTTAATATTGTTTATCGCAATGCCAGCCGTTTACTCGGTCTGGTTGATCAGTTATTAATGTTCCGTAAATCAGAAAGTGAAAATGCCGATATTAAGATCAGCGTTCTCAATTTTACTGAGGTTTGTAAGGAAATCTATAATTGCTTCACACACCAGGCCAAAATCAAACAGATCAATTATACTTTTGAAGCTGCCGATGCCAGCATTGAAATATACGCCGACTGTGAAAAGATAGAGATAGCCTTATTTAATTTGATCTCAAACGCGATCAAATTCACACCGCAAAATGGCAATATTGCCGTAACGGTGAAGCAGGATGAGCGATCCGTATTTTTCGAGATCGCCGACTCGGGCATTGGTATTTCGGCTGATGTTGGAGAAAAGTTATTTGATAAGTTTTACCAGGTAAAAGATGCAAGCTCGTTAAAAACAGGCTTTGGTATCGGGCTTTACCTTGTTAAAAACTTTATCGAACTACATAAAGGCTCTATCACCTTTCAAAGTACTTCGGGGGAGGGTACCACGTTCGTCCTGTGTATCCCAAAAGGTAAGGCTCATCTCTCCCATTACCCAATGGTAGAATCGTTACCCGGTAAAAATACTTATGTTGAAGAACTGATCGATGCCGACGCGCCTGAGGCTGCCGCTGCTGAACCGGTAGCAAATAATATTGAGCTGATGATCTCTGCTTCTCAGTCTATTCTGATCATCGATGATGACCAGGAACTCAGGAAATATATACGCAAGATATTTGAAAAAGATTATACGATATATGAAGGCGAAAACGGCCAGGTTGGCCTGGAGCTGATCAGCAAGGTGCTGCCGGATGTAGTGATCAGTGATATCAATATGCCAAACCTTTCGGGTTTGGAACTCTGCCGGATAGTTAAACAGAATTCTCAACTGAGCCACATCCCGATCATTCTGCTAACCGGAGAGCAAGCGCCGAAAATGAGATTGCAAGGTATTGAAGAAGGGGCGGTAGATTTCCTGAGTAAACCATTTGATAAGGATCTGCTGGTGGCCAGAGTGAAAGGCATCATCAGGAATAAAAAAGAATTGCAGCACTACTTTTTTAACGAAGTTACCCGCAAAAACAACAGCCAGAATATCTCTGAAGAAAATAAACAGTTTTTATATCGATGCATAGAGATCATTGAGAATTCGCTGCTTGACCCTGTATTGGATGTAAACACGATCGCGGATAAAATGGGTATGAGTTATTCAAATCTTTATAAAAAGATCAAAAACATAACCGGGCAATCCATTAATGGATTTATCCGCTTTGTGAGGTTGCGCAAATCAGCAGAACTGCTGATCGAGACCAACTGTAATGTAAACGAGGCCGCATTTAGGGTAGGCTTTAGTGATGTCAAATATTTCCGGGAGAATTTTCATAAACAATTCGGGCTTAATCCGTCCGAATTTATTAAGAAGCACCGCGTTAATTTCCAGAACACTCCCGAAAACGTCAAAAAATAAACTAAGGGGGCATCGATCATCCATTATAATAGCACATTGGATAGATATGATCCGATACAAAAAAAGCCGGTCCGCGAATTGCGGACCAGCTTAATGATTATTACATAGGTAGAGAATTATTGATCGGTTAAAAACTGTCAAATGCGCAAGGCATTTACCAACCCGGGTTTTGAATCATGGCAGGCATTTTTCTGATCTCGTCATCCATGATCGGCAAAAGATACATCTCCGGCCTGAACACGTGCTGACGTATATTATCCTCGATCTGATAAGTAAAGGACAAGCCTACACCGGTAGTCAACGATCCGGCCGAGCCGTTGCGAATAGGGTGCATTACCTTATTGAAACCGTTAGGGCCACCGTTGTAAAGGGTCATCGCGATCTTCCATCTCCTGATATCGTGCCAGCGTTGATCTTCATACGCCAGCTCGATATGACGTTCGTTTTGTATAAAGGCGCGCATTTCGTCTTGCGACATGTTTGCTTTCATGCCGTAGTTATTATCCGAACCAGGTAAAATACCGGCCCTGTCCCTGATGAGCCTTAAACTTGGATAAGCCTGGGCAGTTTGTCCAACTTCGTTTATCGCTTCGGCATAATTTAACAGGATCTCTGCATAACGCATCAAAGGCCAGCTTCGTGCCGGGCTGGAGCCAACGCTGTTAGTAACCGTGCTGTCGCACATTTTCCGGCAAAAATATCCGGTATTACCGCCAGATGAAAAAGCATCGCCTACAGAACCCGTGCCGGTAAAGGTCCAAACGAAATCCTGGATGTTCGCGTTGCTTTGATATTTACTACCGTTAAACATGATGGTGTAATTAAACCTTGGATCGCGGTTAACATATGGATTGCTCGCCACGTACCCTGAGGCTGGATCTGTAATAGCTTTCCCATTACGCATCGGGAAAGCGTCAGCCATATTTTGAGTTGGCCTTGAGTAGTTTGATCCACCTCTGGTTCCCGGCAAATAGTAAGATTCAAAATCCTTGTTAACCGGTCTTGATACCGCGAAAATATATTCGTTATTGGCTCTCGACAGAAATAAATTATAGAATCCAAGTCCTGGTTTTGAGTTGTCAACGTTTAAGGAATAATAATTACTATTGATAACAGCCAGGGCAGCGTCTGCAGCAGCTTGCCAATGCGATACATTGTAAGTTGGATAGCTGACTATCGCTTTTTGCTGTGCAGTTGCCGTGGCAAGGGCTCCTCCATTAAATAAAGGGCTTGCTGCATACAACAATAAGCGTGATTTGAGGCCCATCGCTGTTCCCTTGGTTACCCTCAGGAAGTCAAGATCCTGGTATCCTTGCGGATAGGGCGCACCGGGTGCAGGCAGTAAAGCTGCTGCTGCGTCAAGTTCTGAAGACAGATAGTTCACGAACTCCGCGAAATCCTGCCTTGGCAGATTTATAAAATCGTCTATTCCATATACTTTATCGCCTATATTCGGAACTCCCCCATAAACGATAAGCAGTTGCAGGTAATACCAGGCCCGCAGACATCTCGCCTCACCTCTCATCCGGTTTTTTGTCCCGGCTGATAACGGCGACTTATCGATATCCTGCAACAGCAAATTGCAACGACGGATGTTTTTATATGGCGTTGCCCAAATATCAGTTGCCTTTGGACTTGCACCATAGTTAGCGGCAGAGAAGGTACCCTGGTATAACATTACCGAGGGGCGCGTTGCAGAGCTTAATGAATATTCCGCATCGTCGACAGAGGTTTCCCAGTTGCCATGCGTTTCCCATCTTCTTTTATTAAATGCAAAACCTATACCTGCATAATCTGTATTTCCGTAAGTGCCTTCTGCGTATATCCCGTTCAGGAATTGTATGGTGCGCAAACTATCGGTAAATACTGCGGTTTCATCTAATGCCGAGGTTTTATTATCAAGAGAACTGGTCTTGGAGCAAGACGCGAAGATCGCGGAAATACCTAAGATTAGTAATAACTTCTTCATTTTATTTAGTTTTTAAATACCTGAGTACTTGTTAATTGATCTGTTATTAAAATGTTGCGCTTACACCAAAGTTAAACATGCGTTGCGGAGGATAATTAGTCCTGTCGGTACCGCTCGACCCTGTTGACCCCTGGTTAATTTCGGGATCAAGCTGGTAAAGTGAGTTTAATTTGGTCCAGGTAAACAGGTTATATCCGTTTGCATAAATTTTTATATCCTTCATCTTTAATTTCGACATCCAGGCCTTAGGCAATGAATATCCTATCTCCGCTGTTTTCAGGCGGATATAATCTCCCGGAATAAGCCAGAAAGTTGATGGGTAAGCCCTTGAATCGCTGATACCGGGGATGAATGACAACAGCGGAAATTTCGCGTTATCTCCGATAGCCGGAGTCCAGGCTTGCTGATGAATGGGCTGAAAGTTTGCACCGAACGGCTGAATTGCTTCGGCAAGGCCACGCACGTTAAACCCTCTTGATCCCTGGAAAAACACCCCGATATTGAAATTTTTATACCGGAGGTTAAGGTTCAAGCCGCCTGTTGTATTAGGAACATTTGGATCGCCCTGTACCTTGGCATCAAATCCATCAATGATACCATCACCGTTAAGGTCCGCGTATTTCAGATCTCCCGGGCGAACGGTTAACCCAGCCGGTTTAGCGCTGGCAGCAATATCCGCAGCATCCTTGTAAAACCCGATCCAGGTATATACCCGTTGCGTATTAATGGCATGCCCGGTGTAGGCCTGGTAATCATATTGGTATGAAGGCTCGTCAGCAAAAACAATCTTGTTTTTAGCGACAGAGTAGGTACCTCTTACATTAAAGCTAAAATCTTTACCTAACCTTCCATTGTAGCTCAGCTCAAATTCAAGCCCTCTGTTATTTACCTTGCCCAGGTTAACCGGTGGTAAGGTTTGCCCGAACACCAGGGATACCGAACCAAAACGGGTATCTGTTTTTCCACTCCTGTCGGTCAGGATATCAAACCTGTTATTGTCAAAATAATCAACGGTAGCAGATAGCTTGTCTTTAAAAAATCCCATTTCTATACCCAGATCGAGTTTTCGTTCTTTTTCCCAACTCACCTGCAGGTTACCTAAAGTACCTTCGTAAATACCGTTTGCATTATTTGCACTTGGGTTGCCAAAAAATACCTGATTAGATGCAGAACCATAAGTTTGCTGGTAGTAGTAAGTAAAACTTCCCAATTTATCGTTACCCACAAGGCCATATGAGCCTCTTAATTTTAAGCGACTCATCACGTTAACGTGATTTTTAAAGAAACCCTCCTCACTAATATTCCATCCTGCAGAAACAGCGGGAAAAAAGCCATACCTGTGATCTGCAGAAAAACGATCAGAACCATTGATGGCGCCGTTAAACTCTATTAGATACTTTTCGCGGTAATTGTAGGCCATTCTGCCGACATAACTTTTGAAAATGCTTGGAATAAAATTATAAGTAGCATCCCCGCTGTTCCTGGTGTCTGATTGTTGCAGGAACAATGCCAATGCGGTAATGTGGTGGTATCCAAAACTACGATCGTAATTTAATGCTGCCTGGGTGGTCAGTATCCTGATCGTGCTGCCATTGCCCGAACCCCTGATCAGCCTGCGCACCCGGAATATGTTAGCGCTGCGCGGCGAATAAGTGTTTGCCACCGGATCATAAATATAAGATGGAAAATCACCTCCGGACATGGTCAGTGTTGGGTTATTATATTGAGAGGCATAAGATAAAGTTCCCTTTATTGAAAGGCCATTCGTAATAAAATCCAGTTTTTGATTGGCCGTTGCAGCCAGGTTCATATTGTTTTCAAAAGTTCTGGTATAACCAAGGTAGGTTAATCTCCCCACAATATTATTTACATCATAAACAGTACCACCAGTACCCGGGCTACGGGCCCATTGACTATATCCTAATGTACCGTCTGGATTATATATAGGGTATGCCCACGGCGCCAGCGACCAAATGCTGCCATAGTCTGCTAAAACATCGTTCCAGCCGTTAGCGCTGCCTACCTGTGGTACATTAATGGTACTGATGTTACCCGAAAGATCGATCCTGAGGTCGGTCGTCCTGGTCACTTTCATGTCCAGATTTGAACGGTAATTATAACGATCGCTAAAGTAATTGTTATTCACCCCTACCTTACTGCCAAAATCATTAACCATACCGCCCTGGTGTAAATAACCAGCCGACACGAAATATTTCACACTTTCGGTACCGCCAGACACATCAAAGTTACCCCGGTACTGAGTTGCGAATTTTTTGAACAGCACACTTTTCCAATCCACATCCGGGTGGCCATAAGGATCGGTATGATCCCTGTAAGCTGCAAGATCAGCGTCGGTAAACTGGGGGGACTGCCCGTCATTTTTTCTACCCTGGTTATACAATGTTGCGGCATCGTAAGAATTTAAAAAGGTAGGGAACACAGTAGGCTGCTGCAGACTGGTTTCACCGCGGAAGGTAATTTGCGGCGCACCTATTTTACCCCTTCGGGTGGTTACAACAATAACGCCGTTTGCGCCCCTCACCCCGAATACCGCTGTTGCTGCTGCATCCTTTAATACCGAAACGGTTTCGATCTCATTGGCATCCAGTCTTGAAAACTGATCCAAAGTATATTCAATATCATCTACATAAATTGTTGGCGAGGTACTGCCGCTATTATACGAACTCACGCCACGGATATAAAAAGTGGCGCCATCAGCACCGGGGCGCCCGGATGTTTGCTGAGAAAAGAAGCCCGGCACTTTACCAGCCATCGTATTCTGTATGGCTGCTGTTGGGTTAGCGCGCAATTCTTCGCCCGAAACAGAACTGATTGCCCCGGTATTCGTGATTTTCTTTTGTTTACCATAACCTACCACCACAACTTCCGAAAGGTTTTGAGTTGTTTCTTTCAGTCTTACTGCAATGGTCAGCCTGTTGCCCAGGTTAATTTCCTGCGATTTATAACCAACCATCGAGAAAATCAGGACTCTTTGGGTTCCTTTTAAGTTGAGGGTAAACCTGCCGGAGGCATTTGCAGCGGTAGCGTTGGTTGTGCCTTTTTCGGTGATAACCGCACCGGGAAGCGTGGCACCGGTGGTATCGGAAACCGTCCCGGTAACCTGTGTGGTCTGCGCCATCAGCCTTATATTTGACAGGGATAGGATGATCAGTACCAGATAAAAGATCTTTTTCATTACTTATTTTTTTAAATAGGGATTATAAATTTTCCAAATCAATATTTTACCAACCCTCATTTTGTAGCAGTTTCGGGTTCTTGGTGATCTCATCATAAGGGATCGGCATATGATACATGCGGTCGGTCCATACCCCGGTTGTCACAGCTATCGGTGTATAAGCAGGCGTTGCACCAGCCGAAATACTTAGTCCCGTTAAATTTTGCGTCATCACTTGTGGTGCGGTTTTCCATCTCCTGATATCCCAAAAACGATGCTCTTCAAACGCGAACTCGATCCTTCTTTCATTCATGATCAGAGCCCTCATGTTTGCGGCAGATATCCCCACCGGAATACCATACCTGTTATTGGTACCGGCAGTAATACCGGCTCTTTTCCTGATCAGGATAACCTGCTGAACGGCATTTTCAGTTTGGCCGAGCTCGTTTAATGCCTCTGCGTAATTCAAAATGATCTCCGCGTAACGAAAAATAGGATAGTTATGGCTTTGCGCAGAAAATGTGGTGCTGGCGCTAAAATTGCCCAGAAATTTACGCAGATAGTACCCGGTGCGGGTTTGAACTGTGGATATCGTGGTGTTGTTTGGTTTATCCAGGCCACCTTCAAAGGTTTGAACCGACCGGCTTAACCAGGTTTGGCCATTATAAAATACAGTTGCAGCCAAACGAGGGTCGCGGTTGGTATAGGGCGAAGCGCTGCTATATCCCGAACCGGCATCATTGATCCCTAAACCGTTCAACATTGGAAAAGCATCCACCAGGTTTTGGGTAGGACTGGTGAGACCCTGACTTTTAGTATTCGACACAATATACCCTACCGGAGATTGGTTGTTTTCGAGGGTGTTATTGTTGGTACTTTGCTTAGAAAATATAATTTCATTGGACATTTTGGTGGTAAACACGGATGTAAATGCGGTAGGCGTACCGGTAGCCACCAAACCATAATAACCTAAAGCCTGAAACTCGGTGTAGGCATCCACAACGGCTTGCCAGCGGGTGGGGTCAGCAGTCGGATAGCCGGTCAATGCCTTCCTGGTCGGATCAGATTCAAATCCGCCACCGTTAAACAACGGGCTCGCAGCGTACAAAAGCACGCGGCATTTTAAAGCCACCGCGGCTCCCTTTGATGCCCGGCCAAAATCAGAAGTAGATACCGGATCGGGGCGCATATTTGGTTTGATGGCGTTACATTCGCTAATGATATAGTCAACCGTTTGCGCGAATGTATTTCTTGGTAATTGGATGTTATCCTCCAGGCCGTAAATCGTATCTCCCAAAATCGGTACACCTCCGTAGCGTTTAAGCAATTCCCAATAAAAGTAAGCACGCAGGAAACGAGCTTCGGTAATCCAGTATTGCTTGGTTTGGGCAGTAACCGGCACAGCGTTTATATTGGCCAGAAATATGTTAACCCTCCGGATACCATAATAACAATCGCCCCAAAAGGTAAGCGGATAACCGTTTCCGGGATTTTCTTCGGGGTTATTTAGCGCGGTTACGGTACCACGTGTAAAGTACTCCACCGATTTGTTATAAGTAGATGGAACACCATTATCAGTCGCTGCATCTAAAAATTCTCCATTAATGCGGGCAAAACCATCAGGTATATAGGTATAAATATTGTTCAGGTTATAACCCGCCACAATACCATTTTGGTCGAGATTATCAAATGTCAGGTCTTTTGTGAACCAGTCTTTAGGCTGTTCTTCATATTTGGTGCAGGAACTCCACACCAGGGATAGCAACACTGATCCGATGGCAAAAATTGAGTAAAATTTCTTTTTCATATTGGTGAGGTCCTAAAATTTAATGTTGATACCGAAATTATATAGGCGGAGAACCGGATACCCTCCGGCGTAAGACTCTGGCGATAAGCCATCTAACTCCGATGAACTGCTTGTTGCTAAATTATACCCGTTGGCAAATAACCTCACGGTAGATAAGCGAAGTTTACCTATCCATGAAGCAGGCAAAGAGTAACCGATCTCGGCATTTTTTAACCTGAAGTAGTCTCCGCTTCTTGCCCAGTAAGATGATGACGCGTCATTGTTAGAGTTTGATCCGTAACTTAAGCGAGGGTAGGTGGCGGTAGCCGCTGTCTGAGGGGTCCACCTGTTGAGGTTTTGCTGATAAGCCTGTCCGGTACCGTTATTCTGGAAGGCCCAGTAACTGTTGCCGCTCAGGTAAACGTTCCGGTTTTGAACGCCCTGGAACAATACGCTCACATCAAATCCTTTCCAACTGAAGCCCAGGTTCACACCATAAAAAAACAATGGTTTGGTTGAACCGATAGCTGTTACGTCATTTTGGTTGATCACACCATCACCATTCAAATCCTGGTACTTAATGTCGCCGGGTTGCGGCTTATAGCCTACTATAGTGGCACTGCTGTTGATTTCGGCCTGGCTTTGAAATAAACCCTGTGCCACATAACCGTACGCCTGACCTACAGGCTGGCCGGTATGATACATCCAGGGGTATGGCTGAGATGGTTCATCAGCAAAAAGCACTTTACTACCTACGGTAGAGGCGTTAACAGAAACGAAAAACTGAACGTTATTGATATTTTGCTGCCATGCTACCTGCCCCTCCCATCCGAAATATCTGTTCTGACCTATATTTTCGTTCGGGTAATCGTTACCTAAGGTAGTGCTGTTTGATCCGCGTTGCATGGTCAGATCATAATATTTATTGTTAAAGTATTCAACAGTAAATGAAAGCCTGTTTTTTAGCGCCATACCAGACAAACCGATATTTAACTTGGCAGCTTTCTCAAAGGTGATATTGCCATTTGCCAATGTACCCTCGGTAATGGTTGTAACAGAACCGGCACCTGTGCCAAAATATTGGGCCGGGCCGTCAAAAAAGCGGGGGTAATAAATAAAATAACCCGGGCTATCCCACCCGTTTAAACCATAAGAAGCATATAATTTCAACTTATTAATGGCGCTAACCGGCTTCAGGAAGTCTTCTTTTTCCATGTTCCATCCCAAACCCACTGCCGGGAAGAAACCCATTTTGTAATTCCCGTCGGGCGGATACCGGTTTGAGCCGTTTAAACCAAATGTTGCTTCTGCAACATATTTCCCATCATAATTATAGGCAAAGCGACCGGAAGTGCCAAAAATAGTATAAGGCAAAGCCTGGGCGTCATTCGCGTCTGATGAATTATCCCTGTTTACCAGCAACTGCATATTGAGGCTATTTTTGCCGAACGTGCGGTCATAGCCCAGCGAAAATTCCTCATAATCCATTTTACCCTGGTAAGCAATTGAGTTTGAATTGCTCTGAGTGCCATTTGTACCGAACTGGCTATAGGTTGTACCGCTTTGCTGAAAAACCGCAAAACTTTTACTTCTCACGATATCCTCGGCAAGCGTAGAGTTGAAAGCCGCCCTGCCCTTCATCCATAAGCCCTGTAGCAAGTCGCCCAGATCCTGCTTTAGGTATAAATTGACAATAATATCCCTGAAATATCGCTGCCTGTAGCCGGAACCTATGGTTTGGGCAAGCAAATTGTTTTGGTAGAGTTGTGACCCTGCGAAAGAATTATTGGTATTTAACAAAGGGTATGCGTTGGCAGGCGTATTTAACAAATTGGAGATGATGGTACCTGTTGTAGCGCCAGGCTCGTTAGAGTTTTGGATCCGGCCCAACAGGTACAAACCGCCGGTTAATTTTTTAGTAATATTCAGATCAACATTTGAGCGAATTACGTAACTGGTGAAATTATTATTGGTATTATATTTATTGCTGTCAACCGTATTGAAAAATCCGGATTGGTTGACATTTTCCATTGAAACAAAATACCTGGCAGAGCGGTTTCCACCACTCGCGCTGAACGTATAACGGTTGAACAGCGAGCTATTTTTTGTAATGGCGTTCCTGTAATCAACATCAGGATAATTGATCGGATCCGTATGGTTCTTATAAGCATCCAGGGCCGCTTGTGAGTAATACAGGCCCGAACCGGTAGGAATCCCGTCATTACGCATGGCTTCATTGCGCAAAGTAGCATAGTCATACGCGTTTAAAGGTTTGGACCAGGTTAATGGTTGTTGAACGGCTGTTTGCGCGGTAAAAGAGATCTGTTGCTTTTTAATCCCTCCCTTTTTTGTGGTCACTACAATAGCGCCATGAGAACCTCTTACGCCAAGCATCGCGGTAGCGAGCGCGTCTTTCAAAACCGTTACCGATTCAATTTCTTCCAGATCAAACGCTGTAATGTTGGCAACTACCCCATCAATGATAATGATCGGGCTCTGGCCCCTTAAAGTTAGGGTAGCACCGTCCGCCCCGGGCAAGCCTGAAGTCTGCAGGGTATACAAACCCGCCAGTCTTCCGGTTAGCGCATTTCTAAAACTTGTAACCGGCGATTTGATCAGATCGCTATTATATACAGCACCATTTGAAGACAGCGCGAGATCTTGTGGTACGGTTTCATAAATCTGCTGTACCACAGAAGATCTGGCCAAAGGCATATTCATATTGTCCGTTTCCAGAGCAACCGCGAATACAGTTTCGGCTCCCAGTACGTATTTCAAACTTTTATAACCGGGTAAGCTGACAGCGATCGTATCTCCGCTGTTGGCCGTTATCTCGAAATTCCCCGATTTATCGGATCTCGTCTCCAGCTTTGTCCCAGTTACCCGGATGGAGGCATCGGCGAGTGGTTTATTCTGATCGTCTAAAACCGTTCCCTTGTATTCTGTATCCGCGACACGGTGAGATCGCTTCTTTACATTGTTGGGGATTTTGCCTGGTGGGGCAGCAACTGTCCCTATTGTATAACATACCAATAGGGATAGTAATGCAGATCTAAGCATTAACTTCATAATTTATAATTTATTGAGGTGTTGGTTTATTGGTTTGTCGTCGAACTGATTCAATTCTTTTAATGACAGCGCATTAAAAGCCTTTATTCGATTTTGAACAAAACAAAGTTAAATGCTGACCATCGGAAAAGAAGGGGACAAATCTACCAATGTAGAGGGGCTAATCATTACTTTAAGTTTAAACCCAAAATTCGAAAACTATTGTTTTGTTATTTAAATGCGATTTAACAAGCTATAAACAGGTGGTAAATTGATAAGCGCAGGCAAACAGTCAGCCGATCATTCAAAGAGGAAAGGCAATAAAACTGATAATGCGATTTTGGACGCTTTAGGATAAGCCATCTCATGAACCGGGCTAAAAGGCAAATAATAAAATAGCGCGCATTGCTATTTTGGTTTAATAGTTAAACGCGAAAAAAGCAACTCCTTCCCTCCGCCGGTCTCCTGATCAGGCGACGGCGGAGGAAGTAATCAACGTAAGTACATGGCTACCCTTTGATGTGCGTGTTATCCACATTTGTGATCCCAAACCGTTGTTGCAGAATGCCCAGGTGTTCCAGCCATTCAGCAGGTGGCGGCCCTGTAGGTGCCGGCGGAAAATCAAGCTGGTCAGCAGGCTTGCTCAATTCCATAAACATGGTTTCTAACCCCGCTGGCACCAGGTGGATCAGCACCTTAACAGTAGGGCTTAATACCCGGAAGGAGTGGGAAATCCCTTTTGGAATATGTAGAAATTCTCCCGCGCTGAGATGATACGTGTTACCGCCGGCGGTAAAGGACATCTCCCCTTCGAGCAGCTGAAAGGATTCGTCCTCGTAAGTGTGTGTATGGACTGGTGGTTCCATTCCCTGGCGCAGGTTAGCTTCGATCAGGCTGAATTGCCCGCCGGTATCGGCTGCCGTGGCCAAAAAGATCCAATAACCACCCATATAATAACGGGCACGGCTGAGCCGGTCTGATAATTGCTGTACGGTTCTGATATTTTCCATTGCATAAAGCTACGCTGCTTTTTTTTCGCGAATGTTGACTTCGATCAACAAATCAGCTCCGCACCAGCTTATTTTTGATACGGCTTAGCGTTTCGGTACGTACCCCCAGGTAGTTGGCTATGTAATGTTGTGGCACACGCAACAGCAGAGAAGGTCGCGTTTCCATGAGTTCGCGATAAAGCACTTCCGGCGATTCAGTCTTCAACCGGTTGGCGGCTTCCAGTAGCAAGGCATGGTCAGTTGGGTACTTTTTCAAAAAATAACGCTGATACCACGGAAATTGCGCCATGCCCCGGTCTACATTTTCGATAGTAATACCGAGTATTTCGCAGGGCTCAAGGGCATGAAGATATACGTTAGTGGGAGTTCTGCTTCGCATGCTACCAATTTGCCCGGCCCAGTTACCTTCTTCATTAAACAAAATGATCTGTTCCCGGCCGGACTCATCAAGCGTGTATTGCCGCAGGCAGCCTTTCAGTATAAATGGACTGTAACGCGGCACTTCTCCGCCGCGATAAAAATGTTCACCCTTGCCCAACCAGAGCGGAACGAGCAACTTCAGAAATTCCGGAAAGTCTTTATCCGGAACCTCTACATAAGACCGGAGGTGACATAAAAAAATACTGGTGTCCATGGGAGCGCTTAAGAGAATTAAATATAATTATCATTAGTTTCATAAGCAACTAAATTAGATATGCAATAACTACCGGGAAAGACAGTAGTGCATGAATAATGCCTTTTTCATCCCGGTAAGCAGCGATCTTCTGCCCGTACCTGGTTAGCCGCAATGGGCAAATCGGCCGCGTCTGTGCGTAAGTACCTGAACAAATAGCGTCAACTGCGTATTTCCCGGCGCATAAAAAAGAAATAGGCCAGGGCAAAACAGCTTACCGTTGCAGCAATTAATCCGCTGACCTGTGGCCACACGATCATGACGCTTTCTTTAAAAGGAAGCGGAGCAGGTATTGCGCCTGCCATCTGTTCCATGGTAACCGGGCCGAGGCTGCGCACAGAGGGCATTAACAGTGTGGTCACGGCGTCGGAATAAAGCTGATTAGGTGCTACGCGCAGCAAATTCAGGATCACATCGTTATAACCGATCACCTGTGCCTGGGTGAGGTAAGCAGGATCAGGCAGGAAGGATTTGACCACAAGGTTGATCACGATCGGATAAAATATCGTAAAGAACAGCCAGGAACCAATGGCGGTGAGTGCCGAAGTAGCTGCCTGCCTAAACACGATGGAAAGCATGATCGACAGGCTGAGCCAGAAAGCCACATAAGCTATAGTGATCAGGATAAAACCGAAGATCCGAAGCAGTTCTACGGGCTCCATGCGTACGCCGGTCAGGCACAACCCGCCGCCGATCATCAGTAACGCAAGGGCAAAAAACAACCCGCTGACGATGATGAGGGCGCTGATGAATTTTGCCAGCAGCAAATTATCGCGGTAGATCGGCTGCGCCATCAGGCGGGTCAACGTGCCATTGTTTTGCTCTGAATTGACCGCATCAAAACCCAAACTAATACCCAGCAATGGCGTCAAAAAACTCAGGAAGACATGAAATGGGGGTACCGAGTTATCGGTTGTCGTTAAGAGCTTCAGGTATAAGAACAGGTGATCCGGATCTTTCGTATTGGCGATCGCGGATTTGATGTTTGCCAATGAAACATACATCGATGCGATGAAAGTAAGCACGATGAGCGTAATGAGAATGCCGAAACGCCAGCTACGGATATGATCGGCTATTTCCTTGTGAATCATGACCCTGAAAGGTCCGCGCTCAGGAGACCGGCTTTTCATAGGATTCAAAATATTTTTGATAGATATCGTCCAGTCCATAATTTTTTTGGTTAACGCTGATCACGTCGTAACTCTTTTCAACGAGGAAACGGACAAGCGAAGCGGTGATGTCAAGTTTGCTTGTAAATTCGATTTCGTTTTCATGGATGCTGATCTCGCTGATGACTTCCCGGCTCGGGAGTTCAGCCTCCAGCGGCCAGGGCTGCCGGACGGGCCGTGCAACTTTAATGGAAGTGATATGGCTGTGGGTGCCGAATAACTGGCCCGACAGCCCCCCGATATCCCCCTGTGCCAATAATTTGCCGCCGACAAAGATCCCGACCCTGTCGCACACCTGCTGCACGTGATGTAAATGATGGGAAGAAAGCAAAACGGTAAGTCCTTGTTGTTTGCTCAGCTGTTTGATCAATGCTAAAAAATCCTTTACGCCAATAGGATCAATGCCCAACGTCGGCTCATCGAGGATAATGACGTCCGGATTTTTGATCAATACGTCGGCCAGGCCCAGCCGCTGTTTCATACCACGGGAGAAGGTTGATGCCTTTTTATGCTGATCTGCTGTAAGGCCTACAATTTCGAGCACCCCGGCCGCCCGTTTTTGAACCTCATTTTCGGGTATGCCGTTCAACCGGCCAATATAGACCAGGTTTTCAAGCGCGGTCATGTTGGCATAAAAACCAACGCTGTCGGGCATATAGCCTACTTTTTTCTTAACCTCAATGGGGCTGTTGGTGGCGTTATGCCCGCAAACAAAGGCTGTACCGGCAGTTGGGTCGGTAAGGCCCAGCATCATTAATATGGTGGTGGTTTTGCCTGCACCGTTGGGCCCTAATAAGCCGAAGATCTCGCCTTTATGGATATCAAGATTCAGGTCATCAACTGCTTTGACAGTGCCGTAATACTTGCTTAAACCCTTTAATTGTATAATAGGATCTTTCATTTGTAAAAACCGGAATGGATATTTTATCTTCTGCCATATTTACGAATGAGATAATAAACGATGCCGACGGCCAGCAGGATCACCAACACCCCGACCCAGCCGGAAAGCAGAGAAGTTTTCACCAGCAGCCGGAAAGCGATTTGCGAATTGGCGCTGCTGTTCGTCGCGGTAAAGGTGGCGCCGTAGTCACCGGCAATCGTTTTGTCCGGAACCTTTACCGTTGCCTTTACCTCGACCGATTTACCGGCTTCTAATTGCTTAACGCTGGCCGGTTCAAAACTCGATTCCCAACCAGAGGGCAGTTGTGCGGTAACCTGCAAATCATTCAACAGTAATGTCCCGGTGTTCCTGACAGTTAACTGGAGTTCTTTTTGACTTCCTGACGTTACATCGTCGCTCAATCTTCCGGTGGGTGTAGTCAGCACCATGCTATACGAGCCCTTGACCACAGCCTCCAGGTTCAGCAATAAGGTGTCTATGCCGGATACGGCTTTAACCGGAATAAGATATTTTCTTGGCGTTGCTGTAACTGCTGCATTGATCTCAACGGAGATATCCTGTGTTTTACCGGCATCCATATTGATGGAGGTGACCTGGCTACCGTCCACCTTGTAGGCGATCGTCCAGCCAAAAGGTATCTCTGCTTTTAATTCATAGATGTGCGAACTGGCCGATCCGTTATGCAGCGTGGTACTGTAACGGAAAGTTTCATTCGTGGCAGCTTGAATGTTCATCAGCTTGGCGGTGAAGCTGGATTTGACGGCAAGCTGCTGTGCTTGTAGAGCAAAAGCAGATGTAAGTAATAAAAGGAGACATGTAAAATTGCGCAATGCGCTCGGGCGGGTAATGGTAATGGTGGATAACATAATCTAATAACTAAAATCGGTAATGATAGCTTTCAAAAAATGCTTTCAGAATAATGGGTTTAATGATTAAAAATTGATGGTTCAAAGAAAAAAAACAGCCAAAAAATTTCAAATAGCTTTAACATTTTTTAACAATTGATGAGGCTGCCGCGTCAGGTATCGGAATGCGGTTATCGAAAGCTCAGGTTCGGCCCTGCCGGTTGTTGCAGTGATTATGAACCGGTTTCCCCTGCTTTCGATTCCTGGTATTCGATCAAGCCGTTCACCAACTGCTGCCATTGCCCGCCCGATAACCCTATCCGTGCCGCCAGCGCGATAGCAGTATTGCGTATCTTATCATGCAGGTCGACAGACCCGTTGTTAGGTATTTCGTTGCGGCCGTGCACCCCGGCACTCACGGTCCGGCCGTCCCTTCGGACGATGAAGGTACTGGTAGATATCTCGTCGTAAAAATGCGCGATCTCCGATGTAACCCTTCTGGGATCGGCGCAAGGTCTGACGGTCATCAACACGTATTCTTCGGCCGTGTGAGCGCCCCCTTCGGACGCCAGCCGTTCCACCAGTACCCATTCCACGCCGCTACCTGCATCGGGTCCGGGGCCAGGCAGATCGATACTGATAAAGAACCCTTCCTCAGCCATAACCTCCAGTTCATCGCCCTGGTTATTGCACAGCGTAAATTTCGCTGAGCCTGCACCGGCATAATCATGCCAGTTATTGACCGAAAGCATCCGACCGGCCGCTATATGGAAGGCCTGGTGGGCCGCTCCCAGCGTATCATACTGCTGTTCGCAAGTAAAATCCGTCTGCCCGCCGGTCTGCTGCGGCGGCAATAGTTCAAGCGCTGTTTTCATACAGAAACAACAGGGCAAGGCCCCGCTTGTTTGCTTAAGAACAAAGTTAGCTTCCCGTTCGTTATCTGCTTAAAGTCATGACGCAAAGTACCTTACTTAACGATCTGTTTCCGAACAGCGGTATGCCGGAAAACCTGGTGGATTATCGGCCAGGTGTATTTTCCACCGAAGAAAGCAGCCAGCTCATGGCGCATTTGATCAGGGAGGTACCATGGCAGCAAACATCCCAATTGCTTTATGGCAAGGAAGTACTCACGCCACGCCTGACGGCCTGGTACGGAGACCCGAAAGTGGATTATTCGTTAAGCGGTAAGGGCATGAGACCCTTGCCCTGGACAGCAGACCTGCTGATAATCAAAGACCGGATCGAACCGTTTTCCGGCACGAAGTTCGACAGCGTGCTGCTCAACTATTATCGCGACGGCAATGATTCGGTGAGCTGGCATACCGATAACGACGGCGTGCCAGGCAAGAACTGGATCGTTGCTTCTGTCAGCTTCGGGCAGGCCCGCAGCTTTGAGTTCCGCATGCGGGATGAGCATTCGGTCAAATATGCGGTCGAACTGGAAAATGGTTCTTACCTGCTGATGAAAGGCGGTTTCCAGGAGAAATGGCAGCACCGCGTACCCAAATCAAAGCAGCCGATGCAACCCCGCATCAACCTGACCTTTCGCGTATTACGCCGCGTCTGATTGCAAGGCCGATTTTTCACAGCTGACCCGCCCAATCGTCATCACGATCACGCCCCAGAACAAGCGAAACGAACCACAATAAAAAGCCGCCCAGTACTATTTCTTTGTGGCTGGCAGGCACCGTATGTTGTTTCCCCGCCAGGTAGAGGGTCGCGTCGATCAATAGCAAACCGAAAAGCAGCGAAAACAGCAGCGATCCATAAAAACCGATCTTTTCCTTCATGGCATCTCCTCCAGATTTTTTAAGCGAAAGACCTCCCGCGCAATCAGCTTGCAATTTTCGCCCAGCTCCTCCAGCGTGCAGCATATCGTTTTGATTTTCACCGGCAGTTCGTTCACCGTTTCCATCAGGTCGATGTGCAGCAGGCAACTTGCTTTGATATCCGCACTTCCTTTCAACTGCGCGAAAAGCCCGTAAGCCGCATCCCGGTCATCGCCGAAGGCATACTGCCCGTAATCCACAAAACCCCGCGGGGTCTTCAAACTCAATAAGATATAAAATTGCGTTTCCATCGCCCTCAAATTCAAAGAGCCCCTGCAATGCAGGAGCCCTTCTGGTTAAAAAACTATTATGACACTTATTTGATCTCGATCTGGCGGTGCACCGCTTTAGCTTCTTCGCGTTTAGCGATATCAATGCGGAGGATACCGTCGCTGTACGCAGCTTCAATTTGGGCATGGTCGGCGCTGTCAGGCAGGGTAAAAGAGCGCACAAAGGAACTATAGCTGTATTCACGTTTGCTGTAGTTCTTTTGGTTGTCTTCGTGGTCAGCGCTTTGTTCCACCGAAATGGTCAGCTGATTGCGTTCCAGGTTCAGTTTAAAGTCTTCTTTCTTTAGCCCCGGGGCCGCCAGCTCCACATGATAGTTGTTCTCGCTTTCGCTGATGTTCACCGCGGGAACGCGGGTGATCATGCGGTCGCTGAAAAAAGTGTCGTTAAAGATCGAATCGAAAACATCATTAAAGCCTGGCATTAATGTGTTGTTACGGTTGTTATTGAATTTAACTAAGGTCATAGCCTTCTCTTTTAAAAGTTGAACAATTATTTAATTAAACTAACGAAAGCCCAACAAGCGCTGTGCCAACATCTTGCGACGGAAAAATTTGCAGTTCCCGGCTGAAAAAATTTCAGTGGCCTTGTCAATTTTTCAGTAGCGCAATCAAATTAAGCCCCTATTTGTTAGCTTGAAAAAGGAGGAATGATGCCCTGGTACAACGGAGATTACCCGCCATCTTATAAAAACCAGCCGCCCAGGTTAAGGGCCAAGGCCGTGGAGATCGCCAACGAGATCATTCAGGAAAGCGGCGAAGAAGGGATCGCGATCGCCACCGGCCTGAAAAAGGCGCGGGAATACATGAAAGCTCATCCGGAAGAAGCGGATACGGATAACGGGGCGGACGCATGAACTGGCAGATCGGCTGTTCGGGCCTTCCAGTACCGCCATTGGAAAGGCGCCTTTTACCCGGAGGTACTGGCGCAAAAGCACCGGTTCGAATTCTATGCGTTTATCGGGATTCAAATACTCCGATATAATCCGACTCGGACAGCAGTTTTTTTTCAAAAAAGTTTAATAGGGCTCAATAAATACGCCGAATTTGCGCGTCGAAAGTGTAGTGGATGAGAACAATGACACCAAGATTTAAGCGCCCAAACATTCAATAAAGTTCAATAGGATGCAAGAAAAAGTGCAAGAGGGTAGTCCCATCATAAAAAAAGGCCTTACGTACGTTCGTAAAGCCTTGATTTTCAAGTGGAGAATATCGGAGTCGAACCGATGACCTCTTGCATGCCATGCAAGCGCTCTAGCCAGCTGAGCTAATCCCCCGTTGCGGGTGGCAAAAGTAACAAAAAAGTTTTTCCGTACAAATTATTGTTTAACAAATACCTTATATGCTTTACAATTGGCTATAAAACAGCAAAGCCTCCTGATGGGCAGGAGGCTTTTACTAACCAATTATAAACCTAAATTATGAGAAGACTTTTTAATCATCAACATTACTGTTGATTTGATAGTGTAAAAGTAACACGAATATTTATACCTTGCAAATTTTATTTGTAATAAAACTGTCACAAACAAAACAATTTAATAAATAGTCTACCACTTTGGTATGATTTTAACAAAAATTTTAACAAAAATTTAACATTTCAAAAACCGAAACTTTACAGGATTTTTAAAAGATGCATCATACTAAAGCTAATTTTAAGACACAAAATCGTTTAATAAGACTAAGCAAAATCATTATCGTTACAAAATTTGGTAATTTAGCGGCGCTATGAAAAACAAACCTACCATACTTGTTGTAAACGACGACGGCATTACTGCTCCGGGCATAAAAGCATTAATGGATACCATGATGGATATTGGCCATGTAGTGGTTGTAGCGCCTGATAGTCCGCAATCGGGTATGGGGCATGCGATTACCATTGGTAAGCCATTACGGTTAGATAGGGTTGATATTTACGAGGGTATAGAAATGTATCGCTGCAGCGGCACACCGGTTGATTGTGTAAAGCTGGCGGTTACTAAAATATTTAAAGGCAAAAAGCCGGATCTCTGCGTATCGGGCATTAATCATGGTTTAAATAATGCGATCAATGTGTTGTACTCGGGTACTATGTCGGCAGCGGTTGAGGGTGCTATCGAAAGTATTCCGTCCATCGGTTTTTCGCTTGATGATTATGGGCTTAACGCCGATTTTAGCCATTGCTTAAAATTTGTTAAAGCCATTGCCATGCAAGTACTGCAAAACGGCTTACCTGCAGGTACGTTGTTAAATGTAAACTTCCCTAACACAAAGGATATTAAAGGTGTTAAAATATGCCGCCAGGCCAATGCCAAATGGGCCGAAGAGTTTGATGAGCGGCTCGACCCTTACAAACGCCATTACTACTGGCTTACCGGCGTGTTAGAAAACAACGACAAAGGTGAAGATACCGACATCTGGGCGCTGGAACATAACTATGCGTCGGTAGTGCCTGTACAGTTCGACCTTACCGCGCATCACGCCATACCGGTTTTAAACAGCTGGACCTTTAACGTTTAGTTTTACTGGTGTAAAAATTATTGGTAATGATAGAAAGCGGCACGCCTATCATGACTATTAAAATCAGGATATTGATAACCGTTTGAGGGATATGCATATGGCTGTGCGGTATTTTGGTAAACGGCACCACAATAAGGTTCATTAGCAACCAGATAAACAAACCGTACATTACTCCTAATAAAATATTGTTTTGGGTAATGCCGCCTAAACGAGGGTACAAAAAGAAGTACAGCGCTGTAAAAAAGTAGGCAATACAATAATGCATCAGCAAGCCTATGATCACCATATCGGTGCCGCCGGTAATGGCAGCAGCCCCAAACAAGGCCGAAGCGATATACTTTAGCACCCTAGTCGGCCCCACATCAAACGAAACATAAGCATTGGCAAATGCTGCCAAAATATCTAATGTACCTACCAATAACCCGCACCATAAAACGGTAACGGCTACGCTTGCTTTACTTTTGGGGGCTGCCATAAAATTACTCTTTAACGTTATTCAGTGTAAAATCAATTCCGCCGGGGTTACCGGTAAACTTACAGATCACCGGGAAATCGGGGTTGTTAATTACCCATATCTCTACCTTGCCATTGGCCGATACGGCATGAAAGGTATCCACATCCTTACCACTTAGCTGGAAAGGGGTAGCAGCCGGCTTAACGCTAAATTTCACCTTATTCATGGTAAACTCCTGTGTTTTTACCATATCGCTAAACGCGGCTTTCGATATAAACATAATGGTTTCGTTATCGCTGAATTTGGTATCTGCATCCGGAGCGGGTTCTTCCAAACGCATCTTCGTTCCACTTTCTAAAGCTTTTGCCGGAATAATAAAGCTACCTGTACCGATCCCCGGCAAGGTCCACTTCATTTTCATTGGATCGTTTAACGAAATAATATTGAGGGCAAACTGCACTTGTTGCCCGGTTGCAGTAAGCAACACATTATAATTAAATATACTACCCACACCAATTTTGGGAGTTGTGTTTTGCGCGATGGCAATGTGAGTAACAATAAAAGCAATAACCAGTAGTACAAATTTCTTCATATGCTAAATGTAATTATAATTCTATAAATACAAGTGGCACTGTAAAAAATCTGCAGCTACCGGTTTTTGCTATTGCTTATTTAATATAATCCAGTTCGAGGTCTACACCGGCTGTGCCGTTTTTTGTTTTGCAGATCAACGGAAAATCGGGGTTGTTCAATATCCAAAGCTCGGTTTTGCCGTTTACCGCCTGGGCATGTACAACATCCAGTTGTTTATTGTTGATTTTGATGTCTGATAACTGATCTTTACTCAGTACATATTTCACATCGCCAAATTCCATTTCGCGTTTTTGGGTAATATCCTTAAAAGCATTTTTAGAAATAAACGCCAGGGTTTCGCTATCTGAAAGTTCAACGCTCGAATTAGGCTCAGGCGATTCGAGGTGCATGCCTGTGCCGCTTTGCAGGCTTTTATTGCTCATCAGATAATTACCCGAACCATAATCCTCAACCCGCCATTTCATTTTCAGTGAGTCGGTTGTAGTGCTCAGCGTAAGCGAAAACGCAACGGCCTGATCTTTCATCGAGATAGTGTAGCCCATCTCGGTTCCGGTTTTAATTTGCGGAACAAATTTTTGTGCCGATACTGCCTGGCAGGTCAGCAAAAACAAGGTAAATCCGTAAATCTTTTTCATGCCCCGAAAGTAGGTTCGGGGTGTTAAGGCTAAATTAACAAAAGATTGTCTTTCGATACTGTTGAAAAACAACCTAAATGTTAATAAATCAGCAACTTACTGAATACTCACCAGGTTAAGATCGGTACCGTCGGCGTTGTTTTTGGTACGGCATATCAACGGAAAATCGGGATTATTCAACACCCAAATCTCGCCTTTACCATTGGTGGCAACGGCATGTATCACATCAAGCGGCTGGTTGTTGAGTTTAATATTGGCAGTATCTGCCGGTACTGCGGCATATTTAATGTCGTTATATTCAAAACCCTGATTTTTTACCAGGTTAGTAAAAGCCGCTTTAGATATACAGGCGATGGTTTTATAATCGGGTAGCTTGGTTAGCACATCAGGTTCGGGCGCTTTAAAATCCATGCCTTTACCGCTCTCTAATGCCTTGGCCGACATTTCGTACGATCCTGATCCGTAACCATCTATACTCCAGTCCATTTTAGTGGGATTGCCGATGCTGGTAAAAGTTAACACCATTGGCAGGCTTTGCCCATCGCTGCTGTATATGTAATTAATAATGCTGTTCACTTTTAGTTTAGGAACTATTTTTTGTGCGAATACCGTAGTACCAAGTGCTACTGCGAGTATAATTAATGTGATCTTTTTCATTTTAAGGGTTGGTTAGTTTGCCTGTTTCAATTATAATCAATTAGACTGCCAAAGGTTTAATTGGTTGAGCATGTAACCGAATTGTTATTTCTTTAGCAAGAGAATCAATTAAAATACAAATCATTACACCAAATACACGTTTGTAAATTTGGTTTGCGCAATGTACAACAGGCCACGCTGTTATGCAACCATAAAAAATGATTGCCTGATAGCGACCACTGGTAAAATATTTTACATTTTTGTTTCGCGATGAGCAATACACAAAACCATAAACTATGCGGTACTACCTGGTAGCAGGCGAAGCTTCGGGCGACCTGCATGGCGCCAACCTGATGAAGGCGCTGAAAGAGCTGGATGAGCAAGCCGATTTCCGCTATTTTGGTGGCGATTTGATGCAGGCCGAAGGCGGCAGGCTGGTAAAGCATTATGCCGATATGGCTTTTATGGGCTTTGTTGAAGTGGTGGCCAATTTGCCAACCATACTCAACAACATGAAAGCCTGTAAGCAGGATATCGCAGACTACAAACCTGACGTACTCATCCTGATCGATTTCCCGGGATTTAACCTTAAGATAGCTGAGTTTGCTAAGAAACAAGGCATTAAAGTTTGCTATTACATATCGCCCAAAGTATGGGCCTGGAACCAAAAACGCGTATTGAAAATAAAGCGCGTGGTTGATCACATGTTCTGTATTCTGCCATTCGAGGTTGATTTTTATAAAAAGTGGGATATGGATGTGGATTACGTAGGTAACCCACTTTTAGATGCCGTAGCCGCGTTTACACCCGACCCTAACTTTGTTGCCAATAGCTTATTGCCCAATAAACCTATTGTAGCCTTACTACCCGGCAGCCGTAAACAGGAAATTAATTATCTGCTGCCGCTGATGGTAGCCATTGCCAAACAATTTCCGGCTTATCAGTTTGTAATCGCGGGCGCGCCCTCTTTCAATATTGCCTTTTACAACCAGTTTTTTACCGATGGCCCCCCATTGCCGGTAATGTTTAGCAATACTTATAATTTATTGAGCAACGCACGGGCAGCCATTGTTGCATCGGGCACAGCCACCTTAGAGAGTGCTTTATTTAACGTACCGCAGGTAGTGGTTTACAAAGGCAATCCCATAACCATCGGCATAGCGCGGGTATTGATCAAAATAGGCTTTATATCGCTGGTCAATTTAATTATGGACCGCCTTGTGGTTAAAGAACTGATACAGGGCGATTATAACGAGACCAACGTAAAAACCGAATTGGATATGCTGCTGCACGATACTACTTATCGCAATACCATGCTTAAAAATTACGATGAGCTTGATGTTAGGATGGGCCAGCCCGGGGCATCGGCAAAAGCCGCTGCTTTAATTGTAAAATACATCACAAAAAAATAAGCCCCGGTTTTTAGGCCGGAGCTTGTTTTTCATAGGTAGATGTAGAATAATAGGTAGATGTAGAATATATGATGGTCAGACTATCGATAGTTTGGCAGTCCGTTGGATGCTGTTTAATATTTTACTTTTAGCAGCTTTAACCGCTTTCAGGTCGTTCATTAAAAGTGTTTTCAATTCGTTATCAAAACGATCTATCATTTCGGTTATCGGGGTTGATTTAATAATAGTCATGGTTAGTGTGTTTTAAGGTTATCTATTGATCAGTGTTTTTGTTTCTCTATTTCTTCGCTATCAGTCAGGTTTTCGTTCCTTCTTTTCGCCTCTTCAAACTGACGCTCAATTTGCTCTTTCTCTCTTTCGTCTGATGGTGCCTCGGGGTTAGCCGGGTTTTCCCATTTCTGGTCTCCATCATTAACGGGTACGCTTTTTTTAACAGTCTCCATTTTGTATCCTTTCGCAGATACTCTTGCCAATTAAATGCCAATCATCGCGAAAGCATATTTATTTTTTTTGACTCATTTACGTACAAAGGGTTTAAAGCGTTTTTTTGAGCCATTAAATAAATTAGCTGCGATTGGGCTGTCCAAAAAACAGTGCGTAAAAAACTACACATTGTCGGCGGGAGTAGTCAACCCAACGTTCTTATCGTGCGCAATACTGTGGCTAAGCAAATGGATGAGCAGGGCCAGCACCGAAAACGATATCCCCATTACACAAACGCCTGTCCATTGGTAATCGTTCCATAACAAACTGGCTATATAAGTACCAAAAGCACCCCCTAAAAAGTACGATACCATATATACCGTATTCAGTCGGTTACGTGCTTCGGGCCGCAAACCAAAGATCATGATCTGGTTGCTGATATGGGTTGACTGTACGCCCATATCCAGCAAAATAACACCGATAATTAAACCGATCAAGCTATGGCTCGACAAGCCGAAGATGATAAACGACAACACCACCAGCGATACCGCCAGCGTAATAACATGGTGCGGGTTCATTTTATCGCTGATGCGCCCCATAGCCGACGCGCCTAATGCGCCAAAAACACCTACCAGACCAAACATGCCTGCCATCTGGCTGCTGCCGTTAAACTGCGGCTGCTTGAGTAAAAAGGTAAGGGTTGTCCAAAACGCGCCAAAGCACGCAAAACACAAAGCCCCGCGAATGGCTGCTAAGCGCAGCTTAGGCTCTTCTTTAATAAGAGTAACTAACGATCGCATCAGTGTACTGTAGTTCCCTTTATATTGCGGCTCAATTTCGGGCAGCATAAAAAAAAGCAGCGCCCATATCACCAGCATTAACCCGCCAGCTATCAAAAACATGCCCCGCCAGCCAAAATGGAAACCTATAAAACCACTCACCGTTCGCGAAAGCAAAATACCGATGAGCAGGCCGCTCATTACCACCCCTACCTTCTTACCGCGCTCATGCGGCTCGGCCAGATGTGCCGTCATGGGTACCAGCATTTGCGGTATGGTGGATGATGCCCCGATCAAAAAGCTGGCTATCATGAGTATGCTGATAGTTGGCGAAAATGCGGCCAGCAGCAAAGCCAATACGATGAAGATAAAATCAACCATCATCAGCTTTTTGCGCTTTTTCATATCGGCCATAGGCACAATGAGCAGCATACCGGTTGCGTAGCCCATCTGCGTCAGCATCGATACCAGTTGGGCCTTGTCTTCGCTAATGTGAAACGTAGCCGATATCTGCCCCAGTAAAGGCTGATTGTAGTATAAATTGGCTACTACCAAACCGGTGGCAATGGTCATTACCCAAAGGGTTATCCCGGTTAGTTTTGGATGGCTGATGTGTGTAGCGGTAGTCATATCGGCTGCAAATAACCGTAATTTGGCAGTACAAACCTTTTATGTAATTACATTTTGACGCTGTGCGGATATATCGCATGATAATGGTTACATTTAACTACCAATTGTGGCAGGGTATTAGCTAACACAACATCAAACCCAAAGATTTATGAACCCTAATGAAGATCAGAAAGATAAAAGCTCGCTTTTTGAGCGCATGAGCACGGCCATTATTAACTTTAGCGCAACCAGCGCCATGTTTGGTATTGCCATGGCTTTAATCATTATATGGCTGGTTACGGGGCCGGTATTCGGTTACTCCAATACCTGGCTGCTTATCGTTAACACCGGCACATCCATCATTACCTTTTTAATGGTGTTTTTGATCCAGCGATCGCAAAATAAAGAATCGATAGCCGTTCAGCTCAAGCTAAATGAACTGATAGCTGCCAACAATTCGGCAAGTAACCGGCTGTTGAACATACAGGATCTGAGCGAAACCGAACTGAATACCCTTTACGAGCATTACCGCAAACTGGTGGAGCTAACCCAACAAGCGCCATCAAACACCCAAAGCCACTCGGTTGAAGAAGCTATTACCATCAACGAAGAGCTGGATGCAGCGAAGAGAATGGAAGAAGAAACTGAAGCAAATAAAAAAGCAGACCATGACAGGCAATAGGCTATAAAATAAGATCATACCGTACCTGTTGTTATAGTTTATGGCAATGGTTATATTTAAAACTTGTTACCCGTTGTAGTATACCCAATAACCATTTTATGCTCAGAAGAAACTTTATCAAAGCAGGCTCGCTGGCGGGCTTAACATTAACCTCGGTTTTAGCCGCCTCTTGCAATACCGCGCCACTTCCTGCCAAACAGGAGAATAACTCATCTGATACTGCTGCCAATGGCGATTTTGAACTCGACGAAGTTACTATTGCCATTTTGCAGGATAAAATGAAAAGCGGCGAATACACCGCCCGATCCATTGCCGAACGTTATTTAAAACGCATACACGCTATTGACCAAAACGGCCCAAAACTCAATGCCGTTATCGAAGTAAACCCTGATGCTTTGGCTATTGCCGATAAGCTGGACCGTGAACGTAAACAGGGGAAACTGCGCGGGCCAATGCACGGCATACCTGTTTTGGTTAAAGATAATATCAACACCGGCGACAAGATGATGACCACCGCCGGCGCGCTTGCGCTTAAAGGTAACCATGCCAAACAAGATGCTTTTATCATCAAACAACTGCGCGCGGCAGGTGCGGTTATCTTAGGGAAAACCAACTTAAGCGAATGGGCAAACTTCCGTTCGAGCCGCTCAACCAGCGCCTGGAGCAGCCGCGGGGCGCAAACCAAAATGCCTTATTTGTTAGATCGTAACCCCAGCGGTTCAAGTTCGGGCACCGGCTCGGGCATAGCTGCTAACCTGTGCGCGGTAGGTATCGGCACCGAAACCGATGGCTCTATCGTATCACCGTCATCCGTAAGCGGATTGGTGGGTATTAAACCGACTGTTGGTTTGCTTAGCCGTTCGGGTATCATTCCCATTTCCAAAACTCAGGATACCGCCGGGCCAATGGCCCGCACCGTTGCCGATGCCGCTACCTTATTAAGTGCTTTAACAGGCATTGACGCCGATGATCCGGCTACAGCCAATAGCAAACCGGGTATTGATTATACTACCTTTTTGAGTATTAACGGCTTGAAAGGTAAACGCATCGGTTTGGAAAAATCGTTCCTTAAAGGTGCTAACGAAGATGTGGTGGCCCTGCTAAAACAAGCCATAGACGTTATAAAGGCCCAGGGCGCAACCGTTGTTGAGGTTGATCTGCTCGACAAACTGAAAGACGCCGGCAAAGCCGAATTTACTGTGCTGGTTTACGAATTTAAGGATGGCCTGAACAAATACCTCGCAACTTCCACCAATAATATAAAGAACATAAAGGATGTTGTAGAATTCAACAAGCAGAATGCCGACAAAACCATGCCTTATTTTAAGCAGGAAACTTTGGAGCTTGCCCTAACCAAAGGAGGCCTGGATAGTAAAGAGTACCTGGATGCTTTAAAGATCAGCCGTGACGGCACCCGCAAGGCTATCGATGACATCATGAAGGCAAACAACCTTGATGCCATTTGCGGCACCACCAACGGCCTGGCCTGTACTATCGATCTGGCCAACGGCGATTACGATACCGGTTTCTCGTTCTCCTCGCCTGCCGCTATGGCGGGTTACCCGCATATTACAGTACCTATGGGCGCCGTACACCATTTACCCATAGGTTTTTCTTTCACAGGTAAAGCATACAGCGAAGGCGAACTCATCAAAATGGCTTATGCCTTTGAGCAGGCCACCCAACACCGTAAAAAGCCGGAGTTTATTAAGGATTTGCTTGGGTAGTTGTTGGTTATTGAGTTATTAAGTATATTAGGTTATTGAGTTATTAGGAATGGGCAATATTCATCTTCAATAACTCAGTACACTCAATAACCTAATAACTCAATAAACAATAACTAACTTAAAAGAAATTAAATTAATCAAAACATTATATTTATCCTTCGGTTGTTCATAGTATAAACAAAAATAACTACTATGGAAACCAAGGAAGCAACAGTTGATATTCTAAACGATCTGGTCCGGATCAACAACGACCGTATCGCGGGATACGAGCGGGCGATAAAAGAGGTGACGGATGAAAACTCCGACCTGAGGGAAGTCTTCAGCAGGTTTATTACCGACAGCCATCAATGTAAAATGGAGCTTGGTACCGAAATACAAGCCCTGGGCGATGATATGGACACCGACAGCACCACCAGCGGCAAAATTTACCGCGCCTGGATGGATGTTAAGGCCGTATTTAGCGGACACGACCGTAAAGCCATTTTAGAGAACTGCGAGTTTGGCGAAGACGCCGCTCAAAAAGCTTACAAAGAAGCATTGAACGATGATGAACTGCCATCGTTTTTGCGCGAAACAATTACCCGCCAAAAAATGCGCCTAAGGGCTGCACACGACGAAATTAAAGCTATGCGCGATGTAGCATAATTAGGGGAAGTGGATTAAATGGCCGTCTGTTAGCTCATGACAGACGGCTTTTTTATATCCGCCATCCATTAAATTAAAACGGATCAATATTGAATAATGAATTTCGAACGTCCAATATCAATTTGACTTCGTTATTCGAAATTGAACATTCGGTGTTCGGTATTAAAATCTCTTAACTAATGGCCTTAGGCTAACTACCTCCTCCGTTGTCCATTACCACCACCTATATTTATCCCAAACCTAAAGCCCTGCGTTTGGTGGGCGGTATTATCCCACGACCAGGCGTACATAGCCCGAAAGCCGAACCACTCAACACCCACGCCCAGCTCGCTATAAGATTTTAGCGCCGGTGTGGCCAGGTAATTAAAATCAACTATTTCCTGCAATTTAGCTTTGCGTATCAGCGGTATCTTATTGAGGATAAAGCCCGAAAAGTTGTGCTCCAGGTGCCCTTCAAAATACTCATCGCTGGTGCTGTATTTATATGGATCCAACAGTAAAAGCTTATTCAATCCGGGCTCATATTGCTGAATACTGGTACCGTTAAATTGCTTATAATCGGTATAGTACAGGCTGTTGGTATTTAAAAACTTACCTGCACCGATATAAAACGAGGTATTACCATACAGCCCCATTGATATATCGGCCTTGGTGATGTTCATTGCCAGCAGGTCATAATCCACATCCGAGCCAAACAAGCCCTTTATGCCCTTTACATAGCTTACACCGATACGCGGATATTTCGAAGGGTAATAATAGCGGCCTGTTGGGTGTGTTTCGTAAGTATTGCTAAAATCGTAACTGGTGTTGAGCTGCAATTTAAAGGCTCTGCTATTGGCAAACAAAGGCGCATTACTAAATGGCTCAAACGGATTATTCGAGGTATACTGTCTGTCGCCCTTGTTGTAAAACGAGTAGTTGGACCTGTTATCGAGCCATTGCCTGTTAGATGCTTCGGCGCCTATACTCGCCAGCCAGCCACCCACTATCCTATGCGAAAGCGATACCTGGGCAAATTGCTTATCGTAAAATTTCTCATAGTTCCAGCGCGAAAACAAGCTGTACTCCATATTGTCGCTTTTGCCGAACGGAATAAGGTTATTCATATCCAGCACATCGCTGCCCACATTAAAACCTAAGTTAAATTGGTCTATTGGGATATTACCGTTTACACTGCCATGTACTTTTTGGCTGGCAAACCCATAACGCACTTTACCGCGCAGAAACAGGTATTTGTTATTCAGGCTGTCTATCTGTTTGGCATAGGTGGCATCATAATCTAAGACAAAACCCTCAACAGTATTAAAGTTAAGGGCGCCCAATACCGAGCTTAAATGAAAATAGGTCTTTTTATAACGGTTGCGGTAGTTATAACCATCAGTGATCAAAAAGCTAAAAGGTTTAAAGCGATTATTTTTTTTATCCAGCGAGTCGAGGTATGGTTTCGATTCGCGCTTGGCGGCCAAAACCTCTTTCTTTTTATAGTCTGTAATTTCCTCGGTGGTTAAAGGTATCGGGCGCTCGTTTGCCCAATAAGCAGAGTCCTTTTTATTTACGCCTTTGGTAATACGCAGCACTTCGTTAAACAGCTTTTTATCAACCACGGGTGCAATATCATAGTCTTTGTATATCGATATAAAGTACCCGCCAAACTTAAAGCCGAACACACCACCCACAAAATCAAACCTGATGGACGATGGCATCCATACATCCTTCCCGATAGGTAAAAACTGCTGGTTTATTTTTAGCGTATCCACAAAATTGAGGTTTGCCTTTTTGGTTACAAACAAATCCAAACTGTAAATACGCCAGCTATCCTCAATAATATAAATGTAGCCGCTAAAAGCCGAGTCGTAATCGCGGCGAGGGATAACCTTTATTTTATTAATGGTTTCGCCATTTTCAACCGTAGTACCCACCAGCACGTAACGGTAATAAAGCATGGCGTTATTCGCTATTGGCGATATGAACGGCCGGTTACTCAAACCATCCCAGTTTTGAATACTCTGGTAAAAGTTCACCTTCATATCCGACGCCCGGTTAAAACTGAACGCCCGGTTGCTGCCCGATACTTTCGACGAGATCATTTCTTCGTGCACCTTATCGGGCCGCTCAAACGTATATTTCGACTGCGACTCTGACAAATAAATAATGCCCGTGCGGTTACTGTCCAAACCCATTTCTTTGGCTGCCGACTGGAAATCACGCCCCATAAACTTTTTAGGCGCGGCCAGCAGCTTTTGCATGCCCTTAATATAAACCTCGCAGCTATAGGCGTTAACCTGTTTTAAATAATAGTCGCGCTTTTTTATGGCCTTGCGGATAATGTCATAAGCCGGGTCTTCGCCGCCAATATTTACCGCTTTTAACTGGTATGCTTCGGTATGCAATACCACGTTAAGTACTTGGTCGGCTTTAACATCAACCCTGCGGCTTTCCTGCCTATAACCTATAGCTTTAAACAAAACCTCGTAAGTACCGGGTGCAACCTGCAAAGTGTATTTGCCTTCACCATTGGCCGATGTGCCCTTAGTAGTATTACGGATGTACACGCTGGCAAAAGGTACGGCAGCCCCTTTATCATCGGTTATGCCGCCGCTAATAGTTACGCTTTGCGCAAATGTTTTAAAGTTTAATAAAAGCCCTATAATAACAAGGCTATATTTCAAACAGGTTGCCGGGTATACTTTTTTCAAGATAAGGTTTTTATTATAGATGGATATTTAGTCCAAATGGTTGCATTAAAACTGTGCCGTTTTGACTATTATAACATATAATAGTTACAATTCCATTTAACAAGCTCAATATAGGCAAATATTAAACGTGCTATTGTTAAATGATGTTAAAATCGACGTGCCACTGACGCTTGTTGGAATGTTGTAGGTTTGAAATGTTTTAACGTTTGATTCTTGCTTAACCGGCCATTGACAGGGGGGTATTTGTCGGTATTTTCAATTGTTTTTTGTCTTGATTCCTGCCTCTTGTCTCTTGATTCTTTCACCAGGGGGAAATTGTAAGAAATATCCAGCCTTCTTTTTATCCGATCATTCAAAAAATCAATCATTCAATCATTGCCCGGAGGGGGGAAATTGTAAGAAAATTTCAGGCGTATCTTTTTATTCAATCATTCAAAAATCAATCATTCAATTATTGTTTTGGGCCTTGCGCTTTGCTATAAATATACCAAATAACAGGCAAAAAAGCAACAACAAAACTCTGCTTCAATACGTTATCCCATTTAAAATTTCGTTATATTTGAATTATGCTTACCGCTGAAAAGAAAAAGAGATATACAGATCGGGATTATTCCTTACTGGAAGAAGGTGCGCCTTTTCAGTTAATTCATAACGATCTTGTCATGTCGCCATCACCAAGTATTTTACATCAACGCATTTTTGTGCGAATAAGCAATATTATTGCTTTCTTTTCGGCCGCTTATTTAAAGGGCGAATGGTTTTATGCCCCAACTGATGTGTGGCTGGATGATGGAAACGTTTACCAGCCCGATATCCTATACATAGTAGAAAACAGGCGTGCAGAATTGATTAAAGAGCGCATCGAAGGCGCCCCCGATCTGATCATCGAGATCCTATCACCATCCAACGCCTATTACGATCTGCGCCAGAAAAAGGATATTTACGAAAAATACGGCGTTAAGGAGTACATTATTGTAGACCCGATCCAGGAAAACGCCGAAGTACATGCTTTAGAGAATGGCGTATTTACCCTCAAACAAAAGGCAGCCAAAACCCAACAGTTAAACTCGCTGCTGTTGCCAGGATTGGTGTTCGACCTGTCGAAAATATTTGCATAAAAAAAGAGGCGCCTATAACCGGCACCTCTTTTCCTTTAACAATCAAAAACAATATTATAAGCTGTTAAGCCATTTTACCAGCTCATCGCGGCCTTTGCCGGTCTTTTGCTGTAGCTTCCCCAATAATTCGTCGTCTTTACCTTCCTCGTGGGTCAAATCATCTTCGGTTAAATCACCATAGGCCTGTTTAACCTTTCCTTTCAACTCATTCCACTTCCCTTTGATCTGTAAGTCCATAGTATTTGTTTTAGATGTATAGTAATAACATCTAATTTCCAATTTGGTTTGCAAAAAGGATTATAGTGGCTTCCTATTAATCAATTTTAGTAAATAAGTAGGTTTTTCCTCCCTGGGCAAAATTGAAAGTCTTTTTAGCCGGCTCAAATTGAAAAGTAGCGCCGGCCATAGCATAAACAAATTTATCGCCGCCTTTAGCTTCCAGTGGAACCGTGCTCTGGCCGGTAACTCCCGCAAACAACGTGTTGTCTTTTTTAGTTATAGCAAACTTTAGCGGGATTTGGGTACTCGAATATTTACCAAGATATTGATCAAGCTCAGCAGTATTTAACGTAATCGTTTTAGATTCATCAAACACAGGCATGGTGAACGGCCGGTTAAAATAAATGCTTAACGCAGCTATAGCCACATCATTAGTCGTGTATCGCACCCCGTTGGAAGTATAAGCTATCGCTAACTTATCTTCAGGAAAATAACTTAGCGTACTCGAAAATCCGTCGATGCCTCCGGTATGTCCATAACCCCTTTTATCGCCAAACGGCGCCACAAACATCGCCATGCCATAGTTATCCCGCATCGTTTTCATTAGCTCTAAACTGGCCGCGCTAACGAGTTTCCCGGTAAAAAGCGCGTCTATAAATTTAACCAGGTCAGTCGGGGTAGATACAACAGCGCCGGCACCGCCAGGGATACTCATATCCGTTTCAGTTGCGGGTATCCATTGATTTGCGTAGTTATAAGAGTATGCCTCGTTTTTAGCCGGATTGATTTTAGCACCGTAATAGGTATCGGACAAACCTATTTTTGAGGTGATGCGCAATTTTAATTCTTCGGCATAAGTTTTACCTGTTAACTTTTCGATAATATAACCTAGCAGCACAAAATTGGTATTGCTGTACTCTGCCTTTGTATCCGGTTGAAAATCCGGTTTCTGTTTTGCAATAATAACGAGCATTTCCGCTTCCGATTTTGGGCTGCCCATGTAAGTAGCATACAACGAATCACTCGTAAAATTGTGAAGGCCGCTACGGTGATCAAGCATTTCCCTGATCGTGATCTTTCCGGCGTTAGCTATTTGCGGAAAATAAGTAGCCAAAGGCGTATCGAAGTTAAGCTTACCTTCATCAATCAGCTGGAAGATCATAACCGCAGTAAACATTTTACTGATAGAGCCTATCCGGTACTTGGTTTTAATGGTTGCCGGTGTTTTTAAACTTGCATTAACCTGGCTGTAACCAACGGCGTTTTGATAAACCAACACGCCGTTAACCGAGATGGCGATACTGCCCATGTTTTGGTTATGTGCATTCAGTGCGACAAAAAAGCTATCCAGCTTAGCCTTATTTAAAGTTTGGGCATGCGTGCAGCTTTGTAAAACCAGGAATAACAGTAAAAGATGGGCCGTTCTTTTGATCATTGGATTAGTGTATAGAAATAAAGATAGCCTTTTTACTGTTTGAAACGAGCGCTTAATATGGAATTGCGATTATCTCCCGATGAGAACAACCGACAACTCACAACCCGCAACTCACAACGAACTACAAAGCCCCCGCCTTAATCTCCTCCACCACACCCGGATCAAGCAAAGTCGACGTATCACCCAAATTCGAAGTCTCGCCCTCGGCTATCTTACGCAAGATACGACGCATAATTTTTCCCGACCGTGTTTTAGGCAATCCGCTTACAAACTGGATCTTATCGGGTTTGGCTATAGCGCCTATGATGCGCGATACAGTCATGATGATATCCTTGCGGGTCAGATCAACATCTCCATGCATATTAGGGCTAACCACAAAGGCGTAAACACCCTGCCCTTTAATATCATGTGGGTACCCCACCACTGCCGATTCGACCACGCTGCTGTGCATGTTGATCGCGTTCTCAACCTCGGCCGTACCAATACGGTGACCCGATACGTTCAGCACATCATCAACGCGGCCGGTAATGCGGTAATAACCATCCTCATCGCGTAAGCAACCATCGCCGGTAAAATACATATCCGGGTAGGTAGCAAAATAGGCCTGGCGGCAACGCTCATGGTCACCATAAGTAGTACGGATCATCCCCGGCCACGGGAACCGGATACACAGGTTACCGCTTACGCCGTTACCTTCTATAATGTCGCCTTTCTCGTCAACCAATACAGGTTGTATCCCCGGTAAGGGCAGCATAGCATAACCAGGCTTGGTTGGCGTAATGCCGGCAATCGGGGTAATCATATGTCCGCCGTTTTCGGTTTGCCACCAGGTATCCACTATCGGGCATTTACCTTTGCCTACCTTTTCGTCGTACCAGTGCCAGGCTTCTTCGTTTATCGGCTCGCCCACGGTGCCCAGCTTTTTAAGCGAGCTCAGGTCCTTACCTTCAACAAAGCTATCGCCAAAGCTCATTAACGAGCGGATAGCCGTTGGCGCGGTATATAATATGTTAACTTTATACTTATCTACAATATCCCAAAAACGGCCGGCGTCGGGATAAGTGGGGATACCCTCAAACATCAAGCTTGTTGCCCCTTGCGATAATGGCCCATATACAATATACGAGTGGCCGGTTATCCAGCCGATATCAGCCGTACAGAAGTAAACTTCGCCCGGCTCATACTGAAACGTATTGGCAAAGGTATAACCCGCATAAACCATATAGCCGCCGCAGGTATGCACCACCCCTTTCGGTTTACCGGTCGAGCCGGATGTGTAGAGTATGAACAGCATGTCCTCGGCATCCATTTCTTCGGCCTCGCAGGTGGTGTTACGCTGTGTTTCTACTTTTTTGATCTCGTCTTCCCACCAAACATCGCGGCCCTTTAGCATGGCAACCGGTGTGCGGGTACGGGTTAATACAATTACTTTTTTTACTGATGGGCAGGTAACCAAAGCATCGTCTATCACGTTTTTTAACGGAATATCTTTCGCCCCGCGGAAACCGCCATCGCAGGTAATTACCAGCGAGCAGGTGGCGTCCTGTATCCTATCAGCAATAGATTGTGCAGAAAAACCACCAAACACCACCGAATGGATAGCGCCAATACGGGCGCAGGCCAAAATAGCGATGGCCAGCTCGGGTACCATAGGCATATAAATACAAATACGGTCGCCTTTTTTAACGCCGTTATTTTTAAGCACGTTGGCAAACTGGCAAACCTTGTCGTACAGCTGGCGGTAGGTTAATACCCGGTGATCTTCGGTAGGGTCGTTTGGTTCCCATATAATAGCCGGAGTATCGCCCAGTGTTTCTAAATGGCGGTCGAGGCAGTTTTCGGTGATGTTCAATTTACCACCCTCAAACCATCTCACATTAGGCTCTTTAAAATTCCATTCCAGGGTTTTATCCCATTTTTTGCGCCATTGAAAGTTATCGGCTATGCCATCCCAAAATTGCTCGGGCTGCTCAACGCTTTGTTTATAAACTTGCTTATACTCGTCAAAAGATGATACTTTAAGATTCATTGTGGTAGTAATATGGTTAGAGGCCGTTAAATTAGTAATTTCCTACTAAACACGTATATTAAATTTTTGTAGCTTTAGCAACCAGGCTTTAACCTGCACCCGTAAACCAACATGAAAAGAAAGCTTTTTTTATTACCTCTATTAATATTGTTATTGGGTTATAAAGCCTTTTCACAAGTAATTGTACCCGGCAACTACTCTGTCATAACAAACGCCGGCAACAAAAAGGCAGGTTCATTATACGGAGCGAGTGAAGCTATCTATGGCAATTTTAAACAAGTGATAACGGTCAGGCAGTTTAAAATATCAGGCAAAAAAACTGTAATAAAATACAATTCACTGATAGATACCATTAATTATGATCAGGCCGGGAACATCATTAATAGTTTGGTGGACATTTACTTTACAAACTTCAGCTGTATCTATTCAAAGTACTTTAGTAAATATGATTGGCTTTCACTGGTTGCACGGGGAGATAAATATCATACAATCCGGAAATTGCGGAGTTATAATGCTGATAGTATTGTAATAGGACAGTTCGATAATTATGGCGACGATATCGGTGGTGTAAGAGTATCTTGTCCGTTTCGAAACGATTCCGCAGCGTATACCTACGATGTTAAACAGCATTACGTTAAACAAATTCTGTTTCATCACGATCAATACCTTCCGGGATTAAAAGAAATATATAAGTATAATGCTCAAAGATTTCAGACTGAAATAGATGACTATTCAATCACCGACAAACTTGAAGAAAAAGTGATGTTTGTTTATAAAGTCTTCGACACCCATGGCAACTGGACCAAACGCACAGAAACACGTAAAAACGCAAAAGGCATAACAACTGGCATCGTCACCACCACCCGCAAAATCACCTATTATTAACTCCAAAAAAGAAATTTAAAAAATTTTAAAGGCACTATTGGATTATTAACTTAATATCCTGATATTTGCAGTCCCTTTTTACGAGAGGGACAACATTAAAATTTGATTCGTCATGTCAAGAATTTGTGATCTAACAGGAAAAAGCTCGATGAACGGCTTCAACGTTTCTAACTCAAACGTTAAAACAAAACGCAGGTTTCATCCTAACCTGCAAACTAAAAAGTTTTATATACCAGAAGAAGATAAATGGATCACTTTAAAAGTTTCCGCTGCTGCTATTAAAACTATCAGCAAGAACGGTATAACTGCTTGTATTAATAAATTTGTTAAACAAGGATACATTTAATAGATAGTTACTAAGTTATTGGTTAGTTAGTTATTTAATAACTCAATAACCTAATAACTCAATAACCCAATAACCAACAAGGAAATGGCAAAAAAAGGCAACAGAGTTCAGGTAATATTAGAGTGCACCGAGCATAAAACCAGCGGTCAGCCAGGTATGTCTCGTTACATCACTACCAAGAACAAGAAAAATACAACCGAAAGGTTAGAGTTGAAAAAATTCAACCCGGTATTACGTAAAGTAACCGTTCACAAAGAGATTAAATAATTAGTTGTTAAACTAACTATAACAATACAACAACATGGCTAAGAAAGTAGTTGCAACCCTGAATACAGGTAAAGGTAAAGAGTTCTCGAAAGTGATCACCATGGCTAAATCGCCAAAAACAGGTGCTTACTCTTTCAAAGAAGTAATTGTACATAACGACGGCGTTAAAGATGCAATTGCTGCTGGTACAAAAGCTCAGTAATTTATTTACACAAAAATATTAAAGCCGTTCCGCTATAACCGGGAGGGCTTTTTTTGTTAACAGTATTTTCTACGATGGGATTATTCGATTTTTTTAAAAAGAAGGAAAGCACCCCGCAAGAGCAGGAAGCGCTTGATACCGGTTTAGAAAAAACCAAGGAGAACTTTTTTTCAAAGATCACCAAAGCGGTTGCCGGTAAATCAACCGTTGATGATGATGTTTTGGATGAGGTTGAAGAGATCCTCGTTACCTCCGATGTGGGCGTAGCCACCACCCTCAAAATAATCGACCGTATACAGGCCCGCGTTGCCCGCGATAAATACGTAGGCACATCCGAGCTGAACAACCTGCTCCGCGACGAAATACAGCAACTCCTGGCCGAAAACAACAGTAACGATTTCAGCAGTTTTGAATACGGCAGCCACAAACCCTATGTTATTATGGTGGTCGGCGTTAACGGCGTAGGCAAAACTACCACCATTGGTAAACTTGCAGCTAAACTTAAGGCAGCGGGCAACAGCGTTGTTCTAGGCGCTGCCGATACTTTTCGCGCCGCGGCGGTAGACCAGATCAAACTTTGGGGCGAGCGTGTTGGTGTGCGCGTAGTAGCGCAACCTATGGGCAGCGATCCGGCTTCAGTTGCTTTCGATACCCTGAAATCGGCAGTAGCCAATGGCGACGATGTAGCGATAATCGATACCGCCGGCCGTTTGCATAACAAGGTAAACCTGATGAACGAGCTCACCAAGATCAAAAACGTAATGCAAAAGGTAGTACCCGATGCACCGCACGAGATCCTGCTGGTGCTGGATGCCTCAACCGGCCAAAACGCCATCGAGCAATGCAAACAGTTTACCCAGGCTACCGATGTTAACGCCTTAGCCTTAACAAAATTAGACGGCACAGCCAAAGGCGGCGTGGTCATCGGCATATCCGATCAGTTTAAAATACCCGTAAAATATATAGGCGTTGGCGAAGGCGTTAACGATCTGCAATTGTTTGACAGGAAGGCGTTTGTAGATAGCCTTTTCAAACAATAATAACAAAGCGCGCGGGCCTGTCATCCTGAGCTTGTCGAAGGACGGAGCGAGGGCTAACCCGCATATATAATATCATAAACAAAGCGTCATTGCGAGCGGTAGCGAAGCAATCCCCGACTTACAGAGCCGCTTTGCATATCCGACCTGCTAATTTGGGATTGCTTCGTTCCTCGCAATGACGCGTGGAGAATTTGATTATCATGCGTACAAAAAACACCATAAAGCCCATACCAACCGTAAAACCACGCGTAAACGTAGTAACCCTCGGCTGCTCCAAAAACATCTACGACTCCGAAGTATTAATGGGCCAACTCAAAGGCAACCAGTTCGATGTGGTGCACGAAAGCGGCGATGTACGCAATGATGATATTATCGTGATCAACACCTGCGGCTTTATCGATAACGCCAAACAGGAATCAATTGACACCATCTTACAATACAGCGAGTTGAAAGAGCAGGGCAAAGTAGGCAAGGTGATCGTTACCGGTTGCCTTTCCGAACGTTATAAACCTGAGCTCGAAGCCGAAATTACCAACGTTGATAATTACTTTGGCACCAACGATCTGCAAAACCTGCTACACAGTGTTGGCGCCGATTACAAGCATGAATTGATAGGTGAGCGTTTACTCACTACCCCATCGCACTTCGCTTACTTTAAAATTGCCGAAGGCTGTAACCGCCCCTGCTCGTTTTGCGCCATCCCGTTAATGCGTGGCAAGCACCTAAGCACACCGATGGATCAGTTGGTAAACAACGCCAGATCATTAGCCAAAAACGGCACTAAGGAGTTGATCCTGATTGCACAGGATTTAACCTACTACGGCCTCGACCTGTACGGCAAACGTAACCTCGACGAGCTAATGCGCCGCCTGAGTGATGTTGACGGTATCGAGTGGATCCGCCTGCAATACGCCTACCCTTCCGGCTTCCCGATGGAGATCCTGGATGTGATGAACGAGCGCAGCAATATTTGCAACTATCTGGATATGCCTTTGCAGCACATTACCGACAACATGCTTAAATCCATGCGCCGCGGTACTACCAAACAAAAAACTATCGATCTGGTAAACGCCATCCGCGATAAAGTGCCAAACATGGCTTTGCGAACCACGCTAATAACTGGCTACCCCGGCGAAACCGAACAGGATTTTGAAGAAATGCTGCAATGGGTTGAAGATACCCGTTTCGACCGCCTGGGATGCTTCACCTACTCGCACGAAGAAAAAACCCATGCTTACGATCTGGTTGACGATGTGCCTGAAGAAGTAAAACAGGAACGCTCCGACGCGATCATGGAAGTGCAACAGGGTATCTCTTTCGATAAAAACCAGGAACGTATCGGCCAGACCTATAAAGTTCTGATCGATAAAAAAGAAGGCGCATACTTTGTTGGCCGTACCGAATTTGATTCGCCCGAGGTGGATAACGAGGTTTTAATTGACGCCAGCAAGCATTACGCTACCGTGGGTACTTTTGTAAACGTAAAGATCGATACCGCCGAAGACTTTGACCTTTATGGACAAATTGTAAAATAATTTACACATACAGTGTAATTACTTTAATGATTTTACATTTGAGCAATGGATGCCCACTGTATCAACTACGCCGACACCGGTTTTTTCTCTAAAACCATAACCGACTACCTGGATAACGATCCTGCACTGGCACCATTTTATGGTCATCGCCCCTCTTTCGAAGGCTTTGCCGAATTGCTCAAAACCAAAAAAGTTACTGCCGACCGTAAGGTTTTAGCTGAGGTTTTAACAGAACAATATAATCGGTTATCAATTGTCGGTAGTGAGTTGTCAGTTGCGCTTACTCAAAATATTGAAGCGCTTCGCACGGATAATACTTACACCATCACCACCGGTCACCAGCTCAATATCTTTACCGGCCCGTTATATTTTATTTTTAAGATAGCAACTGCCATTAAGCTTTCGCGACAGTTGAAAGAGCGTTTCCCCGATAAAAACTTTGTACCCGTTTACTGGATGGCATCCGAGGATCACGACTTTGCCGAGATCAACCACACCAGCGTCGCAGGTAAAAAGATCGAATGGCCAATGGAAGCCGCGGGCGCTACTGGCAGGTTATCCACCAAAACTATCCGCCAGGCCTTAAACCAATACAAAGGCGTTTTAGGTTTGGAAGGTAACGCGCCACGATTGGCCGAAATAGTCGAAACTGCCTACACCAAATTTGATAAGTTAGCGGATGCCATGCGTTACCTCGTTAATGCTTTATTTGGTCAGTACGGTTTAGTGATAGTAGATGCCGACGATGCCCGTTTAAAACAACAGTTCGCTCCTATTATCGAACAGGATATCATCCAGCAAAACAGCTTTAAATACATATCCGATAGCAACGCCGCTTTACAAAAATTAGGCGTACATATCCAGGTCAACCCTCGCGAGATCAACTTCTTTTATCTGTTAGATGGCTTACGCGAACGCATCGTTTTCGAAAATAACGTTTACGAAGTTTTAGGTTCCGATATCCGCTTTACCGAAGCCGAACTCCGCACCGAGATCCAACAGCATCCTGAAAGGTTTAGCCCCAACGTAGTGATGCGCCCCCTTTACCAGGAAGTGATCCTACCTAATTTAGCTTACATTGGCGGTGGCGCCGAGATTGTTTACTGGCTCGAGCTAAAATCTAATTTTGATCATTATAAAATAGATTTCCCGATCCTGTTATTACGTAATTCAGGTTTGATCGTCCACAAAGAAGCCGCCGCGCAGTTCAAAAAAATGGGTTTTTCGATTGCCGACCTGTTCAAAAGTGCCGATGCTTTAAAAACAGCCTGGGTAAAACAACATACCGAGCAGGATTTAACCCTCAACGCCGAGTGGCTCGAAATGCTGGCCATCTTCGAAAAGGTTAAAGCACATGCCGCGCACATCGATAACACACTTGCCCCATCAACCGAGGCTATCCGCGCACGCCTGAAACACGCCATCGAAAACCTGGAGCGCAAAATGCTCAAAGCCGAAAAGCGCAATCACGAAACTACCTTAGTACAGATCGACCGCGTTAAACAATCCCTTTTCCCCAAAGGCAGCCTCCAGGAACGTACCGAAAACATCGGCCCGTTCTACGTAAAATACGGCCAGCAACTCATCGACGACCTCATCGAAAGATTCGAACCTTTGGACTTTAAGTTTACTGTGTTGACAGAATAGGCCGGCTCTGGCAGGTCATATTCAAACGGAAAGAAGATAAGTCGTCCTCCTTCCGTTTGTTCAGGCAACTTAGTTATTCGCTATAAATATATCTGTTTCAGTATCTTCAGCTACCACATCTACAGTGGTAAGGAAAGTATACTGGTTGCCGTATAAATAGATAGGGCCGTCCTCGTAGATGCCCGACGCTGAATTTCCTCCGTATTGAAAATCAATATAAACATTTGCGTAACCTCCATGGGTTACACTTATCGTATAGTTGCCCAACGGAACCGAACCAACATCCATAGAAGCATCTGTCGAACCACCAGTGTTAAAATTATATTCAAGGCCCGTATCGTTGTTGTGATAGGTAATATACCACATGGTCGAGGTACTGCTGTTCGTTTCAAGGTATACCCACACCGGGCGGGTTTGTGCTTTTGCCTGTCCAATGGAAAATAAAAGCGCACAAAAGATCAATGCCAATGGCATAAATAGTTTTTTTGTTTTCATGATAGATAGATCTAAAATTTGGTTTATATATCAAAGCTAACTGCTATATAACTGCCTGCTATGTAGTATTTTACCCTAGTGATATAATATATTATCCAGTTTATTACCGGATATCATTAATTTAATATTTAATTTTTTGATCTTTCGGCGCTATCGGGCGAAGTCGATAACTTTCCAACATTTCTTTTGGACTTCCCGACTTTCGGACTCTCTCCAAAAACCTTATTTTTACTCCCATGACCTTCACCTCAACCATCCTCATCATCCCCGGACTGGGAAATTCCGGCCCGCAGCACTGGCAAAGCCTTTGGGAAAAGCAATACAACTTTACCCGCGTACAACAGCAAAACTGGGACGAACCCGTTTGCGCCGAATGGGTAGAAACCCTCGACAATTTCCTTAAAAACTATAATCCTGCCGATGTGATTTTGGTTGGGCATAGCTCGGCATGCGCCACCATCGCCTACTGGGCGCAAAAATTCAACATCAAAATAAAAGGAGCTTTATTAGTGGGCCCAAGCGATACCGAAGCCGATACTTACCCTTCCGGAGCTACCGGCTTTAGCCCGATGCCGTTAAACAAGTTACCTTTCCCAAGTATTACGGTAGCCAGCCAGAATGATTACTACGTCAGCTTCGACCGTGCCATCCTATTTGCCAAAAGCTGGGGCAGCGAACTGGTCAACATCGGCGATGCCGGGCACATTAATGTTGCCGCCGGTTTCGGTGAGTGGCCTCAAGGTTTAGAATTATTGAAACAGTTGGATGAGTTGTAGTTAGATGCCATTCTTCACCATGTCATTGCGAGCGATAGCGTGGCAATCTCTTGCTATACAGAACGGCTCTGCAAGTTCGCCTTCCTCCGTGCGATTGCCACGTCATCGCTGCTTTCAGCGCGCTCTTCCTCGCAATGACAATCTAGTAATACAGCACGCTTACGCGCCACCCTCCGTATACTTCTTAAAATTATTCAAAATAGCCTGCCATCCGCCTTGCTGCATTTCTATCGGGTTGGTCTCCTCGGCTTCGAAGGTTTGAACAATACGGGTGCTTTTACCATCTTCCGATGTAAATTTCACAGTAACCTTTCGGCCATCACCCAAGGTACTTGCGATATATTCTTCAACTTCTATATCATCATAAATGCCCCAAAAATCAAAGCTAAAACTACCGTCTTTAGCGGCCATAGTCGAACTATAGCGGCCACCCTTACGCAAATCATTTTCGGATGCCGGGCAATGCCAATCGTCCGACGCAAACGCCCAGTTTTTGATATGCTCAGGTTCGTTCCAGTATTCCCAAACGCGGCCAATAGGCGCATTAACAGTTGCTTCGACGGTGATGTTGGTAGCCATAATTTTAAGTATTGGTTTATACTGCGATTTACAAAATATTATCAAATTACCTGCTTACGTAATCGTTATTTATCTGTTATTTTTTGAGTGGTGACGCTATTCCATTCTACGTTTTGCCGCTGGCGATAATACAACCACGCCTTAATGAACTTTATATTTATCTCTTTTGCTAACCTTGTTGTTGAGCCAGGTTAGTATTGCAAAAACAACTATCGCATACAAAAACGGTTGAAAATCATCGCTACCCGTGCGTGGCCGGTTGGGATCACCGCTTGAAATGAACACCAACTCATGTGCTACGCCACCAATAAAAAAGCTTATTAAAGCTCTAACCCAACTGTTTTTAATTGCTTTCATGTATAAATATTGATTCCTAAAGATAACATTAAACATCAAACCCACATCTTCCATCATACGTCTCCCATCGTACATCTCATTTACCCATCTTACATCTCATTTACCCATCTTCCATCAAAACAACTACCTTTGCCACATGATCATTTCGGAAGCTGATTTACGCGCCTTTACGCAAAATATATTTTTATCCATGGGCTGTAGCCAACAGCATGCTGCGCTTGCCGCTGATGTTTTGATACGCTCGGATATGCGGGGCATTGATTCGCATGGAGTGGCCCGTTTAAGCGGATACGTGCTGCTTTGGGAAAAGGGCCGTATCAATACCAAACCCAATATCACCATTGTACACCAAACGCCCACCACCGCCACTGTTGATGGCGATGCCGGCCTGGGGCTGGTGGTAGCGCCCTTCGCCATGCAGGTAGCGATTGAGATGGCAGAAAAATATGGTTCCGGATGGGTATCGGTACGCAATTCCAATCACTTTGGTATTTCGGGCTATCATGCATTAATGGCGGCAGAAAAAGATATGATCGGTTTTGCCATGACCAATGCAAGCCCGCTGGTAGCACCCACATTTAGTAAGGAGCGCATGTTGGGTACCAATCCTATGTGCTATGCTTTCCCGGCAGGTAAATACCCGCCCGTAGTAGTGGATATAGCAACATCAGCAGCAGCTAATGGCAAGTTAGAAATAGCCCAGCGTGCAGGCAAGCCCGTTCCCGAAGGGTGGGTACAGGATGGGCAAGGCAATTATACTACCGACCCTCACGCCTTAAAAAAAGGGGGCTCATTGCTGCCCCTGGGCAGCGACCGTGAACATGGCAGCCATAAAGGTTTTGGGTTAAGCGCCACGGTTGATATCTTATCAGCGGTGCTGTCGGGGGCCAATTACGGGCCATGGGTGCCGCCTTTTGTATCGTTTTTAGACCCGCCCGATGATCCGGTAGGTAAAGGTATCGGTCATTTTTTAGGTGCGATGCGTGTTGATGGATTCAGACCAGTTGAAGATTTCAAAAGCCACATGGATAATTGGATAGAGCGATTCAAATCCGCGAAAGCGATAAACCCCGATCAGCCTGTCATCATCCCCGGCGAACCCGAGGTGGAAGCAGAAGCCTATCGTACCGTTAACGGTATCCCATTGGTTGACGCGGTAGTTACCGATTTGAATATGTTGGCTGAGAGATTTGGGATAGAGAAATTGAGTTAATCTATCTCCAAAAAAGCAATTTCAGGATTTGCAATAAATTCTTTTATCATCGCTTTATTAGAGAGTAACTTATTTACTATTTTTAAATTTGAAGCATTGCCAAATCTTAGCCAAATAATTTTAGGCGGGAAACCCTTCATGATAGCAAAATCAATAAAGTCACTATCAAAGGTAACTACTGTAAATTTATTGGCTTTTGCGTATTGCCAGATTTGCAAATCTGAAGCATCAACTAAACCAAGTTGTTTAACATGTTTAGTGTTCTTAAATTCCTCTGAAAGGAGACTACAAACCGGGAAAGAAATATTTTGATCGAGCAGTAAGCTCATGACACCACTCTAAGCTTATGCTCCTTGTCGGCAGCGTATGCAAGACAAGCTTTTATCTGCTCGCTATTTAATTCAGGAAAATCAGCGATAATATCCTCGATAGACATCCCTTCGGCAAGCCAGCTTAAAACATCATACACAGATATCCGTGTACCGATGATACATGGTTTTCCAAAACGTTTTGCCGGATCGATTTCTATAAATGCAGCATAATTCATTATGCTAATTTACAAAAATCCAACTAATAGTTATAGTAAATAAATGAGGGACGATGGAAAATGCCTTACACATCTTCCATCGTCCCTCTCACATCTTACATCATTAATGTATCCCTCTAAACAACCTGCTCCAGCGTATCTTACCTAAAATTCCGGCTTCGTCGTCCCAGCTCATCCAGATAAATAACGCTTTCCCTACAATATGGTCCTCGGGTACAAAGCCCCAGTAGCGTGAGTCGGCCGAGTCATGGCGGTTATCGCCCATCATCCAGTAATAATTCATTTTAAAGGTATACTGGTCGGTTTTTACACCATTGATCATGATCTGGCCGTTAACTACCTGCAACTTGTTACCTTCGTAAATCTCGATAGCACGGCCATATACCGGGAAGTTCAGGCTATCCAGTTTTACGGTCCAGCCCTTTTTCGGGATCAGTATCGGACCGTAATTATCAACGTTCCATTTAAAGTTTGGCGTTTTACCGTTTAAACTGTATATCTTATATTGTGAGTTAACCGGGTAAACCCCTTCGGCCTGGTCTTTCGGGTGGATGTTAGGCACCAGCGATTTCACTACCGAATAACCTTTCAGCGTGGCCGCGGCCTCTTTGGTCATCGTCGGCACACTCGAATTCGGATCATAATTGGTCGTGATCTCCAAATCCTCGTATATCTTTGGATTAAGCTGTGTTGTGGTTTGCAAAGTATAGTCAATCTGCTCACCCGGAGGGTTAGGCATAGCTTTACCATTAACATATACCTGCGCGTTAACTACGCTCAAGGTATCACCTGGTTCGCCCTGGCAGCGTTTAATGTAATTTTCGCGTTTATCAACCGGACGTAAAAGCGGGGTATCGGCATCCATCGGATAGTTAAATACAACTACATCGCCTTTTTTAACTTCACTTAATCCCGGCAAACGGTAATAAGGCAGTTCCCAGCCATCCCAATAGGCTTTGGTGTTTAATAAAGGCATGGTATGGTGCGCAAACGGGAAAGCGATAGGCGTCATCGGTGTGCGCGGGCCGTAATTAACCTTGCTTACAAACAAAAAGTCGCCAACCAAAAGCGAGCGCTCCATTGATGGTGTTGGGATGGTGTACGCCTCGATAAAAAAAGTACGGATCAAGGTTGCTGCAACAACCGCGAATATGATCGCTTCCGTCCACTCCTGTGTTGACGTTTTTTTAAGCTGTGATTTATATTTCTCTTTAAACTCAGCGCTTCGGCTTGGACCTAAATAAACAACTTTAGGATCAAAACCCCATTTAGGCAATACGTAAAACGGCAAACAAACCGCCGCTGCAATACTGCTGAATTTAATTTTGCCGTACGATTTAACAAAATCAATTCTGACACCTATGATGATAAAGAAGTTGACAACGGGAACAAAGCATAGTAATATCCACCATTTTGGCCGACCACTCAGTTCGATCATCACATAATAATTCACAAATGGAATTATTCCCATCCATCCCGGCTTACCTGCCTTTTCAAATAATTTCCATAGGCCAATGTAGGGTAATACGAATATTATAATAAAGGCAATTACAAATGCTGCTATATTCACTATTAAATTTTTAAGTATTTAAAATTATTTCAAATCAAAATTAAACATATCCTTGGCGGTATAAAATCCTTTTTTACCGTCTATCCATTCGGCGGCCAAAACAGCGCCTAAGGCAAAGCCCGAGCGGTTATGCGCGGTATGTTTAAATTCAATGCTATCTACCTCACTATCGTAAATTACGGTATGTGTGCCGGGCACGCTGTCAATCCGTAACGACTCTATAAGCACCTGGTTATTTTTTACCTGGTTAATGGCTTTGTCTTCGCCGCCTTGCTCTAATACGTTTACCCATTCGCTTTTAGCGTCAAGGTTTTCAATAATACCTTCGGCAATGGTCATGGCTGTTCCGCTTGGCGAGTCGAGCTTTTGCTGATGATGTATCTCTTCAACCTGCACTTCGTAGTACGGATATTTATTCATCAGCTTAGCTAAAACCTGGTTAACATGGAAAAATATATTAACGCCCACGCTAAAATTTGACGCATACAGCAGGGCGCTGTTGTATTTTTCACAATCGTTTTTTACCTGCTGCAGCTGGCCGTACCAACCTGTGGTGCCTACTACAATGGGTGTTTGCGCCTCAAAGCATTGTTGTATATTACCCAAAACCGAGTCGGGCGTAGTAAAATCAATAGCGGCATCGGCCTTCTTCAGATTTTCAACGGTAAACTGGTCCAACGTATGTTCGTCAATTTTCAGGATAATCTCATGTCCGCGGTCGGTGGCAATCTTTTCGATGATCTTGCCCATTTTACCGTAACCCAATAATGCTATTTTCATCAGTATATTATTCGTTTTTTTAATGGCGATGAAGCTATTATAAGCTGTATTCAATTGTTTTTTTGATTGGCAGCTTTATAATGGTTTCATTTAAATAAAAGTGTAATTTTTAACGTCGGGATAAAAGTACTATTAAAATTTGATGCGTAAACAGGTTGATTAATAATGCCTGGCGAAATTTTAAAGCTCAAATTATCGTCCATGGTGTACGAGTGTATAAACTTAGCCTCTACATAAGCATCCACAATGTTGATGCCCCATACGGCTACAAAGCTAAAAATACTCAGGTCGCGGTTACGACGGTAACCGTCTTTGGCGCCAACAATTGCCGCATCTGATGCAAAATTATATTGGGGATAAGGCTCCAGCGTATTTTGCCCGTTCGAATCTAACGGCCTGCCCTGTTCGCGCCATTGCGCCTCTTTTAAAAAGATATGGTATTGCTCGTTATTAACAACAATGGCATGCGCAAGTAAGCCTAAACCGGTATACAAAGCAGGTAAGCGCCACCACAGGCCGTGGCGGTTATAAATTTGCCCCGCACCCGGAATGTACAATGATAACATAGCTGCTTTGTGCGGGCTATGGGTACTATCGGGATGGTAAACAGGCTCTTTTTTATAACGGATAACCTCGGGTTTAAAAGGCTTTAAGGTAGCTGGGGCGTGCTTTATATTAGCGCTGTCTTTTTTATTGCGATGCTCAACAGTATCGGGTGTTTGCGCTTTAAGGGTTAGGCCTGCAAACAATAAAACAATGATGAGCAAATACCTCTTCATGTTTTTACCAATCCAGCATTTCCAAAATACGGCCCATATCATCGGCCGATAAAAACGGTATTTCAATAGCGCCTTTGCCGCCATTGCTCATTTTTATCTTTACCATGGTGCCAAATTTAGAAGCCAGGTCGTCTTGTATCTTTTTAACCTGAAAGCTCAGGTCCTCAGGTTTTTTACCTTCTTTTTTAGGCGTACCGCGTTGCAGATCGCGCGCCATATCTTCAACCTTACGCACCGATAAACCCTGCTGAATGATCAGTTTATGCAAATACAGTTGCGCTACCGGATCGTTAATGGTAATAATAGCTTTGGCATGCCCCATGGTGATCTGCCCGTCGCGCAGTGATGCCTGTATATCGGGTGGCAATTTTAGCAACCGCAGGTAGTTGGTAACCGTAGGGCGGCTTTTGCTTACGCGATCACCCAGTTCCTCCTGCTTCAGGCCCACCTCGTCTATCATCCGCTGAAAACTTAGCGCCACCTCAATAGCATTCAGGTTTTCGCGCTGTATGTTCTCTATCAGGGCCATTTCCAGCATTTGCTGGTCGTTAGCCTGGCGTACATAAGCCGGTATTTGTGTAAGGCCCGCAATTTTTGATGCACGTAACCTGCGCTCGCCCGATATCAGCTGATAAGCGTGTGCGTTAACTTTACGTACGGTAATGGGCTGTATCAGTCCCTGTAGCTTTATCGAGTCGGCAAGCTCCATTAGGGCATGCTCATCAAACTCGGTACGGGGCTGAAAAGGGTTTACTTCAATTTCGGCCAGTTTAATTTCACTTATCGAGCTCAGGTTCAAATCGTTAACCTCTGGTTTGCTCGAAATATCTCTCGTGTTTACTTTAGTACTGGCTGAAACTGTGTTTACCGAATCATCATTTAACAGGGCGCTTAAACCTCTTCCTAAAACATTTCTCTTTTCTGCGCTCATTTATTTATACAGTTGCGGTAGTTACGTTAATTTCTTCTTTTGCCTCCAGCCCGTTGTTACGGATAATTTCGCGGGCAAGGTTAAGGTAGTTGATGGCGCCTTTACAATTAGCATCGTGCATAATTACCGATACGCCAAAGCTTGGTGCCTCACTTAAACGTGTATTGCGCTGTATAATTGTTTCAAACACTAACGATTCGAAATGATTTTTAACTTCCTCAACCACCTGGTTCGACAGGCGTAAACGCACATCGTACATGGTTAGCAAAATACCCTCTATCTCCAGTTTGGTATTTAGCCTGTTTTGTACAATTTTAATGGTATTTAATAATTTACCCAAACCTTCCAATGCAAAATATTCGCATTGTACAGGTATAATTACGCTATCGGCAGCCGATAAGGCGTTAATAGTGATCAAACCCAGCGATGGCGAGCAATCGATAATGATAAAATCGTAATCGTCTTTTATCTTATTTAAAACCGCCTGCATTTTGTATTCGCGGTTCTCCAGGTTGATCATTTCAATTTCGGCGCCTACCAGGTCAATATGGGCCGGCAGTAAAAACAGGTTGGGCGTATCCGTTTTCTGAACGGCATCGCGCGGGTCGATATCATTAATAATACATTCGTAAATGCTGTTTTTTATCGTACGCGGATCAAAACCTATACCCGATGTGGAGTTAGCCTGCGGATCAGCATCAACCAACAAGGTTTTAAACTCTAACACAGCTAAACTGGCTGCAAGGTTTATAGAAGAGGTGGTTTTACCCACGCCGCCCTTTTGATTGGCTAAAGCAATAATTTTACTCATTATATCTAATTAATTTTTTAACCGGAAAGTGGTTGTAAATTAGCATCGTTAAATTAGAAATTAAAAGTCCTAATTTCGCATTTTTAAACCGGGCTAAAGATACAAAATTATCTAATTCGGTAATCCACAGCTTAAGCCAACTTACAAACATTATACACAGATGGTTACCATTATAGCAGCTACTAACAGGCCCAATAGTACCACCCTAAAAGTAGCTAAATATTATCAAAAAACGTTAGTAGCCAAAGGCCTTGCAGCCGATGTACTATCGCTTACCGAGCTGCCCGATACCCTGATCGCTACCGACCTGTACGGTAAACGCTCTGAGGCTTTTGAGCAAAAAATACAGCAGCGTGTAAGCGCAACCGATAAATTCATCTTCGTGATACCCGAATACAATGGCAGTTTCCCGGGTGTACTCAAAGTTTTTATCGATGCCTGCACTTTTCCCGACAGCTTTTACGATAAAAAGGCCGCATTAGTTGGCATATCATCGGGTAAATATGGAAATATACGTGGCATCGATCATTTTACCGGCATCTGCAACTATATCCACTTACATGTAATGCCTTTAAAGATCCACATCACCAATATTAAAGCCGAACTTGATGCCGCCGGAAACCTCAGCAACGCCGATACCATCCAGTTCACTAATGAGCAGATGGATAAGTTTATCAGGTTTTAGCAAAAATTGAAAGGCAAACATTAATGAAAAGCAATGCACCGGCTTACGTTTTAAAGGTTTGGCTTACATCTGTGTTGACAGGCTCACTTTTTGCCGAACCTATTATGGATGGTTTTCGGTATTCTGTTGAAGACTTTACAATAGGCGCAACGGTTTCTTTGGTTCTTAGCTTCGGTTTCTCTGTACCCAGCTTTATCGCTTTTGTGTTAATAGTATCCAAGATCACTAAAATGCAAATGAGTAATATCAAGAGAAAGATTTTCTTATCAGTAGTAGCCTGTATACTTACTATTATTCCATTTGTTGTGTTGCGTTATATGGAAGGGTTATTTAAACCTCTTTTAATAATCCCATACGGTGTAGCTATTATTGCCGGTATTTGGCTTTACAAGCTTAGGGCGGCCAATCCTTTAGTTGGAGAGCTTGTATCATAGGATGATCAATACTGATGATTATGTTTAGGGCGTTGCCTGCGGCCCGTGCTATCCGCTCATACTGCACAGGCATTAGCCACGGCCTGCCCTGAGCCTGTCGAAGGGCCGGTATCCGCTACTATCACTAACGCTGGATGATGGGAGCAAAAACCAGAACGACACTTTTTTACTACCAGTGCTACTACAACTAATACCACTATCACCGTCTTGTATCTTGTATCTTGATTCTTGATTCTACCCTTTCCCCGTCACCATCCTCGCTACTAAGAATGCGGCGGCGGCGGCCAACGCGCCAATAACAACTACCTTTAAAGCGCCCGATACAGGCGGCTGACCGGTTACCTTGCTTTTAAAGTACCCAAACACAAACAGGCAGATCAGCGTGATACCTATAGAATAATAGAGCGCCATAAGCGAATTGCTGATAAAAAAATACGGTGACAACGGAATGATCCCCCCTACTATGTACGACAGACCGATGGTAATGGCGCTCCGCGTAGCGCGGTTTGCTTCGGGTTTTTCCAGGCCTAATTCATAGCGCATCATAAAATCAACCCATTTGTCTTTATCCTTAGCCATTTCATCGGCTATCTGGTTTTGCAATTGTTCGGATAAGCCAAAATCGGCAAACACTTCCTTAACTTCAAGCTTTTCCTGTTCGGGCACCCGTTCCACTTCTTCATACTCGCGACGCAGCTCCGAGTTGTAATGGTCTGCATCGGTTTTACCGGCTAAAAAACCGCCCAGTCCCATGGCAATGGAACCCGCTACAATTTCGGCAATACCGGCCGTTACTACAATGGTTGATGAGTTTACCGCCCCGCTCAGGCCAGCCGCCAATGCGAAGGGCACAGTAAGGCCGTCGCTCATACCAATCACAATATCGCGTATCGTATCCGAGCTTTTCAAATGATGTTCGTGGTGCATAGTTAAAGATAGGCAGCTTTACGCCATGTAGTTAATCAAATTACAATTTGTAACAATTAAAAATAGGACAACTGTATTACCTGATGATGGTTACCGAGCCCGACATATCAGGCAGCTGGCTTTTCAGCTCGATAATGTAATAATACGTACCTAACGGCAGTGGAGTGTTGCGGTATTTACCATCCCAGGCCCGGGTATAGCCTACATCGTGGTAAAGCATTTGCCCGTCGCGGTTGTAAACCGTGATCACACATTGCGGGAAAGCCCTCAACGCGTCAATGTTCCAGGTATCGTTAATACCATCGCCATTAGGCGAAAACGCATTGGGTATAACTACCTGCTTATACACCTTTACAAAAACATCATCGCTAACGGTATTGCACGAATCGCTAACGGTAAGCGTATAAGTAATATCGTCGGTAGGTTTGGCTATTGGGGTAAGGATAGTGGCATTGTTTAGCGCGGTGGCGGGTGTCCACCTGTATTTTAAATTACTGCCGGTAGCTGTACCGTTAAGTTGTACCGTTTGACCTAAAAACACATATTTATCTACCCCCGCATTGGCCGTTGGTGCTTTGGGAACACCAATGGTTACCATGCCTTTACTGGTACAGCCATTGGCCGATGTACCCGTTACCACATACATAGTGGTATCGGTTGGCGAAGCTACCGGGTTTGCCGATGTACTATCGGATAAAGTTTTCCCCGGCGACCAGCTATAGCTCAACCCGCCCGTAGCGTGTAAGGTAACACTTTGCCCATTGCAAATGGTGGTATCTTTACCGGCGCTTACTATAAATTTCGGGTAAACACCTACTGTAACCTGTGCCGTGCCAAAACACCCCGAAGCCGCAATAGCCTTAACCGTATAAGTACCCGCCATGGCTTGGGTAACGTTGGCAATAACGGGGTTTTGCGCATTGCTGGTATAACTGTTTGGCCCGGTCCATTGGTAAGTAGCACCACCGCTGCTCATCAGTTTAATGGTATCAGCATAGCATACCTTACTGTTTGCTGCGCTGGCCGTTGCTGTGGGTATAGGGTTAACCGTCACCGTTAAAACGTTCGAGTTTACCCGGCAGGTAGGTGTATTGATATTTATCGCCTCGGCTACCAAAAGGCGATACTGATAAGTGCCTAATTGCGCGTTTACATAACTAACGGTGTATTGGGTTTGCGTTGCGCCGGGTATATCCGTCCAGCCGCTGCCCGTGTTAACCTGCCATTGGTAGGCCGGGTTTGTATAGGTACTGGCATCAACCGTGGCGCCTATATTAAAACTGCCGGTATAACCCAAACAAAGCTGCGAAGGTACACTACTCCCGTTCGACGAAAAATTAGCATTCACGATCGGACCGCATGGCCTGAAAACAATATCATCAATAGCCAGATCATTACCGCAGGTGCCCGGTATGGTATTGGCATTGCTCATTTTTAACACAATATCGGTTACCCCGGCGGGTGTTCTAAAATCAAGGCTGTACTGGTTCCATTGCGGGCTGGTAGTGGTAGGTATGTTGCCGGTGCTATAGCTGGCTAATTGCACACCCGCGGTGGTTTCAATGGTAAAGGCGATATTGGGCAATTTAGGATTGCCGTTACATTGGTCGGGCTTGATCAGGTTGACTATCCAGGCACTAAACTCGTAGGTGGTGCTGTTGCAGAGGCCATGTATAGGGTAAGTAAAAAACACACCGGGCGCCGGTGAAGCGTTAACGATCATCATATATCCGTTAGGATCGCCGGTATGGTCTTGGCTCAGGTGATGCCAGGCCTCGTTAAAGCAACTGCCAACACTATGCGCTAAAGTATAAAAACCGTCGTTAGGGCAAGGGTCTGCAATGTAGGTATAACTGGTGGTATCGTTAAGGCTCGGCCCGATAGCAGCCGTACCCGACCCAAAGGTTTTATTAATAACCGGATCACCCAAACTGCCGCTGCATAGTTGTGCACTGGCTTGTGTATAAAATACACCCATCAATACAATTAACAGCGGGTAAAACTTCATTAAATACGTTTACAATAGTTCTTTTCAGCTTTTCAAAGCTAACATTATTTGTTCCCCATTTACAAAAAACGAAAAATTATGGCAAACAGATGCAACGCTAAGCAACATTTATGATGCAATATAACGCCAAAAACAAAAAGCTTTATCTTTATGGCATAATCGTCTATGCCTAAACTTTATCTGCCCCTATTTATTGTGTCGCTATTTGCATGCACCTTTATTTACGCACAGGATACCCTGCGTACCGATACTTCCAAAAAACTAAACGAGGTTGCCATAATCGGTAATGTATCCGGAAGATCGTTGCTCAGTTCACCTGCATCTGTAAAAGTCATACATCAGCGGCTGTTTAGGCTTTGGCCCGACAACTCGCTGGTTACGGCAATGAATACCATACCCGGCGTGCGTATGGAAGAACGTTCGCCCGGGAGCTACCGCCTGTCTATCCGCGGCAGTTTGCTGCGATCGCCTTTTGGTATACGCGATGTAAAGATCTATTTCGACGATATGCCGCTTACCGATGCCGGAGGGAATACCTATCTCAATTCGGTCGACGTGAACAGTATAAAATCCATACAGGTTTTAAAAGGGCCCGATGGCAGCTTGTTTGGCGCTAACTCGGGCGGTGTGGTATTGTTGAGCCCGGTTAACACAAGCGATCGCGATAATTTTGTAAGCGCCGGTCTGAACGGTGGCTCGTATGGGTTGATACATGAGAACGCAGCCATACAAAATACCCAGGGTAAGAACCAACTGAATGTTGATCAGGCTTACCAAAGCTATGATGGTTACCGCGCCAACAGCGCCATGAACCGCCAATACGTACAGGTTGCCGACCGTTGGAAATACGCCTTCGGCGATCAGCTTAAAGTATTGGGCTTTTACAGCGACCTGTACTATCAAACACCCGGCGGCCTGACACTCCCGCAGCAAGAGGCAAACCCGCGGTCGGCACGATTGGCCACGCCCACCATTGCCAGTGCGCAGGATCTGAAAGCGGCCATCACCAACAAAATGTTTTATGGCGGGGTGATGAACGAACTGCGTATTAGCGACAAATGGCGCAACGTGTTTGCCCTATATGGCAGCAATGTTGATTTTACCAATCCGTCGTTCACCACATATGAGCACCGCAACGAGGCTACTTATGGTTTGCGTACTTATTTTGAACTATCGGGCCAGAGTTTGCGGACGATCGCCTGGAAAGCCGACCTGGGCCTGGAATGGCAGCAAACAAACTCTGCCATTGGCAATTGGGGTAACCACCTTGGCACTCAAGACACCATCCAAACCCAGGATAACATCCGCACCAACCAGCATTTTATTTTTACGCGTTTTAAGGCGACCGACAACGGCCATTGGGAAATGGAGGCTTCGTTAAGCCTGAATAATTATCAATACCAGTTCCAGAACTTGTATCCGCTGGCGCAAACAGCCTATATGGACAGGTCCTTTACCGCGCAACTGATGCCGAGGCTTGCGGTTTCGTACATCACATTACACAGCCTGGTATGGCGGGCATCGGTAAGCCGGGGATACTCAACGCCAACCAACGGCGAGGTACGCGCAACCGACCATATCATCAACCCGACCTTGCAGGCACAGGATGGCTGGAACTATGAAACCGGGTTGCGTTATAATGGTTCCCATCCGGATCTGGAGATCGACCTGTCGGCATTTTATTACCGATCTAACAATGCCATTGTAATGCGCCAGCATCCTGATGGTACATCGTACTACGTTAATGCTGGTGGCGCCAACCAGCCGGGGTTGGAGCTTTACGCTTCGTATTGGCTGCTAAAGCAAAAAATGCATGGCCTGATCCGTGGCTTGCAATTAAAAGAGAGCTTTACGTACAGCAAATTTAAGTTCCGCGAGTACCACGATGCCAGCAATAATTACGATGGTAACGATCTGACCGGCGTACCTGCACAGGTAGCGGTTACCAGTGTATATATGCCACTGCCCGAAAATATATATTTGTTCGTTCAGCATAATTTTACAGCAAAGTTGCCTCTTAACGATGCCAATACGGTTTACGCAGGCAATTATAATTTAATTACCGCTAAAGCGGAATGGATGTACAGGTTTGGCGCAAAAATGCAAGTGGAGTTTTTTGCAGGTGTTGATAATTTATTGAACCAACATTATAGTTTGGGCAACGACCTTAACGCGGCAGGCGGCCGCTATTATAACCCGGCTGCCCTGCGCAATTTTTTTGGCGGCGTGAATGTGAGGTTTCAGAAACGGAACAATAGCATAGAATAAAGCGTGCACAGCCTATACCCGATATACAGAAACCTATCCCGCGAAGGGCTTATGGGATCTGTTATCTACATCCCAAACTTCATCCACCCGCTACCCTCGTAGCCAAAAATAAACTGCTTCGGGTTAATAATTTCGGCCAGTATCTCGAGTGAATCAACTATCCTCGGACCGCTGCGGTTAAAATAATGGTTGCCATCGGCAATGTACAGGCGGTTATTTTTTACAGCTTTCAGATCGGCGAAGCCGGGCTGGGCCAGCAAAACATTCATTTCTTTCAATGTGCGCTCAATGGCAAAGCCACATGGCATTACTATAATAATATCCGGATCAGCAGCTTGTATGGCCTCCCAGTTTACGTATGGCGAGTGTTTGCCATTTTCGGCTAAGATGGATCTGCCGCCGGCTATATCAACCATTTCGGGTATCCAGTTGCCCGATACCATCATCGGCTCCAGCCACTCAATGCATGCAACACCTGGTTTATCGGTAATGTATTTCAGCTTGTGGCGGATCAGGTCGACACGCTCATTCAGGTTTTCCAGTAATTCATCGCCCGCTTTGCTTACCCCCAACTGATCGGCCACCAGGCGGATATCTTTAAAAATATCATCCAGTGTTTCGGGCTGCAGGCTGATGATACTGGCATCCTTATCCAGCAAATTTTCCAATGCTTCTTCCACATCTTTCAGGCTAACGGCACACACGTCGCATTGTGCCTGCGTGATCACTACATCCGGGTTCAGTTGTTTGATCACTTCTTTATTCACCGTATAAACCGATAAGGCGTCGGTTAAAATTTCTTTTACCTTACGGTCGATGTCGATGCTGCTTAGCTCGTTGCCAAAAGATGCTTCGCAGCAAACCGGGAGTGCTTTGATCTCTTCAGGATAATCGCACTCGTGCGAGCGGCCTATTAAGTTTTGCTGCAAACCCAATGCGCAAATAATTTCGGTAGCGGCAGGTAACAGCGATATGAGTTTTGGTGAGGATTGATCCATAATCGGCGCAAAGGTAGTGAACTTTGCCATGCAGACAACCCGCAGATTGCGTTAGCAATAGCAGCGGATACATGAAGGCAACCAGGGATACCCGGCCCGCAGCGAACGCCTCAAACATGGCCATAGCATATTGCAACCACAAATTGATCACAATATTCTTATCCACATCATTAACGATAATCGCCCCCGCCGTTGTTGGTGTTGTCACCAACAACTACTTTACACTATATTTCGTATTTTTAACGTAATGTCAGCTATCAATTTCGATTATTATCCGCAATTCTTTACTGCAACTATTTTAAACTGGCAAAACCTGCTGGTTGAGGATAGTTTTAAAGACATCCTTATTGATAGCCTTTTATTCTTGAAAAATGAAGGAAGTATTGTTATATACGCTTTTGTGATCATGCCTAACCATCTTCATTTGATATGGCAAATACAAGATGGATATAAACGCGAAAATATCCAGTTGAGGTTTTTGAAGTACACTGCTCAAAAGATAAAATTCAGATTGATAGACACAGACGATGCACGTTTAAAATATTTTAAGGTAAATGCTTCTGATAGAGAATACCAATTTTGGGAAAGGAATTCATTAAGTGTTAATTTATGGACACCTGCTGTCTTAACTCAAAAATTGGATTATATTCATAAAAATCCATTGCAGGATAAATGGAAATTGGCAGAATTGCCGGAACAATACAAATACTCATCTGCTAAATTTTATGAAGCGGATATTGATGAGTTTGGGTTATTAACACATTATACTGGCAATTAACGGGTTGTTGGTGACAACACCAACAACGGCAGGCAGGATATTCTTATCCACATCATTAACGATAATCGCCGATAAGGGCTATATTTATTGACCCAAAATAATCACAGATAATGGCAACAGAAGTTAAGTGTCCGGGATGCGGTACGGTTTTCCCTTTAGAGGAGGCTATGACCGAGGAATATAAAAAAGAGCTTCGCGAAAAAATGCTCAGTTTTACCAAACAAAAGGAAGAAGAGTACACGCGCAAGCTGGATGAGTTTAGCAAAAAAGAGCAGATACAACAGCTGCAGTTTGAGCAGCGCCTGGCCGAAGAACGTAAAACCTTACAGCTTACGCTGGAAGAAAATCTGCGCAAAACCATAGCATCCGATTTTGAGAATAAGCTGGCTATGCTGGAAACCAGTAATAAGGATGCCGAAGAAAAACTAAAGGCATCGCGGCAAAAAGAACTGGAGTTTTTGCAAAAAGAGCAGTTATTAAAAAATCGCGAAGAGGAAATGGAACTGCAACTGCAGCGCAAGTTACAGGAGCAGCGCAATGAGCTGAGCGAACAGATACGCAAACAAGAGCATGACAAAAACCAGGTGAAGGAAACCGAGCACCAGATGAAGATCATGGAGCTCACCAAACAGCTCGACGATCAGAAAAAACTGGCCGATGAGATGAAACGTAAGGCCGAGCAAGGCAGTATGCAATTACAAGGCGAGGTGCAGGAGCTGATACTGGAAGACCTGCTGCGCAACAGTTTTCCGTTTGATGTGATAACCGAAGTGGGCAAGGGCGTGCGCGGGGCAGATTGCGTACAGGTGGTACGTAACCAGTTTGGACAAGAGTGCGGCAAGATCATCTACGAAAGTAAACGCACTAAAGACTTTGGCGGCGACTGGATAGAAAAATTAAAGAAGGACATGCGCAGTATGGGCGTTGATGTGGCCGTAATTGTAACGCAATGCTACCCTAAAGGCATGGATTGCTTTGGCGAAAAAGACGGGGTGTGGATATGTTCGTTTGATGAGGCAAAGGCTGTAGCCTGTGTTTTACGCGATGGCGTGATGCGTTTATACAACGCTACCCGATCGCAGGAGAACAAGGGCGATAAAATGCATTTGCTATATGATTATTTGACCGGGACCGAGTTTGCCGAACAATGGAAGGCCATACGCGAAGGGTATATGGATATGCGGCAATCGATACTGAAAGAGCGCGAAACCATGGAGCGTTTATGGAAGGCACGCGAAAAACAACTGGATAAGGTATTGCTCAACGCTGCACACATCCGTGGTTCGGTTGATGGTATTGCCGGCAGTGATGTAGTGCGTTTAAGCTTAACTGATGATAACGATTCGCTGATGCTGGATTAGACTGAGTTGCCGGTTGTGAGTTCTCAGTTGCGGGTTATGGGTTTTGTTCTTAAATCATAGTGTCATTTCGATAGAGCAGGGGTGGCAACGCGTAGGGACGAGAGAGAAACCTTATGCTACCTGCGGAGTTTACGAGCATAGAGCAGAAGATCCCTCACTGCCGTTCGGGATGACATCAATAATAATTCATAAAAAAAGCGCCCCGGAAAACCAGGGCGCTTTACTCACATTAAACTAAACATTAGTTACAAGGTACTGGTATGGTGCCTGTAAACTTTAAGGTATTGCTGGCGGCATCATAGTTGGTAACAACGTTAAAACCTGTTAACGGTGGTATGGTAATGGCCGCTTTGGTTATGGTAAAGTTACCGGTTTGGTAATATGTTTTATTGTAATAAGTTGCCAGGTAATAGGTAACATTGTTATCAAGCTGTGTGCTTGCTTTACCATTTACAATGTTTACAACACCTATTGGCTGAAACGCCTGCGAACCTGCAATTTGCTGATACAACTGGAACGGTGCCGATGGCAGAACCGATACCTGTTTACCGTTACATAAACCTGTAATATCAATCGACGCATTTATCGGATCGATGAAAGCAGTAGCTGTAGTAGGTACGGTAATATTTAACGAACCTGTTGAGCAGGTGCTGAACAAAGTACTCACAGCAGCCGATTTACCTTTGTAATATACGGCAACTTTTGCCTGGGCAATGTTCGGCAGGTTTTTAAAGGTAACGCTTGAGCCGTTGCGCAGATCGCCGCCGGATTTTACCGCCACAATATTACCGTAAGCCGACATCAAATAAACAGTATAATTACCGCCTTTAAAATTAGCATCGGCAGTGGCAAGGTTAACAATAAGGTTGCTGCCGCAAGCGGTATAGGTAGCGCCTGCTGTTGAGGTAGCACTCCAGAACCAGCCGGCCATCCAGTTTGAAAGGTGAGTTATCGGCATTACAACCGATAGTTTGTTGCTTCCATCTAAAGCTACGGTAGCATTACCTTCGTATTTCCACTGGCCGGTTATATCGTTCTGGCTCCAGTAAGGTATTACATCGCCAACTTTTAAAGCGGCGCCGGTAGCAAAGTTATTGATGTTGCTGCTTAGCTCCATGCTGATGTTTACCGGTTTCGAAAAGTTTTTAACCGGGCTGTTATCGGCATTCATGTTAATTGAAAGCAAGCCCACGGGTACAAAGTTAACACCGCCGCTTATAGCAGCTCCGTTTTGGTCCAAAGCGTCGGCAGCGTAAAGGCCACCCGGGAAATCGTTAGTTAAGGCATTGTTACCAACACCTAATTGTACAATATTTGAGGTTAAGGTACCGCCATTTAAAGCTGCTTTATTAGCATCCTGCATTTGTGTACCTGCGGCGAATGAAATGGTTGCATTTTCGGTAACGCTTGCGCTTTTGGTAGTTGTAAGCGCTAATGCTGATGTTAAAGTACCATTACTTAATCCATTACTGCTTTTTAACAGGGTTGTGCCTGCAGCTGATGAAGTATAATCAAGTCCTTTAACTATGTAAAGTGAAGGCGCGTCCTGGGTGATGATCACGTTTTGGATAAAAGGTGCAAAGCCAGGTGCCTGGGCGGTTACGGTAAATATTACCGGGCTGGTTAATGATGGTACGGTGCCTTTTACAAGCGATAACGATAAAATACCGTGCGATACCTGGAAAGTTGTACCACCCGATACCATTTGTACCAGGCTTGCACCAGGGCCGCTAATGGTAGCAGTAAAATCGCCGGGTTGGTTTACCGATGTCGAATCGGCATTTACAAATGACAGCATAGTAGGTGCCGGCGATAACGATTGTGAGGCAACCAGGATGTTAATGCCATCAGTAGGTTTTTTACAGGCGTACATTACTACGCTTATCATTGCCAGTAAAGCAATAAACGTAACTACAGGTGTTGATACCTTATTTTTATTAAATATTTTTTTCATGATCGTGATTTAAAAATTGTGCTCAGGTGGTTTATTTTAGTCTAAAGTTAAAGTTGAGTTGTAATACGGGTAACCAGCGGTATCCCTTTAAATTTTCATTAAACTGCGGCTCAAGCTGGTAATTTTCAGATAGCAGGCCGGTACCTATAATATGGGTTTGGGGCTGGGCCAGGTAGTAAGTGCCCAGGTCTAAATTAAAGTTAAACACATGGCTGGGGAAACTGCGAAACAAACCCAGGCCCAGGTAAGGAGCAATGCCTTTCCAGCTCACATTCATGTTCAGGTTACCAATATCGGTGCCGGTAACGGTTACATTGTTATAATTGTAGCTGCCTGTAGGGATAACGTTTAACCCGCCATTGGCTTTGTACAAATAAGCACCACCAGCAACTACGCGTAAACCACGTGCCCCTTTAAACGGAACAATATCGGCCAGGAAATGTACATTGTAAAAATCAACATTGATGGAGTTTGTTGATTGGAAACCCGGAAGGCTCAGTGCGTTGTTGGCAGTAACCGGTATAAAGCTTGCGCCCAACCTGAATGACAATTGTTTAAAGGCGCCGTAACGCAAATCGGCACCTACACCTTGTGTACCAGCCTCAAGCTGCATCGATAAGTGATGGCTAAAAGCGCTCGTAACTGTTTTGGAGCCGCCGGTTGTTAAGGCACTCGCTTTTTTTGTGGAGTCAGACTCCGTGCCTGCCCAGCTCAGTATGGGCAATGCACACAAAATCAATAGTAAAAAATTTTTCATAAAATTCAATTTTGGGGGTTACTCGTTTAACAAAAATATCTTCACCAAAAATACAGTGATAAATTGTTTAAAAATACAGTGAAAACACGGTATTTTTAAACAGACCGATAATAAAAAATGCCAGGCTCCGTTTTTCTGTGTTTTTTTATGATAATTGTAAAAATCACATTTTAAAGGCCTTATACCCGCAATTTCTCAAAAAGCCACTTATTTCCCAATTGTTTCAAATATTAAACATCCATAAACACCCTAACTGTAAATTGATATTATAATAATTTAAATGATATTTTATTTCTTTTAAAGAATTATTTAACTTTTACTGTTCTAAGCACATACAAAATAAAAGCATGCATTTTACGGCAGGATTTTTATTAAAACCATAATCAAAATATTACGTACAAGGGCTATAACTATCGAAACGTGTTAATAACTGGTCAATTTTGTTGAAATTTTGACACCTAACAAGCTTTGCGATAGCCTATATATGTAATATCTTGCCCTTAATTAATGAAGAACTACTTATTTTTTCTCCTTCTGATTAGTTTAAGTTTTAACGCAATGTCGGCCAGGCTGCGGCACAAAACTGTACGTCATAAAAAACATCATGAGGTTTTTGTACATCCCAAAGTTGAATACACCCAGGCCGACCGCGCCATTGCAGATTCGATCGGCACTGATGTGAGGCCCGATCAATTGCTGGGTTATGCGCAAAAGTTTATCGGTACACCTTATCATTTCGCAGCATCAAACCCGGGTTATGGCTTTGATTGCTCGGGCTTTGTGGGTTATGTTTTCAGGAGTTTTAAAATTGAGGTCCCCCGCTCATCTTATGAATATATTAACATTGGCGAAAAGCTACCCCTTGCCGAAGCCAAACCGGGTGATGTTATTTTGTTTACCGGTACACAAACCAGGAGCCGTAAAATTGGCCACATCGGTATTGTAATGAGTAACGATGATGAAGGGGTGAAATTTATCCACTCCTCATCGGGTAAAGAACATGGCGTTACCATTAGCGCTATGGACGAACGTTACCAGCGCCGGTTTGTACGTATCGTGCGTTTGTTTAAACAAAACGACGATAACAAAACTTTAGCTTCGATACAAGGAGCTACAAGCCAGGCTGTTAATTAACAGCAAAAAAAATTGCCTTATAGTACGTTGGTTACACTATTTATGCAACTAATTTATACTACCGGCGTATACAAGCTTTAAGTCAAAAATTAAGTTATATTTATCAATCAACTCATCCGGATAATGCTGTTAAATAACAAAGTTTACTTTGTTGGTATATTGTGCTTATTGCTGGGCTTTTTGCCCTGCAGTAACGTTTGTGCCCAGCAGCGTGAAATTGACAGCCTGAAAAAAATGCTTGATAAACATCCGCAGGCTGATACCACCCGCGTTATTGCATTAAATGCGCTGGCTTACAATTACTATACTACCAATTTAGACGATCTGAAGGTTTACGGTAACCAGGCATTAGTTTTATCAAACCAGCTTAAATACAAACAAGGCGAGGCAGTTGCTTATAAAAACCTGGGCTTGGGTTACCTGGCTGCCAATGCCAATCCGCAGGCACTTAACTATTTCGATAAGTCGTTAACCATTTTCATATCACTTAACGACAGGGTTAACGCCGCCAAAGTGTTAAATAATATTGGCTACTATTACGGCATTATTAAAGATCACAAGCAGGAGCTTGCTTACTTTTTACAAGCCATCCAGAAACTAAACGGCCGCCGAGAGCAGCGCGTTATGGCGGTAATACTTGGCAATATAGGCAACAGTTACGAGGCTGTAGGTAAGCTTAAAGAGGCGCGCGACTATTACAATCAATCACTTAAATTATCCATAGCTAACAAATTGGATGGTGATGAGGCTTCGGCTTATGCCAATCTATCGTCGGTTGAGTTGAAAGAAAAGCATTACGATAAGGCGTTGATGTATTGCAACATGGTTTTGGCCATGAAAAAAAACAGTGATAATTTTAAACCCCGTACCCTGGCGAATGTTTACGGCCTGTTAGGTAAAATTTATTATCAGCAAAAAAATTATGCCAGGGCCCGGCAGGCTTTACAGCAAAGCGCTACTATAGCCAATAAAATTGGCAACGTTGAGCAAATACAATCCAACTATTACGATTTTTATTTGCTCGATTCGGCAAAAGGTGATTACCGGTCGGCCTTTAATAATTATTACCAGTATAGTAAGCTAAACGACAGTATCATCAGCGTTGATAAAAACAGGGTGGTAGCTTTATATCAGATCAGATACGACTCGCAAAGACGGCTTGATGAAAACCAGCGCCTGCGCGTAGAAGATGAAAAGAACCAGGCTGTGATCAATCAGCAGCGCATTATCCAGATCATTTTGATCATGGGCATCATCATCATTTGCGGCGGCGCTATCTATTTAAAATATATATACGACGAGGTAAAAGCTAAAAGCAACATCATTAATGAACAAAACCGTGTTTTAGAAGCCAATAACCTGGTTAAAGATAAACTATTTTCGGTTATATCGCATGATTTGCGCAGCCCGATCACACAGGTAATTGGTTTACTTAATTTGTTGGACGATGGCGAGCTGACCATGAAAGAGATGGCCGAGCTTACCCCGGCAGTAAAAAGCAGTATTGGCAACACGCTCGAACTGCTGGATAATTTATTGATCTGGTCAAAAGAGCAGCTGCAGGGTTTTCACCTTAACCGTGAGCCTTTTAACCTGTACCAGCTTGCTAACGAAAGTATAGCAGCGTTAAACAGTAGCATACAGCAAAAACAGCTTGATGTAACTAATAATGTTTTACCCGAAACGGTGATAGACGCCGACAGGGAAATGATACAGATCGTGTTGCGCAACCTGATCTCTAACGCAGTTAAATTTACAAACCCGAAAGGCAGTATAAATGTTGCCAGCAGTATTGAAAACGATTGCACGGTAATTTGTGTAACTGATACCGGTATCGGGATAAAAGAGGCCGATATGGAGAAGATATTCTCGTTCACCAGTCATACTACACTGGGTACCGCTAACGAGAAGGGCACCGGCATAGGCTTAAAGATCTGTAAGGATTTTATCGAGCTGAATAACGGCCGTATCTGGGCCGAAAGCAAAGAAGGTGTTGGTAGTAAATTTTGTATCGCGGTGCCGGTTAATGCTTCGCGTTAAGCAAATAAACTTGCTTAATAATGTGATACGCGGCGAATAAAAAAAACAATATCGCGATGCAGGTATTAATTAGTTTGGTGCTTAACTCAAACCGGTTTTGTATATACGTTGCCGATTTTGCATAAATAAACAGGCATAAAAATGCGCCCGCCGCCGATCCTAAGCTAAAGGCTATCAATGGCCAGGTACCGGTAACTATCCAATGATGGGTAATCAAATAAGTTCCGCTTATCATCCAGAAAGGTATTTGCATAGGGTTAATGATACCCATAATAATACCATGCTTTACACTATGGTATTTTGACACCTTAGCCTTTGGTGGCTTACTGCGGTTTACCCAGGTGATGGCGCCCAATACGCCAAAAAGCACAACCATTACCCAATCAATAATAACTTCCAATTGCAATTGATGCGACAGCCATTCGGCGGCATGGATAATCATATAGGTAAACACCAGTTCGACACAGCTAAAGGCGATGATAAACTGCAAAGCCTGCTTAATGCCCCGGTTTATAGTGATTTGTACCAGGCTAAGGTTAACGTTTCCGGGCGGCACATAACCAATAAAATTTACGGCAAGGCCCAGAAATATGGTGAGGAGGATCATCGGGCGCAAAGGTATAGATTTTATTCGTCCTTTATGGCTCTAAAGCGAACTGATAAGGTTAAGAAGGCGATATCCCACATCCCACAACTACCTCTTCCCCTTAACTGCTTTCACATTCCATATTTTTTCAGCCTTACGGCCGATGATCCAGAACGAAACTGCCAGAATAGCAAAGAACAACGATTTGTTGGTGTTATCCCAAAAGTACTCGAAGTACTTGGTGTAAATTAATATAATTAAAAAGGTAATGCCAAACTCGCGCGCTACTACATCACTACGTTTTAAGCCAAACACTAAAAAGCCTGCATATACTATCGCCGTAATAATACCCCAATAAAACAAGGTGATCTGTTTTACCAGCCACCATTGGTTAAGCGACCCATAGTTGCCAAATAACGAAAGTATCCACAACGATATAAACAGGTACAGCAGGCCCACCACGTAGGTTAACTCGCCAAACAGGCCAAACCATTTGCGATGCCTTAACGCCGCGCAGGCCGCAACCAGCACAAAGCCAAACAGCACAAACCGCAGCGGATAGTTCATGCCTAAAAAATAATAACCCCAATGTGTTTGATAACCGGTTTCGCTGCCAAACCAGCTGCCTAACGAGATGAGCGCAAACAGCCATATCATGCGCGAGTTCATGTTCCAGGCTAAAATGCCGTACACAAATACCGAGAGTAAAAATAACAGCGAAAAGTGCCCCGAACCGTTATCGAACGTTTTGCCCAAATAGGCAATGCAGTTGGCCGTGAGCAGGATGGCCATAAAAACCACGGCCTCGTTGCTAAACACCTTTTCGGGCGATACATGTTTGAGCCGCCTGCTCCAGTAAAACAAACCGGCGGCGGTAATACCCGATAAGATGCTGATGACGATGTTTGGCGTATCGTACAGCTTTTTGATATAGTTGATCACCGAATCATCCACAATGAGCCAGCCAAAGGCGATGGCCCCGCAAATGAGCGCTATCCAGAACGAGTACTTGGCCAGCCGCATCCAGTCGAACCCTTTTACCTGGTACGAGTTGCGCAGCTTATCGGCAACAACGCCATCAATCAGTTCCTCCTTTTCCCAATGCGCTATGGCGTGGGTTAACAATTCACTTTCTGATCTGTCGAGGTCGAGTTTTTCCAAAATGGTATGTGCTGGCCCGGTAAATATAACCCTATCGGCCGAATAAAACAGCCAGGATGTTAACGTTTTAGCGGCGTATATAGTTTTTACCCTCGTTAGCGATTGCAGCGGATACCGGCCGGCACATTGCCGGTGTCCTCACCACAGGTGTTCTGAAGATTAGGTTTGCCATCAAAACTCCCTTCTTGAGAAGGGGTGCGTAAGGTAGTGTGGTGGCGGGAATGTGTTATTTTGCGTTATAAAAGGACACACCCCTCCGCCCCTCAAGAGGGGAATCGTACCAGGCCTCTGCTTTTTATCTTCCCAGCCCATTGTTGGTGTTGTCACCAACAATACCCCGGTTTAAAAATCAGACCAATACTTTTACTACGAAATGGCCTGTAATATGGTACCCTGAAAAGAGTAACTCGCTTGATTGCTAATAAAAGGTACGCCGGTTTTTATAAACGTAGTTCCGGTACTTTCATGTACATGCGGATGACTTTTAGCCGGGGTACTGATGCTATTATGGCTAATATGTACAAGCTCCGGGCCGTTTTGCCAGGCTTTTTTTTCGGCTAAAGATGTGTTTGGTGTTAATGAGATCATTGCTTAAGATTAAGGGTCGAGGCAAAAATAACGAATTTACTTTTTTCAACAACCTTATCAACCGCACATTACAGGTATTTTCCCTGCAATATCTATTCTAACAACTTCACCACATTTTCCCTGTCTACAGCCAGTTGCGCTATCAGGGCATCCAAACCATTAAATCGGATATCACTGCGTACAAAATGATGAAAGTTCATGCGAATTTGCTCATCGTAAATATCCCTGGCAAAATCAAAAATATTCACCTCGATATTACGCGTCATACCGTTAATAGTAGGGCGATGGCCAATGTACGCCATGCCTTTATACGTTTGACCTTGCACATCAAGCGTTACGGCAAAAATCCCGTCGGCAGGTATCAGTTTATAGCTTTCGGCTACTTGTATATTGGCAGTTGGGTAACCCAATTGCCGCCCTAACTGATCGCCGCGAATAACCCTGCCGGTGATAAAAAACGGATAACCCAAAAACTGGTTGGCCAGGTCAACCTGGTCATTCAGTAAAGCTGTGCGTATTTTGGTTGAGCTTACGGCCACATCGTTAATATCCTGCTCTGGTATTTCGAGCACTTGGTAATCAAATTCTTTGCTCAGGCGCTGCAGATCGTCAAGTCCGCCCTTACGGTCCTTGCCAAAGCGGTGATCGTACCCGATCACTATTTTTTTAACCCCGATGCGCGCCACTAAAACATCGTGAATATATTCGAGCGCCGACAGGTTGGAGAAATCGCGCGAGAACGGCGTAACGATCAAATGATCAACCCCCAGGTCTTCCAGCAATTGGGCCTTTTCGGCGATGGTAGTAATGAGTTTAAGATCCTGATCTTCCGGATTCAATATCATGCGCGGGTGCGGAAAGAAGGTGAGTATCACACTCTCGCCACCCGATGCCTTTGCCAGCTCGGTTATTTTTGATATGATCTTGCGGTGCCCCATATGCACACCATCAAAGGTGCCAATGGTTACCACGGCATTGGCCACGGGCGTAAATTCGTTAATGTTATGGTATATCTTCATTAATATCTAACTCAAAACAGGGGTGTCATGGTGATGCGTCGTCAGGCTCAGCAGTCGAACCATGGTGCGAGGGCCCTCGCCCGCCATCCTTCGACAAGCTCAGGATGACACTCCTTTTGGTTTCTTCTTACGTGTCTATTCTTTCCGCCGTTGCCCTTTGCTCCCTGATATAATTTACCAGCTCCATTACCTCGTAAGCATCCTCCAGTTTAAACTCACCACTACGGGTGCGGCAAAGTTTGCTTAGGTAAGCGCCATTACCAAGCGCCCGGCCAAAATCGTGTACCAGGCTGCGGATGTAGGTGCCTTTGCTGCATACCACCCTAAAATCAATTTCGGGCAGGGCTATCCGTGTCAGTTCAAACTCGCTAATGCTTACAAAACGTGCGCGCTGTTCAACCTCTTCGCCGCGGCGGGCCTTTTCGTACAGGCGCTCACCGTTTATTTTTACTGCCGAGTGCGCCGGCGGGTATTGCTGTATATCGCCAATAAACTGCGCGCAGTTAGCTAACAGTTGTTCTTCGGTAATGTTGCTGATATCAAAGGTTTGGTCAACTTCGGTTTCCATGTCATAGCTGGGCGTGGTTGCACCAAGCACCATGGTACCGGTATATTCTTTTTCGGTTGCCTGGAAGGTGTCTATCTGTTTGGTGAGCTTGCCTGTACAGATCAACAGCAAGCCGGTTGCCAAAGGATCTAAAGTACCCGCGTGCCCAACTTTTAGTTTAAGCGGTTTGAGCGAGTTGCGTATTTTGCCTACCACGTCGAAACTCGTCCAACGGAGTGGTTTGTTGATAAGCAATAGTTCGCCTTCGGCAAAGTTAAAGTCGCGGAATTTGCTTGGGTTGGATGTCAATTTGTTTTCTGGGCGCTAATAATAAAGCGCAAATATCGTACTTAAAATTTGAATTGCATATTGTGGGGTTAGTGCTATTAACGTAAACGCTGCCGGAATACAACCCGCTGATTTCCAATTTCTTTTTTGAACAGCCCCGATAATAAGCTACATTTGCAATACACACTAATTTATCTCCCCCCCATCTACATGATCGAACAACAGAGTACACACCTTACGCTTCCATGTGCTAAAAAAGACTGGAAAATACCCCAAATTATTTTGATAAGCCTCCATGATGTCAATAGCAAAACTTTCCTCAGCGTTAAGGAAAGCAGCGGGAATCAGTTCCAGCATGGCGGCAAAACATATGTTTCAAACGGTAATAATACTTTTACCGGTACGTTAAACCAGGCGGCTTCGTAGTGGCGACGTTCATACTCGTCGAAGTTTCTTATCACACTGGTCGAAGTTTATAACTTCGACCTATGATATCGCAAGCATCCTGCTTGCTTAAGATTTCCGCTTCACTTTCCATATTGGGACATTCTATCGGGATCGACAAATTCCTGGCATCCGTCTTCCACAACACCCAATTTTTTAAAGTTCTCGGTTGCCTCGAATAAGGAAATATGATTCGCACCACTAATTTTATGCAATTCAGTAACCCCATCATCCTCCCAAAAACAGACATCACATATTTCCCACCCAGTTCCCATTAACGTTTTATAGCCACAACATACACATGGGAGCAGCTTCGGGCCTTTACCTTTTACTTCGACAACTATCCCAAGCTGGTTAGATAAAAACGTTTGCAGGTAGCTATTTAAATAAAAACTAAATTCATACTCGATATATTTCCTTGCGTAATAATTCGAAACCTCTGGTGCTACGTCTCCCGTTTCTAACGACTTCTCCGCTAAAGCATTTTCAATTTTCGCAGCCCTTTCTTCCGGAGAAAGATTTAAAAATTTATAAAAAGACGATAGTATGATTGCTTCTTTTCTACGTAGTATCATTTATTTTAATTTTTCGCACCGCACTCCGCACTTTGTTGGTGTTATGACCAACCAACCGTTCATTTGCTATGTCAACAATCCGAAGTTAATGATAGTCCCCCACAAAAAAAGCCGCCCATCAGGCAGCTTAAATATATCATAAATAATAAAATCTAACCAAATCCGAAATCGAAATTCCGAAATCCGAAATCAAGAGATCTGCCCTACCGCATACAAAGCAAGCAGTACAACACCCACCACAATACGGTACCAGCCAAACAGCCTGAAACCTTTTTTCTCTAAAAAAGTAATAAAGCTTTTAATGGCTAACATGGCTACCACAAAGGCTATCACGTTACCTACGGCTAAAAATTTGATCTGTTCGCCGGTAAAGGTTGCCGATACGTGTTTGTGGTAATCCCATATCTCCTTTACGGTAGCGCCAAACATAGTAGGCACCGCTAAAAAGAACGAGAACTCTGCCGCCGCGGTGCGGGTTAACTTCTGACTCATCCCACCAACAATAGTAGCTGCCGAGCGCGATACGCCAGGTATCACTGCCAGGCACTGACATAGGCCCACTTTTAAAGCTGTGGCGTAGCTAATCTCTTCTTCTTGTTTAACCTTGGCATTGGGGTTGTTAAACCATTTGTCAACAAACAATAATATAATACCGCCTATCAGTAATGAGCAGGCCACCACCAGCGGACTTTCCAACAACAGGTCTATCTTCTTTTTAAGCAACACCCCAACAATAACTGCCGGGATAACACCCACAACCAGTTTGTAATAAAAATCGATGGTTTTGAAAAAGCGTTTATAGTATAATACCACTACAGACAGGATCGCCCCTAACTGTATAGCCACCTCAAACAGCTTTACAAACTCGTCTTTACCAATACCCATAAACGAACTGGCAATAACCATGTGCCCCGTTGATGATACCGGTAAAAACTCGGTTATACCCTCAATTATTGCGAGTATAATTACATGCAGAATGTTCATGCGTTAAGCTTTGTTGGCTGGTTTTTTAAATATCGCAAAAAAGCCTACCACAAAACCCGATAGTACCAATAGCGGCGCTATTACAATTTTGCGGGTATCATAAATATCGGTTGTTCCCGTCATGGTGATAAAACCGATCAGCACTAAGGCCATCGCGATAAAAAACACGCGGTAGTTACCTTTTTCAAAAACAAAATGCGGGGTATGGTTAGTGCCGCTTACTTTTGCTTTCGCTGACCGGGCCTGAGACTGAGTGCCTTTAACAGGCTGTGTTATTACGGGTTTTGATGCTTGTGATGCCATTATTATCTGTATAGATCGTAAATTTTTAAACGTAAAAACTTGCTTACCGCAAGGTAGGTGCTAAAGCCCGATATAAATATACCGATGCCTATCACCACCAAAAACACCATGCCAAACTCGGCATAGTTTTGCAGGATAACCAGGTCGGGTATTTGTATGGTAGCCAGGTAAAGCATGCCTATGAGTAGTATTATCGCTATAAGCCCACCCAGTAGGCCGTGCCAGATACCGTATAATAAAAACGGTTTGCGTATAAAGCCCTTGGTAGCGCCAACCAGCTGCATGGATTTGATCAAAAACCGTTGCGAGTATATAGCCAGCCGTATAGTATTGTTGATCAGGGCTACCGATACTACCAAAAATATCGCCGTAAAGGCCAGTATTATTAAGCTGATCGAGGCCAGCTTTTGGTTCATCATATCCACCAGCGATGCCTGGTACTTAACCTCTTTAACCACCGGGTTTTTAAGCAATTGCGCTTTAAACTTATCAATAGCCGTGTTATTGGCGTAATCGGCGTTCAGGTACACATCTATCGATTCGGGTAGCGGATTATAACCTAAAAAGCTTACAAAGTCTTCGCCAAGATCTTTTTGCAGGTTACGGGCTGCAATTTCTTTGGGTACGTACTGCGCATTTTTTATCGCCGGGTTAGTTTGCAGTTGTTTTTGCAACTGCAAAACATCAGGTTCGCGGGCGCCGTCGTCAACAATAATGTTAAGCACAATGTTCTCTTTAACATAGTTCGACAGGCGGTTGGCATGTACCAGAATAAGCCCCAGCAAACCCACCATCAGCAGCACCATAGCAATACCAAAAACGGTTGATATGTAAATGCTTTTAGTTTTTTTTGCGGATATACTTGGCTCAAATTCTTCCATTGTTACTATATAGATTGGGCGAAAATAAAAAAACCTTACGGTAAAGGTAAATAATATTCTGTTTTAATACCGTGATGTTAAAAGGTTGATGCCATATTTAACAAAAATTAACCAATTGTTCATTAGTTCACCGGTCATTCGGTCGTTGGTAATACCGTAACGGTTTACCCATGCATCTTGATTCCTGACTCTTGATTCTTGACTCTTATTATAACCATCAGTTAATTTAAATTAACCAAAACCATTCTTTTTTTAACCTGTTATTCTCTGCAAGATACCAGTACGAATATGAAGTTAGCCGAATCCATTAAACCCAATATCGAAGCCATGCTTTGCCCCCTGCACGATATCCATCCCGTTGTCGATGTTTTAGGCAACGAGTTACAGATCACCTGCTGCTGCAACAGGTTTCACGACCTTTGCCGCCGCCAGACCGAAGCCATGCTTGGCCAAATGGATTTCACCGTCAGTAATTTAACTATTGTTTAAAAAAAGATTTTCTCAACCGGCAACACACAACTCACAACCCTCAACTGAAAACATGAAACCAGCAAACAACCCCAATAAACCATCGCCCGCCGATACACCAACCCACCGCCCTAAAGACGAGGGCCATAAAAGCATTGTAAAAAAGCAGGATAAACAATACCACGCCAAAGAACCGCACGGCGGTGATATCGCCAAAAAGCACGAGAATGAGGAGCAGCCTGTACATTCGGCAGATAAGTAGTTGTGTGTTGCGCGTTATGTGTTGTGAGTTGAAAATGTGATTTCTTTTAACTCGTAACGCGCAACACACAACGTGCAACCAAATCCGCCAAACTTTATTATTTTCGCAGTTCAATACCCCAAACAGCGAAAATGGATTATCAATTTAAAGATATAGAGAAAAAGTGGCAGGCATTTTGGGCCGCCAATCAAACTTTTAAAGCCGACAACCACTCCTCAAAACCCAAATACTATGTGCTGGATATGTTTCCATACCCATCCGGCGCAGGTTTGCACGTTGGCCACCCGCTGGGCTATATCGCGTCCGACATATTTTCGCGCTACAAACGCCTTAAAGGCTTTAACGTATTGCACCCTATGGGGTACGATTCGTTTGGCTTACCGGCCGAGCAGTACGCCATACAAACCGGGCAGCACCCGGCCATCACTACCGAAGATAACATTGCCACTTACCGCCGTCAGTTGGATCAGATCGGCTTTTCGTACGATTGGGGTCGCGAGGTGCGCACCAGCGAACCCGGCTATTACAAGTGGACCCAGTGGATATTTATGCAGCTGTTTAACAGCTGGTACAATAAAACTACCGATAAAGCCCAAAGCATCGACGAACTGGTAAAACACTTCGAAAGCAATGGTTCGGCAGGCATCAGCGCCGTGTGCGATGATGATACCGCCACCTTTACCGCTGCCGAATGGAAAGCCCTGAGCTTCGAAGCCCAACAAACCGAACTGTTAAAATACCGCCTCACCTACCTGCGCGAAAGTACCGTAAACTGGTGCCCGGCCTTAGGTACCGTGTTGGCTAACGACGAGGTGAAGGACGGCTTTAGCGAGCGCGGCGGCTACCCGGTTGAACAGAAAAAAATGATGCAATGGAGCATGCGCATCACCGCCTATGCCGAGCGTTTATTGCAGGGCCTGGACCATATCGACTGGCCCGACCCGCTCCGTGAAATGCAACGCAACTGGATAGGCAAAAGCGTTGGCGCGATGGTGAAATTTAGTCTGGAGTCTCAAGTCTTGAGTCCTGAGTCGAAAGCCATAACGTATATTGAAGTATTTACTACAAGGGTTGATACCATCTTTGGCGTTACCGTTTTGGTGATAGCACCTGAGCACGAACTGGTGACCGCATTAACCACACCTGAACAAAAAGGCGATATCGACGCCTATATCACACAAACCAAAAAGAAAAGCGAGCTCGACCGTATGGCCGATACCAAAACCGTGAGCGGCGCATTTACCGGCAGCTATGTTATCAACCCGGTTAATGGCGAGCGCGTACCGATCTGGATTGCCGATTACGTATTGGCGGGCTATGGCACCGGCGCGGTAATGGGCGTGCCTTCCGGCGATCAGCGCGATTACTTGTTTGCTAAACACTTTAACTTACCGATCATCCCGATCATCGATATCCAAAATATCGAGACCGAGGCCGACCCTACCAAGGAAGGTAAATACATCAACTCCGGTTTCATCAACGGTATGGGCTATAAAGAGGCCACATTGAAAACCATTGCCGAACTCGAAAAAATGGGCATGGGCTACGCCAAGATCAACTACCGCATGCGCGATGCCATCTTCGGCCGCCAGCGTTACTGGGGCGAACCCGTTCCGGTTTATTTTAAAGATGGCCTTCCGCACCTGATCGAAGAAAGCGAATTACCGCTGATACTACCCGAAGTAGATAAATACCTTCCAACCGAGAGCGGCGAGCCACCACTAGGAAGGGCTGAGGACTGGAAATATCAATCATCCGAAGGATCCTTTGAGTACGAACTCTCTACCATGCCCGGCTGGGCCGGATCGAGCTGGTACTGGTACCGCTACATGGATGCCAATAACGATAAAGAATTTGCATCTGCCGAAGCGATCAAATACTGGAAGGATGTCGACCTGTACATCGGCGGCAGCGAGCATGCTACCGGCCACCTGTTGTACAGCCGCTTTTGGAACAAGTTTTTAAAAGATATCGGCCTGGTGGTTGAGGAAGAGCCTTTTAAAAAGCTCATCAACCAGGGTATGATACAGGGCCGCAGTAACTTTGTGTATCGTTTGAACGATGCCGAAGGCCGCCCGACTAACACCTTCGTAAGTCACGGCTTAAAGGGCCAGTACAATACAACGGCCATACATGTTGATGTGAATATTGTGGAGAACGACACGCTTGATCTCAACAAATTCAAAAAATGGCGCGATGATTTCGCTAATGCGGAATTTATACTGGAGAACGGCAAATACATCTGCGGCGTCGAAGTCGAAAAGATGTCGAAATCCAAGTACAACGTAGTTAATCCGGATGACATCATCGAACGTTACGGTGCCGATACCCTGCGCATGTACGAAATGTTTTTGGGCCCGCTGGAGCAAAGCAAACCATGGAACACCAACGGCATCGAAGGCGTATTCAAGTTTCTGCGCAAGTTTTGGCGCCTGTTCCACAACGATGCCTGGGAAATTAAGATCTCCGAAGAAGCGCCTACCAAAGCCGAACTGAAATCGTTGCACAAGATCATCCGCAAGGTTGAAGAAGATATCGACCGTTTTTCGTTCAACACCTCAGTATCCAGTTTCATGATCGCCGTTAACGAGCTCACCGACCTGAAATGCAACAAGCGCGCTATCCTGCAGGATATGGTCATCATCCTGTCGCCATACGCGCCGCACATTTGCGAGGAGCTTTGGGTAATGCTGGGTAACCAGGCCGGTACGCTATCGTACGCGCCATACCCTAAATTTAACCCCGAGTACCTGGTCGAGAACGAGTTTGCCTACCCGGTATCCATCAACGGCAAAACTCGCATGAATCTGAATATTTCGCTGGCCATCGAAGGTAAAGAAGTTGAAGACCTGGTACTGGCCAACGCCGACGTTCAAAAATACCTCGACGGTAAAACCCCCAAAAAGGTCATCGTTGTAAAAGGTAGGATCATCAATATTGTGGTGTAAATATTTTTATAATAATTGTCATTTCGAACGATAGCGAGAAATCTTCTGCTTCAAGCTTGTTTACAGCAGAAGATTTCTCACTCCGCCCCTTGCGGTGATAACACCAACAATGGGTGTCACTTACCTGATTTATAATTGACACCCAAACCTTTACCAACCCAGCTTCGCACTTTGCAGGTGTTATCATCTGCAAGCTTATATTTTATTGTTGTTGGTGATAACAACAATAGGCGAACAAAAAATCAAACAATACAAATAGTTAAAAAAATTAAACCATATGATAATGATTAAAAATATCACGATAAAAAATATTTATTTTTCTCTGAGAGTTTTTATATACTATCTTTAACAGTTTAATCTGTCTTTCTTAGGGTGTATATCAAATAATTACATACCAAAACTTGAATGCTCCTATGATTAACCTTTCACTAATGGAAACAAACCACAGCAACCAGCCAAATATCGGGAAGCACCACCATCCCGATAAGAAGCAATGGACATACCCCGAATTGACCGTAATCAGCGCTTATCGGGTTCAAGGCGGACATGCTATTGGACATAAGGAGACCTATGTTACCCCTACTTTTGGCACTGAGCACGGCAAACAAGTTTCATAAGCTGCACGTCGCGTCATATAACTTTTAGCCATTTATAACCCACCTTGCAAATGTTATCACCTGCAAGCATATGCTTTTATTGAGGGCGATAATACCAACGGGCAAGTTAAAGGCCGCATCATCGATATTGTAGCTTAACGCAAACCGTTAACCAAACTGTCATCTCGAGCGAGCACAGCGACGAGAGATCTTCTGCTCCATGCCTGTCTACAGCAGACGATCTCTCACTACCGTTCGAGATGACAGTTTTTTAATCCGATACATATTACTACTTATCATTTCGAGTGAGCGTAGCGACGAAAAATCTTCTGTTCCATGGCTGTCTACAGCGAACGATCTCCCGCCTTGGTCTAAGCTTTCAGCTACCCTTCTTTTATATTATTTGATTTTCTTAATTTTGCGACATGAACAATGCGGAAACTCCTACTTTTGATCCCGGACCATCGGACCTGAAGTTAAAAGGTTTTAAAGTTTACCAGATGGATACCCCAGCCAACGGCGCGCCCAATTACAATCGCCGCGATTTTTACAAGGTGAGCCTTATTAACGCCAGGTATATTATTACCTATGCCGACCGTAGCATTGAGGTAAGCGGGCCGTCGTTATTTTTCTCAAACCCGCATGTGCCGTATTCGGTTGAGCTATTGTCCGAAAGGCATACCGGCTACGCCTGCTTGTTTACCGAAGATTTTTTATCCGCCGCCGAGCGTACCCAAAGCCTGCACGAATCGCCCCTGTTTAAAATAGGTGGTAACCCCATTTTCCCGTTAACGGATGAGCAGACACTGTTTGTTACCGGCATCTTTCAAAAAATGCTCGAAGAGCAAGGCACCGATTATATTTACAAAAACGAACTCATCCGCAACTACATCAGCCTCATCATCCACGAGGCCATGAAGCTGCAGCCAGCCGATAATTACTTTAAACACAAAAATGCGTCGTCGCGCACCACAACCCTGTTTCTCGAGCTGCTCGAAAGACAATTCCCGATAGAGAACACCGACCGCCCCCTGCGTTTGCGCACCGCTCAGGATTTTGCCCAAAACCTATCCGTACATGTAAACCACCTCAACCGCTCCGTGCGCGAAGTTACCGGCAAGCCAACCACGGTACACATTGCCGATCGGATCATCAGCGAGGCAAAGGCCCTGCTGCAGCATACCGACTGGAGCACGGCTCAGATTGCCTACGCCCTGGGTTTTGAATACCCTACCTACTTTAACAACTACTTTAAAAAGCTAACGGGTACACCGCCTAAATCGCATCGTGTAAAAACTGTTTGATTTTCTTACTCTTTTGTTTGATAATCATTACCGCTTCGCCTTGTTGCCACTGTAACTTTGTGTAAATCAAAAAAAAGGAACAGCACGATTTATGCAAAAAACAAAAGATCCGGATTTAAACATCATCTTTCCTACACCCGGTAACCTTGCCGGCTTAACCTGGCTTAAAACCCTGTCGCCGCCAAACCGGGCATCCCGTAAGGTAAATGTTAACGTATTTGCCGAGCAGGGCACCAACCCAAGCTGGCATGCGCACCCTTGCGAGCAAATGCTTATCGCGATGGATGCCACCGGCTATTACCAGGAAAAGGGCAAACCCATGCAGTCGCTTGGGCATGGCGAGGTCATCTTTATCCACGCAGGGGTTGAGCACTGGCACGCTGCATCGCTTGGCTGCGCGTTTAGCCATGTGGTTATCAACGCCAATCAGCGTAAGCAAATTATAACCTGGCTAAAGCGGGTTAAACATTAATAATTAAGGCGCCATTAAAAGGTTATCAGTGTTACTTAAACTCAAAAATAAAATCCTTGCCGATAGGTATCGGTAAGGATTTTTCGTATTGCTCAAAAATTTTAATCTTGCTGATTTTCCACAATATTTTATTGTAATTTGGTTATTGTAAAACTGTTGTGTATTTTACGGTGTTGAATTTAACCCCTGAACCCTATGCACAATCAATCAAACCCGACTCAGGCAAAAAAAACCTGGACCCACCCCGAGCTCGTTTTAATATCCGCTAACAATGTTAACGCAAAACACATCCCAAGCGTAAACGAACATACGGGGCACTATGCTTTCGGTTCAAATGGTACCCAATTTTTTGTTAATCCATTTTCTCATGGCATTACGCTTGTCACCTCTATGGGTGCCCCGGTCGGTCACAAATCGTCAGCAGTACTATCATAACTGATACGTAGATCTTCTGTATTATCGTAAAATTGCATGCATCGGTTGCAAGGCCAATATTGGCTTAAAATTACATTGGTGCTTGCCAGGCTATCTGTCTCTGGCATCAGTTTAAGTTTTCAACTACTGCTTTCGGTGTAACCAACATCAGCGTAACGCTCAAAAACAAAAAACCCTTGCCGATATCTATCAGCAAGGGTTTTGTATTCATCAGGTTGGAGCCTTTCGCCCTTAACCTTTAAGCTTCGCCTCAAATTAGTTTTGGCCAAACTCGGCGTTAGCTGTAACAGCAACTTCGTCGCTTAACATGGCACTGCCAAAGCCTGCACCTACACCAAAATCTTTACGGTTAATAGTGCCGGTAATTTTAAAACCTGCAACCGGTTTTTTGTTCATACCAACACCGGTACGTACAACAGCGTTTAAAGTAACCGGTTTGGTAACACCGTGTAAAGTTAAGTTACCGGTTACAGTGTAGTTGTTACCTGCTGCCTTTTTAAAGCTGGTGCTTTTAAAGGTAATAGTTTGGTATTTGGCAACATCTAAAAAAGCCTCGCTTTTTACGTGTTTGTCGCGGGCATCATTATCGGTGTTCAGGGTAGCTGCATCGGCAGTAAAATCAACCGTAGCATTGCTAAAATCGTCGGCCGGGGTGTTAATGGTAGCATCGGTTATTTTAAACGAACCTTCAACATCATTAATTCCCATGTGAGTTATGGTAAATGCCAGTTTTGAGTGATTTTTGTCGATCGTCCAGGTTGCTGCCGGTTTAAATGCAAACAATAAAGCCGATACGGCTATAGTTGCTAATACTAATACTTTTTTCATAATTTTAATTTTTACGTTTTATAGTTTGATCTTTGTTTTATAATACACCCGGGCCTCTTATTGTTTTTGGCCGGCTGCAATTACTATACAAATATAAAGCTAAATTATATGTTATAACATATAATTTAGCCATTTTACATTTTGATGAGAATTAGTTTTGCTGATAGTGGTAATTGGTGTGCCGCTATATCCGGTAATCGTACAACAACAGGTCAATACCCGGCTCTTTATCCGTTTACTGCAGACTTGTTTCAGTCGTTGTAAAACGTTAAATTTGACAGCACTTTAAGTTCCCCTTAATTAATGTTCACCGAAGAAACTCTCCCCAACACGCCCATAAAGAAAACCTGGGCCGATCCCAGGCTTTTTATCATTTCCAGGAACGATATTTTAACGCCCAAGTCAAAGCCTAACGTCCACGAAAGCACCGGTAAATATACTGCCAATGCCTCTTACGGCTATTTTTCAAACCAGGCAGGCACCTCGCGCGTAGTGCTTACCAAAAACGGTAATCCTATTGGCAATGTGTCATCAGCGGCTTCGTAAGTCAAAGGCCCTTTTCAAACATGCACTAATTGATAACCTTTATCAGCTTGCGCATGCAAGGCAGATATAGCGCCTAACATCAGCGCTGTAAAAAAACAAAGCGGCCTCATAGTGTTGTTTTCATTTATTCACCACTTGTCGCATCACCGTTAACCATCTCCGGTTTCTTATCCCACGCAGCTATCAGCAAACAAATGGCCCCTGCGGTAACGGCCATATCGGCTACGTTAAAAATACCCGTGCGCAGGTTCATAATACCCACGTTCATAAAATCGGTAACGTGGCGGTCAAAAAATAACCGGTCTATCACATTGCCCATTCCACCGGCAAATATCAGCGCAAGCGCAATCATTTTAAGGATATTTAGTTTATCCAGGTTTTTAAGGGTATATGCAACCAGGGCTGCCATCATAGCAAGCGGTATTATGCTTAATAACCAAAAGCTGGCTGCTTTGGGAAGGCTATCGCCCAGGTTAAGCGCCGCCCCGGTATTTTCGGCATACTCCAGTTTAATGGTGTTGTGCAGGTAACTTATTTCGGGGCGGTTCATCAAATGCGTTTTAGCCAGGTTTTTAGTTACCCTGTCGCAACTGATGAAAGCTACGCTAATGATACAAAACATTAATATTTTAGTACTTGATCGCATTATTTTCACTTATTTATTATAAAATTAATAATTTTTTAAATATTTTTTGTAAATATTTCCCCACTTTAAATTAATTAACTAATGTTAATTTTTTGTATTTATTAATTCAAACTTACACTAAATTACTTAAACGTAATATCTGGCAAAAAATCGCTTAAAAAGCACCTCACGTATTGCCTTTAGCGTAAAAAGGGTATAGTTACCAAACGTAACTCTCTGTAAAACCGTGCCGTATACAGCGGCATATTTAACAAAAAGCAACTAATTAAACCTAAACAATTAAACTATTTTAACCCAAAGTTATGCCCGATTATCTCATCCTGTTAGCTATTGCCACATTTGCAGTTATACTGTATGTGATGTTTTACAACGAGTTTGTTTTTATGCCTAAAGTAAAAAAAGTTGAACTTGCCAACGAATTTAGGTATGCCCGTAATTTAAATACCGAACTCATCCACCTTTTTCGCAAGTACGAGTTACAACTGCAAAATGCAGGTAATATTTTTGATGGTTTAACTTATAATGTCGTTGCCGACCAACTACAGGCCTGGCACGATAAAGTTTACACCGATGATACCTTTAAGATTCTGGTTAGCCAGGAGAAAAAAGCCAACCGCTATGTAATTGATGATTTACAGGCTGACATTTTTGAACATATTAAAATGCAGCACCAGGTTAAAGCCAATTTTAGCAGAGCCATAAGTCAGGTAAACCTTGCTGCGGCCTAAACAGAGTAAACATCATTCAAATTACAACACCTCATCACATGACAAATCCAAACCAAATTAACCATACCCCGGCTGCCCGCAAAAAAAACTGGAAAAGCCCAAAAGTTATTACCATTGCAGCCAGCCAGATCAAAGGCTATCCTGCTAAAACAATCTACCCTAACAGTGGCGCTATTGCAGTTGCCTTACCGGCCGATACACTAAGGAAACCCGTTACGCTTTGGCACGAACATCAGGTAAGCGTACAACAACCTGTAGCAGCAGTTGCCAAAAAAACACCCAGGATCGGTATTTTACGCTTTGCCGCTTATTGCCTGTTGCTGATAGTAATGCTCCCCCTGTTTTTGCTTGATGCTAAACGCTCATCTCATTAATATTAAACAACTATTGATTTTTTACCCCCCTGCCCCTTTTGCATAACCGGCAAAGGGGGTTTTTTATTGCATCGCGCCAGGGTTTACATCACTCAATACTATTTACAGTTTTTTTGTTTGCCCGAAAACTGTCGCAACAACTCAGTTTTGCTTTTTTTTGTGTTACAAACAATTAATTTGCCACTCAAGAAATACCGCTATGCTGCTGCGCATAAAACTTAACTAAAACAGGCCACAACAAGCACAAAAGGTTAATTTATTGATAATCAACCAACATAATTGCAATTTCGTAACATATCTATTACCTTGCGACACCTAATTAATTAATACTGGAATGAACCCAAAAACAAACGGTTTACTTTTCATGTTCATTGTCCTGCACACTAAAACGGGCAAAACTATAGCTAAACAAACCAATGGCAAAAACCTTAAAAACATTTTGTTATGATACGTTTAGCTAAATACACCCTCATCTCTACCCTGATGCTACCGTTTTTTTTGCTCGACGGGCAGGACTGTATTAAACTCAACAAGCATGAACGCGATGATGCCGCTGTAGAACAACTGCATTAAATAGCTCCGCACACAAATATGCTCCCGCTGATAAGCAGGGCATCTTTTTGATCAAACAAGATACATTTATATACCCCTAAAAAACACCCGAATGTTAAAAGTTACCACCACCGTTGCAAAAAAAACCTGGGCGCAACCTCAACTTACCCTCATTTCGCAAAACAACATTACAGGCGCCGCACAGCCCGGCGTTCACGAAGGCCAGGTTATCAGATCACAACCTACCGGAACACGTTTCTCGCTCGTTACGTTTACAAACCCGGCTGTACCCAGCTATGGCGGCCATCTTGCTCACCATACCAAAAACTTTTATTATTCGTAATAACTGCGGTAGTTGCTAGTGGTATCACCATAGCTAATAGCTTTCATCGTTGCCCTAATGCTCGTTTTTGAATTTTGACTTTAAACCTCAACGTATCTGCGTTACATTTACAATATTGAAAATCTGGCTGCAGTCGTCAAGGTTCAGTTCAAAATCAGGGTAGGCATCCTTGTCGGGATTTAGCGATTGGCAGGTGATCACCCCTTCTTCTACATCGTGTTTAATAATGCGTTTGATCAGGATGCCCTCTTTGTGCACAATCACGTAATCTTTAAAACGATGGATATGGAACCTGCTGCTCCACAGGTGCCGCTGTATTTCGCGGCCGGTAACCGTACTGCCCTCGGTAATGCTTTCTTCGGTGCCATTGCTCATGCTGTCTCCAATAACCTGGAAGGCCATATACTTGCCCTTATGCTGCTTATTAACCACAAAACTATGTTTGGGCAGTTCGTCAATATATTCCTCATCCTGGTAACCGGCCAGGTATCCCGCATAAGCGTAATCCTGCACCAGCGGCACTATCATAATAAACTGCCCGTTACCCAGGTCAACAAAGGGGCTGTCAGTTTCGTTATGCTGTATATCACCCACGCCATAGGCATTGCTTTGTTTGGAGATAGAAACCGTCGCTTTTTTTTCATTACTGAAAATATCCGGTAGTTTTTCTGAAAGTAAGGTTTTAAAGTTAGCATCCAACTTACTTTTGCGTAAGTGATAATTAAGGCCCTGCCGTGTTAAACCCAGTTTATCGGCAATATCGCCCATAGGTATGCCGCTACCTTTTAACAAATTACGAGTGTGTTCGCCTTGATGCATAATTCAAAATTGAAAATATTTTTTCATTTTTACTTTCAAATATGAAAGTATTGATTTACCTTTGTTTTGTACTAATAATCAAAGCAACAAAATACTTTTCAATTATGCAATTTAAATAGTTGAAAAACTGTATACATATCCATTTTTAGTAAAGTAAAACTATACAAAACGAAAGCAACCATGCACAATTACAAGCACAACGGGTATTTTGATACGGGTTAATGGGGATGGCAATACTGGCAATTGAAAGGGTTATAAAACAAGGCCCCGATACCTAAAGGTACCAGGGCCCATTAAAATTCCAATCCCTTAAAATTTTAATTAGCACAACAATAATACAACTTTTAATTTAATAAAAAACAATGGAAGCAGAAATTAAAACTATCGATAATTTGTTAGTTTACCTTTTTGCCGATAAAAAAGCAGTGTATATCGATGATATTATTGTTAATACCGATGACAGTTACGAAGTATCGTGGTGTTTGGATTTTACTTTAAAAAATAATAACCCCCAATGGCACGATACCACCGCTACCCGCACACAGCTAATTGATTTTATTATAGCCAATCGCCTCAATTATTGGGAGGCCTTTAGGTACGATGACGCAACTGGCAGCGTACAACCCTTTACCAACTGCACGCACGATATTGATACCTTTTTGGATGAAAATTACCCGGATGTGGTGAAGGAGTTTTTGAGTTGCCAGTTACGGGTTGCCAGTTGTGCGTTAAACAATCGCAAACTTTAAACCTGTAAACTTAAACCAACTTTTCAACTCACAACACGCAACACGCAACTAAAACAAAACATATGGAAACCAACGAACTGATATTAATGATCTGCAAAAACCACCAGGGCGAGTGGTTAACCGCCAGGCGCATACAAGCCATTGTAAATGCCATAAAGGGCCAAAATATTTTACTGGTAAAAATTAAACGTGGCTTAAACAAACTTACCCGGCAAGATAAGCTTACGCGGATGATCGACCCGCGCGGCGAGCATTATACCGCCAACTGTACCAAAGGTGGCTTCTATTTGTAATTTTCAACGATTGATCATTGAGCAATACAGGTGAATAATTAACAACCATTCATCCAATCAACTTAACAAATTGATCAAATCACACTACGTTCTTTGAAATATTTAATTTCCTGTTAATTCAGGTTACGATACGTTGTAACGATCCGGATGCCGCACTAACATCAATGCCGGTAGTATTGGTAAAGTGATGCCGCAACAACAGCAACTTGTTTCCGGTATCTATTATCACATATGTAACAAATGTAATATCTTGCTATTAGCGGAAAGATTGAAAACCGATCACGCAATGATCACCAAAAAGGCTACTCGCTTTTTTGCAATTTGGTAGTATTAGCCGGGGCGCTCTCATCATCGTACTCTTCATTTGATGGGATATTCACCCTCACATAATATTTTTGCAAACATTGGCCGCAAAAAAAACGGCGTATAGGCCTGTTAGGAAAAAACAGCTTTACGTACCAACTGCGATGTATTACCGCATGAAACTTGATGTTACAACGCGGGCAATAATATGCTGATGCACGGGGCCTGTATACCTTTTCTGTCAAGTGTTTTTGAGTTTGGTGTTACACAATAATAACAAAATTATCGTTGCCCTAAAAACAACCATTAAAAAAACAAATAAATTGGCGTGCCGGCTGTACACCCCCAATAAAAACACGGCATACTTTAAGTAAAGGTTAAAAACCTTACTTGCTTAGGTGACTGGCATCAACCCGCACATAATATTTACGCAGGCATTTGCCACAAAAAAACCTACGGATGGGCCATTTAGGAAAAAAGTGTTTAATTAAAACATTACGATGTATACGGGCATGGAACGGAACACCACACTTGGGGCAATTGTATAGATATTCCAGGGGGAGCTTATTAGGATTATCCATGTCGTTGTTGGTAGCGTATAAATGCTACGCAAATTACAAAATATAATTAACAAACAACAAGCCCCGCCCAACCCTGCCGGTAGGGGGGCGCTTAAAAAGTCGGATCAATAAATTACCTAAGCGCACCCTTACAGGCACGGTTTACTCAAACTGCAGTTCCCATTTGCCGTCCCCTCCGTCTACCACTCGGAAAATCCTTTTTTCGGCCGTGCGGTCGCTGTCGGTCGATGTGATCAGTACAACTTCATGGTCGTGAAACTCTTCGGTATAGGGTACCATAATGGCACGGATGGTGTGCGGGTCGCCGGGGGCTGTTAAGGTTTTCATACGGTTGTTGTTTTATACAGATAACACCCATTACCGCAATATGTTTCTCCTGTCGTTATTGATGTTATCGCCAACAACCCAATCCTTCAACCACCTAAAAACCATCACGAATAGTAATGATGCTTGGTATGTGCAGCGGGAAGAGTACCAGTACCAAATGGGCCCTTCAAGCCAAAGCCATTAACTGTTGGACTGCTGGCGGTAATAGATTTTTCGTGTAAGCCGGACTGCGGTCCGCCGTTAACCGTATTTGAGCCTATCAAAGTTAGCACGGGCGTGGCCCATAGTTTTTTTATTGGCTGGCCATTGTTATTGTTTGTTGTAATATTGCTTTGCATAGGGTATTTTTTTTTGCACCGCATGATACAACAATTAAATGGTTCAACACTTAATTATTTAAAAATAATTTTAATTTTTATTTAAACTCCTTCGAGCTGATAAGTCTAAAAGAAAACCAAATTTCCCGATGTGGTTAATGTTGCAAGCCTTAGTTGGTGTTATCACCAACTACTCAAATACCCTGATACTCGTCTAACAATGGCTGCTTGCATCGGTACACGGATATAACAACTTATGTTTTGACTTTTGACTTAAAAAGCTACCCATGCTGCTCTATCACCTTTTTTAAAGCAGATGCCTGCATCACCCCACTTTGGCGCCATTTAGTTTTACCGTCTTTAAACAAAATCAGCGTAGGTACGCTTTGCACATTGTAGGCATTGGCGGTAGCGGGGTTTTTGTCAATATCAACCTTAAGGATAGTAATACCATCGCCAAGCATTTCTTTAACCTGTTTTAATATTGGCGGCATAGCCTGGCAGGGGCCGCACCACTCGGCGCTAAAATCAACCAGTACAGGTTTGCCCGATTGTAACAGATCGTTAAATGCTGACATGATATTTCATTTTTATACAAATATATAACAACCGTTAGTGAGTAAGGTTTGTGCCGGATTACTCATACTTGGATACTTGCAAACTTGATGTCGCTTTTGGGCTCATTCCGCGTTCTTAACACGTAGTGATTTTTTAATCCGTTTATAAAACTCTGGCGACTGGTTCTCCTGACCGCTGCCTGGCCAGGTATCGGCGTCTAAATTGATCTCACTTTGGTTGATCACTACCAGTTCGGGGCTTTTCCATGCTTTTTTGGGCAAGGCGTTACTATCCGTTTGCGGTGTAGGTTCAGTATTCTTTTTCATTGATGTTAGGTAAAAATGCCGCGCAATATAAGGGCAATACCCAAAACATCAAACGTTTTGTAACTTAAATCACCCCTGTGTTTACCAAAAGTTTAATTACAGCCCTCATGTTTAATTTAAGTTGATTATTTAACCCACCAATTAATCAATACAACTCTAAACAATAATACTAACCCTTTCCCGGATAGCAAACATCTTCTTAATATCCTGATTCATTGCCATTTCGATGTGCGAAAAATACCTTTTTTGTTAGAACTAAAGTTTTAGCGGCTTACGGCGAGTCTGCTCACCAACAAAAGATGCTGATCATATAAGTTTTGGGCATTCCCTTCGGTTGCCATAATTAACACCAATCCGCATGCGGGTCAGGCCTCCGCCGGTAAACAAAAAAGCCCCGTTAAGGGGCCATAGGTAGATATAGGGTGGGGGTAGATGTGAGGTTGCTCTCAATCCGCGTTAAGCGGCTATTGATTTTTTATAACGACTCATGGCAACATTAAAGCTAACCTTAATTTTCAGTTGCATGCTTATCTGCTGGTCTATACTGGCCTTTATGGCTTCAATATGTCTGCGTTTTACTTTTTGCCTGCCAACCAATTGTTTAAAGGTATCGGTAGTGTAAACGTTGCTTTGCAATATTTGCAGATTAGCCATCGTAGTTTCATAATTGTCGCCATCAAACAGGCAATCCTGTAGGTCCTGGCCATAATGGCTCAGCAGGTTTATCAGTTCGGTATTGAGGTTACGGGCCTGCCTGAAATGATGCGCATTGTTTAACGATTTTATTTTAGGAACAAGCACAAAATGATTGTACACATAGCCGGCGCTGAGTAGCAGCATAGCAATAAAATAAAGCAGGTTAGCAGACATGGGAAAAGGTTATAGGTTACTCAATCTGTTAAATATGAACTGTATACGATTGCGTTTGAAAAAAAGTTTACTTTGTTGAATTATTTTTATTTTCAGGTTAAAAACACCTTTAAAACCTATTTAAACGCGTTATTTACTATTTGCACCTGCATAAAAAAAGCCCCTGCAAAAGGGGCTTTTTAAAAACTTTTTTATGATAGCTATTATGCGGCAAAGCGGTTATTTCTGGCGATCAGTTTATTAAAGCCATCCTTAACCTGTTGCTGCATTTTAATCTGGCCGGCAATATCAGCCTGCAGTTGTTCTATATCATGGTGTTTTGTTTTTTGCTTACCTACTATCTGTTTAAAAGTAGCAGTGGTGTAAACATTATCGCGCAGATTTTGCAGGGCATCCAAAGTATCTTCAAATGTTGCTCCGTTAAAAACCAGTCCGGTATTTTCGAGCATCGGGGCATTGAGCCATAAAAGGCTGATCAGTTCGGCATTCAAATTGCGCGCGTACCTAAACTCGTTAGCTAAGCTTAGCCTTTGCATTTTAGGTGCAAAAACATACTTTTTATAATACATTACATAAAAAATACCCAGCAGGGCCATAATAGCGAAAAAAACGATATAATCAGACATAGGGAAACGTTAAAATGTTAATCATTTAATGCGACAGGTGTATTAATGTATACGAGGTTTGTCGCAAAACAGTTTCCTGGTGTTACGTTATTTTTTTCTTTAAGTTAAAATCAGATACAGAAAGCCTTAACATGCTGATTAACATATCAACAGCATATAGGATTATATGGATGCAAAATATAAAGGCGAAAACTTGACATCCCAAGACGAAATATGGGTCCGCGTAAAGGCAAAATAAACATTAAAGCTACTGCTCTGAGCAATGGCAGAAATATTGGGTAGCGATAGAAGTTTTAAATTCTGTTATATATCATTTACACATTGCTAAAACTCTTCAGTAAACAATGTTATTTCTCTAATACCAATACCCGGTGCAGCTTTATCAATGTTTAGCCTAAACACCCTTGCGGTTACCGGCGCGAAAGGTTTGAGTATTCCCTTTCCTATTTTGCTGCCGGTTAAAACTGTTTTCCACTGGCCCCCATCCTGATATTCGAGTTTAAAATCTTTAACAGTCATTTTATCTTCCTGCAAAGCAGCAGCGCTAATTTTATGAGCTTTCCCCAGATCTATCTGCAACCAGGCAGTAGTATCGGCAGCAGCAGCATGCCAGGCGGTCTCGGCAAGTCCATCAACAGCTTTGGCCGGTAGGTCATCTGCATTAAGTTCGCTTGATGCGCTTGCCGTTTTACCAATGGTTGGTATAACAGGCACTGCAGGCTCGCCCACAAAGGTAAGGGCTATAACGCTGGCGATACTATCCGGAGCTACAGTTGGTAGTGTTAAAGTCAGGCCGGCATCGGTAGTTTTATATTTAACCGGTTTACCGCCTGCAAGTAAAGTAGCTTTGGTAATTTGGTTTTTAAACGGAACATTTAGCACGCCGTTTTTTGGCCAGTTAAACACATGCAGGTAAAGCGTTTGTTTTTTACGCGTGCTGCGGCCCCAGCTTAAATAACTAAACGGACCGTTAGTAGTGCCGTGTATACTTTCGCCGTTAACATCCATCCAATGGCCAATTTGCTGCAACCGCTCAATCGAAGCATCGGGTATTAAACCCTCGCTGGTGGGGCCAACGTTTAGCAGGTAGTTACCGCCCTTGCTGGCAATATCAACCAGGTTTTGAATCAGCGTGCGGGTACTTTTCCAGTTATGATCATAGCTTTTATATCCCCAGGTATCGTTCATGGTCATGCAGCTTTCCCAGTTTTTACCGGGCAGCCCCGTTGCCGGGATATATTGCTCGGGCGTTTCCAGATCGCCGCTAAAGCCGCCGCCTAAACGGTTATTATAAATAATATTGGGTTGCAGCTTAAGCAGATCATATATTTTGGCGGCATTATCGTGATTCATTTGCGCCGGGGTATCAAACCATAAAACCGATATAGGGCCGTATTTGGTGAGGATCTCTTTCATTTGCGGTACGGCTATATGATCAATGTATTTATCAAAGCTTCCCTCTTGCGTCTTATCCCAATATCCACCGTAAGCCCCGCCGCCGGGGTGGTTCCAATCCTGATCCTGTGAATAATACAGCCCGAACTTTACACCATACTTTTTACACGCCGCAGCCATTTCGGCAATCACATCCCGTTTAAACGGAGTGGCATCAACAATATTAAAATTGCTGGCATCGCTTTTAAACATGGCAAAGCCATCATGGTGCTTGCTGGTTATCACAATATACCGCATGCCGGCAGCCTTGGCCAGTTGCACTATAGTTTCGGCATCAAACTTTGTTGGGTTAAACTGCGCGGCATATTTCTGATATACAACCATAGGTATTTTACCCTTGTTCATTATCCATTCGCCAATACCAGGTATTTGCTTACCATCATAAGTACCGGCCGGTACCGAGTAAATACCCCAGTGGATAAACATGCCAAAACGGGCCTCGTTCCACCATTGCATACGCTGCTGGCGGTGTGCCTCGGTTTCGGGCGTTTGCGCCCAGGTTGTTTTAATAAGCAACATAATGGCGGCAAGCAGGGTTAATTTTTTCATAACTCAAAAAGGGGTAACGCAGTAAATAAATAATTGGTTAGGGCAAAGGCAGGGCCATCGCGAAAGCTAATTTCGATAATATTACTGAAAGATACGATGACATGGCTTGGCTAAAAAGTAAATTATTTTGTCGGAGGTAGTTTTGATATATCGTATTGGGTTTGAACTTAAACAACCATCGGGCCACACAAACTACCTAAATATGCTATGCTCATATTTATTTATATTTTAGTCACACCTAAATCATCTGTCAACATGAACCCAACTACAATCCTGCGCTCATTTTTTCGAAGGAGAATTTTACTTCTTCTTTTTGCTTTTGGTTATTTAGTACCAACCCTTGCCCTACATCTTTTAGGTTATATTTGGCAGTTGGTTAGCCCCACCTGGGATTGGCCAAAAGGCTTAACCGATTTTTTAAGCGCCTGCATCAGCGGCTTTTTAAGCCCTGTATTTGCTATTGTTTTTGGCATGAGCGTGGCACATAATTCTAAAAAACAGATAGGTTATGTTTTGCTTGGCTTAATAGCATTAATTACTATTATAACTAACACAGGCATTTTTTCGCACCATGCCACAAACACATCGTACAGTATACTATCAATATGTTGTACAGCACTGGCATTATGGTTATTTTATCAAAGGTTACAACAAATGGAACCCGATGACAGCTACCCGCACAATTTACTTTACAATACTACCGCCGCTTTGGCTAATAAGCCTCAGTACCCTACCGGTGGGGCTACCACTATTATGCAAATTTTAAGTCTAAAAGGCTTTGACTCCAATGGCGAACCCAAAATACGGATAATGGCCAATGGAAGTATATATGTTGCCTTTAGCGCCATGCCACCATTAAACAAGCAACGCCGACCCATAATTATGCCTGTATTTGACGATTTTACCGCAGCACTGCAAAAGGCTGTTAACGTAACAGTTGAGCATCAAAACAACAATTGTTTTTTTATACCTCATCCTGAAAAAGACACCGCCTACCAGCTAAAATATTACCTGGCTACGTTTTGGGAAAACGAAAAACAAGCATAGCACTTTATTGATCCGTCAAATGCCTTCATCGCTAAAAAGCAAACCTGTCATTCGTTTATAATTGTTTAAAAAGTATTGCGTAACTTTAAAATGCTCGGTATCCTCGTAGTTTACTTTGTGGATGCCGGTGTCATCAAGCTGGTAAATAAGCGCATTAGGGTATGCTAATAAAATGGGCGAATGTGTAGCAATAATAAACTGCGATTCAGCCTTTACCAGTTTATTAATAACAGCAAGGGCCGCCATTTGTCTGTTTGGCGATAATGCCGCCTCGGGCTCATCCAGCAGGTAAAGCCCTTTCCCTTTTAACTTGCCGGTTAAAGTACTCATAAAGGCCTCGCCATGCGAATACTGATGCAGAAATTTATCATCATCGTCGGTATAGCCTAGCTCTTCCATATACGTGGCTACATTATAAAAACTTTCGGCACGTAAAAAGTAATAATCAGTAGGTTTGCTAAAGCTTTTTACACCGGTTAAATATTTAAAAAGCGGCGAGGCGTTATCGTGTGTTTTAAACTGAACGTTTTTTGTACCTCCTTCAATACCAAAGCCAAGGTTTAGTGCTATAGCTTCAAGCAAGGTTGATTTCCCCGCTCCGTTCTCTCCAATTATAAACGTAACATCGGCATGAAACGGCAACGAATGCAGGTTTTTTATCGCAGGCACATTAAAAGGATACTGTTTAAACGACGGAACCATTTCGCGTTTAAGTACTATTTGCTGCAAATAGGGTTTAGCCTTCATTACAGGTTAAATATACAACAGCCATTTTGATTTAAGCGTAACAAACACAACTCAGGACCTTAGAATTATCTTTTAGCTATCTCCTTTTTCTTTGCGCCGGCGTTAGCGGTATCCGGATAGGCTTTTTCGGCTTTAAAGCCATAATTTACAAATGCTTGTTTGGTACCATCCGCCTCAATGGCCATAGTAACCTGTTGGCCAACGTCGGTAAGCGGTATACCTATACTATAATTGATCACAAAGCCCCTGCCCGATCGTGATCTTTGTATCCGCCTGTCTATAAACAACAGCGACCCATAATTTTTCAATTCATCTCCCAGCAAAGGCAAAAAATCATCGCGGGTAACCCGGCCTGCATAAATAGGTTTTAAGTTGCGGCTCAGCAAAATATCGGTAATAAAATTGTTGGTAGCAAACGCTTTAAGGCCGATGAGTTTGCTATACTTTTCGGGCAGCATAATGCCTGCATCGTAGGCGCAGTAATGCCTTACATGGATGTGCAGGGCGCCGCTATCGGTAAGCAGGGTAGTGTCAACCGTGGTAACGGTTTTATAGTTACTTAAACAATCTTTCAGTATCTGCGCCGGCGACGGCCCGGTTTGATTGCGCACAGTATCTACCGGTGCAAAGGCTTTATCAACGCTATCGGTTATGCTTTTTGATGGCTTTACAAGCGGCCCACGCCCGTTACCCGTACAGGCGACAAAGCAAATGCAAAGCAGTAAAATGAAAGGCCTTGACATGAGTTGGTATTTAAAGTCCGAAGGTCGGAAGTCCGAAAGTAAAAACTTATTCATATTTTATCATTCAGGCTTTTAGATCCTTTTAATCATTACTCCCCTTTAGGGGGTTGGGGGCTTATCTCCTCATACCCTGTTAATTCCCAAACAGCGTTGCCCTTAACTTGCTTTTTAACATAGTTAACCCGGTAAGTACTGCTGGGTGCAATAGTGAACTGAAAGCTCAGGGATGTTTCGGTTTCATCTTTAGGGATAAACTGCGGCAGTAGTTGCCCGGCTATCATTTCAACATGCGGTGGTATGGCTGCCATTGCTTAACTGTTTGCTTTAAATATCATGGCTATTAAAACCACCAATATAATGCTTACAATAATAAGCACCCATTTTAACACTTTATTGATCGTGTTGTTTTTTTGATTATTTGCGGCTGTTTTATCTTGTAATAATGTGCGGCTAAAGGTATCTGTGTCGCCTGTATCATCATCAGGGGAATTGGCATTCAACGTATCATCAATAAATGGATTAACCACCACGGGTACGTGTTTGGTGCGGTGCACAGGCTCGTCAATAACCGGTTCTTCAAAATTGAGGTGACTGGCTTTGGCACCCATTTTTTTCATTTTTACTTTTAGCCGGTGCTCGTTTATTTTTTTTGTACCGGTAAACAAAGTACTTATGGCCTTTACCGCGGGTGGTAGTGGTAAATCAAGCGGCGGTTCGGGGTCGGCAACATCATCGGCCACCACGTCAGGCTGTTCGTAAGTCAGTCCCTGGGGCGTAATTTTAGCTTCAATTATTTTATCATCAATTGGGTACAGGCCGTTTATCAGCTTCCAGTTCAAAAAATCATACGAACCGTTCACCACGATTAGCTTTTCGTTCGCTAAGGTATCCAAAGCCTGCTTAAAGGCCTTACGTTTATCAGTAGTATCAAGTTCGTTTAAAAACGGGGTCTTAATATCAATAACAGCAGTGGTAGCATTATGCTCACGTAAAAAATTTAAAACACCGATACGAAAGGCACGCACCATAAACAGTTAAATATTGGGTTATCAAAAGCACCTAAATTACACAATTTTAGGCGGTGTAACTAATACTTATTAGGGGTATTTTTAATTTAAAAAAATACTATTACCTTGTACCAATTAATTTAATATGATCGCCCCTAATTATCATACCAATAACAGCGTATTGCTATACGCTGCTACAACTATTTGGTTAAACAAACAGTGTGCCGTTTTAATTTTAAACATCAAATAAAATGGCGGCCAATAACTTATCATACTCCGTAAAAGTTTGTTTAACAAGCGCTATATTATCACCAGGCGTTATTATTATTGTTGATACCGTGTTGCTTAATGCCCGTTATCGTGATGTTTGGCAATCACTGCAAGCCGACATGCTGATAAGCCTGGCTCTCACCCTACCCATTTGGTTCTGTTTTTACCTCATCACGCGTTATGTAAATGCCAGTCCGCAGTTTTTTAGCGGTAAAAAATTTATTTTGGGTGTAACCGGTTCGTTCCTGGCTTTTGCGCCGGTTATATTTTGGCTGTTTTACAACATCAGTTATTTTTTGGGCTTTAATATTATCGATCTGATGCAGCCGCTTATACACGCTATGTTTATAGTGGTAGGGGTACTTGCCTTTAAGCTCGAACCCAACATTGCTCATGATAGCGTTTACGGCGATTACAAGGCGGGATAGGCCGTTGGTATTGCAGGAACGAAAAACCACTAACTTATCCATGTGTTACGTTTATATTTCACAACCCATTTGCTTTTGATTTTAATTAGATAATAATCTTTCCCATAACCGCATAAACCTCCGCAATGAAACCCCATCTGCATATAGGCCTTCATATGATCATGCGAGAAAATCGGCACTGATAGAGTTAATAAAGAGTAAATCCTGTCTTTCTCTATTTCCCTGTCATATTCTTTCCTCGTGATTATTTTTATCTGGTTAAATTTACTCTTTTTCAATACGATTGAGCCATTGTTCTGATTTTGATAAACCAAAAATGATGAATCGCGACTCATAAAAAAATCGGGCATAGAGATCAGTTGGGTGTAACTCACATCACCTCTCGGAGGTGGTAATACTATTTCATTTTTCTTTCCCGGCTTCGTGAAATATACTTTTACTTTGCCCAGTGTGTCTATTACTCTCAAAGGCCATTGCTTGTTAAAATTAATGGTATCCAATCTCTCCTGCTTTACCAGCGCGTTAACTACATCGTAAATTTCGGCATCAGTAACGGGCGTAAAGGTTTCTACAGTTCCTTTGCTTTGGCAGGATGATAATATCAACAGTAATGCAAAAGCAAGTAATGGTATACAACGGATAGTAAGGTACTTCATCAGTTAAATATACTAATTTGATTAGAACGTTCAGAAACTAAATCTTGCCGGCTTTCTGTTAAGTTTGCACCTGTACAATTACCCTTCAAAAATAAACCCTCGCGCAAAACTAAAGTCACATACAATAATTAAAACATAAAGTATATTTTAGCATTTATATTGTAAATATTCCGCCCATGAAAACCCTTAAACACTTTTGCTATAGTTTATTAACCCTTGGTTTATGCATCCTAACCACAGTTAATTATAGTCACGCGCAAAGCAAATCGCATACGCATAAAAAAGCTGCAACGCATAAAAAGCCGCTTACCTATAAAGATTCCATTGTACTCGAGGCATCAGCCAACCTGGATAAGGCAGTTGTTGATTTTAAGGATAACAAAACCACTTATGCCGAAGTTGTAAAGTTTACGCTTAAAATTACCAACAACAGCGATGTTGACGTACCCGATCCGGGCGCTTACAAAGGGTCAAAATTTGTAAAGCTGTATATCAACGGAAAACTAAAAACCCCAAAGGCATTGTTTGACGAAAGTGAAGAACCTGCCGATACCGACAAGCTCATCCAAACCGGCGAGTCGCAAACATTTTACTGCGATTGGCTAAGATCAAACCGTACCCAGCTGATACGGCAATACGGTAAAAAATTTACCATACAGTTTGCTTACCTTAACAAACGCTCGCCAAAGGTTTGGGTTAACGTAAATAAGCTGCAAGCCAAAAGCTAAATAATTGTTATGCCGCCGTAGCTGCCGTAATCAAAAATTTAGGTGTTTAAAAATATTGTAGTAAGGTTGCTGCGTATATTTTTAAGGATTAAACGCAACCGGTAATTTTGTATGCTTACGAATGGTAAGAAAGTGCATGTGTTGGTGTATACATTTCTTTAGCCGCCTTACCTGCTTTCGGCCGAAGTTGGATATCGGCACCATCAATAAAAACCAACTCGGGTCTTTGCCATTGCTTTTTAATTATTACCTGATTATTGGCGATTATTGTTTGATTATACATTGGATTAAATTTTCGCCGAAGCTATACTATTTAATTTACAATAAATTAAACACACCGGGATGATCAGCTTAATCAACATATTTTTTGCAAGTTTAAAAATGTTTAGTATCTTTACATTTGTAATTGATGTAATAATATATCAAGAGAAAACAAAAGTTCAGGATCATACAATAATACGCCTTGCTTTTATCAACAGTTGATCTTTATTACCTAAACAAGTCAGGTTATCGTTATGCTGCCTGGCACCTATCACTGCGATAAGCATTGAGTAAATTCCGGCTTAGCCATTTTGTGAGTTTATTGAAAAGTAAAGGCTCACAGGCTATAGTCCAATACGTTCACCGTGGCAACCCATCCCGCCTGGCAACATTTCAACTTCAAAACATTCCAAAGCTCCAACCACTCCCACCATGCCAACCACCAAAGCAAAATCTACCCAAAAAACCCAAAAGAAAAAAGAGCCAAAAAAATCGGCAGCTGATGATTCAATAACCAGTAACGCTTCCAAAAAGAAAAAGGGATCATCCTTCCGAAAAACTGGTATTCAAAACCGGGCGCTAAAAATATTTAAAAAAACGGCTCGCGAGTTTTTATTGGTTGGCGGCAGCCGGTCGGGCAAATCGTTCATTATTGTGTACCAGCAACTGGCTATGGCTATTAAATACGATGGCTCGCGCCACCTCATTGCCCGCTTTAGGTTTAACCACGCCAAAAACTCGATCTGGCTCGATACATTAAAAAAAGTGCTTAAACTGGCTTATCCCGGTGTTAAAGTAACCTGGCGCAATACCGATTATTACCTCGAACTCGAAAACGGCTCACAGATCTGGCTCGCCGGCCTGGATGATAAGGATCGCACTGAAAAAATATTAGGTATGGAGTTCTTAACCGTATTTTTAAACGAAGCCAGCCAGATCTCGTACGAAGCCTACACCATCCTTAAAACCCGTTTGGCGCAAAAGATAGGCAGGGCCAGACCCCGGCTTTTTGTTGATGCCAACCCGCCCAGCAAAAAGCATTGGATGTACCAGGTGTTTTATAACAATAACGAGCCCGAAACCAATACCACCCTTGTCGAATCGCGCTATGCATACCTGCAAATGAACCCTATCCACAATAAAAAGAACATTAACGCCGAATACCTCGAAACACTAAACTCGTTACCGTTGCGCAAACGAAAGCGCTTTCTTGATGGCGAGTTTGCCGATGACAGCGAATGCGCCTTGTGGACAGACGACCTCATTAACGCCACGCGCCTGCGCCGTCTGCCCGATGGTACTTTGCCCGTAGAACTGAAACGCATTGTAATAGCTGTCGACCCTGCCGTAACCAGTAAAGATACCAGCGATGAAACCGGGAATCATGGTATAGAGATAGTAGAATGCAACCTGGCCGATATTGCAAAAAATGAAAAAAACGACAAATTAAAACTGCAGGCACAACTTAAGTACTTAAATGACAAGCACAATATTGATATAGCTAACGCCGGGACCGATGCAAAATTAAAAAATAAGATCGACGAGCAATATCTTGCCGATAAACAACAGTTAAATGAAGCATATCTGAAAGTTACAAAAAAAACATTTCAGGGCGAGTTAAAACTGATCGATCAAAAAGCACAGCATTACCAGCAGCACTTTTCAAAGTTATCAGGCTTGTTTGCAAAAAATACGCAGGTCAGCAAAGCCGCCTTTGCAGCACAAAAAGCCATAGCTACCGCCGAGATTGCTATCAATACCGAAAAACAAGTATCGGCAAGTATATCGGCTACAAAGAATCAGATCGCCGAAGACTCAAAATTAAGTTTCCCGCTCGGCACTATTTTGGTCGTTAAAGATATCGTGCTCGGCGCTATAGATGTTGCCAGCACCATTGCAAACGGGGCTAAGCAGGTAGCCTCAATTAATGGCACCAACCCGCCGGGTTTTGCCCGCGGGGGTATGTATTTATCAGATGGTTATGGCGCTTATTTAACCGGGCCTGGCACAGGCACCAGCGATAGCATTAACGCCAAACTAAGCAACGGCGAATCCATTATCAATGCACGTTCTACCGAAATGTTTGCCCCTATCCTTTCTGCTATAAATATGGCAGGCGGAGGTCGGGCCTTTGGCACCACGACACAAGGCAACGGTTACGCTTTAGGTGGATTGTTTAACGGCAGCAATACATTAAACGACGGCTCAAATGATTTTGCAGTAACCCGCGCCACTAACGATATGGTTAAAACCATCGCAGCTAACATGCCAAGGCAGATCTTGGTGGTTGAAGATGTACAGGCGTCCTTGCAAAACAAAGCAATGCTACAAAATATGAGTAATTTTTAAAAAAGCTAATTTTTTTAGTAAACCTTATTGCATATTCAAATAATTTTATATTTTTATCTAAAAATTTCTGCAATGAAAAAAATACTAATTATACTTTTTTTAATACTTGGCTCCATAGGCTTTGCCAATGCGCAAACCGATTACTGCAAAGACATTACAAAAAGAGTCGATAAAGAATTGAGCATGACATCATATGAGAGTCCTGGTACATTTTTGACTATAGGCAAAAACAGAGTGGATGACGAAGGACATTTTGGCCCAATTTCCTTACATTTCGTATGCTATAATCACTCAGCAGATTATGAAGCTTATGGATTATATGTAACTTTCGCAGACGGGACACTTTGGAAAGAGGATGGTGCACATATTGACTGTAGCTATATGAATACAGACATTGGTTATCGTTTTGGAGCGTCAAAACTGTTACATGAGGAGCAGCTTGAATTGTTTAAAACAAAAAAATAATTAAAGTACGTATTAGTAACACAGAGATACCGGTAGATGATGCTTTTGCTACTAAATTTATAGCATGGGTAAACTGCATAGTTGATTTGAAGTAGCTATGGGTTGACGCAGAGGTTTCGGTATTATAGCCAACGTCGTAAAACAGGCAACAACTATTAACAGCACCAACCCGCCGGGTTTTACCCGCGGCGGTATGTATTTATCCGATGGTTATGGCGCTTATTTAACCGGGCCTGGTACAGGCACCAGCGATAGTATTAATGTCAAACTAAGCAATGGCGAGTACATCATCAATGCCCGCTCAACCGCTATGTTTGACCCTATTTTATCGGCTATTAATATGGCCGATGGTGGCAACAGTAAACGGTAATGGTTACGCCTTAGGCGGATTATTTAACGGCAGCAATACATTAAACGATGGTTCAAATGATCTGGCTACTGCCCGCGCCACCAACGATATGGTTAAAACCATCACGGCAAATATGCCACGGCAAATTTTAGTTGTTGAAGATGTGCAAGCCAGTTTACAAAACAAAGCAATGCTGCAAAACATGAGTAATTTTTAACTAATTATTTTAGTATTTTGTATTGCAATTTAAAAATGTTTTATATTTTTATCAAAAATTCGCTCCTATGAAAAAAATATTATTTACAACCTTTTTAATACTTGTTTTTTGGGATTTCGCCAAAGCACAAATCGATTATTGCAAAGATATAGCAATTACCGACGATAAAACTATGAGTTATGTAGCATATCGCAGTCCATTATTCGATCCAATAGCTATCGGTGCTCGCTTAGGTCGGGATGATTCTCATAAATCAACTCTTTTATCATTTCTTGTTTTTAATAAAACTGCCAATTACGAGTCAGCTGGATTGTATGTAATCTTCGCGGATGGCACTATTTGGAAAGATGAAGGTGCAGATATACATTGTTCCTATTTTGATATTGATCGGGGATATCGTTTTGGTGCAGTGGATGGCATAAAAACTGAAGATGAATACAAACTTTTTGAAACAAAAAAGATTAAAAGCATTAAGGTAGGTACGCTTGAGTTAGCCATAAGCGATGAATTTGCTACCAAATTTATGGCTTATGTAAAATGTATACATGATATAAAAAAGTAGTGTATGCTAAGCAGCGACGAGTCTATCATCGATGCCGGCTTATCCGCAATGTTTGCCCTTATTTTATCGGCTATTAATATGGCCGATGGTGGCAACAGTAAACGGTAATGGTTATGCCTTAGGCGGATTATTTAACGGCAGCAATACGCTAAACGATGGCTCAAATGATCTGGCGACCGCTCGTGCCACTAACGATATGGTCAAAACCATCGCAGCTAACATGCCAAGGCAGATCTTGGTGGTCGAGGATGTGCAAGCATCTTTACAAAACAAGGCTATGCTGCAAAATATGAGCAATTTTTAAAACTAATTATTTTAGTATTTTTATATTGTTTTTATTAGAATGTTTTTTACTTTTATCAAAAAATCGCTCCTATGAAAAAAATATTAATTATAACATCTTTAATACTTAGCTCATTAACATTTGCCAAAGCTCAGGTTAATTATTGCAAAGACATAAAAATTACTGATGATAAAACCATGAGTTTTATAGGATATTTTAGCCCTATACTCGATCCAATAGCTGTCGGTGCAAATATAGGCCGGGATAATGCTCATAAATCAACTCTTCTATCGTTCCTTGTTTTTAATAAAACTGCCAACTATGAGTCATCCGGATTATATGTCATCTTCACAGACGGTACAATTTGGAAAGACGAAAGCGCAGACATTGACTGTTCTTATTTTGATATTGACCGCGGATATCGTTTTGGTGCAGTGGATCAAATAAAAACTGAAGATGAATATAAACTATTTGAGACAAAGAAAATTAAAAGCATTAAGGTAGGCACGCTTGAGTTAGCCATAAGCGATGAATATGCCACCAAATTTATGGCTTACGTAAAATGTATTGATGATATAAAAAAGTAGTGTAAGCCAAGCAATGGCGAGTACATCATCAATGCCCGCTCAACCGCTATGTTTGTTCGCTCCTGTTTTATCAAGTATCAACATAGTTGACAGCAGGAGTGCCTCATGGGTATCCTGTTGCGTAACTATGATACCCTTTACAATTATTTCACCAAAATAATTATCTTTAAGCCCAATTAATTTGATTGCTGATACATGAAGAAAGGTTACCTGCTTGCTGCTTTACTATTCTGCCTGGCAACTCTGGCTAAGGCCCAGGTTGCCGATGACCAGCAGCCCGATTACTGCAAGCAAATAAGCCGCGATACGGATGCCACCGCCGGTAAACATACCTACGAAAGCCCTTTCGATAAAATGATCATCAAAAGCGTGGTAACATCTGCCGGGCAAACCATCACCATCAATTTCAATACGCACGAAATGGCCTTCTCCGACGAAGCCGGCCTGTACGTTAAATTTACCGACGGCAAATCGCTCCGTTTTTTTGGCCAAAAGATCGAGTACAAATTCGAAAACTCTGTAACCGGTTATAACTACCAAACCACGCTAACCGTATCGCCCGAAAAACTCGAATACTTTAAAACCAAAAAGATCGCCGTCTTCCAGATCGCCAGTATCGATGTCGAAGTAAACGACGATACTGCCACCCAGTTCCAGGCCTACGCCAATTGCATTGCAGGCTTAAAATAGAACCTTTTGTGAGTAACGAACAAAGAGTAAGGATCAACGATTCTTGTCTTTATTCTTTGCTCATTATTCCTTGATCTTTTTCAAAAAAAACCTTGTATAAATCATTCCTTTTTATTACATTTGTGATATAAGTAATAAACAAAATAGCCTCCTGAATTTGTTTCAGGATCTCTCAGGAAAGGCATAAGATAGCCGATCCACAAAAAACGAAACTGCCATCCGGCACAGCTTAGCGGTCGAAAGCCAATTAACACCAGTAAAACAACACATATCTATTAATCGCTATGTTCGATCTGCTCATCCAGCTTAAAAACAACGGCACACTTAATCACATGGTGCGCAATGGTCTCATGTCCTCAAAAGTATTAATGTACCTCGAAATATATATGTACATCGATGCCCGCGTTAAAACAACCGGCAAAAATGTAGCTACCCTGGTACAAGAGGCCGAGATAGCCTTCCAGGTCTCGAGGGCCACGGTTTGGCGTTCTGTAAAAATCATCAAAGAAATGCAGCAGGACGAATCTTAAAACTGTGAGACAACTTTTTCAGTCAGGCAGCTTACATTTGTATCACAATAGCAATAAAAGTAATAAACAATAAAACTAACCAAAACGAGGCAATCAGGAAAGAAAAATAGACATCTTCCATCATACCTCATCCATATTACATCAAAACATTAGTCTTAAAACTGTGAGACAACTTTACCAAACCAACCACGTACATTTGTATCACAATAGCAATAGAAGTAATAATTAAATTCGGACAAAAACTAAATCCGAAATCGAAAATCCGAAATCCGAAATCAAACAACATACTAACCCAATAACTAACAACATGCCCAACACCTGTCACATATACATCTACGGCGATATTGTCAACCTGCAGGCACCCAACCCGGGTAAGTCAGGCGCTGTGTCCTTAACCTCAGTAAAGGATGCGTACACCTCTAACAGCACCTGCGACGACATCGTAGTACACATCCACTCCAACGGTGGTTCCGTTTTCGAAGGCTTCGCCATCCACGATTTTTTAGTCGCCACCCGAAAACCCATAACCACCGTTGTTGAGGGGTTGTGCTGCTCCATCGCCACGGTTATATTTTTAGCCGGCACCCGCCGCCAACTCACCGAAAACAGCCGCTTTTTAATACACAACCCCTGGGGTAACGGCGAAGGTGATGCAGCTTACTTTTTGCAATATGCTAATGAATTGCAGGACGAACAAGCCCGCCTGCTCAACTTTTACAAACAACATACCGGCGCCAGCACACAACTACTCCAAAGCTATATGAATGCCGAAAAGCTAATGAGCCCCCAACTCGCACTCGATCTCAAATTCGCCACCGGTATTATCGATACTGCCAAAGCTATGGCCATGTACCGCAACCATTTGCACAACCCCTACCAAGCCACACAACAAAACAATAAACATATGGACAAAACAAAAAAAACACGCTTCAATCAGCTCATCTCCGGACTTAAAAACCTGGTGAAAGATTTTACTAACGATGCCTCCGAACCCCAGGCAGCCAATAAAACCCTTGCCGGGGATGCAGGCGACCTGTACTTTGAGGGCGGCCTGGCCGAAGGAACTCCCGTTTTCAGCGACGAAGCCATGACCATCCCCGCCCCCGACGGCGATTACGAATTTGAAGACGGTACAACCATTACCGTAGCCAGCGGCCAGGCTACCGATATCACCCAGCCAAGCGATACTACCACCACAAACGACGATCCATCGGGCAAAGCAGTATTGGCATCATTACGCAAAAAACTGGCCCTATTACAAGCCGAAAAACTGGAACTAGAAAACGCACTCGCCGAAAGCGAAACAGTAATGAACAGCGCATCAAAAGCATTACAGTTAGCCAGATCAAGCTACCGCCCGGATAAACGCGAAAACAAATTTAACCGCGCATCAGGCACCAACCGCAATTCAGTTCCCGAACTCGCCGACAAAATGGAGGCCCGCCGCCAGGAACTCAAAGCTAAAAAGGCGAAAGCCTAAAGCTTAAAAGACAACCTCCTTTACCACATCTCGTTATTGCGATAATCCCGGAAAAACAAATCCGAAATCGAAATTCCGAAATCCGAAATCAATAACTAATTAACCCAATAACTCAATAACAACCACATGCCATCAAACATCAATTTATCAACCGTTAGCTTCAACGGTAAAGAAGTAATGAGTTTGCGCGATGCGTTCTACCAGGCAGTTTTTCAAAACCCTACTATCGATCAGTTTCACACTGTTGTAAACGGCATCAAAGCCAAACAGCAAATGATATTCTTAGGTCAGTTTGGTTTAACCGGTAAAGCGCAAACCAGCTGCGATTTCACAGCCACATCCGCAACGGTACCCTCCGTCGAAAAATTCTGGGATCCCAAATACATCGGCGATCGTATTGAAGAATGCTTTACCGATCTGTTACAAACATTTTTTGTATGGGGATTAAAAAACGGTGTTCAAAAACCCGACCTCACCAACACCGATTTTGCCCTATTTCTTGAAGAACGCTTCTCATTAGCCGCTTACGAAACCGCTCTGCGCTTTGCATGGTTAGGCGATACTGCTGCCGATATTGCCACAAACGGCGGTTACCTCTCTAACAGCGTCGACCCGGGTTACTTTAACGTTCTTAACGGTTTTTGGACACAGGCAAAACAGATATCCATAACAGCGCCTGCTCAAAAAGTAGCTATACCTAACAATGCAGGCTCAAGCTTTGCAACACAAGCCTTTACCACTGCCGACACCACAAACAACCTGGTAACCAACATCTTCGAAAACATGATCTATGGTGCCGATCTGCGCTTGCGCGGAGCAAAGGATAAAGTGATCATCGCCACACAATCAGTTGTTGATCAATACGCCCGCGAACGCAAGGCAATAAGCAATATCGAGTTGGCTTACGAGCGTACCGAAAGCGGTATCGATACTTTTAAAATTGACGGTATCGATGTAATACCATTCCAGTTTTTAGATCGCCATATTAAAGCTTACGAAAGCAACGGCACCAAATGGAACCAGCCGCACCGCATCATCTTTACCACCAAAGGCAACCTGCAAATTGGCACCGAAGAAACCAGCAATCTGAGCGAGCTCGAACCGTTTTACGATAAAAAATCGAAAAAATATTGTGTCGATTACGGCTTCAACCTCGATGCCAAAATAGCCGAAGACTACCTCACCATGGTAGCGTACTAAAAAAAACAGCAGTGTTTAGTGGCGGTAGCAGTAATACTGTCTAATCAAATAAAACATCCTGCTGCTGCCACTGCAACTAAATTCAATCAATCACTCCATCAATCATTCAATAAATAAAAACTATGGCCATTTGCGGAAAATTAATCCAAAACATGCTTTACGATTGCACCAACCCTGTTATAGGCGGCGTTGAAGCAGTAGTATACCTCTTTAACCGAAGCGACATTACCGCCTACGTTAGGGATGTTACCAACCCACAAATTATAACCGATATTACCCTGGCAACCGGCACCAAAGGTTTCCGTTACGAAGGTTACAACACATCGGTAAAACCAAAATCAACCTTTGTTAAAAAGGATTACAGTGCGCGTTTTGATCACGCTGTCGATTTTGTCATCTTCGCCAAAGGCTCAGCAGTAAAAGCCGAAGTAGAAAAATTAGGCACTAATCGCGTAGTAGCCGTTATCGAAAACATCCACAAATCTGGCGATTCTGCTTTCGAGATCTTCGGTACAGACCTGGGACTGGAGTTAACCACAGTAACCGCCGATCCTAACGATGCCAACTCCGAAGGCGCTTACGTAGTAAACTTAACATCACCTGCCAACTTTAAAGAGCCACACATGCCGGCAACGTTTTTCGATACCGATTACGCCAGCACAAAAGCCGCACTGCTTGCATTAATAACACCATAAGCTTCACTCCACCGGATGGAGAATAAGTCTCCTTTTCCGGGTGAGATTTAGAGAGGCTCCGCCGCTATAGGTTTTCCCCTCCTGTTTGTGGAACAGGGCATATCCCCATAAAAATCATATCGTGTCCCATCAGGACGGGAACCACAAGCGGCAAATGGAATATTAGTTCAAGCCCGTTTCGTTACACTCTCAGTATAACCAATAAAATTAACATGACAACAGTAACCCACTCTGCAAACAACAAACAAGTCTCCCCTTCCGGGGGCAGCTTAGAGGGGGCCGGGCTCTTGCTTTCCCTCTCATCGCAAATAGCCCAAAAACAACCCGAAGCTATTGCGCTGTTAAACCAGGTTTACCTGCAGTTATTTAACCAAACTATACAAAAAGGTTGTGGCAACTGTTATCAAAAAGCCTTTTTCAGAATACAAAAGTATTTGTATCTGCAACAACAAAATGCCGCGAAATACGCGGAATAACCTTAAAAGTATTGTATCTGCTGGTCGCATTTTCAATCACTGCCACAGCGGGGATTATGACAAGCTACTTCAGTCTAAAAAACGACAATCAATTGCTCAGTACGCAGATAGAAGTACTTAAAATACAAATTAGGCAGCTTGATCATCGTTTGGACAATATTGAATTACACCATGCTGACTATCTTCCTCGGGTTACTCAAATAAAAGAGCAATAACATTTAATTAACAAAACTTTCATGAAAAAATACATTTTAACAATATCAATACTATGCCTTGTTGCCTGCAAAACAAGGCAAGTAAGTATTGATAAAACAAACACCACCGATAGATCAGTAAAAACTGAAGTATTGCAAGGAAGCGCTCTACACCTTGATACCGGCAAAAGCACCACGCATATAATCAGTCAAAACTTTCAACATGATAGTGTACAAATTGAAATAGTCCCCGATACGGGGATTATTCAAATCACGAATGGCAATTACATAGGTAAAGCGCGTAATATAGTCATTAAAGGTATTTCATCTTCGTCGCAAGCAACAGACCACCTCTTACAACAGCAGGAAGGCTCAACAACCTTAAGTACGCTAAGGGATAGTACTACTCAAAAAAACAACATACAAACTCAAAATAAAACCAAACAAATAACCGCCAAAGGTTTAAGTAGCTGGATTTATTGGAGCGTTGGTTTAATGGTGTTGGCTGTTTTAGGTTGGCTGGGAGTAAAGAAGTTTCTGTAAAGTTCAATTCGCAATAAAAGTATCAATAATCTTGACGAAAGCTCTATGAGATAATTAACGATGTGACCATATAGCACCCGAAATTAACTTTTCATTTAATTGTCATGTTAACCAAAACCACCGACCAACAAGTCTGTTTTAGGTCACAAATCCGTTAGATGGATACTTTTTTTAAACCTTATACGTAAATTAGTGTTTAATTACTAATGCTTTACAGATTAAAGCTTAAAAACTACGATTATGAAAAAACACATTACAAAAAAATTAGGGATATGGGCGCTTGCTGTAATAATTGTTTTGGCTGTAGTTTTTATTGGTGCTAAAAGTTACTTTGGCGCTAAAGAGTCTATTAATGTGGCCGATGTAGAGATCAAGCTTCCGGCAAGTAAAACCGCAGTAAAAATCGGCGCGACTCAAACCGCAGTGATCAGTGCATTGGGCCAGCCTAAACAGATAGCTCCATACTCATCGCAGGCAAGCTATAAACAAGGCACTGTATTAAATTATAATGGCGCTAAGTTTTATTTTGTACACAACAAATTAACCAACTTCGAAATCACTTCGCATAAGTTTAAAGTTGGTCTGGCAGGCAATCGTTACACCACCAGTATTGGCAATACTACCAGTGATCTTCCTCATTTAAAAATACAGGATAACGCGGCATTTTTAGATGTAAAAAGCGACGATGCGACTACTGATCAATACCTCGAATATGATATGGGCGAGAACGGTAAAGTAACCAAAATACTTTACAGCGATTATTGATCTTTACCTTCCCGAGAAAATTAACTGTTTGAAATTATCTTAACGCTGCATTAAACGCGCTACATATTTGCCTATAATGTCAAACTCAAGGTTTACGGTTGATCCCTTTACTACCGCTTGCAAATTAGTATGCTCAAATGTGTAAGGGATTATAGCAACCGAAAAGTAATCTGGCCCTGAGTTTACTACGGTTAAACTAATACCGTTAACACATATCGAGCCCTTTTCTACTGTTACATTACCCGCTGCGGCATCATACTCAAAAGTATATTCCCAACTACCATCGAGCGTGTTAAATGCTGTACAAATAGCCGTTTGGTCTACGTGGCCTTGTACAATATGTCCGTCAAGCCGCGCGTTCATTTGCATGCAGCGTTCCAGGTTTACCAAATGGCCAACCTGTAAATCACTCAAATTAGTTTTATTTAAGGTTTCGGTAATGGCTGTTACAGTGTGCAAATCATCTGCTACAGCGATAACAGTTAAACAAACCCCATTATGCGCAACCGACTGATCGATCTTTAGCTCATGAGCAATTGATGACAATACTGTAATATGCAGATTACCGCCGTCGTGTTGTAGGTTGGTTACCGTACCTAAAGTTTCTATTATACCTGTAAACATAGGCCACAAAAATAGCTATAATTATCGCCCCTGCCGATTTCAGGTGCATAAGTTTACAATTTACTTATGCACCTTATTTAGCAATCGCAGCTGTTTTATCTGTACGCCATTTAATTGCATGGTAAATTGCAATATCAGTACCTACATTTTTAATGCTGTGCAAAGTATTGGCCGCCTGAAAAATTACCGAGCCCGGCCCAACGCGTTTTGTTTCACCATTTACTAAAACCTCTACTGTACCCTGCCTTACAACTGTCAATTCTTCTTCAGGGTGCTGGTGCGGAGGATGGGCCATTTCGCCTGGATTAAGGGTGCTCTCATGTATCTCCAACTGTTCGAGCGTTTTGGTTGGCGCATCGCAAAACTGTCGTTTTTCGCCAACTTTGGTTTTTATCATGGCAATTGCAGCACGATCGAAAGCGGTTGAAGGTAACTCAGGCTTTTGACCGCGATGAGCTATGATAGCCATAGGGATACACATTATCAATATGGTAATGCCTATCAGGGAGACTTCGCGTTTAGTCATAACAACAAAATTTTTAGGTTTTATATTAAGATACTTTACTAAAATGAAACTAAATATCAATATTGTAAATATCGCAAAATATTCGTTTGTTTTTTACAAATAATACAAACCTTGTATAATATAGCGCCGTATAAATCAGTCCTAATTAATTTATTCATTATGCTTTAACATGCTAAACACATCTAAAGTATATAATTGTGAAACACCCTTATAGAGAAAGTTATGGAAAGCAGACTTTTGATAACAAGAAACACCAGCCCTACACTAAAGGAGCAATTTACTGTAAGGCTTCGGCAAATTGAACTAATGCACATCGACTGGTTTAAAAAACGGCCGGCCATGTATGACCAAAATAAACACGACTCGCTCATGTATCACATTTTTAGTGAGCAGTACGGCAATACGTTCAGTTTTATATTTTGGAAGTATTCTGAATTGCCGGAAAACATTCGCAAGGAATGCGTAAAGGCCTTTAAAGAAATATTTGAGGATCAAGCTGCCTAACTTATTTCAACTTGGTTTACAATTGAGGTTATCTTTTCATCAAGTTCAGCGGTAGCGTTTTCCAGCATATTAAAATCCTCCTGATCGGCATTGTAGTTATTTAGTTTTATCAAATACATTAAGCCCAATATACTTGCCACCGGCTTACGCAACTCGTGCGATTGCACAAAGGCAATATTGCGTAATAACTCGTTTTGATCGGATATCTTTTTTTGATTGTTTTTCGCTTCTGTAATATCAGTAGCATTGTAAGACACACCTATGATCTCACCATCGCTATCAAAGGCAGGCTCACAAACAATCCCCCACCAAACAGGCCCGTCTTTATAATGCACCTCAATTTCGGCTTTAACAACTTTGCCCGACAATGCCTTGTTAAAAGTACGGCTAAAACGGCTTACGTTTTCAACGTGGTCGCTCATTAAAATACCGGCTTTAAGCTTGATGTTAAGCGCCGTTTTTACAAACCTTGCCGCAGTTTTATTAAAAGCAGTTATGCGCATCTCGCGGTCAAGCAAAAAATGACACGATACCGAACTATCAAAAAACGAACGTAATTTATTTTCCGATTCCTTAACCTGCCGGTATTGCGCTTTCAGTACTTCTATACTGAGATCGAACTCCATGATGGTGATGATCTGGTGCGAAAGCAAGTTAAGCATTTCAACCTGTTTTTCGGTTAATGTTTTAGGCTCAACATCTAAAACACATAGAGTGCCAACGGTTAAATCATCAAAAGTGGTAATTGGCGCACCCGCATAAAACCGCACACCGTTTTCAATACTTACATAAGGATTATTGGCAAACTCACTTTTTTGCAGATCGGGTATAACGAGTGGTTTGCCCATTTGAAGAATTTCGTCACAAAAGGTATCAGATTTCTTTATAATGTCGGTATTAACACCAACTTTATATTTAACAAACTGGGTTTTACTATCAGTAAAAGTGATCATCGCAACCGGGGTTTGGCAAATTTCGGCCGCCATTTCCACTATCCCCTGCAATTCGTTCTCGCGGCTAATCTTTAAGTTAAGAAAACGTGTTACCGCTTTTACCCTTTGCTCTTCAGTTTTATTCATTACATCACCTATACTTAATCAATAAGTATTTTATTTTCTAAATAGTTAATAAACATAACTGAATAATATTGGTATATCAATAGCCTATTATACAGGTGCAAAGATAGCTTTGTTTGTCAGGATATCAATTATGCGGAATGGTGACATTAATGTTACAATTAAAAATTATATTATTGTTGTTATATTTTTGTTTGCAATAAATGGGCAAAAAAATTTTAATTGCCGATGACGATCCGGGTATACTGGACGCCATTGAGGCTATGTTAAGCTTTAAAGGTTATGATGTGATAACCACATCAGATGGTGATAACGTGCTTGAAAACGCCGATACTTTGCCTGATCTGTTTTTATTAGATATTTGGATGCCGGGTTTAAGCGGAATAGAAATTTGCAAAGCATTAAAAAACAACCCCCAAACAGCACAGATCCCTGTAATACTGATATCGGCCAGTTTAAACGTGGCCAAAGCTGCAGCCGAGGCCAAAGCTGATAATTTTATTGCCAAACCCTTTGAAATGCGCGAACTGCTTACCAAAATAGAAAAACTGCTTAGCTAATTCTTCCATTTTTTTCAGCTTTGTAAAACAAAAAAGGTGCGGCAGTTCTTATTGAATAAAACGCAGCATTATGTTTAACTATAACCAAGCCTTTAGCAGCTTTTCGGTTAACGACCTGCACAAAGCAAAATCCTTTTACAGCGACATACTCGGGCTTAAAATTACCGAGCAAAAAGAGGGTTTGGACCTTGGCATTGGCCCTGATACGCATGTATTTATTTATCCTAAGCCCAACCACGAGCCAGCAACTTTTACCATTCTCAATTTTAAGGTAAGCGATATTGAAAAAACTGTTGACGAGTTAACCGCTAAAGGCGTAAAGTTTGAGCAGTATACCGGGCAAATGCAAACTGATGAAAAAGGCATATTTCGTAGCGGCGGACCAGTGATTGCCTGGTTTAAAGATCCTGCGGGTAATTTTATATCGGTTATAGAAGCGTAAATTTACAGGTGCGGTTTGGCGGGTTTTACAGGTGCGTCAAAATCGTTCATACCGTGTACTTTAAGCTTACGCCGATAGATCTTATTGCGGGTAATTACATATAATTCGTTGAAATCTTTGCCGCCGAAACATAAGTCGGTAGCCGGGCCCGAACCTGGAGGCAAAGGCAGTATCGCATTAACGCGGCCAACCTGATCTAACACCTGAACACCAAGGGCAGTTGCAACATATACGCGGCCATCACGATCCACTTTAATGCCACGCGGTTGTGCATTATCGGTAGTATCGGGCGAGTGCAACCAGCCGTAACGCTGTTTATTGCTTAAAGTGCCATCGGTATTTACATTATAGATCCACACCCAGTGGGTATTTGATTCGGTTACATAGAGTTGGGAATGATCGGGTGTAAAGGTCAAACCGAAAGGATTGTTGAGGCCTTTATCGATAATTATTTTCCTATAATCCTTTTTAACTAAAAAAACTTTACCGGCATCTGTTGTTCCGTTAGCACCAGACAAATAAAAAGTTATCTTATGGGTATCATCTCCAATTATATCATTGCCTTGAAAAAGGTGTTGTTTCAATTCCTTTCCGTTATTTGCATAATCACTTAAATCCCATGTTTTATTTGCGGAAGCGATCCGCGGTTTAAAAGCGGGGTTATGAATGTGTAATTTTTTAGCTTCTGCAATAGTATGTATGGTTGTTAAGGGGGCTGGATATCCATACACAAACTCCTCTCCCCCATCATGATGCGTCAAAGAAAACAGAACTCTGTTATGGTGGTCACCAAACCGGATCAGGCCGTTTTTGTCGGACGTAATATCTGATAAAAAAACATCTTTATCTTTTGTATCCGGGTTGAGTAATTTCCACCCTTCACCATCAATCAAAATATCATTCAACATTGCATTTTTACTTTTGCCTGCTTTAACCGGCTCAGGGTAATCTTTCCAAAGCCAGCGCATGGCATCTGCAAACAGGGCTGTGCTTTGGGCACCGCTATGAGCACCTTCGCCCCAGGCATGATTTACTTCATATCCCGCAAAGGTTAACGCACGTTCCATCATTTGGTTAGCGTAAAACCAATCACCACCATAAATATTTAAATCGTGTGAGCCATCCTGCAAAAAGATGCGGATAGGTTTTGGCTCGTACTTGCGGATCAGTCCCGGATACCGATCAGCGCCACGCAAGCTTACATAAGTGCCAATACCACTCATTACCCGACTAAAGGCATCCGGTCGTTCCCAGGCGGCCGTAAAGGCGCATACAGCGCCACTGCTTGTTCCGCCGATCATACGATCATTACTGTTGTGCGATAACACAATAGCCCTGCCGTTGGTAGTTTTGTGTTTCTCCACATCTGGCAGTAACTCATCGAGCACAAAGCGGGCATAAGCATCGCCCAGCCCATCAAACTCGAGGCTGCGGTTATAGCGATCTAAAGCGGTGGTATCTTTAGCAAGTACGCGCCCGGGTGTGATGTATATACCGATAGTGATAGGCATTTCTTTGCTATTAATCAGGTTATCGAATACAGTTGGCGACTTAAATTGGATACCATCCTGATCAACAAATACACAGGCGGGCCTTGACGGATCGTATTGTGCAGGTACGTAAACAAAGTACTCGCGCCAGGTACCGGGAAATATTTTGGAGTTTTGGAAAGTGAATTTAAGTATCTCGCCTTTGGGTACGCCTTTATGCTCAACAGAAGCGGAATCGACCGGATATTTTTCAGCAGCAGTTTGCGCAAGTGTAAATAATGGTGCAAGCAGCAGCGCGATAAGGAGGTTTTTCATCAGATTTTGATTGGATAAGGTAATGGCTTATCAAATATAACAATAGAAATTATTGTTTGACAGGTGGTTGAATAGATTGAAAGGGCGATGAGGAGACCTTCCATTCGTTATATCCGAGAGCGCACAATTTTATTTATAATGTACTATAGCACAGCTGAATTGCATTAGCGACTTTAACGAAAAACAAGCCCGATGCATCGTAGAAATGATTGAAGTGTAAACGTAGTTCGAAGGGAGTATCTAATATTACAGCAGCACACCATCGGTACGAAACTGCACACCACCCTGGCCTATTAAAACTGATTCGGCGAAGCTTTCGTTATCAATATGCAGCTTTTCGTTATCAATGCTAATGCGATGATTACCCACCATAAAATGGCCAAACACTCGGATAACAACAATATGCTCGTAACGTTCTAACTCGGCGCTGATATGGTGCGAGAGGGCCATGTAATCATGTTTTTCTAATTGGTGTACATCGATCATGGTAGTACCATCTGAGTTGAGTATCCTGAGCCTTTCGGGCGATTCGTCGATACGCGAAACATTGAGGGCTTTATTGGCAAGCAGGTCTATATTATAGCCCTCGGCGTTTTTGATATGCAGATCGACGGATAGCTCGGTGTTGCCCGATTTTACGGATTGAAAAGTGGAGTTGATCCGCAAAAATTCCTTTTCGCGGGTGTCCTCAAAAAAAGTAATAACCCCCTGACTGGCAATATAGGCGTTGCTTCCTAAAATAAATGCGTACTTCATGATGGTGCGGTTTATAAAAAGTATAACAACCTACATCAGAATTGTGTTTGCCCGGTTTTTAGTTTAATAAGAATGTTGCGCGTCGTAAATACCAAGCTCCACTAAAAAGTTTTCAACTATAACGTTAAACTCCCTGTTTTTTGCATCCGGAAAGCCGCCATGCCCGCCGCCCTGCACGGTAATAAAACGAGTTTTCACCCCAACGGCCTGCAACTTATTATTCAGATCTACAGATTGTTGATAAGGTACTAATGGATCGGCAGTGCCATGTAATATCAATACCGGCGGGCAATACTTATTAATAAAAGTAACAGGAGATATAAATTTGATAAAGTTGATGTCGCCTTTATGTGGGCCAAGCCAGTTGGTAACGGCATTGTAACCGTTAAACATCGTAGCCATACTTACCAGGTCGGTAGGTCCGTATTGGTCAATAATGGCGGCAACCTTTACTTGATGCTGGTGTGGGCAGTCATCATCAAAAATGGTGTTGTTGCCTAAAAACCCAGCCATTAGGCCTAAATGTGCGCCTGCCGAGGAGCCAATGATAACGATCTTATTGACATCGATATTTAACTCGTGCGCATTTGATACCAGGTAGATCAGTGCGCAGCGTACATCTTCAATAGCTGCGGGAGCAGGTGCAATGGGCAGCATACGGTACTCAACATTGGCAACCGAATAACCAAGCTTATAAAACAACCCGAAACCGTATTGCGATTCTTTGGTGCCGCTGGTCCAGCCGCCGCCGTGTATGACAATAACCACCGGCGATGGTTTACCTGTTTTTGGAGCCAGGTAAAGATCCATTTTACACTCGTAATTAAATACCTTGGTATAAACTACATTAAGTTGTGCAGTATAGCTTTTGGGATATGGATTTGCAGGAAATTTAACACCATCCTGAGCGAATAATTGACTGGCAAAAAAAATAAAAAGTGTAAGGCAGGCTAATCTGTTCATGGGGTTATTTAGCGTCGGTCAGCTTTTTGTAGTCTTCCCTCACAGGATCAAAAATATCGATCAGTTTACAATCGGTTACCGCTGTGCCTCCGTGCACGGCATTCGGTTCAATAATTACAAACGATGATGGGGTTAATACCTGTGTTTCGCCATTAACAGTCATCTCAAACTGTCCTTCGATTACAAATGAACTTTGCCTGTGGATATGCTGATGCAGAGGTACCGAACAACCTGCTTTAACGGTAATAAAATTGATGGTATTATTTGAGGTATGGATAAGTTTTGAAAAAAAGCCGGGGGCAATTTCGCATGTGGCAATATCATCAAAATACTGAAAGGAGGATTGCAGCATAAAAACACTTTAAACACAAATTTAAACAAATGCCTGTATATAATTACAGTACATACTGTTAGCAAATGGTAAATTAAAACTTAAGTTTTATGGTAATCGACAGCAAGCTGTAAAAGCCTTTCAACTGACTATCGGCACTTGACTTAAACCCATCGGGATATGGCGATGCTATATAAGTAAGCTGATAATTGGGATTGATCTCCACCCTATCATACCCGAATATATTATTTATATCAATAAACGTTCCGATATTAAGTGGTATTATGGGCACGTAGCCATAAGGCTTAACATCATAATAGGAATTTGTAATGCTTGTGTCTCGTGAGAAAGCGATATTGCTTTTCATAACACCGCCGCCTATACCTATGTACAAACGTTTAATGGCGTCCTGAAACTTGTTTTCGGGAGAAAAATCGTTTATTAATCCAAGTCCGAACTTGAGGTTAAAATTAATGGATTTGAAATCGTTAGTACTGCTGTGAAAATACAGGTGTCCTGGTATATTGTTATCGATCCCTTGCAGCGTGCCTATCTGGCCCTCAATACCGGCCGAAAAATAAGGATTAAACTCATAATCGAGCGTGCCGATGAAGCAGCCTATCAGCGTATTTTCATTGTAATGTGTTGCAAGCTGGGTAATGCCACCGCCTGCACCAATACGCAGACCAGAGGAATTTTTACCATATGAATTATCGATCTGACAATAAGCAGACTTAGTGCCTGATATGCCGATAAGTATTAAAATTATAGAAGTTAGTACCTGCCGGGTAGCATAATTAAAAGCTTTGAGTTTAGAAATGCGCGACGCAATTTTACGCATTACGCTAAGGCGGGAATTGTGAGAAAGGGGAAGCATAGCAATAGTTTAACCCAAAACTAAAAAAAAGCTGTAATAATTACACACAACCCCTTAATAAACTGTAAATTAAAATTTATATTTTAAACTAAGTGACACCATATTATAAAAACCCTTTAAGTGGCTGTACTGGTTTGATATAAAACCATCAGAATACATAGAAGGTATATAAGTAAGCTGATAATTAGGATTGATCTCCAGCCTGTCGTATCCAAACACATTTGGCAGATCAATATAGGTACCTAAATTAAAAGGAACCGTGGGCACATAAGCGTATGGTTGTGGTGTTCCATAGGCGTATGCCTCTAAAGTAGGTTCGGTAGTAAGAGCAATCTTATTTTTCATTGTGCCATAACCAACGCCAATATAAATCCGTTTTACCGCATCCTGAAAGGCGTTATTAGGATAAAAATCATCGATTAAGCCAACTCCGGCCTTAATGTTTATATTAACAGAAGCAAATTTATTGGTACTGCTGGTATAATATAAATGAGGCGGTTCATGAGTATCGACCCCCTTTAATGTACCATACTGCCCTTCTATACCAATAGAAAAATATGGGTTAAAATTGTAATCAAGGTTACCTACATAAGTTAGCTGTGCAGGATTAGTATTATAATGGGTAGCCAACCATGTTGCACCTACACCACCGCCAATGCGTAAGCCATGGGTGTTTTTGCCATAAAAAAAATCGATCTGGCTATAGGCCGGCGCCGGTGAAAATATTACTAAAAGTGTAATAACAGATATGTAAAGGCTAAAAAAGTAGTGTGTAATGCTTTTCATACACTGCGTATGCCAAAGGTTATGCCAAATAGTTATTTTACTTCATAATTTGCGTGGCTAAATCATTACAATTAATTGCCGTGTATTGATTGCTATACAAAACGATTAAAAAAATAAACCCTTTCTGATCGGTTTTGAACGCTTTAGGCAATTCGGGTTAAACTTTTAACTTTGCTTAGCATGAAAAAATTATTAGTAGCCAACCGCGGCGAAATAGCTTTAAGAATAATGCGTTCGGCACGCGAAATGGGTATAAAAACTGTTGCCGTTTACAGTGAGGCCGACCGGCAGGCTTTACACGTACGCTATGCCGATGAGGCAGTTTATATTGGAGCTGCGCCATCAAACCAATCGTACCTGGTGGCCGATAAAATTATTGCTGCCTGCCGTGAAACTGGTGCCGAGGCTATTCATCCGGGCTATGGTTTTCTTTCGGAGAATGCCGGCTTTGCACGCCAGGTGCGCGAAGCAGGTTTGATCCTGGTTGGCCCGTCGCCCGAAGCGATGGAGGTTATGGGCAACAAACTATCGGCGAAAGCCGCAGCATTAAAATATAACATACCTATGGTGCCCGGCACCGAAGAAGCGATAACAGATGTTGCCGTAGCTAAGATCCGCGCAAGCGAAGTAGGTTTCCCGATACTGATCAAAGCAGCAGCCGGTGGCGGCGGTAAAGGCATGCGTATTGTTGAGCGTGTTGAAGATTTTGAAGAACAAATGGCTTTGGCCGTAAGCGAGGCTACCTCGGCGTTTGGCGATGGATCGGTGTTTATTGAGCGTTACGTATCATCGCCACGGCATATTGAGATACAGATATTAGGTGATACGCATGGCAACATTGTACACCTGTTTGAGCGCGAATGCTCTGTACAGCGCCGCCACCAAAAAGTAATTGAAGAGGCGCCATCATCTGTACTTACTCCCGAAATACGCCGGCAAATGGGCAAATGCGCCGTTGATGTTGGCCGATCGGTAAACTATACCGGCGCAGGTACGGTGGAGTTTATTATGGATAGCGATCTGAACTTTTACTTTTTGGAAATGAACACCCGCTTACAGGTGGAACATCCGGTTACCGAAATGATTACCGGGATAGACCTGGTGAAAGAGCAGATCAATGTTGCACGGGGTGAGGCCATCAGCTTTAAGCAGGAAGACCTGGAGATAAGTGGGCACGCTATTGAATTGCGCGTATATGCAGAAGATCCGGCCAACGATTTTTTACCTGATATAGGCACTTTACAAACTTACACCACGCCAAAGGGCCCGGGTGTAAGGGTTGATGACGGCTTTGAGCAAGGTATGGAAATACCGATATATTACGACCCTATGATAGCTAAGCTAATCACTTACGGTGCCGACCGCACCGAAGCTATTGACCGGATGATACGGGCTATTGACGAATACCAGATAACCGGCATTACTACAACGCTTGGCTTTGGTAAATTTGTGCTGCAACACGAGGCTTTTACATCGGGCAAGTTTGATACGCATTTTGTGAAAAAGTATTTTACTCCGGAAGTATTGAATACCCAAAACGCCGATGAGGCGGAGATAGCGGCGCTGGTGATGACTAAGCTTTTGAGCGAGGGAGGTAAAGTGGCAGTTGCAGCAGCAGTTGCAGGTGAGGAAAGTAATTGGGTTAGGAATAGAAAAATATAAGCAGCAGCTGCAGTGGCAAGCAGCAGTTGCTTTAAGAACATATAGCCAAAAACTTGATGTCACAATTTGTGATATCAAGTTTGATAATTAGATCAATATCTAAGGAGCCAAACTGGCACCTATAAAATCAACACTATGAAAACACTAAAATCGGAAGTGTTCAACGGATTTCATCCGCTGAGGGGAATCACCAATTTTATTAACGAAAACCACATAGCGCGCGAAGATATCCTGATCATTACTGAAGCGCCGGGAAGCTATACTTTGTTTTATTATTCGTTGTAGTTACAATGAATACGGCATTGGCCAATACTATTTACCGCATTGCATTATTAGCAGGAGCTTTGGCTATCTGGTATTATGTATGGTTAGCACATCAACTGGATTACGATGAAAATTTTGGCGCAATAATATTTGCTATTATCTTATCGATGGTGCTAACACTATCGATAACTGTGATGTGGTTTTTGACAAGGGCTTTAATATTGCAAAACAAGCTTATCAGTCTATCTTTCCTAATTATAGCTTCGCCCATAACTATCTTGCTATTTATTTATGTATACCAGGCAATAGCAGGTCGTTTCTTCAGCATAAGCTAACAACGTTTAAACAAGTAAAGCCATAAGCGTGTGGGCTTGCGGCTTTAATAACGTTTACGTATCGTTAATTATATAGCAGGTTCTTCGGCTACGGTTTTGTAAGAAGAGATGTGCGTGGTTTTAATACTCAGCACAAATGATTTACCTACGCTTATTTTGATGTTTTTATTTTGTAAAAGAGCATTAGTAGCATCGTCGGTTTTAAGGGCCTCGTACAGATCGCGTGCTACTGCCGAACCACTGATATTATTGGTCACCTTGCCATTCTCCATGGTTAAGCTAAATGTATAACCTGATTTACCGCGGTCGCCGGCCGATTCGAAATCGGTGATATTGAGTTTAAAGCTTTGTTCTTCGTTAAAACTCCTTTTTAAATGCAGGCGGATAACCGGGATGTACCTTTTCCAGGTTGTTAAATATTTTCTTTCTTCCATGAGTGAGCAGTAAAGGTATGACAATAAACTTACCCGACAGAGTTAAATTATAAGTTAATTTAAAGGGTAAAAAACATGCGCATACAATAGTATTTGCATAGCATATGATTATCGCAATTTTACGTTCTGCCTACTTCTTCACCGCGTAAGCATCGGCCATAACATTTAGCTGCCTGACACCTGGTGTTTGTGTACCATTGGTAACCATAATGCGGTAGCGAAAGGTAACCGATTCGCCTGGTTTAAGGGTTAAGTTTTTAGCACTTTGACCATTGGTGAATTGCTTTTCGCCCAAGGGGTTAGCTGCAAACAAACCGTAACCACGGGCATGCCAAAAGGTTGGATAATTAGGGTTTTGCGGGTTATCTATAATAGTGATACTGATAGAATCGGCACCCATTTTACCAAAAACTTTGCACCATTTACCACGGGTACTCCAGGCGGCATCGCCGGTTTTACCTTCGCTGGTTAAGTAATTACCGGTGGGCACTTTATCGTCGCCACCCTTTACAATGGTTACGTTGCCTTTGTTATCGGTAAACTTCTGGTCAACGGTGCTGGGTATTTGCAGCTCGTGTGCCAGGCGCAGGCCCAGCAAACCATCTTTGGCATCATTAAAAACACAATCGGTAACAGCTTTTAAGGTGGTTACCCTATCCACAATGCGTTGATAGGCATCGCCGCTAAACTCAAAACGGGTAGTTTCTTCGAGCAGCACATCGTTTTTTTGATTGGTCCAATTAGCGTGGTAAGCCAGTACCCCTTTTGCACCGCTGGTAGTTTGTAGTATACGGTCGGTTTTTACCCAACCGTATAAGCTCTTTTTTTCTTTTTTTATAGCGTACGAGTTATTCCAGAAATCCAGCCCGTTAAGGTTCTCAAAATTGAACCAGATACCGATATGATGAGGATGATCGATAGGGTCGCCAGGTTTAGGATCGAGCGGGAACCCGCGCGTTACTATGGTACCGTTAGCTGCATGTACCGGGTATAAAACAGGTTTCTCCAAACTATCGGGATACAAAAAACTGGTGAATAGTTTATTGCCGATGGTAATATCAACCTTATTTTTACCCGCAACTTTTTCCACTTTAACCATTTGGGGCTTTTGTGCAACGGCAGTTGCAGCCATCGCGATAAGCGGTAAAAACAATGCGGCTTTAACGGTATTTTTCATCAGTAACTATAGGCTTTAAATTCGTCTAAAGGTCCGTTAATTTCATTCGACCCTAACTCAACACCATCGCCGAATTGTGGGTTTTCATCTTTCAGCACCCATGCTTCTTCGAGCAGGGTATCAACATAGCCTTCTAATTTTGTTTTAAATTCATTAGGTAATTGTGCGATCTTCTTCTCGAGTGTTTGTAATTCTGTCATAATTTGTGTTATACGTGTTATCATTTATATTGGTTGGGCGGCGTTAATATTTAAATACCTTTCCGCCTGCCATTACTTCTTGTGTTGCTTCGTCAAAAGTTACTTTTTGGCCGGTATGTACCGCGGCATTGGCCATAATGGTAGCTATGGAGTGGCTGTATCCTGCTTCCACAGGTGCATGCGGCGTTTTACGACTGCGCACACATTCCATCCAGTTGCGCACGTGGTTAGATGTTAAAACATCGCCGCCGGTATTAGCGCTCGATACTACTTTTTCTGTGCTCGGCAAACTCATTTCAGTCAGTAAATTAGCTTGCATCCCCATTGCGGCCGCCATTTTTTGTGTTAAGCCGCCTTTGGGCGATACCTCGTTGGTATCCAGGTTAAGCATACCGCCATTGCTACGATAGATCTCTGTAGGATGGTCTTCGCCGTTATGCATGCGCGATGCAAATGTTACCTGGAAACCACTTGACGGATCATTTTGCGGACCGTAATCAAACACAGCTGTTATGGTATCCCAGTTTTTACGGCCATCCTTCCACATATAAATACCGCCGTTCGCAACTACGCTGCGCGGATGCTGCAGGCCGCTAAACCAGTGTACGGTATCGATCTGGTGGCTCATCCATTGGCCGGGTAAACCCGATGAATAAGGCCAGAATAAACGGAATTCAAGATATTTACGCGGATCGAAAGTATCGGCGGGGCGGTTCAGTAAAAAACGTTTCCAGTCGGTATCGCTTTCTTTGAGCAAAGGCACCACATCGGGCCTGCGCCAGCGGCCGGGCTGGTTTACGTTCCAGGTAAGTTCCACCATGGTTATCGGTCCGAACTTACCCGAACGGATAAACTCGTTAGCGGCCTGGTAATTGGCACCACTACGGCGCTGCGAGCCTATCTGCACTATTTTACCGCTCTCTTTAATAGCCTTAAACGCGGCACGGTTATCGGCCATCGTTTCGGCAAAAGGTTTTTCGCAATACACATCACAGCCTGCCTTTACAGCTTCCATGGCGTGCAGCGCATGCTGAAAATCGGCGGTGCTTACAAATACCGCGTCAACCAGCTTTTTATCGTACATCTCTTCGTTATTGCGGCAGGCAGTAACATCGCGACCCATTTTTTCTTTCCATGCAACAGCACCTTGTTCGCGGCGGCGGTTCCAGATATCGGATACAGCCACCACCTCAAAGTTCAACTCTTTGTAATGGTTCATAAAGCTGGGCATGTGCGAGCTGCGGTGCCTGTCGGAAAAACCAACCACACCTACCCTAACCCTGTCGTTAGCGCCAATAATACGTTTGTAACTGGCAGCGCTCCAGCTAACTTTCGAGGCCATTAAACCGGCGCCCACCAATGCCGATTGCTGTATAAATTTACGTCGCGAATTGTTCATGGTTTATGCTGATTTCTTGAATTGTTTGATCTTAATGCTGCGAAATGATACCCGGTTACCATGATCCTGCAAAAGGATATGCCCCTCTTGGGCCTCGCCGAAATTTGGGAACACCTTGAATTTGCTGATGGCTACCCAATCGCGAAACTGTTTGGAGCCACGCACATATTCTAACACCTTAACGCCGTTTAAGTAATGTACCACCCGGTTATTGGGGTAAACCACTACGCGGCCCACGTTCCACTCGCCAATGGGTTTAATACAGCTTACAGGTTTGTTTGATGGGATGAGATCATATAACGAAGCCAGTTTACGGTCGCCATCACGGCCCAGTTTGGCATCGGGGTGCAACTCGTCATCAAGCAGTTGATATTCCAGCCCTATGGCCGAGCCTGTGGTTTGTTCGTTAAGGGTAACAAAATATTTAACGCCACTGTTGGCGCCTGGCGTGAGCTTAAATTCGAAAGTAAGATCGAAAGCGCTGTATTGCTTTTCGGTTACAATATCACCCCCGTTCTGCGATTCTTTGCCTTCGGATGCTAAAACGGTCAGTTCGCCATCTTTGATCTCCCAGCCCTTTGCAGGGAAGGCATCGCCTTTGGCGCTGCGCCAGCCGGTACTTGTTTTGCCATCAAATAACAGTTTCCATCCTTGTTTTTTTTCGTTTGCGGTTAACTGATTATGCTTTTGGGCATGCACATTACCGGTTTTAAACAAAAGCACAACGCAACAAATGGCAAATACAGCCATTGGTACAAATCGTTTCATGAAGACGGGTATTACAGGTTTATTGGGCTAAGGTAAAATGTTTTTATCAATATCTTAAATTATTTGTACCATTAGTGCATTTTATTGTGAAAATGATAATAAAACATCAACAGAACGGGAAATGCAACACGGGGTTGGCTTTTATCCCGTTAGGGCTACCCGCTACAGTCAGGAATGGACTCCAAACTAACGACTCAAGACTCTGGACCTATTTGCCAGGCACCGGATGCGTAACCTTGCTAAAATTATAGCTGATTGATGCGCTGAAGTTACGGTTACGCGAGGTTGAAAAATTTTGCTGGTTAAAGTTATCGCCGTAAAGGTAAGTAGTATAGCTGCTTTGCCCCAATGGGTTGGTGGCCATAATGCGCACGCGGTATTTATTTTTGTAGAACGATTTGCGCACCGCAAAGCTCGACGTTACCGAGCCATGATTACTGCTTTGCGCAGATGTATTGGTGTAATAGTTAAAATTACCTTCAAAAGCATAATGGGCTATGATATCCATTGATACACCGGCTTTTGCCTGGAAGGTGATGCCATTGTGATTAAGGCGGGTATTGCCGCTCGATTGGTAAATGATACGACCAATAGTAGTACCGCCGGTAAACTGCATTTTGCGCGCCGGGCGGTAATTGCCGTACAGGCTAAAGCTGTTGTAACTGCTCGAGCCTAAATTGTAATAGCTGTTGCGGGTAATGCCCGTGGTATCAACAGTGCTGATACGCTCTACAATGTGGTTAGTGTTTTGTAGGCTTAACCGCGGGTAAATACCCCAGTTATCGCCGTAAGCGCCAAAGCTGATATCAAATTGCTGGGTGAACGACGGGTTAAGATCCGGGTTGCCGTAGCTGATGGTTTTGCCATCGGTGCTTACATAAACCTGCGGGTTAAGTGTGCCCTGGTTTGGCCTGCCTATACGCTGGCTGTAGCTTACACCAATATTGTACTTCTCTTTAAACTGCTTCCCGATAGAGATATTGGGGAAAAAGTTAAGATATGGCCTGATGTTGTATTGCTGCGCAATGGTCGATAAGTTAAAGTTAACGTCGGTAACCTCGGCGCGGCTGCCTATCCTGAACGACCATTTGTTATCCGTTTTGATACTGAAGCTGGCATATCCCGAATAGATATCCTGCGTGTAGTTAAACAAGTTGGTAAGCCCCAGGTTTTGCAGGTATTGCTGCGTAGCCTGGTCAAAATTTTGTACATCCTGGTTGTTGGCATTGTTATGGATGTTTGCCGATAAACCAGTGTTGAAGGTGTAATGCAAACTATCCAGCGGCTTATCGTAATCTATCTTAGCTAAAAAGCCATTATTGCCGGTATTGGTTTGATTGATCTGGTTTACAGGCAACCGGGTGCTAACGGGTAAATTGTTCCCATCCAGGTAGCTCACTTCCGAAAGCCGGTATCCCGACGCAGTATTTCCGCTATAAGTAACGCTGGCATCTAACTGCTCGCCGCGCTTGTTGATCTTCCAGGTATAACTGGCATCTAAAGCATAATTGAACGAGCGGTTACGGGTGTCATTACCCTGGGTGTTGAGGTTACTGGTTACGTAGCTGCTATCCAGGTAATAGGTGTCGCTGTACGAATCGCCTTGCGAGTGGTTAAGGTTAAAATTTGTAGTGAACCTGATATTCTGCGTAGTGTCGATCTCGTAATTGATACTGCCGCGCAGGTTTTGCCCGTTATTACTTCCCTCGCGGTTAGCGTATGCGTTATGGTAAAAAGTAGTATCTAAAAAAAAGTTCTGACTTAACGACGAACTTACGCCCGTGCTATGCCCGCCGCCGTAAGCATAGCTGCCATTAATGGTTACTTTTTTGCCATGATAAGATATATAACTGTTAAAATTATAGTTACCCAGCGTACCCGTATTGGCCGATAGTGTGCCGTTTAAACCAACCCTGTAGCCCTTTTTCAGGATGATATTGATAATGCCATCACCTTCGGCAGCGTATTTAACCGGCGGGTTGGTCATTACCTCGATCTTTTCTATCGCGTCTGATGGCAGGATGTTGAGCAGGTCGGTAATGTTTGATGTCATATAATCCGATGGCTTGCCATCTAAAAACACCCGGCTATTGCGTTTGCCGGCAATGGTGGCATTACCATCAATATCTACGTTTACCATCGGTACGTTCTTCAACACATCGGTAGCGGTGGCGCCTTCGCTTTGCAAACTGGCAGTAACATCGTAATTGATCTGATCAGGCGTGTAAGTAACTACCGGCTTTTTCTCCACTATTTTCACCTCGTTAAGGTCATTGCCTGATCGTTTTAAACGAATGACACCCAAGTTATGTTCGGGCTGCGAAGCGTTGATCTCAATATCAGCAATGAGCATTTTTTCATACCCCACATAGGAGATCCGGATATTGTATTTGCCATAAGGCACATTGTTCATTTTAAATTCGCCGCCATTGTTGCTGGTGGTGTTTTTTACAATGCTTTCGCTTTCAGTTGCGATAATGGCCACTCCGGCAAAGTCGATCTGTTCGCCGTTAACGGCATCGATCAGTTTCCCGGTCACCACACCATTATTGGCCGACTGACCAAAAACCGTGTTTACACTGCACAACAACAATAAAATAAAAGCGACGTAAAAGTTTTTCAAAAAAATGTAAATGTTTTAGTTACAAAAATTAAAAATTAGCACTAATAATGCCAAAAATCTGCACGTATTATTTTTGTTAGACAGATTTTTTGCAAAAGGATTAACTGACAATATGCAAATTGGTAAACATGCGAATGTGCAAGTTTGAACACATAGGTATTCTTCGGTATTTTGAGTAATAGTGTCAAGTCGCAGGTATCAGGTATGTTTTTTCAATGTCTTGATACATGATACTAACTACCTGATACTTTAAACACATAGGTAAATATGGGTATTTTCAAGCGCATTTCTATTCAATCATTCAAAACTCAATCATTCAATCCTTTAAAACAGCAGGGGGGAAATTGTAAGAAATTTTCCGACTCTTCCTTCAAATCTCCCTCGCCGTTGTTGGTGTTGTCACCAACAGCACTAAAAACATGGGGGGGGGGTAATTGTAAGAAATTTTCCGACTCTTCCTTCAAATCTTATCAACGAACTAATGTAGTTAAACCGCAATACTCTTGACTCTTGACTCTTGACTCTTGACTCTTGACTCTTGACTCTTGACTCTTGACTCTCCCCTACAATATACTCAAAATATCCCGATAAAACAAAAAAAGCGCACTGAAAATAGTGCGCTTTTACAATATTGTAGCTTCAAATTATTTTTGAGAAGGCGGTGCGGTTGGCGGAGGCGTTGGGTTGCCACCTGCAGCAGGTGCTCCCGGCCTTGGGCCGCCGCCATTTCTGGCTGGTGCAACAGCATCCGGATGAGGCTTACCATTGTGGCAGGTATAGCAGCCAATAGCAGCGGTCATGGCGCCTTTGTCCTTTTCGTCCTTATCTTCTTTAAAGTATTTTTTGTTGATCTTTTCGGTCATCTGCATCATTTTGCGGGCCATTAACTTTTCGGGTTTGGCATCGCTCGCAAAATCGGTTTTGTTAGTTTGCGCATCGCGGGCGTGGCAAAAACCACAACGCTGCCCTACAGCGCTCGACCATTCGTGCATTACCTTTTCCATTTCATCGTGGGTGATGTTTTTTGGTAATACTTTCAGGTTTTTAAAGCCTTGCTCTTCTTGCTGCGGGGCTTGCCGCATTGCGGTAGTAGCAACAAATATGATCGCAGCCGATAAACATGTTACTATGAGGGTCTTTTTGTGTTGTAGCATAAGGGAACGTAATTAGATTATCATGCTAAAGTAAAAAAATAATCACAAAAAGCTATAGCTGCTATTTGTAAAAAACGTGTTATAACAAATTATTTTTTACCAGTTCTTCGCTTTTTAACCAAAGGCTTTGCCGGGCAACATTATCATTGGCCGCTTTAGAAGGTGCGGCAGGCTTTTTATTTTTAAAATACTGGCCCGAAAGCTGTTCGATCCCGGGTTCGGTAGCCAGGTAAACCGATGTTTGAGCACCTTTTTCGGGCGATATCATAAACGGCCGGGCAATGCTCAATAAAAACTTTACAAAGCCTGTAGACCTGCTGCCGAAGCCGGTGTTTACCACGCCGGGATGCAAACTGTAAGCAGTAACATTTTTAACGGCAAAGCGCTCGGCAAGTGAACGTGTAAAGTAAATATTAAACAGTTTGGCATTGCCATAGGCCCTCATGCTCGAATAATCTTTTTCAAATTGCAGGTCATCAAAATTAACTTTAGCCGTTTTATGCGCATCCGAGCTTACATTAATAACACGTGCCTTGCCTTTTTGCAACAGCGGCATCAGGTTCATGGTCAACAAAAAATGGCCCAGGTGGTTACTGGCAAAGGTCATTTCAAAACCGTCCTTACTTAACTCGCGCTCCTGAAAAATGCCGCCTGCGTTGTTGATCAGCACATCAATAGCATCCAAACTTGCCCTGATCTGTGCCCCGGCTTTGCTTACATTGTGCAAATCGGCCAGGTTGCATTCTACTATCTCTATACGCTGATTCCCGGTTTCGGCTATGATATCATTTTTAACCTGTTTACCTTTAACAGTATCGCGAACCAATAAGTACAGGGTGTGCCCTTGTTTGGCTAATGCCGATGCTGTTTGTGTACCGATACCCGATGTTGCACCGGTGATCAGGATAGTTTTAGAAATCATGTGGGTAAAAAGATAACCTGTACCGATAAAGGTATCTTTTATTAACTATAAAACAAACGGGCGTTAGTTATTAAGTAATTATTTTACAAACTGCATTATTTTATCATACAACACCTTTGGCTGAAAGGGCTTTAATATACAATCGGAAAAACCAATAGTTAATAATCGGTCAAACAGTTCTTTATCAACCAGGGCGGCTGTAAAGGCCAGCATAGGTATGCCCGGGTACAATTCTTTAATTTTGGCGGCAGCGGTGTAACCGTCAACCTCGGGCATTTCCAGGTCAAGCAGTACCATATCATAGGCGTGATCCTGCGCCATCGCGTTAAGCACCTCGCGTCCGTTTTTGCAGGTAGTTAAGTTTACGTTCCAACCCTGCAGTATCTTTTTCGCTATCAGCATATTGATCGGGTTATCATCGGCAATCAAAATGCGGTATTCGGATAGGTCGCCGGTTACCTCATCATCGGCAATGGCATCGGCAACAGCCTCAACCTGAGGGAAGGTAATGGTAAAATAAAACGTGGTACCAACACCGTATTCACTGTTAACTTCCAGTTCGGTGCCCATTAAATTCAACAAACGCTGGGTAATGGTGAGCCCCAAGCCGGTACCGGCATACTTGCGCGAGCTTTCGTGATAGATTTGCCAAAAACCGGCAAATATTTTAGCAGCATCTTCTTTATGCATACCAATGCCGGTATCCTCAATTTCAAACTGCACGGTAACTTTACCGTTATCGTTACCAAAACAGGTAGCGCGTAATACTACCCTGCCCTTAACGGTAAATTTTAAGGCGTTCCCTATCAGGTTATTGATCACCTGTACCAACCGCATATCATCGGCCATCACATTCAGGTTCAGTTTGTCATCAACGTCAACCATCAGATCGATCCCTTTTTCTTCAAAACGGTTATAAAACGGTAATGCCGAATTGATCAGAAAATCGCGAAGGTTAATGTTAATAGGGTGCAGCTCAAACTTACCGGCCTCAATTTTATTAAAGTCGAGTATATCGTTCACGAGGCCAAGCATATGGTCGGAGCAGTATTTCAGCACGTCAAAGTACTCCTTTTGCTCAGGCAGCATGGTATCTTTTTGCAACAGGCCCGATACCCCGATAATACCGTTCAATGGGGTGCGCAGTTCGTGCCCCATAGTTGATAAAAAGCGGGTACGCGCCTGCATAGCCTCTTCAACCTTTTCTTTTTCGGCAACAATGGCCATAACGTATCGCCGCTCAAACCTCACGCTTGCAAAAGCAAACACTCCCGAAAGCAAAACCGACAAAGCGAAGTTAACATGAAACAGGATATCGTAAGTGGCATCAGAGATATGCTCGAGCGTGCTGCTTTCTTTTCCCCAAAATATGCTTACATAACAACAAATGCCGGTAAGGGCCAGGAACAGCAATATTTCGAGCAATTGCTTTTTGTGGTTATTGATGAGCATGGGCAATGCAAACACCAACGGAAAAAAGTATAGAAAACCGCCCGCTTTATGCCCAACCGTAAACGAAATGAATACTAAGAAAGCATTGATCTGGAAAAGTATAAAGTACTTGGCAAATTTGTAATACCCCAGCCGCAATAAAAGCAGCACCAATAAGCTCGATAATATTTTACCAAAAGTTACGGCCGAACTGATATAGTTTTGATGAAAAAGCGCCACGAGCATTACTATAGATGCTACGGTAATAGCAATATAGCACAATTGCCGCATCCGCTTAGCGGTCTCCTTAATATCAAGCATATTGAATTTTGTTTCAGCTGCTTGATTATCAAGGTTATTCATATAGTTGCCGGTAACGGACAGTATCTTAGAGGGTTGATTAAAATTGCGACGGTATAAATTTAAAAAAAATAGTTACAAATTATCTAATAGTTTAAAATAGTTTACAAAACAATAATCAATTAGAACTAAAAAAATTAGCAAACTGTTTATATATTTGTATGGTAAGCGATTAGAGTAATGTATGCCATTGTAGATATTGAAACGACAGGGGGTCACGCCAGCGCGCACGGCATTACCGAAGTAGCCATTGTGATACACGATGGAGAGCAGGTTGTTAACCGTTTCGAAACGCTTATCAACCCCTGTGCGCCCATACCTATTTACATACAGGCCCTTACGGGGATCAATAACCAGATGGTGCAAAACGCACCTTTGTTTGCCGATGTTGCTCCTAAGATATTTGAATTATTGAAGGACAAAACCTTTGTAGCGCATAATGTCAATTTTGATTACTCGTTTATGCGTCACCATTTGCAGATCGCCGGTTTTGATCTGCAATGCGCTAAGTTATGCACCGTTCGGCTGGGGCGTAAAATATTCCCGGGACTACCCTCATATAGCCTGGGTAAGTTTTGCCGCCAAATGGGTATAGAAAATAACAGCCGCCACCGTGCCATGGGCGATGCTGATGCTACCACCCGGCTTTTTAGCCTGATGCTGCAAAACGACAAGGATGGGCATATCGGCGCGTCGCTTAAACAAAGGTCGAAAGAGCACTCGCTACCGCCGCATGTACCGCAATTGCAGGTTAACGGTTTACCGGATGCTCCCGGCGTTTATTATTTTCACGACCAGAAGGGTAAGATAATTTACGTTGGCAAAGCTAAAAGTTTAAAAAAACGTGTAAAAAGTCATTTTACCAATAACCGCGCCGACCAGCAGAAACAGGAGTTTTTGCGCAGCATCCATACCATAACGCACCAAACCTGCGGTACGGAGCTTTTGGCCTTTATTTTAGAAGCCGTAGAAATTAAACGCCTGTGGCCAAAATATAACCGCGCGCAAAAGCACCACGAATATACTTACGGCCTGTATCAGTTTGAAGATCAGCGCGGTTACACCCGCCTGGCTGTCGACAAATGGACCAAGTACTCGCAGCCTTTGTATACCTTTAACAGCATAACCGAGGGTTATAATTTGCTTAATGGCTTAATAGCCGAATTTGACCTTTGCCCTAAGTTGTGTTTTGTACAGCGTAACAACCAGCCCTGCCCGCGTACCAAAACCAAACCCTGCGCCTGCCAGATCACCGAAACTGTTTTGCGTTATAACAAACGGGTTGCCAAAGCAACCGACCATTTAAAAGCTGCCCTATCAACCTTTGCCATACGCGATAAGGGCCGCACCGATGATGAGCACAGTTATATTTTGATCGAGAACGGCGAGTTTTACGGCATGGGCTATATTAACGAAAGCTTTACCGGCAACGAACTGGCGTTAATTAAAACCCAGCTAACACCCTATCCCGGTAATGGTTATATTAAAACCCTGGTAGCCAATTACGCATTTAATAATCCCGATAGGAAAGTGGAGTTTGGGGTTGCGAGTTGAGGGCATATGGCAGTGGCAGTTTTAAGACGCAACTTACTCCGCGTGTCATTGCGAGCGATAGCGTGGCAATCTCTACATAAGCAAATCGACGTTGTCATTCGGACCTGAATAACATAGAGATTATAGATTGATGATTTGTTTTTCAATGGTATCCATGAGCTCGGTTGTCTTCGTTCCTCGCAATGATGCGTGGAGAGAAATTATCAGAATAATAAATCCGAAATCGAAAATTCGACATCCGAAATTTAACTACCGCTCACTCCGATGATGCTTTTTCTTCTTCTTAGTGTGATGCTCCTCGGTTTTCTTTTTCTTCTTTTTGCTTTCGGTATGCTTTTCTTTAGCAGGTTTACCGGTGGTTTTGGTTTTTACAACTGCGGTCTCAACCGGTTTGGTTGCAGTTGTTTGGGTACTATCCACCGCACTGATATCCTTCACCGTAAAAGTATTATCGCTGATACCGTATTGCAGTATTTTGGTTTTACCGGTTGGTTTGGCATCGGCGCCATTACCATCATAAACCGGAAACTGGCGCACCAGGTTACCTTCTTTTATCGAAAAAACATCGCCGCCACGGTAAACCTTTTTGGTATTGGAGCTTAGTTTCGGGAAGTCGATCTTCTGGCCCTTACCACCTCTAAACTCATAGGCATAAATGTTAATGTGGCTGGTGGTATCCTTTGCCTTCGATTCGATGAGTATCTCCGGGTTACCGTCCATATTCATATCGGTATTGTAAACATCAATTACTGATCCTTCCAGGTCGCCATAAGTGGTGGTGTAATGGCTGCCGGCAGAGTCGGAATGTAAGATAAGATACGCCCCGGATGAATCTTTACCCCTGCCCCAGGCATATACATCAAAATACTTACCCGGTGAGCTTTCTATCAGTTTATGATATCTGAAAGGTTGTGGCAATACAGCTTTAGCTGGGCTGCTGCCGGCCAGAGGCGGTATTTCCGGCTGTTGCGGCGCGGGTTGTTTACATGCGCTTACCAGGCCCATGCAGCAGGCCAGAACAGTTACGTAAAACAGATAGGGGTCGATCTTCTTTACCATCGGTTTAAATATACTCAATTAAATAGAATATCGGGTGGCATTTCGCCTTTTGGTCTGTCGGGGATGGTCATATAAACATGTAATGAGTTACCCGCGCTTGCATAAAAGTATTTCAATGTAAACTTGTGATAGCCTTTTTGCAGCAGCACATCGCCACCCTGTTCAAACGCGCTGTGTTTGCCATCGTTATCCACCACCAGCTGATCGTCTATCATCAGCACCGATCCATCGGCCGACGAAGTTGAGAACGAATACTTGCCATTATTATCAATACGTATAAAACCGGTATATATTACACCAAAATCATGAACTCCGTTTTTACGGAAGCCACTGGTATTAAAATTTTTAGCAACGCCGGTATCGATCTCTGTACCGCCGTCAATTTTGTCGGTATTCTCGAAAGTACCATTAAACAGGCGATATTTCAAACCTTCGGCAGCGCCGTTGTAAGTTACCGGGGCAAGGGCCGGTTTGTTGTTGATAATGGCGCGTGTTACCGCACTGCGTTTACCCGAATTGGAGATCACGATAGTTTGGAACACCCTGCTTGAGTTATTGGGCACCTGCACCGTTACCGGCTCCCGATACTCCTGGTCGGTTTCGCGCGGGGTATAGCCGTCAATTGTATAATAGATCTTCGCATCAGCAACGGGGCTTTTCAGGCTAAAAGTGTATTTGTTAGCCGTCATAATGGTATCGGGTGCACCAATAGCGGTTGATACGCGGTAGTTTAAACCAGCTGCATCAATTTTGCCCAGGTGCACGGGCAGCCGGGTTTCGCTAAAGTCTTTATAGTTTTTGTTAGCTAAGGGTGTCCATGCAATTTCCGACAGGGCCATTAAGCGTGGCAGCAACATATATTCTACCTTGTAATCGGTAGTAATATACTCTGCCCACATATTGGCCTGTATACCTAAAATATATTTTTGCTGATCGGCGGTTAACGTTGTTGAAGCCGGGTTGTAGGCATAAGTTGTTTTTAAAGGCGAGTTACCGCCTATACCCAATGGCTCCTGACTGGTTTTGCCTTGCGCATGGTCAAAATACAAACCGGCACTGCTTGGCGACATGATCACGTTGTGGTGCTGCTGCGCTGCGGCAATACCACCGGCTTCGCCGCGCCAGCTCATCACGGTGGCGTTTGGCGCCAGGCCGCCCTGTAATATCTCATCCCAGCCAATAATACTGCGACCTTTGCTGTTCACAAATTTTTCAATCCGCTGGATAAAATAGCTTTGCAAACCTTCTTCGTCCTTCAGCTTTAATTTTTTAATGAGCTTTTGACAAAAATCCGATTCTTTCCACGCAGTTTTTGAAACCTCGTCGCCGCCGATGTGGATGTATTTGCTCGGGAAAAGATCCATCACCTCGGTCAGCACATCATTCATAAAATTAAAGGTGTAGTCGGTAGGGCAATAAATATCATCAAAACCGCCCCAGGTACCGGCAACCTTAACCTGCCTGCCCTGGTAGCAGCCCAGCTCAGGGTATGCGGCAATGGCTGCTACCGAGTGCCCCGGCATTTCAATTTCGGGTACTATGGTGATATAACGCTCGGCAGCGTATTTAACCACTTCGCGAACCTGATCCTGCGTATAGTATCCGCCATAAGGCGTATTATCAAACTGTTGTGGAGTAAAATCGTGGTAGTTACCGATCATGGTTTGATCGCGCATGCTGCCTACCGATGTAAGTTTAGGATATTTTTTGATCTCGATACGCCAGCCCTGGTCGTCGGTTAAATGCCAGTGAAAAGTATTGAGCTTGTACTCAGCCATCAGGTCGATGTATTTTTTAACAAAATCCACACCGAAAAAATGACGTGATACATCCAGATGCAAACCCCGGTAACCAAAGCGGGGATAATCGTCAATCTCCACGCAAGGTATTTTTGCCATGTTGCCTTTAGGCGATGGCAGCAGTTGGATGAGGGTTTGTACACCATAAAACAAACCCGCGCCTTTACCGCTTACGGTAATTTGTTGTGGTGTAATGCTGATGTGGTAGCCTTCGGCAGGCAATGCATCGGCACCAGCCGAAGTAAACCTGATAACATTACCCGTAACCGTGTTATTGGTTTGAGTAACTTGTTTGCGCAGCCCCCAGCTACCTAACAAGGCCGATGTAAATACACCAACCGAACGGTTTGAAGGCGTATCGGCCTGTATAAGGGTTTCCTGTGTAAGCGTAAAAGTACCCTCTGTTTTTTTTAACGATACCGGTGCGGGAATAATATGAAGATTTGGAGCAGCATCCTGGGCGTAAACCGCCGAAAAACCAAAGACTGTGAGGACAATTAAAAAGTGTTTTAGCATTATACTGGGTTAAGCAAGTTGTGAAGTTAACAGATTTTGAAATAAAAGTGTTTATTGCCGGGTAAAAAAGTTGGAGAAGGGCTTACTGATTTAAAACAAAGTAAAAAATTTCGTTTCAATTAATTCTCTATATTTGCCTTATACCTCCAAACAAATTTTAGTGAAAAGAAGAGTGCTGATTGCAGAAGATGACAACGACATAAGGGACGTTGTAAGTTATATTCTTGAAAATGAAGGCTACGAAGTAATAGCCACAAATCCCAGGTCGATAGAGCGGATATTTATAGAGCGCGCCGACCTGATCTTATTAGATGAGTGGCTGAATAAAAAGGAAGGGCATATGGTTTGTAAAGAGATCAAGGCCATCCATGAGGCCAGGCACATCCCGGTAATTATTTTATCAACCTCGTCCCAGATAGCAGAAATAGCCGAAACCTGCAACGCCGATGGATATGTGCAAAAACCTTTTGATGTTGCCGACCTGGTAAGGGCGGTAAACAATTGCCTGCCGCCGGAACTGGTTCATTAAATCAACAACATGTTTATTGAATATAAACACAAAAGCCACCCATCCGGGTGGCTTTTTATCTTTCAATCTGATTTTGCTTTACTCGGCGGTAACCACATGCTCTTTAGCGGCAAGGTAACGCTCGGCCTCTAAAGCTGCCATACAGCCTGTACCTGCAGCGGTTACTGCCTGGCGGTAAATACGGTCTTGCGCATCGCCGCAGGCAAAAACACCTTCTACGTTGGTTTGGGTGCTATCCGGATGGGTAATAATGTACCCGGTTTCATCCATATGGATCTGGCCCTTAAAAATATCGGTGTTAGGGTGATGACCGATAGCTACAAAAAAGCCGGTAACATCCAGCAAACGCTCCTGCTGTGTTTTATTGTTTTTAATACGTACACCGGTAACTACCTGGCCATCGCCCACAATTTCCTGTGTTTCACTGTTGTAAATGATCTCGATATTTTTGGTATGCTGCACGCGGTGAACCATCGCTTTTGAAGCGCGGAACTCATCGCGGCGAACGATCATATACACCTTGCGGCAAAGCTTGGCTAAGTAAGTAGCTTCTTCGGCAGCAGTATCACCGGCGCCAACTATGGCTACGTCCTGTCCGCGGAAAAAGAAACCATCGCAAACGGCACATGCCGAAACACCAAAGCCATTATATTTTTCTTCTGATTCCAGTCCCAGCCATTTGGCCGATGCCCCGGTTGAAATGATCACGGTATCGGCAGTAATGGTTTTCTCTTCGTCGATCACAACTTTGTGCGGCATCGATGAAAAATCAACCGAGCTCACATAGCCAAAACGGATATCGGTACCAAAGCGCTCGGCCTGCTTACGCAGGTCTTCCATCATTTCGGGGCCCATAATTCCGTTTGGATACCCCGGAAAGTTATCTACATCGGTAGTTTGGGTTAACTGGCCGCCGGCCAGCATCCCGGTATATAAAACGGGCTTCAGATCGGCGCGGGCAGCGTATATTGCTGCGGTATATCCGGCGGGCCCTGAGCCTATAATTAAACATGTTACGTGTTCTTGTTCTTGTGACATTTTCTTGGAGAAATTATGCCACAAAGTTATGCTTTATGGGCGGTTTAGCCAATAGGGCATAGTCAGTATACTGTACTTATTTATTGATGATAAGATTACACAGATTTTGTAAGGTTTGGCAGGGTTATGCGACTGGATATTGATTGATAAAGTGCAGGAAGGAATAATTATTAAAAATATACAGGTTATTTTAGGCGTTACCTTCGGCCCGCGCTTTACGCTTATACTGCACTTGGCCTTAGCCACAGGGCCGGTATCCGCTGCAATCGCTAACGCGGGTTCAGTTCTAAGCCAGGAGTACTTAGTCCTCAGTCTTTTTTTTGACTCTGGACTTTTAGACTCTAACTCCCCCTTTAGGGGGCAGGGGGCTATACTCCAGCAACTCAATCCTATTCCCAAACGGATCCTTAAACGTAAAACGTTCGCGGCCGGGGATGGCTATCTCTTCGCATATCTCCACACCATTAGCTACCAGGTGTTTCCTTGCAGCTTTGATATCGGCAACCTCCATGGCAAAATGCTGTTTGGATAGCGGTGTTCCGTCTTCGGTACCGATGTGTAATTCCATCCCAGGCAACTGGTACCAATAGCCTTTTGATGCATCGAAAACAGATGGTCGGTAAGTTGGTGTAAAGCCCATTACATTGGTATAAAACAGATGTGCATCATGTTCGCGGCCGGGTGGCACGGAAATGTAAACGTGATCGAGGCGATTATAAGTTATCATAAAATAAATTAGCCCGCCGTAGGGGGCAGGCCAATTTCGCAAAAATTATCCGGAATATAAATGCGTAGGGCTCGGCTATTAATTAGTTACAATGACATAGGCAGTAGCCATCATAGGATGCACCGTGCAGTGGTACGAAAAAGTACCCGCCGTATTAAATATAAACTGAAAAGTTTGGTTGGTTGATAGGTCGGCACTGCCGAATGCACCATTTAATGCTGTAGCGGTATGCGGAGCAGTATCCATGTTTTTCCAGGTAACGCTTTGGCCAACTTTGATACGGATGGTATCGGGCACAAAGGCAAAGTTTTGAATAGCTACCGATGCACCGGTAGCGGTACTGCCGCCAGTTGTATCTGTTGATGGTTGGTTAGATGATTTGCTGCAGCTGTAAATTACTATTGCTACTGTTACAATAAGCAAAAGCAAATTTAAAATGTTCTTTTTCATAGTAGTATGTGTTTGTTACTACCATCACGCAACAACTATAAAAAAGGTTGCCTGTAACGAAAAAATGTTTCGTTAAAATCCTCCGGGGAACGGCAGAGTTGCGAAGTTAGCAAGGGTGCCAAAAACAAAAAGCCTTCCGGTGTCGAAAGGCTTTTGGTTTTTAGTTGGTATTATTAATTAGTTTACCAAGCTCAAATAACTCAATAACCTAATAACCAATAACTAATTTATCGTTTTTTGATATCTACATAGTCGCGGGTGGTAGCACCGGTATAGATCTGGCGCGGGCGACCGATAGGCTCTTTGTTTTCTTTTAACTCTTTCCATTGCGCAATCCATCCTGGTAAACGGCCCAGTGCAAACAGCACGGTAAACATTTCGGTAGGGAAGCCTAAGGCGCGGTAAATAATACCCGAGTAAAAATCAACATTAGGGTACAATTTACGCTCAACAAAGTAAGGGTCTTTCAGGGCTACTTCTTCTAAACGTTTGGCAATATCCAATACCTCATCGTCGATGCCTAATTTCTCAAGGATATCATCGCAGGCTTTTTTGATGATCTTGGCGCGCGGGTCGAAGTTTTTGTACACGCGGTGGCCAAAGCCCATCAAACGGAACGGATCGTTTTTATCTTTCGCTTTCGCGATCCATTTGTCAGTATCGCCGCCATCGGCTTTAATTTTCTCCAGCATCTCTATAACAGCCTGGTTAGCGCCGCCATGCAGCGGGCCCCAAAGTGCCGAAATACCGGCAGAGATGGACGAATATAAGTTAGAGTCGGACGAGCCTACGATACGTACCGTTGATGTTGAGCAGTTTTGCTCATGGTCGGCATGCAGTATCAGCAACACGTTCATGGCATCAACAACAACCGGATCAATGGTAACCTCTTCGGTACGCTGGCCAAAGGTCATGTACAGGTAGTTGGTTACGTAATCAAACTTATTTTGCGGATAAATAACCGGGTGACCCAATGATTTTTTGTAGATCCACGATACGATGGTACTCATCTTAGCCAAAAGCTTGATGATGGTTTCGTCAATGATCTCAGGAGTTTGAGTAGCGAGTGATTCAGGGTAAAAAGCCGACAGCGAGCTGATCAAACCTGTTAACTGCCCCATTGGGTGCGAGTGCGATGGATAACCGTCGAAAAACTTTTTCAGGTCCTCATGCACCAGCGTATGTTTGTTGATCTTGGCCTGAAAAGTTTTCAACTCATCAGCAGTTGGTAGTTCGCCATAGATCAGTAAATAAGCAACTTCTAAAAAACTCGATTTTTCGGCCAGTTGCTCAATAGGATAACCGCGGTATTTTAGTATTCCAGCTTCGCCGTCCAGAAACGTGATAGCACTTTTGGTAGCGCCTGTATTTTTGTATCCAATGTCTAAGGTAACATATCCGGTAAGGTCGCGCAGTTTTGAAATATCTATCGCTTTTTCATCCTCGGTACCTTGTATTACAGGCAGATCGTAAGTTTTATCACCAATTTTTAACTGTATTGTTTCTGACATAGAAATTGTGTTGTAATACGCAAATGTAAATAAATCTGTGTACTTTTATGGTTTAGAATTGTTTAGAATTGTAAAAATTTAGTTTCCGGTGTATCATCGGCAATTATAACTAAAATTTCGAGTAATACCCTAATTAAGTAATGGCTCTCAGCATATTTAGACTATCAAACGCAAGTAATGATAAGGACTTTTATCGTCTGTTTTTTGTCATTTTGTGTTTTATTAATCTTGCTTTCCATTTTCTGTATCTCGATTACGCCCCGCAATCATACGACCCTGCGATGGTGCGTGTTGGCAGCAGCCTGTTGTGCCTCATTACGGCAGTCATATCCTTCTTCGATCAAAAAAAAATTTACTATACCTCGGCTTATGTTACCCTGCTTGTGTTTTTGGGTATCAACAACTGTTACCTTTTAGGCGAAAACAATTTTATAGGCGAATACTTTTTAGGTTCGCTGGTGTCGCTCATGGTGCTCAGCTTTTTTTGCCGGCGGTCATACGAGTTTGTAGGTTTAACGCTATTTAACTTTATAGCCTTTGGCTGCGGTTTATTTTTTTCCACGATCATTGTAGAGCTAAATCTGATGGGGATAGCCCTCATTTTGTTTACCGGGTTTGCAGCCACGCTGTTCCTGTTCAGGCGATCGTACATACTGCGCAGTATAAAGATAAACAATGATGTAAAGGAGCGTAGTGCCACACTTAATGCAACCAGCACCGAACTGGAAATGCTTAAAACAAACCTGCGTGGCTTATCTGCAGCTAATACTGCCCTGGTATTTGAGTATGATGCCGGTAAAACCTGTGTTGGCGAATGGTACCAAACCGAAGATATTTTATTGAACCAGCCCGAAACGCTGATAGGCACCAATATCAACACCCTGCAAATACCCGTACTAACCAATTATTTTAAACACGTACAAAAAACACATCAGCAGGCATCGTTCGAATTTTACTCGCTGTTTGGTAACGAGCAATGGTACAGGGCTGTAATAAACCCTGTTTTTGATGAGGAAAGGCACTTTACCCACCGGGTAACGGTAACCATTACCGATATTACTGAACTGAAGGTAACTGCCGCCGCTTTAAAAGAGAACGAACTGATACTGTATAATGAGCAGGTGGTTGCCAAATTAGGCAGTTGGTGGACAGATAGCACCTATAAAGATATCTTCTGGTCCAACAACCTGTTCTCTATTCTGGAAGTGTCGGATATCCCACCCGATAAAACCAAACTGAGCTATTACATCAGCCTGATACATGATGACGACCGGCCACAGGCACAGCAATACTTCGCATCGCTGGCCAGCAACCCCTTAACCGAGTTTGAGCATAGGCTGATCACGCCAAAAGGCCACCTTAAATATATTAAGGTGGTAAGTGGTTATCCTGTTAAAGACGATAAAGGTGCGGTGATCAAAGTTGCTGGCATTGTGCAGGACATTACCGAAAGCAAGCAGGCCAACCGTACCATCCGCTCAAGCCAGGCTGAACTGATGGAAGTACAGGCCATTGCCAAAGTGGGCGGCTGGAAATGGGACGTTAAGGTTAACGACCTGGAATGGAGCGATGAGATATACCGTATTTACGACCTGGAAAAAGAGGAAGTTAAAAACGAAAATCATTTTAAACTGCTGCTGGCCTTTGTTCATCCGGATGATAAGGCAATGGTATCCTCCCTGTTTAAGGATCATACCAAGCTTAACCGTTTGTTTTTAGAGTACCGCATCATCACCGGCAAGGGTAATTTGAAATACATCAGCATTATTATTGGTAAAACGCTCAAAAAGGATGGCGTTATCCGTAAAATAATAGGCACCATACAGGATCTGACCGAGCGTCGTAAAATTGAGATCGACTTTGAGCGCGCCGAAAACAAATACAAAAACGTACTCGAAACCATTAACCTGGCCGCAGTTACTTTAAACAAACAAGGCGACATTATATTTTGCAATAAACACCTGGCTGATATTGTAGGTTATGACAAGAGCGAGCTATTAGGCATGAACTGGATAGATAGTTTTGTGCCCGATAATTTAAAATCGCAATTTAAAGCATGGTTGGATAGTAACAGCTTTTACACCCAGCATACCAGCCCTGTTATTTGCAAAAACGGCAAGCAGCGTGTTATTAACTGGAAAAATACGGTTACACATGATGAATTTGGCAACATGGCCGAAACCACCAGCATTGGCGAGGATATTACCGATATTAAAAAGGCGCGCGAAGCATTGATCATCGCTAAAGAGAACGCCGAAAAATCGTCGAGGTTTAAATCGGAATTTTTGTCGATCATGAGTCATGAGATACGCACGCCGATGAACGCCGTTATTGGTACTACCAACCTGCTGCTGCAGGATAACCCTGCCCCACGCCAACTGGAGTATCTGCACACACTACAATTTTCGAGCAATAACTTATTGGAACTGATCAACGATATTTTGGATTACAACAAAATTGAAGCCGGTAAGCTCGAACTATACAAGCAGCAGTTTAACATTCAAAAACTGGCGCAAAACATACTACAGGCATTTGCTACCAAAGCCGAAGATAACGGCTCGAAACTGGAACTGGCCTTTGATAAAAACATACCGGCAAACCTCATCGGCGATCAGCTACGTCTTGGACAGATATTGAATAACCTGTTAAGCAACGCGGTTAAGTTTACCACCAATGGCACAGTGTACTTGCGCCTTGAATCGCAACAGATTAAGCAGGACAGGATATCGATCAGGTTCGCCGTTGCGGATACCGGTATTGGCATAGCGCCCGAAAACCTGGATAAGATATTTGATCCGTTTACACAGGAATACAGTTCAACCGCCAGCGATTACGGCGGCACGGGTCTTGGCCTGGCCATTACCAAACGTTTGGTTGAGCTGCACGGCAGCGCCATTAACCTGAGCAGCAAGCCTGGTGAAGGCACCGAGTTTAGTTTTACCATTATGTTTGAAAAGGCAGAGGTTGATGAACCGGCCGAACCCATAACAGGCACGCCTGCTGTAACTGAGCATCAAAGACCTGAAGAGGTAAGTATAAAAGGCATGAGCATTTTGCTTGTTGATGATAACAAAATGAACCTGCTGATAGCCAACAAGTTTTTAAAGAACTGGAACTGCAAGGTTCAGCAGGCTTCGGATGGCAGGATGGCGGTTGAAATGGCCATGGCGCATAATTTCGACCTGATACTGATGGACCTGCAAATGCCGCTAATGGATGGTTTTGAAGCTGCGGCCCTGATCAAACAAAGCCAGCCCGATATACCGATCATCGCGCTAAGCGCCGATGCCATGCCCGAAACCAGCGCCAAAGCTGCCCGTTACGGTATGGACGACTACTTAACCAAACCTTTTGTACCCGAAGTGCTTTTTGAAAAACTGGCCAGGTTTTACGGCAAAGTAAAAGTGGAACAGTAATTTTGTTGTGAGTTATGCGTTGCCTGTTGTGGGCTTTATTTAAAATAAGACCCACGATTAACTACGTACTGATTATTGAAAAAATGGTCTTTCAACTCGCAACACACAACCCGAAACAGGCAACCCAATTAATTCGTCCTGATCGCTTCAACAGGATCAAGTTTTGAGGCAAACCAGGCAGGCACAATACCTGCTATAATACCAATAGCTATCGATATGCTTACGCCCAGAACAATATTTTTGAGATAAAGTACGATCTGAATATCGATCAGGGCTTTAACAGCAAAAGTACCTCCATAAACTATACCGATACCTATTGCCCCACCCATAATGCAAAGCAGGATAGCCTCGATCAAAAACTGGAGCATAATGAAGTAATTTTTGGCCCCCAGCGATTTTTGGATACCAATGATGTTGGTGCGCTCTTTTACCGATACGAACATGATATTGGCTATACCGAAACCACCTACCAGGATGGAGAATATACCAATAAATAAACCAGCCACGTTAATGGTGCTGAACAAGGTATCCAGCTGGTTAGATAATATGGTAGATTTATTTAAAGCAAAGTTATCATCCTCGTTAGGGCGAAGGCGGCGTATGGAACGCATCAGGCCTTCCAGTTCGCTTTCCACTTCGGGGCTGCTTATGCCGTCTTTACCTTTTACGGTTATTTGCGGATTGTATTTTTCGTTTTGTACGTCAATGATATTATGCGCAAAGTTTAAAGGCAATACAATAGCCTTATCCTGCGATATGCCCAGCATATCCTCACCTTCTTTGGCAAATACACCTATCACGGTAACGTTACGGCCCAAAACTTTGATCTGCTTGCCGGTTGCCTGTAACGGGTCATTAAAAAGGCCCTCGGCCACATCATTACCAATAAGCGCCACCGGGGCGCCCGTGCGCGATTCGATATCGGTAAAATAGTGCCCGTCCTGAAACTCGAGGTTCCAGGTCTTATCATAATCGGCTGATACAGCGCTTATCTCGGCATTATCAACGCTATTGCTCAGGTATTTAATGGTACGGCTATCCAGACTGATCTCGTAGGATATCCCTTTAGCTGTTTGGATGCGTTTGCCCAGTTCATCATAATCGTGCAATTTGGGCATCGGGCGTTGTATGTATTTCCACCAGGGGTAATCACTGCCAAAGGCCCAGGGCCATTTTTGGATAAAGATGCTGTTGCTGCCCAGCTTGTTTACGCTTTTTTGCAGGTTATCGCGCAAGGTATCAACTGCCGAAAACACCGCGATAATGGTAAAAATACCAATGGTGATACCTAATAAAGATAGTATTGTGCGCAGCTTATTTTGCCGTAGGGCATCTAAGGCAAAAATAATACTCTCACGAAAAAGCTTAAAAAATATCATACTCCCTTTTAGACGTACCCAATGCTTTTGAGTTACAGCTAAATGTAAATAATTATTTGCGATATGTGCAATGCAAACACAGCGCAAAAAAACGGCCCTGTGCAAGCCACAGAGCCGTTTGGGTATAAACGTATTAACTATTAGTAATGTGCTGTACGCACAGTTGTAGTAGTAGTAACTGATTTTGGATGATGCAGTGGGTGTGCCCGGCGATATGCTTCACGCTCACGTTGTTTTTTACGGTCCTTGGCATCGCCAATAATATAACCGCCGCCTGCGCCAATAGCGCCGCCAATAAGCGCCCCGCCTACGCCATGGCCAATTATGCCGCCGGCAACTGCGCCGCCTACGCCGCCAATAGCTGCGCCTTTGGCTCTGTTGCTCCATTTACGGTGTTTACGGTGATAGGTTGTTTGGGCATCGGTAACACTGCTGCCCATAATAATGACGGTTAAAAACAAAACGAGTATTTTGATATACTTTTTCATGATATTTTAATTTGGTTGTTATGCTAACGGTTATGCAAAAGCCCTGCCAGTGTTAAAATTGTGTTATAGCAGCGTAAACAGCTACTGTTATATTATCCGGGCTGTACACATTAATATACAAAATTTGTATAAACATAATCTGCAGGTCAAAATATTGGGCGAAGCCATTTTATACCAACAATAAGCCTGCGCGCCTGTTACCTTTAATAAACAAACATCAGCTATGAGCATTAATCAAAAGTTTACCATTGGTGGCGATTTGACCGTTAACCGCCTTGGATACGGCGCTATGCGCATTACCGGCGAAGGTATCTGGGGGCCGCCAAAAGATCACGACGAAGCAATTAAAGTTTTAAAACGCGCCGTTGAATTGAGTGTTGATTTTATCGACACGGCAGATAGCTACGGCCCTTACGTATCCGAAGAATTGATAGCCGAAGCACTGCATCCATACAAACCCGGATTGGTTATCGCTACCAAAGGCGGTTTAACACGCACGGGCCCCAACCAGTGGCCGATCAACTCGAGCCCTGAACATTTAAAGGAAGCTTTGGAGGGCAGCCTTAAACGCTTAAAGCTCGAGCAGATAGACCTGTACCAATTGCACCGTGTCGACCCGAATGTTCCGTTTGAAAAAACTTTAGAATTTTTACAGAAGGCGCAACAGGAAGGCAAGATCAAACATATCGGTCTATCAGAGGTAAGCGTTGCCGAGATCAAAAAAGCGCAGGAATTTGTAAAGATCGTATCGATACAAAACATGTACAGTATTGATAACCGCAAATGGGAAACTGAGCTGGAATATGCCAAGGCCAACAACATCGCTTTTATCCCTTGGTTCCCGCTGGGTGGCGGCAATAAAGAAGGGCTGGAAAAGATCGAGGGTATTGCTAAAAAACACCATGCCACCACGCATCAACTGGCGCTAAGCTGGCTGCTGCACCATGCCGAAAATATTTTGCTGATACCGGGTACGTCAAACGTGGCTCACCTGGAAGAGAATATGAAAGCCGCCGATATTGAATTGAGTGTTGAGGATATGGAAGAGTTAGGGAAGATATAGCAAGAGTAAAAGAGGCTGTCTCAAAAGTATAACTGAATTAAAAAATTAATCTAATCTCTGTGGCCTCTGTGTAATACCTCTGTGAACTTTGTGGTTAATTTTACCACAGAGAGCACAAAGAGAAAACACAAAGCACACAGAGCTGAATAATTTGCATCGATTGGTAAATAATATTTGCAGACAGCTTCTTTATAATTGGGGCGTTACCTGCGGCCCGCGCTTTACGCTCATACTACACAAGGCCTTAGCCACTTGGCCGGTATCCGCTGCAATCGCTAACGCAAAACTTACGTACATTTGTAAGTAACTAACCAAGCCTACTTTTATGAAACGTTTGCTGCTATTCTTCGCTTTTTTATTAAGCGCGCATATTCTGTTTGCGCAGGTAAAAGTCAATTTTGTAATTAAAAACCTGCCCGTGCAAATGCCTGAGCCTAAAAGTATTTACATGGCGGGTAATTTTAATGATTGGAGTCCGGCGAAAGCAGCGTGGCAGTTCACCAATAACTCTCTGCAGCAAAACCTTGCTCCGGGTAATTACGAATATAAACTGGTTCGCGGCAGCTGGGATAAGGTTGAATGCGGCCCTAACGGCGCCGGTTTTGGTAACCGCAGTTTGCACCTGGTGCATGATACTACTGTCTACTTAACTGTTGCCGACTGGCAGGACCTGCACCCTCCTATCCAGCGTACACATACCGCCAGCGCTAACGTACACATCATTACCGAGAAGTTTGATATGCCACAATTGGGCAAGCAGCGCCGGGTTTGGATCTATCTGCCCAAAGGCTACCAAACCGGCAAACAAAAATACCCGGTTATTTATATGCACGACGGGCAAAACCTGTTCGATGGGTATACCAGCGGCTTTGGCGAGTGGGGTGTGGATGAATTTATGGACAGCCTGAAAGCCGGGCAACAACAGTTTATTGTGGTAGGCGTTGATCATGGCGGCGATGCGCGGGTTGTAGAGTACAGCCCGTACGCTTCAAAATATGGCCAACCATTGGGCGACAAATACGTAGATTTTTTAGTAGAAACGCTGAAACCTTATATCGACAGCCATTACCGTACCCTTACCGACGCCCGCCATACTGCGGTTGCCGGCAGCTCGATGGGTGGATTGATCAGTATGTATGCCGAATTGAAATACCCCAGGGTGTTTGGTAGCGCGGGGGTATTCTCGCCTGCTTTCTGGATAAACCCACCGATATACGAATATGCTAAAGCGCATGCGGCCCAGGCTAAACGTTTTTATTTTGTGTGCGGCGACCAGGAAGGTGATACTATGGATACAGATATGCTTAAAATGGCTGATATCTCGCGTAATAGTGGCTTATCGTTAAAGAACACTCCAACAACAGTAATTAAAGGCGCCAAACATAACGAGGCACAATGGCGCGGCGCTTTCCCGGCGTTTTATCAATGGCTGGTTGCGGGGATGAAATAAAACTTTTCTTAAAAACAATTGTGGAATATTTTCTCTTTTAAAATTGAAATAATTCCTATATCTTTGTTTTGAAAAAAGGAAACTTTATGGCAACCGCAGCAATACAACATCACGCGCCGGCTTTAAGGCAAAAATTGAGCAAGCTTAATATTGGCGATAACTTCGCCATTGTTAAAAGCGCCCGTATGGGTGTGGGTACCCAATTGTTTTTTGATTTTGCGCAGGCAATTAATATGCCATACAAAGAGCTTTCGGGGTTGTTGAACATCAGCTCGCGTACCATCAGTAATTATCACGATAAGAAAAAAAGCCTTGAACCGGCTTACAGCGAACACCTGTTGAAGCTAATAGCCCTGTTTAACAAAGGCGAGGAGATTTTTGGCAGTACGGCCGAGTTTAACTACTGGCTGCGCAAACCCTTTTGGAATGCCAAAGAAACCCCATTTGACTGGCTGAATACCTCGGGTGGGATTGACCTGGTGACCGACGAAATTACCAAACTGGCCTACGGCGACGCGGTATAAGTATGCTGATCTTCAGGATAGGGCATATCAACTACGCCACTAAATTAACCGCATCGGGTGTGGCTGGTCGCTGGGCATCGGCAGGTAAAAAGGTGATCTACGCGGCCGAATCGATACCCCTGGCTTTACTGGAAAACATGGTGCGCCGGCAGGGCGTTGGCTTTAACAGCGATTTTAAAATTGTGGTGATCGAAGTACCCGATGACATCACGATAGAAACCATCAAAACCGAAAGACTAAAACCGGGTTGGCGCGACTTTAGGGATTATACCATCTGCCAGGCCATAGGCAATAAATGGTTTGAAGCGCAAGCCACCTGTGTTTTAAAAGTGCCCTCAGCGGTGATACCGGAATCGAATAACTACGTGATCAATACCCTGCACCCGGATTTTAAACGTGTTAAAATTATCCAGGTTAGCGATTTGGTGCCTGATGAACGTATTGAGAAGTTGTTGAAGGCTTACCGGAAGTAGTTTATATTTGTGTAGCCAGTTATGGATACCGAAAATAAAAGCCAGCTACGCAAGATCATCCATATTGATATGGATGCCTTTTACGCGTCGGTTGAGCAGCGCGATAACCCCGAATTACGAGGTAAGGCTTTGGTGGTTGGCGGCTCGCCCGAAGGACGGGGCGGTGTAGTGGCCACAGCCAGTTATGAGGCGCGTAAGTTCGGGGTACGATCGGCAATGCCTTCAAAAACGGCTTTGCGCCTCTGCCCGCATGCCATATTTGTTCGTCCGCGGTTTGCGGCATATAAAGAGGTATCTAACCACATCCGCGAAATATTTAGCCGCTATACCGACCTGATCGAGCCGCTTTCGCTGGATGAAGCTTACCTGGATGTAACCAATGATAAATTGGGTATCGGTTCGGCAATAGACATTGCGCGGGAAATAAAACAAGCTATTAAGGATGAGCTGAACCTGACTGCCTCGGCCGGGGTATCGGTAAATAAATTTGTGGCCAAAATTGCATCGGATATGAATAAGCCCGACGGGTTAAAGTTCATCGGGCCATCGGCTATTGAAGCTTTTATGGAAACCCTGCCGGTTGAAAAGTTTCACGGTGTGGGTAAGGTTACCGCCGAAAAGATGAAAAAGATGGGCCTTTTTACCGGCCTCGACCTCAAAAACCTAACGGAAGACGACCTGGTGAAAAGCTTTGGTAAATCGGGCAGGTTTTTTTACCGGATAGTACGTGGGATAGATGAACGGCCGGTAGAACCTGACCAGGAAACCAAATCGGTAGGCGCCGAAGATACCTTTCCGTATGATCTGACCACGCTCGAGGAAATGGAACCTGAACTGGATAAACTATCCGTTGTGGTGCATAACCGTTTAACCAAAAACAACCTGAAAGCACGGACCGTAACGCTAAAAGTTAAATACAGCGATTTTAAACAGATCACCCGGAGCCAGTCGTTCAACACTCCTACTGATGACCTGGAAAAGATATCGGCTACAGCCAAAAAATTAATGGCCGCTACTTTTGTGGATGAGCAAAAGATACGGTTGCTTGGTGTATCTACTTCCAACTTTGGTGAGTTGCCGGTCAGGCATAAAAGTGATGGGATGCCGGGGCAATTGGAGTTGTTTGGGGAATAGAGACAAGAAGCAAGATTCAAGAATTGAGAAAAACCTATTTGCAAGAAATCTTCTACTTTACGCTCGTAGACTCGCAGGTAGCAGAAGATTTCTCGTCGCTGCGCTCGCTCGAAATGACAATCTTTTCTTATTTCCTACTTATCCGCCGGGTTTTTCTTGCCATTCAACAGCATATCCACCATTTTAACCATGCGGTCGTCGCGGGTTTTTTGTTGCTTGGCGGTGAGTATCCACAGCACATATTCTTTACGATGCGAGTAGGCTAATTTGTTGTAGGTGGCCAATGCGGCAGGTTCGGCCTCCAGGGCTTGCTGTACATCAGGCGGCACGGTTACTGTTTTCTTGTCAACATCAATATAGGCCGAGTGGTCGCTTTGCTTTACTTCGGCATTGCCTAAACCTGATGCTTTGCGCTCGCCAATGGGTTTGATGCGTAATGCCGACCAGGTGCTGTCGATAGCGACCAGCGATACGGTTTCCAGACCGGCCTCGGTTACTTCGGGCCAGTTGTTCATCATATCGAGATTAAGATCGGTTTTTACGCCTGAGCTTTTTTTAGGATAACTTAGCCAGATCACGGTATCGGCTTTAGCCACAGCTTTAATAGCTTTAATGCCATCAACTAAATCGGCCATGCTTTTGATAAAGACGTGTACGCCATCTGCTTCGCCGGCAGGCTCAAAAGCAACTTTTACGTTATCGGGCAGTGGATCGAGTAAGTTGATATAACCTTCGGGCGCGTTGTAAAACAGCCAGGTGGTGTTGGATTTGATGAGGAGTTTTTTGGCGAGAGCGTTCATTGTAATTTGCGATTGGCGCATAAACACACCCCTCCGCCCCTCTCAAGAGGGGAATCGCACAGGCCGCGCTTATGCTTGATTTATGATCTGAGGTTCAATTTCGAAAAAAAATCCCATAAAACAATACCTGCCGATACAACAATATTAAAAGAATGCTTGGTGCCAAACTGTGGTATCTCGATACAGCCGTCAACCCGGGTCATTACCTCATCGTCCACACCGTTAACCTCGTTACCAAAAACCAGCGCGTATTTATCGCCCGGCAAGGGTTCAAACTGGTTTAGCATGGTGCTGCTTTCGGCTTGTTCAATAGCAAGGATGATATAGCCATCGGTGCGCAAACGTTCAACTGCTGCAAGGGTGGTTTCAAAATGGTTCCATTGAACAGAAGCGGTAGCGCCAAGCGCGGTCTTCTCGATCTCGCGGTTTGGCGGTAAACCGGTTATCCCGCAAAGGCATATCTGTTCAACAGCAAAAGCATCGGATGTGCGAAAAATGGAGCCTACGTTATGCAAGCTGCGTACGTTATCGAGCACTACGGCAACGGGCAGTTTTTGCTGTGCCTTAAACTCATCTACGGTGGCGCGATTAAGCTCGTCTAACTTAAGTTTACGCATAATTAAGCAATAATTTCGTGCACGCCGTTACCTATCAGCGACGGGTAAACCGATGGTGCGTAGCCTATCTTTTGGTCGTAATATTCGGTAAAGCCGGTAATAAAGCTACCTAACGCATCTTTTTTAACAATAGCAATTCCGCAGCCGCCAAAGCCGGCGCCGGTCATCCGGGCGCCTATAACGTTTTTATCTGTCAGGCCGTACTCGGCAATAGCATCCAGCTCTTTGCCGCTTACTTCGTACAGGTTTTTCAATGAATCATGACTGGCGTACATCAGCTGGCCAAATTCAACCAAATTATTAGCGGCCAAAGCCTTTGCGGCAAGCTTAACGCGTTCGTTTTCGGCAACCACGTGTGTGGCGCGTTTTAAAACTGTGGCGTCGGTAATCAGGTGTTTATGCTGGTCGAACGTAGCCGTATCGATATCGCACAGGTTGGCAATATCCAATTCCTGCTGCAACTGCTTCAGGGCCGTTTGGCATTCGTGCACGCGTTCGTTATATTTACTTTCGGCCAGTTTACGCAGTTTATTGGTATTGATGATGGCCAGAACATGGTCGCCCAGGTTGCTGCTCACGGCCTGGTATTCCAGCGTATCGCAGTTTAAAACCAGGGCTTTATCGGTTTCGCCAAAAGCTACTGCAAACTGATCCATAATCCCGCTGTTTACACCGATAAAATCATTTTCAACGCGTTTTGATATCAGCACCAGTTCCAGTTTGGTATAACCACAGTTAAAAAGCTCATTTAACGCAAAGGCGGTTACCACCTCGATAGATGCTGACGACGATAAGCCCGAACCAATAGGGATATCGCCATAATACAACATATCTAACCCTTTTAACTGTTTACCACCTTCAAAAAAATAATTGATCACGCCAAGGGGGTAGTTGTACCATTGCTCGCCGCTTTTTTGGTAAGATGGCTGGATGGGTATCTCAAGCGCGTCTTCAAAATTTACACTCTTAAAGCGAAAAACGTTATCGTTATTTGGCGCTATAAGCATATACGACCCTAATGTGATGGCGCAAGGCATTACCAGGCCGCCATTATAATCAATATGTTCGCCAATAAGGTTTACCCTGCCCGGCGAAAAAAAAGTATGCGTTGCCGCTTTATTATATTTTTTTTGAAACTGTTGCTGTAGTTCTTCTTTCATGTATGCGCTGATATTTACCCTGATTGTGATACACCAGCAGGGTGATTTTGATACGCCAAATATGACTAAAAAAATTTAATATTGTAAAAAGTACACTTACTAATTGCTCAGCGTAATTAGCAAACAAAAAACTCTTATTTACCTTTATTACAAAAACACAAAGATGAACCAATATTTGATAACCGGGTACGACCATACCGACGAGGGCGCTTTAAAACGCCGTATGGATGTGCGCCAGCACCATCTGGACGGTGCAAAAGAACTGCGCGATAACGGAAATTATATAATGGGTGGCGCTATTTTAGATGATGAAGGCAAAATGATAGGATCGGTAATGGTACTGCAGTTTGAAACCGAAGAAGAACTGGACGCCTGGAAGCAACGCGAAATTTACATCACCGCCGGCGTTTGGGAAACGGTAGATGTGAAACCGTTTAAGGTGGCGTTTTCGGTAGCGAGCTGATTTTGATGGAAGGTGTAAGATGGAAGATGTATTGTTGCCTGTCGTTCAAACTTTAGTTAAAAACCACTTTTCAAACTTACTCGTCAGGTCTTCAATTTTGATGGGCTTAGCAATATAGTCGTTCATTCCGGCGGCTAAACATTCCTCTTCATCACCAGGCATGGTATTGGCGGTAAGCGCGATAATGACCGGCTGTTTTACTACCGTGCTGCGAATGATGCGGGTTGCCTCCATTCCATCCATAACGGGCATTTGCATATCCATTAAAATAAGTCCGTAATCTTTTTTGTTGGCTGCCTCAATAGCTTCCTGCCCGTTCTTTACCAGATCGGGCTGATAGCCCAGTTTATATAAAATGTGTGCTATTACGTGCTGGTTCATCTGGTTATCTTCGGCCACCAGCATATCGTACGGGTATTTGAGGGCAAAATCGGCAGATAGCTTTTTCCTGGACGCCTGCTCCTGCGGAACGGCAGGTTGCTGCTGCAAAGCGCTGAGGATATGCTTACTTAACAGGTGTTGTTTGATGGGCTTGGTCATGATAGAAGCAAACAACCCTTTCGACTCGTTTTTGAGGTCATCGCCGATAGAGCTTAGCAGAATAATGGGAATGTTAGTGTATTGTTCACGGATACGTTTGGCCAACATGATACCATCCATACCGGGCATTTGCATATCGGTAAGCACAAGGTCTATCGCCGGATCGTTTGCCAGGATCTTCAACGCCTCTTCGCCCGAAACGGCCAATATTGGCTTTAGTTTCCAGTAATCAAACTGGCGTTTTAATATAGATAGGTTGGTTGCGTTATCATCAACCACCAGGATACGTTTACCTTCCTGATCGTCCATATTGTAATGGGTATAAGGCGCCAATGTTTTGGTACCGGGACTGGTGTTTACGGTAAATGAAAATGTTGAACCGATATCGGGCTTGCTCTTAACACTGATCTGTCCACCCATTAAACTTACCAGTTTTTCGGAAATAGCTAAACCCAGGCCTGTGCCGCCATATTTACGGGTGGTAGAAGAGTCCACCTGCGAAAATGCCTTAAACAGCCGGTGCAGTTTATCTTCGGGGATACCAATGCCAGTATCTCGCACATCAAACCTCAACTCCATTTCTTTGCTATCGGCCGGTTTATGCAGGTTAACGCAGATACATATCTCACCCTCTTCGGTAAATTTAATGGCATTACCCACCAGGTTTATAAGTATTTGGCGCAGGCGCAGCTGATCGCCTACGATCTGAAGGGGCACATTTTCATCGATCTTGTAAACCAACTCCAGGCCTGTTTGCGCGGCTTTTGTAGCAAAAATATCCAATACATCTTCAATGCATTGCCGCAGGTTAAAATCCTCATTTTCCAACTCAAGGCTACCCGATTCGATCTTTGAGAAATCCAGGATATCATTGATTACATTGATCAGCGTTTCGCCGCAGGTAGTAATGGTTTCGTTAAACATCCGCTGTTCATCTGTCAAATTAGTTTCATTCAATAAAGCGGCCATACCGATCACCCCGTTCATAGGCGTACGTATTTCGTGGCTCATTGTTGCCAGGAATATGCTTTTGGCCTGGTTGGCCTGGTCGGCTTCCATACGGGCTTTTTCTAACTCAAGATTGGATTTTCGCAGCTCCTGGTTTGCCGTTTCAAGCACTGCTTCATTTTCTTTTCGCTCTAACGAAAGTTGGGCCTCTTTTTGCAGATCGGCCATTTGCAGGGCTTGAAACACGTGCAATTCGTTATATTTTTTGAGTTGGTACGACCATAATCCGCAGATAAAAAATATCACTGCAGACAGAAGGATATGGATAACAAATGTTTGGAACGTGAAATAATTTAACTGGGTAAAATAAATGTTGCTGATGCCGATATCCTGTAAATAGCTAAAAGCAGCATGATGGATCACAACAACAACCAACATGGGTACCTGCAACTCCCATTTTTGGTAAGTGATCAATATAGCGCTGCCTATAAAAGCAAAAAAATGCATCTCGAACAAGCCATGCATCTGGTAAATATATTGCGCCATAAAAACACCCAATATCATACTTAAAACGTACTGATATAAAGATGAATCGGGCAGGGCTATTTTGGCCGAATAATAAGCTGCCAGACTCAGACCGCCAACTCCGATTGCGATAAGCCAGGTGCCATAAGACGAAGCTAATATCAGCCCTAACGCAAAATAGCCGATCAAAAAGTAATTCATCAGTCCATCCGACCGCTTTTTCACTTCTAATTGGAACATATTTGTCTGCATCTTAAACATAGTGGGCTCGTCATTCATCAGGCATCCCCTCCTTTTTATCTTTTTTATCTTTTACAATCGGGCAAGCTGCAGCCATAGGCCCTTAGGGCCAATGAGTTAAATACCAGCCGGGCATGATCATGCAGCAATCCGTTAAGCGCTATTTTCGCATAGCTGGTTTTTTCGTCGGTACAATAACGGCTCTGGTTATAGTTGCCCCTGTAATACAGTGTATGTTGGGCATCTAATAATACAGCTTGTGGTGTAGAATATACTCCGCAGGCAGGGGCCAGGGAGGCATCAAAAGTAACAGGGATGTTTAAATCAAATTTATCGCGTATCGCTTCAGCAGTATATCTTTTATTATTGATCACTACCACAATAAAATTTACCTCCCCCCCAAACTGCCTCACTAATGCTTTAAAGTTAGTGATATTGAAGCGCGAGCATGGGCAATCGGGGTTGAAAAAATGTAAAAAAACCGGCTTGCCAAGGTCAGCATTGAACTCGCTGCCTAATTTAATAACAGTACCATTATTGACGGATTTGTAATGTTCGGGTACCGGCGTGGGCAAATGATAAATTAACTCGTTATACCAAAACAATACCCCTATGCCCGAAAAAAGGATAATCAACCAAACTCCAACCACTAATTTTCTTATCACTGTTACCTCACTTTTTACACGTATAACCCATTGAAAATGTTGAACTAACCGACAGGCTACTGAATAAATTTAATGTCTAATATACTAATAAAAATCCTGAAAGGTAAGATTTAGCAATAAAATAATCCGGACGATCAGGTTTGAATAACTCCCACATTAAACGGCTTTTCTATCGGCGCGTGGTTAGCGGCTTCAATACCCATCGATATCACTTTGCGGGTTTCGAGCGGATCGATAATGCCATCAACCCATAAGCGCGCGGCGGCATAATAAGGAGTGGTTTGGTTATCGTAACGGTCGGTTATCTCTTTCAGTAAAGCGTCTTCCTGTTCTTTGGTGATCACTTCGCCTTTAGCTACCAATCCCGAGGTGCGCATTTGCAACAAGGTTTTAGCCGCCTGCGAACCACCCATTACAGCTATCTTAGCCGATGGCCAGGCGTAGATCAACCGCGGATCATAAGCTTTACCGCACATGGCATAGTTGCCTGCGCCATAGCTGTTACCTACCACAATGGTAAATTTAGGTACTACACTGTTGGCAACAGCATTTACCATTTTGGCGCCGTCTTTTATAATGCCACCCTGTTCGCTGCGGCTGCCTACCATAAAACCGGTAACATCCTGGAGGAAAACCAACGGTATTTTCTTTTGATTACAGTTCATGATAAAGCGGGTAGCCTTATCGGCCGAGTCGGAATAGATCACTCCGCCAAACTGCATCTCGCCTTTTTTATTTTTGATCACAGTACGCTGGTTGGCTACAATGCCTACGGCCCAGCCGTCTACCCGGCCCAGTCCGCAGATGATGGATTGCCCATAACCTTCCTTGTATTCTTCCAATTCGGAGTTATCCAGCAGCCGCAGGATCACCTCTTTCATGTCGTAAGGCTTGTCGCGGCCTTCGGGCATGATGCCGTAAATATCTTCTTCTTTTAAAGTGGGTTTTGCCGGTTTAACGCGATCGAAACCCGCCTTGTTATAATCGCCAACCTTATCCATAATATTACGGATAGCATCCAGCGCCGCGGCATCGTTTGCCATTTTATAATCGGTAACGCCCGATATCTCGCAATGCGTAGTAGCACCGCCTAAAGTTTCGTTATCCACATCTTCGCCAATGGCCGATTTAACCAGGTACGATCCCGCAAGGAAAACCGAACCTGTGCCGTCGACGATCATGGCCTCATCACTCATGATGGGCAGGTAAGCACCGCCAGCCACGCATGAGCCCATGATGGCCGAGATCTGGATAATGCCCATGCTGCTCATTTGCGCGTTGTTGCGAAATATCCTGCCAAAGTGTTCCTTATCCGGGAAGATCTCATCCTGTAAAGGCAAAAACACACCGGCCGAATCCACCAGGTAAATGATGGGTAAACGGTTTTCCATCGCTATTTCCTGCGCGCGCAGGTTTTTTTTAGCCGTTATCGGGAACCATGCGCCGGCTTTAACCGTGGCATCGTTAGCTACAATAACGCACTGTCTGCCGCTTATATAACCAATGCCGCACACCACTCCGCCCGACGGGCAGCCGCCATATTCGGCATACATGCCTTCGGCAGTAAAAGCTCCTATTTCCAGCCAGGGTTTATCTTTATCGATGAGGTAGGCCACACGTTCGCGGGCCAGCATTTTGCCTTTTTCTTTTTGTTTGGCAGCCGCTTTTTCGCCCCCTCCCGCAAATACTTTTTTTAGTTTGGTTTTCAGCTCATAAACAAGCTGTTTATTAACGTCTTCGTTCTTGTTAAAATCCAGGTTCATAATGGCGGTTAGTTGCTTGCAAATCTGATGAATTTTACTGAGAAATCGGTGGTGGGTAAAAGTGGGTGTTTTCAGTATTGTATCAACGTTTGAAAATTGAAAGGCTGCAGGAGCACTTTTTCCAGACTATGGACTTTTTTAACAGGGGGGGGGGGTATTTATGGGTATTTTCCAATTGTTTATTCAATCATTCAGTCCATCAATCCTTCAATCCTTATTAAACGGGCGTTTCCTCCGGGCCGCGCTTTCCGCTCATACTACACAACCTGTCCCGATACCCATCGGGAGGCCTTAGCCACGGCCTGCCCTGAGCCCGTCGAAGGGCCGGTATCCGCTGCAATCTAACGCAGGGGGGGGATATTGTAAGATTTTTTTCAAGAAATCCAATCCTTATTCTTTGCTCTTTGTTCCTTAATCCCAACTATAAATATACTCAAAATCCCTCAATTGTACAAGTCTGAATAGTATTCAAACAGTTTTAAATACGGACTTTTACCATATCCAGATAACGCGATGTGGCAATAATTGATTGCATCGTTCCGCTGTCAAATACCAAAGCGCCCTCTCACTATTCACCATTCCGTATTCAATTGTAACTTTTTTATTGCTAATTTAGTTGGTTAACCAAATTTTACCATATTTAGTACTTTAAATCCATATCCTGACCTCATCATGCGCAAAACCCTGTTCCTCCCGGTTTTAGTACTTTGTTCAACACTTGCCTTTGCACAAAAACCCTCTAAAAAGCCACTTGATCATTCGGTTTATGATACCTGGCAAAGTTTAAGTAACGATCACATCAGCGATGATGGCAAATGGGTTGTTTACGTGGTTAAACCCCAGGCCTGGGATGCTAACCTGGTAATTACCGACGCTAAAAACAGCAATAAAATGGAGGTACCGCGTGCCGATACCGTGCGCCTCACCAGCGATTCAAAGTATGCGGTGTTTTTGATCCGCCCGTTTTATAAGGATATCCGTATGGCGAAAATTAAAAAGAAAAGCGCCGACGATATGCCGAAAGATACCCTGGGGTTGGTAACGCTGGGCAGTCATGATGTCATTAAAATACCATCGGTAAAGTCGTTTAAAATTGCCGAAAAGGCATCGGTAATCGCTTACCTGTCACCGGCACCGGTTGATAGCACTAAAAAAACAACACCGGCGCCTGCACCCGGAACAACGCCTCCGGCAGGAGCTGCACCGCGTGGTGGTGGAGCTGGCCGGCGAGGTGGAGCTACAGGTGGCGCGGCAGCACCTGCCAATAAAGATGGCGGCGACATGACCGTTAGAAACCTAATTGACGGCAAACAGCATACCTACAACTTTGTAACGGATTATGCCATCAGCAAAAACGGCAAATTTGTATTATTTGTGATTACTGCGCCCGCAAAAAATAAAGAGGTAACATCGGGTGTTTATGTGTACGATGTGGATAAGGACGAATCAAAACCCATTAGCACCGGTAAGGGTACTTACCGCAGTTTAACGTTTGATGATGCCGGTAAGCAGGCAGCCTTTACGGCCGAAAAAAATCCCGAAAAGGCACAGGTAAAACCTTATAAGCTTTACTACTACGATTTTGTTAAAGACAGCGCCAATGTAGTAGCCGCGGCCAGCATGGGCGCCATGCCCAAAAAATGGGCCGTTAGCGGCGACGGACGCGTATATTTCAGCAAAAATGGCAACGATCTGTTTTTTGCTACCGCGCCGATACCTAAACCTGTTGATACTACCATTGTTGACTTTGAGGTGGCCAAACTGGATATATGGAACTATAAGGACGATTACCTGCAGCCGCAACAGTTAAACACCTTACAGCGCGATCTGCGCCGCAGTTACCTGGCGGTTATCCGCCCGGCAAAAGGCAGCGATATGATCCAGATAGCCGACCAGAACATGCCTGATATTGTATTGCCTGAAAACGCACGTTACGGCCTGGGCCTTTCGGATACCGGAGCGCGCGTGCAAACCCAGTGGGAAGGCGGCCCGACCGTTAAGCAGGCTTTTTTAATTGATATCAACACCGGAGAACGTAAGCTCATCAGCAGTAAAGCAAGAGCTAATTACAGCGTTTCGCCCGGCGATAAATACATTTTCTGGTTTGATTTCAGGGGGCAGAACTGGTATACCTACAACATCGCTACACAAGCCACAACCAACATCACCAAAAACATACCGGTAAAATTTGGCGACGAGCTGAACGACCAGCCCGATGACCCGGCACAATACGGATCGGTTACCTGGACCGAGGGCGACAAGCAGTTGTTTGTTTACGATCGTTACGACATTTGGAGCATTGACCCGGCTACCGGTGCGGCTACCAATTTTACCAATGGTATTGGCCGCAAAAACAAACTGATTATGCGTTATGTATCTACCGACCCGGAGAAAAGATATGTAGTGCCAAAGCAAACTTTTTGGATGCGTGTACAGGATGAAGAAACCAAGCAATGGGGTTATTATACCAAAGTAGTAGGTACCGATAAAGAGCCGCAAAAATTGGTAATGGGTCCGTATGAATACAGCGCTATCGGCAAAGCCAAAAACGTTGATGCCTATATTTATACCAGGGCCAGCTATGAGCTTTCGCCCGATCTGTATACCACTACAAACTTTAAAAAGGAAGTGAAGCTGAGCGCTACCAACCCGCAGCAGGCCAACTACAACTGGGGCACTGCCGAACTGGTGAACTGGACCACGCCGAAGGGCCACACTTCGAAAGGGATCTTATACAAACCCGAGAACTTTGACCCGGCTAAAAAATACCCGATGATCGTTTATTTTTATGAAAAACTGTCTGAAGGTTTATATGGCTATCTGCCGCCATCGCCTACACCATCAAGGCTAAATATTTCGTTTTTTGTAAGTAACGGATATTTGGTGTTTGCACCCGATATCAGCTATGAAAATGGCTATCCCGGCCCATCGGCGGTTGAATATATTAACTCGGGCGTTGAAGAATTAAAGAAAACCCCCTGGGTTGATGGGGCTCATATCGGCATACAGGGCCAAAGCTGGGGCGGTTACCAGGTTGCCTATTTAGTAACCGTTAACAATATGTATGCTGCCGCCTGGGCAGGAGCACCGGTTGCCAACATGACCTCGGCCTACGGCGGTATCCGTTGGGAAAGCGGCGTGAGCCGCGAGTTTCAGTACGAACATACACAAAGCCGTATTGGCGCTACCTTATGGGAAAAACCTGAACTCTACATTTTGAATTCGCCATTGTTCCACCTGCCTAATGTGCATACGCCATTAATGATCATGAGTAACGATGCCGATGGAGCAGTACCATGGTACCAGGGCATTGAGCTGTTTAGCGCCATGCGCCGTTTAAACAAACCAGTTTGGTTGCTGCAATACAACGGCGAGGCACATAACCTGGTACAGCGCCAAAACCGTAAGGATATACAAATACGCGAACAGCAATTTTTTGACCACTTTTTAAAAGGCGCGCCAATGCCTGTTTGGATGAGCAAAGGTGTACCGGCAGTTGATAAAGGAAAAGAATGGGGATTTGAATTGGAGAAATAGATGGTTATTAGGTGTATTGAGTTATTAGTTACTGAGATGATTACTTAATAACTCAATACACACAATAACTCAATAACCAAAAACCGGGGCAAAAAAAAGAGAAAGTCAAACCGGCTTTCTCTTTTTCAATTTCTATTAACTGACCTTAATTATTTACCCTAAAGAACGTGGTGTGGTTGAACGATAAATGATTTAGTGCCATAAAAGTACTGGTTGTAATGTTAACTCAATATTATTTAACACTCTTTAACACTAAACTTTTAGTTCACCACTTTTTAAAGATCACAAACACGGCCAAAACGATCAATCCGAAGCCAACCAAGTGATTCCAGCCCAGTTTTTCGTCTTTAAAAAACAGGGTGGTAAATACCATAAATACAATTAAAGTTACTGCTTCCTGTATGGTTTTGAGTTGCACCAAACTAAACGGTCCGCCATCGCCTTCGTAACCTGCACGGTTAGCCGGTACCTGGAACATATACTCGAAAAATGCCAGCCCCCAGCTGATAACGATCAGCGAAAACAAGCCCAGATTTTTGCCCCAGCTAAACTCTTTAAACTTGAGGTGCCCGTACCAGGCAAATGTCATGAAGGTATTGGAAATGATGAGGAAGATAATGGTTTTTAATCCGCGCATGGTTTATTGTTTAAAATTGATGTCATCCTGAACTTGTTTCTGAGTCCCTCCGGACATCTTAACGAGCGTGATAAGATGCCGAAGCAAGTTCGGCATGACTACACTTTACTTTATTAATTCGGCGTGCAATTTAATCACTTCATTGCGGCTAATAAGCAAATTGCGCATATATTTTGTGAGGAACAATTTATTGGCTATCGCGCCAAGCACCCCTAAGGGACTTTCAAAAACAAAAATATCGGTCATTAAAGTTGCACTGCCCTTGCTGATAAAATGATGTTCGTGCCTGAATGATTTGAAAGCGCCGTGCTGCATTTCGTCAACAAACAAAACGGGTTTTTGCATTATCGTGATCTTTGAAGTAAGTGTTTGCCAGATGCCGAAATGTTTGGCCCGCCAGGTTACGGTTTCGCCCAATTCGATCAAGCCGCCGGTACGTCCGGCTATCGCCGTTTCGCGGGTATGTTTGGTCGACTCCATATGCAGATCGATACTGCGCGACAAGTCGAAACAGGTTTGGATATCGGCATTGATGAGGGTTTCGAGATGGATAGTGGGCATTTACTCTGAACGTGTTTGTAATAACTCTTTACGATAACCGGCATTTAATCCGGGTTTCAAATCGCTTAGGATAAATATGGCCGTGCCGATCTCGCGCGCAAGCGGATTATCAATTTCGCCCATTTTTTTGGCTGCACCTATGCGTTTGTCATCCAGCAGGCCCTGGGTGTTGCCGCCGTTCTTATCGTCCACATAGATCAAATATTTACAATCGAGGCTATCAGGTTCCCATAGCGCGAAGCTGCTGCTCAGGCTATGTACATCGGGCAAGTGATACAGCTTGCCATAATGATGAATGGCGCCCGCCTCGCCATAGTTATTGGCAAAAATAATGGTTTGTTTTTGCTGTTCGGGCGTGAGGCTGTAATAGGCTTTGGCAACCTTTTCGGTAAGCTCGTCCCAACCGAACATATCGCCATAATCCTGCGTGGTAGGATGAATTTTACCGCCCTCCCATTTAAATGGAAAATCAACCCCCATTTTATCGCGGATAAAAGCAAAAAGCGGCAGTGCCGATTTGATAGGCACAACCGGCAGCGATAATGGAAAAAACAACAGGTTGGGTGCCGTAACAAACAGCAGCACTACCGCGCGCCAGATATAGCTGCGGGCTTTCAACAATCGCTCAAGGCCAAAGCCACCGGCTGCAAACAATACCGGGTACGCACCAAACAGGTAATAAATTTTACCATTGAGCAATAAAAACAAGGCCAGCGTAGCCAAATAAGCCCAGGCCAAAAAACGATAAGTGCGTAATTTATACGAGAACAGCAGGAAAATAATACCCACCAGCCACACCCACAAACCGGAGCCGTTAACCAGCACTTGCTGTATTAAGAAATCGGCCGGTTTAATATAATCGAGCTGGCCGCTGCGCAGTTTGCGCATGTGCGTAACCAGGGGTAAATGGTGAGTTAGCTGCCAGATGATATTGGGTAAAAAAATGAGTATCGCGATAATAACGGCCACCAAAACGCCTTTGCTCCATAACATTTTACGGTGTTTGGTTAACCCGATACCGATAATGAGCGCAAGCGTATAAAAGGCCATGGTGTATTTGGTGAGCAAGCCCATACCAATTACAACACCCAAAAAATACAGGTATTTATCCTGCCGGGTATTATAGTATTTAACCAGCAGGTACCCCGAAAGCAGCCACCAAAGTTGATCGAACACAACGGGTTGCAGTAAATAATCGGAAGCTAAAAATGCCGGCGAAAGCGTGATGGAAAGGCAGGCTACGGTTATGGCAAACCGGCGTCCGCCAAACTCAACGGTTGTTAAACCGGTAAGTAAAACAATTAAGCCGGCGCAAAGGGTGGTAAAAATACGCGCCGCCGCAACTGATGAGCCGAACAGCCAGGTTGATGCCGCAGCGATCCAGGCAATAAACGGCGGCACCTCTTTAAAGCCCCATGCCAGGTGATCGCCCAGGGCAAGGTGCAGCATTTCGTCGCGCTGAAAGCCATAATGCGGCAAGGCAAAAACGTTCAATACAATACGAAAAAGAACAAATATCAGTATAAAATTAATGTATGCTGATTTGACGTTGCGTTGCGGCATTGCTTTGTAAAAAGTTAAGGTTTATTGGTTGGGCGCATTAAATACATTGATCAGCAGGTTAAACCGGTAGGGCAGATTAAACAAATTGGTGACGCTTAATACACTAAAGGTATAAAAAAGGGTAAACATATTTTTATGTATTAGTTACAAATACACTAAATTTGGTTTTACAATTAACTAAACCAAGCCCCGAAATTTGATGAACCCGGTAACATTGCAATCAACCGTTCCAACCCTCATCCGCAATACAGTAGCCAAAATACACCCCGATACCGATACCTTTTTGATCCATAAGGTAAAGGATACCTGGGTTGAGATAAGCTACCGCGAAGCGTTAACAAAAATTGACGCGATATCCGCATGGTTTTTAAATATCGGCATCAAAAAGGGCGACAGGCTGGCGCTGATCATTGAAAACGGCCCTGATTACGTGTATTACGATCAGGCTCTGCAGCAAATAGGCGCTATTAACACCTCGATATACCCTACCCTGAGCGAAGCTGATATTGAATATATACTGAACGACAGCGGTGCGAAAACCATCTTGGTTGGTAGTCCGTTCCTGTTAAAAAAAATAGTTAAGATAGCCAACAACTGTGCCGAACTGATCCGCATTATACCTGCTTTTGATGAGTTTGAAAAACATACCGAAAAGGTAAACCTTAACGCCGGCATTGTTGCCTTAAAACAGGTTATTGACGAAGGCCTTACCCTTACGGGGAAATACGCACAGGCCATTGATGCCGCACGCGAGGCTATTATACCGGGCGACCTATCATGCCTGATCTATACATCGGGTACTACCGGAACACCTAAAGGTGTAATGCTCACACACTCCAATCTGGTGGAAAATGTACGCGTTTGTTTGGACCAGATACCGGTTATTGACGAAAAGGAAACCTTTTTGTCGTTTTTACCACTATCGCACGTGTTTGAGCGCACGGCTACCTACCACGTTTGTTTGGCTAAGGGTTGTAAAATCGCCTTCGCGCAAAGCCTTGACCTTTTAGCTAAAAACATGGGCGAAGTAAGGCCAACCGTAATGAACTGCGTACCGCGTTTGCTTGAGCGCATACACGACAAGGCTATGAAGAACGGCACATCCGCCGGCGGTGCAAAAGCTAAAATATTTTTATGGGCGCTACGTATTGGCCGCAAATACCGTTTGGTGAACGAGGCAGGTAAAAAACCAAACATCATCCTGCAACAGCAATATAAACTGGCCGAAAAACTGGTGTTCAGCAAGATCAAAGAGCGCACCGGCGGCAGGTTAAAGTTTATGATATCGGGCGGCGGCGCGCTGCCTAAAAACATCGGTGAGTTTTTTGGCGATCTGGGTATCAAGATACTGGAAGGTTTCGGGCTAACCGAAACATCGCCGGTAATGTCGGTAACCGAGTACCACCGCCAGGTTTACGGTACCGTTGGCCGGATAATACCGGGCATTGAGGTGGGTATACAAAATGTTGAAACCGGTCATATCCATACCATACAAACCTATGAATCGTTCAAAGAAGGCTTCCAATCCGAAGAGGGCGAGATCATCGTTCGCGGGCATTGCGTAATGAAAGGTTACTGGAACAAACCGCAGGAAACCGCGGTAGCTATTGATACCGATGGCTGGTTCCATACCGGCGATATCGGCCGCTTTTTTAAGGGCAACCTGCAGATAACCGACCGCCTGAAAAATATGCTGGTTAACGCATACGGCAAAAATGTATATCCAACACCGGTTGAAAACACTTACCTGAAAAGCCCGAAAATTGAGGCCATGTTTTTGGTTGGCGATAAACGCGAATACATTACCGCCATTGTGATCCCCGCAAGGGAAACCCTGCAGGAAACTTTTGGTTTGGACGATCAATTTTTTGAACACCCCGACCTGTTTATCAACGACCCGGAGATTGTGGACTGGATAGGCCAGGATATCCGCAAATACTCGAACGAGCTGGCCAAGTTTGAGCGCATCAAAAACTTTAAGGTAAAGCGCAACCCGTTCAGCATGGATGAGGGCGAGATTACCCCAACCCTGAAAGCCAAGCGTAAGGTGATTGAGAAAAAATACGCCGACGCTATTGAGGAGATGTATTTGCAGGAGGCGGAAGCGGAGTAACTATATTTCGAATTTTCGATTTCGAATCTACCTGTTTTGATGTCGCAAATTGCGATATCAGAATAAACACATACCTCACTTAAGCTTATAATACTTCAACTCCACATGATACACGCCATTTTTGTATTGGCGGGTGTAAGTGCCATAAATATCGCGGTAAGCGGCGCTGCCACCAATAATAGGAAAATTGTGATTGGGCGCAATGGTATCGCCAGGGGTTAAATTAAATACCCCGGCTGCGGTGATCGTTCCATCATGAAACCTGAACGTAGTATTGGTAATACAATCGTACACTCCGGCTTTTTTGTTAAGGTACATACTCGAAAATACGTCCTGAACAATAGTATCTGTGCTTGTTGTATCGCGATGACATCCGGCCAACGCCTGCTCAATGAGGCCGCTGTATACCCCCGGCTTAACCTGCTGGTAATTGTATAAAGTATCAAACTGTTTCTGAATATCGTTCCCCGTATAGGTAAGCGATATAACGGTGGGGTTTGTTTCGCGATGGCTGCAAGCTGATAACAGGAGCGCAAAACAGATCACAGTAAGGTTGGCTTTCATAAAAGCAGGTTTAAAGTTGATATAAAACAGGTGTTTCGCCCGGTAGTTATACGGATGAAACACCTGTTAATTTACTGAATATCAGTGTACATTATTCCTCCCACAATTCAATTTTGTTACCTTCCGGATCGATGATATGGGCGAACTTGCCGTATTCGTAGGCTTTTATTTCGCCGATAATGGTAACACCATCGTTTTTTAACTGCTCCACAAGTTCTTCGATATTTTCAACCCGGTAATTGATCATAAAATCCTTTTGTGAGGGCTCGAAATATTTGGTGTCTTTGGCAAACGGGCTCCACACCGTGCTACCCTCCTTTTCCGGGTTGTCCGAGTCGCGCCAGGTAAACATAGTACCATATTGCGCAACCGGCAGGCCAAGATTTTTGGCATACCACTCATTCATTTTTTTAGGATCGTCGCATTTAAAAAAAATGCCGCCTATACCAGTTACTTTTTTCATGTTAGTCAATATAATTAAGTTTCTAATTTCAATTGTTTTTACTCTTCACGCAGTCATTATTTGTTGTGGTTTGCGTTTTAGTATCAATGCGGCTATCAGTGCGATGATCAAACCTACGGGTAAAACTTCCAAATAAGTTAACGCGATCACACCGATGGGGGTTTTATATAAATTGGCATAGCCGGCCATTTGCTCTTTTTTGGCAGCGATCTCAGCAGCGGTGGCGCCGTGGCTTTTAGCATACGCGAGTTGGTGGGCTACATATTTATCCATAAAATCGGGCATAAAAGCGTAAAAATCAACCAGCCAGGCCAGCACATACCCGGTTGAGGCTATAAGCGCGATATACAGGCCGATCTGGAAAGCTTTGCCGAAAGTTACAAAACCATTGCTGTAATTATCCCGATAATTTTTTATCCCGACAAAGATGAACGAGAAAGCCACGAGCATGGAGCCGTAGCCCATCCACATGTTACCTTCAAAATTATGGTTCTTATAGCAAAGCGTGGCAAGTATTGCTATCCATAAGATCAGAATTAAGGCTGATATTGATCCGAAAACAAGTACGATTTTTTTCATGACATTTAGTTTGATGATTTGATAATACAAAGTTGCCTGGTACAAACTGTTTTCCGGTCATACTTTCGGGTGATTTTGAATAAACAGGTATTATTTAACCCTAAAGTATGAGGGTAGTCCCGACTAAACACTATGGTATAAGGCATAACCTTTTCGCCATTTCTACTGCCTGTGTGCGGCGCTTTACCTCCATTTTTTCGAATAATTTTTGCGAATGCGTTTTGATGGTATTTAACGATACAAATAACCGCTCCGAAATTTCCTGGTTACTCAGTCCCTCAGCCATCAACTGCAATACTTCCAACTCGCGGCGGCTTAGGTTAAGCCGGTCCAGCTCGTGCTGGTTGATGGAAAAATCGGTGGTGTTTACATAAACCGGCTTTTCTACCACCAGGGTTTGTACTTTTGGCTTGGTGAGTTTTACCGCCAGCCAGATACCCAATGCGGTAAAAAATATAGCAATAGCACTGATATAAGTTTCGAGCGCGTAATCAACAATGATGAACCGGTACTCCATTAGTTTCAGCAAAAAAAGCAATACGGCCATTGCAATACCGTAAATAATGGTTTGCCTGTATTTTACAAAGATGTTTTGAACAGTTGTGTTACGCATGCTTGTGGTATCTAAAATTAAGATATTTTGAATAGAAACCGAACCCTCTTTTTGTTTTTCGCATACTGCACCGAGTTTATTTTTTAGTTATTTTAGCCTATCATGAAAATAGCCATCGCTTCGCCGCCATTCCCGGCCTCCATCAATGATGGTTTGTACTGGCTTGAAAAGCTGGTGAAACAAGCCGCCGAAAAGGAAGCCAGGATCATTTGCTTCCCCGAATCGTATTTGCCCGGTTACCCGGGGATGGGTTATGCTACCGCAGATCGTACTCCTGAAAAACTACAGTCGGCATTGAGCCGCGTTTGTACCATAGCTGCTCAAAACAATATCGCTGTTATTGTACCGATGGATTGGTACGACGGCGACAATGTACTTAACGTAGCTTTTGTGATATCCGCCACCGGCCAAATACTGGGGCATCAAACCAAAAACCAGCTGGACCCTACCGAAGATACCATGTGGACGGCAGGAACAGAACGCCAAATGTTTGAGGTGGAAGGCCTCAAATTCGGCATCACCATTTGCCACGAGGGTTTCAGGTATCCCGAATCGGTGCGGTGGGCGGCGCGTAACGGTGCTGCTATGGTGTTTCACCCGCATTTTACAGGCAGCAATACCGCCGGCGTACAGCTAACCGAATGGGGTAACAAAAACAACCCCTATTACGAAAAGGCCATGATGATGCGCGCCATGGAAAACACCATCTATTTTGCAAGCTCCAATTATGGTTCCCGGTATCCCGAATCAGCAAGCTCGATCATAGCGCCCGATGGCACTTGTTTAGCATATCAGCCTTACGGCCAAACCGGTGTGATCGTAGCTGATATTGACCTGAGCCTGGCAACAGGTTTACTGGCCAAACGGTTCAGGAGCGAGCTGTACACGGTTTGATAAAAGCTATTATCCGCAAAAGCAAATGCCATTACTCTTATTTTTTTAACTTATGTTTGCGCCTGTATAATCCCCGTTAAGGGCCATAAAGTATAAATTGTTTTAATGCCGGGCATCGACGAAATAAAAAAACCTATAGCCGCCGAAATTGATATGTTTGAGGAAAAATTTAAGTCCTCAATGCAAAGCAAGGTGCCGCTGCTCGACCGCATTACCCATTACATTGTAAAGCGTAAGGGCAAGCAGATCAGGCCCATGTTCGTGTTTCTGTCGGCCAGCGTATGCGGCGGCATCAACGAGGCCACCCACCGTGGCGCGGCTTTGGTTGAACTTTTGCATACGGCCACCCTGGTGCATGATGACGTGGTAGACAATTCGTACCAGCGCCGTGGCTTTTTCTCTATCAACGCCTTATGGAAAAACAAAATAGCCGTGTTGGTTGGCGATTTTTTGCTTTCCAAGGGCCTGCTGCTTTCTATCGAAAACGGCGATTTCAGCCTGCTCAAAATCGTATCCGAAGCGGTGCGCCAGATGAGCGAAGGCGAACTGCTGCAGATAGAAAAGGTGCGCCGCATGGATATTGACGAGCCTGTTTACTACGATGTCATCAGGCAAAAAACGGCTTCGCTTATCGCCTCTTGCTGTGCCTGCGGGGCGGCATCATCAGGTGCTGACGATGCTACTGTTGAAAAAATGCGCCTTTTCGGCGAAAAGATAGGCATCGCTTTCCAGATCAAAGACGACATGTTCGACTTTGGTACTGATGACGTGGGTAAACCCCTGGGTATCGATATCAAAGAAAAAAAGATCACCCTGCCATTGATTTACGCCCTCAACCATACCACATCGGCCGAAAAACGGCGGATTGTTAACCTGGTAAAAAATCACAACGAAGAACCTGATAAAATTGCCGAGATCATTAGCTTTGTAAATAACACCGGCGGGCTGCAATATGCCGAAAGCCAGATGAAACTTTACCAGGACGAAGCCTTCGAAATTTTGAATACTTTTCCCGATAGTGAATCGCGCCGGTCGTTAGAGCAACTGGTACGTTACACAACCGAAAGGAACAAGTAAACATGGCGGGCGAAACAATATTCATCATCGGTTTTCTGATCTTCATTGTAGCCATGCTGGCTATCGACCTCGGCCTGTTTTCAAAACCCGATAAGCCGGTAACCACCAAACACGCCCTGATCATGAGCGCCGTGTGGATAGCCCTGGCGCTTGGCTTTTATGGCCTGATACTGGCCTTTGGAGATCAACTGCACGGCATCAAAACCTTTGCCGACCTGCAGGCTGCAAACGCCCACAACTTCCATAACCTTACACTCAACCCTGCCGACTTTCCGGGCAGCCTCGACCTATACCGCCGCAACCTGTCGCTCGAGTTTATTACCGGATACGTGGTGGAGTATGCCCTTTCGGTAGATAATATCTTTGTGATCGTGCTCATTTTTACTGCATTTAAGGTCGACCAAAAACATTACCACAAAGTACTGTTTTGGGGCATTGCCGGCGCGGTTATCATGCGATTCATCTTCGTGTTCATAGGCGCGGCGGCCATTGCCCGTGCCGAATGGGTGCTATACCTTTTTGGCGCGTTTTTGGTTTTTACCGGCATCCGCATGTTTGTAAACCGCAACAAGCACGAAGACATTGATACCGAAAAGCACCCCATAGTCAAACTGGCGTCCCGGTTCTTCGCGGTGCACCCCAAATTTGAGGGCGACCTGTTTTTTGTAAACATCAATGCCAAAAAGATGATCACGCCGCTGTTTTTAGTACTGCTCATCATCGAGTTTACCGACCTCGTTTTCGCTGTCGATTCTATCCCGGCGGTGTTCTCGGTCACCAAAGATCCGTACATCGTTTTCTTCTCCAATATATTTGCCATACTGGGGCTGCGTTCCATGTTCTTTTTGCTGGTTAACATCATCGATAAATTTCACTACCTCAAAATCGGCCTTGCGGCACTGCTTGCCTTCATCGGCGCTAAAATGCTGGCCGGGCATTATGCCGAAGCTATCGGTTTGACCACTACCCGTTCGCTGATCGTCATCCTGCTTATCCTCGCTATCAGTATCGCCGCCTCGCTTATCTTTCCCCAAAAACAAACCCTGGCTACCAAAAAATAACAGATCAGCTATTCGAAACGGCGAAGCCCCTCCTAAACAGTCAACAGCCAAAAATCCGAAATCGAACATCCGGAATCCGAAATCAAATACCTAACTTCGTAACAATGCTGTTGATAGATCTGCACCTGTTCAAATTCCGTTTCTTCGATGTGGTAGATATCGTTATCGTCGCCATTATCATCTATCAGTTATACAATTTGATCCGGGGCACCATTGCCGCCAATATTTTCATTGGCCTCGCGCTTATCTGCGTACTGTACTTCGTGGTTCGCGCACTCGAAATGCCCCTGCTCACCCGCATCCTCGAAAACTTTATGAATGTGGGTATCCTGGCCCTCATTGTCGTCTTTCAGCAAGAGATACGGCGTTTTTTGCTGCTGGTAGGTAAAAACGCGTCGCTGCAGCGAAACAAAGCCTGGTGGCGCTATTTTTTTGGTAAAACCGATGCCGAGCGCAACAACCTTGTGCGTATAAAACCCATTATTGATGCCTGCAAAAGCATGAAACAAAGCCGTACCGGCGCGCTCATAGTTTTTGCCAAATATTACGATGAGCAATTTTACCAGAACAGCTGCGAGGTTTTGGATGCCAAAATATCCAAACGCCTGTTGGAAAGCATTTTTCAGAAGAACAGTCCGCTGCATGACGGCGCCGTGGTAATTGCCGAAAACAAGATCAAATCGGCAAGCTGTATTTTGCCTTTGACCGATAATACCGACCTGCCACCGCAATTTGGTTTGCGCCACCGTGCAGGTATCGGCGTATCCGAAGCTAATGATGCTACGGCCCTGATCATCTCCGAAGAGACCGGCGAAATATCCTACGCCCGCCACGGCCGCGTAAAAATGAACATCAGCTTCGCCGAACTGGAAAAACTGCTCAATAAGGATTTTTATTGAGAAATACGGTAAAGTTATCTCACAGTTTTAAGACTACCACCCTTAAACTTGCGCCAGTAAAAACCCAGCTCTCGTTGCATTACATCAATATTATTTAATGGCGCGCCGGGCAGACAGAACGCCGGGCCAGCGCAGGGGTGAATGCCGGTTTAGCTTTTCTGAGTGAAGCGCAGCGGAATGGGAAAGCTAAAAACCGGCAGAGCGGGTGGAAGGATCGTTCTGTCTTGATTTTTGGTTACTTTTCATCAAGGAAAAGTAACTAGGCCTCCGCGGCTATGAGCGGAAGAAGAATACAGTTCAAGACGCATAGGTCCGAGTTAGTCGGAGTTTGCAACTATGTTGGTCCCTTGTAAACGGGCCACCGCCGGGAGAGTGAAGCACAAATTGTGATCTTTTTTTAGCTTTGTTAAATGTCCGATGCCACCAACTTAGAGCCTCAGGTAAAACAGGCCTGGCTAAAGTACCGCCATTTATGGAAGCAAATGGAAGCTCCTGCACGCACGGTGCTGTTAAATGAAGGAGATATCAGTCGCCGCATATTTGTGATTGAGCACGGTAGCATACGCCAGTGGTTTAACCACGATGGTAAAGAGATCAGTTTCCAATTCTTTTTCGAAGGCGATGTGGTATCATCCCCCGATAGTTTTCGCAAAAATACGCCCAGTCCCTACGCTATTGAGACGATGGAACCCGTAGTACTGCGCTGGCTCGACCGTAACGACATGTTACTACTTAAACAGGATTTGGCCCTATACGATTGGATGATTGAGCGCGCTGCCGACAAGCAGGCCGAGTTTATGCAACACTTCTTTTCGTATCTCAAGGATAGTCCGCGCCATCGGTACGAAAACCTCCTGCGCAATAAGCCCGAGATCATTCGCCGCGTGCCTTTACAATATATCGCTACCTATTTGGGCATAACACAGGTATCGTTGAGCAGGATCAGGAAAAGGCAGTGATCATTGCCGAAGACTTTACTTTTTTAACTTTTGTTAAATATTTTCCGCTGCCAAATTGCCAACTTGGTCAAAACAACTCACGCATCATGACAAAAATAATCCCCGTCCTTCGCGCGTTCGACCGGAAAAAACTGATAGAATTTTATGTGAACTGGCTCGGCTTTAAAATTGAGTTTGAACACGCGCCGCCCGGTGTACCTTTTTATGTGCGGTTAAGTCTGCGCGGGGTAGTTATCGACCTTTCCGAACATCACGGAGATAGCGCCCCCGGCGCCAAAATACTGATCGCCGATTTTGAGGACCTGGCAACCTACCATAAAGCCCTGCTCGAAAAGAACTACACCTACATGAAACCTGGCCTGGAGCAACTCGATTGGGACAAGGAAACGATCTCTGTCACCGTTATTGATCCGTTTTTTAACAGGATAGAGTTTATGGAGCGGGTGGTTTGAACCGTTTAGGTACAAGTATCGGTACGCCATTGCACACGCGGCACGCGTGCGCCAGCACGGGGGTATTACCTATCTTATACCGTACATTTTGACAGGCCATGGTAGCGCTAATTCGAAACCTCTGCCACGCCAAGTTCCTTTAATTTCTGTGTCACTGTTTCGATGCCTTTTTTGCTGAAATCAACATTCAATTTATAATAGTACCGATTATAGCTATCCTTTTCTTTTCCTGTTGCAATATACCCATCGGCAGAATCTTTTATTTTATTGTACCACTTTAAAGCCAATTTCAAAAATCCGGTCTGTGTTGCTCCCGAATCAACCTTGATTTTAAACAGCTCTGTGATATTTTTCTCAGAAAAACAGGTAAGCAGTTCTGCCACAGTTAGCCTTGAAAAGTTTAAGTCTTCTATTTCGTTTGCTGTCAGGTTTAAATAATTAGCCGAATATGATTTATCGAGTGCATCGGAACAAGACAGAGACATTAGGGATAACTTTAAATCCAGATCAGTAAATGGATCGTCGCGTTTTTTATGGTGTTTGGTTAAAATAAGTGATGAGTGAGTAGCCAAATCTCGTCCCAGGTTATTTATGGTTTCGATTTTCTCCTTCATTCCGCGTTTGTAGGCTGTTTCAAATGCTTTTACCAGCCAGGTATTCGAGATCGAGTCGCTTTTTTTAACGCCGTCGCCAAACTCGTAAGCCTGTGCCATTTTGCGCATACCTTCTACATTACCCATATTAGCGGCCCTTTCAAAAAACTCATTGGCTTTTGTGTATTTATTTTTTAAGCTATATTCTGTTCCGGCCGAAACCAGATCATCGGAGTTTGAGGAATTACTTAAGGTTGTCAAGCGGTCCTCCACATGGCTACTGTTTGATTTTTTTCCAAACAAATTTGCCATTGCTACTATCGCGTTGCCAGTTTCGGTAGCCAGCGCCTCGGTGTTTGCCTGTTGTTGCTGCTGCTGCATTTGTTGTATCTGTTGCACCTGCGTTGTGTTTCCGGCTGCACCCGCATAAAGCCTGGCGTTATTCATATTGAGCGACTGTTGTATGGCATCACCCGACTGGCCGGCTGCATTTAAGGCGTTATTTGCCTGCTGTTGGTAAGCTTGCTGTTGTGTAGCAACTTGTGTGGTATTACCGGGACTTATTCCGGACCCTGATGTCGACGGAGCAGCAACACTCTTCGTTGCCTGGGCGTTTTGCGATTTACTTCCAACTTCAGGCTGTGGTTTTGGTATGCTTGCGGCGTTGCTTTTTACGGGCTCGCTTATCATAACACCTTCGGTTGTTATTGGTACTTCCGATCCATCGCTCTGTATGGCGAAAAGTGTCAGTTTTCGTATTTGTAAGGCAGTAATCCTATCTTTTGTTTTCATTGTTTTTCCATCTGACCCTATTTTCGCAGTGATGCTATTGCCGGCACATTGTTCTTCATCGGCAGTGCCAATAAGGCCGCTAAAATCTGTTCCGTAACGATGTGGGAAGGAATAGGGATAGTTTTGGTCGGTCTCGGCTACTGTGATGACCGATGCGTACTTATCGCAGGTGAAATCTAATTTCGACACTGATTCATTGCCGCAAATCAATGTAGCTACATACTCGCCTTTGACGTGTACCTTGTAGAAGGTTTGATTGTAAAAATTTGCCGCGTAAAATTGCTGGCCAAAGCCCCACGACCCGATTTTACAATAAAGATCAAAGCTGACCTTCCCGAAGGTTACGTGAATCATATTTTTAAACCCTGTTACCGATTGTCCGAAAGCTAAATTAGTGCCTGATACCATTAGCAGCGCCGCGCAGAGAAAAGGAATGAGTTTTTTCATAACTTATATCTTTAAACATTAATATCATAAAGATAATTCGAATCGACTATACTTAAAAATCCGAGAACTACTAAAATATACGCCGACCCTCACAATCAAGTGCGGCGATGTCCGCGGATTTCTAATAATTTATTCGGTTTTAAATTCATTATTTTCTTGTTTTTGTGGACGATAGACCATAGTCGTTTTGGCCTATATTGTTAGTCCACGACCTTTGAGACGGCTCTGTAAGTCGGGGATTGTTTCGTACCTCGCAATGACGCTTTAAGATCTTGCGCACATCTGCATATCTCCATTCCAAAAAAAACCGGCCCCGGGTTTTAAAACCCCGGGACCGGTAAAAAGGAAAATCAAAAAATCATAAACTATTCAACCAAATCCGAAATCGAAAACTGCGAAGCGCTCAACGAAGTTAATCCGAATTCCGAAATCATTTCTTCCCTATCTCATCAATACAAGTATTAATATATTGTATCAGTTGTTGCAATTGCTGTTGCTGCGCTCCCGTTGCATTTTTGACCTGTTCTTCTTTCTGTGTGCGCAGGTTTTCTAACATACCGGTAATATACGGACCAACGCCAAAGGCCTTATAGCGAATGGCCATGCCTTTCAGGTCGGTAACGCCATCGGTTACCACTTTGGTGTTATTCATTTTACCCAGCAGTTTAACATAATCGGGTATCATGTTAAATTTTTGCTGAACGCCCGCGGTTTTAAACGAATTGTCAATAAACGGAAACTCAGCCTCGCCGCCATTGGTCATGTATAGTTTGGTAATAGCAGTTGTTAAAGCACCACCGTTATCGGCTTCCAGGTTTTTGGCTATTTTGAGAGCGTTTTGGGGTTCAAAGGCAGCTATCCCGTTCAAGGCAGCACCTTGTACCGCGTACGATGGGCTATTAACGGCCTCTTTAAACAGTGGCACGTTATTAGCATCATTCAATTTAACCAATGCATTGATAGCGGCGGCCCTTACCAATGTTTTCGGGTCGCTTTTTATGATCTCTGTTAATACAGGCACCGCCGCGCTCCGTACATCAGCATTGCTCAGGTTAATGGCATTGATAGCCTTAATGCGCAGGTTAAAATATTTATCCTTCAGCGCCGCCAGCATCACCCTTTGCGCACCATCGTTATCCTGTTTAGCTGCGGCTACAGTAATGGCCTCAAAACGATCAAGGTACAGCGGCGCGTTAAAATACTGGAACACGTATTCGTCCAGTATTTTGCTATCGGTTTTTTGGCAAAGCAAGATCTTGTCGCCATCCACATTAACCAGGTCGGGTTTGGTGGATGCGGTAAAGGTAAGCGTGTCGGCCCGGTTGCGCAGCCAAACGTGGTGGCGCGTTTTTTTGCCCCCCGCGTAAATATCAACAGCTACAGGCAAAATAAACGGATTGGCCTGCTGGGTTTGCTGCACATATACCGTTTGCGTATGGCTCGCATCATCCCATTTGTAATCTATCTTTAACTCCGGATGCCCCGGACCGTAATACCACTGGTTAAAGTACCAGTTCAGGTCTTGTCCGCTGGCCTGCTCAAGGGCCAAACGCAGTTGCTGGGCTTCGCCGTTGCCAAAAGCATTTTGTGTAAGGTAAATGTGCAAACCTTTGTAAAACACCTCATTACCCAGGTAGTTGCGCAGCATGTTTAAAATACGGCCGCCTTTTTCGTAGGTAACAGCATCAAACACATCCTCCTTGTCGTGATAGTAAAAACGTACCAGGTTCTTTGTTTTGTTGGCCGGCGGGCGCAGGTATTTCTGCATGGCCTGGTAATTGGTTTCGTCGCCGGCATCTTTACCATGCTTGTATTCGGCCCACAGGGTTTCGCTCAAATCAGCAAACGATTCGTTTACGGTAGTGTTGCTCCAGCTTTCGGTAGTTACATAATCACCAAACCATTGGTGAAAAAGCTCGTGCACAATATCAGTTTCGCTTTCGGGCTTGCCGTCAACCAGCTCGTGGCGGGTAGCTTGTACCTGCACGCCGTGCAGGGTAGCCGTGGTGTTTTCCATGGCACCGCTTACATAATCGCGCACTACAATTTGTGCGTATTTGTTCCAGGGGTATTCAACGCCTAATATTTTCGAGTAAAACTCCATTACTTCCGGCGTAAAGCCAAAAATATCTTTGGCATAAGGCGCATATTTAGGCTCCAGGTAATAACTTACCTCTTTGTTGTGCCATTTATCCTTGTAGATCCTAAAATCGCCAACAGCCATCATAAACAGGTATGGCGAGTGCGGCAGGTCCATCTTCCAGGTATCGGTACGGGTGCCATTGCCATTTGGTTTTTGCGATACCAGCTTACCGTTTGATAGCGTAACATACTTTGATGGTACCGTCATCGCTATTTCTTCGGTGGTCTTTTGGTTAGGCTTATCGATAGTAGGGAACCATGCCGACGAACTTTCGGTTTCGCCCTGCGTCCATATCTGGATCGGTTTGGCTTTATCGGTACCGTCGGGGTTAATAAAGTACAAGCCTTTGGCATCATTTATGGCAGCGCTGCCCTGCACCTTCAGTTCATCTGGTTTCGAGGTATAGTCGATGTAGATGGTATAGCTTTCGTTAGGGGCGTATTTTTTATCGAGGGTAATAGCCAGGCTAAGGCTGTCATAACTAAACTTTAGCGGGTAGTTCTTTCCGGCTTTTACTATCGAGATGTTATGGATATCCATCCCTTTGGCATCAAGCCGCAGCGAGTCGGTAGCGTAAGCATGGGGCTTTAAGGTTACCCACTCCTTGCCATACATGTAGCGTTTTTTGTAGTCAAAACTCACGGCAAGTTTGGTATGTACCAGGTCGTTTATCTTAGTCGCTGTAGCGCGATAGATCTTTAACAACGGATCGTCGGCTTTGGGTTGTTGCGCGTTTGCCGCGATTTGAGCCGTACATAAAAGCAATAGTGCGCCACAAAACAGGGCGCGCGGTTTGTTGATTAGCATAAGGTCAGTTATATAGTTGATCAAAGTAAAAAAGATTTTTTGAAAATTAAACCCCTATCTGCGAAATATTTACAGCTGCGCCTGGCTGGGTGTTGTAAGGTTACCGCCTGTATGCCGACTAACCGGGTATATGTTAAACTAAATACCAAAATCATGAACACCAAAAAGTACTTATTATTAATGCTTGCTATCTTTTTTTCGGCAGGTATCTTCGCGCAAAGCGGATTGAAAAAAGGCGCCGACGCACCATTATTTGCTGCTAAAGATAATTCGGGCAAAACCATCGATTTGAAAACTATTCTTAAATCGCATAAAGCAGTAGTGTTGTTTTTTTATCGCGGCCAGTGGTGCCCTTATTGCAATAAACAAATGCAGCATCTGCAGGATTCGTTGCAGTTATTGACCGGCAAAGGCGCTTATGTTGTTGGCGTAACTCCCGAAACTGCCGAGAATATCAGCAAAACAAAAGAGAAAACTCATGCATCTTTTTCGCTGGTGCACGATGAGGGCTATAAAATTATGCAAGCTTACGACGTGAACTATAAAGTTGATGACCAGCTATATGGCAAATTAAAAACCTATGGCATCGACCTGGAAAAAGGCAATGGCAATACCGACCATGTGCTACCTGTTCCGGCAACGTTTATTATCAACAAGTCCGGTAAAATTGTATTTGCACAGTTTGACCCGGATTATACCAAAAGGGCATCGGTAAGCCAAATGTTGCAAGCTCTTTAATTGTGATTTTTCCGGGGACGGGCCTGGTTTTTACCGGGCCTGTTTTGTTTAAAAATTTTCTGTAGTACCCCGCGTTCTGATAACGGTTTTCGTAGTAGCAGTATAACCGCTTTATGAGAATCTTTTTTACTGTGCTCGGAGTTATTATAGCGTTATCGGCTATAGCCTTAATTGTCGCATTGATCGGTCTGTTGTTTTCAAGCTGGCCACCGCTTTTACCCGCTGTGAAAGTGCTGTTTGTGCTGCTGGTTTTGTTGTGTACCGTGTTCGCGGTTACGTTATTCGTTATCCCCCACGGAAAGACTAAGTAGTATTTACAACTGCTTTTTGCTGTAATCGTCAATATAAATGGTCATCGGTTCGGTCATAGTGTCGCGGTAAAGCCCCATTTTAAAATAAAAGTAGCTGTTAGGATTATAACCCCGTTCTTCGCCATAGCTGGTCCGGCCTGCATAGTTTAAAACCTGTTGTTCATTTATCCATGCTTTTACAAAGCCTGTATTGCCCCGGGTAAAGTTGGTTTGAAATTTAAAGTCTATCCATTTACCGCGAATATCGCCGCTGGTTTGATACATTACCGTGCGCTCAGGGCCAATTTGTATCGTGATCTGTAAAACACCTTTGGTATACCGTAAAGCCAGTACCGGCGAGTCGTCGCCACATTGCTCCTCTTTATCGCATTTTTGTTTCCACTGTGCAATAACCAGCCGGGTAGGTACTATCGGAAAATCGGTGGGGATAAACATACTGAAAGCATATTCATAAGTGTTGTTTTCGCGACCTACCAGTTTACGTGCTTCCAATAGTTCCGAACGTTCAGACACTTTACTCGAGTCGTTACCCGCCTCATACTTTTGACCCGTCCGTACGGTTATTTTAGCGGCGCCGTGTCCGTTCCTTACAATTTGCGATTGTATAACAACGGCACCTTTTTCAAACCGGCTGGTGTCCCACAGCTTGCTTAGCTCCCGTCCTTCAAAATCATCGTGCACAGTTAACTGGGCCTTTGCGCAAATACTGATCAAAAGCAACGCCAACAACAGCGGCAAATAACTGATTAATAACTTGTTCATCGATCAAATATACTTAATTGCAAACAAATTGGGTTAGTTTATATCACCGGGTTTTTACTGTATTGAAGCCAAAGCGCATCAACCGTGCTGCCGGTAAGCCGGGTCCATACCTTGGTGGTGTAGGTGCCCTCACGCATAATTTTATCCAGCTTTTTAACTATTCCCTTTTTTTTGTTGTTTTCGAGCCATACTAAAAAACGGGCCGTTACCCGGTAAGCATTGTTATAGTTTTGAGTAGCCTTAAAGGCAGGTAAGCTCCACCCCGCCTGCGCGTTATTGATGCCAAACTGGTTGCGGGCATAATCGGCAATGCCTTCGGTAAGCCACCCCGGACCGTCATTATTGCCATAGTTTTGTACAATATGCATCACCTCGTGGGTAACCACATCAATATCTTCGGGGTGCTTTACAAACCATTCGGGGTTAAAGTGCACCACGCCATGGCCGGTTGCAGCTACGCCTTTATAACTGGTATCGATCATAAAGGTCACCTCGCGCAGCGATTTTTTGTTATACTCCTTCATTTCTTCGGGGTACACTTTAAAAAAAGCATCGATCAGGCGTTGTTTGGTTACCGGGCTAAACCACGATGCCGTATTGATAAACGTCAGCGTAAGTTTACCCCGCTTAATGATCTCCGTTTGGGTGCTTAATGTATCGGCCGCCTTAAACGGGTGGGCCGATAAATTGTAAAATGATATAACAAGGGCGATAACAAGGATACCTTTTTTCATATTTAATAAGCAGGGGGTAAATAGGGTAACGCTGTTAAGTTAAGAATAGTAATACCGAACAACGAATGTCGAACACTAAATAATGAAGTAAATTTCGTAATTCAATATTCATTATTCGATATTAAGATCGTATCCTTACTCCCCATTTACGACGCAGTGTGGGCTGCCAGATAGGCCATCTGCCCCAGGTGATAACCCATGTGGGTAGTTCTGTTAAGCAGTACGTTCAGCTTATTTCGGTGGGGTTCTTTGGCAAAATCCTCGGCCGATACTGCGGTATGTTTGGCAAACCAATCCGCCGGTTGCATTTTGGCAATATGCGCATTCAGTTCGGCATCTATTTTAGCCGAAGCAGCTTTAAGTTCGGCAATGCCTGGTTTGGGTAAACCCGATTTGTCGGGATTTCTTAAAAACACCGCTTCAAACTCCGGATAGAACCTTTGGCCAAATCCCAGCGTAGGCAGTAAAGCATCATTTACGGCAATTAAATGCCCTAACAGGTAAATGCCGGTGTTGCGCCCGGCTGCGGTTTCGGCTAACAGTTGCTCATCGCTTAGCTTATTTACCAGGTCGTTAAAGCGTTTGTTTTGCACGTTCCAGGCATCCAGGGCCATTTTTACAAATAAGGCGGTTTGATCTTCCATAACTTGGTTTTTGTTTATACTAAGTTGCAACGTTAAATCCACATCGCGCTAAGCAATTACAAATTATGACTTTAAAAAGATCAGCCTTTCCAGCTTCAGATCTGCCTGCAGTTTGCATTAACCAAATCCGAAATCGAACATCCGAAATTGAAAATTCGAAATTCGAAATCACATCCGAAATCGAAAATCCGAAATCAAAAGATCACTCCCCCTTCAAAGCCTTCCGCAATATCGCTTCCTTTTGCTCTGGGGTAAGGCTGTGGCTGTAATTATACAGGCTATTTTCCCAGTCGCCATAGTTGGCATTGGGTAATACAATAAACTTGTTGCCAAATTTATTCACTTCGGTATTGGTGTTTTGCAGGCGCTCATCAACCGTTTTATCATCAAACAAAGCCGAAAAATCGCCTAAGTTGTCGCCCAAAAGCATAACTATTTCGTGCGTTTTTAAAACCTGTTTACGGCGGTCTTCCTTGCTTGATGAGCTTGTGGTTTTTAACAGTAAATGTGCATCATCGGCATTAGGGAAACCATATTTTTGCAGGTTTTTTAAGGTGCTTGCACGCTCTGCTTCACTGCGGTTGGTAATGTAGTAAACTGTAATGCCTTTTTTAGCAGCGTATTTTAAAAATGATGGCGCGCCGGGCACGGTATCGGCAGCGGCTTTGCTGGTCCAGTTTAGCCAGGCCTGTTTCTCGTACCCTTTACCCTGCAATGCCTGCGAAACTGCATTCGGACTATTATCCAGCAGCGTTTCGTCAACATCGGTAACAATAGCTTTTGGCTTTTTTGTATGTTTTAAAACGGCCTGTGCAGCACGTAAATGTGCAATATTATACGCCTGGAAACATAGCGCCCGGTACTCAGCAGCCTTTTGCTGCCACAGGCTTGTCCAAAGCTTACCATTAATATCCATGGTGGTTGCGGCCGTTACCGGAGCCTGCTGTGCGTAGCTTTTGCTTACCGCGAATACAGCTACTACAATTAAAGCGTGTTTTAAATGTTTCATGATGCGAAGTGTAAAAAACAAACTTAACTAATTTGCCAGGCATTTTAAACCGCGGTAAGTTTACTCAGGGAAATCGCTTTAAAAAAATGATTTGATATTGTAAGATGAGTAGAAAAGCTTCATCATCATAAATAACTTAACCACCGGTGTTTGGCAAGGTTGGCCCGTTTATAGCTGTCAAACCATTTACATAAAGGATAAAGTATAATCAGCAGTATTGCCCATACCAGGTATACTGTTGCGAGGGTAAAGCCATAGCCTTTTAGCGCCGCACTGGCATTTATCCGCACTGATAAGATCATATCCTGCCAGGCGTAACCTAAAAACCCGGCCCCTACAATAGCCATCAGGTGGATCAAAAAAAAGTGAAGCAGGTAATAAAACAGGGGCACCCTTCCAAAAATCGCTATCCGTGCGGTGATCAGGTTCAAAGGCTTTTCGGCAACAGAAAGAAATATCAACGCCGGCCCCAGCGTGATCAATATATACAAAAACGATGGCGGGTATTTGGTTACATTTAAAAAAGACAGCAAACCAAGCGGCAAAGTTTTTTGCATCGCCCAGTGCGCGGCATCGCCATAAACATTACTGAGGCGCAGCAGCATAAACAATATAATAGCGATCACGCCTAAAAAAAGCAGCATGTTTTTCCGCCGTTCGGCATCATAAACCGGGGCATACAGGCTACCTAAACAATAGCCTAATGCCATAACGCCTATCCACGGCAATACCGGGTATTTAACGCTGAATAAAAACTCACCAAAACGAAAATCGCCGGGTTCATGCAATACCGACCAGGCAAAGGATGGCACGCCAGTGCCCGGTACATGTACTGCATCAAGCAGGTTATGGCCTGCAATAAGTAACAGGGATAAGGCCAGGATAAGGCGCTGATCAAGGTAGATCATTACCGATAGCACCACCATGCAGATACCCGTGGCCCATATTACCTGTAAATTAAAAAAAGGATAATGCGGATTAAACGTTTGCAGCAGGGTTACCACAAAAAGCTCCGCGAGTATCAGCCATACCCCGCGCGAAAAAAGGAAAAGGCTTAATTCTCTTTTACTGCGTTTAATACCATATAAATAAGCGGATACTCCCGCCAGGAAAATAAAAACCGGGGCGCAATAGTGCGTAATAAACCGGGTTAAAAATAAAGTTGTTGTTGTACGCGAAAGATCGGTTGGACTGTACAAAAACGCATCAGCATGAAAATAATCGCGTACATGGTCAATGGCCATAATGATCATTACGGTGCCGCGTAAAACATCTATCGATTCAAGGCGCTTCCCCTTAACTACAGCCGGCTGCTCAGGCATGGCTATAACGTTGCCCATTGTTGTGGTTGACATATCATACTGGTTTTTAAAGTAAAAGCAGGGGAGCTATTTTCTTTGGGGCAGCGCGTATCTCTCTTCCAGATACCCGGTATTAAAATTTATTGCAACTTGCGGATCCGTAAATTTGAAACATCGCACACATAAATAGTTCCAAAAGCATCTGTAGCTATACCGCTTGGTTCGCGGAAGCGCGCATCGGGCCCTGCCGCATCCACAAAGCCGGTCTGCCCGTTCCCGGCAATGGTACTTACCACACCATCGGGTGTTATCCGGCGTATCGCGGCATTCAGATCGCCAACATATAAATTGCCTTTTTTGTCTATCGCTATGCCCTCAGGGTTATGAAAACGGGCAACCGTACCCGGCCCGTCAACATATCCTACTTCGGTAGTACTGCCGGCCACTATACTCACCACGCCGGCCTGGCTTACCTTACGGATCACAAAGCCACCCGCATCGGCTACAAATAAATTCCCCGCGGCATCTATAGTAATACCCTCTGGTGCCCTAAAGCCAACAGCAAAGGTGATCACCTCGCCGGCCTGGGTTACTTTACGTATACAGGCGTTATTCGTGTCGCCTATATACAAATTACCGTTTATATCCAGTGTAATATCAGCCGGAAAGTTAAACTCCGCCTCGGCACCTGTTTTGTTAACAAGGCCTGCGTTGCCATCCCCGGCAACGGTGCTCACTATACCAGCAGGGGTAACCTTGCGGATCAGGTTATTCCCGGCATCAGCTACAAATACATTACCGGCGGCATCAACCACAAGGCCGTGCGGATAATTAAATTGTGCATGTGCACCGTCGCCGTTTCTCGCTCCCATAGTGCCATCCCCGGCAAGGGTACTTACCATGCCACCGGGTGTAATTTTGCGAATCAGGTTATTATCGCTGTCGGCTACGTACACATTACCCGCACCATCTGCCGCTACGCCCCAGGCTTGTTTAAATTGTGCTGTTGCGCCAGGGCCATTGGCAGCGCCGGGGGTACCATTCCCCGCAAGGGTGCTAACGGTGTATACAAAACCAAAATCATTGGTCGAGCTAATGGTAGTTGTGTTGCGCCTTACCTCTATTTTGCCTGTGCCTGCACCCGCGGGTACCTTAACAGTAAGGCCGGTAGCTGTAGCAGATACAATATTGGCGGGTATGCCGTTAAAAAGCACTTCATTTTCGGCAATATTGGCACTAAAACCTGTACCTATGATCACCACTGTAGTACCGTTGGGCCCTCCTGCCGGTGCAAACGATGTTATTTGCAATGCAGGAGTTACCCACGGATCCTGACTTGCCGGTGCGGTATCGCTGTGCTTGCTGCACGACGGGCAGCTAACGCACAACAATACAATTGCTGATAAAAAAATAATACGCATGTTTTTGATAGATAGGTAGGGTCGTTGTGTTGGTTTTATTTTTTGTCAGCTTCGGCAAGTACTTCTTTATTCAGGCGGATATATTCGGGGTTTGCCTCTTTTTCGGCCAGTTTTAAACCGTCGTTGGCAGTGGCAATGGCCCCGGCTTTATCACCTTTTTTTAACTGGATACGGGCTTTCCAGTATTTTATATTGTAAGCATCCTTACTGGCTTTGTCGGCTTCGTTTATCCAGCCTAAGGCCACATCCATATCTTTGTTGTGGTTATGATAGTAAATGGCGGCAAAGTAATACGGCTTTTTTACGCCCTGCATTGCTTTCGCGATATTACCCATCACACGCGCGTCAACATCGGTAACCAGCGGGATGGATACATCGGTATACTCCCAAAGCAAATGCAATTCGGCGTGCTCTGGCAATGTATTGCTAAATTGTATAGTAAAGGTTTCAACAGGCTTATCCAGTTTTTTGGGTTTAACGGTAAAGCGCATTACATCCTGTTTGGCATCGTAGCTATAAGCGCCCCATTGTTTGGCTGTTTTATTGAGGATAACGGTCCATTCATCCTTACCGGGGATGGTGAAAAAACCATACTCGCCGGGTAATACCTGGTGGCCCGCCATGGTAACCGTGTCGGTTAATTTAAGTACCGTGGCAAAGTTTGCACCGGTGCGCCAAACTATCCCGTAAGGCTCCATACCATCAAACACTTTACGGCCCAATGCATTTGGCCTTGAGTAAGTAATTGAAATGGTGCCGAGGCCAAAGTCCTGTTCTATTTTTTGCAGTGTGCTGGGCTGTGGTATTTTCAGGTCCTGTGCATTGGCACCAAAACCATAAACAACCGCCAATAAAAGCAGGCTTAAAAAAGGTACTTTCATAAAAAATGCGATAAAGTTGTATCACGATATACTCGGCTTATCCTGAAAAGGTTGCCGACAATTTTTCGGGCGGAGCGAAAGGTGATTATCGCATATCCAGCGCTTTTTTGAGCTGTTGAAAAACGTATTTAAATGCGGCTTTTTTGCTGATCAGGCTGCGAGTCTTGTTAAGAGGGCCCTGACATACGATTTAAGGTTGGCCATTTTAACCGGGCCCAATTTTGCGATCTTAGTTTCAGCTACAGGTTTTAGCTTTCCGATCTTCCCATCCATTTTACACAGAAACTCGAGTTTTTGCATCAGCGGATAAAGAATACCTTCTTCATCCGAAATGGCTATTAAGTCGATCAGTTCTTTTATTCTTTCGGTAACTGCGTCACCTACTCTTTCCTGGGTATCATAGGCATCTACTTCCTCCGGCAGGTTCCTGTAATCCCTATGCTCCTTCGTTGATTTATCGTGGATCTTTCCGCTGTTTAACGTTTCGTTTCTTTTAGCAGCGCCCGTGCCATATACGCTTTGATGGTAAACATTAGCGGCCGCGATCTCCTGGGGAGCGATCAGGTCTGCTTTTAAAACGGCTTGATCAACAATGTTTCCGGGAACACCCATTTCCGAAACAATTTGTGTTTTCTTTTTTCCTTTCTTCAGTTGCCCTATGATCATTTTAAACCACTGCTCCGAGTGGCGCGACTCATGATACAGCAGAGTTATTACACTGGTGCGCATCCCCACAGATGCCGGGTTTACCAGCATTTCCCAGGTCTGGTAAGCAAATACAGCTCCCCCGGATACAGCCGAAGATTCTTTGATCGTCATTTCAGGATAACCCAACGCACGCATAGAGGCATTAACAGCCACCATCATTTTACTGAATATCAACATTTTATCAGTAACATCCTGGCCTTGAAACTGATCTTCAATACCGGCTATAAAATTGGTAGCGGTACCAGCCGTGTTGAGCCCGTGTACCCGCAAAAAATTATTAATCAGCTGTAGCGGTGTACCTTTCAGCGTAGCTTTGTTAGCAATAAAATAGTCCTTTACCGTTTTGATATTGTCCACATTTAACGGGTTCAGCGTCGCCAGCCATTCGGTAACTTGCTGTTCATATGATTTTGGCACTACCGGTGGCGCCACAATAACCACAGGTGTGGCAGATACCGGAGCGCTGACAGTAGTTTTTTTAGCCGGCGCCTGCTCGGCGGACTTTTTAGGGCCGCTGCTAATCACCACCGGTTGGTCTGGCACAACAGTGGCCTTTGCTTTAGGTGCCGGTGCCTCTCGTTTTGGCGCCGCCTTAACCACAACAGGTGCAGGTACAAATCTCAATGCCTCATCCACTACCCATCCTTCAGTGTAAAGATCAAGGGTACTCCACGAATGCTCCTTTTTCCCGAAATAAAGTCCTGTTGTAAATAAACTGCCTTTCGTTTTGCTTCCATCAACGTTCACTTCATCGCCCTCTTTCAGTTTTATAACTTCGGCATGATCCTCACTCCTCATCGTACTATCTTTAGTAACCGTATATTTTCCGGTTTTCAAAACCCTTTGGATGGGTTGCCCCGATGTTGCCGGCTGGTATGCCACTTGCGGACGATTAATGCCGATATCACCAGAGCTTTCTTTAAGCTTACCGGTCGGCGCTACAGCAAACTTACCCTGCATAGTTTCTTCTTCCGGTTTTATATTTCGCTGCACCGGTTTAGATAAATACCGATCGGCCATGGCCTGGTATGCTTTCAACTGTTTTACCCTGGCGCTGTTATTTATCTCCTGGTGTAGTTTTAGTTGTGCGGTGGTTTCGGGCTGGTTAACCTCAGGCTCAAACGCGGATTCACCGGTGCTTTGCAGTTTAGATAAACTATGAGCAGCAGCGCGGCTTTTATTTTCCTGCGTTTTGTCGGCGTGTGTATCCATTATGCTTGGTTATCAAAATTGCCTACGGGCTATAGTATTCAAAACCCAGTTAGTATCTATAGGTAGCTTATCAATACGTTTTGTGAAATTACAAAAATAACCCGGGAATTTAAGGTAGCAAATAGCGACATCCAATAAGCGCATTTATACTCATGTTAACATCATCCCATAATGGTTGTTAAAGCAATATACGAAGTGAACCGAAAGTTAGTAGTCCTGACAGAAACAGGATCAACATACACAAGAAAAGCCACTAAAAGACGGTTTTAGTGGCTTTTTATGATTTTTGCGTGTACGGTTGCGGAGAGAGGGATTCCAATCGAACGCCTGATACCGTTTTTTACTTTTTTGGATGTGCTAAGCACAATAGTATTTTTATAAATTGGTCCATAATCTATTTTTAAACATTAATATCTCTCGAATATTTTTTCCTGTAATCATGAGGCGAAAGGCCGGTCACTCTTTTAAAAATCGTTCTAAACGTTTTTATATCCTTGTAACCTGTTATATTCATCACTTCATTCAATTGCCAGTTCTTATCTTCCAAGGTTTTTTTTGCCGCTTCAATCTTTACGCGCTGGATATATTCTATTGGGGTATTATTGGTTGCTGCTTTAAAGCGCCGGATAAAGTTTCTTTTCCCCATGTTTACTAATGCTGCCACTTCATCAGTAGATGTGATAGTGGAATAATTCTGTTCAATATAATTTTGTGCCTTCAGAATTTCATTGTCATTATGCTGATGTTGCCCGGTAAATACAGCATAGTGAGCTTGGCTGATATGATCCATATCAATAGAAAATCGCTTACTGATCCAAATCGCAGTTTCTCTTCCGCAAAATTTTTCAATGAGGTACAGCACCAGTTTTATCGATGAAAAAGCGCCCCCGCTGGTATAAATTCCATCCTGATCAGTGATAACCTTATCTGATCTGACCTTAATTAAAGGGTATCGCAACTGCATTTCATCCGTTGCTGCCCAATGAGATGTAGCCATCTTATCATTTAGCAAACCTGCTTCCGCCAAAAAAAACGCACCAACACATAAACTGGCAATTTCTGCCCCAGAGTCTTTCATGTCCTTTATCCATTTAATAATGGCCGTGTTTTTTTTAAGTATAGCCATATGATTACCATCAAAGCCCGGAATAATGACAAGGTCAGTTTGGGTTACTTCCTCCAAAGTAGCATAACATATAAACTGGGCATGAACGTTTAATTGTATGTTTTTTACTTTTTCACTCACCAGTTCCAGCTTAAAAGCAGGTGGTTTTCCCAATTGTTCAAGGCACCAGTTTGCACCTGCGAGTAAATCTATCACCCCGGCAACAGACGAAGAATAAACATTTTCGTGAATTAACAATGATATTTTTTTCATGGTGTTTTACGAAGTATATTATTCAAAATTAATGCTTTTCCATGTCATAAATACCCCCTTAAGAAGGCATAAATGATAGTTCTATTTTTATTATTAGCGGCACACCTTTGTGTCAGTCTCTAAAAACAAACTATCAAATAAAAAATAAAAAGCAACAATTATGACAACTAAAAATGATCAACAAGTGCTTGACAGACCAAGCAAACAAGTGGAAGAGGTAGGCAACTGGTGGCTTAAGATGGTTGCCGAATCCACTAAACATCAATCTATGGATGAGGCTCGTGATTTTGGTGAAAACTGGGCGAGCCTTACCGCTGAGCCGGGTGGGGTAGACTACATTGAAACCGATGCCGGTGGCGTACCTGCAATGTGGGCGGTTCCGAAAGGATGTACAGAAGATCGCGTGATCCTGTGTTTTCACGGCGGCGGATTTTTCAGCGGCTCGATGTATACACACAGAAAGCTTTACGGTCATTTTGCTAAGAGCATTGGCTGCAGGGCGTTAATTTTGCATTACAGGCGTTCCCCTGAGCATGTGCATCCGGCGCAGGTAAACGATGCCTTAGCCGCCTATCAATGGCTGCTTGCCCAGGGAATACAGGCAAATCATATTGCCCTTATCGGAGATTCGGCAGGTGGGGGGCTTTCAATAACCACTGCATTGCTTGCACGTGAAAAAGGTCTGCCTCTGCCTGCTGCGATTATGCCTTTTTCCGCTTGGTTTGATATGGAGGCAACAGGAGCGTCCATGAAATCCAATCATCTGAATGATCTTCTTCTTAATCAGGATTGGGTAAAAGGAATGGCAGGGATGTTCCTTGGGGAAAATGGGAATCCGAAGGATCCCTTCGCAAACCCGCTCTATGCCGACCTTACAGGTCTACCTCCTGTTTATATGCACGTCGGTGGTGATGAAATACTTTTAGATGACAGCCTTAGGTTAGCGGAGCGCGCCAGGAAAGCAGGCGTCGATGTGAGTATTGATATTTTTCCTGGTATGCAGCATTCTTTTCAAATGGCTGCAGGACGGGCACCCGAATCAGATGATTCCATATCAAGGTTTGTTGGATGGGTAAAACCTAAGCTGGAGCTAATCTCTTAACTCTACGTGTATTTGGTGCGTATACTGCAAAAATCTAATAGCAATTTTGGCGTTCTGCTATCTTCTGTTAAAAATCAGTATACGAGTTCAATAATCCACTTAGGGCAAAAAAATGAGATGCTGTTTTTCAGCATCTCATTTGCAGAGAGATCATTTTTTCAGCTCTCCAAGGTGCTTATAAGTGTTGATGAGTACACCTGTTGGTGTGGTTAATGTGCTGACGAATTCGAGTTCGCGCGCATCAAAGCTTTCCGATAAAAGGCGTTTGCCACGGCCCAGTAATACAGGATACACGATGAGGATAACCTCATCTATCAAGCCCGCGTTGAGCAGCACCGACGTTAGCGACATACTTCCGGAAAGTACCAGGTCAGGGCCATCTGTCAACCTGAGCTTTCGTAGTTCTGCTATAACATCCCCGCCCAAGTCCTTTACCGGCCCCCATTCAAGGCTCTCAGGCCTATGGGTAACTATGTATTTTGTTGCGGCGTTTATAGCATTGGCCATCGGAAAATCTCCGGCATTTGGCCAGTAACCTAAAAACTCATCGTAGGTTTTGCGGCCAAGCAGCAGGTCAAAGCCTTTACCGTATGCTTCAAGAAGCATCGCCATTCCCGCAGGGGTGCGGTAAGGTGCTGTCCATCCGCCGTACGCATAGTTTTTGTCGTGCTCGATCACACCATCCAGCGAGATATGTTCGAAAATTCTGATCTTTCTCATTTTGTTTTTATTAGTTAATTGTTGTTCAAATTGAAATACGACGAGGTACGCATCTGTAAAAAGTAAACGCTTGTTTCATTTTGGATTATCAATTGCGCAACTCGATGGTTGCAAATATATATGCAACTTTTTGGTTGCGCAAATATATTTGAACTTTTTTGTTGGGGATAAAGGGAAGCTATATGAGAGAATCAGAACAAGAAAACATCAAAAACAACTCATTTTCAGTCAATTATAATCATTGTGATTAAAATTATTAATGAGAGAGATGACTCTAAAAGAAACAGCCTGCTAAAAATCAATGCTTTAGCAGGCTATTGTATCACAAGGCGGAGAGAGAGGGATTCGAACCCTCGATACACTTTTGGCGTATACACACTTTCCAGGCGTGCTCTTTCGACCACTCAGACACCTCTCCGTTTTTGGGGACTGCAAAAATAGAATAATCTCACATTATATTGCATACAAAAATGCGTCAATCAACAATAGCATTATAATCATATTACCCTCTATAAAATTACTCCCGCCCTGTTAAAATATAATATAATTTTTTCTATTTCATAGGGTATCAACTTTATAACGCTGTTAAAACCATATTATTTAAAACGCAAACGCATTATTTAACTTGGATAAGAATAATTTGCAAAAACAATTCTAAAACTTTCCAAAATGTAAAACCTTGCCGGCCATGTATCCGTAAAAAACCCTACAGTATTACGATACAGTTTGAGCATGGTAAATTTTTACTTTAGGCGTCTTATTCATCTCTGTTTTGCCTTCGCGCTTACCTTCGCAATCCCTGTACTTTTTATTTTCCATCACCTCACTTTAAGGCCGTCATATAGTAGCAACACGCATATCAATGTAAGCCCCTTAGCACAACCAGCACCGGTTACGGCCTGTAGCTTAACTGATGCAACCATATCGCAATGCACCTCGAGCATGACGTTATCAGTAGATCCTACCCCTACTTATTCCAACTATCTCTGGAGTAATGGCTCTACGGGTACCTCAATTACCGTAACTACCTCGGGCACTTATTGGTGGGAAACCGTAAGATACGATGAGGATGCGGTTGTAAACGGAGATTTTGAAACAGCAGGAAACCATTATGCTGGCTTTACCAGCAGCTATACCAAAAATACCTCAAGCCTGGTAGCCGAAGCCACCTATGCTGTGTTAAAAGACCCGCACAGCGAACACGGAAGCTTTGCCACTTTTAACGATCATACCCTGAATAACGGTAACGGCCGTATGATGGTGGTTAACGGTGCACCAACGGCCAACGTTACGGTATGGTCCGAAGCTATTACCGTACAAGCCAATACTACTTATGTGTTTTCGGTATGGGGTGCTTCGGTAACCTCGCAAAGCCCGGGGATACTTAACTTTTCTATCAATGGCACCCAACTGGGTAACATTACGCTGAGTTCAACCCTGGGTAACTGGCAAAACTTTACCGTACGGTGGAATTCGGGCAGCAATACCACCGCCAATATTGGTATCGTCAATCAAAATACAGCAGCAACCGGCAACGATTTCGCTTTGGATGATATCTCCTTCGCACCCGTTTGCCGCAAAAACATTACAGCTAATTTATATCCCAATCCGGCTAAACCGATAATCACAAATTAAAAAACAACAAAAATTAACACGCTATGAAAAACAAATTTACGATCTTAAAAGCAACCCTCGCCCTGCTTTTAACTATTATCATCAGTTCGGCCTTCGCGCAAACGCCTTTCAGCGGCCCAACTGATGCCGTAACCGCGCCGCCTGCCAGCGCCGCCGCAGTACAACAGGTTATTTGTAACGCCGGCCAGATCCAGCTAAAAACAACTCCAACAGCAGGCTATACCTACCAATGGTATAAAAAGAAACCCGATGGTACGATGCAGCTGGTGCAAGACGGCCCTAGCGCCACCTATACCGAAACACCAAGCGGTGCCGGTTACTACACCTATCAATTGGTGCAGATCAACTCTACGGGTTGTACCTCCGCTTCGTCCGATCCGTTTAACATCTTTGTATTGCCGCCAATAACCGCAGCTATTAATGCAAGCAGTTCAAACGTTTGCGCCAGCGGCCAAACCAGTGCTACATTAAGTGCAACACCGGTTAATGGTTCGGGTTATACCTACACCTACCAGTGGACCCGCAACGGTACCGATATTCCGGGTGCAACATCAAGCACATATACCGTAAACGAATCAACAGCGGCTACCCTAACATTCGGCGTAACTGTGGCATACACGTTAAACAGCAATTGCTTCTCAACTACAACTACAAGCATTACTGTTGTACCTGTACCAACCAAACCTGTTATTATCACTGGTCCGTAATTACTGTGTAGTATACACTGACACCTGATGAAGCAACGCTATTTGATATTGCTTGTTAACCTGCTGCTGTTTTTTACAGCGGCAGGTTTTACTGTGCACAAATATGGCGGGCCCATTGCCAGTGTAATTATAAAAAAAGGCGATTCGATAACTTTGCACGCCACTACCAGCGGTGCCGCATTTTACCAATGGTACCTAAACGGTAAACCTATAACCAACTCCAACATTAAAGATTTCAGGACCGGTAATGCCGGTGTTTATACGGTAATAGCTTATAGTAAAGAAGGTTGCCCTTCAGCCATATCCGAACCGATAGAGGTACAGATCGCACCTGACCTGTGGATTATTGCTGATAATAAAACCCGGCCATACGGTTCGCCAAACCCGCCGCTTACCTTTACGTACCAGGGTTTTGTAAATGGCGACGGACCCGCAGTACTCACCAAGTTACCAACTATAGCAACAACAGCTACCATAAGCAGTAATGTGGGCAACTACCCAATTACTGTTTCAGGTGCGCAATCAAATAAATACACGATCAACTATCGTGATGCAACGCTTACAATTACCAAAGTACCGCTCGTTATCACCGCTAATAATGATACCAAGTATAAAGACGGAAAACCTTACACCAAGGGTAACGGCGTAGTATATTCGGGTTTTGTTAACGGCGAAAACACCTCGGTGCTGCAAGGCAGCCTTGCCTTTACCGGTAGCGCCATAGGTTCGGTTGATGTGGGCCGGTATAATATCATGCCAACGGGTTTTACCGCAGGTAATTACCAGATCACCTACAGGCCGGGTATACTCAATGTAGTTGATAAGGTTGTTGATATGTCGGTGCTTAAGATTTCCGAAAGCCGTAGCGTTCGCGTTGGTGAAATGTACCAGTACACACTTACCGTCGAAAACAAAAGCAACATGCCTGCAACCCAGGTACAGTTAAAAGATGCGCTGCCCGCAGAGCTTGATTATGTAAGCATAGCCAGTACTACTACAGGTATTGCTGCTTACGATACCGGCAGCCGTACCATAACCTGGCAAATTGGCAATGTAGCCGCAAATGCCAAAGCGGTATTAACCCTGCAGGTTAAGGCCAATACGCACGGCTCTATCGTCAATTCGGCATCGGTATCATCTGCCGAAACCGATGTAAACCTCGCTAATAACGAATCAGCTGATAAAAAAGAGATCGACGGTTTATATATTCCTAACGTGTTTACACCAAATAACGATGGTAAGAACGATACCTTTATCATACCTAACCTAAACTTCTATCCGGATAACGAGATCACCATTTTTAACCGCTGGGGTAACGTGGTCTATAAAAAGAAAGATTACCGGAGCGAGTGGACCGCACCTGGCCTTAACGAGGGTACATACTTCTATATTTTAAAGGTCAACAGCAACAGCAAATCCGATATCTATAAAGGGTACGTAACCCTTTTACGGTCGGCAGTGGCAACAAAATAAAATGAATAACAATTAGTGCGCATACTATGAGGAGATTGTTTTTTATAATAGGTTTAGTAGTAACTGGCTTTGGCGCCCTGGCCCAGCAGGATGCCCAGTACAGCCAATATATTTTTAACGGTATTTACATCAGCCCGGCTTATTCGGGTTATAAACAGGATTTCTACGTACATTCGTTCGCCCGCTCGCAGTGGACGGGTTTCCCCGGCGCTCCGCAAAGTTTTTCCATTGCAGGGGATGCCTCTGTAGCCGATACTAAAGTTGGTCTGGGTATGCTTATAGCGGCCGATAAAATTGGCGCACAAAGCAGTTTGGCTACCAATTTCAACCTGGCTTATCATTTACCTATCGGTCAGGACGATGGTACCCGCTTATCTTTTGGTATGAGCCTCGGCTTTGTACAGGCCGCGATCGATGGCACCAAACTTAATGCCGTGCAAGAGGGCGATAATTATATACCTACTTCCGGCGTCAGCGCGCTTTTTCCCGATGCACGTGCGGGAGTGATGTTTAGCACCAACACTTTTTACGCAGGCTTTTCGGCCGATAACCTGGTAGCGCAAAATATGCAGCAGGATAAATCATTACTGGTACCCGTACCCAAACCGCACTACTATTTAACCGCAGGTACCATTTTTGATCTGAATGATGATACCAAGCTCAATCCATCTTTTCTGATCAAAGACGATCGCGCAGGGCCAACCAGCCTCGATCTCAACATGTTTATGCTTTTAAGCGAACGTTTATGGGTTGGCGGCACTTATCGCACAGCGATCCCGCTATACAATAAACCCAACCTGCCAAGCGGTCTGCAAAAAACAAACGCGGCAATAGCTATGGTCGAATTTTTTGTTACCGAGAAACTGCGTATAGGCTATGCTTTTGATTATTCAACCACAACGCTGGGTAACTACAACTATGGCACACACGAAATATCACTGGGTATTTACCTGCATAAAGGCGACGTAACTCCAGGCAGCGAAAAATGCTATTTCAGATAAATCTCAAAAATATGTTAAGCCTTCCTATCATCAATTATTATCAAAGCCGTCCGTAACCGCAAAACGCCTGCCTGTTCCAGCCAGTAGGGCGGGCAAGCGGCCGGGCGGTTATTGATATGCAGATGTGCACATTTGCAAATAAACAACCCGGCCCAGATACGATGGCACCATGATGATGCTTAGCCTCCATTCCCGCCCCTTTTCTTGACTCTTGATTCTTGATTCTTGATTCTTAACTCCCTCCATCATTCCTTAAATATCCGCCATTCCGCCGTTGTCAGGTTCGTACCGCTTTCGCTCAGGGTGATGTTTAACTTAACATATCTCGCCGTTACTTCCGGGAAACTGCTTTTTTCTATCGTTGTAATATTCGCGCTCTTTTCAAAAGCCACGCTCCAGTTTACATTGTCGTTCGAATAAAGCAACTGGTATTTGGCTGTAAAATCGGCACGGCTCCAAAACACTCGCATGGCGTTAAAGGGTTGCGGCGTACCTAGGTCGGCCGCCAGCCAAAGGTTAAAATCGGCACGGTCACTTGCCAATGGCTGCCAATAGCTATCCAGGTCGTCGTCAACAGCGTTGGCTGCGCTGGCCCCGCTAAGCTGGCTGCTGGCCGTTATCGGCCTGTTGATCGTCAGGCTTGGCGGGTCAACCGGTACTGTTGCCGGTGGCGGTGCCGGGTCGGGTACAGGCTCGTTTAACTTTTCGTGCTCAGCCTTTTCATAAGTGGTAGCAATCCGCGGCTGATTGATGTAATTGATCATATGCTGTGCATCCCCACCATAAACACCCCATTTCGGGTCGCAATAATCCGCATCAAGCGTACGGCCGGCAAAACGCTGTGATCCGCCTGCCAGCGTTTGTTTTTCGCCATTGTACCAAAACTCAATATAGCCATTGGCAGCATTGCTTGATATTTTAAGCCGCAGCACAAAACGGTTCCATGCATTGATATCGAGCTTGGTTTTCCACAGTTCGGTGCCGGCCCCGCCCGGTGCATAATACATCAGGTGTATGTTGCCGCCCGATGTTGTACTAAGCAGTATCGGGTAATCCTGCTGCTGGTTATCACCATAGGCCTTCCATTGAAAAACGGCATTGGTGGCAACATTAGGCGGCGTGGTTATCTTACAGCGCCAGCCTATGTAAAACTCGTCGCCCTCTTTGGCCTGAAAGCCATTTGCCGCGTGCGATTCGGTGCGGTGGCTGCCCAGCGGCTTATCAAACTTCCATGTCGGCCCGTAGGTAGCATCGTTAACCGTGGTAATGGTACCGGTACCCTCAATATTTGTGGCCACCTTCCATACCGAATTTCCTTTAGGGGCATCACCATCCCAAAGTATAGTACCGGCAACAACAGGTGGATTAGTAGTTGGTCCGCCATTATCAGGCGTGGCTTGCTTTTTTTTGCATGATGCAAAGCACCCCACTATAAGCAGGGCAATAAATAGTTTTTTCATCATTGGTTTATCGTTGGTAGATATACAAATAAACCAAAATCAGCACTGCTAAAAATCGTCTATATTAGCCTGTTATTCAGTTTATTTAACATAGATATCCTTCCTGCGGATTCGCAATCAGTCATTCAATAAATCAATCCTCCATTCATCGAACATAGGGTGGGTATTTGTCGGTATCCTTTGATTATCTATTGCCCCCGGGGGTATCAAACTCTGCAATCATTTTTGAATTATCATTTTCGTAATGCACCCTGACGTAAACGTCATAAACAGGTGGGTATTTGTCGGTATTTTCACCTGATCTACAATACTTCATTATCAAATTCGTAATTATTTAGCCTTGCGCTTTATACAATATACGTATTTTTGGGGTATTTCCAATACAAAACCTTTAACTTCTTTTCTCTACTGTTGGTCCGGATTTGCAATCCGGATCTTATTAGTCCGTGCATCTCAAATCGGGCGTTGTAACAGCGAAACCAAACAATCAGTCAATCAATAGATCAATCCTTCAATCAGTAAACAACTGTCACAATTATGCGACTTACGTCTTAAGCAGGACAGTACAGGTTGTAAAAACCGCCAAACTTGCACAAATTGCCCCAACTAATTATCATACCCTATCAATACCGGATAAATACTTGTTATGAAGAAACACCTGTTCCTCTCAATAATCGTATGCGTGCTGCTGGCATTACACACGCAGGCCCAAAGTACCAAACCTGCAGGCTATGCGCCTCCGGCATCGCCGCGTGCAACCTATAACTTTAATCCCGACTGGAAGTTTACCTTTAGCGCCGATACCACCGGCGCCGATAAACCCGGTTTCGACGATTCGAAATGGACCAGCGTAAGCTTGCCCCATACCTGGAACGAGGTCGACAGTTACCGCTCATACATCAGTCACGGTGGCGGGGATCAAAGCGAAAAAATGTTCGGCATTGGCTGGTACCGCAAACATTTTAAGCTTCCCGCTACAGCTGATGGCCAAAAAGTATTTTTACAATTCGACGGTTTGCGCCAGGCTGCTCACTTTTATGTAAACGGGCAGCTTGCCGGCCTGTATGAAAACGGCATCACCGCCGTAGGTTTGGATATTACCAAATTCGCCAAATTTGGCGGCCAGGATAACGTGATCGCTGTAAAGGTTGATAACAGCACAAGTTATAAAGAAGAAGCCACAGGTGTAAATTTCCAGTGGAACTCAAAGGACTTTAATCCCAACTTTGGCGGCCTTAACCGCAACTCATCCCTCATCGTAACCGGTAAAATTTACCAAACCCTGCCGCTGTTTAACAACTTAAAAACTACCGGCGTATATATTTACCCGCAAAATATCGACCTTACTAAAAAAACCGCTACCATTAAAATTGAGGCCGAAGTAGCCAACGAGGCCCCCGGCGATTATGCATCCATCACCTTATCTGCCGTAGTGGTTGATAACCAGGGTAATATCAAAGCCAAACTTGATGGTAACACTACCGACCTGGTAGCCGGCCAGCACGAAATTTTAACTGCCGAGGGCCAGCTAACCGACGCCCGTTTTTGGGAACCCAAGGACCCGTACCTATACCATGTATACAGCATTTTAACCGTTAACGGCAAAGTGGCCGATGTACTGGATACCCGCACAGGCTTCCGCAAGGCCGAGTTTAAAGGTGGCGTAGGTACAGGCGGTGTTTATCTTAACGGGAAGTTTGTTTGGCTAACCGGTTACTCGCAGCGCTCGGCTGATGATTGGGCCGGGCTGGGTGGTGCCTATCCTAACTGGATGCACGATTATACCCTCGCCATGATCCGCGAAACCAATGCCAACTATGTACGCTGGATGCACGTTGCGCCCGAGCCTGCCGATGTTGACGGTTGCGACCGCTTCGGCATTGTTAACGTTTGCCCTGCCGGCGATAAGGAACGCATGGTTACCGGCCGCCAGTGGGATCAGCGCGCCGAAGTAATGCGCGCCACCATCATCCAATACCGCAATAACCCGAGTATTTTATTCTGGGAAGCCGGCAATACCATTGTAACCCCCGAGCAGATGAACCAGATGGTTGCCCTGCGTAAGGAGCTCGACCCTAACGGCGGCCGCGTAATGGGCAGCCGTGATAACGACCAAACCGAAGCCAACAAAGCTTTAACACCCATGTCTGAGTTTTATGGTGTGATGATAGGCCAGGCGCCGCAAACCGATAAGATCAGCGGCGACGATATTTTCCGTGGCTACAGCATTGCCCGCCGCGATAAGGCCCCGCTGATCGAAACCGAAGATTTCCGCGACGAATCGGGCCGCAACATCTGGGACGATTACACCCCACCGCACATGGGCTTTAAACCCAAAATAACAAACGGCCCGGGCGGTGATTCCTGGCACTGGAACAGCGAAACATTCGCACTGGCCGGTACCGCACGGTATAACGCTTACATCAGCAACCGCATTGATAATAAGGATGCGGCCCACTCTAAATGGTCGGGCTATTCGTCTATCTATTTTTCAGATTCGGATGCCGACGGTCGGCAGCAAGGCAGCTACGTGTTGCGTGTAAGTGGTAAGGTTGATGGCGTACGTTTACCAAAACCACTGTTCTACGTTTCGCGCGTAATGCAAAATGAGCAGCCCGATCTGCACATCATCGGCCATTGGACCTACCCCGCCGGCACTAAAAAAACTATTTATGTAGCCGCATCACACGCCGATCAGGTCGAGCTTTTCCTCAACGGTAAATCACTGGGCGTACAAACCAAAACCATCGAGTTTATTGATAACTACAGCGCTACCGGTACAGCCGAGCCAAAAAACCTGGGCCAAACCGGTTTTGTTTACGCTTTCGCGGATGTAGCCTTTAACCCCGGCACCTTAAAAGCCGTTGCCAAAAAAGGCGGCAAGGTAGTGGCCCAGCAAGAGATTCAAACCGCTGGTGCGGCAAAAGCCATTAAGCTAACCGTACATACCGGTCCGCAGGGTTTACAAGCCGACGGCAGCGATGTGGCCTTTATTGATTTTGAAGTGGTTGATGCCCAGGGCCGCCGCTGCCCAACCGACGAGGCGCGTGTTGACTTTGCCGTTACCGGTCCGCTGGTATGGCGCGGTGGTATCAACGCCGCTAAACTAAACAGCACCAATAACCTGCATTTGGATACCGAATGTGGTATTAACCGTGTAATGGTGCGTTCCACATTAAAACCAGGCACCATAACCGTTACCGCCACCCGCGATGGCCTGACCAGTGCCACGGTTAAGATCGACTCGAAAGCAGTAGATATTAAAAATGGCTTAACGCTTAACATGCCGCAGGCACTGCCGGCACCGGTTAAGTAAAAAGCCAATCCCTTATCAAAAGCCGCCACGGGTATCCCGGGCGGCTTTTTGATTTTAAAATCATATTGAAATATATTATATTGCGTAATATATTTCAATATGGATCTTACCGGTGTAAAAGAGGTTGTCGATCAATCCGCTAAAGTTATTAATTGGTGCCTGTACCTAACCGGCGGCAGTATAGTAACCTTATTGGGCAGTACTTATATAAGGCCCATCGGTAAAAAAATTAAACTCTCTTATTTCCTTTTTTTATTGGGATGGATATTTTTAGGGATAGCGTTTAAATACGGATCCGATTTAGGCAACAAAACCGCCAGCCTCGCATTAGAAAAAAACACCGATTCCCGCTCTATCGATCTTATCATCCAAATTCATAGCGACTATTCGGCACAGCTATCGTATTTTAACCTTGCATTATACACTTTTGGTGCATGGCTTGTTATTTATTTATTGTGGTTTATTTTTAGTTTGCCGGTTAAAAAATACAACCGCTAATTACCCCATTGATATCCACACAGCATTGCATAAAAAATGCCACGTTAAAGTGGCACCCATTATTACCCAGCCATTGTTTGTGTTATCACCAACAATATACTCTTTTCGTCCACCCTTCTATCCTCCCCAACTTGTTCATAACAAAAGCTTGGTTATTTAATATGATATCTGTTATATTAGCAATATTATAAGTCTCAAGCTAATAAAACCAATGATTACAAAACCATTCTGTGCCGGGCGCCCGCCTGCAACAAATTTTTATTGTCCAATTTTAAAACATCTAACCAATTCTTTAAAAAATGAAAAGATCAGTATTCGCTGCAGCACTGCTGTTAGTAGTCGCATTATTTGTAATAAAAAATACATCATTTAACTCGCCGGCAAAATATGTTGCTGTGAGCAAGCAAATCACGCATCCGGCAAACCATAAAATGGCGGTCGCCAAACATGCCGGTGTTTTCAGGTTTGCATCAAACCAGGCCAGGCCCGATGATTTTGACGAGCTTTGGATCTCTGGTAATGATTGTGCCGATTCAAATGCCATGTACAACACTTTTGATGCCCATGTAGTCGGCGGCACCCCACCGTACACTTATGTATGGGGCTATGGTTCATGGAACACACCAAATACCTATACCGAAGTGGGTTATACAGCTACCATCCATTTAGCTACCCAGCCGGGTATGTATTTACAGCTTTGGGTAACCGATTCTACCGGCCTTACTACCGGCTGGGACGGGATGACCTTTTACGATTGTAATTAAGCACCCCGGGTGTAACATTGTAAGCTGCGAGATGAATAATCAATGCCGCCTGTAACAGGGCGGCATTGTTATTAATAGTTGCCCCCGCCCATTGTTGGTGTTATCACGACAGGTGTTCGGAAAATAAAAAAAGGTAGAGGCTTGGTGCGATTCCCCTCTTGAGAGGGGGGGAGGGGTGTGTCCTTTTTAACGCAAAATAACACATCCCCGCCACCACACTACCTTACGCACCCCTTCTCAAGAAGGGAGTTTTGATGGCAAACCTAATCTTCAGAACACCTGTGGTATTATCCCCAACAATACAATCCCCCCAATCTATCACACTATTTACATTGGCACGCACAATACCTTCATATATTGTTTGTTATATTTGAGTAGATGAAGCGTTGCCCAAAATATCTGTTTGCTTTTGGCTTATTGCTGATCACTGTATCAGTAAGGGCAGCTTCGATATTGATCCCCATGGACGAGGCGCAAAAGGATCATTTAAAATCGTACGGACTGGCTTTTTGGGTGCTCAAAAACGGAGGCGAAGTTGATTGGCTGCTTAACTATCGCGGCGGCAGTTTTATGTGCAAATACGAAAAAAAGACCGAAGACGAATGCAAGGTCCGCGGCATCAGCGCCGAAGTAATTGCCGACGCCAAAGCCAATGAAATTGTGACCCAGATAAGCGACCCATCGGTAAACATGGAAGTGGTAAAGTTGGAAAAAGCGCCCCGCATGGCCGTATACTCACCCAAAATTGGCGTTTTACCTTCCGACGATGCCGTGATATTGGTTTTAAAATATGCCGAAATACCTTTCGATATTATTTATGATGAAGAGATCCTGAAGGGTGAGCTCACTAAATACGATTGGCTGCACCTGCACCACGAAGATTTTACCGGGCAATACAGTAAACAGTCTTTTCGCGGCCGGGCCCAGTCGCGGTTTATGGAAGACAAGGCTACGCAGGAAGCCACGGCCCGCCGCATGGGCTTTAAAAAAGTATCAAAAATGAAACTGGCCGTTGCGGAGCGTATTAAAGATTTTTGCACCAACGGCGGCTTTTTACTGGCCATGTGTTCGGGTGCCGATAGTTTTGACATAGCCCTGGCCGCCGCCAATACCGATATTTGCGAAGCTGTATACGATGGCGATGATACCGACCCTAACGCGCAGGCCAAGCTCGACTTTAGTCAAACGCTCGCCTTTCAAAATTTCACGGTAAACGGGGGCTTTGGGCGCCAGTTTAGTGATATTGACGATGGCCCTACCCGCCACATCCCGCAAGACGAAGACTTTTTTACCTTGTTTGATTTTTCGGCCAAATGGGATGTGGTAGCCAGTATGCTTACGCAGGATCATGAACGGGTGATCAAGGGCTTTAAAGGTTTAGCCACCGCCTTTAACGAAAGTAAGCTTAAACCTTATGTTACTATTTTAGGCGAGTTAAAGCGCGCCAACGAGGCACGTTATATTCATGGCGAGTACGGCAAAGGGCAATGGACATTTTATGGCGGCCATGATCCTGAAGATTATCAGCACGGTTTTAACGAACCCCCAACCGACCTTACCCTGCATCCCAATTCGCCGGGCTACCGGTTGATATTAAACAATGTACTTTTCCCGGCAGCAAAAAAGAAAAAGCAAAAAACCTGACCGGCTTAAAGCAATGGCTTTACATACGGTGTGATCTGATCTTTCCAAATAGTATAGCCTTTGCCGTTTAAATGCACCCCGTCGTAAGTTAGTCCGGGCCCCAATAGGTGCGGAAACAGATCGATATAGGTAATTTTATGCGCAAGGCAATACTGTTTTATTTTGGCATTGTAAGCCATTATTTTAGTGGTATTACCTTGATCAACCACCGGCATGATCGATTGAAAATAAATGGTTCTCCCTTTTAATTCGTTCACAACCTTGTTGATATTGCTAACTGTTGTATCAGCCGGTATGCCGTTGGTCACATCATTAACGCCTATCATAGCAAAAACCGTTTTCGGAATATGATTTAATGATTTTACAACCTTAAGCAGATCATACGATGTATTACCGCCTATCCCCCTGTTTTTAATTTTCGTAGTTCCGAACATTTCATTTAAAGGAAAGCCCGCGGTTTCGCTGTCGCCTATAAAAAGTACATCATCATCGCTAAAAGGCATCATGTTGAACATTTCTTTTTGCGTACTTATTAATTTTACTTTGTTAAAGGTATAGGTAACAAGCGAATCATTTTTCACTTCGTGGGATGGTTTTTTATAGTAAAAATGCTTGGCTACAAAAAATACATTAAGCAGTAACGATAACACCAGGATAATTTTTTTCATGAGCTAAATTTAGAAAATTTCCCGCTCTAAAACCCCTGCTATCCAAAAATTGACAGGGGTTTCTGTTATTGCCTTATTTACCGTGATTTCCACATTAAAATACAGTGATATCACCCGGCATTATCTGTTTATACCTGCATACCTTTACATAAACACTTCCGGGTAACCGTTTAATTGTTTTATAAGTGAGTTAATAGAAATCACAAAAAGCTATGCCGCGAGGGCATAGCTTTTTGATTTTAATACCGCCTGCAATTTAAGTTCCCGCAATCCGGTTGGTGATATCCGCACATCTTTAAGGTGTTATTGGCCTATTTCGTTATTGGGCATTGCTGTACCTTTACGCCGCGCTTATATGAGCATCTTCATGCTCTCATTAAGGGTAAATAGAAAATTGATAAAGTCGTACCGCGAGGGTGTGACTTTATTTTTTAGCGCCATTTACTGTGCTTCGTCGCATTTCTTTTTGCTGCAGGTTTGATTGCAAACATGGTGCTTTTTAGCCGGCTTGTCTGGTGGCACAGATAAGATGTATGCGCCTCCGGTTATCATGATGAGCAAGACTAATGTTTTCATAATGGCAGGTTTTGATACTCATAAGACGCAGCAAATTTCAAATAGTTACCACTTTTTTTCAAAACCTCTCTTTTTTAACATTTCAGCATTTTACAGTCGTTAACAGATAGGTGTTATCTGCACATCCGTTGGGTGTTATTTACATACTTACTAAGGTTAACCACCCCCCATTTTTGTTAAAAAAAACCGCACAATGAAAAATCAAATTTTAGTGGCTTGCATGATCATCGGATTATTGGTCACAACCAACAACAGTTTCTCAAAAACTTATAAGGCTCCAACTTACGAAAGCGTTATCGACGATTATATCGATAGCTATGTTAATTCAAACTTTAAAAAGCTCGATAAAGTGCTTAGCGACGATGTGCGCATTAAAATGCCCCGTGCCGAAAAGGTGATCGTTCAGTATAAATCCGATTTGGTTGAACGCATGAAAGCCGACGCCACCAAACAGGATTGCACCAGCGAATATGAAATTATTGCCAAAAGCGACGCGATCATATTAGCAAGGGTCGATTTCCAGTACGCCAATTTTAAACAACAAAATTTCATCACCATGGAAAAGAACGAAAATAACGAGTGGAAAATAACCCAGGTGTGCAGGCTGTTTAAAAACAATGATCAGGCTTCGGGCACAGTTCCGGCCGTGGCTACAGCTAATTAGCATTTTATTTTACAATGTTGAGTAACTTTATGCTTTAAAAAGCATCTTATACTTAACTAATCAATTTAATTAATATCACCCTTTTAGGGTGATATTTTTATTATAAAATAGGCTTTAATTTATGGCCGTCTACTGCTGTAATATTAAGGCCTGTTGTTAATATATGTTCGCACAACTTAAAAGTAACTTAACTGTACATGGTATAATTAAACTGTTATTGGTAGCAGTATGCCTTTTTTGTTGCTCCACTTTTAAGGCCCTTGCTCAAAAATACACGTTTACACATTATGATATTGAAGACGGCCTGATACAATCGCAGGTAAATACCCTAAGTCAGGATCCATCGCACCGTTTATGGATGGGTACACTTGGTGGGGCCTGCCGGTTTGACGGTAAAGATTTTACAGCATTTTCTAAAGAAAACGGCCTGTTAAACAACTTTGTATACACCGTTTTATGCGATCGCGAAAACCGGGTATGGTTTGGCACACACATGGGCCTTGCCTGCTATTGCAAAAAAAAGTTAACCAATTACCCCATTCCTGCAGGTATTAAGCATAGTTGGGTAACCAATATTGTAGAAGATGGTGCCGGCACCATTTGGCTGATGATGGAGGGTAAACTGTTTAAGGTAACCGGCAACACGTTACAAAAGGTAACAATTACCGGCGCTGCCGATTTTAGTTTAACCTATATCACCGTAAACCGCTCGGGTGTTTTGTGTGCCAGTGTTTTTCAAAAAGGGCTTTATTTTTTAAATGGCAATACCTGGGCAAATATCATCCCGCTCGAGGGCGAATACAAAAACCTGGTTATCCGGTGGATACTGTTTGACAAGCTAAACCATGCCAAGGCTTATTTTATAGCCAACAACAAACTGTATGTATACACCGGCGCTGGCATAAATCCGTACCCCGACGCCGAACTTAATCAAACTAAAACCGCCCTGCTTTGTGTTGAACAGGATGCCCGTGGCGATCTCTGGATCGGATCGTCAAGCGGTGTTTATCGCGTAAAAAACAAACAGCTCATCCATTTTACCTCCCAAAACGGCCTTACCGATGCTGCCATACCCAATATTTATTGTGATAACGATGGCAATTTATGGTTTGCAAGCTGGGGCGGCGGTATTTATAAATACGAGGGTAATACTTATATCGTTTTTGATCAGTCGCAAGGCATAAGCAGCGCGCAAACCATTATGGGTTTAACCCTCGATAAGCAAAACCGGATATGGCTGGCTACCGATGGCAGCGGCGTGATGCAATTTGATGGTAAACAGTTTAAAAATATTGATCTGCCCACTAAAAATTTTAATGTTAAAAAAGTACAATGTATCTATACCGACAGGAGCAATAACATTTGGATAGGGAGCTCATTAGGTGGTTTGTGGAAGTACAATGGCTATAGTTATACCATGGTGCCCGCAAGCGACGAACGTATTGCCAATGCGTTAACACAGGATAACGAAGGCACGATATGGATGGCATCGCCTTATGGCTGTTTTTATTACAGTAATAATGCCCTCAGGCACGTTGATGATTTTAATGGTTTTACAACCTCATTACTGGCACTCGGCAAAGACTCCGTATTAGTAGGTACGCAAAATGGGGTCAAACTTCTTTTAAATAAAAAACTGGTACCCGGTTTTAAAATTGGTGTATTAGAATCGTCGAATATACTGTGTATGATCAAATATCATAACAAAGTGATGTTCGGCACCGGCGATTGGGGTTTATTTGTTTGGGATACCACAACCGGGAGCATCAAAAATTACAACGTAAAAAACGGCTTCAACTCAAATGCCATCTATAATTTAGTTGCCGATAAAAGCGGTATTATCTGGGCCGGTACGGGCCGGGGCATAAACCGTATTGTACCCTTACCAAACGGATTTGATTTTTCAATTGTAGGCAGCGGCAATTCAAAAGAAATTATTGCCGAGGCTAACGAAAATTCGGTACTCTATTTTGATGATAAGATCTGGATGGGCACCACCAAAGGACTGATCATCTACAATGCGGCCAAACCACCAATGCACAGTTCAAGCCCGCATATTATCATCCAATCCGTAAACCTGTTCACGCGCGATCATATCAGGTCCATGGCCGATACGCAGGGAGCCCGCATTCCTTATAATCAAAATCACCTGGCCATATCGTTTTTGGGCGTTTATTTAAAAAACCCGCGCGATGTATCGTATCAGTACAAACTAACGGGCCATGATGATAATTTTTGTGCACCTATAAAAAACACCGTTGTTGATTACCCTTCGCTGCCGCCCGGTAAATATACCTTTCAGGTAAAGGCCCTTACCTCAACCGGCCTGCAATCAGGCAATACAGCGCAGTTTGCATTCGAAATTGTACCTCCATTTTACCAAACCTGGATATTTACGCTGTTATCGTTGCTGTCATTTGTTTTGCTGGGCATATTGATGCAAACCTACATGCATAGGCGCAAGCTACGGGCCGTACGTATCGTCGACAACATCAAACGTGAAGAAAAACAAAAGATAAGGAAGCAAACCGCCGAAGATTTTCATGATGACCTTGGCAACAAATTAACACGTATCACCGTCTTATCTGATATACTGGCTGCCAAACTTAATAAAAGCGAAACCGAAGAGAAAAAGCTGGTTGACCAGATAAAACAAAATGCCGAAGCGCTTTATAATGGTACTAAAGATATTTTATGGGCGTTAGATCCTAAAAGCGATAATTTATACGAAATATTAACGCACATTAAGCTATTTGGTATCGAGTTTTTTCATGATACCCCTATAACTTTTGAAATTGATGAGATTGACACCTCTTTTAACCGTATCAAATTGCCTTTGGAGTATTGCCGTAACATGACGCTGATATACAAAGAACTTTTAAATAATATAATGAAGCATTCGGGTGCAAGCCGGGTACATTTAACAGTTAGCGAAATTAAAAATAATGAGATGCGCATTTTGCTCACTGATAACGGAAAGGGTTTTGATGCCGATACCACAGCCGTAGGACATGGTATAAACAATATAAAAAACAGGGCCGCACGTATTGATGGCCAGATTACGATACGATCGCATCTTAATACAGGCACTACGGTTATTTTAACACTTAAATTAAAAAAAAATTGACGTCACAACACCATGGATAACAGCGACAGTATCAGGATAGTAATTATTGAAGATGACCAGGTCATTCGTGAAGGATATGCATTTTTGATCGACCAGAGCGAGGGCTATGAAGTTATCAGTACCTATCCCTCATTTGACGACGCAGTAAAAAAAATTGTAGCAGATGCTCCCGAAGTTATTCTGCTGGATATTGAATTACCGGGTACCAACGGTATAGAAGCCATCCCCAGGCTCAAAAAGATGCTGCCATTGGTGCATATATTAATATTAACGGTATACGAATCCGAAAAACTGATATTTGACGCCTTATCAAACGGTGCATCGGGTTATTTAACAAAAAATACACCCGCAACCAAGATCATCGAATCTATTAAAGAAGTAAAACAGGGCGGCGGCCCCATGAGCGTTAATATTGCCCGTGTGGTGATCAACTCGTTTCAGCGCAATCAAAACTCCCCCCTTTCAAAACGCGAAACCCAGATATTAGAATTGATCTGTAACGGTAAGAGCCGCACACAAATAGCTAACGATTTATTTATAGATCTCGAAACCGTACGCAGCCACATTAAAAATATCTACATTAAACTTGATGTTAATTCGCGTGCCGACGCTATTAAAACCGCGCGCGATAACAGGCTGATATAAGCAGCGGTTTAAAAGCGCCACGATCTGTAAAAACTTTCGCAGTTATTAAAAAATAGTGATAATCGCCTATCTCAAATAGCCATTATCCATTATATGCAAAAATCCCCCTAAGCGGGTGATACCGCTACCTATACATTTAGTTTACCTTTGAAGCGTACAAAAAGCCGTAGCTATTGTAACCATCTGTCACAGATCCGCCCAATAACTGACCAAAACTAATTTATTATTTAATAACAAGTTTTAACCTGTTAAATGGTTGTTTCTGTACATCTATGAAAATAAAACACGTAACGATTTTTGTGAAAGACATGGGCGAAGCCGTAGATTTTTTTACTAAAAAACTCGGTTTTACTCCGGCCGGCAATGATACATCTGATCAGCAGGGCGATGAGGTACCTATCCGCATCAGCGATACCGATCAATATTTTAACCTGGTTGCCGATAAAAGTAAAACCGGCTTTAAAACCCGGGTTATTTTAAATACCGAAGACTGCCTTAAAGATTATCATCATTTAAAAACCCAGGGTATTGATTTTAAAAACCAGCCTCAATACCTCGATACAGGTTTATGTGCCGAGTTTAACGATAACTATGGCAACGAGTACATTTTGCTGGAAGAAAGAAATTATGATGAACTGTAAAATTTGATGCGATGGATTACCAAAGAACCTTAAAAAACAATAATAAAATTTTGAGCGAAACCCGTGCACATCGTCTTCAAACGCAGTGCAGTAACGATTTTAGTTTAAAATTTGCGCTGAGCGGTAATGAATTATACCAGGTTAACCGGCGCGAACTGTGTATTTATCCCGACTCATTTTTAATGCTGAACAAAGGCACCCTTTATACCAGCAAAATTGATTCGGATATGCCGGTCGAGTCGTTTTCAATTACATTTGACGAGGGCTTTTTACACGATTTTCGCAATGCTTACAGTTCTTCTGCAACTAAATTATTAGACTCGCCCCACCACCCTGCCGGCGATTTTAATATTGATTTTAACGAAACCATTTATCCTTTTGCAGGCGATATGCGGTTTAACATACAGCATTTAAAACATCACCTTGACAATGGCTTACAGGATGAACTGCTGATAAACGAATATTTACACCATTGCCTTATTAACTATCATAAAGTATGCACTCAGGAAGTATATGACAAAGCCGATAAATTAAATTTTACCAACAAGAGCACCCGTGTTGAGATATTAAAAAGACTCAATCTGGCCAAAGATTTCATGTACAGTAATTATAATAAAAACATCGCGCTCGAAGAACTGGGCCACCATGCATGTTTATCCGTCAATCACCTTTTGCGTACATTTAAACAGGCATTTAACATATCTCCGCATCAGTTTTTAATACAACTGCGCTTACAGCGTGCCCGCTTCATACTTAAAACTACTCCCTACAGTATCAACGAAATTGTATGCATGGTAGGGTTTGAATGCCCAAGTTCATTCATCAGGCTTTTTAAAAACAAATATGCCGTTACCCCTCAAAAATACAGGCAAGCCGTTGCCTAATTAAATATACAATGGCAGGTAACAAAATTGCGTGATATGCCGCTGTTACCTGCCATTTAAACTCTCCGGCACACTGATAACTCATCTATTTAATGTCATAAATATGCCTAAATCACCAAGTAGGTGATTTCCGCATATTGCACCGAGGCGTGATTTGTTAATATTACGGTTTTGTAATCTCACATATAACTGACGTCATGAACAAGTATGTACTTATTATTAAGTCTCCGCCGTAAATTCTGCAATCAACACTCAATTGATATACAGATAATGTAAAGCCTTCTTCAAGGCTGATTTTAACCTCAATAAAAATAACATGAAACAAAAATTACTTATGCTACTATTGCTTTTTGCAATAGCCACAAAAGGCGCGTCTGCGCAAAGCAGAACACTTACCGGTAAAGTAACAGGAGCCGATGACGGCCAAACCTTACCAGGTGTATCTGTTAAAGTACAGGGTACTTCCATCGGCACACAAACCGATGCACAAGGCCAATTTAAAATTAATGCGCCCGAAACGGCCAAATCGTTAACTTTTAGCTACCTGGGCTATTCAAGCCAAACTGTAACCATTGGTACAAAAACCACATTTAATATCACTTTATCTACAGATTCTAAAACGCTGGGCGAAGTTGTTGTGGTAGGTTACGGTACCAAAACAGTACGCGAGCTTACCGGCTCAATAGGCCACATTGCCGGTACTAAAGTATCTGAACAGCCTGTTGAAAACTTTGAAAAAGCATTGAGCGGCAAAATTGCAGGTGTGCAGGTATCAAGCTCGGGCGGTACGCTTGCCGATGGTGTGAGCATCCGTATCCGCGGCACCAACTCTATCTCGTCAGCTAACTACCCTTTATATGTTATTGATGGTGTACCTATGACCGCCGGCGATAACCTGAGCACATTTAATGGCGGTAACGGTACCCGTTTTGATCCGCTCGCATTGATCAATCCAAGCGATATCGAATCTATCGATGTTTTAAAGGATGCCGGTGCAACTGCCATCTATGGTTCGCGCGGCGCAAATGGTGTGGTTATCATCACTACCAAAAAAGGTAAAGCCGGTACATCAAAGATCTCTTTCGATTCAAGAAGCAGCTGGGCAACTCCGTCAAAAAGGCCTAACTTATTAAACGGCGATGATTTTAATACCATCAACAACGAAAAAGTACAAAACCGCTGGCCATTTAACGGCCCTGTTGCTGTTAACAGCGATGTTGATGGTGATGGGCAGCCAGACCGTACCGACTGGATGAAACTGATCTATAAAACCGGTTTCCAAAGCGATAACTCAATCTCTGCTTCGGGCGGTACCGAAAAAACCAGCTTTTTCGGTTCAGTTCGTTATGCCGATCAAAATGGTATCCTGTTTGGTAACAGGCTGCGCACCGCACAGGTAAGGTTAAATGTTGAGGCCAGCCCTAACAAATATGTTCATGGCGGCGTTAATTTATCATACTCGCATGCACAAAACGACGGTGTGTTAACCGATGCCTACCTTGCCGGTTTAGCAATTTCGGGTTATAACGCGTTTCCAACTGTTGCGGCTTACAATCCAAACGGAACCGCCGGACAAGGTGGTTACAACCTTACCAGTGCAGCTACAGCTCAGGAAGGTGGCGTTGGCTTTTTAGGTTTAGGTAATAACAAGTTATATGTAAAAACTACGGCAACCGGTGCTGCAACACAATACCTTATTGGTAACAAAATAAGCAACCCGTTGGCTGCTGCCGTGTTAAACAGAAACCAGCTGACTCCTGAAGAAATTTTAGGCAATGCTTACCTGGATATTAAACCGATCAGGGGTTTAACTTTAACTACACGCTTTGGTGTTGATCTGCAAAAAGATTTTGAAGACCAGTACGGCAACCCTGCTGTTTCGGGTTTAGGTTCATCATATAATGGCCTGGTGCAAGATCAATACATCACCAAAACCCAGTGGAACTGGCAAAACTATTTATCATTCGATCGTACATTCGGCCTGCATAGGGTAACATTTACCGGTGGTGGCGAATACCAGTACAATGACAGCAGGTTCACCTACGCTTCGGCCGAAAACTTTGCCGATCCGTTCTTTACCAATATCATTACAAATGCTTATTCTGGCGCGCCTCCGGGCTCTGCCCTTATCGATCTTTCTTCTGATGGTAATCTTACTAAGTGGGGCATCGAATCATATTTCGCACGTTTAGGTTATACCTTTAACGACAGGTACTCGGTTGAAGCTTCGTTTCGTGAAGATGCTTACTCTGGCTTTGGTACAAACTACAGGTGGGGTAAATTCCCAAGCCTTTCGTTAGGCTGGATCGTATCTGAAGAAAGCTTCCTGAAAAACAACAAATACATTAACTACCTAAAAATAAGAGGTAGCGTTGGTAAAACCGGTAATCAGGCCGGGGTTGGTGCTTATGCTGCTCGTACCTTATACGCAGGTGGTTTATATGCCAACTTAAACGGATTTTCGAGCAGCCAGTTAGGCAATGCCGATTTACGTTGGGAAACGCAAACCAAAACAGATATCGGCTTTAACATGAGCGTTTTAAACAGCCGTATTAACATCGATTTTGATTACTTTAATAATAATGTTGGCGGTTTAATACTTGCGGCACCAGTGTTATATACAGTAGGTGTACCCAACTCATCTATCACTACAAACATTGGGTCGATGTATAACCGTGGTTTCGAAGCAACCATCAACACAGTTAACATCAAAAATAAGGACTTTACCTGGACCTCGTCTTTCAACTACACACACGTAACCAATAAAGTTACCGATCTGGTAGCTGTTACAGGTAACACCGATATAACCTCGGCTAATACTGTTGCCAGCGTTGGCCGCCCTTTGGGTACTTATAAAATGTACAATTGGGCCGGTGTTGATCCTAAAAACGGATATCCAATGTGGTATACCGCTAACGGTACCATTAAAGAGTTTAACCAGGTTACCCAGGGTTATCAATTATTGGATGGCACGGCAACAACTAACCTAACTGCGGCAGATCAGTACTATCAGGAAGGTAAAACCGGTACACCTACATGGTATGGTGGTTTTGATAATACCCTTACTTATAAACAATTTGATCTTAATTTCTCATTTGTTTACTCTGGTGGTAACTACATTTATAACAGCACCTTATCAGGCTTGTTAACCAACCAGTTTCAAAATAACGATGCAAGGATATTGAACAGGTGGACAACTCCCGGTCAGGTCACAGATATCCCACGCTTAAACAGTATCGACCAAACAGCTAACCAGGCATCTACACGGTTTTTAGAAAGCGGCAACTATGCCCGTTTAAGAACTTTGGCCTTAGGTTACAGGTTTAACCCTGATCTGATCAAGCAAATCGGGTTTTCAAATATCAGGTTATCGGCCCAGCTATATAACGTGTTTACTATCACCAAATACAGCGGCATAGATCCTGAAGTTAACAGCAACCGGAACAACACCAACATAGCTACAGGTTATGATAACCGTGCTGTTCCGCAACCGCGCACATTTACGCTGGCTGTAAACGCTTCATTTTAATAACATTAAATACAAGAAAAATGAAATTGAATAAATATAAAATTGGCACACTGGCATTAACGGCCGCGTTCGCCTTCATTACGAGCTCATGCCGTAAACAGCTTTTCCAGGATCCGGTAAATAGTTTGTCTCCGAGCTCGGCTTTTGCAAGTGCCGACAGGGCTGAAAAAGCATCAGTTGGTATGTATGATCAATTGCAAAATTTAAACTTTTTTGGTGGCCGCGTATTAATTTATGTGGATTGCCGCGGTATTGATATGAACCCGCCATCCTATTTTGCCCCGCTGCCAACATTTGTAAACGAAACAGCAAGCGAGACTTATACTGGCCAGGCCTGGGCGGGCGCTTACCGTACCATTGGTGAAGCCAACTTGTTTTTAGCCAACGTAGCAGGTGCCAGCGGCGTTCCTGCAGCTAAAATAGATCAGTACACCGGCGAGGCCAAATTTATACGCTCGTTATGTTACTTTTATTTAGTTAACATGTGGGCTCAGCCTTATAACTTTACTGCCGGTGCAACACACCCTGGGGTACCGTTGGTATTAACCAGCTCAAGCTCGCCCTTTGATCCATCGAACGCTGTACCAAGAGCTACCGTAGCAGCAGTGTACAACCAAATGGAAGCTGATCTGTTAGATGCAGAAGCTAAATTACCGCTTAACTACGGCGACCCGGCTTTCTCTAACGTGGCAAGGGCAACCAAAGGTGCCGCCAGGGGTTTATTGGCACGTTTATACCTTTATAAAGGTGATTATGCCAAAGCTAACACTTATGCCGATAAGATCATCAACACTGCCGCACCTGATAACTATGTATTAAATAACGACCCGTTAACTGCTTTCCGTACCTTTACCACCCGCGAAAGCATATTTTCGGTGGCGATGAATGGTGCCGATAACCCCAACACCAATAATGCACTGGGCCAGCACTACAATCCTACCAAACGCGGCGATATCCAGTTAAGCTCTGATTTTATCGGGTTAATGGATATAACCAAAGATCTTCGTTATAAAAACCTGGTTCTTCCTTCAGGTACGGCTTATTACAGCAACAAATACTTAAACACTAACGATTGGGTTCCGGTGTTAAGGTATGCCGAAATTTTGCTGATCAAAGCAGAAGCTTTAGCTAACCTGAATGCTACCGCCGTTGCTGATCCGGTTGCTACATCTCTGGTTAACGAGGTTAGGGCAAGATCACAGGCTTCGGCCATTGCTCCTGTTACCAAGGCCGATCAGATCGCTGCAATTTTAACCGAAAGAAGAATTGAGCTTGCCTTTGAGGGCCAGGCAGAATTTGACTTTTTACGTACCGGCCGTGGTATACCTGCACATGGTGCAGCTACCGCCCAGGCATACGGATCTAACTATGTTGTTTTAGCTATTCCTAAATACGACACTGATAAAAATCCGAACCTGGTTCAAAACCCGGGCTATTAATTAAGATAACGCTTAATAAAAAAAAGCTGCACCCTTTTAAAGGTGCAGCTTTTTTTATGATATATTGTTAAATTAAACACCGGCTTAATGCGCTGTAAAACAACAACATATCTGCAAATGCTTCAACATCGGCACTATTGGTGACTTTCGCCTATCAGCAATGTGCTTTGAATTCTATTTTTGAATTACCAAGTTTTTTCATTTCGGAAATTAATTGGAACAGTTAAGTTAATAGATTAAGAAAGTCAGTTGCGCGAGGCAGCTGGCTTTTTCTTTTTTTAAAGAGGTTTATAGCGGTTAACACTTTACTTCTTTTTTCTTTTTGCCTATACCGTTTTTGTTTTTCACCTTCATAATATACTCAATCGCGTCGGGCACTTTACACGCGGTGCCGTTCATATCAACCGTTACCACCCCTATTCTTTTTGCTATTGCTATAGCTTCATCGCTTAACGACACTACGTAACTACCAACAGCTATCACAAACCCATTCATTTTTTGCCTTACCCGGTTAGGTGCCGTGTGGATAGTTCTTTCTATCCGCTCCAGCAGGCTTTTAATGTGCGGGATATCCAATTTCTCATCTGCCGTAAGGGCAACATGGCAACTCAACGTCGACCAGCCTGCCGCCATAATGTGTGGTTCGGCAGCGTCTATCCATTCCAAAGCTAACTCGTAACCATATTTACCCTGCGATGCTACCCAGGGTACCGTATACTCATTAATATTATTTGATAATGCTACATTAACCCACCCCTGTAGGTCGGCTTTGGTCATCCGGTCATCATCGGTGATCAATCCCGCAAGGTACATGGCATCGGCGTTACCCGTAGCATACAAACCTTTCGCCAGTTCGTAGTTCTTTTTTACTGTTTTCTGTATCTTTTTCAGGTGCTCTATCTTCACACCAAAAAACGGCTCCAGTATACCGTGTTTCAACCATATCTTTTTAACACTGTCGCTCCCGTTGGCTCGCAGGTCGTCCATAATTTCATCTACTGTTGGCATGGCTCTTTTGCTGATTGTTGACATAAAGATAAATGATTTGCAGCTAAAAAAACTACTATCCCATTTATGCTAAACATTAAGCGTTATTTACACCAAAGTTATCCTGAGCCTCACTTTAAGATCATCAAAAACTGCTTTATCTGATCGTTAAAGGCATTTATCGCAATAAAGCACATTAGGTAATGCTATTGAAAACCGGGTACCGGCATACATGCCCGTGCCTAACCAAATTGTAACGCTACAGTCTAAGGTCTATCTTTAAACATCTAATTTGAACCCCTTAGTATACCATGACATTATCTGCTATTAAACGCCTTGCCGTATTAGGCATTGCAGCCTTAACCATTACCGCCTTCCATACTGCCGAAAAAGATGGCTGGCAATCAAAATTTGTTACCCTTAACGGTGATGGTTCCCTCACCTACCACCCCGACAAGGATGGTGCTACCCTGCCCGATTTTAGCCTGGTGGGTTATCACCAGAACGATATAGCCATACCCGATGTACCGGTTGTAAAAACCATCGATGCGCCAAAAGATGGCGACGCGGGCCAGTTGATACAGAATGCTATCGACGAAGTATCTAAACGTACACCCGATGCCAATGGCTTCCGTGGTACTTTGCTGCTAAAAAAAGGCACTTATAAAGTTGCCGGGCAGCTTTTTGTTAAAGCCGATGGTGTTATTTTACGTGGTGAAGGCGACGATAAAAATGGCACGCGGGTTATAGCAGCAGGCACCGGCCAGCGCACTTTTCTTAATGTAGAAGGCACGGGTTCGATTCGGGAAGTGAACGGCTCACGGGTAAAAATTACCGACAGCTTTGTACCCGTAGGTACCAAATCGTTCAACGTCGAATCGGCAGCCGGTTTTAAGGTTGGCGATAAAGTTATCCTGTTCCGTCCCAGCCCCCAAAACTGGATACACGATCTGAAGATGGACCAGATAGTAGAGCGTCAGGGTACCAAACAATGGCAACCAGGCGAATACGACATGCACTACGAACGCGTGATCACTAAAATTGAAGGCAACAAGGTATTTATTGATAACCCGGTGGTGATGCAACTGGAAACCAAATACGGTGGCGGCGCCTTGTATAAATACACTTTTGATACCCGCATACAAGAGGTTGGTGTGGAACGTATTTATTTCGAATCGGAATACGCAAACGATACGGATGAGAACCACGGCTGGATAGCTGTTGGTTTTAAAGATGTGGCCAATGGCTGGGTACGTAACGTAACGGCACGATATTATGGTTATGCCTGCGTTAGTTTGGAGGGCGGTACCCGCAACATTACCGTAACCGAAAGCAAATGCGTTGATGCCAAGTCGCAGATCACCGGTGGCCGCCGCTACTCATTTAACAACACCGGCCAGCTCAACCTGTTTATGAACTGCCATGCCGAAGACGGCCGCCACGATTATGTTACCGGTGCACGTGTTTGTGGTCCAAACGTATTTTACAACAGCACCGCCAAAAACGAGCATGCCGATATTGGTCCGCACCATCGCTGGTCGTCGGGTACGTTATATGATAACATAGTAACCGATGGCGAAATTAATGTGCAGGACCGCGGCTATATGGGCAGCGGACACGGTTGGAGCGGCGTTACACAAATACTGTGGAATTGTACGGCCAAAAAAGCGGCTGTACAAAAACCATGGGTTAGCGGCACCAATTATTGTATCGGCTTCCACGGCACCGAAGATGCCGGACATTTTAAGGACCGCTGGGCCGGCGAATGGGAAGGTCGTGATAAAGATGGCTTACAGCCGCAATCGTTGTACATGGCGCAGTTGAATGCCAGGCATGCGGGGAAATAGATTAAATAAAAAGGCCGGGGCATAAACCCCGGCCTTTTTATTTAATTGTAAACAATCGTCTTCGCAGTATTGGTAAAGGTATTACCACTAAACTGGTTATCAAAAGGGGCAACATCCTGCATGGTGCGCGATGGATAGCGGTTTACATCAAACTTACCGGCCCAGTCCTTGTTTTTACTATCGCCAACTAAAATACCTACCTCTGCATTGGTTATTTTATTGTTTTTAACCGTGCAGCCGCTTGCCGCGATGTAAAAACCTGTCACATCTTTACCTTTAGCCATTCCGTACATTAACCGGATAGCGGTTTGGATACCGCTGATGCTGTTATTGGTAATAGTGTGTCCGGTACCGTTTACACGGATACCGCCGATGCCTCCTTTAAAGGTATTACCATCAACCAGGCAATCATGCCCGCCGCGCATCACCAGCTCGCCCTGGCAATCTTCAAAATAATTATTAAGGTATTTGTTACCCGTGCTTTTGTTGCTGATCACCTCTGGCTCACCATCACAATGGATAAAGGTATTATTTTGCACGGTGGCGTTAGGTATCATATTACCTAATAAGATCGGGTCCTGCCCTATCTGCACGCACTCGCCGCCGTTATAAATGGGCCAGGTAACTTTGGGTTTATCTTTAAAAGTGTTTTTCTCGATCAGGGTATATTTAGGACAATCTTGTTTGGTAACCTTTACCTGCACCTCCATGTTATCTACATCGCTAATAAAACTGCAATGGTCTACCTGGTTATGTTCACCATAACCCGATATCACCACAATAGGCATAAACTGCGTTTTCGCGGTATTTTGAGTAAAAAAACAATTGGTAAGACGGCAGTTTTTGGTATTAAAAAACTCTATCAGCACAGCATTTGTACCATCTTTTTTAAACAGGTTACAGCCTTTAAAAGTAAAGCCGTCCAGCACAATATTGTTGCCCGTAATGTTGAAAATATGGGTGTAAACATCCTGGGTAAAGGTTACCTTATCTTTGGCTTCCGCCTTAATGGTAATGGGCTGCTTTTCGGTACCCGATACTGCAACATTCAGCGACAGGTTGCTGTACGTGCCTTCGGCAATAACAATGGCGTCGCCGGGTTTTACCTGTGCGGTGGCGGCGTCAAATTGTTGCTGGTTGTGCACAACATAATCCTTACAAAATGCCGTACTTACAGTGGTGGCTATTATCAAACCGGTCAAAAAAATGCTTTTCATAGTCTGTTTGGTTTATCAGGTTTTAACGTTTGGTGCTGCGCAGTAAAGCCTCTAAGTAATAGTAGTCGGCGTAATTGATCGGTACATCAATTTCGCTTTTGGCCGGGCGGTGCCCGGTGCTGTGCAGCAAAATAAAGCCTGCGTTTTGCCCTACAGGCGATAAGTAGGCGTTACTGCTGAGGCTGCTTAATATCTTATCGGCTTTTTGTTTGTAATCATTGCCTTTGCTGTAACCTGCCAGCTCGTATAATGCCGAAGCAGTAATGGCTGCAGCCGATGCATCGCGCGATACATTTGGGATCTGCGGATCACTGTAATCCCAGTAAGGCACCAGGTCTTTAGGCATGGTTGGATTGCTGAAGATAAATTTAGCGATATGCTGCGCCTGCTCCAGGTATTTTTTATTGTGCGTTTCGCGATAGCACATGGTATAGCCATATAGACCCCAGGCCTGCCCACGTGCCCATGCCGACTCGTCGGCGTAACCCTGGTGGGTTTGCTTTTTGAGCACGGCACCGGTTTCAGGGTCGTAATCAACCACATGGTACGAGCTATAGTCGGCACGGAAGTGGTTCTTCATCGTATGATCGGCATGCGATATCGCGATCTTATAAAACGATGAATCGCCGGTTAAACGGGTGGCTTTAAATAACAATTCCAAATTCATCATGTTATCAATGATCACTGGGTTTTTCCATTGGTCGGCATTATGGTCCCACGAGCGGATAACGCCTGTTTTTGGATTAAAACGGGTACTTAGCGATTTGGCAGCTTGTATCAATACCTTTTTATAGGCTTCGTTGTTAGTTGCACGGTAAGCATTGCCTACGCTGCAATTGATCATAAAACCCAGGTCGTGCGTGCCTTTGTTATACTGTTCTTTTTCAATTTTAGCGGTGTATTTCTCGGCTTCGTTTTTCCATTTTTGATCGTGGGTGTAGTCGTATAAAAACCATAACTCGCCGGGGAAGAAACCGCTTGTCCAATCGCTCGATTTTACCAGTTTAAACTTACCGTTCTCAAACGTACGCGGCGAAACCTTGTTGCCGGCGGTATCGGCTGTTGGTATCTGGCTCAGCATATAAGTTGTTTGATTGGCCGCGTTTTCAAATTGTTTTTTTACGTCAACTTTTTGAGCCGAGGCTGATAAGATGGTAGCTAAGCAGGTTGCGGTGGCTAAAAGGTAATTCCGGGTGCGCATGGTTATTATTTATTATAGTTGTTAATGGTAAGCATCTCGTAAAACCGCGAAGGCGCTAAGTGTTTCTTTGCAACTTAGCGCCTGTGCGTGCTTAATTATTTAGGCCCTGTGGGCTGTTTTATTTTATTCAATAGTAATTGCCAGTTATCGTTGGTATTTCCATCCGACAGTTGTTTTACAACAGGTAAATAACTTTTATCAAAATAGCATGCCTGCGATAACACGTAGACGGCTGTTTTAGGGTTAAAGTTTTTTACCTGGTAACCCTTCTCGCCGTTTTGCGCACGTGCCCTGTCGAACTTAGATTTGCTATTGGCAAATTCGGCGTGGGTTAACTGGCCGGTAACATAAGGTATCATAAAATCTACCGATCGTTTAATGGAAGATTTGGTGTATGATTCTTCGTTAAAATAATTTTTCCCGGTGGCGCGATAGATCGTAGTGATCGCGCTTAACAAAGGCTCAAGTGTATAAATATGGTAGTGAAAGGCATCGCGCTCTATATAATCATGACTGGTACCATCCGGAAACAGATCGACACCCAATTGAGCCATTAGTTCTTTCGGGATATCCTTATCATATTTTTTGGTGTGGATGGTATAGGCTATCAGGGTAATGATCTTGATGCGGTGTGAGTTCCAGTTGTTAATGGCCGTGCCTTTGCCCGGCTTCGCGTGGTCGCTGTTCAGTTCACCATCGGCAATGCTGTCCAGCCATTTATCAATGCTTTTGCGGGCATCGGGTTCAACCTGGTCGCGCAGCATATCGTAACCTGTAAACAAAGCTTCCAGCTTGGTTTCATCTATCGGATCGCCGGTTGATTGATTGGTTTTTGCCCAGGCCAGCAAATATTCCTGCGCTTTGCCTAAGTATTTTTTATCGCCACCCACACGGTACACCAATGCCAGTGCATAAATTTTATCAGCATCGCGCACGGCTTTTAAACTGGCTACCTTATCGGGATCGCCTTCCAGATGGCCTTCGGATAATATTTTAACGATCGGATTAGGCGCTTCACCCATGGCCGCATCGGCAGCATCCTGGAAAGAGCCGTATATTTTTTTTGCAGCCGCATCAGTTTTGATGGTTTGCTTCAGCAGATCGACCTCGGTATTTGAAAGGCCGACGTATTGTGCTTTCGCGAAAGCAAACAAACCGGTAAACGCTATCAGTAATACTATCTTTTTCATAAGTGCGCAGAAGTAGAATCGGTTAGCTCAAAATTATTTTCCAGTATAATATGATCGGACGAATCGCCTATCATTACCTTAAATTGCCCCGGCTCGGTGGTCCATTTCATAGCCTGGTCGTAAAACGACATTTTTTCTTTATCGATAGTAAAAGTTAACTGCCTGCTTTCGCCCGGCTTTAAATAAACTTTCTGAAAGCCTTTCAACTCTTTTATCGGGCGGGTTATACTGGCAACCATATCGCGTAAGTACAACTGCACAACCTCGGCACCGGCATATTTGCCTGTGTTTTTAATATTACAGGTAACCGTTAATGTTTCGCCGGGATTGATCTTTTCTTTACTGAATTTAAGATCAGTTAGCGCAAAGGTGGTATAGCTTAACCCGTAGCCAAATGCAAATTTCGGTGTATTCGGCAGGTCAATGTAAGCCGATTTATACAATACATCCCTGGCGTTGAGCAGCGGGCGACCCGTGTTTTTCTGGTTATAATAAAGCGGCAGCTGACCTTCGGCACGGGGGAACGACATGGGTAATTTACCAGATGGGTTGTAATCGCCAAAAAGCACGTTGGCCATGGCGTTACCCGCCTCGCTACCCAGCCACCAGGTATATAATATAGCGTTGGCGTTGTTAGCCGTCCAGTTAAAGATCAACGGGCGACCCGCCATCACCAATACAATTACCGGTTTACCGGTAGCCTTAATAGCTTTGATCAGTTTTTCCTGCCCACCGGGCAAATGTATGTTCGACCGGCTTTTGGCTTCGCCGCTCATGTCATAAGTTTCGCCAACGGCCATTACCACCACATCCGCGTTTTTGGCAGCATTTACAGCTTCGGCAAAACCGGTTTCCTGCTCATCGTTGATGTTGCAGCCTTTGGCGTAAATGAGTTTTGTTTGTTTGGATAGTTTATTCTCGAGGCCCTCGTACAACGAAACCAAATGATCGTTATCCCATTTTACCGACCAAAATCCCATCATATCGATGTTTGATTTAGCCAGCGGACCAATTACGGCTATCGAGCCAATGTTTTTTGAAAGCGGCAACAGCTGCTTCTCGTTTTTTAGCAAAACGATGCTTTTTTCGGCAACCTCGCGGGCTGCTTTTTTGTTTGCCGGATCGGCCAGTACTTTGGCCTCGCGGGCAGGGTCGCTAAAACGGTAAGGATCGTCAAACAAACCCAGCTCAAATTTTTTGCGGAGCACGCGCCTAACGGCATCGTTCACCAGGTCGATGGATACTTTACCATCATTTACCAGCGTAACCAGGTTATCAATATAGCTATGGCTTTCCATATCCATATCGCTGCCAGCGGTTATAGCTAATCTGGCAGCTTCCGATTTATTTTTGGCAAACCCGTGAGCCACCATTTCGCCTATAGAGCCCCAATCGCTTACCACAAAACCCTGGAAATTCCATTTACCTTTTAAAATATCGCGCTGCAGGTAAGCATTGCCCGTTGCCGGGATGCCGTTCAGTTCGTTAAACGAGTTCATAAAGGTAGCGGCACCGGCATCAAGCGCGGCTTTAAACGGAGGCAGGTAAACTTCCCAAAGCTGGCGGTCGCTCATATCAACAGCATTGTATTCGCGGCCGGCAACACCTGCGCCATAAGCAGCAAAGTGTTTAACGCAAGCCATTATCGCATCAACATTACCCAACCCATCACCCTGAAAGCCTTTTACCCTTGCGGTAGCAATGCACGAACCCAAATACGTATCCTCGCCTGCGCCTTCCATCACACGGCCCCAGCGCGCATCGCGCGAAATATCAACCATGGGGGCAAAGGTCCAGTGTATGCCCGATGCTGCTGCCTCGGTAGCCGCGGTACGGGCCGAAAGGCGGATCGCATCCAAATCCCAGCTGGCAGCTTCGGCCAAAGGAATAGGGAAGGTAGTCCGGTAACCGTGGATCACATCCAAACCAAATAATAAGGGGATCTTTAAGCGCGATTGTAGCGCCAGTGCCTGTACATCGCGGGTATCTTTAACACCGCGTACATTAAGCATTGAGCCTACACGCCCGGCTTTAATATCTTCGGTTTTAGTGCTGTTAGGAGACAACGGACCTGTTGCCAGGCGATCGCCTGTATATTGGTTTAACTGGCCCACTTTTTCCTCTAATGTCATTTTCGACATCAGGGCATCTATCTTATTTTCTATTTCGGCTGCGCTATTTTTATTTTGTGCAAAAGCCGGGTAGCCAAAGTATACGAAACAAAACAGGGCCAATAACCTTTTTTTTAACATGTGAAGTATTATTTATCCGCACCTCGCTTTGCCTGAGCATTGTAAAGTGCCGACTGTAATTGAACAGGGAATACTATCCCCCATTTAAAATTTATTTGGATTACAGTTAAGTAAAAATATTTTTAAAAGATGAGTTATGATTGTACTTTAACAGCTAACTGTTAAGTTTAATTTACATGCTGCTCATCTTTATTTTAGGGTAAAAAAACATGCTGCTATAATATTATAGCAGCATGTTAAGTATGTTGTTACGGTGCCGGGAAGAAAAACGGTACTGCAGCGGTACTGCCGCTTAATACATCGATCACTCCATTGGTGGCCAGCAAATCGCTCACGTTAACATTCACACTTGTATTCAACACAATTGGGTAATCCAGTTGCGAAGTAACCGTGTTGGCATTAGATACGTGTACCTTCATTGTTGAATTTGGGTTAGGATTATAAACTGATCCGCTTGCCACAGGCGCCAAAAACGTTGTAGGGTTGGTTGTATACACCCCTGCAGGCGCCAGTGTTTGTATCTCGGTATCTTTAGTTACCGGCAAATTACGATGGGTGTACGAACCTAACAAAATAAGGTACGACAGGTAGTTCTTCACATCGGCTTTTGAATAGCTTTGCCATTTGGTGCCTACAGCCGTGCCATTTTTGTATTTAGCCCAGAGCTGACCGGTTATTACCGTATTTTGCAGGAAAATATAGGTACGGTTCGGCTTAGTGTATTCGTTGGTATCGATACCCGAATAGATGATCCCATCGTACATACGGCGAAAAATGGTATCGCTTGGCGATGCGTTTTGATAAGCGCGGCCCTTTAAATAAGCCCAGGCTGTTTTGTAAACGTGCGCGTCAAGGGTATCATCGGTTGCGCGGTTATAGTCTTTTTGCAGACTTAAACCCGCCAGTGAGCAGCTGGATATCATTGTGCCGATACCCAGAAATGCAATTACTATTATTGAAATTATTTTGATTCTTTTCATGGCTATTTAATTAATATCCCGGGTTTTGTTTTAATAACTTATTAGCGTTGAGCGCGCTTTGACTAACCGGCCAGTAATAACGGTTTGGCGCATCAACAAAGCCTTTGGTATCAAGCACAACAGTTGTGGTACTACCTACCGTTGTAACTGTGCCGTTGCGGAAGTTTAAAATAGGATCCATGATCTGGTGTACACGGCCGGTACGTACCAATACGAACCAACGTTTCCCTTCTCCCAACAATTCGTATTTCGATTCGTTCAGGATAGCATCGATCATAGAAGCCGAAGTGGTATATGCTGTGGGAGGTATAGCTGTGGTATTGGGGGTAGTTGCCTGGTACCTTGCACGCTGATAAACATAGTTTAAATAAGTAAGTGCGCTTGGCAGGTTGCCCAGTTCGGCGTAAGCCTCGGCCATTGAAAGGTAAACATCGGCTAACCTGTACATTGGTACGTAAACATTATAGTTGGCATTGGCAGCCGCGGGCGTAATACCAGCAGTGGTTGGTGTTAAGTTGTAATATTTATACAACATGTTGATGTGGTTAAGGGTATTTACAGTATCTATACTTTTTGATACACGCACATCTGTTTTATAAAACCGTTTAAAATCAGCCTGGAAAAATGGGTCTAACTGTACACTGTTATTGCTTGTACCCACAAAAACAGGGATACATGCGCAACCGTTAACCGTATAATCCCAATAGATGCTCCATATCGGCTCGACGGAGTTAGCCGGCGTGAGGAAGTTGTTCTTCCAGTTGGCACCGGTTTCAAGCGCTCCGATAGGCACTGTAGCAGTAGTAGTACCATTGTAACCGCTACCTGTTGGCGTTTTAGCTTTAAGCAGGTTGTTGTACCAGGTTAACGCATTGTTCCAATCGGTTGCGCCGCCGCCGCCACCTGTAGGAATGGTTGCGCGCCACATGTATACATCGGCAGTAATGGCACAAATGGCGGCCTCGTTCATGTACCAAACGGTAGGCGTTTGACCTTTCTGAATCAGGTTATAGGCCTTTTGCAGATCAGGCAGGATCAACGAATCGATAATGGTTAAAGCCTTGGTGCGTGGCTTGCTGCCCGAGGCAAGAATATCGGTGTAAGGCTCGGTCCAAACCGGTGCATCACCCCATAACCTTACTATGTAAAAATAGCTTTCGGCACGCATGGCATAGGCCTGGGCCAAAGAGTTGTTTACTGTTGTTTGGGTAAGGTTAATATCGGTTTGTAAAACATCCTGGTAATGAGCCAAACCCAGGTTACAACGGGTAATAACCCGGTACAAGCCGGCCCAGTCGGTTGCCTGGTTACCAAACTCAATGGTGTTGTTTGCCATCTCGTTAACACTGTAAGTAGCGTAAGTTGAGCCTCTAAAGGTTTCGGTACGTGCATCGCCCCAAAAGTGATATCTGCCACCGGTACCTTCGTCAGAGCCCGAGCCTGTACCTTCCATTTCTTCCTGGAAAGCCGAGTAAATACCCGCCAAACTTGCTGTGATATCTTTACCGTTTTTAAAGTAATTGTCAACCTCAACCCCGCTTGGCGGTTCGAGCGATATATTCTTTTTACAGCTGCCCACAACTGCGGCCAGGCCAAAAAGCGATGCAAAAATTAATATTTTATTTGTTTTCATAATCTTAAAATCTTTGTTGTTAAAACCCGATGTTTACACCTATACCCAACTCACGGCGACGTGGATATTTACCGTTATCAAAGCCTGGTTGTAAGAAATTGCTCGTGGTAAACTCCGGATCGTACCAGCTGTAGTTTGTCCAGGTAGCCAGGTTATTACCATACACGTAAACATTAAAGGTTTGTATTTTAGCCTTGCTCAATAAGCTTTTTGGCAGATTATAGGTTAGCTTAGCGCTGGTAAGCCTGATAAATGAACCGTTTTCGAGATACAAGCTATTTTCGCCGTTAGCGATAGAACCATAAGTATCTTTAACACCACCGTTAAGGTTTGGATAGATGGCATCATCACCAGGGTGAATCCATGAGCCATAAATGGCAGCCACCGTTGGCGGCGTGTAGTTTGACGACTCAAGGTTCAAACCATTAGCGATAGAATTATAGATCTTGTTACCGAAAGACGCGTTGAACGTAACGTTCAATGTAAAGCCTTTGTAGCTAAAGAAGTTGGTGATACCCCAAAATACTTTGGGTATACCGTTACCCAAAACCTGGCGGTCGTTTTCATCAATAACACCGTCGTTGTTTGTATCCTGCCAAATGGTAGCGCCACCGTTAAGCACTTTGCCATTACGTGTCATTTGCCTGATAGTGCCGCTGTACGAAGAACCATCTGGCTCCAGGTAACCTGTTGCAGTGGTACCGGTGGCATTAACACCAACCGGGGTTAACCTGTTACCGGCTGCATCATAAGCGTTTGATACATCATAACGATAAACGCCCAAATTTTTAAGCAGGTAAAAATCGCCGATATGGCCGCCCTGGGTAACCAGGTATGATCCCTGGATGGCAGTAGCTGTTGAGGCAAGCGAGGTAATTACCGCAGCATCCTGGAAGGTAATGTTTCCATTGATGTTCCACGAAAAATCTTTTTTCGCTAACGGGGTACCGCTTACTGTTAACTCAAAACCGTGATTCTTAATATTTCCTAAATTGATCGCTCCTGATTTAAGGCCGGTTTCTTCGGGTAATATCTGTGCCGAAAGCAAACCATTTGTTTTTTTGATGTAATACTCAGGCGTAACGGTTAACCTACCGTTAAACATGGTTAGATCCAGACCAAAGTTTTGTGTTTCTGTTTGCTCCCAGTGCAGGGTTGGGTTACCAAGGCTGGCACTTACATAAGCACCGTTGTTACCAAAGTACGAACCGCTGTTGTTAGGCACTGTACCGGCACCGAAGTTTAATAAGCTCAGGTACAAAAAGTCGTTACGCAGGTTATCATTACCCAGTGTACCAATGCTGTAACGCAATTTGGCATCATCAAGCCATTTTTTTGACCAGGCCATAAAAGGCTCGGCCGAAAAACGCCATGCCGCGCCCGCTGCGCCAAAGTTACCAAACTGGTTAACAGGACCGAACCTTGAAGAACCGTCGCGGCGGAAAGTACCGTTTACAATGTATTTATCTTTATAGCTGTACTGTGCACGGGCAAAAACAGATTCGGTTGCGTAAAGTGATGAAACATAGGTGTTGGTGCTGTTGCTGGTTGCCAAAAGATCGGCAGCTGTTGATACCCTTACGTCTTCGCTCAGATAGTTTTGCAAACCTATGTTAAAACCGTTAGTCTTATGGTGATCACGGCTATAACCCAATACGGCGGTGATGCTATGATCTTTACCAAACTTTTTGTTGTAGTTTAAATAAGCCTGGATCTCATAAGCCAGTTTGTTCTCAGTACTGCTCGAACCACTATTTGGCCCTAACGCTCCTGAAGTTATAGACAATGGGATGAAGGTTTCGGTACCATTAACATCCATACGGGCGTTAAATGATGTGGTGAATTTAAGATCCTTTGTTAACTGATAGCTGCCTGTGATATTATCCTGGATGATGTAATTGGTTGGGTTGTTTTCTGCATACAGCGCAAAGGCCACCGGGTTACGTTTTGATTCGACATAACCGGCCATTGAACCATCCGGTCGATATAACGACACCCACGGATTACGTTGAAATACGGTACTGGCCGTGTTGCCAACGTCAACCCTGTTACCGGTAACATAGCCGAGAGAGATGTGATTGGTGATCTTAAATTTATCCGAAGCCTGGAAATCGGTATTAAAAATTGTTGTAAAGTTTTGCGCATAACTGTTGATAATGATCGAACGATCGTTATAATAGTTAAAGCCCAGGTAATACAATACTGATTTTGAACCACCGCTAACAGTGAGGTTGATATTATCCTTATTACCTGTACGGTAAAGCAGGTCCTGGTACTCATTATCCTGGTTGTCAAAAACTGATACCGAATCGGGGTTAACCGCAGCACCGGCGCCCGCACCCCCACCTTCAATACGGCGGTAGTAGGTAATATCCCTTGGCGACGTGGTTTGCAATTTGTGAGCCAGCTTGCCAAATAAATGGAAATAGTTAGCAGTTACCTTTACTTTACCATCCTTACCGGCTTTTGTGCTGATAATAATAACGCCATTTGCACCCCGTACACCATAGATCGCGGCTGATGCGGCATCTTTTAAAACTTCGATAGTTTGAATATCCTGTGGGTTGAGGAAGCTGGCATCATCATTCAGCACACCATCAATCACATACAGCGGACCGTTGCCACCACTTAAGGTTGAAGCGCCGCGCACCTGTACGCTACCTTGCGAAAGCGGGTCGCCGCCATCGGTAACTACCTGCGCACCGGCTATCTGGCCTTCCAGCGCGTCGGCTAAGCTAAGCGGCTGGCGCTCTTGTATCTGCTTGGCACTTACACTTCCTATTGAACCTGCCAGGTCGCTTTTAGTAACGGTTTGACCATAACCGGTTACAATAACCTCGCTCAGGTTGGTAGAGTTATCTTCCAGTTTAACATTGATCACGGTGCGGCTGCCAACTACTTCTTCTTTAGGCAGGAGGCCAATGTAACTGATCACTAATACCGCTTGCGCATTAGGCACGCTGATGGTATACTTACCGTTAACATCGGTAACGGTACCAACCGCGGTACCTTTTAATTTAACTGTGGCACCAATTACAGTTTCGTTTTTACCATCGGTAATAGTGCCGGTAACTTTAATGGAGCCCTGGGCATACACGGATGCCGAAAATATCAACAGCAAAACGGGGATCATCAATAGCAGCCGCATTGCTGCCGATATTGATGTTTTGCCGGATGTAGAATTTTGAGTACAATTTCTTTCCATATTAGTAAATTTTAATTAGGACGTTAGGTATTTAACTGGTTAAATGGACACTGGTTATTTGATAAATATGATTTGGTTAATATTTATCAATAATTATAATATCCATTAGTGTTTGTTGGTTACGGCGCTGCATACAGACGCAGCAGGCGCGCCAGGGGAATCTTTTTTTTCATGAAATTTGGTTTAAAAAATGGTTAATTAGTTAATTGGTTAAGAACACTCGGATATTAAAAATACAGTTGGTTTATATAGCCAAATTGGCGCAGTCGGCTTCGCAATTACCCGGATTTTTACCCGGTTTTGCGTTAACCGATTTGTAAATGTAAAGTACATTTTATGGCAAATGCAAGTAAAAAAACGTGGGTTTTGAGCATTTTTAAAACGTATCATTTTTTTTGATACGCTTTAAATTTATTGCGTTTACACAGCGTATTTGCATAAAAAATCTATAAAACGTATCAAAGTACGGGCACGCAAAAAAAATTACGATACGGTAAAAACACAATGCATTTTTTTGTAACTTTTTTGATTTTTTTTTGAAAAATCAGGACAGCAAAGGATAGTTGATTGCGAAAATGATAACGGGCCGGTAGTGGTGCGAACCCGTATTTCCGGATGGTTAAACAGCGCCTTGTTTTAACCTGTAGTTTATTGAGGTTTGTTGTGAAATGCTGTAAGGTTAAACGCTGAGTTTGCCGGATAAAATATCGCCCGGAGCAGCAATTAATATTGGCAAAAAATAAAAATGTACATCATACAATTAATGGGTCCGTATGGTACTTGGTGGCGATACAAAATCCGGTAACACGCCCTCCCGAAATGTACGGTCTCAGGTTTATTACTTAATAAATAAACTTAGAGTCCGTAATCCGTTTACTGATCCTGCTTTTCGTGATGCTCCAGCACCAGTTTGCTCCAGCCTTGTTCGCCGGCGTTTTTAAGTTCCCTTTTACGCTCTTCCATCACCTTTTTTATCTTACCACCGTACGACCAGCAGGTGCTTTGCCGTATAGACAGCATTTCCGACAGTTTATGCGATGATATGTTCCCCTTTGATGAGTAAATAAGGAACAGCATATAAAAGCTTTTATTAATGGGTATTTTAGAGTTTTGGAAAAGCGTATTGGCAATAACCGACTCATCATACCGGCATTTGGTGCACCTGCGGCTATAAGGTAAAAATCCCGCAAGGTAATTGGTATTACCGCATTTTTTGCAGGCGTAACCTTTTTCCCACTTTAATTCGGACAGGAACTTGAAACAGGCTTCCCTATCGGGATAGATCTTGCTGAACTCGCTAAAGTCAACATCTTGCGACATCACACGCGCCCTGGTCACCTTTTCGATGTTAACATGGAGTTCCTGGTTATCCATCTCCAATAAAACGTTCATCCGCGATATATTTTCGGCCTGCTCTTTCAGTAACAGGTTCATTGATGAGAGTTCCTGGTTTTGTTTTTCTATCACTCCGGCCTTTTCAACCAGTTCTTCGGTACGTTGCGCTACCAGCGAGCTTAATTCTTTATTCAGCGTATCTTTCAGCTCTTCGTTGATCTGCAACTGCCTGATCATCCGCTTATGCACATGATCCTTCTTTTTGCGCAAATGCCGTATACTATCACCTATCGCAAAGGATACCAGTATCATCTCGATCACAAAGCAAAAGCTTAAACTGTAGTGGGTAACGGGCCCATAAGGCAGCCAGGGTACGTTTAAAAATAACAGTATTTTAATGGTAAAGCCTGTCAGTAAAAAGGTATAGCCAACAACATAAAATCTGGCGGGGCCAAAGCCGCGCTTTAATACATAAAAACCGCAGTAATAAGCAAACAACAGTGGTACGGCTTCTAATATTTTATAGCTAAACAGTTGCCGGTTAAACAGGCACACTACAAAAAAGCCGCAACCGGCTATAATAAGCCCTATCACAATTTTATACAGGTTTGGTGCTTTGGTACGCAGGTACAAAAAGTTAATGGTAAACAATAACCCAAAAACCGTACTTAAAAATAACGATACCCCTACAGCATATTCGTTCCAATTGGGTTGGTTGGGCCATACGTATTGAAAAGCGATACCATCGCTGCACATTTCGTAAAAACCTACACCCAGGTTATACAATACGTAATACAGGTACTGGCTTTTGCGAATGGCAAAATACATGAGCAGGTTATACAGGCTGAAAATGATAACCATGCCATAAAACAGACCAAAAATGAGATACTCATCAAGTGCGTACTCAATAAACCGATGGATATCGCGCAATACAATGATCACATTAGCAGCTTGGGTTGATGATAGCTTGACGTAGTAGGTTTGCACCGAGTCGGAGTTATTAACCAGGTCTACCGTGAAATTTTTATGTCTGTATTCCCTCTTTACAAAGTTGTACTTGTTGCCAAACTGATAGATCTGGTATTGTTTATTACCCAAAGGGGCGTACAGGTTGATATCGTTAATGGTCTGGTCGAAAAACTCAAGTATCCAGTGCTTACGCGATTCGCGGTTTTGCTTAATGCGGATCTTATACCAGTAAACAGATCTGTCGTTATAATATTTAGGCGTGTAGGTTTGGCTTTTTTGAAACCGGGCGCTTATTTCCGGCTTACGGATATCGTTAAAGGTCAATGTCCGGTCAGGGTCTTCCAGGTATTCGATCTCGCCATACGAAAAGATGTGCTGGGGCACCGCATCGTCAATCTTAACTACGTTTTGAGCCTTCAACTGGCTGGCGAACATCATGAACAAAAACAATGTAAAGAGGCTTTTACCAAGCATTACTTTTTCATGATTTCTGTTTAAAAAATTCATCATATGCATTTTCAGAAAAACGCCCGGTTTCAGCGGGCTATAATTGGTCAGTTATTGGTTCTATCGTACAAACCGGTTGCAATGGTTTATCGTTTAGCTTGCAATTGTACTAAATATACACAATTAAAGTGATTTTTGCTAATCATTCAGTCAAATTTTCATAATCAATCCACCTGATAATGAGGCACAACCAGTTCTAATCTTCTCCGGCCAAAGCTGTAACAGCCTGTAAAAACCAGGCCGCATGCGGTATCCATTGCTCTGTCCAGCGCCACTCATTTCCCTCGGCACTGGTTTTAAAATCAATACCGCTTCCGTCAGCGTTACCATCCTTACCTGTAATACCGTTTGATATGCCGCCCCGTTGTGAGCCATGCCCAAAACTGGAGCTCATATACGGCACATTGTTGCGGCCAAAGCCATACATCAAACACATATCATAGGGGTTACAGCCCAGTATCCACGATAACTGCTGCGATGCAAATGCCGACAGCTGTCTTTGCTCAATATGATCTGCATATACCAACTGCCCGCCAATAACAGCCGCCGTTGCCAGCGAACCCAGCCGGGCATCTTCGCCCTGCCACCACCAGCCGGTTTCGTTATCGTGCGGGATAAAAAATCCATCCTTAACCTGGCCCTTATAATTAAACGTTTGCCTGGCATAACCAAACGGGTTGGCAACCTTATTGGTGATGGTGAGGTTATAATCCAGCGCCTGTTTAATAACGTTTAAAGCCATTTGTCGCTGTGTTGAATCGTTTTCCGTTTCAGCATACCTTGCAAGCGCTATAACCGGCAATCCGGCGTCGCTGGCGTGCCAGTACGGCCTGCCCCCGTCGTTCGCTAAAAAGTATCCCGATGGTGTAATGCGTTGTTCAAGCTTTCTCGCGCGTTTACGTGCTTCAGTGGCATATTGCTGATCATTAGTGACTACCCATAATTCGGCCGCGGCCATCAGGGCGCAGTAATCATCAATGATGTTTTCCCTACCGTCGTCATCGTACCGGGTATTGTTGATGAGCAAATGTGCAAATGCCCTTTTAGCAGCATCAAGGTATTGCGCCTGGGTGTATTCGCCATGTGTTTTCCATTGGCTTATCCGTGCCAGTGCTGCAATTGCCATGCCCCCGCCCTCGCGAAAAGCGCATTGATACTCGTTAGTAGTTACGCTGTTGGCATGTAAACCCACTACGCGGCGGGCATTGGGATCTTTATTAAAATAGCTGAACACGATCATGTAAAAATAATCGTCTCGGCTCAGGCAGCGCATCATATAGTCGGCTCCCCAAAAAGCTTCCTCGCGTATCGAATCCATAACGCCAAGCTTATTGAGCAGTTTGGGCAGCTTTTCGGCGGTGTTGATGAGCGACCAGGTAACCAGTGGCGTTTGCTGTGGCGACATGTAATTGGCATAAGCCAGGTGCGAAAAATATTTACTTACATCGCCCGAGGCATCGCACCACCCACCATGCAGATCGACGGTTTTATCGCTGCCGTACAACAGCAGCTTACGGTCAGCCGCTAACTCTGCCGGGGTATTTGCGCGCTGATTACGGTAATAATGCAGGATGGCCGGGATCGTCAATTTAGCCAAAGCCTGATCGTCTATTTTAAATTCGGCGGATAAATACTTTTTACCGGATATCTCTATTTGTAATTTGTATCGGCCAGTTAAACTGAAATATGAAAAATCAGCCCGGTAAAACACCTTGCCCGGTGCCCATTCCTCAATTTTTTGCGCTGCACCAAGCTTACCGGTAAACTCAACTTTATTGGTTTGGGTGTTGACGACATTGAATTGCGAGGCATGCTCACCCGGCTCTAAACTAACAACCGCTATTTTAGGGCTATGCGAATCAAAGCCAACCTGGTTAATATAAATAACCGGTTCGGCAAAGCAACTCAAACTGAGTATTGCCAACATAACTGCCAAACCGGTTTTACTTACTTTCATTTTGATGCGGCCCAGAATATGGCGTTCTTAAATATCAGTTTATAAACTTCATCGTTAAACAGATCGGGCGAATGCCCCATAAAAATGTACACATTACGGGCCGCAAAATGCGGGTTGCTCCATATCACCGGATGATCGCCCATCTTTACCTCAGAGTTTGGTGCATAGGTCGACTCATCCACGCTGGCTATCACGTGCACATTGGGCCTCGGACTTTTATCATAACTATACCATTCTTCTTTTTTGATGGTGAATGATGCCGGCACGCCTTTCATTACAGGGTGTTGCTTATCTTCCACATTCACTTTACCATCCGCAAAACCGGGGATATAATTTTTAAACCTGATACCACCCATAAAGCCCCAAAACCATTGCCACATCGGGTAACCATCGAACTCACCCAACAAAGTAGCGTGGTGAAAGCCTATCCAGCCGCCCCGGCCTTCGGTTATGTATTTTTGAAAAGCGGCAACGGCTTTCTCTTTCCAGGCATAAGGCGCGTAGTCAAGCTGGATGACTAATTGGTATTTACTAAGATAATCATCGTCTATACTGTCGGTTTTGGTGGTATAATCGATAATAAAATTATTATCGGCGGCCAGCTTGTTTAACCATACCATAGCCACTTTTGAATAGGCCAGGTGATGCCCACCGTTTTCGTACAGGGCCAGCACCTTAAACTTAGGTGCAGCCATGCCCGCTACGCAAAAAAGAATCAGTAAAGTGAAAAATAGTACTGTTTTTCTCATTTACCCTGCAAAAATTGAATACTTTTTAAGTTAAACCCTCCCGTATCAGCAGTTAATTTCAATACGTTTATACCAGCATTCAGGCTTACATCTTTTAATTCCACGGTCTGCCAGGTTTGCTCGCTTCCGGAGTTAGGTACACTTATGCTTTCACCAAACCGTACACCATCCCGCGAAAGCGAAAGCCAGCCGCTTGCTGTGTTTGATGCGATGGCGAACTTCAGGGTATAAGTACCCTTCTTTTTCACATTCACGGTATATTGCAGCCACTCACCATCTTCAATATTGAAAACGTGGTAACCATCGGCATCCTTTTCAATATCAACACCATCGTTACGGTAAGCGTGCCCGCGGTTGCCCTGTGTTTTTACGCCCGGTGTATACTGGTAGCTGCTGGTGTCTTTATCATAATAAGCCACGCGCTGCCTGCCTAAATCATAGTCAATTGCATTGATCGTTGTATTGGCTGTAATGACATTAGCTTTAAATGGTTTGGCTTTCGCCGATTGCACCTGCCTGAACATGGCATCCGTTACATCCTTGTGGTATACATTGTTTTCGAGTTTAATATTCTCAAGCAACTGGTTTAAGATCACATTAGCTTCTGCTTCGGTTGGCTTTGGCCCTTTGCCCCCCATATAATCTAAAAACTGCTGGTAATTGGCCGGTTGCTTGATCTCGAGCGGGTTATTGATGCCCATCTTTTTCAACTGCCACCAGCTCCAGCCAATGTTATGGCTTTCAACCAAACCGATAGCTTCGGTAAACCAGGTGTTGGAGTTCTCGCCCGATTCGCCCATCCATAGCGGGATATTGTACTGATCACTCAGATCAAGAAAGTGCTTTATCGAACCATCGGTATTAAAATTGCCATATTTATGGAAGCTCAGCACCATATTGTTATCCCACTGTGGCAAAAGGCCGTTATAGTTGTTACCGAAGCCATTACCCTCAATAATGATGATATGTTTTTTATCCACTTCGCGGATGGCTTTGGTTACATCCATCATTAACTTTTTAAGCGGAGCATTGGTTTTTTCGGCAGTGCCCCTGATGTCTTTCGGGTCGTCAAAGCCCCAGTTAGGCTCGTTGATGATATCGTATCCACCTATATAGGGCTGGTTGGCGTAACGCTCGGCCAGTTTTCGCCATAAGGCGATCATTTTTTGCTGATTGGCTTCGCTTTGCCATAAAGATGGTTTTGAAGGATCACGGTCGGATATCGGCAGATCATTACCTTCGCCACCCGGACAGGCATGCAAGTCAAGTATCAGATACATTTTATTGGCGGCACACCATTTCAACAGGCTATCCGTTAGTGCAAAACCTTTTTCGAGCCAGGTATTTTGCCCGGCGACAGGTTCCTGGTCGACAGGCAAAGTGTAAAGTCCAAAATGCATCGGCAAACGGATGGAGTTAAAACCCCACGAAGCCATCGAATCAATATCAACCTTACGGGTTTCGGTAGCCAGCCATTTATCGTAAAACCGTGCAGTTTTCTCAGCGCCGATCAAACTCTGGATACCGGCCCTGATCTTATATTGCTGCCCCACATTGGATAACCTGAACATATAGCCTTCCTGCAGCATCCAGCCGCCCAGGCCCATGCCTCGCAGGATAACTTTTTGCCCCTGTTCATCCACGATCAATTTACCGCGCGCCTTTAAAAAACCCTGGCTGTTAGCTTGTATCGCCACACAGCAAAACGCCGCTGCCATTACTATTTTAAACCGGTTTAGTTTTATTACTGACATTGTTAGTCTTTATTTTACTGCCATATATAAGTACCTACTGCCCCGGCATTCAGGGTGGCGGTAGCATGTTGTACTCCGTAGCCGATGTTAAAAGTTTGTGTTGCCGAACCTGTATTGGCTACAATCATTACCTTTTTGCCATCGGGTGTTTTAAACGCCACGTTAGGTAAGCCCACTAAAACGTTAGATGCAACACGCACCGAACCCGGCCTTACAAATTTTGAGGCATGTGCCATGGCATAATAAGCCACGTTGCGGGTCACCTTATTTTTATCGATAGTTACCGCGCCCTGGCACATGGGGCAGCCGCCCCGGTCGGTATGCGGCTGGTTTTGCGGATCGGCAGCCAAATTCCACTCCAAAACGTTTTTGCACCAGTTGCGGGTAGCGCCAATAAACAAACGCTCAACCGGCGACGCCACTTTTAACCGCGAAGAATCGCGCCCATCTATCACCATTTGCTCGGTAAAATATAATCCCTTGTCGGGATGTGCATCGTGTACTTTGGTCAGCGCATCAATTTCGCCCCGGTACAGGTGAAATGCCGAACCAACGATATATTTTGCGGCCCCGGGATCATTCAGTATCGTAATGGGATAATCGGGCCTGTCGGCATTATGATCATAAATAATGATCTTGGTTTTGATACGTGCCGCCTCAAACGCCGGGCCCAGGTTATTTTTTACAAAGGCCAGCTCTTCTTCGGGCTGCAGCACCATGCTGGGGTTATTACCCGGGTGCAAAGGTTCGTTTTGCACCGTAATGGCATCAATAGTGATACCGTTGGCCTTCATGCTTTTAAGGTATTTTACCAGGTAATCGGCATAGGCTTTGTAAGCCTCGGGTTTTAAACTGCCGCCCCGGGTATCGCCATTGGTTTTCATCCACACCGGCGCCGACCATGGCGACCCCAGTATCTTGATCTTAGAATCAATATCCAGTATTTCTTTCAAAACCGGTATCACATCGTTTTTATCCGGACCAAGGTCAAATTTCTTCATCTCCGGATCTGTTTCTCCGGCAGGCAGGTCATCGTATGAAAACACATGATCGTTCAGATCAGACGCGCCGATGCTTACCCGCAAATAACTTACACCAATGCCGTTTGCCTTAGTACTAAACAACTCCTTTAACAGCGCCGATCTCGCTCCGGCATCCATGCGCATTAAATGCATGGCGCTGCCGCCTGTTAATGCAAAGCCAAACCCATCAATGGTTTGAAAGGTGCTATCCATTTTAATGGCGATGGTTGACAAGTCGCTTTTGCCTTTTTTAAATACCAGGCCATCCTTTTGCTGCGCAAACAACGCCGAACGATCTGCATTGCTAAGCCATACATCAACTTTTTGAGCATAACCGCAATAACCGGTGAAGATCAACACCACAATAAGTATCCTTTGCATATCAGCTATCCTTTTAATACCAAACATCACTGTATAATTAAAGTACTGATAGAATGCGGCAGGCTGTTTACCACAGCGCCCTTATTTTTAATGATCAGGTTATAGGTTAGTTTATCATCGCTGGTATTCATTACCACTACGGTTAGTTTACCTGCGGCATTTTTAAACGCGGTAGTTAACAGCTTATCGCGATTGGATGAGGTTACTATCCGCTTATCGCCCGGGCGCACAAATTTTGAAAACTGCCCCAGGTAATAGTAGATATTGGTATAGATCAGTTTACCGGTTTGGGTATCGGCATGTACCGGCGCAAAACAATAGTTACCCACGTGGTTTGGCCCGCCCTGTTCATCAAGCAAAATATTCCAGTCTGTCCATCCAACGGTACCATTGTTAAAATCGTGAATAATGGACTGACCGTACTTTTCGCCCAGGGCCCAATCGTTAACGCGCGCCATGTCAAACTTCTCGATACACCCTTCGGTAAACAGCAAATGCTTATCAGGGAAGGCATCCGCCACGCGGCGAACGTTATCAAACTGCATGGCGCTGCCTGTCCAGGTTTCGTACCAGTGGTAACCAATACCCCAAATGTATTTGGCGGCTTCCTTATCTTCCAGCATAGTGCTGGCCTGCTGGTAAACCAGGTCGCGGTTATGATCCCAGGCAATTAATTTTGTGCCCGCCACATTTGATTTGGTTAATGTTGGCCCTAAATATTTTTTAATAAAATCGCGCTCCTCTTCGGCAGTAAATATGCACGATTCCCATTTTTGCTTAGCCATTGGTTCGTTTTGCACGGTTACGCCCCAAACCGGGATACCTTGCTTTTGGTAGGCATTAATAAATTTCACAAAAAAGTTGGCCCAGCTTTGCATGTATTCGGGCTTTAATTTACCGCCATGCAAAACATCGTTATTATCCTTCATCCAGCCTGGCGGGCTCCACGGCGAGGCAAATAAAGTAAGTTTACCGCCGGCAGCAGCAATGGCCTCTTTGATAAAAGGCACCCGGTATTTCAGGTCGTGGCTAATGTTAAAGGTTTTCAGGGCAGCATCTTTATCGGCAATGTAACTATACGAGTCGCTCGAAAAATCGCAGCTTTGAATATTTGTGCGCGCCAGGCTGTAGCCTATCCCCTTTTCCTGATCGTAAAAAGCGGTTAAAAATTCCTTTTGTGCAGCTTTAGGCAATTTGTAAAAGGTTTCGGCCGAGGCATCGGTTAACGCACTGCCAATACCCAGCATAGTTTGAAAAGTTTTGGCCGGATCCACAAACACGCAGATCTCGGTTTCCAAAGGTTGTGCCTTGTCGGCGAATTTTAAGGTTTCGGTTTGCGAAAGTCGATAATCGGTTCCTTTGGCTGTAGTGTAAACCTTAATAGTTTTGTTAGTGGCCGAAAATGCAGGACTTTGCGCTTTTACAACAGGTACAAATAGCGCCAGGCACAATAGTGTAAAAACACCAGGGTAAAATTTAGACATATTTAAGTGTGTTGATACCGGTTATTAGGTTTCGGGATAACCGGTTTAATTCAAAACTATTAAATTTAATTGTTAAATAGCAACACAGCTACGCACAAAAAATTGAATATTAGACACTTACACAAATAAACAATACGCTTTAAACACAATAAATGCAATACGAAATTAGTTGATTGATAAGCCTTTAGGTGTATCAAGTACACTTTGGTCTTATTGGTACAATACGGGTAAATGTTACTTATAAAAATTGAAATTATTTTACGGTTGTACTGGTTGGCATACACTCCTTTTTGCAGTGTAGCAAATTTTATAATTTATTCGTCAAAAAAAAGCATAATTGACATTGGTGAATTTTGCCTGCCCTTGTAAACAATTGTGTCCGAAGGTATATTCAGGTTGCATATTTTAATTAGAATGTATTTTGATATTAAAATAACAGAAAAAAAATAATATTTTTCAATTAATTAATTGCTTTTAAGTAAACTGGCAACCCTTTTGATAGGTGGTAAACATACATTTACTATTATGGAAAGCAACAATGTTTACACAAAGTACAAATCGTGCATTACCACCGCTTGCTCATTGTTTAAGCAATACGAAAAATATCATAACTGCTTTGGCATCGGTGCGATAGACAACCAAATGAACAGCACTTTTTACAAAATTGTGGTATCTTATAGTAAAATGACGCAGTCCATTATTAACATTGTAATGCCGCCGCGCGAAAAGATCATACCTGCAGCCAACGGCGCACAAACCAATGCAGTTGACGGTAAAGCACTGTTTTTAGAATATACGCTTGCGTTTATTGAAAAGTACGAGAGCAAGCTTACCCAATCATTCACTAATGAAAACGAGGATAGGGTGAAGGCACAACTAAGTGACCTGGAGTATAACGTTAACAGTGCAGGGCAATTAGTTAGCCGTATGGAAGGGATATTGAAAAGCGGGCAGCAGCTATACCCAATAGGTTCTGATGCTGTTGCGTGATACTTAACCTGTACCGCCATATTAATGATCGGGTGGACGAGCGCAGTATTGGCTGGTTGATGGTAAAAATGCAGGTAGAAAACCTTAGCAGTAAAGGTAGTGTACAAAGTAAACCCCGCGCGGGTACAACTTTCACCATCCCACTTCCCTTAACTCCAGATCAGCTGTTCAGTTTACACCAAGCGGCTTTGTGTATCAGATCTTTAGTGCTTAACCTTCTATTATTGCCAATGCCCCCCAGCTAAAACACTTTCGCACAACTGGCAATTACTCTTATCTGTAAAAATCATGCTATTGTTATGTTGTACCGATGTATTTTCGTGGGTTTGTTTATCTTGCAGAGTTTTTAAATCTTCTATCTATAATCAAACCCCACAATACACTACAGTACATATGAAAAAAGTTATTTTGGTAACAGGCGCTTCGTCTGGTTTAGGCTTAGCTACTGCAACTGCCCTGGCGGCACAAGGTCACAGCGTTTACGGCGCGGCGCGCAGTATCGATAAAGTTAAAGATGCATCGTTTCATACCATTAAGCTCGATGTTACCGACGACGCATCGGTACAAGCCGCGGTAAACAAGATCATCACTGCCGAAGGCCGTATTGATGTGCTGATCAATAATGCTGGCAATGGCATTACCGGCCCGCTATATGCCATGCCTGTCGACCTGGCCAAAAAACAATTCGAGGTTAACTTTTTTGGCGTGGTACGCGTTAGCAGCACAGTGCTGCCACATATGATCGAAAAAGGCTCGGGAATGGTGATCAATATCGGCTCGCTGGCCGGTTTGTTCGGTTTACCTTACCAGGGGTTATATTCAGCATCAAAATTCGCTATCGAAGGTTATTCGGAAAGCTTGCGGATGGAGCTGCGAAACACCGGCGTTAAGGTTGCCGTGGTAAACCCCGGCGATTTTAAAACCGACTTTACCGGCAACCGCGAGAAAGCACCTTTCCCGTTAAAGAACGACAAATTGAAAGGCGAATTTGAAGCTGCCGTTGCTGCAATGGAAAAAGACGAAAGTATTGGTGCCGATCCATCAAAACTGGCCGCACAGATCTGCAAAATTGTCAATACATCAAACCCAAAACATAATTACCTGGTAGGTGCTATTGGCCAAACTATCGCGGTAACGCTTAAATCGGTACTGCCGGGCGGCTTGTTTGTGAAACTGATGAACGACCATTACGGCATCAAATAATGGAAGCCGTTAAAAACGACAAAAAAACCATCTGGGCCTGGGCTATGTTCGATTGGGCAAACCAGGCCTACAACATGGTGATCACTTCGACTATCTTTCCGGCCTATTTTGTAGGTATCACTTCATCTAACAATCCAAATAAAGATAAGGTTACGTTTTTTGGACATGAGTACGTTAACACAGTACTATCAACCTATGTTTTAGGGCTTTCGTACCTGATAATTGTAGTATTACTGCCGATATTAACCTCGATAGCCGACTACAAGGGGCATAAAAAGCTATACCTGCAAATGTTTACGTGGCTCGGTAGTTTGTCGTGTGCGGGATTATATTTCTTTTATGCAAACGGAGATAAGCAACCCTTTCACCTGTACAACTTTGAGTGGGGTATGATCTGTTTCGGACTGGCATCGGTAGGTTATTGCGGCGGCTTTGTATTCTACAATTCGTACCTGCCACAAATAGCTACAGAGGACCAGGTTGACGCTGTAAGTGCCAAAGGCTTTATTTATGGCTTTGCAGGCAGTATAGTAGTACAATTGCTTTGTTTGATCCCGGTAATGGGCCACGATTTCTTCCATATTACTGAAGATTATGCGGCTCGTATCTCTTTCCTGATCGTAGGGGTTTGGTGGATAGGCTTTTCGTTCATCGCATTCTATATCTTACCTAAAGGCACGCCTAACGCAGGTTCGCACAATTACAATGTATTAACCGGCGGCTTTAAAGAGCTGGCCAAGGTTTGGAAAAAGGTAAAAGAGCTGCCTTTGCTTAAGCGCTTTTTACCCGCTTTCTTTTTCTATTCGGTAGGTGTGCAAACCATTATGCTGGTGGCAGCCAACTTTGGCGCAAAAGAGCTTAAGATACCTGAAGATAACCTGATCACCGTCATACTGACCATACAGGTGGTTGCTATTATCGGCGCGGCCTTCACAGCCAAACTTTCCGAAAAATTCGGCAATGTTAAAACGCTTACGGGCATTGTACTTTTTTGGTGTTTGATCTGCGCTTCGGTTTACTTTGTTACCACCGCCGTAGAGTTTTACATCGCCGCGGCATTTGTAGGTGTGGTAATGGGTGGCGTACAGTCGTTATCGCGTTCAACTTACTCAAAATTCATCCCGCAGAATATTCCCGATACGGCATCATACTTTAGTTTTTACGATGTGACCGAAAAGCTATCGATCGTAGTTGGCCTGTTTACTTTCGGCTATGTAGAAAGCCGCAGCAATACCATGCGTAACTCGGCCTTGGTGCTGGATGGTTATTTTGTAGTAGGTGTAACCTTATTGTTTTTGCTGGTAGCCTTTCAAAGCAAAAATAAATCGGCTGCCGCGCATATCGGAACTGTTTAATCAAACCAAACCTTATACCATTACAAGCCCGGCACAAATTAGTGCCGGGCTTTTTTATTCCCCGGCTATCCTCCTATATTGATCCACCGATGCACCCATGCCTTGCTCTTTATGATAAGTTGGAGGATTATTTGCCCATTGATAAGGCGTATATAACGTAGCGCATTGCGGGTTATTCTTTTTCAGGTCGCGATAAGCATTCCAATACTGATCATATTTTTTGATTGATGCCGCGATCCTTTCCTTGTCGTATTTGCCGGTGTGATCACCCACATATCCCAAAGCCATAATGTCCCACCCCTCAGCAATGATCTGGTGCAGTAATAAACCATATTGACCCGATACCCGGATATAATCCTGGTCGGCTTTGTTGGATAAATTGATCTGTTTGCTTAGGTCGGTAATTTTTTGCCACATGGCGGCCGCTTCATACTTTTCATCAACAGCTTTCTGTAAAGTACCGTTATCGTAAAAAGCTTTAAAAACATCCGCCAAACGGCCATCGGTACCGCTTAAAAACTCGTCCCGCATCCAAAATGTCCAGCCGCTTTTAAATGGCAGTATCGCCGAATCATGTCCGCGTAACACAGCTTTCGCCGATAGCAAACACAATTCGCGGAAAGCGTCCCTGCTTTTGCCTTTAATGCCCTGTTCATCCATAAAGCGATCAAAAACCTGTTCCTCGGTTTGCCGGGTATCTGCCGCCCAATGGCTGATGACAAAGGCGTTGAGCTTACACCAAAATTCGTTGCTAATGTATGGCCCTACCCAGCCCCCACCCCGCGACCACGACCATATCCCCTTGTACTGTGGCGTATTCACCATATCCTTTAAACCTTTATGGCCAGTTTGCGGTGTATTGGTATTAAACTCTTCAAACCCATTGATCACGCCACTCATCACATAGTTAGGATAGGCTCCTTTACCTTCGTACTCACGCTGGCATTGTACTTCTACAATTTGCAGGTGTTTGCCTATGCCTAAAGTGGGGTTAAAATCCATGGTGCGCTGGTAATCGCCCTTGGTATGCTTAACCGAAAACACCAGGTTGGGGTGCGGCTCGATACGATCGGTAACCGAGAGGTAGACATCGGGTTTGGTATCCATACCCGCAGAAAGCCAGGTGCGATAAAAAACCATTTTGTTGCGCTTTACACAAACTTCCTGGCGCAACAGGTTAATTAACTTAACGTGACTTTCGGCCCCATTGGTTATTGGGTTGTTGCCGGTATGGTACGGTACATTATTCAGGTAAGTCTCGCCTGTGCGGATAATCAATCCATCCAGGTCGGGAAAAGCATCAAACAGTTCGTTAAACAGGATGCGGTGTATCTCGATAGTTTTTGGCCTTTCGAAAGATATCTTGCCTTTTTCATCGCATATTTCATCGTGGTAAAGCTCCACCAAACGCTTGGGCAGCACAATAATATCGGTAAAGTAATAACACTTCTCGCCGGCGGTATGCGCACGTTTAATATTGACCCTTACTTTTTCGGCAGCCTGCATTACCCAGGCACGTTCTTTTGATCCTTTAGGGAAAATATCGGGGTTAAGGCTATCAAATGTAATGGCAGCGTGGGCAAATGTAAAATCATTGATAACCTGCCCGTTATACCCTTGTTGCTTTAAAAAAGCAGGATCGTTATAAGCGGTTTGGGTTAGCGGCTCACCCGGGTTGTTGTGCACCATATCCAGTATATAGCCTGTCTGGGCTTTCGCCGATATCGCGCAAAGCATCACAGCGGCAGCAGCAAAAATGCGGACACGCTTCATATCATTAATTAGTCAGGAAGTAAACAATCCGGCAAGCGGTTCCTTTTGATCTTTCGTTTTTATTGGCGCTTATTTCCAGTTTAAGCAAGTGTTTACCAGGCGCCAAACCATCGCCCAACAGCAAATACCAGGGCAGGTGTAAACTTTTGCTCCACTGCGTATACAGATCGAGCTCCGGATAAGCTTTCCCATCAATAGTGTATCTTACGATGCCTGCATCAGGGCCTGACACAACAGCGAAACCAATTACCGGCCCGGTAAAAGATAGCTGGAACGAAGCTCCCGGTTTTTCGCCAACCAGCATGGGCACATTAGCAAAGCCAGGCCGGGTATGTACACTATCGGCAGGCTTCCATGCTGGGTTTAACGTAAAATCCTTTAAAGCAGTAGCAGCGTCAACATGCAGGTAATTGCCGTTGGTATAGGCAAAGGCATCAGCTTGTTTGGGTAGGTATGATGGCGTTAGTTTTGCCGGTGCGGGTTTGGTCAACTCAACCAACAGCAACTGTTTCATGGTACGGAAATAAATTTCCTGCCCGAACGGCGATGGGTGCAGGTTTTTAAAATCCTTCTCCCAGGTAAATTCGCCGGCATTAATACGGTCGGTAACTTCTTTAGCCAGGTTAATGAGGGGCAGATGGTACATTTTTGCCATATCCTGGTGCACCTGCACTTCGGGCGGTATCTTACCCGAATTATAATCTTTTATCTTGTCCGGATCAACAAAAGCCATCATCACGATATTGGCATCGGGGTTGGTTTTAAGCACATGCCTGATGATGCCTTCCAAGGCCCGGCGCTGGGTTTGTTCGTTAGTGCCGTTACCGCGGTCGTTAACTGCAGTCTCCAAAAACATCAGGTCAACGCGGCCTTTTGCCAGCACATCCTGCGTTATCCTGAAAGCGTGCGGCAAACTGCCCAGCGACGGGATGCCTGCATTTAAAAAGTTAAATTTGGTAGCCGGAAAGCTTTGCTGGAGATATTGGCTCACCTTATCGCGCCAGCCGGGATTATGAGTTATTGATCCGCCAAAGAAAACCACATTAGCGCTTTTTTCTGTTTTGATACGGTAAAGCGTATTGGCCAGATCACCAAAACGCGAAATATAATTTTCGCTTTTGAGCAATGTTTTACCTGTATCTGTTTGGGCAGTTTGAGCAAAGGTTTGGGTTTGCGCGGCCAACAGCAAAGTCAACAGCAAATAGGTTGTTCTTTTCATAATTATACACACTAAATAAGGGTTTTTAGTGTGCATAAAAGTATTGGCTATTGCCGTGATAGTAAATCAAATTAACATGAACCGGATATCGTTCATAACTTAAATATCTCGTTCTTTATCGCGTAAAGCACCAGGCCTGATCGTGTTTTAAGATTGAGCTTTTGAAAAAGCGACTCGCGGTAATTATCAACCGTGCGCGGACTTACAAACATTAGGTCGGCAATCTCTTTATAACTCATCTCAGAGCAGCACAGTTTTAAAAACTCAAGTTCACGGGTGGTGAGTTTCAGATCGTCAATATTTGATGACATAGACCGGATGAGTTTACCCGACACAATTTCGTTAATAAAAACACCTTTTTTCACTATCGACTGGATAGCTTCCAGTAGTTCGCGGGGTTTTGATTGTTTGAGCACATAACCGCTCGCACCGCTTTTGATCATTTTAATAACCGCCTTATCATCCTCATACATGCTTAGCGCCAACACCAGTATCTTAGGATAATGCTCTTTAAGCCAGATCGTCGTTTCGTAGCCGTCCATCACAGGCATATTAATATCCATTAATATCACCTGCGGCAGTTCGGCTTTTGGCAATAGTTGTTGCATTTGCTGCCCGTTGGATGCTTCAAATACAATTTTCAGCTCGGTAAACTCGCCCATTAAAGCTGCAACGCCGCTTCTAAAAAGGGCGTGATCGTCAACTATGGCAATTTTGATCTGTTCTGTTTCTGTCATGGGTAAGGAATAAAAATGGTGATACCTGTGCCTTCGCCTGGCGCTGATTCGATCGCTAGCCGGCCGCCTACAATTTCGGCGCATTTGCGGATATTATGCAGCCCCATACCGGCATTGGCAAACTGCTCATCGGTGTTAAAGCCCGAACCATTATCGCCGATGTGCATTGTAATAAGGGGTTAAAGGGTTAAGTAAACTAAAAATACAAATAATACTTATTCATAATCCCAAAACTCAATAAATTAACACATTGGCTTAAACGCTTATTCACCTTATTTTAATACCGTAAAAACACCTTGCGTATTCACGCAATATCTACACCATTCTTAAAATAACATGGTTTGATGTATATCTTATCAAAACCGGCAAGGTAAAAGCGATCATATGGCCGTTTTTACTCAAAAATCTTTTTTTTACTTTAATACCAATTGGTATATTTAATTAACAATAATTTAACACGAGTCGATACCATATAAATCACATCAAGAAAATATACTTACGGTTTAAAAATGTTATAAAACAGTAAAGCCTCCTGATGGGCAGGAGGCTTTTACTAACCAATTATAAACCTAAATTATGAGAAGAGCTGCGAAGGAAGGACTCGAACCTTTAAAATTTGCTGCCTGTCAGCGCCTTGCATTAATTACATTACAAATGTACACACAGTATCTTTAATTACAATACTATCAACAAATAATTTTAATTTTTAGTATATTTTTATCAAAACAACATTTTTATTAAATTTTCTTAAATATATCCAAATGTTTAGCCATTTAAATTTCGGAGTTTATAATAAAAATAAACCAATCGGTATAATTTACTGGGGCAAAATTTGAAATTTACAGCACAGATTGGATAACATACGTGTTATTATTTAAAGAAAAGCGCTCGCCGGGCTTTTTTCCTTTAAGCTGCATACCTATAGGCGATGCTATAGATACAGCAAAGTAGGTTTCACCACTATATATTAATGCACCTGCGCTTATCGCGATGTAAAATTTACCGTTATCGGTAATTACCAAACTACCCACTTGCACGGCAGAGGCGGGGGGCACGTTGACGGGTACCTGGGTTAACGCCACTTTTAATTTATTAGACTCGGTTAACTGGGCCATATTACGATTGGTTTCCTGCTGCATCATTTCGCGCCCGGTTTCGTATTTATCACCCGCGCTGCTTTTGGTGTCTTCGCCGGCAGATTGTTGTGCCGACTGTATAGCCTGCATGGAGTTGGCTATGCGGTTATCAACATAAGCCATACAAAGGTTATACAATGCCTGTTTAACGTCGCTCATAAGCTTGTAAACATCTTAAAAATTATTGGGTGTTGTTTAATAATTAAACTGAAAAGGCAAAAGCCGGTAGTAACTAGCCATTTTTAATGGTGGATAAGCGTTAAACAGACATTTTTTAGCCAAACGGAAAAAATAGCAGAAAAGCAATTTTTAACAGGCTGAAATATTAAAATTTACAAAAACCTGCCATTATTATTAAGTGATAGATAAAAAACTCACTATCAGTGTGCTTTTTATGCATGCTGCCCGCATTATAAAATTAACTGTAAGCATGACACTACAGGATGGCATATTAAATATAATGCATTACGTTCGTACCTACAATTATTAACCTCTGTAACAACAGATACATTACTATTACCAGCATTGAGTAACCTTAATTTATTCTTCACAACAAGAATTTATTACCGATACCTGCGAGTATTTTAAACGTGCAAACTAACTGTATAACAATTTTATAAAAAGCATCAACCAAGCGCTTTATTGCCAATTAAAACTAAATGAACCCATATGAAAAAAATTTACTTATTCATTTTCCTGATTGTAATAGGTTTATCGCAAAATCAATCGGTAAAGGCTAACATTAGTAAAACGCCCCACAAGGTAGTTTTTGCGCCACCGGCTGCTCAAACTATTACGTTTACAGCTTTTACAACTCCTCAAACATTTGGTGCTGCCGATATTACATTAACGGCAACTGCATCATCGGGTTTGGCTGTTAGTTTTAGTAGCAGCAATACCAGCGTTGCTACTATTGTAAACAATAAAATACACCTGGTTGGTGTGGGTACTGCAGTTATTACGGCATCGCAACCAGGCGATGGCGTTAATTACAGCGCAGCACCGGTTAAAACCCAAACGCTTACAGTTAATGCAGGCGCAAAAGCTGTTATCAGCGCGTTTCCGGCAGCAAGCGTTGCGTTGCAATCGGCAGATATTACGCCGCCGGCAGTAAGTACGTATGCAGCGGCCAGCTTTCCAAATTATCCTATAACTTACACCAGCAGTAACCCTGCTGTTGCTACCATTATTAATAACCGTATACACCTGGTAGCTACTGGTACTACTACCATTACTGCAAGCCAGGCGGGTAACGGTAACTTTCCGGATGCTACCCCATTAGCGGCAGTATATACTATCACTGCTCCGCCGGCTCCTACATTTTCAGCATCGCTTGGCAGTAAAGCTGTAGGCTCGGCTGACTTTGACCCGGGAGCTACTTTATCGGGTACCAACCCTTACTACGCTACTATAACTTACAGCAACAGCAGTGCGGCTGCAAGTACAGGTGCAAGTGCATTTTCTATTGTTAATAACAAAGTGCGCTTACTCAATGCCTCTCCATCTACCAACTCAATAACTGCTACCATAACTTACCCGGTAAGTACCGGTGGCACAGCCACCGTAACAAGCACGAATACCACTTTGGTGATCACAGCCGCTACAACTACAACCACAACTCCGGCAATTTCGTTCACAGCGCCGGGTTCAAAAGCATTCAGCAATATCGATCTGCCTTTAACAGCATCGAGCAACAGTATAGCTAATATCCCAATCACTTTTACAAGCTCAAGCCCGGCAGTTGCCACTATTGTAAATGGCAATATCCACTATGTGGGTCTGGGTACTTCAACCATTACAGCCTCACAGGGTGGTGGTACAGACCCTAACCTGCCGCCAAACGTAGGCGCCGCTAACAATTTAACTGTTACAGCGCCATTAATTAGTTTTACAGCGGTCGGCTCCAAAGCATTCACTCCCGCCGATTTTACCCCAACGGTAACATCAACGTTAGTTAATGTACCTATTACCTTAACCAGCAGTAACCCTGCGGTTGCTACTATAGTAAACGGTAATATTCATTTTGTAGGGATAGGCACATCAACCATTACAGCAACCCAGGCAACAGCAGCGGCTGCAGCCGGATACCCGGTTCCGCTTGATCAAACCTCGGTATTAACCGTAACTGCCCCGGTAGGTCCAACCTCGCCGGCAATTACATTTGCTGCACTGGGTAGCAAAGTTTACGCCAATGGCGATGTTGCGCTTACCGCATCAAGCACGGCTACTAACGCGCCGCAAATAAGTTTTACGAGCAGTAACCCGGCAGTAGCCATTATAACTAACGGTTTAACTTTTGGTATCCCTACGGGCGGTACCGGTTATGTTAACGGCACTTACATTAATGTGCCTTTAACAGGCGGAAGCGGTACTGGCGAATTAGCTACAATTGTAGTAGCTAACAATATAGTAACTACAGTTACACCTACAACCAATGGTTCGGGGTATAACGTGGGCGATGTTTTATCGTGCGCGGCATCAAGTATAGGCGGCGGCTCTGGTTCGGGTTTTAACATTACTGTACTTTCGTTAACCTATAACTTGCGTTATATAGCAGCACTACCGGCTCCAAACAATACTACTGTTATTACGGCAAGTCAGGGTGGGGGTGTTTTAGGTAATGCCACGCTGCCACCAGATGTTAGCCAAACCCTGGTGCTTGTTCAACCTACTTTGAGCTTCCCTACCCTGGGCACCAAGCCTTATTCGGCTCAGGATATACCGGTTGGCGCAATAAGCAGTATAACTAATAAAATTATTGTTTACACCAGCAGTAACCCTGCGGTTGCAACCATTAATAACATCGCTACAGGTACCATCACTACCGGTGGTTCGTCGTACGTAGCCGGTACTTATTACAAAGTGCCTATGCTGGGCGGTAGCGGCAGCGGTGCAACGGCTACTATTACTGTAGCAAGTGGTGCGGTAACCGGTGTAACTATAACAGCCAACGGACCCGTTTATGCTGTAGGCGATGTTTTAACCTGCGCTTCGTCGTCAATAGGCAATGCTGGGTCGGGCTTTACCTATACCATTACCGGTTATACCAGCAATATACACTTCAATAATGCCGTACCTGCCGCGCCTAATAATACCACAGTTATTACTGCCAGCCAGGGTGGCGGTGCAAATGGTACAACCTTATTACCTCCGGATGCATCACAAACGCTAACGGTAACACAACCAACTATTAATTTCCCGGCGTTAGGTACAAAGCAATTTACCAGCAACGACCTTAATCCCGGTGCAACAGGTTCAAACTTTACCACTAGCAGCATCTCTACGTTCAATAACCCGTCAGCAGGTTCGGGTTATACCAACGGCGTTTATTATGCGGTTCCGTTAAACGGCGGCTCGGGTACGGGTGCAACTGCAACCATCACCGTTATTGGCGGTGTAGTTACATCGGTAATACCGGTTTCAACAGGTATTAACTATTTAGTTGGCGACATTTTAAATACCCCGGCAGCAAACATAGGTGGTACAGGCAGTGGTTTCCAGGTTGTGGTTAGCGCGGTAAGCACCGGCTTCCCGATAACTTATACCAGCAGCAATCCGGCTGTAGCCACTATTGTTAACAATTATATCCACTTTGTAGGTACAGGCACCACAACTATTACCGCATCGCAAAACGGCCCTGCCGGAGCGGTTACCGGTAACATCAGCTTACCGCCAAGCGTATCACAACAATTAATTGTAACTGCACCAACCATATCTTTCGCACTTAGCGGAACACGGACCTTTTCAAGCACCGATGTTAACCCGGGTGCAACCAGTACTATTACCAACATACCAATTACGTATGTAAGCAGTAACCCTGCCGTAGCTACCATTATCAATAATTCGATCAACGGAATAAGTAACTTTGTAAGAGGAGCGGGTTATGTTAACGGTATTTACCCTAACGTTGCCTTAACCGGAGGATCAGGAACCGGTGCTACTGCCACTCTCACAGTATCAACCCTATCGCAAATAGTTGTGGGTGGTGTAGTTGTATCAACAACAAATGGTGTTACCAGCCTTGTAATCACATCACAAGGTTCGGGCTATACCGCGGGCGACGTTTTATCATGCCCGGTAACCAGCCTTGGCGGTACTTCAACAAATACACCATTTAGCTTTACTGTTGCGAGCGTTGGCAGTGCTATACACTTTACCGGTTCAGGTACCGTAAATATTACCGCAACCCAGGGTGGTGGCGCAACAGGTACCAGCAGCCTTCCGGCAGATGTTACACAAAGCTTAACTGTAACACCACCAACGCTGACTTTGCCTGCTTTAGGAAAAGTATTATATGGCTCTGGTGATATCAATCCGGCAGCTATATCAACTATTACAAACAAACCAATAACCTATACCAGCAGCAATACAAGTGTTGCCAAAATATTGACCAACAGTATTACAGCGCTTGGCAACCCATCCGGAGGCAGCGGTTACCTTATTGGTACTTACTCGCCGGTACCTTTAATTTATGCCAACGGCGCCAGCGGAACAGGTACCGGTGCAACCGCACAGATCCTAGTTGTGGGCGGATCGGTTACCGGAGTAACTATCATATCAGGTGGTACAGGTTACCAGCCCAATGATCAGTTAACCTGCGATAAAACATTGATTGGCGGAACAGGATCGGGCTTTACCATACCGGTTACGAGTGCAGGCGGCGTGATTAATTTGTTAGGCACAGGAACTACGACCATTACAGCTTCGCAAGGCGGTGGTGCTACAGGCACTGCTACTCTTCCGCCTGATGCTTCGCAGGTGTTAACCGTTGGCCAAAACGCGATAGTGATGGCACCTTTCGGAACACAAACTTTAACAGCAGCCGACTTAAATCCCGGTGCGACAAGTTCACTTGCAACAACACCTATTGTTTATACCAGCAGCAATACCGCTGCAGCTACTATTGTTAACGGATTTATACATTTTGTTGCTACCGGCACCACAGTTATCAAGGCTTCGCAAGGTGGTGGCGCTACAGGTACTACTACCCTACCTCCTGACGTTACCCAAACTTTAACAATTACAGCTCCGTTAATTACGTTCCCACCATTAACCGGTGTATTTTTAACAAACGGAAGTGACGTAACACCAGCAGCATCCAGTACGATAAACGCACCGATTACTTATACCAGCAGCAATACTGCAGTTGCAACTATTGTTAATGGCAATATCCATATTGTTGGCCCGGGTACTGCAACTATTAAAGCATCGCAGCAAAACAGCGCAGCGGGTACAGTAGCTCCTGCAACCACTACATTACCTGCCGACCAGGTTCAATCGTTTACCGTAACCCAGGCAGCTATTACTTTACCGGTATATGGTACAAAACAATATACCGATGTTGATTTTAGCCCGGGTGCCAGCAGCCCGGTTGCAGGTATTCCTTTCACCTATACCAGCAGTAACCCGGCAGTAGCTACCATTGCTAACTATCCAACATTTAACACACCAATTACCGGTGGCAGCGGCTATGTTAACGGCACCTATAACGCTGTACCATTATTATATAATGGAGTAGCAAGTGGTGTAACGGCAACGGTAGTAGTTTCGGGCGGGTCGGTAGTATCATTTAAAACAAATTCGCTTACCGCATTGCCTGTAGTTGGTGTTGTTGTTACTGTAGCTACATCAAATATTGGTGGTGGCAGCGGATCGGGCTTTAATGCAGTTGTAAACGGCAACATAAGCATGATACATTTAACAAGCCCTGTACCTGCTGCGCCAAATAACACTACAACTATTACAGCAGGTCAGGCACAAAGCGGTGCAACACCGGCTTCGCAATTATTAACTGTAGTTGCTCCGGTTATTACATTCCCGGCATTGGGTACAATAACTTATAATAACAACGATATCACCCCGGGTGCTACCAGCACGGTTACAGGCATACCTGTTACATATACGAGTGACAATCCTGCCGTAGCAACCATTGTTAATGGTCAGATCCATATTATTAATCAGGGTACAGCTAAAATTACAGCTACGCAACAAAACACACCGGCAGGCAACTCTCCGGCGCCCGCAACGGGTTTTTTACCTGCCGATGTGCAGCAAACCTTAACCATTACCGGCACACCGGCAATTACTTTTGCAGCATTAGGATCAAAACCGTTAAACAGTACTGATCTGGCACCGGGTGCAACAAGTACTTATACCCTTAAACCGATAACTTATACCAGCAGTAATACTGCCGTTGCAACTATTGTTAATGGCAATATTCACTTTGTAGGTACAGGTACAGCTACCATAACAGCATCGCAAGGTGGCGGAACAGTGAGCAATGGTGTGCTACCTGTTGACGCCACATCAAGTTTAACAGTAACTGCTCCGTTAATTACTTTTGCATCGCCAGGAAGCAAAGCTTTAACTGACATAGATCTGGCACCTGGCGCAACAAGCACCATTTCTACAACTCCGATTACCTATACCAGCAGCAATACCGCTGTAGCAACTATTGTAAACGGAAACATTCACTTTATAGCTCCGGGTACTACTACCATCAAGGCTTCACAAGGCGGCGGCGCTACAGGCACAGCTACTTTACCTGCCGATGTATCGCAAACGCTTACCGTAACAAACCCGGTTATTACTTTTGGAGCATTGGCCAGCAAGCCTTACCAGATCAATGACATTGGCCTTGGGGCAACAAGTACATTAACAACCGTACCTATCACTTACACCAGCAGCGACCCTAATGTGGCAACCATTGTAAACAATGCTATCCATATTGTGGGCATGGGTACAACAACTATTACCGCATCGCAAAATACAGATGCCATTGCTGCGGGATATATTGCTCCGGCTGATGTTACACAACCATTTGTTGTAACAGCACCTACCCTGGTACTTGGCGCCTTAGGCACCAAAGCGTTCACTTCGACCGACCTGGCCTTAACTACAACCGGATCGGTGAATGCGGCTGCACCGGTAATCTATACCACAAGCGACCCATCGGTAGCAACTATAGTTAACGGCAACTTCCTGCACTATACCGGTATCGGTACCTGCTATATTACTGCATCACAAGGATCTTACCAGGGATCTCCCGTTCCGCTAAGCTCTATCCAGGTTTTAACAGTAACACCTGCAACCATAACCTTTGCTGCCCTGGGCACTAAAGCCACCAACTCTGGCGATGTTACCCTGGGTGCAACAAGTACATTAACCGGCCCTGGTATTGTTTACACTTCAAGCGACCCAACCGTAGCCAGTATAGTTGGCGGTAATACGCTGCACCTGGTTGCCGCAGGTTCTTGTGTTATAACGGCAAGCCAGCCTACTTCGGCTAACTATGCACCGCTGCCGGTTACTTCGGCACTGGTATTAGTACCACCAATTGTCGGCGTATCAACACCAACAATTACTTTCCAGCCGCTGGGTAGTAAACCATTTAGCAACACAGGCGATTATACACCTACAGCTACTGCAAGTAATAGTGCCACGCTTACTTTTACCAGCAGCAACCCCGCTGTAGCCACTATTGTTAACGGCTTAATACACCCAACCCCACCGGTTATTGTTAACGGTGTGGTTACTTATGCAAGCCCTAACACTACGGTTATCACTGCATCAGCAGGCGGTGGCCCTAACGGTGTACCAGGGGTATCGCCAGCGGATGTGTCGCAGGTATTAACCATAACCCCGGCTACAATTACCTTCCCGCCGTTGGGTCAGCAAATTTTCCCAACAACGCCTGTTATAGCTAACCTATCACAGGTTAGGTTTAACACTAACGATCTGGCACCTGCCGCAACCAGCAACTACCAACTGGTAACTGCAAATAATACTGCCGTACCAATTACCTATACCAGCAGCAATCCGGCAGTAGCAACTATTGTTAATGGCAATATTCACTTTGTTGGTTTAGGTATCACTACCATTACCGCTTCGCTTGGTAATGTGGTAGTGGCCGATGTAAGCCAAAACTTAGAAGTTATTGCGCCACTAATTACGTTTGCAACAACACGCAGCGTACCGTACAGCACAATTGATGTGGCTCCTGCAGCAACCAGTACCCTTAGTTCGGTACCAATTACTTATACCAGCAGTAACCCGGCAGTGGCAACTATTGTTAATGGCAATATCCACCTGGTATCGGCAGGTATAACAACCATCACTGCAACACAGGCTGCAATAGGCAATTCTACCATACCAGCCGCCGCAACACAGGTGTTAACAGTTACTCCTGCTGCAACACTTACCTTTGCTGCAACCCGCACCCAGGCATTCAGTTTAACTGATCTTGATCCGGGTGCTACAAGTACCATTACCAACGTACCAATTACTTACACAAGCAATAATCCGGGCCTGGTAAGCATTGTAAATAACAAACTACACTTTAATATCCCACCTACTGCATCTTTAGGTAATACGGCAATAATAACAGCTACACAAGCTGGCAGCGGAGGTGTACCTGCACAGGTATTAGCTCAAACTTTAACAGTAACACCGATAGTAATTGCCCAAACACCATTGAATAAATACTATGGGGATGCTGATTTTAGCCCGGCTATATCATCACTTGGTGCAGCAAGTCCTGTTTTATACGCCAGCGCAACTACAACTGTAGCTACTGCGGTAACTAACGGGGTAACAGTTGGTACGGGCCAATTGATACACATTGTGGGTACAGGCTCGAGCGCTATTACAGCGTCATCGCCGGCTGATAATACCAACGCAGCTGCAGCCAATGCCGCATTTACATTAACCGTAGTACAGGCACCAATGTCAATTACACCTAAAAATGTAACTTATGCTTATGGCGCACCGATCATATCGTTCCCATTAATTTACGATGGATTTAAGAGCGCAAGCGGCAACGTACCGTTAGATGACAGTACCAAGTTTAGCAGTCAGCCAATTGTGAGCATAAACGGACGTTCGCCAAACGGATTTTTTGGAAACATCCCGGTAGGCACTTACCAGTTAACTGCAAGCGGCGCTGTATCAACCTTGTATACGTTTACTTACGGCAAGGGTACTTTAACCATTGTACCGGCTGTACAAACATTAACATGGGATAACTTTACAGGCGCCAGGAACTTTGGCGATGCCGACTTTGACCCGCTGGCACGCAGCACCGGCGATCCTGTTACTTATACCAGCAGTAACCCTGCAGTGGCCACTATTGTTAACGGCAAAGTACATATCGTTGGCATAGGTACAGCTACTATCACGGCAAGTATATCGCCAACATCAGGCAACTATACCGGTTCGGCAAGCATAGCTAAGGTAATTACTGTTGGACCGGGCGCACAAACCATTACAGTAGCTACCATTCCTTTCCAAACTAAAGGCGCAGCCGCTTACTCGCCAAACGCAACAGCATCATCAGGCCTGGCGGTTACCATGACCTCGTCTGACCCGACGATAGTTAAAGTGGTTGGCACAACACTGGTGCCATTACATGTGGGTAGTGCTACCATTACCTTCACGCAACCAGGTAACGCTAATTATGCGGCTGCACCAGCTGTTACCCAATATGTACAGGTGGTTGATCCATCGGGCAATGTGGTAAAAGTTGACCAGGCGGTATCGCCAAATGGTGACGGTATCAACGAGTTCTTATACGTTGAAGGATTACAGAACTATCCGGATAACCATATTAAGATCATTGACCGTAACGGCGGTAAAGTTTACTCGGCTACAGGATACGATAACAAAAATGTAATATTTACCGGTAAGGACAGCAGCGGACATCAGCTTCCGGCAGGTACTTATTTCTACCTCATCGACTGGAACGCAGGTGGTGAACAAAATCATATAACCGGTTATTTTGTTTTGAAATATTAATCAATTAAAGAAACCTGATAGAAACTAAAATGATACCCATGTGGATCACACCACACATCCACATGGGTTAATAATCACCACTAAAAAACTCGAACATGAAAAAATATCTATCCATAGCTATATTGCTTGTACTGGCACAAACCCTATACAACAAGGCATACGCGCAGCAGCCGTTTACCTTTACCCAGTACATGAATAATATGACCCCGGTTAATACGGCTTACTCAACGCTTGATGATGCCGGTAGCCTTAATTTAGTTGGCCGCAAACAGTTTATTGGTATTGATGGCGCTCCAAGCACCTTTTTGTTTAACGGTGCTGTGCCTATATCAAGCATTGCCAGCAGCGCGGGTTTGCTTGTTTTGAATGACAAATACGGCGCCGAAAACATGACCGAGATCAACGGTTTTTTTGCCAAGAAGATCCAGCTATCTGGCAACAGCTTTTTATCAGCCGGCATCAACGCGGGTTTTCGTACCCATACCGTGCATACTTCGGCTTTAGATCCATCAGATCCAAGGTTTATGAACAGCGATATTGACGAAACCCAAACCAACGTTGGCCTGAGCGCCATGCTTTCAGGCAGCAACTATTACGTGGGTGTTTCGTTACCTCGTTTAACCTTGAGCACCATTGGTAAAACCGCGCAGGAGAACAACTATGTTATGAACACCTATTACCTTACAGGTGCCTATATCCAAACTTTAAACGAAGATTTTAAAGTTAAGCCTGCGGTTTTATTAGCTTATGCCGGCAATAATTTACCCGTGATGCTGGATGTATCAACAACCCTGTATATCAAAAATGTATTGGGCCTGGGTGTAAACTATCACAGCCAGGATGCATTGGCCGGTATAGTTTCGGTAAATATTAGCAACAACATTATGTTTGGTTATAGCTACCAGTTTAGTGTAGGTAAATACGCATTAGGCGGCATTAACAATACCACGCAAGAGCTTACCTTAAGCTACCGTTTTGGTAAGGATGTTAAAGCCAAATTTTTGTAAGCGAAATAATATTGGTCAGCAAAAGCCTCCCGGTAAATACCGGGAGGCTTTTGTTTTTGATGCTATTTACTATCGGGATAATTTACCGTTTCACTACCCGATGCTGCAATGGTATAAACCTGCCCAAACGCACTGATGGTAACCGGTGCTGCCGAAAGGTTACTGAACACCACCCCGTTGCCACTTACCACAATTTTAACAACGCTTTCGCGGAAGCGAATAGTAAAGGCGTATGATTTCCATTGGGTTGGTAAGAACGGGCTGAAACTCAATGTATCATCCTTCACATACATACCGGCAAAACCTTCAACCACGCTCATCCAGGTACCGGCCATTGAGGTGATATGGCAGCCGTCTTCAGTATCGTTATTATAATCGTCCAGATCGAGCCTTGAGGTGCGCAGGTAAAAGTTATAGGCATCTTGCTCCAAACCCAGCCTTGAGGCTAATATGGCGTGTATACATGGCGATAGTGAACTCTCATGCACCGTTAGCGGTTCATAAAAATCATAATTGCGGCGCAGAGTATCTTCATCATACTTATCGCTAAAGAAATATAGGCCCTGCAAAACATCGGCCTGCTTGATAAAGCACGAGCGCAGTATCCTGTCCCAGCTCCATTTTTGGTTCAACGGACGGTCGACAGCGGGCAGATCTTTTACATGGATGATCTCTTTATCTAAAAATCCATCCTGTTGCAAAAATATGCCCAGCTCTTTATCCTCGCCATAATACATGTTAGCAATAATGTGCTGCCATTGCCTGGTTTCTTCGGCTTCGTCAAAACTTAACTGATGGGCAATTGCATCGTATTTTGAGCTATCGGTTTGCTTAACGTGGCCGATAGCCTCCATAGCGTATTGCATACACCAGGTAGCCAGGGTGCTGGTATACCAGTTGTTGTTGATGTTGTTTTCGTACTCGTTAGGGCCGGTTACACCCAGCATTACATATTGTTTTTTGTGAGCACTCCAGTTAACCCGCTGTTTCCAAAAACGGGCTATGCCTATCAGCACCTCCAATCCGTATTCGTTCAGATAATTTTTATCGCCGGTATACCGGATGTAATTAAATATCGCGTAAGCAATGGCACCGTTACGATGGATCTCTTCAAAAGTGATCTCCCACTCGTTATGGCATTCTTCGCCATTCATGGTCACCATAGGGTATAGTGCCGCGCCTTTGTTGAAGCCTAATTTAGCCGCATTTTCGATAGCTTTGCCTAATTGCTTATGGCGATAGATCAGCAGGTTTTTGGTAACCTCGGGTGCCGCCGTGCCCAAATAAAATGGCACGCAATAGGCTTCGGTATCCCAATAAGTTGAGCCTCCGTACTTTTCGCCGGTAAAACCTTTGGGGCCGATATTTAAGCGGGCATCCTTCCCGGTATAGGTCTGCGAAAGCTGGAAGATATTAAATCGGATACCCTGCTGCGCCTTTACGTCCCCCTCTATCACAATATCACTCTGCTCCCACTTGGCATGCCAGGCCGCGGCTTGCTCGGCCAGCATCGTATCAAAACCTTTGGCCGACACTTTGTCGATCACCGTTTTGCAGGCGGTTAAAAGTTCTTCGGGCTTGTAGTTTTGTGAGGATACATTGGCAGCGTATTTATAAATGGTGGTAGTTTGGTTTTGCTTTACGCCGATGGTAAAAACCGACCCAACATATTTATCTTTTACTACCGGTTTTACTTTGTAGTTACCGGTTTCAAGCCCATCGCTAATAATATCAACTTTACTGCCTGTACACACTTCAAAACCTGTTTTTTTGGTGCGGAGTGTTAAATAGCTTTCGTTGCCATCTGCCTGTTTAACAACCTCATCCCAAAACTTCTCATCATAGTTCGAATCCTGGTTACTTACATCACCATCAATAAACGCGGTAACGGTAATATCGCCATCAAAATTGAGCGGGGTTATGCTGTAACTGATGGCTCCGGCTTCTTCGTCAACAATACTGCAAAAACGTTTGGCCGCAATTCTAACCTGTTTGCCGCTTTTTAGTTCAGCGGTAAAGGTGCGTTCCAGGTAACCGTCGCGCATGTTGAGTACCCGGCGGAAATCTGTAACCTTGCATTTCGCCAGGTCAAGCTGCTCACCATCGATCACCACATCCATCCCGATCCAGTTTGCCGCATTCAACACTTTGGCAAAGTACTCGGGGTAACCGTTTTTCCACCAGCCTACACGGGTTTTATCCGGATAGTAAACCCCGGCCACATAATTGCCGGGCAAACTGTCGCCGGTATAGGTTTCCTCAAAATTAGCGCGCTGCCCCATGTGGCCGTTACCCAGGCTGAATATGCTTTCGGATACCTTGTTCAAATGCGGGTCGAAACCTTCCTCAATAATGCTCCACTCGTTTGCTATAATGTAATTCTTCATGCTGTTGTATAATACCGTAAAGCTGGAATTTTAAATTGAACAATACAATGACCGGATCCTTTTATACCGGCAAAATTTAAAGTAAAAATGCGTTTTAAAAACATGCTGACAGATATTTACTCACTTTTTTTAACAGGCACCGGCAATAAAACTACTGATACTGCCCGCCGTTTTTGTTTAACTCCAACTTTGCTCCAGATTCATTACTGAAATTTGGCTCAAACATTATTTTAAAATGAGATACCTGATCACGCTGTTCATCATATTTACCACCTTTACCATCCGTGTTAACGCGCAAAATACTACGGGCAAGGGCAAGATCACCGGCAAGGTAACCGATGCCGTTACCAAACAGCCTGTTGACTACGCCACTATCGGCATTTACAAACAAGGCAGTACCTCGCCTGTAAACGGCACTACCACCGATCCTAAAGGCAACTTTACCATTAATGGCCTGCCCTTTGGCGAATACCATATCGCCGTAGATTTTTTAGGCTATCAGCGCTTTACAGCCGATCATATCATCATTAGCGCGGCACACCCTTCGTTTGCGCTCAATAACATTGCGCTTACCTCATCGCAAAAGCTTTTAAAAGATGTTAACATTACAGCACAGGCCAGTACCGTTGAAAACAAGATAGATAAACTGGTTTACAACGTGGGTAACGACTTAACAGCGCAAGGTGGTGTTGCCACCGATATCCTGAAAAAAGTGCCTATGGTTACTGTGGATATTGATGGTAACGTAGAGTTGTTAGGTAACCCCAGCATCAAATTCCTCATAAACGGTAAGCCGTCAAGCATATTCGGCGCAAGCCTGGCCGATGCCCTGCAATCTATCCCGGCCAGCCAGATCAAAAGCATTGAAGTGGTAACCAGCCCCGGCGCTAAATATGATGCCAGCGGCACCGGCGGTATCATCAACATTATTTTAAAGGACAATAAGGTACAAGGCTATAATGGCAGCATTAACGCCTCTATTGGTACCCGTTTGCAAAATGCGACCATCAACCTTAATGCCCGTAAAACCAACTTTGGCGTTAACGCCTATTTTAGCGGCAACAAAACCCTGCGCTCGCAGGCTTTTAGCACTAAAGACAGGATAAGCACCTATAACGATACTATCCGCCGACAATTACAGGACGCCGTTGGCTATATTGAGCGTGGCGGTTTCCATTCGGGCCTGGGCATTGATTGGAACCTGAGCAAACATGATAACCTAACCGCCGGTATAAATTATCACCATTTTAGCAACAGTACCGATGGCACAACTAACCAGCAGGATCAAAGCTTTAAAACAGGCTTTAGTCCGTTTGCCGACTTACATTCGGTACGGAATGCCAGCAGCCAGTTTGGCGAAGACGCCATCGACCTGAACTTCGGCTACAAAAAGACCTTCGCAAAAGACGGCCAGGAACTCGACATTCAATACACCGGCAGCTTCAATAAAAACAACGGTAATTTTTACCAAAAGTCCGATTATGTTAACTCTGCAATACCATCAACCGGATCGATGGGTAACAATCCCGGCAAGGACCATGAAACTGAAATAGCTATTGACTATGCGCACCCGGTAACCGATGATTTTACCATTGAAACCGGCGGTAAACTGTATTTCGAGGATATCAATAGCACATCAAACGTTAACACTTACAACGCCGCTAAAAACGATTTTATTTACGATGCCTTACAGTCAAACCACTTTACTTATGGCCGTAATGTATACTCGTATTATGTATCCACATCGTTCAAAGCTTTTAATTTTTTCGATATCAAGGCCGGCTTACGCGATGAGTATACCACCACAACGGTAGGCGGCCAAGGTGGTGTTATCCCCGATTATAATTTTCTATCACCATCAATTATATTATCACACAAAATAACCAAAAACCAAACCGTTAAAATAGGCTATAGCAAAAGGATTGAGCGACCCGATTTTGGTGATATGAACCCCTTTGTAAACAGCGCCGACCCTTACAACGTAAGCTTTGGCAACCCCAACCTGCACCCCGAAATAGGCAACAACTTTGAACTGGGCTATAACCGGTCGTTTGCTCAGGGCGGCAACATCAACATCACTACGTTTTACCGCCACAACGGGTTTGATGTAAAACAATACACTATACCTTACAAAACTTACCGCGAGGGCGACAGCACCTACAACAACGTTTATGTAACCACCCGCGCCAATGTAGGCTCGGAAGTTCGGGTGGGTGTTAACTTTTCGGCATCGCTGCCTGTTACCAGGGATTTAACCATCCGCCCCAATTTTCTGTTCGCAACCCGGCGCATTATGGATAATTTACCCAATACTCCAAGCTTTGTGGCAGGTTACGAGTATCGCTTAAATCTCAACATGGCCTACCAGTTCAGTAACGATTTCAGCGCCGAAGCCTTTGCCAATTACAACTCGCCAAACGTGGGCCTGCAGGGCAAAAATTCATCGTTTGTATCGTACAGCTTTGCAGCCCGGAAACAGTTTATGAACAAAAAGGCAAGCATAGGCTTTACTACCAATGTACCGTTTAACGATTACATTAATCAATCGTCAACCCTGGTGCAGCCCGGTAACAGCCAATATAGTTTACGGCGAGTGCCTTACCGCTCATTCGGTATCAGCTTCAGCTATAGGTTCGGCAAGCTTGAGTTTAAAAAAGACGAAGAGAAAGACAATAACCCCGGCGCACCGCAACCTATTGAACCGTAAGCAGGGGGGTATTTGTCGGTATTTTCAGCTTCGTCGTTTCTATCCGCGCGTCATTACAATGACGTGCAAGGTAAACACAGGGGGGATATTGTAAGAAATTTTTGCAGGTATTTAAAGAACTATCCCGTAAAGGGGATCGACTTAAATATAACAAAAAAAAGGGAATTTTACAATCAAAAATCAATCCTAAAAAATCCGAAATCGAAAATCCGAAATTAATCTAATACCAGGTCAGCTCACCGCGCAGGTCGGTTTCCAGCAGGCGGACTATTTTTTGCGGGTCCTGCTCCTGTCCTAACACGTACATCATTTTGGTAATGGCGGCTTCGTAGGTCATATCATAACCATTGGCAATACCCATATCTTTCAGCTGCTTACTGGTTTCGTAGCGGCCAAGCTCAACGGTACCTACCTTACATTGCGATATATCTAAAATAACCTTACCGTTATCAATGGCCTTTTTGAGGCAGTCAATAAACCAGGCATCGGTAGTGGTATTGCCCGCGCCAAAGGTTTCCATAACAATACCCCGTGCATCAGCATTGAGTATGGCATCAACCACTTTCGGACTAATGCCCGGGTAAAGTTTCAATACCGCGATATCGTTAACCAGGTTTTTATGCACTTTAAAAGGCGCGTCGGGGTTTGGTTTTAAAATGTAGTTTTCGCTAAAGCGCAAATGCACGCCCGACTCTACCAACACCGGGTAGTTTGGCGAACGGAATGCCTCGAATTTTGACGAGTTATATTTAAACGACCGGTTGCCCCTAAAAAGCTTATAATCAAAGTAAATACCAACTTCGGGCACCAACGCACGCCCCTCTTTCATAGACGAGGTGATCTCGATGGCCGTCATCAGGTTTTCTTTCGCATCCGTGCGGATAGCGCTGATCGGCAGTTGCGAACCGGTAAATATAACGGGCTTAGCCAGGTTTTCGAGCATAAAACTCATGGCCGATGCCGTGAACGACATGGTATCCGAGCCGTGCAGTACCACAAACCCGTCAACATCATCATAGTATTGCTCAATAATACCCGCAAGCTGGCTCCATATTTCGGGGTTCATGTTCGATGAATCGATGATCTCATCAAACGATCGTACTTCTATCTGGCAGTTCAGCCGCTCCAGTTCAGGCACATTATCCATGATCTGCTCAAAATTGATGGGCCTGAGCGTTTTTGTTTTCGGATCAGTCATCATACCAATTGTTCCGCCGGTATAGATGATCAATATCTTAGTCATGGATGTTTATTCTTAGTTTATTAATCAAATACTTATTAAACGCCAAATATCAGTTTTGAGTTAGCTGTAGTAACAGCCGATAAATATTCCATATCAACCTCATGAAGATCGGCAATTTTTTGAGCAACAAAACTCAGATACGAGCTCTCGTTAGGTTTACCGCGATAGGGAACGGGTGTAAGATAAGGAGAATCTGTTTCTAAAACGATATTTTTAAGGTCAATTTGTTGTATAATTTTATCTAAGCCCGAATTTTTATACGTTACCACGCCGCCAATACCCAAATAAAATCCCAATTCAATTACTTTTTGAGCCTGTTCCAGCGTTCCGGTAAAACAGTGGAAGATACCGCGCAGCTTTTCATCATTTTCTTCCTGCAAAATGGCATAAACCTCGTCAAAAGCATCACGGCAATGGATAACAATAGGCAGATCTAACATTTTTGCATGCGCTATCTGCTTTTTAAACGCTTTTTGCTGTTCGGGGAGCGTGGTTTTATCCCAGTAAAGGTCGATACCAATTTCGCCTATTGCATAAATAGGGTAATCAACTTTAGCATTCAATATCTGGTCCAGCTCGGTTTCCCATTCGGCCTTTACATGGCAGGGGTGCAGGCCAAGCATGGCAAAACAATTTTGCGGATAGGCGTTAACCAACTCAAATACCGAAGTTACCGATGCCAGGTCAACATTAGGTAAAAACAAACGGCTAACGCCGGCATCAAAGCTGCGCTGCATTAAGGCAGCACGTTTATCAGTATTAGCTTCGTAATATAAATGGGTATGCGTGTCGGTAAGCACCATGCGGCAAAATTAATAAAAAATGCCTCCTGTTGGTACAGAAGGCATCCCTTTATTCTAATCTATATGTCTTTATTTTTTCCTGGCCGGGGCTTTTTTGGCTGCAGTACCGGTTTTCTTTACCGGTTTTTTAGCAGGTACCGCTTTGTGCGGATGCTTTACCTTAACCAGTTCCAACTCAAACACTAATGGTGTAAACGGTTTAATATCGTCGCTGCCTGGGTAGCCGCGTTCGCCATATCCTATCGACGACGGGATAACAAAGGTAGCTTTCGAGCCTTCGTTAAGTAACAGCAAACCTTCGTCCCAGCCGGGTATTACCTGCTGCGCGCCTAAAACAACTTTTATGGGTTCGTAAGGGCGGCCTTGCTGATAAGTACCGGCCATTTTAGCAGCAGTTTCAATGCTGGTATCAAATACCTTGCCCTGCAAAGTGTGCCCTATATAATTTACAAATACCGTATCGCCGTTAACAGGTTTGGCTTTTATTGATGGCGCAGTTATCACATATTTTAAACCCGATGCGGTTGTAGTTACATTTAGTTTTTGATCGGCAATATATTTGGTTATCGCGCTTGCTTCGGCATCCTTTAACGCCTGCATTTGGGCATTGCGCTCGGCAATGGCATCGGCAAGCGATTGTACACGCTCAATTTTAATGTTAAACACCAGGTAGCTGCCTTTGCCCAAAAACGGCGGGCGGCCTTCGTCGCGACCTTTAAACAACGAGTCGGCAGGTACTTTTACCACTGCGCTGTCTTTTTGGTTAAACAACGGAAAAATATCCATCAGGTCGCCAATGTTTTGCGATGGCTGGATCTGGATCTTGATCGGCCCGCCATTGGCGTAGCTGCTGGTTAAAACCGAATCCTTATCGGTTTTTTGGGTAAAACTAAAGGTGATCACATCGGTCAACCTGATCTTAGTGGTATCGCCCGATTTAATGATCTTATACAATACCCCTTTATCACTCTTTTTAAAATCGGGTGTGTTTTGGGCCTTAGCCATGCTAAAAAACGCGACGCTCATCAGCAACAAAACGGCAAATCGTAAATTCATATTTCTGTAATAAATAAAATGCCTCCCCGGTATGGGGAGGCATATCAATATTTAATGGTATCTTATTTTTTAGCTTGCGGCTGACCCGGCATCATTGGTGCAGCAGGTTTAGGCGCATTTGGATTTGCATGAACGATGCTGATCACCTCAATATCAAACACCAATGGTGACGAAGGAGGGATAGGGCCACCACCCTGCTCGCCATAACCTAATGATGATGGGATAACGAAAGTTGCTTTTGCACCTTTGCTTAACAACATCATACCTTCATCAAGGCCAGGGATAATGGCATGTGCACCTACAGCAACACGCATTGGCTGGTATGGGTGGCTTGGCGGCATTTTATTTTTGCTGGCTACATCTTGCAGGCTGGTATCAAATACTTTTCCGTTTAAAAACTTACCTACATAGTTTGCAACTACAGTATCGCCTACAGCAGGTTTAACGTTATCGCCCGGAGTGGTAATTACATAGTTTAAACCCGAAGCTGTTGTAGTAGCTGTTAATTTATTGCTTTCGATATATTTTTTGATCTTACCTGGCTCAGCAGCTTTTGCAGCGTCACCTATTGATTTGATATAAGTGCTTACTACTCTTTGGAAAGTAGAGTCGGCCATGCCTTTTTCTTTGGCAATTACTTTCTCTATCCTGATGCTGTAAATAAAATATTTGCCTTTAAAGCCCGGAGGTTTAGGCTGACCGGTTCTTTTAGCAACGGTATCCGCATTAATTTTAACCACAATGCTATCGCCGCTACCTACCAGGTATAAAGCTGATATCAGGTCGCCTTTAAAGTCGGGTTTCTTTGCCAGTAAAAAAGCCGGGTGGCCGCTTTCGTAAGTGCTTGATAAAACAGAGTCGCCTTCAGTTTTAATCACACCGTTAAGGCAAACAAAATCGCCTTCTTTAATGGTGGCGCTGCTTTTATGATCGGCTATGTTATACAACATGCCGCCATCGCCCTGCTTAAACCCACCTTTACAGCCTGCCAAACCTATTGCGGCTACTGCTAAAATCATCAACTGTTTTTTCATTTTTTCTTTATTGTATTAATAGTTTTTTGTATTCAGGTAATATTGATTTAAATTTCTGTACTACATCTTCTAATTTATCGGTCGAACTGCCGCCGGCCGCGTTACGGTGCCCGCCGCCTTCAAAATATTTTTTACATACTTCGTTTGCCGGAAAATCGCCCCGCGAACGTAACGAAAGTTTCACTTTATCAGCGCGTTCAACTATAAAGGCCGCTAATTTAATGCCTGTAATTGATAACGCAAAATTAACTATGCCCTCGGTATCGCCGGTTACTATATTATATTTTTCAAGCTCGTCATGCGTAACGCTAATGAGCGCGGTATGATATTCATACAACGTTTCCAGCTTATGGGTTAGGCAATAACCTAAAAAACGCAAACGGCTTTCGGATGAGTTATCATAAACCAACTGGTGTATGCGCCAGTTTTCGGCACCGGCATCTATCAGGCTGGCCGTAATACGGTGCACATTAGCCGTTGTTGTAGGAAAACGGAACGAACCGGAGTCCGTCATGATACCGGTATACAAACAGGTGGCCACATCCTTACTGATCAGTTGCGGCTCCTGCATTTCATCAACAATAAACTTGTATACCAGCTGTGCCGATGCGCAGGCGTTAATATCCCATACGCGGTAATCGTCAAAATCCTGCGGCTCCAGGTGATGGTCTATCATCACCTTCACAGCAGCCGATCTTCCTACAAAGTCGCCCATCTCGTTAATACGGCCAAGCGCGTTAAAATCGGTACAAAAAATAATATCTGCAGCAGCAATTAACTGGTTCGAAAGCTCGGGTTGTTCCGGGTATACAATGACCTCTCCGTTGCCGGGCATCCAGTTAAATATTTCCGGATAATCGCTCGGGGTTATTACCCTGGCGTGATGGCCTTTTTGTATCAAATAGTTATACAAACCTAACGAAGAGCCCATAGCATCGCCATCGGGTTTGTGATGGGTGGTAATGACAATTTGTTTAGGTGTGGCTAATAATTCTTTCAGCGAGGCTGTTTCTAACATATTTTAAAAAGAGTTGCAAAGCTAAATAAATAAATCAAATACAAAACCATGTATTTTATTATTAGCACTTTATGATACCGCATTAAAAGCTTACTTTTGCGGCAATTTTAATATTGATTATGGAATCGAACAAAACATTCACGATGATTAAACCCGATGCTGTTGCCAATGGCCACATCGGTGCTATTTTAGATAAGATCACTAAAAGCGGCTTTAAAATAGTTGCTCTTAAATACACTGCTTTAAGCGCTCAAAAAGCAGGCGAATTTTATGCTGTACACGCAGGTCGTCCGTTTTATAACGATCTGGTTGCTTTCATGTCGTCGGGCCCTATTGTTGCTGCTATTTTAGAAAAAGATAACGCTGTTGCGGATTTTCGTACCCTGATCGGGGCAACAGATCCTTCAAAGGCTGAGCCGGGTACCATCCGTGCACTTTTCGCAAAGTCGATAGACGCTAACGCCGTTCACGGATCAGACTCTGATGAGAACGCCCAAATAGAAGGCAGCTTCTTTTTCTCGGCATTTGAGAAATTTTAAACCGCATTAACTCTTCAAACTATTGGTTTTTAATTAAAGTATGTTAAATTTGAATGTACTTTAATTAAAAACCCTTTTAGGCATAAAAATTGCAGTACAAAAAACTGAATTTACGTTAAGAGCGTAAGTGAGAAAGTTTTAAATTGATTAGCCCCTGTTAAGATGAAAAAAGTATTAAAAGCAGTTGTTTACGCTATTACAACCGTGTTGCTGTTACTGCTTTGTGTTTATCTTTTTCGTTTTCACTCCGAAATCCAGTTCGCTTTTTTGTTACCGGGTTTGTTCATCATCCTGTTTTCGTCTTTCCTGAACGATTTTCCAAGCAAAACGCGTATGCTTAGAGGAAAATAATTTCCTCGATCAAAACAGTTGCTGCCTTTTCGTTTATTTTTTGGATGATCTGCGATTTCATGATCATGATCTCGTTTTTCACTACCGACGATTCTATCCTCAAAAAAAGTTTCTTTTCGTAAATATAGATCTCTTTGGTACGGTTAGCTACCGATTTCCCCATCAGGTCGCCCCAGTGTGCCACTACTGATGTTTCTTCAAACTTGCGTTTAAGCTTGTACACATTCAGCATCTGCTCAATCGCTTCTTTAATCGGCTTATCGTTGGCTTTACGCATTTACAGTTCCTTTCTCTACGTTAAACAGGTTAATATCAATAGCCAGGTTACTAAAAATACCCTGCATCCGTTCGGCGCTGGTATCGGTAATAAAAACCTGTCCAAAATCATTGTCGGATACCATTTGCATCAGCTTATGCGTTCGGCTCTCATCCAGTTTATCAAAAATATCATCAAGCAGCAGCAAAGGCTTATAACCCTTTTGCCTGTACAAAAAGGTATACTGCGCCAGTTTAAGCGCTATCAAAAACGACTTTTGTTGCCCCTGCGATCCAAACTTTTTCATAGCCATACCGTGAATGGTAAACTGCAGATCGTCTTTATGAATGCCCGTGGTGGTGCGTTCCAAAACACGGTCGCGCTCGGTTGATCTTTTAAGCAGCGCGGCATAGTCATCCGTCAGCAATTGCGACTCGTATACCAGTTCAACCTGCTCGGCGTCATCGCTTATAAAGCGGTAATGCTGGTTAAAAATATCGGTAAAGGCCTCCATAAACGCTTTACGCTTTTCAAATATGCGGTTACCCGATGCCACCAACTGTTCATCGTAAACCTCCAGCATCTGCGCATCGTAGCGGCCGGTATCGGCAATCAGCTTTAACAAGGCGTTGCGGTTGATCATGGTTTTGTTGTAAGCTATCAGTTCGTCCAGGTAATGGTTATCTGTTTGCGATATCACGTTATCGATAAACTTGCGCCGCTCCTCGCTCCCTTCAATAATAATACTGATATCATACGGCGAGATCATCACCAGCGGAAACAGCCCGATATGGTCGGCCAGGCGCTGGTACTCTTTTTTATTCCGTTTAAACTGTTTTTTTTGGTTACGCTTCAATCCGCAGGCCACCACTTCGCGCTGCCTATCCTTCTCAAACGTACCGTTGATCATAAAAAAATCGGCACCCTGTTTTATTTGCTGGCTGTCTATCGGGTTAAAATAACTTTTGCACAGCGCCAGGTAATGTATAGCATCCAGCAGGTTGGTTTTACCTGCACCGTTGTTACCTGCAAAGGCATTTACACCCGGCTTAAAAAATAATTCGGCCTCGGTATAATTTTTAAAATTAAGTAACGAAAGTTGCTGTAGATACATGCCTGAGCTAATTTTCAAAGGTAGTATTTAAGCTTGTTTTAAGCCGCTAAATGTTGCCGAATTATTTAAACAAAAAAAGCTATTGCTTAAAATGTCAAAAAGCGTATTTTTGCACTCTTAATTTTAGAACAGAAATGTCAAATACCCAAGCGAATACGCCAATTATTAAAACCGAAAACCCAGCAGGCTCAACAGGTAAATTTGTTTTAGACAATCAAAAAAGCCTCATTTTTATAGCAGGAGCCATTGTTGCCCTGGTACTTTTATATTTTGCCTACCAAAAATTTTACCTTGCTCCACGCGAACTGGAGGCTACCGAGCAAATGCACGTAGCACAGGATTTTTGGGCCAAAAAAGATTGGGACAAAGCTATTAAGGGCGATGCCGGTTACCCGGGATTTGAAAAGATCATTAACGATTACAGTAATACCAAAGCCGCCAACCTGGCTTATTTTTACCTGGGTACTGCCTATTTAAACAAAGGCGATTTTCATAAAGCAATTGATAACCTGACCAGCTTTAGGGGCGACGACGCCGTAGTGGCTAGCGAAGCTTTAGGCGGCACTGCCGATGCTTATGTTGAACTGAAAGATTACGACAAAGCCGAAACCTATTTCAAAAAAGCTGTTGACAAAGCCAGCAATAACTTTTTAAGCCCGTTGTATCTTAAAAAATTAGCTTTGGTTTACGATGCCGAAAAGAACTACAAATCAGCAGTAGAAACTTTCCAAAAAATAAAAACCGATTACCCAACAAGTGCCGAAGCGCAAACTATCGACGAGTATATCGCAAGGGATCAGGCACGTCAGTAATTTCAATGACTGATTGATTGATTTATTGAATGATTGGTTTTGCCTTTCTGTTCAATAAATCAATCCTTCAATAAATCAATCATTATAAAATGGCTACCCAACTTAAAAACCTTTCCGATTTTTCGAACACCGAAATACCATCCGCGGCAGCCTATAAGTTTGGTATTGTGGTAGCCGAATGGAACGCCGAGATCACCAAAGCTTTATATGATGGTGCTTACCAAAGCCTGGTAAACAACGGTGCCCTGCCCGAAAACATTTTTAACTATACCGTACCCGGCAGCTTTGAGCTCACATCGGGCGCCGACCTTTTATTAAAACAATTAAAATTAGATGCTGTTATTTGCTTAGGTTGCGTAATACAAGGCGAAACCCGGCATTTTGATTTTATTTGCAATGCTGTGGCTAATGGCGTAAGCAATGTGGCTATAAAATATTCAAAACCTGTTATATTTGGCGTATTAACCACCGATAATCAGCAACAGGCTATTGACCGTGCCGGTGGCAAACATGGTAACAAAGGCGATGAAGCAGCAATAACCGCCATAAAAATGGCACATTTAACTGCAACCTTAAATACTTAATTACGTTTAATACCGTTATTGAATTAAGCACGATTGGATAGTATGAAAAAATTAGTTTACATTTTAGTTTTAGTTGCTGCCCTTGCCGCTGTTGGCAGCTTGTCTTCCTGCTCTGATAAATTGTGCGCCGCCTACGGATCAAACCACAGATAAACAGCCATTTGTCAATTTTTAAGCCCAACCGACTAAACTTGCACGGTTTTTGTTTTCTTTGCAGTAATATTAACAACAGGATATTTTTATGAGGTGGATAGCGTTAGAAACGGCTGAACAAATAAACAACATACAACAAAACCCGGGTTACAGCGTAATTTTTAAACACAGCACCCGCTGTTCTATTAGTATGATGGCTAAAAGAAAGTTCGAGCTGGACTGGACCGATCTGCCCGAAGATATTTCATTGTACTTTTTAGACCTCATTAAATACCGCGAACTATCCAACCAGATAGCTCAGGATTTCCATGTACACCACGAATCACCACAACTATTGCTAATTAAAGACGGCGAATGCATCCTCGATCGGTCGCACAGCGGCATATCGGTTGAGGAAGCGCTCACAGTACTGTAGTCTGAAAGTCGGCAAGATCGAAGGTCCGAAAGATTACTTTCTAACCTTTTAATTTCTTACGGACTTACCAACTTATCGGACTTGCGGACTAATATCTACCATCCAAAATCAACAGTTTTCACGAGTTCGGGATGCAGGCTAAAGTAAACCGGGCAGGTTAGGGCCGCGTCTTCCAGCAACGCTTTTTGCTCGTCGGTATAAGCCTTCGGGAAAGTAAATTTCACTGCAATTTCTGCCACGCGGCGCGGATTGGCAGCCATTATTTTGGTGATGGCACATTTTGCACCATCCATATCAATATTGTTTTTAGCCGTGCGGATAGCCATAGTAGTTAACATACAGGTACCTAAAGATGTTGCGAGCAAATCGGTTGGCGAAAAAGCTTCGCCTTTGCCCTGGTTATCAGTTGGCGCATCGGTTAAAATTTGAGTGCCGCTTTGTACGTGGATGTTTTCGGTACGGAAGCCGCCTACGTATGTTGTTTCTACAGTTGCCATGGTTGGTTATTAAGTTATCAGACTATTTGTTTTGTTAAGTATTCGTCACAAATTTAACAACTCCCCAACCAATAACTCAATAACCTATTAACTTAATAACTATAATTATCTATTTTTGTAGCATGATTGAACTACCGGTAGTTAGCGCGAACCAGGTACAACGCAAACCCGATTGGTTACGGGTTAAATTACCTGTAGGTAAAGAGTATGCCCATGTACGCAGCCTGGTTGATACCCACAAGCTGCACACTATCTGCGAAAGCGGTAACTGCCCTAATATGGGCGAGTGCTGGGGAGCCGGTACTGCTACCTTTATGATATTAGGTAACATTTGTACCCGCTCGTGCTCGTTTTGTGCCGTTGCCACGGGACGCCCGCTGGCTGTTGACCTTGACGAACCTAACCGCGTTGCCAGCTCGGTTAAGCTGATGCAGGTTAAACATTGCGTAATTACCTCGGTTGACCGTGATGACCTGAAAGACGGCGGATCGATCATCTGGGCCGAAACCATCAACGCCATTCGCCGCGAAAGCCCCGAAACAACTTTAGAAACCTTACTGCCCGATTTCAGAGGGATATGGGATAATCTTGACCGTGTTATCGCGGTTCGCCCCGAAGTAGTATCGCACAACCTCGAAACTGTACGCCGTTTAACCAAAGAAGTGCGGATACAGGCGAAGTATGATCGTAGCCTGGAATGCCTGAGCCGGATATCGGCCAGCGGCTTGCGCACCAAATCGGGCATTATGCTGGGTTTAGGCGAAAACGAAGAAGACGTGATACAGGCTATGGAAGATCTGCTTGCCGCTGGTGTACACATCCTTACTTTAGGTCAGTATTTACAACCTACCAAAGCTCATCACCCGGTAATTGACTGGGTAACTCCCGATCAATTTGCTAAATACAAGCAGATTGGTGAAGAAATGGGTTTCAGATATGTGGAGAGCGGGCCGTTGGTTCGGTCGTCATACCACGCTGAAAAACATTTATTTGATTTTTGATAAATCATTGTTACATTCACGGTATTGAGCCCGAAAAGAAAAATATCGCTGACCGAAGAAGAATTGGTGCTGGCATTGCGTCGCCGCGAAAAAATTGCCGCCGACGCTTTGTATGATATGTATTCATCGTCGCTGTTCGGCGTGATATCCCGCATCATTACCGATGCATCCGTAGCCGAAGACGTATTGCAGGAAACCTTTATCAAAATATGGAATTCGTTTTCGGGCTACAGTGCCGAAAAAGGCCGGCTGTTTACCTGGATGGTCAATATCGCGCGCAATCTAGCTATTGATAAGGTGCGCTCAAAAGACTTTAAGAATCAAAATAAAAACCACGAGTTAGAAAATAACGTAACTTTCATCGACGAGCAAAGGAATACGGTTTATAAACCTGAACTGCTTGGAGTTAAAGATTTATTAGAAAAACTGAAACCCGAGCAAAAGATCATCCTGGACCTTGTTTATTTTAAGGGCTACACCCATGTGGAGGTGGCCGAGGAGTTGGATGTTCCACTAGGCACCGTAAAAACGCGCTTAAGGATGGCAATAATGCAATTGAGGAAATATTTTAATTGAAAGTGGAAGACGTAAAGGCATATATGGAGACAGGGATACTGGAGCTTTACGTTCTGGGCGATATAAGCCGGGACGAAAGGAAACAGGTGGAGGAGATGGCCGCTAAACATCCGGAGATCAAAGCTGAGATAGCTGCAATTGAACGGGGCCTGGAGGCGTATGCATTAGAAAACGAGGTTGAACCATCGGCACAATTACGCAACAGGATTTTAAACAGCCTGGTAACTACCTTTGCTGATGACAGCAAATTTCCGACGAGAGAGTTTTTAGAAAATGATATTGATGACGAAGTTGATGAAGCAGAGCCATCACGCGATAAAGTGATCGCCTTACCGTCGGCCAAAGCCAATAGTTTTTATAAATATGCTTTTGCAGCGTGTTTGGCAGCTCTTATTGCAAGCATTGCAGCTATTTATTCGTTAAACCAGCGTTTAAACGATTCGTACGGGCAAATAGCATCGCTGCAATCGCGCAACCAAAACTTTGTGAACAGGGTTAACCTTATGCAGGGCGAGATCAATATATTTCACGACCCGGCTTATAAGCTCATCAAGTTACAGGGCACGCCAAAAGCTCCGGCATCGCAGTTAACAGTTGCCTGGAACCCGGCTCAGAAAAAAGTAATGATTGATATGCAGGCCATGAAGCTTGCCACTAACGACGATGCGCATCAATACCAGTTATGGGCCATTGTTAACGGCAAACCTGTAGATCTGGGTGTTTTTGATGCCAAACCCGATAGTACCGGCATGGTAGAAATGAACCCGGTAGCCAATGCGGCAGCCTTCGCGGTAACGTTAGAAAAACGCGGCGGGGTGCCAAGCCCAACCATGAGCGAAATGGTGGTGATGGCTTCTATCTGATCGATGCAACGATATTGATTAAAATATTAAAGCCATCATTCGATGGCTTTTTTTATGGGCTTTATTGCCGAAAATTGAAAATGTCCATAACTTTTTAACATCGTTTGATATACTGAAAAACGCCCTGTTTAAGTTCTATTTATCCTATAGAAATAATTTATAAAAAAATCTTCCAAAAACTGTAACTATCCGTATGGTTGTTGCGTCTTATACTAAAAAGCAATATCATCAGTTAATGATATGTTAATAGCTTTTTAAAGCCGGTGGCTTAAGTTTGCTGCCGATTACAATTTAGAGTATTTCGTTCTTTATAAGGTCAGTTAATAGAAAAAAACGGTTGTTGATACTTCAACCGTTTTTTTTATGCCTTAAGTTTTGCAAGCACTGCAGGGATGTGTGTGGCTAAACTACCTGCCAGTACAGTAGTTAGTTTATCCGGCAATGCCAGGTCATCACCAGCCATACCGTGTATGTAAGCCCCTATCAAACAGGCATCTTCTGGCAAATAACCTTGCGCCAGTAACGATACGATCACACCCGTTAAAACATCGCCCATGCCGCCGCTTGCCATAGCCGGGTTCCCTGTCGGGTTAAAATAAACTTTCCCATCCGGCGTACCGGTAATGGTGAATTGGTTCTTCAACACAATATAAATTTTAAACTCCTGGGCTTTCGCAATAAGCGTTTCAATACGCGCCCACCAACTACGATGTTCGCCAAACAGGCGGTCAAACTCTTTCATGTGGGGCGTTAATATGCTGTTAGCCGGTATTTTTTTGAATAAATAGTTCTGAGCCACTAAATTCAGCGCATCGGCATCAATAACCATCGGTTTATTAAATTCGGTAAATGCGGCCTGCATTAAAGTTAAGGCATCGGCATGTTTCCCCAGGCCCGGGCCAACAGCAATGGCGCTAAATTGGGCCCAATCTATTTTAGGCAAATGATGGTCTTTGCGTACAATGGCCATTACTTCGGGGTGTGATGCATTGAGTGCGGTCAATCCGCTCTCGGGTATGCAGGCCGTAGTTAACCCCGCCCCGGTATGTGCACATGCCGATGAACATAATAATGCAGCACCCATGGTTTCGGGCTGACCGGCAATGATCAGCGCATGGCCGTAAGTACCTTTATGCGTAAATTTTTTACGGGGCCTGAGCTTTGCGCTGATGTCTGCACGCCCGGGTAAATGGTAAGGACTGTTCTGTCTTTCGATGTATTCGGATTTTATCCCGATATCCACCACTTTGAAATCGTCAAGATATGGTGCCGATTCGGGCAGTAAAAAGTTGATCTTAGGCTGCTGAAAAGTGATCACCAGGTTAGCTTTTAATACGGTGGCATTTTCAGGCAGTTCGCCATCGCCAATAAAACCTGTCGGGATATCGATAGCCACCACTTCCCTATCCGAATCATTTAAATAACTTACCAGTTTTTTATAAGCGCCGGTAAGCGGTTTATTTAAGCCGGTACCTAACAATCCGTCGATCAGGATTGCAGCAGTTTCATCGGGTAGTTTGTCATCAGTACTAATTTTCGTTACTTCAACAGCTTTTAACCGCTGCAAATTGGCATTAAAATCATCCGTCGCCTTATCCGAAAAGCGTGCTATTTTAACGTTAAGATTTTTATAATGCGCCTGGTGCAGCAATCGGGCAACCGCCAAACCATCGCCGCCATTATTGCCTGTACCGCAGTAAACAGCAATTTGTTTCTCCTTATCGGGATAATGACGGACAAAGCATTCAACAAAGGCCTTAGCCGCGCGCTCCATCAAATCAATCGAGGCTATCGGCTCATGCTTGATCGCGTAGGCATCGGTTTGTTTGATCTGTTGGGAGGTAAGGAGTGGTTGCATAACTATATAAAGTTAAATATAGTTTTGGTTTTAATTTAATTGCCACTCAGAACATTCAATACTAAAGTCATTGCCTCTTTATCTAATCCTCTCGATGAATTAGTAATGATACACCTGGCTTTTATGTCGGCCGCCAATCGATGTAATGATGAATCATCATCAACGATCACGTAGTTTTTACTATCGGGGTTGTTTAATATCCATTCTTCAATCTCATATGCCCGTTCTCTCATCCCACTAACAGAGTCTACATTATTAACTTTCGTGATCGACTTAACTTCAATTCCACGAAAACGGAATATTTTATGCCATTCGTCAATAGTGTAGCTGATGCGGTGGGTTGTTGTTAAAACAATATGCGGATTTGTTAACGAAATTATTTTGATCAGGTTTTGCACTGCCGCGTTACTAAACTTCAAAAAGCCATCTTCAAGCAATTCGGCCTTTTTCCATGCCGGCGTTGTAACCATAACGCCGTCTATGTCTAATAGGATGGTCATGAGTTATTCAACAGTTGTAAAAAATCATCGGCTGAAATAATGGTGATCGAGGGAAAAGGCAATTGTTTTACTAAATTAAAGTGCACGTCATTAGTAACCAGATAATCTGCATTACCAGCTACAGCGATATCGAAGAATTTATTATCATCCGGATCTTTAGTTATTGCATTCCATTGGTAGTAGATATTCTGATGTATCACATCTGGCGACTCGATGAAAATTTCCATAATCAGTTCTGCGACTCCAATAGCCGACCGCTGATGTAGTATTTCTTCATATTCGTGAACAACGTCTTCAGAAATAATTAATTGAAATCCGCCAGAAATAAATGTATCCCAAATTGGCCGGTACCGGCTTTTTTTACCAAGCGCGATAAGTAAGACGTTTGAATCTAATACAACTTTCATTAAACCTATTTCGAAGTCCGAAAGTGGTTTTTACTCATCACCTCATAACTTGCCTCGTCGATTCCATTTTTGGTTTCCCACTCTTCAATTGTTTCGTCAAGTTGTTTAGATAATAGTTTGACGGCCAGACGGCGCATTTGATCAAAGTCGTCTGCAGGCATAGGATTCTTCAACAACCGTAACATCATTACCTGTTGTTCATTGAGTGAACTATTGATTGATTCCTTAACCGCCATTATACCAAATTTAGCAAACTATTATCTATCAAACAAATTTCTGTGCTTACTTCAACTTCGCCGTCAACTCCATCTCCTTTTTCAAAAACTTGCCGGTGAAGCTGTCTTTAACTTTGCATAAACCTTCGGGCGTGCCTTCAAATAATATCTTACCACCGCCCGAGCCACCTTCGGGGCCAAGGTCTATCACATGGTCAACAACCTTGATCACGTCCAGGTTATGCTCAATAACCAGCACCGTGTTGCCTTTATCAACCAGGAGTTGGATAACCCCCAAAAGCACATTGATATCTTCGAAATGCAGGCCGGTAGTCGGTTCATCTAAAATATAAAAAGTGTTGCCGGTATCTTTTTTAGACAGTTCGGTAGCCAGTTTAACACGCTGCGCTTCACCTCCCGACAAGGTTGTAGACGATTGCCCCAGGGTGATATAACCTAAGCCTACATCCTGCAGGGTTTGTATTTTACGATAGATAGATGGAATATGCTCAAAAAACGGGCAGGCATCCTCAATACTCATATCCAGCACATCGCTGATGGATTTGCCACGATAACGAACTTCCAGCGTTTCGCGGTTGTAGCGGCGGCCATTGCACTCTTCGCAGGGTACCTGTACATCAGGTAAAAAGTTCATCTCGATCACTTTCATGCCAGCGCCCTGGCAGGTTTCGCAACGGCCGCCTTTTACGTTGAACGAGAAACGGCCGGGTTTATAGCCGCGGATCTTCGATTCGGGCAAGCCCACATACAGGTTGCGGATATCCGAAAACACACCGGTATACGTAGCCGGGTTTGAGCGCGGCGTACGGCCAATAGGTGTCTGATCTATCTCGATCACTTTATCGATGTGCTCCAGACCCTCTATCTTTTCGAAAGGCAGCGGGTGTTTTTTAGCGCGGAAAAAGTGATGGTTTAGTATAGGGTAAAGCGTTTCGGTGATTAAACTTGATTTACCACTGCCCGATACCCCGGTTACACCGATGAGTTTCCCTAACGGAAAATCAACACTTACTTTTTTCAGGTTATGCCCGGTTGCTTTTTTAAGTGTTAATACTTTACCGTTACCTGCGCGGCGCTTTTCGGGCACGGCAATGGCCCGTTCGCCATTCAAATATGATGTGGTGAGGGTATGTTCTTTCATCAGCTGCGCGGGCGTACCCTGGGCAACTACGGTGCCGCCATGTACACCGGCTGCCGGGCCCATATCGATCACGTGGTCAGCTTCCAGTATCATATCCTTATCGTGCTCAACAACCAAAACGGTGTTGCCCAGGTCGCGCAGATTTTTCAGGGCATTGATCAGGCGGTCGTTATCACGCTGGTGGAGGCCGATGCTTGGCTCATCCAGAATATACATCACGTTCATCAGTTGCGAGCCGATCTGTGTTGCCAAACGGATGCGCTGCGCTTCGCCGCCCGAAAGGGTTTTAGCGGTACGATCTAACGTGAGGTAACTCAAACCCACATCCAGCAAAAAGCCAATACGTGCACGGATCTCTTTCAGTATTTCTTTAGCTATTATATTCTGCCGGTCGCTTAAACGATCTTCCAAACCTTCAAACCAGGCACTCAGGCTCACAATATCCATACAGGCCAGCTCAAAGATATTCTTCTCATCCACCTTAAAGTGCAGCGATTCTTTTTTTAACCGGGCACCATCGCAAACGGGGCAATTTTTTAGTACACGGAACGCATCCATATCACCTAAAGCATCCTCCCCCCTTTTTTCCTGCTGCTCTTCCAGCATCTTAATGATCCCGTCAAAGCTGATCTGGTAATTGGTGACGTTCCATTTATTGTATTCAACCGGCACAGTGATCAGTTCGTGCGAACCGTTCAATATAATTTCCAGCGTTTCGCGCGGTATTTTTTCTATAGGTGTGCTTAACGCGAAGTCGTACTTTTTACCCAAAGCCTTCAGCACCTGGAATATCCAGGTTTCACGGTATTCGCCCAAAGGCGCCAAACCGCCGTTCATGATGCTCAACTTTGGATTAGGTATCACCGATGCTTCATCAACCTCAAAAATATAACCCAGGCCATCGCAACGCTCGCAGGCGCCATAAGGCGAGTTGAACGAGAATGTATTAGGCTGTGGCTCATCGTACGAGATCCCGGAAACGGGATCCATTAAATATTTACTGAAATAGTACAGCTTGCCATCCTGATCGGCAATACGGATAATGCCTTTGGCCAGTTTTACCGCGGTTTGTATAGAGGTTTGCAGGCGTTTGGTATCGCTTTCGCGGACAACCAGCCTGTCTACAACAATATCAATATCGTGAATTTTGTAACGATCGACCTGCATTTTAGGTTCTACGTTCATCATCTCGCCATCAACCCAAACCTTAACGTAGCCTTGTTTACGGATCTGCTCAAACAGCTCGCGATAATGCCCTTTACGGCCTTTTACTGCCGGCGCTAAAATGTTTACCGGCTGTTCGTCAAACTTTTCTAAAATAGTGCGCAGTATCTGCTCTTCACTCATGCGCTCCATTTTTTCGCCCGATACATACGAGTATGCATCACCCGCACGGGCATAAAGCAAACGCATAAAATCGTATATCTCGGTAATGGTGCCTACTGTCGATCGAGGGTTTTTACTGGTGGTTTTTTGCTCAATGGCAATAACGGGGCTAAGACCCGATACCTTATCTACATCCGGCCGCTCCATACCGCCCATAAACTGGCGCGAGTAAGCCGAAAATGTTTCCATATAACGGCGCTGGCCTTCGGCATAAATGGTATCAAAAGCCAACGAAGATTTACCGCTGCCACTTAAACCGGTAATAACAACCAGCTTGTTGCGCGGAAAAGAAACATCGATATTTTTTAAATTATGAACCCGGGCACCAAACACTTCAACTTCACTTTGCTCGCCAAGGTCGACAGTTTTATCACTCATATTTTGCAGAAACAAGTATTTATAACCCCAAAAGCAAAAAACAGTTTTACAATTTTGCCGCGTTTTGAAGCCTGCGAAGATACGGAAAAAACGACTGAAATACTACAGAATTTAGTAAAATGAAAATATTGTAAAGAATTGGATATTAGGATGACAGAGGGACGGATTTGATTGTTTAGTAAAGTACATGGATGTGATTAGAAAGAAGATCAAAGATCGATCAATCCTTCAATCATTATTCTTTTGGGCGTTGCCTGCGGCCGGGCTTTCCACTCATACTGCACGGGCATTGGCCACAAAGCCGGTATCCGTTTCAATCCCTAACGCAACCTTTTCGTGCAATAAAGCAACTTTATAGTCTGAATATCAATATTTTACCTTCAAATAAAAAATTTACGATACTGAAGCTAACCTATCCGGACATTGTTACGTAAAAGGCTGATAATTAATCCTCTTTTAACGAGCCGAGTAAACTTTAAATTTTTATCACTTACCTATCAAACCAAAATATTATGGAGAAGGATGATACCAAAAAAAGCTGGCTAAGTCCGGAAATTTTCCTCATCAGCAGTAATGACATCCATGCTAAGAACCAGGGCTCAAACGAAGCTTATTACTCTAAAACAGTACCGACAGGCGGCGGGAAATACAAATTTTATCATAGCGGCATTTCTGAAGGTATTGGCACGGCTAAATTATCGAGCGTACTTTCATAATTTTCCGGCAAATATGTGCATGGTGCCGGGTTAATCGATCAAAACATAGCAGTCTTGTGCCTTTGTGTAAAATTTTGATAAACAAAAGCCCTGCCTTCATTTCGAAAACAGGGCCAGTAACGTGCTCCTTAATTGATGTTGATCAATCGAATGATGGCTTGTCAGTATCTCGCTGAGCCAGCATTGCCAAAACCGGGCGCTGGTAACGATAACCATAGGCCGCCGGGTTATTAATGATCTCTTTCATAGCGATGAGGCTATAAACGTATGCGCCGGTTTCGCGGTTCATACGGATCTTAAAGTAGTTTTTTTGTTTTTGATCGCGAACCAGGTGCGCCAGGTTGGGCGAACCGGTGTTATAAGCTGCGGCCACCATGGCCCAGCTTTTAAATTCGCCGTGCAGTTCTTTTAAATACTTGCAGGCCGCAATGGTTGATTTACGGATGTCGCGGCGCTCATCGTGTTTGCCGTTAACCTTTAAACCATAATCGCGTGCGGTGCCGGCCATAAACTGCCATGGGCCGTAAGCGCCCCTTGACGATTTACCCTCGCCAAAACCGGCCTCAACCAGCGGTACATACTTAAAATCGTCGGGAATACCGTGTGCTTTCAGTATCGGCTCTATAATAGGGAACCATACTTCGGCCTTACGGTGTAACAGATCAGATTGAACGTTAGCAAAACTGTGCCTTTTTAGAGAGTAAATCATTTTTCCCTTTACTCTTTTATCGCCCAAAGGCAGGGCTTCATTGGCGAAATTGTATCCAGCCGGCTCAATGCTTTTGTATAAAATAAAGCTATAGTTCCGTTGATAATTTGGCGACTTTTTACGGTGGTGTATAGTGCCGAAAGACAGCTGGAAGATGATCATTAACACCAATATTACGGAGCACGTAAGTAAGCGTTTTTTAATCATTTTCTTTTCTATCATTTACAAACTATTTAGTTAAAAATTCGCTGCAAAGATAACCTATATAAGGCACACAATCAAACACTTATGTAAAAAACAATTTTTAAAAACCTTTGTTATAGCTCAAAAAACAGCGTTTTTGATACCCTAAACGGCGATTTTTTAAGGAGTGATTTTAACACATTTTGACCTTATTTTTCGAAAAAAGCGGTCGATTTTCAGGTTTTTTTGGGTTAATTTTTTTAATTTTCGGTTAAAAAACATCAACAATTACGACTTGCAGGTATTGTTAAAATGTAGTACTTTTGTAGCCCCGCTGAGACAGCGTTAACCCGACAAATATGGCATTCAAAAAATCAGGAAATAGTCGCGACGACAGATCCGCCAACTCATCCCGCAGAACTCCGTCAGCCGGAGGCGAAGGCACAAGAAGATCAACATCATCTTCGCGATCAAAAACACCAGGCACAGGCTTTAAAAAATCAGACCAGGACGGCGACCGCCCGAAAAAGAGATTTGACGGTGAATCGACCGGCGAAAGGAAGTCGTTTAAAAAACCCGGCGAAGGCTATAAAGGCAAACCATCCGGCGATTTTAAAAGCAAGCCATACGGCAGCAAAGATTTTAGCGACAAACCTGCATCCCGCGAAGGCGGTTACAAAAAACCATACGGTACCAAAGATTATACCGGCGTTACACGTGATGGCGGTGTAGCCGGAGAAGGCCGTTCTAAAAAAGAAGGTGGAAGCGACTTTAAACGTAAACCTTACGGCACTAAAGATTTTAACGATACACCACGCGAAGGCGGCTTTAAAAAAGAGGGCGGCGATTTTAAACGCAAACCCTATGGCACCAAAGACTTTAGCGATAAAGCACCGCGCGAAGGCGGCTTTAAAAAGGAAGGTACAGGATACAAAGGCAAATCGGCTTCAACCGATGATCGCCCTTTCCGTTTACGTAAAGATGGCGATGCCTCTAAAGGTCGCCCTACCGATAAACCACGTTCGGTAAGAGAAACCTATTTCGACCCTGAACAACCAAAAACCGACCGTACCATCCGCGGCCGTAAAAAACCATCAACACAAGACCCCGACAAAGGTAAGATACGTTTAAACCGTTATATCTCTAACGCAGGCATCTGCTCTCGCCGCAAGGCCGATGAACTAATTGTTGCGGGTGTGGTATCGGTAAACGGAGAAGTGATCTCGGAACTGGGCTTTAAGGTTGACCCGATGCGCGACGAGGTACGCTACAACGGCCAAACCCTGAAACGCGAAAAAATGGTTTATGTGTTATTAAATAAACCAAAAGATTATATCACCACCACCGAAGACCCACAGGAACGCCGCACTGTAATGCACCTGGTTGAAAAAGCCAGCAAAGAGCGCATTTACCCGGTTGGCCGCCTTGACCGTAACACAACGGGCTTAATATTAATGACCAACGACGGCGACCTTGCAGATAAGCTATCGCACCCACGCAGCAACGTTACCAAACTTTACCAGGTTGAGTTGGATAAAAGCCTTACCCAGGGCGATATGAATAAAATTGCTTACGGTTTGGAATTGGAAGACGGTTTGATAAAACCCGACAGCATCAGCTATGTACAGGGCGGCAGCAAACGCGAGATCGGTATACAGATACACAGCGGCAAAAACCGCATTGTGCGCCGTATATTTGAGAGCCTGGGCTATAACGTTGTTAAACTTGACCGTTCGGTTTATGCCGGTTTAACCAAAAAAGACTTACCACGTGGCCGCTGGAGGTTTTTAGAAGAACAGGAAATTATCCAGCTGAAGCATTTGATATAAGTAAGATTTGAGATATCAGATGTGAGAGCTGAGATTTTGAAAAGTATATTGGTTATCTTAACCACCGAGTACACAGAGCCTTTAATTTTTAAAGGCTCTGTTTTGTTTAATGCATTTTAGTTCCCGCGAAGGCACGAAGCTTTATAACTTGATGACTTGGGCGTTGCCTACGGCCGCGCTTTACGCTCATACTACACAAGGCCTTAGCCACGTGGCCGGTATCCGCTGCAATCGCTAACGCAGGTATTTTTCAGTACTTTATTCTTCTTGCAGATTTACTAACTTGCGCCGCAATTAGATAACCCATCTGTAACCCATGAAGAAATTTATCCTGATAGCCCTGCTTGTTTTGCCTGCTTTTTTACACGCGCAAACCAGCGGCAAGGTTTACAACCTGTTAATTGGCACCTACACCACCGGCAAAAGCGAGGGTATTTACGTTTACCATTTTGATACCGGAACCGGCAAGATCACCTACCTCAATAAAGTTACCGGGATCGATAATCCATCGTACATCGCGATAGCTAAAGACAATAAATTTGTTTATTCGGTTAACGAAGTAGGCACCGACCGTAAAGGCAGTGTAAGCGCGTTTAGTTTTGCTGCGGCAAGCGGCGCGTTAAAGCTCATTAACAAACAACCATCAATTGGTGCAGGGCCCTGCTATATTTTACTGGATAAAAAACGCAAATATGCCTTTGTGGCCAATTACGCAGGCGGCAGTTTAACCGCACTGCCCATAAATGAGGATGGATCGCTGGCGGCACCTGCACAAACCATACAAGATGAAGGCCACAGTGTTGACAAGGCCCGACAAAACGAGCCGCATGTGCACACGGCTATCCTATCACCTAATGAGAAATTTTTAATGTATACCGACCTGGGGACAGATAGGCTCAATATTTACGAGTATGACCGGGCGGCTGCCAAGCCCTTAACCCCGGCCGACCCTGCATTTGTATCGGCAACGCCGGGTGCTGGTCCGCGACATTTGGTTTTTCACCCCAACGATAAATACCTGTACATGATACAGGAGATGGGTGCAAAGATCACAGGGTACAATTATCACAAAGGCAAGCTCACCGAAATTACTTCGGCAAGCCTGGTACCCGATGGCTTTAAGGGTGCTGTTGGCGCTGCAGATATCCATATATCAGCAGACGGCAAATTTTTATACAGTACTAATCGCGGCGACGCTAACGAGATAGAGGTTTTTGCCATTGATAAAAATACCGGGGCTTTAACTTTTGTTCAGCACACATCAAGCCTGGGCAAAACACCACGTAATTTTACTTTAGACCCCAGCGGTAATTTTTTGCTTGTAGCGAATCAGAATAGCGACGATGTTTATGTTTTCAGGATAGATAAAGAAAGCGGCAAATTAACTTATACCGGCGAAAAGCTGGAAGTGGGTAACCCTAGCTGTTTGAAGTTTGCGCCATCTGGTCTTAAAGAGGTGGTTAAGGTAAGACCTTATTAATTACAGTGATTTAGCCTTGTTACTTTGATGACAATTTGGTATATCTAACGTTATTGTGGATTTATTGGAAAGGGTTTAAAAACGACCCAACGCCTTATCTGCCTGAAAAATTCTAAAATGATAGCCGTACTTATAAAGCGGCTATATAGCAAGAGATTGCTTTACCAAAACAAGTTCGGCACAGGCCCAACCTCGCAATGAAGGAGGATATTTTATTGCAAATTCGATAATTGAGCAGCACCGAAAAACCATCAAAAAACACCGACAAATACCCATATTTTGTAAATTTTGATTATGGATTTGGCAAAGTGTGTGTATGTGTGTATGGATACCACCAGAGTATTTCTCAATCGAGGGACGCGAGCGAGTGCGAGAGATTTGACAACTTTTAAAGAAGTTGTCAAATCTAAAACTACATCAGCAACACCTTCCATGCTTCCATAACCTTGCCATCATCTAACAAATGTTTGGCTTTTAAATGCTGATGCAAAGTGCGGGTGTGGCTGTCGCCCATGGTTGCGTCGAGCAGTTCTTTCATTTCATCGGTCTGGCTAAAGGCTTCCACTTCTTCGTCGGATGGCAGGGCCTCTACATTGCCTAACTGGCCCAGGTTGTTACCGGTTAGTACAGTTGAATTGCGAACGGCAGCGGGCAGGGAATCGACCCCGATACCGATGGTGCGTACCGGTTTTTCTACCCTGAACAGGTTATCGGCAGTAACGCGGCAATACCAGTCGCCGCCCAGGCGTGCCACGTGGTCTATTTTCTCCTGGTCAATTTTGCCGCTCTCATCTAAAATATCATCATTGATATGGATGAGCTTCACCTCGCACAAAACCAGGTTACCGGCGCCGCCCTGATCACCTAAGTGAATAATTTGCCTGACAATGCATTCCAGTTGAACCGGCGCTTCGGCCACGCGGGGTGGGCGGATGAGTTGCGATGGCAGTTCGGTAAAGCCTGCTTTGATAAACTCGCAAACACCTTTGGGGTATTCAACACTGGCCAGTGAAGTTTGCTGCACCATATCGTAATTGACGATATTGATCACCACCTCGGGTACTTCTTCAACATTTTGCAACGAATGTTTGGTGGTATTATTTACAACCCGCCGCGATGGCGAAAATATGCACATTGGCGGGTTAACGCTAAAGATATTGAAGTAGCTAAATGGGCTTAGGTTTACGTTGCCTTCCTGATCGACGGTGGAGGCAAAACATATCGGGCGCGGCGCAATAGCCGCGTTAAGGTAGGCTTGTGTTTCGGCGGGGGAAAGCTCAGACGTAAAAATAGTTTTCAAAAGGATATTTTATTAGTGTGTGGATGGGCCGTCATGTGATACTTCGTCAAGCTCAGTAGTCGAACCAAGGTGCGATGGGCTTCCGTGAAAAGGTTGTCGCCCTTCGACAAGCTCAGGATGACAACCTTATAATTTAACTTTCGAGTATCCCCACCTTTTTCTGCTCCAATATCGACCAGTCCGTTTGTTCTTTGATAATGGTATTACTTAACATGCCCAGGCCGGTTACTTCCATCTCCACAATATCGCCGGGCTGCAGCCATTGGGCTTGATAGTTTGGATCGTTGAGTAAACCGGTACCGTTGAGCTCCAAAAAGCATCCGGTACCCACCGTGCCCGAACCGATGACATCGCCGGGCAGTACATCGCAGCCGTATGATGCACGCTCAATGATCTCGGCAAAGGTCCAGTCCATATCGGCCATTGAGCCTTGCGATACCTGCTGGCCGTTAACCCAGCATTTCATTTTGAGGTTATAAGCGTTGCCGATATGCCCGTCTTTAGGTTCAACCTTGTATTGTGTCAGCTCGTCGGGTGTAACCAGCCAGGGGCCAATCACGGTAGAAAAATCTTTGCCTTTTGCCGGGCCAAGGTTGAGCAGCATTTCTTCCATTTGCAGAGTACGTGCGCTCATATCGTTCATCACCATAAAACCGGCAATGTATTCATCAGCTTCGCCGGCCATAATGTTGCGGCCTTTTTTGTTGAGCACTACCGCCACCTCGAGTTCAAAATCGAGCTTATTGAAATGGTCGGGCATGCACCGGATATCGCCGGGGCCCTGTATGGAGTTATGGTTGGTAAAGTAAAAAACCGGGTATTGGTCAAATTCATCTATCATGGGCACTTTACGGTTGCGGCGCGCGGCTGCAACGTGCTGCCTAAAGGCATAACCATCGCGGCATGAGGTAGGATGTGGTACCGGAGCTATCAGTTCAAAGAAAACTTCCTGGCGGGCCACCATCTTACCCGAACGGATATCGCGGTGAACGCGCTTGGCATGCTCCATCAGCTCTTCACCCTCAAAAAGGAAATCGCGCATGTTATCGGGTATCAGTTTATCGCACGAGTGCAGGTTGTAAATGTGCCCGTTTATAAAAACACCAAGGTGTTCCTCTTCTTCCGTTTTATAAGAGACTAATTTCATAAAGGTTATTATTTTGGTTTAAAAGGTTATCCAAATCTAAACAAATAAAATATTAGCATCACAGCAAAATGCGTTATAAAATTATGCTTGCATACTAAACTAATAAGGTTTAAATTTGTTATACCAATTAGCAATGAAACCAGATAAGTACCGATACCTTCACGAGGAAATATGGCACAATGTAGCCGTTTCGTTCCGCGATGCCATGCTGGCGAAGATCGTACTTGCCCAATATTCCGTTTAGGCTGTTTTTAATGTGAACTGTTGTAAGGTTGAAATGTTTTCAGCGATACAGCATTCAAACATTTCGCTTTCTTATTGTTTCAATAACAGAAACATTCCAACCTATAAATCTTACAACTTTTTAACTTTTTAAACAAAAGTACCATGCCCATATACCACACTTTAGGCACTATCCCGCATAAGCGGCACACGGTTTTTCGAAAACCCGACGGGGAATTGTATGCTGAAGAGCTGGTTTCGACCGAAGGCTTTTCGAGCCTGTACTCGCTGGTGTACCATTGCTACCCGCCAACTTTGGTAAAAGAGCTGGGCGAGCCTCATTCGGTTGAACCTAAAATAGCCCGTGCCAAACATCTTAAACATACCAGCCTCATCGGCTTTAATGTTAAACCCGAAGACGATTACCTGCAGAGTCGCAAAGCTGTTTTGGTAAACAACGATCTGCACATCTCGCTGGCGGCGCCACGCAAATCAATGACCGATTACTTTTTTAAAAATGCACAAGCCGACGAGGTGATCTTTATCCACGTAGGCACAGGCACTTTAAAAACCGGCTTTGGCGAGATCAGGTTTGCATATGGCGATTACCTGGTGATCCCGCGCGGAACCATTTACCAATTGGAATTTGACGGCGAGGATAATCGATTGTTCATTGTAGAAAGCTTTAGCCCCATCCGTCCGCCAAAGCGGTACCGTAACAGTTACGGGCAGTTGATGGAACACTCACCCTATTGCGAGCGCGACATCCGCAAGCCCGAAAACCTGCAGGTGCACGACGAAAAAGGCGACTTTAAGATACTGATCAAAAAGCAGGGATTGATCTATCCATATATCTATGGCACCCACCCTTTTGATTTTGTGGGCTGGGATGGCTTCCATTACCCCTGGGCTTTCAGCATTCACGATTTTGAACCCATAACCGGCCGGGTGCATCAACCGCCGCCGGTGCATCAAACTTTTGAGGGCAATAATTTCGTGATCTGTTCATTTGTGCCGCGTAAGTATGATTATCACCCTGAGTCGATACCCGCACCATACAATCACAGCAATGTGGACAGCGACGAGGTATTGTACTATGTGGATGGCGATTTTATGAGCCGCAAAAGTGTGGTGAAGGGGCAAATCACTTTGCACCCCGGCGGCATACCGCATGGGCCCCACCCGGGCACAGTTGAAAAATCCATCGGCAAAGAAAAAACCGAAGAACTGGCCGTGATGATCGACCCCTTCCACCCGCTAATGATAACCGAAGAAGCGATAAAAATTGAAGACGGAAGTTATTATAAAAGCTGGCAGCCCGATCACGGCCAACCAAAACCAGAGACTGATATTGAATAGTTAAAATAAAACTAACAACAAACCATGCAACCACAAATTTTAGAAAATAAACAAGCTACGGCCGATTTTTTACCGCTTAACGGTACCGATTACGTAGAGTTTTATGTAGGCAACGCCAAGCAGGCGGCGCATTTTTATAAAACAGCTTTCGGCTTCCAGAGCCTGGCCTATGCTGGCCCCGAAACCGGCGTGCGCGACCGTGCATCGTACGTACTACAGCAAGGTAAGATCCGGCTGGTATTAACTTCCCCCATGCACTCTGATCATCCCATTGCCGAGCACATCAAAAAGCATGGTGATGGTGTAAAGGTGCTTGCCCTTTGGGTTGATGACGCTTATGACGCTTTTGAACAAACTGTAAGCCGCGGCGCTGTGCCTTATCAGCAACCACAAACTTTAACCGACGAGCATGGCGAAGTACGCACCAGTGGCATTTGCCTTTACGGCGAAACAGTTCATCTGTTCATCGAGCGTAAAAACTACAACGGCCCTTTTTTACCGGGCTACAAAACCTGGGAATCCAACTATAACCCCGAAACAACTGGCTTGTTGTATGTTGACCATTGTGTAGGCAACGTTGGCTGGCACAAGATGAACCAATGGGTTAATTTTTATGAAGAGACCCTGGGCTTTAAAAACATCTTAACCTTTGATGATAAAATGATCTCGACCGAATACTCGGCGCTGATGAGTAAGGTAATGAGCAATGGTAATGGTTACGTCAAGTTCCCGATAAACGAACCGGCCGAAGGCAAAAAGAAAAGCCAGATTGAAGAATACCTGGACTTTTATGAAGGCGAAGGTGTGCAACACCTGGCACTGGCCACGCACGATATTGTAAAAACAGTAACCGACCTGCAAAGCCGGGGTATTGAGTTTTTAACAGTACCTACAACCTATTATGATGAGCTGACCGACCGTGTAGGTAAAATTGACGAAGACCTGGAACCGCTTAAACAGCTGGGCATTTTAGTTGACCGCGACGATGAGGGGTATTTGCTGCAAATATTTACCAAACCGGTGGAAGACCGCCCAACGGTGTTTTTTGAGATCATACAGCGCAAGGGTGCAAAATCATTTGGCGCGGGTAATTTTAAAGCGTTGTTTGAAGCCATTGAGCACGAGCAGGACTTGCGGGGCAACCTGTGATGTACATACGACATAGATCATACTACAAGGCCGGGCATAACCCGGCTTTGTGCAAAAACATAACCCAAAACAGATATTCTACGTATTAATCTCCGACTGTATAGATATTATAGCGTAATCGATTACTAAAATGATTTTCAAATAAACTATTGATAATCATCAAAATACTATAATATATTGTCACTTTTTTATATTTTTATCCGCCAATTGTATAAATAGTTGGGCTAAACATAAAAAGCGCAGCTCAATGCGTGTATGTGTAACTAATATGAACTAAAAATACCGATTTGATTTTATCCGGCTGTGAGAAAGCCGGGACGAATATTTGTGTGTGGATACCTGCGATTAAGTTTAGCCGATAATTTTCGACGTTCTTAATATGAAACAAAGGTAATTTACCTTTATTTTAATGGATAACATATAAACTTATTTTAAACAAACCAATTAGCGACCGACGGGGATGCCGGAAAAGATAAATACAAGTTTAGCTGACAAAAACACGGGCAAGGATTCATTCGCTGATCATTATTTAGCTAATGAGCAGTTGCTTAATCTTTTGGAAAGCACAAACACCGGTTTGTGGGAACGCAATATCATCACCAATGATGCCTGGTGGTCGCCTAAATTTTGCCAGTTATTGGGTTATGACTATGGCGAGCTCGAACTAAGCTACAGTTTCTTTATCAACCATCTGGTTCATCCCGACGAACGCGAACTGGTATACGATGCCTTTAAAAATCACCTGATCGACGCATCGGTATATAAGGTAGAATTTAGGATACTCACCAAACATAATGGATACTGCTGGTTTGAAAGCTCGGGCAAGGCCTGGCCGGATGAAAACGGAAAACTATCAAAAATGATAGGGGCAGTTACCGACATCGATCAGAAAAAACGCTACGAGCTTGAGCTTAAAAGAAATCAGTTCATCCTGTCGGAAACCAATAAAATAGCCAATATTGGTGGCTGGGAACTCAATACCGATACTAAAGAGGTAAGCTGGTCGCAGGAGATATCCGATCTGGATGATATTCCTTCGGCCTCTTCCATCCATATGGATAAAGCGCTTAAATTTTTTGAAGCCGACCAATATACGCCGATCATTAACGCAGTAAACGATGCGATTGAGCTTTGCAAGCCATTTGACTTGGAACTAAAATTCCACCCCGCCGGGGGTGAATATACCTGGCTACGGGTAAAAGGCATCCCCGTTATTAATGACGAAGGCCGGTGTAGTGCTGTAAGAGGTATTTTTCAGGATATCAACGAAATTAAAACCAAAGAGCTCAACCTGCAAACTTCGCTCGATATATTAAGTGATCAAAACAAACGCCTGCAAAATTTCGCCCATATCGTATCGCACAACCTGCGTTCGCATTCGGGCAACCTGCAGTTCATGGTCAATATTTTTGATGAAGATATTTCTGTTGCCGACAGAACTGAGATATTCAACAACATCCGCTCTATCAGCGAAAGCCTGGCAACTACTATCGATCATTTAAACGAGATCGTAAAAATACAAACCGAAATAAGCAAGGACCTCAAACCAGTTGACCTTGCCCTTGTTTTTAAAAACACCCAAAACGCCCTGGATACCAACATTAGCGATACCCGGGCAATTATTTGCTGCGATTTTTCGAGGTGCCCGGTTGTAAATTATGTACCTGCTTACCTCGAAAGTATATTTTTAAACCTGTTAACCAACTCGCTAAAATACCGCCAGCCCGGCCGCAAACCGCAAATTGTTTGCAACAGCTATATGGAAGACGGGCACCCGTATATAACTTTTGAAGATAACGGCTCGGGCATTGACCTGGATAAGCATGGCGATAAGGTTTTTGGCATGTATAAAACCTTTCATCAAAACATTAATGCCAAAGGTATAGGCCTTTTTATTACCCGCAACCAGGTAGAATCGTTAGGCGGAACTATCATCGTAGAAAGTACTGTAAATGTTGGCACAAAATTTACAATTAAGTTAGTATAACTTAACTAGCCGGTATGACTTTATTAGAGAATATTAAGACTGTTTGTGTGATTGATGATGATAAGATATATGTGTACGGTATTAAAAAATTGATCAGTATAAAGCAACTAAGCCACAATTTAATTGAATTTCCGAACGGTAAGGAGGCAATTGATTTTTTAGCCGACCCTGGCAACCAGGCCGCTTTGCCTGATATTATCTTTCTCGATATCAATATGCCCGTAATGGATGGATGGGATTTTATGGATAACTTCGTGAAAATAAAACCCCACCTGGGGAAAAAAATCACCGTTTATATGGTAAGCTCGTCAATAAACGACGATGATATTAACCGGGCCAAAAATATTTCTGATATTACAGATTATGTTGTAAAACCCGTTAGCCCCAACAAATTGATCGAACTGTTTAACCTAGCTGCGTGATTTGGCGAATGGTTGTTGGTGAGTTGTGAGCGGAAACCCTACGCTAACTGCTCACAACCCACCACTTACTACTCTATGTAGCTTTCCAGTATTTTAAACCCTTCGGTAGTTTTTAACTCAACCTGGTTGATAACCTTAGGCAGCAAAATACACTCGCCCATTTTAACTTCGTAGCTTTCGCCGTTACAAACAAGGGTATAAGCACCTGCCACGCACACATGTATCACAAACGAATCGAGGTTTGAGTAATCCTTAGTAGTGCCATGCGTAAAATCCATTACATTAGTGGTAAAGTACGGGCAGGTTACCAAATGCACGTCCTCGTTCTTAGCCGGGGTGTATATAGTTTTATAATCAGGATACACTTTATAATCTAAAGCGGCTAAAGCTTCCTGGGTATGCAGTTCGCGTTTATTGCCTTTATCATCAACACGGTCAAAATCGTAAATGCGATAGGTAATATCAGATGTTTGCTGAATTTCGGCCAGTAACAAGCCTTTACCGATGGTATGCACACGGCCCGCCGGTAAAAAGAAAACATCATCAGCGTTAGCGGTTTCCTTATTCAGGATATCCATCAGGTGGCCGCTGTTCAGCTTTTCAACGTATGTTTTTTCATCAATCTGCTGGTTAAAACCCGATATCAGGGTTGAACCCGGGTCGGATTCGATAATATACCACATCTCGGTTTTACCGAATGAGTTATGACGCTTTTTGGCCAGTTCGTCGTTAGGGTGCACCTGTACCGACAGCCAGTCGTTAGCATCAATAAACTTAACCAGTAGCGGAAAGATATTACCGAAATGATCATACACCTTTTTACCAACTAATTCTGCCTGGTATTGTTCCAGCAGGTCGGCCAGCGACTCGCCATTCAAAGCACCACCATCAACCACCGAAACATCCGTTTTAACGCCCGAAATTTCCCAGGTTTCGCCGCAGTTTGGCAGCGAGCCAAAATCTTTACCAAGATAAGTGCGGATCTTTTGGCCGCCCCAGATTTTGTCTTTAAAAATTGATTTGAATTTTAACGGATATAATGCAGTAGCCATATTGAGTTGATGAATGTTTGCCGAATTTATGAGTTTATAACAAAACCGCCAGTAATAAGTTTAATTAAACCGCCGGTTCCTGCTGACTGAGGCAATGAAAGCTGCCCAACCCCCAGATAATGTCTGTAGAATCAATGCCAACAACTTTCCTGTCCGGGAAACATGCACGCAAAATCTCCAATGCTTTCTCATCATTTTTATCACGATAGGTGGGTACTACAACCGCGGCATTACCAATATAAAAATTAGCATATGATGCGGGTAATCGTTGTCCATCGTACTCCACCGGCGAAGGCATTGGCAGTTCAATGATGTTTAACTGCTCACCGCTGAGTAATTTAAAGCTTTTAAGCAACTCGAGGTTTTCCTGTAAAATGTGGTAATTCTCATCTTCTTCATTCTCTTCAACCACGGTAACTACAGTATTGGCATTTACAAAGCGGGTAATATCGTCAATATGGCCATCGGTATCATCGCCCACTATACCATCGCCCAGCCATAAAATCTGCTGTACGCCATAATAGTTCTTCAGGTATTCCTCAATCTGCTGTTGGTTTAAATGTGGATTGCGGTTCTCATTAAGCAAACAGGCAGTGCTGGTTAATAATGTACCCGCGCCGTTAAAGTCAACCGAGCCGCCTTCCATCACTATACCGGGGTGGTACACCGGCAGATTAAAGTATTCGCCAATTTTAGTCGGGATCACATCGTCCAGATCATACGGAGGATATTTGTCGCCCCAGGCATTATATCCCCAGTCAACAATGGCTTTTTGTTTGGTTTCGGCATTGATCAAAAACGCCGGACCATGATCACGGCACCAGGCATCGTTGGTTGCAAAGTGGAAAAACTCAACTTTGGTTAAATCAGCACCTACTTTGGTTAGTTCGCTTTTCGCGAAGGCTTCCATTTTGGCATCTTTAACGTTGATACGTACCAGTTCACCTTCTGTCAGTATTTTGATAAACTCGCAGTATGGTTTGTAAACAGTTTCTATTTTACCCGGCCACGACTCATCTTTGTGCGGCCAACTTAACCATGTTGCTGTGTGATTTGCCCATTCAGCCGGAAAGGCGAAGCCGGCGGTAACCGGACTGTCGGTAAAATTAGTCTTCATCAATCAGCCTTTTAGTAATGGGTTGGTATGAATCTATACGACGATCACGTAAAAACGGCCAATGCGTACGATAGTAATCGGTCTTCTGCAAATCGATCTCCTGCAAAATTACTTCCTCATCATTGTGCGATGCCTGGTCCATTACCGTACCGAAAGGGTTGGCAACAAACGAGCCGCCCCAAAATTTCACGCCGGCTTCCTCGCCTACACGGTTAACGCTTACTACGTGTACGCCGTTGGCCACCGCGTGCGAGCGTTGGATGGTTTGCCATGCATTGTATTGTTCCACGTTAGTGGCTTCATCCTGCGTGGTGGCCCAACCGATGGCGGTTGGATAAAACAGTATTTCGGCGCCCATTAATGCGGTAATTCGTGCTGCTTCGGGGTACCATTGATCCCAGCAGATCAATACGCCGATGGTGGCAAATTTGGTTTTGAAAACTTTATAGCCAAGGTCGCCGGGGGTAAAGTAAAATTTCTCATAAAAACCCGGATCATCTGGTATGTGCATTTTGCGGTACTTACCTAAGTACTGGCCATCGGCATCAATAACCGCGGTGGTGTTGTGGTATAAACCCTGCGCACGTTTTTCAAAAAGCGACGCGATGATCACCACACCCAATTCGCCGGCTACTTTGCTCAGTTCATCTGTCGACGGGCCGGGGATAGCTTCGGCTAACTGGAAATTATCATGATCCTCAACATCGCAAAAATACAGCGAGGTGAATAACTCCTGTAAGCATACAACCTGTGCGCCCTTTTTTGCAGCCTCTTTAACCCTGGTAATGGCCTTGGCCAGATTTTCGGCTTTATTTGCGGTGCAGGTCATCTGCACCAATGCAACGTTTACTTTCGACATACCGCTTTTAATATTTGCCGCAAAAATACGCTTTTGATTTTACCTGAATATGTTTTGCTCAAATTGATTTTTAATTAGCCCGTCATATTATTATTTCTGCATCTGCAACAAATAAACTATGTAACAGTTTAATCATCTAAGTGCCAACGTCCATCAACTAATTGCTAATTTATTATCTTTGCCGCGCATGACAGAAATTGAAGAAACTGTAGAGTACCACGAGCCAAAAACCTTAAAGGATAAACTCTGGACGGCCACGAAAACCATCCTCAAGATAGCTGTAACCGTAGTTTTACTGTACTTTGTATTTCGTAAAGTACCCTTTACTGATGTGAAATACAGGTTGCTGCATGCCAATTATTGGTGGATGCTGGCCGCTTTGATCAGTTTTTTTGCATCGATGGTAGTTTCGTCATGGCGCTTGCTAAGCTTTTTTAAATCGATCGGACTTAAGCTTAACTCTAAATTCAACTTCAGATTATATCTACTGGGTTTGTTCTACAACTTTATCCTGCCGGGGGGTATCGGCGGCGACGGCTACAAGATATACCTGCTGCATAAAAACTATAAACTGCCTGCAAAAAAAGTATTCTGGGCTATTATGTTCGACAGGTTAAGCGGCCTTTGGGCAATCGGCCTCATCACCGTTGGCTTGATATTTCTGATCCCGCAGATCGATATCCACATCGGCATACCTCTGGGCATATTTGCAGTTGCTTCGGCCATCTACTATTTTGTTGCCTACAAGTTTTTCCGCGAGTATACCCATTACTTTTTCGAGGCTCACCTAAAAGCTATTTTTGTACAAGGCTTCCAGGTTATCGCTATTGTGTTTGTACTGATCGGCCAGGATTTTACCGGTAAGTTTTCGCCGTATCTGCTATCCTTCCTCATATCGGCTTTAGCTACCATTATCCCCATCAGCGTTGGCGGCGCCGGTATCCGCGAAACGGTGTTTACCTATCTCACCAAATGGTTCCCGATGGAAAAATCGCTGGCGGTATTTTTACCGGGCACATTTTATATCATCTCGTTAATCGTTGCCCTTTTGGGGATCTATTACGTTATCCGCCCAAAACGTTTAGAAGAAGGCCTACCAAAAAGCGAAGAACCTATCGATAGCAACGCATAATCACCAAACTGAAATTTTAAACAAAAGCCAAATTAAATATCAGCATATAATTTAATAGCAATATTATATTCCTTAATTTCGTGTTAGTTATTACCTACAGCTAACATGACCGATTTTAATGATTTTAATAACCCGCAGGTTGCGGCTTTGCCTACGCATCTTAAACAATTTATTGTAGATCAGCATTATGAGCATTACACCCCGGTTGATCATGCCGTTTGGCGATACGTAATGCGGCAAAATTACAGTTATTTAAAAGACGTTGCCTACTACCCCTACATCCCCGGTTTGGAAAGGGCCGGGCTAACCATCGAAAAAATACCCAACCTGCAGGAAATGAATAACGCACTGGCCAAAATTGGCTGGGGCGCAGTTACTGTTGACGGTTTTATACCACCGGCAGCCTTTATGGAATACCAGGCTTACCGGGTGCTGGTTATTGCTGCCGATATACGCCAGCTTAAGCATATTGAATATACGCCTGCGCCGGATATCATCCACGAGTCGGCAGGGCATGCGCCCATCATCGCCGATAAGGATTACCACGAATACCTGAGCTATTTTGGCTCGATAGGTGCCAAAGCGATGTTTTCGGCGCAGGATTTTGAACTGTACGAAGCCATCAGGGCCTTATCCATACTAAAAGAAATGCCGGATGCCGATCTGAAAGAAATTGAAGCAGCCGAAAAACAGGTGGATTATTGCCAGGAAAACATGGGCGAACCATCGGAGATGGCTTTACTGAGCCGCTTACACTGGTGGACGGTGGAGTACGGTTTGATAGGTACCTTGGAAAATCCAAAGATCTATGGTGCAGGCTTATTATCGTCCATCGGCGAAAGCTCAACCTGTATGAACGCCGATGTACCCAAACTTTGGTACACGCCCGAAACGGTAAATTATACTTATGATATTACCAAGCCTCAGCCACAGCTGTTTGTTACACCGACCTTTCAAAACCTGATAGATGTACTGGAGCAGTTTGCCGATAAAATGGCTTTCCGCATTGGCGGCGATTACGGTTTGCAAAAAGCTATCGAAAGTAAAAATACCTGTACCGCGGTTTACAGTTCGGGCCTGCAGGTTACCGGTGTATTTACGGATAAAAAGGTTAAAAAAACTACGCCGTATTTTATTAAAACCATCGGGCCGACCGCCTTATCGTACAATAACAAACAGCTTGCCGGTCACGGTAAAAATTACCACAAAGATGGTTTTAGCTCGCCCGTTGGCCGGTTAGCCGGCTATGCCAAAGCTTTGGAAGATTTTAACGAGGCCGAGTTAAATAATATGAATATTGTTATTGGTAATACTACTACGTTGGAATTTGAAAGCGGCGTTTGCGTTACCGGGAAAGTAAAAACCATACTATCAAACAACAACAAAATACAACTGATTACTTTTGAAGATTGCACGGTAAAAGATGCGGACGGAAGTATCCAATTCCAGCCCGAATGGGGGCTTTACGATATGGCCATAGGTGAAAGCATCACTTCGGTGTTTTGCGGTGCTGCCGATAAGGACGCTTTCGAAGCAATTGCTTATCAAGCCAAAACCAATACGCACCACCCGGTTTATGATTCCAAAACACAAGCCTTGCATCATTTATATCAGCAGGTTCGTGACGTAAGGACAAGCAACGAAGACCGCGACATTTTGACCCATGTTTGGCGGCAGTTGCAACTGCATCATCCCGGCGATTGGCTTTGCGCGTTAGAGATACTGGAAGTTTTGGATCATGAAGAGATCATGCCGGATATCGCGCAACAGATCCATATTTTCCTGGAAAACAAAATGATCGGCGAGCCCGAATTGAAAAAACTTATCACAGATGGGTTTTACCTGATCAAGCACCCGGTTGAGCAAAAATTGATAGTTCGGTAAGAATTGCTATTTTAGTAACGACGGCGAAGCGATAGGTTTGCAACCCATCGCTATCAGGAAATCACGAGAAATTAAACACGTCATTACGAGGTACAAAGCAATTTCCAACTTGCAGAGCCGCTCTGTATAATATAAAGATTGCTTCGCACCTCGCAATGACGCTTATATAAAACAAATTCACCCCTTAGGGGGTTAGGGGGCTTATGAACATTATAATAACAGGCGCAAGCAGCGGCGTGGGTTTTGAGGCGGTTTTAGAATTGATATTATCGGGCAAGCATAAGGTAATTGCTTTAGCGCGGTCGGAAGATAAACTGGCCCGCCTGCACGAAATAGCATTAGGCCTCAACCCCGATTGTACCTTGTATCCCATAGCGTTTGATATTGTACACGATGACTACCCGGGTTTGATACAATTTATTAATACAAATTTTGACGGACGGATCGATATCCTGATCAATAATGCAGGTGTATTGGTTAATAAACCATTTACAGAATTGCTGGAAGGCGACTTTGTGGAAATGATACAAAGCAACTTTTTGGGCCATGTACGCATTATCCAGGCATTGCTTCCGATGATGGCTGCTAACTCGCATATTTTGAATATTGGCAGTATGGGGGGTTACCAGGGCAGTGCTAAATTTACGGGACTATCGGCATACTCGGCCAGTAAGGCGGCATTGCATACCTTAACCGAGTGTCTTGCTGCTGAATTGACCGAACAGCAAATTAAAGTAAATTGCCTTGCCTTAGGCTCTGCACAAACCGAAATGCTGGAGAAAGCTTTCCCGGGTTATGAATCGCCGGTAATGGCTTTTGAAATGGGTAAGTATATTGCTGATTTCGCCTTAACGGGACATAAATTTTTTAACGGCAAAATCATTCCAGTGGCTTTGAGCACACCTTGATCGATGTGCAAATACCTGAATAGCAGATGTAACCATTCGCTGCTATAATATCCTGATGATTATTTTTTAACAAACAACAGAACAATAGCTAAAGTAGCACCAATTTGTCCTACCCAAAAGATAAACATCCACTTAATAGCATCAGCCTTAACCTCGCCGATCTCTTTGCGGACATTGGCAATGTCATCTTTTGTAGCTAATGTTTTGATAGTTGCTTCCACAGATCGTTCTGTTTTGTTATCGATATATTTAAACATCGCCTCGGTAGTATCACTGCCTAACTGGTCGGACAGTAATTTGTATAACCGGGCTGTTTCTTTTGCTTCTAAGTACATAACAAATATAAATAATTTTAGTTGCAGATTTAAGATACCATGTCATGGGGAGCCCGTCGGCTTAAATAAAAAACCGACAGGCTCAGAATGACTACTTATTAATTTTGCCTTTTCGCGTTCATCTTTAAAAACTCGTTAGCTACAATTTCGGTTACGTATTTTTTATTGCCGTCTTTATCTATATAATGCCTGTTTGATAATTTGCCGTCGATGGCTACCTCGTCGCCTTTTTTCAGCATCTCTTCGGCAAATTTGGCCTGCGCTCCCCATATCACAATATTGTGCCATTGGGTTTCGGTTACCTTTTCACCTTTATCGTTTTTATAATTCTCGTTAGTGGCCAGTGCCAGGCGCACCAGTTTGCGGTTGTTATCAAAGTTTCTTACTTCGGGATCGGTACCCAGGTTACCTACCAGGCGTACGCTGTTTTTTAATGTGCTCATTGACTCTGTTTTTTAATTTATTGATACTTTGTTGATTAATTGAACAGCACAAAATTGCAGCAGCTACCAAAAATTAGCCGGATAATAAGCGGTTATAAATATTACTTTTCGTTTGTAAGCGTTTGCAAATGGATAAATAATCTATAACTTTATGTAAACTAATCTATTATGCCCGAAGAAAGATTTTGCCTGGATTGCGGCACCGTGCTGCACGGCCGGTCGGATAAAAAGTTTTGCGACGACCAATGCCGTAACAACTACAACAATCAGCTTAACAGCGATAGCTATAACCTGGTGCGCAACATCAATAATACGCTCAAACGTAACCGCCGCATTATGGAAGAGCTCAACCCATCGGGCAAAACCAAAACTACACGCAAAAAAATGCTGAGCAAGGGCTTTGATTTTGATTACATCACCAGCATATACCAAACCAAAACAGGCAGCACTTATAATTTTTGTTATGAGTACGGCTATTTGTTATTGGATAACGATGAAGTGTTACTGGTTAAGCGGGAGGAGAAGGAAGGGTGAAGTGGCAGTTGCAGTAGCAGTTACAAATATAGTTAGCAAAAAAGTGCCACTGCTACTAAAACCTGCTACTGATTAACCGCACCGTCCATATTATAGCATATCCGGCAACGGGGTTCGTAGCTTTCCTTCTCACCTAACAGTACTTTGGCTTCGCTGGCTACCAGGCGGTACGAGTATAATGCAGGGTTGCCGCATACCACGCAAACAGCGTGCACTTTGGTTACCGATTCGGCAATGGCCATAATGGCAGGCATCGGCCCGAAAGGCCTGCCCGAAAAATCCATATCCAAACCGGCTACTATTACACGGATGCCTTTATTGGCCAGTTTATTGCAAACTTCGGGCAATTCATCATCAAAAAACTGGGCCTCATCAATACCAACAACCTGGGTGTTGCTGCCTAACAGAAGGATGGACGAAGCGTTTTCGACGGGAGTTGAATGGATGGAATTTAGATCGTGCGAAACAACTGCGGTCTCATCATAACGCACATCAATTTTAGGTTTAAATATCTCAACATTTAATCGTGCTATCTGCGCGCGGCGAAGGCGGCGTATCAACTCTTCGGTTTTACCCGAAAACATGGAACCACAAATTAACTCAATACTGCCGCCAAATTCGCTTTTTCTTTTAAAAACATCCTCGCTAAATAGCATCTTACCCTTTATTTGGCACCAAATATCAGAATTAAATGGTATTTTTGAGTCAATATTTTACCAACATTATATACCGCCTACGATTTATGAAGCAGCAAGAAATTGTAAAAAAAATTGGGGTAATATTAAACGAACTTCAGGACCAATACCAGTTTATTGAGGAAAGTCAGGATCCGGTTAACGACCTGGAGCTGGAGCTGTTTGTTGCTAACGGTCATTTTTTAACCGACCATATTGAAATATTAAGAAAAATAAACCAGCAGGAAGCCAAGGCCCGCAGTGTAAAGCAAACGGTAAAAAAATCAACCATTACCGAAAAGTTTTTTGAACCGGTGATCCAACCGGTACGCATAGCTCCCGATAAAAAAGAAAATACTGCCGAATACACTGAATTTGAACCTGCCGATGAACCTATAGCGCCGACGCACGAAATTGAATTTGAGCATCCATCCCTTACACAGCCCATTGTTGAAGAACTTGTTCCGCTTACGCAGGAAGCACCGGCTGAAGAGCCTGAAGAACCGGTTGTAAAACACGAGTTAATGCTGGATGATGTAGACTACCTGGATGACGATGAACAGGGTATTGCTGATGACGAAACCACTGTAAAAGACCATGATGCTGCTTTACGCGAGATTGCGGAACGTTTTGGCATACGCGATTTTACATCAGCCGAAACAAAACCTGCAGACAGTTTTGAAGAGCCCGAGGCGCCTGCTTATACACCGGAACCGGAAGTACCAGCTTATGCAGAACCCGAACCGGAAATACCCACCGATACAACACCAGAGCCTGAGATACCGGTCTATGAACAACCAGAACCCGACATACCAGCTTATGTAAAACCAGAACAGGAAGTACCCGCACGCCAGGTTGAAGATTTTAGCAAACCACCATTAACCTTAAACGAAATATTATCGGCACAAAAAGCAAGTACAAATCGTGTTTCGGACCAGTTGCCGCCAATTAAGGACCTGCGCCCGGCCATTAACCTGAATGATAAGATGCTTTACGTTAAAGACCTGTTTAACGGTTATAGCCTAAGCTATAGCGAAGCCATTGAGATATTGAACCGTATGGACGGTTTTGAAGAGGCCGACCGGTTTTTACGCACCAATTACGTAACCAAAAACAGCTGGAACGAAAAGCAGGCTACAGCCGATAAGTTTTATGCGTTGTTGAGAAGAAGGTTTAGTTAAAGAATCTGGCATTTTGGTTTATTTATCCAGTAACCGGCGGTGATAGTTGATTTGCCCAAGGTGATAGGTTAAATGTGACGAGAGATGGATAAGGAAATAGCCTGTGGTCATCTCTTTTTCAAATACTATTTGCGGGTATATGGCATCCATATCATTTTCGGATAGCTGATCTAAAGCCGCATCAACAATTTGCATGGTTTGTTTGATTTGAATGACCAGGTTGGCTTTTGGCACATTTTTCGACGAAAACTCCAGGTCACGATTACGGATATATCCGGTTTTACCTAATTCGCCACCAATATAGGTATTGAGGTTACCGATCAGGTGTAAACATAAATTACCGCCCGAATTTGCTATGCCGGGTGCTGTGCGCCAAATACTTTCTTCATTTTGATACTGCTCTATCTCGTTAACCAGCCGGGTAAGATCACGGGTATACAGGGACTTTAGTGCTTCAATCATCATGGTCAGATCAATGTTTAAACTTATCCTCCCGCAAGTCCCATGCGGTTACTATCGAGCTTAAGCAGGGTAAACAGCAAAAAGGTAAAGCTCCATAACGATGAACCGCCGTAGCTTACAAACGGCAGCGGTATACCTATTACCGGTACAACGCCAATAGTTAAGCCGATATTGATGAAAAAGTGAAAAAAGATGATACAGGCTACGCCATAGCCGTATATGCGCGAAAAGGGGGATCGCTGTCGTTCGGCAATGAGGATGATGCGCAGGATGAGAAACATAAACAACCCTACAACCACTACCGAGCCTGCAAAGCCCCATTCCTCGCCTATGGTGCAAAAAATAAAATCGGTGCTTTGCTCGGGCACGAACGAGAAACGTGTTTGTGTACCTTTAAAATAACCTTTACCCCATAACTTACCCGAACCTATGGCTATTTTACTTTGGTGAACGTTATAGCCCGCTTTTTTTAGATCGGTTGATAATTGCAGCCATTCGTCGATACGTACGCGCTGGTGCTCCTTTATTACGTGCGCATATACAAACGGCACCGCAAAAACAAAGCCCACACATAGGGCGAGTCCGGCAAGGGTTATGAGCGCCCGTTTACGGTTACGGCGTACAATGGCAATAATAACACCTGCCACAATAAGCAAGCCGGCAATAACAAAGATCGGCTTAAACAGTAACGACAAAATAAACATGCCTATAAACAATGCGCCCACTATTAAAAAGTATGATGACAAGCCTTCGCGGTAAAGCACAAAGATCAATGAGCAAAATACCAGGGTGGAACCGTCATCGGGCTGCATTTTAATAAGCAGCATCGGGAAAAATATGATAGCCGCAGCTATGAAGAATGACTTAATGTCGGTTATGCGGATGTTTACCCCGCTTAAATATCGCGCGAGCAGTAAACAGGTGGCATATTTGGCAAATTCGGAAGGCTGGAGCCGGAAACTGCCTATGGAGATCCAGGCCTGGTTACCGCCAACATTACGCCCCACTACCAATACCAAAACGAGCAAAAACACCGTAACGCCATAAAACACCGGAGCCAGCGCACTAAAAAAGCGACTATCGAGCAACAGTATCATGGTAGCCAGCGATAAAGCCGCAATGATCCAGATAAACTGTTTGCCATAATTGGTAGACATGCCAATGATGGCCGGATGCTTTTCATCGTAAACCGCAGAGTGAATATTGAACCAGCCAATGGTACACAACGCCAGGTAAATGAATACCGTTATCCAATCCACATTAAAAAAGAAGCTGCGTTGGTTACTGGTCCTCATCTTTATTGGTTTGAATAGCTAATATTTGTCCGCCCAGGTTTTTTACCTTCTTTTTATCTGTAGCCTTTTTCAGGCGGGCAGTTCTTTTTGTACTGTCGGCTTTGTTATGTTTTGTGGTATCGGCTTTAACGGGCGGCTTACCTTTAATTTCGGGCAACAGGTTTTGCGCCATTATCCATTCGGGGGTTTTGCCCGATGGCCTGCTGGTGATGCTGTCGCGCAGGTATTTTTCTACAATAAAGCTGGCAATAGGCGCGGCCCAATCGGCACCCTGGCCCGAGTTTTCGACCACTACGGCGATGGCTATTTTAGGGTTAACCCGTGGCGCGAAGGCAACAAACACCGAGTGGTTTTTGCCATGAGGGTTTTGCGCGGTACCCGTTTTACCACACATAATAATGCCTGGTATTTTTGATCCTGCACCGGTTCCATCTTCAACTACGGCCTGCATACCGTTAATAACCGGTTCAAAATATTGCTGATTGATGCCAACATCGTGCTTTACTGTAAACTGCGGTTTGATGATCTCTTTATCGCCGATCTTTTTGATGAGGTGCGGCTCGTAATAATAGCCATGGTTGGCGATGATACAATCAACATTGGCCATTTGCAAAGGCGTGGCCAGTATTTCGCCCTGGCCTATGGCATCGGATATAAAAGTGCTTGAGCGCCATTTTTTGCTTTTAAAAACTTTATCGTAACGGGTAGTATCGGGGATATAGCCCCTGGCCTCGTGCGGCAGATCGACATTGAGCCTTGCCCCGAAGCCAAATTTATTTACCCTGGTTTTCCAGTCGATGTAATTGTTACGGGTGTTTACTGCCCCGTTCTCATTCATTAGCTTATCAAACACACTGCAAAAATACACGTTACACGAGCCCTGGATGCCCAGGCTCAGATCGGTAACACCGTGGTGGTGCGTACAGCCCACCCAGTGATTACCCGCCTGGTAGCCGCCCGCGCAAAAATAAGTGGTTTGAGGTGTAATAATACCTTCCTGCAAAGCAATTAAGGCCGATAAAGGCTTAAACGATGAGCCCGGTGGATATTGCGCCTGTATGGGCCTTACTACAAATGGCTTATAGGGGTTTTTGATCAGATCGGCAATGTTGTTACCATGTTCGCGGCCCACCATCAGGTTAGGGTCGTAACCAGGACTGCTTACAAAGCACAATATTTCGCCGGTTGACGGCTCTATGGCTACAATACTGCCTACCTTATTTTGCATCAGCTTTTCGCCGAGTTTCTGGATACGGATATCGAGCGATGAGATCAGGCGTTCGCCGGCTACTTTGGGGGTATCAAGCGCTCCGTTAAGATAGCTGCCCTTTACAACGCCCCGGGAGTCGACGTATGAATGTTGTACGCCCCGTTGCCCGCGCAGTATTTGCTCGTACGATTTTTCCACACCGGTACGGCCAATATAATCGCCACGGTGATAATACCCGTGGGAGTTTTGAATGTCCACATCGTTAACCTCATCGATATACCCTAAAAACTGCGCAGCAACCGAATCGGGATAAGTGCGCACCGAGCGCTGTACGGTGGTGAAACCGGGAAATTCGGTTAAATGTTCGGAGAATGCGGCATATAAACGAACAGGTAATTGTTTTTCGAAAGCTGAGCTTAAATTGCGGGAGTAAGTAACGGCTTTTTTCCATCGTTTATCAAATCCGTCCCTATCAATGCCCAGCAATTTGCAAAATTCGACAGTATCAAAAGGTTTAACTTCGCGCGGGGTAACCATCACATCATAAACGGGCTCGTTGCCTACCAGCAGTTTGTGGTTACGATCAAGTATCGGTCCGCGGCCGGGGAAAAGTACGATGGTACGACGGGCGTTGTTGTTTGCCGATAAGGTGTACTGCGGATCAATGATCTGCATGTAGTATAACCGGCCTAACAGGCCCAGTGCCATTACAATAAATAAAGTTTGAATAAAGTACCTTCGCTCAAAAAAACTATTCATTAACGTTCCTTCTTCCTATAAAACAACAACCCGGATAACAGCATTAAAAATACGGTAAATAACGAACTTAACAGAAAACGAACAAAGGTATATTGCAGTTCGGATATTCGGAATACTTCGAGGTTGAATAAAAAGAAATGATGGATAAGGGTTAATACGAGGATATAGGTAAAAAACCAACGGAAGCCCATAATACTGAGCGTTGGTTCGGGTTCGTTGTCAAAGCCATCCTTTTGTACCGTAATGTTGATAAACGATACGCGCACAAAGGCCAGTAAGGTACAGGCCGCGGCATGCAGGCCGGGAGTATCATAAAAAGCATCAATAGTGAGGCCGGTAAGAAATGCCAGCGGGAACAAAGCCAGGTTAGGTATTTCAAACGGCAGCAGTAAAATAAACAGGATATAGGGGTATGGTATGGATAAATTGTACAGTGTGATGTTTTTAAACAGGAACACCTGTAAAAAAACAAGCACTATAAAGCGCACCAGGTTGATCAATATGGTTCTACTCATCTTTTACCCGTGCGGCCTCCACTTGCTTTTGTTCGATAGCTAAACGGTTAACTACCACGTAAACATATTCCAGCCTGCTGTAATCAACAGCCAGGCTAACTTCCATATTTAAAAACAGTCCGCCTTCCTTAGCGTGCAGGTTGCTTATTTTTCCTATCGGGATACCCGACGGATATAACGACGACAAGGTTGAGGTAACCACAGGCTCGCCTATATGTGGTTTAACGTTATTTGATACGTCGACCAACAGCCCCTGGTGTGGATCAAGGTTATCGCCCCATAAAAAGCTGCCCAGGGCGCGGTTATCGGCCAGCATGGCGCTCACCTTGGTTTTTTTGTGCAATACCGACTGGATGTTAGCTAAATGCTCGGTTGTGTTAACTACAAAGCCTACCACACCCGAGCCGCAGATGACGCCCATATCTTTGGTAATGCCATCTTTACTGCCCCGGTTAATGGTGATGTAATTGTTACGCTGGTTAACTGAGTTATTGATCACCTTAGCTACAATGTAAGTGTATTGTTGCTTGTAAACGCTATCGGTAATGGATTTTTTGGTGAGGGTATCGATATAAAACGCCGATTTTAACTGGCTGTGCAGGCGGGCGTTTTCGCGGGCAAGGCTATCGTTAACCGTGGCCAGCGATAAATAATCGGTTACCTGGCCAACCTTTTGATAAGCCAACCCGGTGATCTGGTTAGATGAACTGATGTAAGTTGCCTTTTGGAAAGAGTTATAATTGATCAAAATCAGCAACGACGAAACCTCAAAAATAACAAACAGGAAAAACGCGTTGTACTTGCTGATAAATATCAATAGGTTACGCATGCCTGTTAGGTTTGTTTTTGGTATTGAGATATGCGTATTGCGTATTGAGACACTTGTCTGGATTGAGCCTTTATATCTCAATACGCATATCGCTATACGCAATACTACTAAATTACTGCATTAGGAATTTAAAGTTTCCAATATTTTTTAGCGCGATACCTGTACCCCGTACTACGGCGCGCAGCGGGTCTTCGGCTACGTGCACCGGCAGTTTGGTTTTGGCTGCCACACGTTTATCCAATCCACGTAATAACGCACCGCCGCCGGTTAAATAGATACCGGTTTGGTAAATATCGGCCGAAAGCTCGGGCGGAGTGATCTCCAGCGCCTTTAATATCGCTTCTTCAATTTTCGAGATGGATTTATCCAGGCAATGTGCTATCTCGGTGTATGATACGGTGATCTGTTTAGGCACACCGGTCATCAAATCGCGGCCCTGCACGGCAAAATCAGGTGGTGGATCGGCCAGCTCAGGCAATGCAGCACCAACTTCGATCTTTATTTTCTCAGCAGTACGGTCGCCAATCATAATGTTATGCTGGCGGCGGATGTACTGAACGATATCACTGTCAAAATTATCACCGGCTACGCGGATCGACTGGTCGCAAACAATTCCCGACAAGGCAATAACCGCAATTTCGGTTGTACCACCACCGATATCGATGATCATGTTGCCCATTGGTTCTTCCACATCAATACCGATACCTACGGCAGCGGCCATAGGTTCGTGGATGAGGTAAACCTCTTTGGCTCCGGCGATCTCGGCCGAGTCGTTTACGGCACGTTTCTCCACCTCGGTAATACCCGATGGGATACAGATCACCATCCGCAACGAAGGGAAGAACCAGCCTTTACCTGGATTGATCATTTTGATCATCCCGCGTATCATGTGTTCGGCGGCGTTAAAGTCGGCAATTACACCGTCTTTAAGTGGGCGCACCGTGCGAATATTATCATGTGTTTTACCTTCCATTTGCATGGCCTGCTTACCAATGGCAATAACCTTATTGGTAGTACGGTCGAAAGCTACGATGGATGGTTCGTCTACGACAACTTTGTCGTTATGTATGATGAGGGTATTTGCAGTACCTAAGTCGATGGCAATTTCTTGCGTAAAAAAATTAAACAGACCCATTGGCTATAAATATATATAATTTACAAAGTTTGTAAAAAAATTCTCGTTTACAGTATTTTTTATCGCTCAACATTAAGTTTTATTAAAAAAACTTAATGTTTAAAGTGTCGAACCCCGGTCATTACCATGGCGATGCCTTTTTTGTTACACATATCAACCGAATCCTGATCCTTAATTGAACCGCCCGGCTGCAATATAGCGTTTATTCCGGCATCGGCAGCAATTTCGGCACAATCCGGGAACGGAAAAAATGCATCGGATGCCATTACGGCGCCGTTAAGGTCAAAACCAAAATGTTTTGCCTTTACAATTGCCTGCTGCAATGCATCAACCCGTGATGTTTGCCCAACACCGCTTGCGATAAGGGTATTATCCTTAGCGAAAACGATGGTATTTGATTTGGTATGTTTAACAACTTTATTGGCAAAGTACAGATCGCGAAGTTCGTGCTCTGTTGGGGCTTTTACGGTAATTGTCTTCATTTGTTCCGGTCCTTCTATCACAGCGTCCTTATCCTGCTCAATTACACCGTTCAGCAGGGTTTTAAATTGCTTAACCGGCAGCTCAACAGGGTTACGCACTAATATAATGCGGTTCTTTTTTGCTGTCAGATGGGTTAAAGCTTCATCGGTATAAGCAGGAGCTATGAGCACCTCAAAAAACAGTTTATTGATCTCGATGGCAGTTTCTTCGTTGATCTCGTCGTTAGCGATGATGACACCGCCAAAAGCCGATACCGGATCGCAGGCCAGCGCATCCAGCCAGGCCTCTTTGATAAACGAGCGCGATGCAATACCACAGGCATTGGTATGTTTTAAAATGGCTATGGTTGGTTCGGTAAATTCGTCGATCAATAATACTGCGGCATCCACATCCACCAGGTTATTGTACGATAGTTCTTTACCGTTAAGCTTGGTGAACATGGCATCAAGGTTACCGTAAAACACACCTTGCTGGTGCGGATTTTCGCCGTAACGTAAAACCTGGCTGCGCTGTATGCTTTGTTTAAATACCGGGATAGGTTCATCCTGGTTAAAATAATTAAAGATGGCGCTATCGTAATGTGATGATATATTGAATGCCTGTTTGGCAAATTTGCGGCGCTGATCGATAGTGGTTGCGCCGTTTTGTGTTTCTAAAATAGTATTGAGTTCGGTGTAGTCCTCTTTCGAAGCTACGATCACCACATCCTTGTGGTTTTTAGCTGCGGCGCGGATTAGAGAGATGCCGCCGATATCGATCTTTTCGATCACATCCTCATCGCCGGCGCCCGATTTTACGGTTTCTTCAAACGGGTACAGATCAACAATGACCAGGTCGATCTCCGGAATTTCATATTGCTGCAACTGTTGCTCGTCGCTGGCTAAACCGCGACGACCCAGTATCCCGCCAAAAACTTTAGGGTGCAGGGTTTTTACGCGGCCACCCAGGATGGATGGGTACGAGGTCAGATCTTCAACAGGTACTACATCAACACCTAAATTGCGGATAAAGGTTTCGGTGCCACCGGTTGAATAGATGGTTACACCCAGGCGCTTTAACTGCAAAATTATAGGCTCGAGGTTGTCTTTGTAATAAACGGAAATGAGGGCATTTTTAATTTGAACGGAATTGGTCATCGGGAAATTTGAGTGTGCGGCAAAAGTAGTGATTTTTACAGGTGATATAAAAGTAAATATGTGTTAAAATTGGAAAAGATTTGGATGGATATAAGGCGGTTACGAGGATGGGGATCGGGGGAGGAATGATGTTAGATGGATGGTGAGTTGATGGTGGAGTTTGAATAATTTTGCAGATAGAAAAAATGTTGTTTAATCTTATTGTTCGGGGCATTCCCCTCGGGCCGGGCTATACGCTTATACTGCACAGGCATTAGCCACAGGGCCGGTATCCGCTTCTATCCCTAATGCGGGTTTTGAGAAATATCAGCAAATAAAAAAAGCCGCTCCAAAGTAATTTGGAACGGCTTAACTAAAACTGATATAAACAAACAGGTAGTATGTGTAACTTAAAAAACTTACCTGCCGATCAGGCTGTTATAAACCTGCTCGTTTCCGGACATTGGCCAAATATACGCGCCCGCTGTGGGAGCTAAAATTGGTATAGTTGCACCTTTAGCAGGAATCTCGAGGTGCAGGCGCCACAGATCCAGCCAGCGTTTGCCTTCGCCTAAAAACTCTATGTTCCTTTCTTCAAGAATATTGGACATCGTAGCTGTAGTGAACGTAGTAGTAGCGTCGGACCGTTGCCTAACTGCATTTAACAAGGCTATAGCCTGAAGGTCGGTGGGACCATTTATGTTCGCACGTGCTTCGGCCAGGTTAAGCAACACTTCTGAATAACGCATAACCGGTGCCCAATCTGTATAAGGCGAGCCGGTAGGGTATTTATTAGAATACGTTTTAGTGCCACTCACTTTGGTCAATCCCCTGCGGGCGTCAGTTGTTTTCCAGTTAGGATCGGTAAAAAGCTGACTGGTTGGGTTGATATAAAATTCGCCGGTCGTTAGCACAAAGTACGTAGCCAGTTGATTTTGTGTACCGGGTGTTTCGGCACTGGTGAACGGCACTGAGAATATTGACTCGGTAGTGGTGTATGGCGTTTTAAAAACGTTGGCAATAGTGGGTTGAAGCGCATAAGGCACACCGGTTGCTGCGGTAAATGGCGCTGTGGCACTTACAATTTTATTAGCTTGTGTAATTACGGTGGCATAATCGCCCTTTGCTAAATAAACACGTGTTGAAAGCGCTATAGCCGAATTGCGCGAAGCACGGGTAGTGTTCGATGTTGGATCGAGCGTTGTACCGGTAGTATAATACGCTATAGGCAGGTTAGCTTCGGCAAAGGTAAGATCGGCAATTATTTGGTCGTAAACCTTTGCTACTGTAACCGGGGCCAGGCTGTAATCGCCTGCCTTTGAGTTGCCTGTTAAACGCAGCGGCAAACCAGCACTTCCGCCGTTACTAACCGCATAAGGCTGACAGTACATGTTTAACAACGCAAAGTAATTTATTGCGCGCAGAAAGCGTGCTTCGGCAATGTAATTGGCAGACAGTGTAGCATTACCTAATACAGCGTTACCTGAGGCAACCATACCATCAATAAACAGGTTACAGTCATTAATAGAAAGGTAACACTGCGCCCAAAGGCCCAGCACTTCGGTGTCGCCGTTTGTGTTAGCTTCTTTCCAGGTATTAGCACCAGTAATACCGTTTGATGTTGCATTTATCCAGTTCTCCCCTTTGGCTTCGTCGTCCTCAATATAGCGGCCACCAAATGATGCCCCGCTACGCACAGTTGCATACAAACCTAATACGCCGGCCTGTATACGCGCCACTGTGTTCATCTGCTGATAGTCAACATTAGAAATAGCGGTAGTAAGCGGGGGGCTTAACAATGATTTTTGGCACGAGTAGCATGTAAGCAACCCCACGCACATCGATAATATAATTTTCTTTTTCATCTTTGATCTCTTTAATAATTAAAATTTAACCGATATACCAGCTGTGAACTGCCTTGAGTTAGCCGCTGTATTACGATCTATACCCTGGGTTGCAGTGCCAGTACCACCATTACTAACCTCTGGGTCGGGCCCCGGGTAATTTGTAATTACAAACAGGTTTTGCGCCGATACAAACAAACGCAGGTTTGAAATATTTACTTTACTGGTGATGTTTTTTGGGATAGTATAACCCAGGTTAACTGTTTTTACTTTCAGGAAATCGCCTCTGTATACGTTAAAGTCAGATGGAAGTCCGGTACCGTTAGATACGTTATCACCATAATAAATCTGCGGATATTTTGCAACCTGTCCGGGTGTGGTCCAGTGGTCAAGTATAATGGTCGAGTTATTCCAGAAACGCTGATCGGTTAATGTTGCCTGGGTGCCGTAATAAACATAAAAACCTAACTGATAAGTACATAACACATTCAGATCAAACCCTTTGTAGTTAAATGTATTGCTAAAACCACCATACTCTTTTGGTGCGGTGTTGGCGTAGTTAACAGCATCGGCAGCCTGGTTAATGGTGTTAGGCTGGCCTGCATCATTAAGGTATGGAGTACCATCCATGTTGTACCATTTTTGCGTTGGGGTCGCCGTAGTTCCGATAGGCGCGTACTCAACCTGCTGTCCCCTACCATTTATCCATATACGACGGCCGTTAGCCGGGTCGACACCAGCGGATCTGATCATCCACAAGTTACCGATCGGATAACCCACCTGGGTGATGTTGGTGATCTCGCTTGTGCTGGGACCACTGGTGAACTGGTTAATACCAGTGGCCAGGCCGGTAACTTTATTTTGGTTAAAGCTGATGTTGAAATTTGCGGTCCATTTGAATGTTCGGGTTTGCATAATATTGGCATTCAGGTCAAATTCCAAACCTTTGTTCCACATCGAACCTATGTTGATCAGCGAGGTACTTACTAAACCGGCTGATGGCGCGGCCGGAACTAAATATAACAAACCATTGATGTTGTTATAGTAGCCCGCTGCCTCTAAGGTCAACCTGTCTTTAAATAAACCAAGGGTGAAACCGATATCGGTTTTCTTACTGGTTTCCCATGCCAGCTTATCGTTACCATTTGAACTTGGCAATACGGTACCAACCCCGTTATATAAACCCGAGGCACTATACAATGTGTACGATGCAAAATCACCTATGCCGGCTTTGTTACCAACGGTTGCATAACTACCTCTTAATTTAAAGCTGCTAAAAATTTTATCGAAGTGCATACTATCCCAAAACTTCTCTTTATCCAAAACCCAGCTGGCACCAAAGCCAGGGAAATAGCCATACTTGCTATCGGCACCAAAGGCCGAGTAACCATCGCGGCGCAGGGTGGCCGTTAAAAAGTATTTTTCGTCATAGTTATAGTTCAAACGTCCGAAGAACGAAACCAAATAGTTTTGGGTGTTAGAACCGCCACCATAAGTGACGGTTGAATAACCTACCTGAATGATGTTAAAGGCCGGATCGTTCAACACCGATCGGTTCAACTGGAAGCTGTTGACGCTTGTACCGCTCTGTTCGTTACCTAATAATAACGAAAAATTGTGCTTCCCGAAGAAAGTATGATCAAATTGGAGCGTATTATCCCAAACATACCTTTTGTTGGTTCCTTCGAAAGCCGACGCTGAAGCCGTATTTGCAGTTGGCGATGTGTAGTTTGTAATAGGGTTAGTGAAACTATCGGCAGTGTTGAAAACGATATCCAGGCCGTATAAAGTTTTCGCGGTGATCCATGGCAATGGTTTAACCTGTAAGTAAATGTTACCGGATGTATGACTGATCTCGGCATTGGCGCGATCAAGGTTCAAGGCCGATACAGGGTTGGTATAAGCAATAGTACCATAGGCACTGCCAGCGTTGCCCTGTATGCCCATACCTGCGCCGGTAGTGTTATAAGTACCATCAGCATTATATGGAGCAATATCCGGTGGCAGCAGCAGTGCCTCGCGGCCTAAACCAGCGGTAGCATACTGCTCGGTGGGAAGTGAACCTGATGTAGTGGCCGCAAGGCTTAACTGATCAACGTATGAAACTTTCATACCCAGGGTAATGTACTTATTCGCGTTATGGTCAACGTTAAAATTCAAGCCTTTGCTTTTGTACCCATCGCGCACAATGGCACCTTCCTGGTTGCTCCAGTTGGCCGAAGCGTAATAGGTAGTTTTGTCGGAACCGCCGCTAATGCTGGTGCTAATGTTGTAGATCTTACCTTTATGGTAGATCAGATCGGCCCACTTCGTATCAACCGGGTTACCGGCAGCATCATAAGTATAACCAGCATGCCCAAAACCATTTGCAGGCACTGCTGCCGAGCTATAAACACCCGCATTTACCATTGCTTCGTTTTTAAGTGCAATATATTGGGCGGCATTTAACATGGTTGGCAAGCGATTCACACTATTAATACCGGTATAAGCATTTACATTAATTGATGCAGTACCTTTTTTCCCTTTTTTGGTGGTGACAAACACTACACCGTTAGCGCCCTGGCTACCGTAAATGGCAGTTGCGGCGCCGTCTTTGGCAATGTCTATGCTTTCTATATCGTTAGGGTCGATATTAGATAAAGCACTGCCGCCCGATTCGTTACCAAAGTCGTTGGTCAATACGGTAACCCCGTCAATAACAAATAATGGCTGCGAACTTAGAGAGATGGAGTTTGTACCGCGTATACGGAAAACAGGGGTAGTGTTTGATACACCATTTGGAATGGTGACCTGCGCGCCAGGCGCACGGCCGGCCAAAGCCTGCTGGAAGCTTTGAACAGGTTGCTCAACTAAGTCTTTACCACTTACTGATGCAATGTTACCAACCAGGTCCTGCTTGCGTTGTGTACCATAACCTACAACCACTACCTCGGTAAGCGACTTTGAGGAGGCCTCCAGCCCAACGTTAACAACACCGCCCGTTACCGGGACAGTTTTTGTGAGATAGCCGATAAATGAAACCACCAGCGACTGTTCGCCCGCCGGGACGCTGATACTGAATTTGCCAGCGCTGTTTGTTTGTGTACCGGTATGGGTGCCCTTGACAACCACACTTGCTCCGGGTATTGGAGTTCCGTCATCTTTTCCGGTAACGGTTCCGGTAATTGTTCGGTTTTGCGCCTGGGCATGGGATGCCAGAAATAGCAAAACCACCACACTAGTGAGTAGTAGTTTTTTCATTCGTTAATAAATTAAGGTCAGTTAATAAATAAATCGACTCAATTTAGAAATAAATGATCTAAAACTTGTTATTTTATTAAAATCGTGTTAAAATTCTGATGTTTTTATTAAAATCATTAAAAATAAAACAACTATTGTGTGATTTTTTTAACAAAAAATAAAAAAACATCATTTTTTTAAGTTAATTATAATTTTATAATGAGATAAAAGTTGTAAAACATGAGTTTTATTATTAATGTATCAAATATTTTACATTTTTTTAATGCTTTTATTGAAATAAATATAAAAAAATGACGCCTTATGGATTTTTTAGTTGAAAAAATAACTTGATTTTGTGACACTTAACAAAAAGTTTTGACTTAATGTCCGATGTCAGGATCGTGACATTTGCTCCGATCTATCTTAATAAACCGCTTGTTTAAACGCTACTATTTTTGTATATTTATGGGAGCGGAGCCAGTAGTGAAGCGACATGAAGAAAGACAAAACATTTTTAAAATACCCATATTTACCTATGTCTTTTCCGACAGTTACAGACCGAAGCCAGAGCTGGGTAACAGACATCGGTGTACCTATGTAATACCGATGAGTACCTATGTGTTGTTTAGCTGGACGGTATCAGGAAAATGGCCCTGATAAAGCGGAGAAGCTATTTTAGGAAAACAACAGTTAAAAAAGCGTTAAAAATACCGAAGAATACCGATGTCTCCAGATTTTTCGTTGCGAAAACAGTTATTGCCGCTGAGGACATCGACAATTGCAGAAGTATTAGGCCGTATAAGCCCCCTATGAAGCGAATAAAAAAATATGCTAACTTCGTTGCCTCAAAACAGTATTATCCAATAACATGAAACTACTTGAAGGAAAAACCGCGCTGATCACCGGCGCATCAAAGGGTATAGGTCGTAAAATTGCCGAAAAATTTGCGGAGCATGGCGCTAATGTGGCATTTACTTATTTATCATCGGTTGAAAAGGGTTTGGCATTGGAGCAGGAACTGCAAAGCTTTGGCACCAAAGTAAAAGGTTACCGCAGCGATGCTTCTAAATTTGACGAAGCCGAAAAACTGATCAATGATATTGTTGCCGACTTTGGCACTTTACATATTGTAGTAAACAACGCGGGCATTACCAAAGATAATTTATTGCTGCGCATGACCGAGGCCGACTTTGACGAGGTGATCGAGGTAAACCTGAAATCAATTTTCAATACCACTAAGGTAGCATCGAAAATTATGCTAAAAAACCGCCAGGGCGTATTTATCAACATGAGTTCGGTAGTGGGTGTGCAGGGTAATGCGGGGCAAGCCAACTATGCGGCATCAAAAGCGGGCATCATCGGTTTTAGCAAATCGATAGCTAAAGAGTTAGGCTCGCGTAATATCCGCACCAACGTGGTGGCACCAGGCTTTATCAAAACCGAAATGACCGACGTACTTGACCCTAAGGTTGTAGAAGGCTGGGAAGCGGGTATCCCGTTAAAACGGGGCGGCAGTCCGGAAGATGTGGCCAATGCCTGCGTTTTCCTGGCATCGGATATGGCATCTTACATTACCGGGCAGGTTATTCCGGTTGACGGGGGAATGTTGTAAGTATAGTTATTGAGTTACTGGTTATTGAGTGATTGCCGCTCTATACTATTGTAATTTCTTTAACATAAAAACCGGGCACTTTGTAATAGGTTTTAAAAACAGCATATTTGATTTACATATGCTGTTTTTGTTTGCGATAACATGGGGTGCGTTTTCCGGATGGTGGGTATTGGCTTGCCTGGCTTTAGGCGGGCTTTATGCCTGGATGTTATACCGGCAGCCAACTAACCTGGCGGCTACATGGCGCTACCTGCTTGGCGCTTTCCGTGTTGTTGTAGTTACCCTGATAGCCTTGCTGCTGCTATCGCCGCTCATCAAATCGGTAACTACACATCCGCAAAAACCTTTGATATTGGTTGCGCAGGACAATTCGGCATCCATCAAACTGTTCAAACCTGCGGGTTTTGAGCCGGAACAGTTTGTAAACCGGCTTGGCAATTTGAAAAAGGCTTTGGGCGACGGTTATGATGTGCGCGAGTTTAACTTTGCCGACCAGGTTAGGGATAGCCTTTCAACCAGATTTGATGGTAAACAGACGGATATTTCGGTAGTATTTAACGACTTATCTGACCGTTTTTTGAACCAGAATATTGGCGCATTGGTTTTGGCTACCGATGGTTTGTATAACAAGGGCAGCAGTCCGCAATATAACTCCGGCAACTTAAAAGCCAGTATTTATACCGTTGCTTTGGGCGATACCGTGCCCAAGCGCGATTTACTGATCGCTAATGTAAACTATAACAAAACGGCTTTTTTAGGTAACGATTTTGAGGTGGAGGTTTTAGCTGAAGCCTACCAAAGCAAAGGCGAGAACCTGAAACTGAACATTGCCGAAGATGGCAGCCCGGTATTTAGCCAGAGCATCCCGGTAACGGCAAATGCGTTCAGAAAAACCATAACGGCTAAGCTTCACGCGGATAAGAAGGGCATCCATCAATTTACCTTTAGTATACAGCCTGCAACTAACGAAATATCGGCAGCCAACAACACCGAAACCATTTATGTAGAGGTGCTGGATGCCAAACAAAAGATACTGGTGGTTTACAATGGCCCGCACCCGGATGTAACGGCTATCAAGCAATCGCTGGAAAACAACCGTAACTACGAAGTAAAAACCACCTTGCTCAGTAAGCTTGACGAGGCCACGTTGAACACGTATAGTGTTGCTATTTTGTACCAGTTGCCAACCAACACTACTTCAGCTTTACCCTCAACCCTGCTGAGCAAGCTGAAGCAGCAAAAGATCCCGGTTTGGTATATGGTGGGTGCACAGTCGGATATTTTTCAGCTGAACGCTGCGCAGAAGATTGTACGTATCAACGCAGGGCGACAGGATGTTCAGGAAGCTTTTGCTACCGTAGGCGCTGATTTTTCGTTGTTTACGTTATCGGATTCTACACGGCGTTCGCTTGCTTCGCTGCCGCCGCTATCGGCACCATTTGGTACTTACAGCGCAGCCGCGGCACAATCGGTTTTGCTGAAACAAAAAATAGGCACCATCGAAACAACCTATCCGTTACTGGCTTTTGGCGAAGAAGACGGCCGGCGCGAAGCTGTGCTAACCGGCGAAGGCTTATGGAAATGGCGCCTGGCCGAATTTGAGGCGCAGGACAATTACCATGCGTTTGACGAGTTGCTGGCGCAATCGGTACAATACCTTACTGCTAAAAACAACAAAACACGTTTCAGGGTTTACCCGGCTAAAAATGTGTTTGATGATGGTGAGGATATTTTATTGAATGCCGAATTGTATAACGAGGCTTTGGAGCTGGTGAATACCCCCGATGTGAACATCGACCTGAAAAGCAAAGCCGGTAAAACTTATAGCTTTGTTTTTACCCGTAACGGGCAGAGCTACCAGCTAAACGCAGGTGCATTGCCTACCGACGAGTACACCTATACAGCGAAGGCTAAGCTGGGCGATAAAACGTTTACTGCTACCGGGCAATTCATCATCAAACCCCTCAACGCCGAAACCCGCCAAAGCGCCGCCGATCATCACCTGCTTTACACGCTGGCACATCAAACCGGTGGGGCGATGCTAATGCCTGACCAGATAGATAAACTGGCTGACCTGATCCGCAAAAATGAGAACATCAAAACGCTGGTGTACGACGACAAAACCTACCGCGACCTGATTGACGAAAAGTGGTTGTTTGTGTTGATTTTAGGCTTGCTTAGCGCCGAATGGTTTTTGAGGAAGCGAGAAGGAGAAACTTAATTTAATACTGAATAAATGAAATTTAAAGACTTTGAACTAAAACCAGGCAACTATTTTGTTGCTATGGAATACTATGCGTTGATACTCAACCGCACGTTTTTAGTACTGCTAACGGATACCGGCCTTGTTGGCTTAAAAGGTAACGGAGCAGTTAGTGTTGAAGGTGGGCGCGATTTACTTACACGGGAAATATCGAAAAGCATGGCTATTCGGGGTGACCTAAAAAACCCTTTTTCGTATGTTAAAGACAAATACCTCGATCAATATCAAAATGAGGATATCAACGGTATAGATATCACGAAAAATCACAAAGACAATTTCCGCATTGATTATCTTGATATTCAGGCGGCAACTTATGATAAAAAGAAAAAATGGGGCATGGGTGCATACCCTCATGATGGTAAAGTTTACGTTATGACCAGCAATGGTAAAAAACGCGAATTCATCATCATGGGTGAGCAATCTGGCAACGACATTAAAGACTGGATATTGGCACACCAACCAACAAAACGTTAAATTTGCCCCGTGAGCGAAAAGACCATTTTAAAACTGCAATTACCTACCGACCCGCTTTGGGTAAAAAACGTGGTAGAAAGTAATATCGAGGAGATACTGACCGACCATGCCTATTGCGAACAAAAAGCTGCAAGCAATGCCATTACCCTGATCATTCAAAACCCAAACTACCCCGAAATTGTGCAGGAGATGGCCATGCTGGTACAGGAAGAAATGGACCACTTTAAACGTGTGCACGATATCATCATCAAACGCGGCTACCAGTTGGGTAAAGAACGCAAGGATGACTATGTTGGCGAACTCTATAAATTTTTAACCAAGGGTGGCAGCCGCCAAACGCAGCTGGTAGAGCGCCTGTTGTTTTCGGCGATGATAGAAGCTCGCAGCTGCGAGCGCTTTAAGGTGCTATCCGAAAATATAAAAGACGAGGAACTGGCTGCCTTCTACCACGAGCTGATGATAAGCGAAGCCGGGCATTATACCATGTTTTTACGCCTGGCTAAAAAATACGGCGGCGATATTGATGTGGGCGCGCGCTGGAAAGACTTTTTAGCTTATGAAGCCGAAGTGGTGAAGAACTATGGTAAAAGTGAGACGATACACGGGTAGTTGTCATTGGGTTATTGGTTATTTAGTTATCTTGACCTGATGAAAAAGTCTGGAGTAATTTGACTCTGAACTCCGGACTCAAGACTATTTCGCCATGCCCACCACACTCCGCATATAATTATCAATCGTCGCCATATCAACCACATCACTTATTAGCCCAATGTGCATATCGGGGCGAACAATAAGCGTTTTACGCTGATCGGCCTTTATCTCAAAAGCATCAAATACGTGCCTGTTCTTATTGCTTGGCGGCAGGTAAAAAAAGTTGAGCGTTTGGGCGTAGTTTTGCATTATCCATCGCGCAAGTGCAAACAGTTCGGCTTCGGGAATATGACCTAATGAAATCAGTGTAAAGCCAGGTTTGGTGCACCATTCGTGCAGGTCTGTTTCCTGCTGTTTCTTTTCGTCGAACACTTTCAGGTAAGGCAGCCTGTCGCCGGCCTTTATTTTTGTGGTCTGACTCAGGTTTAAGTTGAGCTTGCTTTCGCGATAGCTGATACCTGTTTGCGATACTCTGATAAAGAACAGTTGCCGCAACTTTTCGTTACTCCATATCTTTTTTAGTATGCGTGGTAAAACCCACTTTTTGAACAGGGTCATCCAAAAACTATCCGACAAAATAAACTTAAATGCACGGTCGGTAGTTTTTAACAGTTCTTTTGCTACAGGCATGCGCTCGTCGGCATAAGTATCCAAAATACCACTGCCTGTTTGCTTATTGATTACGGCCGCTAATTTCCAGCTTAGGTTATAGGCATCCTGCAGACCGGTATTCATACCCTGGCCGCCAACCGGCGAATGAATGTGCGCCGCATCACCGATCAAAAAACACCGTCCGCTCTTAAACTTTTCGGCCATGCGGTGGTGCAGTTTGTAGGTTGTAAACCAATAACATTCACTAATATTTATCTCTTCATTGGTTACACTATTCAAATATGGCTTAACATCGTCTATCGTTAAATCCTGCTTATCGGCCAGTGCTGATGGTAAAACACCCACTATCCGGTAACGCCTTTCTTCGGGCATTACAAAAAAGGCGGCAAAACCATGCTTTGCCAAATACAAATGGATCTTGTTATCAACAGCCTGATCGATCACAGCATCGGCCAGGTAAAATTGCTGCTGATAAGTATCCCCGTTGAATGGAATATTTAATTGTTTTCTTACAACACTTCGGGAGCCATCGGCACCGATGAGCCAGTCGCAAGTTAGTTTAACTTGTTCGCCATTGTTGGTTAACAGCACCCCGATATTATCGGCCTGCTGATCGAATGTTTCTAAAGATGTTTCCCAGTATACCGGGCAGCAGTTTTGAGTGAGGTAATCAAGCAGCACACGCTCGGTTTTGCTTTGCTCGTACATAAACAGGTACGGGAACATGGTTTGCTGCTCGCCCATATCATCCAGCGAAAGCTCGGCTACCCTTTTTCCACCCTGATTAAGACATACCCCGTGTGCCTGCTTACCATTGGGCAATACTTTATCCAGCAACCCCAATTGCCTGAATATTTCGAGCGAGCGGGCCTGTACCGCAAGTGCTTTTGAATAAGGCGTTGGGCCCTGTTTACTATCCACAATGATCGCCTGTACGCCATTACGTAGTAACTGAGCTGCCATCATCAGTCCCGACGGGCCGGCGCCAATGATCAATACTTCGGTATGTTGTACGGTGGGTTTCATTTATCACGAATGGAATAAAAGGAAAATAGTTGGCTTTTTATGCAGATCGGGTATTTGCTTTTTCCAGTCGGCAATGCTTTGGGTTTTTATCATTTCGTCCTCACCGGTAATATTACAGGCTATACAAAGCCGGGTTTTGGCGTTACCTGTTCGTAGTATTTCTTCGAGCATCTGGTTGTTGCGAAACGGCGTTTCAATAAACAACTGTGTTTGGTTAAACCTTTCGGCGTAACCTTCAAGCTCTTTTATCCGTTTCGCACGTTGCTGCTTATCTATCGGCAAGTAACCGTGAAAAGTAAAGCTTTGCCCGTTAAAACCCGAGGCCATCAGCGCCAACAAAATGGAGCTCGGCCCAACCAGCGGGATAACTTTGATACCCCGTTTGTGCGCCTCGGCAACAATATCGGCACCTGGGTCGGCTATGCCGGGGCAACCGGCTTCGCTCATTAAACCTACAGCTTTGCCGCTTTCTAAACCGGTAAAAAACTGGGCCAATCCGCTTTCGCGTGAATGCTTGCCATAATCGTGAATGATCAGTTGATTTTGAGGGATGGTCAGCCCGGCTTCCTTTAAAAACCGGCGGGCAGTTTTTTCGTTCTCTACAATATACTCGCCAATGTGGTTTATCGTTTCAGCAAGGTAAGGGGTGAACGATTTTGCCGCGGCATTGTCGGCAAGGGGTACAGGTATCAAATAAAGCGTCCCTTTAGGCATATTGCAAAAGTCAATCTTTTTTTTTGTAATTTAATCTCCCGAAAGGAAATCAATATATGAAATCATTAGGTATCAACTGGTTTATTGAAGGCACAATTGATTTTGAACACAAAAAATACATTTTACTCGATTACCTGCAGGAGATAAACCGCCACTTTGACAAAAGCAGGTTGTACCCTAATTTAACCGACCTGATATTTCATTACAATAACCTGCTCAGCTTTAAAGAGAACAAAACTTCGCTGCAGCAAGCTTTCCCGCAAAGGTTAACCCAAATTGAAATTGCTGCGGTTAAGCTCACCTACAAAAAGATAATAGAGGATGATAACTCGCTTAAAGAAATAGAACAGATCATTGCCTACGCCATGAACCAGATGGACCCGGCCATCAAAACCGGTAAAGAAATTTATGATTTTGTAGAAAAACACCTCAATATTGAAACGGTTGGCGTTGTGCCGCTGATACCTTATCACGGCTATTTTTCGTTGCGCAACGGCGAACAAAACGGCCATTGGGTATACGAATACCAGATTACACTGTTTGAAGGCAAAGACGATAAATACCGCGGCATCAATACCCGTTTTGTTGATGTTTACGAGCGTAATTTAGTAAACACTCCCGAATGGGTAAAAAGTGATCTCATCTATCGTTACAAACACCTGCCCAACCCGGCGGTATACCATCTGGAAAGCGATATTACCTTTCCGCTTGAGCAAACCTTATTGCCGGTAGCTAAAAAGAGTTTGGTGAAGTATATCAGCCAGGTAGCGTAAAGTCCGAAAGTCGGCAAGTCCGAAGTCCGGAAGAAAGAACCTTTTCAAAACGATCTTTCGGACTTCCTGTCTTTTCGGTCTTTCGGACTTCTTAATTTAAAAAACAACTTTGCCCATCGCAGTTACCAGCGAAGAGATACGCACCGCATCAAAAATGCGTTCTTCGGTCGTGCCCATTTGTATCAGCGAGTTTTCGTGCGCGTTAACGCACATTTCGCAACCGTTAACGGCCGATACGGCCAGGCTCATCAGTTCAAAAAACTCTTTACCGGTAACAGGTTTCATCATGATCTGCATGCGGATGCGTGCCGGTACCTGGGTATACTTTTCTTTCTGTGTAAAGTGACGGAAACGGTAAAATACATTGTTCGATGCCAGTAACGATGCGCAGGCAGCAGCCTCGGCAATATCGGCATCGGTAGCGCCTTGCCCGGCAGCATATTTGGTAAAGTATTCGGTTAAGGGTTTGTTATTGTTATTGATGGCTGTGGTTAAGCCTAATAAACCGCACTCTTTGGTGCTTAAATGTTCGGATGTTAAGGTGCTGGTAAAGTTCAGCTTCAGATCGCGCAGGTAGCGCGATTCGCCTTTTTCCAATAAAGCCAGGCTATCGGTACGATAACCGGTATCAATATCAAGGCCCTGCAATATCTCTGATATAATTTCTGTTGATTCGTTCATTGTTTGGTTATTGAGTTATTTGTTATTAGGTTATTGAGTTACCTGTAAATAAAAAGTTGATCGCGGTTGTAATAACATCCACGATCAACCATATCTTAATTGTGGCTATAAATTATTAGTTATTTAAGCTCTTAATAACTCATTAACCTAATAACTTAATAACCCGGTAACTCCATAACTAATTACACAGTAAGGGTTTCCTGACCTTTTTCCCAGTTGCAAGGGCAAAGTTCGTCGGTTTGTAAGCCATCCAGTACGCGCAAAACTTCTTTTACGTTACGACCAACGCTCAGGTCGTTAACGCTAACCCAACGGATGATACCTTGAGGATCGACAATAAAAGTAGCGCGGTAAGCAATCTTTTCGTTAGGTTCTAAAATACCCAGGTCTTCGGCTAATGATTTTGAAGTATCGGCCAGCATCGGGAATTTCAGGTCGCGCAGATCAGCGTGATCTCTTCTCCATGCAGCATGTACAAATTCGCTGTCGGTTGATGCACCGATCAAACGGGCGTCACGGTCGCGAAACTCGCCAAAGCTTTTGTTGAACTCAGCAATTTCGGTAGGGCAAACAAAAGTAAAATCCTTTGGCCACCAAAACATTACGGTCCATACGTTATCATCGTTTACCAGGTAATCTGATGTTAAAGTTTCAAACTCTTTACCTTTTTCAATGCTTACAACAGCAGTTTTACTAAACGAAGGGAATTTTTGTCCTATGGTTAACATATTTGTAATTGATTTAATTTTTTATTGATACAAATATAGCTAATTGGGCCTATAGGTTTAATTTTAATAATCGATGGGCTATAGATTTTGTTTATAGTTATAAGTATTTGTATAATAAATGGTTAAGATATTCAAAATAGGTGCTTGGAAGATTTCTTCAACCAGACCTCCTTCCTTGGGGCAGAGTGCGTATGGTGGTGAAGAGGCGGGAAGGGGTCATTCTGTGGTATGTATATTCAACAAACGCCTCCTCATAGGTGGGATGCGCATTCTATACCTTTTGAATTATTAGAAGGTTGGATTTATGAATTTGTATTGATATATGGGCATTCCCCTCCGGGTCGGGCTTTACGCTCATACTGCGCAGGCTTTAGCCACATGGCCGGTATCCGCTTCAATCCCTAATGCAGATTTGCTTGGCTTGAAAGGTTTAACATACCAACTGATGTTGCCACTGCTACTTAAATCTAAAAAATCACGCTGTTATCCTAAACTCCGATTGTTGCTCCATAGCAATAACCGTTGTACCCGGGGCTGCGTTGCCAAATAACTTAAGCATCTTAATAATGCGTGGTGCGGCCAGGGTGTTATGTTTGATATCATCAAATCCTATCATTTGCTCCAGCTCGTTATCAGCAAACAGCCTGTATTCCATAGGGCGATTGGCAAAGTTTCGGTAATTGATGGGTGTATCGGTCAATATTTCGATATCGTAATGACGCTCATCCTGGTGAATATTACCCATCAGCTGGGTGACACTGTTTTTGGGGCCCTCTATCAATTGAAGATATTTACCGCTGGCATAAAACAACATACCTGTAATGTTATTCTCTGTATTGCTTTGTCGCGATAACATCAGCTGACTAAAAAAATCACATTCGTTAAAATTGTTCTTTAAATAGCTTGTGTAAATAACCTGGTGCAGCATAAATGTTCTATTAAGATTAGGCAAATATTACTTTTCCGGTTATACGCAAGTTTTTAATTCGGAGTTACAAAAACACCTGCTTTTTGTAATTATTTGTTAACAATAGCAAAAACACAAGTCATAATTTACCTAAACGAAATAGCAAAAGACTGATAAACAAAGCAATAATCATTCTTTTAAGCTTTGACCCATCGTTAAACCGCGATAAAAAAATGTGGAAAACTCAAATATTCTTTGCGTCGATGATCTTAAAAAACTCTTCGCGGTAGGTATCGCCAACAGGGATGATCTTGTCTTTGATCCAGATGCGGCTGCGCTCAATACTATCAATTTTATTGATCGCTACGATATATGATTTATGCACCCGTATAAAGTGTTTTTCGGGCAGCGCCTCCTCCATTTTTTTCATGATCTGGAGGGTGATGATCCGCTCGGTGGTGGTAAATATGGAGATATAATCTTTTAACCCTTCTATAAAAAGAATATCGTTAAGATACACCTTTTGAATTTTATGCTCGGTTTTTACAAAGATGAAGTCGGTAAGCAGGTCTTGCTGTGGTGCAGTCTCCTCTTTAATAGCCGGTGCCGGTACTGCCGATGGATGGATGATCAATTGCGCCTTTTGTACCGACTTATAAAACCTGTCGAAAGCGATAGGCTTTAACAGGTAATCAAGCACATCAAGTTCGTAACCCTCCAAAGCGTATTGCGAATAGGCGGTAGTAAGTATCACTTTTACCTTGCCGTTGGCTATTTTTAAAAATTGTATACCGGTTAGTTCGGGCATTTGCACGTCCAGAAATACCAGGTCAACGCTGCCATCCTGCACCAGCTGCAATGCCTCGATAGGATTGGTGGTAGCCTTAACCAGCTCCAAAAAAGGTATTTTGCTAATGTAATCTTCCAGTATATGCAGGGCCAGTGGCTCATCGTCAACTACCAAACACTTAATCATGGCTATAAATTTAAGGATAATTCGCAAACATAGCTGTCGGGCCCGTCAACTATGTCCAACTGGTATTTGCCGGGATAAAGCAGATCGAGCCTGCGTTTAACATTAATGAGGCCTATGCCGCCTGCGGCGTCTTTATTAAACTGGTGCTTTTTATTCTCAATTTTAAACACCAGCCAATCGGGGCGTACGTAGATCTGGATGCTGATCGGTTTGGCCGCATCATTAGCCACGCCGTGTTTAAAAGCGTTTTCAATAAATGAGATCAGTAGCAGCGGAACAATTTGCTGATGATCAACAGTGCCGCTTATTTCAAAATCGACAAAGGCATTACTGCCGAAACGTATTTTTTGTAGGTCGATATAGTTTTGCAGGTACTGCAGCTCTTTACCCAGGTCAACCTTGTTATCGTTACACTCGTAAAGCATGTAACGCATAATTTCGGATAGCTTTAAAATAGCTTCGGGCGTGGTTTCGCTTTTTTGGTAGGCCAGCGAGTAAATACTGTTTAACGAGTTAAACAAAAAGTGCGGATTGATCTGCGATTTAAGGAAAGCCAGCTCGGCGCTTAAACGCTGATTTTCAAGGTCGCGTTGGATACGTTCGTTCAAAAACCAGTCCATAGTAAATTTGAGCACTGTGCTTAAGAACACAAAGATCAAACTGGTAAAAAACGAGCTTAGGTAGTACGACCAGAAGCCGATGGTCTCTTTCTCACGTACTAAAACATAGCCCCGAAACACGTGGGCAAAGCCGTATTTAACAAAACCAAAAACCAGGATCACCAGCAAAACCATCAGGTTGTACCTGAGGTACTTTTTGTGATTTAGATACTTAGGAATAAGTACCAGGTAGTTGAGGTAAAACAGGCTGATATTGATGAGCCCGAAAAGCACAAATATCACCAACAGGCCCTCGGTAGGTATTTTGGTATTACCGTGGGTAATGAACATGAAAAAAGCGATCATGCACGTCCAGAAAAGTGTGTGCCAAAATATTTGCCAGCCTTTTTTCATTTCAATAGTTGCAGTTCAATTTCAACAATACTATCATTCAACAAGTTAAGTTTATCAATAGCTTTACAGCATCTAAAATAATATAATTAACAATAATACCATTTGTGTTTAGATGTACCACCTGTTTTTAACGATGAACCCCTTGCTAAACCCGACCAACCGATTAGCAGCCGCGGCAGCCTGTTGGTCTATAATTACTGTGTGTTGGTCTAAATGTTTTTAGCAGCCAGATTATTAGCAGTTCATTTGTATCATCAAATCAAACATCACAATCAAATCAAACCATGAAAAAGTTCATCACCAACTCAAACCCATTTGTACTGTTAGTTATACCGGTACTGTTTGCTATGATCATGGGCGTGAGTTATCAATTTAAAGCTAAAACCAACTTTGCTGCTATCGACGGTTCATCGTATAAACAAAGCACTTCGCTGTTCATAAAAAGCGTATCTTTGATTAAGGCGGTATGTTCCGTTAGCAAAGAAAAAGTATGGTAATCCGTACGGATAGGTTATCTTTTCACTTCGGCGATCAACAGGTTGTAAAAGCTGTTTCGCTCGAAGTTCCCCAGGGAAGCATTTATGGTTTTTTAGGCCCAAACGGCGCCGGCAAAACCACCACCATTAAACTACTGCTCAATCTGTTGCATGCCCATAATGGCAGCATACAGATCTTCGACAAAGATCTGCAAACCAATCGGATCGAAATACTATCGCAAATAGGCTCATTAATTGAGCAACCGGCTATTTACGGCCACCTTACCGGCAAAGAAAACCTGTGTAACCGTGCCCTGCTTTTGCAGGTACCCACCGAGAGGGTTGACGAAATGCTGGAATTGGTACGCTTAAAAGCCGCATCAAATAAAAAAGCATCGCAATACTCGTTAGGCATGAAACAGCGCCTCGGCATAGCCTTAGCCTTATTATCTGACCCCAAACTGATCATACTGGACGAGCCTACCAACGGCCTCGACCCAAACGGCATTATTGAAATACGCCAGTTATTAATGCGCCTGGTTAAAGAACAGGGTAAAACCGTTTTTGTATCGAGCCATTTATTGGCCGAAATTGAGCGGATGGCCACCCATGTAGGTATCATCAATCACGGCGACCTGGTTTTTCAGGGCACTATTGAAGAACTGAGCGGCCTGAGCAAGCCTTTGGTACAAATTGAACTGGACAACGGTGTTGATGCCGCCAACCTGTTAACCCGTAACGGTTATGCGGTTGGCGAAGTACGTGATAATACCATCTTTTTACCGTATATCAGTAAAGAGGATACCGGTAAACTAAATGCATTGCTTAACCAAAACAATTACATGGTATACAGCATCGGCAAAGTGCAAAAAGACCTCGAGAATTTATTTTTAGATATCACCCAAAACACCTAACCCCATGAAAGGATTTATATTATCACTCCGCTCGGAGTTTTATAAGAGCCGCAAAACTATGGGTTTTTGGTGCGCAGTAATATTGCCTTTGTTAATTGTAGGGTTAATGTTTATTGGCTTTTTAACTCATCCGGGTGGTATGTCTAAATTTCCGGGTATGGCATTGTGGATGTTTTACGTAACGCCAATCTCGATGGTGATGGGTAACCTGCTGCTGCCTATGTATATCATCTTCGCCTCGTATTCGGTAAACGCCATGGAGCACAAGGCCGATACCTGGAAAACGCTGTTTTCATTACCTATTTCAAAATGGTCGGTTTATGCAGCTAAATATTTTTATGCCATGTTTTTGGTGTTTTTATGCCTGCTGTTATTTTACCTGCTTTTATTAGGCAGCGGCAACCTGTTAGGTGTATTGAAACCCGAACTTAAATTTTACGATTTTCATATTGAGGGTTATTTACTGCAAGTGTATTGCAAACTATTCCTGGTATCATTGGGCATTCTGTCAATCCAGTTTTTACTAAGTTTGGTGTGGAGCGATTTTTTAAAGCCTATGGGTATTGGTTTTGTATGCACCATTGCCAGTTTAATATCGGTTGGTGTGGGTTGGCAATACGCTTATTTTGTACCCTATGCACATCCCGCCTTAGCCATGAAGGGGTTAAACAGCAATACCAGTATTATCCGTAACAACAAAGGCGTACCACAATTAACTGTAGATATGTTTACCAAAGAGGTTTGGGTGAGCCTTATAGTTGCTGCGGCGATATTTATTTTAGGCTTTTTTATTGTACAGAAAAAGAGCGTTAAATAAGATGGACGATGTGAAAGGTAAAATGGAAGATGGATCCCATTTTTCTTTCTGTTTGATCTGCAATTCTAACCAATATCAACTCCTAAAATCTTGAACAATTTGATCACTATTCTGGATACCGCTATCCTATCGGATAACTGGTACACGCTAAAAAAAGTTACCTACCAAAGTACCCAGGCTGATGGCACGGTACTGACCCAAAGCCGCGAAGCTTATGATCGTGGTAACGGCGCCGTTATCCTGTTGTATAACAAATCCCGGCAAACGGTAATACTGACCCGGCAGTTCAGAATGCCGACTTATATTAACGGCAATGCCGACGGTTATTTAATTGAGTGCTGCGCCGGTTTGCTGGATAAGGACAATGCCGAAGACTGCATCCGCAAAGAAACTCAGGAAGAGACCGGTTATAAGATCTCCGAAGTAAAAAAGATATTCGAGGCTTACATGTCGCCCGGTTCTGTTACCGAGATACTGCACTTTTTTATTGCCGAATACGACAAGGATATGCAGGTAAGCGAGGGCGGTGGTTTAGCCGAAGAGCAGGAGCATATCGAGGTGTTGGAGCTACCATTTGCACAAGCCTTACAAATGATGAGCACCAACGAGATACGCGATGCCAAAACCATTATGCTTTTACAATACGCGCAGATAAACCAGTTGCTATAATTATCGGTTAGGATAACGGGCGCGTTTGTATTTGATATCTGCAAGGAAATAGACCGGCACTATCACCATTAAAAAAATGAGCGCCTCACCGGCATAATCAACCAGGTGCTTATCCGGAGTAAACGTAACCCACGAAGATCCGACGATATATTTTAGCAATAACGTATTAGCCAGTTTAAATATCCAGTACGTTACCAGCCAAATACAGCCACTCACTATCGAACGCCTGATCGCCTTGTTCCACATCATTTGCGGGATTATCACCTGGGTAAGCAGGCCCAGCCAGGCAAACATACCCATTGGGCCTATATAATGATTGATATACCCGTATTGCTCATACTCAACACCCGAAATATACGCAATGATCAATCCAACAACCGGAATAAGGAAGGTTAATAACCCGGCTATCAAAATGGTGATATTAGTAGCCACAACCAAAGCCTTAAGGTTAAGATAAGGCAGTTCGGCCCTAAGCATGCTCACTACAAACAACAACGGGATAAAAAACTGCAGGCAAAAAAAGATGGCCTGAGGTATCAGTTCAGGCTGCATCATTACCTTCCACCACGCGCCGGTTTTGGATATATCGGTAAACTCTCGTGGCCATCGGCATCAACAGATTGTACCGCGAAAAAGTAATTATCCTTCGAGTAATCGAGCGTAGCTTCGGTTCCTGTCACAAAAAACTTCTTTTCCCAATACGGGCTAATGGTTTCGCGCATCAGGATGTAGTAACCTGCCGGTTTTTTACCCGATGCAGGCGCTGCCCATTTTAGTGTAGTATTGTTAGTCAACTCGGTAGTGGTTACCACCACATTTTGCGGCGACGCCGGTGCGCTGGCCAAATTAGCCAGTACCGAAAGATTCATACGCGCCACTTTCTGGATGTAGTTATAGTCGGCAAACTCGGGCAAGTCGCCATATACTATACCGTTTTCGGTGCGCAGATCCTGATGCTGGTGGGTAAAATCTTCATTCATTTCGGTAAAGCGTACTGCGGTAAAGCCATTCAGTTGGAACGAGGTTTGATCGCCGCCACGTAAAAAACGATCGCGGCGATAAACCAGCTTTACGTCGAGCTGGTCAACATAGCGCTCGGCGGTTTCCTTAATATAACGGGCCAACTCGCGCGACGGGCTGTCGTTTTCGCCGCCATTACTAACCAAGCCATTAATGGCCAATGCGGCACGCCTGGCAGCTATGGTATCGCCACGGGGTGCTACATCTATCGATGGTATGCCTTCGCTAAATACACGTACGTGTATATTATCTTTCAGGTCATTATCCTGTCCGTGCGTATTGCCTACAATATCATTATTCAGCATGGCATCAACATTCCACTTTTCGTCTTTGGCGCGTTTGGCTATATGTGCCGATCCGTTTAGGCCTTGTTCTTCGCCGGGAACGGCCATAAAAATAATCGTAGCAGGGAAAGACCGTTTAGCCATTACACGGCATATTTCCATCGATACCGCCGTGCCCGAGGCATCATCAACAGCGCCAGGTTCAACAGCGTTGGCATTCATTACATCGGTTACCCGCGAATCGTAATGACCGGATACTACATAAATGCGGGTATCGCTGGGGTCGGTGCCTTTCAATATCGCCAACACATTTTTAAGTACGGTTGGTTTATCAATTCGTCCGCCGGCAGGTTGGGTAAAGGCATCAAATTCAACCTTCATACGGCCGCCGCTTGCTGCGGCATATTTTTCCATCTCGCTTTTTATCCAATTACGGGCAGCGCCTATACCTTCGGTTTTGCTGGTGGTGTCGCTTAGTGTATTGCGGGTTTTAAAACTCACCAGTTTGCGCACAATGGCTTCAACATTTTGCGATGATACTTCATCAACCATTTGTTTAATAGCCACATCCTGTTTAATGGTAGTTTGTGCGTGGGCATAAAAACAGGGTAAACAAAACAGTAAGGCAATGGGTAAATATCTTTTCATTTTGGTGAGTATTGCTATGGTTCAGTTAACGTATTTAATTTTCCTAATTTCAAGTTTACCAATATATTAATTTGTAACAAATTTGTTAGTTATGGTTTTATTTTTTTAGTGAGCAATTGGATAGCTTTGCTATAACTGACTTTATCAATTCATCATGAAGAAAAAACTACTTTTTAGCTTTTTGTTAAGTGCCGGCATTGCCGGTTCGTTATTTGCCCAGGATACGCCCGACCCGGCAATGGTTAAAAAAATACGCGAAGAAGGTTTAAACCATTCGCAGGTAATGGATATCGCTTTCCATATTACCGATGTAACGGGCCCAAGGTTATCCGGTTCGCCGGGATTAAAACGCGCCCAGGACTGGGTGGTTGAAAAACTGAAAAGCTGGGGCATGGTTAATGCCAAACGTGAGGACTGGGGTAAGTTTGGCAAAGGCTGGGAAGTTCAAAAAAACTACGCGGCTATAACAGTTCCTTACTATCATGCCATAATCGCTATCCCCAAAGCATGGACGCCCGGTACCAACGGCTTACTAAAAGGCGATGTAATGCTGGTTAAAATTGATACCACCGCCGATTTTGAAAAGTATAAAGGCAAGCTAAAAGGTAAGATCATTATTGTTGATGCACGTCCGCCTGCCGAAATTAACTTCACCCGTCCTGATGCATCGCGCTATGCCGATAGTACTTTAACCGAAATGGCCAATGCCAAACCGGGCGAAACACGGCCTCGCCGTGGTGGTGGGCCGGGTGGTTTTCCGCGCCGAAATATTGCAAGTTTGCTTGCGCTGCGCACGGCCATGGCAAAATTTGAGGTTGATGAAGGCGTTGCCCTGGTGTTGAGCCAGGCCCGCGGCACCGATGGGACCGTGTTTACTACCAACGGCGCATCATATCGCGATACCGCTAAAGCTGTTTGCCCAGAACTGGAAACCAGCAGCGAAGATTATCAGCGTATTTTACGGCTGGTTAAAGCCGATATTAAAGTAAGTATGGAAGCCGACATTCAAACCGAATTTTTTACCAAAGATTTAGACGGTTACGATGTTGTTGGCGAAATACCGGGTACCGATCCTAAACTGAAAGCGCAACTGGTGATGCTGGGCGGTCATCTCGACTCGTGGCACGGTGCTACCGGCGGTACCGATAACGCAGCCGGAGCGGCGGTAATGATAGAAGCCATGCGCATATTGAAAACCATTGGCGTTAAACCAAAACGCACCATCAGGATAGCCTTATGGAGCGGCGAAGAACAGGGTGAATACGGCTCGCGCAATTACGTGATCAATCACTTTGCCGACCCTAAAGATATGCTGCTTAAACCTGAGCATGCCCTGGTTTCGGCCTATTATAATTTAGATAACGGTACGGGTAAAATACGTGGTGTGTACTTACAGGGCAATGCAGCAGCCGGGCCGATATTCCAATCGTGGCTGGAACCGTTTAAGGATCTGGGCGCAAGCACGGTAACCATTCGCAACACTGGTAGTACAGACCATGTTCCGTTCGATGCCGTGGGCATTCCGGGTTTCCAGTTTATACAGGATGGTATGGATTACAACTCGCGCACGCACCACAGCAACCAGGATACTTACGATAAGATAAGCGAAGAGGACCTGAAACAAGCCGCAACCATTGTTGCATCATTTGTTTACAACACATCCGAGCGTACTGACCTGATACCACGCAAGGAATTGCCTAAGGCGGGTGCACCACAAGGTTTTTAAAATAGAATTCTATAAAACGTTAAAGGCACTAAGTAAAACTTAGTGCCTTTTTTATGCCTGAAAAACCATCTCTTATCGCTTTATTTCTGCTTTATCAAGAAAGCCTTCAATCATCGGGATAACAAAATCTGCCTGTTTAGATCCGGATTTCAATGTTGTTATTTCTCCGATATACTCGCCATGTACACCTGGAATTATAGCCAGTTCTGAGCCGGCGATCTGTTGATGCATTTCAATCGCATGCTCTGGTGTGATGACGTCTTTATCGCCAATGATAATTAAAGTTGATGCTTTGATGGATCTGATCTGTTCATCAGGAATATCTTTAAAATTCACCATTCGTGCTGCATCCTTATCATGCATTATCTGTAATCCTTTTGGATTGCCTGAAACTTTTAAATATTCGTCTTTTAACTCTTTAGGCATATTGGCTAACTGTGCCTGTTTCATAAAATCCCAAAACTGTGCAGGCACGCCATTACGCTTGCAAAGCGCCGAACCTAAAATAATTTTATCAATCATTTCGGGATGGTGAACAGCGATCTGGATCGTGGTTGTTCCACCGTTACTAAAACCAAAAAAGTTTGCTTTAGGGATATGGAGATTTTTCAGAAGCGCAACAACGTCATCCGCATCCTGCGCAAACGATTCCGGGGCGTCCCTGTCACCGGTACGCCCATGCGCCTGCAGATCCATAGCGATAACCTTATATTTTTTGGCAAGCATCGGGATAACCCTTCCAAATGTTGTTTGAATAGTAGAGCCGCCACCGTGAATCAAAACAAGCGGTTTACCCTGTCCATAAATTTCATAATACATTTTAATCCCGTTGACTTCTGAATAGCCTTTCTGACGAATCAAGGCATCATTTACGGCTGCTTTAATTTGCTGCTCATCACTTTTAAATGATGACAATGCCAGAAACATTAAAACAGTATATACTGCTATCTTTTTCATTTGATCTTAATTAAGTAACGCTTGCATTTTGTTTAACATTTGCAACCAGCTTGGGTACGCACCTGTTTTTTGAGCCAGTTCCTGCGAAACTGTTTGCCGTAGCTGCAATTTGGTTTTCCCGTTATCTTCTGCAAAAGTAACGGTAACAAGGGTGCTGCCCGGCCAGTCAGGGTCCATTCCAATATCTGCGGGGTTTATCGGGTTACCATCCTCATCTGCGTTGATCATGGTAAACACAATCTTTTTGTTAGGAATAATTTCCTTGTATTCGCCAATACACCAGCAATCTCCAAATTGAGGATTAGAAATACACGAGTGGAATTGCCCGCCTGTTTCAATTTCAATTTTTTTGAAAACGATGGTACAGCCATCAGGTGCAAACCATTTCATTAATTTTTCAGGGTCTGCCCAGGCGTTAAAAACTCTTTCAACACTTGCATTAAAGGTTTGTTCGATGAAAACTTCCTGGTTATTGATACGTCTTTCCATTTTGTTATTCTTTTATATTGATTTGTTTGTTTTTAAAGGGGTTGAATGTTAATCCGACGAAGTATCCTCAAGAAACTTATCCAATTTTTCAAAACGCTGGTTCCACAGCTTATATGACTCGGTCACCCATTTACTAACCTCATCCAACTGAGCTGGCCGGGCTTCGCAAATTTGTTCGCGCCCTTTTTGCGTTACAGAAATGACACCACATTCATTAAGTACTTTAATATGCTTGGCTATTGCCTGCCTGCTTACACCAAAATCCTCTATAATTCCGGCAAGGTTTAGCGGCCCACGCAACAGCTTCTGTATAATCATTCTTCTTGTTGGGTCGGCTATAGCCTGAAAAACATCCCTTCTTTCTATCATAATACAACCAAATGGTTGCCAATATAAATACAACCATTTGGTTGTGCAAGTCTTTTTTTTAAAAAAGAGAGCTATTAGTTAAAAAGTGTTAAAATCAGTCACTTTCAATAAAAAATTTCGCAAACTAATTAATTAGTTCGTAGCTTTATATTTATGATGCAGATAAAAGAATTAACCCGCGCCGAAGAGCAACTGATGCAAGTACTTTGGCAATTAAAAAAAGGGTTTGTGAAGGATGTGATTGATGAATTGCCCGAGCCCAAACCAGCCTACAATACCGTATCCACTATCATCAGGATATTGGAGACTAAAGGTTTTATTGACCATAAAGCTTATGGCAAAAGCCATGAGTACTACCCTATCATCAGCAAAGAACAATACCAAAACTTTGCTACCGAAAAATTGCTGAATGGCTATTTTGACAATTCGGTACAACACATGTTTTCGTACTTTGTGAAAAAGGAAAAAATTGATTTGAAAGAGGCCGATGAGATCATGAAATTAATTGAAAAATTGAAAACAAGTAAGTAATTACTATGACGTGGTGGCATTATTTATTACTGGTAAATTTGTACCTGCTGTTATTTTACGGGTTTTATATCGTATTGCTGCGTAACGAAACATTTTTCCAGCTAAACCGGGCGTACCTGGTTGCCGGGGCATTGTTATCGTTTGTTATCCCGGTAGTACAATCCGAATGGATAAAACAACTGTTTATAACACAGCGCGTACAACAAACCATATACTCCACCATTTATCACCCCGAATTTGTTTACCAGCCCAAGCCTGCCGAAGGCCTTACTTTTACCATAGGGCAGATATTGGCAGTAATTTATATAGGCGGCGCCATTTTTTTGCTGGGACGATTTTTCATGCAATTATTATCGGTTAAAAAACTGATCATTAATTTGGAAGCATCGGCAGCTTTTTCGTTTTTCAATAAGGTTAAGATTGACGCTACCCTGCCCGGCCAGCAAACTATTATTGAGCACGAGCAGGTACACGTTAGCCAGTGGCACTCGGCCGATGTATTGTTTATTGAGGCGGTAATGATCATCAACTGGTTTAACCCTATTGTTTATTTTTACCGCAAAACCATTAAACATGTACACGAGTTTATTGCCGATAAAAAGGCCATTGAGCGTGGCACCTCGAAAACCGAATATGCATACCTGTTGCTAAGCCAAACCTTCGGGGCAAACCCGCACCAGCTAACTAATAATTTCTTTAATAAAAGCCTGCTTAAGCGCCGCATTATTATGCTGAATAAGGATAAGTCGAAACGCAGAAAATTATTAAAATACGGTTTATCGGCACCGCTTTTTGCGGCTATGCTCATCCTGTCATCGGCAACGGTAAAAAACAGCCGCATGGTACGCCTGATCAATAAAAAAACGGAGCAGCTGTTTTTAATGAACACCATGCCCGATAAGCAAACCATTAAACAAGTATTGATCACTGATCAAGATACCCAGCCGGCACCGAAAATAGTACAACAGGAAGATAACCCGGTTATAGATATTAATGAAGCACCGGCACCACAAGAGCAAACAGTTGCGGATAAAACGGATAAGCAGGACAACGAGAATATCGTTTTTTCGGCAGTTGAAGTACAACCCGAGTTTCCGGGTGGCGAAACTGCTTTCGGTAAATTTTTGCAGGCAAACCTAAGGTACCCAAAATTGGCCAGAGAGAGTAATGTACAAGGCAAGGTATACGTTCAGTTTGTGGTACAAAAAGATGGCAGCCTGGATGACATGAAGGTGCTGCGTGACCCGGGAGCAGGCCTGGGTGAAGAAGCCTTACGTGTTTTAGCCATGTCGCCGCGATGGATACCCGGCATTCAGAACGGTAACCTGGCAAAGGTACAATATACCATACCTGTTAACTTTACGCTGGGTAACGATAATAACATGACCTTTAAAACCGATACCTTACGCCGCGTGGTAACCATGCTGACCAGGGTTAATATGGGACATGCCATGGGTGGTGGCGGCCGAATTAGCAGTAGTACTATTACGATGGATACTGATGGTATAGGCCAACCTAAACCAACTGCAGCAAAGATTCTTTTATATAAGCGTACCAGTGATGCTAACGATGCTACCTTTTATGTAAATGGTAAAGAGCTAACGCCCGAACAAGCCATGACAATTAAACCCGATAAGATAGAAAACATACGGATAACAGGCAACTCCAAAGACCAGGCCAATAACGATAAGTTAAAAAAGGCAGTCATCTTTATAACATTGAAAGGCGAAAAGGCTGAGCGTCAGTAAAATTTATTGCTTAATACTATCAAAAGGCGACTTTTAAGCAATAAATATTTTCAAAATTAAATTTTGAATTTTAAAGCAATAAACGCTAATTTTATAGAATAAGATTAAACTCTTAAAACACAGAAAAATAGTTTTCGACAAAAGTCAAAAACGACTCGGTGTGGCGAGATTTAATAGGATTTTAATTGTTAATTTTTTTGGGGAAAGCCGCTCACGTAACCAATGAGCGGCTTTTATTTTTAGTGAGCGTCTGCCGGTAAGGCTACGGACTTTTTAAACGGCTGTAAATAGATAAGTGGTATGCTAAACAGCATGATCAAACCCGCTATCCAATACGCATCATTATAGGTCAATAACAGCGTTTGGCGGATCACTTTACCTTCCATAGCTTTCATGGCCATTGTGGTGGCGTCTATCAAACTGCTGCCTTTAGCCATAAAGTTGGCTATAAGCCCATTTTTTTGCTGAATGAAGGCATTGTTATAAGGATTGATATTTTCTATCAATATACTACGGTGGTAACCCTGGCGGATATGGATCAGCGTGGTTAAAGCCGCGATACCGAACGACCCGCCTAACTGGCGCATCATATTATTCAAACCAGTACCCTGCCCTAATTCCGGGCCCTTCAAATCCTGGATGGCCAGCGTGGTTAACGGCACAAATAACAAAGCCATACCCACACCGCGTATTACCAGCGGCCAGAAAAAGTCGCCTGTGCCCGAGGCCAGTGTTGAGTTACTCAGCATCGTGGTAAACACAAAGAACAATATCATACCGCCGGTGGCCATAAACTGTGCCGGTACGCCCCCCTTTAACATCTTACCGATGAACGGCATCATGATAATGGTACATAAACCACCGGGGAAGAGGATAACGCCTGTTTGCTGTGCCGAAAACCCAAGCAGGTTTTGACAAAATATAGGAAACACGAATACCGAACCATACAAACCGAAGCCCAATACGAATGAGGTGAACATGCCCACGGCAAAACTTCGGTGCCGCATGATCTTGAAGTTCACCACCGGGAATTCGAAAGTCGATTCGCGCCATAAAAAGAGCACAAAGCCCAATATAGCCGTTATAGTGAGCACCAGTATATAGGTTTTTGCAAACCAGTCTTCGCTCGTTCCTTTTTCCAATATCGTTTGCAAGCTGCCCACTGTAATGGCCAGCAGTAAAATACCCCACCAGTCCACGGGTTTACCTTTCGCGTCCTTGGGCGTCTCTTTTACAAAAGTTACGGTTAAAAAAGCCGCTATCGCCCCTACCGGGATGTTTACATAAAATATCCATGGCCATGCAAAATGATCGGTTATAAAACCGCCTATAGTTGGCCCAACTGTAGGGCCAAATACGGCACCTAAACCAAATAACGCGGTAGCCGTACCCACTTCTTCGCGCGGCCAGGTCTCGATCAAAATGGCCTGCCCGGTTGATATTAAGCCACCGCCGGCAAAACCCTGGATGATGCGAAATATAACCAGTTCATTTAAACTGCTTGCATTACCGCATAAAAAGGAGACTATAGTGAAAATGATTATGGATGTTAAAAAGTAATTTTTACGCCCAAACACACTACCAAGCCAGCCCGACATTGGCAATACAATTACGTTGGCCACAGCATACCCGGTAACAACCCAGGCAACATCCTCCAGCGTGGCCCCCAGGTTCCCTTGAATCTGAGGGAGGGATACGTTCACTATCGTAGTATCAATAAGCTCCAGTAAGGCAGCTATGATAACTGTAATGGTGATGATCCATTTCTTAAAACCTGTTTCAGCCATTATTAATTAGTCTTTATAAATTACAGATACTTTTACGCTCATTCCGGGACGTAATTTGCTCATTACTTCCGGCGATGCTTTGATCTTGATCTTTACAGGGATACGCTGTACTACTTTTACGTAGTTACCGGTAGCGTTATCCGGAGGTAACAGCGAGAATTTTGCACCTGTAGCGGGCGAAAAATTATAAACTTCACCTTCTATCTTCTGATCAGGCAGAGCGTCAATTTCAACGTCTACTTTTTCGCCCGGACGTAAGTTACCCATCTGGGTTTCTTTAAAGTTAGCTGTGATAAACAAGCTGCCATCTTCAACTACCGAGAACAGGGTTTGACCGGCTTGCACCAGCTGACCTTTTTGTATGTTCTTTTTCGAAACCGTACCGGTAGCAGGGGCAGTAATGTTGGTATAACCTAATTGCAGTTTCGCGAAATCGATATCGGCTTGCTTTTGGCTAACGCCGGTATTGGCTACGTTTAACTGGCTGCGGGTACCGTTAACCTGGTCTTGCGCCGCTTTTAACTGAAATTGTGCTCCTTTGTATTGCTCTTGTGTAGCTTGTAAACTTGCTTTGGCAGCATCGCGGGTAACTTGCGCCTGTTCAAATTGTTGTTGTGTTACGCTTCCGTCTTTCACCAGGTTGGCATAACGTTCGTAATCGCGTTGGGCCTGTAATAATTTAACCCTGGCGGTCTCAACGTTTGCGCCTACTGTAGCCACGTTTGCCGAAGCTGTAGCCACATTAGCTGTTGTTGATGATATTTGCGATTCGGATACGCCCACATTAGCACTGGCGCCTTTTTGCGAAGCATAAGCCTGCTCCAGTTTAACTTTGTAATCGCGGTCGTCAAGCTTAACCAATAACTGGCCTGCTGTTACATGTTGATTATCTTCAAATAAAAGGCTGTCAACGTATCCGCCAACGCGGGCAACAACCGGGCTGATGTTGCCATCTATCTGGGCATCATCGGTATCCTCGTGCTTGCTGTAGTATATGTATTCCTTTACGCCAAAAACTATGCCCGCTACAAGTAATAAACCTAAAATAATAGGCATTACCTTGCTTGGTTTTTTGGTTGCTGTTTCGTGTTCTGATGTCTTTGCCATTGTATTATTGTTTGATTTTATTTGTTCAGTTTTCCGGTTGATTTTAATAAAGTATAATAAGCCAGGCCTGCTTCGGCTTTAGCCAGCTCGAGCCTGATCTGCGATTGGTACAATAAGGTTTGCGCGTCAACCCTATCAATAGCCGATGCAATGTTGCTTTGATATTTAGATTCCAGGATCTTGTTGTTCTCGCCTGCCTGTTGTATCGCAGTTTGCAAGAGGGTGATCCTATCCTGCGCAGTTAAATAAGCCTGGTAATTACGGTTTACTTCGTTTTTCAGGTTATCAACAGTGATACTCTTATTGATCACTGTTTCCTGCTGTTGTATTTTAGCTTCGGCAACCTTGTTTTTATTGGTCCACAGATTTCCAAAGTTCCATGATACGGTTGCACCAAGTGTTAGTGGTGTGATGTAGCTTCCGCTTTGCGGAACCGGGTTTGCCGACACACCTATATAATACGCATTTGCACCCACAGCCAAATTTGGCAATACCAGCGATGATACCGACTTGATGTTGGTTTCGGCAACCTTGTTTTGCAGGTCAAGCTGCTTTATTTCCTGGCGGCTGGCCAACGCAGTATCAATATAACTTGATAGCGGACCAAGGTTATACTTAACATCGGCGATCTCTGCAATTTTCAGTTCGGTAGTTTCGGGTAAACCCAATAAAATATCCAGATTATAATTGATGATCTTACGGTTGCTTTCCAGATCGATACCGTTCAATTCGATATTTGATTTTTGTAATTGAAAACGCAGTACATCATTTTTAGTAACCAGCCCTTGCTCAAAAAAGCGTTGCGACTGTTTTAATTGCTGATCGATAGACGTGATATTTTGCACCACAACTTTTTGGCTTTGCAGCACTTTATATAAGTTATAATAGGCGTTTATCACATCAAAGGCAATCTGGTCCTTATCTTTTTCGGCATCTAACCGGGCAACCTGGGTAAGCAGGTCGGTTGATAGTTGCGCATATTTAAGACGGTAACCAGCAAATACGGTTTCCTGTATACCAGCCAGGCCTATGTAGGCATCGGCCCTGCTTGGCAGGTGTAGTGCTGTGCCACCCAGATCGAGCGTATTGGCAGGTATTTCGGCATGGTTATAAGCTAAGCTTGCCGAAGCTGTTGGCAGCGCATTATCTTTAGCCTGGTTGTATTTTGATACAGCCTGATCTATTTTAGCCTGCGACATTTTAAGTGTTTTGCTGTTATCAAGGCCTAACTTTATCGCTTCGTTAATGGTAATGGTGCGCTCCTGAGCTTGTGCCTGTATGCCGAACAAACACAAAAGCAACAAGGCAATGCTGTACCTTTGTGCAGCTTGCGTCACTGTTTTTAAAAATGTAATAGTTTGATTGTTTGGTGTCATTGTTGTTTTACTAAGTAAGATTTTAAAAGCTTTTTCATGTATACCTTCATCCTGGGTTTTAAATTAGTATCCAGATAGGTATCATCTATCACGTCGATATCCAATACGCGCGATGCGATGTGCGGCGAATTAACCACATAGTTTTTGGTGCCGAAGATGGTGAGCACAACAAGGTCCTGATCCATATCGCCATCAAACTGCCCGCTGTTTATGCCGTCCTGGAGTATCTTTTTGATCTCGTAAACATTGGTCATTAGTATGCTGGTCATTTTATCGGTTATTTCCGATCGCTTGTTAAACAACTCTCTGTTGATCAGTTTTTGAAAGCAACTGTTGTTAACAATACGGTCGACATAATTATCGATACAGCGCTCCATTTTATTCCAGGCCGAGATGCTGTCGTCGTTACCGATGTTTTGCAGCAAGGTTCTGAATGCCGATATTTTACGCTCAAAAACTGCCAGGTATAAACCTTCTTTCGAACCGAAGTAGTAGTTAAGCATAGCCATGTTTACGCCTGCTTCGCCAGAAATCGTCCGGGTAGAGGCGCCATCATATCCTAATTCAGAAAAAATTCTTTCTGCCACATCAAGGATATGATCCTTTTTATCTGTCTTCTCTTTTTCCATTTTTCTAATTCGGGTACAAAATTAATCAAACGATTGATTAATTTAAAATATCTGTGTCATCTTTCTGTAAACACATGTGGAGAATATTTAAAGATAGCATTAGGGTGTTACCAGATTGTTAAACATTTGGTTGCTTTGTTATGTTTTTAATAATTGTGCTAAAGTTCAATAGGATATGTCGAAATATGTAGTCTTGAGTCCGGAGTCTGAAGTTCTGAGTTTTTTTAACCTGGACTGAAGACTTAGAACTCAGGCCTATAAAAGTGCGTGCCTCTCGGTCGGGCTCATACGCTCCTGCACAGGCCTTATCAACCTGGCCGGTATCCGCTTCTATCCCGCACGCGGTTTTGCCTGCTTGAGGGGGAAGCTCAATCTCCAAACAATGTGTCGTTATCACCAACATCATGTCCAGGCCAATACGACGGAAATATACACTTGTGCGATATCATAAAATGTGTATATTGCATATGGTCAATTAAGGTCGGCGATCGTATTTAGCCAATAAGAAGATGAAAAACATCATATTGATATCGATCGTTTTTTTGAATCTCCTGCCTTGTATACAAAAAGGCTCACTGCACGGTGATCCGTCACCCACATGCCCGGGCTGTTCTGAATTTAATTCCTGGATAATCAATCATACCAAGGTTTCGTCACATAACATCACTTATTACGCCAGCGATAACTCCAGGCATAGTGATGGTGTGAATTGTGATTGTGGTGGTATGTCTTGCTCTACTGAGGGCAAGTATTGGTGCACTGATGGTGCAGATTGGTTTTACTATAGCAGTTCCGGCTGGATAAAAATAGATAAGTGTTCTGCTTGTCGCTCTATCATCTTCAATTATGATAAAGCAGTACCTTCAACGGGCTCAATTCCTTATCCGGGGGACCCCAACATTGGTAAACATGCGGGCTGGTGTATACCAATTGAACTGGCAGTTATAACTGGCTTAGATCCATGTGATATTGCGAAGTATTATTACCGATCAACGAACGGAACGAATTGTACGGCTGTACCGGATATTGGAACAGACCCTGATGATATCCCTGCCCTATTTCAACATTATCATGTTACTGCGATAAAAAAAACAACACCGCTTACGTTGTGTGATATAATTAATTACTTTTCGCCCAATGATGGCAGGTCGTTATTGATCCATATCCCCGATCATGATTACCTGATCTTAGGAGTGGAAAGAACCTCATCGGGAACCGTCACCTTTGATGTATTTGATCCTGATCAGGTTGTAGGCAACTCATGGTTAAATTTAACTGTTGATTTTAGTAGTTTGACTTTCGGGGATAGGTATTGGACATTAAAAAAATAAGCCGTTTAATAAATTACAAATGAAAAGAACCATAAAAATAAGATCAACCACACTATTCCTCACCATAGTTTTCACATTGGGGTTTGCTATGGTTTCTGTTGCTCAAAAAACCACGGCCGCCAAACAAGGCAAAGCTGATACGGCAAAAAACCCAATGCAAGCAACTCTTACGGTCTATCGTATCACTACCACTATAAATGACCAGATCAAATTATTAAAAACAGAGCTTTTTACGTCTACAAAATGGCAAGTTTATAGCGATACATCGAGCAGACGCAGTTTGCTGGAGCGTGACACGAACGTTTTTCGATTTAAACCTTTATTAACGTACGATGTGGATAGTGCGGAAATAAAAAGATATAACGGTAGTTCTGATCCTGTTTACTTATTACATCTTGATACGTTGAAAATTGACATCTGTGTTTTAAGATCAGATAAATTTCATGGCTGTTTTACCGTCAAATTAAATAACAAGGTTTGGAAATTGGCTAACGGAATGGGAAACTTTAATAACAAATATGCCGAAATGCTCGAAAGGTATATCAATAAGGGCGATCTCATTGCGATACACTTTCATAAAAGTGCTACATCTGTTGAAAATGCATTGGCACTTGTTGTACATGACAAGATCTACGTTTTTACATTTAATAACACTATTGATGGTTTGGACAAAGTTTTAACCGACATACAAAACCAGATCATAGCGCGGGAAAAAAGAAAAGGAGACGGTCGTGATTATTAAAATTACATTGCCTTCATAAACCTTACCGTAGCTTTTCCTATCTTTCAGTTTTAAACCATCCTTATGAAATTTCGTAACCTGGCCATTATCTTATTGCTTTTAGTACGATGCGCGTTTGCTCAAACCACTCCACCGGCATCGCTAACAGATATTAAACAAGCACTGAAAAAATTAAACGTGTTGGGAAGCGTGCTTTACGTAGCCGCGCATCCGGATGATGAGAATACCCGGTTATTGGCTTACCTGGCGCAGGAAAAGCATTACCGTACGGGTTACCTGGCTTTAACGCGGGGCGATGGCGGCCAGAATCTGATCGGCAACGATCAAAGTGAATTGTTGGGACTTGTACGCACACAAGAATTATTAGCTGCCCGCCGGGTTGACGGAGCCGAACAGTTTTTCAGCCGGGCTAACGACTTTGGTTTTTCGAAAGGACCGGATGAAACATTGAAAATATGGGACAGGGAAAAAGTATTAAGCGATGTGGTTTGGACCATCCGCAAGTTTAAACCCGATGTGATCATCTGCCGTTTCCCTACCACGGGCGAAGGCGGGCATGGGCACCATACGTCGTCGGCCATATTGGCGCAGGAGGCTTTTACTGCTGCCGCCGACCCGAAACGCTTCCCGCAACAATTACAATATGTACAGCCATGGCAGGCCAAACGCCTGTTATGGAACACCTTTAATTTTGGCGGGGCCAACACCACGGCCGAGAACCAGTTCAAGATAGATGTAGGCGTTTACAATGCTTTATTAGGCAAAGGTTATGGTGAGATTGCTGCCGATAGCCGCTCGAACCATAAGAGCCAGGGCTTCGGTTCGGCTAAGCAACGAGGGCAATCATACGAATACTTTAAAACCATACTGGGTACCGCGCCGCGTATGGATCTGTTTGACGATGTAAACACTACCTGGAAACGCATAAAAGATGGCGAAGCTATTGAGCAAACGGTAACCACCATTGGCAAGGCGTTTGATGAAAATAACCCGGCAGGTTCGGTACCTGCTTTGGTACAATTGTTTAGTCGCGTTGAAAAAGTACCTGATACTTACTGGCGAGATCAAAAAACTAATGAACTGAAAAACCTGATAGCTGCCTGTTCAGGTTTGTGGTTCGAAGCTTATGCCGCCGAGCCTACCTATGCCATTGGCGACAGCATCCCGGTAAGGGCACAGATCATCGACCGTTATAATGACAAAGTGAAACTGGCCGCCATTACCACCAATGGTGTTAGCCATGCAATGCCTTCGGCGATACAGAACAACCAGTTGCAAACGGTAAATAGCAAAGTGTTTGCAGATAAATTAACCCAGCCCTACTGGCTGGAAACACCGCACAGCATCGGCAGTTATAATATCCCCAACCAGCAATTAGTGGGCAACCCCGAAAATCCTGATCTGCCGACTGTGGGTTTTGAGTTTATAATCGAAGGCAAACCTATCCGTTTTGAGCGCAGGCTGGTATATAAATATGTGGACCCGGTGCGTGGCGAGGTTTACCAGCCTGTGGCTATTACGCCTCCGGTAACGGCAAATATTGCCAGTCCGGTGTATGTGTTTAGCACCGGCGTGCCACAAAGCCTGGTAGTAAGATTAAAGAGTTTCCGCAAGGAACCTTTCGGCAGCATCCATTTAAAATTGCCTAAAGGCTGGAAATCAGAACCGGAAAACATCGACTTTAAAAACAAAAACAAAGGCGAAGAATGGATCGAACATTTCACCATTACCCCTACCGGCAACCAAACCGAGAACGGAACGGTTGATGCCGAGGTAACCTCCGGAATGAACAAGACGGTTTATAACTACGGCATCAAGGTGATCAATTATGAGCATGTGCCGGTGATCACTTTGTTCCCGCCCGCGCAGGCACAATTGCTCAATCTCAACTTAAAATTAGCCGGTAAAAAAATAGGTTATATTAATGGCGCAGGCGATTTGGTACCTGATGCCTTGCGCCAGGCAGGTTACGAAGTGCACGAACTGGACGAAAAGGAAATTATGAACGGCGACCTAAGCCAATACGATGCTATTGTTACCGGGGTACGCGCTTATAATGTAAACAGCCGTTTGGTTGTTGAACAGCCCAAGCTGATGGAATACGTAAAAAATGGCGGCAACCTGCTGATACAATACAACAACAACCAGGGTATTGTGGTGAATGATATTGGACCTTATCCTTTTAAAGTAGTTAACCAGCGCGTTACCGATGAAAATGCCAAAGTAACCGTTACGGACCCGAATAACCCGGTGCTGAACTATCCGAATAAAATTGTACCATCGGATTTTGATGGCTGGGTGCAGGAGCGAGGACTATACTTTACTACTGGTGCCGATAGCCGCTACCAGGCCCCATTAAAAATGAACGATGCCGGTGAAGCATCAAACAGCGGCTCGCTGATCATTACCGATTTTGGTAAAGGCCGGTTTATTTATACGTCGTTATCGTTTTTCAGGCAGTTGCCTGCCGGGGTACCGGGGGCTTATAAATTATTTATTAATATGCTGAGTAAGCCTGCGGCTCCGGTGAATTGAGCGTAGGGGATTTGCCTGATGGTAAAGATTTCTCGTCGCTGCGCTCGCTCGAAATGACAATTCTCTATTAAAAAAGAAAACCCGGATAAACCGGGTTTTCTTTTTTAATATGTTTAGAACTACACGCCTAATAACAACCTCGCAGGATCTTCCAGTAATTGTTTTACACGCACCAGGAAACTTACCGATTCGCGGCCATCGATGATGCGGTGATCGTACGACAGGGCCAGGTACATCATCGGGCGGATAACTACCTGTCCGTTTACAGCTACCGGGCGCTCAACAATGTTGTGCATACCTAAAATAGCCGATTGCGGCGAGTTGATGATCGGGGTCGACATCATCGAACCAAAAACACCGCCATTGGTAATGGTAAATGTACCGCCGGTCATTTCGGCAAGGCTTAGTTTGTTTTCGCGGGCCTTACCTGCCAAAACCACAACCTCTTTTTCAATTTCAGCAAGGCTCATTGACTCAGCATTGCGGATAACCGGAACTACCAGGCCTTTTGGAGCAGATACAGCGATAGAGATATCAGCAAAATTGCTATAGACGATCTCTTCACCTTCAATACGGGCGTTTACTGCAGGCCAATCTTTCAGGGCTTCGCAAACCGCTTTGGTAAAGAATGACATAAAGCCTAAGCCAACGCCATGTTTTTCTTTAAATTTATCTTTGTATTTGCTCCGGATCTCCATAATTGGCGACATATCCACCTCGTTAAAGGTGGTTAACATCGCGGTTTCATTTTTAACAGCTACCAAACGCTTGGCCACTGTTTTACGCAATGGCGACATTTTTTCGCGCTTTTCGCCACGAGGTGAACCTGAGCCGCCTCCGTCTGATACTCCCGGTGCCGGTGCAGCAGGTTTTGCCGGTTGAACAGCAGGAGCGGACTTTTGTGCGTTCAGCGCATCTTCTTTAGTGATGCGGCCGTTTACGCCACTACCACTTACCGAGGCAGGATCAACACCTTTTTCGGCTAATATTTTACCTGCAGCAGGCGATGGTGTACCCGATGCGTAGTTTGATGCTGTTTGAGCAGGTGCAGAAGTTGCAGTAGCAGCGGCAGCAACAGGTTGTGCTACAGGAGCAGCAGCCAGAGCGCTTGCACCAGCACTGATGCTGCAAACAACAGCACCAATGGCTAATACGTCACCTTCTTTTGCAATGGTTTTTAAGGTACCGGCTTGTTCGGCGGTAAGCTCAAAAGTAGCTTTGTCCGATTCAAGTTCGGCAATGGCTTCATCCATGGCAACTGCGTCACCGTCTTTTTTCAGCCAGCGTGATAAAGTTACCTCGGTGATCGACTCGCCTACCGGTGGAACTTTAACCTCGATAGTTTTACCTGCAGGGGCAGCTACCGGAGCAGCGGCAGGCGCTTTATCGGCAACAGCAGCTGGTTTAGCCGGCTCGGCAGCAGGCGCTTCGGCTTTTGCAGGAGCAGCACCGCCATCTTCAATAGTACAAACAGGTGCGCCAACCGGGATGGTGTCGCCTTCTTTGGCAATAGTTCTTAAAGTTCCGGCTTGCTCGGCAGTAAGCTCAAAGGTAGCTTTATCTGATTCTAATTCGGCAATAACCTCGTCCATCGCAACAGTGTCGCCGTCTTTTTTTATCCAGCGTGACAAGGTTACCTCTGTAATTGATTCGCCCACCGGCGGAACTTTTATTTCTAAACTCATAATATGATATGGTATAACAAATTAATCTGCGTTTGTTTCGGCCATTTTTTCGACCGTCTTTTTAACTGCTTTTTTTGCAGCTTCGGCAACCGGGGCTTCAAAAGCTTTGCCTACAATATATAGCTGCTGCGAGGTATGTTGCTTAGCATAACCGGTAGCGGTACTGCTGGCTTCTTTGCGCGAAATAACATCAAGCCCCAAATCGGTTTTGCGGAACTTACGCAACATGTACGGCCATGCCCCCATGTTTTCAGGCTCTTCCTGCACCCATATAAACTCGGTAGCGTTGGCATATTTAGCCTGAAGCTTCAGCATTTGCTGCATTGGGGTTGGATACAATTGCTCAACACGAACGATAGCCACATCCTTGCATTTATCGGCCTGTTGTTTCTCTAACAGATCGTAATATATTTTACCTGAGCAGAACAGTACGCGTTTTACGCTCTTTTCGGTAACGTAAGTATCGTCAATCAACTCGCGGAACCTGCCTTTGGTAAACTCATCAATAGTTGATACGCAGGCCGGGCTACGCAGCAAGCTTTTGGGTGTAAATATCACCAGGGGCTTGCGGTACTCGCGGTGCAGCTGGCGGCGCAGGATGTGGAAGAAGTTTGCCGGGGTAGTACAATTAGCTACCTGGATGTTGTTATCGGCGCAAAGCTCCATAAAACGCTCAATACGTGCCGATGAATGTTCAGGGCCCTGGCCTTCGTAACCGTGTGGCAACAACATTACCAAACCGTTACCACGCTGCCACTTGGTTTCGGCGCTGGCTACGTACTGGTCCACGATGATCTGTGCACCGTTAAAAAAGTCGCCAAATTGCGCTTCCCAGATGGTTAAGGTTGATGGATCGGCTAAAGCATAACCATACTCAAAACCTAAAACACCATACTCGGATAAGTGCGAATTGTAGATATCGAACTTAGCGGCTTTATCTAAAGTGTTTAACGGGGTGTATTCTACTTCGCTATCGGCAAGGGTTAATACTGCATGACGGTGTGAGAAAGTACCGCGTTTTACGTCCTCGCCGCTTAAGCGTACACGTGAACCTTCGCGTAATAACGAACCGTAAGCGATCAGCTCGCCCATGGCCCAATCAAAAGTGCGGGTTTCGGTTACCATTTTGCGGCGCTCCTCAAACAGCTTTTCGATCTTTTTAAAGAACTCTTTATTCTTTGGCAACTCGGTTATCTTATTGCCTATTTCCAAAAATTCTTTTTCGGTGATAGCAGTATCAGGCTGAGCAGTTATCTCTTTTTCGGCAGCAATATGCAGGCCTTTCCAGGCACCGGCAAACATTGGCTTGCTTTGCGTAAATTTTTCTTCAGCTTTCGATTCGTCGAGCATTACCTGCAGTTTGCCGCGGAAAGCTTTTTCCATCTCGGCTGCCAGGGTAGCACTTATAGCACCTTCGTTCAACAATTTTTGATTGTAGATGTACAGCGGGTTAGGGTGCGATTCGATCGCCTTGTACAGTAATGGCTGGGTGAACTTTGGCTCGTCCGACTCGTTGTGCCCATAGCGACGGTAGCATAGGATATCAATAAACACATCCTCGTGGAAGGTTTGGCGGTATTCCATCGCCATATTGATCACGTAAGCTAAAGCCTCGGCGTCATCGCCATTTACGTGGAAAACAGGCGAAAGCACCGTTTTAGCTATATCGGTACAATAAGTGCTCGAACGGGCATCTTTATAGTTGGTGGTAAAACCGATCTGGTTATTGATCACCAGGTGAATGGTGCCGCCGGTGCGGTAGCCATCCAGTTTCATCATCTGTAAAACTTCGTAAACAATACCCTGGCCAGCCACAGATGCATCACCATGAATCAATATCGGCGCTATCTTGCTAAAATCGTGATCGTATTTAAAGTCGATCTTGGCACGGGTCAAACCTTCAACAACCGGGTCGACAGCTTCGAGGTGCGACGGGTTAGGGCAAAGACTTAAGTGTATTTTTTTACCGTTATTGGTGGTGATATCGTTTGAGTAGCCCAGGTGGTATTTAACGTCGCCACTAAAAGCAGAGTCATCCTCGTAAGTTTTACCCTGAAACTCGCTAAAAATTTCTTTGTAGCTTTTTTTCATGATATTGGCCAGCACGTTCAAGCGGCCGCGGTGAGCCATACCGATCACAAACTCTTCCAGGCCCAGATCGGCGCCTTTTTCGATAACGGAATCTAAGGCCGGAATTAAAGCTTCGGCACCTTCGAGCGAGAAACGTTTTTGACCCAAAAATTTGGTGCCCAAAAAGTTTTCGAACAATACAGCTTCGTTTAATTTATTGAGGATGCGCTTTTTCTCATCGATCGAAAAATTCGGCGTGTTGCGTTCTTTTTCCATCCTATCCTCAAACCACTTGGTTTTTATGGGGTTGCGGATATATTTATATTCGGCACCTATCGACTGGCAATAGGTTTGTTCCAAAAGGTCGTGTATGTCGCGCAATTTAGCGGCGCCCAGGCCAACTTCAACACCTGCATTAAACACGGTGTCCAGATCGGCATCGCTTAAGCCAAAAGTTTCGAGCTCCTTACCGGGGAAGTACTTTTGAGGCTCGCGCACCGGGTTTGTTTTGGTGAACAGGTGCCCGCGCGAGCGAAACCCGTTGATCATGTTGAGTACGTTGATCTCTTTTAAGAAGTGCTCGTTGCTTTCGGGAGCGGCGGTGGCGCCACCTACTTCGGCTGATTCTGAGCCTCTGCCAAAATCAAAGCCTTCGAAGAATTTTTGCCAGCCGAACTCGATCGATTCGGGGTCTTGTTGATAAGCTTGGTAAAGGGTATCAATATAGGCAGCGTTGGCGCTGTTAACATAATTTAGACGATCCATGTGAAATAAATCAGTAAAACAATGCAAAATTAAAACATTAAAGCCATACAAAACCTAATTAATAACAAATAACTTTTTAAAAAGAGCCGTTTTTAGGTTTTAGGCAGCTGAAATTAACAGATTTTAATTTGCTGTGATAAAGTAAAGTATAATTATTGTACCGGTTGGTATATATTGCTTTATTTTATAATCTTTTTCACTCCCATCGATTGCAGGCATAACTTACCTTATCTATTTACAATTAAGGTTTTCTCGGTTCCTTTTAATCCAGTTGCTAAAACTTTAACTTTAACAGTTCCGGCTGTTTGTTCTGAGCGTAAGATGGCCATTACAAACCCATTGTGAAATTTCTTTTTATTCCCAGTAAATAGGTCGTCGCTTGAATGGTCGCCGTTATCCACGGCGATTAACTGCGCCGCACCGGTCACCTCAAAAGTAACCTCGCCGGGCGTAGTTACTACTTTGCGTCCATTACTATCAATAGCATACACCTTTATATATTGAAGATCCATACCGTCGGCTTTCCAATTAGCATTTTCAGCCTCCAATTTCAAGGCAACTGCTTCGCCGGTTGTTTCCAGTTCGTCCTGCGCTACAACTTTGCCAGCCTTTCGGGCGACGGCTGTAATTTTACCGGGACTGAACGGAACGTCTTTCCAATAGATGACATTGCGCCTTTTTACTTCTGAAGTATTTTGCTGCACGCCGATAGATTTACTATTAACCAGTAATTCTACTTCGTCGGCATTTGTGTAAGTATAAATATTATACGTTTTACCTTCCTGCCTGTTCCAATGTGCCGAAATATTCTTTTTTCCCACCAGCACATCATTCCAGACCTGCGACTCGCCTTCATTATCCACTACGCCGATATGAACCAAGGGTTCGTCTTTGAAAATACTTTTAATTAAGTAAGCTTGCGGATTGGGTTCCAGTGACTGATTGAAAAATGAATAATTCCACCCTTTCTTCGGCCAGGCGTCTGATTCTCCCCAGTATTCGATGGCCCCCCAGTATGCCAGCCCAACCATTTTGTCTCTATCCATTCCAAAGTAAGGAGCAGCCAACTCCGAAGTTGCAGCTTCACTTTGAAAAATAATCATATTGGGTGCATGTTTCAAATATTCCTGATAATCATCCCAGCAATAGTTGAAACTGGCAATGTCAGTTACTGTTGCTAATTCAGCCGGAATTATCTTGTCTTTAATCCTAAACTCCGGGTCTGCTTTAATAATGCCTCCCGCACGGGCCGGATACATCGCAACTGTTGTTTTACGGGTAGGATCGTACCGCTTTGCCACTACATCTAAAATGCGATAAGTGGTTACTCCCCAATCGCCTGTTGGGAAACCCCACCGTTCTTCCTGAAACTGTAATTCGTTCCCAAAACTCCACATGATAACAGCAGGATGGTTCCGGTCGCGTTTTATCCATTCCTTTAAATTATTGAACCATAGATCCTGCCATGGCGCGTTACCTGCCCAAGCCACTGTGCTGCCCCACTTATCGTACAATTCATCTACAATCAAAATACCTTTTCCGTCGGCGAGCCGCAAAAAAGCTTCTGAATATGGGTTGTGCGAAGTACGGATCGCATTAAAACCAAAACTTTTAAGTTTGTCCATCATTCGCGCGATCGAAGTTTCATAAGCAGCAGCACCTACTGCACCAAGGTCGTGATGATCGGCCGCACCTTTAATAAATACCTTTTTGCCATTTAATTTCAACCCGAAGTCTTTGGAGAATTCGATGGTACGAATACCAAACTTTTGTGCGAGGTTATCAATGACTTTACCGTTTAATACCAATGTAACTTGTGCCGTGTACAGGTTTGGCGTCTCACAGGACCAAAGCCGTGGGTCAGCTATATTAACCATTGGCAACAGGACTTCTACTGTGGCAAGGTGTGAGTTCTGCGGAGCCAGCGTTTTAGTTTCGGCTACTTGATTCCCTTGCGGGGAAAATATTTTTGTATTGATCTCCAATTCATGTTTCTGATTTTTAATGCCGGCTACTTCAACTTGTACCTTTACTTCGGCGTTGTGATCGGAAATATTTGACGTGGTGATAAAAATACCGTGGCGCGCAATAGATATCTTGTTTTTTACAACCAAATGCACATCACGAAAAAGGCCACCGCCAGTGTACCAACGCGAGTTAGCCGCGTCGCCCGTAGAAGCACGGACAGCAACCACATTATCCGAATCGTATTTAATGATATCTGCGATATCGGCTTCAAAACCAAGATAGCCATAATCCGTTCCGCCAATCTTTTTCCCATTTACCCATACTTCGCCCGACAGCATAATACCTTCAAAATCAAGCAACACCTCTCTTCCTTTCCAGTCTGGATCTGCCTTAAAGCTTTTGCGATACCAGCCTATCCCCGTCGTTTTAAATCCCCGGTTTTTACTTGCTGTTTTATCCCAGGGTTGTTCAAACTGAAAATCGTGCGGCAAATTTAACTTGCGCCAACCACTATCATCAAAAGCCAGTTCCTGAGCATCGGCGACCTCGCCCGCTTTAAACTTCCAGCCGAAATTAAAGAGCTGGTTTATCCGAACATGCTCATCAGGATTCTGAGCAAAAAGCAATGTTATGTAACAGAGGGCGATAGTGGTTGATAGAATATATTTTTTCATACAATTGGTTAATGGATCATTCATCATCAGAGAATGATATACCGAAAGTAGGAAGATGATTGTTTTTATATGGTTAATTAGCTTACCCAAAGCTCATCCAAAATTTGGATAAGGTATTTTTTTGATAATCAATGCATTGAAATTAGACGGTGCGCCTAAAAGTGATAGAGAATTCGGCTATCGGGAGCTTTGAGATCGCAATTTTTCACAAAGCCATTTCCTTCAAATTCAATAAACAATCCTTTAAGTTCGCCTAATGACTTTTGATAGCTCCCGGTGAAAAGTAGTTTACCATTGACAAATAAGGTGACATGCCTCTTCCGGTTAGTTATTTTAACCGTACTCCAATTTTCTTGAGTGAGAACAAACTGCGAGAGATCGCTTTTATCGCCATCGAACCTTTGCTCACTTAAAAAATTGATAACCCGGGCACTACACCCCGGACTCGACAACTTAAACCGGATCATGCTATTGATGCCCGATATCTGAAACTGCGTACTATTACAAGAGATGGCGTTTTTGCGGGGCGGGTTTTTAAAGGTTGTTTCGAAAGTAAAATCATCTGCAAAATAGTTTACCGGCGTATAGTTATATAAACGTGTAAAAATACGCTGGGTAGTATCTAACCCCATTCGATGCAATTGACTGTTCGTCAGATTAAAAAGACTATCGGCAGAAGCTTTTACAGCCGGGATCTCATAATAGTGATTACGCAGCTGATCATTGTAGCTCAACGCTATCCATTTGTCAGAATTTATACTCGTCGTCGTTACAGCGATAACTGATCTTGGTGTGCGTATACTTACTTTGAACACACCCGAATATAAGTATTGATGTGCTATCTGTTTTTGGCTTGCTTTGATATAAATCAATGGCGATTTGTCACCAAAATCTACAAATATGCTATCATGAATGTCTGGTACCTGAAGATCAAAAATAGCTGTCGACGGTAAAACCCCTTCTATTTTTTTTAATGTGATGCGTGCAGAAAGCAAAGCAGGAGTATTAAAAATCCTCCAGGTGATCGACCCAAGTATAACAACTGCTACCGAGGTTATGATATACAGCATTATGTTCCGTTGCGTACGTTGTGTATTGCTTGTTTTTATCGCTTGCTCTTCTATCGTTTTCGGTCTGGTTTCTGGGTCAGCATATCCGCCATACTTTTGCAGCGCCTCAAAAGTGGCTTGCTGCGGGATATAGTTTTCATCTACAGCAAGTTTACCAAAGATGCGTTTCAAGGTATTGATGCTGATGTTTATTTTGGTGTCACGCAGAATATCCTGATTAAGGTCTACAAAGTCGCTATGTGTCCAACGGACAGATTCTCCCCGACCGAAACGAATTTCGCAGCATTTGATTACATCATTCAGGTTAACCTTCCTGCCCATCAAAACAAAAGTAATTAAATTTGGAAATGCTTAATGTGTGTTAACATCATAGTTATCATGGACGCTAACATTTTGTTATGTTCAGGCGTGGACGCCTTAACAGGCGATTTAATGATGACGCATCTCGCGGAAGCGTTTAAGCAACTTGCCGAAACCCTCAATAGCGACAGCTAAAAGGCCGATGATGAGCGTATATTCTTCGAAAGAGTTCACGACACAAGAGGTTTATAATAGTAAGACGATGTTAGTGAGACAAAGTTACGTCTTTCTCATTAATTATTTTTGAGGGAGCCACGGTAACCGGATCGGGGTACGTTTCCGGATCGATGTGATACAGCGCTTTTTCGGCAGCGCTTAAATTATACGGAGTGTGCACCTGTTTGCCGGGGATAAGCGCCAATTGAGGCAGCCATGTTTTTACATATTCGCCTTTTGGATCGTACTCCAGGGCTTGTTTTAAAACATCAAGCTGGCGGTTTTCGCGGGGATCGTTACCTACTCCGGCCGTATAGGCCCAGTTGCCCCAGTTACTGGCGGGCGAGTAATCGATCAGTTTTTCTTCAAAATAAGCGGCGCCCCAGGTCCAGTTCACTTTCAGGTCTTTTACCAAAAAACTGGCCACATTTTGGCGTCCGCGGTTACTCATAAAGCCCGTGGCATTTAGCTCGCGCATGTTGGCATCAATAAATGGTATGCCGGTTTGGCCGGCTTTCCATTTTTCAAACAGCTGTGTTTGGTTGGCCGATACTTCGGGCGCCAGGCCTTTAAAACCGCCTGCTTTAAAAAACTGGTTGCCATGTTTTTTAAACATAAAGCGGAAGTAATCGCGCCAAAGCAATTCAAAAATAAGCCAATAGGTAGAGTCGTTGGCGCCGCGCTGTTGTTCGTAACGTTTTACTTCCCAGTAGATCTCGCGGGTTGAAAGGCAGCCCATGGCCAGCCACGGCGAAAATTTTGATGAATAATCTGCGCCAAGCAAACCGTTACGGGTAGCCTTATAGGTTTTAAGCAAGTCGCTCTCCCAAAAATACTGGTGCATGTGCTTTAACCCTTCGGTTTCGCCGCCTTTAAAACGCATTACAGCACGCGAATCGTCAATGGGTTCGGTTAAGCCCAATTGTACCAATGTGGGTATTTCGCCGGCATTATCAATAACCGGCACGTTGATCTGCTCCGGTGTTTCGAACGATGGGCGGATATCGCTGTCGCGTTCTATCTTTTTCCGGAAAACGGTAAACACATCAGGGATATCCTTGATGGGAAAAGGCAGATCTTCTTTATGATAAAGGGTGTGCCCGATAAAGTGCTTTAAGTTTAAGCGGATCTTCCACAAGGCGGCCTCAACCCGGGCCGATATATTGGTTTCTTCGAAAGCTACTTCGCGGTGATGGTAAACTTCGGATACCTGGTATTGCTGAGCCAGCTGGGGTATTATTTCGGCGGGGTCGCCAAAGCGAACAATGAGGTCGCCCCCGGCGGCACGTAAGGTTTCGCGCAGGTTGGTTACCGATTCGATTAAAAACCTTGCCTGAAAATTACCTGTTTTTTGTGTACCGAATGAGGTGGTTTTGAAATAAAACGGGTCGAAACAATATACCGGCAAAACTTTATCGGCTTTACGGCAAGCCTCCAATAAAATTTCATTGTCGTGTATACGCAGATCGTTTCGGAACCAGACGAGTATCGTTTTATCGCTCATATTTAAACTGCACCACTAACCCAAGCGGGTTTTGAAAGTGTAAAAATGCAAATTTTTTATTTTTTACGTATCCTATTTTGCAATGTTTGACATTTTAGCAACATAAAATGAGGTTTTTACAATGAAATTGTTACCGTTTTTTGACCTGATCATTCAATTTATGAAAATCATAGGGGGTAGTTATAACTAATCAAAACACCTTTACGGTTTCCCTGTTGCTCATTAATGAAAGTGCTGATCACAGGGGCCAATGGCTACATTGGCGCAAGTTTATTGCCGGTACTGCTTGATAAGGGACATGAGGTAATTTGCCTGGTGCGCGACAAACGGCGTTTTATGCAAAACAGCCATGCCGACCGGGTGCAGATCATTACGGGCGATCTACTGAAAGAAACCTCGATCGATGCTTTTCCAGGTGATATTGATGCCGCCTATTACCTGGCACACAACATAGCCGATACGCCTGAATTTAGGCGAATGCAAGCCTTATCCGCCCATCACTTTGCGCAGGCACTTAACCGCACCAACTGCAAACAAGTGATCTTTTTAAGCAATATTGGAGGAATTAGTAGCCAACCTGATCATCTGGCATCACTTAAGCCTGCTGAAGAAATTTTACAGGAAGCGAATGCCGCGGTAACGGTGCTGCGCACTTCTGTTATCATTGGCCCGGGTAGTTTGTGGTTTGGCATTATCCGCGACCTGGTTGAAAAACTCCCTGTTATTACCGTACCCGGTTGGGTAAAAACCCGTTGCCAGCCCATTGCCCTCAATGATGTAACAAGCTACCTGGACGGTGTACTGTTAAATGAAAAAGCTTTTAACCAAACCTTTGATATTGGCGGGCCGGATATATTGAGTTTTAAGGATCTGCTGCTCATCTACGCTAAAGGGCGTAAGCTAAACCGGCGGATCATTGTATTGCCGTTCCGATCGTCAAAATTATCATCGTACTGGCTGCATTTGCTAACCTCCATTGGGTATCATTCGGCGCAAAGCCTGGTAAACAGCTTGAAACAAGACATCGTTATGAATGACCACCGTATTGATAAAGCAGTGCCCCGCCAATGTTTAACCTGCGCCGAAGCTTTTGCACTGAGCATTGGTGATACTGAACAAACGGCCATAACGGTAAGGCTCAATAACGAAGCGGCACTAAACCCAAAAGTTAATACAATTAAAAAGCAATTACATTAATTAAAAAAATAATCACCTGATATTTAGTGCTATTGAAAAACATTTATTATCTTTAAAACACCAATATAAACCTATACTTTATCCATAGCCGCTCTGCATCCCCGTGTATGGGCATTGTACAGATTTGTTAATTGTTTACTAAATTTTAGTCCAATGAAAAAGATCAGGAACATACTTGAAAACAAGGGACACCAGGTTTACTCGGTTACTCCCGAAACTTCTGTTTATGATGCTTTGCACATGATGATGGAAAAGAATATCAGTTCGTTACTGATTATGGAAAATGAAGTACTGAAAGGTATTTTTACCGAGCGCGATTATGCCCGTAAACTGGTACTGATGGGTAAATCATCAAAAGACACTCCCATTGGCGAAATTATGACCATTAATTTATTCACCATTGCCCTTAACGATTCTATCGATCATTGTATGGAAATGATGAGCAATCATAAAATACGCCACCTGCCTGTTATTGATAACAACCGGGTAACGGGCATGGTATCTATAGGCGATGTGGTAAAGTTTATTATTGAAGATCAGAAACGGACGATACAGCAGTTGGAAAGTTATATTGCCAGTTAAAACACATGGAAGATGTATGATGTAAAATGGAAGATGTGTTTATAAACTGTATTTGGTTTATGACGTTTTCCATCTTACCTTTCGCCTCTTACCTATTCATCCATGAATAAACATATTTTAATTACCGGCGGTACCGGCCTGGTTGGGCGGCGCTTAACCGATGTATTGCTGCAAAAGGGTTTTACGGTTAGTCACCTGAGCCGCAAGCCCGGCAAAAACCCACAGGTTAAAACTTATTTATGGAACGTTGAGCAGGGGGTTATTCACCCTGATTGCATAATTGGGGTTGATACCATTATACACCTTGCCGGTGAAGGCGTTGTTGATAAACGCTGGACGGATGAGCGTAAAAAGACTTTAATAGAAAGTCGCACCAAATCAATAGCACTTATTTATAGTTTACTGCGTGCAAACCCGGAGCACCAGGTAAAAAGCATTATTTCGGCATCGGCAATTGGTTATTATGGCAACCGCGGCGAAGAGCTGATGTACGAGGATAATATACCCTCGCAGGATTTTTTAGGCGAATGTTGCATGCTTTGGGAAAAAGCCGTTGACGAAGGATCGGAACTGGGGTTGCGGGTATTGAAATTTCGTACCGGGGTAGTTCTAACTTTAGATGGCGGCGCCCTGCCTCAAATGGCTACGCCCATTAAGCTCGGTTTGGGTTCGCCTATTGGCGATGGCCTGCAGTGGATACCCTGGATACACATGCAGGATGTTTTAGGCATGTACCTGATGGGGATAGAGAACCTTGAATTGCAAGGCGTTTATAATATGGTTGCACCAAACGCAGTAACTAACAAACAGCTAACTCAGGCTATAGCCCAGCAGCTGCATAAATCGCTGTGGATGCCAAACGTACCGGAGTGGGTATTAAAACTGTTATTAGGCGAAATGAGCATTGTGGTATTGGGCAGCACCAAGGTATCGGCAGCGCGCATACAGATTGCCGGGTACAAGTTTTTGTACGAAAAAGTGAATGACGCGCTGGAAGCTATTTACGGCCCGCCGAAAATTTTGCGGGAAGAAATGATACCTGAAAAGCAACCGGAAGAATAGAATCAAGAGTCAAGAATCAGGAAACAAGACAAAAAAATCTCTTACAATTTCCCTCTGTTTTAATGGTTGAGCTTTGAAGGATTGAATAACCATGTCGAAATTTTCTTACAATATCTTTATTGTTTAAATGTAAGGTTGGAGCAAGGTAAATAGGGGGTTTCTTGGGTTTTTACTTATTTTTTGGGCGTTCCCCAAGGGTCGCGCTATCCGCTCATACTACACATGGCCTTAGCCGCGGCCTGCCCTGAGCCCGTCGCAGGGCCGGTATCCGCTTCTATCGCTAACGCAGGCAAACGTACATCTGAAGTAAATGCTATCTTTATAAATATGAATACCAATCTATTTAAACATTTATTCCTGCTGCTGTTGATTGTGACATTTAACACAACCCTCGCTCAAAAACAAACCGGGCTATGGGGCGATCAGGGTAATGGCACCTACAAAAACCCGATACTGAATGCCGATTACTCGGACCCGGACGTGATCCGCGTAGGCGATACTTTTTATATGGTTTGCTCCGATTTTCATTATATGGGGATGCCGGTGCTCAAATCTAAAGACCTGGTGAACTGGACGATCATTAGCCAGATATACAACCGGCTGGATATTGACAGCGGGTATAACAACATGAGCAAATACGCCAAAGGCAGCTGGGCGCCTGCGCTGCGGTATCATAATGGATTATACTACGTTTATTTTTGTACCCCCGAAGAGGGTTTGTATATGAGTACGGCTACCGACCCGGCAGGTAAATGGTCGCCCTTAACTGAAGTGCAACGCGTACCCAAATGGGAAGACCCTTGTCCGTTTTGGGACAATGACGGGCAGGCTTACCTGGGGCACAGTCGTACCGGCGCGGGCCCGATCATTATCCATAAAATGAGCAGCGACGGCAAGCACCTGCTGGATACCGGCGTAACGGTTTACCGCGGGCCAACAGCCGAAGGGACAAAAATTTATAAGCGTGATGGCTGGTATTACATCATTATTCCCGAGGGCGGCGTAGGCCGGGGTTACGAAACCGCGCTGCGATCGAAAAGTATTTACGGGCCCTATGAGCGCAAGGTGGTTTTAGAGCAAGGGAGCACCAAAATAAACGGCCCGCACCAGGGCGGCTGGGTAGAGCTGGATTCGGGCGAATCATGGTTTATCCATTTTCAGGATGATGGGGAGATTGGTCGCGTTTGCCATTTAGAACCTGTTAAATGGGTTGACGGCTGGCCGCTGATGGGCGTAGACCTGGATGGTAACGGCATAGGCGAACCGGTAAGCGTTTATCAGAAACCTAATGTGGCTAAAATATACCGCATAACGGCGCCGCAAACTTCGGATGAGTTTAACAGCCCGAAACTGGGTTTACAATGGCAATGGAACCATAACCCGGTTGATGGCAAATGGAGTTTGACTAATGGACACCTGGCGTTGCAGGCCATGCAGGCGGCAGATAACAAACATGCTAAAAATACCATCACCCAAAAACTGATGGGTAAAACAGGTACCATTACGGTAAAGCTCGACCTGGCTGAAATGGGTAACGGGCAAAAGGCCGGCTTGTGTTTGCTTGGGCAGAATATTCATGAGATCGGCGTAAGCCGAAGCGATAACACTTTACAATTGTTTGCCAATAATAATGGAAAGCTATCCGTCACTATACCCGTTAAACAGGGCGTGGTTTATTTACGGATAGCTGCCGACCTTAACGCTAACCATACCATTTTACAATACAGCCTTAACGGTAAAGATTTTGAGCAGTTGGGCGATGTATGCGTACTAACCAAGAAGAATTATTGGAAAGGTGTACGGCCGGGTTTGTTTTCGTATAATATGCTGAATGATTCGGGCACAGCTTTGTTTGATTGGTTTCATTACCAGTATGATGGGCCAAGCCCTCAGCCCCCTGAAGGGGGAGATAAGAATAAATGAGTGAAAAACACCGACAAATATCCCCCTGTTCTGGACGCAGGAAGTAAGAAAGTAAAAAACTTTAGCTTTTAAACATTGTAGCTTTCAATCTGTCTCCTACATAAAAAATGCAGGTAACTATTTCGATAATCTTCTATTAGAATGTGATGGATTATTTTTTTATATTTATATAAAAAAATATCTATTAACGGTGATTAGTGAACATGCAATCTCAGGTGTAGAATATCAAAGACTGGCTTCTAAGATTCAAAACGAGTTTTATAAACCTGTGAGTACTTTTAAAACTTCTATTTTTCTTTGCGGTGCCGACATAAATAGAAAAGATAAAATTAGATTTAAGATATCGGAAGCTTTAACCGATTGGTGGAACTCTTATCAATACGACCTAGTATTTCCCGAGGATATATTCGATGAAATATTATACAATTCTAAAGGAAAAGATTTGCTATCTCTAGAAAACTTACTCGCGGAAAGTATTGATGTTATTTTGTTAATTCCAGAAAGTCCTGGCTCATATGCTGAATTAGGTGCATTTGCTAATGATGAAAAGTTACGTAGCAAGATGATTTGTCTTGTGGATGAACAGTATAAAAAAGATAAAAGCTTTATTAATCAAGGCCCCTTAAAATTAGTCAAAAAAGCAAACAAAGAGGGTATTATTTTTATCGACCCGAATAATGTAACAAAACATATTAAGGATATTCAGGCTTCTATAAGAAAAATTAAAAAAATAAGCACCAAAAGCACTAGTAAAATAAATTTATTGCAGCTGGATCATTTTTTATTACCTTCAATATATTTATTAGAGCCTATTGGCAAAGATAATTTAGTCAGTTTTGTTGAAAGTGTTATAAATGATTCCAAGAGTGCATTTCAAGTAACTACAACGGCTTTGACCATAATGACCAAAAAGAAATTTGTGGAACTTACTCAGTTCGGATATAAATTAACAAGATTAGGAACCAACCACTATTTCGATTTAAAAAAAATCAGCAGCAGAATAAAAATCCAAGATGAAACATTAGCATTAGATAATTTAAGATTAGAAATATTGAATTTAAGATTAAGAAATAAAAAACTTCGAATATAGGTAAAGCTAAACTTTTAGACACTTCGGTGAGTGGATGTTGTTCCGACATCCGAGTATAAAACAAAGCGTTATAATCGCAAATTTTTCACCAAGAATCCGGTAGGTTCTTGTCGAAAACTTCACTCAAAATTTAAGAGGTAAAAGTGGCTTTCCTATATTTTTTTAATTATGAGTAATTCAGATAATATAAGGTTAAGTTTTTTTGGGCTTCCCATTATTCAAAAAATCGATGATTTTTCTGCAATCACTCACATATCAAAGTATACGATATATCAATTGTCGATAAACGCAGCTTATCATTATAAAACATATGAGATCCCCAAAAAAAATGGGAAGCTACGAGTAATATCTCAACCAAGTAAAAAATTGAAAGGATTACAATCTTGGATTTTGTTTTTTATATTAAATAAATTGCAAGTTTCATCCTCGTGTAAAGGTTTCGAAAAGGGGACTTCGATTAGTGACAATGCTGAACCGCATAAGCTTTCAAATGTAATAATGTCAATTGATTTATTGGACTTTTTTCCATCCGTCAAATGGCATATGGTCTATAGTGTATTTAAATCTATTGGTTATAACAGTACAATTTCAACTATTTTGACCAATTTATGTACTTTCAATGGTACTTTGCCTCAGGGAGGACCATGCTCTCCTAAACTTGCCAATCTAATTCTTTGGAAATTAGATTTACGCATTCAAGGATATGTTGGAAAGCGTGGGGTAACGTATACACGATATGCTGATGATTTAACATTTTCAGGCTTTAATCCATACAAGTTAGTGCAGATTTATCCAGTGGTAAAGTCAATTATTAAAGACGAAAAGTTTAACATTAATTACAACAAAACTCATGTCGCAGGTGCAGCAAGAGCAAAAAAGGTTACAGGGTTAATAATTTCGGAAGATAACTATGGGATTGGCATGAAAAAGCTAAAGATAGTCAGAGCAAAAATACATCATTTGACCTTAAATAAAGAGCAAAAAAATCTCGCTTTATTAAACGAAGTCAAGGGTTGGTTAGCCTTTATAAATAGTGTTGATAAAAAAAGGTTACATATGTTAAACGAGTACATTGCCAAACTCCGTGTTAAGTATCCAAGCACATTGATAACAAAGTTGCCTTTGTTTCCGACCAAGTCATATCCTTCAGCATTGCTTACGCCTACAACCAATTCTTTGTAACTATAGGGGTGTCTTCTTTAAGCGTAAGTAAAAACACCGAAGAATGCCGATGTCTCAATTTGCACATCGTCAGATCACCCTGCACAGCAACCCTTTAAGATATTCTCCTTCCGGGAAAGATGCCCTTACTGGATGATCGCCGGGCTGACAGAATTGGTGGATGAATTGCACTTCCTTACCGGCATCCAGAGCGGCCCAGGCCAATATTTGTTTAAAGGTGGTCATATCCATAGCGCCTGAACAGGAATAGGTAGCCAACAGTCCGCCGGGGGTAAGCAGCAGCATGGCCAGGCGGTTCAGGTCTTTATAGGCGCGGGCGGCGCGATCTAAAGCCGAGCGTGAGGGTGCGTATTTAGGTGGGTCGAGAATGATCACATCGAAGGTTTCGCCATCTTCTTTAAATTTGCGGAGCTGTTTGTTCACGTCGGATTGTATGGCGCGATGCTGCAGGTCTTCAAATTCGTTGAGCGCCAGGTTGCTTTTCAGGGTTTCGATAGCCAATGCAGAGCTATCTACGCTGGTTACCGATGCCGCCTCGTTCTGGAAACAGTTGAGGGTAAAGCCGCCGGTATAGCAAAAGCAATCGAGCACGTTTTTGGCGTTAGCATAATGCGCCAGCACCCGGCGGTTATCGCGCTGATCGCAATAGAAGCCTGATTTTTGCCCTTCGGCGATATTGATGCCGTAGCGCAGGCCGTTCTCAACCACCTCAACCAGTTCGGGCGGCTGGCTGCCGGCCAGGATACCGAATGACGGCGCCATACCTTCGTGCTCACGCGAGGACGCATCGCTGCGGTCGAATATACTGGCGGGGTTGAGCAGTTTTTGCAGCTCGTTGATGATGATGGGCTTGATATTTTCGATACCCGAAGTGAGTATCTGTAACGAAAGGTGATCGGCATATTTATCTACGATCAATCCCGGTAAATAATCTGATTCGCTGAAGATCAAACGACAGGTATCGGTAACGCCATCTTCTAAAATAGCCTGGCGCGCTGCCACTGCAACTGCTACCCGGTTTCGCCACCAGGCATCGTCGATGGTTACATTTTCATCCCACTCGAGCAGGCGCAGGGCCACGCGCGATTGATCGTTATAAAAACCATAGGCCATAAAAGCGCCTTTGGCGTCGAGCAGCTTCACAATTTCGCCGTTGGCGGGCTTGCCTTTAACCCTATCGATAGCACCCGAAAACACCCAGGGATGCTTTTGTAAAACCGCTTTCTCTTTGCCTTTTTTTAGTATAACGTCGATCATGATGGGTGCAAAGGTAGTTATTGTGGCGAGTTTTTGGTTCATAGTTCATGGATCATAGTTCATAGTAACCCCAAAAAGCGTTGGCCATGAACCATCAACTATGAACTATGAACTCTATATTTGCCCTATGGAAACAATATCCTGGAACGATTTTGAAAAAGTAGAACTGCGGGTGGGTACTATCCTGGCTGTAGCCGATTTCCCGGAAGCGCGGAAACCTGCGTATAAGATAAAGGTTGATTTTGGGCCGCTGGGCATTAAATGGAGCAGCGCGCAGATCACCAAACATTATACCAAGGAAGAATTGGTGGGTAAACAGATCATCGGCGTGGTGAACTTCCCTAAAAAGCAGATCGGGCCGTTTATGTCGGAGTTTTTGGTTACCGGTTTTGCGGATGAGAATGGTGATATTGTATTATCGGCTATTGATAAACCTGTGCCTAACGGACAAAAACTGATATAAATGAGATTTATCACCTTTGGCGATGAGCCCGAAATTGTACCCGATATCTTTTTTATGAAAGAGGCCTTTAAAGAGGCTCAGCTGGCTTTGGCCGAAGATGAGATACCCATTGGCGCCGTGGTGGTTTGCAAAGGGCAGATCATTGGCCGCGGGCATAATTTGACGGAACGCCTTAACGACGTATCGGCACATGCCGAGATGCAGGCCCTTACCGCAGCAGCCAACTACATGGGCGGCAAGTACCTGCCCGAGTGTGTGTTGTACGTTACCTTAGAGCCTTGCGTAATGTGTGCCGGGGCAAGTTACTGGTTTCAGGTGGGGCGTATTGTTTTTGGTGCTTATGATACCAAATTGGGTTTTGGCCACATTAATCAAAAAATAACGCATCCTAAAACACAGATAACCGGTGGTATTATGGAAAATGAGTGCGGAGAGCTTGTGCGTGAGTTTTTTAGAAATAAAAGACTTAAAAGTTAACATTAACGTGAACAAATATCCGGCATCTGCCTTTATATTTGTGGTGTAACTATTCTTAATAAATAATTTAACCTTTAAAAATAATCACTATGGCCTTTGAATTACCAGCGTTACCATACGCTACCGACGCACTTGAACCGCACATTGATAAACTGACTATGGAAATTCACCATGGCAAACATCACCAGGCTTACGTAACCAACCTTAACGCAGCGTTGGAAGGTAAACCGGAGGCTAACAGCAGCATCGAAGATATTATTCACAATATTTCTAAATTTCCGGCACCGGTACGCAACAATGGCGGCGGCCATTACAATCACACTTTTTTCTGGACCATCCTGTCGCCTAACGGCGGTGGCGAACCTACCGGCGAACTGGCTGCAGCTATCAACAGTGCATTCGGTTCGTTTGCTGATTTTAAAACCAAATTCAGCCAGGCCGGTGCAACCCGTTTTGGTTCGGGCTGGGCATGGTTAATTGTTGGTGCCGATAAAAAACTGGCCATCACGTCAACCCCTAACCAGGACAATACCCTGATGGATATTGCCGAAGTAAAAGGCACGCCAATATTAGGCCTGGACGTTTGGGAACATGCTTACTACTTAAAATATCAAAACAAACGCCCTGATTATATCGCGGCTTTCTTTAACGTGATCAACTGGAACCACGTTGCTGAGTTGTATAAAAAAGCAATAGGATAATTTGATATTCATAACAAAAGCGGTCCAGGCAATGCAGGGATCGCTTTTTGCTTACTTGACTACTCGGATAATGTTTATTAGGCCGTGGTGACCAAAATCCACTTAAGATCTTAATACATAGCTCACTAAAGATCAAATAGCGAGTATAGATATGGGCGTTGCCTGCGGCCCGGGCTATCCGCTCATACTACACAGGCATTAGCCACAGGCCGGTATCCGCTACTACCCCTAACGCATTACCCCGGAAGCGTGAAGCCTATAGCAAGAAGCAAAAAAGAAAGCTTCATGCTCAAATCCGAAATCGAAAACCCGAAATCCGAAATCAAAATGAAAGCCATAGTTCTCGAAAGCGCCGAAAATCCCATCGTATATAAAGAAGTAGCCAAACCAACCTTGCAGGCAGGCGAAGTCCTGGTGCAGGTAAAAGCGGCCGCACTAAACCGCCGCGACTACTGGATAACTGTTGGCAAATATGCGGGGCTCAAATACCCTACTATTTTAGGATCGGATGGCGCAGGCATCGTTGCCGAAGTTGGCGATGTTGCAGATAAACAATGGTTGAATAAGGAAGTGATCATCAACCCCAGTCATGATTATGGTGCGAGTAATGATTTCCAGGGTAAAGACTTTAAGATTTTAGGCCTACCCGATGACGGCACCTTTGCTGAATATGTTAAGGTAAAAGTGGAATATCTTTATCCGAAACCGGCGCACTTAACCTGGGAACAGGCTTCGGCAATACCCCTGGCCGGATTAACAGCTTATCGCGCCTTGTTTACCAAAGGGCGATTAAAAGCCGGTGATAACGTATTGATAGTTGGCGCGGGTAGCGGCACGGGCAGCTTTGCCGTACAATGGGCTGTTGCGGCAGGTGCCGAAGTTTATGTAACATCGGGTACAGCCGAAAAGATAGAACAGGCTAAAAGCTTAGGCGCGATAGCCGGTGCAAATTATCATGATGCCGATTGGGATAAGCAATTGCATCAATTAGCCGGGGGCTTTGATGTAGTTATTGATAGTGCGTTAGGCGAAGGCTTTGCCAAAATACCCGATCTGTGCAAACCCGGTGCTCATATTGTAACCTTTGGCGGTACTGCTGGTAATTTCCCGGAATTTAATGCCCGTAAGTTTTTCTATAAGCAATTACAGCTATCGGGCTCGATGATGGGAACTGTGGAAGAGTTTGAAGCCATGCTGCAACTGGTGGATCGACACAAAATAGTACCTGTAGTTGATGAGGTGTTTACACTGAGCGAAGCTAAAGAGGCGATAGGTAAGATGGAAAAATCAACACAGTTTGGCAAGATCGTTTTAAAAGTTTCTTAAACGCTATGCTGCAGCTAAAAGTTGAAGCCATTAAATGGGAAACACCGGATACGGCCACCTTTTATTTAAGCAATGCCACCGGCCAAAAGATCGATTACCAGGCCGGGCAATTCATCACGCTTATATTTGCGCATCACCAGGATGAGATACGGCGATCCTACTCATTAAGTTCATCGCCAGATGAAACGCTATTAGCTATCACCGTTAAACGCATTGAGAACGGTGAGATATCGCGTTTTTTATTAACCAAAACCAAAGTTGGCGATATATGGAACGCCTTGCCCCCTGCCGGAAAGTTTACCCTTGCCGGTGATATCGACGAAAAAGACATTTTTTACTTTGCGGCCGGCAGCGGTATCGCACCGGTTTACGCGCATTTAAAATACCTTTTATCTACAGCAGGAAACAATCACATCACGGTGATCTATAGCAGCAGGAATGCCGAAAGTACTTTATTTTACAACGAACTAAACCAAATAGCGACAGCTCATCCCGAAAGGTTAACCGTTATTTATCTTTTTAGCGATGCAGGCCTGGATCGCAAACGCCTTAACAACGAGTTGGTGATCAGCCTGGTTAATGAGCACCTAAGATCAATAAAAGAAAAGACAATGTTTTTTATTTGCGGGCCGTTTGTTTACATGCGCATGGTGCGGCTTACGCTGATGTATATGGGTTTTGATGCTGAGCAGATCCGCAAGGAAAACTTTGTTTTAGAAACCATAACGGTGCCTGCCGACATTAAAAACTTTGCGCCAAGGATAATCAAATTAAAATTTAAGCATACCGAATATGATTTAGCTGTTGGCGAAAACCAAACCATATTACAGGCCGCACTGCAAAACAATATTGCCCTCCCTTACAGTTGTAAAGCCGGGATCTGCTCGAGTTGTACGGCAATTTGTAAAAGTGGTAAAGTAGAAATGGCGGTAAACGATGTGCTGACGGACACCGACCTGAAACATGGCTGGATACTGACCTGTACCGGCCACCCGGCAAGTGATGATGTGAGAGTGGAGTTTTTGTAGATCTATCCTCTTCTGATTTTTATATCAGGCTCCTCAGTCAGTATTTCCATTTCGGGGTAGCCCAGGTATTGCGCGTACCAATGGATGGCTGATGCCATATCAACCGCGTCTTCGGCGGTTATATTGTCGGTTTCGAAAGCCAGGCGCGAGCCATCATAATCTCCATAAAGCTGAATTTCGTCCAGGTCTGGCGTAAATGGTTCCTTATCCAAACAATAAACCTTAATGCGTAATGCGGTATCGCGCGAGCGGATCACATCGCGGCAAGCATTGTTTGGATCGGTTACCAACAAGTATACATTAGGCTCCATTAAAAATTGTAACACTAAAAACTTTAAAATAGTTTGCCTTTTTAACACTTATTTAAAATATAAAAAGCTACGCCGCAACCTATATCAACGTAGCTTTTTGTTGGATAGGTTACGGTATAACCGGGTTCGATACTATCGGGCTTTTGTTGATACCGAACTCAAAGCAGCCCAGATCTGGACTTGCGCCGGTATAGGTAAAGCCCAGGTTAACACCCTTATCGATCAGGTCGCTGCCCGATACCAGACGCAGAAAATCGTTAGTCGGCAGGGTAAAGTCGGAATGCCGGCCCTGTGTTAGCAACGATTGCGTAATGCTCACAAAATCGGCATCGGATATAGAGACGCTTAATTGCCAGTAATTATTGCTTAGCGTGCAAAGCGGTTGGTTAATGTTCACCAACTCGGCCGAGTTTGCACTGTAACCTAAGTTATTTTTCATGATGTGATTATATCCCGGCACATCGGCAGTGTAGTCGGCTTTGCGGTTAAGCATGTTATAGTTATCGGCATTTTTGTAGGCAGTATTGTTATACCAGGTGTTGCCTGTTAGGTGGTGATTGGCATAAAAACCATTGGCCTTATTGCCAACCGCTAAACAAAAACGCACGGTGTGGCTCGGGATGGTAGCCGGTACGCTTGGCGTTGTGCTGGTGCCAAAGCCGCCTATCTTAAAGCCATTGCCGTTGCCTAAACTTTGGAATGATTGGGAATAACCGTTATTAAAGGCCCAGCAGTTTTCGTACGTAATGGCCTCGAAGGCGTTGATGCAATCAAAGCCATCGTCGCTGTTAAACCAGGCACGGCAACCGCGGAATACGTTGCCGGTATAACCTACGCCCTGTTTGTACGGGTGGCAGCCAAAACCATCCACGTTACCGCCTAACTTATCCTCTGATACGTTATCCCAGTTATTATAGGCATCGCAATTTAGCACCAGGTTATTGCCGCCGCGCGTAAGGTAAAAGCCGTTGGCCATACCATCGTGCATTTTACAGGCCTCGTAAATGTTGTTGCTGCCTTCGTTGCGGAAACACTCACTTTGGGTATGCGTGGTAATGGTTACCTGCACACCTACGATCTCGATACCCTTAATATAAATGTATGAGCCGGTAACAAAAAAGGCGGTAACCCTTAATCCTGATGGTTTGATAGCCGAAAAGTTAAATACAGGTACTTCGCCGGGGTATGCGCGGTAAGTAATAGGTGCACCCGCTGTACCGCTTTTGTTGAGATAGAATACGCAATCGTACAGGCCATCGGTAAAGGCCATTTGCGAGCTGGGCACATTATAAGTACCACCGCGGATATAGATCAGATCGCCGGCAACGGCCGCGGTTTGCGCTTTTTGCACCGTAGCGAACGGCGCTGCCATGGTACCGGCGTTGCTATCGCTGCCGGTAGTAGCTACATAATAAGTGTGAGTGGCCATGGTAGCCAGCTGGCCGCTGCCCGTTACAATTTTTGATCCATCGGCAGCAGCGGGTGCGGTGCTTACCGTTTCCATTTTACTACAGCCGGCCGCAATAAAAAGCATAGCCACAGCCACGTTTTTGAGGAGCAGGCTCCTCAACGAGTTAAATTTTTTCATGAAGATAGACTAATTGGTTAGTGCCTCAGTTTAAGAGCTTTGGCTTTCTCTATAGGTTTATATGTAAACTTATTTTAATATATATACTGCGGCAACCTGTACTATCCTGTATGGTTATTGGTTTTTATAATTTAATTACTCATTGATAATCAATACATTAACAAAATAAAGCATATAAAGCATATTGACGTTTATTACAAAAAATCTTTTAAATAATATTTAAGCGATTAGTTACATGAGTTTTATGCGAGGGAAACGCCGGTGGAGACGTCGAAGTTGGGAGGGATAATATTTAGGAAATTAGTTTATTCAGAAAAATATGATGGGAACGTTATTGACATCATTATTTGTTGGGCGTGCCCCTATGGGTCGGGCTATTCGCTCATACTGCACAGGCATTAGCCACGAGGCCGGTATCCGCTACTATCCCTCACGCATCTTTGCTACGTTGATTCTGGTAATAACATCCTCTACCAGTGCCGTGATAAGGGAGTAGCGCCTGTGAGGACACAGACCACGGGGAAAAGGAAAATTGATCTTGCGAAGGATTTTTGGGATGATCTGGCTACAGGATGGCCAACCGCACCGTGGTTCGACAGGCTCACCATGACACCCTACGCGATTAATGTAGCTGCTTTAAAAAAACAAAAGGCTCCCCGGAAACCGGAAAGCCTTTTAATATTGTCGAGTTATATTATTTAACTTTCGTGTACGTGCTGCTCGCGGAACAATTTGGCGCTCAGGTAATCATTGTTCATGCGGCCAATGTTGGTGAGTGATATCTCTTTAGGGCATTCGGCTTCGCAGGCACCGGTGTTGGTGCAGTTACCAAAACCTTCGGCATCCATTTGCGCAACCATAGCCTGGGCACGGTTATAACGCTCAGGCTGACCTTGCGGTAATAAAGCGAACTGAGATATCTTAGCCGATACGAACAACATAGCCGAAGCATTTTTACATGCTGCCACGCAGGCACCGCAACCGATACAGGTGGCAGAGTTAAAGGCTTCATCAGCAATCACTTTTGAGATCGCGATCTCGTTAGCATCGGGTACACCGCCGGTATTTACCGAAATATAACCACCGGCCTGCTGGATACGATCGAACGCCGAACGATCAACAGCCAGATCTTTTACCACCGGGAAAGCTGCAGCGCGCCATGGCTCAATGGTAATGGTTTGCCCATCATGAAAGCTACGCATGTGCAACTGGCAGGTGGTAATAGCGCGTTTGGGGCCGTGCGGCTGTCCGTTAATGTACAACGAGCACATACCGCAAATACCTTCGCGGCAATCGTGGTCAAAATGGATAGGATCTTCACCTTTGTGGGTCAGGCTTTCGTTCACCACATCCAGCATTTCCAGGAATGACATATCAGGCGATATATTTTCGGCCTTGTAGGTAACCATTTTACCCGGTGTCTGCGCATTTGGTTGACGCCATACTTTCAGCGTCAGGTTCATATTTCCGCTCATTCTTAATTAGATTTGAGATATGAGATTTGAGATTTGAGACATTTTAAATGTTTTCATTTTTCAAATCAAACTGTACTTTTTAATTTTTGCTGAAATGCATAATTCATTTTCTGCAATTCAGTAATTTGTTCAACAAGCTCATCTGTGGTTTTACTATCTAATAATTCGAGTCTATTAGATATAATCAGTTGAGTTTGTAATTCGTAAGATGATCCGTTAGCTATTCCTAAAAAGTTATTAAACTCTTTGTTCGAATTTCTTCCGGCCCCTTCTGCAATATTCGAAGGAATTGAAACCGCTGCTCTTCTTGATTGGCTGGTCAATCCGAAGCGCTCATCTGATGGAAAGGTCGAAGTAGCTTTGTAAACATTTACAGCTAAATCGATCGCTTTATTCCAGATTTTCAGTTCCTTTAAATTATGCATTTTTTTACATTTTAGATGTGAGATATTAGATTTGAGATTAATTTTCGTGATTTTTGTCTCACATCTCATATCTAAAATCTCATATCTCTCTATTTGTAGCTTCTCTGGGTTAACTTAACATTTTCAAATACCAGCTCTTCTTTGTTCAGAACTTCGGGTACGTTTTCGCCTTTGTACTCCCAGGCTGCGGCAAAGGCAAAGTTATCGTCATCGCGTAAAGCTTCACCTTCTTCGGTTTGCGATTCAACCCTGAAGTGACCACCGCATGATTCTTTACGCATCAATGCGTCATCAACCATCAGTTCGCCCAGTTCGATAAAGTCGGCAACACGGCCAGCTTTTTCAAGCGACATGTTGAACTCTTCGTTCTTACCGATCACGATAGCGTTTTGCCAGAAATCGACCTTTAAAGCCTGGATCATACCTTTGGCTTTTTTCAAACCTTCTTCGGTACGGGCCATACCGCAGTATTCCCACATAATGTGGCCAAGGTCGCGGTGATATTCGTCGACAGTTTTGGTGCCTTTTAACGCTAATAATTTAGCGATACGGTCCTCAACATCTTTTTTGGTTTGTGCAAAGGCCGGGTGACTTTCGTCAATCGGTTTCGGGCCGATAGTAGCCAGGTAATCGCCTAAGGTGTAAGGGATAACAAAGTAACCATCAGCCAAACCCTGCATCAGCGCCGAAGCACCCAGGCGGTTTGCACCGTGATCGCTAAAGTTACATTCGCCCAGGGCATACAAGCCCGGTACGGTGGTCATCAGGTTATAATCAACCCAAAGGCCGCCCATGGTATAGTGCACCGCAGGATAGATACGCATTGGCACTTTATACGGGTTTTCGTCGGTAATTTGCAGGTACATGTCAAAAAGGTTACCGTATTTGGCACGTACCGCATCTTCGCCTAAGCGGGCGATCGACTCAGCAAAATCCAAAAATACGGCTACGCCCGATGCGCCTACACCTTTACCTTCGTCAACGGCTTCTTTAGCGTTACGCGATGCTACGTCGCGCGGTACCAGGTTACCAAATGACGGATATTTACGTTCCAGGAAGTAATCCCTGTCTTCTTCTTTCAGATCGTTTATCTTGATCTCGCCTTTGCGCAAACGCTGAGCGATCTCGGGAGTTTTAGGTGCCCAAACACGGCCATCATTACGCAGCGATTCGGACATCAGCGTTAACTTAGACTGGTGATCGCCGGATACCGGGATACAGGTTGGGTGAATTTGGGTATAGCAAGGGTTACCGAAGAAAGCGCCGCGTTTGTGTGCGCGCCATGCAGCGGTAACGTTACAGCCCATTGCGTTTGTTGATAGGTAGAATACGTTGCCGTAACCACCTGTGCATAACAATACGGCATGGCCGCTATGTGTTTCGATCTCGCCGGTGGTGAGGTTACGGGTAATGATACCTTGCGCCTTGCCATCAACAGTAACCACATCAAGCATTTCGGTACGGGTGTACATTTTAACCTTGCCTTCGTGGATCTGGCGGTTTAGGGCCGAGTATGCACCTAAAAGCAATTGTTGTCCGGTTTGGCCCCGTGCGTAAAACGTACGCGATACCTGTGCACCACCAAATGAACGGTTATCTAACAAACCGCCGTATTCGCGGGCAAAGGGTACGCCCTGCGCAACGCATTGGTCGATGATGTTTACCGATACTTCGGCCAGGCGGTAAACGTTGCCTTCGCGGGCACGGTAATCACCACCTTTAATGGTATCGTAAAATAAACGATAAACGCTATCGCCATCGTTACGGTAATTTTTAGCAGCGTTAATACCACCCTGTGCAGCAATGGAGTGTGCACGGCGCGGGCTATCCTGGAAACAGAAAGCTTTAACGTTGTAGCCAAGCTCGGCCAATGATGCCGCAGCAGATGCGCCGGCTAAACCGGTGCCTACTACAATAACATTATATTTACGCTTGTTTGCAGGGTTAACCAGCTTTAGGTTAAACTTGTGCTTGCTCCATTTTTCGGCTAATGGGCCTGCTGGAATTTTAGCGTCTAAGATCATTTTATAAAAAGTTTATACTGTTCTGTTGTGATAGATAAAATAAAAGATCGGCATGGCCGCAAAGCTTAGCGGAATGATGACCGCAAAGAACCAGGTGCCGATAAACTCGACCACAGGCGTGTATTTACGATGTATCCAGCCCATGGTGCGGAACGCGCTTTGAAAGCCGTGCAGCAGGTGGAACGATAAGGCGCCCATGGCAATTACGTACAGCGCAACATACCATAGGTGGCTAAAGCTTTCGGATACGGTGGCGTACATGTTTTTAACCCGCATCACTTCCATATTACCCTCGTTAGACAGGGAGTGCTCAAAATCTTTGTATTCGGGAGTGTAATCTGCCGAAGTAGTTTCGCCGGTTATGAGGTTGGTACGGTATTCTTTAAATTTTACCTGATCGGTAAATTTGTATTTATACCAAAAATCGCCCATGTGGATCACGATAAATAAAAACAGGATCGACCCTAACAGGCCCATGTTTTTTGACGACCACGATGCCGGCGAATTGTTAGACGCGGCATAAGCTATAGGGCGTGCCTTGCGGTTTTGCACGGTTAATATCAATGCATACAGCGCATGCACCACGATAGAGGCATACAACAGGTAAGCAATAACCTCGATAGGCGGAAAGTGTGTCAGGAAGTTGGCGTAAGCGTTAAAGCTATAGCCGTTATCGTTGTTAAACAGTAAAAGATTACCGCCCACATGCACAATGATAAAGGTGCACAGAAACAACCCTGTTAAAGCCATGATCAGCTTTTTGCCCAATGAAGAGTTAAAGGTTTGTTTAAAGTCGCTCATTACAGATCAGATTTATTTTTTGCCAAAAGTATTTATTAAATAGCAAAAGATTTAGATCAAATGACTCAATTATGACTGATTATTCTATTTAGAAACATTCTAATTTAACAAAATTAAAAGTTGGAATGTTGTAAGGTTTGAATGTTAGTTGTTCAATACAACCTGATTACGGTGTGGAGATGTTAATTGGTAATGATTTTGATCATGCCTTGCGAGAGCAGTTCTTTTAAAAAGTTGCAAATATCGGCTGTACCTTCCACCTCGCTTACCTCGTATTCCTGTAGCATCAGGGCAATCAGTGCGCCTACTGTGATCGGCTTGATGAGGGTATCCCATATGGCATAGGCAACTTCTCTCAATGCAACATAGTCGCCGGTTTTGATATTCATCAATATCATCTCGCCATCAATGATATTGCTTATAAAACGGCTGTCGTCGCGTTGTATCAGTGTATTTAGACTGAAGTTTTTCGAAGTAGGCATTGGTGATCCATTGATAAATGGTTAGCAAAAATAATTAAATATAATGATTAAACAACTGAAAATTAATATATTATACTTTATTAATATTATGTTTAATTGATTTACCGTTGGTTGATTTATTAATGCCGGAAATAAAGATTTACACCGCTTTACACTTTACGGAAACATTTTTATATCATTACATCAGCATCAATTAAATAACTGATATATTTAAAATTCAATAACTTTTATCACTGTGAAAAAATACCTGTTTTTATTTGTAATAGCCTTGTTAACAGCCTGCGGCAATCCAAATATCATTGAATTTGATGTAAGCGCCCCGGGTTTAACCGATGGCACGTTTGTAGTAAAGGACGATGCCGGAAAGACTGTTTTTGGCGCTAACGTGATCAATGGTAAGTGCACGGTAAAAAGCTCGCTGGAAGCTGAGGGCTTTTATACGATAGACGTGGTTAAAAACGGATCGAAAGGCCGGCACCCGGTATTTGAAATATTTTTGGAACCCGGAAAGTATGCCATTGCTGTTGATGCAGAAAGGCTGAGCCAGTACCCGGTTATTACCAGTGACTCGAAACGCCAGCAGGAGATCAGCATCTATCATAACCTGGTTACGCGGTTTAGCAAATCAATGCAGGATGATGTAGATAAAGCAATGACCGAGTTACGCGAAAAAGGCGACCGCCTTAACCGGGATCAGTTTAATGTATTAAACAAAAAAATGGCCGATGCACAGGATAAAGCACGCGCCGCTGATTTTAACGCACTGGAGAAATTTATAAAAACCAACCCGAACAGTGAGTTTGCCGCCCGGTTTATGGAGCAGCAAAACTACCGCAGCGACCCGGCAAAATATTATGCCTTGTACGAGCTAATGAGCACCCAGGCCAAAAACAGCGCCGAGGGAAAAATGATCGGCGAAAGCCTGAGCCACCTGGTAAAACTGGCACCGGGCCAAACCGCACCCGCAATTGCTGGTAAAACGTTTGATGGTAAAACCTTTGCGCAGATCACGGCGGGTAAAAAACTATTTTTGATAGATTTCTGGCGATCGGGTAATAGTTTTAGCCGTACCAACCATAGCGATATTGCCGATATTTACAATGAATTTAAGAGTAAAGGCTTTGAGGTGATCAGTGTATCGTTAGACAGTAAGGCCGATTGGTGGACCACCGCCGTTAAAGATGATAAATTACCCTGGCCTCAAATGGCCGACCTGAAAGGCAATGATTCGCCTAATGCTTTGAACTGGGGAATTAGCAAGGTACCTACTTATGACCTGGTAAGCGGCGACTGGAAGCTGATAGCTATGGACGTAAATTTGGTTGAGCTTAAACTCAGCGTATCCGAGTATCTCGAAAAACATAAATAGCCTTTATACTGCTATCACCTTATCGGGAAGAACGGCAAACAACTGATCGGTTGGCTGATGCTGCATGCTCATGCGGCCGGTAAACTTACCGAAAGAAGGTAAAATGGCCTGCTTATCGCTGAAAAAGAAACAAGGTAACGTAACGCTTTGCCTCCCCTTCCCGTGAAGGGTAACACCCGGATGGATATGCCCGCAAAGTACATAACCTGCGGCTTCGGCAAGGTTTATGGCGTTAAGCGGGTGGTGCAACATCAGGAACGGCTCCAACAGCAACTCATCGTGCAAACTAATGTTCAGTTTTTGGTAATGCTTATCGTGGATCACATCGTGGTTACCGCGTATTAAAATAACTTCCAGTTTAGGGAACTGTTCGCGCCACAGCGCAAACCAATCCCAATCGGTATTCATATCGCTGTGAAACAAGTCGCCTAAAAAGATCAGTTTTTCGGGTTTATATTCGCGGATCAGGTCGGACAGGACGGCCAGGTCGTCTTGTGCCAGATTAAGCGGGATAGCTATGCCCGCTTTACGGAAATGCCCGCCTTTACCTAAATGCACATCGGCACAGATCAATGCTTTTTGCTGTTCCCAGTAAATGGCTTTTTGGCAAAGTAACAGCAGGTTTTGATTTAAAAAAAGAAATTCGAGGGCAGCACAATTCATCGGTGCAAAAATACGGAAAGACCGTTGATTATTTTGATTTAATGATTACGCTGATTTTAGCAAAGAGACAAGCGGACCTGTATAGTTTCTCTGTATAGCATGCGATTGCCACGTCATCGCCGTTTTCAACGCGCTCTTCCTCGCAATGACACAATTGTAAAAAAGCCTTCCGGGATATCCCGGAAGGCTTTCAATTTATTAATTTTTATGGATTGGCAATTATTGCAGCTGGAACCTGTTGGTAAACGAGCTGCCATCGGGGTTGATACCGGTAATGGTTAAAAAGCCGTTTTTGATATTGGTTACTGCTTTGTCGATATCAGCCGAGCTATTGATCGGCATTTTATTGATGCTGGTGATTACTGAGCCTGGCTCCATGCCTAACTGATCGAACATCTTACCCGGACGAACCTGGGTTACTACTACGCCCGAATTAACGTGAAACTCGCTCTTTTTAGCATCGCTTAAGGGCTGGAAGCTTGCACCTAATTTGTTGTACAGCTCTTCGGCCGAGCGGTTTGTGGCTACTTTATTGGTTGCGCCTGGCTCGCTTTTTAGGGTTACGGCAAAGTTTTTTTCCGAACCATCGCGAACAACGGTAAGGTTAACTTTATCGCCCGGCTGTAAACGGCCAACGGTTTCCTGTAAGTCGGATGATTCGGTAACAGTACGGCCGTTAACTTTGGTAATGATATCGCCTTTATGTAAACCGGCCAGTTCGGCACCGCCACCTGCAACCAGGTCGCTCACGTATAAACCAACGGTATTGTTTACATGTAAGGCTTCGGCGGCATCGGGGTTAAGCTCCTGGAAGCTTACACCTACATAACCGCGTTTTACCGCGCCAAATTTTTGAATATCGTTTAATACTTTTTTAGCCAGGTTAACCGGGATGGCAAAGCCATAACCTTCGTAGCTGCCGGTTTGCGATGCAATAGCTGCATTGATACCGATGAGCTCGCCTTTGGTGTTTACCAATGCACCGCCGCTGTTGCCCGGATTAATAGCTGCATCGGTTTGGATAAACGACTCGATGCCTTTATTTAAGCGCGGAGCCTGATCTTGCTGTTGCTGACGCATACGGCCGCCAAACGGGCTCATTTGTTGCTGCTCGTCATTATCTTCGCTGCCAATAATACCTATGTTGCGGCCTTTGGCGCTAATGATACCTGCAGTTACGGTTGATGTTAAGTTAAACGGATTACCTACAGCCAACACCCATTCGCCAACGCGGGTATCATCAGAGTTACCCAATTTTACGATTGGCAGGTTAGTGGCGCTTATTTTAATTAAAGCCAGATCGGTATTAGGATCGGTACCTATTACTTTAGCCTGGAAGGTACGTTTATCATTAGTGGTTACTTCAATTTTATCGGCTTTGCTTACCACGTGGTTATTGGTTACAATATAGCCATCGGTTGAGATGATGACACCTGAGCCCGAGGCACGTTGCGGTGCTTGTGACCGTTGGCGCTGGCCGAACATCTGCCCAAACATTTGCTCCATCTGGTCATCGCCACCACCTGATGTAGCTGAATAGGTGGTACGGATGTATACAACGGCCGGTGTTACGGCTGCTGCAGCTTCGGTAAAATCAACATTACCGGTTGATGATACGGTAGAAGGCATAGGGTTGCTTGCAAAATAAACTTTCTGACGATCTTCGAAAGACATATTGCTTTCCCTGTTACTTTCAATTACCTTGTAGCCACCTATTGCCATGGCTCCGCCAAGGAACGCGGTTAGTATTGTTAAACCAATCTTTTTCATATTATTCTTTTACTCCTTTAGTTTTTACAATTTCAAATTTAATACCATATAGACGATAAGAACAATAGTATGTTATATCATTTTTTGTTAAAAAATGTTAAAGCTATATTTGACCATTCAATTACACCTTTTAACGTTTAATACGTTAATATTGATATGATTTAATAACGGAATAAAACCCGTACTATTTTAGTATAAAGATAATGAATATACAGTTTTATAAATACCAGGGTGCAGGCAACGATTTTGTTTTGGTTGACAACCGTGAAAACGTTGTAGATCATCATAATCCGGCATTAATTGCCAAAGTTTGCGACCGCCGTTTTGGTGTGGGCGGCGATGGTATGATGTTTATCCAGAATAAGGAGGGCTACGATTTTGAGATGGTTTATTACAACAGCGACGGGCAGCCAAGCAGTATGTGCGGCAACGGCGGGCGCTGTATGGTAGCCTTTGCCCGGTTTTTAGGTGTTATTGAAAACGAAACCAATTTTTTGGCTGTTGACGGACCGCATTATGCTAAAATTAATGACGAAGGCAACTGGGTAAGCCTGGAAGTGATCAACGCTGACGAAATAAAAAGGGATGGTGACGATTATGTATTGAATACCGGTTCGCCGCATTATGTAGCGCTCACTACCGGCCTTGCTGATAAAAACGTATTTGCCGATGGCCGCGCCATCCGTTACAACGATACCTATAAAGCCAAAGGCATTAACGTAAATTTTGTTGAGCCGCAGGGCGAGGGTTACTTTGTACGTACCTATGAGCGTGGTGTTGAGGACGAAACCTACGCCTGCGGTACCGGTGTTACTGCCGTTGCCTTAGCCATGGCCGTACATAATAAACAAACCGGGCATATCACTACACCTATCAAAGCGCTGGGTGGCAACCTTAACATTCGCTTTGACTACGACGGTCAAACTTTTAGCAATATTTTATTAGAAGGGCCTGCGGAGAGGGTGTTTGAGGGAGAGATTGATATTTGATGGAAGATGGATGAGGTACGATGGAAAATGTCTCTTAGCATGTCATTGCGAGCGGTAGCGTGGCAATCGCACGGAGGCAATATTCGCCCTGCAAAGCGGCTCTGTATAGCAAGAGATTATTCATTTGTGTTTGTTTTTCATAGGTATGAATGAGCTCGCTAACGCTCGGTTGTCCACGTCATCGCTGCTTTCAGCGCGCTCTTCCTCGCAATGACATGGTGAAGAAAACTATAAGTATTACCTATGATCAGCGGCTTATACGAAACCCATTTGTTTGTTGAGGACCTGCAGCGCTCGATAGTGTTTTACCGGGACACGCTCGGTTTAGAGTTGGCCCATATTGAACCGGAACGCAAGATTGCTTTTTTCTGGATCGGCAAAACTAAAGAAGCGATGTTGGGGCTTTGGGAAAAACCTAAGGACCAAATAGACATTCGTCACTTTGCATTCACCAGTACTGTGGATGATGTTTTAAACAACGCGGTACCCTGGCTAAAACAGCGGGGCCTAAAACCTTATAACTTTTTTAATGATGGTACGGAACGGCCGATGGTTTTTGCCTGGATGCCGGCTATTGCCATTTACTTTGACGACCCCGATGGACATTGCCTGGAATTTATTGCCATATTAGAAGGCGATGGCAGGGCTGATCTGGGTGTGATAAGTTATGAAGAGTGGGTCGGTAAGAATACCTCTGATTAATTATTCTTCAACCCGATCTGGTGGTTGGTATAATCAACCAAAAATTCGTTCTGGGTAAAAAAGTCGATACCAAAAATACTCCGGTTTTCGCCGCTGTTGGTTGGAGCCTCAAACCCGGTTATATTGGTCGTGTTGCTTACCGTGTATATGTAATTAAAACCATTATTGGTTACGATATGCACAGACGAGTTTGATGCCAAAGCGTTATAGCCCGGACCGATGGCCTTAGGGTCCTGAATAATGGAGTTTTGCAGATAGGCTGTACTAAAAGCCATTGGCCCGATAATGCTTGCGCCATTGCATACTATGGTACCGGTAATATAATTGGCATAACCGCCGCTTATAAGCGCGCTAAGCGGGTGCAGGTTGAAACCATTGGCAGGTTCAAGATCTGAAGGGATCAGGCCAACGGTTAACAAACACGCCCCCTGTGTACTATTGGCGTTAAAGTTTACCATACTGAGTTTAAAACCACTTATCTGCCCGCCGCTAACCGGTAAATAAGCAAGCGGACTGGCAATTAACTTATTGCCGGTACTGTACCCATGGCCTATGCCAAACAGGTCGGCATTATGCGCGGCAACCGTATTGCCCGATGGCTCTACCGCCTTGTAATATAAAAAGAAAGGAATACGTTTTGTGGTGATCTGCGGGCTAAAGCCATCGCCAAAGGTTAGGGTGGCATAAGCTAAATTGCCATACAACCTGGTACCGTTAAGCAAATCGCCATGGGTAACCATGCCTGTTTTATTGGTGATGGTAATACCGTTGTACACAACCGAGTCGCCTGTAAATATAAAACCCGAACTGCCGATCATGGAGGCCGGGAGAATGCCGGAAGCATCCATATCCAAACCAGAAGCGATGGTAGATACTGTACAGTCTTTCGCGACACTTAAGCCGCCGATATTTGAAACAGAGATGGTGAGTTTTTTACTACCGCCGGGCATAACGGTACCGGTTAATTTAATGATGGTTATTGGCTTTGCGGTTCCTGTGGTCAGGCTTGGGTCTGCTATGGTAGGATCGCCCTTTTTGCATGAGGTAAAAGCAAGCATATAGCAGAGCATTGCTGCTACCACTGGCAGTAAATTAATTGGGGGGCGATGCATTATCATAAAAAACTCAGTATCAGGTCAATGATAGTAAATTTAATTGGCATTTAAAAATTATGTGCCTGTAAAACGCCGTATGGTAGCTTTTGGTATAAAAATTAATAGTAAATTAACCTATTACATATTTGCAAAAATACTGATAATTTGGTATATTTAACAGAAAGCGCGAAGCTTCGTAAAAAGAATTAAGAGGCAAGAATCAGGAATCGAGACAAAATAATAATTGTAAAATACCGACAATTACCCCCCTATTTCAATGCAGTATCGGCGTAATAAATCATCGCCTTACGCATAAAAGCAGCAAATTCAGGGTCGGGTTTGCCATTTTGGGCCATGTATCGCTCATCGGTCATATATAATTCGGCCAGACCTTTGTACCGTACCGTGTTAAAACCTTCGTTAGGCGATAGCCCCCAGAAGCCACAAATATTAGCATAGTGCCGGGCTATTTGTTGCTGCACGGTATCGTTCTCAATATAATCTCCGGCCAAAAATCTGAACCTAAGCTGTTGCCTGATATCCTTTTGATCGGCTTTGAGTTTTTTAAGGTCGTCTTCCGGCATGGTCAGCAAGGTTTCTTCGGACCGGGTAACGGCAAGCTCGCCCCATTTTTCAATGGCATCGTTTCGCCAGGCTGTGGCCTGCTCTTTGGGCATGCCTTCGTAAAGTTCTTCGTAATTTCTCATGGTTTCGTTTTTTAAATTACTAACTGTTTTTTCAATGGTAACCAGCAAGGTATCCAGGCGCTCTTTCTTTTTGATCAGTGCCGCACGATGGCCATCAAGTGCAGTAATGAGATCAAAATCGGGATCGTCCAGTATCCGGCGTATGTCTTTAAGCGCAAAATCGAGCTCGCGGTAAAACAGTACTTGCTGCAAGCGCAATAGTTCGGCTTCGCCATAACGACGGTACCGTGCCTGTGTGCGCCGTGATGGGGTAAGTAAGCCTATTTTATCGTACAGGTGCAGTGTGCGCACACTTACACCGGTCAGTTTGGCCAACTGCTTAACTGCGTAGCTGGTATCCATAGTTTTATTGTTTGATCACAAAACTATGGTATGACGTAAGGTTAGAGTCAAGCGTTATTTGAAAATAAATTTTGAGGCCTTTACCCAGCCTATAAAAAATGTAAAAATGGCAACCAACACCCGCTTTTACGGGATGAAATACCGATAAATACCTATGTTTTGCCCCTGCTTTTGAGTTTTTATTGCGAAAATCATAAAATCAGGTAAACAGTATTTATTTAAGGGGAGAAAATCATTACCTGTTGGTTATTAACATTGCTTTGTGTTAACAATTTTTTCACATCAAAAACTTTTGATTGACCTAATTAATAACTACGTTTGAATTTTTTGTTGATGTAGCTTCTATAAATTTTTGTAGAAACCTATGCTACGTGTCGACAGTACCAAGCCCTGCCAAATTGTTTATGCTATCTGCAAGCATGAATACCTGGGCTATGTTATTGAGCCGCATATTGTTCAGCTAAATCCCAACGGTGAATTTTCGTTAACCTACCAGCGTTTATTTTCGAACACAGCTAAAGAGTTTGCTGCCTTTTTGGATGAAACCGATATCAGGCTGATCAAGATAATGGAAGACCTGGAGCAGGCGGCCATTATCCGCAAGTATTACAAAAAACAGATCAGGCCGATAGAGTTTTTTGCCAAGATATTTAACGACCAGTTTTTCGATACCATCAGGCCCAAGCTGGAAAAACGCATGGTTGAGGCGCTGGGGCTTTTAAATAACCGTCACATTTACCAGATGAGTAAAGAAGGCTATCCGGCAGGTAAAAAACTGCAGATAGCTACCGAGGCGGCTTCGGTGCTGTTCCACTTCCGTCGCAATGAGGAAGAGATACGGTACTTTCCAACCATTAAGTACCAGGGCATGCGCATTGAGTTTATGTTTAAAAATGCCGAGGTTATTTGTAACCAGCCCGCCTGGATGTTATTGGATGATACCCTGTATTATTTTGATAAGGAGATAGAAGGTAAAAAACTGGTGCCGTTTTTAAACAAGCGATATATTGCTATTCCGCGCTCGTCCGAGCAATCGTATTTTGAACGGTTTGTAGCGCCGCTCATTGAGAAGCATCACGTATATGCCGAAGGCTTCAAGATCATCAACGAAAAGCATGAGGCTACGCCGATACTGAAACCTATTTATGTAGAGAACGGTATTTCGCAATTACAGCTTTACTTTCGTTATGCCGATTATGTTTTCCCTTACGGGGATGGCAGGCTGGTATCTGTACGGATAGAGAAAAATGGCGACGAATACAGCTTTCATCGCGTTAAGCGCTCCACTGCCTGGGAGAAAGGCAAATTGCAGGAACTGGAAGACCGGGGACTGAAAACAGTTTCGTCATTATTCCAAAACCTGGAAGTAAAAGTTACTGAGGAAGATGCCGACCAATCGTTCTCGGTATTTGAATGGCTCAACCAGCACCATGATGAACTGCTGACCGAAGGCTTTGAACTGGAGCAACCCGACGGGCAAAAACGCTACCTGTTTGGCAGCAGTAAAATAGACCTGCAGGTAAAAGAGAATAACGACTGGTTTGATATCTATGCCGTGGTGCATTTTGGCCCGTACCAAATTCCGTTTATGGAGTTGCGTAACCATATTTTGAACCGCAAAAAAGAGTTTTTGCTACCCTCGGGCGAGATAGCCGTGATACCCGAAAAATGGTTTTCGCAATACGGTAACCTGCTGGCCTTTGCCGAAACCGATAAGGATCTGAAGCTGCGCAAGCACCACGTTGGCCTGATAAACGACCTGACCGATGGTGAAATGGCGGGTATATCCATTAACCGCAAACTGCAAAAGTTAGTTGAGTTTGAAGAAATGGAAGAGATAGCCATGCCGGTTAATTTTACCGGCACCTTGCGGCATTATCAGCAGGCGGGTTATAACTGGTTCCACTTTTTAAAGGACTATCATTTTGGTGGTTGTTTGGCCGATGATATGGGTTTGGGTAAAACCATCCAAACACTGGCGCTGATACAAAAGAACAAGGAGCATGCCGAAGCGGCAGGTAAAAGCAATACCTCGCTCATTATTATGCCTACATCGTTGATCTATAACTGGCTTAACGAGGCTAAAAAGTTTACTCCGCAGCTTAAGCTGATGGTGCATACGGGCACGTTCAGGAATAAATCGCCGGAGGTGTTTGGCAATTATGATGTGGTGATCACTACCTACGGCATTACCCGGATAGATATTGATGTGCTGAAGGAGTTCTTTTTTGATTATGTGATATTGGATGAAAGCCAGAACATCAAAAACCCATCGTCAAAATCGTATAAATCGGTTAAACAGCTTAAATCGGCATACAAGCTGATACTGAGCGGTACGCCGGTTGAAAACTCGGTGAATGACCTGTGGACGCAGATGTCGTTCATTAACCCGGGCCTGCTGGGTAGCCAGCAGTTTTTTCAGAATGAGTTTGTAACGCCGATAGAAAAGAAAAAAGATGAGGATAAGGCGCGCAAACTGCAGGCTATTATCAAACCGTTTGTACTACGCCGCACCAAAGAGCAGGTAGCAACCGAGTTGCCGCCAAAAACCGAAAACCTTTTTTATTGCCAGATGAGCGAGGAGCAGGCCAATGTTTACGAAAAAGTAAAATCGGAATACCGGAACGAGTTACTGAAAAGTTTGGAGGACGGCACGTTTGCCAAATCGCAAATGCAGGTGTTGCAGGGGCTGATCAAGCTGCGGCAGATAGCCAATCACCCTTCGATGATCGATGAGAATTATGAGGGTGATTCGGGCAAGTTTGAGAACGTGACCCATACACTGACTAATGTATTGGATGGTGGCCATAAGGTGCTCATATTTTCGCAATTCGTAAAGCAGCTCACCATTTACCGCCAGCATCTGGAGCAGGAAAGTATACCGTATGTTTACCTGGATGGCAGTACGCAGAACCGTGGCGAGATCGTTAAAAAGTTCCAGGAAGATGAAACTACCCGGGTATTCCTGATCTCGATCAAGGCCGGTGGTGTGGGCCTGAATTTAACCGAGGCCGATTACGTATTCATCCTCGACCCGTGGTGGAACCCGGCTGTTGAGCAGCAGGCTATTGACCGTACGCACCGCATCGGGCAAACCAAAAATGTGTTTATTTACAAGTTCATCACCAAGGATACGGTTGAGGAAAAGATCCTGGCATTACAACAACGGAAACTAAGCCTGTCGCGCGCGCTGATCACTACTGAGGAGAGTTTCATCAAATCGCTTTCGGCTGAGGATATTAAGGAGATATTGGGGTAAGGAACCTAAATGTCATTGCGAGCGATAGCGCGGCAATCGCACGGAGAAAGGTGTAGAACTTGCAAAGCGGCTCTGTATAGCATGAGATTATTCATTTGTGTTTGTTTTTCATAGGTATGAATGAGCTCGCTAACGCTCGGTTGTCCACGTCATCGCTGCTTTCAGCGCGCTCTTCCTCGCAATGACATGGTTAAGAAAAGTCTCTTAATTCTCGTTCTTAGTATCACCTTTAACCGCTGCCATGGTTACTTTAGGTTTACCGATGATCTTATAAACGCCTTCGCCTTTTAAGATGGTGGCAACTTCGTTCTTATCGTTCATTAGCTTAGCGGCGCGGGCCAATTCTTTATCGTACTTAAAGTTGCATTCGTAACGGCCTTTTTCATAATAATAGCGCGCGGCTATTTCGTTTTCAAGCACCTGTTTGATCTCGGACTTGTGCTGCTGCATATCGTTAGCTTTTGCGATAGCCAGTTTAGCCTTTAACGATTCAAATTCGGTTTTAATGTCGTCAAACTCTTTATCCCTGTCGGCTTCTGTTTTCAGATCGGCCAATACTTTTTCTGAGCGGTTGCTGTACTTATAATCTTTTGTTGAAAGGAATTTGATAAAGTCGGCATAATCGGCATCGCTTAACGAAAAGTTTTTAGGGTCGCCAATTTTAGCATGTGTATTGCGGTATTGCGTAGCGTAATCAAATATCAGCAGCTTGCCTACCAGTACCTGGGTAACATTGGCAAAACGCTCCTGCGGGATAAACAGATCGGGGTAAATACCGCTGCCATCATAAACGGAACGGCCATCCTTGGTTTTGTATTCGTGCATCAGCGAATCGGCAACCTTATCAACGCTGCCATCGGCATTGCGGTGGGTATAATCCAAAGCCTGGATACAACGACCCGATGGAGTATAATATTTAGCAATGGTGATCTTTACCAAACTGTTATACGGCAGGTTGAACGTTTGCTGTACCAAACCTTTGCCATAACTGCGCTGGCCGATGATCACGGCACGATCAAGATCCTGCAGCGAGCCGGCAACAATTTCGGAAGCCGAGGCCGAACGGCTGTTTACCAAAACAACCAAAGGCAAATTAGGCTCAACCGGGGTACTGTAGGTATGGTAGGTGTAATTCTTATCCTTTACCTTGCCTTTTTGCGATACCACCTCAACATCTTTAGCTACAAACAGGTTCACTATTTTTACAGCTTCCTGCAAAATACCGCCGCCGTTTGAGCGCAGATCGAGAATAATACCGCTTGGATTGCTTTTTTTAAGGGTAACCAGGGCGTTGGTTACTTCGTCGCCGCTGTTCTCTAAAAACTTATCGAGCTTAATATAGCCCATGTTGCCTTCAACCATGCCAAAGTACGATACGTTCGGCTGTTTGATCTCATCGCGAACCAGGTTTTTATCAATAGGCTCGGCAACGCCTTCGCGTTTAATGGTTAGTTTGATGGGCGCACCTTTACTGCCTTTAAGCAGAGCGCTAACCTGGTCGCTGGTTTTGCCATCCAGGTTAATATCGTTAATTTTTACCAGCTGATCGCCGGCGTGTACGTCGCCCCGTTGTGCAGGGAAACCTTCGGCAACATCGGATATAAATACCTTTTTGTTGCGGGTAAAGATGCTTGCGCCAATGCCGCCGTATTGAGTGCTTACGTATTTAAGCTTGTAATCTTCAATTTCCGATTCGGGTACAAATTCGGTGTAAGGGTCAAGGCCCTCCAGCATGGCATCAACACCGGTTTTAACCAGTTTCGAGGGGTTTATTTCGTCAACATAATTGATATTGATCTCTTTGTATACCGATGCAAAAACATCAAGGTTTTTCGATATCTGGAACAGATCATCATTAAAGCTCCACAAAACAACCGCAAATGCACACACCCCGGCTGTTATACCCAGTTTTTTATAAGTTTTATTCAACACAACACGCCCTTTCATTCTAAAATCGGTATTAAAGGTATAAATGTATAAAAAAACACTGTGAGGTTTAAGCGTGCGTTAATTTTTTTTACAATATATTGGTATTAATATTTACCAACGCTTTACGTAAAGTAAAAACAACATATTTACGGTCGCGGTTTAACAGGGCCATTAAGCGGTTTATCAGCTCATCTTCCTGTCCCGCAGTATATTGCAGCTGCTCATCGGTTAAATGATTATATTTTCTTTTCACTTTAATTTTTACCCGCTCCCACTCGTTGTTGTTGATCGTTATTTCGGCCATTGCTTGTTTATTTTTGAACAAAAATATAAAAATCAACGCATTGTCGTTTTATTAATTTTGGTTCAACTTTTGTTGGATCATATATGCTAACTAAAACTAAAAAAACCATGAAAAAGTATGTGTTAAGTATAGCGGCGATATTACTGTTAAGTATCGGCGCCAGGGCCCAGTTTACGTTGGGGCTAAAAGGCGGACTAAATGTTTCAAAGATCAATACCGATAACGTGGCCGAATCGACCGTAACTGGTTACCAGTTCGGCGCTTTTGCAAGGATAGGCACAAGCTGGTATTTACAGCCCGAAATGTACATAGGCAGCAAGGGCGGGCAATTCAACTTCGATACAGAAGGGACAAATACCGGCGGATCGGCCAAGGTAAGGTTTACTTCGCTTGATGTACCTGTATTGCTTGGTAAATCATTTGGAGCCAAAAGTTTTAATTTACGCATTATGGCCGGGCCCATTTATTCGTACATTTTAAATACCGACCAAAGCTTTTCGGATAATTTGAGTAATGCTTATAAGGATCTGGGTAATTACAATAACAGCACTTTAGGTTACCAGGCGGGTGCGGGTATTGACCTGGGCAATATTTCTTTCGATACGCGCTACGAAGGCGGCCTCACCCAGATCAACGAAAAATACGGGCAACGCCAAAACCTGTGGCACTTTAGTTTAGGATTTAAGATATTGTAAGACCTAAATCCGGAAGTCAAACAATTAAAATTGTCATTTCGAACGAGGAACGAGAGAGAACTATCTCTTGAGCGGGATAGAGCCTTGACTGTGTGAGCGAAAAAATCTTCTGCTCAATACCTGTCTATAGCAGAGGATCTTTCACTATCGTTCGAAATGACAATTTAATTTGATTGACAGGCTCTATGTTTATTTCGTCTTTGTAAACGACAGTACAACATAGCCGGTTTTACCGGCCCAATCAACAGGTACCTTTAAAACCATGGTGCCGTTATCAATACTCGCGATAACCAAACGATAGCCTGAATCAATATTTTTGGCCTTATCGCCCTGGTATACTTTTTTAAATTGGAAAGCCGGAGTCTCGCCCTTACCCGGATCATAGTACGACCAGAATATACTTTGCGACATCCCGTTTACCAGGCTGTACTGACCGTTACCGCTGTTGGTAAGTATCCAGGTGCTGTTTACAAAACCCTGTGGCGATGTCTGTTCAAATATCCGTTGTATGGTACCGGCAACCACATCCTGGTAAGTTACTGTATTGCACACCCAGGTACCTACAAATTTACTGCGTGCCGGGCCCGCTGTGTACGATACTGCTTTTTGCGTGGTGGAACATGAACTAAAAAACGCGCCGGTTAAAATGGCGATGATGGTGTATTGGATCAATTTCTTCATTATAAACTTTGGTTATATACTCCATAACACATTTATGCACGCAATGTTAGCAAAAACCGGTAATTTTTTACTTTTGGCAGTTATCAACAGCCTTTAAGATCAGCATTGTCCTTTCATCAACAGAGGTATCACCTTCAATGCGGATAACTTTACATGTTAACCCTTTCATCCATTGGTTGTGCACACCTATCGAACGCCGTTGTGATTCCGGGTCATCGTAACTTGCGGCCCAGTTTAAAAAATCGAGGTACTGCTGATATCTTTCGGGATCATTATAGATCACATCGCCATAACGCTCGTATTCGCGTTTTTTAAGTCGGTCAAGCCGGATATTGGGCGGCACAAGTAAAAATACGGCAAGGTCAAAAGCGCTCAGCCATTCGTCGCCCCAACTTACCATCGAGCCGCCGACGACGTAATTATCCAGCCCGGCGATACCGTTGCGCAGCATCTGGTTTCTTAACTCCGGGTCGCGCCTGATAGTGAACGGCGGGTCGCTCTTTTCCCAGAAAAACTCATCGTTATCAAAATACGGGTATTGCAATTGTTGCGACAGGTGCCGGCCTAAAGTAGTTACTCCCGAGCCCGATGCACCGAAAATGTGGATACGCATAATTTAGTTAAGTTGATTACGAATCCAGGTCGAGGGTTAAAAAGATCTGCCCGTCGGGCCTTTTATAAATATACAACGTGTTCAGCGCTAAATCTGCAATATCATGCCCCCAAATGCCATACTTACCGTTGGTTTCGTTCCGGTTTAACAATTGTTTTCGCTCTTTTACCGGGATGGTTTTAACAGCCGATGTTTGCTCTTCTTCGGCATAGATCTCCTGGTATTTTTTATTCACCAGCCAAACAAAATCTTTTCGCGACATGCCATTTTTGCCCGGTTTAACCGTAAACTTCGCTGGCTTTTTTAAAGGATAATCAATGATCAAAAAACATTCACTGTAATTAAGGATGATTTCATCGGCGTCAATCAGCCGGGGTGTTTCCTTTTCGGGATTTTCAATATCTATCCATGGCATAATGCCGTTTTTAAACAGGGTATCTCCTGGCTCCGCTTTTACTTTAAAACTGATCTTTTTAATCAATACTCCTAATGTATCGCTGTTATCCAGTTGTTGCGCTTTGGCTTCCATTGCCAATATAGTGTCCTTTGAAGGCCCACCAGGAATATTACTGCGATGGGTACAACCCCACAGTAAAATTGCTATGATGAGTAAAACGCGTTTCATCCTAATGCTGTTTAAATATTGCCGGAAATGGATAATGATTACTTGCAAACTGCCAAAGCAAATATGCAATAAAACAATCAGGTCTTAAAACTGTGAGACTGATGTTAATTAACCTATGGGTATCTTTGCAAGTTGGTTAATGCAACTGCATTTAACGAAAGTTCTTTGACATCAAACATGGGTATACCGATGTGATACCTATGAGATACCCATGTGTTTGATGGGTATAAAAAGCTAAAAAACGCCCCTACAGTACTGGAATAGGAAAAAAGCCAGAAAGTTTGTGAAAAACACCGAAGAATACCCATGTGTTAGAGCGAAGCCGATAACTTATATAGCGGCTCTGTAAGTCGGGGAGTGCTTCGTCCCTCGCAATGACGCGCGAAGAAAGCACACCCAAAAAAATCCGAAATCGAAAATCCGAAATCGAAAATCCGAAATCACGCTATCGCTTTATTCCGCTCTATCACCTCCCGATAATAATCTTCGTAAACAGGCAATATCAGGCTCAGATCAAACTCTTTGGCGCGCGAAAGGGCGGCTTCTTTAAACTGCTGCAAACGGACATCATCCTGCAAAATGTAGATCGATTTTTCGGCCATGCCTTCTACATCACCCGGTTCGCATAAAAAGCCGGTAACACCCTCTACATTCAGTTCGGGTAAACCACCGGCGTTCGAGCTGATAACCGGTACGCGGCAGGCCATGGCTTCCAAAGCTGCCAAACCAAAGCTTTCTGTTTGTGATGGCATCATAAACAGATCGGATACCGAAAGGATCTCTTCAATAGCTTCCTGCTTGCCCAAAAAGCGCACGTTATCGCATACGCCCAGGTCGCGGCACAGTTGCTCGCATTCCGAACGCTCGGGGCCGTCGCCTACCATTAGTAGTTTTGACGGGATGACTTTATTGACGATGGCAAATATTCTGATCACATCGTCAGTACGTTTAACCTTGCGGAAGTTGGAGGTGTGGATCAGTATCTTTTCGCCTGCAGGCGCTATCGCTTTTTTAAAGTGATCTTTAGCTTTCATGCTAAAGCGTTTCAAGTCGATAAAGTTCGGGATCACGCGAATCTCGTTCTCAATCTCAAAAAACCGCAGCGTATCATCCTTTAGGTTTTGCGAAACGGCGGTAACACCGTCCGACTGATTGATAGAGAAAGTCACCACCGGTTTATAGGTCCTGTCTTTACCCACCAAAGTAATGTCGGTGCCGTGCAGGGTGGTTACAACGGGGATATGAATACCATAAGTAGCCAGTATTTGTTTGGCCATAAAAGCCGCCGAGGCATGCGGAATGGCGTAATGCACATGCAAAATGTCGAGCGCTTCAAACCGCACCACATCAACAAGCTTACTGGCCAGGGCAAGCTCATAAGGCGGGTAATCAAACAGCGGATATTTTGATACCGATACCTCGTGATAGAACAGGTTTTCGGAGAAAAAATCGAGCCGGGCAGGTTGGTTATAGGTTACAAAATGTACCTGGTGGCCAATATCGGCTAAAGCCTTGCCTAATTCGGTGGCAACCACACCGCTACCGCCAAAAGTTGGATAACAAACAATTCCGATCTTCATCTGGATACGTGTTAATTAAAAACGCCGCAAGTTAAATCCAATATTTTCAATTATTGTGAACTGCATGTAAAATAACACGTGTCACTACTTATTTACAAACCGGCATTAATGGCCTTATAAACAGCATCTTGTATGCGTCCGCGAATTTTTAACTGCGATAGTTTATCGCTTACTTTAGGGTTTACACGGTTTGATAAAAAGATGTATACCAGGTTACTCTTCGGGTCGACCCAGATACAGGTGCCCGTATAACCAGTGTGCCCGTAGGTTTGCGGCGATGCCAGTTCGGACGGGTAATGTAACGATACGTTAGGGTCCCACATATCAAAACCTAAACCGCGGCGACTGATATCTGTTTGTTTTTTGGTAAAATCGGCAACCACTTCGGGTTTGAGGTATTGCACCCCGCCGTAAGTACCGCCGTTAAGCACCATCTGGTATAAAATAGCCACATCATTAGCGCTGGCAAATAAACCTGCATGGCCGGCAACACCGCCCATTAACGACGAAGTTGGATCATGCACATAACCGATCAGTAGGGCATGGCGGTATTCTTCGTCGTTCTCTGTGGGGATGATCTGCTCCTTTTTAAACCGGTACAATGGTAAAAAGCCTGCGGTTTGCATACCCAGCGGGTTATAAAAATGTTGCTGTACATACACGTTAAGCGGCACCGAGGTGATATTCTCTTCTATCTCGGCCGTTAGTATCATACTCAGGTCGCTGTACACGTATTTGCCCCGGGTTCTGAGCGGCGAGTTCATCATATCGGGTATCATTACATTTTTGTAATAATCTTTCCGTAAAAAAAGGTTATCGGTTAACCTTGTCGGGAAAGCGGCTGATGAATCGGCACTGTAATCAGTAGCTGGTTTTATTTTACCATAAGTAGCGATATCGGGTATCAAACCGGCCTGGTGCGTTAACAATTCGCGTACTTTAATATCGCTTTTATTGGTGTTACGGGCTTTGGCAATGTAATAGCCCAGTGTTGAATCGAGGTTAAGTTTGCCTAAACCCGTTAAACGCATAGCCTCCATGGTGGTCGCCGATACCTTGGTCATAGAAGCCAGGTCGAAAATATCGGTCAGCTTATCGGGCATGGTTTTATCATAGGTATGATAACCATATGCTTTGTTAAATATCACCTTGCCATCCTTAGCTACCAATACCACGCAGCCCGGCGCTGCATGCTGGCTAATGGTTTCGCGGGCAATGTCATCAATAGCCATCAGGTTACCCGCGTTAATGCCGGCACTCTCGGGCACGGTATATTGCAAGCGTGTTTTTACCGTTAAAAAGCCGGAACCTGCTATGTATTTTGGCGACAGGTTTTTGCTCAATTTTTGCGTTACCGCGATACCCCCAAACACAACCTGCGCGGTATATGCCGCCGATACAGGCGTTTGCCTGATGGCGTATATAATAGGTGCGGTAATAGCATCGGCACCGTTATAGTTTTGCCCGTTGCTAAACAGGATAACAATTACGTTTTTTAGGTTTTTATTGTTATTGATGAAATCCACCATCTGTTTGTTCGCCAGCTCGGCATCGGTAACTTCAACGATCAGGGTATTGTAAAGCTTGAGGTCTTCAGACAGGTCGTCGAGGTTTTTGGCCCCCACGTACTCGTTTCCGTTAAACGATTGTACCCTGGTATACTTGTTTGCAATACTATCAAAAACGGCGGCCTGGGGATAGCTGAAATGAATACTGGCCACCTGTATCTGATCGAGGTTCTGCAGCGGAACCAGTTGCTGCTGGTTGTTGAGCAGCACCGTGTTCTTCTCGATCAGTTTTTCCTCGTTCAAAATAGCCATGTTGATCATATGCGGGTTTTGCGCACAGGCCATATTCATCATCGAAAGCATCAGCATTAACAGGCATACAATGCCATCGATCTTATTTTTGTTCATATACCTTTTCTCCGTTTACATAGGTTTTCAGTACCTTAACTTTAGGCAGTTGGGCACCGTTAATTGTCATTATATCTTTATCCAGTATCACAAAATCAGCAAATTTGCCAACTTCAATGCTGCCTTTTTCTTTTTCTTCAAAGTTTGCCTTAGCCGCCCAAATGGTCATCCCCATTAAGGCCTCTTTACGGCTCAGTGCGTTTTCCACCTGGAAACCTTTAACGGGTAAGCCTTGCAGATCTTTACGCTCAACTGCAGCATAAAAGGTATACATCGGGTTGATGTTTTCAACCGGGAAATCGGTACCCAGCGGGATCCATCCGTTTTCGTCCAGCAATTGCTTGTAGGCATAACCTCCTTTTAACCTGGCGGTACCCAAACGTTTAACGGCCCAGTTCATATCCGATGTGGCATGTGTTGGCTGCACCGATGGTACGATGCTGTTTTCGCCAAATAATTTAAAATCGCCGGGGGCTATGATCTGCGAATGTTCAATGCGCCAGCGCCTGTCGTTCTTGCCTTTCAGCATACCTGCATAAATATGAAGCATTACCCGGTTAGCCGAGTCGCCAATGGCATGGGTACACATCTGGAAACCGTGCTCATATATCTTTTGGGCAACATCGGCAAAGTGCGCCTGGCTGCTTAATAAAAATCCTTTCCATTTTTTCTGGTCGCTGTAATCCTGCAAAAGGCATGCCCCGCGCGATCCCAGCGCACCATCGGCATAAACCTTAAACGCACGCACATTTAAACGCGGAGTTTTGATGATGCCATGTTTAAACAAATAGGTATAATTATCCGGCTTATCCGAAAGCATTAAATAGATGCGCATTTTAAGTGCGCCCTTGTTTTGTAATTGCCTTAAAGGACTAATCACATCATAATTTTCGCCGCAATCGTCAACAGTGGTTAAACCTACAGCAAAGCAGTTGGCCTGCGCGCTCATTACGGCGTTAGTTCCCTCTTGCTCTGTTGGCGGTGGTATGTGGTGCGACACTAAACCTACTGCATTATCTACCAGGATACCTGTTAATTTACCGTTAACGGTTTCAATTTCGCCGCCTGCTATGGTTTGACCGGGTTTAATGGCGGCAATATTTAAAGCAGCCTGGTTGGCAATAGCGGCATGACCGTCAATACGGGTCAGGATCACCGGCCGGGCCGGGAAAAGCGAATCGAGTTTGCCTTTGGTTGGAAATTGTTTTACCTTCCATTTGTTCTGATCCCAGCCCCGGCCTATCAGCCAGCCCTCGGCGTTAAGTTTGGAGAAGGCAAGCACTGTGTCGATAATTTCAGCCCAGCTTTTGGTGCCTACCAGGTCTACATGCTGCAAACTGATACCATATTGCAGAAAGTGTGCGTGAGCATCAATAAAGCCGGGGTAAACGGCGTGGTTACCGGCATCAACCACCTCGCGGGCGTTGTATTGTTTTTCCAGATCGACGGTTGCACCGACAGCTAAAATTTTACCTCCTTTTACCACAAAGGCTGTGGCTGTACTAAATTTGTCATCAACCGTATATACCTGTGCATTTTTTACTAACAGATCGGCATTATACTCTTTTTGCTTACAAGCTGCCAATAACAAGGGGAGCAGCAAAGCAGGTAACAGTTTCTTCATAGGCTATTAACACAAAAAATACCCGGTGGTTTTGTAATCCTGACAAGGTAACCACATAACGAGTGTAAAGTTATGGCATCATTTTTCTAATTTAGCATCGAAATCGAAATTGAAGGGAAATATTTTAGATGTTTGATATAATACAGCTTTTACCTGATGCGGTTGCCAACCAGATAGCCGCCGGCGAAGTGGTACAAAGACCGGCATCGGCAGTAAAAGAGCTGGTTGAAAATGCTATTGACGCTGGCGCGGATAAGATACAGCTGATACTGAAAGATGCAGGCAAGGCGCTGATACAGGTAATTGACAATGGCTGCGGCATGAGCATGACCGATGCACGCATGTGTTTTGAGCGGCATGCCACATCCAAAATACGCAAAGCCGAAGACCTGTTTGCCATTCGTACCATGGGCTTTCGCGGCGAAGCCATGGCCTCTATTGCAGCTATTGCGCAGGTGGAGCTAAAAACCCGCCGCATGGAAGATGAGCTGGGCACACAAATAGATATAGAGGGCTCCGAAATTATCAAACAGGAGCCTTGCCAATGCAATGCGGGCACTTCAATTTGTGTTAAAAACCTGTTTTACAATACCCCGGCACGCCGTAACTTTTTAAAGGGTAACGCGGTTGAGATGCGCCATATTATCGACGAATTTCAGCGCGTGGCTTTGGCCAACCCGCATATATTTTTTACCATGCACCACGATGGGCAGGAGGTTTACCATTTGCCTGCCGCCAGCTTTAAGCAACGCATTATCCACCTGTTGGGCAACCAATATAATCAGCGCCTCGTACCCGTTGAGGAGGATACAAGCATTATCAAATTACGTGGCTTTGTTGGCAAACCAGAGTTTGCGCGCCGCACGCGGGGCGAGCAGTTCTTTTTTGTGAACAACCGTTTCATCAAAGATGCTTACCTGAACCACGCGGTGATGACGGCTTTTGAAGAGCTGCTGCCTGATGACAGTTACCCGCTGTATGTTTTGTTTATCGAGATCGACCCATCCAAGATCGACATCAACGTACATCCTACTAAAACCGAGATCAAATACCAGGACGAGAAGGCTATTTATGCCATTATCCGCTCGGCGGTAAAACGCTCTTTGGGAAAATATAATATTACACCCACTATTGATTTTGACCAGGAGAACAGCATTGAGCATTTGATCACTTCGAAGCCGATGGACGAGATCGTGGCGCCGAGCATTAAGTTCAACCCTGATTTTAACCCTTTCAGCAGCCAGCCTGCACCATCGCGCGAAAGCGCACCACGCTACAGCGGCGATTATCAAAAAGCACCTATCTCGCAAAACTGGGATACCTTGTACGAGATAAGCAAACGCGAAGAAACGCTACAGCAACGGATGGAGGTTGAAAGCCAGGCAATAGAAGTTGAAGAACAGCAGATCAGCAAATCGAGTGAGCGGCAGTTGTTCCAGATCCACAACCGGTTTATTCTGTCGCAGATCAAGTCGGGATTTTTAATGGTAAACCAGCAAGCAGCGCACGAGCGTGTGCTGTACGAGCGTTTTTTACAGCAGCTGGAAACACATTCGGGCGTAAGCCAGCAAAGCCTGTTCCCCCAAAGCGTTACCTTAAACGCCGCCGATTACGAACTGTTAAGAATGCTCTTACCCGATGTACGGGCGCTTGGTTTTGACATACGCGAGTTTGGCAAAAACACCGTAGTGGTCGAAGGTGTCCCCGCCGAGCTAAACAATGCCAGCGAGCATGCTTTACTCGAACATTTATTAGAGGGCTTTAAAAACAATCAGGCTATTTTAAAGTTGGATAAAAGAGATAATTTAGCACGTTCGCTTGCGCGCAACGCGGCCATTAAAACGGGCACTAAACTATCGCTCGAAGAGATGAACTTACTGATCGATCAGCTCTTTGCCTGCAAAATGCCCAATGTTTCGTTAAGCGGCAAACCCATAATTATTACGTTTACGCTCAATGAGCTTTTAGAAAAATTTGACAAGTAAAAATTACGTATATCAATCATCATGAGTCAATACAGGCAATCGCCCTTTGCTAATATACCGCCGGTTGTAAAAAACCTGCTCATTATAAATATTATATGCTATTTGGCCGAATGGTTATTGGGCAGTCACTTCGATATGGTCAAGATATTTTCGGCGTTTTATTTTGATTCGCCGTTCTTCAGGCCATGGCAGGTAATTACGTACATGTTCCTGCATGATCCCAACGGCCCATGGCATTTGCTGGGTAATATGTTTGCCTTATTCATATTCGGCCCAACGCTCGAATACACTATGGGCTCCAAACGTTTTTTTAACTACTATTTTATTTGCGGCATTGGTGCATTTTTAATGCAAACCGCAGTACAGGCTTTCGAGGTTCATAACATAACCGGCACCTTTACAGCTTTACATCATAATTTTACCGATCAGGCCAGCCTGGATAAAATACAGCAAATCTACTATGGTCCTGTTTTGGGCGCGTCGGGCGCAATTTTTGGTTTGCTGCTGGCTTTCGGAATGTTGTTCCCCAATGTCGAAATGTTTATCATCCCCATCCCATTCCCCATTAAAGCCAAGTACCTGGTTACCGGTTATATTGTAATTGAGCTTTTTTTGGGATACGAACAATTCGGAGGTGATAATGTGGCGCACTTTGCGCATATCGGCGGTGCACTCATCGGGTTTATCCTGATCAAAATATGGGGATTGCGCAGCCCCCGACAATTTTATTAGCCAATTGCAGTTTAAAATAATAATTGCTATTTTATGAGCACTATGTGGGAAGAAATACGGTACAAGGTTTTGCGGTCAAAAAGCAGGCTTACCCTACTGATCGTAATAAATGTTGCCGTTTTTTTAGCATTAGGCATTTTCTATGCTATCGAAAGCATCGCCACAGACCAGCATGTACTCCAACAAACGGTGTTTACCTATCTTGAGCTGCCAAGCAACTTACCGGTATTGTTAAAACATTTTTGGACACCCTTTACCTATCTGTTTTTACACGATGGCTTGTTGAATACCATATTTAATATGCTTTGGCTGTATTGGATGGGCCAGATCATCGAAGATTACCTGGGTGGTAAAAAACTTACCGCTATTTATTTGATGGGCGGATTAGTTGGCGCAGTATTTTATATCGCCGCGTTTAACCTTATTCCCGCATTTGCAAATGCGCAATTCGATTCGTATATAACAGGTGCGCCTGCATGTGTTGCAGCGGTAATAGTTGCAGCGGCCACATTATTGCCCAACTATGGCGTATTCATTATTTTCTTCGAATTAAAGTTAAAATGGCTGGCAACAATTTATGTAGCATTTGATATTTTAGCATTAAGGGGCCCGCATGCAGCCGGTGGTTTTGCCCAACTTGGTGCAGCGCTTTTAGGTTTTATATTTATCAAGCAGTTACAACGCGGTAACGATTGGAGCAGCCTGTTCGAAAAAATGTTTCAGCCCAGGCCAAAACTTAAAGTAGCGGTTAAAAATTCGGGGAAATTTACAAATCCCAAACCAAGGCAGGACGAAATAGATCGTATATTAGACAAAATTTCGCAAACAGGTTATGAAAGCCTGAACAAACAGGAAAAAGAAACCTTATTCAGAGCCAGCAGTGATGATAAAAGCTAAACCCAAGCTTTCCTTTTTTGATAAACTGGTTTTATTTACCAATTATGGTTTCGCCTTTTCACTGCTTGTTAGTTACGTCGCCCCTTTTGTCAGTCCGCAAACATTTTGGCCGGTAGCTTTTTTTGGCCTCGCGTATCCGTTTTTATTGCTGTTCAGCCTGTTTTTTATAGTCTACTGGTTTTTCAGGGGCAAAATATACATGCTGGTTTCCATTATTGCTATCGGGATAGGCTATAAAGCCATTTGTGCTAATATCGGCTTTCACAAACCTACAGATGATGCGCAAAAAAAATCGGCAGAACATATACGGGTAATGACCTACAACGTGCACGATTTTGTTAGTTTCACCTTCGGCCCGCGTGTGCCAACCTTTAACGATATTTTAAATATAGTTGATACCGAGCAACCCGATATTTTGTGCTTTGAAGAGTTTTACAATGACCGTACCGACCGTTTTAAAACACCACATATCAGGGATACCATCTGCAAAACGCTGGGCACCGATCAGTTTTTCTTTTTAGCCTTCAGCCGTAGCAATACCGGCCTTTTCGGGCTATCCATTTTTTCAAAATATCCCATAATCGATCATGGATTTATCCGCCTGTCGCAAAATCAAAGCGATAACCAATGCATATTTATCGATGTTAAAAACAACAATAAGATCTTCAGGGTTTATTGTGTCCATCTGCAATCCATCAGCCTTGAAAAAGCCGATTATAAATACCTGGATAGCGTTACCGAAAAAGGCAAAACCGATCTGCACTCGTCAAAACGCATCGGCGGTAAGCTTAAATTAGCTTTTATAAAACGCGCCGAGCAGGTTTTTTTGGTAAAACAGCATGCAAGCCAGTGCCAGTACCCTTATATTATTGCCGGTGATTTTAACGATACGCCCTCGTCATTCGCTGTTAACCAAATGGCCAAAGGCATCAAGAATGCATTCACCGAAAAAGGATTTGGCTTGGGTAAAACCTATAACGGCGATTTCCCGAATTTTCAGATCGATTATATTATGCCCAGTATGCAGTTTGATGTGGTGAATTATAAGATCATAGAAAAAAAGCTATCCGATCATTATGCCGTGCGGAGTGATCTTGTATTGCGATGAAGTTATTATGTTAGTATGTTATTGAGTTATTAGGTTATTCCATCAAAAAAAAGCAATAACTTAATAACTCAGTAACCTAATAACCAAGTCGCAACAACCCAATAACTTAGTAACTATACCGTAAAAACTCAATAACCCAATAACCAATAACTTAGTAACCAATAACAAAATCCGTAAGTTTGCCGCATGAAACAAAAGTTGTTTGTTTACAACACCCTTAGCCGAAAGAAAGAAGAATTTAAAGCCCTTAATGCCCCGCATGTGGGCATGTATGTTTGCGGGCCCACTGTTTATAGTGATGCCCACTTAGGCAACTGTCGTACTTATATCTCATTCGATCTGATATTCCGTTACCTTACCCTGCTGGGGTACAAGGTGCGCTATGTGCGTAATATTACCGATGCCGGCCACCTGGAAGGCGATGCCGACGAGGGTGAAGATAAAATATCGAAGAAAGCAAAACTGGCCCAGGTGGAGCCGATGGAAATTGTACAGAAATACACTGTCGGTTTTCATGATGTGATGCGGATACTCAATACACTGCCGCCAAGTATCGAACCATCGGCAACGGGGCATATTATTGAGCAGATAGAGCTGGTGAAAGTAATTATGCAACAGGGTTATGCGTACGAGGTTGACGGATCGGTTTATTTTGATGTAGAAAAATATAACAAAACCCAGGATTACGGTACCCTTAATGGCCGTAACCTCGAAGATCTGCTGAACAATACCCGCAGCCTTGGCGGCCAGGATGAAAAACACGGCAAGCTCGATTTTGCCCTCTGGATAAAGGCTAAACCCGAACACCTGATGAAATGGCCGTCACCCTGGGGTGTAGGTTTCCCCGGATGGCATCTGGAGTGCTCGGCTATGAGCAACAAATACCTGGGTCAGCACTTTGATATTCATGGCGGCGGGATCGACCTGGTGCCTACGCACCACACTAACGAGATAGCTCAAAATGTTGCCGCCTGCGGTAAAAACCCGGCTACTTATTGGCTACATACCAATATGCTTACGGTTAATGGCACAAAAATGTCAAAATCGTTAGGTAACAGCTTTTTGCCCGAAGAGTTATTTAGTGGTAACAATGATATATTGAATAAGCCCTATAGCCCCATGACGGTGCGCTTCTTTATGCTGCAAACACATTACCGCAGCACGCTCGATTTTTCGAACGACGCTATGGAAGCATCAGAAAAAGGCTTTAAACGTTTAATGAACGCATTTGACCTGTTACCGGGATTAAAGGCATCCGCACAAAGCGAGGTGGATATCCAGTCGATATCAAATAACTGCTACGCCGCCATGAATGATGATTTTAACAGCCCGGTTTTAATTGCCGAACTGTTTGAGTGTTCAAGGATCATTAACTCGGTGCACGATGGTAAAACCAGGATCGATGAACACAACCTGGAAGCCTTAAAAACACTGATGGATACGTTTTTGGTAAATGTGCTTGGCCTGAAAAGCGAGGCGGCGGATAATGACGAATTACCAAAAGTGCTCGATTTTATTATTAATTTGCGCGGCGAAGCTAAAAAAAGCCAGGACTATGCCACATCTGATAAAATAAGGATAGGATTACAGGAAATTGGTTTTCAGCTTAAAGACAGCAAAGAAGGAACTACCTGGACCAAAATATGAGTTGGTAAACAAATCATAAAAATAAATTCGCAACGTTATAATACGCATAATTAAAACAGCTTTAACCTAATTACGTTATACTACCTTCAAACCCGGTCATTATTATCTATGAAAAAAATTATTGCCACAACTGCCCTGATCGCCCTGTTTTGCGGAACAGTTTTCGCTCAAAAAACCGAAGTTAAAAACGTGGTTGATGCCGAACAGGCGTTTAATAAAGCCGTTGCCAAAAAAGGGATAAAAGAAGGTTTTTTAGCATTTTTAGATGATGATGGTATTGTATTCAGGCCAAAGCCGGTAAACGCCAAAGATTTTTATACCAATATTGATAAGCAGCCGGGCAACTTAAGCTGGGAGCCAAAATTTGCCCGCATATCAGCCAATGGCGATCTGGCCTTTAGCGCAGGGCCCTATATTTACCAAAACGGCGCAAGCGATACTGATAAAGTATACGGACATTACGTATCGGTTTGGCACAAGAGCTCAACAGATACTAAACTGAAACTGCTAATAGACTTAGGCATACAACACCCCGAGCCTGAGCAACCTGAACTGGTTGATTTTAAAGAACCCGACCTGAGCAAGGTTTCGCCGCCAAGCACCGACCCATTTGCCGGCAAAAAATTGATATTGTATACCGATAAAGTTGTTAATCAATCGCTCAATATATCAACGATAGCTACTTATAAAGAGTTTTTAAGTCCGGAGGGGCGCTTTTACTTTCCTGGTTTTGAACCAATGGTTGGCCGCGACAAGGTTTTGAAGTTTATAAGCAACGAAGCTATTTCGATTATTGCCGAAACCACAAACGTGGGCCGTGCCGATAGTAAAGACCTGGGATATAGCTATGGTAAAGCCCAGATAAAAAAGGGGACCGTTACCGCCGATTACAACTACGTACGTATTTGGGAATATAGCCAGGACAAATGGAATATTTTGCTTGAGGTGTTCTCGGCAATAGAAAAGTAACAAATATTACTTTTTTTGCTCTTCAAGTATCGCCCTTTCCAGTTCGTTTGCACGTTGCGAACCGATAATATATTCAAGCCCATCCCGGTCGGTTAAATGGATGGCATCATTACCGGATGTAAAAAAACGGATGGTGCCTCTTTTATGCAGATTATAAACGGGATTGTTAAAAAAATAACGGCTATAAGTTCCTTTTTCAACTTTTACAATACTGTTCAGATCAATTTTAACCAGGCGGGTTGTCCATAAGCCATCAAGCATTACACTTTTATTTTGCACCCGGGTACGGAAGTGCAGCAAAAAACCCATAATTGCCGAAATGATCAGTATCGCGAAGCCAACAACCAGTAAAAGGTCGCTGTTGCTTTCACGTTCGCCGGTAAAAAAGTAGATCACAAAGCAAAAAATAGCCATCACCAGGCGAATGCTAATGGGGATCCATTCGCGGCCCAGGTACTGCTTTTCCATAAAAGTGGGTTTATCGCTCATAAATTCAGCTTGTACAGTTCGAAGATAGTAACTTTTTTGGTGTCTGCGCTTACTTTATATCTGTCGTCGGTACGGTAACCGCCGATCCATATGATATCACCGTTGCCATTAACTAATACAGGTATAGTATCTTTTACGTGCAGCGGTACTTTTTCGTTCACAAAAAAATCGCTTAATTTTTTACGCCCTGCCATCCCCAACGGGTAAAAATAATCGCCTTCGGCCCAGTTGCGCAACGTTAAGGGGTAAACCAGTAAATCAGCATCAATTGAAGTTGCCATCGGGTTATCGCGAATGATAAGCGGCGAATCATCGTGCAACAAGGTCAGCTTATATTCATTATACCTAATCTCGTGGATATTTTGCGCTATCAATACAATTTCGGCATTTGCGGCCTTATGTTTAGTGAGGATCAGTTTATCCCTGTCAAGCACCAATAAATATCCCGACGACTCGAACGTGCGCCCCGAATGTTTATCCAGCGAGGCAATGATATTATCGATCACCGATTCGGCAAAGCTGTAACCGCTTAACAGTTCGTATAACAACAACCGCCGCGGATGCAGGTTTTTTACCGCTTCTATTGATATCTGGATGTCACCGGCGTATTCAACAAATAGTTCGGCACGCAGCTTTTGGGTTTGCAGTTTTAGCAGCTCCTCCATCTCGCGAAAGCGCTGCATATTACGTTCAAAAGTTTGCTCCAGTTTGGGGTTTAATTCTTTAAGCACCGGTATTACCTGGTGGCGCAGCTTGTTACGGGCATATTTCACCGATGCATTTGAGCTGTCTTCTATATAAGTCAGATTTTCTTTAGCTACAATGTCATCCACTTCATCGCGGCTTAAAAACAACATGGGCCTTACAATTAAGCCGTTTTTTGGTAAGATACCGTGCATACCTGCAATACCCGTACCCCGGGTTAAATTGAGCAATATAGTTTCAACCGAATCGTTTTGATGGTGCGCTACAGCAATGTAATCGTAATTAAAACTGTGACGGATCTCTTCAAACCACTGATAACGCAGCTCGCGGGCAGCCATCTGGATGGAGATGTTGCGCTCTGCGGCATAAATTGCGGTATCAAAATTGATGGTGTAAAATGGTATATCGAGCTTTTTGGCCAATGCAGCAGTAAAATCCTGTTCGGCTACTGACTCGCTGCCCCGCAATTGAAAATTACAATGTGCAACACCAAAATCAAAACCGGCCTGTTTTAATAAATGGGTAAGCAAAACCGAATCGCGGCCACCGCTTACAGCTACCAGCAACCTGCTTTTTGGGGTAAAAAGGTGGTGCTGATCAATAAAATTTTGCAAACGCTGTACAGGCAACATTTGGTAAAATTATTTAATTTAATTACCCCAACCAAAAAACTAATTTTGCACCTGTGAATAAATACGTTTTTAGTCTTTTACTTTTGCTGATGGGATGTGTGGCCGTGGCTCAAAACAGGTCGAACGGAAAGCCCACCATCGTTCAGCTCATCAAGTCGACGACGACCCATACCATAACCTTGGATGGTAAAACCATTACCAAAGTTTACCAGGGCGTATTTCAGCAAGACAATTCTACGTTCCGTTCGGATAGCGCGTATCTTTACCAGCAAGACAATGCATTGGATGCCTTTGGCCATGTTGTTATTACCCAGGGCGACACTTTGCATGTATTTTCGGATAAGTTAAATTACAACGGCAACACCAAACAGGCCATACTGACCGACCACGTAAAAATGGTTGATAAGGATGCAACGCTAACCACCAACTTTTTTACTTATAACACCGGTACGCGCTACGGCACCTATACCGGCGGCGGCAAGCTGGTGAATAAAGACAATACGCTGATCAGTAAAAACGGGTATTACTTTGCCAACTCGCGCGATGCTTATTTTAGGTACGATGTAGTTTTAACTACAACCGACGCCATTATTAAAACTGATACGCTGCGGTATAACTCGGGCTCACGCATTGCCTATTTTTATGGCCCCACCAATATTTACGGCAAGGATAAAGACACCCTGTATACCGAAAACGGCACTTATAACACCCAAACCGAACAGGCTTTTTTTGGTAAGAAGAACCTTTATAAAAAAGGCACCAAAACCCTAACCGGCGACAGCTTATTTTATGACAGGTTAAAGGGTTATGGCCGTGCATCAAAACATGTGGTATTTACCGATAAGGAGCAAAGGGTGATCATTAAGGGTGGCCTGGGTGTTTATACCAAAGATGATGAACGCATGGTAATGTCCGTACACCCGTATGTTGTGTTGGTTACCGAAGATTCGGTAAAAAAGGATACATCGGCGATCAAAAATAAAGCACTCACTGCAAATACCGGTAAGGGCGTATTAAATACCATGCCTGTAAAACAGGATACAGGTATTGTTAAGATCAAACCACCCGTAAAAATCGATTCGGTTGCCCTTGTTAAGGCTAAACCACCGGTAGCCAAACCTAATAAAAACGGCAAAAAAGGCCTGATTACAAAAGCCGCTAACACCGAACTTAAACCGCTTGACCTGCGGTCGCCCGCGCTGTTGAAAAAGGATTCGTCAAAGGTTAAGCGCGATTCTATTTACTTATCGGGTGATACGATAGAAACACAGATCATTACTTACCAGCAGTTACGATACCTGCAGGAAAGCCGCCGGCTTGCCGGGTTAAAAGATAGTACCGTTAAGGCAACAGTATCGGTTGTGTATACCAAACAACCAAAGGTTTTAACACTGGATGAGCCGCATTACTTTAACAACAAGGATTATCTGCACCCTAACTACTTCCCAAAAAAGGTGGCAGCGGTTGATACATCGCAAAAAGCGAAAGCCATAAAGGCCGCAAAGTTAAAACTTGCGCCAAAAAATCCCGGGCTCGATTCGGTGTACATGACACGTAAAGTTAACCTGAGTGATACCGCGCGGGTACGGATACTGGTGGCTGCGCATCATGCCCGGATCTTTAAATCTGACCTGCAGGCTGTGGCCGATTCGATATTCTTTACCTATGCCGATTCGATAGCGCGGATGTATGTAAACCCCATGATCTGGTCCAATGGTTCTCAAATGTCGGGAGATACGGTCAATCTGCAGATGAAAAATAAAAAGGTGGATAATATTGAAATGTTCTCTTCGGCGTTCATTGTCAATGTCGACAAAAAGGATTCAACCCACTTTAACCAGGTTGCCGGGCGAAAGATGCGTGGCTTTTTTAAAGATAACAAGATCGACGTAGTATACGTAGATGGCAACGCACAGACACTTTATTATGATCGCGACAGCGTAAAAATTAACCAGGTGCACAAAAGTGTAAGCAGCCGTATTAAAGTAAACTTTGTCCCTAAAGGCGATGTAGTAACCTGGTACAGCGATGTAGTGCACAAAGATACGCCCTTAAGTAAGCTAAAAGAGGATGATAAGATATTGAAGGGCTTTTTATGGAAGCCTAAGGACAGGCCGGTATCAAAAGAATCGGTGATCAACCCGCCACCGGTAGTTAAAGAGGACAGTAAAAAACCGACTGATAAAAAGGGTGCCCCCACGAAAAAACCAGCGGTTAAACCATCCGCCGGTACACCTCAACCGCCAACTGTAACCCGGCCTAAAACCGATTCGCTAAAAACAAAGACCGACACTTTACCAAAGGTTTTACTTAAACCGGCTTTAAAGATCAATACATCAAAACCCGATACTTCTAAACTAAAAAAACAATGAGCAAGCCAGCGAGCAACGTATTTCAAATTGAAAATGAAATTGAATGGGAAGATCAGAAGAATGGCATACAACGCCAGGTATATGGTTATAACGACCAGATCATGCTGGTAAAGGCCAAATTTGAAAAAGGTGCCATTGGTACGCTGCACAGCCATCCGCATACGCAGGTAACCTATGTAAGGGGCGGCGCTTTTGAAGCCACCATAGGCGATGAAAAACGTATTATAAAAGACGGCGATGGCTTTTACGTTGCCCCCAATGTAATACACGGTGTGGTTTGCCTGGAAGCCGGTACTTTGGTTGATGCCTTTGCACCGATGCGTGAGGATTTTATTTAGTGAATTTAGCAGAGAATTTTTCTAATTCCACGGCTTCAGGAAAGTGGTCGTGGAATTTTTTTGACAATTCTTCATTTGCGAATTTCACAATCGTGTAACTACTATCGAAACAAACAATTTCCAATTCGGCTTCCGGATATTGGATATTACCATTTTTCCAGATCAACCTTCCTTCGACAAAAGGCAGATTAGCATTGTCGACAACAATATCAAATACTTTAGGCACACCCAATATCATTCCCCAATAAAATTGAACGTCTGCATTAAGCACTTGATCAAATTGCGCTGGCGATAGAATAAAGCATTCGTCTTCCCTGTTGATCAGAAAGCCTTCCGGATATGGTCCTGTCTCAACATCGGTAATTATCCAATTATAATCTTTGATCTCTTCCCTTAAGGGGGCAAGTACCTCATGCAAATGAGTATGAAATTTTATTTTATCACTGTATCTGATAACCCAGTTCATATCCCTAAGGTATCTTTTATTGACTTAATCCTATACTCATTTTTATTTTAATAGTAACATACCAGTTACAATTCATATTTTTTCTAAATTGCAAATAAATGTTGTGCTAACATTATATGGGCTAATGTATTGCCGATATTTGCCGGGTACCCACTCAAAATGAATTGTTTATGGATGTTGAAATTTTAGCCCGCATACAGTTTGCCTTTACCATCGCGTTCCACTACATCTACCCGCCGTTAAGCATCGGGCTTGGCCTGGTGATGTGTGTGATGGAGGGTCTTTACCTAAAAACCGGTAAAAAGTTATACGAACAAATGACACGGTTCTTCATTCGCATCTTCGCGCTGATATTTGGCATAGGTGTAGCTACCGGCATTGTAATGGAGTTTGAGTTTGGCACCAACTGGGCGGTATACTCCAGGTATGTGGGCGATGTTTTTGGGAGCGCTTTAGCAGCCGAAGGAATCTTCGCTTTCGCATTAGAATCGGGTTTTTTAGGTGTGCTGTTGTTTGGCTGGAACAAGGTTCGTCCATCGGTACACTTTTTTGCTACGGTAATGGTTACACTGGGCAGTATGTTTTCGGCGGTATGGATAGTGGTGGCCAACTCGTGGCAACAAACACCTGCGGGTTATCATATTGTAGGCACGGGTATGCATGCCCGCGCGCAGATCACCGACTTTTGGGCTATGGTGTTCAATCCTTCATCGGTAGAACGTTTAACACACGTTTGGCTGGGTTCGTTTTTGTCGGGCGCGTTTTTGGTATTGAGTATCAGTGCGTATTACCTGCGCCGTAAACGTTATGTGGAGTTTGCGCAATCGGCATTTAAAATTGCTTTGGTGGTTGCAACCTTATCCGCAGTAGCGCAATTGTGGGTTGGACATAAATCGGCAGATGTGGTGGCCAAATACCAGCCTGCTAAGTTAGCTGCTTTAGAGGGCCATTACGATGGCTCAAAACCCGGCGATCTGTACCTGTTTGGTTATGTTGACCAAAAGAAAAATGAAACGCATGGCTTTTATATTCCCGGCGGCTTAAGTTTTGTAACCCATGGCGATTTTAAAGCACCAGTTACAGGCCTTAACAACTTTAAACCCGAAGACAGGCCCAAAGCGGTAAACTTTGTTTTCCAGACCTATCATTTAATGATCGCCATCGGTATGTTTTTAATTGTGCTTACCCTGTACGCCTGCTTTTTATGGTGGCGCGGTAAGCTGTTCAACAAGCATTGGTTGATGGTCATCTTTTCTTTTTCGGTATTACTTCCGCAGATAGCTAACCAGGTTGGCTGGTACAGTGCCGAAGTTGGCCGGCAGCCCTGGGTGGTGTATGGTTTACTGCGCACTTCTAACGCATTATCGCAGGCAGTAACGGCAGGGCATATTGTATTTTCATTGATCTTGTTTACCTGGGTATACCTGGTGCTGTTCACCTTGTTTATTTACCTGTTGAACAAAAAGATAAAACACGGGCCGTTTGATGAGGAGAACCTGGATCATAGTCCGCGGCATATTGAAATGGCAGATTCTTTAGTATAACATACAATTAGCGATGGGTTCGAAACCCATCGCTAAAGTTAAAATATAACTATGGCAACACTTTTTGGCATCGATTATCCCACCTGGTGGTTTTTACTGATAGGCGCCGTATTTACGGGCTATATTATTTTAGATGGTTTTGACCTGGGCGCAGGCATGGTGCACTTGTTTTTAAATAAAGAGGAAAGTCGCCGTATCGCGTTAAACGCCATAGGTCCGGTTTGGGATGGCAATGAGGTTTGGATAGTGATTGGCGGCGGCGCTTTGTTTGCCGGTTTCCCCGAAGTGTATGCCTCGCTGTTATCTGCCTTTTATATCCCGTTCATGTTGTTTTTGATGGGGATCATTTTCAGGGCTATCTCTATCGAATTCAGGAGTAAAGAACCTATGCAATGGTGGCGGCGCATGTGGGATTTTAGCTATTGCGCTTCGAGTACGTTGATCGCTTTTTTACTGGGCGTGATTTTAGGTAACGTAACCCAGGGCATTAACATGGGACCCGATCATGTTTTCCGCGGCAGCTTTCTGGATTTTTTTAATCCATATGCGATGCTTACCGGGGTTACTACCATTGCGCTGTTAATGATGCACGGCGCCATTTACCTGGTAATGAAAACCGAGAACCGCCTGTACACCAAGCTCACCATTATTGTAAAAAACACTACTATCTTTTTTGTAATGATGATTTTGCTCACCTCATTTTATACCTTGTTGTACCTGCCTAATATGGCTATCGTTATCCGCCGCTTTCCGGAATTATTCATTATCCCGGTGATGATGGTTTTGGCTGTGGCTAACATCACCCGGCAGATCACTAAACGTAAATACCTGTACGCGTTTATCTCGTCGGCGGTTACCATTAGTTTGCTGATGGTATTGGTTGCTATTGAGCTTTATCCCAATATGCTGGTATCCACGCGGTCGCCGGCTTATAATTTAACGGTTTACAATGCTTGTTCATCCCAAAAAACATTGGGGATTATGCTTACTGTGGCAGCTATCGGTGTACCGCTGGTTGTGGCTTATACCACTTTTGTGTTTATTACCTTTAAGGGTAAGGTGAGTTTAGATGAGATGAGTTATTAAGAAAATATTAAGAACGTTGTCATTTCGACCAGCGGGAGAAATCTTCTGCTGTAGACCAGTAACGAAGCAGACGATTTCTTTTTTACAGCTCCTTCAAAAATTCTACCATTTTCTCCAGCGCCCTTGCACGATGACTAATGTTATTCTTTTCATCCATCGTCATTTCGGCAAAGGTGATGTTGTAGCCATCGGGTTGAAAGATAGGGTCGTAACCAAAGCCTTTTGCTCCGGAGCGTTCGTGGCGGATGGTGCCTTCAACCGTTCCTTCAAAAAAATGCTCTTCGCCGTTTAGTATTAACGATATTACGGTGATGAACCTTGCACGGCGGTCGGTTTTGTCTTTGAGGTTTTCAAGCACTTTATCAATATTCGCATCATGGTTGCCATGCTCACCGGCGTAGCGTGCGGAGTATACCCCGGGTTCGCCGTTCAAAGCGGTTATTTCCAATCCGCTGTCATCGCCAAAGCAATTGAGCTTAAATTTGTTGTAGATAGTTTGGCTTTTGATGGAAGCGTTGGCATGGAACGTTGTGCCCGTTTCGGCAATATCATCGGTAAAGCCAATAGCGTCCAAACTCAGTATATCAAACTGATGGCCAATTTTGGCGGCAACCTCCTCAATTTTATGGGCATTATTGGTAGCAAAAACTAATTGCTGCGGCATATTACAGTTGTTTCATTTGTTCCCAAAAGGCTTTAGCTTTTTCACGGTCCGCCAGCATATCGGTAAAGCTGTCGGTGTACAATGCTTTGAAATCATTTTTTTCCAACAACTGGTTAAATACCAAAGTGTCCCAACCCGGTAAAATACCCTCACTGCCCAGGATCAGCAAGCGCGAAGGCTTAAAGAAAGCATGGATCTGCTTCGCCGTTGCACCACTATGTTGCGCCAGGTTAATGATCGCCACGTCATCTAAACTCAATTCTTTACGCTGCAGGGTATTGGTTAGCGCAGCCAGGTGCTTTTCGTCCATGCCTTCCAGGCCCGGGTAATGGCAAACTATTAAAAACGCTTTCCCGTTTTTACCCCAATAATTAAAGCCTGAAACAGGTGTTTGTGTTGCAGGTTCGGGTTCTGAAACTACAGCTGTTTCATTAGCTGGTGCGGTCGACTGTGCTACAGGTGCTTCGGCTGCAACAGGCTCAACTTTAATTTCGGATGCTTCGATAGCAGGCCGCGCATCAACAACTACAGGTTCATCCGCTACAGCCACAACAGGCAACGGTACGACAAGGTTACCGATATCGTTCTTGCTGAGGTAGATCTGTTCGGTCAAAATAAACTGCAGTGCAGCCGGGTTCTCGATGATCATTTAACAAATTTTAACCAAAAATAGGCAAATTGTTCATACCTTAATCAGCATATTCGCAGTGCCAGGCTAAATGGTTTACATTGAGAAGATAATTTTACAATCAAACTCAATTTATTTTCCGAAATTCGGGGCCTCATTAGTTTTTAAACTGGTGATATATAATTTATAAGCAAAGAGATACATGAGAAAGTTTGGGTTAACCCTTTTTATTTTATTTACTACACTAACGTTTGTTAAAGCTCAATATAAAACCTTAGATAAAATTGCTGCAGTTGTTGGCAGCGGCATTATTTTACAATCGGACATTGAAAGCCAATACGCTACTTATCTTGCGCAGGGCAACCCGCCAAACCCGGGCATTAAATGCTACGTTTTACAACAATTGCTTACTCAAAAACTACTGGCACAACAGGCTGTTATTGATAGTGTTACCGTTACGGATGATGATGTTGATAACGAGGTTGACCGCCGTATGCGCAGCATGATACAACGTGCCGGCGGGCAGGATCGTCTGGAACAATTTTTAGGTCGTTCCATCATCCAGTACAAAGATGAAATGCGCCCCGAGCAAAAGGAGCAGATGATAGCCGAAAAGATGCGTCAGAAAATAACCGAAAAGGTTAACGTTACCCCTTACGACGTTAAAAAGTTTTACAACTCTATCCCAAAAGACAGCTTACCATCGTACAATAAAGAGGTTGAAGTAGGCGAGATATCTTTTATACCCAAACTAACCAGCGAAGAGAAGCAAGCTTACCGTACCAAAGCCGAAGAGTTACTGGCCCGTGTTAGAAAAGGTGAGGATTTTGGTAACCTTGCACGTTTATACTCGCAGGATCCGGGTTCGGCTCCTGATGGTGGTGACCTGGGTTTTGCGGATCGTTCGGGTTATGTAAAAGAATTTGCCGCTATGGCATTTAAGTTGAAAGCGGGCGAAATATCGCCGGTTTTTGAAACCGATTTTGGCTTTCACTTTTTACAGGTAATTGAGCGCCGCGGCGAGCAGGTGCACGTGCGCCACATATTGATCCGCCCGGAGCTAACCCAAACAAGCATTAGCCGCGCGAAAACAAAAGCCGACAGTATTTACAATTTGATGATCCATAATAAAAACATCGACTTTTCGGCAGCGGCAGGCTTTTACAGCGATGACAAAGACACCAAGTATAATGGCGGTATGATGCTGAATGCCGAAAATGTTCAAAGCCGTTCGACACTGATCCCCACTGATAAACTTGACCCGCAAGTGGCTTTGATAGTTGATACTTTAAAAGTTGGCGAAATATCAAAACCGGCTTTCTTTACCGCACAGGATGGTAAAAAAGACTATAAAATATTATACCTGCGCTCAAAAACCGATGCGCATAAAGCTAATCTGGCTCAGGATTTTCCGCGACTGAAAGAACTGGCCTACCAGGATAAAGTGAACCGCGTAGTGAGCGAATGGTTTGAAAAAAGGCGTAAAGATACTTATGTACGTATCGACCCTGGGTTTCAAACCTGCCCGCAGTTAAAAACATGGACAGTAACCGCAAGCGCCCCGGCTGCAAAGTAAAACAACCGTAAAACCTATGCAATACCAAAACGACGTTGAAGCGGCCGATGCCCTAAAAGCAGCCTACCAGGAAATACGCGCCGAAATAGGCAAAGTAATTATTGGTCAGGACGATGTTGTAAAATCGGTGTTGATATCTGTTTTTAGCAACGGGCATTGCCTGTTGGTTGGTGTGCCGGGTTTGGCAAAAACCTTACTGGTGCAAACCGTATCAAAGGTGCTCGACCTGAGTTTTAACCGCATCCAGTTTACACCCGACCTGATGCCTTCGGACATTATCGGATCGGAAATATTGGGCGAAGACAGGCATTTTAAATTTATCCGCGGCCCGGTATTTGCCAATATCATCTTAGCGGATGAGATCAACCGTACACCGCCAAAAACCCAGGCAGCTTTACTGGAAGCCATGCAGGAAAAATCGGTTACGGCAGCAGGGGTAACTCATCACCTTGAGCAACCGTTTTTTGTTTTAGCCACGCAAAATCCTATCGAACAGGAAGGTACCTATCCCCTGCCCGAAGCACAACTCGACAGGTTTATGTTTAATGTAACCTTACATTACCCAACCCTGGCCGAAGAGATACAGGTGGTTAAAAACACTACCGGTGCATCGGTAAACGATGTAAAAAAGGTATTGAACGCCAAACAGATCGTTTACTTTCAGCAACTGGTGCGCAATATCCCGATTACCGACCATGTATTGGAATATGCAGTTAAGCTTGCCGCCAAAACCCGCCCGAATACCGAAACGGCTACAGCCGATGTAAACCGCCTGTTAAGCTGGGGCGCAGGGCCAAGGGCATCGCAGTTTTTGGTATTGGGCGCTAAATGCCATGCGGTAATTTCCGGAAAGTACTCGCCTGATATTGAGGATGTGCAGGCAGTTGCCAAAGCCATATTGCGCCACCGTATTGTGCGCAGCTACCAGGCTGAGGCCGAGGGCATCAGTGCAGATCAGTTGATCGAGAAACTGTTTTGATCAACCGTAACGGAAGTAAACCGTAGTCTTACCTTTGCTTTTGGCGTATTCTAAATAATTTCGGAAGTTTCTGAGATCCTGACCGAAATTGTTACCGATAAATCCATCGCCCTTATCTTCGGTAAAATCCGAAAAATACACCTCATTATTTAGTGTATCATGTTCTGTGGCCGCAAGCTGCCGCGGAAGATCGTTAATACCGCCTAATCTATTTATAAATGTATTGATCAAAACGTCTATTTTATCAATGTTTCCTTCGAGTTTTACCCTATTGGCTTCAGCCCGATCTAACACAGCTTTTCTTTCATCGTCGTTGCGGGCTACACTCAAAAAAAATTCCATTCCCTCAGGCTCCGGATAGTCGTTCATATCGTACAACGGCAAAACATCAACCTTAGTTAACTTTCCGATCTGGTCCAGTTCCGGTTCACCGCTTTCTATTACATCTCGCCGGCTCATAAACCAGCAAAAGGTTCGGCTAAGCGAGTGTTTATGAAAATACAGGTCGTAATAGTCGGGGCTATTTAATATATCTTCGGGAGCTTCTGTCGCGAGGTGAATGTCGAGTCCCATGGTATCAATCAGGACATTTTAAGGCTATTGATAAAGGCGCTTTTCTTTTCATCGGCATACATGCCATAAGCATCGATGATCAGCCCTTTTAATCCAGATGCACTTTCGATGGCGTATACTACCGAACTATCTTCGGGATCGCTTGCACCTTCAAAACGGTACACTTCGGTAATTTTTAATTCGAGCGGGTTAAACTGCACGCCTTTGCTATCGCAAATCAGGTAATCGTCCTTATAATCAAATTCATCTACATAGCCGCGTGCTTTCAGATCGGCTAAAGCCTGGGTAACGGTTGCGTAATTGTATTGGTCGGCATTCATAACAATGATGTTTGGGTTGATATAACATAAATAAAAAAGCCCTGCATTTGTTTTAACAATGTACAAATGTGCAGATATGAAAATGTGCAGATGAATAATTAGCTATCCTGTTGGATAGCGTCAGTATTTACACATCTGCACATTCAAAATAAATCAGCCTCTGCTGATATGCACATTATTTTTTCAGTCCTATTTCGCGTAAGCGCTCATCCAGGTATTCGCCTGCGGTAATGTCGCTGTATGCTTTAGGGTGTTCGGCATCAATGGTTGATGGTAAGCTGGTCAGATCCATTTCAGAACGCGGGTGCAAAAAGAACGGAACTGAATAACGTGAAAATCCCATCAGTTCGCGCGGCGGGTTCACCACACGGTGTGTGGTCGATTTCAGTTTACCATTGGTTAAACGCTGCAGCATATCGCCTACGTTTACCACAATATCTTCGCCTTCGGCCTTAACCGCATACCATGAACCATCACGGGTCAATACTTCAAGGCCATCGGCGCTGGCGCCGATCAGTAACGTGATCAGGTTGATATCCTCATGTGCGCCTGCTCTTACCGCGTCGGGTGGTAAGGCATCCGGATCAAGGATAGGGAAATAGTGTAATCCACGTAAAATAGAGTTACCGTTATGGATCTTAGCGTCGAAATAGTTTTCGGGTAAACCCAAATAAACCGCAATGGCTTTCAGTATCTGCGCGCCTGAGGCTTCCAAACTTTTGTAAATACCCGATGTGATAGGATAAAAATCGGGCAGCTCTTTTACCTGTACATTTTCGGGATATTCATCCTTAACAGGGTCGCCATCGGCGACGGTTTGTCCTATTTGCCAAAACTCTTTCAAATCGGGCACCTTAAAACCTTTCGCGGTTTCTTTTCCTTTGCTGGTATAACCACGCTGCCCTGCCAGTTCGGGTATCTCGTAGCGTAATTTAACCTCTTCGGGCAGGGCAAAAACTGCTTTTACCTGTTTATACAATTCGTCTATCTGTTGTTTGCTTAAACCGTGATTAGTAATGGTAACAAAGCCTGTTTCGTTAAATGCTTTGCCCAGATCATCCGAGAATTTTTTACGCTGCTCAGCCGAACCTTTAACCCAATCGTTAAGGTCAAGACGTGGAATGTTTACTGTACTCATAACTTTAATTTAGATGTAAAGGTACAATTTATGGAATTTTATACGTAACCAACAAATTTTGGCGCATATTTTGTTTTACACATTATTTAGCAAACAAAATATTAATATAGTTTTAATGTAACTTTCATGCTAAACATTTTTTTACAATAAACGTTACCCATTCTGTTTAGTCGAACTACCAAAGAGATAACCCTAAAATACTATGAAACGGATTATAAATAAAATACCCGCCCTATTGGGTTTGGTATTTGCCCTCCTGATAATACGGCCCTCCCAAACACAGGCACAGCCTGGCTATAGTGTATCATACCAAACATTTTATGATGAATTACAACCCTACGGAACCTGGGTTGAAGACCCTGAATACGGCGATGTTTGGGTACCTGATGCCGACCAGGGCTTTAGGCCATACGCCACAAGCGGCCACTGGGTTTTAACGCCTTATGGCAATACCTGGGTGAGCGATTATCCATGGGGATGGGCAACCTTCCACTACGGCCGCTGGCGCTATGATGATTATTATGGCTGGGAATGGGTACCTGGTTACGAATGGGGACCTGCATGGGTTAACTGGCGCCATGGTGGTGGTTATTATGCCTGGGCACCGCTGGGGCCACGTATCAGTATCAGCATATCATTTGGCAGCGGCTATAATGTGCCTGATGATTACTGGGTTTGCGCACCACAGGCCTACATTTGCAGCCCGTACATTACCCGTTATTACGTGCCGCGCCCGCGTATTGTTAACGTGATACAACAAACCACCATCATCAATAATACCTACGTTAACAATAATGTAAGGTATGTAAGCGGCCCGAGGCCCGATGAGATCCGCCGTTACTCGCACGAACCGGTACGGGTGTATAATATTAACAACAGTAATGATCGTAAACCGGTGATCAGAAATAACACTGTAAACATTTTCAGGCCGACCGTTATACGCCCGGCAAACAATGGTGCCGACAGGCCTCGCCCGGCTACTGTAGTCAATGCCATGGCTTATAAAAATGCCAACCCTAACGCCGGTATTGCGCACCGCGACAGAAATGTTGGCGCTACCGTTAACCGTGATAATGCAGCAAAACTGGCGCAAGTGGCACGTAACCCGGAGCCGCAACAGCAGCAAAGCAACATTGTTAGGGTTAACCGTGATAACCCGCGGATGAACAGACCTAACCAGGGTAATACCGGTAGCCCCAATATGCCCGCGCCTACTATTACCAATCCAAGTCCGGTAGGCGTACCGCCAAACAAACAGGCACCGTCTGTAAATCCTGATCAGCAAAACGGAAACCGTCCTAACCGCGGCAACCATAACAATAACCCGGCTAATGCGCCTACGCAACAACAACCACAAAACCAACCTGTGGTAACTCCGCCTGCGCAACAACAAAATGACCAACAAAGACAACAGCGTGAACAGCAACGCCAACAACATCAGCAACAGCCACAAAACCGGCCTGCGGTGATGCCACCTGCGCAGCAGCAAAACGATCAGCAGCGCCAGCAACAACAGGAGCAACAAAGGCAACAACGTGAGCCGCAACGCCAGCCGCATCAGCAACAAGCTGATCAACAACAGCAACAGGTGGAGCAGCAAAGGCAGCAACAGCAACAAGCTGAGCAGCAAAGGCAGCAGCAAGCCCGTCAACAACAGGCAGATCAACAACGTCAGCAACAGGTGGAGCAGCAACGTCAGCAACAGCAACAAGCTGAACAGCAAAGACAGCAGCAGGCCCGTCAACAGCAGGCTGATCAGCAACGCCAACAACAACAAGCTGCTCAACAGCAACGTCAGCAACAGATGGAGCAACAACGCCAGCAGCAGCAGCAAGCTGAACAGCAAAGGCAGCAGCAAGCCCGTCAGCAACAGGCAGACCAACAACGCCAACAACAGCAACAAGCTGAACAGCAAAGACAGCAGCAAGCCCGTCAGCAACAGGCAGATCAGCAACGCCAGCAGCAGCAACAAGCCGAACAGCAAAGGCAGCAGCAGGCTCAGCAACAGCGCCAACAACAAGAACAACAGCGCCAGCAACAGCAACAAAAGCCACCTCAACAACAACAGCAACAACAGCAGCAGCCACCTCAACAACAGCAGCACAGGGAGCGCCCGCCAAGACCTGAGCCAAATAAGGATCAGAAACCGCCGCAACCATAATATTCAGGCTTCCCGATACTAACCGGGGAGCCTTTTTATTATCTGAGCATTGATAGAATATTCCGGGAGGATACGCAACGATCCGCAAAGTTATTGTACACAATGACTTTGCTGTGGTTATATCAGAACATTCCCTATATTAGTTTTATGAAAAACATTAAAAGCCTCCGTACCGCACTATATATTATCTTCTGCCTGGTTGTTCCTTTAACAGGGATGAGCAAGGATAAACCTGCTGCAAAAAAGGCCACTACCGAGATCCATTTTATTGAGGATGCCTGGAGCGAAGCGTTAAAACAAGCCGCAGCACAGCATAAATACATTTTTGTTGATGCTTATGCTACCTGGTGCGGCCCTTGCAAAATGTTAAAAACCACCACATTTAAGGATGCCAAAGTGGCCGCGTTCTTCAATCAAAATTTTATTAATATTTCTATCGATATGGAAAAAGGCGTTGGCCCGCAGCTGGCCCAGCAATGGCGTTTGGAAGCCTATCCTACCCTTATTATCTTTAATCCGCAGGGTAAAGCGGTGTTAGGCACGGTTGGCTATATCAAAGCCGACGAGTTGCTTAAATTCGGCAAACAAGGCCTGGCAAAAAAATAGCACCCGTTGATCATCCAATAAGGTATTCGCTTCAATATAACATAACCTGTTAGCACGGCACGAGGTATATCAATAAAATTTTATTTAACTCACTAAAAACAACGGACATATACTATTTTGATAAGTGTTTTTTATATATTTAACTGACCAAAACCAACACTAAACCTTATCACAATGATGTATTATTTGCTTCATCTGCCGCCATTTTTGTTATTGGTGATCATTACCATCGTATTTGGCGGTACCGGCGTTGCCGGCGTTTATTTATTCAGAAAGTATATTAAAGTAAAGTACAAGCGGGCGCATAACGAAGCGGTTGGGTACACCTTTGCCATACTGGGCGGTTTTTACGGCTTGTTATTAGGTTTTGTGGTGTTTTTTGTTTGGGATTCGATGAAAGAGGCGCACAATAACGCCGACCGGGAAGGCAGCCTGGCAAAAGGGTTGTATTGCGATATGAGGTATTACGGCGACAGCAGCGATGTTAAGGCCAGAACTAATTTAATAAAGAGTTATATAACCTATGTAAATCACGTCATTAAAAAAGAATACCCCGCCATGGAGCGACTTGAACCCACGGGCGACACCGGGAGGTGGTATTTTAGTGCTGTATACGCCAACATGCAAAAACTACATGCCAACAATATGCGTGTATCCGAAATGTTTAGCCAGTTAAATGATTTGGCTACCTACCGCAGTTTGCGGCGATTGGATGCCGACTCGGCAATAAGCCTGGAAATATGGATCCCCTTACTGATAGGGGCTTTTATCCTGCTGCTATCGGCATTGATGATCGATGTGGAAAGCATGCGCCTGCACATGACAGTGACCGCCATGCTTGGCATTTTTATCGGGATGGTGATGTATATTATTATTTTGGTGGATCATCCGTTTACCGGAAAGATACGCATTGAACCTTCCGGTTATAAAGATGTGATCACCCTGAGCGAGGATACAGACCACTAAATATCAGATCAAAACCAGGCACTGGTGCCCGTTGAGGTTTAACAGTTCGATCACTTTAAAAGGGCAAAAGTCGTTACCCTCGATGCGCAGTATACGGTCGCAATCATCCAGATCGAAATTGATCTGGATGAACGGGAATTGCTGAGACAAAACAGCATGAAGCATTTTTGCCTGCTTTCGCCACTTAACATCTGTTTTAAAAACTTCAACCATTCCCGTTCAAAATTAAAATTATTCCTGCTCGTTATTATCAAAGCTTATCATCCATTGTGTGCCAAATTTATCGGTGAGCATACCGAACAAGGCGCTCCAAAAGGTTTTTTGCAGGGGCATGGTTACCTGCCCGCCCTCACTAAGGCCGTTAAAGATCTTTTCGGTTTCGGCCTCGCTTGCTGTATGTACGCTTAAAGCAAAGTTGTTGCCTACGGTAAGGCTTTGCCCCATTGAGCCCAACACATCGGTACCCATCAGTACATTGGTTTTGCTGATAGGCAATGATATGTGCATGAGTTTTTCGCCGTCTTCGGCCGATAGATTCTGCCCGTCGGGCATATTTTTAAAGCGCATCATCACCTGGAACTCGCCGCCAAATACCGACCTGTAAAAATTAAAAGCTTCTTCGGTATTGCCCGAAAAGTTTAAATAGGGATTAATTATTGCCATTGTTGTATAGTTTAATAAATACTTATTGGTTTTATTTTTCGAGGATGCCTTTTAAAGTAGTGAGACTTGTTTGCATATCTTTACCCAGCACTTTTTTTAAATTAAGTACAATGTGCATCACCCGCATCATGTAGGTACAGGTACCTTTAAATATCCAATGTACTTTAGTTTGTGTTGTCGATAAAGCTTCGGTTACCACGCTTGGATGTGCCAGGCCCTTAAAGGGTCTTTCAAAACGTACCTCCATATCGGCGCGGTCTTCGCCGGATAGTTTAATGATCTCCTGTTCGCCTTTGCCCGCCTGTTTATTTTCGCTATCCCATGCATAAATAAAACCAACCGTACCATCGGTGCCGGTAAAGGTTTTTTTCATACCGGGATCGGTCATTACCCATTTGCTGTAATAATCCTGATTTTTCAGGAGTTTAACGTAATTGAAAACTTCGCTTTTAGGCTTATCGATCACTATTTCACGTTCGATAGTGTATTCCTCAGGTTTAAATATTGCTATTATAAAAGGGATAGCAATAATGGCTAATATAATGACTACAATGATCATATAATTAAAATTTATATAAAGTTTAAAATTTATAGTTTTTATCGATGATTAAATTAATCATTGATCTTGTGGTAATAAATATATGAGGTAAACAGCACGGCAAAGAAAATTATTGCTTGTATAGCTTCGCTGCCAAAGCCATCAACTACGATGTGCGCGATCAACGCCGAAATAAATGTTATACCGAACGCCACGTATGCCCAGTCCTTCAACCATTTCCACATCGGAATGATCAATATCAACGCGCCTATGGTGTTGCCTATAGAAGCTTCTACCATTAACCAATATGGTAACCCCAAATGCGCAGACATTTGTTTGGACATGTCGCTGTTGATCATGAATGCGCCGCCCAGTTGCGGTAAGGCTATGAGGACCGTTGTAACCCAGTAAATGATCCTGGTTGTTTTTGTAACTTTTTTTTCTGTGCTCATGATTGTAAGGTTTTTATAGTTTATGTTTTGGTTTCCTGATATTTAAAGTTAAAAAAATATGGAGTGTTATTGCAGTTTTACCATGCATACAACTTCGTCGTCGTTTTTGTACCATTCAATGCACCAGCTGTTGCGATCAAGGCGAGGGTTATCCAGCAAAGTCATAAATACGGGGCTGAATTTTTGCATGTTGTTACGCCAGTCGTGTATAGTTTCCGCAGCATATTCACCTTTCGGGATGATCAAAGTTTCCAGGCCTGATTGCTCGGCCTCGCCGTCAAAGTTTTCCGCTACAGCGGCTTTGTAAACTATCACGCCTTTCTCGGGTTTTGACAAGCCGTAAATAGTTCTGCCTTCCTGGCCAGCCACGGCATAGAGCTTATTATAAGCAGCCTCAATACCATTTGGAAATGAATCGGCGGTAACGCAAAAAACTTTAATGTTATGATCTAAATTATTGGTTTCCATTGCTTATTGATTTTGATATAACAAATGTAGCGTCGATATTTGAATTGCAAGGGGTGTAAATACAGCAAATAGAGGGGTTGATTGCGACAAACCGTTTACCTAATTTTACCACTATGAAACATATATCCATACTGGTTCCAAAGGGAGCTATACTGGGCAGTATTGAGGGCCCGCGCCAGGTTTTTACCGAAGTTAACAAATTTGTGAACAGCATGGGCAAACCGGCCTTATTCCAGGTGAAGCTGGTTGGCCTGAGTAAAGAAACGCTCGTTGCGGGTGGCCGGTACACGGTTTACGCTGATGAACTGGTGGCTGATGTTAAGAAAACCGACCTGGTTATCATCCCGGCTATCGACGGCGATATGGTAAAACTATTGAAGGAGAATGAAGAGTTTGTGCCCTGGATAGTAAGCCAATATAAAGGTGGCGCCGAAGTTGCCAGTTTATGTATCGGTGCTTTCCTGCTGGCTTCAACCGGTTTGTTAAACGGGCGTAAAGCCGCTACGCACTGGATAGTCGCTAACGATTTCAGGCGAATGTTTCCGGCGGTGACGCTGGTTGAGGATAAGATCATTACCGATGAAAATGGGATCTATTCGAGCGGCGGTGCGTTCTCATACCTTAATTTGATCTTATATCTCATCGAAAAGTATGCCGGGCGCGAGATAGCCATATTTTGTTCAAAAGCTTTCCAGATAGAATATGCGCGTAAAAGCCAGTCGCAATTTGTGATGTTTATGGGGCAAAAAGATCATGAGGACGAACACATTAAACAAGCGCAGGAATATATTGAAGGTAACTTTAAAGAAAGGATAACCGTTGATCAGCTGGCCGATATGCTGGCGCTTGGCCGCCGGAATTTGGAGCGCCGGTTTAAAAAAGCGACATCGAACACGGTAGTTGAATATATACAACGCGTAAAAATTGAAGCTGCTAAAATGAACCTGGAATCGTCACGTGAAAACGTGAACGAGGTAATGTACAACGTGGGCTATACCGATACCAAGGCATTTCGTAGTACCTTTAAAAAAATAACCGGTTTATCGCCGGTGGAGTACCGCAATAAATACCAGCGTGAGCCGGTGGTTAGTTAGCTTTATGCTGGGTTTTATATTTGGCCGGCGAAATACCCATTAACTTTTTAAACAGGCGCGAAAAATAGTATGGGTCGGTAAAGCCAAGTTCAACGCAGATCTCTTTAATGCTGCGGTTGGTAAAGTACAACATTTGACATGAGCGTTGTATTTTTAACTGGTTAAAATACCTCACTGGTGAACTACCGGCCTTTTGATAAAACAGCCGGGAATAATGCGATACGGAAAGCTTTTGTTGCCGGGCAAAATCATCGATAGTAAAAGAGCCGTTGATATGGTTTTTCATAAACCTGATGGAGTTGCCTATGATGTCGTTGTCGTTTAAACCCGGGTCGATATCTTTTTGATAAATAAACGATGAGATAAAATCAAGTAAACGGATGTTCAGTATCTCGAGCGTATGAATATCAAAGCTGCTTTCTAATAAATCAAATACTTCGTTAAAGGCATTGATCTTGCGCTCATCATAAGGGAGAAAATTATTCTGCTGCCGTTTTTCGAGATAACGGCGATAAAGCGCGTCGGCATGTTCACCAATAAAATGCACCCAGTAAATACTCCATGGCGCACTTGCTGAGCTTTTATAATGATGCGCTGTATTCTTTGGAATGATGAAGTAAGTATTGGGTACCAGCTCAATGTTTTTACCGGAGATTTCGATATTGCCTTTGCCTTCGGTACAGTATAGAAATATGTATTGGCTGCTGCCGTGTTTGCGTTCCCTATCGTGAAAGCAGGCATGTGGGTAATAACCGATGGCTGTTAAATACAGTCGTTGGGTAAGAGAATTTTTCACCACTTTTTTAATAATATCCGGTGGCAGAACGATCATTCGCTGGCCAACAAAGCCCTCTTTTATTTTTTTTGAATGTTCGCCATTAATAGTCATAATGTCTATTTTATCGTTTTTCGTCGTTTTTTGATGGTTTTCCCGATAACCTTTGAAGTGCAATAAATATAAAGGTAATAAAGTCCATCTTTTATAAAAAAATATCCATTGTGACTGTACCCGGGTTACGCTACTTTAGTTTACCAATTATCAACTTAATGAATACTAAAGCAAACAGGTTTAACCATGCCTATATATTGGGCATATCCTTTATATCGGCCTTAGGAGGCTATCTGTTCGGGTTTGATTTTGCGGTGATAGCGGGCGCGTTACCATTTTTACGCACAACGTTTCAACTATCAAGCTGGTGGGAGGGCTTTTTAACCGGCTCGCTTGCTTTGGGCTGTATTGTAGGATGCCTGTTGGCAGGTAACCTGGCCGACAGGTACGGCCGTCGGCCGGGCTTAATGCTGGCCGCCGCCATATTTGCCATCTCATCGTTGGGGATGGCTTTTTCGCAGGGGCTCACCGAGTTTGTAATGATGCGGTTTGCCGCGGGCATAGGCGTGGGCATGGCATCGATGCTGAGCCCGATGTATATTGCCGAAGTATCGCCTGCAGCTATCCGCGGGCGCAACGTGGCTATCAATCAACTCACCATTGTTATCGGGATATTGGTGACCAACCTGGTCAATTATACCCTGGCGGATAAGGGCCCGGATGCCTGGCGCTGGATGTTTGGTTTGGGATGTGTGCCATCGCTGCTGTTTTTGTTTGGTGTGATTTTTTTACCGGAAAGCCCGCGCTGGCTGGTAAAAGCGGGCAAGGACGAAAAGGCGTTGCAGATCTTAAATAAGATAGGTGATAGTGGTTTTGCGGGTAATACGATGTCGGATATTGCGCTATCGTTAACCGGGAGCAAAAAACAATCGTACAGCGCGGTGTTTGCCAAAGCTGTTCGCCCGGCGGTGGTGGTGGGTATTACCCTGGCTGTTTTTCAGCAGTTTTGCGGCATCAATGTGGTGTTTAATTATACCTCGACCATTTTTAAATCGGTGGGGGCCAATTTGGATAGCCAGTTATTTGAGACGGTAGCCATCGGTATCGTCAATATGCTGTTTACCCTGCTGGCCATGTGGCAGGTGGATAAACTGGGCCGCAGGCCGTTAATGTTGATTGGTTCGCTTGGCCTGTCGGTTATTTACATTGTACTGGCCTTGTCGCTAAAAAATCAGGCTTCGCCGGCCATTGTTTCGGTTTGCGTGTTACTCGCTATAGGGATGTATGCCACTTCGCTGGCGCCGGTTACCTGGGTGTTGATATCCGAAATATTTCCGAATAACATTCGTGGCGTGGCATCGTCGGTAGCTATCGTCAGCCTTTGGGCAGCTTACTTTATCCTGGTATTTACCTTCCCGCCGTTAGCGGCAAAGCTTGGAACCTACGGGCCATTTTATCTATACGCCGCCATTTGCTTTTTAGGCTTTTTGTTTATCAGGACTAAGGTAAAAGAAACCAAAGGGCAAACACTGGAAGAATTAGAACACAATTTTACGCATTAAAAACTCCTGCAAGCAATGGTTAAAAGCTGGATAGAGAAAGTAGTTATCCCAACTTACGAGACAGGCACGCCTGATAAAAACCCGATGTTTTTTGAAAAACGTGTTTACCAGGGCAGCAGTGGTGTGGTTTACCCTAACCCGGTGATCGAGAAGATATACGATGAAAAAACAGACAAAGAATATACCGGAGTTTTTTTAGAGAATGAGTATCTAAAGGTAATGATACTGCCCGAGTTGGGCGGCCGGGTACAAATGGCATACGATAAAATAAAGCAGCGCCATTTTATCTATTATAACCAGGTAATTAAACCGGCATTGGTTGGGCTTTGCGGCCCGTGGATATCGGGCGGGATAGAATTTAACTGGCCGCAGCACCACAGGCCAAGCACGTTTGAGCCGGTTGATTTTTGCATGGAAGCTCATACCGATGGCAGCAAAACCATTTGGGTTAATGAGGTTGAAAAGATGTTTCATACCAAAGGCATGGCTGGGTTTACCTTGTATCCCGATAAGGCCTACCTGGAGATAAAAGCAAAGCTGTATAACCGCAGCAATTTGCCGCAAACCTTTTTATGGTGGGCCAACCCGGCGGTAAAGGTAAATGATGATTACCAGTCGGTTTTCCCGCCCGACGTAAATGCGGTATTTGATCATGGTAAGCGTGACGTTTCCACTTTTCCGATCGCTACCGGCACTTATTATAAAGTTGATTACTCACCCGGTACAGATATCTCGCGGTATAAAAATATCCCGGTGCCAACATCGTATATGGCGGTAAACAGCGAGTACGACTTTGTTGGTGGCTATGAGCACGATACCCGGGCGGGTGTGCTGCATGTGGCCGATCATCATGTTTCGCCGGGAAAAAAACAATGGACCTGGGGTAATGGCGATTTTGGCGTAGCCTGGGACAGGAACCTGACCGATGAGGACGGGCCGTATATTGAATTAATGACGGGTGTTTTTACTGATAATCAGCCCGACTTTAGCTGGCTGATGCCAAATGAAGAGAAATCGTTCACCCAGTATTTTTTACCTTACCGCGAACTGGGCGTGGTTAAAAATGCCAGTAAAGATATTTTGTTGAATATGGAGTTGGGGGGTAATGCCGTCGATATTAAATTGTTTGCTACATCAGCGCTAAGCGAAGTAGAAGTCGAACTATATCATCAGGATAAACTGGTATTTAGCGAAAGCGCCGATATTTCTCCGGCAAAGGAATACCAAAATACAGTTGCCCTTAACGGGAAAGTTGACGAGCAAGAATTAAAGCTTGTGGTATTAAGCGCATCCGGAAAAGAACTTATTGCTTACTCGGCATCGCGAAATAAGCAAAACGAGATTCCCGAACCGGCAAAGCCGGCATTGCAGCCGCATGAAGTAGCCACTTGCGAACAATTATTTTTAACAGGCCAGCACCTGGAGCAATACCGCCATGCTACTTATAGCCCGGTGCCTTATTATGAGGAAGCCTTGAAACGCGATCCGATGGATGCGCGCAATAATAACGCTTTGGGCTTGTGGTATTTCAGGCGCGGGATGTTTGCCAAAAGCGAACCGTATTTTCGCAAAGCTATTGCTACCATTACCCAGCGTAACCCAAATCCATACGATGGGGAGGCTTGTTATAACCTGGGTTTGTGTCTTAAATATCAGGGTAAAATTAATGAGGCTTACGATGCCTTTTTTAAAGCTACCTGGAACAGTGCCTGGCAGGATAACGGCTTTTTTGCCGTGGCAGAAATTGATATGATGCGCGGGCATTATGAGCTGGCTCTGGAGCATATCGACCAATCTATAGACCGTAACGCGCGTAATGGTAAGGCCTATACTGTTAAAGTAATGGCGTTGCTCAAGCTCGATCGTATTAAAGAGGCGCTGGCTGTAGCCGAAGAAGCCATTAAACGGGACAGTTTTAACATAGGCGTGTTGTTCGGGGTTTATTTGTGTTACCAGGAATTAAGGATGGAGCATCGCGCCAAGAAAGCGATGAATCAATTGCTAACGTTAAGCCGTGCCACCGCCAATAACCTGGTCGCATACGCAATAGATTATGCTTCGGCGGGATTATATCCGGAGGCCATTACTTTACTTCTGCAGGTAAAAGATCATCGGCAACAGCCATTAGTAAATTATTACCTGGCTTATTACAGTAGCCTGAGTAAGGATAGTAATAACGTTGCAGGCTATCTGAATACTGCAGCCAGTGCCGACCCGGCGTATTGTTTCCCCAATAGATTAGAAGATATCGTTGTTTTAGAGTACGCCATTAAAGCAAACCCTGATGATGCCATGGCACCCTATTATTTAGGTAGTTTATGGTACGATAAACGCCAGTACCCAGAGGCAATAAGTAACTGGCAGCTATCAGCAAAGAAAGCCCCGGCGTTCCCAACAGTATTGCGTAACCTGGGCATCGCTTATTTTAATAAGTTGAATGATGCGCAGCAGGCGCTTTATGTATTTGAAAAAGCGTACCAGCTTGATCAAGCCGATGCCCGTGTACTGATGGAGTTGGATCAGTTGTACAAAAGGTCAAACCACAGTCCGGAACAGCGGCTAAAATTGTTGGAGGATAACCTGGCTGTAACTCTCGACCGTGACGACCTGTACCTGGAACGTGCGGCTATTTATAATTTTACGGGGAATTATGAGCGGGCTTTTGAGCTGTTGATGAGCCGTAAATTTCACCCCTGGGAAGGCGGCGAAGGGAAGGCATCTGGTCAGTATATTTTCAGTTTGACCGAGATGGCCAAGCTTTGTATCGAGAACGGGGATTTTAACCGTGCGACGGAATACCTGACCAAAGCGCAAACCTATCCCGACAATTTAGGCGAAGGCAAGCTGCCCGGCGCACAGGAAAACGATATATTTTACTGGTTGGGATGTGCTTATGAAGGTTTGAATAACATCGCGGAAGCAAAAAATTACTGGCAAAAAGCTACCAAGGGTTTAGCTGAACCCGGGGCGGCAATTTTTTATAACGACCAGCAGCCTGATAAAATATTTTACCAGGGCTTGGCATGGCTAAAGTTAGGCGAACCTAAAAAAGCCACCACAATATTTAATAAACTGGTGGCCTATGGCAATAAGCATCAAAACGATGAGATAACGTTGGACTACTTCGCGGTATCGCTGCCTAACCTGCTGATATTTGATGATGATCTGAACGTGCGAAATACCTTACATTGCCAGTATATTGCCGGGCTTGGCTATTTGGGACTTAAGGAATACACACAGGCTAACCAAGCTTTTACATTAATTTTAAATGCTGATGCGATGCATTTTGGAGCCAATACCCATATCAGGATGGTAAGGCAATTAACATAATTGATTGTTATATAAGTTACACGTATGGAGTATTTGTAACACCATTGTTGCGATAGTGTGTTGCCAGTATTATTAAACTGCTAAACTTTACTTGTTCGCAGAAAAATTGGTAGCTTCGGCACCAATAATCTATCACCATGAAAACCAAATTAAAATACCTTATACCCGTTGCTGTAGTGACCATTGCGCTATTTGCGTTAAAAGCAGAAACGGGTGTAACTGCCGATGGCGATAATGCAGGATTAAAACTACCTGCAGGTTTTGGCGCTTTAAAGGTTGCCGAAACAGGCGCCCGCGCACGGCATTTAACCGTTACCCCCCAGGGTGATATTTATGTTAAACTGGCCCGAAACAATAAAGATGGCAAGGCCATTTTGGTGCTGCACCAAAATGCCGATGGCAAAGCGGTGTTAACAGGCGGTTTTGCAAACTATGGTGGTACCGGTATCTATATTAAGGATGGTTACCTGTACGCTTCATCAAATACAGAAGTATTCAGGTATAAACTTGATGCAAATAATAAAGTAATAAACCCTAACGAGCCCGAGAAAATAGTTACTGGTTTAAAAATGGGCCGCGAGCACGAAACCAAATCGATAGTGCTGGATAACGCGGGCAATATTTATGTAAACGTTGGCGCGTACTCAAATTCGTGCCAGCAGGAGGACCGCAAGTTGGGTTCGATGGGCATTAAGGGTTGCCCGATATTAGATTCGGCTGGTGGGATATGGCAGTTTAAGGCCAACAAATTAAACCAAACCTATGGCGATGGTGTACGCTATGCTACCGGCCTGCGCAATGTGGTTGGTTTGGACTGGAACCAGCAGGATAACCAGCTTTTTGTAATGCAGCATGGCCGTGATCAACTGCATGATATCTTCCCGGATATGTTTACTGTGAAGCAATCGGCAGAGTTACCGGCCGAGTGTTTATACGCTTTAAAGAAAGGCGATAATGCAGGCTGGCCGTACATGTATTACGACCAGATACAGCATAAAAAAATAATGGCTCCGGAGTATGGCGGCGATGGTAAAAAAGAAGCCGTTGGCAACTTTATCGACCCGGCGGCAGCATACCCCGGCCACATGGCACCTAACGGCTTGCTATTTTACACCGGTAATATGTTCCCTGAGAAATATAAAAATGGTGCATTTATTGCTTTCCACGGATCGTGGAACCGCGCGCCTGAACCACAGGCCGGTTACTTTGTGGTTTTCCAACCTTTTAAAGACGGTAAGCCTTATGGCAACTGGGAAGTATTTGCCGATAACTTTTCGGGCTCAGCAGAAAAAACGGCTTCCGGCCGTGCCGATCATCGCCCATGTGGCCTGGCACAAGGCCCGGATGGTTCGCTTTATGTTAGCGACGACAGCAAAGGAACTATTTACCGTATCATTTATAAAAAATAACACCTTTAACATTTTATGAAGAAATATTTAGCCGCTGCTTTGTTGCTAATGCCATTAAGCTTTTGTGTATTTGCCCAAACCAAACCTAAAACCGCCGCTGTTAAACCGGGAACTCCTGCGTCAATTGAGCGCGGCAAGGTGGTGTATACCAAAAACTGTTTAAGCTGTCATTTTGCTGATGGCGGCGGTGTACCCAATATGAATCCACCATTGGTTAAAACAAGCTATGTGCTTGGCGATAAAACCAAACTGATCAAGGTGGTATTAAACGGCTTTGCGCAAAATGTGGAGATAGACGGCGAAACCTACTCGAACAATATGGCGCCACATAACTTTTTAAGCGACCAGGAAATAGCCGATGTACTCACTTACGTACGCAGCAGCTTTGGCAATAAGGCCAGTGCTGTGAAGCCTGCCGAAGTTAAAGCGGCAAGGGCGGCGAATAAGAAATAAAAATGAAGTCATGCTGAACTTGTTTCAGCACCCCACGGGACAAGTATGCGCAGACTAATCACGAGGGATCCCGAAACAAGTTCGGGATGACTTTTGTGGTTACATAAACGGTTCCCACCATTTGTTGATGTAGGGTTTACCATCATAAGTATATGTCTCGCCTGGTGCGGGGAGTAATAGTTTGATGTGCTTTTCTTCGGCTTGTTTCATTACCTCTTCAACGGGTTGTGTCCAGGTGTGCATGGCAAGGTTAAACGTTCCCCAATGGATTGGCATCATTACTTTGGCACCTAAAGCCAGCATTGCATCGGTAGCGAATACCGGCCCCATGTGTATATCGGCCCAAAGCGGGTTTGATGCGCCAACTTCCAGCATCGCAATATCAAACGGGCCAAGGCGTTCGCCAATATCTTTAAACAATGGATGGATGCCGCTATCGGCACCGTAATAAACATTGTGTACCGGTCCTTTAATAGCGAACGACGACCAAAGCGTTTGCATGCGGTTAAACAGGCTGCGGCCCGAAAAATGCCTTGCCGGGGCAGCTGTAATCGTAATTCCTCCACCAATATCAACACTTTGCCACCAATCCATTTCGGTAATGTGCGTTTTGGGTATGCCCCACTTGTTTAAAATATCGCCCACGCCAAGCGAAGTATATATAGGTGTGCCTTTGGTAGCCAATGCAACAATGATCTGCTGGTCAAGATGGTCGTAATGATCGTGCGAGATGATAATGGCATCCAGGTGCGGCAGCTCATTAAGCGCGATAGGTACCGGAAAAAACCGCTTTGGCCCCATAAACTGAAAGGGCGACGCGCGGCGATAAACCGGGTCGGTTAAAATACGCTTGCCATCAATTTCGATAATTAAGCCCGAATGGCCGAGCCAGGTGATGCGCAGGGTATCGGCAGGTAAATAGTTCAGTTGATCATGGTCGACCGGAAAAGGCCCCGGTGTTTTTGCCGGAGTGCGGTTTGGATGCGATTTTAGAAAATATTCGGTTAGTATTTTACCCATATTGCCGTCGCCGCCAACTTTGGTTGGGATGGGATTAACGAAAACTTTACCGTCGAAATTAGGAGATGATTGCATAATTATCCAGAGAAAAACGTATCATAAAAATCGAAAATAAGTTATTTAAATGACATAAATGAGGGCATTCGTCATACCAAAGTACTTATTAACGGAGGGAAAACCCAAGTTGGTAAATTAGTGTTAAAATTGAACAAAAAATCAAAGTATGCCACACCTTTTTAGCCCGTTGACCATACGGGGCGTTGAATTTAAAAACAGAATAGTTGTATCGCCTATGTGCGAGTATAGCAGCGAAGATGGCTTTGCCAACAACTGGCACCTGGTGCATTTGGGCGGCCGTGCCGTGGGTGGCGCCGGCTTAGTAATTACCGAAGCTACAGCAGTATCGCCGGAAGGCAGAATAAGCGCCGGCGACTTAGGTATCTGGAAAGATGAGCACATTACCGAACTGGAAAGAATAACCACTTTTATCCACCAGCATGGCGCAGTGGCCGGTATACAACTGGCACACGCGGGGCGCAAAGCCAGCCACGATGTACCATGGGCGGGCGGCAAACAGGTGCCATTGTTAAATGGCGGCTGGCAGACGGTTGCCCCAAGTGCTATAGCCTTTACCGATGCTGAAGAAAAGCCGCTGGAACTGGATAAAGATGGCATTGCTAAAGTGACAGAAGATTTTAAACAGGCTACATTCAGGGCATTAAAAGCAGGCTTTAAGGTGATAGAAATACATGCCGCGCATGGCTATCTGCTGCACGAATTTTTATCGCCGGTAAGTAACCACCGTACCGATGAATACGGCGGAAGCTTTGAGAACAGGATTAGATTATTATTGGAGATCACTGATACTATACGTACAGCCTGGCCGCAGGAGAATCCGTTATTCGTACGAATATCGGCTACCGACTGGACCGAAGGCGGCTGGACCACTGATGAATCGGTTAAGCTGGCAGAGATATTAAAAGAAAAAGGTGTTGACCTGATCGACTGTTCTTCGGGCGGTAATGTGGCCACTGCTAAAATACCGGTTGGGCCGGGATACCAGGTACAGTTTGCCGAAAACGTACGTAAGCAAACCGGTATTTTAACCGGGGCCGTGGGTATGATAACCGAGCCGAAACAGGCCGACGAGATCATTCAAAGCGGTAAGGCTGATGTAGTTTTGCTGGCCCGGGAAATGCTGCGCGACCCGCACTTCCCGTTAAGGGCAGCACACGTTTTAGGACACGAGGTAAAATGGCCGCTGCAATACGAGCGTGCAAAATGGTAATATGCAGTTCACAAACAAATGCGTAGCTTTATAACATTAACAGAAACCAAAATCAATACTTTATGAAACGTACCGCAAAAGCCCATTGGAATGGCACGCTGCAAGCTGGCGAAGGCAAAATATCAACACAAAGCACTGTGTTGAACGACACGCAATTTTCATTTAAAACCCGTTTTGCTGATGGCATCGGTACTAACCCTGAAGAACTGATAGCCGCTGCGCACGCCGGTTGCTTTACCATGGCTGTTGGCGCTGCTTTAACCCAGGCAGGCTTTACCCCTAACGACCTTGATACCGAAGCTACATTAGACCTGGATATGCAGGCATTATCGATCACCGGGATACACCTGGAGTTAAAGGCATCAAAAATTGAAGGTGTTGATAATGCTACTTTTCAGCAGGTTGCCGAAGGCGCTAAAGCCAACTGCATCATATCAAAAGCCTTAAACGTGCCTATTACCTTAACCGCTACTTACGAGGGGTAAGAAACCAAGACTCTGTATACGGCGAAGCCCTCATTAGCATCTTTAAAAAAACAGATAACTTGCTAATAACCTCCACTGAAGGGGAGATCATAAAAAGCATCATTATATATATTAATGGTGCTTTTTTTATTTTAACGTTATTTAACATCTGATTCCGGATAAAATGCTTTAGCTTTAACTAAATAATTAGTTCAATACAGCTATGCAGAAACTCAAAACATTTTTGTCCATCATATCGGTTTGTTTATTGTTTGTGATCGCGGCAAAGGCACAAAAACTGCCCAATATACAACAGGGTAGTGTACGCGCGCCTGCGGATATAAAAATTGATGGCAAGGTTACAGAATGGGACAATCAATTTAAGGCTTATAACCACGCAACCGATATTTTTTACACCCTGAGTAATGATGATGAGAACCTGTACTTAACAGTGCAGGCTACAGATGGCGCCATCATCCGTAAAATTAATTCGGGCGGGGTGTGTTTGACCATACAGCCATCGGGCAAAAAAAACGATAAGGACGGTATGCGTGTTGTTTACCCGGTGATCATAGCAACAACACAAGGCAAAATGGCAGGCAGAGTGATCATGGTAAGCAGCGTAAGGCGATCTGCCACCCCGAACAATGAGCAACCCAGCGAAAAAGAGGCCGACTCGGTGATGGCGGCGCGTAATAAACAATTTAGTCAACGGGCAAAATGGATAGGTGCTTTGGGGTTTAAAGACCTGGATTCGCTGATATCGGTATATAATGAAGATGGTTTAAAAGCCGCGGGCCGATACGATAATAAAGGAGTTTTTACCTGCGAAATAGCGATCAGCTTAAAGCGGATCGGATTTTCGGTAGATAAGCCTATAAAATTCAGTTATCATATTTTACTGAACGGCGTGAGTATGTTTGGCAGCGACCGGCCCGTGCAGGCAATTAGCATCATAGGTGGTGGTATGCCTATGCCTATGAGTAGCAGTGAAGGGGGGCCTGGTATGACGGTGATGATGGATGGTGGTGGTGGCGCTGCACCAACCGACTTTTGGGGCGAGTACACCCTGGCTAAAAAGTGATTTAGACCTATCACTATTTTAAAAACTACCCGGTTTTAATCTATATTTGGGTTATGTCTGTTTATCACCAGTTAATGATCAGCTCCGGAGTGTGCTGGACAATAACCTATTTATTGATCATCCGGCGTGGAGTGATCGACCTGACCTACGGTATGCCCGCTGCAGCTTTACTGGCTAATTTATCGTGGGAGGCTATTTACTCGTTTGTTTATCCGCATACCATGCCCCAACTGGCTGTAGACCGGATATGGTTTGCCTTTGATGTGCTGATTTTGTTGCAATACCTGCGCTTTGGCCCGCCCGTACCTAAAATAAGGTTGGCCGGTACTTTTTACCTGCAATTTTTGTTAGGGCTTACCGTAGCTTTTGTACTGATCTTATTACTGGGTAATGAGTTAAAAGACACCCACGGGGCCTACGCTGCTTTCGGGCAAAATTTAATGATGTCGGTATTGTTTATCACGATGCTGCGGCAGCGCAAAAGCGTTGCGGGCCAAAGCATTTATATCGCGATATTTAAAATGGCAGGTACGCTGATCGCATCCATAGCTTTTTATACCCAGGTTAAAACTTATGGTCAATCGCCTTTGCTGCAGTTTTTATTTGTAGCTATTTTGGTTTACGATGTGATCTATATTTTTATGCTGGCCAATCAGCTTAAGCAACAGCGTGTGAAGGTTTTTGGGAGGTTTTAACAAGCAAACTTTGACAACTTTTAAAAAGTTGTCAAAGCTAATTTCAAATTTACAACTGCCCTTTATACTCCTCTATCATCTCTTTTAAAAAGGCATAGAACGGCTTGGCAAATTCTTTTCTGCGTAAAGCAAACTCAACATTGGTTTTTAAAAAATCAAGCTTATTGCCGATATCGTAACGCTTACCTTCAATAGTGTGGGCATACATGCTTTCGCTTTTAAGCAGGTTTACCATCGCATCGGTTAGCTGTACCTCGTTGTTTTTACCCGGCGGCGTTTTTTCGAGCGCGCTATAAATTTCGGGAGTTAACACATAGCGGCCGGCAATGGCCAGGTTTGATGGCGCCTTATCAGTAGCCGGTTTTTCAATAAGCGTATTGAGGCTCATCAGCGTGTCCGACAGCATTTCGCCGCCAACGATGCCATAGCGCGAAACTTTATCGCGAGGTACAGTTTCGACCGCTATTACGGTGCTTTGATATTGTTCGTAAATATCAATGAGCTGCTGCGTTACCGGGATGGCCGAATTGATAATGGTATCGCCTAACAGCACAGCAAAAGGCTGGTTACCGGTATGATGGCGCGCATAGTAAATGGCATCGCCCAGGCCGTTGATCTCTTTTTGGCGGATGAAGTGGATGTTGGCCATGTCTGACAGGTGCATGATCTCGTCGTACATCTTGTCTTCCTTTTCCAGCAGGCGCTCTTCCAGTTCGGGGTGACGGTCGAAGTGATCTTCTATTGAACGTTTACCTTTACCCGAAATGATCAGGATATCTTCGATGCCCGAATCAACAGCTTCCTGAACCACGTATTGGATGGTAGGCGTGTCGATAATAGGGAGCATTTCTTTTGGTGAGGCTTTGGTGGCGGGTAAAAACCTGGTTCCTAAACCGGCTGCGGGAATTACTGCTTTCTTTACCATATTAAATCATATAGGGTTTTATAACGCGGGCGTTTATTTTTTTAAGACTGTAAATTAATTTTTTGAGCATTTCGTCATCGTGGTAAGTACCTATAATGGCACCGCCCGAACCGGTAAATGAGGCCGTTGCGCCACAACCCCGGGCCGTATTGATGAGCTGCATATTGCTTTCGCTGATGGTCATGATCTTGCAGCGGTTATCAAAATTGGCGTTGATCAACTCGCCAAGCAAGCCGTAATCTTTATCAGCAATAGCCTGGGCACCCTGGTCGGCAAGGTTGGCAATGGTAGTCAGCGTATCGATCGTATGCTTATCGCCTTTATCGTATTTGGCGCGTATCTCGTTCAGTACCTTGCCTGATACCTTGCCTAAGTCGGTTTTATAAGCAATGTATAGTTTAGGCAAAAGCGTTGGATCGATAGGCGTGTATACCCCGTAGCCGTGTTTTTCTATCTGCGGTTTGTTAAAATCCATGTGTACGCAGCCTTCATAGCATTGTATCACCCTGTCCTGCAGGCCGGCATTGATCCCCATCTCCTGGGTTTCGGCGGCTAAAGCGATGTTGGGTAGTATATGCATCGGGATATCCACCTTATAAAATTGCATTAATGCCTTTAAGGTAGCGATGATGATAGCGCTTGAGCCGGCCAAACCTACCTGCCTCGGAATAGTAGAATGGTAGCGGATGGTAAAGTTTTTGTTTGACAGGCGGATACCGTTATCATCGCAATAATCACAAAACTTTTTGATGGCCGCTTTAATAATTGGGATGCCGCCATTGTAGCCAATCAGGCTAACGGTTTCTTTGAGGTGATAGATATTGCGGAAAGAATTGGCATCGGCTTCCTGCTGTTCAATAGCCAGTTCGGGCGATTGATAGAGCAGAATGTGGGCACCAAAATTTTTGATACTTAAACTAATGGTCTTACCGAAGTATCCGTCGCTGGGGTTGCCCAGCAAACCGGCCCTTGCAAATGCGCGGGAATCAATGATCATAATAGAATTAAACTTGATTTGGGCTAAAAATGAGGATAAAAATAGTTATCCCGAAATATTGCATGATAAACTTTGCGCTTTTTTATACAATAGGAACGGTTACAGAGTTTATGACTGCCATTAACTTTATGGCAAATTATAATTATTAATATTAATATACAGCCACTTGCAAGTGTATTATTAATTAATATTATTTAACTTGGCATACCTAAATTTACGATCGTATGTCACTATTAGATCTGTCTACCCCGCCTGCGCAGGTGGAGACCCCGCAGGAAGTCTTACGGCAATTAGCTACCGTAGCACCCGAAACTCCGTTTGGTGATATTGCACTGGCCCTATCGGGCGGCGGCTTTAGGGCGGCGGCCTTTAGCCTGGGCGCCATGTGTTACCTAAACCGCGCCTGGATGACAACTGAGGATGATTGCCTGTTGAAACATATTACGTTTATAACTTCCACGTCGGGCGGCTCATTAACCAACTCGTATTACAGTGCCAGCGTTTACAAGCCGGGATTTGATTTTAATACCTTTTACGCCAACATGAAGGTTTTTATGAATGGCGAGGACCTGCTGAACCGGGTGTTTGATATTTTAACCGATCCTAAAAAATGGAACGAGGTGGGGCAGCAAACGGATGCAGCAACCGGGTGGGTAAAGACAGTAAAAAAAGAGCATAACCTGATCAATGCCTTCGCGAAAGCTTATGATGAAATGCTGTTTACCAGCAAAGAAGGTAAAAGTGAAACGCTGGATGTGTTTTTTGACCATAGTGCAAACCCGCATTTAAAAACGGTTTGTTTTAATGCGACCGAGCTTAATAACGGTATTGCTTTCCGTTTTCAAACCAATGGTTACCCGGATAGTATATTTACTGTAGGTAATTATTACCTGCATTTTAATAATGCCGATGTTGCCCGTAAATTAAAGTTGAGCGATCTCGCGGCTACATCGTCGTGTTTCCCTTCGGGTTTTGAGCCGATGGTTTACCCTTACGATTATATTCACCCCGGCCTCAGTAATGCTGATGAAATGCTGTCGGCCATCAGTTATAAAAACAACAACCCGCTTAAACTGCCCGAAATAGCCAACAAGCCTTTTTGTATGATGGATGGCGGTGTTGTTGATAACCAGGGACTGGGGAGCATGATGATGGAGGATAACTTTAGGGCAACCCACCCGCCTAAAAAACCATTTGATGTAATGATGGTATGCGATGTGGGCAGCTATTTTATGGATCAGTTTGTAAACCCAACCGAAACAAAGCGGTGGTATAAAAACCTTACCATTAACAAGGTAAATATCATTATGACGGTGATACTGGTAGCCTTTATTGCCGCTATAGTGCTGCTGTTTTTTGGATGCACCAGCAGAACCGTAGGGTTGAGTATACTGGTACTGACCTTTATACCGGGTGTAATTTACCTGTACCTGCAACGTATTTTTAAAGAGCAGAAGCAAAAAATGGCTAAAACCAGTTTTGGAAGATCACTGATCAAATACATTGGGTATTTTTTTAAACTACGGTTTACTTTATTGCAGCAAATGATGGCCTCGCGCGCGCAATCAATGCTGCTGTTAAATTTGAAGGTTTTTTTAGCACAGGAAAGAAGGCAGGCCTACAATAGTTTTTATACCATGCCGGCTTATAAAAACAGGGCAATGTCGTGCTTTATTTACGAGTTTTCGGTTCAGCATAACGAGGTACGGCTGGATAACCTTAAAACCAGGGATAAAGCCTGGTGGCCGGCTGTAGCCGATATTTTAGAGCCAAGCCCCGCCATGCAGACGGCCGCTACGGCGGCAACTGCAGTGGGCACTACCTTGTGGTTTAACAGTGGTGTGCAGACTGACCGGGATACGGTTATTGCCTGCGGGCAGTTTACCATGTGTTATAACCTGTTAAAGCGCATATACCGTTTAGAGGTTTTGGATGCGAAATGGAAGGATGATGTGCAATTGCAGGGGTTGAAAGCGCGTTTGTTGGAGGATTGGAAATTGTTTAAAGCGAATCCGTTTTTTATGGTTTGATGGTTCATTGGTGGGAGCGGTCCATAACCCATAGCAAAGGTCAAACCTTAATTTGACTTTACAGTAATTAACAATTCACTGTCAAACATCTCTTCCGGAGAAATAACTGTTTCATTGAACGGAATGTTATTACCATAACGTTCTTCCATTTTTTTCTTAACTATAGCATTTTTCAGATCCAGATCGCTTAACTTTTGAAGCTTGCCTATTTCAATTCCGGTAGAACGTTGGTAGATCTTCCAGATCAGTTCTGAACAATATATCTTATCACCTGACCATTCAAAAAAGAGATCGTAACTCTTCCCTTTAAATTGATCTGCTACCTTGTGCATTTTTGCCAAGGCCGTTGGTGTTAAAATAGTACTTGAGTTTTTTAATCGCTTAATAACAAATTTTCCTTTTTGACCACGGGCGATCCACTGATAAAGAGGTGTAAATTTCACAGGTTGTACCGCTTCAAAAACATTATACCCGCTTCCGTTTTTTAAAATTATACCGCAATGAGAATACCTTGATTTTGTAGCTAACTGAACGGCCATACTTTGTTTTGAAAGCGAAGTTTGGAATATCAGATCACCTTCTCTCAGATCTTGATCCGCATTAAGCTTAGTCACTTCTTTTCTTGCCTTTTCGATGGGTGAAACGATATACCGAGACCGCCATTTTAAAACCGATGCCACACATACTATTAACAATATAAATACGAGCGCTATTTTTTTCATTATAAGCTAATATACTTTAAATGCATTATCTATCGCGCTAATTAAATATTGATCATTACTCTACAAAAAAAAGCACCTGTTGTTAAACAAGTGCTCTATATTATGTGGTTAGATTTACGCCAATACTTTTTTCCAACTCACCAACTCACCAATAATCTTTTCTAACTGATCGGCAGGGACACGTTCCTGGGCCATGGTATCGCGGTGGCGGATGGTTACGGTATCGTCTTCTAAGGTTTGATGATCGACAGTGATACAGATCGGTGTACCAATGGCATCCTGGCGGCGATAACGTTTGCCGATGGCATCCTTTTCTTCGTATTGGACGTGGAAATCGAGCTTTAAGCGATCCATGATCACGCGGGCCTTTTCGGGCAGGCCATCTTTTTTAGTTAACGGGAAGATAGCGGCCTTTACCGGAGCTAAGGCAGGCGGGAAACGTAATACCACGCGGCTGTCCTGTTTCTCTTCAGTGCTCAGGTCTTCTTCTTCGTAGGCGTTCATCAGCGTAAGCAGGAACATGCGGTCCAACCCTATCGAGGTTTCGATAACGTAAGGGATATAGTTGCCGTATGGTTTGCCGTCTTCGCCAAGCTCAGGATCAAAATACTGCATTTTTTTACCTGAGAACTTTTGGTGCTGGCTCAAATCGAAGTCGGTACGGCTGTGGATACCTTCAACCTCTTTAAAGCCGAATGGAAATTCGTACTCAATATCAACCGCGGCATTGGCATAATGCGCCAGTTTGGTATGGTCGTGGTAGCGGTATTTATCCGGACTGGTACCCAAGCCCAAATGCCATTTCAGGCGGGCTTCTTTCCAGTATTTGTACCATTCCATTTCGGTGCCTGGGCGAACGAAGAATTGCATCTCCATTTGCTCAAACTCGCGCATGCGGATGATAAACTGGCGGGCGATAACTTCATTACGGAAAGCTTTACCAATTTGTGCTATCCCGAAAGGAATTTTCATCCTGCCTGATTTTTGCACGTTTAAAAAGTTTACAAAAATGCCCTGTGCGGTTTCGGGGCGCAGGTAGATCGTGTCCGACTCATCAGCGACAGCGCCTACCTGGGTACTGAACATAAGGTTAAACTGGCGAACGTCTGTCCAGTTGCTGGTTTTTGATATCGGGCAAATAATTTTATTGTCGATGATGATCTCTTTAAGGCGCGGCAGATCTTCATTTTTTAGCGCCGTATCCATATCGGCCTGCAAAACTTCGGCCTCGTCGGTTTTGCCTTCGGCATCCAGCTGGGCAATTTTATCTTCGATCAACTGATCGGCGCGGTAACGTTTTTGCGAATCTTTGTTATCGATCATCGGATCGCTAAAGCCATCAACGTGGCCGCTGGCTTTCCATATTTTGGGGTGCATAAATATGGCGCTGTCAATACCCACAATGTTTTCGTGCAGCTGCACCATGCCTTTCCACCAGTAAGTTTTGATGTTGTTTTTCAACTCGGCGCCATTTTGACCATAATCGTAAACAGCACTTAAACCATCATATATCTCGCTCGATGGGAAAACAAAACCATACTCTTTGGCATGGGAGATCACATTTTTAAACAGTTCGTCGGTATTTTTACTCATAACAGGGCAAAGATAGTTTTTTGATGGAAAATGTGAGAGGTAAGATGGAAGATATTGCTGTAAGGTTTGAAGTTTTAGCTTGTGGTCGGTGTTATCACCGCGCCACTTAGAACGTGAAGGTGCGGTGATAACACCGACCTTAGGCTGAATTGGGTTTGAAATTCCTATCTAAGTTGGTGTCGGTTTCAAGTCCGGACTAACAGCTAGAAAGCCTGGCAAAATGAAATCATATAATTATACTTAATTTTTTAGGCATAATATTTTTCCTATTTTGTAGCAAACTAAACCTTATAACCATGAAAAAAACTTTACTTGTATTAGCCCTAGTATTTAGTATTTATTTTACTGCCAGTGCACAGGATGATGCCCTGCAACCACGTGTTAGCCTTGGGGCGGGTTTTGGTGCAGCCGTAGGTGATTACACCAATTATCCTGCCGCCTTTCAGCTAAACGTTAAATTTGAATATCCTCTTAGCGACTCGCAATTAGCCATTGTGGCCGGAACAGGTTTTTCAGTTTTTACCGGGACAAAAGGTTACGATTACCCCGGTACCGCTACCCCTGAAATTGAAACATTTGTACCGGTACAATTAGGTGCCCGTTATTATATCAGTAAACTTTTTATTGAAGGCGATGCAGGAGCTTCTTTTAATCTTGGCTCGACCTCCACCAAAACTGCAGTTGTATTAACTCCAAGCGTAGGTTATGGCTTCCGTTTTGGTTCAAGCCGGCGTGCGGGCTTAGACCTGAGCGTAGGCTACGACGCCCGCTTGAACACCCCGGCATATGGCACAAGTTTTAATCAGGTATTTTTTAAAGTAGCATTTAGCTTAGGATTATAATAATTAGCTATAGCAAGCGTATGGCCCCGGTATTAATTTACCGGGGCTTTTTTGTGGGGTTAATGGTAGTTTCAGATCCGGACCAACAGCTGAAAAGCTGGCAAAATGCAATCATATAATTATACCTAATTTTTTAGGAGTAATATTTTTTTTTACTTTGCAGCAAATTAAACCTTATAACAAATGAAAAAAACCTTACTTGTATTAGCCCTATTATTTAGTATTTATTTTACTGCCAGTGCGCAGGATGATGCCCTGCAACCACGTGTTAGCCTTGGGGCGGGTTTTGGTGCAGCCGTAGGTGGTAACACCGCCTATTACCCTGTCGGCATTCAACTGAACGTTAAATTTGAATATCCTCTTAGCGACTCGCAATTAGCCATTGTAGCCGGAACAGGCTTTTCATTTTTTACCGCAGCAAACGGTTATAACTATACCGCCGACTCCTATGGCAGTACCACAACCGGTGATATTGCAACATTTGTACCGGTACAATTAGGTGCCCGTTATTATATCAGTAAACTTTTTATTGAAGGCGATGCCGGAGCTTCTTTTAATCTTGGCTCAACCGCCAGTGTACCGGTTACCAAAACTGCAGTTGTATTAACTCCAAGCGTAGGTTATGGCTTCCGTTTTGGTTCAAGCCAGCGTGCAGGCTTAGACCTGAGCGTAGGCTACGACGCCCGCTTGAGCACCCCGGCAAATGGTGCAAGCTTTAATCAGGTATTTTTTAAAGTAGCATTTAGCTTAGGATTATAATAATTACCTATTGTAAACGTATGGCCCCGGCATTAATTTACCGGGGCTTTTTTGTGGGGTTAATGATAGACTGAAATGTGCAGATAGTTGGAAGGTTTAAAGGTTGGAACGTTTTAGGGTTGTTATAGGCTTTCGTTGAGTGGGATTGCAAATTAGTTATGTTCGAAAGATTAGATTTTCATCAAAACTCCTTCCTTATTTAGCTTGTGGTCGGTGTTATCACCGCACCACTTAGAACGTGAAGGTGCGGTGATAACACCGACCTTAGGCTGAAATTGTACCGTATTAGCAATTTAAAGTTTGTCGCGGTCATCTGCGTAATTAGGGTAATCATTTAAATCAACGTTTCTGATTTGGGGCGTTGCCTGCGGCCCGCGCTATCCGTTACAAGTCCTCGCCGCTGATAGAAGCGGCTGCGGGCTTTCCACTTCTATCGCTAACGCGGGTTTACGTAAAGTAATAACTTCTGCTATTTTTGCGTTCAATTCATCTGACGACAAACAATGAGTATTTCGGTAAACGGATTAACCAAAATATACGGAGCACAAAAGGCGGTTAACGGTATCTCGTTCGGCGCTAAGCCGGGGCGGGTGCTGGGTTTTTTAGGGCCGAACGGGGCGGGAAAATCAACCACGATGAAGATGCTCACCTGCTTTATTCCGCAAACGGCGGGCGTGGCAACGGTGGCGGGGTTTGATATTACTGATCAGCCGTTAGAGGTTAGGCGCCATATCGGCTACCTGCCCGAAACCAATCCGCAATACCTGGATATGTATGTGAAAGAAAGTCTGGCGTTTATTGCGGATGTGCACAAAATACCTGATGCGCCTAAACGTATAGTTGAAGTAATTGAGCAAACGGGTTTAGGTCCGGAGCAGCATAAAAAGATAGGGGAACTATCCAAAGGCTACCGGCAGCGGGTGGGTTTGGCGCAGGCCATTATCCACGATCCGCAGGTGCTGATACTGGATGAACCGACATCGGGCCTCGACCCAAACCAGCTGGTGGGTATCCGTCAATTGATCCGCGACCTGGGGAAAACCAAAACCATTATTTTATCAACCCATATTATGCAGGAGGTAGAGGCGGTTTGCGATGATGTGGTGATCATCAGTAAGGGTAATATCGTTGCCGATGATACTTTGGCTGGCTTGCGCGAAAAGCATACGGGGAAAAGTTTGGAGCGTATTTTTATTGAGCTGACGGGGGAGTAGAGTCAAGAATCAAGAGCCAAGAATCAAGAAGCAGGAGGATGTCATGGTGAGCTTGTCGAACCATAGTGCGGCAGGCCTTTACACGCGTCCTTCGACTGCTGAGTTTGTCGAAGCATCAGGATGACAGCCCTCTTAAAGTGACACACAATACCTGACCGAAATAAACACATGTTTTGCTGAATATTTATTCTATGAAAAAGTTTTTAATATTGATGCTAATTATAGCTGTTTTTGGTTCGGCACACGCACAAAGACGCGGGTCGGATGATAAGCAATCGGTGTTTTTGGGCGCGGGGTTCGAGTTGGGCCTGCCGTCGAACAGTCCGATATCGGTGGGTTACGGTGGTTCGTTAAAAGCGGAGGTGCCTTTTGCACAGTTGCCAATAGCGCTAACGCTTACGGCCGGTTATATGCAGTATAATTACAAAAACACATTTATAGAGTTAGTTGATCTTCACCCGCAGTTTGTACCGTTAAAGGCGGGGCTACGCTACCAGCTTAGCCCGGGTTTTTACAGCGAAGGCGAATTAGGTGAAGCCATCAAACTAAACAACGGTTCGGGTGGTTTATTTGATTACTCGATAGGGCTTGGTTTTTTGGTACCGATAGACCGGAAGAACTCGGTAGATATTGGTTTCAGGTATGAGGCTTATGGCGAAAACCAGTACAAGCAAACGGGCATCAGGGTAGCGTACAGGTTTGGGATGTAGATCGGTTATTGTGTTATTGCCTTGCCTTTTTGAAGAAAATTGAGTATATTTAGGTAAAACAGAAGCAAGAATTAAGAATCGAGAATCAAGACAAAAAAATAGTAAAACACCCATATTTACCCATGTCCGGAATAAGAATCAAAAAGCAGGAATCAAGATAGAATGATCGTGAAAATACCGAAGAATACCTATGTGTTAGAATAGAGGCAAGAGTCAGAAATCAAGATGAAAAGTGAATTGAAAATACCCATATTTACCCATGTGTCACAAGCCGAAAGCGAAAAGCATCATGTTAAAACAAGTGCGAAAATTTCTTACAATTTCCCCCCTTACAATGGGAGCTTAAAAACAAATTGAAAATACCGAAGAATACCTATGTGTTTGAATATCCGTTCTAAAAATCCGAAATTAAAAATTCGAAATTCGAAATAAAAATAATTCCCTTGCTAACTATCCTCAAAAAAGAAATCACCTCGTATTTAAGCTCCATGGTGGCGTATGTTACCATTGTGGCGTTTTTGCTGGTACTGGGTTTGTTTTTATGGGTATTCCCGGAGTCGAGCATACTGGAGTATGGTTACGCCGGTTTGGATAGCCTGTTTAGCACCGCGCCGTACCTGTTTATGTTTTTAATACCGGCCATCACCATGCGTTCGCTGGCGGAGGAACGGAAAGAGGGCACCTTTGAACTATTGGCTACCCGCCCGCTTACCGATTGGCAAATTGTGCTGGGCAAATACCTGGCTTGCTTGCTTATTGTGCTGTTTGCCCTGGTGCCTACGCTGGTGTATTATTACTCGGTGCATACCCTGGGGCTGCCGCAGGGAAATATTGATACCGGTGCGGTTATCGGCTCGTACATCGGTTTGTTTTTGCTGGGTGGGGCGTTTGTATCCATCGGCTTATTCGCCTCGTCGGTAACCAATAACCAGATCATTGCTTTTACCATCGCGGTGTTTTTGTGTTTTGTGGCTTATAGCGGGCTGGATTCGGCAAGCACCCTGCTATCCCTGCAAAATTCGGGCATACAGCATTTGGGCATTAACGAGCATTACCAGAGCATTAGCCGTGGCGTTTTAGATACCCGCGACCTGCTGTACTTTTTGAGCTTTATTGTTTTGTTTTTAGCGTTCACCAAAACCATTATAGGAGGGCGCAAATGGTAAGCAGCAGGAAACGTACCGACCTGTTACAATTGCTGGCCCTGGTCATTGTGATCATTGTTGTCAATGTTTTCCTTTCGGGGAAGGTGTTTACCCGGTTTGATTTTACCAAAGAGAAGCGCTATACCTTATCGGCGGTAAGCCGCAACCTGATGGATAGTTTGACCCAGCCGGTAAATGTTACTGTGTACCTGCAGGGCAATGATCTGCCGCCTGCTTTTAGAAGATTGCAAAGCGCTACGCGCGATATGCTGACCGATATGCAGGCTTACTCGTACCAGCATATTCATTTTGAGTTTGTTGACCCTTTAGGCGGTTTAACCGAGCAGCAGCAAAACGACACCATCAAGGCGCTGCAAAGCAAGGGGCTGGATGTTACCGCCCTGAGCGTTAAAACCGAAAATGGCCTGACACAAAAAACCATCGTGCCATCGGCACTGGTTACCTGCGGCGATAAGGAAATAGCTGTAAAATTGCTGCAAACCCGTATTGGTTTGAGCGATGAGGAGCAACTGAACAACTCGATACAGAACCTGGAATACGCCTTTGCATCGGCCGTAAAAAGGGCAACAAGTACCGGCAGGCAATCGATAGGGTTTACCGAAGGGCATAACGAACTGACTGACCGGCAGTTGAACGATGCCATCAAATCGTTATCCGACGGTTTTGTGGTTGGCAGGGTAAATTTGAAAACTATTCCGTTTTCGAGTATGGCGGCCATCAGTATGCTGGTGATCCCCAAACCGGACAAACCTTTTACAGAGCTTGAAAAATTTAAAATAGATCAATACCTGATGCGTGGCGGACGTATATTGTGGACCATTGACCAGGTAAGTGCCGAACTGGACAGCCTGCGCGGGCACGGTACACAGCAACTGGCCTTTAACAAACAGCTTAACCTGGATGATCAGCTGTTTCGTTACGGGATCCGCATCAATTATGACCTGATAGCCGATATGAGCTGCACGCAGATACCGCTAAACACCGGTAACGTTGGCGGGCAAAGCCAGATGCAGATGGTACCCTGGTTGTTTTACCCGATCTTTGTCCCCAACTCAAAACACCCGATAGTAAAAAACCTGGACGGCATCCGCACCGAGTTTGTGAGCACGATTGATACGCTGGCGGTTAAAGGGACAAAGAAAACCGTGCTGCTGCAATCAACGCCGTATAACCGCACGCTCAGCACACCGCACCTGCTATCACTGCAAATGGTTGAGGATGTTCCCGATCCGAAAACATTCCAAAGTGCGCCAAAAACAGTTGGTGTTTTGCTGGAAGGTACCTTTGTATCCGATTTTAAAAACCGCCCGGTGCCCGATAGCCTGAAAGAGCATGTGGATATCATCGCGCAAAGCAAACCCACCAAAATGATCGTCATCAGCGATGGCGATGTGTTTAAGAACCAGGTATCAAGTGATGGCTTTCCGTACCCGATGGATGTGGATAAATATAACCCCAACAGCCGCTACGGCAATAAAAACCTGTTACTTAACATTGCCGATTACATGACCGACGACTCGGGCCTGATAGCCTTAAGGAACAAGGAGATACAGCTGCGCTTGTTAAACAAGGCCCGTATCCATGGCGAAAAACTGTATTGGCAAGTAATAAATAATGTAATTCCGGTTGGTTTGGTGTTAATTTTTGCTATTTTTCAACATTATACGCGCAAAAGAAAGTATGCGCGGTAATTTTTATATTTTTGATAGATAATTACTGAAAGAGTATATGAGATTTATTGTTTCCACATCAACGTTGCTTAAGCAATTACAGGCAGTTAGCGGGGCGCTAAGCAGCAGCACTGTACTACCTATACTGGAGAATTTTTTGTTCGAGATAAAAGACGCGACCTTAACCATATCGGCTACGGATCTGCAAACCAGTATGACCACCTCTTTGCCTGTTGAAGCGAAAGAGAATGGCCGTGTGGCAATACCATCGCGTATTTTAATGGATACTTTAAAATCGCTGCCGGAGCAACCTATTGCTTTTTCGGTTGACGATAAAACCTTTGCAATTGAGATCAATGCCGGCGACGGTAAATATAAACTGAGCGGTGAGAATGGTGACGATTTTCCGAAAATCCCGGTAGTTGAAAACGCTTCATCGGTAAATTTACCTGCATCGGTTTTAGCCGAAGCGATCAATAAAACCATATTCGCAGTAAGCAACGACGAATTGCGCCCGGCCATGACCGGCGTATTTTGCCAGCTGACCACGCAATCGTTAACGTTTGTGGCTACAGATGCGCATAAACTGGTTCGCTATCGCCGCAAGGATGCAAAAGCAGCCGGTACAACCTCATTCATTTTGCCTAAAAAAGCCCTCAACTTATTGAAATCATCGTTGCCGGGCAGTGATGTGAATGTTGCTGTTGAATACAATACAACCAGTGCATTTTTTAAGTTTGAAAACATCAACCTGGTTTGCCGTTTGATAGACGAGCGTTACCCGGATTACGAAGCGGTTATTCCACAAAGTAACCCTAATAAATTACTGATAGACCGCCAGGCGTTTTTAGGTTCGCTGAGCCGCGTGGCCATTTACGCCAATAAAACCACCCACCAGGTGAGGTTAAAGATCAATGGTAGTGAGCTGAATATCTCATCGGAAGATATCGATTTTGCCAACGAGGCACACGAGCGTTTAAGCTGCCAGTACGAAGGCGAGGATATGGAGATCGGCTTTAACGCCCGTTTCCTGATCGAGATGCTGAAAAACCTGAGCTGCGAAGAAGTATCGCTGGAAATGTCGACACCTAACCGTGCGGGCTTATTGTTACCGCAAGGAGGTGATGAGAACGAAGATGTACTGATGCTGGTAATGCCGGTAATGCTGAACAGCTACGCGTAGTTGGTTATTTGTTATTGAGTTATTAGGTTAATGAGTTCCTGGTAGCGATGGGTTTGAAACCCATCGCTACGATAGATATCCGTTTGATAACTAAGAAAACTTAATAAGAAAGGTCATCCCGAATTGTTTCGCTATCTCTTAATATAGAGCCGTTTGTAAGGTCTTATTTTCGACTTTTAATTTTTACTTTTCAGGGCGTTGCCTATGGCCGGGCTTTCCGCTCATACTGCACGGGCCTTAGCCACAGGGCCGGTATCCGCTGCAATCCCTAACGCAACTTTTTAGGGAATAGAATACATCTTAGCAAAAACAACTCCTTTGAAGAAGAAGCTATATCTTTGGTATAATGTTGAGAATCAATTGTTATCCGGTTTTACTTGTTACCCTGCTGTTAGCAGCCTGTAACCATGCTGATAGCAAAATCTCACAACCAGCCATAGGTCCTCAATTGCGGAATATTGCTTATCAAAGCAATTCTACCCGATCCATCCATGTATTTGTTGCGTTATGCGATAATAAATACCAGGGGATAGTTCCGGTTCCGGCAGCTATAGGAAACGGGCAGGACCCGGAAACCAATTTATACTGGGGATGCGATTTTGGTGTACGTACTTTTTTTAAAAAGAGCAAAGAGTGGAAACTGGTAAAAAAGCAAAAGCTAAATAACATGGTATTAGAGCGTTTGATCTTTAAAAACACTGCACATAATTACTACCTTGTTGCCGATGCCTATGATGGCCGTTACATCAAACAAAGCACAGAAGACCTGTTGTATAGCTGCTCGGGGAAACTGAAAGATACCATTCATGTTAACGCTACAGTGATCGGCATAGATGGTAACGCTAACCTGCTTGCCTATATTGGCCATGATGGGTTAATGGATTTCACACTGGCAAATAACTTTAAGACCAATGACAGCGTAAAAAGAAATTGCATTGTATTGGCCTGTATCAGCAAAAAATATTTTGGCCCGTATTTAAAAGCTGCCAATGGGTATCCGCTGGTTTGGACAACCGGCCTGATGTGCCCCGAAGCTTATACTTTACATGATGCGGTATCGGGCTATATCAATAACGAGCCTAAAGAAAATATCAGGTTAAGGGCGGTAAACGCCTACAACAAGTATCAAAAGTCGGGCCTTGAATTTGCTAAAGCACTTTTGGTATCGGGTTGGCAGTAAAATATTCGTCAGTGTATTGCTGTTGGCCTAAAGTTTAAGTATCAGTATTTTATTTGATATACTTGATCAATAATGCGCCCTGTAAAAACAGATTACGATGCAGTAATAGTAGGCTCGGGACCGAACGGGCTGGCGGCAGCTATTTTGTTACAGCAAAACGGTTTATCGGTTTTGCTGTTAGAGGGTAAAGATACCATTGGCGGCGGTTTACGCTCGGAAGCGTTAACCTTGCCCGGATACCTGCACGATGTTTGTTCGGCCATTCATCCTTTGGCGGCGGGCTCGCCGTTCTTTCAAACTTTGCCGCTGCAACATTTCGGACTTGAGTATATTTATCCTGCAATAGCGGCAGCGCACCCTTTTGATAACGGCACCGTGGGGGTTTTACAGCGATCGGTAACGGATACGGCCCGTTTGCTTGGCGCCGATGCGCGGGCATACCTTAAGCTAATGCAGCCCATTGTGAACGATTGGCCCGTCATGGCAACGGATGTTTTAGGGCCACTGCATTTCCCACAACATCCCATTAAAATGGCCAGGTTTGGCCTGGCGGCATTAAAACCCGCTACCGGGCTAACAAACCGTTTTAAAACACCACAAGCCAAAGGTTTATTTGCAGGTATGGCAGCACATTGTATGCAACCCATCAGCAATGCGGCCACATCAGCCATAGCATTGGTGCTTATGGCAGCCGGGCATCTGCATGGCTGGCCAATGCCCAAAGGCGGTTCACAAAATATAGCCCATGCATTGGCCGGTTATTTTATTTCGCTGGGCGGGAAGATAGAGACCAACACCTACATCAGGTCGATGGAGCAGTTACCTTCGTCAAAAGCTGTTTTATTTGATGTTACGCCAAAGCAACTCTTACAGATAGCCGGTCATAAATTTTCAAATATCTACAAATGGCAGTTGGAACGATACCGCTACGGCATGGGGGTATTTAAGGTTGACTGGGCGCTGGATGCGCCGATACCTTTCCGCTCGGAAGAATGTCGCGAAGCCGGAACTGTACACTTAGGCGGCAGCATAGCAGAGATAGCCATTACCGAACAGCAAACCTGGGAAGGGCAGCACCCCGAAAGCCCATTTGTATTGCTGGCACAGCAAAGCCTGTTTGATAACTCGCGATCGCCGGAAGGCAAACATACCGCCTGGGCCTATTGCCACGTGCCCAATGGCTCGGTACGCGATATGACCGACCGGATAGAGAACCAGGTAGAACGCTTTGCTCCCGGCTTTAAGGATCTGATTTTAGCACGGCATACCATGAACACCACGCAAATAGAAGCGCATAACCCCAATTACATTGGCGGCGATATCGGCGGCGGTGTTAACGATATCCGACAGCTATTTACCAGGCCGGCGCTGCGCTGGTCGCCGTACCGAACATCGGCCAAAGGGATCTACATTTGTTCATCGTCAACTCCGCCTGGCGGCGGCGTGCATGGCATGTGCGGTTACCACTCGGCAAAACGGGCATTAAAGGATATTTTTAATATCCGGATAAAGGCTTTGTAAAAGATTTTATTTAACTTGGTGTAAAAAGTACACTAATGTTAAATTGACACTTGTTGCCAATATGATAACGTAACTTTTGAATAATTAAAAATACGGGTATCAAAACCAATCAATTGGCAACGTTGTGATATTTCTATGTAAATTTTTTGTTAATTATGATAATTTTCAGGAATTTCACATTGTATTACCAATTGGCCTTCTAAACTTATTGTTGTCCTGAAATGACTGATTACGCTAAGCTGTCGGAAGTAGAACTTGTAGAATTGCTGAGGGAAGACGAGCTTAATGCCTTTAAAGAAATTTATAAAAGGTATTGGAAAAAGCTATACGGCTCGGCCTACAAGCGTCTCAAAAACAAGGAGCTTTCCGAAGAGATCGTTCAGGAATTGTTTACCACTTTATGGTTCAAACGGCAATCAATACACATCAATCATGGGGTTTCGGCGTACCTTTACTCGTCGGTTATGCATCATGTTATCGATCATTTCCGCAAGGAATCTGTACGCGAAAAATACCGCGAGGCTTTTAAAGTTATCCATAACGATCTGGATAACTCAACTGAAGAAGCTATCCTTTTAAAAGACCTGACGGATACCATTGAACTGGAGATAAACCTGTTGCCAGATAAATGCCGCTCGGTTTATACGCTAAGCCGCAAGGAGCATAAATCGAACAAAGAGATTGCCCTATACCTCGGCATATCTGAAAAAACGGTGGAGAACCATTTGACCAAAGCACTTAAGCGCCTGCAATTGGGGCTGGGGCATTACCTTACCCTGGCGCTGTTGATCGTTTTGCGCGGATAACATCTTTTAATATCCTATATTTACATTACTTAATGCGCTGATTTTAAAACCATAACCAAATCGCATGAAATGCTTTTATATATTATTGATAGCCCTTGTTATGAGTACAGGTGCACAGTCGCAAATCCTTAAAACGGAAACCGATGCCAAGACAGGCAAAGAGATTAAATCGGCAGTAATAATATTGGGTAATGGCATGGCGCAGCAGTTAAACTTTTTTTCGCGCGGAGATGAAAAGCTGATCGAGTTTGTAGAGGGCAGAGTGTTGGAGCCCTGGCCGATGAAGATTTTAAAAACGATGGCCATTACCCTTAAACTTAAAAACGACAGCATATACCATTTCCCGGTTGATACGACGAGATATACCCTTATCGATGACCACGGGTTTCTGCATTCATCCCTGGTAGCTGTTGTGCAGGATAAGCAATTAATACCTTTGCTCAACACCCAGGTGAGGGCAATAAGTTTAAGCTTTACCGGCCAGACAGATCTTAATATTCCAGCCATATCAGATAACAACCGGAGAGAAATTAAACGGGCTGTGGCTTATATAACAGGTAATAAATAGTAAAATATGGCTATTGTAGCGTAACCTGAGAATTATGGTAAATAATCTCTTTCAACAAGACTGTTTTTTTACTTTTGATGAGATTGCCGCAAGTCTAAAATAAAAAAGTCCTCTTAACAAAACGGTAAGAGGGCTTTTATTCAAGCTGAGAAGGAAGCGATTATTTATTTTTTCATCGGCGCTTCTACACCGGAAAGGGATAATACGAATTGGGGTAAACGAACCCCTTCAATATGGATAGCTGAAAGTTCTTCATTAAACTTTTTCAGTTCATCACTGGAAAAGCGCACATCGCTTGCACCCGTGTTTTCGATCATGTGTGCCATTTGCGTAGTGCCCGGAATGGGTACGATCCACGGCGTTTGTGCCAGAAGCCAAGCAAGCGAGATCTGCCCTGGCGTCGCGTTTTTTTCCAAGCCCCATTTTTTAACCAAGTTAACGAGCGGCATGTTCTTAATGATATTTTCACGGGAGAACCGTGATTCGTTGGCGCGGATATCACCAGGCGAAAACCCGGTACCTGCATCAATCGCACCGGTTAGGAAGCCCACACCGAGCGGACTCCAGCAAACAAAGCCGATGCCCAGTTCCTGGCATAATGGAAGTATGGTTTCCTCCGGGCCACGCCACAAGAGCGAATATTCGTTTTGGATAGCAGTTAAAGGATGAACGGCATGTGCGCGCCGAACGGTTTGAGGCCCTGGTTCAGAAAGTCCGTAATGCAATACCTTGCCCTGACTGATCAGATCTTTGATCGCACCGGCGACATCTTCAATAGGGACAGCCGGGTCAACGCGGTGCTGGTAAAGCAAATCGATATGATCGGTGCGCAGGCGCTTTAGCATATTATCTACCACTTCCTTAATGTGTTCCGGCTTGCTGTTTAATCCGCCAGCCATCCGTCCTGTCTTTTGGTCGATGTTCCAACCATACTTCGTTTCGATCACTACTTTGTTCCGGAACGGCGCAATGGCCTCACCTAATATCTTTTCACATTCCCAGGGGCCATAAGCTTCCGCGACATCAAATAAGGTAACACCGCGTTCATATGCTTTCCGGATAATATTGATCATTTCCGGCCTTGAGGGGATGGTTGTCTGGTAAGTGCGGCTCATGTTCTGCACACCAAGCCCAATACTTGATACTTCCAGTTTACCGCCTAACTTGCGTTTGCCCGGTGCGGCAACCACGTTATTAGCTTCGAGATTTGCTGTTTTCGCAATAGCTTTAGAGGCCAGCAATGCACCGCCCGTGAGCATTGCGCCTGATTTTAAGAGTTCCCGGCGGTTCATCTTAGTTTTTCATTTTAACAGGCCTAACCAACTGGGAGAATGTTAACGATCCCATTTTCCATTTGCCGTTTTCTTTAACGTAAACTTCCGTGACCATAAAAGCATGGGTAACTTCGTTGCCACCGACCACTGCCAGTAGATCGATATCGTTCAGGAGAATAGCGGTGTTACCAAAGATGTTTACCGAAGCGCCATAGACTTCTGCCTTTTTGTACCAGATGCCGCCACCTTTGATGGTATTTAGCTCCTGCTTTTTGCCCCAGCTTCCGCCCATATGTACGAAGACACAGTTTTCAGCAAATAAACCGTCTAATGAGGCTACATTTTTATCAGCCATCCACGTCCATTTTGTTTTGGATAGATCGAGTAACTCCTGTTCTTCTTTTGAAGCGTTAGTGGTTACTGCGTTTGGCAATTTCGCCTGTGCAATGCTTAATTGTACACAGGCCATACAAAGAAATAGTCCGATTAAAGTTACTTTCATTATGGAGGGTTTTAAAGGTTTAACATTAGTTATTCAATTGGCGTTCACCTAACCATTTAACCATTTTCGGGTCACGGTGATCAAAGAAACTACTGGTATTGCTATCCAGCGTTTTGATCTTTTCCATTTCTTCGGTTGTCAGTTCAAAGTCCAGGCTGTTCAGGTTTTCCGCCATACGCTCTTTGCGAACGGATTTAGGAATGGCAACCACGCCTCTTTGGGTCAACCAGCGCAGCACCACCTGGGCGATAGACTTGCGGTATTTATCGCCAATAGACTTCAATAGCTCATTTTTGAAAAGATCGTTTTTGCCTTCCGCAAACGGCCCCCATGATTCGATCTGCACATTATTTTCTTTCATAAAGGTATGTGCTTCGTGTTGCTGGTGGAAAGGGTGCGTTTCCACCTGATTAATAGCAGGAACAATTTCGTTATGGATAATGAGATCAATCAGCCTGTCGGGTTGAAAATTACTTACGCCGATGGCCCTGATTTTGCCTTGCTTATGCAATGTTTCCATCGCCCGCCATTCGCCATAGATATCGCCATAGGGTTGATGGATCAGATAAAGGTCTAAATAATCCAATTGTAGCTTTTTGAGTGAACGCTCAAATGCTTTTACGGTACCGCCAAAACCATCGGACTGTATCCATAGCTTAGTTGTGATAAACAGTTCCTCTCTTGGTACACCACTATTTTTAATAGCTCTCCCAACAGCTTCCTCATTCATATAGGATTCTGCCGTATCGATTAAGCGATAACCTGTTTCGATGGCATCTATCACGCTTCTTTCGCACTGGGCCAGATCGGTTACCTGAAAGACACCAAAGCCCAGTATGGGCATTTCAATACCATTATTTAAAGTTACATTTTTCATAGTTTTTGTCTTTTAACAGACTGGTACAAAGGTCATACCTATTCTTAGCATAGATAGGATACGGATTACGGATATTTATACCATTATTACCGATTATGAACACATGATCTGATATAGCAGATTTATTAAGTATTTTTGAGCTGAAGAATCCGCGTCATGGAGAAAATACTGCGTTTTAATTCCATTAGTGAATACAATGCTTTTAATAATAATGAAACAAAGCATCCCCTGATCAGTGTGGTCGATCTGTCAAAAGCAGCACCGAGGCAAGGATCAAAAATGTATTTTGGTTTTTACGTCGTGTTTCTAAAAGAAGTGAAATGCGGCGACCTGGTTTATGGAAGAAATACCTACGATTACCAGGAAGGCACGCTGGTATTTATGTCGCCGGGGCAGGTTGCCGGTGTAAACAGCAATGGCGAATTCTACCAACCCAAAGGCTATGTCCTTGCCTTTGATGCCGACCTGATCCACGGGACTTCATTAGGTAGGCATATTCACGATTATCATTTTTTCAGCTACCAATCCAACGAAGCACTACACTTGTCAGATAAGGAGAAAAACACCGTGATGGACTGTCTTTCTAAGATCAATGACGAACTGGAGCGATCTATCGACAAGCATAGCAAACGGCTGATCGTTTCCAATATTGAGCTTTTTTTAGACTATTGTGTGCGGTTCTATGACCGGCAATTCATTACCCGTGACCATGTACACCAGGGGATAATCGCAAAGTTTGATACTTTGTTAAACGAATATTTTGCGTCTGAAAAACCACAATCGATCGGTTTGCCTTCGGTGGCCTGGTGTGCTGATGCGTTAAATCTGTCGGCGAATTATTTCGGTGACCTGATCAAAAAAGAAACCGGTAAAACGGCGCAGGAATACATCCAATTTAAACTGATCGACCTGGCCAAAGAGCAACTCTTTGACGGAGACAAAACGATTAACCAGATCGCCAGCGAATTAGGCTTCAAATATCCCCAGCATTTTGCACGGCTTTTTAAAAAGCAGGTCGGACAATCGCCTTTGGAATACCGAAACCTGAATTAGTATCTTTAGCATTTCTGTAATCCCCCCCGAAGTTCGCGATAAGGTTATTTATGGAAGGCAGCCAGTCTCATCAAAAGAGATTATTTACAATTATTTTACTTTTTTTTATTGAGGAGTAGGGGGTACGCGTTTGTGAAACGTTATCTTATTATAAACCGACCTTTTATTTCCTTTTATGAAAAGAATCCCATCAATCGAGTTGCTTGAGAAGTACATCAATGGGAAATGTACAGATGACGAAATAGCCCTTATTAAAGATTGGTATTACTCTTTGGAGGGAGAAAACGATCATGTTTCTGACCTGACAGTATTTGAAGAGAAACTTTTAGAAGAGCAGATATATAACCGCATACTCACCAACATTACGTCTGATGTTACCGATGAACCGCAACCTGCTGAAGAACCCGTGCGCCGTACCGGTTTCAAACCATGGTACGCTGTTGCGGGTATAGCCGCTTCGCTGTTAATTTTTGGCGGTGTGTGGCTTGCTCAAACAGGCAGGTTAAAAGACAATACGTTTGCAACTACGCCAACCCAGGAACTGGTTGTAATTACCAACAATACTCACCAGATCTATAAATCAGTATTGCCCGATAACAGTGTGGTTTGGCTAAGCCCAAATTCGCAGATCAGGTTCCCGAAGATCTTTGATAAACGCTTCCGCGGGATCAATATGCTGGGCGAATGCTTTTTCGAGGTAACCAAAAATCCTAAACAACCCTTTATTATTACCAGCCGTGCCATTGTAACCAAGGTTTGGGGTACCAGTTTCAGGGTGCGCGATAATGCTGAAAGTAATTCGGCTGACGTATCCGTGTTAACAGGTAAAGTTTCGGTAAGCATTAAAGGCAATAAAACCGTTGAAACAGCGGATCTGGTTCTGAAAAAAGGTGATGTAATGCTTTATCCGCACCAAAAAGCAGTTTACCTGGTAAACCAAAATTTGTTAAAGCCCCAAAATGGTGATGCGCCGGCTATGCAGATATGGAACCGTGTTAACATGACCTTCGACAATAAACCACTGAGCGAAATTGTACCGGTATTAAACTCAAAATTTCATGTTCATATCAAAGTGGCTAATGATAAAATTAACCGCTATATATTAAATGCCGATATGAGCGGCTTTAACCTGGCCGACGTTTTGGAAGCGTTTAAAAAATCACTTAATGTGAATTATGAAATTAAAGACAATGTTATTGAACTTGAATAAACCAATTATTAACCATAAAACCAATTAGCATATGAAGAACAAATTACCAACATAGTCCTCCGGCTCCGGAGAGAAAAATCCCAATAAACATAAAAAAAACTTAGAAGTGTTGCGACCACTCCTAAGTTTTAAGTCAGCCCGATTGTAACGCCATTTTAATGGTGAAGGGGCCTCAATTGTCTCATTTTTTCATTAGAAACAAATCAAATATATGAAATTTCATTTACGAAAACCTATTCCCTGGTTTCAAATCATGAAGATTACATTAAACCAAATCTTAATAGCAATATTACTAACAGGTGTTGCTTACTCAAATTCGCTGAAGGCACAAGATATGCTTGATAAAAAGGTGAATTTGACAGTGCAGAACATTAGCCTGGTAGATGCGCTTAACGACCTGCAAAAAAACAACAGCGTTAAGTTTATATACAGCAAAAGCTCCATCAATATGCAAAAAAAGGTGTCGATAGCGGCTGTTAACGAACCCCTAAAAAACGTTTTAGATCAATTGCTAAAGCCTAACGGTATTGATTACGAGGTTTTAAAAAACCGGATCGTTTTAGGCAAATCACCTGAGGACACACATTCCGTATCGGTTAGCGGTGGCAGGGTGGTTTTAAAAGAGAAAGCCGGAAACACTAAAGTAGTAGCCGGTATACCGGTATCGGGTAAAATTGTTGATGCCAAGGGCGAACCCATCATCGGCGTAAGCGTTTTAGAAAAAGGCACCACCAATGGTACCACTACTGATATTGACGGCAAATTTACCTTAAACGTTAACGGCCCGAATTCCATACTGGTAATCTCTTTTATCGGGTTTAAAAAGATGGAGATACAGGTTGGCCACGGCTTTAAAAACATTTCGCTTGAAGAAGATGTGGCCACGCTAAGCGAAGTTGTTGTGGTAGGTTACGGCACACAAAAGAAAAGCGTAACCACCGGTGCCATATCGGGCGTAACCTCAAAACAATTTGAAGATCAGCCCGTGGTAGGCATAGCCCAGATATTGCAGGGCCGTACATCGGGTTTAACCATCGCCTCAAACTCGGGCCAACCCGGCGACGGCGCCACCGTGAGGGTACGTGGTATCACCTCATTTAACAGTAACGACCCGCTATGGGTGGTTGATGGCGTAGTAGTTGATAACGGCGGTATCGGCTATTTAAACCAATCGGATATCGAATCGATAGAAGTATTGAAAGATGCGGCATCGCAGGCTATTTACGGTACACGTGCTGCTGCCGGTGTTATTTTGGTAACCACTAAAAAAGGCAAAGCCGGTACTACCCATATTAACTTCTCTGGTTATTACGGTGTTTCGGGACCGGCCAGGAAGCTCGATCTTTTAAATGCTACCCAATATGCCACTATCCGTAACGAGGCAAGCGTAGCTGCTGGTAATGCTCCTATTTATGCCAACCCGGCTGCATTAGGTACCGGTACCGACTGGCAATCGCTTATTTTTAACAGCAGCGCAAAAAGGCAAAACGAGGAGCTGAGCCTAAGCGGCGGTACTGAAAAAAACACGTATTACACTTCGTTTGGATACCTGGATCAGCAGGGTATTGTTGCTACCGATATTTCGCGCTTTAAGCGGATCAATTTCAGGTTAAACGAAACGGTTACCCCGGCTAAATGGATAAGCGTTGCTACCAACGTGGGCTATACGTATAACAAAAACTTAAGTTTGGGTAATACCAACAGTGAGTTTGGCGGCCCGTTAAGTTCGGCTATCAACCTTGACCCAATTACTCCTGCTGTGGTAACTGATGTAACCGCTGCATCGGCACCGATATATGCAAACAACCCGGTAAGGCGTAATGCACAAGGGTATCCTTATGGCATATCGAGCATTGTTGGGCAAGAAATAACCAACCCGCTGGCTTATATCTCAACCAAATTAGGCAACTATACCTGGGCGCACAACGTGGTTGGCAATGCATCGCTTGAGATACAGCCTATTAAAGGCTTGCGATTAAAATCCACACTGGGTACCAAGATAGCCTTTTACGGTACAGAAGCTTTTTCGCCGCAGTACTATCTAAACTCATCATCCACCAATTCGCAAAACAATTACAACCGCCAGTCGACCAGGTTATTTAACTGGAACATTGAAAATACGGCATCGTACACCAAAACCATTAAAAAGCACAGTATTACGGCTTTACTTGGCCAGGGAGCATACTCTGACAACACTTCGTATTCAACCAATGTTACTTACTATAACCTGCCGGTTGATAATTTCAACGATGCTTCTCTTAACTTCAATATCCCGAGTGCAAGTATTATTTCAACAGGCGGCGAGGGGCAGGAGCATACCATCAGCTCGTTATTTGCACGTTTAAATTACGACTATGATGAGCGTTATATTATTGAAGGTGTTATTCGCCGCGATGGTTCATCAAGGTTTGGCGCTAACTTTAAATATGGTAACTTCCCATCGATCTCGTTAGGTTGGGTACCATCAAAAGAGAGTTTCTGGCCTAAAAACGATGTAGTTGACTTTGTAAAAGTGCGCGGCGGCTACGGTGTTGTAGGTAGCGATGCGATAAAGGATAACGCCTTTTTATCAACTATTGGCGGCGGCCGTAACTATGCATTTGGTACTTCGGGTAGCTATATTAGCGGTTATAGCCCCGATGCTCCATCAAATCCCAACTTAAAATGGGAGCAAACATCGCAAACCAATATCGGTATAGATGCGGTTGTTTTCCACGATTTTAATGTGACGTTAGAGTGGTATAAAAAGAAAACAACCGGCATTTTACAAACTCCGCCAATACCATTATACTTAGGTGCCATTACTAACCCGGCTGCCAACGTTGGCGACATGGAGAATACCGGCCAGGAGCTGGAGATTGCTTACCACAAACAGATCGGTAAATTTAACATCAATATAGCCGGTAATATATCGCACCTTAAAAATACGGTTACTTATTTAGGTAACGGGCAAGCTTACCTTGATGGTGCAGGCTTCCAGAACATACAGGGCGGTATTACCCGTACCACTGTTGGCCAGCCTTATGCATCGTTCTTCGGTTACCAAAATATGGGCATATTTCAAAGTCAGGCCGAGGTTGACGCTTATACCAAAAATGGTACACGCATACAGCCAACTGCCAAACCGGGCGACTTTAAATGGGCCGACCTTAACGGCGATGGTGTAATAAGCGATCAGGACCGTACTTACATCGGCAACCCTACCCCTACCTGGGCATACGGTTTAACCGTTAACGCCAGCTATAAAGGTTTCGACCTATTAGTATTTGGCCAGGGCCAGGCAGGTAACAAAATATTTCAGGGTTTACACCGCCTTGATATTGCCAATGCCAACTACACTACAGCGGTGTTAAGCAGGTGGACCGGACCAGGAACGTCAAACACCTACCCACGTGTTGTTGACGGGGACCCTAATCACGATTTTACCTACAACTCAAGTTTTTATTTAGAAGATGGTTCGTACTTCCGTATCAAGATGGTTCAGTTAGGCTATACCTTACCTAAACTGATCACATCAAAATTAAGCATGCAGCGTGCCCGTATTTATGTAACCGGCGAAAACCTGTTAACCTTTACCAAATACACAGGTTACGATCCGGAAATTGGTGGATCATCGTTTAGCATCGACCGCGTGATCTATCCGCAGGCACGTTCGCTAATGGTTGGTTTAAGTGTTGGATTTTAATTAAAAAACAATGAAAAAGTACATTAAATATATAACAGCTTGCGCGATGGGCACCGTACTATTTACGGCCTGCAAGAAAAGTTTTATTGAAATAACTCCAAAAGGAACAAACTTAGAAGCAAACTATTACCGTAATGCAACCGAAGCCTTTAACGGCCTGGTAGCTGTTTATGATGTGGTTGGCTGGCAGGGCGGTGGTTTTGTAACCAAAGAAAACGCGATGGATGCCGGCTCGGATGACCATGTTGCAGGTGGTGGCAGCGCGACTGACATCAGCGATCTGCAGGTGTTTTCGAACTATACCCTTACTCCTGCTGCAGGTCCGCAGGGAGAGTTATGGAAAGCCGGATTTTCGGGCATATTCAGGGCCAATGTATTGCTGGGTAAATTACCCGCAGTGCCAATGGATGATAACCTGAGAAAAAGGTTTGTAGCCGAGACCAAAGGTTTAAGGGCTTACTTTTACTTTGACCTGGTTCGGTTGTTTAAAAACGTGCCGCTAATAGTTTCGACTATTCCTGCCGACCAGATCTTTAATGTTACCCAGGCACCTCCAAGTGCAGTATACGCGCAAATTGAGCAAGATCTGAAAGACGCCATCGGCGAAAGCAATTTGCCTAATACCGTAAATGTTGCTACCGATGGCGGCCGCTTAACACAAGGTGCTTTACATGCCTTATTGGGTAAAGTTTACCTGTACGAGCAAAAATGGACACAGGCTGCAGCCGAACTGGCTATGGTTAACGGTACGCCAGGCCAGTTAAACGCTACGTACGGTTATAAACTGCAGCCAAACTTTGCCGACCTGTGGAAGGTAACCAATAAATTTAACAGCGAGTCGATATTAGAAGTAGCTCATACTTCATCATCATCAGGTAACTGGAACTGTATTGCCTGTACCGAGGGTAATGTGTTGAACATTATAACCGGTCCGCGTGGTTATACCGCAAAAACCGCCGGCGCGCCCGATTATGTTTCGGGATATAGCTTTTTGCCATTTACACTTGATTTTTATAATGCTATACATTTTGACCCGCGTAATAAACCAACCGTTGCCAACCTGGATAGTTTAAAGGCAAACAACATAGCCGATTATACACCCGGTTATATGAACACCGGTTTCTTTATCGAAAAATTTGTTGGCCGGGTATCAAACAAATCAACCGGTGCAGGTAACTACGAGCTGAACTTTCCGCAGGATATTTATGAGATCAGGTTAGCCGATACTTACCTGATGGAAGCCGAGGCGCTGATACGCGGTGGCGGTGACCTGGTACGGGCGGCAGCTTTAATGACCGCCGTGCACAGCCGGGCCTATAACGATAACGCTACCCACCCGCTGCCGGCAACCTTTGCAGCATTGAAACTGGAGCGCCGCTTAGAACTGGCAGGCGAAGGCCACCGCTGGTTTGACCTGGTACGCTGGGGCGATGCGCCGACTGTTTTAGGCTCGCGCGGGTTTGTAGCCGGTAAACATGAGATATTGCCCATCCCGCTTGGCGAGTTAAGCAACACCCTCATCAAACAGAGTAAAGAATGGGGCGGCACATTATAATTTTTAACTATTTAGAAGTAAAAAATCATGAAATTAAAATTTATAAGCACTTGCTCTTTAATATTAGGGCTATTAGCGACAGGACTATATGAGGGTTGCAAACCCGAAACTTTTGGGGATGGCAACGGCTTATCTGCAGCCGGTTTAACCGCATCTTTTACAGCCACGCCGGTTGCAGGTAAAAACAATTACTATGTTTTAAAAGCAAACGAAAACGGCGTTCTGGGTATTAAATGGGATCTGGGTGATGGTGGTGGATCAAGCATCAGCAAGGCCATTGATACTGTGTTTTACCCCGATGCCGGCACTTACAATGTGGTGCTTACCGTAATTGGCAAGGGTGGCGCTACCGCTACTGCAACACAGCCTATTACCATTGCAACATCCGACCCAAACTCGGGTAACCTGGTTTTGGGTGGTAAGTTTACCAGCGCTGCCGATGATGCCAAATGGACACACTTTATTGTGGGGCCCGGCAATAACATGGTAATTAATACCAGCAAAAGCGTAATGACATCAAACCAAACCGGGTACAATGCAGGTGCCATTGCACAGGCCATAACCCTTACCGCGGGAAAAAAATATGCTGTTGATATGATCGTATCGGGCAGTGGCATGACCGATAGCTGGTTTGAAATATGGATAGACACCAAAGCACCCGTTAACGGGCAGGATTACAATACCGGTAAAAATGTATTGTCGTTAAACACCTGGTCGGGTTGTGGTGGTACTGCCTTTAATGGCAAGTTATCCGCATTGAGCTGTACCGGTACCGGCAATCCTTTTATTCCGCCAACAACAGGCACCTATTACCTGGTTATTAAAAACGGCGGCAGTAATACCGGTGTTACCGGCGTATCGTTCACTAACGTAACATTAAGAGGCATTTAATAAACAATGAGTTTACTACCGGGGGTACACCAATACTCCCGGTAGTATTTTAAGGATTTGCACCTATGAAAAAGATGAATTTTTTAATGGTACCGCTGATGCTGGCAAGCATGGCCTGCTCAAAAAAATCAAGCGACAGCGGCCTGCCCGATTTTGTACCGATAACCCAGCCACCTAAAGTATATACTTTTGATACCGCTATTGCCTGGAGTGACGAGTTTAATACCGATGGTGCGCCTGATCCTTCAAAATGGCAGTATGATACCGGCGGCAGCGGATGGGGCAACCACGAACTGGAATATTACACCAATACCACCAACAATGCCATTGTAAAAAACGGGATATTAAACATCATCGCCCGTAAAGAAAGCATGGGTGGCATGAACTACACTTCGGCGCGCATGGCCTCGAAATTTAGCAGCGATATGCTTTATGGCCGTATCGAGATCAAAGCGCAATTACCTGCAGGTAAAGGCAACTGGCCCGCTATCTGGATGCTGCCTAACGATTATGCCTACGGCGGCTGGCCAAACTCGGGCGAGATCGATATTATGGAACAGGTTGGGTATGACCCGAACAACGTTCACTTTAGTATTCACGACCAGGTAAACAACGGCGGCAATTCAAAAACCAGTACGCTTAACATCCCAACCTCGAATACAGCTTTCCATTTATACCGTGTTGACTGGACGCCCGATGCTGTAAAGGGTTACTATGATGACCAGCTGGTTTTCACTTTCGCGAATGATAAAAAAGGGCAATTTGCAACCTGGCCGTTTGATAAACCATTTCACGTGATGTTAAACTTAGCTATTGGCGGCGATTGGGGCGGAATACAGGGTGTTGATGATACCCAGTTCCCCGAAACGATGCAGATAGATTACGTGCGCTTTTATAAAATGATCACGAGCAGTTAATACCCTTATTCAACCTAAACCTTGCTTTAAATTATAAAAACGGCAGTGTGGATCACCGCCCTAAGCTTGCTATTTCCGAAAAAAAAGAAACAACATTCATGAAAAAACATACGCTATATACCTACTTAATGGTGCTTTTGGGTTTATTAGTTATCGCGGCAAGCTGCACCAAAAAATCATCATCTGGTGGTGATGACGGTGGTAACACCAATCCGGTAACCCCGCCCGTTACTCCCGTTAAAACTGATGTAAGCATGTGGCTCACCCAGGCCGACCAGACACAGTTATTAAAAAAGCAAAACACTGCGCTGCTGTTTACCACCGGCACCAACTCAAACACTACCATTAACGTTGATACTACACAAACCTACCAAACTATTGATGGCTTTGGCTTTGCCTTAACAGGTGGCAGCGCTTATTTATTGAACAGCCTTGATGCCACCCACAAAACCGCCTTACTGAACGAATTATTTGCAACCGACAGTGCGCATATCGGTATCAGCTATTTGCGGATCACCATCGGCGCATCAGACATGAGCGCTGCTACGTTTAGTTATGATGACGTTCCCGGCGATGTTACTCTGACCAACTTTAGCCTGGATAAAGAAAAGAACGACCTGATCCCCATCCTGCAAAAGATCATCGCCATCAATCCGAATATTAAAATACTGGCCTGCCCCTGGAGCCCCCCCGCCTGGATGAAAACCAGTAACAGCTTTTATGGCGGCAGCTTACTATCGCAATACTACAGTACCTATGCCGATTACTTTGTAAAGTACATACAGGGCATGAAAGCCAACGGTATTACCATTGATGCCGTTACCCCGCAAAACGAACCGCTAAATGCTTATAATAACCCGGCCATGCTGATGGTTGCAGCAGATGAAGGCGCCTTTATTAAAAATAACCTGGGCCCTGCTTTTAAAGCGGCCAATATCAGCACCAAGATTATCTGCTATGATCATAACGCCGATCATCCGGAATATGCCACCAGCATTTTAAGCGACCCGGCTACAGCTGCCTATGTTGATGGATCAGCCTTTCACCTGTATGGCGGTAGTGTGAATGCTATAGGCCCGGTGCATACGGCCTATCCTAACAAAAACCTTTACTTTACCGAGCAGGCCACCTTTGCCGGCGGCAATTTTGGCGGCGACCTGTCGTGGCACATCAGCAACCTGATTGTTGGCGCTACACGTAACTGGTGCCGTAACGTGCTGGAATGGAACCTGGCATCAGACCCTAACAACGGACCGCATACAACGGGCGGCTGCTCAACCTGCCTGGGCGCAGTAACCATTGGCGGGGCCAACGTTACGCGTAATGTATCATACTATATCATTGCCCACGCTTCAAAATTTGTCAGGCCGGGAGCGGTACGTATCGCGTCGGACCAGCAGAACACCCTGTTAAATGTGGCCTTTAAAAATACTGACGGTTCGAAGGTATTGATCGTGCTGAATACAGCGAGTGCGCCGCAATTGTTTAACATTGGTTTTAACTCAAAAACAGTAAGCACATCGTTACCGGGCGGCGCGGTTGCTACTTATGTTTGGTAAGTAATTGTTAATGATGAGGAGAAGTAAAAAAGCATTTTTTATTTTATTGATAGCGCTTTTACCGGTTGCCGCCTGCCTTACCCAATGCCTGTATCAAAGCAAGGCAACTGATGTGCGGGGTGCCGCTTACGCAGGATCGGTGAGTTGTAAGCAGTGCCACAAGGATGTGTACTCATCGTATCTGCATACGGCGCACTTTGAAACATCGCGGCAAGCCGGCACACAAACTGTACACGGCAGTTTTGCACCGGGTGAAAACACGTTTGATTTTGGCACCGGCCAGAAAATGGTGATGCAAAAACGCGACAGCGGCCTGTACCAAACCGGCTATGTAAACGGGCAGCAGGTTGAAACCGAACGCTTTGATATGGTGATTGGCGGTGTAAAAGCCGAAACCTATTTATACTGGAAAGGCGACAAGCTGTTTGAGCTACCGATGTCGTATTTTAAAAACCTGCACGGTTGGACAAACAGCCCGGGGTACGCTAAAGGCATCATCAATTTTGACAGGCCAATTGTAACCCGCTGCCTGGAATGCCACAGCTCGTACATCAGCGAGGTGCCCCAGCAATCGGCCATCAGGCAACAGCCAGAGTTTGATAAAAACTCGCTGATATACGGTATTGACTGTGAGCGTTGCCATGGCCCGGCGGCTAAACATGTAGCGTTTCATCTCAATAATCCCAACGAAAAGGAAGCACATTTTATGGTGAGCTATAAATCGCTTACGCGTGATCAGAAACTGAATACCTGTGCTGTTTGCCATTCGGGGAACCGCGAAAAATTCGAGCTTTCGGCATTCAATTTTAAACCCGGCGATACGCTGGATAATTTTAAGGTGCGCGATTATTTTCCGCAAAAGCAAAACCTTGCCGGCCTGGATGTGCACGGTAACCAGAACGGTTTGCTGAGCGCAAGCAAATGTTTTTTAATGAGCAATATGGATTGCATGAGCTGCCATAACACGCATGTGAATGATCGCGGTAACGTAGCTATGTATTCGCAAAAGTGTATGAACTGCCATAACACGGCAAACCACAATACCTGCACGGTAAAACAAGTCGCGGCCAGGAAAGCAAACTGTATAGACTGCCATATGCCCGAAAAGGCATCGGCTATAGCCGTACAAACCGCAACAGAAAGAAATATTACACCGTACCTTGTGCGCACTCATCTCATAGCCGTGTATCCCGAAGAATCGAAAAAAATTATGGACTTTATAAAAAATACCAAATGAAAAAATACCTGGTACTATCACTGGCGCTCGGTTGCTTTTGCCTGGCGCAGGCGCAGCAAAAAAACCGCAGTAAAATAACCGTTTACGTTAGCGCAAAGGGAACCGATTACCGCCTCTCGAAAACCGAAACACTTAACCTGGCGCCGAAAGGCCAGCCTGTTGAAACCGAAGTGGCTGTATTTGTTGACCCGAACAAAACCTTTCAAACTATGATAGGCATTGGCGGGGCGTTGACCGATGCCGCTGCCGAAACTTTTTACAAGCTGCCTGCTGATAAACAACAGGAATTTTTAAAGGCTTATTACGATGCCGATAAAGGCATTGGCTATACCTGGGCCCGTACCAATATGCAAAGCTGCGATTTTTCGAGCGATATGTACAGTTACGTACAACCCGGCGATAAGGCTTTGAAAACATTTGACATTAGTCACGATAAAAAATACCGCATACCTTTTATAAAAACTGTTGATGCAGCTACCGGTGGTAAGCTTAAACTGTTTATCAGTCCCTGGAGCCCGCCTGCGTTTATGAAAACCAATAACGATGTGTTGCACGGCGGTAAGCTGCTGCCCGAGTATGACCAGAGCTGGGCCACGTTTTATACCAAATACATTAAAGCTTACCAAAAGGAAGGTATTAAAATATTTGGCTTAACCGTGCAGAACGAACCGATGGCTACTCAAAAGTGGGAAAGCTGCATCTTCACGGCAACAGAAGAGCGCGACTTTGTGAAAAACTTTTTAGGCCCGACTTTACAAAAAGCCGGCTTAGCCGACAAAAAACTAATGATATGGGACCATAACCGCGACCTGGTGTATGATCGCGCAAGCACCATACTGGAAGACCCTGAAGCTGCCAAATACGTTTGGGGTGTAGGCTACCATTGGTATGAAACCTGGACAGGTGCAGGTATGGCCTTTGACAATACCCGCCACGTTGCCGAAGCCTTTCCGGGTAAACATTTGGTATTTACCGAGGGTTGTGCCGAAAGTTTTAATATGGACAGGGTGAACGAATGGAGCCTGGGTGAAAAATACGGGTACTCGATGATCAATGATCTGAACATTGGCACTGTAGCGTGGACGGACTGGAACGTGCTGCTCGATGAAAAAGGCGGCCCCAACCACGTAGGCAATTACTGCTTTGCGCCGATCATTGCCGATACACGTAACGGCAGCCTGATCTATACCAGCGAATATTATTACATCGGGCATTTTTCGAAATACATCCGCCCGGGTGCAAAACGGATCATCAGTTCGGCCAGCAGGGATAAGCTGCTCACAACCGCTTACCTTAACCCCGATGGAAAAATTGCCGTAGTGGTAATGAATAACGGCGATGCAGCTATTCCGTATTCGTTACTGATCAAGGGCCGCGGCGCAGCGGTAACTGCCCTGCCACATTCTATAGCCACCTTAATTATTGATTGATAATAATCGCCTATATTTATACCCATGTCACTTAAACCTTTATCAGCATTAGCTATTTGCGTAATGCTGAGCTGCTCAACCTTTGCACAGCAAAAACCACAAACCGCCATTGATAAAAAGGTGGATGCCCTTTTAGCCAAAATGACTTTGGAGGAAAAGATTGGCCAATTGAACCAATATTCGGCCGATGGATTGACTACCGGCCCTCTGACCGAAAACACCAATAAATTTCAACAGATAAAAGAAGGCAAGGTTGGCGCCATGCTTAACGTGCGCGGTGCTAAAGATACCCGCATGGTTCAAGGTTATGCCATGCAATCGCGGTTAAAAATACCGCTGCTGTTTGGGTTGGATGTGATACATGGTTACCGCGTTACCTTCCCGGTACCGCTGGCCGAAGCAGCAAGCTGGGATATGCAAGCCATTGAATCGTCGGCACGGGTGTCAGCTACCGAGGCGGCTGCAGGAGGCATACACTGGACGTTTGCGCCGATGGTTGACATTGCCCGCGACCCGCGCTGGGGCCGGGTGATGGAAGGCGCGGGTGAAGACCCGTATCTGGGATCGGCGATCGCTGCGGCACGCGTTCATGGTTTTCAGGGTAAGGGTTTGGGCAATTTAGATGCCGTGATGGCCTGTGTAAAACACTTTGCGGCTTATGGCGCTGCCATTGGCGGCCGCGATTATAATACGGTAGATATCAGCGATCGCACCCTTTGGGAAACCTATTTGCCTCCGTTTAAAGCTGCAGCCGATGCAGATGCAGCCACGTTTATGAACTCGTTTAACGAGCTGAATGGTATACCGGCATCGGGTAACCATTACCTGCAAACTGATATCCTGAAAGGTAAATGGCACTACACAGGTTTTATTGTGAGCGATTGGGGCTCGATAAGCGAAATGGTGGCACATGGTTTTGCTAAAGACAGCAAGCAGGCAGGCGAATTGGCTATTAACGCCGGTAACGATATGGATATGGAAGGACATAGCTATATCAACAACCTGGCGCAGCTGGTTAAGGAAAAGAAAGTACCGATGAGCCGGGTTGATGATGCCGTTAGGCGGATACTCCGCAAAAAATTTGAGCTGGGCTTATTTGACGACCCGTACCGTTTTAGCAACGAGGATCGCGAAAGCAAAATATTGAACTCGGATGCTAACCGTGAAATTGCCCGCGATGTAGCGCGTAAAAGTATGGTGTTGTTGAAGAATGATAACCAGTTGTTGCCGCTCTCTAAGAATTTGAAAAACATTGCTGTGATAGGACCACTGGCTAAGGCTAATAAGGATATGATGGGTTTTTGGTCGGTGATGTGGGAGAACGATCATTTGGTATCGCTGTACGAAGGCTTGCAAAACAAAGTGGGCAAAAACACCAACCTGATCTATGCACAGGGATGCGATGTGACCGATACCTCAAAGCGCGGCTTTGCCGAAGCTATTGCGGCAGCTAAACAGGCTGAAGTGGTGATCATGGCTGTTGGCGAGCATTTTGACATGAGCGGCGAGGCCAAGAGCCGGGCCAATATACACATGCCCGGTGTGCAGGAAGACCTGGTGAAGGCCATTGTGGAAACCGGCAAACCTGTAGTGGTATTGACCATGAGCGGCAGACCGATGATATTTAATTACACTGCCGACCATGCCAGCACCATTTTGCAAACCTGGTGGCTGGGCAGCGAAGCGGGTAACGCTATTGCCGATGTGCTGTTTGGCGATTATAACCCTTCGGGCAAATTGCCGATGTCGTTCCCGCGCAGCGAGGGGCAGATACCTGTTTATTACAATTACAAAAGTACGGGCCGCCCATCACAAAACGATTTGGGAATCAATTACCGTTCGGGATATAATGATCTGCCGAACAGTCCGCGGTATGCGTTTGGTTATGGTTTAAGCTATACCACTTTTGCCATGAGCGACCTGAAGCTGAGCAAAAATAAATTCAGCAAAAACGAGCGTATAACGGTAACCTGCACTCTTAAAAACACCGGTAATTACGCCGGTGAAGAAGTGGTGCAATTGTACCTGCGCCAGTTAGTGGGCAGTGTAACCCGGCCCGTTAAAGAATTGAAAGACTTTAGCAAGGTTTACCTTAAACCGGGTGAAAGTAAAACCATCAGCTTTATTATCGATAAAGAGAAACTATCATTTTATAACCAGCAAATGCAGTGGGGCACCGAGCCGGGCGGGTTCAGGCTGATGATCGGTAATGCGAGCGACCATATTTTACTGCAGGACAAGTTTGAACTGGTTAACTGACCGGTTATTTGTTGATTGGTGATGGGGGCAAATGCCCCCATTTTTTTTATGTCATTGCGAGCGATAGCGGCAATGACATTTTTGTTAAAATCTCACCATAGTTCAGTAGATTTACGCTATAACCTATTGCTATGGAAACAGTTGCGCTGGGCAGTAAAGCCGGTAAATGGATCATGATATCGTCGATACTCGCCTCGTCGATGGCGTTTATTGATGGCACGGCCCTGAACGTGGTGCTGCCTGCACTGCAAAAAAGTTTAAATGCCAGCGGTACCGACCTGTTCTGGATCCTCAATGCTTACCTGCTTATGCTTGCCGCGTTGATCCTGATCGGCGGTTCGCTGGGCGACCAGCTTGGCCGGAAAAAGGTGTTTATGATTGGTATCGCTATTTTCATCTGCGGCTCGGCCCTGTGCGGTTTTGCGCCGGGCGTTACCTTTTTAATTGCGTTCCGGATGCTGCAAGGCGTTGGCGGCGCACTGATGATACCGGGCAGTTTATCGCTCATCTCGTCGTCCATCAATGCAAAAGAACGCGGCAAGGCGATAGGCACCTGGTCGGCATTTACAACGGTGGTAACCATGGGCGGGCCGGTTTTGGGCGGCGCTTTCGCCGACGCCGGCTTGTGGCGCTATATCTTCTTTATCAATATCCCGATAGGTTTAGCGGCCTTGTTCATCTTAGGTAAATGGGTTAACGAAAGTAAAGACGACGCGCCCGAGCATCGTTTGGATTATCCCGGCGCTGTTGCTATTGCCCTGGGTTTAGGGTTACTTACTTTTGGCTTTTTGCGGATACCTGCTGTGGGCTGGCATCACTGGCAGGCTTACGGTTCAATAGTTTTAGGATCGGTGCTACTGGTTGTTTTTATCGTGATAGAAAAGATGAGCAAATACCCGATGATGCCGCTTACGCTGTTCAGCAACCTCACATTTACCGGGGCAAACCTGCTTACCTTTTTTTTATATGCCGGTTTGGGTGCAGGTATGCTGTTTATGGGTTTGAACATGGTACAGATACAGGGCTACAGTCAGCTGCAATCGGGAGCAACATTTTTACCTTTTACGGTGATGATGATCTTTATAGCGCGCTTTGCCGGCGCGCTGGCCGATAAGCACGGGCCGCGTTTGTTTTTAATTTGCGGGCCGGCTATTACCGGCGTGGGATTACTTATCTTATCCTTTATCGGGCAAACCCATGGCGCTGCCGATTACTGGACGACCTTTTTCCCGGGCATACTGGTGTTTGGCTTTGGCATGTCGATAACTGTGGCACCACTAACTGCAGCGGTAATGGGCTCGGTAAGCGAGCATTTCAGCGGGACGGCCTCGGGGGTTAATAATGCCATGTCGCGGATATCGGGTGTTTTTGCCAACGCTATTTTTGGCGCTTTGGCGGTGTTGTTTTTTGCAGGCGCTTTGCAAAATCAAATAAAGGCCATGCCGCTTAACGCAGATGCAAAGCAAACGGTGATGGCGCAGGTGGTTAACCTGGGTAATGCGCATGTGCCGAGTAACATCCCCGCAAGGGAAAAGGCTGAAATTGAGAAAAGCTATCACCAAAGTTTTATTGCAGCTTATGCCAATATTATGCGTATTAGTGCCGGACTGGGGTTTTTAGGGGCGCTAATGGCAGTTGGGTTTATCAGGAATAGTGGAGTGAAGAAGGGATAATGTTGGTGAGGGGACTGGCATTGGGAGCAGAACATGTTGTTGGTGATAACACCAACAACGGCGGAGTGTGTTTTACCGCTTAATGAGACACACCCCTCCACCTCCCGAAGTATCGGGACAGGCTCTCTCAAGAGGGGAATCGCACAGGTCCCGCGCTTTTTTTGATCTTCCGAACACTTATTGAAATAAAAAGCTCCGCCCGGGACCATCCCGAACGGAGCACCATAAACCAATTTAGCCGTTAAACTAAAATCAGTGTCTTTGTTATTCCCACCGCGCTGTGGTTCGACAAGCTCACCATGACAACGGTTTAGGTTATATTATATTTATCTTCTCACCCTTTCAAATCCGAAATCGAACATCCGACATCCGAAATTATTTTGACACATCATCATTCTGGATACCTTTTTTGGCTTTCTTTAAATCGTCCTTCAGCTTACCGAAACGATAGTTCAAACTGGTATTAAACGAGCGGTAAAAGTTTTGGCGGGTGCTGAGCTGATCGAAATTGGGGCCGAATGATTCGTTGGTATAACTGCGAAATTTTGCAAACGGGTTGTTGGCCGCAAACGAGAACGACAGTTTGTTTTTAACAATATCCTTGTTGATACTGAGCGAGTAGTTGATATTTGATGTAGATGTACCCTGAATACTCAGGTTAGGCCCGTTAAAGTTAAAGTTGGCATTAATGCGCATCCCCGGGTTAAAGCGATACCCGGTTGACAGGTTGCCATTTTCAAAAAAGCCCTGGTTTTCGAGATCTACACCGTTTAAGTTGCCTGCCACATGCCCATGCGCCAAAAAGGTATTGGCGCTAACGTTCCATTTTGGTGTAAAATTGTAATTGATATTAAAGTTTAAACTGAACAACTGCCCCCTGCCTGTATTTTGCGGTTTTGAGGTGGTAACATGGCTAACCGGATCATAAACCACACCAGGCATGATGAGGTTATGGAAATCGCCATAACTTAGGTTGATGTTAACTGATGCTTTTTTGGGCGAGTTAAAACCTATAGAATAGGTTTCGGCCGTCATGGGGTTTAGGTCGGGATTGCCGCTGCTGTAAAAATTGGGGTTCGAACGATCAACAAAAGGATTCAACTGGTAAATACCGGGCCGTTGTATCCGCCGGCCAAAACCCGCATTTAAACTCATGTTATTTTTTAGTTTATGATTTACCGATAACGACGGAACAAAATTGAAATAGTTACGGTTTACGCCCGAACCGCTGAAAGTAGTTTCTTCTACACGCAAACCGGCTTTAAAATCCCAGCTTTTTACAGTGTACTGGTAGCTGTTGTACGCACCGGAAACAGTTTGCCTGTTATCAAACAGGTTTGAGCGCAGCGGGTCGGTAACAAACTCGCCGGTACCGCTTTGGGCCTGGTACTCAAAGTCGCTGCGGTTATCGCGCCAGATGGCTTTCAGGCCAATTTCCATGGTGAGCTTTTTACTGAACGGGTGGGTATAATCAACCTGCAGTGTTTGCTCTTCGGACAGCGCATTGTTGTTTTGGTGATAGTTTGGTTGCACATAGCTTACCGGGTTCAATACGTCAAGGCTGCTGTATTGCATATCGGTATAGTGATCATACCGGTAGCTCAGGGTAAGCAATTGCTGTTTGCTACGCTTAAAACCAAGCTGGTAATTAACTGAGGCATCGAAACCATTACCGTTGCCGGTGTTGGCGTTATTGAGCTCATACCCTTGCAACACGCCACTTGCACCATTAAGTACCGACAGCATATCGCTGGCACCCGATGAGCGGTAAACATTGGGATTGAGGTTTCCGGAAATGAGGTTCAGCGTGTCGATCTCATAACTGAGGTCGACACCTAAATAACCGCTGTGGCTGTTATTTTGGCGGTTGCCGTTTTGCTGCAGGTTACTGGCCTCAACGCCGGTAGTAACGCGGGTGAGGCTGTTGCCCGATGCAGGCGTATTATAAATATTACCGCCGGCCTGAATGCCCATGCCAAATTTGCCTTGTTTAAATGTGAAGTTAAGCCCAGCCCCCGGCCCGCCAACCGGGAAACGCTCGTTTACGTTTGCTGAGCCATTATAGCCGTTATCGATCTTTTTATGGGTAACGATGTTGATGATACCTACCAAACCTTCGGCATCGTACTTGGCAGGCGGGGTGGTGATCACTTCGATACGATCAATGGTTGAAGCGGGCATGGCGCGTAAAACATCCTTTGGGCTGCGGGCCAGCATACTTGATGGTTTGCCGTTGATGAGTATCTTATAATTGCCGTTGCCTTTGAGCAGGATGTTATCGTCGCCATCCAGCGAAAGCATAGGCACTTTGCGCATCATTTCGAGCACGTTAAAAACTTTGCTTTCGGGATCGGCCTGTAAGTCGTACACCAGGCGGTCGGCTTCCTGGGTTACCATGGGCTTATCGGCATTAATGCTTACGGCTTTTAACTGCTTGCTGTTGGCACTAAAGCTGATAGTGCCTATATCGGTAGTTTTGGTTTGATTGTCGGTTAATTCAACCGGCACCTGTTTGGTATTGTAGCCCACGCTCACCAAAAACAAGGTATACTTGCCGGGTGCCAGTTTTTCGAAACTGAACGAGCCGTTGCCCTTGCTGAGCGTTGATTTAACGGGCTGTTTGGCGGCGTTTTTGAGCGTGAGGGTTGTAAACTCGACAGGCTTATGCGATGCAGAATCGGTAACGGAACCTTTTAGGGTTAGCGCTATGGTTTGTGCGCGCGAGGGTATGAACCAGGTGAGCAGTATGATTGCGATTAAGGTAGATCTGAGTTTCATGATTATTGGGTTATGCTTTATTTGTGACAATATTACCCTGAAGCATAACCGGCATCAATAAAAAGGGATGAAAGTGTGGTTTGGAGGGATGAATGTTGAATCAAGAGTCAAGAATTAAGAATCAAGAGTTAAGAATTAAGAAAAGGGATTGCGGGGTAGGCTCCCCTCTTGAGAGAGCCTGTCCCGATACTTCGGGAGGTTGAGGGGGTGTGTATCTCAAAGCGGCGAAACACATCCCGCCACTTCACAGGCCGACACACCCCTTCGCGAGAAGGGAGTTACAACGAAGATTTTTTACCGCAATGCCTGTAAGGCGGGCAGATAGGATTGGCCCACGGGCAGTACATCGCCGTTTTGCATAGTTACCTGGTGGCGCTCTATCTTTTCTATCCGGGCCGTGGCGGCTATAAACGAGCGGTGGATACGGATGAACTGACCGTCGGGCAGCACATTGTCGCATTCGGTGATGGTCATGCGCGAGAGCACCCGTTTATCGTTCAGTACAAAGGTAACGTAGTTGCCCGTAGCTTCCAGGTAATACAGATCCGCGAAGGCGATGCGAACCTGCTCGTAACCGGTTTTAACAAACAGATGATCTTTACCTTTTGCGGCGTTGCGCAGGGTAAACAGCTCGTACGCCTTGTTGCAGGCTTTAATAAACCGGACCAGCGAAAAGGGTTTGAGCAGGTAATCAACGGCATCGAGCTCAAAGCTGGTTACGGCATGCTCGGAGTAAGCGGTTGTAAAAATAACCAGCGGCTTTTTGTTAAGGCTGTTGTAAAAATCCAGGCCCGAAATATCGGGCATTTTAATATCCAGAAAAATAAGATCAACAGGCTCGCGCTGCAGGTATTCCATCGCCTTAAAGGCATCGGTAAACCCGGCAACCAGCTCAACAAACGTTACCTTGCCGGCATGCGAGCTTACTACGGCTAAGGCAAGGGGTTCGTCATCAATGGCTATGGCTTTGAGCATATGTTTTATATTGGGGCCTGGGCGTTAACAGTATTGCCCTTTAGCTGCAGGGTGAGGTGCACAAAAAATTCGTTGGTTGTTTCGCGGATGATCAGATCGTGCTTTTTAGCGTAGAGCAAATTAAGCCGCTGCTTTAAGTTGTTTAAACCTATGCCGCTGTAACCCTTTTCGGGATCGTTATCCGGTTTGACATGGATGCTGTTATACACATCAAAATACAGGGTATTGCCTTGCACATGGAGTGTTATTTTGATGTGCGATGGCTCGCGCAGACTAATGCCGTGTTTGAAGGCATTTTCAACAAAGGGGATGAGCAGCATGGGCGTAATGTGCAAACTGCCTGTATAGTCGGGTATCTCGCTCTGGATAACAATATCGGGCGAGGTTTGGGTGCGCAGTTTTTGCAAGGCTATAAAATGGTGCAGATAATCTATCTCGCGCGTAAGCGAAATACTTTGCTGCATATTTTCGTGCAGCATAAAGCGCATCATATCGCCCAGCTGCTGTATGCCTTCGCCGGTACGCTCGGCATTTTCCTGCAAAGCTGTCCCGTAAAGGGTATTTAAAGCGTTAAACAAAAAGTGCGGGTTTATTTGTGCCTGCAACATATTATAACCGGCGCTGGTTTGGCCAAGCTCGGTTTTAAGGCGGTACAGCTCGGCATTTGAGGCCGACCGGTAACGGTAAACCTGCCAGCTTACGGGCGCGACAATAAGCAGCTGAAAGGGCGTGTTAAACAACAATATAATGATGCCGGAGTGACTTTCGATATTGGTTGCCAGGATGGAAACCGGGATGGCGCAGCAGGCTACCAGCAGCACAATGCGCACCATATACATTTTAAAATCCTGCCCGCGGCGTTTAATATCGGGAATGATCCAGTAGGCCGACGACCAGTAAATGCCGATGGCCAAAATGATACTGAAGCCCACTACGACAATGACACCGGCATGGGTGTTTGTGCTGATGAGCAGGAGGATAAGCACCATGCAGCCGATGAGACCGATGATGGCCTCGCGGGTAACCTGGTAAAACTGCGGCTCGATTTTTTGCAGGTGGCTGAGCAGGTAAACCGAGGCGTGTTTGATGAGGATATAGAAGCTAAGGATCATGAACACCCAAACCGATTGTACCAGTGCATGTGCAAAGATGGACCTGCTGAAATAAAAGTGCGATGGGTGAAATTTAATGAACCTTGGTTCGAGATAGGTATCGGTAACGGCGTAGGCAGCACACACTAAAGCGAACAACAGCGCAGCGTATATTACATTGAGCGGTACATTTTTTTGTTTAACGATACCCGGTGATATTTGAAAATTGAACGCCAGAAAGGTGATGTACAAAATGGTGTACCGGCCAGCGCGCGGCACAAATGCAGCAATGCCGCTAATGTTGCTGTAATGGTTATCATATTGCGCCTTATAGCTGCCGCCGTAGTTTGCCTGTGTTATCAGGACAAATACTGAAAACACATATAAACTGGTTGAGGCCCAAAACTCGATGGTATTAAGGTCTAACGGATTTTTCTTCAGTTCCTTCATTAATACACAATATTACCTGATAGGATGAAGGTACTGAAATTAATGTGACGAAACCTGTATCGCGAGGGATGAATTTAGGTAGCTGTAACTTTAATTGAGCTTACCCGGGTTTAGAAGCCTGCCAGATACGTTTGCAACTATGATCCCGCGAAAGCGAAATATTATGGTGCGGTATGCTGCTGCTTTAACTCGGTTTTCAACTCCTGTATCTGCTGCTGTGCCTGGCGGTTTTCGAGGTAAAAGTAAATGGCGCAGCCTAAAAATATCTTACCTAAAACAAACACCGCTACAAAGATCCATTTCCAGTTTTTGTGGATACGCATGTGCGTATTTTGGGATTCGATATCGATATATTGATCGTCGTTTTGAGGTTTGTATCGTTGGTGTTGCCTGTGATCTTTTACCTGCAGGGTTTCAACTTCGGGCGTATGGGTGAGTTCGTTGATACTGCCTTCGATCTTTTCCCACATGCCGGGCGGTGGAGCAACAGCCATCTGCTGCGCAATGCGCTCCATATCAGTTTCGAGTTCGTACAGGGCCTGTTGTATTTCGGGGTATTGTTTTTTTAAGCGCAGCAATTCGCGGGTCTCATCTTCTGAAGCTGAACCCAATACATACGATTCGAGTATCCCGCTATCTATGTATTCTTTAATTTTCATGCGATTGCCTGATGATATAAAATGCCTCTTTTAATGTTTTAGTGATGTATGCAAGGGGTTTATCCAATTGGTGCGCCAGCTGTGCTATAGTATAGCGATGGTAGTAAATGCTGCAAAATACCTGTCTTTGTTCGCCCGTCATCCGGTTAAGATATTGATTATCCGTTCCGTTTATAATGTCATCGGGCGCGGTATCATATTCGCAAGCTTTTACCGTATCGGTAAAAATAGCGAGCTCGTGCTTTGCAAAATTACGTAATTGCTGCCAGGCGCTACCCTCATCCCACTCCAGGTGGTTAAACCGGGCCGAAATATTACTGAATATTTTAACCAGGTAGCTTTCGGCCACTTCTTTATCTTTTACTATAGCTACTATGTATCCCAATAACATAGCGCCATAACTTTCGTACAGGGTGCGTACATCTACGGGTTTATTTTTTATTACCTCCTGGTTCAACATATCATCACGCTCGCTTTTAATTTGTTAATCAAAAGTTTTTTATAGGCAGGTTTACTAATGGTTAATTAGTGTTACTAAAATATAAAAATTGCGAAGGTTTAGTGAAAAATTGTAAAAAAGAAATTTGGCAGGGTAAACGTGCGATCATTGGCTGTTTAGTTAATTACATATTGTAACATATTTTTTACTTTAACATACAGCCAAAACATTCTATTTACCTTGTTACCAGTTAATTAAATTAGGATGCTTGACAAACCTTAGTTTATATTTGTACGTATAGTTTAACCAGGCTCATCTATAAACTTAAAAAAATGAAAAAGACCTATCTTTTTACCGCAGCTGCAGTGGTGGGAGTACTGCTGTTTGCAGGCATCAGCCGTAAGGCCGGGGCTCCGTATGGCTTTACCAACGGCACGCCCGAAATAAAATCGATGACGGCTTTAACTTTTGGCCCTACCGGGGTGTTGTTTATAGGCGACTCGCAGAATGCCGAAGTGTTTGCCGTTGAAACCAAAGACACTAAAAAGGCTAACGGTACCATAAGTTATGATGTAAAAGGCATAGACCATAAAATTGCCGAAGCATTGGGCACCACTAAAGAGAACATTACCATTACCGATATGGCGGTTAACCCCGTATCCAAAAAATTATATATTTCGGTAAAAAGTGCAGATGGTACACCGGTACTGCTTACCCTCAATCCGGCTAACGAAATTAAAGCAGTATCACTTAAGGATGTGAACTATTCGGCTGTTGAGCTGAACGACGTACCTGCTGCTGATGCCAAAGACGGTCGCGGCAGGCCGTTGCGTATTTCGTCCATATCAGACATTGGTTTTGCCGATGGTAAATTAATGGTAAGCGGCTTGTGCAATAAAGAGTTCAGCTCGTCATTCCGCAGCATCAGCTTTCCGTTTACCGGGAAACAGGATGATGAATCGACCCTTGAGATGTACCATACCTCGCACGGCAGGTACGAAACCACCTCACCTATCCGCACCTTTACAACCGCTGCTATTGATGGTAAAAACTACCTGGTGGCCAGCTATACCTGTACGCCGCTGGTGCTTTTCGCGATGGATGAACTGAAACCAGGTGTACATGTAAAGGGCCGTACCATTGCCGAAATGGGTAATCAAAACACACCAAGCGATATGATATGGCTGAAAGAGAACAACCAAAACTACCTGGTAATGGCTAACAGCAGCCGCCCGGCGGTTAAGGTAAGCTATGATGATATCAGGCAGTTCCAGGGATCACTTACCCAGCAAATGCCCGCTGCAGGCGGCGCCAGCTTTACCAAACTGCCTTACGACAAAGTATTGCAGCTGGATAAGCTTGACGATAGCCGCGCTGTAGTGATCCAAAAAAGCGCCACCGGCGAGGTTGATCTGTGGACATCAGATGGCAAGAACTTATAAACAATTTGTAATAGTGAGTGCCGGGTTATACAGTAAGTGTAGCCTGGCATTTTTTTTACTGATGATGCTTGTTGCCTGTAAGCATCCTGCCGGAAAGATAGCGCTGGTATGGACAAACAACCGGGCAACAGCCATACAAATACCCGGATACCTGATCAGGGATGTTTCGGCACTGCGGGTAAAACATTCGGTTAAAATTACTCTTACGGGGAATAACAAGGCCATTTTAGGCGATTTTACGCAGGACGGCGATATCGTGGTATTTACGCCGCTCATCCCCCTGTCGCCCGGCTTAAGCTATGATATTTTACAGGATGGTAAGCTATTGGGCAATGTGCAGATCCCGATAGATCAAAGCGCTCCGCCCCAGTTAACAGCCATTTACCCTGAAACGGATACCCTGCCCGAAAATACGCTGAAACTGTACCTCCGCTTTTCAAAACCTATGCGCACCGGCCTATCGCTCAATTACGTTTGCCTGCTGGATAAAAACAGGGATACCATGCACAATGTATTTTTAAACCTGCAGCCCGAACTATGGGATACCAGCGGAACGGTGCTCACCCTTTGGCTCGACCCGGGCCGCATCAAACGCGGACTGGTACTGAACCGCGAACTGGGCAACCCCTTAAAGAAATCCGAAGGGTACCGGTTGATCATATCGCAGCAATGGAATGATACCCGGGGCATTAATCTTGCCAAAACCTATACCAAACAGTTTGTTGCCGGTAACCGCGACGAGCAACTGCCCGACATTAACGCCTGGCAGGTATCGGCACCCAAAGCCGGAACTGCAGAGCCGCTCATCATTAACACCGGCGAAAGCCTTGATCATTACCTTTTGCAGGAATGCATTGGTGTTTTAGACGAAAACGGCAAAATGCTGTATGGCACCATCGCGCTAAGCGATCACGATCAAACCTGGAAGTTTACGCCTTTGGCCAACTGGGAACCAAAGCATTACAAGTTAAGAGTACAAGCCAGGTTAGAGGACCTTGCCGGAAATAACCTGAACCGGGTGTTCGACAGGGATATCACCAAAGACAGGCAAACCAACAGGGAGTATTTTGAACGGGAGGTTACCCCCCTGCCCCCTAAAGGGGGAGTAAAATAGCAATAGTTATTTAGACCCTTTCTCCATCTCAGCATGATACTCTCCTGCCCTTGCAATGGTATTAAGCTTTGCACGATGATAGAGCAATTGCTGGGCTTTAGCTACATTCTCATCTTTACCCTGCCAGTGATCCATAGCCGGTTGCTGGATGGCGCGGGCGAAAGAGAAGGTGAGCGCCCAGGGCAGCTTGCCTTTGTATTTTACATGCATGGCGTTTAAGTGGGCGGTAGCATCGGTGTTTGACTGCCCGCCGGATAAAAAAGCAATGCCCGGTACCGCAGCCGGCACACAGCGCAACAGGCATTTGATGGTTTCGTAAGCAACCCTATCGGCATCGGCCTGCACGGGCGACTTTAAGCCCGGTAAAACCATATTGGGTTTGAGTATCATCCCTTCAAGGTAAACACGCTGTTGTATCAGCACCTCAAACACCAGATGCAAAACACGTTGCGTTACCTCAAAGCAGCGCTCAATACTGTTATCGCCATCCATCAGTACTTCGGGTTCGATGATGGGAACCAAACCCGCTTCCTGGCAAAGGGCGGCGTAGCGGGCCAGGGCGTGGGCATTGGCGTAAATGTTACCATCGGTTGGCAAGCCATCGGCAATGGTAATTACAGCGCGCCATTTGGCAAACTTTAGTCCGGCTTTGGCGTAATCTGTTAACCGTTCGCGCAGGCCATCCAAACCTTCGGTTATCTTTTCGCCGGGGAAGGCGGCCATATCCTTTGCGCCTTCGTCGAGCTTGATGCCGGGGATAATGCCCTGCTTTTTCAAGATATCTAAAAAAGGCGTACCATCGGCTGTAGCCTGGTGAATGGTCTCGTCAAACAAAATGGCACCGCTTATGCACTCACCCAAATTTGGCGTAGTAACGATCAGCTCGCGGTATTTGCGGCGATACTCCATAGTTTGGGGTATGCCGGCTTCGGCAAAGCGCTTGTTGGCGGTGGGGATGCTTTCGTCCATAGCGAGCAGGCCCTTGTTGCCGGCCATCAGTTTGTGTGCGGTATCTTTAAGCGTTTGCTTATCCATTGTATCAGGTTATATCGGGTATTAACAATTGGTATGCGCTTTCGTTTGATGTGCGTAAAAAAATGGATATTAAATACATAGCTAATCTGCAGTTAATATGTACCTTGCATAGGTAAACCAAACCTTGATGACCAATTACCCCGCGCTGTGCCGCATAATTTTTGCCGCTTCGCTTATCGCGATAGCTGTACAGCAATTGGTATGCGGTTGCTTTTTGCCCGTTATTATGCCGCCCTGGGGATTTACGCATAGCAGCGGTGCTGTGGCCGGCTCGAGCGGTTTGCTTGCGGCTATGGTTATCAGGACCCTTTGGGGGCCGCGCAGCCGTAAGTATACTTTGGAACTGGGTTATTTGCTGCTGCTGATGTTTATTGTTTTCCAGGTATCGTACCAACTGCTTAACAACCCTGCTTTTTTAGGCGGGTGGACCAATCCGCTTAAGGTATTGGCTTATGCCGGGGGCGCTTTTATCGTGGTTTCATCATTACCAAAAACCGGCAACAGCGATACCAATATTTTTGAAAAAATACTGCCATTGGGGCGGTTCTTTTTTGCGATCACCTTATTTATTTTTGGCATTGAGCATTTTGTATACCCGGCTTTTGTAGCTACGCTGGTGCCCAACTGGATACCCTTTCATTTGTTTTGGACCTACTTTGCCGGACTGGCATTAATTGCTGCCGGGTTAGGCATTATGTTTAACTTTAGGTTGCGGTTAACGGCTAACTTATTAGGCACCATGCTGTTTTTATGGGTTATAGTGCTGCATATCCCCCGCGCTATTGCCGACCCGCACAGCGGAAACGGGAACGAATGGACCAGCGTTTTTGAGGCTTTGGGTTTTAGCGCCATTGCTTTTTTACTGGCTGCAAATCCCGCCAGGGTATAACCGGTGCGCGTTATACCAACAAATATTTATTAGGATATCTACATATTAGTAATTACATTTATCTTTCGAATTATTTACAGGCAATGGGAATTTATAATACTTGATGGAATCCTAATATCTGCATCATGAGGTACCTTTATTCGTTAATTATATTCTCAAGTTTTTCAACCCTTGCGCTGGCACAAACCGGTTCAAATCCCATACAAACAGCCGTACCTTTTTTAACCATTTCGCCCGATGCACGTTCGGGAGCTATGGGCGATGCCGGTGTGGCGCTTTCGCCCGATGTTAACTCGCAATACTGGAACGCTTCAAAACTGGCTTTTTTAGATAAGGAGACTAACTTTTCACTATCGTACAGCCCCTGGCTGCGCAATTTGGTGAGTGATGTTAGCCTTGCCAATTTAAACTTTTCGCAAAAGCTGGATGACCGTAACACCATAGGCGCATCGCTGCGTTATTTTAACCTGGGTACGCTTAGCCTGTACGATGATAACCAAAACCCGCTGGGCACCTCAAAACCTGTCGAATTTGCGTTTGATGTATCGCTTGCGCGCAAGTTTAGTCCCGGCCTGTCGTTAGGTTTGGCCATGCGTTATATCCACAGCAACCTGTCGCAGGGGATAGCAACCAACACCCAGTATTCGGCTATCAATGCCTTGGCTGCCGATATCTCGATGTTTTCGACCCACGATGTACACGAATTTGGTAACGATGCCGTATTTGCTTTCGGCGTTAACATCAGCAATATCGGCCCCAAAGTAAACTACGTAGCCAACGGGCCAAAATACTTTTTACCAACCAACTTAAAGATCGGTGCGGCCAATACCTGGTTGTTTAGCCAGGACACCAAGCTTACCTTGGCGCTCGACCTGAATAAACTGCTGGTACCAACCCCGCCCCTGCGCGATAATGCCGGTAATATCATCAGCGGCAAGGACGATAACCGTTCGGTAGTATCGGGCATCTTCGGCTCGTTTAGCGATGCGCCCGGCGGCACCAGCGAAGAACTGCAGGAAATTACCTACTCAACCGGCGCCGAACTATGGTTCCACAACCAGTTTGCTTTGCGCGGTGGTTACTTTTACGAAAACCCCAACAAAGGCAACCGCCAGTTTTACACCCTGGGCGCAGGTTTCCGCTACGCCAATATCGCGCTCGATTTTTCGTACCTGTTCTCACAGCAGCAATACAATGCTTTAGCCAATACACTACGGTTTAGTTTAGGGTATAATTTGGATGGGAAGGGGAAGAAGTAGTTTTTGATTTCGAATTTCGGATGTTCGATTTCGGATTTTTTTATTTTTTTAGGAGTCATGCTGAACTTGTTTCAGCACCCCACCGTACAGAGCGGCCATACAAGTCTTTTTTGAATTTTTCATTTTGACTTTTGAATTTAACAAGGGCGTTGCCTCCGGCCCGGGCTTTACACTCATACTGCACGGGCCTTAGCCACGGCCTGCCCTGAACCCGCCGCCTGGCCGGTATCCGCTCCAATCCCTAACGCAGACTCCCGTACCCCATCACCACCCGGCAAATCATTTTGACTTTTTAATTTTGACTTTTGACTTTCCCCCAGGGGGGAAATTGTAAGAATATTTTCCATCTTTTCATCACTCCCCATTCCCGGCTCCAGACTCCCGACTTCCGACTCAAGACTTTCCCGCGGCCGCCCCGGACTAATATTCATATCCTCCAAAGCCATTTGGGTTTTCAAATCTATTCCCTCCAATTCAAAATCCTCCACCGGGTAATCCATCGGCAAATTGTTAGTACTCCTATCCACAACCGCTACTGCAACTGCCGCTGCCACTTCTTCTTTTCCACCCGTAGCCTTTGTTGGTGTCCTCACCAACAAACCGTCTTCCGAACTTTCGGACATCACACCTTCTTCATCTTGACTCTTGATTCTTGGCTCTTGATTCTTCTTCACCCCCAAAGTCCCGTAAAAATCCAAATGCCTCGCAATCTTATCCAGCGCGCTCATTTTATTATGAAGTTTGATCCGGCTCTGCATCCCCACCCGGTAACCCTCGCCATCCTGCACTTCGGTAATATCATAAAAACTAATGGCCGCTTTCTCGTCAGCAGTCAACTCATTCATCCGTTTCAAACAGGCATATTCATCATAATAATTACCCATATTGCTAAAAGCGATCTTCGAAAGCTCTCGCAAGATCATATCATGCGTGATCTCCAGCCGCTGGCTCCGCCGGTTCATCGCCTTCTTTAAATAATACTGAATTTTAGGTACATGCAGCAAGGCCCCTTTTCTACTCGTGTTCTCGCTATAGCCGCTGTTCACGGCAGCTTTAAAAGCATTAAAATGGGTCAAATACTCATCGCAAAAGCGCTGCTGCTGGTGCGTTAACCGGTAACTGTCCGGTATTGATTCTATTGTATTCATCTATTGGTTTATTTAAGGTTAAATATTACATATGTAATTTAAAATCTTAAATATACGCAAATTTTAGTTAAAATTCAACATTTAATTATTACAACAATACTAACTTTGTCATCTCGACCCCAAAGAGAACTATTTCTTGAGCAGGGTAGCGCCTGGATATAGCGAGCGAAAAAATCTTCTGCTGCATACCGGCTTGGAGCAGAAGATTTCTCTCTATCGTTCGAAATGACAAAGGGACCCGCCAGGTGCCGCTGATGATTGGGAATAGCAGGGAGTACAGGAGTTGGTGAGTATTTTAATGATTGAAGGATTGATTGAATGAATGACTGAATGGAGGCAAGAGGCTGCTCGGTTTTAGTCACAAGTTAACCCATCCCACCACCAGCCCTTAAACTTGCGCCAGTAAAAGGCTCGCTCACGTTGCGATAGCGTACATGTTATTTAATGGCGCGTTGGGCAGACAGAACGCCGGGCCGGCGCAGGGGTGAATGCCGGTTTAGCTTTTCTGAGTGGAGCGCAGCGGAACGGGAAAGCTAAAAACCGGCAGAGCGGGTGGAAGGATCGTTCTGTCTTGATTTATTCACTGTTTTAATTGTTTTTTATGGTGTTCATGAGCTCCCTACAGTCGGTTTTTGTTACTTTTTTATCAAGAAAAAAGTAAGAGCCCTTCCGCGGCGGCGAGCGGAAGAAGAATACAGTTCGAGACGAATAGTGACCGATAGGTTATACGGCCCTCCCTGTTCTACTTTCAGTACAAGTTAACCAATCGCACTGTGGTTCGACAGGCTCACCATGACAGGCCCTTAAACTTGCGCCAATAAAAAGGCCCACTCATGTTGCAATACGTACATGTTATTTTATGGCGCGCCGGGCTGACAGAACGCCGGGCCGGCGCAGGGGTGAATGCCGGTTTAGCTTTTCTGAGTGGAGCGTAGCGGAATGGGAAAGCTAAAAACCGGCAGAGCGGGTGGAAGGATCGTTCTGTCTTGATTTTTTGTTACTTTTTTATCAAGAAAAAAGTAAGAGCCCTTCCGCGGCGGCGAGCGGAAGAAGAATACAGTTCGAGACGAATAGTGACCGATAGGTTATACGCCCCCCTGCTCTCCTTCAGCACAAGTTAACGCATCACACCATGGCTCGACATACCGAGCTTGTCGAAGCATCACATGACAGGCCCTTACACTTACGTTAATAAAGATTTGCGTTTAGACGCGATGCAATCGCTTGACAGCGTTAAGCGGCTCGTTGCAAACGAGCGCAAGCAAGCAGAAAAACGAGCGCAAGCAGGCTTATTAACTTATAAAATCGTTTACGGTAACAGCTACCGGTACATAGGTGGAGTGCAGGGGACCCTGAAAGGTTATAAAATGATGAGCGGGGTCGCCGGCGGCGCTTGTGCGAACAAAAGTGGCTTCGCGGCCAAAGTTCCTTGTTTTAGCTTCGATGCTTACTTGCGAAATTAAGATGATCTCGGGTTCAGTCCAGTGTTTTTTTAGGGGTTGGGGAGTTGAAAGTTGCATTCGGGATGTTCTTTACAAAGATAAAATTAGTTATTACAAATCAAAGGGATTAATAGACAGCAGTTTGCGTTAGGGATAGCAGCGGATAAGTGAAAGTTAAAATTCAAAATTCAAAAATGACCTGTATGGCGGCCCTGTATGATGGGGTGCCGAAACGAGTTCGGCATGACTTGCATTTATGATTGCATAGCGGTTCTGCCTATGTGCGATTGCTTCGTTCCTCGCAATGACATTTTTAGAAAATACCGAATAATACCTATGTGTTTAAACCAAATTTGCCATCCCAAATCAAAAAAACAAGTAAATTCGAAATTGAAAATTCGAAATTCGAAATTTCATCCAACATGTAATATTTTCCCGTATCATTACTCTAAATTTTATAATAAGCATACTACTAAAATGGCTATAAATCTTCAAAAAGGGCAACGCATTGATATAGGCTTGTCTAAAATAAGTGTGGGTTTAGGATGGAACCCCCACGAGGGCACCGGGTTTGATTTCGACCTCGACGCTTCGGCTTTCATGATCGACCAGAACAGGTTGATCCCACAGGAAGAATTTTTTATATTTTATGGTAATACCGATTCGCCCGACCATGCCCTGCACCACAGCGGCGACGACCCTACCGGCGGCAACAGCGATGGCGGCGACGATGAGACCATATCGGTCGACCTTACCAGGGTTGATCCGCGCATTGGCGAGATATTGTTTGTGGTAACCATACACGAGGCTATTGCCCGCAGGCAAAACTACGGGCAGGTACGCGATTCGTACATTCGTATTGTAGACGATGTTACCGGGCAGGAAATTGCCAAGTACGAATTGGGCGAAGATTTTTCGATAGAAACAGCGGTTGAGTTTGGCCGTTTATACAAACACAGCGGGCAGTGGAAATTTGAAGCATCGGGCGTGGGCTACCGCGAGGACCTGGCTTTCTTTTTAGCAAAATATTACAAAGGGCAAATCATCAAATAACCTAAAAAAAATATGGCAATCAACTTGATCAAAGGTCAAACCATCGACCTGCGTAAAAACGACCGGGGCGAAGAGTTCGACCTGTCATCGGTAACTATAGGCCTCGGCTGGGACGTTCGTCAAAAAGGCGGCGGCGGCTTTTTGGGCAAGCTATTTGGCGGCGGCGAAAGCGAAGAATACGATCTGGACGCGATAGCATTTTTACTGAACAGCAACGGCAAGGTGGCTAACCTGGGCCGCTCTATCGACAAGGGCGGGCGCCACATCAATATGTTTGAGGGCGATGTGGTTTACTTTAACTCGATGGTGCACCCATCGGGCCACATTTGGCTCACCGGCGATAACCGTACCGGCGCCGGTGATGGCGACGATGAGCAGATCATTGTGAAACTGGATAGCCTTGACGCTAAGTACGACCGCATTTTGTTTGTAGTGGCTATTTACCAGGGCAGGCAAAACCATCAGCATTTTAGCATGGTGGAGAATGCTTTTATCCGTGCGGTTGATGCGCATGGCAAAGAGATCACGAAGTTTAGCCTTTCGGGCGATGCAACCTACAACGGCATGTGCAGCATGACGTTTGCCGAAGTGTACCGCAAAGATGGCTCGTGGAAGTTCCGTGCTATTGGCGATGCCCACCAAACCGATAACTTTGTAGAGATACTAAAACAGTACACCTAAAAAAATCGGGCACGCAAAGGCGCTAAGTACCGGTAAAACTTTGCACCTTCGCGCCTTTGCGTGATATCTAAAAAAGCTATTATGGCGATGTACCAGCATTACTCGTTCGATCTGTGGTTGACGCTCATCAGGTCAAATCCGCTGTTCAAACAGCGGCGGGCTTTGCATTTTTACCACAACTACAATAGCCTCCAAAAACCGCTGGAAGAGGTGGAGCGCATATTCCGCCAGGTTGATCTGCTGGGCAACAGCATCAACGAGGCCACAGGCAAAAACATCGATGCCGACGAACTGTACCTCATGGTGATCAGCCTGCTCAACGAAGGGCAGGTAGCTTTGACGGATATTGATCTGCCGGCTTTGTTTACCGATATGGAAGCCCTGCTGTTTGAATACCTGCCTTTGCTTTACAGCGACGATACCGCGCAGGTGTTATCCCTACTCAAACAAACCGGCTGCAGCATAAGCATCCTGAGCAATACGGGCTTCATCAAAGGGGCAACGTTGCGCAAGGTGCTGCAAAAGCTGGATATAGCTCGGTATTTTGATTTTCAACTGTATTCGGACGAGGCTGGTCTGTCAAAACCCAACAAAGCATTTTTTGAGCTTATGCTGGCTGAAATTTCAAAAATAAGATATGTACCTTTAACCCAGGTAATCCATATAGGCGATAACCCTAAAGCCGATATATGGGGAGCCGAAGCGGTGGGCATCAATAGCCTGCTGGTCAACTCAAACAATATACCTGTCAAAAACCTCATTACCGATGCTGCACAACATTTATTCACTACATAAAATAAGCAACAGCACCAGCTTTGGTTTTGATGCCGGCCACTACAGCCGCTTCAAGTTTGGCGATGGCAGGGTATCGGCCGCTTTTGGCACCGCACTGGCCGAAGGTTTTATCCATGATGTATTGGAAGCAGATCCTGTCCACAACCAGATCGTGGTGATATCAAGCCCGTATTCGTTTATTCCTACGGCTACTTTCGCCATGAAAAACGCCTTTGTATATCGGCTTAACCGCTGGCTGGCCGAACGGCATTTGCCCGTTGTACAGGAAACCAAAGTACACCGCACCATTACCTACAAAGAAGATTACGGCGAGCTCAATGCCGAGCAGCGCATGAACCTCATCGGTAATGATTCGTTTCACATCGATGCCCAATTTCTGAAAGGTAAAACGCTCATTTTTTTAGACGACATCAAGATAACAGGCAGCCACGAGCGCATGATCAGCAAAATGATAGCGCAGTACAACCTGCATAACGACATCCATATGCTGTACTTTGCCGAGCTGGCTAACCCGGATATCCATCCCAATATCGAAAACTACCTCAATTATTTCGAGGTAAAATCTATTTTCGACCTGGATGCCATCATCAACTCCGGTAACTTCTGCATCAATACCCGCATCGTTAAATACATTTTAAATTACGAACATGATAGCGTTCGCGTATTTTTGGATAATCAAACCAAAGCTTTTATTTCCGAACTTTACAATATGGCACTGGGCAACAGCTACCATACCATGGAAAGCTACGCGGTCAACCTGAATTACATCAAAGACTATTTATTTACCAATAATAATGTATTAGTATAATGGCAATCAATCTGCAAAAAGGGCAGCGCGAAGCGATCAACGCGCCCAAATTCACCATCGGTTTAGGATGGGATACCAACGCCTCAACCACCGGCACCGATTTCGATCTTGATGCGTCGGTGTTCATCCTGGGCGAAAACAAAAAGATCCTTTCGGACGGTCACTTTGTATTTTACAATAATCTCAAATCGCCCGATGGCGCAGTTGAGCATACCGGCGATAATTTGACCGGCGAAGGCGATGGCGATGACGAACAGATCAAAGTAGACCTCTCTAAAATAGACGCAAAAGTTTTTGAGATCTGTGTGGTGGTTACCATACACGATGCCGAAAACCGCCGCCAAAACTTTGGCCAGGTACGCAACTCGTTCATCCGCGTATTCGACGGCGCTACCAACGAAGAGCTGTTGAAGTACGAACTCGACGAAGATTTTTCAATCGAAACCGCCGTTGAATTCGGCCGCATTTACAAACGTAACGACGAGTGGAAGTTTGAAGCCATAGGCGCCGGCATGAAAGGCGGTTTAAAAGATTACTTAACCAAATACAACTAAACCATGGCAATTAGCTTAGAAAAAGGCCAGCGCATTAACCTTGAAAAAGGCAACGGCAGCAAACTGCAAAATATCTGCGTAGGCATCAACTGGGGCGCTATCGAAAAGAAAGGCATATTCGGCATCGGCGCTACCAAAGAGGCTGTTGACCTTGATGCCAGCTGCGCCCTGTTCAACGAAGCCAAACAGGTTGAAGATGTTATTTACTTTGGTAACCTGCGCTCAAAAAACGGCGCGGTGCGCCACAGCGGCGATGACCTTACCGGCGATATGGATGGCGACGATGGCCTGGATAACGAGATTATCACGCTCGACCTGTCGGCCCTAAGCCCAACAACCAACTATGTGGCCTTTGTACTAAACAGCTTCCGCGGACAGGATTTTGGTAAGATACCTTTTGCCTCCATCCGCATTTACGAGGGCACGCCAACACGCGTGAACGAAGTATTTGCTAAATTTGATATTGCCCACGGCGCGGGCTTTGCCGGGCACGTATCCATGGTAATGGGGGTGTTTTACAAACGCAACGGCGAGTGGAAATTCAACGCCATTGGCGAGCCAACCGCCGACAGGAAATTAGAAGATACGGTTAATACAGTAATGCAAAAATATTTATAATTTAGTTAATCATCGGTAAAACGGCAGGTTTGTAACGTACTGTTGTTTTATCAGTCAAATCATCATAAAAATTTTGTCTGCAATGGAAACAACACCCGAAAATACAAACACTAACCCGGCCAACGAAACACCGGCACCAGCACCCGCACCTGTAAATGACATACCTGCGGTACCGGCTACAGCCGAAACGCCCGCCGTTGTCAACGATATACCCGAACTAACCGTTAACCTGCCATCAACCCTAAAGGTTGATAAGGATGGCAACGTCAATACCGCGGTAGTTACCGCAGCCGATCAGCAAAAATACGGGGCTATCAGCAAAACCCTCGATCCGCACGATGTAAACTCGGTTTTAAACTTCGGCACCGAGGTGCAGGGGTCGATGGAAAAATACAGTAACCAGTTTTTAACCTCTGTACGTACCTATAATTCGGGCGAGGTTGGCGGCCTGATCACCGAACTGCTCACCGAACTCAACTATATCGATGTTGACGAACTGAACCAAAGCGGTTTGAAAGGCTTTTTGATGAAAGTACCTTTCTTAAAAGGACTGGTAATGGATGCCAAAAAGCTGTTCGCCAAATATGATACCGTAGTTGATAACATCGATAAGATCACCAACAAGATCAAAGCCGGCCGCCTGAACTCGATCAAGGATAACAGTTCGCTGCAAACCATGTTCGACAGCAATGTTGACTACATCCACCAGATGGAAGACCTCATCATTGCCGGACAGTTAAAATACAACGAGCTAAGCGTTAAACTTGCCGAAATGGAAGGCCGCCCTGCAGATTACAACGATTACGAAATTGCCGATATGCGCGAATTTGTAACCCGCCTGGATAAACGCCTGGCCGACCTCAAAGTGGTGCGCTTTATCATGATGCAATCGCTGGCGCAGATCCGCGTGGTACAAAACAACAACACCTCCATCGCCGATAAGGCTCAGTCTATCATTTCCACCACCATCCCGGTTTGGAAAAACCAATTGACCATAGCCGTGGCCCTGCAAAGGCAAAAGGCCAATGTGGAGATGCAGAAAAAGATCTCCGACACCACCAACACCATCCTGCAAAAAAATGCCGACATGCTGAAACAGAACAGTATAGACGTAGCACGCGAGGGCGAAAAAACCGTGGTATCGATAGAAACATTGAAAAGAACAACCGCATCGTTGATCGAAACATTGAACGAAGTGAAACGCATTCACGAAGAAGGTGCGCAAAACCGCAAGAACTTAAACTCGGAATTACAAAATTTAGAAGCCGAACTAAAGAAAAATGTGACGCAGGTTGGCTAATTTTGAATAATGGATGATAACCGGAAGGCGATATTAAACGACTCGAACAGGATAATCAGTAAACTACAGTTACTCTCTGTTTTTTTTGGCGATGATATAATTTATAAAATTTATCTGCGCAGCCAGGTTATACACCAGTTATTTGAAGATAACATTGAACTCGATATCAATAAACTGGAGCTGTTTCACCTCCAGTTTACACAAACTTTGATTGAACTGCTGCGGCAGATAAAAAAGAATAATGAGAAAAGCATTCTCATCTTACTCGACGAGATCCAGATCAACAGGGACCTGATCGATAAGATCAAAGATTCTTTATTATCTGCCGAGCAGTTTCGTAACGATCAGCAGCGCCAGGCCTTAAAGATCAACACCTCGCTGCGCAAACTGTACCAGGCGCTGTCGGATAATACATCCGATTACCCTTTCTCTAAAAACATCAACGCCTTCAGTACCAATTACGCTGCCGATTTTTTTTATACCGTCGAGCCTTCGCTTATCGCCGGCATGGTAAAATACACGCCGGCCGAAATTTACAGCAATGCCTACGCCACCATCCATAAAAAACTGTTGGGCCTGCTATGCAAATATGATTTCAGGAGCAGTTTTTACTGCGGCTTAAAAGCCGGCGATCAGGTTTTAGAGGTTTACAATTTAAACAATACCGACCGCTATTTTATCTACTCGCCAACAAAACAACTCTTTTTGTTTTGCGATGTAACTCAAATCGATACCGCTAATCTAAATACTGAGCTGTCCAAAAAAGGGCAGTTTATACAAGAGCTGACCGATAAGAACGATCAGCTCAACAACAGTATCAACATCATCAAAACAACCATCCCGGCCGAAATTAAAAACCTGTTAGTTGAAAATTACCGGAAATTAAACGATATTAACTTTTTACAAAGCATCAGCGAAGTTGATGTACAGGCCAACATGCTTAAAAGCATGCTCAACACCGATATTATATAAACAAAATGGATATACTACACACCTTATTGGGCGCCGATATCAAAGCCGGACTGCTTATTATTTTAAACTTGATTGTTATCGAAAGCTTGCTCTCGGTTGATAATGCCGCGGTGCTGGCAACCATGGTGCTCGATCTGCCTAAACACCAGCGCGCCAAAGCCTTGCGCTACGGTATTTTAGGCGCATATGTATTACGCGGCGTTTGCTTGTTTTTGGCAGCCTGGCTGGTTAAAATATGGTGGTTAAAACCATTGGGCGGCTTGTACCTGCTGTACCTGGCTTTCGGCTACTTTAAAGGCAAACTAAGCGAGGGCGAAGATGGCGGCGATGACGCTGTAGATAAAGAGCAAAACTGGGTTTACAAAAAAATCGTAGGAGCCATCGGTACGCTTTGGGCAACCATCGTACTGGTCGAAATTATGGACCTTGCCTTCTCTATCGACAACGTATTTGCAGCCGTGGCCTTTACCGACCACGTGTTTTTGATCTACACAGGCGTATTCATAGGTATACTGGCTATGCGTTTTGTAGCGCAGGCCTTTGTTAAACTGATGGAAAAATTTACCTTTTTAGAAACCATCGCCTTTATCGTGATCGGTGTGCTGGGCATTAAGCTCACCTTTTCATTATACATACACTTTTATCCGGATAGCGAGGTAACCAAAGCCATGAGCGGCGAAAAAGCCGATATCTTTGTATCGGTGTTTACGGTAGCTATTTTTGTGCTACCGGTGTTAAGCTCCCTGCTGTTCAACTTCCCGAAAAGGAATATAATTAAGCCTGAGATTGCCGAAGAAGCAGAGGATGTGCTGGATAATCAATAAAGAATAAATAAACAAGCATAAGGCAGTGCGATTCCCTCCCCACGGGAGGGTGTAGGGAGGGGTTTATACATAAGTTTGGCGAATAAACCCCTCCCTGCCAAACCACTGTCTATCGCACCCCTCCCCCCGGGGAGGAATAAAAAGGCATCATCAATAACTCATGATCAAACTCCTCGCCGGTTGTTTCGGTATCGGTTATATCAAAGGCGGCGGCACTATTGCAGCGGCAGTTACCTGTTTACTGCTCTGGTGGGCCTGGCCCGGCAATTGGTTGTTCATCGGCATCACCATTTTTATTACCCTTTTGGGGATATGGCTTGGCGACAAGGTTGAACCTTATTGGGGAAAGGACAGCTCAAAACTGGTGATCGATGAAGTATCGGGTATGCTGGTTACCCTGATATGGCTGCCGCATAATGTATGGTTGTTACTGGCCGGCTTTGTTTTATTCCGCTTTTTCGATATCGTAAAACCCCTCGGCATCCGCAAACTCGAAGATCTGCCCGGCGGTACCGGTGTAATGCTTGATGATGTTGCTGCGGGTATTTACGGCAATATTATTTTGCAGGCGGCAGTCCTGCTGATGCATTTATAATTTCACGTGCGCCCGTCTGTAACGGTGCTTAGCATGGCCCGACAATTGTATCGCCCCTCCTTTTCCGCCTCTCCAAACGCCCTCATTTTCACCATATTTACACCCGACCCGCCATTTGCTTATTTAGTATAGAATAATTATCTTAGTGAACAGTTATCAAACGATACCTGTCTAAAACCAATTATTACTAAAACCTGGAGCTAAACCGTAAATAAGGGAGCCTGTATCAGCATTGTATAAAAGCGGAAGGCCCATAGTGTGCAGAATTGAGCTTGATCAGGTTATTTACTGACCGGTATCACTTAAAAAAAGAGGTATTTGGTTGTTATTTGTAACTAATAAAACCATAAAGTTATGCCGTGGATGAAAGGCGAGTATCCGCCATCGTACAAAAATTTGCCTGTCAGGATCAGGAACAAGGCCGTTGAAATTGCCAATGCATTATTGTTTTACCATGGTGCAGATGAACACGCAGCTATTGCTTTGGGGGCGCATTGCGCTAAGGAGTGGGCAAAAAAAACAGCAAACTAAGGGTAGGATCAATTGATAGATCAAATCTGAAACGGCTATCAGGTGACGTAATTGTACGTGCTGTCGCACGATGATTAACTTATTTAAGTGGCAAACTAAAATAAAAAGTGGAACCAATGCCGCTTTCACTTTCAACCCATATGTTTCCCTCGTGCCGCTTAATGATCTCGGCGCTTAGGTACAACCCTATACCAAAACCCGATATATGCTGCGTATGGTTGCTTTCAACCCGGTAGTAACGCTCAAACAGTTTTTCTTTGTCCTGCGGCTTAATACCCATACCCTCGTCTTTTACGCTAACCTGCGCGGTATTGCCTGTTACCTCGCAATGCACCTCGATTAATTTGCCTTTCGGCGAGTATTTAACCGCATTACTGATGAGATTGCTAATAACTGAACCTATTTTATCGTGATCGGCATTAACAATAACAGCTCTGCACGGTTCAAATTTGATGATATGGCTGGATACGGTTAATTCTGTTTCTTTGATCACCTCCTCTATCAGTTTTTCCAGATCAAACTGATGTTTATCGATCATGATCTTACCCGATTCCAAACGCGAAATATTAAGGAACCCATTGATCATGGTACTCATTTTCTTTACCTGCACACTGGCTTTATCCAAAGCTCCGGCCACAAAAGCATCGTCGCTGTTTTTGAACTTCGAATTTAAAACCTGTACCAACGCTGTAAGCGTAGTTAACGGCGTTTTCAACTCATGGCTTACCATCCCGATAAAATCGTTTTTCCTGATCTCATCCTGTTTCTGCTCTGTGATCTCATGCAGCACGCCGGTAAAATACCGGTTAACACCATTATCATCTTTCTGTACTGTCCCGATACCCCTAACCCAACGTGTCTTGCCATCGTTATGTCCAATAATAGGATATTCTATATCATAACGTACGCCTGTAATAATAGCATTTTCAACCAGTTCGGCTACGGTCTGCCGGTAATCCGGGTGAATTTGGTTAATGGCTGCTTCGTAAGGCATTTCTTCATCCGGCGCAAAGCCAAAAAACTCTTTTAAGCGTGGCGAAGGATAAAATACCCGGTCGATAACATTAATAGAGAACGAACCTAACCCCGCAGCTTCAATAGCCATGCGAAGACTCTCTTCGGCACGTTCCACTTTTTTGCGGGCGGTTACCTGTTCAGTTACATCTATGGCTACCACCAGGATATCGGTAGTTTGGCCGGTGTTATTTTTTATAGGCTGGTATACAAAGTTCAGGAAAAATTCTTTCAGGTCGCCTTCGTCGCCCAGCATCGCACGGATCTCGTTGCCATAAAAAGTACTCCCCGAAGTATATACATCATCCAGGATTTTTAAAAATGGCTGGCCTTCTAATTCGGGCAGTGCTTTTTCTAAACTTAAGCCTATGATCGATTTAGATTTGCCCCATATTTTAAGGATCATATCGTTAGCCGATTCGACTACTAATTCCTTTCCCTGAAACACGCAGATGGCAACGGGAGCTTCCTGTATCAGGTATTTAAACCGTGCTTCGCTTCTGGCAAGGTCATCAATTATTTCCTGTAGCTTATCCTGCGTTTCTGTCAATTGACGATTAGTGGTGGCCATTTCTTCATTGGCGGCAGATAGCTCTTCATTAATGGCTTGCATTTCCCCGGCATATTTTTCGAGTAGCTGGCGGGCTTCTACTTTGTCAGTCACCTCGAACGACATCACCAGCACCGATGTAATATGTCCGTTTACATCGGTGAGCGGTTGGTAGCTATAGTCCACATAAGTAGTTCTCCTGCTGCCGTCGTTATCCACAAATAACACCGGGCTTTCTTTTACATTGATTACCTCGCCGGTAGCCAGTACGTGTCGCAACTGTCCCGGAAAGGGCTGGTCTGCCAATTCGGGTAAAATGTCGAGTAACGGGATGCCAATGGTAGTTTCTTTAGTGCGGCTCCAGTAAGCAATATTCGCCTTGTTGATCATCTCTACGGCAAGATCATTTTCGCTGATAACAACCACGTGCGCAGGCAGCATATTGAGCATTTGCTCCATACGATGCTCATAGGTTTTACGGTCGGTAATATCGATACACGAACTGATATAACCGGTAAACGAGCCATCGGGGTTAAACCGCGGCGGCCCTTTGGCCAATAACCAGCGATAATTGCCATTTTTGCTCAATATCCTGAATTCGCCGGTAAAAGGCATCCTGTCTTTAAACGCAGTTAAATAAATATCCAGCCATCGGTCTTTATCGTCGGGATGGATAAGATCAGCCCAGCCAAATTTTAACAGATCGTCCATTGATTTACCGGTAAGATCGGTCCAGGCCTTATTGAAATAAACGGCGTTGCTTGATTCATCACTCATGGCGATCATTACATCGCTGCTTTCGGCCATGGTGCGAAACCGCGCCTCACTTTCTTTAACATTTTGGATGGACTTAACTTTTTCGGTGGTCTCCATACAAATTACCAGCACCCCGCCAATGTTGCCATCTTCTTCGCGTATGGGGCTGTACGAAAAATCGAAATAGCAGTCTTCCAGGTAACCGTTCCTATCGAGCGGTACCATAAAATCAGGGAAGCCAAAATTTTGCCCTTCCATTACCCCGGCAAACATGGGCCCTATGGTTTCCCATATTTCGGCATAAGTATCGCGGGCACTACCGCCCATTGCCTGCGGGTGCTTAGTTTCGCCGTTGATAGGCCTGAAAGCATCATTATATAACTGGGTATAATTTTTACCCCAACAGATCAATACCGGAAATTTAGTGGTTAGCATCATGCTCACCGAGTGCTTCAGCGCAGTAGGCCACGATTGTGGCGGCCCTAAATCCGTATCGGTCCAATTTACAGAGCGGATTAGCCCGCCCATTTCACCGCCGCCCTGCAAAAAATTTGGTAATGAGTTATTTACGTTATCAGCTGACGGCATTGTGAGTTGGAGGTTGAATGTATAAAGTTACCATTTTAGTTATGTTTAAGTACATAATTAAATAATAACCCCAACCTGAACAATTGTGTATTATCAATTGTTTCGAATAAAAACCAATGATCGGGACCTGTTTTCAATAATTGTAAATACCCAACAGTATTATATTTAGGTTGTATATATATTACATAGTCAGGCAATTTTAACCAACTGTTACTAAATATGATACTATGCCATGAATCAGGGCCGATTATCCGCCACGTGTGCAATAAATTACTATCGATTTTTTAAATTTGTGCAATGAAACACACACCGAAAGAAAAAAAGCAATGGTCTCCACCCGAACTATTCATCATTGCCAGCACACAAATTGAAAGTAAAAGCCAGGCAAAATACAACGAAAAAACATTTGTAAGTTCGAAGGTACTTCATACCCCAAGCGGAACTTTTAACCAATTATTTTTTACGAAAGCTCCTGCCGGCGGTGTAGTTGGATTTGTTACTAAAAATGCTTATCACTCCTAAACCATTACATAACCGTTAAGCGTTTGCAGGTTTTGCAAGGCGCTGCCAAGCGTATTGTTAAAATATACATAAACGGTTTTACCTTCATTTCGCCAGTTGTTAATATAACCGGCATATTCGGCTAAGTATTGGTCGGTGTAGCTTCCGCGATAATTGCTTTCCGGTCCGTGAAAACGCAGGTAAACAAAATTGGCATCTAACTCTATCATCGGCGTAGCCGATGCCGGCATATCATGCAGCACCATGCCCATCCGGTAACTATCCAGTAAACGGTATATCGCATCGTTATACCAGGTTTTACTCCTAAACTCTATTGCTATTTTCCATTGCCCGCCGGCATCATTCTCTCGCAAACAGTTTAACAGCCTTTCAAACTGGTTGCGGTAAGCGGTAGTTATACTGGCCGGGAACTGTACCAATAAGCAGCCCGCTTTTGTTCCTGCTTTCGAGATGACCTGCAAAAAACGCATCACATCCTCATCGGCAAAAGCCAAACCTTTATTGTGAGTTATGCCCCGCCATAGCTTAAAGCTAAACTTAAAATCATCGGGTACTTCGGTGGCCCAGCGCTCAACTGTTCGCGCCAGGGGTATCTTGTAAAACGAACTGTTAACTTCCAGGCTGTTAAACAGCGAACCATAATAACACAGGCGGCTTTTATCGCAATATTCGGCCGGGAACAATGTTTTATTGGCCACAGGCAATACAATATTACTGGTGCCTGAGTAGTATTTACCTTTACTGATTTGCTGCATGCTGATGCAACAAGTCAGGCCGCATTCTGTTTACCTGCTTAAATCCCGCTTATCTAAAAACACACCGGTGCCATACATTTTAACCGGACCGTAATACAAACCGTTATTTGTGCTGATACCATACCGGGCTTTTAGCTTTTGATGCAATGTTTCTGGTTGTTTGGTTCCGTTTACAATCAGCTCATCATTACTCAGGCCAAACCAATCCACGTCGGTGGCATTGGCAACTACCTTTTCTTCAACCAAGGCAGCAATCACATCACGCACACGTTTTTGTTCGCCCGATATATCCACGTGGTGTTTTTTCTTCACGCCTACGCTGTCTCCACCCCGCGGTTTAACAGCACGTTTTGTGGGTTTAGCATCCTGTGTATCCCAGCTGGGTTGAGCATCTTGCATATCCCAGCGGGATTTAGCATACGTAAATGGATCACCTTTACGCATTTTCCATTTTGCTAACTTTAATGTATCACCGGTTTTTCCGTCCCGCAATACCATTAATTTGTTATCATTTTCATTCTTCATCTCTATAACGTTACCATTATCGTCACGGATCTGCCTGTCCTTTTTCGCTTTATCTCTATCGCCACGTGCCTTATCTTTTTCGTTACGCTCCTTATCTTTAGCATGGCGTATCTCTTCTTCCATGTTTCGTTGGATGTCTCTTTTGCGCATTTGGGCCTCCTGTGCCTTACCTTTTTCGTTACGCTCCTTATCCTTAGCACGACGTATCTCTTCCTCCATGTTACGTTCGATGTCTCTTTCGCCCATCACAGCATCACGGATCGCTTGTCTGTCTCTTTTACCATCTATTTTGGCTATCTCACTATTATGCTTGTCGTTCAATAGCTGCATCTTACCTTTTACACGCCGGTCTTTATCATCATGGGCCTTAGTAATAAGCTGGTTAATGTGATTGATCATAGGCTGGTAATGCGCATACTCTGCTTCAGGTATCACCACATCATTAATGGTAAAGGCCGTTAGTTTACCGTTCACGGTTTTCAAATAGTAATTATTATTAATGTCATCCGTTACGGTCACTTCCCGGTTCAGGCTATCCGCATTGGTTTTGTTAAATTGCACACGTACCAGTTTCGGTAAACTATCGGTTATTTGCTGGGCTATCTTTTTCTTTTTCAAAGTATCGATCTTAAACCTGGTGGTCGCTCCCTTTTTAACCGGCAGCGGTGGCGGCGGTAAGGCATGCGTACCTACGTTCATCTTGTTAACAACAGCCATTACTTGCTTTTTGATAAAGCTTGCACCATGCTTAACTTCTGATTGTGCCTTGGGGATAAACACCAATAGCGATAGCAACATGATCCCCGACAGCAGCACCAATTTTTCGGCTGCATTTAGCTTTTTATTTTCGTGGCTAACCATCCTGCGCAGGCGGTTCATCAGTTGGTTTTTACGCAAGCTTAAACCCATTGCATACCCATTAGCCGCGGCCTCATAGTTTTGGAAGGCCATCAACGCCTCCAGGTAATTGCGCTTTTGCGATACATGCGCCAGCACAATATCATCGCAGCACGTTTCGCGTTCATCGCGGATTAGCGCCGATAACCACCAGATGGCCGGGTTAAAAAAGAACACCGTTTCAACCACGCTTTGCAAAATATTCATCAAATAATCGCGGCGTAAAATATGCGCCAGTTCGTGATAAATAATTGATTCTATCTGCCCCGGCGAAAGCTGCAGCATCATACCCAAAGGCAGCAAAATAACCGGTTTTAAATAGCCCACGGTTACCGGCACATTCACCCGTTCCGATTCCAATATCTTCACCACCCGTTTAATGCCCAGTTTTTGACTAAAGGCCAAAACTTTGTTTCGCCAGTCCTCATCAACATCAAAAACGCCCGAGCTGCGCACCCGTTTAACATACAGCAACTCGCGCACCAGCTTTACACTTTTAAATGCAAAACACAGCAGCCACAGCGCAAATATCCATCCCGAATACTGGTTAAAAACCCCGATAATGCGGGTATAACTAAACCCGTCAATATTAACCGTAGCATTGGTTGTGCTCAATATAGTTTGCCCGGTAGCATCGTTGGTTAAGTTAATAACCGTAACATTACTTTGCACGGTATTAAGCTCATTATAAAAAACAAACGCTGTTAAACCAACAAAAACCATTAATAAACCACACAACAGCCGGTAACGTAAGTTAGCTGCCGATTTTTTGGTGAGCGCAATAACCAGTCCGGCCAGGGCAGCTACGATCACGCCTATCCAAAGCGAGTGGAGCAATGTCCAGCAAACGGCTTTTACAGCATGATCTGAAAAATATGGGTTTAAAAATGTTGCTTTCATAACCTTATTGTTTTTGGTCTATCTTTTTAATCAGTTCTTCAAACTCGGCCATTTCTTCGGCCGATAGCTTTTTATTGCCCAGCAACTGCATCATCAGGCTGCCTGCCGAGCCGTTAAACAGGTTATCAACTACCTTATCCAATAATGCTCCTTTGGTTTTATTTTCCTCAACCGCGGCACGGTAAATATGGGTCATCTGGGTATCGTCCTTTTTCAGCAGGCCCTTCTCTATCATGATCTGCATCAGCTTCAGTGTCGACATGTAGATAACCGGGCGTTTCTCCTGGTTGATCTGGTCGTTAACAAACCGCGCTGTCGACGGGCCGAATTGCCACAACACCTGCAATATTTCCAGTTCTGATTTGGTAGGCTCTGATGAGGTAGTCTTTTCCTTTTTAGATGATTTCATAATCAAACATAAGAAACATTTCTTACAAACCAAACAATTTCGTTCAATTTGATATTAACTATCTGATATCCAGTTAAATAAAATAAGAAATATTTCTTATTTAAATCAAAAAACCCTTGGTAATCAGGTGAGGCTAAATAACTTAAGCAAAGTCTATCTGATCAGGATCTGCCCGTCATTCCTTAAACACATTCTCCTTTACCATAAACAGCGGCAGCGAGCCATAGGTAAGCACCCGGTCGTGAAAATCTTTGATGTTAAATTTTTTACCCTGCTTTTTTTGCAGTTCCTCTTTCCAGTGCAGTATTTGTAAGGCGCCGTATTTATAGGTAACCACCTGCGCCGGCCAGCGTTTAACGCGCTGAATTTCGCGCATAGCAATATCATCCTGCGCGCGAATGTTCTTTTTCCAAAAGGCCAGCGCCTGCTCGTCGGTCCAGCCGTAATAGTTCAAACCAACATCCAGCGGCACCCGTACCGATCGTACAATATCCCATTCCCACTTACCCAACTCATCATAAGGTGTTTTGTATACCCCCAATTGCTTGCCCAGCTCTTCGGCATAAGCGCCCCAGCCCTCGGCAAAACCGATATAAAAAAACAATTGCTGCACGGCCGATACCCTGGTTTGTGCCACTATCGAGTTTTGGTAATGATGCCCCGGCACCGCTTCGTGAATAAACAGCCAGTCGTACTGGCGCGTGTTGTACGGTTTGTTAAACAGGTTGTAATAAAAAGTGTTGTTGCTATAATATCCCGGTGCTTGTACCAAAACTACACTGGTACCCTTCTCAATTTTTAAAGGCGCAATATCGGTGATGTTAAAAAGCGTATGCAGGTTGGCATCAATAATAGTCTTATTGTGCTCAAACGCGCGTTGTATAGTTGCCTGATCAGACACAAAAAACGAAGGATCATTTAAGTGCCTGTAAAAGGTATCCTCGCTCAAACCGGTTTTTTTCCGGATAGTTTCAATATGCCCTTTAACCCTCTCCACCTCGGCCAAACCAAAACGGTAGATCTCATCAGGGCTAACCCTGTCATCAACCCAACGGTTTAAAAAATAAATATACCATTGCTTACCATCCGGAACAGTGATGAGGCCGTTATCCGGGATGTTAGCCACCGGGTGCAGCAGCCATTGCTCTTCCAGCACAAGCCTTTGCAGGTTCAGGTCAGTTTCGTAGGCAATCAGGGTGTAATCTGTTTTTTGCGATGCATTTAGTTTAGCAGGATCATAAGCTGCTAAATCAGCCTTTACCTGCGCAAAAAAGGTCTGTTGCTTTTTGAGTTGTTCGGCTGTGCCGATATGCTGCAGGTTAGCCACGTAACTTAACTCCAGCTGCGGCATATTTAACAATTGATAGCCGCTTACAAAATCTTTGCTAAAAGCATCAAAGCTTTTTGGCTGTGCCGATGCAGACAAGGCAGCAAGGGTTAGGGCAATAACTAAACGCATAGCCTTCATAACATCAATTGGTTTGGATAAGTTAGACATGTACATTCTTTGCTTGTTACAAGGCATTGGTTTAACACAAACACAACACCATTTTGAACGATATGCAGGGTATGTCACTGTGGGGCTTTGCATACCTTGCGGTAAATATCGCTGCAAAATGGATAAGTGTTTTAAAATTATATTGACATTACTGTTAACCCCCTGCCTGCTTATGGCAAAAAAGCCATCGCCCAACTATGTGGTTATTTTGATGGATGATATGGGCTATAAGGATATCGGCTGTTTTGGCGGCACCATCTCAACACCCAACATTGATGCCCTTGCCGGCGAAGGGATAAAATTTACCAACTTTTACGCCGGTGGCAATGTGTGCTCACCGTCACGGGCGGCGCTGCTCACAGGCTTATATCCCAACAGATCGGGCATTACCAAGGTACTGTTTGCAAAAGATAAAGTTGGCTTATCGCATACGCACCAAACTATACCGCAGTGTTTAAGCACAGCCGGCTATACCAGTGCCATCATCGGCAAATGGCACCTGGGCCATACTCCCGACTATTTGCCCCTGCAATATGGCTTCTCCTTTTACTACGGTTTGCCCTATTCAAACGATATGCTTCCCGATCATAAAAACACACCCGACCTGCCCGTGTACTTAAATGATAAGGTAGTTGAGCTCAACCCCGATCAAACCCAGCTTACAACCCATTATACCGAGCAGGGGGTAAATTTTGTTAACGGTATTAAAGGCAAACCCTTTTTTTTATACATGGCACACTCTATGCCGCATGTGCCGCTGGCCGTGTCTGATAAGTTTAAAAACAAATCGGGCAAGGGCCTTTACAGCGATGTGATCATGGAGCTCGACTGGTCGGTAGGCGAGATCGTGAAAGCGCTAAAAGCTAACAACGTATACCATAACACCATTATCATTTTAGCATCCGATAACGGCCCCTGGCTAACCTGGGGTAACTGGGCCGGCAACTCCAACGATTTCAGGGAAGGCAAGTTTACCAGTTTTGATGGCGGCCAGCGTGTACCTTTCATCATCAAAGGGTTTGGCCACCAGGCTGATATTGACCAGCCTGCCGACCTGGTTGATGTGTTCTCCACCTTTGCCGAACTATCCGGCATCAAAACAATACCCGTAACCGATGGTACAAGCCTGCTGCCCTTGATACGCAGCCGCAACAAGGATAAATTCGGCCAGCGCGTTATCCCTTTTTATACCGGCGGCAGGCTGCAAGCTGTTAGAAAAGGCGATTGGAAATACCACACCACCCACAAATACAGGGCCGCTGTTACCATTGGCCACGATGGTGTTGACGGCAAATACAAAGACAGCACCATTGAAGAAAGCCTTTTCAACATCAAAACCAACACCACCGAAAACAAAGCAGTTAACGCCGAAAAAAAGAAGAACGAAATGCGCGAACTCTTTAAAAAGATCCAGGCCGATACTGCTGCACACCGGTAAAGCCAGGCATGGCCCTACCGGTGCTGTTTATTTAAAATCCAGGTCGCCAATGTAAACCCCGCCGTTCGCGCCTTTTTTCATTTGCAGCACGATCAGTTCCTTTCTTTCTTCGGGTGTACCGTAATGGGTAAACATTTCGGCCATAATGGTTGTGGGCCCGCCAATGGTTACCTGCCTGTCGCCATAATAGTTTATTTCTATTTTATAGGTTCCGCTTATCGCCTTCTTCAGCATAAACTGCTCCGGACCAAAGCCCTGTGTCATATCGTGCGAAATGCGGCCGCCAATTTCGGTGCGGTTATGGCTGTAAAAGCATTTTTCGCCATTAGGGTCGGTTACCCATAGGTCTATGTCGGTATTGTTCTTGTTCCAATCCATTACTATACGGATATCTACCGGTAAAGCTTTGATGATAGTTTTAGGTATCGCCGTAAGGTTAAGCTTCGCTTTGTGCAAAGTAATAATGCGGTTTATCTCGGGTAAAAACACTTCCTGTATCCCATCATACAACCGGTCCGATTCGGTAGTGTAGCTTTTGGTCATGGCGGCATACAGCACATCCAATGCCTTTTGGTGCTCACCGGCATCTTCCAAAGCCAACCCGTAATCACGGAAACTTTGCGGATCCATCGGGCGCAGCTCGGTCACTTTTTTAAAGGCAAAAACTTCGCCCTCAAAATCGCCCAGTTGTTTCAGTTTATAGCCCAGCATTTTGTATAGTTCGTAACTCTCCAGGTCAAGCTCGGCCAGGTTGCTCAAAACACGCAGGCCAAGTTCTTTATTCCCGGTTTTGATCAGGTAATCGGCCACATCAAAATAATAAACCGGGTTGCTGCTAAAGCCGGCGCGTAGTTCAATGTACTTTTGATATTGCAGTGCCTTATCTGTTTTCTGTATAGTTTTCAGGTAATCGGCATCCACAGCTTTATAAGCCAGGGTAATGGCACCATTTTGACTATACGCTCCTGATGCCGCACCCCTGATACGTATATTATCATTAGCACCCGGAGTACCAGGGGTAACCACAACTCCTGCAATCCTTCCCTGCAATGCCTGGTCAACTGAGGTTGCCTGCATTTCTTCCAAATCTTTAGCCTGTACGGTGGCATTAGGGCGGACAGAACTTACACTACCGGTCGCACTTCTTTTTTGCTTGGTAGCAGAACCCATTACCACCACTTCGCTTAATGTGCGCGAACTCTCATCCATCGCTATATTACCTAATGCGGCTCTCCCTGCTTTAATCTCTTTGGCTTCAAAACCAATGTATCTCAACACAAGCACATCACCTTTTTTGCCGGTAATGGTAAAGTCGCCCCCGTCATTTGTCACTATCCCTGTGCTGGTACCTTTAATTTGTATACTAACTCCCGGCAAAGCCACTCCTTGTTTGTCAATAACCTTACCCGTTATCCTCATCTGGTTTGCACCGGGTGTTGGCGTAGCCGCGCTTTGCAGTACGGGCCTGTAAGCCGGCGCAGGTTGTGCCTGTGGTGTAGGTACCACCGGCGCAACGGGCAGTGGTGGCGGTACAGGTTTTTTTTCAAAGCTCCACCATTCGGTCAGGGCATTTTGCATGGCTACCGATGTAGCCACGTTATCTTTTGCAAACAAGGCAATATCATGGTTCCGTTGTTTCAGTATGTCATCATATTGTGCGCGCAGCTCAGCAGGCGGCTCAATATCGTATTGAATGTAATCGTTAACACTCTCCAAAACTATCAGCGATGTATTACGGGTAATTAAGCCAAACCGCTTGCCTAATGATTCTATTTCCTTCCGGTTGGCATCGTAGCTAATGTCAAGCTCGTTTATCTTTTTTTGCGCCCACAGTTTAGCCACGTCAACATCTTCAACCATATCTTTCTGCAGGTCGAGCGTTACGGCTTTTTCGTAAGCCACCTTGTTGCCATAGCCGTATTGCAGCGTAATGGTTTGGTTGGGATCTTTGGTGATCCCCGCTATCGAAAAAGTATGGTCAACAGTTACCGGTAGCGATGGATAATTCTCTTCGGTAGTGCTGCCGGTTTTGATACCCAAAAAGCGCATGGGCAAAGTGGTAAGCAGGCGCATGGCCTTATCGCTGTCATCTTTGGTCAGGTCTATCAGGTCGCCATGTGTTCGCAGTGCTATCAGCCTCAGGTTGCTGTAGTCGGCTGCAGCCGATGAACTGATACAATAAACAGGCTTATCGTTTAGCCTGATGTTTTTTTCGCCAAAGGTTTGGTGTCCGTCGCTCATCAATAAAAACTCATCTGCGGGGTATTCGGCCAGGTTGATGTTACCTAAATTGGTCGAACCATCATAGATCGTTTGCTCCAGGTCGGCTTTCAGTGCATCCCAGTTTCCGCCGCTAATGGCAAAAGTTTTTTTGCCTAAAATTATATTGCTGAATTTTACCAGCGATACCTCCACATTACCCAATTTTTTAAAATAGGCATCCAGCAAAGCATATTCTTTTTTGGTATCGCGGTTAGCGCCGCTTAACGATGCATCCCACAATAAACCGGTACGATGAGGCGCGGGTTTATTGATGGTTTGCGATTGTACCGATGTATTGATCAGATAGTAATATTTATTGCCCTGCTGCTGCAGCATTACCCCGGTAGCATCCTGCGGTTTAGGTATCGAAAATATCAATGGGCGGTTAGGCACGTAGTTATTTTTTTGTATTGATGCCGACCATGCGTTCTGGTGCCGGTCAAACTGCAGGTTATCGCCATTTTTGTCGTCGGCAACCGGTGCGTCGGCATTTTGGATAACCGATGCCTTTAGCAAAAACGACTGCACCGTATCTTTCATATTCAGCGGAAGCGTAAACCTCAAATTACCATTGGTGCCTAAGGGCATCTCCTCTTCGTAGCCAATAATTACCGTGCGTGTACTGTTCGGATTGATAGGATAAATGCGGGTGCGGAAAGTATTGCCCGCCACTTTTTCCAGCAATCCGGGGTCTATCCTTCGGCGTTCAACAGCTTCAAAAACCACCGTGCCCTTACCCCTGTCAACCGGCACGGCCTCGCGCATTTTACCGTTTATATCCAGCGCATAGCGGCTCACATTTACACCATCCCGCAAAGGGAACTCTAAATTACCCTCCAAAATACGCGATGTGGTATTGTAAAAGGTCATTTGCCAGGTAGTGCGGCTGATATTGCCATAAATGGCCACATCAATTTTTACCTCTTTTAAGGTAACGCCATTATTGCTTTTACCATCAACAGTAAGCTGCGGATTTTGTGCAAAAGCCATACCGGTTTGCAATAAAATAAGCAGGGCCGCGATTAAAAAATTGTGAGCAGGGGTCTTCATGTCAGGTCTATTTTGTTAACAGATGCACTAATCAATTATATTCCATAAATGGGAATTAAAAAAGTGCAGCTATCCGGTTCAGGTTGAGTGTCAGCCTTGCGGCGAAGGCTGTTTCCCGGTAGCAATGTAAACATTTTTCGTTATCATTTTTGCAATCAAAAACCCGAAGACATCGGTATTTATCGGTATTTTTAATTCAGTTTTGAGTCATCAATTGCCAAATTCGCAATCACAATTTCCATGGCTCAATCCCTAATATACGCATTTTTGGGCACAAATCCGCATTGTATTTAAGATTATAAAAACAAAAAAAGCAGCTAACCTCCCGGTCAACTGCTTTCAATATAATTAACAATCCCTCCTTACATCACAGGTGTTCGGAAGATTAGGTTTGCCATCAAAACTCCCTTCTTGAGAAGGGGTGCGTAAGGTAGTGTAGTGGCGGGGATGTGTTATTTTGCGTTATAAAAGGACACACCCCTCCGCCCCTCTCAAGAGGGGAATCGCACCAAGCCCTGCTTTTTTATTTTCCCAACGCGTGTGCCCTTTAAATCGGGCAGCCGGTAGCTGGCTTTATATTTTCCTTATCTTTTGTAAACTGCGCCTTACCGTTATTAAAGGTCACTATCCAAATGCTGTCATAATCATCATCCGGCCAGGTTAAAGCTTCATCAACACCCAGTGCTTTTACAATACCGGCTATGGCCTTATGCTCCCAGGTAATAACAACCGTGCCTTTACGGCTTTTCAGATCGGCAGCTATCGCGTCAAAATCCTTTTCGGCATGGCTGCTGTTTATTGGCAAATTGTATTGCATAGCCAGCGGGGCTATGGTTTGAAACATCCTGGCATGTTTGGTTGTTTCGCCCAACCCTAATCCCGGTACAAACAAAAAAGCCGGTACTCCAAACTTTTCATTAATAACCGCCGGTAACTTTAACGCCCGGTTAAGGCCCTGGCAGGTTAAATTACTGCCTTCTAAAGGCTTTTCGCCATGGCGGATAAAAACCAGTTTAAGGTTATTGCTTTGCGCAGATACCATGTTAACCAAACTGATCAACACAGCAGTAAATAGCAAAAACTTGATTGTATGTAACTTCATAGGTTATAATATTTAAAGATGATCTGCAAATAAAGAGTACAGTTCTGTAGAAAAACTGGAGGCTTAGCCTGGCTGCTTATATAAAAAGCGGATGATCCTGATCACCCGCTTCTCAATATCGTGTAAGCTATAAATTATTAATGCTGGTTACCCACGCCGCTTAACTGGTAGCAGCCCAGGTCGGCACCCGGAGGGGTTACTTCCGAAACACCAAATATCGGGTCTTTAGGCACCACAATTAAAGGTGTAATATCAGTTTTGCCTTTGCCTACCAGTGGCGATGATGCCTGTAACCTGAAATTAAAGTTGTATACCGCGTTAAACTGCGCCAAAGCATGGCCGGTTGTAGGCAACGGAAAATTAACAAACATCGGGTTGTTTTTTTGCACTACATCGGTACCATCATATATCGCACCCGGCGTATAGCTTGCAGGCAGATACCTGGCTGATGTAGTGATAGACGGGATATCGGTGGTTTGTGGCTGGGTAATATAACCGGTTGGATAAAACTGGTTGGCAACCGATAACGAATCGGCCCATTGGTAATTGTTACCGTATGACAGGTGCGCCACATCAGCTATCGGGCTACCTACTACGCGAAAACCGTACTTACAATTGATAGCCACGTTATTGTAATACATACCGGCTGCGCCTTCTTCAAAATTGATACAGCCGCCGCGGCCGCTTTGTACCTGCCTGTAACCACCGCTTACAAAGGTATTGTTATACATTACCACATTGGTTTGCGGTGCGCCAACTGCCTGCCCCTTGTTCGATGCCTTTTGACCATTGGTAGCTGTGCCCACAAAAAGGTTATAAGCCATGGTACCCACTGTACCGCCTTTTACGTTCACACAATCGCCGCCGCTTACCCCGTTTTTCTCAAACGTATTTCTAAAAATAGCGATCTTACCTGCCGATATCCGCATCGGGTCGTCAACACCACCGTACAACCACGAATCTTCCATAATAAAGTTGCCTTTGTAATTGGCAAACAATACGCTAAACTGGTTACCCGTACCCGATCCCGCGATCTTCGATGTCGCGTCGCCCTCGGTACCGCCGGCATATTCAACATGCGTCCATCGCAGTACCATTAAATTACAGGTTGGTCCGCCAATAATACCTTTCCATTTGCCTGCAAAAGCAGGGTCGCCTACGGCTGTTGCCGGTACGCTGCCTGGTGCGTCGCTTTTGGTTACACCTGCAACAGTAATATAATTAGGCAATATTTTTGAACCGTTGCTTACCAGCGTACCTAAAGCGATCAGACTTGAGCCTGCACCCATGTTTAAAGTTACTCCGGGCTGCATCAATAAAGTATCGGCAGCGCCTATCACCAGGTCGCAGCCTGCCTCAACGCTGTAAGTTTTACCGGTAAGCATAGTGCCTTTTACCGGGATAACCGTACTACCGCTTCCGCTGCACGATAGGGGAGCTTTATCGCTAACGGGGTTTGCAGCAGGCAGTGTATAAGTGTAAATATCCGTGTGCTCGCCCTGCCATTTTTTGCAGCCGGCAAATGCTGCTATGGCTAATACTATAGTTGGGATTAATATCTTTTTCATTGTGATTGATGTTTGCTGATTAAAATTTGTACCTGAAACCGCCTAAGAAAGAAACCTTGTAATAATCACTTTGCACCAGTGTCTGGTCGGCAATATCCTGTTTCCCTAAAAACTCCTGTTGTTTAGGGTCGATGTTGGCATGCGGATATTTTAAGTAGATCTTGTTGGCGGTATTGGTCAGGTTATTAACCTTGCCATAAAATGACAGCCTTTTAACAATGGTTTTCTCAAACGAAAAATCAAGCTGACTAAACGGATGATAATAAAAATCAAGACCGTAATAAGTTGATACCTGGGCAATACGCTCGCCTGTATACACAAAGGCCAGCTGCATATCCAGGCCAAGTTTCTGACTTTTGAATAATAACGATACGTTACCTACATTGGCTGCCTGCCCTTGCAAAGCGCGGGTTTCATCAACCACAACTGGCGAATTGTTGATCTTTAACAGCTTAGGCGCCGTAATGGCCGAATGCGTATAAGTATAATTAGCCGATACCCCGAACACACCAAAGTATTTGGTAACCAAACCTTCAAAACCATAATTGGTAGCACCACCCTGTGCATTTTGTGGCTGCACAAATAAGGCGCTTGGCCCGCCATTGGTCACTACAAAATATTCGATCGGGTTTTGGATCTTTTTATAAAACGTACCCAGCAATAACTGGTCGGCACCACCCGGGAAAAACTCATACCGCAAGTCGTAGTTATCTGATGTTGCGTGTTTCAAATTTGGGTTACCTATCTGGTTGTAGTATTCACCATCAATATTGTAAGGCACTATCTCACCAAAACCTGGCCGGCTTATCGACGCGTAGTATGATAAACGCAGGTTTTGAGCACCGGTAAGCGCGTAATTTAAATGGATGCTTGGCAATACGTCGGTGTAGCTAATGGTGCCGTATTTTTGGCTAAAGGTTAAAGGTTCTTCGGTATCGTATGTTTGCAAGGTGTTTTCAACACGTACGCCAGCCAAAACCTGTAATTTATCAAACAGTTTAAATTTAGCCTGCAGGTATTCGGCGTTCACATCCTCTTTAAACGTGTAGTTATCCGATTTATCGTTGTTGTTGCTGCCCACGCCATCTGCCGGCAGGTTAAAGTAAAACGGCACGGCGCTCATGTTGTTATTATACAGGGTGGCTTTACCCGCGGTAAGGCTATAGCTGATATAATAAGCTTCCCTGGTTTTGTGCCTGTATAAACCGCCAAGGCCAAATTCAACCGGTGTACCGGCAATGTTTTGCGTATATTTTAAATTAGCATAACCCGCCATGTCCTGGTCTTTGTTATTTTCCCAGTGGTGTTTCAGCGCCATGTTGTTATCCTGGCTGGCAATCAGCGCACCCGAAGAATTTAACGAATTGTTAGCATCGTATGAAAAATCTGTACGGTCCGGTTGGTTCCGTTTGGCAATAGAATATACCGCGTTCCAATCAGCATGTAATTTATCTGTTAACTGGTGATCGCCTTGTAAAGTGCCGTTGTATACTGTTTGCTGGGTAAAGGTGCTCCTGTCCGATATCGTGATCTGCTTGCTCAAAGCCGTCGAGTTTAAGCCCAGGCCCAAAGTATCCGATGTTTGCCTCGACTGATACTCGTTGGTATGCAAATACAGGTTGTAAAGCGATAATTTGTTTTTGCTGTTAAAAACATAATCTATCTTGTTATGCAAACCTACACGCTGCGTTTGAGTTGAATACGTCCTGTCGTATGAGTCGGAGAACTGGGGCGAGTTAGGCGTTGGAACAATTGTGGGTGCCGCATTCGGGGTCAATTCTTTTGAATTAGATCCGCGGTAAATGTTCTGGTAGCTTGCCGAAAAAATAACGCCTAACTTTTTATCCAAAAACCTGTCACCTATGCTAAAACCCGCTGTCGAACTAAACGGATTCGATAATTGTTTTTCGCTTGTTAGGGCCGAATTATTAAAGTCCTTATAGGTAGCGGCATAATCATTACCGTAAACCTGCGCAGGCGAGTTTTTATTAATATTTGATGAGCTAAAAGCTGTAAACGGCCTTGACGAAGAGAACAACGTAGAAAACCCGCCCGAAATATTGGCATTAAAAATAAAGCGGTCGGGCGCGCTCTTCATCACCAGGTTCATGGTACCGCCAATAGCGTCACCTTCCATAGCTGGGGTTAAGGCTTTAACCACTTCCAGGCGCTCCAGCATTTCTGATGGAAATATATCCATTGGTACAAACCGGTAACGGTCATCCGGACTTGGTATTTTTATACCGTTAACCAGGGTATTGTTATAACGCTGATCCATACCCCTGATGATGGCATATCGGCCTTCGCCTGTACTGGTACGCTGTACCGTTACACCGCTCACGCGTTGTATGGCATTACCCGCGGTAACATCGGGCAATAGCTGGATGGTATTTGCCGAAAGGATATTCTCCACCATCACCGCATTTTTTTCCAGCCCCCGGGCAGAACGGTCGGTTTCCTTATTGGCTTGCCCGGCTACCACAACTTCCTGTAGCTGGCTGCTGGCATCCTGCAAATAAAAATTCTGGGTAACCGTTTCGGTAGCGTTCCTGATAACCACCGTAACCGTTTTTGAAGGCTGATAGCCCACAAATTTTACAATAACGGCATAGCTTCCGGTGCTTAATTTTTTAAACCCGTACGATCCATCGAGCTTGGCCGAAGTAAAGCTCTTTTGACCATCTTTTTCAGCTTCTACAGTAGCTCCTGTTAAGGGTTCGCCGGTTTTGGCATCGTAAACCTTACCCTTAATGCCCTGTGCCATTGCTGTACAAACAAGCAGCAGCATAACAGGGATAATTAAGTATAATTTTTTGAGATTGTAATGATTTAGCATAGGTGCAGATTTGATTTTTCTGCAAAGGAATCATCTCAATACTGGAGAAAAACTGAAGTTTTCACCTATTTATCACGAGGTAACTTATTGATAATGTTAATTTAACAAATGGCCAAAATGCCACTCTTTTAGCTTAATATTAATTTAACAAAACTTAAAGATACCCTATCAAATAACCTTACCTGTTTACCATATTCATGCCGGCTTCGGTATACCGCGGGCCGGTATTGGGATATTGATCAACCACCGCCTGTATATCGGTCAGATCTGTAGTGGTAAGACTGATATCTACCGAGGCTGCGTTTTCCCTGAGGTATTTTTGTTTTTTGGTACCCGGGATAGGGATAATATCATCGCCCTGGGCCAGCACCCAGGCCAGCGCCAGTTGGGCGGGTGTGCAGCCCTTGCCTTCGGCCAGTTTGCCAAATGCGGCTGCTAAGTTGGTGTTGTTTTCGTAATATTCGCCTTTAAAACGGGGTATGGTAAGGCGGAAATCATTGGATTTAAAACCCGACTCATTTTCGGGTAATGTGGCCGTAAACAATCCGCGCGAAAGGGGGCTAAAGGGTATAAAGCCTATGCCTAACTCGCGGCAAGTGGGCAATATTTCAGGTTCAGGGTCGCGGGTAAGCAGCGAGTACTCGCTTTGCAATGCAGCTATAGGATGAACGGAACAGGCTTTTTTAAGCGTTTCTGCTGATGCTTCGGATAAACCGAGGTAACGCACCTTTCCTTCTTTCACCAGCTCGGCCATGCCGCCCACCATTTCTTCAACCGGTACCTGCGGATCAATGCGGTGAGCGTAATACAGGTCGATAGTATCGATATTGAGCCGTTTCAAACTGCCTTCAACAGCTTTACGGGCATAAGCCGGCGATCCGTCAAAACTGCGCGCACCGGCGGCACCGCCGGTAAAGCCAAACTTGGTAGCAATAAATACCTTTTCGCGATTAGGTTTTAACACTTTGGCTATCAGCTCTTCGTTTGTATGCGGACCGTAAATATCGGCAGTATCCCAAAAGTTGATGCCCAGATCGAGCGCCAGGTTAAGCACACGGATAGATTCTGCATCATCGCGCTCGCCGTAAGCGTGTGTCATGCCCATACATCCCAGCCCAATGGCCGAAAGTTGTTCGCCGGTATTGCCTAATTGCCTGTATTTCATTTAGTCTGTTTTTGATTCATTGAAGTTTATGGCTGATAGCCCATACAATACTAACGGTTACAGCCCCTCAAAGTTTTCACCATGGTCTATAGACCATTGACTATGGACTAATTTACACGATACTAAACTGCGCCAGGCTCACAAACTCCTGTACACGGCCGGCAACCTCTGCTTCACTCAGGTTTTTGAGGCGCTCGGTACCAAATTTCTCCACGCAAAACGAGGCTAAAGCCGAACCGTAAATGATGGCATTCTTCATGTTATTAAAGTTGATGGTACCTACTTTAGCTAAGTAACCTATAAACCCGCCTGCAAAGGTGTCGCCTGCACCGGTAGGATCAAACACATCGGCCAGCGGCAATGCCGGCGCCGAAAAGATCTGGCCATCGTCGCCAAACAGCAATGCACCATGTTCGCCTTTTTTAATGATGAGATATTTTGGGCCCATCAGCAAAATTTTGGCAGCCGCCCTTACCAGCGAATGCTCGCCCGATAACTGGCGTGCTTCGGCATCATTAATGGTCAATACATCTACCATCTTAATGGTTTGCAGCAGGTCGTCCATGGCAATGTCCATCCAAAAGTTCATAGTGTCCATCACAATAAGCTTAGGGCGCTTATGCAGGCGGTTGATCACCGTTTGCTGAACCGTTGGCGTAAGGTTACCCAGCATCAGGTATTCGCAGTCCTGGTAGTTCTCCGGGATGATCGGGTCGAAATCAGCCAGCACATTGAGTTCTGTTACCAGCGTATCACGGCTGTTCATGTCGTTATGGTACTTGCCGCTCCAAAAAAACGATTTTTCGCCTTTTTTGATCTGCAAACCTTCGGTATCGATATGGTGCGTATTAAAATCTTTGATCTCGGCCTCAGGAAAATCATCGCCTACAACAGCTACAATTTTTACTTTATCGTAAAAGTAAGAAGCAGCCAAACCTGCGTATGTGGCAGCGCCGCCAACAATTTTATCTGTTTTGCCAAAAGGGGTCTCAATGGCGTCAAAAGCAACGGTACCAATAACAACTAAACTCATGAATTATATTTTTTTAATTTTTTTTTGACAAAGATTGTGAATTTAGATGGGAAATCATACTTTTGCACACTCCAAACCGGAAAACACTCCTGAGTAGCTCAGCCGGTTAGAGCATCTGACTGTTAATCAGAGGGTCGCTGGTTCGAGCCCAGCCTCAGGAGCACTGAAAATCAATGATTTAGCCCCGCTTAAACAAGCGGGGCTTTTTTATTTGCAGAAAATTTGCATAGTTTTTTTAAAAACCTTTTTGTATCCAGTAATTGATCCGTCAAGTCCTCACGCGGCATTCCGCCGACCACGGTCTCCCCGAAAGAGGCAGCCCGAGGTCTTATATAAAGATCCAAAACATTGAAGTTCTTCACTTTCCGAATTAATTCCCTTCGGCGAAATTTTTAAGGTCGGTCTTGGTCTGAAAGGTTTTCTTCAAGTAATGTTCGAGGTGGAAGTTTTCCAATTTCTGTAAAAGGTATTGAAGGGTGAATTTCTCTGCGATGGTCAACCTGCCGGTAATGATCTTACCGACATAGTTAGTATGTTCAAATATCTGGAACAGGAGCTGCTTGCCTTCATCGGTTATGGCGATATGTTTACTTCTTTTATCCTTTTCGTCGTCCCATTGCCTCACCAGCCCGGAGGCAATTAAGCGTCTGATGACTTCTGTTCCGGATGTTTTTTCCTGTAAATTATGGCTGATCAATTCGCTTTTTGATAATTGAGGATGCGTTAACAAGATCGCCAGTGCGGTGAAATCCTCCGCTGTCTGCAATGGTGTACCTTCCAAAGCTTTTTTGATGTACGATTTAGCGTAACGGCTCATGAAGACGAACAGTCGGCTGATGTTATTGTCCAGTTGATAGGCGATATCCAATGCCGCACTATCGCTGTCGCCGAACCTTACTTCATTATGTTGTTCGTTGCGGGCGGGATCGCCAAACTTATTCAATAAGAAACCTGTAAGATCTCCGATAGATACTTCCTGTCCCTGGTTTTCTTTTTCCAGTTCTTCTACAAGATCGATCAATTGATGAATTAGCTGATATGATTTCATATTTGCTCAAGGTTAGTTACATCGGCCGAATTTTTCAAATTTACTTTCTTTTACTGAGTTCCGGGTTTTTTGTGCAGCGGCCAAAACACACCATGCACAATATTTTTATGTGTTAGCCAGGCCACATCCTCTATTCCCGGAAAGGCGGCAACTACGATGAGCAAAGCCATTTCAAACAGATTGATAATACATCTTTAATACCTTTTCCAAACATATCTTAAACCAGGGTGTAAACCGGTCGGGCTGTGCTGATAGCTCAAACAGCAACTGGTCAGTATGCACGTACCTGAAACCAGCCACTTCTGCTGGATCGGGTATGGGAAGTTCATCACTGGTACCCAACAACACATGGTCATATTCATTCTCGATCAGGCCGTTCTCAAATTCATGACGGTAACTGAATTGAAACAGTTCGGTCAATTCACAACCCATTCCCATTTCTTCCTGCAAACGGCGATTCGCGGCATCAAGGGTGAACTCTCCCGGTTTGGGATGGCTGCAACAGGTATTGGTCCAAAGCCCGCCGGAATGATATTTATCCAACGCGCGTTGCTGCAGCAGCAATTGATCTTTACTGTTGAAGACAAAAACAGAGAATGCACGGTGCAGCGTGCCTGTACGGTGCGCGGCCATTTTATCCATGGTTCCGGTGGTTTCACCACCGCCATCAACGATCATTACCATTTCTTTTAATTTTTTCGTTTTATGATCGGTTATGATCAATACTCATTTTTACAAAACATTCAGTTTGTATCTTATTAAGGAGTCAAACATTAAATAGAATTTGTGCCCGTTCGATACCCTTATCCTTTCCGTCATCACCTTTTCCGCCGGAACTTTGGCGATCTTCCGGAACAGCTGTTTATAATAAACGTAGGCCAGGTAAACCCCTTTGCGGCAGGACCGTGGCAACAGTCTGATCCCGTTTAAAGCTTCGTTCAATTCTTTTAAAATGTCGTTCTCGATAGCCCGCTTGTTTTCATCAGAAAAAGCCGACAGGTTGACATCGGGGAAATAGGTGCGGTTCAGCTCCCGGTAATCCGCGTTAACATCCCGCAGGAAATTCACCTTTTGAAACGCCGAGCCTAATTTCATCGCCGGTATCCTTAACCGTTCAAATTCTTCCTCGTTGCCTTTGGTGAATACATGCAGGCACATCAGCCCGACGACCTGCGCGGAACCCATCACGTATTCTTCATATTTTTCGGGGGTGTAAACCTGCTCGGCGAGATCCATTTCCATGCTCTTTAAAAACAGCGTTATCAGGTGGTGTTGAATACCGAACCGGTTAACCACCTGTTGAAAAGAATTGATCACCGGGTTGATGCTGATCCCGCGCTCGATGGCCATAAAGGTTTCCTCTTTTAATTCGGCCAGTAGTTTAGATCTGGGATAATCATGAAAGCTGTCTACGATCTCATCAGCCAGTCTCACAAAGCCGTATATGGCATAAATAGGCTGCCTGACCTCTTTTTCGAAGAATAATATCCCAAGCGAAAAACTAGTACTGTAAAGCCGTGTCGTTTCCCTGCTGCAAGTTGCAGATAAGGTATCAAATCGTTCTTTCATTGTTGTTTGAGGTATTGAATGAGCAATTGGGCGGAAATTTCACCTGAGATGATCTGAAATCTGAGTTATTAATTCAGTTATCAAATATAGTACTATATTGTATTATAAATTTAATATTAGTGTAATTTTGTATAAAATTAGAGAGTTTATAAATTGTTGTTTAATTAGGTGCAACATAAGATCGCGATCAGGGCGGCGCTCCTGCTCACTTCCGGCGCATACGCGGCCTGAATAGCATTGCTCGTGATCTATCAGGCGGGCAGGTTGTTCGGTAGGTTACAGGCATAAGCGATCATCAGCTCGTTTGCCCAGGAGGCTCCGTCAACTAAACCAACCGATCCATGCCGTAAGATCTGTCTCGGCGTTAGCAGAAAAATGCTTATCCGAACCCTGAAAGAGCTGTAAACTGACGGTATCATCGTGAAGAAAGCACTGCTTTTTGTGCAGCCACATAGTTAATACTGTTCTACTCTATGCGGAAAAGATCAGGAGCCTGTGATCTCCGGGATCACAAAATGGTCCTTGAAATCAGATGTTCAGTAGCTATTTCCAGTACTAAACATCAGATATATTGCGAAAGCCCACGTCTGGTTTTGCGGATCTAAGATCGCTAAAGCCATAATGGTCATCTTTTGTTAAGATCCGGTTATTTACCCGGTCGAATGGCTTGGCAGCGGAAAGCAGTTGGCCCGGCAACTCTACAGATGACGAAACAATGCTGCTGCTGCCACGCATAGTTTCCATTACCAATTGGAATGCCTGCCTGCCGAGCTCGTAATACGAATAGCAAAGGCGGTTAAACACTGCAGGGGAACGGAAATCGCGTGGGCCGGATTCCATTTCTATGGCAACAATATTTTCAGCACGTATCCCTATATGGTTCAATAGCTGCAGCTCCGAATGATCCGGCAGGCGATCGACCAGGATCAATCCGTCGGCTGTTGGATTGATGCTGTGCAGATGGTTCGCTATATTCTGCGGCATATCCGCACGTCCCGGGAAACGAATGATCTGTTCATTGAATGGCAACATGTTATGTTCTAAATGGGCTTTTAGAAAGCCGGCTCTTCTCCGGGTATGGGCTGCTTCGTTTAAAATCGCATCAAACAGTACAATCTGTTTGCAACCGGCTTGGAGCAATAACGAAGCTGCCCTGCAGATAGCATCAAACTGATCTATCCGGGCATATAAATGGTTGTCATCGGTTTGAAAGGTGCCAAGTAAAGCGTACGGCCTTCGGACGAGCAAGTTAGCAGGTAAGATGTTAGTCATTGAAAATGGTAAATAGATCAGCCCGTCAGTAATGGCTACCAGAGCCTTTAACTTTCGGGTCTTACTGGTCAGGCTGTCGGTAGTTAGAGTGATCATTACCAACTGCGAGCCGGATTGAGCTGCGGACTCCTCTAAGCCAGCCATTAGATCGATGAGCAGGGAATGGGCCATCTGCGGAACCAGAAAACCGATAACCTTTCCAAAGGTTTTATGGTCTGTTACCTGATCTTCTGATATTTGAGCCATTTCAGTTGGTATCATTGCGGCGGGCGGCTCTGCTCCGTGCTCCGTTTTTAACGCAGTGGCGTCATGGTTGGGTGTAAAGTTAACCCTCGCTGCTTCCCTTAAAACTCGTTTCTTGGTTGCAGGGGCGATCGAGGTAGTTGCTGAAAAAGCCCGGCTCACCGTTGCCGGTGACACCTTTAGCGTTTTGGCGATGGTATAAATGGTCGGCTTAAAACTTCCTTCTTTAGCATTCTTCTTGGCAACCAGGTTGCTCGCATTATAATTTCGAGCGTAGCCCAATTCTTCGGCGGCTGCAAGTACCCGGTCGATCGTTTTTTCGGAAACGGTCGGTGCGCGTTTAAACGCTCTGCATACCGTAGCTGGAGACATTCCCAATTTGCTGGCTATGTCCCGCATCGTTACCTGTCCGTTCACATGCGTTTGCTGTTCATTCTGCGGAAAGGACTTCTTCTTGACGTAGCCTTTGTAAGCCGCAGCCGCGTTAACATGAGCCCGTGTTTCGGCTTTAATAGCAGTGTCACCATTCAGCGCACGGCTCACCGTTGCAGGTGAAATCCTTAAGTAGGCAGCCAGTTGTGTAAGTGTGATCTTTTTCCGTGGCCTGCCCGTCTTTTTCATCATAAGTTCTACCAATAGTATTGGTAAAAGTATGATGGCCATCCCTGGTTGCTTCGCTCATTTGTCTAAACTTATGCCATTAATGTTTAGGTGATCGGTCATCAATGGATACACCGGCAAAACGGCTTTGCAGATCCGGTTGCCCCCCTCGGTTTATCCATCAGTGACCGCTGGCACTCATGATGTGATGAAGGTTAAATTGTTGTCGTCCGCACATACAATGGGATCGATCTTTACAGCCAGATCATGAGAGAACAAGTGTGAGATGCTAAAGAAAGGGAAACGTTGTGCAGTGATAAAGTTTTTGAAATAGGTTACGGGCTACTAAGTTCGATCATCGTAACTGGTGGATATCTGACCGCTTATTTTTAACCGCGATACCTGTTGAATTTTCTATGGATAACTTCCTGTTAGCTGTAAAAATCTTAACTGAACATTTGTATTAGCAATTTGGCTATTTGTTACGGCCAGTTGAATTGTCCAATTCAAGAAAATAAGGTACTATTTAGGCCGAGATCTCATATTTGGAGTACCGTTGTAAAATAGTGTCTAAATTACACTTGTAACCGTTTGCTTTTTTATATTTGTATTAATAACCAATTGGACCAAAGGTCACCGTGTTTTTAGCAATCTAACGTCCTAATAAAAGATATTGATGAAGAATTTTTGGGTAGCATGCGTTCTAACCATCCTTTTGCTTGGCCGGTCGTTTACAAGCGTGGCTAATGAAAGCATTAATTTTACAACCCTGACGGTGAAGGATGGTCTTCCTTCCAACACGATCTACGCAATTATTAAAGACAAATACGGCATAATGTGGTTCGGTACAAATAACGGACTTTGCAGATTTGATGGTACTAATTTCTCCTTATACAGGCATGAACCAGGGAATCCCAATTCGCTTCCGACGAACGAAGTATTGTGTCTCCTTGAAGATAGAACGGGAAAAATTTGGATAGGAACAGGGGCAGGAGGGCTGAGTTATTACGATAGGATCAAGGACCGTATCGTTCCGTATTTTGGTGACGGCTCATGGCCTGAATTAGCGCATATTTATCCCCGTGCGATCACGCAGGATCATGAGGGTAGATTGTGGATAGGTACATACGGAGACCTACGCACGATTGACCCCAGAACCGGGAAAATAACCAGTATTTCCTTTCCCAACGTTCCGGAACTCCACACAACATCGTTTGTTTCCCTTTCATTTTTGGAAGACAGCAAAGGGCGTATGTGGATCGGTACCAATAATGGGTTGTTCGAATATCTTCATGGTCAAATTTCAGCCAGGTTTGTGAATAACCCGAAAGATCCAACGAGTTTATCTAACAATATCGTGAAATCTTTACTTGAAGATAAAGATGGATCGATCTGGGTGGCAACCCTGGGTGGACTGAACCGTTTGCTGGCAGATGGGCATTTCAACATTTTCCGGCATCAAAGCGGAGTATCTAATTCATTAAGCCGCGATGCCCTATTTGCAATTCGAATGGATAATGACGATAAATTATGGCTCGGGACAGAAGGCGGAGTTGATATTTTTGATCCACGTTCCGGCACATTTCACGATATGCTCCCTGATCCCCGGAACACGTTCAGCCTTAAAAGTCGATCGGTACGAAGTATATTTATCGACCCCAATGGTATTTACTGGATCGGCACTTACGGCGGCGGATTGGCTAAGTACGATAAAAACCTACCATTATTCAATTTGAAACAAAGCGATCCGTTCGATCCTTCTGGTTTAAGCTCTTCGCTCGTCAACTCCTTCGCTGAATATGATCAAAATACGGTTATTGTGGCTACGGATGGGTCCGGCATACAACTTTTTCATACCAAAACCGGACTCTTTTCTCACTTGCAGATCAAAAGCAAACTAAGGGTGAACGGAGCGGGTGGATTAACGGTTTGGCCTTTATGTATCGATCATACCGGGACATTGTGGGCCGGTACGTATCATGACGGACTTTTTCGTATCGATATCAAAACCGGACGCTATGAGCAATTTGTTACCGATGGTACTCCGGGTGGTCTGACCAGCAACGATGTTACCTCGGTCGTTGAAGATAAGCGAGGTGTGATATGGATAGGTATGTTGAGTGGAGGTGTTGATATTTATGATCCTGCCACCAGGAAGTTCGAGCCGTTCTCACAGATATTTCATCAGAAGCTTCCATTAAACGCTTTTATTAGCTGCATTATTAAGTCTCCCGGAGGAGAAATGTGGATGGCATCTTTAGGCACGGGTATAGCCGCATTTGATCCGGTGAAGCATGTGATCCGACACTACACCAAGACCGGGAACCTGCTTCCGGATGACATTGTTGACCATCTGTTTTTAGATCACGATGGTATTCTTTGGCTATCTACCGGAAGCGGAATGGGCAGCTTGAACACAAAGACGGGAACAGTGAGGACATATACCGAAAAAGACGGCCTGTCAAGTAATATGGTTAAAAATATACTGCAAGATGATACGGGACTCATTTGGATCACCACTGATCGTGGTATCAGTTCTTTCAATAAGGAAACTGGTAAATTCCAAAATTTTGATGCGAGTAACGGTGTTCAGCAAGGGTCTTTTTCGACGGGCGCCGGGCTAAAACTTTCTAACGGCGATATTTATTTCGGGGGATGGGATGGATTTAATTTTTTTAACCCGAAAAACATGCGGGCTAAGCCAGGCTCTGGGACGGTATTGCTGACGGACCTGAAAGTAAGTAACGAATCGGTGATACCAGGTGAGGATGCACCCATCAAAGAACAAATTGGAGTTGCCAGACAGATCAGTTTAAAATATGGTCTTAACTTTTCCATCGGTTATGCGGCGCTAAATTATACAACTCCTCTGCAAAACCAATTCGCCTATAAACTGGTTGGATTTGATAAAGAGTGGAACTTTGTTCATCAAAGCAGGGTAGCCAATTATACCAATATTGACCCCGGAACCTACACGTTCCAGGTTAAGGCCACAAACGACGGAGAGCACTGGAGCACATCACCGGCAACGATCAGGATCACGGTATTGCCGCCATTTTGGAGAACAACTTATGCTTATATAGGTTATATTTTCCTGGTAGGCCTATTCCTGTTCCTGCTAAGGCGCAGGGGTATTCAAAAGCTCCGCAATGAATTCGAGATCCAGCGTGAGAAGATGGAATTCCGGCAATTGATGGATAGGGAACGCCGTGACGCCGAGCAATTGCATGAATTGGACCTGCTGAAGATCAAATTTTTAACGGATCTCAGCCATGAGTTCCGCACGCCTATATCACTCATACTAGCGCCGGTTGAAAAGCTGCTGCAGCGAAGGACGAGTGGTGAAGAACTGGAAGATGTACGGATGATCAACAGGAACGCGAGACGATTACTGAATATGGTCAACCAATTACTGGATTTCCGGAAAATGGAAGAGCAGGAGCTCAGTCTGAAACTGGAACCCGGTGATGTCATTGCATTTATCAGGGAAACAGGTGATTCATTCAGAGATATTGCCGCTAAAAAGCAAATTGTTTTCACTTTAAATAGCAAGTGTGCCACCTGGAAGACCACATTCGACCATAATAAGCTGGAGCGTATTATTTTCAATTTGTTATCAAATGCATTCAAATTCACGCAATCAGGTGGCAAAGTATCGCTTGATGTGGAAATGATAGAGATCCCGGATGCCAGGCCGCACTTGATCATTACCATAGCCGATGATGGTGTTGGTATTCCGAAAGAGGAGATCAATAAAATATTTGACCGCTTTTACCAGCATCAAACCAATACGATACTCAACCAGGGAACAGGTATAGGGTTGTCGATCACTAAAGAGTTTGTGGAAATGCATGGCGGTAGCATCCATGCCGAAAGTGAGCCTGTGAATGGGACATCCTTTATCGTTGATCTTCCATTGCCGGCTTTTTCGGAAGATACTGGCGCTGCGTATTCGCCCGATCACATGCCGGAAGATAACGATCATGCTTCCGACGGCCAGCCTGCAGGCGAAGTGGCTGTCCCTTTGCACGAAGAGCGCTTTGCCGGCACGCAGGTTCCCGACCGAAACACGACAATTCTGCTGGTTGAGGACAATGATGAATTCAGAACCTATCTTGCCAGGCACCTATGTAAATATTACCAGATCGTTGAAGCTGCGGACGGAAAGCAGGGCTGGCAAAAAACGCTCAGTTCCCACCCTCACCTGGTGGTAAGCGACATCAACATGCCAGTGATGACCGGTATCGAATTAAGTAAAAAGATCAAAGAAGATAGACGGACCTGCCACATTCCCATTATCCTGCTAACCGCCATGGCCGGAGAGGATGACCAGCTTAAGGGCTTAAGATCCGGCGCGAACGACTATCTTTCCAAGCCGTTTAACTTCCAGATATTGAATACCAGGATCGCTAATCTCCTCGATCTGAATAAAAGTGTAAAGGATACTTACTCTAAACAGATCCAGTTGGATGGGAACGAGATCGTCACGGAGTCCGGAAACCTGAAGTTGCTGAATTCGATCCTGAAGTATATCGAGGACAAACTCAGTGATCCGGACTTGTCAGTAGAAGAACTCAGTAAACACGTAGGGATGAGCAGAGGCTCGCTTTATTATAAGCTGATCGAGCTCACGGGTTTGTCGCCGATCGAGTATATCCGTACCGTTAAATTAGAGAAAGCAGCCACATTGCTGGAAACAAGTGAGTTGAACGTCACACAGATCGCCTATATCACCGGGTTCGGCACCCCAAGTTATTTCACCCGGATGTTTAAAAACAAATATGGTGTTGTTCCTTCCGAATATTTGAACACCAAAAGAAGCCCTGCGAAACAAACACTTTACCCACCCGTCCTAAACTAGGCAGGGTTAATTATTTTACGGCACTGATTTTATTAAGAACAGCGCTATGTGCGATTCCTAAGGCACGTATTTTTTTCATTTGATACGAAAGTAAGCGCCTGCCTTTGGTTTAAATAGCACGGATGTTCAAAATTGTAGCAAGCTGTTTCAAATTTTTAAACATTTGTTATAGCTTTTTGATTGAAAGTAGCATGCATTCCTAATGCATTTACAGAACTTAGCCCATGGATCGCTATCTTTAAGATAGGGATCCGGCAACCAATTGACTCCTTAATTACTCGGTAAAGATCTGGCAAAGGCTTTAACCTCCTTTACTAAAATTGCTACCCGAATGTGGGACAATGCCCGTGTTGAAAATACTGTTTTCATTTTTTATTAGAGGACCGAATGCGAGTTATTATTGCGAGTTTACTATTATTGTCGATTTTGTACCCGGTTAGTATCAAAGCCCAGCAAACCGCTTCTTTGTATTCGGGTGCCATTCCCAATTCAAGGCAGGGTAGTTTACCCGAATTACCGGTGCACCTGAATCCTGGTCTGGTATACCGGGTAATCACGCCTCAACTGGAAATATATTTGCCGCCAAAGGATCAGGCAACCGGGATCGCCGTAATTATTTGCCCCGGCGGAAGTTATAAAGTACTGACCTATGAGGCTGAAGGTGTGCGGACAGCAAAAGAATTGAGCAAACACGGCATTGCGGCATTTGTGCTCAAATACCGGCTGCCCGATGACTCGACCATGGTAGATAAGAAGATCGGCCCGCTCCAGGATGCCCAGCAGGCGATTAAACTCGTGCGGGAAAATGCCCGGTTATGGGGAGTTGATACTTGCCGCGTTGGCATGATGGGCTTTTCTGCCGGAGGGCACCTCGCCGCTTCTGCAGCCACGCATTTTCAGCATGCGCTTATTGAAAATAAAAACAAAACCAACCTAAGGCCTGATTTTTTGATACTCGTTTATCCGGTGATCAGCATGCAGGATAGCCTAACCCACATTGATTCAAGGATCAATTTGTTAGGAAAGCACCCTTCCAAGTCCGTCATCGACCTGTTTTCAAATGAACTGCAAGTTGATCACAACACACCTCCGACTTATATTACCCATGCAGGGGACGATAAACTGGTGGACGTGGACAACAGTATCGTGTTTTATGAAAGGTTAAGGCATAACAACGTGAGCGCTCAATTAATGCTCTATCCCAAAGGTGGGCATGGCTTTGTGTTGGGTTTGCCTGCCGAAGTATGGTTGGATCCTATTTATCAATGGATAAAAAGCAAGCGGTGATCACCCTGGCTAAATAAAGGAAGTAGGGATCATAAAACAGGAATTGTAACATTGGTATGAATTAAATGAAATGATAAAGTATTTTAAGTTTTGCCTGCAGTTCGCAGGATCGCTCTTATTGACTAATGCCGCCACCGCGCAAAACCCATTCATCATAACGCAATTTACATCTGAGAGCGGGGCAATATTAGTCATTAAAAAAAGCGATATGCCGGCTAAAGTTATCGCGGAGTTGCCCATAACCAGGGGATCTGATCGGGCCTTGACCAAAAAAATTCTTTTACCGGTACCTATGGTTAAGAAAGATCTGATCGTTGAGCTTAAAGGTCACGGCATCGTGGATGTTGACCGGCTAAGCTTTAAATAAGCCTATGAAGAAGATCGGGCATATTCTGGGTTATATGATACTTATGGTACTGATAGTGCCAGTTTTTTGCTACGCACAGAACACAGATACCTATTCCTGTAAAAAGCAGAAAAACAGGGTGGTGTTACGCCAGGGGAACCGGAAATTAAGCGTGCAATTCATTGATCCTGCGATCGTCCGTGTGCAATTCGTTCCGGAAGGAACCTTCAAAGATAATGGCACGGATGTCTGTATCCCCCGAAGATCTGAAAAAGTGGCTTATACGGTTCAGGAAAATGAAAATTCTGTTATACTGAGATCCACGCTTATCAAATTGACGATATCGAAAAGAACGGGCAGCCTGCAATATTTTGACCGTTCTGGGAAATTACTGCTGGCAGAGGACTCGGCGCTGCCAAGGATAACTGAAAAAGTTGAATTAAGAAAGAGTGTCTTTAACGATGCGGGCAGTAAGGTTGAAAAAACCGCAAACGGCGACCAGGTATCCGCAAATATCACCGCTAAAGAAACTGCTGGCACGGCGTTGAAAGTACGGCAGCAATTTAGCTGGCAAAACGGGGAGGCTTTATACGGCCTTGGATCTCATCAGGAAGATCATATGAACCTTCGCGGAACGATGCAATACTTATACGAGTATAATTTAAAAAAAAGTATGCCGGTATTGTTATCGACCAAAGGCTACGGGATGCTGTTTGATGCCGGATCGGCGATGGTTTTCCACGATGATACAGTCGGAAGCTTTGTCGACATGCTGGCTGTAAACCAACTGGACTATTATTTTATGTATGGCCCTGGCTTTGATCAGGTCATCCATCATTTCCGCAGCCTGACAGGCAAGGTCGAGCTCCCTCCCAAATATATGTTCGGTTATATACAATCCAAAGAAAGATATGCCAACCAGCATGAGGTGGACAGCGTTTTTTACCGGTTTCGCTCAAACCGTATTCCTTTGGATGTGATCGTTCAGGACTGGCTCTATTGGAGAGATGGTTTATGGGGTTACAAAAAATTCGATGATAAAAAATATCCCGACCCCGCCAAAATGATATCGCAGATACATCAGCGGAACGGCCATTTTATGCTGTCTATCTGGCCGCAAATGGCTTCGAACGAGGAAACTGAAATGGGCAGCAAGGGATTTATTCTGGGACGCAAAATATATGATGCGTACAATCCTGCGGCGCGTAAAATGTATTGGGATGAATATGTCGATAAGAATCTATTCGTTAATGGCGTCGACGCCTGGTGGCCGGATTCATCAGAGCCGGTTGAAGCTGATTGGAACAGGGGAGCGAATAGTATCGCCGCCGATCCGGCAGCACGTTTTGAGAAAAATGTAAAAACAATGGCTGATCTGCTGGGAGAAGAGCGTGTCAATACTTATTCCCTGCACCATACGATGGGCATCTATGAAAACCAGCGTAAAGCCAACCCGCAAAAACGTGTAGTTATTTTGACGCGTGCTTCCTACCCGGGACAACAGCGTTACGGCACCATGGTCTGGAACGGCGATACCAAAGCAACCTGGAATGATTTCAAAAGCTGGATCCCCGGAGGGTTGAACTATATGGTTACCGGTTCCCCCTACTGGACAATCGATGCCGGCGCCTTTTTTGTCCGGAGCAAAGCCGAATGGTTCTCCAAAGGTGATTTTGCCAAAGGACCTGCTGATACCGGCTACCGCGAATTTTACGTCCGCAACCTGCAATACGCCGGGTGGCTACCCGTTTTAAGAAGCCACGGTACCGACTTTGCACGTGAACCCTGGCAGTTCGGCCATCCCGGAGAACCTTTCTACGATGCCATTATCAAACAGATCGAACTTCGTTACCGCCTGTTGCCTTATATTTATTCAGTTGCCGCAAGGGTTACCTACGATGATTATACCATGACCCGCTCACTCCTTTTTGATTTCAGCAAGGATATGCATGTTTATGATCTCAGGGATGAATTTATGTTCGGACATGCTTTTCTGGTTTGCCCCATTACTGATCCTTTATATTTTGCGCCGGGCAACAAGCCGTTACATGTTGAAAAAAACAGGCGCGTATACTTGCCGGCTGGTACGGCCTGGATCGACTTTTGGACCGGCAAACCCGCTGCGGGTGGTCAGACCATCATGGCTGACGCGCCGATCGATCATATTCCTGTTTTTGTCCGGGCAGGTGCTATCGTCCCGATGGGGCCCATTATGGAATATGCCGGCGAAAAGCCCGGGGCACCATGGGAGATACGTATATATCCGGGTAGCAACGGAATGTTTACCGTGTACGAAGATGGAGGAAACAATTACGACTACCAGAAAGGGGCATCAGCTACCTATACCTTTTCATGGAACGACAAAAAAAAGGACCTGCTTATCAGCGGGCGGACCGGTACTTTTACAGGTATAACTAAAAAAAGAAAGTTAAACATCGTTTTGGTTACAGGGGGACGTGGCACGGGCTTACAGGAAACAACGGGGAAAATAATCGAATATACCGGCCGGCAAATGGTCGTAAAATGCAGCTAACCAACTAAATAATATCCTCATAAAAATCAGGACTGTCAAATTGCCGATGGATCCGAGAATTCGATACGCCGTTAGCTGATGAGACACCGGTTGAACGGTCGGCTTCGTGAAAAGGTGGAACGAATGGAAAAACTCTTTTTAACCTATTATAACTCAAATAATAATGCAATTTGAACATTTGCAAGAGTAATTTAGACAATTGTAATAGCCCTCGACACCCCAATTGCAGAAGTTTGGGAACAGAAATTTACATATCTCACATTCTAACTTGAGATAAGCCAATAAACAAACTAAACCCGTGATCAAATAAAGTGCCGCCTGAATGCTGCATAGCATTCGTGCAAACCGATTATGCAACCGATTGAATTATTTGATTAAAAAAGCTGCGATAAAAATGCTTTCTTTTATTAAAAGCGTAAGAAAACCGATTGTATTAAATAAAACCCCGACATATGAAAAAATGATCACCTGAACTATCTGATGAGACGATGTACCCTGACGGGTTAGACCTGCTCCGGGAAACCAATGATTATTAACCAATTAATTTAACTTATTTTATGAAAAAACTTCAACTTTTTAAAATTTGGAAAATTATGCTGATCACCGTATCGGTCAACTTATTTTCCCTGGCGCTTTTGGCGCAAACCATTGCCCTGCACGGTAGAGTGGTCGATGAAACCGGAGAAGCGCTGATCGGTGCTACTGTAAAGATACCTGGGACCACTACTGCAACTACCACAAATATCAGCGGCAATTTTACTTTGAACGTTCCCGCCGGAACGAGCAAGTTGAGCATCTCTTTTATCGGATACCAGAATTATGAGAAAGAGCTGACCAAAGGATCAACCAATTTGGGCAGTATCGCCTTAACCAAAAACTCCAAGAATCTCAACGAGGTGGTAGTTGTAGGGTATGGTAGTCTGAGAAGGCAGGATGTAACCGGTACTGTTGCTACGGTAGATAATAAATCATTAAAAGAAGTTCCATCTGCAAACGTATTTGAACAATTGAAAGGTAAAGTTGCGGGTTTAGATGTGGTATCAGGCACTAATGGCCCTGCAATAACCATTCGCGGTAACCGGACGATTGGCAACCCGGCTGCCGACGGACCGCTTATTGTTCTGGATGGTGAACCTTTTTACAACTTTATCGAGAATATCGATCCTAACAACATCAGAAGTATCGACGTATTAAAAGGAGCATCTGCAACTGCTATATACGGTTCCCGAGGCTCGGGCGGTGTTATTTTGATCACTACCTTTAGGGGACGGATAGGCCAAACGATCACCTCTTATGATTCCTACTATGGTATAAGCAAACTTGAGGGAAAGCTTAAAGTGTTGAATGGCGTGCAATATGCACAGCTTAAACAAGATGCAATTGCAGGATCAATTTTACAAAATAATGGCGCCGCACCTTTATACGCATTGACTACAGCAGAACAGGCGGGTTTGGCTGCGGGTGTAAATACCGACTGGGTTGACTTGTTGATAAAACCTGCCATGATCTGGGACCAAAGTTTAAGGGTTTCAAGCGGAACAGAAAATACCCAGATCCTTGTTGGCGCTGGTTACCGAAAACAAACTGGTCTTGAGCCGAATATTAAAAATGACAGATTTTCCCTGGATATAAATGTTGATCATAGGATGAGCAAGGTTATCAAATTTGGGGTGAGTCAGAGTTTAACGCTGAGGACATCTGACAATGGCGGAGCAAATCAAATTGGCACCGCTCAATTTATGACACCCTTAGCTACGCCCTATAATGCTGACGGGTCTTTTAATTACCTGCCTTACGCCGGATCAAATGATGCTACAACTTTGAGCCCATTAGCGCCAGGCTTTATCCCCACCTCCTATTACAATCATACCAGAGGATACGTAAGCAACAGCATCCTTTATGCCGAATTATCTCCAATTGAGCATTTAAAGTATCGTTACACTTTTAACTACAATTTCTCACAATCTTTGCAAGGTCAGTACAACGGCATTAACGGCGGTGGCATCCTTACCACACTCAACACAAATGCCAGGACCGACAACAACTATTCTTACAGGTTAAACCAAGAACATCTCCTTACCTATGATAACACATTTGGTAAACATCACATCAATTTAATAGCTGGTTTCAATGCTGAAAAGTCACATAGTGAAAACTCAAATGTCACCGCTACCAACATTCCGTCTGATGCGAATTTGAATACCAATTTAAGCCTTGGAACATTTCAAACAGATGGGGGATCTTATAGTGAGACCGGTCTACTGTCTTATTTCGCCCGTGTTAATTACGCGTTCAATAATAAATATGATCTAACAGGCACCATTCGTAAAGATGGTAATTCACCCTTAGCACAGGGCCATCAATGGACGACCTATCCTTCACTGGGCTTGGGCTGGGTGATCAGCAATGAATCCTTCATGAAAAATTATACCGTTGTTGACAATCTTAAGCTACGTGGCGGTTACGGCCAAACTTCCACAACGGGAAGCGTTAATGCTTACAGCACCCTCGGGCAATTAAGTTCTGTTAAATACCAGTACGGCGGCCTCTCATCAGGCAATTCGGCAGGTGTGATAGTAAACAACCTGGTTAACAATAACCTTACCTGGCAAACAACCTCTGAATATAATCTGGCTTTAGATTTCGGTCTATTAAAAAGCAGGCTGACGGGTAGTGTTGAAATTTATCAGCAAAAAACAACTGGTATTATTTTACCGAATGCTTTACCTGCAACCAACGGTGCGCCTTCGCAGGTTTCTAACTTAGGTTCTTCCTCTGACAAGGGACTTGAAATAAGTCTTAGCTCAATTAATATCCAAAGTAAAGGTGGATTTTCATGGTCTACCGATTTCAATATTGCCTTCGTAAGGGAGAAAATATTAGAACTGCCAAACGGGTTACCGTTTATTATAAGCTCGGGTGAATTTGTTGGGCAGCCGCTTTCGGTAATTTATGATCTTAAAAAAGTAGGTATATGGCAAATCTCCGATTCTCCGGGCATTGATGCCACAAAAACTCCAGCCGGACAAGTATACTTGCCTGTAAGAGGGCAAACAACACCACTACAATACCCCGGCCAAATACACGTGGAGGATCTGAATGGTGACGGAAAGATTGACGCGGGTGATAACCAGGTCATTGGTCATTTCAATCCCAATTATATTTTCGGGTTTACCAATCGGTTCGTCTATAAAAACTTTGATTTGAACATCGTTATACAAGGTAGAATGGGCTTTACTACCACTGTACCTTATGTTTCATCGTCGAACTCAGGAACACAAGGCTGGCAATTCCTCAACCTGGGCAGGCATAACCAGCCAGTTATTGATTACTGGACACCAAGCAACCCTACAAATGCCTTTCCTGGGCCAAATGATCAATTTCAGAGCTTGTACTATGCTACGCTCCAATATTATGATGGTTCATTTATCCGGGCGAAAAGTATCAACTTTGGATACAACGTCCCGGCTAATCTTGTCAAACATATAGGATTGAGTTCTTTAAGGCTTTATTCAAATATTACCAACCCTTTTATTATTTATGCGCCTATTATGCATCATAGTTTTTCGGTTACTGATCCTGAGTCTGTTGGTGGTATCAACCCGGTATCTGCTGCATCAAGCGGGAACGTTGGCGGGTACGATGCTAACAACAACCCTAACGGCTGGCGCGGTGTTGGCATCAATGCCGGCGAACAAACGCGCGATTTTATCATAGGTATTAATGCAAGATTTTAATTTATTAAGTGATGAAAATATTAAATAAAACAAGGTTAATTGTTGCCATGGCAACAATGTTAACGGCAGCTACGGGCTGTAAAAAATATTTGGAAGAATCGCCGAAGTCAGCGCTGTTTCCGAGTTACTTCAGTACACCTGGCGGAGTTCTCGCCGGTATTACCGGTGTCTATAACGATTTGAGACAGAATTTTTTTGCAGGCGAAGGCATTGTTTTCTTTTTGCAAGGAACCGATGAAGTTATAGCAGGCGGATCATCAACTAATCCGGTCGGCGCAAGTTATAACGGAGTTACCTCGTCAAATAGTGTTGGTTTCAGCAACTTATACACAGATATCAATACACTAAATGGGGTTATACAGTTTGCGCCATCGGCAAACCTTGATGCGCCTACCAAGGCAGCTTATATAGCACAAGCAAAATTTCTGCGTGCATGGATCTACTTTTTTCTAGTGCAAACTTATGGTGGTACAACTGCAACTCAAAAAAGCGGGATCGCGTTACACACTACGTTCATAACAGAGGCCAATAATGCTGATGCGCCTGCTACACTGTCTGCCATTTATACGCAGATCATCCAGGATTTTACAGATGCCGCAGCAGCTTTGCCTACTACTATCACCGCAACAAACCCATTTTCGGCAGGGGGTATAGGAAAGTCTGCAACGGTGGCGGTAGCGAATTTGTATTTGGCAAAAGCTTATCTCACAAGGGGGTATACTGAAGCCGCCGTTACCGGCGATTTTCAAAAAGCTGCTGACCTTACTGCTGCCTTGATCGCTAACAAAGGCACCTATGGCCTTGACCTATGGCAGGATTACAATGATGTAAACAAACCCGCAAATGATTACGGCAAAGAAAATATGTTTAATATAGATTATGGCGGCCTGGCAGACGCAGCATACACAGGCGACTTAGGATCGCCAGCCGGGGGTAATGGTATTAATGCTCTTTATGTGCTTGCACGCTTTAACTATGTTGGACCGGGTGTTGATAACGTAGCAGGTATAGACGCTGTTCCGCAGGTTGTTGGCACCAAAAAGCCAGGAATGCTCAGGGATGTTTTTAATGGCAGGCCGTACGTTCGTATAGCCCCTAATACGCCATATACCATAAACCAGGCATTTGCCGACCAGGTACATGATTGCCGCTACGACGCAACCTTTCAAACCTATTGGATCTGCAACGTTGCAACTGCTGCGGGTTTAAAAAGTGATGGGGTAACATTAAAAGGCCAACTTACACCTTGTTCTAATGTTTCGCTTTCATCATATCAGGCACCAATAGGCGGCGATACAGCAATACTGATGCCCGGAACTAACAGCGTAACAATGGCACGCCGCGATGCTTTTAAGGGCTTGATCGTAACGCCGGCACAATACACGAACGTTATTTTCCCAACCGTTAAAAAATTCGATGATCCCGCACGTCTTCAAACCAGTGACTTTTCAACCAGACCGATAGTGTTATTACGTTTCTCGGAAGCTTATATGGTAAATGCAGAAGCGAATTATATGCTGGGCAACTACACAAATGCTGCAACTTCTTTAAATGTCATCAGGCAGCGCGCGGCTTTCCGCAGCCCTGCCGATGCGAATTCAGTTGCAAATAGTGCAGTTAGTGTAACCGCCGCAACTCAAGCCGCAGTAAATGCATCGTGTGCCGCCGCAATGGCTTTGACCCCTGCCCAACTGGCTCAGTTGTCTATTCCAAACAATACAACAGTAGGTTCAGGACCTTGCGGAATGGACCTGATTTTGGATGAGTATACCCGAGAGTACTACGGCGATCCCCGCCGCTGGTATGATTTGGTGAGGACGGGTCAGCTAATCAGACGTGTAAAACAATATAATTCTATAGCCGGACCAAATATCCAGCCTTTCCATGCGCGCAGGCCTATTCCGCAAACATTAATTCAGAATGTTTCAAGCGGCCCTGCTTACCCGCAGAACAACGGGTATTAAGTTATCTTCAATATAAGCTATTAAATTCAAGCTGCCCGAAAATCGGGCAGCTTTTCTTATGAATAAAAAGATGCCTAAAAAATTGATCTTATTTAGTCTGTTGATGATCGCGCCATGTTTAGGTTTGGCTCAGCATAGTTTTCGATATACGAACCCGATCACCAGAGACACCGCAATTTCCATGCGCGATCATTTTATTATTAAGGTAGGCGCCAAATGGTATTGCACCGGAACCTCTGAGCCGGTCTGGACTGGTTTCAATCCGGGCGTTCGCCTGTTGGTATCGGACGACCTGACCCATTGGAAACAGCAAGGCTGGCTGATCGATGCCAGTAAACTTCCGGCAGATTGCCCTTATAACGGACGCTTTTGGGCTCCTGAGATCCATCTGATTAAAAAAAGGTTTTGGCTTACCGTTAACAGCGGCAGAGTAACACCAGATGACCTTAAAGGAATGAAAACCCACAGCGTTTGGTTATTTGTATCGGACCAGGTGACAGGGCCTTATAAACTGGTCAATGGGCCGCTTACGCCGCAGTACAACAATGACGCGACCCTTTTTGAAGATGACGATGGAAAAACTTACCTTTATTGCAGCGGCAACGGTCTCTTTCAGGCTAAGATCGACCTCCCTTCCGGAAAACTGATCGGGCCAGTACAAAAAATACTGGACAAAAGGCAACCCGGGTACCCGGACTGGATGGTAGGCGGGATCGAAGGCCCGTTCGTTATCAAAAAAGAAGGCACCTATTTTATGTTCTTTTCAACCTGGACCCGCGGCTACGAGGTTGGGCTCTTAAAAGCCAGATCGCCGCTCGGACCCTGGGAACTTGCCTCGCGTGAACCGATCTTTGGTACACGAAAAAAGGGTTATCGTCCGGAATTGGCGCTTGGCGGCGGTTATGCCGCTCTGAAATTCCAAAATACCCAGGACCCTTATTGCGAGACCGGTCATAATGCTTTATTCGAAGGACCTGATGGTAAGCTTTGGAGCTCTTGTCATTACCTGATGTACGACAAACGGCCCTATCCTTATTCCCAGACATTCGAGCCATGGGAAAAAACACCGCAGCTCGGTATTGAACCGGTCGGTTTTAAAAATGGCCTGTTTTTCATCAAAGGGCCAACGTGGACCGAACAGACCGTGGATTACTAATATGATACGATGCTAACCATAAAAAAAATGAAGGCTTTCCTGCTATTGATGATCATCACACGCGGCGAAAATCCCAACTCTTTTTACCAATTAGTTACAGTGCCGGCCCCGGTCATTTCACCACAGGCGGGCCTTGCGCAGCCAATGATCAAAAATACTTTTCTATATGACGTCGCCACGGTTCGCGGCGGGACCTACACCTTCATAAATAAATAGCCTATATAGCTCCTATGAAAAAACTGCTCATCATCACTGCACTTTTCCTCACGTTTTTCTTTACCAGATCCGTGGCACAGGAAACGCAGGGGTTCAAAAATCCGCTCATTTACGCTGACCTACCTGATATGTGCATGATCAGGGTGGGCGATCATTATTATATGACGAGCACGACCATGCATATGAGTCCCGGTGTTCCGATCATGAGATCCGAGGATCTGGTAAACTGGCATTTGATCAGCTATGCTTATGATACATTAGCTAATGTTGATGCCTTAAACCTCGTTAACGGAAAAAGCACTTACGGCCGCGGGTCCTGGGCAAGCAGCATCCGTTACCATAAGGGGATCTATTACGTGAGCACATTCGCGCAAACCACTGGTGAAACTTATGTCTATTCTACTAAAGACCCCGAAAAAGGCCAGTGGAAACGGGTTGCTTTTAAGCCCGCCCTACATGATCACTCCCTTTTCTTTGATGATGACGGTAAAGTATATATGGTCACCGGTAGTAGCAAGTTGCGGTTGATCCAGCTTAATGATGATGTTTCCGGTATCAAGCCAGGGGGAGTCGATCAAGTCATCATCGAAAATGCCAGCCTCCCCTCGGGCAATAATGGAGGGCTGGGTGCAGAAGGTTCCCAACTATTCAAAATTAATGGAAAATATTACTTGTTTAACATCACCTGGCCACGAGGAGGGATGCGTACCGTGGTTGTGCACCGGGCCGAAAAGATCACCGGGCCGTGGGAAGGAAAAGTAGCCTTGCAGGATAGAGGGATAGCGCAAGGCGGGTTGATCAGTACGCCGGACGGTCGTTGGTTTGCCTATCTCTTCCGGGACAATGGCGCTGTGGGCAGGATCCCTTACCTCGTGCCGGTAAATTGGGAAAACGATTGGCCGGTACTCGGGATCAATGGCAAAGTACCCGATAGCCTGGCCCTGCCGGCAAGTAAAGGCCCCATCCCCGGTATCGTTGCCTCTGATGACTTTACGAGGAAAAAGCGTGATGCGGCATTCCCGCTGGTTTGGCAATGGAACCATAACCCCGACAATAGTCTGTGGTCCGTCTCTGCGCGCCCAGGATACCTACGCCTGTCCACGGGGAGATTGGATACCAATTTTCTCACCGCAAGAAATTCACTGACCCAACGGACCATCGGACCGGTATGCACCGGCTCAATATCGTTGGATGCCTCCCGCATGAAAGACGGCGATTTCGCCGGGCTTGGTTTGTTACAAAAGAACTATGGCCAGATCGGCGTCCGGGTCGACGGAGACCAGAAATGGATCGTGATGGTCAATGCTTCGACAGGCACTCCGGTCGCTGCGCAGCGCGTTCGGCTTACGCAGCATACGGTCTATCTGAAAGCGGAATGTAATTTCAGAGAAAGGAAAGACGTTGCTGACTTTTATTACAGCTTGGATGGGAAGACATGGGTACGGTTGGGTACGCAGTTAAAAATGGCTTATACGATACCACAGTTCATCGGATATCGCTTTGCCTTATTTAATTACGCTACACGTTCACCGGGAGGATGGGCTGACTTTGATTACTTTCACATTGCTGATACGCTATCCTTCAAGGAAGGTAAATAGTTGACTTCGGCTGCCTATGAAAGTCAATTAAAACAACAGCCCGCCATTGGTTGAGCAGATCGTCGACAATACGCAGGGAGATCAAAAAGGTGCCTACAAGAAAAATCACCAACTGTTATCGATCAATTTACATGGTCGTATATCATCTGTAATATAGGGATACAATATTTTGTAATCAGAATCGTAAAAACTTTGGTAAAACGCATCACTAATTAGTCCTCCAAGTAATGGGTAATCCTTAGCACACTCTGTTAAATAATATGTAAACGGCTTTGGAACATTTGCTATTTTTGTTATTGCTTCCAATAAATCCTGCCAGCTTTCCATTCCTATATATCGCCTTGAAAAGCCAGAACCAACAAATAAATATGGTAAATTACCAATCGCGTTAAGATGTGATAATAATTCGTCTTCCATTTGGGATTAGGTTAAGTAATTAAAGGTAACCTATTTTATAATAAGTAAACATTCTATTGAAAACAAAAAAATATTATATATCATTTAAAAGAGTTAGGTTTTTTAATAAATATTTATAAAAGTTTTAATTTCAACTATAGATTTCCAAAAATCTTACGTTTCTTTTGCTACTTTTCTTTGTAAAGAAAAGTAGTTCGACGTCTTTCATTTGTACTAGATGCAGTTGGATGGTATATTTGATTTTACCATTTTAAAATTATGAAAATTGAACATTGAAAGAAGGCTAACAGAGGGGGTCGCCGGATGGCTCTTCTTTGAAGATCATTGTAATAAATCAGGCCTTTTTAGTGAACGTTACATGTCATTTCCTATTGGTCAAATATTAAATTCTGTTTATGGTTCGCATGTTCATGCTGAATATATACATCCAGTTCTTAGTCAATATTCCCTTGGTCGCGGAGCAAAGCCCAAAATTGATTTTGCTGTATTGAATGCGCAACATCAGCCAGAATTAGCAATTGAAACTAAATGGATTGGTCAAACTATTCCATCAGTTGAAAGCATACTGTGGGATTTAATTCGCCTTGAAACATTATCACGCCAATTAAATACCAATTGTATATTTATGTTGGGTGGTCGAAGAAAAGATTTGGAAGTTCTTTTTGCATCGGAGGAATTTCGACTTAAAAAGTCAGCGCATCCGCGTCCAATTTTGCATGATAAGTATTTAGGACTTTCATCCGTTAGCGTTATGTCAACAGATCCAGCAGTAGTAAATATGTGGAGACCAATTATGCGAAAGGCGCAGACAATGGGAGTGCCCACTAAAATTGGCACGCAATTGACAAAGCCCTTTCCAATAGAATGTAAATCAGATCAATTTCAAGTTTATTGTTGGAAAGTCTTCAAGACAGCAAATGCAAGCGTCTTTATTCCCAAAAACACAAAGTATTACCGAACCTAAATTTTTATTACCTATTAAAAGTCAATTCTGAAACTTTTAATTCATTTAAAATCCCCCATACTAGCGCACGTATATTTTTTAAAGATATGAGAAAAAGAAACCTAATATACATCGGCATTATTGCAGCATTGATATTATCGGCATTAGCCTTTAAAAATTATACCGATAGCTGGCAATCAAAATTGGTTACCCTTAATACCGATAACTCACTCACCTATCATCAGGATGAGGAGGGAAATACATTACCGGATTTTAGCCGCGTAGGTTATCACGAAGGTGATGAGCCCATACCCGATATTCCGGTAGTTAAAACTGTCGAAGCTCCGGCAGATGGTAACGGCCAGCAATTGATACAGGACGCTATTACTGAAGTAGCTAAACTTAAGCCCGGCGCAAATGGCTTCCGGGGAGCTATTTTGTTAAAAAAAGGGATCTATAAAGTTGCCGATAGCTTACGTATAAGCACAGGTGGTATTGTATTGAGGGGCGAGGGTTCCGACAAAAATGGAACGATCATCATTGCTACCGGCAAAGGCCAGCGTTCATTATTACATGTATCAGGCAGGGGGAATATCAGGGAAGCTGATGATAAGGTTAAGATAGTAGATGACTTTGTGCCTGTGGGCGCTAAATCGTTTAATGTACAGACGCCAACGGCATTTAAGCCGGGCGATCATATTATTGTTTACCGCCCCAGTACAGCCAATTGGATACACGATCTGAAGATGGATCAGATCCCCGCAATAACCGGTACCCAACAATGGAAAGCCGGTGAGTACGATTTACGGTTTGAGCGTACCGTCACCAAAATAGAAGGCAACGAAATTTTTATCGATAACTCCATTGTGATGCAAATAAGCAGCCGATATGGTGGCGGCACCATTTGTAAGTATACCTTCCCGGGGCGCATTAAGGAAGTAGGCGTCGAGAATATACTTTTTCAATCAGAATACGCGGGCAATACCGATGAAAACCACGGTTGGAATGCCATCGTAGTAAAAGATGTGGAGAATGGCTGGGTACGCAATGTAGCCGCAAAGTATTTTGGCAATTCATGCGTAACCTTACAAACAGGCACCCGTAATTTTACCGTAACCGATAGTAAGTGTACCGATGCAAAATCGGTTATTGATGGTGGCAGGCGGTACTCGTTCGGAAACAATGGACAGCTTAACCTGTTTTTAAATTGCCATGCCGAAGACGGGCGGCACGATTTTGTAACCAGCGCCCGCGTATGTGGGCCAAACGTCTTTTATAACTGCACCGCCATTAAAACTCATGCTGATGCCGGGCCGCACCATCGTTGGACATCGGGCACTTTGTACGATAATATTATCACCGATGGCGAGATCAATGTGCAAGACCGTGGCCATATGGGTACCGGACATGGCTGGAGTGGCGTAACACAAGTTTTGTGGAACTGCAAAGCATCCAGAGCCGCGGTACAAAAACCTTGGGTAAGCGGCCAAAATTATTGTATTGGCTTAACCGGCAAAAAATACGAAGGAGCCTATGAAGGCCGCTATAGCGGCTATTGGGAAGGACAAAATAAAAACGGACTGGAGCCGGCATCACTTTATTTGGCGCAATTTAAAGCCAGGCATTTAAATAATAATTGATCATTTTCATCGATGGCCCCCCCTGCTGACGCACGCGTGTCGCGTGTGCTTTTTTAAACTATACAATATAAATTACACTAAACAAATTAATATTGGTTTGATGAAGGCCATTGCTTGATTAGGTTGAGCAAAAGCTGTTGCCCCACAATGTTTGCCGGATTTTTAGCCGAACTGTTAAACGTATTCATCGAAGCGTTTTCACCATCGCCTTCCTGCCTCTTCTCCTTTCGGGCATCCTTAATGCACGACTGAATATCCAACGCGCACAAAATGATCTTCCCCCTGCCGTGAGGTATAATGCTTAATGCCGAGTAAACCTCCTGCTTATGATCGGAAACACAACCCACTATGGTTTCACCGTTCATTATCCGCATGCCAATACGGCTTTTATTATAGGTGGCCAGGCACTGGTATTCCCAGTTAAACACACACGAGTTGGGCAGCCCGGTAAATAAGGAATGTGCTTTAACAAAATAATTTCCCCCGTACCAGCTTGTACCCAAAACTTGTATCCCACGAAAATCGATCGCTTCTTTTTTTCCAAGATATGGTGCCCATTTTTCAATATTCCCGGCAATAACCAGCGTGTTTCCGTTGTTAACCCATTCCAGTATATCGGTAACTAAAGGGTTGCCGGTTTGTTGCGGGTCAAACGCGCCTACCAACAGGGTGTTGCCATTGGGTTTCCCCGATCTGTAATTGCTAAAGCGGGTAATCCCTGCAGATCTTAAATAATCCTGCATCATAGCGCTCGTATCGGCAACGGCTAATTGTTGGCTAACACCTGTGATATCCAGGCGTACGGAATAGATCCGGTCGTCGCCTGTACAGATCGGTTTTTTATTTTGCAGCAGTGTTGCGCTCACCAGGTGATAACCGGGCCCGGGTACCGGTAATTTGATACCTTGAGCCAGTAGTTCACCATAAACAATGCCGCCGGTTGCACGCACAGGTACAGTAACCGAAAATTCTTTGATCCGTTTTTCATCGGTCATATTCAGCACCAGCTCACAATTGCCGGTAACATTCTTTTCATTAACCAGGTAGATATCCGCCGCCACCGTATCACCGGCAGAAACCACTTTGTGATTCAGTTTAACGGCCAGGTAAAGCGGGCCGTTATACCGCGCTATCAGGTCAGGGTCGCCTTTTAAGTTGCGATAGTTATCCACAATACCCGAATGGTTTTCCAGCTTCATGCTTTCCCAGCCGTTTACGGCGTACCCGTCGATGGTATTATTGATCCTCACATTCTCAATCACCCGTCCCTGGTAATAATAAGCCACATTGCCCATTTTCCGGGTCAGGCTGTCCACATTCGGAAATGCCTTTAAAAATCCCGGTGTATTTTTGAGGAAACTATCATAAGCATCATACCATTTCAGATAGGTGTCGGTTTCCCAGCCAATATCCTTACCCGTACGAAGTATCTCATCACGAATAAGCTGTAGCCTTGGTGGCGTGCCAATAGCGCCCTCTTCTCCGTAATAAATGATCTCGTCTTTGTGGTCGGTATATTTGGCGTAGCTTTTCGGGTTGTTGTACAGGGCATCGTGATAAGTTCCCGGGCCTCCGGCATGATGCTGATCAAACCAGCCATAATCATAAAAGGTACTGTCATAAGGCAGCAAATGCAATTTGAATTTGGGATCGGGCTCGTTCTGTTTAATGTTACCGTTGGATGAATTATAAGTAATGATGCGCGTTTCGTCAAGATGGTGGCCCATCATCATTTCATCCCGGTCGGCCTTTTGCGGCTGGGCGCCCCGCTCATTGTGCATATTGTAAATGATCAGCGACGGATGGTTCCGGTCACGGCGTACCATCCTTGCAAATTTCTCGGTACGTTCGGCCATGTAAAAGTCGGTTTCCTTTTTTTCCAGGTCGTTTTTGGGGTTAAAAAGGTTTTCCGGGTATTGGTTTCCACCCGGTTCTTCAAAGTACAACAGGCCGAGTTCGTCTGCAGCGTCAAGCACGTTGCTTTGCCCTATCGTCCGGTGAAAGTTCAGCATGTTCAGGCCTAATCGTTTGGCGTCAAGCACCTGCTTCCTGGCCAGTTCATCACTCGGTGCTATCCCGTTCACCGGCCAAAAACCCCAGGATATGGCGGTCCGTAAAACTATCCGCTTACCATTCAGGTAAAACTGCTGATCACCGCCGATATTTTTGATCTCGAACCAACGAAAGCCAAAACGTGCCTGCCTTTGGTCGGCGGCGCCATCATTACCGGCCCAGCTGGCATGTATCGTATATAAATTAGGATGGTCAACATCCCACAGTGCAGCGTTGTTGATCGTGACCGGGATAGTATTGACCGAAAGCCCCGGCGAGAGGGTAACAGGGTAAGTTTCGCGGAATACGGATTTTTGAGTCTTGTTTTCTGTTACCTCAACAATATATTTCCCGGCAGCAGTTGTCTTGAGCGTGTTCATACCCGTGATCTGTACATCCACCGAGGTCATCGCCGGTTTGTTTTTGACGAAAACGTCGTTGATAAATACCTTTTCCGTTTTGGTCAGCCTTACCTTGCCGGTGATCCCGCCAAAGCCGTGGGTTGGCTGGATGCGGTAATCGCCCCACATAAAATTCTGGCTGTCTCGCCAGTCAAAGTTCCCGTTCGGGTCGGTAATGCGAATAGCGATCTCGTTTTCCTTTCCTGGAATCATCAGTGCTGAAATGTCGACATCGAAAGGCGTGCTATTCACCAGGTCATAACCGGCCAGCCTATGGTTCACAAAAACTTCGGCCCTTAGGCGCACACTTTCAAAATTGATCACAACCCGTTTGTTCCTGAAACTTTCGGGGATGATCAGCTTCGTGCTGAACCAGGAAACACCAACGTAATTACCTGATACACCAAATTTGTTGCCATTTGCGCCCCAAAAATATTCCTCGACCGTAGCAGGCAGGTGCACAATTTTTGAGCCGGGGCCGTTTAAATTTTTCCAGCCGCCTGTGGGCAGGTTAACCAGCAGTTTTTTTATATCGGCCAAAGCCGGCGGGTACAGGGTATCGTTCTGCCATTTGGCATCAGGGTCAGGCCGTAACGACCAGTTCAGTCCCGAAAGGTCGATAACCTGCCGGCCGCTTTGCGCCAGCAAACAAAACGGAGAAATCAGTAATAACATCAATAAAAGCAAATATGGGCGCATTTTTTTCATGGTTATATCAGTTGATCTTCAAAACATCTTTATCAGCTTCATCAAACTTAGCTATTTTAAGTAATCCGGCTAAACACATGCTTTCGGTACGTTCCTGTAATCCGAAAATTTCCCGTAGGTATTTGATGAACAGAACCGCATTTAACACTCCCGGTTTCGGCCAGCATTTAACGAAAACGTTTCTCCAACTCATTTCTAGTAGTGCAATCGTTCCCGGGAACGATTGCACAGAAATGTTAATTTTTATACCTTTTTGAGCAATTTTTATCCCTCTTTCCGGCACACTTTCAGTAAATTCGTATAGTAATACAGCGATCGCCCACCCTGGAGACCGTCGCTGTGGGCCTTTTTGGCAATAACCAATTATTAATCCGTCGGTAATTATAACCTGGCCGACCCTAAATTTTTATTGATATGAGAAAATTTTTACTTTTTTCCATGCAGTTCGCGCCTTTGTGATTCGAGCGTTCACCATCGCAAAGTTGGTTGAATGCAGAAACATTGGTCGGTCGCTAAAATACCTAACCATAAACTATTTAATAACCTTTAAACCCAAGTTAATTATGAATTTTTTTACTCAATTGTTATTCAACGTCAAATACTGGCGTCAAAAACATCAACTCCTTAACAGATGTTATGTGCTCAGTAGCTTTTTTGTTCTGATGCTGGCTGCACAGGCCTTTGCACAGACAGATAAAGTAGTGAGCGGTACAGTTCGCGACAATGGCGGGCAAACCTTACCCGGCGTTAGTGTAAGCATTAAAGGCACAACTAACGGAGGCGTTACCGACGTAAACGGCCATTATAGCCTTAAAATTAATAAACCCGATGCCACACTGGTATTTTCTTTTATAGGATACGCCACGGTTGAAGAAAAGATCAATAATCGCACAACTATTGATGTTAAACTGAAAGAAACCGACAAAACCCTGGATGAGGTTGTTGTTATAGGGTATGGCACTGTAAAAAAACGCGACCTTACCGGCGCTGTATCTTCGATTAGCGGAAAAGACATCGCAGCTATACCCGTTACCAACGTGGCACAGGCCATGCAAGGTAAGTTGCCAGGGGTAAACATCACCTCACAGGACGGTCGTCCCGGCGGTAACATCAGTATCCGTGTGCGCGGCGGGAGCTCTATATCTCAAAGCAACCAGGCTTTGGTACTTATTGACGGCGTTCCGGGCAATTTAAACGACATTCCGGGTGACCAGGTAGAAAGCGTTGACGTACTGAAAGATGCCTCGTCGGCAGCTATCTATGGTTCACGCGGGGCCAATGGGGTGGTGCTTGTTACTACAAAATCTGCAAAAGCCGGAAAAGTTAACGTGAGTTATAACGGCTATGTTAAAATTAACACACCCGCTAAATATTTACAGGCATTAAGCCCGTATGAGTATTTGAAATATGTATGGGCCAATGCCGCTGCAAACGCAGTTGCTTATCAAACACCGTTTGAGCAATTGTATGGCCTGGGCGCAAATGCAGGCAGCAATACCGGTGGGATAGAAAGTTACCACGACCTGCCGGCAGATGATATTCAAAAGCAAGCCTATAAACGGTCCATATCATGGAACCACTCCCTAACCGTTTCGGGCGGCACAGACAAAACAAAAGTATTGTTCTCTGCTACCTATTCAGACGATGAAGGAATGAAACTGCAATCGTATCAGCGCCGTGCAACTGCGCAGTTTAAATTAACTCAAAAAATATTTGACAACGTTACCTTTGATATAAACACCCGCTATGCCAACACCCCAACATTAGGTGATGAATCAACCGGCAGTGGCGGCGGGTCAATACTTTCGTCTTCCTACCAGTTCAGGCCTATTGCAACTAATCATATTTTAGGTAACGTTTCTGTATTAACTGCCAGCAATAACATATCCCTGTATGGTAAAAACGTTTTGTGGGATAACTACAGTCCGGTAGCGCGTATCAGTGATTACGATCCGCTTACCCTTTCTTCAAACTTTGTGGGTATAGCGTCGTTAAACTGGGAAATTATAAAAGGTTTAACGTACCATACTGATTTTAGCGGCAATGGTTTCTGGGGACAGCGTAAATACTGGTCTGGTGCTGTTTATAACGGTTATGTTGATGACGCTACCGGTAATAAAGTATTTGCCGGTAACGCTGATTATCGCAAGAACGACAGTTGGGGAATGCGTTGGGCAAATACATTAGGCTATCAGTATAATATCAATAAGGATAATACACTGAACCTTTTAGCCGGTACCGAATTTTTTAACTCGGGCGGCACCGGTATTTCAATACAATCCAGCAAATTTCCCTCCAATTTTACTAAGGAAACAGCTTTTGCTCAGATCTCAAATGGCACGGTCACCCTTTCGTCCAGCGTGAATACGCCTGATCGCCTTAATTCTTATTTTGGACGTTTAATCTATAATTTTAAAGACAGATACTTGCTAACGGGTACATTCCGGGCCGATGGTTCTTCTAAATTTAACCCTGCTAACCGTTGGGGCTATTTCCCGGGCGGAGCCTTTGCCTGGAGGGTGTCCCAGGAGTCTTTCATGAAAAATGTAACCTGGATAAACGATTTGAAACTACGGGTATCCTACGGTGCGGTTGGTAATAACAATATACCTTCGGGGGTAACTACACAATCCTGGGGCTCTGTATCCGATCCGCGAAGCCAGTATGAAAGCAATCACCTGCTTCTGCCCGCTTATCAGCTAAGTACACCTACTATCCTGTCTAATCCAACTTTAAAATGGGAAACTACCATTACACGCAATATTGGTACTGATTTTAGTTTGTTTAACGATAAGCTGTCGGGTACGGTTGATGTCTATTCAAATACTACTAAAGATCTGTTGCTGCAAACTACAGTTACCGGCATAACCGGCTTTACTTATACTTATGCCAATGTTGGCCAGGTAAGTAACCAAGGGGTAGAGATATCGCTTTTAGGAACGGTATTTAGCAACAGTGATTGGAGGGTAACCGCTGGAGGTAACATTAATTTCAATAAAAACAATGTAGATAAGCTTGCTGATAACGTGAACCCTCTTTACGGATCGGGTTGGAACGGCACCGCAACTTATCCTGCGGCTGATTACCAACTGATAGTTGGGCGCCCTGTGGGCCAGGTGCGCGGTTTAATTTACGATGGTTTTTATACCCCTAACGATTTTACCTACAACAACGGTTTATATACCTTAAAAAGCGGTGTGCCCGACGTTACCACCACTCCCGCTGGTTTAGTGCACGGGATTAATACCGGCACTGATCGCCCCACAGGGCAAAATGCATATCCGGGGTTGCCTAAGTATAAAGATCTGAACAATGATGGTAAGGTTGATGATAAAGACCTCACCATAATCGGGAATACCACTCCTAAGTTTACCGGTGGGTTTCATATTAATGTTAGCTATAAAAATATCGACCTGGGACTGAACTTTAATTACAGCTATGGTAACGATGTTTTCAATGCCAATAAGCTATTGTCGTTATTCGGACCTAAAGAAGCAGGAGTTTATCAGAACAAGCTGGCTATTATGGCTAACTCTTATAAAATTTATAATGTTGTTAACGGACAACTTGTTCGGTTAAGAACACCCGATGAGTTTAATGCCGCAAATGCCAATGCTGATTTACCTTTATCTTACAGCGAAACGGGGGTAACATCAACCCTGGGCATTGAAAAAGGTTCGTTCCTTCGTCTCAATACACTATCTTTAGGATATACCTTACCTAAATCTTTATTATCAAAGGCTCATTTAAGCAGCCTGCGTGTATATGGCAGTATATATAATGTGTTTACTATCACCGGCTACAGTGGTATCGATCCGGAGGTTGGTGTTAACGATAACGCAAACAACTCCGTTTACCCTACCACGGGCTTTGATTATGGCGCCTATCCGCGTGCCCGTTCATTTGTTGTGGGCGTAAACCTTAATTTTTAACAGTTAAAGCAAAAAAAAATGAAAACATATATCAAATATATAGCCGCAGTTGTCTTGTGTCTATCTTTTTCCAATTGTAAAAAAAGCTTTCTGGATGTAACCTCCCCATCCAGTACAGACGATAATTTTGTTACAACAACCACAACAGAAACATTCAAATCACTTTCGTGGTGTTATGCCAATTACAGGCAAAATTGCATTATGGGAGGGTACAGGTGGAATGACCCGGTTGGTTCTGACGCCGAATACTATCCTGAGGATGGTTCCGCCAATAATATCAACGCCATTGGCCGTTCTGATCAGTTAGGAGTTGATAATGCCGCTGGTGGTTTTAATGCGCTTTATCAAACGCTTGCATTGGCCAGCAGGTTGGCTAATGTTATTGCTGCTAAAGATGTTTATAAAGCTGATGCAGCAGCCAACAAAACTACCGACTGGACACAACTATATGGCGAAGCGATAACCATGAGGGCGTTTTGTTATTTTGAATTGGTGCAGCATTTTGGCGACGTTCCTTATGGCTATGAAAATTCAGGTGCTGATGATTACACCTTATCATCACGTTTTGAGATATATGACAAGCTGATAGATGACCTTAAAAAAGTAGAACCGCTGATGTATCCGATAGGCCAGGGTGGTATTAACCAGGAACGGATGTCGCGTACGTTTTGCAACGCTTTAATAGGACAGATAGCTCTGTTTTCGGGTGGTTATCAAACCATACGTACTGATGTAACCGGTTTATACGGAACCGTAACCTTCGACACAAAAGGTAACGAAACCAATAAATGCATTTACGCCCGCCGTAAAGATTACCTTACTTATTACCAAATAGCTAAAACTTACCTCCAAAGGGCTATTGATAATAAAGGCACCTCTCTTTTAATTACAACCGATAGCAGGGGCGGCGGCATCAACAACCCTTTCCAGCGCCATTTTCAGTACTTTAATGATTTGGCTGTAAGCCCGGAATCATTGTTTGAAATAGGAAACGTAAGTGGCGCATTAGCGGCAACCAACAGCGAATATCCATATGCTTTTGGCCGCCCTTCAGACGGTGGCAGCTCTAACGCTGCTCCTAATAAGGTGTTTGGCGCACTTCGTATTATTCCTACCGTTTATTATGGAGAGTATGCAAACTCCGATCATCGCAGGGATCCAAGCGTAACTGTTACGGCAAGCAATGGTGATGGCAACGAAAAAATGATCAGTTTTGTACCGGGCAGTAAAAGCCTTGGCGGGATATCGATCAACAAATGGGATGATAACCGGATGAATCCGCCTTACGTTGCAGCTCAAAGAAATTCGGGCATCAACTGGCCTATTTTAAGGATGGCAGATGTTATTTTAATGCTGGCCGAAGTTAAAGCCGAACTGGGAGAAACTGATGCTGTTACTTTAGTTAACCAGATACGCCAAAGGGCTTTTGGTAACGCTTTGCATAATATTACTGCAACGGGCCAGGCATTAAAAGATGCTATTTTGGAGGAGCGTAAACTGGAGCTGCTTGGCGAAGGTACACGCCGCTGGGACATGATCCGTTCGGGCACTTACTCTGAAAGGGCAATAGCCATTCAGCAGGAAATGGCCGCAACCATAAATGACATAAAAACCCTGGGCTTCCACCACTTTGCCAATGGTAACGATTTCCCTGCATATATCTGGGTAAAAAAGGTTGCTTTAACTAACCCGTTAACATTTGATTGTGCTGCAGCGGATACCATTGCTAATCCTGCTGCTTACCCGGCATGGAGGGGACAATATGATTACACCAAGATCCCTGCTGTAGCCAGCAAAGTAGTAGGTACTACCCATAATATAGCAATACAAGGCTTGTTCCGTTACATTAACCCACTCAGCGCCGAGGCTACTACTCTGCAGGCTGCGGGATATGTAAAAACAGACTGGGGCATTGCTTTGGCTAATGCTGTAACTGTATACCAGCGCAACATACTTTCGGGCATAACATCAGCCGGCGATCCGCCACGCATCTATTGGCCTATCCCTTCCGAAACGATCAGCAAATCGAAGGGAAAAGTTACAAATGGTTATGGATTACCGCAACAATGATAAAATGAGTCGCCGTAAAACAGGCTGACAAAAATCAGTGAATAAAAAAGTGCTTGCCAGGTAATACTGACAAGCACTTTTTTTTTAATGGACGATAGTTTAACATCAGCCTGGCGATCGAAAAATCCCTGACACAATAAATTATCAAAACCTTTTGCTTTCAAATCATTTATTTAGGTTTGGCAATACTTAACAACTGAGCAATGTTTTGGTATGAAGATGAAATAAAACGGCTGGAAAACCTTCGGTCAGAAATAGTGGATGCACCGGACACACTGTTTTACGGAAGTTCCACCATCCGGCTATGGGAAAGTCTTGCTGATGACTTTCGCAACTTTAACGCCATCAATCTCGGGTTTGGGGGTTCTACACTGGCTGCCTGCACCTGGTTTTTTGATCGTGTTATGGTGGGATATCAACCTAAACGATTGATTGTTTACGCCGGCGATAACGACCTTGGCGATGGCCGGCACCCCGAAGAGATCTTTCTTTTTTTTCAGCAGCTTGCCGCAAGGGCAACAAAGCGGTTTGGCGCTATACCTTGTTATTTTATATCGCTAAAACCGAGTATTAGCCGCTGGAACATGGCCGAACAGTTTAGCTTTACCAATGGGCTGATCTCGGCCGAGATCAAAAACAATCAGCCCGGTTGGCATTGGATAGACATTTACGGCGCCATGCTCAATCAGGATGGATACCCCAATGCTGAATACTATCTGGGCGATGGCCTGCATCTCAGCGAAAAGGGGTACCAAATATGGAAGACCATTATTTTAAATGCATTAACAAATAGTTAATTAACTGTTGATTGACCTGTACTTAACATTTAAAGCTGATTTTTACAAAAAATTAGCCGCGCTTAATGAACAGGGAATATCACCGGTGGTATAGCGGCCGTCTGGGTCGTGATATGGAGCTGCTGGTTTTTGGTCACGCCGGCAGGGCCGTTTTATTTTTCCCACCCCGTATGGGCCGTTTTTATGACTACGAAAACTGGGGCATCATAGATGCGCTTGCCGACCGCATAAACAATGGCGAACTACAACTCTTTTGTGTTGATAGTTTAGATTGTGAGAGCTTTTACAGCGAATGGTCGCACCCCGATGCACGTATCAACCGTCATTTACAATACGAACAGTATATTCTATGCGAAGTATTGCCGCTGATGAGCGCCAAAAAGCCGGACAATGATTTTGAAGTTGCCGGCTGTAGTATGGGCGCTTACCATGCCGCAAACATTACGCTAAAATATCCGCACCTGTTTAAAAAACTGGTTTGTATGAGCGGCAGGTATGATCTTACCCGGTCGGTTCAATACTTTCGCGATCTGTTTGATGGTTACCATAACGAAAACATTTACTTTAACATGCCTCGCCAGTTTATGGCCAATATGCAAAACGAAGACATGCTTCAGCATATCCGCAGGCTTGATATGCTGCTGGTAATAGGCGAAGCCGACCCCTTTAAACATGATAATTACGAATTTAGCGAGCTGCTTGGCTGGAAAGGCATCCGCCACCAGTTTTATACCTGGCATGGCTATGCGCATAACCCGCGCAACTGGCGAAAAATGGTGCAGCTTTATCTTTAGTAACTGCTACATCGTAAAGCGACAATTATCGCGGCTTATTGCGCAGAATAAAAATTAAAAGGCTGCCAAAGGAGACTCACAATATAAAATATTTTTCTGCCACGTAAGGGTAAATCGTTTCAGGCGTGTTTCAGTGGAAATTTTATCACATGAAACAGCTTTTATACTTTACACTGGCGCTTGTACTAATGCAGTATACAGCAAGCCAGGCACAAACTAAAGGTTTACCGCCTGTTGCCTTTACACAAACTATTAAGGGAACCATCACAGATAAATCATCCGGATTAGCACTTCCCGGGGTAACGGTACAGCTAACATCGGTTGATCCTGCAAAAGCAACCGCAACTGATGCAAATGGCATTTTTAAAATAACCAAAGTACCTGTTGGCAGGCATATCCTCGAAATAAAGTATACCGGCTATCAGACCGTTGTATTATCAGAGGTTTTGGTGACCACCGGGAAAGAATCTGAAATAAATGTTGAACTCGAAACCCAAAACCAGCAATTAAACGAAGTATCGGTTAACGCTGCCGCGGATAAGCGCCCTTTAAACTCCATGGCAATGGCCAGCGCCCGGTCGTTCTCGCCCGAAGAAACCAACCGTTATGCAGGCGGGTTTTTCGACCCTGCACGGATGGCGCAAAGCTTTGCCGGTGTAGTAGCAGGAGGCGATAATAATGAGATCGTGGTGCGGGGTAATTCACCTAAAAGCCTCGAATGGCGGCTGGAAGGTATAGAGATCATTAACCCCAACCACTTTAGTAATGAGGGTTCATCGGGCGGTAATATCAGCATGATCAACTCGACCGTTTTAAGCACTTCCGACTTTTACACCGGCGCGCTGCCTGCCGAGTATAACGATGCTATCTCAGGTGTTTTTGATCTCAAATTCAGAAAAGGAAATACAGACAAAAGGGAGTACTCATTCAGCATTGGCGTGTTGGGTGCCGGTGCAACAATGGAGGGCCCGTTTAAAAAAGGAGGGGCAGCTTCGTACCTGGTGAGCTATCGTTATTCATCTCTCGGGCTGCTACAGCAGGCAGGGCTTTTAGGTGGTGTTAGCGGTATACCGAAATATCAGGATCTGTCATTCAATTTTGTGTTCCCCACTCAGTCAGCCGGAACATTTTCGCTGTTCGGCATCGGCGGGCTTAGCAACCTCAACGAGTCGGCCAAGCGCGATTTTACCAAATGGAAGGAACGCGATGATGCGTCGGACTATACCGGTAATTATGGTGCCGGAAGCATAGGTCTTAAACATATATACAGTGTAAGCAGCAACTTGTATTTCAACAATATCATATCGTACAACAAAGACCGGAGCAGCGGCACAATTGATACCCTGAGCCATACTTACCAGGTTAGCCGTACCGGGCAGCGCCATTTTGATAACAGCTCCATCCGCTACGCAGGTACCATGAATTACCGGGCCGGCAGCATGGATAATATCCGCGCGGGGTTAAATGCAGGCTTTTTAAGCTATAACCTGTACGCCCTTGAATACAAAAAGGATACCCAAAACCTGCAGGAACTGATCAACCAAACCGGGCATGCCCAAACCTATGATGCTTATATTGAAGATAAGCACGACTTTAAAAATGGCTTAACCTTAAATGCTGGCCTGCATACCAATTACTTTAATTTGAGCAATAGCTGGACGCTGGAACCAAGAGCTGGATTAAATTACCAGTTACCAGCAGGGCAAATGCTGTCGCTGGCGATTGGCTCATACAGCCGCCTGGAATCGTTGTCTTATTACTTTGCTGAAACTTCTAATTCATCAGCGGTAAGCAGCAGCACGCTCAAACCAACACGATCGGAACAGGTGGTGCTGGGTTATGAAAAATTGTTTTCGGGCCGGCTGAAGTTTAAAACGGAGGTTTATTACCAGCATTTGTATGATGTGCCGGTTTCATCCGATGCGGCCAATAATTTTTCACTGCTCAACGTACTGGACAATGGCGATATCCGGTCGGCAGATTACACTTCGCTGGTTAACAAGGGAACAGGCAGAAATTACGGGATAGAACTTTCGCTTGAAAAATCGCTGAGCAAGGGCTATTATTTCATTGTTACAAGTTCCGTTTTCGACTCTAAGTTTACAGCACTAAGCGGGCAGATGTTTAATACTGCCTTTAACAGCCGGTTTGTAGCCAACGTGGTTGCAGGCAGGGAATGGGCGGTGAGCAGGGATAAGAAAAACCTGTTCGGGCTAAACGGAAAGATCATTTACGCCGGCGGCCGTAAATACTCGCCGGTTAACCTTGCCGAATCGGTACGTTTGGATGAGCAGGTAATATACCAGTCGCAAACCAATACATTAACTGCCGATCCTTATATTCGTGTTGATTTTTCGGCCAGCTATCGTATCAATGGTAAAAGGGTGTCGCATTACCTGTTACTGGATATTCAAAACCTGCTGAACCGGGTAAATAATATTGGCTTATTCTATAACCCAAGTAAACATATCATAGAGAAAAACACCTGGCTCGGTATTATACCTTCGCTAACTTACCGCATTGAATTTTAACGACCATGCCAACCCTCGACCTGAATAACGAACAGATCATTCCGTTGCTTCTATCGGGAGATGAAGCAATTTTTGAGCAGGTTTATAAATATTACCTGCGGCCGCTGCACGTTTACGCCATATCCATGCTTAAAGATGAGGATATAGCCAAAGGCATGGTGCAAAATGTATTTTTAAAGTTATGGGAAAGACGTGAGCGCCTGTCATTCAGCGGGTCGGTGCAGGCTTACCTGTATGGCGCGGTTTACAACGAATGCCTAAATAATTTGAGACACCAAAAAGTAAAGATTAACCACCAGTTACATGTAGTTAATACAATGAAAGATAATGATGCAGCAGGTAACGGTATGGAATTACTTGACCTGAAAGAGAAATTACAAGAGGCACTGAACGAACTGCCCGAAAAATGCCGAACAGTTTTCCAGATGAGCAGGTTTGAAGAATTGAAATACCACGAAATTGCCGACAGGCTCAGTATCTCGATAAAAACAGTAGAGGCACAAATGGGCAAAGCGCTCAAAATTTTAAGACTTAAACTGGTTGATTACCTGCCGCTACTGATCTGGTTGCTCAGCAAACTCAATAAATTTTAACAATGGAAAAGATGGACGAATTATTAGCTAAATATTTATTGGGCGAAGCCAGCAAAGAAGAGATACAGGCTATTGAAGCATGGGTAAAAGCAAGCAGCGACAATCAAAAGCATTTTAACCACTTTAAGCTCATCTGGGAAACCAGCAAACTGTTAAAAATTGAGAGCAAGCTTGATCCGGACGAATTATGGGCAGAGTTTAAACAGATGACCCAAAACACCGGTAACAAAGCTACCCGCCGTTCAATGTTTTTTGAAAGGCGCTGGATGCAGATAGCTGCCATAGCACTGGTGTTATGCATTGCAGGTGGGGTGCTCTACACCGCGCTAAAGCCATCAAAGGTAAATATGCTTACCCTGCAATCTGCCGGCCAGGTACGTACAGGTACACTGCCCGATGGTTCGGTGATCACGCTGAACAAGTATTCAAGTATTGTTTATCCGGATAAGTTTACCGGCAATACCCGTGAGATCAAACTGGCCCGGGGCGAAGCGTTTTTCAATATCGAACACGATAAAACCAAACCTTTTTTGATCCATGTAAATGATGCCATAGTGCAGGTGTTGGGTACTTCTTTCAATATCAAAACCGGAAATGGAAAGGCAGAAGTAATTGTAGAAACAGGCATAGTACAGGTGATCAGGAACAAGGTAGCCATCAGGTTACAGCCTGCCGAAAAGGTTGATATTGACTACCAATCAGGCGGTATGAAAAAGGGGCAAAGCACCGATCAACTTTACAATTATTATCGTACAAAAAAATTAGTTGCCAATAAAACCCCGCTTTGGCGCGTGGTAGAAGTGCTGAACGAGGTTTACAAAGCAAATATTGTGATAGCCGATAAAAAGCTGGCAGGCCGCACGCTCACCACCACCTTTGATATCAGTAACCCCCTCGACCGCAACCTGCAGATCATCAGTGAAACATTTAATGTTAAAATAGTCCGCAAAGCGGGCCGCATCATCATTCAATAGTAACCTTATCATGAACTTTTTTAAACCTTTCACCTACTATATACTTTTAGTAACCGCTTTGTGTTTTTCAGTAAAAAATGCCGATGCACAAAATAATCTCAACCGCAATATTTCTATCAATGTTAAACAACTCAAACTGGCCGACCTGCTTACCGAAATAGGCAAAAAAGGCAATTTTTATTTTTCGTACAGCAGTGAGATGTTGCGTACCGATAGCCTGGTTACCTTATCGGCAGAAAATCAAACCGTGCGCCAACTGCTTGATCGTTTGTTTGGCAACAATGTTGATTATAAAGAGGCGCCGGGATATATTATCCTTCGCCCGGCACCCAACCGCCTGGTTTTGGTGCCGGATAGTACCGACGAACCGGAAAATACATTTTTCATCAGCGGTTATATTTTAGATAATGTAACCGGGAAGAAACTGCCGGATGCCAGCGTTTTTGAAAAACATTTACTGGTATCCACCTTAACCGATCAGAATGGGTTTTTCAAGATCAGGCTCAAAACGGCCGGGGCAATTACCCTTACGGTGAGTAAAGAGTATTACAGGGATACTACTGTAAGCTTTTTAAATAAGGTTACAGTATACGTCAACCCGCATCAGTATGTTTATAGCCCGGGCATGGCAACCAATAAAACCGAACGGAACTGGCTGGGCAGGTTGTTTATCTCTTCCCGGTTACGCATCCAGTCACTCAATATCGGTGGCTTTATAGCCGATGTACCGGTGCAGGCATCCATATTACCCGGTGTGGGCAGCCACGGATTATTAAGCGGGCAGATCGTCAACAATTTTTCCTTCAACGTGCTTGGCGGCTACAATGCCGGTGTAAATGGCTTTGAACTTGGCGGATTGTGTAACCTCAATAAACAAGATGTAAAATATGTACAGGTTGCCGGTTTGTTTAACGTAGTAGGCGGCAACCTTACAGGGGTGCAAGTGGGCGGCCTAAGCAATGTTGTATATAAAAATGTAGATGGCGTACAGGTTGCCGGCCTTTTTAACAAGAATGATCAGGATGCCCGCGGGGTGCTAATAGCAGGCCTGGCCAATATAACCGCTAAAACATCTGCCGGCTTCCAGTTAGCAGGCCTGGTTAACAAAGCTGATACCTTTAAGGGAGCGCATATAGCGGGCCTTGGCAATATTACCACTAAAGCCGCCAACGGGTTTGAGCTCGCCGGACTGGTTAACAAAGCCAGATCATTGAATGGTGTGCATATGGCTTTGGTAAACATAGCCGATACCCTGAATGGCTGCGCCATCGACCTGCTCAGCATTTCGCATAATGGTTACCACCAACTGGTTTTATATACCGATGAAAACCTGACGGCTAACCTGGCGATCAAAACCGGGAATGCCAAATTTTACACCAAAATTAACGGCGGTATTAACTTTACGGATACGGCCAGGTATTATGCTTACGGAATTACCTTTGGTCACGATTTTAACCTTTGGAAAGGAGCTTTATTATCTACCGAATTGAGCTCGCAATTACTTAGTTCGCCAAAATGGAATAACTCGCACCAACTGTACCGCATCAATGCATTGGTAAATATTCCGGTAGCGCCAAAAATTGCCGTGTTTTTTGGCCCGTCGCTAAACCTGTACGACCAGGAGAACAATAACACCAAAGATGAGGAAACGGCAGTTACCAAAAATAAGCTCGCGCTAACAGGTATCGGCCCGCGCTTTAAGGGATGGATAGGCTGGAGCGTTGGTGTTAATTTCTTTTAGGGATATCATCATGTTTAAAATGCAGCCATAACGCCATAGTCAAACAAACTCCCCCTCCATGTAAATATCCCTGAGTAGTTGGCCAATTATCAATAGGTTATGGTGTAAAATATGGTTTTAATTTGTTGTTATTAACCTATTATCATCATCATGAACAAGTACCATTTTGCCCTTGTGGGCATCTTGCTTTGCGGCATGTTATGCGCTTTTGCACCTAAAAAAGATCCCGCCAAAAGCGAAAAAATATTTATGAGCCATGCCGATGAGGCCCTATCGGCTATTGAGCAGGGAGCCATCAAACTCAATATTAAAGGTGTGGCCATTGTGGTATTTGTTCCGGGCGATAGTGTGCGATCATGGACATCAAAAATGAAGGTGGTTGGGCAACTCAAAAAAGGTAGTTCAAACCTGCTGGGAGTAGCCAACACCAAGGCTTCCGAAATGGCCGATACCTATCAGGACAGCGGCAGTGGTGTACGCCCGCCTTTACGGGGCGAATACGGCTACAAAGGCGGTGTCATCCGCAAGGTAAGTTCAGGATATATCATGGCCGTGTTTTCAGGCGGCAGTCCCGATCAGGATAAAGAAGCAGCAACGGCCGGCGTCGAATTGTTAGCCAAATATTTTAATTAGCACGTTAAGCCAGGTTAGTTCTCTTTAACTAACCGGCTTTCTATCCGTTTATCGGGTATAAACCAGATGCAGGCTACAACCACGTACAGGCCGAAACTTACCCAGGGGCTAAAAAAGGCCACTGCGATAGCTGTAGCGTATATTCCTATAGATACGTTCCCTTTCAGATCACTGCCCACAGCCTTAGCCAGCACCGAATGTTCGCCATGGTGTTTGATGAGCTGCACCATTAAAATACCGTAAGCTATCGCATTCATAATCAGTACAAAGCCATAGGTAATAATGGGCCATTGGGTAAAATGGCTGTCGCCCATCCAGTTGGTTACAAACGGGATCAGCGAAAGCCAGAACAACAAATGCATATTGGCCCACATAATTGCCCCGTTTACTGATTTTACCGCCTGGAAGGTATGATGATGATTGTTCCAGTAAATTCCAATATACACAAAGCTTAGCACGTAACTGATAATGGTGGGGATAAGCGGCAGCAGGTCGTGCAAGTTATCGCCGTGAGGCACCTTCAGTTCAAGCACCATAATAGTAATAATAATAGCGATCACACCATCACTAAATGTTTCAACGCGTCCTTTATGCATAGTTGTGCTAAGATAGCTAATATTTAAATTGCATCAGGTAACGTATTCAATGCGATCAGAACGTAACTTTCTTCATAGCGATGGGTTTGAAACCCATCGCTATACCGTAAAAAACATGGGTATTTATCGGTGTTTTAAATAACTTTTGCTTCCGGCTTCCTGCCTCTGGCTGCCAGCTCCAAACACATAGGTATTTTTCGGTATTTTTTATGGCTTTTTACGCTTTTCTTCATTTCTAAGCTAAAAAGCCACATTTCCCGTTTTTTATACCCATCAAACACATAGGTATGGCATCGGTATACCTATGTCGCATTTTGCTTTTATCAAAGAACAAAATAAAGCAGCTTTTATGCTGCTCATCCTATAAATATACGCATTTTCGGGCAATTTTGAAAGCCATACAATAACCCGGACACATAATTTTATAAGCAAATGTGCCGGGCTTTCATCCTGGTTCCCGACTCTTGTTTCTTGCTTCTATTCCCCCTTCTTCAAAAAATATTTACCAACTTCGGGTGATATTTGGTTGTTAACTTACACAGGTATTTAAACGCATAACCAATGGCAGAGCAAGTTTCATTAAAATCGGTTGCCGATCGTGAAGAATTCTTCATCGGCCTGTACAAAAAAGCCTTCCCGGCTGTTGCACGGCACATAGCCCGTATGGGCGGTACGCTCGAGGAAGCCCAGGATATTTTTCAGGATACTTTGGTAATTTATTACGAAAAAGTACAGGCACAGCAGGCCAACATCCGCGTAAGCGAAAAAGCTTACCTGCTGGGCATAGCCAAACACCTGTGGAACCAGGCGTACAGGATCAACAGCAAAAACCAGCCTTTAAACGATGCCGATTTTGAGGCTGTAACCGATGAACAACCGGCAGGCAATAAGCTGCTGCACTACCTCGAAACCGCCGGGCAAAAATGTATGGAGCTGCTCAAAGCTTACTATTACGACCATTTGCCTGTTGGCGATATAGCCACACTGTTTGGTTATAACGGCGAACGGTCGGCCACGGTAGCCAAATACAAATGTTTGGAAAAGGTAAGGGAAAACGTAAAACAAAACTCACTGAGCTATGCGGACTTCATTGAATAATATCAAGATGATCGAAGATCACCTTTTTGGTCGCACCGCGCCCGGGGATGCCTTATTGTTTGAAGCCAACAGCATACTCAACAGCAGCTTACGCGATGACGTGCGGCATCAGCAAAAAACTTACGCGGTGATCACGCAGTACAGCCGCAAAAAGCTTAGGGTCGAGATCGCTGCCGCGCAGCAAAAATTACAAACCCAACCGCAGCACCAGGGCTTTATGCAACGCATTATCAGCCTGTTTAAAAAGCACTAATCATGAATATCAACGCTAACGAATTTAGAAAATATGCTGTTAAGCACCACCGCATCGGCAGCCAGCATGTAGACAGCTATATTGGCCGAACTGCCAGCATCCCAACCGCCATGACACCCTATATCACCGAAGAACGCCAGCTCAACGTAGCGCAAATGGATGTCTTTTCGCGACTGATGATGGACCGCATTATATTTTTAGGCGAGCCCGTTGGCGACAGGATGGCCAACATCATCCAGGCGCAATTGCTGTTCCTGCAATCTGTCGACCCTAAAAAGGATATCCAGTTATATATCAATTCGCCAGGCGGCGATGTGTACTCGGGTATGGGTATTTACGATACCATGCAATTGATTACGCCTGATGTGGGTACCATTTGCATAGGCATGGCCTGCTCCATGAGCGCCATTTTGCTTTGCGCCGGTAAAAAAGGAAAACGCGCCGCCTTACAGCACTCCCGCATCATGATCCACCAGCCATCTGGGGGCGTGCAAGGTGTTTCAGCCGATATCGAGATTACCGCACAGCAAATACTCAAAATACGCGGCGACCTGTACAAGATCATCGCCAAACACACCGGTCAAACCTACGATTGGGTACACAAGGCATCCGAGCGTGACTACTGGATGACCGCCGCCGAAGCGAAAGGTCATGGCATGGTGGATGAGATTTTGGGGGATGTGGATTGATTTCGGAATTCGGATGTTCGATTTCGGATTTTACTTACCCCTCTAAAACCATCGTGTCATTTCGAGCGAGCGATAGCGACGAGAAATCTTCTGCTGTATACTTGTCTGCTCCAAGCCGGTCTACAGTATACCTGTCTACTCCATACTTCTGCAGCAGAAGATTTCTCAGCCTTTCAGGCATTCGAAATGACAATTTTTTTATTGTTTGGTTCCCAACAGCCCATTCGCATCCAGCCAATTGGTGGCACTGTTAAACCATTGATCTTTAGTGGTTTTATTATTCAAACCAAAGCCATGCCCGCCATTGGGGTAGATCAGCATTTCGGCTTTAACGTTGTTTTTAAGCAGGGCCTCATAAAACATCAGGCTGTTCTGTACGGGTACGGTCTTATCATCCTGGGCTTGCACCAGCATGGTAATAGGGGTATTGGCGGTAACCTGTTTCTCGTTCGAGTACAGATCCACCATGGCCTGCGGTGCATCTTTACCGATCAGGTTCTCACGCGATCCTTTGTGCGCCAGGTCGCCGAAGGTGATCACCGGGTACATCAGTATCATAAAATCAGGCCGCAGGCTGATGTTGTTCGGGTTATCGATCACCGCTTTATCAAAATGCGTACCGGCTGTAGAGGCCAGGTGCCCACCCGCCGAAAAACCGATGATGCCAACTTTAGCCGGGTTAATGCCCCACTCCGCAGCACGCTGACGAACCAGTTGTATAGCACGTTGTGCATCCTGCAGCGGGCCAATGGTTTTGTCAACCATGATCTGATCGCTGGGTAAGCGGTAGGTCAGCACAAAAGCCGTAACACCTATCTCCGCGAATTTCTTAGCCACCGAAGAGCCTTCACCCTCCATCGATAAACGCGCGTATCCACCACCCGGACAAATTACAATTGCCGTACCGTTAGCTTTTCCCTTCTCGGGGAAATAAGGCGTAATGGTCGGATCGGTAACCATGCTTGCCCGGTTGTTCTCCAGCTTAAAAGCATAAGTAGCCGGCGCTGGTTTTGAATTAGGCACACCGTTAGGGTAAAGTTTTATAGGTGTTTCTTGCGCGAAAAGACGGGATGAAAATAAGACCACTAATACTATAGTAAGGGTTTTTCGTGTAAACATGACAACAATAATTGGTTGCCTTAAAATTAATGCTTTTATTGCAAAGTCATAATTTGTACAGGGATTGTTACTTATTCCCAATAAAAAAGCCTGGAATATATCCACCGGCTATATAATATCTGCTTTGGCGTGATAACCAAATCATACTTTAAGCTTATACTTATTACAATATTCTAAAACAGTGTCGTTGTTTACATATCCTTTATTTATCAACCGCACAAGTTCCTCTTGCGCTCTTTTAACCAGTCCCAGCTCACCAAGTATCATTAGCTTTGCTACCGTTGAATGGCTATTTGTCCTTTCATTCCCAAATTCAGCTATGATATCTTCAGTGCTGTTTATACGATTAAAATATGGCAGAATAACATTTACTAAATTATGATATTGTATTTGTTTCAGAACGTCAACATCTGTATCATCGCCAATATCATACCATGTATCTTTTGTATTCAACAAATTTCCTATCCTGCGTCTTATAACGCATTCCGGCTCATTAGGATAATCAGGTAATATCTTGCCGGGATAGGTATAATATGCATCCCAATATTGAGGAGAAAACAAGCCGGTGTTAATTGTGAAATTAATATGTTCTTTAGAATAAAAGCTACTTTTTTGAAGATTAATAATTTTGCCAAAACCGTTGCAACCCAAATAGAAGTTATTTCCTTTCTTTTTGAATCCAAGTGGCTTTAAAGTATTCTGAAAAACATCCTTTACTAAAGTTTGGAACTTAGTCTCTGCTAAAGTTTTCATCAATTATTGCAATATAAAACATCGAGGTTCAATTAAAAACCTTCTGAAGCTATAGCATAAACAGTCCGAAATCAAACCAAATCCGAAATCGAACATCCGATATCCGAAATCAATTCGTTCCCCCAAACTCCATTAAAAACGCTTTTAAAAACTCATCCAGGTCGCCATCCAGCACGCCCTGCGCGTTCGATGTTTCGTGGCCCGTCCTTACGTCTTTAACCATTTTGTAAGGGTGCAGTACGTAGTTACGTATCTGGCTGCCCCATTCAATTTTCTTTTTGTTGCCCTCTATCTCGTTGGTGATCTCCATGCGTTTGCGCATTTCGGCCTCGTATAATTGCGATTTCAGTAAGCGTATGGCATTCTCCTTGTTCTGTAACTGCGAGCGCGACTCCTGGTTCTTGATAATGATACCCGATGGCTTGTGGTATAAACGTACCGCGGTTTCCACCTTGTTCACATTCTGACCGCCCGCACCACCAGAACGGAAGGTTTCAAACTCAATATCAGCCGGGTTAACGTCTATTTCAATGGTATCGTCAACCAATGGGTACACATATACCGACGCGAACGAGGTATGCCTTTTGGCATTGGCATCAAACGGTGATATCCGCACCAGGCGGTGCACACCGTTTTCGCCTTTAAGGTAGCCGTAGCTAAACTCGCCGTCAATTTGTAACGTTACGCTTTTTACCCCGGCCACATCCCCTTCCTGAAAATCCTGTTCGGTAACTTTGTAGCCGCTTTTTTGCGCCCACATAATATACATGCGCATCAGCATACCGGCCCAGTCGCAGCTTTCGGTACCACCGGCACCTGCGGTAATCTGCAGTACGGCGCTCAGCTGGTCCTCGGGCGAGCTCAGCATATTTTTAAACTCCAGGTCCTCGGCAATTTTAAGCGCCTGGTTGTACTGTTCGTCCAATTCTTCAGCCGTGGCATCGCCCGCCTGGTAAAACTCAAACATTACGTCGGTATCCTCTACAACCGTTTCCAGTTTAGCGTACGCGTCGGTCCATTGTTTTTTGTTTTTCATTGATGCCAGTACTTTTTCGGCATCCTTGGGCCTGTCCCAAAAATCGGGACTGGTAGTTATGGCCTCTTCTGTGTGTAATTCGTCAAGCTTCTTGTCGATGTCAAAGATGCCTCCTCAGAGAAGCAGTTCTATCTCTCAAGTCTTGTAATTGTTCTTTAGTCATGCGGCAAAAATAGGTAAAATATAGGAGGGTTTTAAATGTTGGAAGGTTGAAATGTTGGAAGGTTAATACTGCAAACTCACTTTCCTTTCCGGGTAATCGATCTTGGTGCTCTGGCGTTTTCCGTTTACAGTGATATGCACAATATTCGATTGATCGTTGTACAGGTTATACAGCAGGCTTACATCCACATCTATATTTTTTAAAGCGCTAATGTTATCACTCGATTCGTAATAAACATTCACGATCTCTTTTACCTTTTCAAAACCTAAATAAGTCATCGGCGCAAGCCTGCCATTGGTTTTAATTTGCAAATGTGCGGCAATATATTTTTTTACCGGTTCTTCCATGGCCGTGTGCATGGTCGGTAAGCTCAGGTCTGTCTTACCACCGTATTGTTTGGCTAAAGCCGATTCAAAATCGTCGGTAAAAATACTGCAGATCACCTCAAGCTTCTGGCTTTTAGGGTTCAGGTTAATATCTACCGTGCTTACATGCAGCGGGTGCGGTGCTTTGGTAACCGTTTTAGCGGGCATCAAACAAGCCACAAACAGGTAACAATATAATAGATGATGCTGCAATAAACTGTACATAGCGCCTGCGGGTTTTAATAATGCAAAAAAAGGGTTTAATTTTAACATTTAAAAAGTTAAACAAACTGACCCTTGCTTTCTCAATCCGTTCCTGATTTTCTGTTCTATTTTAAGATCGGCTGGCACCACATTATCAGTGCAGATGCATTGGATCACCAGCTTTTTATTTTGGCCCTGGCAGCCATTTATACCTTTCGGGATACCAGGCAGGTATTGATCCTCGTTACCGCGTTCACCATCGGGCATTCATTAACCTTAATTTTAAGTGTGCTGGATATTATCCGCTTCTCAAGCAAATGGGTCGAATTTTTAATTCCCTGCACTATTTTTCTCACTGCGCTTAATAATCTGCGTTTAGCGGGTTTAAAGCCACAAAATATCCGGATAAACTATTATCTTGCGCTAAGTTTCGGACTGATACATGGCATGGGCTTTGCCAATTCCATCCGTATCATGCTGGCGCACGATCAAACCATTGGCTGGGGTTTGTTTGGCTTTAACTGCGGTTTAGAAACCGGGCAAATTGCCGTGGTTTCAATAATATTAGCACTAACCGCCGCTGCTTTAAGCATTTTTAAGATCAAACGTAGAGACTGGATATTCTTTTTATCATCCGCTGCCTTCGCGCTTTCATTAAAAATGGCGTTCGAACGATTACCTTTTTAAAAACTGACCTCTTTATATTAACAAGTAACATGAAAAAGTTATTTACTTCATTATTCATTACCCTAACAACAGTCGGCATCACTACCGCGCAGGATATCCAGAACAACCCCGGCAGTAACCACGGCAACAAATTTGAACAACTGGGCAGCATTTTAAGCACACCCAACGAGCAACGCACCGCCAGCGGCGCGCCCGGTGTTAAATACTGGCAGCAACGCGCCGATTACGACATTAAAGCCAGCTTAGACGAAAAGAACCTTAAACTCACCGGCAGCGAAACCGTAACTTACTTTAACAATTCGCCCGATCCGCTTACCTACATCTGGCTGCAGCTTGATGAAAATCAGCACAGCAATATTGATAATGCAAACTACCAAAGCAGCACCACCATGCCCAAAGGCGGCGCACCGGCTATTACCGACGATAGCGATAATGGTTATGGCGATAAGATCAGCAAACTAACCGATGCTCTGGGCAAACCGTTAAGCTATACCATCAACAAAACCATGATGCGGATTGATCTGCCCTACACCTTAAAGCCCGGCCAGCAATTTGTATTTAAACTAAACTGGAGCTATAAAATAAGCAACCGCTTAACCATTGGCGGCCGCGGCGGTTATGAGTACTTTGCCGAAGATGGCAATTACCTCTTCACCATGACGCAGTGGTACCCCCGCCTTTGTGTGTACAGCGATTTCCAGGGATGGCAAAACCACCAGTTTACCGGCCGCGGCGAGTTTGCTTTGGCCTTTGGTAACTTTAAGGTGCAGCTAACCGTTCCGGCCGATCACGTGGTTGGCGGTACCGGCGAGTGTATTAATTACGCTGCGGTATTAAGTGCAGCACGCTTGGCGCGTTATAACAAAGCAAAAACATCAGCAGTACCGGTCGAGATAGTCACCCTGGCCGATGCCAAAGCCGCCGAGCCTATAAAAAGCGAAGCCAAAAAAACCTGGGTATTTACGGCCACCAACGTGCGCGATTTTGCCTGGACATCATCGCGTAAGTTTATATGGGATGGCATGAACGTAAACGTCGACGGCAAAAACGTAATGTGTATGAGCTTTTATGGTAAAGAAGCTTATAACCTGTGGAGCAAGTTTTCAACTAAAGCGGTTGCACACACGGTTAAAACGTATTCGCATTTTACATTTACTTACCCTTACCCGGTAGCGCAAAGCGTGGAGGCGTCAAACGGTATGGAGTACCCCATGATCTGCTTTAATAATGGCCGTACCGAAAAAGACGGCACTTACAGCGAAAGCACCAAGAACGCCATGCTGGGCGTAATTATCCACGAAGTTGGGCACAACTTTTTCCCGATGATCGTTAACAGCGATGAGCGCCAGTGGACCTGGATGGACGAGGGCCTGAACTCGTTTGTTGAATACCTCACCGAAGAATTGTGGGACAATAAATTCCCCACCAAACGCGGCGCGGCATACAACATTGTTGATTACATGAAATTGCCCAAAAATGAGCTGGAGCCCATCATGACCAATTCTGAAAACATTGTTCGTTTTGGGCCCAATGCTTACAGCAAACCATCAACAGCTTTAAACATTTTGCGCGAAACCATTATGGGCCGCAAGCTGTTTGATTATGCTTTTAAAGAATATGCCAAACGCTGGGCGTTTAAACACCCCACCCCTGCCGACTTTTTCCGCACTATGGAAGATGCCAGCGGCGAGGATCTGGATTGGTTTTGGCGCGGGTGGTTTTACAGTACCGATGCCTGCGATATTTCTTTAGATTCGGTAAAAGTATCGCGCCCCGACTTTAGCAACTCAATGGCCGAACACAAAGGCCCGCCTGTTACACCAACCTATTTAAAACCATTGCTACCCGCATTTGATGACATCAGCAAAGTACGTAACCGTGCCGACGCTAACATCAAATTTTATACTGACCGTGATACTTCAACGCAAGACTTTTATTGGAAATATGCCCGCGGTATTGTTAAAATAGATACGGTGAACTTTAAACCCGTTCCGCGCAAAACAGCACCTGTAGAAGATTTTACTGCCGAAGAAAAAGCAAAATATGCCGGTAAATATTTTTACGAATTATCCTTTAGCAATAAAGGTGGTTTGGTAATGCCCATCATCGTTGAGTTTACTTTTGCCGACGGCACCAAAACCATCGACCGGATACCGGCACAGATATGGCGGCTCAACGAGAACAAAGCAACCAAGTTTTACGTACAAAGCAAAGAAGTAACAGCAATAAAATTAGACCCGATGCGCGAAACCGCAGACATTGACGAAACAAACAATTACTGGGGCAAAGTACCGCCCCCATCAAAATTTGAAATGTTTAAACAGCGCGCGGCGGCGGCTCGCGGGCAGTCAACCGGCACCAACCCAATGGAGGTAGCGGCCGGTCAAAAATAAATTTTAAAAAAACCGCTGTTACAATAAACATTGTGGCAGCGGTTTTGTTTAACTACAATTAAGCTAATAATTTATTATTTTCACTACAAGGCAATTTGCTTTTTTATACAAAACCTATAAACTTTGTAATTGTCCAATAATATCAAACCTTATTCTATTAAAGTGATGGCCGATAACTCCTCTAAAAGTATTATCATATTTGATGATGACGATGACATCTTGTCTATTTGTACCTATATTTTAGAGGAGCAGGGCTGGAAAGTGCATACCTTTGGCGATTGTAACGAGATCATCGATAAGGTTGCGGCTATTAATCCGGATGTGATATTGATGGATAACTGGATACCCGATGTTGGCGGTATTACCGCTACCCGTACGCTCAAAAGCTCTGATGTGTTAAAACATATCCCCGTTATTTACTTTTCGGCTAATAATGATATCCAGATCCTGGCCAGCCATGCCGGTGCCGATAGTTTTTTAGCCAAGCCTTTCGATATTGATGAACTGGAAAAGGTGATCAATAGCGTATTAGCCTAATACTTCTTCCAAAATTTCGTGCGAGTATACGTTGCCAAAGTTTTCGATGTGCAGCGCATAATATTCCAGCAGCTTCGCTATCAGGTAACGCCGCTCATCGTTACTCAACTTCAGTTCGGGCAAGTTTTCGAACGAATACTGCAGCAACCGGTTAAAGTTATGTGTATGCGGCGGCGACAGGTACAGCACATGATCGGGTTTGTACCGTTTAAAAACACCTTCCTTCATATCAAAAAAATCAGCGTCGACATTCAGATTTATTTCGGGATAAAACCCCAGGTATCGCGTAAGCTTTAATAAAAACAACAGGTGAAAATTTGAGATGCCGGTATCCTGGTGCTCCAGCCATTCTATCCCATGAAAAATGTACCTGAACAGATTTTCGTCGGTGGCCTGGTGTTTTACGGCTTTGTATAAAACCTCGTTCAAAAACATCACGATAGAAGTTTTAACCACATCGTAAGGGATACTTTGCAGTATCGGGTCGTTCTTTAATTCGGCAATACGCTGTATACTTCCGTTTGCTTTATGATAAACCACCATATCCAGCAAATGCAATGGTTGCAGCATATTCCGGCTGATCTTAGCCTTTGGCTTTTTCACCCCGTTCACCATGTACGATTGCAAACCGAACTTTTCGGTAAAAACCTGCACTACCACACTGCTTTCGCCATAGTTGGTGGTTTTAAAAACAATTCCGCGGGTTTTGTGCAGCATAATATTTTTTTCTGATTCTCTCGCAAAGCCGCAAAGCCCGCAAGGTTTTTTCCTGGCGCCTTACCGCCTTAGCGTGCTATAATATTGCGATAAGCTTTGGTAAAAAAATAATACAACCCACTATTACCGCAAAAATAGCTGTAATGGTTACGGCTGCTGCCGATACATCTTTAATATGCCCGGCCTTTTCGTTCCAGTCCGGCGAAATCAGGTCGGTTAATATTTCGATCGCGGTATTAAGCAGTTCGGCAGTTAATACAACGGCAATGGTTGATATTACCCAAAGCCATTCGTTTGCCGACAGATGTAGGTACCAACTTAACAATAAAGCAAAAAACGCGATCACTAAATGGATGCGAAAGTTAAGCTGCGTTTTTGAAGCATAGCTAAACCCTTGTGCGGCGTACTTAAAACTGGCCAATAATTTTTTCATCCTGATGTGTCGCCAATATTACCATTTTGTCACAATATCGTTCATAAAATCGGGCTTTAAAGCAAATTTCGTAGTTTTACCGCCTCTTACCGAATATTATGTAAATGATCTGGAAAAAACTTGCCAACCTGATTCTCAAAAATCGTTTAATAATTCTGTTTTCGGTATTAGTTTTCTGCTCGTTTATGGGCTTCGAGGCAAGCAAAGTGCGCCTTACCTACAATGCCGGTAAAATATTGCCTGTAACCGATTCGGCTTACATCCGTTACACCCAGTTCCGCAAAATGTTTGGCGAAGATGCCACAGCGATGGTGATAGGAGTAAAAACGCCCAACCTGTTTCAAAAAGATTTTTTTAACGACTGGTACAAATTAGGCAACAGCCTAAAAAAAATAAAAGGTATAAGCGCGGTAATTTCTGTTGCTCATATCTACAAACTGCAAAAGGATACTACTGCTCACACCTTTGTTTTAAAACCTTTAGTGGCTGCCCCTTTAACATCAACACAAGCGGCCGACAGTGTTAAGCAACAAATATATGCGCAGCCATTTTATAATCAGCTGATATTAAGCCGCGACCGGCAATCAACCCTGATGGCGGTATCTTTCGACCCTAAAGTGGTTAATACCCCTGCCCGCAGCAAAATACTGGATACCATTTTGCAGCAGGCCAATCAATTTGGCACAGCGCATCATATCACCATGCGCTATTCGGGGCAGCCGTATATCCGCACCATTATCAGCGATCTTGTTTCGCACGAATTCAGTTTGTTTTTGGGTTTATCGCTGGGGATAACGGCGCTGATCCTGCTTATCTTTTTCCGTTCGTTTTACCCGGTTATCTTCCCGGTTATTGTGGTGGTTTTGGGTGTTATCTGCAGCCTGGGCTTGCTGGTGCTTAACCATTATAATATTACACTCCTTACGGGGATCATACCGCCGCTTATCGTCATCATCGGTATACCTAACAGTATATTTTTACTCAATAAATACTACCGCGAGTATGGCCTTACCGGCGATAAAATGCGATCGCTGTATACCGTGATCGAAAAAGTAGGTATTACTACTTTTATTGCCAACGTAACTACTGCCATAGGTTTCGGGGTATTGTGCTTTACCAACAGCCAGATACTAACCGAGTTTGGCCTGGTGGCCTCCATCAGCATTATGCTCACCTTTGCGCTTACCCTGATATTGATACCCATCATCTTTAGCTACCTGCCTGCGCCGGGCAAATCGCAAAGCGGTATTAAGGATCGCCCGTTTATGCAGCAATTGTTAATTAAGATTGACCATATAGTACACCACAACCGTAAAGTAATTTATGCGGGTACCGTCATTATTTTAATAGTTGGTGGTTATGGCTTATCGCGGATCAAGGTGAACAGCTACCTGATCGACGACCTGCCCAAAAGCAGTACCACCTTAACCGATCTGCATTTCTTCGAGTCGAACTTTAAAGGCGTATTGCCTTTGGATGTCACCATTGATACCAAACACAAAAACGGGGTAATGAATCTGGGTGTGATCAATAAGATCAATCGTTTGGAAAACCTTATTTCATCCTACCAGGCTTTTAGCCGCTCCATTTCGCTTACACAAGCGTTAAAATATTCAACCCAGGCTTTTTATGGCGGCGACAGTAGTTTTTACCGCCTGCCCAACAGCATGGAGCAAAACTTTATATTAAGCTACGCGGCTAATTCGGGTAAAAAAACCGATATGCTGCACAATTACCTCGACAGTAACAAACAGATAACGCGCGTTAGTTTCCAGATGGCGGATATTGGCTCGGCTAAACTGAATAAGCTGTTTGATGAACTGCAGCCACGCATCGACTCGATATTTAACCCGAAGAAATTCCATGTTGAGCTAACCGGCAGCAGTGTGATATTTGTTAAAGGCGCTAACTATATGGTGAAAAACCTGTATCAAAGTTTGGCGCTGGCCATATTTCTGATCGCTATGGTGATGCTGATCCTGTTCCGCGGACTAAAAATGGTGCTGATATCCATTCTGCCTAACCTCATACCCTTAGTGATTACCGCCGGCCTGATGGGCTTTTTAGGTATCCCGTTAAAGCCATCTACCATTTTGATCTTCAGTATCGCGATGGGCATCTCGTCCGACCAGACCATATACTTTTTAACCCGCTACCGGCAGGAGCTGAGCCTGGGCACCAAAACCATCTCGCAAATTGTATCCGACACCATCCGCGAAACAGGTATCAGCATGATCTATATCGCTACTATCCTTTTCTTTGGTTTTGGCATTTTTGCAGCATCAACCTTTGGTGGAACGGTTGTACTGGGTATTTTGCTATCGTTCACCCTACTTACGGCAATGATCTGTAACCTTACTTTGTTGCCTGCCTTCCTCATCAGTTTTGAAAAAAGCATCAAAGGCAAAAAGCCAATAGTTGATGCAGAAGCACAGGATTTGTAAATAGTAGCAGTTCTTAGTGGCAGTTGCAGTCAGCAATAGTACGTACCGAAAGTTTGCGTTAGGGATAGAAGTGGATACCGGCCTTGTGTGTAATGCCTGCAGGCGTATGAACGAATAGCCCGGCCGCAGGCAACGCCCAAATAAGCTCACGCAAAGCCGCTAAGGCGCAAGAAACTTATCTAAATAACTTGGCGCCTCCGTGCCTTTGCGTGAAATACACCGTTATTTAAGCTTAGCAACGTACCTATCGCTCGCAGAAGATTTCTCGTCGCTATGCTCGCTCGAAATGACAATGATTAAAAAAGGCTTAAAAACAGTAAAGCCTCCTGATGGGCAGGAGGCTTTTACTAACCAATTATAAACCTAAATTATGAGAAGAGCTGTAGGAGAAGGGGTCGAACCTTCACAGAGTGGTTATTCTTATTGCTAAGAGTTTCCCAAGATCTCCGCCACCGCGACAAGGAGGTGTGTCTGCCAAATTTCACCATCCTACAGTATTGTAGTTTTAATTCCGTTTCTCAACCGGAATAGCTGTTGGGGAAGGAGTCGAACCTTCACAGAGTGGTTAGCCCGCTTCGGGTTTCCCATGATCTCCGCCACCGCGACAAGGAGGTGTGTCTGCCAAAAATTTCACCACCCAACAATTTATTTATAAGAACAGGATTAGCTTTTAGGTTTTTTGCTTAATACAAATTTAACAGGCTTGAACATTCCTTGCAAATATTTTAACAAAATATTTGTATTTTTATACAATTTTTAATTAAACTTGTATTTAGATAAACATTTAAGAATTTATGTCGCACAAAAAAGCCCAGAATTTAGAAATTGATAATTTGGACATCCAAATTTTATCGATATTGATGAAGAATGCTACCACTCCATACACGGAGATAGCTAAAGATCTGATCGTTTCTGGCGGAACTATCCACGTTCGTATGAAAAAGCTCGAAGAGATGGGGGTGATAAAAGGCGCCAACCTTGAGGTTGATCCGCAAAAGCTGGGGTATGACATCTGTGCTTTTTTGGGTATCTATCTGGAGAAGGGTTCGCAATACAACGAAGCGGTTAAACAATTAAAAAACATTAAAGAGATTGTTGAACTGCACTATACAACCGGCAGCTGGAGCATTTTCGCTAAAATTGTTTGCCACGATACCAACCACCTGCGCGAAGTATTGAACGAGCATATACAAAGCGTAAAGGGCATACAACGCACCGAAACCTTTATTTCGCTGGAAGAAAGCATTAAACGTCAGATCACGCTTGACTAAAAGCTTACTTAAATTTGCTTTTTAAGGCTGCTAATTTAACAGCCATATCCGTTTCCGGGATGTGCCTGTCATGCTGTTTTTGAGCGACAGGCGCAGTCTTTTTAACAAATTCTTTCTTTGTGGCGGGTTCTCTTACTTCGTTTTCTTTCATGGATAACGAAATACGCTTCCTGTCGGCATCAACACCGGTAACGGTAACTTTTACTTTTTGGTTTACCTTTAAAACCTCGTTAGGGTCTTTAATAAACCGGTTGGTGATCTGGCTCAGGTGTACCAGGCCATCCTGGTGTACGCCGATATCCACAAAAGCGCCAAAATTGGTAATATTGGTTACCACGCCAGGCAGTACCATGCCAACTTTCAGATCGCCTATGGCATTGATCCCTTCAGAAAATTCAAAAGCCTCAAACTGCTCACGCGGGTCGAGACCAGGTTTGGCCAGCTCGGCCATAATATCGTGTAGTGTAGGTAAACCAACGGTTTCGGTCACATATTTTTGCAGTGGTATCCGCTTGCGCAGCTGATCATCTTTCATCAGGTCCTGAACTGTGCAGCCCATATCTTTGGCCATCTGCTCCACCAGGGCATAGCTTTCGGGATGCACCGCGCTGGCATCAAGCGGGTTTTCGGCATTGCGGATACGTAAAAAGCCGGCGGCCTGCTCAAAAGCTTTATCGCCCAAGCGGGCTACCTTTTTTAGATCGAAGCGCCTTTTGAAAGCGCCATTTTGGTTACGGTACTCTACGATGTTTTGCGCCAGTTGCGGCCCAAGGCCCGATACGTAGGCCAGTATTTGTTTGGAAGCGGTATTGAGCTCAACCCCAACGGCATTAACGCAGCTCATTACGGTATCATCCAAACTGGTTTGCAGCTTGGTTTGGTCAACATCGTGCTGGTATTGGCCCACGCCTATTGATTTAGGGTCTATCTTTACCAGTTCGGCCAATGGATCTATCAGCCTGCGACCGATAGAAACCGCGCCGCGTACGGTAATATCCTTATCGGGAAATTCTTCGCGGGCCACTTCGGATGCCGAATAAATCGATGCCCCGCTTTCGTTCACCATCACAATGGTAACGTTGGGGATATTTAAGCCGCGTACAAATGTTTCGGTTTCGCGGCCTGCGGTGCCGTTGCCAATGGCAATAGCCTCGATGTTATATTTTTCGCAAAGATGCGTAACGGTCTTTTCGGCTTCTTTAACACTGCCTGCGCCGGTGTGCGGGTAAATGGTGGTATTATCCAATAATTGCCCTTGTGCATCAAGGCAAACTACTTTACAACCCGTACGGAAACCCGGATCGATAGCCATGATACGTTTTTGGCCAAGCGGCGCAGCCAACAGCAGTTGGCGAACATTTTCGGCAAATACTTTAATGGCCTCTTCATCGGCCTTCTTTTTGGTGAGCAGGCGTACCTCCGTCTCCATCGATGGTTTGAGCAGGCGTTTGTAACCATCGGCAACAGCCAGGCTAACCTGGGCAGCAACTTCATTACGTGCTTTTACAAACAGATCTTCCAGGGTATTGATCGCTTCATCTTCTGGTGGCAGCAGGTCCAGGTATAATATCTCCTCCTTCTCTCCCCTGCGCATGGCCAGTATCCGGTGCGATGGTGCCGATTTTACCGGCTCGTTCCACTCAAAATAGTCTTTATATTTAATACCCTCCTGCTCTTTGCCGGGCACTACCTTACAATCAAAGTTGCCTTTCTCAACAAACAGCTTACGCACTTTATCGCGCGCTTCAACATTTTCGCTGATGGTTTCGGCAATAATATCTCTTGCTCCGGCCAGTGCTTCTTCGGCACTGTTTACACCCTTTTCTTCATTGATGTATTTGTCGGCTTCTAAGGCAACATCCAGCCTGCCTTGTTCCAAAATAATATCGGCCAAAGGCTGTAAACCTTTTTCCCGGGCAGCAGTAGCACGGGTTTTGCGTTTGGGGCGATACGGCAAATAGATATCTTCAAGCAGGGTCATGCTTTCGGCTTCATCAATAGCTTTGTTGAGTTCGGGCGTTAACTTGCCCATATCGGTAAGCGATTTGATGATGGCTTCTTTACGTTTATCCAGATCGCGCAGTTGTTGTATCCTGTCGCGGATGGCGGCTACGGCAACTTCATCCAATGCCCCGGTAGCCTCTTTACGGTAACGGGAGATAAAGGGTACGGTGGCGCCTTCATCCAACAGATCAACAGTGGCACTAACTTGTTTTTCGGCAACAGAAAGTTCGGAAGCTATTTTTTTATAGTGGGATATCATCTTTGTAATTGAGGTTACTAATTTGGCGGTATCGCATCAAAATGCCAAAAATCGTTTTCAACAAATGGGGCAAGAGTGAGGATACTCTACTCCGTAGCATAATGCAGTTGCACCAATCCCTTTTCAAACGCTTTAGATGAGATCAACTTCAGTTTGCCTTCAGGTCGCCCCTGCTTAAACAATGGCACACCTTCGCCCAGATAAACCGGTATGATGGAGATAATGTATTCGTCGATCAGATTTAAGGCCATCATCTGGTTAACAATGTCTGCACCGCCATCTACAAATATGTGTTTGCCTGCCGCTGTTTTCAGTTTCGATACAAGAGCGTGCAGATCGCCGGTATAAAAAGCAATATTACCTTCTGCCGGCCGTTCGGTACGGGTGAGCACAAAAGTTTGCTTATCCGCATGCGGGAAAGGGACGCCAAAGGTTAAAACTTTATCATAAGTTTTACGGCCTAAAATTACAGTGTCAATATCTTTTATAAACTCGCTGTAACCGTAGTCTTCGCCTTTTTGTTCGACAATTGATAAGAAGTCAAGGCTTCCATCCGGTTTGGCAATAAAGCCGTCAAGACTCATCGCAATAAATAGTTTTACTTTTCTGTCTGCCATCATAGTCGTGTTTGCAACCACTAATTTGACAGTAACAGGGCTATCTCACAAAAATGGTTTTCAACAACGTCGCAACAGTAACTTACCTGATCGAAGCCGACGTTTTATCGTCAACCGGCAGCTGCCAGAACAAGTTAGGGTTGTTGGTTTTATAAAACACTTTGGTGTACTTGTTCTTATCGTCGGTTACTACGGCTTGATCAGGCGATTGTTTAAAGTAATCAAGCGGTAGCAGGGTTACGTACTCCGTTTTTTTGCCTTCGCCGGCGGTTTCAGTATCATACTCGCTGCGCAGCGGGCACTCTAAAATATACAGGTTTTTAGCCATGTAGTTGTATAAATAATCCTGTTTAAGGGTCGACTGACGATGATTCCAGTTTGCATCGGGATTAACAATAAGCGGCTTATCGTTAACCAATCGCTCGCGCACTTCGGCAAGGCCAAGTAATGTGCCGGTTTCATCCATCACGTAGGCATCATTGGTCGGGTCTATCCAAATCCATTTATTTAATGAGCGGGCATATACCATATTGATCACATGGCAATCGTTATCTATCTTCAGGCTATCTTTCGGGAAACAGGTAACAAACCGCGACTTAAAACCCATCGATAAATAACATTCATTCAATACCGTTGCCAATCCCCGGCAGTTTAAACCACGGCTCTCTTTTTTACAAACGGCTATCATGCTCATGGCATTTTTAACAGCCGGGTTATTGTGCTGCCCATCATGAGGTACCAGATCATGTATCCAATGCAGTAAGCTTATTATCTGCGACACTTCATTGCCTTTACCTGCTACCGAATCCAATTTAAAGGCTTTGCGCAATTCAACCAGGTGCGGCTCGGTTGCCGATTGATAGGTAAACTGCGGCACCTGCCGGGTATCAGCCGTGTTATATTTGCCGGCCTTTTTTAAGATGTATAAATAATCGTTCACTTCGCGTACACGGGTAACCATGGCAATAAAACGAGGCTCGTTACGTATGTTATTCATATCAACATCGCCGGTTATGGTTTTATACCAGATAAAACCCAGTTTGATGCTTTTATCTAAGGTGTTTAAGGCATTTTCTTTGTCGTTGAGCAGCGAGTAAACGCACGCCAGGTTGTACCAGGCGCTGTTATAGTTTCCCTTAAAACAAGCCTGGTCAACAGTGCTCAGTTTTTTATACTCATTTTCAAAGCTGGTGGTGAGTTGGGCGTATGCTTTAGCATCGCGCTTTTTATAAGCGTCCATACGCAAAGTATCGCTTTTACAGGCGAACACGTAGAATACTTTTTGACTGGGTGTTAACTGGGCCTTTGCAATGGCCGACAAAAAGATGAGGATTGTGAAGCAGGTCAGTTTAAGTTTCATGTAGATAAAGACGACAGGAAATTTAAAAGGTTACGCTAATATAAAGTAAATTTATTTTCTGTTTGAGGAGAGTGTGCCGTTGGCTTAATCGCCCCTTTTTTGTCGCGTATTGCCCTCCCTATGGTGTCCACAGTATCTTATTTTTGATCTGACAATGAATCACTAAATCATCAAAAAACTAAAAACTGGTATATGAGAAAATTAGTCTTTGCAATCAACACAACCTTAGATGGCTATTGCGACCATACTTTATTTTTTCCAGATGACGAATTAATGGAATATTTTACGCAACTCGCACGGGATGCCGACACTTACCTGTACGGGCGTAAAACGTACGAACTGATGGTGCCTTACTGGCCCGATTTAGCTAAAAACCCCGACAATACCCGGAAGTTAGATGTTGAATTTGCCCGCGCATTTGATGCCGTTAGCAAAATTGTGGTATTCTCAAAAACGTTGGACGGTGTAGCAAATAGCAAAACAAAAATTGTGCACACCGGTCTTCGCGACGAAATACTCAGACTAAAACAAGAGGAAGGCAAAGATATTTCAACCGGTGGGGTAAACCTTGCTTCGCAATTGGCAGAGCTTGGCTTGATTGATGAATATCATTTTGTGGTTCTCCCGATAATCGCAGGAGGGGGCACAAAGGTATTCAACGGTATTAACCTGCAGGAGCAACTAAATCTAAAACTAATTGATTCAAGGATCTTTAAATCAGGCGCAGTTGCGCTCCGGTATATCAGCTAATTTATTCCAAACAAAAAGCCTTCCTGAAAAAAATCAGGAAGGCTTTTTTAATATTCAAACAGGCTACTAATTATTTAGCCACGTACATTACTTCTTTAACAGCTTTTATCACACGCTCAGGGTTTGGTAAATACTCCTGTATTAAAGTTGGCGCGTAAGGCAATGGCACGTCTCCACCCATAATGCGCAGGATAGGGGCATCCAGGTAATCAAATGCATCTTTTTGCACTTTAAAAGCAACCTCGGTAGCAATTGAACCTAATGGCCAGCTTTCTTCAACGATCACCAAACGGTTTGTTTTTTTAACCGATTCGATCACAGTAGCGTAATCAATAGGGCGTACGGTACGTAAGTCGATCACTTCGGCGCTGATACCGTCTTTTGCCAGTTCGGCTGCCGCGGCAATCACCACTTTCATGATCTTGCCAAAGCCTACCAGGGTAACATCGGTACCTTCGCTTACTACTTTAGCTTTACCTATTTCAATATAATATGTTTCCTCAGGTACTTCGCCTTTATCACCGTACATTAATTCCGACTCCATAAAGATAACCGGATCGGGATCAAGAATAGCTGATTTCAACAAACCTTTTGCGTCATAAGGATTTGACGGTACAACTACTTTTAAACCCGGGCAGTTGGCATACCAGTTTTCAAAGCATTGGCTGTGTTGTGAGCTTAACATACCCGCATTACCAGTTGGACCGCGGAATACGATAGGCACCGAAAACTGACCGCCGCTCATCGACATCATTTTAGCTGCCGCGTTAATTACCTGGTCGATAGCTACCAGAGAAAAGTTAAACGTCATGAACTCGATGATAGGACGCAGGCCATTCATAGCCGAACCGATACCTATACCGGCAAAACCTAACTCAGAGATAGGCGTATCAATTACACGTTTTGCACCAAATTCGTCAAGCATGCCCTGGCTAACTTTATAGGCACCATTGTATTCGGCAACTTCTTCACCCATCAGGTAAATATTTTCGTCCTTACGCATCTCTTCGTTCATTGCTTCGCGAAGCGCTTCTCTGAATTGTATTTCTCTCATTCTGTGTTAAATCATGTATTTTTTTAGCGACAGCAAATATAATGAGTAATGTTTATAATGCAACTGCCGAAAACACGTGTAAAGGGTAAATTTTATAATATTTTGATTACTTAGCGGTAACGTTACCTGTACGTTTTAAAACGCCCCAGCCGCTCAGTTCACCTTTAACGGCGCGGCGTATGGATTTAAATAAAACGTAATACATTAACTGCCGCCATATTAGCCTTTGCGGGATAATGTACACCAGCTTTTTGTAGTTTTCTTTTTCCATCCGGAAGGCAATGATGCCCACAATAAAGTCCACCAGCACAAAGGTCACGTAGTAGATGAGGATCTTTTCTTTATGATCGCCCATTAAACCGAAGATCATCATCAGATCCGCCAGCGGCGAAAACAACGGCAATATGATCTGGAAGATGAGGATGTTAGGCATACCCACCATGCCAAAGTATCTGTACTTTTTGTTGAACAACGCATCGCGGTTTTTCCAGAAGCTCTGCATCACCCCAAAACTCCACCTGAAGCGCTGTTTTAGCAGCATAGTAACCGATTCAGGCGCTTCGGTATAGGCTATGGCTTCGGCGCAATTTTTTATAACATAACCTTGTTTTAAAATGCGCATCGTTAAATCGCAATCTTCGGCCAAAGTATCATAAGTAAAGCCGCCCGCCTTGTCAATAGCTGTTTTGCGGAAAGCGCCGATAGCACCCGGCACTACGGTAATACTGTTGATGAGATCAAACGCCCGGCGATCCATATTCTGCGCCGTAATATATTCGATGGATTGCCAGCGGGTGATCAGGTTGTTTTCGTTACCAACTTTTACCGTACCCGCAACCGCACCAATTTCCTCATCGCTAAAATAGGTCATCAGGTGATATACGGCATCGTCTTTCAACTGCGTATCGGCATCAATACAAACTACAAAATCGTAGGTAGCATGGCTTATTCCGTAGTTTAATGCCGAGGCTTTGCCACCATTGGGCTTGGTCAATATCTTAACCTTCGGATGCCCCCCGTAAGCAGCGTTTACTATTTCAAATGTTTTGTCTTTCGAGCCATCATCCACAAAAATGATCTCGAAATCTTTATAGTCCGTTTTCAGTAAACTCTCGATGGTTTTGGTAGCAGTTATCTCTTCATTATAAGCCGGCACAATAATACTTACCGGGTATAAAACAGCCTCTGCTAACCGTTCGGCAGTTTCCTTTTTATCTTCCTTGTTTTGTATCAGGGCCAAAATACCTATCAGCACCACCCGGCCCATAGCTAAAAATATAGCCGTTAAAAACAGGTATAGCATAAACCAATTACCATAAAACACAGCAAATACAAACATGTTGTAAAAACTGCCTATCACACCACTATCGGCATCATCGGTAATTTTGGGCATCAGGTCGTCTTTGGTTTTGTGCAATACATCGGCAATTGTAGTAAATTGATAGCCGTGACTTTTAAAATAGTGGATAATATCGGGCAATACCTTAACCGTTTGCTCACGGCCATCGCCGCCGGCATCGTGCAATAGCAACATTGAGCCATTATCTTTTTGGGCGATAACACGCGCCAGGATCGTATCGGCAGTTACACCAGGTTCCCAATCGTGTGGGTCGATCGATTCGCCGATATTGATATACCTTTCTTCGCGGCTCAGTGCTACCGGGATAACCTCCTGTAAAGTTGTTGGCTCGGCATCAGCATTAAACGGCGGGCGGAACAAAATTGTACTGCGGCCGGTAACCAGTTCTATGAGTTTGCGGGTCGAGTTTAACTCGAGGTTTACCCGTTTTAAGCTTACCGCTGATATATCGGGGTGAAAAAAAGTGTGGTTACCAATTTCGTATCCGGCATTAAATTCGTCTTTTAATATCGAGATGTTCTTTTCAACCATCGATCCGACTACAAAAAACGAAGCAGGTACATTTTCACGTTTTAAAATTTCGAGGATACGCGGTGTATAGTCCGGATCGGGACCATCGTCAAATGTGAGCACGATCTTTTTTGGCGCATAGCCGTATCGTCTGATCACGTATTTTGTAGGCAGCTCTTTATACTCCTGGCCGGTAAAACTAAACGTTACCGGATCAAGTGCCACACTGATCAAACCGGGGTGTGGGGTTGATACCAGGTCGAGCACCTCGCCTGTACCCGCATAATCAACTTCCACCTTGTTATTTAAGGCAACGGTGGTTAGCTTTTGTTTGTCGACACCGGTTTTACGCAGCGAATCGATAGACAAGTTCTTATCAAAAAAACTCCACAAACGCGGGTCTTCAGATCCTAAGCGCCACAGCGCAACACCTGCGGTGGCCCAGTCATCGGCCATGCGGATGATATTGAAATTGGTGATAGCATCGGTAAAGTAAACCGAATGCGGTATCCCATCCTGAAAAGTATAGGTATAGTGCAGGTTAGCCGTAACAGGGTTGAATATAATTTTGCTCTTATGCTCCTGCGCGGTACTGATGGCCTGTTGATAAGTTACCGGTGTACCGATACTGCTTTGGGGCCAATCGTACCCGTAAGCACCTACGGCAAAAATTATCTTGTTGCTGGGGATACGTGCGCAAATATCATCTAAAACTGATTCGGCCCAGCGCTGGTCGGAGATATCGCCATCATTGCTCGACTCGGTATGTTGATCGTAAGCCATAATAAACAGGTAATCGTTGTATTTGGCCAGTTCTTCAACATCGTACTCGTCATTTTGCGGAAAAACGTCCTGGGTAACCAAAAAACCCCGGGCATGCAATGCCGCGTAAACCTCTTTTTGAAAGGTGACGAAATCATCACTGTTCCTGTCCTTTAAGTCTTCAAAATCGAGATTGATACCTTGCAGGTGAAACTTATCCAGTTTATCGATGAGGCTATTGATAAATTTTGTACGCGTTTTTTTTGATTTGATTATCCGCTCAACGTCTTTGGTATCCCACTCGCCCGCAACGTTGTTGATGTTTACATAGTTTGATACCTGTGCTATAATAGGCTTTTTGTATTTTTTATTGAGCCTGATCAACGCGGTATCAATACTGGCACGTACCGTATCGGCATTTTTTGTTAAAAAGAACCACTCGCTTACTACCAGGTCGAGCTTACTGATATGACTTTCGAGCGAGGTGAAGGATTGCGGATCCCAGTTTACATAAAACGCCGCATTGATCCGGTTTTTATTGCTTGGATGTTTGAGCTGGTGCAAACGAAGATCCCGCTTAAGTTCCTGGATCTGATTTTTCTCTAACTTAAAATCCTTGTACTTGGTAGAGTGCTTTAAGGCATCCAGCTCATCTTTCGAGAATTTTTTGGGCGCCTGCTCCAGATTAGGTAAAGCCGGATATTGTTTGGATGTAATGGTAATTGCCGCACCTACAACGCCGCAAACCAATAAAATGATCAGTAACCGGCTTAACCACTTAAAACGTGTCCATCTGCCCGGGGTATCAGCTTGAAAAACCTGTTTATTAGACATTAATAGTTAATAGGTTTAGCAAATTTAATAACATCAATAAAAGTAGCGATTGGTTTTAACTATTTGCCCGGTTTTGGATGATCGATGTTTGAAAAATCAACACCACACTTACAATTTGAACCGCAGCCTGATTTTGCAGTTAAACTTTTGTAAACCATACGGCTCACATAAAATAATGCTGCTGCGAAAATTGCTAAAACGATGATGATCTGAAAATTCATACTGCAAATTTAATAAAATTTTGCCTTTAAACGCCAAGTGGCAAATGTAGCAATGAAACCTATAGTAATATACAAAACGTTTATTGATTGGTTTTATTTTTGCATAAAGGCTACCGTGCTGCCAACCCAGTCAAAATCCTGGTTATACCGCACACCGATCATTTTTCCGCGACTAAGGCGAGCCAGATTAATGGCTAAGGTTGGACGCTCGTCGCCATCGGGCCATAAATACAATAACCTGATCTCGGCCTTAACACCACCATCCGGCGATTGTATAACAGGTTCGTAATATACCTTTTGTTGTAATATCCAGTTCTCCGGATCGGCAATGGCTTCGATATCGCTTCCTGATACATCAATAATAACTCCCTGCCCGGCAAAAGAAAACAAAGGTTTTAGCACATAATTTTCCAAATCGGCGGGTATCTCATCCAATTGGTTTAAAAACCAGGTTTTGGGGATATATGCACCTTTTAAAAACGGCATGGTGTATTTGCTGATGCGGTAAAACCAGTTAGGGTGAGTTACCCATTCCACATCCAGCGGCTGGCGCACATCCACCACCTTGGCTAACAATTCATCGTTGCCGGCAATCTCGTCAAATATTAAACGGTTATAAATGCGTTTGATCTGTATCCACTCGCCATCGACCTCGTAATATAATTTATTTTCACACTGGCGCAGATCTTGCAAAGAAACGATACCGATACCCAGGTAATTTTGGGTAATGTAAAAATCAACATTGGTTTTTTGCTCATTGGCGCTAACGTCCATTAAAACCACCTCTTGTGGCTGGTGCGGGCCAACAATGGTACGCTTAAGCAACTCAATATAGCTTTCTTTATCCAGCCCGTTAAAGTACAATGTCCAGTCTTTCCCCGGTACTTCAAAACTTTCTCCGTATTGCTCGCCAAGCAACGATTGAAAGCCAAACAGTGACGGGAAACCTTGCAGCTCTATCAGTTTTGGCACAAGCTCACCTTTTTCATTTTTGCAAATACCAAAATCGAGCGCTAAAAAATGTGGGTGATCGTTTTCATTAGCCACGTTCCACCTTGGCGGGATGGAGCGGTTGGTGAGTTGTTTAAAATCAGGCCTGAGGATGGTTTTAACAATGTCGTTACCTGCTGCTATCAGCTTATTGCGAAAAGCATTATCAATAAATAAAGGCGTTTCGGCAACGCGGAAAGTTATCGGGAACGGCGAATTTTTGTCCAGGTTGGCCAAAAACGCGGCATATTTTTCATCGCTGTAATGTTCGTTATAAGCTTTTCGCGCTAATGGCACCATGGGGTTAAGCCTCCTGTAAACTGTGTAAAGCCGAGTACAAAAAGTTAGGGATAATGGTGTTATGTGTCAGCAAGATCTGATCCGGATCGTCAAGCCCCTTCAGCATATCGTCGTACTTTTTCTGGCCGTATTCTTCTATCATCGATTGTTTGCGCTCTTCATCCAGCATGTGCACCTTCATCCCTGTCGGGTCGGCTTCGGGGTGAAACTGGGTACCAAAAAAGTATTCGTTAAAGCGGATGGCCATCATGGCGCGGGGCAGATCAATATGCGGGCGCTCCTTTTCGATAGCCAGCAAAGTTGCGCCCATTTCCTTAAATTTTTCTTCGTTGGGATGGATCACCTGCCATTCGCGCGAGTCGACAACCGCGAACGGATCGGTCAGGCCCTCAAATAAATATTCGGATGCGGCTGCCGCTGTTTGATGAACGGGCATAATACCAAACGATTCGGAATTGCGCTCGTTTACCACACCCAACCCGTATCTGCGGCACATCAACTGGAACGAATGGCAAACAAACAATACGTGTTTTTTATTAGGATTGCCGGAAGCGTTATGTGCGCTGATCTCATCGACCAGGTTCCAGTATTGGGCCTCCCATTCGGTGTCGGCGGTATCAATCGGGCTACCGGGGCCGCCGCTCGAAATGTACACATCAAAATCGGTACCCGGAATTTCGTTTTTAGCTCGAAGATCAAATACCTGGTAACTTAAGTTAACCTGGTGCTGTTGCCTGTAACGCTCTACCAGCTCCACAAAGTTGCGCATACCCTGGTTGGGATAATTATCGTAAAGGTCAATTATGGCAACTTTTATTGCTGTTCTTTCTTTCTGCATTGATCTCTTTTGTTGCTGGTGTCAGTTAAAGTAAATTATCAGCAAAAATAATAAAACTGTTAAGGTTTTTTGGGATATTTAAGTTGATTTAGAAGCAGATATCATAGTCCTGACGTAGTTCCTACGTTCCTATTAAAGTTTGCGATGTAATGTAATCAACCACATCGGCAAAGCTTTGTTTTTGGTTATAAACAGCCAGTTGCCTGTCGGCGCCGGTGCCGTGCTCCAGTATTTTATGCACATAGTTCAACTCCCGCCGGCAGCCTAAATCATCAACCACATCGTCAACAAAATCCAGCAGTTCTAAAATCAGGGCGCGGGTGTTCACTTCGAGCTGTTTACCAAAATCGATCATCTTGCCATCAATTCCGTAACGTGCGGCACGCCATTTATTTTCGTTAATGAGCGCACGGCTGTAGGTTATAAAGTTCATGTTTTGCTGGCGCAGTTTGTACAACTTGGCGCACAGACATTGAAACAGTGCCACAAAGGCCATGGTTTCGTCAATCAGCATAGGGCAATCGCAAATGCGGAACTCAATGGTCTCAAAAAACGGGTGCACCCGGATATCCCACCATATCTTTTTAGCGTTATCAATGCAATTGGTTTTTACCAATAGCTTAATGTAGCTATCGTACTCCTCGATACTACTGAAATAATCAGGAATACCGGTGCGTGGAAATTTATCGAATACTTTGGTTCGGAATGATTTGAACCCGGTATTACGCCCTTCCCAGAAAGGTGAGTTGGTTGATAAGGCATACACGTGCGGCAAAAAATAGCGCACCTGGTTGGCAATATTAATGGCCATTTCGCGCGATTGGATACCCACATGCACATGCAAACCAAAAATGAGGTTTGAGCGGGCGGCCTCCTGCATCTCGTCGACGATCTCGAAATACCTTGGGTGATCGGTTATCAACTGGTGCTGCCAATGCGAAAACGGGTGCGTACCTGCCGCACCTATGCGTAAACCCAGGTCGCCGGCAAGGCCCGCTACTGTGCGCCTAAGTTTGGTTACCTCGGCGCGGGCTTCATCGGTATTGCGGCAAATATGCGTGCCCACCTCAACTACGGCCTGGTGCATTTCGGCCTTTACCTGGTCTTCGTGTATCTTTTGCGCCGCATCAACAATTTTTTGCTCATGCGATTTCAGTTCCCGGCTAACGGGATCGATCACCATAAACTCTTCTTCGACACCTAAGGTAAACTCGTTCATAATTAAGGGGTATTTACGATAGCGATGGGTTTAAAACCCATTGCTATGGATGGATAATTATTTTTTTACCACTTTCTTTGGCTTCGCCTCTTTCGGAGCGGTCTTTTTTGGAGTCGACGCTACCAGCGGCATACCTGCCGCGCCGCTTTTTACAAACTGCCCCCAGGTTAAATTATCCCTACCCGGCTTTTGCGCTTTGGCGCGCTCTATGGCATAACTTGCGGCAGTTTCTACCACCCAGTCAAAGTTGGCCTGGCCAACACTTTTAACATCGGCATCGGGCGCGGGGTTACAAAAGTCTATTGCATAAGGTACTCCATCGCGTATTGCAAACTCAACGGTATTAAAATCGTAACCCAGGTATTGGTTGAGCTGGATAACATATTTAGTAACCTGGTGGAGCAGTTTTTTTGCTGCCGGTGCTTTGCCATGCTCGTAGCGCAGATGGTGCGGGTTGCGCGGCTCGTACTGCATAATACGCACATGCTTGCCGCCAATGCAATAACAGCGGAAGTAATCGTCAAAAACAACTTCTTCCTGCAGCATCATTACGTATTGTTTGGTCCGGTCGTACTTATCAAAAAAATCGTCGGCATCGTGCAGCTTGTAAACCTCTTTCCAGCCGCCGCCGTCAAAAGGTTTCATATACGCCGGGAAGCCCACGTACTCAAATATCCCCTGCCAATCAAGCGGGTACGCCAGGTTACGGAAGGACAGATCAGTAGTATCATCCGGATGTTCCTTTGATGGCAGGATGACCGTTTTAGGCACCGGTACATCGATCTTTACCGCGAGGGCATTGTTAAAAAACTTTTCGTCGGCGCTCCACCAAAACGGGTTATTGATAACCGCCGTACCGCAAATGGCGGCATTTTTTAAGGTAGCCCGGTAAAAAGGTACATCCTGCGATATGCGATCGATAATAACGGCATAGTCTAATGGTTCGGCCTGCATTACTTTGTTAATGCTTACAAAGTCGGCACGAATGCCTTTTTCGCCTTTATGATTCACACATTCAACAAAAGCCTGCGGAAAGGTATTTTCCTGGCCAAAGAGTATGCCTATTTTTTTCATTTGTTGGAGGATAAAGAGTGCCTGTTAATAATACTTAAACCCGTTAATTGTTTTGATCAATAGCAAGTTAGGTTACATCATTGGGTTCAAATATACCGCGCCATACTAAAGCCGACAGGATGCCCCCTAATATGGGCGCTATAATGAACAGCCACAACTGTTCTAATGCCTTTCCTCCGGCAAATATGGCCGGCCCAAAACTACGGGCTGGGTTAACCGATGTGCCGGTAATGGGAATAGCTACTAAATGTATCAGCACCAAACTAAGCCCTATGGCCATGCCCGCCATAGGGCTATTGCCAGATTTTGATGTGGTAGCGAAAATGACGAACAAAAACAGAAAGGTAAGCAGCGTTTCGGTTATAAATGCTGTAATTGTTGTGTAGGTGCCTAAATAACCCGGGCCCCAGCCGTTAGAACCAAGGGCCCACTCATTCATTTTGAAGTTTGCACCGCCTTGCTTAATATTCATTAAAGCGAAAGCAGCCAGCGTTGCACCGGCAAATTGCGCTATAATATAACCAACGGCATCTTTTGCGGTTATTTTTTTAGCCACCAGCATAGCAATAGTAATAGCCGGGTTAATGTGGCATCCCGAAATTGGGCCGATGGCGTAAGCCATTACCACTACCGTAAAACCAAAGGCCAGCGCTATACCTAATAGTCCGATACCGTCTATCGAATCGGAAACTGTTATTGGTATTGTTTTTCCGGCCACTACAGCTGCACCACATCCAAATAATACTAACGAAAACGTCCCGATAAATTCAGCAAGATACTTTTTCATAATGTTATTGATTTATGTGAATAAAAAATAATACTATTACTATGTATAAAGGTAGCTTATTTTATGGTTGATAAATAGTGGGGGAACATTTCCCGCCAAACGGGCCAGTCATGTTCGCCGGAGCGAATGTCCAGCCAATGATTAATATCTTTTTGCTTTAAAATGTTTGACAGGCCGATGTTTTCGCCTTTACAAAAATCGTGTTCAGCGGTACCCAGTATAATATTCATGTTCCACAGGGCAGGGTTATTATCGCCGGGTAAAAAATCGGGCGGGTTATTATAAAATATCTCATCGCTGTAAAAGCCATCGGTAAACTGCTTGATGTTGAATGCCCCACCCATCGAAAACAGATGCGCAACCTTATCGGGATGTTTAAAGGCAAAGTTTACGGCATGGTATCCGCCAAAGCTGCAACCGGCAACGGCAATACGGCTCACACCGGTTTCGTAACTTGCCCAGGGTGCCAGCTCTTCGTTAAGCATACGGTCATAAGCTTCGTGAGTACGGGCACGGTCGGCCGGATGGATACCTTTGTTATACCAGCTTTGCTCATCTATCGAATCTATACAGTAGATCTTTACCAAACCCTGATCAACATACCAGCTTACACTATCCAGTAAGCCAAAATCCTTGTTTTGGTAATATCGCCCCATTGAGGTTGGGAACAGGATAACCGGGTACCCGCGATCGCCAAAGATCAGCATATCGAGGTTTCTGCTCAGGCAGCGCGAGTACCAGCGTTTATATTCTTCTGTCAAAATCAATTAATTTATTGTAAGATAGGGGGATAGTTTTAAAAGTACAAACTAAATATTGCCGCAATTGCCCTTTTATTATCTTAGCGGTTAATTCACAAATCTAATCTGCTTACCAGGCAATGTTCCATCAACTTTTAAAGCCGGCGCTTATTATTTTTAGTTTAATGCTGCCGGCTTGGTTTATTTTGAGGCTAATGGTTAACGGTTACCGCAAAAACGGTAGCACATTTTCATTGAAGCACGAACTTACCTTGTTCTGGTTTTATACTTACATCATTTGTGTTTTACTGGTTACCGTGGTGCCAATACCCATGACACGGCATCAAAACACGGGCTTTGATCACATCAATTTCATACCCGTTGTACATACATTGAAAGAGTTTATTGCAACATTTTCGCGCGGAAGTATTTACATGAAGATACACACGCTCGAGAATGTACCCGGAAACGTTGTTTTGTTTTTCCCGTTGGGGGTACTTTTACCAGTGCTTTCCCCTGCATTCCGATCCCTTAAAAGCATATTTCTGACAGCGCTGGTTTTCTCATTTTCTATCGAACTAACCCAGTTTATCTGGCAGCATTTTGGCAATTACCGCTCGGTTGACATTGACGATATTATCTTAAATACCCTCGGCGGGGTTTTGGGGTATGCATTTGCGGGCAGACGCTTGGCGAAGAGTGCCAAGCCGCAGTAGGGTAAATTTACCGATAATTTACTTCATGTTTATAAAGATAACCCTACATTTGTGGCCTCAATTTTATTTTGATGTTGCGTACCGCTGAGATGACCGTTGCCGAAGAGAGCTTGCTGATCGATTCTGAAATACTAAACCGCGAGGTAACTATCACGTTGTTAATGCCCGGCGAATTCAATTTTGCCGAACCACTCAATTTGTTACTGCTGAATGATGGCCAGGAGGTTAACAATCTGCTGCTAAGCACAACGCTTCAAAACCTGTATCATAGTAACAAGATCAGGCCTGTTGTAATAGCGGCCATCCATGCCGGCGAAGAACGTTTACAGGAATATGGGGTAGCCCATCATCCCGATTATAAGGACCGTGGTGCCAAAGCGGGTTTGTATACCGATTTTATTTTAGACGAATTATTACCCCAGCTATATACACATACCGCCGTAAAAGCTTTTAAAACCATCGCTTTCGCGGGATTTTCATTAGGTGGGTTAACCGCTTTGGATATTGCCTGGAACCACAGCGATATTTTTAACAAAGTGGGCGTTTTTTCGGGATCACTCTGGTGGCGGAGTAAGGCTCTTAACGACGGTTATACCGATGCCGACCGTATTATGCACCGCGTTATCCGCGAAAGCAAAAACAAGCCCGACTTAAAATTCTGGCTGCAAACCGGCACGCTGGATGAGACTGCCGACCGTAACAACAACGGCATCATCGATTCGATAGACGATACCATCGACCTGATCAAAGAACTGGAGGCTAAAGGCTATACCCGCCCGGCCAACGTACAATACCTGGAAGTTGTTGGCGGTAAACACGATATGCCAACCTGGGCCAAAGCCATGCCTAAATTTTTAACCTGGGCCTTTGGTAATTAAAATTTAAAATATAAGCCCACTTCGAGGTAAAATACACTCGCTTTAAAAGGCTGGCTGGCTTCAATAACCTTGGTTAAAACTTGTTCGGCAGTTGTTCCTCTTGGTAAATTATCCTTAGCGAAAGTATAAGTAGGTGTCAGCTGGGCACTAAATTTACCTGATCTATATTCTACCGGCACTGTAAATTCATAATCGAGCAGGATAAATTTGCTTAGTGCATCATAATAATTATCGTATACCTTGTTAGCAGCGGTGGCTCCTTTTTTGGTTAACCTGTCCTTACGTTCAAGATAACCGCCATAAAAATTTTGCGATCCGGCATTTAGGCCCGCTTGCAGGGTAATCAATAAAAGGTCGTCGTCGTTAAAAAGGCCATCCGCCTCAAACTGGTGCGAAATATTGGGGTTAATGACAAAATCGCCACCGGCGCCACCGTTTTTGCCAAAGTTATAGCCAACATTTAGTTCGGAGGTAATGATGTCTGCAATATCATAATCAACATAAACATTAAGCATGCTGCTTATTGACGATGAAACCTGCGTGCTGTTGCTGTTATAAAAAAGCTTGGTAAATGATGTCCCGCCTTCCAGGTTATCGTTAAACGAGTGATCATACCCCGCCTCCAGGCTGCTACCATCAAGTTTGCCTTTTTTACGATTGGTAATAAACTCCAAACTTCCCGAAAAATAAATACCCGCTTTAAGTGTATAAGTAAGTTTAGGCGAGAAATAAGGCGTAGTTACCGTATCTGTCCTGCCAAGGTAAACATCGTTATTAGTATAGGCAATGCCTATCTGGAAACCAGATTTTGGCCGCGTAACCAAACCCGTGTCGGTTTGCCCAAACGCACATACCACCCAAAACACAAACGCGGTTACCGTAACTATTTTATACATGTACGAGCAGGTGTTTTCGATCGTATCAGCAAACACCTTTTTTTAATATCGGCAAACGGTTCAACTTTTTTTCTTCGGCGCCTCAATGGTGCCGTCAAACGATATGGCATCACGGTTGGTGCTGCTTATACGCAGGGTTGCATAGCCATCTTCAGAAATGCTGAGATACATTTTTTGAAGATCCTTATTATCTTTTGGAACAATGGTTATCTCCCAACCACCTTTTTTGGGTGTAGAAACGGTGTATGTAAACTTGGTTGAAGTAAAATCCAACGCGTTTTTTGTCGGGTCCATCGGCGCCTGGTACGACTGTCCAAAATAAGGCAGATAACTGATCACGCTGTCGCCTTTCACCTGCATATCATACTCGGAGGTCAGCGCCTTGCCACCGCCGCGCATCGGGTTCATATAAGTTGCCTCAAAAACATAGCGCCTGTCTTCTATCACCTGCTTTACTTCGGCCTGCCTTTTGGCCTTGCGCTCCTTTTTCTTGTCTTGTGCCGAAGCCGTATTAAATACCAGGGTAGTAACAACGAGCAAAAAGGCGATCTTAGTCGCAAAGTTTATCAGAGTTTTCATAGTCAGTGCGTTAGGTTAATAACAAGTATAATCAAATTTAACTAATTGTTTTTATAATTACTATAACAATCAAGTCAATTTATACTTGTGCTAAATCACTTTATCCAATCAGTCTATCCACTCAAATTTAGTGTAAGGCACCAGTATTTCCGGAATTTTGATACCTCTTTCGGTTTGATTATTCTCCAATAAGGTAGCTACAATACGCGGCAAAGCCAAAGCGCTGCCATTTAAGGTATGCGCCAATTGAGTTTTACCCTCGCTGTTGCGGAAACGCAGTTTAAGGCGGTTGCTCTGAAAAGTTTCAAAGTTCGATACACTCGATACTTCCAGCCAGCGGCCCTGTGCCGCACTCCACGTTTCCATATCAAAGGTTAATGCCGATGCAAAGCTCATATCGCCGCCGCATAAACGTAAAACACGGTAAGGCAGGCCAAGCTTTTGCAACAAGCCTTGCACGTGCGCGCTCATTTGTTCCAGTGCTTCGTATGATGTTTCGGGTTTTACTACCTGTACAATCTCCACTTTATCAAACTGATGCAAACGGTTCAGGCCGCGTACGTGCGCACCGTATGAACCTGCTTCGCGGCGAAAACATGCTGTGTAACCGCAGTTCTTTACAGGCAGTTCATCAGCTTTTAAGATCACATCCCTGTAAAGGTTGGTAATAGGCACTTCGGCGGTAGGTATCAAATACAGGTTATCTTCGTTGATGTAGTACATCTGGCCTTCTTTGTCCGGCAGCTGTCCGGTACCAAAACCCGAAGCTTCGTTTACCACCAATGGCAGCATCATTTCATCGTATCCTGCCTTTTCGGCCTCATCTAAAAAGAAAGCGATCAGGGCACGCTGTAACTTGGCACCTTTGCCCTTGTATACCGGGAAACCTGCGCCGGTTATTTTAACGCCCAGCTCAAAATCTATCAGGTTGTATTTAGCAGCAAGCTCCCAATGCGGCAACGCACCAGCATGTAAAGCAGGTTTTTCACCGTGCTCAAAAGCCACTTCGTTTTCTTCGGGCGTGCTGCCTTTGGGTACCGATGTATGCGGCAGGTTTGGCAACAGTACAAGTTTTTGCTGCAGCTCATGTTCAATATTGGCTAACTGCTCGCCATATTTTTTGATATCGTCTTTGTATGTATTCGATTTTGCTTTTACTGCTTCGGCTTCCTCTTTTTTACCGGTACGCATCAGTTCGCCAATTTGCTTTGCGGCAGTGTTCGACTCGGCCGAAATACCATCCAAAGTATTTTGCGTTTGACGGCGTTGCTCGTCTAATCTGATCACCTCATCAACCAACTCTGGCTGTTTAAAATTTTTTACCGCTAAACGTTCCAATACATGTTCCCTGTTTTCGCGGATATAACTAACTTGCAGCATTATTTTATTTTTTTGACAAAGATAAGATGTGTTGCCAGTTTTCTGTTGCGTGTTGTGAGTTTTATTTGATCAATATGTTAACCCACAACCCGAAACATGCAACACACAACCAGCAAAAATGAGCGGCAAACTTTACTTAGTACCCACACCCATTGGCAACCTGGAGGATATTACCCTGCGGGCGTTGCGTATTTTAAAGGAAGCCGATATCATCCTGGCCGAGGATACACGTACATCGGCGCCTATGCTCAAGCACTTTGGCATTAGCCAAAAGGTGTACGCGCACCATCAGCATAATGAGCACCAAAGCACAGGCGAGATCATTCGCTTTTTAAGGGAGGGCAAAAACATCGCGCTGATATCCGATGCAGGTACGCCTGCCATCAGTGATCCGGGGTTTTTCCTGGTGCGCGAAGCAGTAAAGAACGACTTGCCTGTTGAGTGCCTGCCTGGTGCCACGGCTTTTGTACCGGCGCTGGTTAACTCTGGCTTCCCTACCGATAGGTTTTGCTTTGAAGGCTTTTTGCCTTTGAAAAAAGGCCGCCAAACCCGTTATAAGGCTTTAGCCGAAGAAGAACGCACCATTGTATTTTACGAATCGCCGCACCGCATACTCAAAACACTCGAGGAAATGGCAACTTATTTTAGCGCCGAAAGACAGATCTCCGTATCGCGCGAGCTGACCAAAATGTTTGAGGAAACCGTGCGCGGCACCGTGGCCGAAGTAAAAACCTATTTCGAAACACATCCCGTTAAGGGCGAATTTGTAGTTTGCGTAGCAGGTTTGGAATTGCAAAAGACAAAGAACAAATACAAACAAGACGACGACGAATAACGACTATACAATTAACAAATAACGTCATTGCGAGCGGTAGCGAAGCAATCTCTACTGAGGACATTCGATACCTTCAATCGGACCTGTACAGCATAGAGATTGCTTCGTTCCTCGCAATGACGGTTAGATAGCATCAATGAAAAAGAACATCTTACTCGCCATACTCTCCGGTTTACTGCTTTGGATAGCCTGGCCGCCAACGCCATATACCACCTTTATTTTGCTATTTGGTTTTGTGCCGGTGCTTGTCGCGATGGAAAACATCATCAACTCAACACAAACTAAAAAAGGCAAACGCATTTTCAATACCACTTTCGTGGGATTTTTTGTGTGGAACACGCTTTGCATTTACTGGGTATACAACTCGCTCAAAATAATCGGCCCGATAGTGGCTATGCCCATTTCACTCATCCCCTATGCACTTGGGCCGCTATTGATGGCTACCGCCTGCTGGTTGTATTACCGCGCACGCCTGCTTACAAACCGCAACTACAGCCTCGCGCTGCTGGTTTGTTTTTGGATAGCGTACGAATACCTGCACCAAACCTGGGATCTCAAATTCCCCTGGATGACCTTAGGTAACGGTTTTGCCGTAAGCCATCAACTGGTACAATGGTACGAGTATACCGGCGTTTATGGCGGCACGGTCTGGATATTGCTGTCAAACATCCTCATCTTTTTGATCTATACCGGCTTACGCGAGGCTCAGACCAGCGCTCTCAGGTTAAAACTCATCACCGCGCTTACGCTCACCATTTTGTTACCGGTGGGCTATTCGCTGTACACCTATAATGGCTATAAGGAGAACGTCGATCCATCGAACATTGTGATAGTGCAGCCCAATGTAGACCCTTACGAAAAGGAAGGCTCTATACCTGTTGCGCAGCAGATCAACTCCCTCATTCACCTGTCCGACTCAATAGGCCAGGTTAACACCGAGTTTTTCATCTGGCCCGAAACCGCCATTGCCGATGCTGATGGTATCAATGAAGACCGGATCCGCACCAACCCTTACTTTTTTCAGGCACAGCGCTTTTTACAGAAATATAAGAACGGCAACCTGATAACCGGTATCGAAGGTTACAAGGTTTATAACTACGAGGCTACCGAAACTGCCAATCCCACCGGTGCCGGCCAGTTTTACGATCGTTTTAACACAGCCATCAATATCGAAAACTCGGCCGAAGTACAGTTCTACCACAAATCCAAACTCGTTCCCGGTGCCGAGTCGCTTCCGTTTAAAAACACACTCTCGTTTTTAAAACCCGTATTTGCACATTTAGGCGGCGCCACCGGCGATTACGCTGGCCAAAAAGAGCCAAACGCATTGTACTCGCAAAGCGGTATTGGTGCCGCACCGGTTATTTGCTACGAGTCCATCTGGGGCGAGTGGGTAGCACAATCGGTACGTAAAGGCGCGCAATTTATCGCCATTATCACCAACGATGGCTGGTGGGAAAACACCTCGGGTAAAGATCAGCACCTCGATTACGCCAAGCTACGCGCCATCGAAACCCGGCGCTGGGTATGCCGTTCGGCCAATACGGGCATCTCGGCTTTTATCAATCAGCGCGGCGATGTGGTACAGCATACCGGCTGGTGGGTAAAAACAGCCATTAAGCAAAATATCAACCTCAACACCGAGCTTACCTTTTACGTACAGCACGGCGATTATATCCCGAAAGGGGCTTGCATCATTACTTTGCTGGGTATGGGTTTTATTGGATATAAACGTATAAGTAAAAAGCGATTGAAAGCATAAGTCATCGATATTTGTTTTGGACCGGCGCAGATAGTTTACTTAACTTTATAGTAATCAACGCTCAACCTATTCAAAACAGATCGATATGCTTGCCGACAAAGAACTTAAGGCGTTTGTTCCCACCGTGAAACCGGGCGAAGCAAAACTATTTTACCGGGATATTTTAGGGCTGCAGTTGCTATCCGAAGACGATTACGCTCTGGAATTTAACGCCAATGGCGTTCTGTTACGGGTAATTATTGTCCCCGAATTAAAACCTCATCCATTTACTGCTTTAGGCTGGAACGTTGGCGATATGACAGCTATCATACAGTCGCTCAATAAAAAAGGCGTCTTTTGCGAAAAGTACGGCTTTTTAGAGCAGGATGACCTGGGTATCTGGACAGCACCCGGCGGCGCAAAGGTCGCCTGGTTTAAAGACCCCGATGGCAACGTGCTTTCCTTAACCGAATAACTATCCGGGGCAAGGGGGGAAATTGTAAGAATTTTTTCGACAATTTCACAGCTTTTAGCTTCGCGCTTCAAGCATTCATACATGCAATATACTAAATTATAGGCGGTTTTACAACTGTATTTGCGTTAGCGATTGCAGCGGATACCGGCCCGTGGCTAAGGCCTGCAGGCGTATGAGCGTAAAGCGCGGGCCGGAGGCAACGCCCAACAAATAGATGACGTTGTCATCTCGAACGATAGTGAGAAATCTTTTGCTGGTTGAAATGACAGAATACTAATGATCAATGAACAAGTGAACCAATGACCTACTGATTCTTCAGCACAAAATCCAGCAGCTCGTGTATGGGCTGTTTAATGATCTTACCCACAAGCACGCCCCGCTCTTTGCATATCGCTTTAAGCTCGTCGCTAAACTGGTAAGCTATCGATCCTACAAAATTGCATTTGTATTTGTGGTACTCAGGGTAGGTTTTAATGTTGGTTTCAACAAATTCGGCAAAGCCCTTTTGCAGCATGTCCTGCGCGTAGGCCGACGGGCGCACCTCGTTTAAAAACCGGGCAAATGCCGCCAGGTAAGAGTTAGCCTTGGGCTTTTGATATACATTTTTGATGATCGTCTCTTTATCCAGATGATAACGTTCGGTAAAGGCCTTGGCTATTTCGGGCGGCATATTGCCGTACAAAAAATCGCGCACCAGCGCTTTACCAAACCAGCTGCCCGAACCTTCATCGCCCAAAACAAAACCCAGGCCCTGCTTGCCTTCAAAAATATCCTCGCCGTTAAAAAACGAAATATTTGAACCGGTGCCCAGCACGCAGCACAAACCTTTTTCCTTACCGCAGGTGGCATATGCCGAACCGAGCAGGTCACTATCAACGCTGATGTAAGTTTTTGGGAATACCTGGCTCAGCGCGTTCGATATGATCTCGCGCCTGTCGGGATTTGAGCAGCCTGCTCCAAAAAAGAAGATCTCGCTTATCCGGTGGTTTCTTTTGATCAGGTCCTGCGCTTGCAACTGCAGTATCTTAACGATCTCTTTTTCGCTTAAAAAGTACGGGTTCAGGCCGTCTGTTTTAAACTCTTCGGGTTCGCCCCCGGGGTTTTCTAACAGCCAATCAGTTTTTGAAGAACCGCTATCGGCAACTAATATCATGCACTTAAACTTTCCAAAACCTTGTGGGTAAGCGGTTTGTGGACAAATCCGGTAATATATTTATTTTCGTTCGAGAGTTTATAATCAACCGGATCCAACGATGAAGACAGCATGTAGATCATGATCTTTTTATCATCGTCAAGGTGAAGGCTATCAAACTCTTTTAAAAACTCAAAACCATCCATAAAAGGCATACGGATATCCAAAAAGATCACGTCGGGTTCAATTTCCTTCGATTGTAATTTGGCTATTGCTTCGGGTGCCGATTGAATAACGACGATCTTTTCAGCAAAATTACTGGTTTCCAAAATCTTACGCGTTACAAAATTATCGATAAAATTATCGTCAATAAGTAAGCAAATTTTAAAACGAGGTGCCGCCATCACCGTCAAAAATAATAGTTTATATTAATAATCAGCAAAATTTACTGAATATTAATATTATTTGTTATCTCCTTAAGGGTAATTTCGGCGCTTTTGGCCTGATACTGGGCTGTATAGTACCGCGATTGTGCATCAAGATAGTTCTTTTGCGCCTCTCTTATCTCTAATGGGGTGATGTTGCCCAGCTTATATTTCTCGAGCGAGATGTCGAGGTTACGTTTAGCTACCGCCACGTTGGATTGGTTTAGCTTCATCAGGTCGAGCGCCGAAATGTAGCTGATGTAAAAGTCATTGATCTGTGCTTCAATGTTTTGCTTTGTTTGTGCCAGGCTAATGGCGGCGTTATCGATCTGTATTTTGGCGTTGCGCTCCTTGCGCGACTGGTTTAAGCCATCAAAAATGTTGATACTGGCGGTAAGGCCGTAGTTTAAACCATGGATATCCTGCTGGCGCGTAACCAGGTTTGACGGCGTGCGCGCATTGGTAAAAATATAGCCGCCCGTAACACCCACCTGCGGATAGCGCAGGGCCTGTACCTGTTTTAAATTGGTTTCGGCCAGGCGGCGGTTAATTTGCGATGATAGTATTTTAGGGTTAGCTGTTTGCGCCTGGTTAATAATGTCGCCCAAAACAAGCTTATCATCAATAATAATGGTATCCACAACCGAAAAATCGGTTAGCAGCGGGCGCACCAGTAGCTGGTTCATCCGTATCTTCAGCGATTTAAATTGCTGTATATCGGCAAGCATCGTAGCCGTATCGGTGTTTAAATTTACCTGGGCGTTCAGTACATCCAACCGCGATGCTCGGCCTACCTCAAACTTATCATTGGCATAACGCAATTGCGTACGCGATATCTCGATAGCGCCTTTTTGAGCGATAAGCAACTGGTTCTGGTTCACCAGGTTATAATAAGTACTGATCACATCGCTTATGGTGCTTTGAATGGTATCACGCTGGCTGATCAGGCTCAGTTCGTTCTGTTGCTTTAACTGATCGTAATTGGCAAACATGCCAAAGCCATCAAAAATGGTCCAGTTGAGGTTTAAACCGTAATTAAGCGTGCTGTTATGCACATTGTTCAATTCAGTCACCGAGCCATCTGTTCTGGTTTGCTTGGTACCCTGTATGCTATTGGTAGATCCAAAACTGCCCGATAACTGCGGTAACATCCCCGCATTGCCATAGGTTACATTATTACCGGCTATGGTGGTATTGTTTTTGGTGAGCTTAATGTTGTAATTGTTTTTTAAAGCGATCTCAACGGCATCTTTAACGGTTAATAAAGGCGCCGCCTGCTGTGCCATCAGCTTAAAATTACCTAACAGGCAAACAATCAATATCCAATTAAATTTAACAGGTTTTATCATCGTATTACTCATTTTCCAGCGAAATTTCTTTCACCTTATGTTTCGATTTCTTTTTACTTTCATGGTCACCTTCCTGCTCTGCATCCGGGTCGCGTTTAATGCTCGATGAAAATATGGCGTACATCATCGGTATTACGTAAAGCGTAAGTACCAGCGAGAATAATAAGCCACCCATAATTACTATACCCAACGATGTACGGCTTTTTGCACCGGCACCCAAGGCAAACGCAATTGGCACAGCGCCCAGCACGCAAGCCAGGGTAGTCATTAATATAGGGCGTAAACGCGATGTTGCCGCCTCAATAACTGCTTCAAATTTAGGTATGCCCGCATGTTCCATCCGCTGATTGGCAAACTCAACGATCAAAATACCGTTTTTGGTTACCAAACCCACCAGGGTTATCATCCCTATCTCGCTAAAAATATTCAGTGTTTGATTAAACAGCCATAGCGATAAAAACGCGCCTGCAATAGCCAACGGCACGGTAAGCATCACTACAAACGGATCGATAAAGCTTTCAAACTGCGCTGCCAATACCAGGTAGATGAGCAATAACGCAAAGGCGAAGGCATACATAATATTGCCTGAGCTTTCGGCAAAATCACGCGATGGCCCGGCCAGATCGGAGCTGAACGATGCATCTTTAAGTACCTGTTTACCTATTCGCTGCATTTCGGCCACGCCGTCGCCAATGGTGTGGCCAGGCGCCAAACCTGCCGATATGGTAGCCGACTTAAAGCGGTTAAAGTGATAGATAGACGGTGGCGTAGAGTTTTCTTTCATCGATACCACGTTATCCAATTGTACCAGTTTACCTGTCGAACTGCGTACATATACCGACTTAAGATCCAACGGCTGATCGCGGTTGGCGCGGTCAACCTGGGCTATTACCTGGTACTGTTTACCGTTAATGATAAAATAATCCAAACGGCCGGCGCTGTAATACAGTTGCAGCGTTTGGGCAATATCGCTCACGGCCACGCCCAGGTCGCGGGCACGGTCGCGGTCGGTAGTTACCGATAACTGCGGTTTGGTAAATTTGAGGTTAACATCCACACTCTGCAAAACCGTGCTTTTATTGGCCTCCGCCAAAAATTCGGGCAATACTTTGCGCAACTGTTCAAAATCCTGATTTTGTATCACATATTGTACCGGCTGGGCTGTTTTGGCGCCGCTACCGCCACCGCTAATGGTTTGCTCCTGTATAACGGCTGTTCGGGCATTTGGCAGCTTAGCCAGTTGCTTAGTGAGGTAATCGGCCAGTTGTTGCTGCGTGCGCTTGCGCTTGTCCGGATCAACCAGCCCTACACGGCCAAAGCCTGTATTTACGGCGCCACCGCCACTAAAGCCGGGCGCAACATAACTAATGTTTACCTTGTTCTCGGGGATAGAATCGTCAACTATTTGCGATACCTTATCCATATAGCGGGTCATGTATTCGTACGATGAACCTTCGGGCGCTGTTACCGATAAACGCAGCAAACTACGGTCATCAAGCGGCGCCAGCTCAGATGGTATGCCTTTATACAAAAAGTAGGTCATTACCAGCGATACCACCAGGATCAATACCGATATCCATTTATGCTTCATAAACTTGGTAAGCGATTCCTGGTAAGAGTTGGTCATGTTCTGGAAAAACGGCTCTGTTCGCTCGTAGAATTTTGATTTTTTTGAATTCTTGCGGATCAGCTTAACGTTCAGCATCGGCGTAAGCGAAAGCGATACAAATGCCGATATTAAAACTGCCCCGGCAACCACTATGGCAAACTCACGGAACAAACGACCGGTAAAGCCTTGTAAAAACACAATGGGTAAAAACACAGCCGCCAGCGTTACCGATGTTGACACTACCGCGAAGAATATCTCTGCCGATCCTTCAAATGCGGCCCGGCGTACAGGCATGCCATCCTCAACCTTTTTATAAATGTTTTCGGTAACCACAATACCATCATCAACCACCAGGCCCGTTGCCAGTACTATCCCCAGCAAGGTTAATATATTGATGGAGAAACCAAAAACATACATAATAAAGAACGCGCCTATCAGCGATACCGGGATATCGATCAATGGCCGGAAAGCGATGAGCCAATCGCGGAAGAACAGGTAGATAATGATCACCACCAGGATGAACGATATAAGCAGGGTTTCTTTAACCTCATCTATCGACTGGTTAATGAACCTGGTGTTATCCAGCGCTACCTCTAACTTAATATCCGGCGGCAGGTCTTTCTTTATCTGCTCAAGCCTTTTATAAAAGTCTTTGGCTATCTGCACATAGTTGGCACCCGGCTGCGGTACTATGGCCAAACCCACTTCGGGTATGCCCGATTCCTTTAAGCCCGTTTCTTCGTTAGCCGCTCCCAAAATGGCATAACCTATATCACTCAGACGTATCACATGCGCACTATCGGCACGTAATATCAGGTTGTTAAAATCTTTTTCGGTGGTTAGTTTACCTAACGCGCGGATAGTTAACTCGGTGTTATTGCCTTCAATTTTACCGGCCGGCAACTCCACGTTCTCTTTTGCCAAAGCTGCGCTGATATCGCTCGCGGCCAAACCAAAAGCGGTAAGCTTATTGGGGTCTATCCATAAACGCATAGCGTATTGCCTTTGGCCCTGTACGTTAACCGAGCTTACCCCGGGTATAGTTTGCAATGCCTGTTGTAATACGTTTTCGGCATAATCATCAATCTGCAAAATATTGCGGGTGTTACTGCTTACGGTAAGGGTAACTATATTATCGGCATTGGCATCGGCCTTGGTAACAACCGGCGGCGCATCAATATCCTGCGGTAACTGGCGCTGCGCCTGGCCTACCTTGTCGCGCACGTCATTGGCGGCGGTCTCCAGGTCGGCATCCAGGTTAAACTCAACGGTAATATTACTTGAACCTACCGAACTGGTGGACGAGATATTACGGATACCCGGGATACCGTTGATCGCTTTTTCAAGCGGCTCGGTTATCTGCGATTCAATTACATCCGAGTTTGCACCCGAGTAACTGGTGGTTACAGTAATGATCGGCGGATCTACCGACGGGAAATCGCGCACGCCCAAAAACGTATACCCGATAACCCCGAACACCACAATAACAATGGATAGCACAGTGGCCAATACCGGCCTTTTTATACTGACGGAGGATAAACTCATGAGTTGGTTACTTGTTAATAACTTTTACAACCTTAATTTTTACCTTAGGGCGCATCTGTATGATACCGCTTACTATCAGGCTATCGCCGGCCTTTAAACCATCAACAACCTGTATCTTCGATTCGGTACGGGTATCGGTTTTGATCGCTTTTTTTACAGCCTCGCCATTTTTAGCTAAGAATACGTTACTGCCTTTAATATCGGGTATCACGGCCTCGGTAGGTACCATAATGGTTTTTGGTATCTGATCCAATGCGAAGTGTATCTTGGCAAAACCGCCTGCTTTTAACAGCCCTTGTTTATTGTCGGCTTTGGCCCTCAGTGTTATGGTGCGTGAGTTGATATCGATATTAGGTTCGATAGCGTAAACTGTACCGGTAAAATTGTTGCGTGAGCTTTCGATAGTGAAGTTTATTTTGCTGCCAACATGCACCAGCGGCAGGTACCGCTCGGGCACCGAGAAAGTTATTTTTGCCGGGTCGATGTTAACTAATGTGGCGATGGATCCCTGTGGCGACAGGTAGCCGCCCGGGCTTATATTGCGTAAACCGATCGTTCCCGAAAAGGGCGCGCGTACCACTGTTTTATCAATTTGTGCTCTGATGGCATCAGCCTGTGCCTGGTACGAGTTTAGCGACGTTAACGAAGTGTCGTATTCTTCTTTGCTGATAGCCTCTTTGCTAAGCAATATCTTGTTGCGGTTCTCAATTTGCTCGGCCAGTTTTATTTGCACCTGTACCTGTTTCAGGTTGGCCACCAGATCCTTATCGTAAACTTTAACCAGCATCTGGCCCTTTTCAACATGGCTGCCCTCGTTAAAAAAAATACCGGTAATGTTGCCTGCGGTTTCGCTGCGCAGGTCAACCTGCTCATTGGCAGCAATGGTACCTGTTATATCAATAGCACTGCTAAAAGCGGTATCTTTAACAATCATTACGTTAACAGGCACTACTCCCCCCCTTTTACCGCCTTTTTTGCCACCGGCACCACCTATAGCGGCTGCCATTTCTTTTGCTTTTGTACCGTAAAATTTATTGTAAACCAGGTAGGCTATCAGTAAAATTAACAGGGGATAAATAATGTATTTTGCCTTCATAATTATTTTTTACGCGTTAGGGTTGTAGTTTTTTTAAGCCTGAAAGTAACGTTTGCCGAGGTGTATGGTATAAGGTTGCCCGACATTTGCTGGAGCACCTCGTTAAATATCCTTAATTTATCGGCACTGATGCCTTCGGTGGCCTTGCTGTTAAGTAAGCTGAATGATTCGCGAATGGCCGGCAATTCATTTTCAGCCTTTTCGGTTATCCTGATCAGTTGCTGGCGCCTGTCATCGGGGTTAACCTCACGGTAAACGTATCCCTTTTCGGCAAGGGTATCAATAATGCTTACCATGTGCGATTTATCTTTCCCCGTTATCTCGGCTATCTTTTTTTGTGTAAGGTGGCCCTGGTTCTCTGCTATAAGCACCAGCATATAGTGGTACCTGTTAAGGTCCAGGTGCTCAATTCTTTTCGAAAAAGCACTCAGGTAGGTTTTAGCCAGCTGCAGCAATTTACGCGATATCGGTTCGTCCAGTTGCACCATAATTTTGAACAACAAAGCTATTTAGTTTGCAAATATAATAGTTGTATGTATCAACCATATTACACGTGATTTACTGTCTTTTACGTCTGTTTTTCTATTTAAAATATATAATTTAGTATTTTGCCCGTCATGAAAAAAATCTTCAGTTTAGCGTATTATTTAATCTTTATATTCATGACATTGACTACCCCAGCCTCTGCGGTAACCGAAAAAACCACGATCAATTATACCGTTACCTTTCCCGAGGCGCAGGCGCATTATGCGAATATCGAAATGACCGTTAGCGGCATCAAAAATTCAACCATCGATATTAAAATGCCCGTTTGGACACCCGGCTCATACCTGGTACGCGAGTTTGCCAAAAGCGTAGAAGGCTTTAACGCTTTCGCGGATGGCAAAGAGATACCATTTATCAAGATCAGCAAAAACACCTGGCGCATCAGTAACGGCAAGGCAGGTGCAGTTAAAATAGTGTATAAAGTTTATGCTTTTGAGATATCGGTACGTACCGCTTTTATCGATGTATCGCACGCGTTCTTATCCACCTCGGGCATGTTTATGTACCCTGCCGATAGCCTGCAAGTACCGTCGACCATCCACATCAAACCTTATAAAGGCTGGACAACCGTTTCAACCAGCCTGGATAAAGTTGGCAATGATCCGTTTACCCTGCATTCGCCAAACTACGATATCCTGTTCGATTCGCCTATCGAAGTGGGTACGCAGGACGTTTTCGGTTTTGATGCCGCAGGCGTAAAATACGAAGTGGCCATGCGCGGCGGCGGTAACTATAACCGCGAACAAATGAAAACCGACCTGGCCAAAATTGTAGAGGCCGAAACCGCCATCTTCAACGAAAACCCCAATAAGCGGTATGTTTTTATTGTACACAACTATACTAAAGGCGGCGGCGGCCTGGAGCATTTAAGCTCGACCGTTTTAGGCGCTTCGCGCGATGGGTATGCAGCCGAGGGTACTTACCATAATTTTTTATCGCTTGCCGCCCACGAGCATTTTCACCTTTGGAACGTTAAGCGCCTGCGCCCGATAGCTCTTGGCCCTTTTGATTACGATACCGAAAACTATACCCGCAGCCTTTGGATAGCCGAAGGTTTTACCACTTACTACCAAAATGTAATTATGCGCCGGGCCGGTTTATATACGCCCGAAGTTTACCTGGGTGTAATTGCAACCAACATTAGCAGCGCCGAAAACTTAAAGGGCAACAAAACACAATCATTAAGCGATGCCAGCTTTGATGCCTGGATAAAATATTACCGCCCTACCGAAAACACGCCCAATACCAATGCGTCATACTACGGCAAAGGGGCAAATGTGGCCATGCTGCTCGATCTGGAAATCCTTAAACACAGCAAAGGCGCGCAGTGCCTTGATGATGTAATGAAATACATGTACGATGAGTATTACAAGGTAAAACAACGCGGCTATACCGACGAAGAATTTAAAGCCACACTCGAAAAATTTACCGGCACCAACCTCGACGACTTTTATAACAAGTATGTGAACGGCCTGGCACCGCTCGACTATAACAAATACCTGGCCTATGCCGGCTATAAACTGGTTGACGATTATGCAGCAAACAATATCCCTACACTTGGTATAACCATGGTTAGCGGTGGCAGCAAATCAATAGTTACCGGCGTTATGCGCGATGGCGCCGGTTGGGTTGATGGCATTAACGTTAACGACGAGATCATCGCTATTGATGGCGTAGTTATACCCGAGATAGATAAATTTATTACAGCTAATAAAAAGGTTGGGGATAAGCTTAACATTACCGTAGTGCGCGATGGCATCAAAATGATCATCCCGGTAACCCTGCTAAGAAACCCCGGCGTTAAATACCACATTGAAGATAACGGCACCCCAACCGCCGATATGTTAGCGGTAAGGAAGATGTGGATGCATTTGTAATACCTCTTAATTGACCTTAAACTGAAATACGCCCGAATCGGAAGTATTGCCAGCAGCATCTTTGGTAACCACTTTCCAGTAGTAAGTGGTCCTTGATGTCACCGTGATACCATTCGCAAATTTATCGGTGATGTTTGATTTGGATATGGCAGGGGTGCTGGTGGTTCCAAAGTAAACATCGTAGGCAGCAATATCGTTATCCGGGTCGCTGGCTGTCCAGCTCAGGTTAATGGCTCCCGCTGTTGCCGATACGTTTTGCCCGAAGGTAGGCGACAGGTTATCGGCCGGGAATGGCGGATGTGATACGGTACCTATACCTGCATTATAAAACTTCCATACCTCGCTTTTGGCGGTAACTGCCGATGAACTTGATTTAGATACCACATACCATGAGTAAGGCGTATCGCGAAGCAAGGTTGCTGTGTATTGGTTGGTACTAACGGTTTGCGTCGCGATGGTACCTGTCAACAGGTTTTTGATATCGATCTCATAGCTATCCGTACCCGAAGCGCTGTTCCAGGTAAATACAATGGTACTTTGAGTTGATGAAATGACCGTACCGGTTGTGCATGCCGAGCTTTGCGCCGGGAAAGTAAGCTTAGCTGCCTGCGGATCGGGTGCACCGTTGGGGTCGTTCTTTTTACCGCAACCTGCCATCAAGGCTGCTATTGCGGTTAATATGATGATGTACTTTGTCATTGTTTTACAACTTTAAACACTTTTTCCAATTGGCCGGCTGATAATTTAAGCATATACATACCCGGGGCTAAATTACCCGGAGTTATCTGCACCTCGCCCGATACATTGTTAAATTGTTTGCTATATACCCTGGTGCCTGCCGTATTGTATAATTCGATGGTTGCAGAAGCTACCTTATCATTGCCCAGGTTTATGTTTAATGCAGATGTGAACGGATTTGGATAAGCCAGCACTTCTAACGAAACGTCGATCCGTTTTTGATAAATCCCTTGGCAGGGTTTATCGGTGGTTACCGTTACATCGTTAACACCCCGGTTCAGCGCAAGTGTAATGTTACTGGCATTGGTGGTTGTGGTTATGCCATTCAGGGTAACAAAATAGGTACTGCCGCCATAAAGGGTAAGGTTAACGCTTTGGATGGTGTTGTTAACCGCAGCATATACGGCTAGGTCTTTAGGCTCGGTGATCACCACGGTAAAGCATTGCGAATAGCCCGTTTGGCCGGCTACAGTAAAGCATACATTATAACTGCCTGCTGCCAGGTTGTTGATAGTGGTACCTGTTGTAAACGAATAACTCGCATTGGTGTTCCCCCCGGTTATGGTAGCGGTATAGTTGAGGTTTTGTGCTGCAGTGATGGTGATGGTACCGTTAGCCGAACCGCGGCAGGTGACGCTGTTGGCGGCGATGGTGAAATTATTGGCCGGGAGAGTGAAAACGGTAGTTACCGTAATCGCTGCTGATGTTTGGCTCACACTATTTAAGGTTATGATTACCGTGTACGCCCCGCTTTGTGTAGCTGTGTACGTTGCCGAGTTAGCACCGGTAATGTTGACACCATTTTTAAGCCACTGGTAGGCATAACCCGTACCCGGGTTGGCGGTTAATATTACGCTGCCACTTGTAGCTATGGTAGTAGGCCCACCGGCAGTAATTGTGGGTATCGGTACAAAATTAAAGCCGGCTAAACTTGCTATTCCCCCCGGAGTAGTTACCGAAACAATACCGGAGGTACCTCCACCTGTTATAGCAGTGATTGTTGTTGCCGATACTACAGTAAAGGTAGCTGCCGCTGTATTGCCAAAACTAACTATTGTTGCACCGATAAAATTTGTGCCTGTTATGGTTACTGTTGTACTGCCGGCGGCTGCTACTGTAGTAGGCGTAAATGAGGTAATTGTTGGCACTGGCACCGGCGGCGAATGGTCATAAAAGCACGTTATATAGTTGCCATTGTTAACTAAAATATCCGGTTTTGCATCACCGTCCATATCGCCAACACCCAAAAATTGTGGAGATGGACCGGTTTTGATACCTATTCTTGGACTAAAAGCAAGTGCCGTAGTTGTTGTATTAAGTAAAATAGAAAAAACGCCTCCGGCTGACTGATCATCATTTACCATAACGATGTCAGGCATACCATCGCCATTAACATCAGCTACTTCGTAAATGATATCAAGAGGTGAAAGCTGTGAAAGCGGAACTGGCGACGACAGAGAAGCAGATGTGATAGAACCGGGTGAAGCAATATTTTTGTATACATTTGAAGAGAACACAATATCTAATTTGCCATCATTGTCAAAATCCGCTAAAAAAAGCGACCTGCCAAATCCGTTTTTTGAAACAATAACAGGTGAGGCAAAACTGACGCTACTGTTAACCGAAGTATTGCGCAAAACGATGAGCCCATCGTTTACGCCGTTATCGTATCCGTAATAACTATAGTATACAAGATCTGGTTTGCCATCGCCATCAATATCCCCGGCCAGTACAGCCGACTCAGGGTAACCTGAACCTCCGCCATTTGGCGCCCCGCCTACAATTATATCTGTAGCTGTGGAAAATGAAGCAAAACCGGCGGAAGACGTGTTGCGAAATACGGATATTTGGGTTGACGAAGATGCAACGATATCCAATTTCCCATCCATATTAACATCGACTAAGTTTATTTCAGAAAAATTTTGAAAATTAAAGTAAGATAGATCGATATGCTTATCAAAGGCAACATTACCTGGAGTGGAAATATTGCGTAATACTGATACCATATAACTTGTAGAGTTTAGTGTAACAATATCTGGCTTGCCATCACCATCAATGTCTCCAATTTGAACCCGGGCGATGGCACTACCGGCATTAAGGCTAATGCTCGGGGCAAATTGATGAATTGTTGAAGTAACTCCATTAAACGAAGTGTTTAAGCTTACCGAAACTGTCTGACCGGTTAGATCAGCAGTTATCATATCGGGCTTGCCGTCGCCATCAATATCACTGATATTGATGGATCCAATTTTGTTTAAACTTGAGTAAACACTTCCTGAACCACTATCGAAATCGGCTGCTACAAGATTGCGTTTACCAAAATAAGTTGTGTTGAATGATTTAGATGAAAAGCCTATGCGCTGGGTTTCAACGTTAAGTACAGACATAGGCTTGTACGTTGCACCTGCCGGCACAGTAGCTGTAACCTGAGTTAAGCTTGATGATGATACTACAGCCTGAGTGGCTCCAAAATAAATAACATTGTTGGCATTGCTTTTACTAAAATTTTTACCGGTAATAGTTACAAGTGTACCAGTACCTGCAGCCAAGGGTGAAATATTGGTAATTACGGGAGGATTGACCGGGTTGTTACGAATTACGGATATTAAGGTAGAATTATTACTGACCACGAAGTCAGGTCGACCGTCACCATCAATATCCCCCAGTGAAATGCCGCCCTGAAATGTACCAGAAGCTATGTTTAATCTGTTAGCAAATGAGGTGGTGCTGATCAAACCTGAGGTGTATGTATTATGAAATAATGAAAAATTATTGTCGTTATAATTAACCACAGCAATATCTACCAGGCCATCTCCATCAATATCAGCTATAGATGCATACATTGGCGAACTGCCCGTTGCAAAACTAACTTTAGTACTAAATGAGTTACTGTTTATACCACTTCCACTGATAGTGTTCTGTAATATCGATATGGTATTATCGGTATTGTCAACTGTTACCAGATCAGGCTTACCATCGTTATCAATGTCGGCAGCACAAATAGCTACCGGATTCTGGCCACAATTATAACTTACCGGGGCTTCAAACGATGTAGCGTTAATTGCACCACTTACGGTAATAACATTGTGCATTACCGAAACTATACCTGTCGAATTTGTACCGGCTATATCCAATTTACCGTCTCTATCCAGATCTGCCAATACAATAGAATGAATAGAGATCGTAATATCGTATTTAGGTGCAAAAGAGGAATTATTGAACGCCCCTGTTACAGATTTATTAAGTAATATGGATATTGACCCTCCATTTGAAATTACAATATCGGGTTTACCATCGCCATCAATATCTCCAATAGCCATCGAAACCGGGGAATTTCCGGCAGGAAAATCGATCTTTGGGCCGAATGAACTGGCATTTATAACCCCATTTACAGCGTTGTTATGGTATATTGAAACGGTTTTACCTGACTGGCTCGCAACTACAAGATCAGGTTTGCCGTCACCATCTAAATCCTGAAGAGCTATTTGAGTAGGCGTAACTCCCGTAGAAAGGTCAAATTTGGATGCAAATGATGCCGAATTAATGATTCCTTTAGTTGCCGTATTGCGAAAAATAGATACCGTAGTACCAGATGAGTTTGCCACAGCAAGATCCAATTTGCCATCTCCGTCAATGTCTGTCATACATGACATTTGTGGGACTGTTCCTCCCGTAAAATTGACCTTAGGGTCAAAATCAACACTTGTTATACTACCTTTTACATCGCTTGTGACTACAAACGGCAGAATCGAATTCCCGGCTAAGCCATTACTTATATTTAAAACAGATAGAGGTTGATAAGTTGCGCCTACCGGAACCACAACTGTTATTGATGTAGTACTTGCTGACTGTGGTATTGCTTTTACTCCCCCAAAAAAAACAACATTATTTCCTGTAGTGCTATTAAAGTTACTACCGGTAATTGTTACCAACGTACCTACCGGACCACTTGCCGGGCTAAACGATGTAATTACCGGCGTCTGGCCTAACAGTGTTTTACCAACAAGTAAGAAAAGAAAGAGGATGAGTAAAGGTTTTTTCATGCGACGGGTGTTTATCCACAAACAGTTAAGTGTCCGAAAGGCAGGGATAAAGATAAAATAATTTAGTGCATATTATTTAGTACATATTATTTTTATTTGTATCAACTACAACTAACAACAATCCTCAAAACCTTATAACAGTACGGGCCGTCGAATAATCCGGGCACTCTCAGCATGCAAAAAAGGCTGACCACTAATCTTATTACTTTCAGTAAATTAATTAAAACAATTTCTTTCAAATTAATATTATACATACAGAGAAAGAAATTAAACTAAATTTATTTACTTAAAACAATCTACCATGAACTCATTATTGTATATCATAGCGGTTATTCTCATTATTGGATGGGCCTTGGGCGTATTCATGTATTCGGCCACAGGCATCATACATGTATTGTTGGTTATCGCGGTTATCTCTTTAATTTTAGGTATCATCAGAAGGCCAACAGTTATATAACCCCCTATATAACCATAAAGTTAACCCGGGACATTGTTCCGGGTTTTTTTATTGCCGGTTTTTTATCAAAAAATAACATTTTATTTATTGCCTATTAATTAAAATTCTCCCTCAAAAATTCGCACCTGTTAACCCGGAGTATTGATATTTTTATTAAAACAATTGAAACTTAATTATCATTTCAACACCGGGTAAATACCTGATAACCGACTGAATTTGTTATTGTTAACTTCTAAAAACATTAGCAGCTAACGTGTGTTGTTACAACACCAATATTAATTTTTACTAATTAAATTTTTGAGCCATGAAGTTGCAAATTCCCGAATACCTTTTATGTGAAGATCCGGCATCAGAAACTGAAAATCTGTTTATTTACCATGTAACTACCAGGTCACTGATCCATATTATTCACACAGATATCATCTCTAAAGAAAAAGCAGATCAAATTCGTACAAGCTACCGCCGGCATTTTGATTATACCTATCAGAATACGATGGGCAATACCGAAAAGATCATGTTTATAGCCGAGATCGTTGATCCAAAAAACACTAACGAGCAGGCCATCCTCGAAAATTGTGCGCATTGGTACGCCTGCTATTTAGGCTGGGAAGAAGAGTGTGATGATGTATTTATAAAAAAAGGGGCCTAAGCCCCTTTTTTTATTTAAAGTAACCTGATCGGTCAATTATAAACCCTGGCCAATTGCTCGCTGCGGGTTAACGCACGTTCAACACCGGTTTTCTGGTCGGTTAGCGTTTCACGCAGTTCGGGGCTCAATTCTGCATTTGCCAGTACTTTTTCATACTCGGCTATAGTTGCTTTTTCATCAGCCATGCAAGCCTCCAGGGCGGTGCGCTCTGCATCGCTGCCTATAGTTGTTTTAATGGTTGTCCACAATCTTCCAAGGGCACTAAATGTGCCGCCTGATACGGTTTTGGCATCGCCACCCAGCAAATGTATCGCCGCACGGAGCTCTTCGGCGTATTCGCCACGCTGTATCAAATAATCGGTAAAAAGGGCCGTAAACTCTGGGCCCGGCGAGTTATTGGCCGATTGTTTATACCCTTCCATACTATCGGTAGTTATAGAAAGCAAATGTTTTAATTGCTCTATAGTTTTATCATTTACTGCTACTTCTGCCATGATCTTAATGTTAATTGGTTTATAATAACCAATCCTTTATTTCTTTTCGGCCCTTGCAGATGTGTTTACACAGCTCTCGGCCACCTGGGTCAATAAAGAATCGGCGTTCTTTTCTTCGGCCAGTGTTTCTTCCAACAATCCGGCTGCTTCAGTATAACCCAAAACTGCTGCTAAAGTTTTTAAAGTTCCGTAAGATGCTATCTCATAATGTTCTACTTTTTGCGCTGCCGATATAATGCCAACGTCGCGGGTCAATGTCCCTTTTTCGGTCTCTCCCATAATTTCTTCGCCTTCTTTCAATAAGCCCGCCATCGCTTCGCATTTTACCGCAACTGCTTTTTCACCTATTGATGCAAAAACCTGCTCCAACCGGGTAACATGGTTTTCGGTTTCGGTTAAATGTGCCTGGATAGTGGATTTTAACTCCTCGGATGTTGCGCCTTTGATCATTTTGGGTAAAGCCTTGCTTAAATGCTTTTCGGCCCAATAAATGTCTTTCAATTCGTCAATAAACAGTTCGTTTAATGCAGAGTCTTCAAGTTCTGTAACTGCTGATGATGTTGTTGTTTTCATAAATATTTTATTAATGTTTTTATTGATCAACAACATTAATAGCTGACAGTTTTACTTATTATATAATTTATTTCTTTATAAGAAATAAAACATTAGGCGCCTTTTTTGGTTTGCAAACTCGCCATCAGCTGATCGTACAGATCATCCCCGGCTGCTTTTTTAGGTTTTAGCTTCTTGATGGTTGGGCGTTTGCCTTTGGCTTTAAGCTTAATGATATTCAACAACTCGTCCGAATATTCGTCCTTAAATTTCGACACATCAAATTTGCCCGAGTACTGCTCTATCAGGGCCATGCCCATATCCAGCTCCTTTTTACTCACCTCGTGTTTGGTGGGGATATTGATCTCCTCAGGCGAGCGGATCTCCTGCGCAAAACGGATACGGGTAACCACCATTACCTCGTCGAGCGGGTGCACTATACACAGGCTTTCGGTACTGCGCAGCACAAAACGCGCCAAGCCTGCCTTTTTTGATTCCTGCAGCGCTTTGAGCAACAGGGCATAAGCTTTGCTGTTTTTACTATCCGGCTCTACGTAATAGGATGTTTCGTAAAACATGGGGTTTACCTCGCCTATATCAACAAAGCTTTCAATGGCAATTTCCCTGCTTTTTTCGGGCGCGGCTTCTTCAAAATCGTGTTCATCCAGCACCACGTAATCATCGTCGAGCTTATAGGCTCTTACGATCTTATCATAAGGCACCTCTTTATGGGTATGCTCGTTAACCCGCTGAAAACGAATCTTCGAGTGGTCGCGCCCGTCCAGCATATCCAGGTCGAGCGAGCTGCTTTGTACGGCCGAATAGAGTTTGATGGGGATATTGACCAGCCCAAAGCCGATCGATCCTTTCCATATTGCTTTCATAAAAATAACTGGTTGATCAATAGGTATAACTACAGAAACAAAAAAGGGTTTTAAGGAATATAGCGGTTGACTTACCGGAGTTGGAAGGGTATTACATCACCTTGATATTTACCTCCGCATGACTATAGCATTGTAACATTATTTACCCATTGGCATCATAATCAAACATTTTAGCGTTATTAGAGCTTACTATAGTTGAGGCCAGGCAACGGCGCTATTGTATAGTTTAATTTTTACTTAAGTTTGTATTTTATTTTAATGCAATGGAAATAATCGATTTCATCATTATAGCTGGGCTGGCATTGTATTTGGTGCCTATATTATTCCGTGTGGTTATACGTTTGTTTTTGCAAAGGTTAGTAAGCAAAGCGCAGCAGCACGGGCAGCAAAACTATCAGCAAAACTACCAGCAAAGCACCAGCCGCCCGGCAGATGGTCGTGTTAAGGTTGACTATGCGCCCAAAGTAAAAAGCCAGATACCCGACTCGGAAGGTGATTTTATTGATTACGAAGAAATAAAATAACCATGCTGCCCGAAGAGGTTTATAAGCGCAGGCATTACGGTACCCCGCAATCATTTTTTCTGATCATCGTTAATTACGTTGTACTGGTATTGGCCATGCAGTTTTTTGCCCAATGCACTGCAATAAGCTTGTATTTTTGGATCACGATGGGCCTGCTGGCCGTTTATAATTTTTACAAGATACGCCGCGAGCGCGAGGAGTATGATAAAGCGCGCATCATAGCTTATGTAGTTAGCCTGGCAGGTTTGATCCTGCTATTTTTTGCCCTGCGAAGCAGCGCGCAGCACTGTTAACCAACGGGTGCTAATTAAATCTTTCTTTTCCCGCCTAAATTCCTATTTTTGAAAATCATATCTCAAATTTAATGAACAATTGGTTTAAACAAAATGGCATTCATTTAGGCATTGCCGCACTATTTTTAGTAATCTCTTTCTTTTATTTTACGCCTGCTTTTCAGGGCAAGGTACTTAACCAGGGCGACGTGCTGCACGCAACAGCAATGGCCAAAGAGGTTAACGACTATAAGGCTAAAGACACCACCATCCTTTGGACGAACCAGTTATTTGGCGGTATGCCAACCTACCAAATTTGGGTGCCTTACAACAACAACATCACCACCTATGTCATCAAAGCTTTAAAAGCAACGTTCCCGGTGCCTATTGATACCGTTTTGCTGTTTTTATTTGGCGCATATCTGCTGTTTTGCGTATTGCGGATAAATCCCTGGCTTTCGGCCGCTGGTGCCATAGCGTTTGCCTTTTCATCATACAATATTATATTACTCGGGGCAGGACATGCCAACCAGGCATTTGCCATCGCATTCTTCGCGCCTATACTGGCGGGCATTATCCTCACCTTACGCGGACGTTACCTGCTTGGCGGGGCTGTAACCGCTTTGTTTTTGGCGATGGAGATTCGGGCCAACCATATCCAGATGACCTATTACCTGTTATTCGGTATAGCTATTTTGGTAGGGATTGAGTTATACCATGCCATTAAAGCCAAAACAACCAAGAGCTTTTTTACAGCCATTGCTTATCTGGCTGCTGCTTCTTTGTTGGCTATCGCGGTAAACGCCTCAATGCTGTGGAGCACTTACCAATACGGGCAGGAAAGTAACCGCGGGCAATCAAACCTTACCAGCCGCGCTGCAACCCCCGAGCCAAGCAATGGTTTAAGTAGGGATTACGCTTACCAATGGAGCCAGGGCGTGAGCGAAAGCTTTACCTTTTTGGTGCCCAACCTGTACGGAAGCGGCGGCGATGCATCGCTGAACCAGGATTCGAAAAGCGTACAGGCCTTAACCGATCTGCATGTTGACCCCAACCAGGCCATCGGCGTTGCCGAGCAAGGTTTATACTGGGGCGAAAAACCGTTTACCGGTGGCCCGTGGTATTTTGGCGCAGCTATCTGTTTTTTGTTTATAGCAGGTTTACTCATTGTTAAAGACAGGCTTAAATGGTGGCTGGCAGGCACTGTGTTATTGGTGATGCTGTTGTCATTCGGCAAAAACTGGCCGTATGTGTCCGACTTTTTCTTTAACCATTTCCCGCTCTACAACAAGTTCCGCACGGTTGAATCTATTTTAACCATAGCCACGCTGTGTTTCCCGCTGTTGGCATTTTTAGCTATCCGCGAAATTATCGCAACAACTAACAGGGCCGAGATACTGAAAAAGGTCTATATCGCATTTTATATTACCGGCGGCCTATGTTTATTGCTGGCTTTGGTGCCCGATATGTTCCTGTCGTTCAAATCGAGCAATCATCAGGCAATGATCGACAGCTTTACTCAGCAAATGGGTGGTAACAGTGCGGCAGCCAATGCGTTTGTATCGGGTTTGGTTCAGGATCGTATTTCGCTGGCTAAAGCCGATGCCTGGCGTTCATTGTTATTTGTAGTACTTGCCTTTGGTATTGTTTGGGCCTTTATCAAACAAAAGCTCAATGTTACCGTGTTATCTATCGGTTTACTGGCCCTGGTGCTCGTTGATCTGTGGGTAGTGGACAAACGTTATTTGAAAGAAGAAAGCTTTGGCGCTAAAGAAGATATGCAGCAACCACAACCCCGCGAAGTGGATAAGCTGATATTGCGTGACCCGGACCCGGACTACCGTGTGTTTGATATGACGTCGGGTAATCCGTTTACCGATTCAAATCCGTCGTTCTTTTATAAATCGATAGGTGGTTACCATGCCGCCAAACTGAAACGTTTTGACGAATTGCAGGAAAGGCAATTTAGCGGAAGCATAAACCAGGACGTACTGGATATGCTGAATACCAAATACATTATTACTACCGACCCCAAAACGCAATCGCAAACCATGCATGCAAATCCTACTGCCTGCGGCCACGCCTGGTTTGTAAAAAGCGTGAAGTTTGCCGATAACGCCGATGCCGAAATGCAGGCCATTAGCAGCTTTAACCCTAAAGACGAAGCTATAGTTGATAAGCAATACAAAGGCCTGATAGAAGATAAACAAACATCTATCGATACATTGGGCAGCATTAAACTGGTAAGCTATAACCCCGACCATATGGTTTATCAAAGCGGCTCGGTAACACCACAGGTAGCTGTATTTTCGGAAGTGTATTATAAAGAAGGCTGGAAAATGCTGATAGATGATGTTGAGAAACCATACTTCAGGGCCGATTGGTTGTTGCGTGCCGCGCAGATACCGGTTGGTAACCACAAAATTGAGTTTATATTCCACCCGGCGGCATACTACACCGGCGAGAAAATATCACTGGCAGGTTCGATATTGTTGGTACTTGCATTGGGCGGTGCTTTCTTTGTAGAGAATAAAAAGAAGAAGAGCGTAAAGCCGGCTAAGAAAGCTTAATAAGATAAAGATCATGCTGAATTTATTTCAGCATCTCTCAGGACAGTATGCGTACTGCCAATCACGTGAGATGTTGAAATAAATTCGGCATTTTATATTTATGATAATTGGGGCGTTCCCTGCGGGCCGGGCTATCCGCTCATACGGCACAGGCCTTAGCCACGAGGCTGGTATCCGCTTCTATCCCTAACGCATCTTTTGGGTAAAATGGCTGGCTTTATTTCTTCACTAACCATTGTTCAAACCAATCCAAAGCCATTTGTATATGATATTCAGGAGTGGTGTGGCCAAGCTTTGGGGCAACATCAATTTTAAGCTTATCAGCGTTGGCAGTGCCATAGGCAGCTTGTACAGCAGCAAAGGCTATTTTAGCTCCCGGCAGCGGGTTGTTGTTATCATTTTCGGTGCTTAGGATGAGAAATGGCCGCGGTGCAAAAAGGCGGATCATTGAGGGGCAGTCAAACTCGCCGGTAATACCGGGTAAGATCTTATCCCAAACAGCTTTAATGTTGCGCTGGTTAATGGTACTATCGCCCATATCTTTAGCGGCTTGCTGATGCGCACCTTTAATGGTGCCAACACGGCCCTGCCACCTGTCGTTTTCTAACGACCATTTGAAACTTTGTATAGCGATATCAGGCACAGCAACTTTAATACGCGGGTCCACAGATGCGGCCATCCAGGTTTCGATACCGCCCATGGAGATTCCACCCATACCCAAACGGTTAGCGTCAATATCAGGCCGGGTGCACAGGTAATCGGTTACCCGCCACAGGTCATAACTGGTATCCCACAAAAAAGGATGAGTTTGATGGCTTTTGTCGCTGTTCTCCCAGGCCTGCGTTACTGCGGCTATATATTCCTCAGAGCCATGCGCACCACCGGCAATGCGCTCGCCATGAAAGCGGGCATCGATAGCTACGCCTGCAATGCCCAATTTGGTTAGCCGGTAAAGAATGTTTTTGATACGCGCTTCATCCTTTTTGCCGCCGGTACCATGCAGAAAGATAACGGCAGGTAACTTGGCTTGTGCCGATACAGGTTTGTAGATCAGCATAGGCACCTTTTCATTTGCTTCGCTGTAAATATAACCGTGCTCAATGATCACCGAATCAGTTTGGGTAGTTTGAAAAGAGGCATTGAATGGTACCCTAGGCCGGTCGAGTATTCTATGAAAATCGGCAGCAACCTGCGCCGCAGGCGGATATGTTTCGGTTTGAGCAAATACGGCTGAGCCAAACAATACGGCGGCTATCGCGCAAAGCAAATGGTTTTTACGGGGCATAATGGGTAGGTTTACAGTTACAAATATTAGGTATTGATTTGACATAAAGGCACACCGGCTAAAAATGTTACTTGTGTTAACGACGTGATACCCCCTGTAAAATGCCGGATTTGCACCTTACACCCTGCTGAAAATTGCAGCTATATTTGTTTAACCAATTTGAAAAATATGAAAGCGATGCAAAAGATAACCCCATTTTTATGGTTCGATAATAACATTGAAGAAGCTATTGAGCTATACACATCGGTATTTAAAAATGCAAAAGTTCACAGCATTAACCACATGCCGGGCAAGGATAAGGCCTTTTCGGCTACTTTTGAACTGGAAGGGCAGGAGTTTATGGCGCTTAACGGCGGCCCGATGTTTAAGTTTACCGAAGCTGTATCGTTTTATGTGAATTGCGAAAACCAGCAGGAGATAGATTATTATTGGGAAAAGCTTACTGCTAATGGCGGCAGCGAATCGTATTGTGGCTGGTTGAAAGATAAATTTGGCTTGTCGTGGCAAATTATTCCGCATAACCTGGGCCAGTTGCTGTATAATGAAGATCAGGCAAAAGCAAAAAAGGCAATGGATGCCATGATGCAGATGGGTAAGTTGGATATGGCAGCTCTGGAAGCGGCGGGGAAATAACAAGTAAGGGAGTTGCTTAAGATTCTGGTCAGAAAAAATCTCTGCGGACTCTGTGTAATGCCTCTGTGAATCTTTGTGGTTAATTTTACCACAGAGAACGCGAAAAGAAAAACACAAAGTACACAGAGCCAATTATTCGTGCGTAAAAGCGTTCTTTGATGTTATCCTAATTTACCAATTGGTATAAATTTTTCAAATACGCCTTCGGTATGCGGGGCATCCTTGAGCTCGTCGGTTAAATCCTGTCCGGCCCAGTGTTCGTAGTGCTTTCCGTTGCGCCATAACCGGCTTTCGGTAACGTCATAAATAAATCCCAGGTATGCAACCCATATCTGGGGCTTATCCTGGCCGTTGCGCAAGGCTAACTGGCTTTTGGTATATACCGGTAACTCACTCACCGTTTGCTACTCCTTTCTTACTAAAATGTTCAAAAAAACCGATGTTCATCAGCAACAGCGCCATTAAATAAAAATGATCTTCGAAGGGGATGGTCCAAACGCGGGTGCCCATGGTTTGGGTTTTGCTGTACAGCACCACCGGGATTGATGTGAGCGCTCCGTTAACCACGTAAAACGGAATAAGCGCTACGAAATACATGATATAAAACCGGTTGAGCCAGCGCCGGCGTAGTACGTATTCGAACAAAATGATGAGTACCAGCAGCAAGCTAAACGTAACTAACGGGTACAGTTTGTGGTAAAAAAAGATGAGCACCAATATAGACAGTATGCCAAAGGCGCTTGAGAGCACCTCGCTTACTATATCGCTGAGCATATAGTTGAGATAATGGTTAAGGCAGGCATAAATAAATATACAGGCAAAGGGCACGGTTAAAAAAAACAGCACTTCTTCAACAGGTAAGCCAAACAGGTTGATGCCCAAAATGTATTTGGGGTTAAAGCTCCATACGCCTTTAACGGTGAACAATACGTCCCATACTAAAAAAAACAAACCCGTAATGGCCATGCCGGGCCAGATAAATTTCCAGCTTTTATGAAAGGCCACCCGCTTATCAAATGATAGCGCCACCGGGAATACGATGGTTAAAAAGTTGATGAGCAGGTAAGTGTATTTCACGATAATGCGGCTAAATGTTTATGCAGAGTTTCGGTTTCGGCGGGTGTGCACAGTTTGGATGCTATTAAAAATTTGATGAGCTGAATGGTGAGCGGTTTGTTGGCCGTGCCATAATTTTTTTCATTTAACTGGCGAATCATCTCATCCCTGTCGGCATCCAGGTTTTTATTGTAGCCTAAAAAGCCAGGCACGTTATTTTCGATGGAAAAGCGCAGAAAACGGATCTCGATGTTATGCGGGTCGGCGTCAGTGGCCTGTTTTAAAACCTTTTCGGCAGTGCGCAGGTATTTGATCTTACTATAGGGGTTCCAGCTGTGTTTGGCTTTTAAACCATTCAAAGTGCCCAAATAGGCCAGGTATACCGGTGGCTTATTGCTCATTTTATCCAAAGCGGTGTAAAGCGAATCGGTTGTTTTGCCGCTGTTAAGTGCCAGCACCATCTTTTGGCGAAGTTGTTTTAGTTCGGCTGGGGAGTCGGACTGGGCGTAGGATGGGATGATGGGAGCGAAAAACAGTAAGATGAAAATTCCAAAAGATCTGCGAAGCAGCTCATTTTTTGCATAGGTAATAACCCCTGACAGAGCAGACGATTTTTCCGAGCGAGGGGAAAGCGCGATTCCCTCCCCCGGGAGGGTGTAGGGAGGGGTTTCATCATTAAGCATCGCACAGAAACCCCTCCCTGCCACATCACAGCCTGCCGCACCCCTCCCCAGGGAGGGAATTAAAAAGGCGCTGGATATTACCGTCCTGAGAGGGGAATTTAAAAAGATGCTCATATCTTATTCAATTTTTGCTGTACCACGGCCTTTACGTACAACGCCATTTTTTGTGTATCAGATACCCGGATACGTTTTTGCATCAGTGTACCGGCGGGCGTTTTTTTTATTTTGTTAAACAGCTCAAGGTAATATACGTAAGCAATGTATACGCCAAGCCGTGTGCCTTGCGGCAGATGTTTGATCCCGGCAAGGGCATCGTCAAAATCAGTTTTGATGTCGGCTTCAATGGCCCGTTTATCGCTTTCGCCGAACTGGTTAAAATCGACACCGGGAAAATAAACGCGGCCGCGCTCTTCAAAATCGGAGCGGATATCGCGCAGAAAATTGATCTTCTGAAAGGCTGAACCCAGGCTGCGTGCCTTGGGCAATAAGGCATTGTACAGGGTTTGGTCGTTCTCGCAAAAAACGCGTAAACACATCAACCCGATCACCTCGGCCGAGCCATAAATATATAAGTGATAGCTTTCGTGACTGTGGTTGGTTTGATCAAGATCCATTTCCATCGACAGTAAGAAAGCTTCGATCAGTTCGGGCTCCAGGTGGTAACGGTTAACCGTGATCTGGAACGCGTGCAAAACCGGGTTAAGGCTGATACCCTGTTCAATAGCGGCAAAGGTCTCGTCGCGAAAACCGGCTATCAGGGCTACTTTATCACGGTCGTGAAAAGTATCTACAATTTCATCAGCGTAACGCACAAAACCATAAATGGCGTAAATAGCATCGCGGAAACGCTGATCAAAAGCTTTGATACCCAGGCTGAACGAGGTGCTGTAATTGTTGGTTATCAGCTTGCTGCAGTCAAAGCAGGTTTTATTAAAAAGATCCATTTTATCGGCCATGCGGTGAGCAAATTTAGTTATAAATAGCACATCTTTTTTTAGTGTGCATTGTCATGCGGATGACATAACAAAACAAACAGCCAGAAGGTTGCGTTATTTTGACAGATAAAAATAGTTTATTGCCTAATTTGCTCTATCAAAACTATTTAACCATGAAAAGGCTACTGATATTATTCATTGCTTTTAGCTTTATGTTTGCGGCTACTGGCTTTGCACAAACCACCCTGCCAACATCCGAAAGTGTTTTAAAACAGGCTTACACGCAAGCCGCTAAAGAAAATAAAAAGGTATTGCTCATTTTCCATGCCTCGTGGTGCGGCTGGTGCAAAAAAATGGAAGCGAGCCTGAACGACCCATCGTGTAAAACAATGTTCGACGATAATTATGTGATCGCTACTTTGGATGTACTGGAGCGCCCTGCAAAAGCCAGCCTGGAAAATCCCGGATCGTTAGACGTGCTGAAGAAATATAAAGGCGAAAAATCGGGCTTGCCGTTTTGGCTGGTGCTTGATGCCAATGGTAAAGAATTAGCCGATAGCCAGGTACGCCCTGCGGGAGCATCACTTGATGCACCAGGCGAAAGCGTTGGCTGCCCTGCCAGCGAAAAGGAAGTGGCGTTCTTTGTTGGCGTGCTGAAAGCGACATCAAAACTCAATGACGAACAACTGGCCGTTATTGCCAAACGTTTTGCACAAAACAAGCCTGCACCGGTTGCACGTACTGCGGCTAATTGATTTATTGCTGCCTGTACGCTAACAAATGATTACTTTAGGCCCGTTATAGCCTATGGACAATCGCAAACACATTATTGTTATCGGGGCGGGGTTTGCCGGTTTATCGGCGGCTTCGGTTTTGGCTAAGGCCGGATATAGGGTAACTATAGTTGAAAAGAACGGGCAACCCGGCGGGCGGGCACGCATCTGGCAAAAGGATGGCTTTACTTTTGATATGGGGCCAAGCTGGTATTGGATGCCCGACGTGTTTGAAAATTACTTCGCCCTGTTTGGTAAAAAGGTTTCGGACTATTATACCCTGAAACGGCTGGATCCGGGATATCGCATTTTTTACGGAGAAGATGACCTGATGGACATTCCGGCGCGTATGCCAGAACTGGGAAACCTGTTTGAACAAATTGAACCCGGAAGCAGCCATGCCCTGCACCATTTTTTGCAGCAGGCAGAGTACAAGTACAAAGTAGCTATGGGCGACTATGTTTTCCGCCCATCGCACTCCATTACCGAGTTTATTGATCTGAAACTGATCATCCAAAGCCTGCGGATACAAATGCTGGGTAACATGAGCAAGCATGTGCGTAAGCATTTTAAAAACCCAAAACTGATTAAACTGTTGGAGTTCCCGGTGTTGTTTTTAGGCGCCACGCCGCAAAATACCCCCGCCATGTACAGCCTGATGAATTATGCCGACCTTGCCCTGGGCACCTGGTACCCTATGGGCGGCATGCACCAGATTGTAAAAGCCATGGTGGCTGTAGCTAAAGAATTGGGCGTGGAAGTGCGCCTGGATACAGAGGTTACCAAAATTAACATTCGCGACAAGCGGGCCCAAAACATTGAAACCAATCAGGGTACCATAGCAGCCGATTTTATTATTGCCGGTGCCGATTACCAACACGTGGACCAGGCTTTGGTTGACAAGCCGCATCGCAACTACGACGAGCGATATTGGGACAAACGTACCATGTCGCCATCGAGCCTGCTGTTCTACATCGGCACCAATAAAAAGGTGGATGGCATACAACATCATAATTTGTTTTTTGATGAAGATTTTGAACAACATGCGGCCGATATTTATACCGACCCGAAGTGGCCGGGGAAGCCGTTGTTCTATGTATGCTGCGCCTCAAAAACGGATGATAATGTTGCACCCGAAGGCTGCGAGAACCTGTTTTTTTTAATGCCCATCGCTCCCGGCCTGCCCGACGATGAACAAACCCGCGAAAAGTACTTCGAAGTGATGATGGATAGATTTGAGAAGATCACCGGGCAAAGCATCCGCGAAAACATTGTTGTAAAACGCAGCTACGCGCTTAATGATTTTAAAACCGATTATCACTCATACAAAGGCAATGCCTACGGCCTGGCCAATACCTTAAAACAAACCGCTTTTTTTAAACCCGCAATGCGGGCAAAGCATATCCACAATCTGCTGTATACCGGCCAGCTAACGGTGCCCGGGCCGGGGGTGCCGCCGGCTATTATTTCGGGGCAGGTGGCGGCTAAGGAAGCGATGAAGGTGATAGAAGATGGATGGTGATGGTAGATGTATAAGGTAGGATGGAAGATGTGCGGATAATAAATTAACCCGTTGGTTTAGTTTTTGCAACGATAGTATAATATCAATACTATGTTGTATGCGAACCTTCAAAAAAATTTACCTGTTGCTTACTGTGGCTGCTGTAGGATGTGGCCAGCCGGAGATGTCGTCCGATAATATGGATGGGCCGGTACCGCATCCGGTAACTATTTCTACCGGCAACATTATGCCGGTGCAGGTGACCAACTATGCCCGCACACTGATCGGTATACCCTACAAATATGGCTCGATCAACCCGGCACAGGGGTTTGATTGCTCAGGTTTTATTACCTATATTTTTAATCATTTCGGTATCAACGTACCCCGCACATCGGTTGATTTTACTTTGGCCGGTGAGCCCGTTAATCTGAAAGAAGCAAAGGCGGGCGACCTGATCCTCTTCACCGGCACCGATACCACCGGGAGAATTGTTGGCCATATGGGCATCATTACCACGCAGCCCGGCCAGGATATTAAGTTTATCCACTCCACATCGGGCAGGCAGGATGGTGTTACCGAAACACCTTTAAACCAATATTACATGGTAAGGTATGTTAAAACAGTAAGGGTATTTGTACAGAATGGGTTGTGAATGTGCGGATGCGCAGATCAATCGCCAGTTCTTTTTAAACGACAAATGCCCGCGAGGTTCGCAGGCATTTGACTATATGTAGATGTATGTATTGAGTTTAATTACTGATCAATCCTCTTCGGCGTAGATCGGTTTTTTAATGCCGTTATCATAAGCTTTCAGGTTCTTTTTCAATAGCTTACGCGCTACGTGGATACGGGTTTTTACCGTACCGATAGGGATATCCAGATCATCGGCAATTTCGTGGTATTTGTGGCCTTCAAAATACATGGTGAAGGGGATGTAATAATCTTCGGGTAAACGCTCTAAGGCTTTTTTAATGTCGTCCATCACAAATTTAGCCTCGCCCTGGTTTTTAGTTGAGCTGAATACCAGGTTTGGCGATGAGATCTCATCTGATTTGGTAACAAAAGTGCTCATCTTAACAAAACGACGGTAATTGTTGATGAAAGTATTTTTCATGATGGTATATAACCAGCCTTTTAGGTTTGTACCTTCTTTAAACTTATTATAATAAGTTATGGCTTTCAACATTGTGTCCTGAACAAGGTCGTTAGCATCATCAGCGTCGTGAGTGAAGTGAAGCGCGTATGACCTCAATGAACCTGCCTGACGTAGTACCATGGTGTTAAACTCAATCTTTGTCATGTTGTTAATGTTTTGTGACAAACTCTAAAACAAACATGATACCGCTTTGTAATTAGTGTATGGGTTAAGGTACGGCGAGCAGTTTAAAAAGACTATTACGATAAGTTTTTAAATAGTGTCGAAATTTACAATTAGCTGATAATTAGGCTGTTTTTAAAAATTGGTGTAAAATATTTATGGGTATTGCAAGCCTGCGTACACAAAAACAGAATTGTAGTACAGTGTATAGTTTTCTGTATACTTTTTAAAACAGTTGGCTTTTATTACAGAATATTTACTTCGCGCTGCAGCGTAACGCCGAATTTGGTTTGTACGCTTTGGATGATCTGAGAAGAGAGATCGTAAACCTCGCGGCCTGTTGCGCCGCCATGATTGACCAGCACCAATGCCTGGTTTTTCCAGGTGCCGGTATGGCCCACCACTTTACCTTTCCAGCCGCATTGCTCTATGAGCCAGCCTGCTGCCAGTTTAACCAAACCATCCCCGGCAGGGTAATGCACCACTTCGGGGGCTTTGGCTTTAACTATTTCAAACTCCTGCTCCGTTATTACCGGATTTTTAAAAAAACTACCCGCGTTGCCAATGGTTGACGGATCGGGCAGTTTGGATACGCGGATATGTGATACCACATCGGAAATATCTTTGATGGTGGGCGCGGTAATGCCACGGTTGGTTAACTCCTGTTCGATGGCGCCGTAGCGGGTATTGATATCGGGGATGAGCGACAAATGGAATTTGACGCTCACAATAATGTGTTGGCCGGGCTGCTGCTTAAATATGCTTTCGCGATAAGCAAAATGGCAATCGGCTTTGGTAAAAGTTTTAAAAGTGCTTGTCGCGATCTCGAATGCCACACATGAATCAAATACATCTTTGAGCTCGACACCATAAGCGCCGATATTTTGAATGGGCGATGCACCAACCGAACCCGGGATAAGGCTCAGGTTTTCAACCCCGGCAAATTGCCATTTAACGCAGTACTGTACAAACTCGTTCCAAACTTCGCCGCCGCCTGCCTCTACAAAAACCTCGTTATGGTTAATGCGGTGCTCAATGCCGCGGATATTCATCCGGATAACCAGGCCATCAAAATCCCGTGTAAGCAACAAGTTGCTGCCACCACCCAAAATAAGTCGTTCGGTGGTTTTCCATTGCGGGTCCATAAACAGCTCAACCAGGTCGGCGGCATGGTCTATCTCAACAAAATAGCGGGCATTGGCATCAATACCAAAAGTGTTGAAATTTTTTAGAGAGATGTTTTGATGGATCTGCAGCATAGTAGTCTAAAATATAAGTTATAATCAACTTTTTCAATTCCCTCCTTGGGGAGGGGTGCGATAGGTTGTGATGTGGCAGGGAGGGGTTATTCGCTGGCATGGCGTATAAACCCCTCCCTACACCCTCCCGTGGGGAGGGAATCGCACAAGCCGGCGCTTTGTATTTGTTACTTTTTCATCCCTAATATATTCACCAAATAAAAATGGTCGAGCGTTTTGTAGCGTTGTTTCTCCAGTATAAAAGGCAAAGTTAAATTCTCCTGCGGATAATCTTCAAAAGCTTTGATCACCGTATAATTAACCTTTCGATAGTCCATTTGTTTAACCAGGTTATCATCAATTAACACCACCGCGTTTTTATCAACAGGTTTGGCCAGTAAGCCGCTAAGGGAATTAACTTCGATTGACCGGGGAATATAAAACGGAAAAGCATTGGGTATGGCGCAGATGACAATAATGGGCCTGTCGGCTAAATGCTCGTTAACATAAGCTGATGCCTGTACCTCGGGTTTATAGCGGATGATGGTTGGGTACACTACGCTTAAAAAATAAGTATTGAGCCAAACTGCCACACAGCAGGTAAATAAAAACAGGTTGTAATATACTGATCGACTATTTTTGTAGATATACCAGGTGAGCAGGCCGAGCGCAAGGGTGATCAAGCCGAACACCACAAACTTTTCGGGCGAGAAGATAAAGTTGAGCGCGATAAAAGCGACAATGAGTAAACCTGTAATGATGTATTGGGTGACCTTGAAGAAGCGCCCTTTGCTTTTTGCGATAACCGATTGTACATATACCGCTGTAATGATGGCGAAGAACGGGAACAGGATATTGGTGTAAAACGGAAGCTGAAATGCCGAAATAGAGAAAATGAATAGCATTACCCCCGCACCCGAAATACAGACATACTCCGGCAGCATAACCCGGGTTACTATTTTTTTGATGGTTTGGAACACTGAATAGTAAAGCAAAAGCGCCCAGGGTGCAAACGCCCAAAGCAGTGTATGCAGAAAGAAAAAGTAACTGCCGTCATCGCGCTTAATGTAGCCTGTGCTGTTAAAACGACCAAACTGGCTATCCCACAAAAACCATTTAATGCCCGAGACGCCTTTACGGTGGAATACCGTTTTTTCGGGATGAAGATCGAACTGTGTGTACAGGGTGTAAATTTCGGGCAGTACAAATATCGCGGTAAGCACTATAGCAAACAGCCACCGCCATTGAAACAGGCCCTTAAAATCACCTTTAAAAATATAATCGCCAATGATGGCAAAACCGATAGGGATAAGCAGGTAGATGCCTTTGGTCATTACAGCGCAGCCGGCGAACAGGGTACCCAGCAGCAGATCGCGTAAGCCGAATTTCTCTTTTAAACCATAAAAATGATAAACACTGCCCATCAGCAGGCCCATAATATAAGGTTCGGCACGCACATCGGTGTTTGACATGATGGTATGCTGGGCGGTTAAAAGAATTAACACGGCTATCAAAGCGGTTTCGACACCGTAAAACTTTTTGCCGAGCTTATAGGTGTAAATTACCGACATGAAATAGAAGCACAACGCGGGCAACTTGTAGGCAATGGTATTTACGCCAAACAGCTTAAAGCTTAGCGCGATGACCCAGAACGGAAAGTGAGGTTTATCGAGCCAGTCAAGCCCCTGGAACATGAGGTTGGCGTAGTTATGGCTCTCCACCATGTTGCGGGCTATTAAACCGTACAGGCCAGGATCATCAGTGAAAAATTTGGTGGTGATGCCGGCAAGGTTGATCATGATGCCTAATATCAACACCAACAAAAACGACCTGTTTTGAGCTGATGACAGGTATTGATAACCTGAGGTATAGGCAATTGTTGGTTGGATAGGTGTAGATGAGCGGTTCACGACTTCAAAGTTAAGTGATTATTGGCACGCAAAGGCGCTGAGGCGCAAAGTTTTTAAAATCTCTTGTTAGCGCCTTATGCGCCTTTGCGAAGTTATTTTGCCCCGAAGATCCCTTTTAAAGCATTCTTGATCTTTTTAAAGATATCTTGTTTACGGGGTTTGCTCTGGCCGTCATGAGTGATGGCGTGATCGTAATTGTGTTGCAGTTTGAGCGCGTATTGCCTGGTGTGTTCATCAGCAGCTTGTTTCATACCCTCAATAAAGGGTAAAGCCGTGTTGTTAAGCTGCGCATTTTGCGATACGGTATAGTAACGGCCTGGTTTTAAATATTTGCCGTTATTATTGATCGCATGCTGTCCGTTTTCGCTTAGCAGGTCGATATGGTAAATTTTAGGATTAAGGATGCGGAGGCGTTTGGTGCCTTCGCGCTCGTTGCGCCAGGGATGTTCTTTATAGGTAAGCTGATCGGCAAGGAAGCTTTTTTTCCAGATGGATACCTGGTGCGACATTAAATACTTGCTCGCTTTGTTGTTAAGCACCGAAACCGATAGCCCGTCGATATAATTACCTGTCGACGTAGTGTTATAAATACTGTTACTGGAAAGCTTGAACAGGTTAATGTCTTTCTCTAAAGCGAAGGCGATGATCTTGTTCACCGTTTCGGCGGACACCGGTCGGCTTAGCCACATATCTTCCTGGAAGTAGATGATGTATTCTTCCGGAATTTGATTGAGGCCGTTGAGCAGCCTGTCGCTCCATTCGCCTTTGCCGGTTTTGATATTGGTAAACAGGTCCGACTGGTAACCGGCTTCTTCAGTAAAAAAGTAATATTTAATGTTAACCTCGTAAAAGGGCCAGTTGCGTTTAAAAAAATACTCAAAGCCCTGGTACAATAAGCTGTACCTGTCGCAAGCATGAACAATTAGGGCTATCTCAGTCATTTAGGTTTACAAATGTAATTTATTTGTGGGTTTGGTCAAGAGGGGGAGTATAATTTGCGATGTTATGGGACTGGCTAAATTGTCATTGACAATAACGTAAGAATTCGATTACTTCTTAAACCACTTCTTATTCGCCAACAATACGCCAAATTCTTCGGCCGGATAATTGGTATTTATTTGTGAAGGATTTTTATGTAAATTGAGTTATGTCGCAATTAATTGATTACAGTAAGTACATTGAGATTAACCCGGAAGTTCGATTCGGTAAACCTGTAATTATGGGTACACGCATAACTGTGTACGATGTGTTGCAATGGCTGGCATCAGGCTCTTCGCATAAACAAATTATAGCAGATTTCCCCCAGCTAAATGAGGATCATATTTATGCTTGTTTAGCATATGCTGCGGATAAAGAAAGGAAAGTGAAGTTTGCCTGAGATTCGTCTATTGTTGATGAGAACATTTCATGGCGACTCAAAAAATCACTGCCCGATTGGACTATCCTACCTTCTAACGAGATTCAAAAAAATCAAAGGCTATCAGACTTTAAAATTTGGCAATTCGCAAGTACCAATGATTATCATGTTTTAACTTTTGATGAGGACTTTACCGAGCTTCACAATTTACTGGGGTTTCCTCCGAAAATAATTTGGCTGAGAACCGGCAATCTTTCTACAATAGAAATAGCCAAAAAATTATTGTCTCTTGAGAACTCTATTGTAGAATTTTTGGATAATAACGAATTGGGTGTGTTTGAGATTCGATAAGTATCTATCTTTTAAACCACTTTTTACTCGCCACCAATAAACCAAACTCCTCAGCGGGTTGCCTTTCTAAAGATTTATGATGGATCTTATGAGCACGGCGAATGCCGCTTAGGTAGCGGTTGTTACTTTTAAAGGCTTTGAAACGGTTATGGATAAACCAATCGTGGAAGATGAAATAGATGATGCCGTATAAACTGATACCGGTGCCTATCCAGAAACGAGAATCTAAATTTAAATGCCCCAGCCACATCAGCCATAAGGCAATCATCGCGAAAAGCAGGCTGAAGAGATCGTTTAACTCAAACCAACTGTGTTTTGGTTGGTGATGTGTTTTGTGGATAAACCATAGCGGGCCATGGAAAAGGTATTTATGGATAAACCAGGAGAAAGCCTCCATTACTATTATCGTTGCTAAAATAATTCCCGTATTGATAACAACGTCCATATTGAATGAAAATTTGGGAATAGCGGCAGTTTAATAGTTGCAGTAGCAGTCTTTTTGAATTTAAACTGCTACTGCAACTGCCACTTAAAACTATATGTGGATAGGACGATTCTCCGTAGCTGCTAAGCAAGCTTCGCGCATCGCTTCGGTATAGGTTGGGTGCGCGTGGCTCATGCGGGTAACATCCTCGGCGCTTGCACGGAACTCCATGGCACAAACGGCTTCGGCAATCATATCGGCAGCACGCGGGCCTATGATGTGTACGCCCAGGATTTCATCTGTTGTGGCATCGGCTAAAACTTTTACAAATCCATCCATATCGCCACTGGCAACGGCACGGCCGCTTGCGCGGAACGGGAACGAACCTGTTTTATATTTTACGCCTGCTGCTTTCAATTGCTCTTCGGTTTGGCCTACGGCTGCAACTTCGGGCCAGGTGTATACTACGCCCGGAATTAGGTTATAATTGATATGCGGTTTCTGGCCGGCAATCAGTTCGGCAACCATGGTACCTTCGTCTTCGGCTTTGTGGGCAAGCATTGCTCCGCGGATCACGTCGCCAATAGCATAAACGCCTTTAACGCTGGTTTCCATGTGCTCGTCGACGGTGATCTTACGGCCACGTTCTTCAACGGTGATGCCGATCTTATCCAAACCTAAACCATCGGTATAAGCCACACGGCCAACGGCTACCAGGCAGTAATCGCCTTTCAGTTCCATTTTTTCGCCTTTAGGGTTATCAAAGCTTACGGTAACTTCTTTGCCTTTTACAGTAGCGCCGGTAACTTTATGACCAAGGTAAAATTCCATACCCAGTTTGGTTAACACTTTTTGCAGCTCTTTGCCCAGGCCTTTATCCATGGTTGGGATAATGCCATCCATAAACTCGATAACCGATACTTTGGCACCTAAGCGCGCGTAAACCGAACCCAACTCCAAACCGATAACGCCGCCGCCGATCAATACCAGATGTTTAGGTACTTCGGTTAAGGTTAAAGCCTCGGTACTGGTGATAATGCGTTTTTTATCAAGCTTGATAAAAGGCAGGCTTGACGGTTTTGAACCCGTGGCGATAATGACGTTTTTACCGGTGATCTCTTGCGTTGAACCATCTTCTTTAGTAATGATGATGGTGTTTTTATCTTTAAATGATCCCATACCCTGGTAACCATCTATTTTATTTTTTTTGAAAAGGAAGGATATGCCTGCCGTGTTTTTTGCTACTACTTCGGTTTTGCGCTTCATCATTTGCGCCATATCAACTTTCAGGTCCTTTAGCTTAATGCCGTGGGTTTCGAAAGTGTGGCCGGCATTGTGAAAATGCTCGCTCGAATCTAACAAAGCTTTTGAAGGGATACAGCCCACGTTTAAACAGGTACCGCCGTAGGTAGCGTATTTTTCGATACAGGCGGTTTTTAAACCCAGCTGGGCGCAACGGATAGCGGCTACATAGCCACCAGGGCCCGAACCGATAACAACAACATCATATTGCATAGTAGTGTGATTTTTACGCGCCAAAGTTAAACATTATCAAATGCTAACGAAATCAAAAGAGTGTCAAAAAAAGATTAGGTTAGTATTGCGTATTGCGATGTGCGTATCGCGATTTTATTGCAGCTTAGCGCCTTTGCGTGCATAAATATATCCGTATCAATATTGTGATTTTAAAATCGATATGCTTTATCTAAATTAGCTTTCTTTAACTGACCAACAAAACGAAATGAAAAAAACGCTACTCGCATTTTGCATTGCGCTGTTTTGCACCGGCGCTTATGCCCAGCGCCCTGCTGCCCGAACACAACAACAGATTGACGACTCACTGTATGTTAGAAATAATTACAGTAAAATGGAACAACAGGTTACCATGCGCGATGGCATTAAACTGTGGTGTTCGATCTATGTGCCTAAAGACCAAAGTAAAAAATATCCCATTTTAATGACCCGCACACCCTATAACGCTGCCCCCTATGGCGATGGTATGAAAGGCACATTAGGGCAAAATATGCTTTTGGCACGCGAGGGTTTTATTTTTGTGTATGCCGATGTGCGCGGACGCTGGATGAGCGAAGGCAATTTTGTAGATGTGCGCCCGCAGCTAAACAGCTACAAAAACAAAACTGATATTGACGAGAGCACCGATACTTATGATACCATTGACTGGCTGGTAAAAAACTTACCGAACAATAACGGCCGTGTAGGTATCGAGGGGATATCGTACCCAGGATTTTATTCGACCGCCTCGCTGCCAAATGCGCACCCGGCTTTGAAAGCGGTATCGCCGCAGGCGCCGGTTACCGATTGGTTTATTGGTGATGACTTTCACCACAACGGTGCGTTTTTTGAGATGGATGCTTTTGCGTTTTTAACCGGTTTTGGTGTACCCCGTCCTAAACCGATCACTCCCGCCCAGTTTAAAAACAGGGTTAAATATACCCAGCACGATAACTATAAATTTTACCTGGAGATGGGCGCACTGCCTAACTTTAAAAAGAAATACCTGGGCGATTCGGTGAAGTTTTGGGATAATATGATGAACCACCCTAACTACGACTCGTTTTGGCAGGGAATGAATATTCGTCCACACCTGGTAAATATTAAACCTGCTGTATTAACCGTTGGTGGTTTTTTTGATGCCGAGGATGCTTTTGGCGCGCAAAACGTTTACAAAGCTATCGAGAAACAAAACCCGCAAACCACCAAAAATATGCTGGTGTTAGGGCCATGGTTTCACGGTGGATGGGAGCGCAGCGATGGCGATACTTTTGGCGATCAGAACTTCGGCCAAAAAACCAGCGCCTGGTTCCGGGAGAATGTGGAACTGCCTTTCTTCAATTATTACCTGAAGGATAAAGGCACCATGGACCTGCCGGAGGCTACCATTTTTATTACCGGCAGTAACGAGTGGCACAAGTTTAAAACCTGGCCGCCTGCAAATACAGTTGAAAAATCACTGTACTTACAGGCAAATGGTAAAATAACCTTCGATAAACCGAATTACGATGACAGCTTTGATCAGTACGTGAGCGACCCGGCAAGCCCGGTGCCTTACCAGGCCGGTGTGCAGGAACGCCGTACCCGCGAGTACATGATAGACGACCAGCGTTTTGCCGAGCGCAGGCCCGATGTTAAAACTTACCAGACCGATGTGCTTACCGCAGACATGACATTGACCGGCCCGGTAATTGCCGACCTGTTTGCCTCAACCAGCGGTACAGACGCCGACTTTGTAGTGAAGCTGATCGATGTTTTCCCGGATGATTTTCCGAACCCGGTGCCTAACCCTAAAAACATAACGATGGGTGGTTACGAGATGTTAGTTCGTGGCGATATCTTCCGCGGCAGGTACCGCAACTCGTACGAAAAGCCGGAAGCTTTTGAGCCGGGCCGCATTACTGAAGTGAAATACACTCTACCTGATGTTGGCCATACGTTTAAAAAGGGTCACCGGATCATGATACAGGTACAAAACTCGTGGTTCCCGCTTAGCGACCGAAACCCGCAGCAGTTTATCGATATTTACAAGGCTAAGGACAGCGATTTTAAAGCTGCCACGATGCGGATCTTCCATGACAAGGAAGCACCATCGAGCGTGAAGGTAACTGTGTTGCAGGAGTAGTTATACGTAAGCGTGGACGCTTACATTAAAGGTGCGATTAAGCGCGGACGCTTAACCGGGCGGGTTTGGTATAGCGATGGGTTTGAAACCCATCGCTATGAAGAAGATATTTGCCCAAGCATTAGCCATTCGGACCACAAGCCAGGAGGTTTGGGGTAGCGAATCGACTGAATGTGATGAAGGAGTATGTTATGCCGTATAAAGGGCACACCCCTCCACCCCCTCTAGAGGGGAATCGCGCAATCCAACGCTTTTTGGGAATTTCCTCTATTGCACCGGTTTTCTTTTTACCCTTGTATTTAGCTCGCTGACAGGCATGGTGATCATTCGCCCGATGGGTTTGTTGTTGCGATAGCTTATTACCCGCAGCAGGCTGGCATCTTTGGGTACGATGAGCGGGGCCGTATATTTCGGATAAAACTTATCGGGATACGAGTTATCGAAACTGTAGTAGATATCTAAGCCGTCGATCTCGGTGCTTAGGGTTACCTGTAACTGGTTGTCGGCGGTAAGCGATGTGGTGAAGGTTGGGTCGTACACCGCGGGGGAGTACTTGATCTCTGCTTCGTCCAGCCGGGTAAAGTGTTTTTCTACGCGTTGGGCAAAGTCGGGCCAGTTTTTGCTGCCCCTGGGCGACCAAACAGCTTCGGAAATAGCCATAGCGCGTGGCCATATCATATACTCCACCTGGCGCATGTTGTAAACCTGTTCGGTCCACAGGTTGGCCTGGCCGCCTAAGATCAGGTGTTCGTCGATCGTGTCTGTCGGGATCGGGTCAAACTGGTAGGATTTGTTGAGGCGTAGGGTGGCGTAAACATGCGGCTCCATTACGCGGTCGGATTGCATATAGTCGAGGTAAGCAAAATCGGTGGGGCTCATCACTACGTTGTGGCCTTGTTTAGCGGCTTCGATACCGCCTTTTACGCCGCGCCAGCTCATTACAGCAGCGTTCGGGCCAAGCCCGCCTTCTACGATCTCATCCCAGCCCATAAATTTTTTACCTTTCGATTCAACGATCTTTTCCAGCCTTTTTTCAAAATAGCTTTGTACCTGCGCCATGTTTTGCAGGTTTTCGCGCTGCATCAGGGCTTTTACCGAATCGCTTTTCAGCCAGAAGTTTTTGGCGCATTCATCGCCACCCATGTGCATATAGGCAAAGGGGAACAGCGGCGCCATTTCGCCCACAACCTGGTCAAGGAAAGTGTAAACCCTTTCGTTGGCGGGGCAGAGGGTATTATCAACCAGTGCGGTGAGGCCGCCGCTAAAATTCATGATCCGCTCGCCCGAGCGTACATGATAATTCTCGGCTCCGGGCGTGCAGGATAATTCGGGGTATGAAGCTACGGCCGCTAAACTATGGCCGGGCACGTCTATCTCGGGCATGATATCAATAAAGCGTGTTTTGGCGTAGGCTACCAGCTCGCGGATATCGTCCTGAGTGTAATAGCCGCCATAGGTGCGGGGTTCATCGGGCGTAGGTGCGGTAAAGGAGCCAAAGTCGCCAACCTTGTTTACGCGCCATGCGCCTACCTGTGTTAGTTTAGGCAGGCTTTTTATTTCGATGCGCCAGCCCTCGTCATCGACCAGGTGCAGGTGCAGCAGGTTGAATTTGTAAAGGGCCATCTCGTCAATAAAACGCATTACCTCGGCTTTGGTAAAAAAATGGCGAACAACATCGAACATCAAACCCCGCCAGGCAAAACGTGGACGGTCGGTTATTTGGAGGTGTGGTACACTGTGTTTTCCGCCCGGAGTGTTCGGCATTAGCTGAAGCAGGGTTTGCACGCCGTAAAACAACCCGGCCGACGTATTAGCTTTAAGCATTATACCCTGGGTGTTGCTGGTGAGGTAATAGCCTTCGTTGCCGATGACGGTATCGGTTTTGCTGAGTAATTGCATTTTGATGGCGCCTGTTGTGCCGGGTTTTACAGTTGGTTTAAAACCAAGGTCGGCCAGTTTTTTTGATAAGTAGCCTGAGGCATTACTGACATTACCAACTGCACAGATGGTTAAAGTTTTAGGTAACAAAAATTCGCCGGGGCGCACGGTTAGCTTTACAGGCTTGGGTATGATGGCCGGGATGTTTTGGGCGTAAGTTACCAAACCAAGCAAGCAGCTACAGATAAGGGTGCAAATTTTTTTCATGGTAGAAAAATTGAGGTGTTGACGAATTTTGAGGATGAAGATAGAATTTATAGGCGGTTATTACCATTGATCGCCTATAAATTTAAATCAACAAAATAGCCGATCGCCACCTGGCCTTATTTCAAAATCAACGAGCTCCAGCCCGATTTGCTGGTTGTTTTCAGTTCCTTTTTGCGCTCGTTCATTACCCTTTTTACACGATTGGCGTATGCCCAGCAAGTACTTTGCCTGATCTGCAGCTTCTCCGACAACTTGAGCGATGATATCAAACCTTTTGAAAAATAGATCAGGTAGACCATGTAAAATGCTTTATTAAGCGGTATCTTGTTGTTTTCGAAAATGGTATTGAACATAGGCGATTCTTTATAGCGGCATTTGCTGCATCGCCGGCTATGGTTAAGGTCGTCTATAGCGTAATGATCGTTACCGCATTTGGTACAGGTGTACCCTTTTTGCCATTTCAATTCGGCCAGAAATTTTAAGCACGATTCCTGATCCGGGTATTTAACACTAAATTCTTCGAAACTCAGTTCGGTCAACATCGTCCGCGCCGTATTGGCTGTTTCGATATTGGATTTGAGGCTGATATTGTCTTTTTCGAGCAGCACATTCATCCGCGATATCTCTTCGGCTTGTTTTTCGAGCAGGTTGTTTTTGTGTTGAAGTTCCTGGTTTTGAACTTCGATCAATGCTGATTTTTCGAATACTTCCTGTGATTTGATAGCCAGTTCGGTTGATTTGAGCACAACTTCTTTAGTACGTTTAGCCACTTGTATCTCTAATTCTTCGTTTAGCGCGTCTTTGAGTTTGGCATTTACGGTCATTTGCTCCATGATCCTTTGCTGGGCTTCGTCCTTTTGCTTTTTCAGGATCCGGACCTGATCGCCAATAGCGAAAGACAGGAAAACCATCTCCAAAACAAAGCCGTATGCTAAACTGTAATGGCCAAACACGCCTGGTAAAAAACGGGCATAGCCGTATACGCTCAATATTTTAACAATAAACCCTGTAAACAGGAACGAGTACCCTAAAACAAAAAAACGTGCCGGCCTGAAACCATTTTTCCAGATATAAATGCCTGTAAAAAATGCCACAGTAAGCGGTATCAGTTCCAATATCTTATAATTGAACAATGAGGTATTGAACAGGCATAATACGAAGAAACCCGCGCGCACGCCAAGCATAACTTTAATTACCAGGTCGAGTTTTGGGGCTTTGTCTTTAACATGCAAAAGCTCGCGGGTAAATACAAGGGCAAAAATACTCATCGTAAATAACGGGAAACCGAATGCGAACTCGTTATAGGCAGGGTAGTTTGGCCATACATATTGAAAAGCGATGCCATCAACCGACATTTCGTACAGGGCCACGCTCAGGATATATAAAACATAAAAAAGATAGCGCCGCCGCCTGATGGCAATAAACATGAGCAGATTATGAAAACTGAAGATGACGATCATACCGTAAAATAGCCCGAAGGTTAAATACTCGGTTAAGGCATATTTTATAAAGCGCTCAATGGTTCGGTAAACAATAATGATGTTTGCGTTCTTGCTTGACCGTACCCTGAAATAATAAGTATGCTCACCCTTTAATTGCGAATTAAGAGGAAACTCAAAGTTTTTGTGTTGGTACAACCGGTTTTTAAAGTCATATGCGGCACCCGATCTCTTCACGGTGAAGCTACCACGGCCATCGGGCAGATAAGCGGTAATATCTTCGATGGTTTGATCAAAAAACTCAAATATCCCGTTATTGTCGTTTTCAATATTAAGCTTAACGCGATACCAATAAACCGATCTAAGGTTGTAGTTTTTAGGATAGTAATTTTTTGCAACCTGGTATCGGGTGCTCAAGGCCTGGCTTTCGGCCTGATCTATGGTCAGTTTGCCTTGTGGATCTTCGAGGTACTCAATTTCACCCGAATGAAAAATATGCTCATCGGTGTTATTATCTGCCAGAACGGGCTGTTGCGCGTGCAGGCCCGCTGCAGCAAAACACAGGGAGATTGTAAAAAAGAGGTGTAAATACTTTTTTAGATACATTTTAATAAGGAGCAGGTGATTTGTAATGATACAAATATAAATAAGAAGGTTATATACAGATCAAGCGGCCACACAAGATGGTCAGTCTTAATTATGGGATACAGTTTTATCAAAAGAAAGTTGTAAATTAGGTTTTGGTTGTTAGTTCACCGGTCATTAGGCGATTGGTGTTTGTCGGCGTAAGATCTATGGAAAACCCGGCAGATCATATTGCGGAAATGATAATTAACAACTGAAAACAAACTAAAAAATACCGATAAATACCTATGTGTTCGCGAGAAGCGTTGCGAAATTGATAATAGGGTTATCGTCGGTAAGTAAGATTTAATAAACATAATAGCGATGGGTTTGAAACCCATCGCTATGCTAATAATGAAAAACGATAAGATCATAGAGCGGATAAAGTTCCATAAGGAAAGCAAAAAGTATGTAAAAATCATCAGGCAAATACCGGGTGGTGGAACAGAAAAAAGCGCCGGTTATATTTTGCAGTATTCTGAAGATTTTATTCTGCTTCATGAAACGGATGACTTTAGAGCATTAGGGTATATCATATTACCTATTTGGCAAATTTGTGAACTGCGTATGAATCGTGCTGATAAATACTATGATAAAATAATGAGGTGGGAAAAAATAACAGATGAGATTGGAATTGACTTTGTAGTAGATCTAAAAAGCTGGCAGTCTGTTTTTAAACAATTACAAAAAAAGGATTTAACTGTGATAGTTGAATGTGAAACCCCTGAAATAGATACTTTTACTATCGGACCTATAACAAATGTGGGTAGCAAATATGTTTATATCCAATACTTTGATGCTGAAGGCTATTTCGATAAAGAGTCAACATCAGTAGATTATGCTTCTATTACCCAGGTTCAGTTCAATGACCATTATTCAAACATCATCAGCAAATATATCCGGCATCGAAAAGAACTTGAGCCATTGCCAAATTGATAATAGAGAGACAAAACCAAACTAAAAAATACCGATAAATACCTATGTCTTCGGGAAAAATGTTGCAAATTTGATTATACGTTTAACTGACCTAAATGAAAATACAACACCTTATTACCTGCGCATTGGCTTTGAGCATTAGCGCCATTACTGCAAAAGCGCAACTAATGCAGCCTAAACCTGCTTTTACCCGTGCCGATACGCTGCGCGGCAGCCTGACAACCCCATACCGCACCTGTTACGATGTTAGTTATTACCACCTGGATGTGAAGGTAGATATCGCGCAGAAATTTATCAGCGGCAGCAACCTGATCAAATTTACGGCTATGGCTGATTTTACCAGGCTGCAGGTTGATCTGTTTGCTAACCTGAAAATAGAAAAGATCATCTATAAAGGTAAAGAAGTGCCTTACACCCGCGAGTTTAACGCCGTGTTTGTAACCTTCCCTAAAACTATTGCCAAAGGCAGTAAAGACGAGTTTACCGTTTATTACTCGGGCAACCCAACCATTGCCGTGCGTGCACCGTGGGATGGCGGTTTTGTGTTTACTACCGATTCGTTAGGCAAACCATGGGTAGCTACGGCCTGCCAGGGTATGGGCGCCAGTGTTTGGTTCCCCAACAAGGATCAGCAGGCCGATGAGGTTGACAGCGCACTGATCAGCATCAGCGTGCCTACCGGCTTAAAGGATGTTTCGAACGGGCGCCTGCGTAAGGTTACCGACCTGAAGAATGGCTATACCAAATTCGACTGGTTTGTGAGCAACCCCATCAACAACTACGACATCGCAGCCAACATCGGCGATTACGCTCACATCAGCGACAGCTACGCGGGCGAAAAAGGCAAGCTTACGCTGGATTACTGGGTGTTATCGTACAATGTAGAGAAAGCTAAAAAGCAATTTGATGCCAATGTAAAACGGATGCTTAAGGCCTTTGAATACTGGTTTGGCCCGTACCCCTGGTACGAGGATGGTTACAAACTGGTTGAAACCCCGCACCTGGGTATGGAGCACCAAAGCGCAGTAGCTTACGGCAATAAATTTGGAAACGGTTACCTGGGCCGCGATCTGAGCGGTACCGGCTGGGGCCTGAAATGGGATTATATTGTGGTGCACGAGAGCGGGCACGAGTGGTTTGGCAACAACATTACCAGCAAGGATATTGCCGATATGTGGATACACGAAGGCTTTACCGATTATTCAGAGTCGCTGTTTATTGATATGTATTATGGCAAGCAAGCCGGGCAGGAGTATGACCATGGGCTGCGCCGCACTATTGGTAACTACGAAACAGTTGTTGGCCCGTACGGCGTTAATAAGGAAGGTTCGGGTGATATGTACAACAAAGGTTCGGTGCTGTTTAACATGATACGCACAGCCATTAACGATGATGAAAAATGGCGCCAGATACTGCGCGGTTTAAACAAAACCTTTTACCACCAAACCGTAACTTATGATGATATTGTAAACTACATTAACAAAGAATCGGGCTTTAATTTTAGCAGCGTGTTTGACCAGTACCTGCGTCATAAAAGTTTGGCTACCTTAGAGCTAAGATTTGATAACAACGGCAGGCTGATGGCGCGTTATGTAGCCGAAGCACCCGGCTTTACTATGCCGGTAAAAATACGGGCCAAAGGCGGCGAGTATAAAATGATAACGCCTACCAGCAGGTTTCAGCCTTTTGATGTGGCAGGCGTAACTAAGGATAATGTAGAAGTTGATGAGTTTAATTATTATATTGGCGTATTAGTAGATTAACCCTCTCCCCCGGGGGCTTTTTGGTCCTGAGTCTGAAGTCTTGAGTTCTGAGTCAAAAAAGAGACTCCAGATAATGGACTTTTGATTGAATGTGTAACCAAAAGAACAAAGTCCGTGTCTTAACTTAAAACAGCAAAATTATGAAATCACTGACCAGAGTTTTATTCGCGACCGTTGTTGTCGCCTTGATCAATGTATCAGCTAAAGCAGCTAATACTGATGATCGCCACCTGACGGGGTTTAATGCGGTTAACCTTTCGGCATCGTTTGATGTGTATATTACACAGGGGCCGGCCGAATCGGTTAAGGTTGAAGCACCGGCCGAGGACCTGGAACACATTGTTACCGAAGTGCGTGGCGGCGTTTTAAATATTTACGAAAAAAGCCATAGCAGCGGGATGCCCCTGATTGGTAAAAAACGCGTAATATATGTTGTAGCCAAAGATTTGAACAGCATTACCGTAAACGGTTCGGGCGATGTGTTTTTTAAGAGTGGTATCAATACCAAAGCTATGAAGATCAAAGTTTCGGGCTCGGGTGATATTACGGGGAATTTAACTGTTAAAACATTGGATGCTGCTATTTCGGGATCGGGCGATGTGAAATTAGCGGGCCATGCCGACGGAAGCACTGTACTTGTATCAGGCTCAGGTGATTTTTCGGGCCGGGACCTTGTGACCAATAACACTACGGTAAAGGTGATGGGTTCGGGCAATGCAACGGTGAACGCTAACGTGAAGATCGACGCCGCGGTTTCAGGTTCGGGCGATATCCGTTATACCGGCGCTACCAAGCAGGTTGCTATATCAAAAGCCGGTTCGGGCGATGTACATAAATTGTAAAGGGCTCATGCCGGTCATTTACAAAAAGGCTTAATTTCTCTCCCGGATCACCGGGAGAGAAATGACAAACCGGGTACCTCACCTGGATTTTTTACATCATCCATCAAGGCTCCCCTACTGCAATACCAGTTTCCTGATCTGGTTGTTACCGGAGTCGAGTACATATAATACCCCCTGATAAACCGCAAGCGATTGCGGCGCATTGAACAGCGCGGCAGCACCGGTGCCATTGGCAAACCCGCTATTACTGCTGCCTGCAAGGGTATACAATACTTTAGCCGAAGTTAGTTCCATTATGCGGCCCGCAGCATCAATAAAGTAGGTGTTGTTATTGGCATCCATCGCAATGCTGTTCGGGCTGTTCAGGGTTTTGCTTTGCACCGCTGTACCGGCAACTGTAGTAACCACACCGGTGGCGATTACTATTTTGCGGATGGCATGGTTGCCCTGGTCGGCTACATATAGGTTGGCGCCAGTGGCATCAATTGTTATACCGGCTGGATTTCTGAATGCGGCGGTAGTGCCAATCGAGTCTACATAACCACCTGCCGCATAACCTGCTAATGTAGTTACCACACCCGCCGATGTTATCTTACGGATCACATTGTTGCCGTAATCGGCTACATACAGGTTGCCGTTGCCGTCAACAGCCATGCCGCGAGGGCTTTTAAATGCCGAGCCTTTTCCGGTGCCATCGGCATAACCCGGTGTACCGCTGCCGGCTAAGGTTGATACCACACCTGCCGCGGTTATTTTACGGATGATATTGTTACCGTAATCGGCTACGTATACATTGCCATTGGCATCGGCCACCACGCCCTGTGGCGCGTAAAACTGGGCGTTAGCGCCTGTATCATCAACATAGCCAAGGGTACCGTTGCCTGCCAAAGTAGTTACGACACCGCCGGTAGTTACTTTTCTGATCGCGTTATTGAACGAGTCGGCAATGTACAGGTTACCCGATGCATCAACGGCTATACCTTTAGGCGTGTTAAACTGGGCACCCGTACCTGTACCATTGGTAAAACCCGCTGTTAAACTTCCTGCAAAGGTAGTTACAACAGCAGTAGGCATTGTGGCGGTTGATGTGGTGGTAAATTTGATAACGCTGCCATAACCTGTACCTGCTGTACTGGTAGCAAACGCCCTTACGTAGTAGGTAGTTGCCGCACTTAAACCCGTAAGGTTAAGGGTAAAAGAGGTTTCTACAACCGGGTCAACGGTTTTGCTATCGGCTGTAGTTGGGGCCGAGTTCGTCGAGCTCCAGCAAATACCTCTTACGGTAACAGTATCATCGCCGGCGTATAAAATATTACCGCCGCTTACCGCGCTTGTTGAGTTAACATTAGCTATAACATTGGTGGTTTGTATACCGGGTACAATCGGGGTGTAAGTCGTGTCGGAGTTTTTGCTGCAGCCTGTAATGAAGATCGCAGCAAACAAAAACATTGACAGAACAAATAAGGCAGGTATGTTTTTTTTCATACCAATAAAAATCCCCGGCGAAGATGAAATTTAGATGAATTTTTGATTGGCCAACAGGCTTTGCAAGCTAATAACGCGGTTTTTAACAATAATTAACATTAGTAAATCATATTGTATACTGCATTGTTACATACCTATAATCACTACCCATGAAACATCATCTTACCATACTTGCCCTGCTGCTCTGTTTTGCGGCCACCGCACAAAAACATACACCTTTACCCCATGGTATGTTATACGGGCAAAAGGTTAATACTACCGGCATGATGCCCGCTTACAAAGTAGAAGACTTTATGGGTAAAAAAGTGCGCATATCAACTACCATAACAGGCAAAGTATTGCGGGTAACCCAACCTAAAGGCGGCTGGTTTGATATGGATGCCGGCAACGCCCGGGTGATCAAAGTACACTTTCGCGATTATGGCATCAACCTACCTGCCGACCTGAGGGGACGCAATGTAATAATAGAAGGCGTTGCCCAAAAGCAGTTTATTGCCGACGATATGCAGCACTTTGCAGGCGATACTGTAAAAGGTAAAAAACAGCACCAGGTAAAAACCAATCCCAAACAGGTATTGAGCTTTGAAGCATCGGGGTTGATGGTTTTGTAGGAATAAAGATTGAAGGAACAAAGAGCAAGGATAAACGACTAACAAAAAATCCTTATTCTTTGTTCCTTATATCCTTGATCTAAAGATGAAGACTGAAACAAAAAAGGAGCAAGAAATCCTTATTCCTTGCTCCTTATATCTTTGATCAAATCAAAACCTATTTACTCAGGTACATCGATTTCTCTTTGTACAAGTGCCTGAAATATGGATCCTGCAGATCCGGGATAAAGCGGATGGCTTCACCTGTCGATTTCATTTCGGGGCCAAGCTCTTTGGTTACTTCCGGGAATTTATCGTACGAGAATACCGGCTCTTTTATGGCATAACCTTTTAGCTTACGCTCTATCGTAAAATCTTTGATCTTGTTCGCGCCCAGCATTACTTTGGCAGCGATGTTGATGTAAGGCACATCATATGCTTTGGCGATGAACGGTACCGTACGCGATGCACGCGGGTTAGCTTCTATCACGTAAACCTTTTCGTCTTTTATCGCAAACTGGATGTTTAACAAGCCGCTTACATTTAACGCTTTTGCGATCTTGATGCTGTGATCTTCCATCTGTTTGATCACCTTGTCCGACAGGTTGAACGGCGGTAATACTGCGTATGAGTCGCCCGAGTGAATACCCGCCGGCTCAATATGCTCCATCAAACCGATGATGTGCACATCGTCGCCATCACAGATCGAGTCTGATTCGGCCTCTTCAGCACGATCCAAAAAGTGGTCTATCAGCACGCGGTTTCCCGGAAGGTTTTTCAGCAGGTTCACTACCGCTTTCTCCAGGTCCTCATCGTTGATCACAATGCTCATGCCCTGGCCACCCAACACATAGCTCGGGCGTACCAATACAGGGTAACCTACCTGGTGTGCAACCTCAATAGCTTCTTCGGCGCTTTCGGCAACACCATATTTAGGATATGGGATGTCCAGTTCTTTCAACAGGTCTGAGAAACGGCCACGATCTTCGGCAATATCCATATCGTTGAAAGAGGTACCGATAATTTTGATGCCATGCTCATGCAGCTTTTCGGCCATTTTCAAAGCAGTTTGCCCGCCAAGCTGAACAATAACACCTTCCGGTTTTTCCAGTTCGATAATTTCTCGCACGTGTTCCCAGAATACGGGTTCAAAGTACAGCTTATCGGCCATGTTAAAATCTGTAGATACCGTTTCGGGGTTACAGTTGATCATGATCGATTCGTAACCACATTCTTTCGCGGCAAGCAAACCATGCACACAACTGTAATCAAACTCAATGCCCTGGCCAATACGGTTAGGGCCCGAGCCTAATACAATGATCTTTTTCCTGTCGGATGGGATCGACTCATTCTCGCCATCGTAAGTTGAATAATAATATGGCGTTTTAGCCGGAAACTCGGCAGCGCAGGTATCAACCATTTTGTACACCCGGCGTATGCCCAGGGCCTTGCGGCGCTGGTAAACATCTTCTTCGGTAGTACTGTTACCCAAAATATAGGCAATCTGCACATCGCTAAAGCCTTTTTGCTTCAGGTTTGTTAAGATCTCTTCGGGTACGTTATTCACCGAGTAACGGCGCAGTTCTGCTTCCAGGTTGATCAGCTCCTGTATCTGGTTTAAAAACCAGCGGTCAATTTTGGTTGCTTTGCGGATAGATTCTATCGGCACACCCAAACTCATGGCATCATAAATATGGAACAGCCTGTCCCAGCTTGGTTTTTCCAAACTGTGCATAATCTCGTCCAGGTTGCGGTTCTGGCGGCCATCGGCCCCTAAACCTGCACGACCAATCTCTAAACTCTGACAAGCTTTTTGTAAAGCCTCAATAAAGCTGCGGCCAATGCCCATTACTTCGCCTACCGATTTCATTTGCAAGCCTAACTCGCGGTTAGCGCCTTTAAATTTATCAAAGTTCCAGCGTGGTATTTTTACGATCACGTAATCCAGCGTTGGCTCAAAATAGGCCGACGTTGTTTTAGTGATCTGATTTTCAATTTCATCAAGGTTGTAACCGATAGCCAGTTTAGCGGCTATTTTAGCGATAGGGTAACCGGTAGCTTTTGAGGCTAAAGCCGATGAACGCGAAACCCGCGGGTTGATCTCGATAGCGATGATTGCTTCGTCGGCCGGGTTAACAGAGAACTGTACGTTACAGCCGCCGGCAAAGTTGCCAATGGCGCGCATCATGCGGATGGCCTGGTTACGCATTTCCTGGTAGCAGCGGTCGCTCAAAGTCATGGCCGGTGCCACGGTGATCGAGTCGCCGGTGTGGATACCCATCGGGTCAAAGTTTTCGATAGAGCAAATGATGATCACGTTATCGTTGTTATCACGCAACAGCTCCAACTCATATTCTTTCCAGCCTAAAACAGCTTGCTCCACCAATACTTCGTGCGTTGGCGATGCCTGTAAGCCGCGGTTCAGGGCGGCATCAAAATCTTCTTTTTTATGTACAAAGCCTGCGCCTTTACCACCCAGCGTGTAGCTTGGGCGTATTACCAGCGGAAAACCTATTTGCTGTGCAGCCTCTTTACCCTCCAAAAACGAATTGGCAATTTTTGAGGTGGCAACACCCACGCCAATATCCACCATTAGCTGGCGAAAGGCTTCGCGGTTTTCTGTTTTTTCGATGGCGGCAATATCCACACCAACGATCCTAACACCATATTTTTTCCATATGCCCTGCTCATCGGCCTCAATACAAAGGTTTAATGCAGTTTGGCCACCCATGGTAGGCAGTACGGCATCAATTTTTTGCTCCTGTAATATTTGTTCAATACTGGCAGTGGTTAGCGGCAGCAGGTAAACATGGTCGGCAATAACCTTATCGGTCATGATGGTGGCCGGGTTGCTGTTAATAATGGATACCGAAATACCTTCGTCTTTTAACGATAGCGCCGCTTGTGAGCCGGCGTAATCAAATTCGCAGGCCTGGCCAATAATAATTGGGCCTGAGCCGATGATCAGTACTGATTTAATGGAGTTATCTTTGGGCATAGTGCTTTTTTGAAAAAGTAAAAGTCAAAAGTTAAAAGTCGAAAGTATAGGACTTTTCGCTATGCGCTTAATTGGGAAATCCCGATTGTTGCGTTCGGGATGCAAAGGTAGGTTTTTTGGCCGGTTTAGCAGAATGTTTTTTCAAATAATTACTCAGACTTGTGTACATCCTTAAAGCCTATCATCTGCATTAATTTCAATTCTTTATCAGTATCAAACCCACACGAAGTAGTAAATTTTTCGGGATTGCTGTATGTGCCAAATAACATATCCCACCAAACAATATCTCCGTAATTATTGCTATGTTTTTCGTACTCGTGATGGATGCGGTGCATCTCGGGCCGTTGAAATATATAGCCCACCCATTTGGGTGTAGTGATGTTGGTATGATAAAAAAACTCGCCCAAAGCAGTACACAAAGTATATACGGCACCTGCCTCAGGGCTAAGGCCCAGTAAAGTGTAAACCAGCAAACTCCCGATGATCGAATTAACCAGCATCTCAACAGGGTGTTTATAAAATGAGGTAATAACCTCTATGCGTTGCGCGCTATGGTGTATTTGGTGGAAGTGCCGCCATAAAAAATCACTTTGATGGCGCCAGCGGTGCCACCAGTAAAAAATAAACGTGGCAATAAAGTAGGCTATTATCCCGCCTGCCCAGTTTGGCACCATCGCCGAAAGGCTAAACACCGAAGTTGCCGACAGCCATTTTTCCCAGGTATAACCTGCAAGAACAACGATAAGCAACTGAAAAAAATTAATAGCCAGTACACGGATAGCCCAGGTTGGTACCTGCGGCAGTTTCCAGCCGGGGATCAGTCTTTCTATAATAAAGCATATCGCAAAGCAGATCAGGATGATGGTAAGCATAATATTTTTGTTTTTTGTTTAGTCAAATCTCCGGGTAAGTTTTCCAGATGTTTTTGATCTAAGTCAAAAAATCATTTTACTGCTCTTATTCTGCTTAAGGTTTCTTGTTTAATATTTAAAAACGAGGCGATTTGGCCAAGTGAGGCTTTTTGTAAGATATCCGGATAGGTTTTTAGCAGGTTTTGATACCGCTCAGACGCCGATTGGGTTTGCAGCTGAATAGTTTTTTCTTCGCTGCGGATATAATAGTGTTCGGTGATTAACCGGCCGGTACGGTTAAACTCAGGAAACTGCTGATATAATTGCTGCAGCTGATCCCAATTGATGGATTGTAAAACGCAATCTTCTAAAACCTCGATATTTTCAAACGACGGCTTGCGCGAAAAGAAACTATAAACCGAGATGATAAATTCGTTTTGGCCCATAAACCAATTGGTATACTGATTTGTGTTTTGATGAAAGTAAGAACGTAAAAAGCCCTGTTTTACAAAATAGATACGCTGTGCAACCTGCCCGGCTTTTAGTAAAAGTGTTTTCTTTCTAAATTCTTCCTCTATTAAATACGAGCCGATCTTTTCCTGCAAAGGTGATGATAGAATGGCGATGCTGTTTAATGTACCAAGTAATTGACTGCCATCCATAATTATCATAGATCACTCTCCCAGTGAAAAATTAATAGGCACGGTAAACTGCACCCGTACAGGGCGGCCATAGCGCATTCCGGCTATCCATTTCGGCGATAGTTTCATTACACGCATGCCTTCATCAGCCAGGTCGGTGTTCGCTGCTTTTAAAACCTCCATATCCACCAGGCTGCCGTCTTTTTCTACTACAAATTTAATATACACCCTGCCCTGTATATTGCGCTCTCTGGCATACCTTGGGTATCGTATGTTAGTCATTAAAAAACGGCCAAAAGCCTGTTCGCCGCCGGCATATTCGGGCTGCTGCATCCGTTTGGTATAGTTTACCACGGTACCGGCACTATCTACAGACTGCCCGGTTAGTAATTTGCCGTTCTCGTATTTTTCGGTAAAAGTTACTTTCCATCTGTTTTTGCCTTCCTGCCCTTTCCAGTCGCCCTCCCGCATACCAGCTTTTAAATTTCCTTCTTCTGCAATGTTTTTAAAATCATCATCGTAACCAATGTAGTACCCGGCACCATCAACAACAAGCGCCTTACCGGTTGAATCGTTGCAGGCTAAAACAGTATATTCTCCGTTTATCCCGTCGTATAATGGTTTCCTGGTATCGTTATATCGCTTAAGCGTATACAGTTTACCATTGGGATAATATTCAAACGCATCGCCTGTTCTGCCTCCTTTTTTGTAGCTGGTCAATTCCTTTCGTTTACCGGATGGAAAATAGGTTATGCACTGCCCTTCAAGCAAAACCGGTTCAATACGCGATGTTTTACCAATCAGCTTCGCCTTGCCTGAAAGGTAATAGTCTTTGAGGTTATAAAGCGTGGTGCCCGAATCGGGTTCGCTTACAATACGGATGTAATCAGCACTATCCTTTATGCTTACCTTTTTGCCGTTATTCTTTAAAAAATAAACGTTTTGCTTTTGGGCAAAAGCTGCCATACCTGCCAAAAGGCAAATATTAAGTACAATAAAGGTTTTTTGAATGGCGCTTAGGGATATCATTGTCCTAAAATAATAAAACAACTTAATGCACAGCGTTAAAATAATTTTATTTTAATATCATGTTATCTATCAACCGTGTTTTACCTGCCCAGGCGGCTACTAAAGCAACAACTTTTTCAGTATCCGCTGCAGCGGGATAAAGGGTGTCACCATCGGCCAGTTCAAAGTACTCCATCCGCAATTCGGGCTGGTGTTCCATAAAACCGGCAGCCAGTTGTTTGAGTTCGGGCAGGGTATGCGTGGCAAAGTTATCTTTCACCATTTGTAATAACTGTGATAATGCGAGCGCGTTTTGTTTTTCATCAGCGCTCAGGTGTACATTGCGGCTGCTCATGGCCAGTCCGCCCGGTTCGCGTACAATGGGGCACATTACCATTTTAACCGGCAGGTTAAGCAGTTGCACCATTTTGCTGATCACTAAAAACTGCTGGTAATCCTTTTGCCCAAAAAAGGCCATATCGGGCTTAATAATATCAAAAAGCTTAAATACTACCTGGGTTACGCCCTGGTAATGCCCCGGCCTGAATTTACCCTCCAACAGGCTTTCAAGCGGGCCGATGTCCAGGTGCCAGGCAGGTTCGTTGGCAGCATATATTTCGCTAACCGGGGGGTTAAATAATATATCGCAACCTGCGCTCTCCAGCTTTTTAATATCGCTTTCGATAGGCCGCGGGTATTTTTCAAGGTCTTTAGGATCGTTAAACTGGGTAGGGTTAACAAAAATGCTGCACACTACCTCGTCGGTAACGGTTTTGGCCGTAGCCAGTAAGGATATGTGGCCGTTATGTAAAGCACCCATGGTGGGTACGAGGCCTATAGTTTTACCCGCAGAGCGTTTTTGAAGCAAATATTGGATAATCTCGCCCTTGGTTGTAAAGATTTTCAATGAGGTTGGGTTTTATACAGGGGCAAAGATTAGGAATAGAATAAATATTACCAAAACAACTTGCATAATTCATTGATATATCATAAGATAATGCTTATATTTGCAAACTCAAATTTTTTGACTTCTTTACATAAAATTAATATTGATTAGTGATGGGTAAATCTAAGCTTTTGTTCATAACTCATGAAATGTCTCCCTTCTTAGAACTCACAAAAATTGCCGAAATAACCAGACAACTACCACAAGCTATGCAGGATAAAGGATTTGAAATCCGTATCCTCATGCCACGGTTCGGTAATATTAACGAGCGCAGGAACAGATTACACGAAGTTATCCGTCTATCGGGCATGAACATTATTATCAACGATAATGATAATCCATTGATCATTAAAGTTGCTTCGATACCTGCGGCACGCATGCAGGTGTATTTTTTGGATAATGAAGAGTATTTTCAACGTAAACATGTGTTTGGAGATAAGGATGGGAAGTTTTACGCCGATAATGATGAAAGAATGATCTTCTTTTGCAAAGGTGCACTTGAAACTGTAAAAAAATTAGGCTGGGCGCCTGATATTGTTCATTGCCACGGCTGGATGAGCGCGCTTGTGCCTGCTTATTTAAAAACTACGTACAAAGACGACCCTACATTTAAACACTCAAAAGTTGTTTACTCTATTTACGAAAACGATTTTACTGAGCAGTTAGATGCTGATTTTGCACGCAAGGCAGTAATGGCCGATATGACTGAAAGCCATACCGAAGTATACAAGCCCGGAACCAACTCATCGTTGTATGCCGGCGCTATACACTACTCTGATGGTATAGTTTTAGGTAGCTCCAATATCGCCGCTGATGTGTTAAATAATGTTAAAAACAGCCATAAATCGATTTTAGAAAACGAATTCACTTCAGATTTCGAAAATTATTACAATTTTTACGACGAAATTACCAATGAAGAGTTGGTACACGTTGCATAAGACAAAGAGAGATCGATATATGAAATTTTTCAGACTGGACTTATTGACACTGTTGATAAGTCTTTTTATTTTAAACAGTTGTAAAAACCCGGATGGCGTGGGCTTGGGCATCGACCCTTCACAATCCCTGCAGGCAACCCTGGTTGATACGGCAACCATCAATACCACTACCGTGGTTGATGACGACTTGTTAACCAACAACATTTCCAAAGCGCCTTTGGCCTATTTTAAGGACCCATTATTTGGCACTACCGAGGCTAACATTGCAGCTGGATTAAATTTACCTAACTCATCAAGCTTTACTTTACCTGCCGGTACGATCGTTATCGATTCGTCGCGCCTGGTATTAACTTATGCTGATGGTTTTTACGGCGACTCGTTAACTACAAAGTATAAATTAAATGTATACCAGCTAAACGAGCCGGTAATAAGCAGTCAGTATTATTACAATACCAAGGTATGGAGCCACAGCAATACTTTGCTAGGTACACAATCCTTTTTTGTAAGGCAAAAAGATAGTGTTAAAATTACCGATATTGTTACCGGCGGTAAAGACACTTTAAAAAAGGTTGCTCCGCAAATACGGGTGCCCATTGCCAATAGTTTTGTGTTCAATAACTTTTTTGCTGCAAGCACGAGCCAGCTGAGCAATAACTCGGTGTTTTTAAATGCGGTTAAAGGGTTATACATTACGCTTGATAAAACAGGTACTACCGGTGGCCCGGGCGGGAACATTTACTTTAATATGTCGGGCGCGTGTTCGTTAGAGGTGTATTACCGTGTTACCCACGGAAGCACTATAGATACTTTAACAGCTACCCTGCCATTAGGAAACCCCCACGCTGCCGAAATTAAGCACGATTACACCGGCATACCGGCCATTCAGGCCCAATTAAATAATCCTACAGTATCTACAGGTACTATTTACCTGCAGGGTTTATCCGGTTTACGTTCAAAGGTTAGTTTTCCGTATCTTAAAAAATTACTGCCCGCAAATTTAACCAATAATGATATTACCATAAACCGCGCCGAACTGGTAGTAACCCCGGTTGCCGGTACAGGTATACCATATGTGCCTACACCGCGGTTAGCTTTATACAGATTTGATATTGCGCACCAAAAAACTACCGTGCCCGATGCTACGGCAGGCAGTGTATATTATCTTTCAGTAGGTTCATTTGGTGGTTTTTATGATACTTATCATAAATCATACAGCTTTGTTATCACCGGTTATGTTGACGACCTGATGCGCGGAAAAACTACCGATTACGGTACCTTTATTGCACCTGCCGATACCATGGGCTTACACACAGGCTCAGCCGTTATAGATATCAGTAACTCTGCATCGGTAAATTCGCGCGTAATAATAGGCGGCAATAAAACATCGCCGTATAAAATGAAACTCAACATTATTTACGGTAAGGTTTCAAAATAAAATACGCCACATCCCTTATTTAATTAAACGGAATTAAGATATTAGCGCCACATTTGTTAAAACAAAGTGGCGCTTTTTTTATTTTTCAATAAACTATTTTTATGTGCGGAATTGTAGGATATATTGGTTACAGAGATGCTTACCCCATTATTATCAAAGGCCTTCACCGGTTAGAGTATCGTGGTTACGATAGTGCCGGTGTAGCACTTTTAGATGATGAGTTAAAAGTTTACAAAAAAGCAGGTAAGGTTGGTGATCTTGAAGACTTTGTAAAGGACATAGAACTAAAGGGCAAAATTGGAATGGGCCATACCCGCTGGGCCACCCATGGTGCCCCAAGCGACCGCAATTCGCATCCACATTCATCAGGCGACCGCAAGCTTACTATTATCCACAATGGCATTATTGAGAACTATGCTATCATAAAAGAAGCTTTACTGGCTGCCGGCCATGTTTTTAAAAGTGATACCGATACAGAGGTTTTAATACACCTGATCGAAAATATACAACACGAAACCGGCCTCGACCTGCGCGAAGCAGTACGGGTGGCCCTCAACAAAGTTGTTGGTGCCTACGCAATAGTGATCATGAGCAGTGATGAGCCCGATTTGATCATTGCCGCCCGTAAAGGCAGTCCGCTGGTTATAGGCGTTGGTAAAGGCGAATACTTTGTTGCATCGGATGCTACACCGATAGTTGAGTACACCAAAAACGTGATCTATTTGAACGATAACGAGATCGCTTACATTAGCAAAGAGGATCTGCTGGTAAAAAATATCGATAACACCATACAAACTCCATATATACAAGAACTTGATCTGAAGCTTGAACTGCTTGAAAAAGGCGGGTACGAGCATTTTATGTTAAAGGAAATTTACGAGCAGCCACGCTCCATCCGCGATTGTATGCGCGGGCGTATCTATCCTAAAACAGGTAAAGTACAACTGGGTGGGATAAAAGAATACACCGAAAAGTTAAAAAACATTGATAGGATCATCATTGTTGCCTGTGGTACATCATGGCATGCGGGTTTGGTAGGCGAATACCTGATCGAAGATTTTGCCCGTGTACCTGTTGAGGTTGAGTACGCTTCCGAATTTAGGTACCGTAACCCTATCATTACCGAAAAAGACCTGGTGATAGCCATTTCGCAATCGGGCGAAACCGCTGATACCATGGCGGCAATTGAGCTGGCCAAAGAGCGCGGTGCAACCATTTTTGGTATTTGTAATGTGGTTGGCGCTTCTATACCGCGTACTACTCATGCAGGTGTTTATACCCACGCAGGCCCCGAAATTGGTGTAGCATCAACCAAGGCATTTACAGCGCAGGTTACCGTACTTACCCTCATCGCATTTTACATCGCGCAGCAGCGGGGTACCATTACAGAAAGTAAACTGATCGAGTATTTAACCGAACTGAACGAAATACCCGACCTTGTTGAGCTGGCACTGAAAAGCAACGATCATATCCGTGATATCGCTGCCAAATTTAAAGACTCGCCAAATTGTTTATTCCTGGGCAGGGGTAGTTCATTCCCGGTGGCTTTGGAAGGTGCTTTAAAGCTGAAGGAAATATCGTACATCCATGCCGAAGGCTACCCCGCAGCCGAAATGAAGCACGGCCCTATCGCTTTGATAGACGAAGAAATGCCGGTGGTATTTATCGCCACCAAAAATTCATCGTACGAAAAAGTGGTAAGCAATATACAGGAAGTTAAGGCCCGTAAAGGCAAGGTAATTGCTATTGTTACCGAGGGCGATGTTGATGTAAAAGAGATGGCCGATTACGTGATCGAGATACCTCAAACCGATGAGGCTTTTGTACCGCTGGTGGCTACCATACCTTTGCAATTGTTATCCTATCATATCGCCGTAATGCGGGGTTGCAATGTCGATCAGCCGCGTAACCTGGCTAAATCGGTAACGGTAGAATAATACAGGTAAGTTGTGCGAAAACTGGATATTGAAAACTGGAACCGGAAAGAGCATTTTAACTTTTTTAAAACTTTTAACCAGCCTTACTACGGCATTACCGTTCAGTTGGATTGTACGCGTGCCTACAGCCGGTATAAAGCCTTAGACGTTTCGTTTTATAGTTATTACCTGCACAAAATACTCGTTGCCATTAATGAAACGGAAAATTTGAAGTACCGCATTGATGGCGACGACGTTTATATTTGCGACCAGGTGGATGCCTCGTCTACCATCCTGCGTGACGATCATACCTTTGGATTTTCGCACATCAAATTCCACACTGACCTGTTTAAATTTCACCAGGAAGTAACTGCCGAAATTGAACGCATCAAAAACACCAGCGGGTTATTTACAACCGGTCCGTTAACTAATGTCATTCATTTTTCGGCATTGCCATGGATAAACTTTACCAGTATATCCGAAGCATTTAACAAAAGCGCAGGCGATAGCTGCCCTAAAATAGCTGTAGGTAAATTAACCGATGTTGATGGCCGTAAACTGATGCCTTTAGCCATCCATGTGCATCATGCATTGGTAGATGGTTATCATCTGGGATTGTTTATCGATAAACTGCAGCTTCTGTTAAACGAATAGGCTGGTTCCACCCTATATTCATCAAATTGTTTAACAAATTTTAACATTGATTTGTGTAACAGATTAATTACAACCGGCGTCTTACCGGTATGAAAACCATATCTTATTACTTATTATTGGGGGTTTTACCGGTGGTATTGCTCTCATGTTCAAAAAAGGTGTATAATAACAACGCCTATTTGTCGTCGCATGATCTGAGCGGCAAAAAATTAGCTGTATTACCTGTTGAAGTGTATTATACCGGCATTCCGTCATCAAAAGGCGATACTTATACCGAAGAACAGGCTACCAGCCTTGAAACACAATCGGCATTGGAACAGGCTTACCTGATGTATACCAACAGTCACAGCGCCAAAAAATTTCAGCACCATGTAGAAATGATCAATACCAACGTCGTTAATGATCGTATTAAAGCTGCAGTTTCCGATTTGCGCAAGGCATGGAAAATGGCTCCTGACAGTTTAGGCAGGCTTAGCGGTGCCGATTTGGTGTTAAAGGTGCGTGTGGTGCGCACACGCTATATGTCCGAAGGGTTGGCTAATGGCATTAATACCGGCAAAGCTATATTTGATGCAGTTGTGAATACCAGCTCGAATGGGGGATTATCATTCACGCCCGGAGTTAAAGCCTATAGCGTGCATTACGAGGTTAGCCTGATAGATGCCAAAACAGGGGTACTGCTTTCGAGCGTTGCCAACGAACAGGATAAGGACCGTAACGGCGATAGCATTGAGAAAATAAACAAGCTAATGGCCGAAAAGGCAGCTGTTTTTGCCGGAGGATGATTTAGATGTGAGTATTGAGATGTGAGATATGAGACAGAAGAACCCTTAAAAACGTTGTCTCAAATCTCATATCTATTATCTCAAATCCGTGTAAAACTATTTAAATGTGCACTTAAATAAACTTGCTGAAGTTTATCATATAGATAAAATCAATAATTATTATATTTGAATTAGATTTTAACTATATAGCATGACCTTAGTACAATTAGAATATATCGTTGCCCTGGATAGCTATCGCAGCTTTGTGGCTGCTGCCGAAAAGTGTTTTGTAACACAGCCTACGCTGAGCATGCAGATCCAAAAGCTGGAAGATAATTTAGGCGTAAAAATATTTGACCGTACCAAACAACCTGTTGTACCTACCGAGATCGGCATTGAGATCATCGCACAAGCCAGGTTATTATTATCCGAAAGCCAAAAGATCAAAGAGATCATCAGCGACAGGCAAAAAGAACTGAGCGGCGAATTAAAAGTAGGTATCATCCCAACCATATCGCCTTACCTGTTACCGCGTATCATTAACCGCTTTATTGAGAAATATCCCCAGGTAAAACTGATCGTTTGGGAGCAAACTACCGAAGAGATCGTTCAGCAGATCAAACTTGGTAAAATAGATTGCGGTATATTATCAACTCCGCTACATGAGGCCTACTTGTTAGAGATCCCTGTTTTTTACGAAAACTTTGTGGCCTACGCCTCAAAAACAAGCCGGTTGTTTAAAAAGAAAAGCATCAGTCCGGATGATATAGACATGGAGGAAATATGGGTACTGAACGAAGGCCATTGCATGCGCGAGCAGGTATTGAACATTTGCCAGCGCAGGCGCTCAACCAGGGGCTTTCAGCATTTTGAGTACAATACGGGCAGTGTTGAAACGCTAAAACGGATGGTTGATCAAAACAGCGGCGCAACCATTTTACCCGAACTGGCCCTAAGCGACCTGACCGATAAACAGCTTGATAAAGTACGTTATTTTAAAAGCCCCGAACCGGTGCGCGAGGTGAGTATTGTGATACAAAAGAACTTTTTAAAACGCCGCATGATAGAGGCCCTGAAAACCGAAATACTCGACTTTGTGCCTAAACGTATGAAAACAAGAAAGAAAAAAGAGGTAATGGAGATACAGTAGTATTTCTTTATAGGGGATTGCAAATCCCCGCGTCATTTAATCCGGATTAACGAAAGTACATTTTTTATTTTTACCGTTCGTCGGGATTTGCAATCCCGACCCAAATACAAGCAGATTTGTAATCCGCGGAACCATCCCCATACCCCCAAAGAGGTATTTTTCCTATTTCAAAGATCTTTGTTTGGAATTATTCTAAATAAGAGGTTACTTTGTCGCCGAACCCTGTTAAAAACATGCCTATGCATTATACTTAGTCCGCGCGTATAAAAAAACCCGGTATTCCGTCGCCAAACATCTTACCGGGCCAATGTCAACAAATCCTTCAATTTATTAATCATCAGTAACAAAACTATGAATTCTTTACTATGTAGCAATAAGTCTACTTTCTCGTTCTTAAAAAAAATACACCTCAGTTTTTTCTTCCTTTTCATCACCACAACAGTTTTTGGTCAAACCGGCTTTATCAGCGGCACGGTTAAAACATCCGATGGTAAACCTGCCGAAAATGTAAGCATCGCGCTGCAAGGCACCCGTTACGGTACCATGTCGGGCGAAAGCGGTACCTACTCATTAAAAGTACTTGCCGGCACCTATACACTTATTGCATCGCATGTTGGTGCTCCCGCGCAGCAGGTAGTTGTAACTGTACAAGGCGTACAAACAACTAAAGTACCTGTAATCACCATCAACTTAACTGCGGGCATTTTACAGCAGATTAACGTAAGCGATAGCCGCACAAACAAGTTCGTTAAAAAGTCGAGCGATTATGCGGCCAAAATGCCCTTGAGTAACCTGGAAAATCCGCAGGCTTATACCAGTATAGGTAAGGAGCTTTTGCAGGAACAGGCTGTATTTTCTGCTGATGACGCGATCAAAAATGCAGCCGGTATCACCAAATTATGGACACCTACCGGCCGTGCAGGCGATGGCGGCAGCTACTTTACACTCCGAGGGTTTTCTGTACAAACCTCGTTGCGGAATGGCATTGCCGGTTTGATCACCAACACTGCTGATGCTGCCAACCTTGAAAAGCTGGAAGTGATCAAAGGCCCATCCGGTACGTTATATGGCAGCAGTTTGATCTCTTTTGGCGGTTTGATCAACCGGGTAACCAAAAAACCTTTTGAAACTACCAGCGGCGAGATCAGTTATTCGGGCGGTAGCTATGGTTTTAACCGTATTAGCGCCGATTACAATACGCCGCTCGATTCGGCTAAAAAAGCGCTGTTACGTATCAATACAGCTTACAATGCCATCAATTCTTTTCAGGATAATGGCTTTAACAAAAATTTCGTATTCGATCCGAGCTTTACCTATAAAGCCAGCGACAGATTAAGTTTAACTTTTGATGCCGAGATAAGCCATGGTAAGGGCACTACTCCGCCGATATTTTATTTTGGCTCAACCATTGCAGCACTTGGCGCAACCAATGCCAGCCAGTTAAATATCGACTACAAGCGTTCGTATCAAAGCGACGACCTGGTTACTACCTCAAACAACGTTAACTTTTACGGCGCAATAGATTACAAAATTTCGGACAGCTGGAAGTCGCAAACTAACTTTGGCACAACCAACAGCAGTTCTGATGGGTATGGCCCCTATTTTTACCTGTTGCCAGGTAATAACTCCATTGCCCGCAACGTTTGGGCAATTGATGGCAACACCAATACCTTACAAATACAGCAAAACTTCATTGGCGATTTTAAGATCGGCAGCTTAAGAAACAGGCTGGTAGCCGGGGTTGACTTTTTAAATCAAACCTCAAACCTCAAATACAGCGACCCTAACGGCGGGTCGGACTCGTTCGATATTATCAACTTAAAGGGCCCTATACCTGCCTATAACAATTTTAACAAGGCCAAAGTAGATTCGCTATTCAATAACACGCCGTTATACACCGCTTACAGCCGTTACAACAATTATACTTACAGCGCTTATGCATCAGATGTGCTGAATATTACAGATAACCTGATGGCTATGGCCAGTTTAAGGGTTGATTATTTTAACAACACATCGGTTGATAACCCGGTAAACGGCACCAGCAGTACCGCATACCACCAGACGGCCCTTTCGCCTAAATTTGGGTTAGTTTACCAATTGGTAAAAAACCAGGTAGCGCTGTTTGGTAATTATATGAACGGTTTTAGCAACACCACTCCGGGTACCGATTTTTATGGCAAAAGCTTTAAACCAGAGCAAGCCAACCAGTTGGAAGGCGGCGTTAAGGTTGACCTGTTTGACGGCAAGCTGAGCAGCACCATCAGCTATTATGATATCAAGGTGAAGGATATCGTCAAATCCGACCCTAATCACACTAATTTTTCCATCCAGGACGGCTCGCAATACAGCCGTGGTTTTGAGGCCGAAGTTATTGCCAACCCATTTAATGGCTTTAACATTGTGGCAGGTTACTCGCATAATAACAGCCTAATGACCAACTCCGACCCAACCTACGATAACGGACGCAGGCCTCAAACTGCTGGTCCGGCTAACTCGGCCAATTTATGGGCAAGCTATGTACTGACTAAAGGCAGCGCCAAAGGCCTTGGTTTAGGTTTCGGGGGTAATTATTCGGCAGATAACTATGTGATCGACAATGCTTACAATGGCGTTTTTTACCTGCCATCGTTCACTGTACTAAACAGCAGTTTGTTTTATAACAAGGATAAATTCCGTTTTGCGTTAAACGTAAATAACCTTACCGATAAGCAATACTGGATAGGTTATACCACTGTAGATCCGCAAATGTTAAGGCAGGTTATTGGCAGCATTAGCTACAGGTTTTAATGCATGGCTGTTAACAGATCGATATTATTTGTACACCGCTGGCTCGGCTTTATAGCTGGGCTGGTGGTGTTTATTGTGAGCATTACCGGTTGTATCTTCTGTTTCCAGGATGAGATACAGGATGCGTTATACAGTTATCGCAAGGTTGAACAGCAAAGTAAGCCCTACCTGGCACCATCAGTTTTAAAACAGATCACACTAAAGCAACATCCCGGTTATACCGCAAATTATATTTACTATTATGGCAAAGATCGCCCGGCAGCGGTTATCATCAACAGTAAAAACAGTTTCGAATATGTTTATTTAAACCCATATAGCGGTGCAATTACCCATACAGAAAACCCGCTGAGGAATTTTTTTACCATAGTCGAATACATTCATCTTTACCTGCTTTTGCCACCTGGTATCGGCACGCCGATAGTGGGTATATCCGTTATTATTTTTGTGGTGATGATGATAACGGGCATTATATTATGGTGGCCCAAACGTAAAACCGACCGTAAGCGGGCATTCACCATTAAATGGAACGGCCGTTGGCGGCGTGTCAACTACGATCTGCATAATGTGCTGGGGTTTTATGCCACAAGCATTGCCGTTATACTGGCCATATCGGGTTTATCTATAGCTTTTGATTGGATGCGCGACAGTATTTACACTACGGCCAACCTGGGCGATAAGTATCCGGCTGAGAAGGCCACCTTTAAATCAGACACTTTGTTTAAAGGCAACACGCTACAACCTGTAGCAGATATGGCGTTTGCCTTCGCACAAAAACGATCGGCAAATGCAGAGATGTTTTTAGTATATGATCCTACCGAAAACGCCGGGACAATAGGCATAACCGCTTATGCCAAAAGCCTGCATTTTTACCACAGTGATGGCTACACCTTCGATAAACATACGGGTAAACTGCTCCAATATCTATCTCACGAGCAAAAAAGCCCTGGTATGAAAATGAACGATATGAACTACGATATCCACGTAGGCCAGGTGCTGGGCTTAACCGGCAAGATCATCGCCTTTACAGCATCGCTTATTTGCGCCAGCCTGCCGGTTACCGGTTTTGTGATCTGGCTGGGCAAACGCAATAAAAAACGATATAAAAAGCCCCAAATAAAATTGATACCCCACACCCCTTAAAAATCAAAGTCCTGTTTACCTGCGGTTATACTGAGCTAAATACCGCGGGTAAATCAGGCACCATTATAATTACCGCCGGTTTGCTGCTGTTGCCAGGATAAAATCCAAATCACAAATATTTTTTGGTTATTTGTGTTAAAATAAAGTTTAATGTCCGCAACCGGTATCAGCACTTCTTCAAACAAGCCCATCTGGTATTTTTTATTGTTCTGGACGTTGTTTAACGCCCTGCAATCATATACCCTGGAACTGCATGGCGATGAGGCATATTACTGGGTTTATTCGCGGTTTTTAGATTGGGGATATTTTGATCACCCGCCCATGGTGGCTATTTTTATTCGCATTGGCGATAGCATCATGCATAACGAGCTGGGGTTGCGGCTGCTTACAGTGATCACCAATTCGGCTTCGCTATACCTGTTATGGCTCATCCTTAAAAGGTACGCAGTTGATGCCAAATGGTTTATTGCTATCGCTTCGGGGTTGTTTATTTTCCATATGTACGGGTTTACCACCACACCCGATTCGCCGTTATTCTTCTTTACGGTACTGTTCTATTACTTTTATCAACGCTATATTGACGAGGATAAATGGGGCCTCGCGCTCATTTTGGGTGTTGTGGCCGCCTGTCTGCTGTACAGCAAATATCATGGAATACTGGTCATCGGGCTAACCCTTTGTGCCAATATCAAACTACTGCGCCGTAAAAGCTTTTGGCTCATTGCTGTGCTTGCATCAATTCTGTTCATTCCGCATGTACTTTGGCAGTTTCAGCATGATTTCCCGTCGCTCAAATATCACCTGGTTGACCGTTCTGAAAAATACAATATCGAATTTACAGCCACTTATCCGCTCGGGCAGCTGGCTATGGCCGGACCATTTATCGGCTGGTTTTTGTATTACTCGGCAGCGAAAGTGAAGATCAAAGATACCTTTATCCGTACACTGGTAGTTAACTGTATTGGTACCTTTCTGTTCTTTTGGCTCAATACTTTTAAAGGTAACGTACAAATGCACTGGACACTGGTTGCCTACGTGCCGCTTGTTATGCTGGTATTGATCCGGTTTAAACAATCGGCTTACCCGCCAAAATGGTTTTACAACCTTACCCTGGTTAACCTCGCGTTTATCCTGTTTTTACGGATAGCCTTGTTGTTCCAGTTTCCTTTTGTGATGAAGATCGGCCAGTTTGAAAGTTATTTCGGCTTCCGCGAATGGACCAAACAGGTGCACCAAATAGTTGGTGATAATTATGTCGTTATCCGCGATGGTTTCCAGGATCCATCCAAATACAATTACTACAGCAATTCGCTAAAGGCTGTATCATACGATACCCGTTATTACCGCAAAACCCAGTACGATATGTGGCCCATTGAGGATAGCATGCAGCATAAAAAAGCGCTGTATATGTCCGAATATAATGAACCCGGCGCCACAACGGATTCGCTGGTGGCGCTTTACGGCCGCAAATGGTATATTGGCTGGGTTGATGATGTGCAAACCTACCAGAAAGCTGAGATCGGTATTTTATCGGGCATCCGTTCGGCAAAGCCGGGGCAAAACGTTACGATGGATTTACTTTTGGCTGCAGATCGTTTAGATCTCTTCATGACTGTTGTTCCGAAGTTACGCTTAGCACCCGATAAAGCCTTTTTGGAAGCCTGCTTTATGCAAAACGGCGACCTGAAACTGGCATCGAAACCACTCGATAGCAACATACCTCACGAGGGCAGGTACCAGTTCAAATTCAAAGTACCCGATAAACCCGGCAAGTACGAGCTGTCCTTTTCTATCCGAACTGTGCCTTTTCCCGGCTCAAAAAACAGCCAAACAATAGAGTTTACAGTGGAGGAACCCTAAGCCCTAAAGCGTGTATCGCGTTTAAAACGCTTACCCATGTTAAGCGCTCGTTACAAACGAGCGCAAGTTAAAACGCGAACATGATTAAATCCCTTCCTCCACCGTCCCAAAGGAGGGAATGGCACAGGCTGTAGCTCTTTAATTATCCGAATAACAAATTAAACGCTTCTTCTATCCGGCCAACGGGTTTGATATCGATGGTGTAGCGCGAGAGGTCGAGCGCTTTATTGCCTTTGGCTGTTGAGGGCATGTTGTATTTGGAGATAAATATCTGCTCGAAGCCCAGTTTCTGCGCTTCGGCAATACGGTGCTCTACCCGGTTTACGGCTCGTATTTCGCCGCTAAGGCCCAGCTCGGCAGCAAAGCAGGTTTTAAAAGGTACGGGGATATCCTGGTGAGAAGAGATAATGGCCGCAGCCAAACCCAGATCAATAGCCGGATCTTCAACCCTGATGCCGCCGGTGATATTGAGAAATACATCTTTAGTGCCCAGGCTGAAGCCGCATCGTTTCTCTAACACCGCAAGCAGCATGTTCATCCGCTTGGTATCAAAACCAGTAGCAGAGCGTTGTGGCGTGCCGTATGGCGATGTGCTAACCAATGCCTGGGTTTCGATCAGCATTGGTCGTAAACCTTCTAAAGTAGCCGATATGGTGATGCCGCTCAAAGGCTCGTCGCGCTGTGACAGCAATATTTCGGATGGGTTGGATACTTCGCGCAGGCCTTCGCCCAGCATTTCGTAAATACCCAGTTCGGACGAGGAGCCGAACCTGTTTTTGATGGAGCGTAAAATGCGGTAAACATGGTGCCTGTCGCCCTCGAACTGTAAAACAGTATCCACCATATGCTCCAATATTTTTGGTCCGGCTATCATACCATCTTTGGTGATATGGCCGATCAAAAATACCGGTGTAGCGGTTTCCTTGGCAAAGCGTAACAGCTCGGCGGTGCACTCGCGCACCTGCGATACGCTGCCGGGTGTTGATTCGATATGGGCTGAATACAGCGTTTGGATGGAATCGACGATCACAATATCTGGCTGCAGCTGCTCTATCTGCTTAAAAATGTTTTGGGTTGATGTCTCCGTAAGGATAAAACAGCCGCCACCTGCTTTGCCCGCGTTTGGCGCCAGTCGCTCGGCGCGCATTTTGATCTGCCGTTCGCTTTCTTCGCCCGATATGTAGAGTACTTTGAGCGTAGGCATATTCATGGCCAGCTGCAGCATCAGGGTTGATTTACCGATGCCCGGCTCACCACCTATCAGCACCAGCGAACCCGGTACAATACCGCCGCCCAATACGCGGTTAAATTCTTTATCGGGTGTGAGCAGACGGTTATCTTCTTCAAAAACTACTTCGGAAACTAAAACAGGCTTGTTGGCCCTTTGGGTTGATGTGGAACCGCCGGTAGCTTTCCAGTCGGGAATAGCGCCGTTACTTTTTTCGATGATCTCTTCGACAAAGGTGTTCCACTGGTTGCACGAAGGGCATTTGCCCAGCCATTTCGGCGATTCGTAGCCACAGCTTTGGCAGAAATAGGAGGTTTTTGTTTTAGCCACGTTTGTTAATGTGCAAATGTGATGATTTGCAAATGTGCAGATTGTTTTTGTGTTTTACTAATTTATTTAGTAAGTGTATTGTTATTGATTGCAGCTATAATAGCATTATTTACGTTTTCATAAAGGTTTGCTGATAACTCACTATATACTTTGTTTTCTTCATCAGATTCAAACCACATATCATTCCAAGAACCCATGCCGCCAAATACCCAAGCCTTTTTTGCCGAAATTAATAGTTGCCTCGCCAGTAATGAATAATTTTTGTCGATAATAAAGTCTTTATAGTAGTCTTCCGAAATAGGATTATTATTTGATAAAGTATCGTTCGCTTTATCAAATATTGCACCCCAGCTTAATAGATTATTTTTGTATGCGAAGTCCGCTATGGTATGTAAACAATCTGAAAACTCTCCTTTAACAATACTTAAGTCAGTCTGAGTTGTAGACCCAGCTTGATTTTTTTGGATGGCAATATAAGATATCCCCCATATTTTGCGATCAGCTGCATCCGGATCAATTACCTCCCATTTGTTTGCCCATAAAGTCGAGTATCCATCACTGTTTATGGCCTCAATTAACCAAAGTCCGCCTCCGCCAACAAACGCGGCCAATTTATGGTCTTGCTCTAATGTACCATCTTCTTGAAAAGAGAGCCTTAGTTTTTTACATCCGTCAGACTTTAAAAAGTCTAACCATTTGGTAGGGTCCTCCGCTACCATAATTTGTTTAGTTCTTAAAAAACCCTTCTTAAAATCAAAAAAATTGATGCTTTTACAGTATTGGAATACTGAGTTATCGGGATAGAAGTTATCAGGTAACGAGCCTGTTGTTAAAAATTCATTTCCAAAAGAAACTAAGGCAATTACTTGTGCTAAAGATCCGGTCATTTTGTAATTTGTGCTACAAGTTACAATTTTTCACGTTATTTCGCCAGTTCAGGCGTCCATGCCTAGCCTTAATTAGTTTTCAGCGTCCACGCTGTTTTTAGTTCAGGAGCGTGGACGCTCCCGAATTATTACGGTCAAGCGTGGACGCTTAACCGGACGTGTGACTTGTATAACGGCTCTGTAAAGCATGAGATTGCCACGCTACCGCTCGCAATGACACAAAAAAAATCCGAAATCAAAAATTACAACTTAATTTCTTCGCCTTTTGATGACAGGAAGTGGAACTCGGTGATCTGGTAGGCAGGGTTGCTTTTAACCTTGATCCACTGGTTGTACTTAAAGTACCATTTCATTTGGCGGGTAACCAATCCTTTTTTGATGAAGGCCTCGATGTAGGGGTGTACGGCCAGGGTAATATTCTTTTCGTTTTGCTCGGTAAGGATATAATTGAAATTGGTTTCAATATCATCAATAAGCAACACCGTAGGGCGAATGGTACCGGTACCGTGGCATGCCGGGCAAACCTCGGTGGTAACGATGTTCATTTCGGGGCGAACACGCTGGCGGGTAATTTGTACCAGGCCAAATTTGCTTGGCGGCAAAATGGTGTGTTTGGCACGATCTAAAGCCATTTCATCGCGCAGGTAATCGAACAGGTCTTTACGGTTGGTAGGTTTGTGCATGTCGATAAAGTCGACTACCACGATGCCACCCATATCGCGTAAGCGTAGCTGGCGGGCAATTTCTTTAGCGGCTTCTTTATTTACCTGGAAAGCGTTTTGCTCCTGGTTTTCTTTATTGGCTGTGCGGTTACCGCTGTTTACGTCGATAACGTGCAGGGCCTCGGTATGCTCAATAACCAGGTATGCGCCGCCGGCAAGGTTAACTGTTTTGCCAAAAGCGCCTTTGATCTGCTTATCTACACCGAAGTGCTCAAATATGGGTTCTTTGTGTTTGTGCAGTTTAACGATGCTTTCCAGATCGGGCGAAATTTCGTGAATGTACGAGCGGATCTCTTCGAAGATGCCAATATCGTTCACATAAATATTCTGAAAATCTGAATTTAAGATATCGCGCAGAATAGTTGAGGTGCGATCCATCTCGCCCAAAACCTTTTTGGCAGGTTCGGTTGATGGCAGGCGGGTGGTGAACGATTCCCATTTGGAGATGAGATCGAGCAAATCCTTCTGTAATTCGGCAACGCCCTTATCCTCGGATACGGTACGGATAATTACGCCGAAGTTTTTAGGCTTGATGCCTTCAATGATCTTGCGTAAGCGTGTACGTTCGGGATTACTTTTTATTTTTTTGGAGATGGAGATCGTCTCAGAAAAGGGAACCAGGATAACGTAACGGCCTGCTATTGACAGATCGGAACTTAAGCGCGGCCCCTTGGTTGAAATAGGTTCTTTAGCTATTTGTACCGGTATCAGCTGGCCCTTGGTTAAAATGTCGGATATTTTACCCGATTTTTCGATATCCTGCTCCAGCTTAAAATTATCCAATAGTTTCCCCTGGTGGCTGCCGCCACGCACCTGCTTATTTAATTTAAGCAGGCTTTGCACTTGCGGGCCTAAGTCCAGATAGTGCAAAAAGGCATCCTTCTCGTAGCCAACATCAACAAAAGCAGCATTTAGCCCGGGCATGATCTTTTTGATCTTCCCGAGATAAATGTCACCAACAGCATAATTGTTGTTGATTTGCTCTTTATTAAGCTCTACAAGTTGTTTATCCTGTAATAAAGCAATAGTAGCCCCGCTGGGGGATGCATCGATAATTAATTCTTTTACCAATGGCTACTCCATTTCTTTAAACGACATAAAGGCCGTAAATTAAATAATACGAAGGTTTAAACAATAGAAACTATAGCCCTTTTAGTAAGGGCGGCAATAACTAAACTGGCTTATTTCTTTTTATGCCTGTTTTTTCTTAAACGTTTTTTACGTTTATGAGTGGCCATTTTATGTCTCTTTCTTTTTTTACCGCTTGGCATAATGATAATTTTTAAATACTATTAATTTTTTAACTCTTTGATATACTGATCAACCTGTGTTGTAAACGTTGGGTCGGGCATCAGGGCCTTGCTTTTTTCGTAAGCGTCGATAGCTTCTTTTTTCTGCCCTAATTGCTTATAGCACTCGGCCAGGTAAAAATAAGGTTCAAACTCGGGCTTAACGGCAATCATGCCCTTAAACCTGTCCACACCTTTTTGAAACTGCCCCGATTTAATAGCAAACAAACCTAAATTAAGGTTTGCTTTGCGGTTAGCCGGGTCTTTACCAACAACTTCGAGCAGCAGGCTGATACCCTGCATAGGGCTTGCCGCGCCACCGTTTACATAGGCAATGCCTAAACCTGTTTTGGCATCAAGGCCATCGGGGTTAAGCTTTAAAGCGTTTTGAAAAGCGCTTACCGCGTTTGTCACTAAAGCGGGTTGTGCAACGGTATCCTGCATGTAGCGGAAACCATCGTTAAATCTGTCGCCTGCTGTTACCCAGTTTTGGTAGGTGTTTTGCTTAACGGCAATAGCCTGGTAGTAAAACGCCGCCGGTGCAGCCTGGTTAACATCGTCCCACTTAAGGGCAAGCTGTTTTTGTATCTTTAGTTTTTCGGCATCGTTAGCAGCGTTTTTCAAACTGGTTTCTAAGGCCGTTATCTGTGCGGCTATGTCGGTACCTATTGCTGCCTTGGCAGGGGTTGAAACATAGTCGGCATTTACGCTGGTATTAACCGCTTTACCCTCTGTAATATTAGCGCCTGCACTGCTGCGGCTCTCTTTGGGCTTTATTAATCCTTTAACAGGAAGCGAAAACAAATAGCCCATTATAATAACTACTATAACAATTACCGCTATTTGTTTTTGCTTTGCTGGCATAAGTTACTTTACTGCTTTTGTTTTATTGCCGGTGCGCACTTTTTCAACAAAAGTTTTTGCCGGTTTAAAGCTTGGTACAAAATGTTCCGGAATGATGATGGCAGTATTTTTCGAGATGTTACGAGCTGTTTTTTTAGCTCTTTTTTTAACTACGAAGCTACCGAAACCCCTAACGTAAACATTTTCGCCGCCTACCATTGAAGTTTTTACAACTTTGAAAAATGCTTCAACAGTTTCCTGTACGTCTATTTTCTCGATGCCTGTCTTTGATGAGATTTCAGCTATTATTTCTGCCTTGGTCATATCTGTTTTTCTTTATAAAATTATGTAAACACTTAACTGTTTTGGGGTTGCAAAAGTATTGGTAAAAAATGAAATTGAAAAATAAAAGATGATAAATTTTGCTTTTACCTACGAAGAGGTTTGTAAACTACTATAACGTAAAAGCACGTACCTTTGTATATAATGAATTTTACCCAAAGTTTAGCGCAGTGGTACAGGCAAAACAAGCGCGATCTGCCCTGGCGCAATACCACCGATCCGTACGTTATTTGGCTGTCTGAGATCATCTTACAACAAACGCGGGTAGAGCAGGGTAAGCCCTATTTTTACCGCTTTGCCGAGACTTACCCAACTGTATCGGACTTTGCCTCGGCCAGCGAAGATGAGATACTTAAATTATGGCAGGGATTGGGCTATTATTCGCGCGGCAGGAACATGCTTACCACCGCGCGGTTGGTGAAGCAGCAGTTTAACGGCGTGTTTCCGGGTAAGTACGAGGACCTGATAGGCTTAAAAGGCATAGGCGAATATACGGCCGCGGCTATATCATCGTTTTCGACCAACCAGGCCAGAGCTGTGGTTGATGGGAATGTGAGCCGGGTAATGGCCCGCTATTTTGGTATTGCCGAACCTATTAATAGTACCAAAGGCAAAAAGCTTTTTCAGCAGATGGCTAATGAACTGCTTGACCAGAATGAACCGGGGCTGCATAATCAGGCCATGATGGAGTTTGGCGCCATGCTTTGCAAGCCGCGTAACCCCCTTTGCGAGGTATGCCCGGTTAAAACCGGATGCTATGCTTTACAACATAATCAGGTAAATAAACTACCGGTTAAATTAAAAACCGTGAAGATAAAGCAACGTTACTTTAATTACTGGTTAATAACCGATGCCGATAAAGTGCTGTTAAATAAACGGGATGAAAGTGATATATGGGCGAATATGTATGATGTGCCACTCACAGAAACAGCCGGAGATAAAACTATAGAGGAACTGCTGGCATCGCCGGAAACGGCTAAAACACTGGGCTTTAACCCACAGGTAATTACTGTTTACCCAACCCAAAAACACATCTTAACACACCAGCATATTTATTACAGGTTTATCAGGATTGAAAATAATTTAAAAATTAAATTAAAACCATCATGGTTTTTCTCGAAAGTGGAAAATTTAAATAACTTAGCGTTACCAAAAATAATTTTTCTATTTTTAACTAAATTTTTTGAATTATAATACAATTATACCTACCTAATTAATATGTCTGGAATAAATAAAGTAATACTCGTGGGGCACTTGGGTAAAAACCCCGATATCCGTTATCTTGAAGGCGGAGTTTCGGTAGCAAGTTTTCCGCTGGCGACATCGGAAACGTTTAACAAAGATGGACGCAAAGTTGAGCAAACCGAATGGCACAACATTGTAATGTGGCGGGGCCTGGCAGATGTGGCGGCCAAGTTTTTACAAAAAGGAAAGCTGGTTTACATTGAAGGAAAGCTGAGGACGCGATCATTTGAAGACAAGGACGGCAACAAAAAGTATACTACCGAAGTGGTTGCCGAAAACTTTACCATGCTTGGCCGCAAAACCGATTTTGAAGATGATGATATGCCCGGTAACAAAAGCGATGATTTTAGTATCGGGAGCGATGCAGTTTAAATTTTAGTTAAGCAATCACAAACCTAAATATTATCAAAGGTGTAGCTAATAGCTGCACCTTTTTTTGTTTTATAACCATCAATATAGGTTTTGTGATTATCATGGTGTGATTATCCTGTACAGTTTTATGATAACGCTCGCGGTACGGTTACTATTAAACCATGCCCGGCTTCAACACGGTATTAGTTTGTGAGCAAGTTGTTACAAAGGGTAAACAAACCAAGCGGTTACAGGGTTGTTTAATAATTAATAAGTTTTATACAACTCAGAACGACCATGAAAAAATTAATGTTAGGTGCCGCTGTATTATTAGCCGCACTGTCTTTTAGTCCGGCCAAGGCACAATTTAAAATAAGCCTGGGCATTAACATCGGTTCGCAGCCTACCTGGGGCCCTACCGGTTATGACCATGCCGAATATTACTATATGCCTGATATAGGCGTTTATTATGATGTGCCACATCAGCAATTTGTATACAGAAACGGCAATAGCTGGACCCGCGCTACATCATTACCGCCACGTTACCACAATTTTGACCTGAACAGGGGTTACAAAGTGGTGCTAAACGAACCTACGCCCTACCTGCATGATAACGTGTACCGTAACCGTTATGCGCAGTATAAAGGCCGCCGGGATCAACCAATTATCCGCGACAGCCGCGATGTGAAGTATACCCGTTACCACGATAATGGCAGGGGTCATAATGATCATCATGACAATGGCCGCGGACACAATGACCACCACGATAACGGACATCATTAAAAACTAAAATAAATTAATTAAAGCAGCCTTCCCGGAAACGGGAGGGCTTTTTTTGTTTAATTTGTGAGAAAAAGCGTAAATGCGATCAGCCGGTCAATTTTTATACACACCCGGTTTTTATTTAGGCTGATTTATTATTTTAGTCGATTGCAGAACCATTTGTGGTTCGCGTTTGTATATTTACTATATCCCTTAGTTTATTAACCATCCAATGAAGAATTGCGCAAAGCTTATATTACTGTGTTTAACCTTGTTTGCCAGCCCTGTTTTTGCACAAAATGTTAATCGCGATCATTTTTTTAAGGATAGTATTGATACCTATATTAACCGTGCGCTAACCAACTGGCGCATACCCGGTGCGGCAGTGTGTGTGATTAAGGATAACAAAATTGTGCTGATGAAGGGCTACGGCGTTAAAGAGCTTGGCCTGAATAACAAGGTTAATGAGAATACGCTGTTTATGATAGGCAGCAATACCAAAGCTTTTACCGCAACTTTATTATGCATTTTAGCAGGTGAGCATAAGCTTGCGCTGGATGACAAGGTGACCAAATACATACCAGGTTTTAAACTGGAAAGCAAACCCGCTACCGAACTGGTTACCGTGCGCGACCTACTTTGCCACCGGATAGGTTTTGGTACCTTTCAGGGCGATTTTACTTATTGGACAAGTAACCTTACCCGCGAGCAGGTGGTAGAAAAGATGGCGCATGTACAGGCCCTATATTCTTTTCGCAGTAAGTGGGGGTATACCAATGCTGCTTTTTTAACTGCCGGGCAGATCATTACCGCTGCTACCGACCGATCGTGGGAATCGACAGTGAAAGACCGCATTTTTGCACCTTTAGGGATGGGCAGCACCATCGCGTTAAGCAAAGATATGCCCGGAGCTTATAACAAGGCTGCACCGCATACCATGACGGATGGACGGCTGGTGGCTATTCCGTTTTGCCAGATAGATAACCTGGCACCGGCGGGCAGCATCAGTTCGAACGTTAGTGATATGAGCAAATGGGTGCTGGCATTGCTTAACAACGGCAAGGTTGGCCCAAGGCAGTTTATCCCCGAGGCAGCTGTGCTTGAGCCGCGCCAGGCACAGGATATTGTATTTGATAACGGTGCCGGCAACAGCGAGTTTTACGGACTGGGCTGGTTTTTGAAAGATTATAACGGGCACCGCGAGGTGTTTCATACGGGCGGGGTTAATGGTTATGTATCATCAGTAACGCTGGTGCCCGATCAAAACCTGGGCATTGTGATACTGACCAACACCGACCAGAATAACGTGATCGAGGCTTTGCGCGACGAGATCATCGATGTGTATATGAAAAAACCTTTTCGCGATTACAGCGATAAGTACCTGGGCCAGTTTAAGGCTAAAACATTTAAAGAACAACTTGCCGATAAAAGACTGGCCGATTCGGCCGCGCTACACCTGCAGCCCGCCTTGCCCGCAGGTGCTTATACCGGTAAATACTTTAGCGACCTGTATGGTAATATGACCATTGACCAGGGCGGCGAGAACGGCGAACTGCAGATCAGGTTTGAGCACCACCCCAAAATGTACGCCCTGATGCGCCCCATTGGCGGCAACCGCTTTTACGTTACTTTTAGCGACCCGGAGTTTGGCAAGGCGGTTTTTCCGTTTACAGTAGTTAACGGCCGGGTGGTTAGTGTGCGGGTAAAGGTTGCCGATTTTATTGAGTATACGCCGTATGAGTTTAAGAAACAGTGATTTCGGATGTTCGATTTCGGATTTTTTATCTTGAAGCGTCGTTGCGAACGATAGTGAAGCAATCTCTACACAGGACAATCGATATTTGCAACCCGACATAGGTATTTATGGGTATTTTCCAAATTGATTATTCAATCATTCAGTAACTCAATCCTTCAATCTGTTCCCTGGGGGGAAATTGTAAGAATATTTCACAACTGTTTTAGTCTTGATTCCTGGCTCTTGATTCTTGCCTCTGTTCCCAAGGGGGGAAATTGTAAGAAATTTTCGCAGCCTTTTACTTCCTGTTCTACACATTAAGCCTCGCGCTTAACCTTTAAATATACGTGTTTTCTGGCTGAAAAGCAAGTTTAAGGCAGTAAATAATAACCTAAAGCTCGTTTTAAGATGCTTACCAATTCCGGGTCGTTAAACTGGTAATTGTCTTCAATATCCAGTACCACTGTTTCTTTTCCGGCTAAAGCCGGTGCGAAGCGTTGTTTCAAAATATCGCGATGTTTGCGTTCCATCACGAAGATCACATCCGCCCAATCGATCAATTTTTGTGATACTTTGATGCGGGCCCTATCGCTGGTGCCTGCCGAGTGGGCGTTATGTATAGGATGATTTTTAAATAATAGCTCAGCGGTGGGGCTGCGCCATTGGTTTTTACTGCAGATGAAAAGGAGGTTGGGCAAGGGTGGATTATTTTACATTTTCGGTAAGCCATTGTTTGATCTCGTCAAATCGAAATTCGCCGGTGCTTACCGAAATAACCATGGCGTATTTTTTGTCCTGATCAGCCGATATATCCGATCCCGCTTTTAACAAATGTAATCTCATTAAGGCATACCCTGTGCGTTTATTCCCGTCGACAAAAGGATGGTTGATCAATATACTTTCGAGAATGGCCGATGCTTTGTCGATGGCAGTTGGGTACAGGTCTGTTTCTTCGAATGTGGCATACGGACGGGCAATGGCGGCCTGTAATGCACCCATATCACGAATGCCGCTTCCACCACCAAAACGCTGAATAAGTACTTCGTGAAGATTTTGTACGATGGCAAGATCTATCATTGCGCCAATTTTTCGAGCAGTTCTTTATCTTCGGTAAGTATCTTTTTGATGTAACCGGATAGTTCTGTTTGCTCTGACGTTTGACTTTGAAACTGTTTGAGGTAGTCGAGTATCCCTGCTAACTTATCTTCGGGTACTTTATCCAATACCTGTTGTATCTCCATTTTAATTTCTGCCGTACTCATAATCAAATTTACGATTATTATGTTAAGACAAAAAATTGGGGTGGCGATGTAATTTCGTCAAAACGTAAAGTTTCTGTACTTGCCGCAATTCACCATCAACCCTTAAACACCTTCACCGGTTCTGCAAACTCATTTTTACAATACCTGCACTTGTAATTCGCAACCTTAACAAGCAACGCTTTTATAAGATTTACTATTAGCAATATCACAAAAATAGTCCCCGCCAGGCCACACGCCCCAAAGCCGATAAGCACTGTCATATCAACCTCTTTTTCCTGTGTGAGGCTCCAAAAACAATAAGTACACAATAAACTGATGCAGGTGTATATCAATACCCGTTTCAGATATTTGTGGCGACTTCTGAAAACAATATGATCGCTTTTACACTCGGGACAACACCATCTTGCCCGTGGTGCGGCAAAGTAATTTTTCGATCGGTCGATTTTGATTTCGGACTTCAAGTTAATTCGCTTTTGCGGGATGTCGTTGTTTCTGATCTTCGTTTATCTTATCCCACGCTACTTTTGTTAAGGCCAACAGTTGATTCTTCTCGCAGTTCCATATCGATACATAATCTTTCGATATCACATAGTACTGTTTCCAGGTGGTGAATCTTTCGTACAGCATCAGCGTACAGATATCTGTTGCCGTTATCAAACCACTGTATCCGGATAAATGGCTATGCATGGCTGCCACCTGTACATTTTTAGAAGTATCACCAGGTGCTTTCTTAACTGAAGCAGATATCAGACTGTTATGCAGTCGTTTGTTGCTAATTACTTCGTTATTTTTATCAAGACGGATAAGGTAATCGTTACCAAATAACACCAACCCGTTGGCATGCGGACTGGTCAGTACGTAAACCCTTTTTTCGCCCTTGATAATAAGCGGAACAAGGTTCGTCCCTGTATTATTATAGAACCTAAAAACACTGTCTTTATTGGTGCTGATAGCGTGATATGCTACCTTGCGGATACGGTAAAGCTCTTCCTCCACAGGTAACAGTTTACGCTCGGTACTATCTAATTTGCAGTTGTCAGGCTTCACATCATACGGAAACGACATTGTAGCCAGCACAACCGGTACCTCATCTTTCGAAAAAAAGATATTGGCCATTCCCGCACCAGTGTCGTAAGAGAGATAGCCACCAATACGATTACGTTTACCTTTACATTGTTCCAAAAAGATATCGGTCCCATACCACGAGGCGATTTCCGATTTATATAAATTACGGCCCTCATTTTCAATACTGTCGGTTAATTTGGCAATATTGTTTTCCTGTGCATGTAGTTGTAATCCACCTAAAATCAAAATGAGCAACAGGAACGATCGTTTTATAATTAACATAATTAGGTTTGGTATTATGCTGTACAAAAGTGTTTTGAACTTAACTTGCCTATTTTTTTGCAGCCATTGCCATATAATCCAACGTTAAATTACAGAAAGCTTTAACCCCTAACGTAAATCCGCTTTCATCAATAAAAAAGTCGGGCGTGTGGTGCGCGGGAGCGGTAACCGGGTCGGTGCCTTTGGGCAGGCCGCCTAAGTGGAAAAATATACCGGGAACCTTTTCTTCGTAAAAGCTAAAATCTTCGGCGCCGGTTTCGGCCTGCCGCAGTTTTACGTTATCAGCACCGGCGGTTGCCTGTAGGGTGGGCAGCATTTTGGCTACCAGTGCCGGGTCGTTATAGGTAACGGGGTAATGGTTGCTGTAGGGTATTTTGAGTTCGGCGGTGGCGTTGTTGGCTTCGGCGGTTTTGGTGGCGATCTGTTTTACGCGCTCGATGATCATCTTTTCATCGGCAGCGCTAAAGGTGCGGATGGTGCCCAGCATGGTAACTGATTCGGGGATGATGTTGGAGCGATTGCCGCCGTTAATGGCGCCTATGGTTACCACTGCAGGGTTATCGGTAATGTGCAGGTTGCGGCTCACCACGGTTTGCAGGTTATTGATGATCTGGGCCGAGGTAACTATCGGGTCGATACTGCTCCAGGGGTAGGCGCCGTGCGATGAGCGGCCCTTTACAATGATCTGCATATCGTTAACCGCTGCCATATCGCCACCGGGCCTATAGGTAATGGTACCCACCGGCTGGTACGACTGGATATGCAGCCCAAATACCACATCAACCTTCGGGTTTTCCATTACGCCCTCTTTTACCATTTGCTGCGCGCCGCCCGTTTCGCCGGGTGGCACACCTTCTTCGGCGGGTTGAAAAATGAATTTAACGGTGCCGTGCAGCTCGTTTTTCATCGAAGCCAGTACTTCGGCAGTGCCCATCAGGATAGCCATGTGCGAATCGTGCCCACAGGCATGCATGGTGCCAACGGTATTGCCCATATAAGTTGTGGTAGCTTTTGATGCGAAGGGAACATTGGTACGCTCGGTAACGGGCAGGCCATCCATATCGGCACGCAGGGCCACTACCGGGCCGGGTTTACCGCCCACCAGTATGCCCACTACGCCAGTTGTGGCAACGCCGGTTTTAACCTCGATACCTAAACTGCGCAGGTGTTTGGCAATAATATCGGCCGTGCGCACCTCGTGGTTACCTAATTCGGGATGCTGATGAAAATCTTCGCGCCAGGCGATGATCTTTTTTTCGATGGCATCGGCACGTTTGGCAACTTCGGCTTTGGTAATGGTTTGGGCCATTGACGCGGTTATGCTTAAGCCGCAGAGTATGGTGAGCAGGGATTTCTTCATGGGAGATAAATATAATGATTCAGGGGTATAATATCGAATAATGAATTTCGAATGCCGGTTTTCCCTCGATGTTCAGTGGATATTATCTGTCGCAAAGGCGCCTTTTAAAAAAGGCTATAGTCAAATATCTGTGAGCCAATTGCTATGGCGAATACGATGATCCCGATGATCAATATGATGAGGCCGTTTATTCGGCTGGTATCGGTGTAGGCATAAATGCGCTCGCCGTTGGGTAGGGTCTTTTTAAACTTCCACATCATAGCGCCAATAAATATGCCCAAAAAGCCACCTAAAAAGGCCGACAGGTAACCAATAATGATCCATGTTGCTTCTGATTCTTCCGGTCGGCTCAGTAATTCGATCTCTTCTTCCCGGTATTCTTCTATTTGTTCATCTGTCACGGGCGCACCGCGTTCGTCCAGTATCTTGCGGGCCAGCACCTGGTCAAAAGCGCTCCATTTGCTATTGTTTTTCAGCACATCGTGCAGTTCTTCATCGGTAAAATCAAACAGATAATGATCGGGCTCAACCTCTTCTACAGCCTTTTCCTCATATACTTCCAAAAGGGTATTTACGGTGTTAAAGTCCTGCGGCTGCAATTTGATGATGTATTCGAGGCTCAGCTCCGCCCCCGAGGCCAGCAGTGGGTTCACGATCAGCGGACTCGTTTCAACCTGGTAAGGTATCCGGTTATCGTCGAGCAGATCGGTGAGCCCTCCGGCAAAAGCCATGTCGCTAAATTTTCTGAAGGTCAAAAATTCCGGTTCCATCATAATGCAGCTTGGTCTGACGACTTTTTGCTATCGCTTTCGTTCAGGGCTTTTGTGTACCAACGTTTACAGGCGGATTATTGTTATACCCGCGCTGATCTGGATATGCAGAAAAAGGTTGGAGGAAACCTGCACATTCAGCATACAGGCAAAAATAAGATATAATTTAATGGTTGGGGCTATTTACATGGCTAAATTATTCACAATTGCGCTTTTTATGGTGATTTTTAAGAGTTTACAGGTGCCCTGAAAAAATATTTTAAAAAATATTTGCGTAACCCACAAGTTACATATACATTTGCGTAACCTACAAGTTACTCATTATGGCTAAAATCATTCAACACCAGATCTTTTACCCAAACCCGGCAGCAGAGGTTTGGGAGTATCTCACCGTATCCGAGCTCATAGCACAATGGCTGATGCCCACAGATTTTAAACCCGTTGTTGGTCACAAATTTGAGTTTAAGCCCGGCTGCATGCCCGATTGCGATTTTGACGGTACTTTTTACTGCAAAGTTTTAGAAGTAACACCCTATAAAACATTATCCTATTCGTGGGATTTTAAAACCCTAACGGGTAAAGTAAACACATCGGTAGTGAACTGGACATTAACCGAAAAAGATAACGGTACCGAACTATTACTGGTACATCGCGGCTTCGAAGGTGAGCAGATGTTACAGATCTTCAACCTGATGAATCCTGGCTGGTTACAGCATATGGAAAATCTTTCCCGATCACTAAATCATCAAACCATTTAACATTTTTAAAGAACTATATCATGGCAAAAATCATTCAACACCAGATCTTTTATCCAAACCCGGCAGCCGATGTTTGGGCGTATTTAACCGACCTCGAACTGATGAAACTGTGGCTCATGCCCAGCGACTTTAAACCGGTTTTGGGCCACAAGTTTCGGTTTACAAGCAAACCCATGCCCGATTTCGACTTCGACGGGATATTCCATTGCGAAGTATTAGAGCTTGTGCCTTTCAAAAAGCTTTCATACTCCTGGGATTTTGGCCCCGGAACAGGCTTTTTAAACCGCTCGGAAGTGCATTGGACGTTAACCGAAAAGGACAACGGCACCCACCTCCTGCTTATCCACCGAGGCGCCGAAGGCTCGGAAATGCTGCAGATATTCGACGCAATGGATAAAGGCTGGTTGGGTAACATCAACAAAATTGCAAAACTATTAAACCCCGAAACCGATGGAACAGCAAAGGCTTGACGCATTCCAGGTAATTGCCGATCCCAGCCGCAGGCAGATATTATACCTGTTATCAAAAGACAGCCTGACCATTAACGCGCTGGCCGAAAACTTTGATATGAGCCGGCCCGCGGTATCCAAGCATGTTAAGGTGCTGCAAACTTCGGGCTTTATTTCTATCGAGGACATCGGCCGTGAGCGGTATTGTTCGCTGCAGCAGGATGGCTTTAAGGATCTGCAAAAATGGCTCGAATACTTCGACGCCTTCTGGGCCAATAAACTACAAAAACTGGGTAATCTATTAAGCGAAAAAAACAAAAAGAAATGAAAACACCCGATTTTACCTGCAGTATAACTGCAAAGGTTACAGCCGAAGAGGCCCTGGATGCCATTAGCCACGTTGACCAATGGTGGGCCAAAACTTTTGAAGGCAGTGCACAGCACCTCAACGATGTTTTTACCGTACGGTTTGGCACCACTTACGTTACCTTCTGCGTAAGCGAACTGATACCCGCTACCAAAGTGGTGTGGACGGTTACCGACAGCCACCTGCCCTGGCAAAAAGATATCACCGAATGGACGGGCACCAAAGTGATCTACCAGATCGTATCCGGCAATGGTACAACCACCATCAATTTTACGCATCAGGGCTTGCAACCCGGGGTTGAGTGTTACAACCAGTGCGTTAAAGGCTGGACGGAACATTTGACAGAAAGCCTGCAAAAACTGCTGAGCGAAGGTGTTGGCGAACCGGCATAAACAATCAAAAATAAAAAAAACAAACATCATGGATAATCAAAATTTTAACGTTTCTTTTCTGTTCGATCAAAGCCCCGAACAGGTTTTCAATGCGGTAAACAATGTTGCAGGCTGGTGGTCGGCAACCGTGCAGGGTGGCACCCACAAACTCAACGATGAATTTGTTTACCGCCACGGCGATGTGCACTACTCCAAACAAAAACTTACCGAAGTAGTTCCCAACAAAAAAGTGGTGTGGCTGGTAACCGATAGCGAGCTGACCTTCATTGAAGATAAAGCCGAGTGGACCGGCACCCGCGTTATCTTCGAAATAACCCAGCAGGACGGTAAAACCAGGCTCAACTTTACCCACGAAGGCTTGGTGCCGCAGGGCGAATGTTATAGCGCCTGCACCGGCCCCGGCGGCTGGCCCTTCTACCTGCACAGCCTCAGCCAGCTTATTACCACCGGCAAGGGCCACCCCGACGAGAAAGCTTAGTCTTGAGTGGGTAGTCTTGAATCGAAAAATCTACAAACGACTCTCGACCCAAGGCTACCCACTCCCGACTAAAATCCCGTATCTTCGCAGCACGCTATGAAGAAAATTTACTGCCTTGCTTTTTGCTGTCTGTTTAGCACATCGCTTTTTGCCCAGTACAAAATTGTACCCAAGTTTATCCGCCGCACCATTTTTGAGAAAGATAGCAGCAAACGCAGCAGTATTATCCCGCTGCCCGTGCTGAGCAGCGCACCCGAAACCGGTTTGGAAGTAGGCGGCTCACTGCTGTACAGTTTTTACACCGATACCCTGCACAGCAACACGCGCGTAAGCAACATCTTCGCCTATGGCACCATTACCACCAAGGGGCAATATCGCGCCAGCATCAGCACCAGTTACTGGAGCCCGGGCAATAAATATCATTACACGGCGGCGCTGAGCTACCTCAACTTTCCGTTCAATTTTTACGGTATCGGCAATGCCACCAATAAGGCCGATGCCCAGCATATCGGCCAAAAGCGGTACAAGTTTAGTGTCGGTGCCGAAAAGCTGGTGGCCCCGCACCTGTACCTGGGCCTCAACGCGGGCGCCTTCAGGTACAAGTTTAGCAGCGATACCATCGGTATTTTTGAAACCGACCCGCAGGTGCAAAACCGCGAAGGGGGCAGCAGCGTTACTATTGGCCCCAGCTTTATTTTTGATACCCGCAACAACAATACCTACACCACCCACGGCATATTGCTTAACACCAGCTATAACTATGTTAAAGGCATTTTTGCCAATAACGGCTACAGCGGCGGCCTGTTCGCCATCGAGTTTAGCCAGTACTTTGGGCTGAGCAAACATTTTGTTTTGGCTTACGATTTGTACAACAACAGCCTGCTGGGCAGCCAAACCCCGTTTTACCTGCTGCCTGCCATGGGCAGCGATAGCCGTATGCGGGGTTATTACAACGGGCGTTACCGCGATAAAAACTATGCAGCCGGCCAGGCCGAACTGCGTTACCGCATCAACGATCGGTTTGGCATTGTGGCCTTTGGCGGTACCGGTACCGTTTGGCACGATCAATTCAGCACCGATATCCTCAAACCCAATTACGGCGGCGGCCTGCGCTACTTTTTCGACGTGGAAAAAGGCTTGAGCATCCGCCTGGATTATGGGGTTGGTGAGCAACGCCCGGGCGAAAGCAGGCAGAGCGGGTTTTATATCGGGTTAGGAGAAGCGTTTTGATTTCGGAATTCGGATGTTCGATTTCGGATTTTTTTCTTGCTTCCTGACTCTTGCTTCCTGGCTCTTGACTCTTTTCCCCGGCACATCGGTATTCTTCGGTATTTTCACTCGCCACTGGCTTCAGTTTGCAACTGAAGCCCACAGATAATTTTCAACACCATCTCTTGCGCTCGTTTACAACGAGCGTTTAACGTGGTCAGGCGATTGTATCCCGCCACTGGCTTCAGTTTGCAACTGAAGCCCACAGATCATTTTCAGTCTGCGACTGAACCTTACAACATTCAAACATTATCTCCAACACTTCGCCTGCTCTTTCCGTTCCCTCCTTGTTGCTTCATCCACCAACCTCCCCGTTAAACCACCCGAAACAAAACCAGGCTGCGGTGTTGCAGGTTCCTGATCTCCTGATTCCGCACTCTCCTCAAAATCCACCCCCTGCTTCCATAATTTCAGCGTCACCTTCCAGGCTTTGTTGCATTCAGTGGGGTCCATCCCTTCAGGTATTTTCCTCACCGTCTGCCAGCCTTCGCCAAGCGGCGGGCAATTTGGCTTCAGCAATATGGCCGACGTTTCATCAGTTAAGTATTGCGGCGCAGGCAACGGGTGATATTTAACCGGCGCCGGATCCGCCCATTCATTCTCATCATCTTCTTCTTCAAACCCCTCCGCATCTTCCGGACTTTCCGACTTTCCGACTTCCGGACTATCCCCCCTTCTTGCCTTACAAGCCGCCCTTGCCTGAGCTACAGCAACCTTGCATTCCGTATCCCAGGGGTAATATTCATCATCATCCTCATCGTAATAATCCTCGTCGTCCTCGTTCTCTTCATCTTCAAACAGCTCATCATCAAAAGTATCAACGTCGTCCAGCTTAGCAGAGTCAAGAAATACATACTCCTTTTCAGGCTCTTCTTCCTCCATATCGTAAAACCGCAGGTGTTTGGCTATCTTTTCCAGTGCCGATAGCTTGTTATTTAATCGGATAAACGAGGTCTGCCCGTCCTTACCATCAGTAATTTTCATGCACCACAGCGCGGCCGCTTCGTCATCCGTCAGCTCATGAACACCTTTCATTGTACCATCGCTGTGGTAATAATTACGCATATTGCTAAAAGCTATTTTACCCAGTTCGGTTAGCAGCATCTCGTGGTTTATTTTTGCTTTGCGCGACACCGCTTCCGTGTGCTGCTGCAAATAATAAGCAATCTTTGGTATCCGCATCAGCGCCCCGCTCAGGGCCGTGCTACCGCTATACCCGGCCCGCAAGGCCGCTTTGGTCGCATTCAGGTCGATCAGGTATTCATCACAAAATTTTTGTTGTTTGGGAGTTAAAATAATAGGTTCCATTTTATAGTGAGATTAAGATTTACAGGAAAGGAATTGGCACATGGGTTCATGGTCAATAGCAAGGAAGAATGCTCAAAAAAGAGACCTGTAGAAAACTATGGTCTATGGTCCATCGACTATGGACTCACCATAAAAATAAGCATTACCCACCGCAAAGTAGTCTCACAGTTTTAAGACTACCACCCTTAAACTTGCACCAGTAAAAAAGCCTGCTCACGTTACAATACATCAATATTATTTAATGGCGCGCCGGGCAGACAGAACGCCGGGCCGGCGCAGGGGTGAATGCCGGTTTAGCTTTTCTAAGTGGAGCGCAGCGGAATGGGAAAGCTAAAAACCGGCAAAGCGGGTGGCAGGATCGTTCTGTCTTGATTTTTGGTTACTTTTCATCAAGGAAAAGTAACTAGGCCCCCGCGGCTATGAGCGGAAGAAGAATACAGTTCGAAACCTATAGTGACCGATGGTTATACGGATAGTCACAAGTTACCCCACCACAATGCCACCTGTAAACTTGCACCAGCAAAAGGGTCTGCTTACATTACAATACCTAAATATTATTTAATGGCGCGCCGGGCAGACAGAACGCCGGGCCCGCGCAGGGGTGAATGCCGGTTTAGCTTTTCTGAGTGGAGCGCAGCGGAATGGGAAAGCTAAAAACCGGCAAAGCGGGTGGCAGGATCGTTCTGTCTTGATTTTTGGTTACTTTTCATCAAGGAAAAGTAACTAGGCCCCCGCGGCTATGAGCGGAAGAAGAATACAGTTCGAAACCTATAGTGACCGATGGTTATACGGATAGTCACAAGTTACCCCACCACAATGCCACCTGTAAACTTGCACCAGCAAAAGGGTCTGCTTACATTACAATACCTAAATATTATTTAATGGCGCGCCGGGCAGACAGAACGCCGGGCCGGCGCAGGGGTGAATGCCGGGTTAGCTTTTCTGAGTGGAGCGCAGCGGAATGGGAAAGCTAAAAACCGGCAGAGCGGGTGGAAGGATCGTTCTGTCTTGATTTATTCACTGTTTAATTGTTTTATGGTGTTCATGAGCTCCCTACGGTCGGTTTTGGTTACTTTTCATCAAGGAAAAGTAACTAGGCCCCCGCGGCTATGAGCGGAAGAAGAATACAGTTCGAAACGCATAGTGACCGATGGCTATACGACGGATAGTCACAGGCTAACCCACCGCAATGCCCGCCAGTAAAAGCAACGGTAAATCAACCTCGGGCTCTGTATAGCATAGAGATTGCTTCGTCCCTCGCAATGACGCTTCAAGAAAGTAAATTCGAAATCAAAACATCTTCCATCGCCCCTCTCACATCTTCCATCAAAACCCCACTTGCACATCTCCCCAAACCTTAGTAATTTAGTACTACATTGACTAATACTACCGAAATAACATCACTCATTCGCCTGCTGGACGACCCTGACCAGGAGATATTTACCCATGTGCACGATAAGCTGCTGAGTTACGGCAGCGATGCGGTAGAATATCTGGAGGCTGCCTTTGGCGAAGCTTTCGACCCGATACTGCAGGAGCGTATTGCCAACCTGGTGCACGAAATTCAGTTTCTCAATGTAAAAAACGAGCTCAAGTTGTGGTACCACGGCGGTTCGTTCGACTTGCTGCAGGGCGCACTCATCGTCAACAAATACCAGTACCCCGACCTCGACGAGCAAAAGGTGATCAACTACATTGAGGCCATTAAGCGCGATATCTGGATCCAGATGATGTATGACGCCAGTCCGGGCGAACAGGTAAAGCTCATTAACCACGTGTTTTATAACATTTACGGTTTTAGCGGCAACACCACCAACCACCAGGACCCGCAAAACAGCTACCTCAGTCAGGTGATCGAAACGCACAAGGGCAACCAGATCTCGCTGGCCATCATCTACAGCATCATTGCCCAAAAGCTGGATATCCCCATTTACGGCGTAAACCTGCCGCAGCACTTCATCCTGGCCTATATTGACGAAACCAAGCTGGACGAGGTGGAGAACGGCGTACTGTTTTACATCAACACATTCAACAAAGGCTTTATTTTCGGCCGCCGCGATGTGGATCAGTTTCTCAAACAGCTCGATCTCAGGTTTGATGCCCAGTTTTACGAACCCTGCAGCAATGCCGACATCATTCGCCGGGTGCTGCGCAACCTCATCAGCAGCTACGAGCGCAGCGGCAACAACGATAAAGCCGACGAACTGAACGAAATGCTCGAGATCATGCTCGAAGAAAAGCATTGATCCTAACTTCCCTCCTTGGGGAGGGGTGCGATGGCCTGTGATATGGCAGGGAGGGGTATCTCCGCCACGTCAGTTGGAATAGCAAGCGCTGCGTTAGTGATAAGAAAGGATACCTGCCCAAACTTACACCAGTAAAAAACCCTGCTTACATTACAATACCTAAATATTATTTAATGGCGCGCCGGGCAGACAGAACGCCGGGCCAGCGCAGGGGTGAATGCCGGGTTAGCTTTTCTAAGTGGAGCGCAGCGGAATGGGAAAGCTAAAAACCGGCAGAGCGGGCAGAAGGATCGTTCTGTCTTGATTTTTTGTTACTTTTTTATCAAGAAAAAAGTAAGAGCCCTCCGCGGCGGCGAGCGGAACAAGAATATAATTCGAAACGAATAGTGACCCTCATGGTTAAACGGACGCCCCTATTACCAAATTCAACCAGATAAATTTTCGTAATTTTACGTATGCAATCCGCCTACCAAAAGTACAACGCCAAGTTTCAGGAAGCGCTTTCCACCCTTAACCCGCAGCAGCTGTCGGCAGTTAACAAAATGGATGGCCCGGTGCTGGTTATCGCCGGTCCGGGTACGGGCAAAACCCAGATATTGGCAGCGCGTATCGGCAAGATCCTTACCGAAACCGATGCCCTGCCGCACGAGATCCTTTGCCTCACCTATACCGATGCCGGCGCTGTAGCCATGCGCAAGCGATTGTTCGATTTCATTGGCCCGGATGCCTATCGCGTTAACATCTACACTTTCCACGCGTTTTGCAACGAGGTGATCCAGGAAAACCTGGAGTACTTTGGCAAAATGAACCTCGAGCCGCTGAGCGATCTGGATGCGGCTCTACTCTTCCGCGAACTGGTTGACGAGTTGCCTAACGATCACCTCCTCAAGCGTTTTACCGGCGATGTATATTACGATGTACCGCGGTTAAAAAGCCTGTTCAGCACCATGAAGCGCGAAAGCTGGGATATTGCCCTGATAGAAAAGGCTGTTGCCGATTACCTTGCCGACCTGCCTTTACGGGATGAGTTTATCTACAAACGCGCCAACCCTAAAGCGGGCATCGCCATTGGCGACCCAAAGCAAAAGGACATTGATGCCGCCAAAGCCAAAATGGAAAGCCTGCTGGCTGCCGTAAAGCAATACGATAACTACAGCGCCAAAATGCAGGCCCGCGGTGCGTATGACTATGATGATATGATCATTTGGGTACTGCGTGCTTTCCGCGAAAACCCCGAAATATTGCGCCGTTACCAGGAGCGCTACCAGTACATTTTGGTGGATGAGTTTCAGGATACCAGTGGTTCGCAAAACGAGCTGCTGAAATTTATCCTCAACTATTGGGAAACGCCCAATGTGTTTGTGGTGGGCGATGACGACCAGTCGATCTTCAAGTTCCAGGGTGCCAATATGAAGAACATCCTCGATTTTGCCGGCGATTACGTCAACACCCTGTACACCGTTGTATTGAAGCACAACTACCGCTCCAATCAGCATATTCTTAATGTTTCGCGGGTGCTCATCGATAACAACAACGAGCGCTTAACGCGACAGCTTAACCTCGATAAAAACCTGGCCGCTGCCCATCCACGCTTCGCCGAACTCGAAGTTGAGCCCCTTATCCGCGAGTACAACAACCCCGACCAGGAAATCGTCGACGTGGCGCAGCAGATCAAAAAGCTGGTTGCCAATGGTACCGAGCCAGGCGAAATAGCCGTAATTTATCGTAACCACAGCCAGGTGGAAGAGCTGGTACATTTCCTGGATCAACAAAAGATCGCGGTAAGCACGCGCAGAAAGATCAACGTATTTGAACTGCCCTTTGCAGAGAAGATCATCAACATACTCGAATATTTTGCCCTCGAACTCGATTCGCCTTACAGCGGCGATGAAAAGCTGTTCGAGATCATGCATTACGATTTCTTCAGCATTGCGCCCATCGAGATTGCCAAGGCCAGCATCCAGGTATCTAAAGATAACTTTGCCCAAAACAACAATAAACCCAAAACATCGCTGCGCCGCTACATCAGCGAGATGCGTACACCCGCACAGCCCAGCCTGTTTGATGCTGTACAAAACACCGGCATGAAGTTTTTAATGAGCGATATCGATTACCTGCTTAAAGGCGCCGTAAGCTTAACGCTGCAAGGCTTTTTTCAGCAGATGATCGCCAAAATGGGCATCCTTAAGTACATTATGGAGCAGCCCGATAAAGGCTGGCACATGCAGGTACTCACCAGCCTGTTTAACCTGCTCAAAGACGAAAGCCGCAAAAAACCCGATATCACGCCCGCTGAGTTTATCGCTACCATTAACCTCATGAAGCGCAACAACATCCCGCTTGAGTTGAACCAGGTGATCCATACCGGCAACGGCGTTAACTTCATGACCGCCCACGGCTCCAAGGGCCTCGAGTTCGAATATGTATTCTTGATCGGCTGCAGCAAAAAGATCTGGGATAGCAAGGGCCGCAACAATGGCTTTGCCTATCCGGATACCCTAACCCAGGCTTCCGCCGATGACATTGCCCAGAAGGAAGAGTCGCGCCGCCTGTTTTACGTGGCCCTCACCCGCGCCCGCCAATGCCTCATGATCTCGTATCCCGGCAAGGATAAAAACGGCAAGGAGCAGGAAGCCTCGCAGTTTATTGGTGAGATCCTCGCCCAAACACATTTAGGCATTCAGCATCCGCAGGTTACCGAAGATGCCATGCTGGAGTTTTACGCCACGCAATTCAGCGAAACCGATAAACCCAAAGTAGAGCTGCTCGACAAAAACTACATCGATCAGCTGCTCGAAAACTACACGCTGTCGGTAACGCACCTCAGCAATTATCTTGATTGCCCGCTGCGCTTTTATTTCCAGAACCTCATCCGGGTGCCATCGGGTAAAAGCCCGGCGGCTACCTTTGGCCAGGCCGTGCACTGGGCGCTTAACAAGGCTTTCCGCGATATCAAAGATAACGTAGGCAACTTCCCCTCAACAGATGATTTTATGCGCGAGTTTCGCTGGTACATGTACCGCAACCGCGATTCGTTCACCAAAGAGGATTTCAAGCTCCGCCTTGATTTTGGCGAAAAGATCCTGCCGCCCTACTACGAGCAAAACGTAGGCAGCTGGAACAAAATTGCCATCACCGAAAGGGCGATAAGAAACGTGGAAATTGAAGGCGTGCCCATCAAAGGTAACCTGGATAAAATTGAGTTTACCGGCAAACAGGTTAACGTGGTTGATTACAAAACCGGCAAATACAAAAACGCCCGCGACAAGTTTAACCGCCCTACTATGGACGACCCTAACGGCGGCGATTACTGGCGGCAGGCTGTTTTTTATAAGATTCTGATAGACCACGACCGTACCAACAACTGGGATGTAGTAAGCACCGAGTTTGAATTTGTTGAGCCTGTATCCGAAGGCGAATACTACAAAGAAAAGGTAGTGATCACCCCGCAGGATGTGGCCGACGTAACCACCCAGATCAAAACCGTATACCAAAAAATACTGAACCACGAGTTTAGCACCGGCTGCGGCAAAAAGGAGTGCGACTGGTGCCATTTTGTTCGCAGCAACTTTGAACAAACCGGCGAAATGCTGGAACAAGCCGCCGAAGACGAAGTTTAAGCCATTAACTTAACCTATATCACCATGCAACCACAAGAAGACAAAACCATTTACAAAGTGGTAATCAATCACGAAGAGCAATACAGCATCTGGCCGGCCGACAGAGAAAACGCCCTGGGCTGGAACGATGCCGGTAAAAGCGGCACCAGGGAAGAGTGCCTTGCCTATATCAACGAAGTTTGGCAGGATATGAGGCCATTATCATTAAGAAAGGCAATGGACGAAGAGCGAAACCGGGGAAAATAACCTGGTAACTCTTAACTCTCTTATCGTACCACAAAACCGCCCGTCCCATATACCGGCCGCAGGGTCTTCACATCAATACCCTGCACCATAATAGTAAAATCGCCCTTAATGTCGCTGGTAAAAAATTCAAAGGTAACCTTGCCGTCGGTACCGGTATTGAGGTTGGATTCCCAGTAAATGGTGCTCCGCAATTCCGGCTCGTTAGATGGGTCCTTATCGTAATCGGGCAGTATAAATTTATTGGGCGTAGCAATGTTCTTCAGCAAAAAACGGGTCGGCGACGGCATTTGCGATGCACAGCCGTGGTAAACAACCGGGCGCCCGTTGTAAATATAAATGCCGCCATCTACAGGGGGGTTACCAAATTTGTGGTTGGGGCAGTTCAAAATACTGTACATGCACACGTAGTCGTTACAGGTTTTCGAGGTAAAGCTGCTCATATCTACAGATAATTCCGTATTGCGTGTATTGTCTTTGATCTTTACTTCGCGCAGCTGGATATTACCCTTCAGGTTGACGCCTGTTTTATCGTTCAGCTTTACGATGCTGTTGTACAGGTCGGGGAAACGGAATGCCCCCGAAAACACAGCCATGTTATCGTATTCGCCTTCAAAGTTCGTGATCTTAATGTCGTACTTGTCGTAAAAATCCGGATTTAACATGATATACCTCTTGTCGCTGCGCTCAGTGATCAGATCATCCGAAGGGATATAAAAATAACCATCTTTGTCTACCGGCACTTCGCTAAATCCACCTTTTGACATCACGATAAGTGATTTCAGCTGTATCGGCTTATGTTTCAAACTGGTGATCATGCCACTAACCCCGTCGGTGTTTTTCAGCATCCGGCGGTAGCCTCTGGGCTTATAGGCCAACAGATCGGTCCAGTTGTTGGCATACCACTTTTTACCTATCAGCACAGCATCCATATCGGCAGCATTGGCGCTGTTATAATGCTGGTCGGCAAACGACTGGCTCAATGCTTTATAGTAATAGTTATCCAGTATCGTGGTATAGCTCCCGCTATTAATGCGTGTTTTTTCTACCACCGCTACCGATAGGTTGGTAACCATAGGCATATTGGCCAGGTCGCGGGCATTAATGGTTACCTTTACCCGTTGCCGTAACCCATAGCTGGGTTTATCCGTTTGCACCCCTATGCTCACCTGCTCGGTTTGCTTGTTCATTAACAGGCGTTCGGCAGCGCAATTGCCCGCGTTGTCAAACAAGGCCAAACTCAGCACGCCTTTCGGGAAGTCTGCCGCCGGCAATTCAACCCGGGTCGAGTCGCCCGTTTTCACTACTAATCCCTGGTGCCACAGCACATTCGTGTACGATCGTAAAACCAGCGTAGCGCTATCGCTTTTACCTTTATTGTATACAGTGGCGTAAAACCGGTTGCCCGTTTGCTTTACCCATAGCCCAAGCCCTGCCGGTTCTATCTTCGCGTTCATAACAATGGGCGTTTTGTTAGTATTGCCCGGCACCTCAAAATGGTAATTGCCGGTGGCCCGCGGTACAAAATCTAACTTAGCTATGCCGTAAGCATTGGTTTGCAGCCTGGCTAAAACTTCATCGCCGTTTTTAAACAGCAGAGCCGTAGTCAGCGGATTGTTCTTGTTATCGCCCGCCTCAATAGCAACGTGGTTAACTATCCCCTCAACCAGGTGTCCGCCCTCGGGCCAAACATTCACCACCACCGGGCTGGCTTCGTGCCGCAGGTTCAGGTTAAGTTCGGCGCCATCATTATCCTTGTTAAATTTGGCTGTAACCTTTAATGTCTGGTTGTCGGCAATTTGCGGGTATGTAAATGATATAAACGCCTCGCCTAAAAAGTTGGTGGTCACTTTGCCAGCTTTAATGGGTTTATCATCAACCAGCAACTGGTAATTGCCCTTCACATCAGTTACATAACGGTTGCCCTTTTTCAGCTTGATCAGTATATCCACTGCCGCGCCCCGGCGCAGTTTGGTACTGTCGGTCACACCGGCCTCGGCCTCCATATTTTCGGCGGCGTTCTTAAATATCTTTATCTTTTGTACAAATACCTGGTTTGGGGCAAAGTTGAGCATGGTATTGGTAAAGGCGTAAAAAAAGTATTCGCCCTGTTTAAGGGTATCGGGCAATAACATATCGCCATGCGCCCTTATATCATACACCGGAAACTGGTAGCTCAGTATCACCTTTTTATCCGCGTCGGTAAGGCGCACAAAAAGCACCTTGTTCTCTAAACCGGGGTTGGTAAGCATATAAGCCTTAAACCAAATGCTTTCGTTGGTCAGGTAATTGTTTTTATCCAGGTGCACGTACAGGTTGTTAAAAGGGCGTTCGGCCTGGTAAACAGCCATCCGGTGTTGCAAACTGTCAATTAACCCGCCCGTTAACCCATGCATCCGGCCATCTATTCGTGCAGCACACAGGCACAATAAAATAATGCCCGGCAACAGGATAGTTAAAAAGGCTTTTTTCATTTCGTTTATAGTGGTGTGATAAAAATAGCCATTTTTTGGGGAACCTGTTTTTTTTAAGATGATCTGCCGGTATCACCCGCTTTCATTATCTATAAAATCAGTCGACAATCTTTTCAGCTATTTTTATAAATTTGCCGCCACTTAAACGGGTGGATATCAGTTTAAGGATATAAATAGTGAACATGCTGACAGTAGAAAAAATAGGCGGCACCTCAATGAGTGCCTTAAAGGATGTAATTAATAACATTATATTATTTGGCCGCGAGGGCGATGAGTTGTATAACCGCATTTTTGTGGTATCGGCTTTTTCGGGTGTAACCAACTTACTTTTAGAAAATAAAAAAACCGGCGAACCGGGTGTTTACCACCGTATTGCCAAATACCAGGAATTTCATCACGCGCTGAGCGAACTGATCGTGAGCCTGCAAACCATCAATAAAAAATATGTCGACCTGGGTTTAGATCTGGCTCTGGCCGATGAATTTATTGAAAGCCGGATCAACGATGCCAAACATTATCTGGATAACCTGGCTAATATTTTAGCATCGGGTTATGTAAGTAAAGAAGGTATTTTACAGGCCGCCCGCGAGATCCTTGCCTCCATCGGCGAAAGCCACTCGGCTTTTGTGTTTACCAATATTTTACAAAACATGGGTATCAACGCTACGCTGGTTGATCTGAGCGGTTTTCACGATCATAAATCGTACACCATCGATCAGCGCATCAAGCATACCTTCAGCAATATCGAGTTTGATAAAACCATTTGCATAGTAACCGGCTACGCCAAAGGTACCGAGGGTATTATGCGCGAGTTTGACCGTGGCTACAGCGAGGTTACTTTTTGCAAGATCGCGGTTGCGGTTCAGCCCCAGGAGGCCATCATCCACAAAGAATATCACCTGTGCAGCGCCGACCCGGTTTTGGTTGGTACCGATAACTGCATCCCGGTTGGGTTTACCAATTACGATGTTGCCGATCAGCTGGCTGATGTGGGCATGGAGGCTATCCACCCTAAAGCGTCAAAACCGCTCGAGATCAACAACATCAACCTGCGCATCAAAAACACTTTTGAGCCTGAGCATCCCGGTACGTTGATCACTAAGGATTATGTATCGCCGCACAAGCGTGTGGAGGTAATTACCGGCACCACCAAGCTGGTGATGATCGATATTTACGACCCGCTGATGGTGGGCAACGTAGGTACCGATTTCCAGATCATGCAGGTGTTTTTTGACCTGGGCATCAGCTACAACTTTAAGGCCACCAGCGCCAACAGTATCTCGATCGTGATCTGGGAAAAAGATTTTCATAAAGAACTGATCAAAGAACTGGAAGAAAAATTTGAAAAGGTAACCGTCGAAAAAATGGCCATGGTTTGTCTGATAGGTTCAAATATGGACCAGGTAGGCTTACTGGCTAAATCGGCAGGCGCACTTTCGGCACGCAATATCGATATCAAAAGCGCCGGTTTTGCTTTACGTAAAGTAAACATCCAGTTTTTGGTTGCCCGCGAAGATTTTGATGAAGCGATTATAGCGCTAAACAAAGCTATGGCCTGATTGGGTCCATTGTCTATATTGATGTAATTGTGCGGATTTTTAATTACAGATGTCCGAAAAATAAAAAAAGCAGAGGCCTGGTGCGATTCCCCTCTTGAGAGAGCCTGTCCCGATACTTCGGGAGGCGGAGGGGTGTGTCATTTTATAACGCAAAATAACACATCCCCGCAACCACACTACCTTACGCACCCCTTCTCAAGAAGGGAGTTTTGATGGCAAACCTGATCTTCCAAAATAAAAAAGCAGGGGCCTGGTGCGATTCCCCTCTTGAGAGGGGCGGAGGGGTGTGTCCTCTTCTGCACATTGTCAATCATACCGCTGCCTGCCCAGATCCCATTCCGCCTGGCCGGTGATGGTTTGCTTTCGCTTATCTACATCTGTTTTGAAACGATGGTCAAAAGTTTCATCGGTAACGGCAATTTCGTGGTCGCGGTCCTTATCGGCATAATAATGATTGGCCTCCTCGATCCGCCCAAGCGCCACATCGTACGGTCCCTTTGGCGACATCAGTTTAACGAAAACCGGTAAGCACTCAAACAGGATAAACAGATAGGCGATGAACGATTCGGCCAGGTAAGTATCCAGGTCCTTTTTACCATCGGCGCGAAAAGCCAGCTGCCCAAGCGCCCAGTTACGGTCGGCAAAGCCCGCAACGTTGGCCAGACTGTCCAGCTGATGATCGGAGAACAGGATGATGTTATTTAAACCATCAAGCTGTTTGCGCTCGTCAAGGTAACCTGTGGTTTTATCAATACCATCCTGCACGGTTTTTAGCCGGGCCTGCTTTTCTTCCAATACCCCTTGTTTTTGTTTGGCGTAGGTGCCATACCCTTTTATGCCGCTTGTTTGGTTGCTTTTATCGCCAAATACTTCCTGGTTTAACTGGTATCGCGAGCGGTTAATATCTTTGGTGAGCGAGTCGCGCTCCTTTTTCAGTTCGGATGTGCTGCCCAGTTGCTGCGCGTATTTTTCGTTATAGGCCTTTTGCAACGTATCAATTTTATTGCGCTGCCCGTTAAGGTAGCTGGTTTTGAGTTTCTGGCGGATCTCCTTATCAAAGATCTTCAGCTCCAGCGGGCGCGATATCACCACCCCGATCATGATGGCCAGCAGGATACGCGGTGATGCCTGTAAGATCTGCTGGTTTACCGTGCCCTGTTTGTTGATACTGCCAACAATATAACGGTCCATGTTAAAAATGGCCGTACCCCATATCAAACCGAATAAAATAGCAAAGCCAACCGCAAACGCACTGCCGCTAAATACAAAATACATGGCATACCCACCCGACAACGAGGCAAATAGCGCCGTAAAAAATATAGTGGCGCCAATACCCACATACTTATTATGCTCAACCGGGTATTTTTTTAACGTATCGATATGCGCGCCGCTGCAAAACCAAAAAAAACGCGTTACTTTCCTCATTTATAGTCAACAGTTTGTTGTTATTAAACGCCTGTAAGTGGTTTATGTTACAGGCTATTTTCAATTGATGAGCACAACCACCCCGAAAGAATGCGTTAGGGATAGAAGCGGATACCGGCCCGTGGCTAAGGCCAGTGCAGTATGAGCGGATAGCCCGGCCCGCAGGGAACGCCCTGTTGAAAGTCAAAATTCAAAAGTTAAAATTAAAAATAATTTGCATAGATGCTCTGTATGGTGGTACCGAAACGAGTTCGACATGACTTGCTAAAAAAGAAAATCCGAAATCGAACATCCGAATTCCGAAATTCTCAACAAACACCTTACGTTGCGATGATCCATTTTCTCTGATAAAAAACATACCTTTGAACTAATAATTTGATACCCGTTAAAAATGAAAGAAATAAGCGTACAGGAACTAAAAGAGAAAATGGACAATGGCGAAGATTTTCAACTGATCGACGTTCGCGAAGAGTTTGAATATGAAACGTCGAACCTGGGCGGCCTGCTGATCCCTTTGGCCGGCGTAGTGATAGAAGCCGATAAGATTGCCAAAGACAAGCCGGTTATTGTGCACTGCCGCAGCGGTAAACGCAGTGCTGTTGCCATTATGCAATTAGAGCCGCTTGGCTATACCAATTTATATAATTTACAGGGTGGTATTTTGGCCTGGGCCAATGAGATCGACCCTAATATGAGCGTGTACTAATGGCCTTTAAATTCATCCTCAATATATTATATAACCTGTGCATTATCATATGCCTCATCACCATTTGGTCGGGTCTTAAAAACGGCAACTGGGCGTTTGTATTAGGTGCTTTGTTTATTGGCACGTTGATCGTGATCTTTAAATTGCGCTTAATTAAGGATATTAAAAACCTGACTAAAAAGCCGTAACTTTCAGGTCTAAATCAAAACCTGAAATGTTTATAGCAATTATCGGTATCATCGTGCTCATTGCGGGCATGGTTATCAAACAAGGTCAATCGCCGGCCGCGCATTTTTCGCGCACCATTACTATTGTAGGGGTTATTATTGTGGCGCTGGGTTTATTAAGCTCATCGGTTAAGGTGATTGAGCCAGGCACGGTTGGCGTACAATCGCTGTTTGGTAAAGTACAAAATGATGTTTTAGAAAGCGGCCTCCATTTTATCGACCCTGTGGTTAAAATAACCGAGTTTGATGCCAAAACTCAAAATTACACCATGAGCGGCCAGCACGATGAGGGCCAGAAACAGGGCGATGATGCCATCCGCGTGCTCTCGTCAGACGGTTTGGAAGTGACCATTGATATCACGGTGCTTTACCGTCTTATCCCAAGCAAAACCCCATTCCTGTTACAAAACATCGGTCCCGATTATATCGATAACATTGTTCGCCCGGTAGCACGCACTGCCATTCGCGATAATGCCGTTTATTACGAGGCCGTGGCCTTATATTCTACCCGCCGCGAAGAGTTCCAGGCTCGCATTCAAAAAACCATCGCAGCAGCCTTTGCTAAAAACGGTATGGAGCTGCAATCGCTGCTGGTGCGCAATATATCCTTACCCGCATCGGTAAAGGCCAGCATCGAATCAAAAATTAATGCCGAGCAGGACGCGCAAAAAATGCAGTTCGTTTTGCAAAAAGAGCGCCAGGAAGCCGATCGTAAGCGTGTAGAGGCACAAGGTATAGCCGATTATCAAAAGATCCTCTCCACCGGTTTATCCGACAAGCAATTGCAATACGAAGCCATTAAGGCGCAAAAAGAGATCGCCCTGTCGCCAAACGCCAAAGTAATTATTATGGGCGGCAAGCCGGGGTCTATCATATTGGGGAAAGAGTAGACCTCTAATCCCCGAAATGGGAATTAAAAGTTCAGGCACGAATTGTATAAAAACGGTTCGTGCTTTTTTATTGGATATTTAGCAACGCACATATCCTGATTAACATCCTAATCTTCCGAGACAAAGTATTGCAATTAGAAAAGCCCAAAAAATACCTAAAAAGATGACCAGGGTAATATTAATGTGTGCGTATTTTCTAAACCACTCACGGTATAAAAAACTTGTGATGATAGCGATCAGTAAAACCAATGCACTATATCCCACACAAGCAAATAACTGGTAATCCCCGACTGAACCTTGGTTGTTTTTAGTAACTAACCTTACTATGATGGTGCCTATTGAATAGAATAGCAGAAAAAGGAGAAACGACCAACCATATATTTTAAATGGATTCCCTAACAACCAGTGTTTAGTATTTGCATTATTCACAGTTTAAAAGTATAAAATATCTGCTTTATTGCACAAACATAACGGAACAGAGAATGCATTTTTCCGTCAAAAGCGCTACACAACATTCATTAAAACAAACGAATTGTAAAACAACTAAAAATTTAGTTAATTTTACCGGCATGATGCGCAAACTGCTCATATTCCTATTACTATCGCCCTTTTCACTATCCGCGCAAATCACTATCACCGGCAAGGTAATTGATGCGAATAGCAAGCCCGTGCCTTTTGCTAACGTGTTTTTAAGCAACACACAGGTTGGCACCCAAACAAAGGACGATGGGTCGTTCGCGCTCAGCAATGTAAAACCGGGGCAGTATGATATGGTGGTATCTTTTATCGGGTACCAAACCAACCATCAAAACATTAACGCCGGCAATACCGGTATCAGCCTGCCGCCAATTGTGCTGGCGTTGAGCAATAAGCAGTTAAAAGAAGTGCGTATCGGTCCGCCCGATCCTAACCGCAAAAATTACCTGGAGTTGTTTACACGCGAGTTTCTGGGCCGCTCAGAAAACGCTGCCGATTGTAAGATACTTAATCCCGACGTGCTCGACCTGGACTATGACGGCGCCAAACGAACGCTCACTGCCAGTTCGGATGATTTTCTGATCATCGAGAACAAAGCACTGGGTTATAAGATCCATTATCAGCTCACCAGTTTTATTTTGACCATGCAGCCCGGCACTTCAAGCACTTACTACTATGGTAATGTGCTTTTTGAAAATATGCAGGGTTCGCGTTCGCAGGTTAAAAAATGGGAAAAGAAACGGCTGGAAACCTATCTCGGTTCGGGCATGCATTTTCTGCGGTCGATTATCGCCAACCGGCTGGATACCGATGGATTTAAAGTACTGCGGCTGATACGCAAACCCAACCCTAATCGGCCTCCTGATGAGGTGATACGCGCCAGGATAAGGCAATTTAGCCAGCCGGTAAATGGCATTAACAACATCAAATATCCCGATACGGGTTACGGGCCCTTTGCCGATTCGCTTAAATACTGGCGCGAAAAGTTTAATATGCCTAAGATATTTGAGTACCTGGTAAACAAACCTTTGCTGCCTGCCGACTTTGTACAACGCGCGGATGCCAGAAACTTATATGCCCTAACCTTTACCGATTACCTGTACATTGTTTATCCTAAAAAAACCAGCCGGCCTGCAAAGGATATCCAGCTACACCCCAAAGAGGAGGTTAATTATACTGCAACTACCGTTACCCTACCCAAAAAATTTGCCGTGTTTGATCAAAACGGCATTTTTATTGACCCTACCAGTACTTTATTTGAGGGCGAATGGGGTAAAAGCGGCAACGCCGACCTGTTGCCGGTTGACTATATGAGCCCCCTAACCCCCTAAAGGGGAAATTTCGATATTCATTATTCGATATTCAATTTACTTTCCAAACCAATACTGTTTATCTTTTATCCCCGCAACAACCGGTATGTGCTTTTGTTCAAACAGGTCATAACCCGGTTTCATAGTTTTCCAGAATTGCCTGTACGGCGATGAGGCATATTGGCGCATGTGCCCGGCATCCATTCGGAAAGGAAAAATATCAAGCTGTACTTTTTGCTGCCCTGCTTCAAAAGCTTTATAAACCAATGTGTAAATTTCTTCTATCCGCGCATCCGTCATGGCATAGCAGCCTATCGATGCGCAATGCCCGTGCACCATAATGGCATCGCCGGTATAGCCTTTTAGTTGCTCCAATTTGTTGGGATACCCAACATTCATGGCCAGGTAATAATTGCTTACCGGGTTGAGCTGCTTAGGTTCAAGGGTATAAAAACCTTCGGGGCTTTTACCATCGCCCGACCTGGTTTTGGTGCCCAGGCCACCGGAGAAAAAGCAAACCTCGTAGCTTTTAAACAACTCATATTGTTTTGCGGCTTTAACCCAAACCTCAAGCATATGCTCGCTTTTAAAAATGCGCAGGTAAACCCCACTCATTTTAAGGTTTTTGCTTTCCAGTTCGGTTTGTAGTTTTGGCCATACATTGTCGCGTACATCGCTGGCGCGTTTGCTATCGGGCAGGTTGGTTTTGTAATTAAAAGCACCCAGCAAGATCAGCAGGGTAAATAATAGTTTAGGCATAAGGCGTAGGTTGGTTATGTTTATCCTAACGATGCGCAGATCGTATAATTTCCACAAGCCTTAAAAAAATTTCAGGGCCGATGCAGTCGACTTAAAACCAGCCGGCAGTGTGATCTTTTTATTGCAAAATCACTTTAATTTTCAATTACCTATGCCGCCTTTTGTTAATTTAGCCCAATGAAGCTTAGGGACTTTTTTAATGTTGCCCCCCGCGACACCCACAACGTAACTTTAAAAGAGCGTGTAATGGCGCTTGGCAATCTGCCGGCCCTATTTAAACTGGTATGGCAAACCAGTAAATGGATGACCATTTGCACCTTTGCCCTGCGCATTGCCAAATCGGCATTACCTTTATCTATATTGTATGTTACCAAGCTGATACTTGACGAGATAACCAGTATGATAACAGGCAAGGGCCCGGTATCGCACCAGCATTTGCTCATGCTCATCGCGCTTCAGTTTGGCCTGGCTATCATATCAGATATATTGGGCAGGCTCGTTTCGCTTGTTGATGCCCTGCTTGGCGACTTGTTTTCAAACCATACCTCTATCCGCATCATGGAGCATGCGGCCACGCTTGACCTTGACCAGTTTGAAGATTCGGTTTTTTATGATAAGCTTGAACGTGCCCGCCAGCAAACCGCGGGCCGTACCGTATTACTTACCCAGGTGATGAGCCAGATACAGGATTTGATCACCATTGGCGCTTTAGCCGTGGGGCTGCTTACGTTCAACTTTTGGCTCATTGCCTTACTGCTGGTTACTATCATCCCTTCCTTTTTAGGAGAAGCTTATTTTAACGACCGTACCTATGCCCTTACCCGCGGGCAAACCCCCGAGCGGCGCGAACTGGATTACCTGCGCTACATTGGCGCCAGCGATGATACCGCCAAGGAGGTTAAAATTTTTGACCTTTCGGGATTTATTATCGACCGTTTCAGGGTTTTATCAACCAAGTTTTACCGCGAAAACAGTGTATTGGCCATCAAACGTTCGGCCTGGGGTGCGCTGTTTTCATTCATTGGCACAGCGGGCTATTATGCTGCCTACCTTATTATTGTTTTTAGCGCCGCTGTCGGTAAAACCACCATCGGGCAGCTGATGTTTATGGTTGGTTCGTTTAGCCAGGTACGCAGTCTGATGGAGGGTATCTTATCGCGGTTTACCTCGGTATCGCAAGGCGCTATTTACCTGCGCGACTTTTTTGATTTCTTTGAGATCAAACCTAAAATACCCGTACCGGCAAACCCGCTTCCGTTTCCAAACCCAATGGTTGAAGGCTATACTTTTGAGAATGTTGGCTTTAAATACCTTAACAGCGAGCGCTGGGCAAACCGGCATTTGAACTTTACCCTGCGCCCAGGCGAAAAACTGGCCCTGGTAGGTGAGAACGGTGCGGGTAAAACTACCCTGGTTAAGCTGCTTTCGCGATTATACGACCCTACCGAAGGGCGCATATTACTCGATGGGCACGACCTGCGCGAATACGACCTTACCCAGCTGCGTATGCAAACAGGTATTATTTTTCAGGATTTTTTACGCTACCAGTTTACTTACGGGCAAAATATAGCTGTAGGTAACATTAAGCAGCTGCACAATACTGACCTGATAAAAAGAGCTGCACAATTAAGCCTTGCCGATGTATTGATTGCCAAACTGCCCGACCAGTACGATCAAATGCTTGGCCGTCGTTTTAACAAAGGGGTTGAGCTATCGGGCGGCGAATGGCAAAAAGTGGCTCTGGCACGTGCTTATATGCGCGACGCCGAACTGCTGATATTAGATGAGCCAACTGCCGCTTTGGATGCCCGTGCCGAATACGAAGTATTTCAGCGGTTTGCCCAGTTAACAACAGGCAAAACAGCTGTATTGATTTCGCACCGTTTCTCAACCGTGCGCATGGCCGACCGTATTTTGGTTTTAGAAAAAGGCGAGCTGATTGAAATTGGCAGCCATGAAGAATTGCTGCAAAAGGACGGCCGTTACGCCGAGCTGTTTAACTTGCAGGCTGCGGGGTATAGGTAATTTTGACAGACAACTACTCCTGGACGATCCTTCACCACGCGTCATTGCGAGGGACGAAGCAATCCCCGACTTACAGAGCCGCTCTGCCTATTGGGGATTGCTTCGCTATCGCTCGCAATGACGCGCGTAGAGCAATAACCTAACAACGCCTATGTGTAACGAATTAGTAATCTTAGACTGGAAAAATTAAAACTGCTTAACCACTAAAAACACCAGGCCGGCTATAAGTGCAGAGATGGGGATGGTAATTATCCAGGCCCATATCAGGTTAATGGTAACCCCCCAGCGCACTGCCGATACCCGTTTGGTTAAACCCACACCAATAATTGAACCCGTTAAAGTATGTGTAGTTGATACCGGTATACCAAAACGCTCGGTAATAAATAAGGTAACAGCGCCGGCTGTTTCGGCGCTCACACCTTCAAGCGGGGTAACCTTGGTTATTTTAGTACCCATGGTTTTCACAATTTTCCAACCGCCGCTCATGGTGCCTAAAGCTATGGCCGAGTAGCAGGTTAAAGGTATCCATTCGGGCATATCAGCACCGGCTACCAAATGTCCGCCTGCTATTAGGGCCACGTAAATAATACCCATTACCTTTTGCGCGTCGTTACCCCCGTGGGCAAAGCTCAACGCACCCGATGATATCAGTTGCAGCCGCTTAAACCATTTCTCGGTTTTTGATGGGCGCATGTTTTTACAGATATGCAAAATGGCAATGTTAATGGCAAAACCAATAATACTGCCCAATATAGGCGCTAAAAATATAAAGGCAACTATTTTGATAATAGGTTCGGCATTTACTGCATCAAAGGCATTTTGGTGCATAAACATGGCATTGGTCATGCCGGCGCCCGCAAAACCACCAATCAGCGTGTGCGATGAGCTCGATGGGATACCAAACCACCAGGTGATGAGGTTCCAGGTAATGGCGGCAATAAGACCGGCCAATATAACATCTAAAGTAATAAAGCTTTCGTGTACTGTTTTGGCAATGGTGTTGGCTACTTTATGATCTTTAACTAAAAAGTAAGCCAGAAAGTTAAAAGCTGCGGCCCACAGCACAGCCATTAACGGCGAAAGTACCTTGGTTGATACCACGGTGGCTATGGAGTTGGCCGCATCGTGAAAACCATTGATAAAATCAAAAATGATGGCTAAGCAAATAACCACAACAAGTAATGTCATGCTACGCGTTTTTAACTAAAATGGTTTCCATTACATTGGCTACATCCTCGCACATATCGGTAGCATTTTCTAAGGTCGCTAATATCTCTTTGTATTTGATCAGCTTAATCGCATCCTTTTCGTATAGAAAAAGGTCGGCAACAGCACGGTCAAATACATAATCAGCTTGGTTTTCAATGCTGTTAATGCGGATACACGAGTCGGCAATATTACGTACGTTCTTCAGGTCTTTTAACTCGCGTACCGCTTTTTCCATATCAATACTGGCCTGTAATATCAGGTCGGCCAGTTTGCGGATAGGTACCGTAAAATCTTCTATCCGGTACAGGTTCATCCGGTTGGCAGCGCCCTGTATGTTATCGGCAATATCATCAATGGCGGTAGCCAGGCTGTGTATATCTTCCCGGTCAAACGGAGTAATAAAGTTCTTACCTAACTCAATATAGATCTGGTGGGTCAGCTCGTCCCCTACATTTTCAAGCTTATCTATCTGTTTGTACAGCTCGTCGCGGGTTTCAGGGTTGTGCGAGTTTACCGTTTCAACCAAAACTGTGGCTATGGCTACTACGTTATTAGCGGCTTGTTCAAATAGAGGGAAAAAAACTTTTCTGTCTTTAGGGACGAAGTATTGAAAGATGCTGTTTAGCGACATTTGTCTTTATAATTTGTGTAGTACAGACAGGCAAAGATAACCCGGTTATGTTAAGTTAATGTTAAGCAATAAAAAATGATGAACTATTATTACCAGCCTCACAACACGTTGCATTTACCTTATTTTATGTTAACATTTGTTAACAGACTCGCCGTTTGCAGTCAATAAGCCATATCTTCATCGCTAAGCATGAAAAAGAAACTGGGTATTGCTTTTACATTGATCGCGCTCTCGCTGATCGGCATTATCGTTTTCCAGGGATACTGGACCGTTAACGCTTACCGGGTAAACAAAAAACAGTTCGATAGCGATATCGACAGCGCCATGCTGCGCGCCATGGATAGTTGCAAGCGCGATTATTTTGATTCGATACGGATTGTGATGATCAAAAAGTTATCAACCGATTATATCATCCGGATAGATACCAATACCGCGCCCGATCCAGGCAATATCAGTTATGATATCCGCGTGGCGCATAAATCACAAGAATCGTTAATGATGGTGAATGCTCCGTTTACCATGCGGGCGCTCAACCTCAACTATTATAAAACTAAGATAAAATATACCGGACGCGAAAGCATCCCGGCACTGCTTACGGAAATGTCTTTCTACGTACCCACTTTTTTATACCAGCTCACCTTTGCTTTCCAAATGGAAGAAATGAGCAGTGGCATGGCACGGTTTAAAGCCATTAACCGTGCCAGTTATAAAGCCGATAGTGCTTTACGCGCTAAACAAAAGGCAGAGTTGCAAACCATTGATCCTAACCCCAACCCCATACAACCCAGGGATAGCGCTTTTGACCGCGGCCTGCACGATCTGTTTTACAAACACAATTCGGGCAAGCACACACCTGCAGACGATTCGTTATTTAAGCAGCAAATAAAAGTACTGGCAGCTAAACACAAAGCTTTTTTAAATTCCAAACAATCACCAGGCGCTCTCAAGCTCACTGTACCTCCAAAACCTGCCGACACACTGCTTAAACACTCCATTAATATGATGTTTAAGCAGGAACGCGACAGTCGTATGCCGCCGCATTTTCACCAGGCCGATAGCGCCAGAATTTACAAGTACTTTAAAAAAGAGCTTGTGCATATTAATATCATTGCACCATTTAAGTTAACGTTTGTCCCGAAAGATCAGCGTGAGAAAAAAGTAAGCGAGCTATATAGTGAGACTACTGCATTTCCGTATCGGTACCACGGGTTTGATTTTTTAACGCCCAATATCACCACCATTAACACTACCTACACCAAGGCAGTGTTTAAATCACCCCAATATGCGGTAATGAAAAGCATGCTCATCAACCTGCTGTTCTCAGCGCTGTTGATAGCCCTTACCGGATTTTGCTTTTTGTATGTGTACCGCACCATTGTTGAGCAAAAAAAGCTGGCCGAGTTAAAGGATGATTTTATCAACAACATGACACACGAACTCAAAACGCCAATAGCCACCATCAGCGTAGCTATTGAGGGCCTGCAAAACTTTAACGCGCTGAACGATCCCGAAAAAACCCGGCGCTATCTCGAAACATCGCGCGAGCAGCTGACCCGCCTCAATCAACTGGTAACCAAAGTGCTTAACATTGCCGCTTTTGAAGGCAAGGAGGTGGACCTGGCTGTAACGCCGATAAAGATGGATGACCTGGTCAATGATATCATTCGCAGCGAAAAAGCCAAGGCTACCAAAACGGTGAGTTTTAGCTATGCTAACCGCGATGGCATTGAAACCATTACTGCCGATGTTTTTCATCTGCGTAACGTGCTGCATAACCTGATCGACAACGCCATTAAATACTCGGGCGATGCAGTGGATATTGTGATCACTGTTTATACGGAAGATAACATGGCCTGCATTTCTGTAAAAGATAATGGCATTGGTATTGCCCCCGCCGATGCCGCACAGGTGTTCGATAAGTTTTACCGTGTACCCACCGGCAATATCCACAATGTAAAAGGCACCGGCCTGGGCTTAAGTTATGCCAAATATATTATTGAAGCCCACGGAGGCAGCATTGCGGTTAAAAGCGAGCCGGGCAACGGTGCCGAATTTATAATAGCTTTACCCAATTAATGGAAAAGATAAAAGTTTTATTAGCCGAAGACGAACTTGCACTGGCCCACATTGTACGCGAAAGTTTAGAGGAACGCGATTTTGCTGTTACGCTTTGCGCGGATGGGCAGCAGGCGCTTAAACAATATACTTTAGCCAAACCCGATATTTTGGTATTGGATGTAATGATGCCCAAAATGGATGGTTTTGAGGTAGCCCGCACCATTCGCGAAAGCGACCGTAAAACGCCGGTTATTTTTTTAACCGCACGCTCGCAAGCCAAAGATGTGGTAATGGGTTTTGAAATGGGTGGCAACGACTATTTAAAAAAGCCTTTCAGTGTTGAAGAGCTCATTGTACGTATCAAAGCATTGCTGAGCAAAGACCGGCTCATCAGTGAGTACACAACCCCCAAGCAGGATAATAACGAGGTTTTTGAGATAGGTGCTTTTACCTTCAGGCCCAACAAAAACATTATTGAGCACGGCACACACCGCCAGCAGCTAACCTCCCGCGAAAGCGATGTTTTAAAACTATTGTGCAAACACAAACAGGAAACCATAACCCGCAACAAACTACTCAACGAGCTTTGGGGCGACGATAGTTTTTTTAACGCCCGCAGCCTTGATGTTTTTATAACCAAACTGCGTAAGTATTTAAAAACCGATCCCAATGTACAGATCATCAATATCCGTGGCATTGGGTATAAGCTGGTTTGGTAGTGCGGCGATTACTTTGGTCAATTACTCCCTCAATGCGCCTTTGATCTTTTCGGCTGTAGCCTGAAATTCTTCGGGGGTGAATTTTAGTTTGGGTTTGGTAAAGTTCATATCGTTTACCCCATTAATGGGAATGAGGTGGATATGTGCATGGGGTACTTCCAGGCCGATCACCGTAACACCGATGCGGTTGCAGGGCAATACCTTTTTCATGCCCGCAGCAACAATTTTGGCAAATATCTGCAGGCCGGTATAGGTTTCATCATCCAGGTCGAACAAATAATCCACTTCCTTTTTCGGTATCACCAGCACATGGCCCTCGGCCAGCGGGTTAATATCCAAAAAAGCCAAAAACTCAGTGGTTTCGGCTACTTTGTATGCCGGTATATCGCCTGCTACTATTTTTGAGAAGATGGTCATTGGATGTCTATTTAGTGATTTATTGAATGATTGACTTATTGATTATAGCATCAATTAAAAATCAATCACTCAATAAATCGATCATTCAATCATTATCTTGAGATCTCAAGTATCTCAAACTCTATTTTACCAGCCGGAACGGTGATCTCTGTTTTTTCGCCAACCTTTTTACCTAACAGGCCTTTAGCTATAGGCGATGTTACCGATATTTTACCGGCTTTCATATCGGCTTCGCTTTCAGATACCAGCTGGTAGCTCATAGTAGCGCCGTTGTTCATGTTTTTGATCTTAACTATTGACAAGGCCAATACTTTAGTGCTATCTAACTTGGTTTCATCAAGCAAACGGGCGTTTGACATGGCTTCCTCCAGTTTAGCTATTTTAGCTTCGTGGTGGCCTTGCGCATCTTTCGCGGCATCATATTCCGCGTTCTCCGATAAGTCTCCCTTGTCACGCGCCTCAGCAATCGCTTTAGCTATCTGCGCACGTCCTTCAGTTTTTAAGTATTGAAGTTCGTCCTTTAATTTTTGTAATCCATCTTTGGTGTAGTATGCTACATCTGCCATAACGCACAATTATTTAACTAATATTAATTCCTAAAGTCTTTAAAAAAAATAGCCCTCCTGTTTTGTGAGAAGGACATCAACTGGTTATTAAAAACAAACAAGACTATATGGACACGCGGCCTACATAGTCTTGCTCAATGTAAAACGAAGATAAAGGATTTATGTTCTAAATTCCAAATCTTTAGTTTTTATAAATTCAATTCCTTTAATTTCTCTGCCATTACCTCGCTTATTTTCCGGTACGATTCAAACGTCCATCCGGCCACATGCGGACTCAGCATCACCTTTCCGCTTTGTCTCAGCTCGTCAAACCAGCTTTGTTCGGCTACAGCCGGAAATTTTTCAACCTCAAGCACATCCAAACAAGCACCTAATACTTTGTCTTGCTTTATCGCGTTTAAAACAGCCTGTGTTTTTACCACCTTCCCCCGCGAGGTATTGATCAAAAATATTGGCTTTCTAAAGTGAAACAGGTATTCATCATCCACCAGCCCGTTGGTTTCGTTAGTAAGCGGTATGTGTAAGCTCAGTACATCGCTGCGCTTTACAATTTCTTCCATGCCCACCTCGGCAGCGTATTTATCGCTAAAGCCGGTTTTATATTTATCGTAAGCAATAACCGTTACGCCAAAACCGGCCAGTTTGCGGGCAAAGCTTTGCCCCATAAAACCATAACCAACAATACCCACCGTGCGGCCCTTTAACTCATAACCCCGGTTACCCTCGCGGTTCCATATCCCGTTGCGCACCTCGCTATCGGCTCGGTTCAGGTTATTCATCAGGCTTAACAGCATTCCCACCGCATGCTCGCCAACTGCATCCATATTGCCTTCGGGCGCATTTATCAACGTAATGTTTTTTTGCCGGGCATAGCCCTCGTCGATATTATCCATACCGGCACCGGCACGGCAAATAAAACGCAGATTGGTTGCAGCATCAAACACCGCCTTATCCACCTGGAACTTCGATCGTACTGCCAACCCTTCATAATCAGCTATTACATTTAAAGTATCCGCCAGGGTAAATTTTGGCTGATAGTTACAGGTAAAACCCAGCGCTTCGGCCTGCTCCATAAAAGCTGGGTGCAGATCGTCGACAATTAAAATATTCTTCAATTCGTGTTTAATTATCCGGCAAAGATAAGAAATACCGATGTGCAGATGTGCAAGTAACAGCTGATTTGCTTTTTTCAAAATATTCACTCATCTTTGATTCATCAGATGATATGATGAATACTCCCATACGCAAACTTTCCTTAGCCGATGAGCTGGCCGAACAACTGCGCGTTCAAATAATCGGCGGTCAATATAAAGTTGGCGAGCAACTGCCCATCGAACCTGAACTGATGAAAAAGTTCAGCGTGGGGCGTTCGTCCGTTCGCGAAGCCATCCGTATTTTGGCAAACTCGGGTTTACTGCTGGTACAGCAGGGCGTGGGCACTTTTATCCAGGAACATGCCGGCATTACCGAGCCTTTGCAGCAACGCTTAAAACGTGCCGAAAAGAAAGATCTTGACGAGGTAAGAAACCTGCTCGAAATGAACATCGTCAAAAAGGCAGCCGAAAATCATACGTCAAAAGACATCCAAAACATTAAGCAGGCATTGGATAAACGCAATGCTGTAGCCTTAACCGGCTCACTGGAAGAATGCGTACAAACGGATATCGATTTCCATATGAGCATTGCCCACGCCGCAGGCAACCCTATCCTGGCTGATCTGTACCAATCGTTTGCCATACAGCTTAAAAATTACAACTTAAAAAACTTTACCGATACCACGCCCTACCGCGATAGCATCGCGAGCCATACCGAGCTTTACCAATGCATCAGCAATCGTGATGGCGAAGCAGCATGGCGCTGTATCGAAAAGATCATCAACTAATACATTTACCCTAAATCATCAGATGATATGACGAGCGAAACACAAACCCAACCCTTAGCGCAAACAAAAGCCGTAGCCGAAAAAACCGTTTACTCCATTTTATTTACTATCAGCCTGTCGCACCTGCTCAATGATATGATGCAGTCGGTCATCCCGTCTATATACCCGCTCATCAAAACTAATTTTCATTTAAGCTTTAGCGATATCGGCCTGGTTACCCTTACTTACCAGTTAACCGCGTCGCTATTACAGCCCTTTGTTGGCCTATACACCGATAAAAAGCCCAAACCCTATTCGTTAGCTATAGGCATGAGTTTTACTTTACTGGGGCTGGCAAGTTTGGCCTTCGCATCGAGCTTTGCTTTTATTTTATTGTCGGTTAGCCTCATAGGCATTGGTTCATCCATATTTCACCCCGAATCATCAAGGGTAGCACACCTGGCATCGGGCGGCAAACGCGGCCTGGCACAATCCATATTTCAGTTGGGCGGTAATGCAGGTAGTGCCATCGGTCCGTTATTGGCCGCACTCATCGTTATACCTTTCGGGCAAAGCAGCATCATGTGGTTTTGTTTAGCAGCGCTGTTAGGCATTGTTATTTTACTCAACATTGGTAAATGGTATAAAAAGGTTGCCGTGCCTAAAGCATCAAAAGCTAAAACAGCAGCTAACGAAACGCATCACTTATCAAAAAAACACATTAACATTTCATTGGGTATCTTACTGCTGCTTATTTTTTCAAAATACTTTTACCTGGCCAGCATGACCAGCTATTTCACCTTCTTTCTGATCAGCAAGTTTCACCTTAGTGTGCAAAGCTCGCAGATCCATTTATTTATCTTCCTGGCATCGGTAGCTACCGGTACACTGGCAGGCGGCCCTTTAGGCGATAGGTTCGGCCGTAAATACATCATCTGGATCTCCATATTGGGTGTAGCGCCCTTTACCCTGCTGCTGCCCTACGTTAACCTGTTTTGGACAACCGTGTTATCCATCGGTATCGGTTTTATCCTTTCCTCGGCATTTTCGGCTATACTGGTTTACGCGCAGGAACTGATGCCCGGTAACGTAGGGATGATAGCCGGTCTGTTCTTCGGTTTTGCATTCGGTATGGGCGGCCTTGGCTCAGCGGTGTTGGGTAAACTGGCCGATCACACCAGCATTTATTATGTTTTCCAGGTGTGCGCTTTTTTGCCGCTCATCGGTATCCTTACGGGATTTTTACCTAATTTAGGAACGAAAAAGAAAACGCAATAAATAACAAAACAACAGCTTATGAAAATGCTATCCCTCGAACCCTTTGTCCCATCGGGTACTAATTTTGATGGTTCTAAGCAGCTTTTCCTCGAGTTGGGCTTCAAGATCAACTGGGACCAGGGAGATTACGTTGGCTTTCAGTGCGACGAATGCCGCTTTGTTTTGCAGAGATTTGACTTACAAATTTTTGCCGAAAACTTTATGCTCAGCGTTAAGGTGGATAACGTAGCCCAATTCAGGCAAATGGTGATCGATAAACAATTGCCGCAAAAGTTCGGCATCCGTATCAGCGGCATAAACCAGCAGCCTTATGGCAAAGAGGTTAACCTGATTGATATAGCAGGTGTTTGCTGGCACTTTGTTGAACAATAACTTAATATAAAACACCATTAATTTAACCGTTATTTAATACATTAGCAATGTCGCACAGCTAATTTTGCCCGCAGCAAAGAAAATGATAATGCAAAGAGGTGGGTGTTGTTTAAAGCATGTAAAAATAGTTTTCTCAGTTATATTAATGCTGGTATTTTTAAACGCCGGCGCACAAAACCCACCACTTACCAACGCCTTTGCCCATAACGATTACTGGCACAAACGCCCGCTGTTTGATGCACTCGACAATGGCTTTACCCATCTTGAAGCCGATGTATATTTACGTGACGGAAAATTGATCGTTGCTCACTTTTTTCCTTTTTTAAAAAAGAAACGCACCCTTGAGCAGTTGTATCTCGATCCCTTATCCACCCGCATTCAACAAAACAAACTCATCGGTAGCAGTTATCCGGTTACGCTATTGATCGATATTAAATCGGATGCCGAAAGTACCTACCAGGCATTGCAATTGCTGTTGCAAAAATACCGCCCCCTGTTAACCAGTTACCAGGATGGCGTGATCATCCAACGCCAGCTCACCATTGTATTATCAGGGCATAAGCCTTATAACCTTTTAGCGGCCCAGCATTACCGCCTGGCATTTATTGACGAAGACCTGAGAAAAGTGAAGCGTGATACCGTTGCCAATCTGTGCCTGATGGCGAGCTGCCGGTATTCGCATTTTTTAACCTGGAACGGCGATGGCGAAATGCCGGTAAAAGAACGCAACCGCCTATGCAGTTTTGTTAAAGCTGCCCACCTTTATGGCAAAAAAGTAAGGTTATGGGCTTCGCCCGAAAATAAAACAGTATGGAAAGAGTTGCTTAACTGTGGTGTTGACCTCATCAACACCGATCAATTGGCTAAACTGCGTACCTTTTTACTGGATAATGCAACCAAATACGCAAACGTTGAAAAACCACAGGCAAGCCATCTTTCACTGCCGGCCTATGATCCTGATTCTGAAAAAGAATGATCTGATATTTCCCTTATTTAACAACTTAAAGCACAATACTTATAATCTTCCATAAATCCGAAATCGAAAATTCGAAATTCGAAATAAATTCGAAATCTCACATCCGAAATCCGAAATCACTCTATCACTTGACATTCAAATAATAATTTGTATATTTGCATCATTAATAACACAATACAGGGAGAGGGGACAATAGTCCCCTCTTTTATTTTACCAAAATAAATGTCTGAAAAGAAAATTGAGCAACGGGTAGCCATGTTGGTGGAGGAAAAAATTTCCGACAGGCCCGATCTGTTTTTGGTTGACGTTAAAATGCTGCCTAACCGCAAACTAATGGTTTTGGTTGATGGCGAACAAGGCATTGGCATTGCCGATTGCGCTGCCATAAGCCGTTTTGTAGGTTTTAAGCTCGAAGAGGAAAATGTAATTGAAGAGGCCTATAACCTCGAGGTTTCATCGCCCGGTATTGATACCCCGCTTACCCTGCCAAGGCAATATACCAAAAACATTGGCCGCAACGTTGGCATAAAAATGCTGGATGGCGCAAAGCGCGAAGGCACATTAAAAAGTATAGATAACGATAACATCATAATTGAAGAAAAAGTAAAAGCCGAAAAAGGCAAAAAGGCCGTGATCCAGGAAAGTATCATCCCCTTGAGCCAGATCGCAGAAACAAAAGTTTTAATATCATTCAAGTAACACACAATGAGCAATATTAATTTAATCGATTCCTTTCAGGAATTTAAAGATTTCAAGAACATCGATCGTCCAACCATGATGAGCGTACTCGAAGATGTTTTTAGAAGCATGATCAGGAAAAAATACGGAACAGACGAAAACTGCGACGTGATCGTGAACACCGATAACGGTGACTTAGAGATCTGGCGTACACGCGTGGTAATGGAAGATGGGTTTAGCGAAGACGATGACCTGGAGATTGAATTGGCAGAAGCGAAGTTACTTGATCCGGATCTGGAAGTTGGCGATGAGCACATCGAGCTGATCACCCTGGAAAGCTTTGGTCGCCGTGCTATTTTAGCCGCCCGTCAAACACTGGTATCTAAGATCCTTGAACTGGAGAAAGACGAGATCTACAAAAAATATAAAGACCGCGTTGGCGAAATTGTAACCGGCGAAGTTTACCAGGTTTGGAAAAAAGAAACTTTGGTATTGGACGATGAAGGCAACGAGTTGTTATTACCCAAAACCGAGCAGATACCTGCCGATTACTTTAAAAAAGGCGATGCCGTTAGGGCGATAGTTCACAAGGTTGATATGATGAACAGCAATCCTAAGATCATCATCTCGCGTACAGCGCCTGAGTTTTTACAGCGTTTGTTCGAACTGGAAGTTCCTGAGATCTTCGATGGTTTGATCACCATCAAAAAGATCGTTCGCGAGCCGGGCGAGCGTGCCAAGGTAGCAGTTGAATCGTATGATGACCGTATTGACCCGGTTGGTGCCTGCGTAGGGATGAAAGGTTCACGTATCCACGGTATCGTTCGCGAGTTGAAGAACGAGAACATCGACGTAATTAACTTTACCAACAACCTGCAATTATATATCCAGCGTGCTTTATCGCCGGCTAAGATCACTTCTATTAAATTAGATGACGAGAAAAAAACCGCGGCGGTTTACTTAAAGCCCGATCAGGTTTCGCTGGCTATTGGCCGTGGCGGACACAACATCAAACTGGCAGGAAAATTGACAGGATATGAAATTGATGTTTACCGTGAAGCCGATGAGCAGGAAGAAGATGTGGACATCGAAGAATTCTCTGACGAAATTGATGGCTGGATACTGGACGAATTTAAACGTATTGGTTTAGATACGGCAAAATCTGTACTGGCACTCAACGTTGGCGAACTGGTAAAACGTACCGATCTGGAAGAAGAAACTATTAAAGAAGTACTTTCTATTTTACAGGCCGAATTTGAATAAAACAGAATAACCAAATTAAAAACGTATTTTTGCAAAAAAAGCGGATAACAAATATTAAATGTCAGACGACAAATCGATAAAATTATTTAAGGCAGCAAAAGAACTAAACATTGGTACAGGTACCATTGTCGACTTTTTAGCGTCAAAAGGTTACAAAATTGAAAAACAACCTAACGCTAAGATCGAGGGTGAAATGTACGATGCGCTCCTGAAAGAATTTCAGGTTGACAAGATCATTAAGGAAGAGGCCAAACAGATCAGCATCGGAAAGATCCGTCGCGAAGAGAACGGCTTACCCGAAAAAGTGGAGCATCACCCGCGTGCCAAAGATTTTGAGCACGAAGAAATTTTAGTTAAAAACTTGCACTCGTATACCCCGCCTCCAGCACCTGCGCCGGCACCGGTTGAAAAACCAAAACCGGCAACCGAAGATCGCGACGAAGCGAGCTTACCGGGTGTTAAAGTGGTTGGTAAAATAGATCTCGACAACCTGGGCGGTAACCGTACCGAAAAGAAAGTTGAGCAACCGCCTGTTGCCGAAAAACCGGCACCGGTAGTTGAAAAACCAGCGCCGGCTCCTGAGCCTGTTGCGCAGGCACCTGCTCCTGTAGTTGAAAAACCGGTTGAGGTTCCTGTTGCTAAACCAGAGCCTGTTGTGCAGGCACCTGCTCCGGTAGTTGAAAAACCGGTTGAAGCGCCTGTTGCTAAACCAGAGCCTGTTGCCGAAGTACAGGCAGAACCGGCAGAAGAAAACGGCGATAACGAAGTGATTCGTGCTAAAGCCGAGCGTTTAACCGGCCCTAACGTAATTGGTAAAATACAATTACCCGATGCGCCAAAACGTAATCAGCCCATCGCATCATCAGGTGGTAACAGTGCCGCCGATCAGCGCCGCAAACGTAAGCGTAAAGAAAACGGGCCAAACCCCGGTGGTGGTCAGCAGCAACGGCCGCAAGGCGGTCAGCAGGGTGCTCCCGGCCAGCAAGGTCCCGGTGCACCTCAGCAAGGCGGTAGCCGTCCCGACTTTAAAAAAGGCGGCAGCAATATCCCTCGTCCCGATTTCAGGAACAAGGGCCAGCAGCCAACTTCAGCCGGAGGCACTAAGGAAGAACCATCAGAAAAAGAAATACAAGACCAGATCAAAGCAACACTTGCCCGTTTAAGCGGTGCAGGTAAATCGGGTAAATTTGCACAGCGTGCCAAGTTCCGTCGTCAAAAACGGGATGACGTAGCCGCGGCTTCAGAACAGGACGCATTAGAGCAGGAATTACAATCAAAGGTTTTAAAAGTAACCGAGTTTGTAACCGCTAACGAGCTGGCATCCATGATGGATGTAGCAGTTACGCAGATCATCTCAACCTGTATGAGCCTGGGTATGTTCGTATCCATCAACCAGCGTTTGGATGCCGAAACCCTGTCAATTGTTGCCGAAGAGTTTGGTTATGAGGTTGAGTTTGTTAAACCGCAGGACGAAGAAGCCAATCTGGACGAACCGGATGCTCCTGAAGACCTGATCCCGCGTGCACCAATAGTGACCATTATGGGTCACGTCGATCACGGTAAAACATCATTGCTCGACTTTATCCGTAAAACAAACGTAATTGGCGGTGAAGCAGGTGGTATAACCCAGCACATCGGCGCATACGAAGTAAAATTAAAAGACAATCAAAAAATCACCTTTTTGGATACCCCGGGTCACGAAGCGTTTACCGCAATGCGTGCACGCGGTGCCCAGGTTACCGATATCGTGATCATTGTGATAGCTGCTGACGATAGCGTGATGCCGCAAACCCGCGAGGCCATAAACCACGCACAGGCTGCAGGCGCACCAATCATCTTTGCTTTCAACAAAATTGATAAACCAGGCGCTAACGCCGATAAGGTTCGCGAGCAGTTATCAACCATGAATATTTTGGTTGAAGAATGGGGCGGTAAATACCAAACCCAGGAAATATCAGCTAAAACCGGCTTAAACATCGACCTGCTTTTAGAAAAAGTATTGTTAGAGGCTGAGTTGCTTGAGTTAAAAGCTAATCCTAAAAAACGTGCCGTTGGTACCGTTATCGAGGCTGCTCTAGATAAGGGCCGCGGTATTGTAACTACCATCCTGGTACAGGCCGGTACATTACGTGTAGGCGATCCTATCCTGGCAGGTTGCTATAGCGGCCGTGTTAAGGCATTAACTAACGAGCGTGGCCAAAGGGTTGACGCCGCCGGACCATCAACACCGGTACAGGTGTTGGGTATGCAGGGCGCACCTACCGCCGGCGATAAGTTTAACGCGCTTGAAAGCGAGCCCGAAGCACGCGAAATTGCCAACAAACGTTTGCAGTTACAACGCGAGCAGGGTTTACGTACGCAAAAACATATTACGCTTGATGAAATTGGCCGTCGTTTAGCGATAGGCAACTTTAAAGAGTTGAACATTATTGTAAAAGGCGACGTGGATGGTTCGATCGAAGCGTTATCCGATTCGTTACTGAAACTATCAACCGATCAGATCCAGGTAAATATCATATCAAAAGCCGTGGGGCAGATCTCCGAGTCGGATGTATTGTTAGCCTCCGCATCAGATGCGATCATTATCGGCTTCCAGGTTCGTCCTTCGGGCAGTGCGCGTAAGCTTGCCGAGCAGGAGCAGATCGATATCCGCCTGTACTCTATCATCTACGACGCGATCAACGAGATCAAAGCTGCGATGGAAGGTATGTTGGCGCCAACATTTGAAGAGAAGATCGTTGCTAACGTTGAGATACGCGAAACCTTCAAGATCAGCAAAGTGGGTACCATCGCAGGCTGTATGGTGTTGGATGGTAAGATCACCCGTAACAGTAAGATCCGTATCATCCGCGAAGGCGTGGTTATTTACACCGGCGAACTGGCTTCGTTAAAACGCTTTAAGGATGATGTTAAAGAAGTTGCTACCGGCTACGAGTGCGGTTTGAACATCCAAAACTTTAACAACATCGAAGTTGGTGATATTGTGGAAGCTTACGAAAACGTTGAAGTAAAACGTAAATTATAATAATTGCTTATTAAAATACAAAAGCCGCTTAGTAAACTAAGCGGCTTTTTTTATGCCTTATGCCTATTAATAAAAAGTATAGCCGTAGTCCTGGTTAAAGGCAGGGCTCCACAGCGGGTGGTTCAGGTTACCCGGGTGTGGGCCAACGCCGCCGCCGCCGGTATCTGTTGCAGCAAACACCACATAAACAAAACTTCCTCCATGATAGGTAGGCCAGTACATCACTAAATTCTGGTCATCCTGCAAATAATACTTGGCATACTGCACTGTGCCTAAGCCTGCATTATTGTACCACATGGAAGCCCAAAGCGAAGTGTGCGTACCTGTTGGTGATGAACCCGGAGCATATAATACCAGGTTACCGTCGGTTTGAAAATACAAAGCGCCTGCAGTATGCCCCTGCGTTCTGCTCGACCATATACCGGTCTCTGTTCCGTTGGAATTCTCCCTGTATAATACCAGGTTACCATCAGTTTGCAAAGTCAGGCGGCAGCTCGCATTTGGTGAATAAAGGGAAGCGCCAACGGTCAATACAGGCTGAGTATCGCTTACACCAATGATGGTAGCGTTTATGGTAGCAGGGGCAGCATAGTTAAACAGTGTAGCTGCATATGATGATGGAAAAGCATCATGCGGTTGCACTCCACCAACAGGATATAAATACTGAAATGCTAGCTGGTCGTAAGAAGATAGCGATGTGTACGAATTACCGCACTGGTAGCCATTCATAATTGAGGTTGGATCAGGATCATAGTTGTACTGGTTAGGCGTACCGGGTATTTGATAGGCCCCGGCTAATGTTCCTGCCCTATCGGTACCTGATGCGGGTTCGTTCGAATAATACCAGTTAGTATGTCTGAATCCAATGGTATGCCCCAGCTCATGACTGATCACATATTGTATCTGGGCCGAGGTAAAACTTAAAGAAGCCATAAAACTGGTAGCTATATAAATTTGCGAGCCAGGCAGTCCGTTTACAGGGAAGAGTGCCTCACCGCAGCTGCCCGAACCCAGGCCGCTGTTATCGCTTATCGTAATATTAGGAGAAGCCGTGCCGTTATATAAAGTAAATGTCAACCCGCTCGAAACACTGTTCCATTCATTCATGGCATTTTGTATTTCGGTTGAGTATGACGACATGGATGGGTCGATCTGCACAACAACGTTACTGATGCTAACATACCCGCCTGTACCGGTTTGTTCTGTTTTTAACCTGGTTGCTGTTGACAGCTTGGTAAGGTCGATCTTTTTCTTAGCCGGGTCGATCGATGTACGTTTATCAAATAATATGTCGCCATCCACAACATAATAATTACCGATATCTTTGATATCGCTTTGCCTGAAGCCAAGGCTTTTAATATAAGTTACAATTTCATCCTCTGATACCGGAGAGTAACTTTGCTTCTTACATGCTGAAATAGTGATACTTGCAATTACACATAGTAACGCAATCCTCTTTTTGAATGTCAGGTTCGTGCTTTTCATAATTAAAAAGTTGATGTTAAATAATACATAAAGGAAGTAAATTCAACTTGTATTAAAAATACATATTTAAGAAAATGACGAATATGTATGTACGTGTTGACACAACACAAAAAGGGCGACTTAGATAACAAAATCGCACTTTTTGTGTTTTTTTTAGATTGCCTACTGCCGCACTATCCAACTTATTTTTTTAGGACCTTTAATTATCATCAGCGTAATAAAATACGATATTCCATATGCCAGGAAGAACTTGAGCATTGTAAGCGAAAGCATTTGCCACATGGGCCGGTAATCTTCATCGCGTACGCCCGATGGCCTAAAAAACTCAGGCAGCAAATGAAATATCAAAATATGGTGGATAAGATAGATGCCAAAAGTAACCTGGCGGGGCTTAAACTGCTGTACACGCATATACTTGCTTAATTTAAACAGCATAACAAAGGCAGCCAGCGAATAAATAATATTGGTTATTTTGAGTGTGTTAAACGCGCCATCAAAGCCATGGTTCATCATCAAAAGCCGTGGGGCAGATCTCCGAATCGGATGTATTGTTAGCCTCCGCATCAGATGCGATCATTATCGGTTTCCAGGTTCGTCCTTCGGGCAGTGCGCGTAAGCTTGCCGAGCAGGAGCAGATCGATATCCGCCTGTACTCTATCATCTACGACGCGATCAACGAGATCAAAGCTGCGATGGAAGGTATGTTGGCGCCAACATTTGAAGAGAAGATCGTTGCTAACGTTGAGATACGCGAAACCTTCAAGATCAGCAAAGTGGGTACCATCGCAGGCTGTATGGTGTTGGATGGTAAGATCACCCGTAACAGTAAGATCCGTATCATCCGCGAAGGTGTGGTTATTTACACCGGCGAACTGGCTTCGTTAAAACGCTTTAAGGATGATGTTAAAGAAGTTGCTACCGGCTACGAGTGCGGTTTGAACATCCAAAACTTTAACAACATCGAAGTTGGTGATATTGTGGAAGCTTACGAAAACGTTGAAGTAAAACGTAAGTTGTAAAAAACTACAAGCTATAAAAAAGGCCGGTTCTTGTTATGAGAACCGGCCTTTTTGTTATAGAGCATTATATTTTCTCAATTTGCTGCGTGCGCGTATTATAGATCTCCATACCGCTGATCACCTTCAAACTGTCTGCGCCATTTACGAATGTCAAATTGCCATTCGCATCCCTGCTCTGGCGAAATTTGGCTAAAGCATACCCTTCCTGAGCGGTCATGGTTTTAAGGTCTTTTATTTTATCTTTACGTACAAAGTAGGCATTAACGCCATGGCTGTTCGATCCGATAAAATGGTATCCTTTTTCTTCGGCCAGGTCACATAATGCAGCTAACGATGCGCCAAAGTACAGGTTACTATGGTGTGCCGTCGTACGGTAAAAATCGGCCTGGTAAGGCGTTGTCCAGGCATTATCAGCACCAAAAATGCTATTGTATTCTACGATAACAATAACCGGCGATATGGCATTGATCGCTTTCCAAACCCAATAATCGTTACCATCAATATCAATATGCAACAGACCGATCTCGCCGTTAACGCCGTTTTGGGTGATCAGGCTGTTTATATTTTCGGCAGTAATAAAAACCGGAACGGCCGTAAGCTCAAATTGCCAGTAGATCTCGTCCGTTTTTACATAGTTCATATTCTCTTCCGAGCCGTCCATGATCAGGCCCGACCAATTATTATTCATCAGCAAAAAGCGTGTATTGGCTTCTGTGTAGTTCTCTACGCCAAATTCGATAAAAGTTTTATGGCTGATATCCAGGTAGTCAACTAAAAACTGTATGATACCATCATCGCCCCATTGCGAAAAAACCTTAAATTCGGCCAATTGAATATTTTGAGTAATATTAGCCTGCTCGGCTTTGTTAAGCCTGGCTAATATGTTTGCCGATAAAATTTTATGTGAGTTATTTTCAACAGTTAAGGCACCAAGCTTTTGGTTGATCGCTCTTAACTCTTTTTCGATCTTTTTCCTTTTTAAAAACACTATTGTAAAATTATTGATGGTCAAAATAGGTACAATGGCCGCATTTATCAACCATTGATCTATTTTGCAAGGTTAACAATAATATTACAGTTGAAAGATTTATTCCTAAAAAACATCCCCTGGTTAAACCCGTTATTGGATCACCTGTCTTACTTTTATGCAGAATTTAACTACCCGCTCAACGTTCACAACGAAACAGAATTATGATTTTATTGATGCCATAAGGGCATTGGCAATGATGTGCATCGTTGCTGATCATTGTTTCCATATGGGTATTTTTATTTTCCCGATTAAAACCGTTAACTTTTGGCTATACATTACCGACATACAATTGGTTAAAATTGGAACGGTATGTTTCTTTTTACTTGCCGGTTTTTTACTTGGCGATAAGTTTGCCGACTATTCCGCTTTTGATTATTTGAGGCGTCGTTTTAAAAGTACTTTTGGTCCGTGGATCCTATGGTCGCTTGTGTTTGTTTGGTTTATTTTACACCTGGGCCCAGGTTTTGATAACAAGTGGGACTGGATATTGAATGCATTTAAAACTTGTTACCTGTTCTCTAATTATTGGTTCATCATTAACTTCCTGATCTGTATCGGCACCCTGCTTGTATTTAAAAGGCATCTTTATTCTTTAAAATTAGGCGCCGTATTGCTTTTGATAACGCTTTTTTATAGTATCAACATTTATCACGAATGGATATTCCCTATGCATACCACGGCAGTTTTTGGGTTTGTTTTCTTTTTGTGGCTGGGTGCACAATTCAATAAAAAATGGCCGGCCATTGAAAGGTGGATAAAACAGGTGCCACTTTACGCTTTTATACTTGTGGCGTTACTTACCTGGGCATTCGCCACATTTGAGATAGCTTATCTGTATAATTTGAAAAGTACCGATCCATTTAACTCGTTACGCATTAGCAATATATTGTACTCAATAGCTGTGTTTTTTTTACTGGTAAAAATTAAAAAGTACAAATGGCTATTAAAGCTTAAACCGCGCGAAACTACATATGGCATTTTTCTTATTCATTATATTGTAGTTTACGCTTTTTTACCGGGTTGGTTAAGCGCTCTTAAGGCGCCACCCATTGATCAAATGTCGCTTGCCGGTATGATAACGTTTCAGTTATTAAGGTTCGTTATTGTTTATGTTGTAACTTTTTTTGTGGTGAAACTCATCAATAAGTTCTCATTTAAATGGATAATTGGCCGATAAGAGTTTTGAATTGCGAATATAATATGTAGTTTTAAACCATGTTTTTTACGAAAATATTTTCCAAAAAAAAGAAAGCAAATACTGGTCTTAAAGAAATTCAAGCAGGGAGATTCACCATACTGGCTAACCAGGAGCATCCGCTGCAAGATTATTTAAATAACCATAAATATTACTCCCGAAATTTACCTCGCATAGCTAAACTGTTAGAGGCTAAGTATAAAACTTATAACATAATAGATGTTGGGGCCAACATTGGCGATACTATAGCGTTGGTGAGATCGGCAGATTGCGATCAGTTTATTTATGCTATTGAGGGAGACCCTGTATATTTTGAAATACTCGAAAAAAACGCCCTGAACTTTAAAGGCGTTAAAACATTTCAGACCTTTTTAGGTGAGGAGACCGGATCCGGAAATTTTTCTGTTGAAACAACTAAGGGCACAGCCAATCTTGTTCAATTAGAAGACAGTACTACGTCTATCCAAAAGCTGGATGACCTTGTTTCGGATAATGGCATTAAGAACGTGAAACTTCTGAAAATTGATACGGACGGGTTTGACTTTAAAATTTTACGTGGCAGCTGGGATCTTCTAAAAAATAACCGACCTGTTTTGTTTTTTGAATATGATGCCTCTTATCTTGAAAAACTCGGTGAAAGCGGAACCGAATTACTTTTCGATCTTTATCATCTTGGGTACCGTACTGCCATTTATTACGATAATTATGGTAAATTATTGTTATCTGTAAGTTTAGAGAACCAGGATATTGTGAAACAGCTGTATGCTTACATGAGGAAGGGCGAAGGTGCTTTTTATTATTATGATGTTTGCTTGTTTCATGAAGATGATAATGAATTGGCTAAGGATATTATCGCCTCTGAACTGCAATTTTTTTATTAGCAGGGAGTTTTTTAGACGGGCTAAGCCCTTTCATTTAAAAAATCAAGCATTACATGATCAGGATATTACACTAACGACTGGTATACCTTAATGGTATTTGCAACACAGTTATCGAAACTAAACAGTTTTAATTGCTCTATCCCTCTGGCCTTTAATTGTTGTTGGTAGGATGTATCATTTAATACTTTATCAACGGCCAATAGCATGGAAGCGCTATCAAACGGGTCAAAATATTCGGCAGCATTACCCGCTACCTCGGGCATACTGGTGTTATTGCTGCAAACCAGCGGACAATTGTTGGCAAAGGCCTCCAAGATGGGTAAGCCAAAACCTTCCTGTTGCGATGGATAGGCAAATAATTGGGCATGTTGATACAGTTGTTTCAGATCACTATCCGAAGCATTAATTTGTATGCATTGGTCAACTATGTTTAATTGCTGCAGCAATTCCTGTTCGCTCCGTGTAAAAGCTCCACCTCCTGCGCAAATCAGTTTCAATTGGGTATCTTGTTGAAAAAGCGGGCTGATTGCTGCCGCAAAACCTTCAAAGTTTTTGTAGTGCCAGCGCTGGCCCACAAATAGGATAAATTTTTCAGGGAGCTGTAACGGGGGTCCAGATTTACCAGTGCCCAGTATATAACCGTGATGTACCACATGTATTTTGCTTTCCAGATCAGGAAATATACGCAGGATGTCTCTTTTAGTGTATTCAGAGATGGCGATAATCGCATCGGCCCGGGTAATGATGGCTTGCTTTTTAGCTATTACCTCGGCTGCATCCGAAAAGTTATCCGGAAATAATTCGTACACCATATCATGTACCGTAACTACGAATGGCTTTCTGATATCCTTTAAAAAATCGGTGTCGTAATAAGTAGGATGAAAAACATCATATTTACCCAAGCGCACACTCCAACGGCTAAACCTGCGGTTCCATTTGTAAATTTTTTGCGGTTTGCCCGATAAAATTTTTTCGCCCAGGCTGTTGTTTAAAATAAAGGGTTCATTTTTAACGTACTCATTTTCTGAATAAAGAGCCGCTATTTGGCTTTTTATGTCGGGCTGTGTATTAAGCGCTGTATTTAAATTGGCAAAATACCTCGAAATGCCGCCATAGCGCTGCAACGAAAACTTTTGGTGGTCAAATAAAATTTTCAATTATTATCTTTTGGTTTTTTGTACGTTGCCTGTTTAATTTTTTTGATCCTGAAGCGTAACCAGGTTGTAAAGCCAAAGTTTTTAAATATCAGTGCTGCCTTTTCTTTTTCAAAAACCGGGTCTTTTTTTGAAGATGCACCGGTATGGTTAAAGTTAGCCACTATATGGTCCCTAAATTCAAAATGAAGATCTTTATCCTTATAACATTGCATGTTGAGTGCAAAATCGGCTGAGATCCTGTACCGGGTGTCAAACTTATATTTTTTAAAAACTTTTGCAGGGTATATCATGGCCTGGTGGCAAATAGTGCTCTTGGCAAGCTGATATTTTGAAGCACGGCCATAATATTTATTTCCTCTTAGGATCACGCTGCCATAGTATATAGCATTGTTATCTTCCAGATCATACGCCAGATCAGAAAAGCCATCAAATAAAACATCATCGGCACCTAAAAAGTAAACCCATTCGCCGGTAATATGGTCCAGCGCCTTATTCATGGCATCGTAAATACCATCATCCTTTTCGCTTTTCCAAAAAGTTACCTTATCGTCATTGGCTTTTAATATATCAATGGTACCATCGGTACTGCCTCCATCCAATATCACTGTTTCGATATTGGGATACTTTTGTTGGTAGATGCTGTCCAGGCAGTTTTGTAAAAATGCAGCAGCATTGTAGGTTACAATTATTATAGAAACTAAAGCGGGTTTATCCGTGTTTTTTGTTATTGGCATTCAGCGGGAATGTTATATCAAATGGTTTTTGCAAATGTCTGCTTTAATTGTGATTTTTGCAATCATTGCAAAGTTCTAAAGCGGCTGGCTTATAGTAAGTGATAAATTTAATACAACCTAAATGAGTACTGAAACCGGTATTGACATTCCTGAATCAGTTGTTGATAAAGTTTCGATAATTATAGTAACCTTCAACGCTGCCCAAACACTGCAAGTCTGCCTGGATAGCATCTACCAACAAAGATATCCCAATATTGAAATTGTGGTTATTGATGGTAAAAGCACCGATGGTACCATAAAAATACTGGAGGAGAATACTGATAAAATAACTTTTTGGAAAAGCGAACCCGATAAAGGCATTTACGATGCAATAAACAAAGGGCTTGACCATATTACCGGCGAGTGGGTATATTTTTTGGGTGCTGATGATACCCTGCTTGACGATTTTTCGACGCTATGCTATCAATTAGAAGTGCCTGGAGCCTTATACTATGGCAGCGTTTTATCGCGCGGAGGCAAACAATCAGGATTGGTCACCACTTATTATCAGGCCAAAATAGGTATTTATCATCAGGCTATAATTTATTCGGCAAGCATATTTAAAAGGTATAAGTACAACACCAAATACGCGGTATCTGCAGATTACGCGCTTAATATGCAGTTTCATAAGGATGAAAATATTCCTTTCATTTTTAAAGATTATATTATCGCAAACTTTAACCACACCGGTGTATCATCTGGCGGAGCCGACAAGGCCTTTGAAAAAGACAAGTCCATGTTGATCCGTCAAAATTTTGGCCTTAAAATATGGATGCGTTACCTTATACGCAGGTTTAAGCAACGGCTCAGAAACGAAAAAATGTAGTGTTATAACGCTGCTATAATATTATACTTTCCTGCGGGGTAGCTGGCGCCAAATGCTCCTTATCCCAAATCGGATGTAAAGGTTTGCATATCTATAAGCTTTTTGTATAAGCCGCCATTAACTATCAACTCCTGGTGGCTGCCTTGCTCAACTACCTGTCCGTTCTCTAATACAATAATGATATCAGCATTTTGAATAGTACTCAACCTGTGGGCGATGATGAGCGAAGTACGGTTCTTCATCAGGTTGTTCAACGCATCCTGCACCAATTTTTCCGATTCGGTATCCAGTGCCGATGTGGCCTCATCCAGTAGCATGATCGGCGGGTTGTTCAATACTGCACGGGCTATACATATCCGCTGTTTTTGCCCGCCCGAAAGCTTGGAGCCGCGATCACCTATATTGGTTTGATAACCGTTCTCGGTAGTTAAAATAAACTCGTGCGCATTGGCAATTTTTGCGGCCGCTTCCACTTCTTCCAGGCTGGTGTTTGGTTTGCCAAAAGCGATATTGTTAAAAATGGTATCGTTAAACAAGATCGATTCCTGATTTACAAAACCCATTAATGACCGCAATGATTCTGCCGTTATGCTATTAATGTTCTGTCCGTCAATAGATATATCGCCCGTTTTTGGCTCAATAAACCGGGGTATCAAATCCATCAAGGTCGACTTACCACCGCCCGATGGCCCTACCAGGGCTACAGTTTTACCTTTCGGGATAGTAACACTGATGTTATTCAGTACATTCTTCTCGTTGTAGGCAAAGGTTACATTGTTAAATTTAATACTGTCGGTAAAATCATCAATAGCGTGTGCATTGGGTGCATTAACAATTTGTGGTTTTTCATCTATCAGCGCAAGCACACGTTCGCCGGCAGCAATACCCGAATGGATGTTACCAAACGAATCGGACATTGCTTTTGCCGGACGCTGTAATTGTGAGAATATACCGATGTAAGCTATAAAATGCCCCGCGTCAAGAGTTGATTGTTTATTCAGGATCAGGTATCCGCCATAAAGCACGATAAAAGCGATCATGGTAACAGATAAGGTTTCGGATACCGGCGAGGCGAGTTGCTGCCGGCGCGCCATCGACCGTACCGTATTTGAATATTTTTCGTTCTCCGTGTTAAACCGGTCTTTAATAAAATCGAGTGCGTTAAAAGCCTTAATTATTTTTATCCCGGTTAAAGCTTCATCCAGGTAACTGATCATGTTGCCGTAATAATGCTGCCCTGCGATGGCCTGCGCTTTTAACCGCTTAACAATGCGCGAAATAATGAATGCCGAAACAGGGATAACCAGCAGCGAGAAGAAAGTAAGTGGTGCTGAGATATTAAACAGCGCCACCATATAGGCTATCATGGTAACAGGCTCTTTAAATATAACCTGCAAAGTTCCGGTTACCGAAAACTGCACCACCTGCACATCCGATGAAACTTTTGAGATGATATCACCCTTGCGCTCATTACTAAAATAACCCAGGTGCAGATCCATCACATTGTTAAATACTTTTTTGCGCAGATTTAACAGCGTATGTACACGCAGGTTTTCCATGGTACGCTGCGATAAATACCTAAACAGGTTACCTAAAAAAACAAATGTGATGATAACAAAACAAACAAATTTTAATGCGCCCCACGCACTGCCACCAGATTCGTTAATATAGTATTGCATGTAATACTTAAACATATCGGCCATGTGGAAAATTGACGGGGCCGTGCCTGTTTGTACTACTTTTGTCGTGTTTGGATCATTTGCTGCAAATAATGCATTTAATAGGGGTCCTAACAGCACCAAAACCATCGTGCTGAAAAACACATACAAAAGCGTGAATAAAACATATGGTATTGCGAATTTTTCAATTGGCTTGGCAAAAGAAAGTAACCTGAAATAAGTTTTCATTTAAAAATTTAAGCTGGCAAAATTAATCAATAGTTATGGATATTTGTAAACTATCAACCGTTACAGCGTATTACAGCGTTTGTAAAACTAATTTTTACTGTATCATTGCATATCAGTAAATTTTATAGGTTACTAAAAGGTCACGAATAACTATCATTTATGCTTGTTGCTAAAAACAGAACTATAAGGCATTTTTTAATAAACCGTATTGATAACATTGGCGATGTTATTTTGACGCTCCCGGTTTGCATTTACTTAAAGCTACTGTATCCTGATATTAAAATAACCATACTGGCCCGCAGTTACACCAGGCCCATTATTGATGCCTGCCCGGCTATTGACTATTTTGTTGATTATGAAGAACTGGAGCGTTTGCCCGAAAAAGATCAGATAGCCAATATCAGGGAACGGCACATCGATGTTTTTTTACAGACCTTTAATAAAACCAGCATTGTAAAGCTTGCTAAACAGGCAGGTATCCCCATCAGGATAGGCAATACCAGCAAAAACAGCCATTTTATTTACTGCAACAAACTTATCAGGCTAAGCCGGGGCAACTCGCACCTGCACGAAGCACAGCAAATGTTTTTGTTTTTACAGCCTTTGGGCCTCACCCACATCCCCAGCATTGGCACTTTAGCCGGTTATTATAAAGATTTTTACAAACCGCAAACCGTATTAACATCCGAGCTGTTGGCCAATTTAAGATCCGACAAATTTAACCTGATCGTCCACACGATGTCAAACGGTCACGGCCGCGAATGGGAAATGGATAAATACGCGCAATTGATCAACAGGCTTCCGCAGGATAAATACAATGTGATCATTACCGGTTCGGCAAAAGAGGCCGAAGTATTAAACAAGTGGGTAAAACAATTGCCCGCCGGTGTAATTAACCTGAGCGGTAAAATGACGCTGGACGAATTAATGAGCTTTATCCACAAAGCCGATGGCCTGTTGGCATCCGGAACGGGGCCTCTGCATATGGCGGCGGTATCTGGCATACATACCCTGGGGCTCTTCCCGGTAAGTAAATCCATCAACGCCTTACGTTGGGCACCTTTGGGCAAAAAAGCAGAACATATTGAAAGCGATGGCGACGACCTGTCGAGCATCAGTGTGGATATGGTGCTGAACGCAATTAGCAGCTGGGCAAAATAATTAAAGCCAGGCAGTTATCTTATGGTAAACATCGGCAGCGGTTATGGCATCCAGGTCGCCCCCTGTTGTTTGTATAAATTCGGCCTGTTTACCTATAGGGCCCCATCGTCGCGCATGTATAGAGGGCAGGGTTGGGAACAAACCCAAAGTATGGATGCCGGTTTCGGCGGCAATATGCATCGGGCCGGTGCTGGCAGCCAGTAAACCATTGGCAGCAGCAATAAATTTAATAAACTGGTTAAGCGGCATTTTGCCGGTTATATCAGTTACCGTATCGGGTAAGGTCGTTATCCAATCCTTTAATACGGCTTTCTCCTTTTCGCTTCCGCTGATGAATAGTTTAAATTTTTCAGGCGGCAATAGCGCTATCAATTCGGCAAAGCGTTGCAGGCTCCACTCTTTGCCACTTCCGTGGGATTTTGGATGGATAATTAGGTTAAAACGCTTTTTATCCAATAATTCCAAAAGATCAGCCGGTAAATCACCGGGTGGTTTTAAATTATAATAACCGGGTAGCTGCGCTATTTCCGGAATTTGTTTGATGCCCAAACCCTGCAATAAAACTATGTTCAGCTGCGCCTCATGCAATGGTGAGTTTTTACGGCTTAGTTTAACCAGCTTATTACAGCTTACCCAATGAAATACCCGGTTTGTTGTACCAATACGCAGTTTAATGCCGGCAGTTTTCGCCAGGGCGGCTATCTCCTTACGGGGATAAACATGGATGATAACATCGATGTGTTTCGACTTTAAAACGGCAGTTTGCTCCGTTAAAGGCAACGTTTTTAACTCATCGTAATTGATAAAGGTATCAACAGCAGCGCAGGTATTAATAATGGGCTGCGTGTATGTACGCCCTAAAAACGAAATTTTAACATCGGGGTAAATGCTTTTTAAATAGCCACACATAGGCAATGTAAGCACCACATCGCCAATAGCATCGGTACGGCTTATTAATATATGCTGATTTTTAATACTGCTCAAACCCTACTTTACTATTTTGTAATTTTTGTATTCGCCAATACGCCAGCCGGTAAACATTTCAATGGCCTGTAACATCCGCCTCCTAAAGGTCATCTTCATTTTAAGCGTGTCAGGGTTAAGGTTCCAGTTTAACGCCGCTACACGTTTTTGCATTACTGCCGGGTGTGTCCCCGTAAAGGGTATCAATTTATCGGCATTGCTGTAATCAAACTCAAAGGTTTCGGGTATGTTGGCGGCTATCCAGGCTTCATCGTGGTAAAACTGGCTAAAGTTGCGCATTTTGGTTTCCATCACCTTGGGTTGCTTAACCCAGCCATAATGGTATATATAGGCGTCTATAAGTTTTACATTGATCTTGCGCTCATCCCACCTAAAACCCTGTGCGTCGCGGTAAGCATGTATATGTTTGTTATTTCTAACTATGCGTATCTCGCGGCGGTACCACCTGCGCGAGTGAGCATAATAATCGTACGACCCATAAAAGTGCAGGTATTTAAACAGCAGGCCCTCAATTTGATCATCGGCCAGGTTAGCTTCCATTTCTTTCTTAATGGTGGGCAGATACTGCTCGTGCATACATTCGTCACCCTGTATGTAAAAGGCCCAATCCACATCAGCAGATATATGGTTAAAGGCAATATCGGTTTGTTCGGCAAAAACGGCTCCGCCTTCGCGCTTGCTATCATCCCAAACGGTGTTGATCACTTTAATTTTTGGCGAGCCTATCCCTTCTATCAACTGCGCTGTGGCATCATCACTGTTACCAAGTGCTATTACAAACTCATCACACAAAGGCAATATGGAAGTGATGGCTTCAACAACCGGGTAATCGTTTTTTACTGCATTTCTGATAAAGGTAAAACCGGCAACTTTCATTTTGGGGTATACTATATAATATAGGTGTAAAGGTATACATTGTAACCTAACAATTAAATTGTACAAAAAACTCAAACTATAATTAATAACCGCTTAAATTAGCCATCGGGTTAACTCCATGTTAAGCAATGACATTACTACCGTTAAGTACGCATATCGATTTTAAACTGCTCGCCAGGCGCTTAACCATGGTTGAGAATGATCTGGCCGGCGCCGATGACTATCTGAAAAACCTAAAGATCGATAACAGTGTACCTGTAATTGGTATAACAGGCCCGCCGGGAGCGGGTAAAAGCACTTTAGTTGGGGCACTCGTGGCCGAACTGCTTAAACAAAATAAAAAGATAGCCGTGCTGGCTGTTGATCCAACTTCGCCCTTTAACCTGGGTTCGCTGCTTGGCGACCGGATCCGTATGGCCGCTCACTTTAACCACCCCGATGTTTTTATCCGCTCAATAGCCACGCGGGGTTCGGTTGGCGGTTTAAGTGTGAAGACCATCGAGATGAGTGATGTACTGCGCGCAGCAGGTTTTGATTATATTTTTATTGAAACAGTAGGTGTTGGCCAGTCGGAAATTGACATCGCCGGTTTAGCCGATATTACAGCCGTTGTTTTGGTGCCCGAAAGCGGTGATGAGATCCAACACATCAAATCGGGCCTGATGGAAATTGCCAATGTATTTATAGTAAACAAAGCTGATCGCGAGGGGGCAGAGGCCTTTGTAAGTAACATAAAAAAAATGGTGATGCAAAAACACCAGGATATTGAGGTTTTTAAATCGGATGCGGTACACCATACAGGCATAGCCGAAATTGCTGCTTACCTTTCTAAAGCAAATGCCATGGTAAATAAGCGAAAGTTGTTTTTATTGACCGAAAAAGTATACAGACTTGTACAGCAAAAAAGAATGCAGGGCCTTGAAAAAGCGAAGCTTCAGCATTTAATTGCCGAAGCTTCGTTAAAAAAGGACTTTAATATCTATCGTTTTGCCGATAGCATTCATCTCATGAATTCATAATTTCTTCTATTTCGTCGGCTTCCACAGGTATCGCAGCCATCAGATCAATATTACCACCTTTGGTTATCAGGATATTATTTTCAAGGCGGATCCCTAAACCTTCTTTAGGAATATATATACCGGGCTCGCAGGTTAATATATTACCCACCTTAAATTTTTGATAACGGTTGGCAAAATCATGCACATCCAAACCCAGGTGATGCGATGTTCCATGCATAAAATATTTTTTATAAGCAGGCATCGCCGGCTTTTGCTTTTCAACATCGTGCTTATCCAATAAACCTAATTTGATCAGTTCGGCAGTCATCACTTTGCCTACCTCTTCGTGGTACTCGTTCCAAACAGCTCCGTCCACTATCATTTTGGTCGCTTCTTTCATTACATGCAGCACTGCATTATATACATCGCGCTGGCGTTGGGTAAAGCGGCCATTTACCGGGATAGAACGACTCATATCGGCGTTGTAGTTGGCATATTCGGCGCCAAAATCAAATAAGATCACATCGCCATCCTTACAAACCTGGTTATTATCGTTATAATGCAGCACGTTAGCATTGGGCCCCGATGCAATAATTGGGTTATAGGCATGCCCGGTTGCGCGCTGGCGTATAAACTCGTGGATGATCTCGGCTTCAATTTCGTATTCGGTAACACCCGGCTTAACAAATTTAAGCACACGCCTAAAAGCATCATTGGTAATATCGCAAGCCTTTTGGGTCAGCTCAACCTCAATGTCCGATTTAATAACCCGCAGATCGCGCATAATAGGTGCCGACCTTAAATAATTATGTAACGGGTACTTTGAGCGCAGTGTTTCTATAAACCGCATATCGCGATAAGGCACGGCATGCAGGTAACGGTCGTTCTCGTTGGTATTTAAATATATATTATCGGCATAGTTTATAATACTGTGCAGGATGTTATCAAAATCATGCAGCCAATAGATGGCAGATATGCCCGAAGTTTCCTTCCCTTCTTCTTTAGTATACTTATGTCCCTCCCAAATAGCTATATGTTCGTCGGTTTGTCTTAAAAAAAGTACTTGTTTGTACAACGGATTAGGACAATCGGGATATAAAATCAGTATACTTTGCTCCTGATCGATGCCCGAAAGGTAAAAAAAGTCGGCATTTTGCTTAAAACCAAACGTCTGATCGCCACTTTTTGGAAATTCGTCAGCCGAATTAAAAATAGCAATAGAATTCGATTTTAATCGTGAAACGAAATTTTTTCTATTATTAATAAATAAATCCGGACTAATACGTAAGTATTTCATTATTATTTGTGTATTTAGTTTTTTCTAAAACCTTTTTTAGGTTTTTTTGTTACAGAATATAAATAAAATATAAATAAAATTGGAACAATGTTTGGTAATGATTTCAAACATAATAACTAAATTTGAAAAAAAAATCACAATTAAAATTGTTTAATCTTAAAACTATGAATTATTCTACATTAAAGAAAACAGCCGCTTTGTCAATTGTTTCTTTGATGGCCGTTGGAGCAGCAAGTGCCCAGGTGTCATCTGATACGACAAAAATGGCTTCAACTTCTGCCAAGATATTTGGTGGAAGCGGACAGTACAACACCTGGACCATCGGTTTAAATGTTGGCGTTACAAGTAACGAAGCTGTAATTGGCGGTGTTAACAACTATCCTGGTTTATCTCTGGGTCTTGGTGGTGCATTAACTGTTAGAAAACAGCTTGCTCATTCATTTGGTATCGAAGCCGATTTTGGTATTGGACAAGTAAAAGGCAACAACAACGGTAACACTATTGCTAATGCCAACGTTCCGGGTGGTGTTGAAAATTTTTCAACTATGTACTACTCTGGTGCTATCCTGGGTGTGATTAACGTAGCTACTGTTGACTTTTTACGTCGCAAAAACGCTATCAACTTCTTCGTTGAAGCAGGTTTAGGTATGAACTGGTACATTCCTAAGGAATACGACAAAAATGGTACTTTCTTGGGTTATTACAAATCAGCCAGCAAAAATGATGGTGCCGAGAATACTATCGTAGGTAACTACGTACCAGTTGGAGTAGGTGTTAAATTTAGACTGAGCGATGCATGGGGCTTTAACTTAGGTTACAACATGAACTTCCAGGATGCTGATCAATTTGATGGCAACAAATTAGTTGGTGTACCTAGTCACCGCGATAAATATACTTTAGGTTATGCTGGTTTAGAGTGGACCTTAGGTTCAAAATCAAAACCGAACTTAGAGTGGGTTAACCCTGTTGCTATGATGTATGACGAATTGAACGATCCTACATTAAGGCAAGAAGTTGAAGCTTTGAAAGGCCGTGTATCAAATGTTGAAAAAGCAGTTGATGACCTGAAAAAAGATTCTGACGGTGACGGTGTTGCTGATCAATTTGATAAATGCCCTAACACTCCTGCAGGTACTGTAGTTGATGGTTCTGGTTGCCCACTTAAAGGTTTAGATACCGCACAAGTTGGTCAAATGATCCGTAATGCTATGGGTAGCGGACATGGTACTACTGGTGTAGTAGGTACTGCTTACTCAAACATCCAGTTTGAATTTGATAGCTCAGTATTACGTACTTCATCTTACCCAGTGTTAGATGCTACTTCTGCTGACTTACGTTCAACTGGTAAAACAGTTTGGGTTAACGGTTTCGCTTCATCTGAAGGTACTGCTGCACACAACATGCAATTATCTAAAGATCGTGCTAACTCAGTTAAAACTTACTTAGTTAACTCTGGTGTTGATGCAAAACACATCAAAGTAAAAGGTTATGGTGAAACCAAACCAATTGCTGATAACTCAACTGAAGACGGACGTGTATTAAACCGCCGTGTAGAGTTCAAAAAATAATTAGCCTTAAAACTAATTTTCAAAGTCCTGCCGATATCCGGCAGGACTTTTTTTTATTTTACACTAATTTGTAATTCAATGGGCACACCAGGGCAGCAAATAATCCAACAATGGTTCCAACAAAAAAACTGGCAACAGTTTGCTTTTCAGTTGGAGATGCAGCAGGCTTACCTTAACGGATGCTCAGGCCTTTTAAATGCGCCTACCGGCAGCGGTAAAACTTTTGCCATGTTTCTGCCCTTCCTGGCCGAATACATCAATACTTATCCCAATGATTATAAAACCCGGCAGAATAATGGTTTACTGATGCTGTGGATAACACCTTTACGTGCCTTAACCAATGATATACGTAAAGCCATGCAGGAGGTTTGCGACGACCTGGAACTACCCTGGAAGATCGGTACCCGCACAGGCGATACACCCGCAACCGAAAAACAGGCGTTAAAAAGAAAACTACCCGAAGTATTACTCACCACACCCGAAAGCCTGCATTTAATGCTGGCGCAAAAGGAATATCCTAAAGTATTTAAGGCCCTGCAGGTTGTGGTAATCGACGAATGGCATGAGCTTTTAGGAACCAAACGTGGTGTACAGGTGGAATTGGGACTGTCGAAGCTGAAGAAGTTGAATCACGAATCAAGAGCCAGGAATCAAGACATAGAAAGTCCCGAAAGACTCTTGCCTCTTGATTCTTGGCTCCTGGGTCTTCGTATCTGGGGCATCAGCGCAACCATCGGTAACCTGGAAGAAGCTTCGGATGTTTTGTTAGGTAATGATATGCCTAAGGATAAGATCAGGATGGTGAGAGCCAACCTGGAAAAAAAGATCGTGATCGAATCGGTAATACCCGAAAACGTCGAGACCTACTCATGGGCCGGACACATCGGTTTGAAGTTGTTACCGCAGGTTATAGAGATTGTAGAACGCAGCAAAACCACGCTCATTTTTACCAATACCCGCGCACAAAGCGAGATATGGTACCATGCCATTTTAGATAAATACCCCGAATATGCTGGTATTATGGCTATGCACCACGGCTCGCTCGATAACGAATTGCGCAGCTGGGTTGAACAAGCCTTACATAATGAGGCCTTAAAGCTGGTGGTTTGTACATCGAGCTTAGATTTGGGTGTGGATTTTCGCCCGGTTGATACCGTAGTACAAATAGGCAGCCCTAAAGGCGTGGCGCGTTTTATGCAGCGTGCCGGCCGGAGCGGTCATCATCCGGGGGCGATATCTAAAGCTTATTTTGTGCCAACGCACTCGCTGGAACTTTTAGAAGGTGCCGCCTTAAAGCAAGCCCTGGTTAACGGCGTTTACGAGAGTCGCGACCCTATTCTGCTAGCTTTGGATGTACTGATCCAATACATGGTTACACTGGCAGTATCTGATGGATTTACCGCTAACGAACTATTTAGAGAAGTAAAAACCACCTTCGCCTACGCCGACTTAAAACGCAGCGAGTTTAACGAGCTGCTCGATTTTATAACCAATGGCGGCAAAACGCTGGCACAATACGATGAGTTTTTAAAGGTAGAGCTTGAAAACGGCACATATAAAGTAAACAGCCGCCGGGTAGCTATGCGGCACCGCTTAAGCATTGGCACCATTACCAGCGATGTAAGCATACGTGTGCGTTGGTTAAGCGGGGGGAGTTTAGGAACCATTGAGGAATATTTTATATCGAAGCTAAAGCCGGGGGATAATTTTTGGTTCGCAGGGCGCAGCGTTGAATTTGTTCGACTCAAAGAAATGACGGCATACGTACAAAAATCGAACAAAAAGAAAGGCATGATACCAAGCTGGATGGGCGGCCGCATGCCGTTATCGTCGCAATTATCGGCCGTATTGAGGGATAAGCTGGACGAAGTGGCCAGGGGCGCCGAAAAGGGCGTTGAAGTTGAAGCCTTGCGCCCTTTGTTCAACATCCAGGCAATCGAATCACATTTGCCGAAGCGTGATGAGTTTCTGATCGAGTCTTTTGAATCGCGCGATGGGCACCATTTGTTTTTTTACCCTTTTGAGGGACGTTTGGTGCACGAAGGTATGGCCTCGCTTTTGGCTTACCGTATTTCAAAGATCAAAACTGCCAGCTTTTCCATCGCAATGAATGATTATGGTTTTGAACTACTTACAGACGACCAGGTGCTTTTAAAGGAAGCTCTCAACCACGATTTGTTTACCATTGATAACCTGCTCGACGATATCCAGCACAGCCTTAATGCCAACGAAATGGCCCGCAGGCGTTTCCGCGATATTGCGCATATCGGCGGGCTGATCTTCACCGGCTATCCCGGGCAACCGGTTAAAAGCAGGCACCTGCAGGCTTCCTCGTCATTATTGTTTGATGTGTTTAGCGAATACGAGCCTAACAACCTGCTGGTAAGGCAGGCCTATAACGAGGCGCTTGCTTTTCAGCTGGAAGAATTCAGGTTACGTGCAGCCTTGCAGCGTATTGCCAAACAAAAGATCATCATCAAGGTAACTGATAAACCCACACCCTTTGCTTTCCCTATTTTGGTTGACAGCCTGGGCCGCGAAAAGTTCACCACCGAATCGCTCGAAGAACGGGTTGCCAAAATGGCCAAGCAGTACGAAAAGGATACCAAATGGGAGAGTAAAAGCACCCCAAAAGCAGGCCTCTCAAAAAAACGCCCCTTTTAAAAATTTTCAAAAACTTGCTGACATAGGGCTGTCACAGGCTCATTGTTAATTTGTATCAACAAACCAAAACGATACAATTATGTCAATGATCAGCATGTTTTTAAAAGAATTGGACGAAGAAGCCCAAATCACCCGCGAAATGATTTCGCGCATCCCGAATGATAAGTTCGACTGGCAGCCGCACCCCAAAAGTATGACCATCCGCCGGTTGGCGAGCCATATTGCCGAACTGCCTGGCTGGGTAGCTATGGCGATAACAACCGACGAACTGGATTTTCAGGCTAACCCGTACACGGTACCGGTGTTTAACACTACTGCCGAAATATTGGCCTTTTTTGAAGAATGCCAGGCAAAAGGTAAAGCACAACTGGTTGAGGCCAATGAGCCCAGGTTATCCGAAAACTGGACCTTACGCAATGGCGATCATATCATCCTGGTGCGCACCAAAGCCGAAGTTATCCGCATGAGCATCAACCAAATAGTTCATCACCGTGCGCAGTTGGGTGTATTTTTGCGCTTGCTCAATGTGCCTATACCGGGTAGCTACGGCCCAAGCGCCGATGATATGGGATTATAATGATTTTTAACCAAGGACTGTTCTCTTCGCGGGAATAGTCCTTAAGCTTTTTCAACTTATGCATATCCTCATCTACAAAACCAATATCAGGTATAAGCGCGATCTGCAGAACATCGCCCCTGTGATCAATAGTATTCCGTCGGTTAAGTTATGGAACGTTGACCGTACCGATATTGACAAGGTATTGCGCATTGAAGCAACCAATAACGATACAGAAGCTATCCGCAACAAAATACAATACGCAGGCTATTTATGCGAAGAACTGGTTTAATGATCAGGTCGTGCCGAACTTGTTTTGGCATCCCACTGGACAGGTCGCAGACTTTGCAAGAGGGATTCTGAAACAAGTTCAGGATGACTTTTCACGGTTTAGCTATAATAGCAAATATACGCTACGTCTTTGTCGCACTTTACATCAAAAGCCTGCCCGCCGGCTATCTCAAAAGTTTCCTGCGGATAGTATATCTCCCAATCGGCATTTGGTAGCTTTACGTTTAGTTCGCCTGCTATAACGGTCATCACTTCATCGCTCGAGGTATTGAACCGGTATTCGCCCGGTAACATTACGCCAACGGTGGCTTTGCCTTCTTCGGTATCCAGGCCAAGGCTTTGTACCTTGCCTTCAAAATAGGTATTGTGTTTTATGCTCATGTATGTTATTCGGTTTTACTTCTCAATCGCTACCCTTGTCGGCGTATCCTGCCCCGAAACAATGGTGCGCGAACTTAAAGCAATTGCTTTAATTGTGGAAACAATATTTGCCACATCAAGCGTGCTGTATTCATCGCCTACGGTGTGATATAGTTTATCAATGTCGATCTGGTCGGTTGATATGGTATGCGCCGGTACACCAACCTTGGCCAACGATGCATTATCACTGCGGTAAAACAGGTTTTGCGTGGTATATGGGTCTGGATAGAACTTAAACTCGGTACCGGCTAAATTACGTTGCAGTATCTGGCCAAAGTCCGACCGCTCGTAACCGGTAATGATGGCCGAATTTGGTCCGAATTTAGATGCCTTACCGATCATCTCGATATTAAACATCGCCACGGTTTGCTCGGGGTTCATTTGTTTGGAGAAGTACTGCGAACCGTATTCGCCAATTTCTTCTGCCGTAAAGGCAACAAATACCAGGGTGCGCGCATTGTTATTGAGCTTTTTATAATACTTAGCCAGCGTGATCATGGCTGTAGTGCCCGATGCATCATCGTCCGCACCGTTGGCAATACTATCACCTGCCATCGGTTTCAGGATGCCTAAATGATCGTAATGGCCCGAAAAGATCACATACTCGTTAGGCTTTGTTTTCCCCGGGATCATACCGGCAATATTGAACAAAGGCAACTGCTCCGACTTGCCTTCGTATTTCACCGAAAACGATTTGATATCGTCATGATTACCCAACACAAACACTATTGCCTGGTGATTATTAGGATCGTTAAAGCTTACATTGCCCCTTACACTGCGGTTTACCAAACGGCTAAAAGTTGCTGTAAAAGCAGGGTCAACCAGCACCAGCAGTTTTTTACCGCTGCTCATATACCCGGCGTATTCTTTCCGGAAGTCTTTTCCCGGGCTTAGTTTAACGATCTCCACATCGGTGTTATTATTCCAGTCGAAGCCGGCGCCCGCGGTTAACGTTAATACGCTGTCTTTCGGGATAACCTTACCGTTAATGCTTGCCATGGTACGGATAGGTGTCGAACGCGTCATGGTGAAGTTTTGCCGGTATGTTGCATTGCCGGTTAAGGGTTTTAAACCCGTTTGCTTAAACTCGCCCTCAATAAACTGTGCGGCTTTTTCTATACCAGGTGTAAATGTGGCGCGGCCTTGCATATCATCCGCGCTAAGCGTTTTGATAATGCGGTCAACATCCTTGGCATCAATCAGCTTGTTCACATCCTGTGCCTGGGTTTGTATGCCAGCGGCTAAAAAGGTAAGCCCTATTAAATATTTTTTCATGTTTTACTTTACTTTGCTTGATAACCAATTGGTACGGAATGTTTGCTGTTCAGGCGCTAATGTTTTACCCGCCTTTTCAAAAGTAACCACTTCAAGGGCCGGGCTTTCTTCTAAAGTAACGGTAGTTTGGTGTTCGCCTGCACGATCCTTATACGTCACGCCAATTTTATCACCTATATTTTTACCGGCAACAATATCGGCAAAGGCCTGCGCATCTTTAATGTCTTTTCCGTCGGCTTTTAGTATCACAGCACCCACATCTAAACCGGCTTTATAAATCGGTGTACCAATGGTGGTGTTTGATGTGATCACAAAGCCTGCATCAGTAACGGTACGTGCCTGCCCCGAGCGGCCACGCTGGTTATTCATAAACAATGAGCCTGCCCAGGCCTTACCCGGCTGCGCCTTACGCAGCTCAAAGCCTGCCTTTGCCAGCAAAGCAGCATAATTATTTTTTTCAAAGCCGTTGATGTAACGTTTAAAAAAATCGGCGGCGAAAACTTTGTTGGTTACCTTGGTTAACGATTTTTGCAGATCGGCAATGGTGTATGGTGTATATGGTTTGCCATAATCCAACCATACCTGGCGCATATAATCATCCAGCGTAATGTTAAACTCGCTGCGCAAACGCAGGTCGAGCGCCAGTGCCGTAGCCCCGCCATAATAATAATAGCTGATAAACATATTGCCCTGGTTATTCGGATCGATGGATACACCAGCATCGGCAAATACGGCATAATTGCTCATTTGTACCGGCGTGTAACGGGCCGCCGCCGGGGTGTTCAGCACACTGTTTACCAGTCCGCCTAAAGTACGGGTGTATTCATCAGCATTATGGAAACCGGCTCTAACCAGCAGCAGTTCGCCATAATATTGGGTAAATCCTTCGGCAAACCAAAGCTCGCTGCTCATGTTGGCATGTTCAAAGTTAAACGGCTCTAATGATTTCGGACGGATCCGTTTTACGTTCCAGCTGTGGAAATACTCGTGCGAAAACGTGCCCAGCATAGGCACTTCATTTCCTTCTATCCTGTCGGTTCCGCCGCTCACAATACAGGTCGAGTTGCGGTGTTCCATGCCATCGCCCGAATTTGTGGGGTAAACATCATCCAGAAAAGTGTATTCGCCAAAGTCATAAACCGGCAATTCACCGTAAACGGCTTTTTCTTCGAGCACTACCTTCTGCACCATTTTAGCGAAGTTATCGATAGCCGGCTGCGTATCGGCCGAGTGGATGGCAAGGCGCAGGGTTTCTTTTTTACCATCGGTATTTACCACATCCCAACTGGCCATTTTATAATCCGACAGTTCGGTTGGGCTATCCATCATGTATTGCAGGTTAGGCGCGCTGTAAACATTGGCACCCTCGTATTTTAACTGCGTGGCTACTTTCCAGCCGTATCTTTCCAGGTCGAAAAACTGCAACTTCAGCGGCCTTTTATCCTGACCTATAACCCACATAAATGCTGCGGGCATATTTAAATGAGCGTGACTTTGGTCGATACCGGCATAGGTGCCATCAACCCAGTTAGCATACAGTGTATAACTTATTTTAACGGTAGCATCATGTTCTGCAATTTCGTAAACATCGCCTTCAACCTGCCTGATGCCTATCGCGGTGCTATCTACATTAAAGGCCTTTACGTTGTAAATGTTTTTACCAAATTCGGCTGTGGCATACCTGCCTGCAGATGAACGGCTCATGCGCACCCGGATAGGTCCGGCAGGGGCCTCGGGTATGGTCATGATGATCTTTGCTTCATGGTGCGCAGCGTTCGGGAAGCTTACTTCGTAATAAATGGCTTTCTGCGCAAAACTGCCCAGGGCAATAAACAACGCAGCAATAAGGAGATAGATCTTTTTCATTTGGAAGTCAGTTATAAAAGTCTGAAATTATTAAAAAATAAGCTTGCCGCAAAGGTCACCCGTAATTGTTACAGTATATTTTCGGCTATCAGCAGGTAGGGCCCTTCAAACTGCAGGCTAAAAAAGCCATCGGCTTGTGTAATATAACTGCCGTCGGCAACTTTGTTCAAACCGGTTATGGCTATGTTTTGGGCCGGGCTCAATAGCTCAATGGCCTCGCCGGCAGGCTTCCATTTACTAAAACCACTGTGCACCGGGTATATCTTTTTATTGGCGCAGTAAATAACCAGGTTTATCCTGTCGGCAAAAGCCAGGTAATCATTGAGCTCAAAAACATCAGTAACTACATTAACCGCGGGGTAGTTACGCTCAAGCAGGTAGTTTAAGGCTGTAACCGTTTCGCTGTTATCGCTTGCGCGGACGTATTGAATATCCGATTGGATATCTTCCGGGTGTGCTGATGAACCGACAATAACATCCATCTTAATACCGGCAGCGTTCAGCTTTTCGGCAATACCGGCAGTAACCACGATCGTTGGGCTCCATTCCAGTAACTGGCCAAGCAGTTCATCAGTAAAATGCTCCATGCCTAAGATCAATAAGGCCGGCTCCTGCTTTTCGCGAACTATATGGTGGGAAGACATTTCTTTGATTTCGGATTTTTCGCTATTGTTTGTTTTTAAAGGTGCTCAAGAGGGCTACGCCGTTTCGGATTTTCGATTTCGGATTTTTATTTCTCCGCGCGTCATTGCGAGGAACAGCTTGTGCCGAACTTGTTTCGGTAAAGCAATCCCCGACTTACAGAGACGCTTTACAAGACATAGGTTAGTTTTTCACGTTGTAACACATAGGTATTCTTCGGTATTTTTAAAAGCTTTGCGCTTCCTGCTTAGGGGGGAAATTGTAAGAAATTTTTCGCCTGTTCCATACTTTACAACCCGACCAATTTACTTAATAACTCAATAACCAACCAGCTTCGCGCGTCCTGCTAACCTTACAATATAGCAAAAAAAAGCGATAATATCAAGCAGGCTTATCTAAAACCCTTACCACCGTTTGCCCAAAACGCAAAGTGTCTGCGTTTAAACCAAGTCCGGCTATCTTCTCTTCGTCAATATCAATTACCACGCCTTTTTCGTTTTTATCCTTTCCGCTAAACTCAATATCAATACCCAGTTCAGCAAAGCATAAGCGCACAAACTCGCGCATGGTCACATCGGTACCGGGGTATATTTCGTTCAGGGTATTGGTGTAAAGGCATTCCTGCTTGCCTGTAACTACCTGTGCTGTAGCAAAAGCTATTTCGCGTGCTTCGTCCAAAACAGTATATTATTTTCTTTCTTTTTTGAGCAGCTTTAAAAGGTATTGGCCGTAACCGCTTTTAACCAGGGGCGCTGCAATACTTTCCAGCTGTGCAGCGTCAATAAAGCCCATGCGGTAGGCAATCTCTTCAATACAACCTATCTTCATGCCCTGGCGCTCTTCAATTACCTGTACAAACTGGCCTGCCTGCATCAACGAGGCAAAAGTACCGGTATCTAACCAGGCCGTACCACGGCTTAATATACCTACCTTCAATTTCCCCTGTCTCAGGTATTCTTTATTTACATCGGTAATTTCATATTCGCCACGTGGCGATGGTTTGATGTTTTTAGCTATCTCAACAACCGAGTTATCGTAAAAATATAAACCCGGTACAGCATAATCAGATTTTGGCTCCGTTGGCTTTTCTTCTATCGAAATGGCGTGGTTATCCTTATCAAACTCCACTACACCGTAACGCTCCGGATCCGACACCTGATAGGCAAACACCATCCCGCCAACCGGGTCGTTACTCACCTGCAACAGGTGCGATAAACCGTCGCCATAAAAAATGTTATCGCCTAATATCAGGGCCACCTTATCAGTGCCAACAAAATCGGCACCAATTACAAAAGCCTGCGCCAGTCCGTTAGGCTCTGCCTGTACGGCATACTCAAACCTGCAGCCCAAACGCTTACCATCGCCTAACAGTTTTTCAAAGTGAGGCAGGTCGTGCGGTGTCGAAATGATCAGTATTTCCTTAATACCCGCAAGCATTAAAACCGACAGCGGGTAATAGATCATCGGTTTATCATAAACCGGCATCAGCTGTTTACTAACTGCTAAAGTTAAGGGGTGCAACCTGGTTCCAGATCCCCCGGCGAGTATAATTCCTTTCACGGTGTTTACGTATAAGTGTACACAATAATATCAATAATTATTAAAAATGTGTGTTGAATTATGTGAATTAAAGAAACGGTATCAACACAGATCGATAATGAGCATAACGGATACCGGTTTGAAGAGCAGGTAGCGGCGGGATAATTTCATAGTTTTATCAAATTGCTTTGATAATTATATAACAGGTATTGAGTAAATTAGCGCTCATGAAGATAGAATCAGTTATCCCTATTCTGTATTCCGACGATTATTCTGCGTGTGGGACATAACACTAACTGCGATTAACTGATGCAATTAACCTTACATATCACTTTACAAAAGCCGCCTGCTAACCTTACCTATTCCTTGCAAAAAGGCTCGGGGAGTAATTACGACCCCGTACAGGTACAACATTCAACAGGTAACAACCTCAACTTTGATCTATCTATCGAGATCAAGGGTGATCCGCAAACGCATGAGCAGCCCGATTTTCGTGGCCCTTTTGTACAGGGGCCGTTGGGTGGCAGGTTTATTTACCTGGATATCGGCTCATATGCCGGCGGCGGCGGCTGGAGCGGCAGGTTAAAAATACCGCTTGCAGGAATAACCTGGGAAAAGGCTGCCGCACAAAAACTGGCAACCACCGTACCCGGAACGGGCAGGAACGGTATGCCCAACTGCGCTACCGTGAAGCCGTTTGTGGGCTGGCATATCATTTAGTAAAACGGAATATGTTATAGGCCCGAAACCTGGTTCTCCAATTCGGCATACCAGTCAGCACCGTATTTGCGGATAAGCGGCACTTTTAAAAACTCGTGTACACGCACATTCAGTTCGTTACCAAAGGTGCAGGCCGGGGCACAAATGCTCCATCTGTCGTAATTTAAAACATCAAACTCCGGGTATTTGGTTATGCGGATAGGGTATAAGTGGCACGATATCGGTTTTTGCCATTCTATTTCGCCCTGTTCATAGGCCTTTTCAATAGCGCACTTGGTAATGCCGTTCTCCCATATCACGTAGGCACACTCTTTATTCACATCAACACAAGGCGTGGTATAATCGCCCTCAAAATCGGTTACATGGGTGCCAACCTCTTCAATAGTGGCAATACCCTTAGCCGTCATATAAGGTTTAACTTTGGGATATATTTCTTTTAAAATATCCAATTCACTGGCATCAAGCGGCGCGCCCGAGTCGCCCTCCAGGCAGCACGCGCCCTTGCATTTGTTAAGGTTACATACAAAATTCTCGCGCACTACATCTTCATGCACCAATGTATTTAAAACTTCTATCATCAACTTATTTGTTGTTTAAAGGATACTTTAACCCGCTGGCGCTTGCCAGGTCCATGGTTAAGCTCCCTACAATTACTTCAACCTTGGCCTTTACAGGGATCCGGTTTTTGTCATCGGTTATCCAAAGGTAAAGTTTACTATCCTTTTTGAAAATATTACCGGGTATTATGGTCGGGTTAAATTTAAGGCAGTTGAATTTCCCCATCGAACATTCCGCCGTTTCTTTACCCAGGTAGGTAATGGTAAGCGATTGTATACCATCCTCCAAAAAGTAACGGAACACGATCTTGTCGCCTATTTTTAAATTACTTACATCCAGGCAGCGGGCATAGTAATACGCCGCCGGAAAATCAAACACCTTCCCGGTAAACGGAAAAGCACCTTTGTCGGCAGTTATTTTGTGGTCTTCGTGATTAAACACCACATGGTCGGTATGCCTGTATTTGCCTTCGCGGCGATTTTCGGTATACAAATAAGGCAGCAGCGTATTGCAATCAATGTATGATTCATAACGGTTGCGCACTTTGTAAAAAATATCAAAAGTACCGGTGGTTTTGCCGTCGGCAACAATATGGAACACGGGCTTATTCTCGTATTTGGTATCACCGGTCAGTATCTGCAAATCGGCTTCAGCGGCAGTAAATATGCCGTATTTTAGTTTATAATGCAATTTTTCGCCTTGTTGAAACGGTGGTGGCTGGTTATCCTTTTCGGGATCGGTGTTAACAACAGGGCTTTGCAAAAACGCTATCAACAGAAATAAAGACAAGTATTTAATCATATAGCGATTTGCAAATAATTTACGGGCCTAATCTTTTCTTTTATATATCGGTACCGTTGAACAAGGCTCGCCAAACATCAGGCTTTTTACTACAGGCGTAAGCCTGTTTGTTAATTCAACATAAGCCGAATTTGGCACAGCAACATCGCCACAGCCTTTAATTACAACACGCTTATCACGATATTGTTCAACATCTAAAGCCATTAACGCTTTTTCGAACAAAATCGTTTCCAGGGTATCTAAATTTCCAAAAACTATTTCACTGGCGTACGGCGCCAGGCGGTTTGTCAGCAGCATATAGGCCCAGGTTGGCACAATAGCATCAGCACTGCAGGTAACAGCCACGTTTTTACCGGTGTACTGTGCCCAATCGTGCTCCTTTACAAATTCCCTGAAATCCTTTTCGCGCAATATCAAACCCATATAAAGGTTATCCTTTATATCGTATAAAACACGTTCGCCCTGCGGATAAAAGCTCGCCGGATCCACACTGACCAAGCCGCTTTGTGCAACCTTGTTGACTATTTCTTCCTGTATATCCATTGCTTATCAGACAAAAAAAATCCGGAAGAGTAAAATACGCTTCCGGATACAAAATTACTTTATTATATCAACTATAATATCCTTGCTCTGTAATCTTTAATAGTTGCTTTATCTTTAAGCGCCTCTAATACCGAGTTTTCTGCACGTTGCGCTAACGCCTGGCCCATTTGCTCTTTCTGGCGGATATTGTTAGGCAAAGCCGGAGGGTTTACAAAGTTATCAACCGAGAACACATACACACCTTTTTCGCCTGCAACAGCTTTCGAAAGCTTATTGGGCTGCGATGCAAAAATAGTACCTATCAGTTTATTTTCCTGTGCGGTGCCTGGTATTACCGGGTTAGCAAACACAATGTTTTGTACCGGGGTAGCAGTACCGCCAATTTTTTGAGCAACCTGGTCGATAGATGACGACGATTTTACAGCCGCATCAAGTTTCTCGCTCAGTATTTTAGCTTTCGCGATGTTTAAAACCGCGGGTTTAATTTGTTTTTTAACGTTTTCGAGACTTAAAATACCTTTAGGTTTTACCTCGGTTAATTTAGCCACAACGTAGTTATCGCCCGATGAATAAACCTTGTCGGTAAAATCGCCAACACTGGCATCGTTAAACGCCCAGCGTACCAGTTCGCGAACGCTTTCCAGCTGGCCTGCGTTTCCTGCAGTACCTGCAATATCTTCGGCTGTCTTTTTAGTCAGGCCTTCTTTTTTAACTTCAGCGTCAAAGTTATCTTTAGTTAATGATGCCAAAAAGTTTTGCGCTTTTGAGTAAGCCGCTGCCTGTGTTTTGCTGCTTGGGCTTAATGGCTTATCAACTATGGCAACTTTAACCACTTTTGATGAACCTTTTTGGTTCACGATCTCGATAATGTGAACACCGAATTGTGAGGCAACAACTCTAATATCGCCTTTTTTACCATTAAATACCGCGTCTTCAAACACAGGTATCATAGCGCCGCGGCCAAAAGTACCCAGGTCGCCGCCTTTAATGGCCGAGTTTTTATCAACCGAATTGGCAGTAGCCAACTCAGCAAAGGTTTTTTTACCGCTTTGGATCAGTTTTTTTAACGAATCGGCTTTAGCCATCGCATCGGCTGAAGGGCTCAATAAAATGTGGCGTGCAGTAACCGAATCGGGGCCGATATGCGCGTCAACCAGTTTAGCTATTTTATATGCGCCATTAGAGTAGTAAGGGCCATATACAGTGCCGTTAGGCGAGTTAAACATCACGGTATCTAATTTAGGCTCCAGGGTGCCTTTTTTCTGATAGGCCAGGTTTACTTTGGTTTCAGCGTTTAAGGCAACAAAGTTCGAGTCGTTAGTACTTGCCTTAAACTCAGGTATCAATTTTTCAACTGTTGCTTTTACAGCAGCCGAATCTTCTTTTGATGGTGCACCGTTAAAAGCTACATAATCAAGTGTACGCAATTCCTGCTGATTTTTGAACATGTTTTTATGCTCATCATAATAAGCTTTATAATCCTCATCAGTTAAGGTAACCTGAGCATCCGGGATAGAAGCGTAATCAGCCATTACATATTTAAAGTTAACCAGGCGGTTTTTAGCGTCGTAATCGTCTTGCGCATCAAGGCTGTTTACATAAACACCGTTTTTGATCAGGGCCAGATATTTTTCGGCTTTTTTACCGTCAATCAGCTGGTCAACAAAAGCGTCCCAGTTTTGCTTCATCGGATCATTTGATTTGGCGATCTTCATACGGCCCAAAAACTCAATAAGGCTGTTACGGTCAAACTGGCCGGTTTGCTGGTTGCTAAAGTTTTGCAGAATTTGCGGAGCAGGGTTTGGGCCGCTTACCATATCCTGAGTTTCGGCACCGCCAACAGAAATACCTAACCGCTCAATTTCTTTCTGCACAATATTTTGTGTCAGCATCTGGTTCCAAACATTATCCTGTATCATACCAGTAAACTGGGCGTTCAGGCTGCCCTGGCCGGTTTGCTGTTTGTACTGCGTAACCTGCTGATCAACACGTTTGTTAAAATCCTCAATAGTTATTTTTGTGCCGTTAACCTCACCTAAATCATTGGCCGAGCCTCTTAAAAACGACTTACCTGAAGAAATTACTTCGGTAGCCAAAAATGCAACAAGCGAAAGACCAATAGCACCTACTACTATTTTGCCGACCCTGTCGCGTAAAAAATTCATTATACCCATTGTATACTAATATTTATATATTCCGAAAAGAGGGCGCAAGATACAACTTTTGGTAAAAATTTATAAACAATTTTTCACCCTCTCTTTTTACTTAAATCATTGTGTGATATTGCCTTTGGTTACTATCGGCCCATAGCCGTTATCGCCCGAATAATCGGTACCACTTTGGTTACTTTTAAAGTTGCTGAAATTTAGATGAGTGCCATCAATTTTATTGATCTCAACAGGTTGGTTGGAGTAGATCTGCTTTTTACCCGAGTCCCAGATCAACTCGCTTGATTTAAAGGTATCCCCTGCGGCATTGGTTACTACTACGTTCTTTTTAACAGTGATTACCGAATCTCCGTGACTGGTAACTGCATAATCGCCCACAAGTGTGCTTATGATCTTTAAATTTTTATCGTAAAACGTAACCTTGATGCCTTTAGGCATTTCTCTGTAAGGCTTTTTAGTATTATTCTTATAATCTAAAAGCAAGGGCGTTTGTAAAACCGATTTCACATGGGCCGAGTCGCTGTACGTCACATCAACATACATACTGCTATCTACAGGGCTGGTAAATTCTTTGGCAGATATTTCGCGAACGTTCTTCAGGTCGTTTTCGCATGCAGATAAAAGCAGGGCCATTAATAATACCGGTACAAAAAAACCGGTAAGCTGTTTTGCTGCCTGCTTCATCCTGATAAGGTTTAATCAAACTTAAATTTCTGGAACCACTTATCGTTTATCGTAAAGCCTATGCGAAAGTTAAAAAAGGTTTCGCGTACCAGGTTGTTTTCCAATGTTCCTCTTTTACCTAATTCGGCAGAAAGGTTTATTTTGTAAAAACTTGTACGCGACGTTGAAGGCATAGGCAGCCCTATACCGAAGGACCCTGCATATTGTGTAATATCTGTTCCGTTGATGTTGATATAGGTTTTATCATAATTAAAGCCCAAACGGTAATCAACCGCTGCCCAGTAGTTTCCTATCGAGTTAATGTTTGGCGTAATCTGCCCACCCACTGTAAAGCTTTGGCTGTTTTGCAGGCCTGCATTGCTGCCGTTAATAGTTACGTCTGACCACGAAGCCATTTTATATTCGGCCCCTATCATAAACTTACTATCTTTTTGATAGGTGATACCAAACCGGTTTATTAACGGTAATTTTATTTTGCCACTGGTAGTTTCACTTCTTAAACTGTCCAGCGCCGGGTTGATCGAGCCATCGCTTGAAACCGTATACTGGCTCACAATAAATTTAGTATTAGTACTGAGCATGGTATTGGCCGAGCCTGAGTACCCAAAGGTGATCCGAGTATCCGCTTTCAACGGAATTTCGTATTGAACACCGTAATCGTAATTTACCCCACCCACGCTCATGCTGTTTTCAATGCTTGAGTTTAACACCGATGGCAGATCGTTAAATTGCGTTGTGCGGTATTTTTTTTCGTTGCCAAAAATATAGCCCACATTAAAGCCTATATGCAGGTTTTTAAACCCGATACCATAACCTATAAAGCCTTTTGACAGATCCCCCTCGCCGGCATACATGTAACTTGCGGTTGTGGTGGTATCAGTACCGCCTGAAGATGCGTTATTGAGCTTTACCGTACCGGTATTGGTATAATTATAACCCAGATCGGCATAGGGCACCAGGCCAAAACTAAAAGCGGCGTGTTTCCCTGTCGGGATAGCAAAGGCAACATGATTAAGCCTGAAATTACTGCTTTTTTGCGATACCGAGTTCTGGTTCAATGTGGTTGAATTTAAAAATCCCCCCATATCAATGGTCATTAAATTGATAAAGCTGTACGCTGCCGGATTGGCAATGTTGATATCGTTAAACCCACCTGTTTTACCTACCGCAACACTCAAACCACCCATGGCGGTGTTTTGTGGCAAAAGCGGATCCTGGTACAAACCAAAACCGTATTTTGAATAGGGTGAGCTGGTATTGGCCGATGATTGCGCCATAGCGCCGAAAGTAGCGGTCGAAAGTATAAGTAGTATAAAAAGCTTACTATAATTAATCATTATGCTGTTGTATAACTGCGTTTAATCCTGCAAGAACCAAATGCGGTTCAATTTTTATTTGAGGGGCAAAGATGCTATTTTTCAATACAGTATCAAAAAAAATCGAGTCGCCCCCGGTTAGTATAATATTCATTTGTTGCTGTGCCTTAAAGTAGGTTTCAATAAAGCCCAGTATTTCAAACCTGATGCCGTTTTGTACCCCCGATCGTATAGACGAATCGGTATCATACCCAAAAGCACTGTTAAATTCATCGTCGGCCGTTAACAGCGGTAGTGCCGATGTATAATGGTTTAATGCCTTGTAACGCATATTTAGCCCCGGCGATATACTGCCTCCAAAATAATTCCCCTCTTTATCGATCATATCATAAGTAATTGCAGTACCGGCGTCAATTACCAGGTTAGCCTTACCGGGATAACGCGCGTGTGCGCCGGCTATAGCGGCCACACGGTCGGCCCCGAGCGTTTGTGGTGTTTTGTAGTGGTTTTTTACCGATATGGCCATGCTGTTGCTAAATCTAATTAGCTTAACCTGGCCGCCAAGTTGTTGCTCCCAGCTTTCGGCCTGCTTTTTTACCGATGAAATTATTGCTTTTTGGGGTTTATATGTGTTTAAAACGTTACTCAGTATTTCGGCATTAACACCGGCATAACTCTCTATCCAAACTAAATCGTCGCCGCTAAAAACAGCGAGTTTGGTAAACGAGTTGCCAATATCAACAACCAGGTTAGGCATCAGGCCTTAACAAATGCCAGTATCGACTCAAATATTGCCAGGCCATCTTCGTTAGCCAAAAGGCTATCGGCAGCACGCTCGGGGTGTGGCATCATGCCAAACACGTTACGCCCGGCATTACACACGCCTGCAATATTTTCAATAGCGCCGTTAGGGTTAGCTTCGGCTGTGATGTTGCCGCCGGCATCGCAATAACGGAATAATACCTGGTCGTTATCGTTTATCGCTTTCAGAGTATCCGCATCAGCAAAAAAGTTACCCTCGCCATGCGCAACAGGTATTTTTAATGCTTTTGCCGCATCAACCTGCGATGTTAATAATGAGTTTGAGGTTTGCGATTTTAAGAAAATATTGTTGCAGATAAATTTACGCTGGTTATTGTGCAGCAACGCCCCCGGTACCAAACCAGCCTCGGCCAATATCTGGAAACCGTTGCAAATGCCCCAAACGTACCCGCCTTTGGCTGCAAACTGTATTACCTCCTGCATGATCGGCGAAAAGCGTGCTATCGCGCCCGAGCGCAGATAATCGCCAAACGAAAAGCCGCCAGGCAGTATTACAAAATCAACATTTTGCAGATCATGGTCTTTATGCCACAGGCGCACTACCTGCTGACCCATTATTTTTTCCAATACGTAAATGATATCTTCATCGCAATTGGATCCCGGAAAAATGACTACGCCGAACTTCATGCTACAAAACTAACACATGCGGGCACATATGAGCTAATATAAAAGTTAAAAATTGTTAAACTGGAAGTAAATTATGCTAATTACCAGCAAAATATACAGGGTTTCGTAAAACCAGCGCCGGGTGGCGTATAAAAAATAGTAGCCAAAAAACACGCTTGCCGGCACCGCGCATAACATAAAGTGGCTAAGCCTGAAGTTTGCCTTGATGTAAAACGACAGCAGTGCGATGATAAAAATGATAAAAAGCAGCTGGAACGACTTACGGATCTGGATAAAGCTTTTATAATATTTTTCGCGCAGACTTAAAAATGCAAGCGCCAAAATAATGATCACCGGCACCAGTACGATATAATTACGCGGGTCGATCTGTATTTTGTTTGGAAAGGCCGTACCCAGCGGCAACCAGATGGTATAAAACTGTTTAATGCGATCGTTAAGATAATAGTAAACCGCCAAAAAGAAAAAGATGGTGATAAAGCCTACCAGTACAGATGCCCACTCGCGCCAGTTAAACGGGCGAAAGATGATGAGCGCTATCCAAACCGCCAAAAACATATAAATGAACGGGAAATAGATCAGCGTGCCTACGCCTACTATCATACCCAGATCATAAGCGGTGGTTTTGGCACTCTCATTCTTGTAAAAATTAAACAGCTTATCGATCATCAGGATCACCAGGAAATTACAGATGAGCGGGGGGCTTAATATCAAAAACGGTACAAACATACCCGATACCGTAATGAACATCAGGGCCGGCAAAAACGTGGGTTTACCCAGCAAATTATATTTATTAATAATTTGATTGAGCCACAGTGCCTGTATAAATACCAGTACGGCAGCTGCCAACAGGTTATAGAGGGACGAGAAAAAGTTTTCGTACGAGATAGGTATCAGCGAATGCGCAAAAGGCTCAACAAAAGTAAACTCGATATGCGCCGGCAAGTGGATGATAAAATTGATACGCAAAATAAACAAAACCACGCCAAGCCAAAATATATTAACCGGATTAAGTACCCTGAATAATTTGATCATCGGTGTATGGTTCGTTTGTTTAAGGCAATATTAGTAAAAAATGGTGAAGGTGGGAAAGCGGCAGGTTAATTGGAGTAGTGATAAGTATGAATAAAATAAGATGATATTAAGAGATATGAGGTGGAGAAAAATAAAGAGGCGTTGAGAAAAGAAGATTTGGGCGTTGCCTGCGGCCGGGCTATCCGTTCATACTGCACAAGGCATTAGCCACGGCCTGCCCTGAACCCGGTGCACGGCCGGTATCCACTCCGATCCCTAACGCAAATACCGTCTTTAACGCGCATACTTCTTCACCATCGCGTCAACAATGGCAGCAGTTTCGTCGGGGAAGTTTACCTGCACGCGGTTGCTGCTTTCAACCCAGCTTTTGAGTTGGGGTACAAAATTTCCGTCAATCTCTTTAATAACCGGCACACCTAATTTCGAGGCGGCAAGCGCGTTGCACTGCTGCTCGTACTGGTCGGTCATGGGTATCATCAAAACCTTTTTTTTCAGAAACAGTGCCTCGGCAGGGCCTTCAAAACCGCCGCCGCTAAGCAAGCCTTCGCAACTGGCCATACTGGCGTTAAAAGCCTCGTTATTTACCGGGTTAACGGTTACGTTGCCCTCGGTAAAGCTAACTTTTGCCCTTTTCGAAAATATCTGCCAGGGCACATCAATGTGCTTAAGGTGTTTAATCAATGTGCGGTCGTCATAAGCGGGCAGGTATACACTGTAGTGCCCCTTGTTGGTTGGTTCAAGGGCGCGTATCTGGCTGCGAATAACAGGGGTATGGATAAAATCGTCGTACCGGTCAAAATGAAAACCGATATGATGATTGGTAGGCGAGTAGTATTTCAATAACAATTCCGACGGGCTCCACTTGTTCGGTCGGGGCGTCTTCGGCGATACAAACGAACACTGGTGACTTAATGATACCGACTCTACCTTTTGCCATTTGCAGGCCCACGCCGTAACGGGTTCAAAATCGTTTACAACAAGATCGTATTGCTTAAGCGGAAAGGTACGTATATCGCGCCAAAGCTGGCGCAGGTCCATTAGTTTATAGGTAGCCCATTTATCAACGCCTCCCTTTTTGCCAAAAACAAAACTGGCGCCGTGCAGGCGGTATTTTAAAGGTTGGGTAAGCTGCATTTCAGCTTCGGTGCCACTCACAAGCAGGTCAAGCTCGCCGTATTGTGCCAGTAAGGGAGCAATTTCGCGCGCGCGGCTAATGTGCCCGTTGCCTGTACCCTGTATAGCAAATAGTATCTTCATGCGGATAGTGTGGTAAATATAGACAGTTTAGTCACATATCCGCTCGAATGCATTATTATATTAGTGTAAAATCTTAATGGGTTTCCTGCTTAAAGCGTTCCAGCAGGTGCATTACATTCATTTTAGCATCCAGGTCTTCCGAGTCAGTTTTGTCATCGTCCTCAACTTCGGTTTTATAATCATCAGGGTCATAACGGTGTATGCTCCATGCACCATTCATATATTCAAGCGATGAGAGGCTTTCAACCCAATCGCCCGAATTTAAGTATAATACAGAGCCGGTATTATTGGTGTTTTGGATCTGCCTGATCTCGGCATGGTGAATGTGACCGCATATTACATAATCGTACTTCTTGTCTACGGCAAGGTCGGCGGCGGTTTGTTCAAAGTGGTTAATAAACTTAACGGCATCTTTAAACTTACCTTTTATTTTTTGCGAAAAGCTCATTTTTTGCCTGCCCATCGCCGTAAGGCACCAGTTAACAAAACTATTGATGATGATCAGCGTATCGTACCCAACAGCGCCCAGTTTGGCCAGCCATTTGGAGTGCTGCATGGTCACATCAAAAATATCACCATGAAATATCCAGGCTTTTTTACCATCGATGTTTAACAGCACTTTGTTTGAAAGCTGAAAACTGCCCAGGTTAAAATCGGCAAATTTGCGCAGCATTTCATCATGATTACCGGTAAGGTAATAAACCGGCACGCCATCGGTAACAAACTTCAAAATGCGGCGCACCACCTTCATGTGCGTTTCGGGCCAGTATGATTTGCTGAACTGCCAGATATCAATGATATCGCCGTTAAGGATCAATACTTTGGGTTTGATGCTTTTAAGATAACGTAAAAGCTCTTTAGCCTGGCATCCGTATGTGCCCAAATGCACATCGGATACGACTACGATGTCAACCTCGCGCTTTGCCATTCAGTAAGTTTTTGGGGGTAAAATTTAAAGGTGAAGGTTGCATTGCGGCGAATACGCCGGTTAAGGTAAAAAGATAGTTCCGGGTGTTACTCGTCGTCTTCTTCCTCATCAACTTTTAAATCGAACGGGCTGATGTAAAATATACCCACCAGGATGAGTAAAAACCCCACTTCGAATAAATGTATTAGCTCCTGATCCATTGCCTTCAATATTGGGTGCAAATATCTGAATACCAGATTATCTGAATATTAAGACAACGTTAAAAGACGAATGTTTAGTGCGTGCGGAAACTTTTTTCGATCCGCTCCAATTGCTTCAGGTGGTGTTTGGTGTGGATATTGATAAAGCGCAGCCATTGTTTGGCATTTAACAAACCCAAACGGGGATGTTTTACTTTGATAAATGATGATGATTTGCTTATAGCGCCCACCAGTTGCTCAAGCCGCTTTTTTACTTTGATGATGTTGTTGCGGGCTTCCTCCTTATCCATGTTGGTTACCATGGCTGCTATTTTTTTAGGCGCCTTGATCTTTACCGGTGGGAAGCGCCCGGTTAAAAAAACTATCCAGGCCAGCAAGCTCAGGTTTTTGTTATCGATCTGGCCCGACCCGTTAATGCATTTCTCGATCGCGGTAAACGAGCCTAAGTTGGCCTGCAAAATATGGCAATATACTTCGCCGTAGCTCCAGCCGCCACGCGGCGGGGTTTGGTTAAATTGCTCGTCGGGTATTTCGTCCAGCTTTTTTCGGTATATGGCCAGGCTTTCCTCCAACGCTTTTTTATCCGAAGCTATGCTCATAGCAACAAAGTTAACTCATTTAAATGGCTTATTTGCAAAGGCACATGGGCTGGTTTGGGCAGGCCCGCAGGGTTAAAATAAATAGCATCCATACCAAAATTTAAGGCGCCCATTACATCCGCCTCCAGGCTGTCGCCTATCATCATGCTGGTTTGCTTTTCGGCGCCGGCCACGTTCAAGGCATGTTGAAATATTGCCGGGTCGGGTTTGTTTACGCCCACATCTTCGGATACAATGATCTGATCAAAATACTTACCAATACCTGTACCGTTGATCTTCAGATCCTGCGATTCCTTAAATCCATTGGTGATCAGGTGCAGGATGTACTTACCGTGCAGGTATTGCAACGTTTCATGCGCTCCTTCAAACAGGTTGGTTTTGGTGGGACAAATACGTACATAATCATCCTCAAAATCCACCGGTATCACATCAGCGCTGAGGCCCATCTCTAAAAAAGTTTTCTTAAAACGCATTTCGCGTAAGGTTGCCTTGGTTATTTTGCCCACATGGTAATCGGCCCAAAGCTGGTGATTGTTGCGGGTATAAGTTTCAATAAACGCTTTAGCAGAAGGCAAGCCCAGATCACCCAGTTTGTAAACTACATAAAGCTCCTGTAAAGTTTCTTCGGCGTTTTTATCAAAATCCCAAATAGTATGGTCAAGGTCGAAGAAGATATGCTGGTATTTCATTTATGGAAGATGGGATATGTACGATGGAAGATGTGTTTATTTGCAGGTAAAGTTAAGATATGATTGGGAATTTTGCAGCGCTGTTTATTTGAGAAGCACCAATAATTAACCGCGCGTCATTGCGAGGCACGAAGCAATCCCCGACTTACAGAGCGGCTCTGCAGTTCCAACCGAATGTATCGAATGTCTTAAGTAGAGATTGCTTCACTACCGTTCGCAATGACGCGGAGGTATCTTTACATCTTCCATCGTACCTCATCCCTCTTCCATCCCATATCACATTTATGTAAAAAAGCACTGACCTTAAACTATTTACAATGTTCAAGCGTATAGTATATAACGTTAGTTTTTACTAATGTTTATATAAGGTTTGATTTTAGGGGGGCCACGGGTTGGTTCCCCTTTTTTATTGGGCTTTGTATTTGTATTTTTGTTAATAGGATTACACCGATATTTTTTGATTCCACCGATGGCTCAGTGAAGAACTGCTTATCGGCGTTATTCAGAATGAGATGTCTCAAATCTCACATCTCAATACTCATATCTAAAATGGATTTTAAACTAACATCACACTATCAACCCACCGGCGACCAGCCCGAAGCCATCCGCCAATTGGTTGAAGGTGTAAACAACGGCGATAATTACCAAACCCTGTTAGGCGTTACCGGCTCGGGTAAAACCTTTACCGTGGCTAACGTGATACAGCAAACGCAGCGGCCTACGCTGATACTCAGTCACAATAAAACGCTGGCTGCGCAGTTGTATGGCGAGTTTAAACAGTTTTTCCCGGAAAATGCGGTCAATTATTTTGTAAGCTATTACGATTATTATCAGCCCGAGGCCTTTATCCCATCGTCAAATACCTATATCGAAAAGGACCTGCAGATCAATGACGAGATAGAAAAACTGCGTATCCGCACCACTTCGGCATTGATGTCGGGCCGCCGGGACGTGATCGTGGTATCGTCCATATCCTGCATTTACGGTATGGGCAACCCCGAAGATTTTGCCAATTCGGTGTTCCGTTTTGCAGTGGGTACGCGTATTAGCCGTAATGCATTTCTGCATCGTTTGGTCGAGATCTTGTATTCACGTACTACGGCCGATTTTCGCCGGGGTAACTTTAGGGTTAAGGGCGATGTGGTTGATATTTTCCCGGCCAATATGGACCTGGCTTACCGGGTATCCTTTTTTGGCGATGATATAGAAGAGCTGAGCACCTTTGATCCGCAAACAGGTAAAACCGTAGAGAAGATGCAAAATATGGTGGTTTACCCTGCCAACCTGTATGTGGCGCCGCGCGAACGTTTCCAGAAATCAGTTTGGGAAATACAGGACGAGCTGGAAGCCCGCAAAAAGCAGTTTATTGCCGACGGTCGTTTTTTGGAGGCCAAGCGTTTGGAAGAACGGGTTAACTACGACCTTGAAATGATCCGCGAACTGGGTTATTGCTCGGGCATTGAAAACTACTCGCGGTTTTTCGACGGACGCAAGCCCGGCGCAAGGCCCTTCTGTTTATTGGATTACTTTCCGGATGATTACCTGATGGTGATCGATGAGAGTCACGTTACCGTACCGCAAATACGCGCGATGTACGGCGGCGACAGGTCACGCAAAATATCGCTGGTTGAATATGGTTTCCGCTTACCGGCTGCGTTGGATAACCGCCCGCTAAACTTCCAGGAGTTTGAGCGTTTGGCACCGCAAACCTTATATGTGAGCGCTACCCCCGGCGATTTTGAACTGGAAAAAAGCGACGGGGTTGTGGTGGAGCAAGTGATACGCCCGACGGGATTATTGGACCCGGGTATTGAGATTCGACCCGTTATTAACCAGGTGGATGACCTGCTTGACGAGGTTGATAAAACCATTAAGCTTGGTGATCGGATTTTGGTGACCACCCTAACCAAACGGATGGCCGAAGAACTGGCCAAATACATGGACCGCCTGGGTATTAAATGCCGCTATATCCACTCGGAAGTGAAAACTTTGGAGCGTGTTGAAATTTTGCGTGGATTGCGTTTGGGCGAGTTTGACGTGTTGATAGGTATTAACTTATTGCGCGAGGGCCTGGATCTGCCCGAGGTAAGTTTGGTAGCGATTTTAGATGCCGATAAGGAAGGCTTTTTACGGTCAGAACGCTCGCTGATACAAACCATTGGCCGCGCCGCCCGTAATGATCGTGGCCGGGTAATTATGTATGCTGATAAAATTACCGACTCGATGCGGGTAACTATTGAAGAAACCGACCGCCGTCGCGATAAGCAGATAGCTTACAACACCCTGCATGGTATTACACCGCGTACTGTTGGCATGACCAAGGAGAGCATTATTGAGCAGACATCGGTTGTCGACTTTAAAGGCGGTGTACAGCGTGCCTACATTGAAGAGGATATGACCGCAACCCTGGCTGCCGACCCGATAGTGCAGTACATGACCAAGGCCGAACTCAAAAAATCAATAGAGAACACCAAAAAAGATATGCTTGCGGCCGCCAAGGGCATGGATTTTTTACTGGCCGCCAAACTGCGCGACGAAATGTTTGCACTGGAAAAAATGATGGAAGAAAAGTTTTCTTAAAATGAGCATAGAAATCACCCTGCTGGATGTTATTAAGGATTATCAGGAAACTGTGGATAAAGCAGTAACTATCTTTAAAAACAAGTATAAAGTAGATAATATACTGGAGGGCTGGCATACCCGGAAATATAAACCGATCGGAAAGATCAGATGGTCCGGGATCAGATTTTATGCTTTTCATGGCATCGGGTTAACCGTACATTTCAGGGATAAAATTGTAGACTTTGATTTCGCATTTTTTCCGGAACTGCGCCATGACGGTTTTGATATCTGGAGACTGGCTGGTTTTGTAAAAGGCCAGCTCACAAAATATCAAAAGTATCTTGATGAAAATGTATTAAAGTCGGATTTTAACGACCTGATAGCGCGCGGGGTGATCTATAACCCGGTTTTAGAACGTCCGACACTTCTTTATTTTTTTGTATAACTCCAATCGACAAATCGTAACAAACTTGTTATACTCACCATTGAACTAACGAGGATGATTTTTTAATAACTTAGTTTTAAGATATTAACGAAACTGACCTCACCTCATCATGAAACAAAACATCAAATGTGCCTTTGCTGTATTTGCCGGCATATTATGGTTATGTAATGCAACCGCTCAAAAAACCACCCAGGCCCTTTTGTCTATACCTAAAGCCCCAGGCGGCGTTACTGTTGACGGTGTATTGGCAGAATGGGCCGATACCTCTTTTGTTTACAACAGCGATAGTAAACTAAAATATATCATCAGCAGCGATGATACTTACATATACCTGGTGGTCAATCTCGACCAAAAAGCCATCAAGCAAAAGGTATTGGGTGCAGGTATTACCTTATCGTTTAATACCGAAGGCAAAAAGAAAAAAAGTTATAGCTTTAGTTATCCTGTACCTGTTGATGAAAGCCTCAACTATGTAGCCAAGCAGCACGCCCGCATGACCAATGCTAAAGCAGATGGGTTTAAAGGTATTGACGGCGATATGGTACTGCCCGACGAACACGGCTTTAAAGCTGCCTTTGCCTTTAGGGATGATGGCACTGCTGGTTATGAAGCAGCAATACCATTGGCCGCATTAAATATCAAACCCGACGCAACGGCGCTCAATATCAATGTAACGGTTAATGCGCTCGAAAAATCAGACTTTGGAGACAGCGGCGGTATTAGTTCAGGCACCGTAATAACCAAAATGGTTGCTGTTCCGGCCGGCACCCGTCCGCGGACCAACTATGTCCCCAGATCTGGTGTCGGTGCCCCTGCAGGTAGTGGTGCGCCCAAAGACGATGGCCAGGCTGACCTATACAACTCAACTAATTTCTGGTTAAACTATACCTTGCCGGCGAAGTAGTCTTGAGTTCTGAGTCTTGAGTCAATAATCAAAAAAAATTGCGCTGTTGACTCAAGACTCCAAACTGACGACTCAAGACTTTTTTAACAAGTTGTAACAAATCTGTTAGCGCGTTAACAATTCATCCAAATTTCATTTAAGCCGGGTATCGTTGCGGTACATCTTTGTATCATCACAATGAAATTAATAACCCGCTTAGCAACGCTGTGCCTTGTTTTATTTGCAACTCATAGTTTCGCGCAAAAGGACGGCAAACAATACATGCAAAAGGCTCCGGCTGATGTTAATGTTGACGGCAGGTTAACCGAATGGGGCGACTCGCTTGCGCTTTACGACATCAAAACCAAACTCAATTACACGATAGCCAATAATGATACCGACCTGTACGTAATAGCTTACATAACCGACCCCAGGCTAAGACGAAAAATTATGGCGGCAGGCATCACCGTTTCGGTTAACCCGGAAGGAAAAAAGCACAAAACTTTTAGCCTCACCTATCCGGTGCCTGATGGGAAAGCGATATTTAAACCACATTTGGGCGATGAGGACGGTGAGGATATTCAAAAACCATCTTTATTACAATCAACCACCATTAAGGTTACCGGGTTTAAGGAGATGGAAAGCGATGTGATAACAACTAACAATACTTACGGCTTTAAAGCGGCCATCAAGTTTGATGACAAGCACAACCTGGTTTATGAGACTGCCATCCCCATTAAAATGCTCAACGTTAAACCGGGCAAAGCTGATGAACTGGAAATTAACATACAGGTAAACGGTATTGAGCGCCCTGCAAAAGGCGAAGGTGGCGAAAGCAGTGGAATGGGTGGTGGCCGTGGAGGTATGGGCGGCGGAGGCGGAATGGGTGGAGGCGGAATGGGTGGAGGCCGTGGCGGAAGACATGGCGGTGGAGGCGGTGGCATGGGTGCCGGTCAGGGCCGTACCGATGCTTCGGGGATGGGCGAAGCAACCGATTTCTGGGTTAGGCTGGCGTTAAATACGCATTGATTTGATGCTGAAAGCTTTTGCATAAGCGTCATTGCGAGCAGTAGCGTGGCAATCCCCGATTTGAAGGTCGAACTTGCAAAGCCGCTCTGTAAGTCGGGGATTGCTTCGTACTTCGCAATGACGCGATAAAACCTAAATCCGAAATTGAACATCCGAAACGGCGAAGCCCTCTTGAGCACCTTAAAAAATATACAATAGCGAAAAATTCGAAATCACTTCTTCACCCTATCCGCATTATCCTTTACAAAAGCGGACCAACCGGTTTTTGCCTTTTTACCCCCGCCAATACTCGACGTGCCTTTTACGCTGAGTTTTTGAAAAGCATGGCAAACCGCAACGGCAAGTCCGTCGGTTGCATCTAAAAACTGGGGTGTTTCGGTAAATTTAAGCAGGGTTTGCAGCATGGCGGCCACCTGTTCTTTGGTGGCGTTACCGTTCCCGGTGATGGATTGCTTTATTTTACGTGGCGCATATTCGGTGATCGGCAAATTGCGCGAAAGCGCTGCAGCCATAGCCACGCCCTGTGCCCGGCCAAGTTTCAGCATTACCTGGATATTTTTACCATAAAACGGTGCTTCGAGCGCCATACAGTCGGGGTGGTATTCATCTATCAGGCTGATGGTTTTTTCAAATATGCGCTGCAGTTTAAGCGCATGGTCGTCAAGATGGTCAAGTTTAATAACGCCCAGGCTAACCAGTTCAACTTTGGGGCCGGTTTCTTTAACCAAACCATAACCCATTACCGCCGTACCGGGGTCGATACCCAATATAACCCGTTCTTTAACATCTTGCACTTGCATCAACAAGTATAAGCAAAGCTTAACATTATGTTAAAACAATTTAATAAATAAGCCTGTTATAGAGTGCTTATGTAACGCATTTTGTAACATTGCAAAAACATTTACTTTTTGACCAGATCTGCTAAAAAAATCATTTCGTACGGCATCAAGGCCATTATCATAGCGTTTGCTTACTGGTTTATCTATCGTAGCGTTAATAACAAGGGCGAACTGAACCAGTTCAGGTCATTAATAGCAAAGATTGACCATAACCACGTAATGGCTACCCTTACCGCTGTGGTGGTTTTGATGTTGGTTAACTGGGTACTCGAGGCTTTGAAATGGAAATACCTTACCCGGCAGCTCCAACCCATGAGCCTCTGGCGATCGGTAGAAGCAATATTTTGCGGTTTAACCTGGGCCATTTTCACCCCCAACCGCTTGGGCGAATACGGCGGCCGGGTTTTGTTTTTACCACCACATAAACGCGTTTACGGGGTATTTGTAATGGGTGTTGGCCAGTTTGGGCAGGGTACCATAACCAATACCCTGGGAGTTACTGCGTTACTTTGGTTTTTATACAGCTACCTGCATCTCAACCCATGGATACTGGCACTGATTACTGTACTGGGCGTGGCTTGGATGCTTTTTCAACTCATCTGCTATTTCAACATCAAATGGGTGGCCGGCTGGCTGGGCCGAATACCGTTCTTAAAAAAATATAGCCGCTTTTTTGATATCATCGGCAGGTATAGCAAAGCGCATCTCACCAAAGTAATGTTGTTTTGCTTAGCGCGATTTTCGGTGTTCTCGTTTCAGTATTACCTGGTTATCCACCTGTTGCTGCCCGCTTTGCCGGCCTTCCCTGTGATGATGATGGTGTTCAACAACTTCTTCATCCAATCGGCATTGCCAACGCTTGATATCATTGATGTTGGCTTACGCGGGATGACGGCTTCTACATTTTTTGGCTATATTACCACCGAAAAACTGGCCGTTATTGCTGCAGTGTCATCAATATGGCTAACCAATCTAATTATTCCGGCTATTTTAGGTTCTGTATTCGTACTAAAAATCAACTTCTTTGATCGCAATTCATAGTGCCCTTTCGCTCCTGGTTACGGCCGTTTATCTGGCTGTTTTGTGCTACCTTATAAGGGGATGGGCCAGGTTAAAAACGCCCGTTCCATCGGCTAAAGCCCCGGTAACCAAAGTAACCATACTGATTGCCGCCCGCAATGAAGAGGATAAGATACGCGAAACTATCGAGGATATTTTAGCACAGGATTACCCTGCTGAACTGTTTGAGCTGATCATAGCCGACGACCATTCGACCGACCGTACCTCAGAGATCATCAGCAGTTATGCCGATCGTGGCGTAAAGCTTTTACAGCTTTGGGATGAAAAGGCGCTTAACTCATATAAAAAACGGGCCATAACCGAAGCCATCAAACTATCAACCGGCGATTTTTTAGTTTGTACCGATGCCGATTGCCGTATGGGCACGCAATGGCTATCGTCAATTGTCAATTATTACGAAAGCAACAACCTGGTGATGGTATCGTCGCCGGTTGCCTATTCGCGCGAACGCAACCTGTTTGAGATATTGCAAACTTTAGAGTTTGGTTACCTTATCGGGATGGGCGCTGCATTTATCGGTAACGATCGTGCATCAACCTGCAATGGGGCCAACTTTGCCTACCGTAAGGATATCTTTTACGAAGTTGGCGGCTTTAAGGGTATTGACGACCTGGCATCAGGCGATGATGAACTATTACTGCAAAAGGTAGCCGAAAAATACCCCGGCCGCATCGGCTTTTTAAAAAAACGCGAAGCTATAGTTTACACCGATGCCAAGCATACCCTCAAAGAGTTTTTACAACAACGGCGCCGCTGGGCATCAAAATCGGTAAAGTATAAGGATAAACGGGTTGTGGCGGTGGCGGTTGGAATCTGGTTATTCAACCTATCGATGCTGATAAACGCTTTACTGGGATTTGTTAATGCAGATTTTTGGAAGCTTTTATTGTTGCAGTTTACACTGAAAACTATTTTTGAAGCTATTTTTTTGGTACCGATAGGCTTGTTTTTGAAGCGTGCAAACCTGATTTGGTTACTGGTTATGCTGTCACCTATCCATATCATCTACTTTGTATATGTCGGTATTATGGGCAATGCCAAGCGATACGATTGGAAAGGCCGGAATGTACAGTAATAACAAAGCCCCGGCTTATGCCAGGGCTTTGCTCATGATAATCTTAATAATGATTAGTTATACAACTGTTACGTTAACAGCGTTCATACCTTTTTTACCACGTTCTACTTCGTAATTAACCGAATCGTTTTCACGAATCTGATCTTTTAAGCCCGAAGAGTGAACAAACACTTCTTCGCCGCCGTCGGTTGGGACGATAAATCCAAACCCTTTAGTTTCGTTAAAAAACTTTACTTTACCTTCTTGCATTATATTGTTATTAAAATTTAAGCAAAAGTACGAATAAAATTTGGCTAAAGTGCTGTAAATTATGCTTTTATTTCAGAAACAGCGTTTAATAGGTTTAATGGCAGTATTTAGCTAGCATCAAATCGGCTTTGGTACTGCCAATGTTACGCACAAACAGCCAATCTTCGCAGGCGCCTTCGTTATCGCCCTCCTTTAATTTACGGTTGGCCTGTTTTACTATGCGGTCGGCAAAGTCATCGTCAAAACCCAATTGTTCTTTAAGCGCAATGATCTGGTCCTCTTTGGTGGTATCAGCTTTACCGAGGTATTTATTGGCGTAATAATTAGTTACCGCATCAACCAAAGCTTCGCGGGCTTTGTAGGCTTCAATGGCTGCGCCCATATCGGTATTGCCGCTTTCACGGCAACGGGTATCATCTGCGCTAAAGGTTATCGGGATAACCAGGTTAGCGGTAGAATCGTTATCATCAGGTACTATCCATTTGCCCGAGGTCAACTTCAAAACACGGATGGCCTCTTCATCCAGGTCGATACCCATACCTTTATAGATCTTTACATTGTGCACCTTACCTGCCTGATCCAGGTTAAAGCTAACCTGTATAGTACCCGAAATACAGTTTTGCCTCGAATATTCAGGATAAACCAGGTTATCGCGTAAAAAATAACGCAGATCGTTATCGCCGCCTTTAAAGCGGGGCTGGGCATCAACCCTTCCAATGCAGCCGAGTAATAAAACCGTGATTATTATAAAGCGATGTTTCATCCTGTTTATAATAACGTTGTGATGTTTATTTGATTATAACCTGCTCGGGGAATTGCAGGATCAGGTTTGGGTCGGCAATGTTTTGCCGGTAACTTTCTTCTTCAGATGGGCGGCATGCGCCGGGGTAATCTCCCCGATGGCCCTGCATGTCAAACATCAACTGGAAGTGCAAATGCGGCGCCCATCCGCCGTTCTCTTCTGCCGCACCAACCTCGCCCAGGGTTTCGCCTTGCGCAATAGCCATCCCCTCGGATAGCCCCAAAAGCGAATCGGTACTCAAATGCCCGTACAGGCTGTATAGCTTTAAGCCATCCAGATCATGTTCCAAAATAATGGTCGGGCCATAGTCACCGCGCTTATTGTTATCCTGAAAGCTGTGTACAATACCCTGCATGGGTGCCTTTACCATAGTACCGGCATCGCCCCAGATATCCACACCCAAATGCAAACTGCGCGGTTCGCCGGTGGTATTAAACAAGGGCTGATTGTTATAGAGCACGCGGTTCTCAAAATATCCGCCAATAGCATATTTGCATTTCTTTTCTTTTAGCGTGCTAAATAACCACTCCGAAAAAAGGAAAGTATTGGTAACCGTTTCTATCGGCACCTGGGGGCTGCCGGCAGTAAGGTCAAGTTGTAACAACTGGTGCCGTTTAGGGTCAACGTATATTACTTTGCCTATTTTACCGGCATTATGTGCAATAAACTGTTTAAGCTGCTGATGTTTATCCATGCGATAACTATTCGCTTTCTTTCTGGCGTTCTTCCTGGCTTATTTTGTCGAATATCTTGTCCATGCGTTCAACATACTCGCTGGTATCGTCAACAAAAAACTCCAGCTGCGGGATGATCCTTACCTGGTCTTTAATGCGGGCGCCCAATTTATACCGTATTTCGGATGCATGCAGTTTAATGGTTTGCAAAGCGCTTTGGGTGTTAACATTGTTAAAAAAGCTCAAAAAAACACGGGCAAGGGCTAAATCGGGCGTAACCCTCACCTTGGTTATGGTTACCAGTGTATTTGGCAAAAAACTCATGCCCTCGCGCTGAAATATGACTGCAAGATCTTCTTGTATTACTCCTGCAAATTTTTGTTGGCGTTTCGATTCCATATGCTAATTTTTAACTCGATGGTTATGATGTTGCAGCCTTAATGCGTAAAGGGCGTGCGCACTGCTACATTTGTTGTTTCACAATAATAAAGATTAAACCGCATATTTAGTTTTCAATTTGATAAAAAAAGAGGAGATAATTTATAACTGAATCAATAAATAATTATTACCGTGTTAAAACGTTATACACTTAATTAACAATTTTGTTGCATACATTTATAACTCAATTGGTTTAGGGTTATCTTTGCCAACAAACATCTGCTGCTTATAGTGAAAAGATTTATTCTATTAATACTATCTGTAATTATAAATACCGCTGCACTGGCGCAAAACGGATTTGATTATCATCAGTTCGGCATTGGTACCGGTTTTGGAAGTACCGTAGCCTATGGTAATACCAACACCAAAGTTCCCAAAGCGGCTATTAATTTTAATATTAATTACAATGCCACGCCTTTTTTAACCTATACTTTAGAAACACAATTTGGCCAGCTGGCTGGTGGATCGCAATACGACTATTATCAGCGCCAGTTTACCAATACTTATTTTGCGATGTTGGCCCACGCCGACCTGCAGTTAGGTGAGTTGATAGATTATGAACATAACGAGGTTTCAAACGGCTTGAAAAATATCTATTTAGGTACTGGCCTTGGCTTTATGATCAATACAATTACCTATTTGCAAACTACAATACCACCCGGCTTAAGCGGTAACAGCGGATCGAATATTTATCCGTTTTTACCCACAAGTGTTAACGTTGTTATACCCCTAAGAACCGGGTACGAATTTAAAATATATAACAATTACGATATGCCCCGCTATCGCCTTGACCTGGGTTACAGTTTTAATACGGCTTTGGGTAAAGGGCTCGATGGGTACACCACCCTGTCATCCATAAAGTTTTACAGCTATTTTTCGCTAACATTTAAAGTAGGCCTGGGCGGCGTTACCAACTACCGCAAGCCTGTACCTTACTGGGGCTTTTAAAGCATAACCTTGTTCAAAACCGCCTGCCAGTCGGGGTAAGTTTTATCCGTACTTTTTACCTTTTTAATAACGGTGATATATTGCGGATCGAAATAACAGGCCAATCCTAATGTTTTTAAACCATTAGTTGGTTTAAATAAAGTACCGGCTTTATATTCTGCCTGCCCGTTCATGGCCCGCTTTTTATCGAATGACACGGTAGAGTTTACAAACTCGCCGTGGGTTTTCTCACCGCTTACATAAGGCACAAACCACTCAACCGATTTTTTGATGGACGATTGCTTATCCGAAACATAGCTGTAGTAATCAACCCCGGTAGCGCGTTTTAAAACGATAGCTAATTTTAACAACGGTTCCAGATCATAAGCATGGTAATGCAGCGCGTCGCGCAGTTTGAAATCAACACCACTGCCATCGGCGTACAGGTTCACTTCGATCTGTTTTTTCAAACCATCTATGGTGAATTTTTGCAGATCGGCGTCGTTGATCGCGTAAGCAATTTCGCCAACAACCTTTAACCGGTGCGAGTTCCAATTGTTATAGCCCGTCGCCTTGTTCGGTTTCCAGGTACCTACTTCGGCAGCAGCCACCTGCTTAAACCAGGCAACAATTACCTCATTATTTGCGGCATTGATATTTGCCTTTAACATATCATAAGCTTCAATGGCACCATCTAAATTGGTGTCGTCAATCGGGTCGCCTTTTGATTTATTGAGCTTGGCCCATGCCAGCAAGTATTGCACCGCATTTTTCAAATACTCTTTATCGTTGTACAGCTTATAAACCAATGCTGAACTATATATTTTCGACATATCCTTTAAGGCAAAGGCCGTAGCTGTTTTTTTAGGATCGCCCTCCAATTTCCCCTCGCTCAAAATAGTATCTATCGGGTTGGGGTTAACATTTAACGAAGCATCAGCAATAGCCTCCTGGTTTTTATAATAGGCCTTTACATCAGCATCCTGATCTATCAGTTGCTTTAATTTGGCAATTTCGGCGTTATTTAAACCCACATACTGGGCATTAACAAACAGGACCGACAATAAAAAAACTAAGGTGGCGATAAAGCTCTTCTTCATAAATAAAGGGTTGTAGTGAGGTTTAGAATTGATAAAGGCGCAAAGGTTTAACCTATACTAATATAATAAATTATCGTATGGGTAGCGCTGCGTGTGGATAGCTTTGATCCGATCATAAAGCAGGGCTCTAAACTCATCAACATTCTCTTTATTTAGCGCCGAAATAAATATCGCCGGACTGTTATTTTTGGCCATCCAGCTTTGTTTAAAGTCGGCTAAGGTCATTTTCAACTCCGGCTCATCCGGGCTTACCGGAATCGGCTTGTAAGCATCTATTTTGTTAAACACCGTGATCATTTGCTTATCTATCGCGCCAAGGTCTTTCAGCGTTTCGTTAACGGTACGGATCTGATCCTCGAAATTAGGATGCGACACGTCAACTACATGGATCAGGATATCGGCTTCGCGCACCTCGTCCAGCGTCGATTTAAAGCACTCTACCAAATGGTGAGGCAGCTTGCGGATAAAACCAACCGTATCTGATAACAAAAAGGGCAGATTTTCGATCACTACTTTACGCACTGTGGTATCCAACGTGGCAAAAAGCTTATTTTCGGCAAACACATCCGATTTGGAGATCATGTTCATGATGGTGGATTTACCCACGTTGGTGTAGCCCACCAATGCCGCGCGGATCAATTGCCCGCGGTTTTTACGCTGGGTTTCGTTCTGCCGGTCTATCAGTTTTAGCTTTTCCTTTAACAGTGATATTTTAGTGAGGATGATCCGCCTGTCCGTTTCGATCTGCGATTCACCCGGGCCGCGCATACCTATACCACCTTTTTGACGTTCAAGGTGAGTCCATAAGCGTGTTAGTCGCGGCAACAAATATTGTAATTGTGCCAGCTCAACCTGGGTACGTGCCTGGGCGGTTTGTGCGCGGGCCGCAAAAATATCAAGTATCAGGTTATTGCGATCGAGTATCTTAACCTGCAATTCGTTTTCAATATTACGCAACTGCGATGGCGAGAGGCCATCATCAAATATCACAATGTCGATCTCTTCCGACTTCACATAATCGCGGATCTCTTCCAGCTTACCCGTTCCCACAAAGGTAGAACGCTCGGGGCGCAGCATTTTTTGCGTAAATATGGCTTCGGTTTTGGCGCCGGCGGTCATCACCAAAAACTCCAGCTCGTCAAGGTATTCCCTGCTTTGTTCGGCAGTTTGGTCGGGGGTGATCACACCCACTAAAACCGCCCGTTCCTGCTTCACAGCAGTATCATAAGATTTTTGTTTCATTCAGTATTTATTCGGAGTACAAAGGTATACAACCTTTTAGTGTTTTATATGTTTATTAGGGTAACAATTGTTTTTGGAATATTTTGTAATTTTATGTCATGACTTTGATAGAACTTAAAAAATCCATTCACCAAAAAGTTGACGATCTGAATGATCGTGAGCTGCTGGAATTAGTGGATGCACTGGTCAACCGTAAAGATGAAGTTTTTAATATACCAGAGCATATGCAAGCAGGTATTAAGCAAGGCATTGCCGATATACAAAAAGGGGACGTTTTTACGATGGACGATTTTGAGATTAAATACGAGAAATGGCTAAAAGAATAGTCTTTTCGAAAAAGGCTTACGCCGATGTTGACCGGATAGTTGAGTTTAATAACCTAAGGAACCAATCTGATACTTACTCCAAAAAGTTTATCAAGAATCTTCATTCAAGTTTAAAAACACTGAGTAAACACCCACTACTCGGAATACGAACCAATCTACCTCATCAATTTTTATTTATCTGGGATACGTTTTATATCTTTTATACTGATACTGAAACCACAATCGAAATAACTTCGATCTATCATCAAAAGGAAGACGTTAGTTTTTAAACTCCAATATCTACAACCCCTTCACAAACTCGGCCATTGCCTTCCCCGGATCAGCTTCCTTCATAAAATTCTCGCCAATTAAAAAGCCGTTAAAACCTGCCGCTTTCAATTGTTTAATAGTTTCCACATTACTGATGGCGCTCTCCGAGATCTTTAAAAACTCTTTAGGGATATGCTCAAACAATTGGAACGAGGTTTCAACCGAAACCGTAAAATCGGCCAGGTTGCGGTTGTTTACACCGATAGCCGTCAGGTTAGGGTCGATGCTGCGCTGCAATTCTTCGAGGTTATGCACTTCCAGCAAAACATTTAAACCTAAACTTTTGGCAAGCGCGGCCATGCTTTTAATTTCCTGCGGCGTCAGTATCGCGGCGATCAGCAAAATAATATCCGCGCCCAAAGCTTTAGCCTCGATGATCTGGTATTCATCGATCATAAAATCTTTACGGAGGATAGGCACCTGGTTAACAGCACGCGCCTGGCACAGGTCGCCTTTGTTGCCCATAAAAAAATCGGTGTCGGTTAAAACAGATAAAGCCGATGCCCCGGCAGCAGCATAAGCCGCAGTAACCTCGGTAACTTTAACCTGATCGTTTATGATGCCTTTTGACGGTGATCTGCGTTTAAATTCGGCAATTATTCCCGTACGATCCGGCGCAAGCAAAAACTCGCGAAAAGATAACGTTTCGCGCTTAAAAAAAGGAGAGCTTTCTAACTGCGCTACCGTCATTTGCTGCTTATCCGCTTCAACTTCCTTTTTTTTATTGATAACTATTTTATCGAGTATGTTCATATGAGATTTCTTCCTTACGTCATTGCGAGGCACGAAGCAATCCCCGACTTACAGAGCCGCTCTGCCTATTTGGGATTGCTTCGTACCTCGCAATGACGCTTTTAATATTTATATCTTTACAAAGCTTTTGGCCACCGTGCCCCTTGCTCCCCCTTTAGGGGGCTGGGGGGCCAACCAGTTTTGCATCATTTCCTTACCATATTCGGTCAATACGCTCTCGGGATGGAACTGCACGCCACGTACATCGTAGGTTTTATGGCGCAACGCCATGATCGAACCATCCAGTTCGTCAATGGCGGTCACTTCCAGTTCATCAGGCAAACCGTCGTTCGATACCACCCACGAGTGATAACGCCCAACTTTAAACACCGCAGGCAAGCCTTTAAAAAGTACTTCCTTAGTATCGGTTACCTTTATTGGCGTGGCAATACCATGCATTGGCCTGCTCAGATTATACAAACTGCCGCCAAAAACCTCGGCTATAGCCTGCTGACCTAAACATACACCAAAAATGCTTTTGGTAGGTGCATACTTTTCAATCACCGGCAACAACAACCCCGCTTCGGATGGTATGCCCGGCCCCGGCGACAGGATGATCTGGTCAAACCTGTCCACATCTTCCAGTTTAAACTGGTCGTTCCTCCAAACTTCGCAGGTCAGGCCAAGCTCATTAACCAAATGCACCAGGTTATAAGTAAAACTATCGTAGTTATCTATAATTAATATTTTGCTTTCCATGTTTTTCCGGTTAATTAATTACCGCCTCAGTTTTTTGTCTCGGTTCGTTCAGCGTTTCGGCCATTTCCAGTGCTTTACGCAGGGCCGCTATTTTATTATTTACTTCGTTCAGTTCGTTTACCGCGATAGAATCGGCAACAATGCCCGCCCCGGCCTGGTAATGCAAAACATTGTTCTTACTTAAAAACGACCGGATCATAATGGCATGGTTAAAGTCGCCGTTAAAACCTAAAAAGCCTATGGCCCCGCTGTAAAAGCTGCGTTTGGTTTTCTCGTTTTCGTCAATGATCTCCATCGCTCTATACTTTGGCGCGCCGCTCAGCGTACCAGCCGGAAAGGTATCGGCTACAATTTTAAATGAAGACACCCCTTCCTTTAGTTTGCCATTAACATGTGATACCAGGTGGATGAGGTGCGAATAATATTGCACCTCTTTAAACTTACGCACCTGCACATCTTCGCAATGGCGGCTCAGGTCGTTACGGGCAAGGTCAACCAGCATCACATGCTCTGCCGATTCTTTCGGGTCGTTCTCCAGCCTGCGCGCTTCCTCAACGTCGCTCTCATCATTGCCACTGCGTTTAATGGTACCCGCTATCGGGAATATACTTGCTTCGCGATTCTTGATCGTGATCTGCGCCTCGGGCGATGAACCGAAGATCCGGAAATTACCATAGTCAAAATAAAACAAATACGGTGATGGGTTGATTGAACGTAATGAGCGGTAAACATTAAACTCATCGCCTAAAAACGGTTTCGAGAACGCCCTTGACGGCACGATCTGGAACACATCGCCACGATAAATGTGCTTTTTCATTTTCTCAACCATATCCATAAACTCCTGGTCGGTAAGGTTTGAGCTTTCCGGCCCGTTGCTTTCAAACTGGTACTCGGGGAAGTTTTTATTCTTGATCAAAAACTCAACCTTTTGCAAGCCTTCGTCATCGCAGCCATCGCCATAGCAATTCTGAAAAATGTACAACTCGTTTTTAAAGTGATCTATCGCAATGATATACTTATAAATATGATATTGCATTACCGGCACTTTGCGTACGGTATCGGTATAAGGTTTTAACCTGATGGTTTCGAAAAACTCAACGGCCTCGTGCGTAAAGTATCCGAACAAACCATTGCTGATCATTTTTAACGGTAATTGTTCCACCTCAAAAGTCGATAAAAATGATTCGATCTCGTTAGCCAGGTCAAACGTGCCAACAGCACTGGTTTGGCTGCTGTCATCCGGATAGTTCTTCTTCAGTTCACCATCGTTTAGTACCAGCCCGGCAATGGGTTCACAGCAAACGTAGCTCATGCTGTTTTCGCGACTATGGTAATCTGAGCTTTCCAGCAATAGCGAATTTGGAAAAACATCGCGCAACCGCAGGTAAATGCTTACCGGTGTTGTGGTATCGGCAAGCAGCTTTTTATAGGTTGTGGTTAATTTGTATGTCTTCATGTTAGTGGTATCGTTTCAAAGTATCGTAAATAAAAAAACCCGGGCGATTGGTGTCGGCCGGGTTCAAATAGGTTTATAATTGTTAGTGTTTCAACAGATCAATAAATCACCCGGCTGCCATTGTTACATGGTGCCACCAGCTAAGGTTATGAGCGTTTTTGATCATTGTGGACGCAAATTTAGAAAGTTTTTTGAATTAGCAAAGTTTTTAATAAAAAACATTTATGCCGAAATCCCCAAAAGCGGCCTGTGGCTTTGAACAATTGCAGCTACAATAACTACCACAGCCAGTACGTAATATAACAATATAGCGCGGTGCTTTGCCTCGGGCAATATGGCCTTTTTTGAGCTGATATGGCCGAATGTGATCAACGCTATCGCGAAAAGCATCATGGCCCAATGTTCAACCGTCCAGTAGCGGGCATCGTTATCCTGCATGGTGGCCTTGCTGAAATCTTTAACATAAGGGCTTAAAAAATACAGCACAATGCCTATCAATAACTGGGTGTGTGCCGATATCATGGCAAACAGGTTTATCTTACGATTACCTTCGGTATAAGGCTTTTTACCCATATAGCCAATAAGGGCCTGTATAATGGCCACCAGTATCAGGATCAGGACGACGTACCTGAAACCCGAGTGCAGATACTTAAATATGTTATAAGCGTTCATGTGAATTAAGTTTTGCTGCTAATATACAAGAAATATCAATGCCCCCCATTTTTTGCATTTGTGTAACAAATACATTGACAATTAGCGCCATAGGCAAAAATAAACTATCCGTTCGCTATATTAGGGACTCATACATTAACTGACAAATTGATTAACAATGAAAAGAACCTTACTCTTTTGTTTTGCCCTGCTATTGGCCCAACTCTCGCGGGCGCAGGAAACTTTCCCGGTTAACGGCGCGTGGGATGTCCGGCCCGGACTCTACGCTTTTACCAATGCAACTATTGTTGTAAATGCCGATCAAACCATTACTAACGGAACCCTTTTAGTTAAAGACAGGCTTATCGAGGCTGTGGGCGCCGGTATTGCCATCCCGAAAGGATATGTCACCGTCGACCTGAAAGGCAAATCCATTTACCCAAGCCTGGTTGATGCTTATACAACCTACGGCATGCCCGAAGCGCCGCGCGCGCAATTTGGTGCAGGTGGAGCAGGTGGCGGTGGTTTTGGCCTGCGTTCAACGGTAATGGTATCAACCAAAGCCGGTGCTTACGGCTGGAACGAGGCTATCAAACCCGAAATGTCTGCCAAGGCCATATTCCACGCTGATGCCACCAAAGCTGCTGATCTGAAAAAGATAGGCTTCGGTACCGTACAATCATTGATACATGATGGTATTGCCCGCGGCACATCAATGGTGGTTGTTTTAGGCGATGAGCGCGATAACCAGGTGGTATTGAACGATGTTGCCGCTGCACATTACTCATTCAGCAAAGGCACTGCCACTACCAATTACCCATCATCATTAATGGGCAGCATTGCTTTACTGCGCCAAACCTATTACGATGCCGCCTGGTACAAAAACCAAAAAGAAGAGTATAATATATCGTTGGACGAGTTTAACAAAACCCAAAGCTTACCGCAGATATTTGAAGGAAACGATCCTTTAAGCGTAATGCGCGCCAGCAAAATAGCCAAAGAGTTTGGCAAACAATACATTTTTAAAACCGATGGTAAAGAGTATCAGCGTTTAAACGAAATGAAAGCTACCGGCAGCAGTTTTATTATCCCGCTTGCTTTTCCGGCTGCTTATGATGTTGAGGACCCAATAGATGCCCGTAGCATTACTTACGAGCAAATGAAAGAATGGGAGCTCGACCCAACCAACCCGGCTACGCTCGAAAAAGCAGGCATCCGCTTTGCCATTACTACTTACGGTTTAGATAACAATACCGCGTTCTGGACCAACCTGCAAAAAGCCATGGATTTTGGTTTAACCGAAAAGCAGGCTTTAAACTCGTTAACCACCATCCCTGCCGAAATGCTGGGTGTGGGTGATAAGGTAGGAACTTTAACCGCCGGTAAAATGGCCAATTTCCTCATCACCTCAGGCAACCTGTTTAAAAAAGACAATGTGATCTATGAAAACTGGGTTGAGGGCCGCAAATACGTAGTAGGTAAAATGGAGATCACCGACCTGCGCGGAGCTTATATCTTAACAGGTGCCGGCTTATCAAACATCACCCTTAATTTAAGTGGTGCTACGCCGGCTACTATCAGCCTTTCGGCGATGCATACCGGTGTTGATAGTACCCGCACAACCGGTACCTTTACCCGTGCCGGCGATGGCGTAAGTTTCTATTTCGACCTGAAAGGTAACCCAACCGGTAATATCCGTTTAAACGGATACATCACCTCTTTATCACCGGTTACCATGAAGGGTTTCGCAACCTTGCCCGACGGCACATCAACCAACTGGGTGGCAACCTATACCGGCCCTGCGCAGGCAGGCGGTTTTGGCGGCCGTGGCTCAAACGGCACTGCAGCCGCAGCTAAAACATCAACCAATGTTGGCCCGGTAGTTTATCCGTTTGTGGCCTATGGCAATACCGAGATCCCGAAAGCTGAAACCGTATTGTTTAAAAACGCCACCGTTTGGACAAACGAAAAAGACGGCATCCTTAAAAATACCGACGTACTCATCGAGAACGGCAAAATTAAAGCCGTTGGCAAAAACCTGTCATCGGTCGGAGCCCGGGTTATTGATGCTACCGGCAAACATATCTCGCCCGGTATAGTTGACGAGCACTCGCACATTGCCATTACCGGCGGCGTTAACGAGGGCACCCACGCTGTTACTGCCGAGGTGCGTACTGCCGATGTACTAAACTCTGAAGATATTGAGCTTTATCGCCAGTTAGCCGGTGGTGTTACCGTATCACATATCCTGCATGGCTCGGCCAATCCTATCGGTGGCCAGCTACAGATCATCAAACATCGCTGGGGCGTTGCGCCGGATGAAATGAAGATGGAAGGCGCCGATGGCTTTATCAAGTTTGCCCTGGGCGAAAACGTTAAAGGCAGTAACAACAACGGTATCAATACCAACCCGCGTTTCCCGCAAACCCGTATGGGTGTTGAGCAGGTTTATGTTGATGCCTTTCAACGTGCCAAAGAGTATAAGGCAGCCCGTGCCGTAAAAGGCAATAATGTACGTCGCGATCTGCAATTAGAGGCTTTAGCTGAGATTTTGGACAACAAACGTTTCATCACCTGCCACTCGTATGTACAAAGCGAGATCAATATGCTGATGCATGTTGCCGACTCCATGGGCTTCCACATCAATACTTTCACTCATATTTTAGAAGGGTATAAAGTTGCCGATAAAATGAAATCGCGCAACATTGCCGGTTCAACCTTTAGCGATTGGTGGGCCTACAAAAACGAGGTTGCCGAAGCCATCCCGTACAACGGCAAGCTGATGCACGAAGTTGGCCTGGTAACCGGCTTCAACTCGGATGATGCCGAAATGGCGCGCCGCCTGAACCAGGAAGCCGGTAAAGCGGTAACCTACGGCAAAATGAGCGAAGAAGAAGCTCTAAAACTGGTAACCCTTAACCCGGCAAAAATGCTGCACATTGATAACAAAGTAGGCAGCATAAAAGTAGGTAAGGATGCCGATGTTGTTTTATGGTCGGCCGACCCATTATCTATTTATGCTGTGGCCGAGAAAACCTATGTTGATGGCGTACCTTATTGGGAACTTGATAAAGACGCAGCCAAACAAAAAGCGCTAAAAGCCGATGAAGCCCGTTTGATCCAGAAAATGATCGAAGCCAAGGGCAGTGGTGCCGCAACCCAAAGAGCCGGTGCCGGTGGCCGTCGCCGTCCGCAATATGAGTGCGAAACCAAAGATGACGAGCAAGCCGATTTTGTATCGGGTTTAGGTAATTCACAAGGTTCAAAATAATCATCCAGATAGAAAAAAGTCATGAAACCATCATGGGCAACCAATAATCAACAATACAATTGCCCATGATAGCTTTATCACCTTTAAAAAAACAATTACTTCGATGAAAAAAATATTTTTAAGTTTAGGAGGATTATTGCTGGGCACTATCCTTACTTACGGGCAGGCAACCATATCGCCTGCCAAACCACAATCGGGCCCAATTGTAATAACCGGCGCTACTATACACGTAGGTAACGGCCAGGTTATTGATAACGGCTACATCGCTTTTGATAAAGGCAAAATTACCGCAGTAGGCTCAGGCGCTGCTCCGGCCATATCGGGCGCCAAAGTTATTGATGCTTCTGGTAAACAAATCTACCCGGGCTTTATCTGCCCCATCACTACCCTGGGCCTCATCGAAATTGAAGAAGGCGCGAGGGGTACCGTCGATAATGACGAAACAGGCGAAATGAACCCGAACGTACGTTCGCTGATCGCTTACAATACCGATTCGAAAGTAATACCGACTGTACGTTCAAACGGCATCCTGCTGGCACAACCAACACCCGAGGGTGGTACCATATCGGGCCAGTCGTCGGTGATGATGCTCGATGGCTGGAACTGGGAAGACGCCGTTTACAAAGCCGATATCGGTATACATTTAACCTGGCCGGTTTCGTCAGCAGGGCGTGGCCGCCGTGGCGGCGGTATTCGTGGTTTAGCTGTTGCTGCACCCACCACAGAAACCCCTGCCGAACGTGCTCAAAAAGCCTTAGATAATATTGATGCTTACTTTGCACAGGCTAAAGCTTACGCCGATGCCAAAATAACCGTTAAAAACCTGCGGTTTGCAGCTATGGCCGGTTTATTTAACGGCAGCAAAAAACTGTTTGTAAACGCCGATGGCAGCAAAGAGATCCTGCAGGCTGTTGCTTTCGCAAAAAAATACGGCGTACAACTGGTTATAGTAGGCGGTAAAGAAGCCTATATGGAAGCCGATGTTTTAAAGGAAAACAATGTACCCGTTATCCTGAAAGAAACCCAGGCTTTACCACCAAAAGATGACGACGATGTTTACCTGCCCTACAAAATGCCTAAAATATTACAGGATGCAGGTGTAAGCTACGGGCTAACAGGTATCGGTTTCTGGCGCCAGCGTAACCTGCCGTTCGAAGCGGGCCAGGCAGTTGGTTATGGATTAAGCAAAGAACAAGCCATAAGCATGATCACACTCAACAACGCCAAAATATTGGGTATTGATAAAACCACAGGTAGCCTTGAAACGGGTAAAGATGCCAACCTGTTCATCTCAAACGGCGATGCCCTGGATATGATCACCCTCGATGTAACCAAAGCCTTTATACAAGGCCGCGATATCAACCTCGATAACCTGCACAAGCAACTATACCGTAAGTTTAGCGACAAGTACGGCCTAAAAGCCGATTAAATATTCTGTTTATATTCCTCTTAATTAAGCGATGGGTTTAAAAGCTCATCGCTTTTTTTTATTGCCTATAAACTTAGGCCGGCAACACCAAACACATAGGGATTCTTCGGTATTTTCACAATATCCAGATCTTCACGCTGTAACTGCGGCTGAACACATGGGTAAATGTGGGTATTTCCAAAAATTGTTTTGTCTTGATTCCTGATTCTTGCCTCTTGATTCTTAAACAGGGGGGGAAATTGTAAGAAATTTTTCAAATATTCTTCTTATTCAATCATTCAAAAATCAATCCTTCAATCATTGATTCTGGCCTCGCGCTTAGCATTAAATTTACGAAAAATTGGGCATATAAACAAAAAAAAGCCCCGGCAGGCAACCACCGGGACTTTCACTTATCAACTATATATTAAACAATGTGTTTCAAATTGATATCGTACTAACCGCTCCTCTACTTGACGAGAAAGAACGATATGTACGGTTTTTGCGTATTGGTTTTACCGCTGTACCCGCTTGCAAAGGCAGTGAAAGCACGTTGGTTGGCCGGCACGCTTGTGGTAGAATAGCTGGCCAGTACCGTTGCCGATGTTTTGGCCGATCCCGCTGCACGTATCTTGAAAGTTTTATTAGCGCCAGCTATCTTTAATAAAAAATCGGGGCTGTTTTGCAGGAAAGGCAGGTTACCTACCAGCAGCGAATCCGTGCTTTGATCGGATGTTGTTGCTGTACCGTAGTAAAGGTCAAGCGCAGTAACGTTGGGTATCAGGTTCACAAAGTGCAGGCGGCAGGTAGCTGTATCCGGCCTCACCAGGTTCTCTTCGGTAAGCAGTGATTTGGTGGTAGCCGCTGTATCGGTAATGTGCACCACATAATTTTTGCCTGCGGTCAGCTGGAAATTTGCAGTATACAGAACCAGTGAATCGGTACCATCATAGATCTTTTTAGGCTGTACGATCGATACTTTAACAGTACCCGCGGTCACCGCCAAAAAATCGGCCGTATTCCCGCCGCCGGTGTTGTAGCCACCGCCCGGAAACGGCGTACGGGCGGTAATAAGAGCGCTTACAGGCTGGTCGTTTATTTTTATAACTATTGATCGGTTATTCGCATATTGCGATACATAGTTTATTCTCAGCGCCGCCTGGTTATCGGTCACTTTTACTGTATCGCCATAGTCAAGTATGCCTTTTTTACAGCTGGCTATGATAAGGATGACGGCAATAACACAAAATGGTATAATGAATATCTTTTTCATTTTTGTAAGTTAAATGGTTAATGTTACGGTTGGCTGAACCACATCTCCTGTGTATTATAATTAGGTAGGTTACCACCAAATTTGGTTAACTCGGCCAGGTTCCAAACATACTCTGAGTTATAGCGCGGCCTGCAGCGGTAGGCATATTTACCTCCGTTGGTGCCGGCAAAGTCGCCTGGTGCCAATTGGTAAAACGTGCGGAATACGTCTGCTCTGTAATGGTACTTACGCAAATCGCACCAGGTTTCAATACTGCCCCAACCCCACTGTGCTATGTATTTTTGCTGCATAATATCGGCAATAGTAAGCGATGCCGCATTTTGCGCAACCTCGCTCGATGCCAGGTATGCATTTACCTCAGTAGTGGCTATGGCCGGATCGGGCAGGCTTTGAGTACGGCCATACTGGTTATAAAAATCCATACTGGCTTTTATACCGTTAATATAAGCAGTGTAAGCTGTTGCTGCATCACCCTTAACAAAGGCTGCTTCAGATTTGATGAACTGCAGCTGCGCGTAGGTCATAATAGGCCAGCGTGCCCTGTCTGTAAAAATGTAACGACCGTTAAACAAGGTTCCGCCGCTTGGTAGTGAGCCTAAAATATTAGGTACGTTGGTAGTAGCGCTGCCCTTGGTGGGTGTTACGGCAATGTAAGCCGTACCGGTTGGGTTAGTTGTACCGTTAGTGGCTGTACCCGGTGTTAAATATCGGCTAAGACGTGGATCTAACGATGTGGTTGAGTTTGGCACCGGGGTACCGCGCACACCACCGGTTAGTAGGCCAAGTATGGTAGTGGTTTGCCTGCAGTAAGCGTTGCTGGTACCTAAAACACCCGATGTTGAGCTGCCTGCATTGGTTGGCCCCGCCAGGTTATTATCCGAAGTTCCTGATGCCTGAAAAAATACGGTTGCATCCTCAGTTTCATTAGCAAATGAAAGGTCGACATATTTCGCAACGCTGTCGGCATATTTTCCCTTAAAATCGGTCTTGTTGATCAGGTGACCGTAATGGGTTGCCAGCAGGGCGTAAACAAACTTTTTCCATTTGCTCATATCGCCTTTGTAAATACCATCACCGCTAGGGCCCGAAAGCTGGGCGGCGTAACTTACCGGGCTGGTCATGCTCATATATTTAAGCGCCTTCTGGCTCCATTGCTCAACCCTGGCGTAAACGTCGGGCTGATCCTGGTAATAATAGGTCAGCTTATTGGTAAAAGCATCGTCAAGAATGATAGCTCCGTACTGATCGGTAGTGATCTGATAGGTCCAGGCCTTAATAGCGTAACCAATGCCGGCATACTCATACTTTTGATTAGCCTCGGCATCCTTGATCATATTCTCCAGGTTAAGGCCCATATCAAAGTAGCACATGCGCCAGTCAACACCGCTTACGTCACTGGCAGATGCATAACCTTGTTGTTCCCAAACAAGGGTGGCGGCTGTTGTGGTAACGCCAGCCAGGTTTTGTGTGTATTTTGATATTACCCTGGTGTAATCCTGCCAAATGTCATCGTGCATTTGAAACTCAATAGGTGGTAAAAGCAGTTCGGCTTTCACAACCTGCGGCACCACGGGGTTGCTGTTAATGTCCAGGTATTTTTTACATCCTGTAACAATGGCTACTAAAAGCACTGCCACTAAGGTGATATATATTTTCTTCGTTTTCATTATCTTATAATTTTACTCTTAAACCTAAGTTATAACCAATGGGTTTGCCAATGTTACCATAATCGATACCGTAACCGCCGATACCGCCAGATCCTGCTGTAAGCGAGTTACTTTCTGGATCAAGGCCTGTATAGTTGGTGATCAGTATAGCATCTGTCACTGTGAAAAATACGTTCAGGTTTTTAATGAATCCTGTACGCGACAGTAGCGACTGTGGCAGATCATAAGCGATGGTAGCATCGCGCAACCTGAATGCTTTGATGTTATGTTCCACAAAAACCTCAGGGGCAGGGTTGGTAAAGTAACCCGAGTTTGAGTACGGCGTAATAGCAATGTTGTTAGGTGTAGGGTGATCTGTATTTTGCAGGCCATCATTAAGCACACCGGTAATTATGCGTGGTGTCTCACGGTCAAGCGTTTTAATACTGATACCTTTAGTATAGGCTTCAAACTCCGTTTGGTTGATCACGTCGCCACCGTAGCGCAGATCCCACAGCATAGAGAAGGATAGGCGTTTGTAGGTAAACTTGTTAACAATACCCAAAGTGAATTTTGGTGTACGGTCGCCGATCGGATAATAGGTAAGATCCGATACAATGGGCAAGCCTGTTGATGAACTGATGACCACCTGTCCGAATTTGTTACGGTCATACTTCCAGCCGGTCACGTTGCCGGTACTTGCTCCCGGCCAGGCGGCGCTGCGTAATGAACCCACGATCTGGGTGTCAGAGTCATACAACTCCGGCAATTGGTCGGCAAGCGAAATTACAGTACCGCGGTTTTGCGAGTAGTTCAGGTTAACATCCCAGCTAAAATCGCGGCTTTTTACAGGTGTACCATTCAGTACAACCTCAATACCGCGGTTGCGCACCTCGCCGCCGTTAAGCAGTTTAAGCACAAACCCGCTGCCGTAGCTTAAACGCGGAAAAATGATCTGGTTGATACTTTCCAGGTTATAGTAGTTGAAATCGATACCCAAACGGCCGTTAAGAAACTGCATTTCAACACCGGTCTCAAAATTATGGGTGGTTTCGGGTCTCAGATCAGGGTTACCGCCGTTAACTGATAAGGCATAGCCGCCGCCTGTGGTATTGGCGCCGTTGTAAACACTGCCCAGTGCATACTGCCTGAAAGGTCCTTTACCTGTTAATGCGTACGATACACGCAGTTTGCCATAATCAATAAACGGAAGGGCCTTTTTTACCGCCTCAAGTTCGGTAAAGTTAAATGCCAAACTGCCCGATGGGTAAGCAAAGTATGGATCACCGTCGGCTTTAACACCTGTAGACGCATTGATGCTTGGCATCAGTTTTGAAACACCGTCAACACGGCCGGTCAGTGTTAAATAAAGTAAATTTTTATAACCAAATATTGCCTGCCCAAAAAGGCCCACATCGCGGTAACGCACTACGTTAACTGCGGCCTGGCGTGTAGTTGGCAGCGTATTGTTAATGCTGTAAAAGTTGGGATCATAAAACTTATTACCCGACTGTGAATTGGTGGTACTGTTAAAATCATCAAAAGTAGCACCGATAATATAAGTACCGGTAATTGAGCCCATTTTCGACTTGGCGGTAGCGGTAAGCGAGCCGTTGTACAGTTTGGAAAGATCCTGGTAGGTGAGTATATAACCGCCAGTTGGAGCGGTAGACGAACCCGAGCCTTTGTAAGATTGCCCGTTGTAAACGTTAGACCCATTGGTAGATGTGATATCTGCCCCGAAAATAGCATTAATACCCAACCATTTTGTAGGAGTAATATTGATGCTAACGTTGCCCAAAAAGCGGTCAACCTTATCTTGCTGAGGATCTTTGTTCACACTCCACAGCGGGTTATCAAATTCGCCGTAGATGGTTGACTGATGTGTTATACGATTGCCGTTTACATCCTGGTAATTGCGAATATCAAAGGCCGGGCTAAAACGCATCAGCTCCATCAATATACCATTTTGCCCTTTGTAAGCCTTGTCATTGGTCGAATTGATGTAGTTCATGGAAGTGGTAACCTTGATAAGCGGCGATATTACGGCGCTACCTGTTAAGCGGGAAGAGAAACGCTGATATTCAGTTGAGGGAATAGTGCCTTTGTTATCGCTGTATTCGTTTGACCAGCGGTAGGTAAGCTTATCTGTACCGCCGTCAACAGAAATATTGTGTTTCATGGCTCTGCCGGTCTGAAAGAAATTGTTGAAATTATCGTATATCTGGGTGCCAGGCAAAAACTTCGGACCAAAAAAGCTTGACGATGTACCATCGAAAACGCCGCCTACAGTGCCTGTATTATATTCCGTTTGTATCTGTGGAAATTTCACCAGCTTTTCTATCCGGTACGAAGTGCTGTAGGTAACATTTGCCGCACCTGCCTTGCCCTTTTTAGTGGTGATCAATATCGCACCGCCAGCACCTGCACTGCCGTAAAGTGCAGTAGCCTCAGGGCCTTTCATTATCGTGTACGAGTCAATATCTGCAGGGTTGATATCCATACCGCGGTTTGAATAATCCTGATCGCGATTGGCACCCTGGCTTACCAATGCAAATGTTTGGTTAAGCGTGGTATTGTTAATAGGTACACCGTCAACAACGATCAGCGCGTTGTTATCACCGCTCACAGAGGTAAAACCCCTCAGCACGATCTGCGCCGAAGCACCGGGATTACCGTTGGTACTGTTAACCGACAAACCGGCCACACGCCCCTGCAAACCACCGAAGAAATCTTCACGCTGGCTTTGAGATACATCATCGCCCGCCACCTTCTGTGCCGAATAGCCTAAGCTGGCCTTATCCCTCGGAATATTGAAGGCTGTTACCACAACTTCGCTTAACGACTTCGAATCGGATTGAAGCGATACGTTAATAGGTGCGGTACCTTTTACGGTTATGTTTTGCGGAAGATAGCCGATGTAGCTGAATTGCAGCACCTGGCCGCTGGATGCCCTGATACTGTAAGCACCTGATACATCGGTAACAGTTGTAATTTTTGTATCCTTAATTTTTACGGTTACGCCCGGCAGGGGCACGCCGTCGTCGCTGGATGTTACTTTTCCGGCAATCAGTGTTTGAGCCATCACCTCAATGGTACAGCAACACATCGCCAGGAAAAGAATGAGTAAACTTTTTTTCATACATGGGTTTGTTTAAGGGTCGTTAATATATTATGTTAGTTGGTGCGTTATTGGTCCTGCAGGTCAACTGTTAGTTTTTTCGAATGCGATCATTCTTTCAAACCTGCAATAAAACGCAATAATTTTACAAATTGCGAGTTATTAAGGCTAATTTATGCAAATTAATTTTTATTTCTTGCATATTTTATACAATTTTATTTTTGATACGTGCACAAACGCGCAATTTTTAACCTAAACCTGCTTTTAATTAACTGCTATGCTAAAAAAAGAACGCCACTCGCTTATTATTAAGGAGGTTAATTTACATAACAAGGTACTTTCGGCCGATCTTGCCCTGCAATTAAACGTATCTGAGGATACCATACGGCGCGATCTGAACGAAATGGACGAAGCCGGTGAGATCGTTAAGGTGCATGGCGGCGCCTTGTCGCGCTCGTATCATTACCCTTTCAGGCATACCGATATTTATGCTGCGGATGCCAAAAAGAAAATAGCCCACAAAGCCATCACACTGATCAAAGACGGGATGGTGGTTTTAACAGGCGGCGGCACTACCATGATCGAGATGGTTAGCGTGCTGCCTAAAACACTTACTGCCACTATATTTACCATCAGTCCGCTGGTTGCCCTGCAACTGGCCGATCATCCCTTAATTACGGTAATATTAATAGGAGGGCAATTTTCAAAAAACTCGCAGGTATGCGTTGGCCCTCAGGTTACAGGTTATTTAAACGAAATACGGTTTGATATTTGCTTTTTAGGCACCAACGGTATTTCGTTGGGTGATGGCGTTACCGATTCTGACCTTGATATCGTTCAGGTAAAAAAATCAATGATCCGCTCATCCAACAAACTGGCCGTAATGTGTATTGCCGAAAAGCTCAACACCTCCCAACGGATGCGCGTATGCGAGTTAAACCAGATCAATTACCTGATAACCGATATTGAGCCCGAAGACCAGATACTACAGGCTTACAGCCGCGAAAACATTCAATTATACTAAACCGGGAAACTAAACTTACCCATCAGTACTGCCGGGTTTTTGCCTATCGGGATAGGTTCGCCGCATAGTGCTTCGTTACCTAATAAGGCAAACAAAATCGCTTCCTTGGCATCCGGGTCGATGCCCAAATCTTGTGTGCCTTCAATGGCCACTTGCGGCAAAGCCTCTTTCAGTTGCTTCATTATAAATGGATTACGGTAACCGCCGCCGCTCACAAACAACTTTAGATCACTAACGGGATAATTATTTTTGATCACGTCGGCAATCACGATCGCCGTTAAGGCACTTAATGTAGCTACTATATCCGTTGCCGGGATGTTTTGCGTACGCGATTGCAGTTGCGCCTGTTCAACATAGCCGAGGTTAAATAATTCGGGGCCGGTGGTTTTGGGGAAAGCTTCATTAAAAAACGGATGAGCAAGCAATGCCTTCAATAAAGCATCATTCACCTTCCCCGAAAGGGCGATTTTACTGTCTTCATCAAAAGCTTTGTCGAAATATTTTTGGCTGGCCGCATCAATCAAGGTATTGCCCGGGCCAACATCAGTACACCTAATTTTTTCAGCATCACCATCGGCCGGCAGGTAAGTTAAGTTGGCAATCCCTCCCATATTTAATAAAATACGGTTTTCGCCGGGTTTACTGCCCAATAATACATCGCCATACAAAGCCAGTGGCGCGCCCTCACCGCCAGCGGCTAAATGCTTCTGTCTAAAATCGCTTATGGTTAATATCCCCGTTTTCACCGCCAAATGATCGCCATCGCCAATTTGCAGGGTGGCATTCGGATAATTTGCCTGCAGGTGCAACCGCTTTGGTGCGTGGTAAATAGTTTGGCCATGGCTGGCGATATAATCAACCTGTTGTGGGTCGATATTCCAGGTTTTTAAACAATCCAGCACCAGCCGCCCATGAAAGCTGCCAATATAAGCGTTCAGCAGGGTAAGCTTTTCCAGGTCGACCGTTTTTTTGGAGAACACCTTGCGCACTTCGTTTTTAAAATCATCGCCGTAAGGTAAAGTTGCAAATTCATGCAATTTAAATTGCGTGTGTAAACCATTGCCGGTAAACCTGCACAGCGCAATATCAAGTCCATCAAGCGATGTGCCCGACATGAGCCCTATACCTAATTTTTCTGGTTTTAAAGCAATATCGGTTAGCTTCTTAAGGTTACTGTTCAGCTGCTGCATTAGCCAAAGATAAAAATATACCTACGCATAAATTATTTTTTTTATGCATGTATGTGCATGGTTCTGATATATTTGCTTCAAATTTACCTTTGCTTTATCATATGGCCAGATTAAATTTATTAGAAGAAACCCGCTACGAAAAATTGGCGGTAACCGTATATCCCGATCAGGCCACCGCCTCGGTAAAAGTTGCCCAGCGCATTGCAGCGTTGATCAGATCCAAAAAAGAAAAAGGCGAAAAGGCCGTGCTGGGTTTAGCAACCGGTGTTACACCTTTGCGTGTTTATGCCGAATTGGTGCGGATGCATAAAGAGGAGGATCTGAGTTTTAGTAACGTAGTTACTTTTAACCTCGACGAGTATTACCCCATGAAGCCCACTGCCGCCCAAAGCTATGTGAGCTTTATGAACGAAAACCTGTTCGACCATGTGGATATCAACAAAAACAACATCCACATACCCGACGGTAATTTAAAAAAAGAATATATCCAGGCCTTTTGCTACGATTATGAACAAAAGATAAACAGCCTGGGCGGGCTTGATCTGCAGATACTGGGTATTGGCCGTACGGGCCACATCGGCTTTAACGAGCCTGGCTCTGCTCCAAACTCGGGCACGCGCCTGGTAACGCTTGACGATCTGACCCGTAACGATGCTTCGCGCGATTTTGGCGGCAAGGCCAACGTACCTACCAAAGCCATCACCATGGGTATTGGCACCATATTCAAGGCACGCGAAATTATTTTGATGGCCTGGAGCCAGAAAAAAGCGCCTATTATTAAAAAAGCCGTTGAGGGCGAAATATCTGGCGATGTACCGGCCACTTTCCTGCAGTTATCAGATAATGTGGAGTTTGTACTGGATGCCGGCGCGGCTTCTTCATTAACCCGTTTTGATACTCCGTGGCTGGTTAAGGATTGTATTTGGAATAATCCTTTGAAAAAGAAAGCCGTTATCTGGCTGGCCCGCACCGTAAACAAACCGGTATTAAAGCTAACCGAAGACGATTATAACAACCACGGCATGGCGCAGCTGGCTGTTGAACAAGGGCCGGTTTATAACATCAACATCGATATTTTTAACCAGATACAGCACACCATTACCGGCTGGCCGGGCGGTAAACCCAATGCCGACGACAGTGATCGCCCGGAGCGCGCTTACCCTGCTCAAAAACGGTCGGTTATCTTTTCGCCGCATCCTGATGATGATGTGATATCAATGGGCGGCACCTTTATACGCCTGGTTGACCAGGGGCATGACGTGCATGTGGCTTACCAAACATCGGGCAATACCGCTGTTTGGGATGATGACGTGCTGCGATATATGGAGTTCGCTATCGATTTTAACCACAGTATAGGCGAGGATAACAGCAGGTTAAAAGGAATATATGAAGACATGCGCAGGTTTATTGCCGCCAAACAACCTAACGAAGTTGATACGCCCGAAGTTAGGGACGTAAAAGGTTTTATCCGCAAAAGCGAAGCCATATCGGGAGCCCGTTATGCGGGTTTAGAGGATGACCATATCCACTTTATGGCGCTGCCTTTTTACGAAAGCGGCAAAACGCAAAAAAACACCGTTGGCGAGGCCGATATTAAGTTGACTATGGACTTGCTGCAAAAAATTAAACCGCAGCAGATTTTTGCCGCAGGCGATTTTGCCGATCCGCATGGCACACACCTGGTTTGCTTTAATATTATTTTGGCCGCCCTTAAACGTTTAAAAGAAACTGAAGACTGGGTTAAAGATTGCTGGTTATGGCTTTACCGCGGCGCCTGGTTTGAGTTTGATGTTCACGAGATCGAGATGGCGGTTCCGCTATCCCCGCAAGAGGTGGAACGCAAACGCAACGCGATCTTCAAACACCAGTCGCAAAAGGACAGGCCGGTTTTCCCGGGAGAAGACGCACGCGAGTTTTGGGTACGTGCCGAAGACCGCAACCGCGATACTGCCCGCCAGTATGATACGCTTGGCCTTGCCGAGTACGAGGCGATGGAGGCTTTTGTACGCTACAGGTACTGATAGCGGGTGAGACGAGCTTGAATGGTGAGTATGTTTTTGACCTGAAAATAAACTATCTTTAATAAACCAATTGTTACCATGAAAGACAACCTGGCTCCTAACCGCCTGCTATCGCTCGATGTTTTTAGAGGACTAACCGTATTTGCTATGGTACTGGTTAATAACCCCGGCGATTGGGGTCATATTTATGCACCGCTTGAGCATGCCGCCTGGAATGGCTGCACCCCTACCGACCTCATATTCCCGTTCTTTTTGTTTATTGTGGGTGTATCTATCGTTTTTGCGATGGAAACCAAAAAGGCCGACCCTGCTTTGCAGGGTAAGTTAATGCGCAACGTTTGGCGGCGCGCCCTAACCATTATGCTAATAGGTTGGTTGTTATCCGCTTTTCCGTTTTACAATTTTGCCCAGCATCATGCGTTCGATGTGCGTACCATGCGTATCCCCGGGGTATTGGTTCGCATTGGCATCGTATTTGGCATCTGCGGAAGCATTTACTTAAAAACAACCCGCAAAACCCAATTCTGGCTGTTCTGGATATTGATCATCAGCTATTACCTGATCATGACACTGGTACCCGTACCCGGTTTTGGACCTGCTAACCTGCAACCCGAAACCAACCTTGGCGCATGGATCGACCGTACCCTTATCGGGGAGGCCCATCTATGGAAAGAATCTAAAGTATGGGATCCGGAAGGACTTTTAGGCACAATCCCGGCCTGCGGAACCACACTGTTTGGTATATTGATAGGCACCTGGTTAAAACGCAGGGATAGAGACGACGCTACAAAAATGGCCTGGATGTTCAGCACCGGCATTGGTGCGGTTTGTTTAGGTTTACTGTGGGATCTGTTCTTCCCCATCAATAAAGCCTTATGGACAAGTTCGTACGTATTGTACGCCGGTGGCCTGGCAACTTTAGGCTTAGCTTTTTGCTATTGGTTAATTGATGTGCAAGGCTATAACCGTTTTGTTAAACCGGCTGTGGTTTACGGCGTGAATGCTATTTTTGTATTTGCGTTTTCGGCTATATTGGTGCGGACACTTGGTCAGTTCCATGTAGGGGCCCAAAAAGTAACATTGAGCCAATATATTTTTCAAACCGTATTTAAGCCGTATTTTTCGCCGGTTAACGCATCGTTAGCATGGGCCATTTGCTTTAACCTGCTTTTTATGCTCATCTTATGGATCATGTATAACCGCAAGATCATTATTAAAGTATAGCTATTGTATAACTGCTATATAGCCCGATGCAGTAATGGATGTACGGAAATAGGTATTAACGGCCGTTAGCAGCCAGTAATAGGTGCCATTGGGCACAGGCTTACCTTCGTACTTACCATCCCATGGGGTATCAATACTATTACTGGTAAATAAAAGCTCGCCCAGCCTGTTGTAAATCTTAAGGTTTTTATAGGTGCCGTAACCAACTATCGTAACCTGAAAATTATCGTTAACACCATCGTTATTTGGTGTAAAAGTATTAGGTGCCGTAATGGTTGGCGGTGGCGGCGGATTCACCGTTACCGAAATTGCTTTCATCGTAAAACACCCAAACTTGTTAGTTGCCTTGATATAGTAAATACCGCTATAATGCAGGTTATTGAAATTGGTAAGTGGCACCGTAGCCAATGCATCCTTATAGTAAGAATAGGTTAGGCTGGTATCGGCAGTAAATGTTTTCGAAAGGTCGATACCTGCGGGATAGGTAACAGGCGCCGGCCTCACCGGGTTAAATATCGGCGTACTGATAACCACCTTTATAGGTAAAATATTAGTGCAACCAAACGGATTGCTGGCCTTAACATAGTACGTGCCCGGATTTAATGACGTGGGATTAGGTAAAAAGTTAACGCCATCCGGATCGGTATAATAGGCATACGTCAGGTTAGGGCTGCTCCCCCTCGTGAGGGAGGGCTTGGTAATATCAACGGTGCCGGCCCCCGGGCATATCGCGATAGAATCGGGCAGGTTAAAATCAAACTCAGCATTAATACCATTAACTGTAGTATGCAAAGTATCGCGGCAGCCTAAGCCTGCAAACGGTACAATAATGAGGTTATATTTGGTTTGATCTGCAGGCGGCGGCGTAATTGTCAAACTGTATTCTTTTCCAAGTAGTTTGCTGTAATCTTCGTTATACCAGTAATACTGATCAAACCCGGCCGGCGAATACAGTTTTAACGATTTTTCGTTAGTGCAAAACGCGTTACCCGTAATGGCCGAGCTGCAGCCTTCGTTAACATCTAAATAAGCGTAACCAAAATGCCCGCCGGGGGTGCAACACCGGGCGGTAAATTCAAGCCGCATAACCCTGCCGCCATAACCACGCAGGTTTATACTTGCAGGTGTCCAGTCTTTATAATAAACTATACCCTTGCTGTTGTTAAAAAATGATTGTTTAAACCCTGGCAAAGCCGACCCCGCATTATATGAAAAAGATGCACAGGTGATATACTGGCCGGTAACAACATCATATATCTGCGCCGAAAACAAAGGCTTTTGTTCGGTTGTGTGGTTTGTGCCTCCCGGTGCCGGATCCTGCAATACGCAGGCATAATTGTAAAAAATAGTATAGTCTGACTGATTGGCAGGCACAGTAAAAGTATACGAGATCCGCTCGGCTATCGACGGCACATCAGAGTTACCCAACTGTATAGAGTAATTACTGCCGTTAGGGCAAATGCGCGAAAACCCACCATAAGCATCAACTCCCGGATTACCGGCTTTTGAATACATGGTATGCCTGTTCGGCACCGGGCCCACCTGGTTCAGGGTTAAAACACCATTCTGATCAACCGTACCCGCGGTACATACCCAATTAGTAAAGTTGCCATCTTCGAACCCAATATTAGGTGGACAGTTTTGAGCAGCAGCCTCTAAAAAAGCAAAAAATGTAATGAATAAGAATATATATTTATTCATCAAGCAAAAAATTAAGTTACTATACCTGAAGGGCTCAACACCAGGGTTCTTATTCAACGGCAGTGAACTTATAACGTATAATATTACATAAATTGTATACCAATATACAAATAAAAAAAGTCCCGGGTTTTAACCCGGGACTTTTATTTTATAAGTAGTAAATAAGGTATCTTATTGCTGATCAATGATCGTTCTGATCACGCGACCGTCAGGGGTCATAAACACCTTTTCGGTGCTGCTGCTATCGTCGGTAAGGCTCAGTTTGTACGATACTTTTCCTTTTTCTTCAAGCTGGGCCACTTCTGCTATTTTCAACTCGGGGAAGTTCTTTTTCAACCCGTTAAATACATCTGCAGGCAGGCTTGATACCGGCAAGCCAAATTGTTGTGCTATCATTTTGCCGTTTTGGTCGTACACCAATTGATGAGCGCATTGGTCAACACTAAAAGTTGCTTTATAATGTTTGCCATCTTTTTCCCAATCTACCTTGGTCATGTTTGGATATTTAGCCGAAAAATCCTGGGTGATGTCAGCAGGCAGATCATCTGTACCTATATATTGCGCCTTGGCATAAAATCCAAATCCTAATGAGAAGATAGAAATTAGTATTAATACTTTTTTCATAATGATAATGATTTGATTGTTTTAATAAATTAATTTCAATAGCAAAGATAGTACATTATCTAATTATCAACAAATTAATTAAATTTTTAAAACTATCACATTTTATATCAAATATTTTTGCAATTATTCAATCATCAGCGAACATCCGCATATTTTTTTAAGGATATTTCAATAGTTTTAGCCATTGGGTTACCAATAATTTAAACAAACAAGATAATATATGCGAATAATTCGACCCTATCTGCGTTACATTGAAAATTTGATATTTGATTTGTCTACCCGCATCATGGCTGTTACCTGGCGGCAACAACGGTACAATAGTAACGCGTTATGCCTGCTGGTGCCATACATGGCCCGCACTGATCTTTTTTTGCGATACCAGGTATTTTTTAACAATGGCTAAACAATCATCAACCGATGTATTGTCGGTTTGTAAATGGATATCAGGCTGTACCGGGGCCTCGTAAGGGCTGCTTATACCGGTAAAGTTTTTGAGTTTGCCTTCCACCGCTAATTTATAAAGACCCTTGGTATCACGGCGCTGGCAGGTTTCAACGCTCGAGTCGGTGTAAACCTCGATAAAGCTATCGGCACCAACCAGGTTTTTAGCCAGCAACCGATCGTTGATGAACGGCGAAATAAACGAAGCGATCACTACCGTACCGGCATCGTTAAACAGTTTACATATTTCGGCCACGCGGCGGATATTCTCGGCACGGTCATCGTCCGAAAAGGTCAGATCGCTGTTAATGCCCAGCCGGGTATTATCGCCATCCAATATATAAACACGCATACCCTGCTCAAACATCCATAACTCCAGCTCATTGGCCACGGTTGATTTACCCGAACCCGACAGGCCGGTTAGCCATAGCGTAAATGCCGGGTTATTGTTCAGTTCTTCCCTGTGTTGCCGGGTTACGCGGCCGGTTTGTTTAAACAGGTGCTCCTTGTTTTCTTTTTTAACCAGCTGGTTTTGGTACTTACGCGATGGTAACCCCAGCTTAATACCTTGCCAAAACCGCTCATGACCGTAGTACAGCAGCATTTTTGTAAGCAGTTCCGTACCGCCAATTTTTAGGCCAAAACTTAAATTACCGGTAATAAACCAACCTAAAACAACAGTATCAATTGAGCCAATGATACGCCACGAAACCGTTTTAAGCACATTTCGTTTAATCAGCGGGTCAAGCTTGTAAAGTTTAAGTACCAGGTCGGTAATCATCAGTAATCGGTGGTTAATAAAGTATAATATTACGCTATTTTTTCGAATTACAAATGAGCAAATTTAATGTGCAGATATACAGATGAGTAATTTTTGCACCATCGTTACTAAAACTGCAGCGCCAGGCCTGCGCTTACCGACAGGTATTGAGATAGGCCGGCCGACCCAAATACTTTAATAAAATTGTATTCGGCCTGCAAACCAATATCAGCGCGTATACCGCTCAAACTGGTCTCCTCAAACTGCACAGGATCAGTAAAGGTGGTATAAACATTTTTGCCGCCAACATAATCATTAGTGAACGGATAATTACCGTACATCCCTATAGCGCCGTTTGTATTTTGATAAGATACCGAAAGAAAAGGTGCGATCATTCCAAATTTTTTAGAGATGATGCCCCCAACATTAAAATTGTTAAGATGTGCGGCAAGTTGCTGATTACTAAAATCGGTACTTTGCGATGGATCTTTGGGCTGCGCGCCGGCTTCGGGTAAAACAGTTAGCCCATAACTGTAATTTGACCGGGTATAGCCAAATACTACGGCCAGGTCAAAAGGCATTGGCTTACCTTTCCCCAGGTCTGACGTTAACTCATGTTTTACGCCAAAGCCTATTGTAGTAGCACTCCCATATTCAGACCCTAAACTGCTTGTCGGAACAAAACGTATAATAATATCAGTATTATACCACAGGCCCACGGCTAACTGTATTTGCGGAGTTACTAAATATTGGCTTACCGCCGATGGCAATTTGTGAGTAATATAGTGCACATGATCCAAAGCATAAATATCAACGGCTGCTGTACCTATCCCTATCCCTCCAAAAGTTGGCGAAATGGTATTATTGGGATCGTTTGGCTTGATATTGTTTGATAAACCCAGGTCATTAAGATCGTAGGTCTTTTCAGATTGAGGAACAAAAGCGATCGTCGCGTTTCCGCTGATCTCAAAATGAAATTTTCTTTTCACCTGGGCACTTGTCGCCCAGCCGCTGTTCAGATCATTTCCATACATTTTAAAAAATGGCGGAGAAAAAGCCCGCATTATTTTAGTTACATCTGCCGGGCCGTTCACAAATATGCTCCCATAGCTGCTCTGGGCCTTAGCTAGTTCAATATTGATAAAAAGCGCTGCAGCGAGTATCAAAACTTTTTTCATATCCGGATATTTTAGTCCATTAAATTTAAACCACTATTAACTGACGAGGGATATTTACAGCAGGGAAGATCATTGTTTACCTGTAACACAACGGATATCACGGTGGGGGACACCGATCCGGAATTACCTTATGGAATTAAATTAATTAGGAACGAAGGGTCTGTTAAAACAACGGGGGCATCGATTATTAACGAAGTTAGGTCAATTTCAGCACATTACAATAACAAACCTGTTTAATTTGTTCGTTGCTAATTTAAGTCGGTTACCATTATAGATTAGGTAATGTTACCATTCGCAAAATGCGCTCACAAAAAAAACGCCCCCGATACTCTCGGGGGCGTTTCAATATTTTTGGCACTAAATATTACAAATACGATTGCAACAGGTTGCTGCGGCTGGTATGGCGCAGGCGTTGTAAAGCTTTGTCTTTGATCTGGCGCACGCGTTCGCGGGTCAGGTTATATTTCTCGCCTATCTCTTCGAGCGATAGCGGGTAGTTATTACCTAAGCCAAAGAACAATACAATAACCTCGCGCTCACGCTCGGCTAAAGTAACCAGGCTCCGCATGATCTCTTGTGAAAGTGATTCTTCCATCAAAAAGTCATCGGTGGTAGGTTCATTGTTCTGCAAAACGTCGAGCAGCGTATTTTCTTCGCCCTGTACAAACGGCGCGTCCATACTTACGTGGCGGCCCGAGTTACTTAACGAATCACAGATCTTTTCTTCAGTGGTCTCTAAAATATCAGCTAATTCGGCTTGCGATGGCTCACGCTCATATTGTTGCTCCAACTTTGAAAAAGCCTGGCGTATTTTATTTAACGATCCGATCTGGTTGAGCGGCAAACGCACAATACGGCTTTGCTCTGCAACGGCAGAAAGGATAGACTGGCGGATCCACCATACGGCGTACGATATAAATTTAAAGCCCTTGGTTTCATCAAAGCGTTTAGCCGCTTTAATTAAACCCAGGTTACCTTCGTTTATTAAGTCGCCAAGGGTTAAGCCCTGGTTTTGATATTGTTTAGCTACCGATACAACAAAACGCAAATTGGTTTTGGTTAAGCGCTCTAAAGCCGCCTGGTCTCCCTCCCGTATTTTTTGTGCCAGTATAACCTCTTCGTCAGCGGTTATCAGATCTACTTTGCCAATCTCGGTCAGGTATTTATCCAGCGACTGAGATTCGCGGTTAGTAATGGATTGGGAAATTTTGAGTTGTCTCATTTTTGAAATCTGGTGAATAAACGCATCCCGTTAAGGGAATGTGTACAATGTAGTCAATTACTTTCGTGATATACTATTAACGAAATAAATTATTTGCAAATTGTTATCTAACTATACCTCATTGTTATTTTGACACTATGCTGATAAGCATTTGTGTAAACTGATAGCCACAACCTTCTACAAAAATTATTGATTCTGCTGCTATAACGCATCTTGAGCCAATATTGTTTCGAGGTGCAAAGGTAAGTTTTATAAATTAGTTTTACAATACTCATTATAAGTTGTTTGTGTTAAATCATTAAATGTTAATATCAGGTGACAATCAACCTCATTGCCGACTTTACCATGACAGGCCGTGCGCGTTTATGCTGAGAATCAGCCCTAAGGCAAAATTTTATACCTTGTTTTCGCCGCGCAATGTTTGTACTTTTAATCTTTTATTAAACTTAGCTCAACCAGTTTTTCCGGGTAACATAAATTAAACAAATGAGAGTAATACATTTTTTACCATTTATTGCTATGGCAACAGCTTTGGCCTCGTGCGGGGGCAGCAAAACATCCGGCAGCAGTGCCGATAGCCTTTCGGCAGATAATCCGTTACTAACCGCAAGTACCTTGCCTTTACAGGCGCCGCCTTTTGATAAAATTAAAGACGCGCATTTTAAACCCGCCATGGAAGAAGGCATGAAACAGCGCCTGGCCGAAGTACAAAAAATTGCCGACAACCCGGAAGCGCCAACCTTTGACAATACCCTGGCGGCACTCGAAAAAAGCGGGCAGCTGTTAACCCGCGTCAACTACGTTTTTAATGTTTTAACCGGCGCAAATACCAACCCTACCCTGCAAAAAGTACAGGAAGAGGAAGCCTCAAAGCTTTCTGCCAACCAGGATGCCATTTTTTTAAACAGCAAATTGTTTAAACGGGTTGAGGCAATATACAAACAGCGCGAGGGCTTAAAGCTCGACCCGGAATCAAAGCGTTTGGTTGAGTTTTATTATCAAAAATTTGTACTGGCAGGCGCAAACCTCAACGATGCCGATAAAGAAGCCCTTAAAAAATTAAACGCTGAGGATGCCACCCTTGAAGCCAAATTCACCAACAAGCTATTGGCAGCCGCTAAAGCAGGTGCCTTAGTGGTAAGCGACAAGGCCGAACTGGCAGGCTTATCACCCGGCGCGCTTGATGCTGCAACCCAGGCCGCCAAAACCAACCAAATGGATGGTAAATGGCTCATCCCGTTGCAAAATACTACACAACAGCCAAGCCTGCAATCGTTAACCAACCGGGCAACGCGTCAAAAATTATTCGAAGCATCATACACCCGCGCCGAAAGAAGCGATACCAATGATACCCGGGCTACGATATCGCGTATAGCACAGATCCGTACCCAACAGGCCAAACTATTAGGCTTTGCCAACTATGCTGCCTGGAAACTGCAGGACCAGATGGCTAAAACACCCGAAGCCGTCGAAAAATTTGTGAGCCAGCTGGTTGGCCCGGCAACCGCCAAAGCCAGCCGCGAAGCTGCCGATATCCAGGCTTTGATCGATCAGCAAAAGGGTGGCTTTAAACTGGAGCCCTGGGACTGGAACTTTTATGCCGAACAGGTACGCAAGGCTAAATTTAATTTAGATGAAAACGAGATCAAACCTTATTTCGAACTGAACAAGGTTTTGCAGGACGGCGTGTTTTATGCAGCTAATCAGCTTTACGGGTTAAGTTTTAAAGAACGCAAGGACCTGCCTGTTTACCAGGCCGACGTACGTGTGTTTGATGTGCTTGATCAGGATGGTAGCCAGATCGGTTTATTTTATTGCGATTATTTTAAACGCGATAACAAATCGGGTGGCGCGTGGATGAGCAACATGGTTGATCAATCGAAACTACTGGGACAAAAACCGGTGGTTTACAATGTATGTAACTTTACCAAACCAGCTCCCGGCCAACCGGCCCTCATCAGCTTTGACGATGTAACCACGATGTTCCACGAGTTTGGGCACGCCCTGCACGGCTTGTTTGCCAACCAGCAATATGCCAGCATTTCGGGCAGCAATACCGCCCGCGATTTTGTGGAGTTCCCGTCACAATTCAACGAACATTGGGCTATTGATCCGCAGGTATTTAAACACTACGCGGTACATTACCAAACCGGCCAGCCCATGCCGCAGGCTTTGGTTGATAAGATCAAAAAAGCCGGCACTTTTAATCAAGGCTACGCTTTAACCGAGCTTTTGGCTGCCGCCGATCTGGATATGCAATGGCATACCTTAGGTGCCAATGCGCCTTTGCAGGATGTTGACAACTTTGAGGCACAGGCATTGCACAATACCCATCTTGATCTGCCGCAGGTACCTACCCGCTACCGTTCAAGCTACTTTCTGCACATCTGGAGTAATGGGTATGCTGCCGGTTACTATGCTTACCTGTGGACCGAAATGCTGGACGATGACGCTTTTGCCTGGTTTACCGAAAACGGGGGCTTAACGCGTAAAAACGGGCAGCGTTTCCGCGATATGATCCTGTCGCGCGGTAACACCGAAGATTATAATAAAATGTTTGCCGATTTCCGCGGGCATGCGCCAAATATTCATGGGTTATTATTGAAGCGCGGTTTGGTGGAAAACTAAATAGTTATCGTAGTAAAAATTTGAAGCGAGGGGTGTCATCCTGAGCTTGTCGAAGGACGGTGCATAGGCCCACCCGCTATGGTTCGACAGGCTCACCATGACACCCTTCTTATTCCCTCCGCAAACTGTCCGTTTAAGCATCCAATCTCCCGGTAATGTTGTTCATTACCTGCAGTCTCTTTATTGCTAATAATTTAGTTTTACACAAAAAAAGCTATTTTCATCGCAATAACTTCAACCTAATCTTGCTTAACAAACCAAAATCACAATTAATTTATGACGAAACTATTTACCAACTTAATGACAATCAGCCTATGTACAGTATTTTTAGCATCGTGTGGCACAGAAAAAAGCTACCACTTTAAAACAAACGGAGTAAGGGGCGACTCGAGTTACCTTGTCACAGCCTCAGGAAGGCACGTTGACGTAACCAACATCGATGTAAAACCTGGTAAGGTAACTGTCGACGGAAAACCATATCCCCTGGATAGTATATCATCTATCAAAACACAAGGAATGTATTTTGGCGTAAGTAACCGGAAACTACTTTTAGGAGAGTCTTACGGTAGAATAAATTTATTATATGAATTGATCTCTATGCCTACTTATGGGTCGCCAGGCGGGCCAGGTAATAACATTCCCGGGTCACCGATGTACAACAGCATAGTGACTGGCCACACCACACAAAAAAGATATTACATTCAAAAAAGCGGGTCGACAGATATTGACAGGATGACGGTTGGAACCGTAATTGATTACGTAGCCGACAATGAGGAAGCCCTGCAAGTGGCTAAAGGTGCCAGAAGCTGGAAACGAGGCTATTTATTGTCATTGACAGGTATAGCGGTGGGTTCAATCTACGGGTTTCACAACGTTTTTTCCACTGGAACCGACGCCAACGGACATACTAAATCTACAAGTTTTGCCGCACCACTCGCCATAATTATTCCATCGATAGCGGGGGCAACATTGTCCAGCTACAAGTACAACACACAAATGTTAAAAGCTATTGAGATATACAACAGGTAAGCTATTGTTGTAAAGACCTTACCCTGGTGTTAACCTTTATAAAAGAGGCTCTTTCAAATGGGAGCCTCTTTTTTTATACCGTAAAAACGGCCAGCGTTTCCGCGATATGATCCTCTCGCGCGGTAACATTATTCACACTCCACAATACGTATTGCTGCCACGCCTCACCCCTGTTATTACAGCCTTAAAACATCTCCCAAAACAATAACTTAAGAATGCACGTAGGAAAACAGGCCAGGTGTGACATAGCCTCCTGCTCCGTTTTGCGTCTTCAATAAGCCGCCAGGGGCGGGTACAAGTGTGGCTTCGTTGAAAGTGTGATGCGCTCCGCTTTGAACTGCATTTACTATCAAAACAATTGCAGGTTTCATCCAGGTTTTACGGGGTTGTGTGTGTTTAATATCCATAGTAAAAATTTAGTTTAACATCATTATCACAGGTATACTTATATTATATATTAACTCCTTGATCTGGGTATGATCAAGGTTCTGTATGCCATATTTAACGGTGAGTTCGCCCATTAATTTAATAAACCCGGGGCTGGGCGGACCAGCCGGCGGTGGTGGCAGCTCGTGTTTTTCGGCCGGGCGGCTTACCTCGATAAACATTTCTTCCAAACCTGCCGGTGCCACCTGTAAAAGATATTTAGCCGTATCGGTTTGGATCTTAAAGCCATGCGGAATGCCTTTTGGCAGATAGATATGGTCGCCAGCTTTTAAGAGTTTTTCTTTTCCGCCCACGGTAAAAAGCATCTCGCCTTCTAAAACATAAAAGCTCTCATCTTCGCGCGTATGGGTATGCCCCGGGGGCTCGAGGCCTTTACGCATAATGGTTTCTATCAAAGCGTATTTGCCACCGGTATCTTTGCCTGTGGCAATAAATGTTAAAAAGCCGCCCATATACCAGCGTGCTCTTTCAAGGTTATTATCCTCGTTCAGGTAAATGATCTGCCGTTCCATACTCGGTTTTCAATCGATAAAACTAAAAAATTCAAATCATAAAAACCATCTTTTCTTTTGATCCTTTAATACTTAGTAAATAAATAGATGATGAACAACTATCAGCACAAATGGATCGAAGTTTTAAAGGCCGCCAACCTTAAACATTGGGAAATAACCCCGCAGGGCGATGATATCCTGATCATGATGCCCAACATTACCGATCTGAAACTGATCCGCGATAATGTACCCGAAGTTTTAGGTGCGCTTTCGCTGGATATTAGCGAACCCCGCGAACGCCTCAAATTCATCTTCCACAACAATTACGAAAACTTTGAGTATACCCTAAACCCTACCGGGCATGATCTGAATGAAGAGTGATTAGTTGATTAAAAATGCATCCATCGCAGCCGTAGGTTTGCCAGAATTATCGAACGCGCCTGACGAGTAGTTTTGCCAGTTGTAGCATTCAGGCTCCCAATAAACCACGCCCAGGCCGTTGCCGCCGGTAACCGAGTTGGTTTTGGTGATGATATCTTTTAAAAATGAGTTACAAGTGGCTGGCGAATTCACATCCATCCCCACTTCTACTATCATTACCGGTTTACCATAACGGGCAACCATATCGTTCATATTGGTAAGGCATTGATTATCCAGGTCGGCCCAGTTGCTGGTGGTTGGGTATAACGACATCCCGATAATATCATAGCTGGCATTATTGGCCTTTAACCCATCAAACATCCAGCGAAACAAGCTGTTATCGTACCCGTTAGAAACATGTACAATTACCTTAATATTGGTACTTACAGCCTTAACGGCATTATACCCGCTGGTAACCAACGTCGCAAAGTTTGCCATATATTTCGAGGCGCGCCCTTCTTCCCAAAGCATGCCATCGTTGGTTTCGTTGCCAACCTGCACCCACTCGGGGGTAATATTGTTTGTTTTCAGGGTGGTTAAAACATCAAGCGTATGGTTATACACTGATGTTTTCAGCGCGTTAATATCCTGCCCAACCCAGGCAGCCGGTTTGGTTTGTTTACCGGGGTCGGCCCAGCTATCGCTGTAGTGAAAATCGATCATGATGCGCATCCCCATATTTTTGGCGCGGATAGCTTTGGCCAAAACATCAGCCTTGTTGCACCAGCCATCGGATGGGTTTACCCATACCCGCAGGCGAATAGAATTGACACCTTTGTCTTTTAGTATCTGTAATAAATCCTGCTGGGTGCCGCTGCTGTTGTAAAACTTATAGCCGGCGGCTTCCATCTGCGTCAGCCAGCTTATATCGGCGCCTTTGGCAAAGCTTGCCGGCAGGCCTGTCGTAGTAGTTGTTGTACCGCCTGTGCCGCCACCATTATCAGTACCGCCGCCGCTTTTGCCGCAGCTTACTATCGATACTAATATCACTAAAACAAATAATAGGCTGCTTTTTTTCATGGTGCGGTTAATCATGTAAAATATACAAAGCTGTAGCCGGAATGTTTAATTCGGCAGTAATACCTGTGCGGATGCCTTTTTCGTTAATGCTGTTTTCATCGCCAACAAGCGTCCATTTGCCGGGCGGAAGTGTTACCTTACGGGATGCTGCATTACCATTGATCATCACCAGGATATTTTTCCATTGGTCGCCGTTGGCATTACCCTTGATCTGGTAAGCAATAAGGCATGGGTCGGCTATATCCATAAACGACAGCCGTTCCGAGATCATTTGTGTGTTCGGCATCCTGAACGCCGGGTGATTACGCCGCAGCCAAACCAGTTGCTTATAATAATTAAAAACCGGTTGATATTTTGTCTTCCTGCTCCAATCTATCTCATTGATCTCATCCGGCGATTTATACGAATTGGCAACGCCCTGCTTGGTGCGCAGCAGCTCGGCCCCCGAATGTAAAAATGCTACACCTTGCGAGGTTAATACCACAGCATTGCTCAGCTTATCCATCCGGATCAGTTCATCTTCGGTAGCATTTGGGTTGGATATTTTCAACCTGTCGAACAAGGTATTATCATCATGGCAGGATACATAGTTGATGCACTGGTAAGGCTGCGCCGCCCATGGGCTTTTGGAGTAATTAACCATTTGGTAATTAACCTGCGGATGCGGTGTTGCTGCTACTATCCCAAACTTAACCGACTCAGCATTGCCCGTGGCGCCGCTTACAAAACCTTTGGCTTTCACATCACTCCAGCCGCCTTTTAAACCATCGCGCATGTCATCATCAAACACGGCTACCTGTTTCAGTTTGTAAGCGTTCTTTTTCACGGCACGTTGCTCTTCGGGCAGCGGGGTGTTGCCCGCCGTCCAGCCCTCGCCATAAATCAGCATGGTTGGGTCAATTTTATGCAGTGCATCACTAATGGCATTCATGGTTTCTATATCATGGATGCCCATCAAATCAAACCTAAAGCCATCCAGATGATATTCAGTGGCCCAATACACTACCGACTGCACCATAAAATTACGCATCATCTGCTTTTCGGATGCAGTTTCGTTACCGCAACCTGTACCATTGGCATAGCTGCCATCAGCATTCATCCGGTAAAAATAGCCCGGCGCAAACTGGTTAAAGTTGGAATGTTCGGCATCGCTGGTATGATTATACACCACATCCAGTATCACCCGCAAGCCATTGGCATGCAAAGCTTTCACCATCTGCTTAAACTCGCGGATGCGCACATTGCCATCGTAAGGGTTGGTCGAATAACTGCCTTCGGGCACATTGTAATTCAGTGGGTCGTAACCCCAGTTGTACTGCTTTTCGCTGAGCCTGGTTTCGTCAACAGTATTGTAATCAAATGATGGCAGCAGGTGTACATGGGTTACTCCCAGCTCTTTTAAATGGTCTAACCCGGTTGCTTGCCCTACGGCATTTTTTGTACCCGTTTCGGACAATCCCAAAAATTTGCCTTGGTGCACAATGCCCGAATTATTGCTGATGGAAATATCGCGCACATGCGTTTCGTAAATTACGGCATCGGTAAAGCTTTTAAAGAGAGGTTTTTTATCGTTTTCCCAGCCCGTGGGGTTAGTCGCTTTCAAATCGACTACCATGCCGCGGTGCCCATTTACTCCAACAGCTTTAGCATAAATATCCGGCGCTTCCAGCAGCCATTTTCCATTCTGTTTTACCTGAAAGGTGTAGTATGTGTTTTTGATATCGCCATCTAATGCAGCAATCCAAACACCGTTATCGTTCTTTGCCAGATTTTCATTAAACGTAGCCTGTCCACCCTCGCCTGTATTGTATAACCTTAACTTAACCTCTTCGGCATTGGGCGCCCATACTTTAAAAATTGTTCCTGTTGACGTATAAGTTACCCCCAGATCGGTACCGTTATAAACAGGCACATCTTCAATACCTGTCGTTTTATAAAAAGGTAATAAAAATAAATTCAAGCAGGCTAATATTAAAACAGGTTTAAAAATGGTCATTGCGGTTATACTACTAATGTATAGTTTTACTGGTATCATAAAAAACTCCGTGCCCTTTGTGACTTCACTGTGCCCTTTGTGGTTATTTTTACCACAGTGAACACAGAGAGGGAAAACACAAAGAGCACAGTGAATACCGATCCTTTATTTTAACGCTACCGTACTGTAAATATGATATTCGCCCGGCGCCAATGTTACATTGGTAAATGTAGTGCCCACGCTGATCGGGTTTCCGGTATAATAATCATAATAAGTTCCTGTCGATGGGAATGCCACGGCAGTAGTTTGCGTAGATACATCAAAATTGGCTACCATCATCACGTTTACACCGGTACCGGTAAGCGCTATTGATTTAATACCCCCTGTAGCATTATACAACACATTCGAGGTGGTAAACACCGGGTTGTTGATCTTCATCCTGATCAGTTTGGCGTAGGCATTATACAAACCTTTACGCAGCGGGTCGTTCATATATTCCCAATGCGGCGGTTTATCGCTCAGGCGACTGGTATTATTGATACTGATATCATAACCCCGTTCACCAAACTCCCATATCATTTTCGGCCCGGGCGTGCTCAGCATAAAGGCCGCAGCGGCTTCATCGCGTTTAAGGCCCGTTGCCAGGTCTTTTACGTTGTATGATCCGCTTGCATTACCATAATTGGTGTTTTTGAACTGGATGCGTTCCTCATCATGGCTTTCCATATAGCCTACCAGGTAGTCGGGCGCGGTAAAAGTATGCGGTGTAAAAAACAACCCACCCAGATCCGAAGTGCCCACATAACCCATTGTAGCCTCATTAAAATTATAGTTCATATTGTTCCAATGCATCATGCCCTGGTCCGATTCTTCTTTTTGTTCCTGGTCTGATGCAAAGTTTTCCAATATCACGTAAAAATTATTGGGGTCGACACTTTTAATAAAGCTGTTATAATCTTTCCAGATAGCTACCCGGCTGGCATCGTAAACACCCCAGGCGGCCTCGGTAGTGGTAACTTTTTCGGTAAAACCTTTGGCCAGGTCAAAGCGGTATCCATCGATATGGTACTCGGTCATCCAAAATTTCATCACGTTTTTAGCGAAGTATTTGGTTGCCGCGCTCTCGTGGTTAAAATCGTAACCCACGTTATCCGGATGGGTAGGATCCACATTGAACCACGGGTTATCCGGTGTCGGCTTTTGTGTAGTGCTGTTAAAATACAGCTGCACCATTGGTGATGAGCCAAACGAATGATTCAGAACCATATCCAGTATCACTGCTATCCCACGCGAGTGGCATTCATCTATCAAAGCTTTCAGATCGTTTTTGGTGCCGTAATATTTATCGGGCGCAAAGTAAAAGTCAGGGTTATAACCCCAGGAATCATTACCTTCAAATTCATTAACCGGCATCAGTTCAACCGCATTTACGCCCAGGTTGCTTAAATAGCTCAAAGTGTCCTTTAAAGTTTTATAGCTGTGTGTGCCGATAAAATCGCGCACATGCAACTCGTAGATCACCAGATTCTTTTTATCCGGACGGGTGAAATTGGTAGTCTTCCATGTGTAAGCGGTTTGGTTATATTGAAACTCGCTTACAATGCCGCTTTGCCCTGATGGATACGTTTTTAAATTGGGATATACACTGGCTGGGATATAGCTGTCGTTAGCCGGATCAAGGATCTTATCGCAGTAAGGGTCGGCCACTTTTAGGCTGCCGTTAACCAGGTATTGGTACGAGTATTCCTTATTCGGGTCAAGGTTATCTATCTGCACCCACCAGCGGGTGCCGTCGGGCGTTTGGTTCATGGTTGTAGCTCCCCAGTTATTAAAATCGCCAATTACGCCAACCGTAGTTTTGCCCGGGGCATATAAATTAAATATTACCGAGGTGCCCGAGTTAATAAACGTCACACCATCATTAGCACCACTGGGTAAGGGTTTACCGTTGGTAACCGTAGTACCCCCGCCTCCGCCGTTATCGGTACCCGGATCGTTCTTTTTGCTGCATGCGCTAACTAACGCCGTGGCTATCAGCAACAAATATGTTATCTTTTTCATTTGGTGTATGTTTAGTTGTTGGAGGGGTTATTGTTGGAGTAAAGCGGATGTCTTTTCCGTCTTCTACATAGAGTACTGAAACTGCGGCGCAAAGCATGAAAATTCCGGCAAGCACCAGGGCGTAAATAGCCTGGCCGCCAAAAATGCTCTTCACTATCCAGCCGCCAAAAAAGCCGTTGATAATTTGCGGGAAGGTGATAAAGAAGTTAAAGATGCCCATGTAAACGCCCATCTTTTTAGCGGGGATGGAGCTTGACAGGATAGCATACGGCATAGCCAAAATACTGCCCCAGGCCAGGCCAATGCCCACCATCGATAGCAGCAGCATGTTCTCATTGCGGATAAAGAATATCGACAACAAGCCCACACCGCCCGCGATGAGCGAAAAAGCGTGTGCTATTTTACGACTGGTAGCTCTTGCTATCGCCGGCAGGCATAACGCATAAATAGCCGAGATACCGTTGTAAACGCCAAAGCAAATACCTACCCAGTCGCCGGCATCTTTAAACCCTTTGGAGGTAGTATCGCCGGGGGCAACGTGGTAAATATGCTGGGCTACGGCCGGAGAGGTAAAAACCCACATGCTGAATAGCGCGAACCACGAAAAAAATTGCACCAGGCCCAATTGGCGCATAGTGCGCGGCATGGCGGCAAAATCTTTTAAAATAACACCGATACCGGCTTTGTGCTCTGGTTCTGTTTCTTCGGGATGGAACCTGGCGTACTCCTCGGGCGGGTATTCTTTGGTTTTAAAGATCGTCCACGCCAAACAGGCGATCAATGCAATACCACCTGCATAAAACGAGTAGATCACGTTGTTCTGAACATGGCCTTTGGCGGTATTGGTATCATTAATAAAATGCGCCAGCACCCAGGGCAAAACAGATCCGGCAACGGCGCCTAAACCTATTAAACAGGTTTGGATAGAAAAACCCGCACTGCGTTGGCTATCGGGCAGGTTATCGGCAACCAATGCCCTGAAAGGTTCCATAGCTACGTTAAACGAGGCATCCATGATCATCAGCACACCTGCACCCACCATTACCGGTGGCAAAAAAGCCAGTAACGAGGCATTGGGCATAAATAGCAATGCCACACCCGACAGGATACCCCCAGCCAGGAAATAAGGTTTGCGCCTGCCTAACCTGTTCCACGTACGGTCGCTGTAATGACCGATTAATGGCTGCACGATCATGCCTGTAATGGGCGCCGCCAGCCAGAAAAGTGACAGGTGCTCCACATCGGCGCCAAAAGTTTGCAGAATACGCGAGGCATTGCCATTTTGCAGGGCGAAGCCAAATTGGATACCCAAAAAGCCAAAGCTCATGTTGAATATCTGCCAAAAAGTAAGCCTGGGTTTTTCTACAACTTTTCTCACGATGTTAATGGTTTAATTTGGTAATTACCGGCGCCTTTACTTTTTAAGCTCGAGCACCAGTGTTGTTTTAGCCGGTATATTTAGCGTAGTTATATCGCTCAGTATTTCGTTATTGACAATATTGATGGCCGCATTAAAGCCGTTTATACGCTCGGCAAACCGGTCGGTTTTTAAGGTGGCCGCTTTCGTGGCATCACTGTTGTAAACCACCATTACGGTTCGTTGCTCATCGTACCTAAAGTACACATATACGCCCCTTTGCGGGATGTACTGCATCAGCTTACCCGTTTGTAAAGCCGTAGTGTTTTTGCGATAGGTTACCAGTGTGCGCACGTAATTAAATGCCTCGTTCTCTTTATCGGTGCGGCCCGCTGCGGTAAACTTGTTCACCTTATCACCGGCCCAACCGCCTTCAAAATCGGCGCGTACCAAACCATCAGGATGCGACTCCCCGGCCATCAGTATCTCATCGCCATAGTACAGCTGCGGGATACCGCGCATGGTTAGCAGTATAGCCATGCCCGCTTTGTATTTGTTAAAATCCTGGCCCACCACCGAGTAAAACCGGCTCATATCGTGGTTATCCAAAAAGATGCAGTTGCGCATGGGGTCCTGGTACATAAAGTCCTGCGCCAGGATCACATACAATTTGTTCACCCCGCTTTCCCAGCCTTCTTTGCCGTTCAGGGCTTCGTTAATGGCATCTTTTAAAGCGGCATCGGTAATACCGGGCAAGTGCGTATCAAAGCCGCGGTTTACGGTATTACCCTGCATAAAAAAGGCTTCGTTGGCAACCTGGTCATCCAGCACCTCGCCAAAAATGGACAGGTGCGGAAACTCGGCTTTAACCTTCAGCGCCCAATCGGCCATGTAAGCCGGATCATTGTAGGGATAAGTATCTAATCTAAAACCATCAACACCGGCATACTCCACCCACCAGATATGGTTTTGGGTAAGATAGTTTTGCACGTACGGATTACTCTCGTTCATATCGGCCATACGGCGGTCAAACCAGCCGTCGAGCATTTGCTTACGATCGCTTGCCGGCGCATTGGGATCGGTTACAGCGCCGTACCTGAAGTTGGAATTGGTGTATTTGGGCCATTGATGTACCCAGCTTTTCATGGGCATATCGGTAATGGTCCAACCCTCGGTACCGGCGTGGTTGTGCACCAGGTCTTTGATCACTTTTAAACCCATAGCATGGCATTTATCAACGTATTGTTTATACAACTCGTTGGTACCATAACGGGGGTCGGTTTTGTAATGACTGGTAACGGCATAACCATGGTATGATGCGTGAGGTTCATCGTTCTCAATCTCAGGAGTCATCCAAATAGTGGTTATGCCGAGGTCTTTCAGGTAATCCAGATGATTCATCAGGCCCTGTATATCGCCGCCGTGACGCGCGTACATCGAATCGCGGTGAACGCCTTTTTCGCGCAGATTGGCGAATGAATCGTTCGACGGGTCGCCGTTCGAAAAACGGTCGGGCATCAGCAAATAGATCACATCTTTACTGGTAACGCCCTGGGCGCGGTTAGCCGAGCGATCGCGGTTGTTGAGCGTGTATTTGTATTGCAGCGCCTGGCTGCCCGGCTTGGTAAAGGCAATAGTAAAACTACCTGCTTTGGCTTGCGCAGATATTTCAAGATCCAGGAAAAGGTAATTTGGGTTTTCAACCTTGTTTACCTTAGCCAGCTTTACACCGGGATAGTTCATTTTTACGGAACGCGATGCAATATCTTTACCATGCACGATCAGCTGAAGCTTAGGGTTCTTCATCCCTACCCACCAAAAGGCAGGTTCGATTCTCTCCAGATCGGGTATTTGTGCCGTGGCGATACCAGTTAAAAAGAGCAGGAAAACGAGTGATATTTTAAACTTCATCTTTTTAAATTTTTTTGTTTCGACGATATACACCCCTGCACCCTCTCAAGAGGGGAACCGCACAGGCGATGTTTTTTGTCTGTCGGCATTTTATATTTATTAATAAGCCAAAGTGATCTGGCTGTTCTCGTTTTTAACTATAATACTTTTTACTTTTTCGCCCTCGGCGGCGTTTTCCGATCCTTGCGGATCAAATTTGGAAAGCGGGTTTAGCAATGCCGAAAAATCATCGTTCAGGTTGGTTTGTTTACCGTTAAGCTTAATTGAGCCGCCTGCAAAACCATGCATCACCAGTTTAATGTTATTAAACTTTGATGCGAACGAGCCTTCTGCCTTGCCGAACGTAATGGTTTTGTGCGAAGCGTCGTAAGTGATGGTACGTTTGTAAAAAGCACCGTTCTCATAATTATAGCTTTCGCCGTCATCTTCGTAATACACAAAACTGTTATTTATATCGCCCTGGTAAATGTGAACGGTAAGCACGTCATCCGGTTTCTGCGAAGTGGATTGCACCAGCGACTGCATTGGGATGATGCTGCTTTGTTTGATATAAACCGGCAATTTGCGCTGACTTAGCTGTATGATCTTTTTCTCGCCGCCGTTTTGCGCTTCGCCGGTATACATATCGTACCATTTACCTTGCGGGAAGTAGATCTTGCCAAATTTGGCATCGCCCTCAAACGGTGCTACCAGGAATGCGCTGCCGAACAGGTATTGGGTATCAAACTGGCCGTCGTACACGTTTTTATCGAATGTGTAATCAATAGCCAGCGAACGCATTAAAGGCAAACCGCTTTGGGTTGCTTCATAAAATGATGAATATAAATAAGGCAGCAATTTGTAGCGCAGGCTAACATAGTTGCGCGATATTTCCAGCACTTCTTCGCCAAATGTCCATGGCTCGGCCGATTTGGTATTTACCGCGGTATGGTTACGGAAGTACGGGTTAAACGCGCCGATCTGCATCCAGCGGGCAAACAGTGATGGCGTTGGGTTACCGGTAAAACCACCGATGTCCATCCCTGTAAAGGCAACACCACTTAAACCTAAACTGTTCAACAAACGGACACCGGCCAGCATGTGGCTGTCTTCAGCACGGTTATCGCCTGTCCAGATAGCCGAGTAACGCTGGAAACCTGCATAGCCTGCACGGGTTAACACGAACGGGCGTTTGTTGAATGCTTTTTGCGCACCCTCAAAACTTGCCCGGGCCATCTGCATAGCGTAAACGTTGCGCGTTTGCAGGTGCGATGCCTTGTGCCCTTCATAATCAAAAATGATGTTATCGGGCATTTTTTGGCCCCAGGTGGCAATTTCGTTCATGTCGTTCCAGATGCCGCTGATGCCGTCATCGCCATATTTTTTCATTTCAGTTCCCCACCAGGCGCGTGCTTTTGGATTGGTAAAATCGGGGAAGTGGCACCAGCCCGGCCAAACCTCGCCGGTATAATTAGTACCGTCGGGATATTTGGCAAAAATGTCGTTGGCTATTCCGCGCTCGTAAACGCCGTAGCCTTTTTCAACTTTTACACCCGGGTCAACTATCACCGTTAATTTAAAGCCCATGTCTTTCAGCTTATCGGTCATGGCTTTAGGGTTCGGAAAGCGGTTCTGATCCCAGGTAAATACTTTATAATGATCCATGTAGTGGATATCGAGCGTGATACCATCTGCCGGAATTTTTTTCTCTCTTAAAGTTTGCGCTATCCTGAATACTTCCGTTTCGGGATAATAGCTGTAGCGGTTTTGCTGGTAGCCCAGGCTCCACAGCGGCGGCATTTTCATGCGACCGGTTAAGGCGGTATAAGCCGTAATGATATCGGCTATGTGTTTGTGGTAAATAAGGTAATAGTTCATCTCGCCGCCACGGGCGCCGAAGGATGAAAAACGATTATTACTGGCTCCAAAGTTAAAATCGCTTTGGTAGGTGTTATCCATAAATATGCCGTAGTTGATGTTGTGGTGTATGCCGATGTAAAACGGAATGGTTGAATAGATGGGATCCTGCCCGGTTGAATAGCCAAAGGCATCGGTGTTCCAGTTGGTATAGCCATTGCCTTTACGATCAAGCGGGCCGGTTTTTTCGCCGAGACCGATGAATCGTTCGCCATCCTGCATTTTTTTGTAGGTGGTTACCGATTCGTTTACCCACGAGGTTGTTAAACCCGCTTCATCCTGGCTGATCACTTCGCCATTAGCTGTGTAAAAAGTAACGGCAAAAGGTGTTTTACCGATCTGTACCTTTAATGAATCGGTGCTGATGCTGATCGCGTTGGCATCCTGGGCAATGTTCACCTTTGTTGCCTCGGGCTGAGCAATTACCGCGTACGAAAAATCGGGACCTAAAACCTGTTTATCGATACGCACCCGCACAACGCCGGCATTATAAACCGTAACCTGTACGTGGGCGTTATCGGTTGTGATGTTAACCTGCTGCCCGTTTACATTAACACTGTTTACATTACCCATGCCTTTAACAGGATTGACCTGGGCTTTTAACAAATAAGGTGTCAGTAATAAAAATGAGAAGAGTAAGTAGCAGGAGCGGATATTCATGTTATTAGGCATATGGATTTATAATGAATTGATTTTGTTGCGGATGATTTAAAAATACAATAGAAATCAATACAATTATAAGGGGTGTTAATAACCCACCCGCCCCGGAGGGCAGGCAGGTAAATTGAGGTCAGTTACTAATTTTTTATTGTTTTACAGAACTATACGTTGTGGTAACAGGTGGCACAGTACCTGTTGCCGCAGCCGGCGAATTAAACGTTACCAGGTAATTACCGTTTACAGCAACCGGAATGTTATCGTTGCTTGTGTTGTTTAACGTATTAGCTACACCGAACCCGGCCGAACCGGATTTTGGAATACCCCAGCTATAGGTCCAGTCGTTATTTTGCCTTACCTTAAACTGGCCGGTAGAAACCAGCGGAACGGTTGCCGTCCAGTTGCCGTTGCCATCATTAATATACTTCATGGCAACATCTGTACTCCATCCCTGCGCGGCATCGCCAATAATACTGTAATAATTTGCCGGCACTATAGACATGGTGTTATTGTTGGTGTTTAAGGTTACCAGGTAATAACCTGCCGCTGCCGGCGCATAAAAGTTATTGGAGCCGTTGTAGGTTACCGAGTAGTTTGATGATGTACCCGAAGTGCTGGCAGCATCGTTGGTGGCATACTTGTTATCCCAGTTTTTCTTTGGTGTAACCAAAAACTGGTTATTACCGGCCGTAAAGTTGATAATGCCTACATAGATACCATTACCGGTAGCCGAGTACAGGCTATCTTCCTGCGGACCAGGGTTATTCCAGCCTTCGTAAGCGCCGGGTACATATAACCATGATTTTAGATTGAACGGTGTAACGGTTAATGTAAGTACATTACTGTATACAACTATGGTGGCACTTATAGCGCTTTTCATCCGTACGTTAACCGTGCCTGATACGTTACCTTTAGCACCTGCTTTTAACAAAACGTTGTTAAAATCGCTGGTGTTATAGGGTTGGGTAAATACATCCGGGCCCATTGCTACCGTATATGGGTTTGCCCAGTTATCGCTCGGTATATCAAATTGCAAGGTGTTGGTTACCGCTGCATTATAGCCAAAATTGGCTTGTACAAAGGTAAACGTTTCAACTATGGCAGGGTCGGTAAGCTTGGTGTTGTTTAACACCAAAGTGGTAGCCGATGCGCTAAGCGTACCCGGCGAACCGTTTGTTGCCGTAATAACCGCGTCGTCCTTTTTACAGGCTGACAGCATAAGCAGCGTAGCACCGCTTAGCATTACTATTTTGTTTAAAAATGATTTCATATCAATATTTTTAATTGAGTATTAATATCCTGGGTTTTGAACTAAGTTAGGGTTAGCAGTTACATCACTTGCCGGCAACGGATATAATGCGCGATAGTCGGGAATTGAAGTGCCTGCCAGCACGCCACCTTTAAACGGCCATAAATAATTGCCGCCGGTAAACATGCCAAAGCGGATCAGATCGGTACGGCGTGTGGCTTCCCAATACAGTTCTTTCATACGTTCGTTTAAAACATCACTTAAAGCAATATTGGCAACATTGCCCGATGTATTGCCGTAGGCACGTATACGTAAGTTGTTAAAGTAGATAAGCGCCTGCGCCGTGCTGCCGCCGGTACCGCCGCGCAATACCGCTTCGGCATAGTTCAAATAAACTTCGCCTAAACGAAACAGCGGGAAATCGGTTGAACAAAATACGCTCGCACCAGGCAATGTTAAGTTGGTTGAAGTGAGGTTAGTAAATTTGGTAACCGCAAAGCCTGATGTAAATGTCGACTGATCAGTAGTGTTTTTGGTTGTGCTGCCGCCGGTATAAAACATGGCGCGTTTATCAGTAGCACCGCTGTAATCGCCAAACAAATTTGGCAATACTTGTGTGGTGTGGTTACCGCTCCAGCCGCCGCCGGGTACACCAAAATTGGCAGGGCCCTCGGCGCCGCTTACCGAACTGTTGACAATAAAGGTAGTACCGCCATAGTTTTGCGTACTTACCAGATCATATGCAATAGGCAGAATAACCTCGGGGTTGTTTTTGTCGTTATCCGAGGTAAACAGATATTTATAAGTAGGATGGAGGGTATAACCTGCAGCTATTACTTTGCTGGCATAAGTAATGGCATCTGTGTAACGTGCGGTACCGGTGTATATCTGCGCATTTAAATACAAACGCGAAAGCAAGGCCCAATCGGCGGCCTGGTCGGCACGCGCGTATTCATTGGTTTTGGGAGCCTTTAACAAGGGCTCAATAGCCTTCAATTCCGACTCGATGTACGCAAAAAGTTTTGCACGGGTTATTTGCGGAGGTAAAGACTTGCCTATCGGGAAGTTTTCGTCAACAAATGGCGGGTTGCCAAACATATCCATCAATACCCAGTATTGGTAAGCGCGTAAAAAACGTGCTTCGGCCCGGTAATAGCCTATTTCTGCTGCATCAGTACCACTAATACCGCGGGTTGACAGATTTGCCTCTGTCGACTCGTTAATAAACTGGTTGGCCAGCGTGATCTGGTACAGGCTCCTGTCATACAAACCTAAAAGTATGGTGTTATTTGATGTCCAGTTGTTGTTATGAAAATCGGGGACACCCGGGTCATTCCAGATACATAACGCTTCGTCGGTAGGCAATTCCTCCGCATTCCAGTACAAACGTATAAAGTCCGACGTACCTGCATCAATACCATGTATATCACCGGTACCTGCACCGCCGCTACCTGTTGTGGCAAAAGAACCATAAACTTTAGCAAGGCCTTGCTTATAACCCAAGGGGGTACTGTAAGCTACCGCAGCGGTAGTAGTATTTATTGGGGCCCTGTTAAGGTCTTTTGTGCAGGATGCGAATAATCCCGTCACTGCCAGCATTAACAAAGATTTGTTTAATATTTTACTTTTCATTTCTTTAATATTTTAAATGATTATTGAAGGCCAAGATTAATACCTAAAGTGAAAGTTCTTGGACGCGGGTATGTATTGTTATCAATACCTGAATATACTTCCGGATCGAGGCCGGTATATTTAGTTACCACAAACACATTTTGGCAATTGGCCGTAATACGCAGACCGCCTAAGTGCTTGTTGTTAAACCTGCCAAAAGTATACCCAACCCCTACGTTGTCCATGCGTAAGAAAGAGGCATTTTGCAGCCAGTAATCGCTCAAATAATTGTAACCGGTAAAGCCCGAAGCGTAAATACCTGTTGATGCATTGTTAACGACGCCAATATTATTGATAATGCTGCCTGCTGTAGCTAAATTAGCGTCGACGTTGTTATAAACGTAATTACCCAGGTTTGCACGCAACACGGTGCTGAAGCTCCATTTTTTATAGTTGAACGAAGTGCTGAAACCCATAGTAACCGGCGGTGCAGACTGGTGGTTAAGGAATTCGTCAACAGCTGTAACGCTGCCGTCTGCAGTCTTATCTGCATAAACTCCTTCTAAAGGTTTACCATCGGGACCGTATACCTGTTTGTACAGATAAAAACTGAATGGGGTTTGGTCGATCTGATGTAACTGAACATTATTACCGGTACCGCCAGATATACCACCTACAGGTATACCAACGCTGCTCGGGTTTGGTGTAAGATATAAATTGGTAACGGTAACCTTATTATAAGCAATGTTGTAATTAACTGTCCAGCTAATATCTTTTGTTTTAACAGGTATTGCATTTAAGTTTAATTCGACACCGTGGCTAATGGTATTACCTACATTGGTTAACAGTTGATTGGTAAAGTTACTACCCGAAGGTATAAACACTAAGGATAACAGATCTTTGGTTTTACGTGAATAAAAATCTACCGAACCATAAATACGTTGGTTTAAGAAACCAAAGTCAATACCGGTATTAAAGGTGTGTGTAGTTTCCCATTTTAAGCTAACATCGTAACCTGCAGGTGTATATCCATTGTAAAAGGTATTGCCAAACTGATAGCGGGTATCGTTTGTAGTTAATGAATATCTTGGTATATAACCATAGTAATCTATGCCATCCTGCTGACCGGTAACACCATAGCTAACACGTAATTTCAAATCTGATATAACCGGGCTGTCTTTCAGAAAATCCTCTTCACTTATGCGGTACGAAACTGCGCCTGCGGGGAAAATACCATCGCGGGTGGATGGCGAAAACTTGGATGAATTGTCTGAACGGATGGATCCTTGTAAAGTAAACCTATCGTTATAGGTATAAATTAAACGGCCATAGTATGATATCATCGTATACTGCCCCTGACCATACGGATACAACGGTGCCTGGGTGTTTGGCATTGGCTGTCCGTTTGCGCTTGTTGGCTGGTAGTTATAGGTGGTTGTCAGAAAATCGTAATAACCATAACCGGCCTGAGCATTGATAGTGCTTTTGATCGACCTGATATCGCTGGTATAATTTAAATAATATTCAACAGTTTTATTGGTGGTTTTTTGCAGGTACGGCGTGCTGTTACCTAATGTATTAAACGATTGCGCTGCCGACGCAGGAACTTCTGTACGACCCTGACCTTTTGAAATATCGTAACCAAAATTGGCATTTGCCGATAAAGCTTTAAGGAAAGGGAACTGATAGTTCAACATCAGATTACCGAATGAACGATAAACATCAGAGGTGTTATGATTGTCGTTGATAAGGGCAACCGGATTACGAGGCGTATTAGGGTTTAAACCACTGGCAACAGAACCAGGAGTATTATAAGATTCATAGTAACCATTGTAGGGTGATTTAGAATCATAAACCGGTTGGGTAGGATCAAACGCTAATGCGGATCCTATAGCGCCGGTATTGGCAAATCGCGAATGCTGGTAAGTTCCATTTAAATTCAGGTCGACTTTAAGGGAATTGTTTAAAAACGACGGATTTAAACGCAACGACGCTGATGTGCGTTTAATATTATCTGTTTTTAAAATACCATCCTGATCAAGGTACCCTAATGACACACGGTAAGGTAATATCTTGGTAGCGCCCGAAATATTCAGGTTAGTGTTGCTCGCAAACGCATTTTGATAGATCTCTTTTTGCCAATCGGTATTTGAGCTGCCTAAAGTGCTTGAAAGTGAAGGCTTGTTAGCTGCTACATAGGCCCGAACCTGGTCGGCAGTTAAAACCTGGATGGTTTTTTCGGGTGTACCGATAGAGATTTCCTGGTTAACATTAATTACCGGCCCACCTTTTTTACCTTTTTTAGTAGTGATCAATATAACACCGTTTGATGCACGTGAACCATAAATAGCTGTTGAAGCAGCATCTTTTAAAATGGTTTCGCTTTCAATATCATCGGCGTTGATGAGGCTAAGCGCGCTGGCCGCACCACTGATGCCGTTATTGCTCAAAGGCACACCATCAATAACGATCAACGGATCGTTACTTGCTGTTAATGAAGCACCGCCACGAATACGTATAGTGCTTCCCGAACCGGGAGCACCATTTGACGTAACAGCAACACCGGCCACCTTACCTTGTATCAGTTGCTCGGGCGAGGTAATGGTACCTGTTTGAAAATCTTTAGATGTTACGGTAGTTATAGCACCGCTCACATCCTTTTTGCTTTGTGTACCGTAACCAATAACCACAACCTCGTTTAACGATTTGTTGTTTGGTTGTAAGCCTACATTTACTACCGCTGTACCGTTAAGCGTAACAACACGGGTAGCGGTAGTGTAACCCAGGAAACGAAATTCGAGGGTTAAGGTGCCGTTGTTAAGGCCGGTTAATTTATAATTACCACCGGCATCGGCCGATGTGCTTTTTTGCGTGCCCTGCACCACCACGGTTGCCGATGGCATGGGCTGGTTTGTTTCGTCAACAATTTTACCGGTAATGCTGCCTGTTTGTGCAAATGCTATTGACGATAAAATGAGCATTGTACATAGTAGCACACACTTTTTTAGATAACGATTTCTCATATAATTTAAATTTAGGTCCGTTTAAAGCTTTGGGTTCTGGGTTATAATTGGCTGTTAAAAAGCTTTGAATATTTGTTAATTGGGTGTACATGTAAAGAGTTTACATGGAGGTGAAAGTTTACGTTGGGTAGAATGTATCCATAAGCAAATCAGTTAATTGAAATCAGTTAAAAAATATCTTTAACACTAAAGTTTGGGCAACGCGTATCCGGATAGAAATACTATTGCATCAAACGATAACACTTATCGCAAATTAATTTAGTACGGTACTTTTTGGTTCTATTGGTTTATGTGGTTTATACATCGGCAACCTATCGGCTCCTCTTGATAAACTATCACAATACAAATTTGTGTGGGATAATTGCGAATAGCTATTTGTTTATCAAAAATTTAAAAAAATATTAGGTTTTTTTAAATTAAAAAATTGATAATCAAATAATTATAAATATTTGTATGTTGAAAAATATAAATGGTTTTTATGGTTTTTGCAACGTTATAGTTACATAAAAGGCACATTTAGCATCATGACAGGAGTTACCGGCGGGGTAGGCCAAGATGGATTTAAGAAGAAAGCAGGTTATTTCAGATCGACGGCTTTGATCTCCATAATCCGGTGATCAAACTGGTCGCCGGGGATAATGGCTTTTGCCTTGATGCGCATTTTGTACACATAAATGGTTTTTTCGGAGTACTCCAAAATTTTGGCAATGGTTTCGGTATCGTTTATCCCCATCCGCATTAATGCGAAGATGCGCAGATCGGTAGTGAGCACCTCGTGCTCTTTGGGCCATATCTGGTCTTCCTTTTTAAACAGGGCGTTAAATTCATCAATAAAGTTGGGGAAGATCTTGATGAAAACATGGTCGAAGGTGTAAAACAGGTTATCCCTGTCTTTTTTAATGTTGATCTTATCGATAATGATCTGGATGTCGTCGTATTTTTTGATGGCCAATTTGGTATCCACCGAGCGTTTCAGCTTTTCGAGCTGCAAAATGTAACCCGATATCACGTTGAAAAAATAGCCGATATACTCTTCCTTGATCTTTGTGCCTTCGGTTAAGCGTTCGTTTATTTTTTCGAGCTGTACATTCTTATCATCAATGATCTTCTCTTTGATCTTTAACTTTTTAAGCTGTTTGGATAACATCATTGAAATCCAGATAACCAGCAAAGCCAGCGCCGTTATGGATGCCAGGTAGATTAAAAACCTGGTTTTTTCGCGCTCAATGTAGTTGAGCTTTTCGGCGGCCACAATGGGCAGCAGTGTCCCGATCTGTATTTTGCGCTGGCGGGCGCCATAAAACTCGGCATCGGCTAAAGCCTGCTCCAGGTAAACGTAAACGTTTTTAATGTCGCCGGTTTTGTACAGCAATTCGGCAAGCCAAAAAAGCGCCACCGTTTCTTTTGTTGACGATCGGATATCGCAGATACTGGCGCGGGCAAGCAAGTCGGCACATTTATCGCGCTGCGCGGCGTTATTGGCATAAATATTACCCAGTGTTGAGGCTACAATAGCCATTTGGTGCTGGGTTAGCTTATGATGATCGAGCAGTTCGTTAAAATCGGCTTCGGCGGCGTGTAAAGCACCATTTTTTAGCTTTTTATATCCCGTAAGGTAAATTTTATCGTACGAGTTGGGCTGGGTTAACGTAATGGCCGAATCAATGTATTTGTTTGCCAAACCGGCGTAGTAAGGCGTGTAATGGTGATCATTGTCGTACCCGGCAACATCATAACAGGCGCGTGTAAGCAGCGAATAGTATTCAAACTTCACACTGTCATCAAGCGAGGCTACGTTTATCCCTTTCAGGCTGTCGAAGGTTTCTTTAAACATACCCGATGAGAGCAGGATGAAGCCGATCTTGATCTTGCTGTAGTATTCTTTTGAAGGCGATTTAAGCAGCAGGCTCAGCTCCTGCAATTTGCCGGCATAAACATAAGCCGAATCATATTGGTATGATTTATACTCATCGTACAGCTTGAGGCATAAATCAAACTGCGATTGAAATTTACTTTTGGGCGTAGCCGCTAACTTTACTTTAAGCGCTTTAAGCGTGGTTTCTTTTTGTTTATCATAAACAGCCTTTTTATCTAATTCATTTTTCAACTGATCCAGCGTATTTGACTGTGCAAACGCAGGTATCCCGAAAAAGATCAATAAAATTAGGGTAAAAGAAACTCTCATTTGTTGTTTATACTCTGTTTAAAGCACTAAGGTTTATAATATCGGCTTATGTGGCGGAGTGCGTCCAAAAGTAAAGATATTATGTTTAACGCTATTGGAGTATATAAACAGCAAAAAGTCAAAAATATTTTTTTGCATGAAAGATGATTTTTGACTCAGGCGCATCCTCCTGATAGCCAATGCATCGATCACACCAAAAAATCTTTATCTTTAATTTTATCTAATCACCGTAAAACTACTATGAGCAAACTATCCTTATTAAAAAATCTACTTGTCCTGATCTCAGCTTTCGCGATGGCGCTTCCGGCAGCTGCGCAGGCACCAAAGGCCGAGGCCGGCATTGCCGATATTATGAAAGAGCTGGATGCCGCCGGTGTTTCGGTAGCGGTGGTAAAGGATAATAAAATAATCTATACCCATTCATTTGGCTATCAGAATATTGAAAGCAACAAGCCTTTAACCGATCAGAGTATTTTCAGGATAGCGTCTATCTCCAAATCGTTTTCGGCAACATCAATTATGCAGTTGGTTGAGGCAGGCAAATTATCGCTTGATGACGATTTTAGCAAGCTGATCGGTTTTAAGGTACGAAATCCTAATTTCCCCAATACGGTGATCACACTAAAAATGGTGATGTCGCACACCTCAAGCCTGAACGACAGTCAGGGCTATTTTAGTTTGGATGGCATTAATCCGGATAAAAACCCAAACTCGGCAAAATGTTATAACAGTTACGAGCCGGGCAAAGGTTTCCAGTATTGTAACCTTAATTACAATATGGTAGGTACCGTTATCGAAAGGATATCGGGCGAGCGTTTTGACCAGTATGTTAAGCACCATGTGCTTGACCCGCTTGGGCTTTACGGCGGATATTGTGTGGACTCGTTAGATAAAACGCGGTTTGCCACCTTGTACGAGTATGATGAAAAAACACGCAAGCTAACAGCCGACCCGGGCGCGTACAATCCGCGGCGCGACGAGATCAAAAACTACGTAATGGGCTACAGCACGCCTATATTTTCGCCAACCGGGGGTATGAAGATATCGGCTACCGACCTGGCCCGGTACATGATGATGCACATGAACTACGGTAAATATAACGGCGTAAGGCTGATGAAGAAAAAACACTCCAAACTGATGCAAACCAAGGTATCGGATAATGAGGGTGGTTACGGACTGGCCCTGCGCGGCTCGCACGACCTGATTGCCGGTGAAGATATGATGGGGCATACCGGCTCGGCATATGGCTTATACAGCGCCATGTTTTTTCAGCCTAAACAAAAGTTTGGTTTTGTGGTGATCTGCAATGGCTGTAACCCGGCGTTTATGCCCGGCAGCCAGGATATCTGCCTGATGATGCGCAAAACCATCAATTGCCTGTACGATAATTTTATAAAAGAAAGTAATTAAGGTATGCGCAGTGCCTTGCCTGCCTTTGCCTCCAACTGGCCGATCAGGCGGTTGACCTGCTTTTCCAATATTTGGGGAGTTTTTAAATTGTTAAGATAGCGCAGCACCTCTTTTCGCCTGGAAGCGGGTAGTGCGTCAAAATCGTGCAGCAGGTTTTTTTGCTCCAGCTTTTGCCTTAATTGCGGCGACATGGGGTGTTCCTGTTCAGGGTTGGTGGTGTCCTGCTCTATCACCAGGTCGGCAACCTGACCGACCATTTGCCTGATATTTTTTATAGTGATGGTATTGATAAACAGACGATAGGAAGCGCCCTTAACCGGCACCAGTGATTTAGTGAACGGGATGTTATTTACGGTACCCTTTATCCTGATGTAACCTTTAACCGCAATGAGCTGCGATGTGATACCGGCAGGTACATCCACACAAAAGTTGATACCCGTTTTGTAAATAACGGCTCTGAACGGGTATAATTTTGACTCAGGCATAAATTGATGCGATAGTACTAATTTACAACAATCGATAATGATAGCGAAGCAGCATTAATATATAGTCATTAGCCGAGTAATAAACATTTTACATCATATCCCTATCACAATACGGCCTGTATAAAACATATAAACAAACCTATCGTTTTAAATTGTTTACTGTGCGTTTAAACTAAATGCCTTTATGGAGAAATTTTACCTGGTTTATAAAAGGTTTCGGGTATCAAGATCACTGCTGTTACTTTTTTTTACAGGCATAACTACCTTAGCCTATTGCCAGGAAACCGGCCCGCCGGATACGATCAAAGCAAAACCGGCAGTCAAATCGCGGAAAGCAGCAGATGATCTGAGCAAACAGTTTGATATTACCGATCTGACCCGCGCTTTATTTCATCCGCATAAAAAAGCCGATAGCACACATAATAAATCGGGCATTATAGTAGTGCCCAATATAGCGGCTAATCCAACCATAGGCGCGCAAATAGGCATTAAGGCCGTTGCCGGACGAAAATTGGGTGACGACCCGAATACGTTTTTATCTGTAGCCGCAACCTCGGCATCCATTACAACCAAAGGGATCATTTATTTTTATGTTAACCATAATATATTTACACCGGGCAATAAATGGAACTTGCAGGGTAACCTGGTGGTATCAAAAACCGTGACCCCCGATTACGGTTTAGGCATTGGCGTTAATAACAGTAACGGCAGCCCTGCCGATGAAGTGCTGGCCAATGATAAGCGCAAGGTTTACCCCATACACTCTTATTATTATAACGCCCGCGAAAAGATCTATAAAGAGCTGGCCAAAAATCTTTTTGTAGGTGCGGGGCTATCTTTTGAGATAAGAAGACACATTGAAATAAGTGATACCATTAACAACGCTACACCAATGAGCGTGTATAACAACCAGCACGGTTTTCCGCAGGATCATTATACTGCGGCCGGTTTTCTTTTTAATGCGCAGTATACATCGCGTGATAACCAGAACCGCGCCTATAAAGGTATTTATGCCGATGCAGGTTTAAGGATCAATCAAAGCTGGATAGGGAGTACCAAAAATTCGGTGCAGCTAACCTCCGATTTCCGTAAGTATTTTAGCTTGTCGGCGGCCAATCCCGAAACCGTACTGGCTGTTTGGAATTGGGGATCATACCTGTTGGGTGGCGCTGTACCTTACCTGGAGCTGCCGGGCACCGCCCGCGACGGGGCCTTTAAAAGCGGCCGTGGTTACACCGCGCAATACTTTAAAAGCACTTTGTTTAACGACACCGAGGCCGAGTTAAGGTACCCGATAACCAGGAACAAGTTTTTAAGTGGTGTGGTTTTTGGCAGCCTGCAAAGCGCCAATGATGAGCAGGGAACTAGGTTGTTCCAGGTGTTTCAACCCGGTTACGGAGCCGGCTTACGCGTACTTTTCAATAAAGCTACACGCACCAACCTGGCGCTTGATTATGCGTTTGGAAAATTTGGCAATAAAGGTTTCTTCCTTAACCTCAACGAAGCATTTTAAACTCCCCTGCATTGTAATTAACGGCTAACTGAGTGGCCTGCGGTCAATTTTACGTCAAAAAATTAAACTCCGGCCCGCAAAAACCTTTTTATCAAAAAGGTGTTTTTATTTTTGTATTCCCCACTATTACGTGATGAAAAATGATAAAAAAAGCTTTTTTCGTACTGGTATTGGGTTTACTCTACCTGGTATCACTACTGCCTTTTTGGTTACTCTACCTAATTGCCGATCTGATCTTTTTAGTGCTGTATTACGTTGCCCGCTACAGGCGCAGGGTGGTTGACGATAATTTACTGCACGCGTTTCCGGAGAAAACGCAAGAAGAAAGAGCAAACATAAGGCGACAGTATTTTAAGTATATGGCCAACCTGATGGTAGAGGCGGTAAAACTGCTTACCATATCGCCAGCCGAAGTAGCCAGGCGCGTACGGATAACCAACGTTGAAATAATTACACAGGCTTTTGCCGGCGGGCAAAGTGTAATTGGTGTTTTGGGCCATTATGGTAACTGGGAATTAGGCGCACTGCGGTTTGGCCAGTTATTTAAGCAACGCCGCATTATTATCTATAAACCTTTACATAACCGCTTTGCTGATAAGGCGATCACCAGGCTGCGATCGCGCTTTGGGGCCACGCTGGTGAGCATGAAACAAACCGTGCGCAAACTAATGGAGTATCGCGGCGAGCAGACCGTAACCGTAATTGCGGGCGACCAAACACCGGCCAAGCCCGAAGTAACCTATTTTACCAAATTTTTAAACCAACCCACAGCCATATTTTTAGGTGTGGAAAAGCTGGCCAAAATGACCAACAGTGTTGTGGTGTTTTGCGACATCAGGGTGCTGAAACGTGGGTATTACCACTGCACTTTTGTACCGATGTTTGCCGCGCCCAAACAAACTGCTGAGCACGAAATTACCGACACACACGTACAATACCTGGAGCAGGTCATCCGGCATGAGCCGCAGTACTGGCTATGGTCGCACCGGAGATGGAAGTTTAAACCGGAAGATTTTAACAACGCTGCGAATACTGCCTATTAAACTGATAATTAGCCTTGCTCACAAACAAACAGAGCCCTTAACTTTCGTTAAAGGCTCCGGCTTGTGCTATTGTACTTTATTATTTTGCAGGCATTGAAATAGCGGCTCCGTTCACTATTACATTTTCCATGGTGAGGCCTTTAAGGTTTGCCGCTTCCGACCCGGTATTTTTAAGCTGTACGTTTACATTTTTTAAGGTCATGGTACCAAACTCGGTACCGGCATTGCCGGCTATGCGGCCCATTGAGCTGCCCGAACCTTTTACATTGCTGATGGTGATGTTACGCACCAGCGATTTTGGCGGCTCTTGTCCTTTCAAATCAAAATATTGTGTCCATGGTGCTACGGTAAACAGGGTAGCGTTGTCTTCCATGGTGATGTCTTCTAAACTAATATTTTCGTATTGCTGCGGGGTATCGGGGCGTAGTTTTAAACGCAATACGTTGGTGCCTTTGGCAGTACAGCGTTTAATATCCACATCGCGCACAATGGTTGCTTCACTGCCGCAGGTCATTACGCCGCCACCTTTTTCAAACACACAATCATGAATGTGGATACGCTCAACCGGCGGGCTGTCTTTATCCTGTAAAGCAAACGGGCCCTTAGAGCCTTTCAGTGCAATATCATCATCGCCGGTCGAAAAAAAGCAGTTACCAATGGTCACGTCCTGCGAACTGTCCACGTCGATACCGTCAGAGCTTGGTGCATGATCGTCGGGCACACGGCCGCCCGGTGCTATAAAGCGACAGTTATCAACTGTAACTTCCTGGTTTTTGTACAGGTGCAGGTTCCAAAAGCCGGAGTTTAAAAAGGTAATGCCTTTAACCTCTACATCGTGCGAGTTTTGGATAAAACAAAGCTGCGGACGCTCCACACTCAGGTTGGTGGTTTTAGGATCGGCAGTGCGGCGGCTGTAAAACAGTTTCCAGAACGGTTCGCCGTTACCATCTAAAGTGCCCTTGCCGGTGATATGCAGGTGATCGCATTTATCGGCATTTACCAAAGCCATGCGCCATGGCTCGGTATGGCCCTCAATGCGGCGCGGTTGTTTAGGATAATCCTCAATGTTTTGCGAGCCGCGCAGTATCGAGCCTTCCTGCATATCGATGTTTACGCCCGGTTTTAAAAAAATAGCGCCGCTTAAAAATATGCCTTTCGGGATGATAACAGTGCCGCCGCCTTTTTTGGCACACAGATCAATAACGGCCTGTATGGCTTTGGTGTTTAATGTTTTGGCATCGCCAACAGCGCCGTGTTGGGCAATGTTATAGGTTTTTTTGCCTGCTGCAAAGGCTGTTGTAAGCCCGAATGGCATAAACAGCAGCAAGGCTATAGCAATATGTTTTTTCATAAAAATAAAAAAAGACGGGTTAAATTGGTTTCAGGCGAACATACGGATTATAAACAAAACAGCCGTCCTGTGGTATCCGGTATGAAGTGCATCCTTAATAAGAACCCAGAATCACATACATATTGATATTCGTATATATAATCCATTGGCTTATCTTTATATTAAAGAATCCATCTCCAATGTTAAATGAAACCAACGAAATAAATCGGGTTAATCTACTTTTAGGCACTTGGTTAACAACTGTTCGCCTTAGCAACGCGGTAAATTATTTCGATATTAACAAATCCTCAGAAGGTTTATGTCTTGGATTACTAAACCTCGTTTATAATTACAAGTTGTCAGATTTAAACGATGAAAAGATAAATTTCCCCGGCATTGATCTTGGAGACAAAGGGGGTTCTAAAATTGCATTTCAGGTAACTTCGCGCACGGATGTCGCAAAAATCATTAGTTCACTGAAAGTTGCTGTGGCTAAGGGTCACCATCAAATATTTTCTAATGGCATCAGATTCTTTATATTAAATCAGGATAGGAAAATTACATTTACCAAAACGAACACTCCCCAAAAGATTCTTAGCTCATTTGTCGACTCAACCGACCTTTTTTATCCGGAAACACTTATCCGTGACATAAAAAAACTTTACCGAACAGATCATAACAGGTTTTTATTGGTCAAAGATCTGCTTGAAAATGAGGTGGGCCACTCGCTTCAGCAAGCGTCATCCGCTGCCATCTTAAATTTGAACTTGGAATTACAACTTAGTAAAAAAGAACTCGAAAATGAAATAGACAACTTGCGAAAAAATGTTGTGCCCGAACTTGAGCTAACGCCTGGACAGATAAAAGAAATAAATAAGTTCCTTGAAATTTATAATACGATTTTAGAACGAGAATTCAAGCTGATAAAAGACTGTTTGTACTCTGACTATTTTAAGATAGGCGTAGGAATTATTAGATATGAAAAGAATAATTATTCTTTTCTACTATTCCCGGTTCCGTATACAAGTAACGAACCGCTAATTAAGCGAATCAAAACAGATACTTCGTTTGATATTGGCAAAGCCGTCATCACAGGTACAGTTTTAGTACTTCATTACTCACATGAAAATACCATAGGTGATCAGCCATTTAAATTAGCTTACAGTACGATTAAGGACGATTTTGAGCGCGCATTTAAACAATATCAATTCCCCATTCATGATGATTTTGTAGTAAATGAGTATCTTACCAGTTTTGTTGACAGCTTTCATGTGATTTTAGGATTTAATTCGATTCAGAACACCTATGATTTGTCTGAAATTAAATTTACTATAAATAAAGTATGGCCGATATGGTTGGAATCAATCCTAAATATTAATCCGGCATTAAACCATATTCATTGTAATGTTGATGACTTTCAAAATCGAAAAGATACCCCCGAACATAAAAAGCAGATGGAATTAGCTTTCCAACGTGCGAAAATGGATGATGTGCCTGTTGTTAAAGTCGATCCCACATCGACAATATATAATATCGCACTGGTTAATTATTATATTGACTACTTGGAAAGAAATGACATTACTGCAACTACACGAATTTACAACGTTGGTCAAACAAAGCCACATATTTATGGAACGGTTTGGAGTTCTTGGAATATGGAAATCATGGCTAAAAATTTGAAAATATTCTTTGAAAACTTTGCACGAGTTTATAATCAGTTTCTTGCCGAATACTTCCCCCTATTAACAAAAGAGTTGGCTTTATTCGATCATGGAAATACTCTAATATTTCTTTTAATTAAAGATCATTCATTAACGCATGGTCCACAGATTGAATACTTTAAATTAAAATCAGTGGCACAAAAGCAAAATAGCATTCATTTTTATGTAAGTGATGACTTGGATAACCCAATAGATAAGACAATATTTTCCACTGGAGAAGTTTGGACACGTCCTATAACGATCAATGGCAACTACTATAATTTGCGAGGAACCGGAATGATCGATATTTCTTTTATTAATAGTAAACTCCCTTCTTACTCACTCATCAAATTAATGGTTGCTGAAAAAGTAAAAAGCTATTTGGAGAATAAGATATAGTGTTTAAACAACCAAATAGGTAATCTTATTGGGTTCTAAATCAGCATGATTGTATATTTTTATCTCACAAAAAATGCGTATATTGTAACAAGCGCGAGGCTGTTTGGTTGTTGAGTTATTGGTTATTGAGTAAATTGGCGGGGTTGTAAAGTATGGAACAGGCGAAAAATTTCTTACAATTTCCCCCCTGCTGTTCATGATTGAAGGATTGAGTTTTGAATGATTGAATGGGATAAGTACTTGAAAAATTTCTTACAATTTCCCCCCTGGGAACTGAGGCAAGAATCAAGAGCCAGGAATCAAGACTAAAACAATGGTGAAATATTCTTACAATTTCCCCCCTGGGAACTGAGGCAAGAATCAAGAGCCAGGAATCAAGACTAAAACAATGGTGAAATATTCTTACAATTTCCCCCCTGCTGTTCATGATTGATTGAGTTTCAGTCTCAGTGTACATATTATAAAACAGCGACAGCTGCTTTCAGCGTCACATCATCCTTATTCAGGATCTTAAAGTAGGCATCATCGCCCCATTTAAACCGGGCGGCAAAAGCTTTAAGGTACAGGCGTATCTTTTTATCCGATTGTTTGATCTGGTCCGAATCAAGCTGTTTTAGCGTTTTGCTTGCGTACAACAGGAAATCGGTAAAAGTATCATCGTTAACCTGGTAGTTCTTACTAAAGGCATCAAAGGTGGGGTATTGCTTTATATCCCGCTGCATTTTTTGTATTGCAAAAGCCATAAAATGCTGGCGGTTGCTCAGGCTGTACAGTAATTCGGTATTGCCGGTAGTATCGGCGGGGATAAATACATCGGGCATAATGCCGCCACCGCTAAAAACTTTGCGCCCATTAGCGGTATGGTATTTTGATGGCTGCTTGAAGATGCTGTCGTCCAGGTTGCTTTTCTCCGAAAACAGTTCGCCTTTGCGCATCCGTTCGGCCAGCTCGTTATGGTAAGTATCAGCACCATCCTTATACGATTTTTGTATAGACCTGCCCGAGGGGGTGTAATACCGCGCTATGGTTAAATTTACTGCCGAACCATCACCAAAGGCAAACTGTTCCTGCACCAGGCCTTTACCAAATGAGCGCCTGCCCACAATAGTGGCGCGGTCCAGGTCCTGTAAGGCACCGGCCAGTATTTCACTTGCCGAGGCCGAGTACTCGTTGATCAGCACAGCAAGCTTACCTTTTTCAAACAGGCCCGAGTCGGTAGCAAAGTAATCGGTACGCGGTTCGTGTACCCCCCGGGTGTACATAATCAGCTTACCGGCGGGTAAAAACTCATCGGCCATAGCCGTAGCCGCGCTCAGGTAACCGCCGCCGTTGTCGCGCAGGTCGAGCACCAGTTTCTGCATGCCCTGTGCCTGCAGTTTTTTCAAAGCGGCTTTAAAATCACGATCGGTGGTGGCGGCAAACTTGCTTATTTTAACATAGCCGGTATTGGGGCCAACCATATAGGCCGCGTCCAGGCTGCTCAGGTCAACATGGTCGCGTTTAAGGTTTAAGGTTTTCACCGATGTGCTGCCCGGGTGCAATACGCCTATTTGTAGTTCTGTATTTTTTGCGCCTCTAAAATTAGCGTCTATCTGGTCGGTAGTGAGGTGCGTACCAGCCAGCTTTTTATCGTTAAGGTTAATTACCCTGTCGCCGCTAACAATGCCTGCCCTTGCAGCAGGCCCGCCCGGTAAAACCTGGCTGATATACAGCGTATCATCCAGCATCAGGTACTCAATGCCAACACCGTAAAAGCCACCATCCAGGCGCTCATTTATTGATTGTGCCCGCTGTGACGGAAGATAAAGCGAATGCGGATCAAGGTTTTGCAAAACCTGGTTAACGGTTTTACCTTCAAGGCTATCTATATCAACCGAGTCGACATATTTATCGTGCACCAGTTTAACAACGCGCTGCAGTTTATCATTGCCGTTTAAAAAGAACCGGTGCCCGCCTAAGTTTTCGTTGCTGAACCAAATACCCATCAAGGCCCCTGCAAACAACAGCATAATGGTACGAAAAAAAGTTATTGCGTTATTTTTCATTAATTTACACCCGCTAAAGTAAGCATTGCATATTATCAACAATAATTTTATGTTGATAGCTTTAAGTATTTGGTAAATTTTAGCAATTTTGTTTATTATAATATAACGCCATTGAAAATAGTCACCGAAAAGGATTCTCACTATAACAACCTGGAGCAAATGCCGGTTAACGAGATCCTGTTAAACATTAATAAGGAAGACCAGACAGTTGCCGATGCCGTTAAAAAGGCTATCCCCCAACTGGAAAAACTGGTAACTATAACCGCCGAAAGGATGAAAAACGGTGGGCGCCTGTTTTACATAGGCGCGGGTACCAGCGGCAGGCTGGGTGTGGTTGATGCATCAGAATGCCCGCCAACATACGGCGTACCGTTTGATTGGGTGGTAGGTATTATTGCCGGTGGTGATGGCGCCATCCGCAAGGCCGTTGAGTTTGCCGAAGACGATGCCGAACAAGCCTGGAAAGACTTACAGGAATATCAAATTAACGATAAGGACGTACTGGTGGGCCTTGCCGCGTCGGGCACTACACCGTACGTGATAGGCGGTTTGCAAATGGCCAATAAAAATGGGGTAGTAACCGGCTGTATAGTTTGTAATGAGGGCGGCCCTATTGCCGCTGCGGCGCAATACCCGGTTGAAATGGTTACCGGCCCCGAGTTTGTTACGGGTTCCACCCGGATGAAAGCCGGTACCGCCCAAAAGCTGGCCCTTAACATGCTAAGCACCGCTGTAATGATCCAGCTGGGCCGCGTTAAAGGCAATAAAATGGTGGATATGCAGCTGTCAAACAATAAGCTGATAGACCGCGGCACCAATATGGTGATGCAGGCCACCGGGCTTGATGAGCAAACCGCGGCCAGCCTGCTCGAAAAGTACGGCAGCGTGCGGCAGGCAGTAGACCATGCACCCATAACACAGAGGAAATAACCAAAGAATCAGAGAGGGGGTTGGGACAGGGATGCACGAGATAGAACCATATTACCGCTGGCGCGATGATTATGTAGCATCAGAAGACGAGCACTCGCCGTTTTACGCTACCGAATACAACGAGTTTGAGTTTGATAAGCAGGTTTACAATTACCTGCTGCACCCCCAATGGGATTCGTTTGGCTCCAGCACACTTTATTTAAAAGTTTTATTTGTTGATTACGATCGTGGTTATTCCATCATCGAATTTATCGGCGAGTGGAACGACGCCATCGATAACGACATTATGGTACTGAAGCGCGAGATACTGGAACTGATGATGGACGAAGGTATCAACAAATTCATCCTCATTGGCGAAAATGTGCTCAATTTCCACTCCAGCGACGATTGCTATTACGAAGAATGGTTCCAGGAGGTTGAAGACGGGTGGATAGCCGGCATTAATTTCCGCGAGCATGTTATCGAAGAATTTAAACAAAACAACATCGACTATTACATTAATTTTGGCGGCGTTTTGGATGATTTAAGCTGGCGTACGCTTAAACCCTTACAGGTATTTAAAAAAGTTGAAGAACAATTGGTAAAGCGCTTGAATTAATTGGACTTATAACTATATTGCACTAAAAAAATACAAATAACGTTTATAGATTTAAATTTTAATAGAAATGGAAACAAAGGATTTTAATTATAAATATGACAATGTACTTCAGGTAGACGAAGGTGCCGCATCCCGCAAATTTTTAGGAAGTGTCTTTACCTGGATGTTTGTAGCCATGATCATATCCGGTATCACTACTTATTTTTTCACAACCGATATTAAATACCTGCAATTGATAGTCGACCCTGTACAAGGCGGCTTAACCGGTTTTGGGTATTTTGCGATCTTTTCGCCAATACTGTTTTCGCTGGTGATGAACTTCGGCTTTAACAAACTGTCGTTCCCGGTATTGATAGCCCTGTTTATTGCTTACTCAGCAATCATTGGTATCAGCTTAAGTCTGGTATTTTTGGTTTACACGGCTGCATCAATACTGAACGTATTTGTGGCCGGTGTGGTTATCTTCGCAGCAATGGCTATTGCCGGATACTATACCACCCAGGATCTGTCAAAGTTTGGAAACTTGCTTTGGTATGGTATGATTGGCGTTGTAGCAGCATCGTTCCTTAACTTCTGGATCGGCGGCGATACCCTGAGCTATATCATCGGCATCGTTGGTTCGGCAGTATTTATCGGCTTAACCGCTTATTACATGCAAATGCTAAAACAGATCGGCGCACAAGCCGAATCCGGTACCGAGAGCACAAATAAACTGGCATTAATGGGTGCACTGTCATTATACATTACCCTTATTAACTTAATTCTTTCACTGCTCCGCTTATTCGGCCGCAGAAGATAATTTTTAAATAACTTACACAAAATGCCGTTGAAAGTATTGTACTTTTCAACGGCATTTTTTTTACTAACTGTCTTAATCTTGATTCTTGCATCCTGGCTCTTGATTCTCTCCTTTTTATTACGCACCTTTGTGGTGCTTATAGAGAAAGACGGAGGGATTAGACCCTGCGATGTCTTAGCAACCTGTACTTACAAGGTGCTACATTCTACTTAAACCTCACTTCGCGGTTTAAGACAGATAAGCGAAAGTCAAACCAAAAACCCGACTTTTCGACGTAAGCAGATTTTTAGTATTGCGATTTGAGTATTACGTATAGCGATTGTTACCCGTAATTTTCGTATGTCATATCTCAATACGCAATACGCTATACTCAATACCAAAAAATGGACATCAGACAAGAACTCAAAAAACGTATTCTCATTATCGACGGCGCAATGGGCACCATGATACAGCGGTATCAACTCACCGAGGCCGACTTTCGTGGCGAACGTTTTAAAGATCACCCATCGGACCTGCAGGGCAATAACGACCTGCTTAACATCACGCGCCCCGATGTGATCAAAGCTATACATGCCGATTACCTCGAAGCCGGTGCCGATATTATCGAAACCAACACCTTCAGCACACAGGTCATCTCACTTGCCGATTATCACCTGGAGCCTTTAGCTTACGAATTAAGCTACGAAGGTGCCCGTTTGGCTAAAGAAGTTGCTACCGAATACACAGCAAAGAACCCCGAAAAGCCACGTTTTGTTGCAGGTGCCATCGGGCCAACCAACCGCACGGCCTCCCTGTCGCCCGACGTGAACGACCCGGGTTACCGCGCCGTAACTTTTGACGACCTGGTAAACGCTTATTACGATCAGGTGCGTGGCCTGGTTGATGGCGGCAGCGACGTGCTGCTGATCGAAACCATTTTTGATACGCTCAACTGCAAAGCTGCCATCTTTGCCATTAAAAAGTACGAAGAGGAATGTAAGGCAGCAGGCAAACATTACCCTGCCTTTTTGCCTACAGGCGGTATCATGATCTCGGGCACCATTACCGATGCTTCCGGCCGTACGCTATCCGGGCAAACTGTAGAGGCGTTCTGGAACTCGGTTCGGCACGCCAATTTGCTCTCTATCGGCTTAAACTGTGCGCTTGGCGCGAAGGAAATGCGCCCGCATATTGAAGAGCTATCGCATATATCCGATGTGTTTATATCGGCATACCCTAACGCAGGTTTACCCAACGAGTTTGGCGCTTACGACGAAACACCGCACGAAACCGCTCATTTGGTTGAAGACTTTATGGAAAGCGGCCTGGTAAACATTGCCGGTGGTTGTTGTGGTACTACGCCCGACCATATCCGTTGCATCGCCGAAAAGGCGGCAAAATTCCAGCCGCGGAAGGTGGGCGAAATAACGCCCTATATGCGCTTAAGCGGATTGGAATCGGTAAACATCACACCCGAAACTAATTTTGTGAACGTAGGCGAACGTACCAATATTACCGGTTCGCCAAAGTTTAGCAAACTTATCCTGGCCGAAGATTTTGAAGGTGCACTGGTAGTTGCGCGCCAGCAGGTTGACGGCGGCGCGCAGGTGATCGACGTGAACATGGACGAGGGCATGATCGATTCGGAAGCCACCATGGTGAAGTTTTTAAACCTCATTGCCTCCGAACCTGATATTGCCAAACTGCCCATCATGGTCGATTCGTCCAAATGGACAGTGATCGAAGCCGGCTTAAAATGTTTACAGGGCAAAGGCATCGTTAACTCTATCTCACTTAAAGAAGGCGAAGATAAATTCCGCGAATACGCGTCTAAAATATTGCAATACGGCGCAGCCACGGTAGTGATGGCCTTTGATGAACAAGGCCAGGCCGATAGCTACGAGCGTCGTATCGAGATCTGTAAACGCAGTTACGATATTTTGGTGAACGAGATCGGCTTCCCGCCGCAGGACATTATTTTCGACCCTAACATATTAACCGTTGCCACGGGACTGGAAGAGCATAACAATTATGCGGTCGACTTCATCAACGCCACCCGCTGGATAAAACAAAACCTGCCAATGGCCAAGGTAAGCGGTGGCGTAAGTAATATCTCGTTCTCCTTCCGCGGTAACAACGTGGTGCGCGAGGCTATGCACTCGGCCTTTCTGTACCACGCCATTAAGGCCGGTATGGATATGGGTATCGTAAACGCGGGCATGCTCGAGGTTTACGAGGAGATCCCGAAAGATCTGTTGGAACGTGTTGAAGATGTCTTGCTCAATCGTCGCCCCGATGCTACCGAGCGCCTGGTTGACTTTGCCGAAACGGTAAAGAGTAAAGGTAAAGAGATCGTTAAAGATGAAGAGTGGCGTAAAGACCCGGTCGAAAAACGCTTATCGCACGCCCTGGTTAAAGGTATCATCGAATATCTTGACGATGACGTGGAAGAAGCACGCTTAAAATATGCCAAACCCTTAGAGGTGATCGAGGGCCCGCTGATGGACGGTATGAACATCGTGGGCGATCTGTTTGGCGCCGGTAAAATGTTTTTGCCGCAGGTGGTAAAATCGGCCCGGGTGATGAAAAAGGCCGTGGCGTACCTGTTGCCATTTATCGAACTCGAAAAACAACGGGTTATCGATGCCGGCGAAACTACCGGTAACGAACGCGCCAACGCGGGTAAAGTACTCATGGCTACCGTAAAAGGCGATGTGCACGATATCGGTAAAAACATTGTAGGCGTGGTACTGGCCTGTAACAACTTCGAGGTGATCGATCTTGGTGTAATGGTGCCTGCGCAAAAGATCATCGAGGAAGCCAAGGCCCAAAATGTCGATATAATCGGCTTAAGCGGTTTGATCACCCCATCGTTAGATGAGATGGTTCACTTTGCCAAAGAAATGGAGCGCCAAAACTTTACCATTCCGCTTATTGTCGGCGGCGCAACCACATCGCGTATCCATGCCGCGGTAAAGATCGCGCCAAATTATTCAGGTCCGGCTATACACGTGTTGGATGCCTCGCGCAGCGTTACCGTATGCAGCAGCCTGATGAGTCATGAAAACCGCGACAGCTATATCCAGGGCATCCGCGATGAATATGATAAAGCCCGCGAAGCCCATTTGAATAAAAAGTCCGATAAGCGTTTTGTCACCATAGGTGAAGCCCGTAAACAACGGATTGAATTGAACTTAAACGGGGCGATGCCGCCCAAACCAACGTTTGCCGGCACTAAGGTTTTTGAAGCATTTCCATTGGAGGAATTGGTGCCTTATATCGATTGGACGCCTTTCTTCCACACCTGGGAGTTGCGCGGCAGCTATCCAAAAATATTTGACGACAAGACCGTCGGCGTTGAAGCTAAAAAGCTTTATGATGATGCGCAGGCGTTAATGAATAAGATCGTATCCGAAAAGCTGTTACAGGCCAACGGCGTTATCGGTTTCTGGCCGGCAAACAGCGTTGGCGACGATATTGAGCTGTATACTGACGAAACCCGCACCAAGGTGTTGGATACCATTTACACCCTTCGCCAGCAGGCCGAAAAAGTTAAGGACGAGCCATATTATGCCCTGTCGGATTTTATCGCTCCAAAAGCAAGCGGCGTACCCGATTACTGGGGTGGCTTTGCTGTAACCGCGGGAATTGGCTGCGACGAACTGGTGGCCAAATTTGAAGCCGATTACGACGATTACAACAGCATTATGGCCAAAGCCATTGCCGATCGTTTTGCCGAAGCTTTCGCCGAAAAAATGCACGAGCTGGTACGTAAGGATTACTGGGGCTACGCCAGAGAAGAGCACCTCGAAAGCGAAGACCTGATCAAAGAAAAATACCAGGGAATCCGCCCGGCACCGGGATACCCCGCCTGCCCGGATCATACCGAAAAAACAACGCTGTTTAAACTGCTCAAAGCCGAAGACAACGCCCAAATGCACCTGACAGAGAGCTTAGCCATGACGCCTGCCGCATCGGTAAGCGGGTTCTACTTCGCCCACCCGCAATCGCGCTACTTCGGCTTAGGCAAAATCAATAAAGACCAGGTGGAAGATTACGCGGTACGTAAAGGCATGCCGCTGGAAGAGGTTGAGCGATGGTTAAGCCCAAACCTTGCATACTAAACCGCTTGTCATTTCGGGCATTCATAAGAAGGGGCTGTGCGATTCCCTCCCACCGAGAGGGTGCAGGGAGGGGGTCACGAACGAAACTTAACCGGTTTGTCATTTCGACGATAGGAGAAATCTTCTGCTCGCGACAGGTCTGCACCACGGCAGGCGCACGCAGATGAAAAAGCAGAAGATTTCTCTCTCGTACCTCGTTCGAAATGACATAGTTTTATATATAATTGTACATTAAAAATTAGAAGCCTCTTAGAGGTTTACAGCATGAAAATTACTGAGCATATAAGCAACGCCAAGGGCAAAACACTATTCTCGTTCGAACTCTTACCGCCTATCAAAGGCTCGAGCATACAAGGCATCTTTAACGCTATCGATCCGCTAATGGAGCTAAACCCTCCGTTTATCGATGTAACATCACTGCGCGAAGATCATATCTACAAAGAACACCCGAACGGTTTGCTTGAAAAAGTAATCACCCGCAAACGCCCTGGTACTGTTGCTGTTTGCGCGGCTATTATGAACAAGTATAAAGTTGATGCCGTACCTCACTTAATCTGCGGTGGCTTTACCAAAGAAGAAACCGAGTACGCCCTCATCGACCTGCAATTTTTAGGTATCGATAACGTGTTGGTGCTGCGCGGCGATGCCCGTAAAGCCGACTCGGGCTTTGTACCAACCCCAGGCGGCCATACCTATGCTACCGACCTGCTTGGCCAGGTAGTGAACATGAACAACGGCATTTACCTGCACGATGATGTAGAATCGCCCTACAAAACCGATTTCTGTATCGGTGTAGCCGGTTACCCCGAAAAACACTTCGAGGCCCCAAACCTCAAAACCGACTTTAAATACCTCAAACAAAAGGTTGATATGGGTGCGGGCTTTATTGTTACCCAGATGTTCTTCGATAATCAAAAGTACTTCGATTTTGTAAACAACTGCCGCGCCAACGGCATCAACGTACCCATCATACCGGGATTAAAACCTATTACCGTATCCAAACAATTGATCAGCCTGTCGAAGATCTTCCATATCGACATCCCCGAAGCCTTAACCGAAGCCATTACCGATGCCAAAACCAAGGAAGATGTGCGCGAAGTCGGCATTCAGTGGATGATACAGCAATGTAAAGAACTGGTTCAATTTGGTGTACCTGTATTGCACTTTTACACCATGGGCAACCCCGAGCCTACCAAACGCATTGCACAGGCAATATTTTAATTGTAGTAGATATTTTTTACATTTGAGACAACATACGCCCGCTGCTCCCCCTGGCGGCCTACCTGTCTTTTACTGTACAACCTATCACTATGAAATTCATTGTCACTTTCAAAAATCCGGTTTTTACCCATGGCGCGTATAAAACTGCTCCATCTAAACCAATCGAGGCCGTAGTAATTAATGATTACTCCGTAACCGGTAACTTTTTAACGTGCACCTCTACCGATCATAACCGCAAAATGATCATCCCGCTGGATAACATTTTGGGCCTGTGCGAGTCGTTTGAATAGTCAGAGATATTGCGTCAATTCTTTTTCAAGTTCGGCCGCGGAGGTGAAGTGAATTGAGGCAATTCCTATTTCGCGTGCTGCCAATACATTACGGTAATTATCGTCGATAAACAATGCTTCGGTGGTTTTAACGTGATAACGATCCAGTAACAACTGATAAAACCTGGGGTCGGGCTTGCGTATGCCCTCCAGGCCCGATATCACCAGGCCATCAAAGTCATTTAAAAAATCGTATTTGCTTAGCGCGATGGGCCAGGTTTCGGCCGACCAGTTACTTAAAGCGTATAACTTGTATTTACCGCTATCTTTTAACTTTTTAAATATATCCGGCATACCGGATATGGGTCCGTTCAGCATTTCGTCCCAGCGGCTGTAAAACGCACGGATATTGGCTTCCTGTTCCGGGTGTTTGGCTACTAATATTTCCGTTCCTTCTTTTATCGGCCTGCCTGCATCCTGCTCTTCGTTCCAGGCTGAAGTACAGATGTTGGCTAAAAAGTCATCTATCTCAGCCTCGGTGGCAAACAGTTTTCGGTACAAATGCTTCGGGTGCCAGTCGATCAGTACTGCGCCCAGGTCGAAGATGATGGTGTTGATCATAGATGTTTATATAACAACCCAGGCGTGGATAAAATAGGTAAGTCTTGAGCCATTTATAAATTCGGATAGAGCTGTATTGGTTGTCGCACTATCATTGGTTAATTCAATAAAACAAACTTCGGGGTTATGTAGTAGTTTGTTAAAAACCCAAAACTTAAACCGTTTGATCCGGGGAGAATTACTTAAAAATGGAACTTCTTCAAAGTTATCTATGGTATATGAATAGAGTTTTTTAACCAAATCCCGATCAAGAGTGTCGGCCATATTTTCATTTAGTTTAACACCTTTAACTTTTTCGCCTACGTTCCTGTTGTATCCATGGTTTTCTATAATATCCGGATACAAAATCCCCTTTTCAAAAATTGATCTTAATGCAGTATTAGAGATGCGAATTCCTAATATCGTACTACCAAACTTTATGGTATCTGCATTGATGATGGATATCGAACCTTTAAACCTTTCAAAAGTTTGAGGAGTATATTCGTTCTTAAATAATTGCTTTGTCCAATAATCCTCCTGCTCGCCCTGGTTGGCAAAGTAAGGCTCCACCCGCACATTGCTTGTGTCAAATTTGCTTTGCGCGACACCGCTTATAGCAAGTAACGTAGAGAGCATGAAAAACACAAGTATCTTCATATCCAAATATACTATAGTTTGGATACCTAATTTTAAGATTTTTCTTCCCTCGCCAAAATTCTGTACATTCGTTAAAAATCAAAATTATATGTTCAAATATTTACAGCGCACCGTATTATTTGCAAGTGCGGCAATTATAGCAACATCCTGCTCACAACCTAAAACAGTAGCATTTGATGAACAGGATGGCTTAGCGGCCTTTAATAAGGATAGCCTGGTTAAACATATCGTAACCCTGTCATCAAACGAGTTTAAGGGCCGCAGGCCATTCACCGTTGGCGAAACCAAAACCATAGCTTACCTGCAAAGCGCTTTTAAGGCCTACGGCTTGGAGCCGGGCAACGGCGACAGCTACCTGCAGGAAGTACCAATGGTAGAGATAACCCCGAAATCGGTCTCCTTACTTACTGTTAAGGGCCCCAAAAACACCTGCACGCTGCAAAATATCAACGATTTTGTAATGTGGACTGAACGTACCGACACCGTGAATACCCTTAAAGACGACGATCTGGTTTTTGCCGGTTTTGGCGTGGTAGCACCCGAGTACAACTGGAACGATTATGCCGGCCTTAATGTAAAAGGCAAAGTAGTAATGGTAATGGTGAACGACCCCGGCTTTGCCACAGGCGATACCACCATGTTTAAAGGCAAAGCCATGACCTACTATGGCCGCTGGACCTACAAATACGAGGAAGCAGCCCGCCAGGGCGCCAAAGGCTGTATCATCATTCACAATACTGCCGCAGCATCGTATCCTTTTAATGTGGTACAAAACTCAAACAGCGGTGTTAAACTGCACCTGGATAAACGCGGCAGCAATGCTTACCAGTTGGCGGTACAAGGGTGGGTTACCCACCACAGTGCTATCAATATGCTGCTGGCTGCCGGTAAGGATACCAGCGTGTTAGTTGCCGCCAATAAACACGGCTTTAAAGGTTTTGATATGGGATTGAAACTTTCGGTTACGGTAAATACCAAAGTGGTGTTCAACAGATCGCACAATGTAATAGCCAAAATACCCGGCACCAAACGTCCTGATGAATATATCATCTACTCGGCCCACTGGGATCATTTCGGCGTAGGCAAACCCGATGAAAAAGGCGACACCATTTACCACGGCGCACTGGATAACGGTAGCGGTACGGCTTCTATTTTAGAGATGGCCCGGGCCTTCAAAAGCATGAAAACACAGCCCGAGCGCACCGTCGTTTTCTTAGCTGTAACAGCCGAGGAACAAGGTTTGTTGGGTTCGGAATATTATGGCCAACACCCCGTTTACCCGCTGGATAAAACCGTGGCCGCCCTCAATATCGATGTGATCAATAATTTCGGCAAAACCAAAGACCTGGCCATCTCCGGCGAAGGACAATCAGAACTGGAAGACTATGTAAAAGCCGAACTCCAGAAAAAAGGCCGTTACCTGGCACCCGAAGCCAACCCCGAAGCGGGCCATTTTTACCGCTCTGATCACTTTAACTTTGCCAAAGTGGGTGTACCATCGTTAACCACCTCGGCCGGTATAGATGTGGTAGGCAAAGGTAAAACCTATGGCCAAAAAATGCTGGATGACTATACCACCAACCGCTACCATCGCCCGGCCGATATGTACGACTCCACCTGGAACCTCGACGGCGGTATGGAAGATATTGAGCTATTGTTCCAGGTAGGTAAACGCCTGGCCTTTGAAACCACTTTCCCCAAATGGAAAGATGGATCGGAGTTTAAAAAGTTGAGACAGTAAGAAATTTCGGATATCGAATTTTCGATTTCGGATTTATTTTTTGGCAGTCATGCCGAACTTGTTTCGGCAACCCATCATACAGAGAGGCTGTGCAAGTCTCTCTACGCGTCATTGTGAGGTACAAAGCAATCTCTATGCTATACAGGTCCGATTGAAGGTATCGATCGTCCTATGTAGGGATTGCTGCGCTACCGCTCGCAATGACGCTTTTTTTATTAGGCGTTCTCTAAAAGGTATTTCTTAAACCCTGCAAAATCCGTCTCCAAACTAACAGATAAACTCGGCTTATCTTCCAGCTCTTTCACCTGCTCCGGCACCACAATTTTATCGGCAATCTCATCCGAAAATACTTCGGGAAACTTGCATGGGTGCGCTGTCGATAAAAATACACCTGCGGCTTTATTGCTGGGGTTAGCTTTTTGATAATCCTTTAAAGCTTGCCACGCTATCGCCGTATGCGGGCAAACCACATAACCGTATTGCTTGTAAACCGCCTCAATAGCTTCACGGGTCTGTTCATCGGTATAACTGCAGCCGCTTACCAGTTGTTTCAGCTTTTCAGGATCCTGGAAGATATGCGCTATGCGGATCCAGTTGCTCGGATTACCCACATCCATTGCGTTACTCAAAGTCGCCACCGATGGTTTGGGTTTGTAAAAACCGGTATTTAAAAATTTGGGCACGGTATCGTTTGCATTGGTTGCCGCAATAAATTGCTTTACCGGCAGCCCCATTTTCCAGGCTAATAAACCGGCGCCCAGGTTACCAAAGTTACCGCTCGGTACGCTAAACACCACATCAGTTTTACCTGCACGCAGCAGCTGCGCATAGGCGTTAAAATAGTAAAAGGTTTGCGGTATTAAGCGCGCAATATTAATTGAGTTTGCCGATGTCAACCTAAATTTCCCGTTCAGTTCATCATTTACAAAGGCTTGTTTTACCAAAGCCTGGCAATCGTCAAAAGTACCGTCAACCTCAACCGCGCGGATGTTTTGCCCGTTGGTGGTTAATTGCTGCTCCTGTATCGGGCTAACCTTGCCTTTTGGGTACAATATCGTCACACGGGTATTGGGCACACCCAAAAAGCCCAGAGCTACGGCACCACCGGTATCCCCGCTGGTAGCCACCAAAATATCCAGCATTTTCTCGCCGTCGCGCAAAAAGTAGCTCATTACCCGACTCATAAAACGGGCGCCAAAATCTTTAAAGGCTAATGATGGCCCGTGGAAAAGTTCCAGCACGTAAACATCTTCTTCCAGCTTTACTACCGGCGCTTCAAAGTTGATGGCATCCTCAACAATGGCCTTCAGATCCTGCTCGGGGATAGAATCACTCAACATGGTTTTAGCCACTTCAAAGGCAATCTCCTGAAGGGAATACTTACCCAGGTTGCTCAAAAACTCCGGGCTTAATTGGGGGATGTTCACCGGCATATATAAACCTTTATCCTGCGGTAAGCTGTTAAAAACGGCTTCCTTAAAAGGCACATGCACTGCCGGGCTATTGGTACTGTAAAATTTCATGGTGTATTTAACCTAATATTTGGGGGCCTTGTTCATTAACGGCTGATACGTAAGTATAGCTGGCAATGTTGAGGGTTTTTAAATGTTGTTGTATGTTGTTGGTGATGTTATGGGCAGTTTGCTCATCGCGGGTAAACGCGAAGACCGATGGGCCCGAACCTGATATACCAAAGCTGATAGCGCCGCCTTCCATTGCCATTTCGCGCATTTTGTAAAAATCGGGGATGAGGATGGAACGCACCGGCTCAACCAACACATCGTGCATGCTACGGCCTATCAGGTCGAGATCGTTCATAAACAAACCGCTTACCAAACCGGCTACGTTACCCCATTGCACCACGGCGTCTTTGAGTTGCACGCTTTTGCGGATCATCTGGCGGGCATCGCGGGTTGGCACGTCCACATCCGGGAAAACGATGGCGCAATATAAACCATCAGGTACCGGTAGTTTAATGATATCCAGAGGTTCATAACTACGGATGAGCACAAAACCACCCAGCATAGCCGGGGCAACGTTATCCGCATGGCCATAACCACAGGCCAACTCTTCGCCTTTCATGGCAAACGGTACCATTTCCATCGGCGTAAGCAAATCGCCCATTAACTTATTGATGGCATACAAGCCCGCAACCGTACTTGCCGAACTCGAACCCAAACCACTGCCAATAGGCATTTTTTTGTAAAGTTCAATTTCCACACCCACATCGGTGCGGTTAACGTGTTTCAGATAATGCTGTACACTTGCGCTAACGGTATTTTTTTCGGCAGCTAAAGGCAGCTTGCCGTTATCGCCTTCAATTTTGGTGAGCACAACTCCGGGCTTATCAACCAGGCGCATCACTACCTCATCGCCAGGCGCATTAACCGCAAACCCCAGCACATCAAACCCGCATACTACATTAGCAACCGTTGCCGGCGCGAATACTTTAATTGATTTCATTTTATTTTTAGTCCGGAAGACCGAAAGTCGGAAAGTCCGAAAGATTGTTTATTACCTGTTTATTATCATTTTGTCATCTCGAACGCTAGTGAGAGATCTTCTGCTTCAGACTCATCGCTTCGCAAGTCGCTTACAGAAGATTTCTCTCTCGTCCCTCGTTCGAAATGACAAGGTTGTTGTTGTGTTAATTCCTGCTTCGTGTCTCTTGATTCCCTCCTAATGGGTTCCCACATTCACAATATCGGCAAACACACCTGCGGCGGTTACCTCGGCGCCTGCCCCCGGGCCTTTTACTACCAGCGGGCGGTCCTTATACCTTTCGGTGGTGAAGGATATGATATTATCACTTCCCGAAAGGGTATAAAAAGGATGGTTCTCATCCACTGCCTGTAAGGTGATACTTACCTTGCCATCTTCCAGCTTGCCTATGTAGCGCAACACTTTTCCGTCGGCTTCGGCTTTGGCCTTCATATCGGCAAAAAATTTGCCTTCATTGTTCAGCTCTTTATAAAAATCGGCAACGGTACCTGCATCTAAACATGCTTTTGGCAGCATGCTTTCAATATTCACATCGCCGGGTTCCAATACATACCCTGCATCGCGGGCAAGGATCAGCATTTTGCGCATAAAGTCGGTGCCGCGCAGGTCGTCGCGCGGATCGGGTTCGGTATAGCCTTTGTCCTGCGCGGTCTTCACCACATCATGGAAGCTTACATCACCTTTAAAATTATTGAAAATGAACGAGATCGTACCCGAAAGGATAGCCTCGATACGGATCACCCTGTCGCCGCTCATCATCAGATCTTTTAATGTGCGTACTATCGGTAAACCTGCACCAACATTGGTTTCGTAATAAAAATCAACGCCATGCTTGCGGGCGGTATCCTTAAAAATTTTGTATTGGGCGTAAGTACCCGAGTTGCCAATTTTGTTGCAGGTTACTATCGAGATGTTCGATTTAAAAACGCGTTCGTAATACCCAATAGGTGTCGGGCTGGCAGTGTTATCGGCAAATACGCAGTTAGGCAAATTCATGGCCTGCATTTTAGCAACAAATTCGTCCAGGTTGGCAGATTGGCCCGATGCCTCTAAAGCTTCCTTCCAGTTATCGAGCGAAAGCCCATCCTCGTTAAATACCATTTTACGGGTATTGCTGATGCCCACAATTTTTACCTGGATACCGTTATGCTGTTTTAAAAACTCTGCATGCTCATTTAACTGACGGAACAAGGTTGTGCCAATGTTGCCGGTACCTAAACAGAACACGTGCAACGTTTTATTTAATGATACGAAGAACGAATCGTGTACCGCATTTAAGGCTTTCGCCAGATCGCTGCGGGAAATGATCACTGAGATATTGTATTCGGATGAGCCCTGCGCTATCGCGCGAACATTGATACCGTTACGGCCCAGCGCATGGAACAATTTGCCCGATATGCCGGGAGTTTGTTTCATGTTCTCGCCAACTATAGCCAGTACCGACAGGTTTTGTTCGATCTGCGGTTTATCCAGCTTTTTGGCCTGTAGTTCAAGTTCAAATTCCTGCTCTATCAAATGCAGTGCCTTTACCGCATCAGCCGGTGGGATAGCAAAAGTGATGCTATGCTCAGACGATGACTGGGTGATCAGGATCACGCTGATCTGCTCACGCGCCAGCATACTGAACAGGCGGCCGCTAAAGCCTGCCTTGCCTACCATGCCGCTACCTTCGAGGTTGATGATGCTTACTTCGTTGATAGACGAAATACCTTTGATAGGCAGGTTTGACGGGCTAACGTTGTGCCTAATATAAGTTCCGGCGAAAGCGGTATCAAAAGTATTGAGGATAACGATCGGGATCTTTTTCAAAAAGGCCGGGATCATGGTTGGCGGGTAAATTACCTTGGCGCCAAAGAACGAAAGCTCCATTGCTTCGGTGTACGACAGTTCGGGTAACGAAAATGCCTTTTTCACCATGCGCGGGTCGGCGGTCATCATGCCGTTCACATCGGTCCACACCTGTATTTCGCTGGCATTAAGCGCCGAGCCTAAAATGGCTGCGGTATAATCGCTGCCGCCGCGGCCCAGGGTGGTAATGCGGCCGGCATCGTTGCTGGATATAAAGCCGGTTACAAAAAGCAAACGCCCGGTATTTTCGTAATAGTAATTGCGCACCAGCATTTCGGTGAGCTCCATATTCACCTTGGCGTGGCCAAAGCTGCTGTCGGTTTTGATCAGGTCGGCAGCGTTAACAAACTGCGATTGCGGAAACTGCTGCGCGGCTATTTTACTCACCATAAAGGTTGAGCAGCGCTCGCCGTAGCTTAGTACCAGGTCCCTGGTTTGGGCTGTTAACTCGCGTAAGCTATGGATACCATTCAGCAGGTCTTCCAGCTCGTTAAAATAGATCTTCAGCTTGGTAAATACCGGGTTTTGTTGCTGCACTTCTAACAAAGCACGCACAACGTCGAAGTGTTTTTTTTCAAGCTCAGCCAGCGAATCGCTAAAGCTGTTACCCAATGCAGCCTGCTCGGCCATAGATACCAACAGGTTGGTTACACCGCTCATGGCCGATAATACAACTACCGGGTTCTCTCCATTTTGGGTTTCCTGTTTCAGGATGTTAAGCACAGTGCTGATACTTTGTACCGAACCAACCGAAGTGCCACCGAATTTTAAAACTTTCATTTTTTTAGATGTGAGTATTGAGATGTGAGATATGAGATACGATCCTCAATATCTTCGCCTCGCTACGGTTATTAAAGCAGAAGAGCCTTTCTCTTGTCGAGGAAGGCTCTTCTGTGGTTTTTATATTTTCATTTCTATATACCAAGATCACCCTCCGTGCGCTGTGCCGCCGGTAGTTGTGGTTGTTGTGGTTGTAGAAGTGTTTGTTAACATTGTTGTGCTGTTTGTATGCGGCGGTAAAGTAAGTGCTTATATTTCAATTGTGCAAGGGTAATTTTAAAATTTTTAGATAAAGTCGATGGGGTGGGTAGGAATTTGGGCCTGAGGCCTTTTTATATTCCTCACTCGGCCGGAGCCGAGCGAGGGCGTTGCGGTTTGCAGTCGCTCGCGTCCACGCGAGTGACAACTATACAAAGGTCTCCGGCCCATATTATCAATCAACTTTAAAAGGCGAATCAGGATTAGCGCTACTGTAAACATAGTTCGCCTCGTCGTTAACTGTTCCCGATTCTACCGGATTATGATGAATATAGTCAACTTTTTGATCAAAAACGGCGGAGGTATATAATTCGATAGGATGATTGGTTTTTTGCCAAAACATATATTCGCTGTTTTGCTGGTGATATTTAGCATTAAATTGAAACAAGTGCAGTAACCAATCTTTCCGGCTTTCCTGAATATTTGATTTAATAAGTGCTATGATGCTTTTAGCAGTATAACTTTTAAGGTCGCGGATTATATTGGGTAAATTATTGTCATCATTAGCAACTATCATGTGGATATGGCTGCTCATTATACAATACGCAAACACTTTGAGGCCTTTATGCTTTCTGCAAAATTCAAGGCTTTTTAAAAACTCATCGCAATAATCGGCACGGATAAAAACATCTATCCAACCTACAACAGTTAGTGTAATAAAGAAGGGGCGATCGGTATTTGCCTTTCGTAATTCGGACATGCTTAAAAGTAGGCAATAAATTTATCGATTTTGCAAGTTGTTGGAATTTAGGCCAGAGGCCTTTCTATATTACTCACTCGGCTGGAGCCGAGCGAGTGCATTACGGTTTGCAGTCGCTCGCGTCCGCGCGAGTGACGACTATATCAAGGCCTCCGGCCTATACTACAATAAACTTTAAAAGGATTCTATCTGGTTACGATGAATACGCTATTATCACCTAAAAGTTGAACGGATCACCAAACAACAACAACACCGTCAGCGCGAATAAGTAAAGACTCACCAAATTTTGTACGCCGATCAAAATACGGGTCCAACCGCTCGATTCTAAGGTATAATCCTCTTTTAATAGTTTTTTTGCCCAATCGTTTAGGTTATACGGCCCGAAACCTATCGAAAAAGAGGTAAGAATACTCAGAAACAATAACCGTCCGGGCTGTATACTATCTTTAACTGTCACAATGTTACCCTCTTTTGTTTCTGTTTTATGCTTGATGTTAATATCGAGCTCGTCAATAAAAAACAGGAAAAGATAAAACCGGTAGAACAGGTAAATTAACGTCACCAATATAAACAACGGCTGAAATGGGTTTAAACCATAGTCGCTTGTTACATCAAAAAGAAGACAACTGATCCATTTTGTGACGAATGAATTATTGAGCTCAAACTTACGACGTTGTATGGCAGCAGTAATTTTGCGTTGCGCTTCGGTAAAACCTTCGGTTTTTAACTGCTCCCGCAATTTTATTAACGCGCCGGGGCTGGTTCTATAACTTACCGAATCTAAATTGTAGGCCGAGGCTATTTCCTGAACATTGGTAACGGTATCCGGCTCAAAAATAACCCCGGCCATGTCGGTACAGGCAAAGCTTACATTATTCAAATTTACATCGGTAAAAATGGCCCCGCGAAGGCTTGATCCCAAAAACGAGCAGTTTGTTAATGTGCCCTTGTTGAAATTGGCCCCATCCAAATGTGAATTGAAAAAAGTAACATTAGTGAAACGGGAGTTCGAAAATTCGACATCGTTAAAAACCGACGAATTAAAACCGCTACTGTCTATTTTGGTTTTACTTAAGTCGGCCGATGTAAAATCGGTATTGAAACAAAGGGTGTTTCTCGTTCGTTTCACGGCCGAAAAATCAAGCCTATGCCCCGCCCTCGGGCCATCCTTTAACCACTTTAGATGTTCTTGCCGTGCCTGGTAGCCAAATAATAAAGAGTCGCGGCCGTATACAAGCGGCTTAAGCCTGTCAATATCTGCTTTTGTGTCGTTTGTATTGCTCATCTGGCTGGGCAGTATGCCCTTAATGGCGATAAGATACATGCTGCACAATACCGCAACCTTATTGTTATCCGATACCGGCTGATTACCTCCCAAAACTATCTTATTGGTTCCTGGTTTTAAAGTATCGGCTACCATAACAAATTCCCCATCTTTATCTGTAGAGGCAAGGCCCTGCACTATTTGTGTTTTTTTATGTGCAAGCCAGCCCGGCCCGTGTTTAGGATAGAGCCTTTGGTCAAACAAGTAATAAACGATAACATTTTTCTTGCTGGTAATAGACACCGAAAACATGTTACCCTGATTGCTGGTTTTATCGTCGTTAGCTGTCTGGATAAGCATACTTCCGGCTAACGCGGCCGGAATTTTTGTAAACCGGTATACCCTATCAATATACAAGCGATTATGAATAGCTAACCGACTAATGGTATACTTTTTTCCGCTGTTGGTAGTAATATAGTTAGGTAGCTTGGGCTCTTGATATAATACCAAAATCACAAAGGTGATCAATGTGGCCAGGTCATAAAGCAGTATCCGCGAGTAATAGAGTGTAAAAAGCCTGATATTAACTAATAAACAAGCATTAGCTAAAATAATAACAATTACCCCGCACAGCAGCATATTTACTTAATTAAATATTTGTTAATTAAGTAAATATAAAAAGTTTGCGCTACTTTTTACTTATATAAGTTAAGTCCCCGGCGTATTACATTACCTTAATTCATCCCTATCGGCGCTCCTGGTGGCATTTCCAATGCCGGGGCGGGTTGAAATTTGGTAGGATCTTTTTCAAAGTCGGCTATCTGCTGCATACCGAAATACAGCGCGGCTTTTTGCTTAGGTGCGGCAACAGCCAGCTGGCCTTTCATCCAGTTTTTTAGTTCGTATATCTTTAACAACGTTTGCCCCTTTACATTTTCGGCAGCAGCGTTATCGGCAGCTAAACCCAGTAAATGTTTTAGGGTAAGGTTGTTCACCATGCGTTGCAGTTCGCCTTTGTAACCGGGGGCAACGGGCGCTTTCCAGGTTTGGAGTAATATTTTATCTACTACAGGCATAAAGCCGGGCTGCTTGCTGTCGCGGGCCTCATACTCAATTAAGCGTGCGGCACGCTCGGCATCAAAAAGGTTTGATAAGGTGTTATCGGCAGCCGATTCGGCCGTAGCTATCGGATCGAAAGTTATACCGGTGTGCCCGCCAAATGTTTCCACAGATGACGGGTATCCGGTAGGTCGCGGCGGTATTTTTTGTATCAAAGCTTCCGGCAAGGCCAGGGCATCGGGTGTAATGGTATTCATCAGGGCATTCAGGGCGCGCCATTGCTCGGCAGGCTCAACCATTTTGGTGGCTACCTGCCCATCGTTTTTAATGGCATGGGTATAGTACAAGCCGCCGATAGACTTTGCGGCTGCTAAAACCTGGTAGCGGTGCAGCAGGTACATGGGCACCAATACTTCTTCTAAAGTAGCCATAGGCTCGCCCTGGCGTATCGCTTTTTCTGAAAAATTATTGAGCACATGCTTGCGCACAGCCATTAGTTTATTGAGCTGATCGATAGGGTTTACGCCATCATCCCATTGGTTTGCAATGGGGTTTACGCCCAGGGCCTGATCGGGCGCATATACAAAGCCCTGCTTCAGGGTCTCTTTAGTGATTTTATCCAGTTCGGCATTTTCATCAGCCCCTTGCGGAAAGTCAGCATAACCCCACATAATGGCGCGCTTATCCCAACTGCCAATGCCCCTGGCATACACGTTCGAAAGATCGATGGTGCCATCAGGCTTTAAGCTAAACCGCGGGAAAGGATAATCCATAACTGAACCGCGGTTGTTTGGGCTTGCGCCGAAGTTGTGTGTAAGGCCAAGGGTATGACCGATCTCGTGCGCGGATAGCTGCCGAATACGAGCCAAAGCCATTTCTTCCATATCTTTAGGAATGGGCTTGCCATCTATGTACGGCTGTAACAGGCCTTCGGCGATCAAGTAATCTTCGCGGTGACGATCGGAACCAAGAGTTACCATACCTTTAATGATCTCGCCGGTACGGGGATCAATGTACGACGCGCCATATGAAAAAGCGCGGGTTGGTTTAGCCGAGCGGTTTACCCAGTTAACGATATTGTAACGGATATCCATCGGGTCGGCACCTTCGGGCAGTACTTTAACAATGAAAGCGTTTTTATAACCGGCAGCCTCAAAAGCCTGGTTCCACCACGAGCCGCCTTCAACCAATGCTTTTAATATCAATGGCGGCGCACCACGGTCAATGTAATATACAATAGGTTCAACAGGCTCGCTCACGGCTGCCAACGGATCTTTTTTAGCTAAGCGATGGCGTTCGATGAAGCGCTTTTCTATCGGTTCGCTCATAGGAGCCGAAAAATCGAGGTAACTAAAACCAAAGAATCCCGAACGCGGATCGAAGCGGCGGGGCTTGTAATTGTTATCGGGCAGCTCCACAAACGACTGGTGCATTTTTACCGTAACCGAACCGGCATCCGGTGCGATGTTACCACGGCCATTCCCCGCGAAGGTTAATATCGCTTCGAACTCGGTATTTTTAGGGAAGTTTTTGGTGTTATCCATATAAACTGCCGAGCGGCTTTCATCCACGCGGTAACCGCCGCCGGCAGCACCACCGCCCCTATTGCCACGTGCCGCGGCTGCACTGCCTGTGTTAGCCGAGCCGCTGCCGATACGATCGCCAACCTTTAAGGCATCGCGAACGATGAACGGGGTAAGGTCGACCAGCACTTTGGCACCTTCGGTTGCAACAGGTGCAAAACCGAATATGATAGATTTGGCAAAAGCATTTTCAACATCGTGCTGCTCATCGGCACTGCCGTTAACTGCGCGGTAATTTAAATTGGGCTCCAGCAAAAACACTTTCGGGCCAACCTTAATAAATTTGGCTAATTCGGCTGATGACTGACCACGCTCGGCGCCGCCGTTGCCGATACCATCAACTAATGAGCTGTAGTATAAAAACTCTTTATTAAATTGATCTTCGTTTATCTCGAGATATATCTTACCGGTTTTATAATCCGAAAAGAAAGTAAAAAAGCCTTCGGTCTTTTTGAGATTTTGAGTGACAGACTCGATTGTTGCAGCCGGACGGCTTTCTGCTGCGGGTCTTCCGCCATCGCCTCTTTGGGCAAAGCACACATCACACGAAAGCAATAAAGTAACTATTGGTATAAATAGCTTCATACTTGATAATTGTTTTGCAATAAGATCAGTTAACCTTCAAATATTCTGGCCCTGAATAGCCGCGCCGAATAATTTGACCAAAAGATACGGTTTTATTTTTGCAATAAAAATACGCCTCAAAAATTTTACAAAACTTGTTTATCCGGATGAAAATTAGTATATTTATTAGCTAAGCGGCTTAAAGCCGGGAGGGAACGAAAAGAGTTGAAAAATTTCTTACAATTCCCCCCCCTGCTGGATAATGATTGAAAGGCTGGGTTTTGAGGGATTGTGTGCAAGAAGCAGTTGTTATAATACCTCTCTTATTCATGTCTTGACCAAACAAAAGGAAAGGTCAAAATCCAAAGTGGCATTGGGTTTAGCAATTTCATTCTATAAAAAGATATCGTACCGAACACTACGATCAATCACCGGGGTAAACGTTATATCTTTTTAAATATCTTTGTATAATTGCGCTACCGGTATTGGGTGGCAGGCGTGTTAAGATACCACACGTATTCGCAGATCTGAGCCTTTCTTTAATAGAACAAGATCGCAAGCATGGATTGGACATTTGGCGAATAAACAGACGTTTTTTAATGCGCACGATGTTAACAAAAACAGCAGTGCTGATGTACAAAAAACCTCGATGGTTATTATTATGTTTGCATGTTTTTTTGAACGACCCTATTTATTTACTACTGTAGTGCAAAACAGCCATGAATATCCATGTGGCAAAACAATAGTTTATCGGGGGTATGTTTATGAGTTTAATATAACCCATACAGAATTAAAGAAATTGATTAAACCGTAGAATGAATAAGATTGTTAATAATGAATTAGATGACAAGGCCTATAAAAAGCTTCAAATTGCTCATAGGATATTTGCTGCTATAGTCGCCATATTCATTGTCATCGTGGTTTCTTTAAACAAACTTGTAGGTGCCAACATTTTAAACCGCAATGATAATTCGTTGCTGTATGTTGCATTTGCTGCTACCATATTGTTCCCTATCATTTCCAACTACATTTTTTATAAACGGGTTGAAGAAATTGATCTGGATGAGCCCGTGAAATACCGGTTTAACAATTTTTTTAACGCAAATATTATACGCTACATATGGATAACCGGAGCGGGGATCTTAGATCTCATGGTGTGGTTTTTTACGGCAACCATGCTTATCGCCGCGTTTATTGGGTTTCTGTTTTTGATATTTTTGCTGATACGCCCCATCAAATCTAAAGTGATCAGAACATTACGCCTGAAACCGATGAAAGAAAACAGCAAAGCTGCATAGTTAATCCGGTTTTAGAATAAGCCTTTGTCCATCAGCTTTTTCTTTTCCTCCTGCTCTCTTTTACGTTCGGCTCTTTTTTCCTGGCGAATTTGCTTTTTGGTTTTACCGGCCGTATCTACTACCGGTTCTTTTTTACGGGTGGTATCCTTTTTGCCGAACAAACGCTGGAAAAAGTTGAGTTTCTTTTCGGGTTGGATAACAGGGATGGCATTATCTTCCTCTTCGTCATCCTGCTTAAGCGCCTTAACCACAGCCGCCGTATCGCCCGGAGCAATAACCACGTGCGAGCGCTGGCTCGATTTCAGTCGAACTTCATCGAAACCGTAGTTCAGGCTATCCATCAGGTTAATATAGTGCTGGTTAGCCATCATACCGCCTAACGAGTGGAAATAATTACGCAGGTAATCCTTTAGGCTGCCATCGGGTTGAAAGGCGTATAAACCTGCTTTGGGTTTGGGTACAATGCTGGCCAGATAGATACTTTCGCCCAGGTTAAGTTCGGCCGGACTTTTACCAAAGTAGTAGTGCGATGCTTCGCCGATACCGTATACATTGTTACCCCATTCAATAATGTTGAAGTAAACCTCCAGCATCCTGTTCTTTGATATAATGTGCTTGTTCTCTATCATCCAAACGATCAGCGTTTCTTCAATTTTGCGCACCATGGTTTTTTGGCGACTTAAAAAGGCGTTTTTAACCAGCTGCATGGATATGGTACTGCCGCCGCGTTTAAACTTCTTCTCCTTAAAATCAACCGCTATTGATTTACGGATGGCCTCGGTGATAAAGCCGTGGTGGCTGTAAAACGAAGGATCTTCGGCTGTCATTACCGCATGCTGCAGGTAAGGTGAGATATTAGCCAATGGTGTATAATCAGGATTGTCGGGCCCGATAGTTCTCGGCGGCATGGGTTTGCCTTTTTCGTAAGGCGTATACACAAAGGGGCCATTAAGCTTGTTCAGATCGGTATTACCGTATTTAACCACGTTAAAATTGTCCTGCTTCAAACTCGAGTCAAACTGCACGGCATCGGGGTTTGAAGTATCCAGGTAAAAATTGAGATTATAAGCCAGCTTGCCGCTAACCTGTATCCCCGCAAGGGCATCAAACGTACCCTGTGGAAACGAGTTAAATACCTTTTGCGCATCAGTCATCGGCATAGCCATTTTCATCTCGTAAATCTTAACCGGTTTCAGCGTGTATTTAACGTACGGATTGGCGATAACATCTTTAAGGTGGATTACCGATGAACTGTCGACCGATAGATAATGCTCGCCGATAAAAATATTGGCATCGATGGAGCCATTAGGCACCACAATATCATTTGCTGCTATGCGCGGATGATTGATCAATAAATTATTAACCGACCATGAGCTGTAAATACGTGTTTCGCCATTGCTGCGCTCTACCTTGTTCAGCTTGGTGCTGATGGTGTCGAAACTGAGCTTAAGTCCAAATTTCTTCCGGATAAAAGGCATCTCCACCTTTTTGTTGTCCGAGTATAGCCTTACGTCGATATACTTATCGCTCGGGCGCATTTTTCCGCTAAGGTGAAGGATTGATTCGCCGTTGTTGACCACGATCGTCGAACTTAGGTTACTATCTTCAATTTTTGCCGATTTTGCCAGCACGGCTACGCTGCTGCTATCGTCGTGAAACCTGATGTTGAAATCTTTAAGATCGAGCGCATCGGGTATTTTGTAAAGTACCTGGTTGATGAGGTTATTGGCCACCACCGACATATCGCCATGCGACGAGTCTGTGGTATCGCGCTTCTTTTTGAATAGGAAATCGAAATTTTTAACCCCGTGCACACTGGTTAAATTAAGCCAGCCATTATCCAGTTTAACCGATGCCAGTTTAACGTTTCCAAAAATTAACGGCCACAGTTTAACACTCACTTTAAAACCATTGATATTGAGCAGGCTGTCGCGGTTTTGGGGCACAATGGTAATATGGTCAAAAGCAATAGTACTTAGGCCTACAAACCGTGCCGAGCCTATTTTTACATCTAAATTATAATCTGCTTTTGCTTTTGCCGTAGCTTTGTCAATGGCATTGTGGAGTAGGGTTTCGCGCTTAAAATAGGCAATTGTACCGCCTATCACTAAAAGTATAAATATCGACAACAAAACTATGCCGCCAATGCGGAGGTACTTTTTATCTGGTAGATGCATCAGTAAATTTTTCCAAAACTAATAATCTTATCTTTACAAAGTTTATCGTAAATAACTATACCGTAACAAACTCCTTAACCGGCTGTTTTACATTTTATCCGAATTACAAAAATGATAACCAAAGAACAAGTACTTGCTGCCCTGAGCCACGTTGAAGAACCCGATCTGAAAAAAGACCTGGTAACCTTAAACATGGTTGAAGATATCCGCATAGATGGCAACAAGGTAAGCTTTTCCATTATATTAACAACCCCGGCATGCCCTTTAAAGGCAATGATTGAGAACGCCTGCCGTAACGCTATATTGCATTTTGTAAGTAAAGATGCCGAGGTAAGCATCAACATGACATCGCGCGTTACCACACAAAGCGGCAACAGCCTGCCGGGTATTAAAAATATTATAGCTGTTGCATCGGGCAAAGGCGGTGTAGGTAAATCAACCGTGGCGGTTAACCTGGCCTTAGGTTTGGCAAAAACAGGCGCTGCTGTTGGTTTGATAGATGCCGATATTTACGGCCCGTCAATACCGATCATGTTTGGTTTGGAGGGTGCAAAACCTCGCGCAAGCAAACTGGACAATGGCAAAACTCAGATAGAACCTATCGAAAAATATGGCATCAAGCTGCTTTCTATCGGTTTCTTTACCGATCCGGATCAGCCGGTGCCATGGCGTGGGCCAATGGTATCAACCGCGGTAAAGCAGTTGTTTAACGATGGCGATTGGGGCGACCTGGATTACCTGGTGGTTGATTTGCCGCCCGGTACAGGCGATATCCACATTACCATTACACAAGGCTTCCCGATAGCAGGCGCCGTAATAGTAACCACGCCGCAAAATGTAGCCTTAGCCGATGCGCGTAAAGGGGTGGGTATGTTTTTAATGGATGCTATTAACGTACCTGTTTTAGGTGTGGTTGAAAACATGGCTTACTTTACCCCGGCCGAACTGCCCGAAAACAAGTATTATATTTTTGGCGAAGGCGGCGGTAAAAAGTTAGCCAACCAAATTGGTGTGCCGTTGCTGGCACAGTTGCCGCTGGTAAAAAGCGTGTCAGATTCAGGCGATTCGGGGAGACCGTTGATTTTGGATGATAATAACCCAATGAGCGCCGCGTTTATTGATATGGCTAAAAAAGTGGCTCAGCAGGTGGCTATTGTAAACGCTAAAGCGGCAGCGCAAACAGCAGTTGTACAATAAATTAGTATCTTTACTATAAATATTAAAAAGATGGATGTGTTAGCGCAGGTAGAGGCAGCCTTAGACACTATTCGCCCGTATCTGGAAACAGACGGCGGAAATGTTTCGATTGAAGAAATTACCCCGGAGGGTGTAGTTAAATTGAAGCTGTTAGGGTCGTGCGGGTCGTGCCCGATGAGTATAATGACGTTAAAGGCCGGTATTGAGCAGGCTATTAAAAAGGCAGTGCCCGAAGTTACAGGTGTTGAAGCAGTTAACTTAACGGATATTGATGATCCGCATGCGGTATTGCCCGAAAATTTGAGATAAGTTAAAGAGTGTTAAATTAGCGGATATTATAACAGCTGATCGCATAAAAATGAGTTCATTTGCGTTCTGGCTTTAAAACTTTTTAGAGGCTAATTAGTATATTAAATAATACAGGTGTTAAAATGAAGCGGCTATTCTTCATATTGTGTACATTTATTACCGTCTCGGCCTTTGCCCAGCAAAAGCCCGAGCACCCCATAGTTCAGTTTAGCGGTGTGGTTTTAAATGGCGATAGCACCAGTATAGTACCATATACCTCAATAACTAACGTTAGCAATCCAAAACAAAGCAACCTGGCTAACTATAAAGGTTATTTTTCTTTCGTGGTGCATGAGCAGGATACCCTGATCTTCACGTCGATAGGTTACGCATCAACCACTGTGGTTATTCCATCAAACTTAAAGGATAAAAGCTATACCATCGAAGTAAAGCTTCGCGCTCAATCGGTGCATTTGCCTGTAGTACGTATTTTTCCGTGGGCAACTACCGATGAGTTTCACAAAGAGTTTTTAGCCATGAAGATAGCTGATGACGATTTAGAAATTGCCCGTAAAAACCTGAGCGGTAAATCAATTGCGGCGTTGGAGCGGTCGTTGCCGTTAAATGCACAGGATCATCAAACGCTCAACTTCCAGGATATGCACAACAACATCGTGAACCAGCATTCGCTGATGCCTAACCCGTTATTAAATCCGTTTGCCTGGGGTGCTTTGATCAAAGAGATCGCTGCGGGTAATAAAAGCCGTGGGGTAGACGATAATTAACGGCCTTTTTTAGCTGCCGGAAATTTCATCTTATAATCAACCGATACGTTTCCTTTCGAAATATCAACCAGCTTTTTCTCTATCAGGCGTTTACGTAAAGGGTTTAGCTTGTCGGTAAACAGCTTGCCTTCAATATGGTCGTATTCATGCTGAATAATGCGCGCGGCTAAGCCCGAAAAGCTTTCTTCGTGATGTTTCCAGTCGGTATCGTAATAAGATATGCGCAGGTTTGGTTTGCGGTATACATCCTCCCTTATTTCGGGGATACTTAAACAACCTTCGTTAAAGGCCCATTCTTCGCCGTCTTCGCTTAAAATGCGGGCGTTGATGAATACTTTTTTAAAGTCTTTCAGTTCCGGTTCGTCATCGTCAAACGGCGATGCATCAACCACAAACAAACGCATAGATAGCCCAACCTGCGGCGCTGCCAAACCAACACCTTTAGCACCGTACATGGTTTCAAACATATCCTCAACTAATTTTTTAATATGCGGATATTCAGCAGATTCAATGTCGGTAGCTTTTCTTCTTAAAACAGGGTCGCCGTAGGCTATGATGGGTAATTTCATAAGGTACAAAAATAACAGTTTATTCGTTAGGCTCAAATAGCAAAGTAGTTAACCTCGCGGGATCAAATACTTCATTAGCTATCGCCTGCATTTCATCGGCAGTAACGGCATTGATCTTGGCAAAGATCTCTTCAATGCTATCCACATAACCAAAATCCAACAAACTTTTAGCCATGGCGATGATAAGCCCGATGCGATTTTCCTCGCCCAAAGCTATTTGCCCGGCAAACTTTTGCTTCGCCTGGTGCAGCTGCAAAGTGCCTAATTTTTGCTCACGCAGCTTTTTAAGTTCTTTATGGATAAGTTTAATGGCCCGCTCCGCCTTTTCGGTATCGGTACCAAAGTAAATCGAAAATATCCCCGTATCCGAAAACGGCGAGTAATTCGATTCGATAGTATAAGCTATGCCGTATTTTTCGCGGATCTGCAGGTTAAGCCTCGAGCTCATGCCCATGCCGCCTAAAATATTGTTAAGCAGCAGCAAGCCGTTCTTTTTATGATCTGCCGCCGCATAAGCCTGCCCGCCGATAACGCCGTGCGTTTGCGAAATAGGTTTAGAAAACCGGGCAATTGACGATAGTGTTACATCGGGCTTTACGCGATTTTTGCCGGTGGTATTTTCCTTTACTTGACCAAAATATTTTTCCCCCAGTTTGATCAGTTTCTTAAAATCGTACTCGCCCAATACCGCGAATACCATTTGGTGGGTATTGTAGTTTTGTGCAATAAACTTGGTGATATCGGCTTTTGCCAAAGCGTTTACTGAAGCTGCTGTACCTAAAATATTGCGGCCCAGCGGATGGTCTTTAAATAAAACATCCTCAAAATCATCCTGGATGGCCTCGTCGGGCTGGTCAAGGTATGATGCGATCTCGTCCAGGATCACGCTTTTTTCTTTCACTAGCTCTTCTTCCGGAAAGGTGGAATGAAAAACAATATCCTCGGTCAGGTCAATGGCCCGCTCCAAATGCTGTTTTAAAAACGAGGCGTGTATGCAGGTATATTCCTTGGTGGTATAAGCGTTTAGATCGGCACCTACCAGCTCCAGCCGGTTCAATATCTGTTCGGTATTGCGGCGCTCGGTAGCTTTAAAAAGCAAATGCTCAATAAAATGCGCCAAACCGTCTTTGCCCGGTGCCTCATCGCGCGCGCCGGCATTGACAATAAAGCAGCAATGCGCGATAGGCGATACGGCATGCTTATGCAACAGCCTGATGCCGTTAGGTAGTGTGTAAACCTGGTAATCCATTAGCCGGCAAAGATAAACGAATATTCGGGCATTGAGTTTAAGCCAATTGTAAACAATTACCTATTTTAGACGGATGAATATCCAGATAGAAGAACTGACCTTCGAGCCGATGATCCCTTATGAGGACATCGAAAAACGCACTGCCGAAATTGGAGCCATGCTCACCGAAAAATACAAGGATAAAACCCCTGTATTTGCCGGCGTTTTAAATGGCTGCTTTATGTTTATGGCCGATTTGATTAAGCAGGTGCCTATTCCCTGCGAGCTTGCTTTTATGAAGCTATCATCGTACCATGGTGGTTTGGAAACTACACGCACCATTACCGAAGAGTTTAACCTGAAGGTTGATATCCAGGGGCGCGACGTGATTTTGGTGGAAGATATTGTGGATACCGGCAACACCCTGCGTTATGTGGTTGATAAATTAAGATCGTTAAACCCGGCATCGATCACCGTTTGCGCTCTGCTTTACAAACCCGATGCCATGGAGCACGACATCCCTGAATTGGAATACGTTGGCTTTGAAATTGAAAACAAGTTTGTGGTAGGCTATGGCCTGGATTATAAAGAGTTGGGCCGTAATTATAAGGATATTTACCAGTTGGTGAAATAGTTATGAAAAGATGGCTTGCCCTGCTGATCAATGTGTTTTTCGCTTTACGCGGATACAGCCAGGATGTGCCCCGCATCCCCGTGCACGATCTGGTAATGATCAAACAGGATAGCCTGTACTATATTTTTTGTACCGGCCGCGGCATAACGGTCTGGTCGTCAAAAGACCGGGTGAACTGGAAGCGTGAGAAACCGGTATTCGCCGCCTCGCCGGCCTGGGTGCCGCAAGCTGTACCTAAAAACAGACCGAATGATTTTTGGGCTCCTGATATCTCGTATCACAACGGTAAATATTACCTGTTTTACGCGGTATCGGTATTTGGCAAAAACACATCGGCCATCGGCCTGGCTACCAACAAAACCCTACATACCGATTCGCCTGATTTTTTGTGGGAAGACCAGGGCGAAGTGCTCCGATCCGTACCGGGCGAAGATCATTTCAACGCGATCGACCCTAATTTGATGCGCGACGAAAAAGATGTGCCATGGCTTTCGTTCGGCTCTTTTTGGGATGGCATTAAACTGGTAAAATTAAACACCGATCTTAAATCGGCGGCACAGCCCAAGCCCTGGCTCACCATTGCTAATCGCGGCGATCAATCTGTAAATCCTAACGACACCGCTGCCGGAAGAGGCGCCATTGAAGGGCCGTTCATCTTTAAATATGCCCGTTACTACTATTTGTTTGTATCGTGGGATTATTGCTGCCGGGGGCCAAAAAGCAATTATAAAATGATGGTGGGCCGCAGTAAAACAATAACCGGCCCGTACGTTGACCGTAATGGCATTGATATGGCCAAAGGCGGCGGCACCTTAGTTTTAGCCGGCGATCAAAACTGGTACGGCGTAGGTCATAATGCCGTTTGTACTTTCGATGGGGTGGATTACCTCGTCTTCCACGCTTATGACGCAGCAGATAACGGACGCTCCAAATTGCGGATTGAACCGTTGGCATGGGATAAAGACGGATGGCCGGTTGTAGAAACTCAAAAATAGTCGCAACCTATCTCTATATTTGACCCTTTCAATAAACCAGAACATCATGTCAAAAACATATATCATCAGCGGAGCAGGCAGCGGCATTGGTCGTGCTATAGCCATTCAGTTAGCATCAACAGGCAATCAGTGCATTTTACTTGGCCGTAAGAAAAAAGCCCTGAAAGAAACCCTTGACCTGCTGTCGGGCCATGGCCACCAAACGCTGATCGCGGATATCCGCAGTAAAGATAGTTTGGAACATGCTGCATCCGAATTGGGCGATACTGCTGTCGACGGATTGGTAGCTAACTCGGGTATAGGCGGCGAAAACTACTGGGGTGATAACGACCGTTGGAACGATATCATCAGCACCAACCTTACCGGCACCTATAATTTTGTGAATAGCTTTTTACCCTGTATCCGCAAAGGCGGCGATACTGAAAAACATATCCTTATCACCTCATCGGTGCTGGCGCGTTTGGGCGTGGCTAATTACTCGGCTTACTGTGCGTCGAAAGCGGGTTTACTGGGCCTGATGCGCTCGTGGGCGGTACAATTTGCTCCCGAAAAAATACTGGTTAACGCCATCTGCCCCGGCTGGGTCGACACCGAAATGAGCCAGGAAGGTTTACAGGGCATTGCCGATAACATCGGGATAACCAAAGACGAATTTTACGATATCGCCATGCAAAGCGTACCATTGCGCCGCATGAGCCAACCCGATGAGATAGCGGGTTTAGTAGCCTACCTGTTAAGCCAGCGCTCCATAACCGGACAAACTTTGGATATCAATTGCGGTGCTATTATGAATAGTTAGGGATGCAAATAACTGATTAACCTAATAACTCAATAACCACTCACCTACTTCGTACTTATCCTTACAGGATTTGAAGGGTAACTTTCATTCTTCAGCCGGTCTATCGCCGTAACCACATAGGTATAAACTTTACCCGCCTGTATGGTCTTATCCTCAAATTTCGTAGCGGTATCGTACTGAATATGCAGAATGTTTGCAGGATCATCCATCGGCAGCTTTGGCCCGGCGTTTTCAAACCTGTAAATTACGTAACCGTAAACAGGTTCTCCGTCTTTTGCCAGGTCGGGCGCTTTCCAGGTGAGTACAAATGAGCGCGGCTTAATGGCAATATCAAACCCTTTAGGCGGGTTAGGCGCTATCGAGTCGAGCCAGATCATTACCGGGGGCAATGCCGGGTTATTGTAATAATTTTCCCTGAGCGAATCGGTAAAACCCAATGGGTTTGCCGTGAGCGATGCCGAGCTAAAGAAGATACTGCCCTGTATGCGGTCGTTTTTACGAAGGTACTTCATCTGGTTCGGCGCTTCGGCAGCCGAATGAAATCCTGATGTTCTGCGCTGTTCGCCGATGCGATAAGCTGCCTGCCCGATGTATAAATGCCTGCCGAAAGCGTTATTGCTCCACCAGTCTACCAGGTTTTCAAACGCTGCGGGCGGGTTGCCAAACGGCCAGTAAATTTGCGGGGTAATGTAATCCACCCAGCCTTCTTTTACCCATTTGCGCGAGTCGGCATAAAGCTCGTAATACGAATCGCCGCCGCGCGATACCGATCCTTCCGGATCCTGCCGCTTGTTTTTCCATATCCCGAAAGGGCTGATACCAAACTTCATGCGCGGGTTATGGTCGTGTATGCTATCTGTCAGCATTTTGATCAGCCGGTTCACATTGTCGCGGCGCCAGTCTTCAATATTGGTAATGCCGTTGTTGTACTTGTTAAAAGCTTCGGTATCGTTAATACGCTGCCCGGCAATGGCATAAGGGTAAAAATAATCGTCCATATGCACGCCGTCTATATCGTAATTATCAACCACGTTTAAAATGGTTTTTACAATGTATTCGCGCACTTCGGGTAACCCCGGATTGAACAACTTTGTGCCGCCGTAGGTTAAAAACCATTCGGGGTGAATTTTGGTAATATGGTTAGCACTTAAAAGTGATTCGTTTGGCGAGAAGGTAGCGCGGTACGGGTTAAACCAGGCGTGCAGTTCCATGCCGCGTTTGTGCGCTTCGGTAATGGCAAAATCCAGGGGATCGTAAAACGGATCGGGAGCCACACCCTGTTTCCCGGTTAACCAGCGCGACCACGGCTCGGTTCCTTTGGCATAAAAAGCATCGGCCTCAGGGCGGATCTGGAAGACAATAGCGTTAATGCCTGTTTCCTGGTGCGAATCCAGGATGTCTATCAGGTCTTGTTTTTGTTTTTCGGTGGTTGATTTCCTGGCGCTCGGCCAGTCGATATTGCTTACCGTAGCAATCCAAACGCCTCTAAACTCACGTTTCGGATCGGGCTTAACCTGGGCATGTACATTTACGATGGTTATAAAAAAACATAAAACGGTTATCAGCGATCTTTTTTGATGGGCCATCAGGGAACAAAATTAAAGGTGCAAAGATATTAATCCCCGGCTAATGGTTAAGAAATTTAACTCATACTGATGGAGTTGCATAAATATTTGTATCAGTTGCAAACAATTTGCCCGTAATTTATTTTTACTAAAGTTAAAGTGCGCACAATAAGTGTCGCCACTGTTAAATTTGCCAGGGTGCATAAAAACATTAAAAAAACATATCTTAGAGGGCTTATTCATACTACCATAATACATTACCGAGAAAACACGTTTATTCCGAAGACCAACTAACTACTTGATGATATGGATCAACAGCAAAACCAAACCCCCAAAAAAAATTCGAATGTTGTTTATTTTTTAATTGTAGTGCTCGCCGCACTGTTAATAACCAATGTTTATTTATGGTTTAGCAATAAAAAGAACGACAACCAGCGAACAGTTTATTTAACCGAAAACAAGGGCCTGCAAGCACAAAAAACTCACCTCGAAACTCAAATTGATAGTTTAGAGAACCAGCTGGAACAGGCCAATACCGGCAAAGCCCGGTTATCAAAAGCTTTAATGGCCAGTAACGATTCGCTGAAAGCCAAAATAAAAAGCCTGCGGGTAAAGTTATATAATGGCAAGCTTACCGCCGAAGAACTGGCCAAGGCCCAGGAAGATGTGAAGCAGTTACGCTATTTTGTAACTAAATACACTACCGATATTGAAGATCTGAAAAAGCAAAACCAATCCCTCACATCAGAGCGCGATACACTAAAAACCAATTTGGCTACGGTTAGTGAAAAAGCCACTACCTTACAAAAACAAAACGAAGACCTCAATAACAAGGTAACTATTGCCTCGGCCTTAAAGATCGGCAATATTAATGTTACGCCTTTAAAAGTGCGATCGAGCGGTAAAGAGGTAGCCAAAACCCGCGCAGCAGCTACCAAAAAGATCAAGATAGACTTTACAGTTGCAGGTAACGCTGTAGCCGAAAAACGTTTGCACGATATTTTTGTACGGGTTATTGACCCAACCGGTAACCTCATCACTTCGTCCGATTCGGGTAATTTTCAAACCGATGGGCAGGAACTGCAGTTTACTTATAAAACTGCTATTGATTTTAAAGACGATGGCAGCGGTTATACCATCGAGTGGACAAACCCTAACCCGTTCCAAAAAGGAGTGTACACCGTATTGCTTTATGCGGATGGATACACCATGGGCAAAACCAGTTTCACCTTAAAATAAGCTAAACAATTTCAAACATCATACAAAGGGATACCGCAAGGTGTCCCTTTTTTGTTAGAGACAGAGGGGTATTTGTCGGTATTTCAAAGAAAAAATCACCACGCGTCATTGCGAGCGATAGCGTGGCAATCCCCGACTTGAAGGTCGAACTTGCAAAGCCGCTCTGTAAGTCGGGGATTGCTTCGTACCTCGCAATGACGCACGGAGAAACTTCCTTTAGCCCGGATTTGCAATCCGCGTTACCCAAGCAAAAAACAATCAATCATTCAACAATTCAGTCCTTCAATCATTAACAGCAGGGGGGAAATTGTAAGAATATTTCACAATTGTTTTAGTCTTGATTCCTGGCTCTTGATTCTTGCCTCTGCTCCCAGGGGGGGAATTGTAAGAAATTTTCGCAGTCTTTATGCTTCTGGCTTTCAGCTTCGCGCTTCCGGCTAAACAACACAATATACAAAATTATTACGAGATTACCTTACGCAGAGGCCCTGAAACTGATATAAAATGTGGTACCCTTACCTAACTCCGTATCGAATGAAATAGTGCCACCTGCGTATACAATAGCATTTTTTACCAGCGCCAGGCCAAGGCCGGTGCCCGAGCTTTTGGTGGTAAAGTTGGGTACAAATATCCGCTCGCGCAAAGCCTCGGGTATCCCGCTGCCGTTATCAATTATCTTAATATAGATCTCGTCGCCGGTAATCACATATCTAATTTCAACAACCCCTTGTCTGTCTGCCGGGACGGCCTCAATGGCATTTTTTAACAGGTTATTAAAGCAGCGCAGTATCTGGTCCCTGTCGGCCATAATAAAAAAGCTGGCAGTAGCTGGCGGGGCATAAACAATTTCAAAATTATCGGTTTGTTTAAAAATGTTGGTAGCCTGGGTTATCACATCAAACAAATTAAAACGCTCCATCTTAGTTTCGGGCATTTTGGCAAAGTTTGAAAACTCCGACGCTATACGCGAAAGGCTATCAATCTGCTCCACAAACGATTTGCTGAAACGCTCAAACTTCAGGTCAAACTTAGGATCCTTATCCCGCCAGGCCTTTTCGAGCAATTGCAGGCCCAGTTTTAATGGTGTTAGCGGGTTTTTAATTTCGTGCGCTACCTGCTTGGCCATTTCGCGCCAGGCGTTTTCACGTTCGGATTGTGCCAGTTTTTGAGCGCTGTTCTCAAGCGCAGCGATCATTTTGTTATATTCTTTGATCAGCGAGCCTATCTCATCGTTATGGTTCCATTGGATAGGCTCGTTTTCACGACCATAAATGGTATTACTTAAACTTTGCTGTATCAACGTTAAGGGTGTAGTTATTTGCCTTGCAATAGCTATCGCAAATAAGCCTATGGCTATAAATACCAGGGCGTACACATTGATCATGGTGTTTAAAAATGCCCCTATGCGTTCGCGGTATTCGGCCTCGTTGGCAAAATAGGGCAGCTGTAAAAATCCTATAATTTCGTGTTTGCCATTTCGTAATGGCGCGTAAGCCGCTTTATAATCCAGCGTGCCAATAACCTCGGGGTTAATAAAGCCCGACTTTTCTAAACGGCTCGAATAAATAAACGCCTTGGCGTTCATGCGTGGCTCTATCAACCTGGCTTCGTATAGTTTGGGCTGCGTGGTTAAAAGCTCCTCGCCATCTTTATTATACAGGGTCAGGTCGGCCGAATAGGTGTTGGCAAAAGTATTAAATTCAAGTTGGGATGATTCGGTTGAAGCCGTCGCAATTTTGTCGGCCAGGTTGAGTTTTTCAAACGCGATGGAAATACGTGCCATCTTATCGTGGATGATCTGATCCTGCTGGCTCAGGTATTGATTGCGCACAGAAAGAAAGGTAATAACACCGATGATCACCAGGGTGATCACCACTGCGAACACCATCGAAACCTGGATGCGTGTTTTATACAATACCTTATCAAAGTTTTCCCAAAAAACCCATTTAAATGATTGTATCCTGATCAGGCTGTTATAGTTTTTCCATACGTAAATGCATCCCAATACAATTAGATTAAACGCCAGGAACACCAAAAAGAAAAAAGTAAGCGAAGTTATCCCACTATAAAACATATCGTCTTCTTTGGTAACCACAATGATCTCGCGCTCAGAAGGCTGATAAATTAAATGCGAATAATGGGTTCTATCCGTCCCGGTGCTATCCCCCAGCGAGGTTTTGTAAACAAATTGTTTAAGCTTGCCGGCAAACCCAAAATTGGCCAGGCTGTAAATATATTTACCGCTTTGATTCAATAATTTGCCGTCGCTGTAAAACGCATACGAATAGCCTTTAAAATCGTCGGCCTGGTATAACGAGTTTTCGGTAAGCAGTTCGGGGAAAGGTTCTACGCTTCTAAAAGGTTTAGATTGCAGCCCGATAACCATAGTACCCAAAGTAACCGAGTCGGCCTGGATAGGGATCATGGCGAAATAGCTTTGAAAGCCAAACGAGTTATTGGGCTTATAAAAATACCGTGTATGGCCAACCTTAATGGCGCTTAACTGCACCAGTTGCTTAAAGTCGTAAAGATCGAATGCTTCGCTGCCCGATATCCATTTGTCCAGGTCATCGTACTCGTAGGTTTTAAAATCGTACCTGGAAAGATATCCGTCGAAATAAAGCTTTTGAAACCTGTCGCGCAGATAGTTGTAGTTACGTGGCCCACCTTCAAAATAGGCAAGAACTACCGTGTCGGTGATGAGCCGGTCCTCTATCTGCTTAAACAGGTATTCGGCAGTGGTGTCGCTGGCCGATTCGAGTTTTTGCGCCAGTATTTTACGGGTATCTTTTTCTTTGACTGATTGATACACATACAGTTTAACCGACGATACTGACGAACAGATAATAATAATGCCGATATAGGTTAACGCGCTAAACTTGCCCGAATCACAATAAACCGCGTAACCCCGTATAATGACCAGTAACGACCATAGCAGGTAAAAATCCGAAAAGTCTTTTTGTATGATCTCGTATACCGTAGCCGCGAATATGAACGAAAGAAAAATGATAAGTTTGTGCAGGTGCGGTATATTCAATTTCAGGCTCAGGCACAAAATTGTTTCGCTAAAGAGGATGAAAATTAAAAAACCGAAACATAACGCGGTTACGCCAATAAGGCTGAATGAGGTAAGGTTAAGTACGTTATTGACATCAAAGTTGATCTTCGAATTAAATATCAGCGTTTTAAACAGGCCCAATATGCCGGTAGATAAACCAATCAAAAACAAAACGCATCCAACACAAATAGCATAGCTCCGGCCCTTGCTCTGTACCGGTTTGATCAAGTTGAAACGATGCGTGTAAATAAATACCGAAAACCAGGTGGCCAGCAATATATTGATCACAAAATCGCCAAGCGACGGGAACCATCTACCCGATCCATAATACGAGGGGTCGAATAAGGGTACTGCGGCATAAATATCCGGCCATTTGTAGAACAGGTTTATATAACGCAATGCCACGATAAAAATGGCCATGATAGCAAATGAGCTCAAAACATAACCTCTTTTGGCAACGCGATGTGCCAGGTTATGGGTTAATGCGCAAAGCAGTAATAAGCCGGATAACCACAGCAAGATCTGTATGTAGGCAAAAAAGTGGTTAAGATCGTTATTGGTTGCCAGCTTAACCGAAAACAGGTAATGATGGTTGTAGGTGTAAATATTATAACCAACCTTGTCTTCGTCGTTGGTTATCGTGATGTTATCATCCTGTAAAAGATCGGGTGAAAAGATGTTTTTAAGATACGCGTTCTGGTAATTATAGCTGTTTTTAACAGGGATGAAAAAAACAACGGAAAAATCGCGCTCTGTTTTTTTAATGGCCTCGTAATAGCCGTTACCTTCCTTGATAAACGAGCTGCCTTCCTTTATCTCCGAAATATCATTAGGTAATACGCGTATATCGCTCCAATAAATTAACTGGCTGTTTTTGTAAGTTGCGGTATAGATCTTTTCATTCTTAGCCACATCAACCAATTGCAAGGCAAAATCCTCATCGTTGCTGATGTTTTTTAAGCGTGTAAAATTATCCGCATCGTTAATATACCCGGCTACACGCTCTTCTTTTTGGTTTAAATGGGCTTCGAGTGTTTTGGCGCTGCTCTCCAGGTTTTTACCTGGACTGTATGTTTTACGCGCTATTATAGCGGTTAAAAACAAGCTTAAACAAATAAGCGTTAGTAACCAGCGTATTTTAGCAGCAGCGTTCAAAGTTTTTGTATTGAGATAAATTTAATATAAATATTAAGCACCTAAGTTAAAGTTACCGCAATAACCTTAACTAAAGCGCTGCACTTTCGGTTTGAACCGCGCGATCAACTTTTTTAACCAGGCCCTGTAAAACATTGCCCGGGCCAACCTCAATAAATTGAGTGGCGCCATCCTGCAGCATGCGTTGCATGGTTTGTGTCCATTTAACGGGGCCGGTAAGCTGCGCTATCAGGTTAGCTTTAATGTTTGCCGCATCGGTATATGGTTTGGCATCAATGTTTTGATAAACCGGGCAAACCGGACTTTTAATTTCGGTGGCTACAATGGCTGTTTCCAGTTCCTTTTTTGCCAGCTCCATTAACGGCGAATGGAAAGCACCGCCAACGTTTAATTTAAGCGCCCGTTTAGCACCGGCGGCCAGCAGCATTTCGCATGCCTTATCAACCCCGGCAATAGTACCCGATATGACCAGTTGCCCCGGGCAGTTATAATTTGCCGGAACTACCACATCGCTTACACGTTCGCAAATATCTTCTACAGTAAAATCATCCAAACCTAAAATTGCAGCCATGGTTGATGGTTGCACCTCGCAGGCTTTTTGCATGGCATTGGCGCGGGCGGCTACCAGGCGTACACCATCTTCAAATGACAGGGCACCCGCCGAAACTAAGGCCGAAAATTCACCCAATGAGTGGCCGGCAACCATTTGGGGCTGAAACCTGTTGCCTAAAGTTTTAGCCAAAATTACCGAGTGCAAAAATATGGCAGGCTGGGTAACGTTGGTTTGTTTCAGGTCCTCTTCGGTTCCGTTGAACATTACATCGGTTATCCTGAAACCTAAGATCTGGTTGGCTTGCTCAAAAAGGCCGCGGGCGTATTCAGATTCGTCGTAGATGTTTTTGCCCATACCCACAAACTGGGCGCCTTGTCCTGGAAAAATGTATGCTTTCATTGTTTAGTTAGTGAACCCCCTAACCCCCTAAAGGGGGAATAAGAGTCATGTTTGGTTTAGGTTTTTATATTTGCCTTCCGGTTCCCCTTTTGAGGGGTTACGGTGCTTAGCTCAATTTCGACGATATTAAATGTAAAACTTCAGCACGGGTTTTATCCTGTAAAAACTCGCCGGTAAAAGCCGATGTTGTTGTTACCGAATTTTGCTTTTGCACACCGCGCATGCTCATACATAAATGCCTGCATTCCATAACAACGGCAACGCCTAATGGTTTTAACGCATTTTGTATACAATCGCGAATTTCGTTGGTCAGGCGTTCCTGTACCTGTAGCCGGCGGGCAAAGGCATCAACCACACGGGGTATTTTGCTCAGGCCAACTACATGCCCGTTAGGGATATACGCTATATGCGCCTTGCCAAAAAACGGGAGCATGTGGTGCTCACACATCGAGTATACTTCGATATCTTTTACCACAACCATCTGGCTGTAATCTTCGGTAAAAATGGCCGAGTTTAATATCTCGTTTGGGTTAAGGTCGTAACCATGTGTTAAATAAAGCAGTGCCTTGGCTACGCGCTCGGGAGTTTTTAATAACCCTTCGCGGTCGGGATCTTCGCCAACGTGTTTTAATATATCTTTATAATGGGTTGATATACTGCTGATCAGATCCGGATTATAGCGGTCTATTTTCACGTAACCGTCAAGTTCTTCGCCGGGTAAATGGTGGTGATCGTGGTCGTTCATGTACGATGGATTAGTCGCCAAAATACTCGGCGCTGTTGTTTTCGGTTTCGTAAAGTTTAACCGAATGTAAAAACACACCCTCGTGCGCTTCTATCGGCTGTTTTAGCTGGTTAAATATCTCAATACAAAGCAACTCGGTTGATGCCATTTTGCCACGCATAAATTCAACATCCAGGTTGATATTTTTATGATCAAGCTTTTCGATCACGTAATCGTTAATAATTACCTTCAGATCTTTCAGATCGATGAGATAGCCGGTTGCATGTGTTACATGGCCCCTAACGGTAACAAACAAATTGTAGTTATGCCCGTGCCAGTTTGGATTGGCACATTTTCCAAAAACTTCCAGGTTTTTTTCAGGGCTCCATTCGTCGCGATACATTTTGTGTGCCGCGTTAAAATGTTCCTTGCGTGTAATGTAAATCATCATAACAATTGTAGGTGCAAACTTACATAAAATATTTGCCTGTAAGTTTGTGCTAAAAATCATTAAGCTGTAAAAAACCCGGCGATAGTTTTACCTTAGTGTTTATTAACCATGCAGATATTAATTGTTGCCGCTACAGCGGATGAAATAAAACCTTTAACCGATCATTTTGGCAATAACGTGCCTTTTGCTGTTTTAATTACCGGTGTGGGCATGGTGGCCACAGCTTTTGCATTAGGCAGGCATTTAGCCAATAACCGGTACGATCTGGCCATCAACTTAGGCATAGCCGGTAGCTTTGACCGCACTATTGCCCTGGGCGATGTGGTAGAAATTACCGAAGACCGTATGGCCGAACTGGGCGCACAGGATGATGAGCAATTTATCCCGATAGAAACCCTGGGCTTTGGCGAAAGCTGTTTTAATGCTACCAATGCCATTACCCAATTAAAGCAGGTGAAGGCTATTACGGTAAACACGGTGCACGGGCACCAGGATAGCATAGCTAAAATAAGCCACCGGCTACAGCCGCAATTAGAGAGTATGGAAGGTGCGGCATTTTTTTATGCGTGTAAACAGGCTGGTGTGGCGTGTGCGCAGATCAGGGCTGTGTCAAATTACGTTGAAAAACGCAACCGCGATGCCTGGAAGATAGGGCCGGCCATTAAAAATCTGAATACATTTGCTGTTGACTTGCTGCAACAACTGGCAAGCTGCAATAAATAATTCGCCTTATGAAACTCACCCTCGGCTTTTCGCCCTGCCCTAACGATACCTTTATTTTCGATGCGCTTATCCACCATAAAATTGACACCGAAGGTTTAGAGTTCGAGGTTTTTTTTGATGATGTGGAAACCCTGAACCAAAAAGCTTTTAATGGCGTGCTGGATGTGACCAAGCTCAGCTACCATGCCTTTGCTTACGTGGTTGATCAGTACGCTCTGCTCGACTCAGGCAGCGCACTCGGCTTTGGCGTTGGTCCGATGCTGATCTATAAAGACGATTTATCAAGATTTACTAATCCTGCAAATTCTGTAACGTTTGTTGGCAATTCTGGGTCGAGTGTAAAAACTGATATGACACCTGTACTGTCGAAGCTCAAAATTGGTATTCCAGGTAAATACACTACTGCTAATTTTTTATTGGGTTTGTTTTTGCCTGATGCTGAAAATAAGATCGAAATGAGGTTTAATGAAATAGAAACCTCGTTGATTGAAGGAAAAATTGATTTGGGCCTCATCATCCACGAAAACCGCTTTACCTACCAGGATAAAGGTTTACATAAGCTTATCGACCTGGGCGATTACTGGGAAAAACAAACAGGTTGTGCCATACCGCTGGGGGGTATTGTGGTTAACCGCAAATTACCGGTGGATATACAATTAAAAATTAACCGGGTGCTGCGTCGTTCGGTAGAGTATGCCTTTGCCAACCCAAAATCGGGGTTGGATTTTATCCGTCAGCACTCGCAGGAAATGAGCGAAGAGGTGATGTACAAACACATCCACCTGTATGTTAACCAATATTCCGTCGACCTGGGCACCGAAGGCCGCAAAGCTATTAACCTGTTGTTCGAAAAAGCCCGGCAGAATGAGGTTATCCCACCAATTACACAACAAATATTTTTGACCGTGTAATCCCGTCTTAAAATAAAAAAGGTTGCAGTAACCAGCTGCAACCAAACCAAATTAAACTAAATAATGTATACACCTTTATACGTAAGGCTTGCATTTTTTGTTCTGTAAAAGTAAAAATGCAAACGTATAATTATCTGACTGGCCTTTATGCAATTGGTTTAATTGACCGATAAAATATTTCTTAATTCCATTATCAATATTTATTTTTCGGCCCAAATAACCCTAAATGAAAAAAACTGTCACTCTTCTCTGCTTTTTAGCCGCTTCTTATACTGGCTTTGCCCAGCTGCAAAAAATAACCTACGGCAAAGTTGACCTTGCCGATATGGAGCTCAAACAATGTGATTTTGAAAAAGACGCTAATGCGCTGGTATTATATGATAAAGGCGATGTTTATTATGATGATCGCCTTAACCTTTTTATGGACAGGATAACCCGCATTAAAATATTTAATGATAAAGGAAAAGACGAAGCTAACATCCGTATACCTTATTATGCATTTTACAGCAGCGGCGGCACGCGCGAAACAATAACAGCGATACAGGCGGAAACCATAAACGAGGTGAACGGAAAAGCCGAGATCACTAAGCTTGACTCGAAGCTGATCTACAACCAGGTGATTGATAAAGTTGAAAAAGCAATTGTATTTACCTTTCCCAATGTTAAACCGGGCTCGATAATTGAATTTAAATACCGCTGGCAAACAAACCGGTATGCGGATGTGCCCGACTGGTATTTTCAAAATCATATCCCGGTAAAATACAGCGAATACACGACCGAAATACCCGATTGGTTTTATTTTAAAAACCAAACCAAAGGTTATATACCGTATACTTATAATAAATCCGAAGCCGGAAACGCAAAAGTGGTCGGCTCGTATACTATACTCACCGACAGGCAAACCAGGGTGATGGATTCGATACCTTCACTGGTGGAAGAGCCCTTTATGCGATCAAAAGCAGATAACCTGGCTTGCGTATTATTAGAGCTGGTATCGGTAAAGCCCGAAGGCGATTTTGTACATAGCATACCCGACAGCTGGCCTAAGGTTGGCGGTGCACTTGCCGATGACGAGGATTTTGGCGATCAGCTTAAAAAGAAATTGAAAGGCGAGGAAGAGATAATTGCTAAAGCCAAAACCCTGCATACCGACGATGAGAAGATAGCCTATATTTTTAACACCGTTAAAACCCGTATGAAATGGAATGAGATCGATCGTTGGTATACTAGCGACGGGACACCCAAAGCATGGGAAAAACAAACAGGCAATGCAACCGAGATTAATATTATAGTATATCATTTGTTAAAAAGCTCGGGCGTAAAAGCGTTTCCAATGGTTGTTAGCACGCGCGACCATGGCATGGTAAACCCGGTATATCCTTACTTGTCGCAATTTAACCGCGCGGTAACGTATATACCGGTTGATAGTACACATTACTATTTGCTGGATGCCAGCAATAAGTATAACAGCTATAATGAAACACCAAGTAATCTTTTAAATTCAACGGGATTATACATTAGCAAAGAAGATAAGGTGTATGATACTTTTTACCTGACCAAAGAGACGCCGGCCAGGCAAACAATAATGATCACAGCCGAAATTAAACCGGAAGGGAAAATGGAGGGAGCTGCAGAAATAAGCAGCACAAGCTATTTTAAACAAAAGATCACCGAAAAATATAAAAAAGACGGGGAAGAAAAATATACCTCATTTTTAAAAGATAACGATAACAATCTTACCGTTGCCGATTTGAAACTGGAAAACCTGGATGTTGACACCTTGCCGCTGAGCCAGAAATTACATTTTAAACTGGCACTTACCGGATCGGACGGCGATTATATTTACTTCAATCCAAACCTGTTCAGCGAACTTAAAAGCAATCCCTTTTTAAGCGAGACACGATCAACCAATATCGATTTTGGTTACCTGAGCAGTTACTCTATCAATGGCTCGTACAAAATACCGGCCGGGTACAAAATTGACGCATTACCGAAAAGTTTAACGCTGGTAATGCCCGATCAGAGCATGACCTTCCGGAGGATAGTGGCAGAGCAGGATGGCGCCATCATTGTAAGGTACACCATCAATTGCAAAAAAACGATCTTTTTAAAAGAGCAGTACCCGGAGTTTCACAACTTTTATAAAAAGATGAACGAGATGCTCAATGAACAAATTGTATTGAAGAAAGGCTGATGCGTTACAACTTGATCAACCGCGCGGCAATGTTTTTGCTGCCGGTTTTTGTTTGTGCTTTAACTACATATGGGCAGGATAAGAACATCCCCGCCGACTTATATAAAGCATCCACCATCCCCGACTCACTAAAAAAGGATGCCAACTCTGTTGTGCGGTATAATTATGAAGATGTTACGGTTAAAGCAGCCGGAAAAGCTTTAGTCAAAACGCATTCTATAGTAACTATACTTAACGAAAAAGCCAAAGACGAAGCTATAATAGATGTTTTTTACAGCAAATACGTAAGTGCCAGCGCTGTAGAGATGATTGTTTATGACGCTGATGGCAAAGTGATCAAAAAGTATCACAAAGGCGATCTGTACGACCGCGCAATAGGTGCTGATGCAAGTACACTGATTACGGATTACCGCGCTATGGGCGCACAACATACTATTGTGAGTTATCCGGTAACCATCGAAAAAACAACCGGGATTGAATTAAACGGATATCTCGATCTGCACGAATGGGTTATACAACTACCGGAAATTGCTGTTCAAAATACAGGTTACCGTATTGCTGTCAACCCGACAATCGGCTTTAGATATAAAACTAAGAACACCAACCTCGCTCCTCAAAAAACAGTCGAAAACGGCTTGGACATCTACACCTGGCAAGCAAAAAACCTGAAGGCTTATAAACTGGAAGACGATGCTATTGAGTGGCAAACAATACCCAAAATATCATTTGCAACTAATGTATTTGAATATGGAGGTATATCGGGAGATATCAGCACATGGCAAAATTACGGAAAATGGCAATTGGGCGTAAATGCTGATGTATGCTCTTTAACACCGGCCAGGGAAGAAGAGATACGGCAAATGACAGCAGATATAAAAACTGACAAAGAAAAGGTAAAGTTTTTATACCAATATATGCAGCATAATATGCGATATGTAAATGTTGTGCTGGGGATGGGTGGATTAAAACCATCACCGGCTACGTTTGTGGATCAAAAAAAATATGGCGACTGTAAGGGGCTGTCTAATTACATGACCGCCTTACTTAAGGCAGTGAATATACCAGCCTATTTTTCATACGTCAATTCCGGAACAAACGCCGAGCCGGCAGATACAGATTTTCCGTTCGATAGGTTTGACCATATTATTGTTTGTGTGCCCTTAAAAGGCGATACCACCTGGCTTGAATGCACCAGTAATACACAGCAATTTGGTAAATTAGGTACTTTTACCGAAAACCGGAACGCCTTGCTTATAACCCCCGATGGCGGTAAACTGGTTAATACCCCGCGCAGTACCATAGCCGATAACCAGCTTAAAAGCGATGTGCATATTACACTGGCTGCGGATGGCAGCGCAAAAGCCGATATTAAAATAAACACAAGCGGCGAATATCGCGCAATGTACCTGAATTTACAGCACTATAAACTGGATGAACAAAAACAGGCGCTGATAAGAACCCTGCACATGAAACAGCCTATAGTGTTTGATATTCAACCCGGTGACGACAAGGATGGCATTAACCAGCTTAATTTAAGCATGGAGTACGACCGCTTTTTTGACCTTGCAGCAGGCAATAAGCAGTTTTACCGGCCACGGGTGTTTGATATCTGGCAACTTACCTTGCCACCGCTCGAAAAGCGTAAAACCGATTATTACTTTGAGCACCCGATGGGCAAAACCTGTGTTACCACGATCGATCTGCCACAGGGTTTTGAAGTGGAAACCTTACCGACCAACGCGAATTTAAAATTCAGTTATGGCGATTTCAGTCTGAGTTACACTTATGATGCTGCCAAAAACCAGGTGATAAGCACCAGTACATTTAATTTAACCAATTACGTTATCCCCGCTGCAAAATATACCGAAATGCAGCAGTATATGGATGATATCGCCAAAGCGCAAAATAAAAAACTGGTAATACGTAAGAAGGCTTAATTTTGCCTGATGATCTTCAGGCTTGATGAACGCTTAATTTTTCCGGATCCGGCTTTGGCCGAAGAGGACGGCCTGCTGGCTATTGAGGGCGATCTATCTGCCGAAAGGCTGATACTGGCTTATCAAAACGGCATCTTCCCCTGGTACAGCGAAGACGAACCCATTTTGTGGTTTTCGCCCCACGAACGGTTCGTGCTTTACCCGGATGAACTGCGCATCAGCAAAAGCATGCGGCAGGTGATGCGGTCGGATAGATTTAAAGTAACCTTTAACCAATGCTTTGCCGATGTAATTAAAGCTTGCGCCGGTACCAAACGCAAAGGGCAGGACGGTACCTGGATAACCGGTGAAATGCAACAAGCTTATATCCGTTTGCACCAATCAGGCATTGCCCATTCTGTTGAAGTTTGGCAGGATGATGCTTTAGCTGGCGGTTTGTATGGCGTGGAAGTAGGCCAGGTTTTTTGCGGCGAAAGTATGTTTAGTAAGGTAAGCAACGCTTCAAAACTGGCCTTGACCACCTTATGTCAAACGGGTAAATACCAAATGATAGATTGCCAACTGCATACCGAACATTTAGAATCAATGGGAGCTCGAATGATACCTCGCGACGCGTATATGGTGGCGTTAAAACAGTAATATCTATATTTCAAGCTTCGGGTTTGGCTTTATTCCCTCCCTTGGGAGGGGTGCGTTGGACCATGATGTGGCAGGGAGGGGTTAATTCGTCATACTCGATGGATAGACCCCTCCCTACACCCTCCCGAGGGAGGGAATCGCACTTGTCCACGCTCATAAAACACATTACTTGCTTCTTATGTTTTTATTCCCCCTTAAGGGGGTTAGGGGGCTAAAGATACCATCGCCTTAATCACCCCATTTACCGGATCGAGCCAGCTGGCAAAATCGCTTTTAACCTGGTCAAAATCAACACGGTGGGTAATGTAATTCGTCGGGTCAACCAAACCTTTTTTCATCGAGGCAATCACATGCTCAAAATCGGCGCGGGTTGCGTTGCGGCTGCTCATCAACGTTGCTTCGCGTTTATGAAACTCCGGATGGCTAAAGCTGATCTCGCCTTTTTGTAATCCTACCAAAACATATCTGGCACCGTGCGCCATGTAAGCAAAAGCATTGGTGATGGCTTTCAGGCTGCCGGTGGCATCAATTACCACGGTTGGGTAATCGCTATTGGTAATGCGTTTGAGCTCCTCATCCACATTTTGCGTTAGCGGGTTAATGGTATGGTGTACCTTGAGTTTGTTTTTGCAAAAATCTAAACGGTTTTCGTTAATATCCATGGCAATAACCTGTGCGCCGGCAATACGGGCAAACTCCATAATACCTAAACCGATAGGTCCCGCGCCAACAACCAGCACAAATTCGCCGGGTTGTACATCGGCACGGCGAACGCCATGCGCACCTATAGCCAAAGGCTCAACCAATGCCAGTTCGTCGGTACTTAAACCTTCGCCATGTATTAATGAGTACGACGGAACGGAAACGTATTCGCTCATGCCGCCATCAATATGTACACCAAACACCTTAATATGGGTACAACAGTTGGGCTTACCCGAACGGCAGGCGATGCATGTTCCGCAATTAAAGTAAGGGATAAAAGTTACCGCTTCGCCTTTGGTAAAGCCCGGCGCATCGTCAAAATCTACCAGTTCGCCGCCTAACTCGTGGCCTAAAATACGCGGGTACGAAAAAAAAGGCTGCGTACCTTCAAAGGCGTGCAGATCGGTGCCGCAAATGCCTATTTTTTTTATTTTAATGATAGCATGTCCGGGTGTTAATTCGGGCTTTGTACCTTGCTGGTATTCAAAGCTTCCCGGGGTGGTGCATACTAATGTTTTCATTATGTGTTAACTTAACAATTATTAAAAAAGAGAAAGGTCATCCCGAACTTGTTTCGGGATCCCTCATGCAAAGTTTGCGCCTTGCAATTCCGCTTGTCCTGTGAGATGCTGAAACAAGTTCAGCATGACATAAATGGTGTATTATGCGTTCGCCAGTGCCCTGTCTAAATGCACATAACCCCCATCCACATGGATGATCTGGCCGGTGGTGTGGCTTGATCGTTCTGACAATAAGAAAGCTGTTGCGTTAGCTATTTCTTCGGCGGTGGTCATGCGGTTCTCTAAAGGTATTTTCGAAGTTATTTCCTTTAGTTTTTCTTCCGCGTTAGCCAAACCACTTATCCAGGTATCGTAAGCAGGCGTCCAGCATTCGGCTACAACTATCGCGTTTACGCGGATGCCGTATTTCAGCAGTTCAACGGCCCACTCGCGGGTTAAGGCGTTACGGCCGCCGTTAGCTGCGGCATATGCCGAAGTATTACCCTGGCCGGTCTCGGCGGTTTTTGAGGTGATGTTCAGGATAGAGCCTTTCGATTTTTTTAATTCCGGCAACGCATAATGTGCCATCAGGTAATAATGCACCACGTTTTTATGCAGTGATGCCATAAAAGCTTCGTAAGTACCATTCTCCAGGCCAACACCATCGTTAACACCGGCATTGTTCACCAGGCCATCAATCCTGCCAAAGTGAGCAATCACAGCGTCAACTGCTTTTTTGCATTCATTCGGGTCGGATAGTTCGGCGGCAACCTGGAAGGCTTTTCCGCCGGCAGCTACAATAGCCGATACTACAGCTTCGTTATCGTTGGCTTTGCGGCCAACAATTACCGGTATAGCGCCTTCTCCGGCTAATACTTTGCTGATGCCTTCGCCGATACCCTTGGCTCCGCCGGTTACTATAATTACTTTATCGTTTAGTTGTAAGTTCATGTGGTTGGTTTTAGCAGATGTTTATTTAATATCATAAAAATTAACGGCGTTTTCGCCCCAGAAAACCGATTGCTCGCTTAACGACAAGGTTGACGTATATTGCGTAACGATGCCGGCCATGGCGTTGTACGATGCGGCCACCTGGCAAACCGGCCAGTCGGACCCGAACATTACTTTTTCAACCCCGAAGGCTTCAAAAACTACATCAAGATAAGGTTCAAAATCATCGGTCTTCCAGTTTTTCCAGTCGGCTTCGGTTACCATGCCCGATACTTTGCACCAAACATTATCCAATTCGGCAATGGCGCGCATTTCCTTCGCCCAGTCGGCTACCTTGCGGTTTTTAATATCGGGCTTGGCAATATGGTCGATCACAAATTTCTGATCAGGGAAAGCATTTACAAACCCGGGCACGTACTGTAGTTGATCTGGAAAAATTAAAATATCATAGGTAAACCCATGTTTTTTTAATTTGCCGATGCCGTTCATAAACTCAGGCTTCAGCATCAGGGCGCGATCTTCCTCGCCCTGTAAAACATGACGAAAACCCTTCATGTTTTCAAACTGGCTGTAATACTCCAGGCGCTCTTCGATGTTTTGGGCGCGAAGGTCAACCCAGCCAACAACACCCTTGATAAAATCGTTTTCGCTGGCCAGCTCTAATAAAAAGCTGTTTTGCGTTTCTGATTGATCGGCCTGTACGGCGATGCACCCGTCGATATGATTTTGCTGTAAGATGGGCTGCAGATCGGCAGGCAAAAAATCCCGCTGAATGACTGCCATATCATCAGTTATCCAGCTATCTCTAACCGGGTCAAATATCCAGAAATGCTGGTGTGCATCAATGCGCATACGCTTTTAAGGTTTGTTTTGAGGTACCCAAGCCATCAATACCCAGTTCAACAACATCGCCGGCTTTTAAATAGATCGGCGGTTTAAAGCCCAGACCAACACCGGCAGGCGTACCTGTTGATATCACATCGCCGGGCAGCAAGGTCATAAACTGGCTGATATACGAAATTAAGAAAGGTATTTTAAAGATGAAGTTGGAAGTATTGCCATCCTGCATTTTTTGGCCGTTAACGGTTAACCATAAACGCAGGTTGTTTACATCTTTAATTTCATCGGCAGTAGCCAAAACAGGGCCCAGCGGCGCGAATGTATCGCAGCCTTTACCTTTATCCCAGGTGCCGCCACGCTCTATCTGGAACTCGCGCTCCGAAACATCGTTGTGCAATACGTAACCAGCAATGTAATTTTCGGCATCGGCTTCGCTCACATAGGTAGCTTTTTTGCCGATAACTACAGCTATCTCCACTTCCCAATCGGTTTTTACCGAATTTTTAGGGATAATGATATCATCATTCGGGCCAACCAAAGCGGTGGTGCTTTTCATAAAAATGATCGGCTCGGCAGGTGTTGCTGCTCCGGTTTCTTTAGCGTGATCGGCATAGTTTAAGCCGATGCAAACAATTTTTGACGGCCGTGCTATCGGGCTGCCCAGACGAGTTCCGGCAGGAATTTCGTTCAGCTTACCTACATTCTGATCTAAAAATGTCTTCAAGCGATCAAGTCCGCCCGTTTCAAAAAAGCGTTCATTATAATCTTCGCCCAACGCCGAAGTATCAAAATATTTTCCATCCAGTTCAACACCTGTTTTCTCCTGGTTCAGTTGTCCGTATCGTATAAGTTTCATATCCCTCCTAACTCCCCTAAAGGGGAGAGTTTTTTTAATTGTTATTATTTGTCCCGCCGTGTGTTCCCCCTTCAGGGGGTTAGGGGGTTAATTATTTAATTTTATAAATCCGCCATCAATATGGTAATCACAACCGGTGATGAATGATGCTTCGTCTGAGCAAAGGTATAATATCAGGTTGGCAATTTCTTCGGGATTACCCATGCGGCCGATAGGTTGCGATTTGGATAGTTTATCAAACATTTCGGCTTCCTTGCCGGGATAGTTTTTGGCGATAAAGCCATCCACAAAGGGCGTATGCACCCTTGCCGGGGATATCGAGTTGCAGCGGATGCCATCGTGAACATAATCGCGGGCTACGGATAAGGTCATCCCGTGAACGGCTCCTTTGGTCATCGAATAAGCAAACCTGTCTGCAATACCTACCACCGCGCCAATAGATGACATGTTGAGGATAGCACCCTTGCCACGGCTCTTCATTAATGGCAAGGCCGCATGCAGGCAGTTGTAAACGCCCTTAACGTTGATATTGAACAGGCGCACAAAATCTTCTTCGCTGGTGGTATCGGCTTTGCCTACGTGGGCCACTCCGGCATTGTTCACCAAAATATCGATAGTTTGGATGTGATCGAACACAGCGCTTACCTGCTGCTGGTTGCTCACATCGCAGGCATGCGCGTAGGCAATGCCGCCGGCAGCTTTAATTTCGTCGACCACGTGCTGGCCGTTCTCCAGGTTCAATTCAATAATGTGCACCGCAGCACCCTGACGTGCAAAAACAGTGGCCACAGCTTTACCTATCCCACTGCCGCCACCCGTAACTACTGCTGTTTTTCCTTTTAGATCTAACATAAACCTTTAATTGTAATTTAACTCTGTGCGCTCTGTGCATTCTTCGTGCTCTTTGTGGTTAAGTTTTTACCACAAAGTTCACAGAGGCAAAAACACAGAGAAAAATGAGCCTTTATTTTTCGTTTAATTTTATAGTTGAAAAATCTTGTCCATAAACACCCACTTTTCGCCGGGTTTGGCGCCGGGTATGGCCTGCTGATATTTCCACATCAGCTGCTCCCATTCCTGTACTTTGGGGTTTGCCGCGTCCATGGCGCCTTTGCGTTCAAAGCTAAAGGTATCATTGGTTTCCATGATCATAAAAAGGCGATCACCAAAACGGTAGATCTCCATATTGTTAATGCCTGAATCCTTAATACTGGCAATAATTTCGGGCCATACGTTACGATGGTATTGCTCGTATTCGGCAATTAAAGCCGGGTCGTTAACCAGGTCGAGCGCTAAGCAGTATTTGTTCATATTCTTCTTATCCTAAATTGCCTGGGTCCAGGGCTGTTTCTACTTCGGTTTTGTTAACCACTTTGTATCCTGAAAAACCAAATATCGCTATGATCACGAAACAGATCAGGGGTATAATGTAACCATTCTGTATATTGCCCGTCGCATCACTTATTATACCAAAAAAGCGAGGAACGATAGCTCCGCCAACTATCGACATGATTAATAAACTGCTGCCATATTCGGTATCGCCACCCAGATCTTTAATGCCTAACGCAAATATGGTTGGGAACATGATCGACATAAAGAAACATATGCCGATGGCGTTATAAATAGTGATCATGCCGTGCCCCATTATAGCGATCACACACAGTCCTATATTGATCACCGCATAAACTGCCAGCAAAAGATTGGCTTTGATAAAACGCATTAAAACTGTTCCTAAAATTCGTCCGGCTAAAAAGGCCATTCCGCAGAAAAAAGCCCAATCGCCTGCAGCATGCTCCGTTATACCGGCTGCCTTTGGCGCGTATAACAGAAACAGGCTAAATACCGAAACCTGTGCACCCACGTAGAAAAACTGCGCTATTACCGACCATGTTAAATGCTTATGCTTGAATGCGTGAAATATACTTTCGCTTTTTTCGGTGGTTGTTTCCTCCTGGATTTTTGGAAGTTTAGTAAGCGAAAAGGCAACCGCAATAACAACCAATGCTGCACCTAAGATGATATAAGGTGTTTTTACTGATGATGCTTCTGCGGCTAATGCTGCCTTACGTGCAGCATCGGTCATGGTTTTAAGCTGGTCATCCGTGAGGCCTTTTGTCAAAATAATACGAACACCAACCGCAGGAGCTATCGCTGCAGCCAATCCGTTAAATGATTGTGCTAAATTTAATCTGAACGTACCGGTTTCCGGTGAACCTAAAACCGTAGCATACGGATTGGCCGCTGTTTCAAGAGTTGCTAAACCACACGCGATAATAAACAAAGCGATCAGGAAGAAAGCATATGATTGCGTATTAGCTGCAGGCACAAATAAAAATGCACCAAACGCAAAAGTTAGCAAGCCGGCGATGATCCCTATTTTATAGCCAAAACGCTTCATGATCATACCCGCCGGGATAGCCATGATGAAATAAGCTCCGAAAACAGCCGAATCGACCAAAGTTGCCTGTACGGTTGTGAGTGTGAATGACCTTTTTAAGTGCGGTATTAATACAGGATCGAGGTTATGGGCAAATCCCCATAAAAAGAATAAGGACGTGACGAGTATAAAGGCAAAGGTCTGGCTGTTCTTTTTTTCCATTGGTTTAGGTAGATAATTGTCGCTAAGTGGTTTAAAAAAATTAACTATTGATAATTGGTATTACAAAGAAAGAATGTTTTGCGGTAGATTAACTTTTTTGATTTGTCTAATTAATAAACTATTTTGGCATATAATTAACAACTTTATTCATAGCTAACGAATTTATAGTTTAATGAAGCCACAGCTGCTTAAAGTTAATAATGCACCTGCGCACTCGTTCAGCGTGCGGCAGGATATTTACCCGTATATCAACAACTTATGGCACTATCACCCCGAGGTTGAGCTGATCCAGATCAATAAGGGGAGCGGTACACAATTTGTGGGCGATAATATCAGGCGGTTTTCGCCCGGCGATATTGTGCTTATCGGATCGCAGCTGCCACATTACTGGCGGTATGACGACGCCTATTTTAAACCCGATACCACTTTAATGGCCGATGCGGCGGTGATCCATTTTGCCGAGAACTTTTGGGGCGAGCAGTTTATGAGCCTGCCCGAAAGCAAACCCATTAAAACCTTGTTAGAAAAAGCCCGGCGGGGCATCCATATCCAGGGCCAAACGGCTAAGGCGGCGGGCCTGCTGATCCGCAAAATGATGAACAGCGATGGTATGCAGCGCATTATTGTGCTGATGAAGCTGCTGTCGGTTATGGCGGCGAGCGAGGATCTGGTCTTCCTGTCGTCCATCGGCTTTAGCCACGATCTGAACGATATGGAGAACGAGCGCATTAACGCCATTTACGAATATTCGCTGGCCAACTTTAGGCGCAAGATACAGCTGAGCGAGATTGCCGATGTTGCCCGGATAAGCGAAAACTCGTTTTGCCGTTATTTTAAATCGCGCACACGCAAAACCTACTCGCAGTTTTTAATTGAGATAAGGGTGGGTGATGCCTGTAAAATGCTGATCGAAAACCGGTTAAGCATTAAGCAGATCTGTTTTGAATGCGGCTTTCAAAACCTGGTGGGCTTTCATAAATATTTTAAACTGATCACCGGGAAAAGTCCGTTGAGTTATCAGCGGGAGTATAATAAGGTGGCGTAGCTGGAAAAAGCCGACTCACAAATTTCGCATCTGAAAATTGCCTGCTTCGCAGTCGCTTGCCTCTGGCGAGTGGCGACTATTAATGCTGCCTCTGGCAGCTACACTTGCCGGACACAGACAGGCGCGGATTAACATCAAGGTTTACCTGTTTTGATTCGTTGCCAACTGCCAGAGGCAGCATGGATATTACTCGCTCGCGGGACGCGAGCGAGTGCATTGCGAAAAAAATCAGACTTGGGCAAAGGCAAGTTTCAATAAATCCGGATGAATAAACTCATAATCCAGATCATGCTCCAGCTTTACCGGATCGATGATCTTCCACTCTTTCAGCTCATCAATAAATCCCGGCAAGGGTAAACCGGCAACTTGGGCCGCAAGGGTATAAAACTCATTTCGCGACGGATGGGTTGGGGCCGCCACATGGTAAGTGCCCACAAAATTTGACCGGTTTAAAACGGTTTCGATAATGCTGATGCAATCATCCAGATGGATGAGGTTTACCGGCGCCAAACCATTTGGGATATCTGTTTTCCCTGAAAAAAAACGTGAGGGATGCCGCCCCGGGCCAATCAGTCCCGCAAAGCGAATAACCGTTGTTTTAAAAATGGTGCTCTGCGCAAATATCCGCTCAGACAGGTACAATGCGCTTTGAAAATCAACCATCCCGGTGTCGCTGATCTCCTGGTTGGTATCCGGGTAAACCGAAGTTGAACTGATAAAGATGACCTGCTTTACCGGAGATAGTTCAACCTGTTTAACTAAAGCTTGTATTTGAGCAAGGTAATCATCGGCGGTTTGTTTTTTTAATGATGGCGGCACATTAACCAATAATACATCGCTGTAAAAAAAATCGTTGTAAACAGAAACATCGCCGCTTAATTGTACTAAATACGGGTCGATTTGCTGAGAACGGAGCACCGGTAATTTTGATGGTGTGGTTGTTGAGCCTTTAACAAGCCAACCTTGAGCTATCAACCTGACAGCTAAAGGCAGCCCCAGCCATCCGCAGCCTAATATGCTTATGTTTTTTTCCAAAAAAATGGACGTTTAATTATGTTACAAAGGTAGTATAAAAACATTTTGGCACTTACTTTGTACTTTTACCCTTGAATACACAACCCTTAAAATAACAAATGAAGATCATTAATTTAAAATTAGCCGCATTAAGCATAGCCACTGCTATGACGCTGACCGTGGTTACAAGTTGCGACAGTTTAACCAAAACGCAAAAAGGAACAGCCATTGGCGCCGGAGCCGGTGGTACCATTGGTGCGATCATTGGCCGTAAGGCTGGTAATACCGCATTGGGTGCTATTATTGGTGGTGCTATTGGTGGCACAGCCGGTGCATTTATTGGCCGTAACATGGACAAGCAGGCAGCCCAGATCAAACAAACTGTGCCCGGTGCCGAAGTTGTGCGCGAGGGCGAGGGTATCATTGTAAAATTTAGCTCGGGTATTTTGTTTGATATTGATAAAACCAATTTGCAGCCGCAGGCAAAAACCGATATCAGCCAGCTTGCCGCATCGCTTAAAAGCAACCCCGAAACCAATATATTGGTGGTTGGGCATACCGATAATACCGGTAGCGCGGCGCATAATATGGACCTGTCTATCCGCCGGGCCGAAGCTGTTAAGGCTTTCGCGATCACGAATGGTATTGATCCGGGGCGTTTAAGCACTCAAGGCAAAGGCGATACAGAGCCCATTGCGGATAACACTACTATTGACGGCCGCACGCAAAACCGCCGGGTGGAGATAGTGATCGTGGCTAACGATCAAATGAAAAACCAGGCTAAGCAGCAAAGCGGGGGCTCAAAATAATATAGAATATAGCAGATCATATCCTGAATATTAAGACCCTTGCCGGCAACTGGCGAGGGTCTTTCTGCGTATTGATATTGAGCGAAACCAAAACAAAAGTTGTATATTGTTAATTATCTATCTGTTAACTAATCACTAAACTATGAAAAAGCTGTTATTACTGATCGTTACCGTGATGTGTTATTCGGTTGGCTTTAGCCAAAGCAAAACCGTAGCCGTTTGCCACTCGCCTACGCAGCAATTTGCCATGCTGGCATCGGATAAAAAATTTGTGAAAGCGCACGCCGACCCGCGACCCTTTCATTTTCAGAGCACCATTGGTAAGGCCATTACCTATCCTTGTGCCGATGGTAAAACTGCGGGAGCTTATGAGCTAAAAGCCGCAAAACCTACTCATAATTACCTGTTTGTGGTACACGAATGGTATGGTCTGAACGATTACATCAAACAAGAGTCGGAAAAGCTATACAACGATGTAGGCAATGTAAACGTAATTGCTATCGACTTGTATGATGGCAGCGTAGCTAGCAACAGCGCCGATGCTGGTAAATATATGGCTGCGGTTAAAGAAGACCGTGCGCAAGCTATTATCAAAGGCGCTATTGCCTATGCCGGGCCTAAAGCGCGGATTGCAACTATTGGCTGGTGCTTTGGCGGCGGATGGAGTTTGCAAACTACTTTACTTGCGGGTAAACACGCTGTTGGCTGTGTGATGTATTATGGGATGCCCGAGCAGGACGTAGAAAAACTAAAAACATTGAATACCGATGTGCTGGGTATTTTTGGCAATCAGGATAAATGGATAAACCCGCAGGTTGTAGCCAAATTTGCTGATAACATGAAGAAAGCGGATAAGAAACTAACGCTTTACCAATATGATGCCAACCACGGGTTTAGCAACCCGAGTAACCCGGTTTACAATGCCGACGCTACCAAAGACGCTTATACCCATACCATCGCTTTTTTAAAGCCGAGGCTGAAGTAGTTATTGGGTCATTGGTTATTAAGTTATTGGCCTTTGCCCCCCTTCATAAAATTGTCATCTCGAACGATAGTGAGAGATCTTCTGCTCCAAGCCAGTCTACGGCAGAAGATTTCTCCCGCTGGTCGAAATGACAAAGTTTATTAGCTATAGGGCAAAAAAATAGCGATGGGTATTAAACCCATCGCTATTGAAATATCACTAATCTGTTTATTATTTCTTTTCAGGTTTCTCAGGTACCAGGATCATTTTGATCAGGTTGCTGCTTAGGTACTTATTGGCAGTTTCTTTTACACTGGCAACGGTTACCTGGTCAAGATCTTTGGTCTGGTTTAAAACAGCATCCGGATCATCGCCATATTGCGCAGTGCGGTTTAGGTATGTTTGCCAGAAACGGTTTTCGCGCAGGTTAACCTCGATGGCGCGTTTTTGCTCGGCAACAAATTTTTGAATATCGGTTGCTTCCGGGCCGTTTTGCTTGATCTTATCGATCTCGTCAATCGCGGCAGCTATCAGCTTATCAACATTGGCCGGTGCACAGCCAAAGTAAATAACAATGCTGTAACGGCCGTTTGGCAATTTACTGTAGTTGGCGCTTACACCCGGCGAGTATACGCCGCTTTCTTTTTGGCGCAAACGGTCAAGCATCCTGAATTGCAGGATAGCACCCAAGGCATCAACCTGAATATTGTTGGCTTCGTTGTAATTGTATTCGCCGGTGTAGGCTAACTGTACGCTGGCTTTATCGCCAATACCTTTATAAACGGTTTTGGTGATCTGGCCGGTTGGCGGTGCAATATGCAGGTTTTTGTAAGTTTCGCCGCTTTTGGTTGATGGCAAACCACCCAGGTATTGTTCTAAAAGGGGCTTAATTTTTTCTACATCAAAACTACCGGTTATGGTAAATGTGGTGCTGCTTGCATCGGCAAAACGTTCTTTATAAAAACCGTAAGCTTTATCCAGGCTCGCATGGTTGATCTGATCCAAAGTAACTGCCATACGACGGAAGTTGTAATTGCTGTATACCGCGATGGTACTATCCTGGAAAACACTTGCCGGGTCAAGGCCCTTGTTTACCAACGAAGCCTTGATCTGCGTAATAGTTGATTGCCAGATATCGGCATCTTTACGTGGCTGGGTATAATACAGGTAGATGAGTTGGAAAGCTGTTTCCAGGTCTTTTGGCGATGAGCTGCCATTGATGCCCTGCGATGTTTCGCTGATGTATGGCGAGATGCTCAGGTTTTTACCTGCCAGCATTTTATCCAGCTGGATCTGGGTCATCTCGGCTATACCGCTGCTGCCTACCAGGTCATCGGCCAGGTTAGCCGAACGGAAATCAGCATCGCTTGCCAGCGAGGTACCGCCAAAGCTGTAACCGTTGATCAGGATCTGGTCGTTTTTAAAATCGGTAGGTTTTAAGATAACCTTAACCCCGTTGCCTAAAACCAAAGCGGTAGTGCCTATAGCAGGGTCCTTATGTTCGGATACGATCTTGCTGCCTGCAGGAAGTTTATCCAGCAAGGGTTTTTTACTTACGTTATCTACATAAGCAGTAACCTCTTTACCGGCACTGTTAACCCAGCTCAGCAAAGTTGCTTCGGTAGGTAATTTGTCTTTCTCCTTTTCAGGGGCTTCAACTATAATATCGCGGTTTTGATCGCTGATAAATTTACCCGCCAGCGCATTAATCTCGCTTAGTTGGATCTTTTCAATATTGGTTTTGTAAAAATTATATTCAAACTCAATACCCGGTATAGCTTCGCCCTTTAAAAAGTTTGCCTGGTACTCGCTTACAAAATTGATCGACCTGGTTTTGTCTTTCTCTTTGTATGCGTTCTCTATCCCGGTAAGGGCATCCTGCTTGGCACGATCGAGTTCGGTTTGGGTAAAACCAAAGCGGCGGGCACGTTCGGTTTCTTCAACAGCGGCGGTTACCGCTTTTTGCAGTTCGCCGGGTTTGGCAACTGCAACAGTTGTAAAGGCATTAAGGCCCCCTAAAAAGCCGCCATAACTTGCCTGGCCAAACAGGAACGGAGGGTCAGCTTTTTGTGTCAATTCGCGCATACGGGAGCTCAGCATATTGTTGAACAATGAGATACGCAGCGAGCGGATATAATCCTGTTCGGTTTTGATGGGCGCCGAAGGATGCTTTACAATAACCTCGGCAATGGTATAAGGTAATTCTTTATCGGTAACAATTTTTACCTGGGTGCCCGGTCTTAAAGCTACGTTATATTTGGTGCGTGGTTTTTCGTTAGCCGGATTTTTTAAGGCCGAGAAATCCTTTTTGATCAGTTCTTCAACATGCTTAGGGTCAAAATCGCCAACGGCAATTACGGCCTGCAGATCGGGGCGATACCAGTCGTGGTAATAGCTTTTGATCACTTCGGGTTTAAATGTTTTTAATATATCCTCTTTACCGATAGGGATACGCTCGGCATAACGCGAATTGTTAAAAATGATAGGATAGATGAGGTGCGAAAGGCGCTCCTGTGCATTCTTTCCGCGTAAGCGCGATTCTTCTAAAACCACACCGCGTTCGCTGTCTATCTGGTCGGTATCAAAACTTACATAACCGGCCCAGTTGGCCAGGATATTAAAGCCTTGTTCAAAAATTTTAGCGCTATCGGTTGGCAGTGGTAACTGGTAAACCGTTTCGTCAAACGAGGTATAAGCGTTCAGGTCAGCGCCAAATTTCACACCCGATTTTTCGAGGTAGTTGATGAGTTCTTTTTTCGGGAAATCGCGGGTACCTTTAAAGGCCATATGCTCGGTAAAGTGAGCAAGGCCCTGCTGGGCGTCAGTCTCTAAAACCGAACCCGCTTTGTTAACCAGGTATAGTTCGGCGCGGTTTTTTGGCTGGCTGTTTTTGCGGATATAATACGTTAAGCCATTGGGCAGCTTGCCGATGATAACCGCAGGATCAACTGGGAGCAAGTCGGCTTTTTTAGAAGTGCTTGCCGCCGATACCTTGGTTTTTGGTGCCGGTTTTGATTTTGTTTGCGCAAAACCTGTACTAACAGCCAAAGCCATTAACACGGCAACCGATAATGAATAGTTTAATTTCATAAAAAATTAGTGATTTTCTTTAAAGATGCGAAACCAACGCTTTAGTTACAAACCTAACGTACATTTATTTTCTAATAGTGAAATTTATTAATTGGACCACTGATAAATAATTGACTGATAGTAAATTGCAATCATGTGTGGTTTTTTCGGGTCAAATAAACGATATTTAGCCAAAACAGAATTGCATTTTGGCCGATACTACACCTTCGCGACGGTTATGGAAAAGTTTTAAGCGGAATAAATTAGCCCTTATGGGTTTAATTTATATTGGCTTAACCGTAGCGGCTGCTATACTTGGTTACCTCATCATGCCCGATAGTACCCCGCAGGCCAATAACATGACCATTCAGCTGAGCATTAAAAAACCGGGGGCGGTTTTTACGATGCTGTCCATCCGTAAAAGTCAGCCCGTTGAGCAGGTAAACTTCCTGAAAAGAATGCTATACGGGCAGCCGGATAAATATACCCATGTGCCCATAACGAGCTACAGCTTTATTAAAGACTCGATACAGGTTGATCAGTATATTGGCGATGAGGATAAACCCGAAAAGGTATCGTATAATATTTTTGAAGTTTATTACGGGGTAAAGCCTAAATACCTTGGCGCAAAAATTATTATTGACCGGAACGATGGCACCAGGCTTGAACTTTTAAATAACGCAAGGCAATATCAATATGTTTATAATGCGATCACAGCAGATAACATCAGCAAAAAAACCTATTGGCTTGGCAGCGATATTTACGGCCGCGATTTACTGAGCCGTATTATATTAGGTGCACGCATATCGCTGGCTGTGGGTTTGGTTTCGGTCATTATCAGTTTGCTGGTTGGTATTGCGGTTGGCGCGGCAGCCGGTTATTACGGCGGGTGGATAGATAGCTCGTTAAGCTGGTTAATGAATGTTTTATGGGCGTTGCCCACACTGCTGTTGGTTATTGCCATATCGTTTGCCCTGGGTAAAGGTTTATGGCAGATATTTATTGCCATCGGTATTTCTATGTGGGTTGATGTAGCGCGGTTAGTGCGCGGCCAGGTAATGGGCCTAAAACAATTTGAGTTTGTTGAGGCAGCCAAAGCTTTAGGTTTTAGTAATTATCGTATTATCAGCCGACATATATTGCCTAATATTGCCGGACCAATTTTAGTGCTGGCATCGTCAAACTTTGCTTCGGCAATATTGCTCGAAGCGGGGCTGAGCTTTTTGGGTTTTGGCGCGCAACCGCCAATGCCAACCTGGGGCGGCATGATCAAAGAACATTACGGCTACATTATTATGGATGCCGCTTACCTGGCTATGCTGCCCGGTTTGGCTATCATGCTCATGGTTTATGCATTTAATTTGGTAACTATTGGCTTGCGCGATGCCTTTGATGTTAAATCGCAAAATACGAGGATATAGTTTTTTAATATATATTTATAAGCTGAATGGATAGCTTTAATAGTAATAATGGCGAAGATGAGTTGATACGATTGCTGCTTAAGCGGCAGTCGGAGTTAAACTCGTTACTTGAGGTAACCAAAGCCATTAATAAAAATAGTTCGACGCAGGTACTGGTTGAAATGCTTGAGGTTATCCTGAAAAATTACCTGAGCGTTGGCAAACTCCGTTTTATGATCGAGAAGTTTGGCAGCTATATCTGCGTATCAAAATACGGCGGTACTTTTGAAACCAACCCGGCACTGTATAAGGCTTGTATGAAGATGAACAAGTATAAGTCGCCGGCACCGCTATTGGGCCACCCCGATCCGTTGCTATCCACTTATGATTATTTTATCCCTATCTATCACAAAAGTAAGCTGCTGGCATTTGCCCTTGTAGGTGATTTTAATACATCCGAAGAGATGCTGGCCAACGATCTTAACTTTATCCAAACGTTAATGAACGTGATCGTGGTTGCGCTTGAAAATAAGAAACTGTTTAGGGAACGTATCGCTGCCGAACGTTTTCAACGCGAAATGGAACTGGCCGTTGAGGTACAAAACATGCTTATCCCGTTAAGGTTACACAAAGAAACGGGGGTTGAAATAGGTGCCAGATATTTGCCGCACCAAAACATAGGCGGCGATTATTTTGATTTTATCCGCCTTAACGATAAAGAGTTTTTGTGGTGCATTGCCGATGTATCGGGCAAGGGAATATCGGCGGCATTGCTGATGGCAAATTTCCAGGCAAGTTTGCGGGCCTGGGCAACGGTAGAAGACGACCTGACCAATATTGTTGAGCGGCTAAATAATATCGTTATCAAAAACACCAAGGGCGAAAAGTTCATCACCTTGTTTTTGGCAAAATATAACGAAGAAAACCGTAGGCTGGATTATATTAACGCCGGGCATAACCCATCGGTAATTTATGCCAACGGCGAAGCCGTGCCTTTAAAACTGGGCACTACCATGTTAGGCGTTTTTGAGGAACTGCCATTTATAAACCAGGGTGAGGTTGACATAGAACCCGGATCGCTTATTTTTAATTATACCGATGGGTTATTGGATTATGAGCCTGCTGATGCCGTGGTGTGGAACGAAGATATTATGATGGATTTTGTTACCCAGAACGGCGATCTAAGCCCCGATAAGTTTAACCAGAAAATATTAAACGAGTTGGCAACGTTAGTAAAAAGCAAACCCATTGATGATGTAACTTTGCTTACCCTGCGTATTTTTTAATTAAATGCTTTTAGCCCGATTTCAACACGATTTTTTAGAGGCCGGCTGCGATGAAGCCGGTCGCGGCTGTTTGGCCGGGCCTGTTTTTGCAGCTGCCGTAATTTTACCGCACGATTTTGAGCACGCAGTACTGAACGATTCGAAACAGATCACCGAAAAGGTAAGATATGACCTGCGCACAGAAATTGAAGCTAATGCTGTTGAATATGCCGTAGCCTGGGTTGATAATGAAGAGATTGACCAGATCAATATCTTAAATGCCTCGTTTTTGGCCATGCATCGCGCTATAGCGCAATTAAAAACCGAACCCGGCTTTTTGATAATCGATGGTAACCGCTTTAACAAATACAACCAGGTACCGCATCACTGTATTGTTGAGGGCGATGCCAAATACTTCAGCATTGCGGCGGCATCCATATTAGCCAAAACCTACCGCGACGATTTTATGCTGCAGATAGCCGCCGAGCACCCCGAGTACGACTGGCACAGCAACAAGGGTTACCCAACCATTAAACACCGCAACGCGGTGATGGAGCATGGCTATACGCGTTATCACCGCCGTACCTTTAGGGTTACCGACCCGCAGCTGACGATTTTTTAAGCATTACTTTGATTAAGCCGGCCAGCTTGCTATTTTTGATGAGATAGTAACCCGCTCCCCAGTGAAAATATTGGTCTTAAGTAATCGTGTACCCTTCCCGCAAAATGGCGGATACCCCATTGTGGTACGCAATACTATTTTAGGGCTGGTGAACGAAGGGCACGAGGTTTCGGTGTTTACGGTAAATAATAAAAAACAGCTTACCGATATCCAAACTGATGATGCACTGATCAAACGGATCAACTATCAGTCGTACGATGTTGACCTGAGCCTGTCGTTCAAGGATTTTATTTTGAACCTTTTCGGGCGGCGTACTTATAATGTCGACAGATTTTACAACGCCGGATTTGAACGGATACTGGTTGAAGAACTGAAACGGGTTCAATATGATATTATTCAGTTTGAGGGCCTGTTTATGTCGGCATATCTGCCTGCTGTGCGTAAAAATACCACCGCTAAACTGATTTACCGCGCACATAACATTGAGCACCTGATATGGAAACGCTTATCAGAACAAAAAAGCGATCCGATCAAAAAATCATACCTGAGCCTGCTTGCCAAACGTATTAAAAAGTACGAATTAAGCTTTTTGGATAAGTTTGATGCCATTGCCACCTTAACCGGGCAGGATAAGCAAACCATGCTGGATTATGGGATCAAGATCCCTGTAAGGGTAATACCTGTTGGTATTGACCTGACCCGCTATAAGCCCGATTATGAAAAGACCGAATACCCAAGCCTGTTTTTTTTGGGCGCATTAGACTGGATGCCCAACCGCGAAGGGATGGAGTGGTTTTTGGATAATTTTCAGACCGACCTGACGGACGGCGACCTGAAAGTACGCTTTTATGTTGCGGGGCATAACATACCCGAAGCATTTGACGATTACGAGGTTTTAGGCAAAATATTTATACAGGGCGAGGTTGACGACGGATTGGAGTTTGTAAACAGCAAAGCCATTATGATAGTGCCATTACTATCGGGTGGCGGTATGCGGGTAAAAATTGTGGAAGGCATGGCCATGCAAAAATGTATCATTACCACAACACTTGGTGCCGAGGGCATCCATTACCAAAACGGGCACAATATTTTAATTGCCGACGACCGCGAAGAGTTTCACGATGCCATAAAACGCGCTATAAGCGATGAGAACTTTTGCAAGCAAATAGGCATTAACGCGCGCCTGCTTGTTGAACAGGAGCACGATACCAATAAGGTAATATCGCAGCTGATAGCCTTTTACAGGGAGATACAGCAGGGCTGATGTTTCGGCGCAAATTGTTACTTTTGCTGCCAGATAACGACCACATTTATGAAGAATACCGCCTTAACCAATGTGCACACCGCATTAGGTGCTAAAATGGTTCCGTTTGCCGGATATAACATGCCTGTACAATATGCGGGCATTAATGCAGAACACGAAACCGTGCGTAAAGCCGTGGGTGTGTTTGACGTGAGCCACATGGGCGAGTTTATTTTAAAAGGCGATAACGCGCTCGACCTGATACAACGTGTTACCAGCAATGATGCTTCAAAACTATACGATGGCAAAGTGCAGTACTCTTGCCTGCCTAATGAAGACGGCGGTATTGTTGACGACCTGTTGGTTTACCGCATTGACGAAAAAACCTATATGCTGGTGGTTAATGCATCAAACATTGAAAAGGATTGGGACTGGATAAGCAAATACAACACCCAGGGTGTGGATATGAAAAACATATCCGACCGTACAAGCCTGCTGGCGGTACAAGGGCCCAAAGCTGCCGAAGCCCTGCAAAGCTTAACCGATATTGATTTAGGCTCGATGGAGTATTACACCTTTAACAAAGGCACCTTTGCAGGGATAGATAACGTGATCGTATCAGCAACGGGTTATACCGGTGCAGGCGGTTTTGAGGTATATTTTGATAATAAAAATGCCGAACATATTTGGAACGCCATATTTAAAGCCGGTGAGCCTTTCGGGATAAAGCCGATAGGTTTGGGCGCGCGCGATACCCTGCGTTTAGAAATGGGCTTTTGCCTTTACGGTAATGATATTGATGACACCACATCGCCATTGGAGGCCGGGTTGGGCTGGGTTACTAAGTTTAACAAGGCGTTTACCAATGCAGATGCACTGCAGCAGCAAAAACAAGCGGGCATTAAACGCAAACTGGTTGGTTTTGAAATGATAGACCGCGGCATACCCCGCCACGATTATGAAATTACAGATGCCGAAGGAAACCTTATCGGTAAGGTAACATCGGGCACGCAATCGCCATCGCTGCAAAAGGGTATAGGTATGGGTTATGTAGATACCGCTTTTGCCAAAGAAGGAACTGAAATTTATATTAAAATTCGCGATAACCAGGTTAAAGCGGTAATAGTTAAACCACCGTTTTATAAAGCATAAAACAGCGCTTATAGCCAGTACGTCATTGCGAGGAACGAAGCAATCCCAAACAGGCAGAGCCGCTCTGTAAGTCGGGGATTGCTTCGTTCCTCGCAATGACGCTTTTTAATACAATAAATGAAGAATTTAGAAGTTTGCCTCACCCCGGCTTTGTTGCCTTTATTTAAACTTGAGGGAAAGATCGCGGTGGTGATCGATATATTCAGAGCTACAACCTCCATTTGTTACGGTATTGAAAATGGCGCCGAAGCCATCATCCCGGTTGCCGAAGTACACGAATGTATTGCTTACCGCGATAAGGGCTTTGACCATCTGCTGGCGGCCGAACGTAATGGCGAAGTGGTTGAGGGCTTTGATTTTGGCAATTCGCCTTTTAGCTACACCAAAGAGAAAGTGGGCGGCAAAACTGTAGTGCTAACCACTACCAACGGTACCCATGCCCTGCACCAATCCATCCGCGCAAAGCGTATTGTAATCGGTTCGTTTTTAAACCTCACAGCACTTTGCAACTGGCTGGCACAACAACCCGAAGATGTTTTGCTGGTATGTGCCGGCTGGAAAAACAATTTTAACCTTGAGGATACCTTATTTGCCGGGGCGGTTACGCATCAGCTAACAGGGGCCGGTAATTATAAACCCGATGACGCTGCCATAGCCGCGCTCGACCTGTACACCTTAGCTAAAGACGACCTGAACGGCTATCTCAAAAAAACATCGCACAGCGAACGCCTTAAGCAACTGGGCATTGAAGCCGATATTGCATTTTGCCTGAATGTGGATACAGCAACAGCCATTCCCGTTTTGAATGGGGAACGGCTGATCAAGCTTGTTTAGTGGTGGATTAAGGCAGAGCCCAAAACTGCAAAGCCAATTATCAATACAATTAAGGCAAGGTATATGATCATGATGATACCCATGGCCTTAAAAAACGATTGTAAACGATGCATGCCGCCATCCATCAGGCCGCTATCCGATGATTCGATGGCCCGTATTGCGCGGGTGGCAAATTGGTATAAAAACAGGTTGATCATAAACAAGACGGCCGCTATAATTAAGTAGATAATTGTTAGCATTGTTGACATAGCGGTAAGCGCGGCGCCCATTGGAGTGAACTGGGCCACGCTACTCATAATAGCGCCGACAGAAAATGCTGATATGGCAATCAGGCCGGTAAATACAAAGCCGACGATGGCCAGAAATTTAGCCCATTTTGCCGCTTTTTTTAGATCGCTTACAGCAAAAAAGCTTAAAGCAAAGCCCTGCCCATGTTCTTCGGGCTCAAAATTTTTAATTGTTGTATCCATTTGTTATAGGTTTAAGTTGACTAAAGATAGCATAATTAATATTAAATATCAGCTATTTAATATTACCGAACAATAAATTGAATGTTACTATCATTACGGCGTTACGCCATAGATCTGATATTGCGTTGTGTGCGTCTACGTTTTAAAAATATAAACCCTATAACCACCAGGATGATGGCAGGCCAGCAACTGATCATCCCTAAAAACACGGATTGTAAAGCATCCCATCCGCCCGAAAAGGCTACCCTTAAACGATATCCCCAACCGGTATCATTTTGCGGCACTACCGAAAGCGAATAAAAAGTGATATCCAGCGAACTGTATGCAACCTGTTTTGCCATGTAATTTAACTGTCCCTGGGTCGATTCGATATCACTTCGGATCTCTTCCAGTTTAGCTTCTATCTCCAGCATATCTTTGATGCGTGTGGCTTTTTGCAGTAATTGCAGATAGCGGGCTTCGAGTGTTTTTTTGTTATCAATACGGGTTTTGGTGTCGATGTATTCGGCAGTAACGTCTTTGATATTGATATTCCGGCTATCTATTTTATCGGCAGTGCCTGATACGGTATCTAACAATAGATCAAAGTTTTTTGCAGGCACACGCACTTTTAAATTATACTCTTTACGGTTTGAGCCCTCGTCTTTGGTTTGCTTGTCCTCGGCCACGTAGCCGCCCAAAGCCTGCACACGTTGCATAATAATTTTGCGGGTACGGTTTACGTCGCCGGTTTCAAACTCTATTTCGCCTTCTTTGGTTATCTTTTTTGAGGTGTCGGTTACTGTTTTTTGGGATACAGACGGCGGTGCATAATTTGCCACGGCTACCGTGGCTAATTTTTCTTTAGCCGGTGCCGGCATCGTTATATCCATAGCTACCGTCTTGTCGGATACGGTTTCTTTTTTTTCGCAAGCGGTTAACATCAGCAACGCAATTACAGTTAGTGCTACATTTTTCATGATGATATATAATTTAGGTTATCCTTTTTATATCTTCTGAATGTAGCAGCCCTGGTATCCGCTACTTCAGCTTGTCGTTATTTTTATGTCTCTCCGCATCGCGGATGTTCTTCTTCTCCATATTTTTATGGAGCGCCGCCGTGAGATCGATGCCTGTTTGATTAGCCAGGCAGATCAGTACAAAAAGCACATCGGCCATCTCATCGCCCAGGTCAACCGCCTCATCCGATCTTTTAAACGACTGTTCGCCATACCTGCGTGCCATTATGCGGGCAACTTCGCCAACCTCTTCCATTAAAATGGCGGTATTGGTCAGTTCGTTAAAATACCGGATACCGGTGGTTTTTATCCAGTTGTCAACCAGTTTTTGCGCTTCTTCAATAGTCATAAGTATGATGCATTAAAAGTTGTGATTCCATAAATTAAAAATTATCCCTGTCTTTGGTATTCATGATGATGGTTACCGGGCCGTCGTTTAACAAGCTTACCTTCATATCAGCGGCAAATATGCCGGTGGCTATCTTTTTGTTCAACAGCTTTTCGAGCGTGGTTATCATCTGTTCGTACATGGGTATGGCCTTGTCTGGCCGGGCCGCACGGATAAACGAGGGGCGGTTACCCTTTTTGGTTTGTGCAAACAGGGTAAATTGCGATATGAGCAAAATATTGCCGTCAACATCGGTTAAGGCTTTATTCATTAACCCGTTTTCGTCGCCAAAAATGCGCAGGTTAACTATTTTATTGGCCAGCCACTCCAGGTCTTCGGTGGTATCGGCATCTTCAACACCCAATACAACCAATAACCCGGTTTGTATTTGGCCGGTTATTACCCCCTCAACAGTACAACTGGCGTGTGTTACGCGTTGAATAACAGCTCTCATTATATTTGGCTTAAAACTTTAATTAAATAACTTTGGTTAATGCGCAGGGCCTGGTTTTTATTGTTACTGGTGTTTTTTTTGGCCGACTGTAAACCCGGCAGAAAGGTAAGCACTTCCTTTTATTATTGGAAAACCGTTTACCGCCAAAATAGTACCGAAAACGCTTACCTGCAGCACCTGCAAACCCATAAACTATACTTGCGTATAATGGATGTGGATATGGACGAAAGCGGTGCCAACCCTGTGCCGGTATCGCCTGTTACTTTCCAAACCCAGCTGCCCGATACCATAGCCATTGTGCCGGTTGTGTTTATTGTGAACAATGTGCTGCGCAACATTAATAAATCAAAGCTTGCCGGCATGGCTGTTAAGATAGTTGGCTTTGTTGATGGTAAAGTACAGCAGGCCGGTAAAACCAGTTATACCGAATTGCAGATAGATTGCGACTGGACAACCGAAACCCGCGAAAATTACTTTTACCTGCTTGGTAAAATAAAGGCCCTTGTGCCACATAAAACCCTATCGGCAACGTTAAGGTTACACCAGGTTAAAAACCGGCAAGGCAGCGGCATACCGCCTGTTGACCGCGTAATGCTGATGTGCTATAACATGGGCAATTTGCGTAAATACGGCAACCAAAACTCGATAATTGAAGTAAGCGAACTAAAGAAATATCTTGGCGATAACCTGGGTAGTTACCCGCTAAAAATGGATGTGGGTTTGCCGTTGTTTAGCTGGGCGGTTGCTTTTCGCGACAGGGCTTACATTGGCATTGCCAAACGAATAAATTTGGTTAATTTAACCAATGAAGCTAAATTTAAGTTGCAAGGTAATAACTTGTATACAGCTCAAACAGACCTGCCCGAGTATGGGTTAATAAGGAACGACATTGTACGATGGGAAGATGCGCCGGTTAAGGATTTGAATACCGTGGCCGATTATCTTTCGCATTATTTAAAACCGGATACCTTAAACCTGATCTGGTTCCACTTGGATGAGCCTGTGTTGAAGAATTATACATATGATGAATTGGAAAAAACCGGTTATTTACTGCGTTAGTTTTATCAGCTGCTTTTTTGCCTGCGTTGCCATAATTTTTGCCTGCGCCGATGAAGCCGATCCTTACGATTACTACGTTTCTTTTTTTCATAACAACATACAGGGGCAAAAAGATTATGGTGCTTTTTATTTTACCAATAACCTTTTTCTATACAGCGAAACCGAACCTGAAAGCGAAGCTGCCATTAACGCCGGCGAATGGGCCGCTTACCTGGGCAAAGGTGTAACGGCCGGTGACGTAGCCAAGGCGATGTACCATTTGAGTCATCAGGCGGATTCGGACTTATACGCCGGGTACCTCAATCAAAAAGGCGGCCTTCCGGATAGTTTGGTATCCAATACTTTTTTAAAAACCATCATTACCAATAAAAGCGCCTTAAAATATTACCGCTTTGCCAAAAGCGCAGAGAAGATAGCCAACATTGAAGCCCATCCCTGGGAACCCACGCCAATGGATACCGTTGCTTTACGTAACGCGGGTGCACAGGCTTTTACCTTTGCCGCGCAAGAAAAGGATAAGTTTATCCAGTTGCGGTATTATTACCAGGCGCAGCGCTTATTGCATTATGGTGCAAGCTACAACCAGGCCAGCGTAGTTTATGATAAATACCTGGCACCTGTTACCTCGGCAAGCCACGTAAAAGGCTGGGCGCTTTCGCTTAAGGCCGGCGAGTTACGCCGGTTAAAAGATACGGTGAGGGCGGCATACCTGTTCTCTAAAATATTTGCCCAATATCCCGAAAGGCGGGTACAGGCTTATCGCAATTACCAATACATGCACGTCAATACTAACCAGGTTTTAACGCTGGCCACCAATGCCGCCGAACGGGCCAATATTTATGCTATTGATGGTTTTGCCGACCCAAAGGTTAACATTACACCTTTACAGCAGGTTTACGCGCTTAGCCCAACATCGCCCATGGTGGGGGTTTTGCTGATACGCGAGATCAATAAGCTGGAAGAATACTATCTTACACCCAAATTGCACCCACAGCCGGCATTGTTTTCGTTTGACGCTACCATGCGCGCCGGGAAAGATAATGCGGTACTTTTGCAGATACGCCAGCTTAAAGATCTTAGTAAGCAGCTTGCCGCCGATAAAAAATACCCGGACGCCGAAATTGGCACCCTGGCCGCGGCATATTTAGCCTGGATGCAGGGCAGCACAGCCGAAGGTTCATTATTGCTAAAGGCACTGTATGCGGTAAAGCTTAAGCCCGAGTTTGACGACCAGAAGCAGATCATCCAGCTATTGCTATCCGCGCAAAGCATACAAAAATACAACCGGGTTAATGAAGCCGTTTTACTGCCAACCCTGCAATGGCTGGATAAAAAGGCTAAAGCCGAACGCAAGATCGATACGGCGAACATTTGGAATGAAGACAAGGTTTACCCCTTTACATCGACCGAACGCAATTTTTATACTCACATACTGGCCCCCGTTTACTTAAAACAACAGGATACCACCATGACAGCTTTGGCATTAGGCACAACTGGCGAGTCTGACTTTTGGTCGGAAGATATGCATTCAAGTAACGTAAGAACGGTTATGCGGTGGAAGTTATTAGGGCCTACCCCTTTTGTTACTTTTTTAGTGAATAAAGTTACTTTTTTAAATACCAGTTATCTTAACGAACTGCTGGGCACAACCTGTTTACGCGAACACCAGTATGCCCGGGCAGTAAATGCATTTAAACGTGTTGAGGCGGTTTACCTGGATAAAGATGAAAGCTATACTCCTGCCGATCCTTTCATCGAGCGGATAAATGATTACCCGAAAATTTATACTTACGCCAAGGGAAAGGGCTACAATAAGCTGCAATTTGCCGAAGCCATGGCTAACCTGCAGCAGCAAATTAAAAACGACCCGGCAAACCGGGCCTCGTATTACTACAAAATGGCAACCGGTTTATACAATACCTCAACCTATGGCAATGCCTGGTATTTAATATCCTACGATTGGTCGGCATATGATTTTGGCCGGGCTACCCGCAATTACTATGATGCCGACTATATTAAGGCCCTTAATGCCGAAGAGTACTTTTTGATAGCCGGCAGGTTTAGCAAAACCGAAGAGTTTAAAGCCAAATGCATCTATATGGCGGCAAAATGCAGGCAAAAACAAGCCACGGCCCCCGATTATAGCGCAGGCAATTTTAACGAGCTCCAAAAGGCGTATCAGCTGCAATTGCGCGGCAGCGATTTGTTTACCGATTTAAAAACCAATTATAAGCGTACCGCCTTTTACAAAAAAGCCGTTAGCGAGTGCAGCTATCTGAAGGATTTTATTGTAGAAAAATAAGCTACGCCCGCGTATCGTGCCCGTGATAAATGCTGAGGTAGCTATCGTAGCGGGATGGTTCGATGTCGCCGTTTTCAACAGCAGTTATTACGGCGCAGCCGGGCTCGTTAATGTGGCGGCAGTTTTTAAAGCGACAATGCTCCATATATTTTCTGATCTCGGGGAACAGTCCGCCCAGCTCGGCCTTTTCAATATCTACAATACCCAGTTCGCGTATGCCTGGTGTGTCAATGATCGATCCGCCTTGCGGTAGTTCAAACATTTCGGCAAAGGTGGTGGTATGCATGCCCTTGTTGTGCCAGTCGGACACCTGGTTGGTACGCAGGTTAAGGTCGGGCAATATCTTGTTGATGAGGGTTGATTTACCCACGCCTGAGTGCCCGGAAAACAAACTCACTTTATCCTTCAGGTCGGCAATCAAAGCATCAACCTGTGTACCCACTAAGGCGGAAACTTCGTAGCATTGGTAACCCAGCTTTTCGTAAATTTCGCGGTAAGCTGCTAAAACTTCCAGGCCCTCATCGCTAAACAGGTCGAGCTTGTTAAACACCAGCCTTGCGGGGATGTGGTATGCCTCGGCGGTAACCAAAAAACGATCGATAAAACCCAGCGAGGTACGCGGCGATGCCAGGGTAACCACCAAAAAAGCCTGATCGAGGTTGGCGGCGATGATCTGCGCCTGCCGCGACAGGTTGATAGATTTACGGATAATGTAGTTTTTGCGCTCGTGCAGCGTGGTGATCACGCCGGTTTGCTGCTCGGGTTCCATATCAAAATCCACCTGGTCGCCCACGGCAATAGGGTTTGTGGTGGTGATGCCTTTGATCCTGAACTTGCCTTTGATACGGCAGTCAAGCCTGCGGCCATCGGGTGTAAGCACCTCGTACCAGCTTCCGGTTGATTTGGTAATAAGTCCCTGCATGAATGGGCAAAGATATGATTATGAAAGAGAACTAATCCCGACTTGTTTTGTTAATACCGTCAAAATAATAAATTTGTTGGTTCAAACCTATATTGATATCATAAATGAAAGGCTGGATAACTGTAACTGTTCCGGATAACGGATACGATGTAACCACATTGGTTAATATTAATAACATTACTCATATTAAAAAACTAACCGATTACACTAATAGTGCGGTTACCGGTAAAAGCCGGATCTATTTTAACACCAGCACCGATGCGACCCAGCGGTATTTGCCCTGCCAGGAAAATTTCGAGGAAATGATCGCTTTGATAAGCGCAGCTCAGTAGTGCAGCTCAGTAGTATTGTGTTAGAACTACATTTCGTGCCCGCTCGCCGCCGCGGGAGGGCTCTTACTTTTTTCTTGATAAAAAAGTAACAAAAACCGACCGTAGGGAGCTCATGAACACCATAAAAAACAATTAAAACAGTGAATAAATCAAGACAGCACGATCCTTCTGCCCGCCCTGCCGGTTTTTAGCTTTCCCATTCCGCTGCGCTCCACTTAGAAAAGCTAAACCGGCATTCACCCCTGCGCTGGCCCGGCGTGCTGTCAGGTCCGACGCTCTGCGCTAATCGCGATAGGGGGATTTGATTTCGGATTTCGAATGTTCGATTTCGGATTTATTTTTTAAGAAATCATGCCGTCCGATAGCTATCGTGATTGTTTCTGTATCTCATCATACAGAGCGGCTGTACAAGTCTTTTGAATTTAATATGGACGTTGCCCGCGGCCACAGGCAACCTTTTTGGTGTTGGGGTTGTATTCCATCGACGCGTAATGATAAAGATCATTGCGAGGGGCTTGATTCCCCCGTTCCGCGGTATTGGGCTGTTGGACGGGCGTCGAACATGGTTAAATACTCTAAATTACTATCAAAATGAAACGTTCTGATCATTGGGTTTGGTTATTATTGCTAACAGGTGTTTTTTTACTGCATTCGTGCAGTAAGAAAAACGCGGGGGATAGTAGTTCACCCCAGCCGGTTACCCTGGCCGATGCGCAAATAACCTCGTTTACACCCACCAGTGGCGCAAAAGGAACGAGCGTGGTGATCACGGGTACGGGCTTTTCGGGCAACGTGGTGATGTTTAACGGGATGACTGCCACTGTAACAGCCACTACAGCTACCAGTATTACCGTAAATGTACCGCCGGGCGCAGGCAGTGGTAAAATATCGATCGTGGCTGGTGGCAAACGGATCAGTTCGGCCACTGATTTTCAGTATGTTTATACGGTTAGTACCCTGGCCGGCGACGGCAACTTCGGCTTTAACGAGGGGCCGGGTGCGGGTGCGGAATTTATGAGTCCCCTGGGCCTGGCCATAGACGGCGCCGGGACGCTCTATATTTCGGATACCTATAACCAGCGAATCCGTAAGATCACCACGCCGGACCAGGTGGGCACCATTGCCGGGAACGATACCATCGGGTATACCAACAGTACGGGTATACGCGCGAAGTTTCACGACCCGCATGGCCTTACCTTAGATGTGTTGGGCAATATCTACGTGGCCGATTATCGTAACCATGTTATCCGCAAGGTGACGCCCGGAGGGGTGGTGAGCACTGTTGCCGGTAGTGGCATCCCGGGCCTGGCCAACGGCACCGGTACTGCCGCCCAATTTAATTCGCCGCAGGATGTGGCCATCGACGCGAACGGGAATTTATTTGTGACCGATGCCGGCAATAACTGTATCCGTAAAATAACACCGGCGGGGGTTGTGAGTACTTTTGCCGCTGCCCTAACCGCCCCCAAAGGAATAACGATAGATGCGGCGGCGAACCTGTACATTACCGATGGCCAGGTAATTCGCAAAATAACCGCGGCGGGGGTGATGAGCACATTGGCAGGAAGTACCTTATTCGGCCTCAAGGACGGGATAGGGGCCGACGCCCGGTTTTTCGACCCGCAGGGTATCGCCATTGATGCTTCGGGTAATTTGTTTGTGGCCGATAGATGGAACAACGCCATCCGGAGGGTTACCGCCGCAGGGGTAGTGAGCACCATTGCCGGTAATATTTTACCCGATGCTCCCGATTTTAAAGAAGGCCCAGGCCCCGATGCCCGGTTTGACTGGCCCCACAGCATTGCCGTAGATGCCGCAGGGACCATTTATGTGGGGGATATTTTTAACTCTCGTATCCGCAAGGTGCAGTAAAGGAAAAAGTTGGAAAGTCTGTAAGCCCGACGAGGTACGCGTGCGCCAGCATGGGGCAAGTATGTCGGGTAGGGTATGCAGGCGAAGGCTACTTGTGCCTATATCCGGATGCAGGGGATATTTGCGATGGCTTATCGTGCCCGCTCGCCGCCGCGGGAGGGCTCTTACTTTTTTCTTGATAAAAAAGTAACAAAAAATCAAGACAGCACGATCCTTCCACCCGCTCTACCGGTTTTTAGCTTTCCCATTCCGCTGCGCTCCACTTAGAAAAGCTAAACCGGCATTCACCCCTGCGCTGGCCCGGCGTGCTGTCAGGCTGGCGCGCCACGCTAATCGCGATAGGGTTTATGGGTGGAGATACGGATGATGTGACATTCGACTATTGCACACGCGGCACGCGTGCGCCAGCACGGGGGAAGTATGTAAGAAAGAGTTTTGGATTGAGGTCTTCGGGTTCGGATTGTTTGTTTTTTTTTAAGAGGTCATGCCGAACTTGTTTCGGTATCCCATCATACAGAGCGGCTGTGCAGGTACTTTTGACTTTTTCATTTTGACTTTTGAATTTGACATGGGCGTTGCCTGCGGCCGGGCTTTACGCTCATACTGCGCAACCTGTCCCGATACCCCATCAGGAGGCCTTAGCCACATGGCCGGTATCCGCTGCAATCCCTAACGCGAACCTGGCGTTCTGAAGGTATGGCGAATAGCTTGTCCTGAGTACCACAAGCGGGACGCTTGCGGTAGCAGGGGGTTAGGATTTCAATGTTATTTGAGAAGCTATGTCAGTTTGCAATTCCAACAGGAACTTACTGGGCTTATTTTCATTGTATATCAAATAGTTTTTATACCTGGCTCGTGTGATCGCTACATAGAATACTCGTCTTTCTTCGGCATTTTCAAATGCTTCGCCTTCATGAAGCAGGTGGTTGAGTAATGGATCGTCGGCGATCCCGGAGGGAAACCCCAATGTGCCCGAATCGACATCAAGTAAGATAGCGTAGTCACAGGTCATTCCTTTAACAGCATGAGCTGTGTAATAATGCAAAGTGAGTGTTGGGAATTGTTTGCTGATCGCTTTGAGACCTATTGGTGCATTGAATTTATAACGACCGATCAAGAAAACAGCCACTTTATCTTGTAACAACAAAATTTCTTTAAGGATATTTACCACCAGATGCGACTTCGCTTTGGCATATTGTTCACGCCCGCCATTTGTTGAAGGCATCTTTACGAACTCAAAGCTTATATGACCGCCTGGTGTTGGATGATGTGCTGCCAACTTTTTTTGAAGCTGAAAGGGGTTCTTTTGAATGAAAGTACTGCTGGTATTTAGGATCTGACTGTTAAAACGATAGGTTTTTAACACTGCGGTCTGACTGGTGAACCCGAACTGCCGCTCGAACTGAGTAATGATAGAAATGTCGCTACCTGTAAAACGGAATATTGACTGCCAATCATCACCAACCGCGTATAATTTCACTCCTGGATTTTGCAGCCGAATAGCCTTAAGTAAGTTGTAGCGGCCCAACGACATATCTTGAAACTCATCCACCAAGATATATTTATAAGGTTTAGTGTATTTACCAGCGCTGAAGTGTTGTGCAGCATGATTGATCATATCACTATAATCTATTGATGATAATCGATCTAAGTGCCTTTCATAAGCTGTAAACAAAGGGTTAAATACATCTAAAAAAACGTGCAGTCGTTTATCGCCTTTGGGCAAGATCATATCCGGCGTTTTCCCATTCGATTTCATTAAGCCGAGGAACGTATAGATCAGATCCATGAAATCAGTATATTGCTCAGATCCTTTCATCAATTCTAAAAGTTCTTCAGGGTTTCGCTCGCGAAGGATCACGCCTTCTTTAATTAAATTTTCCTTAAGGTTAGTTAGCAGTTTGCCCTCTTGGTTCTCATAAGAATAAGTTTTGATCAGTCGGGTTTTGTATTTGGTATGTATCTGCTCTTTCCAATTGATACCAGCATGATAATAATCGCTTGCGGTTTCGAAGGGTGGTCGTTTGCGAAACCATTTAGGCACATCGCCGTTACGGTCGATCCCAAAGTGTTCATGCCATATTTCATAGTCGGGTAAATAGAAGTCTGGTCGATAAGCGCCATAATCGGCATTCCGATCCTCTTCATTCAGAGGAAAATGACGCTGGTACTCGTAATTTACACCAAACAAACAGAAGAAATTCCCAATTTCCATTTCCTCTTTGCTCTGAACTTTTATACCGTCAAGCGTAATATTCTTAAAGCTTTCTTCATGGATCATGTAATCATCCTGGCTTTCAAAAGCAAACTCATCTCTGGGCGGTCTGTTAAAAAAAGCTAAGAAATTAACTGCCTTTCGGTGAAAATTCGCGTCGTTAATAAATAATTCATCAAACTGTTCCTGAAGAAAGACTTTTGCTTCTGTATCATCACCGTCAAATGCCAACAAGATCTCCCTTGGTGAGCAACTACGGCAAACCAGAAAGCCATAACTATTAAAAGTCCTCACTTCTAATTTCTTGGCTGCGGGGATATGCTGACAAAAACGCATACAGCGATCATACATTTCTATTACAGCATTTTTAGTGAAAGAGATCACAAGTAATTCTTCAGGTAAGGCCAGTTTTTTTTCCAAAATATAAGCGACTTTACCGGATATGGTTGTTGTTTTTCCGGTCCCTGCACCCGCGATCACTAGATTATTGTCTTCATCACGAATTATTGCTTCAACCTGATCGGCGGATAGCGGATAGTTTTCCAAATTTTTAAAAAAAGCGCTGTATTTTTCAGACTCTTTGATAACGAATTCATCATTGTATTGCTCTCGCAGCGATGAACTATTGTCAAAGTTATTTATGAATGTTTTTAACTCTATAATGTATTCTTCGGGTAGATCGAGTTTCTCAAATCGGGATCTTATTGCTTTCCGCGTTTCGTAATAAGTATTTAAAAATAAGTGTTCATCCCAATTAGCGAAGTATTTCTCGAAGTTGGTTGATCGTTTGAAGTTGAGATTCGCCTCCCGTACCTGATCCTGAATGGCCAGTAATTGCAGCTTCCTTGGATGTTTACTTATACGTTTTTTGATCAGGTAGATGATACCTACGCTCGCGGCAAAAAGTATGAAATAAATAATGCTAATTGGCATTCGTCTAAAGAATTGCAGGCACAGGATAACGGCTAAATTTAACTTATTTTTTCTTGAATATCAGATCAACGTTAGCTCTGAAATGCTGCGCCACGCTACCGCGTCCCCGGCTTGTGGTAAACTATGCAGAGCCGCCCTGTAAGTCGGGGATTATGGATTTATTATTTGTTTTTTAGCGGTATCCATGAGCTCGCTATCGCTCGGTTGTCTTCGTCCCTCGCAATGACGCGTGGATAAATGTCCTCAGAGATTGCCACGCTATCGCTCGCAGTGACATGGTGGAGATGGTATGAGTTTTGTAATAAATAAACATTGGTTATTTGAATAAAATTGCGTAAATTTAAGATTTAACATTACATAGGTAATAATTTAAATTTAAATAAACCAATAGATGGACACAACAGAAACGATACCGGACCATTACCGGTTAACACATCAGCAGCAGCGCTTTTGCGATGAGTATTTGACACATTTTAATGCTTTTAAAGCTGCTGTGAACAGCGGCTATAGCGAGAACACGAGTAGAAAAGGCGCTTTGCTGCATGTGCCTAAAATTCAGTATTATTTAAAGCAAGCCATGAACCGGCGCAGCCAGCGGCTGGAGATAACGCATGATATGATATTGCGGGAGCTATCAAAAATTGCCTTTAGCAATATGGGTAATTACTACGACGAATATGCTTGTTTGAAACGGATGAACGAGCTGACTGCTGACGAGAAAGCGGCTATTAGTTTTTATGATATTACCGAAGTGCAGGACGGTGAGGGTTACCGGGTGGGTATGCAGAGCCGGATTAAGCTGCATAATAAAATGAGCGCGCTGGATAAGATAGCACGTCATTTGGATTTTTACGGGACTTTGGGGGTGAAGAAGAATCAAGAGTCAAGAATCAAGAGTCAAGATGAAGAAGGTGTGATGGCCGAAAGTTCGGAAGACGGTTTGTTGGTGATAACACCAACAAAGGCGGCGGGGGGAGAAGAAGAAGTAGCAGCGGCAGTGGCAGGAGAGTCGGAAGGTGGAGGGTTGAAGCGCGAAGCTTTTTGTGGAAGAGAATTGGAAAGCCGGGAGGATGTTTTAGGGCATGGCGCGGAGAACACACCCCTGACCTCCCGAAGTTTCGGGACGGGCTCTCCCGGGAGGGGAAGTCGCTTTGAGGGGGATTCGGTTGTGGTGGACAGGAGCGTGGATAATTTGCCGATGGATTACCCGGTGGAGGATTTTGAGCTGGAGGGGATAGATCTGAAAACTTTAATGGCTTTGGAGGATATGAATATTAGTCCGGGGCGGCCGCGGGAAAGTCTGGAATCGGAAGTCGGGAGTCTGGAGTCGGGAACGGGGAGTGATGAAAAGATGGAAAATATTCTTACAATTTCCCCCCTTCCTCAATTATTGAATGATAGAATGATTGATGGATTGAATGTGGAAGACAGGTTTGTTGACGGGTTTGCGTTAGGGATTGCAGCGGATACCGGCCAGGCGGCGGGCTCAGGGCAGGCTCCTGCGGCGGGCTCAGGGCAGGCCGTGGCTAAGGCCTCCCGATGGGATATCGGGACAGGTTGCGCAGTATGAGCGTAAAGCCCGGGCCGGAGGCAACGCCCTAATAAGAAAGAATCAAGAGCCAAGAATCAAGACAACCGATTGCTTGGTACCATGATGCGCGGAGATGCCTGTATATCCGCTCTGTATGATGGGGTGCCGAAACGAGTTCGGCATGACTGCATTTTTTATCTGCACATCTTCCATCTTACCTCATCCATTTTCCATCAAAAAAACTACTTCTGTCGGAAGAATATCTGGATGGGTACGCCCTGGAAATCGAAGTTTTCGCGCAGTTTGTTTTCTAAAAAGCGCATGTATGGTTCTTTGATGTATTGGGGCAGGTTGCAGAAAAACGCGAACATGGGCGCAATGCCGGCAATCTGGGTAATGTATTTGATCTTGACGTATTTGCCCTTGATGGCCGGCGGCGGATAGGCTTCGATTATCGGCAGCAGCACATCGTTGAGTTTTGAAGTGGGTATTTTTTTGTTGCGGTTTTCGTAAACTTTATTGGCCGCTTCGATGGCTTTAAAGATGCGTTGCTTCTCTAACACCGAGGTAAAGATGATAGGCACATCGGTAAAAGGGGCTATCTTTTGGTGGATCATGTCTTCAAAAACCTTGGTGGTTTTGTTGTTCTTTTCGATCAGGTCCCACTTGTTAACCACGATAACGATGCCTTTTTTGTTCTTTTCGGCCAGGTGGAAGATGTTGATGTCCTGGCTTTCGATACCTTCAACGGCATCGATCATGAGCAGTACGATATCGCTCTCTTCGATAGCCTTGATAGTACGCATAACCGAGTAGAACTCGATGTTCTCTTTTACCTTGGTTTTTTTGCGCAGCCCGGCGGTATCGATCAACATAAAATCGTGCCCGAACTGGTTGTAGTGGATGTGGATGGAATCGCGGGTGGTACCGGCAATGGGGGTAACGATGTTACGATCGTGCCCGAGCAGGGTATTGATGAACGACGATTTGCCGACATTGGGCCTTCCGGCGATGGTGTATTTGGGCTTGGTGTTTTCTTCGAGCACCTCATCATCAAAGGTTTTAACCACTTCGTCGAGCAGTTCGCCGGTGCCGGAGCCTGTCATGGAGGAGATGGTATAGATCTCGCCCAGGCCAAAGCTGTAAAATACCGAAGCGTCGATCTGTTGGGCGTTATTATCAACCTTGTTCACTACCACGAACACTGGTTTTTTGCTACGGCGCAGGATAACGGCGATCTCGTCGTCGAGATCGGTAATGCCGGTGGTTACATCAACCAGGAACAAAACCACGCTGGCTTCTTCGATGGCAATGATCACCTGCTCGCGGATGGCGGTTTCGAACACATCAACCGAATTGGCTACGTAGCCGCCGGTATCGATCACGGTAAAATCGTGGCCGGTCCACTCGGAAACGCCGTAATGCCTGTCGCGGGTAACGCCGCTAAAATCGTCGACGATGGCTTTGCGCGCCTCGATCAAACGGTTAAACAAGGTTGATTTACCCACGTTGGGGCGGCCTACTATAGCTACTATGTTGCTCATTGCTTTGTTGTATTGCGTATTGCGTATTGCGTATTGCGACGCCTGGCAAAGTTCGCTATTTTTTATTTTAGTATTTTGTTGTGAGTATTACGTATTGCGATGGAAAAATGATCTTGTTATTGCGTTACCTACCTCAATACGCATATCGCACTACGCAATACTATTCTCTAATCTTCGTACCCAAATTTTTTCAGGTAATTTTTTTTGCTGCGCCAGTCGGGTATTACTTTCACAAACATCTCTAAAAACACTTTGGTTTGAAAAAACTCTTCCATGTCTTTACGGGCGTAAGTACCAACCCTTTTTAATTGTGAACCGCCGGGGCCTATCAAAATGTTCTTTTGCGAATCGCGCTCCACAATGATCTCGGCGCTGATGCGGTAGATCTTTTCTTCTTCCTTAAAGGCGGTAATGATCACCTCGGTGCTGTACGGGATCTCCTTTTCGTAGATCTTGAAGATCTTTTCGCGGATGATCTCGGATGCGAAGAAACGGTCGTTACGGTCGGTGAGGAAGTCTTTTTCGTAATAGGCAGGGTGTTCGGGGATCATATCGATCACCAGATCCATAATGGCCTGTACGTTGTGGTTATGCAGTGCCGATATGGCAAATACTGCTTTGGGCTTCAGCGCTTCTTCCCAGTAGGTGATCTTTTGTTTTACGGTGTCCTCGTCGCTTTTGTCTATTTTGTTGATGAGCACAATCAGCGGGGCCAGGCTGCCTTTGAGCTTTTCGGTCACATCGCTTTCGTCGTACCGTTCATTGATATCTGTAACCAGCAGCACTACATCGGCATCTACCAGCGAACCTGATACCTGGTGCATCATGGTTTCCTGCAGGGCGTAGTGTGGTTTGATGATGCCGGGCGTATCGCTGAACACGATCTGGTAATCAGGTTCGTTAACAATGCCCAAAATACGGTGGCGCGTTGTTTGTGCCTTTGGCGTGATGATGGACATTTTTTCGCCCACAAGTGCGTTCATCAGCGTAGACTTACCCGCGTTGGGCTTGCCAATTATACTTACAAAACCTGCCTTATGACCCATTGAAAAAATATTTTGTTATTTATTTGGACTGCAAAGAAACGAATTATATCTTTGCAGTCCAATAAAACGGGAGACATTTCGTTTATTCTAATATTGGAAAGCTTATTTTGGAGTAATGATCCAGCCAACAGATAAGCAAAATATAGTGCGGGATGGAGCAGTTGGTAGCTCGTCGGGCTCATAACCCGAAGGTCGTAGGTTCGAGTCCTGCTCCCGCTACCTGATAAGATTAATGCAATAAACCTATCAATTCAATAGTGTTTATTGCATTTTTTATTTTTTTCAATTACAAGATTCTTAGTTTTTATATTGTTTCTGGTTCGAGTCCTGTTTCCAAGTCAGAGTAATTAGACGTTTCATTAAATTACCTCACGATCACCACATATCCAGACAGTGGTGCACCGTATATCCCCCGTTCAATAATATAATAGTAAGTGCCAACGGGTAAAGGTTTGCCGTTATAGGTGCCATCCCATGGTACCGGGTATCCTTTTGAATAATAAAGCTTCGTTCCGTAACGGTTAAAGATGGTTACCATCGCACCGGGATAGTTTGATAATTCCTTTATGTGCCACAGGTCGTTGATGCCGTCGCCATTGGGGGTAAAGGTATTGGGTATGATAATAGGTTTAAGCACATTGATCATAATCTGTTTTTCGGTAACGCAGCCGCCCAAACCGGTAACTTTTAAATTATACAACTGGCTTTCCACACCTCTCAGCGTTGGAGTTCTGATCACTGTCGAGCTCAGATACAGCGGCGGGGTCCACAGATATTGAATATTTGTCCCGGTAATGGCCGGATCCAGCACTGTGGTTTCGCCTTCTAATACGTATTTAACATCGGGCATCGTAATAGTCGGCGATGGGATAATGGTTAAGGTCATCACATCCGTAACCGCTATACAGTTATTGCCGGTCGATGATAACGTCAGTTTAACCGATCCCTTAGCTTTGTCAGCGACGCTGGGTATATAGCTCGTAGTTAACACAACATCTGATGGCGCAAAAGTGCCTGTGCCCGTACTGGTCCATTTACCTCCGGGAGCATTCGTAATACTTCCATTAATAGTAACCGCTGCATCATTGGTACACATGGACTTATCGCCACCGGCATTGACTATAGGCGTTGGGTTGATGGTGACTTTAAATGATGAGGATGAGATACTGCAACCGCCATTATTGGTCGAGCTTAACGTGAGGGTTACGCTGCCGGCGGCTATGTCGGCGGCAGAAGGCTGATAGGTGCCCGATAAGCTGATGTTGGATGGCGAAAATGTACCGGTACCGGTAGTTGTCCATATGCCGCTATTACTGTCCCCGATAACGCTGCCCGCCAGTGTTACTTTCGAATTATTGGCACATACCACCTGGTCGTTACCGGCAAAGGCAAGCTCCGGTTTACTCACAATTACATTGGTTGTTGCGGCGGCACTGGTACAGCTATTAACCGTAACGGTTACGCTATAAGCGCCAGCGGTGCTTGCCGACATGTTGCTGACAACCGGGTTTTGCAATGTGGAAGAAAAGCCGTTCGGGCCCGTCCAGCTATAAACGGCGCCAACTACGGTTGATGCCGTCAGATTTAAATTATCACCAATACATACAGGGCTGTTACTACTTGCCGTTGGCGCGATCGGCGTTTGATTTACAATCACCCTGGTAGTGGTTGATGCAGTAACCGAGCAGCCTGGCGCGGTTATCGACACCGTATAAATACCCGCGCTTGCAGGCACCGCGCCATTGATAACCGGGTTCTGCAAGGTCGAAGAAAAGCTGTTGGGTCCCGTCCACTTATAAGTAGCCCCAATAAATGTCGATGAGGTGAGGGTAATCGCATTCCCGGTACAAACCGGCGAGTTGCTCGAGGCGACCGGGTTAATAGGCGTTGCGTCAACGGCTACTACTACCGATGTCGGCGCGCCCGTACAAGTCCCTACGGTAGCGGTAACCGAATAGATACCTGCATTAGCCTGGCTTGCTCCCGGTATTGATGGGTTAGTGAGGTTCGAGAAAAAGTTATTTGGCCCGGTCCAGGTATACGTCGTTCCCGGTTTGCTGGTTACCGATAAATTAATCGTGCTTCCCTCACAAACCGGACTATTGCTTGTCGCAGTCGGCGCGGCTGGGATGGCATTAACCACAACAGCCGTAGTTCCGGCCGGGCTCGTACATCCGTTTACCGTTGCCGTTACCGAGTAGGTACCTGCACCGGCCGTTGTAATATTAGCTATCGATGGGTTTTGAATTGTCGAAGTAAAACCGTTTGGCCCGGTCCAAATGTATGTTGCACCTGCAATGTTATTGGCATTCAGGATAAGCGTACTTCCCGCGCATAATGGGCCGTTACTTGAAGCGACAGGGGCCGCCGGAGTAGATAAAATGGTAACATTCGTGCTCCCCACATCGCTGGTACAGCCATTTACGGTAACAAGCAAAGAGTATAAGCCTGCCGCTGCCGTTGAGACGTTGTTAATGACAGGATTTTGAGCGTTCGATGTAAAACCATTAGGCCCTATCCAGGCATAGGTAGCTCCGGCTATTGTTGGTGTGGATAAACTCAAGCTATAGTTTTGGCAAACGGGCGAATTACTGCCCGCCGATGGCGTAGCCGGTTTGGGATTTACGGCGATGGTATAACTGGCCGGGGTACCGGAGCAGCCATTATAATATGGCGTAACGGTATAGGTTACGCTCCCCGGCACCACATCCGAATTTAGCAGTATTTGCTGTGGGATATTACCTGTTCCGCTGGTAACAAAACCCGAAATTTTTGGAGTTGCGGTAGCCGTCCATTGGAAGGTAGTGCCTGTTACGTTCGAAGTAAAGGTAACCACCGTGCTGCTGCTTTGCGAACAAACTGTTTGCGATAACGGGTTATTGGTGATCGTTGGTGTTGGGTTTACCGTTAATGTATAGTTGAAAGGTGTGCCCGGACATCCGTTTATCGATGGGATGACCTGATAGATTACTGTAACCGGGGCCGACGTTGTGTTATTGAGCGATTCGGTAATGTTAGCGCTTGTTTGCGAAGATATCGCCGCATTGCTGATCCCCGCAACAATAGCCCTGCTCCAGGTATAGGTTACTCCGCTAACATTGCTGGTCATAGTATAGTTCTGCGCAGTATTGTTACAGATGGTAGCATTGGCCACGCTGGTAACTACGGGTGTTGGGTTAACGGTTAACGCATAATTGAGTGGCGTACCCGGGCAGCCGTTTATGGTGGGGATGATGTGATAAGTTACTATTATGGGTGCAGAAGTTGTGTTATTAAGCGATTCGTTAATGGTGCTGCCTATTTGCAAAAATACCATCGGATTACTTATCCCCGCAACAGCGGCCCTGCTCCAGGTATAGGCTGTCCCGCTAACGTTGCTGGTTATGGTATAGTTTTGGGCGGTATTGTTACAAACGGTACCGGTGGCCGCACTGGTAATGGCTGGCGTTGGGTTAACGGTTGCGGTATACGTAAATGCCGGCCCGTTGCATCCATTAGCGGTGGGAACGATGGAGTAAGCCACATTTATTGGTGCCGATGTTGTATTAACCAGGCTTTCTGTGATCGTATTGCTTGTTTGGCCCGATACTGCCGCATTGCTGATCCCGGTAACGGCCGCCCTGCTCCAGGTATAGGTTGTACCGCTAACATTGCTGGTGATGATATAGCTCAGCGCGAAATTGCTGCAAGTAGTTATACTGGTAGCGCTGGTTACAATTGGTGTTGGATTAACAGTGATCGTATACGTAAATGCCGATCCGGAGCAACCATTAGCCGTAGGGACAATAACGTAAGCTACATTTACCGCGGCCGATGTGGTGTTTACAAGGCTTTCGGTTATGGTATTACTTGTTTGCCCGCTTACTGCTGCATTGCTGATCCCGGCAACTGCCGCCCTGCTCCAGGTATAGGTTGCGCCGCTTACATTGCCGGTGATGATATAATTCTGAGCCGTATTGTTACAGATAGTAGTACTGGCTGTGCTTGTAACTGTTGGTGTCGGATTAACGGTTACCGTATAGATAAACGCCGGACGGGAACATCCGTTGGCCGAAGGAACTATAGCGTAAATTACATTTATTGGAGCCGATGTGGTATTGACCAGCGATTCGGTGATCGTGTTGCTTGTCTGCCCGCTCACTGTTGCATTGCTTATCCCGGCAACGGCCGCTCTGCTCCAGGTATAGGTTGTACCGCTAACATTGCTGGTGATGGCATAGTTTTGTGCGGTGTTATTACAGATCGGCGCAACGGACGCGCTGGTTACAACCGGCGTTGGGTTAATAGTTATGGCATAAGTAAATGCCGGGCCGGAGCAACCGTTAGCCGATGGCGTAATAAAATAAACCACATTTACCGGTACCGATGTGGTATTGGTGAGGCTCTCAGCAATGGTATTGCTTGTTTGCCCGCTTATTGCCGCGTTACTTATCCCCGCAACAGCGGCCCTGCCCCAGGTATAAGTTGCCCCGCTAACATTGCTGGTGATAGTATAACTCTGCGCGGTGCTATTACAAATGGCGGCACTTGCAGTGCTGGTAACGGTTGGTGTAGGGTTAACGGTTACAGTATAGGTAAATACAGGTCCGTCGCAACCGTTAGCCGAAGGCAGGATAGAATACGGTACATTTATGGGTGCCGACGTGGTGTTGACCAGGCTTTCGGTAATGGTGCTGCTCGTTTGTCCGCTCACTGCCGTATTGCTGATCCCGGCAACAGCCGCTCTGCTCCAGGTATAAGTTGTACCGCTCACGTTGCCGGTCATCGTATAGTTCTGTGCCGTATTATCGCAGGTGGTAGCATTTGCAGTGCTGGTGACGGTCGGCGTAGGGTTTACAGTAACCGTATACGTAAATGCCGGCCCGGAACATCCATTGGCCGAAGGGGTGATCGCATAAATCACATTTACCGGTGCCGACGTGGTATTGATCAGGCTTTCGGTAATCGTGCTACTCGTCTGCCCGCTCACCGCCGCGTTGCTGATCCCGGAAACGGTTGCCCTGTCCCAGGTATAAGTTGCTCCGGCAACATTACTGCTGATGGCATAGTTCTGAGCGGTGTTATTGCAGATTGTCGCACCTGAAGCACTGGTTACAGTTGGTGTTGGATTAACGGTGATGGTATAAGTAAACAGCGGCCCGCTGCAACCATTGGCCTCCGGAGTAATGTTATAGGCTACATTTACAGGCGTATTTGATGTGTTGATCAGGCTTTCGGTGATCGTATTGCTCGTCTGCCCGCTCACTGCTGCATTGCTGATGCCCGCCACGGCTGCCCTGCTCCAGGTATAGGTTGTTCCGCTAACATTACTGGTAATGGCGTAGTTTTGCGCTATGCTGTTACAGGTAATGGCATTGGCCGCACTGGTTACCCTCGGCGTTGGGTTAACCGTAACAACATAATTAAACACGGGCCCGCTGCAGCCGTTGGCTTCCGGAATGATGCTATAGGTTACATCTATCGGATTTACCGTGGTGTTAACGAGCGTCTCGGTGATCGTATTGCTTGTTTGCCCGCTCACCGCCGCGTTGCTGATACCCGGTACCGATGCCCTGTCCCAGGTGTAAATCGTCCCGCTAACGCTGCCGGTAATGGTATAATTTTGCGCGGTGTTATTACAGGTTGCCGCCGTTGCAGCGCTTGTGACTGTAGGTGTTGGGTTAACTGTTACCGTATAAGTAAAAGCCGGCCCTGAGCATCCGTTAGCTGAAGGCACTATGGAATAAAGCACATTTACCGGCGATGACGTTGTATTAACCAGGCTCTCGGTAATGCTGTTGGCTGTTTGCGAAGATACCGCCGCATTACTGATCCCGGCTACTGTTGCCCTGCTCCATGTAAACGTTGCCCCGCTTACGCTGCCAGTAATGGTATAGTTTTGCGTGCTGTTGTTACAGGTAGCTGCATTGGCCGCGCTGGTAACGGTTGGGGTAGGATTAACTGTTACTGTATACGTAAATGCCGGTCCGTCGCAACCATTAGCCGAAGGTACGATCGAATAGATCGCATTTACCGGCGTTGAAGTGGTGTTGACGAGACTTTCTGTGATCGTGTTGCTGGTTTGCCCGCTTACCGCTGTGTTGCTTATTCCCGCAACAGCGGCCCTGCCCCAGGTATAAGTTGTTCCGGCTACATTACCGGTGATGCTATAGTTCTGCGCTGTATTGTTACAAATAGTTGCATTAGCGGCACTGGTAACAGCTGGTGTGGGATTAACGGTAACCGTATAGGTAAACGCCGGCCCCGTACATCCGTTGGCTTGCGGAGCGATATGATAAGCTACTGCAACCGGTGCATTGGTTGTGTTGGTTAATGCCTCGTTAATGATGTTGCTGGTTTGCCCGCTTACCGCCGCATTGCTGATTCCCGCGACGGCGGCCCTGCTCCAGGTATAGGTTGTTCCGCTCACATTACTCGTAATGGTATAGTTCTGCGTAATGTTGCTGCAGGCAGGAGCACTTAGCGCACTGGTTATTATTGGAGTGGGATTGACGGTAACGGTATAGGTAAACGCCGGCCCCGAACATCCATTGGCTGTGGGAACGATATTGTAAACCACATTTACCGGTGCCGATGTAGTGTTGATCAGGCTTTCTGTGATCGTGCTGCTTGTTTGCCCGCTTACTGCCGCGTTGCTGATCCCGGTAACAGCAGCCCTGTCCCAGGTATAAGTTGTCCCGCTAACATTGCTGGTGATGCTATAGTTCTGAGCCGAATTGTTACAAGTGGCCGCGCTGGCCGCGCTTGTAACTATTGGCGTCGGGTTAACGGTTAAAGTATAAGTAAACGCCGGTCCGTCGCAGCCGTTAGCCGATGGTAAGATGGAGTAAACCACATTTACCGGTGCCGATGTGGTATTAACCAGCGTTTCTGTGATGGTACTGCTGGTTTGCCCGCTTACTGCCGCGTTACTGATGCCTGCCACGTTAGCCCTGTTCCAGGTATAGGTTGTACCGCTTACATTGCTGGTAATGGCATAGTTTTGCGCGGTATTGTTACAGATGGCAGCGCTTGTTGCGCTTGTAACTGTCGGCGTTGGATTAACCGTTAGGGTATAGGTAAATGTAGGCCCGGTACATCCGTTAGCCAAAGGAACGATGGCGTAATCCACATTTATCGGTGCCGATGTGGTGTTGACCAATGTTTCCGAAATGGTATTAGCTGTTTGTCCGCTAACCGCTACATTACTTATTCCGGCAACGGCTGCCCTGCCCCAGGTATAAGTCGTTCCGCTAACGCTGCTGGTGATGGTGTAATTTTGCGCCGTACTGTTGCAGGTGATACTGCTCACGGGGCTGGTCACCACTGTTGTCGGGTTAACTGTAATTGTGTAGGTAAATATTGGCCCATCACAACCATTTAGTGAGGGTAAGATAGAATAAAGTACATTTATCGGCGCGGACGTTGTATTGATCAGGCTTTCTGTTATAGTATTACTGGTTTGTGCGCTTACCGCGATGTTGCTTATTCCTACGACAGCAGCCCTGCTCCATATATATGTTGTTCCGTTGACATTGCTGGTTATTGTATAGCTTTGAGCCGTATTGTTACAAGCACTCGCGGTTGCCGCACTTGTAACCGTTGGTGTTGCCTTAATTGTTATGGTATTTGTTGCAGATGCGGCAGCGCACCCACCAGCGGCCACAATATTATTGGTTACAGTATAAGTACCCGGCGTGCTACCCTGCATATCAATTTCGCCAGTACTGGGGTTTAAGAACACAAGTCCCGTTGTCGAACTAAATATACCCGCACTGGCGCCTGGCGGAAAGGTAGGCAATGGGTTTGCCTGGCTCTGGCAATATGGCCCGTTGTAGCTAAATGTGGCATCGGGTGCGTTTGTAATTGTAATACTTAAACTACTACTGTAAATACAACTGGTATTGGTAACAAAAGTTATGGTATAGGTGCCTACCGTACTGGTAGCCGGATCTATTACACCTGTGTTGGGATCAATAGTAAGCCCCCCCGGTGCCGAACTGAATGTTCCGGATGGAGCAAATATAGTTGGCGTTTGATTGCCGCCTGTTTTACAAAAGGTACCCGAAAGATAGGAAAAAGAAGGATTTACGGGCGGTGTAACCGTTACAGTAACAGCTGTACGCGGCCCGGTACAGCCCGAAGCTGAGGTGGCATCAACGTAATAGGTAGTAGTGTTTGGCAGTGCGGGCGTAGTGTAAGCGGCACCCGTAAAAAGTAGCGTTCCGCCTGTAGCGGCATCATACCAATGATATGTTCCGCCCGGGGCCGTTGCCGTTAAAGTTGTTGTTGAACCCTGGCAAATTGTACTTCCGGATGCTGTTGGTGCAACCGGCAATGGGTTAACGGTAACTGTTACAGCCGTTCGCGCGCTCACGCAGCCGTTTACGGTAGTTTGTACATAATAGGTTGTTGTCGCAGTTAAAACCGGGGTAGTAAAACTTGCACCGGTATTTAGCAGGCTACCACCCGATGCACTATCGTACCAATCGTAAGTACCGCCCGGCGCCGTTGCCGTTAAAGTAGCTGTATTGCCGCTACAGATGGCACTGCCCGATGCCGTTGGCGCAGCCGGTGTAGGGTTTACGGTAACAGTAACTGCGGTGCGTGGCCCGGTACATCCGTTCACGGTTGCTTGCAAGTAATATGTTGTTGTGGTTGTTAATGTTGGTGTTGTATAGGTAGCACCCGTAAACAGCGACGAGCCTCCGGATGCTGCAGCAAACCAATCATAAGTGCCGCCGGGTGCAGTAGCTGTTAATGTAGCAGCACTGCCGTTGCAAATTGCTGCTCCCGCTGCTGTGGGTGCGGCTGTTATAGGGTTAACCGTTACATTTACCGCCGAACGCGGGCTTGTACATCCGTTTACGGTGGTTTGAACATAATAAGTAGTACTACCTGTTAACGCTGGGGTAGCATAAGTGGCGCCGGTAAAAAGCAGCGTTCCACCCGAGGCAGCGTTAAACCACTGGTAAGTGCCGCCAGGCGCCGTGGCGATTAATGTCGCCGTTGTTCCGTTACAGATCGTGGCATCGGCAGCAGTAGGGGCGGCAGGGATGGCATTTACCGTTACGGTAACAGGCGTACGTGCACTTATACAGCCATTAACTGTTGTCTGCACGTAATAGGTAGTTGTTGTTGTTAAAACGGGTGTGGTATATGTTGCTCCGCTTAGTAATAGTGTGCCGCCCGTAGCGCTGTCGTACCAATCATAATTGCCACCCGGCGCAGTAGCCGATAATGTTACCGCGGTACCACTGCAAGTGCTGGTTCCCGATGCCGTAGGCGCAACGGGTGTTGGAATGATGCTGACGGTAACTGCCGTTCGCGGCCCGGCACAGCCATTTACTGTGGCTTGTACATAATATGTTGTATTTGCAGTTAATGCCGGTGTGGTAAAAGTAGAACCTGTAAACAACAGCGTTCCGCCGGAAGCGGCATCATACCAGTCATAAGTACCTCCGGGTGCAGTGGCGGTTAATGTTGCGCTGCTGCCGCTACATGTCGAAGTTGAGGAGGCTGTGGGTGCCGCCGGTATCGGGTTAACGGTGACTGTTACTGGTGTTCTTGTGCTGGTACATCCGCTAACAATTGTTTGTACGTAATAAGTGGTTGTGGTGGTTAGCGCCGGTGTTGTATAAGACGCCCCGGTATACAACAAGTTACCACCGGTCGACGCATCATACCAGGTGTAAGTACCACCGGGTGCGGTAGCTGTTACAATCCCGGTAGTACCATTACAAATAGTTGTGCCCGAAGCTGTAGGAGCCGTAGGTACGGGTGCAGCAGTAACAGTAACGCTTTGCGGGATGGGCCCGCAACCGGTCGTATTGTCAGAAACCGAAACCGTATAGGTATTAGCGGAAGTTACCGTTATAGATTGGGTTGTTTGGCCGGTGCTCCACGAGTAAGTATAGGGAGGGCTTCCTCCGGATGGTGTTGCCGTTAAGGTAATATTACCCGAGCTTCCGCCACAGATGGTAGCATTGGTAGGTGACACCGAAACAGTCATCGGCGAAACTGTATACACACGTACAGTATCTGATCTGTAACTGGCACAACCTGTTATATTACCGCTAACCTTATAGTCAATATAGGCTGGAGTTGATGCAGATACAGCAGCTGTAACATTGGTGCTTGTACAACCCGATGGGCAGCTTAAATACGAGTTATAAGCTCCGGCCGTACCCGGATAGATGGAAGTCCAGGTTACAGTTGAGGCATCAAGGCCGGTAACGCTCATGCTTCCGGTACACCCCTGCCTTAAAGTAATATCATTAGATGCTTTTACCGCTGTGGACGCTGTAATGGTATAAGTAATGGTGTTATTCCCGGGCTTACAAAAAGCAACATAAATAGGACTGGTTAAACCACTCACGCAAACCGGAGTGCCAACAGGCGTTTGTGGCCCACAGTTGATTGTGTAGTTATCAGAATGGGCTAACTGCCCGGAGGTTATGTTTAACAGATCAGATCCCGGATTTATTGTTACCACAAAAACCACGCAGTTATTGCCGCCACAATAATTACCGTTCCTGCCCGAACTAACATTCACCGACGCATTGGCGGAACTTGAAAGATCAACAGGAATTGTTACCTGGCCTATCCCTTTTATCCATGCAAATAACAATAAAAAGAAAACAAGTAATTTTCTTTTCATAAAACGACCGGTGTGTTAAGTTAACAGAAAAGCGCTATCAAGCTCAGTATTGATTAGCCGCTTATCAGGCAAATATCAAACTCTTTTTGTTTCTTTATACGAAAATCGGAAAGTTTAGTTGCAGGAAAGAAGGATTAAAACCAGAACGGGATCAATTATGATAAGCTTTCCTGGGGGCATTATAAGAATTCGTCATCTCAGTGTGTGCTCACATTCATAACAGATCGCAAATCCTCCAAAAAGTTCGATATTTGGCGCGTTCCGTATACCGGTAAGATTAATGCAATGAAACTATTTATATCGATAGCCTTTCATTGCATTTTTCGTTTAAACCCATTACAGATTCTTAATTTTCTTAGATTTTGGGGTTCGAGCCTTGCTACCTTAACAGAATAATGTTTGGATTCTCTCTACTATAATCATGCTTGCCTTTTCGCATTTGCCGCAGGGATTGATTATGTTAATGCCCAACTCTTTCCAGGCAGAAATAAAAAACACTGATCAGTTCACTAAATTGCGCTATGAAATGGATCACCCGTGAACGGCCCAAAATAGATCGTATTGCCTGTCCCTGGCTCATCAAGCGCTTCGTCGATCAGAAGGCAGAATTTATTTATGTGCCGTACACCGAAGTTTTGGAGCAAGCCGAAGCGCTGCAGGCAATACCCTATGATCTGCCGGGCGTGGAATACACCCATTACGACGATCAGTGTACTTTTGATTACATTATAAAAAAACACCAGTTAAAAGACCCTGCTTTGGATAGAATAGCAGTCATCGTACGTGGTGCCGATACCGACAGGCATGATTTCGCCCCGCAAGCAGCGGGCTTAGAGGCCGTTTTTTCCGGGTTGGCCTATAATATCAAAGACGACCACGAACTGCTTGCCCTGGGCATGACCATCTACGACGGGCTATATAGCTGGGCGACGCACCTTTATAAATTAAAGCACACGCAAGCAGGCCCGGTAGAGCAGTTGCTCTTACAGGTTTACCATCAGTACCTGAAACGGGAGAAAGAAAAGAAAACGCCGGCCTGGGCCGAAGCGCTCCGGGAAATGATACAAGATCAGCTCGATACTAACCTCACGCTTAGCCTGCAACAGGCTTCCGAAGAACTGGAGATCAACCCGGCCTATCTTTCGCGCGAGTTCTCCAAGTATTTCGACGATTTGAGCTTTGGCGATTACATGCGAAAACTTCGGGTGGAGAAGGCTATTCAATTGATGGCAGACGATAGGTATTCGATGACCGAGATCGCCTACCTTACAGGTTTTTCCGATCAAAGCCATTTTAACCGCATCTTTAAGAAGCAAATGGGGCAAAGCCCTTCTGTCTTTAAAAAATCAATCAAAAAAGTAAAATAGATACCAATAGTTAAATCCGTACTATTTCTCTTGGTGCGTATTGGATAGTATTGTGCTGTGGAAAGCAAGAACTATACTTTACGGCAACTGGCTATTTATTTCCTAAAACTTGGTACCTGGGGTTTTGGCGGGCCGGTAGCTTTGGTCGGCTACATGCACCGCGACTTGGTTGAGCAACGAAGTTGGCTAACCGAAGAAGAATATAAAGAGGGGTTGGCTCTGGCGCAGCTGGCACCTGGTCCGTTGGCCGCGCAGTTGGGTATTTACATCGGCTTTGTACATTACAGCTTATTGGGTGCTACGCTGACTGGATTGGCCTTTGTGTTGCCCTCGTTTATTATGGTCGTGCTGTTGGGCATGGTTTACCAGGCGTATAGCGGGTTGAGATGGGTGCACGAGGTTTTTTACGGTGTCGGTGCGGCAGTGATAGGCATCATTGCTATCAGTGCATATAAACTGACATTGAAATCTGTCGGCAAATTTAACCTGCCTGCTATGAAGTCGAACTGGCTGCTTTGGCTGTGTTATTGTGTGGCCATTACGGCGACGATCGTCACTCAGCAAGAACAAATATTACTTTTCGTGGGTTGCGGTTTGCTTTATATGATCGTTAAAGCGCCACCGCTATGGTTCAGCAGAACTAAGGTATTGCCCGCTATACTTTTGGTCGGTATAGGTTTTTGGAATTACTCAAAAAGCACCTTAACAGAGATCGGTTTATTTTTTCTAAAAGCGGGGACGTTTGTTTTCGGTAGCGGTCTGGCTATCGTACCTTTTCTGCATAGCGGCGTGGTGAACGATTATCACTGGCTCACCGAAAACCAGTTTGTGGATGCGGTGGCCGTGGCAATGATCACGCCGGGGCCGGTGGTTATTACGGTCGGTTTTATCGGTTATCTCGTCAACGGCTTTCCAGGCGCTGCCGTAGCCGCTTTGGCAACGTTCATGCCCTGCTTTTTATTCACCGTTATCCTTGCACCTTACTTTAAGAAGATTGCTAAGAATGCCAGCATCAAAGCTTTTGTTGACGGCATTACCGCCGCGGTGATCGGTGCATTGGTTGGTTCAGTAGTGATCATCGCCACACGTTCTATCGTGGATATTCCCACCACGTTGATCGCACTCGCAACGGCAATAGTGCTTATCTTCGTAAAGAAAGTTCAGGAGCCGCAACTAATCGCGGCAGCAGCCTTATTAGGAATACTCATTAAACACCTATAAAAAAGCTATCTATGAAAACAAACATGAACCGCCGTGATGTTTTAAAGGCAGGCGCATTATTGGCCGGAACCGGCTTGATCGGTTTGAAACCCATTGTTACGGCCTGATCGTCTTGTATGGTATGGCCAGCCCTTTTATTATAGAGCGGGTATTTCATTTATCTCCGGTTACAACCGGCTACAGCTCATTGCTTTCCGGGGCTTCTATCATGGTTGGGGGCACCCTTGCAAAAGCGTTGATCAAAGTACCAATTCCGCGAAGGTTCCATTTGCAATTATTTCCATGGGTTTATTTTCCATCCTGATAATGGTATCAGGGATGTTCAATGCGAATATTTACTTGATGATCGCGTTGACAATAGGTTTACACACCAGCGGCGGCTTTGTTTTTAACGTAATTTATGGTTTCTGTCTTGGCCGCTTTTCCAAGAATGCAGGTACAGCAGCAGGCTTGACAGGCGGTGGTATGTATATAGCCAGTTCCGCCATCAGTTATACCATGGTAAACATGTTTGGTATCCGCACCCAAACAGCACTTGGGTTAGCTAACATCACCGGTGTGGTCTTAGTCATCATCCTTTTTGTCGCTTTCAGTAAATTCAGCAACCGTCGGCTGCAAGAAGGAACGGCATATTTAGCAGGTCAAAATACACGCTGAGCCCGATCAGCGCGTCATGCAAGGCTCTCCAATATTCCTGCATTTGTCCCCAAACGATGTCGGCTATAAATAAAAGACCGCCCAGAAGGCGGTCTTTTTTATTAGTGCGGTCGCTTAAGATTCACTTTTGCTAAAATAATCGCCACATCGTGTGTGATTTGAATAGGGTTCATACCGTGGCAGACTATTGGCACTTAAGGCTTCAATACTACTGAACGCGATTTACACCTACATCAACATAGCCCGACGAGTCAACCACAACCCCTTCCATTACGCCGTCCTCACGGGTGGTGTTCACGTCATGCGATGCATATACTCCACCGGCATACATCTCATAAAAATTGCCAACGCCACTAATGTCTCTTATTCTTACGGTGTACGTGCCAGCCGGAACGTAAGTAGTAGTGCCGTTCCACTGCTCATCAGTCGACGAGTAGGTTGTCCAGGAATAATAGTAGTCATTAGTGGTAAATTCAGCTACCACAGTGCCGTTTTGCTCAAAAGTAACATCCCAATCATAGGTGCGGTATAGGCCTCCTTGTGAGGCCGTTTCGTGAAAAATAACGTTGTCAGAAAAAAACGTGCCATACACGATTTTCGATGAGTACCTTGCAATGTAGCTCGCCGGGTAAGTCACACCCTGTTTTTGGGCAGTTAAGACATTAATTTTTGGAGTGGCCGATGCCGCGTAAAATACGCTGCCTACCAGTGCTATCAGTGATAGCATAAATCTAGCTGTTCTCATAAGGAAGTAAATTATTGGTTTTATATCCAAATGTAGGCGGCAACAATATCGATTTATTATAATATATTGTCCTTTATTTATAATAATTTATCTGTGGTGAAAAATAAATTTCTCGGACAAAAGCTACCGGCTGTCACGTTAGTTCGTGACTGCCTTTCTTTTTTCTGCCTAAATATTGTTTAAACAATATCTCATTTTTTACTTTTCGACGATCTCTATGAACAACGTGGTTCCGAAGCTGGACGAAATGTCCATCTGGATGGACCTATGCTAAATATGTAAATAAATTACATGTTTTAAATTTTAAAGCAATTATCAGGTAGAATATCTAACAAACAAAGAGTGGGTTTAACAAATTGATAATATTAGCTAAACCAGAAAGGCACATCTGATGTTGAATTTTACTCCCAACTATCACCCTGCAGTTGGTAAACAATGTTCAGTTACGGAAAATCCGGTATCGCATTAAAACTACAATGGAATACCTTTGTCGCTGAAGGTGATCCGGACGATTTTTACGCGCTATATTCACATTATCATGATTACCTGATTTATATTGGTAGCTTAAAAGGGGTAACGCTGGATAAATCGAAGGACTGCATCAATGACTTGTTTTTGTACATTTTTGAAAATCGTGCGCACCTGCACCATATCCGCAACCATCACAATTACCTGGTAACTGCTTTTTTGCGCAACCTTTTCCGTAAAACACACTTCGGGGCAGAGCAAAGCCTGGACCTGGAAGACCTGCCCGGGATGCCGGTTTACCCATCAGTAGAGGCCGAATATATTGAGCAAACCACCCAGAAACACGTAATGCAGGCATTGCAGGCTTACATGAGCGAATTATCTGACAGTCAGACCAGGATCGTTTACCAAAAATTTTATCTCGGCCTCAGCTATGAGGAAATTTCCGAACTGAACAATATCTCTATCAAAACGGCTTATAACACGGTATACAATGCTGTGGAGAAGCTTAGAAAACTCATCGGGCAGGAATATGTGGGCGTGCTTTCTGCTGCCATCTCTCTTTTCACACTTCTTTTTTTAATTTTTTTCAAAAACGCATAGGAAAAATCGGGGGCCGCTTGCTCTATTGGGTAAATCCAGCCACAGATGCTCGAAAAAGACCTTGCGCACTTACTCGATCAGGAGAGTTTCCTGAATTATTGTTTTGGCCGAAACGACAACGATGTTCGATATTGGAACAAATGGTTGGAAGATCATCCCGAGGATGCATTCCAGATCGAAGAGCTTAAACGGATAGTGATCATGATGGCCAGGGCATCGCAGGAAACGCTGCGGGATAAGCACTTTGACGAGCTTCAGCAACGCATCGCCGGAAAATCAGCAATCATCCCTGTAAAGAAAAGGCGATCCTGGAAACCAACACTGGTAGCCGCTGCAGTTGTACTGATGGTGGCTTGCACGGCTCTGTTTTTTTTCCGGTCGGGAAAACAGGTGCAGCACAGTAATCTCGTTCAAAATAAAGACATTAAACCAGGAGCCAACAAGGCCATCCTCATCTTATCTAATGGAAAAAAAATCTGCTTAACGGATTCGGTTAGCGGGCAGGTTGCCGTGCAGGCCAACATCAGGATCAAAAAAACAGCTAAGGGACAAATTGTTTACGAATTACCGGCCGAAATGGACGATAGCGATGCAGGCCCCTTATATAATACGGTTGAAGCTCCCACAGGCGGGCAATGGGAAGTGGTGTTGCCCGATGGGTCGAAGGTTTTGCTGAATGCACGTTCGAGTTTAACTTACCCAACCTATTTTGCCGGGAACGAACGCAAAGTGCAGCTTAAAGGAGAGGCTTACTTTGAGATTGCGCATAATAAAAATATGCCTTTCAGGGTAAGCAGCAGGGGGCAGATCGTAGAAGTACTCGGAACTCATTTCAATATTATGGCCTATGATGATGAGCAGGTTATGAAAACGACGCTGCTCGAAGGTTCGGTAAAAATCTCTGATCATGGCCGGTTGCGCATATTGGTGCCCGGCGAACAGGCCCAGGTGAGTGATGACGACCTGAAGGTGACCAGCGAGGTTGACCTGGAAGATGTGATTTCGTGGAAGAACGGTTATTTCAAATTTAACGAGAGCCTGGAAAGTACCATGCGGAAAATAGCCCGCTGGTATGATGTGGAAATAACTTACGCAAGCAATGTTGATCCTTCTTTACGCTTCGGGGGGAAAATATCACGCTACAAAAATCTGTCGTCTGCATTAAAAATCATGGAGCTAACCGGAAACGTTCACTTTAAAGTGGAAGGAAGGAGGGTAACCGTTATGCAATAAACCAGAAGGGCAAAACGGTAACCTAAAAAGCCAGGGGCGCTTAGAACCACCACTGGCTTATGTTGGGCTTACCTACCGCATTAGCGGGAAAAAAACATTACGAGAACAAGATTTTTTTAATTAAACCCTTAATAACAAATGTATAAAACTTTTTTACAAGTTAGGCCCGGTATTTATTACCGTGCCATAAAAAAATGCCTGTTAATTATGAAACTCACCATGATCATACTAACAATGGCCATCCTTCAGGTAAGTGCCGCCACCTACGCACAAAAAATAACCCTGAAAAAAAATAAAGCTTCGCTGGAGCAGGTGTTTGATGATATTCGTAATCAAAGCGGTTATGATTTTTTTTATAACCTGAGGCTTATTCAAAGCGCTAAACCGGTTACCGTGAACATTAAAGACGCGGAACTGAAAGATGCGCTTGCCGAAATTTTCAGCAATCAGCCTTTAACTTATACCATCACTACCGAAGACAAGGCCATTGTTGTAAAAGAAAAACCAGTGGCTATACCCCCAAAAACCATAACCGGTAAAGTAACCGACGAAAAAGGTACTCCGTTAATTGGTGTGGTTATTAAATGTAAATCAAATGGCAAAGGGGTAACAACCGATAAAGACGGGAATTTTTTAATCCTGGTGCCAAACGAAAATGAGGTTTTGGTTTTTACTTACGTAGGTTATAAGCCCCGCGAGGTTAATGCAAGCAGCACCAATATCACGGTAACTTTAGTGGAGGAAATTTCTGCATTGAACGAGGTGGTTGTTGTAGGCTATGGTACACAGAAACGAACCGACCTAACCGGTGCCCTGAGTTCTGTATCTAACGATAAGCTGGTAGCTACACATTTTAACAACGCCGCGCAGGCACTAGTTGGTCAACTACCGGGTGTAGATGTCACCACATCAAGTACCAAGCCCGGTGGAGGCTTTGATATCTCCATCCGCGGACAGAACACCATTAGGTCGGGTACAGATTTGAGTGGCATCAACCCGCCCCTTTATGTGTTGGATGGTATTTATGTCAACTCTATCAACGACATTTCGCCCACCGATATTGAACGGATCGACGTACTGAAGGATGCTTCTTCTACGGCCATTTACGGTTCGCGCGGGGCCAACGGTGTAATCATTGTTACCACCCGCAAAGGAAAGCAAGGCAAAAATTCGGTAGAGTATACCGGATCGGGGTCTGTAAGCTCTGTAATGAACTTGCCACACTTCACTACTGCCGCCGAATGGGTGCAGTATCGTATAGACCGCAGCAAGGGACAAAACTATACCAACCCGACTTACGACCCTAACCTGGCTACATTGCTGGGTCCGGCGGCATACAGCAACTACCAGGCAGGCAATTCAATTAGCTGGCCGGATGAGATATTGAAGAAATCTTACACGCAATCGCATGCCGTAAGCTTGAATGGCAGTGCCGACAAGCTTACTTATAGCCTGGGCGCAGCGATCAATTCAGAAAAAGGCGAGATTGATGGCGACGGTTACACCCGTTACAATGTAAGTGCAGCGCTAAATAGGCAGATAAACAATACATTCAAGATAGGGACCAATATCTATACTGCTTACGAAATTGGCACGGGAGCCAGCCCCGAAACTTTCCGAACCATCTATCGCCTTAACCCGTTAACAGATAAATACAACGCAGACGGGTCGCTAAAGTTCTATCCCGACGGCATAACAACCATCACCAATCCATTTTTAGAAGAGAAGAACAGACATACGGAAACCAACAACACGCATGTTTTTGGAAACATGTACCTTGAAGTGAAGCCGCTGAGCTGGCTTAAGTTTACTACTACCTTTGCACCCGATTTTACCCATGCAGAAGGTTCGTCGTATATAGGGTCGATGACAAAAACCGGTGCAGGGGCGCTGGCCAACAGCAGTGCCCAATACCAGGCCGGCCGTACCATAAAATATACCTGGGACAACTTATTACAAGCCGATAAAACCTGGGGCGATCATTCTTTAAACGTCCTTTTAGGGGCCTCTCAATACAAATCAGCCATCCTGAATTCGGCCGAGGCGGCAAAGGCATTCCCTACCGACGCCTACGATTGGTATAACCTTGGTGCCGGTACCATGTCCTCAATGTCTACCAATTACATACAGGAGCAGCTGAGTTCGTATTTCGGCCGTTTTAACTATGACTACAAAGGGCGCTACCTTTTAACAGCCACAGCACGTACAGACGGTAGTTCTAAACTTGCCGAAGGCCATAAATGGGCATTCTTCCCCTCGGCTGCTTTGGGTTGGAGAATCTCTGAAGAAGATTTCTTAAAAGACAAAACCCCGCTTTCAAACCTAAAACTGCGTTTTAGCTATGGTGTATCGGGTAATAACGGCGTGTCGCCTTATAGCAGCTATCCAACAGTTACCAATGCCAGGTACCTTTTTGGTGCCTCAAGTGTTGTAAATACATCGTCGGTAACACGCTTTGCAAACAAAAATCTGACATGGGAGCGAACCAATGAGTTTAATCTTGGTTTAGACTTTGAACTTTTTAAAGGAAGGATTGGCGGAACGATAGACTTATACAACCGTCGTACAAACGGCATTATCATGAACCGGGTAATGTCAGTACTTAACGGGTTTACCAGCATTACGGATAATGTGGGTTCGGTCAACAACAAGGGTATTGAAGTCTCTCTGAACACTGTCAACATCAAAACCGGCAGCTTCTCCTGGATCACGTCGCTCAACTTTGCGTCCAATAGCAACAAAATTGTAAGCCTTGCCGATGGTTCAGACCGTGATGAGGCCAACGGTTGGTTTGTGGGCCAACCCGTGGGTGTAGTGTGGACATACGACCAGGTTGGTTATTGGGGCGAAAACGAGGCAACAGATGCTAAACGCTACGGATTGGCACCAGGTAGCATCAAGGTGCGCGACATTGACAATAGCGGCACCATGAACAATGCCGACAAAGTATTTAAAGGATCTCTTTTCCCTAAATGGACCGGTGGTATTACCAATACCTTTACTTACAAAAATGTAGACCTGGCATTTACAGTGACCACCCGCCAGGGACAATATTCATATTCGCAGTTCCATGGGTCGTATTCGCTGGAGGACAACGAAAATTTCAATGTACTGAAACTCAACTACTGGACACCGCAAAATACCAGCGGTACCTGGGTGCGTCCCGGCGTACCTTCCGGCCCGATGGAAGTGCTGTACTATCAGAAAACTTCATATGTGCGGGTAGGCTACATCAACCTTGGCTATAACCTACCTAAGCGCCTGGTAAACAACCTAAGCCTTAGCAAGCTTCGCGTATTTGCTTCGTGTCAAAACCCCTTCATCTTTACCGATTATGTAGGCTGGGACCCGGAATTAGCAGGCAGGGACACGCAAACCTATGGCTATCCTATGACACGCAAGTTTATGTTTGGACTCAATCTGGCGTTTTAATTTATTAAGAAACACACATATTATTAATCATGAAAAAATTAATCACTTATATAGCGGCGGTTTTGGTGCTGATCCTCGCGCACTCATGTAAACTGGACGAAGTTAACCCTTCGTCGGTGACGAGTGACAAGTATTTCGTAACCCAGGACTCATATGAAGAGCTGGTGAACGAAACGTACCGGTACCTGCGCCCATTGTTGCAAAACACCGGGCACATGTGGTACGGCACCGACATGTATGATCGCACCGGGGTGGTAGATGACACCCAAATGCCCCTTAATGACTACACCGTGTTTACAGGCAACGAGAGCCAGGGCTGGTGGACCGATAACTATAACCTGATTACCAAGGCCAACACCGCCCTGTCGCGCGGCGCTGCCATACAAAATGTTATCGACCCCAAACTGTACGCCACACGCACCGGCGAATTACTGGCCTTGCGCGCTTATGCCTATTTAAACCTTGTTGAATCATTTGGAGATGTGCCACTGCTCACCAGCGAGGTGACCGACGCTACCTATAATTTCACCCGCACCCCGGAGGCAGATGTGTATAAACAGATGGTGGGCGATCTTAATCAGGCCATCAGCCAGCTGCCGGCCGATCCAAGCGATTACGGACGGGTAGCCCAGGCTATGGCCCAGCATTTGCTTGGCAAAGTGTTACTTACACGCAGCTATAAATCGTATGCGCAGCCAACCGACCTGACAGGTGCCATTAGCGCCCTGCAGGTAGCCATGAGCAAATCAACGCTTACCACATGGGAAACGCTCTTCGGCGATCAATATGCAGTTGGCAATAAAGAAGTGATTTTTGCGGTGCGTTATTCAAGCACCGATGCGAACAACAAAACAGGTAACAACCTATATCAGCAGTTCAAATTCTGGACCGACAGGTTTCCGGGAGGAGCCCTGGCAGCACCTTATTGGAGGCAAGATGCGTCTTATCAGCCTACGTCGTACGTTTTCAATCTTTATGCTGCTAATGACTTTAGGGCGACCGAACGGTTTTTGCAAAGGCATATCGTAGCTGCTACTGCTTATGCAGCGGGGGCCAATGGCGCCATCAAGGCGGGCGACAATGTAATCTACCTGCCCCGCGTGGCGATGACCCCGGCAGAAATTACCACCTATCTGGCAGCCAACAAGCCAACGTATTATGTGGTGAACCCTGATCAGTACCATACCTTTTTTGGGTCGAACGTGATCTACCCGATCATTTGGAAGTTCTATGACCCTACAGTAGTGGTCTATACCAATGCAGGAGTAGATCCGCAAGGACACCGCGACACGTACATCTTCCGTCGTGCCGAAACCATGATGCTCCTGGCAGAAGCTTACGTTAAACAAGGACAGGGAGCGCTCGCTACAGGATTGATCAATGAATTGCGCGTACGGGCCAAGCTGAGCGGGACCGACCTGCTGACAGGAAGTGCTACGCTATCGGATGTGCTCGACGAATCGGCCCGCGAACTCTTTGGCGAATCAAACCGGTGGATGGATCTGAAGCGTACCGGCACGCTGCTTACCCGCGCTGCGCAATACAATGCCTTCACAGCTCACAATCACCCTACCGCCATCGATTCCAGGTATTTGGTACGCCCTATCCCTGTTACGGAGATCGTGCGCAGCCCAACTTTAACCCAAAATCCTGGCTATCCTGGTAAATAACTAATTGTAGCATCATTTAAACATCAATCAACATGAACAAAAATATTCGCATTGCATTTTCACTGCTGGCTATGATCTGCATGAGCAACATCGTATCTGCACAAGACCAAAAACCACCACAGTATCTACCTAAAAATCACGTTAACCCATGGATCAAACCTTTGGGCGACTTACCTCCAATTGCCAGCCTGACCGATGGCGAATGGTTAAAGGGAGATTTGCATGTACACTCAAGCCATAGTAGCGAAGGCGGTTACGATCCTAAACGTCACCCGGTAAAAGACATTATTGCTTTTGCTAAATCAGTAGGTTTCGGTTACATCGCCATTACCGATCACGATAACCACGTGTTGGGCAATGTTGAGCATAATACCTGGGCCGACCCGGATTTTAAATCAGATTCGGTACTGTTATTATACGGCGCAGAGTGGACTACCACCCGCGGCCACGGTAATACCTTTTCGGCTAAGCCTTATGATCACCAAAAATTTTATGATGTTCGTGATCAGCGCGATGTGGATATAGCTAAAGTGAAAAAAGAACTGGGCATTCACCTGTCGGCCAATCACCCGGCCGGTCCTAAAGATCACTTCGGTTTCTCGTATGATCTGGTTGATGCCATGGAAGTTTGGAACTCATGCCTGTGGACCAAGAACGCTAACTCAAACCTGATCTGGGAAGATATGCTGTCCTCCGGTCGCATGATAACCGGTCGCGGTGGTAGCGACGTTCACAGGCCAAGCGACATTAACTATATCGGTACTCCTACTACCTGGGTATTTGCGGCTAAACACAACGCGCAAGGAGTGGTTGATGCACTGCTGAACGGACGTGTTTCTGTTAGCGCCAACCCATATGCTCCGCGCGTGGAGTTCTATGCCGATATCAACGGCGACGGTAAAATGGATATGATGATGGGCGATAACGCAAAATCTACCGGTAAGCCTATCAAGTTTCGTGTTGAGTTGAAAGGAAACGTAAAAACGGATAGCACTTATACGATAAATGTAATTAAAGACGGCCGTAAGTTTGGCAGCTATAAAATGCCAGGCAGCAACCCTGTGGTTGAATTTACCGATACACCAAGGTTAGTTGAGCGTATGTACTACCGCCTTATTGTTGAAGGGCCATCTACCGATTATCCGCAGGTGCCTCGTTCTGCCGCTGTTACCGGTAATATGGTTGCTTTGTCAAACCCTATCTACTTCAATTTCGACCCTAAATTTTAGAGGGCCGTTACCTTATTATCTGCTGTTAATAACCAACATTTAAGGTTTATTATAACAATTAAATAATAACCAATACCCGCAAAGCCGTTTCTTAATCAGAAACGGCTTTTTTTACTTCAATAAGATTGTTAAGTCCCATTTTAAAAATAGTGATAATCCCCTATTTATTTTTCCAATAATTAATTATTGTTATATGAAAAATCCCCCTAAAAGGGTGATGCTAAGACCTATAGGCTTAGTTTAATTTTGATATATGCAAAAAGCATATGCTTTTTGTATTATTTGCCTCTGTCTCCCCCTTTAACAAGTACCAATCAATTTTACAGTACTAACAAGCTTTACCCTGTTAATTACGCCGACTGTTGATGGAATTTTTCTTTTAGAGTAATAAATTATTTAACCAATCTATCTACATCAAAATGAAAAAACTTGTACTCGTAAGTTTGTGCTTCCTATGGCTTGGTATGGCCCAGGTTTATGCACAGGCCCGTACCATTACCGGTACGGTTATCGCAAAAGAAGACGGTAGCCCTATACCAGGGGTTAACGTAGTGATCAAAGGCACCACAACCGGAGTAATAACCAATGCCGAAGGCAAGTACACCATTAGTGCGCCGTTAGGCTCAACACTTGTTTTCTCGTATATCTCTTATGATAGCCAGCAAATTGTGGTCGGTCAAAAAAGCACAATAGATGTTGTGCTTATCCTAAACAGCAGGCAATTAACCGAAGTTGTTGTTACGTCCAACGACATAAAAAGAGAGAAAAGAACCTTAGGCTATTCTGCACCAACGGTAAAAAACCAGGAGTTGACAGAGGGCGGTAACCCAAGCGTACTTAGCTCATTAACGGGCAGGGTTGCGGGTGTTAACATCACTTCAACATCAAACACGCCCGGTGGTTCAACCCGTGTTGTACTTCGTGGTGGCTCATCCATTACCGGTAACAACCAGGCTTTAATAGTGGTTGATGGTATCCCGATCGACAACTCAAGCACCATAGCCGGGCCCAACACCTTAGCTGCTGTTGATTTTGGAAACAGGGGTAATGATATTGATCCGAACGACGTAGAATCTACCACCATTTTGAAAGGGCCTACGGCAGCAGCGCTTTATGGCTCAAGAGCATCAAACGGTGCTATCATGATCACCACCAAATCGGGCTCAAGTCACGCACAAAAAACTGAGATAACCCTTAGCTCTACCAACACCTTTTCGTCTATCCTCAAAATGCCCGACTGGCAAAACGAGTATGGCCAGGGGTATATGTCGGGTTCGGCCACAAGCCCTGGTTATGTTACAGGTATAAATGATGCCAGCGATAACTTTAGCTGGGGAGCACCTTTTGACGGGAAAGATGCACCATGGGGGCAGCAAATTGATGGCGTTACCCTAAGTAAGCCATACGTTGCTTTACAAAATAACATCAAAGACTTTTTTACAACCGGCTTTGCTACCGACAATAACATTGGTATTTCGTCGGGTAATGATAAAAACAGCTTTTATTTGGCTTTAAACGCATTAAACTCGAACAGTATATTTCCGGGTGACAAAGATACCTATAACAAATATGGTGTACGGTTTAATGGCAAAGCTGCACTTGCCAATAATTTTACTGCAAGTGTCAACTTTGATTACAATAAGATACAGGCGAATGTACCTTCGGGAGGCCAAAATGCAAACGGTGTTTGGATAAACCTGATGCAAACACCGAGGGATATTGCCATTAATACCATGGGCGATTTGACCAATAAGTACTACGGGTATAATACGGCCAAAAATACCTATGGTTTTTATGGTGCTTTTGCGTTAAATCCGTATTGGATCCTTCAAAACTTCACCAATCTTGACGATGTTAACCGTGTTACCGGTGCGGTTAATTTGAACTATAAACCCCTTAGCTGGTTAAGTATAGTGGAGCGCGTAGGTATTGATTCGTATTCAGACCGCAGGAAGCTTCTTTCGCCTAAATACAATTTCGACCCTGCTGATGAGTCAGGAAGCGGACTTTGGGGGCCGGTAACTAACAACGGATCATACGAAGTAGATCAATTTAATGTAAACGAAGTGGTACACGATTTAATGATCACCGCCACCCATAAGTTTACCGACGATCTATCAGCATCGTTAATGATAGGTAACAATATCAGGGAACGCAATACCAATAGCAACCTAACAAGTACCAATACCAGCGGCGGTTTGGTAGTTCCCGGATGGTATAACCTTCAAAACAGCAACGGGCCCGTAAACGTAATAACAGATAATATTTCGATAAGAAGACTGGTTGGGTTTTATGCCGATCTAAACCTTTCGTTTAAAGATCTTTTGTTTTTAGAAGGTACTTTGCGAAACGACAGATCGTCAACCCTGCCAACAAGTAATTACTCTTATTTCTACCCAAGTGTAAGCGGTTCGTTTGTATTTAGCGAATTGCTTAAAAATACCGCTATCAATAATATTTTAAGCTACGGTAAAATACGTTCGAGTTATGCACAGGTAGGTAGCGATACCAACCCGTACCAACTGTTAACCACTTACGGAAAAACCACCATTAACGGTGCTTTTGGTAATACGTTGTTTCCCTTTGGTAATGTAGCTGCATTGCAGGTTGGCAGTACAATTGGTAATAACCAGCTTGTACCTGAGCAGACAACCTCATTTGAAATAGGTACAGAATTAGCATTTTTGCGGGAGAGGCTTATAGTCGATTTTAGCTATTACACAAACGATTCTAAAAATCAAATTATATCCATTCCAATTCCCAACTCAACGGGGTATGGTTTTAGCGTAGTAAACGCCGGCGAAATTCAAAATAAAGGTATCGAGTTATCTTTGCGTGGAACTCCGATTAAAAGCCGCAATTTAACCTGGGAGCTGTTTGGCACCTTTTACAAGAATAACAGCAATGTGGTGAGCCTTCCAAATGGTGTTTCGCAGGTAGTAATCGGCGGTTTCAGCGGTATGTCGATAGTTGCTGCCAAAGGTATGCCTTATGGCGAGTTTTACTCGGTAACCAACCAAACCGATGCACAGGGAAGAACTATTGTTAGCCAAACTACCGGGTTGCCTCTACCTACTACAACAGGTCAGTACCTCGGTTCGTACAATCCTAAATACCAGGCATCATTGGGTACAACTGTAAAATACAAAGGGTTTAATGTGAGCGTTTTGTTTGATGTTAAGCAAGGCGGGGTGCTGTATTCGCAAACTAAATCGATCATTGATTTCGTAGGAACTTCGGCTGAAACCGGTGGTCCGCGATATGGTCAGCCGTTCCCAAATTCGGTTTATCTGGATGGTGCAGGCAAAAGTGTTGTTAATACAACCGTACCCTACTCCGTGTATGACTATTATACAAACGTTATACCCGACGGTATGAATGTGGTTGACGCCTCGTATGTTAAAATGCGTAGTGCCGCTATCTCTTATACTTTGGATAAGGCACACCTAAAAAACTTGCCGTTTGGCGCAATAACCATTGGCGTATTTGGCAACAACCTGTTTTTATGGACGCCAAAAGCTAACGCCTATGTAGATCCTGAAGTAAACTCAACCGGTGCCGGAAACGAGCAGGGCTTTGATTTTGCAACCAATCCATCGGTGCGTAACTATGGTATTAATTTGAAAATTTCATTCTAATAAACATCGCCATGATCAAAAAATATAAATTAAATTTAAAGCAGGTCTTGTTTGCAGGGCTTGTTGTTGCGGCCGGATTTTCGGGTTGTAAAAAATATCTGGATGTTAATCAAAATCCAAATAACCCGGATAGCGCCGAACCTGCATTGCTTTTGCCCACCACCCAGGCAGCTATCAGCCAGGTTATGGGTAACTCGTTTCAGATATTTGGTAATATTTGGGCTCAGTATTGGACCCAAAGCCCATTATCATCACAATATAAATCTATTGACCAGTATAACCCCACAACTACCGCGTTTGACAACCCGTGGCTTAACCTGTATAGGGGCGCGTTAATTAATGCCGATCTGATAACCAAAAGTACAGAGCCGCAATTGGAATACACTAAGGGTATTGCCTACGTGATGAAGGCTTATGCATTCCAGGTAGCAACTGATGCCTTTGGCGATATACCGGTTACACAGGCATTACAGGGCAGTGTTTTTCAAAATCCTAAATACGATCCTCAACAAACAGCTTATGACAGCATATTTGTGTATCTTAATAAAGCAATGCCTTTGTTGAATACTGCGGGGGCCATTTCACCGGGAACACAGGATATGATATTTCAGGGTAACATGACCCGGTGGATAGCTTTTGCCAATACCCTTAAATTAAGGGCCTATCTGCGCCTGTCTAAAGCCAACCCGGCCGGGGCACAGGCTGGCATAGCGGCATTATATGCAACTAACCCTACATTTTTAACAGTTGATGCATCCATTAAATACACATCAACCGGGGGCAACGAAAATCCGCTGTATAACGAGATGGCAAGCCCTACATTAGGTAAAGTTCAAAATATAGTGGCAAGTTCAACCGTTGTAAACGCGTTTACCGCTAATAACGATCCGCGTTTAGCTAAGTTTTTTACGGTGTATGTTGATAAAGTAGCACCAACGGATTCACTCACCTCTATCCCGCAGGGAAGCTATGTGGCAAACGCCACCAAGAAGGTTTCACCACCATCGCCATTGGTTGGCGGTAAAGCAGATGATCCTACATCAGCTACCGCTCCGGTTAAGTTGATGTCGGCCGCCGAAAGTTATTTTTTACAGGCCGAAGCGGTTGCCCGGGGCTGGGCCACGGGTAATTTAACAACCTTATACACAGCAGGTGTAACGGCAAGCTTTGTTGCCACCGGCGCGGGAGACCCTACAGTTTATCTTGCTACAGCTCCGGCCGGGTTACAGGCTTTAACCACCGCAGTTACCGTTAACGATAAGGTTAAAGCCATTATCACACAAAAGTATTTTGCAATGTGTGGTTTTCAGGGCTTTGAGGCATGGACGGAGTGGAGAAGAACAGGCTTTCCAACCTTTTTTGTTACTTCTGCCGCATCCATACTGCCTGCCGGCAATATGCCGCTGCGTATGCGGTATCCTAATACCGAGTTAACTTCAAATTTAAGCTATCCGGGTACAGTACCACTGCCTACCCCGGTTTGGTGGGGCTTGTAAAATCAGCCTGATAAACCAAAAGGTCGTCTTTTCGTTAATGGATTAGACGACCTTTTGGTTTATAGTCAAATGCGGGTTGGTCAATTGAACAGTATATTAAATTATTAAGATCATGTCAGATATATTTACCCGCATTGTTGATAACCTTATTGAAAGAACCGAAGGGCCAATGCACTTTCGCTTTTTGATCCAGCCTGCGGTGTCCTTATTTTTTGCCATTAAAGCAGGGTTAAACGATGCAAAGAATAACACCGTACCTTACTTATGGCGGTTTATGTTTTCAAAACACCAGCGGATACACGTTGCCAAAGAAGGTTGGAAGGATGTTGGAAAGGTATTTATTATGGGCACCATCCTCGACATTATCTATCAGCTGATCGTTATTTACGGACAGAAAACCCAGATGAAATTTTATCCTCTCGAATCATTCATCGTAGCCTTTGTACTGGCGATATTTCCCTATGGTATTTTTAGAGGTCCCGTAAATAGAATTTTTAGGATGTTCATTAAAAAAAACAAATCCGGCGACATATAGATGGCCAGGTTTTGTAACTAAACGCAAACTGCTTATTGATTTTTTAGGCGCCGCCGGCTTTTTGTTTGGCAAGCCTTTCATTTCGTTTATCGCTTAAATATTTCCTTACCGGGATATCGTAAATGATCATGACCAGGTAGGATGCCCCCACCAGCAGGATGAGGCCAGCTATGATGATCAAGGTTAGCTGCGCCGTGCCTGGCTTATGGCTGATATAATAGTTACCAAACATCCATAGTACGGCATAATGCGTCATGTACAACGGGTAGGAGATCTTACCCGAAAATAAGCAAACCTTTTTTAAGCCAGGTGTTAGCGTAGCGCCGGCTCCCAAAATTATCAGCAAAGGAAAGAAAAACAATACAACCAGAGGTTCGGATATCCAATTCCATTTAGAGAATGGCATAATGAAGGCCAGGAACAATAGTATGGCTAAGCCGATAAATCCCAGTTTATTTTTGATGATCAGATTGGAACGGTAAATAAGCAGCCCTGCTAAAAACGAATACGATATCCGGGCGCTCCCGTCCCAAAAGGTTGGACCACTCCATCCGCCCAATAAGTTGCCCGAACGGTAACATACCAAACAAATAGCTACTGCGGCGATTATTGTTAACAGCAGCAGAAAGCGGCGCCTGATTTTACAAAGCACAAATGCGTAAACAATATTGGCAACATACTCCCAAAACAACGACCATGCCGGCGCATTAAAGCTGAACAGGTTAAATCCACGGTCGGCTATTACAGGAAAGGGAATAAGCAGTACCGAGCAAAAAAATGCCAGGATGAGCTTACCTGTACTGTACAATTGGGGATGGCCGCCAAACGGATCGAACAAAAATGCGAGCAGGCCCAGTACCGATCCAGATATAACCAGCGGGTGCAGCCTGATGATCCTTGATTTAAAAAACTCAAAAACGCCCATTTTTGCGATGCGGTCATCATAGGCATATCCGATAACAAATCCCGAAAGGCAGAAAAAGAAATCAACAGCTAAAAAACCGTGTCCGATAAAATTCTTACTGTAATCGGTGTAGGCCCACTCCATAAAATGGAACGTTACTACAGCCAGGGCGGCAATACCCCTTAAGCCGTCAAGAATTTCGAAATGTTGTTTTGTTTTTAGTAGTGAAGGAGTAGTTTTCGTATCCATTTAGGTATCCGGCAGGGTAAAATAATACAGCAACGGCCTTTGATTTGCCGGCGCCAAGTTATTTATAATTAACAGCCCAACCAATTTAATCGGGGGGTGATCAATCCGGCAAAGCTCAAAACTATCAGCGTTAGCGCTCACTTATCCTGGGCGTAGCCAGTTGCTTACATCAAATGTTTTCCATGGATAGCAACGCGTTTTTTACTATAAATTAAAAGATTTTTTTGTTCAAGTTAAATTAAAAAAAAGTGTTTATTCTGCTTGATCAGGCCTGTATTTTAATAAAAAACCATCCAACCATCTGAAACAAAATGAGTAACGTTGATCTTTTTTGATGGAGATCGTTAATAATTTCTTATATTGTCTATCGAGAATCTATGGAGAAAGTAAGAGCATTTAATGAACATGAAGATTTTGAATACCTGGAAGGTATCAGGCAAAAAAATCATGTTGCCTTTACTACGCTATACAGCAAATATTTTCAGGGCCTGGTACTGGCATCCGACAGATATGTAAAGGAGCTCGACATAGCCAAGGAGATTGTACAAGAGGTTTTTTTACGAATGTGGGAACAGCCTTATAAACTTGATGAAACCGGCTCGTTAAAATCATACTTATACCGTACGGTTATCAATTATTCTCTCAATCATCTTAAAAGAGAAAAAAACATTAATCAGCATCATTTAAAAATTGCTAATCAGGCTACCTATGATTCTTTAGATGAGATACAGGAAGAACAGGAATTGAAAGTGTTAATTTTTAATGAAATTGAGCAATTACCGGCTCAATGTAAAAAAGTTTTTAAAATGAGCCGGTTTGAAGGTTTAAAATACCGGGAAATAGCTGTATTATTAGATATTTCGGAAAAAACCGTAGAAAACCACATGCTCAGGGCTTTAAAGATATTACGCGAGCGCATCTATGAAAAAAACGACATAAAAAACTCGCATAAGCTTAAAATTTTTATGTTTTTTTTATAAAGTAACCCCCATTACTTTTGACCACCAATACCCGTTGGTATTTATAGTACTGATACAGAGCTATTTACTCTTATTTTAATTCAAAGTTTCGTAAATATTATTTTTAAAATTTTTTTCTAAACCGTTAGGGGTAACCGTGTTACTTATTTGTTTAACTATAAATAATATCCTACATGAGCGACCAGGACGAATTTTTAAGAAAGATAGTACAATATTTAAATGACCCCCAAAATGGCGGGGTTAAACACGACATCGATTTGCTTATTCGGCAATCGCCTCAAAACAAGTTTGTTTATGATCAGGTCTTTTCGATATGGAATAACTCTTCTGACCAGCAAAAACTCAAACTTCTTGATAAAGACGAGGCAGTATCAGCAATTGAGAGCAAACTTGCCGGGCTTCCTCATATTGAATTAATAAGCAATGGTCATACAAAAAAATGGTTTAACCTCAACAGATGGGCCTTAACGGCGGCGGCTGCAGTATTATTGGGCGTGTTGGTTTTTTGGAGTTACACCCGGTATTTAAAAACCAATACTGTTTTAAAAATAACCCAAAACACGATCGACTCTGTCACACTTGCCGACGGGAGCAAAATATACCTTGATTATTATAGCGCTTTAAGTTACCCTGACAAATTTAAAGATGCTACCAGGGAGATCAGTTTAATTAAAGGGCAGGCATTTTTTAAGATCCATAGGGATACCACACACCCTTTTGTTGTTCAAATCAACCATTCGAGCGTAACTGTGCTTGGAACCTCGTTTAACATTAACAAGAGCGATAATAAAATAGTACTGAACGTAAATACCGGGAAGGTTAAATTCAGGCCTTCGGCAAATGAAGCAGAAGGTTCAATTTTATTTGCGGGGACCGGCATTGTTTATTATGAGACAGAAGGAAAGCAGGTTATTTTAAATTCTTTTGACCATAATGATCATGCCTGGCTAACGCATCAGCTTTATTTTGTTGATGCCTCGCTTACAGATGTATGTAAGCAGCTGGAGAGTTATTACAAGGTTAAAATAGCCTTAGCCGGAAACATCTCGGCTTTCAAAAAATTCAACGCCACTTTTAAAGACAATAAACTAAGCGAAATTATGGATGTATTAAAAGAAACCTACCCCATTAAAATTGAACGATTGGACGACACTTCAATTGTTGTACAGAGTATTAAATAACGGCAGATGATAAATTAAACTAAACACCACAACTATGGATCAAAATTTCTACAAGAAAAGAAAACTCAAAATCGAAATTTTTCTTCTCCTTTTAATGGCTCTATGCATGGCTTTCTCAAATGTTCATGCCGCCATTTCGCAACAAACCAAAACAGAGAAGCTCGAATTAGTGCTTAAAAAAATGGAGCAGAAATATCGGGTAAGTTTTGTTTATGACGCAACCGAAATCAACAAGAATCTCGAGGTTACACTTCCGGAAGAAGCAAAATCAGTTGATGTTTTATTGCAGCAGTTGAGCAATTATGGTATTGGTTATAAAATTATTGGCAACGAGGTGATTTTAAAGAAAAATGCTGCAAATAATTCAAAGGTAGCAGATATCACCGTTAAGGGGACTGTTTTTGAGAAACCGGCTGATGCAAATGCCAAACCCTTATCTCTGCCGGGTGTAACCGTGCTTGAAAAGGGAACCCACAACGCTGTTTCAACAGGTGCAAACGGTGATTTTCAGATCAATGTGAAGGCAGGGGCAGTATTGGTTTTTACAGCTATTGGATATAAAACTACCGAGGTAGCCGTAGGTACACAAACCAACATACGGGTTTTTTTACCGGTTATTGTTAATACGCTTAATGAGGTTGTTGTAACAGGCTACCAATCTTTAAATAAGGCCTTGTTTACAGGTTCGGCTACCGCATTAAAGGCCGAAGATGTTAAGCGTGACGGTATTACCGATGTAAGCCGTATGCTGGAAGGCCGCGTGGCCGGGGTATCGGTTGAAAACGTATCCGGAACATTTGGCGCGGCGCCAAAGATCCGTGTGCGTGGTGCAACTTCGCTTAGCGGTGATAATAAGCCGTTATTTGTTGTTGATGGTATTGTGTTAGAGGATGTGGTTAACATCTCTAACGAAGCATTGTCAACAGGAGATGCCAATACACTGATAGGCTCGTCGGTAGCCGGTTTAAACCCGGATGATATTGAGAGCTTCAATATTTTGAAAGATGCTGCCGCGACCGCGCAATATGGTGCACGTGCGATGAACGGTGTGGTTATTATCAGTACCAAAAAAGGTAAAGATACCAAAGGCAAGGCCAATGTAACCTATACAGGTGAGTTTACAAGCTTTTTAAAACCATCGTACAGCACGTATGATATCATGAACTCGGCCGACCAGATGAACGTTTACCTCGAAATGCAGCAAAAAGGCTGGTTAAATGAGGCAGCAACCGCCAATAATGCCAATGGTGGTGTGTTTACCAAAATGTTTAACACGATGTATAACTACGACCCGGCAACCGGCACTTTTGCTTTAAGGAACGATGCGCCGAGTCAAAAAGCGTTTTTGCAACCTTATGCTAACGGAAATACCAACTGGTTTGATGTGCTGTTTAAAAACTCGCTTCAGCAACAGCACTCTATAGGTATTATTGCCGGTACCGAAAGATCACAATTATATGCGTCAACCAGTTTTTTGAGAGATAACGGGTGGGCTGTTGGTAATAGTGTAAGCCGCTTTACGGGCAATTTGCGTGGTACGTTTAAGATCAACGATAAGTTAACATTGGAGTTGCTTACCGTAGGTTCGGTGCGCGACCAGTTGGCTCCCGGTACTTTGGGCCGTGTTAGCAACCCGGTATTTGGGCAGTACGATCGTGATTTTGATATTAACCCGTTTAGCTATGCCATTAATACCAGCCGCGTGCTAACCGCTTATGACCAAACCGGCAACCTTGAGTATTTTACCAGGAACTACGCGCCGTTTAACATTGTGCATGAGTTGCAAAACAATACTTTAGGCATAACCCAGGTTGATTTTAAAGGCCAGATGGGTGTGAAATACAAATTGTTTAAAGATCTGCAATATTCGTTTGATGGTGCTTACCGCTTTGTGAAAACTAACCAGGAGCATAAAGTTACCGAAAACTCAAACCAATCGCAGGCTTACCGGGCAGGTACTAGCCCGCCAAATGCCACGATACTGGATAACAACCGGTTTTTATACCGCAACCCGGATGACCCGAACGCTTTGCCGGTAACGGTACTGCCGTATGGTGGTTTTTATAACACCGTTGGTAATAATATTACCAATTACTACTTCCGTAACGCGCTGGATTACAATAAAACCGTTGGCGAGCATATATTTAACTTTTTTGCCACACAGGAGCTACGTTATATAGACCGCCAAACCGTAAGCTTTGATGGTTATGGTTACCAGTATGATCAGGGTGGTGTTCCATTTATCGATCCTAACATTGTTAAACAAAATGTGCAATCGAACCTGAACTATTACAGCAATCAATACGGATATGAGCGCTACCTAAGCTATCAGCTCCGCGGCGCGTACTCTTATAAAGGCAAATACAACCTTAACAGCACAGTACGGTACGATGGTTCTAACCAGTTAGGTGAATCAACAACTGCACGCTGGCTGCCTACCTGGAACGTGTCGGGCGCGTGGAACATTGATATGGAAGATTTTTACCAAAAGAGCAAGATCAGCGAGATCATGAACAGCGTAACCGTGCGCGCAACCTATGGTTTAGTGGCTTCGCCGGGAAATGCAACCAACTCCAGCCTGATATTACAAGCTCAAACTACCTACAGGCCATATATCAACGAAAAGGAAACCGCCTTATACATTAAGGACCTGGAAAACTCGCAGTTAACCTACGAAAAAATGTATGAGACCAATATAGGAACGGATATGGCCTTTTTTAACAATAAGCTTACGCTGACAGTTGATGTTTACAAAAGGAAAAGTTACGACCTGATAGGCGGGATTACCACCGGCGGTATAGGCGGGCAGTCAATTAAAATTGCCAATTACGCCGATATGAGTTCAAAAGGTATTGAGGTAACTATCGGGGCCAACCCTGTGAAGCTAAGAGATTTTAGCTGGAGCACAAATTTAAACTTTGCAAAAACAACCCAGGAAATTACCGACCTGAAAAGCCTGCCTACTATATTTGGCCTGGTGGGCCCGGATGGCGGTTCGCAATTGGGTTATCCATCACGAGGTTTGTTCTCTATTGATTTTGTTGGTCTTGACCATGCCACAGGTGTACCACGATTTATAACTGAAGAAGGTACTCCCGGTACTAACGTGTATCTGCAAAGTACAAAAACCCAATACCTTAAATATGAGGGCCCTATTGACCCTACTTTAACCGGCGGCTTTTTTAACTCGTTTAAATACAAACAACTATCATTAGGTGTGCTGGTAACATTCAGCGCCGGTAACAAAGTACGGTTAGATCCGGTATTTAAATCAAGCTACAGTGACCTGGATGCAACCTCGTCTATTTTCCTGAAAAGGTGGGAAGTACCTGGCGATGAGCTCAAAACCAATGTGCCTTCCATTATGGATCAGCGTACGGCAGCAAATGTTGATGGTTATCCTTATAACAACTACAACTACTCAACAGCAAGGGTTGCCAACGGCGATTTTATACGTTTAAAAACCGTATCGCTATCATACCTTATCAAACCGCAATTGCTGGCCAAAACAGGCTTAAGTTCCGCGTCAATAAGTTTTGCGGCTAATAACCTTTGGCTCATCTACTCGGATAGCGCGTTGAACGGAAAAGATCCTGAATTTTTTGGATCGGGTGGCGTTGCGTTGCCTAACCCACAACAGTTTACCTTATCATTAAAAGTTGGGTTTTAATTATGAACATCATGAAAAATATATATAGATCAGTACCATTCATTTTAATCCTGATATCCGCGGCGGGCTGTAAGAAATTTCTTGCTACGACACCCGATCAGCGGACACAGTTAACAACGCCGCAAAAGGTGGCCGAACTGCTGGTTACCGCATACCCGCAGGCAGATTATGCTACCTTTACCGATGCTGCATCAGATGGCGCGGAAGATAAAGGTGCTTTGGCTCAGAGCGTTGTTAAAGATCCGGTTAACGAAGACGCCTATTTATGGAGGGATGTGCGGAGTATCGACGTGGGTTCGCCAACCAATTACTGGAACGCGGCCTATACGGCTATCGCTTCCGCTAATGCGGCGCTCGATGCCATTAACAATGCCCCGGATCAAACACCTTACCTGACTTCAAAAGGCGAAGCGTTAGTTTGCCGCGCTTATGCCCATTTTATGCTGGCCTTGTTTTTTGCCAAGCCGTTTGATCCGGCCAGCAGCAATGAATCGCCGGGCATTCCGTACATTACCAGTCCCGAAAAGATCGTATTTGGCCAATATTCGCGCGGAACGGTAGCCTCTACCTGGGCAGCTATCGAACAGGACATGCTGGCCGGAATACCTTTAATTAAGGATATAGCGTATACTGTGCCTAAATATCACTTTAACGTAGCAGCGGCAAACGCTTTCGCGGCACGTTTCTACCTGTTTAAAAAGGATTATGCTAAAGTGATCAGCTATACCGCGGCCGCATTCCCCAACAATACTATTGCCGCCAATTTAAGGCCATGGAACACTACCTATAGTAGTGTATCTGCCAGCGACCTGCAGGTATTGTTTACACAAGCCACGCAGCCTCAAAACCTGTTACTTACCGAGGCACCCTCGGTGTGGGCACGTAATTTCCCTTTTTACCGCTATGGTTTCGGGTTAATGCTAAACGCGTATTTCAATACACCATTAGCTACAACAACGGCAACAACCGGCCTAACTGCCGAAGTAGTTTATTACTATAACGTGCCTAATTACACCCTGTTAAAATTTGAGGAAGAGTTTGTTCGCCAAAACGCTAACGCTACTATTGGAACCGCGTATACCATCTATCCGCTGTTTACTACTGATGAGTTGCTCTTGGAAAGGGCGGAGGCCTATGCTAACCTTGGCGGAGCATCATCCGACCTGGCTTTGGCAGATATCAATACCTTTTTAAGTACCCGCCTAACCGGCTATAATGCCACTACAATGGCGGTTACTTATGCTAAAATAGCATCAACCTTTGGCACTACCGATGTTAAGACCGGTTTAATAGCCTGTATTTTAGATTTGAAGAGACGCGAATTTATGCAGGAAGGCGGTGTACGCTGGTTTGACGAGATCCGTTTAAACCTGCCGGTGGTGCACAACATTAAAGCCAACGATAATACCAGCACTTACGTTACCTTACCTCCAAGCGACCCGCGCCGGTTATTCCAACTGCCAGAACAAGTTACCTTGTCAGGTGTACCATTAAATCCACGATAGTTAAAAAAAGAGCATATGAAAAAGATATTAAAAATAAACATACTTGTACTGATCGTGCTGGGCACGGTACTGAACTCGTGTAAAAAGGAGGCAGCCTTAAATGCCGATCTGAGTACGTTGAACCCGGATATCATCAGCAATACAGCGCTTGATACCTGGCTTGACGCCAATTATCTTACTCCGTACAACATCTATGTAAAGTATCGCTGGGACCCTTATGAAGCCGACCTGAGCAAGGACCTGGTACCACCAAAAGAATCGCTGGTGCAACCAACAATGGAAGCTGTGAGGGATATCTGGATCAAACCTTACGAAACTGTGGGTGGTGCTGATTTTATGAAGATCAACACGCCAAAACAGTTTTACCTGGTAGGCAGCCCATCGTATAACGATGATGGCACGATTACTTTGGGTACAGCTGAAGGCGGTAAAAAAATTGTATTGTACGTGATCAACAATTTTAGCAAAACCAATGCGCCAAACCTGCAGGAAATGATGCACGTTATCCACCACGAGTTTACGCACATCTTAAACCAAAAGATACCGTACAACCCGGCATTTGGTTTGGTAACGCAAAACGGGTACACCGGCAACTGGAACCTGGTACCTACCGCAACAGCACGTGCCAATGGTTTTATAACCAGCTATGCGATGTCTAATGCCCTGGAAGATTTTGCCGAAGAGGCCTCCATTATGCTTACCCAGGGTAAATATAAATACGAGGCTATAGTAACCGCCCAGAACACCACTTCGCAGGGGTTATTACGCACAAAGGAGCAATACGTGGTAAGCTATTTTAAAACCGCCTGGGGCATTGATTTTTATGCCCTGCAAACATTGGTATCTACCGCACGCGATAGATATGCCGCGCCGTTAAACACGGTATTAGGTACCGGAAAATCGTATACTACATTTGTTAATGCTCCTTTAACAGCCAATGCCTTAACACCACAATCAACAGAGTTTTTAAACGCCTGGAATACCGCTAAGGGCCTGATGACCACTTCCGGTTATACACTTACACAGTACCAGTTTATTTTTGGTGCGGGTACTTTAACAACGCTAAGAATGACCTTTACATCAGGGGCAACTACTTATAATGCCGATGTTGATTACAACTTAACTACCAATGGCAGCGGTATCAGTACATTTACCCTGGTAAGCCCGCAGCCTACAAGTACTAATTATGCTAATTATAATGTTGTTAAAACACAACTGGCGGCCATTACCAATTATATACAGAATAATACCTTCAAAATTGATTATGCTGCTACTAATCCATTAGGCACAAAAGGATTACCGGGTGCCATAGGCGCGTTTTATAAATCAACTGATGCTACGTCGTACATGATCGGCACACTGAACTAATACTAAACAGTTAAAAACATGAAAAAATATTTAATCTATACAGCGCTTGCATTAACGATATTATCGGCCTGTAAAAAAACCAATACGGTTGCGCCGGGAGATCTTCCTGAAGCAAGGGTTTCGGCAGCACTGGCTTTGTACAACACCACGCTTACCGGCAGTGCAAATGGTTGGAAAGCAGTTCTATTCCCCAAAGGTGGCGGGGTGTATTTGTTTTCGATGAAGTTTTCGACAACAAACCGGGTAAGCATGCTTTCGGATATCAATGCCACCACATCAACTACCGCGGTAGAGAGCTCTTACAAAATAAAACAGGAGCAGGCGCCGTCATTGTTGTTTGATACCTATAACTATATCCACTTGCTGTCCGACCCTGACCCTACCGTAATGGGCGGTAATGCCGGCACCGGGTTAAACTCGGATTTTGAGTTTTATTTTGATACGATTAAAGGCGATACCGTAAACCTGATAGGCAATAGGTTAGGCAGTAAGCTAATGCTGATCAAAGCGCCTACACCGGCTGCTTATAACTCGTTTGTTACCGGTACAGCGGTTGTAGCAAATCAACTATCGCAGTTGCGTACCTATTTTAAAAGGATGACCATAGGTGGTATTGACTGCGAGGTAAGAGTTGACCTGGCCAATAAAATATTAACGTTTAACTACCTCGACTCGAGCGGCAATTTAGTAACCGTTGTTGGTAATTTTTATGTGGATGGTGCGACAAACACCATTGTGTTTATAACTCCTGTTAAAATTGGCAACACAACGGTAACCTCAATGACGAACACATCTGCCGATGCCGTTAATCACCTGTTCATTGCTACTATTAATGGTACGGTTGTACAAATGCGCGAATCAATAACCCCGCTAAAATTAGACCTGACCTCGCCTAAAAGATGGCACGATCAGGGATTGCTCAACCCGAACACCACCTGGATAAGCAACACGGCTTTCCACTTAGGTGTTGATGATTATTGCAACTTTAAAAACGTACCCGGTTATTCAAGCCTTTGGTATGCCCTGCCGCCAGTATTTGGCAATGCTACATACGAAGGCATTATACCATTTATTAATAACAGCTTACCCGGACCATACTCAATATCAAGCTCGTTTAATACCTCGACGCCAGGGATAGGCCGCTTTATTTTATTAGGCAGCGGCGGCACCTTTACCGGTACCACTCCGGTAGCTTTAGCCATGACCCAAGCCCGGGCTCTGTTATATAACGGCGCCACAGGAGGCAGTTTCCAGGATTGGTACTTTATACAAACCAATGCCGGCGGCACAACCTTTGATATGGTAAGAGTGAGTGATGCCCAGTGTTGGATCAGCTGGAAGACACGATAGCTTTTAAGGCCCTGTTTATTAAATAATATAAACAGGGCTTTTTTTATTACACACCTTTGGTCCGCCTTTGTTTTTTCCCCGCTTTACAACTGTAATTTTTTATTGTTCACATTTAATAAAAATTAGTATGAAAAAACAAAAAGCTCAATTACTGATGATCGCTCTCATGGCGATTTTTTTTTCTTGTAAGAAGAACGACCAGGTAGGTCAGACTGCGGGAACAGGCCAGGAAAAGCAAATTACTGGCAGTAAAGACAACAAAAAAACTACTACTAATGACGGCGATGGCAATATTGGCTGTTCAACGGCATTTTTTGATCCACTCGGCGAACATTATCATGATATTGGTTGGGTAGAGGATTGTGATTTTGATGCAATATTTGGGTCGCCTGGTTCATTAGGAATACCAGGTACCGGAAATGGAGCTTCACACTCGTTATATCCTATATATATGCCACCGCCATTACATTGTGAAACTTGTCAAACCACTGCAATGGGGTATTATTTCTATTTATTGGGCTTCTCAGGTTCATCCGCACCTACAAGCTCCGATTTTACAGCGATGAGTACCCGGCTTGCCAGTTACAATGCTATAATACTGAGCATTTTTGGGGACCCCCTTCTCACGGGCCACGTAAACGTTCCGCCTGACGTATCTCCAAGGCGTGCAGCTATAGCAGCTTATACCGGTTCCATTACCTTGCCTTCGGGAGTAACAATGAGCGATTTTCTTGAGTATGTCGACTTTGCATATAGTAGGATTTTCGCTGTTTCAAGTACTTATACTATCCCGTTGTTTGGACCGAACTTTCTTACGTATACAGATCCGGTGGACGGCGTTGATAAGATCAATACCTTTGGCGTTAAAATATTAATACCTGCAGGTAACTTTGGGTTTGATATATTTGATAGAGACAATTTGAATAGATATGGGTCTGAAACTCCTTAATAGCTGGTGTTTTGTAGATGAATTGCGTCACCAAATAAATGGCCAATGTTGACCGGTTGGAAAACACTATAAACGGACAAATTTATCTGTTATTAAAAGCCTGGTATTCATTCATAGATACCAGGCTTTTTAATGTAAACTTAGATAGCCTGTAGTTGTAACTTTAAATAAATATGTGTATATTTAAGCTAAGCGCGAGGCCTGGATCAATGATTGAAGGATTGATTTTTGAATGATTGAATGAGAAGAGTATTTGAAATATTTCTTACAATTTCCCCCCTGCGGAAGAACAAGGATTGAATGATTGATTTTTGAATGATTGAACGGAAAATCATTTTTTTAAATACCCATATTTACCCATATTCCGTTTTAAGGCACAAGTTAAGCCACCGCACAGCCAGCCCTTAAACTTGCGCCAGTAGTGGGAAGAATAGGTGAAAAATTTCTTACAATTTCCCCCCTGTCTCCGTCGGCCGGCGAATAGCAATAAGCGGTTTTGAAGCATTGCAAATTTGATAATTTAGCACCGGTAAATTATCAAAAAACACCGATAAATACCTATGTTTCGTGGATTTTGGTTGCGAAAATGACAATGTTAAATGAATGAGGTAGTTAGTTTAGGCTCGCTCCTGGCCAGGCAATTTCTAATCGTCAAGTCCTTTGCCGTTCAAAATTTGCGGGATGCATTTTTCAACCCTTGCTTCGCGGGTTTTGGCTTGTTTTGGTGCGGCAAAATACAGGTAATATCCTCTTTGCCGTCCGGGTGTTAACGCCTCAAAAGCAGTTTTTAAAACGGGCATTGCATCTAATTTAGTTTTAAACTCTTCGGCAACCGTAAACTCTGTCGTTTTTTTGAGTTCTACTTTCAAGCCTGCTTTTTCTACTTCAATGGCTTCAAAAATGTAAGTTTTGATAACAGGCGCCATCTCGGATATTTCCTTTAAAGCCGTGAACCTCATCTGCCGGGCAGCCTGTACATTTTTGGTTTGCTGTATCAGGATATGGTGGGCATCATTTAACAAAGCGCCTTTAAAAAATAAAAGCGCGCAATATTCTTTAAAGTCGTGTATCAAAACAATGTTACTTTCCCCGAGTGTATAGCATGGACATCCCCATTTCAATTCTTCGGTGAGCCCGCAATCCAGAGCGATCGTTCTTAATTTCCCCACTTCCTGCCGCCACTTTTGGGCTTTGTTAAAATAGAAATCAACCTTCGGATTCATACTACATTTGGTTATACTATGTTATTTAAACTTTTAGCAATCCACGGAAACCCCTGGCGGCATAGTAGGATTCGGCCCCGTTGTGGTATAAAAATACCGTATTGTAGCGCCGGTCGCAAAAAACGGCCCCGCCAAGTTTACGGATCTCATCAGGCGTTTTTACCCAGCTCGATGTTTTGGTATCAAACTTACCGAGTTTCTGTAAAGCACGGTATTGTTCCTCGGTTAACAATTCAATACCCATAGCGGCTGCCATGTTAACAGCACTATCAGCAGGTTTATATTCCTTGCGGGATTCCAGTGCTTCGCTGTCATAACAAAAACTTCTGCGGCCGGCCGGGCTTTCGGCCGAGCAATCGTAAAAAACATATTCGCCTGTTCTTTCATCATAGTCAACCACATCGGGCTCGCCGCCTGTGCGCTCCATTTCGTTAAGCGACCATAGCTTTGCAGCATTAGCCTCCAGTTTTGTCTGTAATTTATCCCATTTCACATCCGGGTGGCGGTTCATGTTCTTTTCAAAACGTGTCTTTAGTGTATGGAGCAATTCTTCGCTTTGCTCTGATGATAATGTAGCTTTCATAATGATCATTTATTGATTACCCGAAACTATTCTCCTGTCTGTCGGCCTGAAATACCAGGATACCACAGTAAGCACCAGTAATAACAATGCAGGGAATATTTCACTTACCGGGTTACCCGATGCAATATGCGAAAATATAGCTCCCGACATTACAAAGAAAAAACCAGCATAGGCCCATTCTTTTATCAAGGCAAATTTAGGGATAAGTACAGCCACCACACCTAAAATTTTCCAAATGCCTAACAGCGTCAAAATATAATCGGGATAACCCAAATGTGCCAGGCTGTCTGCTCCTCCGGCACCGGCCTTTGCTTTCAATAACTGTACTGCGCCTGTTGATATCATGCCTAAGGCCAGCCACAATGTAGCTATCCAATAAATAATTCTATTTCTTTTGGTCATGATAACTTATTTTAGTTTGTTTACAATATCCTGTAAGCGGTTATGCGCCATGTTGATGCCATAGGCAAATGGTAATTTCAGCATTTGGTCTCTAAGCTCCACCGATTCGTAAATGGAGTGGATAGTTAATTTGCTGGTATCGGCGGTAAGCTGTTCAAATTTTAACAACTCAAGCTGTACGCCAAAAGGGGCGTTTCCCATTTCAAATGTTCGTGTTATCTTTTGGTTGGGCGTAAACTCGTGGATCACACCATTAGCGCTAAATACCACGGTACCCTGCTCATTCGTGGTTTCAAATTGCCAGCCGCCATGTTTTTTGTTTTCCAGCTTAATCACTTTAGTCCCCATCCATTGCTCCACAATTTCCGGATCGGCATAGGCTTTAAAAAGTAATTCGAGGGGTAAGTCAAATTCTCTTGTAATAGTTAAGTCCTGTTTGCCCGCTTCGGCATTAACCTTGGTTTTGTGTTCCATATTATTTGTCTTTATAGGTTTTCATTATATTTTCTAATTTATTAAAGCGTTCTTCCCACATCAGGCGGAATGGTTCAATAAAATCGGCTACCTCTTTCATTTTTTTTGCGTTTATGTGATAATGGATCTCCCTGCCGTTTTGCTCCTGTTTAAGCAATTCGCACTCGGTGAGTATTTGCAGGTGTTTTGAAACCGTAGGCCGGGCGGTGTCAAAGTTTGCAGCTATAGCTCCTGCAGTTAACGATTGCGAAGCAACCAGTAACAATATAGCTCTCCTAGTAGGATCGGCTATGGCCTGAAATACATCTCTTCTTAAATTCATTGTGTAGCTATTTGACTACAAATATAAATGTAGTTATTTAACTACGCAAATGCTGGAGTGATTTTTTTTGATTTTGTCTAGAAATTAGTCATTAGCAACTTTTTTATACCTTTGTTTAGAATAAGACTAAATAATGATCAAGGTTCTTCTGGCAGATAATCAGCGGCTCACCAACGAAGGGGTAACATCAATGATCTCCGGTATGATTGACATTCATATCGCAGGAAACGCCCGTCACGCTGCCGAATTGGAACAAATGCTCATAAAGATCAGGCCTGAGGTTATCATTATCGATCCTGATTATAACCATCGCTTTACCATAGCAGATTTAAAAGAAATTGTATCACGGTTTGATTTTACCCGCATTTTGGTGCTCACAAACAGGCAAAGCCGGAATAAGGTGCTTGAAATAACAAATGCAGGCATAAAAAACATCGTATTTAAGGAGTGCAGCCGCGAAGAATTAATACATGCCATCTATACTGCAGCTAAAGGCGAGCAGTTTTTTTGTAAAGCTACGTTCGAAACACTTTTCGGTAATAAACTACTTCCCGAAAAAGAGCATAATGCCTTTCATCTTCTTTCTTCACGCGAAACAGAACTTATTCGCCTGATAGCCGAAGGAATGACCAACAAAGAAATTGCCGAAAAGCTATTCCTCAGCGTTCATACCATCAAGACTCATCGCAAAAACATTATCAAAAAATTGGGATTTACTTTTAAAAATACAACCGAGCTCGCTTTGTTGATCCAGCAAGATAGATTTATTTAGACCAATTATAAATTACCCCCAAGGGGGTATTGTCCCCTACTCACTCAGCGCCTACTTTTGTACCGAAATAAATTTATACACAACACTATATATTATATTATGAAAAAATCTCTTCCTATACTTTGTACATTATTTGCCGTATTATTTTTTGCAGCAGCGTGCAAGAAGTCGTCGAACGATGATACAACTCCTACGTATGATGTGCCGACTACCTATAATTTTGCCAACGCAAATTTTGCCGACGCCACAACCCGTTTGGGTATGCTTACAGAAATAGGTAACCTTACCAGGTTAGCAACATCCGGTGCTATTGACGGGCCAAGAATTAAAAACATGTTAACCAACACCGGTGCACCGTTTACTACTGCTGCCTACAATACATCAGGCATCCAGTTAAATGATCAGTTTGCTCCTGCTTTTAAAACTGATGTTATCAGCTTTATTGACAGCCTGGTAAAAGTTGCAGCTGCCGGTACTACTGCCAGCCGTGGCGTGCAGGGTGTGGGTGCAAGTTCGGCTTCACCAACGTCTAAATATGCCTTATCCGGTTTAGGGGTAAACTATGCACAAGTAATTAATAAAGCTGCAATGGGCGGTTTTATTACTTACCAGGAAGTTACCATTATGAGCAATATCTCTGGTTATGATAATACAACTGTAGTTAACGGTTCAACCGCAATGGAGCACGCCTGGGATATGGCTTTTGGCTACTGGGGTGTACCTATCGATTTCCCGACCACTAAAACCGGTGCTAAATTTTGGGGCAGCTATACTTCACAGGTTGACTCAGGATACAAGGCCAACAAAATTTTAATGGGCGCTTTCCTGAAAGGCCGTGCAGCTATCAGCCACAAAGACAGCAAAACCATTACCGAGCAGGCTGCTATCATCCTTGATGTTTTTAACAAGCTTAACGCTGCCGGTGCTTTGCAGGAAGTACAGGAAGCTAAGGCATCAATAAGCGATAACATCGCCCGTAATAGCCGCATGTCCGAAATGTACGGATTTGTATACGCTATAAAATATAACCCTAAACGTACTTTAACCGATACACAATACAATAACTTGTTAGGGATGTTCCCGGTTAGTTTATACGACCTTACACTTACCCAGCTTAACGCCCTCAGGGATGCAGTAGCAAGCCCTTATGGTTTTGATGCAGTGAAAGACATTTTGTAAACAGTAAATAAATAACATTAAACCTGAACCATCCGCGCTTAAATCGTGCGGATGGTTTTACTATAAAAATACCATCATGCGTAAAATTATCTTACTGGCTTTAACAGCCGCATTTGCAATTGTACTTATCCAGTCATGTAAAAAATCGGGTAGCGATGATAACGGCAGCACCGGTTCCACTTTCGACCGTAAAACCATGCTAACCAACATGAGCACCAATATCATTATACCGGCCTACACATCATATGCCACTGTAACTGCAAGTCTTGATGCTGCGGTAACTACATTTAACACCACGCCAAATGCTGCAAACCTTACGGCGCTGCAAACAGCTTTTCAAACGGCGTACAAACAATGGCAGTCTACCTCAATATTTGAGTTTGGACCAGCCGCACAAGCGCAACTTCGGGTAAATACCAATACTTACCCTGCTGATGTTAGCCAGATCAACAGCAATGTTTCATCGGGCACTTATAACCCGGCATTGTTGGCCAACCTGGCAGCCAAAGGCTTCCCCGCGCTTGATTACCTGTTATTTAACGGGGCCGATAATACCGCTATACTGGCATTATACACTACCGATGCAAATGCCGCCAAAAGAAAAACCTATCTGGCCGCATTATCTGCAGAGCTAAAAACCAATGCTTCAACCGTTTTAAGCGGATGGACCGCTTATAAAACCACTTTTATCAATGCCGACGGAACCGATGTAAGCAGTTCGGTAGGGCAATTATTGAACCAGTTGGTATATGACTATGAGGTTCTTAAAAACTTTGAGGTAGGTATTCCAGCCGGTACACAATCAATGGGTACAACTTACCCGCAAAAAGTACAAGCTTATTATTCTAAAATTTCGGTGCAGTTGGTGTTGTTGCACATCCAGGCCATTCAAAATAGTTACTTAGGTAAAAGCAGCAATGGCGATGGTTTAGGTTTTGATGATTACCTGGTGCAGGCCAATGCCAAATATAACGGCGGCTCGTTAAATGATGCGATCAAGGCACAGTTTACAGCAGCCATAGCTAAACTGCAAACACTAACCGACCCGCTTTCGGCACAAATTATCAGCAGTCCGGCTACCGTAACAGCTGCCTATACCGAGTTGCAAAAATTAACCGTGCTTTTAAAAACGGATGCAACTTCATCATTAGGAATTTTAATTACCTACGGAGATAACGACGGAGACTAAACATGCATACTATAGTGCGGGAAAAATATAATTCCCTGCTAAACGGGAACGTACATATTGCGCCGCTTACTGTTTTAAGGATAGCATTCGGCCTGATGATGCTGATCAGCACGATCCGCTTTTTATTAAAAGGGTGGGTCGATGCTTTTTACATTAAACCGTTGTTCCATTTTACATTTTACGGGTTTGGCTGGGTTAAACCCCTTGGTGCAACGGGGATGTATGCCTTATTTATCCTGCTTATTGCCGCCGCAGTATGTATTATGGCCGGTCTTTTTTACAGGGCCGCTACGGTTATTTTTTTTGTTGGTTTTACTTACGTTGAACTGATAGACCAAACCACTTATTTAAACCATTACTACCTCATCAGTGTAATGTCTTTTTTAATGATACTGGTTCCGGCTAACCGGTATTTTTCGATTGATGTTTTGCTAAACCCGGCCCTGCGTACAACACAGGTGCCCGCCTGGACGATCAATATATTTAAGCTGCAGCTGATACTGGTTTATTTTTTTGCCGGTGTTGCCAAATTAAATTACGACTGGCTCTTTGCTGCCATGCCCTTACGCATCTGGCTGCCCGCCAACAGCCAGTTATTTTTGATCGGTGGTTTATTGACCAGGTTATGGATAGCATACGTATTCAGCTGGTTTGGTGCATTGTTCGATCTGTTAATCGGATTTTTACTTTTCAATACATCAACCCGCAAGCTGGCATACATTGCAGTAGTTGTTTTCCATTTGTTTACAGGCTGGTTCTTTAAGATCGGGATGTTCCCCTATATCATGATCATGGTGACGATCATTTTCTTTTCAGAGAAAACCCATATCCGGATGATCGGCTATCTCAGAAAACTGATCGGCATAAAAAAGCCGGTTGTTACTTCCGATCGTGATTATACGCTTTCTGTAAATCGCCGTAAGGTAATGTACACGGTATTAATGGTACATTTTATTCTTCAGCTGATATTGCCGTTTCGTTATCTGATGTACCCCGATAAATTGTACTGGACGGAAGAAGGCTATCGCTTTTCGTGGCGCGTAATGCTGATGGAAAAAGGCGGTACGGCTTTCTTTCATGTAACCGATCCGGCAACAGGCCGAAAAAGTGAAATCGTCAATTCGCAATACCTTACCCAGTTCCAGGAAACACAAATGAGCACTCAGCCGGACATGATCCTGCAGTTCGCTCATTTCCTTGCTGAAGAATATCAGAAAAAAGGCATTAAAGACCCTGCCGTAACAGTTGAGAGTTACGTAACTCTTAACGGCAGCGGCAGCCGCTTATATATCGACAGTACCGTAAATCTTGCTCATGAGCAGGATACCTTCGGGCACAAAAAATGGATCATTCCATTTAATAAATAATATCATGAAAAGAGCTTTTATATTAATAACCATACTGCTTTCTATAACTTCGTTAACGGCATCGGCACAAACATTTTCCATCAGCGGAAGCGTAAAAAACGTTAACGGAAATGGCCTGGCAGGCGCAACAGTGGTTGTAAACAACACCCGTTACTCAATGGCCTGTGATACCGCAGGGAACTTTATTTTGAAGGATGTACAACCAGGAAACTACACGATTACCATAAGCGCAATAGGTTATAAAGAAACAAACCGCAGCGTGAAAGTTACCAGCGATGTGGTGATGCACATTATTTTAGCCAGTGCCGACAGGCAGCTTAAGGATGTAACCATACAGGCCGGTAGTGGAAATGGTTTTGGCATTACGCGTTTACGGTCGGTTGAGGGAACAGCCATTAATGCCGGTAAAAAAAGCGAGGTTATTGTGCTTGACGATATAGTGGCTAATAAAGGCGCAAACACTACCCGGCAAATTTATGGCAAGATATCAGGTTTAAATATATGGGAAAACGATGGTGCAGGCATACAATTAGGTATTGGCGGGCGCGGACTTAACCCTAACCGGGTAACCAATTTTAATACCCGCCAAAACGGGTACGATATTAGCGCCGATGCTTTAGGGTATCCCGAAAGCTATTATACGCCTGCTGCCGAGTTAACTGATCGTATTGAAATATTACGTGGTGCCTCCTCTTTACAGTACGGCACACAGTTTGGCGGTATCATCAACTTTAAATTAAAGGAAGGCCCGGCGGATAAACCCTTCGAGCTTACCTCGCGCACAACGGCAGGCTCATGGGGGTTTTTAAACTTCACCAACAGCGTTGGCGGCACAGTTGATAAAGTTAAATACTACGCGTTATACCAGCACAAACAAGGCGATGGCTGGCGGCCAAACTCAAACTTTAATGTCAATACCGCATATGCCGGTGTTACTTACTCATTTAATACACAGCTGGCAGTTACCGTACAATATACTTTTATGGACTATCTGGCTCATCAGCCGGGCGGCCTTACCGATGATGAGTTTAAAACTGATCCGCACCAATCTATACGGGCGCGTAACTGGTTTAAGGTTAACTGGAATCTGGGCGCAGTTATATTAGATTATAAAATAGCTGATAACCTCAAATTCAATTCGCGTTTCTTTGTTTTATCTGCGGCAAGGGACGCTGTAGGTAATTTAGAATATATTAACCATTCGGATATCGGCGGTGACCGTAATCTGTTTGTAGATCAATACACCAACTACGGAAACGAAAGCCGGCTGTTATATACCTATAAGCTCGGCAGCAATCCACAAAACCTGTTAGTTGGATTGAGATACTACAAGGGCCATACCGACCGGCAGCAAGGCCTGGGTAGTAATGGGTCGGACGCTGATTTTACCTATGGTTCATCGTCTGCCGACACAAACGCCTACTCGCATTATGTTTTCCCTAACTATAACGTAGCATTTTTTGCTGAAAACATATTCCGCATCACGCCCAAATTCAGCATTATTCCGGGTGTGCGGTTCGAAAACATTATCACCAGGGCTAACGGTTCTTTTGTTTTGGTTAATACCGATATGGCAGGCAATGTTATCTTCAGGAAAGACAGCGTGGATAATAAAAACAGTACCAGGCATTTCGTTATCGGCGGTATCGGCCTTAGTTATTACCAAAACGAGGCTATGCAGTTCTATGGTAACGTATCGCAAAACTACCGTGCCATTAACTTTAACGATCTTAACTCGAGCGTTAAAGGTTTACAGGTTGACCCGAACCTGAAAGATGAGACCGGCTATTCGGCCGATATCGGTATGCGGGGAAATATTACCGATGTGTTTAATTATGACGTAAGCTTATTTGCCATCCATTATGATAACCGCATAGGCAGCGTAGAATCAAGCGATGCCAGTTACAATACCTTTCGTTACCGCACAAACATTGGCCAGTCAATAAGCTGGGGGATGGAATCATTTGCAGAGTTGGAGCTTTTGCATTTGGTCAATAAAGACCCATCAGATACCAGGCTATCCGTTTTTTCAAATTTAGCGCTCATAGATGCTTCTTATACTACAACCAAAAACCACGCTTACGACAACAATAAAGTAGAGTTTGCACCGGATGTTATTTTTAAAACGGGGCTCACCTACCGCCATAAAAAGCTATCGGCAACTTACCAGGCAGCCTATACCAGTGAGCAGTTTGGCGATGCAACCAATGCTAAAATAGCTGCACCCAATGCCATTGTTGGTATTATCCCGACCTATACGGTGATGGATCTTTCGGCCAGCTATAAGCTAAGCCGGTTATTTACACTCGAAGGGTCCATCAATAACCTGGCCGACGCCCGGTACTTTACCCGACGAGCCGAAAGCTATCCCGGGCCGGGTATTATACCTGCCGATGCCCGGAGCTATTTCCTGACATTACAGTTTAAACTTTAATATGACCTATACAGAGCCCTTTCAAAAGAAGGGCTTTTTTGTTGGCTATTAAGCCTATCTTGCCATCGGATTAAAAACGACTTAAAGATTAATCACTTCATAACTTTTTATTAATGCAGGACTAATTTTTTAAAAAGAGATTAGTAACTATGGAAAACCGCAGAGATTTCTTAAAAAAAGCAGCATTATTAACCGGCGCCGCCGGTATGAGTAACTTTTTACCGGCTGCCATTCAAAAAGCCATGGCTATTAGCCCTGCAGCCGGGAGCACCTTTATGGATGCTGAGCACGTTGTTATCCTGATGCAGGAAAACCGGTCTTTTGATCATTGTTTTGGCGCGCTAAGGGGAGTAAGGGGTTTTAACGACCCGCATGTAATTACCCAGCCAAACAAAAATAAGGTTTGGATGCAATCAAACTCAAAAGGCGAAACCTATGCACCGTTCCGCCTTGATATTAAAAATACCAAGGCTACCTGGATGCACTCGCTGCCACATTCGTGGAGTAACCAGGTTAACGCCCGTAATGAAGGGAAATACGACCAATGGTTAAATGTTGAACGCAACAGCAACCCCCAGTTTGCCAATATGCCCTTAACATTGGGCTACCATACCCGCGAGGATATTCCTTTTTATTATGCTTTAGCCGATGCCTTTACCGTATGCGATCAGAACTTCTGCTCGGCGCTGACAGGCACTAATCCCAACCGCCTGTATTTTTGGACAGGCACCATCCGTAAGGAGCAAAACGAAAACTCAAAGGCCCATGTGTGGAACGACGACATGGATTATGGCACCCTTGATTGGACTACTTTCCCCGAGCGACTGGAGGATAACGGCATTTCATGGAAATGTTATCAGAACGAAGTAGCCATTGACTCGGGTTTTATTGGAGAAGAAGATGCGTGGCTATCTAATTTTCAGGATAATCCGCTGGAGTTTTTTGCACAATATCATATTCACCTGCATGAATCGCACACGGCCCATCTGCAAAAAAGATCGGTTGAACTTCCTGTAAAGATCAATGAACTTAAAGCAAAAATAGCAGCATTACCTTCCGGTGATGCAGATACTGATCGTTTAACAAGTCAGCTTAAAAGACTGCAGAACGAGCTGGACGCCGTACACAAGGAGCGAAGCGTATGGACACCGGAAATGGCCGAAAAATTATCAGACAAACAAAAAAGCATACACCGCAGGGCTTTTGATAATAATAAGAACGATCCTGACTACCGCAAAACAGTAGATCTGACATACGATGATAACGGCACCGAAAGAAAGTTAAAAGTACCCGCAGGCGATGTATTGCACCAGTTTAGGGCAGATACACGCGCAGGTAAGCTGCCAACGGTTTCGTGGATCTCGGCTCCCGAAAACTTTTCGGATCATCCTACCTCGGCCTGGTATGGCGCCTGGTATGTGTCAGAAGTTCTGGATATCCTGACTGAAAACCCGGATGTTTGGAAAAAAACGATATTCATTTTAGCCTATGATGAAAATGACGGCTATTTTGACCATGTTCCGCCTTTTGTTGCGCCCCATTCTCATAAAACAGGTACGGGGCAGGTTTCTAAAGGCATTGATACCCGGGCTGAGTTTGTAACGCTTGAACAAGAGCAGGCCAGGAAGGGTTTCCCGGAACCTTTTGAGAAAGAAAGTTCTATTGGATTAGGTTATCGTGTACCCCTGGTCATTGCTTCGCCGTGGAGCAAGGGCGGCTGGGTAAATTCGGAAGTGTTTGACCATACCTCTACTTTGCAATTCTTAGAAAAGTTTTTAAGCAATAAAACAGGTAAAACAATTACTGAGCCTAATATCAGCGATTGGCGGCGAATGATCTGCGGCGACCTTACTTCGTCATTCAGGCCATATAACGGCGAAGAGATACCCAAACCTGCACCGGTAATAAAAGACACATTTGTAAAAGGCATCCATAAAGCAAAATTTAAAAAGCTGCCTGATAATTATAAGTTGCTTACCGCTGATGAGATCGCACAACTTAACCAAAACCCACACCTGTCGCCATACATGCCTAAGCAGGAAACCGGTATAAAACCGGCATGTGCGCTGCCCTACCAATTATGTGTGGATGGTAAGTATAATGCAGATAAAAAACTGTTTGAAATTACATTTGATAACCATACCGAAGTATTCGGTAAAAAAACGTCAGGTTCTCCATTTCATGTTTATGCACCGGGTAATTACCTGCAGGCTAATGCTGATGGTCAAAATTTATTGAGTCCGGTACGCACGTGGTCTTATGGTGTAGCTGCCGGTGATAAGCTGTCAGACAGCTGGCCGCTTCACGAATTTGAAAACGAACACTACCACCTGCAGGTATATGGCCCTAATGGTTTTTACCGGGAGGTTAAAGGAAATAGCGGCAATCCACCTGTAAACATCTATTGTTTTTATGAGCACGGCCCATCAAATAAAGGCCACCTTACCGGGAATGTAATAATACGGATAGAAAATACAGATAAGCGTAAACACACCATCACTTTAACAGATAGCTATAAAGTAAACGGGCTAACCAAAGCAGTGGATGCAACAAGTGATGTCAGCCTGGTGTTAAAACTGGATGCTTCGCATAACTGGTATAATTTCTGCGTTAAACTAAATGGCTATTCCTATTTTGAGGCGCGTTTTGCCGGCCGGGTAGAAACAGGTCGGCCAGGCAAAACAGATCCGCTGATGGGTGGCCTGGTTTAAAGACTGAGAATACCATCAACTATTTTCTAATCACAATCACCACAGGAGTAATGTCAATTACTCCTGTTTGCTTATATCTCCATTTTTGCCAAGCGCAATTCATGATCTTTTCGGTCCAGCAGGAGCGGTTTTACTGCTTGCCGCAATCAGTAGCGACTTATATAGATATCGATTGCATTATTTATAAAAAATAGCTAAAGTTATTTATAGTGCTTTATTATTTTCCGCATCGGTTGTTTCTTTTATTACAAAATGCTATAAAAGGCTACATTTTCAGAATATTTACTCATTTAAACGAATGCTATATTATAGATTATTAGCACATAATAGGCGAGCTTGACATTAATTTTATCTAAAATGATATATTATTTAATTTATTTATTGCAATCGATTGCTTTTTTCAAAATGCTTATTTACATTTGATTAACTAATTACAAACCAATTCTTATGAGAAAAAACAACTTCCTGCCGGAAGTAGCCAGAAAGGTTACTTTTGGAGCGGCAATTATTGCCGCTCTTGCAACTTCAACAATGTTTACAGGCTGTAAAAAAGAAAGTGCCGCAGAGCCGGAGCTGGTAGCCGATCAACCTGTTACCTGGCACACCTCGAGTGGTTACGTACAGGACGATGGTAACCGGATAGAGTCTTCCGGTACAAGTGGCGGCTTTTTTTGGCAATGTTATTTTACTACCGGGTCGGCAAGTATAACCCAGGGTTCGGCGGGCAATTTCTCATCTACTTACAGCAATGTGGGCGATGTGGTGGTTGGCAAAGGCTATAACCCAGGCTCGGCCGGAACCAGGGGCTACAACGTTGGTGCGCTTAGCGGCAGCTACAATAATGTCGGCATCTATGGGTGGACAACAAGTCCGCTTATAGAATACTACGTTACCGAATTTGGTTCTGTTGCTACGGGTTCGGTAATAAACACCATAAGTAGCGATGGCCACAATTACAATTTTTACAAACACCAGCAGGTAAACCAACCATCCATCCAGGGCACCGCTACATTTTGGCAATATTTAGATAACTGGGGTGGCTCAAGCAAGGGCGCAAACCATACTGTGACTATGGCAAATCACATTAATAACTGGAAGAGCCATGGCGGACAAGGGTTTGGTAGCTATAATTTGGAAATATTTGCTTTGGAAGCATACGGCGGTAAAAGCGGATCTATAAACGCAACAGTGTGGTAGATTTAATTATTTAACATTTTTAAAACCGGTGGCTAAACAGCCGCCGGTTTATATTCAAAACCACGGGCCGTGCCGGCCTGTAATTATTGCCTGCTTAACATCTCCATGAAAAAATTATTCTTCCTCCTGTTAACGGCCATTGCAGCCGTTGTCAGCTCCTGCTCGCAAAAAACGCCCGATGGTTTTGTGTTGGTTAAAGGCGGAGCCTTTGTAAATACCAGATCCAAGTATTACGACAAACCAGGCACTATACCTGACCTGTATGTAGGCAAATATGAGGTAACACAAAAGGAGTGGGCCGATGTGATGAAAAATAACCCTTCTAAATTTAAGGGCGATAACTTGCCTGTAGAAATGGTGAACTGGTATGATTGTATTGACTACTGCAATAAAAGGAGTATAAAAGATGGCTTAAAACCATATTACAACATTGATAAAAATAAAAAAGACCGCGACGTTAAGAACAATATTGATACCATAAGATGGACAGTGACCATTAACCAGGGAGCGAACGGCTACAGGTTGCCCACAAATGCCGAGTGGGATTATGCAGCAGGCGGCGGCCAGTTGAGTAAAAACTACCTGTACAGCGGAAGCGATAATATAGACGAAGTGGCCTGGTATTGGAAAAACTCGGGTGATAAATATTTATCGGGATCATGGTCGTGGGCTGTGCTGGTAAATAATCACAATAAAACAAAACCTGTAGGTAGCAAAAAACCAAACGAGTTAGGGCTTTACGATATGTCGGGTAATGTAAGGGAGTGGTGCTGGGATAGACACCCAGGCAAAGGAACAGATGATGCTGAAGGGCGAATCTGGGCGGGCGGCGGCTGGCTTGGCGGCGACTTTTGCTGCGTGTCATCATACCTGGCTGCTTATGAAGCGAGCGGCAAGGGGCCCGACCAGGGTTTGCGCATATGTCGGAGCGAGTAAGGAATACCCGGATAAATCAATCCTTTTTTACCCCTTTAATTATGCTGGATAGATGAATAATTAAAGCTATTTCCCTCTCATCAACTTAAACTATTATAAACATTCCATAATATAGATTTCATCTATACCCAATCAAAAAATAAGATAGCGCACCCGCTATCACCATATAGATTTTTCTTAAATTTGAATATAGCCAATCCAATAAATCTATAATCAATATGGAAAATCATACAGATCACACAACCAAGTTGGCCGATCTTAACGATCCGAGCAGCGCAGCTAAATGTCCCTTTTTAAATGGCGCATTAAAACAAAGCGCAGGTGCCGGAACCCGTAACCGCGACTGGTGGCCAAATCAGCTTAAGCTCAACATCCTGCGCCAGCATTCGTCGCTGTCAAACCCAATGGATGAAGGTTTTGATTATGCCGATGAATTTAAGAGCCTCGATCTGGAAGCTTTAAAGAAAGATATTTTTGACCTGATGACTGATTCGCAGGAGTGGTGGCCGGCCGACTACGGGCATTACGGGCCGTTCTTTATCAGGATGGCATGGCATAGTGCAGGTACTTACCGTGTTTCGGACGGCCGTGGAGGTGCGGGCTTTGGTACACAACGCTTTGCCCCGCTTAACAGCTGGCCCGATAATGCCAATCTGGATAAAGCGCGTTTACTGCTTTGGCCCATTAAACAAAAATACGGTAAAAAAATATCCTGGGCCGATCTGATGATCCTTACAGGCAACTGCGCTATAGAATCGATGGGGTTGAAGCCCTTTGGTTTTGGCGGTGGGCGCGCCGATGTTTGGGAAGCAGCCGAAGATATTTACTGGGGTTCGGAAAAAGAATGGCTGGCCGACAGCCGTTATACCGGCGACCGGGAACTGGAAAACCCTTTGGCCGCCGTGCAAATGGGTTTAATATACGTGAACCCCGAAGGGCCAAACGGTAATCCCGATCCACTGGCTTCTGCCCGCGATATCCGCGAAACTTTTGGTCGTATGGCGATGAACGACGAAGAAACCGTTGCATTGATTGCCGGGGGGCACACTTTCGGCAAAACCCATGGTGCTGCCGAGCCGGGGCCGCATGTTGGGCACGAACCTGCTGGAGCGGGTATTGAAGAGCAGGGCATGGGCTGGCGAAACAGCTTTGGTACCGGTAAAGCAGGTGATACCATTACCAGCGGTATAGAGGGGGCCTGGACAACCACGCCAACTAAATGGAGCAACAATTACTTTGAAAACCTTTTTGGCTACGAATGGGAACTAACTAAAGGCCCGGGCGGAGCGCATCAATGGAAACCTAAAGATAATGCCGGTGCCAATACTATACCCGATGCATATGATCCCCAAAAACGCCATGCGCCGTTTATGCTGACATCGGATATTGCTTTGAGAGTCGACCCGGCTTACGAAAAGATCTCAAGGCACTTTTTTGAAAACCCTGCTGAATTTGCCGATGCATTTTCGCGTGCCTGGTTTAAGCTTACCCACCGCGATATGGGCCCGCGTGCGCGTTACCTTGGCCCGGATGTTCCGGCCGAAGAATTGATCTGGCAAGATCCTATCCCGGCAGTTAGCTATCAGCTGATCGACGGTAATGATATTGCCGCATTGAAAGGTAAAATATTAGCTTCGGGATTAACTGTTGCTCAACTGGTATCAACCGCATGGGCATCGGCATCAACTTTCCGCGGCTCCGACAAACGCGGCGGGGCTAATGGCGCACGCATCCGGCTTGCACCGCAAAAGGATTGGGAAGTGAATAACCCGGCCCAACTGGCAAAAGTGTTATCAGTGCTTGAAAGTATCCGCAATGAATTTAACAGCACTCAATCCGGCAAACAGGTTTCTCTTGCCGATCTGATCGTGCTTGGTGGAAGCGCAGGTATTGAACAGGCGGCGAAAAATGCGGGCCACCAGGTAACCGTACCTTTTACACCCGGCCGTACCGATGCGTCGCAGGAGCAAACCGATGTAGAATCGTTCGAAGTAATGGAATCGGGTGCAGATGGGTTCCGCAACTATATAAACGCCCAGCACACCAGTCCGGCAGAAGCAATGCTGGTTGATAAGGCACAGCTATTAACCCTCACTGCCCCCGAAATGACCGTATTGATAGGCGGCTTGCGCGTATTGAACACCAACTTCGATCAGTCGCAGCATGGTGTATTTACCAAACGCCCGGAAACGCTTACCAACGATTTCTTTGTGAACCTGCTTGATCTGTCGACCGCCTGGAAGGCTACTTCGGATGCGCAAAAGATATTTGCCGGTTCGGATAGGAGTTCGGGCGAGATCAAATGGACCGGCTCTCGTGTCGATCTCATCTTTGGCTCCAACTCCGAATTAAGGGCCATTGCCGAAGTATACGCCTGCGCAGATGCTCAAGACAAGTTTATACATGATTTTATTGCAGCCTGGACCAAGGTAATGAACCTCGATCGGTTTGACCTGAACTGACCGTGATCGGTTTTTCATGAAGCATATTATATCAGGCCCCCGACTTTAGTTAGGGGCCTTATTCTTAATATTATATCGTTTATCTGCCATTTGCTAAAGTCATTATTAATAAATACATTTATTTTTTAGCGTAGGGTATTTATCAAAATCATCATCATATCAATTAAGCGGAGAGTGATCTGTGAAAAAAAAGATATACATTTCTTCTACATTTCGTGATCTGGCCGCTTATCGCCAAAAGGCGATAGAAGCGATCCAATTCCTGCTGGACTATTTTGCCCTGGTACGGATAATGGAATATATGATGCCGGGCTCAAAACAGCCTATTTTAACAGAATGTCTTCAAAACGTAGATGATTGCGATATTTATATTTTGATCATAGGAAATAGCTATGGCACCATTGAAAGCGGGACCGGGTTATCATACACCCATAATGAATACTTAAGAGCTAAAGAAGGTGATAAGCTGGTGATTGTTTTAGTTGCCGATGATACTTCAAATGATTTAGCCAATATTGCGGGGGATAGCGCCGTTGGTTACGAAAGTTTTAAAAACCTTGTTACCAATGAAAACTCCTACTTGAAATTTCGTAGCCCCGATCATTTTGTAAGTCAGCTGCTGTTAGCGCTATACCGGCCTTCGGATCAGAAATGGGATTTGCAGGACAATGTTAAGCTTAAATGCGATCGCTATCCGCAATATCTCGGCTTTAGAAGTTCTTTGCATCCCGATCAACTGAGCACTTACATTATACTTTGTAAAAATCACGACAAACCGGCATATTTTGCCGACCGCATTGCGAAGTATGAAATAGGCCTTGGAAAAGAATATCTTCAATACATAAAACCGGGTTATATACTCGGGTCGTCTAATAACTTTGAATCACAAAGACTCCGGTTCATTACACACCTTTCGGCCAAGTTCATAGCACCTACTGACCCCATACCGTCGAATATAACAGAATGCCTCAAAACGCTCACAGCCAAAAAAGTGAATAATCTTTTTGTCCATTTTTATATGGATAAAAACGATGCGTCGGACAAAAAGACGCTTCACATGATTAAACGATTATGGGAAGAGTTTGACCAGGCTTGTAAAGAGTTAAAATTTAAGGCCTTTTTAATCTTGGCAGTTATATTTCCTAATGAAGACGCTATTGACGAGAGTTTAATTAAAAGCTTACGTCATAAAGCAATAACCGTGCTTGACCCCTTGCCGTTAATTGGCTGCGATGAAATAGAAACCTGGTTAAAAGAGTACGTAACAGATCAAAATGTTAGCATAAATAAAGTACAGGATTATTTATTTGATAAAAAGACCCAGTACAACATGGATGAGCTTTATGATAAAATGGATGAACTATATAACATAATAAGTTAACACAATGGATATTAAATTAAAGGATATTTATTTTAACGACAGCCCGGAGAAATATATCCCCATCCCTGATCTTGTTAAAGCGCTGGAAGTTGCCTATGCTTTAAAAAAGCCTTTGCTGATCTCGGGCGAACCGGGAACAGGCAAAACCACTTTTGCCAGATGGGTTGCAAAAACATTGGAGCCGAAGGGGTTTTATGGCGAACCATTGGTTTACAATACCAAGTCTTCAAGCGTGGCAACCGACTTGCTGTACTATTATGATGCGGTGAGCCATTTCAGGGAGAACCAGATCTTATCAAACGTAACGGTAGTAGCACAGGAAGAGACTATTGATAATGATGCGGCTATGATGCCCGGAAACACCGTCAGCCGTACTGCCGGCATTATTGCTTCGGATGTGCAATCGGCTAAAACAACGGTTGATTTTATTGAATTGAAGGCCTTAGGGCTCGCTTTTGCACATGCTACCGGTTTAGACTCGGCAGGGCAGTTTCATTCTCTTTTTAAAAAGTGTGGTGTTGCACCTTTTGGATATGGTGCCGTGGTATTGATAGACGAGATCGATAAAGCGCCGCGTGACTTTTCAAACGATCTTTTAAATGAACTGGACCGGTATACATTTGAAATAAAAGAGATCAATAAAGTTATTAAACTAAATGAAAGCCAGCGTAAAAATCTGATCATTATTATGACCAGCAATTTAGAAAAAAGCCTTCCCGAAGCTTTTTTAAGAAGATGCGTTTACTACCACATACCTTTTCCAACGGATGAGGAGCTTTCAAAAATTGTGATGCAACGCCTCAATTTTGATCAGCACGAATATCAATATGTATTATCAAAAGCAAAAGAGTTTTTAACTATCCGCTCCAACGAAAACCTATACAAAAAACCATCTACGGCCGAATTTATTGACTGGGTAAGAGTGCTCCATGAGGAAGTGAATATGCTTCGCGAACCGTTGCTTGCAAACGATGGTTCGATCATTTCCGGCTCTCCTGTTTTAAAATACCTATCTATTTTATTAAAACGGAAAGAAGACATCCAGTTGTTTTTGAAAAGCTATTAGCTATATGCCCGCAATTTCTAATAATAAAAACTCACCGGGTGCCCGTACCGTAACCGAACTTTTGTTTCTCGGTTTAATAAAGGCGCTTAAAAAAAAGGGTTTTGTTATTGATGCGACCGCCATTGCAGAGTTTATAGCCCTGTTTAACGCTTTCCCGGATTTAGAAAAACTCAAGTTTTATTTAAGTCCGATAGTATCAAAAAGCGGGGAAGAACAAGAGTTGTTTTATGAAATTTACGACGAATGGTTAAACAGCCAGAAGGTTAGCGATCAGATTACCCCCTCACCCCAAAAAATCGCCAAAAAAGACCTGCATAAAAATTATATACTGAGGGTTTCTGCAATTGTAGTAGCTGTTTTGGTATTGATCATTGTGTATGCAGTAATAAGGAGCCATCGTCAAACCCACGATGTTAAACCTAAAAAGTCTGATACTACAGCCAATGTTAACATCGACCCATTTCTTAATCGGGTTAACAACACCCCAGCCCCGCGCCAAAACGGCAGACCTGCCGAGAAAACTGCTGTGCTGACTGGCTGCCCTATCCGGGTTACCGTTGTTTCAATGCCCGACAGAGATTTGGATAACAGGATAAATGCCGGCAAGCATGTCAATCCGTTGCCAGTGGCGGTCTTATCGGGTGCACTTACTTTTATTGTTTTTTTTATTGCCTATTTTTTTGCTGTAAATAAGCGGAAAGAGCTATTAACCAAAAAGGAAGCGGTGCTAAGCTCCGGCGACTATACAGCGCCGCTCGATATTCCGTTTCCATGTAAAGAAAGCTTTATTTATGAAGAACCATCTTTAATTAAAACTTACAGGCGGCTTAAGGATAAAGTTGAAAACGAAACATACCATCTTGATATTCCAAAAACGATCAATAACACGATCAGTAATTATGGCCTTTTTACACCTGCTTTTAGCCAAAAGGCCCAGGATCGCGAATATCTTATTGTAATAGATGGCGATGGCCCCTTTGACCAGCAGATACAGCTTTTTAATTACCTGGTCAAGATATTTACCCGCGAAAATATTAAGCTAACCTGTTGTTATTTTTATGCAGATACTGATCAGCTTTATTTCCACGGATCTTCTTCTTCCTTAACCTGGGACCATGTAGCGCAATTGTATAGCGAATGCGTATTGATCATCATCAGTAATGGCCACCGGTTTCTAAATAGCGGCTTACCGTTAATTGAAAAGAATAAAGAAACCGAGTTCAGAAAATGGGAAAACCGGGTTTTGGTTACACCTATCCCCTCGCTCGATTGGAAATCAAAGGAACAAACCCTCAGTAAAACCTTTCACATTATACCTGCCGATCTTGAAGGCTGGCTATTGCTTTTGCAGGTTATAACCGGCGAAAGAAGGGCGGCAGATATCCGGCGTGAACACCAGGTGTATAGCTGCAGCCGGGTTGATTTTGAGGATGTACAGCAATTGAAGAAGTATCTCGGAGATGATGACCTTTTTCAATGGGTTTGTGCCACAGCAGTGTACCACCGCATCAGGTGGGAGATAGTGATCGAGATAGGCACTAAGCTTTTGAGCCATAAAGATGTTTTGTTTAAACTCAATTATTCCAACCTGCTCAAACTATTCAGGATAGAATGGATGAAGGATGGCGTTTTCCCAACCGGTACCAGGATATCGCTGCTAAAAGAACTGTCTGTTGAAAATGAATTGCTGGCAAGAAAAGCAATGCTCAAAATGCTCAACCATTCGGATTTGCTGCTCAACAAAAACAGCGTGGCCTATAAAGAAAAAGCGATTGAAAGCTATTCCAACAAATTCATGCTGTATGCCAACAACCCGGTTGAGTTTAAGGCATTTGAAGATGATGCGGATACCTTTTTATCATTATGGCAAAACGGGCACATTGCAGATACCGCATTTGAAGTTTATGTAAAAAACGACAAGCAGGAATGGAACACCCCGGTAAAGTCTCTTACACATGCCGCCGGCCCTGTAAACCTGAACAACTATATAACTGAAAGAAACAGCATCTTCAGGACATACTTCAGTTTTGACCGTTTGCTGCAATTATTATTATGCTTGTTGATAAACTTTGTTTTGCTGCATATCATCGTATATAATTTCCAAAAAGACCTCATAGTAACCGGCGTTAATAAAAGGGTTGCATTTATAACAGATGCCCCAGCCCCCCCGATGGTAAGAATTAGTATTCAGGCCGATAGTATTTTTGAAGCCGTACTAAAACAAAACACATTCAATAAAAAAGGGCCTGGTCCGTTTAAAGTTATCTATGAAAGGGGTGATACTACCGAAACCGAAACTTATGATCCTTTCGTGATACAGCGCCATCCTTTCATATCCCAAAATGCCAATGTTTCTCCTGGTCGTTTTTGTTACGATTTTTCTTTCCCGGTAACTGATTTTTATAAACAGCACAAAAAAACCGGTAAAATAGAGATCGATATTTTAAACCAAAAATTTATAAACCAGGTACCGCTCAATTGCGATCAATATTGGGTGGTTTTTGATCAGCCTGATTGTCAGTTAGACCTAAGCCCGAGTGATAGTTTTAAACGTTAACAATAATGATCTCCGGATAAAATATTGTCAACCACTGTAAGTAAATAATGTCAATTATAAGTGTTATAATATATTAGTATTAACCGATATCCTGTTCAAAATCATATCTTTAAACAGGTAAACCGCTTATCACTTTGTCGCCATGAAAAAACTACTCACCCTCGCCCTTATTTTATTATCAATCACTTTAAGGGCGGCCACTCCTAAAGACAGTTCGGAAATCAAGGTCGTAGCTGCTTACAAACTGGGAACTAAAGAAACCCGGGTTGAGCTGTTTGATATTTTAGTGGTACGGGTAAAGGGTTTCCAAAACCTGGTTAATAAAATTAATGTTGCGGGCGGCGCCAATCACGAGGTGCGACTGTTTTTAGACGGCCGCCAGCTTGATGCCCTGCCTGCCATTGTAGGCGAACCTAAGAATGACGAGGGCGAATTACAGTTTAAACTGGAACGCAACAAAGCTAACGATGCTACCTGGACCGAGTTACTGGGCTCGCCCAATGCGCGTACTTTTTTTGTACGCCCTATGGAGGTAAGCATTGGTTTCGATAAATCGTACGCAGAAAACAGCGTAGCCAAAATAGATTTTATACGCATTGAAGAAGAGTGGTTTTACGCCTGCGATGCCGGGTTGCTGGTATACTTTATCATCCTTATTTATTGCGGTAAAAAATCCAACTTATTACGCAACCCCGGCGTTGATCTGAGCGCCTTAAATATCACCGAACAACCCGGCACGCTCACAACATACAGCCTTGGTAAAGTGCAGATGGCTTTTTGGTTTTCCATTGTTCTGATTTCGTTTTTATTTATCTGGCTCATTACCGATAATTACGATCTCATCACCCCCGGCATACTTGGTTTAATAGGCATAAGCGGCGCCACGGCTCTGGGTGCAATAGTTATCGACGCTAATAAAAGCGACGAAAGCATTAAGCAAATTATCGAATTACAGCAGCAGCAAAACACCGTATTAGCCACGTTGAGTAATTTAAGGGCCCTTGATCCTCCGGGCCCTGCAACAGCCGGTGATATTTTATTTAACGAAAACCTTAATCAACAGATCACCAAAAATATCGAACGCCATTTAAAAACACTGCAGCCAAAAACAAAAGGCTTTTTGCTGGATATTTTAACCGATGTTAACGGCTATAATTTTCACCGGTTACAAATGTTCACCTGGACCATCGTGCTCGGTGTTGTGTTTATTTATTCGGTCTGGTCATCATTAACCATGCCCGATTTCTCATCAACCATGCTGGCTGTTCAGGGCATTACCGCCGGTACTTACTTAGGCTTTAAATTTCCCGAAAAACAAGCGTAGCTATAAAATACGGGCGTTACTGCACAGCGCTTGCGGGTATCCGCTATGCTTACCGCATTGGGTAATACCCGTGCTTTATTAAATCGCGTTCCATTTTTAAAACTGCAACTCATTGCCGGGAGCATAGTCGGTTTTCACGTGGCCGATGCTTTTAATTTGTATCACCGATCAATTTCATGCTTAACCATAAATCATCACGATCATGAAAATTCAAAAATTAAAATTCACCGCCATTGCAACATGCTTTTTACTGGCAAGTATGCTGCTTTCTTTTAACAAAGCCGTTGCACAAACCACCGCAGACAAACTTGCCCATATAATGATGGATAGCCTTGCTTATCTTAAATTAACCGATCAGCAAAAAAGCCAGGCTGCAGGTTTTAACAAAACAGCGGCTGCATCACTTGTTCAGTTAGATGCCAAAGCCCAAAAAGATACATCGCTACACGGTAAGGCACTTGCACAACAGGTAGTTGGCATAATGAAACAAAGAAATACTTCCTTAAAAGCGATACTTACACCCGAACAGCAAAAGTTGTACAAGGACCATAAAGCACAGCAATTAGCCGACCTGCAAACCAAAGTAATGACAGCGCAGCTGGGGCTATCGCCCGACCAGGTGCCTAAGGTTTATAGTGTAAACCTAAAATCGGCTCAGCAAATGGCAGGTGATATGGGCGATCTGAAACAAACCACCAGCAAATTCCAGAAAATGGGAGCGGCCCAGGCATTACAATCAGCTTCTGCCGATAAGCTCACAGAACTGAAGAAGATATTAAGCCCCGATCAGTTCACTAAATACATAAAATATGCCGAACAAATGAAGTCGGTGATTCAACAGATCAGGGGATAATAAATTCACCTTTTTGCAGCCAAAATACCGGGGACATAGGTATTCTTCGGTATTTCCATAATATCCGGATTTGGCAACCTTTAAAAAGTTGTCAAATCTTATTGATCTTCACCCCATAACCGCGGCTGAACATACGGGTATTTCCAAAAATTGTTTTGTCTTGATTCTTAAACAGGGGGGAAATTGTAAGAATATTTCACCATTGTTTTAGTCTTGATTCCTGACTCTTGATTCTTGCCTCTGTTCACAGGGGGAAATTGTAAGAAATATTTCAGCCCTTCAGCTTCTTTACTTCAGGCTTTTAAGCGTCGCGCCTAACCATACAATATAGCCATAATTATGCAAAAACGCAAGCTTATTGTTCGTTTTGCGTTAGCGATTGCAGCGGATACCGGCCCCGTGGCTAAGGCCTGTGCAGTATGAGCGGAAAGCGCGGCCGTAGGCAACGCCCAAATTAATTTAAAAAAAGTACTTAGGTTCAAGAAAAGGTACTCAACTCCTCAAGGTGGTTAAGACATATTATCCATTATAAAAGTCTCCTCTTGCGCTCGTTTGCAACGAGCGCTTAACATGGTTCAGCGATTGTATCGCGCAAAACAACAATCCCTACAAACAAAAAGCCCCGTCGTTTATCACAACAGGGCTTCGTTTATTTATCTAAGTATTCTTTAATTCAACTTATACGGCGCTATTAAATAAAATTCCGGTATCGCTACATCAAACACACTGTTATCAACCAAACGCAGCATCTGGTATTCGCCTTTCATGCTGCCGGTATCGGTTTTTAGGTTACAGCCCGATACATACTCGTGTGAGTGGCCGGGCTCAATAATTGGCTGCACGCCAACAACGCCTTCGCCTTCCACTTCGCGCTTGGTACCGTTCGAGTCAAATATCGTCCAATGGCGGCGCAATAACTGCACGGTATTACTGCCCACATTCTCGATGTTGATCTTGTAGGCAAACATAAAATGATCGTTCGCCGGGTTTGAGTATTCCGGCTGGTAAACGGTTTCTACCGAAACCTTAACTCCATCTGTAATTGTATTAACCATAATGGTATAACTTTCAATTCAAACATAAATAAAAAAAAATCTAATTGTTTATAAACCACCTAACAAAATGGTTATAAATCAATAAAATTTCCTTCGTTAACTAAATACAGAAAAACAGTTATCAATAACTACGCCATCTCTAACGAAAATTTTTCGCTAATGGTCTGTAAAAGGTCATATAATTCATCGATGTTTTCGGTCGAAACCAGTTTCATCCTGAATTCTTTAAAATTATCCAAACCCTTAAAGTAGTTCGAATAGTGCCTGCGCATTTCAAAAACGCCGGTTTTGGGTCCTTTCCACTCAATCGATTTTTCCAGGTGGATACGGCAATTGTCAACGCGCTCGGCAATGGTAGGTTTTTCCAGGTGCTCGCCGGTGGCAAAAAAATGTTTGATCTCGCGGAATATCCAGGGGTTACCTATCGAGGCCCTGCCGATCATCATGCCATCAACGCCATATTCCATGCGCCAATTGGCAGCTTTTTCGGGCGAGTCGATGTCTCCGTTGCCAAAAATGGGTATCTGTATCCTCGGGTTTTTCTTAATATCACGTATCAGGCTCCAGTCGGCAACGCCTTTATACATTTGCGCACGGGTGCGGCCATGTATGGTTAAGGCTTTGATCCCCACGTCCTGCAGGCGCTCTGCAACTTCGTACACGTTTTTGGTATTGTCGTCCCAGCCCAAACGGGTTTTAACGGTAACGGGCAGGTGTGTGGCTTCAACAACAGCCTTGGTCATGGCTACCATTTTGTCAATATCCTGCAAAAGGCTGGCACCTGCACCACGGCAGGCTACATTTTTTACCGGGCAGCCATAATTAATGTCCATCAGGTCGGGGTTGGCCAGCGTAGCTATTTCGGTAGCTTTGCGCATGCTTTCAATATCGCTGCCGAAAATCTGGATGCCGATAGGGCGCTCATACTCAAATATATCGAGCTTGGCCCTGCTTTTTGCAGCATCGCGTATCAACCCTTCCGACGAGATAAACTCGGTATACATCATGTCGGCGCCGTTTTGTTTGCACACGTAACGAAACGGCGGATCACTTACATCCTCCATCGGCGCAAGCAACAGCGGAAAATTCCCTAAATCAATATTTCCTATTTGAACAGACATGACTATCTTTAAACGCTGCAAAAGTACAAAATTTAACTCATATGAAAGAAAAGCAAGTCGGTACCCTTCATCCAAGTGTTCAATTTTTAATGCTTGCCGGTATATTCGTCGCTTTCTTCGTAGCCGGTGGGGCACTCGGTTTTGGGATAGTTTATTTAGCTTATGGCTCAAAAACTATTGGACACATCACTACTTTTAACACAGCCTACCCCGGGGTTATCAACGGCATTTGGATATTACAGCTCACCAGCACAACCATCCCGTTATTCTTAGCGCCCGTTATTTTCGCAAAATATATCGTGACAGAACCTGGTGACTATTTAAAAGCAGCCTTCCCGTCAAAACCGGTATTGTTTCTGATGGTTTTGGCTGTAATGTTCATTTCATCGCCGGTAATGGAGTTATTGGTCAACCTCAATCAGCAAATGAAATTCCCGCACTTTTTGCAGGGCCTTTACGATTGGATGCGCCACAGCGAAGACCAGGCCCTTAAAGAAACCCAGTTACTGCTAAAAATGAACAGCATTGGCGCTATGCTGTTCGACTTGCTGGTGATTGGCTTGTTAACCGCCATTGCCGAAGAGTTTTTGTTTCGTGGCTGCGTACAAACCATTTTTACCCGCTGGACCAAAAGCCAGCATTGGGGCGTTTGGATAGCGGCAGCATTGTTCAGCGCTTTCCACCTGCAGTTTTTTGGCTTTTTTCCCCGGCTGATGCTGGGCGTGTTTTTTGGTTATTTTGTAACCTGGAGCGGCAGCATCTGGCCGGCAGTATGGGCGCATTTTATCAACAATGGCTCGGCTGTAATTGTAACTTATTTGTTTCAGCAAAAGTTGATCAAGCTTAACCCCGATGATCAGCATGTATTTAATTACTTTGGATATATATTCAGCTTGGTATTAACTGTATTTTTGCTGATAGTTTATCGTAATATTGCACAATCCAAAAAAGCGTTGCCGGTGTAATGGAAAAAGATTGGATCAGGATATTTACTTCCACTAACTTCTATCAATCAGAAATTGTGAAGCAAATGCTTATTGAAAATCAGATCACCAGCGTATTAATTAACAGGCAAGACTCATCGCACCGCAATTTTGGCAATATTGATGTGTATATACACCAGGAAGATTTTAGTAAAGCCATTGAAATTATCATCCTGAACCAAACGTAAGTTTTATGAAGACACGCGCCATAACCGGCCTCTTTTTTATTATCATTATGCTTGCCTCGCTGCTAACCGGGGTGTGGACGTTTACTGCTTTTTTTGCCATTTTAAGCCTTTTGTGTCTTAACGAGTTTTACAAAATGGTTAAAACGGCTAATGTAAACCCCAATATTATTGCCGGTTTAATTGGTGGTGTGCTTATTTTTGTAGGCATAGGCCTGCATTATGTGTTGGTTATCGACTCTAAGTTTCTACTGATCATTGTGCCCGTTATCGGCAGTATTTTTATAGCCGAGTTATATAAACATTCCGAAAATCCGTTTACAAACATTGCCTTCACTATTGTGGGTTTAGCTTACGCGATAGCACCTTTTTGCTTCTTTTTTGCGCTGGCTTTTTTAAAAGGATCATACAGCTATCATTTCCCACTGGCCTTTATGCTCCTGCTTTGGAGCAACGATACCGGCGCCTATGTGGTTGGCCGCTGGTTTGGCCGCACCAAACTGTTTGAGCGCCACTCGCCGCAAAAAACATGGGAGGGCTTTTTTGGCGGCGTATTGTTTGCGGTATTTGTATCTGGTTTAATAGCCTATTATTTTACCGAGATCACCAAATGGGAGTGGGCAGGCATGGCAGCTTTGATAGGTATCTTCGGCACCATGGGCGACCTGGTTGAATCGATGCTTAAACGCAGTTTAAACACCAAAGATTCCGGTAGTTTGCTACCCGGCCACGGTGGTTTGCTCGATAGGTTCGATGGCTTATTTCTTTCGGCACCGCTGGTATTTGCTTACCTGTACTTAATTACAAATTAGTATTTTTGAGATAAAATTAATTGCATACTCAATGACTTTTCACAAAGAGGGCTACACCTCACTGGCGCTATGTGTACTTTTTATATTTGTGCTCAACGCGTTGTTACAATTTTATATACCGCAGGCACATGTGTTTAAATGGATAATTTACATCCTGTCGTTTGCCCTGTTTGCATTCGTTGTTCAGTTTTTCCGTAACCCGTCAATCGCAATAAATACTAACGATAAAGCAGTGTTGTCGCCCGCCGATGGTAAAATTACCGGTATTGAAGAAGTTAACGAGCCCGAATATCTAAAAGATAAAAGCATCCGCATATCAATCCACCTGTCGCCCCTTAATCCGCGTGTTACGCGTAACCCCATCAGTGGCATTGTAAAACACTTTAAATATCGGCCAAAATCAGCTGCAGAAAGCGAACGTGCTGCCATTGCCATACAAAACAGCGCGGGTACAAATGTATTGTTACATCAAACTTCGGGTGCTTTTATATCAGGCATCGTATCCGATGTTAAAGAAGGTGATACCGCCAAACAAGGCGAACCATTAGGCTTTGTAAAATTCGGCAACCGTGTTGATGTGTTTCTGCCATCAGGTGCCGAAGTTAAAGTTGAACCTGGCGAAACGGTAACAGCCGGCGATACTGTTTTGGCTCAGTTAAAATCCTAATTGCAATTCTTAAAGCTCAACAATGGCAGTTTTCATTTACGACAGGCAGTCGAAAAAAACGATAGAAGAAAATGCTTTTAAAGTAAGCGGACTCATCTTTCTGTATAAAACCGTTACCGGGAAATTATTGACCAACCTTATCCTGAAACGGAAATTCATCTCCACAGCTTATGGCCGGGTGATGAAAGGAAAAAGGAGCCTTAAACAGATCCCTAAATTCATCGAGCACTATGATATTGACGTTAGCGAGATCAAAAGGCCGTTAAACTCGTTCGTGAGCTTTAACGATTTCTTTGTTCGTGAGCTCAAGCCCGAAGCCCGCCCCATCGATCACACGCCCGGTCACCTGATATCGCCTGCCGATTCGCGCCTCATGGTATGGGATCTCGCGAAAGCAGAGCAATTGCCCGTAAAAGGCTACTGGTATAAACTGAACGACCTGGTTAAAGATGCCAAACTGGCCGATGAATATGCTGATGGCTGGTGCTTTATGTACCGCCTTGCCCCTTCCGATTATCATCGCTATGGCTATATCGACAATGGCAAACAGGAAAAGGTGAGAAAAATAAAAGGGATACTGCATTCGGTAAACCGCATTGCCCTGGCCGAAACCCCATCGGTAATGGCTAAAAACTACCGCGAGCTAACCGTATTGCATACCGAAAACTTTGGCAAAGTTATACACATTGAAGTTGGCGCTTTGTTTGTAGGCAAAATTGTGCAACGCCAATACGGCGAGTATACTTTTAAACGCGGCGAAGAAAAAGGCCTGTTCGAGTTTGGCGGTTCAACCGTAATACAGCTGTTTAAAAAGAGTGCCGTTAAACCCGATGCCGATATCCTGGAGCAATCCATCAAAAGCATCGAAACACTGGTCAAGATCAACGAAAAGGTCGGCGAAAACTAAGCGTTAGAAATTGCCATCAAAACTCCCTTCTTGAGAAGGGGTGTAGTTGGAATGCGCGCAATGGCGGGGATGTGTTCTTCACCGCCTAAAAAGCCACTATTTCTTAATAACATAAGTATTATCCGCCTTATTCACATCCACATCATAAATACCGCCCAGCACTAATTTATCCATTGGTTTATCTGCCGCAAAGGTAATGTCAACTTCTTTGTTGCCGTTTTTCCAGCACGATATATCTTTATGGATCAGTTTGGTAGTGCCATCCTGATAATAAACGGTCAGGTCAACCGGCACTATCTTGGTTCCTATATTGCTGATGATGGCCGTGTATTCCTTATGGGTCTTCTGTGCTACTTTAGTTATCGCCTGGTCGGGCGTGCCGCGGTCAATAAACCAGTTTTTCCAAAACCAGTTCAGGTTAATGCCGGCCCCGGTATTCATACAATTAAAAAAATCGTAGGGCATAGGGTGCTTGCCGTGCCATTGCTCAATATAATAGTGCAGGGCTTTGGTAAACAAGGCATCGCCCAGCATATCGCGCACATACATATACCCAAGCCCCGGTTTAGGGTACGAGTTAACAATATAGCTCGGTGTGGTTTGCTGTGTCGATAAGGTCATGATCGGCAAATCTTCCTCTTTGCCTGCTATAACCTCGTATGATGCTAAACCATCCACATCAACCACTTTGGGGTCTATCATACTGCTCAGCGTCCATTCGCCAATGGTGGCCCAGCCCTCATCCATCCAGGCGTATTTGGTCTCGTTTATCCCCATATAAAACGGGAACATGGTATGGAACACTTCATGGTCGGTTAGCTCTATCGCATCATCTGTTTTTTCTAAGGGGTTATCATTAACCATCATAGGGTATTCCATCTGGTCAAGGCCATCAACAACAGTTTCGTGCGCGTAGGGGAAGGGCCATTTCGGGAAAGTATGGCTCATCAGCGATACCGTTTTCCGTGCAAAATCAATCACCGGGTAGTAATCCTTATGCGCGGGGTTAAAAACGGCGTCAACACGCGTACGCCTGCCCGTAACCGTATCTACCACAGGGCTCGCCGCCATCCATAGATAATGGTCGCTGGTGGCAAAAACAAAATCGGTAACATTATCGGCTTCAAACTTCCAGGTATTTAATGCCTTTTTAGTGGTGATGTTACCCGCCTGTAGATCAGCTTCGCTTACAATGGTGGTTACGTCGCCGGTCTGTTCTGCCTGGCCTATCAGTTTTACTATCCTGTCATTATACACATCTGCCGCATTTTTCAAGTCGCCGGTTGCCCAAACCTGGTAATTGCCCGGCACGGTTACTTCGGCATTAAAATGACAAAAATCGTTGTAAAACTCTTCTGTACCTAAATAGGGGTATTTGTTCCAGCCGTCAATGTCATCATAAACCGCTATCCGCGGGAAAAAATACGCAACAAAATACGATCCCGAATCAACCTGGCCGGTACGCACATGCGAGGCACGGTTCAGCTTGTACGAATAGCTGATATCAACATGAAGTTTTTGTTTGGATAACAGCGGCGTAATATTGACCGACATATTGGTTGCATCCATATTGATGTCCTCAACGTTCTGGCTGGCATTATTGATCGTCATTTTTTGGATCTGCACCCCGTCGTTCATGTCCGCCGCATCAACTCTATAATTGCGCATTACCCCCTTTTTATAAAAATTAGGGTAAAGCTTAAACCAAAGCTGCTTTAAAGTATCCGGACTGTTATTGGTATAATCAATACTTACCGTACCGCTCAGGTTGCGCGTACGCGGATCAAAGTTCACCTTAATGCTGTAATCGGCAGTGTTTTGCCAATAGTTTTTACCCGGAGCACCGTTAAGAGTACGGGTTTGTTTACTATAAGTTTGCTCAATGTTTAGCGGCTGCTGCAAATTTGTTTGCGCAAACGAGCCGCACGCATAAAAAATAAAAAGTATAAAAAGCAGTCCGGATCTGATCATGATAATCTTTTAAAGATACGTGTTACTTAACTATTTGTTTGTAAAACGTGTTTCCTGCTACATTAATTTTCAAGTTACTGATTTTTATCCAATAAAAAAGCCATCCTGAAAATCAGGATGGCTCTGCTTTATGTTTTGAGTGATTAAATACCCGGATCTACCTGGGTCTCTACAGCATCCTGCACGCTTTGCGGCAGTGCCGATAACAGGTTATAACCGGTGGCCGCCTCAATTGAGCGTACAGTTACTTTGTATTGTTTCCAATCGGATTGAATGCTGTTAATATTTGGCGTATTAATGGATATCACGTGGGTGGTATTGGTTACCCTGTACAGGTCGCCGTTACCTACCGGTATCACTACAGCCACTTTCCAAACATTACTTGGTACATTAACATGTCCGCTATTAATGGTTTGGAACGTACCTACTGATCCTGTACCACCTGTACCATAGCTTCCCATAATGATATACACTTCGTAACCCGATGAAGTTAACGAACGCAAATAATTTTCAAAGTTTGCCCAGGTTTGCTGGTTATTGTTTGGTGCCTGTGGTATCATATTGGTCATCAGGAAGGTAGCCGAGTTAGCATCCTTCGAGCTTGTCCTGTCTGCCGAAGGGCAGTTGTGTCCCCTGTCAAAACCACTACCCGAATAGCTGTTGCTCTGTACCTGGTATAAACCAACAGGCAAACCGGTAAAAGCAGCAAAGTTATCCAACCTGCCGGTAGCATTGGTTGTGTTAGTTGCATCCAGGTGCCAGCTAACCCAGTTTGGCTCGCCTTTGGTGGCATTGTAGCTTTCTACATAATAGTGCTGGTCGATCAATAAATTATCGTTTGATGTAGCTGCGGCATTTGATGGGTTACCAAACAGCATATTGCTGTTATCGCCCGCTGATGGCGGCGCGTCGGCCCCAAAGGTTATTCCTCTGCCTGCTGATGCAGTAGTTGTACTGCTGGTGTCGGCCGGTGGGGTATCCGGTATTACCACGCCCGGGTCGCCAAGGCCTTTAAATATAATATCATCAATGTTTACACGTACGGTGGCCGATGATTTAGCAATTTTTAAACGTATTTTGCCGGTAGTGGTAATTTTAAACGAGTCGGTTACTAACGCTGTACCTGTTTCGTTAATAGTATTGCCTATTTTGATATAAGTTGTACCACCGTCGGTTGAACCATCCAGCTCCCAGGTGGTAGCTGCGTCCGTACCGTAACGGGCGTGACTGATGTATACTGTTTTTAAACCGGATATGTCAAAGTTCATACCCAATGAACCGGTACGTAACCTGACTGAATGACCATCATCTTTAACATCGGCGCTTGAACTGCCAATTAATGCATCATTAAAATCCCAGCTACCTGTTGATAAAGTTACATTGGCATCTCCATAGCCGCCCTTGGTTCCGTATTCAAAGTTTTCTACCAGCGAATAAGGAATGGTAGCCGGATCAACAGGGGCTACTGTTCCGCTACCTGGTATAGGCGTGTTAACCAGCTGTGATGCATCGGGCTGCGCTACTTTTGCGCAGGATGCAAATACAACAGCAATTATTGAAACAGCAAATAGGTACTTAATTTTCATTTTTGGGATATTAAATCTTTTACAAAGGAAACGTTTACATGTTAACTGAATGTTAAAGATACTGATTTAATTTTATTAATTACTGCATTTTTTTTACAAAAACCTCTCATTAAAAAACAATTATGCAAAAAAATAGGCCGTATTTAACAAAACGGCCTCTTTTTAATTATATTAACTTATTGTTATTTAGCGGCGCAAATAATTGTTTACCCCAACATTGCCGAGGACGAACTCATAACGATGGCGACATAGGCAAACTGGTAGCCATTATTGAGGGCTAATATTTAATTTTTAGCCAGCCTGGCCTTACCCTTCCAGAAGAGGGTGCCGGGGTGAAAATGTTTCCATGAGCGCCAATATTCCTGGTAGGCCTGTAGTTTTGCCAGCTGTTGGCCTTTTTGCTCGCCAGAGGTACATAAGCCATCCCAATTCCAAACAGAGGCCGTTTCTTTATCGGTTAGCTGGCTATTGGCATCCTGGTTAAAATGCAATACCTGGCCTTTTAGGGTACTGTTAAACGCATTGTAATTAATGTTGTCCTTTTGTATAGTTATTAATACGGTACCACCGCCAAATTTATCATTTAATACATGCTGTTTGCAAAGTGTACGCCAATCATACGCCTTGGCCTGCCCATTTAATATTACCCCAATAACCCAACTTTTATTAATTAACGAATCTTTGTTTTTAAGCGTACTATCCTTATCAATAACTTGTAAGCGGTCGTAATTTTTTAAATCGGCATAATCACCGGCATATATTTTATCGGGCTGCATTACCAACGATGTGGGGTGCTGTTGCAGCCATTGGGCCAAGGTTGTTTGCTCATATGCAATTTCATCAAGATGCTGCCCTTTTAGCTTACCAACTGCCGCATCGCCCGTTGCCTGGTACCACCATGTTTTGGTGCCTTCATCCTCAATTATGGCATTATAATGCCTTGCCCCAACCAGCCTAAAATTTTGCCTTACACCATTTATAACCGGGTTATAAACCCTGCCTGTACGGCACATGGTGCAATAAGTTACTAAAACAGGTTTGGTGCCAACCTCATCCTGCACTTTATGATGGTAGCCTAAATAAATTAATGGGTAAGCTTTGGCCACGCCGTTATTAACCACCCCAACCACCAGGTAACTTAAGGGTACCCGGTTTGTTAAGCCAGTGGCAAATTTTAAAGCCGTTGTTTCTTTAAACATAGTTTCGGCTTTGTATTTTACATCGGTAAAATACAAGCTTACTAAACACAGCAGCAATACTGTCAATTTAACAACCTTGCCTTTAGTTGAGCCTGCCGAAAAATATTTAAAAAGGTACCAAACAATAAGCAAAGCACCGGCAATGCGTAGTGGGCTTACTACTTTTTCCAGGTAATAGCATACCGTAATGGCATTTAAATCCTGGCTGCCGGGGAAAGGCATCAGCAGGTAAGCATGTACCAAACCTGGTAATACCAACAATATAATTCCCCACCAAAATATGGGTACGTTATTTTTTGCTTTCATTATAATTTATTAACCCGGTTTTAACGGCCAGCAGCTATAGGAAACTGACTTATAATTAACCCGAATTTATTAAAATAAATACAATAAAAGCACAATACAACCACATTTTAAAATGATATACCGGCCTAAAAAAAAATAAATATACCGGCCTAAATTGAACTCTTAGTTCAAATATTTGGTCAAGTCTTCAGACATCGGGGTAACCTGCGAACGGAAGCGGTGTACCAGTTTGCCGTTTTCATCCAGCAAAAATTTCTCAAAGTTCCATTTGATCTCGCCGGTAAAATCAGGGTTTGGCGCGCTGGTTAAATATTTAAATAACGGATCGATGTCATCGCCTTTAACGCTGATCTTGGTGCTTAGCGGGAAGGTGATACCAAAAGTTTGTGAGCAAAACTGTTTAATGGTTGGATCGCTGCCTGGCTCCTGCCCGCCAAAGTTATTTGCAGGGAAACCAACAACTACCAGCTTGCCTTTATATTTATCGGCTAATTGTTGCAGCTCGGCATATTGTTTGGTGTAGCCGCATTGTGAGGCGGTGTTAACAACCAATATTTTTTTGCCTTTGTACTGGGCCAGGCTAAAGGCTTTGCCGTCAATATTTTTCAGTTTAAATTCATAAGCCGGACTAACAGCTACAAAAAACAGCGTGCAGATCAATGCTAAAGTTTTCATGGTTTAATTTTTTAAGTTTAAGTACGGTGATAATACTTGCTTTTTGTGATTTTGGTTGCCTAAGCGGCTGAAATACAAGACAATTTTAAGCAGATTTTAGCGCATTCTATCAAAAAATCGCTAACGTATTTAAAATTTTACCTGGGCAAGGTAAAAATCCTCTTTTTGGGTCATTAGGTCCTTGTCGGCTTTGGTTTTGTCTTTATAGCCTAACAGGTGTAGCGCGCCATGTATAATTACGCGGTGCAACTCATCGGCTTCATTTGCCGAAAACTTTGCCGCGTTTTCGCGGATGCGGTCTATCGAAATAAAAATATCGCCAATTATTACGCCCTCAGTTTCCGAATTATCAAACGTAATGATATCCGTATAGGTATCATGGTTTAAATACTGCCGGTTAAGCTCAATCAGGTAATTATCAGAACAAGCAATATAATTAAGCTCTTTTAACTTATAGCCTTCGGCAATAACCGTATCTTTTATCCATTCGCGCAGCGCGGTTTTGTTTTTCGGTTTAAATCTGATATCCTCTTCAAAAAAGAAAACAGGTATACGGGGCATGTTAAAATTTAAATAGTAGCTCAACCTCGTTGCCGGTTGTATTAAAAATACATTGGTCGGCCAGTTGTTTAACAATAAAAACGCCCCGGCCTGTCAGGTTCTCCAGGTTTTCGGGTGCGGTAGGGTCGGGCAGCTTGTTATAGTCAAATCCTTCGCCTTCGTCGGTAATGGTCCAGCTAACACGGCGGCCATCTACCTCTGCGTTTATAATTACTTTTTTATTTTCATCCAGCTTGTTTCCGTGTACTATCGCATTAATAAATACCTCATTTAGGCAGGTCATCATATTTGCAAAAGTATCATCCGGAATGTGGTATTTACTTGCCATCACTTCAATCAAATTTTCGAGCGCGTTAAGGCTTTCCATTTTTGATGGTAGTTGCAAAGTAAATAATTCGCCGGTATCTATATTGGGCTGTTCCATATTACTTGCCATTAATTTGATCAAAATATTGTTTAACTTTTGATTTGTAATAAAAATTCAGGGTTGGGGGTACAGTTTGTATCTGCTCCGTTTGTTTGTTTTTAATCTGCTGATAGTTTTGTAGTGCTTTAATGTAACCGGGTGGAATATCTTTACCAGCATTGCTCTCTCTTCGTTGCTCCTGTTCCCGTTCCTGTTCAGCTTTCTCGGCCTCTAATAAACGTGTTTGTATTTGTTGTTGCCGTTTAAGGGTTTCGTCAAGTACTTTTCTGTTTACGAGATCTTTTTCAGTTTGTTCCATTTGCTTCGAAATATTATCCAGATCACCTAACCCCTTTGTACCGTCTTTGTTTTCCTGATTATTGATCTGCTGCAGTGCCTGGCGTATCTGCTGCTGCTCTCTCGCCATCCTTGCCAGTTGTTCGCTCATGCCATTTTGCCCTTGTTTGCTTTGCCCCTGGTTACCTTGCTGTTGCATCTGCTCGCGCATTTTTTGCATGTTTTTATTCAACTGCTGCTGCATTTGGCTTAGTTGTGATAACGATGGCTGCTTTTTCTTTCCTGCCCCCCCTTTGGCATTTTTCATCATTTTTTGCACGTTGTCCAATGCATCCGCCAACATTAGTGCCAAATTATTCATCGATGTCATGGCGTATTGCTGATTTCGGTTCGCTTCATTGGTATGGCGCTCGCCTAAGTTGCTTAATGCCTGGTCAATATTTGTATTAATAGTGGCTACTTCTTTGTTTACTGTCGACTGTATTTGTGGCACCCGTTTGCTTAGTGAATATAAACTATCCTCCACATTTTTCAAATTATCTTTAATATCTTTTTGTTTTTGCGACCAGGTGATATAAGCCGGGTCGTTAGTGTTCATTGTGCGTAGCGTTTGCATCGTTTTTTCCTGATCGAACGAGCTGTTAACCAGGTTTTTGATCAGCTCTCGCAGTTGCTGTACATCTATTTGCGATTGCTCGTCTTCTTCCTGCTGCTGCATTTGCTGTAGCTTTTGCGATAGCTGTTTCATTTGCTGGGCAGCTTGTTTTTGCGCCTGAGATGCCTTCGGTTTGTTGTTTTTACTCAACTCGTCGCTGCTTTTATCCATTTGCTCATCAATGTTCTGCTCATCCTTTTTGGGCTCTTCAAAATCACTTTTCTGCTCAAGCTGGTCATTTTTTTGCTTCACATCTTCCAGCGATTTTTTGATATCCTTAAAATCATTATTCAATTGATCCTGCTTTTGCTGCAAATCCTTTTGATCGCTGTTGGGCTGTTTGGTTTGATCGGATAATTTTTCCAGCTTATCTGCCGTTTTGTTCAACTGGTCAATATTTTCTTTCAGCTTTTGTTCAACCTCCAGTTTTTTGTACAGTTCAAGCATCCGGTCGAGCTCCTTTTTCAGCGATTTGCTGTCCATCTGCATTTTTTGCAGTTGATCCTGCGCCGGGTCCTTCTGGTTTTGTTCCAACATTTGCTGCAGGTTTTTGAGCAGCTCTTTGGTCTTTTCGTCTAACACATGGTCAAACAGATCTTTAATTTGCTTTTGCTTATCTAATATCTCCTGGTCCTGTTGCTTGTTCTCCTGTCTGTCGAATAAATTTTGCTGGTTTTCTTTCTGGATATCCTTAACCAGGTTCTCCAATTCCTTCCGTTTTTGCAACAGGTCCTGGATCTGCTTTTTCTCGTCGAACGATAACGAGTTTTTATTCATCAGCAACTGCGTTAGTTTTTGGGCATCCTTCTCCACATCGCCCGAAAGCTTAATGGCCGATTGCATTTTTTGTTTAACCGATTGTGAGCCCGCTTCCAGTTGCTTATTCAATTCCTTTTCGGTAGGCACGTGCAAGGTATGTTCGGCCGAGCGTACTTTTTTTGGCCCGTTTACTCCATCATTATCGGCAATCTCAAAATAGTAAGTCACTTCATCGCCTGGTTTGGCACCAACATCTTTCAGGTTCCAGAAGTAAAAAAAGTCGGCCTGCGGATTATTCAGGTCGGCCTTTACGGCTTGTGCCGATGTTCTTGGCTTTTGATTATCATGCGCATCAATACTATAATGAAATGTTAACGATGAAAATCCATAGTCATCCTGTATCTTACCATTAAAATATACCGCTTTTGAGCTTACCGAATCCTGTTTCTCTTCAACGGCTATCAACGGCGCCTGGTCGGCAATTACATTAATACGGTACGCCGCCGAATCGCCATGGCTAACCATACTATTGATAGCCTTAAGCGTATAAATGCACGGCTTTAATATCCTTTCGGTATGTAAAAAAGCATTTTCGGCACCCGGTATTTGCACAACACGGTCGCCAATGCCAAACAACAGCGTGTTAGCATTTTGGGTATGCAACTGCCAATGCACTGTGGTTCCCTCAGGGATGGTCAGGTCGCCGGCATTATTTAATTGTTCGTTTTTTTTGTGGATATATGCGGGATATTGCAGGCCAACATCAAACCTTAATAACGATGGCTTCAGGTTTACACTGATCTCGTATTCGGCTGATGCAAAGTCATTCCCGATCAGCTTAAAATGCACATTTTGCTGCAGGTTCGAAAAAATGTAGCTAAACCGGCTTACATTTTCCTTGTTCAGCTTAAAAACATTGTTGCCGGTTTCCAGGTAAACATCATTCGGAAACTGGTCGCCGGTAAGCTTAAGCTCCAGTTTAAGATCTTCGCCCTGTACTGCCGACAGGTTTTTGTTAACAATAACAAAATTAAACGGCGCCTTGGGTGCAAAATACTGGTTGTGTTTGATCAGCCTTTCGGTACCATCCTTTAAAACCGATGGGGCGGTAAATGCCAGTATCACAATAATGCAAAATGGCACCAATGCCCATTTTAAATATTTTACGTTTTCTTTAATGCGTATAGCCGATGGAAAACTGATGGGTTTAAGCGCAACGATCTTTTGATCGATACTGGCCTCGATCAGTTTTTGCTGTGCCGGATTTTCGTCGGCAAGGCGCTTAAGCTGTAGGGTGTTTAAAAGCTTATCCTTAACATCGGCAAAATGGGTGCCTATAATTTCGGCAGCGGTATCATGGCTAATGGTTTTGCCCAATTTAAAGTAGGCCAGCAATGGCGGCAAAACAAGCCAGGCAAAAACTACGCTGTTGATAATGATATAGCCAAAAAACAGTATACCGCGCAAGGCGGTGCTAAAATGGCCAACATATTCACTTAACGTAATGGCTACATAACCAGCAAACAAAATTGCACCCAAAAAAATAGCACCACGCAGTAATTTATTTAAATAATACCTGCGTATAAAGGTGTCGATCTTTTGGATCAGCAAATTGTAATTGCCTGCAGCCTCCATAAATGTTTAATAGGTTAAAAGTAATAAACATTGCGTTAAAAACGATATAAAACACACATAATTGCGTTGCAGCCAGGTACTTTTTATTTGAATGGTTTTGATTACTATTTTTTTTAAATTTGCAATGTTCTGTCTTCATACCGGCAAAGTAGGTTTTACATATAATTTACCGCTTTAGGCACAATGCAATATGTGTACGCTAAAAGTTGCCCGATGATGAGCAGAGCGCCGACAATGCTTTAATTAAAAAGATGATACCGCTTAGGTTGGTTGTGATTTTTAATAGAAATATGCTATCTTTCAACCATAATTTTAAATAATTAACCATCGGGAGACATACTTATAGCTTACATGGAAGAAAGAAGATCATCAAGAAGGCCCGAGAGCGAATTAGATTGGAATAAGGTTTCAAAGCAGTGGATATTGGTAAGCCAGCTTTTTGTGATCGTTTTTCTGGTTTGCCTCATTGTTGTGATAACCTACACCACGGTTGATTTTCCATATAACGTTTTTGTGATCGGCATAGAGATCGCTCTAAGCATCATGTCGGTGTTTATGGTGATACGTGCCAATACCATCCGCAGGCGCAAGCATCGCCAAAACAACCAATACCGTTAGTTATATTCCATCGCATAGTATAGCGTCTTAATAAAAGGCTGCAATATTTATTAGGCAATGTGTTAAGCCAGCATATCTATTATAATTTAGGTCTACAAATTAAAAAACTACCCTCTGGCGCTTATTATTACATGATTACCGCCCGCGACAGCAAGCAGGTACTCACCGGCCCGATAACTATTCTATATTAAGAGCAAGCTTCGCCACACTTATTTTTGAAACGGGAGTTATTTAATTTTCTATATCTTTATACATCAGTCAGCTATCCCATGTTATCTGCATTTTTTAATGTTATTATTCTGATGGGTGCCTTGCAGGGATTTATCATTAGCATCCTGCTGTTCTTTTCGCGTAAGCATCATACACCCAATAAATTATTGGCCGTATTTATTTTCCTCATCGCCCTGGCTTGTTTTAATCTCTGTTTAGCCAATCAAAAATGGGCCTCATCGGGTTCGGTTATGCCATTGGTTATGGCTGTTGTGCCTATGGTTGTTGTAATGCCCATGGGGCCTCTGCTGTTTTTTTACACCAGGGCATCACTACATCCTGATTTTAGCCTCACCAAAAAAGATAAACTTCAATTTGTAACCGTAATAATCGATCTGTTTCCTTATTTAACCGCTATCTTTTTCATCATCGGTGTGCTATCGGGTCTTCTAAAAAACAACACTTACAACGTTGGGCTTTTTATCGATAATTATAATGTGTACTCGGATATTCCACGTTGGCTATCGTTAACCATTTATCTTACCCTGTCTATCCGGTATATCACAGCTTTCAAAAATACTGCCCGGGCACAGGGTATGGCCAGGCAACTAAAATGGTTAAGGCAATTAACTATAGCCTTTATCATTTTCCAGTCTATCTGGTTAGTTTATCTCGTTCCGTACGTAATACCGGCTTACGGCTACAGGTTACTCAACCTGGTAAACTGGTATCCCTTATATGTGCCCATGTCTATCCTTATTTATTGGTTGGGGATAAAAGGCTACTTGATGATGCAGGCTCAGCCGTACACTGCTAAAAAGGCGGTCACTTCCCTGCCCGATATCGAATCAACCAAGCTTATCGCGATACTAAAGGATACCATGGAGCGGGATACGCTGTACTTAAACCCTGCGCTTAATTTAAGCCTGCTTTCCAAACATACGGCTATACCGCAAAAAACAATTTCGGCGGTGTTAAACCAATATCAGCACCAAAGTTTTAACGAATTTGTGAACGGGTATCGCGTTAACGCTTTTAAACAAAAAGTTTTTGCCGATGATGTTAAACATTTAACCATTGCCGGCATCGCGGCCGAATGCGGTTTTAATTCGCAGGCTACTTTTCAGCGAACTTTCAGGCAATTAACAGGCTTGTCTCCATCCGAATTTAAATTACAGGCCACAAGATCTGTTTAAACAGTACTCAAATCCGGATTTGAGCAGTGTTTAATTTTAGCTGCGATGCCATCTGCGCGACATTTACACGAAAAAACACAGCCCCATGAAAAAATCAGGCCTGCTTATATTGTTGGTTATTTTCATCAGCAACAGCACCACTGCGCAACAAATTAAAAAACCCGATGGCCGTAGTGTCTCTGTTACAGCCATTAATCAAATAGTAAAAAAATTAATGGATACCGCCGACGTTACCGGTTTACAGCTGGGTATCATTAACAGCAATAAACCCGTATTTGTACATAGTTACGGGTACAAAAACAAAGCATTAAACCTGTATAACGATACCCGTACCTGTTTTTATGCGGCATCGCTCGCTAAGCCTTTATTTGGTTATATCGTGATGCACCTGGTCGATCAGAAAAAAATAGATCTGGATAAACCCCTGTACCAATACCTTCCCAAGCCGTTGCCCGACTATGATAATTACAAAGACCTGACCGGCGACAACCGCTGGAAACTGATAACCGCACGCATGTGCCTCGCCCATACAACCGGGTTCCCAAACTGGCGCGCGTTTAGTCCGCACAATAACCACAAACTCGAAATATTTTTTACGCCCGGAACAAAGTACAGTTACTCGGGCGAAGGTATACAACTGCTGCAGTTTGTTGTTGAAACCATTACCGGTACACCGCTCCAGGTACTTGCCCGCCAAATTGTATTTAAACCATTTGGGATGACGAGGAGCGATTATATATGGCAACCCGGCTTTGAAACAGATTACGCTTTGGGTCATGATTTAAATGGTGATACTATAGCGAAAAACAGGTATGTTCAGGCCTATGCCGCAGGCTCGATGGAAACAACAGTGACCGATTATACCGGCTTTGTAGCAGCGCTAATGCAAGGCAAGGGCTTATCAGTAACATCAAAACACATGATATTTACGCCGCAGGTTATTATCAAATCAAAACGGCAGGTTGACGCTCCCGACTCGTCAACCGTTAATTACAATAAAGATATTCAGCTTGCTTATGGTTTGGGTTGGGGCCTGTTTAATACCCCTTACGGGAAAGCGTTTTTTAAAGAGGGCCATTTAGATGGTTGGGTGCATTATGTCATCGGTTTCCCGGATAAAAAGATCGCGCTGGTCATCATGTGCAACAGCAGCAGTGGCGAAAGCATTTTTAAAGAACTGGTTGAAAAATTAACCGGAGTAACCATCCCCTGGTATTGGGAAAACTATATACCTTACCGGCAAAACGTTAAGTTACCCATATCCACACTGCAGCAATACGTTGGCGAATACGACGGTAAATTAAAGGCTATCGTATCACTGGTAAACGGGCGGCTAAAGGTCGAATCGCCAACGGTTCATTTAGGCAAAACAAACCTGTATGCTCAAAACGACCATCATTTCTTTTTAAAGATCATGGAAACCGATATTGATTTTGTGAAAGACGCCACCGGAAAAATAATTAAAATAGTATTGAACGATGAGGGCGAACACTATGAGCTTACCAAAGTAAAATGATTAAGCCTTCTGCGGTTTTATGGTTTGTTGGTGACAACACCATAGTTGTTCGGAAGATTAGGTTTGATATCAAAACTCCTTCTGGGGAAAGGTGCGGATGATAGTAAAGTGGTGGGAAGGGGTTATTCTGCGGATGCGCAGATCCCTCCACTCTCTAAAGTGTCCTCATTTCAGTGGCCGGACCACTGCCACCCAATAACCGCTATCCTTTCTTTGCCGGATCGGTATGAGGTGCGGGCGCATGTTTCTTTGTTGTATCGGTATGATGTGCAGGCGCAGGAAGGGTTTCTTTTTTAACAAACTTATCCTTTTTGTCAAATACAAGTTTAAATTTCTCCTGACCTTTAGAAACATAAACGTCGGTATAAGAAACTTTGCTGTCCTTATCCTGTTCCTGCATTGCTTTATCGACAGCGTATCCCCCGAAGTTTTTTCCGATGTACTTCTGGATGTCCTTAGGCAATTCTTTAAAGCTTAGCTGATAAACATTTTGAGCATTTACAGTTACCATCCCAATGAAAACTGCAATAATTGTGATAAACATTCTTTTCATTTTTTTGAGTTTAGAGTAATATATTTAAAATTAACGAAACCATATAACAAAATCAAATCTTTTTAGTTAAAAGTTCCCACGCGTCGGTCTAAGTTTAATGTCTTCGCTCCGGTAAGTGTCCCGTTTATGGCTTTAGAACAAGCGAATCATGTATAACCGCTCTGCCAATCGTACATTGCTTTGTTCCAATAAAGCGCGAAAAGAGAAAATCCGACATCCGAAATCAAAAGGAGATCAGCCCGGAAAGCTGATCAAGAGCTGCGTTAGCCTGCTACGATCTTTTCTGCTCATAGCCGGATAAACTGGTAAATAAACCAATTTATCCAATATCAGCTCTTCAGGATCAGAAATAACCGCCGCCTTGCTTAAACTGATCAGGCTGGATGCTTTTTGTGAGGCGTCAAAACCATTGTTCCGCAAATAATTGATCAGCCCATCCGGGTTATTCGTTTCTACAGGCATTACCCAGTAAGTGTGCCTTTTGTTTAGAAAGCCGATTTTATAATTATCCGGAATTTTTTGCAAAACATCACTCGCCAATTGCATTCTGGAGGTTACCTGCCCCTGACGAAAATTACTGAGCTTTTTACGGAGAAGTTTTTGATTTGCGATACAGGGCCGCCGCCTGATCTGTTTAAATACATCGTCGCCGGGGAAACCTTTTGTAAAGCCATCCAGCACATCTTCAAAATCTTTTCCCATGGCGATCACTAAATTGTAAAAGCTTGTATAAATAACTTTATTAGTGAGTAGCTTTACAAAAGCTGTTTTACAAAGCTTTTTGAAGTATCCCGCAGTATCTTGTTTAGCGTATTGCTCATTACGCAAAGCCACCTTTGCATATAATTGTCTATCTTTAATTGTGATCATAGCACCGCTGGCAGCCGTATTGGTTTTAATAAAACCAAAACTAAACATCACCACGTCCGATGCCGGGTTTCCTTCATACATGTTACCTGCATAGGCCTGCGCGCAATCCTCAAATATAATCAGGTTATGTTTTTGGGCTATGGCAATTATCGCTTCAGTTTCCATAATTCCACCAAAAAGATGAGTGATCAGTATGGCTTTTGTAACAGGTGTAATAGCGGCTTCAACCGCCTTGGCTGATATATTTAATGTATGCTTGTTAACTGCAATGGGAACAGACGCTAAGTTATGGCCGGTAATAATGCTAAACATGTCTGGTATATTAATATTAGTCACCAAAATTTCGGAGCCGGGCGGAAAACTCAAACTGCTTAGTACAAGGTCAAACCCTGTCCGTACCGAAAGACAGATCAGTTTATTGTCCTGCTGATCTATATCAGGCTTTTGGGCCCTAAAATAATCGGTAAGGCAGTAATAACCTCCCAAAATCAAATCCTTATAACTGATATATAATTTTCCTCTGGGTATCATGTTAAAATTTGCATATGCTATAATTATAATTGAAAGTAATGATATATTAGCATAACCTATGCGCTTAAAACAAAAGCTACCTGTAACCTACCTGCTATTTACTTTTAACGGCCGCTTATCAAAAGGGGCCTTTTGGTTAGCTTCCCTGTTTTACTGGTGCACCTTTTATGTGTTATATAATTTGTTATTGTTTGCCATAGGCGAAGGCGCTACGTTTATTCTTTACCCGTTATTATTCTGGATCATCGCGGCCACTTCCATCAAACGCCTGCACGATCAGAATTATTCGGGCTATTGGCTATTTGCCGTTTTGATCCCGGTACTTGGCCCATTGTGGCTGATATGGCGGTTAGGATTTAAAAAAGGGAATTATATGGCAAACCGGTATGGCTCGGTGCCAGGTTCAGCCCCCGATTATTTGAAAAATGACGAAGGCAAAGAGATCCCGCATCTTAAATCCGATGAGCGCATTATTGATGATGTGACCCGGCTAAATCCGGTATTGGTTGCTAAAATAGTGCGGCCAACCTCGGTTGATGAGGTTTGCGACATTGTTAAAAACACGTCCGGACCTATCTCGGTAGGCGGTGGGCGTTTCAGTATGGGCGGGCAAACCGCAAGCCCCCATAGCGTGCATATTGATATGCGCTGCATGAATAAAATACTGGAGTTTTCGGCAACAGATAAATTGATCAAAGTACAAACCGGTATTCGCTGGTGCGATATTCAGCAATATATCGACGAGCACGATCTAAGTATCAAGATCATGCAAACCTATGCCAATTTTACTGTTGGTGGTGCTCTAAGCGTAAATGCACATGGGCGGTACATGGGGATGGGGCCGGTTGTGTTATCGGTACGCTCCATTGATGTCGTATTGGCCAATGGTTCATTGGTACATGCTACCCCAACAGAAAACCAGGAGGTATTCTTTGGCGCGATAGGCGGCTATAACGGTATTGGCATCATCGTACAGGCCGAATTAGAGCTGGCCGATAATCTCGCCATTAAACGCATCCATAAAAAGATGATGGTAGAAGAATATAAAGGGTATTTCTTTAAAACCATCCGCGATAATCCACAGGTAGTTTTCCATAATGGCGATATCTACCCGCCAAAATATAAACACCTGCGCGCAGTAAGCTGGATCGAGACTGATGAAAAGCCAACAGTTAAAACACGGCTAATGCCGCTAAAAGAATCTTATCCGCTGGAAAGATACTTTTTGTGGGCATTTACCGAAAGGCCGTTGGGCAAGCCCTACCGCGAGTTTATAATTGACCCCTTGCTATTTAGAGGCAAAAAGATCCATTGGCGCAACTACGAAGCCGGTTACGATGTTGCCGAGCTGGAGCCTAAATCAAGGATCAATAGCACTTATGTATTATTGGAATATTTTGTGCCGGTTCATCGTTTTGAGGAATTTGAAAAGGCCATGGCCGAAATATTTATTCGTTTTAATGTAAATGTGCTCAATGTCTCTATCCGCCACGCCAAAGCCGATCCGGGTACTTACCTGGCCTGGGCACGTGAAGAGGTATTTGCTTTTGTAGTTTACTACAAGCAGCGAACAGATGCGGCATCAAAACATGCAGTTGCCGTTTGGACCCGTGAACTGGCTGATGCAGTTACAGCTGTAAATGGCGCTTACTATCTGCCATACCAGGTACATCCAACCCCAACGCAATTTCATAAAGCATATCCCAACGCCCAAAAGTTATTTGATCTGAAAGCCCGACTTGATCCTGATTTTAAATTCAGGAACATATTTTGGGATACCTACTATAAACCATTAAAACCATATAACAATGGCTAATACATCCGAATTTAAAGCAGTATTTAACGATACCAAATGGAGTGATGATTTTTACCGCTTTTTGCAGGTGATATTTCATTTGTACCCCGAGGATAAATTTCATCAGCTGATCAAAGAAGAAACCGCTGCCGGTAAAACCGACGAGGATATCTACAGGTCGGTACAAAGCAAACTAAAGACGATCAAGCCATTTTTATCAGAGCTTACTTATGCCTTACCCGCCCTCAAAAAACAAAAAAAAGAGATAGTACGGCAAACGCTTGAATTATTGGGCGGCGTAAAACAGATCAACGGCTATGCCGAGATTGGCTCTACTGGCAGGTATATAAGCCGGTTAAAAAAGGAAACAAAAGTTACCGGCCCGATATATCTGATAAATGACCTGGCGCCAACCAATTCACCGGGAGACATTATGGAACGCGGTCAGTTAGGTAAGTTGGGCACCTTTGTAGATATTAACGGTTATGATCCCATTAGTAGTTCAGTTATCCCCGATGCCAGCCTGGATGTAGTTACCTGCTATATCGGTTTACACCATTGCCCGGTTGCAAAATTGGATGAATTTGTAAGATCGATCTATCGTATCCTGCGGCCCGGCGGCTCCTTTATTATCCGCGATCATAATGTAAAAACGCCAGAAATGGCCACCTTTGTTTCGTTAGTGCATACCGTATTCAATGTAGGCTTGAACGAGACCTGGGAGTTTGAAGCCAAAGACTTTAAGAATTTTAAACCTGCAGATGAATGGGCGGCAATTATTGAAAAAGCCGGGTTTAAAGATGCTGGTAAACGGGTACTACAAGACAAAGACCCCTCCGATAATACCTTAATGTTATTTACCAAAGTATAAGGATGAAAAGGCTAAGGATACTGACATTAGTTGCGTTGCTGCTGGCAATAGTAACATTTGCTGTTAAAAACAGGAAGCCATCCACCCTACCTGCGGGAAAAGGTTTATTGGTTGATAAATCCTGGTTAATCAGCGATCAGCATCCGCTAACGCCGCAAAAAGATATCCGACCGCCCGATCAAACTTTTCTTACCTATCCCGAATGGTTCCTGGTATTTAGCCCGGCTGAACAGGCAGAGTATTTTAAAACGCATACGTCAACCACGTTCCCATACCTAAAACATGTCGACCAGCTATGGGGTGGCTATGGGGTGATGTACGATCAGATCAAAGGCAATTATCCATTCAACACCGGCTACCATGTTATGATTATAGTTATTGCAGGCAGCACTACAGTAGAATACAGCATCAAATCATTTTACGAAACCATTATTGGCCGGATAACCGATACCAACCCGGACGAAGAAATGACTGCCGAGGATAAATTTAATGCAGCCTATGAGCACAGCTATGTGAAATTTATTGAAGCTTTGCCCTGGTATGAATATGATTTTAATCACCAGCTTAAAACCTTGTGGAGCAACACTTCATTATCCGGCCCACATTTGCTGCGTAAACTGGAAAGACGCTATTATCTCACAACCGAACTCCTGATCAAAAGTGGCTATGGCTGGCTGATAGGACTTGGCACTAAATCGGCTTATGAAACAGCTTCATTGCAAACTCATGTAGTTGTGCGCCATCTCCCTGCTGATATGCAACAGTCGATCAGTGGTTTCGATGGCGATAAGAATGTAAAAGCAATAGAAGGAACAAATATGGTACACGCCGACCTGCCCCGATACGCTGATTTTAATGCAGCAGCAAGTCGACTGGCGAACATAGGTGCAGGATTTGTAGAAATTGCCGGCAATAAAGGTGCTATTATGCTTACTGTTTTAACCAATAAGCCTTTGCCTTACAATGCAAATTATAAAATATTATTTACCCAACCCATTATAACCAAACCTGGTTTAAACCGGATAGCTTTGGTAACCACGGTAGGTAATTTAAGCAAAACTATAAGGCAATTTTCGAATGATAAAATTAGCATTGAGCATATATACGATTATTAACTTCATCGCCTTCGCGCGGGGTTGATGAAATCTTTGAATAGTAACATCTGTTTCACAATTTCAAATATTCATTTTGCCTCAAATCAAAATTTTATAATTTTACAGCCCTTACGGGATGTAGCGTAGCCCGGTATCGCGCCAGCATGGGGTGCTGGAGGTCGTGGGTTCGAATCCCGCCATCCCGACACCGGAAAATAAAAAGCTCTGATAATTATCAGGGCTTTTTTTTGTATTTTTCGTATCCAATCTATTTAATTAGTACTATTAATTTGATTTGCAATTTACAGTGATCTGAAATGTTAAACTCAAACAGCGTAGTGCACACTTTTTGTACTTACGAAATCAAAAGACATACGTTTAAGCCTTATGTATTTCGATGGACAAAATTTCATGAAGACAATTCGGATTTTCCGGAGATACAAGTTAACATTGCGGAGGGGGAGCTGATAATTTGCTCAACAATTATTGATTCAGACAACTATAGTATACTGACAACCCAACGTATTATTACCAAAGAGAGCAATGTGGAAGAAATAAGGTACATGACAAATGCAATATCTTATCATATGCCTTTAAATTATAAATTTGAAAAGTTTGGCTATATTTTTGGATCTATCAAATTCCGAAATGGCGATGAGACCAAATACTTTTTAGAAACTGGTAAGGCCTCAATGGTGATGGTATACGGAATCAAAACTTTGATCTGGTCTCAACAACTTACAGATGCGCAAATGGTGAATTTGATGAGGATTTGGGATAAGCGAGCTAACAGTTAAGACGATCGTTGGGCTTCACAACACAAAAGCCCCGAAGATTATCCCGGGGGCTTTTGTTAGGCAATAGCAGCAATGCTTAAAACGCGGTATCGCGAATTAATTTTTCTTTCTGCTCCCCATTATAAGTAGCCGCAGCCGCCTATGTGTTTGTTAAACAACTCGGTGGCTATTGTATAAGGGCTGATGGGGGTACCACCGCTTAAAGGTGTTATCCCGAATAGCGCAAAATAAGCAGCAATGTGCTGGTACAGCATTTCGGCAACAAAATCACACAATCCGCTCGGCACATCCGATTTTTGCGGCGGAACCGGGCAGTCATAGCCTGTTATCAATGATGGCTGAATAAATTTTCCGGTAAATTGAGTTGTCGCATTCAAATCCATCGGATAATATGGATTTTTGCCCGAGTTATAGATATCGATCCCTCTGATCGCCTGGGTGATCACACACTTTACGTAATCAGGCGTCGGTAAACCATTGGAGGCGTAAATGCTGTCGATCTGATTGAGATAAGTGGTACTCCAGGCTTGCGGAACAACATCCAGCGAGTTCCATATTTTGCAATTATACTGCTGCCACGCCGGGTTATTGCCACTGCCGGTAGCCTGAAACGAGCTGTGAAAATAATTGGTATAGTCAACGTTGCCAACGTCGGGGCCGGCAGTTGCGTAAACCTGAGCTACCCATTTTTGCGTATTAACAGTATTGTTATACAACCCGGGGCTTAAAGTGGTTGACGAGCCAAATAACGCCAGGGCTACCGCAGGGGCCAATCCGCCGCCCAGACTGTGGCCGGTAAACGTAACGGTAATGCCCGCGCCCGTTAGCGATTGAAAAAAGCTTTGCAGGGTACCGTACTTAGCATCCTTTAAACCTAAAATGATCGACACGCCTATAGCCGTACCTTTAGCCGTTGCGGGGCTGGTACCTTTAGGGCTGCCATATTGCCAATTAGTAAGGGTGAGCATTTCGCCATCTTCAACCGAAGCATCAAAAGCCGAGGTTGGTTTGGTACCAGCAATAGCCACCGTATAGGCGTTGGCTGCTGTTTGAAAAACTACCACCGTATTGGTAGCAGTGGCATTGTACGATGTGATCACCCCTTTGTTGCTCGTGGTATCAATGTCGGTAGTATCCACGAAAACCGCGGGTCCCCAAACATTAGTTATACCTGCCGGAAGCCCAAAATCCGTCAACAGGGTTGGGATGTCAGTATTTAACTGTGCCTCCATTAATTGTTCCGCCTGCGCCTGTATCGCAGTAAGCGTATCCGGGGTCGGCGGAGTCCGGTTTTCCAGGTCGGCGGCCATGTTGGATATAATTGATAATCCAAACGTTTGTGAAAATTGATTCATGATTTGATATGGGTTTTAAGTTTCTGATGACCAAATCTATGGCGGAAAATTATGATCAAAAGAAGCTCTGAAAGGGTATCATGTTCGGATTTCTGACGTTGGAACAAGCAAATTTTAACCAAAAATTAAATATTGGCTGAGTAAGCTATACGGCCATATCCGCACTGGCATTACTTGTGCTTTTTGCGGATATTTTTTGAATATATTCGGTAGGATTATGGCCGGTTTGTTTTTTAAAAGCCATAAAGAAGGTAGTACGCGATGCAAAACCAGCTTCTTTTGCTAAGCCTTCGAGGCTAAGTTCGCGCCAGTTGTTATTTAAAAAGCGGGTTAACAAATAATTTACCCGGTAAGTATTAATAAAATCAGTAAACCGTTGGTCAAAATGGTGGTTGAGCACGTATGATACATGACGCGGCGAAATACCTACCCCCACAGCCAGATCATTAACGGTAATACCCTGCCGCCTGAAAAAACTATGCGTTTGGATGTAATGCTCAATGATTTCGGCATAGCTGCTTACCAGTTCTGTATTTAAAGCCGATTCTTTTTCGCCTGTGGTATAAGCCAGCGTTGTATCTCTGTAGTTGTTGAGTGTTTTAATAGGGTCCTCTGTAACCCTGTCCTTAACATCGCCGGCAACGGTTAACTGTGCAAGCGGCACAGAATTGATGTTATATAAAATTTCGGGAAAGAAAAACAGGAGCAGGCTTACCCCCAAAAAACTTAACGCGCAACCCATAAATGGGATCCGGATCACGGCAAAAAGGTCCATATCTCTGGTCATATGACTAATGCCCAAAACAGTGGCAACAGCCAGGTTGATATAGGCCAATGTTAAAAACGCTGCGAAAACCACCAGCCACCTTTTTAACATAACCGGCATAACCGTTTGGTTGTTGGATTTTATTGCGGGCAAAATTAATCGCCATTGCAATATCACATAAATGATGCCTTCGATGGGCCGTAAAATAAAATGCCATGAGTTTGAAACAAGACCAATTTTGCAGTAAAAAACGTTGTAATAACTTTGGCTTACCCAATCCACCAGTTTTTGCTTGGTTTGCATATCGGCAAAATAAAAGGGGCTAAGCGCCAAAAAGCAGAGGATGGCCGGTAAAAAAAGTAGCCAATCAAATTTTGAAAAACCAATTTGCTGCTTTATCAATGCCCTCGTATGTAAATATCCAAATACCGGCGTAGCATAATAAAGCGGGATGCCTAAACCATAGATGGCCGTGAGGTGCTTTATCCACCCGGTCATTGCAAATTGTATGGTGGCAGCATACCAAATAAAACCCAGGAAAGTAACGCTCAATAGCCGGTTAGCATAAATTTTTTTACTCTTACGGATAAAAAGAATAATACAAGCCAGCAGGCTAAAAAAAATACTCCCTAAAATAACAAGGTTGCCCAGGCTAATCATTTTACTGATGCGTAATGTTGGTTTATAACTACCTGCCAATCCAACAAACCAGATTGGTTTACAATTGCTTATTAACACAACAAGCGCATTCACAAAAAAATGAGGGGCGTGCAAAACGTCGCAATTTCGATGTTAAATTAAATAATAAATCAATATGGCAATATTTATTTATTATTAACATTATGCATTTTTTAAGGATATCACATACTTACAAACTCATATAGTTTATCAATATCCTCTCCGCTGCCATTTAAACAGTTAAGCCACTTTTCCATACCCACAGCATATGAACATGGCCCGCAGGTAAAAATTCTGACCGGCCGTGTTTTCGATTCGTTTTTTAATAGCTGCAGCACCTCGTACAAAATATCGCCATTAAAAGGTGTATACATAAAAAACACCGTTCCGGTCGAATAGTCGGCTTCGCGGGCATCCGCGTTCATAAACGCAACATCTGCTAAGTTTAATTGCGATGCCTGTGTTTGTGCGTAATCATTGTAAGCAGGTTCATACTCTACTCCGTAAGCCTTACACCCACAAATCAAATTGATCAGCATCACTGCCTGGCCCAGGCCCGATCCCAAATCAAAAAACACATCATCCTTATTCATCTTTGCCAGTTCGCTCAACTCAAATATTATCCTCGCAGGTATTTTTTGATAAAAAACCATTTCAGATTCACGTTGTACCGTAGCTTCGGGAGCAGCTTGTTCAGATAACAAACCATTGATAAAAAGATCCAGGTTATCATAACCCACCCCACCGTTCCGGGTAAGATCACCAACGTTGTACCCCAGGTGAGCATCAACCATTTTTTTGAAAGATCCATTACGATAAATACCCTGTTTTATATTTTCCCGAAGCTGCTTAAACAACCCCGCATTGATCTGTTCAAGTTCGTTTCTAACCTTTTCGGCATATTGCTTTAGTTTATGGAGCTCGCCGGATTGCTCCACCTGTTGCAGCAAACCTTCAATCCTGTCAACAACATGAAAGTCGATAAAATCTATAGCATCAGTACGAGCGCTAAAATTTAGCTCTTCATAAAGCGCATGGTTTATCTCGGTGTCCCGGATATCTGCTTCTATTTCGGAAATAAGTGGTTGATTCATGTTAAGCCAAAGATAAGGCATCAAGGCTTTTTACCGAGCTTTTCGATCTTCTTTTGGATCGTTTGCTGATCTGTTTTTGTTTTAGCCATAGCGAAGGCCGTTTCTAAATGTGCTTTTGCCTGGCCATTATCAATGCCGGTATAAAGCTCTCCCAGCAGCACATAATAAAAATGGTTGCCGGTAAGTTTCAGTTTTTCGGCTTCGGTAATGGCTTCCGGCTTACCATTAGCTTTGGATAGGGCATAGGTGCGGTTAAGTGCCGCAATGGGCGAATATTCGATTTGTAATAACCGGTTGTAGAGTTGCAAAATGGTTTCCCATTTTTGTTTGGTATCGGTTTTTTGCGTGCTCCAATAAGCAATAGCGGCTTCCAAATGATACTTTGAAAGCTGATTTCCGGTTGATGCCCGGTTTAAAAAGTAGCCGCCCTTGCTCATCAGTTCAACGTCCCACAAACGGGTATCCTGATCATCGTACAAAACCAGTTCGCCATCTTTATCAATACGCGCGTTTAACCGCGATGCCTGGAAATACATCAGCGAAAGCAAAGCGCTTACCGGGGGCTTATCAGTAACTTTATTTTCAACAAGCATATTGCAAAGTCTGATGGCCTCAAAGCACAATTCCTTCCGGATGGTTTGATCCCGGCTAACGGAATAATACCCTTCGCTGAACAGTAAATACAAGGTAGTTAACACATTATTGAGGCGTTGTTCCGTTTCCTTGACCCCCGGAAATTCGATCCTCACTTTTTCTTCGCGCAGTTTTTCTTTAGCCCTGAATAAGCGTTTATTGATCGTTTCTTTGTTAGTTAAAAAGGCTTCAGCAATTTCAGTAATGCCAAACCCGCAAAGTATCCGCAGCGCTAAACCTATCCGGGCTTCGGCGGGGATAACCGGGCTGCAAATAGCAAACATCATTTGCAACTGGCTATCATTGATGTTTTGTGCCGACAGGTCGATATCATTCTCATGAATGCCATCGTAAACTTGTTGCAGCTCGGGCGAGATCTTGTTTTGGTAGAGCAAGCTGCGTTGCAAATAATTTTTGGCCTTGTTTTTAGCCACGCTATACAGCCACGCTGTGGGGTTGGGTGGGATGCCGTTTAAGGGCCAGCTTTGCGTTGCCGCCAAAAAGGTATCGCCGGCAATATCTTCGGCAGTTTCTACCTGGTCAAAACCAAACTTTTTGGCCAGTACAGCAACTATTTTGCTGTATTCTGTACGGAATAAGTGGGGTAATAACTCCTGCTGTTCCATTTTATAAGGGCCTGTATATCTTAAGCTTACAGCAATGATCAAAGAGGAAGGAGCAAGGAATAAGGATTCTGAAAGCGTCTTTGATCCTTATTCCTTGTTCTTTTATCTATTTTATAACGTTAATGTGTTCCGTCGTTTTTGGCAATGCGGCGTACTTCCATGGTATTGCCTTCACCTTGCAGCACCGGGCTGCCTTTTGCAAATTCAATGGCCTCGTCCATACTTTCGGCCCGTACTATCATTAAACCGCCTATAGTTTCTTTGATCTCGCCAAAAGGGCCATCTGTTACTACTTTATCATGGCTTACAACTTTGGCATCGGCAAACAACAGGCCGGTGCCGCTAACAAATTTGTTTTGTGCGGCAATGCCGCCAATCCAATCCATGGTTTGTTTCATCCAAATCTGCATCTGCTCGGGCGAAGCTATCTTGCTGCCATCCTCATGCCTCATAATTAATGCGTACTCGTCCATCTTTTTTAATTTTATTGTTAATGAATATAATAATTAATTGACCACATATCAATCGGGTTAAACCTAATTGGACAAAACCCATAAAATTTATTTAGTGCCGCTTGTTTATTCTTAATATTTAAATGTATTATTAATCATATATTTAGTTTATGAAAAACCTTGGCGCCTTTATATTACTCCTTATTGCCTGTAGCTTCCAGATCGGCAAGGCTCAGTCCAAACAATCAGCAACCAGGAATATCCTCAGTGCATCCGATATCCACCTCGATCCGTTTTTCGATCCTTCGCTGATGGATCAACTGGTTAAGGCCAACTATAAACAATGGCCCGCCATTTTTGCTTCATCAACTATCAAACAACCTAACAGCTATAACAGTGATTCTAATTTCCCATTGTTCGTATCGGCTATAGCGGCCATGAAAAAACAAAACCCATCGCCGGCTTTTATTATCCTTACCGGCGATTTTTTATGCCACAGTTTCCAGAGTAATTATGCCAAATACGCGCCGCAATATCCCGATTCGGTACAGTCGTTCACTTCAAAAACCATCCAGGTAATGGCGCTGATGTTCGACAAATATTTTCCAAAAAGCATTGTTTTACCCGTATTAGGCAACAACGATTCGTACTGCGGCGATTATATGATTGATCCAGGCGGCCCGTTTTTGAGCATATTCGCCAAAGCATGGGCACCATTGCAACGCAACCATAACAAAGCTTTAGATAAGGCTTTTATTGCCCAGTTTAGCAAAGGCGGATATTATACCTATAATCTGAAAGATGGCTCAGGAGGAAAAATGGTTATGTTAAATACTATTTTTTTTTCTATCAATTATGACAATAGGTGCGAAACACACCCGGCCCACCCCGCTGCCGACGAATTAAACTGGCTTGGCGGTATCCTTAAATCGGATGCGCAAAAAAAGAATAAGTTATGGCTTGCGGCGCATATCCCACCGGGTATCGATGTCAATAAAACCATTAACGGCAAAGGTACCTGTGCTCAAAATGTGCGCACCATGTGGAACGACTCATGCAACACCGTGTTCCAGGCAATGGTGATCAAATATGCCGCTACAATTACCGCCGGTTTTGCTGGCCATACCCATATGGACGATTTCAGGTTATTGTATGATACCAAAGGCACGCCAGTATATTTTATGCATATTACGCCTGCTGTAAGTCCGCTATTTGGCAATAACCCCGGCTTTCAAAGTTTAACGTACAACAAAGCATCGTTTAAGCTGCTCAATTCAAAAACCTACTATTACAATCTTAATGCAGCTACTCCGGCCTGGGTATTTGAGTACGATTTTCAAAAGACCTATGGTATAACCGGCATTAACCCGGCAAGCCTGGACGCGGTACGCAAAAAGATCTTATCGACACCGGCTTGTTTAACCAGCTATATCAATTATTATGATATGAGCAATCCAAAGCTCGATGGCATCAACAACCAAAACTGGAAAGCCTACTGGTGCGCAACCGGTAATTTAACAGCGGCAACATACACCAACTGTTATTGCGGCGGCGTACTTAAATAACTTACGCCGGTTTTTACATGGAGTGCTGAGCTACCTTTAACCTGCTAAACAAACTCGGCGCGGGTTTTAAGGTACGATATGATGGTGTAAGCTCGTTGCATTCGATAAAATTACGGCAAATATCGGCAATGTTGCTGGCCGACATACCGTCGTTTTGTACCGGTTCCAGTTCTTCCAGTTGTTGCTTATCAAAATACGAATGAACTTTTTTACCTAAAACCATCCCTACATAAACCACGGTTGAATATTGCGTGATCAGCTCGGTACAATTGGCTATCATGTGGTTGGTGTTACCGCTTTGATAGATCAGCGTACCTTCGGGCGCATATTTGCGGATCTCGGCTTCGGCCCGTTCAAATCTCTCGTTCGGGTGTAATTTGAAAAGCAAACGGCGGCCATCTGCTATCTTTACTGCTTCCTTAATAAATGCAGGCCGGTTTTCCCACCTAAAAGTTTCGCGCATATCGCTGGTTGCAACCATTACGTAGTTGCGGTGCGGAAAATCGTTATTCAGGTATTGCTGGATATTATCGTAGTTAGGCATCCCGGTAACTATTATCTTGCGTGCATCTGTACCTAAATTACTCAGGTATTTTTTATACCCTTCTGAAGCTGCAAAGTAAATATCACAAATATTTGATGAGCCGTTAAGCGATGTATTGCCACTTAAAATAGGCGGAAGTTTCAGCGCTTTAACAATACGGCTCACGGTGGTAAACCTGTCTATCATGCCTTCCTGCACCCATACGGTTTTGGTTTGACGCATCCGTTGGGGTATGTGCAGGTCACTGCAATATACAACCAGGTCGTACTTATTCTTTTTAGCCTGGTAATCTATCTGCAGCTTGTGCTTTCTTAAATATTCTTCCGATCTTTCTTTAAACTGTCCGGCTAAAATAGTGCCGTCGAGCAGCGAAGTATGCTCTATCAACTTGTTTACCCATTTCAGGTCGGTAAAAAACTGGCAAAACCAGCAATCATAATCACCCAGTTCCTGGGCTATCTGGTGCATTTGCGAAGTTTGATTGATGGAACCGGTTATGAATAGTATTTTTTTCTTCATAATACCTAATTCATTTTTATTTACAACAACTCTACCATTTTGTTAGTGGCCGCAGGTAGTTGAACGGCAAAGGTCAGCTTATTAACTGTTAATTGTAACAGGTTAATTACGCAGCAAAGTTAGATTTTATACCATGTTAACAACCCCATTATTCCATTTTTGACATAGTAGTGATAGATATCCTTCGCTACTTAACTATTGCGATATCTTTTTTATAATTTGCAACCTGTCCAAATCAATCATCATGCCAGTTCGCAATTTCACATCGTTACGTTATCCTATCATCACCTTAATGTTATTTTTTTGCTGCCTTAATATTAAAGCGCAGGTTAGCCATTTTTCGCATCATATCGTATTAAACAGGGGTGCGGCACTCGATCTTACAACACCAGCCGGTTACCATATTACCGTAGCGGCACAGGATATGCACCGGCTGCGCTTTTTGGCAAAAAGCCCCGATGGGAGGTTATTTTGTACAGATATGCATAGCCTGGCCGACAATAAGCAAGGCTGCATTTATCTTTTTGAAGACTGGGATAATACCGCCAAAAAATTTAATAAAACCACAGTTTTTGCCGATAAACTGCACAACCCCAACCAGGTAATGTTTTACACCGATAAAGGGAAAAACTATATCTACATTGCCGAAACTGATAAATTATCGCGCTTTGAGTATCACAACGGCGACAGATCTTTACAGGGCACAGGGCAGATACTGGCGCATTATCCCGATTACGGACTGGGTTATAAATATGGCGGCTGGCACCTTACCCGCAGTTTATCACAGCATAGCGGTAAAATATATGTGAGCGTAGGCAGCAGTTGTAATGCCTGTGTTGAAAGGGAAGACGTAAGGGCATCAGTAATGGAAATGAACCCCGACGGAACCGGACAGCATTTATATGCCACAGGCATACGCAATGCCGTTGCCATTAAATGGGTAAACAACAAACTTTGGGGTACCTGTATGGGCCGCGACCTGTTAGGGCCAGATAAGCCCGAAGATACTTTTGGCACGTTTGAGCAAGGAAATAATTACGGTTGGCCGTGGTATTTTCAGTATCAGCAAAAAATATACCTGGATACCAAAATGACCGACTCGGCCAAACTGCATCACGTTAAAATACCACCTATGCCGCCATTGGCTTATTGCGGTTTTAAGGCGCACTCGGCGCCATTGGGTTTTGATTACTTTGCCAACTTTAACGACGCCCGGTTAAAAAATAATTTCCTGGTAGCTCTGCATGGCTCTACAACCATCTCGCGGCAACGGGGTAATGCGGTAGTAATGATAACCGGCAAAGACCAGTATGTGGAGATTGTAAGCGGTTTTCAAACCGGCAAGAAAAACACCGACCGCCATGGCCGGGCCTGCGATGTAATGATGAACGATGCCAATTCATTTTTTATTACCGACGATAAGAACGGAGCCTTGTATTATGTGTGGAAGTGACCAGATACAAAACAGGCCCGGGATACGGGCCTGTTTTAAACACTAACTAAACTTTCAGCTATTAGATCGCGATCAGCGTATTAATATTCCAGTGCGGGAATACCACATCCTTGCCGTTGTACGCCTTAGGGAACAACAACGGGATGGATTGCAGGTATTGCAATTGGAAAAACGTTGGGTTTTCATCCTGCGTTGGTGCGTAAGTTGGATTGTTTTGCACTGTTTCGATCATAAAGGTGCAGATAAAATCCTGCGGGCCGATCACCCCTCTGGCAAACGGCACATTAAGCACACCGCCCTGGTCGTTCGCGGTAGTTACCGCCATCGATACGATCTCGCTGATATTGCTGGTGTATTTGTTGAGTAACGAGATCGGGTTAACAAAATCGTCAACCGTTAAAGTGGTTTGCCCGATATTATCCAGCGAAACCGCAATTTGTGCCCTGTAATCAGCCTGTAAAGCTGTCGGGTCCGACTGATCGACAAAATACGGTAAAAAACTTAAGGCTCCTGCCTCGGTGGGAAAGTTATTGATCGCGATGTAAGGCGTCAGATCTATCGGGCCAGGTACTATGGGTGTAGATAAGGTATAGTCGGTCCACACGCCGGTTGCCTGTATGGTATTGCCATGCGGGATGGTGCCTGAACGTACTACCGGGTTGGTAATTACATAATCCGTTTCGGGCTGGCCGGTTATGGCCTGTAACCCGTTACCGGTAGGGTCGGTAGGCAATGTGCCCAGTGTTTGGTTTAGCCACATACCGGTTTCTTCGTGCAAAATATTTTTGCTGACATTTTCGGCCACAATTTGCGAATATTTAACAGCGCCCACCTGTGCCGTACCGTTGTTTTGACTGCGGTTTGGAACCGGTGCCGGTACTTCTTCAAAATTGTGCGTTTCGAACAATTGGCTTACCATCACCAAAAACTGGCTTTTGGGATTAGGTACCACCATTAAATTGAAGCCGGTATCGCCTACCCAGGTATTACCATTGATCAAAGTTTGCAGCGGGCCATAAGCAGAGTTATTGCCGTTTGCTTTGCGGTTAAACACCAGGGGTGTTGCCGCTAAATTTTTAATTGTTGCCATAAATTGTTATTTAAAATTTTTAAGGATTGGATATTTTATTTACTCTTTAATTTTAATAATTGCGCACCTTTTGCCCCGATGACATAAGATACCCCTGCAGTATTCCCGGTAACAGGAGTAGGCGCAACCGATGCATCAATGACCCTTAGTTTGGAAATTCCATGCACTTTAAGATCGGGCCCGACAACCGAAGTTTGCGGATCGGTACCCATTGAACAAGTGCCGATATAATGCTGAATGGAAAGCGCTGATGCCCTGACATAGTCTTCAAGGTATTGATCAAGCGTTTGTTCAAGCCCAACCCAGGTCCAACCCTCAGGTGCTTCCGGATTGGGGAAAATGGAAGGGATGAGCGGCAGCCCGCGCCAATCGTTAAGACTCTCGTCCCACGAAATGCGCAGCGACTGCATTAACGCAGCTTTGCATTGTTTTAGGTCATCGCCGTCCGGGTCGCTTAAATAATTAGGATCTACAACCGGTTGTTCGCGCGGGTCGGCAGAGGCAAGTGTAATGGAGCCCCTGCTTTTAAGGTGCATAGCCGCCATGCCAACGCTGTAATATGGAACACCATCCAGCGATGGCGCGCCCGGCAGATCGCTGCTGCAAACCTGCATCTCCAAATTAACCTGCGCATATTTAGGGTTAGCAGGTTCAAACTCAGGGTCGGTTGAAGCAAATACCCCTGATGTTATAAAGCCATACGGCTGCGGCGGCAACGCTTTCTTTTGGGTAAAGATGCTGGGCAGGCCCAGGTCGTCATAAAAATTCTTCCCAACAGCGGGCAGGTCCTTTACTACGTTTATACCCAGTGCCTGCAGTTCGGCCTTGGGCCCAACACCCGATTGAAGCAATATTTTTGGACTGGCAATTGTACCTGCGCTCAAAATCACTTCGTGATTTACGTGCACGGTTTTAAGTTCGCCAAACCTGTCCTGGTAATACACGCCATCAGCAATCACACCGTTCTTGCCTTCGTGTTTAAACAGCAGGGTATGCACAAATGCACCCGGCTCTACAGTAAGTCCTTTTAAACTATGCTGAGGGCCAATATATTTTTCATAACTGGTTGTGCGGCGCAAACCTGCTTTGGTTTCTTCAATAGCAAACTGAAAAGCTACCTGGCCGTATTCGGTTTTGTTGTGATTATAATCATTATTGTACGGAATGCCCTGGTTTTGTGCGGCAGCATAAAAAGCCTTACATAGTTCATCATTTTCGGCAGTAAGCACGCCTATCTTTTTTTCCAGTTGGTCAAATAGCGGTTCCAGGCTTTTGTATCCCCAACCTTTACAACCCAGGTTCTGTTCCCAATAGTTGTAGGTTGTTTGTCCGCCGCGTACGTAAACCATAGCGTTGTGTATTGTACAGCCACCAAGGCAGCGTGATTGCTGCATACTTAGCGACCTGCCGTTAAGGTTTTTTTGAGCCGTGCTATGGTAACCCCATTCAATAACCGGATCAGCTTGTACCTTAAACCACCTTTGCGGGTCCCATACATCTTTATCTTCGGCATCAACACCTAAACCTGCTTCGAGCAGCAGTACGGTAAACCCATCGGTTGCCAAACTGTTTGCTACAATTGGCCCCGACGCACCTGCACCGATGATCACATAATCATAAACAGATGCTTTTTTTTCTTCTTTACTGCTCATTATTTTTAATTAAATTGTTTTGAATTATCGCATCCCGGTATTACTTACAAAGCCACTCCCGGTCTGATAAAACCAGCCTCGTGTTTCATTACGTTGAGTGTAGAAAATGGTGCGTGCTGTGCATTATTTACAAACAAACTCCCGTATTTAGCTACAAAGTCTTTAAAATAAGGTCCGTTTATATGTGTTTGAAAAGCCGCTTCGTCATGGTATATCTCAAAAAATATCACTTCATTGGCAGCAGCTCCTGGCATGTTTGGTTGCTGGTCATCAGGCGTATGTACAAGGTAAGTTAATGTACCCGGTTCATGTTTTTTTACATCGCCTGCTAATTGTTTAAGCGCTGCAATTACTTCGTCTTTATGCTTTGGTGCGATATACCATTTTGAAATAAGTGGATACATATAGTTTTAAATATTTAGGTTTCAAACTCAAAGCTCGGGCCCGCTGTATAGGTTGTGCCCGGTATTGGGATATTCATTAGCTCAACCGCTTTGTATTTGAGCTGATACATCATGGCTACACCTTTCATTAACAGATCGGGCTGCCCGTTACAGGCATTGTGAATATTATCCAGCAAAAGCGTATAAGTGCGGTTAAACGATTTAACTTTTTCATACAGTTCCGGGTATTTCTCAAAATCAACCGCTTTGGGGTTCCGTTTCATGTTGTGCACAGCGTCCCATTCCACCACTATCTTATCACCGGTAGGGCCGCTTTTCGGTGTATCAGTGTCCTGGTATAACTGCTCCAGGTGCAGCTCGTTAAAGCGAAAATAATGCGCATACTCAATGCCCTGGCCAAACATTTTCTGGTCAGAATCTTCGATCGTATCATCAATACCTTCGCCCTGACCAACTATTTCGGCTATAGCCTGCCTTGCATCATCTATGGTATAAACCGGGATGATCTGGCCGCCGCTTCCATAGTAATGCTCTTCGGTGATCTGTTTGGCACGTTGCTTTTCATCGGTGGTGAATATGCCGCCGGGTGTATTAGCGTTTACAAATTCGAGCCCAATGCGCACCGCCTGGTAAAACTGCCCGATGGTATGGTAACCTTTGCTTTTGGGTGGCGCGTCAGTATGGGCAGGCTTTTCTATCTTTAAAAAAATATCGACGGTATGCCTTGAAAATTTCTCCAGGTTAATTACAAACGAGTTATCGCTATCGGGTAAATGGCCGGGATAGGTTGGGACAAAATCGCGCTTATTGATCTTTGGCTCACCGCCTATGGCATTCAGGATATTGCAGGCCAGTATCATGTGCAGCATTTCTTCAACCACAATGCTCCTGATCACGTCAACAGCTTTTTGGTTGGTGCCATCCTTGATGGAATAAAGCGCACATAAATACGGTGGTATGGTAGAGTGCTCCAGTTCGATGGCGTTTTGTAAGGCGGCTTTCAGATCTTCAATGTTATTTATCGTACCATCGTCGCCTGTATTTTTCTCTGCCGAAAGGCTACTTACATGCTTAATGGCAGGCAGCGGTTTAAGCAATTTTTGCCTTTTAGGATTATTGGGTTGTTGATATGCGGCTTTCATCGGTTATTTTTCAAGTTGTTTAAGAATAGCCTCTGCGGCTTTAAATGTCAGGGCCGTCATGGTAAGTGATGGGTTAGATGTACCCAGTGTAGGCATATTACCGCATCCTGCTAAAAACAAGTTTGGATGATCCCAGGTGCGCTGCTCGTGGTTTACTACCGAGTCGTTTTTATTAAAACCCATACGGTGCGTGCCCACAATATGGCCGGCACCACGGTAGGTATAACCCTGGCCCTTATAGGTTACATACCCGGCATCGTTCACCGGATCGTAAACAGTGTGATCTTCGATACCATTGGCTTCAAAGATCTGATCGGACACGATCTTACCCGCCTCCATCGATTTGAGCATATAATCGGTAGCATAATAATGGATGATCGGTTTATAGTTACCCAGCGGGTCGAGATATTGATGATCGATAGTTACCCGGTTTTGGGGGTCGGGACTTTGCTCACATTCAAAATGCAGCAAAAACTGGCGGGTAAGCCTTTGGTTCAGGTATTCGCGCAGCTCTTTGCCAAACATACCGTTGCTTACCGCAGCACTTACATCCGAACCCGGCGAAAATACCGGCCAGCTCCAGCCCCAGTTATCCAACGGCGAGATCCATGCCGCATGTTCAGAGCGGAAGGGTCCATCCCGAAAGGTAGCGATATTGGTAGTAGAACCCGGACCACGGTATGGGTAGATCTTTTCTTTGGTCAGCCCCCAGGTTAGCATTACCATGTGGTCCATCAGGTTACGGCCTACCTGATCGCTGCTGTTAGCCGCGCCCGATGCCAGTAATATTTTGGCGTTTTCGATGGCATTGGCGGCAAGCACGTAGATGGTTCCTTTGGCTACCCCGGTTACATATTCGGGCGAATCGGGATTGTTATAGCGTTTATAAACTATGCCGGTTACTTCTTTGGTTTTATCATCAATAGTAATGGTTGATGCCACTGCCTGGGTGATAATAGTGAGATGTTTAAAATCTGCCCGTTTTAATGTTTTTAACGGATTATATTTGGCCTGCACCGGGCAAATAGGCACACAGCTGGCATTACCTTCGCAACGCTGGCCGGTATAGGCATCCCATAAGGATGGCACCGGGTTATAAACATCTTCCTGGGTTTGAAGCTTCAGCTTTTTTGCAGCTTTATCCCAAATTACATCCCGGTAACGGTATTTACGATTTGGGGTAGAGTTACGTCCCTGCGGAGTGCTGATGCAGGTTAATTTATATTCGCGGTGGTTGAGCTTAACTACCAGGTTCTCGGTTTTATTTTTGATCTCCGCATCCAGGTAGCTTTGCGGTATTTTATGCATCGGGAACACATATCCTTTGCCAAAATAATCGCGCGGCGTTTCCGGGTATAACTGCTCTTCAACATCTCCCGAAACACCTATTTCCAGTTCGGCCATTTCGTAATATGGTTTCAGGTCATTGGCAGTAATAGGCCAATCCACCGCCTGGTTGTAAACGGTTTTCATTTTAAAATCGTTAGGCAACATACGCAGCGTAGTACCCAGCCAGTGCAGCATGGTGCCGCCCGGCCCTCTTACCGCATCGCTCGCAAAAGGCAACGGCCCCATTTGCACCAGGTAACCCGGCGGGGGCGGCCCGCCCGGTGTAAGTTTAACCACATCGAGCACGTTTGAGGTTGGCGCATCTTTTAGTATAGGATAGGGCGAGTTTGGGACCTTGGCTGCGGCCTTATAGAACCTATCCAGGTAGCTCATATAATTCAGGTAAGAGCCATCGCTATCTAAAGCCACGCCCGCCTGCAAACCGGCCTCAAGCAGCAATACCTTTTTACCGGCCTGAGTAAGGGTTTTGGCTAACAAAGAACCCGCTATACCCGACCCGGCAATTACCACATCATAGTGATCAGTTTTCATATCAGTAATTTTTTGTATCGATCAAAAGATTATAAAGGAGGCAAGCTCCACGAACCAAACCCAGGCTGTTTGGCGCCCGGCGGATGCGCCTCGGCAGTATCCCACATCAGGCCTTGTATGTAGGATTGCGCTGCTACTACATTTGCACCCCAGTTGCCTGTGTACCATAAGTTAATGATAGATTGCGCAAGTGCGTTATAAGCCGAAACGGGCATCAGCCTGCTGGCGATGGCCTGTAAAATTTCCGCTTCGTTTTTGCTTGTTTTGAAAATAGAGCTCACTTCGGCAAAAAAGAAATCTGCGTTAGCTGTATTCGCTTTCAGATCTTCATCGGAGTAATTGGGATTTTGAGGCGTATTTGATACACAATCGCAGTATACTGCCACCATTCCGGTACCCTGCAGCTCAGCTTTATTAAAGCCGGTTAACAATGCCGAAATTTTCAGGAAAAGTTCTACCCTGTTATCATTCATCATATTTAGGTTTAGGCTAATAATTGGTTTTCCAGATGTACTGTCCTGATATGATTATGCAATACCTTATAACTTTCCTAAAAATGATATCGATGCCAGGGTCCCATCGGCAGTTAACATGAAAGAAATGAGGAAAACTTTACAAATTTAGCAGGAGCAACATCTGCATAATTATTAAATAATTATATAATAAAGATACATCGATGTTTGATAAATACAAATTAAATAATTGTTATTTGTGTGTACACTCAAAAATCAACATATACCTATTATTTCTTTAAATATTTTGCCATGGCAGATTTATTATAACCATGCCATATTTAAGGTATTTTTACTAAAATACTAAGAGTAATTGGGGGGCTTATGAAAAACAAGGGTGAGACTAATTTTACCGGCGTAGTTGATTCAATAATAACGGCTTTATCTCAAAAACAAGTCCAACACGTTATTGTACGCGTATTAATGCATCGGCAAGGCGGTCGTCCAGGTTGTAGATGTCTTTCCTGAAATTAATCTTGTTTTCCCGGTCAATAAATGCTGTAAAATAGGCAATAAACACAGGTATCTTATTTTTAAGCGTAACGGTTCGCTCCTTCCCGGTATGCATGGCTTTATCGATCATTGCCTGATTCCATTTAGAGCTATCTGCCAATAAAAATGCGGCCAGCCTGGCAGGTTGGCTAACCCGGATACAACCGTGACTAAACGCCCGTGTGGTTTCGCCAAACAGTGATCGCGACGGCGTATCATGCAAATAAATATTATACGTGTTTGGGAACAAAAATTTCACCAACCCCAACGAGTTTGATTCACCCGGCAACTGCCTGATAGTTGGCAATCCATCTTCCTTACCGGTGATTTCCATTCGGTGCGTTCTCAGATAATTTGCATTACGTTTAATTCCGGGCAATACTTCATTGCGTACAATACTTGGCGGTATATTCCAGTAAGGACTAAATACCACATATCTGACGTTTCCTGAAAAAATGGTAGTTGGATGGACAGTTTGCCCAACAACTACCTTACAACTCCATAATAAGCTATCGGCATGGTAAACATGTAATTTAAACTCGGGGATATTAACCGCGAGATAATAGGAGTTTAAAGATACAGGCAGCCAGCGACTGCGTTCCATATTGACCAATATCTGAACGATCCGTTGTTTTAAAGGCACATTGAGCGCAGCCAGGGTTGAAGCATCAACCGTTCCGTTTATACTAAGCCCGTGCCTGCTCTGGAAGGCCTTAACCGAGGCTTGTAACGCATCGTCGTAATGTATACCGGTGGTATCGCCATTATAGTCGCCAAGCAGAAAAAGACGTTGCTTTATAAGGCTGACCGCATGTGAACTATCGCCGGCTTTGAGTTTGGCCGATACAATTGGTTTCCATTGCCCCATTGCATCTATTGTACGGTACTTTGCCAGGAATTTTTTTAGCAATTTATATTGGCGATATACCGGCTCCTGGGCTGTTTGTTTAGGAGAGGTGCTGAGCAGGCTGTCTAAGTAAGTCTTATAATCCAGCTTTTTACGGGGCACATTCCATCCGCTTGCTATACTCGTTGTGGCGTCAACGCCATTGTATACCATATCGGCAAAAGCAAAATATTGTGCAGTAAGCATCAGCTCAAGGTTAAGATCTGGCTTAGGCGATCTTGTATTCGGCGCCTCTTCATGGATCAACGAATCAAGCTCCCGCTGATACGGTATAGTACGGTAAATGCCATCATTTTCCAGGTTCATCACCCGGTTGGCCAGATTACCGGCCTGTTCGATCACCTGGCCCCGATCATACCAGGCCAATGCAAATTGACGGTCCCTATAAAATTGTTTTACCTGTTTGGCTTGCTTTTTTAAATCCGGATAGCTTGAGAAAAAACTGTCTAATCGATCGCTATCTAGTTTGAGGGTCACTTGCCCGCTGAAACTCCCGGTAATAGAATGATCCCATTCATTTTCCGCACCACTTTTTTCCGCCCGCTTTTTTTGACCTTGTTTACAGGCGGCTAATAAAGTAAGTGATAGCAATAAGAATAGTATATTTTTCATACGGCTATTGGTTTAAGAACTAAGATAAGGTTAAACAGCATAATAAGAAAGCGAAACACGCGAGAGTAGGTATCAATTTGAATTGTTGGTAACTAATTAAGGAGGTAAAGATTAGAAATCCTTCCCTCCGGGCTTTTATATATCAGTCAATTACGACATTTATCCATTATTTAATCACTTAAAATTACAGGAAAAAGAATTTCCTATAATGAAATCTTATCCATACCTTACCCCTTTAAATATTCAACTTGCCAAGTTTGAATCTTATAGCTTATCTTTTAATCTGTATCCTTCATCCATGTCACAAACCACACAGCAATTGTTAAAAAACAAGAAAAAAAACATCCTTGAACTCTGGATGAAGAACCAACTGGCCGATGAAGGTTTACGCGAAGACCTTATCAGTAACGACGAATTACGCAACCAGTCTGAAGAGTTGATCACGGCGTTAGTTGGTAATTTATCAAGTGGAAATTTCACCAACCTGGATTCAGACGAATGGAGTCCGGTTATTGAGATTTTAGGCGGGATCGCAATTACCCGTGCCCGACAGGGCTTTAGTCCCCGCGAAACCGGAAACTTTGTGTTCTCTTTAAAAGAAGCCATTTTGGAAATTCTGATGGATGAGCTTAAAGGTGATCCCATGAAGTTGTTTACAGAAAGCAGGAAGATCAATCGTTTGATGGATAGCCTTAGCGTTGTAACTTTTGAAACCTTTATTAAGGGCCGGGAAGAGGTGATATTACGTCAAACCGACGAGATCACTGAAATATCTACACCAGTGATACGGGTATGGGATGGCATTTTAGCCTTGCCGATCATCGGTACTTTGGACAGCGCCCGTACACAGATTGTAATGGAAAACCTTTTGCAGGAGATCGTGGAAACCGGTTCCAGCATTGCCATTTTGGATATTTCCGGCGTACCTGCGGTAGATTCACTTGTCGCGCAGCACCTGATCAAAACCGTAAGTGCCACGCGCCTGATGGGTGCCGAATGTATTATTAGTGGCATCCGTCCGGAAATTGCGCAAACGGTAGTGCATTTAGGCATCGATCTTTCCAATATCATCACCAAAGCAACATTGGCCAGTGCCCTGGCTTATTCGTTCAAGGAAATGCGTTTGGAGGTCAAAAAGATCAGCGCTGTTTTAAAATCTTAATAATCGAAGTTAATGGATAAAATTCCTATTCTACGGATGGGAGCTTTTTTGCTCGTGTCAATACAAGTTGACCTTTACGACCGGCTGGCACTCAATCTGGAAGCCGACCTGGTACAAATGGTTAATAAAACAAGCGCCAAAGGTGTACTGATAGATATCTCGGCGGTTTCCATTGTAGATTCGTTCATGGGGCGCATCATTGGCAATATTGCCAGTATGTCCAAAATACTGGATGCAGAAACTGTTGTTGTAGGTATGCAGCCTGCAGTAGCTATTACTTTAATTGAGCTGGGCTTGCCGCTAAAAGGCGTGCACACCGCTTTGGATATGGAAAAAGGTATGCGATTGCTGAAATCCATGATTGACGAAACCGAAGAGGACGCAGACCAAGACCAGACAGCAGATGACCTTATCACTGAGTAAAGATACCATCCAGGTCATTAAGGAACAGGATGTGGTTTTTTTAAAAAACCGCGTTAAGGAAACGGCTGTGAAAATAAAAATGGGGTTGGTTAATCAAACCCGCCTACTAACTGCCTGCAGCGAACTGGTACGCAACATGATGCGGTACGCTAATGGAGGTGTTTGTATTATCGAAGTGGTTTCGTCAGGTCGCAATAACGGCGTACGCCTGACATTTTCTGATAAAGGCCCCGGGATTCCTGATATCCAGGCTGCTATGCGAGATGGTTTTTCGACCGGTAAAAGTCTGGGCTTAGGCCTGCCGGGCACCAAACGCCTGGTTAATGAATTTGAGATTAAAAGTAAAGTGGGTGAAGGTACAGTAATTATCATTTTAAAATGGGCCAATGGTTGACGCTACACATATCAGTTTTACGGCCCATGACCGGAGTTATTTTTCACTCATCAAAAAAGAGATCCATCGGCTGGCTACCGAAGGGGGCATTGCTCCGGCACGGATTAATGCACTTGATTTGATCGTTGCCGAAATGACCTCGAATCTTTTCAAATACAGCAATGATGGGGAACTACTAATGGGGGTATTTCCAAATGGCGGTTCCCCTTATGTCGAACTCATCAGTATTGATAACGGGCCAGGGATGATAAATCCTGCCAGAATGATGCAGGATGGTATTTCCACTTCTAACACACTTGGGCACGGGCTGGGCAGTATGAAAAGAATGTCCGATATCTTCGAACTTTACTCACAGATCGGGTGGGGCACCATTGCGTTAAGCCGTGTTTATAGCGACCCTGAAAAAATTAAAGCCACCAATCAGGTTATTATGCGGCCGATAGTGGTTTATAAACCCGGCGAAAAAACAAGTGGCGATGGTTTTACCTACAAAAAGACCGACAAGTACCTGAAAATGATGTTGGCCGATGGCTTGGGTCATGGCCCTGAGGCTAACAAGGCAATCAATGAGGCTGCCGTAGCATTTAAAGTGTTTCCGGATTACAGCCCGACCGAAACTTTACGTTTCATTCATAACGCCATTAAAAAGACCCGTGGCGCGGTGATCAATATTGTTGCCTATGATTTTGCGCGCAAGGTATGGACGTCAGCAGGTATCGGCAACATTGCGTTACGTGTGTCGGGCCCGGTAAATTTTAAGAATCATATGTCCTACAATGGTATTGTTGGCCATAACATTCCGGGGACAATGAACGATCAGGAATACCCCGCGGAAGAGTTTAACCAGGTGATGCTCTGCTCAGACGGTATCAAAACGCGCATCGATATGTTACGTTACCCGTTGATGTATAAATATGACCTTAGCATCCTGGCCGCAGCTATTTATAAAGACCACGCCCGCCGGAATGATGACATGTCAGTTGTAATTGCGAAAACAAAATGATCAAAGTCGTAGCGATCTCTTTAGAAAATGAGATGGATCTCGTGCTGGCCCACAAAAGGTCAATGCGGGTAGCGGAGAAGTTGGGCTTAACCTTAGCTACACAAACCACTTTTGCGACCGCAGTTTCGGAGATTGCCCGGACAGTAATAGAGCATACTGATGACGGTTTGCTGGCTATCGGACTGGAGCAAAACCAAACACGTTACAGTTTAATGGCGACGGTCACTTTCGACAGCAGCATCCGGTTTACCAACGGTGATGCCGGTTTTTATTATGCGCAAAAGCTGGTGCCGGGATTTGAACTATCCGAGACCGAAAGCGGCAATATGATCATGATGAAGATCGGCCTGCCCCGTTCACTCAAACTCGATCCGCTAAAGATCAGTGTTTTAAAAAAGGATTTTGAGGAGGCATCTCCGCTGAATGCTTATGAAGAGATCAAACAGCGCAATGTCAGTCTGAACAGGCTGGCCAACGAGCAGGAAGCTCAACTACAGCAATCCAAGCTGATCGACGAGAAAAAGACAGAGTTTATTTCTATCGCCAGTCATGAGATCAAAACGCCGATGACGGTTCTAAAGGCCTATACTCAAATGGCCCTGGCAACTAAAGAGCCGGTGAGCGATCACTTACGAGAGTTACTCGGTAAGATTGATACACAATCTACCAAACTAATGACACTGGTGCAGCAGTTGCTGGATATCTCTAAGATAGAAAATGGCAATTTGCAGTATCAGATCGAGCCCGTTAGTTTGAATAACTTTTTAAAGCGGCAGGTAGAAGTTATGCAGCATATTTTACCATACCATACGTTTACCACTACATTTTCAGCCGATACGGAAGTTTTGATCGATGAATTAAGGATGGAACAGGTGTTTGCAAATCTGTTGGGTAATGCCGCCAAATATTCAGAACGGAACACTGATATTACGATCAGTACGCTGTTATTGGGCGATGGTTTGGCTACGATTAGTGTGACCGACCAGGGTAGAGGCATGACACCTGAAACGATGACCTCCGTCTTTGATAAATTTTATCGGGCCAAAGATGTACTGAAAAGCCATACCGGTTTGGGCATGGGTTTATTTATTACTTCCAAAATCGTTAATGATCATCAGGGTAGAATTTGGGTGCAGAGCACCGAAAGACGTGGTTCTACTTTTTATTTAACGATACCTTTAGCGACATGAGTAAAAAGATCCTGATCTTTGATGATGACGAAGACATCCAGTTAATCTGTACGTTTATACTGGAAGAAGAAGGTTGGGAGGTGAAAACCTATGCTGATTGCTGCAACATTATTGACCGTATACGCGCTTACCAACCTGATGTGATCCTGATGGATAATTGCATACCCAATGAAGGCGGTGTGATAGCCACAAAGCTAATCAAGGCCGATCTTATCTTACAAAAAATCCCGGTTATCTATTTTTCGGCGAACAACGATATTGAACAACTGGCCGCCGCCGCAGGGGCAAACCACTACCTGCCCAAGCCTTTTGATCTGGACGTGCTGAAACAAACGGCAACTAATTGGCTTAGTAAATAAAATAATTACTATAATGCCGATTTGACCACACCAGGAATATCCGGTAAGCGCTGATGTTTAAATGGCTTAGTGAGGAAATATCCGGCTTCGCATAGCGACGCCACACCTTCTGATCGTGCTACAAATCAGCTATTCCTTTTACATACAAAAAACCGCTCCCTTTCGGGAACGGCTCTTCAAAAAAAGGTCAACTTAAACCTCTATACTTATAATTAAAATAACGAGAACTCAACTCTGCGGTTTTGCTGACGGCCTGCTGCAGTTTTATTAGTAGCAATAGGCTGGTTAGGACCGTAACCCGTAGCTTCGATAGTAGAGGCGTTAGCACCTTTAGATACCAGGTAAGCTTTAACTGCTTCTGCACGATCCTTTGATAAGGCTAAGTTTAATGTCATTGAACCTGTATTATCGGTGTGACCGGCTAACTTAAGGCTGAAATTCTTTTGAACCAACAGGTCGGCAACGCGGTCTAATGTAGCAAATGAACGTTCCTTGATAGTGGCTTTACCTAATTCAAACTCCAGGTTTTTGATTGCTTCGCCTACTACCTTGCGGTCAGCCTCAGTTACAATCACTTTTTGTTGAATAATCGGCGCCGGAACTTTTAATGGACAACCTGCACCATCAACTGTTTTATTAGCCGGTGTACCCGGGCATTTATCAAATTTATTGGCAACACCATCCTTGTCATCATCACCCATATCTTTAGCTAATTGCGCAGCAGCTGCGGCGTATTGCTCCTGGTCGCGCATACGTGCTTGTTCGGCCATGGCTAAACGGTTACGCAGTTCGTTAGCTTCGGCGGCGCTTTCCTCGCGGATGGCAGCTACTGCACTAAAGTTTTGCAATTGCGAGCTTTTCTTTTTACCCATGGCAATTTCGATACCGGCATGCGCATAAGCAAAACGGTCATTCAGTGAACCTACTACACCATCAAAATCACGTGATTTCATGAAGTTAACTGTATAGCCCAAATCCAGGTTTATTACACGGGACAAACCCAGTTTAAGACCGGCACCTACTGGTACATAAAAATTGTTATGGTAATTAGTATTGTTACCGGCCGGCGTGTTTAACACATGGGCGCTGTTAGACATGTAACCCGCACCAGCAGTTAAGTAAGGTGCCAGGAAACTGCGCTTTTGGTTAAGGCTTACATTTGCTACAGTAAAGTTTGCGCTTAACGACCCCGCCCAGTTGATGCGGCTGTTGTAGCTGCTGTTATCCTGCTCTGCGGTACCTGCCGGCAATGTATTGGCACGTACGCCCTTAACAGTACCGGCCATGAAATCGGCTTGTAAACCGAAGCCCGGTAAAATTTGCTTTTTAACGTAAGCGCCGTATCCCCAGCTGATTTGCGGGCTGCGGAAATCGCCATTGTTCTCATTATTAAATGGAGTGGCTGCGGTAAGGATACCACCATTCAGGCCGATAGACCAAGTACGGAATTGGCGCTTCTGAAAACGACTAGTTGAATCAGAACCCATTGTTTGGGCGGACGCTGCGGCCGATATACCCACTAATGACAGGGCAAGCAACGATTTTGTAAAATTAAAGTTCATTGTAAAATTGTTAGTCAAGTCAGGGCTTATGCCCGACAGTGTCCAATGTTCAATAACCCGGCCCTAAAAGACATTTGTAATGATTTAGACGAAATGGGGAAAATACAGCGTGTAAAACATAATACAATATTATTAACCTGCAAGAAAAATAACTGTGTTGTTTAAAAGACAAACTGTGTTAATAATACTGAATAGGCGTAACGATAGGATGAGTTGGTAAATTAGATCTGATCTATACTAAAAACAGCCCCCATAACAGGTGGCTGTTTTTAGTATATTTAAGTATCGGCTTGCACAGATGCCGTGTTCGGCACGTTCGGCAATTGCTGCCGGCGCTTCCTGTGTTAAGTCAGTTTGGTATGCAGAACCGGCGTTGTACATAGTTATACTGTACCAATCCTGATCAATATGTACTCCACTGGGCTACGCCGTCTGGCTCCGCTTTTTTAACCTCGGCGCTTTTTGCAGCGCTCATTTCTTTATCCAGTTTTTGATTGGCTTTTATTTCTTTGCTAAAATCTTCAGCTAATTTAGTTTGGCCCTCGGTTTCCTGCACCTGCTGTAATGGGTTTTCAACGTAAATAAAATTTTTACCCATTCCTTTAATTTCGCCTTTATTCCATGGGCCGCGTACTGTGCCTTCAGATAGATTGTACACGTTCTGCAGGTAGCGCGGATCGGCGGCTAATACTGCCGGCGGGAAGTTAGGCTGGATGCTATCTAAAGCAGCCTCAAACATTTTATAGTGGGTTACTTCACGGGTCATTAGAAACGACAACGTCTCTTTGACATACGGGTCATCGGTAAATTTCATCAAGTGCTCATATACCAGTTTCGCCCTTGATTCGGAAGCCAAATTGCTCCGCAGATCGACCGTAAGATCACCGTTGGAGTTGATGTAAGATGCACACCACGGCACACCCTGGCTGTTGCGTGGTGTCGGTCCGCCGCCGGTGATGATCGGAAATTGCGGATTAGCGGATAATGCCGCATGTATCACGCTTTCTTTTTCGGCCTTGCCGTTCATAGCTACCATAAAGTCGGTTTGTTCTGCGGCATCTTTTAGTTCGCCGTTAACGCCCTTTAATAGCATCTGAATAGTTGCGCCGACGATCTCAAGGTGACTGAATTCTTCGGTGGCGATATCCATCAGCATATCGTACTTGTCGGGATGCGGCATTTTGGCGCCAAACGCCTGGGTAAAGTATTGCATGGCCGCGGCCAGCTCACCATTTTCGCCGCCGAATTGCTCCAGTAAAAGGTTGGCAAAGCGCGGGTCAGGGCGTGAAACCCTGGCATTAAATTGTAGTGATTTAACGTGGTGAAACATAAATTAAGTTTTAAAAGGTGTAGAAAGTTTGTTGAGTACGTAGCTTGAGCAATGGGGATCATGTATGTGATATTACAACCTTAAGGCAACGAGAATGTTTCAACCCCTGGTTAATTAATTTACTTATTTTAAAACCCAATCAACTTTTTCATCAAACAAATCTCCAACGCAAAAGTTATTGCTACACTATTTAATGGCGCTATCCGACGCGTTCTCGGTGTAATGAATTTTTGTTTGACAAAAAAAGCTTTTTACAATGAATGCACTATCGCCTTGGGCACGGGCAGTAAAAAATCATTTCCATGAGCGGGACCTCCCGGCCTTGGCCACTCACGAATTGGCTGGGTATCAAATCAACATACATAGTCTTTATAATTCACTTTGGATAGCTATTAAATGCCCCAAGGGGACACAGATTGTTTTGCGCCCGGCGTACGCTCCTAACGATCATTTGACCTTAGGTAAAATGACAAAGAATGATAATGGCTTAGTGATAAACCAGGCTTCGGGCATTGGCAAGTATCAGGTAAAGCTTGAATTTCCTGATGTTGATAAACCTCTTTTGCGTTATACCACTATTCTAAAAACAGATGAGCCGCTCTTAGTACCTTTTTGGCCAAGGGATATGGTGATCACAGGCCCTGAAGGGCGCACGGTTGATCCGGAAGGAACGATATTGGTTAGCCAGGTGGGCACACGCTCCGGGTTGCAATATATCACCCTGGATAAACCAAGATCGGGTTCACTACTATATTTTCAAAATCTGACTGCGCTTAATGATTATGCCGAAGCAACTGAAACAACTTTAAGCAATTCAGTTGGTGGTAGCTGGCCGGAACTTGGCTTTGCTTTGCCGCCTACACTTAAAAACAAACCCATACCGGCGCATCAGGAAATGGTATTGTCAGATGCATTTATTGCATTTAGCCCTGAGTATCCAAAAGACGAAGCTGCCCAGGCTAAACAATTCCTTAATCTGCTGGCAGATATTTACCTGCACCTGCCTAAACCAGCTACTACTTATTATACCTGGCCTGATATGGTAGACCAGGGATTGCATGATCTGGAATTTAGTCACGGTTGCTGGTCGCACGGCGCTGAGCATGATTACCTGAACGCTTATGTAGCCGATTATGAAACCCCACCCGAACTGATGGTGCAACTGGCGGTATTGTTGCCGTTGGCAGATTATTATGATTGGAAGGGGAATGACTTGCCTGCGATGCAAAAAATACTAAACGGGTTAGATGCTTTTTATAGTGATGAACTAAAAACAGTGGTCCGTTTTTTACCGGCGCTGGCCGATAAACTAAGTGGCGATGAAGAGCAATTAAAACCCAATGTGATGGACTCCTGGTATCTGCACCATCCGCTGCTTAACCTGGGTCGCATGGCCATCCGCGGTGATAAACAATGTGAAAGATTATTCAGGGGATCGCTGGATTTTACTATCCGCGTGGCACATCACTTTAATTACGAATGGCCGGTAATGTATAATATGGCCACGCTTGAGGTGGTGAAAGCGGAAACAATACCCGGCAAAGGCGGCGAAAAGGACGTGGCTGGTTTATACGCGCTGGTGATGCTGCATGCCTGGCAGCTGACTAAAGAAAATAAGTATTTGCAGGAAGCAAAAAAAGCTGCCAAAACGCTGCATGGTAAAGGCTTTGACCTGTTTTATCAGGCCAACAATACCGCTTTTGGTGCCAATGCTATGCTTTGGCTATATAAAGAAACAAAAGATCAGCAGTACTTTGACCTGGCTTATTTATGCCTGGCTAATGTTTTTAAGAACTTCCAGCTTTGGGATTGCGATTACGGTTATGCTAAAAATTATCCAACTTTCTTTGCCCTATTCCCTCTTAACGATGCGCCTTACACGGCTGCGTATGAGGAGCAGGAAGTATTCGCGGCACTACATAACTTTTTATTGTATGCTGATGGCGAGGATATCTTACCGTCAGTCAATTTACTGGTTCCCGAATTTCTGCGCTATATTTTGAACCGCGCGCCTTATTATTACCCGCCCAACCTTCCCAAAGAAATGTTGTCCGACAAGGTAAAAACCGGGCAGGTAGACCATAAGCTTTGGATTGCTATCGAGGATATTCACGATGGCTGGGAGCAGTCGGGCGCGGTAGGCCAGGAAGTCTACGGGGCCGGCGTGGCCTTTGGCATCATCCCGCGGCATTTTTACCAGGTACCGGGCGAGGATTTTATGGTATTCACCGATTATCCATCAGCCGGCTACCATCATCGTAAAAACAACCTCACGCTGAAGTTAAAGGGCGATGAACGGCTGACCTGCCGCCTGATGATCATCAAGCAAAAAGGCAAAACGCTTCCTGCATTTACACTTAAGGACAACGATGGCGAGGTAAGCGGGCACAGGCGGAAAGACGGCCATATCGAATACCAAGTCAGGGGTGGGCAATCCATATCAGTTAACTGGAAAAAAAGCAATAGCAAATGAAACCATTATACGTTGCCATAGCGCGGGATCTGAAGTTGATGGTGATACCCGATACGCAGGCACATTTGGACAGGCATACCATTATCACGCGAACTTACAGCGTTTTCCGCGATAAAACAAAAAACCCTTCAAATGATATCATTTGAAGGGTTTTGCTCAATTTAATATTGATTTTGCGGAATGGACGGGACTCGAACCCGCGACCCCATGCGTGACAGGCATGTATTCTAACCAGCTGAACTACCACTCCGTTGGGGCTGCAAATATAAGCAGCTATTTACAATTCACAAATAAAATGTGAAATTCCTTAGGCAATGCTGCCTTCCTGTAATTTTTCGGCGTTTTCGGCAAATTGTAAAGCTTCCATTATCTCTAACAAATTACCGTTCATTACTTCGGGTAAGTTATAGATAGTCAAACCGATACGGTGTTCGGTAACACGACCTTGCGGATAATTATAGGTACGTATCTTGGCCGAACGGTCGCCGGTGGATACCATCGTTTTTCTTTTCTTCGATATTTCTTCGAGGTGTTTTTGCAGCTCCATTTCGTAAATACGCGAGCGCAATACACCTAAAGCCTTGTCGTAATTCTTCAATTGCGACTTCTGATCCTGGCATTGCGCAACGATACCGGTAGGGATATGCGTTAACCTCACAGCCGAATAAGTCGTGTTTACCGACTGTCCGCCCGGACCAGAAGCGCAGAATAGATCCTTACGGATATCATTCACATGGATATCCACATCAAACTCATCCGCCTCGGGCAATACTACTACCGATGCGGCCGATGTATGTACACGGCCCTGGGTTTCGGTATCGGGCACACGCTGCACCCGGTGCACGCCCGATTCAAACTTCAGCGTACCGTAAGCGTCCTCGGCGTTTACATTAAAGATGATCTCCTTGTAGCCACCTGCGGTACCTTCGGTATAATCAACCAGCTCGGTTTTCCAGCCCTGTTTCTCACAAAAACGGATATAGGCACGGTACAGATCACCTGCAAACAAAGCGGCTTCATCGCCACCCGTACCACCGCGAATCTCCACGATCGCGTTGCGGCTATCTTCCGGATCTTTCGGTATCAGCATCAGGCGGATCTTTTCTTCCATTTCAGCCTGCTGCGGTATCAGTTCATCTAATTCGGCTTTAGCCATTTCTCTAAAGTCCTGGTCTTTTTCGGTAGCCAATATTTCGCGGTTAGCCTCAATGTTGCTCATCACTTTGGCATAAACACTATACTCTTCCACAACCTTGGTCAGGTCCTTATATTCCTTGTTCATCTGCGCAAAACGCTTCATGTCCTTCATAATATCCGGACTGCTTAGCTCGCGCTCCACATCTTGCCAGCGTTCTTTTATCGCTTCTAACTTATCTAACATATCTTTTTTCTTCGAAAATCAATTTCCCGGTTTCATCGGTTCCGGCAGCCCCGCTTTACACTGCAAGCTACCTGTTACACAACCCCATCCGCGCTTTCCGCTGCAATCGGGTTTAATTTACGCAGGCTACTGCAAATAATGTGCAAAAGTACGCAATTTATAGAATAAACGTATTTTGCGCTCTAATTAGCATTGCGCCTAATGCCAACATGACATGCAGCCACAACAACCCACATTCAGCAAAACACGTATAGCACCTACCCCCAGCGGCTATTTGCATTTGGGCAATGTGCTTTCGTTCGCGCTAACGGCTGCCCTCGCACACAAAACAGGCGCAAAAATATTACTTCGTATTGACGACCTCGACCAGCAGCGCATCCGTACTGAATACGTTCAGGATATCTTCGATACGCTCAACTTTATGGAAATACCCTGGCATGAGGGGCCGCAAAACATCCGCGAATACAAAACCCAATGGTCGCAAATGTACCGGCTGGAGAGCTATCAGCAGGCGCTAAAACGGCTAAGGCTACAGGGCGATCTGTTTGCCTGTAACTGCTCGCGCAGTTCAAAGCAGCCCTGTACCTGTGCTACACACCGATTACCTTTTGATGAGCCCGAATGCAACTGGAAGCTGCGCACAACCGATGACGATATTGTAGTGCAAACCTACCCCGACGAGATCATCACCACCAAACTGCCAGCCGATGTACAAAACTTTATCGTCCGTAAAAAAGACGGCTTGCCAGCCTACCAGCTGGCGTCTGTTGTTGACGATCTGCTTTTCAATGTCGACCTTATAGTTCGCGGGCAGGATCTTTGGTCCTCAACCCTCGCTCAATTACAGCTGGCCCAAAAACTTCGCGTTGAGCCATTTCTAAAAGTTTTCTTCCATCACCATCAATTATTGATGTCTGCCGGTAACCAAAAGCTCTCCAAATCGGCAGGGGATACGTCCATCAAGCACCTCCGCGAAAGCGGTAAAACACCAGCGGAAATTTATAGTATGATAGCCAACCTTTGTGGAATAAAGGAACCGGTTAATGCCTGGGAAGATTTTACAACCTACCTTCATATCCCTCAATAAACCAACTGCGCAAATCTGTCCCGTGGGGACTAAAGGTTGGTAGAAAAAATAAATTCAGAATATCCTTTGCCTCGTGGAGGCTACCCTTTATGCGCCCTGATAAACGGCTAACTTTCCTTCTTCTCAAACCACTCCAGCCGCAACTCATGCCCGTCAAAAACAGCATAAGTAAAATAATTCACCCATTCGCCCAGGTTTACATAACGGCTTTGCGGGGTGATCTGGATATCCAGTGGCAAATGCCTGTGTCCAAAAACCAGGTAATCAAAAAATTGAGTTTGTAATACCTCGCGGCTATAGGCCACCAGCCATTCCTGCTCCAGGTTTTTACGCACCTCGTTATGGCCCGAAACAATGCGGCTATGTTGCGACCATCGGTTGGCTATCCCCACGCCCAGGTTGGGATGGATCCGCTCGAACAGCCATTGACATAACGGGCTGCGGAAAAACTTTTTGAGCAGCTTATACTTCGCATCGCCCGGACCAAGGCCATCGCCATGGTGCAGGTAAAACTTTTTGCCCCCTCGTTCTATCAGTAACTCGTTCGATATAATAACCGCGCCCAGCTCTTTTTCAAAATAGCTAAACATCCACATATCATGGTTGCCTTTAAACAGGTACAGCTTAACACCCGCGTCGGTCAGTTCGGCAAGTTTGCCTAAAAAGCGGATATAACCTTTAGGCACAACGGTAGTATACTCAAACCAAAAATCGAAGATGTCGCCCATCAGGTACAATTCAAGGCAATCGCCTTTGATCATATCCAGCCAGCGCACTATCTTATCTTCGCGCTCGCGGCTCGCGGCATAGCCTGGCGCACCTAAATGAAAATCAGAAGCAAAATATAGTTTAGTGCGATCGGGCATACATTCAAAAGTAAGGGTATTTCGTCAATGTGCAAATGAAATAACAGGGGGAGGGAATTGTAAGAAATTTAAAAGAATTTTTTCCATTCAATCATTCAAAACTCAATCCTTCAATCATTAACAGCAGGGGGAAAATTGTAAGAAATTTAAAAAGAATTTTTTCCATTCAATCATTCAAAACTCGATCCTTCAATCATTAACAACAGGGGGGGAAATTGTAAGAAATTTAAAAAGAATTTTTTCCATTCAATCATTCAAAACTCGATCCTTCAATCATTAACAACAGGGGGGGAAATTGTAAGAAATTTAAAAAGAATTTTTTCCATTCAATCATTCAAAACTCGATCCTTCAATCATTAACAACAGGGGGGGGAAATTGTAAGAAATTTAAAAAGAATTTTTTCCATTCAATCATTCAAAACTCGATCCTTCAATCATTAACAACAGGGGGGGAAATTGTAAGAAATTTTCGCAACCCTGTTAATATCTCTATCCCAAATTAAGCATCGCGCTTAACCTTACAATATACAAATAATACCCGGCATTTTTAACCATTTCTTAAATAAAATGCATCCCATGTAGCGTTTCATCTCGTCTTTTCGTAATGGCATTATAATCCTAACATCATGAAAAAATATTATCTTTTGTTTTTGCTCATCGCAGTAATAAGCTGCAAAAAACAAGGCGCATCACCATCACTTGATATCACCGGAAAGTGGGAACTCAGAAGTCAGTCGGGCGGGTGGACGCCTACCATAACTTATCCTAAAGGCAACGGCAATATTTACGTCTTCACTGCCGGTCAGTACCAGGTATACCGGGGCGGAAGCCTTCTGAAACAGGGCACTTACACCATAGCAAAAAAGACCTCACTCCTGCAGAATACGGTGATGGACGCCCTCGTAATGGATAACGCAACGAATACGGTGACTATCTTTGTCGAAATTAACGGTAATCAACTCTCTTTGTGGTTAGATGCTTACGACGCCGGTTCTTCTGGTTACGAAAGAATTGAATAAGTGCCTACGCTTGCTATTGAGCCGGATACAAAAACACACCTGTTCAACAGGTTTTGATTTTACAACAGGATATCTTAACTTTAAGTATTATTGACCCTTGCTCATGAAAAATTTCCTGATCGTTCTGCTGCTCGTCGTGGCGATGGGTTGCAAAAAAGACAATAATACCACAGCGGCAGATGCGCCTGTTGTGATGGGTACAGGCCTGCCCGGCACCTGGGAGTTACGTTATAGCATTGGCGGACTCGCAGCCGTTAAAACAAATTACCCCGCCGGGAACGGACATCTGATGGTTTTTACCAGCGAAGGTTACCAGATTTTAGATAAAGGTAATTTAATCCGCCAGGGTAGTTACGCGCTCATCCAGCAACAATCATATCTGTTAAACAAGGTTACCAGTTGCATTACTTTTGATAACGACAAGCCCATAACATTGATAGATTTGAATGGCAACCAGGTATCTTTCGCGCTGGACGCTATCGACGGCGGATCTTCAACCTATGAACGAATAAAATAAGGATCTTCTTCTTGCGCTCGTTTGCAACGAGTGCTTAACCTGGTTCAGCGATTGTATCGCGTCTACACCCCAACCGGCTCCGCAATCTCCATCAGTAATTCAACCGCCTTCATTGGTCCGGATTTGCAATCTGGATCTTACCAATTTGCGGATTTGTAATCCGCGTCTCCACGAATCGGGATTACAAATCCCGACCACCAAGGAATGTTTAGGCATGTATTTGATGGATAGTAGTTACATAAACACATCACATAACTAATTGGTTACTAAATAATTGGTCGCCGTTTCTTATTGCTCAGTTACATGACAGTTACATAAGAATTAAACCCAATATGGAACATACTTCGCATATTTTCTTGATTTGTTTTCGGGATCGTAATCTTTTATTAGTCCTTCAGCAATCGTATCACTAATAATCCTTGAAACCATAGGATAATTATGCTCCTCAATGCCAAAACGATCTCTTAAGGTTTGATTTGTCATATGTTCCCCAGATACATATTTGAGACAAGCATGCAAATAGCTGGCTCTAACTTTATCTTGTTTATCCATTTCCCGTAAAGTCCTCAAGCCGAATAATATAATACGAGTATAATTATCTCCAACTATAATTTCCGGCGCAGGTAATTGATTATATTCACATTCAAAAACAACTTTATCAATACCACTTCCCCTTTCTTCACAAATATTTAATCTACGCATAAAGCGAGCCAATATCTCATTTCTACTTTCAGGACTATGGTCTACAAATCGTAAAGGGTCAATTATGGGTTTTCCTGGGTTTGTAATTTCTATTCGATTATCAAAAATTTCAATCATCGGAGAACTTCCCTTTACTGTAAAATCCTGATGAATAATAGCATTTGCAACAAGCTCTCTTATGGCTAATATAGGGTAAATTGAAACCTTTTTACGTAAAGCTTTATCTATTACTTCGTTTGTCGGCAGCTGATCTTCTAAATATTTAATTAAATTCTCAAAACCAATTGCATATCCTTTCTTACCAGTTTGCTCTTTTTTTGTTTTAATCCGATTTTTCCCTTCGTAAATTATAACCCGTATGGCTTTTCGAGCTAAATTATCAAAATTATCGATGTCCTTTGCAAATAATAAAGCTCCTAAATTCGTAATACTATAAAATCCAGAGTGATGAATAATGACTTTATCCTCGATTAACTTTTCAATTATTCCTTTACGATTATCGGGCAATGGGTGTCTGATTAACTCAAAAAAATTGGGATAATCAATTAGTTTAATGATGTCATCTTCTGATACATTAGAGACGCATATTTCTCGCTCAAAAGCATAATTGTTGTCTTGATTCCAGATTTGCCGCTCTCTTTCAGGATGATCATCTAATTGTTTCTTATAACTTCCAATCCGAATAAATGGAACGCCTCTAAAACTCACCGGAGTATTGCGGGTCGCTTGGATTCTAAATATTGCAAAATGCGAACCTTGATAGTCAAACTCAAAAATATTAAAATCTACTCGTGGGGTTAACTGGGTCGCCAACCAGTTCTCTAGTTCTTGATTTCCTTTTTTTTCACGAGATGGATATAGATTAGTACCGACCAAACGGTGGGTTGTATCTTCTACACCAAACAATAGATAACCAAATGGTTTTTTATGATAACAAGCACTATTGCTAAGAGCAGATAGATATTCACCGATTTCCTGGGGGTTAGAATTATTTAGCTTAAACTCTACCCACTCGCATTCTTTTGGCAGAGCTTGCAAATCTTTAATTAAAACCTCAAGATCATGCTGATTCATTAAGTCAATATTACGAAATAATCCTCAATTATCGTCTCTACACCCCAACCGGCTCCGAAATCTCCGTCAATAATTCAACAGCCTCATCAATGCTGCGCACATTATCAATGCTCAACCGAAGCGTGTTTTTTACTTCCTTCAAATTACAACGCCGGGTATTGGCCTGCAAAAAGTTAAGTACCTGTCTAAATTGCGTGCTCTCAAAATACGGCGATTGCTGGTTGGCAATAAAATAACCGCGTAGCACTTGCTTCTTCAGCGATATTTTTTCAAAACCGATGGCTTTGCCCAGCCATTGCAGGCGCATGGTGTTCAGCAGCTCATTCACCTGTACGGGTACCGGGCCAAAACGGTCATGCAATTGCTGTGCAAAGGCGGCCAGTTCGGTTTCGTTTTGCAGTTTGGATAATTCGGTGTATAGGTTATAGCGTTCGGGTATGCTCGTCACATACTCATCGGGTATCAGTATCTCCAGGTCGGTATCCACTTGTGTGAACGAGATGAACGGCCGGGGCTTCTCATCTTTGAATAGGCCCTTGAACTCGTCATCTTTTAGCTCCTGTATGGCTTCGTCCAGTATCTTGTGGTACATCTCAAAGCCTATCTCGGCAATAAAGCCGCTTTGCTCGGCGCCAAGCAGGTTACCGCTTCCGCGGATGTCCAGATCGCGCATAGCTACGTTAAAGCCGCTGCCCAGGTCGCTAAATTCTTCTATTGCACTCAGGCGCTTGCGTGCTTCGGAGGTTAAAGTAGATAGCGGCGGACTCAGCAAATAACAAAACGCCTTTTTATTGCTCCTGCCCACGCGCCCGCGCATCTGGTGCAGGTCGCTCAGGCCAAACATGTGGGCGTGGTTAATGATGATGGTATTGGCGTTCGGGATATCTAAACCGGCCTCAATAATGGTGGTGGCTACCAGCACATCGTACTCGGCGCTCACAAATTTCAGCATCACATCTTCCAGGTCGTCGCCTTCCAGTTGCCCGTGCGCTATACCTATTCGCGCTTTGGGTACCAGCTTACGGATCATGCCGCCCAGTTGCGGCAGGTCGGCAACCCGGTTATGGATAAAAAATATCTGCCCGCCGCGCTCAATTTCATACTCAACCGCTTCCTTGATCAGCTTGTCGTTAAACACATGCAGTTCGGTAACTACCGGCTGGCGGTTGGGTGGTGGCGTTGATATGATGGAAAGGTCGCGCGCGCCCATCAGCGAAAAGTGCAAGGTACGGGGTATAGGTGTCGCGGTCAGCGTAAGGGTGTCCACATTAACGCGCATGGCTTTGAGTTTTTCTTTGGTGCTTACGCCGAATTTTTGCTCCTCATCAATGATCATCAAACCCAGGTCCTTAAACTTCACATCTTTGCTCACCAAACGGTGTGTACCAATAATGATATCCACCTTGCCTGCGGCCAGTTTCTCTAAAGTCTCCTTGATCTGCTTGCTCGATTTAAAGCGGTTCACGTAATCAATATTGGCCGGGAAGCCTTTTAAACGATCAGAGAATGTTTTGTAATGCTGTGCCGCTAAAATGGTAGTTGGCACCAATATCGCCACCTGTTTACTGTCGGCAACAGCCTTAAATGCCGCGCGTATGGCTACCTCGGTTTTGCCAAAACCCACATCGCCGCAAATTAAACGGTCCATCGGGTGCGGCGATTCCATATCCTTTTTAAAATCAACGGTCGCTTTTTCCTGGTCGGGGGTATCCTCGTAAATAAACGAGGCCTCCAGCTCGGTCTGCAAATAGCTATCCGGCGAAAAGGCATTGCCATCCTGTGCCTTACGTACAGCGTACAGTTGGATCAGGTCGCGGGCTATGTCTTTAACTTTTTTTTTTGTGGTTTTTTTGAGCTTTTCCCAGGTATCGGTTCCCAGTTTGTTCATCTTGGGCACCGTGCCCTCCTTACCGCTGTATTTGGATATGCGGTTAAGCGAGTTAATGTTTACATACAGCAGGTCGTTATCCGCGTAAAGCAAACGGATCATCTCCTGCATTTTACCATTCACCTCAACCTTTTCCAAACCGGCATATTTGCCAATGCCGTGGTCAATATGGGTAATATAATCACCGGGTTTTAGCTCACGCAACTCTTTCAGCGTAATAGCCTGCGAGCGCTGGTAACCCTTTTTAAGCTTGTATTTGTAATAGCGGTCAAATATTTGGTGATCGGTATAGCAGGCCAGTTTCTGGGTATGGTCCACAAAGCCTTCGCGGATGGAGATATTAACCGGTGTAAATTTGATGCTCTTATCCAGGTCGTCAAAAATAGCGTAGAGCCTTTCCAGCTGCCGGGTCGAATCCGTAAAAATGCAGTTCTCTATCTTTTCGGCCTCGTTATTTTTAATATTGTGGATCAGCAGACTAAAATCTTTGTTAAAAGATGGCTGCGGCCTGATATCGAACTGGATGCTATCGGTAGCGGTATAAAAAAACTGTTTGCCAAACTCAACAATGCCAAAATCGGCAAGCTGATCGGCTATCATTTTCTCGTCAGTAAAGGCAAATTTAGGGTCTATCCAATCGGGGTTCTGGTTCTTATCTTCTGCCGATAACGCTTTCCACAACTGTGTGGCTTTTTTGTGCCCGGTTTGGATGATATCCAGTGTAAACTGCACATCTTTGATCCAAACGGTCGTCGATGGATCAATGTATTCAAGCAGGCTGATGTTATTCTCCGTTAAAAATTTCGATTGCACGTTGGGCACTATCGTGATACTTTTAACCTGTTCAACCGATAGCTGGCTCTCGATCTCAAACGTCCTGATCGACTCGATCTCATCACCGAAGAACTCAACCCGGTAGGGCAGGTCGTGCGAAAACGAAAAGATATCTACAATACCGCCACGGATAGAGAACTGCCCAGGCAGGTAAACAAAATCAACGCGCTCAAAATCGTACTCAATTAAAAACTCGTTGATAAACTCAATGCTCAGTTTATTACTAACCGCTATCTCCAGGGTGTTCTTTTCCAGCGATGCCCGGTCTATCACTTTTTCGGCCATGGCCTCGGGGTAAGTTACGATCAGTTGCCCGTAACCCGATGCCTGCTCATGGTTCAACTCGTTCAACACCTCCGCACGGGCCAACACATTACCACTATCAGGTTGGGTAAATTCGAAAGGTTTGCGGTACGATGAAGGAAAAACAAGGACCTCTTTATCCAAAAGGTTCTCCAGGTCCGATTGAAAATAGCTGGCTTCTTCCCTGTCGGGCAGGATAAACAACATATGGCTGTGCTTCAAAAAATACAAAGCTACCGCCATGGCCGCATCGCTCGATCCGACAAGACCCCGCAGATGTACCCTCGGGTTTTTTGAATTGTTTAACGCTTTTGCTAACGATTGTATCCTTTCGTCGGCCTTGTAACGTTCTAAAATATCACGAATATTCAAAGCGGTGCAAATATAATTAAAAAAGAACGGCGCTATGGCAAAGTTGTTTACGCCATGTGAAAATCGCTTTAAACCTATTGCATATCAGGAGGCTCCGCCGGAGCCCGAAAAGATGGAACCATGTTTTCTATAAACAGGCGACTCCGCCGGAGTCAAAAATTTTAAAAACCCCAGAGGGGTATCCTGTTTATAGAAAAATAAAAAGTTGATTTCGGGCTCCGGAGGAGCCTCCTTTTTTAAAAGTGGCTTCGCTTTAAATACAAAAAAACACAGCATTTTAAAACAAACGGGGCCTTAATCTACTTTATTAAAAACATGATAATGAATTAATAAAATGGTATATTTATATAACAATACCCAATCAACAAGTTTAAACTAAACCTCAGTATATTATGAAGAATGCAGTAATTTATGGTGCCATTATTGGCGTACTTAGCGGTATTTGGATATTTACCATGCATCGGTTGGGCATCAGTACCAAGCCCAGTGTCGACTTTCAGCCTATCGAGATCACATCAGTAATTATACCGATTATTGGCTTATACGCAGGCGTGCGCAGTTATCGCCAAAACGAATTGGGCGGACGCATCAGCTTTTTAGAAGCATTGATCGAAGGCTGGAAAATTTTAATTGTTGGCGGCATTATATCGGTAGTGTTCGCTATTTTGTTTATCAACTACGTTACCGCGGGCAGCATCAGCGATTTTTCGGGACAAATATTTGGTGCCCTGCTGGTTGGATTATTATCTTCGTTAGTGGTTTCGTTATTAATGATGAACCGGAGCAAAAACTTATAAATGATCAAAATATTAAGCCGTAACCTCGAATTGATATTTTGGGTTACGGCTTTGTTATGTTTATCACTCGCCAGCCCGGTAAGTACCTCGCATTTTACCTTATGCCCGTTTAGGCTAATGGGCTTTAGCTGGTGCCCCGGTTGTGGTTTGGGCCACAGCATTATTTATCTTTTTCACGGCCGGTTTTCGGCGTCATGGCATGCTCACTGGTTGGGTGTTCCGGCTGTCGCTATCATTTTTTATCGCATAACTCAATTATTTTCAAAGGTTTTTGTTACATTTAGCTAACCTTTCAATCTAATTATCATGATGAACAATTTTAGCAATCCATATTTCGCATTTCCGGGCATTACACCCGAGGAATTGACGCTTTTGCAGCAAGCCACAGCCGATCTTGATGAAAAGCAGCTGCACAATTTTCAAATGATCTACTCAACCAAACGCAAAAATCCAAGCGACGTGTTATTATTTTGCTTACTGGGCTTGTTTTGCATAGCCGGGGTACAACGCTTTATACTGGGCCAGGTTGGTATGGGTATTCTTTACCTTTTTACGGGCGGCTTATGTTTAATAGGTACTATTGTCGATCTGGTAAACCATAAACAACTGGCCAACGATTATAACCGCGGCATGGTTTACGAAAGTTACCAGATGGCCAAAATGAGCAACTAATTAAGTTAGTTGCTCAATAACCGCATCGGTAGTACCAACTTCACCAATCGCGGGGAAAATGTATTTAATGCTGTTTTCGTGCGCTTCGGCCACACGGTCGGTCATGGCATCAATAGCGAAGGATACATTGTAACCCAGTTCGCTTGCGCTGCGTGCAGTACCTTCAACACCCTTGCTGGTTGATACGCCGGTCATCACAATGCCGGTAACGCCTTTCTTTTTCAGTTCGGCATCAAGCCGGGTTTCGTAAAACGCGCTCCAGGTGTGTTTGGTAATAAAAATATCGCCGGGTTCGGTTTTAATTTCGGGCACAATAGTAAGCCATTCCTCTTTAAAGGCACCTCCACCCATCGAAGGCTGGTCCTTACGGGATACTGTCCATTTGGCGCCATTGGGGTTAACATTAACCACCACCACCGGCTGCCCCGCCTGGCGGAAAGCAGCTACCAGTTTAGCGGCATTGGCCAGCACATCGGCCAGCGGGTGCACCGTTGCCGACCCGGTAATACCTACCTGTAGGTCGATCAATACCAGTGCTGTTTTTTCATCTAATGCAGTGATCATGTGTTTTGTTATTTCGGATGTCGGATTTTCGATTTCGGATTTCCAGCACCCGGATTGTTTATTAAAATGTTTTTAAATAAATTCAAAATCGAACGTTCGAAATTCAAAAATCAAAATAATTCCGAAATCGAAAATCCGAAATCCGACATCAAGCCACCGGTTCTATTACAGGCATTGTTGCCTGCACCTGCTTACGCAACGCCCGTATTTTCTTTTTGTTCAGTTTTAAAAAACGCAGGTGCAGCAAGCCGATAATGAGCGCCACACCGCCTTCGGCTAAAACGGTATCCTGCACACCAATATGTTGGGATAACCAGCCAATGATCAGTCCGCCCAATGGCTGCATGCCAAAAAACGCCATCGCATAAAAGCTGATCACCCGGCCGCGCATATTCGGGTCAACGGTCGTTTGTATCAGCGTATTGCTGATGGTGATCTGCGACATCATACCAAAGCCGCTCACGATGGAAAATATTAAAGCCAGAATGTATACACTTTCGTGCGAAAACAAGGCCAGCCCCGCACCGAATATCAGCGTGTTAATGGCCAGGATCTTCTTCAGGTTTTTCCCCGGCTTCAGCGATGCCAAAAACATCGCACCCGAAAACGCGCCCAAACCTATCGCACTGTCTATCACGCCAAAATCAGTTGCCGTACCGTGAAAAATATCTTTGGCATAAACCGGTATCAATGTACTGTATGGCAGTACAAACAGGCTGATCAGCCCAAGCATAATTAATATAAAGGCGATGGACGGTGTGTTTTTAATGTACACAAAACCTTCCTTCAGTTCGCCAAACACGTTTTTGGTGTGCGGCCTTTTCACATATTTAGGCAAACGCATCAGCAGCAGCGAACCAATAACCGCGATAAAGCTTACCGAGTTTAGGCCAAAACACATATCATCGCCCAGCTTTTCCAAAATAAAGCCGGCAATACCCGGCCCGATGAGCCGCGACAGGTTAACCATCGACGAGTTAAGCGCCAGGGCCTGGGGCAAATCGTTCTTATCCTCAACCATCTCGTACACCAGCGATTGCCTTGCCGGCACGTCAAACGCGTTGATCACGCCCAGCATCGCGCTTAGCGCAATAATTTCCCAAACGTTGTAATGTTTAAAAAACACCAGCGCCGTTAACAAGACGGCCTGTACCATACTGGCTACCTGTGTTGCAAGCAGTACGCGGAACCGGTTATATCTGTCGGCAACAACGCCGCCCAAAAACGAAAACAAAAACGAAGGGAACATGCTCGCGAAAAGCGAAACCCCCAGCATAAATTTTGAATGGGTAAGCGAGTAAATAACCCAGCTTACCGCTGTTTTTTGCATCCAGGTACCGATCAATGATATGGATTGCCCCCAAAAGTATAGGCGATAGTTCCGGCTTTTAAAAACTCTAAATGTATCTATATGTATTGCACTCATTCCTCTTCCTCTTTTTATTATTCTCAGTCAAAATCAACCAGTTTGGTTAATGCGCCCAATGCCTTTGTTAGGGTGTCATGCTCTTCAGGCGTTAACGCATCGGCAATGGCATCGCTCAGCCATTCGTCTTTTTCGGTGCGCGCTTTGTTGATCACCTCTTTACCTGCTTCCGTAAGCGATATCAGCACCTTGCGTTTATCGGTTTCGGATGGTGTTTTACTGATCAGCTCCAGCTCAAACAAATGATTGATGACCTGCGACATGGATTGCGTGGTTATTTTTTCGGCCAGTGCAAGTTCGCTGGCCAGCATGGTGCCGTTGTTATAAATGAGCGCTATGGTGGAGCGTTCGGTTAACGACAACTTTTCGGCCGATACCGATTTTTTGCGCAGCTTTTTATAAAGCCTGATAACTACCGACCTGAGTTCGGATGCGAGGAGCAAATTTTGATCGTTCATTTTATTGTTAGCTAAACTTGTAAGTTTACCTTACAAATATACACTGCAAAACTTATCTGTAAATAATTTAAATGTCAGAAAACGGGGGGCGGAAAAATAAAAAAAGTATCCCGCTCATCTATGGCGGGATACTTTGAAGAACTGCTAAGTAACCGAAAAGGTATTAATCCCACACAATTGGAATATTTACTTTAAATGTCCGTAAGTACGAAAGCATTTGCCCCGCATGCACCGCCTCGTGGTACGCTATACGCTGCAAATAATCCCCCAATATCCTTCTTTGCCCTTTCTCCCTGCGTATAATTTCAATGGTGCTCAAATCTTCCGGACTAAAGGTCTTTAAAGTATCCATATATGCTTTCCTGTAAGGCTTGGCAAACTCAAGTTCTGTTTGCACGTCGATATAAGGCTGCCCTTCCCAGGGAGAAACGTAGTCGCCAAGGTCCTCTCTTTTTTCTACCAACTTGTGATATAAGTGCTCTCCCTCCAAAACATGCCTCACCATTTCAAGGCAATTCATAGCGCCGGCATCCGGGCGCATCAGGTAAACTTCGGGTGTTATACCATTCCATAGTTTAATGCTTCTCCTGCGGATCTCTTCAAAATTTAATACAATGAGTTCTGTTTGTGTCATAGGTGATCGGTTGTTATTGGTTTATAATTCGGTAAATATCTGTTACTTTTATAATCAACAGTTCATTTTAAAATGAACTATGCCCGTTTACCATGCACGAACAATTTGCTTACATAGCCTCGTTACTCGGAGAACCCGTTAGGGCCAAAATGTTATGGACATTACTGGATGGCAAAGCCTATACCGCCACCGAGCTATCATTATTTGCCAATGCCTCGCCGCAAACAACAAGTACACATTTAAGTAAATTGCTGCAGGCCGATATTTTAAGGGTGGAATCACAGGGCCGGCACCGCTATTACCGGTTTGCAAGGCACGAGGTTGCCTATGCAATTGAAGCCATGACCCTTTTGATCAAACCCGATCAGATCCCGCCACCGTTCAATGAATCAACTTATCCTCCTGTTAAATTTTGCCGGTCGTGTTATGACCATTTAGCCGGCAAAGTGAGTGTTGATATTGCAGCATCATTTTTACAAAAAGGTTTCCTTACCGGGATCGAAAATAACTATCAGGTATCCGATACCGGCACCCAGTTTTTCACCGGATTAGGGATTGACGTTGTGGGCCTGCGGTCTAAAAAGAGGGTACTGGCCAAACCCTGTTTAGATTGGAGCGAAAGAAAGCCCCACGTAGCAGGATCATTAGGCTCGGCATTATTGACCCTGTTTTTACAAGATGGCTGGGTAAGGCGCACTGCAAATTCGCGGGTTATCCTATTTACACCAAAAGGAAAACTAAATTTATACGAAAAATTAGGGTTAACTATTTGATATTACCACCAGTCCCCGGAGTTCTACCTGTCAAACCTAAACAGGCCGGCATTTTCATTCTTTTTCCCGGTTATCAAATCGCGCAATATTTCAGCCGCAATAACACTAAAGGTAATGCCGTTGCCGCCAAAGCCCAGTGCAAAATAGGTATTGGGCCTTTCGGGGATGCTGCCGATATATGGCAACCCATCCTTAGTTGTGGCAAAAGCGCCGGCCCAGCTAAAATCAGCTTTTAACGGAATATGCTGCATTTTTTTACAAAATTCCACCGTAAGCTGCGCTGCTTTCCGGCCGATGGTTGACGGCTTAATATGCGGATGATGGTAAGGATCGTCGCGCCCGCCTACCAGTATGCGGTTTTCGCTCACCACCCTAAAATACAGGTAAGGCGTGGCCGTCTCCCATATCAGGCTGTTTTGATGCCAGAAATATTTGTCGGGCAACGGCTCCGATACCAGCGCGTATGTCGAATGTATTTCGGCTATCTTTTTCGGTACATAGTGCAGGCTTTCGTAACCGCAGGCAATCACCAGTTTTTTAGCTTTGATCTGCAAACCGGTATGGGTATGTAAAGTAACACCAGCCTTATGGTGTTCAATATGCTTAACGGCAGTATTATTATAAACAGCGTGTCCTTTGTTACAAAAAGCACCAAAAAGCGCATGTGTAAGCAAATAAGCATCCACCTGGCCGCCATCGCCACTAAAAACTGCGGCAGGGGCATCAAAGCCAAAGGTTTTTTTAATATCGCCACTGTCCAGCCAGTCTATCTCAAAACCATGCTTTTTGCGCAATTCATACTCCTTTTTCAAATCGGCCACATGGGTTTTAAAACTGGCATATTGCAGGCTGGGCACCAGGTGGAAATCAAATGCCGGTTTCAATAACTTACACAAATGCGCAATATCATAAATAGCTTTGCGGCATAGCGCATAGCTTTTAACCGCGTTAGTTTCGCCAATCAGGTTGCTCAGTTCGGTCAGTGGCGTATCTATCTCATATTGTAAAAAAGCAGTGCTTGCCGCCGTGCTGCCCATACCCACGTGCCGCCTGTCAACAACTGCCACGCTCAGGCCGGTATCTTTCAGGTGCCAGGCTGTTAATGCTGCGCTGATGCCCGCCCCCATAATAACCACATCAACCGATAGCGGCTTATCCAGCGAAGGGTATTGCGCTACAAGGCCATCTTTCATTAACCAATAGGGGTGCTGCTCGTACAGGTTCATTTTTTTTGCAATTACACTAACGTAGCAACAATGCCAAATGTGCCGCTTTTGTTTGAGGTATTTTACAGCAATCAATAGCTTGAAACAACAAAGCCCGGCATCGTGTTACGGACAACCAGGCTTTAGTAATGGGGGATCTGTAGTTTAAATCAATTGGGGAAAAAAGATTTATATATTTATTAATTAGGTATTGAGTATTATTCAAATACAATACCAAAAAATAAAACGGCTCTAATTCTTCTAAAACAGCATAAATATTAACAGTGGGTATTCCCAACTTGGGGAAAATTGTGGAATTGGGGAAATATTTTTACAATAACGATTTATTGTTACCTCCATCTTTAAATAACCCATCACATCTATATTATCCTTTTTATAGTAATTTAGTGCGGATGAAACTTTTTGAACTAACCCAATACCTGGAAAGCATGGCCCCGCTGGCTTATCAGGAAAGTTATGATAACTCGGGCCTGATCGTTGGCCATACTGATAAAGATATCCAGCAGGCACTGGTATCGCTGGATTGCACCGAAGCTGTTGTTGACGAAGCCATTGCCAAAGGCTGCCAGGTTATTGTTTCGCACCACCCCATTGTGTTTAGCGGCTTAAAAAAGTTTAACGGCAAAACCTATGTTGAACGCGTGGTTGAAAAAGCCATCAAAAACAACATCGCCATTTATGCCATCCACACTAACCTTGATAGCGTATCAACCGGGGTTAACGCCCGCATTTGCGAAACCCTGGGTTTAACCAGGTGCCGTATTTTATCGCCAAAGCCAAACCTGCTTAAAAAACTGGTTACTTATGTGCCGGTTGCTTATGCAGATAAAGTGCGCACTGCTTTATTTGAAGCCGGCGCCGGCAACATCGGCAATTACAGCGAATGCAGTTTTAATACCGAAGGTACCGGCACTTTTAAAGGCAGCGAAGGCACCGACCCTTTTGTAGGCGAACCTGGCAAACAACATCACGAACCCGAAGTACGGATCGAAACCGTTTACCCCGCAACACTCGAAAGCAAGGTACTGATGGCTTTGTTTATGGAACACCCTTACGAGGAAGTGGCTTATGATCTGTACCCTATCACTAACCAGTACGAAGTTGGCTCGGGTATGATAGGTGAACTGGAAACGCCGGTGGCCGAAACCGCATTTTTACAAATGGTAAAATATAAAATGAATGCCCAGGTCATCAGGCATACTAATTTGCGTGGTAAAAGCGTTAAAAATGTTGCTGTTTGCGGCGGCTCGGGCAGCTTTTTATTAAAGCAGGCTATTGCTGCCGGTGCCGATGTTTTTATCACCGCCGATTTTAAGTATCACGAGTTTTTTGATGCCGAAGAAAAGCTGGTTATTGCCGACATAGGACATTTTGAAAGTGAGCAATTTACACAGAATTTATTAGTTGAAATTATCCGGAAAAAATTTGTTAACTTTGCCGTCCGTTTAACAGAAGTAAATACAAACCCCATCAAATATTTGATTTAATGGAACAAACCGTAGAACAAAAGCTTAAAGCTTTATACGAGCTACAAACAATCCACACCAAGATTGACAGAATACGCCAGGTTAGAGGCGAGCTTCCGATGGAAGTTTCGGATCTGGAGGATGAAGTTGCAGGATTGCAAACCCGTATAGACAAAATTAAAAGTGAACTTGATGACCTGGAAGATGCGATAGTTACCCGCAAAAACCTGATCAAGGATGCACAGGCAAATATTAAAAAATACGAGGCCCAGCTTAACGAAGTAAAAAACAACCGCGAATATGATGCGATTTCGAAAGAAATTGAAATTCAAGGTTTGGATATCCAGGTAAGCGAGAAAAAGATTAAAGAGTTCGGCTTTGAAATTGTGACCAAAACACAAATTTACGAAAAAGCTGCAGCTGATCTGGAAGGCCGTCAAAACGATCTGGATGTTAAAAAAGCAGAATTGGATACCATTACTGCCGAAACTCAGAAAGACGAACAAGAACTTAGCGCCTTAGCCGAAAAAGCTACCGAAGGTATTGAAGAGCGTTTGTTAATTGCTTACACCCGTTTACGCGGCAACGCTAAAAACGGCCTGGCAGTAGTTACTATTCAGCGCGATTCGTGCTCTGGCTGCTTTAACCAGATACCTCCTCAGCGCCAGTCGGATATACGCCAAAGAAAAAAGATCATTGTTTGCGAACATTGTGGCCGTATTTTGGTTGATGAACAAATGGCGTTAGAAGCCGAAACTGTTTAAGCTTCGCTTTTAATTAATAATATTCAGCGCCTTTTTATAAAGGCGCTTTTTTTTTAATCGATGTTTAGGAAACTGTTTTTAGTATTTACCCTGGTTTGTTTAGCTAAAGTTAATGCTTTCGCTAATTTCGACTTTAACAGCAACTGTGCCCTGGCCTATAAAACGTTAATGAGCCTGCGCTTAAACGAGGCCCGTGTGCTTATCAACAGGGAAAAAGCAGTTCATCCTCAAAACTCGGTTACCATATTACTCGATAACTATTACGATTTTTTTACCATACTCACTACCGAAAACCGCGCCCAGTTTGAAAAATTGCAGGCCAATAAATCGTTGCGTATAAATAAGCTGGAAGATGAGGACCAAAACTCGCCCTACTACAACTATTCAATAGCCCAGGTTAACCTGCAATGGGCGCTGCTGCACAGCCGTTTTGCCGAATATACAACGGCGGGTTTCGAGATCAATAAAGCCTACAAACTGCTGCAGGCCAATAACAAAAAGTTTCCCAATTTTTTGCCAACCAATATACCGCTCGGGGTGGTTAATGTTTTGCTGGGTTCATTACCGGGCAGCCCGCTAAAAAGTATCCTGGCATTTTTTGGCATTAAAGGCGATACCCAAACCGGTATTAAAATGCTCGAAAAACTTTCGGAAACGTTAAAAACATCCGGATATGCCTTTAGTTATGAAGAGTTGGTGTTTTATCTAACCTATATCCAAACCGATGTGGTTAACGATCCGTTTGCTTATAACAAAATGCTGCACCTGGTAAACAGCATTGATAGCGCAAGCCTGTTAAAATCATATATCGCCGGTTATGTGGCCTTACGTACCGGGCACAGCAACGAGGCTATAGGTCTGCTACAAAATCGCGCACAAGGCCCGGAATATCAGCCCTACGCCTATATGGACTATTTGCTGGCTATTGCCAAAATGAACCGCGGCGACGACGATGCCAACAATTACTTTAATAAGTTTTTAAAAACATACACCGGCGTAAACTTTATAAAAGATGCTTACCTGCATTTAGGCTGGATGTGTTTGCTGGAAGGCGATACCAAACGTTATTATGCTTTTGTCGACCTGGTAAAAACCAAAGGCAGCTTGTATAACGATAAAGATAAACAAGCTTTAGACGAAGCCAATGACAACGCCCCCGATGTAAACCTGCTGCGCGCCCGTTTATTATGCGATGGCGGTTTTTACACCAAAGCTATTGCGGCGCTAAGCAATAAAACCACGGCCGATTTTACGCTTCCGCGTGATAAAATAGAATATTATTACCGCCTTGGCCGCATTTATGATGCAATGGATAAGGATGATGAGGCCATTAAATACTACAACAATGCTATTGCCATTGGGCGTACCTCAACCTACCATTACGCGGCCAGCTCAGCTATCCGCATCGGCATTATTTACGAAGAGCGTAAAGATTTTGCCCGTGCCCGCAGCGCCTACAATATGGTTTTTGATTTTAAAAATACCCAGTTTAAAAACAGCCTGCAGCAAAAAGCAAAAGACGGGTTAAAGCGTTCGGGAGCTAAATAATTAAAACATCTCCGTCTGCTTCCCATTCCTTGGCGTAAACAAACCCATATTATACGGCGGCATTTCGCGCCCGGCTAAAAAACGCTTACAGCTCATCCTGAATAGCTGGTGAATGGATTGCGCAATATTACCCTCGCCGCTCATGCGGGTACCAAAGCGGCTATCGTTTAACTGCCCGCCGTGGCAGGCCATAATCATATTCAATACCTTTTCGGCCCGGTCGGGATAGGCTTTATGCACCCAGTCGGCAAATATTTCGCCAATGCTGCCGTTTAACCGTACAATGGTAAAACCTGCCGCAAGGGCGCCTCTGTCGGCTGCAGCTTTGATCATATTGGGTATTTCGTTACTGTTAAGGCCGGGTATTATCGGCGCGGTCATTACCCTTACGGGGATGCCATTTTCTGATAGTTTCTGTATCACGGCCAGCCTGCCTGTAGCAGTAATGGTACGTGGTTCAAGCTTTTGCCGCAACTGCTCATCGAGCGAGGTAAGCGATACATTAACATGCACCAGGTTTAGCTTGCCAAGCTCTGATAAAATATCCAGGTCGCGCAGTATCACATTGTTTTTGGTGATGATGGATACCGGGTGCCTGTACTTTAAAAACACCTGTAACAAAGCCCGGGTAATTTTAAGCTTGCGTTCAAGCGGCTGGTAACAATCGGTATTCCCCGAAAGGAGGATAACAACCGGCTCGTAATTTTTTTTATTGAAATGAGCTTCCAGTAAATCGGCGGCGTTGCGTTTTACGATGATCTTACGCTCAAAATCCAGTCCGGCGCTAAAGCCGAAATACTCATGCGTATTACGCGCATAGCAATAAATGCACCCGTGCTCGCATCCCTGGTAGGGGTTAATGGAATGCATAAAATGCAGATCGGGACTGTTGGATTCGCTTACAATTTTTTTGGGGTGCTCCTCAAATATCTGCGTGCCCGAATTTTCGAGCATAGGCTCGTCAAGCCCTTCAATATGTTCCTGCACGTATTTGTTTTTCAGAAACTTGTTGTGGGTGTTAACCTGCGCTCCTCTGCCTTTAAAATACTCCGGGTTTTCCTCATGCGACATGATACAAATTTGCTAATATTTTTAGCAAAATACAATTTGTTCCAAAGATTTTTTTAGATGCCTTTAAGGTTGGCAAGGGGCAGGGTAAGAACGATATGGGTGCCTGTATCGCTGGTAACCTCCATCTTTCCTTTAAGGGTTTGTATGCGTTGGTTAATGCTCTTAAGGCCCATACTATCCGGATTGCCCCTGGTATTTTTGATGCCAACACCATTATCTTTAATAAATACCATCAAATTATCCTGCTCAATCTCAAAATTGAGATCCACATTGGTTGCCTTCGAATGCTTTAAGGCGTTGTGCAGTATCTCTTTGATGATGAGATACACATTGCGCCGCATTACACCGTTAATAACCACAGCCGGCAAGGTATCGGGCATATTAGTATCAAAATCAATATCCGAATATTGAAATATCTTCGTCGCCTGGAACTGGATATAATACAACAGGTTTTCAAGGCTATCATTATCCACATTCAGGCTCCATATCACTTCGCGTATCTTATCCGAAAGATCATTCAACATGTTATAGATCTTGTCAACCTCCAGCACATTGTTCTTTTCGGATTTGGCTTTTGCTGCGCCGGCAAAAAGTTTAAGTGCGGATAGCCCCGCGCCGATATCATCGTGCATTTCGCTGCTTATTCTGTGGCGCTCATCCTGTATGGCCAGTTCCTTTTCATAAGCTATCTTTTGCCTGCTTAAACGGTTCAGGTAATATATCCTTACAATAGATACTACAATGCCTGTTATTAACAGTATAATTAATGTTTTAAACCACCAGGTTTGCCACCATGGCGGCATAATATAAAAACTGTAGCGTACCGCGCTTTCGGCAGGGCCCATTTGCGGGTGCTGGGCCACGGCTTCAAAAGTATAGTTACCTGGCATCAGCGATGGGAACCTTATGCTGCGCTCACCTGGTTTGGTAACCAGCCATGGCGAATTATTGCCGTCTTTTAACCGGTATTTAAAATAAACGTAATTGGCATTATGGTAAACAGGCACGCCCAGGTTAAACTGAAGATCATTTTCGTACCAATGCAGGCCATTGTTTCCGTTTAGCAGCGAATCCGGGTTGTTTAACCTAACGCTTAACAGATAATTGTTAAAAACAGGACCATCCTTGGGTTTTATCAAAGGCACTTTAACCATCATGCTGCTTGTAGCAACATAGGCCGTATCGTTCATTTCCTCAAAATCGGCTATGTTGGCATCAGATATCGAGGGCAGGTTATAGTTATTAATAAAGCCCATCGTTTTCAGGTCTATCACCTGTATCGATCCGGCGCCAAGCACCCATAAATGGCTGCCAAAGGCTTTCATTTTAATTACCGCGCTGGTTGAAAGACCCTGGCTCGCGGTAATATTTTTTATGTTGCCATGATCAATAACGATCAGCCCGTTATCAATAGTGCCGATGATCACTTTACCTTCGGCATAGGTAAGCGAAATAGCATATACCGGGGCGTTTTTATAAAGAAACGGAACTACTCCTTTGTTATTAATGCAAAAAATACCGTCCTTAAAAGCCACATATAACGATCTTGAATACGGATCGTAACACACCGCACGGCAACGTTGCTTGTAGGCAAAAAAGTATGGCTTTACATAACGCTGCAAAACGGCCCCTGCAAACTGGTGTTTAATGTCCGCTTCCCATTTTGCTGAGTAATCCCTTGGAAATATGATCAGTCCGGTTGCGGTTGCTAAAAAAATAGAATTATCAGTACTCACAACCTGTTTAATAGCAGCGACATTGAGCAGCGTAAATACTTTTGTTTTGGTATTAAACAAATAACTGTTTACTGATGTGCCTATCAAAAAAGTATCATTACCTAAAGGATAAATGATATTTACCGGCGCCAGTGGTGCCGGCAGACTGACCTGATCGGTTACAGCCGACCGGGTGGTATTATACACCATGATCCTGCCATCTTGTGTACCTAAAAAAAGCTCCCCGTTTACCCGTTGAACGGTTTTTACCCCGTCGCCAGTTAGCGAACCCGGAATTTCTATTTTGCTCCAATCAGCTTGCTTATAATGTACAAAAAGGCCTTTTTTTAAACTTGAGCACCATATATTGCCTTCCTTATCGGTTGCTTCGTCGCTTAAATTATAGCCCGGTATTTGCTGCACGTCATTGATCAATGAGCTGCCCTGCGTGGTATTAACCCAAACGTTATTGTGTTCAACCGTTACGGTATTAATAAAGTACTGATATGATTTTTGCCCGGCTACAGTAACCGAGGTATCATCAACCGTTAATTTGCTTAAAATGCCTGCCGGGTTTGATATCAAAAAAGCGGTATCGCGAAACGCAGTAACGTTAAGGGTTGACGAGTTGGTACCAATAATGGCCGCATTATTTCCATGGATATTAACCGGTACCAATCCTTTTTTATCGGTATAAATAAACCAGCGGGTGGCGCCATAAGCAACAATTTTATCGCCCATTATGGTTAATGAGGTGGTGCCGCCTGCCAGGTTGTTTTTACAGGTAACATAATGGCACTTCAGGGTTTTGGTATCGCAAAAAAACAGCCCTTTTTTACTGGTAGCCACTATCTGGCCTTTATACAAGCCTAAACGCGGAAATGTTGCTTCGGTTTTGTAATCGTAACCGGCAAGCAAGTGCATTTTTTCATTTTCGATATAAAATATCTGCCCGGTAAAATTATTGAACCAGATACGGCCCTGCGGATCTTCTATCAGCCCGGCCCCGCTTAACGAAGTTTGTTTTTGGTTATAAAAGTTGGTGAAATTGATCCCGTCAAAACGGGTTATGCCTAAATCGTGTGTAACCCATAAAAAGCCCCTTTTGTCAACAAGCAGGTCATAAAGTTCGCGGGTGGGTAAACCGCTTACTTCTTTAAGTGGTAATGTTTGCGAGAATACTGAAACCGGCCAGATGAAAAAAATATAGATTACAAAAAGCCTAAATTTCATAAGGGTTAAAATAAAAAACTTTACAATCTAAATGTAAGCGTTTGTCCAAATTAAACCTATAATAAAGAATAAAATTATGGTGTTAAAATAATATCGCCAAAACGAGATATTTTGTCTTATTACTATTGGTTTTTGGTGCGCAAATATGATAATTATGCCTTAATTTAAGCTACGCTAAATCTCGATCATCTTGTTTTTTATGGCATACAGTACCAGGCCAACACGGCTTTTTACCTGCAGTTTTTCAAAAAGCTGATCGCGGTAGGTGTCAACTGTACGTGCGCTTACGTTCATCCGTTCGGCAATTTCTTTATAGGTCAATTCGGTGCCGGCATACTTTAAAAATTCGCTTTCACGATCATTTAATTTAAATCCGCCCACCGGTGCCGCCACTGTTAAATTGTTAACCAGGTGTTTAGAAACAAATGCCGGGTAATATATCTCATCGTTTGATACCGCGTCGAGCGCTTCTTTAAAATCTTCGGGCTCAGAGTCTTTTAATAAATATCCTTTAATACCCATTTTTACCAAAGCCAAAACCTTTTCGGCATCTTCAAACATGGATAAAATGATCACGTTTATTTCCGGGTAATTTTGCCTTAGCCATTGCGTGGTAACCAGGCCATCCATTTCGGGCATATTAATGTCCATTAACGCGATATCCGGTTTAAATTTCTTGCTGATCTTTTGAGTGAATTCTTTCCCGTTAGCAGCTTCAAACATCACCTGATAACCGCTAAAATTATTAATGAGTGATCTGATACCGCTTCTAAAAAGCCGATGATCATCAATTAAGGCTACTTGTATGGGTTGGGTTGACATAAATTTTTTGTTGAACCGGGTTTAAAGTAACTATTATTTCAGAACCACGACCAACCGCACTGTTGATCTTGTACTCAGCGCCTATTAAACCGGCTCTGTTTTTAATGTTTTTTAAACCGGAACCGTTTTTGCTCATGGCCTCCTTGTGGTCAAAACCTGAGCCATCATCCAAAACAGTTAAAGTAAATAGGTCTGCAGTATATTGCAAACTTACGGTTAAATGTTTAGCGCCCGAGTGTTTTAGGGCATTATTTACCGATTCCTGCATAATACGAAACAAAACCAGCTCCCGCTGCTCGCCCAGGCTATAATATTCTCCTTCAAGCTTAAAGGAAATTCCAACAAGCTTGCTTTTATTTATCCTTTGTACCTCGGTTTTAATGGTGTGTATAAAACCGTTGGCAGATATATGATCAAAGCTGAGGCTTTTTGAAAGGTCGCGCAAATCGCCAATGGCCTGGGCAACCAAATCTTTGCTCTCAGTTATTTTTTCATCTTTTTCGCTTTCTGTTAGACCAGCGGCCGTGCCAAGGTTTAATTTAACAAATGACAATACCTGGCCAATATTATCATGTATCTCCTGGCTTACGTTATGAAACGTTTGCTCCTGAATTTCGAGCTGTGTTTTTAATATCGTTTGTTCGTAGGTAGCTTTCAGAATTTCTTTTTCCCTGATGAGTCGTTTTTTTGTATTGGTATAATAAACGGCTAACAGCAACATAATTACAGCAATAGCCAAAAGTAAAATAATGGCAGTAACTATTGTGGCAACGACTTGCTGGTTAATTTCCTGCATAAGTAAAATGCATAACTATAGCACGAATATAAAAAAACATTGATGGCGGGCATAATCACCCTATAAATTTGCACTCCGCCAATCTGGATCTTTTTAAGTAAAAAAAACTGCTGCAGGCCACAAACGATCAGGGTAACGGCGCTAAAGATCAGGGTTGCTGCACTGATCCAGAAATAGGGGTGGTGGTTTAGTAATATGTCGCTGTCGTCCTCCTTAAATAAGCGTGCTATAACAAGCAATGCCAGCATCGCTGTTATAAACTCTACCAGTATAAGCGAGTAGGTGTCAAAGTTATATTTACCTTGTACAAATAAAAAATTAAGTACGGTAAAAATAAAAAGCAACACCCCCATGCTGATATAAAGCGATTTTTTGAGGCCCTTGTACCCAAGCATTCTCAAAAAAATATAAATTGTTATTGGTGTACTTACAATAACATATAGGTTGTAGATCTGCAGGTTGTTATTGTCCCATCCAAAAAACGATGTATTGATCGCAATGATCTCGGTAACGCAAACAACAACTAACAGCGGAATAAAACCCAGTAGCTTAAAACTTTTAAGCCCTTTGTAACAATAAATTGCTAACAAAAGGCTTAAAAGTTGAAAATAGATGTAGTAACTGATGGTCATTTTTTAAGGCGTCAAAGTCCCTAAATTGTACGTATTATCCGGGTTGCCATCGTCATCGCCTGACGGGTCGTCAGCGGGTGCTGACAATACTTTTGACGGTGCATTATGCGCTGATAAAAACGTAGTGAGCCTGTTAACCTTTGCACTTGGGTATTTGGCCACAAAATCGGGGGTGTATATCCCCAATGAAATTTTAATGCTGTCGGTTTGAAGCGAATTTAACCAGGCGATTAATTGCAGCCGGTCAAAAACAACGTCTTCTGTAAATGCCTGAACGATCCTGGGGTCGAGCGCTCCTTTAAATATTTGATGATAATTTTTAACACATGCTTTTGCTAAGTCATTGTTAACCGGTCCGTGTCCTTTTGCCATTATTAATAAGGGTTTAGTGTGTAGTTAAAGGTATTAAATCAATTTTAAATTTTTATACCGTTAAAACACCGTATTTTTTAGGTGTTTTTCACATTGCCATTATTGTTTTTTAGCGTGATTTTAGACACACGGCTATTTTATTGGGCCCGGATAAACAAAAATCATCACCATGCAAACGATCCCAAAACCTAAAAAAAATGCGGCAACCTTTCGTATAAAAAAAGCACGCAAGGTTGAAATTATCATTGCCGAAAGCACCTTGAAACAATTAAAGGTTTTGCAGCCTAAACCCGAATTATAGTTGTTTAAAACGTTACGCTAACACCACCGGTAAATAAAAAATAAAGCCCGTTCATGCTGTTATTATTATAGTCAACCTGGTTAAAGGGCTTGATAAAATAGGGCGTTACCATCAATTGCACCTTATCAATATTATAAGTTACCGGCATAGCAGCACTTGCCGACAGGAAAGTGTATTTTTTAACTTCCTGCTGTTTTTGCTGGGTATCTGTTTCGTTAATTATGGTTTGCGTGGGCGGGGTTGCCGCGGTACCGGTTCCGGGTATTCCAAGAATAGGCGCCGAGCCTGGTGAGCCCGGATTTTCAACCGCGCGTTGCACCTGCGACGTGGTATAATACGTTTCGTAAAACGATTGCGTGCCGGCGTAGGCAGTAATTGTTGGCGCTATTTTTAAGGCGTTGGTTTTTTTAGCGCCGGTTTTTAGCAGGGTTATTTCCTTACTCAATTCGGCATTATTTACAATATCGTTGGTGTTTTGTGTCCCGAAACGATAGCTGCCACCGATGGTTATTTTTACCACATCAGCCGGATTGTAATTTAGTTGCCCATCAATAGTGGCCTTAAATGATGACAGGATGATGGGGCTGTTATTGGTTATAAAATATTTGGTTACTGATAGGGCGCCGCCAAATTCTTTCTTTTTATCGAATGAAAAAACATAGCCGGGTGTTACGCTTATCCCTTCGGCACCCGATTTGGTTCCGTTCAAATCAAAATAACCGGCAGCACTTAAAAACAGGCCCTGTTTTGATACCACGGTAAATGTAGGCAGCAATATAGGTACGCTTGAGTTATCGCGGCGGCCGGCATAGGTAAGGTTTGATATGTATTGTAAGCCGGCGTTAAAAAATAAACTTTTGGTGTGTATGCTATCCGGAGTTACCTGGCCACTTGCGTTCAGGGTGGTGATTGCCGCGGCCAGTACAACAATAAGTTGAAGTTTTTTCATTGGGACAGGGGATTAAATTTTCGATCAAAATCAGAAAAGGCCCGGAGGCCCTTCTGATCGTGATCTGATAATTTTGTGGTTTTATTTGTTTTTTGAAGCAGATAAATTAGCGTTATCACTTGATGAGCCGCTGATACTTGCCTGTTTTTTACCAGCTTTAACACTGGTTGACGTAGTAGTATTATTGCTGCCGCTCAGGCTTGCTTTTTTGGGTGAAGCGCTTAGATCAGCCGAACCGCTGCTGGTAGTACTGCTGTTAACTGCTACTTTTTTGCTGGCATTAATTGCACGGCTTTTATTAGCGGCTACAGTAGTATTGGCTTTATTAACAGCCGCTGTTTTTTTAGCCGAAGCATTTGCAGCAACATCAGCCGATGTGGTTTTAACTGCTGATACTGATCTATCGGCATTGGCGCTAACATTGGCTTTTGCAGCCTCGCTTGCGCTGATACCTGATCTTGAAGCCGATGCGGCGGTATTGGTAGTCGCATCAACATCTGCCTTTGAAGTATTTATAGCAGTGTTTGATGTAGCATTAACCGTTGCATCCGTTGTGGCTTTAGCAGCAGCGGCCTTGGTTGTTGCATTTTGTGCAGCTGTTTGGGCTGCGGCTTGCGATTGTATTGCAGCTTGTTTGCTGGCTTCTGTAGCCTGGCTAACAACTTTTTGTGTGGTAGAAGCTGCATTTACAGCCGGTATAGCAGTTTGAGTTGCAATTTTGGTAGCGGTACTTGCACCAACATTAAGTTGGGCGAAACTTGCCTTAGTAGCAAAAAGGGCCGCGGCAAATAACATGGGTTTAAATAACTTTTTCATGATTTCTGTATATTAGTTAATACTACAGAACCTAAGCCAATACCCTACCAAATCAATTGATCATTATGTTAAAAACTGTTAAAAAAACAATTTACTTAATTTAATTAACTTAAAATCAAATACTTACAATAAAACAACGATTAAAAAAGCAGACTTATCCCAAATCACCGCGGGAATTATCGCTCATAAAAAAACTGAATACTTTTCTGTACACCTGTACATAAAATATTCAGTTTCAAGGCTGTTTAGCTTCGCTTACGCCACTATTACATTTTAGGCATGCGTTTCATCATGCTGGCCATGGCCGCAGGGTTGCTCATTTGTTTCATCACCTTACGCATATCGTCAAATTGTTTGATCAGGCGGTTAACCTCGGTTAGGTTAGTGCCCGAGCCTTTGGCAATACGGTTACGGCGGCTTTGGTTTATGCTATCGGGATTTTCCTTTTCAAACGGTGTCATCGACTGGATGATAGCCTCGATCGCTTTAAAAGCATTATCGTCAACCTCAATATCTTTCATGGCTTTGCCAACGCCGGGTATCATGCCCATCAGATCTTTCATGTTACCCATTTTTTTGATCTGCTGTATCTGGCTGTAAAAATCGTTAAAGTCGAATTTATTTTTGCGGATCTTGCGTTGCAGCTCGGCAGCTTCTTTTTCGTCAAATTGCTGTTGCGCACGTTCAACTAATGATACCACGTCGCCCATGCCCAAAATACGCGATGCCATACGATCGGGGTGGAAAACATCAAGCGCTTCCATCTTTTCGCCGGTACCGATAAACTTGATCGGTTTGTTCACTACTGATTTGATAGACAAGGCCGCGCCGCCGCGGGTATCACCATCCAGTTTGGTTAATACTACGCCGGTAAAGTCCAAACGATCGTTAAACACCTTGGCGGTGTTTACGGCGTCCTGGCCGGTCATGGCGTCAACAACAAATAAAATCTCGTGCGGGTTAACTGCTGCTTTTACCTGCTCAATTTCCACCATCATGGCTTCATCAATTGATAAACGGCCGGCGGTATCCACAATCACAACGTTATTGCCATTCTGTTTTGCACGGGCAACACCTTCGCGGGCAATAGCTATCGGGTCTTTCGAGTCGCGGTTGGCATAAACTTCAATACCGATCTGTCCGCCTAAAACTTCTAACTGGTCAATAGCCGCCGGGCGGTAAACGTCGCCGGCAACCAGTAATGGTTTTTTATTTTTTTGTGTTTTTAAAAAGTTGGCCAGCTTACCGGTAAAGGTAGTTTTACCGGCACCGTTTAAACCTGCAATTAAAATTACAGTAGGCGTAGCCGGAAAGTTTAGTTCTGCGGTTGAGCCACCCATTAACTGGGTAAGCTCGTCGTTCATTATTTTGGTCAGCAATTGCCCCGGCGATATGGTGGTGAGCACATTTTGGCCTATAGCCTTTTGCCTCACATCATCGGTAAATGCTTTCGCGGTTTTATAGTTAACGTCGGCATCAAGGAGCGCCTTGCGAATCTCCTTCATGGTTTCGGCCACGTTTATCTCTGTAATGGTGCCCTGGCCTTTTAATACCTTGAACGCCCTGTCTAACTTGTCCGATAAATTCTCAAACATCTTTATTATTCTTTTTTAAGCCCACAAAGGTATGATTTTCACGTAAATTGGGGTAATTAGTTTTAGATGAGGAACGTAAATTATTGATCTTTTTGATGTGCCTGCTGCCACTTTAGGTTTTTACGCTGTTTTCTGATCTCATCTGCGAGGGTTTGGCAACCGGGTACTTCAAAGCTTTTGAGTAGTATAACGCTGTTGTCATTAAGTTTTATCATGATTTTACGACCGGAGTAAACAGGCATTTTATTTTCTTCGTTATCTTCTTCAAATAGCGTGCTATTTCTACCGTGAACCTTAATTTGATAATCTTCGCCGGATATTGCTGCAATATCCGTGATCCGGATCGACCGCCGGTAAGACAGTAGCGGTTTAACGATGATAAGTTCATTTGCGGTTAAATAACATTGCTGAAATGAAATAATTACCCACAGACACATAACAGCAACCATACCAAAAATGACTATCAAACCAATGTAAGCTATATGGCCCATCGTCATCTTACTCTGTTCAACTCCAGGTCCCTGCCAAAGGAGCAAATACACCAGCCAGCAAAAAAAAGCCAGCCCAATTATGCCCCAAACAAACAGCCTTGCACTGGGCTTCGTCTTAAAAATATATTGATCATTATTCATTCCAGTGGTTTAAACTTTACTAAGGTATAATTAAAGTTGTTACATCCCGGTGCAAACCAATTTGGCATGTATGTGTTGGTGTATTGAAAACCGGCGATAAGCCGGGGTGAACCTAAAAAATGAAAAAGCTGATCGTATTTGACCTCGACGGAACCCTTGCCCAAAGCAAGGCGCCGTTAGATAAGGAAATGGCTAAGCTGTTTGGCAACCTGCTCGATGTTGCCCGGGTTGCGATCATATCCGGCGGAGCCTGGCCGCAATTTAAAAAGCAGGTGATAGCTAAACTACCCAAAAGCAGTAAAATGGAGCAATTATCCATATTACCTACCTGTGGAACTAAGTTTTACGAATACGGAAAAGGCAAATGGGAAAAGCTATACAGTGAGGATTTTACAGATACACAAAAGAAGAAGATCATCAAATCGCTAAACAAAGCCGTCGAAAAATCGGGTTTTAAGGCGGATAAGACCTGGGGGGAGCAGATAGAGGACCGGGGTAGCCAGATCACGTTTTCGGCCCTGGGGCAAAAAGCGCCGCTTGAACCTAAAAAAGCCTGGGACCCTAAGTTTGCCAAGCGCAAAAAGATCAAAGCGATATTGAACAAGATGATCCCCGAATTCCAGGTGATGCTGGGCGGCGCAACATCGATAGATATAACCAAACCCGGGATTGACAAAGCCTACGGCATGCACAAGCTGCAGGATATTTTAGAAATAGGCATTAACGAAATGCTTTTTGTTGGCGATGCCCTGTTTAAAGGCGGTAATGATTACCCGGCAAGCACCACCGGTGCCGATTGCATACAAGTACCCGACCCGGAATACACCAAAATTTTAATTAAAACCCTAATTGCCTGTTTGGCAAACACAGATATCCATGGTACACCCCAAAACTAAACCTGTCAAAGATTTTAAAATGCAACGCCTCGGCGTTATTATGAAGCCCGACATGGAAAACCCCATGGAAGCCGGGGGCGTTTTAAACCCGGCCGTTGTACGCGGTAAAGACGGGCACCTGTATCTTTTCCCGCGGATAGCCACCAAAGATAATTACTCGCGCATTGGTATTGCCCGGGTAATATTTAATAAAGCCGGCGACCCGGTTGATGTTGAACGTTTAGGAATAGCTTTAGAGCCTGAAGCCGATTATGAAAAGCGGCCAGATGGTGGTGGCGGCTGCGAGGATCCGAGGATAACCTATGTTGAGCCGCTGGACCATTATATCATGACCTATACCGCCTTTTCGGCGAACGGGCCCCGTATTGCCTTAGCACAATCAAAAGACCTGATCCGTTGGGAGCGTCTTGGGCTGGCCTGCTATGCACCGTATGAGGACATTGATTTTGACGGTGTGAACAATAAGGATGCCTGCCTTTTTCCATGCGCGGTACCCAGCCCACATGGGCACCGATCATTAGGGATGCTGCACCGGCCATTATTTCCGGGCACCCGGCCCGAGGAAAAAGTAAAAAAGCCCTGGGACGATGAAGTGCATAAACACCACGAAAGTATCTGGCTAAGTTATTGCCACGTGCATCCCGAAAAGGATAAAAAATGGAACCCGGGCGAATTTACTTCACACCGCCCGCTGGCTATACCGGTATCAGCCTGGGAGGCTTTAAAGATCGGTGCCGGAACGCCGCCGGTACTCACCAAATTTGGCTGGATGTTTTTATACCACGGCGTAATGGAAAGTGAGCATTCAACCAAAAACAAACAAGCTTTATGTTATTCGGCAGGCTTGATGATCCTTTCGGAGAATGACCCTTACGACGTGGTTTTCAGAACTGTGAAACCGCTTTTAAAACCCGACCTGCCCGAAGAGCGCGTTGGCATTATTGCCGATGTGGTTTTCCCGACAGGTATAGACCAGCGAACCGATATTGGCCAGCCCAACCGCTACGATGTTTATTACGGTATGGCCGATGATAAGATAGGGGTTGCGCGATTGGATATACCCGATGCCTTGCCGTATATCAATTAACAAGATGAGAGATTGGTAATATTGAACACCAGATATCCGGTTTTGGAATAGCAGACAAAAACCCGGTATTGGGTATTCGAAATCCATTATCCGATATTATTAGTAATATAGGTGCTGATTACTTATTGACCGGAATAGTAAACCAAAAAGTAGAGCCGGAGCCGGGTTCACTTTCCACACCTATTTTACCATGATGCCGCTCAATAATTTCGGCGCTTAAATAAAGCCCGATTCCAAAGCCCGAAACGTGTTGGGTATTAGCGTTTTCAACACGGTAAAAACGATCAAAAAGCTTGCTCAGATCCTGGGATTTAATCCCCACGCCTTCGTCTTTTACGCTCACTTTTATATTGTTCCCTGTTTTTTCGCAATTGACATCGATATTTGAGCCGCGCGGCGAATATTTAATGGCATTGCTGATAAAGTTAGAAATAACGTGCCCTATTTTATCCTTGTCGGCAAAAACACTGATCGATTCGCATGGTAATAGTTTGATAGCATGGGTTGCACCTAAAAGCAGGGTTTCGTCCATTATATCTTTTACCACATCGCTCAGATCAAACGATGTTTTATTAAGCTGGATCTTACCGGCCTCCAGCCGCGACAGGTTTAAAAACCCATCGATCATGTTGTGCATTTTATTTACCTGAACTTCAACCTTGCCCAGTGCGCCGGCTGCAAAATGGTCGCTATCTTTCCGGGCTTTGGCACCCAGCAACTGTACGTAAGCTTTTAACGAGGTTAATGGCGTTTTTAACTCGTGGCTCACCATACTGATAAACGCACTTTTGCGTATGTCGTCCTGCTTTTGATCGGTAATATCCAGCACCGAGCCGATAAACCGCACCGGCTCGTCGTGTTCGTTAAACAGGGCCTTGCCTTTGGCGCGCACCCATCGTATTTTTTGGTCATCCGCACCAATGGTCCGGTATTCAACATCGTAGTTGCCGTTGTTAACCGATTTAACAAAAACATCTTTAATTACATCGGTTACCCGCTCCCGATCATCGGGATGCAGACCGGGCAAAAAGTCTTTATCATAGCTTACCGGGTCTTTATGCGATATGCCGAACAAGGTGCGGCAGCGCTCATCCCACTCCAGGGTATTTGCCAACAGGTCCATATCAAAGGTACCCAGTTGCGCCGCTTCCTTCGACAGGCGTTCCTGTTCGTACGAACGTTCCAGCTCCATCAGTGCACGGCGTTCTTCGGTTATATCCTGCACCGTACCACTAAACCGCACAGGCTGCTGCCTGGCATTGAATAAGGTTTGCCCTTTGGCCCTTACGTAACGCGGCCGGGGGTCGAGCGGGTTAATAATGGTGTATTCAATATCATAGTGCCCGCCATACCTGAAGTTTAGCGCATCCTGGATAGCCGATAACACATTATTTCTGTCTCTTTCGGCTATTATATTGATCGCTTTTGAAAACTCTATTTCATCATCCGGCCCCAGCCCAAACCACGATTTAAGCATAGCATTACCCTTAAAGCGATTGGTTGCCGGGTCGAGATCGAAAGTGCCCAGGTTAGCTGCGTGTAAAGCAAAACGCAAAGCTTCTTCGCTTTGCTCAACCTCAAGCTGGCTTTGTTTCAGCTCATCGCGGGTAACGCGCAGTTCATCAATAGTGGCATTAAGCTCCTCGTTGGTTGATAGCAGTTCTTCGTTGGCAGCTGCCAGTTCATTGTTTAAATTCAGGATGGCTTCGCGCGATTCGACCTGCGCGGTAATATCCAGGATAAGACCTGAAAAATGCGCCCGACGGGGCCCCTCGGCAGCATACAATTTACCCGATGCCCTCACCCAGCGGCGGCTCCCGTCGGCATATACAATAGGATGCTCCATGGTATAGCTTTGGTTTTGGGCTACCGATGCCTGTATACCCTGGTTTATGCTATCGTGATAATCGGCCGGTATTTTACTCAGTATGTTGTCGTAAGTTACAGGGCCATCGGGCGGCAGGTCAAATATTTCCCTCAACCTGGGCGATACGGTAAACTCATGCGTTTCGGCATCCATATGCCATGTTGCGCCATTTGCAGCATCTATCGAAAAACGGTGGAGCTCTTCGGCCCGTTGTACCTCGATACGCGCGTTTACTTTGTCGGTAACATCAATGGCCAAAACCATAATAGCGCTTACCACTTCATTTTGCCACATGGGCTCATAAACAAAATCCAGAAAAACATTTTCCGGCACGCCGTTGCGGATCAGCATTACTTCGTGCTCCCTGGCAATAAAAGCCTCACCGCTGCTAATCACTTCATTCATTATCGGAGCATAGGCCTCGGCGGCTTCGGGTACGGCATCCCAAATGGTATGGTTTTCTAAATCTTCGCGTTTTTTACCGGCCAGCTCAAGGTATGAGTCGTTGGCATCGGTTACCATTAGGTCGCTTGCGCGGATAATGCAGATACCCACCGGGGCCTGGCTAACCATGCTGCGAAAACGGGCGTTGCTGTCGGCTAATTCATCGTATATTTTTCGCAACGCTTCCTGCGATTGTGTTAACTCTTCGTTAGCGGCATTCAGTTCTTCGTTAGCTGCCGAAAGCTCCTCGTTTGAGGCCCGCAATTCTTCGGTCAGGTTTTGCTCGCGCTCTTTACCTAAATATCTTTCGGTAACATCAAAGGCGGTATGTAATATGGCGTATGTTTGCCCTTGCGCGTTTTTTATTGCGCGGTACTCATAGTCAAAATAAAAGGTTTTTAATTCGCCGTTAATCTTAAGATCGGCGGGTGTATCCGTACCCGAAACAGTGATCCCCTCATTCCAAACCCGTTTAAACAGATCGATAAACGGCTGCCCCTTAAGCTCGGGCAAAGCCTCCTCCAATGATTTACCGATAACGCTGCCGCCTTTGCCCCAAATAGCCAGCATGGCATCGTTAGCAAACTGAATAACAGCATCTTCGGTTACATGCACCGCAACCGCGTAATTGCTTAAGGATAGAATGTCGAGTAATTGTAGATCGCTTAACAGCGGTTTAGCGTTATTCATTAATATTAACAGGACAATGGTTTAGCTTGTTATAACCATTTAACCTGCAAAAGGTTTGCCGGCAAGCTTAACCAAAATACATTAATTTTTTATTGTATCACTAGTAAGACCTACCAGTTATAAGCGCCTGTATTTAGCCGGATACTGATCTGAAGAAAAACTGATCGCCAAAACGGACCTTATAGATACGCGGCGGCATACCGGTTATTTTTTTAAATACCCGCGAAAAGTGCGATTGATTATCGAAGCCGGTTTGCGCGGCAATCTGGGCATAGGTAAGCTGACTGGTAACAATAAGATACTGGGCACGCTCTATCCTTTTTTCGTTGATATAATTTAAGGGCCTGTCGCCGGTGTGGCGTTGAAACGAACGCGAAAAATATTCGCTGTTTTGATTGGCCCTTTCCGCCAGATGTGTTACCGATAGTTTTTGGTGAAGATGTAACGAAATATAACTGATAGCATCGAGTATTTTAACAGGAATAATGCCTGTTTCTTTTTGGGTAACTGCCGCTGATGCCAGGAATCGCGCAAGCAACTGCATAATAATGCCCTGTGTTTCTAAAAACGCGGGCAGGTGCTGCCGGTTGTTCAACTCCTGGTATTCTTTATAAAATATATTGCGCTCGTATATCTTCGGATTGTCTGACCGGTTGATGCCCCTGCCAGGGTTGATCTCCAATAAACGCCTGAAGTTACTAACGTCGTTTTCGGTAGCTTTGATCTTAATAACAGATCGGTTATAGGCAAACAGGGATATACCATCAGACGATTCTTCGAAAAACTGGACAAAATATTGATCAAGATGGTTATCGCATTTTAGATTGCATAAAGTAAAACTTGGAATGACGTACAGATAACCGGCTTCCAACTGCACCGTTCCCGAAATGTTTGAAATTTCGCCCATACCTGCTTCAATATAATATATGCGGTAGTAGGGGCTTATCACGTTTTTATAATTCCAGTTTGCGCCCAGTTCTACGTGGTCAACATTGAGTAACGAAAATGTGTATTTCTGCGCACGTTTGATCATTGGCCTGGTGATAAGCAGGATTGCATTTATAGCAGCAAGATAATCAATAGTCTGTTTTGTACAAAAAAAAGTCTGTTTGCCGCAAATTAAAACCGGCAGCTATTGTTAGTTTTGATAAGCCAATTATAAACCCATATTTAATTAACGATGAGGATGAAAAAAATCTTTTCCATCTGTTTTACTGCCGCTTTTTTAATAGCCCTATCGGCGAAAGCCCAAAATAAAGCTGTAACCGATGCGCCTGTTACCCGCACCTTAAACAAAGCCATCGGCGAAAGCGGTAACGATACCGGTTTTGATATGGCGCCCGAAACTACGCTGCAAAATGTTGAAGCAGCGGTAAAGCTCATTGCCACCAAAATGCCCAAAGGCCCATACAAACCCACCTGGGAATCGTTAAAAGAAAACTATAAAGTACCGGCCTGGTATGCAGGGGCCAAGTTTGGTTTATGTATGCACTGGGGTTTATACTCGGTACCGGCTTATCATAACGAATGGTACGAAAAACACATGTACACAGCCGGTGGTATTGGCCAATGGCACGTGGATCATTTTGGCACGCAGGATAAGTTTGGCTATAAAGATTTCATCCCGATGTTTACCCAGGATAAATTTGACCCGCAAGCCTGGGCCGATCTTTTCAAAAAATCGGGTGCACGGTTTGTGGCGCCAACCTGCCAGCATCATGATGGTTTTGCCTTATGGGATAGCAAAGTTACCCCATACAACGCCAAACAAATGGGGCCCAAGCGCGACCTGATAGGAGAACTGTGTGCTGCAGTACGCAAACAGGGCCTTAAATTTGGCTTCACCAATCACCAGATCGAAAACTTTCAGTTTATCAATCCGCCTGCCGACATGATCGAAAAAATGAAGGCAGAAAAAGCCGATCTGTTCGATGCGAAATGGGCGGCTTTTTACAACGTTGCCGACCGAAGCGATGAGGCTTGCCGAAAGTTTTTGCTGGGCTGGTTTAACCGGAATGTAGAATTGATTGACAAATACCAGCCCGATGTATTGTGGTTCGATAATGGTATCGATCAGCGCTTTTTGGACCCGATGAAGCTGCAGGTTGCGGCTTACTATTACAACAGCGCAAAAAAATGGGGTAAAGATGTTACCCTCAACACAAAAAAAGCAGCTTTTGCCCCAACGGGAGTCAATACGGCAACTATCGGTTCTGTTTTGGATTTTGAGGGTCATGTGCCTCCGGGCATCCGCACCGGTACCTGGGACGTGGACAGCAAAATAGGCAGTACCTGGGGTTATACCAATGGTATGACGGTGGCCAATGCCGCATCTGTTGTTAACCGGCTGGTGGATATTGTGAGCAAAAACGGTACGCTGATGCTTAATTTATCGCCCAAAGCAGATGGCACCATCCCGCAGGACCAACAGGAAACATTGTTAGGCATTGGCAAGTGGCTGGAAGTAAACGGCGAGGCTATTTACGATACCCATAACTGGATAAAATTTGCAGAGGGCGAGAAGGACGCTATCCACTTTACAGTGAAGGGCGATGTGTTGTATGCCATTATCAGCGGCAAATGGCCCGGCGCTTCGGCAACTATTACTTCGCTGGCTGAAGGGCAGGCGCCTGCCGGGAAGATCAATGCGATTACGTTGCTTGGCGCGAAAGGGAACCTCGCCTTTATACAGGATGGCAGCGGTTTGCATGTAACCCTGCCCGCCAATCCACCCTGCGATATTGCCTGCACGCTAAAAATTACCGGTTTAAAGATGAACCCGTCCACGGTGACAGAATCGGGTAACCCGGTAATGGCGGCTGAATTGAAATAAGGTGCCTGTGAGGACACAGACACCGGGGTAGAAAAATAGATTCACGCTAAAATCTCTAATTGATAGTAACCCTTTTTAGCTCCTCCCGACCGTAAAATACCGGGAAATACATCATTTCGGCTTTGGCCGGATTGAGGGTGTAATTACCGCCGTACCTCGGCATCAGTTTAATGGTGAAACTGTATTTGCCTTGTTTAAGCTTGCGGCAAAATATGCTCACCTTGTTTTTAAAATATTCGCGGTGTACTTCGGCGCCCCAGTAAGGTTGTTCTTTACTCTCGTAAGAGCAGCCTGCCGGTATCGGTATCTCGATCATCACAAAATCGGCATCAGCGCGGGCGGTAACCTCGGCCTGTAAGCTTACAGGTTCGCCGCCTTTTAGCAGGGTTGTTTTATTACCCGATCTTTCGAACCAGGTGTTCACGGTAAAATCCTTACTTACTTTAACCGGCTGTTTGTTCCAAAACTGCTGGTAGCCGGTTATGTACACTGGCATTACACCGGTTTTACTTACTTTTAACGATGTGGCCGGATTTAACGTGGCGGTATAGGGGAATTGTGTTACCGTTTCGTTTTTATCCCCGTTAAGGGTAATTGCCGGCGGGGCTGGGGTTTGTTTGCCGATAAGCAGATCGGGCAAAATAGTTTCGAGTATCAATGATGACTCGTAGGTATTGCGCCAGTAACCGTCTTTACGCTGCTCTAAAAAATAGTTGCGCAGCCTGATGAGCATTTCGGGGTGTTTGCCATCTGCTTTTAAAATATGGTAGGCCATTACACTTAACTGGATGGAGTTATCAAAAAAGCGGTAGCTGTCGTTTTCGCCCCAATACAGATTGCCAAACATGGTACTGCGCTTTTTGAGCAGCAGGCTATCCATAACAATGGGCAAACCGGCCTGCTGTTTAACAGCCATCAGTTTCATTTTGTCATAGTCGGACCGTTTGATCTTTGGCGACAAGCCTTTTTCGTAAACAGCTATCAGCTGATTGTAATCGGCTTTGGCATTCAGTTTCAGTAAAATATTTATCGCATCCAGTTTGTTTACCCCCTGGTATGAGGTTACCTGGTACATTAAATAATCGATCAGTTTTTGTTTATCGATCAAGGTGTGGTAGCCTTCCTTTTCGGCGTCAACCAATGCCTCAACAGCGTGCAGGCTTATCCACAGTTCTTCTTCGGTATCTTTCCACCAGCCCCAGGTGCCTTCGGCACGGCGGTTTTCCTGTAGTTTTTTAATCAGGTCCAACACATTCCTATCCCATTTAAATGGCTGCCCCAAATAAGTACGGATGCGTTTTTCAACCAGCAACCCTTTTAGTTTTGATGCCAGCTGCTCGTTGCATAAATATTCGTAAATGCGCAGGCGGTCGGTTTCCTCGGTTAATGCAGGCAGTACCGACGATTCGGCCCTGAAGGTCACCTTGCCTAATGCCGGGTCGAACTTTAGGGTAACGGTGGTATCCTTTTCCAGATCGGCAAAGGTGCCTTTTGTTTCAAGCACGCCCTGTTCAAAAACGGGTATGCTGCGCCTTTCGCCATCAAAATAGCCGTTGTCTTTTTTTATGGTGTATTCAAATTTCAGGCTGTCCTTATCAGCGGCAACTATCCTGAAAGTATCTATAAGCGCATTTTTTACGCTTAGCCTATTCTGCTTAAACGGCTCACCATTATACAGAAAGCGACGATCAACATGGGCCACATCGGTAGTATAGTTCATCATTTTGCCCAGTACATTCATTTCATCTCCCTTAACGGCAAATTGTGGCGTTACCATATTTGCGCTAAGCGCCTTATAAGCTTTGATCGCGAGATTATCACGATACCCGGTATATTTGCCGCTAACAGCAACCGCTGTGGTGCGCCAGCTGGTAATATCATCGGGGAATGTTGCATTGTATCTGGCATTGCCCTGTTCATCGGTAATGAGCCTGGGCTGCCAGTAGGCATAATCGCGAAAGTTGGTGCGCGTGGTGTTTTGCCCGCCAGGCAGTTCAATACCGGCAGTGCTATTTTTACTCCCTTTTTTGGTGGTGATGATGACCACCCCGCTTGCACCCCGGGCGCCGTAAATGGCGGTACCTGCCGCATCTTTTAGGGTGCTGATGTCGGCGATGTCACCGGCGTTAACACCATCTATGCTATCTACAATAACGCCATCAACCACGTATAAGGGCTTAGCTGATGCGTCCGGAGTTGCCGCGCCGCGAATAGCGATATCGATACCCGCAACCTTGCCTTCTAAGGTAGAAACTGATGCCAGGCTCATGCTTTTCATTGATCGCGTGCCGTAACCGGTAACAACCACTTCATTAAGCGACATACTCGACTCGGCGAGTATAATTTTGACATCGGTACCCGGCCTGATATCTTCCATGGTGGATACATAGCCAATATAAGCGATACGCAACTTACCCGACGGGGGCACGGTAATTCTAAACCGGCCATTTATATCGGTAACCGTACCGTGATTGGTACCGTTAACTATAACAGACACCCCGATAAGCGTTTGTTTATTTTTATCCAACACCTGACCGGTCATCTGGTCTTTAAATGTAGTATTATCAACGTATTGATGGTTAAATGCCTCTTTTATCTTCAGCTTTTGCTGATCTTCATCGGCGTACTGATAATCAGTTAGATACTGCTCAATAATAGTTGATATTTTGATGCTTACGCTATCCCTGGATTTGATGCGGTTGAATTTTACCTTGTAATAATTAATGCCGTTGGGTTTGATACTGATGCCTTCCTGCAGCTGGTACCTGTCGCCATCCAATAAAAACAACAGGCGATAATTACCGGGGTTAAGGTATCTGAAATCGGTAGTACTGCCCGGGTAAATGCCGAGATAATCGGGGTTGCCCTCGCGGTATATCACTACATTTTTGATAAAAGGCGGGTGTTTATCTGGATGATCGCCCTGGTATTCATCAAAGCCAATAACCAGTTTACCATTACCATAGGGGTTTAAATAATTGTTGTTAAATAAGCTCTGGGTGTTGCGGCGGCTATCCAGGTAATGGTGCCAAAGGGTATCAACTTCTTTACCGGTAAGCGCATACTGGCTGTACGATGGTATGTCGGCGTCTTTGGGGGCATTGGGCAGGTACCGTTGGTAATTGGGCGCACTTGTACCAAGATGTGTATTGAACGGATAAAGCGAGGCAATTGATTTTTGCTTTAGAAAATTTGGTTTAAACTCGTACGAGTAGCCGGGTTCGGTTATAAAACTTTGCGTAAGGCCGCCTTTCACATCAATAAGCGCATCGTTATAAGACAACGGCCCGGTTAAGATGGTGTTGTTTGTGGCCGATAATGGAGATGGATTGAGTAATATCAAACTATTTTCCTGCGTAAGGGTGGCCATACGCGGACCAAAATTATTAACCACCCTGATCATGTATTTATTGATCAGCCCTGCCTCGTACGGGGTTAGGGTATCGGGCATTTTAACAAAATGTGCCTGGTGGTTCAATGCAGTATCGGCATTAACGCTCAATATCATTTTTTGCCCCTTGGCAACAAAAACCTTATCAAGGGTAATATCCTGGTTTAACGTGCGGAAATTAATTTTATGCCTGCCGGGCGATACCATAAAACTATAGCGCTGCAATTGCTCGGCCTGGCTAAAGTATACCGGGCGCTCATCAATAAACAAAACATATATGGGTAAAATATCGCCGTTCTTTACAACAAAGGGCGCTATTTGAGTGAGGCTGTCGGGTGCGGGTTCGTTTATAAAATAAATATCTTTGGGATGAGTAAATTGGAAATATATGATACTGTCCAATCCCATTTGGCGGCCCCAGCGTTTCCAGTTAAGTTGAAATGCGCCATACTCGCTCTTATCGTCAATTTCAAGCCGTTCTTTTAGATTACGGGCCAGGTAGCTTTTGCCAAAATAAGGAATGGATGTTCCCTTGTAGTTTTTGAATTTGGTGGTAAAAGCAAAGGCGGTAACATCGGCACCGGCAACCGGTTTACCCGCGGGATCTTTAACATTGATGACAATAGGCGCTGTTTGACCCGGGTAAACCGAGATAGGCTGCGTTGGCGTAATGGTGAGTAATTTATCGTAATAGCCAATGGCCTCTTCTTTGGTTTCGGGTTTACCGGCCCAAACATAATTGATCAGAAAGTGGATGTTGCCATTAACCTGACAAGGCTTTTTATAAAACAGGTTTACCGCCTTGCCGCCGTCAATTATTTTATTGCCGCTAAACACCGTGTACCAAAAAGGGATGCGGTGCGGGTTGGTTACGCGGACAAATAACGAGTCGGCGGTGCGCAGCGACGAAATGCTTATCTCGTCTTTAAAATCGGCCATATCTGCACTTTTGTACGCACTATCTGTCCGGATGCTGTAGCTGTCAATGTTGGGGTTGATGATGATCTGTGCCGGTAATGATACATCTTTCACCAATAGCGTATCACCTTTAACCGTTGAGCCGATTATCCGGGCTTTTGCCGATACCGGCCGGTCCTTATCCAGGTAAGTGATCTTTAGGGTATCCTGGTTAAGCTTAGTGGTAATGGTATAGCGTTTATGGGCCGAAAAGGTTAACGTTTCGTCTTTGGTTTGTCGCTCGTTATTGCTGTTTAAAAATACAGCATGTACGCTGTATCGCACATCGGCCATAGGGAAAACCGAATCGGGTATCAGCACTTTGGTTTCGCCTATCGGGTCGAGCTGCAGCTTGTGCTGCCATAAGGTATCGGGTACAAATACATGCTTGTCGTTGTATTGCTGTACATCTTCTGCCGTTAAGATCAACTCGATACGGCCATCGGCAACAGGCAGCTCATTCTCATCGGCTGCTTTAAGGTATAGCGTAGCAGCGGTACTAAATGGCTGTTCTTCCTCGTTGGTGCGCATGTTAAAGGTGATGGTTTTTAACTCGTACTCTTCGTACCTGAAGTTTTTGCTGATCAATACATTATTCTTAGCCTTAACATCTGCCGAGTTTTCGAGACTGATGGTATAGTTTCTGTCGAGCACCAGTTTTAAGCTGTCATTTAAAACAACCGAACTTTCAAAGGCCCCGTCGCGATAACTGTTTACCTGGCCGATGATCTTGCCGGCATCGCCATAAGCTTCTTTAAGGCGGATGTATAACGTTTTTTGTTTGACCGGCGTTTTTGATTTATATTGAAATATATAGGCTTTAAACCTTACGGTATCGCGCGGTTTATACATGGGTTTATTAAAAGCCATAAAGCCGTTGTAAGGCGAACCCTTGCCGTAATAGGGCCCGTGGTGATACTTTGAAAATAAATTAGCCAATGGCTGCCACAGGTAAACTATTGGACGTGAGTTGATGATGTTATGCCATGTTGACGGACCGTAACGGCCTCTTTCCTGCTGATCAACGGTATAATAACTCACAACCCCTTTGTATTTAATTTTTATATAGTGATCATCGTCTTCTTTCTGATGATATTTGATGTGATAAAGTTTAAAGAGGGGGTCATAGCTGATCTGTTTATGATCGAGCCAGGCTTCGGCATCGGTAACTTCGTTCCCGTTTGCGTCGAACAAGGAAAACCGCAGGTCTTTTTTATTATCCAGTAATTGTAAATAAGCGGTATTGACCTGTATCACGTTATAGCTTACCTTGTTTTCGGTAGCGTGTACCGCTAAATAATTGCCGGGCACCAGCTTGGGCTGAACGTAACGGTCGGTAAGCACAGAGTCGACAGGATGGTTTAAAACCAGGTCTTCGGGCTTCTTTTTGGTATCTTCAAAAAACACTTTCATATCCTCATCGCTTAGCGTGTAGATATAGGTATAATAGCTGCTGGTGCGGCTATTGGTTAGTGGTTTTTGCGCAAAGCAAACGCAGCAGCATAAAAGCAGCAGGGCAGATAAGGAAAAGGTTTTCATGGTTGTGCTTTTGTATCAAAATGGTTTTACACAAAAGATTCCATAAATATTATGAAAATAATTGTCAAATGATATAGGCTGTGAATAAGGCAAGCAATTGCTGTTGAAAACAGGAGGCCCCTCCGGAGCCCGGGTTCTTTTTTTCTGCTTACTATAAACAGGTAGCTCCTCCGGAGCTTTAAAAAGTGATTATTGAGATAAGGGCATAATGGAGCCTCTAAACAGTTAACGGTTTACTTCTTACGGCTCACTGTAATAAAGGTACCGAGCGGTACGCCTTCAACAGGCTTTTTTTGCAGTTCGGGCGCATAATACTGGCTTATCACACCATCCATATACAGGGCATTATCGCAGTTGTATTGCGTTTTAAATAATTGCGCCAGTTCATAAAAATTAACTTTATCAAGCGAAATAATAAAAACTACATCACCCTTATTATCAACGCCAACGCCGTTGCGGATGTTTACGTTGGTTGATTGTTCTTTAAAGTTACTGTTTAACGTTCCTCCGATAAGCAGCATGGGGCCGCTTTGCGTAGCAAGGTTTACTTTATAGCTTACTGCCGGATAAGCTTCGCTGGTAATAATATGTGCGTTGTTTTGATCATCCACAATAAATACACCATTGGGTTTAAGCTGGTAAAAGTTGCCGGGCTTATCGGTAGCCAGATCTATTTCCTTATGCGTTTTACCGCCCGATACAAATAAACCCACGGGACTAAGGTCCTGTTCGTACATACCTGCATTCATGGCAAATATGAGGTTGCGTTTTTTATGCTTTTCAATCTCGCTAAAAGTGTAGGTACCGGTTTCGAACCGGTTAAACAATTCAATGTTATATTGTTTAGGATTGAATTTGCAAACCAGGTAATGTTTATTTTGGAAAACAACCGCCTGTACCAACCCGCTTTTTGCTGCCTGTTTTAGCACAGGATGATGCCCATTTGGAAAAGGCACCAGTTTGGCATTAGCATTGAGCCAGAATAGGATGATCAGCGCGAAAGTAACTCTCATGATAAAACCTGTTGTTTTATCAAATATAGGGTATTACTTTTCGTCGAGCGCGAGGATCTGTTTTTTATAGGCTTCGGGCAGCATGGCGCTTTTTAAGATGGTGTCTATACGGATAAGACGGCTTAATTTGTACAACGCCAACAAGGATTTAATATAAGGTACACCGGTTAATTGCAGCAATTGTTTTACCTTTTCGGGGACGATAAGCTGTTGCACCTGCTTTAACAATTGATACCGTACCCGGCCCAGGTGTTTTTTATATTGCTGATATAGGTCGGTGGTGAATTTGCTGTTGCGCAAATTTTGCTCCAAATGCTCCCGGCGCATGATGATCCAATCGGGGTAGGTTTTGGGTAGATCGGTTATACCCATACGATTGCCTACGCGGTAAAAGGTATCAAACACCTCGGCTTTTTCCCAACCGGTTAAAGGCCGCTCCAATACTTCGAACGAACGGATAGAATAATCGATGAGCATGAACAGCACATCGCGGTAAGCCCAATCGGGTATTTTGGCGCCGCGGTTTGCTTCAACCTGCTGGTGGATCGCCGTGATCTGGTCGATAGCCTTGAGAGCCTGATCACGATCGGCAAAAAGGATCATGCGGGCATAGGCAACGGTGCTGAACAAACGCCCGATCGGGTCGGCGGGTAACTTGCCGGTAAAGTATAGCCAGTCGACAGCCTTATTGAGTGCGAACTCGGCCGCCGAACCGGCAAAAATAAACAGCACGGTATCGCTTTTACCCCATATCTGCCGCACTACCGAACCCTGTTTTACAAAATATTCCATCATCAAAATTTTTGTATTGCATACCTTGCCCGCTCTGCTAAAAGTACAATAAGCATGCCCGCGGTATAACACAGCATATCGATCCACGAAAAACCAACGCCGAACACCATGCGTGCCAGGTGCGAATTTTGCCAGCCCATGTAATTTAAAAAATGTAGGTATTGCAACACCTCGGCAATGTAACAAACCATCAATACCAGTATCGCTACAGGCATCACAGGTGCATTAATGAAGCTTTTTAGAAAACAATAAATAAATATACCGATGAGTAAGTCGCCGCCGTAGGGCCTGATAATGGCATCGCGAACGCAAAACCCGATATAGAGTTCGATAAAGAATAGTATTACGGTCAGGGCGAAATACCTGATGTTGAATTGAATCATTACTTAAAACTGTTTGGTGTTTATTTTTTTAATTGTTGTATAACTCAAATACAGCGGAATAATGCCGATAACACCAAAAGAGCAATCGATAAACCGCCAGAATACGGGGATACCGCGTATGCCGCCTGCAATAAACGCCAGTGGGAAGATGGATACGCAGGCGATCATGCCAAACTCAATTACCCAGATGTTTTTAACCGGGTTACGCAGGGGACCGATAAACAAAACAGCCAGCATGATATGGGCAAAGGCCAGCCAATCGGTGCCGTAGCTTAACCAGGGGTAGGTTTGGTTGGTGGTTTTTATGGCCCCGTAAATGGTATTGAGCCAGTGGTTCATTACACCGGTGCCGGGTTTGGCTAAAAGGGCCAGTTCGGTTTCTATCGGGAATGCAGTGATGCCGCTTACCGCCAAACCGATAATGACCATGGTGATGCATATTTTAATTCGGCGGGTTAACCTGTTGTTGATCAGTACTGTGTGCATGGTATGAATTGCCTGTTAAATATTTGTTTGCTGATAATAGTTGAGTGGCTTTACTTTTTAAAAGCTGTGGTGTTGCTGCGTTTACATTAACCAGGTAAAATTGCGGTTGCCCCTGAGCTGCGGCCCAGCGCCATTTTAACTGATCGCTGGTTTGCAGTGTGCCGTTATCAAACCACCAGGCGGCGTAAATTTTATCGGCGCCTTTTTTTAGCGTGCCTGTATAAACCAGGGTGCCGTTAATTGCCGACCGGCTAATATTAGTAAACGCGTACCCGCTGCCCGTCCAGCAAACCATCGGGTCGTGGCCGGGGGCGTAGTAGGCCGTGGGTTTAAGGTATACCAGCGCCTCCGCGTTTTCAAATTTCAGTACGCCGTCGGCCAGCTTATTTTTATGATAGCCGGGCAGATCAATATCTACATTCTTAGTGTTCATGCTGTTCTGCATTGCCGAAAGGTGAAACGCGATAAAAATGGTTAAAACTAAAAATGAAGCGTGCAGCAACGGGTACCTTATCGTATTTTGAACCATCGCCGGCTGTTGTTTCGGTGGTTTGCTTTGCGCGATGAAGCCAAAGATCAGTTTACAGCCATACATTAACGGTACAATTACGTAAAGTAATAAACAAAACATGCCGATAAAATCGTGGAAGAAGGTTTGGGGCATTACTTTAAACAGCACCAGGAACGTGATACGGAAAAAGTTGCAAACAATATTTAACCCGATGGTGATGATCAACAATCCACCGAGGAACAAAAAATGCAACCGCTTTTGCGTTTGCCGCTGATAGAATGCGATGGTAAACAGGCAAATGAGCAACGATGTTACCAGCATGTTCAACCCGGCGCAGGCCGGGTCGACAGAAAACTCTGATCCGTTGAGCACGATCTGGTTACCGGCAGCAACGGCCACTATGCCGATACGGCTTAGCAGCGCCGCCACCTGCGCGCTTAACCAAAGCCTAACGGGCAGCTCGAATATCATGGCCGCGTATTTAAACATGGGCGAGATGAGCAGCATCAGGAACAGTACCACGTTGCTTAATTTGCCGATACCGTTTTCAACCAACAGTAATACCGCTAAAAGTATGGCCACAAAAAGCATGCTGCGTACGGGCAGCAATATGGCCAAAACCATGGCCAATATTGTTGGGACGAGATATTTTAACGACAGGGTGCCTTTGTTAACCGTACAAATGTAAGGGGCCGTTGCCAGCCCCAAACTCACATTCACATCCCAACTAAAATAGCCTTTAAACAACCAGAAAGCGATACAGCCATAAGCCGCTAATAGCACATTGACCATACTTACGCTGATGGGTTTGATATACGACAAACTGATATTAGCCTTCATAACCTGCCTTTTTGGTATAAAACTTAAGGTAAAGCACAATGCTGATAAACAGGGCGATCAATAGCCATTCGTGAGGCTCAGGTACTGATCCGGATGATTTGATCGATGCGTTTTTTAGGCTGTTCTTGCTTTCGGCAATGTTAAACTGTTCGTAATCCTTCTGCGTTTCCAGTACGATGAGGCTTGAAACCGGGGTAACCACGTAGGCCCTTTCGGCCTCGTCGATAATATCGGGCTGCACATAGTTATTGGTAAAATAGCCCGCGCTTACCTTTTTCATGATATCGTTATAGGCAAACAAACGCAGCAGATGGTCGGGAGCCGTGCCGCTGCTTACTACATCTGTTTTTTGTATCAGCATTTGGGCGTGGTTAACCGCAACGGTCGAATCGCTTTCCTGGCTCAGTAAAAAACGGTGCTTACCTAATTCTGTAAACAGTTGCTCCCGGGTTCCGTTTTCGTAATTCAACACGCGCAGCTCTTTTAAGGCTTTTAGGTAGGGCGAGAGCTGATCGCCGATGTTATACAGCCTGATCTGTTTGGGCGTTTTAAAATAGTCGTCCATTTTTTTGGCGAAAGCGCTGCCTTCCAAATCCTGCAGGTTAGGCGCAACTACCGTACTTTTCGAAATAATGAGCGAGTGCTCAGGATCGGTAACATGATACAACGGAAACAGGCTGAAGTTATCCTGGGCGGCCAGTTTATAAACTTCGTCGAGGTTTTCGTCATTTAAACGGGTTAAGCCATTTTGATATACATAAACGGTTTTGGTTTTGGTGCGATCCCAAACCTGCTGCAACTCATCGCGCGACCAGGCATTATTCAAATCGAGATACACCACCGATGGCTCGAAGCTGCTGTACTGCGGCTGCAGATCTTTAACCCGGTAATTGGCATTATCGAAATAAAAACTGTTTGTTGCCAATTGCGGCGCTTTGCAGCTGATCTCCCAATAAGGCTGATAATCGCGCTCGCTTTGGTACACATCTTTACCTGTTAATTCAAAATTACCCGGTAACTGCAGGCCGGCAGGTTTGTTTGAAAAGGCCACCTGCACGGTTTCAAGCGCACGGGTAGCTTCGGGGCCCTCGAAATAGATGTTTTCGTAAACCAGTTTATCACCGTCTTTTTTTAGCGGACCGGTTACCCCGATGCGCACTTTGCGGTTTTCGTCAACAGGGCATGGAAATACCCTTACGGTGATGATATTGCCCTCCTGCCAGTGGATAACGGACGGGTCGCGGTTTTGAACACCGACAATTTGCTTGTAGGCGGAGTCGGCTTTGGCTTTAGTTGTGAGCCGCGACTTTTCTTCCTGCCCGTTTATCCATAACGATAACGAGGTTACCACAGAGCCTTCGGACAGGTGAAAAGTATAGATCGCTTCCTGGTTCTGCCAGCTCCGGTCGGAATTGTTTTTGATGGTGAGTGTTTTTTCGGTATAAGCCATGCGGTATTCGGGGAAGAGCTTAACATTGCTCACTATGCTTGCCGTTGTCAGCTCATCGCCGGCCCAAAGGCGTTCCTGAGCGTGGTGGCGCGAATCGTACATTGATTTTAATATTTTGATGCGTTCCTGGTCGTCGAGGTTGGGGCGGGTACAAAACAGGCTGGCTATCACCACTAATGGGTCGTGCTGCTTTTGTACATCAAACCCACGGGTTGGCATATCGCCCCAAAACCACTCGCCGGTTAGTTTAACCTCGTGATATACCAGGCCGGTTTTTAAAATGCGTTCGGCAATGGGCGAACGGTCGATCTTCTGGCTCACTACCATCCAGGCGGGTATTTTGGCTTCGTTAAGTGTGTATTGATTTAAAACACGATTTATTTTTTGATCGGTATTGTTCCATTGTACCAAAAACACCCCACAAACCAACACCGGCCATAAAGCACCTGCGCCAAATGCCCAGGCTATTTTTTTATCATCGCGCAAAGCACGTATAAAAACAGTTATGGTGGCTATGAGCATAAACAGCGTGATATACGAGTGCATGGAAATGCCTATCGCGATAAGCGCAACAGCACTTATGCCATACAGGGGCACCAGGTATATGGCGTAATAAGTAAACAGGATGGCCGCGCTGCCTAAAAAGAAAAAGAAGATATAGCGGGATAGTGCGCCCATTGCCTGGTAAAAAACAGCCAGCACTAAGGTTACAGCAGCCACAATGATATACACGCAAAGCCAGGGTACCGAGGCATCAAAAACATTCATGTTGCGGTTTAAAGCAAACGCGCTGATAAACCAAAGCACCAGCATAATGATGGTATGTTGTAACTTGTTTTGCCAGAAACCCCAGCGTTGCCTTACAATGCTATTGATGCCCAAAGCCAGCAGGTAGCCGAGCGAAAATGAATAATTGATAAAGAAAACGCCCATCGTATCGTTTTGACCAACCGGAATGGTGCATGCAAATACGATTGCCGAGATGATGATAAGGGCCAGGCCGGTTGCGGTAAAGCCATCTTGTAATAAGGTTTTGATCTTCATTTTTGATATATTTAAAAGTTCTTTGTATTTCAAAGTATATGGGTAAAAAAATTTATTTTTGCTGTTTTATTAAATTTTCGAGTGCCTCGAGGTGTTTTTTAAATGCCGCAATGCCCAATTTGGTGGCCAGGTAGCGGGTGTTGGGCTTGCGTCCGAGGAAAGATTTGGTTACGGTGATGTATTCCTCCTTCTCCAAAGCTTTAAGGTGCGATGCCAGGTTACCGTCGGTTACATCCAACAGTTCTTTAAGCGCGTTAAAATCGTAGCTTTCGTTAGCAACCAGCACACTCATGGCTTGCAGGCGTATGCGGTTTTCAAAAGCTTTATCAAAATTATGTAGTACTGCCTTCACGATCGTATTTAAAATGCATCACGGTACCATACAAAATGTGCAGTACGCCAAAACCAACTGTCCAATATATTAAACCATATCCCGGCATTGCGGCAGCCAACAGGCCAAGGGCAATTTCGCACAGGCCCAGCCATTTAACATCGCCATAAGTATGCTGGCTGGCAGCAACCAGCGCCATGCCATAAAAAACCAGGCAGCCGGGGCAAATAATGCCATAATAGCCCTGGTACAAAAGTATCAATAAAAATGTGCCGCCGCCTACCAAAGGTATGGCACCGCTGAATAAAAGGGCGCGACTGCTTGGGTTTATTACACTTAAATTTTTACGGTGAGCCTTGCGAACGGTGAGCCACAAGCCGGTAATCAATGACAATGTTAACACTGCGCAGGCAATTAAAAATAACCGCATGGTTAATATTTGCCCGCCAAAGCGGCCACCTTCAACATAAGCATTAAGCAAGCGGTAAGCTACACCCGCGCCAGCCAGCGCATATACACCGGCCATTACCCCCGAAAGCCCGCTGAGCGAAATAAACTTTGTGGAGCGTTCCATTATATTTTTGATGGAGCCCAGGTCGTCAAGTAGATCTTTTTCTTTCATTTAAAGTACTTTGATATTCAAAGTAACGAAATTGATTTTATAAATCAAAATGGTATTTACTTTTACCCTTAAAGCTATCAGCGCTTATCTCCGTAACGAAAGATCGACGAAGAATAAGCGCTGATAGCTTAGATCGGATGTTATTGCTTAGATTTTGTATACAAGTTGAAAAATGGGATATCCACAACAATACTTGCCCCGTATTTAACGTAATAATTACTATCAACGGTAACGGTTGTACCCGTAACGGTTCGGAGTTGAGGGCCAAGCTGCGCACCAAAACCAATTGATATCGGGCACTTGCCAAAGCCAAAATAATAAAACAGACCGGGCGATACGATGTTTTTAAGCTCAATTTCAGAAGCGACGGTGGTGGTGTTATCCGAAAGGCGATATGAGGCTAAGGCGCCTACATCAATTAATGAGACAAACAGGGTGTGGCTTTTGCCGCCAACAGTTGCTGCCGCGTTGGGCGACTTATTGTTACCAAGACTGAATGCCACACCAACCGGGGCGGTTATGCCGACAACCGGCGCGGTAGGGTTTTGGCTTTTAGAAATATACTCGGAGCCGAATGTAGGCCCTATATAGGCATTCAGAGAGATATTTACCGGGGTTTCTCTTTTGATGGATGCACTGCCAACCGGTAAAACAGCAGCCTCAATAGCTGCGTTAACCTCGTCGGAATTATTGGCCTGTATAATATTGGCCATAAAAGTTCCGTACTTAATGTAGCTCTCTTTGAAGGTATAATTGCTACCCAAAAGGTCGGCAAGAAGTGCTGATGAATTTAAAACAAGTGCGGCGTAGTCATTACTCTTAATATTAGATGCCATGTTGGTAGCATCATCGATACCTGAAGAAAATTTAAGCAGGGTATTTTTTACACCGGCAAATTTGGGAACGAGGGTCGAATCGTTTGCTAAAAATGTTGCTGTTTGTTTGATCATGACAGACAACGAGGAAGCATAGTTGGTATAAGCAAGTATTAAGTTTTGGCTATCCTGACTTTTAGCATTAATTGCGGTTAAAGCATTATCAGCTGCATCACTGTACGAAGAGATCATGCCTTTTACCTGGGTTTTAAAATCGCCTATTTCTTTTGGCAATACTGTTAAATTCCAGTTTTTATACACTTCGTCAAGTAAATCTTTTAAACCGGCCGATCCTCTTTGAGTTTTAAAGGTTATTTGTTGTGGGTTTTTCTGATCTTTTGCGTAGAGCAATCCTAAATATACTTCGAGCGTTGCATTGTCATTTATAAGTGCAGTAACCTGTTGTTTGGTTATCCATACTCGTGTGGGGTCGGTACTTCGAAGTGACTGAGAGATGAGATCGACAAAACGAATACCATTGGCAACGTTGTAAAACTTACTGGTGTCTTTCACATCACAAACTTTATCGATAGCCAGGTTGTTAATAGCGTCGGCAGCATTGTTCCCTTTTATAATGTTATCTGCAATTATTAATGCGGCAATTATTGATCGGCCTGCCAAATAATTATTTAAAAAATCGTTTTCTGTTTTCAGTCGTAAAATACACGCTTGTGCATCTTTGGGGCATTTGGATGATGACAAATCGCGCAGATTTACCAGGTTACCCGCTATCGCATTCATATCTTTTTGAAATGCACTACGCAAAGCGGGTAACATTGCGGCATACTGGTATGCATTTATGTCGTTTAAAAATTTAAATGTTGTAGGGAACACTGTGTTTAATTCGGGATATTTAAGTGCCGCCTGTTTAAATTGTGAAAAAAATGCGACGTTCAATTCCTCTTTACTGCGGGCCACTAAAAATTTGGCCAAACCATCAGCAAAGTTGGTGACGTTTAAATTGCCGGCAGCCGAAAACACGGATGAAAGGGATAATGCGCCACCGCCCTGAATGTTGACAGAAGAACTATAAGTTGTTCCCAAAATATCTTTTAAAAATCCGTTATTTATGCCGCCATAAGCATCTACAATCATTTTTACAGAATCGGATTTGTTCTCTTTTTTTAACCGGATCAGTTTAACGGCATCATAATAAATATAACCAGGCGTGTAAGCTGATGTTTGTTGTTGTTGCCCTCCACCCGCGCTTAATGAAGCAGTATGTTGGTTTATGACTATTTTTAACGGTACTTGTATAGCCGAGCCAGGAAAAGGAGATTTCATTTTTCCGTCAACTATATTAATGGTTATAGTTTTTGCTGCGGGGTCAAAGGCGGTACTATACGTGCTGGTAAGTCCGGTTTTAGTAATGGTGATATTCATACCTCCGTTATCTCCTATGGCTATGTCATTTGGAAGATTTGCCGGGACGTTTATTATTTTGATCGTAGCTGTTCCATCAAGATTAATGGTTGTGGCCGATGCGTTACCGGTAACATAATCGACCGTTACAAGCGTTTGCGCAAAACACCTTGCTGTTAAAAAGAGTAAAAAGATTAGGGGTTGAATTGACTTTTTCATGTTATGCAATTGCTGATTGTGTGGTTGACAAAATTGTGTTAAGCGGTATAGCGTAAGTAAACTGGCTGTTCCCGGCAATCACCATACCTAAAGGGGTATTCTGATCATCGTATATTAATGCTCCTGAATCGCCCGGTACAGATAAGGTTTTATAAGTAATGCTATCTCCGGTTTTTACAATGTTTGATAATACGATCAGGCCATTGATTGGGTATTCGCCCTCGGCGTAGCCAATACCTATCGGAAAAACGCTGCTGTATGTGGTTACCTTGCCCGGCATAAGTTTCAGGTGGTCTTTATCATCGCGGCCTGCCATAAAAATATTGGTTGTTAAAATATCGGCAGAGGTTAACAGGCGCGGCTTTTTATTTTGGAGCGCCGAAATATGATAAGAAAAATGATCGGATGGTTGAAGAGCGATAAGGGCAGCATCAATATCATCGGTTCGCATAGCCCAGGTCCACGTACCTAATGGCGATGCACTGTGTGTTGTCTGCAATTGCCCGCCGTAGTTATGTTTTGAGCCATTAGTCATTACATGGCTACAGGTAAGCATATAATACTTATTGTCTCCGTTTTTTTGTACTCTGCAACAGATAGTTCCTTTAAAGCCGGCAGTAGCGCTATTTGCAATGGGTCCGCCATTCTGAGCGCTGCCTGATACCTTTGGCACATCAACATCGGTAATATAGTCCACATAAACAACAACAGGATTAGGCTGGCCTATATTGGCAGTTACCGAACCGGGATAGCCCGCCTTTTGCCCATCTTTAAGGTGTACGGTTATGCAATCTATCAACTGGCCGTTTTGTAGCATTTTACCGTGCATCAACCCCCTGATATTAGGCCTGTCGAAAACCGCTTTATTCTGATCTATTGCAATATTGATTATTCGCTCCTGCAATACCGGGTCTGCCGTGTCCGGCGAGGCGGTGGATTGGGGGCTTACTACATCAGGCACAGCCATTTTACTTTCAAAAAACGATTGCGTTGCCTTAGCGCCAAATACAAAAGCAATAACGCCCATCCACGATGCATTAAGCCCTATAACAGTTAAGCTTGATGCTCCCCAGCCTATTTTCAATAATAAGATACAAATGACATTGATCATCATAAAGGCAACCAAACGCATGGTGCTCAATCCTTTATTGGCATCTTTAAGCAAATCGGGAAAAGCGAAGGCAAAGCCCAGCATAATAATGAAAAATGCTATCGATAAGCTTTCACCGGTTAAGCAATACCATTTGGTTTGGCTTATAAGTAAAATAAACACACCAATGCCGATAAATGAAAAGCCGATATAAGGAAGTTTGGGGTATTCTTTTTCATTCTTTTTCATTCGTTTTCATTCGTTTTCATTTCTTTATTGTTTATCGATTATTATAATCTCCTTATCTTTTTTTCGGCAGGTAATATCCTATAAAACTAACAGATCGTCTTATTTTTTAACACCGTGTTTTCACGGTAAATTATCGGGTGTTTTTACTGTATTTATTTTTAAATCAATACATTATAAAATTGCTTGCGATGTTATCCGGCGTATTTTTCAACGCTCAGATTTGGGATGTTTTTTTCATAAAAGTTAATATTTATCCCCTTTGCGAGATTTAACTTTTCCTTAACAAAAAAATATTGTAACCAATATTAATTTAGAGCGTCTTAAGAGTATTATCTATAGCTGACTTCTAAATCCCAATGAAACAAACTTACTTGTTTGCTGCTTTTTTACTTTTATGCGCCACAGCCTTTGCGCAACCTGCGGTTAAAAAACTCCAGGCCACCAAAACTACCATAGCCCCCAAAATTGACGGTGTGCTTGACGATGAAGTTTGGAAAACCGCACCCATAGCCACCGACTTTGTTGAGCTAAACCCTGTTGCCGGCCGGCACGAAAAACCCGAAGAACGTACCGAAGTACGCATACTGTATGATAATACCGCTATTTATGTGGCCGCACGGATGTATGAAACCGGCCCCGAAAAAATAGCCCATGAAATAGCCACCCGTGATAATGTGGGTAATGCCGATTTTATCGGGATAGTGTTTGATACTTATCTTGACGGGATAAACGCCTCGGGATTTTATGTTACCGCTGCGGGCAGCCAGTACGATGCCAAGTACTCGCCAACGCCGGGCGGGGGCAGCAATGAGGATTCGAACTGGAACGCGGTTTGGGACAGCAAGGTAAAGATAGACGACAAGGGCTGGACGGCCGAGTTCCGTATACCGTATTCGGCGCTGCGCTTTCCGAAAAAGGATATCCAAACCTGGGGGCTCAATATGGTTAGAAAAAGGCAAAAACAACAGATCCAATTGTTTTGGAACGAGCTCGACCCTAAAAAGAACGGCTTCATTAACCAGGAAGGCCAGCTAAACGGTATTGAAAAACTAATACCACCGGTGCGGCTGGCGTTTTACCCTTATTTTTCGACTTATGTAAACCATTACCCGTACAATACGCCGGGGGTATCAAATACTACCAACTCGGTTAACGGGGGCATGGATATTAAATACGGCATTAACCAGAGCTTTACCATCGACATGACGCTGATACCCGATTTTGGGCAGGTGCAGAGTGATAACCAGGTGCTTAACTTAACGCCTTTCGAGGTAAAATACAATGAGAACAGGCCGTTTTTTACCGAGGGTACCGAGCTGTTTAACAAGGGCAACCTGTTTTACTCGCGCAGGGTGGGCGGTATGCCTATTGATTACGGAAACGTGAGCCTTAATGCCCACGAGGAGATCGTTAAAAACCCAACCGAGACCCGTTTGCTTAACGCGACCAAGTTTTCGGGCCGGACGGCCAGTGGTTTAGGGATCGGGGTATTTAATGCGGTGCAGCAATCGGCAGACGCGACGGTGCAGGATACCATTACCGGCCAAACCCGCGAGGTATCCACATCGCCAACCACCAATTACAATATCATTGTGCTGGATCAGAACCTCAAAAACAATTCGTCGTTCACGTTGATCAACACCAATGTAACCCGTTTTGGTAGTGATTATAATGCCGATGTGGGTGGTTTTGCGTTTAATCTCAACAATAAAAAGAACTCCTACGGTTTAACCGGTTATGGTTTTATGAGCAATTTGATCTATCCGGATAAGACCGATATCAAGGGTTACAGCTATGAGATCAATTTGGTTAAAACCCTGGGTAACTTTACAGGCAACATCAGCCAGGACTATGTGAGCCCCAATTATAACTCGAACGACCTGGGTTTTTTAAATAACCCTAACTACCTTGACCATAGCATTTACCTGCAATACGCGCATTATAAGCCCACCCGGTATTTTAATCAGTGGAGCATATGGTCGAATATTTATTATTCAAGGCGGTACGCACCGGCGGCATTCCAAACTGCGGACTATGCTGTGGGTGGTAACCTGACCTTTAAAAACCTGTGGACCTTTGGTACCAACTACCACTATCAACCGGCAGGTAACGATTTTTACGCGCCGGAAGTGGCCGGTATGTTTTACAAATCGCCTTCGAGCTACAGGGGGAACATTTATGGCAACAGTCCGCGCTCAAAACGTTTTAACTGGGGATATTTTGTGCAGTTAGTTGAGGTAAGCAACGGGCACGGCTCGTTCACCAATACCGACGAGCTGTTTTATACCTGGCAGTTCAGCGATCATTTTTCGATAAGCCAGGATGTTACTTATATGCCGCAGCGCTCTGTTTTGGGCTTTTTCACCATTGATAACGCCAATAACCCGGTGTTTTCGCTGTATAACCGTAACACCGTTGAAAACATTTTTAACCTCAAATACACCTTTACCGCTACCATGGGCCTTAACCTGCGTGTGCGCCATTACTGGAGCGCGCGCAACAACCTGAGCTTTTATAACCTTATGGCCGATGGCAACCTCACGCCGCGCGTCCCATCCGAGTTTAACTCAAGTAACGATGAAGCCTTTAACACCTTTAATGTGGACATGATCTATGTGTGGCAGTTTTCGCCGGGAAGCGAGCTGAGTATCGCTTACAAAAATTCGTCGTTAACGGATACCAACGAGGCGCAATATGGTTATTACCACAACCTGCGCGGCACGTTTAACAGTCCGCAAAACAATAACTTTTCGGTGAAAATATTGTACTATATCGATTATCAGAATCTGCGGAAGAAGAAGGGGTGATTGATTTCGGATGTCGGATGTTCGATTTCGGATTTATTTTCCACGCGTCATTGCTTCGTGCCTCGCAATGACGCTTTTATAATACTATAATCACAAATCCGGATCAGTATCGGCTGCTGCATCTTCTGTTTCGGTGACCGCCTGATCCTGTTTGTCCCCGGCAATCCGTTCGCGCAGGTTTGCTACAAAGAACAGCAGGTAGATGGCTACAAAATTTACGCCCAATGCGAAGGAACGATCATCGCTATGGATTGAGAACTGCCAGATTGAGTTAAATCCAAAATTAAACCCCATACTAAAACCGCCGCCATATTTTATGCTTCCTATCAGCATTACGCCCGATATGTACATAAAACCGTACCCCAGGAATAAAAAGTTTACGATCTGCAATGCCTGGTTAACATTTGATAAGCTAAGCCCCTTATTATACCCATTGCCAAGCAAGAGTTTGCCGCAATAAATTGAAAAAACATACAGGCCAAAAGCCGTTAAAAATAACAGCGCGATCAATCCGGTGATCGTTTCTGTACGGACCAATAACCAGATAGTTAAGATCAGCCCGGCTATGCCGCCGATAATTTGATACCAGCCTAATATTTTAAGTCTGATGGTGGTGCCCCTTGAAAGTTTATCTTGCATTTAGGTTAAGTTTAGGGGTTTAAATATACAAAAATAGCTGTTAGTGCCTCTTAATTAGGTTCAGCAATGCGAATCTGCTTCAGATATTTATTTACACATCTGCACATTTAATAATTATATTTAAATATTATTTACATCTACCTAAAAACCTTACTGCAATGGATATGAACATGGATATGCCCGGCATGCCGGCAGCAAACGGGCCTGTTACCGTGGGCGATATTACCGAGTATTCGCTTAACTGGCTGCCAACCACCCCGCCAACCGCTGGCTCAACGCACGAGCTGGTGATCAGCGATCAATATATTTATGTTACCGGGCAAAATATGGACCAGGTGGCGCGGTTTGACCTGGCGACGAGCAAGATAGACCATTTTAAAATGCCTGCGGGCAGCGGCCCGCATGGTTTACTGATCGATAAGCATAAACGGCTTTGGGTATCGTGGGAGTTTGCCTGCAAGGTGGTACAGCTTGATGAAAATTGTAAGGTAGTTAAAGAGATAGATGTGAGCATGAACGCCACCAACGCGGCCAAACCTGTTAACGTGGCGCCGCATGGCATCGGTTTGGATGCTGATGGTGAAACCATTTGGTTTACAGGCAAGCGCACCAGCGGCATCGGTAAAATATCGCCAAACGGCAAGGTGGAGCATTTTGAGTTTAAAACGCTGGCGGCGCTGCCCATATTTTTGTTTGCCGGGCCCGATCAATGTATTTGGGGTACGCAGCTTTTAGGTAACGGCATTATCCAGGCTACCCACGCGGGCCAGATCAACGAATATGCCATACCTACACCCAACAGTCGCCCTATTGCCGTTATTCCCGACCCATCCGAACCTTATATGTGGTTTACCGAAGAAGCAGGCGTTAACATCGGCAAGATAGATATGCACGGCAATATTACCGAATACAAAGTGCCCACACGACATAAAAACGATATCCTGGCCTCGCTATCGTTCGACTTTGAGGGCAACCTGTGGGTACAGGTGTATGTCGACTTTGCTAACCCCGTACCTGCCGGCATCGACTATATTATCCGCTTTGACAAATCCATCCGCCATGTAGTTGGCACCGATATCCACAACGTGCCGTATACCATGCACGATGTGCCCAGCCGCCGGAGCATGATGCACCGCATTCGCCCCGACGCCAAAGGCAACCTGTGGTTTACTGAGATGATGACGGATAGGTTGGGGAAGATCGGGTTGGTTCGTTGATTTCGGATGTTTGATTTCGAATTTCGAATGTTCAATTTCGAATTTTCTTGAAGTGTTGCTGAACTAACTTGTTTGAGATCTCTCATGATTGGTAAGCGTAATACCTGTCCTGTGGGATGCTGAAACAAGTTCAGCATAACTTTTACTGGCGCAAGTTTAAGGGCTGGTGTTGAGGTGGGTTAACTTGTGCCTGAATTGAACAGCTTCCTGCCTCCATTCAATCATTCAGTCAATCAATCCTTCAATCATTATAACATGGGCGTTGCCTGCGGCCGGGCTTTACGCTCATACTGCGCAGGCCTTAGTCACAAGGCCGGTATCCGCTGCAATCCCTAACGCGAACCTGGCGTTCCGAAAGTATGGCGAATAGCTTGTTTACGTACCACAAGCGGGACGCTTGCGGTAGCAAGGGGTGATGCTTGCGGTATCGAGGACTATTCTATTTCGATAGAAGCAAATGCTCGTGAAAGCGTGTCAATATTTTGTAGTTCGAATTCGGCTAATTTAGCTTTTATAATATCTTTTTGATCTTGAGGAATATGGGGGCTTGTCAGTGCCCTTTCAGACTCTTCCCTTAATTTATCTTTGAGCTGCTCTGCTTTCCGCCGCTTTAAATAATTGTCAATATAATTTGAAAGCCATTTCCAGAATGCTGATAGTCCAACGGCAACAGACGGTGCTATAATTAGTAACCAGGATTTATACTCGTTGGTGTCTGGTAGATTCTTTGCAAGTAATAGAATTAAAGTACCTCCGCCTGCTCCGGCTACGCCTGCCTGTAAATTTGACTTATTGGGCGAAGTATTGTTAGTTTTCACTTATCACCTCCTTCTTCTCATTTTTTTGAGTTTCAGACATTAGCGCATCTAATGTTTTTTTGAGGGAGTCCAAGTCCTGTTGCTTAGACATTAATTCAATTATTTCACCATTGTTCTTAGTGATTTTTATTTTAACAGTGTTTAATTCGGCTTTACTTGAAATCCATGATTTGATAAGCTTAGTTAGGCTTGCAATACCGGATAGCAAAGAAACGGCAACCGCTATAAGTATCTCAAATTGCATATTGGCTTAGATTTGATTATAAAAATATGAATAAATATTCAGCACTTAATAAATGTGTTTTGCTACTACCTTTAATCTGGACGCTTTGTGGAGGGCGGTACTAACACACTAATTCTAAATCTTGATTACCTGTTATAGGCAATTTTAAACCTTGTGAGCCAAACAATAGTTCTTTCCCTTTTGAGCGAATACTTCCCGCCGAATAATTCAATTCGTAACTTTTTGATTCAGCAAACGAATATAAATTGTTTATTTCAACACAATTGTCGTAGGAAACTATCCACGGAGAAAATTTTAATTCCTTAATATATTCAGAAATTCTAACATGGTCTCCATGCTGAAAATAATTCAAATAAAGTTCAGGCCCCTTGTGATAATATGGTGGATCAAAATAGATTAATGGTTTGACCGGATTTCTTTCTTTTAATGTCTCTATGCATTCCAAAACATCTAAGTTCATTATTTCAATGCGGTTGCCTTTTAACGCTATTTTTTCAATTCTTTGCTTTAGATCAACGATGTTATATCTAGCATCCATTTTCCAAACACCTAATTGCCCTTTGCCTCCAATTATCCCCGCTTTCAAAATACCGCTCCTATTAACTCTGTTCAACAGAAAAGTAGCAAAGCCGACTTCCAAATTTGAATGCGCCTTTCGGTCACTATGAATGTGTTTTGCGTGATTCCATTCTTCAATAGATAGCTTGGTATCGGTAATCAATTTTAATAATTCGTCTGTATTATTTATTACTGCGTCCCAAAACGCAAATACTACTGGATCGTAGTCGTTAATGACAATCTTTCGAGCATATCCTTCAAATAATAAAGCAAGCGCAACTGCAGAACCGCCGCAAAAAGGCTCAATATATTCACAATCTAATAAGTTATTGTCTAAGATTAAATCTTGGATAAATTTCGAAAATTTTCCTTTGCCGCCGGGGTACCTCAAGGGTGAATAATAATTCATTTGCAAGCTAGTTAGCCCATACAACAATCAGAAAAGGTTTGATATTTTCAAAACCAGATATTAACGTTGACAATGGAATTGTAAAGGTACTATTATGTACGACTGCATTTAGAGAATTTATCGAGCACCAAGACGCAGGGTCGTTTATCCACGCTTCTATTCCTTTAATCTGATCTTTGGTTACGAGGGTTTTTGATTTCAAATGAGTAATAGCGCTTGTTACACGGACATGCAATTTGTCATTCGGGGCGGTCACAGTATTTCTATCTAAATATTCTTGAATCGAAAACTCTAGTAATGACCTCAATAAAAAAGCAGCAGCAATTGGGCACTTGTCTGCGCTTATCGTTTTTAATTCATAAATCAACTGATCTATTTTAGTGTGTTTTGATTTAATAGCCTCTACGGAAGAAATGACAGTGCTTCTATCTAGAGGACTTTTTGTCTTTTTCTTTTTTGTAGATGTAGATGGAACAATCGTCGACACCGGATCGAGTTTGACTTGCGTTTTTAATGTTTTTTTAAGATTTGGCTTGTATTCTGCATCTAATCCGTCAATATATTTTTTCCTATCCTCTGAATGGTAAATATCATTAACATCAATATTACCTTCGATTAAATCCAATACAATTTTTCCTAATGATTTAGTTACCTCCTTAAGCTCAATATTAGCATATACTACGCCTTCTTTTACCTCCAAGCCTAATTGTGATTTCACATATTTATCTCCAAGAAGCCTTTCCAAATTTGTTATTGGTAATTTTTCAATGTTTTTTGCGATATCAGGAAAATGGGACCTTACAAAATCGGCTACCTGTAATTCCACTGACGCTTTACCGGTTAATAGACGTTTAAAACGATTAGACTGCAATGAAACCCATGTAACCGTTCCTTTTCCCCCTACTTCTCCAACGTGTTTCCTTTCAATCCATGGAGCAGCTTCTAAAAAAGAGTCGAATAAAACGCATTCGACTGTTATGATACGATTTATAGATGTTGAATATTCCTCACTTAGCTTTTTAAATTTTAAATATGCCTTCCCATCCGGATAGTCCTTTATTAATTCAGGGTTTTCTAATAATTTAATACATGAAAATCGCCTATTACCTTCTAACACGATATAAAATCCTTTATCTACCTCGTCAGCAATAATATAAGGTGAATCACCTGGGTTTAATCCATGTTCCTTAATATCCTTAGCTAATTCAAAAAGCTTATCACCTTGATTATTTAGTATCGCAAAGATTGCTTCTTTTTGAGAGGCTACAGGTTCAAATCTTGGGTTTTCTTTAAACAAGTTTATCTTATCAATAGGTAAGTTGATTCGTATTCCGGCCATCGTAAGTTTAATTTAATTAAGGTTATTTTATAAACATAATAATTATTTTCACAAAAAGAATAATATTAATATAAAAATGATAATTAATCCTATCGTTATCCTTCCCGCGTACGGTATTTAGATCATCAAGCGATCAGTAAGTCGATAACTACTTCATTCCTTGCAATGAGGCGCGGAGAGCAGGGCCTTATCCCGCCTTCTACACCCCCTTTGTCATTTCGAGCGAGCGCAGCGACGAGAAATCTTCTGCTACACGCCTGTCTACAGCAGAAGATCCCTCACTGCGCCAGCCTGCCCACTGGCCGGTTCGAGATGACATCATGAAGAAAATTTCTCCGGGCGATTGCCACGCTATCGCTCGCAATGACATGGTGGAGATGGAGTTGGTTTTGTAATAAATTAATATTGGTAATTTGGATTAATTTGCGTATATTTAAGATTTTACATTACATAGGTAATAATTTAAACTTAAATAGACCAATAGATGAACACAACAGAGACGATACCGGACCATTACCGGTTAACGCATCAGCAGCAGCGTTTTTGCGATGAGTATTTGACACATTTTAATGCTTTTAAGGCTGCCGTGAATAGCGGCTATAGCGAGAATACGAGCCGGAAGGGCGCTTTGCTGCATGTGCCTAAAATTCAGTATTATTTAAAGCAGGCCATGAACCGGCGCAGCCAGCGGCTGGAGATAACGCATGATATGATCTTACGGGAACTATCAAAAATTGCTTTTAGCAATATGGGGAACTACTACGATGAATATGCCTGTTTAAAACGGATGAACGAATTGACGGCTGACGAGAAAGCGGCCATTAGTTTTTATGATATTACCGAAGTGCAGGATGGTGAGGGTTACCGCGTGGGGATGCAAAGCCGCATTAAGCTGCATAATAAAATGAGTGCGCTGGATAAGATAGCGAGGCATTTGAATTTTTATGGTTTAAATGGAACAAAGAGCAAGGAACAAGGATTAAAGACGCAGGTTTCTGAGCCGGAAGCGGGAGGCTTGAAGCGGGAAATTTTTTTGGAAGAGGAAGAAGAGAGTCCGATGTCCGAAAGTCCGGAAGATGATTTTGAAGGCGTAGATAACACACCCCTAACCCCTCTCAAGAGGGGAACTGTTAACGGGGTTCGTGATTCGGCAGTGGTGGATAGGAATACTAACAATTTGCCTATGGATTACCCGGTGGAGGATTTTGAGCTGGAGGGGATCGATCTGAAGACTTTAATGGCGCTGGAGGAGGTGAATGTTAGTCCGGGGCGGCCGCGGGAAAGTCTTGAGTCGGATGATTTGGAGATTGGTGAAAACATGGAAAATATTCTTACAATTTCCCCCCTTCCTCAATTATTGAATGATAGAATGATTGATGGATTGAATGAGGAAAGCAGGTTTAGTGACGTCGGATTTGCGTTAGGGATTGAAGCGGATACCGGCCAGGCGATGGGCTCAGGGCAGGCCGTGGCTAAGGCTTGTGCAGTATGAGCGTAAAGCCCGGGCCGGAGGCAACGCCCATGTTATAATGATTGAAGGATTGAGTTATTGAATGATTGATTGGAAAAGTATTGTAAAGCTGCTCTGTATAGTATAGAGATTGCTTTACCGAAACAAGTTCGGCACGGGCTGTGCCTCGCAATGACGCGTGGAGAGGCTTGTACATCCGCTCTGTATGATGGGGTGCTGAAACAAGTTCAGCATGACTGGTTTTTTATCTGCACATCTTCCATCTTACCTTATCCATCTTCCATTAATGCACATCATCCATCTTACATAAAAACTATAGTCTAATGAACTTCCCGATTAATTTATGCACAAACCGTCACGGAAACTTATACACTATCCCCAGGGTTAGGCCTTGCGAAAACTGGACGTTGCTGGTGGTGGTGACATCGTACAGCATGGTGCCGGTTACGCTTACGTTGATGAGGCGGTTAACCTTGGCAATGAGGGTGGCATCTAAACGGTGGTTGATGTGGCTCAGGTCGTTATAAGGGATGAACAGGGCGTAGCGGGCCTGCAGGTTCATGTTTGTGGCAATATCTTTATTAATGGTGCTCACCACCTGGAAGGCCAGTTCGTTGCGGAAGGTGCTGCCGATGGGCACGCCGTAATTAAGGGGCACGTTTTGGGAGATGGAGCGATCGAGCACAAAGGTTTGGCGGGCGGTACCGGTGCCCAAACGGATATCGATATATTTTACGGGTTTATACTCCACACCGAGCGATTCGGTTACGTAGCCCGGCGACATAAAGTTACTGATGAGGGTTTGGATATTGGGATTTCCGGAGGCATCGTTGCTGTAGGAAAAACCTTTGGCAAACTGCGACTCGAAACTAACCGACCCGAAGAAGTACCAATGCTTGCTTAACTGGGTGGATACCTTATTATCGAAAAAGATCCGGTCGTTTGTTTTACGCGACAGCTGGCCCTTGCTTTGTGAGATGCCGTAGATGAGCACCAGCTCGGTGGCATAGTCGAACGGCTGCTTGTTGTACTCGGCCTTGAAATCAAAGTTATTGCCCAGGGCAATGCTGCTGATACCGCCCCCGCTCCAGTTATTGCTAAATGCGGCCTGGTTTATGTTAACGCCAATGATATAGCTTTTGCGCCAGTAGCTTACCTGGTAACCCAGATCGGTAACGGGTATGATCTCGGGCCGGATGATGATGGGCCGGCTGCGTACCGGTAACGCGTTCTTTGGCGGATCGATGCGGTAACGTTTGAGTAGGTTTGTGTCTATCTTAAGCGTATCGGGTTTTTGCGCAAAAGCCGCCTTAAATACAAACAACAGGGCTAAAGTGGCTATGCTGCGGGTATATTTGAACATAAGGCAAATTAAGGCATTTTTTTTAAAATACGGATGCGCAATTTGTATCAAATAGCCAATGCTTACCGCTTAAAACCAAGACTGTCATCATCATTTACCAAAGGCTGTAACGAAAAGGCTGCCGGGTTACGCACGTAACGCTTATAGCTTGCGCGGATGTATTTGATAAAGTCGTAATCGTTGGCGTTAAGCACCAGGTAATACGGCGGGCGGTACTTAAACATAAAGTCGGTTAGTTTGGTACCATCAAGCCCGGTAACAGTGCTCACCAGGGTTCGGTTAAAGCGGTAGTCAATTACGTTTTCGCGGTAGTCGCGATCGATAGTTGCCCGCAGCCTGGTGGCATTGCGCCCTTCGCGGCTAACCATGTTCCACAGCGCATCAATACTTAACCCGGCTCCCTGCCCGCTGATGGACGACAGCAGATCTTTTCTGGACAGATGCCCGTACACTTTGGTATAGTCGCGCCTGGTTTGGTTCAATTGATCAAGCGGAGTTACCAAACTGCGGATGGTTACTTCTTTAAGCTGCACGCTGCTTGGCCTGAGATAGATCACCAGGGTGGTTTCGTTCTTTACTGTAACGGTATCGTTAAAATAGCCGGTTTTGCTGAATACTAAAACATCCCCGGCAAGGGCCTTAATTTTAAACTCGGCCTTAAGGTTGTTGTAATAGCTTTCGCGACTGCGGGTATTAACGATATTTACCCTGGCTATACGTTCTTTGCTGTTATTATCAAACACAATACCGTCGATGGTTTTGTCCTGAGCAAAGGCAGCCGTAACCTGCACCGCGCACAATAAAGCAATAGCCCATAATTTAATCACAGGGTTAAAACTAAAACATCGGCGCGTTATTAGCATAGCATTTAACAAAAATTAACACGGCGTTTATTTTGCCACAACCAGCTTTTGCCCAATCTTAATGTTGGCATCGCCCATGCTGTTGAGGCTCTTTAAGTCGTCTACTGTTAACCCGAAACGTTTAGAAATGTTATAAAGTGTATCGCCTTGTTTTACGGTGTATAACTTATCGACCGGGGTGGTGTGTAGTATCGAGTCGCGGTTTTCTTTCCCGATGTTGTTATTGATCTGCGTAAGCACCCTATCCTCGCGTTTGATCTTCTGTACCTCGCCTTCCGGCCGATCGTACTGGTCAAGGCTGTATTTTTGGATGATGTTGATGAGCATTTGCGGATATTTGGGGTTGGTGGCATATCCGGCGGCTTTTAAACCGTTTGCCCAGCCTACGTAATCGTCCTTATCCAGCTCAAACAAGGGCGCGTAGCGCTTGCGTTTTAAAAAGTTGCTATGGTCGCGAAACGAGTCCTCGGGTTTATCATAAACGCGGAAACAGTCGTTCACCTGGTCATCGTCTTTATAATAGCTTTTGCCGGTCCAGTCGCTGGTGCATTTAATGCCGAAGTGGTTATTGGCAATGCGGGCAAGGTCGCCGTTACCGTTGCCCGACTCGACCAAACCCTGCGCCAGGGTAATGCTTGCGGGTATGCCGTAAGTATTCATTTCCTGCACGGCAATGGGCTTAAAGCGGGCAATATAGCTATCGGCGGTGTAGGTGGTATAGCTGGCAATGGATTCGCTATACTGCTTTTTGATCTTGTCGTTATTGCGTTTGGCTTCGCTGTTGCTGATAGCAGGAGCTGCCGCCGTTGTTGTTGTTGTGTTACCAGTGAGGTGTTTTTTGTGCGATGCGCACGATGCTAAAACAGATATCAACAATAAGGCACCAATTACTTTTTGCATAAACCGGTTAGTTTTGCGGCAAAGCTACAAGTTAACGGTATTGGCCATGCTTATTTGTTATCAACACGGTCGATGTCTATCGGGTTAACCGCTGCATCGGTAGTTGATGGCGACAGGTCGAACGCATTGAGCTGGTATCTTTTAATGATAGCCAACACATCTCTTGACCAGGTATGGCTGCTGCAATAGCCTGCTTTTTGAATGCCTTTGGCCCATCCTTTATAGTCAACATTGCTCAGTCTTTCGGCAAGCTGGCTAAATTGTTTGCGCTGGGTCATGATGCGGGCAAAATCTTCAAACGATTCCATCACCGAATCATAGTGTTTATAAAATGTGCTTACCTTTTTGTTTTTGCTTGTGGTGTAAACCGTTTTGTTAAAGCCTTTAACGCCGAATTGGTTATTGAGATTTTGGGCTATTTTGCTGTTGCCGCAACCGCTTTCGTGCATGGCTACAGCCAGGATGATACTTGCCGGCACGCCGCTGGCATGCATAATGCGGATAGCGTCGTCCTTAAATTTATCGATGTATGATTGTGAGGTGTTTTTTTGGGCTGAAGCCTGAACAGATACCAGCAGTAATGCAATCAGTAAGAGTTTCTTCATAATTTATTTTTTTCTGATGATCAAAATTCCATCGCGCACCGGGAGGATCAGTTTCTCCACGTTATCATTCGCACTTATAGCATCATTAAACTCGCGGATCAGTCGGGTATCAGCGTCACTCGCGCCGCTGTCGTACACCTTTCCTTTCCACAAAACGTTATCAACAATGATCAAACCGCCCGTTTTTACCTGGCCAAGGATCATGTTGAAATAGGTTAAATTATTCTTTTTATCCGCGTCAACGAACGCAATATCGTAAATTTTTTCTGAAAGCTCCAAGATAATATCCTGAGCATCACCAAAATGTGGAAAAATACTTTTTTCAAATTCGCTTGCCGCGAAGTTTTTCCTGATCATTTCTTCCATCTCGCGGTTCACCTCAATGGTGTGTATTTCGCCACCTTCAGCCAAACCTTCAGCCAGGCAAATCGTGGCGTAACCGGTGTAGGTGCCAATTTCCAGGATGCATTTAGGCTGCATCAGTTTGCTCAGCATACTCAGCAAGCGGCCCTGGTAATGGCCCGAAAGCATATGCGGTTTTAACACCTTAACATACGTTTCGCGATTGATGGTTTTCAACAATTCCGGCTCGGGTTCACAATGCGTTTCGAGGTATTGTTGCAACAGTTCTGGAAGTATTTCCATGGTGCAAAGATAAGCCGCTGATTTTAATGATTAAAGGATTTCGCTGATTTTCTATGTTTCGCTTTCAATGACTAACCTTTCGTTCGTTTGTAATCCGTTTAAATTCAATACTTTTCGCTCCAAAATTTATCAGCAACCCTGTTTCCAATTTATACGCTTCCAAATAATTGATGGCTTGAGCCAGATGCCGATCATCTAAACACGCTGTGGCCTTCAATTCGACCATAATTTTATCCTCAACTAAAAAATCAACCCGGCGTGTACCAACATGTATTTCTTCATAATAAATATCCATTTCAAACTCCCGGCCAAAGCTTAAACCTTGCTTCCGCATTTCAATATCCAAGCAGCGTTGGTAAATAACTTCCTGAAAACCATTCCCCAATAGCTATGAACTTTCATGGCACAACCAATAATTTTACCAGTAAGTTCAGAGTGTTTATAGTTGGTGTTAATCATATCCTAAAACATCAACAAAAGGTATCAAGCAAAATCAATAGAAATTGTAAAAATAAAAATCAACGGAATCATTTAATCAAACTAATCAGCGGTACAGATATGATTGCAAAATTATCGTCGCCGAAACCGTATCCACCAGCGCCTTATTCTGTCTTGCAGTTTTACTCATTCCGCTTTGCGCAATAGCTGCCGAGGCCATTTTCGAGGTAAAACGCTCGTCGAGCATTTCGACCGGGATATCCGGGAAGTTCTTCTTCAGGATGGTAACAAACCCACGCACATGCGGTGCCGACTGCGATTCGGTATTGTCCATCTGTTTAGGTTCGCCCACAACGAAGCGCTCAACTGGGTTGGCGGTCATGTATTTTTTAAGGTACTCCACAATATCCTTAGGGTGCACGGTGTCCAAACCCGTAGCGATGATCTGCAGCGGATCGGTCACCGCAATGCCAATGCGTTTGGTACCGTAATCAAAAGCCATAATTCTCATGTAGTATTGCGTAATGCGATTTGCGTATTGCGACATGCAAATATAATTGATTTGCTCCTGCGCATTATTCTTTTGTCATAATTCAAAAATCGCAATACGCAATACGCATATCTCAATACTAATTCAGTATTTTGCACCAATGCAGTTTAGTACTATAATTGGCCAGCACGATATTAAACAACGGTTAATTAACACGGTGAAAGATAACCGGGTTAGCCATGCGCAGCTATTTTTAGGTCCCGAGGGCTCTGGTGGTTTGGCGTTGGCCGTTGCATACGCGCAATATTTAAGCTGTGAAAACCGCAAAGCCGACGATTCATGCGGCGAATGCTCGTCATGCCGCAAATACCAAAAACTGGTTCATCCCGATCTGCACTTTTCGTACCCGTTTTTTGCCAAACATAAGGATGATACAGCGCTTGCCTTTATCGAAGAGTGGCGCGATGCCCTATTAAAACATCCGTATTTAAGCCTCGATATCTGGCGTAATTATTTGGATGCCGAAAACAAACAAGCCAATATCAATATTGCCGAGTGCCACCAGATCATCAAAAAACTGAGCCTAAAACCATTCGAATCGCAATACAAGATCCTGATCCTTTGGTTACCCGAGTATCTCGATAAATCGGGAAATGCCTTGTTAAAGATCATTGAAGAGCCGCAGCCCAATACGTTGTTCCTGTTGGTGGCTCAAAACCAGGACCAGATACTGAACACCATTTTATCGCGTACGCAACTGGTTAAAATACCTTGCTTAAACGATAAAGTGGTTAAACAATATCTGATAGACGAGCATCACCAAACCGAGCACGCTGCCGCCGAGATCGCTTTTTTAAGCAACGGTAACTTAACCGAAGCCCTGGCGATGCTGGGTACCGATGACAGCAACTATCACGAGATACTCATCAAGTGGCTGCGCATGTGTTTTAGCAATAAAGGCATCGAGGTGATGAACTTTGTGGATGTTTTGGCTAAGATGGGCCGCGAAAATCAAAAAAATTTTATGCGCTACGGCATCAGCTATATCCGCGAGATCTGCATGATCATTGTTGGTGCCGGTAACCTGGTGCACCTGCCGGCAAACGAGCTGGATACCGCTCAAAAAATGACCAAAGTAATGACTTTGCCCATAGCCGAAGCCATTAGTAACCTGCTCGAAAAGGCACATTATCATGTGGAAAGAAATGCGAATCCGAAAATTTTATTTTTAGATGTATCTTTACAAATTATTAGCGTGTTACATTTTAAAATAATCCCGCAAGGGAATCAATATATACCGATCTAAATATGGGATGTGGAAGTTGCTCAACAGGCGGATGTGCGCCTGCAGGCTGTAAAAGTAATGGCTCGTGCCTTACCAATGGGTGCAGCAAATTAGATGTTTACGATTGGCTGTCCAACATGGATAAGCCGACAAATTATAAGCCTTTTCAGGTTGTCGAAGTAAAGTTCAAAGGATCACGCAAGGAGTTTTTTGTTAATACCGAGAACCTTTACCTGGAGCTTGGCGAGCTGGTTGCTGTTGAAACTACTACCGGTGGTTTTGATGTTGGCCATATCTCAATAACCGGCGAACTGGTGCGTATGCAAATGACCAAGCGCCACGTTAACGAGGCCGATGTGGTTAAAAAGATCTATCGTAAAGCTACCTCGGCCGACGTAGATAAATGGAAAGCCGCCAAAGACCTGGAATGGCAAACCATGCATAAGGCCCGTACATTGGCACTTGAGCTTGGCCTTCAAATGAAGCTTAGCGACGTGGATTACCAGGGCGATAAAACCAAGGCCACTTTTTATTATACGGCCGAAGGCCGCGTGGATTTTCGGGAGCTGATCAAAAAAATGGCCGAAGCTTTCCGTATCCGCATCGAGATGCGCCAGATAGGGATGCGCCAGGAAGCAAGCCGCCTGGGCGGGATAGGCAGTTGCGGGCGAGAGCTATGCTGCTCAACCTGGTTAACCGATTTTAAAACCGTTTCAACCGCTGCTGCGCGATATCAAAACCTAAGCTTAAATACGCTTAAACTGGCCGGTCAGTGTGGTAAATTAAAATGCTGCTTGAACTACGAGCTGGATACGTACATGGATGCGCTAAAACACATCCCCGATAACGTAAACTACCTTAAAACCGAAAAAGGTGACGCTAAGCTGCAAAAAACCGACATCTTTAAAAAATTGATGTGGTTTAGCTACCCTAAGGATGATACCTGGGTACCGGTAGAGATCGACCGAGTTAAAGAGATCCAAAAACAAAACAGGGATGGTGTGATACCTCCGGATCTGGGCGAAATGGCTGAGTTGGAAAACAAGATCACCGCCAAGGTACTGGATTATGAGAACGTGGTTGGCCAGGACAGTTTGACCCGCCTGGATGAACGCAATAAAAACAGGAATAACAACAACCGTAACCGCAATAAAAACCGTGGTGGCAATAACCAAAACCCGCAACAGGAACCACGCAGCGGTGGTAATAACAACCAAAATCAGCAACCACGGGGGGCCGGCAATAACAACCAAAATCAGCGTGGCCCAAGGCCGCAACCTATTATGGTGCAAAACCCGGGTACGGCGCCGGTAGCAAACCAAACCGATGCTGCAAAACCGGAAGGTAATGCCGGCGGCAACAACAAACGCAACAAGCATCGCCACAGGCCAAACCGTAACGGCAAGGGCGGCGGCAATAGTGATCAGAATCGTAACCCCAATAAAGGCGGCGAGTAAAATGAAGACAGGCTTAAAAGGCTATATTTTATTGCTGATGGCAACCGCGCTGTTATCTTTTAGCAGTTGCGTGCGGCCGGATAAAAATACCGTTATCGATCAGAATATTTCCATTTATGATCTCAACTGGTCATACGTGAACAAGATCCGTGTCAATTTCACTATTGATGATGCCGGTGCTAAATACAACCTGTTTTTAAATTTACGCGTAACGCCAAACTACAGATACTCCAATATCTTCGTACTCATACATCAAACCGGTCCCGATAAAAAAACAAAAACCGAGCGCGTGGAGTTTAAGCTGGCCAATCCCGACGGCGAATGGCTTGGGCAGGGTACCGGTAACTTATACAGCTACCAAATGCCGTTCGAAGCCAGGTATACATTCCCTGCAAAGGGTATTTACCGCATCGAGTTGGAGCAAAACATGCGCGATAACCCACTACACGAAGTGAGCGATGTGGGATTGCGGGTGGAAAGAGTTCAATAATCTCCTTTTTTCATTGCGAGGAAGAGCGCGCTGAAAGCGACCACAGAGGGTTCATGAATACCATTAAAAACAATTAGGTCTATTCATAATCTCTTGCTATACAGAACGGCTGTGCAAGTTTGTCTTTCTCCGTGCGATTCTTCGTACCCTGCAATAATATATAAATCTAATTCATAATTTTTTTAGTATTACTAATTTTTATAAATTTGTTTTACTAAAAATTTTATCATGGAGATTATAATTTTAGGGGCTCCCGTAGTTATTCTCATCATCGCTATCGTTTTATTTTTAAAGCGTCCCGGCGCAAGTACCCAAACCGATGACCTCAAAATAAAACTGGCTAAAGCCGAGCAACAGGTTGTAGGGCTGATAGCCGAAAGGGATAATATAGCCCAGCAATTGTATAACGAACGTTTACGTTTAGAAGCCGGACTGGCAACTTTAAACCAGCAATTGCTTGCCGAAAAAAATCTATCCATCAAAGCCGAAGAAGCTTTAAAAGCACAGCGCGAGCGCCTGGCCGAACAGGATGTTTACGTGCAGCAGGTACAGCAAAAATTTAAGCTCGAGTTTGAAAACATCGCCAATAAGCTGCTCGACGAAAAATCGGCAAAATTTACCGAGCATAACCGCGTCAATATGGATGTGATATTAAACCCCTTTAAAGAAAAGCTGAAGGATTTTGAAGATAAGGTGGACAAAGTATACAAGGTTGAGGCCGACGAGCGCAATATTTTAAAGGGCGTCATCACACAATTAATGGATTTGAACAAACAGATAAGCGACGAAGCCAATAATTTAACCAAGGCCCTTAAAGGCGATAATAAAAGGCAGGGTAACTGGGGCGAAGTGATCCTGGAAAAGGTATTGGAAAACTCGGGACTGATCCGCGACCGCGAGTACCGTATCCAGGCCAGTATGCAAACTGCCGACGGCAGCCGTTACCAGCCCGATGTGATCATCGATCTCCCTGATGATAAGCATCTGGTTATCGATTCAAAAGTTTCATTGATTGCCTACGAGCGTTTGGTTAATTGCGAAACCGAAGAGGAGCGTAAGCTTTTCGCTAAGGCGCATGTCGAATCATTGCGTAACCATATTACCTCCCTGTCATCCAAACGCTATCACGATCTGTACCAGATCAACTCGCCCGATTTTGTATTGCTGTTCGTGCCTATCGAATCTTCATTCAGCATAGCCGTACAACTGGATAGCGAAATATTTAACTACGCCTGGGATAAGCGCGTGGTTATTGTTAGTCCGTCTACCTTACTGGCAACCCTGCGCACCATTGCCAGCATGTGGAAACAAGAGCGCCAAAACCGCAACGTATTAGAGATTGCCCGTCTTAGCGGCGAAATGTACGATAAGTTTTATGGCTTTATTGCCGATATGGAGGGCATCGGTAAAAACATTAAACAAACGCAGGATAATTACGATAAAGCGGTAAACAAACTTTCAACCGGCAGGGGCAACCTTGTTGTTACCGCCGATAAGATCAAAAAGTTAGGCGCTAAAGCGGATAAGCAGATCGATCAGAAATATATCGCCATAAACGAGGTCGAATAGCCTTTTTATTTGATCGTTACCTGCTGTTCCATCACCATTTGTACGGTACCTTTCATGCTCACCTTTTGCTGGGGCATTGGCCGTACATAGGTCATGTTAATGGTTTCATTCATGCTTTCGGCATAGTTGGTGCCTATATTAAAAATAAAGCCCCCTTTTCCGGTGCCTTCCATTTTCATGCCGGTAGCCCCGCTTTTTTTATCAATGGTGGTTACAAAATCCATATTAAAATGTGCCTTGCCATTGGTTACCGATATCAGCTTGTAGGTTATTTTCATGGTCATCCGGGCATCAAAACCGGGTATGGGTACCGCCATATCCGTTTCCTGCGCAAAGCTGTCGCCAACTTTAATGGGAAATTTCGGAAACTCAACATTGGCCTGTATATTGTCGATCAGCCCCATAACCCCACTTTTTACCGAATCTGTCAGTTTTTTATCCTGCACTCCTTCAACCGTCACTTTTCCGCCAGGGCTGTACCGGCCATACACGGTCTGGCTCGAGGCTTCATCCGGAACCGGCGCCAAACTTCCGTTTATGGTAAGCACAGGTTTGCTTTGAGCGATCACCATGGTAAACGGCACCTCTTTATTCAGGTTATAATTACGCGTTTTCAAGTCCGACCGCATATCCGTCTGCACGCTCATTAACATCGGCAGTTTAGCGCCGCTGGCCTTTATCTGCTTTAGCGTAACCGAATCCGCATCATAATCCATTTCAATATTCATACCCATTTTGGTGGTTGCTAAATAGGTATGGTTAGGCAGATATTTTATTTTAAATAAAACCGCGTTTTGCGCCTTTAGCTGAACCACCATTGCACAAAACGCGGTTAAAAGAAATATTTTCTTCATTATCCCTATTTCACCACAGTTTGCATATCCATCTTCATTTTCATCTTCATGGTCATGTCTTTACCACCAGCAGGCATAGTCATGTTCATATCCATATTTTGTATATAATGCGTTGGATAATTAACTGCAATATCATACTCCATTGTGCCGTTGCCTCCACCGGTCATGTGCATTGCGGCCGGCATACTTTTATTGGCTGCCATATCAATATCCATCGTATAATTAGTATCAAAATTGGCCTTACCTCCTGATATCGAAATTAGTTTATACGTTACTTTTAAATCTGATTTCATACCTGCGCCCATTATTGGTATGTTGAAAGGCATATTTTGCACAAATGTTTCTCCTATTTTCATGGGCTTATCCGGGAATTTGAGTTGGCTTTGAAAACCTTCCATCATTGTATTCATCGCCGTTTTCATCGAATCGGTCATAGTTTTACCTGATATCGAATCTATGTGCGGCCAACCATCCAAAGTGCATTTTCCGTACATGGTGGGCATAGCATTAACAGCAGCATTGGGTATCGGTGTTGTTTTACCATTAACGGTCATGGTTGAAGGCGACATCTCCATATCCATGCTGATCGGAAATTCCTTTTTACTATTAACACGCCCTGTTTTCATTTCCATTTTCATACCCATCTCCATCTGCATTTTTTGCGGCGCACCATTTGCGCCCTGGGGGGCGCCCTCCATATTCATATCCATGTTCATTTTCATGTTTAATGAGTACTGATGATCAGGCAGGGTTTTCATTTTAAACAGCACTTCTTTCTGCGCTTTAGCAGATAATACCGCTGTGAGCAGTACTGCGGAAATTGCAAATATTTTTTTCATGTGAGTTTTTTTTACTTACTAAACTTATGGAAATATAATTACAAATAAAACTTGTTATTGGGTGCTGATCTCTGTTTGATAGGCCGATAAGATAGTCGATGTGCCGCTCATGGTTAATTTACCCGTTGGTATAGTAAATTTAAGGGTCAACGTGTTTTGGTACAACCTAAAAAAATGATGTTGCATATCATAAAAAATATGCCCATCTCCGGTACCGGTTATTTCCATATCGCCATTGTCGGTATGTGTTTTAAAAACAGCTGTTTGCGTTACGTCAAAAAATGCCCCGTTATTTTTGGTACTGATCAGTTTATAAACAACGCGTGTGTTTACGGTTACGGGCTTACCAGATACAGGCATTTGCATTGGCACATCCTGGGTAAAGCTGTCTCCTGGTTTTAGCGCCTTGTCAGGAAAAATAATTTGCACCGAATTAATCATACCGGAAACTAAATTTCTTAAGCTATCGGGTATTTGCGCATTTTTAACATCATCCAGGCGAAAAACATTATTCAAAAAAATCCCCGCAAAATTTTTTCCTTTTAAAGAGTCCACCCCTGCAATTTCTTCTCCATTCATCAGCTGTTTGGTGCTTGCATAAAGGTATTGAACTATGCCCGAAAAATTTTTTTGAAAATCAGGCTTTCCGGTTTTTAAGGTATATTTAAGGCTATTTTTGTTCTGAAGCACTATAGGTAACTGCATTACCGGCAATTTTTCAAGTTCGGTTTTATCACCCGTAAAATCTATCTGCGTAAGCGAATTGATAGTTTGCGTACAGGTATAAGTTAAGTCGGGCAAATACCTCATTTTAAAGATCACTCCCTGCTGGGCAAAAACATCTGCGAAAGCAAAAAGAAAAATAAATATAAGATTTGCCTTTTTCATCAGGATAAATAACTTACCCTTCAGGGGGCCGGGGGACTAAAAGCGTTCCAGCCCTGTGCTTTAAGCGGATGCACATTACCACTCTTACTCACCAGGTTGCATCCTGCCGAAGCTTCGGTTATGTGGCCAATAATGCTGATATCAACATCATGTTTAATTTTATCGTAATCAGCCTGCTTAACGGTAAACAGTAATTCATAATCTTCGCCGCCGCTTAATGCGCAAACAGTGGGGTCGAGGTTAAACTCACGGGCGGTATCATACGTCATCGGGTCTATCGGGATTTTTTCCTCGTAAATATTACAACCTTTATTGCTTTTTTTACAAATGTGCAAAACCTCTGATGCCAATCCGTCCGATACATCGATCATAGCCGTTGGTATTACTTTTATTTTTTTCAACAGGTCTATAATATCTTTGCGCGCTTCTGGTTTTAACTGGCGTTCAACAATATAATCTTTACCTTCCAGGTCGGGCTGAATATTCGGATTTTCTAAAAAAACCAATTTTTCGCGTTCTAATAATTGCAGACCGGTATAAGCGCCACCCAAATCACCCGATACGCAGATCAAGTCACCTTCGTAAGCAGTATGACGATATACCACTTCTTTTTCATCGGCATAACCAATACTGGTTACACTAATTACCAAACCTTGTTTTGATGAAGTAGTATCGCCGCCAACCAGGTCAATTTCATATTTATCGCAAGCCAATAGCATCCCATCGTACAGCTCTTCAACAGCTTCCAGCGGAAATTTACTCGAAAAACCCAGCGATACCGTAACCTGTGTCGGCGTGGCATTCATCGCATAAATATCGCTCAGGTTAACCTGGATAGCCTTATAACCCAAATGTTTTAATGGGGTATAAGCCAGGTCAAAATGGATCCCTTCCAGCAGCATATCGGTTGATACCAATACCTGTTTATCTTTAAAATTTAAAACAGCAGCATCATCACCAACACCTTTAACCGTAGTTTTTTGAGTAAGTTTAATGTTTTTGGTCAAATGATCTATCAAACCAAATTCACCTAAATGCGCTATATCCGTTTTTTCTTTATTATCGAACATCTGACCGTTGATTTTTAATGATTATATGATTTCGCTGATTAAAAAATATAAAAAGGATTATTCGGCAAAGATCAGCGAAATCACCGTAATCAAAACTAAATCAGCTATCAAAGACCTAATTGTGCTGATATTTCCAGCATCCGCTCTATCGGTTTTACCGCTTTTTCAATTATATCAGCCGGTACAAATATTTCAGGCTGTTCGTTTTTCATGCACAGGTATAGTTTCTCTAAAGTATTGCGTTTCATGTGCGGGCAATCATTACAGGCGCAATTGTTGTTTGGTGGCGCCGGTATAAATGTTTTACCCGGGTTTTCCTTTTGCATCTGGTGTATAATACCCGATTCTGTTGCTACAATAAATTCTTTATCAGGATGATTAGAACTATATTTCAACAATCCTGTGGTCGATCCGATGTAATCGGCCATTTCCAAAATAATATCTTCGCATTCCGGATGCGCCAGTAACTTAGCCTGTGGATGACGTTCTTTTAAACGTGTTATCTTCTCCCGCGAAAATATCTCGTGCACCATACAGGCGCCGTTCCATAACACCATATCCCGGCCTGTTTTTTTCATCACATATCTGCCCAGGTTTTTATCGGGACCGAAGATGATCTTTTGCTCTTTAGGCAAACTTTCCACAATCTGCACCGCATTACTCGATGTACAAACAATATCGCTCATCGCCTTTAACTCGGCCGTACAGTTTACATAAGTGATCACCAGGTGATCCGGGTGCTGCTCTTTAAACTTTTTAAACAAATGCGGCGGGCAGCTGTCGGCTAAACTGCAGCCAGCCTTGGCGTCGGGTAACAAAACCTTTTTTGTAGGCGATAAGATCTTGGCTGTTTCGGCCATAAAATGCACGCCTGCAAAAACAATAATATCGGCATCGGTTTTTGCTGCTTGCTGCGATAGTCCCAAACTATCGCCAATATAATCGGCAATATCCTGTATATCAGGTTCCTGGTAATAGTGCGCAAGTATAACGGCATTCTTTTCTTTTTTTAACTTTTCTATTTCCTCGAACAGATCAAGTGTCGGATCAATTTTTTCGTCCACAAATCCTTTAACGCTTATTTCTTCAAATGTATCCATTATCAACGCTACAATAAATTACAATTATTTTTAATATAAAAAAAGCTATTACTTGTTAGTGTGTTAGTTTTGTTTAAAAGTAGTGATACAAAAACTTGAAAAAGTTGTTTATAATAATTTATTAACATTTAATTCATATTCGGTTAATCTTATCTTACTGATTTACTGAACACTTCATTTAACAAATAAAAAATTAAAAACTTTTATGTTAATTAATACTTCTGTTTAAAAATGTTTGTATCCTCTTAAAACCGGCTTACAATTTGATGACAAGTTTCTAAATTTTTGTCAGCAAAAGGTAGTTATTAACTATTTTAAAATTTATCACTTTTTTACAGACGCAAAATTAACATCTTTATGGGGTGTTATTAACACAACGGATTTTTTTATACATTTTACTGATAATACATGAACAGAAATGTTGATTTCCTGGTAATAGGTTCAGGAATTGCTGGTTTAAGTTTTGCACTAAAAGCAGCAAAACATGGTAAAGTACTGATAGTTACAAAATCAAATGAGGATGAATCGAACACAAAATATGCACAAGGCGGTGTTGCTGTGGTTGTGGATAAAGAAGAAGATTCCTTCGAAAAGCACATTGAAGACACCTTAATTGCCGGCGACGGTTTGTGCGATAAGCACGTAGTAGAGATTGTAGTTAAAGAAGGACCTGAACGGATTCAGGAGATTATTGATTACGGAACCAACTTTGATAAAACTAATCAGGGCTTGTTCGACCTGGCAAAAGAGGGGGGACACTCCGAATTTAGGGTATTACATTATAAAGATATTACAGGGTTTGAGATTGAACGCGCACTTTTGGAACAGATCCATGAGAACCCGAACATTGAGATATTGACCCATTTTTTTGCGGTTGATCTGATCACCCAGCATCATCTGGGCGATTTTGTAGATAAATCATCAACCGATATTACCTGCTACGGTATTTATGCCTTTAATACCGAGACTAACACAGTCGAGAAGATACTTTCTAAAGTTACAGTAATGGCCTCAGGCGGTGCCGGTCATATTTATAGTATTACTACTAATCCTACTATAGCAACCGGCGATGGTGTGGCGATGGTTTATCGTGCAAAAGGTAAAGTGCGTAATATGGAGTTTATCCAGTTTCATCCTACAGCGCTATATAATCCTGGTGACTATCCTTCATTTTTAATATCAGAAGCAGTGCGCGGCTTTGGTGGCGTGTTGAAACGTAGAAATGGCGAGGAGTTTATGCAAGAGTATGACGAACGTAAATCGTTAGCTCCCCGAGATATTGTTGCCCGTGCTATAGATGCGGAAATGAAAAAATCGGGGGAGGATTTTGTTTACCTGGATATTCGTCATCGTAGTAAATCAGATATACTGGCTCATTTCCCTAATATCTACGCTAAATGTTTAGATATCGGTATCGATATGACCAAAGATATGATACCGGTTTCACCGGCCTGCCATTATATGTGTGGCGGTGTAATGGTTGATGATGCCGGTCGTTCGTCAATTATACGTTTATATGCCTGCGGCGAAACTTCATCAACAGGTTTACACGGTGCTAATCGACTGGCCTCCAACTCATTATTAGAGGCTTTAGTTTTTGCACACCGTATTTACGAAGATGCGATCAAGCAATATGAGCACAATGTAATACCGGATAATATACCCGATTGGGATGAGAAAGGCGTACAGCTTTCAAATGAAGATATCCTGGTTACGCACAACGTTCGCGAAATGCAAAAGGTAATGAATGATTATGTGGGTATAGTAAGATCTGATTTTAGGTTGGAACGTGCCATGCGCCGCTTAGGTTTACTATACGAAGAAACAGAAGAGTTTTACAAGAAAACAAAGCTGTCGGTTAAACTTTGTGAGCTAAGAAACTTGATCCAGGTATCTTATATTGTGATCAAATCAGCGATGATGCGGAAGGAAAGTCGTGGATTACATTATACTACAGATTACCCGGAACATCAGGAACACATTGAAGATACTGTGTTGAGATAGAAGTTAAAGAGCGGGAAACGGGATTCGAACCCGCGGCCTTCAGTTTGGGAAACTGATGCTCTACCAGCTGAGCTATTCCCGCTTATTTGACGATACTAAATTATAAAATAATTATAATACAATGCCATTAATACTGCCTGTTAAAGATAAAAATCCCGCCTGGGGAAACGATTGCTTTATTGCCGAAAATGCAACCATTGTAGGTGATGTGACCATGGGCGATAATTGCTCTGTTTGGTTTAATGCTGTTATCCGCGGAGATGTAAATTATATTAAGATAGGTAATAACACCAACATCCAGGATGGTGCTGTAATACATGCTACTTATCTGCGCGCTGCGACAACTATTGGTAATAATGTATCAATAGGCCACAATGCATTGGTACATGGCTGTACGCTACATGATCATGTTTTAATAGGTATGGGTGCCATTGTAATGGATCATGCTGATGTGCAGCAATTTGTGATCATTGGAGCCGGATCTGTAGTATTAGAGAATACTGTATGCGAATCGGGATACCTGTATGCAGGTACTCCGGCAAAAAAGATCAAACCCATTACTGATGAGCAGCGTGAAATGTTAAAAAAGCTTCCCAACAATTACATCATGTATTCGGGTTGGTTTACGGATTAGGTATTTCTTTAGGAATATCAACTGCTTCTTCAACTTCCCAGTTCGAACGTAACGTGATCACCGGCTTATATATCCAGATATTTTCGGGTTGTGTTTTTTCTTTAAGATTACCGGTATCCCACTTACCATTCCGGTTTTCATCATAAATTACACGTACTTTGTATTTGCCGGTGGGGAAGCCGTTATAATCTACGGCTGTACTTTTAGTAATGATATCGTTCCGCAACACCTGGTTATCTGGTGTCAACAATTGTACAATATAGTTTTTGCTGCTGTCGGGCACACTTATATTTAAGGTAAGTTTGCTATAATTTTCAGTTTTATCAACACTGAATTGCTTTTTGATAGCAACATTCCGGTCACCATAAATATCTGTAAATGTCCCGATATTAAATACTAAGGTATAATTTCTATTTTGCCGCAACCGATATTTTAGAGAGAATTTTTTAAGATTTGAAGGATCACGTACTAAAGTATAGTCATTAACTTCATTGCTATCTTCCATCATGATAATACGTGAAAGATCGATCGATTCAATAGGATAATTGGCGGTAAAGGTTAAATCGGTACCGGGCTTTAATTTGTCGAAACTACTATTGTATTGTAAAGCGATAGTTCGCTTGTAACTATCCCTTTTACTACGTTTTAAGGTTAAGGTATCCAATGGTTTGTCCTTATCCAAAAACGATACTTTAACCGAGTCGAAGGTCATATCCTTTAAATAGATCATGGCAGTATCAGCGGTAGGGCTAAAATCAACTATTTTTTGAGCATCTAATTTAGGGTCCAATATTCGTACGCCCGGGTTAAGCAAAGGCTTATTAAATGTAAAATAGAGCTTTCCATCATTGTCTATTTTTCTTTCGATCGGGCGCAGCCTTGGTGGGATCTGCCTGAATAAGGTGAGCTGCAGATTTGCTGTATCTTTGGTTAAGTGGATGGTATTTTTCTTAAAGGCCACCAACTCTTCATCATTATCATAGATCTTGTTTGGCGCTTTTTCCATCAGCGCGTATATCTTGTAGTCGCCTGCCTTTAAATTGCTCAAGCTAAAATTACCTGCGGTATCAGTTGTGGTATAAATGGCAGGTTTATGTTTACCCCATGAAGTGTCCTGACGGAGGGGGAAAAGCATAACGGTAACATCTTTTTCTACGGCTTGTGTTTGTACATTTTTTACATTGCCCGTCAATCGTAACGAGTCGATGGTCGGGCCCGTCGAAAAAACGTAGGTGAAGTTTTTTAGAATATTTCCTTCGTTAACGTCGGCAATGGCTTTGCCAAAATTGATTACATAGGTGGTGTTCTTTTGGAGGGTATCTCTTAGTTTAACGAGGAGGCTTTTATTTTTGATCTGGTACTCCGGTAGTTTCGTCATGTCAGGGCTAACCGTGATTTCCTGGTAAGTGTTGGTCAGTTTAAAATATTCATCAAAGTCGAGCTGAATAATCTTCGCATTAAAATTACGGGTAGGGTTGAGCGGTGTCGCCTTTAATAATTTGGGCGGAGTCTTATCACGCGGGCCGCCCATGGGTCTTTGTATGTTGGCGCAGCTAAAAATTACCGAAATTGCTATAAAGCCAATAAAAATTTGAAGTAAAAACAGGGATTTTTGATTTAAGGTCATTTTTAGGCTCTATAAACTATTTTTTGCTTTTAATGAAGTTTGATATTAAAAATTTGAAATCTACGCTATAAAACGATATTTTATAATTTGTTGATAATCAATCATTTAAGTACTATTTTGACACATGGATCATGAGAACCGATATATCCGATGGTGAAACTCCCGAAATGCGCGATGCCTGGCCTAAAGTTCGTGGTTTGATCCGCATCAATTTTTCGCGCGCTTCTTTTGACAGCGAAACCAGTTGATGATAGTTGAACTCAGGATTGATCTCTTTGTCTTCCATCTTCTTCATCTTATCTACAATTTCCATTTCCTTTTCAAAGTAAGCTTCGTATTTAATTTTAATCTCAGCTTGCTCAATGGTTTCTTTATTGTAGCTATCCAGTAATTCGTTTAGCGCAGTATCTGCTTTGCGCAGATCATTAAAACCAACCTGTGGCCTGCTCAATAAATTAAAAAGTTTAACGTTTTGTGCTACCGGGGTAGTATCCAGCTGTTCTAATAAACTATTTACTTCGCTCATGCCGATGCTTTTCTCGCGGGTGAACTTTACAATGTCGTCGCTATCTTTTACCTTCTTGCTAACTTTCGCTAAGCGCTCATTGCTGATCAAACCTAACTCATGGCCAATCGGACTTAACCTGATATCGGCATTATCCTGGCGTAGTAAAAGCCTGTGTTCAGCACGTGAGGTAAACATGCGGTAAGGTTCTTCGGTACCTTTAGTAACCAGGTCATCTATCAACACACCGATGTACGAGTCTGATCTTTTCATGATCAATTCATGCTTGTCGTTAACCTTTTGGTGTGCATTGATACCGGCAATTAATCCCTGCGATGCGGCTTCCTCGTAACCGGTGGTACCGTTTATCTGACCGGCAAAAAACAGGTTTGAGATCAGTTTAGTTTCTAAAGTTAAAGTTAACTGGATAGGTGGGAAGAAATCGTACTCGATGGCATATCCCGGGCGGAACATTTTGGCGTTTTCAAAACCCGGTATTTTAGTCAATGCTTTATATTGTACATCCTCTGGTAGAGATGTAGAGAAGCCGTTAACATAGATCTCACAAGTGTTCCAACCCTCAGGTTCAACAAATATCTGATGACGATCACGCTCAGCAAAGCGGTTTATCTTATCTTCTATGGATGGGCAGTACCTTGGGCCAAGTCCTTTAATGCGGCCGGTAAACATTGGCGAGCGTTCAAAGCCTTCTTTTAAAGTTTCGTGCACGGAGCTATTGGTATACGTTATCCAACAACAACGTTGCTCTTGTTTTAATTCAACGTCGGTAAAAGAGAAGCGCCCACGCTCTTCGTCACCCCATTGTTCTTCCATCAAACTGTAGTTTAACGAACGTCCGTCAACGCGGGGAGGGGTACCGGTTTTCATCCTCCCGGCTTCAAAACCTAAACTAACCAATTGTTCGGTAATACCTGTAGCAGCTTTTTCAGCAGTACGGCCGCCACCCATTTTCTTTTCGCCGATATGGATAACGCCGTTTAAAAAGGTACCGTTAGTTAGTACAACAGCATCAGCTTCAATTTCTACACCTATGGATGTTTTAACACCGCAAACCTTATTGTTTTTGATGATGAGTGAACTCACCATATCCTGCCAAAAGTCAACGTTTGGTGTACGTTCTAACGCCAAGCGCCATTCTTCAGCAAATCGTTTACGATCATTTTGTGTACGCGGGCTCCACATGGCAGGGCCTTTTGAGCGATTGAGCATCCTGAATTGGATACTTGTTTTATCGGATATAATACCCGAGTAACCACCTAAAGCATCTATCTCACGCACAATTTGCCCTTTGGCTACACCGCCCATAGCAGGGTTACAACTCATTTGTGCAATGGTCTCCATATTCATGGTGATCAGTAATACACTCGAGCCAAGGTTAGCTGCTGCTGCCGCTGCCTCACATCCGGCATGGCCGGCGCCTACTACAATTACATTATACTTTTTAAACATCTTTATCTGATATGTTCCACGTGGAACATGCAAAATTAATTAATATACTTACTCGCCCGATGTTCCACGTGGAACATTCTTAAACAATGACACTAAAGCAACACTCGCCCATATTGCCTCCAAAATTACAAAAGGGTAAAAACGGATGAGGTAAGACGAGAAGCAGCAAAGCCCCGCACCAACTATGTTGCTGATAATATAGTAGTAGCTGTTGGCCGAAACCTTTTTATTTAAATTTAAAAAGAACGCAACTAATAGAATAATAACGCCGGTTGTTGCTATGATATCGGGTGTGCTCATGCTTCACTCATTTCTGTTAACTCCAGCCAACGGGTTGTTTTATCTTCCAACTCTTCTGTCAGATCGGATATTTTATCAGCCAGGTACGCCAACTCTTGATGGTTAGTTATGCCCGAATTTAGCTCGGCTGTAAAGGTTTTTATCTCGGCTTCAATATGAGCTATGCGTTTTTCAAGTTCTTCCAACTCCTTTTGATCTTTAAAATTGAGCTTGCTTTTCTTAGGAGCCGGTGGTGCGGCCTGTACCGGTTTCTTAGCATCTTCAATCGCTTTCTTTTTAGCGAGTGCTTTTGCTTCTTCCTGCTCAAAGCGGTACGACGAGTAATTACCGTTATATATCCTTACCTTCCCATCGCCTTCCAGTATAAACAACTGGTCGGTTAGTTTATCAAGCAAATATCTGTCGTGCGTAACTAATACCAACACGCCAGGGTAATTGGTTAAAAAATCCTCCAATACATTAAGCGTATCAATATCCAGATCATTGGTAGGCTCATCCAGTATCAAAAAGTTAGGGTTCTTCATCAGGATGTGCATCAGCTGCAACCGCTTCTTTTCGCCACCACTCAGTTTGGATATAAACCCATGCTGTTTAGCAGGAGGGAACAAAAATTGGGTAAGCAACTGTGATGCAGTAATGGTTTTGCCATCGGCCATTAAAATATACTCGGCCACGTTTTTAACCACGTCAATTACACGATCGGTTTCTTTAAAAGTGATACCCCCCTGATGGAAGTAACCCATCACCGTAGTTTCGCCTTTATCTATTTTACCACTATCCGGCTGCAACGAACCGGTGATCATGTTCAGATATGTTGATTTACCACTGCCATTCTTCCCGGCCAAACCAATACGATCGCCCTTTTTAAAGGTGTAGCTAAAATCCTCTATTAAAGTTTTTCCCTGGAAACCTTTGGTCAGATGGTTGATCTCCATGATCTTGTTGCCCTGGCGCGCAGCCTTCATGCTTAGTTCAACTTTTTCAAGCGGACCAGCATTCTTGGTTTTTTCTTCCAACTCATAAAAGGCATTAATGCGCGACTGTGATTTGGTACCGCGTGCCTGTGGTTGCCTGCGCATCCATTCCAATTCTTTCTTTAATAAGTTGGAGTTTTTATGAAACTGCAATACGTCGGTAGCTTCGCGCTCGGCTTTCTTTTCGAGGTAGTAACCATATTTACCATTGTAGTTAAATATCTTACCACGCTCAATCTCGATAATTTCATTACATACATTATCAAGGAAATACCTGTCGTGTGTAACCAGTAAAATGGTTTTGTTGCCTTCGGTCAGCAAGCTCTCCAGCCATTCTATCGTATCGATATCCAGGTGGTTGGTGGGCTCATCTAAAACATATATTTCCGGATCGGCTATAAGCAACTGTGCCAGAGCCAGTCGTTTCTTCTGACCTCCTGATAAGGTATCGATCTTCTGTTCTAAGTGGTGAATATCAAGGCGGCCCAAAATGGTCTTGATATTATGCTCATATTCCCAGGCATCGTTGTTACTGATCTCTTCGGTTACTTTTTCAATTTCAGCATAGTTATCAGGGTCATCCTCCAGTAATTCTTCATACCGGCGTATCAGCTGCTGCTGGATATTATCCGATTGAAAAATAAAATCGCTGATGGTGGCATCTTTGGCAAACTGGGGATCTTGTTCCAGGTACCCTAACTTTAATTCTTTACTCCTTACTACCTTGCCTTCAACAGGTAAAAACTGGCCGGCTAATAATTTTAATAAGGTTGATTTGCCTGCACCGTTAGCGCCAACCAAGGCCACACGGCGGCCGCGGTTAATGCCAAAGGTTAACTGGCGAAACAACCAGGTATCGTTAAATGAATGGCCGAGATTTTCTGCTGAAATATAAGTACTCACTGTATTTGTTTAATTTTATTGTATTACTGACAATTAGTCTGCTTTTTACGGCCCGATATTTATCTATAGCGCCACAAAGCCAAAATAATTGTGCAAAAGTACGGAAATAATAATTATGGTATAAAAATTGTATGTTACAACATATAATTTAAAAAGGGATAGACAATGAAAAAAGTATTGCACCCGGCCAATGAGCGTGGGTATAATGACATCGGATGGTTAAAAGCTAATTTTTCGTTCAGCTTTGCAGGCTATTATGATCCTGAAAAGGTACATTTTGGCGCTTTACGCGTGCTGAACGATGACTATATAGCACCAGCAATGGGTTTTGGTTTACACCCGCATGATAACATGGAGATCATCACCATCGTATCAAAAGGTGCTTTGGAACATAAAGACAGCATGGGCAACGTTGGTATTATTAAAGCCGGCGAAGTGCAGATCATGTCGGCAGGTACCGGCATACGTCATTCTGAATATAATCCATCAAAAACAGAAGAAACCAATTCGTTCCAGATCTGGATTTTTCCGAAAGAAGAAAACATTACACCAAGGTACGATCAGAAAAGCTTTACCGGCGCAATGGTGCAAAATGAGTTCACAACGTTGATAGATGCTCAAAAATCCGAAGATACCTTATGGATAAACCAGGATGCCCGTTTAACTATGGGTAAATTTGATGCCGGTAAAGCGGTGGATTACAAAATACAATATCCCGGTAACGGAGCTTATGTATTTATCATTGATGGCAGCGTTGAAATTGATGCCAAAACCTTAAATACACGCGATGCGATAGGTATTTATGATACTGAAAGCTTTACCATAACCACTCAAACAGAAGCAACGATCCTGATTATCGAAGTGCCTATGTTCTGATTTAAAATTTTTGTTTTAGTTAATTGTGAGGGAGGTTGCAAACAATCTCCCTTTTGTTTGTTATAACATATTGACAATAAAATATTAATATGGCAGACGAGGCTGTACCGGGATATAAACGCTGGCTGGAAGAAACCGGCGATCAGGTCAATTTTTTTACATCATTTTTTCGAAATGTGTTCAGGGGAGGCTTTGAATGGTCGGAGTTTGTGCGCCAGTGCTACGAGATAGGTTATAGATCGTTCACCCTGGTAGGCATCACTTCGTTTATTATGGGCGTGGTGCTCACACTGCAATCGCGGCCAACGCTGGTAAAATTTGGCGCCAGCAGCATGCTGCCTTTAATGGTGTGCGTATCTATAGTCCGCGAAATAGGGCCGGTAATTACCGCTATCATCTGTGCCGGTAAAATATCATCGGGCATTGGCGCCGAGCTGGGCAGTATGAAGGTTACCGAGCAAATTGATGCGATGGACGTATCGGGTGCCAACCCCATGCAATACCTGGTAGTTACGCGCATACTGGCCACTACCATAATGATACCATTACTAACCTTAATGGGTGATGTTTTAGGGCTGTTTGGTGGCTTTTTGGCCGTTAGCCTGGCCGATCATACCAGCTGGACCTTATACTTCGCTAAATGCGTTAATTCTATCGGCTTTACTGATTTACTGCCGGCTTTTGTTAAAACTATATTTTTTGGTTTTGCAGTGGGCTTTGTAGGCTGCTACAAAGGCTATAACTCAAACAGCGGTACCGAAAGCGTGGGCCGCGCTGCAAACTCGGCGGTGGTAAGCGCTTCGTTATGGATATTTTTTCTGGATGTGGTTGCCGTACAGGTAACTCAATTACTTTTTTACTAAGATGAGCACCGCAGAAGAAACGAAAAAAGCGCCTGCCGAAAAGGAAAAGGCTGATAGCAAAAACGAAGTTGTTGTGGAGATGAAAAATGTCCGCAAAACTTTTGGTACCAAAGATGTATTGAAAGATGTCAGCCTTACGCTAAAACGGGGCGAAAACCTGGTGATATTGGGCCGGTCTGGTCAGGGTAAATCGGTAACCATTAAATGTATAGTAGGCATGCTTACGCAGGATGACGGCACGGTACAGGTGTTGGGCGACGAAGTATCGGAAATGGACGATACCCAATTGAAAGAATTACGCACCAAAGTAGGTTTCCTGTTTCAAAGCGGGGCACTGTATGATTCGATGACCGTGAGGGAAAACCTTGAATTCCCGCTCACACGTGTGTTAAAGATACACGAGCAAAGCGAACTTGACCAGCGTGTTGAAGAGATATTGGATGCCGTTGGTTTGAAAGAGGCCGTTGATAAAATGCCATCGGAACTATCGGGCGGGATGCGCAAACGCGTTGGTCTGGCCCGCACATTGATCGTAAAGCCGGAAATCATGTTGTACGATGAGCCGACAACCGGCCTCGATCCCATTACCTCGCGCGAAATAAGCGACCTGATACTGCAGATGCAGAAAAAATATAAAACCTCATCCATTATCATTACACACGATATGGAGTGCGCCAAAATAATAGCCGACCGTTTGATCGTATTGAACGATGGATTATTTGTGGCGGAAGGTTCGTTTGACGAACTCAAAAAATCGGATAAAGAATTTGTAAGATCATTTTTTAAATAAATACCATGAAAACCACTACCGGACAAAAGCTAAAAATTGGATTATTTACCCTGATAGGTATAGTTATCCTTTTTGTGGCGATATTTTTAATAGGAAGTCAGAAAAACCTGTTTAGCTCAACATATGGAGTTTACGGCATATTTAAAAACGTTGGCGGCCTGCAGGTAGGCAACAATGTACGCCTTGCGGGGATAAACGTTGGCGTTGTTCAAGGTATCAACATTTTGACCGATACATCAGTACGTGTTGACCTGACGTTGAACAGCAACGTTAAAAAGTTTGTTAAAACAGATGCCAAATTATCAATAGGTACCGATGGTTTTATTGGCGACAAGCTGATCACGATCAGTCCGGGCGGGCCGAACACAACCGCCACTGCCGAAAACGGCCAACTGCTGGCAACTGTGCCGCCGGTTGATGTAGATAAGATCATCGCGAAAGCAACAACCATTATTACCAATGCCTCAAACATTACCGGCGACCTTTCGGAGATAGTAGCCAAAGTAAATAACGGACAGGGCAGCATTGGCCGTTTGCTGAATAACGATAAAATGGCCAAGGATATGGAAAAAACTGTAAAGGAAGCCAAAAATACCATGAGCTCGGTTAAAACTACTACCGGCACCCTAAATGAAGATTTAAAGGCGGCACAGCATAACTTTTTGTTAAAAGGCTTCTTTAAAAAGAAAGAAAAAGCGGCACAAGCAAAAAAAGACTCGATAAATAAGGCTAATGGAGTTGTAGATACAACTAAGAAAAAACGCAAGGGTTTTTTAGGCCTGGGCGGTAAAGGATAACACGTTTAATTGTTTGATTTTTTGGCATCCGGTAAATTATTTGCCGGATGCTTTTTTATGCCTTATTGCTGCCTGCAACCTGGGTTGGCTCATCATACTGATGGATAACCGTTTGCGTTGGGAAGGCAAAATCGCCATGGTTTTGCTGTACTATTTCGATGATCTTAAAATTGATCTCTTCCTTAATTTTTAAGTACGGGTTATAATCCATCATTTCGATATAGTACAATACCTGCAGATCTAACGACGAAGCGCCAAAATTTTCGAAGGTGACAATGGCATCATTATTGGTTTTTTCGTGCGCATTTATGTAATCGGTGATCTTTTGTGCGATGATCTTAATATCGGCAACCGGGGTATCGTAGGTAAGGCCCACGTCAAAACGAATGCGGCGATAATTGCGCACCGTCATGTTCTCTAACGGCGTGTCGATCATCTTTTTGTTGGGCATGGTTACCAGGCTTTTTTCGGCGGTGCGGATCCGGGTGCTGCGGAAACCTACCTTTTCAACCGTGCCTTCAATACTGTTAACCTTTACAAAATCGCCAACTACAAAAGGCTTATCCACAAATATGGTGAATGAGCCTAACAGGTTCTCTAAACTTTCTTTTGCGGCCAGGGCTATCGCTATACCGCCAATACCCAGGCCGGTGATCAGCGTAAGCACATTGATCTCGAACACATAACCCAGTATCACAAAAAAAGCGATGGTGATGGTGGTGATCTTTACCAGCTCTTTCACAAAGGGCACCAGTTGGTCGTCTTCTTTTGATTCGCTTAGCGATGCCCGGTAGGCAAAAACATGAGCAACAAAATCAATAAGCCGTAAAATGATCCAGAACAACGAGATCAGCATCATGAGCAGGAATAGCTTATCAACTACTTCAATGGTGGTAATGCTGGTTATCTTCTGTACTTTATCAACCGTGGTTTTGCGCTCAAAAATAACTTCATTAAGCGGATAGCTCAACTGGTTAATGGCCAGGTAGATCAAATCAAGGCTGATAAAGAACTGTATAGGCTTAATTAACAGCTCGACAAATATGGCCGCGTTCACTTCTTTACCAAAACGCCCGAAAAACAACAATAATAGCTTGCTGATGAGCCGCGAGAATATTTTTTTAAAACATAGCCAAAGCAACAGGATGCCTGTAAAAAGGATGTAGCTCTTTACAGTATTGCCTAAAAACAATGTATTAAAAAATGCAGTATTCATATCGTAAAAGTATTGCGCTAAAGGTAGTAAAACGCCCAAACAAAAAAACCTCCCTGTAAACAGGAAGGCTCTTTTTTATATTTGAAAGACTATACTCTCTTAGATTTGATACGAGCTGCTTTACCGGTAAGGGCACGCAGGTAATATAGTTTAGCACGGCGTACTTTACCGTTGCTGTTTACTTCGATTTTATCAATGTTTGGCGAGTTAACAGGGAAGATACGCTCAACGCCAATACCGTTGCTTACTTTACGTACGGTAAAAGTTTCGGTGCTACCTGCACTGTTGCGTTGTATAACCACGCCTTGGTAAACCTGGATACGTTCCTTGTTACCTTCTCTGATTTTATAGTGTACACTAATGGTATCGCCTGATTTGAATGTAGGATATACCTTTTTTTCTACTGATTGTTCTTCAACAAATTTTACTAAATCCATGATTTTTAGCTCTTAAAGTCGATTTTTAACCCGTAAAAATCGGATTGCAATTATAGGGATTTTTTTTTGTTTAAAAAAGTGTTATTTAAAATTTTCCACAATTGTATTTTAATTAACAAAATATAGTGCTTTAACGCTTATTATAGACAGAATGCAAAATGATGTATTTACCCGGTATATTATTAAACATCAAAAGGTAGATGTCCTCCTGATCCCAATTGACGTTTGCTATGCGCGCAGCATATGGGGCGAAATTTGTTGTATTGACGATGGTATTAATGCCTTGCGGAAAGATAGTATCCGTACTGGTAGCTTCCCAAAGTGCATTATCAATAGCAGTACCATTCAAATCAAGAATCGCTTTCTGAAAATGAGCAACTATCCATTCCTGTGGATGGTCAGCCTTTAGCGAAAAATAAGGATCTTTTTGATCTTCGCTTATAGTTAAACGAATGTGCTGGTCACTATCACTAAAAATAAAACGTGGTTTCCATGTGTCGCTTTTCCTGTCGGTCGGGCCGTTGATGGTAGCGTTTGTTGTGCCTGCAATATCGTAAGCAAAAGTCCTGATAGGCTTATCTCCCTGAATGTTATCGTATTTCGGCGTGTAAACAATGATTTGAACATTAACAGGGTCATTACCAAACTCAACATTATCGATATTATACGAGGTTGCCAGCTTTTGCATTTTTTTGATGATCTCAGTCCGACCGGCAGAGTTAAATGATATTGTCACCGAATCGACCCGGTTGATATCAATGGTAGTGGTGTTAAAATCTACTTCGAAATGAGAGGTAACGCGTGTGTCAGGGCTTACATTGCGGTTTTTCTTACAGGAGCCCAACAGAACTGTACCGGCGATCAAAAACGCCGGGAAAATAAAGTGTTTGATTTTCATTGTTGTTGTTTTATAATCTCCGCCATAGTTGACGTTAAACAACAACACAATAAATAAATCGAAAAGGTTGCCTTAATTTATCTTGTACTCGTTTGCAAACGAGCGTAAGGTCGGGTTTTTACACGGCCAGCATTTGCAAAACCGGCTCATCCTTGGCCCTGTTAAACAAAGTATAAATAGCGATCTGATCTTGTTTTGATGGAACGGTGAACACATTGGCCTGAAAAACAACGGTTTGTGGGTTAACAACCTGGTCGCTTAGCAAAACCCAACCATCGGCGGAGTTTACCTCCAGATCGCCCATCACTTCGATACTAAAACCGTAGAAAATATATTGGCTGAATACCGACCGGAACTTTTGGCTGGGTTTTACCTGGCTCGCAACGTTGTAAGCGGCAAGTAATTGTTCGATCTCTTTAGCGGTGGCCGCATCCGTTAAAATATCGATATCATTTGGCACAACCGGATATCCCGCAAGGTAAAGGCTTGCCGTACCGATAAGCATCCAGTTGCCTTTTATTGTGGCCAACTTTTGAGCAAGTTGTACTAAGATGTTATTTATTGTGCTCATTTTAACAGATCGGGCCGGCGTTGTTTGGTGCGCTCCAAAGCTTGCTCAAAGCGCCATTTTTCAATTTCGGGCGTGTTGCCGCTTAACAGGATGTCGGGTACCTTGTGGCCGTTCCAGTCGGCAGGGCGGGTGTAAACCGGCGCATCCAGCATATCGTCCTGGAAAGAATCGGATAAAGCAGATGTTTCATCGCTCAATACACCGGGTATTAATCGCACCACGGCGTCAACCAGCACCGCTGCGGGCAGTTCGCCACCGGAGAGTACATAATCACCAATAGATATCTCGCGGGTCACAAAGAGGTCGCGGATACGCTGATCGATGCCTTTATAGTGGCCGCATAAAATAATGATGTTGCCTTTAATGGATAGCTGGTTGGCTATCTTTTGGTTAAGCGTTTCGCCATCGGGCGACATAAAGATGATCTCATCATAATCGCGTTCCGCCTTTAGGGCTTCAATGCATTTGGCGAATGGCTCAATGGTCATCACCATGCCGCTGCCACCTCCGTACGGATAATCATCAACACTTTTTTGTTTTTGGTTACTGTAGTCGCGCAGGTTATGTACGTGTATTTCGGCGATCCCCTTTTTTTGTGCACGCTGTAAAATAGAATGGGCAAAAGGGCTTTCGAGCAAGCCTGGCAAAACGGTGATGATATCAAAACGCATTTTGCAAAGATAGAGCTTAGTATTGAGTATTGCGATATGCGTATTGCGACGTGCTTTATTGTTCCACGTAGAACATTAAAGGATTTTCTGTATCGTCCAGACATGGCCAAACGGGTCTTTCAGGTCGCCCTGGCGGTAGCCGTACTCATAATCGGTAACAGGGTTAAGTATTATTGCACCGGCTGCAACAGCTCTGTCGAAAACCGCGTGTACATCATCAGTAAACAGACCAATAGTTACCGTAGTTGTGTTTATTTTATGAGGGTAAGTGCCGCTTGATGTCGATGTCTCCTCGTGCAGATGAAATATTGCACCGTCAATATCAAACTCCACCACATGGATGGAGCCATCATCATTGGTATAACAGAAATGCTCGTTGGCGCCGAAGGCATTTTTATAAAAGCTGACATCGGTGGTGCCGTTTTCAATTTTAAGCACTGGCGCAAAGGCGGTTTGAGTTTTCATGATCGATATTGTTAATTAGTTAATGCGATGATCTTCTGAATTTGTTTTCTGTTCTTGTATAGCTTGTACTGAAAAATAACAGTGTAGATGACCAAAAGATAGACCGGGTACAAGTACATATATCCAAGGTAATCGAGCCCGTAAATATACCAGGTGGCTATTAAAAACATGCCTGCGGCTATGTAAACGGCAATTTGCATCGATCCGGATCTATAATTTATCATAGTGATATTTTCTAACTTTTCTTTGGAAAACACTGATAACAACAGTCCGATAGTACCAGCGTAGTAAATGCCTGTTAACAAATCATTGTTAGTATAATTCACACATGCGTAAATTGCTCTTAACAATATACACGTAATCAGCAAATACAACCCTCCGTTGTGAAAGTATTTGTGTGGTAAAGGAGGAGAATTATTAAGACCCTCCTGGCTTTTGAAATATAAAAAGGAATTGGACAGTGCGATAAAAATGACCGGCTGGTATAAAAAAAAGTAAAGGGGCAAAAAGGCAAGAAATCTCGGAACTACAGACAATAGGCTAAAGATGAACAGGGCAACAGGGACTAAAACAGCTATAAAAACAGATAGATACAAAGCCTTATGCCGGGAGGCTTGTGACCTTTCATTTTCAGCTCTGTTTGCTGAGAAGCAGATAAAAAACAGGCCAATAACGATCAGCGTTATTGTGACCTCATCGGTGTAATTCTCGCTCCCGACTAACATTGAACGGCGATGACCGTTGCTCAAAAACTTAAAGGTAAAACTTTCAAATGCAAAAAAATACCCTAAAACCAAACCGGGCACGGCCAGCATATAGCCAATGTATTTAAAATAAGAGGGCAACAGCAAATTAGTTCTCATCAAGGTAGGTAATAGTTTACAAATGGTATACCATTAATACGCTAAATATCAATTAGTCACCCTCTTCCAGCATAAAAATATCTTCTACAGGTTTTTTAAATACCTGGGCGATCTTGAGGGCCAATACCGTTGACGGTACGTATTTATTGCTCTCGATAGTATTAATGGTTTGGCGCGATACACCGATCAGCCCGGCAAGCTCGGCCTGGGTAAGGTTTTTTATGGCGCGCTCAACGCGGAGGTTATTTTTCATACTCTTCCTCCTTACCTAATGATCGGCCCGACCAATATATCTTCCAACGGAAAATAACAATGAACAGCATCAGCGGCACCCACAGGTTAAGCCGCAGCATATCTTTATAATCGGCCTTATTGTTGGTGAACACCAGGCATATAATGAGCACGGCATAATTGGCGAAGATGGCCCAGCGCAACGACGATAACCGAAGCTGATAGATCTGCTCATCCTCTATCCGCTCGCGCGAGAAGGCGATGAGGAACAGGCCGGATACCATCAGTACAACCGTGAGCACAAAAAGCAAATGGCCGGAACTTAACAGGGTGGTATCAGCCGGGTCGGAATGAATGTCGTACGACTTAAAGATCAATATCACCGGCAAGTGAACCAGGAACAACGCCAGGCCAAGCCAGCGGCACCAGGAGGGAAACAGAAATTGTGGTTTCATGGGGTTAGTTTAGTTATTGTTAGACTAATATTGATTTAACAGCACCCAGCCTGTTGTCGCGTAATCTGCGCTGCTGGAACCAGATAATATAAATGATGGGTATGGTAATCAGGTTGATTATTTGCACCAACAGAAAATCGAAACCATAAATTAACAGGTCGGCGATGAGTAAGATGGCATAATTAGCGTAAACGGCAACCTGCATCGATTCGAGCCTGAGCATATCCACGTACTCATCTTCCTGGCGTTCTTTTGAGTAGGCCCACATCAGCAGGCAAAGCGGCAAGAGGGTAAACAGGCTATCAGCTATTTCGGTATTGCCGTTTAAAACATGCGTGCCTATAACAAGCAGGATAAGCCATACCGACGTAAAAATGCCGATAAAGCGCCAGGGCTTATTGGCCAAATAGCCAATACCGTTTACCTCGAACATCGATTTGTTACTCAGGATCAAATAATTAAACCGGGCTATAAAAATAACAAGGGGCGCAAAAAGATTGTAGACAGTAAATTTGTTGTCGAAGGGATCGATGATTTTAATCACCGGAATTTTAACCGCATCGGATGTTATGGAAATAACCAACAGGCAGGCATAAATAGCATAGCTGGCCAGTACCGACCATTGCAATGAGTTAAGCCTGATACGGGCTATTAATTCGTCTTCGCGCTTTAACCTTGAAAAAGCAATGAACACCAAACCCAGCACAAAAATAAAAAGGGCCGCTGTAGCGGTAAAGTTTTGAATGGCCGGTAAAAAAATATCGCCCTTTTCGCGGAGCTTAAACGCGAAGCCCGGGATCTTGTAATTACCATAAAGTACCAGGCATCCTAAAACAAGACCCGGAACAGCCAGCATATAGCCGATGTACTTAAAAAAGTAGGGAAATAAGAAACGTGATTTCATGTTTTGTCAAATTGATTAGACCAAATGTAAAACAAAGTTTACAAAAGTAAAGTATATTTGACAAAAATATTTTTAGTCGAGATAAATATCCAGCAAGCCTTCTGGCAGATCAACCATTACAACGTTTTTTACCATATCAATACCTTTGATCACAGCTTCGTTAAGCGGGAATAGCACCTCTTTACCCTGGTAGTGTACGGTGGCTATCAGCTGCTGTGGCAGCTCCTGCAGTTCGATGATCTCGCCCAGCTCGCCCTCGTTCACATCAACGGCTATGAAGTTGAGCAGATCTTTTAAACCAAACTCGCCCTTTTTCTTTTTGGGTTTGAGTTTGTTGGGCAGGTAAATATCTTTTTTGGCCAGGGGGAAAGCCTTGTCGATATGATCAATATCCTCAAGGTAAATAAAGGCAGTGTTTTTTTGCGGCATTTTAAACGACTCAACAAAGTAGGGTACCAGCTTGCCGTTCACTTCTAAAAACAAAGCATCAAAGTCTAACTTTTCGGGTTCGGCAAAATCAATAAAAGCCTGCAGCTCGCCTTTTAAACCACGGGTTTTAATAACCGAACCAATACGGAAACAATCTTCGATCTTCATGTCTTACAAATGCCTTTAAAAAAGTATAGCGAAGCGCTCCGGTTAAGAAGATGCTTCGCTATAGCTCTGTTGTAATTAAATAACTTATTCTGCTGCTGGTTCTTCAGTTGCAGCTTCAGCCGTAGGTTCTTCAGTAGCTTCAGCAACTGGTGCTGCTTCTTCTGTTTCTTCAACCGGAGCTTCTTCTACTTCTTCAACCGGAGGAGCATTTTTAGCAGCGATAGCTGCAGCTTTGTCTTCTTTCTTTTTAGCTTCAGCAATTAAAGCAGCTTTTTTAGCTTCTTCTTTAGCCGATGATAAATTAGATTTTTTGCCGGTGATCTTACCGTCTTTTTGCTCAAGCCATGCAGTAAATTTCGCTTCAGCTTGTTCTTCGGTTAATGCACCTTTTTTAACGCCACCTTGCAGGTGTTTTTTGTACAACACACCTTTGTACGATAAGATCGCACGTACAGTATCTGTAGGTTGTGCGCCATCGTTAACCCAATCAAGGGTTTTGTCGAAGTTGATGTCAATTGTTGCGGGGTTTGTGTTTGGATTGTATGATCCGATACGCTCGATGAAACGACCGTCGCGAGGAGCACGTGAATCCGCTACCACGATGTAATAAAAAGGTTTTCCTTTTTTACCGTGTCTTTGCAGTCTGATTTTAGTTGCCATTTTTTGCTTTTTATGTATTCAACATATGTTCCCGGAGTTCTTTCTGCGGGGCTGCAAAGGTAAATAAAAAATTATAATTAATATACTGATTTTGTGATTAATAAAAAAATGAACGCAATGTGAGGCCAGAAAGCGGAAATAGTGAGATAGCGAATTACCGAAAGGCCATTTTTTTTGATTTTAACATTTAAAACAAAAAATGTATTTTTACGATACCATCTATCCCCGGGGTGGTCTATCTTTTGATTAAACAACAAAGCAATGCTTGAGCATCTTCTATCAGCGCTATCTGACTATGCATGGGCCTATAACCAAACGGAACACCAATACATTTTTATAGATCCGGCCATCGATACCGTTTTAGGGGTTACCCCCGATGATCTGAAAACGGATAAAAAAGCCTGGTATAAGAATATTCATCCGGCCGACCGTAAGCAAATGGTAAACACAAGCCTGGGCCTTAAGGTTGACGAGCAGGCGGAGCTATACTATCGCGTAAAGCTGGGCGACGAAATTAAGTGGTTGTACGAAAAAAAATTGCGATTTGTAGATAAAACTACCGGAAACAATGTTGTTTTAGGGGTGATCAAAGATGTGAGCGATAAACATGCCATCAACTACCATTTAAAAAACTCACTCGGGGATTTTAGCATTTTATTTGAAAAAAGTACCAGTCCGATGTGGATATACGAGGTGCCGTCGTTACGGATATTGAAGGTTAACGCCGCCGCAGTTGAGCATTATGGTTATACCGAAGAGCAGTTCCTGTCGTTCACCATTAGGGATATCCGCCCTAAAATAGACCTGGCTAAGTTTAACGAATATATTTTTCGTAAGGGCATTACCCGCAGAGCACTCCCCGGTTTAAATACCGGCGGTATCTGGAAACACATTAATAGCAAAGGAGAGTTGATCTACGCCGAAATTACCGGGTACGAAATTAAATATAACAACGCCTCGTGCCGTATTGTGATTGCCACTGATGTTACTGAACGTGTGCGTTTTGAACAGGAGCGCGATGGGGCTAAACAATTAGATACGAGCGGATAGGTGCGTGGATTTCAGTCAAAGCGGCGCTATACGCTCATACTACACAGGCATTAGGCACGGGGCCGGTATCCTCTGCAACGCGGGGTTCATTTTCAAACTTTGTGGGAGAGACTGTCATGGTGAACCTCTCGAACCACGGCGGGCAGGCCATCGCACGCTATCCTTCGACAAGCTCAGGATGACAGCCCTATTTAATTACGCTTTTTTCTGCTCCTGATCCGTGTTTTTATCGCACCAGTTTTGACTCATGTACCACTCTTTTGTCTTAAAAATGTGAGACACTTTTGCAATGTGAGTTGCGTAACTTTATGGATTATAGGTTGTTATTGAGGTTATTAATGAAGGAGCTTTGGGTAGTTTTAAGGCACAAGTTAATCCAGCACACCACCAGCCCTTAAACTTGCGCAAGTAAATGTACGTTCTTTGAATATTGTAGCAATACCGAATGCAGACATAGGTATACCGATGCCATACCCATGTAATACCGATGTGTTTGATGGGTATTAAAATTGGAAAATGTGGCCCTGAGACTCAAAAGCGAAGAAAGTGCGAAAAAAGTCACGAAAATACCGAAAAATACCTATGTTTTCGCCAAGGCTACAGCATATGAAGTTTGTGTTTGGGAGGCCGAAAAGACTTGTATAGCCGATCTGCATAGCGGTAGATTTCACGCTATAGCTCGCTATGACGTAGAAAAACTGGCGTAAGTTCAATTTCTCAATGAGGAAACAAATCCGAAATCAAAAATCCGAATTCCGAAATTAAAGAGAAAGTATTTCTACGATCTTCAGGAAATTAGGATTAATATCAACGTGGTGCTTGATGGCGTTTTCGAATTGGGTGTATGATATTTCGTTATGTACCACGCCAACCATTTCGTTACGGTGGCCGGCCAGCAGGGCCTCAACTGCGGCAACGCCAACACGGCTTGCTAGTACACGGTCCATACAGCTTGGCCTGCCGCCGCGTTGTATATGGCCCAAAATAGAGATACGGGTATCGTAATTTGGATATTTTTCTTTTACCTGGCGGCCTATCTCAAAAGCACCGCCGGCTTCCTCGGCTTCGGCAACCATCACAATTTTTGATGACTTATCCCTGCGGCCACGATCTAAACGATCAAACAAAGCGGTAATATCGGTTTTGCTTTCGGGAATGATGATGGCTTCGGCGCCGGCTGCTATACCGGTACGCAGGGCGATAAGGCCCGAGTCGCGGCCCATTACTTCCACAATAAACAACCTGTCGTGCGATTCGGCCGTGTCGCGGATCTTATCAACCGCATCGATCACGGTATTGATGGCCGTATCGTAGCCGATGGTAAAATCGGTACCGTTCAAATCGTTATCAATAGTGCAGGGCAAGCCTACAACGGGTATATCATATTCTTTACCAAAAACCTTGGCACCGGTAAAGGTACCATCGCCACCGATGGCCACCAAAGCATCAATTTTATGCTCAACTAAATGTTCGTAAGCCTTTTTACGACCTTCGACGGTTTTAAAGTTATCGCTGCGGGCTGTTTTGAGTATGGTGCCACCACGCTGGATAATATTGGCCACCGATTTGCGCTCCATGGGTATCATTTCGCCGTTGATCATGCCTTCGTAGCCGCGACGTATGCCGGTAACCTGCAGATCGTAATATAATGCCGAACGTACCACTGCCCTAATGGCAGCATTCATGCCCGGGGCATCGCCGCCGGAAGTAAAAACACCTATATTTTTAATTTGAGCCATTGTTCTTTTTGTATTCCGCTAATCCGGCCTGCAAAAATTTAATATAGTTATCCGGGTTATAGTCTGCGCCTTGCGCCGGTAACAGTTGATCGCCCTTGCTGTTAAGTATTACATAGTCGGGCTGCGAGTTTGAATTAAATCTTTCGGCCTGGATATCGCTCCATTTTGCGCCCAAAAGTGTGATTTTTTTCCCACTAAACGAAGAAGTATACTGCTGGTTTTTTTCGAGCTCAACTTTTTTATCATCAACATAGGCCTCAACCAGTACAAATTCGTTCTTTAATAATTTGTGTACCTCCGGGTTACTCCATACGTTGTTTTCCATTTTTCGGCAATTAACACAGTTCCAGCCGGTAAAATCGAGCAGGATAGGTTTATGGGTAATTTTTGATACGGCCAGAGCCTGATCATAATCGTACCAGCCATCCAGGTCCATTACTTTACCGCGGGTAAAGCCTTCTTCGTATTTTTTAGGGCCAACGCTACTGATATCGGCACTTGGTTTTGAGTTACTACCTGTGCCACTAAGCTGAAGATTGTATAAGTTAAAATCCTGTGTGGCGGGTGGCGGTAAGTACGCGCTAATGAATTTTAAAGGCGCACCCCATAAACCCGGAACCATATAAAGGGTAAATGAAAATAAAATAATTGCCATAAATATCCGGGGCACACTTATGAAAGGCAGGTCGGAATCGTGCGAAAATTTCAATTTTCCAATCAAATATAACCCTGCTAAAAGCGCGATGATGATCCACAGCGATAAAAACACTTCCCTGTCAAACCAATTCCAATGATAGGCCAGGTCGACGTTTGATAAAAACTTAACTGAAAATGCCAACTCTAAAAAGCCGAGCATCACCTTTACGCTATTAAGCCAGCCGCCCGATTTTGGCAGTGATTTTAATAATGATGGAAAAACTGCAAACAACGTAAACGGTATTGCCAGCGCCAGCGAAAACCCAAACATACCAATAGCAGGCCCCAAAAGAGCCCCTTTGGTTGCCGTGTCAACTAAAATCCAACCAATAATGGGCCCGGTGCAACTAAATGAAACAACCGATAAGGTCGCCGCCATAAAAAATATGCCGCCTAAGCCCCCCCGATCGGAATTTGCGTCGAGCTTATTTGCTAATGATGACGGAAGATTAATTTCGAATGCTCCTAAAAAAGACGAAGCGAATACCAGTAACAACAGGAAGAATAGAAAATTAAAAATCCCGTTGGTTGCCAAATTATTTAATGCCGCCGAACCGAAAATAATAGAAACAAGTAAACCTAAGCCAACATAGATAACTATAATCGACAAGCCGTATAAAGCAGCTTTAACAATACCTCCGCTACGTGTACCACCTTGTTTTAAAAAAAGCTAACTGTTAGTGGTATCATAGGAAAGATACACGGCATAATCAATGCCGCAAAACCACCGAGCAAGCCAGCAAGAAATATCTGCCACAAAGTTTTTGGTATTTCTACCTTAACAACGGTAACGCCCGGTACGCTTTTACCATTGGCTACTGCCTGTGTTACTGCTGCTGTAGTTTTTGCCGCCGAATCCATTTTTGCCTTGCGCATGGCTATGCTATCGGCAGCGGTTGGTATACTGATAAACTGTACGTCTTCGGTTGATACGGTATCCGGCTTTTTGTTTTGTGCGATGGTTCTATCCGCCGAAAAGCAAAAAAAGGTCAGTAACAATAAAAGTATATTTAATTGTTTTTTCATGATTTGATGCTGCAGGCGTTATTATTTAATAGCTACGCTAAAATCAATGTCTTCGGGTGGAAGGCATTTGTGATCGTCGCAGGTCATAAATTCTATTTTGCCTTTAACAACAGTTTGTTTTGTCTTTAGCTTAATTTTTTGCTGAAAAACAACCGAGTTTTCAAAATAGCTTACATTGATACCAAATGATTTTTCGAATTTGGTTACGGGCGTCGGCTCGATGGTTTTACCAACCAGGCTAAAATCTTTCGACGGGGTAAGGCTAATGGTGGTTTTTACCGGGCCGCCATCTTTTTGATTAACCGAATAAATATGCCAGCCCTCATCAATAGTGGCTTTCACTAAAATAACGGCTTCGGTAGCACTCACTTTTTTTACGCCTTCGGCCCATTTTACATGGCTCTCAATTTGCGCATAGGTGCTTGCGCTAAATAAAATGGTTGCAAAAGCGATCAATAACTTCTTCATTTTTGTTATGGTTTGTTTAAAAATTCTATTTCTTTAAAACTGTATAGTCGCAATTGGTTGTCAAAACTTACAGCCAATTGTCCGGTAGATGTCACATCTTTGATCACACCATTAAATATACCTTCGGGTATTTTAAAAGGTTTCAATTCGTTTAACCAGTACAGGTTTTGCATAAAAAACGCTTTTAGCCGGTTGATATTACCAGCCTTAAGCATTAGGTACGCAGCTTCAATGCAACCGCAAATGTCTGATAATAAAAGTTTCAGTTCATAATCTTTCTGTAAGATTTGTTTTACAGAGACAGGATTAGGCACCCATGGCGCAAAATCGGTTTGGTTTACGTTTAAACCGATGCCTATGATCGAATTTTTGATCTGCGGGCCCTGGATGATGTTTTCAATTAAAACTCCGCCGAGCTTTTTATCGTTATAATAAATGTCGTTGGGCCATTTTATTTTTACGCCTGTACCTAAAACGGGTGTTAATGCGTTTATAATACCAACACTAATAGCTAAATTTAAATTAAATTGTTGGTTAACAGCTAAAAATGTGGGTTTAAGCAATATACTGAACGTGAGATTTTTACCGGGCTCGGTATGCCATTTGTTTTGCTGCTGGCCCCGGCCCGCATATTGGCTTTCTGCCATAATGACCGTTCCTTCGGTTAATGGCGTGGAATTTGCCAATGCTTCTTTAAGGAAATTGTTAGTTGAATCAACTTCGGTTAATGTCACCAAATTTTGTCCAACAAATAATCCTGAAAATGTGTTATTTTGCAATGTCGAATTTAATATTTGTCAGTTCGTCCAAAACTAAATCTTTTTGATGGTAAAAAATAAATCAATCAACGAATCGTCTCATATTTCGGAATTGGCCGTTCACGGCATCCAGGAAAAAAAAGGAAATGATATTATCAGGCTCGATCTCAGAAACATCCACAGTTCAGTAGCCGATTACTTTGTAATATGTCATGCCGATTCGGCCACGCAGGTTAAGGCAATTGCCAACAGTGTTGAAGAAGAAATTTATAAAGTACTGAAGATAGACCCCCTGCGTAAAGAAGGTTTGGAAAACAGCGAATGGATATTGCTTGATTACTTTGATGTAGTGATACACATTTTTAGAACAGATAAACGCGAATACTACGGTGTTGAGGATCTGTGGGGCGATGCAGAAATAAAATATTACATAAGCGCTTAAACAAAATCAATTTCCTCCCAGCAAAAAAAATTTCAAAGAATTAAGTTTGAGCTTGTAAAAAGATGAAAGAAACTAAAGCAGATAGACCCAAAATTACCCGGAGAAATCCAAATAAAAAGCTTAGCCCTAAGGCCCCCAAGTTTAATATCATTTGGATATATGGTTTAATTGTACTGGCCCTGGTTGTGGCCTCAACCATATTTAACACTTCGAATGTTAAACCAACCAACATGCAGGATTTTAGCACCATGCTAAGGGATCGTGATGTTGAGAAACTGGTTGCCTATAAAGGTGGCGACCTGATCTATGTAGAGGTTTATATTAAAAAAGACAGTCTGAATAAAAAATCAAAATATGCTGAAGTAAGAAATAAAAGCACGTTTGGTGTTTCTCAGGATGCCGCCCCGCAATATATGTTTACCGCGGGCTCGTTTGATGGACTGCAATCGGCCATAGCCGCTATCGAGAAAGATTGGCCGGCTAAAGATCAGATCACCCCTATCCTGGAGCCTCGCGAAAGCATCTGGTCAAACTGGCTGGTGCAATGTGTGATCATGATCGTGCTTTTTGCCGGTATGTGGATCTTTATTATGCGCCGTATGTCGGGCGGTTCGGGCGGTGGTCCGGGTGGTCAGATCTTCAACATCGGTAAATCAAAAGCTACCTTGTTTGATAAAGAAGCCCAGGTATCGGTTACATTTAACGATGTCGCCGGTTTAGAAGAAGCCAAGCAGGAAGTAATGGAGATCGTTGATTTTCTTAAAAACCCTAAAAAATACACCAATTTGGGTGGTAAGATACCTAAGGGTGCGTTATTGATCGGATCGCCGGGTACCGGGAAAACTTTATTGGCCAAGGCCGTAGCAGGCGAGGCCCAGGTGCCTTTCTTCTCCTTGTCGGGATCAGACTTTGTGGAAATGTTTGTTGGTGTGGGTGCATCGCGTGTTCGCGATCTGTTCCGCCAGGCTAAAGATAAAGCACCTTGTATCATTTTTATTGATGAGATAGATGCTATTGGCCGTGCCCGTGGTAAAAACAACATGATGGGCGGTAACGATGAGCGCGAAAATACATTGAACCAGTTATTGGTTGAGATGGATGGTTTTGGTACCGACTCGGGTATTATTATCCTGGCTGCAACCAACCGCCCGGATGTATTAGATTCGGCATTGCTGCGCCCCGGACGTTTTGACAGGCAGATCTCTATCGATAAACCTGATTTGAACGGTCGCGAACAGATATTTAAAGTACACCTTGCCCCGGTAAAAACATCACCGGATGTGGATGCCAAAAAACTATCGGCACAAACACCAGGTTTTGCCGGCGCCGAAATAGCCAACGTTTGTAACGAGGCGGCCTTAATTGCAGCCCGTAAAGACAAAGAGGCTGTTGATATGCAGGATTTTCAGGATGCTGTTGACCGGGTTATCGGTGGTTTGGAAAAGAAAAACAAGATCATATCACCAGAAGAAAAACGTATTGTTGCTTACCACGAAGCCGGGCACGCTATTGCGGGATGGTTTTTGGAGCACGCCGATCCATTGGTTAAGGTATCTATCGTTCCGCGTGGTGTTGCAGCATTAGGTTATGCGCAATACCTGCCTAAAGAACAGTTTTTATATACTACAGAGCAATTGCTTGATGAGATGAGCGTTTCGATGGGTGGCCGGGTTGCCGAGGATATTGTTTTTGGAAGAATATCGACCGGGGCATTGAGCGATTTGGAACGCATAACCAAACTGGCTTATGCCATGACCAAAATTTATGGTATGAACAGCAATGTGGGTAATGTATCGTTTTACGATCCGCAGGGCGAGTACCAGTTTAACAAGCCATACTCTGACACCACAGCCGAAATGATAGACGCTGAGGTGAGAAAACTGGTTGACAAGGTTTATGCTTCGACCAAAGTATTGCTGAATGAAAAACGCGACGGCCTTGAAAAACTGGCTGCCAAGCTGCTGGAGAAAGAAGTATTGTTCCAATCGGACCTGGAAGAAATATTGGGCAAAAGGCCGTTTGACGAGCGCACTACTTATGACAAGTTTGTGAACGGCGAAGCTGCTTTAAACCCGGGTGTTGATAACAACGCAATACCGGACGAGCTGACCAACCCGGCTAAAGCAAACAATATTGAAGGACAAGAACAAGCTTAAAAAGCATATATTTAAAGCCGCTATGGAAACCCATAGCGGCTTTTTTATTGGGTAATGAAAAACAACACAACAAGTAAAGAAAAACTGCTTAAAAAGATTCGCAAAGCTTTGCTGGAAAGGCGGGATAACCCATACCCTAATATGGAAGATCTACCCTTGTACCCGCCCCCTGCCGATTTGCCAGAGCTTTTATTTGCTGAGCAATTTACCGCGGTTAATGGGCAGTTTGTTTTTTGTGAAGACGAGATGCAGTTTATTGAAAACCTGCTTACACTTGCCGAAGAGCGCAACTGGCGAAAAATTTATTGCTGGGAAAAACCACTACAAGACATTTTGACCCAATACGAATACCCGTTTTTTGAAACGGACAAAGATTTTGAGCAAGCCGAAGTAGGTTTTACGTTGTGCGAAGCGCTTATTGCGCGCAATGGCAGCATACTGATCTCAAACGGCAATGCAGCTGGCCGCCGATTGAGTATTTATCCCAATGTGCATATTGTATTAGCTTACACCTCGCAATTGGTTATGGACCTGAGCGATGGCTTTAAGCTGATCAAAAATAAACACAGCAATGCCATACCATCACTTATATCAACTATAACCGGCCCAAGCCGTACAGCAGATATTGAAAAAACACTGGTTTTAGGTGCACATGGCCCCAAAGAGCTTTTTGTGTTTTTACTGGATGGTTAAACAATCATAATTCGTTAAACTCAGTTTGCTTACCGGTCTCTCTTGGGGAGCAACTGTATAGCGATAAGTGTCATGACAATACCGGGTATTGCGGGGACAATAACTTGCAATATCAACATGTTAGTTAATTAATGGGTTAAAAAAAGTTTTAATAAAGGGTTCTGACTATTATACGTTGCGCACGGATAAATAGTTTCCTAACATAATAAAAATGCCGGTCAAATTTTCTATGCGTATTAAAAAATAACGCATCAAATTAATTTTTATTTTTTTACGAATTATTTAATCGATCACAACCCTTTTTTATAATCAATAGTAAAAAAAATTGAGAATTTGTTATCAAAAAATGCCTGACAAGCAAGGATTAGGAGCCTAAGAGAGCGTTTTTTGCATTACAAAATCGTTCATCCAATAATCGCCGATGGCAATATCTTCCTGGTAAACGATCCCGAATCCCATTTTTTCGTAAAAAGTACGGGCATTATTGAACCGGTTTACATTAAGCTGCAGCACATTTTTGCCTGCCGCTATAACCCTGGATATTACCTCGTTAATTAATACTTTACCATAGCCTTTACCCTGGGTTTGTGGCAGGCAATATAATTTGTGGAGTTTATAAATATCTGGGTTTTCTTCGCGAACGGAATAGGCCGCAAATGCTACCACCTGATCATCTTCGGTGAGTATTAAAAACGTCTGTTCGCCGGTTTGGACCTGGGTGCTGATTTTTTCGTGATTGTAAAGCACACCAAGCATGAAAGTTAACTGTTCGGCACTTAAAATGGAGCTATAGGTTGGCCACCAGGTTTTATGGGCTATCTGGCAAATAGCCTCAACATCGGTAAGGCTTGCTTCGCGAATGTGTACGGGCATTTTACTTTAACTCAACAGGTGGAACATTGATCGTAGGGGTTTCGCCACCTACTGCAAAATATTCTTCCAGCTCTTTTAAGGTGGTAGCGCTTGTGGTAATATCCTTAATAATCTTGCCCTTTTCCATCAGCAAAATGCGTTCGCAAACTTCGGTTACGTGGTTGAGATCATGGCTTGATACAATGGTAGTTATCCCGCGTGAGCGGTTCATGTCTTTTAATAAGTTTTTAAGTCTGATCTGTGTGCTTGGGTCAATATTGGCAAAAGGTTCATCCAGCATCAACACCTCCGGGTTTTGAAGCAGGCACGCGGCAACACCAACCTTGCATTGGTTGCCCTTGCTCAGATCGCGAATGTATTTGCCTTTTTTTAAGATCTCACCATTAAAAAAATCGGCAAACGAAGCTAAGAAATCATCAACATGGGCACGGCTTTGCTGGTGCAGGCCGCCAATAAAATAAAAGTATTCTTCGGGTGTAAGATAATCTATCAGGAAGCTTTCGTCAAGGTAGGCCGCGGTATAGTTTTTCCACTTTTCGCTATTGGCCACATTTTCGCCATTTGACAGAACCTCGCCTTTTTCGGGGCGGATCAGATCGAGAATGGTGCGGAACAGGGTTGTTTTACCTGCGCCGTTATTACCTATCAGGCCAACGCTTTCGCCTTTACCAATGTTAAGGTGCGGCACATTAACCACAACCACATCGGCGTAAACTTTTTTAAGGTCTTTAATTTCTATCATAATTATTTAGCTCTGAAGCCATCGGCTATTTTATATTTCTTTTCGTAAAAATCAGTTTCTAAAAGTTTGATCCAGTAGCTGCGTGTTAAAATAAACAGTATACCCACCGTAAATAAAATGGCCAGGGCAATATCCGGATGTTTAAAGAATGCCAATGGCCCGTAAATGATAAATGGTAATATAAACAACGGGAAGCCCAGTAGTAATTGTGTTGCCCCAACGCCTTCCCAGTTAAATGAGGCACCCTTGCTTAAGTCGATGCGTTTATAATTGCGGTTGGCAAAAAACAGCACGATGGTGGTGTTAACGCCAATGTTCCAAACAAACATTACAAAATGTACCAGCACAATGTGCCAGCCAAAGTAGGCATAAGGCGTGGTTAACAAAAACGCTACGCAAGATACCGCGGTGAACAACAGGTATTTGGCACGTAAAAAATCACGGAACTTAACTTTACTTACTAATATCCCATCAAAATGGCCTGCCTGCCAGCCATACATAAACTGGCCGTAGTTGATAATGAAAATGCCGGTCATGAACATACCGCAAAAAATCTTCATGTAATCGCCGGAATAGTGTTTGTTGGTGTAAAATATGAGGCCGTAAAACATAAACATCAGTGTCATCACCAGGGCCGAACGCGGGCGCTTATTGCGAAAGATCAATTTTAACTCGTTACCTACCAGGTCGCCAACTGAACCTAAACGATCAAGTATCGGGAACTCGGTGCTGCTTTTGTAGCTTGTTTTGCGCGAGCCTAACTCTTCGAGGTACAGATTTTGTTTGAGGTACAAAAAGTTAATGTAGTACATTACCAAAGCCAGTACTACTGGGATAAGCACCAGTACTGGTTGTGTAAGCAGATGGCCGAAATAAACAAACGAAATTTTGCTGAACGAAACCACGTGCCAGGCAAAATCGCTGGCGCCAAGAACTATCAGCACAGCCGCGAAACCAATAGATACCCACCCGTTTAAGCTCGAGCGGCGCTTGATATATAAGCTGAGATAATTGTTGAAGATGGTTAGGCCCAATATGGCAACAATTAGCAGCAAGGCTGCGCCTATACCGCGCTCGGGCTTTACTACTTTAAATATAAACGGGCAAAACAAGATGATTGGCCACAGGTTAAAAAACGACTGTAGCGACGCGAATGACAGATACCTGATGAGGGTGTTTTTACGCACCGGCAGCAACAAGTAAGGCTGTACCCTTAGTGTGGGTAACTCCTGCAACTGGAAACGCATCAACAGATCGAACAAAAAATAGTAGAGTACAATACCGCAGAAAGAGGTGATCAGATCTTGCGTGGGGAAGGATTTTTCTAATATTTTATCCAGAAAAAAGGAAACCACCAGCACATTAAGCAGCAGGTATAAAATTAATATACCCATTACAATACGTATAGCTACGGTTTTACCGGTATTTTTTGACCGCCAAAAGGATTTTAGCTCGTGCCGGATAAAAGTTAAGGTCATATAGTGTTAAATGGTGAGCAGTTAATAGTGAGTGGTAAGTTAGTATTTATACCTGTCGCCCCAAAGTTTTTTTAATTTCTCTTTAGATTCGTTTTCGCGCGAATTGTTACCTGGTTCGTATAATTTAGTTCCGCGGATGGCTTCGGGTAAAAAATCCTGGTCCACAAAATTGCCTTCAAAACTGTGTGCGTATTGATAGTTTTTGCCATAGCCTATGTTTTTCATCAGTTTGGTTGGTGCATTGCGCAGGTGCAGGGGCACGGGCAGATCGCCAGTTTGCTTAACCATTGCAATAGCCGCACCTATGGCAGTTGTTGCCGAGTTGCTTTTGGGCGATGTGGCCAGGTAAATAACGGTTTGCGATAAAATGAGCTGCGATTCGGGCATGCCGATAACCTGTACCGCATTAAAACAGCTTTGCGCCAGTAAAAGGGCGTTAGGGTTGGCATTGCCGATATCTTCGGATGCCAGGATGAGCATGCGGCGGGCAATGAACAGGGGGTCTTCGCCACCTACTATCATCCGCGCAAGCCAGTAAACAGCGCCGTTGGGGTCGCTGCCGCGCATGGATTTGATGAAGGCAGAAATGATATCGTAATGCTGCTCGCCTGCCTTATCATACAGGGCCATGTTTTGCTGCACATTTTCGAGCACTACATCGTTGGTGATGGTGATGTTATCACTATCGAGCGCATTGATGAGCAGTTCAAAGATATTGAGCAGTTTGCGGGCATCGCCTCCCGAAAGGCGGATCAATGCTTCGTAATCTTCAATAGTGATATTACGATTTTTAATTACCTCGTCTTGTTGCTGTGCGGTTTGCAGCAGGTGGATCAGATCGTCCTCGCTTAAGGGTTTTAAAATATACACCTGGCATCGCGAAAGCAAAGCCGAGATGACTTCGAACGAAGGGTTTTCGGTGGTGGCGCCTATTAGGGTAACAATGCCGCGTTCAACAGCACCAAGCAGCGAGTCCTGCTGCGATTTGGAAAATCGGTGGATCTCATCGATAAACAATACCGGTAAGGCTTGCCCTGCCTTGCGCAATAGCGCAGCTTTCTCGATCACTTCGCGCACGTCTTTTACGCCCGAATTGATAGCGCTCAGGGAAAAGAAAGGCCTGTCTAACGATTGAGAGATAATAAAGGCCAGCGTAGTTTTACCCACCCCCGGCGGCCCCCAAAAGATCATGGATGGCAAATTGCCCGATTCGATAGCCTTACGCAATACCGCGCCGGGCCCAACCAAATGTTTTTGCCCAACATATTCGTCAAGGTTTTTTGGGCGCATGCGCTCGGCTAAAGGTGGCAGGGTACTCATAAAAGTAAAATTAGGAAAATCTAAATCCTAAATCCTAATTTTGTTAGCAAAACTTATTTTACTTGAGCCAACATTTTGACATCACCAACCTGCCCCAGCTTTGCGACAACGTAGCTGCAATAGATGCCGACCTGGGTAATATCATCAAAACGTATGGCTACCCACCGCTATGGCAGCGGCCAAATACTTTTGAATCACTGGTCCATATTATTTTGGAGCAGCAGGTATCGCTGGCTTCGGCACTATCGGCATTAAATAAATTAAAGGAAAAGATACAGGAGATTACGCCCGCCCGCCTATTGCTTTTAACCGATGAAGAATTAAAAGGCTGTTACTTTAGCAGGCAAAAAACTATTTATGTAAGGCATCTGGCCGAATGTATAGTGAGCGGACAACTATCGCTGGAAAAGCTTGAATATTTAACTGATGATGAGGTGCGGCAGCAATTAACCGCTATTAAAGGTATTGGTAACTGGACGGTAGATATTTACCTGATCTTTATTCTGCACCGGGCAGATATATTCCCCGTGGGCGACCTTGCAGCGGTAAATGCCTTGAAAAGGATCAAAAATCTGCCGGCAGGAATATCAAGGGAGGATATTTTACTGATCGCGAAAAGCTGGAAACCGTACCAGACACTGGCTACAATGCTGTTATGGCACTTTTACCTGGAGGAAAGAAAACCTGCCAACAAGAATAGAGCAAATTAATGGCGATATTTAATTTAATCGAAAATTTTACACAATACTGGTTAACGATAGGTGTTTTAGATGTATATTTGTAGCATACGGATATTATAGTGTTTAAAAAGACGAGAGTATTTATACTCGCCCCCCTATGTTTATTAATTTGTTTGTCTGCTGACGCACAGTTTCAGTGGATGAAAAAGAAGCCCGTATTGGTGAGATATTCGCCATTGCAGCAAGCCCACAATGTGGGTATAATGCAAAGCAAAATAGTTAACCCGGCCATAACAGCTAATATAAAATTTGAACGCAGCCAGTTTAGCTATGATGTAACCGAAGCGGCATTGATGAAATCACTTTATCATACGCTGCGGTTTCATATGCACTCTGAAAGTATTGATAACTTTAACAGCTTAATAGCCCTGTACCTGGAGCAGCAGCGTTATTCGGAAGCTAAATGGTACTTTTTGCAGATCAATTACCTGGCCCGCCAAAAAGGGGATGATGCCAATACAATAGCATCATTGGTTGGCCTGGGGATGGTAAAATTGCAGATAGGCGACTTTGCCCAGGCAAAGGACGACCTGAACGCCGCCATTGATTTTGCAGCAGGCAAGGGCCGTTTAAACGATGTTAACGAGATCAAAAAAAAGCTGCTTATAGTTGAGCATAACCGCAGTCTGAATATCAAAAACGATATCAGGTATGCTGAGTTAGCCGAAGAGAAAAAAAATTAACAGTACTAAACGAATATTTTATGCCTTACCAGCATAAACGCAGGATCTTTATTGTCGACGATCATTTTCTGATACCACAGGGGGTAGCCTCGTTACTTGCCGATCAAAGCGGATTTGAGATAAGCGGTATAAGCAATAACCCGGCAGAGGTGATGACACTGTTGAAAAGAAATCCCACGGATATTTTATTGACCGACATCAACATGCCGCAAATGTCGGGTGTTGAGCTGGCGCGTACCGTTTTGAAAAGATATCCGCGTATGCGGATACTGGCCTTATCGATGTTTTGCGACCCGGTGATCATTAAGCAAATGGTTGATGCGGGCGTTTGCGGCTATGTGTTAAAAGATGCCAGCGAAGAAGAACTGGTGCAGGCGCTTAACATCATAGCCAATGGTGGCCAATATTTTTCGGAAGAGGTACAGCAGGCCATGACTAGGGTTGATACCATGATCAGGTTTACCGAGCGTGAGATAGAGATCATTAAACTGATAGCCAAAGAACACAGCAGCCGCGAGATAGCCGATCAGCTGGCCATAAGCGAACGCACAGTGGAAAGCCACCGGAGTAATATTTTGCGGAAAGCATCAGCTGCCAATACGGCCGGCCTGTTACAGTACGCTTATCAAAAAAACATTATCTGATCTGTGCACCGATCTTCTGCGAATTGTAATTTAATGTTTATAGGTGCCTTTAGCGTAAAACAAATCAAACATTTTTGTAATATTGTTATTGTTATTAGTGGAACAGCTGTAGGGCTGTTTCTTTTTTTATATAGATTAGCAATTAATTACGTTATCAGATAAATGTTCAGTCCAAAAATTGATGTAAATTCAGTAAAAGATATGTTTAAGAAAATATATGTGCTGCTTATACTTGGCGCAACGCTGGCATGTACCGCTGCTGCTCCAAGAAAACCGATGGTGAAGGTTCCGGGATCAAATGATATTACCCCTGATGAAAGGCAAAGCGTAGTGGTGCACCTGGTTGCCGAAATGCTGCAGATCAATTATAAAAAGCTTCCGCTGGATGATTCGCTTTCGACGGTAATTTACAACAGGTATTTAAAAAGTTTGGATGAAAACCACAATTACCTGCTGGCATCTGATGTGAAAAGCTTTGAGCCGTTTAAAACCAAACTCGACGATGATATTAAGGCCGGCGACCTGGCGGATGTTTTTTACATGTTTAACGTTTACCAAAAACGCTATCTGGAAAGGGTAAAATACTCGCTGGCGCAGCTGGATAAAACCTACGATTTTACCAAAAACGAAACTTTTACCTACGACAGGGATAATTTGCCTTTTATAAACACCGACGCCGAGATGAACGAACTTTGGAGCAAGCGTGTTAAATATGATCTGCTTAACCTTAAACTGGCTAATGCCGATATCGCTAAAGATAAAGAGACGCTGAAAAAACGCTATGAAAACCTGTTGGCTAATGCTAATAAGTTATCGAGTAAAGATGTTTTTCAGCAATTTATGGATGCTTTTACCGGTGCTATAGATCCGCATACCAGTTACTTTACGCCGTTTAATGCGTCGCAGTTCAATATGGAAATGTCGCGTTCGCTGGAAGGTATTGGCGCAACGCTGGCTACCGAAAATGATTATGTAACCATCAAAACCATTGTACCGGGCGGCCCGGCGTATAAAACCAAAGAGGTTAATGTTGACGACCGTATTGTTGCCGTTGCACAGGGTAAAGACGGTGAGTTTAAAGATATTGTAGGCTGGCGCATTGATGATGCCATATCGCTGATACGCGGACCTAAAGGCACTGTTGTGCGATTGAAACTGTTGCCAAAAGGCGCCAAGGCTTCCGACCAGCCTAAAACGCTGGACATTGTTAGGGAGAAGATAGTTTTGGAAGACCGTTCGGCAAAATCGGAGATCAAGACCTATAATACCAATGGTAAGATCACCAAAATAGGCATTATTAACATCCCGGATTTTTACATGAACTTTGCCGACTATCGCGCCGGTAACCCCAATTACAAAAGTGTTACCCGCGATGTGCGGAGGATATTGGATACCTTGAAACAAAAAGGTGTTGATGGTGTGGTGATAGACCTGCGCGAAAATGGAGGCGGTTCATTACCTGAAGCGATCAGCCTGACCGGATTGTTCATCAAAGCTGGTCCGGTGGTGCAGGTACGTGATAGCCGCAACCGGATCGACGTGGAGCGCGACGAGGATACCGGCGTTGCTTATACCGGCCCACTCGCGGTAATGGTTGACCGTTTCAGCGCATCGGCATCCGAAATTTTTGCCGGCGCCATACAGGATTACGGCCGCGGACTGATCATCGGCACACAAACCTATGGTAAAGGTACCGTGCAAAACGAAATTGACCTTGACCAGCAGATAGAGCCTGGCAAAATGGAAGAACTGAAGGCCTTATTTGCCAAAACCAAAACACCTGTTCCGGATGGATCGGGTAACCAAAGCATATTAGGTCAGCTTAATTTAACTATAGCCAAGTTTTATCGTATTAACGGTACTTCAACCCAGCATAAAGGTGTAACTCCCGATATTAAGTTCCCGTCGCTTATCCCGGTGGATAAATATGGCGAAGATACCGAGCCATCGGCATTGCCTTACGATATGATTGCGAAAAGCAATTATGTTAAAGCAGGCGACCTGGCTGCAGCCGTGCCTAAACTAAACCAAATGTTTACGGAGCGCATGGCCAATAACCCGGCTTATAAATACCTGGTGAACGCCATGAATGATTATAAGAAACGCGACGCCGAAAAAAGCATCTCGCTGAACGAAGAACAGCTGAAAAAACAACGTGATATTGATGAGGCCAAAACCACCGAAGGCGAAAATGCCGAGCGTGTTGCTTTGGGCTTACCGGTTCTTAAAAAAGGCCAGAAAAAACCAAGAAGCGAGGATCTCGACTTTTTAAAATATGCCGGCGGGCAGATACTCACTGACTATATTTTAATGGATAACAAAATAACCAAAATCAATACAGCACCTCCGGTTAATAAACTATAAATTATTTAAGATAATTAATATAGAAGCCCCGTTATGTTTACTTAACGGGGCTTTGTTGTTTATAATAGGGGGTTACGGAACATAACTTATGGTTCGCCGGGTGCGGCTACCTACCGGGGACAAGCCAGCCTGCAGATCGGTGCTCCGCTCATTCTTATGGTGGCTTCAATACCGGCTTTTTATATTACTGCCGGTATCGGGAATCATAAAATACACAAAGCCGTTAAGGTATACAGCAGCACACCAAACAATACTGCCCAATAAAACATTGACCATTAAAACATGTTACTTAAAGGCCCGGCACATAACCAGGCCTTTTTAATTACCATGCTTAAAAAACCACTGCTTGAGTTTACCGATAAGGGCATTTACTGTGCACAGGGTTTGTTTTATATCGATCCCTGGCTGCCTGTTGATGATGCTGTGATCACACATGCGCACAGCGACCATGCCCGTGCCGGCAACAAGCGTTACCTGGCGCACCATTACAGCGAACAGGTGCTGCGCTATCGCCTTGGCGAGATCCAGCTGCAAACGGTAGAATACGGCGAAAAAGTAATGAAGAACGGGGTGGAGATCAGCCTGTACCCGGCGGGGCATGTTATCGGTTCGGCACAGATCCGGGTATGCTATAAAGACGAGATATGGGTAGTAAGTGGCGATTATAAGGTAGAAGATGATGGAATCTCCACACCGTTTGAACCGGTACGCTGCCATCATTTTATATCCGAGTGTACTTTTGGGATGCCTGTTTACAAGTGGAAACCCCAAGCCGAAACTTTTAACGAGATCAACAACTGGTGGCGACATAACGTGGAGAATGGCCTTGCTACCGTGATTGTGGGCTACAGTTTGGGCAAGGCGCAACGTATTTTGCAAAACCTCGATCTGTCGATAGGTAAGGTGTATACCCACGGGGTGATCGAAAACACCAACGAAGCCTTGCGCCGCAATGGCATTGTTCTGAATCCGACCCATCGGATCACTCCGGATACATCTAAAGAAGAAGCCCGAAAGGGCATTATCATCGCGCCGCCGTCATCGGTGGGTACACCCTGGATGCGCCGCTTTAACCCGTACGACTTTGGTTATTGCTCGGGCTGGATGAGCATACGCGGGGCCAAACGCCGCCGTGCTGCCGACCGTGGTTTTGTGCTTAGCGATCATGCCGATTGGAACGGCCTGATCAGTGCTATTGATGCTACCGGCTGCGAAAAGGTCTATCTTACCCATGGTTATACGGCCAGCTTTGCGCGATACCTAAGCGAGATAGGTTTTGATGCGCACGAAGTGCATACCCTTTATGGTGGCGATGAGTTGACGGAGGCGGATGAAGAAGTTTTGGTTAAAACCGAAGCCATCCCGGAAGGAGAACCAAAGGAATGAAAGCCTTCGCCCAGCTCTTCCTCTCGCTTGATGAAACTAATAAAACCAACGAAAAGGTGAGGATTTTAAAGGATTACTTTTTATCGGTGCCCGACACCGATAAGATGCATATGCTGGCCCTGTTTACAGGCCGGAAACCTAAAAGGCCCATTAATTCTACCCTGGTGCGTACCTGGGCCATGGAGATGGCACATATACCAGTTTGGTTGTTTGAAGAAAGCTATCATGTGGTTGGCGACCTGGCCGAAACCATTACGCTACTGCTTCCTAAAAGCACCAACAGCAGTAATAAAACGCTAACCGAATGGATAGCCGAGATCAACTCGCTTGGCGATAAAACCGAAGACGAGCGTAAGCAATGGCTGCTTACATCGTGGGAAATGCTGGATACGCAGGAACGTTTTGTATTCAACAAGCTCCTTACAGGCGGGTTTCGTATCGGGGTATCGCAAAACTTAGTGGTTAAGGCTTTGGCCGATATTTCTCAACTTGATTCGGCAACCATTACACACCGTATCATGGGTAACTGGGCGCCCGAAGATTACCAGTTTGCACAGCTCATAGCCGAAGAAGGCGCTTCGGATGATATATCGCGCCCGTATCCGTTCTTTTTGGCGTATCCCATACAGGAAACATCCGAAAAGCAGAAGTCGGCAGATGACCTGCAGGTTGCTCTTGGCGATGCCGCCGAATGGCAGGCCGAATGGAAGTGGGATGGCATCCGAGCGCAGATGATCAGGCGCGGGGACAAGATCTTTATCTGGAGCCGGGGCGAGGATCTGGCTACCGATAAATTCCCCGAGCTGCATCCGTTTTTGAATGCCCTGCCTGATGGAACTGTATTGGATGGCGAGATACTAAGCTTTCGCGATAGCCAGCCCATGCCGTTCAATGTGCTGCAAACCCGCATTGGACGTAAAAATCTTAGCAAAAAGATATTGGAGGAAAGCCCGGTAGCCGTTATCGCTTATGATTGCCTGGAATACGGCGGCGAGGATATCCGCCATCACACACAAAGCGAACGTCGGCTGATACTGGAACAGCTGCAATCGGCAACAGCCTACCCGGATACCTTCCGCATTTCGGCACTGATCAGCTTTAACAGCTGGGATGAACTGTCCGGCATCCGCGGACAATCACGCAGTATGATAGCCGAGGGCATTATGCTCAAGCGTAAAAACGCCGCTTACCAGGTGGGCCGCCGTCGCGGCGACTGGTGGAAGTGGAAGATCGATCCGCTATCCGTGGACGCTGTGATGATCTACGCACAAAAGGGCCACGGCCGCCGCGCCGACCTGTACACCGATTATACCTTTGCCGTTTGGGATGGTGATAAGCTGGTGCCTTTTGCCAAAGCCTATTCCGGTTTAACCGACGAAGAGATCCGCAAGGTGGATAATTTTGTTAAACGCAACACGCTCGAAAAGTTTGGCCCGGTGCGCACTGTTAAACCGCAGCTGGTGTTCGAGATCGGTTTCGAGGGTATCAATTATTCCACCCGGCATAAATCCGGAGTAGCGCTGCGCTTCCCGAGGATACTGCGCTGGCGCACAGATAAACCCATGGAAGAAGCCGATACCCTGGAAACATTGAAAGCCATGCTTTAAACCAACAAGCAATTAAGCAGTCATAATTGTAAATAATCCATGACGGTTATACCAACAAAAAGGTATAATCGTTAGGTTTGAAGTTTAATAACACGAATGAAAAGAATATCCCTGATTATACTATTGCTTGGCGCAACCCTGCTCGCCAACGCGCAAACCAAACACACGGTAACCAAATCATCCGTTACCTATCAGATCAAAAATATGGGTTTCACTACTAACGGAAAGTTCGGCGGGGTTGAAGCCACTATCTTGTTTGATAAAGCTCAGCTTGCAACCAGCAGCATCGAGGCCTCGGTAGCAGTAAAAACCATCAACAGCGACGATGACATGCGCGATGAGCATCTGCGTAAAGAAGGTTTTTTTGATGCCGATCATTACCCAAAGATCACGCTCAAATCGGTTTCATTTAAACAAACGGGCAGCAATAACTATACCGGCGATTTCGATCTCACCATAAAAGGCAAAACCAAACGCATCCAGCTGCCGTTTACCTACGTCCCGAAAGGCAATATCGCGACCTTTACCGGTAGCTTTAAACTCAACCGCCTCGATTTTGGCGTAGGCGATACCAGCGTGGTGTTGAGTAATGAGGTGACAGTGTTTTTGAATGTGGAAACATCTTTTTGATTTCGGATTTTTCGCTGTTGCTTATTTTTTTAAGGTGCTCAAGAGGGCTACGCCGTTTCGAATGTTCAATTTCGGATTTATTTTTTTACTGGCGCAAGTTTAAGGGCTGGTGGTGTGGTGGGTTAACTTGTGACTAACGAGCTGAAACGAGCTCGGCATGACTTCGTGAAAGATAGAAAATTCGAAATTGAACATTCGAAATCATCCTCCACATTATCTTTTTGTTAAATATAACTTATTTACCCGCTTCAACGTATATTTACGTTTTACATCCCCCGAAATGAAACTCCGCGTACTTGTTTTCATCAACGCCCTTGCCGTAGCTATCACTATTTCGGCGGTAAACTATTACTTCAGGCATAGTTGGTACGATGTGGCCATTACCTTTTCGGTGAGCATGATATCGGGCTTTATCTTTATTTATTATATGATAGAGCGATATATTGTGGCCAAAATCAAGATCATTTATAAACTCATCCATAATTTAAAACTGGGTAAGGATCTGAAGGATGCCATTGGCGACCATGTAAGCAGCGACCCGATAAACGACGTGGAAGTTGAAGTGAAAGAGTGGGCCCGCCAGAAGAAAACCGAAATTGAAGACCTCAAAAAGCAGGAGCAGTTTAGGCGCGATTTTTTATCGAACATTTCGCACGAGTTTAAAACGCCGCTTTTTGCCATACAAGGCTACATTGAGGCTTTGCAGGATGATATGGACGATCCGGATATGGTGAAGCAGTTTTTGGATAAGGCCGCCAAGAACGTAGACCGGCTGAGCTACCTGATCAAGGACCTGGATGAGATCTCGAAACTCGAATCGGGCGAAATACCGATCAATTACACCAAATTCAGGATCAACGAACTGATCAAGGAAGTGATCGAATCGCTGGAGCTGAAATCCAAACAACACAAAATAAAGCTCGAGTTTAAAGATAAGTATGACGAACACATTATGGTGAGCGCCGATCGCGAGAAGATTCGCCAGGTGCTGGTAAACCTGATCGACAACTCGTTTAAATACGGCAAGGAAGGCGGCCATACCGCCGTACGACTGTACGATCTGCACGAACAGGTTTTGGTAGAGGTTACCGATGATGGTATCGGCATTGAAGAAAAGTACCTGCCGCGTTTATTCGAGCGCTTTTTCCGCACGGATAGCAGCCGCTCGAGGCAGATCGGCGGCTCCGGTCTGGGTTTGGCTATTGTAAAACACATTGTTGAGTCGCACCAGCAAACCATCAACGTGCGTAGCACCGAAGGTATCGGGTCCACATTTGGCTTTACTTTGCAAAAGGTACGCCAGTCGCCGTTCCCTGTGTTACCCGTATTAAAAAGTTAACACTGGCTTAACAGTGGTGAGGTACATTTGTATAAATTAAAAAAATCCCGCAATGTCATTAAACAGCATCTTCCAGTATTTTGTACCAAAGGACAAAAAAGTATTTTTTCCTTTATTTGAGCAAGCCGCGACCAATGTGGTTACTATGGCTAAACTATTGGTTGAGGTTGTAGCTGTTGCCGATGCTGCGGATAGGATTGCGCTGTTTAACCAAATTGATAAGCTGGAAAATGTAGGTGACGAAATTACTCACCAGATATACCTGGAGCTTAGTAAAAACTTTATCACCCCGTTCGACAGGGAAGACATTGCCTCGTTAACTGGCGCTATTGATGATGTGGCGGATTATATACAGGGTTCGGTAAACCGGATGAACCTGTACAACATGGAAGAGATGACACCGGCCGTGCAAAAACTTTCAGAACTGATCTTAAGCGGCGCCATTGAAATGGAAAAGGCCATCAAGGAATTAAAAGATATGAACAATGTGCGCAGCATTGCCGATTCGTGCATCCGCATCAACAGCATAGAGAACCAGGCCGATGATGTTTTTGACCGCGCCGTTGCCGATCTGTTTTTATACGAAAAGGACGCTGTAAAGCTCATCAAATACAAAGAGATACTGGCCGCCTTAGAAACCGCTACTGATATGTGCGAAGATGTAGCCAACGTGATGGAAACCATCCTGGTGAAAAACGCGTAGTAACTTGCCGGTGAGGACACATCGGCAAGGCAAGGGGCCTGCTCATTCTTACTTTATATTTATCCCAATATGTAAAGCGGTATTACTATGCAAAAACAGATCAGCTTGATCAAACTGTGTCTTATTGGTGTTTTATTCTTGTCATCGTGTACAAAAAAATATGATGATCCGGGTTCAAATCTGGACAGATTACCACCCGAAACACAAACCGGCGCCAATACATTTGGTTGCGTTATTAATGGAAAAGTTTTTTTACCATTCGCGCAATACAAATTATTGTATTATCGGGAACCCCTTACCTGCGTTTATTCACCCGGCTATAACAAGAGTGGGTATACGTTTTCGCTGGGGGCGTTTAACGATAGCGACAATTATTCCGAGCCGTCTGTTTATATTCAAACAGATTCCTTAGCTCTTACCCAGGGCCAAACCTATATTTTAAAAGAATCGAATAAGCCAAATGGTGCTTCTGCATTCTACTCGTTGTTTTCAAATCATACTTTTTATGATTATTACACCAACACGCAAGTTAGCGGACAACTTTACATTAGCAAATTAGACCCTGTAAACAAGATCATATCCGGTACCTTCTCATTTAACGCTGTAAACATCAGAAACATCACAGATACCACGCATGTAACACTTGGCCGGTTTGACATGAAATACAAAGAATACTAAAATTGATGGACCGATACCGTGATATCGCATTTGTGTTTAATTTATTAGTTTAGCACAGACTAAATAACTATCATTACCGTTTTAGAGCAAATATCCACTATGAACAAAGTATTTCGTTTACCCCTATTAGCTGCAACTTTATTATCAGCAGGCTTTTTAAACACAGCATCGGCACAAATAAAATTACCATCCTCAATAAAAGCGCTTACAGGGGGCAGTACAAGTACATCAGGTACGCCAACCACTTTAGAAATAGGTACCGCTTTAAAAGATGCCTTAACCCAGGGAACCACCAAAAGCTCAGATAAATTATCAGCTGTTGATGGCTTTTTTGCCGACGCTACTGTAAAACTATTGTTCCCGCCCGAAGCGCAAAAAGTTGAGAGCCGTTTAAGGCAATTAGGCCAGGACGCTTTGTGTGATAAGATCATCCTGTCGTTAAACCGCGCTGCCGAAGATGCCGCCAGCCAGGCTAAGCCCATCTTTATAGATGCCATTAAAAAAATGACTTTAGATGATGTACAAAAGATACTGTTAGGTAACAACGATTCGGCCACCCAATATTTTAAACGTACAACTACCGTAGCCCTTGTTGCAGCATTTAAACCCGTTATCGAAAAAAGCTTAGGCAAAACGGGTGCAACCCAATACTACAGCCAGGGCGCTACCATCTACAATAAAATACCTTTTGTAAGCAAGGTAAACCCTGATATTGTTGACTACGCCTGCCAAAAAACCATCGACGGCCTGTTTATCAAGATAGCTGCGGAAGAGTTGAATATCCGTACCAATATCGGCGCACGCCCAAGCCCGGTTATGCAAAAGGTATTTGCCTTTGCTTCATCGAAGATGTAATGGCTAACCACCCCTTATGTCATTTCGATAGAGCAGAGGGGGAATAGCAGGAGGTGCGAAAGAGAAATCTTCTGCTACCTGCAAAGCCTGCGAGCCTACAGTAGAAGATCTCTCACTATCGTTCGAGATGACAACGGAGATGTGAGAGATTTTAGCTAAACAGGATCAGCAACTGCCCCTTCTCCACCTTATCCGTAGGTTTTATTTTAATGCTTTTAATGGTGGCATCGGCCGGGGCTTTGATGATGTTTTCCATTTTCATGGCCTCTAATACAAACAGGTTATCACCTTTTTTAACCTCATCGCCTTCGGCAACTAAAACTTTTAATACCAGGCCCGGCATCGGTGCTTTAATGTCGCTTACCTTGGTGCTGTTTAAATTGCTCATGCCAAGCTGTTCTAACAAAGCGTCAAACTGATCTTTGGCCTTTACCTGGTAAGTATTGCCGTTTACTTTAATGCTTGCGGTTTTGGCTGCACGGTCAAAAGCTACCACCTCCACCCGGTATGATCGGTTTTGATTAATGACATGATAATTGTTTGCATCAAGCTTGGCTACGTCGGCTTTTACGGCTGTGTTGTTCAAGGTTAGCAAGTCCTTTTTTACCGCTGCTTCAAAACCAAATTGATCATTTACTTTAATGCTGTACATGTTTATTGCGTTAAAACGTATTGTATCAGGTTAGCACCCATTTTTAAGGCTTTTAAGCGCGATTCCTGCGTGTCGTTAGGATAAGTTCCCAGGTCCTCCCATCCGTTGCCTAAATCGCATTCGTAAGTGTAAAAACAAACCAGCCTACCTTTATAGATCAAACCGAAACCCTGTGCGCGCTTACCATCATGTTCGTGTATCTTGGGCAGCCCGTTCGGGAAATCATATTTCTGGTGATAGATGGGATGATTGGCAGGCAGCTCGGTAAATTCCAGTTCCGGGAAAACCTTTTTCATTTGCGGGCGGATAAATTTATCCAGGCCGTAATTGTCGTCGATATGCAAAAAGCCGCCGCCAATCAGGTATTTGCGCAGGTTGGCCACTTCCTGGTTGGAGAAGATCACGTTACCATGTCCGGTCAAAAATATAAACGGGTAATTAAATATTTCCGAACTGCCAACCTCCACTATCTCATCCTGCTGCTGAAAATTGGTTTTCAGGTTATCGTTACAATAAGCTATCAGGTTTGGCAGCGCTGTGCGGTCGCCATACCAATCGCCGCCGCCATTATACTTTACCTTAGCCATCTTATACGTAGGCACATTGAAGCTGCTTAGCAACAACAGGCAAACTATAACAATGGCATTGAGTGCTCTCATGGGCGGTTTAAAAAATTGATCTCGAAGCAGGCTTCCAGCGCGGCCGTCTCCGTACGTAAACGACTATCGCCTAAAGTTATTGGTTCAAATCCATTTTGCAAAGCATCGGCTATTTCTTTTGGTGCAAAATCGCCTTCCGGTCCAATCAAAACCAGGTAATCGCCGTTAGGTTTTACCAGCTTTCGCAGATCGGCTTTTTCGCCCGGCTCGCAATGGGCTATCATTTTTTGGGCGGCTTTGCTTTGCGCGATGAATTTGGCAAAAGACACAGCCTCGTTCAACACCGGGTGGTACGCTTTGAGCGATTGTTTGATGGCCGCCGTAATGATCTTGTTCAGGCGTTCAGCCTTAGCTTCCTTACGCTCCGAACGCTGGCAAATAATGAGCGAGATCTCATCGATACCTATCTCAGTAGCCTTTTCCAGGAACCATTCCAGGCGTTCAATATTTTTGGTAGGCGCCACGGCAATGTGCAGGTAATGGTTTCGTTTGCCAAATTCCTGCTGATGCGATAATAGTTTCAGGGCTACCTTTTTGGGATGCGGGTCAACGATCTCGGCTTCGTATAAACCACCCTTGCCGTCAATCAATTGGACGTGATCAGTATTTTGCAGGCGTAATACCCGGATAGCGTGTTTACTCTCCTCTTCGCTCAGGTAGTAAAGTGGCGAATCGGTGATATCTGGTGTGTAAAAAAGCTGCATGGCTACCGGTTTAGTGCAGGTCTATCGCGTCCGACTCGTTAATGAGCAGTTCGAGCTTTACCGACTCGATGTTCTGATCTGATTTTTTGAGTACCGTAATATTGTATCCGTTCGCCTCCTTTTGCTCGCCAACCTCGGGTATCTTACCAAAAATATCACCCAGCCATCCGGATACGGTATCAAAGTCGCCATCCTCTGGTAGGTCATGCGGCAAATGCTCGTTCACATCATATATCGGTGCAAGTGCGTTTACTACAAACTCGCGCTCGTTCAGTTTTTCAACTATCGGCTTTTCCTCGTCGTATTCGTCCTGTATCTCACCAACCAGTTCCTCCACAATATCTTCCAGGGTAACCATACCTGCCGTGCCGCCAAACTCATCGGATACGATAGCTATCTGGATGCGCTTTTGCTGCAGTTCGGCCATCAGGTCATTGATCTTTTTAGTCTCCGGGATAAAGTACGGTTTACGGATAATATCCTTCAACACAATATCCTGGTTACGGGCAAGCAGAGCTAAAATATCTTTAGCGTGTACAATACCTACAATCTTATCGATCACGTCATCGTAAACCGGCATCCGCGAATATCCTTCAGTAATAATGCTTTCCAGTAATTCTTCTTTGGTGGTATTCAGATCAACCCCCGATATTTTGGTACGGGGCACCATGATATTTTTAACTACACGCTCGTTAAAATCAAACACATTCTGGATCAGCTCGTGCTCGCTCGAATCCAATGCGCCAGTCTCCTTACCCTGTTCAAGCAGGTATTGCAACTCTTCCGAACTATGGTGTGCCTCGCCGCCAGGTACGGTTTTAATACCTAACGATCTTAATATAAAATTCGCAAAGGTGTTCAACGTCCAGATAAAGGGCCTGAAGATCACAAAGAATACCCTTAACGGGACAGACACCGCCATCACCGTACGCACAGAACGCTGTATCGCGATCGATTTGGGAGCTAATTCGCCAAATACAATGTGAAACACCGTGATGAGCGTAAATGCGGTAATGTGGCTGATATTGATCACCACGTTTGATGTAACGGTAAAACCTACATCATTAAATATATTGAGCATAATGGCGCTCACCACGCCTTCGCCCACCACACCCAAACCAAGCGAGGCAATGGTGATACCCAGTTGCGTGGCGGCCAGGTAACCATCCAAATTAAACATAATGGTTTTGGCAACCTTGGCAACGGCGCTGCCTGTTTTTGCCTGCAGTTCAATTTGCGATCCTCTCACCCTCACCATGGCAAACTCGGCTGCAACAAAAAAGCCGTTAAGCGCAACCAGCGCCAGGGTGGCAAATACGTAAAAACCGCTTATATGGAGGTCGGGTGGGGCCATTTACGATTGATAAGTTGGAAAAGTAGACTTGTACAAGTCCAGCGCCTCGTTGATCACCTTGTAGGCATACCGCTGCCCCATCAGGTGCTCTATGGTTACGTTTTTACCTTCCAGCTTTTTATAATCCTGGAAAAAACGTACAATTTCTTTCATGGCATGCGGCGGTAATTCGGTTAGCTCGTTAATGTAGTTAACCGACATGTCGTTTTTTGCTACCGCGATGATCTTGTCATCCTGCTCGCCGTTATCAACCATGTGCATCACACCGATAACCTGCGCCTCGATGATCGACATCGGGTAAACGTCAACAGAGCATAAAACCAAAATATCCAGCGGATCCTTATCATCGCAATAGGTTTGCGGGATAAAGCCATAGTTAGCCGGATACATTACCGACGAGAATAAAACACGGTCTAATTTTAACAGGCCCGATTCTTTATCTATTTCGTATTTGGCTTTTGAACCTTTTGGGATTTCGATGATAGCGTTAACAATATTGGGTATATTTTCGCCAGGTGAAACCTGGTGCCATGGATGTTGCGTACTCATTTAGTATATTTATGTGTTTGTTTTATCGTCAATGTTGTTATTTGCCAACCGCTTTCTTACTAAAGCTATAATAAGCGGAATTGTTGTAACTATTATTAAACCAATTACAATATATTGTAAATAATCCTGTATCTGGGTGGGATATTTACGCCCCAAAAAATAGCCTATCAGGGTTAGGGTAGTTACCCAGGCAATGCTGCCTACCAAATTGTAAAGGGTAAACCGTTTAAAATCAACCCGGGCAATCCCTGCAAAGATAGGAGCAAAAGTTCTAATTATGGGGAGAAATCTTCCAATAATCAATGCTTTTCCGCCATGTTTGGTATAAAACTCTTCGGCTACACGCACATATCGCTTTTTAAAGAACCACGAGTCATCGCGGGTGAACAATACATCACCCGTTCGGTAACCAAACCAATACCCAACAAAATTACCTAAAAAGCCAGAAGCTATGAGACTTAGTATCAATACGTAAATTGAAGTATTGATCATACCGTTGGCGCAAAATATGCCTGCCAGTACCAACAGGTAATCGCCGGGTAGAAAGAATCCGAAAAATAAACCTGTTTCGGCAAAAACAACTACAAGCAACAGGTAAAACCCACCGTGTTCAATAATCGCTTTTGCTTCGGTTAAATTTTTTAGGTGTTCCCAGAAACTTTCCATTCGATATTTGTAAAACTACAAATATTTAACCGGTTTACCCTACCGGTAAATATTATATTAAGGTAGTTAAAAAAACCGGGTATACACCAATAACAATGGTTATTAGTGCCGAAAAGCCTAAAACAAGAGTGAAATAAGTTGGTACAGAAAGTTCGTTACGCTCGACCGGGTTAAAATACATGGCTACAATTACCCTGAAATAGTAATAAATGCTGATGATGGCATTAATTACGGCTATAACAACCAGGGTGATCTGGTATTGCGCCAGCGCGCCCGAAAACATAAAGAATTTACCGATAAAGCCCGCGGTTAACGGTATACCGGCCAATGATAGCATGGATATAGTGAGTACCAGCGCCAGGAACGGGTTCTTTTTAGCCAAGCCGTCAAAAGCTTCAAAACGGTCGGAGCCGGATTGTTGCTGCACCAGCATCAGTACCGCAAAAGCAATGATAGATGCTATGGAATAAGCCGTAGCATAAACAAATACCGAGTTGTTTGAGTTTGCGCCCAGGGCCACAATAGCAAACAGCATATAGCCCGCGTGCGAGATGCTCGAGAACGCCAGCATCCGTTTAAAGCTTTGCTGGTATAAGGCGGTGATATTGCCTATAAACAACGTCAGGATGGTGATGATGAGCAGGGTTGGTGTCCACAGGTTGGCAACCGTACCAAAGCAGGTTGAAAACAAACGCAGGAAAGCAGCGAAGCCTGCTGTTTTAACTACAGTCGACATAAACGAAGTGATGAGTGTTGGCGCTCCTTCATATACGTCGGGTGTCCAGAAATGGAAGGGTGCTGCGCCTACTTTAAAGCAAAGGCCCACGATCATTAACAAAATACCGGCATAAAACAGGTAAAAGAACGGCTCGGTGTTACGTGGGTGATGAATTACCCAATCCTGTATCGTATCCAGGTTAAACGACCCGGTAGCGCCATAGATCAACGTGATACCAAATAATAAAAACCCGGTTGAAAAAGCGCCCATTAAAAAATATTTTAATGAAGCTTCGTTAGATGCGAAATCTTTCTTTTTGATCCCCGCAAGGATATACAAGCTTACCGACATGATCTCGATACCGATAAACAGCATCACCATGTTATGGTATGAGAGCATCACGATGATCCCCGCAAGGGCAAACAAAATAATGGAATAATACTCGGCAACGTGCTCGCTGATACTTTCGAAATAGTTTTTTGACAGCAGCAGGATCAATATGGTTGAGATAATAGTAACGCCCGAAAACGCGATGGAGAAGTTATCAAACAGCATCATGCCGCTAAAAATAGGACTTGGATATTGGTTCCATTCAGCAATAGCGCAGCCTAAGGCAGCAAGTAAGCCAACTATAGTAACCGGTAATAAAGCTTTGTTAAACTTATACAATCCCAGGTATAAAAGGATGATCGGTAAAACAGAAATGATTATTAGAGTATTCATTGTTTACTTAGCTGATAATGATTTAATGTTTACCTGTTCAATAAGTGCTTTTACACTGGCTTCGGACAGGTGCAGAATTGGTTTGGGGTACACACCTATAAAAATGATGAGTACGCAGATGATCAGTAAAACTACTTTTTCGGAACCATCAATATCGGTAAAGGTAGCGGTGAGACTGTTGGTTTGGCCCTGCATTACTTTTTTGTACATACGCAGCATATAAACCGCGCCAAAAATAATGGTCAATCCCGCTACAGCGGATAACCAGATATTGTATTGATAAACACCGTTCAATAACAAAAACTCGCCGATAAAACCATTGGTTAAGGGCAGGGCCACTGTACCTAACAAAATGATGAGAAATTTAACTGCAAATTGCGGTGCTACTTTTGAGATGCCTCCCAACTGGTCGATATCGCGGGTATTTAAACGGCGGCTGATGATGTCCATCACAAAAAACAAACCCACAACATTGATACCGTGGTTAAGCATCTGGATCATGGCGCCTTGTATGCCCTGCACGTTCCAGGCAAATATACCGGCAGCTATGAGGCCAACGTGGCCAATGGATGAATAAGCGATCAAACGTTTGCCGTCTTTTTGATTAAAGGCGATAAGCGATGCATATACAATGCCGATAACGGCCAAAACTATCACATAAGGTCCACTGTTCGTCAGCCCGGCAGGTGCGATAGGGATCATCCAGCGGATAGCGCCGTAAACACCCATTTTTAGCATAATACCCGAAAGCATCATGGTGCCGGCGGTTGGCGATTCGGTATAGGTATCGGGCTGCCAGGTATGGAAGGGGAATATCGGCATCTTGATAGCGAAAGCTAAAAAGAACGCCCAGAATACCATGGCTTGCTGTGCAGCGCTTAATTGTAAATGGTAAAACGATTGCAGATCATAAGTGTGATCGGGCGTTTGCATGTACAGGTAGATGAACCCTAACAACATGAACAACGATCCCGCGAAGGTGTAAATAAAAAACTTAAGCGTAATGCGGATACGATCGGTACCGCCCCATAGTGCGCAGATAAAGTAGATGGGTATTAGGGCTATTTCCCATCCAACATAGAATAAAAAGCCATCAAACGCAGTAAATACTACCAGCATACCGGCCTGCATAAACAAAATAAGCGCATAAAAAACCGATGGGTTTTTGTATTCGTGCTTGTAGCTGCTTAATATGATGATGGGCACAAGCAGCGTGGTTAATAGCACCAATACCATGCTGATACCATCGATACCGGCTTTAAAGTGAATGCCGAATTGTTCTATCCAGGGATAATCGACTGAAAACTGGATGCTCGAATCGGGAATGAATTTGGTGAGGAAAAGCACAGCTACAGCTAATTCGGCCACGGCAAAAAACAGCGCCGCCGTTTTAGCCGATGACCCTTTAAACAGCAAGGTTATCAGCGCACCGAGTACCGGTAAAAAAAGTAATATAGTAACCGTCATTATAATATCTTATAAATGCCCTTAAAATCTGAATATATTGTAAACCAGTAAGGCAACAATGCCTATTACCATCATAAAAATATAGAAACCTACGTTACCGCTTTGTAACAGGCGCAGATCTTTACTCGCTTCCATCGAGCCTTTACCCAGGCCGTTCACAAAGCCATCGATACCTAACAGATCGACAACTTTGTAAAAGAACACCGATATGGCATCAAGCGGTTTGCGGATGATGGTATCGTAAATTTCGTCGATATAAAATTTATGGTATGATAAGCTGGTAAATGCCGGGCGCTCTTCGGTATCGGCAACAGGTAACTGACCTTTGCTGATGTATTTGCTGTAAGCCCAACCCAAAGCGAACAGTGCGCCAACTACCGAAACGCCCATTAAGGCCCATTCGGTTGAAGCCGAAGTTTCGATCTTATCATGACTCAACATGTCTGTTGATACTTTGAATACGGGTGATAAAAAGTTTTCGAGCGAGTGATGGCCCCATAATACTTCGGGCACATTGATAAAACCACCAACTACTGATAATACAGCCAAAACGATCAACGGTATAGTGATGGTAGCTGGTGATTCGTGCAGATGGTGTTCCTGCTCATGAGTACCGCGGAATTTGCCCGAGAAGGTCAGGAACATCATTCGGAACATGTAGAAAGATGTGAGCACAGCACCTAACACACCAATTACCCATAGCACCGGGTTATGTTCGTAAACGTGTGCCAGTATTTCATCTTTTGAGAAAAAGCCTGCAAATGGCGGTATACCGGCGATAGCGATGGTTCCGATAAGCATGGTGGCAAAAGTGATTGGCAATTTGCCGCGCAGGCCACCCATATTACGCATATCCTGCTCGCCACTTACCGCGTGAATAACCGAACCTGCACCCAGGAACAATAGGGCTTTAAAGAAAGCATGTGTTAACACATGGAAGAATGCCCCGGTATAAGCGCCAACGCCCAAACCTAAAAACATATAACCCAGTTGCGATACGGTTGAATAAGCCAGTACCTTTTTAATATCTGTTTGTGTAATGGCGATGAGCGCGGCTAAAACCAACGTCATTAAACCGATAACAGCGATGATGTGCATGGTAACCGGCGCCAGGGTAAACAAGATGTTTGAGCGGGCTATCATATATACACCGGCTGTAACCATGGTTGCAGCGTGAATGAGTGCCGAAACCGGAGTTGGGCCGGCCATTGCGTCTGGCAGCCAGGTAAACAAAGGTATTTGTGCCGATTTACCGGTTGCACCGATAAACAGCAAAAGAGTGATCAATAATACGGTAGTGTTGCCGCTGTGCAGCGATTCTGCTTTGTGGAACACATCGGCGAAAGCTACCGAACCAAAAGCGTTAAAAATAACAAAGATACCGATAAGGAAGCCTAAATCGCCGATACGGTTCATTACAAAGGCTTTTTTAGCGGCATCGGCATACTCACCATTACTATACCAGAAACCGATCAACAGGTATGAGCATAAACCTACACCTTCCCAGCCAATAAACATCACCACGTAGTTTGAACCCAATACCAGCAACAGCATAAAGAACACAAACAGGTTGAGGTACGAGAAGAACTTACCAAACCCGGCATCATCGTGCATGTAGCCTACCGAGTAAACGTGGATGAGGAAGCCTACTCCGGTAATGATGAGCAGCATAATGGAGCTTAACTGATCAACCAGGAAAGAGAATTGAATATCCAGATTGCCAACTTTTATCCAGTCGAACAGGTTAACGGTAAAGCCACCGGTTTTACTTACCTGCATAAAGGCAGCCACGCTGATACCAAAGGATGCTAAAACTACCGCGCTGCCAATAACACCAATAAGGCCTTTTGACAATGCATTGCGGCCAACTCCGTTAATCAAAAATCCAATTAACGGAAGTACGGGAATAAGCCAGATATAATTATTTACCATTTATATTTTATCGCTTTAAAGACTAAAGTCTTGACTCTTAATTATTTCTTAGTGTTTCAACCTGTTCAGTACGTTAATATCCAACGAATTGGTATTGCGGTAAACCATCACGATGATGGATAGGCCTATCGCTACTTCGGCAGCGGCAAGGGCCATGATAAAAAACACAAATACCTGCCCGGTGGCATCGCCGCGGTAAGCGGAGAATACGGTAAGCAGCAGGTTAACCGCGTTCAGCATCAGCTCAACCGACATAAATATCACAATGGCGTTACGGCGGATCAATACACCCATTACGCCTATCGAAAAGATGATGGCGCATAATATGATGTAGTGATTAAGCGGTATGGTTTGTATGTTTTGCGTTAACGTATCCATGGGTTAAGCGTTTGATTTATCTTTAGTGGCCAATAAAACAGCACCCACCATTGCCGAAAAAAGCAACAACGAGGATACTTCGAACGGCAGTAAAAACTCACCGAACAATATCTTACCCAGGTTTTTAACCAGGCCCAGGTCGGCATTTTTTAATACTACGGGCTCAGAAATACTCAGCGCCTTAACCGATGCGATAATGGTTGCCAGCAAACAGCCGCCGCCAATAATAGCCGCGAGTTTTACCATGGCGCTTTTAACCGGTTCGGCATCTTTGTTGAGGTTAAGCAGCATCAGCACAAACAGGAAGAGCACCATAATGGCACCCATATACACAATAAAGTTTACCACGGCCAAAAACTGGGCGTTCAATAAAATGTAGTGTATGGTAAACGTAAAGAAAGTTAATATGAGATACAGCACGCTGTGTACCGGGTTTTTCGAAAAAATAACCAGCAGTGCGAACAGTATGGATAAAAAGGCGATAAAGTAAAATAAACTCATCTGTATAATTACTAATCCTTTGCCGCGTTTTAAGGACGGGCAAAGGTATAAAACTTCCTTATTGATTTAGCGGCTTCTCCACTAATTTGTCTTTGCCGTAAATAAAATCCTTACGCAAAAAGTTCGACGGAACGATGTCGCCGTCAAGATAAATTGCCTCTTTAGGGCAGGCTTCTTCGCATAAGCCGCAGAAAATACAGCGCAGCATATTGATCTCATAAACAGCTGCGTATTTTTCTTCGCGGTATAAATGTTCTTCGCCTTTCTGGCGTTCGGCAGCTATCATGGTGATGGCTTCGGCCGGGCAACTCAGGGCGCATAAACCACAGGCTGTGCAACGCTCGCGACCTTCCTCATCGCGCTTAAGCGAATGCTGGCCGCGGAAGTTTTCAGAAAACTCGCGTTTTTGCTCGGGGTAACGGATGGTTACGCTTTTGCGGAAAAAGTGTTTTCCGGTAATACGCAGGCCGCTCAATATAGCTGGCAGGTAAGCCCGCTCCATAAAGTTGAGTGGTTTTGATTCGATTACCTTGCGGCGATTAGTTAATTGTTCCATATTAATAATGCTCTAATCTCACTTAAAATTATAAATCAGCCCGGTTATCACGATGTTGATGATTGCCAGCGGGATGAGGATCTTCCAGCCCAGGTCCATCAATTGGTCATAGCGGAAACGCGGGATCGTCCAGCGTACCCACATAAAGAAGAAGATGAAGGCCACTATTTTGATAAATAATACCAGCGTGCCTACCAGTGGGCCCCAGGTTAAACCTAAATGTGCGTTTACCACATCCATAAACGGATAGTTATAACCGCCAAAGTATAAGGTTGCCATTACCGCCGATGATACGAACATGTTGATGTATTCGGCAAACAGGTAAAAGCCTAATTTCATGGATGAGTACTCGGTGTGGTAACCGCCAACCAGCTCGGTTTCGCACTCGGGCAAATCAAATGGTGAACGGTTGGTTTCGGCGAAAGCACAAACCATGAACAGTAAAAAGCCCAGCGGCTGTTTAAACACGTTCCAGGTTAGCCAGTGGCCGTTCCAGAAACCATGCTGCTGTTCTGTAATTTCGCGTAAGCTTAGGGTACCGGTTATCATTAACAGGGCAATGATAGAAAGACCCATGGCAATTTCGTAGCTAATGTTTTGAGATGCTGCACGGATAGCGCCCAACAGCGAGTATTTGTTGTTTGATGCCCAGCCACCGATCATGATACCGTAAACACCAAGCGATACTACACCGAAAATGTATAAAACGCCCACATTGATATCGGTAACCTGCAGATCGACCACGGTTGAACCGATAACAATTTGCTGCCCCCACGGAATAACGGCAGAACCGATACAGGCCGTCATGATAGCCAGCGAAGGACCTACAATGAACAGAAAAGCGTTTGCCCTTGTTGGGATGATCTCTTCTTTCATAAACATTTTGGCACCATCGGCCAGAGGCTGTAAAATACCCAGTGGTCCGGCACGGTTAGGGCCAACCCTGTCCTGGAAAAATGCCGCCACCTTACGCTCGGCATAGGTAGAATACATAGCCGCTACCAGGCTGATAGCGAAGATGATGACGATCAAAATAAATTTTTGAGCCACCAGGCCCAATGCAAAAGCTAATTCCATTTATTATAAGCGTGTTTGACGTTCAAATTGTTCTTTATTGGCTTCAACCAACAGCGGGTTGTTTTTTACAACTGGCAGTGGTATCAGCGTATCGTAATGGTTTGAACTGATAACCGATTGGTGCGAAATTTTACGCGGCCCTTCAATTACCCAGTCACTGGTTTTCTTTTTATCAAAACGGCAGGTGTTGCAAATAAACTCTTCCACCTCGCCATAAACATCTTTACGGGCGGTTACGCGCAGCACGTCTTCGCCTTTGTACCACAGGGTTACTTTACCGTTGCACTTTTCGTGATCACAGTCGCGGTGTGCATCAACAGGTTTGGTAAACCATACCCGGTTTTTAAAGCGGAAGGTCCTGTCGGTTAAAGCGCCTACGGGGCAAACATCAATGACGTTACCCGAAAAGTCGTTATCAACAGCGGCCTGTATGTAAGTTGAGATCTCCGAATGGTCGCCGCGGTTTAAAATACCATGGATGCGGTGATCGGTGATCTGATCGGCAGTGAATACGCAGCGGTAGCAAAGGATGCAGCGTGTCATATGCAGCTGGATCTTATCGCCAATGTCTATCCTTTCAAATTTACGACGGTCGAACTCGTAACGGGTTTTAGCCGAACCGTGCTCAAAACCCAGGTTTTGCAGATCGCACTCACCGGCCTGGTCGCAAATAGGGCAATCCAACGGGTGGTTGATCAGCAGCATCTCCACTATCCCTTTACGAGCCTCGATCACTTCGGGCGAGGTGATGTTTTGCACTTCCATACCATCCATTACATTGGTACGGCATGATGCTACCAGTTTAGGCATCGGGCGAGGGTCTTTCTCAGAGCCTTTGCTTACCTTAACTAAACAGGTACGGCATTTACCACCACTACCCTGCAGTTTTGAATAATAGCACATAGCCGGCGGAACGATATCGCCACCTATTTGCCTTGCGGCATTGAGGATGGATGTTCCATCGGGTACTTCAACGCTAATTCCGTCTATAGTTACTTTCATGTTTTATTTAAAAGTATAATTCTCTTTTTCTATGTCATTGCGAGCGCAGCGTGGCAATCGCAAACTTTGTATAGCCGTTATGCCTATGTGCGATTGCTTCGTGCCTCGCAATGACATACGGGTTATTTTATTATCCCGCCGGAGCCGGTTCTGGCGTTGGTAACGGATCGGCATAATGTGCCAAACCAAAATTCCGGGTTGTTGCCTCGCCGGGGTTTGTTACGTGCCATTCGAACTCGTCGCGGAAGTGGCGTATCGCACTGGCTACCGGCCAGGCCGCCGCATCGCCCAGCGGGCAAATGGTATTGCCTTCAATTTTTTTCGATACATCAACCAGCAGGTCCATGTCGCTCAGTTTACCGTGACCGTATTCTAAACGGTGCAATACCTTTTCCATCCAGCCGGTACCTTCGCGGCAAGGCGAACACTGGCCGCAGCTTTCGTGGTGATAAAAACGGGTAAAGTTCCAGGTGTTGCGAACGATGCATTGATCTTCATCAAATGCGATAAAACCGCCCGAACCCATCATGGTACCGGTAGCAAAACCGCCATCTGACAATGACTCGTAGCTCATTAAACGAGGTGCCAGAGCAGCCGTTTTTAAGAACAGGTTAGCAGGTAAAATTGGTACGGATGAGCCACCTGCAACAACCGCTTTTAAGCGTTTGCCATTGGCGATACCGCCGCAATATTCATCAGAGTATAAAAATTCTTCAACAGGTAAGCCTAAGTCGATCTCGTAAATGCCGGGTTTAACGATGTTACCACCCGCCGAGATCAATTTAGTACCTGTGCTGCGGCCGATACCGATCTTAGCGTATTCTTCGCCACCATCGCGGATGATGGGAACAACTGCTGCTATCGATTCAACGTTATTTACCACAGTTGGGCAGCCCCATAAGCCAGCGATAGCCGGGAACGGAGGTTTGATGCGCGGATTACCACGTTTACCTTCGAGCGACTCTAACAAAGCGGTTTCTTCGCCGCAAATGTAGGCGCCGCCGCCGGGTTGTACGTATAGTTCCAGATCGTAACCGGTGCCTAAAATATTTTTGCCTAAAAAGCCTTTGGCTTTTGCTTCGGCAATGGCTTTTTCAAGGATACGGATCTGCGGCATCATTTCGCCGCGAACGTAGATGTAGGATACATTGGCACCCAAAGCAAAGCTCGAAACGATCATGCCCTCGATCAGCAGGTGAGGGATCATGGTCATTAAATAGCGATCTTTAAAAGTGCCGGGTTCCGACTCATCGGCGTTACAAACCAGGTAACGGGCACGGCCTTCGGGCTTAGCCAGAAAGCTCCACTTCATACCCGTTGGGAAACCCGCACCGCCACGGCCACGCAAGCCGGATTTTTTTACCTCTTCAACTATCTCGTCGGGAGTTAAAGTTTTTAAAGCCTTTTCAACAGCAGCATAGCCGCCTTTTGAGCGGTAAACATCAAAGGTATTGATGCCGGGTACATTGATATGTTCTAATAAAAGTTTGCGTCCCATGGTTGCTAATAGATCCTTTTAGTAAGCTTATAATAATTAATATGCCTTAATATGCAGGTTGCAAGCGCTACGCTGAGCAAGGGATAAAACAGTATCGGGTACTCTTTTAATCCGTCGGTAGCTATAATGCTGGTTAACGCGCCTGCAAACAAAACATCTGATAATATTAAGGTTGAGGCCGTCATAAGGGCATTAATTTTGTGTCTTTGCTGTTAAATCTGCTATTAAAGTATCCACCTTTTCGGGTGTTAAATTTTCGTAAAAAGTATATTCGGGGCCAATTTGCAGTACCGGGCCAAAGCCGCAGGCTGCAAGGCACTCTACTCCACGCCAGCTGAATAAGCCGTCGGCAGTAACTTCGCCTTCTTTAACCCCTAATCTCTGTTCAATGTAATCCATTATTTTTTCGGCGCCAACCAGGCAGCATGGGCCCGTGCGGCAAACCTCCAGCAGGTATTTACCCTGTGGGCGCATTAAATACATGGTATAAAATGTGGCCACCTCGTAAACTTCAATGGGTTGTATATCCAGGTAATCGGCTACAACATCCATTGCCGGGGCGCTTACCCAACCGTATTCGGCTTGTACTAAATGCAAAATAGGCAACAGGCCGGCCTTTTGTTTTCCTTCCGGATAACGGCTAACCACATCGGCCATTTTAGCGATCAACTCTGCCGAAAAAGTAACCGGCTCTTGTTTTTCTTCAACTCTAAGCATCTAATTCTCCTGCTATTACATTTAAACTACTCATGTTTATAATCGCGTCGGATAATAACATACCGCGGCTCATGGGCGCATACATTTGGTAATTGATAAAGCTTGGCCTGCGGAAATGCAGCCTGTACGGTGAGCGTCCGCCATCATTAACCAAATAAAAGCCCAATTCGCCGTTAGCACCTTCAACCGAATGGTAAACCTCGGTAGTTGGGGTATCAATTTCGCCCATCACAATTTTAAAGTGATAGATGAGGGCTTCCATGTTATTATAAACTTCTTCTTTTGGTGGCAAGTAGAATTCGGGCACATTAGCGTGGAAGATGCTTGAATCTTCTTTAGCTATCATGTCCATAGCCTGTTGGATCATGCGCAGGCTTTGCCACATTTCTTCGTTACGCACCAAAAAGCGGTTGTATACGTCGCCATTGCTGCCAACGGGTACTTCAAAATCAAAATCCTGATACGAGCTGTATGGCTCTTGTGCACGCACATCGTAATCAACACCGGCAGCACGTAATAACGGGCCGCTCCAGCTGTAGCTTAATGCGGTTTCGGCAGTTACGGCGGCAACGTCTTTGGTACGGTCAACAAATATCCGGTTACGGGTAAACAGTGCTTCAAACTCTTTTAACACGGGCGGAAAGCCTTTTAGGAATGAGTTGATCTTCGCGAAAGCGATATCGTTAAAGTTACGCTCAAAACCGCCTATACGGCCAATGTTGGTGGTTAAGCGTGAGCCGCAGATCTCTTCGTAAATTTCGTAGATGTGCTCGCGCCACTGCATCATGTATAAAAAGCCGGTAAACGCGCCGGTATCAACGCCTAATACACCATTGCACACAATATGATCGCTGATGCGGGCAAGTTCCATGATGATAACGCGCAGGTAATCTACACGTTTTGGCAGCTGGATGCCCAGCAATTTTTCCACCGTCATGTGCCAGCCCATGTTGTTGATAGGCGATGAACAGTAGTTCAAACGGTCTGTGAGCGGGGTGATCTGGTAGAAGGGACGGTGTTCGGCAATTTTTTCGAACGCCCGGTGGATGTAGCCTATGGTGGATACGCCGCCTACGATACGTTCGCCATCCATCTCCAGCACGTTTTGGAATACACCGTGTGTAGCCGGGTGGGTTGGCCCCAGGTTAAGGGTCGAATGTTCAGTTTGCGGGTCGTTATCAGTAAAAACAGGATGATTCTGCATTCTTTATTGAATATTATCTTCCAAAGAAATAGTCTTTTTTATCTATTCTGTTCGGGTCTTCGAGCGGGTACTCTTTACGCATCGGGAACACCGTCATATCGTCAACATTTAAAATACGGCGCAGATCGGGGTGCCCGTCAAACAGGATCCCGAAATAGTCGTAAGTTTCGCGCTCCATCCAGTTGGCGCCGTCCCAAATATTTACCGCTGTAGGGATATGCACATCATCGGTAGTTAAAGCAACCTTAACGCGAATACGCACACCACCGGCCAGGTTATGTACATGGTATACTACGGCAAACTGTTTTTCCTTTTCGGGATAGTGGATGGCGGTAATATCGGTAAGGTGGATAAAGTTCAGATCGCTTTTAAGGTAGCTCAATACGGCGATGATATTTTCGCGGCCGGTTTCAATAGTGAGCAGGCCATAGGGTTCGCCTTCAGTAATGATAGCTTCACCAAACTTGGCGGTAAGGTTTTGTAGCAACTCTTCGTTAGATACTTTGGCCATTATTGAATTCCGTATTTAGCTAATAGATCGCGGTACGAAGGATCATCGCGCCTGCGGCCCGACTCTGTTTGTACCAACTTTTGTATATTCATAAAACCATCTATAATGGCTTCGGGGCGTGGCGGGCAGCCGGGTACGTAAACATCAACCGGGATGATCTCATCAATACCCTGTAAAACTGAATAAGTATCAAATATACCGCCGCTTGATGCGCAGGCGCCTACCGCCATAACCCAGCGTGGTTCGGCCATTTGCAGGTATACCTGGCGCAATACCGGTGCCATTTTTTTGGCAATGGTACCCATTACCATCAGCAGATCGGCCTGGCGGGGTGAAAAACTTAAACGCTCGGCACCAAAACGCGACAGATCATAATGTGAGCCCATGGTTGCCATAAACTCGATACCGCAGCACGAGGTAGCAAACGGAAGCGGCCACAATGAATATGAACGTGCAAGACCTACAGCCTGATCAAGGCGGGTGGCAAAAAAGCCGGAACCTTCAACACCAGGAGGGGCCTCAACTATCTGAATATCACTCATAGGTTATAATAATAAAAACTCATCCTAAAAAGGATGAGTACAAAATTAACAATTATATCGTCATCAGTGTTAAAAAAACACTAAGCTAAGTATTTGGAATCGTTCTAATTAATCCCAGTCTAAAGCCTTCTTTTTTAGTACATAAATAAAGCCAAGTAACAGCGTACCCATAAAAACAAACATCTCAACCATACCGGTTCCTTTTAAATCTTTAAAGTTTACGGCCCAGGGGTACATAAATATTACTTCAACATCAAACAGTACAAAAAGAATGGCTACTAAAAAGTATTTAATAGAGATGGGGGTACGGGCGTTACCGATAACTTCGATACCCGACTCGAACGTGCTTAGCTTATCATCAGTTTTGCGTTTTGGGCCAAGTTTGTGCGTGGCAAACATCGTACCTACTACAAAGCCTACGGCTACGATCATTTGGAAGATAATAGGCAGGTAATTAACGGGAAGACTCTGTGATTCCATGCAGCAAATATATAATGTTTGATGTTAAATAAAAAAGCCCCCGGACACATCCGGGGGCTATATATTATTATTTTCCTTTGCCTGGTGCTGACGGCGGAGCCGGTGGACCACCATGGCGTGCATAATATTGCATTACCTGTTTGTTAGCCGGGTCTATCTCTTTGGCTTTGCCCCAGTTTTCGGCGGCTTTGGCGTCATCTTTAGCGGTTAACTCGTAGTAAAAGCCTAAGTAAATATAAGCTTCTAACAAACCCTTTTTAGATGCCGGATCTGTAAGGCTGGCAGCTTCTGCGATGTATTCTTCGTACATCGCTTTGCCATACGCTTTAAATTTCGAACGGTCTTCAGGCTCGCGGGCATCTGCCACACGTGCACGAATAAGCGTTACAGTAGCGTTTGGTTTTGGAAGAGCATGATTAACATAACTTAAGGCGGTGTCGGCCTTAACTAATAAGCTTGTATCGGGTGCTACTTTGGTTTTGGCATAAGCGGTTTGCTGATCTTCAAATGCATAAAAATAAGCACGGCCCATGCTTACATAGTCGCTCAAAGTGTGTTTACGTGATTTGACAATGTAATCATTATAAGATTCGGCAGCGGCTTTGTATTTTTTTGCACCGTAGTTGGCAAGAGCTATTTCTTTATAGATATCTGTTTCACCGGTATCGAGCGTAAGCGCTTTCTTTAGTGTCAATATACCTATCGAATCCTGACCAGGGGTTTTAAGTTGTAAACGGCCCAGATAAACATAGTCGCCAGAAATAATACGTTTTGGAGCTGCTTTGCTCATCCAGGTATTCATAGCCTGTAAACCGGCAGGGTAGTTACCGTTTTCGTAAGCCGAATAGCCCAGGTAACGATAAACACGCAGATCGGGGTTTTGGGTTTTAGCCAGGTCATTAGCTTCCTGTTCTAAAGTTTTCCAGTCTTTGGCGTATACCAAAAAGTCTTCATAACGGAAACGCGACTCGAGCGAACGGTCGGTAAGATCCAGGTATTTTTTGTAGTAATCAACGGCTTGTTTATCTAACGTTGGTGCATTTTTGGGATCAGCGTTGGCCATTAACAATGTAGTTTCGGCCATTTCGCGGTAAGCCGGGCCATAGTTCGGGTCGGCAGCTACAGCACCCTGAAAGCCTTTCATAGCATCTTCAAAGTTACCGGCACCTTTAATTAACACCGCCATGGATACCATTACGTTCGGTGCATGCGGATCAAGCGTTTGTGCATCGGCATAGCTGGTGTAGGCGTGATTGGCATCGCTCATAGCTGAGTAGGCATCGCCTAAGGCAACAAATAACTCAGGATCTTTAGATGGATTTTTGCCGCCTAAAGTTTTGGCTTTTTCTAAAACGGCAACAGCTGCTTCGGCACGTTTAGGCGCGTAAGGTTTTTTACCTAAAAGGTATGATTTACCGATATATACATATGGTTTGGTGTCTTTACCGGCCAATAGCATGGCTTTATCAAAATTAGCTGAGGCAGATGAGGTGTTATTATCCAACAAATCCACAGCGCCTAAGCCTGCCACGTTTAAGGCCGATTTTGGGTTAACGGCTAAGCCTTTATCAAAGGCGATTTTGGCCGAATCGGCATAATCCTGTTTAAGGTATACCCAACCCAGGTAAAAAAAGTTTTCGTCTTTGGTTGCTTGAGTAACCGTGAGGTTTTTCAACATGGACTTAGCCTTTTGATATTGTTCAGCGTCGATGGCTTTCTTGGCGTCGGGCAGACTTTGCGCAAAAACTGATGAACCTATCAATATCAGGCCTAATGATGTGGTAACTAACTTGCTTGTTATTTTCATGGCTCAATTATTAATTCTCTCTTATATATTACTTTTTGTACGTGTGTTACTAATTTGATTTTCCGAAACTTACTTCGCGGGTTGGTATCGAATCGGGCAATAAGCCAGATCGTAATACGATGCGTTGCCCGCGTTCGCTTTCAAGAAAAGTTGCAAAACCGGTGGCCAAACCGCGGCGGCCGGTACTGTTTATGATATATAAAGAACGCTGTAAAGGATATTGCCGCATAGCTAAACTATTTTGCGATGGCGTATAGTAGCTTTTCGGGTCGTCCTTGTTGCTTTCATCTTTAACACCTACCATTTTAATATTGTTCACTAAATCGGCGTAATATTTATCGGGTTCCAACAGCCAGGTATAGCTTATAAAACCTATGGCCTGCTGATGTTCGCTTACATACTTTATTACATCAACGTTTGATTTGAGGGCATAGATATTTTTTTGATTAAATTGATCTACCCCTGACAAATCTTTTAAATATCGTGTAATGCTCGAATTTGGGTTGTCAAAAACGATATTTTTATCGGTTTTGGTTTCACCCCTCAGCATCCTTTTTATTTCGGCAACCGATGTTAACGTATCTGTTGACGCTTTATTAACGATCAATGCAACAGCATCAATGGCAAAGCAATTAATTTCGGGCGGCAGGGTACGCTGTCTTAACAAAGTCAGCTCGGCCGGTTTTAAATTACGGGCCAATATAGCCACCCTGATACTATCGCTCAAAAACAATTTTAACGCGTCGTTTTCGGTTTTGTAGATCATCTGAGGCTGGGCCTCCTTGTTGGCTGCTTTAAAAATATAAAGCTCCTGATCTAAAATGGGCGAAAATGATTCATCGGCTACAAACTGCGCAGCGCCTTTAATAAAGGTATCATCATAATGTTTTACCCCGGGATTACTGCAGCTGTTAAGCAGCAATAATAAAGCCAAAAAAGAAAATATGCTAACAGAACTATTTTTCATTTGGCTGTTTTTTAAACAAACGCGAAATGCGGATAATATCATACACAATTATTAGCGAGCCAAATAAAACCCTTTGATATTTTGGCATGTTGAGCGGAAACTTATCCCAAAAGATAATCATTAGCCCAAGTACCAGAAATGCAATAAAAGTGATGATTCCTAAAATGAGGAGAAACCGCCTTGTGAGCGATTTCTCCTTATCATTATACTGTTGTAACATCTATTAATTCTGATCGCCTAAACTAAAGTTTACTGGCAATGTAAATTGTACACGTACAGGTTTACCGTTTTGTACGCCTGCTTTCCAGTGCGGTGATATTTTAAGTACACGTACGGCTTCGTCGCCGGTACCGCTTCCTGGTTCGCGTATAACTTTGATATCGGTTAAGCTTCCGTCGCGTTCAACAACAAACTGGATATAAACTTTACCTTGTATGTTGTTTTCTTTAGCGATGGCCGGGTAACGAATGTTTTTTTGTAAAAACTTACCTAATGCTGCTTCGCCTCCCGGATACTCAGGCTGTATCTCTACAGCGGTAAATACCTGGTTGTCTACTGCTTCGGTTACGTTTTTAACATCGGCGTTACCTACCGGTTCGTCAATTCTAACCTCCTGGTTAGGATCGCCTTTTTGTTCTTTCTGGCCCGGATCAGCTACCGCTAATTCTTTTTCGGTAGGCGGATCTTTTTCGCGCACCTCGTTATCGGGTTTTACAACCGGAGGCGGGAAACGCACCTGATCAACCTTCGGTTTCGGTGGTTCTTTGGGTGGCGGCGGTGGTGGTTTTGCTTTATCAAGTGGTGGTGGTGGCATCAGCACAACGTCGGTGATCTTCACCTTCTCGTCGGCTTTTGGAATGAAGCCCTTAATTTTGTTCCAAATGGTTGGCGACGCAAGCACAAAAACAAAACATAAGATAGCTATAATAAGCGCCCTGTTGGTGTTTTTAGGGTTCTCTTTTCTAAGCTCGTATGCTCCGTATGCCTGGTTGCGGCCCTTAAAAACAACATTAAGCCATTCCGGATTAAAAATATCTAATTTTGATCCTATCATTTTCTGGACTGTTGTATTAATTAACGGTTAATTTTTTTAGTTATTATTAGTAATTATGATCTCTCTTCAACAGTTCAACCTCAACAGGTGTGATATCAACAATGGCGTGACGATCTATGCCTGTAATGCTTAACTCGTCAAGAGCCGATACCAGGTTGTTGTAGTTTGAATGGTCGCTTGGTTTAATGATCACAATCATGTCTTTACCACCCGAATCTTTTTTTACTTTATCAGAATTTTCTGTTAAAGCTTTACGCAGGCCATCCTTACCATAATTATCTGTGGTTGGCGGATGCTCTCCGGGTAAACCCATAAACCATTCTAATTTATCATTTGCACCTAAAAGGATGGTCATGGTACGTGAGGCAGGCACAGCCAGCTCATCGTGCTTTTGCTCATCTTTATCGGGCATTGCCAGGTCCATTGCCTTTGGCTTTAACAGGGTTGTGGTTAACATAAAGAAAGTGATCAACAAGAAAGCCAAATCCACCATCGCTGTTAAGTCAACGCGGGTTGATGATTTTTTCGACCTTACCTTGCCGCCTTTATGTCCGCCGCCACCCCCGCCGGTATTTAATTCTGCCATTTTTTTATTTTTTTACATCCCTCTGGATGCCGTAATTAAACTGAATTTGTTAACTTTTTGCTTTTGTAATATCGCGATGATCTTTCCGATGGTTGGATACTCCTCTTTTTTATCACCTTTAATTGATATTAACAAAGCTTTGCCATTAAGTGCTACGTCGGCTTTACGGGCTTCTCTTACCCAGTTAAACAATTCGTTGCTTACGGTATCTAAAGGTATACCGGGCTGTTGTATTGTTTTGGCTTTTTCGGGGTCGTTTATTAACTGCTGGAGATAGCCTTTTAAGTTGGCAATAGGCATACCAAAGGTTGGCAGGGTTACAAACATAGCTTTCTCTTCGGGAGTAAAGGTAATGCTGTATAACTGGCCCACCTGCTCAAGCATTGAGGCGCGTATTTTATCGCCATCAACACTAAAAAACACTTTGCCTTTACCAACAGTTAACGTAGCCGTATTTTCTTCGGGCAACACAACAGTTTTGGTGTAAGATGGTATAGCCACCGGTACCGGGTCGTCGGCTTTAAATTTCGACGTCATGATGAAAAAGGTAAGCAGCAGGAACGCCACATCGCACATTGCGGTCATGTCGGTTGCTGTACTTTTTCTCGCTATTTTAACTCTGGGCATATTTTTTATTTAAATATATGTTCAACAATGATTAACTACATGTTACTGTAATTAACGCTACAATGCATCAATAATTATTTTTTGTGTGATGCAGCGAATGTTTGAACTATGCTAAAGCCAGTTTCGTCGATGGCGTAAGTTAACGTATCAATTTTTGATGTAAAGATGTTGTACATGATAATTGATATAGCCGAAGTACTGATACCTAATGCAGTGTTGATCAAAGCTTCAGAAATGTGAGCCGATAACTCAGAAGCGTTTGGAGCACCTGCTGCACCCATGGTACGGAATGCACCGATCATACCCAATACTGTACCTAATAAACCCATTAATGTACCGATTGATACTAAGGTTGCAATGATGGTTAAGTTTTGCTCTAACATTGGCATTTCTAACGAAGTAGCTTCTTCAATGTCTTTTTGGATGGCCATTGTTTTTTGATCAACGTCCAAACCTACTTCGGCTTCCATTTCGCGATATTTTTTCAAGCCCGATTTGATCACGTTAGCAACAGAACCTTTTTGTTTATCGCACTCAGCAGAAGCCGCGTCAATGTTACCCTGATTTAAAAAGGCTTGTACTTTTTTAACAAAAGTATCAACACTGCCGGTACCAGATGCTTTGCCGATAACCACAAAACGCTCGATAGAGAAAGTGATAACCATTAATAAACAGCTCATGATGATCGGTACTACATAACCACCTTTGTGTACAAGGCCAAATACGTCTGTAGCTTCGCCGTGTTCTACGTCGCCGCCTTTAAAGTGACTTCCATCACCCAAAAACAGCCAGAATACTAATATGGACACAACAATACAGATTGGGATAGCGAAAGATGAGAACATGCTACCCGCTGAGCTTGAGCTTTCTTTTTTAACGGTAGTTGGTTTTGGTGCGTTTGCCATTACTTTAATTTTAGTTTTTTAGTTTTTATAAATGTAAGTTAATTAATGTGCTATACTTAGTAAAAGAATAACAAATTTATAATATTAATGGATAAAAAAAACCTTTTTCACCATTCTTTATAATAAATTAATATTGGGCATGTTTTTGCCTAATTGGTTATTCAATAACGTGTTTAAATAAAAAAATTGCCTGTTATCGAGACAATTTTTTACAATACAAACCATTTTTTTTTACAAACGCAAGCGGTTGCATTATTTTTTTTGTAACTAAAGCGATACTTTGGTGTCAAATATACACCCATGCTTTGCGGTTTTTTATCCGCCGGCTTTTTTTGCTTTGTAACCCTCGGCTTGCAGGAGAGTTAAAATTTTATCGCGAAAGTCGCCCTGAATTAATATTTCTCCTTCCTTTACCGAGCCGCCAACACCGCATTTGGTTTTGAGTTTTTTGCCCAATGCTTCCAGGTGGCTGGCGCTGCCAACAAAACCGGCTATAGCAGTCACCATTTTACCGCCGCCCTTACGGTCAAGAAATATTCTGAGGTTTTGCTGTTGTGGCGGCAGGGTACCTTCGGGCTGCTGTTCCTCGTCAGTGTATTGAAAACCGGGATCGGTAGAGTACATAATGCCCGACGTATTTTTATTTTTTTTTGACATGGTGATTGTTGCTTTGCAGATGTAAAGATAGAAAAAGGAGGACGATGCCGGAAGCGACCTAGTGCAGTTTGCCTTAAGGATAGGTGTACAATGGGAGCTGAAACAAGTTCAGCATGGCGTGTGTTTTTATCGTTTGCCCATCAAAAAAATCCGAAACGGCGCAGCCTTCTTGAGCACCATTAAAAACAAACGCATGCGAAAAATTGAACATCCGAAATCCGAAATAAAAACTATCCTTTATAACCCTCGCCCACAATTACGTTTAACGAGTTGGGGATCACATCAATCTGGGCATCGGCGCCGATGATGCTTGGCTCGCCATCCAAATGCACTGGGCCTTCGGTTGCGCGCTCCACCTTTACATGCCTGCCGCGTATGATCTCGACAAATTTTGAGCTTTCGGAAGTTTTGGTGAGCATACGGATCCCCATTTCTAACAGCCGGTACGCGGGGAAGGGTTTGATCACGCAAACGTCGATCAACCCATCATGCAACGAAGCATGGGGTGATACGTGGGCGTTGTTGCCGTATTGTGATGAATTGGCAAAGCTGAGCATAAAGGCTGTACGATCATAAACCTTGCCATCGATCTCCAGGCGGTAATCCTGCGCCTTATATTTAGATATCTCTTCGATAGAAGATTTAAGGTACGAGCTGAAGCCACGTTTTACGGTATGCGAAAACACCTCGCTGATGTGGGCATCAAAACCCATACCGGCCATATTAAAAAACCATTTGCCGTTTAATCGGGCCGAATCAATAGTTTTAACGTCACCGGTATTGAGTAACCGGATGGCTTTGGCAGCATCCATAGGTATTTGTAAAAAACGGGCAAGCCCATTACCCGAACCATATGGGATAATGCCTAATTGTTTATCAGTTCCGGCTATAGCCGATGCCGTTTCGTTAACCGTACCATCGCCGCCAACGGCTACAATTACATCATAATTTTTGGCGCCTTCAATCGCTATTGCCCTGATGATGTTATCGAGCGTGCTGAACTCGATATGGTAGTCGTAGACATGGTGATCAAGGTGTTTTTTAATGAGTTGCGGAACCTGATCTTTTTTTTTGCCTCCCGAAACCGGGTTTATAATGAATAATGCTTTCCGTTTCAAGTAATTGTTGTGTTTCGGGGGCCAAAAGTACTTGTATTTTTGACTTATATAAAATTGTTTTAACTTCGTCCCCCGAAAGTGGACTGATTTAAGTTGCGCAATTATAAAACTGCGCCGGATTGCAACCACGTAAAAAAGTGCTAAACCCTGCTTCTTTTTTTACCCAATCGCATCTCAAAGCCACTATTTAGCGTAATTAATTAATAATTTAAGAAACTTTATGTCGTATTTATTTACCTCAGAGTCGGTATCAGAAGGACATCCTGATAAAGTTGCCGACCAGATCTCGGACGCATTAATTGACAATTTTCTGGCATTTGACCCGGACTCGAAAGTAGCCTGCGAAACGCTGGTAACTACCGGACAAGTAATTTTGGCAGGAGAGGTAAATTCGAAAACGTACCTTGACGTTCAAAAGATAGCCCGCGATGTGATCAACAAAATTGGTTACACCAAGGCCGAATATATGTTTGATGGCAGCTCATGCGGTGTGCTATCTGCCATACACGAGCAATCGCCGGATATTAACCAGGGCGTTGATCGTAAAAAGAAAGAAGACCAGGGTGCCGGCGACCAGGGCATGATGTTTGGTTACGCCACTGTTGAAACCGACAACTATATGCCTTTGGCTTTGGATATAGCTCACGCCATATTATTGACACTGGCCGAGATCCGCCGCGAAAACACCGATGTGAAGTACTTGCGCCCGGATGCAAAAAGCCAGGTTACTCTGGAGTACGACGATAACAACAAACCGGTACGTATTGACGCCATTGTGGTATCAACCCAGCACGACGACTTTGACAGCGAAGAAGCGATGCTGGCCAAGATCCGTAAGGATATTGTTGAGATCCTGATCCCGCGCGTAAAAAGCAAGTACCCTAAATACAGCCACTTTTTTAACGACGCTATTAAATACCATATTAACCCGACCGGTAAATTTGTGATCGGTGGCCCGCATGGCGATACCGGCTTAACCGGCCGTAAGATCATTGTAGATACCTACGGTGGTAAAGGTGCGCACGGTGGTGGTGCTTTCTCGGGTAAAGATCCGTCGAAAGTTGACCGCTCGGCTGCTTATGCTACCCGCCACATTGCCAAAAACCTGGTTGCTGCCGGTGTTTGCGATGAAGTATTGGTACAGGTAAGCTACGCCATTGGTGTTGCACAGCCTATGGGTATTTATGTAAACACCTACGGCACAGCTAAAGTTAAACTGACCGATGGCGAAATTGCTGCCAAGGTTGAAGCTTTGTTCCCGATGACGCCCTACGCTATCGAAACCCGTTTTAAACTGCGTAACCCCATCTATCTGGAAACCGCAGCTTACGGTCACTTTGGTAAGCCGGCTCAGGTAGTAACCAAAACCTTCACTTCGCCGGATGGCAATAAAAAGACTTTAGAGGTCGAATTGTTTACCTGGGAGAAATTAGACTTTGTAGACAAGGTTAAAGCTGCCTTCGGCATCTAAGCACCCAATTAATACTTTTTAAAGCCCTTTCGTTAAACCGGAAGGGCTTTTTTGTTTACCAGCGATAGTTGCTGCGGCGTATCTCTCGCACCAGCCTGCGGTGGCGTTTAGCTTCATAATAATCCTGTGTTACCAGTACGGCGTGGATGACACCCGGTATCCAGAAACAAATGGTGAGCAGTATACTCAATATAAAGGCACCGATGCGCCCGGTAGTTAAAACCGCGGCGGGTGGGAATAAAAAGCAAAGGAAGTATCTCATACCAGCAAGTTTTTAATTTAGATGCTATCCCCGTAAGGATGTTACACATTGCTTATTAAACCTAAATACCCGTATTTTGCAGCCATGCAGCATCCCGAAGATAACCCTTGGAAAATAACCTCTCAAAAGGAAATATACAGCAACCCCTGGATCCACCTCACCGAGTACCAGGTGATCAACCCATCGGGCAAACCGGGCATATACGGCAAGGTGCATTTTAAAAACCTGGCCCTGGGCGTTATCGCGCTCGACGACAACCATAACACCTACCTTGTTGGCCAGTACCGCTTTACCATTGACCAGTACAGCTGGGAAATGCCTGAGGGCGGCGGCCCTATCGGCATTGAGCCAATCGAAAGCATCAAGCGCGAGCTGCTCGAAGAAACCGGCCTCAAGGCCAGCCGCTGGACGGAGCTGCAGCGTATCCACCTCTCCAACTCCGTGAGCGACGAACTGGGCATTTGCTACCTGGCGCAAGGCCTGGAGCAATTTGAGGCCCAACCCGAAGAAACCGAACAGTTGATGGTACGTAAACTGCCTTTTGAAGACGTGTACCAAATGGTAACCCGCGGGCAAATAACCGACTCGCTCACCGTGGCCTCCGTACTTCGCGTAAAGCTGATGATGATAGAAAACCTTTTACCCTAAATACCAGTATATACAATTAACCGATAAATGCTATTTTTGCGCCGATGCACAAGTTTTGGGGATACATACTTACGCCGATATACTACCTGTTCTTTTGGTTCTGGCTGGGCATATTTCATCCCACACAATGGCTGGCCTATAATATAGGTGGCTATAAGGCCCATAAATACGTGGTCGATATCATGAACGCCTGCCTGGTGTATACCTGTTACCTGCTGGGTAATAGCGTAACCTTTACCAATAACTATACCCTGCCAACCAATAGGCCCATTATTTTTTTGGCTAACCACCAAAGCATGTACGATATACCGCCCATCATCTGGTTTTTGCGGGCGCATCACGCTAAATTTATTTCAAAGATCGAACTCACCAAAGGAATACCCTCCATATCATACAACCTGCGCAAGGGCGGGGGCGCCAATATTGATCGTAAGGACACCAAGCAATCCATTATGGAAATTGTCAAACTGGCCCAGCGCATGCGCGAGAATAACTGGTCGGCAGTAATATTTCCCGAAGGTACCCGCGCTAAAGACGGCCAGGTAAAAACCTTCCAGGTGGGGGGCGTAGCCACCATCCTAAAAAAATGCCCCGAAGCCCTGCTGGTGCCACTGGCTATTAATAACAGTTGGCGCATGGTGCAGTATGGGTTTTTCCCGCTAAGCGCCATGGAACATATTAGTCTGCAAGTGCTCGAACCTATTGAGCCAGGCAGCGGTAGTGCCGAAGAATTGGTGCTCAAAGCAGAAAACGCGATCCGCAAAGCATTGCGGCAGGGGTAGAAGGATTTCGAATGTTCAATTTTTCGCTTGTGTTCGTTTTTTTAATGGTGCTCAAGAGGGCTTCGCCGTTTCGAATTTCGAATTTTTTAAGAAGTCATGCCGAACTCGTTTCGGCACCCCATCATACAGAGCGGCTATACAAGACTTTTCCATTTAATCATTCAATAACTCAATCCTTCAATCATTATAACAAGGGCGTTGCCTCCGGCCCGGGCTTTACGCTCATACTGCACGGGCCTTAGCCACGGCCTGCCCTGAACCCGTCGCAGGAGCCTGGCCTGAGCCCGTCGATGGGCCGGTATCCGCTTCAATCCCTAACGCAAATCCCACGTCACTAAACCTGCTTTCCTCATTCAATCCATCAATCATTCTATCATTCAATAATTGAGGAAGGGGGGAAATTGTAAGAATATTTTCAAGCTTTTCATCACTCCCCGTTCCCGGATCAAGACTCTCGACTTCCGACTCAAGACTTTCCCGCCGCCGCCCCGGACTAATATTCATATCCTCCAAAGCCATTAAAGTTTTCAGGTCAATTCCCTCCAGCTCAAAATCCTCCACCGGGTAATCCATCGGCAAATTATCCACGCTCCTGTCCACCACCACCGAATCCCCCTCAAAGCGACTTCCCCTCTCGGGAGAGCCCGTCCCGAAACTTCGGGAGGTTAGGGGTGTGTTCTCTGCGCCAATCAAACCGCCTTCCTCTTCCAAAAAATCTTCCCGCTTTAAGCCTCCACCTTCCGGCTCAGAAACCTGCGTCTTTAATCCTTGTTCCTTGCTCTTTGTTCCATTTAAACCATAAAACCCCAAATGCCTCGCAATCTTATCCAGCGCACTCATTTTATTATGCAGCTTAATGCGGCTCTGCATCCCCACGCGGTAGCCCTCGCCATCCTGCACTTCCGTAATATCATAAAAACTAATAGCCGCCTTTTCGTCAACGGTTAGCTCATTCATCCGTTTCAAACAAGCATATTCATCATAGTAATTACCCATATTGCTAAAAGCGATCTTCGAAAGCTCCCGTAAGATCATATCATGCGTGATCTCCAAACGCTGGCTGCGCCGGTTCATCGCCTGTTTTAAATAGTACTGAATTTTAGGTACATGCAGCAAAGCGCCTTTTCTACTGGTGTTCTCGCTATAGCCGCTATTCACGGCAGCCTTAAAAGCATTAAAATGTGTCAAATACTCATCGCAAAATCGTTGCTGCTGATGTGTTAACCGGTAATGGTCCGGTATCGTTCCTGTTGTGTTCATTGGTTGGTCTATTTAAGTTTAAATTATTACCAATGTAATGTTAAATCTTAAATATACGCAAATAAAGCCAATTAAGCAAGCTTAATTTATTACACCATAATTGTTAAATTATATTCTTTCTTTTACAAATGATGACACAGTTAAACGGTGAACACCTAAAATTCTTCCAATCGCGCTGTAGGAGATTTTTTTGTTCATTAACGATTTGATATCATCTTCTTTACCCGTCAATTTTCGCATTTGCGACTTACTACCTTTCGGCCGACCTAATATTTGACCTTCGGCTTTACGGCGTGCTAAAGCTTCTTTTGTTCGTTGTGATATAAGATTTCGTTCGATTTCTGCCGATAAGCCAAAAGCAAATGCTAACACTTTTGAATTAATGTTATTGCCTAATTCGTAATTTTCTTTTACAGTATACACCTTAATGTCTTTTTCCATGCAGTCATGTAAAATTTTCATGATCTGCATCAGATTACGCCCCAAGCGTGATAACTCCGAAACAATTAATACATCGCCTTTTTGCATACGTTGTAACAATGCACCAAACTTTCGAACCTCTAATTTCTTGGTCGAACTGATAGTTTCTTCTATCCATTCGTCAATTAATAGCTGTCTTGTCTGGGTAAAGTTTTGAATTTCAAATTGTTGATTTGCAATGTGTTGTCTGTCTGTGCTGATGCGGATGTAGCCGTAATTCATGATTGTTTAAGTTTTTTATTTAATTAAAATAGACAAAAACAGCTTTATTCAGCTGATAAAAGACTTAAATAGCATCATCAATTTATTATATAAGAGGAGCGATTTTTTTAGACAATCAACCACAACTCAAAGTGGTTTTAAAGCTGACGGCGCCTGGGTAATATTATCACCCATCGAAGTGGCTATAAAAAATAAAATTGAGGCGATAGGCTTACCTCTAAAAGATTGGGATATCAATATCTACAGGGGGATACTAACAGGATATAATGAAGCATTCATTATTGATCAAAAAACAAGAGATGAGCTAATTGAGGCCTCGCCTAAAAATGCTGAAATTATACGTCCGATTCTTCGTGGCAGAGATATAAAAAAGTATAGCTACGACTTTGCCGATTTATGGCTTATAAACACTCACAATGGGATTAAAGAAAAAGGAATTGAGCCTGTAGATATAAACCTTTATCCGGCTGTAAAAAAACATCTTGACCATTTTTATCCTGAGTTAGAAAAACGCGTGGACAAGGGAGTAACTCCATACAATTTGAGAAATTGTGCATACTTAGAGGATTTTTCCAAACAAAAAATTGTGTGGGGCGAGATTTCTGATAAAGCAAATTTTGCATTAGACATTCATGATAATTATTTCGTTAACAATAAATGCTATTTATTGACCGGAAATCGACTTGAATATTTAGTGTGTTTTCTAAATTCAAAGATTTCTGAATATCTTTTTTCCAAAATTGGAACTACCACTGGAGTTGGTACCGCTCAATGGTCGAAGTTTACTATTGAACAGCTCTGTGTCCCTCTTGTCAATGAAGATCAAGAGAAAGAGTTTATATTCTTGGTATCTGGTTCAAGCACAGATAAATTAACCGAAACTGACATCAATCAACGGATATATACTATTTGTGGTTTAACATCGGAAGAAATAACCTTTATTGAATCTCAATAAACCCAATTACTTCTTTTTCTTCTATGGTCAGCTGGAATAAATCCGCTATAATTGAATCTATTTGTCTTTCATAAGCTGAAATATCTGCAAATTCATCTTTCTGAAGTACCGTAATACATTGGTCAACTAACGTTGCAATTGCGTTTTTTTGTACCGAATCCGCTCTAGGTATTAGATGCGGCTCTAAAGCCTGAACACTCGTTATAACGTCTCCAGTTCCGGTTTGTGGTGAATTTCTGAGTAATTCCTTTTTGCTAAACGTAGAATTTAAATAACCGACTATATATTTCAAATCTTTACCAACAGCAAAACAAGTGCTATCAAGACAATACATACCTGTTTCATCGTACGAGAACCTGATCACAGAGCCCACTCGCTTCCATACTATTTTGGGCTTTTCAAATTCCTTCCAATAAGCTATGTTATCTTGGATTTCATACCATTGGTATGTACCTGGCTTGCGTCCGCGCAATTCTTTGTTGTTTTTAGGCAGCAAGTCTTCGTAAAAAGTCATTAAATAATTTTTTATTGGCAAATACTTCTCAATATTTATCCCTTTACGGGTAAAAATCAAATAGCTGTCAACAAGATTATTATAATATTTTCCTATTCCCCTGCCGCGAATAAGGGGACGTATAATTTCGTCAGCTTCAGGGCAATTTTTTAGTAGTTCATCACGCTTTACTTGATCAATAATGAATGCCTCATTAAACCCGGTCTTGATTCCATAATTAATTTGTACATTCCAGTGTTTTAGTGGGGTACCAATTGATTCAATCTTTGCTTTTATTCGTGTTTCTATCTCACTTAAAATTACCCATCCTCCTTCGTCAGAAAAGCCTTTAACCGTATTTGTATGTTGTCTAAGGTAATCGCTCATTTTTTCTAAACTACCCAAACTTTTATCGAGCAAACAAGTTTGGGTTTCGCCCGCGTATGTTGCCTTTTGCGAAATGAGCATATTGGTATCAACCGTAGCCGATTCAAATACCTGGTATCCTCCAAAGTCAACTAATAATAATGGGTTGGTTTCTTCTAAAAAAAATTTGCGGATAGCTACGCCATAATTGGCTCGCATCCATTTGTTAGAAGTTATAAATCCAAAGAAATAACTTGGTTTAAGTAGCCTAATTGCCTGTTCATAAAACAGACAGTAAATATCCCCCGTCCGTGTAAACGTGGCGTAATTACCTTTCTGTAGGGCATCAGCATCCTCGCCCATCTTTTGCAACTGAATATACGGCGGGTTCCCAATAATAACTTCGAAGCCTTCAAAGTCGCCCTTTTCGCTCAGTACTTCTGGAAATTCAAACCGCCACTCAAATGCGTTGCGGTAAATTACATTTTCCTCAATCTCTTTGATCTCCTTTTCGTTCTTTTCAATGTTCATGGTTAACCGGTCAACCTCAATTTCCATTTCTTTTTGTGTGCGCTTCGCGCCAAACAAATCAAAATTGTTTTGAGCTAGGGCTAATTGTCCACGTAGTTCAGAGAGACGTTTTCTTTTAGGGTCGCGCCGGCTTACCGTTTCTTTGAATTGCTCTTTTATATTTTTTATAAAGTCTAACAATTTGGCTTTAGCGTCCTTGTCAGATGCATCTTTATAGGCCTCTACCGCCAATTGATAATCAGCTACACCAAACTTTTGCTTTTTAAATACATCTGATAAATCTTCTTTTAGCGAATACTTACTTAGTAACGAGTTACCATGTTTGATATTAATATCAATATTTGGCAGCGTTTCTAATTGCGTAAAGTTTTCATCGGGCCTATAGTATGCATGTTTTAACAACTCTATCCATAACCTGAGCTGGCATATTTTTACTGAGTTTGGGTTAATATCAACACCAAATAAGCTGCCCTCAATTATCTTTCTTTTTTCGTTAAACAGTGTTTGTTGTATACGTTGTACCTCTGGTGCTATTTTGTGCCCACCTGATGTAGTTGTGGTTACGGTATATTCAAAAAACGATGAATCACGGTAGGTAACTACCAACTCATCATTAGCTATACTCACTTCTACATCACTCAACCTGTCGCCGGTATCATCTGCCAATATTCCCAATTGCGCTTTGATCGCAATCAATTCATTAAGGCTCGATACCAAAAAGTGCCCCGACCCAACGGCCGGATCAGCAATACGGATAGATTCGATAACGGAATTAAATTCTAAAATATCCTTACGGTTTTTCCGATCAGATATATAGTTTTTAATATCCTCAACAGTTTCACACTTCCAGCTATAGGTTTCGTTAAACTTTTGAACTACTGCTTTACGTATGGTTTCCCGACACAAAAACATAGTTACAGCGCCGGGAGTATAGATTGAACCATCGCGGTAGCCGTTCATTTTTTCAAACACCAAACCCAACACCGCTGCGTTGATTATGGTTTTGTTTTCTTCTTGCACCTCTTCCTTACCAACCGACGCGAAATCATAGGCCTCTAAAAAGTCAAAGAAATAATGTAGCGTATTCATGCTGCTTACAACTTTACTTTTGTTGCGCTTTTTTGTAAGGACCGAATTGCTATAAAGTTCAATATCCAGGTTATGGTCAAGAGTATTAATTCTTATGCTGTACTCTTCTATCGGCGAAGCCTCGAACAGCGAACTATTTAGGTATGGAATGTGATTGTATTTTTGTTGTACGGCCAATGCCCTATGATCGGTTTGCCGTGCCAACACCTGGAAAAACAGTTTATGTAACTCATTGTAATCATTAATGGTTTGAATGTTCAAAAACTTAAACATCAAATTCCCATTATGGTATTTAATTAGTTGGGCCTCTAATAATTTTAAAAATAATATCCGGTTTACCCAGGTTATGCTTAACTCAAGGGCTAAGTTGAAAAGTTGCTCTTCTGTTGTTTTCCCTACTAAAAGGTTATTGGGTACTTTTCTTAACACATCCTCAACATCCAGCATGTTAATAGCATTTTCTAACAACGATGCGGGTAGCCTTTTACCAACTGGCAAGCGTTGGATTACCTTTTTTCCACCTTCTTTTACTTCTTCTAAACCAATAATGTGCAACAACTCCTTAAAAAAGCCGGTATCTAACGAGTTACTATCATTAATGAAAGGCAGCTTCAGAAAGTTTACGGGAGAAAAGAATTTATAAAGAGGGACTAATTTATTATCATTTTTGGTGTCGTCAGTCTTTAAGTACTTAATATGATCCTTAAGATTAACATATGTAAATTTTAGCTCTTCTTCAAGGTCATGCAAAAACGGTTTGGCAATCTCATTATAAAATAAATCTGTTTTTGTACTTACCTTTTGCCCTGCTTCCCACTCTCTGAATGTTTTTTGTAGTTGGCTGTTTCGCGCAAAAACCCGATCAAATAACGAGGCATCAAAAACAAACCATTCATAAATATTGGTTATTACCAAATGGGTTAACGATATATTTTTATTAGTAACACGTTCACGAAAAAAATATAGAATAAGCTCATGCATCGCTTTTGCATTCAAATTATTCTTGGTAATCATATCAGCTTTATTGCTGGGCTTCTTGACCTCAAACAAAACCCCAACATGCGATTTGGCTTCTTTCTCTAAGTGTATTACCAGGTCGGCCCGACCTTTTGTTGCAATAAGGTGATTGGGGTCATAATAAGTTTGCTTTAAAAAATCAGCAAGATGCCCCTTTACATTTTCTTCACTTTCCTTTTCGTCAATACGCGAAAGGAGCTTCTGCAGGTTTGCTTTGAAGGTATCTAAATCTGTACGCCCAGGCTTTACAAGACGAAAGGCTTTATCAATACTATCAATTAAAGAAATAGGGCTTATTGTCATCGGTTTTTGGAATAGCGCAATTTATTAAATATGATTAATAAACACATATTTAAATTAACCTAAAGTCAATAAGATTCTTCCCCCCAGCTACCACAAGTATGCAGCGCCGGCAATGAGCATTGAGTACTTGTGCCTTACCCCTGGTTATTTATTATTTTTCCCTATGTTTATACCACCATCCAAACCTATAGACAATTAAACCCATAAACCATGGCATTTGCAAACGGCACCCCGGTAAGTATCAACGGCACAGAATATAAAGCTATCCAGGATTTTTTGGTGGGCGACAAGGTTTACGCCGCCGATTATAATAGCGCTACGCAATGGAGCCAGCAAACCATTCAATTCAGCAACGGCACATCCGGCGGCCTGCAACCCCTAATGATTTACATCAGGTATATGCAGCAGGGCAACCCGGGCGAAATTATCGTTACGCCCGACCAACCTTTTTTACTGGATACCAAACAGCTAATACAAGCCGATAAACTTACCCCTGGCGATAAGCTGGTATCGGTAACCGGCCAGCCCGTTGATATTTTGCAGATCGTCTTAGGCCAGTTCACGGGTGGTGTGCACGATATTTCCATAACCATCGGCAGTAAAGATCCAGGGCATTGGATAGCCGCCGCCGGCCTGGTTTGCGGCGATTTTGCCATGCAAATAAACCAGCAATCCCATAATATCACCGCTATTGGCACGCCCGAACGCCAAATACCCCGTAAACCCACAAAAGCCGACGCGCCACCTCCGCAACCCCCAAAACGCGCACCCCGCCCCAGGAAAAAGTAAAGTGGGATTTCACAGATTTTAATATTGATTCCACCGATTCCGCGTTAGGGATTGCAGCGGATACCGGCCCAGTGGCTAATGCCTGTGCAGTATGAGCGTAAAGCCCGGGCCGCAGGCAACGCCCTTGTTAGTATCAAGTAATTAGTGTCAAGTAGCAAGACCAAAAGAAGGTACTTGATACTCGCGACTTGATACCGTAACGAAAACACCAAATAATACCCACCTGTTTAAAACGTTCAAATCCCCTAACCCAAACCAGCTCAAACCCAACATTGCAACCCCTAAACCACTCACCTGCACGTTAATATTACACAGCCTCAACAATTTAATAACACAATAAACCAACACAATAGCAATTTTCCCATAAATTAAACGTACCTTTGCGCCAAATTTAAGTACGCATTATTCCATGCAAAAAATAAGAAACATCGCGATCATCGCACACGTTGACCACGGCAAAACTACCCTGGTTGATAAAATTCTGCACAGCTGCTCTATCTTCAGGGATAACGAGCAAACCGGCGAATTGATATTAGACAATAACGACCTGGAGCGCGAGCGGGGCATTACCATCGTATCGAAAAACGTTTCGGTAATGTATAAAGACGTTAAGATCAATATTATTGATACCCCTGGTCACGCCGACTTTGGCGGCGAGGTGGAGCGTGTTTTGAAAATGGCCGATGGCGTTTTATTGCTTTGCGATGCGTTTGAAGGCGCTATGCCCCAAACCCGTTTTGTTACCCAAAAAGCTTTGGCTTTAGGCTTAAAACCAATTGTGGTAGTAAACAAGGTTGACAAAGAGAACTGCCGCCCCGAAGAAGTGTACGAGCAGATCTTCGAACTGTTCTTCAACCTCGAGGCTACTGAAGACCAGCTGGATTTCCCGGTGATCTACGGTTCATCAAAACAAGGCTGGATGAGCACCGACTGGACTAAACCAACTACCGATATCTTCCCGCTGATGGACGCTATTTTAGCCAACATCCCGCCGGCGCCGATTGAAGAAGGTACTTTGCAGATGCAGATCACCTCGTTGGATTATTCGTCGTTCGTTGGTCGTATCGCGATCGGCCGTGTGGCCCGTGGTACCATCAAAGAAGGCATGCCGGTATCGCTGGTAAAACGCGATGGCACCATCCAAAAAACAAGGATCAAAGAATTATACACGTTCGAAGGCTTAGGCAAGGTGAAAACCCAGTCGGTTAGCTCGGGCGATATTTGCGCTGTAGTAGGTATTGATGGTTTTGATATTGGCGATACCATTGCCGATTTTGAAAACCCGGAGCAACTGGCCGTAATCAAAATCGACGAGCCGACGATGAACATGCTGTTCACCATCAACAACTCACCGTTTTTTGGTAAAGAAGGCAAGTTTGTAACCTCGCGCCACTTACGCGACCGTTTGTACAAAGAAATGGAGAAAAACCTGGCGCTGAAGGTTATCGAAACCGAATCGCCTGATTCGTACCTGGTGTACGGTCGTGGTATCCTCCACTTATCGGTATTGATCGAGACGATGCGTCGCGAAGGATACGAGATCCAGGTTGGTCAGCCACAGGTAATCATCAAAGAAATTGATGGTGTGAAATGTGAGCCTATCGAAACCCTGATCGTCGACGTTCCGGGCGATGTATCGGGCAAAGTAATTGAGCTGGTAACCCAGCGCAAAGGCGACTTATTGGTAATGGAGCCTAAAGGCGATCTGCAACACTTAGAGTTTGATATCCCGGCCCGTGGCATCATCGGCTTACGTAACAACGTATTGACGGCTACCGGCGGCGAGGCCATCATGGCGCACCGCTTCAAGGCTTACGAGCCCTGGAAAGGTACCATCCCTGGCCGTTTGAACGGTGTTTTGGTATCGATGGACAGCGGTAAAACCACTGCTTTCGCGATTGACAAGCTGCAGGACCGTGGTCGTTTCCACGTTGATCCGGGAGTAGATATCTACGAAGGTCAGATCCTGGGCGAGCACATCCGCGATAACGATCTGGTGATCAACTTAACCAAAGGCAAGCAGTTAACTAACATGCGTGCATCGGGTAGCGATACCAACGTGCGTATTGCACCGGCCATCAAATTCTCGTTAGAGGAAGCAATGGAATACATCCAGGCCGATGAGTATATCGAGATCACCCCGGTTGCCATGCGTTTACGTAAGATCTACCTGAACGAAAACGAGCGCCGAATCAACGCTAAAAAATTCGTTAACGCTTAATTGAGCTTAAAGCGATATATTGAAAAGAGGTAAGCTTAGGCTTGCCTCTTTTTGGTTGGTACAGCTTGCAGATTATATGTATTTTAGCCGGGCTAATTTTAGCTTCACACTTTGATATGGGCTTTTTCAAGATATTTAAACCAATAGTATTACCGTTAAAACGCCGTCGCGATATCTTCAGGCTGTTGCGTGCTGTACGCAAACCCGATGTAAAGATCGTAGTAGGTGCCAGCGACATCTTCGACAAAGGCTGGGTGCCTACCGATATGGAGTTCCTCAACCTGTTGAAAGAGGGTGACTGGAAAAACTACTTCAAACCGGACACCATATCAGCTATCTTAGCGGAGCACGTTTGGGAGCACTTAACACCAGAACAAGGTGAATTAGCAGCAAGCCATTGCTTTAAATATCTTAAACCCGGTGGCCACTTACGTATTGCCATACCCGATGGCAATCACCCCAAACCCGAGTATATCGAGCATGTACGCATAGGCGGCTCGGGCCCCGGTGCTCACGATCATAAAGTGTTGTACACTTACAAAACCCTCAGCGCTATGTTGGAGCGTGTAGGTTTTAAGGTAAGATTGTTAGAGTACTTTGATGAGAACGGCCAGTTTCACGAAGCCGCCTGGAAATCAGAAGAAGGCCACATTCGTCGCTCAAAAAATAACGACAAACGCAATGCCGGTGGCGAATTGAACTACACATCGCTTATCGCCGATGCCATCAAACCCTAATTAGCCGTTACAAATGAACAACGATGAAAGGCTAAACCCTTCGGTATTCAGCACACGCTACGTCCCCCTAACACATCTGCGCGATGCTACGCTCAAAAACCTGAGTGCGCTTACTGCTGATAAAAAAGATCTGCTGCTGGTCGACTTCGGTTGCGGCAATATGCCCTACCGTGAAGTGATCGAACCAATGGTTAGCAAATACCTGGGGGTGGATCTGGAGATGAATCCCAAAGCCGAACATCACATCGATTTCGATAGCAAAACCACCTTGCCGGGTAACTACTGCGATATTATCCTGTCAAACCAGGTGTTGGAGCATGTCGATTCGCCTTCCGGATATTTGCAGGAAGCTTTCCGCATATTGAAACCAGGTGGTTCCATGGTCTGCTCAACACACGGTTACTGGTTTTATCACCCAACCCCCAATGACTACTGGCGCTGGACGAGCTCTGGTCTGCGTCGCACCATCGAGATGGAAGGATTTCAAGTGACTTCTTTTTTCGGGATAATGGGGCTGGCAGCAAGCGGATTACAGTTGTTTCAGGATGGGATCTGCTTAAAGTTGCCTAAGTTTCTGATTCCGCCTTTTGCCCTGGTAATGCAGGCATTGATAGGCTTATTCAATAAAATAAATACCCAGGCCCAGCGCGACCGTGATGCAGCGATCTATGTTGTGGTGGCCCAGAAGCCTCTTTAAAAATAAAATGGCTAACTTCGCCGAAAGGCGAAAATATTATAGTTTGTATTGGTAATGGAAGAGATAGTTGATAAAAAGATCGTTGTATCCTACTACGATGAGCACGTAAAATTCAAGGTGAACGATTATATCGTGGTCAACCCGCGTATCGAAGGCGCATGGCAAACACTCATCAACAATGTAAAGTCTACCCCTTCGCGCATCCTCGAAGTAGGCTGTGGGATAGGCAGCATTTGCAACAAAATGCACAAACGCTGGCCAAATGCGAAAATTACAGGGATTGATATCAGCACCCAGTCAATCGCCATTGCCACAAAACTGTTTGCCAACGATAAGGTAAACTTTATCGAAACCTTGCTTACCCCCGAAACTTTTAACGAGCAGTTCGATTTGATCATCTTTATGGATGTTTACGAGCATATTGCCGTTGAAGACCGGCCTACTGTTCACGCCGCCATCAAAAAGCTGTTGCGTGATAAAAGCCGTTTGTTCCTTTCGGTACCCACACCACAAAATCTCAAATGGTGCCTGGTAAACCGCCCCGAAACTATGCAGCCTGTCGACGAGCATATCACTTTCGAAGTAGTAGGTAAACTGGCTCAGGATACCAACACTGAAGTTCAACTTTATGACCTGAAAGCCATCTGGCGACCGGCTGACTATGCCCACATTGTTTTTGAACGTAACGCCGACTTTACCGAAGCGTTCAACCATCCCAAACCCATCACTACTTTGCAGCGAGCAGGCCGTGTACTCAGCAAAATAAAATACAAGCTCACCAAACCGTTGCGCAGTGCCTATGTTCGCAGTAAATTAAAATAAGCAATGGGTGGCGCGTACAACTTATGCATCATAAAGCCCAATAAAGGCACCGTTTCCGAAACCTTTATCACCGAACATATTAACCGGTTAGCGGGTAATAAAAAGGTAATCTATGGCGGCAGTTTCCCGGTTTACGATCATAATCACAAGTATCTTATCCGTTCAAAGATCGGCTTGTTGAGCTATATCATTCAAAAACGCCTTTTTAATCGTAAAAATATCGGCGTGCGTAACCGTGCTTTGGTCAATTATCTCAGGCGCGAAAAAATAGATGCGGTTTTTGCCGAATACGGTACAGTCGGGGCAATGGTAACTCAGGCTTGTAAAACAGCCGGCGTACCTTTGGTAGTTAACTTTCATGGTGCCGATATTTATCAGGAAGATTCGTATTCAACATATCACGACTATTATAAAACCATGTTCAGTTACGCTTCGGCTATCGTGGCGGTTTCAACCGATATGATAGAAAAACTGGGCGAAGCCGGTGCCCAGCGCGAAAAACTGTATTGGAACCCTTGCGGTGTTGATACCGGCAAATTTACGCCGGTAGATGTAGCCTCATCAAAACCTTATTTCTTAAGCGTTGGCCGTTTTGTCGAAAAGAAATCACCAGTTTCCGTCGTTAAAGCATTTGAACTGATAACACGCTCAGTGCCCGATGCCCGTTTATGGATGGTGGGCACCGGGCCACTGTTCGGGGAAACCAAACTATTGATTGAAGCGCTCGACCTTTCAGATAAGATCACATTGACCGGGCCACTGCCCCCCGATAAAATAATCGAATTGTTTCAGCGAACCCGCTGCTTTGTACAACATTCGGTTACCGCGCCCGATGGCGACCAGGAAGGTACACCGGTAACCATACTCGAAGCCGGTGCATCAGGCATACCCATAGTAAGCACACAGCACGCCGGTATTAAGCAGGCAGTTATCGATAAAAAAACAGGATATTTGGTGCCCGAACATGATATTGAAGGGATGGCTGCTTATATGGTGAAAATAGCAAAGGATGCGCAATTAGCCGCGCAGTTAGGCAAAGCCGGACGTGAACATATGATCAATATATATACTATCGAAAAACGAATAGCAGTCCTCGACGAAATCATTCAAAATAGCATCAAATGAGTAACCTGTTAAAACGACAAGGATTTTTCAACAGCCTCATTCTATATGCAGGCACAGCCCTTGGCTTTTTTAATCTTGTTATTCTGTTCCAGCGTTGTTTGACTATCGAGCAGATCGGTTTTTTTTCGCTGATGATCGCCATTTCGCTCATTTACGCGCAATTCGCATCGGTGGGCATCGGCAACGTCATCCTTAAATATTTCCCGTATTACAGCACACCCGATCGTAAGCACAACGGCTTTGGTAAATTTATTCTCATCTATAGCGGTATCAGTTTTGCGTTGTTCACCATATTCTTTATTGCTTTTAAAAACCCCATCATAGCGCATTACAGCGAAGAAAAAGGTGCCTCGCTATTGGTAAAATACTATTACTACATTATACCAATATCCCTGCTTACTATGGTTTATACCATTTTTGAAAGCATGGCCCGTGCTATCTTCAAAAATGTGCTTTCGGCCTTTCTCAAAGAAGTTCTATTGCGTGTATTTACATCGGTAAGTATTTTATTGATAGGTGCCGCTATCATCAATTACCAGGATTTTTTGATCATTTACCTGGTAGCCAACCTGGTAGTTGTAATTATACTTTGGTATAGTATTTATAAAGACAAACATTTCCCGCTTTCGCCGATATCCGACCATATGCATGATAATAAAGTGCTTTTATTAAAATATGGCGTTTTTACCGTTCTGAGTGGCACTTCGTTTGCACTCATTCAAAACCTCGATATTATTATGCTGAGCTACCTGCGGGGCGAGTCGCTCGAGCTGGTAGGTATTTACAGCACGTTTTTTAATATCGCGGTAGTCATCAGTTTACCAGCAAAGGCCATGAACCGCACTTCGCTGCAGATCGTATCGCAGGCATGGGCTACTAACGATCTGCCCAAGATCGATAAGATCTATTACAAAACATCTGTCGTGCAAATGCTTATCGGTTGTTTGCTGTTCGTGGGGTTGATCGTTAATCGCGACTTTATCATGGTGTTGCTTAAAAAGCACGAGTACGTAGGCTATTTTGATGTTTTTATTATCGTAGGGATTGGTTTTTTGGTGGATATTACCGGCGGGTTAAATGGCTACATCATGAACGTATCCAAATACTACCGCCTTACTACCTATTTTATCACCGGTACGGTTGTTTTATGTGTAGTGGCCAACTGGTTTTTGATACCGAAATTTGGTATGATCGGTGCCGCGATATCCTATACCTTCATCATGTTCCTCCTTAACTTTATTTACTGGCTATTCGTAAAAGTTAAATTCGGGCTTCAACCATTTGGCAAAGCGCATTTACTGGTGTTGCTGGTAAGCGCGGTAGCTTTATTAGTAGGATTATACCTGCCGCTTGTACACAATATTTGGCTCGATATGATCTTACGTTCGGTAATAGTAGCTATTGTATATATAGGCCTGTCTTATTTATTAAAAATATCTTCGGATATTAATGAAGTTTTTGACCAGATTTTAAGGCGAAAAGCATAACTTGATCCATTAAACAATCTTTGCTGATTTAACTGTTTACCCTGTTTTAATGCTTAAATATATCAAAGCATATCTTGGCTTACTTTTTTTATTAATGCTTCCGATAGTTGGTATATGTCAGCTAAAACCATCTGTTCCTCAATGGGTACTTGATATCGGCGGCCCGGGCTCAAGTATCGTATCCTCTTCAAAAGTCGATAAACAAAACAACGTATACATCACCGGTATTTTTCAGGGGACGATCGATTTCGACCCCTCATCCGGTGTAAAAAACCTTACCTCAAACGGCGGTAGTTTTGATATTTACGTAGCTAAGTACGATACCAACGGAGCGTTGATCTGGGCGGTGTCGATGGGTGGCAGCGGTATCGATCAGCCCGATGGGCTTGCCGTTGATGCCAATGGTAATGTTTGCGTAGTTGGCTTATACCAATCTGGAAGTTTCGACGCCGACCCGGGCCCAGGGGTGTCAACGCTAACAAATATCGGCGGCAGTGATATTTTTATTATCAACCTGGATGTTAACGGCAATTTTTTATGGGCAAAATCTGTCGGCGGCACAGGCACGGATTATGCCAACAAAGTAGCTATCGATAGCCAGGGAAACCGGGTGATCGCCTGTCAGTTTAGCTCATCACTAACTATCGGCACAACAAACTTCCCGGCAAGCGGCGCTTTTAACGGCCTTGCACTCAAATATGATGCTGCCGGTAACTTTATTTGGGGTATCGATCTTGGCCAAACAGGCACTAATATAGTAAGCGGCGTAGCCATTGACTCTGGCGATAATATTTTGCTCGGCGGCGCCTTAAGTGGTACTGTGAATTACAATCCTTTAGGTGCAGCACAGAATGTGACAGCAACAGGAAGTTCAGTATTCACGGCGAAATATACCCCTGCCGGCCAGTTGATATGGGTGCAGCCAGCAACAGGAGGCATAAACAGTGCCATTAATATTTGTGTCGATTCAAAAGATAATGTGTACGATATTTCATCCTTTAGCTCGTCTTTAACATTTAACGGTACCGGTACTATTAATGCAGCAGGCAATCAGGATATAGCCCTATGGAAATACTCTCCGGCAGGTACCTTACTTTTTTCAAAAGGTATAGGCGGCAGCGGCGCTACAGTTATCAATTATGATGTAACAGTAAGTAACGACGATTACATTTATATTGCGGGTTCAATTATTGGTACGGTTGATTTTGACCCATCGGTTAATGTGGCGTTGATCAAATATCACGGACAAGAAGATCTGTGCTTGTCCAAATATGATGTTAACGGTAATTATCAGTGGGCAATAGCTGCAGGAAATAATAGCTGTAGCAACAATTTGGGCCGTACCGTGGCCGTTGATAACAATAATGATGTATTATTTGCCGGTTGCTTTTGTTCGACGGTTAATTTCGACTTTTCTAACTGTACCAATTATATCCTTACCGCGCAGAGTTCGGTGCGCGATATCTTTTTAGCCAAATACGTACCCAGCCCGCCGGCTATTTCAAATACAATCACCGCACCTGCAGTTACCTCGTTTTGCGGAAACGGCGACGCTGCGGCAATAACCGGCAGTACACCTACCGGCGGCAACGGTACGTTTACTTATCAATGGCAAAATTCTACCAACGGTATCGCTTTTACCAATATATCTGGCGCTACTGCTAAAGATTACGATCCACCGATATTAAGCGCCACAACCTATTACCTGCGTAACGTCAGTTCGGGCACCTGTGTGCCGGCCGCAAGCAATGTGGTTACCATAACCATAGCCGGTTCTATAAGCAGCAATATCATTACCGCTCCGGTGGTTACTACTTTTTGTGCAAGCGGCGATCCTGCCGTTATTAACGGCAATACACTATCCGGCGGTAGTTATACCTATCAATGGCAAAGCTCGGCAGATAATGTCACTTTTACCGATATTGCCGGAGCTACGTCTGCCACCTACGATCCCCCCCAATTAAACGCCACAACGTACTATCACCGGGTGGTAACATCCGGTGGCTGCTCACTTGCAAGTAATACCGTAACAATCACCATAAACCCCAATATCGCTAACAACAATATTACGGCACCTGCTACATCGGTTTTTTGCGGTGGTGGCGATCCGGCAATTACCGGCAGCACGCCCACCGGTGGTGGCGGCGCTTATACTTACCAATGGCAAAGCTCAACCGATAATGTCACCTTCTCCAACATCAGCGGGGCTGTAGCCGTTAACTACGACCCGCCAACTATAACCACTACTATGTATTACAGGCGTACGGTTATTTCGGTATCGTGTATACAAAACAGCAATGTGGTTACCATAACCATACAGCCTAATATTGCCAATAACAATCTTAATGTACCGGCTATTACTACATTCTGCATTTCCGGCGATCCGGCGCCCATAACCGGCGTTGGCACACCAACCGGCGGCAACGGTACCTTTACCTACCAGTGGCAAAGCCGGTCGGGCAATGCAAGTTTTAGCGACATCCCGGGCGCAACATCTGCAACTTACGATCCGCCCGTTATCACCGCCACTACTTATTATCACCGCCTTATTGCTTCCGGTTCCTGCCAAACCTCAAGTAACCTCATTATCATACGTATCGATTCGGCTATTTTAAATAACAACATCACCGCACCGGCAACTACCACCTTTTGCGGAAGCGGCGACCCTGGCGTAATAAGTGGCAGTACACCAACTGGCGGCAACGGTACATTTAACTATCAATGGCAACTATCAACCGATAATATCAACTTTGCCGATATTGCCGGAGCAACCAACATCAATTACGACCCGCCGTCGCTCTCGGCCACTACCTATTACAGGCGTTGGGTTACCTCAGGTGTTTGTATTTCCTCTATATCTAACGTAGTTGTCATCACCATAAATACTTCAATAACCGCCATAGCCAGTACAGATACAACCATTTGCCTGGGCGGTAGCGCATCTTTAACGGCTTCGGGGGGTACCAGTTATGTGTGGTCGCCCGCAACAGGTTTGTCAAATACCAATATTGCAAACCCCATAGCATCCCCAGCTACAACTACAACTTATACAGTAACCGCGTCAAATGGCACTTGTAGTTCAACGGCATTTACAACTATCACAGTAATACCTAAACCAGTGGTTAGTGCCGGTGACGATCGAATCATCGTGCTTGGCGATAAAGTACAATTAAATGCTACAGCTACAGGCAGCAATTTACAGTATAACTGGGTGCCGGCTACCGGCCTGAGCAATCCTAATATACTTAATCCCATTGCTACTCCCTCTGCCGACATTACGTACACGTTATACGTAACATCGCCAAATAACTGTTTTGTGGTAACCGATGATGTTTTTATCAAAGTATATCCGCCGTTGTCCATCCCTAATACCTTTACACCCAATAACGATTCCATTAATGATACCTGGAATATTACCGGCCTGGGATATTATTCCGATTGCCTGGTTCAAATTTATAACCGCTTTGGAACTCGGCTTTTTAAAAGCATAGGCTATAATACTCCGTGGGACGGAAAATATAATGGCTACCCGGTACCCGTGGGTATCTATTATTACATAATAGATCTTAAAAACCATACCAATGCACTTTCGGGTTGGGTAATGGTTTTAAGGTAAATACATTTATGTATTTTTGAGCTTTATTGATACAGAAGACACATTACTAATTCATGCAACAGGATATCATCAGCGAAAACGTAAAAACAGCATACAATTCCTTTTACGAAGAACACGACAAAGGCTGGCGATTGCTGGGTGCCAAATATAAAGCACAGCGCATTATAGGGATAAGTAAAGGGCGCGTTTTTAACAATATTTTAGAAGTAGGCGCCGGCGATGGCAGCATACTAAAACTATTATCCGATAGTGGTTTTGCCCAACAATACTCGGCCGTTGAAATATCCGAAAGTGGCGTTGAACGCATTAGGTCATTAAATATTCCTCAACTTAAAACGGTTCAGGTTTTTGATGGCTATCATTTACCTTTCGGCGACGAGGAGTTCGACCTGGTTATCCTGTCGCACGTGCTGGAACATGTGGAGCACGAACGCATGCTGCTGCGCGAGCTAAGACGTGTAGCTAAAATGTGTTTAATAGAAGTACCAAAGGATTATCGTTATGGCGTGGATAACCGTCTGCAGCATTTTTTAGGTTACGGCCATATCAACATGTATACCCCAACCCTATTGCGTTATTTGCTGTTAACCGAAGGTTTTACCATCGTTAATGACCTCTCATCCATGATCACGCCCGACGTTACACGTTTCTACAAACCCAAGGGCATGCTCTCCGGCCTGAAAATATCTGCCGAGTTCGCCATCAAAAAATTACTATGCAGCATAGGGGGTAAAAAAACTACCGAACGTTTCGCAAATTCGTACACAGTATTATGCGGCAAACAGGTCAGTGCGCCAAAGCTTTTTTAGCTTTATTTAATACGCTTGTGTTTTTATAAAAATAGTGAAGTTAGTGTGCCCATTAATTTGGGCGTTTAGTATCCGGATTATTTTAAATTTGCCAAACTGTTTCGCCAAAACACCTGTACGGCCTAATTGTTAATATCACATCAATGCAAAACCCGGCACCCATTGCTTTATTTGTTTACAACAGGCCCGAGCATACCCGTCGCACGCTAAACTATCTCAAAAATAATTTACTGGCCGATGAGTCGCGCTTGTACATATTTTCGGATGCGGCTAAAACAGATGCCGATGCCGGGAAGGTGGAAGAGGTAAGGACACTGATCAAAGAAGCAGAAGGCTTTAAGGCTGTAAAAATAATTGAGCGCAAAACAAACCTCGGACTGGCAAACTCCATTATTGCCGGGGTAACGCAATTGGTTAATGAGTATGGTAAAGTGATAGTTTTTGAAGATGACCTGCTATCGTCGCCGTACACCTTAACTTATTTTAACCAGGCGCTTAACCGTTATGCCAATACGGATAAAGTAATGCATATTGGCGCGTATATGTATCCGCTAACCGGTAATTTTTTACCGCAGACGTTTTTTTACCGCGCGGCCACCAGCTGGGGCTGGGCAACCTGGGCACGCGCCTGGAAACATTTTGAACCCGATGTGGATAAGCTGATCGCTCAATTTGACCAGAAAAAGATATCACAGTTCTCGATCGATGGCAGCATGAATTTCTGGAAACAGGTACAGGAATTTAAATCGGGCAAAAACAACTCGTGGGCCATACGCTGGTATGCCTCTATATTTTTGCAGGGCGGCTTAACGCTTAACCCGGCGCATTCGCTGATCCAAAATATCGGTAACGATGGCAGCGGCATCCACTCCAATAAAGAGGATATTTACCAGGTACCCATCCATAAAGAAGCGATAACCTATTTCCCTGATGTAATAGCAGAAAGCACTGAGGCACACCTGGTGATCAGGCACTTTTTGCACAATCGAAAGGGTACGCTGCTGCAACGGTTGGTGCGTTTTGTGCGTCAGCGGATAGGTAAGTAGAAAAATCAAAACAAAAATTGTCATCTTATTTGGTTGAGATGTCTAAAAAAATGTCATCTCGAACGATAATGAGAGATTTTCCGGTTCAGGTAAGTAGGTGGGTGGATTGAAAAGTAAATTATTTTTTAGAAAGATTATCCAGATCATCAAGATCTTTTGGCCTTGCAGATGTTCTTTTAGCTGTTATAAGATCATTTAAATGAATGGTTCTTATCATTAACCCATCCTCTTCAAAATAGGTGGATTGTTCGTAAGAGGTATTAAAATCCAATCCTTTTACACTAATCATCATATCAATAGCTGTTGGTGGGATGCCGAACGTAAATACCTCCCAGTTGGGATGATGAAGGAAGTTTTCTTCATTCATATCAAAAACAGGCATTCCAAATACTTGAAACGCCTGTTTAATTTTTGTATAGTTTTCGGTACTTCGCTCAACCCAGATATCTATATCACCGGTTGTTCTTGAATAACCGTGGAGTATTACGGAAAAACCTCCAACTAAAATATATCTAACACCAGTCTGGTTTAATGCGGCAATAAAATCTCTAAAGTCTTCATTAAAGATATTTCCCATTACCTTGCTCTTGCACTAAACTTTGTTTTATCCATCCTGGGCGGGTTATCTATCGGGAAATTAAACGCCATGCTATTCAAATAATGAGCTACCCGCAAACGTTCCTTTACCGTCAGGTTTTGATAATATTCTCTGTGGTCGGCTGCCTCCGCTGCTGTTTGTGCCTTAAAGGCTGTTCTATCTAACCTGAATTCACTCATATTCAAAATTACAAAACATTACTTCAACTCCTTCAAAATTTCTTTTATCGCGGTATCGATCTGCGGGTCTTTATTAGCTAACCGGTCTGTAAAAGTTGTTTTTACGTAAATATCGGGTTTAACGCCGGTATGTTCCAGGTCATCCCCGCTAAGAGTAAAACATCCCCATGAAGGCAGGCGGTAAAACGACCCATCCACCAAACCCTTGCCACTGGTGAAAATGATCCAGCGGTAAGTTTCGGTACCGATGATCTTGCCAAGGCCCAATTGCTTAAACCCGGCCGATGTTACTTCTCCATCGCTCAGGGTTTGCTCGTTTATCAATAAAACTATAGGCTTAGCTGCGGGGCTAAAATTGGGCTGCGGAGTTTTTTCGCCACCGCGGTATTGCCATTGCATGTAAGGTTTTTGCGATAAAAATCTCAGCACCTCATCGTGCACGTTACCGCCGGTGTTATACCGCAGGTCCAGGATCAGCGCATCCTTTTTATAGGCCTCATCAACCATGTTCTCTAAAAAGCTTTCCAGCGATTCGCCACCCATATCTTTCATGTACACATAGGCAATGCGCTTATTGCTTTCCTGCTCAACCATTTGTTTGTTACGCCTTATCCATTCGTCGTAAAGTTGGGTGCGCAGGTCGTTAGCGGCCTCAGTATGTAGTTTAACATCGATGTTTTTACCGCTGCGTTCAAAAGTGAGCAGTATTTCTTTATCGATGGATGGCTTGGTAAAATAGTAATCGCGGTCAACGTTTTCGGTCACGTCAACACCATTTACCTTTTTCAATTTATCGCCGGGCTGCACATCAATACCTTTACGGTCGGCAGTGCTGTTTTTCATGATCGCTTCAACCGTGTACGGCGAGGTATTGCTGAAAACGATACCCGTTTCCATGGTGCGGTAACGCAGGTTGGTACGCTCTTCCAAACCATTGGAGGTAAAGCCCATATGGGATGAGTTGAGTTCGCCCAGCATATCGTTCAGCATCAGGCGCAGGTCGGCGCGGGTGTTTACATAAGGTATATAAGCTTTATAACGGTCGTGAATTTTTTGCCAGTCGATATGATGAAAACTACCATCGTAATAATTTTCTTCCATATTGGCCCAGGTTTCTTCAAAGATCTGTGCAAACTCAGCCGACAGGTTGCGATCGAATTTATAGCTGATATCTATTTTATCCAGTTTGTTGTTATCAATATTGAGCCTGTAAATATTGCCGCCAAAGCTGATGTAGTATTTTTCGCCAGCCGAAATAATGTTAAAGCCACCGGTTTCGGCGCCATCTACTTTATCGGTTTTAGGGTTTTCAAAAGTTTCGAGCGTGGTGCGGTAGAGTGAGTAACTGCCGCCTGCCTGGTTTGACGCATAATAAACCAACGTTTTTTCACCTTTTTGGATCACGTAAGGCGATCCCTGCTGGCCAAAGCCACTGCTGATGCGCTCCAGCCGGTGCATAATATCATCGGTGTTGATATTAATATCAGCTGCTGGTTTTGGCGCAGGCTGTGTAGCCAGCGGAGCGGGTTTGGTATCTTTTAATGGCGACTTTTTGCTGGTATCGGGTTTGGGGTCTTCTTTAAACAGGTCGTTAAACTTATTCAGGCGAAAAGCCTCGTCAAATTTTTCGAGCGGCATGCGGTAAATATGCGCATCGGTGGTGCCAAACGGGTACGATGGCTTGGTGCGCGATGTACTGAAATAGATATATTTACCATCCGGCGACCAGTACGGATTGTTTTCGGTAACGCCACTGTTGGTAAGGTTAATGGTTTGCCCGCTTTTTAGGTTATGTACAAAAATGTCCTCCTCAAAATTGCGCTTTGCCGAATACAAAATATATTCGCCGTTTGGCGAAAAATACGGCTGATCGTTCTGGAACCCCCAAAACTCATCCTTAACCACGGTTTTGCTGGTAAAGGTAGCCAGGTCCATAGTGCGCAGCTCATCGCGGCCGCTCAGGTAGGCAGCCATAGTGCGCTTTTTATTGAGGATGATATCGCGGTTATTCCGTTTATCGTTAGTGAGCTGTTTAGGCGTACCGGTGCCGTTTGCCGCGATGGTATATAGGTTTTGATAACCATTTAAAGTTTGATTGTACAGCAATGTTTTGCTATCGGACAGCCACTCAACCTCAAGTACGCGTTCGGCGGTATTGCGTTCGATCTTTTGAATAAATTTACCTTCCGGGTCGGATACAAACAGCTCGCCGCGCGATACGTAGGCCAGTTTTTTACCATCGGGCGATACATCAAAGCCTTCTATTTTGCCCTGTACATCAAACTCCTGTTGTTTGGGCAATACATTATTGCGGTAGATATTGATGTTGAGCTTTTCGGTTTTTTTACTGGCCACATCGTAAACAAAAAGCAGGTAATCTTTTTCAAAGATGATCTTCTGCCCGTTGGCGCTTACCGACGGACGTTTAACTGATGTTGGAAAGCTTGTTAGCGCTGTTTTTTTACTTCCCACGAAAGTGTACAGATTATACTCCTCGTTGCCCTCGTCGGATACGAAATAGATATTGCCTTGTGCATCTAAGGTGGTCCAGAAATCTTTACCGGCCCAGTCGGTGTATCGTTTGTAAGCTTTTGTTTTTGGATTGTACGATTGGATGTCGGGGTTATATTCGCCTTTGTAGTGCTTGCGCTGGGCAAAGCGGTAGCTTTCCCAGGTATCGCCAAAAAACAGCTCGCCGGTTTTAGGGTGCTCGGCAATGCCATGGATGGTGTTGAAATAATTATCGAACACGCGGGTGGGCGTACCGCCATCAATATTTATTTTGTAAGCGCTAAAACTGTTGTAACGGCTTGAGGTAAAGTAAATACTTTTTGAATCCCAACCCCACGAGTCAACTTCGTCGCTGCTTTCGTTATAGGTTAATTGCTTAATCTCGCCGCCGGCAAGCGGCATTACATAAACATCGTTATTGCCATATTGATTGCCACTAAATGCCAGCCATTTGCCATCGGGCGATACCCGAGGATTGATTTCCTGACCCTGCATGGCAGTTAACCTTACGGCAGGCGATTGCCCGTTTACAGCAACTTTCCACAGGTCGCCTTCGTAGCTAAAAATGGCGGTTTGTGCATCGGGGGTTAGGGTAGGATATTCGGCAAAATAGGTTTCATTGCCTTGTGCTTTGGCGCCAAAAATGGTAAATAGCGTACCGATAGCAAGTAAGTAAACTTGTTTCATGAGTTAAATTGTGATGAGGTAGTTAATTAATAGCCAGTTAAGCCAATAGGTAAATATAATAAATATTTAATTAGTTGGCTTTGCGTGCCTTAAGTACAATATAAGGCGAGAGCGTTTTTGTTTCTACCGGGACGATCTTGGTAAACAGCTTACCGGCCAGCCATATACTTTTAACAATGCTTTTTACGAGGCCCGTTTGCTGTGCATTATTCTCCAGCCAAACCGAAAACCGGCCATGATAGTGTGATTCTACTTCAACCAAACCAAGCTCTTTGCAAACATCAACCAGCATTTTGGGGTTCATGGTGCCGATGTTGTGCTTACTGTAATTCTCCTGATCAAACTTGCGCTGTATCCAGCCGTTAACACCGGTAAAGTTAGGCAGGGTAATAAACAAGGTGCCTTTAGGATTTAGCAAAGCCACGTGGCGGCTGATGATATCTTTTACATCGCTGAAATGCTCGATCAAACCGAAAGAGGATACGAGATCGTATTTTTTAACAGGCTGATAGGTAAACAGGTCGGCTTCGATAACCGAGATATCTTCATACTTTAATCCGTTTTTTTCAAGCAGTTGTTTGATCAGCCCTTCGTGGATAAAGTAATCAAACAGGGTAGCATCCAGATTGAGGTATTTTTTATAGTAAACGGTATAATATCCCGGGAAACCGCCCAGTTCGACCGCTGTTTTAATGCCATTGTCACGAACCAGTTTTTTAATGATATCGGCAAAATGATAATCGGGTTTAATGTAAAATATCAGGTCCTTTTTTGATTCCCAAAAGGCTTTCCAAAACGCACGGTCGGTTAAATTTTGTTCCATTAATTCTATCTCATATAATTCCCTCCCTTGGGAGGGTTAGGGAGGGGTTTTCTACAAAGCGGTTATTTATCCCTTCCTCCTCCTTCCCCGAGGAAGGAATCGCACATTTCGGCGCTCTTATTTTTTTATTCTTTCTTCTCCAATACCCTCGCCGGGTTACCTACCACCGTACAGTTATCGGGCACGCTTTTAACCACTACTGAGCCTGCGCCGATGATCACGTTATCGCCAATGGTAATATCGCCAATGATACATACATTGGCACCAATATCTACGTTATTACCGATGCGCGGGCAGGCGGTAAAAGTGCCGTCGGCCAGTTTTTTGTGACCTATGGTTACCGAATTGCGCAATACCACATTGTCCCCCAAAACAACACCCTGGTTTAGAATTAAGGCCTGGCCGTGATAAATAACGAGGCCGTTGCCGGCAGTGAGCTTCCGCGGAAGCTCAATACCCCAAACCCATTCCACAACGTACCGGTACCACAGCAGGTACGGATAAAATATCACTTTGGTGATCATGCTGCGGTTGATGGCCTGCGCCAGGCGGAACAAAAACAAAACAAGCTGCCCCTTAAAATTCTTTCGGTTCGCTTTACGATCCTGGAATAAATGGGCAAACAGATTCATTGATGTTGTTGGGTTGTGATTAAAGCGTTAAAGATACGTTTTCCGAATCATTTTTGGTAAACGTGCCGGGAGATGGGTTAGGGGACTCCTCCGGAGTCAACCTTTTTCGTTTGTAGATCTATAAACAGAGTGCTCCTCCGGAGCAAGAAGAACTTTGATCGACCGTTATAAATAACACAACATTCTAAATGCTGATGCTTTTTTAACTCCGGAGGAGTTGCCTGTTTATAGAAATAACAACAAGGTGTTTTTAGCTCCGGAGGAGCTTCCTATCCGCCACATCGGCTTATTTATAACACGTTCATTCATGGTTTAATTTTACTTATCGCTATACTTGCCTTGTGAAAGTAACATTGATCAATACCTCCGATACCGGCGGCGGCGCACCCGTGGCCTGTATGCGCCTGCTTAAGGCGCTGGAGAGTGAACAGATCGATGCAGGGATGTTGGTTCAGCACAAAAAAACAAGCGAACCGCGTGCAACCAGCGTCATCAAAAACTGGTTCGACCAGCAAAAAGCTAAAGTAAACCTGCTGCGCGAACGCCTGCCCTTTATCTTTTTTTATGCGAAAGATAAATCGGTGCGTTTTGCTTTTTCAACGGCTAATACGGGTAGTTCGGTTGTTGATGAGCCGCTTGTGGCTGATGCCGATATTATCCACCTGCACTGGACAAACTTCGGGTTCCTTTCCATCGATAACCTGAAACAGCTGGCCGACTTGGGTAAACCCATTGTTTGGACACTGCACGATATGTGGGCCTTTACCGGCGGCTGCCATTACGCCGGCACCTGCGATCATTTTAAAAACCAATGCGGCGAGTGCTATTTTTTACGCACCCCGCACCCCAATGATCTGTCGCACCGGGTTTGGGAAGAAAAGCTGGCTTTGTTTGCCGATAAGCCCAACATCACCTTTGTTACCTGTAGTAACTGGCTGGCCGGCGAGGCTAAAAAAAGTTCACTGCTCAAGGGTTTTAGGATCGAGGCGATACCCAACCCCATTGATACAGCGATCTATACTCCGCAGGATAAATTAACCGCCCGTAAAAAGCGGGGTATTAATACCGGGGCCAAATTGATCTTATTTGGCGCTGCTAATATTATGGACAGGCGCAAAGGGCTCAGCTACCTCATCGAAGCGTTAAATATCCTGAAAAGTGAGTACCGGTCAGACAATGTCGAGATCGTCATCTTTGGTAAAAACAAGCACTTTGATGTGAGCCGGTTGCCATTCCGGGTGCATCAGCTGGGCTTGATAACTTCGCAGGCCGAACTGGTGGAAATTTACAGTATGGCCGATATTACCGTATCGCCTTCGGTTGAAGATAACCTGCCTAATATCATCATGGAATCGCTGGCTTGCGGTACACCGGTCGCTGCTTTTGATACCGGCGGTATCCCGGATATGATCGATCATCAGCAAAACGGCTATTTGGCGCAGTTTCGCTCCGCTGCTGATCTGGCCCGGGGTATTCACCATATTTTGTTTTTGGCTAATGCCGATGACATGGCCGCCGCGGCACGTAAAAAAGTATTGGATAATTTTAGTAATGAAAAAGTGGCTGCACGATATATTAATGTTTATCAATCTGTTTTACAGGCATGACGGATTTTAAACCCATATTATCCGTAGTGACCATTGTTTACAACAATGTGAGCGATATTGAGCGAACCATGCTTTCGGTGCTTAACCAAACCTATCCGCATATCGAATATATCGTGATCGACGGCTTGTCGAACGATGGCACATTGGAGATCATCAAAAAATATGAATCGCGGATAGCTAAACTCATCAGCGAAAAGGACGAAGGTATTTACGATGCCATGAACAAGGGCATTGCCGCCGCTACCGGCGACTATATTATTTTTATGAACAGCGGCGATGAGTTTTACGCGCCTGATACCGTTGCGCAGGTTTTTGCCTCGGCACCTGATGCCGATATTTATTATGGCGAAACAGAAATGATCAACGACCGGCGCGAAAGCCTGGGCCAGCGCCGGCATAAAGCGCCCAAAAAGTTTACCTGGAAAGGTTTTAAATACGGCATGAGCATCAGCCACCAGGCTATTTATATTAAACGCAGTTTGGTTGAACCATACCACAGGCAATACAAGTTAAGCGCCGATATCGACTGGATCATCCGCGCGGCAAAGAAGGCTAAAAAAATTGTGAATGTAAACCGTTATGTAGCCAAATACCTGATGGGCGGCATGTCGAAAAAGAAGCATCGCCAAAGCCTGAAGGAGCGTTTCCACATCATGAAAAGGCATTATGGCTTGCTGCCTACCGTTTTTAATCATGGCGTTATCGCTTTTAATTTGGGGTGGTATTGGTTGAGGTATAGGCGGACGAATGATTAAATAATGGCCATTGCCCTATTCATAGTAACAATGGCCGGTTATAATTAGTTTATTGGGTAAAAGTCGCCCGTAACAAATAATTGCTTTAAAGTATCTCCATCATAATAGTCTATCTCAAAATCACTTAAAGTAAGGTCGCCATAGGGATAAGTAAGTGTCCCTGTGTAATAGCCGGCAATCGTGATACCGGTTGAACCTACTGACATTTCAACTCCAACGCATTTATGCGTTACGTCATTTACATCGAAAACAATATCAAAACCATTATATGTTCCTGCATATTGTACAACAACACGTTTAGCTTTTTTAACTGCGTGGGTTTTAGCTCCAGCCTTTACATTGTTGAATACTGGGCAAAAAAACAAGGCCACTACCAACATTAACGAGAATAATTTTTTCATGGTTTAATTTTTAAGTGAGTAATTAATTGACTGTATCAAATATAATATTAAAAAATATTAGTAAAAAAATAAATATATAATACCGTAAAGGTTATTTGATAAGTCTGTAGGCTGGACTTATGACATCAGACTGAAATGCCCTGATTATAATTTGAATAAAATAATAAACGGCTTCAAACTTGCTAATCCCACCAAAATTTAGTATATTTAAAGTAATACGACAAGATTTGACAACTTTTTAAAAGTTGTCAAATCTGATATTAATGATCAATAAAAATAAGTTACCTGGTGTGCTTCCCACAACACAGGTACTTCCAGTTTATGAACCAGCCGGTCTAAAACAGCGATCGGAACAACAGCATCCCTATCCTTATTTTGATTGTGCAGATGGCGATAGGGCACCTCGATATAAACAACATGTACTTTGGCTTTATACGTGGTAAATAATTCGATCAGTTGCATCCTCATCTGGCCGGTAACGTTTGTGGCGTTCCAGATAAATGGTTGTTGTTTACGCAGATAAACCCGTGCCTGCTCCTTGGCTTCCTGTATTACCTGCCCGTTACCTGTTTTATCCGTTGGCGCAATGCCTTTTTTGATCCGGATATCATCCAGCGACACCACCGGCATACCGGGATAGTTCTTTTTTATAAAGGTATCCTTGCCGGCGCCCGGTAAGCCACTCATCAAAACCACCTCAAATTCAGGCTCCTCAAACGGAACGTAATCCGGATAAGCGTCTTCGTGTTGCAGGTAATACATTTTTGCCTGGCCGGATGCAAAATTACGCGGCGCGCCCCAGCAGTTGTTCTCCTGGCAAAATGCTTCAAAGCAATCAATGCGATATAACATTTCCTCCTGGTCGGTACAAATACGGCCGCGCATATCTGCACGGGCAAGCAAGGCCAGCCATTGGGTATTAACCTCCATACTGGCTTTGATCAAAGCCTTTAGCGGGTCGGGTTTTTCAAATACCCAGATCGGCAAGCCATGATGCCGCACCAAACCTACTACCTGTTCGCGTAAAGCAAAGGGGGCCGGTACATCGCGATACAATACCTGCCGGGTAGTCATCGCGCCTTTGCGGGCGTGCCCGTTTGAGGTTATCCGGCCATCGGGTTCGGTTACCGTGGTGCTGAATTTCTCAACATCATGCAATAATGCAGCCGCCCATAATATCTCCTGCTCCTGCGGTTCGAGTTGTTGATAGTCGGCATCAGCCTCGAGCTGGGCCAGTACCATTTGCGTGTGGATAGCCACATTGCCTTCGGCATGGTGCAGCGGGTCTTGCGGAACATCGGGCATGCGTTTTACCCATTCAAAGCGCGTTTCAAGTTCAGCCCAGTTTTTGTTTTCACTGATGGTCCACATACGTCCTCCCTTCGTTATTTAAGGCCGCACGCTGCCAGTTCCGTATCCAGTGCTCGTCTGTTTTTACATGACCTTTGCGCACATATTTAAACACATTCTTTGCAAAGTCATCCACTGCATATGCGCCGGCGTTACGCGTAACAATACCCTCTATTGTAACAGGCTTATGCGTGTGTACATCAAAAGGTTCAAACTTGCCGCGTGTTGCAGCTGTTTCCAGTATCTGCTGTTCAAAAAGCGCCTGATCGGTTGGTGTTTGTGATACGCTGATAACAGGCACTGTTGGCAAACCGATCATTGCGGCATAAAACTGAGTTTCTTCCCAGCTTAACCATTGGTCGTGCTCGCGTATGCCAAACACATAAAAATGCTGATCGAGGTTGCGGTATTCGATGGAGTGTGTTGCATAAAGATTTTCGAGGAAGATCTCCAAACCACCCAGGTCGTGCCTGATCAATTGCCAAAAACGGCGCAGGCTTTCGGTCCACGGTGAAACCGTAGGCGCAGCATGCGAGCGCGCAAAAACGCCGAGAGCCGACAGGCAATTATTCTCGCCGTCGAGTTTTTCGGTATGTATAATGTTCGGGATACTTTGTAAATGCTCCCAATAGTCGTGCGCAATCCTGTCATCGCTGGTGGTACCCGGCGAAAACGGATAATGATACGTACGACCATATTTTTGTGATATAGCCATGTTATAAAAATTAAATTTATGGAAATAAGTAATCGTTTCCTTCCCGGATGGGAAAGATCATTGACATTGGTTATGTTAATGAAATTACATGGCTCAAAGCGTTAGCAGTTGTTTGATGAAGGCGAAGATATAAAATTTATCGTATTGTTTGCATTTGCCGGGCAGGGGTTGTGATCGCGATCTGAAAGAATATAATATTTAAAATACCGTAAAAACACCCGCTTTATAGTTTTAAACGATGCTTATTTTAGCATTAAATTAAAACTTAAAAGCTATGGGAGTTGATCTTAATTTACTCGTACCCGGGTTTAAACCCAAGGTTGAGGCGTTGTTAGTTAATCTTAAACAACAAGGTTTAATTTTTATACCCAGCGAGGGCTTACGCGACCCTTTTACGCAGGCGAGGTATTGGCGGCAATCAAATAAAGCGGCTGTGGTTAAGGCTAAAATACAGGAGTTAAAAGATGACGGCGCCGATTTTTTGGCCCATTGCCTTGAAAGCGTAGGGCCGCAACCCGATGGCGATTGGCTAACGAGCGCCATACCCGGCTACTCGTGGCACCAATGGGGTGAGGCGGTGGATTGCCTGTGGTATGTAAATAAGCGCGTTATAAGCGGAGAGGGTACAGTAATAGATGGCAAAAAAGGTTATGAATTATACGCCACCGAGGCAAAAAAACTTGGCCTGGAAGCGGGTTATTTTTGGACATCACACCAGGATGCCGACCATGTGCAACTCAGGGCCGCCGCGTCACCGGCTGGTTTATATTCGCTGGCTGATATCAATAGAATAATGAAAGAACGGTTTAGCCAATAAACAACACCGCCGTTGGTGGGGATTGGTAGTCCCGACTAACAAACTTTGCTAATCTCATCAAAATTTGGTATATTTAAAGTTGGGCGCGATGCTTAATGCTTAGGAAGAGATGAAAACTATCGAAATATTTCTTACAATTTCCCCCCCTGTTTTTTACGCGCGTCATTGCGAGGGACGAAGCAATCCCCGACTTACAGAGCCGCTCTGCATAACATAGAGATTGCTTCGTCCCTCGCAATGACGCATGGAGATTTGTTGATTGCAAATTTGATAATCAGGCACTAAAATATTACTAAGAAATACCGAAGAATACCGATGTCTTCAGGTTTTTGGTTGCGGATCTGGTAATATAAGATCTACATTCAAAAGTTTCCCCTCCATAGGGTTAGGGAGTGTTTGCAGCGTTGCCATATTGTAACAAATATGAAAACTGAATTGCCTATCTAACTTATTACCGCATTTAATACTAAATTGCAGCGTTAAAAACTGACCCTAAACAATGATCACTGCATGAAAAGAATTTTTACCTTCTTTTTGTTTGCTGCCTGTACACCGGCATTGGCGCAAACGCTTGGCCCGCTCACTATCGAAAAAATTATGCGCGACCCTAAATGGATAGGGGTATCGCCAACCAATGTGAACTGGAGCGATGATGGTAAAAAGATCTACTTTAACTGGAAGCCCGATACCGCCGGGCGCGATGTCTTATATTCCGTTACGCCAACAAACCTGAAACCCGAAAAGGTAAGTTTGGACGAGCGCAAAAACATGCGCCCAAACAGCGGCAGCTGGAACGCTAAACACACCATAAAGGTTTATGAAAAAAATGGCGACCTGTTTTTACTCGATGCTAAAACAGGGATATCAACGCAACTAACTAAAACTGCAGATCGCGAAAGCAATCCCGTGTTTAGCGACAGCGATAGTAAGATCGTGTTTACTAAAAGCGAAAACCTGTATTCGATAACGCTTAACGGCGGCGAACTGACCCAACTGACCAATTTTACCCATAACGCTGCTGCAGCACCTGCGGCTACTCCCGCATTGGCGGGACGAAGAGGTGGCAATGGTACAGGCGGCGGTGGCCGCGGAACAGGGGGAGGTAACGGCGGCGGCCGCACGAATGTGGTGACCGAACAAACCGCGGGTAATAAACAGGATAACTGGCTCAAGGCTGAACAAACCGAGCTGTTTGAGGTGTTGAGGGAAAAGGATAAAAATGATAAGTTAAGTACTGCCGAACGCAAGGAGATGCAGGTAAAGCCAATGCGCGAGATCGGTGTGGACGATAAACAGATCCGTGGTTTGCAGCGTTCGCCGGATGGCCGGTATGTAACCTATACTTTGGTTAAAGCTGCCGATGGGGCAAAATCAGGCATCGTACCAAACTACGTAACCGCATCGGGCTATACCGAAGATATTGCCAACCGTACCAAGGTTGGCGCGCCGCAACCCACATCCGAAAGTTTTGTGTACGACCTGCAGCGTGATACCGTTTACGCCATCAGCACCAAAGAGATACCTGGCATTAAAGACCTGCCCGATTATGTAAAAGATTACCCCAAACAACTGGAAGAGCGCCGGGTCCGTAACGAAGACCGGAAAGTTAACATAGGTGCCGCCTCATGGAACGCCGACGGTAAATACGCCGTGGTCATAGTTAACGCGCAGGATTATAAAGACCGCTGGATAATGAAATTGGATGCCGAAACAGGCAAACTAAGTCTGCTCGACCGCCAGCGCGACGAAGCCTGGATAGGCGGCCCCGGCATTAACAGTTTTGGCGGCGGCAGCACCGGCTGGCTGGATAACCAGCATTTCTACTTCCAAAGCGAGGCAAGCGGTTACTCACATATTTACGTAGTTGATGTAGCTACAGGCGAAAAGAAACAGCTTACCAACGGCAAATGGGAAGTGCAAACCCTCAAATTATCTGAAGATAAAAAGAGCTTTTATTTTACCGCCAATATGGAGCACCCCGGCGTTACCGATTTTTACCGCATGCCGGTTACCGGCGGTGCACCTGTAAAACTAACCACCATGAAAGGCGGTAACGAGGTTGAGCTTTCGCCCGATGAAAAATGGCTGGCCATCCGTTATTCGTATACCGATAAGCCTTACGAGCTATATGTGCAAGCCAATAAGCCCGGTGCCAAACCGGTACAGGTAACCACCTCAACCACAGTCGAATTTAAATCGTACGCATGGCGAACTCCGGAGATATTTACCCTTAAAAACCGTTACGGAACGGATATCTATGCACGGGTTTATACACCTGCAAATCCGGCCCCATCGCACCCGGCAGTGGTTTTTGTACATGGCGCAGGCTACCTGCAGGATGTGATGTACAAATGGAGCACATCATACACGCACGAGTACCTGTTCAATAACCTGTTGGCCGATAACGGTTATACCGTTTTGGAAATTGATTATACCGGCAGCGCGGGCTATGGTCGCGATATCCGCACTGGCATTTACCGGCATATGGGCGGCAAGGACCTGAGCGACCATGTAGACGCGGTAAAACTATTGGTTGAAAAATATGGCGTTAACCCTAAAAATGTGGGTATTTACGGCGGCAGCTACGGTGGTTTTATGACCTTGATGGCCATGTTTACACAACCCGATGTTTTTGCAGCCGGCGCGGGATTGCGCAGCGTTACCGACTGGGCGCATTACAACCACGGCTATACCGCCAATATTTTGAACGAGCCTTATAATGACGAGAACGCCTATAAACTAAGCTCGCCTATTTATTTTGCCGAGGGCTTAAAGGGCAGGTTACTGATGTGCCATGGTATGGTTGATCAGAACGTGAACTTCCAGGATATTGTGCGTTTGAGCCAGCGTTTGATCGAACTGCATAAGCAAAACTGGGAGCTGGCCGTTTTCCCGGTTGAAGATCATGGCTTTGTGCAAGCCAGCAGCTGGACGGACGAGTACAGCCGGATCTATAAGCTGTTTAACGAAACGTTGAAAAAGTAGATTTTGATGTGTAGATGGTGTAATGGGTTACAGGGCTTATGCTATTTCCTGTTACTCAAATTCGTCTTCAACAACAATGGCATCTTCAACAGGGATAGGTTTTTCGAGTTTGTAGTACCATACACAAAAGCCGGTAACCAGGGCATAGGGTAACCATGTCCAAAACCAGTTTAAACCCAGTGTGCTTTTAAAGGAGAAAACAATAGTTGTAACCAGAATAAGCAATTGGGTGGTGATAAATATTTTCAACTTCTTTCGGTGTTCAGATAGGCCCAGTATACTTAGATGATGTACGTTATAGGCAAAAACCGCAAAGCCGAGCATACCAAAACCGTTGCCGGTTAGAACGCCGAACAGGTAAGTGCCGATTATGGTGGGAATGCCCGACGATACGATATCCTTTGATACTAAAATGATGGTGAGGATGAGGGGCGACACCAGGATGTTGGTTATCCAAACCCTCATAATATAACGCAGGTAGGGGTAGTCGCTAAAACTACTGTCGGTTTTGATCATGAACGAGTTGAGCAGGCCGCCAAATAACAGGAAGATCGAAAGCCCGAACCAGATGTAGCTGAACCCATTATCCACCGAATCGCCATTGATCATTTTTGGTGGGGCGATCATAACTTTAAAAGCCGTTAACTGGGCAGCAACAACGGCAACTTCCAAACAATAAACATAGTAAAACAGGGTTTTTCGCGAGCCCTCGTTCGGCAGGCCCTCCCAGGCATCCGACGGCTTTTTTTCAAAATAGCCGGCATTGATCATCCGGATGATCACGTAGATCAACAAAATGAACCCGCCAAGCACTAAAAAAAAAGCCCTTGGATCAATGGGATCGCGGTTATTATCAACTACTAAATATATCGCCTCTGTCATGATAATTAATGATCTCAACCAATATCAAATTGGGTACCCAGCTTAAAAAAGCAATAATAAGATAGTTGTGTGCAAAGTTTACGCCCGGGCCAAAGATATGGAGCAAATAGATATAAAACCTAAGCGTAACGGCCGCAAAGGCCAGCGAATAGCTACGGCGCATCATTTTTACGTGCTGTGGTATTTGTACATTTTTGGCGTAATACCAGGCTGCTACGGTGAAAATTATCCATAGTGTATTTTGCAGTAAAAACGAAATGAACGGCCCCGTGCCCCGGTTGATGAACATGGTCATTACATAAGCTCCTGGTGCGGAAAAGAAGAGTACACCAATAACATAAACTTTGCCCAATTTGCGGTGTAGTGCACGGTTGCTGTAAACCCGTTTGGAGAATTGTAAAAAGCCAACGATGAGTATCACACTGCTGCCGAATATATGCGCGTAAAATGCAGGCAGGTACCATCCCGTTTTAACGGCAAATTGCTTGAGTTGCAGGAAGCCGGTATCCGTTCTGAAATTGCAATATTGAATTACACTGATGCTTAGTATGAATATGAGAACGAATGCCCAATACCTCAGAAACTTATACATCACGGTTATTCGGCACTCCTTGAAGTGTTGATTTTACTGGTTTTAAGCTTTTTGTTAATCCACGCTATATTGTATGTATCAATTGCGGTAAGTGAGTCGCTAACGTCATCGCGCAAGGTAGCATTATAACGGTTAAACCTGTTTTCGAACATGTCAACCCACTTCTGATTTTTAAATTTGTAATTGTACTCGGCAAATATCTCGTTCTTCATGTATTGCAGTAGTTCATCGCTCACATAACCCATGGGCTTATCGTTATAAACAAAGCATCCGTGTAAATAACTTTCATCCATTTTAACATACCTGGTAAAATTAAACAAACGGCCGGTTGGATATTCGCGTAATTTGTTGCCGTTTACATAGAGGTAATGATAGGCAGGCGCTTCGCTTAAAAACTTTCCGTTTTTCATATCCATCCCAATAAATGCAGTTGTTTTGAGCTCAAACAAACTATCATTTACGGCGCGGAAAGTTAGTTCATTACATGTGCCCGAAAGTGTTCCTCCTTCTACATCGCGCGAGTTATCTGTATTGATATCATACCCAACAATCTGATTGTGCTTTTTATCAACCATCACCACATTCCGGTGTTCATACAAACCCGATCTGGCATCAACATAATTGTCTTTAATCGTGTTGAAAATGGTTTCGTACCAACTGCCTTGTGTTTTATATTGCTCAAAAGTTATTTCGTACGATGAGCTCATGCCCATCATCTCGTCTGTTGCTTTTCTAAGCGGGTTGGGCAGGTTGATAAGGTGCGGTTGCACATTCCAGTCAACCAGGTACGATGGTGGCAGCATAATGCTGGCATATTCATCTTTCGAGTTATACTCCATCACATCATTTTTTGAGATCTTAGCCATATCGTACGAATCTCCATACCATTTCGTTTTTCGCAGCATTGCCGAAATATCCAGATTGGTAATTTTATCGGTAATTGTAGTATCTTTTTTCAGATAAAAATAGTCGTCGCCATTACGCAAAACGGCCAGGTTATCACCCTCTTTTAGCGGCATTATCTGGTCGTAGGTAACGGGCACCATAATTTTCCCGGTAAGATTATAGAGGCCGCGTTTATCACCCTTTTCAACCTCTATCATACCGGCTATGGTACCGCCAACGTTGTGCACAAGGTCGTACTCAACCGGTATGATCTCTTTCAGATCCGGATCAACAAGCCCCATTTTGTAGGTGTCTTTTGCTTTTTCCCCATTTTCATAGGAGTAATAAAAGTGCTTCCAGCCTCCCTTAACTACATAATAATAAGTTTTTTGATTAAGGTGATGGAACCAAACAACAGTGTCGTATTTCGATTTCAGCTGTTCAGCCTTTTTAAAAGCTTCAAGTGTTTCGGGGCTGTAAGTAATAGAATTGTCTATTGGCCTTATGTCGTTTTCATAAGCAATATAATCTTTATAAAATACACGTCCGTCAATCCTGGTAATTTTAAAAACACCTGCCGATACTTTTCTCAACCTAAGCAATAAGATTGTTTGCCTCACATTGCCGCTATTGATCTTTTCGGTGAATTGTACAGGCACTTTTGCTTCTACAATTTCGGCATTAATGAGTTTGATCTCACTTTGATGGGTATCAAGGCTAACATAAAACAAGGGCTTATTTCCGTCAGACCCTGTTTTATTACACATTAAATTAAGTAAATGGTTTAATGTTTTTGCCTTTCGGTGGCTATCAAAATATTTAAACAGGCTATCGGGATCGCCCGCGTTTACATCGGCATTAAACCCATCAAGGAAGGCAATAACTTCTGTATCTTTAGGTTTGACTAAATACTTTCCCCGGACAAATAAAAAGGCACAAATACCGATTACCGCGATAGCGGCTATGATCAGGACAGGTTTGCGTTGCATTGCGAGCAGGTTGGTTTAGGTAATAAAAATAATAAATTTACCTAAACAACGGTATCCCGTATCTTTAAAAATCAGTATTTTCAATATGTGCCAGGTGGTGGTTACCATGCCAGGCATACATGCCTAATGCTTTACGCAAAGGTGTGCTCTCGTTATTGGCCGGGTGGAAATAGGCACGGCTCCACTGGTCCTCGGTCAGTCCCTCCATTAAAGCTGTCCAGCGTTGGTGCATGCCTTCCAGCATGCGCAGTGCAGGCTCAACCGGCAATTTCGAATCGGCAAATAACGCCCAGTCGGCTTCTTCATAAGGTTTAATGGTGGGATTATCTTCGGTTAGTGCAAATTTAAACCGGGCAAAAGCATTCAAATGACTGTCGGCAGTATGGTGAACAACCTGGCGGATGGTCCAGCCCCCGGTACGGTACGGGGTGTCCAGTTGCTTTTCGGTCAGGGTCATTACAGCCTTACGCATTTTGGCCGGTAACGCTTTGATCTCGGCTATCCAGTGCAGCATATCCTGCTGAGTGTATGATGCCGGCGCTTTAAATTTCCCTATCGGGTATTTGGCGCGGTCCAGTGGTTCGTTGCTCATGGTTTATTAAAAGTTAAAAATTTAAAGTAGGATGTTTTTTGTTAAAATCTGTCGCATCCTGGTAAATTTTAGCGGCTTCCAGCATTTTTCCTTCGCCAAACAACTGCCCCATAAAAGTAATACTGGCTGGCAGGCCACGGCGGTTTAAGCCATTAGGCAACACCACACAGGGGTTACCGGTTAAATTGGTGAGCGTTAAATTAGCGCTGAATGATGGCGCTATATACAGATCGAGCCCTTTTAATTGCTCGTACCATTGCTGTATCAAAACAGTGCGGGCACGTTGGGCGTTAATGTACTCAACCGCAGGTATAAACTGCGCCGCGCGAAAATTGTTTGGCCATGCGCCTCTGCGCTGCAGTACAAGCATATCGTCCTTATGGTTTAAAACCAACTCCTGGAAAGCGGCGCCTGCTTCTGTGTTCAATATAAAATTCATCACACCTAATGGCATTTGAGGTTGCTCTACCGGGATCAGTTCAGCGCCAAGCTCTTTTAATTTAACCAGTGTCAGCGAGTCGTTCACATGGTTTTGGGTGCGCAGATTATCAAAGGACGCTTTTAAGTAACCGATCTTCCATCCTTTCAAGTCCTTAACATTGCCATTGTAGTTGAAGGGGGCAGCAATAGTGCTCAGGTCGTTACGGTCGGTGCCTTGTATGGCATTAAAAACAATGGCATCGTCTTCCACATTGCGGGCAATAGGGCCAAGCTTATCCATGCTCCAGCTTAAGGCCATGGCGCCGTATTTGCTTACGCGACCGAATGACGGGCGCAAACCTGTATCGCCGCATTCGGTTGATGGCGATACGATAGAGCCCAGGGTTTCCGATCCGATAGCGAAAGGCATACAACCCGCAGCAACTGCCGAGGCAGGTCCGGCCGATGAGCCGCTCGAACCACGTGTAATGTCCCAGGGGTTGCGCGTTTGTCCGCCGAACCATACGTCGCCGTTGGCCAGTTCGCCCAGGGTTAGTTTGGCTATCAGCACCGCGCCCGCATCTTCAAGGCGTTTCACTACCGTGGCGTCGATGCCCAGTTTTTGTTCTTTGTAGGGCCCTGCGCCAAAAGTTGTTTTAGAATCGGCCGATGATAGCAGGTCCTTCGCCCCGAAGGGTATACCATGTAATACGCCCTTGTACCTGCCGGCCTTAATTTCGGCATCGGCTTTAGCCGCCTGTTTAAGCGCGTGCTCTTCGGTTAGGTTCACCACAAATAAAAGCTTGCCATCGTACTTTTTCAGCCTGTCTAAAAAGAAAGTGGTCAGTTCAACCGAAGTAATTTGTTTGGTGCGGATCAATTCGGCCAATTGCCCGATGGAGTAAAAGGCCAGTTCGTTTTTATCAGCAGGTAACTTAACCGGTGTTGCTTTTGCAAGGGTAAAACCGTTAACCTTATCGGGATTGATAAACCCCACCGGAACCGGGTTAAAGTTTAAAGCAGGCACGGCGCTGTTGGGTAAGTTAAGCTTACGCAGGGCATGGTACGTATCTACCTGGCCCTTCAGGTGGTTCAGCATCGAGTCGGCCTGCGGCTGGCTAAATTCCATACCGATTATCTTTTGTGCTTCTTTAACAACATCAACGGTAATCGGGTTCGTTTCGGCAGCATGCCATACAAATGCACCCAAAACAAAGCTCAGGCTGCACGCCAATGCCAGGCTTAAATACTTTTTAGCAGAATGTTTGATCATGATCAGGCTTTTATGTGTATTTTCAGATTTTTAGTGCTCAAGGGGCAATTTTAATTGCGTTTAATAAGCTTTGCCCTAATTTAGCGTTTTACAGTCGTTATAAAAATCGTAATGGTTAAAAAGTTATTCTTACTCGTTTTAATATCAGCATATTTAGGGGCACACGCCCAGGAAACTATCAAAACAGATGTACTGGTTATAGGCGGTAGTGCCAGCGGTGTATCAGCCGGGATACAGGCCGCGCGAAGCGGTGTACAAACCATCATAGTTGAACAGGGCCCCTGGTTAGGTGGCAGCCTTACTGCCGGCGCCAACTGTATAGTTGATGCCAACCGCAACCTGCCTTCGGGTATCTGGGGCGAGTTTCGCAAACACGTCATCAGGTTTTATAAAAATACGCCGGGTTATGATACCACAGCCAATGCCACACTGCGCTTTGAACCTTATACCGGCGCTGCCATCCTGAAAAAGATAACCGACACCGTAAAACGCTTAACAGTAAAGCTTAATACGCGGTGGACAAGCATCAAAAAGAACGGTGAGCTTTGGGAAGTTGCCATTACCGAAAAGGGAGTAACCAATATCATTTCGGCACGGGTGGTAATAGATGCTACCGAAACCGCCGATGTAGCCGACAAAGCCGGGGCTAAGTTTGACATTGGTTTTGACAGTAAAAAAACAACCGGCGAACCTATAGGTGTTGATGAAGCTTCGCCACTGATTGAGGAGGTAACCTGGATAGCTGTTTTAAAAGACTATGGCCACATTGCCGATCGTACCATTGCTAAGCCCGAAGGTTACGATCCATCGTTATACAGCTGCCTGAAAGGGAAGGACATTAAAAAAATGCTGGCCGATGGCAAGTTGCCTAACGATAAGTATATGATCAAATGGGGCGAATGCACCAATAGCTTCCCTGTAACCATGGATGACCTTGAGCCGGAACAGCGCGACGAATTTTATAAAAAATGCAGGTTGCAAACGTTAGGGTTGATCTACTATCTGGAAACCGAACTGGGCTTTAAAAACCTGGCGCCCGATTTTCAGGAATTCCCGACAAAGGACAGGCTGCCGATGATACCTTACATCCGTGAAGCACGCCGCGCCCAGGGACAGATCAGGATGGTTACGGGCGATATTTTTACGCCTTATGACAGGGCTTCAAAACTTTACCGCACTTCTATCGCCGTAGGCGATGCCACTCCCGGTCAGCATTACTCAGCTGCGAGTAACGCGCCTAAGATAACTTACCCGCCAATGCCTGGCTACAGTATACCACTGGGTGCGGTTATTGTTCGCGACTTGGAAAACCTGCTGGTTACCGAAAAGGCCATGTCTACAACCCACCTGGTTAACGCCAGTACGTTTTACCCATCCGTGCAAATGACGGTAGGACAGGGTGCGGGTACCGTAGCCGCGTTTTGTGCCTTTTATAAAACCACTACCAAAAAGATCAACGTGCGCGAAGTGCAGAAAGAGCTGATCCGTTTTGACGCTTACCTTATGCCTTTTGTGGATGTTAAGCACGATGATCCGTATTTCAGGTCGATACAGCAAATTGGTGCCACCGGTTTACTGAAAGGCGTACAGGTAACCAAAGGCAGGTCGGCTGCTACTTACTTTTTGCCTGATTCGATCGTGAAAACAGAAGAGATCAAACCGGTGTTGCTGGAGATCTACGCCCGCTCGTTTTTATGGTTCAACAAAACCAAACCTGCCGAAAATTTTACGGTAGGTAACCTGTTATCCCTGATCAGCGAAATGTCTCTGAGCGACCCGGAAACCTTGCAGCGTAATGTTAAAAAATACTGGCAAAGCAGGTTTAAGTTTACCTCGGTTTATGATCTGAATAAACCCGTAACCCGGCGGGAATTTGCTGTGTTGGCTAACTTGTATATTAATCCGTTTGCGAGGAATGTAGATATAACGGGCAGGTTGATCAATTGAGTATCTTAACTCCGGAGGAGTTACCTGTTTGTAGATTAAAATAAAAGAAGCGTTAACTCCCCAACAGGGTTTATCTTCACTTCTTATAAACTTTCCCTTCCTTCATCACAAAAACCACGTTTTTCATGGTTTTGATATCCTGTAAAGGGTCGCCGTCAACGGCAACAATATCGGCCAGTTTGCCTTTGCTGATACTGCCTGTTTTTTCGCTGATGCCTAACAGATCGGCAGCGCTGGTGGTTGCTGCTTTAATGGCTTCCATAGGAGGCATGCCTGCTTCAACCATGTATTGAAATTCCATATAGTTTTTGCCATGGGCATATACACCGGCATCGGTGCCAAAAGCAATTTTTACCCCCGCTTTATATGCCCGGCCAAAGTTTGCCTGTATCATCGGCCCAACCTCCATCGCTTTACGCGTGATAACCGGAGGGAAGAATCCGGGGATCCTGGCCGAATCTGAAACTGATTTCCCGGCAATGATGGTTGGTACCAGGTAAGTGCCGTATTTTTTTGCCAGCTCTATATCCTCGTCGTTCATAAACGTGCCGTGCTCAATGGAGGCAACGCCACCCAATATCGCCCGGCGGATGCCTTCGGCGCCGTGAGCGTGACAGGCAACTTTCAAACCGTAATCTTTAGCTGTTTCAACCACGGCTTTGATCTCATCAATACTAAATTCGGCTCCCGAGCCATTTTCACTCAGATCGAGCACGCCCCCGGTCGAGGCTATCTTGATCACATCCGAGCCCCGCTTAACCTGTAAACGTACGGCTTTGATCAACTCGTCGCGGCCATCGGCAACCCCGTCATCCGGCCCGAATTTATGGTTGAAAGCGTCATCCCGAAAACCAACAGAGCCATCCATGTGGCCGCCGCTTGCCGATATGGCCCGGCCTGCGGTAATAATACGCGGCCCGTCAACCATACCGCGGGCTATGGCTTTACGCAGGCTGATGTTGACGCCGCTGCCGCCCAGATCGCGCACAGTGGTAAAGCCGGCCATCAATGTTCTTTTAGCATATACCGAAGCCTGGTAAGCCACATCAGCATCGGTTAAGGTAAACCCCTCTACAATCGAATTTTTGCTGCCCTGGCCTTCCAGGTGCACATGGCAATCGATCAGCCCGGGCATTACTGTTTTGTTTTGCAGATCTATCACTTTATCGGCAGCGCCCCCGGTTATATATCCGCTTTTAATATCGGTAATGGTATTACCTTCAATAATTAAAGTTACTTTGGTTTGCGCCGTATTGGCTATCCCGTCGATCAGTTTGCCGCATTGGATATAAGTTTTCTGTGCGAAAGCTAACTGCGAAAGAAATAACAGCATCAGAAAGTAAAGTTTCTTCATCTTGATTTCGGTTTGGTTAAGTGAAGATAGCAAATGTAAGTGATAAGCCGTTACTGGTTATAAACCTGCGCAGTTCCGGCCGCAAAAAACGCGTTTACATTTACCGGTAGTTTCCCGGCAGGCTTTAACTCACCTGTTATTACTTTGATTGCCGAACGCTGCATCTCGTCGCTTTTTTGGTACCCCATTAGCAACATGCTGCATTTTTCTATCCCGGGCAAACCCGCTATGGTATATGGGTTGGCAAAAACCGCGATCATGCTGTTGGGCTGTGCGGCTAATTCGGCTATCAGCAGTTTTACATTGCTGCTAAAATCAAGCCTGCTTGCCGGACGCAGCCGGGTATCGTGCACGCCTATAATAACCTGGTCGTAATCCTTCAACTGGCGGAGCAGGCTATTTAACGTTACGGTATCGCTGGTGTTTTTAGCCACAAAAAGCGCCTTGCTATTGGTGAACTTTTTGGCCAGCTCGCGTTGAAAAAGAGTGGTATCTGTTGGGCCAATGGCAACCAATGCAGTTTTTTTAGTCAGGTCAATAGGGGTTCTATCGGGATTGTTGGTTAACTGGGTAATAGCCGCGTCGGTTAATTGTTGTACTAAGGCTTTGGCGTCGGGCTGGTTCAGGTCGGCAATTAAATTAGCCGTTTGCACAGGCTCTACATGGTTTAATCCCGCCCAATATTTAGCCGCCAGCACCTTTTTTACACGGGCATACAATTCCTCTTTATCTATTTGCTTCTTGCGAACGGCCTTTTTTACCATTTTAACGGCGCGTTTTGAATTTTCTGATAGTTCGAGGATATCGTTACCGGCTATCAGCGCGCGTACATCCGCTTCGCCGTTGGGGAAGTATTTTACCACGCCTTTCATGCCCATCGCATCCGAAACAACCAAACCTTTAAATGCCAGCGAATCTTTCAGTATCCCGGTAATGATGGGCCTGGATAAAGTTGAAGGCAGATGTTTGGTGCTATCCAAAGCCGGGATATTCATATGCGCAACCATTACACCGCTCAGCCCCGCTTTAATGGCTTCCCGAAAAGGATATTCTTCCAGCGAATCAAGCCTTTGGCGGCTGAATGGCAATTGCGGCAGATCATAATGCGAATCCACATCCGTATCGCCATGGCCCGGGAAGTGTTTGGCCGTGGTGAGGATGCCGCCATCCTGCATACCTTTCATATAAGCGATGCCTTTTTCGGCCACATTATATTTATTATCGCCAAACGAGCGGAAACCGATAACCGGATTATTGGGATTGTTGTTTACATCCATATCGGGCCCGAAATTCATTTGCAGGCCAAGGCGTTTAAAATCGCGGGCAACCAGCAGCCCCATTTTATACAGTAAGGTATTATCCTGTATGGCGCCCAAAGTCATCTGGTAAGGATAAGATATGGTCGAATCCAGCCGCATACCCAAACCCCATTCGCCATCTATTGCGGTGAGCAAAGGCACCTTGCTTACCTTTTGATACCGGTTAATAAAATTGGCCTGCCGCACCGGCCCGCCCTGAAAGAATACGATACCGCCAATTTTTTCTTTTTTGATCAACCGGGCAATCGAATCGTCGAACGCTTTGGTTTGGTTGCTGTAAACCCTAACCATAAATAGCTGAGCTATCTTTTGTCGTTTACTCAATTTTTTAAAAACCGAATCTACCCAATGTGTTTGCTGATCTGTAGGCTGCGTAAAAGCCGGCGCTTGTGCCGATGCGTGTATACAGGCACTACATAACAAAATAAACAAGGCAGATTTAAGAGGATTGATCATAAAACAAAACTATTAATTACGGCGATAATTTAGGCATTAACAGCCGGTAATTTAAACCTCTTTGCTTTGGTATCAGAAAAAAGTGTATTTAAAACTATACAGAAACAGGGGCTTGAATTTGTTTGTCAGCAAGCCGGCCTGAACTGACAAACACCAGTAAATCATCACTTAAATGATTTAAAGCCTATAAACTGTTTAGCTAAGTATTAATTGGCATGTTTATTTCAATACACGGCAAACTACATGAAAAAGAAAAATGAAAAAAATTATATTTTTAGCTGCGGGCCTGCTGTTTGCAGGTGCCGTAAACGCACAGATCAAATTTGGTGTGGCGGGCGGTGTAAACTTCTCGAACATCATTAAAACCGACGACCCTAATTTTACAACCGATTACCGAACCGGGTTTAATGCCGGTGTAACGATGGACATTCATCTGATCGGTCCGTTGTCTTTCGACCCTGAAATTTTGTATTCTACTAAAGGTTACAAGGCGCACACTACATCGGGTGAGTTTAACCAGCGCACCAACTTTATTGATGCGCCATTGCTGGCCAAATTAAAAGTGGCCCCGGGGTTTGGTATTATCGTTGGTCCGCAGATATCATTCCTGATGTCAACTACCAATACTTTCAGTAATGGTTTTTCGACCGTGCAGCAGCAACATTATGAGGACGACTCAAACCGGTTCCGTAAAAGCCTTATCGACGGCGTTTTAGGTTTAAATATCGATTTGGGCAGTAATGTTGACCTCCGCGCACGTTATACCATCGACCTGCAACAAAACAATGCCGACGAAACCAGCCAAACCCCGCAATACCGTAACCAGGTATGGCAAATAGGGTTAGGCTTTAAAATACCCTAAAAAGAGTTTGTTTGATTGATAATTTGATGGGCCTTCTACCGGTTGGGTAGAGGGCTTTTTTGCATAAAAACATTTCGTCGCAGCGATTTTCAGGTTAAAAAATTGTTAACTAATTATCCTAAAAGAATAATTATTATAATCGCAAAATCACGCCTAAATTATTGCAGAATAATTATATCTTCAGACCCATGATTAAGCTATTTATAAAAAACCTGTAATGAAGTCTATTGCCCTCAGGATAGTACTGATATATGAGTTTGCCGGTATTTTGTGGATAGCTATAAGCGATTTGCTTTTCTATAGAATAGAGGGCCCAAAAGAAACGCTAATGATGTACATAGGCACCACAAGCGCCATGTTGTTTTTAATCATTACCGGTTTTATTCTCCATAAATTGATCAACCTGCATTATAACCGGTTACAGCAAAGCGAAAAGCAGTATCGCACCTACTTTGAGGATAACCCTACGCCAATGTGGATCTACGACCGCAAAACACTCGGTTTTATCGCAGTGAACGATGCTGCTGTATTTAACTATGGCTATACCAAGGATGAGTTTTACAACATGACCATTATGGATATTCGCCCGCAGGAAGATTCAGGTAAGGTTATGGACGCTTTAATTAATTTTGACACGGCCTATAAAAATTTTGGTACCTGGCACCATAAACGTAAAGACGGCTCTGATATCTATGTACATGTCACCTCGCATTTAACATTGGCCAATAACGAGCAGCATGTAATGATCATGGCTGAAGATATTACCAAACGCCTGGAAACCGAAGCACGCCTGCACGAGGTAAATACCGAACTGGTGCGGCAAAATAACTTGTTAAGAGAGATATCCTGGTCGCAATCGCACAATGTGCGCAGGCCGCTGGCATCAATTTTGGGTTTGCTTAATGTGATACGCATAAGCAATAACGAGCTGGAAAAAGAACTGTGTATCAACTACATCGAGATATCGGCATCCGAACTGGATATCATGGTATACAACATTAACGAGCAGATTAACAAAGCCGTTTATGCCGACTCGCCCGATCTGAAACCGGAGGTCCCGATGACTGCTGGGTCTTTGGACTAAAATTGCTTTTTATTCCAATATGCCCCAACACCAAAGCAAGGCTTATTTCTTCATCATCTCAATAAAATCATCAAACAGGTAGCGCGAATCGTGCGGGCCGGGTGACGATTCAGGGTGATACTGTACCGAGAACGCTTTTTTGCCTTTTACACGGATGCCTTCTATCGATTGATCGTTCAGGTTAACGTGAGTGATCTCCACCTTGTCTGATGCTCTAACCGCATCGGGCACAACACCAAAACCATGGTTTTGCGAGGTTACCTCGCAATGATTTTTGATCACATTTTTAACCGGGTGGTTTAAGCCACGGTGGCCGTTAAACATTTTTTTGGTGGGGATATCATTAGCTAAAGCCAGCAACTGGTGGCCAAGGCAAATACCGAATAATGGCTTTTCAGCTGCCAGTATTTCTTTTACCGTATCGATAGCATAAGGCATAGCTGCCGGGTCGCCGGGGCCGTTTGATATAAAGTAGCCGTCGGGTTTAAAGGCTTCCATTTCTTTAAAGGTTGTTTTTGCCGGGAAAACCTGCGCGTAAACATCCCTGTCGTGAAAGTTACGTAAGATGTTTTTCTTAACGCCCAGATCCAACACCGCTAAACGGTGCGATGCGTTTTCATTACCAAAATTGTAGGTTTCGGTGGTTGATACCTGTGATGACAGCTCCAGCCCATCCATCGACGGTACTTCCAGCAATTTCTTTTTCAGCTCTTCGATATCTAAAGTTTCCGATGAGATGATCGCATTCATGGCCCCTTTATCGCGGATATGACGCACCAGCTGGCGGGTATCTATATCCGATATCGAAACGATATTTTGCTCCGTAAAATAATCCTGTATCGACTCATTAGCCTGTTTACGGCTGTAAGCCACGTTATAGTTTTTGCACACCAGGCCGGCTATCTGTATCTTGTTCGATTCTACCTCCTCGTTCGTGATACCATAGTTGCCGATATGGGCATTGGTAGCCACCATGATCTGGCCAAAGTATGATGGATCGGTAAAAATTTCCTGGTAACCTGTCATACCGGTATTAAAGCAGATCTCGCCGGTTGTGGTACCAATCTTTCCGGCTGCTTTGCCGTAAAATACTGTTCCGTCGGCAAGTAATAATATAGCGGGTAATTTAGCGATGCTCATTGCGCAAAAGGATTAAAAATTAAAAAAAAGGTGGTAAGGAGCAGATATCCGTTACTGCGAAAAAGAATAGGAGATAGGAAGTTTAACACTTCTGTATTCACGCCGCAAAAGTATACTTTTATTTCGGATTTCGGAAGTTGGATTTCGGATTTATTGAATTTTAGAATGGGGATTTATTGATTTTTGAATCCATGTGTGTTTGATTTAATATTTATATTGGTGAATGGATAAAGCTGAATTAAAAAAACGAACTAAAAAATTCGCCATAGACATTATTAAATTTGTAGAATGTCTGCCATCAGGACGTTCGATAAACGTTTTATCAAACCAACTAATACGAAGTTCAACTTCCGTTGGTGCAAATTATCGTTCTGCATGCAGAGGTAAATCTACCGCTGATTTCAGCAACAAGATAGTAATAGTTGAAGAAGAAGCCGATGAAAGTGTTTATTGGCTGGAATTAATGGAAGAGTCGGGCTTAATTGATGTTGCGTTAATTGTTCCGTTAAAAAAAGAAGCCAACGAGTTAACAGCCATATTTACAGCTATTGGGAAAATAATGAAAGCGAACAAGTCAAATAGCAAATCAAAAATTTAATTAAATAAAAAATCATCAAATCACGCTAAATCCGAAATCCCACTTCCGAAATCCGAAATAAAAAATTATTCCCACCTTTGTTCCGCACAAAACACCCAACCCATGTCGGTACATAAAGAAGTTAAACGGATAACTACCAATACCCTGCAGGAAATGAAACAGCGTGGCGAAAAAATAGCCATGCTTACTGCTTACGATTACTCGATGGCTAACATTGTTGATGATGCCGGCATTGATGTGATCCTGGTTGGCGATTCGGCATCGAACGTAATGGCCGGGCACGAAACAACTTTACCCATCACGCTCGACCAGATGATCTATCACGCGTCATCGGTGGTGCGTGCTATCAAGCGCTCACTGGTGGTGGTCGATCTGCCTTTCGGTTCGTACCAGGGTAACTCAAAGGAGGCGCTTAATTCGGCTATCAGAATTATGAAAGAATCGGGGGCGCACGCCGTTAAAATTGAAGGCGGTAAAGAAATAGCCGAATCAGTAAGCCGTATTTTAACAGCTGGTATCCCGGTAATGGGCCATTTGGGTTTAACGCCGCAGTCTATCTATAAATTTGGTACCTACACCGTGCGCGCAAAAGAAGAAGCCGAAGCGCAAAAACTGCGCGAAGATGCGATCACTTTGCAGGAGTTAGGTTGCTTTGGCATAGTGCTCGAAAAAATACCGGCCAAGCTGGCGCAGGAGGTTAGTCAAAGCTTAAGCATACCAACCATAGGTATTGGTGCGGGCCAGCATTGTGATGGGCAGGTTTTGGTGATACACGATATGCTTGGCTTAAACAAGGGTTTTCGCCCGCGTTTTTTGCGCCAGTACGCCAGCCTGTACGAAATTATGGATGGCGCCATTAAAAGTTATATTAAAGACGTAAAAGCAAACGATTTCCCGAACGAAAAGGAACAGTATTGAGAAGGATTTCGAATTTCGAATTTTCAATTTCGGATTTAAGAGTTGTTTTCAATTAACAAGTCCGAAATCTCAGATTTTTGAACTCTGAAATCAAACAAATCCGAAATCGAACATCCGACATCCGAAATAATAATGAAAGTTACCATCACCCATCAGCACCACGATATTACCGATAAGGATATTCTTTACGAGGATAATCATCTTATTGCAGTAAACAAGCGTGCGGGCGATATTGTGCAGGTTGATGAAACCGGCGATGAGCCCCTGGATGAAAAGGTGAAAAAATATATCGCTAAAAAATATAATAAGCCTAACGGTGCTTTTTTAGGTGTGATACACCGGATAGACCGGCCGGTTAGCGGTTTGATCATGTTTGCTAAAACAAGCAAAGCGCTTGAGCGGATGAACGCCTTGTTTAAAACCCGCGAAATACATAAAACATACCTGGCCGTAGTGCGCAACCGCCCCCAGCCGCCCGAAGGCAACCTGGTGCACTGGCTGGTTAAAAACCCACAAAAAAATGTAACCAAGGCGCATGATCACGAAGTGAACGGAAGCCTGCGATCGGAACTGAACTACAAGCTGATAGGCGAGTTAAACGGTTATTACCTGATCGAGGTTGACCCGATAACGGGCCGCCCGCACCAGATCAGGGTGCAGCTATCTACACTTAACTGCCCCATTGTTGGCGACAATAAATACGGTTACCCCCGCGGCAGTCTTAAAAAAAGCATCTGCCTGCATTCGCGAAAGATCAGTTTTATCCATCCCATCAAAAAAGAGCCCATTGTAATTTACGCGCCCCTGCCTAAAGATGGCTTTTGGGAAAAATTTGAGGTACTTTTATAACGAAGGTTGCTCCCAAACATAAGTGGAACGCATACAGCTAAAACACCGGAAACGCTTTGTAGGCCACCAGAATAAAAAAAGTTTAACTAACAATCCGCGCGAAATACGGTATTCCAACCGTTCGTGGCAATGAGGGCAAAGCAGCTTTTTTCTCTTTGGCAAGTTGTCTGTTGCATCATTAAGGGATATTTCTGAAGCATCAAGCATGGCAATAGCAAAATTTAAGGTACTATTGGCAGTACCATTGGTTTAATCAATATATTATTAGGTTTATCAAATATAGGGCAACAATTATTATTAACCAATAGACTATAAAAATAAATTATAGTTTAATATTAGTTCGGCGGCCAGTAATTGCCAGATAACAGCAGCAGATCGATCATTTTAATGCTGTTGTCATAATAATCAAAATCGTCCAGGTCGAACTTATTGATGTAATCCCACATTTTATTGAGCCAAACCTGGTTTTTGGCATCAACCATGGCCGATACCGCGAACGGTGCTATAAAGCTCATGGCCTCAAAATACCGGCCCTTAATATCATTCCCCGCAAGGGTATAACCAGCCGATATATTATCCGGGTTGCCGCCGGTGGTCTGTCGTATCCAGGCGTTGATCTTAGCTGTCATAGCCAATGCCCGTTTATCGCTATACAAAATGGCATCAGTGCCTACACGCCAGGGTACCCGGCAGGCGTTGTAATTATAATACCCATCATAAGCCGACTCTAAAAAATGCGGTTTCGCTGGTGCTGGTTTTTTGTTAAGGTGACTTATAAAGTCGGGTACCAACCCGGCGCCGGAGCTGTACTGGGTTTGGATCCTTTTAAAAAGTTGGTAGGTATTATCGGTCACTTTGTTCCACCGCGCATCGCCGCTTGCTTTGGCAAAGGCCTTAAAATGAGCAGGCATAAAATCGGATGTACGGGTGTCAAAATAATCGGCGCTATCGTATTCGATGGCGTTGCTCAGTAATACGGAGTATGTTTTCGGGTTGATCTCCTGCTGCATCATCGCGCCAAGCATATTGCGCGCTTCCTGCAGATAGTTGATATTGCCCCGGCTTCCCCATTGCAGGTTAGCCAACAGCAGTGAGTAGGCTATATCCATATCGCCGTCGGAAGCGGTACTGCCGTCAATATTTTTGCAGTTATTGTTCTGCGCCCAGGCCATCAAGTATGCGCTGCGTTTACTGGGGTGGGCTTTGTAGTAGTGATAAAGTCCATCATAAGTGGCTTTCGCAGATGCATCACAACCGGCCATCATCACCACGATCATCATACCGTAACCCTGCCCTTCGCTTACGCATTGCTTATTGCCCGGTTTTTCAAACCAAATGTAATTTTGCCCTTTATCGCAGCCGGTGTTTACATAACGTTCTTTCCAGCGGTTGTAAAACTGCGCTACGGTTTTATCCAGTTGCTGTTGCGAAACATGGTTGGGTTTAATAGTTCCGGCTACGTAATGCGCATGCTGCGGAAATGGCCTGGCTGGCTTTTGTGCATAGAGGCTTGTAGCGATAAGCATTAAAAAAAACAGAAAAGCAATGGCCTTGTGCGATTCCCTCCCAACGGGAGGGTGTAGGGAGGGGTCTATGCGATTTGCATTTTCGCCGTAACCCCTCCCTGCCAGTTCACAGACAGCCGCACGCCTCCCCATGGGAGGGATTAAAAAATGTGACCGGTTATTCATCACATCGACTTTAACTTATTCCAGATGTCCTCCCTCACGGGGATGCCGTCCTGTAAATTTTTAATGCGGGTTTTTAAGGTGTTTTCGCCGGGATAAGATACGCTGCCACCCTCTTTATCCGGCCGGCTGCTTTTGGTAAATGCTAAAATTTGCGAAACCAAACGGGCGGTAGTTTCCTTGTCGGGATCGTTAATGCAGATAAACACCTGCCCCACGCCCGACTCTACCGCATGTTCGGTAATCCCGGCAGTTGATTTGCCCTGGCTCAGGATGGTCACCAACAGGTCGAGCATCAGCGCCAGGCCCGAGCCTTTCCAAAAACCTACAGGCAATAATCTTTTCGACCGGATGATATCGCCGGGGTCGGTGGTTAACTCTCCGGCATCATTGTAGCCTCCCGGTAAAGGCAGCTCTTCATTATTGGCCTGGTACTGCATCAGCTTACCCATCGAGTACTGCGACATGGCCATATCCAGAACGATATGCCCTTCGGCACGCGGCACAGCAATTACCAGCGGATTGTTGCCCAGCCTCGGGTCCACACCGCCCCAGGGTGGTACCAGCGCAATGGTATTGGTAAAATGGATACCTATGCAGCCGGCTTCGGCGGCTTGCCAACCGTAAGTGCCGCCACGCATCCAGTGGTTGGTATTGCGGATGGCTACACAGCCAATGCCATGCTGTTTAGCTAAAGCTATGGCCCTGTTGGTACAAAACTGTGCGTTTAGCATACCCGGTGCCAGTTTGCCGTCCCACTGCTCTATCAATCCGAGTGTGTACAGTAAAACCGGCTCGGCATAACTGTCGATAAACCCCCGCTGTATATAATCAATAAAAGTTGGAAAGCGGTTCAGGCCGTGGGTATATACGCCATCGCGGCTGTTTTCGGCAAATATGGTGGCGCATTGTTCGGCCTTGGCGGCATCAAAATCCTGCTTAAGTAGCACCCGCAAAAACTCGGCGCGTAATTGTTCAAAGGGTATTTTCATAAGTACAGCTAAATTAGCTAAAGCAAATAAATATCTGCGGTCATTTTCATAGCTTTACCTTTCAACTAACCTCAATTTATGAAAAAGTTATTTTTACTGATGATGATGGCAGGCACTATTTCGGCATGCAAGCAATCCGGATCAACCGGTTCGGCAACAGGCGATAATAAAGATCTGGCTAAAGTATTTAACGATTACTACCAGGACGGCATGAAACTCGACCCCATAGCCGCAACCTTTAACGGTGATAACCGCTACAACGATATTTTACCAAATTACGGCTCCGCAGGTTACATCGCGCAAAGCAAAGCCTATTATACCAAGTACCTGGACGAGGTAAAAAAGTTTAAACGCGAAGACCTGAGCGAAAACGACCAGCTATCATATGATATATTTACCTACGAAGCGCAAATAGCTTTAGACGGATTGAAATTCCACTTTGAGTATATGCCTTTCGACCAGTTTAACGCGCTGCCTATTACCATGGGGCAGTTTGGCTCAGGCAGCGGCACGCAGCCTTTTAAAACCGTTAAAGATTACGATAACTGGTTAAAACGTTTATCGGCATTTAAAATTTGGGCCGATACTGCCGTTGATAATTTTAACAAAGGTATTAAAGCGGGTATGGTGCTGCCCAAAACCTTAGTGGTTAAAATGATACCGCAAATGGATGCCATGGTTGTTGCCGACCCCACCAAAAGTTTGTTTTACGGTCCGATCACCAAACTGCCGAAAGATTTTAGCGATGCCGATAAAAAACGGCTGACCGACGATTATAAAAAAACCATTACCACGGTTGTTGTACCCAGCTACAAAATGCTGAGCGATTATTTAAAAAATACCTATCTCGGCAAAGCACGCAGCACATCGGGTTATTCGGCGTTACCGGATGGTGCCGCCATGTATGCGTATTACGTGAAGCAAAAAACCACCACCGATAAAACCCCCGAAGAAATTTACCAGTTAGGTTTAAGCGAGGTGGCACGCATCCGCAAGGCGATGGACAGCATTAAAAACGTGGTTGGCTTTAAAGGCGATTTGCCCGCGTTTTTTACGTACATGAAAACCGACCCTAAATTTAAGCCGTTTAAAACACCCAAACAGGTATTGGATGCCTTTGAAAACATCCACCAGCGCATGCAGCCTAATTTGAAAAAGGAGTTTACGCATGTGCCTAAATGCCCGTTCGAGATACGGCAAACGGAGGCTTTCAGGGCGGCATCGGCCAGTGCGGAGTATTACCAGGGAACGGCCGATGGCAGTCGCCCGGGGATATTTTATGTGCCGATACTGGATGCTACACAGTTTAACATTACATCGGGCATGGAGTCGCTGTTTTTACACGAAGCTATCCCGGGGCACCATTACCAGATATCGCTTACGCAGGAAAATAATTCGCTGCCCGATTTTCGCCGGTTTGATAATAATGAAAATGCCTATGTGGAAGGCTGGGCATTGTATTGCGAATCGTTAGGTAAAGAACTGGGTTTATTTACCGACCCTTACCAACACATGGGCGCTTTGGGCGATGAGATACACCGGGCCATCCGTTTAGTGGTTGATGTGGCTATCCACAGCAAAGGTATGACGCGCGAGCAGGCCATTAAATATATGATGGATAACGAGCAGATAGATGAGCAGGGGGCTACTGCCGAAATTGAACGCTATATGGCCTTCCCCGGGCAGGCGCTTGGCTATAAAATGGGCGCTTTAAAGATCCGTGAACTGCGCACCCGTTATGAAAATAAACTGGGCAGCAAATTTGACCTGGCCGAATTTCACAACCAGGTATTAAAAGATGGCGCTATGCCGCTGAGCGTTTTTGAAGCTAAGATGGATAGGTGGGCAGCTAAGCAATAGTATTCTAATTAAAAGCGTCATTGCGAGTGGTAGCGAAGCAATCTCTACATAGGATGATCGATACATACAATTGGACCTGTATAGTATAGAGATTGCTTCGTGCCTCGCAATGACGTTTTAATACTTAATAAAGTTTCCCCATCATAAATCGCTGCATTTTTCGTTATTTTGACCTGTGTTTAATACTGCAAAATATAAAGTTCCGTTTTTTGTGCTGCCGGGGTTAATGATGCTCGCTATGCTGGTTAACTCGTGCAAAAAAGATAACGGCGACAGCGTATCTTATTTTTTAACCAGTGGCGTATGGACACTGGCATCGGTACAGGTGTTTCATTATGTGGGTGATACCCAGGGCAAAACCGATACACTCAATACCACCTGCGGCATTACACAAAAATTCACATTCAGCACAAACAACAACTGTACCTACCAAAACTACCATTGCATTACTCAAAATTCATCGGGTACGTGGAGTATAAACCTGGATAACCTGACGTTAAACTGCGATATGTCGGCTCAGGACACCTCAAAGGCAACAATGATAACGGTAAAAGCCTTCCAAAACGCGGCGATAGATAACCTGGGGCAGTACTCGTTAGTGCTTAAAACAGGCGACATCCAACCTTTTTATAAGGCAACAACAGTACGCACCATTACCCGTTATGGTTTTGTCCATTCGCAATAGGCAACCTTTTTACTAAATTTTTAGTAATGCCCGTACAATCTTTTATATTTGGAGAAAGCTAAAAACAAAAACCCGGAATACTTGAAAAAACGCATTGCCATTTTTGCTTCAGGCTCGGGCTCAAACGCCCAAAAGATAATGGAGCACTTTAAACGCAGTTCTGCTGCGGAAGTGTCGTTGGTTTTAACAAACAACCCCGAAGCCTATGTTTTGCAGCGGGCCGATAATTTTGAGATACCCTCGCATATTTTTGACAGGCACGAGTTTTACGAAACGGATAACATTATCAGGCTGCTGAAAAATCTGCAGATAGACCTGGTGGTGCTGGCTGGTTTTTTATGGCTCGTACCACAATCACTTTTGCAGGCATTCCCAAACAAGATCATCAATATTCATCCATCATTACTACCTAAATACGGCGGTAAAGGTATGTATGGCGATAGGGTGCACAATGCCATACTGGCCGCAGGCGAAGAAGAATCGGGTATCACTATCCATTTTGTGAACGAACAGTTTGACGAAGGTGAGATCATCCATCAATCGCGCTTTAGGATCGATGCAGGCGATGATCTGGAGATGGTAAAATTTAAGGGACAGCAACTGGAGCATGCCCACTTTGCCAAGGTGATAGAGGGACTGCTTAAAAAAATGAAGTCGTAAGCCGCTGCGGTTTTTAAATGCGGGTAAAACTATTACATTTACTTTTGTAAAAATACCCCTATGGCCGATACTTTAGCTGAGAACAACTCCTGTCTTATTTATCACGATTACCTCGACAAGGATACCAATGCCCAGTTATACGCGCATGCCATAGCCAAACAGGACGATTTTGAGCATACCATGACTGTTGGCCTTAACGGCGAAGGTGCCCTGAACACCAATTACCGCCATTCGTTATCGTTGCGCCCCAAGGATTTTATAGATTTTTATAAGATACTGAAAAAGAAGATAAAAGAAGGTCTGCCGGAAATGTTTGAAAAATTAGGTATAGAGCCTTTTGAAGTGGGTAATGTGGAGATGCACCTGACGAGCCATAACCATGGCGAGTTTTACAAACCCCATATTGATAACGGCCAGGGTAAACTAAAACATCGGGTTATTACCTTTGTTTATTACTTTCATTCAATACCTAAAAATTTTGAGGGCGGGCAATTGCTGTTTTTAAAAAACAAGCCCAAGCCATTGATCGTACAGCCCGACAATAATTCTATCGTTTTTTTTAATTCATCATTTTTACATGCCGTGCACCCGGTTACCTGCCCAAGCGGCAAATTTGTAGACGGGCGCTTTACGTTGAACGGCTGGTTGTGGAGGAAGATTGAAGAAGAAGAACCGGTGACAGAAAAACCAGAACAACCGGCAGCGGAACAATAATTATAAATGACTGGACTCCATTAATAGGCCTGGTGCCCTTTTCTGCTCAGGTCGTCCTTTTCGCCGGCATAGGGGCCTTCCTGGTCAACATAATGCAAAAACACCTGCGAGCATGGTCCAAAGGTATTGGGTTCGCGCCAGTGCTGTAATTCAACACCTTTAAAAATAAAAGCGTCGCCCGCTTCAAGCGCAAACGACCGGTCGTTTTTTTCCCTGTCGCGCAGCCAGATGGGCCATGGTTCGCCCTCGTTACCCAAACATAAACTTACGGTAACTTCGCAGGCATGCCGGTCTCTATGTATCTTTAACTCTTCGCCCAGGTGATATTGGCGGGCATAACTATAGGTTTTATATAATTTATAGCCCGAATGCAGTTCAATGGCGGGCAGCAGGTGTTCAAGTAGTTTTTCAAAAAAAGGTTCTTTATAAAACCCCAGCGAGCCGGGCACCTGCTTGTCGAATTTGCCTTTGCCTATTTCTTCAAGCCGGTTCATCATTTTCCGGTAGTTCGAAGTATCTATCAGACCCTTAACATATTTGTACCCGTTCTCTTTAAAGCTGTTATCTTCCACGTTAGCTGGTTTATGGCATAAATATAAAAATTTAATCAAAAAGCGGATGTTTAAATACCGGCGTTTATTTAACCGAAAACGTAATATATTTGCTCATTTATGTATATTGCACCCTCTGATTAAACCGTATTATGAGCAACAGTCTGCAAAAGGATATAGAAGCATTACTGGTAAAGTACCCTAAGCTAAAAAACAGTAAGCTGGTGTTTGATGAAGCTGATTTTAAGATACTACCTAACATTGGAGAAGCTACCGGAGGATTGCCGCTTTGCAAAATGCGTGAAGAAAGCCCCGAGGTTTTAAAGGGCCTTTCGCCTAAAATAGAACCCCGAAAATCTGCAGTGCATGGCTATGGGGTTTTTGCAAAAGAAACCATAGAAGAGGGGGAGATGATTGAACAAAGTAAATTGCTGAAACTGGCTAACCGGGCAAAACAATCGCATGATGCTGTTTTAGCCGATTATGTTTGGGCAAACCAGGCTTGTGATTGTATTGAGTGCAAAACATATGGCGCGTTTCAATATTTCCCTTTTGGCTATATTTCGTTATACAACCATTCGGATGGGCCCAACACCCGCCAGGAAATGAACTTTAAAAACGAAGTGGCCACTATTACCGCAAGGCAACGTATTGAAAAAGACGAAGAGATATTTGTGACCTACGGAAACAAATATTGGATAATTCGCGATTTTTGGAAACAGGTTGGCAAAACAGATGCGATAAGCAAATTTCACAAGGCCAATATTCAGCCTAAAATTAAATAACTATAAGCCCCCGGCTTATCCTGACCATCTCCTTTTTATGAGTTCGATTTACGGAATACTGCATTATAACAAAAAACCTGTTTCAGTTGATGTTCTTACAGTAATGGAACAGCCACTGGCGCATTGGACGGCCGATGCAAAAGGAATGTGGTTTAACAATAATGTAGGGCTGGGGCAATTAATGTTGTATAACACGCCCGAATCGCTGCACGAAAAACTGCCATTGCATCAAAGTGATAGTCAACTAACTATTACTGCTGATGCCCGTATTGATAACCGTGATGAGTTGTTTAGCAAACTGGCATTGCCGGTTGCAGATGCACACCTAATTGCGGATAGTACCCTGATATTAAAGGCCTACCAAAAGTATGGCGAAGACTGTGTTAAACATTTGATAGGTGATTTTGCCTTCGCGATATGGGACGAAGGCGAACAAAAATTGTTTTGCGCACGCGATCACATGGGGGTAAAGCCGTTTTTTTATTATCAGGATGAGCAGTATTTTGCTTTCGCGACAGAAAAAAAAGGCTTATTGGCATTGCCCGGAATAGATCAAAGTATCAATAAACAATTTTTGTATAATTACCTTATCCGCACAGCCGAGCAAACTTTAGATAGCACCCTGTATCAAAACATTAAACGGCTTAAGCCTGCACATACGGTAACTGTTCATCAGCAAAAGCAGGAACTGCGGCCAAGGCAGTACTGGGATATGGACGCCGAAACGGAGATCCGCTTCGCCAATCAGCAGGATTATTATGATGGCTTGCTTGAGCACTTTAAAACAGCCGTAAAATGCCGTATACGCAGCGCTTATCCTATTGGCGTGGAGTTGAGCGGTGGTATGGATTCTTCGGGTATTACAGGTGTGGCAACTCATTTTTTACAGCAGGAAGGTAAAAGCATCATTACCATATCAAATACCATTGCCAAGCATGTAACCGACGAAAAGATATTGGCCGACAGCGAGCGTACCTGGATAGATGCCGTTGTTAAATTCAATAAAATTGAAAACTCTGTTTATACCATTGCTCAGCCACCTGCTTACCCGTTTGAAGAAAACGATATTTTACTAAAAATTAACGACGGCCTGGAAAACTGGCACCAGATGTGGCAAATGCCTATTCGCCAGGCAGCGCAGCAGCAGGGTATACGCACCTTGTTATCCGGTTTTCCGGGTGATGAAATGGTAACCTACCGGGGCAAGTACTACTTTTTAGATTACCTGGATAAAAAGCAGTATTTAAAATACTTTTTTGCGAAGAAGAAGTTCCCGGGTTTTTATAAAATAGAACCTTTTATACCCTACTCGGTAAGGTATAAAATGCATTTGCTTAAAGAGGCCATCGGGATACACAACAAACACGTAAAAAAGGCACTCAAGTTATATAATATACCGGCAGAGAATTTATACCAGGCCGGCGATGCCAACTGGTTAACACCGTTAAAAGAGCAACAATACGATAGCTACAGGCATTATCAAAAGCACCGCTTTTTGCGTAACCATTTGCCCGCACGGATGGAAAGCGAAACCCGTTACGGCTTATATTTTGGTTTTGAGCCGAGACATCCCATGGCCGATATCAGGTTAACGCAGTACTACCTGTCGATGCCTAATTATTTAAAATATGAGGGCACACTAAACCGCACAGCCTATCGTAAAGCGCTTAAAGACTTTTTACCACAAGAGGTTTTAGAGCGCGATAATAAGTTTGGCGGCATGGCCCCGTACCGCGAACCAATAAAAGACGAAGCTATAATTAAACAAAAGAGCGAAGAACATAAAAAAGCAATGGAAACATTGTTTAAAAATTTGGAGGGAAACCCGTTGTTAAAAGTGGCAAAACCGGGAGTGGGTTTAGATGTGACGTTTTTGCGCTGGCTTGAGCAAAACCCGGGTGTGTTAAAATAAACTAAGGCTTTACCAGTACAATTTCTACTTTTTCTAAGGTTGAAGGCCGTGTGTTTTTGTTTAAAAACCTGGGCTTAAGCCTGGTTATCCAATACCTGTCGAAAGTTTTTACGGTGTCAATATGCCAGCCCTTGGCCTTTAAGGCATCTATATTATCGGGGTAACCATACATTAAAAAGGGTTTCTGCGGCAAGGGCCCAACGCCGTTTTGATCAATGGTATATAAAGGCTGATCGAGGTAAAACTCAAGTGGGTAACCATAATCATTAGTGTGGATGCATTGCACTACCGGTATTTTATTGGGGTTGTTTTGATTGATCCACATAGCGGCCTGGCTGCCCGATTGGTATTTTAGCAGGCTGGGGTAAAAGGCAAGGTTTAAATAAAGGTTAACTATACAGGCTGCCATAAAAGTGGTAACAGCTGTTTTTTGCCAGCTGATATGAGTTACCCTTGCGGGGATGACGATCATCGCGATAAGCAAAATAAATAATACAACACCAGTTAAAACCGTCATGCTTTCGGGCACAAAAAAATACTGCAGCGCCACCACGAGCAGCAGCAGCAAACCCACAATGCTTAGTTGAACTATCCGGATGGCACGGATGCTTTTTTTACCCGAAACATTGCTTAAATATTGCGCGGTTAGTATGGCAAAAAACGGGAATACGATATTGAGGTAAAACGGCAACTGAAATTTTGATGCCGAAAACACCAGGAAGGTAAGCAGGGAGCCGCAGATACAATACCATTCGGCCTGCTGCACGTTTTTGCCATGCTTTTTAAAATATTGAAATATAGCCGTAAACAAAAGTAGCGACCAGGGCAAAAAGGCCCATAGGGTAGTGTGTATAAAAAAAGTGGGATCGCCGTGACCCTTAATTGGCCCGGTATTAAAAAAGCGGCCGAATTGGCTATCCCAAAAAAAGAATTTAATACCCGATACGTGGTTATGGCCAAATACTACCTTTTCGGGATGCAGGTCGAACTGTTGGTAAAGGCAATAAATTTCGGGGATGACAAATATTGCCGTCAATATCATCGCGGCAAGCCAGCGCAGGCTAAACAATTGGTTCCATTGTTTTTTAATGATCATATCCCCGGCAAGGGCGCCACCTATCGGGATAATGGCAAACATACCTTTGGTCATGATAGCGCAGGCTGCAAAAGCGCTGCCCGCCAGTAAATGCCACCAGCTGTTGGTTTGATAAGCCTTGTAAAAATGATATACCGAAGCGATGATGAGCCCGGTTAAATAAGGTTCGGCACGCACATCCTGGTTTGAGATAATGATATGTTGGGCAGTGAGCAATATCAGTACCGACCACAATGCTACCTGGGTATTGTAAAGGCTTTTGGCAAAAAGGTAAGTATATCTGGCGCCCATCAGCAAAAATAAAATGGCGGGCAGTTTATAGGCCCAGGTTGTAAAACCAAAACATTTAAACGATAGTGCAATGAGCCAAAACGGGAAGTGCGGTTTATCGAGCCAGTTGCGCCCCTCGGCATACAGATCGGTATAGTTGTTATGTAGCACCATGGTTTTGGCAATGCTGGCATACAAAGCGCCATCAGGAGCCATAATGGTAACAAACAGGCCGCTAAAGTTTAGCAATACGGCCATTGCTACCAAAGCGTAAAGCCATTGGGAGGTGCGTGGTGTTAAATTAGTCATAAAACGGTTTAAAGGTATGCAGAATTTTGAATTACAGGCTGCTGTCTTTTTTTGATATTTTATCAGTAATTTAGTGTTATATGTTTTAAACTACATCCACATCTGTCAGTCTAAACCAAAACAAATTGCATAATACAGGTATTAATAGTATCAACGTATCGCAATTAACAAACTCCATAATTTTTTTACTATTGAGAATTTCTAATCTGTATTTTTGATATTGATATGTCGGGGTTAAAAAAGCTTACAGCAGGCAACACCAATTTTATACATAGCCCTTTTTACATCAAATACGGCATACCATTACTGTTGCTGGTATGGGTTACCTTGTTAAAGCTGATGCTGTTTACCTATATGGGCATCTCAACACCATTTTTACTTTATTTTGCTGTTATTGTTATTACCGCCCGGTACTTTGGTGAAATAGTTGCCATGCTGATCATTTTATGCATGGCGGTATTGGTTAATTTCTTTTTTTTATATCCATATAATGCCTTTTCTGTTGATGCAGACCATCTGACCCAAACGGGCTTGTTTATACTGGAGTGCAGTTTTATTGTTGGCCTGAGCGCTGCTTTAAGGCGAACCGTAAAAAAGATGCACCAGCGCGATATGCTATTTAAGGCATTGGTTGAAAAAAGTACCGAAGGCATTACCATGCACAATGCCGAAGGTGTGCGTATTTATTGCAGCCCTTCGGTGGAGGCCATATTGGGTTATACCCTTGATGAGCTTGCCCGGCATCAACCGTGGGAATTGAGCCATGAGAGTGAGGTATTATACGCTAAGGAGCAGTTTTACAGGCTGGCATCGCACCCGGGTAAAACCGTTATAATGCTTCATCGCGTAAAGCATAAAAACGGAAAGTGGATATGGCTGGAAAGCCGGCTGACCAATTTGCTGCACGAGCCTATGGTGAATGCCATTATATCAAACTTTACGGATGTTACCGATAGGGTAAACCTGGAAAAACAGCGCGAAGACTTTATTGGTGTGGCGTCGCACGAGTTAAAAACACCCTTAACCAGCTTAAAAGCTTTTACACAGGTACTCGAAAATCGTTTTAGGGGCAGCACGGATACTTCATCGCACGAAATTATCACTAAAATTGATCACCAGGTTAACCGCATTGTGCGGATGATCAATGATATGCTTGATGTAAGCTCGTTACAGGCGGGGGCGGTAAATTTTAACATCGCTAAATTTGACCTGAATGACCTGGTTGTTGAAATTAGCCAATCGCTGCAACACACCACTAAAAAGCACCGCATTGATGTTAACCTCGACCCGGTAGCCGCAGTGCCCGGCGACAGGGAGCGCATAGGGCAGGTAGTGAATAATTTTATCACTAATGCCATTAAATACTCACCCGACGAGAGCGTGATCAGCATTACATCGAAGGTTGAAGAGGAGCAGGTAACGATATCTGTGCAGGATTATGGCATAGGCATACCCAAGGATGAACAAAAAAGTATTTTTGAAAAATTTTACAGGGTTGGTAATTCGCAAAAAGCCTTCCAGGGGCTGGGGCTGGGTCTATTTATCTGTTACCAGATCATCGAGTTACATAAAGGTAAAATTGGGGTGATAAGCGAGCCGGGGAAGGGCTCAACGTTTTGGTTTAGTTTACCTTTGTGACGCCGCCGTTTTAAAGCTTATAAGTAAAGCACCCCGATGATCATCGGAGTGCTTTAAAACTTTATTATGCGAGTTTTAAACTGCCTGCAGAAGCTTTTCCTTTTTTGGCATCGTGCTCCAGTTCGTAGCTGATCGCCTGACCTTCTTTAAGATCGCGTAAGCCAGCCTGTTCTAAAGCCGATATGTGTACAAAAACATCAGCGCTACCATCTTCAGGAGTGATAAAGCCATAACCTTTGGTTCCGTTAAACCATTTTACTGTTCCGAGTGACATTGTATTTTTATTTTTAGATTTATAATGAAATGCAAAGTAAGGTTATATTTTGATAAACAAGGCTTTACTTGAAAAATAGTTTTTTAATTAGCTGGATACGAAAGCTATAACACAAAAAAAAGCATCCACTTTTTGGTGGATGCTGCAACGATTTTTATGATGATATGGAATTAACCAACTACTTTCACTTGTACCGCGTTAAGGCCTTTCCTGCCGTTTTCTACTTCGTATTCAACGCTGTCGTTTTCACGGATTTGATCTACTAAGCCAGAAGAATGAACAAAAATTTCGGCATCGCCGTTTGATGGTACGATGAATCCAAAACCTTTAGTCACATTGAAAAATTTTACTGTTCCTTGCATTGTATTGTATTTTTAATTTTAATAAGCACGCAAGGTAATGTTAATAATTTGATATGCAATAGGCGAAAAGCAAAAATTACACTGCGTTATCTTTTAAAATTGATAAATAACAGCGTTGATATTCATGCCTGCGCCTACCGATGCCATAACCACTTTATCGCCTTTACTGATGTGCTGGCCTTCCATTTTTCCTTTTTGTATCAGGTCGAGCAGAGTAGGCACGGTAGCTACCGAGCTGTTACCCAGCCAGGAGATGGTCATGGGCATGATGGACGGATCGGTGTTTTCAAGTCCGTATAATTTAAACAAACGGGTTAAAATGGCGGCATCCATTTTGTCGTTGGCCTGGTGTATGAGCACTTTTTTTATCTCGCTTAAATTTACACCTGCTTTATCCAAAGCGGCTTTAACAACCAGCGGTACTTGTGTAAGGGCAAACTCGTATAATTTACGCCCGTTCATTTTAAGATACAGGTTGTTTTTATCGGTGTCATCAGGGCCGCTTGATGGCAGCATGGCCAGCAGCATGGCGTGCTCAATAGTGTGCGATTGTGCTTTGTGTGCCAGTATGCCGGCTTCGCTGTTTTCGCGGGCCTCTAAAATTACGGCCCCGGCGCCATCAGCATAGATCATCGAATCGCGATCATGCGCATCGCTTACGCGCGATATGGTTTCGGCGCCTATTACCAGGCAGCGTTTGGCATCGCCCGAACGGAGATAATAATCGGCCTGTATTACGCCCTGTACCCATCCCGGGCAACCGAAAGGCAGATCGTAAGCAACACAATCGGGGTTAACAATACCCAGCCTGTGTTTAATACGCGCAGCCAGTGTGGGCACCATATCTGTACGGTTGGTGCCGCAAACCACATCGCCAAAGTTATGGGCAACAATAATATAATCTAACGTTTCCGGGTCGATGCCCGAACTTGTTAAAGCATCCTGCGCGGCAATCAAACCGATATCTGACGCGGTTTGGTTTTTTTGCACATAGCGGCGTTCGGTTATGCCGGTTATCTCGCGGAATTTTTCAATGATGGTTTGGTTATCCTTAGCGATAGGACTGCCGTCGCGCTCAAAAAAGGCATGCTCCAAAAACTCTGCATTCGGAACAATAACATCGGGTATATAACTACCGGTAGCAACAATAACTGAGCGGGTACTCTTCATTAATTTATATTTTACCCTAAATAAAATTAAGCAACAGTTGCAATAACGCCGGGCTTAAGTGTACAGGGTGGTAACGAATTATAATTTAGGATTTAACGGTTTATAAACTGAAAGCGGATACAGCGAATAATTCGATAAATATCAGTAATTAGTATAAACGTAGGTAAAAAAGTTTTGAAATAAAAGCGTTTGAGCGCAATTTATTATTTATACCAAAATGGTATATGGTATTGTTTGCCTGTTAAAATGCCCTAAAACACTGTTGCCGGGCGGTTATTTTAGCAACAGTTTGGTAGCGCCGTAGCCAAATTTTTCTTTACGTGCATCCATAAAAGTTTGCACCTGCGGGTGTTTGCCGGCCAGTTTGTGCAGCTCGTTTTTTAAGGTGCCGTTGCCAACGCCGTGTATAAAAGTAACCGAGGGCAGCTTGTGCACAATGGCGGCATCCAGGGCTTTTTTAAAGGCCTCCAACTGGATGCGTAAAATATCCGCGCTGCCCAAAAACTGATGGTCGTCGCGCAGTTTTTCTATGTGCAGATCGATCTCTTGAGAAGGTTTCTCGATCTCGCGCTTTTCTTCGGCAGGTTTAAAAAAGCTCTCCTTTAGTTTTTCGGCATCAATTACCATTTCGGGTTCATCTAAACGGATAAGCCAGGCTTGTTCTTTAAGCATAGGCACCTGTTTTTTGCTGCCCGAAAAATCTTTGGCCTTAAAATTTTCCTTGTAAACAAGCGGCTCGTTCAGAGTGATGTTTTGCGAAGTATAGTACAGGGCCTGGAAATGAAATTTAGGCCAAAGCTGGATATCGGGCAAAGGAGCCGAATAAATTTTTACTGCTGTTTTTGGTGCGATGATACCTGCGTACTCGCCTTTAAACTTGTGCAGCTTTTCGGTAGTGAGGCTAAGCAGCAATTGGAACGAAGTTTCGTTAACCAAATGGAAATGTACAACCGAAGCGATACGCTGATCGCTGGTAACAGCCAGGTAAATACCTTTGATTATAAATTCGGCTTCGGAGGTGCGGGTTTCCTCAAAGGCCTGGCTCTCTATCCCGCTGGATTTGTGCCCGTATACGGTGGTTACCTTGCTGGCTAAAACGGGGATCTCAAAATCATCATCGCCGGTTACGCCAATCATCTCCTCATCAAAAATGGTGGTGATATAACCCTCGCGCCGCTCATCCACAAAACGTACAAAATCGCCTAATTTAAATCGCATAATGTTGTAAAATTATGCTGCAAAGGTATCTTAATTATCAGCATCATTTAATAAATACTGATTAGCATTTAATACCAGCAGTGGGTACCGGCATTGTAAATAAGTTCGACCATTTGCCCTGCCGTGCCGGTTTTGGGATTGCCAACTACAATACCACCCGAAAACGTTATAGCTGTTACGGTTTGGGTGTACTTGAGTTTTATGCGGTCGTTATCGGCAGCGTTTGGTGGCAAGGTTAATGTTAACCTGGCTATGGTTGCCGGTGGGTTAATGATATTGGTTGAGTTGTTTACCAAAGCAACCGAACCTTTGTTAACCGGCGTAAACAAATGATAAGCACCATTTACACGTGTATCAGCAGGTATTTTTTGAACCACGCCGTTGTGTACGGTTAATAAGCTATCGCCGGTGCTGCCATTAGCGGTAGTAAGGGTTAAAGTGCCCATGTTTGTTGGGCCCGGCAAATAGTTTTTTGCAGTGTTATCGTTAATATAAACGCCCCATTTATTGCTATAGCTTACACCGTATTTTGGGAAGGCGTTACCATAATACAGGTAGGCATCGGTTATGGTACCACTACCGCCATCAACAGACTGGAAAGCGTAAAAAGAGCTTGCGCTATTGGTATTGCCCGAACCTTTATAAACGATGCCCCCCTGCACGGCCCTGGCTGTGGTTAAAATTGAACTGCTACCCTGCTCGATATGGCCGAGCAAGCCATATGCTAAATTAACAACACCCACCGGGTGCTTAACTTTAACGTAAGCCTCCAAGCCCTGTATACTGCCCGCTGTGGCGGCTGTTTGGTTAATACGGATCAATGATGATAGCGCAGTGCCGTTGGTACCATTATCTAATTGCACATACAGGTTTTTGGGTTTGGGTGCACCTGATAGATCGGCTGAGGTGCCGATGATATGTGTTACGGTATCGACTTTTGCAGTAGTGTCTTTGCCGCTGATCTTCAGTGAACCGGCTTTGGCAAAACCATTAAAAACAAATAGCGGTGCACATAATAGTAAAGTAATGGCAGTGTATAATTTTTTCATGGTGAGTGGATTTGGCGGTACAAGATAATATATTGGCACCTAATTTTTACACACGTTAAAATGCAAACCATCAACCTATTGGCCATATCGGGCAGTTTACGCAAAAACTCATCAAACGGTGTTATTATTAATGCCCTTGCGGGGATGGTGCCCGCAAATGTTAAAGTTACCTTGTATGAGGGCCTGGCCGATCTGCCGCATTTTGACCCGGGGTTGGATACCGATGTGCCGCCTGCAACGGTTACCGATCTGCGCAAGCAACTCACAGAAGCTGATGGTGTGCTGATCTGTACACCCGAATATGCCTTTGGTATCCCGGCCGCTTTAAAGAATGCGTTGGAGTGGACGGTGTCGTCGGGCGAGTTTGTGGATAAGCCTGTGGCGCTTATCACGGCTTCGAGCCAGGGTGAGCATGCGCATGCCGCTTTGCAGCTGGTGTTGGGCGCTATATCGGCCAAATTACCTGATGATGCTAAACTGCTGGTACCGTTTGTGCGCACTAAAATAAATGCTGAAGGGGAAGTTACAGACATGGCTGTGCTGGCCTCGCTCAAAAAAGTTTTGCAGGCGCTGATCGATACGATAGAACAAGCGTAATAAAATTGTTATTTCGACAATTAACCTTTTCGGGTTATATTGGTCTTACCAATTCAATCTAATCATGATGATCAAAACCGCTGTTGCCGCCCTGGCACTATTATTTATCACACCTTTATTATCGCAGGTTCAAACCGATGTTAATAAAGCGCCTGTTTATCAGGACAATGGCGTTTATATCACGCTCGATAATGGTATTGTATCGGCACATATTGCCAAAGGGAGTGCGCATATCCTATCGTACAAATACAAAGGTATCGAAGTATTAAAAGACGGCTATTACAGTATGGACGGCAAACAGGATTATAGCCAGCCCAAACAGTGCGAGGTATCGGTAAAAACACAAAATGGTGAGTTGATCGATGTGGCGTTTAAAAGCGTATGGCATCCCGGCTTACGCCCGCAGGCTTTTGATATCGAGGCACATTATGTGATCAAAAAAGGCGAATCGGGTATTTACGCTTATGTGATGCTTAACCACCCGGCATCGTACCCAAAAACCAGCATGGGCGAGTGGCGCTTTGTGTGGAAACTGCAGGAGGGGGTTTTTGATCATATCGTGGTCGACTCGCTGCGCAACATGGATATGCCCAACGCTTACGATTATGAGCACGAGGAAAATACCAGTATCCCCGAATCGAAAAAGATGACAACCGGTGTTAAAGCAGGCAAATACGAATGTAAGTACGAATACAGCGCCGCTTATTATGATATCGGTACTTACGGCCATACCAGCAGCAAATACCACATTGGCGGCTGGATAGTTTTAGGCGGGTACGACTTTTTTAACGATGGCCCAAACCAGGCCGATCTGAATGCGGCATCCGGCATAAACCACCTGCATTTTGGCCGCGATCATTATGCCGGCAGCGGCACGCAGGTAGCAGACGGCGAACAATGGAGTAAAGCATTTGGACCATGGCTGCTATACATTAACAGCGGTAGCAATGTAAGTACAATGTGGGCCGACGCTAAACACAAAGTGGATGAAGAAAAAGCCCGATGGCCCTATAAATGGCTGACCGGCAACCCGGATTATCCATTAGCCAACGAGCGGGGAACGGCTACCGGCAGGTTTATAGTAGATGACCCCTACAAACCCAATGTAAAAGGCGGCAATGCCTGGATTGGCCTTTGTGTGCCGGGGACCGATTGGGAAAAAGATTCGAAAAACTATCAATACTGGGTAAAAGCAGATGCTGGCGGCCGTTTCACGATACCGAACATCCGCCCAGGTACTTATACGTTGCATGCTTATGTAAGCGGTGCCGTGGGTGAATATGCAAAAGATAACATTACAATAAAAGCGGGTGAAGCAGTTAGCCTGGGGAATTTGCAATGGAACATTCCCCGAACCAAAGGTAAACTGGTTTGGGAAATTGGTATCCCCGACCGTACCGCCAAAGAGTTTATGTTTGGCGACCAGTACTGGAACTCGTTTATGTGGGAAACTTATAGCAAAGCCCTGCCTAACCCTATTGTATATACTGTTGACAAAAGCGACTGGCGCAAGGACTGGAACTATGTACATAGCTCGTACCTGAACAGCGACGGTAAATTTGTGGCCTGGCCATGGAAGATCAATTTTACGCTGGCTCAACTGCCCGCAAGCGGCAATGCTACTCTTACCTTTGCTTTTGCCAGTGTTGACCGTGGCCGGCTGGAAACTTATGTTAACGACGATACCAATATATTCAACAGCTTTACCCCAACTTTTAATGTGGGAGGCAATGCACTGGTGCGGCAGGGTATCCACGCTAAATACAGTACTTACGTGTTAAGTATCCCTGTATCGAAATTGAAAGTTGGGGATAACACAATTACACTGGTACAGGGCAGCGCTGGTAATCGCACCAATCATATCATGTATGATTATATTAGTTTGGAAGTACCGGAAAAATAGAATTAAGAATCAAGAGCCAAGAATCAAAAAGTAAGACAAAAGCGTTTATGCAGATACGTCTTGAATCTTGATTCTTGGCTCTTGATTCTTCTTAGTATTTTTGTACCATGTCTACCCAACCCAATAACCCATTACACGGTAAAACCCTCGAAGCTATCGTAACCGAACTGGTTGAGCATTATGGCTGGGAGCGGCTTGGGCAGCTCATCAAAATAAACAGTTTTACACACGACCCGAGTGTGAAATCGAGCCTGAAATTTTTACGAAAAACCGATTGGGCCAGGAAGAAGGTTGAGGAGCTTTACCTGGATACTTTTATGGCTTAAATAAACCGGCTCTTGAACCCATTTTAAGGGTTGTGAGCCTTTCGGTATTCTTTGTGTACAATTTGTTTTGTACTTATTTTACCTGTATTGTGAATAAGTATTTTAAATACGTTCGAATCGACAATAGAAGGTTTTTTTAGAGAATCGTCATAATCCGAAATACTGATTACTGTATTAGTGACAATGTTTTTATTTAAATACGAGTAGTTCCGCGCCTCGTATTGTGTGAGCGAATCCCCAATGGTGGATGGCCCGCCCAGCATTCCGCCAGTGATGTTGAACACGTTTACAACCGAATTTTTGTTATCCAAAAGAATCATTTTTAGCGCACCATAATCATCACCCCCAACCTGAACAATTATTGGCTGCAGGTTGCCTATCTTTTCTTGCTTGGCTATAAAATACGCGCCCATCATATCCCTTACATATTCACTGTTTACGCCTACTTCTTTCTTCATGGATGCGGCGAGAAATTTCACTTTTTGTGCTTTTGACAGCTCAACAAAAGCGAGCGTATAAGTTGAGTCGGCATAAAGTTTACCGTTGTGCTCTTTAAATTTATTTTCAAACAAGGTGTTGCTGATGTTTTTGAAAGCAAAGTTTTTATCAGCGAGCAAACCGGTATCAGCTGTCGACGAGCTATCTTTTAGCTTGTTTTCGTTATCATGGCCTGAACAGCCTGAAAATATAATTGCGCCTGCTATCAGGCATATAAAGCATAACTGTTTCATTGCGGGTTTGTGATAAACAAAACTAATACAATAAACAATGTTACGTACAGGCCACGTGTAAAATCGAGGCTGAAAGTTGGTTTTTGGTATTAATTTTAGTATCTTGTAAGATTAAGCACGAAGCTTGAGGCGCGAAGCCGGGAGTTGAGATGATGCGAAAATTTCTTACAATTTCCCCCCTGGATTTAATGATTGAAGGACTGAGTTATTGAATGATTGATTGCTTCGGTTAGATTAGTAATGCCTTTGATAACAACTGAAAATACCGAAGAATACCTATGTGTTACGGTAGCTGCGTTAGGGATAGGAGCGGATACCGGCATGTGGCTAAGGCCTGTGCAGTATGAGCGGATAGCCCGGCCGGAGGCAACGCCCAAGTTAATTCAAAAGCCAAAATTCAAAATGATTTGTATAGCGGCTCTGTAACTCGGGGATTGCTTCGTACCTCGCAATGACGCGCGGAGAGGTTTGCGCAGTCACTCTGTATGATGGGGTGCCGAAACAAGTTCGGCATGACCTCTTAAAAAATCCGAAATTGAACATTCGAAATTCGAAATCAAATTGCCCTGCCAATTTGGCAAATTACCCCGTTTGGAACAGAGCTTGATAGTACCTGAACAGAACAATATAAATCAAACAAACAGTAAATAATATGCAAGAAAAAGGAACGATCTCGATACATACCGAGAACATTTTCCCGATCATTAAAAAGTTTTTATACTCCGATCATGAGATATTTTTGCGTGAGCTGGTTTCTAATGCCGTTGACGCTACGCAGAAGGTTAAACGCCTGGCATCGCTTGGCCAATATAACGGTGCTTTAGGCGACCTGCAGGTTGAGGTTGCTTTTGACGAGGCTGCAAAAACCATTACCATTAGTGATAATGGTTTGGGTATGACTGCCGAAGAGATCAAAAAATATATCAACCAGATCGCTTTTTCGGGCGCTACCGAGTTTATGGAGAAGTTTAAGGATGCTAAAGATGCCAATGAGATCATCGGCCGCTTTGGTTTAGGCTTTTACTCCGCGTTTATGGTGGCCGACCAGGTTGAGATCCAAACCTTATCGTACCAGGATGGCGCCGAACCCGCCCGCTGGATATGCGACGGCAGCACCGAATTTGAAATTACCGAAGGCAGCCGCACAACCCGCGGTACTGATGTGATTTTGCATATCAACGCTGAAGGTGAGGAGTTTTTGGATAAGGGCCGCCTGCAGGAGATATTGAACAAATACTGCAAATTTTTACCTGTACCCATTAAATTTGGTACCGAAACGGAGCGTGAGCCGGATGGTGAGGACGAAGAAGGTAAACCAAAATATACCGAAGTTATTGTTGACAATATCATCAACAATACCAACCCGATCTGGACGAAAGCTCCATCTGAACTGATAGACCAGGATTACCTGGATTTTTACAAAGAGTTGTACCCATTCTCGGAAGAGCCGCTGTTCTGGATCCACCTGAATGTGGATTATCCGTTTAACCTTACCGGCGTATTGTACTTCCCGAAAGTGAAGAACGACTTTGAGATCACCAAAAACAAGATCAAATTATTTAGTCGCCAGGTGTTTATTACCGATGAGGTTAAGGACATTGTGCCTGAGTTTTTGATGCTGCTGCATGGTGTGATCGACTCACCGGATATCCCGCTGAACGTATCGCGTAGCTTTTTACAAGCCGACAGCAACGTTAAAAAGATCAACAGCTATATCACCAAAAAGGTAGCTGATAAATTGTCAGACCTGTTTAAAAACGACCGTAAGGGTTTTGAGGAAAAATGGAGCGATATCGGCCTGTTTGTGAAATACGGTATGATTAGCGAAGAGAAGTTTTACGATAAAGCGAAAGACTTTGCGCTGCTGACCAATACCGCCAATGAGTTTTATACGCTGGATGAATATAAAGAAAAAGTAAAAGCCACCCAGACCAACAAAGACGACACAATAGTTTACCTGTACACCAACGACCCGGCTAAACAGGATACCTTTATTCAATCGGCAAACAAAAAGGGTTATGATGTATTGTTGATGAACTCGCCGATAGATAACCATTTTGTTAGTCAATTAGAGCAGAAGTTAGAGAAAACTTCGGTTAAGCGTGTGGACGCCGATGTGATAGACAAACTGATCAATAAGGCGGATACCCCTGCACATGTGCTGACTGAAGAGCAAAGCACCAAGGTTAAAGCTATTTTCGAAAAAGCGATCACCAAGCCTAACATGAAGGTGGAGATTGAAAGCCTGAGTCCGGAAGAATTACCGGTAACCGTAACCATGGACGAGTTTATGCGCCGTATGAAAGATATGGCTGCGATGGGTGGCGGGATGAGCTTTTATGGTTCGCTGCCCGATAACTACAAGGTATCTATCAACGGTAACCACAAACTGATCAGCCGCATACTGAACGACGAGAACGAGGAAGAGCAAACCGCACTGGCCCGCCAGGCGTTCGACCTGGCCCTGCTTTCGCAAGGGATGTTGACCGGTGCAGAGTTGACTGACTTTGTAAATAGGAGCGTTAATTTGATCTAAGCTGGTTTCGATATAACAAAAGCCCCGGATTTTAAACCCGGGGCTTTTTTATTGTCATTTCCTTGACTCGAGACTTCAGACTCAAGACTCCGGACTGATCCTTACCACACATTTACACGCTCAGCTTCGGGGCGGTAAAGTTTATCGGTAGGTTGTATGTTGAATGCTTTGTAGAAAGCAGGCATATTATACAGCGGGCCGTTAACACGGTACATTTCGGGCGAGTGCGGGTCGCCGCTGATGCGCTGCCTCATGGTTTCGTCGCGATCTTTGATACGCCATACCTGTGCGAATGACAGGAAGAAACGCTGATCGGGTGTTAAACCATCAATTTTGGTATCGCCTTTACCTTGTGGGGTATTTTTGAAGGCCTGGTAAGCTATGGCCAAACCGCCAATGTCGGCTAAGTTTTCGCCAAGGGTTAGCTGGCCGTTAACGTGCAGGTTATCTTTAAGTACAGTGTATTTGTTGTACTGATCAACAACCACCTGTGCACGGGTTTTAAATTTGGCGGCATCTTCGGGTGTCCACCAATCTTTCAGGTTACCGTCTTTATCATACTGGCGGCCCTGATCATCAAAGCCGTGGGTCATTTCGTGCCCGATAACCGCGCCGATAGCACCATAGTTGATGGCATCGTCGGCATCCTTATCAAAGAATGGGAACTGCAGGATACCGGCCGGGAAAACGATCTCGTTAAACGATGGATTGTAGTAAGCGTTCACTGTCGGCGGAGTCATGCCCCACTCGGTACGGTCAACAGGCTTGCCCAGTTTATTGATCATTTCGGTATAATCGTGTTTAGCTATTGACTGCTGGTTGGCAAAGTAAGTAGCCTTGTTGATGGTCACGTCATCATACTTTTTCCATTTATCCGGGTAACCGATCTTTTTGGTAAAGGCATTTAATTTTTCTTCGGCCTTCTTTTTGGTAGCGTCGCTCATCCAGGTGTTTTTCTCAATACGGTCTTTATAAACACCTTGCAGGTTATTCACCAGGTCGAGCATGCGTTGTTTTGCATCCGGGGTAAAGTACTTTTCAACGTAAACCTGGCCAAGCAGTTCGCCTAAGCCATTGTCAACGCTCGATACCATCGATTTCCAGCGCGGTTTTTGTACTTTTTGGCCGCTCATGTTTTTACCCCAAAACTCAAACCGGGCATCGCGGAAAGCTTTGCTTAAGTAAGGTGCAGAGCCATTAAGCTCGCCGAATTTCATTTCGGTTTTCCAAACGTCAATAGGCTGGCTTTTCAGCAGGCCATCCAAAGCCTGGTAGTATTTAGGCTGCCCAACCAAAACAGTATCGGTTTTAGCGCCTAAACGGTTTAGTACGTCTTTCAGGTCAACGTCAGGCATTTGTTTCTGGAAATCAACAACCGCAAATTTGTTGTAGTTCTTTACCGGGTCGCGCAGTTCAACCGGAGTTGAGTGCGATTTTGCGATCTGGGTTTCCAGTTTCAAAACAGCATCGGCATTTTTAGCAGCGGTAGCTGGGTCAACACCGGCAAGGGTAAACAGTTTGGTAATGTATTTAACAAACTCGGCGCGGATCTTTACACTCGCGCTGTCGGTTTTTGAATAGTATTCGCAGTTAGGTAAGGTTAAACCCGACTGGCCAAATTGTGCCGCGTTTTTGGTGCTGATCTTATCATCGGGCGAAATGTTAAAACCAAACAAAAAGCCATCGCCGGTTTTAAAGCCATCAGCCGAGAGGGCTACCAGGCCTTTATAATCCTTTACCGCGTCAATTTGTGCAAATATCGGTTTCAGCGGGTCGAAACCTAATTTTTCGATGGATACCGTATCCATACCGCTGGTATAATAATCGGCTACCTTTTGCTCGTTAGATCCGGCAGGATTATCATGTGATGAAAGATCATCCAGGATCTGGTGAAGGTTTTTCTGGTTATCATCAAACAAAGTATAGAATGATCCCCAACCGGTTTGCGAAGCAGGTATTTCGGTTTTTTTTAACCAGTTACCGCTGGCGTATAAAAAAAAGTTGTCGCCGGGTTTAACAGTGGTGTCCATGCCGCTTTTATCGAAAAATACAGTACGGGCGGCAGCCGCATCAGTACTTGTTTTGTTTTTGCACGACACAGCAAGTGCTAAAGGGATTGCCAGCCACACGGAGGATTTTGTTTTCATGATTTTTGAATAATTTAATCAGTTTGTGTGAAAGGTAGAGATTATATTTCTGATTGACAAAAAGGCTTAAATCAAAAAATAATTTTCTTATGCCGACAAATAAAGAAATATTGCTTGGCATTGCGCCTGTTTTTATTCCAGGCAGTTTTCGATGGCCGTAAAATAAATAATTACAGGCAACTATACGCGCCGCATTGGCGTAATCCTTATAACAATGAACGGAAGTAAAACCTTAGTGATATTGAGCCCCGGCTTCCCCGAAAGCGAGGCCGACACCGCCTGCATGCCGCTTAACCAGGTTTTTATCCGCGCGCTTAAGCAAGCTTACCCGCGATTGAACATCATTATCATAGCTTTCGAATACCCTTTTAAAAAGGCATCATACACCTGGAACGATATTCCGGTAATTGCCCTGGGCGGCAAAAACCGGAGCCGGGCGTATCGTTTAGCCAACTGGGTACAGGTATGGCAAACGCTGGCTAAACTCAATAAGCAACATCAACTCATCGGGCTGTTAAGCTTTTGGTTTGATGAGTGCGCATTTGTTGGCCATTACTTTGCAAAGCTACACAGGCTTAAACATTTTAGCTGGATGCTGGGGCAGGATGCAAGGCCGGGTAATCGTTATTTTAAATGGATAAAGCCAACCGGCGAATCGCTGATCGCTTTGTCGGACTTTGTGGCCAGGCAGGTATTTAAAAACTATGGCATTTTACCCGGCAACACCATTACTACCGGGGTTGATGTTTCCCTGTTTGGACCCGGCGGCCGTGAGCGCGATATCGACATTTTAGGTGCCGGAGCATTGATCCCACTTAAACAATACGACATATTTATTGATGTGGTGAAATTTTTGAAAGAGTTTATGCCCGATATCCATGCGGTGATCTGTGGTAAAGGTCCCGAAAAGGAAAGGTTGCTGACTATCATCAAACAAAACAAGCTCGAAAACAATATTACCTTACGGGATGAGGTGCCGCACGCCGAAGTGCTTTCGCTGATGCAGCGCTCTAAAGTGTTTCTGCACACCTCATCGTACGAAGGTTTTGGCGCTGTGCTTTTAGAGGCCCTGTATGCGGGTGCGCAGGTGGTATCGTTTGTAAAGCCAATGGATGCTCATATCGAGCATCATCACCGGGTTAACAATATGATAGAAATGTGCCTTACGCTGCTCGAGATATTTGAAGAGACCGAGCCCGATCATGCCCCTGTGCTGGCCTATCCTATTGAAAACGTGGCCAGCAACATTATGCAGCTTTACGCCTAAAGTGAAGCCGCTATTTCTTCAAAACGTTTGGCTATTGCCTCAAATGAAAGGGTGGATCTGAAAAATGCCAGTACTTTTTCGCGCTCGGCGGGAATATTCAAATAATAGTGGCTTTTAAATAACGTGGTGAGTAATTGCTGCTGGTTCCCGGCTTCATATAACAAGCCCACCCGCCCGTTATCAGTCATGCTGCGAAACGAAAAGATATCAGTAATAATGGGGATACATCCACAGCTCATGGCCTCGCAAACTGCAGTACCGCTGCCTTCGTAATACGAGCCTGCTACAATAAAATCGGCACTGTTATACCAGTATAACAGGTCGTCATGAGGTATGCGGCCAATCAAACCCACCGTATTACCGTTGGGGTGCTGGTTTAGTAAAGCTTTGATCTCGTCAAGCAACTCCTCGGTATGGTAGATCATGTACAGCCTTGCGTCCGGACTGCTATCGGTGAAACGTAAAAATGCGCTCACTACGGTTAAGGGATCCTTATTCTGATCAAGCCGGCCCACCCATAAAAATACCGGGGTGCCGGTTGCGCCTGTTCTCGCTTTCGCCGATGCTTTATCGACAGGATAAAAAACCGAGGATACCTCCATCACCTCGTGTATCTTTTGGGGGGATGTAAGGTTACCTTTGGTTACCCATTCGGCACCCATGGCATACGATGCAAAAAGGGTTGCATTTACACCCCTGTCGGCTAATCTTTGCAGCTGTTTTTTAAACCCGGTAAATGGCTTTTCGGCATGGTTTTGTACCATTATCGGGATACGGGGGCCTAATGTCAGTCGTAATTGTATTACCTGCAGCGGGTTATTGAGGCCCTGGATAAATACAACATCAGGTTTTTGCCTTTTGATAAAACGATGCATGGCCAAAGGAAAGTGGCGTTCGGTTTTGGCAAATTTTGTAAACAGGTAGTTTACACCATTATGAAAAGTTTGGCCGGTATAGTCGATATGCTCAATGCTGATAACCTCGTGTTTTTTGCTTAGCGCCTCTAAAATGCCCGTGTAAATATTGATGCGTTTAAGCCAGGTTAAAGGGCTTTTAAACTCGGGCGTTGTTACATAGCTGGCAAAAACAAATTTCATGTTAAGTAACTAATGCTGATTTAATGTGCGTACTTACCGGAAACTGTACATCGGCCTGGTATTGTTTGATCTGTTCCATCAAACCCGGCAAATCACCCTGTACATATTTGCAGCTATTGCCAATAACTATCCGGCTGTAGCCTGAGGTATCGATATGTGCAGCGCTAACCTGTTCGTACAACTCCTCATCAAAAAGGCGAATATTACCCTGGTGTATCACCATTAAAATATCGGCAGGCCGGGTTGCGCAAAAGCCCCCCTTATCTTTACTTATCACGATATCGGCATCCTTACCCGCGGCTATTTTACCACAGTTCAACTTCCATGCCTTTGCGGGATTATCGGTTAGCGTATCATACAATTCATTATCGTTCATCATTCCGGTTGTTTGCGCCATCCGGATATGGTCCCACAGGTCCCAGGTTGAGGTAAGGGTGGAGTCGGTACCAAACAGGATATCGGTAGCCATTTTCAGCGTACCGATATCGGCTGTTTTATTAAGCAGGTAATAATTTGATTGCGGGCACCAAACCAGGGCCTTAAAGCTTACTGCCTGGCTGGGTTTCATGGCCACACCATGTATGCCTATCAAATCGCGGTTAAGCAGCGTCCACCTGATCAGTTCGTTAATTTCGGTAAAGGCGCTGATATCCGATCCTTCGCCTACGTGTATCACCGCTGGCATGCGCACTTTAAGCGGGTTGTTAAGGCGCAACCGCCAGTTATCTTCAAGTGCTACCGAGTGCAGGTTTTGGCAACGGTCAAAAACAGTGATCAGCGGATCGTTAATTTGCAGCTGTGCGCCATGATTTACCACGGTGGTGATGCCGCAAAGCAAATTTTTATAAATACCCCATTGCGTACGCAGCTCTTTCGGGATATTGAGCACTGCCTCGATCTCGGTTTTATAATTGTTATGGATATACTCGCTCCACTCTACATAGTTAGAATACAACTTATTACCCAACTGCGGGAAAAGGTTGAAATCCAAATGATCGTGCGAATTGATCAATCCCGGAAAGGCTACAGCATTGCTGAAGGTAAATTGCGGCCCGTTATCTGCCTTCGGGGATAAGCCGGTTATCCTGCCATCGGCAATGCCAATGGTTACCGCCTGCTCACTATCAACCAGTTTTACGCCGCTTAAAACCATCACTCTCTTTTTAAATGGATGCCGTATATCATGGGTTTACCCTTAAAACTATTGTATACATGCAATGCATCCTGTTTTTCGTAAAAATGCTTTACCGATTCATCTATCACACGTTCTGTTTCGGTAATTACTGTAAATCCTTTTTCAGCAAAAAGCTTTTTCAAAGCACCTGTTGAGTGTACATGATTGCGGATGCCGATCAGTTGATGATCGTGCTTAAAAGTGCGCCGCCCACCCTGCGCCAATGCCTGCGGATGAAAGTCGGTGATGATGATCTGGCCTTGCGGCTTCAATATCCGGCACCATTCAAGTAAAGCATATTCCAGGTTTTCAATGTGCGCGATAGTTAGGGTTGAGATAATGAAATTATAAGTACCATCAGCTACATCGGCTAAAAAATCATCGCGGTTTATTTTAACCAGGTCGGCATCGGGGAATTTAATGTGCAGCCTTTGCAGCATCCCCTCGGATACATCGTAACCGGTCAGATCGCCTGCCTGGTGCTGGTACAAAAGCGGCCAGTGCCTGCCCGTTCCGCAACCTATATCTGCTACTTTTTTTCCCTTCAAATCAACGCCGGCCATAAATTCTCCAAAAACCCGGCTGTCGAGATAAAACATCAGGTTATCCGGCTGGTCATCATAGCTGCCGGCCCAAAGATTGTAAGCTTCAACCGATCCCTTTTCGTGGATGCTTGTTGTATTGCGGCGGATAAAGCTTTTAATGGTTTGTAACATAGCCATGCTGATGGGGAAAATGAGTTTAAAAGGAATACGGCGTGTTTTTAAATAGGGTTGCCCCGACTTTATTTTTCGGGAAGGCAACGCTGCTTTGGCGGTTACCGTAATATTAACAGAAACGCCTAATTGATGAGTAGGTGTGTTATGCAAATTAGCTGTTTATCCAATCAGATGTTATGAATAAGGTTTTGCTGTTCAATCCAAAAAGCGCCAATAATACCTTCAGAATACCCAATTCTATTTTAAACATAGCAGCTTCGGTTGAGGGAAAATACGAGTGGGCCATAGTTGACGGTAACCGCGAGGTGGATCCGCAGCAAACCATTATGGATTATCTGGCTACCGGCGAATACCGGTATCTCGGTTTTACCGTAATGCCCGGCCCGCAACTACGGCAGGCTATCCCGATAGCAAAAGCAATAAAGGAACGTTTTAAAGATACTACCATGATATGGGGCGGGTACTTTCCTTCAAATCATTCCAAGGTAGTTCTGGATTCGGGCTATGTTGATTTTATTGTGAACGGCCCGGGTGATAACTGCTTTCCGAAGCTGATCGATGCGCTCGAAAACTTTTTGCCTTACGAGTTTATCAAAAACCTGATCTATAAAGCCAACGGACAGATCGTTAAAAACGGAAAGGAAGATCTGATAGACCAGGACGCGCTGCCGCCATTGCCTTACCACAGGCTTAACCGCTTTTATCCCATGGAAAAATACCTGGGTAAAACCTACCTTGGCGAAAAGACCTTTGCTTACCACAGCAGTATCGGCTGCCCGTTTACCTGCTCTTTTTGCGCGGTAGTGCCTATTTATGAGGCCCGCTGGAAAGCCAAGTCGGCACAAAATGTTTATCAGGATGTAAAATACATTAAAGATAAATGGGGTGCCGATGCTATCGAATTTCACGATAATAATTTCTTCGTATCCGAAAAGCGCGCCGTAGAGTTTTCAAAACTGGTTAAAAACGAGGGCATGACCTGGTGGGGAATGGCGCGGATAGATACCATGAGTAAATATTCGGATGCTTCACTGGCGCTTATCCGCGAGGCGGGCTGTAAGTGTATTTTTTTTGGTGCCGAAAGCGGTAACGACGAAGTGCTGGCACAAATGGATAAAGGCGGTACACAAACCGGCGCGCAAATATTGGCTTTTGCCGAAAGGCTTAAAAAGTTTGACATTGTGCCCGAGTACAGCTTTGTATTAGGTACACCTGCCGAAACCCCCGAAAAAGTTGCCGCGCAGATCGATTTTGATATCAACTTCATCAAAAAAATAAAAGCAGTTAACCCCAACACCGAAATTGTAATGTACACCTACAGCCCGGTACCAACCGAGGGTTCGGAACTGTACGAACAGGTGGTAGCGGGCGGCTTTAGCTTCCCCGAAAAACTGGAAGACTGGATAAGCCCGGCATGGGAAAGTTTCGACCTGCGTAAAAACCCGCTCACGCCCTGGCTTACGCCCGAAATGATCGATAAGATACGCAATTTTGAAACCGTGCTGAACGGCTACTACCCAACCGTTACCGATATCCGCATGAGCGATATGAAACGCCGGGCCATTAAATTACTGGCAGGCATACGTTATAAGATCAACGTATTTAACTACCCCTACGAGATTAAACTATTGCATAAACTATGGCGCTATCGCCAGCCCGAGATACAAGGATTTTAAGATAAAACCATGGCCACGTTACTGCATACTTACAAACGTTACCGCACGTTGCAAACCAATATCATATCGGCTTTGCCGGTGGTGATACTGATGCCGCACAGCGCTTGTAACTGCCGGTGTGTAATGTGCGATATCTGGAAGGATAATAAGAACCTGAAACAACTGACCGAAACCGATGTGACCGACCTGCTGCGTTCGCTTAAAAAACTGGGCACGCAACAGGTGCTCATGTCGGGCGGCGAGGCGTTGCTCAATAAAAACTTTTTCAGGCTTTGCGCGATATTGAAAAAGCAGGATATCAGTATTAGTTTATTGTCAACCGGGCTCACTTTAAAGCACCATGCCGATGAGCTGATCCGCTGGGTTGATGATGTTATTGTTTCGATAGATGGCGATGAACAGTTGCACGATGCCATCCGTAATATCCCGGGAGCTTTCAATAAACTGCGCGAAGGGGTACAGTATTTAAAAGCGCTTAACGCTAACTATAAAATTACCGGCCGCAGTGTGATACACCGGTTAAACTTTCGCAATTGGGAAAACATTATTAGTGCAGCCAAAGAAATGGGTTTAGACCAGATCAGTTTTTTACCTGCCGATGTAAGCAGCGAAGCGTTTAACCGCCAAACCGCCTGGAACGAACCCCGGCAACACGAAATTTTATTAGCCGAAGAAGAGCTGCCCGAACTGCAGCAGATTGTTACCGCGATCAATCAAAACAGAAACGGGGATCAATATTTTATTGCCGAAAGCGATCAAAAGCTGCAGGATATTTATCACTACTACGCTGCATTTTATAACATCAACCCGTTCCCGTTTAAAAAATGTAACGCGCCCTGGGTGTCAGCAGTTATCGAGGCCGATGGCAGTGTACGGCCATGCTTTTTTCACGATACGATAGGCAGCATCCATGATGATGAACTAACTGATATTTTAAATAGTGATCGGGCTGTTAATTTTCGCAAAGCATTGAACATGAGCAGCAATCCAACCTGTGTTAAATGTGTATGCTCGTTAAATTTAAAACCGCATGTTAATTTAAACTAACATGAATAAGATACTTTTCAGTCATTCGTACTTCTTGCGGTTCGACCCTAAGCAATGGGAACTGGGTCAGCCTTATGCACCGCTGGGTACACTATATGCTGCCGCACTGATGCGGAAGAATGGCTATGAGGTATCACTGTTTGATACCATGTTTGCTGTTGATGCCAATGAGGTTGAACCGGTATTGAACGAGCAGCAACCCAACCTGTTTGTGGTGTACGATGACGGGTTTAACTACCTCACCAAAATGTGCCTCACCAATATGCGCGAGGCCGCTTTCGATATGTTTAAGCTGGCTAAGGCAAGGGGCTGCACGGTTATCGTTTCGAGTAGTGACTCGACCGACCGCTATAAAGATTACCTGCGTGCCGGTGCCGATTTTGTTTTAATAGGCGAAGCCGAAATGACTTTGCTCGAACTGGCCAACGCGCTTAAACAAGGCGTAAGCAATTACGATAGTATTGAAGGGATAGCATTTATAGAAGAAGATGGCACCGTTAAACGCACGCCGGGCCGGGCAGTTTTAAAAGATCTGGATCAGTTGCCTTTACCCGCCTGGGACCTGGTTGATATCGAGCCGTATCGTAACGCCTGGCTAAAAAGTAAAGGGTATTTCTCTATGAATATGGGCACCACCCGTGGTTGCCCCTTTAAATGCAACTGGTGTGCCAAACCAATTTACGGCAGCCGCTACAACTCGCGCAGCCCCGAAAATGTAATAGCCGAACTGAAATACCTGAAGCAACATTACCAACCCGACCATATCTGGTTTTGCGACGATATTTTTGGTTTGAAACCGGGTTGGGTACGTGAGTTTGCACGACTGGTAAAACAGGAAAACTTGTGCTTTAGGTATAAAATTCAAAGTCGTGCCGATTTGCTTTTGCAGGATGAACAGATAAGCGCCTTAGCGGCTTCGGGATGTGATAATGTTTGGATAGGCGCCGAAAGCGGTTCGCAAAAAATACTGGATGCTATGGACAAGGGCACTACCATCCAACAGATCCATGAGGCTACATGGTTATTGAAAAAGTACCATATCAAACCTTCGTTCTTTATCCAGTTTGGTTACCCGGGCGAAACTAAACAGGATATTGAATTAACTATTAAAATGATCAGTGAGCTATTGCCGCACGAGATCGGCATCTCGGTATCATACCCCTTGCCGGGGACGGTTTTTTATCAGAAGGTGCAAGCCGAACTGCAGAAAAAAACAAACTGGACAGATTCGGACGAAATGGCTTTGATGTATAAAAACACCTATCCGCCTGCGTTCTATAAGCAGTTGCACCGGTATGTGCATCAAAACTATCACCAGCACCTGGCTATCGATAGCCTGGTTAAACTGATCAAAAACCCGCTGGCGGCAACCTTTAAAACTCTTAAAAGATCGTTATCGCTATTTTATTATACCCCGCTTACGCTGATCGAGAAATATAAGCTTGAACGCACGGAAAGGGCAACCGCATGACCGAGATATTAAACCCGGCAAACGAGCAGGCATCCGCAGAGGCGTTCGGCAAACAATCGGCTGTATTTGACGATATTTATGCCGGAAATACCATAATCGATTACAAACGCGAACGGGTACGCGCCCATGTTTTACAATACCTGCAGCCAGGCAGCCAGATACTGGAACTGAACAGCGGTACCGGCGAAGATGCCTTATTTTTTGCACAGCAGGGACACTTTGTACATGCTACCGATATTGCCGCCGGCATGCAAAACCAATTAAGGCAAAAAATGCGGCAAGCGGGTATGCATAACCGGGTAACTACCGAATTGCGCTCGTTTACCCAACTGGCGCATCTGCAAAACCGGGGCCCGTACGACCTGATATTTTCGAACTTTGCGGGCTTAAACTGTACCGGCGAACTGGATAAAGTGCTGGCCTCGTTTTCGCCTTTATTGAAACCGGGTGGCATGGTCACCTTAGTAGTGCTGCCTAAATTTTGCCTGTGGGAAATGCTGCTGATATTTAAAGGCAAATTTAAAACGGCTACGCGCCGGCTGTTTAGCAACAATGGCGCTGCGGCACATGTGGAAGGTACTTATTTTAAATGCTGGTATTATGATCCATCGTATATCAGATCGCATTTAAAAAAGGAATTTGATGTGTTGGGTATCGAGGGTTTGTGTACTATCGTACCGCCATCGTACATTGAAGGCTTTGCCGAAAAACACCCGCGCGTTTACCGCTTTTTAAAAGCTCAGGAAAATAGATTAAAGGCTACCTGGCCATGGAAGTTTATCGGCGATTATTATATCATTTCGCTAAAGAAAAAGTGATTGGCGCGCAAAGGCGCGGAGGCGCAAAGATTTAAAACTATGAAATATCTTTGAGCATCTTAGTGCCTTTGCATGGAGTTATCAGCTATGCGCGAAATTGGTTTCGTATTGCTGTAAAAGCTGACCTACTTTATTTTGGTAGCGGTCTATCAGTTTGTTTTGAAAATTGGTGGGATCGGGTTTGGCGCAATGTTCGCTGGCATCCATACCCATCACAATGCCATGAGTGTTGAGCCTTTTTTGCTGCGATTTTTTTAACCAGCGATTGGCAGTTACATGCATCAGCTGCTTATCTAAAAACGTGCCTACCTGGTTATTCAATAATGCTTCAACCAACCTTTTTAAAATAGTGCTTTTTACCGGTTTTGCCGATGCTACCCGCATGCAATTATTAGGCAGGTAAATGCGTGTCCAGGGATTGGCCGAGTAAAATTTCTCAAAGGCGGTGTCGCCTTCTAAAGGTATTAGTGTTGCTACCTCAATAGCGGTGTAAATATTCTTTTCTACAATTTCGAGCCCCTGTTCGTCAATAAAATAATTCATGCAAAACAGGTGCTGCTTGTTAACCAGGAAGGTCATTTTTTTGAAGAAATGCAGCAATGTGCGCGCAACCCAAAGCCGGTTACCCGCGGTAATGATAAACAGATCGATATCCGATTGTTCGTCGGCAAAATTTTTGGATAGCGAGCCCGAAATACCAATACCGCGTACATAAGGAAACTTAATGAGCAAATTACCAACACGCTCGGCTACCTTGATCAGCTCTGCTGCTTTTTTATTGCCCGCGCTACGCCTTTTGGCAATGCCGAGATCATTTTTTAGCGTATAAAAATTATCGAATTTATAGATTGCCCGCTCTGCAACCAGTGATAAGATAGCATTTGAGAAAATAGCATGATCGTACCTTGTACCGAGGAACAAAAATATTTCGGACTGTGTTAACGGGTAGTTAAACACATCAAAATAAGCCAGCGTTGCCAATATGTTTTTTTTGATGTCCGACAATTTATTAAAGTTTAATACTTTTAAAATGTACCCGTTTCAAACGCCTTGCTTTGTTTTAAATTTCACTCGGGGGCGCTTATTTAACAACCGTTGAACCCTGTGCTATCGCGCCCCGTCGTGAAAAATCAAACCTTGTTTAATCCAACAACTATATGAATCTTACATAAGTTAACACGTATAAATCAGCACACTGGTTGCCCATTGGCTAAAATATTTTTTTGTATAGATACCCGTTTTAATATTGCCGCTTTTCGTTCCGAAAAAACAAACAGCGGATAGAACAAGCCGTAAAACATGGTGCCCTTATCTACATCGAAAATGTTTTCGGATAAGGATACAATGGCTATCAGCAGCATAAAAGTTATAAATACCACATCGGTTGTTTTAAACGCGATGTTAAAGCCATAGGCTAAGGTAAACAGGTAAATGAGCAGCCCGCAGATACCTGATTTGAGCAGGAAGCTTAAATACTGATTGTGCGAGTTTAACCCGTTTAAAAACGAATCGTAAAGCTTGTTTTTAAAAAAAGCTTCCTTTAATAAAATGATCTCTGACCCGGAGCCATGCCCGATAACCGGCGACTCCCTGATCAGCTGGATCACAATTCCCCAGCGTGTTACCCTGGAGTCGGTAGTTTCCGGTCCGTGCCTTTGTGATAGGTCCTGGCTGAACGAATTAAAATACCGTTCCTTAAAAGTAACCGAATGAAAGAGCAGCATGATCATCAACAACGAAGCCGCAATGCTGCCTGCCATAAATGTAATACGCCTACGGCCGGTGAGTAAAAAAAACGGCACCACAAAGTCGACGGTTAAAAGCATAACCGCCACCACCGATTTTGAGCTTAGCTGGATGAGGCCGGCCAACAATATCAAACAGCAAAAACTATAAAATATGCGTGTAGCTGTAGTGGCAGGCTTGAGTATGATAGTTAACAGGCAAATGATCGCGATACCAACCTGTAATGAAAGAAAAGTGGCATGCATCCCGATAGGATCCGAAAAATTATGGTTGGTAAACGCGTGAGAAAAAATGAATTTGATGGGATAATGAAAATACCTGATGAGGTATACCGCATGCACGTATAAATACACTACTGTTAAGGTGCAGCACAGCCCAAAAACCGTTAATAGCCGGGCGCGGTATTTTTTAATATTTAATGGGTTAAGGCAAAAAAGGATGGGGATGAGCAGGATCACGATCTCGCGCCCCATATCGTTAACAGCCTGGTTTTTGTAGGGACTGTATGTTGTGGCGATTAGCGTAACCAGGAATACCGATTGCAGTACTAACGTGCGTAACGTGATGATGGGCTTAACCTCACTTTTTTTGAGGTGAATTAAGGTGTGTATGGCAAAACTTACCAGGATAACGTGGCTAAAAAAATAATCGAACGGCAGGCTTACCAATAGCAAAAGCAGGTGGTAAAAGCTTATTTTATTGGCCAGCGTATCATCAATGAGCAAAAGCTTTCGCATAATTTTGATGATAATAACAGTCGATAATAAACTCTTCGTACTGGTCGATAATGTTTTCCCAGTTAAACTGGTACTGTATTTTTTCGAGGTTGTTTTTTACCATCCGGGTACCGGCTTCGTCGCGTTGTACGGTTTCAACTATCTGGCGCACCTCTGTCGAATCGGAAAAATAAAACGCATCCGAATTTAATACTGCTTTATTAAAAGGATTGTTATGCGCGGCTATCAATGCCTCGCTGGCCATGGCTTCTAAAAGCGACGGGTTGGTACCGCCAACGCTATGCCCGTGAAAGTACAGGTATGAGTTATTTTGCAAAGCGCGCACCTTAACGTTATCAAATATGGCTCCCTGAAACTGGATACGGTCGTCGTTTTTAAAACGATTGGTAATAAACTTGCCAAAGCGGTTTGAGGTATCGCCCAAAACTTTAAAATTCTTTTTTGAGTTGCTGTTATTGAAACCTTCCAATATGGTTTCGATATTGTTTTCGGGCTCCATGCGGGCCATCAGTAAAAAATAATCGGGGTTTACCGTTTGCGATGGCTGTCCTGTTCTCTCATCATCAGTTAACACGTCGGCACCGTAAGGAATGTAACGGCTATCAATGCCATACTTTTCGCCAAGGTAGGTTTTAATGGCAATGGCATCGCTTATATAATAATTGCTATGTTTTATGGCCAATTTTTCGGCATATTTTAAAAACTGCTGTACCGGCTTTGAGTATTTTGATCGCTTCCACTCCATGCCATCCATATTGGTGATGATAACACTTTGTTTTGGATACAGTTTACCCCAAACAGAGCTGCTGGTATAACCCATGATGAGTACCACATCAAAGTTTTTTTTGGCGGCATCGCGGATGCAGTTATAATCATAAATAAATTGCCCGGCCGTACCGATGGCATATTCGGGGTCGTAACAATGCACAATGTTAACGCCGTACCAACTATCCTGTTGGTAGGGGTGATTGTGCGAGTTGTAAACTGTTACCGAGTGACCGCGTTTAACCAGGCCGGCCGACACATACTCGGATATATGTTCAAAACCGCCATAAAAATTGGGGATGCCGCGTGTGCCTAATATTGCAATTCGTAGTTTCATATTGAGTGATCAGCTTAATAGATTATAAAATAATTCGCTGCTGCGCTGCCATTGGTATTGTTGGGCTACGATATCAGCTATATTGTTCAGGTAGTTATCATTCGGTGGTGTATCGATCATCTGCAAAAACTTTTGTTCAAAATCATGCTCATTTTGCGGATCGAAGGTGTATGGATTAAAAAAATCAAAGCTGCTCATAGCTGTTGCTGATGAGCACAAAACCGGGGCCTTACAAACAGCGGCCTCTAAGGGTGGTATGCCAAAGCCTTCGGCTTTTGATGGATAAACAAACAGGCGGCAGGCACTGTAAAATGCTGCCAGATCGGCCTGGCTAACCTGCGGAAACCAGTAAAATAAAGCCTTTTGCCCTGGGGTAAGGTTGTTGATCAACACCTGCAGCTCCGGTACATTAACCGATTCGCTGCCGATGAATACCAGCGCGATACCACGATCGAACAAACCGAGACTGATGTGTTTTTTTAGTAAAAGCGCATGGTTTTTACGGGGTTCAATCCGGCTAACGTAAAGTACAAAATTGCTTACGCCAAACTTTTCCTGTATCGTTTTTGCCGTGCCGGCTTTACTGTAATTAAATTTGGTAAGCGAGTTGTTTACGCCATTGGGTATTACGTGTATACTACTTGCCGCGATGTTATAATCGTGTGCGATGTGTTGTTTTGAGTAAGCCGATACCGTGGTTTTTATAGCGGCGCTTTTAATGCTCCGGCCAAACAGCAGGTTACGGCTGCTGCGGTAGGCAAATGAAAAATCGGCAGGGAAGGTATTGAACAGAACATCGTGCAGGGTAACAATGTACCTGCAGTTGTTTTGCTTTGGTGGTGCCATGTACTGAAAGTGCGCAAAATCAAACCGGTGCTTTTTTATGTACGACGGTATATCGAACAAAAACCTGCCCATGCCACCATTGACGTTTTTGTAGCGTAATATATTGGCCGGGTTTACCGATGGGAGTGCTGCCTCTATGCGCTCGGTGTGGTAGGCGCCCCAGTAAATATCCAGTTCGGGATGGGTATGCATCAACCCGGCGTACAGTTCCCTGATAAAGGTTTGCGTGCCCTGGTAACCGGCATCAAATGCGTGCGCATCAACAAATATTTTTGTACGGCTGCTCATAATCTGTTGGGGCTAAGTTTATGTAGCCAGGCTATCAGCCTTTCGGGCAGGTAGCTTACGGTGTACAGTAAATAATTATCAAACCGGAACGGATATATTTTAATGGCCTTGCGCACATGCTTACGCGCCTTTTCAGGCTCATAATTATTGGCCAGAAACTTCTTCCCGCAAAGGGCATGGTACGAGCCCTGCTTTATTTTCCAAACGTCCTGAGCTTTAATAATGGCCAGCAGTTCATCACCTTCAACCGGTGTAATTGAGCCGCGGGTTATGGCCGTGCGTTTTATCTCGCGGAAGCGTTTGCCCCGCCACCGCTCATCAATAGTAACCGAAGTAGGGTTAAGACGGTACTTGATGAGAGGCTGGGGCATATTGTACAATTTGCCTATGCGGGCAATATTGGTCCACAGCAAATAGTCTTCAAAATTGTGCGCGTGATTGGGGTAACCGCCGGCATTACGCACGCTTTCTTTTTTATACATCACCGTTGGGTGGATAAAAGGGCAATAGAAATACAGCTTGGCCATAATTTCATCGTGCGTGTGTGCAATACATTGGAAATTGAAAAGGAAATCGCCGTTCTCGATAATGTATTCGGCATCGCTGCCTACCAAAATGTATTCGGGGTTGTGTTGTAAAAAATGCAGTTGTTTTTCAAGCCTTTCGGGATAGCAGATATCATCGGCATCAAAGCGGGCAATGTAAGGCGCTGTAGCATGTTCAAGGCCTGTATTCAATGCCGCGGCTACGCCCATGTTGGGCTGGTCGATCAATTTGATGCGCGGATCTTTAAAGGTGCGGATGATATTGCGGGTACCATCGGTTGAGCCATCGTTAACAATGATCAGTTCAAAATCGGCGTAGGTTTGCTGTAGCACCGATGCGATAGCTTCGGCTATGTAACGCTCTGCATTGTAAGCAGGCATCAAAACGGTGATCATCGGGTTAGTTTCCATGGGGCATTAAAGTTTTGTTTTCCTTAATGTTCAGAAACATCATCAACTCAAACATTACCACAAGTGATAATTGCTCAAACCAATAATCGATGAAAAAGAACGTTGTGATGATGAGCAGCAACGGCAAACCATAAGTAAGCACCTTATAATTACGCGCGAAAAACCACAGATAGCCAAAAACAAAAGCGAGCAAGCCAAGCAATCCGTACTCTGATAACAATTGATCAAATACAGATGAGGGGTTGTTGGTGATGGAGTGCAGGCCAAGGTCGCGGCTAAAAAAGTTCATATACAGATCGAGGTGGTTGCTCATAAAAGCAGGGCTGATATAGGTGTACCTTTCGGGATACTTGCCACGTAAACCCAAACCGGATGCCCGGAAAGCGATTTTTGACGAGAAATTGCCAATGCCCAAACCGGTAAGGATATCTGCCGGGTTATGATATAAGGCCAGGATGGTTTGAATGATACCGGTTAGTTTTCCGGGGAAACCGGCAACATATTTTTTATGCGATGAGAGCGGCAATTCTTGCGGGTGTTCGGCAATAAAATCGAGCAGTATCTTTTTTTCGGGTTCAATTGTCCAGGCCGGGCGAAACTCATAAGCATATTTCCATTTTGGTTTAATGGCGATATGATCGGGTATGGGCGACGGTTTAACCTTTTCGGGGTTCATTGCCCTGTTAAGGCTATCGAGGTACAGTGCCGCAAATTTCTGGCGCTTTTCATCGAAATTAAGTGTGCTGTCGGGTTTGTCAGTAATGCGGATGGTGTCGCGGTCGAGCCTGAAGCTGGTATCAACCGGAATGTGCATTGCCCTTTGCGCCTGTTCTTTAACATAACGGGTGTTTTGCGGCGAGATCTTAAACATAAACAGCACAAAAAGCATCCCGCAAATGGCAATCATGCTTTTTTGATCTTTGGTGCTGTTAAAAATATAGATGAGCGCCAGGGTAAGCAGCAGTACTACAGTAATTAAATTACTGGTGGTAAGCAGCAGCGTTACCATGCAGATGAGCAGCATTACGGGCTGCTTTCTAACCAGGAAGTAAATTACTCCCAGCACATTCAATGCTCCGTTAGTTGATGAGATATCGAATGTGAGCCCTTTGATGTTATCGCCGGTATTGATAAAGTACAATTGGTTGAGGCCTTTGTAAGTATATGGGTTGGGATCGTGTATGCGCCAGATGATCAACAGCAAATTGCCTATTGAAAAAAGGGCGTTCACTACAAAAAACAGGCTGATGGTGCGATGGATGGTTTCGGTATCATTTTTTTCGACCATTAACTTAACCTGGTGCACTGCCAGGATAGCCATTAACCAGAAACCGATGCCGGTAGCAAAAACCAGCCAGTAATGCGCGTTTTGATAGCTTTGGGTAATGATGAGGCTGATTAACGCAATGGGTATAATAAGCAGGTAAAAAAGCGGCAGCCTTGAATTTTTAACGCTGAAGCCAAATTTAAAGTCGAATTGAAATAAGTAGATCAATACGATGGCCAATAATTTAACTTCGAGCTTGATGTTTAAAAAAAGCACCAGAAATACGAAGAGTTTCCAGTCCGCATAGCTTTTAAGCTTGTTAAAATTAAAGACAGTTAGTTTAAACATTTTTATTGGTAGGTACCGACATCAAATACCTTAATACTTGTATAAACAGATACGACTTGATTTTTAAATTGGTTGCCTGTATAACAGTGCATTTTTACTGATATTTGATGTTATTGTGGCGCGAAGGCAACTTAATAAGAGCAGCCTAACGTATACCCCTAAAAGCAGCATAAGCGGTTGGCAAAAAACAAACTATTGGTACGCGTACTATCCTCCGGAATGCAGGCTTTGGCGGTGCAGGTACTGGGTAGTTTATTCTTTTATTTGATCTCGGTTTACATTTCAAAAAACGATTTCGGTATTATTAGCTGGATGAATGCCGTTTGCCTGTTGCTTACTACTTTTTTAGGTTTTGGGCTGGAGCAGGTTGTGGTACGCCGGGTTGCTGCGTCAACGCGATCCGACTGGGCAGGGATGGCTTTTTTTGTGCACTCCATAACCGGATTTGCGGTTACACTTTTGTTATTACTACTATTGAGAAATGTTGCAGGTATGGCCCATTACCTGCCCTGGTTTTTTGCTGCACAGGGCCTGGTTTATATAGCCGTACCCTTAAAACAATTTTTAAACGCTAAAGAAAAGTTCACACCTTATGGCGTTATTGCTTTAGCAAGTAACCTGTGTAAGATAGCCGCTGTATGTGTGCTGCTCCAGGCTGGCTGGCTGGATATCAACAGCGTTATTATTATCCTGATCGTTTCGGCCATGTTTGAGCTGGTTTGCTTGTTTGTTTATGTGATCAGTAAAACCACTTTTAATTTTAAGTTCCGTTTTAAAGCCTATACCAAATTACTTAAGGAGGCATCGGCACAATATATTTCGGTGATCTTTGATATCAGCTTATCGCGGATGGACTGGATACTGCTGGGCCTGCTAACCACCAATGTGGTACTGGCCGATTACAGTTTTGCCTATCGCGCATTTGAACTGGCCCGGCTGCCCATGCTGGTTATTGGTCCGCTTATTTTACCACGACTCGCCCGGCTAATGGGTACGAATGACCGGCTTGTTGAAGAGAGCCGTGAGCAGATCAACTCGTTTGCAACTGTTGAAATGTTTTTCGCGGTGATGATACCCTTAATGCTTAATATTTTGTGGGTACCGGTGGTTGGTTTGATCACCCATGGCAAATACGGTGATACCAATGCCCTGCAGTTTTTGCTGCTGTCGGTGTGCATGCCCTTGCAATTATTGATTAATTTGCTGTGGTCGGTAAGTTTTAGTGCTAAAAAGTATAAGCAGGTTAGCACCATAACCATAGTTTGTGCGGTGTTAAATATCGTGCTCAACCTGGTTTTGATACCTCAACTAAGTGGCCTGGGCGCAGCCGCAGCCTTTTTGCTGACTACCGTTTTACAGGGCATATTGTATTATAGCCTGGTACGTAAAACAATGATGAGTATTTCGATAAAGCCAATTTTGTGGTGTATTGTATCTGCGGCTGTCATTTACTTTTTAGTTAGCCGGCTACCGCTCAACTGTGTTTTTCAACTGCTTATCGCGATAAGCGCTTATGTTGCGGTTGGTATTATATCCCGACAGATTAGTAAACAACATTTGGTTAATTTTAAACAATTTTTAACTCAATGAAGATACTTTACCTGTGCGATGAATATCCCCCCGGCCAGCATGGCGGCATTGGTACATCGGTGCAATTATTGGCCCGGCAAATGGCCAAAATGGGGCACAAGGTAGTTGTAGCTGGTTTGTACCCTTTAGGTTATGGCGGTGCCGATGAGTTTACTGATGAGGGCGTAAAGGTTTACCGTTTCAGGCTTGGGATGGACGGGAAATGGTTTGAGCACCGCGACTGGCTGCTTGTTCGCATTGTGCGGATGCTGCTCAAAATAACCGGTCTGCTAGAGCGTGATATCAAAAAAAGCCTGCCGGTTTATCAGCATCAGCTGGAACAACTGATAGCGGCTAACCAGATCGACATTGTTGAAATGCCCGACTATAACGATTATATTAAATTTTGCGGCGGGTATGTACCTTTCCCTCAGTTATCGGTGCCGGTGGTTGTAAAAATGAATGGTTCTATGACTTACTTTGCTTACCTGGCCGATAAGCCCATCGCGGTAAACGCCATCAAAATGGAGCAGGCAATTTTAAAACAGGCCGCTGCTGTAAGCAGTGCAAGTAAATACACCGCTGAAAAAAGCGCTGCCTGGTTTGGGTATGATAAACCGATAGAAATATTGCACAATGGTATTAATACAAATGTGCCCCTCAGCAATGAACACAGGAATACTAGTCAGGTTATTTTTACGGGCAGCCTGATGGAAAAAAAAGGTATATATCAATTGGCTAAAGCCTGGAATATGGTAAATGTAAGCATCCCCGATGCACGGCTGTTGATATTGGGCAAAGGCGACCAGCAAAAAGTAATACAGTATTTGAGCGATAGCGCCCGCAACACCGTAACGTTTTTGGGCCATGTAGATACCGAAACGCTATACCGGCATTTATCGGCATCGGCAATAAGCATATTCCCGTCGTATGCAGAGGCTTTTGCGTTGGCGCCCTTAGAGGCGATGTTATGCGGTACGGCAGTTATTAACTCAAACCGAACATCGGGCCCCGAGCTGATAGAAAATGAGATGAATGGCTTATTGGTAGATCCGGATGATATTGTACAGATGGCCGCTGCCATGGTATACCTACTTACAGCAACTCACGATAGGGAAAGATTGGCAAAGGCGGGGCGGGAAACAGTTATCGATAAATTCGATATCGCAAAAATAGCAACGCTGAATATTGATTTTTATCAAAGGATTTTAAAACACGGACAGGTCAGCTAACCTCGGCTGAATAGGTGTAAGTGAGATTTGGTTGCGTATAAGGCTTAAGGCTATTACCCTGCTCCATCTTTTTCAAAAAATAATACTTTAACCGGGTGTGTTTAATGGCCGAACGGGCAATGTACCAGCCTTCTCTGCCATCTAAAAAGCCCAGGTAGACGATGTAGTTTTTAACAAAGTTAAACACCGGCGACAGGTATAGTTTGGTAAACGTGGCGCGCTTATTATTGTTATAGCAGCTTTGGGCGCTCAGTTTGGCATAATGCAACGCTTTATTGCGGCACTCTGTATTGTTGTTTACCGAGTAATGGTGCAGGTGCCCGCTTAGTTTTTTTACCCTTACCCTGTTGGGCGGAACGAGCGTTTCGTGCACCGGCGATTCGATCCACCTGACCATATTGCGGTTAAACAGCCTCACGTGATGATCGCGGCCCCATTTGCCAAAACGAATGAGCTTTTTACCGAAGTATGAACGGAACCGGATATCGTAAACTATTTCGGGGTTATCGAGTTTTAAACGTTTTATCGATCGTATTAATTCTTCATCGGCTACTTCATCAGCGTCAAGGCTCAATATCCAATCGTGCTGCGCAAGCTCAATGCCTTTATTTTTGTTGGCACCATATCCATCCCACTGTTTTTGATATACCCGGCACCCGTATGCTGCTGCAATATCTAATGTGCCGTCGGTACTGCCATTATCTATCACAACAATATCGTTGGTAATTAACCGGGCCATGGCTAAGGTAGCGGCAATTATTTCAGCCTCGTTTTTAGTTATAATAACAACCGAAACAGGTATCATATCAATAAGCGTTTGTAAAACAATCACGAAAGTGATGTGCAAAAGGTTGCTTGAGGGTGAAAATATTTGCGCAATTAAATAACTGTATTTGCGGGGATGTCTTATGTTTTTAGGCAAATCGCTGATAATCAGCAGCATTTTCTTATTTGCAAATTTTTTTAACATACTTAGGCAACCTTTTATTGTGCCCTAACGTGATGTATGCAGATAAGGTAAAATTAAGAGAGCTAACAGGTTATAACCCATATGGGCGAAGAAGAGTTATATCAACTAATAGGTGGCTGTATAAAGCAGGACAGGAAAAGCCAGAAAATGCTGTATAAAGCATTTTACGGTTTTTCTATGGCGATTTGCCTGCGGTATACCGGCGACAGGGATGAGGCCGCCGAAGTATTGAACATGGGTTTTTTAAAGGTATTTACACACATTAAAACCTATGATATTGCGCGCCCATTTAAAGGATGGCTGGGTAAAATTATGACAAATGTGTCTATTGATTATTACCGGGCAAATTTAAAAATGGCTTATAGCGATGACCTGGATAAAGCCGAGCATTTAAGCGACGGTGAGTTTGCCGACAGGAAATTGAATTACGATGACCTTTTGGCAATGGTGCAAAAGTTGCCCCAGGCTTACCGCACGGTATTTAACCTTTTTGCAATTGATGGTTACAGCCACGATGAAATTGGCGAGATGCTGGGCATTAATGCAGGCACATCAAAATCAAACTTACATAAAGCACGTCAAAAGCTTAAACAAATGATATTAGATTCAGAATCGGAAGCAAATACCGGTCGTGGTAAATATAACGGATTAAATTATTCGCCTATTGTAGCCATTAGTACATCTGAAATGAATAGTGGTTATTTTAACAATGGAATAAGGTGATGAAAACGGAAGAGGAATTAGATAACCTGTTTAAACAAGGGCTCGAAGAGCCCGGTAATTATAAAAATTACCGCGAGGCCGATTGGGATGCCCTTGAAGCGATGCTTGACGAAAAGAAAAGGCGCGGTGTGATCTATTGGCTGCCTTTGGTAAGCGGCATAGCGGCAACTTTAATACTGGCTTTAGCCTGGCAATTTTTAGGGACAGGGGTAAAAAACACCAAAGGTCCGAAACAAATTACCCAAACTATTAATAAACAAACACCGAAAGAATTAAACGGTACAGAACCTGTAATAACCAAACCAAATATAACTCCTAATGATCAAGTTAACCCCGGTAAAAACGACCGGCTGACACAGCAACAGGCAGTTCTCACAAAAAAACTTAGGCTACCGGTAAATGGTGACGCCAGCCACGGTAGTACTAATAACAAATCGTTCTTAGCCTTATCTGCTGTTGAAGCCGGCCGCGCTGCCGGACCAGAGCAGGACAACACGACTATCGATCGATCGGCCGGGACTTTGGCCGCGGTTGATACGAGGGTTTTTGGAAAAGACGAGCTGAATAAAAACATTGCATTTAATGGTTTTAACATCGTACCTAATACCGCGCCGAACCCTGTACAGCAGAAGGCCAAAAGCCTGTCGGGTTTTCATCCGCAATATGCTTTAACCGTGCTGGCTTCGTCAAACCTTAACGGGGTGGGTACTTTTGGCGATAGTAAAGTGGGTACCACCGGTGGGTTTTTGTTTTCGGTGGGTTTAAGTAAAAGGTTTACAGTAAGTACAGGTGCAGTATATGCCAAAACACCATATAATACCGAGTTTTATAACTACCATACCAGTTATAACTTTAAAGTTAACCCCGAATCGGTTAATGCTGATTGCCGGGTATTGGATATACCACTCAATATCGATTACAAGTTTGCCCAAAAAGGACGAAATTCATTCAGCGTTGGCTCGGGTTTGTCAACCTACATTATGCTGAGCGAAAAATATCACTATAACTATGCAACCCCTAACCCCAATCCATATTGGCTTAGTGATGTAAGTGTAGTTAACAAAAATAGTCATTTTTTTGGGGTGCTTAATCTTGATGCCACTTATCAGCGGCAGCTTAATTCGAAACTAAGCGTGGCCGTGCAGCCGTACATGAAACTACCGTTAACCGATATTGGCAATGGCCAGGTTAAGTTACAATCAACAGGTTTATCGGTAGGGTTAAGCTGGAACATTAATACACTAAAACGCTAACCAATATGAAAATCATTAGTTTAATATTACTTGCAGGGTTAAGTATATTTAACCAGGCGGGGCAAGGCACATACGTTTGTAAAAACGCCCAGATAACACTTTTTTCAAAAGCACCTATAGAAGATATTGAAGCAAGATCTGAAAAAGGAACATCGGTATATAATTCGGCCACGGGCGATATTGCTTTTAATCTGCCCATCAGTTCGTTTAAATTTCAAAAAAGCCTGATGGAGGAGCATTTTAACGAAAACTACATGGAGAGCGATAAATACCCCAACGCAACCTTTAAGGGTAAAGTAAGCGGAACAGTGGATGTAACTAAAGACGGCTCATACCCGGCTAATGCCGTTGGGGTGCTAACCGTGCACGGCGTGGCTCAAAACCGCACTATAACCGGCACTATAACCGTAAAAGGCGGTGTGGTAAGCCTGTCGTCAGAGTTTATGGTAAAGTGCGTTGATCATAAAATTACCATACCCACCATTGTATTTCATAACATTGCCGAAACCATTAAAATAACGGTGTCGGCAACGTACGATCTGTATAAAAAATAACCTTAAATAATCACTCAACAAACTAATTAACATGAACAAGTATGCCCTGATTTTTGCGTTGTTGCTTGCCGCGACAGGCGTAAGCGCACAAAATACCGATTCGCTGATGAACAGCTTAAATGCCGGTGATAAAAAGAACGAACCCGTGATCGCTGCTTTTAAGGCAACCCGTCTGATCTTCTCGCAAACTACCGAAACAGTAAAAAAGAATAACCTTAACTTTTTGGTGATACATCGCTTTGGTAACATTGGTACTGCGGATGGCGGCGCTCAAACCGATTTTGGTTTAGACCGGGTTAACGATGTTTACATTGGTTTTGAATACGGCCTTACTGATAATTTTAATATTGATCTGGGCCGCAGTACCATAGGGCAATTAATAGATCTGCAGGTTAAATATGCGGTTTTACATCAGGAAACCAATGGCGGTTCGCCGCTTGCCATTACCTTATTGGGCGGTGCGGGTGTACACCCTTACGGTTACGGTTTATACAATACTTTTGGCGATCGCATGTCGTACATTGCCGAGGCCATATTTTCGCGCAAATTTACCCCGGGCCTTTCGATAGTGGTAGCGCCAATTTATGTAAAAGATAACACACCACTGCCATTAATTACCGGTATCGAGAAGGAGTTTGTAGCATTATCGGCTGCGGGCCGCTTAAAGGTGACCAAACATATGAGCATTTTGGTTGATTACGAACATCCGTTTTCGGACTACCGCAACACCGACCATGGTTTTTACGACCCACTGGGTTTTGGTATAGAAGAAGAAACAGGAGGTCACGTATTTACGATAAATTTTAGCAATGCAAACTCGATATCGCAAATAAACAGTCTGAGCGCTACGCAACAAAGCTGGGGCAAAGGGCAATTCCGTTTGGGGTTTACCATATCGCGGATGTTTGATCTAAAACCGAAAAAGAAAGAGCCGACTAAATACTAAGACAATGGAAAGACAAGAGTTTTTATCGAAACTGGGCATTGGTGTAGCAGCAGTGTGTGTTGGATGCGCTTTTGGATCATGCTCAAAAGGTGGTGATGCAAAAGCATCGGGAAGCGGAGCCCCGGCTGCAGGAAGCGGGACGGTATTTACCGCCGACCTGGGTAGCGAACTAACCGGCGTGGGACAAACCAAAGCCGCAAATGGTGTGATATTGGTAAGGTTGGCTGCGGGTAATGTGGCCAGCTCATTTACCGCAGTGCAAATTGCCTGTACCCACGAAGGTACATCGATAAACTACAATACATCACAGGGTATTTTTATTTGCCCCAACCACGGCAGCGAGTTTAGTACAGGCGGTAGCGTGATACTGGGCCCTGCAGCTGCACCGCTGCAAAAATATGCCGTGAGCATTAGCGGCAATACTTTAACCGTAACAGCCTAAGAACGCCAACCGCGCCAGGGTTAAACGTTTACTACACTTTCCCCTAATCTCAAAGATAGCGACCCTGCCCTCTCCGAAAAGAGAGGGCTTATTTTTTAATGCTGTTTTGTACGTACCACTCCAGCGTTAATTCCTTAATACTTTCGTTTACACCGGCAAATATTTCCGATCGATCGCGGGCTTGTAGTATGCCCAGTATCTCGACCTGTAATTGTAATATCACATCCATTTTGGCGCTGTTAAGTGCCAGTTCTTTGATAACGATGGGTGTGATGTTGAACTCGTCGGCTGCCGGGGTTGTGCGTTGATCTTCCATACCAGGGTAAACAAACGAAGTAATAATATAGTTTGACAGATCGTTTTTAAATGAATAAAATGCAGGAATATTTTGCATGGAGTAACCCTGGATTCAAATCTTTCGTTTAAACTGTCTAATTGATTAATTTACAACGTTTTGCAGAACCTAATGAAATTGTATAATTAATGCGCCCAATTATAACCTGCGTTCATATCAACCCGATCAACTGGGTAGATAGCGCCGAGTGCGAGCTTAATTCAGATGAGGTTAATGTGTGGAAGATATCGATCCCGAAATGGATAGTGGCCATAAACGATCTTAAAGAACTGCTTAGTAAGGATGAGCATACCCGGGCCGGGCGCTATCACTATCCCAATGACCACGAAAGGTTCGTGGTAAGCAGGGGCGCTTTGCGTATTTTGTTAAGCCGGTATTTGAAGACTGATGCTAAAACTATTGTATTTGAAAGCGGTCCCAATAGAAAACCATTTGTTAAAAATACAGGGGGCTTAGATATCCACTATAATACAACCCACTCGGGCGATGATGTTTTGATAGCCATCGCAGCAATGCCTGTTGGTATTGATGTGGAGAATTTAGAGCCTATGTTTCCGTATCAGGATATTTTGGAACATACTTTTAACCGGCAGGAAATAAGTGTTATTGATGAATCAGAAAACCCGCTCGAAACTTTTTATAGATTATGGACACGTAAGGAGGCGCTGTTAAAAGCGACCGGAAAAGGCATTGATGATGATATGAAACTGATTCCGTGCACAGATGGCCAACATCGTATTGACCGTGCATTGATAGGATCGGACGCTAACTGGTTTGTAAACAGCTTTATAGTGGACGGTAGTTATTCGGGCAGCGTTGCAGCAGGTACAAATAACATTAATTTCGTAAACTTTGAATTAAAATAATGTTGACCTGTTGAAACTTTACATGTTGTTATTGGACAAATTATTTCAAATTACAATTTTTTTTATCTTTTCCTGAAACCTAATCACCGGACATCCGTATAAGTATCCATACTACCTCTTACGGATGAAAAATGATACTCATGGTCGGCGTCCCTGTTGCCGGAAATGCCATATTGAATTTGAAGAACGCGTAAGGCGGGGACTACTTGCGCGATACCTGTTTTTTTGGTTGCCACTAAAAAGATATATCTGCCTTAATTGTTTAAGGCGGTATTATGTATTGGATACTAAAAACAGCGGTGTGCGTGTTTTGGGCGGAGGCTATTACGAAGCTCCCGATAAATCAACTCACACAGAAGGCAATATTTACAGATTGAGCTCGAGCAGTACCGGGCAATGATCGGAATGGCGTGCCTCTGATAATATAGCCGCACGTTTGATCAAATGTTCAAGCGGGGCTGTGGCCATGTTATAATCAATACGCCACCCCAGGTTTTTGGCGCGCGAATTTGCCCTGAAGCTCCACCAGGTATAATTATGCGGTTCTTTATTAACGTGCCTGAAGGTATCTACAAAACCCGACTGAATAAAATTTTCCATCCACTCACGTTCCTCGGGTAAAAAGCCGGAAGAGTTTGCGTTTGATTTTGGGTTATGGATATCGATGGGGCGGTGGCAGATGTTATAATCGCCGGATACCACCAGGTTGGGATAGGCCCATTTTAGCTGGTGCAGGTAAGCGCCAAACTCTTCCAGGAAACGATATTTAAAACCCTGCCGCTCATCGCCGCTTGAGCCGGATGGGAAATAAACACTCATTACGGATACGTCATCAAAATCAACACGGATATTGCGGCCCTCGCGATCGTAATCGCTGATACCGCAACCAAACTCGACATGCTTTGGCGTTTTTTTGGTGAAGATAGCTGTACCGCTGTACCCCTTTTTTTCGGCGGGATACCAGTAATGCTCGTAGCCCATTTGCTCAACCAGCAGCAAATCAGTTAAAACATCGGGTGTAGCCTTTATTTCCTGCAGGCAAACCACATCGGCATCGGTAGCCTGTAACCACTGGAACCAGTTTTTTGTAATTGCCGAGCGGATGCCGTTAACGTTATAGGTAATGATCTTCATTTTTTTGAATACCGGATGATGAATGTTGAATTGCGAATATCGAAATCTTTACAGATTATTGCGATGCTATTTTTATAAAACCATGCCTGGCGTATCGCCCAAACTTGAAAACTTTATGACAATGGATAAAAAAAAATGGGAGAGGCCCGCGTTAGTGGTTATTGGTACAAATGATATGATCGAAAAAAATACGTTTTCTAATAAAGAAGCCAATTATCACCATGTAACCGGCACACAATATGACAATGCTGCGGGTACAATACATATCAACAAAATGACATTTGACTCAGCCCATTCTTAATCGGCGTTGAGGTTTAATTAGTTGTTTAATCCCAATAGCTTATCCAGTTGCTTGCACTGCCGTTTGCTTAGTACTTCAACCGTCATGGGTACATCAACGGTTGGCCGGTCGCGGTTATCTTTAGGTACCGCGGCTATCCTGTCGACCATGTCGATACCGGTAACCACTTCGCCGTAGGCGGTATAGTTACGATCGAGACTTGGCGTGCCGCCTACAGTTTTATAGGTTTCGCGCTGCGATGCCGGTATTTTATAGTTCATGCCATTAAAGCGGGGCAGCTTTTCAGTTTTATCCAGGTCGGCATCGGTATAACGTTTGCCTTCCACAATATAAAATTGCGAAGCGTTTGACGCTTTTTCTGGATTATCATCGCGGGCGGCAGCCAGTACACCACGTTTGTGATAAATGCTGTCGTTAAATTCGGCAGGAATGGTATATTTTGGCCCGCCATTGCCAAGTTCGATACCCGGTTTGGCATTTTTTGAATCGGGGTCGCCGCCCTGGATCATAAAATTCTGGATAACCCGGTGAAACAAGGTGCCGTTAAAATAACCCTCTTTGGCCAGTTTGATAAAGTTATCGCGGTGTTTGGGCGTTTCGTTATACAGGCGGATGATGCACTGCCCGTAACTGGTTTTGATACGCACGTATTGGTTTTTGGGTGCTTTGGCAAAAGCTGCCGCCATAAAAGTGAGCGACAATAACAGGGTAAAAAATCTTTTCATATTATGGATTAAAAACTTCGTCAAAGTAGTCGATCATTAACGATTTAATGATCATTTCCTGCTCGAGCAAGGTATAGGCGGGTATGGGGTTTATCAACCGCCAGTGCGGCCAGCCATCCTGATCCAAACCTTCGAGCTCGTAAAACCCAAGTTTACTAAAAAGACGGCAATTGGCAATGTGCATCAGTTCTTCTTTTTGCCGCTTGCTGAATTTTTTTGGCCCTTTGCCCAGTTCCTGCACACCGATGAGAAACAGTACTACCTTAATGTCGGGTGTATCAGTATCAAAATAAGCAGCAAGGCGTTCCTGCAGTTCTTTCCATTTAATATTTACCTGCGCTGGTGTCATAGGGCAAATATAGTGTTTAGTTCATTAGTCATTAGTTCATTGGTCATTGGTGTTTTTTTATATGCGCTTTGCTTTCAGCACACATGATGTAATTGTTGCTCAGACCGAGCGTTCATCGTAATATTTAATAATGTTAGATAATTTAACGTTGTTAGGTTGTAATTTTTAAAAACGCTTAAACAATAACATGAAGGCATAAATTCGGTCAATTACTTTAATTTTTAACTACGTTAAATTATTTAACACCGTTAAAAAACAATTAAAAATACTTTTTTAAAACGCTTGATCAAAGCTGATTTTGATGGGAATAGACTTATATAAATACAGCCAAAAACTTTTAAAAACGGTGCAAAATGATTATATTTACTTTGCTGCGCCGGATTTAGGAGGCATGGGTATACCCATGTAATACCCATCGCATACCTATGTGTTTAATGGGTGTGGGAAACGGAAAATTGGCTTTAGGGCGCTGGAATGAAGGAAAGCATAAAAAGGTTGTGAAAAATACCGACAAATACCCCCCAAACTTCACACATCATTGCGAGGGGCGTTATGGTTCGCAATGAAAATACCGAAGAATACCTATGTGTTCGCGGGCATAAAGGACAGGTTAAGCTACCGCATGCTATTATCATCATCCTGTCATATCCAACAAATGTTCACAAAAATGTTACTGTCGCAATGCGAGTTAAAAAATAAAATTTAAAATTATAAGTTATCTTTGTTAGCAGTTTAATAGCAAATCGATTGTTATGATGTGAATTAAACTGAGTTAATGCTGATATCATTCAATTAATTTTGAAAAACTACACACGCCATATTACGTTCGCCTGGATCGTGTTGATCTGTTTTGTAACAGGTCAGTTAATGGCAGTAGCACACCAGCATGTACCGGGTTATAAGCAACGGATATACCAGGTATCAAAACAATTTCCACAGCCAACCGTAGCCGAAAAATGTTATGTGTGCGATATGATGCACCATACACCGGTTGCCTTGTTCAGCGATGTGCCGGTAGTTCCGCACTACACTATCAGCGAAACACAGTACAAATGCCAGCACGATTATATTGGCATCGCGCTTATCCTTTCGGCAGGGCGTTCTCCGCCACGTGCTTAACTTTCATTTAAAGTTTTAGCCGGTATAAGCGTTGTGCTTAAGGCCAGTCTAAAAATGTTAAGAGGCAAGTTAATCATCACCTTTTTTAATCGTAAATGTACCATCATCCCACCGTATGAGGATAAAAGCTTTTAAGCCGACAGGGCATTTGATCATGATACAACAAAAATGAAACTCAAATTAGTCGCGTTACTCTATATATTACTTTTGCCGCTGTTTCCGGCTCTGGCAAAAGATTCGGACCCCGAAGCAAACGGCACCCTGACGGGGAAAGTTACCGATAAAACCACCGGCGAAGCCCTGATAGGCGTAACCGTTATTATACCCGATCTGCACAATGGCACCGTTACCGATGCGAACGGTAAATACATATTGAACCATGTACCCAAAGGCGTTTACCTGTTACAGGTGCGTTATATAGGTTATGGCACGGTTAACCAGAAAGTTGATTTTTCAAAAACCAGCGTATTGGATTTTCAGCTCCAGGTATCATCCATAGAAGCCGCTGAAGTAGTGATAACCGGTGTATCAAAAGCTACCGAAATAAAACGCAGCCCCATACCGATGGTGGCAGTAAGTAAAACCGTTATTGACGAACACGCCGCAGCTGGTAACGTGATCGACCAGATTGCTAACCTGCCGGGCGTAAGCGCGGTAACCACCGGGCCAAACGTATCTAAACCTTTTATACACGGTTTGGGTTATAACCGCGTAGTAACCCTTGAAGATGGCATCCGCCAGGAAGGGCAGCAATGGGGCGATGAGCATGGTATCGAGGTAGATCAGAATTCGATTGACCGAATAGAAGTGATCAAGGGCCCGGCAAGTTTATCGTACGGGTCGGACGCTATTGGCGGTGTGGTTAACTTAATTACCGCCGCACCAGTGCCCGAAGGTAAAATAACGGGCGATGTATCCGGAACGTATGGTACCAACCAGGACCTTTTTGGCGGCTCGTTCAGGCTGCAGGGCAATAACAATGGCCTGGTTTGGGGTACAGTAATATCCGCGAAAGCAGCAAAAGACTATCAAAACACACATGATGGTCCTGTATACGCTACCAACTACCAGGAAAAGGATGCCCGTGTAATGGTTGGTTTGAATAAATCGTGGGGATACTCCTATCTGAATGCTTCGGTATTTGACGATCAGCAGGCTATACCTGATGGCAGCCGTGATTCGGTTAGCCGTGCATTTACCAAACAGGTAACCGATGCCGATCTTTTCAGGCCTATTGTATCGGCCGATGAGCTGAACTCGTACACTATACCAACGCTGCACCAGCATGTGCAGCTTTACCGTATTTATACTAACAGTAACTTTAATTTAGGTAAAGGTACGCTGCTGGTAAACCTGGGTTACCAATTTAGCCACCGCCGCGAGTACACCCACCCGCAAGATGATGTGACACCGGGGTTGAACCTGCATCTGTCCACCTATACTTATGATGTAAAATATAATTTTAACCTGGGCGATTACGAAACCACACTGGGTGTGAACGGGCAGTATCAAAATAATGCCATTGGCGATGCTACCGAATTTCCGATACCGGCATACCACCAGTTTGATATCGGGCCGTTTTTTGTGGTAAAAAAGAGCTTTGGTAAGCTCGATCTTTCGGGAGGTGCACGTATAGACAGCCGCTCGTTTACGGGCGAAGCCGCTTATATTGATACCACCAAAGCTTTTTACCCGGTACTATATACAGGGGCCAGTCCGGAAACGGCACCCAATGTAACCAAGCAGTTTGATGCTTTAAACAAAACCTTTTCGGGATTTTCGGGAAGCTTTGGCGCAACGTATAATTTTTCGAACAGCTTTTTGCTGAAAGCCAATATTGCCCGTGGCTTTAGGGCGCCCAGCATTGCTGAGCTGTCGGCAAACGGGCCAGATCCGGGTTCGCAGATCTACCACGTAGGTAACAGCGATTTTAAACCCGAGTTTAGCATACAGGAAGATATTGGTACGTTTTTAACCCTGCCTACCGTTACTGCCAGTGTTGAGGCATTTAATAACAATATTGACAATTACATTTTCCAGCAGCAGGTGCTTGATGCCAGCGGCGCACCGGTAACCAACCAGGGTTATAACGAGTTTACTTATGTGCAAAGCCATGCCCGTATTTATGGTGGCGAGGCTAATATTGATATCCACCCCTACAAGTGGCTGCACTTTGAAAATGCCATAGGCGTAACTTATGGCGAAAACAAAGGTACCGGTGGTGCTAAAGTTCCGGATAGTTTAAAATACCTGCCTTTTATACCGCCATTGCATACCCATAGCGAACTGCGTGGCAACTTTAATAAAGGCTTTGGCAGCTTTAAAAATGTTTATGTAAGCGTTGGGTTTGATCATTACAGTGCACAGGATAGGTTTTTTGCCGCTTACGGTACAGAAACCTATACCGCAGGTTATAACCTGATCAGCGCGGGTATTGGCGGCAACCTGGTAAATGCCGCAGGTAAACCTGTGATCAAACTATTTATTGAGGGTACCAACCTGGGGAATGTAAACTACCAATCGAACATGAGCAGGCTGAAGTATTTTGATAACGCCAACCCGGGGCCGGGCGTGCAGCCGGGCATATTTAATATGGGCCGTAACATCAGCTTTAAGCTGGTGGTGCCGTTTGACTTATCGCCTAAGACGGTGAACAAGGGTTAACGCCTATCCCGCAAGGGAAATTTATTTGACATCTAATTTTGACTCTATATCTACCTGTAGCCCTCTCTTAACGGAGAGGGCTTTTTTGAAGAGTCTACATCCGTGGATCGATCTTGATCTGGGTGGTATCGGTGATCATGATCTCGGGCTTGCCTTTATAGTCGATGAGTTTGCCGGTAACACAAACCTGCCTGCCCTTAAATTTGTCTTCGGGTGCGGTGCTGAACTTTTTACGGTCGTCGCCTTTGATCACCAGGCTCAATAATTCGTTAGGGTGGCTGCCGCCAAGATCAAGTAAAGTAAGGCTGGGGCCGGATAGAAATTTGCCGCCAAATACCTTATCGCAAATGGTAACGTCTTCGCCAATGTGTTTGGCTGCATCCTTTGCCATGATGATGGTTTGCGCCGATGTCTTAATCGCCGCGAAGGCTATAAATAAAACTAAGCTGATCTTTTTCATGTGTGTATAGTTTACCATAAAGTAAAGCGTTTTAGGTTAAACGGCATAATCGGCAGTTAAGTGTAATCAATAAATTACTCACGCCGGATATCAATATGGTTTTGCGCTTTTATAGATTACTTATAACTTACGCCATATATCAAAACAATAATACGTGTTAGTAAAAACCTTTGGAAGCGCTGTTTACGGTATTGAGGCCACAACCATAACGGTTGAGGTAAATATAGCCGCTGGCACAAAATATTTTATTGTGGGTTTGCCCGATATCGCCGTAAAGGAAAGCTATTTCCGCATTGAATCGGCACTGAAAAATTGCGGTTACAAAATGCCGCGCCAGCAGGTGGTGGTCAATATGGCCCCGGCCGATGTGCGCAAAGAAGGTTCGGCTTATGATCTCACTATCCTGACGGGGATGATGGCCGCCTCCGGGCAGATAGAGGCGGGTGAATTGGATAAATATCTCATTATGGGCGAAATATCGCTCGATGGTGGTTTGCAACCTATAAAAGGCGCTTTGCCTATTGCCATACAGGCACGTAAGGAAGGCTTTAAGGGTTTCATCCTGCCAAAGCAAAATGCCCGCGAGGCTGCCATAGTAGCCGATTTGGATGTTTACGGTGTTGAAAGCATCAAAGAGGTAGTCGACTTTTTTAACGGCGATGAGCAGCTTACGCCAACTACGGTAAATACCCGCGAGGAATTTTTTAACAGCGTAAACAATTACGACAGCGACTTTAGCGAAGTACGTGGCCAGGAGAACATCAAACGCGCCCTGGAGATAGCCGCCGCAGGCGGGCATAACGTGATATTGATCGGCCCGCCGGGGGCGGGGAAAACCATGCTGGCCCGCAGGCTGCCATCGATACTGCCGCCGCTTAGTTTACACGAATCGTTAGAAACTACGAAGATCCATTCGGTAGCGGGTAAACTATCAACCAGCGATGCGCTGGTTACCGTAAGGCCGTTCCGCTCACCGCACCATACCATTAGCGATGTGGCACTTGTTGGCGGCGGCAGCAACCCGCAACCCGGCGAAATATCGCTGGCGCATAACGGCGTGTTGTTTTTAGATGAACTGCCCGAGTTTAAACGCAGCGTTTTAGAGGTAATGCGCCAGCCGCTTGAAGAGCGTAAAGTTACTGTAAGCCGTGCCAGATTATCCGTAGAATATCCCTCAAGCCTGATGCTTGTAGCGAGCATGAACCCGTGCCCCTGCGGTTATTTTAACCACCCGGAAAAGGAGTGCGTTTGCCCGCCGGGCGTGGTGCAAAAATACCTGAGTAAAATATCGGGTCCGTTGTTGGATAGGATTGACCTGCATGTGGAAGTTACGCCGGTAAATTTTGCCGAGCTATCATCCGATAGGTTATCCGAAAAAAGCGAACTGATCCGAGAGCGGGTTATACGTGCCCGGGATGTACAGGCCAAACGGTTCGGTACCGAGGAAGGTTTGCACAGCAATGCGCAGATGAGCACCAAGCTGGTGCGCGAGATCTGCATCATCAGCGATGCCGGGCAGGCGCTGCTTAAAAAGGCGATGGAAAAACTGGGGCTGTCGGCACGGGCCTATGACAGGATACTGAAAGTAGCGCGTACCATTGCCGACCTGGCTGATAGCGAAACTATTGAACTGGAGCATTTGGCTGAGGCCATACATTACAGGAGTTTGGATAGGGAAAGCTGGGCCGGGTAATGTTGGTTTTTTGTTGTCGATGACAACACTAACAATGAGCTGAGTTAAAAACGACAAATTAAAAAACAATTAATAAACATATGATGAATGCTTTTTCCGTTACTACTAAAATGACCTTCCCTGAATTCAGGAAACTGAATTTTAAAATACTTTATGCTAAAAACTGGGTATTAGCAATTACAATATTTTCGGCACTTTTTGTTATTGCCTCTATAGTAATGTCCATGGTTCATTACTACACCATTATCAATTCGGACTATTACGGCTTCGGAGTTGGTTTGGCTACAATGGCTGTTACATTACCCTTAACGGTTTTTTTTGTTGCAAAAAAAGGATTCAAAAGTAATAGTATGCTACAGGAGTATATTACCTATGAGTTTTCTGAAGAGGGCATAAAAACAAGTGGTGAATCGTTTTCATCCGAATATAAATGGCAAAAATTACATAGGGCAGGTTTTACAAGCGACTGGCTGTTATTATATCACAGTAAAACGGCGGCGAACTTTGTAAAGATCAAAGAAGTTAACACTGCTGATATTGAAAATCTGAAATTGCTTTTGAATGAAAAGGGCATCAAAGTAAAAGTGCTTAATTAGCGATAAAGGCCTGCGTAGTGCGGATTTGCAAACCCCGACCAACAATGACCTGCTAAAAGAAAAAGCCAGAGATCGTAACCCATAAACTTTTAAAACATAAAAAATGATTGGGATATTTGTAGTGGATAACGATTTTAGGCCGGGGTACTTAACGCAATAATCACTTGAAAAAGTTTTACCTCATCGCTTTGAGTACCATCATCCTGCTTGCGGGTGGTGCATATGGATATATGCGGTATTATAAGGATACTTATCCCGAAAGGCTATTTTTGACGCTTACGGGTATTAGTCATTATTCCTTACGGTCAACCATTTACACCGAACACGATACCTATGTTGAAGCCTCGGTGAGTGACCATGATAAGGCCGCGCTGTTAAATAAATACAAATTTGGGCCATACCCCGCTAACTGGAAACTGAAACAGGTGTGCCCGTTCATCCCAGACAGCGATCGCGGTTTTTCGTATTACCGTGAATATAAAAAGCAAAAACCACATGGTTATACTTTATGCTTTTTACAGCCTAAAACCAATGTGGTTATTGTTTATGAGTACCGCGAAAATTAAGCGGCGCGAATTAAAAATGGAAGAAGATACCAAATGTACCTTGCAATACATCAATAGGTTGTTTGGTAACCAGGCGGCCAACTGTGTAAGGGTTGCTTTCGTTAGTAATAGCGATACCTTCGCTGCCTACATATTTACCTGTTAACGCAAAGCCAAAACCACTGCTAACATTATAGTGCAGGCCTATAGTACCGCTATAGGCAAAAGCCGAAGCATTTGAACTACGCTGGTAAAAGATCTGGCTGGTACCGCTTGTGGAGCCCACAGCAACTTTATACACGCTTAGTTCATACTCGGGAGTATTGAGGCTTTTTAACAAGCCTGCCGAAACACCAACATCCAGCGAAAAATCGCCAAAAAAGTAAGAGTATTGCGGCCCCAGTAAAATATTATAGTTTTGGAATCGTGATGTTACGCTTACCGTAGTGGATTGCGCATTATAATCGGCATTGTAACCTGCCGACAGAGCCTGCAGCTCATCGGTTGTGGGGCGCCCCTGATCCTGGAAAGAAAGATCGATAACACCGGCAATGTGCTTGCTGAAATAGTGCGCCCAATTGATACCGTAAGTTATACCATTTTTAGCAAAGCCGGCATGGTTGTCATAATAATCACTGTTTTTAAAAGCTCCTAACGGGTGTGACAGGCCCATATAAACACCAAGATAGTTTTTACCTGCCGGCGGCGCATCCTGTGCTTGTACGTTAACGGTTATAAATGCAATAAATAAAGTAAAAAGTATAGTTATGTTTTTTTTCATATTATAGTACAAGTAGCAGTTGTTTGGTGCAAAAATAGCAAAGCAAGGCAATAACCCAATAAATTTTGCCTATGCAACGCATTACAGGCCATAATATTACGCTTTTTGTACACCACGGCGCAATTTTTAACAATTTTTAACTGTAACAGCTTGCCTTAAACTGTTTGTAATGCAAATACAGGTTGGGTTTATCCGGCCCTGCCGGTAATGTTTAAAATTACAAAGCTATTGTGTGGTATGCCCAGTGTTTTACCGGGCGTAATGTTTAAATAAAGTTTTAAATAACCGTTTACAATACCCGTCATCATGCGATTTTGCCAGATCTCAAAATCCTTATCAATAGGTATTACCGTCGATCTCCAGAAGTGCAATTGGCCAAGGGCATCAACAGTAGCAACAAGCGAATAATGAAAATCTTTATAAGCCTTGTTAATCGTGACATTATATTCCGGATTGATATAGTCGGCTTTAGGGTCGGTGCTCTCTGCAGAATCGGCCGGGGCTTCCACTCGTGAAATGATTAGCAGCGGGCTTTTACTTTTAAGCACCGGCTGCTCAGTGCCGGCAAAAGAGCTATCCGGGATTTGGGTTGCCTGGGCAATTTTAGCTTTAATAAACAAGGTATCCTTACGGGTTGGCTTTTGCAGCGTTTGTGCATCGGTATGCAGCTTGTTTTTAATATAATCGTCGGAGTAGATCGTCATGTACAGGTTGGAGCGGTCGTCAATGATCACTTTATTTTCTACGTGCAGCACCTGGAATTTTATACTATCCTTAGTAAGCTTGCGAAGCTTGAGCCAGGCCCAGGCAATGTTGAATACCGAATCATGATCGAATATTACCGGGCAGTTAAAAAAGCGCTTTTTTTCGGGACTGTAGATATTGATCGAATCGGCAGATACAAAGGTAAAACGCCAGTCGGGTGCGAGTTGAAATCCTTGCCCGTTAAAAATAACCCCGCTTTTAAAGGTACGGCGTACCTCGGTATAATGAATGCCAATAACACTTTTAAACGATGGTTGCGGTTTTTGCGGCTGCTTACACGAAAAATGAAAAAGCGCGATTATGAGGATAAGAAGGTTACAATTTTGTTTCATTAGTATAAATAGTATTGCGGGCTTAACCGGCACGTCAATAATTTCGAAAATATAGCTTTAATTCAGTTTTTTAGCCCGGTAATGAAAAAAATACTTTTGGGAAGCCTTTTGGTGTATATGTTGCTGATTATTGCCGGGTGTAACGGGCAACAAGATAAAAAGCTTATTGTATTGCAGCCCTTTGGCAACTATCCCGATAAGGAAACCCGGTTGATAGCTATTGGTTTGACAAAGGTGTACGGTGTAAACATCAGCATCGCGAAAAGCATACCCTTACCCGCCGCCACCTGCTACAAGCCTATGAAACGTTATAACGCCGATGGCCTGATCAGTTTTTTGGCGGACAGAAAGCACGGCGCATACACCGTGATGGGCCTGACCGACCAGGATATATTTACCAGCAAGAACGGCAACCCGCACTGGGGTATAATGGGTTTGGGTACGCTTAACGCTGATGCCTGTGTTGTATCGACCCGCAGAATACACCAGGGCGCAACAAGAGATGCCGAATTGGTAAAACTGGCAGTGCACGAACTTGGGCATAATTTCGGATTGCCGCATTGTGCCAACAAAAGCTGTATAATGGCCGATGCCGAAGGGCACAATAACTTTTACCGCGAAACACGTTTATGTAATGATTGCAGGCGGAAGCTGATTGATAAAAGCCTGATAAATAACTGATCCGGAGGCCTTTTGTAATTGATATGATCGGTTAAAACTCGTAAATTGATAAATCTTTTCGCGCATTAACCCGGTGATACTGCAAAACATCTAAATTTTGATGTACTTTAAATTGAATACCCCGCTGGTAATTGATTTGACAGTATTGGTTGTATAGTTGGTGCCCGTAAACTGGAAAGTGCCAGCTATGGTATCGCTGGTAAATGTAGTGATGGTTATAGTTCCCGCAGTACCTAAAAAGGTATCGGAATAAGCCGCCGTGGTGCTGTAACTTAAGATGGGATTGTCAATTACAATATCAAAAGTCCCTGTTTTAACATTGTCAACCATCAGGTTAATACCCTGGGTACCGGGCAACTGGCCAATTATCTGTATGGTATTGGTGCTTACATATAAAGTAGCTATACTTAGGGTTGATGACATTGACGTTCCGTCAACTTTTAAGGAAATATTACCGGTTGCTGTTACAGCAGGCGTCGCACCTGTGGTATGTCCGGGTATTTTTTGGCACGAACTAAATAGCAATATATAAAGGCTAAGAAAACAAAAAAGAGTACCGGCTTTTTTCATAAAGGCTATATCTAATGATAAATATAGATATTTTATGACATATTAAGCAAGTATGCTATTATTATCAGTTTCGGCGGTTAAATAAAAACGAGGCATAATATAGCAGTGTTGCCAGCGAACCCAATGCGGCTACAACATACGTCATGGCCGCCCACCACAAAGCATCTTTGGCCTGTTCGTGTTCTTCGGCGGTTTTCATTACGGTATAGTTGTTATTTAGCCAGGCCAGTGCACGGTTACTGGCATCAAATTCAACGGGTAGGGTAATAAAGCTAAAGGCGGTAACCACAGCTAAGGCGGCAACCCCAATAGCCAATACAAACGGGTTATTAGTGAATATAAGCAGCAATACGCCTATCATCAGCGTCCAGGTGGTTAGGGTTGATGCGGTATTGACTACCGGTACCATAAACGAGCGGAAGTTTAGCCAGGCGTATGCTTTGGCATGTTGCACAGCGTGGCCGCATTCGTGGGCGGCAATAGCTGCTGCAGCAACGCTGCGGCTGTAATAAACACCGGGACTAAGGTTTACGGTTTTGGTTTGCGGATTGTAATGGTCGGTTAACTGGCCTTCAACCGAGACCACCTGTACATCGTAGATCATATTGTCCTTCAACATCTTTTCGGCAACTTCCTGTCCCGAAAGGCCTGAAAGCAATCCGATCTCAGAATAGGTTTTAAACTTGCTCCTGAAGCGGGCCTGTACAAAAAAGCTCACAATGGCAACGGCGATCATTAAAAACCAACCGGAATTATAGCCTATATATGCAGTAATGAATGTTAAACTATTCATGGTATTTGTTTTTATAGATATATTCAAAAAGTATTCCGATTATTATCCAAATAGTAAAAACAGTAATGGGGCATAATTATTCGTACTGGGAGCAAACGGCATTTTTAAAGCAAGCCGATGTGGTAGTGATAGGCAGCGGTATTGTAGGCCTTAATGCGGCGCTGCAACTCAAAACTTTACAGCCCGCGTTGAATGTGCTGGTTTTAGAACGTGGATTTTTACCAAGCGGCGCCAGCACAAAAAATGCCGGTTTCGCCTGCTTCGGAACAGTTTCTGAACAATTGGAGCTATTGAAGCACGCCACAGAAGCTGAGGTTGTACAAATGGTTGACTACAAGTACCGCGGATTAAAAAAGCTGCGCGAAAAGCTGGGCGATCAAAACATAGGGTACGAGGAGTATGGCGGTTATGAGCTTTTTATGGATAACCATTTGGCTGATGCCGATGAGGGTATCGCTCAAATTGATTACCTGAATAACCTGCTTAAACCGGTTATTGGCCGGCATGACATTTATGCAGTTGCCAATGAAAAAATTGCAGATTTTGGCTTTAAGGGCGCTAGCCGGATGATCTATAATAGCTGTGAAGGGCAGATCCATACCGGCAAAATGATGCGGGCTTTATTGGCCAGGGCACAGGGCCTGGGTGTATTGGTTTTGAATAACTGCGAAGTGGAACGAATTGAGCATCACGGGCGTGCTATCCATATTATAACAGCGCAAGGCGTTTTTGAAACCACAAAAGTAATTGTTGCCACCAATGCCTTTACAAAGCAACTGTTTCCGCAATTGGATGTAATACCCGGCCGCGGGCAGGTTTTGATAACCAAACCAATTGACGGCCTGAAACTAAAAGGCACTTACCATTTTGATGAGGGGTATTATTATTTCCGCAATATTGATGGTAGGGTACTGTTTGGCGGCGGGCGCAACCTGGATTTTGCTGCCGAGCAAACTACCGGGTTTGGCCACACTGATAAGATAAAGCAAAAATTACTTGATTACCTGCAATACGTTATTTTGCCCGGACAACGATTTGAGGTAGATTACTGGTGGAGCGGTATTATGGGTTTTGGCGAAGATATTCACCCTATCATCAAACAGGTTGAACCCAATGTTTTTTGCGCGGTGCGATGCAACGGCATGGGCGTAGCGATGGGTACACTGGTTGGCGAACAGGTTGCGGAGCTGGCGTTAAATAGTTGATTTACCTTAACACCAGGTTCAGCTGATCGATGAGCGCCTGGCCGTGCAGGTTTCGGCCCAGTATCGTTCCGTCTTTACCTATCAAAACATTATCCGGGATACCCGATACGCCATAGATCAGGGCTGGTACGCAACGGTCGCCTTTCAGATCGCTTACGTTTGTCCAGGTCAGTTTATCCTGAAATATAGCATCTATCCAATCCTTTTTATCAGCATCAAGCGATACACCTAAAATATCGAAACCTTTGTTTTTGTATTGATGATAGATCTTAACCAGGTTTGGGTTTTCGCTGCGGCAAGGCTCGCACCATGATGCCCAAAAGTTAACCAGCACAACTTTGCCGGTGTAATCTGATAGCTTAACGTCCCGGCCATCGGGGGTGCGTTGGATAAAATCGGCAAACCTGTCGCCAACCTTCAGGTTTTTATTGAGTGAAAGATATTCGGCAATACTTTTGCCGTAAATGGTGTTTTTAGCGTCTGCCGAAAGGCTATTGTATAAAGGCTGGGCTTTATCTTTACCCAATGAAGATGCATAGGTATTCAGCGTTTCGGCGCTTACTATCGAGTTTGGATTGGCTTTAACAAAAGCTGCCGACAGCGCGATCTCTTTATTACGCAGGGCCTCGAATTGTTTGGCTATGCTGGCCTGGCTAAAACCAAAACTATCCTTTTTTGCTGCCTGGTTTAAGCTGTCGGCCGACAGGCTTACGGGCTTTATGGCTGCCTCTAATTTATCAGCATCCTGCTGGGTTTCTGATCCGGTAATTACCGCCCCCCTGAATTTGCCTTTATCTGCCTTAAATTCCATGTCGCTGTTCTCTATCCACAAAAACTTATAATCCTCGTTGTTTTTGGTGGTGAGCATTACATTCATGGTTTTGCCGTTCACTTTACCTTTTAGCGTAAACTTGCCGTTTACAATTTGGGTTGAGTCGATAATGTTAAGCTTTTCGTCTGGAGTGGCATCTTCGAGATATAGTTTGGTACTATCTGCAAAACCGGTTACCGTGCCGTTGATGGTAAACCCATCGGTGTTCTTTTTTGATGTACGGAATAAAAACAAGGCAGCTATAATTGCTGCCAGCACAACCAGTATAATAACGAATTTCTTCATATTCAGGATATTAAAATAGATCTACCAAACGCTCAAGTGCCATACCGCGCGAGCCTTTGATCAGGATGGTGGCATTTTTTATTGGATGTGTTTTTAAAGCGGCAATGGCATCATCAGCAGTGGCGTAAAAAGTAGCGCTTACGTTATCCTTGCTTTTGTAAAACTCGCGGCCGATAAATATGCGCTGTTCTGCAGGTGTTTGCATGGCCTTTTCAATAACGCCCACATGTTCGGCCGGTGATTCTTCACCCAGTTCAAACATATCGCCTAATATCAGCACCTTATGTTGGGCCTCCAGTTTACCGATGTTATCTATAGCTACCACCATACTGCTTGGGTTGGCATTGTAGTAATCACATATCAGGGTATTGCTGGCGGTTTGCGCTATTTGCGATCGGTTGTTTTTGGGCTGGTAACCGGCAATACCATTGTTGATCTCATCCGGCGAAAGCCCGAAAAAGTTACCGATGCAGATGGCCGCCAATATATTATCCAGGTTGTAAGCGCCGGTTAACTGAGATTGCACGGTGTGGTATTGATCGCCTTTCAGCTTCCATTGCAGTTTGAGATATGGTGCGTTTTCCAATAGTTCGCCGCTAACGGTACTGCTTGGATCATGGCCGTAATAAAACACATTGGTTAGTTGCCTTTCGGCAACCATATCTTTTAAAATGGTGCTATCATTGTTTACAAAAGTTACACCTAAATGCGCTTTCAAAAAGTCGAACAGTTCGCCTTTGCCTTTTTTAACACCTTCGGCGCCGCCAAAACCCTCCAGGTGCGCTTTGCCCACGTTGGTTATTAATCCGTGGCTGGGCTGGGCGATACTGCAAAGCAGCTCAATTTCTTTTTGATGGTTGGCGCCCATTTCGATTACCGCCATCTCGATGCTGTCATCTATCGATAAGATGGTTAGCGGTACACCGATGTGGTTATTTAAATTGCCTTTGGTAGCGTATGTTTTATAATGTTGCGATAGTACTGCGTTGATCAGCTCTTTAGTGGTGGTTTTTCCGTTTGATCCGGTTAACCCGATGACCGGTATTGACAGCTGGCTGCGATGGTACCTGGCCAGGTTCTGCAGGGCAGTTAAAACATCTTCTACTAAAACATATTGATCGCCCTTTTGATAATCGGGGTTGTCGATTATCGCGTAAGCGGCACCGGCCTCAATGGCTTGTTTGGCAAAGGTATTGGCATCAAACTTATCGCCCTTTAAGGCAAAAAACAAACTGCCGGCAATGATATTCCGGGTATCGGTACTGATAACCGGGTGTTCAATATAATGCTGATAAAGCTCTTGTGTGCTCATTTTTACGCAATGTTGTATGCAAGTTTAAAGATTTGAACCCGGATAACGGGGGTAAAATTGCTAAAAATCGAATGTTACCCGTTAAAACACGGTAAAATATCAGTGATTACACTTTGACATCTGTTTAAAGTTTTAGGGTTATTTGTATCATTCTATTAAAAAGTAGACGCTTAAACCACAACCAATTATCAAATTTTAAAAAGTGGCAACAAAAACAATCTAAAGGTATAAATGTATCAACACTTTAATTGTTTGTGTGTTATTATTTTAAGGAAACCTACTTTTAGTTAGGGTATATACAATCACGAATGCTTATATTAGCAATAACAATATCAGGTACTTAAGGCCAATAGTTATGATCAGGATCAACATTGCTACGGCAAGCGGTTTTACCACCGAAGAGTTAAAAAAAGTAGAAGCGGCAAACCATACGCTTAACAATATATTGAACAGCGAAAAATTCAGGGAGCGGGTATTGAGATTCACAACCGACGGTTTGTTCAGGTTTCACTATCGCCGTTCGTTTTTAGGTAAATGGATAGATAAGCCTTACAGCAATCACCAGGTTTATGAGATCGTTACTCAAAACCTGGGCGATAGCGGCACCGAGATCAAACAGATTGACCTACACCTGGAATTGTTACCCGGTGGTGGCGATGAGCATATTGGCTATACCGATACCAATGCCCGCAAGATATTCACCTACCGTGATTGGTTTAACAGCGTATCGCTTGCCGAATACGCCGGTCATTTAACACATGAGTGGTGCCATCAGTTAGGGTTTGATCATTCAACCAAACCCGAACCAAAGCGCAATCATTCGGTACCTTATGGCATCGGTTCAATTACCGAGGCCATAACGTTGAACTATTAAGCGGTTTTAATTCTTTTTAGCCCAGCCGTCCTTCAAGGTAACGGTGCGGTTAAATACCAGTTTACCGGGCGCAGAAGTTTTATCCACACAAAAATAACCCTTGCGTATAAACTGATAACCTTTACCGCTTTCCGCATGAGCCAGGTCGGCCTCAATGTATGCAGTTTGGATATGTAAACTTTCCGGGTTTAAAAAGTCTTTAAAATCGCCTTCCTCGCTCGATGGGTCTTCAACTTTAAATAACCTTTCGTACAAACGCACCTCGGCAGTGTGCGCATGCGGTACACTCACCCAATGGATGGTTCCCTTTACGTTAATACCGCTGGTATCATGCCCTGATTTTGATTCGGGGATATAACTGCAATGTATCTCAGTAATGTTGCCATCGGCATCCTTCACAAAATCATCGCATTTAATAATATACGCATTTTTTAACCGCACCATTAAACCCGGACCTAACCTGAAGAACTTTTTAGGCGCCTCTTCCATAAAGTCATCCCGCTCTATCCATAATTCGCGGCTAAACGGAATGTCGCGGCCACCATCGCCACCTTCAACTTCGGGGTTGTTTTCGCCGTGCAGCATTTCTTCCTGCCCTTCGGGATAGTTGGTAATGATACATTTTACCGGGTCTAACACAGCCATACGGCGCCATGCGGTTTTATTCAAGTCTTCGCGAATGCAAAACTCTAATAAACTTACGTCGATCATGTTTTCGCGTTTGGCTACGCCGATGCGCTCGCAAAACTCACGGATAGAACCCGGAGTGTAACCACGGCGGCGCAAACCGCTGATGGTTGGCATGCGCGGATCGTCCCAGTCTTCTACATGGCCTTCTTTTACCAGTTGCAGCAGCTTGCGCTTGCTCATTACGGTATAGGTCATATTCAAACGCGCAAACTCGTATTGATGCGATGGGAATATATTGAGTTTTTCGATAAACCAGTCGTACATATCGCGATGCGATACAAACTCCAGCGTGCATATCGAGTGGGTAATGTTTTCTATCGAATCGCTTTGGCCGTGCGCAAAATCGTACATGGGGTAAATGCACCATTTATCGCCGGTGCGGTGGTGGTGTGCATGTTTAATGCGGTACATCAAAGGGTCGCGCATCAGCATGTTCGGCGATGCCAGGTCAACCTTGGCACGCAGCACCTTGGCACCATCAGGGTATTTGCCCTCTTTCATTTCGGTAAACAAACGCAGGTTCTCTTCAACACTGCGGTTGCGGTATTCATTACCTGTGCCCGGTTCTGTTGGCGTGCCTTTTTGTGCGGCAATCTCTTCGGCAGTGCTATCGTCAACATAAGCCAGGCCGGCTTCTATCAGCTTAACGGCAAATGCATACAGTTGGTCAAAATAGTCGGATGCATAAAGCTCGTTGGCCCAGTTAAAGCCCAGCCATTTTACGTCTTCTTTAATGCTGTCAACGTATTCGGTATCTTCGGTAACGGGGTTGGTATCATCAAAACGCAAATTGGTTTTGCCGCCATAGTTAAGCGCAAGCCCAAAGTTTAAACAGATGGATTTGGCATGACCAATATGCAGGTACCCGTTAGGTTCCGGCGGGAAGCGCGTTAACACACGGCCGTCGTTTTTGCCTTCGGCAATATCTTCTGCAACTATTTCTTCTAAAAAATTTAACGATCGTTCTTCGCTCATAGTAAGGCAAAGTTAATTAATGTGGGTAATTAATAAAGGACATGGGTAAAAATGGGTGTTTTTTGATTTCGAATTTCGAATGTTCGATTTCGGATTTTTTAAGACGTCATGCTGAACTTGTTTCAGCATCCCATCATACAGAGCGGCTCTGCAATTAATTTAGTCAATCAATCCTTCAATCATTAAACAGCAGGTGGGTATTTGTCGGTATTTTTATAAACTATGCCTGTTCGCTATTCAACATGTCTATAACACTTTCAAATGGAAATAACAGACCTTGGTCAGCCTGGTCAAGTGATATTCTTATACCCTCAATTACGTACTCCGGATAAACCTCAAGCGCATCCATATACAAATATAACCAAATTAACCGGCAGGTAAAAGTATAAGCAGTAATATGATGAACATTACCATCAATCCATTTTTCTTGCTACTTTTACCAAAACGGACCATCGTCACTTTTATGATTAACACCGAGTTTAACCGCCCCATACGTGTACTGGTAGCCAAAGTAGGCCTTGATGGGCACGACCGTGGCGCAAAGATAATTGCTACCACCCTGCGCGATGCGGGTATGGAAGTTATTTATACCGGCCTGCGCCAAACGCCCGAAATGGTGGTGAACACCGCTTTACAGGAAGACGTGGATGCTATCGGCATCTCTATTTTATCCGGCGCGCATATGACGGTTTTCCCCAAGATCATTAACCTGATGAAAGAAAAAGGGATGGACGATGTACTGGTTACCGGCGGAGGCATCATCCCCGAAAAAGATATTGTTGCATTGAATGAAATGGGCGCCGGTAAGCTTTTTCCGCCCGGCACCAGTACCGAAGATATTGTAAGCTATATTACCGGCTGGGTAAAACAAAACCGGAATTTTTAGAAGTTATTGATCTAATAACTCAATAACCACTAACACAATAACTAATACCATCATGAGCTACGAAAACCTGCTGATCGAAACCAAAGAACGCATTCAATACATCACCATTAATCGCGAAAGCAAACTGAATGCGTTAAACAAAGCCACGCTGGCCGAATTAAATACTGCTGTTTCGCAGGCTTTCGCCGATGATGCTGTTGGCGGTATCATTATAACCGGGGCAGGCAGTAAAGCTTTTGTAGCCGGTGCCGATATATCCGAATTTGCTGCTTTTAATATAGAACAAGGCCAGGCGCTTGCACGGGATGGGCAAACCAGGGTTTTCAACCTAATCGAAAATGGCCCGAAACCGGTTATTGCAGCCATTAATGGTTTTGCTTTGGGCGGTGGTTTAGAACTGGCCATGGCCTGCCATATCCGCATCGCGTCAGATAATGCCAGGGTTGGCCAGCCCGAGGTGACCCTGGGTTTAATACCCGGCTATGGCGGTACGCAGCGTTTAACCCAGTTGGTTGGCAAAGGTAAAGCAATGGAGTTGATCTTAACTGCCGATATGCTTAACGCGACCGAGGCTTTACAACTGGGACTTGTAAACCACGTGGTTGCCCCCGATCAATTACTTGCCAAAGCCGAAGAGATATTGAACAAGATATTGCAGAAAGCCCCGCTTGCCGTGGCCGCATCAATCACCGCTATCAATGCTTCTCTAAAACATAGTGTTGATGGTTACGAAACCGAGATAGCCGAATTTGGCAAATGCTTCGGTACCGAAGACCTGAAAGAGGGTGTGGATGCTTTTTTAAACAAACGCAAGCCCGCCTTCAAAGGACGATAAGATGACAAAAACCTTATTTTACTGACAATGGGCTGACTTTTTATTAAAATCGTAGAATTATATTCTATTATTAATCAATCGATTGATTAATGTTTACAATAGGATGAAAAATCTTATGTGTTTTGTGTTGTTACTTTGTTGCGTGATTTAAAACACACAATAATTTAATACATAATAACATGAAAACTTTATTTAAAATTTCAGCAGTAGCTTTAGTAGTATCAGCATTATCTTTTGGTGCTAAAGCACAAACAACATCACAAAATCCATCAACATCTTCTTCAATTCGTTATAGCGTTGGCGTTGACGCAGGTTTACCTACAGGCGATTTTTCTGATACCCACAACTGGAGCTTAGGCGGTTCGCTACAGGCCGATATCCCGGTTGTTAAACAATTATTTGTTACCGTTAACGGCGGCTACAATAATATTTTCGGCAAAACAATCAACGGTACTTCGTTAAAATATACCGATGTGCAATTGATACCTGTAAAGGCCGGCCTTAAATACTTCCCGATACAAAACGTGTATATACAAGGCGAGGCCGGTGCATCGTTCCTGGTTAACAAAAACGATCTTGAAGCTAACAACTCAGCAGCGTTTGTATACGCACCGCAAGTTGGTGTGGTATTCCCTGTTGGCGGCAAAAGCTTTATTGATGCCGGTGTTCGTTTTGAAAACACCCAATCTTATTATACCAATGGCAATTCATTCAGCACATTTGGCTTAAGGGTAGCTTATGCTTTTGGTTTATAATATTTATTCTTGATTTATTAGTTAGCAAAAAAGAGGCTCAGGCCTCTTTTTTTATGTTTTTACTTTACCAAAATCGTGCTTTAAAATATAATTGGCGGTAAATGACATAGTTAAAAATTGTAGAATATTTTTCCCATTTAATAAAATGTAGTAACTTCATACGTACAATTAATATGCTCTCATGAAAAATATTCTCATCGTTGATGACGAAGTTAACGTAGCCACACTCCTGTCCAAGTTTTTAACGCGGAACGGATTTAATGTTACCACGGCATCAACGGGGTCAATTGCATTCGAATACTTAAAGAACAACAGTTATAACCTGGTGCTTTGCGATTTCAGGCTGGAGGATACCGACGGTCGCGAAATATTGAGAAAGATCAGGAGCGAATATCCTAAAACCGGTGTGATCATCATCACCGGGTACTCTGATATTAAAATGGCCGTAGAGCTCATTAAAATGGGTGCTTACGATTATATTACCAAACCATTATACCCCGATGAGATTTTAACAACCATAAACAAAGCCATCGAAACGCAGATGGCGTTATCCGATAGTCCGGCCGAGGCAAATGAAGCAACAGAGGTAAAAGAAACCAAAAAGCAAATAGCCACGCACGATTTTGTGGTGGGCAGCAGCCGCGCATCAAAAGAGCTGGTACATCAGATAGAGCTGGTAGCGCCAACAACCTACAGTGTAATTATCATCGGCGAAAGCGGCACCGGTAAAGAATCGGTAGCCAAAAGCATACACCTCAATAGTACCCGCCGTGATAAACCTTTTATTGCGATGGATTGCGGATCGCTAACCAAGGAGCTTGCCGGAAGCGAGTTTTTTGGTCACGAAAAGGGCTCATTCACCGGTGCACTGGGTACTAAAATAGGTCACTTTGAACTAGCCAACGGTGGTACTCTGTTTTTGGATGAGATATCAAACTTATCGTACGATATACAGGCGGCATTGCTGCGCACTGTGCAAGAGCGTAAGGTGAGGCGTATAGGCGGCACTAAAGAGATCGATCTGGATGTGCGCATTATTGTGGCTACCAACGAAAACCTGCAGGAGGCCATCCGCAACGGAAAATTCAGGGAAGACCTTTACCACCGTTTTAACGAATTTGGTATTAATTTGCCACCACTGCGCGAGCGTGGTAAAGATATACTGCTACTTGCCGACCACTTTTTGGAGGAGGCTAACGAAGAGCTTGGCCGCAACGTAGCCAGCTTTTCGCCCGAGGTTATTGAAAGCTTGCTGAGTTACCGCTGGCCCGGAAATATCCGCGAACTGAAAAATGTGATCCGCCGGGCAACGCTGCTCACAGAAGGGTTGGAAGTGCAAATAAAGGCGCTGCCTTTAGAAATATCGAGCTACAACAAAATGCCCGTTTATGAAAATACAGTACAACAAAGTGCCCCTGCGTCTGTTGTACCACGTAACGATTTAAAAAACGCGGCCATGGAAGCCGAATATGAAACTATTTTGCGTGTACTGCGTGAGGTTAACTTTAATAAAACCAAGGCGGCCGCAATCTTAAACATCGACCGGAAAACGCTTTACAATAAAATGAAGGCCAATAACCTGGATAAATAACATGGATAATACCGCAATGGATGGATTTGAAGAAAACGCAAGCGTGCGGATGTTGAAACATGATATTAAGAATCAGCTTTCCAATATTGTATTGGCGCTTAGTCAGCTGGAGTATGAGATGCCCGAAACCAATGCTGACCAGAAATTTTATTTGGACACGATAAACGATAGCTGTAAAAAAATAAACCAGCTGCTTAACGAAATATAACACCCTCTTTGCTTTAATTTAATACTACCGCAAACATTTAAGCCCTATATTGTTATATGATACAATATATAAGCCATGTCACTCTTTAACTATAAGCAACGCAATAACATTATACTGGTAGGTATAATTGTTTTAGGCTGTTTTTTAATTTATGCTTTACAGGGATTGTTTAGCTCCATATTAGGTGCAATTGTGCTTTTTACCATTTTCAGGCCGTTTTATTTATATCTGGTTGATAAAAAAAGCTGGGGAAGGGGCTGGGCCGCAGTACTGATCATTATCATATCATTTATTGTGATCGTTATCCCATTTTTGGCGCTCAGCATCATGATCATTGACAGGATAGGCGATTTAAAATCGAATAATTTTCCTATTCACGAATGGTTTTCAAAAATTGATGCTTTCGCAGGGTCGCACTTAAACCAGCCGCATTTTGTAGATAGCATTACCAAAAACCTGGGCTCGTATGCTACCGAACTTTTTCCATCGCTGCTGGGCAGTGCTGCCAATATTTTTTTAACGCTGCTTATTCTGTATTTTCTGCTGTATTATATGTTTACGCAAATAAACGAGTTTGAAACAACGCTGATCAAATATGCGCCATTTAGAGAACAGCATGCTTTAAAATTTGCCAAAGAGTTGCAAAATGCCACCTACTCAAATGTATTGGGGCAAGGTATCATATCATTGTCACAGGGCATTTTATTTACAATAGGGCTTACCATAGTTGGCGTAGCCGACCCGATATTTTGGGGTGTAATAGGCACATTTATTTCGTTTTTACCGGTTGTAGGCGTGCCTTTTTTATCCATCGTTTTCAGCGTAATACTTTTGCTGAACGGCAAAACATGGCAGGGTGTATTTTTAGCGGTATATGGCTTTGCATTTATAAGTTATATGGATAACTTTTTACGGCTTGTTATCAATAAAAGGCTGGCCAATACGCATCCGCTCATCACGGTAATAGGTGTTGTAATGGGTATCCCGCTGTTTGGTATATTGGGTTTGGTTTTCGGGCCGGTATTGCTGTCGTTCTTTTTGCTGCTGGTTGAAATTTACGAAACCAATCGCATGGCTGCCGACAGGCTCGACAGGATACACACAAATACCGGACTTGATGAATAGTATTTGAAACAAAGCCATAATATTGGCGTTTATTACGTAAGTAATTTGTTATTTTGGCAGTATATATTACACTAAACTTTAATCATTAAAATCAATATCATGAGCGATAACACAAAAGTAGTAGTTGCCTTGCTTGCCGGACTGGCAGCAGGAGCTGCATTGGGGATTTTATTTGCACCCGATGCCGGAACTGAAACCCGCGATAAATTATCCGAATCGCTAAAAAACCTTGGCGATTCGATCAAAGAAACAGCCGCCGCCGAGATCGATAACCTGACCAATATGAAGGATAAAGTGATCAATAACTTTAAATCGAAATTGAAAGGTGCGGAAGAGGAATTCCACCAGGACGACGTTGAACACGCATAAATGAGTAATGCCCGGATAAACCCGGGCATTATTTTACTTATACAATTATGGAAGACACCAAAGAAGCAAAGCCCGGGTTAACCGACCAGCTTAAGCAATATATTGAAACCCGTATCAAACTTGCCCGCTACCAGGCTATTGAAAAAGGCACATCTTTTTTCGCCAACCTGATAACCGAGGTTTTTGTGTTGATATGTATCGCGTTTACCTTGTTTTTTGCAACTGTTACCCTGGGTTTATACCTGGGTAGTGTACTGGGTTCGTACTGGGAGGGCTTTGGTTGTGTAACCTTATTGTACTTTTTTACGGCTTTAGTGGTTTCTAAAATTAAGCGTAAATTGATTGAGCCACGTATTGTTAACTTTTTGGTGCGTAAACTGTTAAAGCCTAAACCTATACCCACACCTGAGCCGTCACAACCATGAGTGAACCTATTAATAACATTACTGATCTGCGTAACGAAATTGCCCGGTTAAAGGTAGTAAAGGCCGAACAGGAAGTTGCCATTAAGCAGCATTTCAGCAGCCCGTCGGCAATTATCAGTACCGTGTTTTCTGGTTTTGGCAGCAATAAAGAAGGTTTTTTTAAAGCCGATGATATCATCAGCATGGTATCGCGGTTTGTGCTGCCCTTTATTTTAAATAAAACGATTTTCCGTAAGTCTAATTTTATAATTAAAACTCTGGTTGGCTTAGTTTCTCAATCGGCCTCGGGTTTAATCAACGAAAAAAACCTTTCTTCTCTATGGGATACGATCAAAAACCTTATCCCGCAAAAGTGGACCAAAAAGAGCAATATACCTGTTGATTATGGCATACCGCCGTTAAGCGAAACTTATTAGATTATCGGTTAAACCACCGGATATTTTCTTTCTAAAAAATCCTGGTAGGCTAACCCGATACCTTCTTCCAGCTCAATTGTATGGTGCCAGCCTTTGTTGTGCAATTTTGAAACATCCATTAATTTACGTGGTGTGCCGTCGGGTTTGGTAAGGTCAAAATCAATATCACCGGTATAGCCAATTACCTTTTTAACCAGCAGGGCCAGATCCTTAATAGAAAGCTCTTTACCCGAACCGATATTGATAAGCCGTGGCTCGTTATAATTCTGCATCAGGTAATAGCAGGCGTCAGCCAGGTCGTCGGCAAATAAAAACTCGCGCATTGGTGTGCCGGTCCCCCAAATGGTTACGGTGGGAGAGTTGTTAACTTTTGCCTCGTGGAAACGGCGTATCATGGCCGGTAATACGTGCGAGTTTTGCGGATGGTAATTATCATTATAACCGTATAAATTGGTAGGCATTACTGATATGTAATTACAGCCATATTGCGCACGGTAAGCATCGCACATTTCAATACCTGCAATTTTGGCAATGGCGTAGGGCTCGTTGGTTTCCTCAAGCGAGCCGGTTAATAAATATTCTTCCTTTATGGGCTGTGGTGCCATTTTAGGATATATGCAGCTTGAACCTAAAAAAAGCAGCTTTTTTACGCCGTTTATATAAGAGTTATGAATAACGTTATTTTGTATCTGTAAATTCTCGTACAAAAACTGCCCGCGGTACGTGTTATTAGAGATGATACCACCAACTTTAGCTGCGGCTAAAAACACATAATCAGGTTTGTGCTCCGTAAAAAAATTGGTTACATCCGCCTGGTTTCGCAGATCAAGTTCGGATGATGAACGAAGTATAAAGTTTGTAAATCCTTCTTTTATTAGCTTGCGATGTATAGCCGAACCCACCATTCCCCGATGTCCGGCGATATAAATTTTTGCTTCTTTTTCCAAAATAAAGTATTTCCTCAAATATATAAACTCTTGTAATTATGAGTGGCTAATAATAGTTAATTTTGCATTTTTATGAAATAACGTGGGTAAAGATAAGATAAGACGTTTTGCAGAAATTGCCGGATTTGCCAATGTATTACAGTTGGACGAAGGTAAGCCAATGGCCGGAAAATGGAGCCAGGCTTTTTTTAAAAATGACAGTCCGCTGGTTTTGGAGCTGGCTTGTGGTAAGGGTGAATACACCGTGAACCTTGCGCAAATGTTTCCGGAAAAGAATTTTTTGGGGATAGACTACAAGGGTAACCGTATTTGGCGCGGCGCAAAAACCGCAATTGAAGAAGGGATTACTAATGTGGGGTTTTTACGCATCCAGATAGAAAACATTACCGATTACTTTTTGCCCGGCGAGGTTGACGAGATATGGATCACATTTCCCGACCCGCAGCCGCAGTTGAGCCGCGAGAAAAAAAGGCTAACCTCGCCGCGGTTTCTGGAAAAATATAAACAGATACTGAAGCCTGGCGGGTTTATCCATTTAAAAACCGATAATGATGGTTTGCATGCTTATACAGTGGCTATTATTGAACAGCACTGTTTAAAAAAGCACGCGCAAACCGAAGATCTGTATCATTCTGAACATGCTGACGAAGTACTATCAATTAAAACCTATTACGAACGTAAATACTTAAAAGATAACAAAAACATTAATTATGTTAAATTTTCGTTTGCGTAATTTGTTTTAAATCAACAGAGCTACCTTGAGCCCCTTGTTTGTTCGGGTTGTAAGTAGCAGGCTCATAATTTCATTTTAATTAAAGTAATATGGCTGCCGAATCGTTTTATGATAAAGTGTATGATGTTGCCCGGTTAATACCGCATGGCCGCGTAACATCATACGGAGCTATTGCCAAATTTTTAGGCACAGCGGGTACAGCCCGAATGGTTGGTTATGCCATGATGCACGCCGGTGGCTTAAACCCGCCGGTACCTGCACACCGGGTAGTGAATAGCCGCGGTATGCTAACCGGCCGTTTCCATTTTGCCAGCCCAACGCTGATGCAGCAGATGCTGGAAAACGAAGGTGTTGAAGTGGAGAACGACGAGGTAAAAAACTTTAAAAAACTGCTTTGGGATCCGGCGGTTGAAGTGGGATGGTAATTGATTGCAGATCTGTATACAATTTTAAGGTAATAACGAAACGAATTAATAGCAAATGGCAGATACGCAAAAACCGCATGCAGGCGGGCCGCCCCAGGGGCGGGGCATAACAACTTTACTAAAGCCTTATAAAGGGCTTATGGTTTTGCTGGTGGTACTATCGTTGTTTAGCAACGGTATTAACCTGTGGGTGCCTAAAATTATTGCCAAAGGTATTGATGGCTATATAGCCGGGGCTTTTGATCAGTATGGTACTTTATTTACCTTTATTTGGATAGTAGTATTGGTATTTGTTTTAACCTACCTGCAAAGCATCGTGCAAACATATGCTTCAGAGCGTGTTGCCCGCGATTTGCGCACTAAACTATCGGCCCAGATATCCAAACAAAGCCACGCTTATATCGAAAAGGTCGCCCCATCCAAGCTGTTAACTAACTTAACATCCGATGTCGATTCCATTAAGCTGTTCGTTTCGCAGGCGGTGGTATCTATTGCATCGTCTGTGTTCATTATTATCGGCGCAAGCATTTTACTGTTTACTATTAACTGGCGGCTGGCGCTAATGGTTATTGCCATTATCCCCATCATCGGGATCACCTTCTCCCTTGTTTTACGCAAGGTTAGGGCTATATTTTTACAAAGCCGCGAGGTGATCGACTGGCTAAATAAAGTGATCAACGAAAGTATTTTAGGCTCGGCACTGATCCGTGTTATCAATTCGCAGATACCTGAATATCAAAAGTTTTTAGAAGCCAATACCAAAGCAAAAACACTGGGTTTTTCTATTTTGCGGCTGTTTGCCGGATTGATACCTTTTATCATTTTTACCTCCAATATGGCATCGCTTGCCATCCTGTCGATGGGCGGACACTTTGTAATTAACGGCACTATGCAACTGGGGCAATTTGCGGCATTTAACAGTTACCTGGCCATGCTCATCTTCCCTATCATTGTTATCGGTTTTATGAGCAACGTTATCGCGCAGGCCACCTCATCGTACATGCGTATCGGCGCGGTAATCAATGCGCCGGAGCCTAAAGTTGAGGGCATCATAACCGAAACGCTGAAAGGCGATATCGAACTCAAAAATGTGTCGGTATTGTACGGGCAAAAGCCGGCGTTAAAACAGGTTTCCCTTTCGGTGAAGGCGGGCGCAAAAATTGCCATCATCGGGCCAACCGCCGCAGGCAAAACGCAACTACTTTACCTGTTAACGGGCTTAATTCCGGCTAACGAAGGAGAGATACTGTTTGACGGCCACAGTATTGGCGCTTACAACCCGGAAGCTTTTCATAGCCAGGTGGGGTTTGTTTTCCAGGATAGCATCATTTTTAACATGAGCATCCGCGAAAACATTGCCTTTAGCGATACGGTTACCGATCAGTCGCTTGAAAAAGCGATTGAGACCGCCGAACTGAAAGAGTTTATCGACGGTTTACCCGATGGCCTGAACACCATAGTTTCTGAACGTGGCTCGAGCCTTTCGGGCGGACAAAAGCAGCGGATTATGCTGGCACGCGCGCTGGCAGTTAACCCTAAAGTTTTATTGTTGGATGATTTTACCGCACGCGTTGATAACAACACCGAGAAAAAGATATTAGATAACGTGCAGCGCAATTACCCGGGTTTAACCCTGATATCGGTAACACAAAAAATTGCCGCCGTTGAGCATTACGACCAGATCATTGTTTTAACCCAGGGCGAAATTGTTGCCAATGGTACCCACGCCGATCTGATGAAAACAAGTGCGGAGTATGTTCAGATCTATAATTCACAACAAAGCACCAGCAACTATGAATTACAATCTTAATAGCCTTAACACCTCCGAAAAAAAGGCGTCAACATTTGCTGCGCTTAAAAAACTGTTACAGCTTATAGACGATGAGCGCCGTAATTTGATATTGGCGCTGGTGGTTATTGTAGTTAACGCTACTTTGTTGCTAACCGGGCCGCGCATCATTAGCGATACGATAGATACTTATATCCACATCGATCCACATAGTAAAGGTCCTGTGTTTACCCTCGCTCAAAGGTATCATGGCGTATTGCAGCAGGCAGTTTTGTTGTTTGGCATTTATGCAGTGGCGTTTGTGAGTGGTTTCGCCCAAACCCGCATTATGGGCGGTGTTGGCCAGCGCCTGCTGTTTAAGCTGCGCAATACTATCTTTAATAAACTGCTGGAGCTGCCGGTTTCGTTCTTCAATCAAAATAAAACCGGCGACCTGATATCGCGTATCAACAACGATACCGATAAGATCAACCAGTTCTTTTCGCAATCGTTAATGCAATTCATCAGCAGTATTGCCACCATGACGGGGGCAGGCGTTTTTTTACTGGTGCTCAATATCCGGCTTGGCGCTGCAACCCTGGTACCTGCCGTTTTGATATTGCTGTTTACCAGTTTAATATCGCCATGGGTGAAAAAGAAAAATGCCGTTAACTTAAAAAGCGTTGGTGGCATGAGCGCCGAGATACAGGAAAGCCTAAACAATTTTAAAATAATCATCGCTTTTAACCGCCGCGATTATTTTAGGAACAAGTTTAACGAGGCTAATCTGGAGAATTATACAACGGCTATTGGCGCAGGTTTGGCCAATAATATTTTTGTACCGGTTTACGGCTTGTTTTCGAGCCTGGCGCAGTTAGTGGTGCTGGTTTACGGCATCGTATTAATATCAAAAGGTTATTTTACCATTGGTTTTTTGGTGGGATATCTGGCTTATGCTACCTATTTTTATAACCCGCTAAGACAACTGGCAGCGCTTTGGGCCAGTTTCCAAACTGCAATGGCCAGCTGGGACAGGATATCGGTAATATTGGGCCTGGATAGTGACCTCGCATCGGTTCCCGCTGCAGCGGAAGAAGCTAACGCGCCTTTACTGGAATTTCGTAACGTGCATTTTTCGTATTCGGATGATAAAGAGATCTTACACAATATCAGCTTAAAATTTGAGAAAGGTAAAACCTATGCCCTGGTTGGCCCCACCGGAGGCGGTAAAACAACAACGGCCTCGCTTATTGCGCGTCTGTACGATGCTACAAACGGCACGGTAATGCTCAGCGGTCGCGACATTCGCTCATACCCGGCCAATGAACGTACGAAAAAAATAGGCTTTATTTTACAGGAACCATTTTTGTTTACCGGCACCCTGCGCGATAATATTTTATACGGTAACGCCGAATACCGCGATTATACCGACGAGCAACTGGAAAAAGTGCTGCATGACTCGAACCTGGAAAGCTTGCTGCCCCTGTTTGAGAGCGGCTTGCAAACCAAAGTTACCCAGGGTGCGGATAGCATCAGTTTAGGGCAAAAGCAGCTCATCGCCTTTATCCGCGCGGTACTGCGCAATCCCGAATTGCTGATATTGGATGAAGCGACAGCAAATATCGATACGATAACCGAAAAGCTACTGGGCGATATCCTGAAAAAGCTACCGAAAGAAACGACCATAGTAACCATAGCGCACCGCTTAAATACCATTGAGAATGCAGACGAAATATACTTTGTAAACAGTGGCGAAGTGATCAAGGCGGGTTCGTTAAGCCATGCGATGGATATGTTATTGAAAGGTAAGCGGAAAAGCTGATCAGCCACAAAGGAAAACTTAGCGCCTTGACGCCTTTGCGATAGATAAAACCAATACACTAGTGCTTCGTGACAAAGCAATAACTCATTAACCTGATAACACAATAACCAAACCCATGGGAAAATTGATAGAAGACTTTGAAACCTATCGTACCAAAATGAACGATAGGATAATGGAAACCGCCAACACCAATATCAAACGGTTTTTTGCTTTGGATACCACCACCTATGCCGATGGCGCTTTGGATGTAAAGACCAAAGAAATGCTGGGCCTGGTAGCCAGTATGGTGCTCCGTTGCGACGATTGTATTAAATACCACCTGGGCAAATGCCACGAAGCCGGTGTTAAGCACGACGAGATGAATGAAGTGTTTATGATCGCTAACCTGGTTGGCGGTTCGATAGTTATCCCGCATTACCGCAGGGCGGTTGAGTATTGGGATGAGCTGAACGAGGTTTAGTTTAGCTGCTATTTAACTTTCACCATATGCATTTTTAAAGCGGTTTGTTTACCATCTTTAATGCCTATTTTAAAAATATCTTTGCAAACGGTGTAGCCAAATAACATTACAAAAACGGCTATAAAGGTTGCAATACGGGGTGCTTTAGTTTTCATATACCTGTATTTTTTGCAAGGTAATAAATTTACATCTTTATTTGTCTAAAGTTCGCCCCCGATATGAAAAAACCTCTGTGGCTTTTTTTAGCCGTTATAACTCCGTTGTGTTTATTTGCGCAAAAACCTGTACCAGTTAAACCACGCATACTCATCAGCACCGATATCGGCGGCACCGACCCAGACGATAATCAATCGATGGCGCATTTTCTGATGTACAGCGACAAGTTTCAAACTGAGGGGCTGGTATCATCGCCGTCTTACGGCTACGGGACCAAGCAGAATATTTTAACGATGATCGATCTGTATGAGAAAGATCTGCCTAAATTGGAAAAGCACATTAAAAATTATCCATCGCCCGCTTCCTTGCGCGCCATTTGTAAACAGGGCAGGCAGGGCGCGGCACCATTTAAGGGTTATGGCAAAGCTACCGAAGGTTCGGACTGGATCATTAAATGCGCCAAAAAGAAAAGCACACAGCCGCTTTGGATATTAGGCTGGGGCGGTTTGGAAGATGTGGCCCAGGCGCTGCATGATGACCCCTCGATAGTGTCAAATATCAGGGTTTACTGGATTGGCGGCCCCAACAAAAAATGGAGCGCCAACAGTTATGCCTATATCGTGCAAAATTTCCCTAAGCTGTGGTTTATCGAAAATAATAGTTCATACTATGGCTTTTTCTCCAGCAGCAACGCGCCGGATAGTTTAAAGAGCAATGATTATTACGACAGGTATATCCGGGGCGCGGGATATTTGGGTGAGGATTTTAAAAACTATTACAAAGGTGTGCCCAAAATGGGCGATACGCCGTCATTGCTATACATGATGGATGGCGACCCGAACAACCCTTCGCGGGAGAGCTGGGGCGGCAGCTTTGTTAAATTTGATCATAGTCCGCGGTTTATTTACAACCGCAATACCACCGTTGCCGATACCGCTACCGTTTGCGCGGTAATGGAATTTCATTTTAAAGGTCCAAACATTAATATCTCGCCCGATTCGGCGTGTATCACCATGGCCGTAAAAGCAAAAATAGGTGTACAAAACTGGGCAGGCTACTACCTGGGTAATGGCGATTACGTGGTGCGCTATTGCCCGAAACAATCGGAAACGGTAAACTATAAAGTTACATCGCCGATACCCGGTTTTACAGAGCAGAGCGGGCAATTTGTAGTTGACAATTTGTGGCCGGGTAAATCGCGGGCAACCGACTATAAACTGGGCAATAACTGGTATACCGACCGTCCTGATCCTGAACTATTCGACGGTAAATTACAAGGAGCAAAAACCATTTTAAAATGGCGCAGTGCTATATTTCTGGATTGGGCTAAGCGCTGGGATTGGTTACGTGAGGATTAGTCCTGAGTCGAGAGTCTTTAGTCTGGAGTTAGTCACGTGTTGAATTGCTAAAAAAATTAGCTTTTTAATTATTAGTTTTTATCTTCACATCACTAAATTAATCAACCAATGAGCCAATCAACCAATGAATTAATCCGCTGTAGATGGTGCGGGACTGATCCACTGTATATGAAATACCACGACGAAGAGTGGGGTAAAGAGGTACACGACGATAAAATATTGTTTGAATTTTTGCTTTTAGAAGGTGCACAGGCAGGTTTGAGCTGGATCACCATTTTACGCAGGCGTGAAAATTATCGCAAGGCATTTGCAGATTTCGATGTAGAAAAGGTTGCTAAATTTAATGAAAAAGATGTAGAGCGCTTGTTAAACGACGAGGGCATTATCCGCAATAAGCTCAAAGTCGCTGCCGCCATAAAAAATGCGCAGCTGTTTTTAGATGTACAAAAAGAGTTTGGCTCGTTTGACAAATACCTTTACAGTTTTATGCCGGAGGGAAAATCGATCAAAAACCATGTAACCGGCATGGGCGATATCCCGGCACGGACGGAAATATCCGACGCGATCAGTAAAGACATGAAAAAACGAGGCTTTAAATTTTTTGGCACCACCATTTGCTATGCGCACATGCAGGCCACCGGCATGGTGAACGACCATGTAGCCAATTGTTCATTTAGATGATGGTGAGCGCCGCGTTTACAGCTGTCCAGAATATATCCAAGGCCGCGTTGGCTGCAGCCTGGGCAACGGCCAACGCCATTACTTCGGTGGCCAGCAACTGAGCCTGCAGGGTAGTTTTCATATCATCGAGGTACGATTTCAGTTGATCGGTGGTCATGCCGCCGCTGATGGTTGCCATGGCCATATCTGCCAAAATATTTTTATTGGTCTGTTCAAAAGTTAACCAGATCGCTTGCGCCTGCGGCCATGCGGTGGTGACTGTGCTTTGTACAGCGCCTTCCATGCTTTGAAGTACCGCAGAAATATCAAATGCCATATTTTAATAGTTTAAGGGTTAGTGGTTGTTGTGCTGGTTTGGCTGGCCCCAAGGGTTTTCACACGCTCGGATACTTCCATAGCCTGCATTTTGCTCAGCATAAAATCGCGGTTAAGCGTTATCTGGAAATCCTGTAGTGTACCGGCGGTTTTATGCATGGCCTCGTATTTTATCCATTGGTTAAGCGTAAGCTTGCAAATAGTATCCTGCTGGGCGTTTTTTGCGCGTGTACAGTTAATGTTGTACAACGAACGTAATTGTACCTCGATAGCAGCATAAGCAGATGCAAAGTTAGTATAGGCCCTGTTAGGATTGCCAGCAGTGGTGGTAGCTAACATTTGGGTATAAAAGCTATCAATATTAGTAGTGGTTGTAGTTATCTGGGTGTGTATAGTGCTATCATAAGCCGATATTAACTGAACCTTACATGCCGTAATCGACAGGGTAAAAGCAGTTAATAATAATAAAACTATTCTGCGTTTTTGGATGATGAGTTTGTTCATGCCCGGTATTATAGAGATGTTTTAAATTATCATAAAAATAGAATTATATTTTAATACTTAACTATAAAATGTGGGTTAGCCAACAAAATAATATGTTTCGTTAACATGTCAATAATTCTAAATTTGTAACTGATCAAAAATCAGGCACCGTGAACAAAAAACTTTTTTTATTGGATGGTATGGCCCTTATTTACCGGGCTCACTTTGCGTTAAGTAAAACCCCGCGCTTTACCTCTACGGGTATCAACACATCGGCAGTAATGGGCTTTACCAATACCCTGTTAGAGGTTTTGAAAAAAGAAAAGCCAACACACATGGCCGTGGTTTTTGATACCGAAGCGCCAACCGAGCGCCATACCGATTTTGCGGATTACAAGGCGCACCGCCAGGCCATGCCCGAAGATCTGGCAACTGCCTTACCCTATATCTTCAAAGTGGTTTTAGGTTTTAACATACCGCTCATCACTTCGGATGGTTTTGAGGCCGATGACATCATTGGTACACTGGCTAAAAAAGCCGAAAAAGCCGGTTACCAGGTTTACTGCATGACACCGGATAAGGATTTTGCGCAGCTGGTATCCGAAAATATATTTATTTACAAGCCCGCCCGTATGGGGAACGAAATGGAGATACTAGGTGTAAAGGAAGTTTTGGAGAAATGGGAAATTGAACGCCCCGAGCAGGTTATCGATATTTTAGGCTTATGGGGTGATGCCGTTGATGGCATTCCGGGCATTCCCGGCGTTGGCGAAAAAACAGCCAAGCAGCTCATCAAACAATATGGCTCGATGGAGAATATCATTGCCAACAGCCACGAGTTAAAAGGCAAGCTGCGCGAAAATGTGGAGCAGTTTGCCGAGCAGGGCATCATGTCAAAAAAACTGGCGACTATTATTTTGGATGCGCCGGTTGAACTGGATGAAGCCGGGCTGGAAATGTGCGACCCGAGTCGCGACCTGTTAGAGCCGCTGTTTGCTGAGCTGGAATTTAGAACACTTGGCCGCCGTGTATTTGGCGATGGCTTTAGTATTACCGAAACCAAAGCAGTAAGCATACAAACCGACTTGTTTGGAGCTCCCGTTGATGGCGGACACACCACCATGACTGTTGACGTGACCGACATCCACGAAGAGCCATTGCCGGCAAAACACATCGGTAATACCGAACACGAATACCATTTGGCAGATACCTTTGAGAAACGTGCCGAACTGATCAAAATATTGAGCCAGCAAAAAAGCATTTGTTTTGATACCGAAACTACGGGTACCGATGCTAACCAATGCGATCTGGTAGGCATGTCGTTCTCCATAAAAAAGGGCGAGGCCTGGTACGTGCCGGTGCCTGTTGACTGTGATTTGATCCAACCGATAGTTGATGAATTTAAACCCATATTTGAGAACGAGGCGATCGGCAAAATAGGGCAGAACATCAAATTTGATATGCTGGTGCTGAAATACTACGGTGTTGAAATGCGTGGCGAACTGTTTGACACCATGCTGGCGCATTATATCATCGACCCGGATACCCGCCACGGTATGGATGTATTGTCGGAAAATTACCTGGGTTACTCTCCGGTTTCCATCACTACGCTGATTGGCGCCAAAGGCAAGAACCAAGGTAACATGCGTGATGTGGAGATAGAGAAGATAAAAGAATATGCCGCCGAGGATGCCGATATTACACTGCAGCTTAAAGAGATTTTTGAACCTAAACTAAAAGAAGTTAACGGCACCAAACTGGCTACGGATATTGAAAACCCTTTAATTTACGCGTTGGCGGATATTGAATTTGAGGGTGTAAAAATAGACCACGAAACGCTGAAAGAGTTTTCGAAAGAACTGGAAACCGATATAGCCAAACTTGAAAAAACGGTTTACGAAAAAGCAGGTGTTCGGTTCAATATCGCTTCGCCAAAGCAATTGGGCGAAGTGCTGTTTGAAAAACTGCTGCTTGACCCGAAAGCTAAAAAAACCAAAACCGGCCAGTACCAAACCGGCGAAGATGTACTGATGGGGTTGGCAGCGAAGAGTGATATCGTGCGCGATATTTTAGACTTCCGTCAGCTGCAAAAGCTCAAATCAACTTATGTTGATGCACTGCCGCTGATGGTAAACCCCAAAACAGGCCGGGTGCATACCTCGTACAACCAGGCTGTGGCTGCTACCGGCAGGTTAAGTTCGGTTAATCCTAACCTGCAAAACATACCCATCCGTACCGAGCGTGGCCGCGAAGTGCGTAAGGCGTTTATCCCGCGTAATGAAGACCATGTGATCGTATCGGCGGATTATTCGCAGATAGAGCTACGTATTATTGCCGAGATCAGTAAGGATGCCAATATGATGGATGCTTTTGTTCAGGGCATCGACATCCACACCGCTACAGCAGCAAAGGTGTATGGCAAAACTTTAGAAGAAGTTGACGGCACCATGCGCCGTAATGCAAAAGCGGTAAACTTCGGTATTATTTATGGGCAATCGGCTTTTGGCCTGTCGCAAAACTTAGGCATTCCCCGTAAGGAAGCAGCTGAAATCATCGAGCAATACTTTGCGCAATACCCGGGTATTAAACAATATATGGCCGATACCATGAACTTTGCCCGCGAGAACGGCTATGTGCAAACGTTAATGGGGCGTAGGCGTTACCTGCGCGATATCAATTCGGCCAACCAGACGGTGCGCGGTTTTGCCGAGCGAAACGCCATTAATGCACCGATACAGGGTTCGGCTGCCGATATGATCAAGATAGCGATGATCAATATTCACCGCGAGTTTAAGGCACGTAAATTCGACAGCCGTATGACGATGCAGGTGCATGATGAGTTGGTGTTTGATGTCCACAAAAACGAGATCGAACTGGTGAAACCCATTATTATGGAAAATATGAAAAATGCCATTAAAACAACTGTACCAATTGTGGTGGAAATAGGTAGTGGTAGTAACTGGCTGGAAGCGCATTAAGAATCTGACCTAAGCAATATAAAAGCTGTCATTTTGAACGATGTACGAGAGGGAACTATCTCTTGAGCGGGATAGTGCCTGGATATAGCGAGCGAAAAAATCCTCTCCGGCATACTGGTATACAATAGAAGATCTCTCACTATTGCTCGAGATGACAAGTTTTTTAATGAAAATATTTACCATTTTCTCAAAAACACGACTCAAAACACATGTCATTTTGCCAATTTGGCATTTTTGTGCCCGGGTAATCACTATCAATTATTAAACAAAATCGCCCTATTATATTAATGCTTGTAGTGTAAGCCAGCATTTATTAAATTGAGTGTAAAAATTTGTTTAAAAAACACATTTACCTGTTATAGGTTATTAATTTAGGATATGTTTACCTAATTTAATGCCATAATATTGCTCAATGAAGATATTCCATCTGAGTGCTGAATGTTACCCGGTAGCCAAAGTTGGCGGCCTGGGCGATGTAGTTGGCTCGCTCCCTAAATATTTAAATAATGCCGGGCTTGATACCTCGGTAGTAATGCCTTATTACGACAGGAAGTTTACCCGCGAAAACCAGTTTGATGTGGTTTTTGAAGCTTCTTCAAAACTGGGCGACAGGCGGTACGAGTTTCAGGTCTTAAAGGAAAAAACCAACAAATTGGGTTTTCCTTTATACCTTATCAGCGTGCCTGGTTTGCTTGACCGCGAAAACATTTACAGCTATCCCGACGAAACGGAGCAATTTGTGTTTTTTCAGCTGGCGTTTCTCGACTGGCTAAACTGGTCGCAGCAAACTGCCGATGTGATCCATTGTCATGATCATCACAGCGGACTGATACCATTCCTGTTATATCACTCGGCATTGTACCGCCGCATATCGCATATCCCCACCGTATTAACCATACACAACGGGCAATATCACGGCGCCTTTGGCTGGGATAAGTTTAATTACCTGCCCGAAATTGACCCTAACGCAAAAGGGCTGTTAGACTGGCGTGGAGGCATTAATCCATTGGCATCGGCGGTAAAATGCGCATGGAAATATACTACGGTATCGCCAACTTATTTGCACGAATTGACCATCCAGTCGAACGGGTTGGAATATTTGTTTTATACCGAAGGCCAAAAAGGGAAAGGCATTATTAACGGTATTGATACCCAGGTTTGGAACCCCGAAACCGACCCGATGCTGGTAAAAAACTATCACCTCAAAACAGTTGACAAAGGCAAGCACGAAAACAAGGTGGCGTTTTGCGAAAAGTTCGGGCTTTCGCCGGATAAGCCCTTGTTTGTTTTTATTGGCCGTTTGGTTGATGAAAAGGGTGCCGACCTGCTACCTAAGATCATCAGGCAGAGTTTGGATAAGCACAAAGGCGAATTAAGCTTTATGATACTTGGTTCGGGCGAATCGGGCCTGGAACTGGAGCTGAAACAACTGCAGGACCAATTTGCCGGCGAGTGCAGTGTGTACATTGGCTACAACGAAGAACTGGCGCATCAGGTGTATGCCTCGGGCGACTTTTTACTGATGCCATCGCGGGTGGAGCCTTGCGGCTTAAACCAGCTTTATGCCCTGCGTTATGGCACCGTACCCATTGTACGCAGTACCGGCGGATTAAAAGATACCGTGATTGACTTTGGCGATGAAAATGGCTACGGCATTACCTTTACCAATATAAGCGCTGCTGAAGCCTGTGTTGCTGTTGACCGCGCTAAAACATTATACGCCAATACCCCGCATTTAAAACTGTTGCGTAAGCGGATGATGGAACTCGATTTTTCGTGGGATAAATCGGCCAGGGAATATATTGAACTATATGAAAGCCTTTAATTATTATATATTATGACATCGAAAGTAATGTGCATCGTATTGGGGGGCGGCCAGGGGAGCCGTCTGTTTCCGCTTACAGCTTCACGGTCAAAACCGGCGGTACCTATTGCGGGTAAATACCGTTTGGTTGATATACCTATCTCTAACTGCCTGCACTCTGGCATTAACCGCATATTCGTACTCACGCAGTTCAATTCGGCGTCGTTAAACAAGCATATTAAAAATACCTATCATTTCAGCAATTTCAGCAGCGCGTTTGTTGATATCCTGGCAGCCGAGCAAACGCCTACAAGCGTGGCCTGGTTTCAGGGTACGGCCGATGCGGTAAGGCAAAGCTTGCACCATATGAATGTGTATGAGTTTGAATATGTGCTCATCCTGTCGGGCGACCAGCTTTACCAGATGGATTTTATGGAAATGATTGAGCAGCATGAAAAAGCCAAGGCTGATATTTCTATAGCTACCATACCCGTTAATGCCACCGATGCACCAGGCTTTGGCATTTTAAAAACTGACAAAAATAAGTGGATAACACAGTTTGTTGAAAAACCTAAAACCGGTTTGGAAAGCCTGACATCCGAAGTTGGCGCCGAAATGGAAAAAGAGGGGCGGGTGTACCTGGCGTCGATGGGTATTTACGTATTTAACCGTAAGGTTTTATACGATTTGCTGCAGGGTAATGAGCGTACCGATTTTGGTAAGGAGATCATCCCGCAATCCATCAATAATCATAAAGTATTGAGCTATCAATACGAAGGTTATTGGGAAGATATTGGTACCATCCCGTCGTTTTTTGAGGCTAACCTGGAGCTGACAGACGAGATACCCAAGTTTAACCTGTTTGATAAGAACCACATTTATACGCGTTCGCGGATGTTGCCGCCATCAAAAATATCGGGGCCAACCCTCAAGAATACCATTATAGCCGATGGCTGTATTATTAATGCCAGCCATATTACACGATCGGTAATTGGTATACGTACCCGTATTGGCTTTGATACCGTTATTGAAAACTGCTATATTATGGGCAGCGATAATTATCAAACGCTGGAACAAATTCAACAATCGCGGGAAAACGGCACGCCTATAATGGGCATAGGCGACAGGTGCTGTATCAAAAACGCCATTGTAGATAAGAACTGCTACATAGGTAACGATGTTAAAATTAACTGCGGCGAACCTTTGGCCAATGGCGACTATGATAAGTATACAGTAATGGATGGTATTGTGGTGCTTAAAAAGCGGGCTGTGATACCGGATGGTACGGTGATATAAGCTTGATACAAAACAAGAAAGCCCCGGAATTTCCGGGGCTTTCTTGTTTTATAATTCTATCGTCTCGCCGATAGCCGGGAGATTAAGCTTAAGTCCGGCTTTGCTGAATTTGGTTTTAGCCTCTTCGTGATCGATCTTGATAACAGGGAAGGAATCGTAATGTACACCAACCACATTTTTGCAGTTTACAAAGCCAGCGGCCTTAATGGCATCATCAACACCCATGGTGAAATAGTCGCCGATGGGTAAAATTGCCCAGTCGAGGTTTTCGTCGGCCAGTAATTTCATATCATAGGTTAAAGCGGTATCGCCGGCAAAATAGATCTTTTTATCAGTGGTGGTTATTACAAAACCGGCTGGGTTGCCGCCGTATGAGCCGTCGGGTAAACCGCTCGAATGAATGGCCACTACCATTTTAACGTTGCCGAACTCCATTTTAAAGTTACCGCCAATGTTCATACCGGCAACTTTTTCAACGCCCTGCTTGTTCAGCCAGCCAACAATATCGGCAATACAAACAACCTGGGCCCCGCTGTTTTTCTGGATGGTAACCAGGTCGGCAATATGATCGCCGTGACCGTGGCTCAGTAAAATATAATCGGGTTTAAGGCTATTCACATCAATGTTTTTAGCCAATGGGTTATGGGTAATAAAAGGATCGAACAATACTTTTATCCCGTTAATTTCGAGTTGGAGGCACGATTGGCCGTAGTAAGTTAATTTCATGACGGAACAGTTTTTTGCTAATTAAAATATTTGGAATTGAATGTTTAACAATAGGTTAACGCTATTTGCCAAACAAGGCGCCTAAGCCGCCCATTCCGCCCAACATTTCCTTGGTCATGGCGGCAGTTTCGCTTTGGCTGATGTTTTCGGCCTGCTCAATGGCCTGGTTAACGGCGGTGAGTATTACATCTTCCAGCATCTCAATATCGCCTTCTTTTAAAACTATCGGGTCTATTTTTATCGATTTTATTTGCTTGTTGCCATTAGCGGTAACCACCACTACGCCACCACCTGCCGAGCCGGTTACGGTAATGGCATCCAAACGTTTTTTTACTTCGCCGGCTTTTTGCTGCGCTTCTAATAATTTATCAAACATGGCTATTTATGGATATTGCTTACTTAACAGAACATTTTTAAACGGTTAATGTTTAGCGGCTTTATGTTTTTTGGTGCTAGTGTGTTTTACCCTGATTTCTTTTTTCTTCTGCTTTACTGCAGCGGGCGCCCGCGACTGTTCGTCTTCTTCTTCGCCATCGCGGCCATAGGCTCCTGCACGTACTACGGGCATGCCCGTCATTTTAAACAGGTCATCCAGATGCAGCAGGCTGCCGTTTGTCATGTTATCCAGTAGCACGATCACTACATCCTCTTTCATATCGCGCAAAAAGTTATGACGGAACCCATGCCACCAGCCTGTATGATAAACCACTTTTTGATTGGGCCCCTCAAATAAGTGCCAACCGTAGCCATAGCCAAAATGCCCGTTTTTTAACGGAACACGATTGGTATAAGCCGAGTCTTGTGTTGATTGTTTAATGAGTCTGCCGGCACGCAGGGCGCGGTCAAACATAAAAAGGTCGCCAACGGTGCTGTAAATACCTTTGTCGCCTACCGGGCCGTCAAGGTAGTTTTGCGCTACCGAATACCGCCAGCTATTGCGATCGTGGCCCAGCACCTTAGTCGGGATCTTATCATAATTAGCCTTTGAGTATACATTGGTATGATACATCCCGGCCGGCAAAAAAACATTCTGCATCATATACTGTGCATAAGGCATTTGCGCGGCTTTTTCTATAATAGAGCCCAGCACCATAAAATTAGAGTTGTTATAGTGATATCCTTTATCGGGCACGTTATACCGGGCGGGTTTGTATTGGGCCAGCAAATCCATCATCTGCTGGTTGGTAACTCCTTTTTTCTGATCGCGGTGCTCTTTACGGAAAACATCATCAATAGAATAAACATAATTAGGCAGGCCCGACCGGTGTGTAAGCAGCATACGGATGGTTACCCCATGGTAGGGGAAATTAGGGAAAAAGCGCTGTACCGAGTCGGAAAGCCGCAGCTTGCCACGTTCCATTAATTGCAATATGGCAGTAGCCGTGAGGGTTTTGCTGATGGAGGCCAGTTCAAACTGCGAGTTGAGAGTAAGCTTGTTTTGATTTGGATAATCGGCCCAGCCAAAAGCATTTTGGTAAACTATCTTTCCGTTTTTGGCCACCAGCACGTTGCCGTTAAAGCCCGAGTGCAGGTGCAGGTTTTGCATATAAGCATCAATACGTTTATCGGCCTTATCGGGATCGTACTTTAAAATGGAAGTGTCCATTTTAGCAAGCGGGGCAGCAGCATTAGTAGTTTCGGCTTTTTCGGTATTGTGAGAGGAGCAGGCTTGTATAGAGAGTAGAAAAATTGCTGGAATGTAAAATTTTTTAGAAAAGAAACTCATAAAACGACGGTATCAAAATTAACAGAGGCGAAAATTATTAATTATCAACTGTAAACTGATACAATAGTTTTAAACAATCTCACATTGTGATGAGAAAACAGAAAATAAGGCGGTAGATATGTCGCTAATGGAACGACTTTCGCCAGGACGTTATGCTGCCAAAGTTAAATTTAATGCTGAAATGGATACCACCATAAGATTCATTTGATTTGGCCACTACCGGATCGGCAAAGCCATCAAGGCCATATCCTAATACAAAATTGTGCTGATAACCTATTTCGAGTATTATAGACGGGATATCGTAAGAGTTGTATATTTTATATTGATACCCCATACGCATAGGTATGATGATGTTCTGACTTTTATCGCTTCCGCCGATGTAGTAAGTAGAGTCGGGACTTAAGCGTGAGTGGTTATCTGAAATATTGTTGAACACCATGCCAACACCGCTACCAAAATAGAAATCCTTAAAGACACTCATCCAGCCATCGCCGAGGTCGAGAAATTCGCCCATAGCCATATCGGCGTGGATGTTAAACATTTGGAAATGGTTAGTATAGTTTAACTCATATGGGTCGGTTTTTGTGTATTGAATAGGGATATCGTTTAATAAAGAATCGTATTTGGCCGACAACGGATCGAGCGATGCCACTTTGGTACTGTAATAATGATCGAAACCGCCGGATAGGGTGCCAAACTGGAACTGAAGACCAATAGTAGTATATGGGCTTACATTATAACCCAAGCTGAAATGGAATGCCGGATACGACAATTGGTTGGGTACGCTGGTATAAGCCTTGATATAGTCGATACCGAGGCCCATTTGGTATTGTGAGTAATTGTAACCAAGTTGTGCCTTAGCTGTAAAAACGGCCGCCTGGATGAACAGGATAATTATTATAACTTTTTTCAAAATGTAGGGTTGTTATATAGTCAATAATGTTTTAAAAACATCACTTATATTTTTTGCTAAGTTTACCAAAAATAAAGTTTCATTTGATATAATCATGCCTTCTTTAAAAAATTCTGATTTTATGTTTACAGTAGCAGAACGATTTTTACGTTATGTTATTGTGGATACCCAGTCTGATCCCGCATCTTCTACCTGCCCGTCAACACTTAAACAGAAAAACCTGGGTAAAATTTTAGTCGATGAGTTACTTGCCATAGGTATCACTGATACGCATTTGGACGAATTTGGTTACGTTTATGCCACAATTGAGGCCAATACCGATAAAAAAAATGTGCCGGTAATTTGTTTTTGCTCGCATATGGATACCTCGCCCGATTGCAGCGGCCTTGATGTTAAGCCCATTGTACATCAAAATTACCAGGGGAACGATCTGATCTTACCTGATGATCATACCCAGGTTATCCGTATGAATGAACACCCCGACCTTAAAAACCAGGTGGGGAATGATGTGATAACCGCCAGCGGCACCACTTTGCTTGGCGCGGATAACAAAGCAGGGATAGCCGAAATTATGGATGCCTGTTATCAGTTGGTTAATCACCCGGAACTTAAGCACGGCAAGATCAGGATATTGTTTACACCCGATGAGGAGATTGGCCGGGGCGTTGATAAAGCCGACCTGAAAAAATTAGGCGCCGATGTAGGCTATACCATTGACGGCGAAAGCACGGGCACCATGGAAAATGAAACTTTTAGCGCTGATGGTGCGGTGTTAATTATTGCCGGCATCAGTGCGCACCCGGGCTTTGCCAAAGGTAAAATGCAAAGCGCCATTAAAATTGCCGGTGCTATAGCGGCGGCATTGCCGTTTGAGCTTTCGCCGGAAGGCACATCGGGTAAACAAGGCTTTGTGCACCCGGTTGGCATTAGCGGACATGTGGAAGAAGCCAAAATTGAGTTTATCATCCGCGATTTTGAAGATGCCAAATTGCAGGAGCATGCCGCGGTGATCGGTAAAATAACCGAAGATGTGCTGAAACAACACCCGGGAGCAAGTTATCGTTTGGATGTCAAACCACAATACCGCAATATGAAACAGGTGCTGGATAAGCATCCGCAGATTGTGGAAAACGGAATGGAAGCCATTAAACGCGCGGGTATGGAACCACGCCTGCGCAGTATACGGGGTGGTACGGATGGTTCGCGTTTATCGTTTATGGGACTGCCCTGCCCCAATATATTTGCCGGCGAGCATGCTTTTCATGGCAGGCAGGAATGGGTATCGGTACAGGATATGGAAAAGGCGGTGCTCACCATTATTAACTTATGCCAGGTTTGGGAAGAACGGGCATGATGTTTGGAACATGCTTTAGGTTTTAAACGTCTAAAAAGTTTAAAATTATTAATTTAGGAACACAAACTAAGATAATGGCCGGCGAAGAGGATTTTAACAAAATGGTTGAATTGCTGAAGCAAAAAGAGTTAGCCTGCAGGATAGAAAAAGAAGCCTATCAGCGCTGGGTTGACCTGATCACGCTGATCCGTTTTGGGATGATAGGGGGTGCCGGCCTGCTGATAGTTACCGCGCTGTTTAACGTCCTGCTGCGCCCGCTGGATTACCTAACCACGCAAAATACCATCATAGCCGTAGCCTGTTCGTTTACAGCAGTTTTGCTGGCCGCACTGCATATTGCTTTAGAAATGGATGTAGTGCACCTGGAGAGCAGGCGTTTACAACATGAGTATGAGTTGCTTGAAGTGAAATGTGCCGCCGCGCTAACCTTTAAATATAACGAAATGCGCGATGTTTACTTTGCCGCTCAGCAAAAACAATTGCTGTTAAAAAGCGAAGCGCAAACCAAGCCACCCAAGTGGATACGGCAGCAGGTGCAGTTAATAGAACGGAAGTTTTATTGATTACTTTGGACAGGGTTGTGTTTTTGTGTAGTTTTAAACTACAGGCATATTGGTTCAAAGTCGGGAGACTTTGAACAGCGGAAAGAAATTTAATATCGAACACCGAACATCCAATATCGAATAATGAAGTAAACTTCGACATTCTACATTCAAAATTCAGTGTTCGATATTCAAATCTTACCCAGTTTTTCCTCAATAAAATCACAGGTTGTTTTTATCCATATAAGCTTTCAGCTTACCCATTGCCGATTTTTGTACTTTGTTTTTAAACATGGGCAGCCACCCCAATAATAGTCCGGGTGTACCCAAGGCCTGCCGTGCCCATTTATAAAAATTAAAATGATCGGTATGGGTAACTATTTTCCCATCCTGTAAAGTAAAATCGGCATTGATGCGGTTAACAACCTTATTACCCGTTGCCGAAAAGGTATACCAGGCCGTCCATCCGGCTTCTACTTTATCGCCTTCGGCAGATAATATTCGGTACTCCACCTTAAAATCGGCACCACTGCTTTTGCAGAGCATTTGCCACATGGCTTTTACCTGCCGCGAGCTGAGGTTTGTAAATACCGCATCGCTAAATAGGGCATTGTCCGCATAACAATCCTGCATGGTTTGATGATCCCTGTTTTGAAACGCAGTATAAAAACGATCGATAACCTGTTGATCTATGTTCATGGCGATAGGTTAAATATGACCAATCTAAACATAAATTGTGATATATAGTAATAGTTGATTTATTCTTCAAATTAACAAATGTGCATAATTTTATTTTTCGTTTAATAACTTGTACAAACCATTTGACAATAATTTGTTAAAATTCAGTTAACTTTTGACTTTGCACTTTCGTATAATTTAACATCACCACTAAACAACCTCGCATGAACTTAAAAAGATTACTTCTCATCCCGGTAGCGGTTGCCATGCTGGCATCGTGCTCCAAAGACAACTCGGCCCCGGCACCCGATGCATCGTTAACACCATTTTCGACAGTCCCTACATTTGGGAACCGTATCGAAACCATTACCCAAACCTTTGACGAAGGCTTTGAAGCGGGTACTAAAACCGCTTACGCAGATGCCAACGTTACGCTGACGAGTGGTAGCTGGGATTTTAACCTCGCATTAATAGGCACCAGTGCATCTGATGCTATGGTTGGCTCCAAATCGGTACGTATTGAAACCACCGGGAGTATTGCCATGAATTTTAACGTAAGTACCGGTGCATCGACCGTAACGGTTAAACATGCACTTTTTGGCAGCGATGCAAGCTCGACATGGGAACTGTTAATGTCGACCAACAGCGGCAGCACTTATACCCAGGTTGGTTCAACCATAACCACATCATCAACAACGCTGGCAACCGCTACCTTTAATGTTAATACTAACGGAACGCTGCGCTTTAAAATATTAAAACTAAGCGGCAGCGGCCGTATTAACATTGACGAATTTACAATAAACAGCTTTGATACCGGCAGCGGTGGTGGTGGCGGTGGAGGTACCGTTGGCGATAATACCAATATGCTGTTAGGTAACCCAAGCAATGCAGGTACCAGTGTAACCTCCAATTTTAACAATTACCTGTACGACCATACTTATTATATCGACTCATATAACCGTGACGCGGGTGTGCCAAACTGGACAAGCTGGTATGTGGGTGCCACTACCTTAGGTAGTACAGCCCGCCAGGACGATTTCAGGGCTGATACCAACCTGCCTTCGGGTTGGTTTGAAGTTGGCCCGAGTGATTACTCGGGTACCGGTTTTGACCGTGGCCACAACTGTCCTTCGGCCGACCGTACTTTAACCGTAGCAGCAAATCAGGCTACGTTTTTAATGGATAATATGATACCGCAGGCGCCCAATAATAACCAGCATACCTGGGCCAATTTTGAAGATTACGGCCGCTCGCTGGTTACCGGCAGCGGCGACGAAGTGTATGTAATTATGGGTACTTATGGCACCGGTGGTACCGGATCGGGCGCATCAGCTACGACCATTGATGGTGGCAAAGTACGCGTACCTGCACACATCTGGAAAATTTATGTGGTGATACCTAACGGCAATAATGACTTAAGCCGCATTACCGCTACCACACGGGTTATTACTATTGATGTGCCAAACCTGAATACCGTTAGCAGCGACTGGACACAGTATTTAACTACTCCGGCGGCTATTGAAGCGGCAACAGGTTATACTTTCTTCTCGGCTTTGCCGGCTACCGTTCGCGCGGCATTGCGTGTTGAGCGTGACAGCGGAACCGGAACGATATAAATCACCTAAAACTAATTGCTGAAAGCCATTCCCGAAAGGGGATGGCTTTTTTATGCAGTTATTTTAACGATGATCGTGTTTGGCTATCTCTTTAGCGGCAAGAGCGATGAGCCGTTTGCCTTCGGTATTCAATTGGTTTTGTTTTTCTCCGTTAAGTTCGTAAAGGATATCTCCGTCCATATTGCTTTTGGCTACGATCTTTTCATCATTGGTTTGGTATTTTAAGTAACCACCGGGCGAGATACCACTGATAGCAGCGCCATCATTGGTTAAAGAGATATTGCCGGCATATTCGAGCTTGACATACCTGCCGTTGTTGTTGGTTACAATAGTAGTGTGGTGCCCGGTTTGGCAGGCTGCAAACGCAAAGGCTGCGATAATGATCAATAAATGCAACTTTTTCATGTGAGATTAAATTTGATAATCACAAAGGTATAATTAAACATGGTATTATGCAATACATAGTACTATTTATTTATTATAATGTTGATTAGTTGGATTTTAGCAGTATTTTACGTATATTGGGTGTGAAGCGCGAGGCCAGGATCAATGATTGAATGATTGATTTTTGAATGATTGAATAAAAAGGAGATCGAAAATTTCTTACAATTTCCCCCCTTGAGACAATGATTGAAGGATTGATTTTTGAATGATTGAATAAAAAGGAGGTCGAAAAATTTCTTACAATTTCCCCCCTGGGAACAGAGGCAAGAATCAAGAGTCAGGAATCAAGACTAAAACAATGGTGAATATTCTTACAATTTCCCCCCTGTTTTGATAAATCCGACATCCGAAATCAAATCAACTGCACATTGTTGATAGGCAAATGAACTAAAAGCAGTACCTTGCACTTTTTAATAGAAATACATTGACATTCGCTGATTTTAATTTTAACGAACACTTATTCGAGGGCCTCTCGGCAATGGGTTTTAATACGCCAACCCCGATACAAGCCGAGGCGATCCCGATCATACTTGCAGGCCATGACCTGATTGCCTGTGCACAAACCGGTACCGGCAAAACGGCCGCTTACTTGTTACCCATACTGCACAATATCAGTAACCTGCACAGCCCTAAGATCAATACACTGATCTTAGCGCCTACGCGCGAACTGGCCCAACAGATAGACCAGCAGGTGCAGGGCCTGGCTTATTTTACCGGGGCAACCAGCATGGCTGTTTTTGGTGGTGGCGATGGCATGGTTTACGAGCAGCAGCGCCGCGGTATACAGCATGGGGCTAATATCCTGATCGCTACGCCAGGTCGCTTTTTAGCGCATTTGGCCAGCGGGATACTTAAACTGGATACCGTACAGCACCTGATACTGGACGAAGCCGACCGGATGCTGGATATGGGTTTTCAGGATGATATTATGCGTATCATCAGCTTTTTACCAAAGAAGCGTCAAACCTTGCTTTTTTCGGCTACGATGCCTGGCCGGATCCGAAACCTGGCCAAGAGCATTTTGCATGAGCCGCAGCAGGTAAGCCTGGCGATATCGCAGCCGGCTGTTGGGATAGACCAGCAGATCTATAAGGTGCACGATAGCCAGAAAACACCGCTGATACAAATGTTGCTAAAAGATGCCGCTTATACCAGCGTGATTATTTTTGCCGGAACCAAGGATAAGGTAAAAGAGGTGTATAAAGCATTACGCGCTTTAAAAATACAGGTAGAAGCCTTTCACTCCGACTTAAAACAGGCCGAACGCGAGGAGATATTGCTTGACTTTAAGAATCGTAAGCTTAAAGTTTTGGTTGGCACTGATGTGCTTTCGCGGGGGATAGATGTGGAAGGTATTGACCTGGTGATCAATTACGATGCACCCGGCGACCCGGAAGATTATATTCACCGTATTGGCCGTACCGCACGGGCTGCAACAACGGGCACTGCGATCACTTTGATCAACGAGCGCGATCAGCGTAAGCTGATGAACATTGAAAAGATGATAGACCGCCCCGTTCCTGAAAAGGAACTGCCTGCCGAACTGGGCGAACCGCCGGTATTCCGTAAACCGGGTACGTTTAGTGAAGGCAACCGCCGGGGTGGTGGTAATAACAACCGCGATAAAAGGCCGAATAACAATCGGGGTGGTAACCGTACAGCTCCGCAAAGCGCTGATGGAAATACAGCACCCAAGGCCGATCATGGTCATGAAAAAGGTGGTGAAAAGCGGAGGTGGAAAGGTAAGCGGAAACCAAAACCACAGGGGCCGCAGGGGCCAAGCCCCCTCTAAATCTCCCCCTGTAGGGGAGACTTTTTATAGCTTATTTCTTTTGTTCTTAAAGCCCTCCCTTCCGGGGAGGGTTTGGGTGGGGCTCATTGCTGCTGCTGTTGCTGCTGAATCATTTCCAGATACTCGCGGTAGCTGTTTTTGGCAATTTTATTGATAGGTTTTATTGGCGGTGCCGGATGCGTTTCGTGTTCGTGTACTTCAATAGGATGTTCATCTTCGTGGCTACCTACAGATACGGCAACTTCGAGCATATGACTGGCAGAGCCTTTGTAAACACCTTTTACGGGCGAGCAATCGGTAAAATTACGACCAACGGCTAAGCGTACGTGGTTTTCGTTGGCGATAATGTTGTTGGTAGGATCGATACCCAGCCAGCCGTAATTTGGGATGAAAGCTTCAGCCCAGGCATGGGTGGCGCCTTCGCCGCGCATGGCGCCTTTAAAGGTGCAGATATAACCGCTTACATAACGGGCGGGGATATTTACCACGCGCAGCATTTCAGTGAGGATATGTGCAAAATCCTGGCAAACGCCGGCTTTCATTTTCCATATTTCATCAAGGGTGGTTTCAACGGTTGTTACGCCTTTGATGTAATCGAAGTTATCGTACACATATTTGCAATAGCGTACAGCGGTTTGGTAAGGGGTTTCGTTTGGAAGTTTCTGCGCTTCCAATAGTTCTTTCATTTCGGCAAGGCAATCAAAAGGTTCCTGGCGCAAAAAGTCGATGAACGGAACCTGGTAACGCAGGCGCTGCAGATCGGCCCATTGCTGTTCGGGGAACATATCATCATTAGGGTACATCCGGTGTTTGGTATGTACCAGTATCTTTGAGGTGATCTCCAGCCGGTAGTGTGGTTCGATATAAGTAAAGCCGCCTACCTCGTTGCCATAATAGTCAATATGGGTATCAACATGCGGATCGCCGCTTATTTTGATCTCGTGGCTCACCACCTCCTGAAAATCATCCTTTATTGGGTAAAGTATGATCTGGTTGGCGCTATCGCGAACGGGGCCATCATAAATATATCGGGTGGTATGTTGTATTTTAAACTCTGGCATAATGGTATGCTTGCGCGATAAAAGTATGAACTTGCTGAATATAAAGCATCAAAAATTACGAATAAGCAAAGTAGTGTTGATTGAGTACATTACCAATGTTAAACAGTTCGGCACGTATACGCGTTAGATACTCATGCAGGCCATCCTGTTTAATGGTTTTTACCGAACTGTATTTGATACTGCTTTGTAAACGGCCGATCAGGAACGAAAGCTCCCGGAAATTATCAATGTTGTTTTCGCTTTTTAGGCGCTCAAAATACATCTGGATATGGTTTACCGAGTACAGCACCGAGCGCGGAAACTCGTTATTGAGCACCACCTGTTCCACTACGTTTTCAGCTTCAAAGCCGGTGCGATAGGTTTTCAGATAGATCTCATATCCGCCCAGCGAAAGCAGCAGGTGTTTCCAATAAGTGGTATCGGTAAGCAGGTCGGGGTTATCATCCAGCGAGCCAAATTTGGTATCGAGCAGGTTCACAGACTGGATACCGCGCTCCAGGTAATGCCCCAGGTTCATAAAGGCCCGGCCCTCGCCGCGTTCCATCGTGATCTCGACCGTGCCGTAATACAGCATCCCCTGTTTGATCAGAATATCCAAAGCGGTTATCGGGTCATCCTTTTCGATCCAGAAAGCAAGAGCAGGGTCGCGAACGGCGTGGTAGTACTCGTTCAGGCATTGCCAAAGGTCCTTAGTGATATGTTCCTGCACACTGCGGGCATTTTCGCGGGCCTGTGTAATGATATTCAAAACCGAATTGGGGTTCGCCTTATCGAGCACCATGTATTTTAAAACCGCGCGGCTATCGTTGTCGAGGGCCTCTTTTTCTTCGGCCTGCAGGCCGGTAAATATCCGGATAACGGGTTCCCAGGTAAACTCCTGTACGGTATCCTGAGATGAAGCATAGTTGATTTTGAGCATACGCAAAATGCCATCGCTGCGCTCAACGTACCTGCTTAACCAATATAAACTTGATGCAACCCTGCTTAACATGTATCAGTATATGTTCTGTTATAAATGTAATAATTATAGTAATACCCAGGTATCTTTACTGCCGCCGCCCTGCGAGCTGTTTACCACCAGCGATCCTTCGCGCAAAGCAACACGGGTTAAACCGCCCGGTACGATTTGGATACCATCGGGCCCGCATAAAGCATACGGGCGCAGGTCGATGCGGCGGGGCGTTAATTTACCCTGCATATAGCATGGTGCCGATGATAAACTGATGGTTGGCTGGGCAATAAAATCGCGTGGATTTTTCAGTATCTCGTTCTTATAATCCTCGGTTTCTTCGGCAGTGGCCGCATGGCCCATCAGCATACCGTAACCGCCGCTGCCATTGGTGCGTTTAACCACCATTTTGTTGATGTTTTCAAAAACGTATTCCTTTTCTTCGGGATTGCCTAACTGATAGGTGGGTACATTTTTGAGGATCGGCTCCTCGTTCAGGTAATAACGGATCATCTCCGGAACGTACGAGTAAATAGCTTTATCATCGGCAACGCCATTGCCTATCGCATTTACAATAGCTACGTTGCCTTTGCGGTAAGCATCCATAATACCGGGCACGCCCAGGATGCTGGTTTGGTTAAATACCAACGGGTCCAGAAACTCATCGTCAACCCGCCGGTATATCACATCAACCTGTTGTAAGCCGGTAGTGGTTTTCATAAACACCTTGTTGTTTGATACCACCAGGTCGCGGCCCTCAACCAGTTCAACGCCCATCAATCGCGCAAGTGTAGTGTGCTCAAAATAGGCAGAGTTGTATATGCCCGGACTGAGTAGCACAATGGTAGGATGCGATATTTGCCTTGGTGATAACGAAAGCAGGTTTTTGTACAGGATGTTTGGATATTCGGTTACGCTGCGCACCTTGCACTGCGGTAACAGATCGGGAAAAAGGCGTTTGGTTATTTCGCGGTTCTCGAGCATATAGCTTACGCCCGATGGGGTGCGCAGGTTATCTTCGAGTACGTAAAAAGTGCCGTCGTTATCACGGATCAGGTCGATACCGGCAATGTGTACATAGATATCGTAGGGCACATTTACGTTATACATCTCGCGTAAAAAGTGCGGGCACGAGTAGATGATGTCTATCGGTACAATGCCGTCTTTAATAATGAACTGGTTACTGTAAACGTCTTTCAGAAAAAGATTCAATACGTTGAGGCGTTGTTTGATGCCTTTTTCAACAAACGCCCACTCTTCGCCGGTGATGATACGGGGGATGATATCAAAAGGGAAGATCTTTTCGATACCCTCGCCGCTGTTGTATACGGTAAAGGTGATACCCTGGCTCATAAACAGGCGCTTGGCCAGGTCTTCCTTTTTATTCAGATCGTCAATTGATTCCTTGGTGAGATAATTGATCACTTTTTGATAATGCTTGCGGATCTTGGCGTCCGCACCAAACATTTCATCCCATGTATTGGGTGTGGGTTGATATTGGTTAAAATAGGCCTGTTCGTTCATTAATTTATTCCCCTTCCAATATTAGTTTGGTAAAATTTATCAAAAACTCAATTTTTATTGTTTAATTAATTAGATAATGGGCTGTGAAACTCAGTTGTTGTTATAAATTTTAAATTTTATGGCATATAAATTTACTTATTTCTCAATTTTATGAAAATTAATATCAATTATATATAAATTTCATTAAAAAATTTCAATTAAGCTATTTTTTATATGGAATTAATGAAATATACTTAAGTTTACAGCGGTTTTAAGATTTTTTTATAGCAAAAAAGGGACTGCATTGTTGTAAATGTAGTCCCTTTTCGCTGCATAAGTATCGGTGAGTTCAATTTGTATGGTTGCCGCTTTAAGTTATCGTTGTATTCCACTGTTAATATACAGTATTTATGGCACAATGTTTTAAACGGCAAATGTTATCAATAAAAAAAGCCCCAAAATTCATTCGGGGCTGGTTTATGTAGTAGTTTAGTCTGGTTTATTTTTCAGGTGTACCCTGTACGCGGTAGCCAACTTTACCATCGTTGTTAAACTCTTCATAATACACATCGGCCGATGATACAAAGTATTTCTTCCCGGCAATGGTTACAGCTTTACAGCCATTGGGTAGTTGAGCAACCACGTCGCCGGTTTTAGGTGCCGGTGTATCGCCCGGTGGCGGCGGCATTTGTTGCTCATCCTCATTTACCTGTGGCTCCTGGTTTACCTGCGGGGCAGGCTGCGGTGCTGGTGCAACGTTACTTTGCGGTACAGGCACAACTTTAGTATTCAATACACCATCTTTACCGGCTATCAGGTAATCGATGGTACCATCTGGTTTAATGTTTGGTTTATAATAAACACTGTTCAGCTCAAAATACTGTTGGTTATCTATCATAATAGGGTGGGCGCGATTTGGCAGCTTTGGTACCTCGGCACCAACAGGCGGCGCAACCACATGGTAGTTATGGTCGGGATACTGGCGGTAATAAACACCGTTGTTTTGATAATACAGGTTGGCGCCATAATAAAATGGCACATAGCCGTAAGGCAGGTATGCAAATGACAACCCTATGCGGGGATAAGCGTAGCCATAGTATCTGCTGTAAGGATTATAATAATAACCTGCGTTAAACCGGGGATAATAGCCAAATCCAACTCCAACGCTGATGTGCGTTTGTGCGCTGGCGGTAGTAGTTACAACAAGTAGTAGTGAAAACGCCCCGATGCAGAGCGCGGTCAGGTTTTTGATAATGGGTTTCATGGCGGTAAACAATTTAAAAACATCTATTTAAACTGCTTTGACGCTGATTTATTGTAGGAGTTTAATTTTTTAACATTTGCGTTTTGTGATTAGCCAACCGTAAGATACCGGGCCGATTCAAGCGCCTTTTTTACATCGGGTTCAAAAGCTATTTCATCAAAAATATGGCGATTATCAGCCGCGGTTTGGGCAAAATAGTATTTGAGGCATTGTACAAAATTATGAATGGCCGGGCTTTGCGAACACGTTGCCGCATACCATGCCCGTTTACCAATAGTTGGTATCAGCGGCCTTGCAACAATGTCCTTGCTATCCAGGTAGGGTTTTATTATCCAGTCGGCCATCACGCTTATACCCAGGCCGGCATTAACCATCTCAATGGTGGCATCAGTATAATGTATACGGTGCAGGTTTTTTGGCCTTACGTGTTGTATCTGTATCAGGCTTTCAATTAGCGGTGTATCCTGGTACGATGGATCATAGGCCGGCAGTATCAGTTCTGTATCCTGAAAATCAGCTATCTCTATATGCTCTTTTTTCGCCAGCGGGTGCCCTGCCGGCAGGATGGCCATCAGTTGGTCTTCAAACACAGGTTGGTAGCTTATCTTATTGTTTACCATTTGGGTACGCACCAGGGCTACATCAAGCTCACCGCGCAGCAAATACTCCAGTGGTCTTTTAGTTGCTTCGGATACGATGTGGATATTGATATCGGGCGAATCAACCCTGTAGCTTTTGATAATGCCGGGCAGCCAGTGATAGGTAGTATAACATTGGGTGCTGATATTGATCTTTCCTGTTTTTCCGTTCTTTGAATTTTGAATATCTTCTTCCAGCGAGCGTATTTCGGCCAGGATTTTTTGTGCGCTTTGTAAAAATCTTGTTCCTTCTTCGGTCAATTGCATCTTTTTTCCTTTCCGGTCAAACACCTGGATGTCCATTTCGCGCTCCAGCTCTTTTAACTGGTGACTTAAGGCAGATTGCGTTAAATGCAGCGCAGAGGCCGATTTTGTCAATGTTCCTTCCCTCGAAATGGTATCAATTAACCTGAAATGATGCAGCGCAATATTCATCTATGAATTGTTTTAATAGTTTCAACAAAAATAATTCATTTTTTTCATAGTAGAGCGCCTTGTACTTTTGTTTATCTACTTTAGAATAATTTGTTTTTTCACATGTTTAAATACCGCAACCCCTGTATTTGTCTCATTGTGTTACTTGCGTTCGCACAAACTGCTAAAAGCCAGCAAAAGGTTTTAACTTTAAAGGATGCCATACAAACCGCGCTCAATAATTACGGCACCATCAAAGCCAAAACTAATTACATCAACGCGGCCAGATCAAACGTAAAAGAAAACCAGCGCGAAGCCTTACCCGATCTCAACATTTCGGCTCAGCAGGACTATGGAACGGTTAACAGCCAGTATGGCCCCTTATCGGGATACCGTGGCGGTGCAGTTTCTTCATCCGGCCCGGCATTGGTTAGTCAAAACTGGAATGCTGCTTTCGGCTCGCTGTACCTGGCTAACGTAAACTGGGACTTTTTCTCTTTCGGCAAAGCACGCGAAAAGGTAAAAGTGGCACAAACTATTTTGAACCAAACCCAGGCCGATCTGGCACAGGAGCAGTTCCAGCACCAGGTACGCGTGGCAACGGCTTACCTTAATTTATTGGCTGCCCAGCAACTGCGCAGCGCTCAGCAAAAAAATCTCGACAGGGCCATACAACTGAGTAAGGTAGTGGTAGTACGGGCCAAAAATGGTTTAAATGCCGGTGTCGATTCTTCTTTGGCTAATGCCGATGTATCGAACGCCAAAATCGCGCTCACAAACGCACTTGATTTTGAACAAAGCCAGGCCAGCCAACTGGCGCAGTTTATGGGAGTTGATGTGCAACAGTTTACGTTAGATACCTTGTTCGTATCCAGCATCCCCAAAGCGATCGATCCGCAGCCTGCCGTTACTATCGAAAACAACCCCATATTAAAGTATTATCAAAGCCGTATCAAATACAGCGATGAATTGGCCAGCTACTATAAAACATTTACCTATCCTACGTTCTCGCTCTTTAGTATTTTTCAGGGGCGCGGCAGCGGTTTTGACAACAGTTATGGTTTGCTTAACCCCAACGGCTACTCACAAAACTATTTTACCGGCGCCGAACCTACACGTACAAATTACCTGGTTGGCATAGGTTTAACGTGGAATTTAACCAGCCCTTTACGGGTGCACCACCAGGTTGAAGCGCAAAAATATAATTCGATGGGTTTAAAAAACGAGTATGATTTGGTGGGCCAAAACCTGCGCAACCAGGTATCGCTATCCGAAACACGGATCCAAAACTCCATCAAAAATTACCAGGAGGCACCGGTTGGCTTAAAAGCCGCGGCCGATGCTTACCTGCAAAAAACAGTGTTGTATAAAAACGGGCTCACCACCATTATTGATGTTACCACAGCGCTGTATGCCCTTAACCGCGCCGAAACCGACAGGGATATTGCCTATAATAACGTTTGGCAGGCACTATTATACAAAGCCGCCTCAACCGGCGATTTTGGTTTGTTTATTAACGAATTCTAAAGAGAATCAAGAGACAAGAATCAAGAATTAAGATATGGGTATCAACAGACATGGAACGAAAAGAGAATCATACTCTCAGATTTCGCGTCTTGATTCTTGACTCTTAATTCTTGATTCTACTTTAACAAAATGACATGGGTTTAATTAAAAGTGCATTACGGCGACCGATCACCATACTTGTAATTGTGGCCGGTTTGTTTTTCTTCGGTATCAACTCCATACGCAACATCAAGATCGATATCTTTCCCGATCTCAATTTGCCGGTTATCTATTTGTCGCACCCGTTTGGCGGTTATACCCCAAACCAAATGGAATCGTACTTTGGTAAGCAATACGTTAACCTGCTGCTATATGTATCGGGTGTAAAAAGTATCGAAACCAAAAACATCCAGGGTTTAACCCTCATTAAACTAACTTTTTACGAAGGCACCAATATGGCGCAGGCTTCGGCCGAGGTCACGGCTTTTTCAAACCGGGCACAGGCTATCTTTCCCAATGGTTCCAATCCGCCATTCATTTTGCGTTTTGATGCCTCAACTTTGCCTGTTGGTCAGCTGGTGCTCAGCAGTCCCAAACGCACCAATAACGAATTGCTCGATTTGGCCAATGTATACGTGCGTTCACAATTTACTTCGGTACCGGGTTTGGTAGCGCCTGCACCGTTTGGGGGTAATACCCGTACTATATTGATCAAGGTCGACCCGCAATTGCTGCGCTCGCATAACTTAACGCCCGACCAGGTAGTTGCTGCTTTACGCGATAATAACCAAACATCACCAGCCGGTAACGTGCGCGTTGGCGACTACAACTATTTTACACCAAGTAATACCACCATTAAAAAGATCAAAGATTTTGAGAATATTCCACTGTATAAAGGCGGTGTGCAAACCCTGTTTTTAAAAGATGTTGCCACGGTTGAAGATGGTGCCGATATTACTACCAGCTACGCGCTGGTAAACGGTAAACGCTCGGTTTATTTACCCATCACAAAATCGGCCGATGCCTCAACCTGGGATGTGGTTCAAAACTTAAAAAAAGCCATACCAAAGTTCCAGGCTTTGTTGCCTGATGATGTTAAGCTGTCTTACGAGTTCGACCAATCTGTTTACGTAATTAACGCTGTAAAAAGTTTGGTCACCGAGGGCGCTATCGGTGCGATACTGACCGGGTTGATGGTGCTGCTATTTTTGGGCGACAGGCGTGCGGCGTTGATCGTGATCCTCACCATCCCAACCTGTATCATATCGGGTATCCTGTTTTTGTCGCTATTCCATCAAACTATTAATATCATGACATTGAGCGGGCTTTCGCTGGCCATCGGTATTTTGGTTGATGAATCCACGGTAACCATCGAAAACATACATCAGCACATGGATATGGGTAAGCCCAAGGCATTGGCCATTTGGGATGCTTGTAAAGAGATCGCCTTTCCAAAACTGTTGATCCTGTTCTGTATCCTGGCAGTGTTTGCACCGGCAATTACCATGCGCGGTATCCCGGGCGCGTTGTTTTTACCTTTAGCTATGGCGATAGGTTTCTCTATGATCACCTCGTACCTGCTGTCGCAAACTTTTGTGCCTATTATGGCCAACTGGCTAATGGTGGATCACAACGTGGATAAGAACCATAAAGAGAGCGATTATAAGATCGACAAGCACGATACCGCTTCGCAAAAAGAAGCCGCGCTGCACAAAGCGGAGCACGAGCCCGAAGGCAAAAAATCCCGTTTCGAAAAAATGCGCGAGCGCTACCTGAAAGGAATGGATAACGCCGTTGGCTACCGACGGATAATTGTGAGCATTTATGTGATTGCGGCAATTGGGCTGGCAGGTTTGCTGTTGCTCACCATTGGCCGCGATGTGTTGCCAAAGGTTAACGGAGGCCAGTTCCAGGTACGTTTGCGCGCACCCGATGGTACCCGCCTGGAACGTACCGAGGCCGACATGGTTAAAACCCTGCACGTGCTCGAAGGCCTGGTAGGTAAAGAACATATTGCCGTAACATCAGCATTTGTTGGTCAGCACCCTGGCCAGTTTTCAACCAGTCCGATCTATTTGTTTATGGCCGGCCCGCAGGAGGCTGTTTTGCAGGTTAACCTGACGGAGGATTATAAAGTTAACCTTGATGATCTGAAAGAGGCATTTCGCAAAAGGATGCACCGCGAATTACCCGATGTTAAAATGTCGTTCGAGCCTATCGAGTTAACTGATAAGATTTTGAGCCAGGGTTCGCCAACACCGATCGAGGTGCAGATATCGGGTAAAAACAAAAAACAAAATGTGGCTTATGCCGATACCGTGATCAAAAAGCTGCAAAAGATCAGTTACCTGCGCGATGTGCAGCAAGGACAATCAACCAACTATCCGGCTATCGATATCAATATCGATCGTACCCGTGCGGCCGAGCTGGGCGTTGGTGTTTCAGATATTACGCGCTCTTTACTGGCTTCAACATCATCATCCCGGTACACCGAAAAAAATGTTTGGGTTGACGAAAAGGTTGGCCTGAGCTATAACGTACAGGTTGAAGTGCCCGAATATAATATGAACAGTATAAATGACATTGGTGAGATACCTATGCTGAGCAACGCATCGCGGCCCACGCTTAGCGATGTAGCTACCATTAAACGTGATACTACCAATGGCGAAAACGATAATATTGGCGCTTTGCCCGTGCTATCGGTAACAGCAAACCTAAACAAAATGGATTTGGGTACGGCTAACGCCGATGTGCAAAAAGCCATTAAATCAATAGGTAAATTGCCGCGTGGCTTAAACATCGAAACCAAAGGTTTAACCAGCACTCTCATCGATACTTTAGATAGTTTGCAAAGCGGTTTGATTGTGGCTATAGTGGTGATATTTTTAATGCTGGCAGCCAACTTCCAGTCGTTTAAAGTATCGCTGGTGGTGTTGTCAACAGTTCCGGCGGTAATGCTGGGTTCGTTGCTGCTGCTGCGGTTAACCGGCGCCACGCTCAACCTGCAATCATACATGGGTATGATCATGTCCGTCGGGGTATCCATATCCAACTCGGTATTGCTTATTACCAATGCCGAGCAGTTGCGAATGCATAGCGGTAACGCGCTGCAGGCCGCAAAAGAGGCAGCAGCTATCCGGATGCGCCCCATCGTGATGACCAGTTTGGCCATGATTGTAGGGATGATACCAATGGCCTCTGGCTTAGGCGAGGGTGGAGACCAGGCATCGCCATTGGGCCGCGCGGTTATCGGCGGTTTGCTGATGTCAACCTTTGCCACCTTATTTATTTTACCCTTGGTTTTTGCCTGGATACAGGGCAAAGCCTCCACAAAATCGGTATCACTTGATCCCGAAGACGAAGAAAGTATTCACTACATCTCAGCTAATTGATCACAATGAAATCTATGAATAAATTATTTAAAATAGCACCTGCATTTATGCTTGCCGGAGCATTGGCTGTAAGCCTGTTAAGCTCTTGCGGCGGCTCGGACGAGCAAAAAAAGCTTGATGCAGAAAACCAGGCGCAAATGGATCAGCCGCCTATAGTGCAGGTTGCACCATTAAAAAAGGATAAATTTAATGCTGCGCTTGCCATACCGGGTGAGCTGATACCTTATCAGCAGGTGGATATTTATGCGAAGGAGAGCAGCTTTGTAAAAAAGGTTTTTGTTGATGTTGGTTCCGAAGTGAGCGAAGGTCAGTTATTGGTGAGCATGGAAGCACCTGAGATCAATTCACGGCTCGCCGAAGCACAATCAAAACTTAAATCGCAGGAAGCGGTTTATCTGGCCAGTAAAGCTAATTACGATCGTTTGTACGAAACCAGCAAAACACCCGGTACCATTTCGGGTAACGATCTGGATCAGGCAGCGGCCCGTAAAAATTCGGACGAAGCTCAACTGCAGGCAGCTAAATCGGCCTTGCAAGGTGTTATGGTTACCAAAGGTTATCTGGATATCCGCGCGCCGTTTAGCGGTGTGATTAGCGCACGTAATGTAAACCCGGGCGCTTATGTTGGTCCGTCGGGCAAAGGGTCCGATCAGCCTTTGTTTGTTTTACAGGAGCAAAAGCGCCTGCGTTTAGTGGTATCGGTGCCAGAAGCGTATTCAGGCGTTTTAAAACAAAAAAATAAGGTCGAATTTACCGTTCGCTCCATGCCCGGGCATAAATTTACAGCGAGCGTTAACCGTTTGGCCGGCTCGTTGGATGCTCACCTGCGTTCCGAACGTTTGGAGATGGATGTAACCAACAATGATAAAACCTTATTGCCGGGCACCTATGCCGAAGTTAAGCTTGATCTGCCGGGTAGCGACAGCACTTTTGTGATCGCTAAAACAGCATTGGTGCAATCAACCGAAAAGGTTTTTGTGATCCGTGTGGTTAACGGCAAAGCCGAATGGGTTGACGTGCAAAAAGGCCGCGAGGCTAATGGTAAAGTTGAAGTTTTTGGCAAGTTAAACACAGGCGATCAATTGGTGCAGGCTGCCAACGATGAGATCCGCGATGGCGCACCGGTAAAAATTGGCGCAGCAAAGGCAGATAAATAATAGTTAAAAAGTATATTTAACCACTTCCGGAAATTCTGATGATTTCCGGATATCCAATTCGGTATCCAGGCGTGTGGTTTCAAACTCGGTAACAGGGTACTTGCTTTCGATTAGCTGAATCAGCATTTCGGTGGCTATCTGGCCTATCTTAAAAGCCGGTTGCCTTACTGACGTCAATGGCGGATTAAATAGTTCGGCTACGTCCGAATTGGTAAAGCCTGCAATGGCAATGTCGGCGGGCACCTTTAAACCGAACTTTTTAACGGTAGTTAAGCAGCCGGTGCTTAGCTTATCGCCGGCCACAAATATCGCATCTGGACGTTCCGGCATTGTGATCAGTTCCCTCACAGCGCTTTCTACTTCGGTTTGTATCATGCCGCCATGTTCGCAGTTCTTCAGGTACGATTCCTTAAAAGGGAGTTTGTAAGCGGCAAGCGCAGCCTTGTAGCCTTCCAGCCTTTCTTTGGTGATAGATAATGTTGGCGAACTGGTTAAATGGCCTATTTTCCTAAAACCGGCTTTAATCAAGTGTTCGGTCGCATCATATGCACCCTGGTAATTATTGGCAACTACTTTATGTGTGTCTATATCAGCGGGCACGCGATCAAAAAATACAATAGGTAAGCCTTTTTCGTGCAGATATTTAATATGCGAAAGATCTTTGGTTTCTGATGAAAGCGAGATCAGCAAACCATCAACCGAGCGTGATGCCATGTGCTGTACGTTAACCACCTCGCGATCAAACGATTCGTGTGTTTGGGTAATAATAACGTGATACCCCCGGTTGTAAGCGATCGATTCGATCCCGTTTATAGCCTGCGAAAAATAGTTATTGGCAACCTCGCAAACAACTACACCGATCGAGTGGCTGCGGCGTTCTTTTAAGCTTAACGCGATTGGGTTTGGATGATAGTTTATCTTTTCGGCATATTCAAGCACCAGTTTTTTTGTATCGGCGCTTATCTCATACCCACCTCTTAATGCCCTTGAAACAGTAGAAGTTGAAAGCCCAAGCGCCTTAGCTATATCTTTAATGGTTATAGGCTCAAACATGCTTTTTAATTACAAATAGAATTATATAAAGATAACGTTAAAAGGTCAAAAAATGGTATTTACAAATATAATTCAAATTTTTATAATAACCCGGCAACGTTCCCGGCAACGATTGCACAAATATTTATGGGGCAATATGGACGTTTGTTGCCAAAAACTACCTAAAATTGTTGTGAAGGACTATAAACCATCCTTTTTGTCAAAACACAGTTTAACCAGCTGTAACCGAGCCTGAAATATTTTTATTCATTTTAATAAGCAATGCCTTTTTTATGTAATTGTAAGGCTTGTTAAATAACAATATTGTTGGTTAGTTATATACAAAAACAGGTTATTTTGTGTTTTGACCATAGTTGGTATTATGTTAAAAACCTAATTAAACTTAATTTTATGAAGAAAATTCTACTTCTTTTCATGATGTTTTTAGTGCTGCTTTTATCCAAGGCAGACGCCCAAACCCGACAAATTACGGGTAAAGTAATGAGTAAGGACGGCGAATTGCTTATCGGTGTTAGCGTACTTGTTAAAGGATCTAACCAGGGTGTAAGCACCGATGTGGATGGCAAATTTAAAATTTCAGTGCCCGATAAACCCGGTACTGTTTTAGTGTTTAAATACATCGGCAACAAAACACAGGAAATCGTTTTAGGTAGCCAAACAGACCTAAAGGTAACTTTAGAAAGCGAAGCTTCTGCCTTAAATGAGGTTGTTGTGGTTGGTTACGGTACTCAAAAACGTGGCGATCTGGCTGTGGCCGTATCTTCTGTACAAGGCAAAGATATTGAGGTTAACCCCATTACCAGCGTTGCCGAAGCGTTGGAAGGACATGTGCCTGGCTTGCAGGTAACTACCTCCGATGGTAGTCCAAACGGCAATCCTATCATCCGCTTACGCGGTGGAGGCTCTGTTACCCAGGATAACTCACCAATATATATTGTTGACGGTTTCGAAGTTCCCGACCTGAGCAGTATTGCACCCACCGATATCGAAAGTGTTGACGTTTTGAAAGATGCCGCTGCAACAGCGATCTACGGATCAAGGGGAGCCAATGGTATTATCCAGGTTACTACTAAAAAAGCAAAAGCAGGTCGTACCATCGTATCCTATAATGGTTATGGGCAGATCAGAACTTTTCCGCGCGAATTACAGGTGCTATCGCCTTACGAATTTGTTTTGGCACAATATGAGTACGCGCGTATTACCAGCCAAACTGCAGTAGATAATTTTTCGAAATATTTTGGTGTATACGGGGATTTGGAATTGTATAAAAACCAGCAAGGTACCGATTGGCAAAAACAACTTTTTGGCAACTCTACAGCCAGCCAGCAACATAACTTAAGCATTACAGGTGGTACTGAAAAAACCCGGATGAGCCTGAGTGCAAGTGATAACAGGAACCAGGGTTTACAGGTAGGCTCAAACTATGAGCGCATATACATGGATTTTAAATTGAATCACACCATTTCTGATAAGCTTATGCTGGATCTGACCACACGTTTCAGCAATACCATTTCAAATGGTGGTGGTACAAGCGGTAGCGCTACTGCTAAAGTGGGTACCGGTATAACAACCCGCCCGGTAAACGGTCTGGCTGATTTTATAGACCTGGGTGGCAGCGCTGCTGCTTCGGGCAACGATCAGGACTACGCCGACTTTTTAGCGAGTACCATTAACCCGGTAACATTGGCCGCCCAGGATTGGCGAAAAGTTACAAGTAAAATATTTACCCTGCAAACAGCGCTGACCTGGAAAGTACTTAAAAACTTAACTTACCGTACTCAAGGTAGTGTTGACCTGGGTTTTGGAGACAATAAGCGTTATTACGGGCCCTTAACCCTGCTTGCTACCAATAACGGAGGTTTGCCTTTAGGAGAGATAACACTCACCAGAACACAAACCTATAGCTGGGCTAATACGTTAACCTACATTTTTAACGTGGGCAAAAACAACACGTTCACCGTTTTAGGAGGCCAGGAGCTAAGGACAAGCCAAGCGAGCACGAACTATAATCGTGCAAGGGGCTTTGATATGCAATTGCCACCCGAAAAATTATTTTCAAATTTTGCATCGGGCACACCTGATCAGATGACTTCAACCGATCCGCAGCCAAACAACATTGCATCGTTTTTTGGTCGTGTTAACTACGCCTACAAAAACAAATATTTGTTAACGTTTACCACCCGTGCAGATGGATCAAGCGTATTTGGTGAAGGACACAAATGGGGTTATTTCCCGGCCGCTGCCTTTGCCTGGAAAGTAACGGACGAATCGTTCATGAAAAACCTGACCGTTATTTCGGATCTGAAGGCTCGTTTGAGCTATGGTGCCGTAGGTAATAACAGGGTTGGTTTGTACCTTACAGCACCAACATTCTCTGTTTCGGTAAACAGGCCTATCGGTTTTGGCGATACCAATCAACCATACTACACCTTTGCGAGCAGTTTGTTGCCTAACCCGAACCTGAAATGGGAAACCACCATTACAAGAAACGCGGGTTTGGATTTTGGCTTATTTAACAACAGGTTGACAGGTAGCCTGGACCTATATTCAAACTATACCAAAGACTTGCTGGTAACATCCAATATCCCATCAAGCACAGGTTTCCCTCAACAGCAACAAAATATTGGTCAAACATCTAACAGAGGTATCGAGCTTGGTTTATCGGCAGTAATTTTCGACAAAAAAGGCTTTAAGCTGAATGGTATATTCAATATCGCGATGAACCGCTCGCGTGTTGACAAATTAGATGGCAGTGCTACCGAGATCATCGCCAGCTCGGGCTGGGCAAGTACCGACCTGAAAGCTACTGATGATTACCGTGTAAGAGTAGGTCAAACGCTGGGTCTTATTTATGGCTATGTAAGCGACGGTATGTATACTGTTGATGACTTTTCTTCATACAATAGCGCAACCGGCAGATATGTACTTAAACCAGGTGTTCCGGATGATTCTGGTATAACCGGTGGTATCAGCACACGTCCGGGTTCTGCAAAATTAAAGGACCTGAACGGTGATGGCGTTATTGATGCAACCAACGACAGGCAGGTAATAGGCAGCGCATTGCCTAAAGCAACCGGCGGTTTTGGTTTCAATGCCAGCTATAAAGGGTTCGACTTGTATACATTTTTTACCTGGAGCTACGGTAACCAGGTTTACAATACTGGCAAGATCGCATTCAACCAATACTATCGTACCACTTATGGTAACATGTTAAATACTGAAAACTATGCCAGCAGGTTCCATTATATCGACGCGAACGGTAATCAGGTAACCGACCTGGCTGCTTTGGCTGCATTAAACCCTGATCCTAAAGTAGCTTCGCCTTTCTCATACGGTAATGCAACACCGGTTGCATCTTCACTGGCTATAGAAGATGGATCATTTTTAAGGTTAAGCAACGTAACGCTTGGTTATACCGTACCTAATAAATTAACCAACCGTATAGGTATATCAAGGCTGCGCGTTTACGGAACTGTATACAACGCGTTGTTATTTACTAAGTATACAGGATATGACCCTGAGGTTAGCACTGCTTCCAACGGAAGTACTGATAGCTATAACCAGTTAACCCCTGGTGTTGACTATTCAGGATATCCTAAGAGCCGAACTTTTACTTTCGGCCTAAACGTTACTTTTTAACATTTATATGATTAGTTATATCAAAATGAAAACAAAAATTACCATAGGATTATTGATGATCGCAACGATCGTCGTATCCTGCAAGAAATTTTTATCGCCCGACTCTCCCTCGGTTTACGATTCCACATATATCTTCAGCAGTATTGGTGATGCTAATAAAGCTGTAAACGGAGTTTACGCCTTGTTTAATACTGATGCATTTACATCGCGGGTGTCAAACAACTTTACAGGTAACAATGATATCGAAGTTGGCGGCGTGTCCGCGGCGCCGGATAATTCAAGGCGTGACATTTGGTCATTTGAATGTACATCGGCTAACGCAGATTTGCTCACCGTATGGAACAATGCCTATAATGCGATAAACAAAGCCAACGAATGTATTGCCGGTATTGAAGCCAGTTCATTGTATAAAAATAATGATGCTTCGATGTTGCAGTTAGAGGGTGAGGCACTTACATTACGTGCTTACTGGTATTACCTGCTGATTAACAACTGGGGTGATGTGCCTTATAAAACAACACCCAGCCGTGATGGTGATGACTTTTACTTAGGTAAAACTGATAGAAATGTAATTTTAACTAACATCATAAACGATCTGATCACTATCGAGCCTAAAATGAAATGGGCTGACCAACTGGATTATGGTATTGAGCGTATCAATCGCGAATTTGTGATCGGCTTTATTGCCCGGATGGCCTTAGAGCGCGGCGGTTACGCTTTATATCCGGATCTGACCATGAAACGCAGCGATAAGGATTACCTGGATTATTACAAAATGGCTAATAATTATTGCCGTAAGCTCATGACCTTAAAACCGCATACGCTTGATCCATCGTTCTCGAATGTGTTTTTAAACGAGTGTAAATACATTAAGCCGTTAAACAGTGATGTTTTATATGAAGTTGCCTTCGGTCCAAACGCGGGCGACGTAGCATGGTGCAATGGTATGCGCGTAGATGGTGGTACCCACCAATACGGCTCTGGATCAGCTTATTTAAGCTTGTCGCCTTCTTATTATCATTCGTTTGATACTTTGGATGTGAGGCTGCCGGCAACTTGCTCGATCATTTATTATTCTAACGCCTTACAACAAACTCCGCTTTCGCCAACCAGCATTACCCCTGCAAAATGGAACCGTATGCTGGTACCGGTAGCACTTGGCTCAGCTTCATCTAAAGGTACAGGCATCAACTGGCCGTTAATGAGGTATTCTGATATCTTATTGATGCTGGCCGAAACTGAAAATGAGATCAATAACGGGCCAACGGCTGATGCCAAAGATGCGTTGCGTAAAGTACGTCAAAGGGCTTTCCCTACATCAGCATGGGCTACCAAGGTAGAAGGTTACATCACTACGGTATCTGCATCAAAGCAAACCTTTTTTGATGCTATAGTTGATGAGCGCGGATGGGAATTTGGTGGTGAGTGTTTGCGTAAATATGACCTGGCACGTTGGAACTACTATGGTAAAAAGGTAGCTCAGGCACGTAACATAACCAACCAGATGGGTATCGACGCCACCAATGGCACCGGTGTATATTCAAACCTTCCGGATGTTTTGTACTACAAACTTAATGCAGATAAGACCTGTACTTTTTATAACAGGTATACTAAAGTTATCGGAGGTGCCCCGTCAGGTTATACCACTTTGAACTGGTTGAAATCTTTGTATAGCACATCAACAGGCGGCCCGTCTACCTTCGCGCTTTACAGCTGGAGGGGGTATCCGGATAATAGCGGTACTACCCCGTTAAGATATATCTTGCCAATACATGGTTCAATTATCACTGATAGCCACGGATCATTAAAAAATGATGGTTACGGTTTCTAAAAAAACTAATTAATTTAAACGCATAAGACAATGAAAATAAGATATTTTATTCTGGCTATATGCTCGGCAATAATGCTGTTGGCGGCATGTAAAAAATCTACCATAGATAGCGGTGTTGCCGACAGGTTATTTCGCCCGGTCAACAGAACTGCATTATCGGCTCCCGATAACTCCGTAACTGCCGAATGGCAAAAAATCGAAGGCGCTTCGCATTACCAGGTACAGTTAAGCCGCGATACATTCAAACACATTGATGCAACGATCACCATCGATAGCAGCAGGTATGTGTTCAAGAACCTGAAATGGGAAACACAATACCAGGTACAGGTTAAAGCGATCGCGCCTGATACCATTAAAAACTCTAAATACTCTAACCTGGGAAGTATCAAAACGCCTAAGTTCCCAACTATTGTAACCTCGCCGGTATTGGCTGATGTTACTGAAAGCGCGATCAAATTGCGCTGGACAAATAGTGGCGACGCGGTTACTACCATCAAGGTATTAAAAACGGATAGCAGCCTGGTGCGCACCATTACGCTTACGGCAACCGATATCAACAATCAGTATTTTGATATTATCAGTCTTAGTTCATCTACAGGGTATATCGTGCAGTTATACAGCGGCACTAAATTACGTGGCTGGAACAATTACATTACCCTGGCGCCATTGAGTGGTGTAGTTATTGATTTAAGAGGAATAGACCTGACCGCGCGACCAACGATCCTGACAGACACTATTGCTTCGATCCCTAATGCGGCAACGGTAGTGCTTAAACGGGGCGCTACTTATACCGTAGCGGCGGGTATCAGCTTAAATAAGAGTATTACAATAATAAGTGGCAGCGACCTGACCGTATCAACCAATGCCACTATCAATGTTACAGGCGGCTCGCTGTTTGCACCTGTAGCGTCAAGTAATATCACCTCTATCGCTTTACAGGGGCTTACACTTAACGGTACAACAAGTAACTATGTGTTCAATATAAACGTAGCATGTAATATCGGTACCATAAGCTATGATGGCTGTAACCTGAATGTGTTCAGAGGTGTGAACAGAACGCAAACTGCAGCTATAGTTGTTACCAATCTTTCGATGAATAATTGCCTTATCAATGGCATTGTTGATTATGGCCTGGTAAACGTTGGTGTGGCAACAACCGAACACTTCGATAACATCACTTTAACCAATAGCACCCTTACCAATTGCAACAAAATGATCATCAGTAAATCGAACACGATCAATATGACCATTAACAACAATACCTTCTATAATTCGCCGCTGGGTGGTGCAGCTAACTACTACCTGGACTATAACGGGGTTGCTATTACTGGTACAACTACCATTCAGAATAATATTTTTGGTCCTGGCCAGGGCTCATCAGCATCACCGGCTGTGTATACAGTAAACGGCAAGCGGGGCACCATTACCGATCTTTCTCAAAATAATTATTCAACATCAGATTTTGTATTAGCTACCTCTACAACAGGTTTTTCAAATGTAATTTCGTACAGCAAATTAGCAACTGATCTTTGGGTTGATCCTGCCAATGGTAACTTCCATTTCAAAGATGCCAATTATGCCGGCAAGGCAACAACAGGCGATCCAAGATGGCGTTAACATAATAAAACCTTGTAAAATATTTGAAATAAAAAGGCCGCTTTAAAAGGCGGCCTTTTTATTTGTTAAATTTACACCTCAAATTATGATCTAAATGAAAGGCACACTCTTAAAAACTATCATCCCTATCGCGTTGCTGGGCTTAATGTCCTTTACACTCATCCAGCAAAATAAGATCACCGTTTACCTTATCGGCGATTCGACCATGTCAAACAAGCAGGTTAAAGCCTACCCCGAAACAGGTTGGGGCATGCCGTTCTCATGGTTCTTCGATCAAACGGTAACTGTTGATAACCGGGCGCAGAATGGCCGCAGCACCAAATCATTCATTGCCGAAAAAAGATGGGACGACGTTGAGAAGAACCTTAATGCCGGCGACTACGTATTGGTACAGTTTGGCCATAACGATGAGGTTCCAACTAAAAAAACCTATACGCCCGAAGCTGATTTTAAAGCCAACCTGATAAAATTCATCAGCGAAAGCCGTAATAAAAAAGCAATACCTGTTTTAATTACCCCGGTGGCCCGCCGTAAGTTTGATGCCGGCGGCAATGTGTTGGGTACGCACGATGCATATTCGGCACTGGTGCGCCAGGTAGCTGCCGAGCAAAATGTGCCATTGATAGATCTGGATAAAGAAGGACAAGCCCTATTACAAAAATATGGTGTGGAAAACTCTAAAATGCTGTTTAATCATTTAGCACCCGGCGAAAACCCCAACTATCCCAACGGCAAAGAAGATGATACCCACTTTAGCGAATTGGGCGCACGCAAAATAGCCCAGATAGTTTTAGCCGATATCAAAAATCTGAAATTAGAATTAGCCGATCGCATTGTTAAAGGAACAAATGCCCCAACAGTAGCGCCTGCTGCCAAATAAAACACAACCATAAAACATAATCTTATAAAATGAGCCTTAAAAAATCAATTGCGCTAACCTTGTTGATCAGCATGGGTATACTTCAGGCATCAGCACAAAAAGCGCCGGTAAAATATTCGTGGAATAATTTGCCGAAGGCAAAAATGCCGGTGTTTAAAAAAGACACCTTTAATATAGTAAAATATGGCGCTGTGCCCGATGGTATAACGTTAAATACCCGGAGCATCAATAACGCTATTTTAGCTTGCAGTGCAAAAGGCGGTGGTGTAGTATTAATACCGCAGGGCTTATGGTTAACTGGCCCCATCGTTTTAAAAAGCAACGTAAACCTGCATACTGATCGTGCTGCGTTGGTTTTGTTCACTAACGATAAAAGCCAGTATGCTTTAGTAAAGGGCAATTACGAAGGCCATCCCGCTGTGCGCAACGAATCGCCGGTATCGGGTACCGATCTTGAAAATGTGGCTATAACAGGTGGCGGTATTTTTGACGGCAATGGCGGTGTATGGCGTGCTATCAGTAAAGACAGGCTTACCGAATCGGAGTGGAAAGCATTGGTGGCGTCGGGTGGTGTGGTAAGCGAAGACGGCCGGAGCTGGCTTCCATCCGAAAGCTATTTAAAAGGCAGCAAGGTAAAAGATGTAAGCATCATTCAACCAGGAAAAATGTTAAATGATTACGCTGAATATAAAGATTTTTTCCGCCCTAATATGCTTGTATTAACCAATTGTAAAAAAGTTTGGTTAAAGGATGTGACATTCGAAAACTCGCCTAACTGGTGTTTGCATACCCTGCTTTGCGAGGATATGACCATACAGCAGGTACATGTAAAAAACCCGTGGAACGCCCAGAACGGTGACGGTATCGATATTGAATCGTGCAAAAACGTATTGGTTGAAGGCAGTACGTTTGATGCCGGTGACGATGGTATCTGTATTAAATCAGGCCGCGATGAGGATGGCCGCAAGCGTGGCAAGCCAACCGAAAACGTAGTGATCAGAAATAACGTAGTTTACCGTGCACATGGCGGCTTTGTTATCGGCAGTGAGATGAGCGGCGGCGCCCGTAATATTTTTGTAACCAACTGTACTTTTATCGGTACGGACATAGGTTTGCGTTTTAAAACTGTTCGCGGCCGCGGTGGTATTGTTGAAAACGTCTACATTAAAAATATAGCCATGCGCGATATTATCGGTGAAGCTATATTGTTCGATATGTATTACATGAGCAGGGCCGGTTCAACGCTGGGGCTAAAAGAGTTCCCGCCGGTTACCGAAGCAACACCGCAGTTTCGCAATTTTTATGTGAGTAATGTGTCTTGCAATGGCGCCAGGGAAGCCATTTTTGTACGCGGCTTACCCGAAATGAGCATCAAAGGCATACACCTTGAAAATATGGTATTTAAAACCACCCGCGGTGTACAGTTAATAGAAGCTCAGGATATCAGTCTGAAAAACATTACCATCAATGTTACCGATAGTAAACAACTGATCTATATTGAAAACAGTAACACCCTTACTTTTGATGGCATCCGCAGCTTTACACCAACCGATACCTTCATGAATATCAATGGCGAACGTTCGGCGCATATCGAATTAATAAATACCGATGTTTCAAAATCAAAAAACAGGGCAACATTTAATTTTGGCGCCGAAAGCAAAGCGCTTACAGGCGTTCAATAGCATTTTTATGAAAAGATTAGCAGTATTAATTACACTTATTCTATCCATTGCGCAAACCAGGGCACAGGTTACCTATCCGCAGGATATTACTGTAAATGCGGATGGCACAGGTAATTACAAAACCATCCAGGAAGCAGTTAACTCTGTGCGCGATTTTGGCCAGCAAGTAACCATCCACATTAAAAAAGGGATCTATCACGAAAAGCTGGTTATCCCCACCTGGAAAACAAAAATAACCCTACTGGGCGATGGAGAAGAGAATACCATCATCACCAATGCCGATTACTCGGGAAAGCCTAATCCGGCTGGCAATAATATGTTTGGTAATCCTAAATTCACCACTTTTACCTCATACACCGTATTGGTGCAGGGTAATGATTTTACAGCTAAAAACCTTACGATAGAAAATACTGCCGGCAGGGTTGGGCAAGCTGTGGCCCTACATGTTGAGGGAGACAGATGTGTGATTGAAAATTGCAGGATTCTGGGGAACCAGGATACACTTTATGTATCAAACGAGGCAAGCAGGCAGTATTATAAAAATTGCTATATTGAAGGTACAACCGATTTTATCTTCGGCGAAGCCACCTGCGTTTTTCAAAACTGCACCATCAAAAACCTGATTGGCTCGTTCACTACGGCGGCATCAACTACACCAAGGCAAAAATTTGGCTATGTGTTTTTTGATTGTAAGCTTATCGCGGATACTTCGGTGCATAAGGCTTATTTAGGCAGGCCATGGCGATCGTACGCCAAAACGGTTTACCTTAATTGCCAACTGGGCAGCCAGATCATCCCCGAAGGATGGAACCCATGGAAAGGTGATAACATGTTCTTAGATAAAGACAAAACAGCTTATTATGCCGAATATAAAAGCACCGGACCAGGTGCGAACCCAAAAGCAAGGGTAGCCTGGTCGCACCAGTTAACTGATAAAGAAGCGAATGCATATACACTCGAAAATATTTTTGCAGGACGTGATACCTGGAACCCGGTTAATAAGTAAACCTCGCAAGCAAAGTGCAATTGTAAACTCAACTGCACTTTTTTTTGAAGTATTTATGCAACCGTTTGCATTTTAATTTTTTACTATTGTAACAACAAACCTGTACAGTATAGTTTACCAATGAAGAACCTTATAGCCGCAGTATTTTTACTGCTTACTATCAATGCAGTTGCTCAAAAAAAGGCTACCGCTCCTGCGCCCGCTTCGCCCAAATATGTATCCAAAGTTTGGGTAGCCGATCAAGGTAACGGCACCTATAAAAACCCGGTATTAAATGCCGATTACTCCGACCCGGATGCTATCCGCGTGGGTAATGATTTTTACCTGGTATCATCAAGCTTTGAGGATATGCCGGGTTTACCTATCTTGCATTCAAACGACCTGGTTAACTGGAGTATCATTGGCCACGCTTTGCTGCGCCAGCCGCCATATGATCATTTTTCAAAACCGCAGCACGGTAACGGCGTTTGGGCGCCGGCTATCCGCTACCACAATGGCGAGTATTATATCTATTCTCCCGATCCGGATTACGGCATTTACGTATTAAAAGCCAAAAATCCTGCAGGGCCCTGGAGCGAACCGGTGTTGGTTGCTCCTGGTTCAGGATTGATCGATCCTTGCCCGTTGTGGGATGAAGATGGTACGGTATACCTGGTGCATGGCTGGGCCGGTAGCCGCGCGGGTATTAAAAGCATTATCACCATTAATAAATTAAACGCGGCCGGAACAAAAGTTATTGATGAAGGTGTAATGGTTTTTGACGGACATGAAACCGACCCTACTGTTGAAGGGCCCAAGCTGTACAAGCGTAATGGCTACTACTACATTTTTGCACCCGCCGGTGGTGTGCCAACAGGCTGGCAATTGGTTTTGCGCTCCAAAAACATTTATGGGCCTTACGAGCGTAAGGTAGTGATGGATCAGGGTAAATCAACAACTAACGGGCCGCACCAGGGGGCATGGGTTGATACCCAAACCGGCGAAGATTGGTTTTTGCACTTTCAGGATAAGGGAGCTTACGGAAGGGTGGTGCATTTGCAACCCATGAAATGGATGAATGACTGGCCTGTTATAGGACTCGACCCAAACCATACCGGCAAGGGCGAACCTGTACTGACCTATAAAAAACCAAACGTTGGCAAGGTTTACCCGATTGAAACTCCTGCCGAATCGGATGAGTTTAACGATATTAAATTAGGTATGCAATGGCAGTGGATGGCTAATCCAAGATCAACCTGGTTTGCCACAACTAATGCAGGTTATTTAAGATTGTTCTCGTACATGTCGCCCGATACAGCTAAAAACCTGTGGGATGCACCAAACGTGTTGCTGCAAAAAACACCTGCTGATGAGTTTATGGCCACTACCAAAATGACCTTTAAACCCAATGTTAAACTTGATGAAAAAGCAGGTTTAGTGATGATGGGTTTTAGCTACGCCGGTTTAACTATGCATTATAAAAAGGATGGTGTATATCTTACTTATATAGATTGCAAAGATGCTGTTAAAGGAAGCAAGGAAAAGGAAGAGACCTTGCTTAAAATGAGCCAATCCACGGTTTACCTGCGTGTAAAAGTAACAGCCGGTGCAGTTTGTAAATTTAGCTATAGTTTGGATGGTACAACCTTTACCGATGCCGGGTCTGAATTTAAAGCCGAAGTTGGCCGCTGGATAGGCGCCAAAATGGGCATTTTCTGTACCCGCACAACACAGATCAATGATTCGGGTTATGCCGATTTTGATTGGTTCAGGGTTGAGCCGGTGAAATGATAAATATAGCGCAGGGCTGTCATCATCTTGAGCTTGTCGAAGGATAGCAGGCAGGCCCACGCGTTATGGTTCGACAGGCTCACCATGACATCCTTAATTGATAATTTACCATGAAAAAACTCATCATATCAGCCGTTCTGCTCATCTGCATTAACCAAATACAGGCGCAGGATTTTATGCCGCTATGGCCCAAAGGCAAAATGCCTAATTCAAAAGGGTTGAATTTGCCTGATAGCATTACCAACGAACGAGTTTATAAAGTAGGAACGCCGGGCATGTACACGTTTTTTACAGGCAGGCAGGAAAACAAAGGCGCGGCGGTGATCATCTGCCCGGGCGGAGGTTATGAAAGATTAGCCTATGTGATCAGCGGTACACAATTGGCCAAGTGGTTCAACATCATGGGTATATCGGCTTTTGTACTGAACTATCGCCTGCCAGGTTCGCCGGATATTATTACCCGTAACACTGCACCATTACAGGATGCCCAGCGCGCTATGCGTATCATCAGGGCAAATGCGGCTAAGTGGGGTATAGACCCCAATAAGATCGGCATCATGGGGTCGTCCTCGGGCGGGCATGTGGCATCAACTCTGGGTACACATAACGAAGATGTTTCGGCCATTAAAGACTCGCTGGATAAAGTATCCTTTGCACCCAATTTTATGATCCTGGTTTCGCCGGTTATCAGTATGGGCACGTATGCTCATCAGGGGAGTGTGAAAAACTTGCTTGGCCCAAATCCCACAAAAGAACTATTAGATAAGTATTCGAACGAATTACAGGTAACACCCGGTACACCACCAACATTTATTGCCGATGCCGTTAATGATAAAACCGTAAACCCCATGAACAGCCTGCTTTTTTACCAGGCTTTGCTGCTCAATAAGGTACCGGTAAGCTTTCATGCTTTCCCGCAGGGAGCACACAGCATAGCGTTGCGCAATAATCCGGGTTCCACACAATTATGGACAGAGCTTTGCGAAGCATGGTTAAACGAGATGAATATTATTGGGACGCCATTGCCGGCTAAGTAACAAGGTTGTTGTAATGGGTGTAAACCCGGCTTAACGAATTGAATATTAACAATATCTTTATCAAAAAATATTCATGAATATTAGCTGTTGGTAATAAACTTTTTAACGGCATTATAGTCAAAGCAACACCATACCCTATCTTTCGAAACAACATGCACCTTAAAACATTTACACTTAAGCTATTTATCCTACTCAATTTTGTGGGCATAATGGCAATGGCTCAATCGCAGCCCTCACCTGGTAACATCAATACTCTTATCGGTAAAATAGGCACTTATAACGATGCCATGCCTATCGAAAAACTGTACCTGCATTTTGATAAACCTTATTACTCCATTGGAGATACTATCTGGTTTAAAGGTTATTTAATGAACCAGGCAATAGGTTATTCACGGCAAAGTAACCGCTTATATGTTGAGTTAGTTAACGATAGTAATGCGGTAGTTAAGCGTTTTGTTTTTCCGGTTGGTTACGGTATAACCTGGGGCAATATCGCGTTAAGCGGGCTATACGTGCACGAAGGCGCATATACCATAAGAGCATACACTAACTGGATGCGAAATTTTGGCGACGACTACTTTTTTAAGCAAACTTTTTATATTAATAACGAAGGTTATGATACCTGGCTGGTTAATTTAAAACCTACCATTGCTACTGTGGGCGGAAAGGATAATGTGAAGGTTGCCATGCAGTTCAATAGTCTGGACGGACAGACCCCGGGTTTACGCACTTTACAAATGAAAGTGCTGAACGGTAAAAAAGTATTATTCCGCAATGCGGCACAAACCGCAACAGACGGTTCACTGGATGTTGATTTTAGTTTGCCGTCACAAACCATCCTGAAAAATTTGAGTATAGTTGCGCAGGATAAGCTGGATCCTAAACGTACTGCCGTAATTCCGGTTAAAGTGAACCGGCCGCAGGATGTAGATCTGCAGTTTATGCCCGAAAGCGGTCAGCTGATAGCAGGTTTGCCTACCCGGGTTGGCTTTAAAGCCATAGGCGAAGATGGCAAAGGTGTTGATCTGCAAGGTTCTGTTTTTGATAGTGATAATATAGAAGTGGCCCGCCTGAATGCATTTAAATACGGCATGGGTACATTTGATATTACGCCGCAGGAAGGCAAAACCTATACCGCCAAAGTAACTATGGCCAATGGCGAGCAAAAAAGTGTTGCGCTGCCTGCTCTGGCAGCATCGGGTATTGTTTTAAGAGTAAAAAATAACCGCGCCGCTGATAGCATTATTGTAAATGTTTATACCAGCAGCAACCTTGCGGCTCAAAGTAATAAATATAACCTTATCGGGATGGCGCGTAACGTAGTATGCTACGGTGCAGCATTTACACTGGCCAGCAATTCGTTTAGGGTAACCATCGCGAAAAGCTTATTCCCTACAGGCGTTGCCCACTTAATGCTGATCAATGCCAATAATCAGCCGGTTAATGAAAGGCTGACTTATATTGATCATCATGACAATTTGAAAATAGATGTAAAAAGCGAGGCAGCTGCTTATGTCTCGCGCGATAGCATACCGGTACACGTTAATGTAGTTGATGAGAACGGTAAACCGGTTCGTGGTAGTTTTTCGATGGCGGTAACCGATGACTCGCAGGTTAAACAGGACGAGTATGCCGATAATATTTCATCGCGTATGCTGCTCTCGGCCGATCTGAAGGGTTACGTTGAAGACCCGGCTTATTACCTGCAGCCTACCGATGAAGCCTGGCGCGCACTTGATGCTTTGCTTTTAACCCAGGGATGGGTGGGTTACGATCTGAAAAAAGTTGACCAACCCATAAAACCTGCATTCGAAGCCGAAAAGAACTTTGAAGTAAAAGGTACGGTTACCAATTTGTTTAACAAGCCAATTGCCAAGTCGGATGTGTTATTGATGGCTACCGGCAAGCAACACTTTATCAGGGATACCATCACCAATGCCGAAGGTAAATTTGTATTTGCAAACATGCCTCCGGTTGATAGTGTAACTTATGTACTTTCGGCACGTAATGCCAAAGGCAAAACAGTTAACGGCGGTGTTTCGGTTGATGACCAAAGCCATCTAACAGTTAAATCAATAAATCCCGTTTCACCACAACCCTGGAACGTTAATACCGACAGCACCATGTTGAACTATGTGCGGTCGAACAAAAAGTACCAGGTTGAATTGGACAAGGCGCAATACGGCACCACCGGCAAAGTATTAAACGCGGTAAATATTCACGACAGAGCGTCTATCCGCGGTTCGCAAAATCTGAATGGTGCAGGTAACTCAGACCAGGTGATTACCGAAAGTGACCTGATCAATGCCGGTAAAGCAAGCTTGATGGATGTGATCAGCAGCAAAGTAAAAGGTTTTAGGACAGGCTTTTTTAAAGACAGCACAAAGCAAACCAACCTCACCTTCTTTATTAATGATAAGCGTGTGCATTTTGTGTTTGATGGTGTTGATGTTGACCGTTTTTATGAGCCGACCACAGGTATCCCCAACGAAAAGTATGAGTTTCATAAACAATACCTGGATTACATATCTGCCGAAGATGTTTTAGGTATCGAAGTATTGTACAGCTCACGTGCCAACGCGCTTTACAACGAGGCCAATTTAACTACCGATGACCTGTTGGCAGCTACAGCTACAGGGCCGGTTGGGTCGGATTATGCTTACCTCGAAATAACTACGCGGGCGGGCAGCGGGCCAAACCTGCAACGGGCCACAAGTATTTATCTCTATAGGCCGGTACCGCTTACCCTACCAAAAATGTTTTATACACCAAGGTACCCCGTTAAGGGCGCGCCACATACTTATGCCGATCTGCGTTCAACCATACACTGGGCACCAAGTTTTGTAACCGATAAGGACGGTAATGCCACGGTATCATTCTACGCGGCCGATAAAGCAGCAAAATATTCCATTATTATTCAGGGTAGCAATATGAGTGGGAAAGTTGGTTGTCAAACCGGTAAAATAACAGTGGGCCCGGGCACAAAATAGTTGCCGCAGACGACACTTTAAAATATCTATGGGGATAAGGAGATCAGTTGCCTTGTCCCCATTTTTTTTGATGTTGGGTGTTTTCTTTTTTGTTATGATTTAATATCGCCCTTTCGGGAACGATTGCGTTAAATTATTTCGGTTTATTACCCAATTTGTTACAAAAACTCCTTAGAATTGCTTTGGAAAGTTTTCAGATCCAGTTTCCCCTATCTAAAGGAAAAATAAACCTATGCAAATACAAAAATTATTCGACTTAAGTGGCAAAACCGCTATAGTTACAGGTGCCAACCGTGGTATAGGCAAAGCAATGGCTTTGGCCCTTGCCGCAGCCGGTGCAGATATTATTGGTGTTTCGGCCAATATCGCGTTAAGCGGTAGCGAAGCCGAAAAAGAAGTTACAGCTTTGGGCCGGCAGTTTAAGGCATACCAATGCGATTTTGGTAACCGGATATCGCTTGAAGCATTTATCAAACAGGTTTTGGCCGAAAATCCAAAGATCGATATCCTGGTAAATAACGCGGGTACCATTATGCGTAAACCTGCTGCCGAGCACCCTAATGATTATTGGGACACCGTAATCAATATCAACCTGGATGCACCATTTATTTTAACCCGCGAAATTGGCCGCCACATGCTGGAGCAAGGCTCGGGTAAGGTGATCTTTACGGCATCGTTGTTAACGTTTCAGGGTGGTATTAATGTGCCGGGATATGCAGCAAGTAAAGGCGCTATCGGCAGCTTAACTAAAGCATTTGCCAACGAATGGGCATCAAAAGGCGTTAATGTTAATGCTATTGCACCGGGTTATATCTCAACAGATAATACCGAAGCTTTACGCGCCGATCCGGACAGAAGCAAATCGATATTAGATCGTATACCTGCTGGCCGTTGGGGCGAAGCTGAGGATCTGGGTGGTGCAACCGTATTTTTAGCATCGGCAGCGTCAAACTATGTTAACGGCGTTATATTGCCTGTTGACGGTGGATGGATGGGAAGGTAAGCCCCCCAACCCCCTAAAGGGGGAGTAATGTGCAAATGTGTAGATATACAGATGTGCAAATGATGAATTAATTAAGTAAAAGAACCAATCATCGGTGAAATCACATAGTAATCGGTGAAATCATAAAATAAAATGGAACAACGATATCATAACAGCGCGAAAGAAGTAAGCACCATGACAACTGCCGAAATGCGCGCCAGCTTTTTAGTAGAAGGCCTGATGCAGCCGGGCGAACTTAAATTTGTGTACAGCCACTACGACCGTGTGATTGTAGGCAGTGCAGTGCCTACCAGCTCACCGATCACTTTAGGTAACTATCCTGAACTGCGTGCCGAATACTTTTTAGAACGCCGCGAACTGGGTATCATCAACATTGGTGGTGCGGGCGAAGTAGTTGTTGACGGTGAAACTTTCACAGTAAATAAACTGGATTGTGTGTTTGCAGGGAAAGGCGTTAAAGAAGTAACTTTTAAAAGTGCAGATAAGGCTAACCCGGCGCAATACTATTTACTGTCGGCACCGGCACACCAGGCTTACCCAACCCGCCTGTTAACTAAAGAAGAAGCTACCCCGGTAACTATCGGTTCGCCGGAGACTTCAAATCACCGTACTATTTACAAATACATCCATTTAGAAGGTATCCGCAGCAGCCAGCTGGTAATGGGTTTAACCGTTTTAGCTACCGGCAGCGTTTGGAACACCATGCCATCGCATACCCATGATCGCCGTATGGAAATGTACTTCTATTTTGATGTGCAACCAGGCCAGGTAGTGATGCACTTTATGGGGCAGCCGCAGGAAACACGCCATTTGGTGATGCAAAATAACGAGGCGGTAATATCGCCACCATGGTCAATCCACTCGGGTTGTGGTACCATTAACTACTCATTTATCTGGGGTATGGCCGGCGAAAACCAGGTGTACAGCGATATGGATCCGGTTGCTATTAATGAGTTAAGATAACATCGGATGAAAAAGGTAATTGGCGTAAGTTTTGGTTTGATGATGCTGGGAATGACGGCTATGGCGCAATTCCCGGGGATAAACCTGCCTAAAGTAAAACAGCCGGGTTTTAAAACCGATACGATAAAAATTACCGATTATAAAGTAGTTGCCGATGGGTTGACGTTGAATACCGAAGCTATCAACAAAGCCATTAGCGATTGCAGTGCAAAAGGCGGTGGCGTGGTAGTAATACCGGCAGGTACCTGGTTAACCGGGCCAATTGAGCTGAAAAGCAATGTAAACCTGCACCTGGACCGTAATTCGGTTTTACAGTTTACCAACGATCTAAACCAGTACCCTATTGTTATAGGTTATTTTGAAGGGCGGGATGCGGGGCGCTGCAAGTCGCCTATATCGGGTAAAGACCTGCAGAATGTAGCTATCACCGGTTATGGCGTTATCGACGGAAACGGCGATGCCTGGCGCATGGTGAAGAAGATAAAACTGAACGAAACCCAGTGGCAGGATAGGCTTGCCTCGGGAGGTGTGCTAAGTGATGACAAGATGACCTGGTACCCTTCGGAGAAATCATTGAAAGGCACAACGGTTGATAAGCCCGGTGTTTTATTGCCCGGCCGCACCATTAAGGATTTTGAAGCTTATAAAGATTATCTGCGCCCCAATTTAGTGGTGCTGAACAATTGCAAGCAGGTTTTGCTGGAAGGTGTTACTTTTCAAAACTCACCGGCCTGGAATTTGCACCCGTTTCAATGCTCAAACCTTACTTTACGCAATGTTACGGTTAAAAACCCGTGGTATGCACAGAATGGTGATGGTATCGACCTGGAATGCAGCACCAATACGCTGATCGAAAACAGTGTGTTTGATGTAGGCGATGATGGTATCTGTATCAAATCGGGCAGGGATGAAGCCGGGCGCAAGCTGGGGAAGCCTACCGAAAATGTAATTGTACGTAACTGTATCGTTTACCACGCGCATGGCGGTTTTGTTATCGGTAGCGAAATGAGCGGCGGGGCACGTAATATTTTTGTTTACAACTGCTCGTTTTTAGGTACCGATGTTGGCCTGCGTTTTAAAACAGTCCGCGGCCGCGGCGGCGTGGTACAAAACATCTATGTAACCAATATCAACATGAAAGATATTGTTGCCGAGGCTATTTCGTTCGATATGTATTACGAGGCAAAAGACCCTGTTGTGCTGGCTGGCGAAACGCGCGTGGCACCAAAGGTGGTTACGTTGCCGGTTACCGAAGGTACGCCACAGTTTAAGGATTTTCACATCAGTAATATAGTTTGCAACGGCGCCGGCACAGCGATATTTATCCGTGGGCTACCTGAAATGAATGTTTTGGGCGCTTATATGGATAACATGACCATTAAGGCTAAGAAAGGTATTGTATGTACCGAGGCTACAGGTGTTTACATCCGTGGTTTGCATTTGGTAACCGATGAGTTTAACCCAACCGTTAGTATCGATAATAGCCAGAGTGTTAACCTGGAAAATGTGACCTATAGCGGTAGTAAACTACTGTTTAACATATCGGGTAATAACACGTCGGATATCAACGTTAGCGGTACAAAGGCCAGCATGACTGATGTGAAATTAAGCGATGGCGCAACAAAAAACGCAATCGTTATCAATAAATAACTATGAAAGCATTGATAAAAACAGGTGCCGTGTTTATGTTAGCCGCAGTATGCGGTAATACACAGGCGCAGGATGTACCCATGTCGCAAAAAATTGCGGCTACAGTGATGAAGGTTTGGCCTTCGGATACTGCATCAAAAACAGGTAGGCCCTTTAAACGCTGGAACTACGACGAAGGCGTAATACTGAAAGGTATTGAAGGCGTTTGGCTGCAAACTGCCGACCGGACTTATTTTAAATACCTGCAGCAAAGCATGGATAACCTGATAAGCGCCGATGGCAGCCAGATAGCAGGTTATAAAAGTGACGCCTATACTTTAGATAACGTGTTGTGCGGCCGCAACCTGCTTATGTTGTACAATGTAACCGGGTCGGCTAAATATTTAAAGGCCGCCACAACTTTATACGACCAGCTTAAAAAACAACCCCGCACGCCAGAAGGCGGTTTTTGGCACAAAAAAATATACGAAGAGCAAATGTGGCTCGACGGGTTATATATGGCCGAATCGTTTTATGCTGAATACGCAGCGCAGTTTCACCACGAGGCTGATTTTGACGATATCGCCAAGCAGTTTATCCTGATGGAGCAACATGCCCGCGACCCTAAAACCGGGTTGCTGTACCATGGCTGGGATTACAGTAAAAAGCAAAAATGGGCCAACCCACAAACCGGGTTATCACCAAACTTTTGGGCACGTGCAGATGGCTGGTATGCCATGGCGTTGGTTGATGTGTTAGATTACCTGCCACAAGACTACGCCAAACGGGCCGATATTATCGCTATTTTGAACCGTTTAGCTGCAGCTATCCAGAAGTACCCGGATCCTAAGAGCGGTGTGTGGTATGATATTATGGATAAACCCGATGGTAAAGGTAATTACCTGGAATCGTCGGCATCGAGTATGTTTGTATACGCACTGGCTAAAGGTATCCGTAACGGCTACCTGCCCGCAAGCTACCTGAGTGTTGCCGAAAAGGGCTACAAAGGCATCCTGAAAGAATTTGTTAAAACCGATGCCGATGGACAAACCAATTTGGCCGGTACGGTAACGGTATCCGGCTTAGGTGGAAACCCATACCGCGATGGCAGCTACGAATATTACATGAGCGAAAAGGTGATCACCAATGATCCGAAAGGCACCGGCGCTTTCCTGCAATGCGCTGTAGAGATGGAGCGTTTAACCAATCGCAATTTAGGCAAAGGCAAAACCGTTATCCTCGACTCATATTTTAATGATGAGCACCGAAAAGATGCCTTAACCGGCCAAACCCTATCGTTCCATTACAAGTGGGAAGAACAGGATAATAATGGTTTTTCATTCTTCGCCAATGCATTCCACAATTATGGCGTGAATACTACTACGCTATATCAGGCGCCGACAGCGGCCAATTTAAAAAAAGGCAATATTTATGTTATTGTCGATCCGGATATCCCGAAAGAAAACCCGGACGCCAAATATATTGAGCCTGCGCATGTATCCGCGATAAGCGAATGGGTTAAAGCAGGTGGGGTATTGATCGTGTTGAACAATGATACCGGTAATGCCGAGTTTAAACATCTGAACACTTTGCTGGCCAAATTCGGGATCCATGATAACGAAGACAGCCGCAACCATGTGGTAACGCCGCATTTTGAAACAGGCGCGGTAAATATCCCGGCAACGGATAAAGTATTTAAAACAGCTAAAAAGGTATACATTAAAGAGATATCAACCTTTGCGGTAAAACCTCCGGCAATAGCCAGTTTGACAGACAATAAGGATATTATTGTGGCTACTGCCAAATACGGAAAGGGTGCGGTTTTTGTGGTAGGTGACCCGTGGTTTTATAACGAATATACCGACGGGCGCAAGCTGCCTGCCGATTACGATAATTTAAAAGCGGCTAACGATTTAATTAAATGGGCTTTGCGGCAACTGAATGCCAAATAAATTTATAAAGCGGGTAATCCAGATTATCTATTTTGTAACGATGGTTGTAACTTTGCGAGAGCAACCAATTGTTCAAAACTGACAGGTTTTCGAGTAAAACCCAAAAGAATAAAAAAGGAAATGACGAAGAAGAATATGATACTTTCAAAGAACAGTTTAAAAGGTATTGCGGTACCTGGTTTAATTGTACCCGATGCTAAATTATTTGAACTGCCAGAAAAGGTATTGCAATTTGGTACCGGTGTTTTGTTAAGAGGTTTACCCGATTTTTTTATTGATAAAGCAAACCGCGCCGGTATTTTTAACGGGCGTGTTGTGGTGGTAAAATCTACCGATACCGGTTCATCCGCCGAATTTGATGACCAGGATAGCTTGTACACTTTAGGTATTAAAGGCATTGCCGACGGTAAAAAAGTGGAAGAGGATGTGATCTGCTCGTCTATCAGCCGTGTACTAACTGCCGGTAAAGACTGGGCAGCTATTTTAGAGTTTGCCCGTAACCCTGAACTGCAGATCGTGATATCGAACACAACCGAAGTTGGGATTCAACTGGTTGAAGATGATGTGCACAAAGCTCCTCCGATATCATTCCCCGGTAAATTGTTAGCTGTGCTGCACGAACGCTACAAAGCTTTGGGCGGAAGCGAAGAGGCTGGTTTGGTTATCGTACCAACCGAGCTGATTGTTGATAACGGTAAAAAGCTGAAAGGCATTGTTCTGGAACTGGCTTCGCAAAACGACTTTGATAAAGATTTCATCCACTGGTTAGATCGACATAATCATTTCTGCGATTCGCTGGTTGACCGTATCGTGCCAGGTAAACCCGATGCCAAAACATTGGAGCGTTTAGAGGATCAGTGCGGTTACCGGGATAACCTGCGCATCGCATCAGAAGTTTACAGCCTTTGGGCCATACAGGGCGATGAGAAAGTAAAATCGGTATTGAGCTTTGCCCAGGCAGATAAAGGTGTGGTAATAGCACCGGATATCGAGATCTTCCGCGAATTGAAATTACGGTTGTTAAACGGCACGCATACTTTAAGCTGCGCGGTAGCATTCTTGTCGGGATTTAAAACTGTGCGCGAGGCTATGGATGATGCCGTATTCTCGGTGTTTATCACACAACTGGCATTTAACGAGATCGCCCCGGCTATCCCATACAAAATAGATCCGGAAGTGGCGCATGATTTTGCAGGCAAGGTTCTGGACAGGTTCCGTAACCCGCACATCGAGCACCAGTGGATCAGCATATCGGCGCAGTACTCATCAAAAATGAAGATGCGTGTGATACCGGTACTTTTACAACATTACCGTACCGAAACAACTCCGCCTGAAAATGTTACTTTAGGTTTTGCGGCATTTATCCGTTTTATGAAAGTGGTTAAAAATGCCAAAGGCGAATTTATTGGCACCAATAACGGCGAAGAATATAAAGTTACCGATGACAACGCAGCCATATTTGCCGAAGCCTGGAAAGATGAGGATACAGATAACGTAGTGAATAACATTTTATCAAACGAAAATTTATGGGGCGGCCCCAACCTGACCATTTTACCTGGTTTTGAAGAAGCTGTTGCCAAAAAGTTAAAGCATATTTTACACGACGGTATCTTTGATACCGTTTAAGGATTTGAAATGAAACAAAGCATTTTAAAAGTGCACCCCAAAGACAATGTGGTGGTGGCACTAAGAGATCTTCAGGCTGGCGAAACTGCCGAATACGAAGGAAAAAGCTATATCGTAAAAGAGTTTATTGCGGCTAAACATAAGTTTGCCGAGGTGTTGATTCCGGCGGGGAGCGAAATAATAATGTATGGCGTTTTGGTTGGCAAAGCGCAAAGCGATATACAGGCCGGTGGTTTGTTAAGCACCACTAACGTTAAGCATGCCGCGAGCGGCTTTTTAACCGCACAGCACCACGATGAATGGCACAAACCAGACACTGCTAAATGGGCAGGTAAAACATTTAATGGCTTCCATCGCGAAGATGGCAGCGTGGGCACCGGCAATTACTGGCTGGTTATCCCGATGGTGTTTTGCGAGAACCGCAATTTGGAAGTGCTGCAGGATGCTTTGGTAAAGCCATTAGGCTACGGGCGGCATAACAGCTATCAAACCAAAGCACAGCAACTCATTAACCTGGTAAAAGAGGGCGGAAGTGTTGAGCAGGTTTTATATACCGAAGTTAAGGATGGTACCGCTGTTGATAAGGCAAGCAGGATCTTCCCGAATGTTGACGGTATTAAATTTTTAACCCATAACGGCGGTTGCGGCGGTACCCGCCAGGATGCTACCGCACTTTGCGGCTTATTGGCTGGTTATATTACACACCCTAATGTTGCGGGTGCTACGGTAATGAGTCTGGGCTGCCAAAACGCGCAGGTAAGCATACTGGAAGAAGAGATCAAAAAACGTTCGCCGAATTTTAACAAACCGCTTTATGTTTTGGATCAGCAAAAGGTTGGTAAAGAAAGCGACTTGTTAGAGTTAGCTATCCGCCAAACGATGGCCGGTTTGATCGAAGCGAATAACAACGTTCGCCAACCTGCGCCGTTAAGCAAAATAACCATTGGTTTGGAGTGCGGTGGTTCTGACGGCTTTTCGGGCATATCGGCTAACCCGGCAATTGGTTATACCAGCGATCTGTTGGTAAGCCTGGGTGGTTCGGTTATTTTGGCCGAGTTCCCTGAATTGTGTGGCGTGGAGCAAAATATTATTGACCGTTGTGTAGATAAAGAAAAAGCCGACAGGTTTAGTCACCTGGTTAAAACTTACGCCCAGCGCGCTGAAGAGGTAGGCTCGGGTTTTGATATGAACCCATCGCCGGGTAATATTAAGGATGGTTTAATTACCGACGCCATCAAATCGGCAGGAGCTGCAAAAAAAGGCGGTACATCGCCGGTGGTTGATGTATTGGATTATCCCGAAAAGGTAACCAAACCCGGCTTAAACTTATTATGTACCCCGGGTAACGATGTGGAAAGTACTACAGCAGAAGTTGCCAGTGGTGCTAATGTGGTGTTGTTTACAACAGGTTTAGGTACACCAACAGGTAACCCTATTACACCGGTTGTTAAAATATCCACCAATACCAACCTGTACAAAAAGATGAGCGATATTATCGATATCGACACAGGTTCGATCATCGATGGTGACGAAACCATTGAACAAGCTGGTGAACGTATTTTAGACTATGTAATTAAAGTAGCCAGCGGCGAAATTGAAGTAAGCGCAGTACGCCACGGGCAGGACGATTTTATCCCGTGGAAACGGGGGATATCCTTGTAAAATATCAGTGTCATTTCGACCGGAGGGAGAAACTATCTCTTGAGCAGGGCGGTGCCCCGACTGTGAGAGCGAAAATCTTCTGCGTGCGACATGTATGCTGTAGACTTGAATGGTACAGAAGAGTTCTCTCTATCGTTCGAAATGACATAGTTTTTAATTAATCAATAAAACCTAAATAAAATTATCGGTGTAATCATCACTTACATCGGTGCAATTAAATTATAATGAAGAAGTTTTTAGACGAGAATTTTTTATTGCAAACGTCGACCGCACAAAAGTTGTATCACGGTTTTGCAAAGGATATGCCGATCATCGATTACCATTGCCACCTGCCGCCAGACCAGATAGCCAATGATATCAATTTTAATAACATTACTCATGCCTGGCTGTATGGCGATCATTACAAATGGCGTGCAATGCGTGCCAATGGTGTAAATGAAAGCTTTATTACCGGCAGTGCCAGCGATGCAGATAAATTCCAGAAATGGGCCGAAACCGTGCCTTATACCCTGCGCAACCCGCTTTACCATTGGACGCACCTGGAATTGCAACGTTATTTTGATATTGATGCTATCCTTTCGGGAAAGAACGCGAAAGAAATTTACGACGAAACTTCGGCTAAATTGCAAACCAAGGAATTTTCAATCCAGGGGTTGATCAAAAGGATGAACGTAAAGGTGATCTGTACAACAGATGACCCGATAGATAACCTGGAATACCATCAAAAAATTGCCAGGGACGGCGCTGTTGCGAAGATCGCTCCCGCTTTCCGTCCCGACAAGGCAATGAATGCCGATGATATTGCCGGTTTAAATGCCTACATCAATAAAGTTGGCGAAGTAACCAATACCGATATCAACAGCTACGATGCTTACCTGAAGGCTTTAAAACAACGCCATGATTACTTTGCTGCCAATGGCTGTAAGGTATCCGACCATGGTTTGGAGCAGATATACGCTGAGGATTATACCGATGCCGAAGTTAGCGCCATCTTTGAAAAGATCCGTGCCAACAAAGCTTTAACCGATATTGAAGTGCTGAAAATTAAATCGGCATTACTGCACCAGTTTGCCATTTGGGATCACGAAAAAGGCTGGGTACAGCAATATCACTTAGGGGCGTTGCGTAACAACAATGCGCGTGCTTTATCAAACCTGGGCCCGGATACGGGCTGGGATTCGATTGGCGACTTTAGCCAGGGTAAAGCCTTATCTAAGTTTTTAAACAAGCTGGATGCTACTAACCAGTTGACCAAAACCATTCTGTATAACCTTAACCCGCGCGATAATGAGTTAATGGCTACGATGATCGGTAACTTTAACGATGGTTCGGTAGCAGGCAAAATTCAGTTTGGTTCGGGCTGGTGGTTCCTTGATCAGAAAGATGGTATGACCAAGCAATTGAATACCCTGTCAAACATGGGTTTAGTGAGCCAGATGGTTGGTATGTTAACCGATTCGCGCAGCTTTTTATCGTTCCCCCGTCACGAATACTTCAGAAGGATACTTTGTAACCTTTTTGGTGATGATGTAGAGAACGGCGAATTGCCTAATGATATTGAATGGATCGGTAAAATTATCCAGGATATCAGCTACAATAACGCTCAGCAATATTTTAACTGGTGATAACAAAGGTGTTGTGTTTTGGTGAGCTTTTGCTGCGGGTTTCGCCCGCGCCCGAAGACTCTGCCGTTGAGAAACACCCCTTCTTTTTATACATGGGCGGTGCCGAGGCTAATGTGGCCACGGCATTAGCCGGATGGAACGTACCCGTAAAGTACTGCACCGCCCTGCCTGATAATTTTATGAGCCGCCATGTGATAGATTACCTGGAATATAAAGGGATCTTCACCTCGTCTATTCTGTACACCGGCAGCCGCATGGGTATTTATTATCTTGAGCGGGGCGCCGACTTGAAGGGCAGCGTGGTTTATGATCGCGATCACTCCTCGTTTTCGGGCCTTAAACGCGGGATGATCGATTGGGATAAAGTGCTGCGTGATGTATCCTGGTTTAACTTTACGGCCATAAGCCCGGCGTTGAATGAGCAGGTGGCCGATGTATGCCTTGAAGCTTTAGAGGCAGCATCCCGTAAGGGGATAACCATATCGGTTGACCTGAACTACCGCTCGCGCCTATGGAAATACGGTAAACAGCCGACCGAGATAATGCCCAAACTGCTTGAGCACTGCGACCTGGTAATGGGCAACATCTGGAGCGCAAACAGTTTGTTAGGTACCCAGATAGATGCCGATATTCACGGGAAGCAAAGTAAACTGGCTTACCTGGATCATGCGGAGGCAACCTCGCGCGAGATCATGCACCTCTTCCCGAAAGTAAAAACCGTTGCCAATACATTCCGCTTTGACGCCGACAATAACCATTTGCATTACTATACCTCTTTATATACCAATGGACAGCAATATCACTCGCCCGAGTTTAGCTGCGCCGGTGTGGTTGACCGATCAGGCAGCGGTGATTGCTTTATGGCAGGCCTGATATATGGCTTTTATAATCATAACCAACCGCAGGAAATTTTAGATTATGCTACCGCTGCTGCCTTTGGCAAACTACAGGAACAAGGCGATGCTACAGGACAGGATGTTTTAACTGTTAAAAAAGTTAAAGCAGAAGAATAGTACCTTGTAGTTGAGATAATAAAGCTCAAATCAAAAAAATTAACCACTGGTGAATTTGTGTTAAAATGTTGCTTTATTTGTTGAAATAAGGCCTTTTGCCCGATTTTTCAGTGCTTATTAGCTATATTTGAGCAATAAATATTTCTAATTATAAATAATTCAACTATTGAAAAACAAACATACAGATATACCTTTCTTCACAAGTTAACTACTATCGTAGCCTTGTAAATTTAATCGAAAGCATCTTTTATTAACATCTATAGATGCTTGTGGTTGCAGTAATAATAAATATTTTTTTTATAAATACCTGTAACTAAACTTAAAACACTTTCGTAAAAGTACAACTCACCGGCAAATGTGGAAAACTATTATGCCGGTGTGCCGCGTATCGTGCCTTCACATTTATTATTATATCGGGTTGGGTCCGCGGCAATGGTGAAAGTGATTAATGAATGTAGAATATCTGTTAATGTTACTGTAACTGTGAAAACATTTTACCCTGTAATTAAAATGCGTAAGTTGCTTTTAAGTGGCTTGTTTTCAGTTGTTTTAATATTGAGCTTGCCTGATTATTCATTTGCGCAGACCGGTCAGCCTATAACCATTTGTTCGGGAGCTTCCATTGTTATTCAGGGCGATGCCGTATCGCCTACACCAAGCAACTACCAATGGGAATTATCACAAAACGGCAGCTGGGTTAATGCGCCCGGTGTTTACAATGGTGCCGATTACCCGCCATCGTTGCTGGTCAATGCCAGTACAGCTCCAATTATTTATAGCATCAGGCGTAAAGTAGTTATCGCAGGTGTTACCAAATACGATTCTTATTACGATGTAACCACTTTACCTTCGGCTGCTATTTCAAATAATGTGATAACAACGCCATCGCCAAGTGCTTTTTGCTCGCCGGGTACACCAGCCATTATAAATGGCAGCACACCTGCGGGCGGCAACGGTAGCTTTACTTATCAATGGCAAAGCTCTACGGATAATAGCAGTTTTAGCAATATTGCAGGTGCTACTGCATTGAGCTATACGCCGCCTACATTGCTGGTTACAACCTATTACCGCCGCATTACGTTTGGCAGCAGTTGTGTTGCCACATCAATAAGCAATGTTGTAACTATTACAGTATTCCCTAACGTAAGCAATAATACCATTACTGCCCCGGCAGTAAACAGTTTTTGTTTACCAAGCGACCCGGCAAGCATTGTGGGTAATACTCCTGCCGGTGGATCAGGCAGTTATACCTATCAATGGCAAAGCTCGGCAGACGGTGTAACCTTTACCGATATGCCTGGAATTACAACCAGGGATTATGATCCGCCGATGCTTTCGGCTACAACCTATTACCGTCGCACTGCAATTTCGGGGGCATGTACCACACCTGTTATCAGTAATGTGATCAGTATTTCAATATTGAATACTCCTATTAACAACGTGATCACCTCACCTGCAACAACGTCATTTTGCCAGTCGGGCGATCCGGCGAATATTCAGGGAAATACGCCATCGGGTGGTAACGGGGTTTATACTTACCAGTGGCAGCAATCAACTGATAACATCAACTTTACCAATATCAGCGGCGCTTCGGCAAAAGATTATGATCCGGCGACAATAAGTGTAACTACCTACTATCGTCGCACAGTGGTGTCCGGATCGTGTACCACACCGGTCATCAGTAATGTAGTTACTATAAACGTTATAGCACCTCCACCTGTTCCATTAACCGTGCAACCGCCGGTAGTAACAGTTTGTCCGGGTAGTCCCGCTACCTTGTCGGTTACTAATCCGCAAAGTGGTATTACCTACAAATGGTATGATAGTCCCGCAAAAACTAACCTGCTATATACCGGCGATACCTATGTTACGGGTCCAATTACTGTAGCTACTACGTTTTATGTAGAAAGCTCGAATGGGTTATGTTCAAGCCCGTCGGCAGCAAGTGTGCAGGTTAACCTGGCGCCAACCCCAACTACACCTGTTTTAACCAATAACCCGGTTAGTACCTGCACCGGTACATCGGCAACATTAACAATTGCTAATCCGCAGGCGGGTGTAACCTATAACTGGTATACCACGGCGACAGGTAACACGGTGTTATTTAGCGGAACCAGTTTTACTACCCCGGTTCTATCAGCAAACACAACCTACTATGTTGAAGCCACGAATGGTGGCGGATGTATCTCAACCCGGATAGTCGCCAACGTAACTATCCTGCCTGTTTTGCCTGCCTTAACTAACAATAGTATTACGGCACCGGCAGTTACCAGCTTTTGCTCAGCCGGCGACCCGGCCAATATTGTCGGTAGCAGCCCGGCAGGTGGTAACAATGTTTATACTTATCAATGGCAGCAATCAACAGACAATGTTACTTTTAGCAATATATCCGGCGCTAACGCAAAAGATTATGATCCGGCCACGATAAGTGTGACCACTTATTACCGCCGCATAATTTCATCCGGACAGTGTACAACTCCTGTGGTCAGCAATGCAGTTACTATTACGATCATGGTACCTCCCGCTGTTCCGCTAACCGTGCAGCCGCCGGTAGTAACCGTTTGTCCGGGCAGCCCTGCTACCTTGTCGGTTAGTAACCCGCAAAGCGGTATCACCTATAAATGGTATGATAGTGCGGCAAAAACCAACTTGTTGTTTACCGGGGATACCTATGTTACCGGGCCTGTTACCCTACCTACTACGTTTTATGTAGAAAGCTCAAATGGTTTATGTTCAAGTCCAACATCGGCAAGTGTACAGGTTAACATAGCTCCAACACCAACTACTCCTGTTTTAGTGAATAACCCTGTCAGTATCTGTACCGGGACATCCGGAACGCTGAGTATTTCCAATCCGCAGGCGGGTGTAACGTATAATTGGTATACTGCGCCAACAGGCAACACGGTATTATTTAGCGGAACCAGCTTTACTACGCCCGTACTATCGGCAAATACAACCTATTATGTAGAAGGTGTAAATGCCGGTGGATGTATCTCGGCCCGGATAGCTGCCAATGTAACTATACTACCTGGTTTGACTAACAATAACATTACGGCACCAGGTGTTACAAGCTTTTGTTTAGCCGGCGACCCGGCCAATATAACCGGCAGCACTCCTGCAGGCGGCAATAATGTTTATACCTATCAATGGCAGCAATCAACCGATAATATCACTTTTACCAATATATCAGGTGCTACCGCAATAGATTATGATCCGGCAGCCATAACCGTAACAACATATTACCGGCGTACCGTTTCATCCGGACCATGCACAACACCTTTGATTAGTAATAGTTTAACTTTCAGTATACTAACCCCGCCTACAATACCACCTACAGTTCAGCCAACCGTTACTGTATGCCCGGGCAGCCCGGCTTCACTTTCGGTTAATAACCCGCAAAATGGTTTTACGTATAACTGGTATGATAGTCCGTCAAAAACTAACCTGTTATTTACAGGCATCAACTATACAACCGTGCCGCTTTTGGCAAACACAACATTTTATGTAGAAAGCTCCAATGGTTTGTGTTCGGGTTCGTCAATGGCAATGATACAGGTCAATATGTCAACACCGCCGGCTGCTCCCGCATTGGTTAAAGACACGGTAATAACCTGTTCCGAATCAATGGCCACGTTTGCGATAGCAAACCCGCAAACAGGGTTTATTTACAACTGGTATTCGTCGGCCAATGGTGGTACTCCAATTTCAACAGGCACTACTTTTACATCGCCAATACTGCATGTAAACACCGTTTACTATGTGGATGTAACCAATACCCAGGGCTGTATTTCGGTAACAAGAAGTGCGGCTAACGCCAATTTGACACCGCTTCCGCAATTTACCACCCAGGATGCTTTGGTTTGCCCTGGCTCAAACGCTACACTGGCAGCAAATACCAGTGACCGCAACATTGCCTTTACCTGGTATACCACCTTAACAGGCGGAAGCCCGGTAAGTACCGGTGATACGCTGTCTATACCAGTGGTAAACGCCAATGTAACTTACTATGTTGAGGCTACCAATACCTTAACGGGATGCGTTTCTGCAGTGCGTAAAATAGTACAGGTGCAGTTGTTGCAACCTTTGGCTGCCCCTATGCCGGCAGTAAACTCGGTTACCGCAAGCAGTGTTACTTTTGATTGGTTGGCCGTGAAAGGTGCTATCACCTACATGGTAAGTACCGATAATGGATCAAGCTATGGCGGACCAAGCTCTGGCGCGGGTGGCTTAACACACACGGTTTCATCCTTAAAACAAAACCAAAGCGTAACACTTCTGGTGCGGGCCATGGGCCTTACACCATGTTCGCTAAGCGCCAACTCCAATGCGGTTACCGGCCAGGCGCTAAATCAAACAGATGATATTTATGTGCCCAATGCCTTTACACCTAATGGTGATGGCAATAATGATGTAGTGTATGTACATAGCGAGGGCATCAAAACATTAAACTTTTACGTATACAACCAGTGGGGGCAAATGATATTTAGCTCGGCCGAAAAGAACAATGGCTGGGATGGCACCTACAAAGGAGCTAAAGAACCGCTGGGTGTATATACTTATTTTTTGAAAGCGGTTATGAATAATGGCCACGAGGTGAATAAAAAAGGAACAATAACATTACTCAAGTGAAAAAATTAACGTTAAATGCGGTAGTGCTTTTACTGTTATTCATCAGCACGGTACATGCGCAGGTCGATCCGCACTTTTCTCAGTATTACGCTTATCCCATGTGGCTTAATCCCGCGTTAACCGGCGTGATGGATGGTGACGCTCGCTTAACCGCCAATTTTAAGGACCAGTGGCGCGGTGTAGATAACGGTTATAAAACCGGTGCCTTTTCGGGCGATTTTCGTACCTCCGACAAAGTAGCGATGGGCTTCAATATCATCAATCAATCAGCAGGCACTGCCGGATATAACTACCTGGCCGCTTACGGGTCATTTGCTTACCAGATCCCGGTTTCTGATAACCAATATCAAAAGCTAAACTTCGGCATACAGGCGGGTATCATAAACCGCAGCTTTAACGCCAGTAAAGCGCAATTTGATAGCCAGTACAACTCCACAACCGGTGGATATGATCCATCGATGTCGAGCTTTGAAAATTTTAGCAACACCAGCGCCATGGTGTTTGATGCCAGTGCCGGTGTGTTTTTTTACGATGGCGACCCGGATAAAGACCTTAACCTTTTTGGCGGCGTAAGTGCCTCTCACCTTGCCCCGGCAAAAGACCCGATCACGAGTGATGGATTAAACGGCAACATTCCATTTCGTTATACTGTGCACGGCGGCTTACGTGTCAGAGCGTCGGAATGGTTTGATATTACGACACATGCTTTGTATATTGGTCAACAAAAAAACGAGGTATATGCAGCCGGAATGAACTTTGAACTGAGGTTCCAACCGGATCATAGCTTGATTTTAGGCGGCATGTACCGCCTGAATGATGCAGCAGTGGCCAATGTTGGTTTTCACATGGGCAGTACCATAATCGGGATGAGTTATGATTATACCACTTCGCAACTTCAAACAGCTGTCCCGCAAGGAACTTATGAGATATCTATCAGTTATCTGTTCAAACATCACTTATCAACCCGCGATCAGGTATGTCCCAGGTTGTAACTTGTCCGCATGAAAAGACGCTTACTGATCCTCTTCCTTTTCATTGCCCAAATTGCAGCGGCACAAAATAAAGCTTTCAAAGAACGTGCGGACAAAGCCTTTGACGAGAAAGACTATGTAACGGCCGCTTATTATTACGATAAGGCGCTGGAGAATAAAACTTCGACCACCCAGGGAACTGTGCCTTATTTTTCGACGCGGCAAAATGTGTACGAGAACGAAAAAATGGCGGGAGAGATTACCTATCGTTTAGCCGAATCGTACCGCTTGTACCACAACCTGTTGCAGGCCGAATTATGGTACAGGTACGTTATTGATAAATATGTTACCGTTTACCCTTTGTCGCGCTACTGGTATGCGGTATGTTTACGATCGAACAAAAAAATTGATGACGCGATAAAAAGCCTGGAATTGTTTTTGAAGACCAATAAGGATAAAACCTACACCGAACTGGCTAATAAAGAACTGGAAAACTGCTTGTTTGCCCGGGAACAGGTTAAACACCCCACCTTATCATCGGCTGCAAAAATGCCCGATCTTAACGGCCAGGCCGGCGATTTTGGCCTCACAGTAAATAACAATCAATATTGGTTTACCTCCTCGCGATCGGTAAACGGCAGCACCAAACGCATCAACCAGATCTATGTTAGCGATAAGAACAATCCTACAAAGATAGCCCGGATAAACCTGGGTTACGATGCAAAAAAGGAAGTTCATTACGGCCCGGCATCGTTAACCGCATCCGGCAAGCTCATGTATTTTACCATGTGGTATAAAGAACAGGAAAAAACCATATCAGCTATCTACATCAGTAAAAACAGCAATCAAAAATGGTCGGCACCGCAAAAGCTTAACAACTATGTTAATGCCATTGGTTTTAACTCCATGCAGCCATCGGTAACCGATGATGGTAAGCGCCTTTTCTTCGCCTCAAACCAAACCGGCAGCATTGGCGGTACCGATATCTGGGTGAGCGACCTGGATGCCGACGGGCTCCCCATAAACGCCTCAAACCTGGGCCGAACCATCAACACCGCTGATGATGAGCAGGCTCCGTATTACAGCATACAAGAGCATACCTTGTATTACAGTTCAAAGGGCCTTACCGGAATGGGCGGGTTCGACCTGTTTGAAAGTACGGATAGTTTGCGCAACAGCTGGACCAAACCGCTAAACCTGGGCTATCCACTAAACTCAACTAAGGACGATCTGTATTACTATCCTGATAACAGGGACAGTACCATAGCTTACATCAGTTCCGACCGCGAATCAGAGTGCTGCATCAATCTGTTCAAAGCCAAAATAGTTAAGCCTAAACCACTGCCGCCGCCTACGGCTATCCTAACCGGTACGGTGATCAACTGCGCTACAGGTAAACCTCTGCCCGATGTAAACATTACCCTGCTTGATTCGCTAACCAAACAGGCTATCAATTTTGTAACCGATAAAACCGGCAAGTATAACTTTAAGCTCACTTACAAACATACCTATAGCCTCCGCCTGGAGAAAAAGGATTACTTTGCCAAGTACGCCCCGGTACCGCCGGTTACCACAACAAAGGTTGATACCTTGTTTAACCCGGTGGTTTGTCAGCAGGAATACCAGATCAACAAACCTATCGTGATCGATAACATCCTTTATGATTTTAACAGCTACGATCTTAAACCCGAATCGAAAACCGTGCTCGACGGCCTGATCACTATTTTGAACGATAACCCTAAGATCAAGGTAGAGTTAGGCTCGCATACCGATGCTGTAGGTACCGACAGGGCAAATAACGAGCTTTCGCAGGATAGGGCCCAGGAGTGCGTAAACTACATCATCCTGAAAGGCATCGCGCCCGAGCGCATTATTGCCAAGGGCTATGGAAGGCAAGTGCCTATCGCACCAAATACCTTGCCCAACGGCCAGGATAACCCCGAAGGCCGTAAGCTAAACCGCCGTACCGAGTTTACGGTATTGAGTAACGAATAACACATAGGTATTCTTCGGTATTTTAGGTATCACATATTGATTGACATCTACCGTCAGCTCTCTCGGCGCGTCATTGCGAGGAACGAAGCAATCCCCGACTTACAGAACGGCTCTGCTGGTCAAAACTCATTATCAAATCCGCAACAAAAAATCCAAACACATCGGTATTCTTCGGTATTTTTCAATGAATTCTTCCCCTCAATTAGCAAATTGATAAGGTGTAATGGCTCGCCCATTTGCCTAAATATACCGAAAATTCAGCGATTTTGCAAAAAATAGAGGAGATTTAAACCCATCGCCATTTGTAAATTCTTTGCCCCGGAGGGGCTACCTGTTTGTAGAAACTAAGCAGGAAGAAGAAACGGCTCCGGAGGTGCCGCCCACCGGTTGATCAGCTATTGTATTAAAAAAATAGCGATGGATTTCAAATCCATCGCTATAAAAAGACTTATTTTAAAGTCTCCCCTTTCAGGGGAAGATTATTAGCAATTTGTTTGTTTTTTGATCGGTGCTAATGAGGGCTTCGCCGTTTAGAGGGGGCTTACCTCCAGGCCTTAAACTGGTTGATCAACCCATTGGTCGAACTATCGTGACTGGTAACTTCGTCATCGTTACGCAGCTCGGGCAGTATCTTACCGGCCAGTTGTTTACCCAATTCAACGCCCCATTGGTCAAAGCTGTAAATGTTCCACATAATACCCTGTACAAATATTTTATGTTCATACATCGCGATAAGCGAACCCAGGCTGCGTGGGGTGATTTTTTTAACCAGGATAGAGTTGGTAGGGCGGTTACCTTCAAACACTTTAAACGGTGCTATTTCTTCAATTTCTTTTTGGCTCTTGCCCGATGATTTAAGCTCGGCAATCACTTCTTCTTCGGTTTTACCATTCATTAAAGCTTCGGTTTGTGCAAAGAAGTTGGACAGCAGCAGTGTATGGTGTTCGCCAAGTGGATTATGGCTTTGCGCCGGTGCTATAAAATCGCAGGGGATCAGTTTGGTGCCCTGGTGTATCAGCTGATAAAAAGCGTGTTGCCCGTTGGTACCCGGTTCGCCCCAAATGATGGGCCCGGTAGAGTAATCAACCTCGTTGCCGTCACGGTCAACGTGCTTGCCGTTACTTTCCATATCACCTTGCTGAAAGTAGGCCGCAAATCGGTGCATATATTGGTCGTAAGGTAAAATAGCCTGGGTTTGCGCGCCAAAAAAGTTATTGTACCATATCCCGTTAAGGGCCAGAATAACCGGCAGGTTTTGCTCAAATTCAGTATCGCGAAAGTGATTGTCCATAGCATGGGCACCAGCCAGCAGTTCGGTAAAATTATCAAAGCCAATGCTCAGGCAGATGGATAAACCAATGGCGCTCCATAACGAATAACGGCCACCAACCCAATCCCAAAAACCAAACATATTCTGGGTATCTATACCAAATGCCGCTACACCTTTATCGTTGGTGGATAGCGCTGCAAAATGCCTGGCAATATCTTCCTCCTTTGCGCCGGCACCGGCCAAAAACCAATCGCGCGCGCTGTGGGCGTTGGCCATGGTTTCCTGTGTGGTAAAGGTTTTTGATGCGATGAGGAATAAAGTTGTCTCTGGCTTCAGGCCCTTCAGCGTTTCCGCGATGTGTGTACCATCTACATTACTTACAAAGTGGAGATTTAAATGGTTTTTATAGGCTTTCAAAGCCTCGGTAACCATTACCGGGCCCAGGTCCGACCCGCCGATACCGATATTCACCACATCGGTAATAGGTTTGCCGGTATAGCCTTTCCACTTACCCGATATTACCTCTTCCGAAAACTGCTGCATGTGTTGTAATACTGCGTTCACATCGGGCATCACATCTTTGCCTTCCACCATGATAGGTGTGTTGCTTTGGTTGCGCAAGGCAATATGCAATACCGGGCGGCCCTCGGTCATGTTGATCGCCTCGCCGCTAAACATGGCTTTTATTGCCTCGTTTAGTCTACACTCTTTGGCCATTTGTACCAATAAGGCTACTGTCTCATCGTCGATGCGGTTTTTGGAATAATCCAGTAAAATGTCTTCAAATTGTGCCGACATCGTATTAAATCGCTGGCCGTCAGCTTTAAAAAGATCTTTCATACGCGTCTGTTCCATTTTTTCAAAATGGTCGGCCAGGTACGGGTATGCTTTGGTTTGGGCGAAATTTATTTTAGGCAACATATTTGATGAGTATTTAAACCAAAATTAGCAAGTAAACCAACAAATCAACTATTTATTGATAATAAGGTTTGTAAAAATGTAAACTTAGTGTGGCTAATACACACGTATCTTAGTGTAAATGATACACCATTTAAATTAACAAATTTACAATGAAATGTAAAATATATTTTGATAATCCAAATAATTATTTAGTATATTTGTTGTATCAATAACAAAACGGCTAAAAAACAATCATTTTGTTAAAACACTTTTAAAACTACATAGCAATGTTTGAAAAACTCTTTCTACTCGTAAAAAACAACGCCGGAAAGGCGGTGATCGGCAACCCTGAGATTGCTGAAAAAGATCGTGAAGCTGTAATTACCGAAGCATCAAGCTCGATCATCGATGTATTGAAAAAATATATCGAAACCGGCAAAATGCAGGATCTGGTTGGTTATTTCCAGTTAAATGGAATTTATAATAACCCGATGGTGAACAGCATGGTAAACAAGTTTGCTAACCGCTTAAATAAATATTACGACATTGCGCCAAACTCGGCATTCAAAATCGCCGATGCTTTAATACCACAGGTAATGGTGCAGTTTATACAACAAACCCGTACCGAAAAAAGCATGGGGGCTATGTTTACCCAGCTAAACGGTAACCGTGCCGACCTGAGCGGCCTGGTTAACGGTATGCTGATGGCATCGTAAAACAAAACAACATTGCTACAATATAAATGGCTTATCCGTCATCCTTTGGATGATAGATAAGCCATACTTGTTTTATAAGGATATGTGTTCGCGGTACACTTAAAAACTACTCAGATCAGCATACTTCAAAGTTTGCGTTTAGGTTGAAGCGGATACCGGCCCTTCAACGGGCTTCGGGCAGGCCGCGGCTACACTTTTCTCCGTGTCTCTTTGTGCTTCAATCTCTGTGCACTCTGTGGTTAAATCGTAAGCAGATCTGTTACTTTAAATCCAACCGCACATCCTGCATCAACCGTCCCACCGGGTACCGCATATACGTTTTTTCGTACGATGGTGTGGTTTGATAAATAAAGTTCAACTGTGCACGGGCGCTTTTAGCCAGGTTAGGGTCGGCAGCTTTGGCAGCTTCCAGTTTTTTCTGAAGCTCGGGGTCTTTTTTTAACAGATCGGCGGCAACATCCTCAAATACATAATCGCTGTAACCTTCCTTTTGCCCCAGTACCGAATCAAAAAAGTTCCAGGCAAAAAACGAATCTACGGCTTGCGGCTCTAAGGTTTCCACAATATACCGGTTGATGGCCTGGTTAGTATAAACCACGTAATCACCCTCGTAAAATCTTACCGGCATATCAACCGGTTTTACTTTTACCTCGCTATGCACATAATGCCCCTCGTACGGGCGGGTAGGCGGGCGCATATCGCCAATATAATACATCTGCATATTCAACGTGGTATCATGCGTTAAGCGCTTCATCGCAACACTGTTGAGTTTAAACAGGTCGATCACCTTACGCCATGCCTGCGGAATAATATAAGCCACCGGTTTATCCGCGGTAAGCGTAACCTTGTAATTATCAAAATACTTAATGGTCTTGGTAAACGGCTTGCTCCGATCGTAGTATAACCTACGCAGGCCGCTCACCTCGCTTGGTTTATACCCGGCTGTGTAGCCCTTAAAAGTAATGGTATCGTAATTGGCCATATCCACATCCCAGTTCAACGCGAAGGTTTTTTGCGATCGGGTTTCCTCGTCAACACGCTCCTTAAGCTTGCGGATCACCGTTGCATCGCGCTCGCAAATGTCAAACAGGTGCTGCATAAAATTGTAAGTGGCGTAAACACGTTTATCATAAGCTTTCAGCATGTGGGTTTCGGTAATATAGCTAATGATGTTATGCTGTGCTGTAAAGCCCGTGGCAAAGCGCGGTGTTTCTAAAAAAGCAACAATGCCGCTATCCGGCGTACCACGAAAACCTTCCACGTAGGGGATCATCTCATAGCCGCTTTTCTTCATGCGTTTATACAGCTCGGGCGATAAGGTTTTGCTGGTATATGCGGCCAACAGTGGGTTTTGCTTATCTTTTTGAGTCTCTATCAGCGTCATCACGTATTGGTAATCGGCGCCGTCGCTGGTATGATTATCTAAAAATACCTGCGGTTTCCAGGTATTCAATATCTGCATAAAGCCCAGTACATTACGGCTGTCGGCCTTAATAAAATCGCGGTTCAGATCAAGGTTGCGGTAATTTCCGCGAAAGCCATAACTCTCGGGCCCGTTCTGGCTAACCCTCGATACCCCGCGCGTGATACAGCCATCAATATTGTAAACCGCAACAATACACAGCACCAGGTTTTTGGGCAGGGCATTCTTTTTCAGCAGGTCGCGCACCAGCATCATACTGGCATCAATACCTTCCGGTTCGCCGGGATGGATACCGTTGTTCACCAGGATCACGGTTTTGTTCATCTTGCGGATCTGCACCGGGTCAAACACCTTATCCCGCGAAAGCACGATCAGTGTCAACGGTTTGCCGATATCCGTCATCCCGTAATTAAACAGGCGCATCTGCGGCTGTGTTTTAACCAGTTTTTGATAGTAGGAAATAATTTCGGGATAAGTTGCCGTATAGTTTTTATCCTTGTGGGCTTCAAACGGTGTAGTTTGCGCTTGCGCAGATAACAGGCTTGCGCCGATGAGTAAAAGGCAGATGAGTTTTTTCATGATAACGGGTCAGTTTACGCAAATATAACTTTTTGCCAATTACCACCACGCTATGGTGATATTGGGCGGTGGCCTTGTGCGATTCCCCTCTTGAGAGGGGCGGTGGTGTGTGTTCTTCGCCGCGTTTAGAAACACACCCCCGCCACCGCGCTTACCTATCGCGCCCCCTCTCAAGAGGGGAATTGAAAACGACAACTAATCAGTGTAATCGTTCCCAAAATCGGTGAAAACCTTATATATTTGGCGCAAATTTAACACCATGAGTTTCAGAACCGAACACGATACCATGGGCGAGGTACAAGTACCTGCCGATAAATACTGGGGCGCACAAACCGAGCGCTCACGCAACAATTTTAAAATTGGACCTGAGGCGTCAATGCCGAAGGAGATCATTGCTGCGTTTGCTTACTTAAAAAAAGCCGCTGCTTTTACCAACAGCGATCTTGGAGTTTTAGCCGCCGATAAACGCGACCAGATAGCTGCCGTTTGCGACGAAATTTTAGCCGGTGGCTTAGCCAGCGAATTTCCGCTGGTGATCTGGCAAACAGGCTCGGGCACACAATCCAACATGAACGTGAACGAAGTGATAGCCAACCGCGCACACGTTTTACAAGGCAACAAACTGGGCGAAGGCAAAACCTTTATCCACCCTAACGATGACGTGAACAAATCACAATCATCAAACGATACTTACCCAACCGCTATGCACATTGCCGCCTACAAAATGGTGATCGATGTAACCATCCCGGGTATCGAAAAACTGCGCGATACGCTGAAAGCAAAATCCGAAGCATTTAAATCTGTAGTAAAAATTGGCCGTACGCACCTGATGGATGCTACACCGCTTACTTTGGGTCAGGAATTTTCGGGCTATGTATCGCAGCTGGATCACGGACTGAAAGCATTAAAAAACACGTTGGATCACCTGTCAGAATTGGCATTAGGTGGTACCGCCGTTGGCACTGGGATTAATACCCCGAAAGGTTACGATGTTAAGGTTGCCGAATACATTGCCAAATTTACCAATCTGCCTTTCCGCACTGCCGAAAATAAATTTGAGGCCCTGGCCGCTCATGATGCTATTGTGGAGAGCCACGGCGCTTTAAAACAAATTGCCGTATCGTTAATGAAAATTGCTAATGATATCCGTATGCTGGCTTCCGGCCCGCGCTCAGGTATCGGCGAGATCCATATTCCGGACAATGAGCCGGGTTCATCAATTATGCCGGGCAAAGTTAACCCAACCCAAAACGAAGCTGTTACCATGGTTGCCGCACAAGTAATGGGTAATGATGTAACGATCTCTATCGGCGGCTCAAACGGCCATTACGAGCTTAATGTTTTCAAACCGGTAATGGCGGCTAACTTTTTACAGTCGGCACGGTTGATCGGTGATGCCTGTGTATCGTTCAACGATCATTGCGCCAAAGGCATTGAGCCGAATTACGAAGGCATCAAAAAGCACCTCGAAAACTCGCTGATGCTGGTAACGGCTTTAAACCCGCACATTGGCTATGAAAACGCCGCCAAAATTGCCAAAACAGCTTTGAAAAACGGAAGCTCACTACGCGAAGCCGCAATAGGTTTAGGCTTGCTTACTAACGAGCAGTTTGACCAATGGGTTAAACCCGAAGACATGATCGGCAGCTTAAAATAAAAACACAATTGGCTCTGTGCACTTTGTGTATTCTTTGCGTTCTCTGTGGTAAATTTAACCACAAAGAGCACCGAGGAAAACCACAAAGTACACAGAGTTTTTAATTTAAAATGACATTTGATGAGTAAGGTGCAAAAGGCTTTTAAATTTAAACTTTTGAATTTTGACTTAAATAGAAGTCTCTTGATTCTTGCATCTTGTCTCTTGATTCTATCTTCGGCCTGCCGTTTCAACCCCTCTTACCAGGGCCCCGGCACAGCATATCTGCAAGGCGAATGGAAACAGGATTCTGCCATCAGCGAAAAGCAACTGGTTAATTACACGCTGTATCATTTTACTTTTAACTGCGATAGCTTTTTTGTGCGGATGGAAAACTTTAGCAAAGTAAATTACGGTGCCGATACCTGTATGAAAAACGGGCATTGGTTTGAGTATAGCAAAGGTAGTTACCAAATGCGCGGCGATACCCTGCACCTCAAAGGCTTTTATGCGAATGCCAATTACAGTTTAAAAGATCCCGGAGGTTGTTTTAACAGCGGCGTATACGAAGATAATTTTAAGGTAAGCAAACAAGGCGATTCGGCACTTAACCTGCAGCCGCTTGGCAATACCATAGCGGTTAAAGTAAAACTGGTTAAACGTTTAACCTGTGTGCCGAAGCCGTTGTAAAAACTAAAAAACGGGTGTCATGGAGAGCCTGTCGAACCATAGTGCGAGGGCTTTGCCGCTATCCTTCGAAAGGCTCAGGATGACACCCGATAATACATCACAATTATGAAAATACTCATGGTTTGCCTCGGCAACATTTGCCGTTCGCCGCTGGCCCATGGCATTATGGAACAACTGGCAAAAGATAACGGCCTCGACTGGACCATCGACTCCGCCGGTACCGGTAACTGGCACATAGGTCAGGGCCCCGATAAGCGCTCGGTACGTACGGCTTTTGAGCATGGCATCGACATCAGCAAACAAATTTGCCGTCAGTTCCGCATCAGCGATTTTGACGAGTATGACGTGATCTATGTAATGGATAAAAATAACCTGGCCGATGTACTTTCGCTTGCGCGGAACAACCAGGACGCCGCCAAAGTAAAACTGCTTTTAGGCGATAAAGAAGTACCCGACCCATACCACAACGATAGCCAGTTTGAGCCGGTATTTAATATGGTTGAAGAAGGTTGCAGGGCGATAGTAGAGGATTATAAAAATAAATAATAAACGCTTAACTCTGCTTTTGTGTCATTGCGAGGGACGAAGCAATCGCTTGCTATACAGGGCGGCTTAGCAGAGCGAATACTTTCTACGTGCGATTGCCACGCTATCGCTCGCAATGACATTATATTATTATACACTCAAATCACACCTGGAGCATTAATAGCATAGCTGTACAACGTTTCGTTATCACGTACTAACTCGTCCGTTTTATGCATCCCAGCTTTGATCAGTACTTTTTCCGATGCCACATTCTCCGGTACGATAACGGCTGTTATCTGTTTTAACCCCTGCTCATTAAAACCATAGTCTATCAAAACCTGGCAGGCTTCGGTAGCTATGCCCTTGTTCCAGTATTTGTAATGGATGTTGTAACCCAGTTCTGCTTTGCCTGCATCTTCGGCGTTTTGTTTAAGCATCACAAAACCTATCAGGTCGCCATCCAAACCAAAAATGGCCCATTTACCTAAATCGGCACCGGTGGCATAATCGGCCAGCATGGCCTTAAATATCTCGCGGTTTTGCTCGTCGTTCCGTTTGGGCAGATAGGGCGTGAGCCGTTCATCAGCAAAAAGCTCAATAAACAGGCCTTCCTCGGCCGCGGCATATTCGCGGATGATGATTCGGGGCGTTTGGGCAATGATCCTCATTTTAAGTTTGGGTTTTTGAGCTCAAAATAGGGCAGGGTAGCTTCGTACCAAAACACCTCGCCATTGCGCTGCATACCGGTTTTGAGCAATACATTTTGCGATGCTGCGTTTTCAGGGTCGGTTACCGCACATATCATCGCAAAGCCCATCCGGTTAAAACCATAATCAATTACGGCCCTGGCCATTTCGGTAGCAATGCCCTCGCCCCAGTATTTTACACCAATGCTGTAGCCAAGCTCAACCTTTTCGGGAGCATCCACCGGGTTACGTAATAAACAGGCGCCGATAAAATCGCCGGTAGCGGCATCAAAAATACCCCAGCGGTTTAGCCCGTTTGGGTTGCCGTTTGCCTGGATAGCCAATGCAAACAGTTTACGATACTCGTCTTCGCTGCGGCGCGGAAGGTAGCGCAGCACCTGCTCATCCTTGTGCAGGTCAACAAAAAGGCTTTCCTCTTCGGGGAAATACTCGCGGATAATTAAACGTGGAGTTTGGGCTATGATGGACATGGGAGCTAATTTAGGTAATTAAAATATTATTGTTAGAGATTGGTATAATGCTTTACGCAAGTTGTTTTATAAGTTGGGTGTTGCCTGCGGCCCGCGCTTTCCGCTTATACTGCACAGGCATTAGCCACAGGGCCGGTATCCGCTGCAATCGCTAACACACGGATTCGGGATTTCATGACAATGGCATGCTACAAATCCGAAATCGAAAATTCGAAACCGCGAAGCACTCTTGAGCACCTTAAAAATTAACACATGCGAAAAATCCGACATCAAAAAATTACCTTTGCCGCATGGCATCTGTAAAACCATCAGTTCCGCGTGGTACACGCGATTTTTCTCCGGCCGAAATGGCTAAACGTAATTATATTTTTGATACCATTAAATCGGTTTTCCGCAAATACGGCTATCAGCAGATAGAAACGCCCAGCATGGAAAATAAGGATACTCTGATGGGAAAATATGGTGAAGAAGGGGATAAGCTGATATTCAAAATATTAAATAGTGGTGCGTTAATAAATAGCACTGTTTTGAAATCAATGGAGAAACTACAGAGTGACTTGATTGAAAACAAATTCTCGATTGAAAAATATAATTCTGATTTCAAAGGTGACGAGCGCTCGCAGCGCGATAAATTTATCGAACTAAATGCTGAATTACCTGCCGGGGAATATCAAAAACGGATGGCTGAATTTGATGAAATACTTAAGGCTAACAGAAGAACCAACGTTATTTTGGCATCCGAAACAACAGAAAAAGCCCTGCGTTATGATCTCACTGTGCCCTTCGCCCGTTACGTGGTGATGCACCAAAACGAGATCACGATGCCCTTTAAACGTTTCCAGGTACAGCCCGTTTGGCGCGCTGATAAACCACAAAAAAGTCGTTACCGCGAGTTTTACCAGTGCGATGCCGACGTAGTGGGTTCTGATTCGTTACTGAACGAAGCCGAGTTTATCCTGATATACGATGAAGCGCTGAGTAATTTAGGTTTAACCGATTTTACCATCAAGATCAACAACCGTAAAATACTATCGGGCATAGCCGAAGTGATCGGTAAACCCGACCAGATCATCGACCTGACGGTTGCAATCGATAAGCTTGATAAAATTGGCCTGGATGGCGTGATCAAAGAACTTAACGAAAAAGGTTTCAGCGAAAACGACATCGAAAAACTCAAGCCGGTAATATTGCTGGAAGGCTCGAATGAGGAAAAACTGACAAGTCTGCGTAAAGCCTTAAAGGATAGTGAGACCGGCCTAAAAGGCTGCGATGAGATAGAAGAGATATTTGCTTATCACCAGCACTTTAAACTGCAAAAAGCTACGGTTGAGCTGGATATTACCCTTGCGCGTGGTTTAAACTATTATACCGGAGCTATTTTCGAAGTTAAAACCAACGAGGTTGCCATGGGCAGCATTGGCGGCGGTGGCCGTTATGATGACCTTACCGGCATGTTCGGCCTGAAAGGTTTAACCGGTGTAGGTATCTCTTTTGGCGCAGATCGTATATATGACGTTTTGGAAGAACTGAAACTGTTCCCGGAAACCACCAATCAAACTACCAAAGTGTTGTTCTGCTGTTTTGATAAAACCGGCGAAACGTATGCCCTGAGCTTTTTACAGGAATTGCGCAGCCGCGACATCAGCGCGGAATTGTATCCGGCAGGAGCCAAAATAAAAAAACAACTCGACTATGCCAATAACAAAAATATCCCCTATACCATTGTTATCGGCAGCGACGAAATGGAAAGCGGCCTGCTCACCTTTAAAAACATGCAAACAGGCGAGCAGGAAAAGTTATCTACCGAAATGATCGTGGCTGTGCTAAGCGAGTAGTCACATTCATCACATCATTGCGAGCGGTAGCGAATAAACAAAAAAGCCTTGCTATTAATTAGCAAGGCTTTGATATTTTACATCATGCCACCCGGGCCGCCAAAACCGGGGCCGCCGCCACCCGGGCCACGGCCGCCACCATCACCACCGTCTCTCCTTCTGCGGCCACCGCCGTCAGGGAAGTTTTGCTGGGGCATCTGGCCCGCAAATTTTTGCAAACGAATAGTTAATGTTAACAGGTAAAACCTGCCTAAACGGTTAACGTTGCTTACCGTAGTTTGTACACCTGATGTAGTATTGGTATAGCCTGTATTTTGGTTAAACACATCATTAAGTGATGCGCGGATAGTTGCGATATTGTTTTTCAAAAACCTGCGCTCGATATAAGTATTCAGTATGTTGGGGTTTGTTGCACCCGGGTAGCCCGTATAAATAACGTGGCTGTAATCATAACTTAAAGTATAATTGGTAAAGAAATAATTTTTACCGCTTAAACCAAGCGTAGTAGTTCTGAAATTGTTGTTAAAGGCATACGGCGAAGTATTGTCCGTTTTGGTAAAGCCATAGCTTGCACTTGCCTGCGCGTCTATTACATCCTGGATATCTAACCTGAAACGTACCTGCGGCGTAAAGTTTATGGTTTTAGTTACGTTTGGCACAGTAGTAACAGCATAAGTTACCGGCGCAACCGAACTTGAAGCCGACTCTGCATTAGAGTACGATCCGTTAGCGTTTAATATCAGCGTGTACTTGCGTTTTTGCCAAGGCTTGGCAAAGGTTAAAAACCCGTTAACCGAGCGATAGTTATCGGTATTGGCATAAACGTACTCGGTAGTGTTTGCTAATTTTGGATTGGGAGTATAGATAGCGGGATAGCTGATAGAATTAGTTGAAATTTTGTTATCGGTTTGAGTAAATGATGCATTTGCAAAGAATATGTTGCCGGTAGCAATGTCAAATTTATTATACCTTACCGAATAATTATTACTAAACTCAGGCAACAAATTAGGATTACCAACCGATGGGTACGATGCGTTTGACAGGTCTATCCGCGGGTTAAGTTGTGTGTAACTCGGCGCATTGCTCGATCCGTTATAGTTAATATTCAGGGCCTGGTTACGGCTAAAGTTATACACAAACCTTACAGTAGGTATAAAATTATTGGTAGTTTGATGGGTGTTAACAACCGGCTGACTAAGTGTTGCAGGTGATAAACCATCTAACACACCCAATTGGTAACCAACACCTAAGGTCAAATTGTATTTAGCTTCAACAATGCGGTAGTTTAAGCCGAAACGGTTGGTATTATAAGTTGAATTATAATCGTTGCTTAAAGTATCGTTGTGTGAAACCGGCCCAACGTACGATGATTCATTATCTTTATTATTGCTGGTGTACGAATGATTATAGGCATAGTTACCTTCTAGATAGGTGGTTTTGCCCAGCGGCTCAATGTAAGAAAAAGTACTACCAATGGCATTAGTATGGCTGTTAACTGTAATTTCCTGGTTAGGAGGTGCATTAGGTACGCCCTGCGTCCAAACACTTACCGGGTTTTGGAAAGAGAAATTTGGCGACGAACTTGCGGTTGCGTTAACGCTGAAGTTACGGCCATGACCATTAAAGCGGTGGTTATATAGTAAGCTCGCACCATAGCTTGACGTATTTGAATTACCAACGGTAGTAGTTTTATAAGCCGTGTTTCTTGTTACGTCAGTGTTTGTAAACTGGTTCGATTCAAAATCATCGGTAGTGGTACTGTTATAAGCATAGGTTGGCGTAAACTTCAGATAATTGATCGTATCAGGCTTAAACTCCATGTTCCAGGTAACCCGGTGATTTAATACGCCATCTGTTGCATTGCTCGATTGTTCATTTATCTGACCGCCATTATTTTTTTGTGTATTGGTGCTGATGGTATTGGTAGAGTTATTGGCAAAACTGTAGCTTCCGTAAACCGATAGATACTTACCCCACTCATCACGGTAATTTAAACCTAACGAACGCGCATCGGTTATACCGTTTGGAGATGTAGGAATGCCGGTACCGCCTCCGCCGCCACCACCACGGCCACCATTACCACGGCCACCACCGCCAAAACCTCCTCCGCCGCCACCGCCGCCAAAGCTAAAAGTATTAAGGTTGGTATTGTTGATACTGCCTAAAACCGATAACTGCTGATCGCCGCGGAAAGTAAACAGGTTTAACGAGCCAAAATAACGGGCGTCTTCGGTAACACCGGGATTTGATGGAAGAGCATCCTTACCACCGCCGCCTGTGGTTGATAAGGTAAAGCCATGGTTTCTGTCTTTCCTGATCACAAAGTTCATGATCTTGCGCGGCTGCCCTGTTCTGATACCGGTTAAATTTGCCTGATCGCCATAATCATCGATCATTTGTACACTTTCAAGCACATCAGCAGGCAGGTTTTTAGTTGCGGTTTGCACATCGCCTCCAAAAAAGTCCCTTCCGTTGATCCTTACTCCGGCAACAGCCTGGCCCTGTGCAGTAACGTTTCCGTTAGCATCCACATCTACACCCGGCATCTTTTTGATCATCTCTTCGGCTGTAGCATTGGCCCTTACCGGGTAGGCACTGGCTTTGTATTCTGTCGTATCAACGGTTACCTTAATGGCATTAACATCGGTAATGTTAACCGTACCCAGCATTTTCGATTCGGTTTTTAGTTTTATGGTGCCAATGTTTAATGCAGGTGCATTATCGGCAGCGGTATAGTTGCGTTTTAAACCCAGGTAACCTATTGATTGAAAGGTGATGGAGAACTGTTTGGCTTTAACGGCGCCAAAGCTGAATACACCGTTAATATCAGTAACGCCACCCAAGGTATCCTGCGATGATGTGAGCTTTACTACCACGCCCGGAATAGTCACCCCGGTGCTATCGGCAACCACACCTTTTACCTGTTTGGTTTGGGCGTAACCGGCAGCCGTAATACACAGCAATAAAACTAAATTTATAAAATATTTTTTCATAATTATTAAATTATATGTCTCCTTTTAACAGGGTAAAATCAATGTATAATTAGGTAGACATTTATACACTACAAAAGTTCACTTTCTTTATGATAATTGGGTAAAAATCATAGCATTGTTACAATTTGCCGCGAAGATAGGATAAAATGCCCTTTTTTTATGTCCGCGGTAAGGGTATCGGGTTACCCGTAAATATTATGCCTTCGGATTTGTTAACAATTGTTTAATTCAATTGTAATTTTATTGAAACAATAGTTAATCTTTTTTGTTTCACTATAAAATCGAACTGGTATGAACAAATTGCGCGCGTCATTACATTCCAGGGTTCACAACTGGATGAACAAGATCGGGTTTAGATTAAACTCATCAGATGTTATCAAAAAAACAGGAGTTAAAGTTGACCATTACTTTTTTAAAACCTTCAATTTTATCGAACAATACAAATTAGAGAACACCGAAAAACCGGAGTTTATTTGTTTTGATACCTACGGAGAAAAGATAAAAGTACGATCGCTGCTTGATCTGCAGAGCGCGTTTTTTGAAAACCTGAGCGAATTAAAGTAGCTTTTTCTCTAAATCTGCAGCAGGGTATTGATAGCCTGGTTGCCTTTGCTATGCAGTTAAATTCGCTTTTTTAAGGTTAATACCAACCGGTCATATACACCATCACGATATACATCAAGTAAAATACTCCTGTCGGCCCGCGATCTAAAAATGTTATCTATTTCTTCAAGACTCATTTCAGCTACCGATTTAAAATTGATCCGTACTATTTCATCGCCTTTCACCAAACCAATATCGTCTGCCGCCGAGCCTTTTTCAACACGATTGATCACGATATGCTTTAAATTTTCGCCTTCGCAAAAATATTCAAGTCCGCTCATATCATGGTCAAACGGTCTGTAGAACAAAAAAGTAGGTTTAAAATAGATCATACCACCCTGGTAATCAAAAATCAAATTGAACCGTTTTAAAATACTGATGCCGATATTACCGTCGCGCTTAACGCGAAGCGTGTCATCAGGCTCGGTAACATAGTCCGGAAACGAGGTGATCACCTGCTTTAATTTATATTTGCCAAGGTCAACCTCTTCAAGCCGGGTTAAATAACCAGTAATGGGGCCGGTTAATCCCATACCCAGGTTAGCCGGGATAAATTTATCGGGCAATCCATTGTTTTTAGATACCAGGTTTTCGAGCAACAAGGGGTGCCCCGCACCCAGGTCAACAACCAGTTTGCTGTCCGCAGGTTTTCCGTCGGGTAAAAATACCCGGGTTGTGATATAAGGCTTATGGTCTTCAATAGTTAACGGTAATTTATCTCCCCGCTTAAATATGCGGATATCTTTAGGCGCTCCAACAGTTATGGTGCTGTCTTCAAAACTTATTTTTACAGCAAAACTGTTAAAAAACTCATACCCTATTAAGCCATGGATCGGTATACCTGCATAATTTGAAAGGCCGAAATGGTCTTTGGTAAATATTGCGGCCGATAGGTCATTGCATACCGCGTCATCTACAGCAACTTTAAGGGCCGTGGTTACATAAGCGTCAAAATCGGGGTTGTTGCCTAATCCTGATATTTTGATCAGCCGCTTATTAGCGATATTGATCGAGTCGATGAGCTTTGGCTCAGTGATGATCATTACACCAACTCCGGTGTCTAAAATAAAGTTATAGGGGCCCCTTCCGTTTATTTTTAGCTTAACAATCACCATATCGCGCAGTAACCTGAATGGTATGGTAACCCGTTTCTGATTTTTAGGAATTTCAAAAACCTGTGCGTGTGTTAAGTTAATATTAAAGCAAACCAACACCATTAAAGCAATGGCGCAATATTTAAAACGCGCAATCAAGTTAATTATCAAGGGTTTTTACAATTGGTTTTATAAATTTACAAATTAAATGATCAGCTGTATGCTGGTCAGGCTAAACTATTTACAGTATATGTTAAGAAAAGGTTGCTTTCGCATATGTTCTTTGTTTGTTGTTTTATTAATTATCACGTCATGCGCCACACAAAAACTTAAAAAGCAAAACGTGCGCAAGCTGTTCGAGCAATCAGCTGTTGTTAACGATCATTTTACCGGTTTTGCCCTGTATGATCTGGATAAACAGCAAATGATCTACGAGTTAAACTCGGATAAATACTTTACACCGGCTTCAAACACCAAACTATACACTTTTTACACCTGCCTTAAAATGCTGGGCGATTCCATCCCTGGCCTGCAGTACGTTAACCGTAACGATTCGCTGATATTTTGGGGAACCGGCGATCCGTCTTTCCTGCAAACGGATCTTAAGGCAACCAAGGCGTACAACCTGTTAAAAAACAGCACGCAAAACATCTATTTTTCATCGGGGCGCTACACGGGTACTTTTTATGGCGATGGCTGGCCCTACGGCGATTACAACGATTACTACCAGGCCGAAATAAACGAGCTACCGGTAGAGGATAATGTGGCCCTGGTGTATGCCGATACTACAGGCAAACTGCAGATCAAGCCATCATACCTTAAACAATATTTAAAATGCGACAGCACCTTTAAACCCGGCTCGTTTTACGTACAGCGCGATATTTTAAGTAACGCGTTTATCTATCCGGCAATGCTCATCCCACGCAAATACCGTCAGGAGGTACCCTGGAAAACATCAACCCAGCTAACCATCCAACTTTTGCAGGATACCTTGCACAAAAATATCGGCCTGGTACACTTACCCATCCCGGCCAATGTTAAAACCATTTATAATGCACCTGCCGATTCTGTTTACAAACGCATGCTGCAGCCCAGCGATAACTTTATTGCCGAGCAATTGTTGCTGGTTTGCTCGTCAACCCGGTTTAAAACCTTAAGTACCGATTCGGCTATCAATTACTCGGTTAAACATTACCTGGCCGATCTGCCCGATAAGCCGCAATGGGTTGATGGTTCCGGCTTATCGCGAAAGGATCTGTTTACACCACGTGATATGGTTGCCCTGCTTAACAAGATACTGGTGGAAGTAAAAGACGAAAAGCTACTGCACAGCATGATGCCTATTGGCGGCGTGGCAGGTACTATCCGCTCGGCATATAAAACCGATAACGGCGTGCCCTTTGTTTGGGCAAAAACCGGTACCCTGGCCAATAACCATAACCAAAGCGGTTACCTGGTTACCCGCAAGGGCAAAAGGGTAGCCTTTTCATTCATGAACAATAACTTTACAAGGCCCACCCGCCAGATCCGCGATGAAATGGTACGGATTATGACGTACCTACATGATAATTACTAAAAATCATGAAAAAGCGCTTGTTATGTGCAGCTTTTGTATCAATTTTAGCTGCATCGTGTGCTACAAACCACACAAAACAAACTCCTTGCGGCGATGTGATCTGCAGCAAGATATTTGTATCGATACCCGTAAAGATCATTACCACCAATGGCGGCGATGTTAAATTCAAATCGTACAAAGTGGTTAACGTAGCCACCGGTAAAACGGTTAACAGTAATCCTTTGCCGGGTACGTCAAACCCTAATACCATCGTCATAGCCGATGACAGTCATTTGAAAGAGTTTACCGAAAAAGGCCAGGACCTGCAACTGCAGATCAAAAAATCCGATGATAGCATCATCACGGTTAACTACAAGATAGGCGGTGGCAAATGCGCCTGTCATGTCAGCAAAATTGAGGGCCCCGACGAGGTGAATATCAGCCCTCGGTAGCTGCCTTTTTGATCTCGGGGTTTTGCACCGGCAGGGTATCTACAATCCGTTCAACTTCGGTTTGCTTAATGCTCACGGCGTATTCGGCTGGTTCAATCTTGCCGCCTCTGAATTCGGTATATACCTGCGTAAACTCGGCGCCCATATACACCAGCGCCGATGTGTAATAGATCCACGCCAGGATGATGATAATTGAACCCGCCGCCCCATAAGTGGTGCCTATCTTACTCGATGAGATATACAGGCCAATGAGGTACTTACCAAGCATAAACAACAGTGCAGTAAAAACTGCCCCTATACGTACATGTTTCCATTGAATTTGGGCATCGGGCAAAAATTTAAATATAATGGAAAACAATATCGTGATCACCACAAAAGTAATGGCCAGGTTGATCAGGCTGATCAGCAAAACCGTAACGTTGCTTTGCAGATAATGGGCCAGCTTATCACTAAGCGCATCAACAAGCGTATTGATCAGTAGCGATACCAGCATTAAAAAACCCAGGCTGATAACCAGCGAAAATGATAGTAACCTATTGGTAAGGAACTTTACCCAGCCGCGTTTAGGTTTGGCCTTTATCCGCCATATAATGTTCAGGGTATCCTGCATATCTAAAAAAACACCGGTAGCACCCACTATTACGGTTATGATGCCGATCACTACCGCTAAGGTAGATTTGCCCACCTGTATGCTTTTTACCATGTTTTGCACCTGCGCTGCGGCATCATCACCTAAAAAACCCTTTAATTGCGGATATATCTGGCCCGTAAATGCATCATGGCCATAATAAATACCCACAATAAATATCAGCATCATCATCAGCGGCGCCAACGAAAATATGGTATAGTAGGCCAGCGAAGCGCTGTATTTAAATCCATTATCGTCGATAAAGTTCATCAAAGTCGTCCACAGCAATTTGCCAAGGTGCTTAATACCGCTTTTCGAAAATAATTTCATAAATATGTTCATGCAATAATTACCGGGTGATTATTAAAGCATAACACCAATATGCCTTTAAAGTTTAGCTAATAGTAACCTGTTGTTTTGATCGGTCAGAAAACACATGGGTATTTTACGTTTTGCTCGTCTTGATGCTTGTCTCTTGATTGTTGTTTCTTCAAAATAGGGGGGAAATTGTAAGAAATTTAAAAGAGCTTTTCCCATTCAACCATTCAAAAATCAATCCTTCAATCGTTAACAACAGGGGGGAAATTGTAAGAAATATTTTAATGCATTCCTTACTCTCGCACCTTGGTTCCTGATGCTTCTTCCCATATAAATATACAAAATTCCCCCAACACTAACAAGCGTTCCAATATCTGTAAGGGCAGTTTATGCAGCGCAAGCATTTAGCCATACTGCTAAAGTTCAAAAGACACTTTCAAACCTCACTCATAATTAAACCGATTTGAGGAGTCACTTTTAAGTTATTGTAAAATTCCTTTTCGCTATCATGGGTATAAGAGAACGATAGTCCAACCATATCCGGAAAGACTTTGGCTTTCCTTGCATAATGAAGCGCTGCAATTTTAAGTTGATGTGTCTTATCAGAAATATTGAATTCAATAATATCATCATGGTTTATGCTACCCGAAACAATGTTGCCCAGGATGATCAATCCTATTCGTGTAATATTAAAGCTTTCGACTATCTCAAATTCAGCAACTTGTTTCATCACCTAAATTTACAACAAAGCCCGCATATCTTTTGATATACGGGCTTTAAATTCTATAACCGGAACAGACCTCAAGACTCTCGACTCAAGACTCCCGACTACATCAAATAGCAACTTTTACCACCAGTTTTTTAATAAAACCGTCACCGATCATCGGCGCGTGTACATCATTCGGGTAAAATATAACAAACTCGCCGGCTTGTAAGGTAAAATACATTTCAGCCGCGTCAGCATAAAAAGTTACGTCTTTTTCAGCGTTGTATTCAGCTTTTGGCGATTTGCAATCGTTACGTGGTTTCCAGCCCATGCTCTCGGTACCGCTGATCAACACCTGGATATCGATGTTTTTATCGTGGCACTCAAATTTTTCGCCGGCAGCTTCTTTGCTTACGCCGTCTTTGGCCATTACGGCATATTTAACGCCGTCAACATCGTATTTACCAACCTCAAGGGCGTTAAGGTCGATAGAAGCCAGGTGGTCAAAAGCAGCTTTAAAGCCCGGGTGCAAAGCGATGTATTGACCGCCGTTTGCTAATGTATCTATAATCATTGTTTTGTTTTTATGTTCATAGTTAATGGTTCATAGTTCATAGCCAGCTTGGGGCTACTTCCTACCATGAACCATGAACTATGATCTATGAACTAATTAACGTTGTACGCGTCCCGAACCGTCGCCTTTAACCAGCTCTTTTACTTCGTTCAAAGTAGCGTGGTTCAAGTCGCCAGGGATGGTGTGTTTCAATGCCGAAGCAGCAACACCAAACTCAGCAGCATCGCCCTGGCTCATGCCGGTAACCAAACCGAAGATGAAACCACTGGCGAAAGAGTCGCCGCTACCAACACGGTCAACAATACGTACTTCGTACTGTTTGGTGTGGTAAAAATCGGTGCCGTTGTACACTAAAGCGCTCCAGCCGTTGTCGCTTGCACTGTGGCTTTCACGAAGTGTCGAAGCAATATATTTAAAGCCGAATTTTTCTTTCATTTGTTTGAAAACGCTTTTGTAACCATCAAGGTTCAGTTCGCCTTTGGTTACATCTGTTCCTTCCGATGTAAAACCTAAAGTAGTATCAGCGTCTTCTTCGTTACCGATACAAACGTCAACATATTTACAAAGCTCGGTCATTACCTGGCGGGCTTTTTCTTTGCTCCAAAGCTTTTTACGGTAGTTCAGGTCGATCGAAGTAGTGATGCCTTTAGCTTTAGCAGCTTTTAAAGCAGCCAGGGTTAAAGCAGCAGCTTTATCGCTCAAAGCCGGGGTAATACCGGTAGTGTGGAACCAATCAGCACCTTCAAAAATGGCATCCCAGTTAAATTCGCTGGCGTCAACATCAGCAATAGAAGCGCCGGCACGGTCATAAACAACCTGCGAAGCACGCATTGAAGCGCCTGTTTCTAAAAAGTAAATACCTAACCTGTCGCCACCACGAGCCACAAATTGGGTATCAACACCATAACGGCGCAGGTGGTTAATAGCTGATTGGCCGATTGGGTTATTAGGCACTTTTGACACGAAGGTGCCATTAAGGCCATAGTTGCAAAGGGCCGCCGAAACGTTGGCTTCGCCGCCACCGTAGGTAATATCAAAGGTATCGGCCTGTACAAATCTTTTAAAATCAGGAGTCGATAATCTCAACATGATCTCTCCCAGGGTTACGACTTTTTTAGACATCGTTTTTATATGTTTTAGTTTGAAAATAGGTTATATATATACTAAGGTACTTAGTGGTGCCAAAATTACACTTAAACATCACTAATTAATAGGTTTTTATAAAAAAATCACCGGGAACGTTTGCGTAATTATTTTGCGCTCAATGCCCTTTACTTTTTTATTTCTTTATACTTTAGCCCCCAATTGTGAGATATTAACCAATATTGAGATGGACAAAAAAGCAACCCTTTTAAAGCTGATACCTGAACAAGGTATTTTACCCTTATTTTTTAACAAAAGCCCCGAAGTAAGCGTAAAGCTTTTACATGCTTTATATGAGGCAGGCATAAAAACTATTGAATACACTAACCGTGGCGAGGCCGCTTTTGAAAACTTTAAAGTTTTGCGCCATGTTTGCGATACTGAGCTTAATGATATGTACTTAGGTATAGGTACCATTAAGGATGGCGAAACCGCTCAGAAATTTATTGATGCAGGTGCCGATTACATCATCAGCCCCGGTTTGGTTGAAGATGTTGTGCCGGTTGCCGATAAAGCAGGTATCCTGTGGTTTCCGGGCTGTATGACACCTACCGAAATCATCCGTGCCGAAAAATTAGGCGCAAAGGTCATCAAATTGTTCCCTGGTAACATGCTGGGTCCATCTTTCTTATCGGGTATTAAAGAATTATTCCCTAACTTGCTGTTTATGCCTACAGGTGGTGTTGATATGACCAAAGAAAGCATTTCGGGCTGGTTTAAGGCCGGTGTTTGCGCAGTTGGGATGGGAAGCAAACTGGTAAGCAAAGAAGTGATGGAAGGCCAGAAATATGCAGAGCTTACTGCAGCTACAAAAGAAGCTATCGAGATCGTAAAATCTTGCAGATAAGTACCGCTCTATAAACCAATTTAAACAAAATAACCATTATGAGTGAAAACAGAATGGGAAGGTACCGGTGGACTATAGCCACCCTGCTTCTCTTTTCGACTACCATTAACTACATGGACCGCCAGGTGGTGAGCTATTTAAAGGAGTACTTTTGTACCCCGGTAGCACAAGGCGGCTTTGGCTGGACCAATATCGATTACGGTAACCTGATATCGTGGTTTACCTTCTTTTACGCTGGTGTAACCATTGTCAGCGGTTGGGTAATTGATAAAATAGGTACCAAACTGGGCCTGGCCTTGTCATTGATCACCTGGTCTACTTTCGGTATCGTTAACGCCTTTGTTGGCCGTACTGTAGCATTAAATATTGCTGTACGGAGTTTATTCGGTATAGGCGAGGGCGGTAACTTCCCGGCCTCCATTAAAACAGTTGCCGAATGGTTCCCGCGCAAAGAACGCGCCCTTGCAACTGGTATTTTCAATAGTGGGTCGAATATCGGCGCTATGGTAGCTTCGCTGTTCGTACCCTGGTGTATGCTTTTCTTCGGCCCTGCATTGGGTTGGAAAATGGCCTTCATCTTAACCGGTGCTATCGGTTTTGTTTGGTTAATATTCTGGTTTATCCTGTACAACTCTCCGGCAAAACATAAATATTTAACCAAGCAGGAGTTTGATTATATCCACAGCGATGCGGATAACCAGGCAGTGCATGTCGCCCCGTCCGAAGATGTAGCTAAAGACGAAGCAACAGCTAAAGTATCCTGGTGGAGGTTATTAACCTACCGCCAAACCTGGGCATTTTTCGTAGGCAAGTTCATGACGGATGGTGTTTGGTGGTTCCTGTTGTTCTGGTTACCCGATTATTTGAAAAAACAATTCGGCATGAATACGCACGATGTGCGCTGGCCCACATTCATTGTATATGGTATTGCTATTTTCGGTAGTATCTACGGTGGCCGTATCCCCATGTTATTTATGAACCGTGGCTGGGCAACTTACAAAGCCCGTATGACTACTATGTTTATTTTGGCACTGTTTCCGTTAGCCTTATTATCAACCCAGTATTTTGGCGATAAAGCCATCTTTGGCGATAACGCTGCTATGCTGGCTATAGGTGTTATCTGCATCGGCGCTGCTGCTCACCAGGCATGGTCAGCCAACCTGTTCACTACCGTATCCGATATGTTCCCTAAAATAGCCGTAGGCTCTGTTACAGGCATTGGTGGTGCGGCAGGCGGCTTGGGCGGTGTGCTTATCCAACAACTGGCTGGCAGGTTAACCCAGCATTATATAGCTACGCCGCAAACCGCGTACTTGTTCATGTTTTGCACTTGTGCTTTGGCATACATTATTGCCTGGTCTATCATGAAGGCATTGGTGCCTAAGTTTACCCCGATTAGCAAAGAAGAATTGTGCTAAACCCTTTTTAAAGAAGCGGGCACGCGCTGCCCGCTTCTATTCACATAAACAAACTATAATGAGTTTTGAAGATCAACTAAAATCCTTATTTGTTGAGGAAAGCCAGGTACCTGCCGAGTACCGCCTGGATGGCGAACTGCACCAGCGCGAGTACCTCAGCAATGGCGAAATGAAAAGATGGGACGGACCTACCTGCGATGTTTACTCGCCGATATGTTTCCCGGGGGCTGATGGGCTTACCCGTAAGCTGATCGGCAGTTACCCGCTGGGTACCGAGACCGAAGCTATGGCAGCGCTTGATGCCGCTGTTGCCGCTTACGATAACGGCCGTGGCGAGTGGCCAACCATGAGCGTTGCCGATCGCATTAAGTGCGTGGAAAACTTTACCTTTAAAATGCTCGAGCAGCGTGATATAGTGATCAAGCTGATCATGTGGGAGATCGGTAAATCCATTGCCGACTCGACCAAGGAGTTTGACCGGACCGTTGAATACATCAATTTGACCATCGACGCGTTAAAAGATATCGACCGCGAATCGTCGCGCTTTATCATAGAGCAAGGCATTGTGGCGCAAACCCGCCGTTCGCCGCTGGGTGTGGTATTGTGCATGGGGCCGTTCAACTACCCGTTGAATGAAACCTTTACAACACTTATTCCGGCTTTGATCATGGGTAACACCATCCTTTTCAAACCACCAAAACACGGTACGCTATTGCATTACCCGTTGTTGGAGGCTTTCCGCGAATGCTTCCCTAAAGGTGTGGTGAATACTGTTTACGGCCGTGGTGCCAACACCGTTCCGGGCTTAATGAAAACCGGCAAGGTAAACGTGCTTACGCTGATCGGATCGAGCAAGGTGGCTAACGAATTGAAAAAAATGCACCCTAAGGTTAACCGCTTACGCGCGATATTAAGTTTGGATGCCAAAAACGTAGCCATCGTAACCAAAAGCGCCGACCTGAAAATGGCAGTTGGTGAAGCTGTTTTAGGCTCACTGTCATTTAACGGACAGCGTTGTACCGCGTTAAAGATCTTCTTTGTACACAAAGATGTGGTTGATCAGTTCAACACCCTGTTAAGCGCCGAAGTTGCCAAACTTAAATTAGGTATGCCATGGGAAAAAGGCGTAGCCATTACCCCATTGGCTGAGCCGGGCAAACCCGATTATTTGAAAGATGTTATTGCCGATGCTGCCGCACATGGCGGTAAAGTAATTAACGAAAATGGTGGTGCAACTGCCGCATCTATTGTATACCCGGCTATCGTTTACCCGGTTAACTCCGAAATGAAGCTTTACCGCGAAGAGCAGTTTGGCCCGGTTATTCCGATAGTGCCTTACGAATCCATAGAAGAGCCGATCCAATACCAGTTAGACTCGGTACACGGCCAGCAGGTAAGTATCTTCAGCGAAGACCCTACCGAAATTGCCGCCCTGATCGACCCGTTCGTTAACCTGGTAAGCCGTGTAAACATCAATGCACAGTGTCAGCGCGGCCCGGATGTGTTCCCTTTCACCGGCCGAAAAGACAGTGCCGAAGGAACCCTGTCGGTTGTTGATGCTTTGCGCAGCTTCTCTATCCGCTCGCTGGTTGCAACCAAGCTTAATGATACGAATAAGCACCTCATCAACGAGATCGTAAATCACCACGATTCGAACTTTTTGAGCACCAAGTACATTTTCTAAACAGCTTCAAAAAAATCATCTTAATAATCAGAATGCCCGTTAACAGCGGGCATTTTTTGTTTATCCATGTATATTTCAATATTCTGCGTTAGCGATTGCAGCGGATACCGGCCAAGTGGCTAAGGCCTGTGTAGTATGAGCGGAAAGCGCGGGCCGGAGGCAACGCCCATAAACTAAAGGGTTACTTTAATGGCATGATTGTATTAACTAAAAACCTGCAATTATGGAAGAGCGTAAGACCGCAGCTTATGTACTATCGGTGGTAGCCTTAATATTTCTATACATTTTCTGGTTAAGGCCTTACCGCGATCTAAAAAAAGAACATACCCTATCTTTTAAAACCTGTTCAGTAAAATTTCATTATCGGTATGCGGTTGACACCAATGAAACATCATATGGTATTGCCAAAACTGAATTAGTTATGTGCGTTTGCAGCTTATACATGCATAAACCCGATACTGCGGCAGCCAGATTTATTATGAACTATTATAAAAAACATGGTCAAAACCCTTCTCCGGATAGCCTTCATCATGCCCAATACAATAACCTGGACAGCATCATCAAATATCGCGAAAAAGCACTCGACCCAAGATATATGTGGGATGATTAGTGTTGTTAAAATTATTTACCCCACCACGCAACCTTTACCCACAATCAACCATCTTACCAAAAACCCCTGTTAATTTGTGGCATGTGTATGGTGTTACGAATAGTGTAACTATATATTTTAACTAAAGTATATTAATTGTTAATTAATCGCGTTAATTAGTGTCAGGCGGCGCGGATAGGCTGATTGTTATTGTAACTGGTTTGTAAAATAGCCATTACAAGCGTTAAACGCAATAAACCATCACCGATCCGTGTAGTCATACTAACAATTAAAATAAAACACGTCTATGAAAAAATCATCAAAATATTTATTCTCAGCTTTTGCCGGAATAATGTCAATGTTTATGTTTTCGTTCAGCTATGCCCAGGGGCATCGCGGTGGTGGCGGTGGCAGTTCATTCGGCCACGGTGGCGGCGGCGGTTCGTACAGTCATAGCAGTGGTTCATTCAGCCATGGCGGCGGCGGCTTTAGCGGCGGCCGTTCTTTTAGCCCTTCACCACGTGGTAATTCAGCGCCTCAGGGCGGTCATTACAGCAATTCGCCAAGGGGCGGCTTCCCACAGGGCGGTCATTATAATGCGCCGCAAGGTCATTACAACACCCCACAGGGTGGCCATTACAATGCACCACAAGGCGGCGGTAATCACGTAAATGGTTATCCGCAATCAAGGGGCTATTACAATACACCGCAAGGCCGTGGCAATCATGTAAACAGCTACCCGCAATCAAGGGGCTACTCTAATAATTCCCACGGGTCGTACGGTGGTTATAACAGGGTAAGCAGCTATAATCATAGCGTATACGGTGGCCGTTATTATGGTTATCACCCGGTTTACAGGGGCGGTTACTACCACTTTTACGGTGCATACTATACCCATTATTACGCACCAAGAATAGGTTTTTATGTCAACGTCCTCCCTTATGGTTACTACCCGTTCTATTATGGCGGCATACAATATTACTATGATCAGGGCCTGTATTACCAACCATCCGACAATGGTAACGGTAATGGATATCAGGTTGTAGCTCCGCCGATAGGCGCTTTGATCAATACGTTGCCTGCCGGTGCCGAAAGTATCATGATCGATGGTGTACAATACTACCAGTTAAACGGTGTGTATTACCAGCCGGTAACTAACGATGATGGCAGCGTATCGTACCAAATTGCCGGTAAAGACGGTGAGCTGAACACCAACCCGGGTCCTGATAATAATGATCAGCAGTATCCCGACGATAACAACAATCCTCCGCCTTCAAACTAATCAGGCACCATATATCCCCTATATATTTGATATGGGTCGCGGTTTAATCAAGCCGCGGCCCTTTTTTATCAGCACCTGTTAATCTCTTATCAAAATAAACTTTTGATTTAATTATAATTCGTAACTTAGTGCCCGCATAAGTGCAGGTATTTTTAAAACGCAGTAATCATGATACAAACAACACTTTTATTTTTTAGCGGTCAAGACCTCATTATTATCGCAGTGGTTGCTTTGTTGTTGTTTGGTGGCCGTAAAATCCCTGAGTTTGCCAAAGGCCTTGGCGAAGGTATCCGTAACTTTAAAGAAGCCAGCGAAGGCAAAAAAGACGACGACAAAACTCCATCCGAAAAGAAATAATCTCTTTTTGTCGTTTCCTTACGTAGATTTTATTGCCCGTTAAATTAGTAGTTGCAAACAATTTTGATGTTTTGTTATTATTGGGTTATACCAATTGTAAATGCATAAAATTTCGCAACGGCTTATTGATTTTAACGCCCCTCTTTTACCCGATATGGTCAGGCTTAAATACGAAGCCATGGCCGAAAACGCTTTTCGTTTTTATCGCGGCACCTGCCATATTTTTTACGAGGACCTGGGTAAAGTCCATCAGTCACTACCCAAATCTCCATTAACCTGGATCTGCGGCGATCTGCACATCGAAAACTATGGCAGCTACAAAGGCGATAACCGTTTGGTGTATTTCGATCTGAACGATTTTGACGAAGGCCTGCTTGCCCCGGCCAGTTGGGAAATAACGCGTATGCTCACCAGCATCTTTATCGCTTTCGATTCGTTGGAAATTGGCGACGAAGAAGCCATGCGCATGGTACAGCTTTTTGTTAAAACCTATTCGGCTACCTTAAAAAAGGGAAAAGCTATCTCTATCGAGCCGCGTACTGCCAAAGGCATAGTGTGTGCTTTTTTGGAGAAGGAAGCCAATCGCAAAATAAAGGAACTGCTTGCAAAGCGAACAGAACTTAAAAAAAACAAACTGGTATTATCGCTCACACACAAACGACACTTCGCGATCGACGAAAAGCTAAAGGCCGAGTTGCTGCATCACATTACCGAATGGATAGCCAACAGCAGCGACAGCCCCTATAATTTTAAAGCCACTGATGCGGCATTTAGGTTAGCCGGTACGGGCAGCGTAGGAATAAAGCGGTACATGTTTTTATTGCGAAGCGCCAAAGCAAAAAGGAAATACCTGTTGATCGATATGAAACAGGCCAAACAATCGTCGGTAAGTCCATACATCCACATACCGCAACCGCAATGGGAAACAGAGGCCGATAGAGTGCTGGCTATCCAGCAGCGGATGCAGAATATCTCGCCGGCATTGCTGAGCGTTATCAATTTCAGAGGCGACTCTTACCTGATACAGGAAATGCAGCCTACCGAAGACAGGATCGATTTTAATGTGATCAAAGACCGTTACCGCGATATTTACCAGGTTGTTGATGACATGGCTGCTTTGTCGGCATCGGCGCATCTGCGCAGCAGCGGCAGGCAGGGCTCGGCAATTACTGATGATCTGATGGCCTTCGGCGATAATGGCAGCTGGCAGGATGAACTGATCAAATACTCAAAAAACTACGCTAAGCAAGCCAAAGAGGATTACAAAAAGTTTTTAAAGGATTATAAAAAGGGCGTGTTTGATAGCCGTTAAAAATTATACGTAAACCTGAAGCCCTGCAAAACAGGCAGGTTTTTCCCGTACGAGAAGCCATAATCCAACCGAAGGGCTGTACGTTTTAAACCGATATAGTACTCTTTATAACTGGGCAGCAGTTCGTTGGTGAGGTATGAGCCGCCAATGATCTCTTCGATATTCAAGGCGCGGATATAGGGCACCTTGCCTAAAAAATACCCGCCGAAGTTATGCTCGTAATGGGCCTCAAAATATTTTTTATCGGTGCTGTAGGTATAGTAGTCCAGAAAGTGAAAACTGCCCAGGCTCGAATCGAAGAAGAAACTCTGGCCACCATGAAATTGTTTATAATCAGGATAATACAGGTTTGTAGCGTTGAAGAACTTACCCACCGACAGAAAGTACGACGAGTACCCGTAAATACCTATCCGCAGCAGGTCCTGGAAAAAGTCGATCGATACAAAATCAAAATTAACATCCGAATTAAGTATCGGGGCCCCTTTGCGGTAGTTAATGCGCATACGCGGATATTTAGTGGGCTCAATAAATTTGCCATCGGGGTTAATGGTATATTGCTGGTTAAAGGTAATGGTTGCCGAGGTACGGAAAGTTAAAGCCTGGTGATTGGGGAACAGCGGGATATCACTGTTGGGGTCCAGTGGGTTATTCGAGGTTAGCTGGGTACTGTCTTTACCAATATTGGGGTGCGAACTGTTGATCACCGATTCGCGGTAAGCGTATTCTACCTGCCCATTGAGCAGTACACCGTTCATTATTTCGCCCTGTATACCCGCCAGGGCAAACTGGGCCTTGTAAAGTTTCAGGTAGTTGTTACCGGCAAACAGGGTGCTCAACGAGTTGAGGAACAAGCTTAAAGTACCTGTGTTGTTCAGATCCAGGAAATCGGCCCCAAACCTTCCATAAATAGCGGCCTGCTTTAAAGGGTTATACTTGTAATTGATATTGGTATTAAAAGTGAGTATTTTATTAGAACCACCGTAACGAACTGCGGGGTCGATGGTCAATATTTTACCCCGCTCAAATTCGCGCGAAAAATGTGGGGTAATATCAAAGCTTATACCTTCTACCGTGTTATAAAATACAACTTTGAACGGCGAAGGTATAGAGAACCGTATTTTTTTGTAAGGGTCGTAATAATCGTAATTACGCAGCAAATATGGTATCAGCCTGAATTTATTATTGGTACTTTTTACAGAGTCTTTAGCCGCTTTGTTCTCATCGGTTTGGGCGGCTTCAAACAAATGGTAATATCGCTTCTCGTCGGGCAGCAGGGGCACGGCCCGGTTATTGTTCCAAAAAGCCGAATCGCGCTTTGTGGTTTCTTTGCCTACCTCAAAAACCTCACCATTAAAAAAATTCTTGCCAAAGCCCGGGGTTATATTGTAATTGTAGGCCACTCCAATAAAATAACCGGCGTATTTAAAACCAATTATCTTACCTGTAAAATTAAAATTTAACGATAGTGGCATCCAGATCGTATCGTTTACCGGGATAAATTGCTCCTGTATGTTCAGGGTATCCACAAAATCGATATGGGCCCTTTTGTACAGGTGCAGATCTGCTCCGTAAAGCCGCCAGTCGCCTTCGATCACGTAGATCACCCCGTGAAAAACATATTCGCCATCATGCTTCGGTTCAACCTGTATAATGTCAATGGTTTTATCATCATCGGTAAAGCGCTGCAGTAAGGTGTACCGGTAATAACGTAAGGCATTATCGGCAACCGGCGATATATAGCTGCGCATGCTCAGTCCGTTCCACGATAGCAGGTTATCGTACAAGTTCACCTGCAGATCAAGCGCCCGGTTAAAGCCAAAGGGGTTTTCGCCCCCCGCCTGTTTTGATCCCTCCATAACCTCTTTCACTTTGCCCGGCCGCCTGAAATTAAAAGCAGACGTTGACTCAAACAAACTGATGATACCCCGGCGGTCGGGATTAAGGTTCAGTATCTTAGCCACATCCTCTTTAACAAAAGTATGTGGTGCGTTCAGTAATTTCTGGTTGGCTTTAAAATATACCTGGCATGCGTATTCTTTAACCTGGTCGTGATAATATTTCCTTTTATCAATAACCTGGCGCATAATAATGGTGGCGCTGTCAAGCTCGGCATCCTGCGGGATATAACTTTGCAGCGTATAGTTCTCATGCTCGAGCGTGGCATTAAGGGTTACGTTCTGATCAATAACCTTAACATCAAGGGTTTGCAGTTCATACCCAATAAACCTGAAAGCCACTGTATAATTACCCGGCTTAACCTTAAGCTGGTAAAAGCCATGTTCGTTGGCAATAGTGCCGTTGCTTGTGCCTTTAATATACACCGGCACAAAGGCTACGGGCTTGCCGTGCGGGTCGGTAACATTGCCTTCAACAACATAGCTCTGGGCAAAAGCCGCAGTGCAGCGTAAAAATAGCGTCAGTAAAATTACTGTTGCAGCGCGCATACAAAATAGCAGGGTAAAAGGTTAACCATAAAAATACTACAACAGCTTTACATCAACAGCAATTAATGCTCCATAATTATTATTAATCGCACAATAGTTACAGATATGCCCCATTATACACATAAAAACGCTAATTGAAGGGTTACGGATATTAATGTCGGCCATTTTTTTTAATTTCGGCGGCTTTTATGAATAAAATTCACTACCTGCTGTTGCTTATTGTATCTATTAGTTTAAACAGTTGTTTCGTTATTGGTGCGGCTGTAAAGCTGGGTTATGAAATGGGCGTATTGGTTTTCAGGTTAAAAATGTTCTCGGCATTTATAATTTTAGGACTAATTATTTGGGTATTGATCAAGCGTACACAGAAAAGAAAGTAAAACAGGATATTGATCTTATAGTTTATAGTTTAGATAAAATTTTATGGCCGCAGGTTCAACCATTCGTAATTTTGCTACTAAACACCTTGATGCTTTAATAGCAGCCGCGGCAGGCTTTATACTGATCCATATTTATACCCGGTACAGCGGTGTGGGCATCTCGCCCGATAGCATCATGTACATAAGCACCGCCCGTAATTTAAACGATGGCTTGGGCTATCTATACTTCGGCGGCAAGCCCATTGTAGCTTTCCCGGTGTTTTATCCCACGTTTTTAGCCATAGCGCAGTTTTTTACCCATACCGATCCCGTCAGGATGGGCCCATACCTGGATGGTTTGTTGTTTGGCACGCTCATTTTCCTTTCCGGCGTCATTATGGAGCGGTTCAGGCTCACATCAAAAATATATAAATGGATTATCCTGCTGGCCATTGTGCTAAGCCCCTCGCTGCTTGAAATCTATACCTACCTCTGGTCCGAAACTCTGTTTATGGTTTGGGTGCTGGTGTTCATCATGGTATACCATCGTTATGCGCAAACCCATACTATTAAATCGCTGGTTATATTGGCAATTGTTACCGCTTTGGCATTAATTACCCGTTATGCCGGTGTTACGCTGGTAGGCACGGGCGGTATGCTTTTACTGTTCGATCATCAGCTTAAGCTTAAAGATAAGGTTCGCCACATTTTAATTTTCGACAGCATTTCGGTTTCGTTATTAATTGCCAACCTGGTACGCAATAACCTGGTTACCCATACCGGCACCGGCCCAAGGTATAAGTCGCTTACTTCCCTTTCGGAGAATATGCACTATTTCGGTACCGTAATGTGCGATTGGTTTACCTTTGGCCAAAAGGCTTATGGACTGGCGTTTACTATTACATTGTTGCTGATAGCGGCTTTCATCATCTTGTTTTTGTATAACGCGTTCAGTAACCGCGCTATGTACACCAGTTACGAAAACATTGCGTTGGCCTTCTTTATCGTGTATGCCTTGTTCATGATCCTCTCGGCTACCATCAGCCGTTACGAACGTCTCAATAACCGCTTGCTTTCGCACCTGTTTGTTCCGTTTCTATGGGGATGTACTTTCTGGATCCCGGGTCTTATCCGCAAGGCAGCGGCTAAATACCACGTCCCATTAACTGTTTTGGCAGTAAGTATTGGCTTGTTGTTTGCCTATGGCGAATACAAAAGGGATTGGCAGCGTTATGACGATGAGTGCGATTACGGGATCCCCGGTTATGCTGATGACGACTGGAACAAATCGGACATGATCAACCAGATGAAAACGCACCTGGAGTTGTTTAAACCCGGTTATAAGGTGTATAACAATGCCTGCGAAGCGTTCTACTACTTTACCGGCCTCGGGTCCGAATATATCCCGCATAAAAACGACCCGGCAGCTATCCGCAAGTTTTACGCGCAGTCGCATTTTTACGTCGTGTATTTTGATAAACTGCCCGATCCGGCCCTGCTTACGCTCAAAGATATACAGCAGCACAAGGCCATGACATTGATATTTCAGAGTGCCGATGGCTGCATTTACGAATGCGATCATTGAGCGAATAACCACACCAATTATTCATTAAATATTTTTAACGGCAACCGCAACAATTGCGTAACGCTAAGCGTTTTAAGTGTAAATAACCAACCCAACCCGGTTATTTAATCAACCAATTTATTCACCTAAATCGCAACATCATGGCCGAGCTAAACTCATCACCCGAAAAAACCGGTGGTAAAACCCCGCGTAAAAAATTAAATGCCCGTGTTGATCTGACCGCTATGGTCGATCTGGCGTTTTTGCTCATTACTTTTTTTATGTTGACCACATCGCTGCAAAAGCCAAAAATGTTTAACCTGGCTGTGCCTGATAATAGTGAACCCGGAGGCCTTCCGGTACCGGCCAGTCGTAGTATGACGATCGATATTGGTAAGGATGGTAAAGTCCTGTCTTTTCGTGGTATGCCCGATCAGCCGCTTACTGAACCCAAAGTCACCTCTGATGGTAACAAAGGGATTGGCATTGCTATAATTGAGATGAAAAAGCTCATAGAATCTTCAACTAATAAAGACATGATTGTATTGGTTAAAGCAAGCGATCATTCAGTATATAATAACCTTGTTAATGTCTTAGATGAGATGAGCATTGCCGGTATCGAGCGATATGCTGTTACCGATATCCAACCTAAAGACGTTGACATGCTAAAACAGCATAACGCATATTAACAATAATCATAAAAGGGCGGTAATTTAATTACTGCCCTTTTGCTTTTTCCGGCTTATCCGGCGGGAAGGTTTTCAGCGTATCCATTTTTATAGTGGGCGCAACCTTTAACTCCTGCAAAGCCGCGTAGGTCTTTTTCCATTCATCGGGTTTCTTTTTGGCATAAGCCACGGTATCGGGGGTATTGTAAAACAACAGGATGTTTTGTTTTAAGGGTTTTGATAAATTATCAAATTTCTTATCCTTCAATTTCAATACCAGGTCATTGTAGGTGTCGTCGGTCAGGCCGTATTCGCCCAGTTTGGTTGGTTTGCCGGTATCAAAATCGATATCGGGGAGGGTTAGCTGGTTATTATCTAATTTTGCCAGCGCTATGTTATAATGCACTAAAATACTATCAAAGCTTTGTGCAAAACGCTTTTCGCCCTCCGCGCCCGGCGGTATAAATTTTAAAGATTTTAACGGGCCTACTTTGGGTAATATTTTTATCACAAAAGCCATTACCCGGCTGCCAAAGTTTGGCTTTTCATAATCTTTTCCAAACTCCTCATAATAATTTTTTCTGCTCATCCTATACTTAAAGCTCCGGGCCGTGGCAGTAGGGTTTATTTTTTTGATTTCGTCTTTTTTTAATTGCCAGGCGGTTTTAGCCAAACCAGGGAAGATATTTTTTACCGTCCAACGGAATGTTGAAATAGCCAGGGCAAGATCGCCGAATACCGAATTGATATCCTCGCCGTAAGTACGTAAAAAAGCACGCTCTAAAACGGGTCTGGCTACGTTAAAGCCAATAAAATTATGATAGGCTGACGAAGCGTAATTTCCTCTTGCTGTTTGCAATACATCAAACGCAAACTCAAGCCTGCTGTGCGATGTACGGTCTTCTTCATAGGTAACCACATCGCCAAATTTTTGCTTTATTTTAGGATATACCATCGGGACAACCACGTTTGTAGCTAACGAATGGCCGTATTTATCGGCCATATAGTGCGATAAAGCGCCCAGGGCAAATGCATATTCATTCAGTGTTTCCGACTGGTTGATCAATGCCATCACAAAGTCGCCGCTGCGCACGTAATGCGCCAGGTCGGTATAATAAGTGCTCCCAAACGGATAATAACCCATGTCGGCTATTAACGCTCCGCCGTAGGCATAAGAGTGCGCAACTTTCAGTTCGTCATCGGTGCTGTTGGGATAATTCTTTTTGAGCAGGGGCAACAGGTGTTTTTCCCAACTCGCATCAATTAATGCCTCGTGTGCCAGTACGGCATATCCTTTTGATGACAACGGGATAAACATCCCGATAGTAAGTAAAAGGAATAAACATCTTTTAAAATATACAGGGTTCATCAACTTTTTAATCGGCTTTAACTTCGTATTAATACACAAAGCCGTCTAATTGTTTTACCAACAGGCAATAAGTACAGGTTTTTTACAGAATCGGTTATTATAATTGGGTATAAACAATAAACATTAAAAGGTATGAGAAAAACATTTTTAATTGCCATGGCATTAGGTTGCGGTGCTTTTACAGCAATGGCCCAGGATGTAAAACCAAAGGATGTACCGGCAGCCGTAAAAGCCGGGCTGGCAAAAAAATACCCGGCTGCCACTAAAGTAACCTGGGAAAAAGAAAAAGGTAATTACGAGGCTAACTGGGGCGGCAAATCGGGCGAGGATAACTCTGCTGTTTTTACCCCGGCAGGCGTGTTTGTTGAGATTGTAAATGCCATACCGGTAAGCAGTTTACCTAAGCCGGTTGCGCCTTATATAAAGGAGCACTATAAAACGCCAATTAAGGAGGCTGGTAAGGTTACTGATGCTGCGGGCAAATTAACTTATGAAGCCGAGATCAAAGGGAAGGACCTGATCTTTGACGAGACCGGAAAATTTATAAAGGTGGATTAAAATGCTCACTAAATCAAAAAAGCCGCCCGGATTCCGGGCGGCTTTTTTGATGATATATGCTGGTCTGATTAGTGTGTGTATATCAGGCTTGTGTTTCTGTATCCTGCTGCGGTATTGCTGTACCAGTCGGTATATGTTGTACCGCCCGATTGTGCCCATGCTGCAAAGTGCAGGTAAGCCGTGGTGATATCGGCAGTTTCAATAGGATAGCTGAATGTTGCCGGTACACTAATGGCATAAGGTAAGCCTGTAGTTGTTACATAGTATCTTGAAGCTGCTACGTTAGTGTTATCAGAACCTGTGCCGAACAAACTTTGGTCGGCCAGTGTGGTTGGTGTTTTACCCCAAAGGTGAACTTCGCGCCTTTTGTTATCGCTGCCCATGTTCCAGATGAATGGATTGTAACCGTCCTGGCCAAAGGTGCTCAGGGTTGGGCCATTAGCTACGTTAAAGGTGATACTGTCTTTTACTATTGGCGACTGAGCAACACCCGGTTGAGTATTCCAGTTAGACATTACCGAACGCATGTTTGAGAATAAGGTAACAACTGCCTTTGTTTGGCCGGCTTCTAATGTGCCGCGGGTTAAACCGCTTACACTGGCACGGGTTACCGGGAACTCAACTCCGAAGCCGTTACCGTAAGTACCACCGGTTGCTAATAAGCTATATTTACCTGTAACCTGTACCACTACGTTTGCAGCATTGGTTACTACGCTGTAACTGTAAGACATTACTAAGTCGTTCAAATCAAAGTCGCCTTTGTTTGGCCATTGATCTTCAAAAGCTACTGTACCTGCGCCGCCCGAGCTTACATAAGCTTTAGTAGCGTCATGTGGATAAGCATCCAGGTTGTCCGGTACACCGTCGCCATCGGTATCTACAACAGCGGGTGTGCCATTACCATCCGGATTACAGCCTGATTTTGCGATATATAAGCTGCAATCGTTAGTTGCACCATTTTTTAAGTAAATATCGCTTACGTTGGTGCCTGCGCAAACTGATACCGGGCCGGTAATATTTGCCCCCGAATTTTGGATACTGGTGGTGCCTGTAATTTTAACTAATGATGTGCTGCCGTTACCTGCAATGGTTGAGCCATCTAAAATAAAGTTATTGGTTTTCAGCATAGCGCCGTTGTACAGGTTTAATGTGGTGCTGCTGTTGATGGTAGAAGTACCGCCAACTTTAATATAGCTGTAGTTTTTAATTGCTGAGCTTTGGTTGTAGTTAGCACTTACATATAAAGCGCAGTTGTTGGTAAATACACCTGCACCGCCATTTTGCTGGAAGTTGGTGCTTACATTCATTACACCGTTATTAGTAGCCTGTGCTGATGAGCCATTGTTAAAACTTCCGCTGATGTTCATGGTGCCATTGTTGGTCATTGCACCGGCGTTACTATTGATGTTAAAATCGCTGGTTACGTTCATGGTGCCGTAGTTGTTAACGATACCGTTATCAGGAAAAGCGCCATTGTAATTAACGGTACCCCAGTTTGATAAGGTTGAAGTTGACGAGTTAAAGTTAACACCGCTCATATTTACCGAACCATTGGTAGTAACCAATACAGTTGAGCCATTTGAGAAGTTGTAGTTAGATAAAGTTACATTGCTGCCGCATACCCTTACTGTACCGCCGTTAACACCTGCAAAACTTACAGTAATGTTGCTGCCTGTTATGCAAATCACATCGCCGTTGTTTACGTTAACGTTGTTAGTGCTGGTTGTAATGGTAGTTGTGCAGCCGCTGTTACAATCGGGGCTGGCCGGTGTAGTACCGCCTAATGTTTGCAATTTGCCTCCAACTGTTGTTTTATCAGCAGTTACCGTTGGATCGATAGCGCCGAACGAAACCGCGATATCCGAAAGGCCTACGTTTACTTTTTGAACGATCTGCGACTTATCAGGAGAGGTTTTTACAACGTATAACGAAGTAGTTACAGTTGGGATATAAATTTTGGTAGTAAATGGTGTAGCTGTAGTAGCCGAACCGGTTGCTAATAAAACACCGCCGTTAAATGGGTCGCCGTTGTAAATGGTGATACGGTGTACCGCAGCTGCAAAACGGGTATCGGTAATACTTGCGGTTACGGTTAGATTTTTTGAGCTCGACCAGTCAAAGTTATCCGGTACCTGTATGGCATTGGTTCCGGTTACTGGTGGTTGATCAGGCGAGTTGTTGACATCTTTTTTACAAGATGAAATAGCGAATGCTCCAAATAAAGCGGCTATTAGTAGTAATTTTTTCATTGGAAAATATGGACGTAATTTACTTTATACTTAAACAGGGTGACATATACGACAATGATTAAGCAAAAGTTGTTCCGATACGTTAATTAACAGATCAATATGTTTTTTGTGTTTTATCCATGTTTAAAATTCCCCAGGTTGGGGAATTGGTTACACGAACGCCACGTTTTTTTGGGAAAATGTGGTTAACAGGGTTAAAAATAAGGAGTTGCATTTAACCTGACAACAACTGACCGTTATTTTTTGATAAATGTTACCTGGTACAGATGCGGCCATTTTTTTCCTGTTACAAAAATGCGTTTTCCCTTGGCATCCCAGGCAATGCCGTTCAATACATTTTGCTCATTATCATAACCGGCCGGGCGTTGCGATAGCGGCCAAAGATCCTTCATGTTTATCCTTTGCAGCACCGCGCCGTTTTTAGGGTTGATCACCAGGATCAGGTCGGTAGTATACACATTGGCATATATTTTACCATTAATGTATTCCAGTTCGTTAACACCATTAACCGGGCCCTGATCATCATAAACATCGATAAAGCTTTCGGGCATATAGGTGTCTTTATTTAACATAAATATGCGGTTGGTGCTGTCGTCGTTTAAAATGTGTTTACCGTCAAAGCACATCCCCCAGCCTTCGCGGCCCCAGTTGTATGGTATGGTACTAAGCAACTTAAACGTGTTCTTATCATATACAAAAGCTGTTTTTTCGCGATAGGTGAGCATCAGTATTTTATCGCCTACCGTGGCAATGCCCTCGCCGAAATACTGGTCGGCAAGTTTTGCCGATTGCAGTTTTTTACCCGTTTTCAGATCAACTTTTAACAGGTAAGATTCCTTCTCCAAACCCGTACTCTCAAAAAAATAATCGCCGTCATGGTATTCCAGCCCCTCGGTGTACGACCCCATATCATGTGGAAATACCTTGTCTACTTTATAAGTATACTCCACCGGTGGTAATGCCGCCTTTAATATCACATTGGTCGACACTTCTTCCACCTTGCCGGCTTTATAAAAGCGTGCGGTAACCAATTTAGAGCCGCAGGTTAACGAGTCGGTTTTAATTTGGGCAGCCAGGGTATCCTTACGGGATGTGTTTCTCACCGAATCGATCAGGTAAACAACCGAATCGGCCACGGTGCGTGCTGATGAGGAAACTTTAACTGTTATCAGGTCGCCCAATCTGTAGGCAGAGCCTGCATCGGGAGTTATAGAGAGTACTTCGGGCCCGGTTGGTTTACAACCGTTAAAAATGCTGATGGCTAAAAAGGTAAATGCTGCTATAAGTAAGCCTGATCTTAATTTCATGGTACTGTTAAATTGTAGGCGACGGCCAAAAGGCATCGGGGATATGTTTTAATGTATGTGTGTTTTTATTGTCGAACAAAATGGAAACAATATCGAACCTTGCATCGCCCGTGTGCTCCATCAGGTAAATATATTCATTTGCCGCATCAGCCAGTAATTTTTGTTTACGGGCATCCACAAAATCTTCGGGTTCGCCAAACCAGTTGCCGGTACGGGCCTTAACCTCAACAAATATGATGGTTTTATTGTAGTAGGCTACCAGGTCTATCTCGGCTTTACCATGCGTCCAGTTCTCATCCATAATTTCATAACCCAAGCCTTCCAAATGTGTTTTGGCTAATTGCTCGCCCAGGCGGCCAAGATCAAGGTGGGTTGCCATTATTCGGTAATTACAATGCCTAAGTAATCGGTAATGGTTTTTTGCACTTTCTTCATATGCAAAAACTGGCTCAGCAAAATTTCCTCCTCTTCCGGAATTTTAGTAGCCTGCAACTGCTTTTGCAGATCGCGCAGTATTACACCCACCTTTTGCTTTTTTAAGTGGAAGATGGCGGTCAATATGGTTGCCTTCATGTTTTTGGTTTCATCGCTGGTTGCTATCTTATGCATATCATACCAGTTATGGCTCAGCACATATTGCGATAGCAACAGCGTGATCACCACATCGGCTACCTGTTTGTTGCTGTGGTTGATAAAGAAAGTTTCATCGGGCAAATTACCCTTCTCCACTTCTTTATGGTAAATGTCGACAAACTCTTTATAAACTGCATGCTCAAGGGTTACATCGTTTAAACTGGCAATCATAAACGGCCCGATATAGGTATTGGCAATATCGTCCCAGTTAATGAGCTGATTACCATACGTGATGAGCAGGCGCACAATTTCCTTTTCCTGGGTTTCAAAGGGCTCGGCCTTTTCTAAAAATACCGATTCGGCAGGCGGTGCAGCATCATATTCTTCCTGGGCTTCCCGGTTGGCTTTATTTTGCTGTTGCTGATAATCCTTTTTGCCTTTGGCAGTACGCATTTTATTGAGCTCGGATATCAGCGAACGCTCTTCGATCTCCAATATGTGGCTACACTCTTTTAAAAATACCGATGCCTTGATCGAGTCGGGTATTTTGGCAATGCTCTCTACCACCTCGCGGATAACCTCGGCCTTGCGGATGGGGTCGTTTCCGGCTTCCTTTAGCAGGATATTGGTTTTGTAAAGGATAAAATCCTTTTTATTTTGCTCGATGTAGTTTTTAAAACCTGAGCTGCCTAGCAAACGCACATACGAATCCGGATCGTGCCCGTCGGGGAACAGAACCACTTTTACGTTCAGGCCCTCTTCCAATATCAGGTCCAATCCCCGTAAGGAAGCCTTGATACCTGCCGCATCGCCATCATAAAGTATGGTAATGTTTTTGGTGAGGCGGCCAATTAGCCTGATCTGCTCGACAGTAAGTGAGGTGCCCGATGAAGCCACCACGTTTTCAATGCCCGATTGATGTACCGAGATCACATCGGCATAGCCTTCAACCAGGTAACAGTTATCCTGGTCGCGGATGGCTTTTTTGGCAAAAAACAAACCGTAAAGAACGTTCGATTTATGATATATCTCGCTTTCGGGCGAGTTAACGTATTTGGGTACCGATTTGTCGTTCTTCAGCGTGCGGCCGCCGAAGGCAATCACCCGGCCGGTAAAATTATGTATCGGGAACATCACCCGGCCGCGATAACGATCGTAAAGTGTTCCGTTTTCGCGCTTAACGGATAAACCGGTCTCTTCTAAATACTCCTGCTTGTAACCATCTTTGATGGCCTGGCTGCTAAAGGCCTCCCATTGATCTGGCGAGTAACCCAGCTCAAATTTTTTAATGGTAGCATCGGTAAAACCACGCTCTTTGTAATAGCTTAACGCGATGGCCTTGCCGTCGTCGGTATCCCAAAGGCTTTTCTCAAAAAATTTGGAAGCATAGCCGGTAACGATCAGTAAGCTTTCGCGATGGTTTTCGGCCTCACGGTCTTCGGGCGCATCAACGGTTTCTTCCACCTCGATGCCGTATTTTTTGGCGAGCCATTTCAGTGCCTCCGGGTAGCTGAATTTTTCGTGCTCCATTAAAAAGGTAACAGCCGAGCCGCCTATCCCCGATGAAAAATCTTTGAAAATGCCTTTTGCAGGCGATACTGTGAAGGATGGTGTACGCTCATTAGCAAAAGGCGATAAACCGATATAATTGGCCCCGCGCTTTTTTAAGGTCACAAATTCGCCAATCACCTCCACAATATCTGTGGCTTCCATTATACGGTCGACGGTGTGTTTGAGAATCATGGGTAAGAAAAAGATTAGGCCAGTTTAACTTTCTTTTTTGGTTCAGTTAAAAATGATTCGGCCGGTATTCCTAAAAACTCATGCAGGCCCCTCACCATTTTTAAAGTTAACTCTTTCTTTCCCGAAAGTACAGATGATACATATCCCTTTGAACCGATTATTGGTTCAAGATCTTTTTGTTTTAAACCTTTTTCTTCCAACTTAAGTTTAATAAGTTCGATAGGGTCAACTTCCGGTATTTGATAATGACGATCTTCATAATCTTTCACTAACAATAAAAGCAGTTCAAGTTCATCACTTTCTGGTGTACCTTCAGGTATATTAAAAAGCGCTATTGCCCTTTCTAAAGCAATATCATATTCATCTTCTGTTTTTAAAATCTTCCAGTTAGTTTCCATGATCAGTCTCTTTTGTTAGGGTTTCCAAGATGCTTAACGATGGCAACGTCAATTTTATCATATTCAGAATGTGTGCCAAACCAAATTACATATAACGCCTGTCGTCTAAAATCAAATGAAACAACTAAGCGAAATGAATTGCCTTTAATGTTAAATACAACCCTATTGTTTGCTACTACACTTGCATTTCTGTAAACATCTTTTAACTCATTGAAATTTTGAAAGCTGGCTTTTGAAATTTCATCATACCAACTATTTAATGAATTGGCAGCAAGCGGATACAAATTAGCGTAGTAAAGTATAGTCCGCCGGGTGATTATATTCATTATACAAATTTAATCAAAAGTTTACCAATAGAAAACTTATTTTTGGATTTTGTGAAGTGTTTTCTTTTTCACAAACGTAACCCCGATACCCACCAATACAATTGCGCCGCCAACTAATTCGATAAAATCCACACGCTCATTGAGCATAAGCCAGGCCAGCAATGCTGTGGCTACGGTTTGCCCTAACAAGGCGATAGATACCCGGGTCGAATCCATGTGGTGGATGACATAATTGATAGTTAGCCAACCAATAAGCTGGCAAACAATACCCAATATGATGAGAATAAGCCAGGTGTGGGCACTGTAGTTTAAGAGTTGGTCACCTTCAAAAAGGCAGTAAACACCCAATGCAACGGTTGAGGCAAGCATACTGTAAAACATAAACACAATGGAATCAATGCGCGCCAGTACATCTTTAGTGAGCAAAATATAAATCGCGTAAAGCACGCTCGAACCAAGGGCATATAAAACGCCTTCGTTCAGTTTTAGGCTTAGTACATTTTGCAGCCCAACCAAAATACACATGCCGCTTATCGCGATAAGCGTACCGAGCCAAAAACTGGCGCCGGGTTGCTTTTTGAGGATCAGTAAACTCAATATCCCTACCCAAACCGGGGCAAGGTTAGCTATCAGGGTTGAGATGGTGGCCGTTGATTTAAGGATGGAAATATTCCACACCGCGATATCCAATGCGAAAACCAACCCGCCAACCAGCGCAATACCCAAGGCCCTTGCCGGGATGCGCAGGTTTTTATAAAACAGGCAGTAAGGCGCCAGTATAATAAAGCCGAAAAACATACGGTAAAAGGCGGCGCTTAATGCAGATAGCGGCACCAATTTTACAAATATGGGCGAAAAGGCAATACATAAAATGCCCACAAAAAGGCTAAGTTTCGGATTCATACGGAGGTCAATTGGCGCAGCAAACTTATAAAGGTTTACTTAATGGCGAAACATACGGGCCATCAATAAAAGAAAAATGACGACAATATTGAAGTTTGTAGCGTTTGCGCTACGGTTTGCGTAATGTTATAAAACCATAAACATGAGAAAGTTATTACCTCTATTGATGATCGCATGCCTGATACTTAACGCAAGCTGTAAGAAAGTAAAAGAAGAGCAGCGACTCTGCGGCTGTGTGGCTCCGCCACCTCATGCATTCATCTCTGCGCAAAAGAACGGCACATGGTGGCCTGTTGCATATTTCTCCGCAATAGTTCAAGATAGCCTGAAAATAACAGCGAATACCAATAATAATGAGGTATTAGGTATTACCATTAAATATAATGGAATTGGCCAATATACTTTAACGGGTAGCCAGGTCTATTATCATAATACAACCTCTTCCCTGGGAACTTTTTCTAACTTAAGTAATTACATGTTGGATAACACCGCGGTAAATACTCTTGTTATTTCTAAATATGACCCGTCGAGAAATGCCATTGGCGGAACGTTTAGCTTAAATTTGATCAAAACTTATGACGCTACAAATACCGGGTTTCCGCAAAATGTAAACTTTTTGAATGGAACTTTCAACTTACCGTTAGCTAAATAATTGTATTTTTGCGGCTCAATAATTATTAATAATGAGCCAGAGAATCAAGATCAAAGCACTATTGACCGGCGAATTGGTCGGTAAGGAAGTAACTGTCAAAGGATGGGTACGCGCATTTCGTCAAAATCGTTTTATCGCTTTAAATGATGGCTCAACAAATAATACCCTGCAAATTGTTGTCGATTTTGAAAATACCGACCCGGTACTGCTTAAACGTATTACCGTTGGCGCGGCCATCAGCGTAACCGGTACATTGGTTGCCTCGCAGGGCCAGGGCCAAACGGTTGAATTGCCTGCTGCCAAACTGGAGGTTTTAGGCGACAGCGACCCGGAAAAATATCCTATCCAACCCAAAAAACACAGCCTTGAGTTTTTACGCGAAAATGCACATTTGCGTTTCCGTACCAATACTTTTGGCGCCATATTCCGTGTGCGTAACACGCTGTCTTTCGCTATACACCAGTTTTTGCAGGAAAAAGGTTTTGTATACCTGCATACCCCGGTTATCACAGCTTCGGACGCTGAGGGCGCGGGCGAGACCTTCCACGTTACCAACTTCGATCTGGAAAACATCCCTAAAACCGATACCGGCGAGATCGATTACAAGCAGGACTTTTTTGGCCGTGCTACCAACCTAACCGTATCAGGCCAGCTGGAAGGTGAGCTTGGCGCGATGGCCTTGAGCGATATTTACACTTTCGGCCCAACTTTCCGCGCCGAAAACTCGAATACTACCCGCCATTTAGCCGAGTTTTGGATGATAGAGCCCGAAATGGCTTTTTACGATCTGAAAGACAACGCCGACCTGGCCGAAGAGATGTTGAAATACGTGATCAAAAGCGCGCTGGATAAAAACAAGGAGGATCTGGACTTTTTAAGTCAGCGGTTAGCCGATGAAGAAAAACAGAAACCGCAAAACGAGCGCTCAGAAATGAGCCTGCTGGATAAGCTGCAGTTCTGTTTGGATAACGATTTTGAACGGATCACCTATACCGAAGCCATCAGTATTTTGCGCGAATCATCGCACAATAAAAAGAAAAAATTCCAATACCTGATAGAAGGCTGGGGCGCCGATCTGCAAAGCGAACATGAGCGTTACCTGGTTGAAAAACACTTTAAAAAGCCGGTTATCCTGACTGATTATCCCAAAGAGATCAAATCGTTTTACATGCGCCAGAACGAGGATGGTAAAACCGTAGCCGCTATGGATATCCTGTTCCCGGGGATTGGCGAGATCATCGGCGGCTCGCAGCGTGAAGAGCGTTTGGATAAATTGGAGCAGCGCATGGACGAACTGGGCATCCCGAAAGACGAGCTATGGTGGTACCTGGATACCCGCCGCTTTGGCACCTGTCCGCATGCCGGCTTTGGCCTGGGCTTTGAGCGTTTGGTGCTGTTTGTTACCGGCATGGGTAACATCCGCGACGTGATACCTTTCCCAAGGTTCCCTAAAAATGCGGAGTTCTGACCGCTGATTTTTTATGATTACACTGATTATTTGAAGAGCATATTTTTAATATGCTCTTTTTTTTGTAGCGTTTGGGTTAGCGGTACCGTATGGGTATATAAATTAACTGTTATGAAAAAGTATTTACTGATCGCCTGCCTTTTAGTTTTAGCAGCCTGCAAAAAAGACAATGATGTTGCTCCGCAAGGCAGCTATATTAGCGCTAACGGTACTTGGATATCTGTTGCTGATGCACAATGGTATCTTACCAGGATTGGTAATAGAGGTGGCGAAATACACCTGAAGCTAAATGGCAGTACCAACGCAGGTATGATTACGCTCCGCGGCTTCGGTGATGGCGTTATCAATGATTCTCCATTGCCCATTGATAACAAAACCTTTAGTACTGATGCCGGGATCTCCTTTTCTATGTCGGGCGTACCTCCGGGAAAATTTGTAGCCAGCACTCAATTAACGGCCCATCGGGGCAACGATGTGTTTACGATCACCTTAAAAAGCGATTCGTTAAAGTATTGAGCCGGACAGACACCAATTAATTTGTATACCGATCAACGCTTGTTCCCTCTTTAGGCGGTTAGGGGGCTTATTCCTTCTTATAATTCTTATGCACTATCAAAAAGCTGGCGCGTTCTTCTTTATGCAGCGGTACATCCCAATTGCCCTGGTAGGTTATTTTAACGGGTAAAAGCTCACCGTTGTAGTTGTTGCATTCAATGTTCATCTGCACGTTAAAGTCGACTAAGAAATTATGAAACTTTAAGTCGATATACCGGCCCAGTATCTGGAAGGTGCGTGCATCAAAAATGGTGGTTATCTCTTTGATCATCACATCATCATCAGCGGTGCTGGGCTTGGGCGTTATCCTGAACCGGTAAACCGGGATAGTATCCAGGTATATGGCATGCGAAAACTGGTACATGTAAAACTGTCGCAAATCGGGGCCGAAGATCTCTGTTTTACCGCTGATGAACGGGATACCGTTTACCCTGCGCCCGGGCATGAATACAAGCGTTTTGAGTTTGGCCTTATAGCCTTCGTTTTTACCATTGCCAATAGGCGCATCGCCTTTGATAAAGTCGGAGTTGTAGGCGTTCATAAAAATATAGTCGAACATCTCTGCCGTGTACAACTCATATTTGCCGTTCTTTTTAAAAACCGCGCCGCTGTCCCGTTTGGCCAGGTACTCCATTTTATGCGCGCCTTTTGCATTGCTGTGGTGTATCTTGCGATAGATCCTGCCGTCAACCTTATTTTTTTTATCGTAAGTAAATATCCGGTTCTCGGCATCAAAGGCATACTTCTTCATGTTACGGAAAGCCATATAAAAGCCGGTATCGGCCAGCATGGCATCAATAAAATCCTGCGCGTTTAGCTTATGCGATTTGATGTTCACCAGGTTGCTGTCGATCACGATGGTGCGCAGTGTATCGGGGTTAAACCGTTTGATTTGCTGGGCCTGAGCGTTGATAGCCGACGTACATATCAACACGGCAATAACTACAAACAATCTGGTTATAGCGGGTGTAAAAAATTTCATGTGTAGTCTTACCGTTTTTTATGTAAATAATAGTTGGCCAAAGGTCTTGAAAAACAAATTATTAAAATATGATATCGAACACTTTGTGTTAAAATTAAAAAGCCTCAAAGGAACGCTTTGAAGCTTTGATATTTATCTCGGAATAATCTGTGGTCATTAATTTCCAAGCTGCTTTAACGCGATATAAGCCATCAAACCGGTGCTTAGTTCCAAAGCCGTTTCGTCAATATCAAAAGTTGGCGTGTGTACCGACGAGGTAATGCCGCGCTCTTCGTTACGGGTGCCCAAACGGTAAAAACAAGCATCAGATACCTGCGAGTAATACGCAAAATCTTCGGCGGCCATCCAGATATCCAGGTCGAGCACGTTGTCTTTACCTAAGTAATCTTCGGCAAAGCCGCGTGCGCTGGCGGTCAATTTTTCTTCGTTGATGAGGTAGGGGTAGCCGTGCATAATATTAAACTCGCAGCTACCGCCCATGCTTTCGGCAATGCCTTCGGCCATTTTTTTCATTTTTATATGAGCCTCTTTGCGCCATTGTTCATCCATGGTACGGAAGGTGCCCTCGAGTTTTACCTCGTTCGGTATTACATTGGTAGCGCCATTGGCAATCACTTTACCAAACGAAAGCACCGATGGCGATTTTGGATCGTTACTGCGGCTGATGATGGTTTGCAGCGCCACCAAAATATGCGCGGTAATAATTACCGGGTCGATGTTTTGCTGCGGTTGCGCGCCGTGTCCGCCTTTCCCGGTAACGGTAACATAAAGTTCATCTGTAGAGGCCATATATTTCCCTGCACGGAAGCCCACTTTGCCGGCGTCTATCAAAGGCATTACATGCTGCCCCATTACCGCCTGGGGCTTTGGGTTTTCTAAAACACCTTCTTTGATCATAACACTGGCGCCGCCGGGTAAACGCTCTTCGGCCGGCTGAAAAATAAATTTTACCGTGCCCCCAAATTCTTCCTTTAATTCGGTTAGTATTTTGGCTGTACCTAATAATGATGAGGTGTGCACATCGTGCCCGCAGGCGTGCATCACACCCACATTGGTTGATTTATAAGCCACATTGTTAGCCTCGGTTATCGGCAGGGCGTCCATATCCGCGCGCAGCGCAACAACCCGGTCGGATGGTTTACCGCCTTTTAACAGACCTACCAAACCAGTATCGGCCATATGCTCGTAAGGTATGCCCAGGGCATCTAATTGTTTGGCAACAAAAGCCGAGGTATTGTATTCGTTAAACGATAATTCGGGGTTGGCGTGGATATGCCTGCGGTTAGCAACTACATCGTTAAAAATAGTTTTTGATAGCTGCTGTATTTTTTCTTTAATCATCACTGTCTGTTTTAGGCAGGTTAATTTTTTCGGGTATGATAATAAGCGAGGTGAACTGTTTGCGCAACTGCTCCATCAGGCGCGATGCTTCCAAGCGGCTTTTAAAATCGCCGGCCTTTACCTTAAAGTTAGGCTCGCTATACATGATGTAGGTTTTAATATCGGGATACAGCTCATTAAACTTAGCCTGGGCATTATAGGCCTCGGTACGGTTTGAGCCCATAAAAAACTGTACCCTGAAACCATTACCTGAGTTGGAAGATTGCCCGCTGTTAGGCAGTTTGCTCAACTCTGCCCGTTTAGCCAGTACGGTATCTATCCGCGGGTCCTTAACCACGGTAACCGTTCCGCGGGTTTGCGCTAAAGCGGATACCGATAGTAAAACAAAAAAAGCAATACCACATGTTTTAGCAGCTAAGCTTAATAACGATATGGTATTGCTTTGTTTCATATACTCCAAGTTAAATTCCCCCTTAAGGGGGTTAGGGGGCTTTACGCCACCCCTACGCCGTGGCAGTTTTTATATTTTTTACCACTGCCGCATGGACAAGGGTCGTTACGGCCAATTTTTTGCTCAACCTTAACCGGCATTTGCTTTTGCTGCTCACGGGTATCGCCAAAACCATCGGGTATGCCATTGCTTTCATGTGCAACCTCGGCCTTGCTGGTGCGCATTTTGCGCAAATCCAACTTAGGTTGCGGCCTTGCTTCGCGTACTTCTTCGGGCTGCTGCATTGGTATACCGCCACGGTATAAAAAGCTTACGATCTCTTTATTGGTATTGGCCAGCATCTGGCGGAAAAGCTCAAATGCCTCAAATTTATACACCAATAACGGATCCTTTTGCTCATAAACCGCGTTTTGTACCGATTGTTTCAACTCGTCCATCTCGCGCAGGTGCTCTTTCCAATCGTCGTCTATCAGCGCAAGCGTTACATTCTTTTCAAACGATTTAAATACTTCCAGGCCATGGTTATCGATAGCTTTCTTTAAAGGTACAGCCACCTGCATGCCATGCACACCATCGGTAAACGGAACAATAATGTTCTCAATTTCCTGACGGGTATCATAAACATCTTTTAATACCGGGTATGCCTGTGCGGCGATGGCTTCGGCTTTGCGTTTATAAAAATCGGTTACCTCGGCAAATATCCTGTCGGTTAGTTTAGGGATGGTCAGGGTATCAAACTCCTCGTCGGTCAAATCCGGGTCAACCGAGAACAAACGGATGATCTCCAGTTTAAAGCCTTCAAAGTTTTTAGCTTCTTTGTATTCGTTAACCACATCGTCAACCACATCAAAAGTGGTGTTGCTCAAATCAACATCCAAACGTTCGCCAAACAGGGCGTTTTTACGTTTGGTGTAAATTACGGTACGCTGCGAGTTCATCACATCATCAAACTCCAGCAAGCGCTTACGGATACCGAAGTTATTTTCTTCAACTTTCTTTTGGGCGCGCTCTATCGAGTTGGTGATCATTGAGTGCTGGATCACTTCGCCTTCTTCAATACCCATTTTTACCATCAGGCCCGAGATACGCTCAGATCCGAATAAACGCATCAGGTTATCTTCTAATGATACAAAAAACTGCGATGAACCCGGGTCACCCTGGCGACCGGCACGGCCACGCAACTGGCGGTCAACACGGCGCGACTCGTGGCGCTCGGTACCTACAATGGCTAAACCACCGGCTTCTTTAACGCCTGGGCCTAATTTGATATCCGTACCACGGCCAGCCATATTGGTTGCTATAGTAACCGTTCCGGCCTGACCGGCTTCGGCAACAATGTCAGCCTCTTTTTGGTGCATTTTGGCGTTCAGTACGTTGTGTTTAATGCCGCGCATTTTTAACATACGGCTCAGTAACTCCGAGATCTCAACCGAAGTTGTACCTACCAGCACCGGGCGGCCGGCTGTTGTGAGCTTTACAATTTCTTCGGCAACGGCATTATATTTTTCGCGGGTGGTACGGTATACCAGATCCTGCTCGTCTTTACGCGAAGTTGGGGTGTTGGTTGGTATTTCAACCACATCCAGTTTATAGATCTGCCAAAACTCGCCGGCTTCGGTAACGGCAGTACCCGTCATACCGCAAAGCTTGTGGTACATCCTAAAGTAGTTTTGCAGCGTAATGGTCGCAAAGGTTTGCGATGCATCTTCAACCTTCACATTTTCTTTTGCTTCAATAGCCTGGTGTAAGCCATCGCTGTAACGGCGGCCATCCAATACACGGCCGGTTTGCTCGTCTACAATTTTAACCTTGCCATCATCTAAAATGTATTCAACATCTTTTTCGAATAAGGTATAGGCTTTTAATAACTGGTTAACCGAGTGGATACGCTCCGACTTGATCGAAAAATCGCGGATCATGGCGTCTTTCTGTGCTATCTTTTCCTCATTGCTCAGGCTCGATTTTTCAATTTCGGCAATTTCGGTACCTACGTCAGGCATCACAAAAAAGTGCGGGTCTTCGCCCGATGCTGTGATCAGCTCGATACCTTTTTCGGTCAGCTCAACCTGGTTGTTCTTTTCGTCGATCACAAAAAACAGTTCAGAGTCAACCTTCGGCATCTCCTTGCCCGAATCCTGCATGTAGTAGTTTTCGGTTTTTTGCAGCACGGTTTTGTTACCGCCTTCGCTCAAAAACTTAATTAAGGCTTTGTTTTTCGGTAAACCGCGATGTGCGCGTAGCAGGGCAAGGCCACCATCATCAGTTCCGGTCTTGCCGTTGTTGATCTGATTCTTAGCTTCGTTTAATACACCCTGAACATAAGTTTTCTGGGCGTTTACCAAACGCTCAATACGTGGTTTCAATTCATAAAACTCGTGTTCATCGCCGCGGGGTATAGGTCCCGATATAATTAAAGGTGTACGGGCATCGTCAATTAAAACCGAGTCGACCTCATCCACCATGGCATAATGTAACTTGCGTTGCACCAACTCTTCGGGGCTGCGTGTCATATTGTCACGCAGGTAGTCAAAACCAAACTCGTTGTTAGTGCCAAAAGTAATATCGGCAAGGTAAGCTGCACGCCGTTCTTCGCTGCTTGGCTCGTGGCGGTCAATACAATCAACCGATAAGCCGTGAAACTCATATAACGGGCCCATCCACTCGCTGTCGCGTCGTGCCAGGTAATCGTTCACGGTTACAATATGCACACCTTGTCCGGCAAGTGCATTTAAGTATGCAGGTAAGGTAGCAACCAGCGTTTTACCCTCACCAGTGGCCATTTCGGATATTTTGCCCTGGTGCAATACCACACCGCCAATCAGCTGAACATCATAGTGAACCATGTTCCAGGTCACCTCGTTACCGGCGGCAATCCAGGTATTATGGTGTATGGCTTTTGATCCGCTGATCACCACATTTTTTTTACGGGCAGCCAGGTCACGGTCAAACTGGGTGGCAGTAACTTCCAGCGTTTTGTTTTCGGCCAAACGGCGCGCGGTTTCTTTAACCACGGCAAAAGCTTCGGGCAGTATTTCCAGCAATATTACTTCGAGCGTTTTATTGCGGTCTTTTTCTAATTTGTCCAGTTCGGTGTACAGGTCAACCTTTTCGCTAACCTCCAGGTCCGGGTTATCAACCTGTTCTTTAACGCTTTGTATCTGAGCGTCAATTTCGGCGAGGCCGTTTTTTATTCTTTCCTTAAAATCAACGGTTTTGTCGCGCAGCTCATCATTGCTGATGTCGCCAAGCTTTGAAAACTCATTTTTGATCTTTTCAACTATAGGTAATATACTTTTGACGTCTCTGTCCGATTTGCTTCCGAAAAGCTTGCTGATAAATCCCAACATGGTTTATAATTTGAAATTAAAATATGGCTTAATCAACAATTAAGCCACAGGCTATTAAAAGCCATTATGACAGGCGAAATTACGGTTTAATGCCGAAAGTTTTGAATTAAATGTGCGAATATGGAAGATGGATGAGGTAAGATGGAAGATGGCCGTGACAGAGTGTTTTTTTCGGTATTTTGATTCAATCCTTCAGTCATTGTTATTCGGGCGTTACCTGCGGCCCGGGCTGTCCACTCATACTGCACAGGCATTAGCCACAGGCCGGTATCCGCTGCCATCCCTAACGCGGAAGCAATCGTCTAAGATTAGAAGATGTTCCATTTCTGCTTTTACCTTTCAGCCTTTAGCTCAAAAACCTATCTTTGCCCGCATGAATATCCTCATCATCGGTAGCGGCGGCCGCGAAAGTGCCTTCGCCTGGAAACTGGCTCAAAGCCCTAACTGTTCGCAATTGTTTATTGCCCCGGGTAACGCGGGTACCGGCCAGTACGGCACTAACGTAAACCTGAAGGTTGCCGATTTTGCAGGCATCCGCAATTTTGTGTTGGAGAATAATGTTGAGTTGGTTTTGGTTGGCCCCGAAGAACCGCTGGTTAAAGGTATTCACGATTTCTTTTTAGCCGATGAGCAATTGAAAAACATCCCGGTTATTGGCCCGCAGCAACACGGAGCGCAGTTGGAAGGCAGCAAGGATTTCTCGAAAGAATTTATGTTCAGGCATCACATCCCTACTGCGGCATCTAAAACATTTACTAAAGATACTTTGGATGAGGGCCTTACTTACCTGGCCACAGCCGGTTTGCCGATAGTGCTTAAAGCCGATGGCCTGGCTGCCGGTAAAGGTGTGCTCATCTGCACTACCTGGGAAGATGCACAGCACGAACTGAAAGCCATGCTTGCCGATGCAAAATTTGGCGAAGCCAGCAGTAAGGTGGTTATCGAACAGTTTTTACAAGGTATCGAGCTTTCGGTTTTTGTGATGACCGATGGTAACAGCTATAAAATACTGCCATCGGCAAAAGATTATAAACGTATTGGCGAAGGCGATACCGGTTTAAATACCGGCGGTATGGGTTCGGTTTCGCCGGTGCCGTTTGCCGATGACGCGTTTTTGAAAAAAGTTGAAGAGCGCATTGTGATCCCAACCGTTGAAGGCTTGAAGAAAGAGAACATCCCCTACAAGGGTTTTATTTTTATTGGCCTGATGAACTGTGAAGGCGAACCTTATGTGATAGAATATAACTGCCGCATGGGCGACCCGGAAACAGAAAGCGTAATGCCAAGGATCGAATCAGACTTTTTAGATCTGCTGTTAGGTGTTGCCAATGGTGATATAGACCAACGCGAATTAAAAATATCATCTAAAACAGCTGCTACAATAATGTGCGTGGCCGGTGGTTATCCCGGTGAGTATGTAAACGGTAAAGCTATAAGCGGTATTGACAACGTGCGTGATTCGATCGTTTTCCAGGCGGGCACAGTGCTTGACGGTGACGAAATTAAAACAGCCGGCGGACGTGTATTGGCCGTAACCACTTTACAGGATAATTTATTCGAAGCATTGCAACACGCCACAACTGATGCCGCACGCATTTACTACGATGGCGTTTACTTTAGGCGCGATATTGGGTTCGACCTGATTTGAGCGATAGATGAACTGAAATAGCGTTTTTTACGACGAAACACTGTTGTATAAAGTTTGCGGAACATTCCCTGAACCTGCCGGGCCGGTTACTAAATAGGGATAATGAGGCGTATTCTTGAGTTCATGAATGCTGCTAATATTTCCTTTACCATTTACCTCATTATTTGAAATTAAGGTAAGCTCGGGCTGAAGCCATGTTTTCTTTGGTACGTTTTCCATTTGGGACATAGGTTGTCAATAAATTTAACTGGTATTTAGTTGATTGGTGAACGGGAGAGTAAGTATTTATCAGACATACGATTCAGGACATTACATTATTATAAGCTGCGGTACTTACTGTAGCCGAACCACCATGCACTACCGACGAAATATGATGATTACCGGTACGGACCTCTCTTAATGATGAGTTGGGGCCGCCACCATAGATGGTGTGGTTTACAGGCATTACGAGTAATACCGGTTGTTGCCATAGCTTTTTCTTGTCCATTTTATTTAAAAGGGGGATTTTAAATTCGGAGTTAGAGGTAGTATTATTTAGTAGCGATAAGTTGTTAATACTTACCGCTTTTGTAATGTTAATTTATCATTTACTACTTCAGCACCTCGGCCAGCTTCGCTTCCAGATCGGCACCGCGCAGGTTTTTAGCGATGATCTTGCCGGTTGGGTCTAACAGGTAGTTTTGCGGTATCGAGTTTACCTTATACAAAACGCCGGCCTGGTTTGCCCAGTATTTCAGGTCGGATACCTGTGTCCAGGTCAGGCCATCATCCTTAATGGCTTTAAGCCAGGCAGCCTTACCATCTTCACGATCAAGCGATACGCCTAAAACAGTAAAGTTTTTAGCTTTATACTGGTTGTAAACTCTAACCACGTTAGGGTTTTCCTGGCGGCAGGGGCCGCACCATGATGCCCAAAAATCGATCAGTACATATTTGCCGCGTAATGATGACAGGGTAACCGGTTTGCCCGATGTATCAGCCTGGGTAAAATCGGGCGCTATTGAGCCAATAGCGGTTGTTTTGGCAATATCAAGCATTTGTTTAAATGATACGCCACCTTCGGTGGTCCTTACTTCGGGTGCAAGCGTATTGAATATTTTCTCCATCTCGAACGGATCGGCAGACGAATTATTGATGGTACCCAAAGCTGCCAGGCTGATGAAGCTTTTAGGATTATCGGCAATAAATTTGCGCATTACCTCTTCTTCTTGCGCCAAAGCAACCTTGTATTTGCGTTGTATGGAGTTTTGAAAATACGGGCTTATCTTCAACGCGTCGGCTGCTGTATCAGCTTCGTGCAATACGGCCGCTTTCATTTCGTCGGTAGGTTTTAGCGCAGTCATCAGCAACTTATTGTCGTCGTTCACCTTCGAGCCGGTTATGGCGGCTTTCGAAACTGAATCGGCACTGGTTAAAGTAATAGTGCTTTTTTCGAGGTAGAAATTGAGCAAGTCAGACCCACGTGGAATTTTACTTAGGCCCGTGCCTTTGGCATCAATTACAATGGTAGCGGCTACCGGGCTGTTTAAATGCCCTTGAAAAGTAGCCTCGCCATTAACAATTGCCGACGAATCGATAACATTTTTACCGGCAACCTGGTAGCCCAAATAAACTTTAGCAGGCGCGCCTATGGTACCGATCTTGGTTTTAAGGGTAAAGTTTGTGGCCGGGGCCTGGGCAAAAACAGCGGCAGGGATCGCTGCCATCAGCATTAAAAATATCTTCTTCATTATTACTTTTTTACAATTCATTTATACCAGTTTTTGGTAAGTGCGCCACCACAGGTCGGGCATTTCGCCTGATACAGCCAGGTTATAATCTTCATACCGGCAAGGTACCAAATGGAAACGTTCGTTTTTTGATCCCCCGGTTGGATAAGGCACCTGCATCCACCAGCGATCGCTTTTTTTACTTTTTACAAATACCAGTTCATGGTCCTCGTGTGTTAAACTGGTTTTATAGATCAAATATTGTGAGCGCGGTTGTAAAGGGAAATCTTTTTTACGGTTATAATAACCATCAATAAAGTACCATATCATCTGCGAAAGCAAAATAGCCGTTTGCCCGTTATTGTCATAAGCCGGGTTAAACTCGTAAAAACCGATGGAGCTTAATTTATCGTTAAAGCCCGCGTACCGGCAAAGCTGGCAGGCCTCTTCGCCGTAAAAACCGTTTGGGGTGGCGTTAGTATTTCCCGGCGCGTCTGACGAGCGGATGGCGCCGATATCAAAGCTCACCATGGTGGCGTTACGGATAACAGGCTCGGCAACGCCAATTTGCCCGGTTAGCTCGCCCAGGCGGTGCACATCAAAAAATAGTTTGTCCATTACCCTTAAGCTTTCCTGGCTGGCAAAATAAGTTTGATAACCTAAGTTACTGTAGTTAAACAGGTAGTTGGGCTCGTGTAAAAATATGCGGTTTAAATATGATATCGAGGTTGTTTCAAGGCTTTGCTCCGAAAAATCATCGTTCAGATCAAAAAGCGCATCGATGGTTACCACATCAACTTTTTGCTCAAGGTCTTCATAAGCCATATACTGGGCATAAGTCAGATCCTGCCCTCCGCCGATGATAACCGGAACAATATCATTTCTGATCAGTTCGTTAACTACGGTTTTTATCGCGAAATAGGTATCGGTTACAGTGGCTCCCTGGCGGATATTGCCCAGGTCGGCTATTTTAACAGTGTAAGCGCCTTCGTTTAACTGGTACAGCCGCTCGCGCACATAGTCGGGGCCTAAGGCGCAACCCGAATTATCTACCGATTGCCTGTCCTCGAGCACGCCGATCAAAGCGATATCGGGCTTATTCTCATCCAAAGAAGGAAAATTTCCCGAATAGTGGTCTATCTTCATACCAAGGTGACTGGTATAATAGCCCTTTTTAGGCGTAATTTTTTTTAGATCGATGGGTGTAAAGAAATCAACTAACGACATATACCTGTAATCAAACGACCAAATATCAACTTATTTTGCATTAAATTGCACCGTTTTAAAAAAAAGTCCAAGCATGATACTGGTAACAGGTGCAACAGGTTTTGTGGGAGCAGAAGTGGCAAGGCAGCTTGCCGCCGCCGGAAACAACTTAGTTTGCACAAAACGTAATACATCGGTCATTCCGCCGATACTTCAAGCTTATTCCGGTCAGATCAACTGGATTGAAGCCGATATGCTGGATATTTTTGCTTTGGAGGATACCATGCAGGGCATTACGCAGGTTTATCATTGCGCGGCATGGGTATCATTTAACCCGGCCGATAAAAAGCGAATCATTAAAACCAATGTAGAAGGTACGGCCAATATTGCCAATTTATGCGTGCAATACGGTGCGCGGCTGGTACATGTAAGCTCGATCGTGGCTATTGGCGATGCCAAACCCGGCGCCCTGATCACCGAAAATAACCACCTGGAAGAAACTCCGCACGAAGACGGGTACGCCATATCAAAATACGAAAGCGAGATGGAAGTTTTTAGGGCCATTGCCGAAGGTTTGGATGCGGTGGTGGTTAACCCCTCGCTTATTATCGGTAAAAACGCAGGCAAAACAGGTACGGGCATTATTTTTAACAAGGTACGCAAAGGCTTAAAATATTACACCAACGGCAGCCTGGGCTGGGTGGATGTGGAGGATGTTGCCAAATGCATGATAGCCCTGATGAACAGCAACATTACAGCCGAGCGCTATATCATCAGCGCCGAAAACCTGGATTATCAGTATGTTTTTAACGAAGCGGCCAACTGCTTTGGCGTAAAAGCACCCGCTACCGAAGCCAAACCCTGGATGCTTAACCTGGCCTGGCGTGCATCGGCAGTAATGAGTTTGCTGGCGGGCAAACCTAAAGGCATCGATAAAACATCCGCGCAGGCTGCATCAAAAAACACTAATTTTAATAATGCCAAAATAAAGCAAGCTATCGGGATCGGATTTAAACCGGTTAGCTTGTCGATCAAAGAGATTTGTGAAGCGTTGGCTGATGGTGAGAGGTGAGTGGTGAATAGTGAGTAATGAATTGTGACTGGTGTTTTTGCCATGAACCATGATCTATGAACCATCAACCCCCTACTCCGCACTAATCGCAAAAAAGCCTACCAGTTTTGTGGTATTTTTTAGCACATTTGCACATCTGCAAATAAAATAAATGAGTCCATACTTTATTATAGATTTCGACAGCACTTTTACCCAGGTTGAGGCGCTGGACGAACTGGCACGTATTTCGTTAAAAGACCATCCCGACAGAGAAAAGATCTACACACAAATTGAAGACCTCACTAACGCTGCGATGGAAGGCCGCTTGTCGTTTTCTGAAAGTTTAGAGGGTCGGGTTAAGCTGCTTCAGGCTAATCAAAATCATTTAAAACTGCTCATCAGGCATTTGCGGCGCAAGGTTTCGGCATCGTTTTCGCGCAATAAAACTTTTTTGCGCGATCACCAGGATAAGGTACTCATCGTTTCGGGCGGATTTAAAGAGTTTATCATCCCGGTTGTTACCGAGTACCATATTAAAAAAGAGAACATTTATGCCAACACCTTTGTGTTTGACGAGGAAGGCAATATTATAGGTTACGATAAAGAAAACCCGCTTTCGCAGGAGGGCGGCAAAGTTAAGCTGCTGAAAAAGCTAAACCTGCCCGGCGAAATATTTGGTATCGGCGATGGCCACTCGGATTTTCAATTGAAAGAGTCGGGTATGATAGATACCTTTTTTGCCTTTACCGAGAATATAGAGCGTAAGGCTGTAGCCGAAAAGGCCGACCACGTTACGCCAAGTTTCGACGAGTTTTTATACCTCAATAACTTCCCGAGAGCGATATCGTACCCTAAAAACCGCATTAAATGTTTAGTGGTTGGCAATATTGCCGATGAAGCCCTGAGCTACCTGGAAAAGGAGGGCTACAATATCCGCGAACGCAAAAACATTGAAGACAAGTACCTGCAGGAAGCCGGCATTTTGTTTTGCGACGAGGAAAACCAACCTACACCCGAGCAATTGATAGCTGCGCCAAGGCTAAAAGTTGTTGGCTGCTTTGGCAGGCTACAAAGCCGTAAACTGGCCGAAATTGCCTGTGAGCAAGGCATCATTATTTTTGACGATCCGCGGCATAACCCACGTAATGTTGAGTTTTTACCACGCCGGGTGATGGATTTTATGAACGAAGGTAAAACGCATATGAGCTGCAACTTCCCCGAGCTGCAGCCACCACGTGTAAATAATGCACACAGGCTGATACACATCCATAAAAACGTGCCGGGCATTTTGGCTAAGATAAACGAGATATTTGCCGGGCATGATATCAACATTGTGGGTGAGTTTTTGGTGACCAACACCCAGATTGGTTATGTAATAACCGATGTAAATGCCGGGTATGACGAGCAAGTGCTAAGTGCGCTGAAAAAAATACCGCATACTATAAAATTCAGGTTGCTTTATTAAAGCACGCAAAGGCGTTGAGTTTTTTTTGATATCCTGCTTTGCGACTTATGCAACTTTGCGCGAGCTTACTTTTCTTCCTCATGTAGCGGTACAACCAAAACCGGTACCGACGAGTGGCGCACCACATCTTCGGATATGCTGCCCATAAAAAAACGGTCAAGCCCGGTGCGGCTATGCGTACCTAAAACCACCAGGTCGGCATTAAATTTAGCTACGCATTCCAAAATAGCATCAGCTGTTGAACCAAACTCGTTAAACTGGGTAACCTGCAGATCGCCGCCAAGTCGTTTGATCGTGTTTTCTATCAGTTTGCTTGAGTATTCCTGTTGTATACTTACTATTTCGGGCCCGTCAACATTAATTGCGGGCATAATTGACCCAACCATGCTCGGGTCGGTAGGCTGCGACATAATTACCGGTTCGGTTATGTGTACCAAAGCCACCTGAGCATTATAAGTATGAGCAATTGCAAAGCCGTATTCGGCGGCATTTTCGGAATATTTGCTATCGTCGATGGCTATCAGTATCCGTTGAAATTTCATGACTGCTGTTTTAGGTACTGATATAACAATATACAGCCAATAAGTTTTAAAAAAAAACGCTTATAATTTGTATTTTGAAAATTTGAGCCTGAAATATCCTGCCGGTTCAACCCCGTTTTTTTGCGACGGATAAATACCCGAATGCCCGCTGGATAAATAAGCTATAAAACAGGCGATGGCAAAAAACACCACGTGCTCTGGCCCGAATAACTCCATACCCATGAGCGTGCAGGCTACCGGGGTTTTAGTAGCACCCGCAAATACAGCGATGAAACCCAAAGCGGCAAACAAGCTTAGCGGTGCGCTTAAAAATCCGGCCAGGGTATTACCCAGTGTGGCGCCTATGTAAAATAAGGGCGTAACCTCGCCGCCTTTAAAGCCGGTGCCTAAGGTTATGGCAGTGTAAATCAGTTTCCAGAGCCAGCTTAACAGGTGAGCACCGCCTTGCGAAAATGCCGATACGATAGTTACTGCGCCGGGATGCTCAGGTTCCACACCAAGGCTAAGATAATCGGGTTTGCCTAATGCGCAGGTCAGGCCAATGATGATCAGTCCGCCGCAAACAGGTATCAGCCAGGTAAGCCTCATCCATTTTAAAAACAACTTTTTGATGGTGTGTGTAGCTTCCGCAAAAGCGAGGCTAACCAAACCAAACATGATGGCTGCAAAAGCCACCTTTAAAAACAGGAGCAGGGTAGTGCTGATATTGGCCGCCTCAAAGTAATGCCCTGCGGCAACATAATCGATGTGGTAGGGCGTATGTTTAATATGCCAGGCCGAAACGGTAAGGTCGCCCACAAAGCCTGCAATCAGGCAAGGTATTAACGCTGAATAATGTAAGCGGTTCAGCGTTAAAACTTCGATGGCAAAAATCGCCCCGGTTAATGGCGTGCCAAAAACAGCCCCGAAACCTGCGGCAATACCCGCAGTTAGCATCACCCGCATATCCTGGGGATCAAGTTTAAACAGATCACTGAACAGGCGGGCAACGCTGCCGCCAATTTGTACTGCTGTACCCTCGCGCCCAGCCGAGCCGCCAAATAAATGAGTAATTACGGTGGTAACTAAAATTAGTGGCGCCATGCGTTTGGGTACGCCTGCCCCGGGCCGGTGTATCTCGTCGATGATGAGGTTATTGCCGCGCTCGGCCGATTTACCGTACAGCTGATAAGCAAAGTGTATGGCTATCCCCGCCAGGGGTAAAAAATATAAAAGCCAGGCGTGCTGAAAACGGTAGTGTATGGCCCAGCTCAGCAACCATAAAAACAAGGCCACCATACTGCCAATTGCAGCGGCAACAGGTACAACCAACAGTACACGATTGGTTAAGTATTTAATTAAAATGGAGCGGGTTGGTAGTTCAAGTTTTGACATAGTGCACCTGTAAAATAAATAAATTTATTTGGCAGGCGTCATCAGCTTTGCAGCGGTTCAATTAGGTGGTACACCATCACCTTTTTAGTATGTGTCAAATTTGTATAAAAAGATCGGCAAATGCAATATTAAAACTTAATGCCTTCCATAATAGGTTTAAAATAATCCTGCACATTGGTTTGATGCACCACAACTGTTTTTGAAAATACAAACGAGCTCAGTTTAACGGTACCATCAATATTGAGCGCGCTTTTACCGGCAAACAGGTTTGACAGCGACAATATTTCGCCGGGATGCAGCAGGTTGATCTTCACGCTTATGGTATGTTCGGCCGAAGAGTTACCCTGGATAACAATAGGGGGGCAGGTTTGTGTAATGTGGGCAATCACCCTATTATCTGCTGATACATCCATCTCGGCCTCTTTAGCGGTAATGTTGTAGCTGTTTTGATTTTGAACAGGTACCACGGCTTCAAGCTCAATACCGCTTAAGCCGATGCTTTTGACATTAACGTTATGGATATCCCCAATTTTAAGGTCTTTTGGTTTGCCGCAGCTGCTTATGAGCGCCATAATGGCAATTACCATTAACAATTTGATACAGGTACTGATGTGCTTTTTCATGATATGATAACGCAAAACTGCATACTATGATTGTAAAAAATAAATTTATTACCAAATGTTATCCATCACACTACAGGATGGTTGGGCGGATAATGTTTGTTAAGATTGACTGTTATAAACCTTTTACAGATCTTTCCTGAAAATATGAGAAAAAAAGCTACTGTATTGTTGTGCCTGTTTTGGGCAGTAATTGTCAATGTTAAAGCGCAAAACAACAAACTGCTTTACAGCGATGATTTTAATAAGCCGCTCAATACCAGTACCTGGATAACCGAAATGGAGCCTGCACCTAACTCGGGTGTATATACGCAACACGGTGCCCTGGTGCTCAATACCCGTAAGGGTGTAACCGTATGGTTCAACCAGTTGCTGAAAGGTAATATCCGGATAGAATTTGACCGCGCCGTTGTGGTTGATACCGGCAAGAACGACCGCCTGTCGGACTTTAACGTATTCTGGATGGCAGATGATCCGTACGGCGATAACCTTTATGTCCGCAAAGGTAAACTGGAGGATTATGATGCTTTGCAGTTGTACTATGTTGGCATGGGTGGTAACACTAATAAAACTACCCGCTTCCGTAAATACCTGGGCGATGGCACCAAACCGCTGATACAGGAATATACAGATGCCGCACATTTGCTGCAGGCTAATAAAACTTATCATATCAGCATTATTGTTGATCAAAGCATTACCAGTTACTGGGTAGATGGGCAATGCTATTTTACTTATACTGATGCGAAGCTTTTAAACGCGGGTTACTTTGGATTCCGATCCACCTGGTCGCGACAGGAGATTAGAAATTTCAGGGTTTACCAGGTGCAGTAGTGTTTGCTAATTATGCGTAATTTTGACCAGAGTTAACCGGCCAATTATGCACATTACGCCCGAAATAGAAGAACGTTTACAGCGCCTGCAGGATAAATACGAAGCTATGGGCCAGGATATGACATCATACCTGGACGGCTTGCTTCACGCGGATTTTTTAACCTATTGGGATTATATCCACCTGGATACCTTGCTAAGCCTGCAAAACCCCAAAACGCCGTTCCCGGATGAAGAGATCTTTATTATTTACCACCAGATAACCGAATTGTATTTTAAACTGGTTTTGCACGAATGCCGGCAGATAGCCAGCCATCCAGCGCTTACCTCCACATTTTTTGCATCCCGCTTAAAGCGGATAAACCGGTATTTCGAGGCGTTAACACAGTCGTTCGAAATTATGGTTGATGGGATGGATAAAGAACAGTTCCTGCAATTCAGGATGAGTTTGTTACCGGCAAGCGGTTTTCAAAGCTGGCAATACCGCATGATCGAGATCCACGCTACCGATTTTATTAACCTGGTGGCCAAAGATAAACGCGATGAACTGCGCAATGCTTCGCTGGTTGAACAGTTTGAGCATATTTACTGGAAATTTGGCGCTACCGAACTATCTACCGGTAAACAAACGCTTACCCTTAAACAGTTCGAAAAAAAATATGCCAAAACCTTTATTGAACTGGGCGAAGCGTCAGTGGGCAATAATTTTAACGCGCTGCTATCCCGCTTAAAAAACCAGGGCGAAGATACCACCGCAGTTGAGAACGAACTGCGGCAGCTTGATGTACATGTTAACGTAAACTGGCCGCTGGCGCATTATAAATCGGCGGTGCGTTACCTTAACCGCGAACCCGAAGAAATTAAGGCTACCGGCGGCACCAACTGGCAAAAATACCTGCCGCCACGTTTTCAGAAACGGATATTTTACCCAAGCTTATGGACGGCAGAGCAGATTGAGAACTGGGGCAAGGCCTGGGTTGAGGATGTATTGAAGTTTTAGTATCTCATAACTTTGATTAATTCCGGCGAAACGCTTCTGTCGATAGCCGCTTCTATCTCACCAAAATCTTCAAATTTATTGGTGATCATGATCACTTTTTGAGCATTTGAAACAGGCACCAGCACCAAACCGTGATTGGTTTTGTTAACCAGCCTGATGTCTGCAAAATTAAGGTTCAGGGTTCGTCTTGAAGGAATAGTAAGGGTTATGTCCTTATCGGTTATTTCAAGTTTGGTCAATTTAACTTGTTTAACAAGTTTGCGATGCGCATATACCGAGCTTGCCATAGACCATATTGTCAGCATAACAGCAGTTAGCCACGGAAAATATGCTTTGGTTAACGCAAGGTACATAATAAAGGCTCCACCAGCGGCCGATATCGCTATGCTTACATAAAAGGATTTTTGTAAACGATGGAGGCTATTTTCTTGCGGCAAGCAATATTCAGTAGTTTGCATTTTGTTGATATTACTTTTTGGTTACACTAAGTTATTATTTATTAAAACAAAAAAGCCGTAAATTGCGCTTTTTCAATATTAATCTCTCAATACGATGACAGAGACACTCGACATCACGATCACCAAAGTTGCCAAATCGCGTTTAGCAGAAACCGATTTTAGCAATTTGCCCTTTGGCCGCACCTTTAGCGACCATATGTTTGTTGCGGATTACGCCGACGGCGAATGGAAAAATTTCCAGATCGTCCCTTACGGCGAAATTGCTTTAAGTCCCGCTATTTCGGCTATTCATTACGGACAGTCGTTTTTTGAAGGTTTAAAAGCTTACAAACACGTCGATGGCAAGGTCTCTGTATTTCGCCCGTACATGAACGCCGAGCGTTTTAACAAATCGGCCGAGCGTTTGTGCATGCCCGAGTTGCCCGAAGATATTTTTGTACAGAGTATAGCCGCTTTGGTTGATCTGGATCAGGATTGGATCCCGACCCAGCCCAACCACTCGCTGTATATCCGTCCGTTTATGTTTGCTACTGATCCTTACCTGGGTGTAGCACCATCAAAAACGTATAAATACATGGTACTTACCGGCCCAACCGGCCCGTATTTTAGCAAACCGCTGCGTGTTAAGATCGAAACCAATTACTCGCGCGCTGTTGAAGGCGGTTTTGGTTTTGCCAAAGCTGCCGGTAACTACGGTGGTGCTATGCTGCCGCTAAAAAAGGCAGTTGAAGAAGGGTACGATCAGATCATTTGGACCGATGGTAAAGAACATGCCTATATGGAAGAGCTTGGCGCTGCCAACGTCATGTTTTTGCTGGATGGTAAACTGATCACCCCATCAACCCGCGATACCATTTTAAAGGGCGTTACCCGCGATACCGTTTTAACACTGGCCCGCGAATGGGGTTACCCTGTTGAAGAACGCCGCGTGAGCGTTGCCGAGGTTTTAGAAGGTGCTAAAAACGGCAAACTAAGCGATGCCTTTGGTGCCGGTACTGCCGCTACCATCGCGCCGATAGGCGAAATTGAACACGAAGGGCAGTTGTATACCCTGCCTGATCCATCGCAGCGCGAGTTCTCAAAAAGGGTATTGAAAACTTTGGACGAGATACGTTATGGCGTTACCGCCGATCCGTACGGCTGGAACTATATGGTTTAAAAGAACGATTTCCTGATATTTGAATAGCGACGGGTTTCAAACCCATCGCTATTTTTGTTTTGGAGTGGGCTGTCATTCTGAGTTTGTCGAAGAACGACGCATAGGACCTGCCGTACATGGTTCGACAAGCTCACCATGACACCCACTAATTATACAACAGATCCGTCACCATAATCGATTCATTCTTCTTAAACGCCTCTGCCCGCTTGGTGTACTTGTCATCTTTGTATTTCTGCCCGGCCAGTAACAGCAGCAGGTACATCTCATCTTTATTATACGGGCCTATTTGCTGATGCTCTTTCGGTTTATCATCCAGAGTGTACGGAATAATGTAATCCAGCGCTTTATGAATACTGCGGCCATCGGGAGTGGTGTAGTTCCAGATATCAAGCCCCGCACGGTCGGCCAGTAAGGATACATTGTACCAGGCCGCTATATTAAATGTGCTGTAACCGTAAGCATTGGTGCGCGCCAGTTCCAGTGGTTCCTGGCCATCGGGCTCAATTTGTACAGGTATGCGTTTCAGGCTCGCAGTTACCAGTTCCTTGGCTAATGCTATATCACCAGTGAACAGGGCGTAATCGATAGTTTGCGTATCATAATGGATACCGTGGTTGTTTTTGGCATTACGCTCGTCGTTACCGTTTTTGCTGGTGCGCAGCCATACCAGGTATTGTTTATACCAATCTTTGATGTTATTCAGATCGGCTGCGGTAAACGATTTTGAACCGGCTAACAAACCCATCCAGTCGGCGATCCAGGCTAACGAGCGACTTTCGATGATGCCGATACCCCGGCCATCATTAACGCCCAAAACAGCCTGTGCATAGGTCAAACTCGGGTTCATTTTAGTATCCGGATCTAAAAACCAAACGGTCAATAACTCTTTCATTTTGGCGGCGTACATTTCATCACCGGTAAAATAATAAGCTAACGACAGGTATTTGCAGCGTTCATCAAGGTTGCCCAGGTACTCATGATCGCTGATGGTTTTAGTTTCCGGGTTATGCTGCCCGTCTTTACGGATGTAAGGCTTGCCATCAGGTTTGGTCGGGTCGGGCCAAAAGTACGGTGCCAGGCTCATATAATCGTGTTTTGATCCGCTTGGTGGCGTTTTGGCCTTTTCCATTACCGAGTGTGGCTTTTCGTTTAAAACTTTATTGGCTCTGTCAATCACTATGGCAACTTGTTTGGCAATGGTAGGATCGCCTTTTTTGTATTTCGCTTTTTGCTGGGCAATATGTTCGGGGTTCAGCAAAAAAACATTGGGCAGTTGGACGTAGGCTGCCTGTAAAAATGTAAAGGCGGTTAAAGTAAGTAAAAGGGTTTTCTTCATTGGGTTTTGTACTGATTGGGTGGTTAAATTAGCACATTCGACTCAATAAAACCCAAAAAGTAAAACAGCGTTGCTATTTTGTTACAACTGTTGTTTTAACACTTTCAGTTGATGGCGTTGGAAAGGGGGGGTATTTGTCGGTATTTTTTACAGTACGCAGGGGGGATATTGTAAGAAAATTTCGCAGCTTTTTTAAGAACACTCCCGGCACATTTTGCTGTGCTTCCTATAAATATAAGCATTTTTTATCGAATATAAAAACAGGTGAGCTTAGCCTGAAACTCAGGAAATATATGCCGTAAACACAGTTTTAGGTATCTGTGTTCCGTGAGTCGGGTTTACATATTTCCCCCCGCCGGCAGGCTGATAAGATTTTTCGTTGGCACCAGGGTTACTTTTTGAATGGATATCAGCCTGCGATATGATCTCCAATTGCGGACTTAACCATATTTTTTTCTCAGTCATTGTTACTTCTGGTAATCAGTAAATTATATTAAATGTAAACTTTTCTTTCGGTATATTTTAATGACACACAAATTCCGTAAATCAAAAAAATAGCCCTCCGGAAGCGGAAGGCTATTTGTATTTTGAAATCAATCGTGTTAAAACAACAACCTAACCGGCTCTTCTAACAAAGCTTTTAAGGTTTGTAAAAACGCGGCACCTGTTGCACCGTCAACGGTACGGTGGTCGCAGCTTAGGGTAACTTTCATGATATTGCCCGGTACCACAGCGCCATTTTTAACAACCGGTACTGCCTGTATCCCGGCAACGGCTAAGATACATGAGTTTGGTGTGTTAATGATGGCGGTAAACTCGTCAACGCCAAACATACCTAAGTTTGATATGGTAAAGGTTGAACCTTCCATTTCGGCAGGCTGCAGTTTTTTGCTTTTTGCCTTACCGGCGAAGTCTTTAACCTCGGCGCTGATGTGGCTCAATGATTTGCCATCGGCAAATTTGATAACCGGTACCAGTAAACCTTCGTCAACAGCTACGGCAACACCAATGTTAACGTGCTCGTTGTAACGGATCTTATCGCCTAACCATGATGAGTTGATATTTGGATGTTGTTTCAAAGCAACAGCTGTTGCCTTTAACACCATATCGTTAAAGCTAACTTTGGTTGGTGCGTAAGCGTTTATTTTGTTGCGAGCCTCTATCGCCTGGTCCATGTCAATGGTCATGGTTACGTAGAAGTGCGGCGCGGTAAATAAGCTTTCGGATAAACGGCGGCCAATAGCTTTGCGCATCTGGCTAACCGGTTTCTCGGTAAATTTCTCGGTACCTACAAACTCTGGTATAACTACTTTTGGAGCCTCTTTTGCAGGAGCCGCCGCACTTGCTGCCGGAGCAGATGTTGCGGCTTCGCTTGCTGCCGGTTTAGCAGCACCCGGGGTATAATTTTCAACGTCCTTTTTAACAATGCGGCCACCTTCGGCGCTGCCTTTTAGTTCGGTCAGGCTAATGCCTTTGTCTTTGGCAATTTTGCGTGCCAATGGCGATGCCTTGATGCGGCTTTCGTCGTCGGAAGTAGCTGCAGAAACAGCAGGTGCACTTTCGCTTGCAGCGGGAGCTTCGGCTTTAGGCGCTTCTGCACTCTTGCCACCGCTAACGCCGCCACCATCCTGCAATAGCGGGGTAATATCGGTGCCTTCTTTACCTATAATGGCAATAATGCCATTAACAGGGGCGGCTTTGCCTTCTTCAACACCTATGTATAATAAAGTACCTGCTTCATAACCCACAACTTCCATAGTCGCTTTATCAGTGGCCACGTCAGCTAACGAGTCGTCGCTCTTTACCTTATCGCCAACCTTAAAGTTCCATTTTTCAATAACACCCTCGGTCATGGTATCGCTCAGGGCCGGCATACGGATAACCGTTGCAGGTATTTTTGAGGTATCAACCTTTGCAGCAGGGGCAGCGGCCGGAGTGGCATCTTTTGCCGGAGCAGCCGGTTTTTCTTCGGCTTTTGGTGCTTCGGCAGCAGCAGGTGCAGCACCCGAAGCAGCTTCTAAAGCAGCTTTGTAATCTTCGCCTTCTTTACCTAATACAGCAATAACGCCGTCAACAGGTACCGCGGCGCCTTCGCTAACACCTAAGTATAATATGGTACCATCCTGGAAAGATTCAAAATCCATGGTAGCTTTATCGGTTTCTATCTCGGCAAGTAAATCGCCCGATTTTATTTTGTCGCCAACTTTTTTGTGCCACTTTGCCAAAACCCCTTCGGTCATGGTGTCGCTCATTTTCGGCATCTTAACTACTTCAGCCATATATTTATTTGATGAATAGTTTTATTAATATTTTATAGATAAACGGTATTAGTCTCTGATGTAAGGATAATCACTTTGTGAATACACGTCTGTGTATAACTCAGATGCTTCCGGCCATGGCGATTCTTCAGAGAATTTTACTGATTCGTCAACAATGCCTTTTACTTTTTCATCAATTTCTTCGATCCATTTTTCATCGGCATAACCCTCTTTCAAAATGGTGGCTTTAACAGTTTCGATAGGGTCTTTTGCTTTGTAGCTTTCAACCTCATCTTTAGTGCGGTATTTTTGCGGATCACTCATCGAGTGGCCTTTGTAACGGTAAGTACGTATTTCAAGAAAGGTTGGTCCATCGCCTTTACGGGCGCGTTGTACAGCTTCGTCCATGGCGTTGTGTACGGCAACCGGGTCCATACCGTCAACCGGCGATGAAGGGATATCGTAAGGTAAGCCTAATTTGTAAATATCGGTTTGTGCAGTGGTGCGCGCTACCGATGTACCCATGGCGTAACCATTGTTTTCGCAAACAAAAATTACAGGCAGCTTCCATAAGGCAGCCATGTTAAAGGTTTCGGTTAAAGCACCCTGGCGTACCGCGCCATCGCCCATGTAAGCAACGTTAACAAAGTCGGTACCTTTAAATTTTTCGGCGAAAGCGACGCCTGCACCAAGCGGTACCTGGCCGCCCACAATGCCGTGGCCACCGTAAAAATGATTTTCTTTATCAAACATGTGCATGGAACCACCTTTGCCTTTTGAGCAACCGGTTGCTTTACCATACAGTTCGGCCATAACAGCGTTGGGATGGGTACCCATTGCCAGGGCGTGTGCGTGATCACGATAAGCGGTGATCATACTGTCTCCCTTTTTCAAAACCGACATCGCGCCGGCTAAAACTGCTTCCTGACCGATATATAAATGGCAAAAACCACGTATTTTTTGCTGACCATATAACTGACCTGCCTTTTCTTCAAACTTTCGCATTAAAAGCATTGACTCGTACCAATGCAAGTAAGTTTCTTTGGTAATAGCGACTGAACTCATGTGTTAATAAAGTGTCTTTTTATTTATTAAAGCGCAAATCTAATTATATCCGCGTAAAAAGCGAAAACACCACAAGAATGTTTCAGTTTAATTATAGCGCGCAATAAGCCTATGGCACTGATAATTAAATAGGTTTTATGGTATCCGGGTAAATTGGCCTAATAAAATTTTATTATTTGCTGATTTTGCGGAACAAAACCATGTATTTATCCTAATCGTTTGCAGGCATAATTTTTTAAATATTTTATCTGGGTGTGACCGGGCCCGCTCACATCAAAAATGAGGATGTATTTCAGCCTTCCATGAGGACCGATCGGGTATACTTTTATTCTACTTTGGTGTAAATTTTTTTCTCGAAAATTATTTTATTTTACTTTTTTGATGTGTTGACGTGTATAGAAAATGCTCCATTTGTACCTATTTTAGTACGGTGCTGGAGGGTTTTTGCGACACTTGTTAAGAAATTTTTTAAGCTGAAAATAAGCGAGTTAGCAAATATTGTTTGGGGTTTTTCCACATTTTATTTGGAGTGCTGATTAATAGTTTTATCTTCGAAACTTGATAATTGTAGGAATTATTAAGAGAATAGCAGTTTGATGGCCCTTTGGTTGTCAATTTAATAAACAATTTGTTGCAACCCTAATACAACAAACACGCATTAAATGAAGAAAATTACTATTGCCCTTGCATTGCTTTTAAGCATAACAACAGTAGCGGTTCAGGCCCAAACAAAATCTGTACCAAATCCAGAAACTAAGGTTGCTGATGATCAGGATAAAAGTCTAATAAAAGATTACTTTTCACAAATTATGGGTGTAGCCTTGTCTACTACCTCAAATGTTAAGTTATTTCAATTTGTTTACGATTGGATAGGCACCCCTTACCGTTTTGGTGGTACATCGCGTAATGGCATTGATTGCTCGGCCTTTACCAAAGAATTGTACAGCAAAGTATTTAACTTAACCATACAACGTAACTCACGCGATATCTTCAGCATGGTTAGCCCGATCAAAAAGGACGACCTGAAGGAAGGCGACCTGGTGTTCTTTAAAATACACAGCCGCAACATTTCGCACGTTGGTATTTATTTAGGCAACAGTAAATTTGCACATGCTTCGTCAGAAGGTGTAAAAATTTCGAGCCTGGATGACGATTACTATAGCCATTACTTTTTCCGTGGTGGCCGTTTGCTTGAGTCGTTTAAAGACGAGGTAGCCAAAGAAGACGCCGCGAAGAACGAAAAGAAATAATATCTTTGAAAAAATATAGATCAGATCCCTTCAATTTTTTTTGAAGGGATTTTTTTTGTCCGATGAAAAAATTTCTTTTGGCCTGTGCCGCATTTTTGATGCTAACCATTACTGCCTGTAACGATGCCTCACCGCAAACAAAACAGGTAACTAAAGCGCCGGTATGTAAACCGGTAGCCAGGCCCGTAGCTAAGCCGCACGATACCATCTCTATTGCCGCTGTTGGCGATATTATGCTGGGCACATCGTACCCAAGCCAATACACTTTACCTCCCGATAGCGCTAAAAACAGTTTTAAAACAGTACTGAACGAACTGCGCAATGCCGACCTCACCTTTGGAAATTTGGAAGGCACACTGCTTGATAAAGGTACCCCTGCGCGGTATAAAAAAAACCTGGCGGTAGCATACTTTTTCAAGATGCCTACAACTTATGTTGGTGTATTGAAAGATGCCGGTTTTGATGTAGTTAGTTTAGCCAACAACCACAGCGGCGATTTTGGCGAAGAAGGGCGCGAGAGCACCACCAAAACTTTAGATAGCGCCGGGATAAATTATGGCGGGTTGCTAAGTCACCCAACCACTGTTTTTAAACTGAAGGGTATTACCTACGGTTTTTGTGCCTTTGCGCCCAATGCCAATACGCTGCCGATACTCGATCTTAAAAATGAGGCCCAGATCATCAGCGACCTGAAAAAGCAGGCCGATATCGTGATCGTGTCCTTTCATGGCGGTGCCGAAGGTGCGGCTTATGAGCATGTGCCGCTGAAAGGCGAATCGTTTATGGGGCAAAAACGTGGCGATGTACGAGCCTTTGCGCATACGGCGATAGATGCCGGCGCCGATGTAGTGCTTGGCAACGGACCGCATGTTAACCGGGGTATGGAAAGATACAAAAATCGGCTGATAGCTTACAGCCTGGGTAATTTTTGCACGTATAAAAGTGTGAGTGTGGATGGCGTTTGCGGTCTGTCGTCGTTGTTAAAAGTTAACCTCAATAAAAAGGGCGAGTTTTTAAACGGGCAGATCATCGCGCTTAAGCAAACACATTTAAACGGCCTGCAGCGCGACAGTTTAAACAAGGTTGTTGCACGAATGCAGGCATTGACCAAAGCCGACTTTACTGAGCCGGGTTTGGCCATTGCCGATGATGGGAAAATAACTGGTCAGTAATTGATGGTATTACTCCGCCTCGTCCTTGGTTGTTCTAACCAGGCTGATACCCGAGAAAAAGAATAACACACCTATAATAGCAAACACAGTAATGGCCGTATATTGCGAACTGTGCTGTATCACGCTAACTCCTGCATAAATTAGTCCGGCAATGCCTAATAAAGTAAGTAAGGCTCCAAATATTCGTTTTAAGTTCATGGTTAAATGTTTTTTACTGATTACCAACCGGTAAGCATTATTCTTTAAACAAAAAACGAACCAAACAAAATATGCGAATCATTTTATACATTCGTATAAATAAACCTCAATCACCATGATAGCTTTAGGAATCGTTGTATTCATTCTATTGATCCTCCTTTCAAGTTCGTTTGTTACCGTTAGCCAGGGTACCATTGCGGTAGTTACCATTTTTGGAAAGTATAACCGGATATTAACCCCCGGACTAAACTTTAAGATACCGCTTGTTGAGCAGATATACGCACGTATATCCATCCAAAACCGCTCTGTTGAGCTCGAGTTTCAGGCCGTAACCGTGGATCAGGCCAACGTATACTTCAAGGCCATGTTGTTGTATTCGGTATTGAACCAGGATGAGGAAAATATCAAGAACGTAGCCTTTAAATTTATTGACGAGCGTAACCTGATGCAGGCGCTCATCCGTACCGTTGAAGGGTCTATCCGCGCCTTTGTAGCCACCAAACGCCAGGCCGATGTACTGATCTTACGGCGGGACATAGTTGAACACGTTAAAGGACAGATTGACCAGATTTTAGAAAGCTGGGGCTATCACCTGCAAGACCTGCAATTGAACGATATTACCTTTGATGAGGTGATCCTCAAATCGATGAGCCAGGTAGTGGCATCCAACAACCTGAAGGCCGCCGCCGAGAATGAAGGCCAGGCCCTGCTCATCACCAAAACAAAAGCTGCCGAAGCCGAGGGTAACGCCATTAAAATTGCCGCCGAGGCCGAGCGCCAGGCCGCACAGTTACGTGGCCAGGGTATAGCCTTGTTTCGCGAGGAAGTAGCTAAGGGTATGAGCGTTGCAGCGAAAGAGATGCAGGAAGCCGATATGGATACCTCGGTAATTTTATTTACCATGTGGACCGAAGCGATCAAGCATTTCTCAGAAAACTCTAAAGGTAATGTGATCTTTTTGGATGGCTCAGCAGATTCGATGCAACACACCATGAAAGAGATGATGAGCCTCAATATGCTAAGCCAGCAAAAGGAGCAAGGCAAGCCGAGTAAATAATCAAAAGTTGTAGTTAAAAACATACAATTTTTGCTATTGGCATTAAAGTTGATTTATGGTTGTATATTATTCAAGATACGACCATGAAAAAAGTAACGCTAACCATGCTATCGGCATTTTTAATGCTGGCAGCTGTAAATACAACAAAGGCACAGGTTTCATTATCCGTGCATATCGGTACACCGCCTGTTTGGGCACCTGCAGCTTATGCAAATAACACCCGGTACTATTACATCCCCGAGATAGATAGTTATTACGATGCCCAGCGCGGCGGTTATTATTATAACGATGGGCCAGACTGGGTGTTCTCGGCTTCGTTACCTGGCTTTTATGCGGGGTATAATATAGCCAGTTTGCACCATGTACCGGTGCGTTATTATGGCGATAGGCCCTATACTTATTTTGCTTCGCGCAGAACAGTATATGTACAACGTTATCACCCGGTAGTATACCGCCATGTAGAGTATCGCAACGTAGAAACCCGCCATTATAATAATGATAACAGGGGGCATTGGGATAACGGCAGACACGGTGGCCGCGGACCCGAGTGGCACGGCGACAACGGGCACGGTGATCACGGACATGACGATCACGGACATGGCGATCATGGCCACGGTCATCACTAACAACAAAGAAGTACTATTGATTATAGCGCTCCGGAAAAACCGGGGCGCTATTTTTTTGCTTAAATTTTTTACCTCATACAATAAACTATTGATTTATCGTTTAGTCAATACTAATGATTAAACCACAATAAATAAGATGAGAGGTAAGCAATGGGTTATTTTATGTTTATTCTTTTTAGTTCCCTTTTTAGCTTCGGCACAATATTATCATCGGCTTGCCGCCAGCGATTTTCAGGGCTCACCCACAGCGGGCGATCAGGCTCTTGCTTACACCAATTGTGATGTACAGTACACTTACCAGGCGGTAAAACACAACAATGTTTATAATGTAGATTTTAATGTAGAGCTTGTATTTAACCGGGATAAGTCGTTCATCAGGTTAAACTGGGTAAAAGACCAGGATATGCTGTTACAGGTTTTGAGGCATGAACAAGGGCATTATAATATAGCTTATCTGTTACGGGCAGAGTTGTATAAGGCATTTAAGCGTGCACATTATACCGATAATTATCAGCAGGAAATTGCCGCTATATTTAAGCAGGTTAATACAAAGTATCAAAAGATAAACGCTGATTACGAACGCCAGACCCTACACATGCAAAACGATGCAAAGCAGGACGAATGGAATGCCTGGTTTTCGAGAGCTATAGATAATACCCCTGTAAGGGGCGCATTGGCCGGAAGATGATCTCCGATTTAAAATTTAAAGATCTGCATAGGCGTGATAGCCTGATGTAGTGGAATATCGTACTGGTCAATATCTTCTATCACATCAACCGGGTCAAAAAACGACAGACCAATAAATTGAGTTTCAGGTTTGCACTGTGCCATAAACCTGTCGTAAAAACCTTTGCCGTAGCCTACACGGTAACCACGCTCGTCAAAAGCTAACAGCGGAACGATAACCATATCGATTTCCGAGTTATCAATAGAATTCCCTTTAACCGGCTCGGGTATGCCGTAATCGTTGCTATCTATTTCAAGTTCGGCATCATCTGCAAAATGCGTCATGCTGCTTGCCGCGAAATTGATTTTAGGAAAAGCTAATCTGATTGCAGGATGATCTTTCTTTAACCAGTCGATCAATAGGAAAGTATCTGGTTCGCGCCTTTCCAACATCGGCAAAAACATACTGATACATTGAACATGATCGAAACTAATTTGTTGAAAACCGGCCAGCAATCCATTGTTCGCCGCGGCATATTCTGCTGGCGACAGGTCCATTCGCATGGCGAGGTAGATTTTGCGGAGTTGTTGTTTGGTTGGCATGATTGGTTTAATAAATATATAACAAAATCCGTTTATCTGGCGCAAGTATGTAGGGCTGGCATGTGGGCAAAGGCTACTTGTGCCTTACTACATTTACTATCGGTTCGATTAAGGTTACCTCAAACAATGCAGGCAGATCATAATAATTGGGGGCACTGCTATATAGGTAATATTCAGGTTTTTCTACAAAACCAGCCTCTACGGGGTTTTTATGAATATAATCTAATTTTTGGTGTAGTATATGGTGCGTGGGCAATTCAATAGGATGGTTATCTTGTTGCCATAGTTGAAAACTCATATTATTGCTATTGGCTTGCCCGGCTTGTTTCATTAGATCTAACATCCATTCGCGCCTGCTTTCCTGTAAATTATTTTGAATTGCAGCCCTTAATTGTTGGGAGGTATGTCGCTTCATGTCGCGTATAATATCTTCCAATTTATTATTGTTTGTACCAACGATCATATGGATATGATTGGTCATGATGCAATAAGCATAAATTTCTAATCCTTTATTGGCACGACAATGATGCCAGCTATTCAGCATGATTTGTTTGTACTCGTTGCGAGTAAAGAGGTCTATCCAGTAAACAACCGAAAAGCTAATGAAGTAAAGTTTATCCTGATCGTGAAACTTGTACTTGGTACTCATATTTAATAAAGATAATTCATGATTATATAAGTGGCAAATAGCTGGCAAATTAATCCTACCGTATAAGGCACAAGTAGCCATCGCATCACCCCACCCGACATACTTGCGCCAGGATTTAGGGTACAAAAAAAGCCCCCCGAAACCGGAGAGCTTTCAATAAGATATTCAATGTCCTTATTTCTTCACACGCTCAACATAGGCACCGCTTGCGGTATCAATCTTAACCACATCGCCTAAGTTAATAAACAGAGGTACGTTTATTTCGGCACCGGTTTCAACGGTAGCTTTTTTCATGGCGCCGCTTGAGGTATCGCCTTTAACAGCCGGTTCGGTATAAGTAACTTCCAGATCGGCCGAGTTTGGCATCTGGCCCATAATAGGCTCTTCGCTTTCAAAAGCTACGATCACGTTTGTGCCTTCTTTTAAAAACTTTACTGCAGCGCCAAATAATGATTTCGGCACACTAAACTGGTCGTAAGTGTTATTATCCATTACCACCAGGTTTTCGCCCTCGTCGTACAGATATTGGTAATTGTTGGTTTCAACACGGGCAATCTCAACATCCTCGTCGGTACGGAAACGGTATTCAACCAGTTTGCCACTGCGAATATTGCGCATACGGGCCTGATAAAAAGCACGCAGGTTACCCGGTGTGCGGTGAATAATTTCTTCTACCTGTATCAGTTCGCCGTTGAAGCGAAGTATACTGCCATTTTTTATTTCTGACGCTTTAGACATAAACTATTTTACTGAAAAATTTTGAACCGCAAACTTAGCCACTTGGATTGAAAGTTACAAGCTGGATATAAACGATTGTTCAATAGGAGATAAGGCGGGGTTTAATTATTCTAATTGATATTGGCTGTATTATTCTGGACCAGTTATTAAATTATTGGGGAGTTGCCTCCGGCCGCGCTTTACGCCATACTGCACAGGCTTTAGCCACAGGGCCGGTATCCGCTGCATTCGCTAACGCACCTTTCTGTCGGTGTTCCACTAACCATTCACCACTCACTTATAATCGGTAATGTTGATCATTTCGCTGCAAAAACCGTATTCGTTGGGCTGGTTGGAGCAGATAATGGTGAGGCGGTTTTTAGCGAAGCGTTCAACCAAACTTAAATACCAGTCCACACCCTGTGCATCAAGGTTCGATGTGGGCTCGTCCAGCATCAGCATCGGGGTATCGGCACAAAAAGCCAATGCCAGCTTGGTACGCTGCTTCATACCCGACGAAAAGTATTTGATCATTTTAGCTTTACTGGCCTGCATGTTCAGCAAGTCGATCACGGCATTGGTATCCAATCCATCGCGGAAGGTTTTAAATTGGAAATGAAAATCGATCATTTCTACAAGCGTAAAATCTTCGATCAGCTCCATGTAGGGCGCGGCAAGGCTTAAGTGCTGGTAAACAGATTCAACCTCTACCGGCTGCCCGTTCAGTTGATAGCTCAGTTTGCCGGTTGATGGGGTAAGGCTCCCATTTAAAACCTGCAGCAAAGTTGATTTGCCCGACCCGTTAGGCCCCAGTATAGCGTAAGCAGTATTATTTTGAAAGGTGTAGTTTACATCCCTGAATATCCATTCGCGGTTAAAACGGCGGCCAATGTTTTCGAGGGATATCTGCATATTTAGTTATTAGGTTATTGAGTTATTAAGTTATTGGAGAAAAGTAGCCTAATAACCAATAACTTAATAACCAGTAACTACACTACGGATTACCGAACCCCTTCATAATGCCCCGGTTTGAATTACGGATAAAATCCAGTATCTCATCGCGGATCTCGGTGGGCTGGCGTTCGGCTTCAATAATATCGAGGGCGTTACTAAAGTTATGTTTTTTAACAAAGATGGTACGGTAAATATCCTGTATCTCGTTGATCTGTTCAGACGAATATCCGCGGCGGCGCAAACCAACCGAGTTGATACCTACGTATGATAGCGGTTCGCGGGCAGCCTTTACATACGGCGGCACATCCTTGCGCACCAGCGAACCACCGGTTACAAACGCATGCGAGCCTACCTGTACAAACTGGTGTATGGCCACCATACCTGCCAGCACCACATAATCGCCAATAGTAACGTGGCCGGCCAAAGTAGTGTTATTGCTAAAGATACAGTTGTTACCTACCACGCAATCGTGCGCTACGTGGCAATAGGCCATAATTAAGCAGTTGTTGCCTATAACGGTTTTCCAACGGTCCTTGGTCCCCCGGTTGATGGTTACGCATTCGCGGATGGTGGTGTTATCGCCAATTTCAACGGTGGTGTCTTCACCCGCAAATTTCAGGTCCTGCGGTATGCCCGAGATAACGGCTCCCGGAAATATGCGGCAGTTTTTGCCTATGCGTGCACCATTCATGATACAAACGTTGGGGCCTATCCATGTACCCTGCCCTATAACAACATCCTTATCAATGGTTACAAATGGTTCAATAACCACGTTATCGGCTATTTTGGCCTGTGGATGTATGTATGCTAACGGTTGGATCATGCTTCTAAACCTTTTACTTTTACAATTTGCGCCATTAATTCGGCTTCAACAACAATACGCTCGCCTACCATACCCACACCACGCATTTTAGCTATGCCACGGCGGATCGGTTCGAGCAAGTTACAATAAAATATCAACGTATCGCCCGGCACTACTTTGCTTTTAAAGCGGGCGTTTTCAATTTTCAAAAACAGGGTAAGGTAATTTTCCGGATCGGGTACGGTATTCAATACCAGTATACCGCCGGTTTGTACCATGGCCTCTATTTGCAGCACACCCGGAAATATCGGCGAGCCGGGGAAGTGCCCCATAAACAGATCTTCGTTCATGGTAACGTTCTTCAAACCAACTACGTGCGTTTTTGATAGCTCCAATATCTTATCAACCATTAAAAACGGCCAGCGGTGTGGCAGCATGTTCATAATTTGTACGGTATCATAAACGGGTTTAGCGTTCGGATCGTACACTTTAAAATGCTTGCGGCTGCGCTCTTTTTTAATAATGGCTTTGATCTTTTTAGCGAAGGCAACGTTAGCCGCGTGGCCCGGCCTTGCTGCCATGATATGGCCCTTGATAGGTACGCCAACCAAAGCCAGGTCGCCAATCATATCTAACAGCTTATGGCGGGCAGGTTCGTTTTGGTGACGTAATTCGATATTATTTAAAATGCCTTGTGGGGCAACATCAATATCTTTACGGTTAAACAGTTTGGCCAGGTGGTCAAGCTCGCCTTTGTTAACGTGCTTATCAACTACTACAATGGCATTGTTTAGATCGCCGCCTTTAATCAGGTCGTGCTTTAGCAGCATTTCCAGTTCGTGCAAAAAGCAAAAGGTACGGCTTGAGGCTATCTCTTTTTTAAACTCGGATATGGTTGAGATACTGGCATGCTGGCTGCCCAGCACCGGCGAATTATAATCAACCATGCAGGTAAAACGGTAATCATCCAAAGGCATGGCCACCATTTCAACCTTACGGTCGGGCTCCGAGTAATGGATGTTATCGGTAATGTGGTAATATTCGCGGTCGGCATCCTGCTCCATAAAACCGGCTTCCAGTATGGCATCAACAAACTGTATCGAGCTGCCATCCATTATCGGGGTTTCGGGTCCGTCAAGGTCAATCAGCACGTTATCTATTTCCAGTCCCACCAAAGCCGCCAGTACGTGCTCTATAGTGCTTACGCTGGCCCCGTTTTGTGAAATTGTGGTACCGCGCGAAGTATCGGTTACATTGTCAACATCCGCATCAATAATGGGTTGCCCCGGCAGGTCTACCCGCCTGAATTTGTAACCGTGGTTTTCGGGCGCAGGCCTGAAAGTCATGGTTACGCTTTCGCCTGTATGTAATCCCGTGCCCGAAACCGTAACTTCGGACATCATCGTTCTCTGCTTTGCGTTCATATAATGCGCTTACAAGTATTTTAATTAGTGAGCCTCTTTGCGCAGTTCGGCAATGATGCGTTCCAATTCGTTTATTTTTTTCTCTAATTCGGGTAAGCGTGCCAATACTACCTGGCTTCGCATATGGTCCTGGTAATAAGTAGCCGGTGCGCCTGCCCATTTGCGGTTCTCTTCGTCAATGTTGCGGCTTATGCCCGATTTTGCCTGCACCTGTGTGCCTTTAGCTAAACTAATATGACCCACAATGCCCACCTGGCCGCCAATAATGGAGTTTTCGCCCACTTTTGAGCTGCCTGATATGCCGGTTTGCGCGGCAACTACGGTGTTACTGCCTATCTCAACATTGTGAGCTATCTGGATCAGGTTATCCAGTTTTACACCTTTGCGGATAATGGTTGAGCCTAAAGTAGCCCTGTCGATAGTGGTATTGGCGCCAACTTCAACGTTATCTTCTAATATCACGTTGCCTATCTGGCTAACTTTATTGTAAGTGCCATCCGGGTTAGGCGCAAAGCCAAAACCATCGCCACCAATAACCGCGCCCGAGTGGATCATTACGTTGTTACCGATATGGCAATCAAAGTAAATTTTTACACCGGCATAAAAGGTAGCGTTATCGCCGATCTTTACATCATCAGCAATATAAGTGTTCGGAAATATCCTGCAATTATCGCCAATAACCACATTGGGGCCTATGTAAGCAAATGCACCTATGTAGGCATTTTTGCCAATTTTAGCCGAAGGGTGTATATAGCTTGGCTGCTCAATGCCCGACTTATTTAATTTTATGGTATTATATTTTTCGAGTAATACGGTAAACGCGCTATACGCATTATCAACCCGAACGAGGGTTGATTTAACCGAATCTGTTAACACAAGATCCTTGTTTACAATAACTACCGACGCGTTTGTGGTATATAAATACTGCTCGTATTTTGGGTTTGCCAGGAAGGATAATGAGCCGTTTTCGGCTTCTTCTATCTTTGCAAGCTGATTTACCACCACATTGGGGTTCCCCTCAACGTCGCCCTCAAGCAGCAAACTAATTTCTTGTGCGGTAAATTGCATCGGACAAATTTAAACGTTAAAATTAAAGCAGCAAATTATAATAAATCCGGGCTTATTACAATTAATCATAAACCTTTTATATTACACAAAATATATTTTTTTACAGTTTTGGCTAATACCTCCAAATTTGAGTTATCGCTGGCTGTTGTGATATCCTGCACGGTTCCATCCTTCATCAATATGCGTATACTGCCATCGCCAACCCGGTACGCCTTATTGGTTATGGCATCGGTAAAAACAAAATACGATGCTTCGTCTTCGTTAATATCATATTTTTCCATAACCTGTTCAACCAGCTCATTAACCCTTTCGGCTGTGGGCGGCGTATTGGTAATTTCAACATGATACAAATTGCGCTTGCTTAGACTTTGGCACAGGGCCGACAATATAAAATCATCGTGCTTCGTCCACACTTTAATGGCCGACATAATATCGGTATCATCAAGACTGGCAAAGATATCTAAATGATCGTTACTATTAATAAACGATTTTATGCTGATGTTATTGGTTAAAAAGTGATTTAACGCAGGCGTGGCAAATAATTCTTCGCCCAAAAGCGACAGCTCGCGCGCGCGTTCCAGTATCTTGGCCAGCAAAAGCTCGGCAGCCATTACGGTTTTATGCAGGTAAACCTGCCAGTACATCAGCCGGCGGGCCACCAAAAACTTTTCTATCGAATAAATACCTTTTTCTTCAACCACGATATAGTCATCAACCACATCGAGCATTTTAATGATCCGGTCGAAACTGATCACGCCTTCACTTACTCCGGTAAAAAAGCTATCACGCATCAGGTAATCCATGCGGTCCATATCCAGCTGGCTCGATACCAGTTGGTGAAGGAATTTTTTGGGATAGCTGTCATTAAAAATATCGATAGCCATGCTCAGCCGGCCATTAAACTCATCGTTCAGCCGGTCCATCAGCAGCTCAGAAATGTCTTCGTGCGATATGCCCTCAACGATGGTTTGCTCCAAAGCGTGCGAGAACGGCCCGTGGCCGATATCGTGCAGTAAAATGGCTATGGTTACGGCTTCCTGCTCTTCGTCGCTGATAAAGGTACCTTTGCTGCAAAGCGTTTCGATGGCCATGGCCATCAGGTTCATGGCGCCTAAGGCGTGATGAAAGCGGGTATGTAGTGCGCCGGGATAAACCAGGTGTGTCATCCCCAACTGTTTGATATAACGCAGGCGCTGAAAATACGGGTGTTGTATCAGGTCAAATATCAGTCCCGAAGGGATACTGATAAACCCGTAAACCGGGTCGTTAATGATCTTCTTTTTATTCAATGTTTAATTTGAGCTACAAAAATGTTAAATTACCGTAAACTATCTATATTTTATTTTAGTTAATTTATGTTAATACGGATAATTGTCGGTAACAAAAGCTAAGTTTATCGGTTAATACCTTATAACACAATTTACGATGCAAGATACTACTATATTATGGGCCGATGATGAAATTGATCTGCTTAAACCACATATTCTTTTTTTAACCGACAAAGGTTATAAGGTAGAAACCGTAACTAACGGTAATGATGCTGTTGAACTATTTAAAAACAAGTATTTCGACCTGGTTTTTTTGGATGAGAACATGCCCGGCCTTACCGGACTGGAAACCCTGTCGGAAATAAAAAACATTAATGCCGATGTGCCCATTGTGCTCATTACCAAAAATGAGGAAGAGTACCTGATGGAAGATGCCATAGGTTCGAAGATCGACGATTACCTGATCAAGCCGGTTAATCCCAAACAGATTTTACTCACCATTAAAAAGTTTACCGAAAACAAACGCCTGGTGACCGAAAAAACCACCATGGCCTACCAGCAGGATTTTAGGACACTGGGCATGACCCTGAACGAAAACCTGAGCTACCAGGAATGGGTTGATGTTTATAAAAAGCTGATATACTGGGAGCTGGAACTCGAAAAACTACAGGACAATGGTATGCACCAGATATTGACCCTGCAAAAAGCCGAGGCTAATGTGCAGTTCTCTAAATTTATCGAAAAAAACTACCTCGACTGGTTAAAGAACCCGGATAAGGCGCCTACCACATCAACGCAGTTGTTTAAAAAGAAGGTGTTTCCGCAGTTGGAGAGTAATGTACCTGTTTTTTTTATATTGATCGATAATTTACGGTACGATCAGTACCGCATTATTCACCCGATAATTTCTGAGTATTTCCGCTTGGAGGAAGAGGATACCTATTACTCCATTTTACCCACTGCAACGCAATACGCCCGTAATGCCATATTTAGCGGACTGATGCCATTGGATATGGAAAAACGTTACCCGGATATGTGGCAGAACGACGAAGACGAAGGCGGAAAAAACCTGCACGAATCGGAGTTTTTAACCGACCATATTAAACGGGTTTTACGTAAGGATTGTAGACACTCGTACACCAAAATACTCAATATTGATGAGGGCAGGGCGTTGAACGAGTCGGTAAGTAACCTGATGAAGAACGACCTGAACATTGTGGTTTACAACTTTGTGGATATGCTGAGCCATGCCCGTACCGATATGCAGATGATACGCGAACTGGCCAGCGATGATGCGGCCTACCGCTCATTAACGTTATCGTGGTTTGAGCACTCGCCACTGTTTGACCTGCTTAAATTTTTATCGCAGAAGAAGGTTAAGGTCATTATCACTACAGATCATGGTACCATCCGCGTTAAAAATGCCAGCAAAATTATTGGCGACCGTAATACCAATACCAACTTGCGCTATAAACAAGGCAAAAACCTTAACTATAATGCCAAAGAGGTATTTTATATCCGCAATCCGCACGATGCCATGCTGCCAAGGCTGCACCTGAGCTCGAGTTTTGTATTTGCCAAGGTTGATAACTATTTTGTTTACCCTAACAATTACAACCACTTTGTTAATTTTTATAATGAGACTTTCCAGCATGGGGGGATCTCGTTAGAAGAGATGATCATCCCGATAGCGACGTATACGAGTAAGTAGTTATTGGGTTATTAAGTTATTGGTTAGGAAAGAGGATAGATTTGACAACTTTTTAAAAGTTGTCAAATCTTTTTTTGTTACTTCTTTTCGCTCAATTCTTTAATATGCTGCATCACCCGGATATGTACGTTACGTACTATCGATTGTGCCCACAGATCGTAATACCAGGCCGGGAAAACGTGCAGCCTGTACCAGCTGGTGCCGGTTACTGTGGTGGTACCATTGCCATTATCCTTTAATAAAAACTGGCCTTTTAACAAATCGAGGTGATTCATCATTTCCGGATCACGTGGTTGGCTAATGATATCAAAAGTAAGGTCTTTGCCCGGTTCAAATGTTGATATCCGTTCGCCGATGGTATAACCGGTACTAAAAATACACTTGCGCCCGGCACCGTTATGATAGCCGGTTACGGTAGCGGCTGTTGGATTGGGTAAGCCAGCTTTGAACAGCCAAAATTGCGGCTCTTGTTTTATCGGCTCAAAGGCCACTACATTTTTCCAAACTTTGGCAGGCGGGGCATTAATGACTATCGTATCGGCAACTACATTTTCATATTCGTGTTTAGATAACGTATCGGCAATGAAGATTATCATTAATAGCAACACTATGCTTACATTGAGCTGATTATTGTCTTTTTTAAATGTTGTGTGCCCAATACCATAGCCAAGCATGGTAAATAAGCAAAGCAATGGTGATACGATGAGCAGGCAAACAGCTCCCTCTTTTAAAACAAAAAAAGCCAGCACGGAGGCGATAATACAGTTTAAAAAATTGTAGCCCCATGTTCTACGGGTGCTCATTTCGGCATCGCGCCAAAACCAGGCACTCATAAAGCCCATCAATATTGGTAAGATGATGGCTTCCGAGAAATAAAAGCCATCAGCCTCGCCGACATGTGTATCGAGCGCCATAGTTGCGGCAATAAGCGCTATCGCAGTTGCGGGAGGCAACATAAAACCCAGTGTTATTTTATCAGAATCGGACATTTTTCGCAGTTTTTATTGTGATGAAGATTAAATATAGATTTTATTTAGCGATACTCAACAAGTCTTTAATCGCATATTCCGCTTCGGCGAAAAGGAACTGATAACCGGCATCCAGCAGGCGTTTGGGAACCACCCAACGGCTTTTGAGCGCCAGTTCGGTTTCGCTGCCCACAATGGCCATGCCTATGGTTAATAGCCAGGCTGGTGTTGGTAAGCCAAACGGGATGCCCCAGGCTTTGCGTAAAGCGGCCATAAATTGGGCATTTTGCATAGGCACAGGCGCGGTGCAGTTGATGTTGCCGTCCAGTTCGGCGTGTTGCAGTAAAAATTCGGTGCATCGGGCTGCATCCTGCTCGTGTACCCAGTTGAGGTATTGTTTGCCATCGCCCAGTTTGCCGCCCAAACCAAATTTAACCAGGTTAAGCAGCCGTGGGAAGGCGCTATCGGCCATGCCCAGAACGATGCCCATGCGCAGCGCAATTTTGCGGGTTCGGGGCGTATTTGATCCATAAAAGGCTGCTTCCCATTGCTTGCACACGTCGATAGAAAAGCCATAGCCGATATCGCCGGTAGCTTCATCCTGCGGACGATCTTCGGCATGGCGATATATGGTGGCTGATGACAGGTTGATCCACAATTGTGGCGGGTTAACCAGTTTTTCAACTACCCGCCCTAACAATTTTGTAGGCAGTACACGTGAGTTAACTATCTCGGCGCGGTTGGCTTTGGTGTACCGGCAGTTTACGTTTTTGCCGCACAGGTTAATGAGCATTTCGGCGCCTTCCAGTTGGGTTACCCAATCTCCTTCGGTTTTGCCATCCCACACCAGGGTTTTGATGTTGCCATTTTGTGCCTTGGGGCTGCGACTTAAAATAATGATCTCATCGGCTAAGTTACGGTAGTACGCTGCCAGTATGCCGCCCAGGTAACCGTTGCCGCCGGCAAGTATGATCTTTTTGTATTTCATGATCAGTTAGCTAAAAATATCAATAATAAAACCAGCATACGGTAAGTAGCCCAGCTGATGGTGAGCGTCCAGCCGATGCCTAATAATTTGCTGCGGCGGATATGTTCTAAAAACATCAATCCGGCTACAGCCAAAAAGTATAGCACATAAAACAGGGGTGCTATATTGAACCAGTGCGCCACCAGCAAACCGGGCAGCAGCAATAGTGCACCGCCGAAAGAAATGGTCATCATATTGCCGAGATAGGCCCATCGTTTTTCGTTAGCCACCAGGCTGATGATCGCACCCTGGAAAAAGATCTGCCCGCCGCATATCAGATATTCGCGGTAAGCGGTGCCTTGTGGCAGCAAGCCGTACATTAAATGTACATACCGGGTGAGCACAAAAGCGGTAAGCAGCCAGGTAAACAGCAGGTAAGCAATGCGGTAGTCCAGTTTAAAAGTAGGCTGCAGCTGGTAGGCATTGGTAGCCTTTACCGGGATAATTACCCGGCGGTTGTAAGAAAAGAAAGCGTACACCTTACTCATCAGCCATACAAAAGGGGCGAAGGTAAACAAGGGTTTTAAGACAGGCACGGCTGCGCCGAATAGTTTAAACAGGCTCTCTATACCATATACTACTTCGCCGGTGGTTTGGTTAACTAAGGCTATTTCGTTAACGGCGCGCTGCCTGTCAACCATAGGGCATGCTGCGGGCTGTATTTGCTGATAAGCCTCGCGGCCTTGTGCTTCAAGCAAGCCGGTATTCACCAATGCTTTGGTATACACGCTGCACATGGGGCATTCGGCATCGTAAAGGATCAGGTAGCTATTTAGTGTGTTCATTTTATTAAGATTGAATTTTCAGTAATAATTGAAATATATATTCATAAAAAAAGATCTATTTAAAGATCTTGATAACCGATCCCCAAAACCAATTCTCCTCAGCTTTGAGCATGGTTTCTAAAGTTTTATCAACGTTTTTGGCCAGTTTGTTAATATCCGTTACCGATTTATTAAAAGTACTGTAAGCCGGGTCCTTTGCGTCGCCCTGTACTTTACTTAATTCATCCAATATTTTGATCACCGGGTCGAGCTCGCGTTTGCGGCGCTCTTTAGCCACCTGGCGGGCAATGTTCCAGGTATCCTTATCGGCAAAAAAGTATTCTTTGCGCTCGCCGGTTTTGAGTTGCTTTTCAACCAGTCCCCAGCCCATCAGGTCGCGCAGGGTCATGTTGGCGTTGCCGCGCGATATGCTGAGCTGCTCCATGATCTCTTCGGTAGTCAATGCTTCGGGTGTGATGAGCAGCAGGGCATGCACCTGTGCCATAGTACGGTTAATACCCCATTCGGAACCTAATTTGCCCCACGCCTCAATAAACTTTTGCTTTGCTTCAACTAATTCCATACACAAATATACAAACATTATTTAACTTTCAAAATTTATTGAAAGTTTATTTTTAAATCGATTTTCTGTTTTTATCTGTAGGTTAGTGGGAGAAATGGCAGCAGTAACTCAACTATTGAGTGTAGTAATGTGCGGAGGCAAAAGCACGCGCATGGGTACCGATAAGGGTTTGATACCTGTTGGCGATACTACCTGGGCCGGTGTGATGGTTAATAAATTGCTGGCGCTCCATATCCCGGTTAAGGTATCCATCAATCCTGCGCAAGCCGGAAACTACGGCCTGATATTTGATAACGATAAATTAATTACCGATGCTTTGGCGATTGCCGGTCCGCTAAACGGTATTTTAAGTGTGCACCTGCAATATCCTGATCGGGACCTGCTGCTGTTGGCCTGCGATATGATCAATATGGAAGCCATAACGTTGCAGCAATTAATGGGGAGCTATACTGATAAACCCGGATATGATTTTTACGCTTACCGGAATGAGGCTTTCGCCGAACCTTTTTGTGCGGTTTATACTTCGGCGGGGTTGCGTGATCTGAGGGAGAAGTATAACGTAAAGCAGCTATCGGGCATGAGTCTGCAAAAAGTATTGCAGCAAGGCAATACGTTATACCTGCCGGTTACACAGCCTGAAAGTTTTAAAAACTTTAACACGCCGGCATAATAAGGTTTAAACAAACATGCTTATCAAATTGTATATTTGATATATGCCTATAACCGCTGCAACCCAGTTACCAGTTATTAAAGTAAATGCCAACGGAAACGTTGAAGCACTGGATAAACTTGCGGCCGAAGAACCCCTGGAGATCCGGCTGGAATACGGCGACCTGTTCAATCGCGAAAAGCGCAATGTATCGGTAACCATGCGGACACCGGGTAACGATGCCGAACTGGCTTTGGGTTTTTTATTTACCGAGGGCATTATTCAAAGCGGTGACGATGTTGAATCTGTTGAGCATTGCTTTATTGCCTGCGATGAAAACCGGCAGAATGTGATACAGGTTACGCTGAAAGAAAACGTACGGCCCAACCTGCAAAATACCGAACGCAATTTTTACACCACATCAAGCTGTGGGGTATGCGGTAAATCGTCCATCGGTGCCATCCGTACTGTAAACCGGTTTGCTTTAGGTTTGCCCGATGATAACACGACCACAGTTGAAATATTGAACAGGCTACCCGCCATATTGAGCCAACACCAGGAGGTATTTGACGAAACCGGGGGTTTGCATGCTTCGGCGCTGTTTACCGGCGATGGAAAAATGCTGCTTGTGCGCGAGGATGTGGGCAGGCATAACGCACTGGATAAACTGATAGGAGAGGCTCTTCGTCAGGGCCGGCTGCCGTTACACCAAAACATTTTACTGTTAAGCGGCCGCGCCAGTTTTGAACTGGTACAAAAGGCGGCTATGGCGGGCATTAACATCATGGCGGCTATAGGCGCGCCATCAACTTTGGCGGTACAACTGGCCGACGAGTTTAATATTACGCTCGTGGGTTTTTTACGCAACAACCGTTTTAATATTTATACATCGGCACACCGCATTATTTTATAAGTTATGAAAATACGCATCAGGGGCAATACCGTACGTTACAGGCTAACCCGACCCGAAGTGGAACAGTTTAAAGTTGAAGGCGTGATTACCGAGCAAACCGACTTTGGCAATAAAATCCTTACCTATATTTTGCGGGCAAGCAATACCGAAGTATTAAAGGCAACTTTTGATAATGATATGATTACGATGCTGATGCCCGAAAACATGGCCAGCGAGTGGACGGATACCGAACGTGTGGGTTTTGAAAATGAAGACGGCAAGCTGATGCTGTACGTTGAAAAGGATTTTAAATGCCTGGATAATGTAGCCGAAGACCAGAGCGATAACTACCCCAACCCTTTAGCCTTACACAGCCATGAGCACGAAGACTAAACAGCCAAACGCCGAAAATCCCGAAGTGCTTACCGGCCTGGAAGTTACTGAGCCAAAGGAGTGGGCGGCGGGGATGCGGGCAGTTGGCGCAGCGTTTAAAGATGTACTGGAAGAAGAAGCTAACCCTTTGCGGGGATTAAAGGCCTTGCTCAAAATGAACCAGCCCGGCGGCTTTGACTGCTCAAGCTGTGCCTGGCCCGACCCGGATGACGACCGCTCGCCTTTTGCCGAATATTGCGAGAACGGCGCCAAGGCACTGGCCTGGGAAGCGACCAATAAAAAACTGGATGCTGAATTTTTTGCAAAAAACTCCGTTGCCGATCTGGCTGCATTAAACGATTATGAGATGGGCAAAAAGGGGCGCATTGCCCAGCCTGTCTATCTGCCGAAAGGCGGCACCCATTACCTGCCCATTAGCTGGGATGGCGCGTTTAAAAAGATTGCTGAACACCTCAATGAATTAAAGTCGCCGGATGAGGCGGCATTTTATACCTCGGGGCGCACAAGTAACGAAGCATCGTTTGTGTACCAGTTATTTGTGCGGGAGTTTGGTACCAATAACCTGCCCGACTGCTCGAACATGTGCCACGAATCGACAGGTGTTGGTTTGGCCGAATCGATAGGGATAGGCAAGGGCACAGTTACGCTCGACGATTTTTACCATACTGATGTGATCCTGGTGATCGGGCAAAACCCTGGCACCAACCACCCGCGTATGCTAACCGCTTTAGAAAAAGCCAAAAAGAACGGCAGCAAGATCATTGCTATTAACCCGTTGCACGAGGCCGGATTGATCGCTTTTAAAAACCCGCAAACGGTAAAAGGTGCGCTGGGCTTTAGCACCACCCTTGCCGATTTATACCTGCAGGTAAAAATAAACGGCGATATGGCGCTGCTGAAAGCTATCGAACTGCTGCTTTTGGAAGCCGAAAAGGAAGCCCCCGGAAAGGTATTTGATCACGATTTTATTAAAAAGAATACGGCAGGCTACGATGAATTTATTGATAGTTTGAAAAAATATAACCTTGATGAACTGGCTAAGCTGGCAGGTGTACCGCTTTCGCAGATCAAGGAAGCGGCTGAGATGCTAAAACATACCGGCAAGATCATTATCTGCTGGGCCATGGGGGTTACCCAGCATGTTAACGGTGTTGATACGGTTAAAGAGATAGCCAATTTAGTTTTGTTAAAAGGTGCAATAGGCAAACCCGGCGCGGGCCTTTGCCCGGTGCGCGGGCACAGTAACGTGCAGGGCAACCGCACCATGCTGATATTTGACAAGCCCAAAAAAGAGCAGTTGGATAAGCTTAAAGAAGTGTTTGGTTTTGAGCCACCGCGCCAAAACGGTTTTGACGTGGTGGAGTCGATCAAAGCGATGCATGAGGGGAAGCTCAGGGTGTTTTTTGCGATGGGTGGCAATTTTTTATCGGCTACACCGGATACCCGTTATACCGCCGACGGCCTGAGAAAAATGAAACTGACGGTACAGATCTCAACCAAATTGAACCGCAGCCACCTGGTGCATGGCGAAGAAGCTATAATACTACCAACCTATGCCCGCAGCGACCGCGACATGATAAACGGTGTTAACCAGGTAGTAAGCTGCGAAAACTCGATGGGGGTGGTGCAGCAATCCAAAGGGATATTGGAGCCGGTATCAGATCAGCTGAAAAGCGAAACCGTTATTATTTGCGAACTGGCCAGGGCAACACTGGGCCAAAGATCGGTAGTGGATTGGGATAAGTACGCGGGGAACTATGATACCATTCGCGATGATATTGAAAAAGTGGTGCCCGGGTTTGAGGATTATAATCAACGCGTACGGCAAAAAGCAGGTTTTTATTTACCTAATGCACCGCGCGAGGGCAAATTTCCGACACCGAAGTTTAAAGACAAGGCGGTGTTTAACATTGCCGGCTTACCCGATCACACGATGATGGCGGATGATGAATACGGCATGACCACCATCCGCAGCCATGACCAGTTTAATACCACCATTTATGGTTTAGACGACCGATACCGCGGCATCCATAACGAGCGGCGGGTAATATTTATGAATGCAGCCGATATAATGAGGGAAGGATTAAAAGCAGGTGACCAGGTTGACCTGTTTAGTTATTATAAAGGACAGGAAAGAGTAGCCCGGCTATTTATTGTGGTTCCGTATAATATCCCCGAAAGGAATACCGCTACCTACTATCCCGAAGCCAATGTACTGGTACCGATAGACAGCGTTGCCGAAAAGAGCAATACACCCACCAGCAAACTGGTTTACATTAAAATAAAAAGGCACGTTAAATAAGCGTGTTGTTGCTTTAATAAATGCTCAATTTTGCTTATATTAGTGAGAATGGGCTATGGAAAAATGTGGTTCGGTAAATTATGAATTTGATAATCGGTGTAAAGAAATTGGTCAAAAACGAATGAAAAATACCGATAAATACCGATGTGTTTTGTCAAAGAGTTGCGATAATTGCAATGGGTGAGATGGGTATATAAATTTATGCTTAAATTTGAATATGGTAGTAGTTATAAAAAGAGGTGACTCTCCCGAAAAAATCAAAAAAGAGTTAAACAAGATCTACGAAAAACAGAGAGAAGAGCGTAAAAAACTATTCGAAAGTTTTGTAGGGGTAATTACGTTGGACGAAGACCCGGTAGTTATGCAAAGACGTTGGCGCGATGAATGGTGATTGGATATTTTTAGATAGCAATATCCTGTTATATTTATTGGCCGGCGATTCAGATCTCCTTAAATTCTTTTCTGACTTTAGTCCAAAGATCTCTTTTATCGTTGAACTCGAGATTCTCTCTGCACCCGATCTTGATGATAAAACGTTATTTCAAATAAAACGGCTTTTAAGCAATCTTGGAATAATGAGGTATCCTGATGAGATGAAAGACATTATCATTAATATTCGTAAACAAAAGAAGCTTAAATTACCTGATTCAATTATAGCTGCCACCGCTATTTATTATAAATCACCCTTAATTACTGCCGATAAGGCATTCAAAAACATTTCAGGTTTAGAATTGATCTATTATGAACCAAAAGTTAACTGATAAACATTTTCAGTATCAGCTTGAAAATATCCAAACAATTGCAGATAAAATTATTGAAGCAGCAGGCAACCAAAAAATATTTTTGTTTCACGGTGAAATGGGGGCGGGTAAAACCACGCTTATCAAAGCTATCTGTGCAGCGTTGGGTACCGGCGAGAACACCAGCAGCCCCACGTTCTCCATCGTGAACGAATACCTCATCCCGAAAGGTAAAATTTACCACTTTGATTTTTACCGGTTGAAAAACCAAACCGAAGCCCTGGATATGGGTTATGAAGAATACTTTTACTCGGGCGAGTATTGCTTTATTGAATGGCCCGAAAAAATAGCAGATCTGTTACCGGAGCATTATCTGGATATCAATATCGAAATATTAGCCGATAATAAAAGAGAGATTCACATTTCAAATATTTAATATCAGCATCTTTTTACGTACCTTCATCAACCGGAAACAGAAACAATATGAGCTCAGGGATTTTAAGCGGATTTTCCGACGTCGCGAAGCAAGCCATGATGCAGACGCAGGAGTCGATGCTGGAAGTTAAGAATAAAAAGAATAAGCTTTACATCGGTATCCCGCGCGAAATATCCTTCCAGGAAAACCGCATTGCGTTAACGCCGCTCTCGGTTGCGCTGCTCATCAATAACGGCCACGAGGTTGTTTTAGAAACCAATGCCGGCAAAGCCGCCAACTTTTACGATAATCACTACAGCGAGCAGGGTGCAAGAATAGTGTATGATAACAAATCGGTTTACGAGCAGGCCGATATCATTATCAAAATAGCACCGCCAACACTGGAGGAGATCGCGCTGATGAAGCCACATCAAACCCTGATATCAGCCTTGCAGCACTCTACCTTAAAACCCGAATACATTAACGCACTTATCCATAAAAAGATAACCGCGCTATGTTTTGAAGATATTTTAGACGAAGGCGGTTCACTGAGCGTGGTACGCGCCATGAGCGAAATTGTGGGCGCAACTTCGATACTGATAGCCGGCGAATACCTGAGCAATGTGTTTGAGGGCAAGGGCCTGATGCTGGGCGGCATAACCGGCGTGCCACCAACTGAGATTGTAATATTAGGTGCAGGTACCGTTGGCGAATACGCCGCACGTACAGCCATATCATTAGGTGCGCAGGTTAAGGTTTTCGATCCGTCGATCTATAAACTGCGCCGTTTGCAGAACAACATTGGCAGCCGGGTATTTACATCGGTAGTGCAGCCCATTGTGTTAGAAAAAGCTATTACTACCTGCGATGTAGCCATTGGCGCCATGCGTGCCGAATCGGGCCGCAGCCCATGTATTGTAAGTGAGGCCACGGTGAGTAAAATGAAACCCAACTCGGTGATCATTGACGTAAGTATTGACCAGGGCGGCTGTTTTGAAACATCCGAAATTACTAACCATACCCACCCGGTTTTCCGTAAACACGATGTGATACACTATTGTGTACCCAACATTGCATCGCGCGTTGCGCGTACCGCAACTTATGCACTTACCAATATTTTTACGCCTATTTTGTTGGATATCGGCGAGCACGGTGGTTTGAAAAACGTGATCTGGCAAAAATCGGGCGTGCGCAACTCGGTATATATTTACCAGGGGCATTTAACCAACAAGCATATTGGCGACAGGTTTAACATCCCATGTAAGGATCTCGACCTGCTTATCGTGTCGCACCGTTAATGAAAGCGAAATTCAGCCACGTATTTCTTGTTCTGATGCTTGCGGTTGTTGGTGCCGTTGCGCAGGATTACCGCGACTCGCTGCATGTCATCAGCGTAAGCGCCTACAAAAATCAGATCAAAGTATTGCCCGAAAAGCAATTGGTAGAGATCAGCAAATACGTGCCGGGCATACAGCTCGATATCCGTTATGCTACGCCGAATAACTTTATGCACCAACGCATGTATACCCAGGCACGCGCCTTTACCCGCCTGCCGGTTGCCAAAGCGCTCAGGGCTGTTGAAGCCGAACTGGCTTTACAAGGTTTAGGTTTGAAGATCTACGACGCCTATCGCCCATATTCGGTAACAGTGCAGTTTTACCAAAAAGCCAGCGACAAAAACTTTGTGGCCAACCCCAAAAAGGGTTCCAAACATAACCGTGGCTGCGCTATCGACTTGAGCCTGATCAACCTGAAAACCGGGAAAGAGCTGGATATGCCTACACCGTTTGATAGCTTTAGCCCTATAGCTGCTGCCGATTATCCAAACCTGCCGCCGCAGATTTTACAAAACCGCCTGATATTGAAAACCGCTATGGAGCACCACGGCTTTAGGGTGCTGAGTAACGAGTGGTGGCACTTTGACTTTATTGGCTGGCAAAACTACGAGTTGCTTGATGTGCCTTTCGGAGATCTGTAATACAATGGTTTAACACGTTTTTTCGTTATAGCCACAGGCAAAGTGCTAAAGAATTTAATTAGCTTAGCTAATCTATATTATATTTTACATGAAAAGATACCTGACCTTAATCCTTTCTGTTTGTTTTCTGCTTGGTGCCAAAGCGCAAACCATCCAATCGCCGGCGCAATTTCTGGGCTACAAATTGGGTGATCAGTTTACGCCGCATTACCGTATTGTCGATTACTTCAAATACATTGCGCAAAACAGCAAAAATGTAAAATTGCAGCAGTACGGCAGCACCAACGAAGGCAGGCCCCTGATGGTAGCTTTCATCGCTAACGATGACAATATCAATAAGCTGGAGGATATCCGCAAAAATAACCTGCGCCTTGCGGGATTGGAAAGCGGTACCGGCAACACTACGGGTCCGGCTGTGGTTTGGTTAAGCTATAATGTACATGGCAACGAGCCCAGCAGCAGCGAGGCGGCCATGTTAACGCTGTTTGCCCTGGCCGACCCGGCAAACACACAAACTAAAGAATGGTTAAAAAACACCGTTGTAGTTATCGATCCCTGCATCAATCCCGACGGGCGCGACCGCTATGTAAACTTTTACAACCCCATCCGCAGTTTGGCGGGCGATGCTAACCCATTATCGCGCGAGCACATGGAACCATGGCCCGGCGGACGGGTTAACCACTATTATTTTGATTTAAACCGCGACTGGGCATGGCAAACCCAAAAAGAATCGCAGGCCAGGGTGGCTTTGTTTAACCAATGGCTGCCGCAGGTGCATGTTGATTATCACGAACAGGGTATCAACGCGCCTTATTACTTTGCCCCGGCTGCCGAGCCTTTTCATAAAGTGATCAGCAAGTGGCAACGCGAGTTTCAAACAACCATCGGTAAAAACAATGCCAAATACTTTGATAAAAACGCCTGGATGTATTTTACCAAAGAGGAGTTTGATTTGCTTTACCCCTCATACGGCGATACTTACCCGCTGTACAACGGCTCCATCGGGATGACGTACGAACAGGCCGGTATTAGCGCCGGACTTGCCGTGATTACGCACGATGGTGATACCCTAACCCTTGCCGACCGTATCCTGCATCACTATACCACCGGCATGAGCACCGTGGAGGTCGCATCGGCAAACGCCCCGAAACTGATGGGCGAGTTTAAAAAATTCTTTGATAGCAGCATCAGTGATCCACCGGGCGAGTACAAAGGCTATGTGATTAAAAATGATAACACGGATAATATCAAGGCGCTGGCTAAGCTGCTTGATCGTAACGGCATACAATATGGGTTTGGCGGCCCTAAGGGCCTTTCGGGATACAACTACTTTAACGGCAAAACCGAAACGTTTAATGTAGACCTTAACGATATGGTGATAGACGCGCACCAGCCTAAAGCCGTGCTGTTGAATGTGCTGTTTGAGCCTAAAACCTTTGTGGCCGACTCTAACACCTACGATATTACCGCCTGGGCCTTGCCTTATGCTTACGGCTTAAAAACCTACGGGTTAAAGCAAAGCATTAAACCGCAAAATGCTAAAATGTCTGTCGACAGGGATGCGGACTCCCCGGTCAATCCGTATGCTTATGTGTGCGAATGGAAATCGATGCAGAATGTGCAATTTTTGGCCGCATTGTTAAAGCAAAATATCAAGGTGCGTTACTCCGAAAAACCTTTTGAGGAAGCGGGCAAGCAGTTTGCTGCAGGCAGCCTGATTATAACCCGGGCGGGAAATAATCAACCCAATTTAGATGCGCTGGTTACCCAAACTGCACACCAATTTGGCTGCCACTTGAGCAGGTTAGCTTCGGGTTTTGTAGATAAGGGGAATGATCTGGGTTCGTCGTCCATCCGTTATATTAACAAGCCCAACATTATGCTTGTTGCCGGCGATGGCGTATCATCAAGCTCGATGGGCGAAGTGTGGCAGTTGTTTGAACAGCAAATTGGTTACCCGGTTACCGTTGTACGTTTGCAGGATCTGAACCGGATCAGGCTGAGCGATTTTGATGTGCTTATCTTTCCCGATGGTGGTTATGATGCCGCTCCGTTTGATAAGCTGCAGAACTGGATACGCGAGGGTGGTAAACTGATCGCGATAAACGATGCCACATCAAGCCTTGTTGACAAAAAAGGTTTCCTGATCAAGAATAAAGAAGAAAAGAAAGCCGACAAAGACGATAAGAAAACTACAGCCGACGAGGTGAGGACTTATGATAACCGCGATCGCGAATCGCTCAAAAGCAGTATACCAGGGGCTATCTATAAAGTAAACATTGATAACACCCATCCGCTGGGTTTTGGTTTGCCCGATTTTTACTACACCTTAAAACTGGATGATAAACTGTTTGAATTTTTAGGTAACGATGATGGCTGGAACGTAGGCACTATTAATAAAGATGCTTATGTAGCCGGTTTTGTAGGGCAAAAAACCAAAGTTAAACTAAACAAAGGCCTGTTATTCGGCGTACAGCCAGCGGGCCGCGGCAGCATTGTTTACATGGCCGATGACCCGCTTTTCCGCAGTTTTTGGGAGAATGGGAAGTTGTTGTTTAGCAATGCGGTGTTTATGGTTGGGAGATAGGGGCATTGGGGGGCAGTTCCTGGTCGCATATTACGACTACCTAAAACAAATTGCAATATAAATATGGTGAAGAAGAAAGCAGAAATATTGCAGGGCGCGAAGCGTACTTATTTACCGTTTGTGTGCCCGCAGGGTCTCTCGACAGAGGACCCTGCGGATTACGTCCCATAATACTACCTATCCCATTTGCTATAATAATTCGTTATATCCACATCAGGATGTATAACACCATCGATATAGAATGACGCACTGCTATGCGGATAATTGGTATATTCAGCGCACAAACTCCATTTACCGCTTACCGGATTGTTATGAATGTAATCCAGTTTCTGCTCCCAAAACGCAGTGCTATAAACCGGTTTAGCGTCAAACGAAGGCTCAAATATTTTGTGCAATTGCCCTTTAGCTTTTTCCTTTTCCGAACAGGCATTTGTTAAAGTGATTAATAATTGCTCGTTCCCCGTTTCCTGTAGTTTTTTAACTAACCCATACGCTATAAAGCGTTTGGCGTTTGCCATTAGCTTGTTTAGATTGATCTTATCATCCGGAATATAAAGCAACAAATGCACATGGTTAGGCATAATTACAAAAGCGAATGTTTCTATATTATGCTTTTCGCGAATAAATACCAACCAATTATAAATCAGATCATACGACTTTGTAATTTCAAACAACGGCAGCCATTTGTAACAAGTAAAAGTGATGAACCAGATTTGTTCGGTTAATTGGTGTTGAGTTCTGATAGCCACGCTTAAAAGTAGCGATTATCTTTTAAACATTGTGTTTCGGATAGGTATGCAGGCGCAGGGTCCTCTATCGAGAGACCCTGCGGGGACGAAAAAACATTGTGCTTCGGATAGGTATGCAGGCGCAGGGTTCTCTATCGAGAGACCCTGCGGGGACGAAAAAGTAGCGATTATCTTTTAAATATTGTGCTTCGGATAGGTATGCAGGCGCAGGGTCCTCTATCGAGAGACCCTGCGGGGACTAAAACAAGTAAAAGTGATGAACCAGATTTGTTCGGTTAGTTGGTGTTGAGTTCTGATAGCCACGCTTAAAAGTAGCGATTATCTTTTAAACATTGTGCTTCGGATAGGTATGCAGGCGCAGGGTCCTCTATCGAGAGACCCTGCGGGGACGAAAAGTAGCGATTATCTTTTAAACATTGTGCTTCGGATAGGTATGCAGGCGCAGGGTCCTCTATCGAGAGACCCTGCGGGGACGAAAAGTAGCGATTATCTTTTAAACATCGTGCTTCGGATAAGTATGCAGGCGCAGGGTCCTCTATCGAGAGACCCTGCGGGACGGAAAAAATACTATACAAATATGGCCCTGTGATCCATCAATTCACTATTGTTTTATTTTGACCACTGCGGGCGGTGTCCACGAACCGTTTATCACCTCCTCTTTTGGCCAGTAGGCACGTATGTATAAAGTGAAGCTTCCCTTGGGCGATGGCAGCCAGTTGGCAAATCTATCCGCCGAAGGCTGTGTAGCCTGTACATAAATGGTCAACGAACCATCAGCATTATATTTCAGGTTCTTGTTTTTTGTGCCCAATGAGTACCTGTTCAAATTGTTGATCTCGAAAAAATGATGTTCGTTGTACATGGTGAGCGACCAGAAACCATTAACGGGTGGCGTTTGGCCCTTGCCGAACGTAACGGTATACTGGCCGGCGCCGGTAAGTCTGCCGCCATCCTGGTCAAGGTCCTGATAAAAGTATTTGGTCTCATCGGGTACGTTCACCAAAATATTTGATTTTGCTGCTGCCGTACGGGTAAAGTAATCCGTTCCCCAGGCCGACCCGTTATTGATCGTGCTCCAATGATAAGGTAATTGCTTGCCAAAATTGCGGAACTGGAACAAAGGGGTCACAACCTGCTGCTCCACTTCGGCGGCAGCCTGTATCATGGCGGCTTTTAATTTCGGATCTTTTTTGGCAGCAGCTATTACGGCAAGCACCTGGGCATACCGGGCCTCTTCGCCAGGCTGCGGCGGGGCATCGGCCAATACAGTGGGCAGTTCGTCAAAGAATTTGTCGGGAATTACCCATTTGACCTCCTCGCTGCCTCCTGTGCCGCCGGGTAGTTTTGGAACCGCGCTCCAGTCTTTTGTTTTCATTTTACCGTCAAAATCAGCTAAGGGGTACATTAGCACCGACCGCAATACCGGCTGAACTGCTTTGCGATCCTCGGGCGTATCATCCATAAATACACGGGGGCCAACTATGCCCGTGTTGGTGGAAGAGCGGAATACTTTGATAATACCCGCGGGTACATCGCCTTTCCATTTTGGCCCGGCAAGCAGGTAAAAGCCAGGTTTGGTATGGTGCATTTTACCAAGCGGTGCAAACCCATCGGTACGCAGATCTACGATCTGGTACACCCAAAAACGATCGCCAAAATCGGGCACCTGTATCACAACCGGCGATATATCGAGCGCCAGCGCGCCGATACCATAAACCACGTCCTGATTGGGGCAGGCAACCGCGCGCTCGGTTGGTGTCACGTAATCGGTAAGCATGCCAAAGCGGTTGAGGGGCGCTTGTATAAGCGGCCCGGCCATGGCAAAGTCTTTCACACCGGCAAAAGCCAGCCTGCGGTTGTACATATTAACCAAAGGCCATGCCCAGAAGTAAGCGTCGCGGGCTACGAGCTTTGCGTATTCTTCGGTGATCTTTATGCTCGTATCCGGCCCGGGCACTGCTGCCTTGCCGGCTTTGGTGAGTGCTTCAACAGCTACAGCGGCGGTGGTTGCCGATGTATCTGCTGCTGTTGTGTTTTCGGTCTTTTTTTCGCTGCAGGCTGCCAGTAACAGCAGGGCGGCAATGGCGAATAGGGTTTTTTTCATGGGGTTCATTTTTTAACGTTCCGTTTTGTTGGCGACAACGCTAACAAAGGCATGGCGTTTGGTGGTGTCAAAAATAGCAAGGATTAAGCTGTTGCATTTCAATTGGTTATCTGCAAAACGTTGCAGTTTTTAATGTGAAACGAATGAAGTGAGATAGACGAGTGGCGCGCGGAGATTACTCATGAGAGGGTTTCTTTTTTTACTGAAAATAATTTGCAAAAGAGGAGGCATTTTAGTATATTTAATAGGTTTATTGCTGTAGATCGGATCAAAGAATAAAGAGCAGAGACAAACAACTTCTTTGAAAAATTTCTTACAATTTCCCCCCTGTTTATGAGCAGGAAGCTTGACGCGCGAGGCCGAAAGCAATTAGTTTTTATCAGGCATAAATAGCTTTTGATTTGCACATCGGTATACCGATGTAATACCTATGTGTTTGATGGGTGTTGAAAATGCGAATGTCGCCCTGGGGCGTCAAAGCGGAGTATTCGATAAAAAACGCATAAAATTACCGAAGAATACCTATGTGTTACCACGATGGCGTAGAGACACACCCCAGCTTTCGCGCAAGTCAATCTACCCCTCTCAAGAGGGGAATTGAAAGTTGGTGAAAACACCGAAGAATACCTGTGTGTTTAGATCGCTTAAAGCAAAAAGCAACCCCAATTATTTGAGATTGCTTTAGGTATGTAATGGCGCTTTGAGAGCATTTGCACATCTGCACATCAACTTATTTGTACATTGTTTAATTCCCGGTATTCACCCGGCCCTTTTCACTTTCGGCGCCGGTTTGATGCTGGCGGGCCTTAAATTTGGCGTTGCCAAAGTTATACGTAAAGGTTAAGCGGGCTACCCGGGTTTCGTTCTTTTGGTGAAAGGCAAAATCGAGGCTTTGATACAGGCTGGTTGCGGCGTTTTTGCGGGTGTTAAATACATCGCTTACCGAAAACTTGACACTGGCCTTTTTCTCGAACAGCGATTGGCTTATGCCCATATCTGTCCAGTATTGTGCCTTCAACTTTAAAACCGCATAGGTTTGTGGCGATTGGTAGGCGCTTGCAATCTCGGCTCTTAAAGTTTTGTTGAGCTGTAGGCTTTGTGTTGTTCTAAACTGCGCTGCGGGTGCACCGGCGTCCAGATCGGCGCCAAGCAATGCCTTGCTTTTTATCAATAAATAATTGGCGTTTAAATTGGCATTACCGCTCCACCACTTGGTAAAGGTGTAGGGTACATTAATATTGATGTTATAAACGTCCTGCGTGTTTAAGTTGAGCGTAGTTTGGTAGGTCGATTTCCGGGCGTTATCAGGCAGGATAATTTGTGTGATCACGTCGTCGGTATGGCTATAGTTTAAACTTACGTTGATGGTGTGTTTATAGGTATAATCAACCTCGAACGAGTTGGTGTATTGCGGGTTTAAAAAAGGGTTTCCTTTTGAGTAGGTGTACTGGTCCAAATTATATTGAAAAGGGTTAAGGTTATCGTACTGCGGCCTGTCGATACGGCGGCTGTACGAAAAGCCAATATCGTGGTTAGCCGACAAGCTGTGGTTAATAAATACACTCGGGAAGAGATCGGTATACTCCCTGTCCACAATTTGCTTGGTGGTAAGCGAGTTACCTATCGAATGCGTATCCTCTAACCTTAAACCTATTTGCACCTGTGTTTTTTTATACGTCTTGCTCAGGTTCACATAGGCTGCGCTAACGGTTTCTTTATATATAAAATGGTTGGTACGCGTGGTGTCGTTCACAAAATCGCCGCTGCTATTTTGTACCTGGGCCTGCAGGTTATTATCGGTTTTAACATAGCTCGATTTTAGCCCGGCCTCAAATTTCATGGTCTTATGAAAAGGCAGGGTGTAGTCGATTTTTTCGGTATTGATCTGAATGTTTGATGGCGATTGGTTCCGCTGGATCAACGGCGGATGCTGCTGGCTTTCGTTGGCAAACAGGTAATAGTTGTTATACAGGGCGTTATTGGTATTGGTAAAGTTAGTGTAATCAATATCAAAGTTGATCTCCTGCCCCAGGCTGTCGATGCGGAATTTATCGTTCAGGTCAAACTCATAGTTATGATAAGTTTGACTGATTGTTGATGTAGTATTTTGCAGCGAGTCAACAAGTCCCGGTTTCGAACCGATAACGGTATTGTTAACGTTTCTGTCGGTTTCGCCATTATAATAACCGCTGAATAAAAGCCCCAGGCTATTCTTTTTGCCCATATCATAATCAACACCAACGCGATAAGTGTTGTTATACCTTGTTGACGGCATAAAGGTATGCTGTGTAAAATAGGTTTGTTTGCCCGATGTATCAATGAGCCGGTCGATATAAATATCGTTGTAGTTCTGCCTGCCACCGATATTGTATGAACCATAAAAATTGAGGTCGCCCTCTTTGTGGTTGATAGAAACCGTGGCGCTGCCTTTAGGATAGGCACCGTATCCACCTGTAGCCGTTACCGTGCCGTTAGTACCAACGGAGTTGTTCTTTTTTAGCACGATATTGATGATACCCGAAGTACCCGCAGCGTCGTACTTTGCCGACGGGTTGGTAATAACCTCGATCGACTTGATCGTACTGCCATCGGTAGAGTGTAACAGGGTAGCCAATTGCGCCGATGACAAGTGCGTCAATTTATCGTTTATCATTACGGTAACGCCTTGTTTGCCTTTAACACTAATGTTATCGTCTTTATCAACGGTAACGCCCGGAACCCGTTCTAATATCTCCATTGCATCGTTTCCGGCAGCCAACACGCTGTTTTCAACGTTCATTACCATACGGTCAAGTTTACGCTCTATCAAAGGTTTGGTTGATGTGATCTCTACCCCCTTTAACACTTTCGATGTACTGGTTAGTTTGATTACCGGTACCTGTATTTCGGCTGCATTGGCGCCAACCACAACCGGCTTGCTGTACGCCCTGGCATATCCCACTACGGTTGAGCGGATAATATAACTGCCGGTGTTAACGTGGTCAAAACTATAGTTGCCGTTATCGTTGGTAAGGGCGCCCTTTACCAGCGATGAGTCTTTAACTTTTAGCAATGCCACAGATGCAAATGGCGAACCTTTGCCGTTTTCGTCTGTAACCACACCCAAAACTTTAGCAGTTGGTTTAACCGTTGGCTTTTGCGTTTGGGCTAATGCTGCTGTACCTACCAGGCAGGCGGTTGCTACAAGCAGTATGAGTATTTTAATGTAAAGTGATTTCATTGTGATAAAATTTGGTCAATAGAATTCCCGTTAAAAGAAAATCTGTTCTTTTTTAGTTATTAGTTTATTCGCTTATTTTTTATTGCCCGGTGTTTTTGAAAAGAGGGGTTACCTTGTCGTTACCGGGCGTTTAGTAGTAAGATGCGCGTTATAGGCGATTGGTTACACCGATTTTTAAATTTATTTTAAACAAGGCACCAGGTCGCTTAAAATATCGTTGCCTATAAAGTGTAAAGTATTGTCAAATAGTTGTTTAAAGCAGTTTTTCTGCGCCCGGCAACGTAACTTTTCCTTTTTAATTTTTTTAAGGCAATAAGCCTGCAGTTTAGGCGCAAGGCCCAAACTGCAAGTTTGCTTACTTATGCTTTTACTATCAGTTGATGGTGTTTCTGCCACGTTGAGCGAGAAAAGCATCATACAAAAAATTAAAGCGTATCTCATTGTTTTATGGTTTTACAGCCGGTGATGCTATCGCCGGCAGGGTGTCAACTTTACATTGCAAGCCATCATGAGCCATTATAAATGTGGTTGTTTGCGGCCTCTCTTGTTTGTTTATTTCGTTACACTCATTGATGTCAATATCCTGAATGTAATGTTTAATGTTTCTGTCAATAACCACCTTGGCGTTTAACGGCAGTTTTAAGGTAAGTTCTATTTGTTGGCGGTTAAACGGATCGTTAGCAAAGTTTTGAAGCCTGCGATTGAATTTTAAAACCGAATCCTGCTGTGTAAAATGATAAGCTGTATTTTGAGCCTTTAACAACGCATCATCATAATCGCGGCCGTGAGCGCTGAAAGACTCCACCAAAATGGGCTGGGCTATATCACTTCTTTCAATGGTAAGTGTCATGCGTTGCTGAAAGTCGTTGTACTCATCATAATCATTTTCGTTTATCGTGATGTTACCTTTAAAGCGGTCTTTAAGGTTTAACCGCAAACTGTCGTCGCGGGTTATATCTTTTGCATTGTTTAGTGTCAGCAAATAAGTGTTATTGCTGGTTGGGCTTAGCGTTATGCTTTTGCTGAAACTGGCATACGCACTAAATTCTCTGCCGATCTTTACACCATAGTAGGCAGCAAATATGATGGCCATTATCCAAACAATAAGCATGGTGTAGCCTGTAGACCGGTAATTGGTTAAACCGCGGTTAAAAACAACCCGAAGTGTAAGTTGGATGATCGCGATAAGCGGTAAAATAATGATAAAGAAGCCGGATATCAGGATGATATAAGAGTCGTTATAATAAGGCAGGCTGATGTGAAACATCTCCCAGGCCTCATGCTGCCCAAACATCAGGCAAACAGCTAAACATACAATAAGTACTATTGAAATGAAACAGGATAGACCCAATATAAAGATGCCAAAAAGCTTGAGTAAAAACCGGCCGGTGCCGCCAATAAAATTACCAAGATGATCAAACAGGTCGCCCACAAAATCGCGTGATTTGTACACAAAAGGCCTTGCTTCTTTGTGCGCATTCCTAACGGTGTGTTCTACGTTTTTCAGTTCCTGCTCAAAGTTATTTTTAAAGCCCTGCAGATCCAGTTTTTCGCCCTTCATCGCCATTTTGTCGGCACGGGTTGCGGCTTTAGGTACTATTATCCATAATATGATGTACAAAAACAGGCCGGTTCCCCATAGGATAAAGGCTAAGCCAAAAGCCAGGCGTATCCAAACGGTGTCAATATCAAAGTAGTTGCCAATGCCGGCGCATACTCCGCCTATCAGGTGATCATCCGGGTCGCGAAATAGTTTACGCGCACCGGTAACGGTTTGATGTGTGGTAAAAACAGCATCAGGGTCGGCGGCCGATGTTTCAAACTCTTCAACTGTACCCATCTGTGCTATAATGGTATTTACGTCGGCGGTAACAATTACCTGTTTAACCTCGGTATTTAAAATCTCGGTAAACATTTCGGCAATGCGGTTTTCAATATCCGTGGTGATCTCAAGGCTGTCTTCGGCATCAGCAAAGTGGCGCTTAACATCGGTCATATAATTTTTCAGTACTTCATAAGCATCTTCTTCGATGTGAAATACTGTTCCGTTTATATTGATGATGATGGTTTTATTCATGATTTCTTTTGTATGATGATTTTTGGTCTGATCTTAAATGTCAATTGTTCAACTGTCTTTTTTATTCAGGTTAATAGCGTTGCGGCCCTCAAGTGCAGTTTGCACAGCAAACGAGAGCTCGGCCCAGGTGGTATCCAGCTGTTCAAGTACCGCGCGGCCCTCGGCCGATAGCACGTAGTATTTTCTTGGCGGCCCCGATGTTGACTCTACCCAGTTATAACTTAACAACCCGTTGTTTTTTAAGCGGGTTAATAAAGGGTATAGCGTACCCTCAACTACAAGCAGCCGGGCTTTCTTTAAATCGGCAATGATATCTGATGCGTAGGTTTCGCCTTTAGATATTATGGAGAGTATACAGTACTCTAATATCCCCTTCCGCATTTGGGTTTGTGTGTTCTCTACAATCATAATACAAAGATATATGCTTTGGATTGTATTATGCAATACATAGTACTAAATAAATTGACAAATTGATAACTTTTATCATTTTTTGTTAATATTCAACAAATAGATAGTTGGATTTGTAAATTTTGATCATTTTGTTGCCAAAATCATATTTTTTATAACATTTGTATGTTTTTTTTGAAAAAAATGTCGCCCTATTACATGCGGTTATAGCCTATAAGTCTTTAATTTTTGGTGATAATCGCACATTCATTTTGGTTTTTTCTTGCTATTTCAAAATCGTAACGTTACTTTTATAATTAATTAACTATTAACTGATCTTATTATTAACGAAATGAAAAAACTTCTACTCGTAAGTTTGTGTTTCTTGTGGCTTGGTATAGCACAGGTATTTGCACAGAGCCGTACAGTAACAGGTACGGTTATCGCTAAAGAGGATGGTGGCCCCATCCCCGGTGTTAGTGTTAAAGTGAAAGGCACCTCGTTAGGTGTTATCACAGGCGCTGACGGAAAATTCTCTATTAATGTTCCTGAAAGTGGTAAAGTGCTGGTGTTCGGCTTTATTGGCTATGGCACAATTGAAAAACCGATCACAGGTTCGGTTGTTAATGCAACCCTCGAAGTATCAAGCCATCAACTTGGTGAGGTTGTTGTTAATACAGCATTAGGTATTCAAAGCAAAGCTGATAACCTTAACTATTCTCAGCAAGGCCTTAAAGGCTCAGATCTGACATCAACCCGTATAACAGACATCAATACGGCTATGGCAGGTAAAATTGCTAACGTACAGGTTAAAACACAATCGGCTGCTAAATTAGGTTCACAGTCTGCCATCCGCATTCGCGGTGGTAACTCGGTGAGCAGCCTTAGTAATGACCCGCTGTACGTAGTTGACAATACACCTATAGATGACATCAACTTTATCAATATGGATGATGTTGACGATATCCAGGTACTAAAAGGCCCGGCTGCTGCAGCTCTGTATGGCCAGCGTGGCGCCAATGGTGTAATTATTGTTACTACCAAAAAAGCTAAAGCCGGTCGTTTTGATCTTACATTAACCTCAACTTTGTCGGCTGATAATGTAGCTAACCTGCCTCATTTCCAAAATGAGTACGCTGGTGGTTCAGCGGGCTCGCCGGTATTTCAAACCTATACCTGGGCCGCTGGCGACCCGGTAGAATGGCAGGCATTAAATGGTAAACAATACCACCAATATTTTGATGACGCCTCTTGGGGTCCGAAAATGTCTGGTCAGGAGTATATCCCATGGTATGCGTGGTTCCCTGGAAGTCAGTATTCGTTTAAAACTGCTACATTAAACCCGCAGCCAAACAACGTAAAAGACTTTTATAGCACAGGTGTAAATGCGCAAAACAACCTGGCTTTTGCCAAAGCCGGCGATGGTTACAATGTGCGTATTTCTTATACCAATCAAAATACTACCGGTTTATTGCCAAGTACCTACTTAAAAAGAAATTATCTTTCGGCAACCACCCATTTTGATTTTGACAAACACTTTAGCACAGATATTAATTTTAACTATGTAAATCAAAAATATCAGGGCGATTTTTCTGATACTTACGGAAACGTAACCAGCGGTTCATTTTTACAATGGTTTCACCGTGATCTTGATATCAATATCTTAAAAGAATTGTCAGGCTTAAGAACTCCTTATGGTCGTATCCCAAGCTGGAACTTAAATGACGAGTCGGGCGTTCCCAATAAAGATGCTTTCTATGGTGGTTCTGACTACTGGACAAATCCATTCACTTACCAAAGCTTAGCTTCTGCTATTAATATTCAGGACAGGTTATATGGTAATGCCGGTGTAACTTATAAATTTAGCTCGCACTTTAAGGTAAATGGTAATTTTAGCCATAACCAACGTAACACACATTACGAATCAAAACTGCCAAGCATCTTTGGTTTAAGTACTCAGGATATGAGCTCGCCTTTGGCTAACAATCCAAGCGGTGGCACACGCCCGGTTGTTGGTACCTACCGTACTTATGATGTACGTCAGGTTGAAAACAATTATAGCTTCCTGGCTTCATATAACCAAAAAATCAGCGATATTAACATTGATGCCAATTTCGGTGGTAACATTCGCAGAAACGATTACAGCAGCATAGATAACAGCACTAAAGGTGGCTTGGTAGTTCCGGATTTGTTTACACTAACAAACAGTGTTACAACTCCGTTTACTTTCTCGGCTACCCGTTATCAAAAAATCGTACGTTCATTGTACGGCAGCGCAGCTATTAACTGGAAAGATATCGTAATCTTAAATGCAACCATTAGAAACGACTGGAGCTCTGCGTTACCTGTAAGTTCAAACAGTTATTTATACCCTTCAATTGGCGGCTCGTTCATTTTTACCAAATTTGTTGAAAAAACATTACCGTTCATCAGCTTTGGTAAAGTTAGAGCGTCGTGGGCTGAAGTAGGTAGCGATGTTGATCAATATCAAACACAGTTATACTATTCTGTATTGGCAAATCAATATAACAGCAATATAGCAATGACAACACCTAACCAGGACGTTGATACGGGATTAAAACCTGCGTTGTCAAAATCAACTGAGTTTGGTGCCGATATCCGCTTCCTGAGCGATCGTTTAGGTATCAGCGTAACCTATTACAATGAGGATCGCATTAACGATATTATCCCTATCAATATTAGCTCGGCAAGTGGTTTTGTTACCCGTTTAAGTAATGCCGGTAAAATTAACCGCCACGGTATCGAGGCAACACTTGATGGGTATGTTGTACGAAACAAAAACTTTAATTACAACATTACATTAAACTTTGCTCACAATACATCAAGGGTTGATGCCTTGATCCCTGGGGTTGATAACCTTTACTTAGGTGGCAGCGATTATAGTAGCTCAGCAGGCACGGCGTCTTATGCACCAGGTGTTTGGAGCTCAGTAGGTTCAAACTATGGCCAGATCATCGGTCGTGGTATCCAAAAGATCAATGGTCAAAATGTGATCAACAGTGATGGCACCTTCGCTTACGTTGATAATGTTAAATTAGGATCAGTACTACCTGACTTTACCGGTGGTATGATCAATACATTTACTTACAAAAACTTAAGTTTAAACTTCACTATTGATTTTTCAAAGGGTGGCCAGTACTTCTCATTATCTAATTTCTGGGGTGGTTTCTCTGGTTTGTATGACTTTACAGCCGGTAATAACGATCGTGGTAAACCAACACGCGATCCGGTTGCCAATGGTGGCGGTGTGCATGTTAAAGGCGTTGATGCAACAGGCAAACCGGTTGATATGTATGTTGATGCTACCGTTTATTACGATAATAACGGCCTTAACAAGATCAACGAAACAAGCATATTTGATTTGAGCTATGTTAAATTACGCGAAATAAACCTTGGATATAGATTTGACACCAAGTCATTCGGATCAGTAGGTAAGTATCTTAAAGGCTTACAAATAAGCGCCTTTGTAAGAAACCCATGGTTGATCTATACCCAGAATAAAAACTTTGATCCTTCTGAATTGACAGGAAACTACGGAGAAAGTGGTCAGTTACCACCATCAAGAACAATTGGTGCAACACTAAAACTTGGTTTCTAATTGTTTAATTGCTTAAAAACAAATATCATGTTTAAAAATATAAAAATTCGATATTCAGCGGTAGCCCTAATAGCTTTAGGACTATCCTCTTGCGGTAAGTTTGGCGACGTAAACGTCAATCCAAATGCTGCATCTGTACCTAAAACGTCGGCATTATTAACTAACGTTGAAACGTATATGGGCTCAGATGCCGTAGGTGCACCAAACCCTACAATTACAACGCCCATATCAGGCTTTTTAACACCATACTACACCCAGCATTATAGCCAGGTGCAGTACCCTGATAACCAGTTGTATCCATCAACTGGTTTATCGTGGGATAATACTTATGCCGTTATTTTAGAAGATTTGTACAATATCATATCGGTAAACTCGGCTTCGCCAAATGTTAAGGCCGATGGTGGTAACTCTATAAATCAAATTCAGATAGCCCGTATCTTAAAAGCGTACTATTTTTCTATATTGACAGATAAGTATGGCGATGTGCCTTATACTCAGGCGTTAATTAAGAAAGCTGACCCTGCTTATGATAAACAACAAGCCATTTACACCGATTTGCTTAAAGAGCTTACCGATGCTCCGGCAGCTTTCCAGATAGGCGTTGGTGACCCGATTGTTGGTGATATTATTTACGGCGGTGATTTAACTAAATGGAAACGTTTTGCTAATTCATTACGCCTATCTTTAGCTATGCGTTTATCTAAAGTTGATCCAACTACAGGTAAAGCACAGTTTTTGGCTGCACTGAACGATGCAGGTGGTTTAATAACCGACAATACCATGAATGTTAAATTATCTTACCCGGGCGGTAGTTTTAACTTCCCGATGTATAACTTAACAACTGCATCTGTTGTAGCTATCAGTAAGCCATTTGCCGATAAACTTATATCGTACAAAGATCCGCGTAGATTTGTATATGCAGTACCAAATGCTACGTCAAAAGAAATAGCCGGTTTCCCTTACGGATTGAACAGGACTAATGCGCAGATCTTTATCGCGAGCAAGGCACCTTACAGCTTGGCTTATTCAAGTACCTATAAAACAGCTACATCTTCTGTTTATATTTTTACTGCAGCTTATGTTGATTTATTAAGAGCAGAGGGTGCAATTACTTATAATACCGCGGATGACCCAACAACTTACTTAACCAAAAGTGTAACAGACTCATGGGCCCAATGGAATGCAACTAATGCCGTACCTGCCGGAGCAGTGAATGTAGCACCTGATGCGGCTAGCTATGTAGTTTTGGCTCTTGCTGGCAACGGAGGAAGTTTGTTAAAAACGATTCAAGAGCAGTATTGGGTAGCTTTGTGGGGTAGCGAGCAAAATGCATACGATGAGTGGAGAAGAACCGGTATGCCGGCTTTAACGCCTGCTCCGGATGCAACTAACCCATCTAAAACTATTCCAAGAAGGTTCCAATATCCAACAACCGAGGTTAATTACAACCCAACTAACTATAACGCGGCAATTGCTGTTATGCCATACGGCGGCGGTGATACCGATAATAACAAAGTATGGTGGGATAAATAGTAAACACACAATAACAATAGAAAAGGCCTCCAGGAGAAATACCGGGAGGCCTTTGTATTTAATTACTTGTGCCGCCTGGCAGGCTGGTTTATTTCCCGTCAACACTGTATCTGCCCGGCCCAACAAATAGTAAACCAGCAAACACAATACCATCTTCAATAGCATGAGCGGCCTGTTCTAAGCCGCCGCCGGTACCAAAATGCATAAAGGTGGCTACAATCATGTTGCATAGTAAAAACAGGCAAACCGGCCTGAAGGCTAGGCCCAACACCAATAAAAATCCTCCAAAGGTTTCGGTACAGGCAGCCATAAAACCCCAAATGGTTGGTAAAAAATGAATGCCCACGTATTTTGTGGCCGAGCCTATTGCTGCCCATTTTTCGGGCCCGCCCAACAATTTGGGATAACCATGAAAAACAAACATCACGCCCAACCCTACCCGTATTACAAGCAGGCCAAAATTGCGATAATTACCTAATTGCGATAGTATTGCCATATTTTAAATATAATTGGTGTAAACTTTATCTTGTTCAACTTTTAAGTTAATTGTTCTGCCCAGCATCAAAGCCCGGTTATCGGCAATGTGCCCCGCCGGAAAATTAAAACACACCGGGTAGCTATATTCTTTAACCACTTCAGCAATAATTTGTTCGGCAGTTTGGCCAAATGGTATATCGTTATCCTTGCTTTCGGTAAAACCGCCAACAATTAAGCCAGCCAGGTTTTTGAGCTTGCCGGCACGTTTTAGCGCGCGCATCATCCTATCGATCGAGTAAAGGTACTCACCCACATCCTCTAAAAATAAGATCTTCCCGTCGTAACTATAATCGGATACCGAACCTAAAACCGAGATCAGTAAACTCAAATTGCCGCCAATTAATATCCCGCGGGCTTCGCCTGCACGGTTTAACTGGTCAGTATCAATTTCATATTTTACATCTTCGCCAAACAGGCTTTTACGCAATGTTTCCAACGAGGTTGCCGATGCCCCGGTTACATTAACCGGCATTTGCCCATGAATGGTTTGTATACCGTAGTTTGCCCAGATATGGGCATGTAAAACAGTAATATCGCTAAAACCTACCAGCCATTTAGGGTTTTGAGCAAAGCGGGTAAAATTGAGCTTGTCAATAATACGTACAGTGCCATATCCGCCGCGGGCAGCAATAATAGCTTTAATGTTGTCGTCATCCAAAAAGCGCTGCATATCACGGGCACGCAAGTCATCGTCGCCTGCAAACTGGTGGTATTGGGCGTTTAACGTTTCGCCTATCACAACCTCTAAACCCCAGCTCTGTAGTAGCTCAATGGCGTCAGTCATGGGTTTGGGTAGCTTTTTGGCAGGGCAGGTAATGGCGATTTTGTCGCCTTTTTTAAGGTAGGGTGGGTTCATTTATTTTGTTGTTAGTCCGAAAGTCGGAAAAGTCCGTAAGTCCGCAAGAAATATCCGGAAAATTATTTTTGCCGATTTAAATCTTTCGGACTTTCTTTCTTCCGGTCTTTCGGACTATTCAAAATCGCTATCTTTGCCAAATTATAAAAATACGGTTAAAATAATTTGGAAACGCAAAATTATAAACGATACACCATTACTGCCGCGCTGCCTTACGCTAACGGCCCCAAACATATTGGCCATTTGGCCGGCGCATATATTCCCGCCGATTTGTACGCGCGTTACCTGCGCCTGCAAAAACGCGATGTAGTATTTGTGTGCGGTAGCGATGAACATGGTACCGCCATTGCCAACCAGGCTATGAAGGAGCATACCACACCACGCGCCATTATTGATAAATACCATGCGTTAATAAAAGATTGTTTTGAAAAGATCGGTATCTCGCCGGATATTTATCACCGTACCAGCGAACCTATTCACCACGAAACCGCGCAGGACTTTTTTACCAACCTGAATGATAAAGGAATTTTTGTTGAGCGCGAATCGGAACAGTATTATGATGAACACGCTCAGGCTTTTTTAGCCGACCGTTATATTGTAGGAACCTGCCCTAACTGCGGCAACGAAAACGCTTACGGCGATCAATGCGAAAAATGCGGCACATCACTTAGCCCTGAGGAACTGATCAACCCACGATCAACTTTAAGTGGTAATAAACCTGTTTTAAAACCAACCAAACACTGGTATTTACCTTTGGATAAATATGAAGATTGGCTGAAAGATTGGATATTAAAGGGCCACGCCGACGATTGGCGCACTACCGTATACGGCCAGTGCAAAAGCTGGATAGATGGCGGCCTGCACCCGCGTGCTGTTACCCGCGATTTGGATTGGGGGATTAAAGTACCCGTGCAAGGTGCTGATGGCAAAGTGCTTTACGTTTGGTTTGATGCGCCGATAGGTTATATATCAGCAACCAAACAATGGGCAATTGATAACAATAAGGACTGGAAAACCTACTGGCAGGATAAAGAAACCAAACTGGTGCACTTTATCGGTAAGGATAACATTGTTTTCCATTGCATTGTATTCCCAGTAATGCTGCATGCACATGGCGAATTTATTGTGCCCGATAATGTACCCGCCAACGAGTTTATGAATTTGGAAGGCGATAAAATGAGCACCAGCCGTGGTTGGAGCATCGAGATGGATGAGTACCTGACGGACCTGCCCAACAAGGTTGATGAACTGCGTTATTACCTGACGGCGATAGCCCCTGAAACCAGCGACAGCGAGTTTACCTGGAAAGGTTATCAGGCAAGCGTTAATAACGAGCTGGTGGCTATTTTGGGTAATTTTGTGAACCGGGTGATGATACTGATGCACAAATTTTACGATGGTAAGGTTGAAGCAGAAACAGCTACCATTACTTTACAGGATGAAAACCTGAACAGCGAATTAGGCAGGTTATACGACGAGTTAGAACGCAGTTTTGAGGGATACAAATTCCGCCAGGCCCAACAAACCATGATGGAGGTTGCCCGTTTAGGTAACCGCTATCTTACTGAAAAGGAACCCTGGAAGAGTATTAAAACTAACCCCGAAGATGCCAGGCTGGCTTTACACAACTGCTTGTTACTGATTGGGCATTTAGCCACCTGCCTGCAACCATTTTTGCCAGGCACAGCTAAGAAGATATTACATATGCTTAACTGGTCTAAGGATACTGTTACGTTTGATGAAGAAATGGTTTTCGCGAATGGTCACCAATTAAATGCTGCCGAACTGTTATTCGAAAAAATAGAAGACGACCTGATAGAGCGCCAGATACAAAAACTGATCGCCAAAAAAGAAGCCATTGAAGGCCCCGCACAGCCGGCAGAACAGGTTGTTGTCCCTGCAAAGGAAAACATCAGCTTCGATCAGTTTGCTGCGATGGATGTGCGCATAGGTACTATCCTGACAGCTGAAAAAGTAGCGAAGACCAAAAAACTCTTAAAACTGACTATCGATACCGGGATCGACCAGCGTACCGTAGTATCAGGCATAGCCGAGCATTACGAGCCCGAAGGCATTATTGGTCAGCAGGTAAGCATACTGGTAAACCTGGAGCCACGCGAAATAAAAGGTATCCTTTCGCAGGGGATGATACTGATGAGCGAAAATGCCGAAGGCAAGTTAAGCTTTGTATCGCCGATCAACTGGATGCCGAACGGTTCGGTAGTGCGTTAATTCCCGGATTTGCAGATGTGCAAATGAATTTTTCACATTCATCAATAATTCGCACATTTGCAGTTCGGAAAGTATAGAGTTCAATCCGAAATTGAACATCCGAAATTCGAAATACAAAAGGTCCCGTAGTTCAACGGATAGAATAGGAGTTTCCTAAACTCTAGATATGAGTTCGATTCTCGTCGGGACCACGTAAAACGCAGTTTCTGTATACAGGAGCTGCGTTTTTTGTTTGATGGGTTAAAAAAATCCCCTTTGCGGCAGGGCTGCCGCTAAAGGGGTAAATATAACTAACCATTATGAAGAAAGGACTTTGTCTAAAATAGATGATCTATGGTGCTATAGCTGGCTAATTTGCGGGCACAAGGCTGTTCAAATAATTCTCAAGGTTGGTATAACCTGATTTTCCAGACATCAAATTAGCATCTTTGGCATTTTTAAGGTCAAGGCCATGGGCGGTTTCCCACGTATCTGGTATCCCATCCCCGTCAGTGTCGCGTAATGCCGTTGCTGGTTCGATATTGCCCTGGCCACCGGCCTCTGCCTCCGTTTTGAATATTTTACCTTCCTTGCCTAACGAATGTAGATAACCGATGATACGGTTATCTACATCATCTCTATGCAACGAGGCGCCTGCTCCAGCCAGTACCTTTTGATAAGCAACTGCAGCCTCATCAACTGTTACATCCAATTTAAAATTTGGTTTACGTTGTAAGGTTGCGCCTTTTAACGAGTTTGAATCGACAATGATGGCGGGTTTTACGCGTTTGCTTACAAAATCGGTATCACTAACGAGCCTTCCGTTCAAAATGCCATCTTTATTCATATCTACATAGTTGCCGCGATGATAAACATGATCGGTAGTGGTGAACATTCCTAAAAAGGCGTGGCCTGAGTTAGGGCCGGCGATAAAATAGTTACCGATTACATCCTGGTAATGATTAGCGCCAGAGTGCCCGCCAACAAGGCCGTTTACGCCCCAGTTATACACCACATTGTTGATGTATTCGATACCCGCTTTTGCCTTTGGGTTACGACTGTGATTGTCTATCCATAAACAGTGGTGTACCGTAACATTGTGCGGATCCTCAAACAGTGCACCAAACCGTTGCGGATCTATCGGCTCGCCTATGAGGCAATATTGTAAGGTAATGTTTGATGTGCCTTTGATATGAAAATCATCCCAGCGCCCCCATTCAACAGATACGTGGTCAAATATCACATCTTTAGAGTTATCCGCAGTAACCGTACAGGCGCCACGGGCCATATTGATACTGCCCCTGAAGCGTACATACCGGATGATACTGCTATCGGCAAAGCCAACACCTGTGCCATAGATCACAATGCCATCGCCCGGAGCAGTTTGGCCGGCTACGGTTATGCGTGGTTTTGCGGCGATTTTACTTTTGATATTGATAACGCCGGCGACATCAAAAACCACTGTGCGACCAGGCACACTCACCGCGTCGCGAAAAGAACCAGCGCCGGAATCATCCAGGTTGGTAACGTGGTAGATCTGGCCCCCGCGGCCACCCGTGGCAAACCTGCCAAAACCTTCGGCGCCTGGGAAGGCAAGTTGCTGGGCATAAGTAAACAGAGCAAATAAACTGAAACAAGCAGTAATATATATTCTACGGTAGATCATCATTGTTTTTTAATAGTATTTAAATAATTATTGCCATTTAAACGGCAGATACCAGTTTGCTTTATCGGCCAGGCGTGCCCTAACGGCGGCTGCATCGGCGCTGTTTCCGGCTGCGTCGAATTTGGCGCCGATCTTGTTGGCAAGGTAGTTAGGGTCGGTTGTTTGGCGCCTTAAAGCTATGCGCAGTAAATCGGCCCAGCGGTAACCTTCGTAAGCGGTTTCGAGTGCGTCTTCGTTAATGATTTTATTTTCGGTATCGGTTGTCAGGTTGGTTTGGTCGAACGTTACGCTCTGGTCAACGGCTCTGCCACGGATACCGATGTTACGATACCAGTTACCGTTTACCGCGCCTTTAGAGGCATCGAAGTTAAACGGATAGGAATCTGGAACACCATTGTAGGTGGATACCTTAGTCGGCAAGTCAGTATACAAACCTTGATTAAGAAGCGCGCCGGCAAGTTGGTTGCGGCCCATCAGGTTGGCCGCCTCGGCATAGCGAAGGTGAAGCGTTGCCGCCCTGTACAGTATCCACATACCTGTTTTTGTAGTAAGCGGGCTGAACAAGCTGTAATTAGCTACATATTTTAAGACTTCGGGCTGGCTATTATTTATCCGGTATGAGGCGTATGGCCCGCGGCGGTCGCCGATACTGCCATCAGCACGTATCTGGTTATCCCAGTTTGCTATTGAAAGCGCCGACGGTTTTACCAAATAGCCCGCCGAAGCCGAAAACAGGTTGATGAATGGGTTTACAGCGTAGTTTTGATCGAGCGGCAGCACCCACATTCTTTCAAATGCAGTTTCAGACTCGCCTATCGGATTTGAAAATATGTTTTGCCATGGATCTATAGTTCCGGTAGTTAACAACGTGTTGCGGCCGCTGTTATCATTGCCAACCCTGTAAGTATCGTACAAGCTGATGCTGAAATCGGCTGATGATACGTTGGTGGTGGCTGTTTCCATAGCGTCTTTATAGTAACTGGCCGCGATAAGATAGTTGCCTTTCCATAAGTTCAAATCACCCAAAAAGCTGCGACGATGAATGAAAAATTTAGACACACCATCCCGGATAGGATAAGTGCTGGTTGCCATGATCAGGTTAGGGCAGGCCGCTGATGTATTTTGATCAAGGTATTGTTTGGGCAATGCTTCGGTAAACGCGATCAGTTTATCAAGTAACTGATCGAAGGTTAAACGTGGAAATTTTGAAGCATCGGCCAGATCGTTAATATTGGCAATCGGGTCGGTAACGTAAGGAACGTTACCATAATGTATACCCAGTTGCAGGTACAACCAGCAGCGCAGGATACCGATATCGGCATATCGCTGGTAGTAATCAGCATCGGTAAGTAGTTTTTTCTGGCGCATTACCGTAAAGTTGGCCAGCGCATCGTTACAGTTGTTGATCACCTTGTAAAATGGCCTTGGGTCTGCATAAGGGTTATCGGGGGTTACAGTGTGTGTACTCAATTGTTTTAAGTATACATCCGAATTTTGGGTAACGTCCAAAAGGTCTCCACGTAATTCGTTTATCAATACGTATTTGTCGGCCAGACCAACAAATTGGCCGTAGATACCCAAAATAACGCCATCGGCATCATAAATACTCTGGTACATCTGGTTTTGCTGCAAAGCGTCTTCGGGTTGGATGTCAAAGGTTTTTTTGCAGGAAATCATACTACCCACGCATAGCATCAGCAATAATGACCTCTTTGTAAAACCATATATTTTTTTGTTCATAACTTGATCTTGATATTGGTAAAAAACTAATTATTTACAGGCCTATACGTATCCCTAATTGAACCGATCTGAATTGTGGCTCCAACCCTGTATCAACGCCACGCGCAAATGGTGTGCTGGCCGAGCTAAATTCCGGATCGTAGCCTAAGTAATGGGTGAATACAAACATATTGGTACCGGTTGCATACGCCGTTGCCGACCTGAACAAGCTGCCTTTTACAGGAATATTATAGCTTAAAGAGACATTTTTAAGGCGTAGATATGAGCCATCCTCTATCCAACGATCAGAAAAACGCGAATTGCCGGCCGGATCGCCCCAGGCTGCACGCGGCACATCGGTTTGCTGGCCATTATTGCGCCAGCGGTTAACAGCAATTTGTGTTTGGTTTTGTGCGCCGGTAAACGATTCGAGCGAGGCCCGGGTGCTATTATAAATTTGGTTACCCAAGCTAAAAGTGAACATGGTATTCAGTGTCCACCTTTTATAGGTGAATGTATTGGTGTAAGCGCCTATAAAGTTAGGGTTGGGATTACCAATAACCTGCATATCCTTGCTGTCGATAACCTTGTCGTTATTCAGGTCGGCAAATTTCACATCGCCGCCTTTCGGGCTTATGGCATTTCCTTTATTGTCTTTATAGGTCAATCCCGAAGCGGCAGCATCAGCGTCTGACCTGAAAATACCATTGGTTTTATAACCGTAAAATAGATTGACAGGCATGCCTGCGGCCGTAAGAATGGTAGCGCCGCCATAGCTTGTAGTAAAGTTGCCCGATGGTAAGTTAAGCACTTTATTACGGTTGGCTGCGATATTAATACCCATATCCCATTTAAATGCAGCTTTGCTGATTAAACGGCCGTTGATTGCCAGCTCAACGCCGTCATTACGCATTGTGCCGCTATTACTTACTGTATAGTTGAAGCCCGATGCCGTGATGGCTGGTTGCATGATCAGCATGTCGAAAGTTTGGTTATGATAAGCATCCAAACTGAAGGTAAGGCGTTCGTTAAGTACAGATGCATCGATACCTAAATTTAGTTTTGATGTTGTTTCCCATTTTAAACCCGGGTCGCCGATGTTTCCACGTACAATGCCCTCGCGATTAACAAAATTCTGCGAAACATAATAGGTCTTAGCTGTGTAATTGCCTATGTCATCGTTACCTACAAATCCATAGCTTGCTCTTAGCTTAAGAGATTCGATAAACTTGCAATTGGCCATAAACTTCTCTGAAGAAATGAGCCATGCTGCCGATAACGATGGTAGGGCCGCAAATTTAAATCCGTTAATGCCAGGCGAGCCTGGTATTTCTGTACCAAAGCGCGACGAGCCGTCAAACGCCATGTTGAATGATAGAAAATATTTATCGAATGCGGAATAGTCGGCATTTAAATAGGTGTTCAGCCAGTTCCATTTGCCGAGTGCGCCGGCAATGTTACGGGTTGAGTTAACAGTACCGCCAAGTGTTACAAAACTATCGCTGGCTGTGTTATAACCAACTCCGTTATCAGATTCGCTGCTATTGTTTGCGAACCTGAAACCCAGATTTGCCGCAAACTGTTGCGATTGGCTGAACTTTGTTTTGTAAGATAAATGGGTGTCGTTGTATATCGACGTAAAACGCTGTACGTTCGCTTCCGACTCATCGGCTGCAATAAAGTTGTTGAACGTTTGCGGTGCTATGCCATTGGCGGGGATAAAAATATTCTCGCGCACCTTGTCGAACGTTAAGCCCAGTAAGCTCGATAGCGTGAATTTTTTACTGAGCAGGTAATCAAACGAGGCCGACCCTGAAAAGCGGTAACTGCGGTTTATATCCTGCATTTTTGTGCTTGCAGCAGCTAACGGATTACTTATTGCAAATATATCTGCGTTAGCAAGATTTGGCGAGTAAGCACCGCTTGAAGAAACCTCATAAGGCGACAGGAACGGCGATTTTACTAAAGCCAGGTACAATGGATTGGTGTTGTAGGCCTGGCCCTGATCGCGAAGGTCTTGCTGGCTACGGGTAAAAGCAACGTTAATCTTACCGATTAGTTTGGTGGATAAGTTAAGATTGGCGTTAAAGCGGGTTTCGTAACGGGTTAAATCGGTATTGTTTGTTAAACCATTGGTTTTTAAATAACCCATGGATAGGGCGTACGTGGCAATATTATCACCACCTGATACCCTTAAATAATAATTTTGGCTGTAGCCGCTATTGGTTACCAGGTTTTGCCAATTAGTGTTTTGGTGATAGGTATAATAATCGGGATTGGGGTTATCATTAAAATAAGGTTGAGACTGTATGGTGGCGTCAGTCATCCCTGGAGCAGTTTTCAATATATCTGCCAGGTAAACCCTGTAATCAGCAGCATTCATTACCGGTAACTGTTTGATATTGGAGTTGTATCCGCCATAAGCTGAAAAATCCAGGCGGGTGGCAACGTCTTTGGCACGGCCGGTGGTGATCAGTATAACGCCGTTTGAGCCGCGTGTGCCATACATGGCTGCACCATCTTTTATTACCGTAATATTGTCGATATCCTTAATATCGATGTAGGCGAATTTGTTGTTTACATGGCCGCTGATCATCGAGGTTCCATAATTGGCCACATCATATATCATCCCATCTACAACAATCAGCGGTTGGTTATTGGCATATAATGAATTGTAGCCGCGGATAAAGATATCTGAACCGATGTCCGGGGTACCCGAGCGTTTTACCGCATCGAGGCCGGCAACACGTCCCTGCAGATAGGTGTCAGGTGTTTCTGTCGGGCGGTCCCAACTGCCTTGGGTATTGATGGATGTTACAGCATATGGCACGGTATTTTTTGATTTCAAACCGTAAGGCAGGGTAACCAGGCCGTAAGCCGAGTTGTACGATTCTTCGAACAAAGCAACAGTTATATTTGATCGCCCCATCACGGCTATCTCTTTACGTTGATAGCCCGGGCCCGAAATAATGAGTACCGCATTTTTGTTCGGGACATCTATTTTAAACGCGCCTTTATCGTCGGCCAGGGCAGCAGAAAATCCAACTACTGATATATTGATACCCGGTAGCGGTTTGCCCGTAGCCGCATCAGTGATTGTACCACTTACAGGTATCTTTTGAACTGCGGTATTTTTTGTATCGGTTTTGGCAGTTGGTTCAGCTTTTTGGGCATATAAGGCCCCAGCTGCAACAACAACCAAAACACTTTGTATAAGAAGTGTTTTTACCGGTTTTGTAAAAAATTGCATAAATTTTTATTTATAAATAGAGCGTTAATTAACTGGAACCAATTTGATATAATCGAGCGATAGCGCCGATGGAGCTGTACTTGTTACCCCCGTGGCCGATACCAGGAAAGTATACAGCGAACCATAATTGGTAGATGTATAAGTACCCAGATAAACTTCATTATAGTTTAATATGCCCGTTGAATTGTAACCTACTGTTGCCAGTGGGGTTTCGGCTGCTCTAGGATAATGCGATGTGAGGCTGAAATCCACCTTCATGTTAAATGGCACGGTTAAAATATCATTTATGGCGCGCCAGTAAACCTGGTATTTCGCTGAGTTTACTATAGGCCTGTAGCGATAGTAGTAAAGCGGATCAGGGCTTGAGGTTATACTTGTGGTTTGTATATCAGTAAACTTCACGCCGGTAGGGCTCAACTTGTTTTTGATAGAGATAGTTGATGGTACACGCAACGAGTCAGGAGCCTCGCCCTGGATAATAATGTTAGGTATCTTGTTCTGGAACAAGGTATAGCTTATGCTATTTACCACGTAAGCCACCCCGTTGCTCAATTGCTGGGTGGAAACAATGGCGCTTTTATCCAGGTGTATCCTCACACCGTTAACCGAAAGCATCGAATCGGGCAAATGGTTGATATCGTATACGTGATTAACCACCAGGTCTTTAACAACTGCAAATTGTGTAACGGTATCTGTTTTTGTAGCCGATGTGGTTACATTATAGTATTTACCGATCTTGGCCTTTTCGGCATCATAAGCCTGATCGTTCAAAATAATGTAGGTAACCAGGCTGTCTTCGCTGCTGATATCAGAAACCCTTTGGAAGTAGGTGTTTTTGGTCACCGGGAAGGTAGTGCCCGGTTGATAAACGTTTCTGCGGGTTAAAGGATCAACGTAAAGAACCACGCCTTTGGATGTGTCGGTTTCGGTATGAAACAGACTTTGGATAAATGCTTTTTGTTTGCTTGCTACCGAGCTTAACAGGTACTCGTAGGCATTGAGTTTAGGCGCCGATGCCGCATCGATGGTATGTAGTACGCCGTTGTTTACATAAATATCGGCCTTAACAATGTTGGCATCATCAAAAGTAGTCGCAGTAAACGCGATGTTCTTGCCGCTCAGCGTCCTGATCTTTAAGGAAGGTTGCGGCATGCGCACAAAGTAAGCCTGGTGCGAAATGTGGTTCTGCACAAATTTTTTAAGCTTAGCCGTATCCGTCAGGATCGACTGATCGATATTCTTCATGGCATTATCGGTTGGCGCCCAAACGGTGAATGAGTTTGACGATGCCAGCACCTTGTCGTAGCCTGTTTTTACTAAACAGCTGTTAAACTGGCTCAGATCGGACGATTCGCTGATTTGCTGGGCCAAAGTTTTATTGAGCGCGGTTTCTGTTATGGCGTCGCGGTTTTCCCAGCCCTTTTTACAAGCCGAGAACAGAACAACGGCCAGCAATACTGCCGCGCCTATGGTATAGGTTATTTTATGTTTGGTCATTTTTTGATAATTCGTATCCGTTATTGTTAGTTGGTGATAGATCTTTGATTGTTATGGTACTATTGATCCGTCGGGATTGAACTTAGGGATCTGCTGGTTGGCGCTGGCCGGTATAAATTGGATCATATCAATATTATTGGTGGTTTGCGATCCGTTTAATGCGGTTAGCCTGAACCAATACCTGCCGGTAGTGGTAATATTTACCACACCCATTAACCGGGCCACCTGAGCGCCTGCGGTACTGGCCATATAGCTTTTAAAGCCGATGGCTTCCTCGGCATCCACATCGGTAACGGATACGCCATTAACCGTTTTGGTTAAACCAGGGCGCTTGGTGATGAAGTTTAGTGTCCGTGCATTCAACAGAGCATCGCGATTGGTAGTGCCGTCAAGGCCAATACTTGCCGCAACCTCACATTGGGTACCGCCGTTACTGGTTGACTGCTGTTGCTGGAAGTAGCCTACCCAAATCTTGTACTGGCCGCGTACCAATAGCGGTGTACGGAACTCTACCCAGTTTGGATAGCTGCCTCCCGGGGCACTAAGTGGACATTTGAAAACATCCACATTGTAGGATGTTTTGCTGGTGCCCTGGCCGGTACCGTATATATATTGCGGAGTATTGGCTGTATTAGAGCTAATGGCGCCCGAAAATTTGATATCGGCTACATTTTGCATATCAGCATCTGTAGTGTAGATATAAGTAGCCTTTTTATAAACTGCAGTGTTTTTCATGATATCCGGAACAGCACATACATCAAAAAACACGGCGTAAGGATATCGTACCTTGATAACAAAATTTTGAGATGCATCATGTACCACACCATTATTCGCAGATACATCGCTGTAAGGCCGGTTAAGGATGAAGCCGGGCTCGTAAGTGCCGTTAAAGGTATCGTCGTTAATCAGCACGGTTTGGCCCGATAGTTTTGTGGTTAATACCTGCGACGGAGCGAGTGTACGCTGCGCGGCATCCAGGATAATATCTGCCAGGTATTTGGCGCCATAGATAATGTGGTTATCCATATACAGGTGCAAACTATCTGTCGGCAACTTCGGGTTACCTGTATTTGAGTACTTTGTTAACACTGATGCATAGTTGCTGAACCCGGCTACTTTATACACCGAATCGGTTTGGGCAATTACTGTTAGCCAGCGTTTGGTGCTGTCGGGATTATTTGCCGGGACGATATTGAGTGTATCGTATAACGTAGTAGCTTTTAATATCTGTGTAAAGATGCTGTACTTAGGGTTTGCCTCGATGGTTTGGGCAAGTGTTAAACGTGCCGGTGTCAGTACATGATCTATAATATGGATGAGGCCGTTACCTACAGCGATATTTGGCATAATAACGTATGCCTGCCTGTTTACCCATATTTTGGTTATCCCGGCAATATTAACAGACTGGGTGATCAGGTATTGACCATACATCGTAAGATTTGGCAGCTTTCCATCGGTAAAACGTGATGTTGGGATAGAATCCTGCAATAAGTGAAACCGTACAAAATCCTTCCAATCGCTGGCGCTTATATCATCAACACTGCTTTTACCCATATCTTTAAGATATTGCTTGATAGCGGCGTTGGTAGGCGCGAAAAAGGTGTACGAGCCATAAGCTTTTAAGTACGAGGCTGTTCCCGCCTTGGCAAGTATCTTGCTAAGCTCAGAAAACTGATCGGGGTTATTGTCAAAATACTGCGTAATGTTTACCGTATCTGAGGTTGTATGTTGGATCGTTTGTTTCACACATCCCCACACGCAGATCAATAATACGCTCATCAACAGAACGTAGGTGATTGGTTTTTTAAAATTTCTTTCCATGATCTTTGGTTTTTATTGGTAAAATGAGTTTTGAACCAGCCGTTTGTTGGTCTGTAATTCGGTTGCGAAAATTGGAAGGTAATGGCTACGGTGATCCCGGTATTTATTGATCACTGTTTGCTGTTTGGCCGGCAAAGCGCTTGATGCTACGATATCCAGCAATATATTTTGGTTAGCATAGTTATTTCGTTTGGCGTTGCGTAGTATATCATACCACCTTTTACCTTCGAAAGGGAACTCGCGGGCACGCTCATTAAATACATAAGTAGATACCGCCAGGGGCGAAGTGGGATCGGGATCGGTGATGCTTACGCTGTTGACGATAGGAAGGGCATGGCGCGCGGTACGTACCTGGTGAACCAGGTTAATTGCCTGGGTGCCGTTACCCACATCTCCGGGCTTAACCCACGCCAGCGCTTCGGCTTTCATCAACAATACATCCGAGTAGCGGTACACAAACCAGTGCGTATAAGTAGTGCTTGCGGTTACGCTGGCCGAATATTTAAAGATAGCGCCGTTCGACTCGAGATAGGCTATACCCGGGCCGCGGATATCTTTATTCGCGGCATCAACCACGTCTATTCCGTACAGATTGCCGGCAACTATCCAATCTGCAGCCATAAAGTCGTGCCCCGTGTTTGTGAACATATCGTAAAATGGATTAAGCGCCTGCAGGTTGTACTGGAACTCAAATATACCCTCTACCGAATTGCCGTTCGAGTAAACTCTGTTCAGAAAATCGTAGGGTAGAATACCTGCCGGCAGTAACTGGTACATATTCGATTGTATCACCATATCACAGGCATTGATACAATTCTGATAATCTTCGCCCCACAGGTAGGCGTCAGCCAAAATAGTGGCTGCAGTATATTTGGTAATGCGGCCCTTATCGTCGGGTATATTGCCGTAAGAAGGTACCGCGTTTTGCACGCCAAATTGCAGGTCGCTGATGATTTGATTGTATACATCCTGCTGGCTGCTTTTGGCTATCGCACTGATATCTGTATCAGTTACTGTCGGGTCGAGCTTTAAGGGCACTTCTCCAAATGTGCGCAGCAGATAAAAATACATCAGCGCCCTAAGTGTACGAGCCTCTGCCAGTGAGGCATTTAATGCGGTTTGGGTTAAGGTGTTATCGTTGTTAATAACCGTTGGCCCGTATTTAATAACGTTGTTGCAAAAATTAATGGTACGATAAACAGCTTCCCAATTAGCAAGGCTGTTTGTTGATACCAAATCATCGTGCATCATATCCAGCTCATCGCGCTGAAGGGTATTTAGGCCGGATGTTGACAGGCCTGAAGCGGCGGGATCGTTTGTACTTTGTACCATATCAGCACGCAATTCGCCCCACGAAAACAAGTATTGGGCCAATGGGATGCCCTTTTTTGTTGGGGTTATTTGGGTAGGAACGATAAGGGACACATAGCACCCCGCAACAGCGGCGCTGAGCTGTTCTTTAGTTTTCCAATAGTCCTGCTGCACTAAACCGTCCTGGGGCTTGGTGTCAAGGTATTTTTTACAGGAAGAGGTTATACCGGTGCTGAATACAACTACCAGTAACAAAAACTTATATTTAATTTTATTGATCATTTTACTCGCTTGCTAATGGTTAAAATCCAACTGAAACACCTACGGTATACTGAATTGACGGCGGTGTTAAAGCGCTATCAACCGGGTATGAAAATGGATTTACCGAACCCTCTATAGCTACGTCGGGGTTTTGACCGGTATAATTGGTCCAGGTGGTCAGGTTTTGACCGGTAACATAAATGCTGGCCATATGCAGTCCCAGCTTTTGTAATAAGAGTTTTGGCATATTATACCGCGCCGTAACTGATGCCAGCCTAATAAATGATGCGTCTTCAACATAGCGGTCTGAACCTAACCAGTTGTAACCGGCTCCGTATAGCGCTCGTGGTATATCGGTTACGTCGCCCGGGTTACGCCATCTTCTTAAAACGGCTGTGCTTTGGTTGTCTACACCGTACATCCGGGTGGTGGTAATTTTGGCGCCGTTGATAATATCATATCCCCAGCGGAAGTTGAAATAGGCTTTCAGGGTAAGGTTACCGTCTATGGTAACTGTGGGGCCAAAACCACCCACAAACTTAGGGATGCCGTTACCCAGGTAAACCATATCGCGATAGTCGATATTACCGTCGTGGTTGATATCCTCGTACCTGGCGTCGCCAGGCTGGAAGGCATAATCAACCTGCGGATAATTGTAGCGCATATAAACCACTTGTCCGTTCGGGCCGATGATCTGGTTGCCGTTCTCGTCGGTTGCGATGGTCGAGGTTTTATCCTTATAAACACCTTTATACTTAAAGCCGTAGTACGAACCAAATGGGTTACCGATAATGAGGTATGATTTGTATTTACCCAAACCCGGCACACCTACCGAACTTTCGGTTGGGAAATCAGGAGATACCGAGGTGATAGCGTTTACGTTACGCGCGATATTGAAGTCGAAACCCACGATCAACCTCCTTGATTTAAAAGGAATAGTATTTAAACTAACCTCCCAGCCATTATTATCCAGTGTGCCGATGTTCATATCAACCGATTGGAAACCGTTGGTGGTTGGTATGGCCAGGCCTTTGTAGAAGAGGTCTTTTGTGGTGTTGCGGTAAAACTCAGCATCCGCTATAATCCGGTTATTAAACAGGCCAAGGTTTAAACCCAGGTTTTTGCCGATGAGCGTTTGCCACTTTAACGATGAAAGTTGAATATTTGATGGTGCAACAGCCGCTACACCGTTATAGGTAGCGCTGAATGGCGAATACGTACCGTAGTAACTTGCATCAGGTGCGTCGCCCGAGGCACCGTAGCTCAGTCTTAAACTCAGCTCGCTTAAAAACTTAAAGTTTTTCATGAAAGGCTCGCCAGAGATCCGCCAGCGTGAAGCAACACCAGGGAAAAAACCGTAACGATTGTTAGGGCCAAATTTTGAGTTGCCGTCAACCCGACCGTTAACGCTGATGATATAACGATCGAGGAAGGAATACTGCCCCTGTAATAATACACCTACGCTACGCGATAAACCCTGAACTGAATTAAGTGAAGGGGTAAACTCGGACGCGTTAGTGGGGTCTTGCAGGAACGATGAAGCGGTGTTTGCAGTTGATGAGTTATACGAAGCCGTATTAGTTTCGTTGGTTTGCAGCGACAGCAAAGCCTGAAGGTTGTGCTTATCGCCCAGGTTTGGCGTATAAATAAAGTTTATTTTTGATTGTATGTTGTACGAATCGCCATCATTATCGATAGTAGCATTAACATTTTTATCGGTGCTTGGCAGGCCGGTAGCTACCTGTGGCAAAAATGTTTTAGACTTGGTGTTATTTACATCAAACTGAACGTCGACCGTTGACATCAACAGGGATGGTAACATGTCATACTGCAAGGTGAAATGCGGAGTAATACGTTCACCGTACAAGTGGCTCACACCCGTACTGGCCAGTGCCAGGGGGTTATAAGTATCCGGGTATTTGCCCTGTATGTTTGATGCAGGCGAGAAATACGAGGATGTTGCATTACCGTATTCATCAAAAGAGTAGGGAGCCATGTTTGGCATTTTAGCATAAGCTACTGAACGTAACGAGCCATCGTAATTAAGGCTGTTGTTGATGTGAGTGTACGTTAAATCGGTACGGAAACGTAATTTGTTCGATACCACATAATCGAGATTGATTTTAGCCGTAATACGGTTCAAATCTGTCCCCAGGGTAGTACCACCCTGATTAAGATAGCCTACCGAGGCATAGTATTTGGCCTTTTCGCCACCACCGCTCATGGATATGTTATGATCCTGCGTGTAGGCTACTTTGGTTATTAAACCTATCCAATCGGTATTATTGCTATAGTTGTAATAGTAGTAAGCATCCAACGGATCGTGCTGAAATGCTTTGTTTTGGCCATTGTTGCCTAAAAAGTCTAATGGTACACCGGTTGCGTTCATAAACTCCTCCGGTATAAGTGTCGCATACTGATCACCATTTAGCATCGGGATCGATTTTGGTTGTTTATTAGCCGTTCCCCTGAAGTTATAGGTAACAACAGGCTTGCCCATTTGCCCCCTTTTGGTATTAATAATTAAAACACCGTTTGCTGCCCTTGAACCCCAAACTGCTGTAGCTGCTGCATCTTTTAACACAGTGATATCCTTGATATCGGACGGGGCAAGGTTTAATAGTTGACCGAATTGCTGATCATCGGCAGTACCAAAGTTGAAATCGGCAGGTATTTGCGTTTCATACGGCATACCGTCGAGTACGATAAGCGGCTCTGCGTTACCGGTTATCGACGCGGTTCCGCGGATACGGATAGACATACCTGCTCCAGGGTCGCCCGAGGTTGAACCAAAATCCACACCGGGCATACGACCGGCAAGCGCCTGGTCGATCGATGAAACCTGGAGCTCTTCCAGATCCTTGGCGTTAACCGTAGCGGTTGCCAGAGTTGAGTTACGGATATCGATGTTTAAGCCACTACCGGTATTTACTGTGCGGCCGCTACTTACAATGTTAACGGTGGTCAGGTTATTCTCACTGCTTTCTAACAGTACATTGATTTGAGCTCTGCCGCCGATTGAACCCGACAAAAAAGTTTTATAGCCTATATACGATACTGAAAGCTGGTTGTTTGGATTTGAGATCCTGATAGCATAGTTACCGTTAATATCGGTAGTTACGCCCGTAACGGTACGGTGATCTTTATCAAACTCGATAACCGAGGCCCCAATAATTGCTTGCCTGTCTTTTTTGTCAATTACCTGCCCGCGTATGGTGATACCCTGCGTGGCCTGTGCCAACGAGCGTATGCTAAACATACCCAAAGCCATAATTAAAAGACAGAAGCTTTTAAATAAATGTGATTTCATATAATGGTTTAAATTGGAGTTTTCGCTTTTGTTAATTGTAATTCAGGTAAGTATCAATCGAGTGAATTACCGTGCGGTTAGACAGGTTGTTACTTGTGCTGACAATTACGTTGGCATTGATACCTTTATGATCGGTAACCACCATACTGCCCGGCGCATTGGTAATATTAACATAGGTTGCCGCGCCTGATTCGCTGGTAAGCATGGTAATAAAAGTGTTTGCTTTTTTACCATCCGGAACAATGGAAGCGCCGTTAACGATGTGATACAGTATAAATTTCCTTACGTTATCGATATCCAGTTGGGCAGTGGGCGCCGAAGTTGGCAGTGCACCAGTAGTTTTGTTGCCGGGTAATAAACCTGCCTTTATAGCATTGGATATTGCGGCGTTTGTAGGTACAAAGATGGTGTAGTTGTTATCAACACTGGTACCTATACCGGTGATTGCCTTGGTACTGGCATTATAGATATTAGAGGTGGACAGGATAGTATAGAACGACGAATAGCTTGCCGGATATAATGTCGCCAAATTCTGTAAATGCTGCCCTACGTTATTATTGGTGAAAGATAGCAGCCCGTCCACATAATACACGGTGCCATTTACAGCCGAGGCATCTGTTGCAAGCACTTTCAAATCGGTGCCCGAATCGACAGTGCCGCTGGTTTGAATGCGATTATTGTTGTATTTGATGTATTCGTGGTTAATGGTTTCGATAATACCGCTACCGCTCAGGCTGGCCAGATCGATACCTGGCAATACGCCGGTCTCGAACATGCGCAAGGCAATATCCCGGTAAACCAGGCTATGCGAATAACTTGTTGATGTTGTGGCCTTATAACCCCATGCAGTGGTGCTGGTCCCTGCACTTGCATCATTATACCGCCATCCGTTAAGCGCCATAACCGAGTCGGACATGATGAAATAGGTGTTTTTAACACCTGGCTGTGTGATCTGAGCTTTGATACCGGTTGGCAAATAAGCTTCTGCCTGATAAGTCATATTAGTTTTTGGATCCAGGTATGGGATACCGTAAATGGTGCGGAACACGTTTGCTTCCTGCGATTTGTTTACCCCGTAAAATATGCCATTACTTAATATTTGCTTATCAGTGATATCAGAGTTTGCCATGGTTGTCCCTTCAAGCTCGAAGTTTGCACCGCTTTTAAATTGACTTGGCCATAAGCTTGAGGGCCACATCGTCGAATTGATAAAATCGATGATTACCGATGGCTGTGCTGTTTTAAAGAAAGAACCGCCAAGCTTGGCTAATATCTTTTTTCGATATACTATCATCGCGGCATTATTTGGCACCACCATCGACCAACCGTTGGATTGTGATGCGTTGGCGATATATGCCGAGCCAAGCGGATCCTGATAGTTTTCGTTATTGGGTGAAAACGCCAGGCGGCCGTCGTACGATCTGATATAAACCTGGTCGTTTGAACCGGTGGCTACAAAAAACGCGTGCGTTACGTATGCATCCTGGTTAAAAAGCGCTAACGAATCGAGCAGTTTTTTAAACTCGCTGTAATTGGAGTTTGAGGCCAGGTATTGCTCAAAGCTTTTAAGCGGTACAATAACTTGGTCAATTTCATTAACATAACCGTTGCTGGCAACAATATCTTTAGTGATTACTTTTGCTCCGGCTACGTTAAAACCGGTATAAGTAGCATTGGGATAAAAAGCGGTGTAATCTGATTGAGTTAACCCTGCTGTAGATAAAAACGCATCAGTAAAATAGGGGATATACTTGTTGTTATTATCGCCATCTACATAAACATACGAGGTAGAGCCGCTTTTTACGCCATTGTTACGGTTGGTGGCGATAATTCGTTTATGTATCCCATCCGAAAAGGGCTGCACCCAATCGTAGAATGCCGTTTTGCGTTTAAATGCCTGCCCGGCCAGGCCAGCGGTGCCCGAGGTTTGGTAGATGCTAAGCTGATCCTGACGGTAGCCGTTAAACACCAGCGAATACTTTACGATCGATTTGGCCAGCGAATCGCTTACCGTAGCATCGGTTAAACCGGTTGCAGCGTAGTATTTTTCAAAAGCCGCATCGTTTGGTGCAAACATGGTCCACCAGCCGGTGGTGCTTAAAATGTCTTTGTAGCCCGCCTTGGTGATGATCGCTGTTAAATGCTGAAAGTTACCCCGCTCTTGCAATGTCTGAAAAATGGGGTCACCAATGTTCCCGGGGGCAGCATAGTAATCGTCGAACGTCTTTTTTTTGCAACCGGTTGCTATAACAAGCAACAAGGTCCCCAAAATGATTAGTCGTAAAAATTTAATCATATTTAATTGTTTATACTGATTGGTTGCTCGCCTAAGTGGCGGCATTAATTTGGTTTACTAATTGGTAAATGCTACTACCAGCGGCTAACGATAGAAAATCCTGACAGAGCTATTAAGCGACCTGATGAAATCAAACCTCAAATTTTTAAAAGGATCGTCTGTGCGTAGGCAGCCAGAGTTTATAATTGATGCTCAAAAGTATGTGCAACCGGCATAAATAACTTTCAATAATTGACCTATTGCTTTAGATAATTAGTCAAAAAAGGCTTGGGGTGCTTGAGAAATGTGATTTTCTTAATTTTTTAAGTAAAAGCAAAAACCAGGAGGAGTTTTTATATGGATGCCTTGCAATCGGGCGTATTGCGGTAATGTAAAACAAAATACCCCCATTGATATCCGTCAATGTGGGTATCCGGCGGTGGTATTTTAGTCAACTTTGGCCGGTGACCTATGCGATTTAAGGCAGTTTATTCAGCCCTTCCCATTTCACATTCCAACTTCCATCTTTCGGGAAGCCGGGAGCGTTGATGTTCGGTCCACTATCCCAACCAACAATCATTAAACCGGCGGCGGCCATAAAAGCGCTGTTGGCTGGTAGATAGGCAGGGCAGGTTAGCGGCTCTTTGGCACGCTGCACATGTCCGTTATTTAAAAAATGAGCGCCGAAGGTATCGTTACACAAAATATCGATGGCTTTTTGCTGTTCGCCTAACCTTGCAGCGGTGAGCGCGCCTTTGCCTAAGCTCCAGCTAATAAAACTGCGCATCCCGCCGCGTTCGTAGATCTTGTCGAACGTGGTGGCCATGATCTTAGGGTCGATCATCGGTGTTTGAGGCAGGTAACCCAGTGCCATGATCATGTCCGATCCACCATCTCCCGGATCGGTTTCTATTTCGGCATAACGATCATTACGAACAGTTGGGCGTGCTAATTTTTGCAGGATATCATCCCATTTTTTGTCGCGAGGCAGGCCCGTTCGCACGCGCCAGTCCTGTGCAACTTTTAAGCCGTAATACCATTGTACTAGCTCGAATGTTGGGTTTTGGGTATTGTTTTGGTCGGTATGTTCGTTTACAGCTTTAATTGGTGGCCCAAGCACATAATGATTCGTGTTGCTATCATAAAATGCGTAAGATGCCAGAAATTTAGCTGATTCAAAAACGACACCACTATATTCTTTTAAAGTTGCCCGGGTTGGAGCAGCACGATAAAGCAATTCCGCCAGATAAATTGGATTTGGCTGATTCCAGATAATGAACGGGTTAATACTACCCGGGCTGGTACGGCCGTCGATGCCCGCCATTTTTGGCCAGCGCGCACCTTCAAAGCCTTCGCGGTTGGCTTCGGCAACAGCCTGTGGAAGAATCTTTTTATACCAAGCGAAGCTTTTGGCCAATAGTTCCGGATGTCCCCACTCATAAAACTGAGCCACATGCCACCAATATACTTCGGAGTTGTGCTTGCCATACCAGCTGATATGTGTTAAACCTGTCTCCTGCGGTGGAAAGGAACCGCCATAGTTTACCTTCAACAAGTATTGAGAAAGGATTATCCGGCGTTCTAATTCGGCCGCGCGTGGATCTTTGCTGCCGGCCAGGTCAACTATGCCGCCTTTTTCCCAGTAATCTTTCCAGGCATTAGTACTTGCTGATCTCACCATTTCAAAAGTAGATGGAGACACTTTAGTAATTGTCGGCATAAACTCACAAACAAGGTTCAGGCTATCACTTCCGGTAGCATCAAAACGGTAAAAATGTGAGTTATGGGTTATCAGTTTGGCTTTTCCCTGCCAATGAATCGCAACGTAATATATTGTTCCATCAATGCTGCGCTTTAACAAAACACTGTTGGCTGATTGGCTGACGATCGTAGTTTGATGTTTATCGGGTTTGCTCCAGTCAAAAGGTGGTTTGTTTTTTATCGACAGATCATAAGCGTATGGGAAGCGGATGGCTGGCATCAGTTTACCTGACCTTAATAAGGCCGATTTAATGCAAAAAGCTACCGTGCTACTTTCGGGATGAGCCGCCGTTTGCACCGATACGGATTGGCCGCTCAATTCGTATTTGCTGTTGATAAGCCCTCGCCATAAATCGAGCGTCTGATCAATATGGGTAATATCGGTAACGTTCAAGGCTTTGCCATCTTCCATCAGGCTGATCTGCCCCAGCGGTACCGGGTGGGGGTTCTGTCGGAAGTATTCACCTGCCGGGCTTTTCTCCTGGCTGGCGTATAGGATCTGCCTGCCATGAAAATCGACCGGCTTCATCGCATCTTCCAGCTTAAAATGCTGGGTATTCGGGAACGAGTGCCAGGCCCAGGTGCACATCGTTTCGAGCGGAATACCATTTTTATAATAATAGCCCTCCAGCGACTGCATGCCGGTAACATCGGCAGTATAAGCAAAATCGCCATTGCCCACAGAAAGCGGAGACAACGGATCAGCTTGGGAAAGCTTTACATTGTGCCGGCTCACAACTGTATTGCGGTTGATGCGTTGTGCGGAAGTTAAAGTTATACTACCAGTGAATAGCGTGACAATTACAGATAGTTTAATGATGCGGGAAATTTGCATGGGATAAATTTAGTTGAAAACCAGGGATGAATGCCTGGTGTAGTTTTATTGTTACATGTTGTGATGAAAAGCAAAAGGCCGCCGGAAAACCGGCGACCTTGTAAACACTACAATTTGCAAATTAATGAGCCATAACTAAACGGAAGGTTTGTACTCCTGCCGAAGTGGTTAATCTTGCTATAAAATATCCCGGCGCGTAACGGCTTGCGTCGAACACATAGTCGTTTTTAACATTGGCCTGGGCGCTGCCTGTAAATAAAGTAGCTAGCTTAGTACCGCTGCTGTTGTATATTTCGAGCGTTACGTGGGTGTCGTTAGCAGGGAGCGTAAAGCTCAACGTTGTTTGCCTGCCGAACGGATTTGGATATGCAGTTAATGATGATAGGGGTGCCGTAGCCTCCTGGATAGTACCTGTTGAGGTAGTCGCAAAGGTGGTATTATTAAACGACTGGCATGAGCCTAAACTACCGCCATTGGCTAACTGGGCCGGTACGGCGTTAGCGCTTACACATATCTGGTTAGATGGGTTATTGCTGCTGCCTGTGGCGTGGCAAACGGCTACTTTATCATTCTTATTGCCGCAACGTACGTCGATTACATTAACGGTTACCTGAGTTAATGCCGTGCAGCCAAACTCGTTAGTTACGGTAACGTTAAACACATAGCTTCCTGGCGCAACCGGAGTAAATACCGGGTTGACGGATGTAGCGTTGCTTAAACCTGTAGCCGGGCTCCACTGGTAATGGCTGGCCGAAGCTGCCGAAGTGCTGTTGCTGGCAGTTAAGGTTAAGTTTTGCGCACCGTATCCTATAGCCAGGGTATTTGCAGGTAAACCGGTATAGGTTTGATCGGTACGGCTTATGGCTATAGCAGGGGTAGGTGCTACACCCAGTATGGTTACCGTTGCGGTTTTGCTCGAGGTATTGCCGCTGTTATCAGTTACGGTAAGCGTAACCGTATTATCGCCATACTGGCCGCAGGCAAATGATGATGGTGATACGCTGATGGATTTGATGCCGCAATTGTCGTAGCTGCCATTGTTAACCTGGTCGGGAGTGATGGTAGTCGCGCCGTTTACTAATGCTACCTGGATGTTTTTGCTAATTACTGTTGGCGGGATGGTATCTTTTACCATTACGTTGGTGGTATCGCGGCTGGTATTGCCTGCATCGTCGGTAGCAGTGATAATGATGGGCTGGCTACCAACCGATTGACAGGTAAATGCTGATGCGTTTAATGTTACTTTAGGTTGCGCGGTTACATCATCAGTTACTGTAGCCAGTTGGCCAGCACTAACCGAAGCGGAACCGTTGGCATCCAGGTATAATAGTACCGGGCCGGGCAATAAAGTAATTACCGGCGGGCTTTGGTCAGTTACAGTAAGAGTTTGTGTTGCGCTGGCCGGCGACCATGCTGCATTACCCGCTTGTGTTGCAGTGATAGTTGTGGTACCTAAACCCACAATATGGATTTTGCCGTTAACTACAGTGGCAACAGTACTATCGCTAACCGAATAAGTAAGCGGTAAACCTGCATTGCTTGTTGCGCCGGAATCAAAATCGGCACCTCCGAATTTTTTAGTTGGGATAGCGTTAAAGGTAATTACCTGCGGAGCCTGGTTGTTTACCGTTAAAACGGCTACAGTGTTGCTGTACACACCATCGGCAGTGGTTACGCTAAAACCAAAGCTGCCCATACCGCTAAAGTTAAAGGTGGGGGTAAAGCGCACGGTATGCCCATCCGGCAATAATTGCGCTGTACCATTTGTTGGGCTACTAACCGCATATACCGGCGAAGCCGAATCAAAACCGCCGGTATATTGATACAGGTCAACATCAACAGAAATATCAGTTGATGTCACGGCGTGTGGATCGGCCAGCCAATTAATATAATGCTCTAGCCGGGTATAGCCATCTGATGCAAGCGTGCGCGAATCATCAACCGCCGGGTTTGAACCCATGGTTTTTTCCCAATAATCGGGCATGCCATCGTTATCGGTATCAACGCTTTTGGTGCCGCCGTTAATTACACCGTAACCATTGTTGGGTAAGTCGGTTTGTGCCTGGCTGGTATATAATGCGCCACCGGGGCCGGTGGTACCCGCTATTGTGCCAGTTGTGCCCTTGCCGACGGTGCGTACCTGGTTAATAATCAGCGAGTCCATCTGGTCTCGGGGCAAAGCGCCGGCATCGGATGTGGTTAGCTGGTAAGCGGTAGCCGCGCTGTAAATAGTGACTGCCGGGAACGGCGACCATGGCGAGGTTAATATCTTACCCGGCCCCTGGTACCAGTAAGGTGTAGTAGGGCTGCCGTTTAGCGTACCATCAAGATTGTTATCCTTCATGTTGCCGCTGTAGTAGATGCTCTGGTTTTTATCTATCTGGTACCAGCTGTTATCCGTACCGGTTGACGCCGGGCCGAAAACAAAATAGTTGTTGATGATATCGTGCTTAAAGTTGGTGCTGGTGTGCGTGGTATAGCCTGCCGAGCAGTTGTAAAGCACGTTGTTTACAAAAACGGTGTTGATTTTGGCCAGCGGGTTACGGTTGTGCGAGTTGGCGAAGATATTGTAAAACCACGACCATGTGCCGTTAACGGCTTCGGTATGAGCGCCGAATTGCTGGCCGGTTGGGTCGGCAATGAGTGAGTGTTGTATGGTGATGCTGTTTACCGGGTGATTCTGCCAGTCATCGCTCACGCCGTCGACGTTGTTCCATGGCGCAAATTCGATGGATGAGTGATCCACGATGACATTGGTGGCGCGGTAAAAGCTCAGGGCATCATCATCGGTACTGGCGGTTTCGCTGCCGGGGCGTATGCGGATATAGCGGCAGATAATATTAGTTGAACTGGCGAAAGATACCTCGCCGCCTCTGAAGCCTATGCCACCGCCCGGCGCCGTTTGCCCCGCAATGGTGATATTGCTTTTAACTGATACGGCAGTTTTTAACTGAATATATCCGCCCACATCAAATACAACGATACGATTGGATTGGCTTACCGCGTCGCGGAAGGACCCAACGCCGGAATCGTTTAAATTAGTTACGTGGTACACGGTACCGGTACGGCCGCCCGTGGCATTGGCGCCAAAACCCAGCGCCCCAGGGAATGCAATCTGCGATCGTGCCGTTTGGCTGACTAAGATGCCGGCTACGACAAGGCCAAGCACACTAAGGTGCCTCATTTTTTGAGTAAAGTTTTTCATAAAGGTTAGTTAATAATTGATAAGCAATCTTAAATATATTTTATATCTGAGACATTAGAAAATTGACCAATCATATTCAAAAATTGATCGAAAATGTTTTGTTGTTAACTTTTGGGCAATAAAATAGGGTGAAATAGAAGCTTATTATTTTTATTAACTAATATTTATAACCGGATATAATTAGCAAAGATGCCGATGGATCGGTGTCGTCAGAGTTGTATCCCATCCAATAGGTTAATTACTTATGCCGGTTTTAAAGCTAATTGATATATTTGGATTCTATCGATGGATATATCCCTGGTGTAATTTGCGAAATTACGGTAGGTGTATCTATTGCTCAAACTTAACCCCAATGAGATACCTTTTCATCTGTCTGTGCCTGCTGTCATCAGTAACGGGGTATGGGCAAATTAGAAGCGAGGTTACCCATTATGGCACCAAGGATGGTCTTTCTCATGATGGTGTGATCTGCATAACGCGCGACAGGGAAGGGTTTATGTGGTTTGGTACCTATGATGGCCTCGACCGTTTCGACGGGCATAATTTTGTTATCTATAAAACCAGGCCTGGCGATAGTTCTGTCGTCCATTCAGACAAAATAAAAGATATTGTAGAAGATAAGGCCGCTTATCTATGGGTTCAAACGTTCGATTACAAGGTTTATCGTTTTGAAAAGGCTACCGAAGCCTTTGTGGACCCATTTCAGGGATATTACAAAAAATTTCATAACGAACAGTTAATTATCGATAAAATCGTAGCCGATCCCAGGGGAGGTGCATGGTTCGTTACCAAGCGGGAGGGGATATATTATGTGCAAAACCGCCCTGGCAGTTTGCCTGTCCTTACTTATTTCTCAAAGGATCAGCAAGGAGATTTGCGAATTAAGGGCGATCGGGTAAATTTTCATCGGATCAGCAAAAATGGCTGGATGTGGGTTGGGTCGGGTGGGGGCCTGGATGCCTTGGTACGACGAGACGATGGCACTTATGTTAAAGTTAAGTTTGACGCGGCATCAGACCGCGAACTATCCAATACCAAATTTAATTGTATGGCTGAGGGCTCACGCGCCATATATTTTGGTACGGCAAACGGACGATTGGTAATTTATGATAAAGTGCAGCGAACATTTGTATCTGAGCAGATTACCGGTGGCGTTTCTGTAAACGATGTTTGTATACTGGCAGAAAACCAGATTTATCTATCTACCAGTGGCGAAGGATTGATCAATTTCAACCCTGTTACGCGCCAAAAAACTCCAATTAAGCCCAATGATCATGCTGTTTATCATTCGTTGTTTAAAGACCGGAGCGGACAGATATGGATCGAACCCGATGGTAATGGCGTTGATAAATACAACCCTCAAACAGGGGTAATCAAATCATTCAGTCAAAAGCCCGATTATCCTTCATTAAGCCGGGGCTATCATTTGTATACAGACGTAAATGGCATTTTATGGGTTAGTATGCGGGGGGGCGGTTTTGGGTATTATGATGCGGCCGCTGATAAGGTGGAGTATTTTTTTGATGAACCCGGTTCACCATTTCAAAAATTCTCCAATGTGATAAACGCCTTGTATTTTGATCCAAGCGGTATAATGTGGCTTAGCGGCAAGGATGGAGGAGTGTTCAAGATCGCTCCTTTGGCAAATGGGTTTAATTATATCCAACCGGCGGTAAAACCACGTTCACGATCTGAAAACGATGTGCGCGCCATGATGCAGGATTTGAAAGGGCGTTTTTGGGTTTGTACCATGGATGGCCTTGTACATGTATATGATCATAAAGCCGAAATAAATGTATTTGCGAATAAGTCCAATCATATTGGTTTTGTTTATTCAATTACCCAGGATAGCAAAGGCAATGTGTGGATGGGCACTAAAGGCGATGGTTTATTTAAAGCTACGCCGGTAAACAGTTCGCAAACATCGTATACGGTAAGCCAGTACCGAAACATCAGCGGCGATAAGAATAGTTTAAGTAGCGATAAGGTATACTCGGTTATTGAGGACCACAAAGGTCGGATTTGGGTAGGTACATTCGGAGGGGGGCTGAACCTTTTGGTTGCTAATGGTAGTTCGTACCAATTCAGGCATTGTTTTAATACTTTTCATAATTATCCGTACCCGCTCGCCAAAATGGTGCGCGACATCTGCGAGGATAACGATGGTAATATTTGGGTGGTGAGCGGCAACGGCGTGCTGGTTTTTGACGGGAATCAGCAGGTAAACGATGACTATCGTTTTATCATCTATAAAAAAATAGCCGGCGACCCTAACAGCCTTGCTACCGACCATGTACAATACATTTGCAAGGATAATAAAGGACAGCTTTGGTTGGGGAGTTTTGGTGGGGGTATCAGTAAGATCATTGTAAACAATCACGATATTAGTAATGTAAAGTTTAAAACTATTACCACTACTCAAGGATTGCCTAATGATGTGGTACTCAGTATGGTTGCCGATAATCAAAATAATGTTTGGATAGCCACGGCCGCCGGTTTAGCTTGTTTAGACGCTAAAACCGAAACTTTTAGAAATTACGACCCTTTTGAAGCCAGTATCAAAACTAACTTCTCGGAAGCTACCTGCCTTAAGGCAGCAGACGGGACATTGCTTTTCGGATGCCTCGATGGCTACATCTCATTTAAACCCGGCGAGATAGGCACCCATCATTTGCCGGCAAATATGGTGTTGACGAATATGCAGGTATCGTATAAAAACGTGATACCGGGGGTTGAAAACTCGCCCTTGAAATATACGGTTAATGAAACCCGATCTGTAACGCTCAATCATGATCAAAATGCGATCAGTATAGACTATACCGTATTAGATTACCGGGATTTCAGCAAAATTAGCTACAGTTATAAATTAGAAAACTTTGATACCACCTGGCATATCGTAAATGATATGCATAAAGCTATTTATACCAACCTGCCTCCCGGAACTTACACATTCAGGGTACGGGGCTATAGTAATGATCTGTTTTCAAACGTGCCGGAAAAAGCCTTGCAAATTATTATCCGGTCACCATTGTACTTAACCTGGTGGGCTTATCTCACCTATTTGGTGTTGGCGGCGGTTGTAATTTGGCTGACAGGTAATATCGTTACTACAATGATCGGGTTGCGCAACAAGGTTGAGGTTGAGCGGCAGCTTACCGAAGTAAAACTTTCGTTTTTTACCAACATTTCGCACGAGCTTCGTACACCGTTAACACTGATATCCAACCCGCTGGAAGAACTTTCGGAAACGGAGACCCTATCAGAAAAAGGACGAGAATATTTTAAGATCATCAATCGCAACGTGGCCAGGATGATTCGTTTTACCAATCAGCTGCTGGATTTCAGGAAGGTACAAAGCGGAAAAATGCAGTTGAATATTGTAAAAACTGATCTTAATTTACTCGTTGGGGAAACAGGTGCATATTTTGCAACCGCAGCCAAAGAGAAGAACATTCAGTATAATATCCGGATACCCGAAGCAACCGTTTTTACATGGATCGACCCTGAAAAAATTGAAATTATCGTCTATAACCTTTTATCAAATGCCTTTAAATTTTCGCCCGATGGGAAAAACCTGACGCTCAGTTTATCTGAATCCGACGGTGGCGAATGGATAAAGATTGCTGTACAAGATGAAGGTAAAGGTGTGGCTCCGGAGCAACTGGAAACCATATTTGAGCTGTATCATGAAGACCAAAGTGCTAACGACAAACATTTGAAAGGCACAGGCATCGGCCTGGCGCTTGCCCGTGGCCTGGCCCAAAGTCATAAAGGTAATTTATCAGCCCATCTTAACTCAACCGGCGGCATGACTTTTATATTAGAGCTGCGGCAGGGCTGCGATCATTTCAGCCTCGAAGAACTCGGTGAAGCCGCCCAGTTTGTGGCAACGGGAGTGCTTAATGAGGAGCAAGTACAAGTCCCCGAAGTAATAACGGAAACCGCAACTGACACCAGCCGACCAACAGTGTTGGTTGTAGAAGATGATCCTGATCTGCGCAATTTCCTGGAAAACAAGTTGAATAACTATTACCAGGTAGTAACAGCGACCAATGGTTTTGAAGGTTTGAATATGGCAAAGAGTTCTTATCCGGACATTGTCATTTCGGATGTTATGATGCCTGAAATGGATGGCATACAAATGCTGGATGCCATTAAGCATGACCATAATGTAAGCCATATCCCGGTTATTTTACTGACTGCCAAATCATCGGTTGAGAGCCGGATTAACGGCTTGAAATACGGAGCGGATTTTTATCTCACAAAACCTTTTAATAATGCGCTGCTGCTTGCCGCTATAGGGAATTTGCTTCATTCGCGGAAAAAGCTCTTCGAAAGATTTACAGCCGATCAGCCTGATAAGACATTTAATTGGGGTAAAGAATCTGATTTGCCGGTGATGACTTCAAAAGATGAAACCTTTTTGGAAGATGTTATCAAGATTGTAGAGCAAAAGTTAGGCGATCAGGATTTTAATATTGATGATGTGGCATCTGAGATTGGAATGAGCCGCACTACCTTTTTCCGGAAACTGAAAAGTTTAACTTCGTTAAGTCCGGTTGAATTTATGCGTGAACTCAGGCTTAAACGGAGCAAACAAATTTTGGACACCGGGAAGTACACGATATCTGAGGCGGGGTATATGGCGGGCTTTAATAGTCTGGCATACTTTAGTACCTGTTTTAGGGATAAATATCAGATATCGCCCTCTGCATATCTTAAAAATAAAAAATCTGTGGGATGATGGGGGAAAAGCCCCGGATCGTAAAAGCCTTTAGGAAGTTTTTTTATTTCCGAGGGGCCTTCGGCCTTAGCTGCTGTGCACACAAAACCGCCTTCGTTTAGTGTAATAAAGAGCAGGTAAAACTTACCGTTATGATATTTGATACTGGTGGCCCATTGGCCGTGCCCGTACCTGTTGCAGCCATCCAGGTCATAGCACTTACTAAAATCAAACCGCGGTACCGCATTGCTGCAATACTCCCAATTGACCAGATTTACAGGCAACAAATTCTGCCTGTTTAACTATGCTACTAAACAAATTGGCGGCTATGTTGATTTTGACTGGTTTAGGACGGACTAACAGAATGAATGCGTAATATAAAGGCATAAATAATTAAACTATGAAAACTATAATGCGGTTATGGTCCGTTGATCGGTAGCGTGAAAGTTAACAAGAGCGATGCCTGGGTATTTTCGAAAGGAAAACCGCAACAAGGTATTCACGATCTGTTTATTGTTCTAAAAGATGAAAATCCCTTAGAGCCCGACTGGGTGCGATTTCAATAACTGGAGTTTATAAATCATTTAGGCGCATATATCCTGTAATTTCCGCTGCAATGCAGCAGGCTCATCAGGTATAACAGCCCATCATAATAACGCTCTACTAAAACTTGCGGAATAGGCGCGTTCCATAACGCATCGGTAAATTCGTTGGCAACAGGTTGGGTGGCGGCAAGGCTCGCTACCGCGTTTGTCGCGAGCAAACCACTTGCGTGCCGGGAATCGAGCATGGTTTGCCCATCGAGGGTATATTGGCAGCCGTATTGAACCATCCCTTTAGATGCAAAAAAGCTCTGGATGCGGTCGCTCAAAACGCGCTCCTGCGGTGCTTTGCCAAACCATAGCCAGTCGACCGACCAATTGCTTGCCGTTCGCCAGGAATCAAAAGAAAAATCCTGTGAATGGCCGCCCCTGCGTGAGGTATGTGGCTTTCCATCAAAGTTTGCATAATCGGGTGCAAGCCCTGTTACGGCATTGGTGGACTTAACAAAAAATGCCCGGCTGGTATCGGCTGCAGCCTGCCAGAATGGGCGATCTTCGACAGGCCCCCATCTGGCCCATAACTCGTAAAAATGAGGGAGATGATAAGACGGATCTGAGAAGTTGTTACGGTCGATTCCTGGAACAAAACAGATCATTTTATGCGCTTCATTCACCATTGGCCCTATGCTTCGCTGGCCAAATTTTGTCATCCCGGTTTTAACTGGATGGTGACGCATTGCAGTCAAGATACGATCGGCCCATTGATGGTAGTTATAGATGCCGGTGCCATTGCCCCAACGACCGGATGCAAAGTATAACGCGGTTACAAAATACTCTTCACCGTCGGGAGCCGGGGTTTCTTCGTTGGCCTGGCCATTTCTTTTTAACGACCAGGAGAAATATCCCTCCGAAGGATGATCTTTGGAAGAGATGTACATATAAGTCATGGCATAGTTCCATAACGCGTCAAAAACAGCCTTTTTATTTAACTGGACTGCGATCATCATGCCGTACGACATGCCTTCGGTACGGATATCGTTATGGGGCACATCACTGATATAAGCCAGTTCGCCTTGCTCATTTCGCCCGGCGGGGAAATAAATGGCCTGTGTTTCCGGATCGCCAAAGAAAAGCTGTTGGTATGCCTTCTCAATTTTTTTCGTGATCTCTTTGTCGGTATGACCCCGTTCTTTAAACAGGTTACGGTATTTACCCGATGCAAAAGCACCATTGCCATTGTTGTACACCTGACTATAAGACCGGTATATCATGCAGCAGCAAAACACGGCTACGAGTAAAGAGAGTTTTTTATAGCTGATCATATTAAAATCCATTTCATTAAATCCAAAATGAGCTTATCAGATTACAGTTTAGATAATTGGCTTTGTATATTGAGGAGATTTTCCTGATAAAGATAATAAAGCTTAGTATATTTACAATCGATTGCATAACCTAAATTGAGCAATTAACAGCCGCTTATTATTTTTAATACCCGTTTTATGAAATTACGTTTATTAATCGTACTCACTGTGCTTTTGCATAGCCAATTTTTGAAGGCAGAAAATGGATATGACCTTTGGTTGCGGTACAGGCCTGTGGTGGATGCCGGTTTAAAAACTCAATATCAGCGTGGATTAACCCATTTTTTCTTCCCGGCGGGTTCGGATCGTTTAGCTGTTGCTAAAAACGAATTGATGATAGGTTTGGCAGGCCTTATCGCCACAAAACCACAAGCGGCACCTATCGCGCAAAGCGGATTAGTGGTCGCGACGATCGATAAAATAGGTTCATTTAAAAAAACTATTCCGGATCGTGAGGCAGAACAAATTGGAGCGGAGGGGTATATCATCAAAACGGTTAACCAAACAGGCCGTTCAACGGTGATCGTAACCGCAAAAACCGATCTGGGCATTTTATACGGCACATTTCGCTTATTAAGATTATTGCAAACAGGAAAATCTATATCTGCTTTAAACATTATCGAATATCCCAAAACGATGTATCGCGTACTTGATCACTGGGATAATATTGTACGCACGGTTGAGCGCGGGTATGCTGGTTTCTCGATCTGGAACTGGCATAAACTGCCGGGCTATATTGACCCGCGTTACCTGGACTATGCACGTGCCAATGCCTCGGTGGGGATAAATGGCTCAGTATTAAATAACGTAAATGCCAATATCCAGATGCTGACGCCTGCCTACCTGGCCAAGGTAAAGGCTTTGGCCGATGCTTTTCGTCCGTACGGCATCAAGGTATATCTTTCAGTAAAATTTAGCAGCCCTGTTGAATTAGGCGGGTTAAAAACTGCAGACCCGCTGAATGCCGATGTGCAAAAATGGTGGCATGATAAGGCAGATGAAATATATCAATATATACCCGATTTTGGCGGGTTTTTGGTGAAGGCAAATTCGGAGGGGCAACCCGGCCCGCAAACCTACGGGCGCAGCCACTCGGACGGCGCCAATATGCTGGCCGATGCTTTGGCGCCGCACCATGGTATTGTGATGTGGCGTGCGTTTGTTTATGATGATAAGGTACCCGATGATCGCGCAAAGCAGGCTTATAATGAATTTAAACCGCTGGACGGGAAATTTAAGAATAACGTCATCATCCAGGTAAAAAACGGGCCGATAGATTTTCAGCCACGTGAGCCTTTCCACCCGTTATTTGGCGCTCTGCCTAATACCCCGACGATGTTGGAGGTGCAGCTTACACAGGAGTACCTTGGCTTTTCGACCCACCTGGTTTACGAGGCTCCCTTATTTAAAGAATGCCTCAACGCCGATACCTATGCACAAGGCAAAAATAGCACCGTAGCGCGGGTATTGGAAGGTAAATATAACCCTAATCTCATTACCGGCATGGCCGGCGTTGCCAACATAGGCACCGATATCAACTGGTGCGGCCACCCTTTTGCGCAGGCTAACTGGTATTGTTTTGGCCGGCTGGCATGGGACCCCGAACAAACTGCTTCGGATATTGCTGATGATTGGCTGCGCATGACGTTTACCAATGACAGTCGCTTTATTGACCCGATGAAGCGTGAAATGCTGCAATCGCGCGAAAACACGGTAAATTATATGACCCCATTGGGCCTGCACCACATTATGGGCGCCAATGCCCATTACGGCCCCGGTCCCTGGACGGATAACCTGGGCAGGGCCGACTGGACCGCGGTGTATTATCATAAAGCAGATAGCCTTGGTGTTGGGTTTGACAGGACCCGCACCGGAAGCAATGCTTTGGGCCAATATTCGCCGGAAGTACGGGCGTATTTTGAAGACCTGAAAACATGCCCCGATGAATATCTGCTCTGGTTTCATCACCTGGCATGGAACTATAAAATGCGATCGGGAAAAACACTTTGGGAAGAGATGGTGCACCATTATTACATGGGGGCCGATTCGGTAAAACATATGCAACAGGTTTGGGGCTCGCTTGAGCCCTACGTGGACCATGAACGTTTTATCGAAGTTAAGCAACTAATGGCTATTCAATACGAGGAAGCCGTGCGTTGGAGAGATGCCTGTGTGCTTTATTTTCAAACTTTTTCGAAACAGCCTATACCTGCGGGCTACGTTAAGCCCGAGCACGACCTGGCTTATTATCGCGCGTTGCGGTTTCCAAACCTACCTGGGCAGGGCGTTAACTGATTTCAGTAATTATGCTGATACCGTAAAGGATATCTCTTTATCATCGCGAGCTGTAAGCAAGATAATTGGGATATGGCTTACTGATATCGCTTACGATGAGCTGTGGATGACCCGACAGAGCTTTTTGCCAGCCTTCTTTGCCATTAGCAGCTTCTAAAATATGGTAATGGGCTTGTAAGCTATCTTTAAGATTGAAACGAAACTCTTCATTATCCTCGACCAGTAAAAGTGTAGCAAGCCCCTGATCCTGCACCCATCCATGGGAACGGCATGGAAAAGATTGTTGAAAGCCTTTGGATGAAAATCTGAAGACTTTTTTGATGGAATATTTTGTCAACTTTTATCTCTCCATAGTGGGGATCTTGTGGTCTATAGAGAGCGATTTTTTGGATAGTTAAATGATAAATTCTAACTTTAAAAACTAAAAACGGTAGTTTACGGTAAGGTCATTCCATTAAGTGGAGTGTTTGCTAATGAACAAAAAAGGAGGTTTGTTATGAAAGCAATCGTTGTAACAGATAAGGCTGCTGGAACAGCCGGGATGAAACTTGTGGAGCGGCCTGAGCCACAAGCAGCGATTAACGACGTTATTGTTCAGGTTTATGCGTCGAGTATCACAGGGGATGAACTATCCTGGCCGTCGACCTGGACAGATCGCGCCGGTAATGACCGTACGCCGTCTATCCCCGGCCACGAACTGGCCGGAGTGGTCACCGCACTGGGTTATGGCACAACAGGACTGTCTGTGGGACAGCGGGTATTTGGCCTTACGGACTGGTATCGCAACGGCACCCTGGCAGAATATGTGGCCGTCGAGGCACGCAACCTCGCGCCACTGCCGGGCGATGTTGACTTTACGGAGGGTGCTGCTCTCGTAATGTCAGGCTTGACCGCTTGGCAAGGACTGTTTGACCACGGCCGCCTTCGGGCGGGGCAAAGCGTAATTGTACATGGTGCGGCTGGCATAGTCGGTTCGATGGCGGTTCAGCTCGCACGTGAGGCCGGTGCGTACGTCATTGGCACCGGGCGTGGTTCTGCCCGTCAGTCGGCGCTCGGTTTCGGCGCACAAGAGTTCATTGACCTTGATAAAGATGCCTTGGAAGATGTCGGCCAAGTCGATCTGGTTTTTGATGTCCTTGGCGGCGACATCGCGAAACGGTCAGCGGGCTTGATTCGTGCTGGAGGAACGCTGGTGACCGTTACCGGTGCGAGTGAGGCGCGGCCGACCGGGGGACTGGTTAATGATTTTGTAGTGGAAGCAGATCGCGCCCAGTTGGGAGAAATCGTCCGGAGGTTCCGGGAGGGGCGTCTGAGAACGAATATTGGCAACATCGTTAAACTTGACGACGCTGTTGCTGCCTTCAATCCAACCAATCGGGTCAAGGGGAAGACGATCATCCACGTTGGTCCGTAAGGATTCTGGAACGGCCTTTGGCCTCCCATAGATGGGTATATGGATATTAGCCTATGATCGGTACGATCACCGCACCATATTTATTTCTCCAAACCCGCCGCACAATGCAAATCACCTATAAAAGAGTTCGGGTTTTGTAGTCTAAGGACCACCGATACGCAGTTTCTATATACAGGAACTGCGTTTTTTTGTTTGATGGCTAACGCAATAGGTAAAGTCGTAGTGAACTAGATGGTGCGCGAATGAGTCGGAATGACACGAATGATTTGCCTCTGACCTAAATAAGTGTTGTGCATCATCAAAACAAAGCGAAAACTTTTTTGTAATTATTTATACAAAATGCTAAAAATATTAGCATATCTTTATGCTCCCCAATTTGAAAGTATATGTACGATGCCAAAAAGCAGATCATCAATCAGTTGCAAGAACAGATTTTGCTTTTGCAGGGGTTTAAAGCGCCGGTAGATACCTGTGAAAAGATCGGTTTAGGAGCTGTTGAGGGTGCATTCCCAAACGGTGTTTTTCCATTAGGGGCGATACACGAGTTTTTAAATGCCGGGCAGGAACATGCGGCAGCCTCGGGTGGATTTATTGCAGGTTTGCTGACTACCTTAATGCAAAATGGCGGCGCATGTTTGTGGATCAGCGCATCGCGTACGCTTTTCCCGCCGGCCTTAAAAACTTTTGGCGTTGAACCTGATCGCATTATTTTTATTGATCTGAAACGCGAACGGGATGTGTTATGGGCAATGGAAGAAGCGCTGAAATGCGAGGGCCTTGCAGCGGTTATCGGCGAATTACGTGAAATAACGTTTGCACAATCGCGTAGGTTACAATTAGCTGTTGAGAAAAGCAAAGTAACAGGTTTTGTACTTCGTACCGATATGCGCAAGCTTACTTCTACAACCTGTGTGGCCCGATGGAAGATCAGTCCGTTACCAAGCGAATTGGAGCATGGTATGCCAGGTGTCGGTTTCCCGCGATGGAATGTTGAGTTATTAAAAGTGCGCAACGGCAATCCGGGGATATTTCAACTGGAGTGGTCGGCAGGCGGTTTTGTGCCGGTCAGAAAGCATGTAAATATAGCACAGCAAAGCAGAAAGGTAGGATGAGGAGATGCAAAAACGCTTTGTTACGATATGGTTCCGGCATTTATTGACCGACTGGTTAACTATCAAACGGCCGGCCCTTCAACAGGAAGCGATCGTTTTTGCTGTTAAGGATCACAGCAGGTTGATTATTACAGCAACCAATAAACTGGCAGAAGAACAAGGGATAAGCTGCGGCATGGCCGTAGCCGATGCAAAAGCGATTGTTCCTGATGTGCAGGTGATCGATGAGATACCCGGAAAGGCTGCCAAACTATTAAAAGCATTGGGTGAGTGGTGCATCCGTTATACGCCCATTATTGCTGTAGATCTGCCGGATGGTTTGATACTGGATGTAAGTGGCTGTACGCATTTGTGGGGCGGCGAGAGACAGTACCTGAAAGAAATAGTTACCCGGCTACGAAGCAAAGGCTATGATGTCCGTGCGGCTATGGCCGATACCGTAGGTGCAGCATGGGCCGTTACCCGTTTCGGGCAAATAACACCGATCATTGAAAGCAACGGGCACACTGCGGCATTGTTAACATTGCCATCCGCAGCGCTACGCCTTGAACCGGCAACTTTGCAACGCTTACAAAAATTGGGCTTAACCAGTATTAAGAGTTTTATCAATATGCCCCGTTCGGTTTTACGCAGACGTTTTGGCGAGCCGTTTCTGTTGAGATTAAGGCAGGCTTTAGGTTTAGAGGATGAACCTATTACGCCATTACGCCCCATTCAACCATACGAAGAGCGGTTGCCGTGTTTGGAACCGATCTGCACGGCAACAGGTATTGAAATAGCCATTACTAAACTATTGGAGATGCTATGCCAGCGGTTAAAGCAGGAAGGCAAAGGTTTGCGTACTGCCATACTGAAATGTTACCGTATTGATGGTAAAACTATATCGGTAGATATAGGCACTAACCGGGCAACATATCATATACCTCATCTTTTTAAACTATTTGAACTCAAAATAAATACCATTGAACCGGCTTTAGGGATAGAGTTGTTTACCCTCGAAGCTCCCAAAGTTGAAGATGTAGACCCGGTACAGGAGGCGTTATGGGCCGGCAAACCCGGTTTGGAGGATTTGAATATTGCAGAACTGCTCGACCGTTTGGCCGGCAAAGTTGGAGCCGATGCGATACACAGGTATTTACCCGATGAACATTACTGGCCCGAACGATCTGTTAGGCTTGCGCCCTCTCTCCAGGAAAAACCCACTACAAACTGGCGTATTGATAAACCGCGGCCGACACAGCTTTTGCCTTGGCCGGAAAAGATTGAAGTAACCGCACCCATACCCGATTACCCGCCCATGCTGTTTATTTACAAGGGTAAAACACATAAAATAAAAAAGGCCGATGGCCCTGAGCGTATCGAGCGCGAATGGTGGCTGGATGCCGGAGAGCACCGCGATTATTATTATGTAGAAGATGAAAACGGGCAGCGCTATTGGTTGTTCAGGGCAGGGCACTACCAGGAGCACACCAACCAGCAATGGTTTATTCACGGTTATTTTGCATGAAATACACAGAACTACAGGTAACCAGCAACTTTAGCTTTCTGCGTGGAGCATCGCACCCTGATGAATTAGTGGAGCAGGCAGCAGCGTATGGTTATACCAAAATTGCCGTTACTGACCGGAACTCATTAGCGGGCATAGTCCGTGCACATGTGGCTGCCAAAGCAAAAGACATCGGGTTTATTCCGGCTTGCAGGCTTGATTTATTGGATGGCCCAAGCTTGTTAGCTTACCCTACAGACACACAAACATACAGCAGGCTATCGGCCCTGTTAACCACAGGCAATTTGAGAGCCGAAAAAGGAGATTGTCATTTATATCGTGCTGATGTATATGCCCATGCTAAGGGTATCAAATTTGTTGTTGTTCCACCGGCGACACTAAATACGTTATTTGATTTTGAAGCGTCTTTTAAAGACGATTTAAAGGAATATCGTGAGGCATTAGGCAACGACCTCTATATCGCGGCAAGCCGGTCTTATACCGGCGATGATGCCAAAAAACTTTACCGCTTATCGCAATTGGGTGTACCAATGGTAGCGACTAATGATGTGTATTATCATCATCCTGAGCGGCGACAGTTACAGGATATATTAACCTGTGTACGCGAAAAATGCACCATCCAGAATGCAGGTTTTAGGTTATACCAAAACGCAGAGCGGCATTTAAAATCAATTGATGAAATGCACCGCCTGTTTCGTCAATATCCGGATGCGCTGCATAATACCGAAGTTATAGCCGAAGCCTGTAATTTCTCGCTCGATAGCCTGAAATATGTTTATCCGAAGGAGTTAACGCCAAGTGGCCGTACCACGCAGGAAGAATTAGTTTACCTGACATGGAAAGGTGCGAAAGAACTTTTTGGTGATCATATCCCTGAAAAGATAAAAGTTCAAATTGAAGAAGAACTGGCCTTTATGGAAAAGAAGGATTACGCTTCTTATTTCCTGACGGTTTACGATTATGTGCGTTTTGCACGTGATCAGAACATTTTATGCCAGGGCCGGGGGTCGGCAGCTAACTCGGTAGTTTGTTATTGTTTGGGGATCACCTCGGTCGATCCTACCAAATTCAAGCTACTTTTTGCCCGCTTTATGTCGGATGCGCGCGACGAACCGCCTGACATCGACGTAGATTTTGAGCACGAGCGCCGTGAGGAAGTAATGCAATACATCTACAACAAATATGGGCGCGACAGGGCGGCTATTGTAGCTACAGTTACCCAATTACACCATAAAGGTGCAATTAAAGATGTCGGGAAAGCTATGGGCCTGTCTGTTGATACGATAAATCAATTATCAGGTACGGCATGGGATTTTGATGAGATCAAATTACCTGAAGATCCGCACTTACGTAAAACTTTAGAGTTAACTGCGCAAATGATGGGCTTTCCCCGTCAGCTTGGTCAGCACACCGGCGGGTTTGTAATTACCGAGGGAAAACTATCAGACCTTTGCCCGATCATGAACGCCCGTATGGAAGATCGTACCTGCATCGAGTGGAATAAGGATGATATAGATGCTTTGGGTTTTTTAAAGGTTGATGTACTGGCGCTGGGTATGCTCACCTGCATCCGTAAAGCTTTTGACCTGGCTAAAAAGCACTATGATCTTAACCTCACTTTAGCCAACATACCGCAGGACGACCCGGTTGTTTATGATATGATAAGCCATGCCGATACCATCGGAGTATTTCAGATAGAAAGCCGGGCGCAAATGTCGATGTTACCACGATTAAAGCCACAATGCTTTTATAATCTGGTGATCGAAGTGGCTATCGTAAGGCCGGGGCCGATACAGGGTGATATGGTGCATCCATACCTGCGCAGGCGCGACGGTATCGATCCGATTGAATACCCGTCTAAAGAGTTGGAAGAAATATTGGGGCGTACTTTAGGCGTACCGCTATTCCAGGAACAGGCAATGGAGATTGCCATTGTTGCCGCTGGTTATACCCCAGCCGAAGCGGACGAATTAAGGCGCAGCATGGCTACTTTTAAAGCGCAGGGGCAGGTTAGCAAACATAAAATGAAGTTGGTAGAGGGGATGGTGAAAAACGGATACGAACGCACCTTTGCAGAACGGGTGTTTAAACAGTTGGAAGGTTTTGGCAGCTACGGTTTCCCCGAGAGCCATGCAGTAAGCTTTGCACTATTGGTTTATGTTTCCTGTTGGCTTAAATGCTATTATCCCGATGTATTTGCTACAGCGATACTCAATAGCTTACCAATGGGGTTTTACCAGCCAGCGCAGTTGGTTATTGATGCCCGTAAGCATGGCGTTGTGGTGCGCGAGGTTGATATTAACTACTCGTTTTGGGATAATGTTATGGAAGAAAAGGGTGGCAAATACCATGCTATCCGGCTCGGCTTCCGGCATATAAAAGGTGTTAGCGATGAGGATGTACAAGGTTTGGTGAATTCCCGTCTAAAAAGCTATGTCACCATTCCCGAATTATTGAGTGCGGGTGTATCATTAGCCACATTAGAAAAACTGGCCGATGCAGATGCTTTTCGTTCAATCGGTATTGACCGTCGACAAGCTCTTTGGGAAGTATCGGCATTGGCTGACAGCCCGGTTGCCTTATTTGAAGGCCAGCCTTCTGAAAGTGCGATTGAAACACAAGTCACCCTACCATTGATGACACCATCCGAGCATGTGGTACAGGATTATGCAGCTACTTCCTTATCCATTAAAGCGCACCCGGTTAGTTTTGTGCGCGAGAAACTAAACTTGCTACGCGTTAGCTCAACTGCCGATCTGAATGATGTTAAACACGGCGATATGATAAAAGTGGCCGGATTGGTATTGGTTCGGCAAAGGCCCGGCACAGCTAAGGGTGTTGTTTTTATTACCATTGAGGACGAATTCGGTGTATCAAACCTGGTTGTGTTCCAAAAGCTGTTCGACAAATACCGTAAAGAGATCGTACAATCAAAGCTGTTAATGGTTGAGGGTAAGTTAGAGCGGGAAGGCGAGGTTGTACACGTTATTGTGCAGCGATGTTTTAACCTGAATGGTTTATTGAGCGGCCTAACTGCTGCAAACAACATCGATCTGCCGATATTGAGCTTGGCCCGTGCCGATGAAACTACAGCGCCGGTTGCCAACGAACGGAATACCCCTCGGGATAAAGTACCTGCAAAGGATGTGTTTTATAAGGGGAGGAATTTTAGATAAATCGACAATTGGGGTACAGAAAATTTTACCCATTGTACTTATACAACGTTTTTTACACGTTTAAGCTTATAGAACATGAAAATAAATAGTCTGAGAAGTCCGAAACTATTCAAAAGTTAAGCCTGACTCGTTTATTAAGTTTAAATATCACAAAAAACTTCTTTGGATAAACTTTCAATCATTGTCAAACCCTCAAAAAGTTCGACATTTCGCACGTTCTTTAGAGCACGAAGATGCTGTACATTCGCTTGCTAAATGCTTTAAAGTAAGCGATTGTGCTATGGCGATAAGATTATCAAACATGGGTATGCTCGAATACGGAATGTTTTAATCAACTGAATTAAGTTCGAGTGCTACTTTAGCTCAGGTGTGTTTAACACTATGATATTTTTACTGTGATATTTCGATAAAATAACCAGTGTTTCCTTTAATGCAATTTTATTATTTATTAGTATTATAAGAAAACTTATTGAGGAAGTATTTCATATAAATTCGTAGTATTGTAATTAGAACTTGTTACTACTAAATTACAATTGTTATAAATTACTTAAAATGAGCGCGCTTTCGGGTAAAATTGACGGTCAAAAAATGCGGGAGTTAGCCGAATTGATGAAAAATATCATCCCTGGTTGTGGATTTGCATTGATTGCTTTTGATACTGAAAGCAGTGATGGTTTTGTTAATTATATTTCGAATGTGGAAGATGACTTCATGATCAAAACCTTACAATCGCAATTAGACGCATTGAAAAAAGGTAAAACGTTCTCAACCCCAGAGCGTGCGGATACAGAAAAGTAATTAATCTCTCAAAATAAAACTGTGCCAAAAATAATCGGACAGCAGTTAATCTTTATAAAAATTCTCATTTAAATTTATTTTATTAACTGTTAATTGTTTAACGGGGAATGGCTTTTCCAAAATAGATTAAATATTAACGTTTGTTTATCACTGTATTACCTCTAAATTTATATAGATCGTAGGTCCGTGAGACCTTCATCCAGCGAAGTCGCCCAAAGGAAATTTAATTAATCAATGATTAACCAAATTTGCGGCTCATTTATTGCAAAAGTTAAATTTGTATACCTATTAGAACAAAAAGTTTTTTTATAGGACATTTTTTTGATCTTTATCTAAACATTCTTTCTATATTTATCGTACAAGTAGAATATCACACTCCCGCCGAGAGTAATTAGCTATCAAGGTGTGTGATCTCTTTAAATGTGATACCTGTTATTAGTTTTTGACTATTGATTGATATAAAAATCTATAATACGATACATAACGATGAAATACACAGCTGGTTACAGATCGATTAATAGCAATAAATATTTATTGCTCGTATTTATGTTTGCTTTTACCGTCTTATCTCATCGTTCAATAGCCTCTACTTATTATTTTTCAGCATTATCCGGAAGCGATGATTACAGCAGTGAGCAGGCCCGTAACCCTGGTACTCCCTGGAAGAGTTTAAATAAACTGAACGCCTATTTTCATGAGCTTAACGTGGGTGATTCTGTACTTTTTAAAAGAGGTGAAACATTTTATGGTAGTATTATAGCAGCAAAATCGGGTGCGGTATTTGCTCCGATATACTTTGGGGCCTACGGCCAGGGCGTTAAACCCCAGATAACCGGATCCTCAAAACTTCCAAATTGGAAGCTTGTGCGGCCTGGCATTTACGAAAGTTTTTGTGATAAAAACGAAGGTAATTTAATTATAAACGGACTACAGGAGGCGGTTGGCCGCTACCCGAACTCGGGGTATTTGACGTACCAGTCGCATCATGATAACTCGTCAATTACAGATAATGAGCTGAGTGATATTGTGAACTGGACAAATGCCGATATCGTGATCAGAAAAAACAGGTGGACCATTGACAAGAGCGAAATAACCGGTCAATCGGCAGGTAATATTACATATGCGATTGGCAATAAAGCGATACCTACTGATGGATACGGTTACTTTATTCAAAACAGCGAGAGAACGCTCGATCAGTTTGGGGAATGGTTTTTTGACAAAAAGCGTAACGCGATAATGGTTTACCTGGGTAAACAAAACCCTGTTTCATTAAGCATCAACGTAAGTACAATAAAAAGCCTGGTTAATGTTACAAGGTACAATTATATCTCGTTTGAAGACCTGACTTTTACCGGATCCGGAGGTTCTGCATTTAATTTGGTGCAGGCCAAGAAGATCACGCTAAAAAACTGTAATATTGAAAATTCGGGCGCCGAGGCTGTTTTAGCATCATATTCGCCTTTTTTTAGCCTGCAAAACTGCAGCATTAACCATGCTTTAAGCGGTGGTGTTAATTTAGATATTGGTTGCATCAACTCCGAAATTATGGGCAGCACCATAAAAAACATCGGCTTGTACGCCGGGATGGGTAAAAGCGGATCGGGTACGTATGAGGGAATCACATCTTTTGGCGATAATACAAGAATCGAAAAAAACAGGATCGATAGTATCGGCTATAACGGCATTTATTTTGGCGGTAATTCGTCCATCGCGAAAAATAATTACATCACTTATTTTTGCCTGACCAAAGACGACGGCGCGGGTATATATATCGGCGACTGGTCTAAAACCATCCATAAGCGCGTAATCGGCAACATCATCGTTCACGGGGTTGGAAATGCGCAGGGTGGCGGATCAAACAAAAGCCTACAAGCTGAAGGTATTTATATTGACGACAATACAGAGAGTGTTTTTATTAGCAATAATACGGTATCGCTATGTGCCAACAATGGCATCAAAATCCATAATGCTAAGGACATCAATATCCAAAATAACATAGTGGTTAATAATGGTGTTCAGTTACGGTTAGAGCAAGACCATTATTTAGCTACAAGCACGTTGATCAGGAATAACCAAATCCATAAAAATACCTTTTTATCGTTGAGCGATCTACAGGCTACCGCTAAATTTACTACTCACCAGGATGATATTAACGCATTCGGAGAATTAGACAGTAATTTTTATTATCAACCCAAAAAAGAGCTGCCCGGCATTAAAACAACAGTTGTTAAAATGGGTAAGGGAAGCTCGCAGAATTTTGACCTGGCCAGGTGGAAATCGGTGTATGGAAAGGATGAGTTTTCGACAGAGCTACCTACTATGCGGTCTATATTTTTTGAATATAATGCTTCAAACGTCGTGAAAACGGTAAAACTAAATAAACACTACGTAGATGTTTATAACAATGATTACTATGGAAAAGTAGTATTGGAGCCATATGCCTCAATCGTGTTGGTTGAAAGCAACCAAAAACCATCCAAAACGGCAATAATAGTCGATATTAAATCGCGTTCAAGCTATCTTGCGGCAGCTATTTTACCAGGTAAAACAGCTATAAAAGGTCATCACGACATCAAATAGTGACTATCTTATCAAATTAGCACCACGTGGGTTTAACGCGTAAATACCCGCCTCTATACCTTTAAACAAAGTAAATTGCCTAAGTTTTTCTTTCACTACCAACCAAACAAACATAGGCCCAAAGTACAAGTACCTTCGCCATAACCGCTTAGGTTCGTGTATCAATCTGCCCAACCATTCGCAGCCAAACTTTATCCAGATCTTTCCCGGCCTTTCTATTGTGCCGGCATAAAAATCAAAAACAGCACCTACGGTACAAATTATTTTAGCCTGTAATTCATCTTTGTGTTTATAGGTCCACTTTTCCTGCTTGGGCGCCGTCATGCCTACAAATAGCACATCGGGTTTAAATGCATTCACTTCGTCGATCATGCGTTTATTATCGTCGTCGCTAAATTCGGGCTTAAAGGGCGGTGAGTACGACCCGACTTTGATTTTAGGATAATCAACCGCCATTCTTTCGGTTATTATCTTCAATGTAGCATTGGAGGCGCCAAGGTAAAAGCAGCTTCCCGATCTTTCGTTCAGCTTTTGCAGCAAGTGGTCGTGAAGATCTGCGCCGGCTATTTTTTTCATTTTTTCGCCGGTAAGTAATCTCGCAGCTAATACCACCCCGATCCCGTCGGGGAGCAATACGTCGGATTTTATTAACGCCTCTTTAAAATCACTGTCTTCGTTGGCTATGCAATACGAATATTGGTTGATGGTGTTAACCAGTATCGAGGATTTATCAGGCAGCTCGTTTAAGGTATGGTTAAATAGTCTGTATTCAGAAAAGTTTTCTTCCGGTATCGTTTGTATAATGGCAGGTACAATCTGTTTCATTTTAAATTAATAGTTCTAATTAAAAATATTAGATCGCCACCGGTCCTCTAAAATTAAAAGTGTAGTTGCGGTTTTTTGGTAATTAATTTTATTATCAATCAGAATTAATAATTTTCTAAAAAACAGCCTAAATTTTCTTTCAAGTTTAAATACAAAGTCTGTTCCAAAAATTAATTTATCGCGAATAAAAATGATTAATCGTAAAACTATTTATGAACAGTTTACGTACAAGGGTTTTTGTTGATCAAATCTATGTGTGAGGCTAACTCTTCGGGAGAGTTAAAGCGATCTTTGATCTTTTTTGCCGGGACACCGGCGTAAATTGAGTACGGTTCTACATCGTGCGTTACCACAGCCCCCGCGGCGATGATGCTTCCGGTTTTAATGGTAATGCCGCTCATTAAAGTTGTTCCATATCCTACCCAAACATCGTCCTCTATTATGGTCACATTATTCAAGCCTAACCATTGATAATCTTCATCGCGTATTTGCGAGGCTAAACGGATGGGTATGCCAATTTGCTGGTAATGGTGATCGTACCTGCCAACCAACGCCACACGATTGCCAAATATGACATTATCGCCAATTATCGCATCGCTTTCGATAAACGAATCGCGGCCGATATAAAAGTTTTTGCCGATAACGATCTTTTGCTTGCCCCAGATCCTAACCCGTGCACCGGCATGAAACCCCGGACCGATATTATACCTGCGATAAATTATCCGTCGCAAAAACTCGTTCCTGATTTTTTTTATTAAAGCGATAGCGGACATTAAGATTGATGGATTTGATTGATGGTAGATGCCAGTTCTAACGAAACCTGCTCTTTGGTAAATAGTTTTCCCAATTGTTTATTATTGGTTTTCATCTCCATCATCAACGAGGGTGATTCCACTAATAAGTTGATCGCCTTACAGACATTTAAACTGTCTTTAGGATCTACCCAAATACAGTTTTCAGGCTCCGTTAAAAAATCGGCGGCGGCCCTTGTTTTTGTGGTAATTACACCCAGGCCGGCGGCAACCGAATTAAACAGTGCCATTGGAAACCCTTCGGGGAAATAGGTTGGAAAAACCAGGAGGTCGCAGTTTGAATAAAAGGCAACCACCTCCGTTTCGGGGATGAAGCCTGTAAAAATTACGTTTGCCGAGATCCCTAAATCATTACACCTATGCTTAATATTTTCTTCTTCGGGCCCCCACCCCACAACAATCAACCGCGCCTGGGTTTTATTATTGGTCTTAGCAAAAGCTTCGATCACCTCAAAGATCCCTTTCTCTTTGATAAGGCGCCCAACGAAGAGCAATACTTTACATTCGTCGGGGATGTTTAACTTATGCTTAAATCCCGGGTCGGGTTTAAAGTGACCTGCCCTGACTATGTTTTTTGTTACGAATGTTTTGTTTTCCGGCAGATATCCTTTTTGATCGGCAATCGATTTTTCCTCCCGTGATAAGAAAAGCCAACCTGAAATGGTCTTTCTTAAATAATCTGATGCCAATTTCGTTAGCCTCCCACTATTCAAAAATACATCCAGATCAGAACCGTGCGACTTGATGATGAATTTTACCTTTTTAGGATAAAAACCTTTGAATAAACGGATAGTTAAGTAGTCGCGAAACCCGGCGAGGGCCTCGATACGTGAGTTGAAATATACAATATCCGGATTAAACCGGCGCGCCGCTTTTACTAAAGTAATGGCGTTTTTTAATATGACCAGCATCCTGCCGGCTTTTGACGAAACGCCCTCTTTCGCTGCATAGGGAAATGAATCACATGGATACCCTAGGTCTCGTAAACCATCAAGCTCATCCATGGCAATTTCCACGTGATGCCGTGTTGGGATGCTGAAAAGTATTTTAGGCTTGTTCATTACGATCGGTGCTTGGGTTTATATCTTTTCTTTTTCGTTCGATACCCGGGTTACCCGTTACGGTACTGTAAGCTGACACACTTTTAACAACAACTGCACCGCTGCCAATTTTAGCATGATCCATAATTTCGATAGCGCCGATGATGCAGGAATTACTACCGATATCCACATAATTGCCAATTACCGGCGAAGCGGTGAAGCCACCGCCATGTAACTGCCTGTTGCCAATGGTTGTGCAATGCCTGAGCGTGCAGTTTTCGCCAATGACAACCTGGTTGTTCATCACCAAAGCCTGGCCGTGAAACAACGCGAGGTTTTTGCCGATCCTGGTGTTCCAGGGTATCTCTACGCTAAAAAACCATTCGACCAGGATACGGTAAAACAACAAATACGGGAAACCGAGGTAATAATATATTCTTCGCGTTGCGCAAAAATTAGCCATGCGAAACAGTAGCAGAATGACCCGGCCTTTTACATTACCTTTATTAGCATGCCAGTCCTGAAAGATAAAATTGAAAAAACTCATGCCGTTGGTAATTTACTTTGCGCTGTCTGCTTATCCGAAGATTTTTTGCTGCGCCCGATCACATCGGCTCCTGTTAATCTGCAATAGGCATACATGCCCCATGTGTACAACTTTGGAGAAAACAGAAACGCCTTGATGGCGTATTTATGTTTTTTGCCCACTAAGGGTGTGCTTTTTAAAAATGCTGCATATTTTTTTAGGGTGTTTACAACCCGATCATAGTACACTGCATATTGTTTATCGCTATTAAGCAGCAACAGGTTTAATAGCGAAATGTTGGCGACCACATCAAAAGCCTCCGCATAAGGCAAGCAGTTGGGTTGGTTTATAGAAACCATTTTGATCATCTCGGTGGAAACATCAATCGTTTCGATGTATTTAGGGTTGAAAACACTCATACTCGTTGAGTTGTCCCTCACGAGGTAGTTGTATTTCACTACATTTTCGAAAACCGTAGTTTGTGCTTCCAAGAAAGCTTTGCACGTATAGAGGATGTCTTCATAGATACTTCCTTCAAAACAGATATGTTGCACAACGCTTCTTTTGTAAATCTTATTATTCGCGCTTCGGTCCAGGTCGCCTTTTAAGCAGGCGGCTAACGCGGCATCGTGTCCCAAAACAACCGGACCCGCGGCCTGGTTTGGCGAAAGTACTTTACCCGGAAAGATTACCTGCAACCTGCAAACAGAAATATCTGCTTCATATTTAAGTGCATTTTTGATCAGCAACTCGTACATATCGGGCGCTATAGTATCGTCGCTATCAATAAAACCGATGTAATTGCCGTGTGCGTTCTTAATACCGGTATTCCTGGCTGATGATACCCCGCCGTTTTGCTGATGGATGACCATTACCCTTTGATCAGCCTCCCGGTAAAAATTGCATTTAGCTCCGCTTTGATCTGTTGAGCCATCGTTCACTAAAATAAGCTCGAAATCGGTAAACGTCTGGTTCAATACCGATTGGATGCATTCGTCGACGTATTGCTCCTTATTATAAACCGGGATGATAATGGAAAGGGCTACCATGCTTTTATTTTTTGAGATGAAGCAGCCTGTAAAGAGCCGAGAAAACCATATCGCCCTTTTTGTAATAAAAAAGAAGCAAGCCCAATTAATATGATAACTGCAAAGAAAACGGGGAAAAACAGGTACGGACTGCTTTTACCGAAATAAAAACAACACCAAACTGTGAGCAGAATGGCAGAATAGAAAAACAAACAATGCTGAACATCTAATAGCTTTTTGCGCATCAAAACGATATCCTGCGAAACATGGAATACCAAAAACGATCCAAAAACGGCGTAGTTTACTACAGACAAATCTTTAATATAATGCAGGCCTACCAGGCAGCAGGCGACGTTGATCACCAGGCTGATGATGTTAAACCACATATCCAATTTTTCCAAACCGATGGTCACCAATAAATTGGCCTGTAATAAAACCGTCGGTAAAAGCAAAAACGTTAAGAACATTTGCTGCAAACACACAATTGCGCCGGGATAACTTTTGCCAAACGACAAGGGGATGATCGTTGGGGCAAACGTGTATATAAAGGCGTACGAGGTAATGGCGAAAAAAGTATAGAACAGGAATATGTTTTTGTAAAATTTTTTAAGTCCGGCATAATCTCGCTCATTAAAATATTTAATAAACTGGGGATAGATGGTGGCCGAAGCGATCACCGGGAGTATTTGAAGTATCGAAAAAATGCGGAACGCGATCTCATAATCAGCAACGTTTGCCAGCGTTAACATTTTAGAGATAATGATGTTTCCGATCTTCCAGTATACGATGGATATACTACCGATGACGATAAACTGCCAGTTTTTGATGATCAGTATTTTCAGGTCATCGTAAGATATCTTAGCCAGCCAAAGTAATTTTAAGGTGATGCTGTTTGATGAGCCGAGCTTAATGAACAGGCCAAGCGTCAATATCCTTACGGCGATCATCCAAACAGATAAAATAGCTGCAGAAAAGGGGTGTATAAATAATAAACAGCCCACAAGCAGTTTAAAGAAGCCATCGATCACTAAAATTACCGCGGTTTTTTTCTGCAGGCCCTCTGCAATATTCAAGGTGCGGATGGCATTGATCAGGTTATCGAATATAATGTTGGTGCCCAGTATGATACAAAGCAGCCTGATGTGCGGATCCGGATAAATGAGGTACGCTAAAAGAATGTTTACAAAGTAAAAAAGTATACCAAGGCCTATTTGCGTTTTAAAAAACTTGCTGATAAACCCAACCTTATCATCTTCTAATACATACTGCCGAATAAACCACTGGCCTAAACCCATTGAGGAGAACGCGGCAACAATTTGATAGACGGTTGTTGAAATTAAAAAACTGCCGAACTCGTTAGGTGAATATTTACGCGCTACAATGGCGAAAAAAAGGCAAACAAAGAGTATTTGCAATACATTGGCAGCAATACCCCATACGCTATTTTGAATGAGCGAGGAGTTGAGAATTTTATATTTCTGATTTTTCAACCAAAGGGTATTCATGCTGTTTTTTAGGGGGATAGGAAATGATTAGAACAAGGAGCACGGTAACCATGATGAGGATACGGTTATCGTAGATAGAATAAACGGTATTGAAGGCAACGAGCCAACTTATCACGCCAGCAATTAAAAAGGCAATCTGTTTATCTACCAGGCCTTTTAAAAAAAGTGTAAACCCTTTAATTAATGGAACGATTATAAACAAGGCGAATACTGCAAAGCCAATAAACCCCAGCTCGACCATGATTTTTAAATAACCATTTTCCGGCTGATCGAAATAGACCAGTTGTCCGTCTTCAATCTCGAGATACTGGCCCTGGTTATGGCGGATAACGTAGTTTTGATAATTACCCGAACCAATGCCCAGGTAAGGATGTTTTTTTGAAATATCGAAAGCTTCGTTCCAGATCCCCTGCCTGAAAAGAAAGTCTTCGGAAAGATTTTTCGAGCGATCGAACACACCGTTATGGATAGATAAGTTGGTGAAAATAAAGTACCCGATAACAAGCGCGATCACTCCATAAACCCTGTATTGTTTTGCGACGATCAGAAACGTAAGGAAAGCTCCGATGGCAAAACCACCAAATGCCGCACGGCTGCCCGCTAAACTTATCGCTATGATAGCTAAAACAAACACACCGTAATTTAAGATCACATTTTTCCTGGTTTCACCAGGTTCTGTATACAGGAATAAAAAGCTGCCCATAGCCAGGTACTGGCCGTGAGCCTGCGAATCATAAAATACGCCCGGGTACCTGACAATGTGAAAAACCGGATCAACAACATTGGGGTTTAAGCCGGGATAAAATGTGAATTTTATCCCAATAACAAACTGAACGAACAAAAATGCCAATGCGCCTAAGTAACCGATTTTAATTGCTTTTATTGCACGCGAATGAAAGGTGGGATCTTTATAACACTCGGTAAGTAAAAATCTGGCGAATATAAATATGGGCAGTATTTTGATGATGTTTAAGTAAGTTTTATTCGGGAACTCGGATGCAAGCCCACCTATCAAAATGATGATACACAATAAAACAAAAAGGGCCAGGTAAAAATTATTTCTTTGGCTTAAGTTGATGGTGGTAAAATCTTTTAAAAGAAAAACGAGGCAGTAAAAGCAAAAAAGATCGAACACTTTAAAGCCTCCCCAGGCTTCAACGGTAACCTTGAGATCCATCAATGGTAAAAAAGCCAACATAAAAAGCATACAAGATGCTACTGTGTTCCCCTTATAAAATACATTGATCATAAAGAGAAGTATGGTAATACCCGGTAAAATCAAAATCAGCTTATCCGCCATTGGTTCTGGAAATGTGGGTTAAAACCTGTTGAAAAACAACTGCCATGATTTACCGAAGCCCGGCTTGCGTTTATCCTGGTTATAATAACTATTATCATAGCTATAACCGTAGCCGTATTTTTGCTTTTTGATACCGTTAAACACAATAGTTAAATTTGGAAGCTTACCCTGATCATTGATATCGCCGATAAAATTGAGCTCATCTTTACCAGTATATCCCTGCCTGATCACGTATACCGACACATCGGCAACCCTGGCGATTATCATCGCATCGGTTACCAGGTGCAGTGGCGGGCTATCGATGATGATATCATCAAACTGACCGCGCAATGCGGAGATAAGCTCGACCAATCGATGGCTATCCAGAAGCTCTGAAGGATCTGAAGGTGGTTTGCCACAGCCTATAACAAATAAATTAGGGTATTGCGGCTGGGACTGCAGTATCGCATCAAGGGTAATATTGCCCGAAAGATATTCGGAGATACCCGGGTGATTGGCTGAAAGATCGAATATGCCGGATATTTTAGGCTTACGCAGATCCATTTCGAGAATAACCGTTTTATGATCGGACGTGGCTAATGAGGCAGCGATATTAGAGCTTATAAAGCTTTTTCCTTCCTTTGAAACACTTGAAGTAAAAAGCGTGACCCTCGACTGTTTCTTACCACCGCTCAAACCGGACTGACCCGATGTACCTGCCTCTTTAGTTTGATGCAGGTAATTAAGATTAGTCCGTAACGACCGGATCTGTTCGCCAAGGAAATTGTTGCGGTTATTTACCACAACTACGCTTTCCCCTACATCGCCAAACGAAACTTCGCCTAAAATATGCGCATTTAGGGCCCGCTCAATTTCGCGCCTGCTGGTAATGCTATTGGTGAAAGTTTGGCGGAAGTAGATCAATAAAAAAGGCAACCCGAAACCGCAAAGTAACGCTACAGCGAACACAAGCGATTTTCTCGGCCATTTAATATCGCCTAAATTAGCCTGATCAACAATACGCGCATCTACAGATGTTGATGCGTAGCTTAGCGCTAACTCTTCGCGTTTTTGCAGCAGATACACATATAAGTTTTCTTTAAGTGTTTGTTGCCTCTTCAGGTCAACAAACTGCCGCTCCTGCCCGGGGATATCTTTAATTGAAGATTCTACTTTTCCATTAAATGCCTGCAGCTGACGTTTTGAATTTAACAATGACGACTTTACGCCCTTAATAGTTTCTTTAATTGACTCCCTGGTTAAACTAATTTGCTTATTTAACGGATCAAAAAGGGGGTTTTTTTCGGGTGTGGTTGCTAACAGGGCGCTCTTTTTAAGCTGCAACTCGGCCAGTTTTTCGATCTGGCTGTTCAAAGCCGGATCAGTAATGCCGATTGTAGCAGGGGCATTGGTATTAGTACCCGGAGAATTGACATATTGTTCAATTCCGTTTATAACGTTCAGCTGTACGTTAACGTCGTTTAGTTTTTGGTCGTTATTTTGAACATTATCTAAATACGCTTTCGACTGCGAACTGATGTCTGTAATTCCCTGGCTACTCCTGTAACCTTCTACCGTTTTCTCGGCGTGACCTAACTCGCCGGTTAATGATGCCAGCCGGTTATCGATAAAGTCGATAGTGCTTTTGGTTTTCCGTTTTTGTTCAACCGCCGCCGCATCGTTATAATCTTTGATCAAACTATTCAAAAAGTCTTCTCCCCTTTTGGGTACTTCATCAGTAATTGATATACCGATGGTGGGCGCAAGCTTATCCAATAAATGCGTATCCAAAGCTTTCACATAATCGCTGGCTACATTATCCGGATCGTTTAAATTAATGGTAATTGCAGAGCCTATGTATTGATCTAAAAAGTCGGTTGCCTTTAGCGTCCAAGTTCCGAAGACTGATTTTATGGGTTCGTTAAATGCCACTGTACGCTCCTGCCCATTCATTTGCTGAAATTGAAAGGAGTTTTTATCCTTAATTACTACAGCAATTTTATTGTCTCTTAATGAACCGCCTTTTTTGAGGAGTTCAAAACGGATAGGAGTCGTCTCATACAGATCGACAGATTTAATACCGGCTGAAGTTTTATACGAGGCCCATAGTTGCAGTTCGTTAACAACCTGTCCAACTATTTTTTTTGACCGCAGTATTTCGATCTCGGTTTCCGCATTTTTTGGTGTTGCCGACTGATCAATCTCCGGTAATACCGATTTTTCTTCGGGCGATTTCTTTTCGTCTTTTACCAGTATCGTCGCGTTAATTTCGTAAACCGGGTTAACCATTTGCATATATACATAGGCAAGCAGCATGGTTATCATTAGCCCCAATACAAACAAGGGCCAATGATAAATGTATTTAGTTAGTAACGATTTAAGATCAATAAACTGGTTGTTCGGATCCGCATTATGGGTGTTCTTTGGATTTAATGCGCTCATGATTATTTATGAAGAACAAATAAGGATATGGTGATAGCCACTAAAGAGAGTGCGGAAATGATGAGACTTGCATTCCGATAGCCGGTATCAACTGTAGCCATCTTTAGTTTGCTTGGTTGAACGAAGATCAAATCGTTAGTTTTTAAATAAAAATAAGGCGACTCAAATATTTTTTTAGAGGTGATATCAAGCGGAACATAAATGCGTTTGCCATCAACTTCGCGTACCAAAGTAATATCATCGCGTTTAGCCGTAATATTTAAATCGCCTGCTAAACTTAACGCTTCGGTAATGGTAAGCCTTTCGCTTATGCTGGTGTAGACGTTAGGGCGCAAAACATCTCCCAATACGGCAACTTTGAAGTTAACGATACGGACAGAGACGCTTGGCTTGCTTAAGTATGTTGTTAATTGCTGCTGTAATTTTGTTGATAGCTGGGCAGATGTTAAGCCCGTTACTTTAGTTGTACCTATTAACGGCAAATTAATCTCGCCATTTTGATCTACTACATAGCCGTATACCGGACTATCAGCCTTGGTGCCTGCATTTTGTATATTATTGGTAAACACGTTGGCCGCATCCTGGTTAAGGCTGTTAACGCTTATCGATAATTGATCGGCCGGTTGAATGGTAATGTAGGATAGATTGTCAATGTTTTCAGTCGTAACCTGTGATCTGTTCAAATCCTGAAAATAAGGGATCTTTTTATAAGACGTGCAAGAGCTTAAGATTATTAAAGCTGCAAAAATAAAGTACCTGGGGGTGTTGGTGTTAATCAACTTTGTAGATGTTGTGTTCATTGTTTTTAATTTGTTATGGGAATTTTGTGTAGTAGTTAGTAAGCGGAATCCTGCAGCGTATTGGTGAATACTTAAGCTCTGGAAAGCAACAGCACGGGGTGGTGGTTTGAAGGTTTTAATCCTGAAAAAACCTTAATATAAAGTAGCATTTGGGGGGTATTGTATTTCATATCATAATCCGGCATTAAATCGCATACTTTTATATTAAAGAAAATAAATTTCAATAAGATTACTCCATAGCCAATATTTATGCCATGATTTTCCTTTAGAGGAAATTATATTTAATTAAAGTTAAATCCGTGTCTTTAAATGCTGATGACCAGCTAAATGGAGCATAAAAATTATTTTTCCGGACGGCTTTATAGCACAGGTAAACACATCCCAAAAAATAGTTTTTTAGGATTATGCAGAATTAAGCCACTAAAACAATACAATTTAAATTGGAACAGTATGGCGAAAGGGGTGTTGTATCATAAACGCACCAATGAGACTTTTCCTTTCTTTTTTGTTTTTGTTCGGCTATTTTGATGCATTTTCTACGAACTACTTTGTGAATGTTAAAACGGGCAGCAAAAAATTTGACGGGCGGAGCTATGCAACACCTAAAAAGTACATCCAGGAAGCCGCCGATATGACGAGGCCGGGTGACACCGTTTTTGTTGCAGGAGGAATATACACCAACAGTTGCCCAAGCTGTGATGTTTTAGAAATAACCAGGAGCGGAAAAAACAAGAGATATATTGTTTATACCAACATCGCCGGGCAGCACCCGGTTATCAGTTTTAACGGCTGGGCGGGTGTTACTGTAAAAAATGGCGCGAGTTACATTAAATTTAACGGTTTTGAAATTATTGGCGATAATGCCCGGGTAACGTTAGCCAAAGCACTGAAACAGCCGGGCGGTTGTGCAAATAAAAAAGGCAAGCCTGATCCTAAATATAATGGTAACGCTATAATTATTGCCGGCGGCAAAAAGCACTCTCATCATATCTGTATCACTAATAATCTTGTGCACGATTGCGGCGGTGGCGGGATAGGGGCGATAAACGCCGATTACATAACGGTTGAAGAAAATACCGTATACAACACCAGTTGGTATACGCTGTTTGGTACAAGCGGGATATCGTTTTACCAATTTTGGAATTATGATAATCAAAAAGGGTATCACAATTATATCAGCAGAAACAAGTGTTACAATAATAAATCGTTAGTGCCCTGGATGAAATCGTGCGAAATTTCTGATGGGAACGGGATCATCATTGATGATTTCAGGAACCGGCAAAACGGTTCAAAACTGGGCAATTACACGGGCCGAACCTTAATTGAAAACAATATCAGCTGGTGTAATGGCGGCACGGGCATACACACTTTTCAAAGCGACCATATCGATATTATCAACAATACCGCATACCTCAATTGCACTAAGGGAATCAATGCCGGCCAAATTCTATCGGGCTTGAGTGATGATAATAAGATCGTAAATAACATTATGGTTGCCGACTCATTGATATTTATCAACTCGAATTACAACAACACTAATCTTACCTATCAAAACAATTTACACTATAATATCACGTATCCTGATAAAGCAAGAATAAGTATCACGGGTGCCAACTGCATTAACGCGAATCCACTTTTTGTATTGGCCGGTAACAGCATCAAAGCAAACTTCAGGCTCGGGGGCAAGAGCCCGGCTATTGGCGCCGGTAATGCAACCATTTTTAGTAAAACGGACTTTGATGGGAAAAAGAGGGCAATACCAAATGCCCCGGACATTGGGGCTTACGAAAGGTAAACTATAAACAAATTCAGGCTAAGCACATCACGGGGAGGAGCTATCGAAAATATCTGCATGAAAGATATTAAAGCAGGGGCTTTCAAATTTTTTAGCAAATTTTTTAGTAAAGATCTTTACCTTACTCCATACAACAAAGGGCAATACTTTTACTGTATGCCCTTTGTTGTTAATACATTTGAATCACTAAGCAGCTGATCCTTCCTTATAAACCTTATGGTAATAAATGTAAGATAAGGCACCTACAATAACGGGTAGCACCATGAATAATATCGATGCATCCACCCCATGAGCACATATAATGGAATATGTAGCGCCTACCAGGTCAAAAAACAGGCCGGCATAGGCCCATTCCTTCACCCGGTAATAGCCGGGTATCACAATAGCTATGCAGCCTAAAATTTTAGCTACACCAATAAACGGTATAAAATAGTGGGGATAACCTAATTCACTCATAAACTTAACAGCATCTGCCGACATTAAGACATCAGGCACGGCAGTAAAAGCCATAAATAGTGAAAATATAATGGTTAATATCCAGTAAATGGTTTTTGTCTTTTTCATGTCATGATGATAATTTAGTTTTCTGTTTCTTTAAAGCTTAGCATCCAGTTGATGCCATATTGATCTGCAAAATTGCCGTAGTATGCACCCCAAAACATATCCTGTAAAGGGATCTCTATAACCCCGTTAACTGATAGTCCGTCAAAAATCCGTTTTGTTTCTTCTCTGCTTTCCGGTTCAATGTAAATATGCATGTTATTGCCCGGGTTTACTTTAAAGCCCATGCTTTCGGGCGCATCTGTTGCCATCAGTATGTGGCCGCCGGTAATAGGCAATTCAATATGCAACACCAGTTTTTTATCATCGTCGGACATCGGCGGATGCCCCTCGGCAGCCGGAAAATCGCCAAAGCGCTGGATGCCTTTGCCTCCGAACTCAGTTTGAAATACCGAACGATAAAAATTAAATGCCTCCTCTGTTTTGCCGGAAAAATTAAGATAAGTACTTACCCGTGCTTTGTTATCCGTGCGTAACTCATTTTTAAGTTCAAAGCGCGACCGGATATATTTCTCTAATTTATCGAACGTGCCGGCAAAGCCTTCCTGCATGTTTTCTTTGATCGAGTTATATGTTGTTTCTTGCGCTGCGGTAGCATTTATAGGATGACCCTGCAGGGTCAGGGTCGTCCGTCCGTTAGCTTCTGTTAAAGTCATCTGGTTAAATATCTCCAAAGGGAAGTCCATGGGGAACGGCGAGGTACAAACATTGCCTTCTTCGTCTGAAAATGAGCTGATGAACTCGATCAGATCGTATTTGTTTATATTCACATATTTAAACAAGCCCCACATCGTTTGGCCGCCGTTTTCCATTTTATACAAAAATTTGCCGCCGTGGGTAAAGTCGAAAGTTTTAACAGTTAACGACATCCCTGCCGGACCCCACCATTCGGCCATAGCGTCGGCGTTTGCAAAAGCCTCAAATACTACTTCTTTTGGGGCATTAAAATGACGGACTATTTTAAGCCCTTGTTTTGTTTGATCTATCATTTTGTTTGATTTTTATTTTGTACTTTATTAATGTATTTATCTAACGAATCAAATCTTGTGATCCAGAACTGGCGGTATTGATCTATCCAGTCATTTACTTCACCCAGGGTGTCTAATTTGGCCTCGCAATAGCGTTCCCTTCCCTGTTGGGTTATAACTACCATGCCGCACTCGGTTAAAATTTTTATGTGATTTGATATTGCTGGTCTGCTGATATTAAATTTATCGGCAATGGTATTTAAGTTCATAGGTTGAAAGGCAATTAAACTCAGTATCTCACGCCTGGTGGGGTCTGCTATTGCCTGGAAAACGTCACGTCTTGCTTCTGCTGCCATGTTGTGTAATCAAATGATTACGCAATTATAAATGTAATCATTTGATTACGCAAATTTATTTTTTGAATTCCTGTATTTTTCGGATAGCGGCAATAAAACAGGTTCCTCTTCCGGGGCTATTTAAAGAGGCCAGATTAAGTTGATTATGGATTTAGTATATTGCAGATGATTGCCGTTGTACCACAAGCCGGGGACGCTTGCGGTAACTGGGGTAAGTTGTTCTATGAAAACTATCATACTCCTCACGGTTTGTTGTGCAACAGCCACGGCACGCGTGCGCCAGCTGGGCGAAAAAATAGAAAATATGTTTAAAAAAAAATATTTGTCATTAATAGTCTTCTTGCTGAGTGCTTGTAATCAAAATACAGTAAATAATATTGACCAAGGAATTCAATTTACAGGAAGGAAACTGGAACAAGATTATAAAAATAGTAGAAGTGAATTTGAAAAAAAATATCGTGAAATAAATAAAGTTTCGAATGGTAGGACAAACTTAGAGTTAAGAAGCTTCCATGATCATTTAATTGAAACTCTGAATTTTATAGATAGCTTGAAGGAAAATATAAATAAATTACACGAGCGCACTGATAACGTCGATAGTCTGAACTATATAAAAGACACTTTTGTTGAAGGAAAAACTGGCCGGTTATTAATACAAAAAATTATTGAAACTTACAGGTTAGCGCTACATACTGCATCAAATCCACAGCAAGAAAAAGCTATTAGCGAATCTATGAAGAAGTTTTCAAATTCAGATGAAAGACTAAGTAATGACTTCAATATGTCTTCGTCTACAGGAGCCATATGGATACTTTGTAGTTATGAACAAGAGATGTTAACGGCAGAAACTTCTAACCTAAATTCTGAATAAATTATCCCTGTGCTGCCGCAAGCCTCCTGGCTTGTGGCCAGTATGATTAGTAGCCGGTAACCAGGTAAACGCATTGCTTGCAACGTTTAAGTATGTTTTGTACATTTAATAATGAGCCGCAATTACATTTGTGCCTTAAAGTAAAAATGCGTATATTGTATCAGCGCGAAGCTAAAACCATTGCCAATTTGGTAATTGAGTACCCATAATTAACGAAAAAATACCGATAAATACCGATGTTTTCGGGAAACCTGTTGCGAAAATGATAATGAACAACGACCTCGCATTGCCACGGAGTGTGATACCGCGTAAGAGCAGATGGATGATGGACATCTAAAATGATTCCGTCCGGTTTTTACAGCGTAAAAAGGTCAATTACAGGCAAAGCCCGGGTGATCCCGAAAAAAGGTCGAATAAGTTTTATTGGTCCAATACAAGTTGTGCATTCCTATTAAAAGTATTGGTGCTAAGCGGAATAAAACTAAGGTTCCAATCTGTTAATTTACATTTAATCTTCACTTAATAACCACCTTTTACTTTTGGTTCGGGTATGAAATCAACGGTACAAGGTCAAACTGATGCGGGATTATTGGCGCTTCTCCAAAATGGAGACAGGCAGGCTTTGGAGCTGATCTATTTCCGATATGCCGATTTCCTGTTCGGGTTTGCTATAAAACGGCTAAACTGTACTGATACCGCAGCTGATATGATCCAGGAGCTGTTTTTAAAACTTTGGATTAAAAGGGGCACATTAAATGTAAAAGGTGAATTGCAGGCCTATCTTACTTTTTGCCTTAAAAACCTGATCATTGATCATTACAGCCATCAGCTTGTAAAAAGCAAATACCTTACGATTACCAATCCGGATGAGGTTGATAATTATACTATAGATCTGCTTAATTACAACGATACGCGGCGGACGCTTCAAACGGGCATTAATGCTTTGCCCCAAAAAATGCGGCAGGTGTTTCATTTAAATAAGATCGAAGATTATTCGATAGATGAAATAGCTGATGAGCTCAACCTTTCGCGCCAAACGGTAAAAAACCAATTGGTTACCGCTGTTAAACGGCTCAGGGTTTCGCTCGGTGCATTTTTAACGGTTTTATACCTGTTCTCTTTTTTTCAAAAATAGTTTAATTTCTGCTGGTACTTTAAACGGGGCTCGCCGTAATGCAGGTAACAGGTCATCAAACCGGCCTCTTAACGAATGATCAGCGAACAAGAGTTTATAAGGTTACTCCAAAAACACAGTGACGGAAACTGTACGGATGAAGAGATCCGGTTGATAGACCAATATCTGGAAACACGGTATGCGGGGAAAGCTACAGAACCACCGGCCAATGGTTTTATAGCTTCGACATTCGATGAAATATCTTCGGCAATAGACCTGTACGAAACGGCGCAATTGAAACGCCGTAAAATGATACGTACGATTATCAAAGCGGCGGCTTTGTTACTGCTCATATCATCTGCAGGCCTTTTATTGTATCAATACAAAAGTGTGTTATATAATTACATTGATCCTTTAGCATATACTTCGGTAGAGGCCAAAAACGGGCAAAAGATGACTGTTGATCTGCCCGACGGTTCGGTGATCGTACTTAATCAGAATAGTAAATTAACCTACTCAAACCGGTTTAATCAAACTATCAGGGAAGTATCATTAACCGGGGAAGGATATTTTAGGGTCGAAAAAAATAAGGATAAGCCCTTTATTGTACGTACCGGCCAGGTAAGCACCAAGGTTTTAGGCACTTCTTTTAACATTGAGGCTTACCCGTTCTCAAAAATAATCGCGGTCGAACTGATCACCGGCAAGGTTTGGCTTACCTCGGCAGCGGGCGACGCGCACAAGATCAACTATATCCTGTCGCCCAACCAGGCTGTTACTTATGATAAAGTTAGCGGGCGGGCAGAGAAGCATGATGTTACAGATGCCCGGAACTATACCACCTGGGAAAACGGCAAAGTTACGTTTACCAACACAAAGCTGGAAGAAGTGGTGAGGCGACTTAACATCACCTTTCGCAGCAGGATAGTTTTAACAGACAGGGCGCTTGCCGCGCAAACCATTTATGGGCAGTTTGGAATTAATGAGCAGCCTGCCGACGTGGTTAAGGCCATTTGTATCCTGGTTAAGGCCCGGTATCAGATAAGGCCCAATGGCGAAATTGTGATATACCAGATCAAACACAATAAATAAAGTATTAATCAAAAAAAGAAGATATGAGATAAAAACAAACACACCACACCGTAAAAAAATAAGGTGATATGCTGCAACACATCACCTTGAAAATTACCGCCTTCCCCTTACAAGTTTGACACCGAAAAGGGTGGCTATGCAGTTTATTTTTTAATTAAACCTTCATCAAAACTATGAAAAAGTTTCCACTATGGGATAACTATTATTTATTTATTATGCGCGTTTCCTTTTTTATGATCGTTATGATAAGCCTCTCGTTAGAAGTGGCTTATCCGGCTGTAAGCCGTGCGCAGGGAGTTATTGAGCGGTCTGTAACCGCAAGTATCAAACGTAAGCCGTTGGGCGATGTGATCAACATGATCAACCAGCAAACGCACGTTGATTTTTTATATACCTCGGCTATCAAATTAGACTGGTTGGTTAGCCTGAATGCGCGAAATGAATCTTTAAAAACAGTATTGGAAAAATTGCTTCCGCCGTTGGGCCTTCGCTACCAGGTAAGCGGCGATAAGGTGCTGATCATGAAAGCGGAAAACATGGGAAACGCCGTACAGCGCATCACCGGTCAGGTAACCGATGATAAGGGTGAGGCGCTTCCGGGTGTAACCATTGTAATAAAAGGCACCAATACCGCAACAGTTACCAATAACGATGGGTATTATACCATCAAGATCCCGGGTGCGGGCACGGTGCTGATTTTTACGTATATAGGCTATGTTCCGCAGCAAATAACTGTTGAAAGCCAATCGGCCATTAACGTTAAATTAATGCCCAACGCGCAAAACCTGAATGAGGTGGTAGTTACCGCGCTCAACTTTAAAAAGGATTCGCGAAGCCTGGGTTATTCGATCAATAAACTAAGCGCCGAATCGGTAAATACTGTGCAAACCCCCAATATCATCAATGCGCTGGCCGGTAAGGTTCCGGGTGTGGATGTATCTAATATTGGTAACGGTGTAGCAGGCACCAAACGGGTAGTGATCCGCGGGGCTTCATCACTTACCGGCAATAATCAGCCCTTATGGGTGATTGACGGTATTATCGTCAATACCGCTACGATGGGTGGGCCCGATGCTACAGGCGGTTATGATTACGGCGACGGCCTTACCGGTATTAACCCCGACGATATTGAAAGTATCAGCGTGCTAAAAGGTAACGCGGCAGCGGCGCTTTATGGTTCACGCGCCTCTAACGGTGTGATATTGATCACCACCAAAAATGGTAAGTCGGCAGGTGGAAAAGTGCGGATAGATTTCAGTTCATCTTTAGTTGTTGATAAACTGATCAACCCTACCGACTTTCAATACCAATATGGCCAAACCTCGCAAGCCAATGGCCCCAGTTTACCCACCAGCGCACAGGATGCTTATACCTCAGATAGCTGGGGCCATAAGATGGATGGTTCGCCCGCAGTACAGTTTGATGGCGTAACAAGGCCTTTTTCGCCGGTAACTGATAATTATGAGCGCTTTTTTAAAACAGGAAGTACATTGACCAACACCGTGGCGCTGGCCGGAAGCAACAATAACACCGATTACCGGATGTCTGTTTCTAACCTTACCAACAGCGATATTATTCCCAATTCGAGCTTTAACCGCACCGGGCTTAATACCAAACTGCATTCTAAATTTGGTAAGCTGGATGCCGACGTTATCTTGAATTATACCTATCAGAAAGCTAACAATCGCCCATACACCGGCGGTAATACCTCCAATATTTTTTACTCGCTGCTATACCTTCCGGGAAACGTTAATATCGATGACCTGAAACCCGGTTACAAAGCCGACGGCACCGAGTTGCAATATGCCGACGGGATATCAAACCCCTGGTATTTCGTTAGTAAAGAAAAAGAAACCGATGTACGTAATACACTAACGGGTTCTGTTAGCTTACAGTACCAGTTTACCAAATGGCTGTACTCGAGGGTGCGGATGACCCGCGACAACTACTGGGTTCAACGCCTGCAGTATGTACCCGATGGTAATACCTCTACCAGCAGTCCCCGCGGGATATTTGACCAACGTACCCTTAATAATATCGAAAATAACTACGAAGGTATCATCGGTGTAAATCCAACCCTAACCGGAAAATTCAGTGTGAATGGTTACGTAGGCGGCAACATTAACTGGCGCGCTACCAACCAGGTTGTTACTTCGGGTAATACCTTTGCAGTACCGGGAGTTTACACGTTTAATAACCTGGTAACCAAAACACCATCTACCAGTCAGGTTAACCAAAAAACAAACTCGCTGTTTGGCAGTTTAGACCTGTCATACGATAAGTTTTTATACCTAACACTTACCGGTCGTGATGATTGGTTTTCTACCTTGCCGGTGAACAACAACAGTCTGTTTTATCCATCGGCGGCATTGGCATTTATCTTTTCGGACCTTGTTAAATTGCCCGATTGGATCTCGTACGGTAAGCTGAGGGCATCAACCGCGCAGGTAAGCGGCGATACCGGTCCCGGTCAGTTAGACCTGAGCTACGCCTTAACTTCGGCAGCTTATAATTCAAACTCGCTGCAATATATCGGCAACTCCAACATCCCAAACCAAAACCTGAAGCCTTTACTGTCTACCGATTATGAGTATGGTCTGGAGATGGACTTCTTTAAAAACCGCTTTGGCTTTAATGTCGACTATTACGACCGTTCGATCAAAAATGATATCGTAACCACCTCTGTTCCGGCCAGTACCGGTTACGCTACCGCTATCCTGAACATCGGGCAGATGAATAATAACGGCATCGAACTGGAGGTGCATGGCACGCCGGTGAAAATGAAGAATTTCTCATGGAACATCAGCGGTACTTTCTCAAAAAACAACAGTAAGGTAATTGCATTGGGCGAGGGCACCAAGGGTGCGAATATTGTATTAGCCAGTTCAAAGAGCGGTAACGGCACTATCCAGTTAGAGCAAGGCCTGCCTTACGACGGGATCTATGGCTTCACTTACTTACGTAATGCCAAAGGCAACAAGGTGTACGACGCTAATGGCCTGCCTTTATATAACTCTACGCAAACCAGGCTGGGTAATGGCGCCTATGATAAACTGGCGGGTTTAAGCAACACGTTTACTTATAAAGACTTTTCGCTGTACTGTTTGCTCGACGGAAAATTCGGGGCCAGTATTTACTCGGAGACCAATGCCACTGCTTACGATAATGGAAAAAGCAAAGAAACGCTGCCCGGCCGTGATGGTGGAATTATAGGCGTTGGTGATAACCAGAGTGGCGCGCCCAATACCGTAACGGTGCCGGCAGCCAATATCAGCGGTTATTACAAGCAGATTAAACAAATTACCGAACAGTTTATTTACAACGCCAGCTTTGTAAAGCTGCGGGAGGTGGCGCTTACCTACCGTTTTCCGCAGGGGCTTTTGAACCGTGCGCATATCAGTAACGCTTCCGTGGCACTGGTTGGGCGTAACCTGTTCACCATTTACAAAGACAAAAACCTGGAAAACATCGACCCTGAAAGCAACGTCATCAGCGGCAACGCGCAGGGCATTGAGCGTATGGTTTATCCGCCAACACGTAACTATGGTTTGACACTGAAATTATCATTTTAATTTATTTATGACAAACATGATGAATATGAAAACAGCATTAAAAAATCAGGGCCTAATCCTGTTGGCCTTGTTCGCGGCATTACTTCCGTCTTGCACAAAGGATTTCTCACAGATCAACAAAAGTTCTGATTTTGTGTCGAGCCCTAATATCGATTTTGAGCTGCCTTATGTGGAGCTTACCATGATCGACAATACCTATTACACCATGGGCGATTACGTGGCTCCACTGGTTGGGCAAGTTACGCAGCAAAAAACCTACATCAGCCGTATTACGCCTGGTGATGAAACCGGAGGCTTGCACTGGAAATGGATCTATCAAAACCCGATGAAAAACGTGATAGATCTGATGAACCATACCAAGGATGATCCTGCAAAAGTTAACTATTATAATATCGGGCGGATCATTAAGGTATACCTGGCAGCTACATTGACCGATACCTATGGCGATATGCCATATTTTGATGCCGACAAGGGGTATACCGATCAGGCGTTCACGCCTAATTTTGATGCCCAGCAGGATATCTATACCGACCTGTTTAAAGAGTTACAGCAGGCTGCTGCAGCGCTTGATAGCAAACAGGCAGTGCCTACGTCTTCGGATATAGTATACAAAGGCGACCTGACCAAGTGGAGAAAATTTGCTTACGGCATGATGCTGCGCCTGGGCTTGCGGATCAATAAAGTTGACCCAACTAACTCTGCCAAATGGATCAACGCGGCAATAGCAGGCGGATTACCTGCCGGTAACGATGACAATTTTGTGGTGAACTATCTGCCTGCTTCTACCACAGGCAGCACCTCTAATCCCACCGCTAACGGCCAGCCCTGGATATTTATTAATTATCCAACCAAATACAGGCTGACTAAACCTTTCGTGGATTTTCTGACAACTCATAACGATCCGCGCACCCCGATCTACTGTATGCTGCCCGGAAACGCTACCAAATACGCTTTCGGCGATACGGTAAGCACGCACCAGAAAGGTTATCCCATGTTTGGCGGCGATCCGGCCGGTGTAAATACTTTTTCAACTTCAAATATTCTCACCTTTGGCCGTCTGGATGCTCCGTACGTGCATTTGACCTATGCCCAGGTACAGTTTCAACTGGCTGAGTGTGCCGCGCGTGGCATTATCAGCGGAAGTGCTAAAACCTATTATGAAAATGGTGTAAGGGCATCAATGACCGAGTTGAGCATCTTTAATCCGTCGTTAGCCATATCTACTAATGCCATTAACAGCTACCTGGCGCATAACCCATATAGCCCGGCAACTATCGATGACGCGTTAAACATTATTAATACACAATATTGGGTAGAGACGCATTATAACTGGTATGAAACCTTTGCCAACATGCGCCGCAGCGGTTACCCGAAAATATACGATCAGTTGGACCTGACCATTTCGGCCAACCAGGGCGCTACTATGCCGCACCGTTTAACTTACCCGCCTTCGGAAATCGCGGCCAATCCTCATGCACAGGATGCGATAAAAAGGCAGGGACCTGATGTATGCGCAACCCGTGTTTGGTGGGACAAACCCTGATCAATAATGAAATATTTTATCCTGACAGTCATGGTCGTTTTGACCATGACTGTTTTTAAGGCAGGCGCGCAAACAACCGAGGTTGTTATTATTTCGACCAACGATGTGCATGGTCGTATTGATAACTTTGGTAAAATGGCGGCTTATGTCAAATCGCTCAAGAAAACGCATCCTAATGTGTTTGTATTTAACGCCGGCGACCTGATCAACGGGAACCCGGTGGTTGACGAAGCCGAAGATAAGGGCGCTCCCATTATCGATCTGATGAACCGAGTTCCTTATGATGTGAGTTGCATGGGTAATCATGAGTTTGAAAATGGCGAAGCAGTTTTGCAGCGCCGTATTGCGCAATCAACCTCAACTTATGTAGATGCTAATGTTGTGGCGATACCAGGCTCGCCCTTTCACGGCACTAAACCATATACTTTTTTGCACACAAAAGATGGGATCACTATAGGGGTACTTGGGCTCACAGCATCGAGCAGTAACCCTTGTCTTATACCCAACATCACAGTCGCTGATCCGCAAAAAACTGCTTTAGCGTATCGCAGGCTAAGAGATAGCTGCGATGTATTGATGGCTCTTACGCATATCGGCTACAAGGCAGATAGTACACTGGCTACCCGAATGAATGTTTTTGATGTGATTACAGGCGGGCATTCGCATACTGAGCTACCGCATGGCGTAATGGTAAACGGTGTACTGATCACCCAGGCCGGAGATAAGCTGCGCTTTGTTGGCAAAGCCGTGCTGACCATTAAAGATCACCACATCATCAACAAAACATTTGAGATGGTCGATCTCTCCAAACTCAATGCCACAGATCCGGAGGTGCAGCAGCGCATTGATTTTTACAATGCCGATAGCCAATTCAAAAAAGTTGCAGGGTACACTAAAAACGGGTTTGCCAATAAAGAAGAATTTGGTTCGCTTAAAGCAGATGCTATAGCCGATGATCTTAAACTGGATATTGCTTTTGACCATGCCCGCAACGTAAGTTACAGCCAATTCCCGAAAGGTAATATTACCGTGGGCGATATTTATGAGATCGATTCTTACGATTATCATATCATCAGGTATAGCTTAACGCCCGCAGAAATCCGTACCTTGATCCTTAATTCGATGAAAAAAAATGATGCACCAACGCTCTTTGTATCCGGCATAACTTACACTTTAAAAGAAAATACCAAAGGCGATGTGCTGGCTGTGATCCTTAAAACCAAAACCGGCGATTTACCCGACGAAAAAAAGCAGTATTCGGTAGGGATGAACAGCTTTATTGCCTGCCATTTTATGAACGGCAATACGCCGGGCCAAACGCTTCAGGTTACAGCCGAAATAACTTTATTAAATTATTTGAAACACCACCCACAAGTAGATTACCATGGCGTTAAACGAATTTTTATTGAGAAATAATACAAAGAAAATATGCCTGCTTGGCTTGGCTCTAACTTTTGCCTGCTGCACAATGGGGCAGGTAAAACCTGTAAAAAAGAAGGCTTACAGAAGCGGTTACCGGGCGCTTATCATCAGGGGGCCTTATTTACAATCGGCCACCGGTACCAGTATGATCATTCGCTGGCGTACAGATGAAAAAGATAAAAGTGTGGTATGGTACGGCAGTTCGGCCACCGCGCTTACACAACAAGTGGGTGATAGCAGCCTGGTGACCGAGCATATCATTAAATTGACCGGCCTGCAGCCGTTAACTAAATATTATTATGCTATTGCAGGCTCAAATGGAATGGTGCAACAAGGGCCCGACAACACTTTCAGCACACTGCCCGTTACCGGGGATGACACCCATACATACCGCATTGCGGCCTTTGGCGATTGTGGTAATAATTCTATCAACCAGCGTAATGTGCGCGATGCGATGCTGAAGAACCTTGGCGTTAATGAATTGAATTCGTGGATATTGTTAGGCGATGATGCGTACTCTTACGGAAAAGACGCTGAATACCAGACCAATTTCTTCAATGTTTACAAGGATGACCTGTTAAAAAAATATCCCTTGTTCCCATCGCCGGGCAATCATGATTATCATGATGAGCCTGCAGAATCGGCAACAGTGCAGCAAAACGGCACAGTAGCCTATTACCAAAGTTTTTCGGTACCGGCGGAGGGTGAAGCTGGTGGCGTCCCTTCGCATACACAGGCTTATTACGCATATGATCTGGGCAATATTCACTTTATTTCGCTTGATTCGCACGGCGAGGAAGACGGCAAACGCCTGTCGGATACCACGGGTAAACAAGTGAAATGGTTAAAGAAGGACCTGGAAGCTAATAAAAATAAAACCTGGGTGGTAGTGTATTGGCATCATCCGCCTTATACCATGGGTTCACATAACTCGGATAACCAAACCGAGCTGGTTAACATCCGGACAAACCTGTTGCCTATTTTGGAACGCTATGGTGTCGACCTGGTATTGTGCGGCCACAGTCATGATTATGAGCGCTCGCGGCTCATGGCCGGTCATTATGGCCCCGAACCAAGCTTCGTTGCAAGTAAATACGATCTTTCTTCATCATCTGCTAAAAACGATGGCAGCCCTAATTCGGCGCCGTACATAAAAGATAAGCATAACCGTGGTACAGTGTATGTAGTGGCTGGTTCAGCCGGGCAGTTGGGGGGCATACAAGCTACCTTCCCGCACGATGCAATGTACTATTCTAATGCCGAGATCGGCGGTGCACTGCTGCTCGAAGTTAAAGGCAAACAACTCGATGCCTCATGGATCTGTTCGGACGGGGTGGTGCGCGATCATTTTACCATGCTCAAAAAATAAATACATGAAAAGATACCTGTTAGCCTTTTCTTTTTGCCTGGGGATATGCTTTGCTTTCGGGCAGGTAAAAAAAACCAAAGCCGAAGTAACGCTGATCCGCGGGCCGTACCTGCAGGTGGTTACGCCAACCAGCATTGTTATCCGCTGGCGTACAGATGCTGCCTGCCGCAGCCGTGTGAGTTATGGCGCTGCCGCGGATAGACTTGATCAAACCACCACCGATATCAACCTGGTTACTGAGCACCAGATCAAACTGACCGATCTTTTGCCATATACTAAGTACTATTACTCTATCGGTGCTTTAAAGGATACTTTGCAAACAGGAAAAGAAAATTACTTTTATACCCTGCCCCCCGCAGGACAGGAAGGCGATTACCGTATCGGTGTGTTTGGCGATTGTGGTACCAATACTGTAAACCAGCGCAATACGCGCGATCAGTTTGTGAAGCGGCTGGGTGATAATTATTTGAACTCCTGGATATTGCTGGGGGATAATGCTTACAATGACGGGACGGATGCGGAATTCCAGGCTAAATTTTTCAATATCTATAAAGATGCGTTGCTAAAAAAATACCCGCTATACACCTCGCCCGGCAATCATGATTATCACGATGCTGACTTTACGGCTGATCATGCACAGAACACCCACCAAACGGCTTACTATCAAAATTTTTCGATGCCGTTAAATGGTGAAGCAGGCGGCAAGCCTTCGCACAGTCAGTCTTTCTATTCTTTTGATATTGGTAATATCCACTTCATTTCGCTCGACTCGTATGGAAAAGAAGAGAACCAATATTATTTGTACGATGTGGACGGACTGCAGGTAAAATGGGTGAAGAAAGATCTGGCTGCCAATCAAAACAAGGGCTGGGTAGTTGCTTTCTGGCATCACCCGCCATATACAATGGGCTCGCATAATTCCGACAAAGAATCAGAACTGGTACATATCCGCGAGAATTTTATTAAAGTATTGGAAGACGCAGGTGTCGACCTGGTGCTTTGCGGCCATAGCCATGGTTATGAGCGATCTAAACTAATGCGGGGGTACTATGGTATGAACGCTGAGTTTGACCCGAAATACCTGCTCAGTAAATCATCGGGTAAATATGATGGAAGCCCCAATTCGGCTCCTTATATCAAAGCAACCGACAACAAAGGCACGGTGTATGTAGTAAGCGGCTCTGCAGGTGTTATCGCCGAAAGGCAGGTAACTTACCCGCATAATGCACTACCTTATGCCAATGCGCTAATTGAAGGTGCCTGTTTACTGGAAGTGCGTGGCAACCGGCTCGATCTGGAATGGATATGTGCCGATGGTAAGATAGGCGACCGTTTTACGATGATGAAAGACGTGAATAAAAAAACGGTGATCCATCTAAAAAAAGGCGAGAGCACCGTTCTTACGGCCTCTTATATTGGTGATTATGTGTGGACAGGAACCATTGCCGCTACCCGGAGTGTAACCATTACGCCTAAACCCGGAAAATCCATTTATAAAGTGCACGATCATTTTGGTTATTTACAGGATATCTTTGAAATAAACGCCGATTGAAATTAGTACTCACTATTGTTATTTTGGCCATGACGGTGTTGCTGTTATCATTTCAGGGCACCGGGCGGGTACAACAACCGCTGGTAACCACCGCGCTTGCCGATGTGCGCCAGCATGTACAATTATTTGCAGCAAGCACAATTAAGCTGGAGAATACGATAAAGTCGCTCAAGGCCAGCAATCCGGCTACCGTGAATGCTGCACGCAATGCGTTGAAGGATTGCCGTTATCAATACAAGTCGATCGAGTATTTCCTCGAATATTTTTTCAAAAGTTCGGCGCATATTTATAATGCCCCTGCAAAAATTGAAGTGGAAGAGCCGGAACTTGAATATGAGCAGCCCATGGGTTTCCAGGTGATGGAGAGCTTATTGTTTCAAAAAATAACACCTGCCGCTAAGCTGCAGCTGATTGAGCAGGCCGGTGCCGTGCGGAGTTCGGCCCAGGATATCCCCTCGCTTTTTTACCAGTTTAAAGCCACCGACGAGCAGTTGCTGCAAAGTGTACGCGAGGAACTTATCCGTATAGAAACCCTGAACATAACCGGCTACGATGCACCATTGCTAAAATCGGGCATCAGCGAGTCGGTTAGTGCGTTACGTGCGCTGCGCATTGTATTTGCTGCGAAGAACGACAAAGCCGCTGTCGGTCTGTCGGATTCGGGTATTGCTTATTTGCGTGCAAATCCCAATTTTGACCGGTTTAACAGATTGCACTTTATCACCACTTACATCACACCATTACAAAACAGGATAGGTACAAGCCTTTTTGCCCCCGGTTTTCTAAAAGTGGATTCGTTTTATAAGCAGCAACAACGGGCCAGTGCGGTAATGATCGCGCTGGGTAAACGGTTGTTTTTCGAAAAAAATATATCCGGCAACAGCCAGCGTAGTTGTGCAGGTTGCCATCAGCCTGAAAAATATTTTACCGATGGCCTGCCTAAAAGCCCAAGGCTTGATGGCCATGGAACCATATCGCGTAACGCACCCACCTTATTATATGCAGCATATCAGTATAGTCAAGACTGGGATGGCCGGGCCCGGTCTATCGAAGAACAGGTGATTAATGTGATGCACAATAAAGATGAGATGAATGCAGATAGTGCGGTGGTAATACAGAAATTAAAACAGGTTCCGGAATATAGTAATCTGTTTGAACGAGCATTTGCCGCCCGCCCGGCTGTTACTATTACCAATCTTTCTGCTGCTATTGCCGCTTATCTGCGCACGCTGGCGCCTTTTAATTCGGCGTTTGACCGGTATATGAATGGTGATCGAAAAGCTTTGAATGCGAAACAAATCAGCGGATTTAATTTGTTTATGGGCAAGGCGCAGTGCGGTACCTGCCATTTTGCACCAATTTTTAATGGCCTTACGCCCCCGGGTTACCAGGCAACTGAATATGAAATATTGGGTACACCATTAACGGATGATCTGCAACATCCTAAAGCCGACCCCGATATGGGCCGGTATGTATATTATCCCACACGTTATTACAAAAGGGCTTTTAAAACACCCACTGTAAGGAACGTTGCCCGGACGGCGCCTTATATGCACAATGGAGGCTTCCGATCTTTACAAACCGTTGTTGATCTTTATAATAAAGGCGGCGGACAGGGCATTGGCCTTGACGTTGCTGAACAGACTTTAGCGCCCGAGCCCCTAAAATTAAACAAAAGCGAGGTCAAAAACATTGTCGCGTTTTTAAACTCGCTTACAGATCGTTATTAGTTAGATATAATTTCTATTTACCTTCAGGTGATAAAGTTTTCGGGATATTGCCCCAACTGTCGTTGTAGTATAAGGTGTTTTTGATGGTTAATCCCGACGAGTTTTTAATCCCGATAAGGGTATTGTTATCTTGTGGTTTAACCATTTTTACACCGGTTATATTTGTGCCGATCACATCATCTAAAAAGAGGGGATACCTGCTATCGCGTTTTTCGTAGTTAAAGGTGCTGTTATTTATTTCGAGGCCCTTTACATGGCGCGCCCATATCCCATATGATGGCTGTATCTTCAAATCGGCTACGTTATATTGTCCAACACCCAGTTCGCCGGGATTTGCCAGGGTATCTGTTGCCGGGTTACCGCCCTTTACCACGATATTTACATCGGTAAAAGTAACATGATCAATATAGCCGGTATGCTTACCGTTGGGTAATTTAAAATCAAGCCCACCGGTTACATCGGCAGCATCGGGTAGTTTATAACCCGCAATAATAGCCGTTGCTTTGCGCTGGGTACCATCGTAGGGTTTCCATTTTTTACCACTGTACGCGCTGCCGCCATATACTTCATAAACATCGATCCCCTTTAAACTGATATTTTCAACCTGGCCGATGTTTACGTTTTTTACAAGCAGTTCATCATGGTTTTTGCCGTTTTCGGTAAAAGCATACCTGCCTGCTTCGGCACCAATAACGCGGCCCCGGTTTGATATGGAGATAAAGAACGGTGCCGTGGCGCGATACATTTTCGACCGGAAATGGATAGGGCCCGTGCGGCCGCTGTTTAAATAAACATCTTTGATATGTGCGCCATCATTTGCCGAGATGGAAAACCCCGCTTTATTTGCACCCAGGATATAGATATTATCTACATAAACCTGCATAATATCGTCAACAGTTTCGGAGCCTATCTGCACAAGGTTACAATTGGTATCGCCGATAACATTACGTACCCTATAGTTTTTTACGGGGCGGGTAAAACCCAAAGAGCAATCAGAACCCGGCTTGATCACATCGTCGCTGCTTACCCGCGAAAATATATTGGTAACAGTAACATTGTTGCATTCCATAAAGTCGTAAACATCGCGTACGTTGGTTTGGTAGTCCTTACTAAAATAAGTATCGTGCACGTTGATATTGTCTGTTCCGGTTGCCAGTAAAGCAAAATGTCCGCTACGGTCAATCTTTAGCATGTGATCGGCATCTTCAATTTTTAAACCGCCTTTGCCAATGTAATAAGGTTCGTTCTTGCTTTCATCATACCATAGGTCTTCCTGATGATAAATGCCGCCAATTTCGATGTTGGTACACAGTTTCAAACTGAACATTTTATCGCAGCGGTTATCGGGCGTGTTCTTCATTACCCCATCGCCGTTAACCAGGCTGGCATTACCGGTAATGGTTCCGTTACCTATGATCTTGATATTATCCAGCCGTTCGCCAAAAAACATGGCATTTTTAAAGTAATGATGACCAACATCCTGCTTGGTCATATAATTTTCGGGATCGGCGTACGGACCGGCATCAGTTGGTGATAAACCGGAACGATATTTTCTGTCGCTGAACCAGGTTGTTTCGGGAGCATCGCCACCTTTTAAGGCTTTGATGGTCGCATCGTGATCGACATACAGATATACATTGCTCATTAAATGCACGGTACGAACCATGTAGGTGCCTTGTGAAAGCAATAAGGTTCCGCCACCCATCTGATTCAAATAAGCGATGGCTTTATTGATGCCGTCGGTATTGTCATCGGCGCCGTTGCCATCAACACCAAAACTTTTAATATCCATTTTACCCGAATAAAACGAAACTGTATTTGAGTAACCTTTATTGGGCCCGGTTTTAACATTCAGTTTAAACAGGTAAAGCTGATCGGGCTTTAAGCCGGAAACTATGGCCGTTGCCGTTTTTGTATCGATAGCTGCAAGGGTGGGCCACCATGTTTTGCCTTTATCTAAAGATTGCATGAAAGTTGTACTAGCATTGGCAGCAGAACCCCACTTAAACTTTGCCCGCGTGTACATCCCCGGCGTTTCTTTGTACTGTAACGATCTGTCTGTTACTCTTTCAAGATCCGATACGGTTTGTGTTGCGGTTAGTAATGCTGTTTCAGAGCCAGTGCCGGGGCTGGATAATTTTTCGGGTTGTGATGTGTTGTACATTGCCCTGAATAAGTAAGAACCCGCCTTCTTCAGGGTTACATCGTGAATAACGATTTTCAGATCGGCTCCGTTTGCAGGCCGAAGATCAAGATGATTAAACGTTAATACTGAACCCCCGTTTGATAGTTTGGTGATCGTAATATCGCCAACCTTGCTGTAAGAGTACTTAGTACCAACCCGGCCAATGGATTGTGTTGTCAGTCCGCTTAATTTAACATCGCCGCGGCCAATAACATTTACAGTGGTATTATCCATAGTTACGTTAATGCCGTTGGGTACAAATAGCTTAATTCCGGCATCCGGGCTGCGCTGTCCTGCAGTAAAATACAGGGTTAATGCATGCGTGCTGTTAACGGTAAATACAGGTTGTGACAATGTGAGGCTGCCACTTAATGCCATAGGCTGTACCGAAATGCAGTAGCTTTTTGTTGATGATCCGTTTTGAGATGTGACGATGAATTTGTCGCCGTTGACGATCTCGCCGTCTTTTTTAATTACTCCATTTCTATCGGTTACTGCGTATTTCTGAACTGATCCATCAAGCGCAGCAATTTGAGAAGCCAGTTGTGCTACGCCGATACCGGTTGAAGCCAGGCCTTGGTCTTCGGGTGTATCAACGGTATAGCGGTAGGTGCTGCCGGTGATGAGCACTACAGAGTCTTTTGTTATGCGGGCAATATTTGCAGCGTTTTTGCCAAATGTTATATCGGTACCCGAAACCGGCGCTTTACTTTTTACGGCCAATGCCTGCAATGCTATTGAAAACAAGAGAATAAGGCCCAATACTTTTTTCATGTGCGTAATAAAACAGGTATAAATTGAATGCGACAACAGCTGCCGATGCGCAGCTGCAAAACCCATCAAAATAGGTACAGGTAAAATTTCACTTAATTACCAACCGTATCTGATGCCGGATTGGCATATTATTCATTGATATTAACATTTATAGTTAAACGGCAATACATCGATTTTAAATTTCATTACTTTCAATTGTATAAACCAATAGCACCTATTATAACATGAAAAATGATCTCGTTAACCGGCGCTCGTTTATAGGGCAACTGGGTATTGGCACGGCTGCACTGCTGGCCTATCCCTCATTATATGCACATGCCAAACCGCAAAAGCAGTTAGGAGTAGCATTAGTAGGTTTGGGTAAATACAGTACCGGTCAGCTTGGGCCGGCGCTTAAACAAACCCAATATTGTAAGCTAAAGGGTGTGGTAACAGGTGATAAAGCCAAAGGGCAGCAATGGGCAAAAGATCATGGTTTTGCCGAAAGCAATATTTACAGTTATGATACCATGGCCGGGTTGGCTCATAACCCCGATATTGATATTGTATACGTGGTTACACCAAACGGATTGCACTCTCAGCATGCTATTGCCGCTGCAAAAGCGGGTAAACATGTGATCTGTGAAAAGCCTATGGCCAATACTGTTGCTGAGTGCGATGCGATAATTAAAGCTTGTAAACAGGCTAAGGTAAAATTGTCTGTAGGGTATCGCTTACATTTCGACCCTTATCATCAAGAACTAATGCGGCTGGCAAGAGATAAGGATTTTGGCACTTTGATGACCATGACCGGCGACCGTGGTTTTGTGATGAACACCAAAGTTTGGCGTGCCGATAAAAAGCTCGCAGGTGGCGGGCCCATCATGGATCTGGGTGTATACATTATTCACGGGGCCTGTATGGCTGCAAATGGTGTGGCGCCGGTATCGGTAACGGCAAGTGAGATACCTAAAACAAGGCCCGATATTTTTAGTGATGTGGAAGAAGGTATGAACTGGACGATGCACTTTGCCGATGGCGCCGAATGTACTGCTTTTACAAGTTACCGGCATAATGCCGACCATTTTAAAGCAGAAGGAGCAAAAGGCTGGATAGAATTTAAAGAACATGCCTTTACCTATCGGGGTATGGTGGTGGATACGAGTCGGGGGCCGCTCACTTTTACGCCACCATTTCAGCAGGCGCTGCAGATGGACAACTTTGCGCAATGTATACTGAATAATACCGAAAGTATTGTACCGGGTGAGTTAGGCAGACGTGACCTGGCCATAATTGAGGCCATTTATAAGTCGGCACAAAGTGGTAAACGGGAATTGGTAAGCATTTAAACAGATTGCTGCTTGATCTTGTGTAACAATTTTATAACAACTTAACTGAATAAATTGTAAATACAACTGAATTAACCTACCTAAAAATATACTGTATTTGTTAAGCCAATTAAACTGTTTATTGATCAAACCTCCTGATGGTTGGTCGATGGCCTGACTATATACCCAAATTAAGTTGAAAAAAGTCACTCAAAATGAACTGATATCTTTGATCCGGGATGGAGATGTTAAAGCATTTGATGAGTTTTATAAACAAAACTGGCGCCCCCTTTACCAAAAGGCTTATCATGCAACCGGCTCGATAGAAGATGCTAAAGACCTGGTGCAAAACGTATTTATCAACTTTTGGGATGCCCGGTATAGTATTGATGCCGACAGGTATCATGTTTCTTATCTTTTTACATCTCTACGTAATGGCATCATCAATCTTTATAAAAAAGATGAAGTTAAAAAACGCGGATTGGAGGAATTGCTGCATTTTGATAACCAGCCCGCGTATACCAACGAAGATCAATATATTGCAAAAGAGTTAGCTCAAACCCTCAATAACAGGGTGGAAGAGCTTCCGCAAAAAATGCAGCGTGTATTTGTATTATCGCGATATGAGCATTTGACCATCAATGAGATATCCGAAACACTGAATATTACTCCACGAACAGTAAAGAACCAGCTTTCGAGTGCTTTAAAGATACTCCGTACGCGAGTTGGTGCTTACGCTATCATCTTTTTTTATATTTTTTTTAAATAAGCCTGGTACCCCGGCAGGCTTTAGTTGTATTAACTCATATCACAGCGGTACCCGTTTACATAAACCGGTATCCATAAACCTAAAAAAGTTATTCTTTAATGTTTAAAAGAAGCAGGCCAAAGTTGTGGCAAAACCTCGGCGAAGATCATTTGCACGATGAAAAAATAATGAATGCTATTGAGAAGAGCATGCTTAATAATATTCATAAGCATATTGATCAGGGCAACAGGCGTTTTTTTAAAACAGCTGTATTCAGATATGCGGCCGCGGCAGCCTTGTTAGTGTTTGCATCGCTTGGATTACTGTTTATCTCAAAACGCAATGCCGATACCAAATTGGTGAGTATAACTGCACTTAAAGGGCGCATCTCTATTATTTCGTTACCGGATGGTTCAAAAATATGGCTCAACTCGGGTTCAACTATATCATATCCTGAAAAATTTGCCAAGGTACGAGAGGTAAGGTTGATCAACGGGGAGGCTTTTTTTGATATCAGGCATGATGATCATCACCCGTTCATCGTGCGATATGGCAACATGCATGTACAGGTTTTGGGTACGGCTTTCAATATTAAGTATTATACCAAACTAAAAGATGTAAGGGTGACTGTGGTGAGAGGTTTAGTAGAGGTTGGTGATCAGGACCGTAGTTTTGGTATGATAACGCCTAATAAGGAAATTATTTACGATCAGAAAGAAGATACACACAACGCAAGGGATATTAACTCGGAAAAGGTGGCTGCCTGGAAAGCCCGCGAGGTTAATTTATACGATGTGCCTTTTGAAGACCTGATGCTGAACCTGGAAAACATTTACGGCATAACTGTTAGCTATGACCATGAAGCAATGAAGGACGTAGTGACCACCATTCATTTTTTAAGTACCGATGATCTGAAACAGGTGCTCGAAATTATAAAAACCATACACGGATTGAATTATACTGTTGAGGGAAAGGAGGTTAGCCTGCAAAAACCTTAACTAACCATAAGCAACAATACCCGGACGAATGCCTCGGGTATTGTTTAAGTAATGATGTATGCCTTTGGAAAGGGTCTCAAGCTAAACCAATGACTTACATAGTTTTCAATTTTAAAACCTTACAAATATGATAAAAAAATTAACTCAGTTATTCGTTTTTTTCATGAAAATATCGATGATAGCAATAATTGGTTCCCTCGTGTTTTGCGAGTTGCTGCTTGCTAAACCTGCCAGTAGCCAGATCGTTAATACACACGTTACTGTTATTGTAGGAAACGAAACCTTGCAAAAGGCAATTGAACGTATAGGCAGATGCGGATCGGTAAGATTTTCTTACAATTCTGTCGACCTTGAGGGTTATACTGCAAATCCGCACAACTATTCAAACGAACGGATGGGTACCATTCTGTCTGATCTTTTAGCGAACACCCAGTTAACCTACAAAGAGATCAACAAAGGCATAGTTATTTACAATAAAAAGGCCGATGTGGTTGCTAACAGTAGCGCTGGTTTAGTTAGCTCGATCCCGCTGTCGATAGGTACAACTAATGCCGAACCAGCCAATATTACAGTAAAAGGTAAAGTTTCTGATGCAACGGGCTCTTTGCCCGGGGTAACAGTAAGGCTGGAGGGCACAACCACCGGTGTAGTTACTGATGTTGACGGAAATTATAGTATCAATGTCCCGGCAAACGGCACTCTGCTATTTTCGTCGATAGGGTATCTTGAACAAAAGCAAGTGATCAACAACAGAACCGTAATTAATGTGGTGCTGATAGCCGATAACAAATCACTTAACGAGGTGATCGTGGTGGGTTACGGTTCACAAAAAAAATCAGACGTAACAGGTTCGATCTCGTCGATCTCATCACAGGCGCTTAAAGATGTGCCTTCGTCAAACCTGGTGCAGGCATTGCAGGGGCAGGGTACAGGTATCGATGTACAAAAAAGCGGCGGTAACAGCCATCCCGGTGCATTGCCATCAATTACCATACGTGGTACAAGATCAAAATCGGCATCAAACGACCCGCTTATTGTTGTAGATGGAATACCCTATACCGGCAGCATGCAGGATTTGAATGTAGATGATATCGCTTCGGTTGAGGTGTTGAAGGATGCTTCATCAACAGCCATTTACGGCTCAAGAGGTGCCAATGGTGTTATCCTGGTTACCACCAGGCGCGGTAAAATTGGCGAACCGGTTGTTACTTACAGCGGTTATGCCGGGTTTTCAAAACCATTGGCCCAGTACAATGTGATGAATGCCAGCCAGTACGCATTACTAAAAAAATGGGCCTATTACAATGCCGCCGCTGCTAACCCTTTATACACCAGTCCGGATGACCCGCGTATTATAACCGGTGGTGCCTTTGGTGCGCAAGAGCAAACATCACTGCAAACAGGGCGCAGTACCAACTGGCAGGACCTGATCTATAAAAACGGTTTTTTAACCAACCATCAGCTTGGTGTTTCGGGAGGAAATGAAAATACACAATATGATATTTCTGCAGGGTATTACAACGAAACCGGCATTTACGCTGGCCAGGCTTTTACACGTTATTCGCTTAAGTTAAGTGTTGATCAAAAAATTGGGAAATACATCAAAGTTGGCTTAAGTTCATTAAACAATCTCACTTACGTTGATGGCGAAAATGCAAATCCGTTAGGGCAGGCGTTAAGGGCAAGTCCGCTGGCGTCGCCTTATGATGATGTTACAGGCGCTTTGATCATGGGTTATGTAAACGGTAGCGCTAACCAGGTGTGGAACCCGCTTGATAATCTTTTGCCTGGTGCTTCAACCGAAACCAGAAAAAGGTTAGGGACTTTTACAACCGCCTATATCGAAGCAAAATTGGCTCCCGGTTTAACTTACCGGTTTAACGGCGGTGCCGAGGTAAAGCCCGAGATCTATGGTAATTTTTATGCGGCGGCTACTTATAACAACCAGGGCGCGCAGTCATCGGCTAAAAACGAAAGCACTTACATTTACAATTACACGCTCGAAAATATTTTGAGCTACGATAAAACGTTTGCCCAAAAACATCATATCAATTTTACCGGGCTTTATAGTTTGCAGGAAAACCAGACCCAAACGAATGCCTTTAATTACAACAACTTATTGTCGGACGCGGTGCAGTATTATAACCCACAACTGGGTTCGAATTTCTCGGCAACAGGCTCATATGCCAAGTACGACCTGATATCGTACATGGGCCGTTTAAATTATGGTTACGATAACAAATACCTGCTTACGCTTACCTTACGTTCGGATGGTTCGTCAAAGCTTGCAAGTGGCAATAAATACCACATCTTCCCTTCGGTAGCATTTGCCTGGAATGCGTTGCAGGAACGTTTTTTAAGGAGTGTGGACGTACTGTCGAACCTGAAAGTGCGATTGAGCTACGGTGATGTGGGTAATGCCGCGATAAAACCTTATCAAACTTTTGGCGTATTATCACCGGCTACGTATAACTACGGTAGTAAAAATACCATCGGTGCTTATCCAACGGCAGTTGCCAATCCCGATCTGGATTGGGAGTACACCCGCACGGTAAATGCAGGTATTGATTTTGGTTTTTTTAAGGATCGTATCAGCGGAAGCATAGATGCTTACCATGAATATACCCGCTCCTTATTGTTACCCGAAAGCTTGCCACCAACATCGGGTATACCAAGCACCATTTTAACCAATGTGGGCAAATCGGAAAACGTAGGTTTAGAGATCAACCTGAATACAGTTAACATTGCGCCGCACGGCAAAAACGGATTTACCTGGAATACCAATGTGAATATAACGTTTAACCGCGGTAAGGTAACCGGTTTGGCTAATGGCAGCACGGTTGATATTACCAACAACTTATTTGTAGGTCATCCACTGGGCTCTATTTTCGATTATAAAAAGATCGGTATATGGCAAAATACAGCTGCAGATACCGCTTTGGCTAAAAAGTACGGCTTAACGCTTGCCGGCGGCCAATCGGTAATAGGCTCGGTTAAGGTTTTAGACCTCAACAACGACGGGAAGCTTGACGCCAACGACCGGATGATCATCGGTACAGATCAGCCATTTTTTTCGGGTGGATTTACTAACCGGTTCGGTTTTAAAGGTTTTGATCTTACCATAGTTGCGGCATATCGGGTAGGCGGTACATTAACATCGCAGATATACCAGAGCGGCAGCTTTTTAAATACTTTACAGGGGAACTATAACAACTTAAACGTAACGTACTGGACACCGTACAATCACGAAAATTATTTCCCTAAACCAACCAATGCATTAACTAACCCAACTTATTCGTCAACGTTAAGTTATTTCAGCGGCACGTATCTTAAAATCAGGAGCCTGAGTTTAGGCTATAACATTCCAAAAGCATGGATCAACCGTTTGGGGGGCAGAACTTTAAAAGTATATGCAACTGCCGAAAATCCATTTATCCTGTTTTCGCCATATAAAAACATCTTTCACGGCATAGATCCCGAGTCGGCTGGAAAATTGGGTGAAGACACGCCTGCTACATGGTCGATGACATTTGGACTTAACTTAACGCTTTAATCAGGATATTATGAAAAGGACATATATATACTTATTAGCCTGTTTGTTTATTGGATTAATAAACTCGGCTTGTAATAAAAAACTGGAAGAGGTGCCGGTATCAAATCTTACGCCCGATTTTTTTAATACGCCGCAAGGTTTTCAGGCTGGTTTGGATGCTGCTTATGCGGGATTCAGAACCATTTACGGGCCCGATACCTATTTTGAAATGACTGTTGGCGGAACTGATGAATTTCAGGCCGGAGTTGATGGTACTGCCGCGCTGGTAAGATACAGCAGCGGGTTCAATACATCGGATGGTACGGTTGCCGGTATCTGGAAAAACTGCTACACCTATATCAACACCTGTAACGGGCTTGTTGACAACGCAGCCAATCTTAGCGCGATCGATGCAGGAACCAAGGCTGAAATGGTAGCTGAAGCTAAGTTTTTGCGCGCCAATTATTATTTTATACTGGTGCAAAACTGGGGCGATGTAACATTGAATACTCACTTTCAAAGCGCACCCACTTTATCGGCTACACGCGATAAAATGGCCGATGTGTACACATTTATTATCCAGGATCTGAATGATGCGATAGCAGCATTGCCGGCCAGTCCGCAGCTTAATGGTACTTTACCAGGCAAGGCTACAAAAATTGCGGCTATGCATGTTTTGGCCAAAGTGTATTTAACAAGAGGGTATACCGTAGCCAAGCATTCGGACGATTTTGCCAATGCTGCAGCAACAGCTACCAGTATCATCAACACAGTTGCGCCTGCGGGTGGTGTTAAGCTTTTAACCGATTTTGGTAAAGTATGGTTACAGGGTAATGAAACCAATACAGAAGTATTGTGGACCGTTCAGCATACCTCAAGTTTGGCATACAATGGCTCGCCTACGCAAAATAACAGCAGTCCTGATAATTCGTATGTGCACTTTTTTGTTTCGCGATATGAGCTGCAACCCGGTATGCAGCGCGATATAGTGGATGGCAGGCCTTATGCCCGTGTAATGCCTACCCGATGGCTTACCGATACCGCTTTTAAAGATAAAACCAACGATACCCGTTACTTTAAAAGTTTTCAATCGGCATGGATAGCCAACAACGCAGCAACCATACCCAAAGATGCCAGCAATAAGCCAAAATACACAGTTGGCGATACTGCGATATGGATGCCCGGAATAGAGCTTACAGCAACACAAATAGCTAAATATCGGTATCAGGTTTTGCCGCCGAGCAAGTATGTCAATACGCTGTATCCAACCATGACCAAGTATTATGATGATAAACGCACCGACCAGAATGCGCCATCCATCAGGCCGATCATTATTTATCGCCTTGCCGAAACCTATTTAATTGCTGCAGAGGCCTTATTTATGGATAACAGGCCCGGCGAAGCATTGCCGTACATCAATGCCATCCGCGAAAGGGCAGCTTATCCTACAGGTAACGTAGCAGCTATGGATGCCAAGCTGTCTGACCTGTCGCTTGATTTTATTTTGGATGAGCGCTCGCGGGAGCTATGTGGTGAGCTATCGCGCTGGCAGGATCTGGTGCGTACGGGTACGCTTTTAACCAGGGTTAAATTGCATAATGCCGATGCCAGGGCTAATATTAAACCATTTGATGTTTTACGGCCAATACCGCAAGTACAGATAGATGGTACAATTAGTGGCCCGGTGTATGATAACAGCCGGAATTTTCCGGGATGGAATTAAGGAGATTTTAAGACCCTCCACGCCCGACAGGTTACGGGTAAAAAGCAGTGTTAAGACCCCGGCTGGTTACCGGGGCTGCTGCTTAAAATATTTTTAGATCAATCAACATAAAAATAAAACCAAACCAAATTAAACAATGAAAAAAACAATGCTGAAATACCTGCTTCCGGCAGTTGTAGTAGCTACGAGTATTACCCTTTACAGTTTAAAACCAGATACCGGATTAGTTGCCGATACTGATAATGCCGGCTTAACCTTACCCGCCGGATTTGGCGCGCTCCGGGTTGCCGAAGTTGGCGCAAAGGCCAGGCACTTAGCCGTAACTGCCCAGGGTGATATTTATGTTAAACTGGCAAAGCCGAAAGAAGGCAAAGGTATTTTAGTTTTACACGAAGGCAGTAACGGCAAAGCCGAGATCACGAATGGCTTTGGCAATTACGGGGGTACCGGTATGTATATTAAAGGCGGTTATATGTACGCTTCATCAAATACCGAAATATTCAGGTATAAACTCGATGATCAAAATAAAATAATTGATACAGAGCATCCCGAAAGGATAATTTACGGACTAAAAGCCGGCCGGCAGCACGAAACCAAATCGCTGGTGCTAGATAATGATGGCAATATTTATGTGAATATCGGTTCGCCGCTGAGCGCTTGCCAGGTGCAGGATCGTGGTTTTCATTCGCCGGGCATCCCGGGTTGCCCGCTGCTGGACTCGGCCGGAGGTATATGGCAGTTTAAGGCTGATAAGCTGAACCAAACTTATAAAGACGGTGTAAGATATGCCACAGGCTTGCGCAATATAGTTGGGCTGGACTGGAACCAGCAGGATAACCAGCTTTTTGTGATGCAGCATGGCCGTGATAACCTGAACAGCTCATGGCCCGAATTGTATGATACCAAAATGTCGGCCGAATTGCCTGCTGAATGTATGTATGCTTTGAAGAAAGGTGATGACGCCGGTTTTCCGTTTATGTATTATGATGAGATCCAGCATAAAAAAATTATAGCACCCGAGTATGGCGGCGATGGCAAAAAAGAAGCTGATGCCAAATATTTGGAACCGGCAATGGCCTACCCGGGGCACATGGCACCTAACGGATTGTTGTTTTATACCGGCAAAATGTTCCCTGCAAAATACCGTAATGGTGCTTTTATAGCCTTCCACGGCTCGTGGAACCGTGCACCCGAACCGCAGAAAGGGTATTGCGTGGTTTTCCAGCCGTTTAAAAATGGCAAGCCTGCAGGCGATTGGGAAGTGTTTGCCGATAACTTTTCAGGATCGCCGCAAAAAACAGCGATAGGTAGGGCAGATCACCGGCCGTGCGGATTAGCGCAAGGTGCCGATGGCTCGCTTTATGTAACTGATGATAGTAAAGGAACGATCTACCGGATAATTTACACACAAAAATAACTTAACGCGATAGGGGTTAACCGCCATTTAACACACTACACATTTGTAACCAACACACCCTTTAATAATTTATGAAGCAACCTTTAGTTATTGCTACCTGTTTTTTGTTAGCCTTTACTTTTAAGTTATCAGCTCAAAATAAACCAGTTAAATCAAAACCTGCTGCCGGGTTATCCGCATCTATCAGCGCCGGTAAAATTGTATATACGCAACATTGTTTAAGCTGCCACATGGTTGATGGCGGCGGCGTACCGAATATGAACCCGCCTTTAATTAAAACCAGTTATGTTTTAGGCGATAAAGCACGGGTGATCAAGGTGGTGCTAAATGGATTTGCCCAAAATGTAGATATCGATGGCGAGTCGTACTCGAATAATATGCCGCCACAAAACTTTTTAAAAGACCAGGAAATTGCCGATGTATTAACCTACGTGCGCAACAGTTTTGGCAACAAGGCGACAGCTGTTAAGGTAGCCGAAGTAAAAACAGCAAGAGCTGTAAAAAAGAAATAACCAAATTAAAACCAACTCATGAAACTCCCGAAAATGAAATCTTTTTTCTTTGCAGCGCTTGTCTGCTATTCAACCATAAGTTTTGGCCAGGCATCAAAAACCGAGGAACTGGTGCGCCGTGTAGCCGATAATGTGATTAAAAATACCAGCTTTAAATTTGTTAATGCCAAAACCGGCGAAAAGTATGATTCGACCAAAGGGCTTGCCGTTTCGGCTGATGTGAAGGCCGAAAGCACTTACAATAAATGGATGTACGTTAACGGTGTTTTAACTATCGGTATGGTACAGGCCACCGAAGTGTTAAACGATAAAAAGTACGCCGATTACTCCAAACATAACTTTGAGTTTATTTTTGACAACATCAAATATTTTGAAGAGCTGCATAAAGCCAAAACGCCCAAAATTGAGTACGGGCCTTTCTTCAGTATGGGCAACCTGGATGCCTGTGGCTCGATGGCGGCAGGTTTATGCGATGTGGATGCTTTGTCACACCGCACAGATTACCGTGCTTATCTGGACAGGGCGGCCGATTATATTTCACACAAGCAATTGCGTTTTCCGGATGGTACCTTATCGCGCCCGCAACCAAGATATATGACCCTTTGGGCCGATGACCTGTTTATGAGTGTTCCGTTTTTGGCGCGTATGGGTAAACTAACCGGCGATACCAAATATTTTGATGACGCGATAAAACAAGTAGAAAACTTTAATAAATATCTGTACGACCCGATGACAGGTTTATACTTTCATAATTTTTATAGTGATGTGGAAATGAACGGCGTTGGGCATTGGGGTCGTGCCAATGGCTGGCTGGCAGTTGCACAATGCCAGTTGCTGAACAATCTTCCTGCTAATCACCCGAAAAGGGCAGAGCTGATCAAACTTTTGCTGCGCCAGATAATTGGTTACGCGCGTTACCAGGATCAGAGCGGTTTGTGGCACCAGTTGCTGGATAAACCGGATTCGTACCAGGAAACATCGGTAACGGCAATGTTTACTTATGCGGTTGCACATGCAGTTAACGAAGGGTGGATCAATGAAAATTACCTGTCGATAGCCAAAGAAGGCTGGAGAGGTTTAACTACCAAAGTTACCGAGGACGGCCAACTGCAGGATGTGTGTATAGGTACCAATATGAACGCAGACCTCAAGTTTTATTACACGCGCCCAACGGCCCTGAATGATACCCATGGTTTAGGTGCGTTTTTATTGGCCGGAACCGAAATGATCAAAGCTGAAAAAAAGGCCAAATAAGATGAACACACTTTTAAATCGCCATTTGAAATACTATAGCATTTGCCTTTTAGGGTTATTATTTACCATAAATGGTTTTGCTGCAGATGTTGATATTACCCAATACGGTGCGGTTGGTGATGGCACGACCCTGAATACCATCGCGATACAAAAGGCGGTGGATGAGTGCAGCAAAAAGGGTGGTGGTAAAGTGATCTTCCCCGAAGGGAGGTTTTTATCGGGCACTATAGCCCTGAAAAATAATGTAACCCTGCAGCTGCAAAAAGGTGCCGTTTTGTTAGGCAGTACCGATGTTAACGATTACCAAAACCCCGACCCGTTTACCGAAGGATTGGGTGTTGATGTGGGCTGGGCGCTGCTTGCGGCTGTAGATGCAAAAAACGTGGGCATTGAAGGCGAAGGGATGATTGATGGACAAGGCGCACAACTCAAAGCAAAACAGATACTAACCGACGATCGCCCGGAAGGGAAACGGTGGGGCCGGAGGCCGTTCCTGTTGCAAATAGTACGGTGCGATGGCGTGAATATCAAAGGCGTAACGCTGCATTACTCGGCGGCATGGACATCGCACTATTTTCAGTGCAGGCACCTGGATATTGAGAACGTAAAGATTTTGAGTGTGGGCGTAGCCCATAACGATGGTATAGATATAGACGGTTGCCAGGATGTGACGATCAAAAACTGTGATGTAGAAAGCGGCGATGACGCACTTTGCTTTAAAACCACATCGAGCAAAATGCCTTGCAGCAATATTGTGGCAAGCGGTTTACGATTGAAGAGTAACCAGGGCGCTATCAAGATGGGAACAGAATCGATGGCGGCGTTTGAGAATATTAAAATATCCAACTGTTATATCTATAACACCACCAACGGCGGCATTAAACTGTTGACTGTTGACGGTGCAAATTTGCGGAATGTAGAAATATCGGACATTACAATGGTGGAGGTTAAAACCCCGATACTGATCCGTCTGGGATCGCGCTTAAGCGTATTCAGAAAAGGGCAGGATACCCAGCAGCAAACCGGGACCTTGGAAAATGTAGTGATCAGGAATGTAAAAGCCAAAGCGGCAGATAACGCGCAGCTGATGCCGCCTTCGGGTATATTGATCACCGGTGTGCCGGGGCATGATATTAAAGACCTGACGCTTGAAAACATCGAGATACAACTGGCTGGCGGCGGTACCGTTGCCAATTCGAGGCAGGTTGTCCCGGAGGCCATTGATAAATACCCCGAAGTAAAAACCTTTGGTCCGCTGGTACCGGCTTACGGCATTTGGGCCAGGCATGTGGATGGCTTAAAGCTCAATAATATTAAATTTTTGTTAGGGAGTAATGATGTTCGCCCGGCATTTATTTGTGAAGACGGAAAACGTGTTGAATTAAATGGCTGGTCAATTCCCGAAACTACGGGTGCGCAAGCGGTGATCAGGCTGGAAAAGGTAAGCGGTACAAAGATCATCAATATGGATGTTAAAGGCTCTGCCGAAAGTTTTGTACGTGTGGAGGCAGATGATAAACCGGTTGTTAATCTTCAGAATAATAAAACTTCCGGCATCAAAATTCAAATAGATTACCAAAAACCTGTAACTGTTGCGGCTGCTAATTAATGATGAGAACGAATAAGATCCTGATGTTTTTTGCCGGGTTGCTCCTGATGCAATTGCCGGTAAATGCGCAAAATATTATACTGCCCAAACAGAACGACCGCTGGGCCATTCAGCCTGATGGCAGCATAACCTGGAACATTAAAGACAGGCTCCCTCATACCGATCATATCGAAATGTCGGGCGAAAAGGTATCGCTGTGGGTGGAGTATGGTGTTGATACAGCGGGCGTGCTCAATATTAACCGCACGGTGGTATTTCCAACTTTTCGTGTGTTGCCCGATAATACCCGCAGCCATATTTCGTACACTTTTCGTGATAACGAGCTGCCCCGGTTTTATATCAATAACCGCTTAATGCGGACGGACCTGGCAAAAAGCGGCCGTTCGGGCGATATGGGCTTTAAAGCACAAAGTATTAATCACAAAGGTATTATGCGCGTATCGGCACAAGCCGGAAATCCTGCGCAGGTGAAAATTGAGCGTAGTTTTTTTCCGTCGGTTGACAAACCCATGGCGATAGAAAAGTTTGAGTTTACCAACATCAGCGATAAGCCGGTAACCATATCAATGGAGTATCTTAAGCGGGAAGTAACTACCGATACCCTGCGCAGTAAAGGCGGCCCGCATACGGTTATCATGCGATCGGTAAATCAGGGCAGACGTGTATTGCAGCCGGGGCAATCGGCAATGTTTGCTGTATGTTACCTCGCTACTGATCATCCGGCGGCGGCCATGGCTATTGATGTTAACGCCGAAGAAAAAGCAAGGGCAAACCGTGTGGCCGAAATTTTAGCACCATTACAACTGAAGACGCCCGACAGCATATTGAATACCGAATTTGCTTTTGCTAAGATACGCGCTACAGAAAGTATCTATAAAACTAAGGGCGGTTATATGCACAGTCCGGGTGGCGTAACTTATTATGCGGCTATCTGGGCGAATGACCAGGCGGAGTATGTGAGCCCGTTTTTTGCCTTTTCGGGCGACAGGGTGGGTAACCTTTCGGCGATGAACTGTTACCGTTTGTTTGCGCGGTATATGAACCCGGACTATAAAGCCCTGCCAAGTTCGATAGTTGCTGAAGGCGATACCGTTTGGAAAGGCGCGGGCGACAGGGGCGACCAGGATATGATCGCCTCGGGAGCATCAAGATATGCGTTAACCTATGGAAATGCCGATTCGGCAAAAGTATTGTGGCCGCTAATTACCTGGTGTTTGGAATACAGTCGCCGCCATATCAACGCCGAGGGTGTTGTGGAATCGAAAAGTGACGAACTGGAGGGCCGTTTCCCCTCGGGTAAGGCTAATTTATCTACCAATTGTTTGTATTACGATGGCTTGATTTCTGCGGCCTTATTGGGTAAGCAACTGCATCAGCCTAAAGAGCAAACAGACGCTTATACAGCACAGGCAGTCCAGTTAAGAGCCGCTATGGAAAAATACTTTGGCGCCAATGTGGAAGGATTTGATACCTACCGGTATTACGAAACCAACGATGTTTTGCGTGCCTGGATTTGCCTGCCATTAACTGTGGGGATCTTTGAGCGGAGTAAAGGCACCATCAACGCTTTGTTTTCGCCAAGGTTGTGGACGGCAGATGGTTTAGCTACACAGGCCGGGAAGGAAACCTTTTGGGACCGTTCGACCTTATACGCTTTACGCGGAGTACTGCAAGCCGGCGAAACCGAAAAGGCCGTGAGCTTTTTACAATATTATTCCCGCCGCAGGTTACTGGGCGAGCACGTGCCTTACCCGGTTGAGGCCTATCCCGAAGGGAACCAAAGGCACCTCTCGGCCGAGAGCGGTTTGTATTGCCGCATTTATATCGAGGGATTGTTTGGTATGCGGCCGACAGGATTTAACAGTTTTAACTGTACCCCAAGACTGCCTAAAGACTGGAACGAAATGAGTTTGAATAATATTCATTCGTTTGGAAAAGTGTTCGACCTGAAAGTGTCGCGCCAGGGAAAAGACAAACTAATGATCGCCGTAACACAAGGCGATAAAAAACGCACTTATGCCGTTGCCGATGGGGCGATGGCGGCTATAAACCTATAACTTACCGAGATATGCGCAATACTGATAGTAACCACCCAAAAAACGAACTTTCGCGCCGCCAATGGATAGGCAGGGTTTCTGTTCCTGCTGTGGCAGCTACGATGGGGTTTAATCTGTTTGGCAATACTGCCGGTGCGGCACCGGCACATCAAACCGCCAAAGGTGATAACCTGGGCGGAGCCCGTGTTTACAACATCCGCGATTATGGTGCAAAGGGTGATGGCAAAACATTGGATACCAAAGCCATACAGGCAGCGGTTGATGCCTGCACAGCCGATCAGGGTGGTACGGTACTGGTACCTGCCGGTGTATTTGTTACCGGCACGGTTGAGCTGAAAAGTAATGTAACGCTACATGTGGCTGCGCAAGGCAAATTACTGGGTACCGATGACGGTAAGCAATATTACGCGGCACAGGCCATACCGCTTGATATTGGCTGGACGATGAACGACGGCAACGTAGGTTTGTTTTTTGCGGCTAATGCCGATAATATCACCATTGAGGGTAATGGTACCATTGATGGACAAGGCTCAAGATTTCGCAGCCCGGTAAAGGGGGCGCCATCGCCGGCGGGTATTACGGGTAACCACCGCCCTTACCATTTGCTGTTTTATAAATGCAAGAACCTTACCGTGCGCGATTTGACCTTATGGAACAGCGCTTACCATTCGGTAAGGGTGTGTTTGTGCAGTTATGTGAAGATGGAGGGTTTGCATATCCATGGTAAGGTGATTAACAATAACGATGGCTTCCATTTTATTGGCAGCGAATATGTGCATGTGAGCAATTGCGATGTGGAGAGCCAGGATGATGCCTGCGCCATGTTTGGTAGCTGTAAATTTATTACCATAACCAATTGTTCTTTCAGTACACGCTGGTCGGTATTTCGTTTTGGCGGTGGTGTGGCCGAAAACATTACCATTTCGAATTGCTTGTTATACGAAGTTTATGGCTGCCCGATAAAAATGCGTTGTTCGCCCGGTTCAAGGTTCGAGAATATTTCGTTTTCAAACCTGGTGATGAAAGACGTAACCGGGCCGATCTCCATTGGTAATGGCGAGCGCGATTCGGCTAACGTAGGTGCGCCAAAAGCTCCGGGCATTATCAAAAATATTTCGTTCAATAACATCCATGCAACGGTAGTAAAACCTGTGCCTTTGCGCGATTCGGAGCATCCAAGCAATTATAACCCGGGCGAGGTATTCTCGTGCCTGGTATTGAATGGCATGAACCAGAGCTATTTGGATAATATCTCGTTTAACGATGTGCATATTATCTATCCGGGAGGTGGAACCGCTGAACAAGGTGCGGTTAGGGATGTGCCAAAGGTAGCGGGCGAATATTACCAGATAGGCGTGCCACCGGCTTATGGTCTGTACGTACGTAATGTACGCGGCTTAACCATGCATAACATGCGCTTTGAAATGGCCAGCCCGGATATGCGCCCGGCGCTGATATTTGATACCGTGCAGGATGCGGCGGTGAACGGGCTGAGTGCACAAGGGCAAAGGGGTGCAGAATCGTTGATCCGGTTTATTAAAAGCCAGGATGTATTGGTGAGCGCTTTGCGCGTGTTGACGCCGGTGACTAACCTGTTGCAGGTTGAGGGTGCCGAAAGCAGTAATATCAAAATTGATGGCGGCGATCTGGCCAAAGCTGAAAAGCATTTGGTATTAAGCAGCGGGGCCGATACAAAGGCTGTAAAGTTGCGTGACTAAGCCGCTGTAGGTTTAGCCTGATCAGCACAGCAATAGCCTGATCAAGGTTTGGCAGCAAAGGTGCCTTGTGCAATAATATAATTATATCGACGCCAATAAAACATAATAAAAAGCCAAACAAGTATAGCCTTGTGGAGGCGACTAAATCTATTTTAGTATACCAATTGTAAATGATGTGATCCATTGTTAAACCGGGATCATGACTTATTAATAACCAACGTATTAGTCTTTAAAAGTACAGACAGTTGTGCACCTGATAAAGGTTGATAATTAAATGAACATACCCGAACAATTATCTGATGAAGCCCTTTTTAAATTGTTGAAAAACAATGATATCAAAGCTTTTGATGAACTGTATTCGCGTTATTGGTCAACCTTATTTTCGGCAGCATACAGGCGGGTAAAATCGAGGGAGATAGCTGAAGAGATCGTTCAGGAATACTTTGTGAGTTTGTGGAAAAACCGTGATAAAACGGTGATCAATACCTGTGTTGCAGCTTATTTTAAATCATCCATCAGGTACATCGTGATTGCTTATTACCAAAAAGAATGCCTGTATAAAAACTATACCGAATCGGTAATGGCAGTATCGACAGGTTACGACAACAGTACCACGCAGGAAGTTGAACTGCGCGACCTGGTATTGAATTTAGAGGAAGGCATCAGCCTGCTACCCGATAAATGCCGCTCTGTATTTGAACTGAGCCGCAAGCAATTTAAATCAAACAAGCAAATTGCATTATCGTTGGGGATATCTGAAAAGACTGTCGAAAATCATTTGACAAAAGCCCTGAAGATATTGAAAGTCCATCTTAAGGAGTTTATTACCATCCTGTTTATTTGTATTTCGGCCGGCAAATAGCCAGTCCGTGCTGCACGATCATCTCAAGCCACTTGTCAATAATATCTTATGACGTCTCACATTTACATCATTGAACGTTACACATAAGAAGTTTGATTTTGTATCTTTAATCTATGGCAACGGACAACAATATTGATATAATACTGAACGACAAAACCATCAAGGCTAAAGGAAAAGTTGCGGCGATCAGTCAATTGCTCATGGATGGCGGCGTTGCCATTCAGCAGTTAATAGCGCAGGCACAAAACGCGAATGATATAAATAAAGCTACCCTTATGGAATCAATGGAATATGTTTCAAGGCTGCAAGCCGATATCATTGATGCGCAGGGATTTGAATTTGCTGTAGAAAGCCTCAGATCCACTGCACCCAGGCTGAAGTGGGAATCGGCCAAGGTAATTGCCAATACCGCCCAACTATTTCCGGGGCTGCTCAAAGGGGCCACCGTAAACCTGCTGGACAACACTGAGCATTCGGGTACGATAGTCCGGTGGAGTGCGGCAGGTGCATTGAGTAAGATCATGCTATGCAAGACCGACCTAAACCAGGAGCTGATCTCAGCTATAAAAGCTATTGAGAAAAGAGAGGAAGACAATGCCATCAAAAAAATATACCAACATGCCTTAAAAAAGGTGTCCGAATAATTATAATTATATTGCATTGACTATATGGAATATACCGAATTAAATCACCTGGAAGATAAAGAGCCGGTCGTTACCGCGATCTATGAACGGCTGATCGGCGAACTGCAAAAGTTCGGGCCGATTAAAATTGAACCAAAGAAAACAAGTATCCATTTGGGTAACCGTTTTGGTTTTGCAGGCGTTTACACCAGGAAGGATTATATCAACGTAGAGGTACATCTGAACCACAAACTGACCAGTAAGCGGGTAAGCAAGGTGGAACAAGCCTCCGCAAACCGCTTTCATCATACTATTAAATTAACAAGCCCGGATGAAATTGACGGCGAACTGTTGGACTGGCTTAAAGACGCGTATGACCTAAAAAAATAACGATATGACAAACCCAACAAAAGGCGTGATCGCCGGCCTGATCTTCGGGGTCGTTTCAATTATCCCGATGTTCTTTATTAAGTTTGAGAACAAAACCAACGCAATAACCGCTTCCTTTATCAGCAGGTTCGCTATTGGGTTTATTATCTTTAATATCGAGCTGCCAATACCGGGCTGGGCAAAAGGCGCTTTGGTAGGCGTGGTTTTAAGCTTGCCCGACGCGCTGGTGACCAAACAATATGCACCAATACTCGGGCTCGGTTTGATCGGTGGTTTGATTTGCGGATTTTTCGCTATATAACGCCTGTCAGCATTCTTTCCCTTCGTGTGTCAAAAATCTTACGGCACGCCTCATATTCATAACTTATAGTGTGACATCAAAAGATGTAAAAATGAGACACTATAAGATGTAAATGACACCACTTCCTTTTTTTAATTTTTTTCTAAATCAAGTAGGGGATAACCCTTTCCCGGCACACTATACTTTTATAAACCAATAGACAGCCTTTTTATTCTTATTGCCCATACTCATGAAAAAAGAGATCGCGCCCGAATTGCTTGAAAAATATCTGCGTGGAGAATGTACAGACGAAGAGTTGTTGCAGGTTTATGACTGGTACGATGCGTTTGACGACGACGATGACCTGCTGAGCCATTTGCCTGTTAACGAAAAGGAGCAATTGAAAAAGGTACTGCACAAACGTATAAGAGCGGATATAGATACGGACGCAGCAGAAAATGGTAACGGGAAAGTAGGGTATATCAGGTTTCCTAAAAGCAATATTTTTTACCTGGTATCGGTAATTGCTGCCATATTTATTATTGCATTTGGCGCATTGATCTATATCCAAAATAAGTCGTTTACAAACCAAGGTCCTCAATGGGCCAACAGGGTAACGTTGCGCAATACCAGCCAGTCGTACATTAAACAAACCCTTCCGGATGGCAGTACGGTATGGCTAAGCCCGCGATCGGTTATGGAATACCCTAAAAAGTTTGACCAGGATAAAAGGGACGTATCCATGATAGGCGAGGCGTTTTTTGAAGTAACTAAAAATCCGGCAAGGCCATTTACCATTTATAGCGGATCGGTGGTAACCCGCGTTTGGGGTACCAGCTTTAAAGTAAACGCATCCGCAAAAAGTTCGTTTAGCGAGGTTGCGGTGTTAACGGGTAAAGTTTCGGTAACTATACCGCCAACGTACACCCAATCGGTCAAAAACCTTTTTGGGGTACATGATAACACAAACCAGGTAATGCTTTTGCCATATCAGCAAGCCACTTATTTAAAAACGGCAAAAACCCTTCAAAAGGCTGAGATCACAGACAGATCGATCATTTTATGCTGGAAACGCACGGACGTTTCATTTAATAATGAACCTGTAAAAAAAGTGATCGAAGTGCTGAACAGTAAGTTTGACGTACATATTACAGCCGCCGATGCGGGCATTGAGAAGTACCACATTAAAGCAGATTTTAACAATCAAAACCTTGCTGATATCCTGGAGGTGATGCACCTATCGATGAATGTGGCCTATATCATTAACAATAACCAAATAGAATTGAAAAGGATACAACCAAATTAAACCAACTTAAATGATGTGCATATGAAGAAATAAAAACCTAACCATTGTTTTCATGAGTTAAACCAGGAGTGTCGTTACCACCCCTGGTTTATCAACCCAGTACAACCTGCTTTTACAAGCGGGGTACGGGTCATTTTGTCTCAATTTTTCACTAAAGAAACTATTAAAAGTATGAAAAAAATTATACCATATCCAATAGATATCTATAAAATAATGAAAATAACACTTAGCCAGATAGTCCTGTTACTCACCATAACAGGTATCACATTTGCAAAAGAATCGAAGGCGCAGGCCGCCCTCGATAAGGTTATTAGCATCTCCGTAAAAGACGTGAGCCTCCAGGACGCCTTATCAATGCTCGAGCAAAAAGCGGGTACCAAATTTGTGTATAGTGAGGATTTTATCACAACACAAGCGCCTGTAACACTTACCGTAAAAGAGAAGAAGCTCAATTTGATTTTAAATGATCTGTTTAAAAACAAAGCGATCGGGTATCAGCTTGTTAACGATCTGATAGTTTTAAAGAAGGCGGCGCAAAAGCAAGCCGCAGTATCCAACAAAACTGCTCCGGCTATTGCCCCGCCTATAGTTATAACAGGTGTGGTTACCGATGCTAAAGGTGAAACGCTGATAGGCGTAAGCGTACGGGTTAAAGGAAGCAACCAGGGAACAGTTACCGATGTGAATGGAAAATATTCCATTTCGGTGCCTAATGACCAGGCTGTTTTGGTGTTTAGCTATATCGGTTATGTAGCGTATGAGCAAGCTGTAGGCAACAATAAAAGTCTGAATGTTAAGCTGAGCGAAAGTTCGAACAACCTGAACGAAGTTGTGGTAACCGGGTATGGCGAAACTGTTAAAAAGAGCGACATTACCGGTGCGGTATCCACCATCAGCGCCAAGCAGATAGAAGAGCGCCACCCTATAAACCTGATCGATGCATTGCAGTCGCAGGCGTCGGGTGTGCTGGTAGTTAACGATTCGGGCGAACCGGGAGCAACCGGTTCTGTCCAGATCCGCGGCGGCTCAACATTTTCGAGCGCAGGTAACTCACCGTTATATGTAATTGACGGTATTTTAAGCCAATCGGGCGATAATGTTAATCCTAACGATATCCAATCGATAGAAGTGATGAAAGATGCTGCATCGGCGGCAATTTACGGTTCACAGGCGGCGAATGGTGTAATATTGATCACCACTAAACGCGGTATTGCAGGTAAGCCGCTTATCGCGACACAATACTCACACATATTTGGTGTGATGGCCCACAAGCTTGAACAGCCAAACTCGAAAGATCTGCGCATCGAACGTACGTTATACAATGGTAAAGGAGCAAGCACAGCAGCAACCACCAACGACTCGTTAAACGTTGTTTTTAATTCGGATAATGACAACCAGGATGTGATCACGCAAACCGCCAACCGTGACATTATGGACTTTAGTGTAAGCGGCGGCGAAAAAAACCTGACTTACTACTCGAGCTTAAGGTATATTAACGACCAGGGTTTGATAGTGAATAGTTACTCGAAAACATTACAGGCCCGTTTTAACCTGGATTACCAGGTAGCACCTAAATTTAAATATACCAACAGGCTTAACTTTGGTTATAACACCAATAACAACATCAACGAAGGTAATACGATAAACCAGGCCTTTCAGCGACCGTCGAACCTTGCTTTGTATTACCCCGATGGTAGTTTGACCGGTTATATCAGCGGGCGGCGAAATCCGTTAACAGTAGCCTTGCTTGAGGTTAACGTAACCCACACCTATAATGGTGATATATTTAACCAGATAGAATATACTATTGCTAAAAACCTGCGTTTTACCAATAACTTCGATTTTGGGTTAAGTGTACCACATAATACATTTTTCGACCCTAAATTATTAAGCAGTGCCACTCCAACGGTTAACGGAGGTAAAGAAAGCTTTGCCATAAATACCAACTGGGCGTACCAGGGCTTTGTAAACTTAACCCAAAAAGTAGGGCAATTTGGCAATCTGACCTTTGTGGTAGGTGTGAGTGCCGAAAAAACACATAACAACAGTTTTAAAATAGCAGGGTCTAACTACGCAAACGAATCTATTTACACTTCGAATGTTGATGGAACCATTGACCTGACCAACACCGGGACCGATGCCGGGGCAACCAGTCGCGAATCGTTTTACACCCGTGCGGGATATAGCTACAAAAACAAGTATTTATTTAGCGGTGTTTATCGTAAAGACGGTTCTTCAAGGTTTGGATCGTCAAACCAGTTTGGTGATTTTTACGGAGGCTCGGCAGCATGGCGTTTCTCGCAGGAAAGTTTTATGAACTGGTCCAAAAGCTTTTTAGCTGATGCCAAACTAAGGTTAAGTTACGGCCAGGTTGGTAATGACCGTGTTACCCCTAACGGAAGTTTATTACTCTATACCTTTGGCTCGTCATTTTATAATGCGATCAATGGTGTGGTGCTGAGTAACCAGTTTGGTAACTCGCAATTACAGTGGGAAACCAATATTCAGAAAAACATAGGCCTGGATCTGCAGTTTTTTAACGGCCGTTTAAACTTCACTACCGATTATTATCAAAAAACAACAAAAAACCTGCTTTACCAACGCAATATGCCTGTTGAGACCGGGTTTACCGGCGAGTATGTTAACGTTGGCGACCTGAGCAATAACGGTATCGAGTTTTCGGTAAATGCAACACCTGTTGCTACCTCAAAGTTAACATGGAATGTAAATGCTACGTTATCTGTTGAGCGCAATACGGTTAAAAGTCTTTACAATCATCAACCGTTCCTGGCAACATCGGGCGGTGCTACTTACCTTGTACAGGAGGGTGGCCGTATAGGTGATTTTTACGGGTATAAAGGGTTGGGCGTTTACCAATATGATGCATCAAATGCTTATGATGGCGATTGGAACAGGCTAACACCGGTTAATGTTTCGGCCGATGGAAAAACTGCCGGAAGCTATACTTTAAACGGACAGGTTTATACCGGTACGGTTCATCATATGTATGCGGGCGGTGCTTTATTGCTTGGCGGCGATATGATATTTGATAATGCCAAAAGAGACAGCGTGATCGATGCCAATGATCGCCAGTATCTGGGTAATGCACAACCGTCATTCTACGGCGCTATCATCAACACCGTTACTTACAAACAATTTACGCTATCGTTTACCTTTAATACCGTTTGGGGCGGCAGCGCTTATGACAGTCCGCGACAGACCTTAGATAACCTGGCCACATCAGGTATAGTAGCCGACAATTACACTACTTATCACGCCTGGCAACACCAGGGAGACATTACCGATGTGCCTTACATGGGGCGCAAAAATTCAACGGCCAACTTCCCGGGTACGCAAACGCGGTTTTTAGAAAACACATCATTTATCAGGCTAAGTTATGCTAAGCTGACCTATAACCTGCCTACCAAGATAGCCACACGCATTAAAATGAAGAATGTAGGCGCTTATGTGTATGGCGCTAATTTAATGACCTGGACAAACTACACCTGGTACGACCCAGAGTTTTCTTCGAACTCGCCGTTAACACCGGGTAATGATAACGGACGTTATCCGCGCAGGCGCGAAGTAGGTTTAGGTATAAATGTTAATTTTTAAGAAGTACTGTTATGAAAAGAATATTTAAGATCACTTTTTTGATATTACTGGTTTCGACGTTTGGCTGTAAAAAACTGCTTAACCAGCCGCCATTGAGCCAATTAGCAGCCGAAAAATTTTGGCAAACACCAGATGACGCTAAAGCGGGGATAGCGGGCTTGTATGATGGTTTGCAGGATATGTTTAACTCGCAATACATTTACTGGGGCGATGGCAGGAGCGATAACTTAACTTATCATCCCACGTATAATGATGCCTTGCCATTATGCATCAACGTGTTAACACCGAATACTAATGGTGCCGACTGGACACTGATCTATGCCACAATAAGCCGTGCAAACTTTGCTATTAAATACATACCTAGCATTGCCGGTATGGATCCGATACAATCAAAAGACCTGTTGGCGCAGGCTTACAGTATCAGGGCGTATTGCTATTTCTGGCTGATCAGGCTTTGGGGAGATGTGCCATTGTGGACAGAACCTTATGAGAACCAGAGCACCGACCCTTATAAAGGCGTTACCGCAGCAGGCGAAATTGTAAGTACCGTAATACTGCCCGATCTGTTGAATGCTTATAGCCTGGCCGACCCGACGGCTAACGTGGTATGGAACGTAAACATTGGCGGTATTTGTGCCATGCTGATGGACGTATATATGTATAATAAGGATTATACCAATGCCATTAAGTGGTGCGATAACCTGATCAAACTGAACAGATATACTTTAGAGCCGACCGCTACCTGGAAAAATATTTTTATTTCGCCAACTAACTCTAAAGAGTGTATATGGAGCCTTAACTGGGATTTTACCGTTGACGGCGGCAATAAAACCTCGACCGAAATAGGTGCCGGTGATACCAACAGCGATTATGCTGTGGACCCTGCATTATGGTCGTATTTTACCACCACCACCGCCGATATCAGGGGGCCGCAGTCTGTTGATTATAAGGTGAACAATCATGATAAAATATTGAAATACTACGCAGTTAGCCTGGATAAAACCGGTAACCAGATCTATCCAAATTCGCCGCAGGCAAACTTATTGTTCCCGTTATACCGCCTGTCGGATATTTATTTGATGCGTGCCGAAGCACTGAACCGTACAGGTGATGTGGCTAACGCCCTTATCTACCTGAATATGGTACATACAAGGGCCGGCCTTCCTGCTTATAAAGCCACAGATTTCCCGACAGCCGATGCGATGCTTTACGGTGTACCAACTTTGTATAACGGCTTTAGCGGGATATTAAAAGAGCGCCAGATAGAGTTGTTTTGCGAAGCCAAACGCTGGTTCGATCTGCAACGGAACGGTATCATCATCAGTACCATGACACCGCTGATCAACCAGAGGGATATTGCTAAAGGTTTCCCGCCAACAGGGTTTGGCGACCCGCGTAAAATATTCTGGCCAATTAATCAGAATGTGTTGAATGCCAATACCAAACTGACCCAAAATCCACCGTATTAATAAACATCATTTTAAAAGAGATCATGAAAAAGATGAAGAATATAAGTTTTGGCCTTGTGTTAGCCGCAGTTATGTTTGCTTTTGCAGGCTGTAACCTGGCCGGATTAAAATACCAGGAAAATGCAGATTACACTCATTATGTACTCGATCCGCATATTAACATGACGGCGTGGCAATATCTTAAAAACAGGAGTTATAACTATGCCGGTAAGGATACTATTTTTAAACTGATGCGCCAGGCTATCGAGTATTCGGGTATTGATACCAACGAATATGTAAGGCCCGACCGTACTTTTATTTTGTTACATAACGATGCCATTTTACGTACAACCGTAGTTAACAAAGTGCCAACCCCAACGGCAGATTGCTATTTTGGCAAGTACCTGGTTAATGGCAAACCTGCTACAAAATGGAGCGATTATCCTAAGGACCAGGTAAAAAATTACCTGTTGTACTTAATTGTGCAGGGCGCTTATTCGTTTGATAATTTAGGGCCAAGTAATGTTACCGCCACCACCTTAGAGCCGCAGGGGTATGATGTGTTGAACCCGACCTCAATTATGTTACTCAGGGTAAATGATGACCAGAACTTCCCTATCAGGTTAAATGATTTTTCAAATTCGGTGGGTTATGTTACCGTGCGTACCACTAATATTTTGGCAACCAATGGTGCTATACAGGTTATTGACAGGGTGCTGTTTTATCAAACCAAATAAGCATACCTGACCGATAACCTGATAACATCACAATGATCTTCACACCCGATTGGTTACGGGTATAGAATGCAGTACTCAAAAGCCCCGGCTGGTTACCGGGGCCACTGCAAATTACAGTTTACTTATAGCAAATAAAAATCGATGAATAATAATACGTTTTTAATGAAAGCTACATGCGTTATTATGCTGTTTTGCTTTACTGCATTTAATTTGCAGGCGCAGGTGGTATTAAAAGCAAATGGCGGCGATGAGGACGCTTATAAACAGATCAGTAAAGTACTGGGTGGGACAGCTTACGAGGTGCCAGATTGTGCGCATCCTGTTAAACACATCACTGAGGTATTTGACGATCAGCTGAAACAGTATGTATTTGTGTTTCATATACATGCTGCTTTAGATAACGACAGATGCCACAGCTTTGACCGCCAGCGTAACGAGATCAAAACCTACGGCCCGTCGGAAAAGACAGTAAAGGCAGAACAGGGAAAAACCGTGCTTTACGAATGGGAGTTTAAGCTGGATAGTAGCTTTAAGGCGCAGCCCACCTTTACACATATCCACCAGATAAAAGCAGGCGATGGCGATGCGGGCGCCCCTATTATTACACTGACCCCGCGTTATGGCAAACCGGATAAAATGGAAGTGATCCACACCGGATCGGCCAAAGAAACCAGCCAGGGTGTTTTGAAAAGTGTTGACCTGGCCGATTTTAAAGGCCAATGGGTAAAAGTTACCGAAAAGCTAAAATATGATACTCAGGGCACTTACAGTATTGAGATAATAAGGATAAGCGATGGTAAGACACTGTTAAGCTATGCTAATGCTAATATAGACCTGTGGCGAAAAGGGACTTCATTTTGCCGGCCAAAATGGGGCATATATCGCAGCCTGAAAAGTCCGGCTTACATCAGGGATGAGGACCTGAGGTTCGCTTATTTTTCGATAAAGAATGTGGAATAGAACATCGGACCCAAATAGCAACCCCGATCTATTGAATGTATTAAAGTAACGGGCAACGGCACGCCGATTTGTAAAACTTGCACGGTTTTTGTAAATATTTAATCGTAACTAAATTATTTACTTATGAAAACAATGAAATTTATCAAAGCACCTGCCATAGCATTGCTATTTTTGGTAGGAGCGTGTTCCAAATCAAATGACAACTCGGCTAATGCGTCCATATCTACCGACGATGCGGCCACTATAATGGCCAATTCCATGTCATCAAGTTCAGGAGGTATGGCCAGCGCTTCGGTTGATGTTACGGTTAACGCGCAGCTTACCTTTAATGCCAACCCGGGTTGCGGCGGCACCAAAAATTACAGTTTTAATCGCCAAAGTCCGCAAGGGTCATCTGTTACGTACAGCTATGCGTTTAATTATACCTATACACTTAACTGTGTTAATAACGCCCCCAGTAGTGTGAGCAGCAGCGCAACCAGTACAGGCTCATTTGACGGGCCGAACCTGAGCAGCACCGATGCAGGTACCTCTACCTTTACCGTTAACGGACTTGCACAAAGCGCCACCGCTTATAGCCTGAGCGGCGAGTATAAACGTGCCGGCAGCTTTACACAAAAAACAGGCAATATGAACAAGGGCAGCAGCAATGTTGATATTACCTTGAGCAGCCTTTCGATACCTAAGGCTGGTGGTACCATTGCATCGGGTAATGCTACGTTTACTTTAAGCGGCAGCAGCAACAATGGCTCGTTTAACTTTAGCGGTACTATTACCTTTACAGGTAATAACCAGGCCAACCTGGTTGTTAACGGAACTGCTTATGTGGTTAACCTTGTAAGCGGTAATGCAACCCGGCTGTAATTTTTAATTGAATTTTTATAGAAGAGGCCCCGGGATAGGGGCCTTTTTTATTATGGGTAACGACATTAGCGAGTTTTATCCGCATGCTTAATGCGTAAATGCCGTACTTTGGTAATCATCATAAGTGATGGCGTTATAAAATACCACATGGGTCGGAAATTCGGCCACAATTTGGTAATTGAGCTTGCCGGGCTGGCGTTTGATGGTAATATGAACCGGCGTAACCTGGTCGTGAGGCTTTTCGTCAATATCGTCTACAGCCAATTCACGCTCAAAACCCTTGCGGGGTTTTAACTCTTTAAGATGAATAAAACCGCCGTTAATAATTCCGAAACCTCGCTCTTTTTTGTTGCCGGGATACATACCTATGCTTTGATCGCCGATATTGAACAGGATGCTTACGTTGGTAAATTTATCCGGCTTTTTAAAGCTGCCGTTAGCCGCCTTTATCACATTAGCTTTTTGCTGTATAACAAACTCGTTAACAGCAGGTTTAGACTGTGCCATTAGGCTAACAGTTATACTGAAAAAGATGAGTAACAGGTAAGTACGTTTCATTTGATCTGGCGGTTAGGTTAATATGCTGTTGGATAATTAAAGATAAAAAATAATCGGGAATTGCTTAGGATCTGCCGCTGCCGCAAGGCTCTGCCTTGTGGTAAACAAGCTGCTTACACCCTTCATTGCATCACCACGTTTTCCAAACTAAAAGTATAAGGCAGTGACGATACGCCCGGCCCGCCGCCGGTTATGACGATATCTGCGCTGGCTATTCCTGATAAGGATAATTCGGTATTGATATTGGATATGGTAGTCGAATCCATTACCTGGCCTTGTACTACCTGATAGGAGACACCGATCCATATAGTTGGGTTAAAGCTAAAAACAGCAATTTGGCCTGGCGCCATACTGGTTTTGATAGCCAGTAAGTAGCCGTTTTTATAAATATGGGCATTAATTGCGCCGTTTTTCAGATCGTTTAGTAACTGAAATTCTTTTGATGAAGTAGCGGCACCAGCCGGGCCCAAAGTAGTGCCAGACTGGGATTGTGTTACATGGTAAAGTTGCCCGATGCCGACATTGAGCTGCGGCGTGTAATTGCCCCAGCTATCGCTCGCAGCTGCTTGTATGCTCATTGGAAAGACAAAGGGATGGTTACTGCCCTGTGGTAAATTTTTGAACACGTTCCAGGCAATGGCCGGTTCGTCAGAATAAGTGGCTGTGTTTTTTTGAAAGATAACAACCGAAGGATCGCTGTTATTGGATCTGTTAATCAGCTTGAGCTTTATATCCATGCTTTTAGGTTTAATTGGTATGATAAAAATACATTATTTATAATGGCATTTGTACTGTTATCCGGTAAAAAAATCGTATATTTAAGTGGAGTGGGAGGAGAGTGAGTAGTGAGTAGTGAGTAGTGAGTAGTGAGTAGTGAGTAGTGAGTAGTGAGTAGTGAGTAGTCAGATCGCCTTAAAAACTTCTTACAATTTCCCCCCTGCTGGTTCAATGATTGAGTGATTGAATGGGAATACCTTTCAGTTGCAAACTGAAGCCAGAGAGACATAGTTTACCGGTGTAACACATTGCCAATTTGATAATTCAACACCGATAATTAATCAAAAAATACCGATAAATACCCACCTTTTGGCGATTTTGATTGCGAAAATGGCAAAGAATAAAACTTCGGGTTTTTAACTGCTTTTCAGCTTCATTTTCAATATCGGGTACGGGCCGCCCTGGGTGTCGAGTTCGGTACGGTCATAAGCTACAAAACCGAACTTTGAATAAAAGTTTACTGCGTTTGTGTTCTGCTCGTTCACATCTACGTTGTTTGCTTTCAGTTCATTGAGGGCGAAATTCATCAGCTTGCTACCGAACCCATAGCCGATGTAAGCAGGGTCTAAAAACAAGGTTTCGATCCGGGGACCTTCGGTACCGATGAACCCCAGAACGGTATTGGCATTAACCAGGCAATAAACGGGGAAAGAGCTAAAGTCGATCTTTTCGACCAGGGTTTTGTAACGGTCCAGGTCGGCAGGAGCAACAAAATGGTGCGTGGCCCGTGCTGATCTTTCCCAAACGGCAATGATCTGTTTGCGGTGTTTTTCCTGGTAAGGTACGATATCGGTTTGTAGTGGTTGCATGATGTTATGGGGTTTTCAGAGCTTAGTCGCCAATGCCGGACATTCATTACAAAGTTTTTTTGCGAATTGATGAGGGGACTTAATTTTAAACAGCCAGCTATTGGCAAAAAGTATTATTTTTAGCCCATACGCTATGCAAACTTTACAACAACTGCGCAACGGTGAATACCACGGAGCCGTTTCACTCAAACTCTCTGAAGGACTAACCGATTTTCCCCCGGAGATATTTGAACTGGCCGATACACTGGAAATACTCGATCTGTCGCGAAACCAACTCAGTACGCTGCCCGATGATTTTGGCAGGTTGAAAAAGCTAAAGATATTGTTCTGCTCAGAAAACCAGTTTACGGCTTTGCCCGAGGTTTTGGCCGATTGCCCCGAACTGGATATGGTGGGCTTTAAGTCGAACATTATCGAAAGCGTCCCCGCAAAGGCGCTTAACCCCAATATCCGGTGGTTGATACTCACCAATAACCGGATAGTTAAACTACCGGCAACAATTGGCAACTGCCACCGCATGCAAAAGCTGATGCTTGCCGGGAACCAATTGACGGAGTTGCCGCAAGAACTAAGTAACTGCCGTAATTTAGCGCTGCTGCGGATAGCGGCTAACCGGCTTACTGCGTTACCTGCATGGCTGTTAGCCATGCCAAAGCTATCATGGCTGGCGTTTTCGGGCAACCCGTTCAGCATCAAACCATCCGCGCAAGCGATACCGTTTATACGGTGGGATGAGTTGCAGATAGACCGGCAATTGGGTGAAGGTGCGTCAGGGATCATCTTCAAAGCCGCCATTGATAATGCAGATGTGGCCGTTAAGGTTTTTAAAGGTGCTGTTACCAGCGATGGCCTGCCCGAGGACGAGATGAATGCCTACATTATTGCGGATACACACCCCGGACTGGTGCAACTTAAAGGACAGATCACGGCCCATCCCGATAGTAAAAAGGGGCTGGTTATGGAACTGATATCTCACCGATTTTTTAACCTCGGCATTACGCCCAGTTTTGAAAGCTGCACCCGCGATGTGTTTAATACCGACCTTACCCTTTCGGTAAGCCAGGTGCTCAAAATAGCCGGTACCATTGCATCGTTAGCCGCACAGCTGCACAGCAAGGGTATTATGCACGGCGACTTGTACGCGCATAATACGTTGATAGATGATGAAGGTAATACCTTGTTTGGCGATTTTGGCGCAGCCTGTTTTTACGATGTGGAAGATGCTGCTACAGCTTTTGCTTTAGAGCGATTGGAAGTAAGGGCCTTTGGTTATTTGCTGGATGATTTGATCGGCCTGTGTATTGACCATGAGCACACCTCGCTTGAAAGGCTGCGTGAATTGAGGATGATGTGCCTTGATGCTGATGTTGCAGCCCGGCCGGGATTTGCCTGGTTGAATAGAGAGATCGGTTTGCTTGGGTAGTTACTGAGTAGGAAGCTCCTCCGGAGCCAAAATTGCCTCTTTGTGTTATCTACAAACAGGTAGTCCCTCCGGGACTTGGTACTTGCTTTTTTTTAATGATATAGATCGTGCTATCAATCTAATCTATATTCATTGAGTTTTCTATAGAGTGTAGCTATACCGATATTGAGTAGCCGCGCTGCTTCGGCCTTATTGCCTTCGGTATGTTTGAGGATACGCTGGATGTGCAGTTTTTCAACAGAGGCCAGATCGAATGCCGAATCAGTAACTGATACTTTGGTATGGTGTTCAAACTCATAAGGGAGTAAACTGGCATCCAGTTCCTGTCCGTCGCACAGGATAATAGCGCGCTCAATAATGTTCTTTAGTTCGCGAACGTTGCCCGGCCAGTCGTACTTTTCAAGCTGACTTAAAAAGCCGGGTGTAAAACCCGTAACGCGTTTGTTTACCTTACCGGCGAAGTATTGAATGAAGGTTTTAGCCAGCGGGCCGATATCTTTCTTCCGTTCGCGCAAAGCAGGCAGCGTGATCTGGAAAACCGACAGGCGGTAAAACAGGTCGGAGCGGAAATTGCCCTTAGCCACTTCGTCTTGTAAATTACGATTGGTTGCCGCCAGCACCCGCACGTTTACTTTGGTGGTTTTGGTATCGCCAACTTTGATAAACTGCTGCGACTCTAAAACCCGCAATAGTTTAGCCTGCAGGTCATGATCCAGTTCGCCTATCTCATCCAGCAAAATGGTACCGCTGCTGGCTTCCTCAAACAGGCCGCGTTTATCTTTAGCTGCACCGGTAAATGCCCCGGCTTTATGACCGAAGAGTTCGCTCTCCAAAAGTTCTTTGGTAAAGGCACTACAGTTAACGGCTACAAAGGGATTGAGCTTTCGCGTGCTGGCCTGATGTATCGCTTCGGCAAAAACCTCTTTGCCGGTACCGGTTTCGCCAAGCAGTAACACGGTGGTATCTGTTACGGCAACACGTTCGGCTAATTTGATGGCAGCTATGGTAGACGGCGATGTGCCGATGATACGCTCAAAACCAAACTTATTGTTGAGTTTGGTTTCCAGATCGAGCACACGGCGCTGCAGCACGGCCTTATCCATCGCCTTACTCACCAGCGGGATGATGAGCTCGTTATCGTCGCCTTTGGTGATATAATCGAAAGCGCCGTTCTTGATAGCCATTACCCCATCGTTGATGGTGCCGTAAGCCGTCAGCACGATCACCTCGATAGCCGGATGTTGTTCTTTGATCTTTTTGGTAAGCTCGATACCGTTCAGGTCGGGCAGTTTTACATCGCTTATTACCACATCAATGACCTCATTATCCAGGTAACGCAGGCCTTCTTTGGCGGTAGCAGCTTCCAGTACTTCGTAGTCTTCGAGCTGTAATATCCGGCAAAGCAGTTTGCGCAAACGCTCTTCATCATCAATAATTAGTAACCTGCCTTTTGATGTCATGGTAACTGTATGTATTTATCTCCTGCCGGCATTTTGCCTCAGGTTTTTATCGTCGTCTTTGGTGCGGATATCCCCATCCTCATCAACAACAAGATCGGACACCTCTGTGTTTTTGCTGATGCCGGTCTTCTTTTTGGGAGGTACCAGCGGTAAAATTATAAGAGCCAATATAGCAGCAATCTTTAACAAGATAAGCATATTGATTTGATTTAAATGTAAGTTTAGTTAGCCAACCGGTAACAGGAAATAGAATTTGCTGCCATCGCCAATTTCGCTTTCCACATTGATGGTGCCGCCCTGAGCTTCTATAAAATCTTTGGCTATGGCCAGGCCGAGGCCGGTGCCTGTTTTATCAGGGCTGCCGCCGGGAACTTTAAAATACCGCTCAAATATGCGCGACAGGTACCGGGCATCAATGCCCTGGCCGTTATCCTTAACCGAAAATTGGATACTGTTATTAGCGGCCCGTTTAACCGTTACCCAAACCGTTGATTTTGCCGGGCTATACTTAATGGCGTTTGATAGCAGGTTGAGCAATACCCAGGTAGATTTATCCAGGTCGGCGTTTACGGTGGGCAGCGTTTCGGGGCAATTCACCTCAATGGTGATCTCTTTCTGATCGGCAATAAACCTGATGGCCTGCACCGCATAGTTCACAATGTTTTGGGGGTGGGTGCTGCCAAAGTTGAGCTGTATCTTACCGGTTTCAACCTGTGCCATATCCAGCAGTTCGCCGGTTATCTGCAACAGCCGACGGGCATCATCCTCAATGTTTTGGAGCAGTTGTTTTTGTTCGGTATTGATGCTGCCTATCCGATCGTCTTCCAATAATTTAAGGCTCATTTTGATGGCCGATATCGGGGTCTTCAATTCGTGCGAAATGGTGGCGATAAAATTGGTTTTGGCTTCGTCAAGTTGCTGAAACTCGGTAATGTTCTTTAAAATGATCACTTTGCCAATACTGGTATTATCGTTCACTACTTCGAGTACTTCTTTGGTAAAATAGCTTTCGTGGTTATCGGTAAATATCTTCATGCGTGTTTGTTCGGCATGCAGGATATTGCGCAGCAGGTCGTTTTCCAATGCCACATCGGGCGCGTATTCGCCCAGAAGCTTTTCTTCGGCGATCCCCATCAAAGTGCAGGCAACCTTATTGGCAAATACGATGAACATCTTATCGTCAAAGCCGATAATGGCATCGTGCATAGAATTGATAATGGTTTCAATGCGTTTTTTCTCGAACAGTAAATTAGCCAGGTTGCTGTTTTCGTAAATATCCAGTTGGTGCGCCATCTGATTAAAAGCATCGGCCAGCTCGCCAAACTCGTCCTTTGAATTGAATACGATGCGTTTTTTATAGTTTTTACCAGCGATAGCTTTGATACCCTGTGTTAACTCGGCTATGGGGTTGGCAATATAACCAGGAAAATTGATCAGGAAAGTAAAGGCGATGAGAAAGCACAACGACCCGATGAAAGATACAACAACGATAGCTGTGTTAGCCGTATGTGTGGCCGTTTTATCTTTATGTTCAATGGCCGCCATGTTTACCTGCATCATGCGATAAAGCAAGTTTTTCATCTTCAGTTGTACTACAGTTACCGGCTGATTTTTGGCAAGCAGTACTTTGTAGTTTTCAAATTCACTCTTAACAGAGTCGGCTATCGGACCTTCACCGGGCTCGGTGATATTGTGTGTCTCCAGGTCGAGGTTGTTTTCAATAACCCGGAGCTGCGGCGAATTGATGGTTAGCGGAGGCCCGTCAAGCACCTGGCCAATATTTTTGGCGTAGATGATGGAGCGGTAGTTATCCTTCAGGATATCTTTTGAATCGGCCGAAAGCCGGTTCAAATAGTAGGCGGCCAATCCGGCTGCTATCAGCGCCATCAAAAACAAAAAGGTAATGCCGGTGCGTAGTTTATTTTTAATGCTCATATCAGGATAGTATTAAAAGATCGATATTGGTTTTGCTCATTTTATTGAGCAATTGTGTAAATACAGCCGTTTTTAAAACTAACTGGTAAAATTTAAAATGCGGCTTGCCGATACAAATAGTTGTTATCTCGTATTGTTCGGCCGTTTCCCAAATAGCTTTTGCAATATTATTGGTTTTTACCTTAATAATTTCGGCACCAAGTTCAGTGGCCAGTTTTAAATTATTGATCAGAAAACGTTGTGCTGATAGCCTGATATTATTGCTGTTTTCGCTGCTGGTTTGTACGTACATTACATACCATTTTGAACGATAGTATGATGCCAGCCTTGCCGTTTTGCGGATGATGACCTTGGCCGAATCTTCATTGGTGCTGATGCAGGCCAGAAATATCTCTGGCCGCAGCTTGATGGTTTTTGGCACCTCGGTATCTATTTTTCGCTCGAGTTGGTGCGCCACTTCCTTTAAGGCAAGCTCGCGCAATTGCAGGATGCGGTCGGTTTGAAAAAAGTTGTTGAGGGCGGTCGGCACCTTCTTTTCATCGTAGATCTTGCCTTCCTTTAACCGGTCTATCAGTTCGTCGGCGGTAAGGTCGATGTTCACTACCTCATCGGCCATTTGCAGCATTTTATCGGGGATGCGTTCGCGGATAGCGGTGCCGGTAATTTTTTCAACTTCCCCGTTCAAACTTTCGAGGTGCTGGATGTTTACCGCGCTGATCACGTTGATGCCCGCGTTCAGGATATCTACCACATCCTGCCAGCGTTTCTCGTTTTTGCTGCCTTCGATATTGGTATGGGCAAGTTCATCAACAATAACCACTTCGGGGCGCAGATTGATAATGGCCTGGCAATCCATCTCTTCGAGTTCTTTGCCTTTGTAAAACAGTTTTCGGCGGGGGATCTGTGGCAATCCGCTTAACTGGGCAAGCGTTTCTTTGCGGCCATGCGTTTCAATATAGCCGATCTTTACATCGATGCCATTGTGCAGCAAAGCCTGGGCCTCCAGCAGCATGCGGTAGGTTTTACCCACGCCGGCACTCATGCCGATATAGATCTTGAATTTTCCCTGCCTTGATCTTTTGATCAGTTGGAGGAAATGTTCTGCCGATTGTTCTTTGTCATTCATAAACCCCTCCCAACCCTCCCCTGAAGGGGAGGGCTTTTAAAAAACTTCTTTTAGATACCCCACGAGTTTTATTTTGCTTTCTTCAAGTCTCCCCCTTTAGGGGGAGATTTAGAGGGGGTTTTACTTAGCCATCCCATCTAAAGCTACGTTTAATTGCAGCACGTTCACCTTGGCCGGGCCGAATAATCCCCATAAGGGTTGCTCGGTATGCTCATCAACCAAAGCCAAAACCCTGGTTATAGCTAAACCACGTACACGGGCAACGCGGGCCGCCTGTATTTTAGCGCCTTGCGGTGATAAGTTTGGATCCAACCCGCTGCCCGATGCGGTTACCAGTTCGGCCGGGATCTGTGCACGGGTTACCCCCGGATTGTGCACCAAAAACGTGTCGATGCGTTTTTCAACATCCTTTAAATAATCGGGGTTGGTTGGCCCTTTGTTTGATCCTGCGGAAGCATCGGCTTTATAATCGGCAGCCGAGGGGCGCGAGTTAAAGTACTTGTCGTGTGTAAACTTTTGACCAATGTTGGCATAGCCAACTACTTTGCCATTCACGGTTACGGTAACGCCATCGCCGGCACCGGGGGTTAATTTGCCTATAGCGGCAAGAAATAAAGGGTATAAGCCTGCCAGTATCACCAATAAAATAACAGTGATCTTGATTGATGGCAAAAAATATGTTTTCATGTTGTTTTTAGATTTGAGTATTGCGATTTTAGTATTGAGATGTGCGTATTGCGATGATTAGCGGAGACTTATTCATGTTTTTGTCTCAATATGCATGTCGCAATACGCAATACTGTCCTATATCAGTATTCCCACCAGCATATCGATCAGCTTAATGCCGATAAACGGTATTACCACCCCGCCAAAGCCGTAGATAAACAGGTTTCGGCGCAGCAGCGCGCTGGCGCCTATCGGTTTATATTCAACTCCGCGCAAAGCCAGCGGTATCAGTAATGGTATGATAATGGCATTGAAGATCACTGCCGACAGGATAGCCGATTCCGGACTATGCAGTTTCATCACGTTCAATGCTCCCAGGGCCGGTATCGATACCATAAATAATGCCGGTACAATGGCGAAATATTTAGCCACATCGTTGGCGATAGAGAAGGTTGTCAATGTGCCGCGGGTCATCAGCAACTGTTTCCCTATTTCTACGATCTCGATCAGTTTGGTAGGGTCATTATCCAGGTCGACCATATTACCTGCTTCTTTGGCAGCTTGTGTGCCGCTGTTCATGGCCACGCCAACATCGGCTTGCGCCAGTGCCGGAGCATCGTTGGTACCATCGCCCATCATGGCTACAAGCTTACCACCTTGTTGCTCTTTTTTAATGTAATTCATTTTATCCTCGGGTTTTGCTTCCGCGATAAAATCGTCAACACCGGCTTTTTCGGCAATGAAGCGGGCGGTTAGCGGATTATCACCGGTAACCATTACGGTTTTTACACCCATTTTACGCAGGCGATCAAAACGTTCGGCAATGCCGGGTTTGATAATGTCTTGTAATTCTATTACGCCTAATATCTCCTCGTTCTCCGATACTACCAATGGTGTACCTCCGTTCGATGCGATCTTTTTCACTTCAGCCTCTACTTCGCTCGGGAATAAATGACCGGCTTTGGCTGCCATATTGCGTATCGAATCGAAAGCGCCCTTGCGGATGCGTAATCCATCGGGCGTATCTAAACCACTCGCGCGGGTTTCGGCAGTGAATTTGATGAATACCGAGTTATCCGGAACTTTTAGCGAGATCATCGGGTTACCGGCTTGCGCCAGTTCGATGATGGATTTACCTTCGGGCGTTTCATCAGCCAGCGAGCTTAATACACAGGCGCGGATAAACAATTGCATATCCACACCGTGGGCAGGATGAAAATTAGTAGCCTTACGGTTACCAATGGTGATAGTGCCTGTTTTATCGAGCAGCAGCGTATCCAGGTCGCCTGCAGTTTCAACCGCTTTGCCCGATTTAGTGATCACGTTGGCACGCAGGGCACGATCCATCCCTGCAATACCGATGGCCGATAACAGGCCACCGATAGTTGTAGGGATCAAACAAACGAACAAAGATATAAAGGCAGCTATTGTGATAGGTGTATTGGCATAATCGGCAAAGGGTTTTAGCGTAACGCAAACAATAACGAAGATCAGCGTAAAGCCGGCCAGTAAAATGGTCAGGGCAATTTCGTTAGGTGTTTTTTGTCGTGATGCCCCTTCAACCAAAGCGATCATTTTATCCAAAAAGCTTTCGCCGGGTTGAGTGGTTACCATTACCTTTATCCTGTCGGATAATACTTTGGTGCCGCCGGTTACTGATGATTTATCGCCGCCAGATTCGCGGATTACGGGTGCCGATTCGCCCGTAATAGCCGATTCGTCTATAGTAGCAATGCCTTCAATAATTTCACCATCAGTGGGGATATTATCGCCTGTTTCGCAGATAAACACATCACCTTTTTTGAGTTGAGATGACATTACGCGTTCTTCTTTGCCGTTAACCAGCAAACGAGCAGGTGTTTCTTCGCGGGTTTTGCGCAGGCTCTCGGCTTGCGCTTTGCCGCGGGCTTCGGCAATGGCCTCAGCAAAGTTGGCGAACAGCACAGTAAGCAGCAATATTACAAACACGGTAAAATTGTAGCCAAAGCTGCCCTGGCCTTTGTTGGCGAATGAATAAATGCTGACAATGAGCATCACCACGGTACCTATCTCTACGGTAAACATAACCGGGTTGCGTACCAGTATGCGCGGGTCGAGCTTAATGAACGATTGCTTAAACGCATCGCTTACCTGTTCGCCCTGGAATAAAGTATTTTGAGTTTTCATGTTATTAAAAAGAAAAATGTTCAGCAATGGGACCTAAAGCCAGTGACGGGAAGAATGATAGTGCGGCGATGATCACGATCACGGCAAACACCATTACGCCAAAGGTTGAGGTATCACTTTTTAAAGTTCCGGCACTTTCGGGGATGAATTTTTTGTTGGCCAGTATGCCAGCAATGGCCAGCGGACCAATAATAGGCAGGAACCGGCCTAATATCATCACAAAACCCGCACTTACGTTCCAGAAAATGTTGTTATCGCCCAGGCCCTCAAAGCCCGAGCCGTTGTTGGCCGCGCAGGATGAGTATTGATACAACATTTCAGAAAAGCCATGGAACGAGGGGTTATTTAACCAGGTTGAAGGTTTAACCGCCCAGTTTGCATTGGGCATGTGTACCAGTACATATGATGAGACGGCGGTACCTACCAATATGATAAATGGATGCAGCAAAGCAATAAGCGATGCGATCTTCATTTCGCGGGCCTCTATCTTCCGCCCGAAAAATTCCGGCGTACGCCCAACCATCAACCCTGATATAAATACAGCAATGATGATGAAGATGTAAAAGTTTAAAAAGCCTACTCCGCAGCCGCCATAAAAACAGTTGATCATCATGCCCATCATCTGGCTGAAACCGGATACCGGCATGGCGCTATCGTGCATGGAGTTTACCGAGCCGGTTGAGGTTACGGTGGTCATTACACTCCAATATGCCGAGTTTAGCGGCCCAAAGCGTACTTCCTTGCCTTCCATTGAGCCGGTTGGCTGGCTGACACCCATTTTGGCTATGGCCGGATTGCCGCCGGTTTCGGCTTTCATCGTCGGTATCATCAGGCAAAGCATACCTACTGTCATCACACCGAATATCACGTAAGCAAACTTTTTTTTGTTGAGGTAAAAGCCCAGCGCAAATACTAACCCGATGGGGATAATAAGCTGTGCAACCAGCTCAGTGGTATTGGTGAGGTAGTTCGGGTTTTCGAGCGGGTGTGCCGAGTTTGCGCCAAACCAGCCCCCTCCGTTGGTACCCAGGTGTTTAATGGCGATCATAGCGGCTGCCGGCCCCCGCGATACATGCACGGTATCGCCTTGCAGGCTTATAAAAGTATCCTTGCCTTTATAGCTTGTTGGTGTACCGTTAAATGCTAAAATAATGGCAATGACTATTGATATCGGCAATAGCAACCGGGTAATGCTTTTAACAAAGTAATCCCAAAAGTTACCTAACTTATCTGTAACCTTATCTTTTAAAGCTTTAAACACTACAATAAGGATAGCTATACCGGTTGCTGCCGATACAAAGTGCAAAAACATCAGCACAAAATGCTGTGTAAAATAGGTGACGCCGCTTTCGCCCGAGTAATCCTGCAGGTTGCAGTTTACCAAAAAGCTGATGGCCGTATTAAAAGCCAGGTCGGGTGTTTGATTGGGATTGCCATCGGGGTTTAAAGGTAAATGCGACTGGTACAACAGGCAAAAGAACGAGTAAAAAAGCCACACGGCATTTACGGTAAGCATGGCGAATAAATGCTGTTTCCAGTTCATTTCGCGTTTGGGATCTATCCCGCTAAAGCGGAATATAAGGCGCTCAACCGGAGCCATAAAATCCAGCCATGTTTTTTCGCCTTTAAAAACCCTGGCAATATACCTGCCGAGCGGGATAGCGATGACAAGCGTGAGTAAGAAAGTAAATATTACTCCTGATAGTTCGGTGTTCATAGTTTAGTGATTAAAATTTTTCGGGTTTTAAAAGCACGTAAACCATGTAAAAAAACACAGCTACGGCTACAATAAATAATGCGATCATGATGATTAGATTTTTTCGAAATAGTTAACGGATTTAAAGAACAGCCAGAAAATGACTACGAAGAGGATGAGATAAATGATAGTTTGTATAGTGTCCATTTTGATGTGGGTTTGGTGTATTGATTAAATAATGATCATTTTCACTTTCAGGTAAACCACATAAATGATGGCCAGGGTAAAAAGCCACGCCAATACAATGGCGATGATCTCTTTTAAAGTATATTTTAAGCCTTGTTCTTTCATGATCTGTGTGAAGTGATACTGTCTCTGATTATTTTATGACAGCATACCAATGGCAATGCCAATCGAGGTGTGTTGGCTACATTAAATTGATTTACAAGATGTTGTGTTGAAAATTCCAACCGGGATGTAATAATCAAACCCTATCAAAATGATAAGGTTTGATTATATTGATAGGATACAGATTGTGAAGCGGGCATGTGGTGCCAGTTGCGTTATCGCCGCAAGAGACCTAAGGAAATTCCCAAGCGAAAGAAGGGCTTTTTATGCAGTAACAGAGATCTGTTGCCGTTCTTTATTTCTGATACGGTAAACGGCAAACATTACCATTGCCGATAAGGCAATAAACACCAGGTAACTATAGCTCAGGTTGGCCTCATCCTTTGCAGGGATAGCACTTACCACGCCATAACTTAAAAACGAAATAATGACATAGGCCAGCCCGCCGGTCAATCCACCGGCTATGCCTGCATTTTGAGGGAATTTGCCCAGGCAAAAAGTAAAGTAATTATTGAATGTAAAACCCGTAGATACATGGATAATGAACGCAAAAAAGATAAGCGAGTACAGGTTGCTTACAAACCGCAGGCTGATGATCATTGCGATAACGAAGATGATCTGTAAACCCAAATTAACCGTTAAGCGTTTATAAAACGGGCGGTTAATGGTTGCCTTGCCGATAAAGCCGCCCGTCATCCAGGCGAAACCTAAAATCAGAGAACTGTACCCCGCAGTTACTGGCGACAGGTTTAAATGGTGCTCGATGATGAAAGGGCCGGTCATGTTGTAGATCATCACCATGCCGTAGGCCAGCCCCAGCATTACAATACCTAAGGTGAAAGTTGCCGTACTGATCATCTGTTTATAGATATTGAGGATACTTTTGATCTGGAAAACTGTGCGATGCACCAGTGTTTCGCCGCTGAAAAAATACTCCAACACGGCCATTACAAAGGCAAAACCTCCTAAAAAATAAAAGCTCGATTGCCAGCCAAATGCCTTTTCAAGATAACCGCCAATAAATGGCGCTACGATCGGCCCGGCCGACCAGATAATAGAAAATAAACTAAGGTAATGCTTGAGTTGATCACCGGTGAAAAGATCGACAAAGTATGCCCGTTTAGCCACCACAATCGTTCCGACGGTCAGCCCGTGTACCACCCTCATCAGGTAGATCAAATACAGATTTTTTGTCGTCGCTATAACCAGGCTGGCCGCAGCGAAGATCAATAAAGCGCTTAAGCAGGCTTTGTATCGGCCAAAACTATCCAAAAAGCTGCCCACAAAAAGTTGCGACGCGCCATAACTGATCAAAAACAGGCTTAAGGTTATCTCTACATTTACACTGCTGGTATGTAATTCACCGGCCATTGCGGGTAACGATGGGATATAGATGTCGGTTGCAAAACCGGATAAAGGGAGCAGGGCAAAAGCTAAAATAATAGCAATGCCAGAGTTTTTGTCTTTCATAAGCGGGTACAAAACTGATGATAATTGATAAAATGAACGGGCTTTACAGCGACATATCTTTGTAAAATTTGAGTAGGATGAACCCGCAAAAAAGCCCGCAACAAATACTGTTGACGGGCCTTCGTTATCCACAGGTATGGAAATTATTTAAATACCGTATAAACGCTGGTTATCTTCCAGCCATCGGTAGTATTGGTAAGCGTTACATAATTGGTACGTGTAAAAGTTGCATATTTCATGTCAACCTTTACTACGGTTAAATCAGTATTGCTTTCGCTTACCGAAGTAGTGGTAACACACTGCTGCTCCAGGTTTTCGTCTTGCTTTACCAAAGTGATCAGGTCGGCTTTGGTAAAGCTTAACATTTTGGCGCCGCGCAGCATGGTAAATTTCGCGCTTGCGTCAATTACCGTGCTAAGGTCGGCAACCTGGCCGTGCGTTAACGCATTTACATAGGTGTTAACCGCGTGGTTAACTGTTAAAGCTTCGTTATCGGTATTTAACCCGGCTGCTTTTGCAGTGCCAAACGTCACCAGTATAACTAAACTTAATGTGAGGGTTTTTAGATTTTTCATGTTTTTTAAGATTTACGACAGCAACCCGATGATGATGATCTTCAGATCGCTGCATTTTGACGAAAATGACCATCTGTGTATCTTTTTAATGGTCTTGTTAATTACATTCATATTTAATAACGGCACTTATTTTTCTACAATAAACAACAGGAACTGGTTATGTAAAAAGTACATCCTGTCGGTAATGGCAAACGGTTCAAATGCCTTTGCGATCACAGCTTCTACCGTTTCTTTAGGGTTGGTGTTCATGGCTGCCGCTGCGGGTCCGGTGCTCATAAAACCGTTAACCGCCTCGCCGGTGTTGTGATACAAAGCCGGGCATGCTACTGTTGCATTAAAAACCAGCTTTAAACCATTCTTTTTACAGATGCCTTCGATCTTTCCATCTTCGGATAAAGCGAAGGGGCCAGGAGTGCCCGCGGGTGGTGGCGGCAATAATGTGCCAACAGCTTTCAGTATATTGGTTGATTGGCTGTTCTCGGGTTTATCCCAAATACCGATCACCAACCGGCCGCCTGGTTTCAACACACGCTTTGCCTCTACCAGGGCGCTTTCAAAACTGCCGGCATATTGAAATGAATTAAACCCGGTTACCACATCAAAGCTTTCATCGCCAAAAGGCATAGCTTCCAGGTCGCCTTCAATAAAATTGTTTTTGGGGTTACGCTGCCGGGCTACTTCCAGTAAACCCGGGGCTGCATCCATCCCGGTAACCCGTGCACCGGCATTAATAGCTATGCTGCTAAACAATCCCGAACCGCAGCCGGCATCTAACAACAGCGAGCTTGGTGTGAGGTTAAGCTGCTGTAATGCCTTTTGGTACATCGGTATAAAAACCGGTTCGAAATAATTTGTCCAGTTTTGCGGTGCCACACTCCACAACTTTCCTTGCACTGCTTTTGTGCTCATAATCATAAAATTTAAATGTTCAAATAAATAAAGGCACAAAAGTATGGGGCCGTTTACAAAGCAGCTTTGCCTAAAGGTTCAAACATCTTACCTAAAAGTTCAGGCCAAAACAGCCTGTTTTACAGAGGCGGGAGTAGTGCCAAACCGTTCGCGAAAAGCACGGCTAAAATGCGAGGGATTTTCAAAACCGCTTTCAAAAGCAGCTTCGCTTACGGTTCTGTCGGCATTGGCAAGCAGGTGCATAGCATGGTTGAGGCGTTTTTCGATCAGCCATTTGCCCGGCGTGGTTTTAAAGTGTTTCTGGAAATCGCGTTTAAACGCTGATAAGCTGCGGTTACTTAACCGGGCAAACTGAGGTAGCTTTAAGTTAAAGCAATAGTTATTGTCCATTACCCTTTGCAGCGACAGGGCCTGGGGTTCGTTTAGTAATGAGCAAAAATACGACAGCATTTGCCCGTTATCCGGATTGCCGGCTATGGTGAGAATAAGTTCCCTGAATTTTAACTCGAGTAACGACCTGTCGGGTTCGTGCCCATTTTCAAAGAAAACCATCATTGATTGAAAAAAGGTATGCACCGCTGTATTACTGTCGATGGCAATAACAGGGTCGTACTCTTTTTCGGGATTATAAATTGGCGAGCTTTTGCTTTTTAGTACATCACAAATAAATTCATCAGGTAAAAAGAGCATCATCAGGCAAAAAGCCTCGTTAAAAAACTGCTCGATAATGCAAGCTCCTTTTTGTACAAATACGCAGCTACCTTCGCGCAGATCATAAGAACCATGAGCAGTATGCCACTTTTTTTGACCGCTTATTACATAAATAATGTAGTTATGCTCGCTCCAGGCATCCTGGTATTTTGATTGCAGCGGACAGTTGTATAACGAGATGAGACTTTCGCCGCAATTAAATTGACGGTAAAAGCCGGGGTCGTTTATCTTCTTCTCGTAAATATTGATCATGGTGACAGGTAAGGCCAAAAGTAGATAATTTTTAATGGAACAGTAAGTAATTGAATTGTAATAATCTGTATATCTGATAGTTGTTGCAACATGTATTAACTTCAACAGCTTCACTTGCGGTACGGCAGGCCAGCCAATTTGGTTGCTACAGGCTCATCATAAAATCCAATTAAACTGAATAGCATGTCAATAAAACTGAGTGTTGTGTTAACTAAAATCACTTTAATTGTATCGTAGCGAAGCTTTTACATTATAATGGTTTTACACGCTGTGTTATTTTGCATACTTTTGTGCCCGCCAATACAATTCAGCCTAAACCAGCTAATTTTTTTATAATATGAGGATACTAAAGACAGGCATATGTGCTATGCTGCTTTTTTGCTGTGTATTTGCTAATGCCCAGAACGAGAAACAACTTATTGTGCAAACAAAGCACGTTAGCCTGGTACTAACCGTTGGTAAAAACAACCGGGTTTACCAATCGTATTTTGGTAAGCGTTTGCTTAATAATGCTGATTATGCCCGTTTAAACAGTACCAAACACGAGGCGTATATAACCGGCGGGATGGAGGACCAGTTTGAACCGGCCATTAAAGTTACCCATACCGATGGCAACCCATCCCTGGAGCTTAATTATGTGAGCAGCAGTTCAAATCCTTCCGGGGAGGATATGACCGAGACCGTAATTAACCTGAAAGACCCTAAATACCCGGTTGAAGTGGTTTTGCATTACCAGGCCTTTGCTCAGGAAGATGTGATCAAAGCATGGACGGAAATTAAGCACGGCGAAAAATCGCCGTTGTTGTTAAACAACTATGCTTCGGCAATGCTGCACTTTGATGCTAAGAAATATTGGTTGACGCATTTTCATGGCGATTGGGCGCTGGAAATGAAGATGCAGGAAGATGAATTAACAACAGGCAACAAAATAATCGATAGTAAATTAGGTACCCGTGCCGATATGTACGAAGCACCGTTGTTTATGCTGGCGCTCAACAAACAAGCCGACGAAACCAGCGGCGAAGTGGTTGCCGGGTCGCTGGCGTGGACGGGCAATTTCCAGTTTCAGTTTGAGATGGACGAGCATAACTCGTTAAGGCTCATATCGGGGATTAACCCGGTAGCATCCGAATATCACCTTGACGCCGGTAAAACCTTTACCACACCAGCTTTTATTTTTACCTATAGTAATGAAGGTAAGGGGCAGGCCAGCCGCAACCTGCATAAATGGGCGCGCAACTATGGTATTGTTGATGGCAACAAATCCCGGATGACTTTGTACAATAATTGGGAAACCACCGATATGAAGTTTGATCAAAACCTATTGGTTGGCTTATTTGATGATGTTAATAAATTAGGTGCCGACTTGTTTTTGTTAGATGATGGCTGGTTTGGTAATAAATACCCGCGTAACAACGATAAAGCCGGTTTGGGTGATTGGCAGGAAAACAAAGCTAAGCTGCCGGGCAACATAGAGTATCTGGTTAAGCAAGCCGAAGCCAAGGGCATAAAGTTTGGGATATGGCTGGAGCCGGAAATGGTAAACCCTAAAAGCGAACTGTACGAAAAGCACCCCGACTGGATATTGAAGCTGCCAAACCGCGATGAGAACTACCAGCGTAATCAGCTGGTGCTTGATCTCACCAACCCCAGGGTGCAGGATTATGTGTACAGCATTGTAGATAACATGATGACCAATAACCCGGGTATAGCCTATATTAAATGGGATTGTAACCGTACCATGAGCAATACCTACTCGCCGTATTTAAAAGACAGGCAATCGCAGGTGTATGTTGATTATACTTTGGGCCTTTACCATGTGCTGGATAAGGTAAGAGCAAAATATCCCCACCTGCTGATGATGCTTTGCTCGGGTGGTGGCGGCCGTACCGAATATGGCGCTTTGAAGTATTTTACTGAGTTTTGGCCGAGCGATAATACCGACCCGCTTGAAAGGGTGTTTATCCAGTGGGGCTACTCAAACTTTTTTCCGTCAATTACCATATCGGCGCATGTTACCCAGTGGAGTAAAACAGCAACCATAAAATATCGCACCGATGTTGCCATGATGGGCCGTTTAGGATATGATCTTAGCATTAAAAAGTTGACTGATGCCGAAGTGCAGTTTAGCAAACAGGCCATCAAAAATTATAACCGTTTAAACAGCGTGATCTGGTACGGCGATCTGTACCGCCTCATATCACCATACGAAGAAGACCGCGCAGTTTTGATGTATGTTAACGATGCCAAAAGCAAAGCTGTACTGTTTAACTACTTTTTAAATACGCGGTACAAGGCGCAATTTAACGTGGTAAAATTACAGGGACTTGACCCGCAGAAAAATTACAAAATTGAAGAGATCAACCTGATGGATGGTATCAAATCGAACTTTAACGACAGTGGTAAAATATACAGCGGCGATTACCTGATGACCGTTGGCCTAAACCTTTCGGCAGGCAAGATCATTCCGCAAACCAGCAATGTTATCGAGATCACACAACAATAATGATGCGCTAAAGTTACATGGTATGTCAATAACCGTTAATTATTAGCCGATACGCCTTAATATCAGGGGGCATATAAACCTACTTTTGACTACATCCGCATGAGCGACGATAAAGCTTGCGGAACCCATTATTTTAATTTGTTACATGAATTTTTTTAGCAGGGAAATAAAATGCTATGGCCTGGTTGCCGCTTTAACCGTACTGATGATGGGACAGGTAAACGCGCAGCAAAAAAGTATTTATCATAAAGGCTGGATCGACTTTAACAAGAATGGCAAAATGGATGTGTTTGAAGATCCTGCACAACCCATTGATGCACGCGTTGCCAACCTGATATCCCAAATGACGGTTGACGAGAAGACTTGCCAAACAGCAACGCTTTATGGATATGGCCGTGTGCTGAAAGATGAAATGCCGACCCCCGAATGGAAGAATGAAATATGGAAAGACGGTATTGCCAATATTGACGAGGAGCTTAACGGGCTGGCTTATCATCCAAAATCGGATACTAAATACTCTTACCCATACAGCCGCCATGCCGAAGCCATTAATACGGTGCAGAAATGGTTTGTTGAAGAAACCCGCTTAGGCATCCCAGTTGATTTTAGCAACGAAGGCGTCCACGGCTTAAATCACGACAGGGCGACACCTTTGCCTGCGCCTATAGCCATTGGCAGCACCTGGAATAAAAATTTAGTTTACCAGGGAGGCGCGATAGTTGGCCGGGAAGCCAAAGCATTAGGCTATACCAATGTTTACGCGCCCATACTTGATCCATCACGCGACCAGCGCTGGGGGCGCGTGGTTGAAACTTATGGCGAGGACCCTTTTTTGATAGCTGAACTGGGCAAGCAGATGACACTGGGCATTCAGGATCAGCACGTGGCCGCTACGCTAAAGCATTTTGCCGTTTACAGTGTACCTAAAGGTGGCCGCGATGGTAATGCCCGTACCGATCCGCATGTGGCGCCGCGCGAAATGCAATCCATATTTCTATACCCGTTCAGGCGGGTTATCCAGGAGGCACATCCGCTGGGGGTAATGAGCAGCTATAACGATTGGGATGGTATCCCGGTAACGGGCAGTTATTATTTTTTAACCGAACTGCTGCGCGAAAAATTTGGCTTTACCGGATATGTGGTATCGGATAGCGAAGCCGTTGAATTTTTGTATACCAAATATCATGTCGCCACTGATGCGAAGGACGCGGTAAGGGAAGCATTTGAGGCTGGTTTAAATGTGCGCACCCACTTTACCATGCCGGAGGCATTTATTAATCCGTTACGTGAGCTGGTTAAGGAAGGTAAAGTTTCGATGAAAACTTTAGACAGCCGTGTTGCTGATGTATTGCGGGTTAAGTTTAAACTGGGCCTGTTTGATCAGCCTTATGTTGCCGATCCAAAAAAGGCCGATGAGATAGTTAACCCTAAAAATACAAAAGATTTTGTTTTGAACATGGCGCACCAATCGCTGGTGCTGCTAAAAAACGATCACAACTTTTTACCGCTTGATATTAAAAAGACCAATAAAATTTTAGTTGCCGGTCCGCTGGCAACGGCAACCAGGTATTTAGTCAGCCGTTACGGCCCGTCGAATATTGCTACGCCAACGGTATTGGATGGCATTAAGGCTTATGTGGGTACCAGGGCGCAGGTTAGCTATGCCAAAGGCTGCGATGTGGTTGATGCCACCTGGCCCGAAAGCGAGATCATTAATACGCCATTAACCGGCGATGAACAGGCGTCGATAACCCAGGCCGTTGAGCAGGCTAAGCAATCAGATGTGGTAATAGCCGTACTGGGCGAAGATGAAGACCAGGTTGGCGAAGCTAAATCGCGTACGGGGCTTGATCTGCCTGGTCGTCAGGAGAAATTATTAGAAGCGTTACAAGCTACCGGTAAACCGGTACTGCTGGTATTGATAAACGGGCAGCCGCTTACCATCAATTGGGCCAACCGTTATGTCAATGGTATCATAGAAGCCTGGTTCCCTGATAATGCAGGTGCGCAGGCAATTGCCGAAACCATTTTTGGCGATTATAACCCGGGTGGCAAGCTATCCATCACCTTCCCGAAAACTACCGGGCAAATCGAATTTAATTTTCCTTTTAAGCCCTCATCGCAAGCCAACCAGCCGTCGGCAGGCCCAAACGGTTATGGTAAAACCAGTGTTAACGGTGCCTTGTATCCGTTTGGCTACGGCTTAAGCTACACCACTTTTTTATACAGCAATTTAACTGTTAGCACCGATGGCCATAAAGCAAGCGATATACAAGTGAGTGTAGATATAAAAAATACCGGCAAGGTTAAAGGCGACGAAGTAGTGCAGCTTTATTTAAAAGATATGGCAAGCAGCGTAATTACTTACGATACCCAGTTACGCGGTTTTGAGCGGATAACCCTTGAGCCGGGCGAAACCAAAACGGTTAAATTTACCCTGCACCCCGACGACCTTTCTCTGCTGGATAAAAACATGAACTGGGTTGTTGAACCGGGCGTTTTTGAGATACGCATGGGCAGCTCATCCGAAGATATACGAACTAAAAAACAATTTACCATTACCGATTGATCCCTTAGATTATATATAATGAAACCGAGAACTCCCCAAATCCCCCGCAAACTGAGCACATTTATTGTATTTACTTTATGCCTGTGTACAGTTGTATTTGCCGATAACGTTAAAGTTACTTCGATACCGGCGCTGCAGAGTGCCATTAACAATGCCAAAGCAGGCGATGTGATCACGCTGGCTAATGGTGTTTACAACACTACCGAAGATATAGTAGTAAACCGCAAAGGAAATAAAGTGCATCCCATTATTATCTGCGCCGAAACAATTGGCAATGCCGAAATAAACGGCGTGGGCGGTTTTAACCTGGCAAGCGGTGCAACTTATGTAACCATTAAAGGCTTTAAGTTTACCCACAAATCATCAAAGGCTAAAACAGCTGGTGGCAGCAGCTTTTGCCGTTGGACACAAAATATTTTTGAAAACAGTGGCGACGGCGAAGACCTGACGATTGCAGGCAGCGATCATGAAATAGACCACAACACGTTCCAAAATAAAAATGCAATGGGCCGTTTCCTGGCTATCCGGGGAACCGGTAAACAAATTGCCGAAAGGTTAAGCATCCATCACAATTACTTTACTAACTATGTAAGTCAGGGGGGTAAAAACGGTGCCGAAACCTTGCAATTTGGGTTAAGCGGTTTTAGCCTGTCGACGAGCAACAGCGTTGTTGAATATAACCTGTTTGAGCAATGTGCCGGCGAAAATGAGTTGATCTCGGTTAAAGCCTCGGGTGTTACGCTGCGTTATAACACCATTCGCGATTGCCCCGCGCAGTTTACATTAAGGCATGGCAATAAATCTATCATATACGGCAATTATTTTATTAATACACCCGGCCTGCGCATTTTTGGCGACGACCATTTTGTTGTAGGCAACTATTTTGAAAACTGTAAACCTGCCATAACTATAGGTAACGGTGATGGCGAAGTTGCCGATGGCGCACAATTAACCGCGCATGACAGGCCAGACCGTGTAGTGATATCCAACAATACCTTAATAAACAATGCCGAAAACTACGTAATGACCCAACGCACTAACGGAATGGGAGCAACTTATACCACTTTTACTAATAACATTATAGAGGGCGGCGGCCCGGCTGCTACTGTTACGGGTCCGTACCCTAATGCCAAATGGGCCGGTAATATTTTATTCAAGGTAAAAGATGCCGGAGCCATGCCTGCAGAAGGTTATACGCTAACCGATCCAAAACTCACTAAAGCTGCTGGCGGATATGATGTACCGGGAGGTAGTAACAGTAAGCTTTATTACCCATTGGTTAAGGTAACTGCTGATGGTAAAATAGTGAGTAGCGAGGGCGCCAGCACTAATTATGTATTGACCACCGCCGATGTAGGTTACCGGTCGTTAAAATAAAACCAATAGTTTCATTAAACCGTTATTGTATTTAAAACGCATCATGCATGCGATCGTTTTACAGGGTTTACCGGCCTTAATTATGCGTAATAATCATGTTTTAGCACAGCCTTACCTATTTATTGTCAAAATAGCTGAATAATTTGCCAATAGTAATCAATGGGCATAACCAAATAATTAGGTACTTGCATTAACCAATTTTATAACCAATTTTCCTCAAAACCAATTTAACCAAAATGATGATGAACAAAATTATGACGCACCTCTATTCTCCGATTTTCATCCAAAATTTTTAATTAACTCCTTAATAATTAACTAAATCCTAATCTTCATTAGTATTATGGTCAAACTATTTACTCAAAAAATTACCGAAGCCGGTGGCCACATTATGAGGCTATCCATGCTCATGCTTGTTTTATTGATCAGTGTATCAATTGCACATGCACAAAACGCGGCACCTAAAGTTGCCGGTACAGTTACCGATTCGAAAGGCGAAACGCTGATAGGTGTAACTGTTAAAATAAAAGGTACGCCAATAGGTGTAGTTACCGATGTTAATGGTAAGTATACCGTATCAGTACCCGATGATAAAGCCATTTTGGTATTCAGCTATATTGGCTATAACTCACACGAAGAACTTGTAGGCACCCGCAGGGTGATCAATACAACCTTAACCGAAACCTCTAATGATCTAAGCGAGGTTGTGATCACAGGTTACGGCCAGGAAGTTAAAAAACGCGACCTGACAGGTTCTATCGCTACAGTAGGCGCTAAGCAAATTGACGAGCGCCAGCCGGTAACCTTGTTTGATGCCTTGGAAGGCCAGGCTGCAGGTGTGCAGGTTTCTAACGATAATGGCGACCCATCGGGCCAGGGATCAATTGTTATACGTGGCGCAGGTACCTTAAACTCGGGTACGGGACCATTGTATGTAATTGATGGTGTGATCAGTACAGATGCCAACTATCTCAACCCGGCTGATATTGCTTCGGTTGAGATATTGAAGGATGCTGCTTCGGCTGCGATCTATGGTTCACGTGGTGCAAACGGTGTAATATTGATCACTACCAAACGCGGCCAGGAAGGCAAACCATCAATCACGGCAAGCTACGGCCATTTGTTTGGTAAGCTGGCTCACAGCCTGCCTACGGCATCGGCAAACGACTTGCGTTTTTATCGTAAAAACCGGGGCGATGGTAACAACGGTATCAACCAGGATTCGGTAAACCATTACCTGAATGCCGATAACGATTACCAGGAATTGTTATTTAGAACAGCTAATAAAAACACCCTTAACCTGGGTATAAGCGGCGGTCAAAAAGGCTTAACATATTATACAGGTGTAGGCTATATCGATGATCAGTCGATAGTATTGAACAGCTACATTAAAAGATTACAAACAACTATTAATGTTGATTTTCAACCAAGTGATAAATTTAAAATAACCAATAATTTATCGTTTGCTTATCAAACCGGTAACGATATCCCGGTTGGAACGAGTATTAAACAAATTTTTGAGCGTAACCCGTGGACAGCGATCTATCGCCCCGACGGAACCCTGGCAAGTTATGTTGAATCAAAACGTAACCCGGTAGCTTATGCTTTATTACAAACCAATGGAGCTACAAGTTATCTGGCCCAATACAACGTATCGGCTAACTACTCGTTTACAAAAGATCTGAAATTAACCGGAAGCTTTAACGCTAAATTGAGTAATCCTACAACACAATCGTTTACCCCTACTATATTAACCAGCGGCGGTACCGGTGCAAGTGTAGGCAGCACTACAGATACAAGACAATTCTCATACCAGTTACAGGCGTTTTTAAACTACCGTCACACTTTTGGCGGTGCTCACACCGTTAGCGGTACTTTAGGCTTTAGCCGTGAGCATCAAAGAACTGATGAGTACGATATCGGTGATAATAACTACCTGAGCGAACTGGTGTTTACATCAAACGTAGGTGTTGTTGATTTAACTAAAACAGGTACAAGCGCAACTGCTTTTGGTACAGAGTCGGCTTTTGCGCGTTTAGGTTACGATTATAAATCGAGATATATTTTAACAGGTACCTACAGAAGAGACGGATCATCAAGGTTTGGACCGGATAATAAATGGGGTGACTTTTACTCGGGTGGTTTTGCATGGCGCTTTACCGATGAGCCGTTTATGAAATGGACCAAAAAGTTTCTTGAAGACGGTAAGTTAAGATATAGTATCGGTCAGTTAGGTAATGACCAGTTAAAGGACAATTACCTTTATTCAACCTTGATCAATTTTGGAAGCGACAATACCAATACCTCTTATGCAGGAAACGCTTCGGCAGCGTTATCTACCACCTTGGGTAATAACGCAATAAAATGGGAAAATACCACTACTCAAAATTTTGGTATGGACCTAACCTTTTTTAAAGGGCGTTTAACATTTACACCGGAGTATTATATTAAAAAAACCAACGGTTTGTTATATTCTACATCGCTACCTGAAGAAACAGGCCCGGCAAACGTACCAGTTAACCTTGGGGATATAGATAACACAGGCATTGAGCTTACCATATCCGGAACGCCGATTGTAAGTAAGGATTTTACCTGGAATATCAGCACTAACGTAACCTTCCAGCAGGCCGGATTAATTAAGCAATTAGCTAACCACACCCCTTATTATACAGGAGCATATATTATACAGGAAGGTGGCCATGTTGGTGATTTTTACCTGTACAAAAACCTGGGTGTTTATCAATATGATGTATCAAATGCATACGCAACTAATGGCGACAGGTTAATACCGGTTGGCGTATCGGCAGATGGTAAAACGGCAACCAGCTATCTGGATAATGGCCAGCCTTATACCGGGCCAATACGTCAAATGACCAGAAATGGCCTTACACTAAAAGGAGGTAACACTATCTGGCAGGATGTAAATAATGACGGTATAATTGATGCTAATGATAAGCAGATGTTAGGAAATGGTATTCCGCCGCGCTTTTTTGGTGTAACTAACTTTTTCACCTACAAGCATTTTACCTTAAACGTTACCGTTAATGGATCATATGGTAACAAAATTTATAACGGTACAGCAAATGGCCAAAACACCAACAGCTCTACTTATTCGCCACCAACTGTTGATGCTATTTATAACTCATGGCTGCGCCAGGGTGATATTGCCAAGTACCCGCTGTTTACCAACAAAGATACCTATGGTGATGTGAGCAACGGACTTAACAGCCTGTATCTTGAAAATGGCTCATTTATCAGGTTGGCAAACGTAAAACTAACCTATATGCTCGATCAGAAACTGATCTCAAAGATCGGAGCAAAAAAGGTTGCAATATATGCATACGGGGATAATTTACTCACCTGGACAGATTACACCTGGTTTGACCCTGAGTTTAGCTCAAATGTTCTTACTCCGGGTACGGATAATGGTAAATATCCAAAAAGAAGAGAAGTTGGGTTTGGTATAAGTATTGGTTTCTAAAAAAAATGAAGATGAATTTTAGCAATAAAATAATGAAAAAAATAATGGGTATCGCTGCTATAGCATTTGCTGTTGCAGCGGTAAGCAGCTGCAAAAAAGACGTAACTGAGCTGCCCTTAAGTGCGGTAAGTTTGGATGTCTACTTCAGAAGTAATAAAGATATTACCGCAGCTTTATCCGGCATGTATCTCTCTTTCCAGGAAGAGATGACCGGCGTGGGCAACGGTAAAGATCAAGCGGATAATACCGAAGCTTATGGCGGCAGATATCACTATTGGGGCGAAGGCCGATCTGATAACTTTGACAGGAGCCAGTATAACAATAATACGATTACCGAGCTGGCCTTTAACGCGGTTACCATTAATAATGCTACAGCCGATTGGGGCGGGTTATACCGTACTATATACCGCGCTAATACCAACATTAAGTATATACCGCAGGTACCTCAATATGATAACCTGGCCACAACAACCATAGTGAATAATGCTTTAGCGCAAAGCTATGCTATGCGTGCAGAATGCTATTTTTATATTGTACGTGTTTGGGGCGATGGGGTAATATGGACAACTCCTTACACTGATGCAACACAGCCCCCTGCAAAAACCAGATCGCCCAAAGCCAAAATTATCGATTCGTTAATTATCCCCGATTTGACCAAAGCGTACTCACTTATCTCCAAAGGTCAAACTGCAAATGCATGGTATATTAATGAAGGCGCTATTTGCGCGATAATGGCTGATGTTTATATGTGGAGGGCCGGTCAACCTGGCGGTGGCCAGTCTGACTACCAGAATGCCATTGCATGGACTCAAAAATTATTTGCAGCAAAATCACCACTTGGTGTTGCATATACAGGCACATCTGCAGGTAACCTGGAATCGCAGGCTACCTGGAAAAACGTATTCCTTAACCCAACAACTTCTCCCGAAGCTATTTGGAGCATTAATTGGGATAACACTGCAAATGGTTGTGCATGTATACCTATCACTACGCAATTGAGCAATAACCCGGTACAGGCAGATACCTCTATTTATTTTAAATGGAAGAAAAACAACAAAGTAGATACCAGGTTTGGCAAAACCATAGATACGCTTGCTACGCCAAGTGGCTCGTATCTTGCGCATGGTGATAAAACGCTAAAGTATTTTAACACCAATTATAATGCGTCGGGTATTTTGGCAACAGGCACAACTGCTCTCAATTTAAATGTATACCTGGTAATGTACCGTTTAAGTGATGTTTATTTGTCATTGGCCGAAGCGTATGCACAAACAGGCGATTTAACAAACGCGCTTAAATACCTCAATTTTATTTATGTAAGAGCAAGGGTTCCAATTCCACCGGCCACAGCAGTAACGCCAATTCCGGCAACGCAATACACTACCACCACTGATATGGAGAATGCCATTTTACAGGAAAGGCAATATGAATTATTTGGCGAAGGCAAACGTTGGTTTGACCTGGTGCGTACCGGTAATGTTAAAAATATAATGGACCCTGTGGTATCGCGCCGTCAACGGATATTTGGTACCGTACAAACCGGTTTCCAGGATTTGAATAAGATCTACTGGCCTTTAAGTCAAAACGCGCTTAATGCTAACCGCACATTAGTTCAAAACCCTGGATATTAATTATTAAAGCATTAATCAGATGAAAAAAATAAAATATATGATAGCAACACTGGCTGTATTGACGGCGGTTGCAATGATCAGCCCGGGCTGCTTAAAATTACAAAAGGACTTTACCCGGAGCACTACCGATACACTTGACGCTCACCTGAACATGACTGCCTGGGCGTATTTAAAATCGCGTGCATATAATAACACGGTTAAAAGTGATACTATTTTCCGCAGGATGTACGACGCGATAATTTATTCGGGAATTGATACCAACGAGTATACTAAACCTAACAGAACGTACATATTTTTAAATAATGGCGCGGTTTACACCCAGGATAAAACAACCAAAATAGCTGCTACCACCTGCGTTTGGGGCGCTGTTTTTACATCGGCTAATAAAGTAGCTACCAGCTGGAAAAGTTATCCGGCAGCTGATGTAAAAAACTATCTGCAATACCTGATACTGGACGGTGTATATTCGCACTATAACCTGCCGGTTAATGATGTGATGGCGAAAACATTGCTGGCACCGGGTGCTTATACCACTAACCCGGTTACCTTCAATTTCAGAACACCGGCCTTTATATCAAATCCAACATCAACCATGGCCATTAAAGTGCTCAATGCATCGCCAAGCAATACATCCGATTATCCTATCCAGTTAAATGGAGCGTTTAATGTGAATACCAGCGATTTATTGGCTACTAACGGCGTGGTTAACGTGATGACTCTTTTTGTGTCGCCTAATTTGCCACAATAATAATTTGTAGTATTCAAAATGAAAGTTAACAGGACAAACCATCATTGTCCTGTTAGCTTTTTTTGATTTTAACAATACCCTTGCTCAACATCATTTCAGCATGAGTTTAAATAAATATGTTACCGCTATAGGTTTAGTGCTAAGTTCGGGCGCTTTTGGCCAAAGTAAAAACTACGATAATAATCTTAAATTATGGTACAATAAGCCGGCTACTGCCTGGGAAGAAGCCCTGCCTTTAGGTAATGGTACAACCGGTGCTATGGTTTTTGGCAAAGTTGTACACGAAAGGTTTCAGCTTAACGACCATACACTGTGGTCAGGCTACCCGGTTGATGGCAATAACCCTAAGGGGCCTGAGTACCTGCCGCAGGTAAGGCAGGCGATATTTGATGGCGATTATACCAAAGGTGCGGCTCTGTTTAAGAAAGGATTACAGGGAACCTATTCGGCAAGGTATTTGCCTTTAGGCGATATGCGGCTCGACTTTAAGCTTAATGATACTACCGCAAGCAATTACTATCGCGACCTTGACCTGAACAATGCCATAGCCACCGTAAAATATAAAGCCGATGGTGTTGATTACACCCGTCAAACCTGGATAAGCTATCCCGGCAAGGTAATGGTGGTGCGCATTGCTGCGGATAAAAAGGGAGCGATCAATTTGAATGCAAACCTGACAAGCAAACTGCATTTTAATGTATCTGCGCAAAGCAGCAACCAACTGGTACTTACAGGCAAAGCCCCGAAATATGTAGCCAACCGGGATTATGAGCCCCAGCAGGTGGTTTATGATGAACCAAAGGGCGAAGGGATGAATTTTCAGATAAACCTGAAGGCGGTAACTACGGGCGGAACGGTTAGGGCTAACGGCAACACTTTGGAAATAGCCGGCGCCGATGAGGTAACCCTGTATTTAACCGAAGCAACCAGCTTTAACGGTTTTGATCATTCGCCGGGCCTACAGGGGAAGGACCCGGCCATCGCGGCAAACGCCAATTTAAATAACGCTTTAAAAGCAGGTTATAACCAGCTAAGGGCAGCCCATATTGCTGATTACCAAAAGCTTTTTAAACGCGTAAAGTTTAATTTAGGCGCCGATGCGGGAATGCTGAAACAACCTACTGATGAACGGTTAAGACACTTTAACTTTGATGATCCCGACAGGCAACTGCAAACTTTATATTACCAGTTTGGCCGTTATTTACTGATATCGAGTTCGAGGCCGGGCACGCCGCCAGCAAACCTGCAAGGCATCTGGAATGATGCGGTGCAGCCACCCTGGGGCAGTAATTATACCACTAACATCAATACCCAGATGAATTACTGGCTGGCCGAAAACACCAATCTTTCCGAATGCCATCAGCCGCTGTTTGATTTTATCAAAGAGCTGTCAGTTAATGGAAAAAAGACGGCCAAGGTAAATTACAACATCAACAAAGGCTGGGTTGAGCATCATAACTCTGATATCTGGGCCAAAACATCAACTGTAGGTAACTACGATACTGATCCTAAAGCCAGCACACGCTACTCGGCCTGGCCAATGGGCGGGGCCTGGTTGAGTACACATTTGTACGAGCATTATCTTTTTACAGGTGATAAGATATTTTTAAGCAAAACCGGCTATCCTTTAATGAAAGGAGCGGCTTTGTTTATGCTCAACTGGCTGATCAAAGACCCGAAAACAGGTTACCTGATCACCAATCCGGGTGTATCGCCCGAAAACTCAGTTAAAATTAACGGTAAAGAATACGAGATCAGCATGGCCAGCACTATGGATATGTCCATTATCCGCGAGTTGTTCAATAACTGTATTGCATCAGCGAAAGCTTTAAATATTGACGCTGCATTTGTTAGCCGTTTGCAAAAGGCCGAAGCACAATTGTATCCTTTGCATATCGGCCAATATGGGCAATTGCAGGAGTGGTTCCAGGATTGGGACGATCCTAAAGATACACACCGCCATATTTCGCATTTATTCGGCTTATTTCCGGGTAAGTTTATTTCGGTTGAAAGCACACCCGAATTGGCCGCAGCGGCAAAACAATCGATGATCTTCCGTGGCGATGTAAGTACGGGCTGGTCTATGGCCTGGAAAGTAAACTGGTGGGCGCGCCTGCACGATGGCAACCATGCCTATAAAATACTCGCCTCGGCGTTCAATTTTATTGACCCGACATCGACGATAAAAATGACAGGCGGCGGTACTTTCCCTAACCTGTTCGACGCGCACCCGCCATTCCAGATAGATGGCAACTTTGGCGGTTCGGCAGGGATGACAGAAATGCTGCTGCAAAGCCATACCGGCGCACTCGAATTGCTACCGGCCCTGCCCGACGCCTGGCCAACAGGCAGCATTAGCGGCATTAAAGCACGCGGAAATTTCGAAGTAGCTATAAATTGGGATAATGGTAAATTAATCCAAGCGGTTATCCTGTCGAAAGATGGCGGTAATTGCCGGGTAAGCAGCCCTGCGCCTGTAAAGGTTATCGGGGTGGCATCAAAAACTGCATCGGGTGCAAACCAAAACCCGCTTGACCAGCGTGAACCAAAACCGGTTTACCAGAAAAAGGATAACGTAACGCTGACCGACCTTGCCGTTGTCAAACAATACACCATTGATTTTAAAACCCTGAAGGGTAAGAGTTATACCATAGTGCCACTATAACATGAAAAAGTACATTTATTTGTTGCTGATATTGTTATGTACGCATGCGTACGCACAGGATAGAGCAGCCTGGATGCAGCAGGCCAAATTTGGTGTGATGACGCATTACCTTCCCGATTGGCTGCGCCAAACTGAGAACCTGAAAATAGATGTAACTAAATGGAATGAACTGATAGATCATTTTGATGTGAACGGTTTGGCCGACCAGGTTAAAGGCGTGGGTGCATCGTACATGATATTTACGATCGGTCAAAACTCAGGTTTTTATGATGCGCCTAATGTTGCCTATGATAAGTTCGTAGGTATTAAACCAAGCAAATGCTCGCGGCGGGACCTGATAGCCGATCTTTCCGACGCCTTACACAAGCGCGGTTTAAAACTCATCGTTTACCTGCCATCGGGAGCGCCTAATGGCGATTCGACAGCGAAGAAAGGTCTGCAATGGAAAAATGGCCCGTATCCTAACAAAGAATTCCAGCTTAAATGGGAGGAGATCATCAGGGAATGGTCGGTAAGATGGGGTACAAAAGTTGACGGCTGGTGGTTCGACGGTTGTTATTGGCCGAATATCATGTATCGTACAGAAACTACGCCAAACTTTAAAAGCTTTGCGGCGGCAGCAAGAGCAGGCAACCCAAACAGCATTGTGGGCTTTAACCCTGGTGTTTTTTACCGGTTAACCAGCATCACACCACACGAAGATTATATTGCCGGGGAGATCAATAAAGATGACCTGGTGACCATTAACCATCCTTATGATGGTAAGATAGACGGTATGCAGATCCACGCGTTGAGCAACCTGGGTGAAAAATGGGGCATGGGTAATCCGCGGTTTACCGTGGAACAGATCATCGGTTACACTAAAAAAATAAACGATGCCCATGGCGCCATGACCTGGGATGCGCCCATACAAAGCAGCGGGCTCATCTACCCGGCGTACATTGAGCAATTGACCGCGATAGGCAAATCCATGTCCCGTTAAGGTAAATTAACTGAATAACAAGCTAACACCCGATAACAAACCAACGCCGGTTTTATTTTAATTGCGGCCTTGTAAACCCGATATGAAATTTTTGAAATATAGTTTAGCCGGTTTGCTTTTGCTTGCCGCGATACAATTGAATGCCCAGCAACTAACCTGGACACAGGTTGAACCCGGTATATGGAAAGCCGTTGCCGGTAAACCCGAAGCCTTCGACCTGCTGAAGACCGCCGGGGCAGTGCCCTATCACGCTGGTTTGGCCGAGATGGGCGATGCTAAATTCCCGCTGCAGCAGGCGGATATAACCGCTAAAATTATTGATGGTAAAACCTACCTGAGTTTTCCGCTTGAGCGGGAAGAGCAGCTGTACGGCTTTGGGTTAAACTTTCAAACCGTACATCAGCGCGGTAAAATATTAACGCTGCATGTAGATAATTATGCCGGGAAGGATGACGGGCATACGCATTGCCCAACACCTTTTTATGTATCATCAAAAGGGTATGGCGTGTTTATCAACAGCGCGCGTTACATTAAAGTTTATGCCGGTACTGCGGTGATGCGCGACAGTAAAACGCCTGCCAAAGTACAGGACAGAAATTTAGATAAGAATTGGGCATCGAAACCATATTCGGACAATGTAGAAATGCTGATACCTGCCGAAGGTGCCGAGATCTATGTGTTTGGCGGACCTACCGCTATGGATGCTGTGCGCCGTTACAACCTGTTAAATGGCGGTGGCTGCCTGCCGCCGCGCTGGGGCCTGGGTTTTACCCAACGCATGCAGCGCTTAACCGATGCCAATGGCGTTGCCGAAGAAGCTAAAGCCTTTGAAGATAAAGGCTACCCGCTTGATTTTATTGGGTTGGAGCCAGGCTGGCAAAGTAAATCGTACCCATGTACTTTCGATTGGGATAAAACCCGTTTCCCTGAGCCTAAAACTTTGGTGCAGGATATGCTGAAGAAAGGTATACGTATTAATTTGTGGACAAATCCTTACATCTCGCCAGAGGCATCGATCTATAAAAGTATTTTGCCTTATACCGGCAGCTATACGGTTTGGAACGGGGCCGTGGCCGATATCAGCATGCCAGAGGCAAGGAAGATATTTTTTGGTCAGTTGGGTAAAGATAAGGTCGACATCGGCGTAAGCGGCTATAAAATGGATGAGGTTGATGGTGGAGACGTTTATTTGTGGCCGGATGTGGCCATGTTCCCGTCGGGGCATAGCGCCGAGCAGATGCGCCAAACCTATGGTGTAATGATGCAGCGTTACATTACCGACTTATATCACGATAAAAACCAGCGCACTTATGGCCTGGTACGGGCATCAAACGGCGGCGGCAGCAGGTTGCCTTATGTTATCTACAACGACTATTACAACCACCAGGATTTTATAACGGCTTTAATTAACAGCGGTTTTGCCGGGGTGCTGTGGACGCCCGAAGTGCGCGCCTCAAAAACCGCTGAAGAATGGCTGCGCAGGTTCCAGTCGAATATATTTTCACCGATGGCGATGATCAATGCCTGGGCAAGCGGTACCAAACCCTGGACATTTCCAGAGGTTGCCGAACAGGTAAAACAACTGGCCAACCTGCGCATGCAGATGATGCCTTACTGGTACAGCGAGTTTGCAAAATACCATTATCAGGGCATACCGCCATTTAGGGCCATGAACCTGGAGCCGGGCTTTCAGGGTGTTGAGGTGCCGAAAGAAACGACATCCAAAAAGAAGATAAACCTGGAGGAGAACCCCTACGAGGAAGCATCGCAAAAAGAGATCAAAGATCAGTACATGGCCGGCGAGAATATTTTGGTTGCCCCGATGTTTACCGGCCAAACCACCCGCACGGTGATATTACCCAAAGGCAAATGGTACGACTTTTACACCGGCAAACCGGCCGGCGACGGGCAGGTAATTACCGTAACACCGGGACTGGATAAGATACCGGTTTACGTAAAAGACGGGGGTATTATCCCGATGATGCCAGCTATGCTACATGCACCAAAAGCAGGCACTAAGGTTGATATTGAAGTGCGCTACTATGGTGATAAGCCGGGTACTTATCGTTTATATGATGATGATGGCGAAACCTTTAATTACGAAAAAGGCGATTATAGTTTCAGGGAAATTAAAGTGGAAAAATTGAACGGGAAGCTGAAAGGAAGTATAGCCGCCGCTGTTTCGGGTAAACCGAATACGGTAGGTAAGGTTACTTTTAAAATGATGACGGAGTAAATTATTTTGACAATTGACAAAACGCGCCTCGATTGGTACTTAGTGTTCTTTTTGTTGGGCGTTGCCTACGGCCGGGCTGTACGCTCATACTACACGGGCCTTAGCCACGGGCCGGTATCCGCTGCCATCCCTAACGCATGATGAATATAGCGCTGAATAAATTTAATTATTAAGCATATATCTTAGCCAGATCAATGATATGAAAAACATTATAACCGCTTTTTTATTCGTTTCGCTTTCGGCGTTCACCATAAAACCGGCCGGCGAACCGGCGTTTAAAGCAGAAATTACTTCAACCCTGCGCAAAAGTGTGATGGCCGAGGCTGCCTGGGCCATGCAGCAGCAGCCCGTAACGGTAACTGCGCAAACCTGCAGCCGCAGCGCAGGCGGTAAACACGACTTTTATTCGGAAGGGGATTACTGGTGGCCAGATCCTAAAAATCCTAACGGGCCCTACATCCAAAAGGATGGGATGACCAACCCCGACAACTTTGTGGCGCACCGTTTGGCTATGATCCGTTTCAGCCGCGTCATCGGCGCTTTGGCATCGGCTTACAAGCTTACGCATGATGTTAAGTACGTTAAGCACGCTATCGTACATCTTAAAGCGTGGTTCATTGATCCCGCAACGCTGATGAACCCTAACCTGCAATATGCGCAGGCTTTAAAAGGAATAACTACCGGCCGCGGCATTGGTATCATCGATACTATCCAGTTGATGGAAGTGGTGCAGGGCCTGATGGCAATGGAGAATGACAAAACCATGGATAAGAATGTGGTGAAAGGCGTAAAAGATTGGTTCGCGCAATATATCGTGTGGTTAACCACCAGCAAAAACGGAGCGGAAGAAAAGGCCGCCAAAAATAACCACGGTACCTGCTGGGCCATGCAGACCGCCTGCTTTGCACGTTTTACACATAACCAAACGGTGATGGATAGCTGCAGCAACCGGTATAAATATATCTTTTTGCCTAGCCAGGTAGCAGCCGACGGCAGCCTGCCGCTGGAATTGAAGCGTACCAAACCCTTCGGATATTCTATTTTCGATCTGGATGCGCTGACTACACTTTGCCAGATACTAAGCACAAAAGACAACAACCTTTGGGAATATCAAACGGCTGATGGCCGGTCGATGAAAACAGCGATCAGTTACCTGTATCCTTACCTTGCCGATAAAAGCAAATGGCCCTTTGCGCATGATGTAATGTATTGGGACGAGTGGCCGGTAGCACAACCTTCGCTGGTATTTGGGGCGCTCGCTTATGGTAACAACGATTGGCTGAACACCTGGAAACGTTTAGACCACGACCCTAAAGTTGAAGAAGTGATCAGGAATTTACCGGTGAGGCACCCGCTGATCTGGATGGATTAAGTTAGTTTCACGCAAAGGCGCGAAGGCGCTAAGAAGTCTAAGTTATGCTCTTTGCGACTTAGCGCCTTCGCGTGCTAATCGTCTTTATAACGAAACCCCGCGTTTCCACGGAATAAAATCATCCTGGCCCAATTGCTGCGATTTAACGATGACATTGCCGCTGGCTACTTCGATCACATGATCGAGGATACGCTCGGCGGCTTGCTCAATGGTTTCGGCGCCGTTGATAATGGTACCGCAATCCAGGTCGATAATATCGTGCATGCGGTTATAAACTGCCGAGTTGGTCGATATTTTAACAACCGGGACGATAGGATTGCCGGTAGGTGTACCCAATCCGGTTGTAAACAGTACAATATTTGCGCCTGCGGCTACTTCGGCGGTAGTGCTTTCCACATCGTTACCGGGGGTGCATAGTAAATTTAAGCCTGGTTTGGTTACTTTTTCAGGATAATCGAGCACATCGGTCACCGGCGAGGTGCCACCTTTTTTTGCTGCTCCGGCCGATTTGATGGCATCGGTGATCAAACCATCGCGGATATTGCCGGGTGATGGGTTGGCGTAAAAACCCGAACCCGATTCTTCTGCACGGCTGTTGTATACGCGCATCAGGTTGATGAACCTTTGCGCAGTATCTTCGTCAACGCAGCGGTCACTTAACTCCTGTTCAACACCGCATAGTTCGGGGAATTCGGCTAAGATCACTGAGCCGCCCAACGCGACTAAGATATCGGATACATAACCCAACGCCGGGTTAGCCGAAATGCCCGAAAAACCATCGGAACCGCCGCACTCCAAACCGATACAAAGCTTGCTTACAGGTGCCGGCTTGCGCTCGGTTTTATTTACCTCCATTAATGCGGCAAAGGTATGCTTGATGGCTTTTTGCAGCAGGTTATTTTCGGTGCCTTCTTTTTGCTGTTCCAATACCAACAGCGGTTTATTAAAATCGGGACTGCGTTTTAAGATCTCTTTCTTCAAAATGCTTGCCTGCGAGTGCTGGCATCCTAAACTTAAAACCGTTGCACCCGCCACGTTAGGGTGGGTAATATAACCGGCCAGCAAACCGCACAGGCTATCCGAATCTAAACGGGTGCCACCGCAGCCCATATCGTGGGTTAAAAATTTAATGCCATCAATATTGTTAAACACTTTACTGTGCCCGTTAAGATGAGGCGTGCCGTTAATATCGGCAGTTAAGATCTCTTCTACAGATTTGCCGGTTTGGTACAGGTTGATCAGGTTATCCACGTCATGATCAAATACCTGCGGTTTTTTATAACCCAGCTTGTTAACCAGGGCGTCTTTCAACACTTCCACATTGCGGTTTTCGCAAAATACTAAGGGAATTACCAGCCAGTAGTTAGCCGTGCCAACAGCACCATCGGCGCGGTGATAGCCCATAAATTTTTTTAGCTCCCATTTACCGGTTTGCGGTTTGTGCCAGTCGGTTTTGCGGCGGCCCAGTTCAAAATCTTCGGCGGCATGCTGTATGTTTTTGGTGGTGATGGCAGCGCCCTGTTGTATAGGCTCTACCGCTTTGCCAACCAGTACCCCGTACATATAAATAGCGTCGGCAGGCTGAAGATCGGTTATGGTAAATTTATGCTTGGCGGCAACATCGGTTGCGAGTACAATGCTTTGTCCGTTATGGTTTACTGTGGTGCCTTTGGTTAGGTTTTGCAGTGCCACCAATACGTTATCTTTTGGATGGATCTGTAAAAAGGTATGAGGTGTATGTAACATGTTGGTTTGACAATTATTGCAATGATGTATTGCATGATGAAAATTGTTGATACAAAGAAAGTATCCTACAGTTATTTATCATTTAGGATATTAGTAACTTGTTAAGCTATTTTGGCATAATTTAAACGGCTTTTTGCAGTTAAATGATAAAATAAAACAAGGGGCCTTTATAAGCTAAGCCGATTGTACGTATTTTTGAAGTAAATTAGCCAAAACCGCCTGAGCACCGCTAACCACATTAAGCTTTTGAGGAAGGTATATCCTATATTATTTGCCTTTTTTTACCTGTTTTTTTTGCAGGCAGGCAACAGTTATGCCCAAGCCCAGCTGATGTTTAAAAACATTAACGTGGATAACGGCTTATCGCAAAATACGGTAATGTCGGTATTGCAGGATAACAAAGGTTATATCTGGGTGGGCACATTTGATGGTTTGAGCCGGTTTAACGGGCTTGAATTTAAGGTGTTTAAAAACGACCCTAATGTTGCCGGCACCATCAGCAATAACAAGATCAATAAGTTATTTAAAGATAAGGAAGGTAATATATGGGCGGGGACCATTGATGGCCTGAACCTGTACAATCCCGACAAGGAAAGCTTTACCTGTTTTAAAACGGCAGACAGTAATACCAGCTATACCGTGTTAGACCTGGCCCAGGATGAAACCGGGGTGATCTGGGTAGGTACGGCCGATCATGGCCTGTATTATTTAGATCAGAAAACAGTAAAGGGAGATACACATTTATTAACTAAATCGGCCATTTGCGGGCAAAGCAAAATAACCTGTTTGTATATCGATCATGAGCAAAAGCTTTGGATTGGTGTAGGTGGTAAGCTGAAAGTTTATGATCTGCGCAAGCGGGCGTTTTTGCCTTTGCCTGCCGCGCTTCAGCAAAACGCGCAGTTGGTAAACCCGCTGGTGCGTAGTATTATCCAGGACAGCGATGGGAACTACTGGATAGCTACCGAAACAAACGGACTGATCTGTTATGATGCAAAGAATGCTTCGTACTTTAATTATGGGCAAGGTAACGGTTTATTGAGCAGTACTGCACGAACTGTGCTTGAACGCGAAAACCATAAGATATGGGTGGGGACGAAAAAGGGACTGAATATCATCGACACCAAGACCAAACAGATCAAGGCGTTTACAAATGACCCGATCAATCCCAATTCGTTAAGTCAGAACTCCATCAGGTGTATTTTTAAAGATAATGAGAACAACATTTGGATAGGTACTTATAACGGCGGGCTTAACTCGGTATACAGCCAGTATGATAATTTTTATTCGTTAGGCTTAAAACGCGGTAACAGCAACGGTTTGTCGTATGGTATTGTGAGTACTATTACCAATGGCGATAATCACGATTATTGGATAGGTACAGACGATGGCGGGCTTAACCACCTGGACAGTGACCTGCAAAACATACATGTTTATTACCAGTTTAATGGTGCAAGTCGTGAACTGCTGGGTAACAGTATTAAAGCGATAGCAAAAAATAACGACCCTGATAAACTATGGGTAGCCACAGGCAGCGGCATCACTATTTTTGATAAAAGAACGGGCGCTTTTACAACTACCAACCTGATCCCTAAGCCACCTGCGGCAGGTTTTATACACAGTTACGTACTGTTTAAAGATGAAGGCGGGTTATGGATAGCCACCAATTATACCGGCTTGTACTACCTGGAGAACAATAACAAGCTGCATTATTACCAAACCCGCGAAAATAACATCACCACTATTTTTAAGGATGGTGATAAAATGTGGATAGGCTTAAAAAATAAAGGTTTGTGTGTGCTGGAACTGGGGCCGAACGGTGCGGACACCTACCATTTAAGTAAACACGTTTATAATTTAAATAACAATGCCATCCTGTCTGTTTTCAGAGATTCGAAAAAAAGATTGTGGGTAGGTACCGATGGCGGTGGCATCAATTACTTTGACAGCAAGGCCGACCGGTTTTACAGTATCAGCGAAGATCTGGGTATAGCTAATAATACGGCTCATGCTATTTTGGAAGACAAAGCAGGGCGGTTATGGGTAAGCACCAACAAAGGTTTATCGTGCATTACAATTAAAGAATTTAGGGTACCGTTTGATAAAAGCATGTTGCGGGCGGCTAATTATGGTGTTGCCGATGGTTTGCAAAGCAACCAGTTCACTACGGGCGCTGCTATTAAAACGCCCGATGGTAACCTGATATTTGCAGGTATTAACGGGATAACGATGTTTAACCCGGATAGGATCAAGATCAACAGCGTTAAACCGCAGGTGGTGTTTACCGATTTTTCGATATTTAACAAGTCGGTATCCTTTGCGGGGAATGACTCGCCATTGCAGAAGCCTATTGACGAAACCAGCGAAATAACCTTAAAATACAGCCAGGCATTTTTTAGTATCAAGTTTGCCGCCTTAAATTACATCAATCCCGAAAAGAACCAGTTTGCGTTTAAGCTGGAAGGATTTTCGGATGGCGACTGGCATTATGTAGGCAACCAGCGTGTTGCTACCTATACCAACCTTGACCCCGGTACCTATTACTTTAAAATAAGAGCCGCCAATAACGATGGTATTTGGAGCGAAACGCCGCGTGTTTTAAAAATAACGGTGCTGCCGCCCTGGTATAAAACCTGGTATGCTTTTTTAGGATATATGGCGCTCACCATATTTTTACTTTACCTGTTTAACGTTTATTCGAAAAAAACGGAAAGGTTAAAGAATGAGCTGGAGTTCGAATCGCTGAACCATGCCAAAGACCAGGAACTGGCGCAAAAGCAGCTGAGTTTCTTCGCCAATATCTCGCATGAGATCAAAACGCCGCTAACCATGATCATGGCTCCGCTTGAGCGGATGATAGAGATGAATGTGGGCAATAACAAGGTGCTGAACCAACTGATGCTGATGCAGCGGAACGGTGAGCGGCTCATCAGGCTCATCAATCAGTTGCTGGACAAGCGTAAGCTGGAAAGCGGGCACATGCATTTGCAAGCTGCCGAGGGCGACATGGTAACCTTTGCCAAAGAAATAACCCTTGCTTTTGACGGACTGGCCAAAGCGAAAAACATCACGCTGAAGTTTAATGCAAAGCAGGCCGGGATACCGGTATGGTTTGATCGCGATAAGCTGGAAAAGGTGTTGTACAACCTGCTATCTAACGCGCTCAAGTTTACACCCGATTATGGCAAGGTGGCTGTCTATGTATCGGCAACAGAAAATAGCGCGTTAATAGTTGTAGAGGATAATGGCCGTGGTATACCGGCCGATAGCATCAATAAAATATTTAGCCAGTTTTATCATTACGAAGACCATATTAAGGTGGAAGGAACTGGGTTGGGACTGGCATTTTCGACCGAATTGGTAGAACTGCACCATGGTACCCTGAGCGTTGAAAGCAGGCCGGAGACGAGTGATCAATCCGGTGAAACCCGCTTTACTATAACATTGCCACTTGGTAAGGCACATTTGAAAGCACCCGAGATAGCCGGAAATTATCGCGACAGCGAAGACATTTTAAGTTATACCCAAACCGAAAAATCGGTAAAGGCACAATTGGAGCTTAAAAAAGCTAAAATATTGAAACAGGAAGACCGCAGTGCTTTTTCGATGCTGATAGTAGAAGATAACGAAGATGTTTTGAATTTTATTAGCGAAGGTTTTGGTACTGACTTTGAAGTTTATACCGCAGTTAACGGTATTGACGGACTGGCGATGGCCAAGGAGGTTAGCCCGGATATTATTATCAGCGACGTGATGATGCCGGGGTTGAACGGTATTGAGTTGTGCAGCAAGCTAAAATCGGATATCGATACCAGCCATATACCGGTAATACTTTTAACGGCCCGAACACAGCTGATATTTAAAATGGAAGGTCTTGAAACCGGCGCCGACGATTATATTACCAAGCCGTTTAATTTTAACATGATAGAAGCACGCGTTTGGAACCTGATTGAGAACAGGCAAAAGCTGCGCGAACGTTATCAAAAAGAAATTAAACTGGAACCGCATAACATCGCGATAAGCAATTTAGACGAAGCCTTTTTGATGAAGGTATTGAACTACATTGAGCAGCATATTACCGACCCTGACCTGAGTGTAGAGCAATTAAGCCAGGAAACCGCCATGAGCAAAAGCTCGTTCTATAAAAAGATCAAATCGTTAACCAACCAAACCGGTATCGAGTTTATCCGCACTGTGCGTATTAAGCGGGCCGCACAGCTATTGGCCCAGGGCCAGCTAACCGTTAACGAGGTAGCCTATATGGTGGGTTTTATGGATGTTGATTATTTTAGAAAATGCTTTAAAGAGCACTTTGGCTACACGCCGAAGGCGCATCCGGTATCAAAAGTGGATGAAGTATAGTTTTTTATTCTCAATTTACTTATAATCAGTATTTTAAATTAATTTTATAATGCATTCTTAATGTGTTTTTTATTTTAAAAAACACGTTTATCGGGTAATATTTACCTAAACAACATGGTTTTCTGAAAGCGTTAGGAGCTAACTTTGGTTTAGCCAACAGGTAGTAAAGTACCTGCATTATAAACCAAGCCACCGAGGCCGAATTATAACCATTATGAAACCACAACTACTCAAAGTCTCCAAAGGACCTGCACATTCGTTTAGTGTGCGCCAGGATCTGGTTCCGCATTTTAACAACAAATGGCACTACCATGCCGAGGTTGAATTGATACACTTTAAAAAGGGCGAGGGCACGCAATTTATCGGCGACAGCATCAGTCATTTTAAAGCGGGCGATGTTGTATTGATAGGTACGCAGTTGCCGCATTACTGGCGGTTTGACGAATCGTATTTTAGGGAAGACCCTAAGCACAGCGCCGATGTACGTGTTGCGCATTTTTGCGAAAACTTTTGGGGCGACCAGTTTTTGCAGCTTCCGGAAAACAAGGCGCTTAAAACAGTGCTTGATAAAGCCAAATGCGGTATCAAAATAAACGGTAAAACTAAAGTAGCTGTTGCCGAAATACTGGAAAAGATGCTTACCGCCGAAGGCGCAGAGAAGATCATTTTATTAATGGAGGCATTGAATACTATTGCCAACTGCAACAAGATAACCTTACTATCGTCGATAGGGTTTAGCCATAATGCCAATGCCTCGTCGGACAATGAGCGGATAAACGCCATTTATGAATATTCGCTGGCCAATTTCAGAAACAAGATACACCTGGAAGAAATAGCGGCCATTGCTTATGTTAGTCCGAACTCGTTTTGCCGGTATTTTAAATCGCATACGCATAAAACCTACTCGCAGTTTTTAATTGAGCTGAAGGTTGGGCATGCCTGTAAACTGCTGATCGAGAATAAGGTGCTGATCAAACAACTGTGTTATGAGAGCGGGTTTAACAATTTTGCCAGCTTCCATAAATTTTTTAAACAAATAACCGGAAAAAGCCCGCTAAATTACCAGAAAGAGTTTATGCAGCAGGCTTCATAATATTAGCCACTGTCCCTTTTATTTTATGCCGATCCCCCAGGAGCGCAATACTGAATAAGTATGCGCTTTTGTTGTATAAAACAATATAGCAACGGGTTTGAAACCCATCGCTATCCAGGAAATCCATGTCAATTAACGTTCTATTTTCTGATAAAAATTTAGATATTTGGGGATAACCGGCGGCGAGCGACGGTGAAAATGATATTGCGAATTTGATAATCGGGCACCGATAAATCATTAAAAAATACCGACAAATACCCACCTTTTTTAATTTTCGATTGCGAAAATGGTAACGTAAGTGTGCATATAAATTTAAGCAGGTGTTGCGTTATATTTGTGCTATCAAAACCTGCCTATATGCCTGCTACAGAACCAGTAATCGGACAATTGGGGAAACACCCCGTTAAAACGGATGTGCGTACCTTGAGCTACACCAATTATATCAAGCCGGATAGTTTGCCTGAAGTACCGCCGGTTTGTAACTGGATAGAGAAAAAGAAATCGCGCTGGGGCGCGATGAAAAACCTGCACCTGCGTAATTGTACCTGTGCTGCAGCCGGCCACCTGATACAATGCTGGACGATGAATACCGGTGAACAAGTACTCTTATCCGACAACAGGATCATCAGGGTATACTCGGCATTAACCGGGTACGATCCTAAAACAGGCGCGAACGATAAAGGAGCTACGGCGCTTGAGTTGCTAAAATACTGGCGCAAAAACAGTTTTAGCGGGCATAAAATTGCTGCCTTTGCCACCGTAAATCATCATACCAAAAAACATGTGAGCCAGGCCATATTTTTGTTCGGTGGTATTTATGTAGGGTTACAATTGCCTAAAACCATCAAGGGTCAAAAGGTTTGGGAACTGTCGCCCGACGGGCCGGTTGGCGATGGCGCACCGGGGTCATACGGCGGACATGCCATATGTGTGCTGGCTTATGATGAGCACGGACTCACCTGCATTACCTGGGGTAAAAAACGAAAAATGACCTGGGATTTTTGGTTTGCTTATGCCGAAGAAGCCTATGCGCTGATATCTGACAACTTTTTGCGCGCCGGCAAAACACCTGCAGGCTTTGACGCCGAAACGCTTCGAAGGGACCTGATGCATATCACACAGCAAAAGATAAGACTGCAACAACAGTTGAATGAAATTGACCCGGAAGCATGATGGATGTGCAGATGTGCGAATGTTTTATGCGGGAGATAGCTATATCCAGCATTTAACATCTTATAATTTTAGTAAATTGCGGTCCCCTGCAGTTGTGTAATATCCCCATGAAAATTAGAGTTCTTTTTTGTTTTGCTGTGCTGTTGCTGACAGCGAAAATTGGTTTTGGGCAATCGTTTAAGTTTGCTTTTGTATCAGACACCCACATCGGCAACGCCACCGCTGCCGAGGATTTGCGCCGCACGGTAAAGGATATCAACAGTCAGCACGATCTGAAATTCGTGGTGATTACCGGCGACATTACCGAGTTTGGCGCTTACGCCGAATTGAAGCTGGCTAAACAGATACTGGATAGCCTGAATATCAGGTGGTATGCTATCCCGGGTAACCATGATTCTAACTGGTCGGAAAGCGGGAGTAACGATTTTAGAAAGATATTTGGCTCCGAAACATTCTCCTTCAATTATGGCGGTTACTTATTTGCGGCGACCAGCTCAGGGCCCAATATGCGCATGGGGCCTGGGCAGGTGCCGCGCGAAAACGTAGTTTGGCTCGAGTCGGTTTTGAAGGCTACCAAGCCCGCAACACCGGTTGTGTACCTCAATCATTACCCGCAGGATTCATCACAAAACAACTGGTATACCGTAATGGATATGCTGAAAAAAAAGAACACGCAACTGATTTTATGCGGACACGGGCATAATAACCACAAATACAATTTTGAAGGTATTCCGGGCATTATGGGCCGTTCAAACTTGCGCGCTAAGGACAGTATTGGCGGGTACAACCTGGTAACTTTTGATGACGGCAAGGTAAGCGTTGAAGAGCGTAACCCGGTAACGCAGAAGACGCGCAAATGGGCCGAGGTAAAATTGTTCGATCATCATTTTGATAAAGACACTACGCATTACTACCGGCCAAACTATGCTATGAACAGCAAACCCGATGCGCCAACGGCTGTATGGACCTACCAGGACGATAGCGATATAGGTGCAGGAATGGGCATAAGCGGCAATAAGCTGATACTGGTTGATACCAAAGGATTGATCTACGCACTGAACAAAGAAACCGGTAAACGTACGTGGGTTTACGCTACCGGCGGTAAAATATATTCGACCCCGGCGGTGAGCGGCGACAGGGTAATTGTGGGTTCGAGCGATAATTTTATTTATTGTTTGAATGCCAATACCGGCAAGTTGCTTTGGAAGGTTGAGGCTTTAAAACCTGTGCTTGGGTCGGCAGTTATCAAAAACAATATGGCGTTTATCGGCGCTTCCGACGGGCACTTCCGTGCGATAAATATCGTCACCGGCAAGCCGGTTTGGGACTTTGACCAGGTAAAAGGCTTTGTGGTTGATAAGCCACTGTTGTATAACGGGCTGGTTTATTTTGGCGATTGGGCAAACGGCCTGTACGCCTTAGACCAGGCTACCGGCAAACAGGTTTGGCAATGGAGCAACGGCTCAAGTAACCGGATGTTTTCGGCAGCGGCCTGTTACCCGGTTGCCGCTAACCGGAGGATATTTATTGTAGCTCCCGATCGTTACATGACCTGCCTTGATGCCGCGACAGGAAAAAAACTGTGGCGCAAGCAAGACCCGAAGATCCGCGTGCGCGAGTCGATGGGCCTTTCGGCAGACAGCGCGGTGGTGTATGTAAAAACCATGGAAGGACAGGTACTGGGCATATCCGCAAAAGCCGATTCGATGCAGATAGCATGGAAAGCGGCCATTCAATTACCTTACGAACTTGACCCATCAGTAATTATAGAAAGTTACGGCAGGGTTTACATACCCTCGCACTCAGGCATTATTCATGTAGTAAATGCCAAAACAGGAGAGCCTTTAGGCGGGTACAAAATATCGAACGGGCTAGTTAACCCGGTACAACCCGATGGAGCCACAGTTTACGTAAGTACTATGGATGGTAAGGTTTGCTGTTTGCGATACCGGGAGAAAAAGGAATAGTGAAAGCTGATATGATGCTTCCGTGTGTATCCTTTAAAAATCTGATTAAAAACGCTTAATTTGCATTAAAGGTTATCTTCCTTATCTTGCAAAATGAGTAGTGAGCAACAAAATCAAGGTTCGATACGGTTGGTAGATATCGCCAAAGCATTGGGGATGTCGGTATCAACCGTGTCGCGTGCTTTGCAGGATAGCCACGAGGTAAGCAGCAAAACCAAAAAGCTGGTTTTAGATTACGCTGCCAAAAACCACTACGTGCCCAACCCGATAGCTAAGGGGCTTAAAATGGGTAAAAGCAAAACCATCGGTGTTGTGGTATCGGCTATCAGCAATAATTTTTTCGGGCAGATCATTGATGGGATTGAGGCGGTTGCCTATGAGCAGGGCTATAACCTGGTGATCTGTCAAACGCTCGAATCGCCCGACAGGGAACTGGTGTTTTTGCAAAATCTGTCGTCGTTTTTGGTGGAAGGGCTCATTATCTCCATGTCGTCGCCATCGCAAAACATCGAATATTTAAGGCAGTTACAATCGCGCGGCGTTAGTATTGTGTTGCTCGACCGCACATCCGACGAGCTGGAGACCTTTAAAGTTAGGTGTGATAATTTTACCGGAGCTTACAATGCTACCACACACCTGATCAGATCAGGCTATACCCAAATTGCGCATATTACCAGTTCAGAAAAACTTTCGGTTACCATTGAGCGGCGCGATGGCTATATCTCGGCTTTACGCGATGCAAGCATACCGGTACGCGACGAGTACATTTGCTTTTGCCGGCAAAGCGGCCGCGACCAGCAGGAGGTAGCTAACCATATAGACAAATTGCTCAACCTGACCGACAAGCCCCAGGCTATCTTTGGTGCATCTGACAGGATAACCATGAAGAGCTTTGAGATCCTGAAAACGCTGAACGTCAGGATACCCGAAGATATTGCCCTGCTGGGGTTTACCAATACCGAGTTCACCAGGATATTCGATCCCTCGCTCACCATCATCAGGCAGCCGGCCTTCGATATGGGTAAAAAGGCGGTAGAACTGATCATCGAAAGCTCGCATTCGCCCTACCCGGTTACCGAATATACCACCAATGTATTTGATGCCGAGTTGATTATCGGTAATTCGACCAATAAGCGGATAGCTAAAGGTTAATTTAATACCTCGTTCACTTGTTCTAAAGGCAAAAAATGCGTATATTACAGGTTGATATAAGTGAATTTTGATTAACAGCAACCGAAGTAACATAAAAAATACCCATAAATACCGATGTGTTATCGGGCTTATTTAGTTAATTAGTATCCCGATAATACCAATGAAATTGATTGAATGAAAAATACCCATTTTTACCTATGTCTTGTTATTCTTGTCATGTTGGCGTCGTGTTCGCCTAAAGGCAAATACTACACTACCAATAAAGTTTATACACACCAGGCAGACTCGTTTGCACGCATGCTGAAACTGGAACAACCTGCTATGCTGACGGATTCGATGGGCATGAGCATTCCTTCGGACTGGGTAGGAACAGTAAACTTTGGTATCCGTAAACCGGCTTATGTGATTATTCACTACACGGCGCAAAACTCGTCGGACGAAACGTTGCGCACTTTTACCCTGAAACGTACCGCTGTTAGCGCGCATTATGTGATTGGCCGTGATGGCAAAGTGTATCACATGGTGAACGATTACCTGCGTGCAAACCAGGCCGGTATAGGTAAATGGGGTAGCGTGATAGATATGAACAGTTGTTCGATAGGTATCGAGCTGGATAACAACGGCGAAGAACCTTTTACCGAACCATTGATCAACAGCCTGATAAGCCTGCTGACCAAACTGAAAAAGGCATACGGTATACCTACCGCTAATTTTATAGGGCATGAGGATTTTGCTCCGAAACGCAAACCTGATCCCGGGCCGCTGTTTCCGTGGAAAAGAATGGCCGAGCATGGCTTTGGCTACTGGAGCGATGATGTGCTTGAACTGGCGCCCGATAACTTTGACCCGGTTATTGCCATGCGCCTGATTGGTTATGATACCAGCGACCTGAACAGCGCCATTGTTGCCTTTAAACGTCACTTTGTACAAAGCGATATCAAAGGTAAATGGACACAGTTGGATCTGAATATCCTGTACAACGTTTACCAGAAATACTAAGTACCTATATATTAGGGATAAACTTGAATTTATATCTGCGCTTGTGTATATTTAGGCACCTAAACTTTACACTATGCGCCTGGTTAAACCGCTGCTGTTAGCGATAACGTTTTGTTATTGTTCTTTCGCGAAAGCTCAAAACGATGATAAACTATCCTACGATTTTTCGTATGGTAAAACTGCAGCCAGCAAAGGCGGGGGCACTTTCATCAGCAACAGCGTCAAACTGCTTTTTCCGGTCAAGCCGGGATTTAGTATCGGTCCGGAATTAAGTTTAGTGAATATCACCGATACGCACTCGCTGTTGGATAGCGCCTCTTACAAAACCATCGGCCTGTCTTTAGGTTATCACACTAAACTGGGTGAAAAGACGATCATGTCCATCCATGCTGAACCTTTGCTGGCATCTGATCTGGATGATATTTCGGCCGAGGACTGGCGCTTTAGATCAGAAGTGCTGTTCTTGTTTCCAACAAGCAAAAAGTTTGCCCTGGGTTTTGGCCTGGGTTATCAGTACCAGTTTAGCGGCAGCCAGTTATTGCCCATAATTACCATGATCTGGCACATAAATGATAACATTACAGTAAACGGGCCATTGCCATTGGCGCCACGACTTGATTTTAAGCTGACCGACAAATGGACACTCGGCGCTGGTTTTAAAAGCGATTATGGATCATACAGGCTGTCGGCGGCCAAATACCAAAGCCGGTATGCGCAATACCGCAATTCCAACATCGGTATCAACCTACAATACAAACCCGTTGGTAAGTTAACCCTCGGTGGTTTTCTGGGCATAGGCAGCCGCAAGATCGATATTTACAAAAAAGATCAAACCGTACCCTTGCGCATTTATGGCTGGAATATTGGCGGGGGCAGTTATACGCCATATTTTACCCAAAAATATAGCGGCCTGGCCTTAAATTGTAGCCTGGTCTATAAGCTATAGCGATAACCTGCCCTGGTAATAATCCAGTATTTTGGTGCGGATGAGGTAATCGTACCGGCTGCTGATGAGGCTTGTTTTAGCCCTGTCGAGATTGCCTTTCACGATCAGGAAATCGACAGAAGTAAGCACACCCGCATTGAAGCGAATCTCGGCAATGCGGAACGATTCTGCGAAAGCGTCAACCTGTTCAACCAGCAGTTTATAACGGTCGAAAGCAGCAACCATGTTCACATAAGCCTGGTCGATATTTTCGCGAAGCTGGATACGTGTATTTTGCTCGATATATTGCGTGTTCAGCAGATCAAGCTTAGCTAACTTTACCCGGTTACGGTTTTGAAAGTAGTTGAGGATAGGCACATTGATCCCTACGCCAAACGAGGTGCCGTAATTGTTTTGCAACTGGTTTACATAGCTGGTATTGGTGCCGCCGTTAGCTGTGCTTGAGTAATTGGTGCCTAAGTTTCCGCCTAACGAAACCGATGGTATCAAAGCGCCCTTAGCTACCTGCACACCTTTTTCGGCACTTTGGCGGCGCAGTTCGGCTGCCTTTACATAAGCCAGATCGGTAAGCGCTTTACTGTAGATCTGGTCGGCAGTTTCGTTGTACTGCGTGGGTAACTGATCGGCCAGCTGACGCTGTATCCTCACGTTTTTGTTGTAAGGCACGTTCATGAGTTGCAGCAGGGTTAGTTTGGCAATATCGAGGGTACTTTTGGCATTTACGGCGTTCAGTTTATCGGCAGCAGCCTGGCCTTTCAGATCGTAATAGGCAGATGGCAGTACGGCGCCATCCTTATTCAAAACGGCCTGGCGCTCTTCCTGCTTTTGCGATACGGCCGACTGGGTATAGGCCTGGGTAAGCTGGTCTTCGGCATTAAGTACCTGCAGGTAAGAAGCGATGATATTGAGGGTTAGGTTATCCTTAGCCTGCTGGAAATCCATCTTGCCTGCCTGGTATGCCAGAGATGTTTGCTTTACCGCGTTTTGGAGCGTTAACCCGCTTGACAGTGTAAGGCTGCTGTTAAGCGCATAGGTTGCCGAAGTGAACTGATTGGTAACGTACTGGTTGGTTGATGGGTTGAGGCTGCGGCCATCGCTGATGCTGTGATCAACCGAGCCGTTAAAACTGGGCAGCATGTTTTCGCGGGCCTGCTGGTAGCTGATGCGGTTACGTTCTAACTGGATCTCACTTTGTTTAACCACCAGGTTGTTTTTGATGGCAATATCCAGGCATTGCTGCAGGGTTAGCACAGTATCGGGCGTTTGTGCAGATCCTGTATTGACGTTTAGCAGGATGAAGAATACAGGGAGTATATATTTCAGGTATTTCATGCTTGTAACTCAAATATTGCGCGATGATTCGATCTTACCATCGAGCAGGTTGATGATACGGGAGCCAAACTCGGCGTTCTTTTCTGAGTGAGTAACCTGTATAATGGTTACGCCGTCTTCCTTATTCAGCTTACGGAAAAGCTCCATAATATCCTCACCTTGTTTAGAGTTGAGGTTGCCTGTAGGTTCATCGGCCAGCAGCAATTTGGGTTTGGTGATCAATGCGCGGGCAATGCCAACCAGTTGCTGCTGCCCGCCCGAAAGCTGCGCCGGGAAAAGATCTTTTTTACCAACGATCTGAAAACGGTCGAGGATATCAGCAACAAGTGCCTTGCGTTCGCTGCTTTTAACATCCTGGTAAATGAGCGGGGTTTCTATGTTTTCGTAAACCGTTAGCTCGTCAATGAGGTGATAGGCCTGAAAAACAAAGCCGATATTACTTTTGTATAAAGCCGTGCGTTGTTTTTCTTTTAATTGGTGCACAGGTTCGCCTAAAAAGTAATGGTAACCTTCGGAAGGTTCGTCGAGCAGGCCGATAATGTTGAGTAAAGTTGACTTACCCGAGCCCGAAGGACCCATGATTGAGACAAATTCGCCGGCATCAATATCCAGATCGATCTTGTTGAGCACATAAGTTTTAGCACCGCCTACATTGTAGTACTTTGAAATATTTTTGAGTGAGAGCATTTTATTGTTATTGGTTATTGAGTTGCTAAGTTATTGGTTATTGGTTGGTCCATGGTCAATAGTCCATGGACCATAATATATTTCTCTGATTTTATAGCCATGGATTATTCATCAAATAGATTTCTTCACTCGTTCTTCAAACTATTTACCGGGTTAGCAATAGCCGCTTTAACGGTTTGAAAGCTCAGTGTTGCCAGCGCTATCAGGATCATCAGAGCTCCGCTTAACGCGAAGATCCACCAATTGATGCTGGTACGGTAGGCAAAGTTTTGCAGCCATTTATTCATGGCATACCAGGCTACCGGTAAAGCAATAATAAATGACATTAGTACCAGTTTGATAAAATCAGTTGACAGGATAGCTACCAGATTTGCTACCGATGCGCCCAATACCTTGCGGATACCGATCTCTTTGGTGCGAAGATTAGTAGTATAGATCACCAAACCTAATAATCCCAGGCAACTGATGAAGATGGCCAGTCCGGTTGCCCAGGTCAGCAAGCTCGATATTTGTTGTTCGCTATGGTAAAAGCCTTCTATTCTCTTATCGTAAAAGTCGTAATCAAAATCCTCTTCAGGGTAAATGTCTTTATAAGCTTTACCTATTTTGTCGATGGTGTTTTTCCAGGCTGTGCCATCTGCATTTTCTGGACCCAGGGCAACGTGTAGCTCATAACTGTTGCTGCTCGCACCTGTAAACATCAGCGGCCTTATTTCGCTGTGTAACGACTCCTGGTTAAAATCGCGCATTACGCCAACTATGGGTAGTTTCACACCGCTCCAATCCAACGTTTTACCTACTGCATCGGTGGCGTTTTTAAAGCCGATCATATGGGCGTAGGTTTCATTTACAATAACCTCTTTAACTGTATCGCTTTCGTGCGTGTTAGTACCGGCCAGCAATTTAAGGTGGTAAAGTTTCAGATAGTTAGGGTCGCCATATTTGAATTGTACATCAAGTTGAATTTCTTTTTTGCCATCCTTATAGCTCACCTGCCCCGAATTTGCACCCATAGTTGCCGGTGGATTGCCGCCAAGACTAACCAGTTCAATACCGGGTATGCTTTTCAGCTTATTTAATAATACAAAGCGGCTGTTAAGCTGCTTGCTGAATGGGGTGCTTAAAGTAATGATCGCATCCTTCTTAAAGCCAAGGTCCTTATTTAAGGTATAATGTATTTGCTTGGCCACTAAAAACGTACCCATAATAAAAAACTGGGCGATCAAAAACTGGAATATAGTCAACGATTTTCTGATCCATACCCGGCGGGTTTTACCGGTATTGGCATAGGCCTGGTTTTTTAATACCAGTATAGGGTTGTATCGCGATAGTACCCACGATGGATAGAAACCCGATAATACGCTTACTGTAACAACCAATAGGATCATAAACATGATTAGGTCGGGCTGGTGCAGCAGGTTAAAATGCAGGTCTTTAGGTATAAAGCCTGAAAATATGCTGAGCAATACCGGCGCCAGTATAATTGATAAAATGGTAGCCAGTAGGGTTATCAAAAAGGTTTCGCTTAAAAATTGCAAAATAAGTTGAGCTTTGGTACTGCCCATTGTTTTGCGGATACCGATCTCTTTTGCCCGTTGCGACGCGTGAGCGGTAGACAGGTTGATGAAGTTGATGCTGCCTAATAACAACAAAAATGCTGCTACGATGAGTAGCCCGTACAGGGTTGGCTTGTTGGCAAGGCGGCCATTATAATTCCGGTAGTCGGCATTAAAATGCACATCGCTTAAAGGCTGTAAATTAAACGCCGATTCAAAACCTTTGTGCTTTTTAACATATTTGGTATTGATACCCGCTAACTGTTTTTCAATTTGTTGTTTGGTTATACCCGGGTTTAGCTTAACATACAATTGCGATGAGCCGTTCGTCATTCCCCAGTTACCCCAACTGTAGTTCTTTTTTAAACCGGTGGCAGGAATGGTTGATAGTGAAATAAAATCATGAAAGATGAAATCGGTATTGCGGCTCAATGTTTTTACTACGCCGGTAACAGTGGTAGCTACGCTATCGTAAATCACCTGCCGGCCTATAACCTGGTCGGCACGCAGATCGGGGAAATAAAGTTTGGCGCTTTTTTCAGTTAAAACCACTTTCAGCGGGTCGTTCAGCGCAGTGTTTGCCGAACCGGCTATCCACTCGTAGGGTATCAGTTTAAAGTAATTAACATCGGCAAAAATAATATCGCCCTGGTTTTTTAAAACCAAAGGCTGTTTGGTATTACCAGGTATAATAACCTTTGTTTCCGAATTATGCTGGTGAAAAGCCGAAACTAAACTAATGCCCGATAGCTCATTGCGTACAGCCTCGCCAACAGGGGCAGGTACGCCGCTGTTATGATATGGATTACCCGAAAATTTCATATCGGATACCACACGGTAAATACGGGCATTATCGTTTTCAAACTTATCGAAGGTGAAATCGTAATGCACTATCAGATAGATCACCATGGATGCGCTGATACCTATGGCCAGGCCCAATATGTTGATCAGCGTAAATACTTTGAATCGCATCAGGCTGCGCCAGGCAGTTTTAAAGTAGTTCTTCAGCATAACAATATTGCAATTTAAGCAATTGGCTATAATAATGTACCAAACATTTATTTAATTGATTATCAGTTTATTGACGTGAAAATATTACAAATAAAGCGTTCGGTATTGCAACAGCAACCGTCCGGTTTTGATACACATGGGGAGAAGTCCGAAAGACGGTAGTCGGAAAGTCCGAAAGACAAGAAACGGATTGGAGCTACTTCCAGACTTTCGGTCTTTCTGACTTGCAGACTTTTTACTCGCTTCTCAAACTTTCAACCGGATTGGCCAGTGCCGCTTTTACCGATTGGATACTGATGGTTAAAATTGCGATGAGCAACGCGCCAAATCCTGCCAAAGCAAATACCCACCAATGGATATCGACACGGTATGCAAAGCTTTGCAGCCACTTGTTCATGGCCCACCACGCCAGGGGCGAAGCAATTAGCAGCGATATCAATACCAGTTGTAAAAAGTCTTTTGATAGCATCAGGTTGATCTGGCTAACTGTAGCGCCCAGTACTTTACGGATTCCGATCTCTTTGGTGCGCTGCAAGGTAACCAGCGAAATAAGGCCCAATAAACCCAGCGAACTGATGAATATAGCTACAAAGGCCGAGCTCCAGATCAGCTTTTGCTGCAGGCTTTCTTTTTTGTATAACGATGCTATTTCGTCGTCAACAAACTGGTAACTAAAAAGCTGGGCAGGTAAAATACGTTGATATTGATTTTGTAACGCGCTTAACGCAGATGAAGTCTGGTTCCCGGTAAGCTTAATGGCCACAGCGTTTTGCAGATAATTGTTTTCGAGTATTACGGATGGCTCGATAGGCTCTAATAACGATTTGATGTTAAAATCTTTTACCACGCCTACAATAACACCTTTAACATCACCGGCTAACAGGGTTTGACCGATCACCTCGTTCGGGTTTTTAAAATGGAGCATGGTGGCCATTTTTTCGTTGATCAAAAACTCGGGTGTTGGTTGCTTATTGCGGATGCTGCGGCCGGCAACCAACGTCAAACCAAATGTGCGGCAATAAGCCGAATCGCCGATGGCAAAACGCGCCGGCCATTTTTCCCAGTCGCGGTTGGCAAACTTAACCGTTGCCCCGCGCTGGCTGTCGCTTGCCGGTGGTTTATTGCAAAAGCTGAAGGAACTTACCTGGGATATTGCTTTCAAACTTTGGCTCAATTGCTCCTTTTGCGTATCTGTGGCTTCGCCTAATGGTACCATAACTACGGCATTGCGGTCAAAACCAAAATCGGTGTTCTTTAAAAAGCGCACCTGCATCACAATAATAATAGTACCTGCTATTAAGGCTTGTGCTACCGTATTTTGCAATATGATCAGCACTTTACGGCCTGCGCTGGCCTTCAAATTCCAGGCGTTGTTTTTCAAAGCTTTAAACACACTTAGCCTGCTTAACAACATTGCGGGGTATACACCTGCCGCCAGGGTAATAAATACCAGCATAACGGCCAGAAACAGGTAAAGGCTTTGACTTGATAAAATGTGCAAAGGGTTTTCGGTGAACAATAGGTTGTTAGCTGCTGGCATAAAAAACACTACCAGCATAGTTGCAATCACTATCGCCATTACTGCGGTAAGCAGCGATTCTGTCATAAACTGCATAAATAACTGCATGGATGAGCCGCCCAACACTTTGCGCGTACCGATCTCCACACTGCGCCGCGCCTGCTGTGCAATGGTCATGTTGATATAGTTGATCACCGCGATGATCAGAATAAGCGCACCTATTAAAGCCAGTGTTACCAGTAACGATTGTTGTACCACGCCGCCATAATGTGCATCAAAATGCATTTCGGTTAAGGGTAATAGCTTAAAAGTAAAAACCTTGCTGCCAAATTTCTTTTCGCCTAATTGTGTGAGGCTTTTTTCTATGGCCTCTTTCTGGCGGGCATCTTTTAACGATACGTAGGCGGCATTTGTCGAGTTGATCCAGCCCAGATCGGTGTAAAAACCTTTATCAATGCCTGTAAGTATATTATCCAGCGAAGCAAATGAGATATAAATTTCTGATCGGAGATCACTGTTGAAAGGAGCATCGGCAATAAGCCCAACCACTTTAACCTGTTGATTTTTGATGGTCAATATCCGGCCTATGGGATTGGCATCACCAAAGTATTTGTTGGCTTGTTTTTGTGTTAATGCAACGGTGTTGGGTTCATCCAATTGTTTCGGATTGCCCGCAAGCCAATGGTATTTAAATAGTGTAAACCAATCCGAACTGATAAACGCAATGTTTTTTTCTTCTTTAAACCGTCGTTTGGCATCGCCATCCACATCAATGATCAGACTTTGCTTTTCGATCGCAAAGGCCGACCGGTCAACCTGCGGCATATTATTTCGCAAAATTTTGAACATGGCCACCGATGCACCTTTTTCATATTCGGTTTTTTGCAGGTGCAGTTCGTTAACCAGCCTGAAGGTATTGCCCACACGCTGGTGATACCTGTCGAAACTTAAATGAAAACTAATATACAGGTAAATAAACAGGCAGCAGGTGATGGCCAAAGCCAAACCAGCAATGTTAATGGCCGTATAAAACTTGCGCTTAAATATATTGCGCCAGGCTATTTTGATGTAGTTTCTGAACATGGTATTGAGTTAAGTTATTGGTTCATCATGTTTATTTACTCAGTACTGACTACTTACCCGATCACTCGCTCTTCAAGCTTTTAACCGGGTTAGCTATCGCTGCTTTTATTGATTGAAAGCTGATGGTTACTAAAGTTATAGCCATGGTTAATACCGATGCCAGGATAAAGATCCACCAGCTGATATTGGTGCGGTAGACAAAGTCCTGTAACCATTTATTCATAGCAAACCACGCGACCGGGAAAGCCAGTAGCGACGCTATCAATACCAGTTTTACGAATTCGCGCGAGAGCATGGCGACTACATTTTGCACCGATGCACCCAGTACTTTACGGATGCCTATCTCCTTGGTGCGGCGCTCAGCTGTAAACATCGCCAAACCAAGCAGGCCCATACAGGCCACCGCTACCGATAAGGCGGTAAATACGGTCAGTACTTTACCCATTGTTTGATCTGAACGGTACAGCGAATCAAATTCGGCATCCATAAAACTATAATCAAATGGGAGCGAGGGCGCAAATTGCCTCCACTTATTTTGGATGCTGCTGAGTGTTTCGGCATAGTTACCGGGCCTTATCCTCACTGTTAAGTACGATGAACGGATGTTATATGTTTTTGATGTGGTGTAAAACAAAGCGTAAGGCGCAATGCTGTTTCTAAATGATGTGGTATTGAAATCCTTGAGCACACCAATAACCGTAAATTTTTGATCGTTATTGCCGGGGTAGGTAATGGTTTTGCCGATGGGATTTTTCCAGCCTATTTGTTTTACCGCGGTTTCGTTTAACAGTACCGATGCCGAATCGTTGAATTTTTGCGAGAAAGTCCTGCCGCTTAATAATTTCATGCCAAGGGTTGGCACAAAAGCTTCGTCGACCATAAATGATGAAAGATCGATATTGGTTTCGGCGCCGGTTGTATTTGCCCGGTCGGTTTCTGGCTTGTACGTATCCCCAAATGAGTTTTCGGCAGGTAGCCCGGTCGATATAGAAGCATTGGCAACCTGTGGGAGTTTAATAAGTTCATGCCGCAGGCTTTCCTGGCTCGTGCCAAGCCGGCCCACGTTAGGCAGGATAACAATGTTTTCCTTGTTAAAACCGAGATCCTGTGTCTTGCTATACATCAATTGCTTATAAACTACAATGGTGCAGATTACCAGTACCGTTGATACCCAAAACTGAAATATCACCAACCCATTGCGGATTAAGCCCGAGCCTTTGCCCTTAAGCAGATTAGTACCTTTTAAAATATTTACCGGGTTAAATGATGTCATGAAAAATGCCGGATAACTCCCTGCAAATGCGCCCGTAACCAAAGCAAACAGTAAAATGCCGATAATGTATTTAGCATTCAATAAAGTACCGGCCGTAAGCGCCCGGTTTGATAACTGGTTAAAGGCAGGTAGCATCAGTACAACCAAGGCTGTTGCAATTACCACAGCCAACAAGCTATATAATATAGCCTCAGTAATAAATTGCTTGATCAACTGTGCTTTTAACGATCCTAATACTTTACGGATACCTACCTCCCGGCTCCGCTTGGTTGACTGCGCGGTAGACAGGTTCATGAAATTAACGCAGGCCAGTATCATAATGAACAAACCGATGACTGCAAAAATATAGACGTATTTGATATCGCTTTGCTCAAAGTACCGTGTGCCAATATTTACCGAATGCAGATGTTGATCGGCTATCGGTTGTAGCTTTAAATCCCAACGGCCGCCTTTTCTTTTAAACTCATCATACGGCTGCCCGACACGTTTAAACGCGCTGGCTGCTTCAATGGCCACCATTGCCGGGAATTTGCTTTCCAGCCTTGCTATGCTTGCCGCGTCAGCAGGCACGTTTGGTTTAAGCTTAACGTAAGTGCCCATCTGCAGCCATACCCAGCTCCAGGTAAAATGCGCTACCGACCGGAAGCTTGCAGTGTTGCGCAGTATATCGAATTGCAGTGATGATTGCTGTGAGATATCTTTTAACACGGCAGTAACCACAAACGGTGTTTGATCTTCGTCGAACACCAATGTTTTGCCGATAGGCGATTCCTCACCAAAATATTTTTTAGCCGCTTTTTGAGTTAGCACCAGCGAGTTAACCTGGTTAAAGCAGGTAGCGGCATTGCCTGTAACTAAGGGGTAGCTAAAAAACTTGAGGAAGTTGGAATCGACAACCAGCATCGATTTTTCCGTCAGGGATTTTTTTTGCCCGTTAGCTTCGTAATGCACAATTTCATCGCCGGGTAACAGTATGCGCGTATAGCTCTCAATTTCCGGAAAGCTTTTCATCAGCGCGGCTCCGGCAGGCGGCGGGGTATGCCCGATAATGCCCTCATCGTTACCCATTTTAGTATCCAGGTTTACGCGGTAGATCCGATCGGCATCTTTAAAAAAACGATCGTAGCTTAACTCGTTTTTAATGTACAAACCAATAAGCAATACGCAGGCAAAACCAATTGCCAAACCGCTTACATTGATCATGCTGATCACCTTGTTACGAACAAGGTTACGCCAGGCTATTTTGATGTAGTTCCTTAACATGCTTAACTTAGTTTAGTCCGGAAGACGGAAAGTCCGCAAGTCCGGAAGTTTTTTATATAAATTAATTATCAGATGTAGTCTTTCTTTCGGACTTTCCGACTAAAGACTTCCGGACTACTCGGATCTCAAACTCTTTACCGGGTTGGCCAGCGCCGCGCTAATGGCCTGGAAACTGATGGTTAAAAGTGTAATAGCCATGGCCGTTACCGACGCAACAACAAACACCAACGGCCCTATGCTGATGCGGTAATCATATTTCTGCAGCCAATCATGTAAAAAGTAATAAGCTATAGGCGATGCGATGAGGCAACTAATGCCTACCAGCACAATAAAATCGGTTGAAAGCAGCAGCCATACCTGGGTTATGGTAGCGCCCAAAACTTTACGAATACCGATCTCTTTGGTACGTTGCTCGGCAACATAAGCGGCTAAGCCAAATAAACCCAGGCAGGATATAAAGATGGCCAGCCCTGCAAAAATACCTGCAAGTTTACCCACCAATACTTCGAGGTTAAATTTCTGTGCGTATTCGCTATCGGCAAAAAGATAGCTGAACGGGTAAGCCGGGTTATATTTATCAAATATCTTTCCGATCCTGGCAATAGCGTCATGAGGGTCAACATTTGAAGACAGGCGGTACATTGCCCGGTTGCCCCAGCGGCCATGCGCAAATATGGCCGGTTCAACAGGTGTAAACGGCGAGCCCATCAGGGCATCTTTAACAATGCCGATTATCTTCACCCTGCCATTGCTGTGGTTGTTCCATTGTATTTCTTTACCAATCGGGTCCTTTAGCCCCATGCGTTTTATGGCGGCCTCGTTTAATATCACATGATCGGTATCTGGTTCAAATTTTGGAGCAAAATCATGCCCTTCAACCAGTTGCATGCCCAGCGTTTTAAAATAAGTTTCGGAGCCGTAAATGGTCACTATATTAACCGATTCTTCACCTGCGTTTTTGCCGGGCCAATTATCCAGAGAAGTATGGGCATAAATTTCGGTTACGGGTGCTGATGCGCGGGTTACGTTTTCAACCAATCCGCTTTGCATCAGGTCGTTATTTAAAGCATCATAGTTTTTGTTCAGATCATCGCTCAGGTCGCTGATCACCACTCTATCGGCACTGTAGCCGGTAGGCCTGGTTTTGGCGTGCTGTATTTGCTGATAAACAATAACGGTACTAATAATGAGTGCAATAGAGCAGCTAAACTGAACCACCACCAAAACCTTCCTTGGAAGCGTAGCCGCCCGGCCTAATTGTATGCTGCCTTTTAATACCTTAACGGGATTGAATGATGACAAATAAAATGCCGGGCGGCTACCCGCCAGTAAACCTGTTATTAGTACATAGCTTAACATAATAGCCCAGAAGGTCGGACTCCAGTAAGGGATGCCCACCCAGCCATCGGTCAGGTCGTTGAAAAATGGTATGGCTAATTGCACCAGTATAAGTGATAATACAAAAGCCATAAACGTAATGAGCAGTGACTCGGTTAAAAACTGAAAAATGAGGTCACTGCGTTGCGAGCCAATAGCTTTGCGTACCCCTACTTCACGGGCGCGTTTTTCTGATCGGGCGGTCGACAGGTTCATAAAGTTGATACAGGCAATCAGCAATACCAAAATACCGATGAGGCTGAACATGTGTACATAATCGATAAAGCCGCCTGATACCTTGCCGTTCTTAAAGTCGGACCGCAGGTGCCAGTCTTTAAGCGGGTGAAGCATCAGCTGGGGTTTGGCCGGACGCATCCTTTCACTGTTTTTTGATACGATATCTTTAATCTTGGGTGCAAGCTCGGCCAGGCTGGCATTAGGCTGCAGCATCACCAATACCTGGTACGAGTTGTCGGTCCAGCTGGTGCGCGAGTTTTTCATCCATTCGTTGCTTTTAATCAGGTATTCGAACGGAAAGATATACTGGAACTGAAATGAGGAGATGTTAGCGGGTATATCTTTCAGAATACCGGTAACTTTAAGATTGTTCCGGGTATCGATCTTAATCATTTTACCCATCGGATCAGTATTGCCAAATAAAGCTTTGGCTGTCGATTCGGTTAAAACGATAGAGTAAGGATCAGTTAATACCGAGGCAGCATTACCTTTGATAAGCGGAAACTGAAACATCTTCAAAAAATCGGGGCCAACCCCAATACCGTTAATATAAAGCTTTTTATCACCAACCAGAAGGTCGTGCTTGTCATTCCAGTCTAACTCGGATACATACTTTATTTCGGGATAATCTTTTTTTAGTGCCGCAGCTACCGGTAACGACATTGCGTCCTGGGTATGCGTGCCATCGTGGATACTGGTAAAACTAATTTTTACATGGTACAGTTGATCGCCATTAGGCAAAAAGCTATCGTAACTATACTCTTTATACACCCATAAACCAATTAGCAAAGCCACCGCCATGCCGGCAGCCAGGCCAACAATATTTAATGCGCTGTAAACCTTATTGTTTACTATGTTGCGCCATGCTATTTTGATGTAGTTTCTTAACATAGTTATTGGGTTATTTAGTTATTATGTTATTTCGTCCATGGCCGATAGTCCATAGACCATAGTATTTTAATTTTGGCCATGGACTATCGACCATCGTCTATGGGCTTTCTTATTCACTTCTCAAACTTTTAACCGGGTTGGCTATTGCCGCTTTTATTGATTGAAAGCTTACCGTAACAAATGCGATGATAATAGCGATAGTGCCGGCCATTACAAACATCCACCAACTGATGTTTACACGGTACACAAAATCCTGCAGCCATTTATGCATGGCATACCAGGCTATTGGTGTCGCTATAATGATGGAGATGAAAACCAGCTTTAAAAAATCTTTGGATAACAGTTGAACAATGCCAGTAACGCTTGCGCCCAATACTTTGCGGATGCCTATCTCTTTGTTACGCTGCTCGGCACTGAAGGCTGCCAGGCCAAACAAGCCCAGGCACGAAACAAAGATGGCAATGAGCGTAAACAGGTTAATGATCTGCGAAAGGGTAACTTCTGTTTCGTATTGCTTTTGTACCTCTTCATCCAAAAAACTATAATCAAAAGGTGCCGAGGGGATATCCTTGTGCCATACGGCTTCAATTTTACCGAGCAGTTGTTTATAGTCGCTGCTGCTAACCGATGCTACTATGTTTACAAATTGCGATTCATTGTTGCTGTAAACCAGCATAAAGGGCCTTACTTCAATATGCAGCGAGTTATAGTTAAAATCTTTCATCACACCGGCTACCTCAACAAAAGTTGCGGGGCGGGGCTTGTATTCGGTGTAAAGCCTTGTACCTATAGCCTTTTCTGGATCGAGGCCCAACCTTTTTGCCAGCGTTTGGTTAATGAGCACTTTATTTGTGTCGCCCTGCCTGAAATCACGGCCGTTTAAAATGTGTATGCCGTGGGTTTTTACAAAATATTCGTCGGTAGCTATGTTTTGGGCATCAATAGCTGTGGCCATAGTGCCGCCTGCCGGGAAAACGCCATGATCGTGACCAATGAACTGGCCCATGTAGTTATCGGCTTTGGTTACCGTTTTTACATCGGCCATCTGGCGTAAGTCGTTAGCAAAATTGGCCATTTTGCTTTGGGTATCATTAGTGTAAAAACCAAACACCAGCTTTTGGTTCTGATTAAAGCCTAAATCGCGACTTTTAATGAATGACAGCTGGCTATAGATAATAATAATAACCGAGATAAGCACCACCGCCAGCACAAACTGAAACACCACCAGCGAGCGGCGTATACCTGCCGCCGAAACATGGCTGGTGAAATTACCTTTGATGACCTTAATAGCCTGGAAGGCCGAAAGATAAAACGCCGGATAGCTGCCGGCAATAAAACCGGTTACCAAAATAATACCGGCAAGCATGAGCCAGATGCGGAAGTTGGTTAGGAATGCCCAGCCGATAACTACACCGGTTATGCTGTTTAAATATGGCATTACCACCAACAATAAAGGTAGTGCCAGCAATACCCCGATGAACGATAGCAGGAGCGATTCGCCTAAAAACTGTTTGATGAGATCGAACTTGCCTGCACCGATTACCTTACGAACTCCAACTTCTTTTGCGCGTTTTGAGGCCCTGGCGGTTGACAGGTTCATGAAGTTAATGCAGGCGATGACCTGTATCATGATGCCGATGAGGAGCAGTATATACAAAAAAGAAGGACTTACAGTGGTGTTTTGTTCGGACTCAAAACCCGGCGTGGTGTGTATTGATGCTACGGGCTGCAGATATAGCGTTTTTTGCATCCCCAACTCTTTTAACTGCTGTTCGCCATGCTTATTTAAAAAATCGGGCAGTTTTTTCTCCAGTGCCGAAGCGCTGGCTCCCTGGCGTAGTTTTATATAAGTACTGGTAAAATTATTGCCTGCCCATATCTGGTTACGTAATACGTATTCGCCTATGCCGCCACTGCGCATGGTTACAAACATGCTGGCTTTAATATGGGTTTTACCCAGGCTTTCGTCAATTACACCGGTAACTTTAAAATCGTGCTTGCCATAGCCATTATCTATTGTGATGGTTTTGCCAACCGGTTCATCGGCACCAAAAAGCTTATCGGCTACAGGTTTAAACAACACGATAGAGTAAGGCTCAGTTAAAGCCTTTTGTGGCGAACCGTTTGCGAAATGATAGCTGAACACATCAAAAAAGGTCGAGTCGACATAAAACATATCCTTCTGGTAAAACGACTTTTCTTTATAGCTTAACAAATGCCTGTTTAAGCCCAGCGTACCTACCACCCGGGTATATTGTTTTACTTCGGGAAAATCGGTTTTCAACGCAGGCGCTATAGGCGGCGATACGGTAGTATTTTTATGCTTATCGCCCGAAAGGGTTAAAGTAGTAGTAACGCGATAAGTATCCTGCACATCTTTATGATGCTTATCATAGCTATACTGATCTTGCACATACAACAAAATATAAATGCAGCACATGGCGCCGATGGCCAGACCAACGATATTGATAAAACTGAATGTTTTGTTCTTGAGCAAGAACCTGTACGTGGTTTTTAAATAGTTCTTTAACATGATATTAGTTCATAGTTAATGGTTCATAGATCATAGTTGCCTTGTATAATCACTGTATTTTGCCATGAACCATCAACCATGATCCATAGGCTAACTCTATTCACTCCTTAAACTTTTAACCGGGTTTACCAGTGCTGCCTTAACTGCCTTAAACCCTACGGTTACCCAAGCTATAATAACCGATGCTAATATGGCGATGACAAATACCCATACGCCAATATCAATACGGAAAACAAAATTGCTTAGCCAGCCATGCATAACGTAGTAAGCTACTGGTGCGGCAATTAAAAAGGCGATGATGATCAATAATGTAAACTCTTTTGAAAACAGGTAGATGATATTACCTACACCTGCACCCAGCACTTTGCGTATGCCCACTTCTTTGGTTTTTTGCACTGCCATAAACGATACCAGCCCATACAAACCAAGGCATGATATAAAAATGGCCAGGCCTGCAAATATTTTATATACCAGCGATAACTGGTTTTCCTGGTGATAAAAATTTTGAATATTATCGTCCATAAAGGCGGTTTTTTTAGCGTATTCAGGAAAAAACTTATCCCACTCCTCCTCAATGCTTTTTGATGTTTGTAATAGGTTTGCCGAGTGCAGTTTAACCGAGGCTACACTGTAATACATTTTACGGGTTGATAAAAACAGGGGCTTGATGTTTTCGCGCAGCGAATTGGTTTTAAAATCCTGTACCACGCCTACAATGTTTCTCCATACACCAGTTCCGAGGCGTATTTGTTTGCCGATGGCATCTGCAGGGTTATGTACATTCAGTTTTGCCAGCAGTGTTTGATTAACTACCACTTCGTTTATCGTATCCGACAAGCTATAAGGCCGGCCGGCTAATAGTTTTAAGCCAAAGGTTTTAAAATAATCAGTGTCGGCAAATTTGAGGCTGATGCTATACTTCTCGTCGGGGCGATGATCATAAGAGAAATTAGTTTGCCAGTCGTTATCCGATTGTGGTACATCGCTGCTAAAGGTTACTGATTGTATGCCTGCTAATTGCAGCAACCTTTGTTTAAAAGCTGCTTGCCGCGATATGGCAATACTATCGGTATTGGCATTAATAACCAGTACGGCATCTTTATTAAAACCCAGGTCGGCTTTGCTGATAAAATCCATCTGGCTAACAGCTACTATGGTGCCTATAATTAATACCTGCGATATGGCAAATTGCATAATAACCAGGCCACGCCTTAGCGAAATGCCGCCTACCGTTGCCGAGGTGATCTTGTTTTTTAAAGCCAGCGCTGGGGTAAATCCCGAAAGGACGAGCGAAGGATAAATTCCCGATAAAAAAGTAACCCCGAATATACCGCACACAATAACCAACAAAATATCCATGTTGAATATAGAAAGAGGCTCCTCTATATCCATAATGGTTTTAATATAGGGCAGGCACAGTATCGCGATAAGCAGAGCCAGAACCGACGCTATCAAAACCATCATGCCTGTTTCGCCCATCATTTGCCAAAAGAGTTGCTTGCGGCTGCTGCCTAAAACCTTGCGTACACCAACTTCTTTTGAGCGTGTTACCGCTTGCGCGGTTGATAAATTAACAAAGTTGATGCAGGCCATAATGATGATAAGCAGCCCTATCAATGATAAGGTGAGCAGCTTTGATTTACTGGTAATATGATCACCAAAATTTGCGAAGCGCTTATCGAAGTGGACATCGCTTAAAGGCTGTAAAAAATGCGTGCGCTTGGTATACCGGTGCGCACCGTAATATTTAGTGTTCGATTGTTTTAGCTGCGTTTCAATGCCGGCCTGTGTAACATTAGGCGGCAGCAACATAAATACCTGGTAATTGCTGGTGGTGCCAAACCAGGTTGATTGGTAGCTGTAGGTAGCCGGCACACTTTTTATGCTGATGAATGAGCCTACAATCTTTAGCGGAAAATCGGAATGGCCCGGTACATTATCAATAATTGCCGATACTTTTAAGGTGAGCACGTTATCAACCTTAAGCAGTTTGCCTATGGCTGTTTGCCAGTTGCCAAAGTATTTAATGGCCATATCTTTACTTAGCAAAACAGTATTAGGTTCGGCCAGCACCTTAGCATTACCGGCTAAAAAATTGTACTGAAATACATCAAAAAATTGCGGTTCGGCATAAAACAGGCCTGTGCTCTCGATAAATTTATGATTGCCTTTGCCACCGTTTAAAACCGTTACCTGGCTGCCATATGATGAGAACAGTGCACCGATCTTTACGTTCGGATAATCGGCGCGCAAGGCATCGGCCATAGGGAAGGGTACGCCGGAATTATAGGTCATACCATCCGGAAATTTATCCTGGGTAACCACATGCATGATGCGGTTATAATTGGGCTGAAAAATATCGTAGCTGTTTTCGTATTTCACAACCATATACAATATCAGGCAGCCGGCTATCCCGATAGCTAAACCTGACACGTTAATAACCGAGTAGGCTTTATGCCTGAGCAGGTTGCGCAAAGCTATTTTGATGTAGTTTTTTAACATGGTTATTTAGTTTAGTCCGGAAGACGGAAAGACCGTAAGTCCGAAAGTTTTGTATAGTTATCTCACCCATTGCTCTTGTCTTTCGGACTTGCCGACTTCTGACTCAAGACTACTCACTCTTTAAACTTTTAACCGGGTTGGCCAATGCCGCTTTAACCGATTGAAAACTGATGGTCGCAAATGCGATGAGCATAGCCATCACACCTGATACCACAAACACCCACCAATGTATACTGATACGGTAAGCAAAATCCTGCAGCCAGCTGTTCATACTGTACCAGGCTATTGGTGTGGCAATTATTGCCGATACCAGGATCAGTTTCATAAAATCTTTGGATACCAGGGCTATGATGGATGTGATATTAGCGCCAAGCACCTTGCGGATACCTATCTCTTTAGTACGATGACTGATGACCAATACAGCTATGGCAAACAGGCCCATACATGATATGATGATAGTAAGCATTGCCCCACTGATAAATATTTTTGACAGGCGGCCTTCCTTTTCGTACTGGCGCCCGGTATTTTCATCTAAAAATGAAGGGCTGCTTTCGGCTTTGGCATTAACCTGTTTCCACGTTGAAGTAATTGAGGCCATGGAAGCAGGCAGATTATCGGGACTAACCCGCACAAAAATATAGTTTAGTGGCCAGTGAGGATCAATAAACATGGTAAGCGGCTCTACCTCTTTACGTAACGATTGAAAATTAAAATCTTTAACTACACCTACTACCAGGAACTTTTTGTTATCAACAGCAAACACAGATCCTGCAGTATTTTTGCTGCCCAGCATTTGAGCCATTGTTTGATTGATCACAACCGAAGCAGTATCGGTACCGTAACTTTTTGAAAATTCGCGACCTGATACCATTTGCAGTTGTAATGTTCTTACGTAATCGTAATCAATGCGGCGCCAGTGTGTTTTAATGCTTTTGCCTTTATAATCGAACGTCATTTGCGAGGTTGACGAGCTGTTATCGCGCCCGCGGCCCATGTTCATATCGGTACCGGTAACACTTTGCACACGCGGGTCGGCTGCCAGTTTTACGCGCATTAAATCGAGTGCGCGCTGCGGGTCGATATTACTGCCAACGGGTATGCTTATCACCTGGCTTTTATTATAGCCTAATGATTTGGTGCGTAAAAAGTTAAGCTGTTGCCAGGCTATAGTGGTACAAATAATCAATACGCCTGAGATCACAAACTGCACCACCATTAAGCTGTTGCGCATGTTGTTTGATTTGCCCGTGCTTATTTTGCCTTTTACGGTTTGCGCTATTTTGTACGAGGTCATCATGAGGGCAGGGTAGCCGCCGGCCAATAATGCCACCACAATAAATCCCACAATAAAATAAGCGGGTAACATGCTGTTTGTTAAAGCACTAAGCCTGAGCGGCTGGTTGAAAATTGTTTTGTATTGCGGAAACAACCAATAAGCCAATAACATACCAACCAGTAATGATGCCGTACAGATTATAACCGACTCGGTACAGAACTGAACCAGTATTTGCTTTTTGCTTGCGCCTAAAACCTTGCGCACGCCAATTTCTTTTGCGCGGGTAAACGCACGGCCTAACGATAAATTGATAAAGTTAACTGTAGCGATAAATAAAATAAACACACTGATCACCAGCAGCAGGTAAGGATAAAATTTGCTGGTGCTGTTGTTCATAAGACTGATGGTACTAAAGTGCAGTTCGGTAAGGGGGATTAAACGCAGCCGGTAGTATTCATTCTCACTATCAGGATGGCCGCCGTTGATCTTTGCTTTGGTGATCTTGTCTTTTAAATATTTATGTACAAATAATTTAAGTTTTTGCTCAAACTGTGCCTGGCTTACCTGGTTGGGCAATTGCATAAAAAGGTTATGATTGCTCATATCCCAATCGTTTTTGCCCCCTGCGTAATTAGGAGAATGCTCAAAACGGATCAGCAGATCGAAATCGATGCTTGAGTTTTTGGGCGCATCGGTAATAACCGACGAGATGATGAAATCTTTCCATTCGCTGCCGTTTTTGATCTGGATAACCTTGCCAATAGCATCAGCCTTGCCGAAAATGGATTCGGCAATAGTTTTGGAGATAACAATATTATCGATGTTTTTTAGCGGAGCAACCTTATTCCCTTCAAGAATGGGGAAAGTAAACATCTTAAAAAAGTCGGCGTCAACGGTGCGCACCGAGTAATTGAACTCTTTGTTTTGGTAACGTAAAACACTGCCGCCAAAATCGCCAAAGCGCGACACCAGCAGATCAGGGAATTCTTTTTTTAATGTGGGTGCAAATGGCGCCGACATCGTGGTATTGTTATCATACCCGGTGGCAATATGCTCTTCGCGGTAAAGCTGGTAAATACTGTTTTTGTTTTGATGGAAAGTATCGTACGATAACTCATAAAATGCAGTAATGCTGAGCAGGATAACCGCGCCGAAAGCAACAGCCATACCTGTTATATTAATGCCCGCAAATACCTTATGTTTCCATAAGTTGCGCCATGCTATTTTGATATAGTTTTTTAACATACTGTTATTAGGTTATTGGGATGCTTCACATAAACTCACCCTTGCCCCCCAGCCGGTTACGCGGAAGGGGGGTGGATGCACATTAATTAACTGACCATTTATTATATCATAATATTTTCAACAACCGTCTGTCCATCCAGCAAACGGATGATGCGGTGACTGTAACGGGCATCGTGTTCGGAGTGGGTAACCATAATGATGGTTGTGCCCTGCTCGTTCAAATCGGTTAACAGTTCCATTACCTCGTTACCGTTGCTGCTATCGAGGTTACCGGTAGGCTCATCGGCAAGTATCAGTTTGGGGTTGTTTACCACAGCACGGGCAACCGCCACACGCTGCTGCTGACCGCCTGATAATTGTTGCGGGTAATGATTGCGGCGGTGCATGATCTGCATTTTATCGAGCACCTTTTCAACCCGGCTAACCCGTTCAGATGCCGGCACGCCGGTATAGATCAGCGGAAGCTCCACGTTTTCAAAAACGGTCAGCTCGTCTATCAGGTTAAAACTTTGAAATACAAAACCAATGTTATGCTTGCGCAGATCGGCACGTTTGCGCTCGTTAAAATGCGCTACCTCAATACCATTAAACAGGTAACTGCCGCCATCCGGATCATCCAATAATCCCAGTATGTTTAACAGCGTTGATTTGCCGCAACCTGATGGGCCCATAATGGCAACAAATTCGCCTTCTTTAACCTCTATCGACAGTTTGTTTAAAGCAATGGTTTCGACCTCTTCGGTACGGTAAAATTTTTCGAGTTCAGTAATTTTGATCATAAACCTCCCCAAACCCCTCCTAAAGGAGGGGCTTTTTTATTTTGTTTAATATTTTAATAATTCCATTTATAAATTCATTTTCTGGTTCCTCCCCTTCAGGGGAGGTCAGGTGGGGTTATTTCTTCAGCACCAGTTCCTGCATATCGCCGTAGGTTTCGTAGCTTGATGTTACCACCTTGTCGCCCGGTTTTAAACCCGATAGTACCTGGTAATAATCGGTATTTTGCAGGCCCAACTGTACATCAACCCTATAAGCCGTTTTTCCGTCGTCGCTTAATTTAAATATCCAGTTGCCGCCGGTTGTCTGGTAAAATCCGCCTTTAGGCAACAATACCTGGCGGCTTTCATCGCTTAAAGCCAGCAATATCTGCAAACTTTGGCCGCGGCGGATACCGGTTGGCACTGTGCCCACAAAAGCCATATCAACCTGGAATTTACCATTGGTTATCTGGCTGAAGATCTTTTTGATTTTGAGTGTATAACTTTTATCGGCAAACGTAAAAGTGCCGGTAAGGCCGGTGTACACCTGCGATATGTAATGCTCATCCACATCAACACGTACCTTAAAACCGGTTATTACGTCTATCTGCCCTAAACGGCCACCGGCATTTTTGCTTTGACCAACTTCGGCATCAAGCGATGTTAACTGCCCGGCTACGGGGGCGCGCAAAACCAGGTCGGATACCTTTTTGCGCATCAGATCGAGCGTCACCTTCATTTGTGCGTATTGCTCTTTGGCTTGCTGCTCCTGCTGTTTGATGAGCATGGTATCCTGCTTTAATATTTGCGTAGTTAATTTTTTACGTTTTACCTGGTAATTGTAGGCAATTTCGGCCTGGCGGTATTCCTGCATACCGATGGCTTTTTGTTCGTACAGGTGTTTATCCAGTTTATATACACGCTCGGCTTCATTGTATGCGTCTTCCACATCGGCCATTTGGTTCAGTTTGCTGATGGTGGCCTGGGTGGCGTTGTTTTTCGAGATTTGCATTTGGGTTTGGGCAGCATAAACGCTGGTTTCCTGGTTGGCAAGGCTCAACTCAAGGTCGGTGTTGGATAGTTTAAGTATAGGATCACCGGCTTTAAGCATGGTGCCATCTTCAACAAAAAGCTTCTCAACGCGGCCGCCTTCAACAGCATCAAGGTATATAGTAGTTATGGGCATTACCACGCCATTTACCGGGATAGTAACCTGGAACGGGCCCTTGGTTATTTCGCTGATGGTGATGCGTTCGGTATCAACGTTTAATTTGCTTTTACCCGATGTTAAGTAGTAGCTGCCACCAATTAATACGATAATACCGGCAATGCCTGCAATGGTTAATATACGTTTACGGTTCCACCTTTTTTTCTCAATTACTCTATCCACAGTATAAATTTTATATTCAGTTTGTACAATAGCCTAAAAGAACATGCCATAAAATAAACGGCTCTTTATCAGCAATATAGGTTGGTTTTTAAATAAACTGCCGTACGCTTTTGTAACAGCAGGTGTACGGTTATGATACAGTTGCTTTTTGTGCAATGTGCCAATAAAACTGTATTACAGCAATTTACATTTATGGTTAGATTACTGCTATTGGTTTATTAAAAATATTTATTTGTATTTTCACCGGAGCCATGTTACTTAAAAAAGCCACTGTATTAATTGTAGACGACGATCCGGACGTACTGACCGCCGTTAAGCTTTTGCTGAAGACAGAAGCGCAGGAAGTGATCACGGAAAAGAACCCCGAAAACCTGAACTGGCTGCTGCAAAAGAATACGCCCGACCTAATACTGCTGGATATGAATTTTACCAGCGCCATTAACACTGGTAACGAAGGCTTGTACTGGCTACGTAAAATTAAGGAATGGAAGCCGGATGCCTGTGTGATCATGATAACGGCTTATGGTGATATTGACCTGGCGGTACGCAGTTTAAAAGAAGGTGCGGCCGACTTTATTGTAAAGCCGTGGCACAATGATAAGCTGATAGATACCATTAAAGATCTGCTTGATAAAAAGGGTGGGGTAAGATCGGCGAAAGCGGCAATAAAAAGCAATACCGCGGGCATTGCCATTTTGGGTGAATCGCCGTTAATGGAAGATGTATTTTTAAAAGTGAACAAAGTTGCACCTACCGATGCTAATATTTTATTGTTAGGCGAAAACGGTACCGGGAAAGATCTCATCGCGAAAGCTATACACGAACGGTCGATGCGGGCTGATAAACCTTTTATTAAAGTTGATGTTGGCGCGCTGACTGATACCTTGTTTGAGAGCGAATTGTTTGGCCATAAAAAAGGTGCGTTTACTGATGCCCGCGAAGAACGTGTCGGCCGTTTTGAAGACGCCAATGGCGGCACTTTATTCTTGGATGAAATTGGTAACATATCGCTGCAGCAACAGGCTAAACTATTAACCGTTTTGCAAAACCGGCAGGTTACCCGTTTGGGGAATAATAAACCTACTGATATCGACATCCGCCTGATATGCGCTACTAACTTACCGTTGCAGGAACTGGCTAACGAAAACCGCTTTCGTAAAGATTTGGTATACCGTATTAACACGGTTGAAGTAACCATGCCGCCTTTGCGTAAGCGTAATACGGATATTGCTTTGCTGGCTAAGCACTTTGCCCAGGTATACGCTACCAAATATCTAAAACCGGCCATCAGTTTTGATGAAGGCGCTTTACAAAAATTGAATGCCTACCATTACCCGGGCAATGTGCGCGAATTGCAATACACTATTGAGCGGGCTGTAATTATGGCCGATGATGCGGTGTTAAAGCCATCCGACCTGATATTTTCGTCGATAGAAACAGCGCCGGATGTGCCCGATACTTTGGATGATATGCCACTGAGCATGGTTGAAAAAAACACCATTTTACGGGTGATAGAAAAACACAACGGCAACATAACCCGCGCCGCAAAAGAGCTGGGCCTTACGCGCACCGCGCTTTACCGCAGACTGAGTAAATATGATATTTAAACGTTACGAATGGCGCATTTTGTTGCGGATAGCTTTGTTATTTATAACCCTGCTGGCCACCTCATTTTTGGTGGTTAAAGAGTGGTACATCTATCTCATCATCACCTTACCCGTTATTGGGTACCAACTGTATGATTTTTTACGTTTCCAAAAAAAGGCACAGGATGAGGTAGAGGCTTTTGCCGAATCGGTACATTACCGTGATTTTTCGCGGCACTTTGATGTGGGCCGGGCACCAACCGAATTGAAACCTTTGCGTAAAGGCTTTAATGAGATCAATACTACATTTAAGGTGATTAGCCGGGAGCGCGAAACACAATACCACTATCTGCAAAAAATACTGGAACTGGTTGATAACGGCATTATATCATATGAAGAGGAGACCGGTGAAATAGGCTGGATGAACGAATCGTTTAAAAAGATATTCGGCATTCCATACCTTAAAACCATCCACTCGCTCAAAAAACGCGATGAGGACTTGTACGATGAGGCTATGGCCATTAAGCCCGGCGACAGCAAGGTGGTATCGGTTACCCGCAACAAACAGGTGATCAAAATATTGCTCACCGTGAGCGTGATGCGGATAGATGATAAGGTTTACCGGCTGCTGGCGTTTCAGAATGTAAGTGAGGCGCTGGATGAAACCGAAAGCAAGGCCTGGCAGAAACTGCTGAACGTAATGACGCACGAAATCATGAACTCGGTTGCCCCGATATCATCGCTGGCCGATACCTTGAAGAACCGCCTGCGCAGTTATTCGGAAGAAAGTAAAAACAAAAGCGGCGACCTTGACGACCTGGAACTGGGCATCGATACTATTAAACGCCGCAGCGAGGGCCTATTGAAGTTTACCGAAAGCTATCGCAGCCTGAACAAAATTACCCGGCTCGATCTCACCAAAATCCTGGTGCGCGACCTTTTTGAAAATCTCAGCAGTTTAATGGCCCCGACCTTGGATCAAAAGAATATCGAGCTGGATATCGTATTGCGCGATCCGCAAATGGCTATCGAGGTGGATATTAATCTGATAGAACAGGTATTGATCAATGTATTGGTTAACGCTATCGAAGCTGTAAAAGACCGGCCAAATCCATGCATCACTCTCTCGGCAGAATTGCGCCCTAATGGTAAACCGCAGCTAAAAATAGCCGATAACGGCGTAGGCATGCCTCCCGACCTGATCGAGAAGATCTTTATTCCATTTTTCAGCACCCGCAAAACAGGTAGCGGTATTGGTTTGAGTTTGTGTAAACAAATCATGATACTACATAAAGGCAATATCCAGGTACAATCGGTATTGGGTGAAGGGTCGGCATTTGTATTGTTATTTTAATGATTTAAACCGGTCAAAAATAAATTCAAACAATTTCTTTTCTCATACCTTTTACAGATAGTTTCAACCGGTCAGCTTTTTAAGATCTTGCCTTTGTGGTTCGCTGTATAACTCTCGCGCGATGGGTTATATCTTCGGGTCACAAAGGTTTTTCGTTTTATACGGTGTCAAACTGACAAATAATAAATATATTGCTGCCTTAAACCTCAGCAGTATGTTATCGTTAAAACCTCTTCGCCATGCGTTCAGCATGTGTTTTTGTTTGCTATTAGTTTGGTTATCAAACAGCGCGAACGCGCAAAGTGCCGATAAATTCTTCCCCAAAGCCGATCTGATGCCTATTGGCTCGTACTATTACCCTGAGCAATGGCCGCATGAGTACTGGGCACGCGACCTGAAAAAAATGGGCGAGGTTGGCTTTGATTTTACGCACTTTGGCGAATTTGCCTGGGCATTCATCGAGCCCGAAGAAGGTAAGTTTGACTTTAAATGGCTGGATGAGGCGGTTGAACTGGCGCATCAAAACGGCATTAAAGTAATTATGTGTACCTCATCGCCTACGCCGCCGGTTTGGCTGGAACAAAAGCACCCTGAGGTTTTGATGGTGAACGAAAACGGCATTACCATGCAACACGGCTCAAGGCAGCAATGCAGCTGGTCGAGCCCGGTGTACCGCGAATATGTAAGCAAAATGGTAGAGGCCATTGCCAAACATTACGCTACCGATAAACGCATCTGGGGCTGGCAACTGGATAACGAGCCATCGCATTACGGGCAGTACGATTACAGTCCGGCAGCACAGTTAAGTTTCCAGAAATGGTTGAAGAACAAATACCACGATATCGAAACGTTGAACAAAACCTGGGGAACCGCTTTTTGGAGTATCCGCTACAGCGATTTCGGCCAAATTCGTTGCCCTAACAATAAAGAGCTTATCGCGCAGGCAAACCCCGCCGCTATATTAGATTTTAAACGCTTTAACGCTGATGAGGTGACCAGCTTTATGGGTTTGCAGTATGATATTCTGCGCAAATACATCTTGCCAGAGCAATGGATAACCACTAACCTCATGCCTACGCATGACCAGGTTGATCCGACCCGCATGACCAACCTCGACTTTGTAACTTATACCAAATACCTGGTAGCCGGGTATGATAAAGGGCTTGGTCCGCAGGGTTTCCGGATGGGATCACCCACAAGCATTGCCTTTTCAAACGACCTGTTCAGGCCAATAAACGGCACCACAGGTGTAATGGAACTGCAGCCCGGTCAGGTAAACTGGGGTAAATTTAACCCACAGCCAACGCCTGGCGTGGTGCGGATGTGGATCTGGCACGCCTTTGCCGGCGGCAACAAGTTTGTTTGTAACTACCGCTTTAAACAGCCTTTAACAGGCGGCGAACAATACCACTACGGCATTATCGGTACAGATGGTGTAACACCGAGCCGCAGCGGTTTGGAATACATTAAAGTGATCAACGAGCTTAAAAAGATCAAAAAGGATTACGACCCAAATACCAAAATGCCAAAGGATTACGCTTCGCGGTTAACAGCTGTGTTATACAACCCAGATAACCGTTGGGAAGAGGATAACCAACCCCAAAGCAACCAATGGAACTTTATGGATCACCTGATGCGGTACTATGGCGCGTTGAAAGAATTTAACGCCCCGGTCGACGTGATAACCGAAGATAAAGACTTCAGCAAATACCCGGTTATGGTTGCCCCATCTTACGAACTGCTGGATGCCAAACTGGTTGAACGCTGGACGCGGTATGTAGAAAACGGCGGCCACCTGGTGTTAAGCAGCCGCACCGGGCAAAAGGAGCGCAGCGGTAAACTGTGGGAGATGAACTATGCCGAGCCAATCTATAAACTGATAGGCGCCAAAGTATCCTTTTACGACTTACTACCGGATACTACCTGGGGAACCATTAAAATGGGATTGAAAACCTACAAATGGAACAACTGGGCCGATATTGTTGACCCAATGCCCGGCACCGAAACCTGGGCCACTTATACCAACCAATATTATGCGGGTCGTGCGGCAGTTATCAATCACAAATTGGGTAAAGGCACGGTAACCTACGTTGGGCCCGATACTGATGACGGCGAACTGGAAAAAGCCGCGCTGAAAAAGGTTTACGAGCAAGCCGGCATCCCGATAGTGAATTTGCCCAAAGGTGTGATACTGGAATGGCGAGATGGCTTTTGGGTGGGTGTAAACTACTCTGCTAAACCATACATTGTTCCCATCCCGGCAACCGCTAAAATTTTGATAGGTACCCGTACGCTTAATCCAGCCGATGTGGTGGTTTGGAAATAATATTGCTGGATAAAGCCTGATTGAATGTTTTTGCTTTTATTTGAAACATGATCATCGTAATACAATGTGCGGATAAGGTTGGATTGGTGGCGGCAATATCGGGGGTGGTGGCTAACACAGGGCTCAATATCGTATCTATGCGCGAGCATGTAGATACCCTGGAGAACCGGTTCTTTATGCGCCTGGAAGTGGATAAATTTGCCGACAGCCACACACTGGAAGATACGCTAAAAAACGTTTTACCAGCCGATGCCATTGTAACTATTAACCCCATACCTCAAAAAAAGATAGTGGTACTGGTTACCAAAGAGTACCATTGCCTGGCCGATATCCTGATCCGAAACTATTTTGGTACGCTTGGTGCTGATCTGCTTTGCGTTATCGGCAACCATAATATCCTGCAAAACATTTGCGAGCGTTTTGACGTGCCGTTTTTTTGGATATCGCACGAGCAAAAAAACAAACAGCAATTTGAGGTCGAAATTGCAGAGGTGGTACAGCAGCATAACCCCGACTATATTGTGTTGGCCAAATTTATGCGCATTTTAACGCCCGAGTTTACGGCGCTGTTCGATAAAAAACTCATCAATATACACCACTCGTTTTTACCGGCATTTGTTGGTGCCAACCCCTACCGGCAGGCCTTTGAGCGTGGCGTAAAACTCATCGGCGCGACAGCGCATTTTGTGACCAACGACCTGGATGAAGGCCCGATCATTGCCCAGCAGATCATCCCGGTTAACCACAGTTTTACCGCTGCCGATATGGTGAAGGCCGGAAAAGAGATCGAAACATCGGTATTGGCCAAAGCCCTGCAGTTAGTGTTTGATGATCGTGTGTTTGTTTACAAAAACAAAACTGTGGTGTTCGAGTAATATCGCTCGTAAATATCCCTTGTAATCAATATATTCGGGTAACCTTATCTTACCCGTCATGATTCTGTATCTTAACTTCCTGCCGAGTTTCTGATATGATCAGGACATCTCAAAAAATAATTGCGATGGTATTCCAACCTTTTGCAAAAAACCTTCTCTTATCTATAATTGATTGCAAAATTGAATAAACCTTTTACCGATACCGTACTTAAAGCGCAGCGTGGCAATCAGGATGCGATGTTTCAGCTATATGAGCAGTATAAAAAGGCAATGTTCAATATCTGCATCCGGATGACAGCTAATCGCGACGATGCTGAAGATGTGTTACAGGAATCGTTTATGATGACTTTTAAAAACCTGGAGCAATTAAAAGAACCTGAACGCTTTGCCGGATGGCTGAAACGGATCGTGGTAAATGAATGTATCCGTTTTTGCAAAAGCAAGATACCGACAAATGAATGGAACGAGGCCGACCATGAGCATATGGCAGAAGATGAGACAGAATGGTGGATTGATGTTAAGCTGAATGATATTCACAACGCGATTAAAACACTGCCCGACGGATGTCGGCTGGTGTTTAGTTTATACGCGTTGGAAGATTACAGCCATAAGCAGATAGCCGAGAATTTGAATATCAGTGAAGGCACGAGTAAAAGCCAGTATCACCGGGCTAAAACATTATTAAAACAGGTAATTATTAAACAATTACAAAACGATGGACAAGTTTAAACAGTATTTAAACAAGCATATCGACGAACTTGGCGATGATGAGCCGGGCGCAAGGGTTTGGGAAAACCTGCAAAAAGGATTGCCAGTAGTTCGCAAGGTTAAGCCAATATCATCATGGTACAAATATGCGGCCGCAGCTTGTATTTTGATACTTTGCTCAGTTGGCCTATGGTATTCTTTATCGCACAATAAATCCAATGTGACCCCTTCGTCAATCGCAAAAACCACTGTCCGACCAGCTGCTAAGCGGCCGCAAACAGAATCTGTAACGCTACCAACAGGCATAGCATCAGTAAAGTTGCCGGTGCGCACAAAAAACACCATCAAAAAGAGAAGTTATCATCGCAGCACGATTGCCGAAAACACTGAAATAACCGAATTGAAAAATGTGGAGGCCAGTTTCACATCGGTCATCAATTTAGAGCGTCGTAAAATAAACCGAACCCCGTTACTCGCGGAAAGTAAATCGTATTTCAATTATTTTAAAACGCGTTTCCGTAAAGTTGACAACGATGAAGCCGCACTAAAAAATGAAATACGTGAGCAGGGATTTACCAATGACATGTTGCTGCAACTCATCACTATTTACCAGCAAAAACTCGATATTTTGAAAGATCTGCAAGCTGAGATCAGTAAAACCAACAACCTGTCTCAGCAAGGCAATCGCACAACAAAAGAACAACTACGGTCATATATCAACATATAATATGAAAGCCAGATACATTGTCCTCGTCACCTGCTTGTGCTGTTTTTGTTTCCTCGCAAAAGCTCAGCTTTCCCTCTTTAAAACTACCCCAACCAACATCGAAAATATCAGTTCGCGCGAGATAAGCCAGGTGATGGACATCAGGCTCAATGCAGATACCTATATCTCCAATAATGAGCGGGCAGTAATAGTTAAAACATGGGATGAGCCTAAAGTGAAAATCAGTACGATAGTATATTACAAAGGCAATAGCCAACTAACCGACCAGCAATGGTTTGAACGGCTGGGCATCACCATGGTTAACAAGGGTAATTTTATGGATATCCACTCTTATTACCCCGCCAGCAAATATTATAACCCTAAGGATAAAGGCCGCGAAAAAGGATTGTTTACAGGCAGCATGGTTTTGTTTAATCGCAATGGCGATAACATCGGCAGTATTGATAGCAAACGGATAGTGACCGTTTATGTGCCGAAATGGAGCCGGTTGGAAATCAACGTATTCAGAACCGACCTGTACCTGCTCAACGATATAGCTAAAGTTGAGGCGACTGTAACCAGCGGAAGCTTTGGCGCGCAAAATATTGAAGAACTAATGTTGCACGCTACTTCGGCCGATTTTGATGGTGGAAATATAGGTCGGGCCGATGTGAATTTCCAGGCCGCGCGTTTTAAAGCCAGAAATATTGATGATCTGAATATTACATCGTTTGCTTCGGACATTATTATAGATAAAGTTAAAAAAGCTATCATCGAAAGTACCGAAGATGACTATGACATTGACGAAGTAGGATCAATAACCGGCCGGAAGTGGTACAAAACATTCAGGATAGAACAGTTAACTGATCACCTGAATATTAACGGCATGAACGCCGACATCAAGGTGCGTAATATTGCTCCTACAGTCGATTCTGTCAACATAATTGACAAATATGGTGATCTCCGATTGTCGTTAGGCGGGTTGCAAAACTACTCTGCAAAATATGATGGTGTACTTAGCAAAGTGTTTACCGGTTTCGACAGGCCGCAAGTAATGAACATAAAATCTATTGATATTGCCAAATCTTTACGATCAGCAAATTTGCCTAAGCCGAAAGTTGATTCAACCGATGTAACATCAACCAGTAAACTATATGGAAAAGTAATATTAATAAAAAACGCAACCACTATAAAACCAGGCAAAACGAATATACCCGAACGATACGAAAAGTTTACGGTTAAAGGCGGAGATGGCACGGGCGTTCAATTCAATGTTACCTGTAACACATGTTCTGTTGATTTCAGATAACCATAAACTTATTATCATAAATAAACCTTACCTTACACCCACCTTATCACACATGAATCGACTACTGGCAACCGCTGCTCTGCTTATTCTTTTGGCATCGGCGGGCATGGCACAAAACCGTGCTAACATTAAAGGAAAAGTGGTCGACTCGCTTAACCACGAAGCACTCGAGTTTGCAACCGTTGCCGTACTCGATCTCAAAGATTCATCACTCGTATCATACACCCTGACCATTAAAGGAGGCGAGTTTACCCTGCATAACCTCCCGGCAGAAAAACGGCTAAAACTGGTGGTGTCTTTTGTAAGTTATCAAAACTACCGCCGGATATTTACACTTGATAAGGGCGCTTTGATGGATATGGGCACTATTAAACTTAGCCCCAAAGGTACCAGCCTTAACCAGGTAAACATCAATGCCGAGATAACGCCTATCATCATGAAAAAGGATACCATTGAGTTTAGTGCCGAAGCCTTTAAAACACCGCCCAACGCAGTTGTTGAAGAGCTGTTGAGGCGTTTGCCCGGTGTACAGGTTGATATTGACGGCACGATCACCGTTAACGGTAAAAAGATATCCAAACTGTTGATTGACGGGAAGCAGTTTTTTGCAAACGACCCCAAAATAGCCACCCGTAACCTGGATGCCAACCTGATAGATAAGGTACAGGTTTATGATGACCGGGACAACGACCCCGACCACCTGGTGCCCGATGCTCAGGTTGAAAAGATCATCAACCTTAAATTTAAACAAGCCATTAAAAAAAGCACCTTTGGCAAATGGCGGGCGGGGTATGGCACCGAAGACCGTTTTGATGGCGGTGTACTTTACAACACTTTTCGCGATACTTTGCAGTTAAGCCTGATCGGTATTGGCAATAATTTGAACAAGACCGGTTTTTCAACCCAGGACCTGAGCAGCCTTGGCGGCTTTAACCGCAGCGGCAACGATAATTTATATAACGGCAGCGTAGCCACCGGCGGCAGGGCCTATGGCGGCATACAAACTGTTGGCTCCGGTGGGGTGAACATCAATACCGACTATGGCAAAAAGCTCAAGATCAACTTTATGTATTTTTACAGCTTTACCGATAATTCGTATAAGCAAACCCAGTCTGCACAACAGCTTTTAGGTGCCGATACGTTGAGTTCGGCCGCGACAACCGAGCGCAACTCGTCAAGCCGGAAGAGCACCTTTAGCGGCCTGGTTGAGTGGAACCCGGATACCATCAACAAGTTTAGGTACACGCCGCTGGTTGCCTTGTCAAGCAGCTTGTCGGATAACAGTACCATCAGCAGCAGTTTTAACAATTTAGCGCCCAGGCTTAGCTCGAATGTTGGCATCGGAAACGGAAATGGGGATTCCTTCCAGTTTCAGCACTCTTTCAGCTATTATCACAAGAAAAAAAAGAACGGCCCTTCGCTGAATATTGTGCAGCGTTTAAACATAACCCCGGGCAGGGATATGAATTACTCGAACGATGACCTGACATCGTACACCGCAGCGCTGGTCTCGAGCGATCTGCACCGTCTGTCTGATAACAAAAACAACAATATTGATGCGGGCTTAAATATCACTTACCGTTACCCGTTCAATAAAAAGATCACAGGCAGCATCTCGCTCGATAACAGTTATAACTACAATAACGGCCGGACATTTACCTTTAACGAAAATATGTCTACCGGTGAATATAACAGCTATATCGATAGCTTAAGCCGAAACCTGGTGCGCAATCAGTTTACCGAAACTATCCGCCCCGAACTGCAATACCAGATCACTAAAAAAACACGGCTTACTGTAAACACAGGCGTGCAGTTGATGCAAACCAACAATGTTTTCAATAAAAACTTTGCCGATATTGATCGCCGCGATCTCTTCCTGCTGCCCTCTGTACAGTTATCGGTTAATAATTTCAGTTTTAATTATGATGAAAACATTAGTCAGCCATCCATTAACAGTCTGTCGCCCATTGTTACCGTTTACAGTCAGCTATACAGCTCAACGGGTAACCCCGATCTGAAACCTTCGCGGTCGCGCAACTTTTCGGTAGGTTACTCTAACTACATCGCCGAAAAACAATTGAGCACCACGTTCAGGCTAAGCGGTACGCTGTATCAAAACAGTACCTTTTCCGAACAAAACGTAAGCAACACGGGTGTAACCTTTTCAAAACCGGTTAACAAAACGGGCAATTATTACGCTTATGGTTATGCCTACCTCGGTAAAGGGTTTAAAAAAACGCACAATATAACTTTGCGCTTAAGCACCAATATCAATCTCAACTACAACCACAACTTTTTCCAGGTAAATGCACAGCAGGGATACTCAAACACAGCCAGCATTTCTGTTAATACACAAGCGTCTATCAATTGGGACAACAAGATTGATATTAACCCGGCGTATAACGTTAGCCCGAGGTTAACTACCTACCAGGAGGTTAATTACAGCAATGTAAAATATGTACCCCAAAGTTTAGATGTACCCGTTGTTGTGCGCTGGCCTAAGCGCTATACCTTCGAAGCTAATTATACGTATAACTATAATCCGCTGGTTACAAATGGTTTTCAAAAAAGCAGCAACCTGCTCAACCTGGCCGTTGCACACCAGTTTATGTATCGCGATCGCGGCGAGATCCGGGTATCCTGCTATGATATCTTCGATCAAAACGTAAGCAGTTATCGTTACGCAAGCGCCAATTACATCATCGATTCGCAAAGCCAGATCCTGAAACGGTATTTTTTACTAAGCTATTCGTACCGGTTCAGTACCGTGAACCCGGTTAAAAAGGCAGTGCCAAAGCCGTAATTATTGGTGTGGTTTCAGGTTAGGATTTTCAGCCGGCAGCGGCACAAAATCGGTTTCGCCCGGCACCCGTGGGAATTGCTGATCGCGCCATAACTGTTTGGCGCTTTCGATCTTTTCACGGTCGGATGCTACGAAGTTCCAGTAAATAAAGCGCTCTTCGGCAAAAGGCTCACCGCCAAAAAAGTAAATGGTGGTGTTGGGGGCCATGGTAAACTCGCACAGCGAATTATCTTTAGCTACCAGCAATTCTTTGGGCGCAAATGTTGTCCCATCGCTTTCAATGCTGCCTTCTAAAATATAAAGGCCTGCTTCGCCATACAGCTCTTTGCCAATTTTTACCGTTTGGCGGGATGTGCTTTTGATCTCTAAAAAATAAAGATTGCTGTAAACCGGCACCGGAGATTTTTTACCCATCAACTCACCTGCTATCACCCGGTAAGCCACACCATCGCCTTCCCAGTAAGGCAGCTCATCCGCACCTGCGTGAAAAAAGGTAGGCTCTATTCCTTCAAACTGTTTGGGCAGTGCAACCCATATCTGCAGGCCGTGCAGGCTTTTTTGCTTGTCGCGAAGATAGGCCGGCGTCCGTTCGGAGTGTACGATGCCTTTTCCGGCAGTCATCCAGTTAACCTGACCGGGTGTAATTTCCATTTCGGTGCCCAGGCTATCCTTGTGCATCACATTGCCTTCAAATAAAAAGGTGAGTGTTGACAAGCCGATATGCGGATGCGGTGGGATGTCAAAATTCTGCCCCGCAGGCATGGTTGCCGGGCCCATATGGTCGATAAAAATAAACGGCCCAACCATCCGCTTATCCTTAAAAGGCAGCAGGCGGCCAACCATAAAATTACCGATGTTGCGCGGGCGTTCTTCGATGATAAGGTCAATGTTCGACATAGGTATTTTATTTCGGAATTCGGATGTTCGATTTCGGATTTTTGGCTCTTGGTCTTTCTTTCACTGTGTCATTGCGAGCAATAGCGTGGCAATCTCATGCCATACAGAGCGGCTCTGCAAGTCGGGGATTGCTTCGTCCCTCGCAATAACGCGCGATGATAGACATAGGTATTCTTCGGTATTTTTAAAAGCTTTGGGCTTTGCGCTTCCTGCTTAGGGGGGATATTGTAAGAAATTTTTCAACCCTTTATTCGTCTCTTACCTATATCAATCCCATATAAAGATACAAAAATGCCAGGGCAATAACAAGAGTATAACAGACTAAAAGCTGCTTAATTACGCGTTAAACGCCACCAAAGCCTTTTCAATCCGTGCAATGGTTTCGTCTTTACCCAATAGCGCGGCAATATCAAATACATGCGGGCCAAACTTACCACCTACCAGCATAATGCGGAAAGGCAGCATCACGTCGCCGATTTTGAAACCGGTTTCCTCACACAGGTATTTAAAGCCGATCTCCAATTGTACAGGCTCCCAGTTTGGCGCCTCTTTGAGTTGCGTGATCAGTGCACCAAAAAAATCGGTTTTAGCGTCTGTCCATTTAGGCTTAACCGCGGCAAGGTCATATTCTGCAGGAGTTTCAAAAAAGTAACCGGCCTGTGTGTAAAAGTCGTTAAGCAAAGTGCAGCGATCCTTAACAGCAGCTATAACTTTAGCCAGGTAATCATCATTGTTAACTGTAATTCCTTTGGCTTCCAAAACTCTTTTCGCTTCCTGATTTAAGCTTCCTGCTTCAAGCTTTTTGATCCACTCGGCATTATACCATTTGGCCTTTTCAAAATCAAATTTGGCGCCGGCTTTGTTAACCCGCTCTATCGAGAAACTATGGATCAGCTCATCCAGCGTAAATATCTCCTGTTCGGTTCCACTGTTCCAGCCCAGCATAGCCAGCAGGTTTAAAAACGCTTCGGGTAAAAAGCCCATTTCGCGGAAACCCGGTGTCAGTTCGCCGGTTTTATCGTCAAGCCAATCCATGGCATATACCGGGAAGCCAAATTTTGCGCCATCGCGTTTGCTTAGCTTACCGTGCCCGTCGGGTTTTAATATCAAAGGCAGGTGTGCCCATTTCGGCATGTGCTCGTACCAGCCCAGGTATTTCCATAATAACAGGTGCACCGGTGCCGATGGCAGCCACTCTTCTCCACGGAAAGCGTGAGTTATCTTCATCAGGTAATCGTCAACCACAACAGCCAAATGGTAAGTAGGCATGCCATCTGCTTTAAGCAAAACCTTATCATCAACCTGGTTGGTTTCAAAACTTACATCGCCGCGTATCATATCGGTAAAACGCACGGTTTCGTCCTGTGGCATTTTAATGCGGATCACATGCGGCGTACCATTATCCAGCATCAGGTCAACATCGTGCTCGCTTAAGCTTAACGAGTTGCGTAGCTGACTGCGGTATACATGCCCATACTGAAAGTTGGGTATCTCTTTGCGGTTTTTGTCCAGTTCTTCGGGGGTATCAAAAGCGTAATAGGCATGGCCCTGCGCAACCAGGCGCTCGGCATATTCGCGGTAAAGCGCTTTGCGTTCACTTTGGCGATAAGGCGCGTATTGCCCGCCAACATTAGGTCCTTCATCAGGGTTTAACCCGCACCATTTCAGGCAATCCAAAATATATTGCTCCGCGCCGGCAACATAACGGCTTTGATCGGTATCTTCAATACGTAAAACAAAGGTGCCATTATGTTTTTTGGCAAACAGGTAATTGAACAATACGGTACGCACACCACCTAAGTGTAAACCACCGGTGGGACTGGGCGCAAAACGAACACGAACTTTTGGATCAGACATGCCGCAAAGGTATTTAATTTAGAATTTCGAATTTTCAATTTCGAATTTATTTATTAAGAATTGACCTACAGATGGTATAGGCTATTAAATTCGAAATTGAACCGACATTCGATATCCCTTCAGTTGCTTTTCAATTTATTTTTTGCCTGGTTTGCTTTTGCAGTTTTGCCAATAGCCGTAAAAATTGCGGTTAGTTCAATTGCTTCTCTTTTCAATGGGGCAATTAAACTTAATTCGACCAGGCCCGAGCCCTCCATTAGCTCAAACCAATAAACCGATTCATCAGCTTCTTCTTCAACAATAACTATTTTGTTTATAAAATCAGCGGTAGATTTTCCTTTACATGCAGATCTGTAATTAGCGCCGACAGAAGAGGAACTTCTCAATAATTGGTTTGTTAATACATTTAAGACCGATCCGGCGTTAATTTCCCAATAAATTTAATTACATCTATGGCAAACTTTTGGGTGCGCTTTTGTAACTCAATTTTGTCCATATTGCAAGATAAAACATTTAAAACAGAATTATAACATTACATATAGCAAAACACCCTCACCAAAATAGATTTGGAAAAATTCGAAATTGAACATTCGAAATTCGAAATAAAAAATCCGAAATGAATTACCGTAATTTGGAATACCGATGAATCCATACGAACGTAAACGCCGCTGGAAATATTTATTGCTTGCCTTTGCCCTGGTTATTGCCATAGGTTCGCTGCTGTACACCCGCTACCTGGTTAAGGGCATTGCCAAGGCCGAACGTACGCGCGCGCAGATCTGGGCCCTGAGCATGAAACAACTGCTTGCCGCTGATGATAACGACTCGTTTAATTACATCACTACCGTGCGTGATAGTTTGGTAGTGCCGGCTGTTGTGGTTGATGATAAAGGCGATTTTATGTTTGCCCGGGGATTGGATACCACCAAAACCTTTATACAGCCTGCGGTAGGGGTTAAGGTTGATAAAAAAGCACCTCAATACGATCCCGCATACTATAAGGCCCAACTGGAATACATGACAAGCCAGCACGACCCTATCAAAATAAACACCTTTAGCGGCCAGTACTGGCTGGTTTACTATCAGGATTCGGCTTTGCTAACTCAGTTAAAAATATTCCCTTATATCCAGTTAACCGTTATCGCGGTGTTTTTACTGGTGGCCTATACAGCGTTTAGCTCGTCGCGCAAGTCTGAGCAAAACCAGGTTTGGGTTGGTTTGGCCAAAGAGACCGCGCATCAGCTGGGCACGCCAATATCATCGTTAATGGCCTGGATAGAACTGATAAAAGATAAGTTTAGCGCCGAAGATGATCCGCTTATTGCCGAAATGGAAAACGACGTTAAGCGCCTCGAAATTGTTGCCGACCGTTTCTCCAAGATCGGCTCCAAGCCTAAATTAGAGAACCATTCGGTATACGATATGATAAAAGAATACGTGGATTATTTTAAGTTCCGCGTAAGTAATAAAATACATTTTGAAGTAACCGGCGACCCGCATTTACAGGCAGCCTTAAACGTACCGCTGTTTGCCTGGGTGTTAGAAAACCTGTTGAAAAATGCCATTAACGCTATCGATGAAAGCGGGACCATCCGTATTGAAATAGGACAGAATCATGCCAAAAGGCAAGTGTTTATTGATGTTACTGATACCGGTAAAGGCATACCGCGATCAAAATTCGCTACCATTTTCCAGCCCGGTTACACCACCCGTAAGCGGGGATGGGGCCTGGGCTTGTCGCTCACCAAACGCATGGTCGAAAATTACCATAACGGGCAGATCTTTGTAAAAGATTCCGAATTAGGCAAAGGCACAACTTTTCGTATCACTTTAAAAAACCAAACCAATGAATAGGCCACAACCCTGGGATTATAACCCATTTTACGCTACCTATATCGATAAAATAGGCGATGCCGATATCGTCGAAAGCTTGATCAGGCAGCATAACGAGGTAAATGATTTTTTAAAGGCTATCCCGAAAGATAAGGCGCTTTACGCTTACGCCGATGGTAAATGGACCCTTAATGAAGCTATCGGCCACATGATCGATACTGAACGGATAATGACCTACCGCCTTTTACGCTTTGCACGGAACGACCAAAACCCTTTGCCAGGTTTTGAGCAGGAAGATTATATAGCCAACGCCCGTTTTAACCAAATGCAAATGGACGACCTGATCAGCGAGTTTTACTATCTGCGTAAAGCTAACCTATATCTGTTTAAAAGCTTAAATGCCGACGAACAAGCGCGCACCGGTACGGCAAGTAATAACAGGGTTACCGTAAATGCCCTGCTGTATATTATTGCCGGGCATGTTGAGCACCATATCCGTATTATTAAGGAGCGTTATTTATGAGCAGGCTTTGGTTTGCCGAGCCGCAATTAAGCGACATTAATGACAGGCATACCAACCATATTGGTGCCTTAATTGGTATTGAGTTTACCGAAATTGGCGACGATTTTGTTAAGGCCCGTATGCCTGTTGATGCCCGCACCCACCAGCCTTATGGCATTTTGCATGGCGGTGCATCGGTTGTATTGGCCGAAAGCCTGGGCAGTATTGCCTCAAGCTTAATTATCGACCCTGAAAAATATATGGCCGTTGGCCTCGAAGTGAATGCCAACCACCTGCGCCCGGTTAAAAGCGGCTATGTTACCGGCATTTGTACGCCCATCCACGTTGGTGGTAAAACCCATGTTTGGGATATCAAAATGTACGACGACCGCGGTAAGATGAACTGCATCAGCAGGTTAACGGTGGCCATTGTTGCAAGGCAATAGCCTTTCAGGGAAGATGGATGATGTAAGATGGACGATGTGTTTTTAATATTACATCTTCCATCATACCTCTCACATCTTCCATTATTCCTTCTTGTCCAAAGTTTCCTTTTTCTCTATGAGGTAAGAGATAAATAGCCCTAACCCGCCAAATATGCCTATTAAAGAGAAGTACAGTGCCCCGTGATGATAATCGTCGGCAAATACTTTGTGATCCATTACATAAGCTAAAAATAAGCCCACGCCCGACCCCATCAATAATAAACCCCATTTCAGGTTTTGATAAGGTGCTGATTGTGGTTTGTAAAGGCGTGGATCCATGCCACGTTCTATCATAGCCATCTTTTCTCTTTTATAGAGGTAAAAAATGCTAAATACCAAGGCAAAAAAGCCTAATGATACGATGATTCCGCAGAGTATTCCTAAATTTTCGGTTTCCATGATTATGGTGATTTTAATTGTTAATGTATCTGATTAATTATGGTGTATTTGTAAGCTATGACTACACTGTTTTTAAACAGGTTACAGGCAGGTGATTTATTTTTTAATTTATTTCTAAAATCATCATACCGCCCGCAAAGCCGCGGAAACGCTAAGCTTTATACGTGTCTTAAAATACTTTCCGGATTTTTTGCGTTAGCGATAGAAGCGGATACCGGCCCCGTGGCTAAGGCCTGTGTAGTATGAGCGTATAGCGCGGCCCACAGGGAACGCCCAAATGGTTAAGACAATACTACTTAATATCTATCTTCCTTTTTCCCTCATACCTCAAATCAATCATATAAACTATACTAAACATATAAACATTAACCCGATCACCAACTCACACCAACTTTTCATTATTTTTACATCCAACTGTAACCTCGCATACCTAACCCGCGTCAGATACTGTAATTGATGCAAAGCAAATACTCCGATACCGAACTGATAACCCAATCGCTGGCGGGCAGCCAGGCGGCTTACGCCGACCTGATCAAACGCCATCAGCGGTTTGTGTTTACGCTCGCCCTCAGGTTTGCCAAAGGCCGCGAAGATGCCGAAGAAATAGCACAGGATTGCTTTGTAAAAGCTTATCGCTCGCTTGCAAGCTTTAACGGCGAGGCAAAGTTTAGCACATGGCTGTACAGTATTGTATATACCACAGCAATGACATTTTTGCGTAAAAAACGGGTGGACACATCGTCGATTGACGATGAGAATACTTACATTCAATTAGAAAACCAGTCGGGCGGGATGGATAACAATACAGCCGAACAAAAGTCGCGCTCGTTTTATGTAAACCAGGCTATTGAGCAGCTGCAGCCCGATGATGCCATGGTCATCACCCTGTTCTACAAAGGCGAGCAATCGCTTGAGGAAATAGGCCAAACCATGGGCATTGAAACAAATACGGTAAAAGTTAAACTATTTAGAGCGCGGCAACGTTTAAAAGAACGGCTGGAGCGCACATTGAAAAATGAAGTAAACGAATTGATATGAACGGGATAGAAGAAAAGATCTGGAACTATATTGATGGCAACTGCAGCCCCGAAGAGCAGCAGGCCATGGATATACTGATAGCTACCGATGATGTTTACAAGCGTAAATACCATGAGTTGTCAAAACTGAACATCGATTTTTCGTGTATGGAGCTTGATGAGCCATCAATGGGGTTTAATTTTAAGGTGATGGAAACCATCCGCACCCAAAACGCCATGAAGCCCTTAAAAGCAGCCATTGATAAACGCATTATCAGGGGTATAGCGGCGTTCTTTTTGATTAGTATTTCGGCCTTGCTTATTTTTGCACTGGCAAACGTAAGCTGGACAACCCCTGCCAGCACCGGTAACCTGTTTTCGGGTATTGATATCAAGATGCCGCAACTGAGCAGCTACTTCAACAGCAATGTGTTTAAAGTATTTATTTTATTTGATATTGTATTGGTGCTCTTTTTGGCAGACGGTTACCTGCGTAAAAAACTGAACAATAAGCAGACATAATAGTAGACACTTGGCACGCTCTGTCTGGCAATTGCAACAAAAAAATAAAAAAACAGCTCCCTGAACTACTTTTTAAAGCACAGGGTAAGTTTGGTACAGATATTGTATTATACAATAACGAATCGGTAAACTTACCGGTTTAATTGTGATAAGGTTTAGGTTGAAAGTCCCCCGGAGCAAGTCTGGGGGGCTTTTTATTTTTGGCGAAGCCCGAACTTATCCCGACCGTTCAATAAGGTCCCACAGATTGCCGTACAGATCTTTAAACACCGCCACAGTGCCGTAGCTTTCAACCACAGGATCTCGGACAAAGGTGATGCTCTCATCTACCATACGGTTATACTCACGATAAAAATCATCGGTTTCTAAAAATAAGAAAACCCGGCCGCCGCTCTGGTTCCCAACTGCCGATAGCTGTTGTTCGTTCACGGCTTTTGCCAGCAGCAGGCAGCATCCGCCCGAACCCGGAGGTTGCACTAATACCCATCGTTTGGTATCTGATAATGCGGTATCTTCTATAAGGTTAAACTTCAGTTTGTTTACATAAAAGTCAATAGCATCGTCATACTCTTCAACTAAAAGAGCGATGTGGACGATCGATTGCTTCATCAGAAATATATTGTTTTTTACTCCAGGTTACGACAAGTATTGGAGAAGGGTTTTTGTAAGATTGCTTTGAAATAGACTGTGGTTTGGCGTGTTATTAAAAAGTCCATGGCCTTTTGGCGTTGCATGAGTTGTAAAGGCGTGCTCGTGAAAGCCGTTAATGTATTTCGAGGAAATATCCGTAGTGGCTATGATGTATAGTTCAGGGCTATGCCAGGCTTTCTTTTTCATAATCAGGAGGTTTAGGTTATATAAAGATAGCTAATAAATAACATTTCAAATATGCCTGCATTTTAGCAATACCGGCAGACCAACCCATGCATAATATCCTGCCTCTTTCTTACTGTTACGACAAATATTGTTGTACACTATTGCCTATACCGTTGGCAAAACTGTTATGATTAGGTGTGTTCAAATAAAACTTATGCCCGTGCGATGTTACCTTACTGGTATAATTATGCTCATGTGCGGCGCTGATATGTTTTGCGTTAATCGCTATCAGGTGTAATTCGGGCTTATTCCAGGTTTTCTTTTTCATGAGAAGGTAGTTTAAAATGTTAACTCTAAAATAAAAAATATTCAAAATATTGGCGAATTTATTTTCAATTAGCTAAAGATCAAGCCTTGTAGTTATTTAGTTCATATAACTGCGCCGCTTTTTGAGTCTTGATTTCTGACTCCATATTGCCCCCCGGTGGTGATTTTCGCATATCGTTAAAATCTATAATATTTATTAGCTTCGTAATATTAACATGTAACCAAATAAACTATCGCGATGAAGAAATTAACTTACCTTTTATTGGCTATTGCGGCTATTTTAAGCTTAGATATCGCACATGCCCAGGGCCTGAAAATGCCACAGGCGAGCTCAACCCAAACCATCACCCAGGATCTGGGCCTTGGTAAAATTACCATCGTTTACTCGCGCCCCAACGCCAAAGGTCGCGTAATGCTGGGCAAACAGGAGCCTTATGGTACTGTATGGCGCACCGGCGCCAACAGCGCAACAACCATTACCTTTACCGATGATGTAACCATCGAAGGCAACAAAGTACCCGCAGGCACTTACGGCTTATTCAGTATCCCCGATCCTAAAGAGTGGACCATTATCCTGAGCAAAACCAGCAAAACCTGGGGCGCTTATAGCTACAAACAAGCGGACGATTTTTTACGCTTTAAAGTAAAAGCCTGGGCAATAAAAGAACCGGTTGAAACTTTTACCATGCAGTTTGAGAACGTTTTCCCAACCGCAGCCGACCTGCACCTGGCTTGGGAACATACAGCCTTAAGCTTCCATATCATTACTGATGTTGATGCTCGTGTAATGGCCAGTATTGACGAAGCGATGAAAGCCGAAAAGAAACCATACTTCGCAGCAGCTCAATACTATTACGACAATAATAAAGACATGGCTAAAGCGCTCGAATGGATAACCGAGGTAGAAAAAACACAACCAAAATCGCAGTTTGTAAAAGTTTGGAAAGCCCGTATCCAACTCAAAGCTGGCGATAAAAAAGGTGCTTTGGCTACCGCCGAAGAAGGTGTACGTTTATCGAAAGAAGCTAAAGACGGCGAGTACGAGCGCTTAAACGCAGCTGTTGCCGCTCAGGCAAAATCGTAACAAATCCTCTAAGGGGTGTCATGGTGAGTCTGTCGAACCATAGTGCGGGGGCTGCCCGCTATCCTTCGACAAGCTCAGGATGACACCCTTTTTATGGTTGTCAAAACGTAATCTACCCAATAAACCATTCTCCATCCTCAGGCACCAAACATTGCTTGTCAAGGCCGCTTTCTTTTATGGCTGCCCTGATATCGGCCCTGGTTTCTTTGCCATGGTTAACAGCCTCAAGATGTACCACGTACACTTTGGCATCGGGTGCGTAACGGCATACTGTTAACATATCTTCAATGTCCATCACAATGGCATTGCCGCTTGTAAACCTTGCGCCGCCACCGTTAACGATGATCATAGCCGGTTTGTGATTGTATATGGCCTCTTTTACTTCATCGCACCAAATGGTATCACCAGCAATGTAAAGGGTGCTTTGCTGATGTGTAATTACAAAACCCGAAACAATGCCCATGCGTTTGCCAATTTCGCCGGTGCCGTGCTGCCCGCCGGTGCGGTTGATCCGGATGCCATGCCATAACAGACTTTCATCTACCGGCAGCAAGGTTAAAAAGCCTGCCTGTTTTAAAGTTTCGGTATTTGCAGGCTGGCAAATAATGGGTGTGTGCTTGGGGATCAGTTGTTGTGCCGCCGTATCCCAGTGATCAAGGTGTAAATGGGTTAACAGCACCGCATCGGTTTGGCCGATCAGCTTTTTAAGCCCGGTATGATTGATGGGCAAATCAACCAGCGGATTTTTTAAAGTATTGCCGGTATTATTAAAAGGCTCATAGCTGCCTTGAGATGCAAGCATAGGATCGACCAGTAAAGTTTTACCGTTAACAGTGATAACCTGGGTGGCGTTACGCAAAAGTTGTACGTTCATTTTAAAGCGTTTAAATTTGACGCTGCAAAGATGGGGCTGTTGACCTGCGAGCCCAAGAAGGTTACCTTTTGGTAACCAGCTCACTATTTGGTAACCATGGATAATAAAGAGTTTAAACATTGTGGCCTTGAGGTTACCCTCACTATGCTATCAGGTAAATGGAAACCCATCATTCTGTATCACCTGTTCCGCACCAGCGAAATGCGCTTTACCGAACTCTGGCGCATCATCCCCAAAGTAGCTAAAAAAGTATTACTTGAACATTTAAAGCAAATGGAAGCTGATGGGTTAATTACCCGCGAAGAAAAGCACACTTTTCCACCTGAAGTATATTATAGGATCTCAGCAAAAGGACAGGCTTTAGGACCGGTACTTGCCGCTTTGGATACCTGGGCAAATGAGCACGCCACGGCCGAGGTTAATTTGAAGAAGGGTAAGGGACGCGGGGTTTGACTTAATAATCCATGATCATATAGCTTTTCTAAGTTTATCGGTAAATAGATATATCACCTGCTATGCCAACGCGTTGTCTGTCCCGGCAATCCGCATTTAAGTGGGATAATTTTTTGCGATGTTACTGTAACGAGTTGCAATCAAGTACCTTAAACCCTCCGCTCACAATTTTTTGAGGGGTGTTTGTAAAGTCGGGGCTGCTCAGGCTTTTGCGACTATCGTACCCTGTAAAATTAATGCCGCACATATCGGTGTAGGTGTATATGATATCCTGTGTTGATGCTTTACTTCCGCGATGTGCCTGCAGGTTGGCAATTTTGTCGGTCCGTAGTTTTTTCAACGCATCAGAATACCAGATAAAGAAGGGAACATGGGCGATATATTTGGAAGGCACAGGGTAGCCATGCTGCGATAAGTGCCGCGAATCATCAAACAGATTTTCGCCATGATCGGAGATATAATATACAGACGATACTGCGTTTTGCTTTTTACTAAGGTTGATGATGCTATCGAGCACAATGTCGGTATAACGGATGCTGTTGTCGTAACTATTGATGATTACGTTGCGGTGATTAAAATCGTTGGCGGCTGTAAAAACAGTTTTGTTTGATGGTTTGAAATAATCGACAGAGTCGGGGTAACGCGACGCGTAATCATAGTGGCTGCCCAGGCGATGTAGTACGATGAATTTCTTATTGTCAGGCTGCGCGAGTACCTGGTTCAAGGCGGCAAGCAACTCACTATCGGTATGTGTATTTTTGGTGGCGCGATAATCCGATTGCATCAGGTATTGGTGCTGGGCCTCGGTAATGTGTAATTTAATATGGCCATTATCCGTTTGGTTTGATATCCAATAAGTTGAAAAGCCGGCCTCCTTAAAAGCGCTCACTATACTTTTTTGCAGACAATGTTTTTTGAAGTTATCGGCGCCCACGCCTGTCAATATCAGTGGGATGGAGTATTCTGTAATATAACCTCCCGTTTTCATGTCGGCAAAGTTGATCAAATTACTTTCCTTGCCAAGTTTAGGCGTGGTATTACGATAATAGCCATTAATACCAAAATGATCATACCTTGCACTCTCACCCAGCACCAGGATGTAAACCTGTTTTTGCCTGATGACAGCTTGCTGTGCAGCATGAAACCGAAATGCGGAGCGGATTGCTTCGGTTGACGACATGAGATGGTACTGCTCATAAACTACACCCAAACCGTAGGCTATCGACGTTGGGTAAACCGTATATAATCGCGACCGCAATCTTTGAAACCAACTTTCTGACGACCCGTTAAATAAAGGCACAATAGCTAAAAAACACAAAGCGCAAATACTGATAACTGTGGCCTGTTTTCGCGGGATGACGTTAGATGTTCTTTTTACCGCGATAAAATACAGGCCATAGCAAGCCACCAACATCGGTACGATAGCCGAGGCATAACTTTTTGCCAGTTCGGTAACTTCGGCGCTATTGGTGTTAAGGGCAAGCAATAGCATCGAATCATCAATGGGGACGTTATAAAAAACGATGTACCCTACATCCAGCGGTACTAATAATATAACAGGCAGTAACAACCAGGCATAAACACGCAGGCAGTTGCGGAATACCCAAACCGGTAACAAAAACAAACTAAAAACGGTAAACAGGCTAATAAAGGCAACACCTGGCTGTTTGTTGATGACAAAAAACACCACGTCGCCCATGGCGATCAATGCTATGATCAAAAAAAGGAAAAACGGCGACTGCCTTTTCTGCTGGGGAATCAACTATTAAAACTGTGTAAGGTTGTTGTAAACTACGGGTTAAAAATAATCCATCCGATATTAACTATCAAATAATTATTAAACTTTCAACATGTGTCGGATGGCTCTTTCTGTTGGTATTGTCACCAACAATCAAATCAGGTATCAGGATAATTTAACGTGCGGCTTCTGATTGTCTAACCTCTCCACTATTATCGCAATCACAATCACCAACACACAACCTATCGCGTTAAGCCATAAATAGGCAACTACATTATAATAACCCATAATGCAAATGACTATTTCACTGATAACTGCAGCAATAAACACCGCATTGCCTTTAACGTGTTTGATATAAAAAGCCACTACAAAAACGCCTAAAATAGTACCGTAAATGTAAGAGCCCAATTGGTTAACGGCTTCGAGTAAATTGCCCAGATGACCGGCATACAATGCCATGCCAATACAAACCAAACCCCATAATACCGTGGCCCATCGCGATGCGCATAAATAATTCTCGTCCGATGCGTTAGGGTTGATCATCCGTTTATAAATATCAACCACACTTGTTGAAGCCAGCGAATTAAGCGCGCTCGCCATCGAACCCATCGAGGCTAAAAAGATGATGGCGATCAGCAAACCGATCAATCCCCTGGGCAGGTAATGCGTTACAAAGGTGAGGAACACATAATTGGTGTCGTTGACATCCGTCGTCGCATCGGCTTTTTGTAATACAGTTATTGCCTTTTGGCGGATGGTATTAGCCTGCCCATCGGCAGCTTTGAGCTGCATCTGCGCCAGGTTGATCCGGCCTTTATCATGCGTATTCAGTGCCGATACCATATTTTCGACAGCGTTCTTCCTGATAGTGAAAGCTTGTGCATATGCTTGTTCCGCCTGGTTAAACTCTCTGGCATAAGGGCTTTTCTTTACCTGCTCAACCGCATAATTGTTAAAAAAAACCGGCGGCTGGTTAAACTGGTAAAATGCGAATACCAAAACACCTATCAGCAAGATCAAAAATTGCATGGGTATTTTAACCAGCCCGTTCATAATTAAACCCAGGCGGCTTTGGCCAATTGAACTTCCCGTCAAATAACGGCCCACCTGACTTTGATCAGTACCAAAATAACTCAGTTGTAAAAAAAAGCCGCCGATGATACCACTCCAAATGTTGTAACGGTTGTTGGGGTCAAACTTCCAGTCTATCACGTTCATGCGGCCTAGTTTCCCGGCAAGGTGCAGCGTATTGCTAAGGCCGGTGCCTTTGGGCAGCAAACTATAGCCCACAAAACCGGCTAAAAACAACCCTGCGAAGATGATGCTCATTTGCAGCAGCTGTGTATAGCTCACCGCTTTGGTGCCGCCATAAACGGTGTAGCAAATAACCAGGCCGCCAATAAAAAGCGTGGTATAAGTAATGTTGATATGCAATATGGCGCTCAGTATAAGTGCCGGGGCATAAATGGTGATCCCGGTTGAAAGGCCGCGTTGTATCAAAAACAAAAAAGCGGTTAAAGCGCGGGTTTTGAGATCGAAACGCTGCTCCAGATACTCGTAAGCGGTAAAAACCTTAAGCTTGTGGAATATGGGCACAAAGGTAATGCACAACACGATCATGGCCAGCGGCAGCCCGAAGTAGAACTGCACAAAGCGCATCCCATCGCTGTAAGCCTGCCCTGGCGCCGATAAAAAAGTAATGGCGCTGGCCTGCGTGGCCATAACCGAAAAACCTACCGTATACCAGGGTAACGACTGATCGCCAAGAAGGTAATTGTTAATGTTTTTGCTGCCCCTGCTTTTCCATACGCCATAAACAATAATGGTTAAAATGGTGGCTGCAAGAACTATCCAATCGATACGGCTCATTCAAAGTGTTTGGTGATGAGCCAAAATACAAAAATTAGCAGAACAAGCCATGCCATTACAATGCCATAAAACTTATTCCAGCTGCTTATAAATGGTGGAAGGTCCGGATCAGGCTTGTTCACGGCCTTTAACCAGCACGTTCAGAAAGAAAGCCGCTGTAAGCAAACCTACTACACCGCCTACAAGTATCCATACAAAGCCTTTTTCCAAAAAAGAGCCGGTTATCATACCAAAAACCAAACCGATAACATAATATAAATAATCGTAGCTTTTTTCTTCGGGCGTATTGTGTTGTGTCATGTCCTTTTAATATGTACCCGCAAAAATAGTTCATTAATTGTTGTTTAACAAGCAGAAGTTTACGGTAATTTTTTTGAGACCTTTAGCAAGCAATGCCTTCAGGTTTTAATCGCTATATCTTTAAGGGTTGTTGTTATTATAGCTAATATTAAAATAATTTAGGTTAATCTAAAATTATTATTAGATTTGCCTAATAAAATATTGCCATATGAAGAAATATCTACTTGTCATTATATTCCTGTCTGCCTCTATCGCGGCAAACGCGCAACTCAATTACACGGCAGACAGTACCGAAAAATGGAGCCAGCATTTCCAGTTAACCGTTGTCGACCAAAGTCATAACTCGTTTAAGGCACCTTACTCGGGCGATAATAGCCTGAATCCTGCATCCGAGGAAGCATTATCCATCACTACTACTTTATACTTTGGCCGAAAGCTTTGGAAAAATGCGTCCGTTTATTTCAATCCTGAGGTTTCGGGCGGCAGCGGGTTGAGCGAGGCACGTGGTGTGGCGGGCTTCCCTAACGGCGAAACCTTCCGTATCGGTAGCCCCGCGCCTGCGGTATACCTGGCGCGTTTATTTTACCGGCAATATATCCCGCTGAGCAACAGCCGCGACCTGGCTGATGCTGATGCCAACCAGCTGCGCGAATACGTACCCCGCGAACGCATCGTGATCACGGCCGGTAAATTCGCCTTGTCGGATATTTTTGATAATAATCAATATAGTCACGACCCACGCAGCCAGTTTTTAAACTGGGCGCTGATGAGCAATGGCGGCTGGGATTACCCGGCCAATACGCGCGGCTATACCGATGGCCTCGTAGTTGAGTATATTAAACAAGGCTGGGCCCTGCGCGTGGCCGGAACCCTGGTGCCAACTTACGCCAACGGCCCCGATTTTGACTATAACTATTTTAAGGCTAACGGATCAACCATCGAGTTTACCAAAGACCTGAACATCAATAACCATAAAGGCGTTATCCGCCTGCTGGCCTATCGCAATACCAGCAAGGCGCCGGCTTACCGCGAGGTGATAGATAACTACAATAATAAAACCGACGTATCGCTCGATGTAATTAATGGTAAAAACTATGGCGGCGTTAAATACGGCTTTTGTTTAAATGGTGAGCAGGAACTCAGTAAAAACCTGGGTATGTTTTTACGCGCCGGCTGGAACGATGGCAAAACCGCCACCTGGGTATTTACCGAGATCGATCAAACTGCAGGCATCGGCTTTAGCTATAAAGGCACGGCATGGCACCGCCCGGATGACATTTTTGGCATTGCTGCTGATGTGAACGGTCTATCACAAGATCACCGCGATTTTTTAGCCGTGGGCGGCTACGGGTTTATCATCGGCGATGGTAAGCTACCCAATTATAAACCCGAAAACATTTTTGAAACTTACTACAGCGCTCAGATCAACAAAAATCTGTTCCTTTCTGTAGATTACCAGTTTGTTGCCAACCCGGCATATAATGCCGATCGTGGACCAGTAAACTTTTTTGCCATCAGGGCACATGTGGAGTTTTGATAAAGTAAAAAGAAGAAGGGTCATGCCGAACTTGTTCGGCATCCCATCATAACAGTCTGCGGTAACAGGTTATGTTAGCAACAATTCTTATCCAAAGCCTTATCTATTGTGGTTTACTCACAGCGGTATTAGCTGTAATGAGTTTTGGCAACCCGCGTGTAATGCTGCAAAAATATCCACCCGAGATACAGAAGGCAGTTGCGCCCAAAACTGAGACCGAAAAAAAGCAAACTTTAATTTACTCACTACCTTTTCTACTGGTTATCGTCGGTTATCCAATTACATCAACATGGTTTATCTGTCATCAGTTGCACCCAACCTTTGCCCAGGTATTTGTTTACATTTGGATACTTACTTCCGCTTTTAATCTGTACGATCTGCTCATTTTAGATTGGCTGATATTCTGCACAATCACACCCCGGTTTATCATTATTAAAGGTTCAGAAGGTAATCAAGGGTATAAAAATTACCGATTCCACTTTACAGGTTTCTTAAAGGGTATTGTTATAACATTTGTTCTGTCGGTTATTCTTTCGGGTTTGGTGTTGCTGGTCTGATTTAAGAAAGTTGCAACCCCAAGCCATTCCCATCATTCAAAACCCATTTACCATTTACAAAGCCGGGTAATACATAAGGGTTATTGGTGGTCAGGAAAGGTCCGTCCAGATCGGCCCAATCACAAAGTGGTGCCAGTGCGGCCGCGGCTAAAGTAGCGCAACTGGTTTCGCTCATGCAGCCTATCATTAATTTTAATCCAAGCTCGCGGGCTTTCAGGATCATCTGGTGAGCTTCCCACATTCCCGTCGATTTCATTAACTTAATGTTGATGCCGGTATAAACGCCTTTTGCTTTACTTACATCGGACAAACGCTGCACGGCTTCATCGCCAATAATGGCAACCGGGCTGCGTTCTGTCAACCAGGCATTACTGTCGATATCGGTTTTCAGCATGGGTTGTTCTATCAGCAACACGCCCTGTTCATGCAGCCAATGGCACATGTCCAGGCTTTGCTCCAGGTCGGTCCAGCCCTGGTTGGCATCTACAAACAACGGCACACTGGTAACGCTGCGAATGGTTTGGATCAGCTCTTTATCGCTATCGCGGCCAAGCTTTACTTTGATCACTTTAAAATCCTTCGCGTCCTGTAGTTTTTTGACGATCATTTCCGGGGTATCTATCCCCACCGTGAACGAAGTTACCGGCATCATTGCAGGGTCACTGCCGTACAGTTTCCAGCAGGGTTGCTGCTGTAGTTTCCCGTCAAGGTCGTTCAATGCAATATCAATGGCGGCTTTGATGGCCGGCTGGCCGGGAGCTATACTATCAAGATAAGCATTGATGGTTGCAAAATCAAAAGGATATTTAAATTGACTAACGTCAACCTTTTGCAAAAAATCAGTAGCGGTTTGATGACTCTCGCCCATATAAGGCACCATTGATGCCTCGCCATAACCGGTATGGCCCTCGTGGTGCAATTGTACCAACATTATGGCGGTTGATGTACGCGAAAATTTAGCTATCGTGAACGTGTGTTTCAGTTCGAGCTCAAAGGGTTGATAAGTTAGACGCATGTTAAATTCAAAACTATAAAAAACCATTAAATTTTAAATCTAAATATCACAAGTATAAAAATTGACATAAATCCGAAATTGAACATCCGAAATCCGAAATCAGAAGAAGTATCTTTGCGGCAATGAGTACTGCGTTATATCACCCGTTCGAAACTTTTAACTTCAGCAATAAGCAATGCTTTTTAAGCGGCGAAACCCTGCAATCGTCCGAAGAAAAGATAGCCGTTTTCCCGCTGTGGTTAATGAACCGCTACGGCCTTGCCGACCAGCCTTTTAAACTGCTTGATGAAAGCATGGCCACTTATAAGGATTTGAAAATACCTTGTGCTGCACACATTAATGAGCAATACATCGAACCCTTAGAGGCACAGGTAGCCGCTGCCTTTGAAGGCGGTTATGAAACTATGAAAGCTTTTGATGAGTTTCAACTATTCCGGTGGGCGGGCAAATTACTGTATGGTATTATCTTTAACGAGGTGCAGATCGCGATTAAGCAAACACGTGAGCAGGGCGAAGATTTTAATATCTCACAATCCATCATCCATAAATTCAGCAACCTGCACTTAATGCTGCAAAGCATTAATCAGCCCATGTTGTTTGAAGAGTTTAAGCCATTCAGCCTGTTTTTATTTAAGGTAAACAACCCCGAAAACGAGTTTGCTTACCGCGATGAGATCAATACGTTAACGTTTTCTATCCGCTTAAAGGATTTTGGATTGATCATCTGTTTGCAGGATAACGGTGCCAACCGCAACTACCATCGCAATATCTTAGCTAAAATAGAAGGCCAAACTTTGCACCCCATACAATTTGAAGAGTTTTGTGGCCGAATATTTTATTCGGCCTACCTGTTTAATCGTTTGCCCGAGTACAATATTTTGCCTGTAGGCAACGAAGTATTTGTAGAAGCCATGCCCTTACGGGGAATGAGCGCCAAACCTTTGTTTGACGATTGGCTGGGCAAAACCTATGGCCAGGTGCTCGAAAACTTTTGGAAGCGCTGGGGATTTTTGTTGTTGGAGATCATCAAAAACCCGGAGCACCCCATGAGTTTTTTAACCGATAAAGACGAAAAATTTATCCCCGCCGCGAGTATCGACTTAGGCCTTTAGTGAATACCCAAATGGTTTGATATAATGTGGAAGAACGACGGTACTACCATAGGGTATAAACCGATGGTGATAATTATACCGCATACTGCACCATAAAAGTGCGCATCATGATTGATGTTGCCCAAACCTTGTTTTGAAGCGTATGAACAATAAAAAAGATATAATATACCAAATACAACGGCCGGAATATACAGACCCGGAATAAAGATCAGGCCCATACCGCCCCAGGGATTAAACATGATGGAACTGAAAACTACCCCGCTTATGGCACCCGAAGCACCCAGACTATGATACCCGTAATCGTTTTTGTGTTTTGCTACCGTAGGCAGATCACTCAAAATAAGGGTAGCTATATACAGCAATGCAAATTGCCAGTGCCCCATATACCGCTCCAGCCCAAAAGCAAAAAAGTAGTACGAAAGCATATTGAAAAACAGGTGCGACAGATCTTTATGGATCAATCCGCTGGTGATCAAAGTATAGGTTCGCCTGCCCTGCGCTACGCTGTAGGGGTGCAAAATAAATTGTTCATAAAGTTCGTCGCTGCTAAAGGCGAGTATGCTGATTACAAGCGTAATGGCAAATATGGCTGATGCGACGGGCGTATCCCTGATGGCTGTTAAGATCTCGTTCACCTGATAGAAATTATATTGCTACAATGATACATGATTTTGGATGTATAAAAAGGATACCTGCTAAAATTGCTCAACAAAAAACCCGGCAAGCAAAGCAAGCCGGGTTGTGTTTATTATAAGGTTTGATGATTACCAGAAAACAGTATATAAAACTGTTAAGATAATACAAATTACTACCGAACCTATGGCAAAGCCCGGGGTTACCTTAAACATTTTGGTATCAACCTCAAGGCCGTTTGGTTGAACGCCGCGGCGGGTCTCAATCATACTAATGAGCCACATACCTACTGCGCAAACAATAAAAACAAAGCCCATGCGGTCAAAGAATGGTATTTCGTAAGCACCTTTATTGCTGTAGTTTGGTGCGTAAAAACCATAAGGGGTTAAAAAGCTCAGGTCGGTCCACCTTGGTAAAAATTTCAGAATGATAGACATGGCCACACCACCGGCTGTAGCAAACAATGCTGCATTTGATGTTGCCTTTTTCCAGAAGAAACCTAACAGGAACATGGCCAGGATACCCGGTGAGAAAAAGCCGGTATATTCCTGTATGTAGTTAAACCCTTGTTTACCTTCGCCCATTAAAGCATCGCCTAAAATATAAGCCAGCAATACTCCCAAAGCCATAGCTACTGCTACCGATATTTTACCCAGGTTAACCAATTTCTTTTCAGATGCTTCCGGATTAATGGCTTTTTTGTAAATATCAAGCGTAAATATGGTTGCTATACTGTTTACCTTACCGGCAAGTGATGCCACTATAGCTGCAGTTAAAGCCGCGAATGCCAAACCTTTCATGTATGTAGGCAACAGGTTCAATAACGATGGGTAAGCTTTATTGGGATCCTCAATACCTGCATGGGTAAGCATACCTGCGGCATCAGCAGTATGGAACATACCACGTTGATACAATACATAAGCTGCTATACCAGGGATAACCACGATAACCGGCATTAACAGTTTAAGGAAGCCGGCGAACAGGATACCGCTACGTGCAGTTTTTAAATCGGCACCAAGGGCACGTTGGGTGATGTATTGGTTACAGCCCCAATAGTTGAGGTTGGTGATCCACATACCGCCAATTAAAACACTTAAACCAGGTAAGTCCACATAGTTTTTATTGTCTTTATGGAAGATCATATGGAAGTGATCGCTGGCTTGTGCAGTAATCTGTTTTAAACCGCCAAACATACCGCCAACACTTGATGCGCCGTTTGGATTGTTAACCAGGTTGAGCGCTACGTACGAGGCTACCAAACCACCCAATATCAGGAAGAATACCTGGATAACATCGGTATAACCGATAACTTTCATACCGCCCAGGGCAATAATTACCGAGAATATAGCCAGTAAAATAATACACAAACCGATAGAGAATTCAGGTGCTATACCATGGATAGCAATAGCTCCCAGGTATAAAATTGAAAGCAGGTTTACTACAATGTACAAAAACAACCAGAAAACGGCCATGATCATGGCTACCGTACCATTATACCGCTGATGCAAGAACTGCGGCATGGTATAGATCTTATTTTTTAAGTAAACCGGGATAAAAAATACCGCTACTATTACCAGGGTTGCTGCGGCCATCCACTCGTAGGTAGAAATTGCCAAACCCATTTTAAAGCCCGAACCACTCATGCCGATAAATTGTTCGGCCGAGATGTTTGATGCGATAAGGGAGGTACCAATGGCCCACCAGGTTAACGAGCCTTCTGCTAAAAAATAATCATTTGAGGTGGCATTAACGTTCTTTTTACGTTGATATACCCACCAGCCATAGGCGGCTACAACTACAAAGTAAAACGCGAATACCATGTAGTCGCCAAACTGGAGTGTTTTCATTTTTGATGTTTAGGTTTAAAAAAAGGTTCTTCTCATACACCACGTTAGTGTAAGTTGTACAATTATAAATTAAATATAATTGTTAATCAAATTTTCTAAATATTCTTGTTTTCCACTCTTAACCGCCGGCTCGCCGTTTTCAACTGCATAGGCGCGTAAGTCTTCGAGCGATAGTTTGCCGGTTTCAAATTCTTTGCCTTTACCGCTATCAAATGATGCGTAACGTTCGGTACGTATTTTTTTGTATTCAGATTTTTGCAGGATGTTATCAGCAATGATCAAGGCACGGGCAAAAATATCCATACCGCCAATATGCGCGTAGAACAAGTCCGCCGGATCGGTCGAGTTTCTGCGGATCTTGGCATCAAAGTTAACACCACCACCCTGCAGGCCGCCGCCTTCTAAAATAACCAGCATACATTCAACTATCTCGTTAATATTGTTCGGGAACTGATCGGTATCCCAGCCATTCTGATAATCACCACGGTTAGCATCAATTGATCCCAATGCGCCACCATCAACAGCTACCTGCAATTCGTGCTGGAAAGTATGTCCCGCAAGGGTAGCATGGTTAACTTCAAGGTTCAGTTTAAAATCCCCTAACAGGTTGTACTGGCGTAAAAAGCCCAATACGGTAGCCGCATCATAATCATACTGGTGTTTTGATGGTTCGCAAGGTTTGGGTTCGATAAAGAAGGTACCTTTAAAGCCTTGCGCACGTGCATAATCTTTAGCGGTATGTAAAAACTTGGCAAAATGCTCCTGCTCGCGTTTCATATCCGTGTTCAGCAAGGTCATGTAACCCTCGCGGCCACCCCAAAATACGTAGTTTTCGCCTTTTAATGCGATGGTAGCATCTAAAGCAGCTTTAACCTGTGCAGCACCATGTGCCAGTACATGGAAATCCGGATTGGTGATGGCGCCGTTCATATACCTGCGGTTTGAAAACAGGTTGGCGGTACCCCATAATAATTTTACACCGCTTGCAGCTTGCTTTTCTTTTGCATATTCAACCAATGCCTGCAGCCGACGGTCGTTCTCTTTAATGTCGTTGGTATAATCAACCACATCCACATCGTGGAAGCAGTAGTAAGGCAGATTAAGTTTTGTAAGGAACTCGAAAGCGGCATCCATTTTATCTTTGGCGCGTTCAACGGCGTCGGCTTTCTCGTTCCACGAAAAAATGTGTGTAGGCTCGCCAAACGGATCGGCACCATTACCAACAAAGCTATGCCAGTAGGCACCTGCAAAACGTAAATGTTCTTTAAGCGTTTTGCCTGCAACAACGCGGTTCTCGTCGTACCAGCGGTATGCTAACGGATTATCAGATTGCGGACCTTCGTATTTTATTTGGCCTATCCCTTTAAAAAATTCTTTTTCACCTGTAATGATGTTTGCCATGATATGTTGTTTTGTTATTCGTTATTGAGTTATTAGGTTATTAAGCTACTGGGTTATTGAGTTATTTACCTTTTTGCAGTAACCTAATAACTCAATAACCCAGTAATGGTTACTCCACTGTTAATTGTCTATCTAAAAGTCCTTTCCACTCCTGGTATATTGGTTCGTAGTTTTTGCCGGCAGGCTCAACAACCTTTACTTTTTCCATACTGCCGAATGCTTCTTTGGGCTCTCTATAAATACCGGCCCCAATGCCTGCACCTAAAGCCGCACCCACGCTGCCATCGTTTTTATACAATTCAACCGGTACGCCCGTGGCATTTACAAAAGCTTCGGTAAATAATTCGCTTAAAAACAGGTTGGCCATGCCCGCGCGTATCACGGTTGGATTCATGCCGTTTCCACGCATAATGTCCAGTCCGTAACGAAAGGCAAAGGCAATGCCCTCCTGCACCGCCCGGAAGATATGGCTGCGGGTATGCAGGTTCAGGTCGATATTATGGAAATGTACGCCTACCATTTTATTGTTCAGCATGCGCTCGGCGCCATTGCCAAAAGGCAAAATACGCAGGCCATCGCTGCCCAGCTTTATTTGTTGCGCTTCGGTATTCATTTGCTGATAGCTGGTACCGGTACCAAATAAGGTCTTCGTCCAGCGGTTTAAACTGCCGGTGCCATTAATACAAAGCAAAACGCCTAAGCGTTTTTGCTCTTCGGTATGGTTAACGTGCGCAAAGGTGTTTACCCGCGATTGCTGGTCATATGCTAAAACATCGCTTACGCCATAGATCACTCCCGATGTGCCTGCCGTGGCAGCTACCTCGCCTGGATTGAGTACATTGAGCGATAACGCGTTATTAGGTTGATCTCCGGCCTTGTAAGCTACCGGGATACCTGGCTTTAAATTAAGCGAATTGGCAATATCTGCCTTTAATTGCCCGTGTTGCGTAAACACCGGTTTAACAGTTGCAAAGAAGTTGGTATCGAAACCAAAGTAGTTTACCACATCTTCAGACAACCGATTGCATTGAAAGTCATAAAAAATTCCTTCGGATAATGCAGAAGGAGATGTAGTAACCTCGCCGGTCAGTTTCATGGCGATAAAATCGCCCGGGAGCATAATTTTATCAATTTTATTGTAAATGTCAGGCTCGTTCTGCTTAACCCAGGCCAGTTTTGACGCTGTAAAATTGCCTGGTGAGTTTAATAAATGGCTTAAACAAAAATCATGGCCCAACACATCGAAAGCCTTATCGCCAATTTCTACCGCGCGGCTATCGCACCAAATAATGCTATCGCGCAGAGCGTTTTGAGCCTTATCGACCAAAACAAGGCCATGCATCTGGTAGGCAATACCTATTGCACCGATGTCTTTAGGGTCAAAGTTTTTGCCAGCCTGTGCCAGTAAAATAGCCTTTTGTACATGCTGCCACCACATCTCTGGCGATTGCTCTGCCCAGCCGGGTTTTAAAGAAGTTATAGCTGATTCGGTATCGGGATACTGCGCCGACGCAATGCATTTTTGCTGTTGCGCGTCAACAATCGACACCTTAATAGAAGAAGTACCTACATCAATACCAAGAAGCAACATGCAACAATTGTATTAGTTTATAAATGGAAATTACATTTGTGTTGGTAAACACTAATTTGAGGTAAAATTATTGAATATTTTTTAAAATGCAATCGGTTGTAATTTTATTTATAATATTTTTTCTACTTTAGTTGAAAGATATCTTTCAGCATATCTTTACAACCTAAATGAAGAATAAAGAAATTACGATCTATGATATCGCGAAAGAATTGGATATTTCGCCTGCTACAGTAAGCCGTGGACTGCGCGATCATCCGGCGATAAGCAAAAAAACCAAGAAGAAAATAATGGATATAGCCAAGTCAATGGGCTATCGTTCCAATACTTTTGCCAGCAGTTTACGTTTAAACCGCACTAATACCATAGGCGTAATTGTTCACCGTTTGGATAGCTTTTTTGTGTCGACCGTTTTGGCAGGGATGGAAAAGGTAGCCAGCGAGTCGGGCTATAACTTAATTATCAGCCAATCGCTTGAGAGTACCGAAAAGGAAATTGCCAACGCCAATACCATGTTTAACAGCCGGGTTGACGGCCTGATGGCATCATTATCATACGATACGGAAGATATCAGCCACTTTATGCCTTTTATTGACAAGGGTATACCGCTGTTGTTTTTTGATAGGGTGTATAATCATAAAAATTGCCCGGCGGTGGTTATCGATAACTTTAAATCGGCATACGAGATCACTACGCATTTAATTGAACAAGGCTGTAAAAAAATAGTGCACGTTACCGGCGATCTTAAACGGAACGTATATGCCGACCGTTACCAGGGCTATCGCAAGGCATTGCAGGATAACGGCCTTAAATTTACCAACGAGCTGCTTATTATTAATTATATGAACGAGCATATTGGCCCCAATGTTGACGCGGTTAAGCAGATATTGGCGATAAACCCGCTACCCGATGGCGCCTTTATTACCAATGATGCGTTTGCGGCTTATTGTATGCGCGAACTGAAGGTGGACGGCATATCCATTCCGGGTGACATTGCTATTGCCGGTTTTAATAACGATCCGATTTCGGGATTGGTTGACCCGAACCTGACTACCATTAACTATCCAAGCTACGAGATGGGGGAGGTTGCTGCCCGTACGCTGATCAATCATTTAAAAGGCACATCTAATATGATGCTGACCGATTCCATCGTATTGAAATCGGAGTTGATCATCAGGGAATCATCGCTGAAAAAGCAAGTATAAGGTTGGTGCAATTTCTGCGACAAAAGATATATGGAGTTAAACCGTAAACTATCAGCAATGATTATGGGCTAACTGCATCTTTTATCCTACGTTATTCATCTTTATAATAACTATCAATCTCATTTGCAAATTCACCTGTTGCGGGTTTGAAATCACCTGCAGATCCGAAAGCAAAAAAATCCGGCTTCCGAAGTCAGAATAAATCCGAAATCGAACATCCGACATCCGAAATCAAAAAAATCTCTACTTTTGCGGCATAAAACTAAACACTACAACAATGAGCGTTACACGTGGGCCTATCTCGCAGTTTATAGAAAAAAATTACCTGCATTTTAATGCGGCCGCTTTAATGGATGCTGCCAAAGGTTACGAGCAGCACCTTTTAGAAGGCGGCAAAATGATGGTTACCCTGGGTGGTGCCATGAGTACTGCCGAACTGGGTATCTCGCTGGCCGAAATGATCCGCCAGGGCAAGATCGATATCATCAGCTGTACAGGTGCCAACCTCGAAGAGGATATTATGAACCTGGTGGCGCATTCGCATTATAAACGTGTACCGAACTACCGCGACTTAAGTCCGCAGGACGAGTGGGATTTATTAGAGAACCACTACAACCGCGTTACCGATACCTGTATCCCCGAGGAAGAAGCCTTCCGTCGTTTGCAAAAACACATTCACAAAATATGGAAAGATGCCGATACCGCCGGCGAACGCTATTTCCCGCATGAGTATATGTACAAAATGCTGTTGAGCGGCGTGCTGGAGCAATACTACGAGATCGATCCTAAAAATTCATGGATGCTGGCTGCTGCCGAAAAAAACCTGCCTATCGTAGTACCGGGCTGGGAGGACAGCACCATGGGTAATATCTTCGCTTCGTACGTGATCAAAGGCGAGATCAAAGCCTCAACCATGAAAAGCGGTATCGAGTACATGGCTTGGCTGGCCGATTGGTACCCTAGAAATTCATCGGGCAAAGGCATTGGCTTTTTCCAGATAGGAGGGGGTATTGCAGGTGATTTCCCGATATGCGTGGTGCCTATGCTTTACCAGGATATGGAAATGCCCGAGATCCCTTTCTGGAGCTATTTCTGCCAGATCAGTGATTCAACCACATCCTATGGCTCGTACTCAGGTGCAGTACCTAACGAAAAGATAACCTGGGGTAAGCTCGATATCAATACACCTAAGTTTATTGTCGAGTCGGATGCTACTATTGTGGCCCCGCTCATTTTTGCATGGCTACTAAAACAGTAGATATTTAGCAAATGTTTGCGGTGGTTTTTACAAACAGGCTACCGCAAACATAGCACCAAAGTGCAATAACCCTGTTTAAAAAACTTCTTTTCAACTGAAATAGAGGCATTTTTGAACTTAGTTTAGAATGATTATAAATTATAGATAACTGTCATTTATTTGTCACCGATAGTTTAATAAATTATACTTTTGTGGACTGAAAGAAGGGGCAAACTTTACGGTTTTCAACAATTTCAAACACATAAAAAAAATATTATTCAGCATAAATACACTTTATGAGAAATATCTCATTGATTATTAAGCAAATTTCCCGGTCTGTACTATTGCTTGCAGGCCTCGCATTGCTCTCATCTTCAGTTCGTGCCCAGGACGTGGCCAAAGGCGAAGCGCTCTTTAAACAGAAATGCTCATCTTGTCATAAGCTCGATGTAAGAATGACAGGCCCTGCATTGGGCCCGCTGGTAACCGCCGAAACCGATGACAAATGGTTAACCCATTGGATTCAAAACAATCAGGCGCTGATCAAAGCCAACGATCCGAAGGCGATGAAGATCTACAACGAGTTTAACCAGGCAGGCATGACGGTATTTACCGAGCTTACAGATGGTGATGTAGCCAATATTATTGGTTACGTGCGTGATCAATGGAAAAAAGATCAGGCAAAACCAAAAGAAAACGCTGGTGGTGCTGCTGCTGCCGATTCGGGCCCAAGTTCATTGGTTATCTGGGGTTTAATTGGCGTTATCGTTATTGCCTTTATCGTTATCCTGGTATTAAACAAGGTAATTGCCAGCTTAGAGCGTTTGGTGCTTGCCCGCAAAGATATTCCGGTTGAAGCTTTAACCGAAGGTGTAGACGAGGAAGCCGAAAAGCGTAAGGCCACCATCAAAAAACTGTTAAAAAATAAAAAACTGGTAGGTTTCTTTGTAGTGTGCTGCGTTATTGCAGGCGGTACATGGCAATGGGTTACCTTGTGGAACACTAACGTACACACAGGTTACCAGCCGGTACAACCTATCAAATACTCACACGAGCTGCACGCCGGTATCATGAAGATCGATTGCCAGTACTGCCACTCGGGTGCATACAAATCTAAAAACGCATCTATCCCGTCGCTTAACGTTTGTATGAACTGCCACAAAACGGTTAAAACCGAGTCACCTGAAATTCATAAGATCTATGATGCATTGGGTTATGATCCGGCAACACAAAAATACGATTCGACCAAGGCTCGTCCTATCCAATGGGTACGTATACACAACCTGCCCGATTTTGCATACTTCAACCACTCGCAACACGTAAAAGTGGGTAAAGTTAAATGCCAAACCTGCCACGGCCCTATCGAAACCATGAAAGAGGTTTACCAATACTCGCCGTTAACTATGAAATGGTGTATCCAGTGCCATAAACGTACCGATGTTGATTACAAAGGCAACGCGTACTACGAAAAAATGGTGGATGTACACGAAAAGATCAAACGCGGCGAAAAAGTTACTGAAGCGTCAATGGGCGGTTTAGAGTGCGGTAAATGTCACTATTAAGAATTAAAGTCAAACAGCATAACAGTTTATATAGCTTAAATGGAAAGCAATAAAAAATACTGGAAAGGTTTAGAGGAACTGAACAATACCCCCGACTTTGTTGAGAAAAACAAACACGAGTTTGCAGAACCTATACCTATCGAAGAAATATTAAACGGAACCGGCCTGATGGCTAAAACACCCCGCCGTAACTTTTTAAAGGCTTTAGGCTTTGGAGTTGGTGCAGTGTCGTTAGCAGCCTGCGAAAAAGTTCCGGTTCATAAATCAATACCGTACTTAATTAAGCCCGAAGAGGTAACCCCCGGTGTAGCTAACTACTATACCTCAAGTTACGATGGCCATGCCATTTTGGTTAAAACCCGCGAAGGTCGCCCTATCAAAGTTGAAGGTAACCCTAACGATTTGTTATCAAAAGGTGGTGTTGGCGCCGGTGTACAAGCTTCGGTATTAGAGTTGTATGATGTTAACCGTTTGCAAAACCCGGTTATCAATAAATCAGAGTCATCATGGAGCGCAGTTGATAGCTTTGTAAAAAGCGAATTAGCGGCTGTTAAAGCTTCGGGTAAAAAAATACGTTTAGTAGCTTCAACTGTAAACAGCCCTTCAACTTTGGCTGTAGTTGCCGATTTTGTAAAAGCATACCCGGCCGCTAAACTGGTTAATTACGATGCCGTATCTTATACAGGTATCATCCAGGCTAACCAAAACAGCTTTGGTAAAGCTGTATTACCACACTACCACTTTGATAAGGCCGATGTGATCGTTAGCTTCGGTGCCGACTTTTTAGGCTCATGGATCTCGCATTCTGAGTTTACCAGCCAATACGTTTCAAACCGTAACGGTGCATCACTTGCCAACAAAAAAATGTCGCGTCACATCCAGTTCGAAACTGGTATGAGCTTAACCGGCTCAAACGCCGATGTGCGTATCCCGGTTAAACCGTCGGAGGAAGGTATCGCGATCATTAATCTATACAACGAAATATCTGGCACTACCTTACCGGGAAGCAAAAAGCTTGATGGTAATACAGTTGCCGGTACCGCTATTACTTTAGCCGCTAAAGAATTATTAGCCGCGAAAGGTAAAGCATTGGTAGTTGCAGGCAGCAATGATGTGGCAACACAAGTGCTGGTTAACGCTATCAACTCAAAATTAGGCAGCTACGGTACCACTATCGATCTGGATAATGTATCAAACCAATACGCAGGTAACGATGCCGAAATGGCCGAGTTGGTTGCCGATATGGCTAAAGGCGATGTAGGCGCAGTGTTCTTTTTGAATGCTAACCCTGCGTACGATTATTATAACGCCAAACAATTTACTGATGCTTTGGCTAAAGTAAAACTGTCAGTATCGTTTAGCGATCATGGTGCTAACGGCGAGGGTGTTGCTACTATTGGCGACGAAACTTCATCGCTATGTACAGTTATCGCACCAAACCACCACTATTTGGAGTCGTGGGGCGATGCTGAGCCACTAAGCGGTTACTTTACTATTGTACAGCCTGCCATTAACCCGGTTTATAATACCCGCCAGGCCGAGCAAAGCTTGTTGATCTGGGCCGATGCTCCGGTTAAAGATTACTATACTTACGTACGCAACAACTGGGAAAATTCGATCCTGGCAAAAGGCGGCCTGTCTGGTCAAAAAGGATGGGAAACCTTATTGCAAACAGGTTCGGTTAAAGCTGCCGAAAAAGCTGCCTCAGCTTATAGCTTCTCAAAAGATCTGAACGCTGTTGCCCAAACCATATTGAACCAAAGCAGCAAAGTAACTGCAAGTGGTGACGATGTAGAATTACAGGTTTACCAAAGCCCTGCCATGCGCGATGGTAAAAAAGCTAACAACCCATGGTTGCAGGAGCTGCCTGACCCGGTATCTAAAGTTACCTGGGAAAACTTTGCAGCCGTTGCACCTAAGTTTGCCGAAAAGAAAAACTGGGCCGAAGGTGATGTAATTAAAATTACTGTTAATGGTTACAGCGTTTCGTTACCTGTATTGTTCCAGCCAGGCCAGGCGCAAGGCACCATATCGGTAGCCGTTGGTTATGGCCGTACATTGGCGGGCCCGGTAGGTAATGGTGTTGGCCAAAATGCCTTCCCGTTCCTAAGCAATGCTAACGGTACCTTCCAAACCTCATCGGTAGCAAAAGTAGCCACAACCGGCGCAGTTTCTATCCTGGCACAAACCCAAACGCACCACTCATACGAAGGTCGTAACGTTATTCGCGAAACCACTTTCGATCAATACAAAAAAGATGCTTCATCCGGCAACGCACGCAGTGCCGAGCATAAGGTTTATACCTTATGGGATGAGTATGAGCGCCCGCAATACAACTGGGTAATGGCTATCGACTTAAATGCATGTACCGGTTGCGGTGCCTGCGTGGTAGCTTGTAACGCCGAAAATAACATCCCTGTTGTAGGTAAAGACGAGGTACGTCGCCGCCGCGAAATGCACTGGATCCGTATCGACCGTTACTACAGCTTTAACGATAATGTAACCAAAGAGCACGATATCGCCAAACTCGAAAACCTCGACCATGTATCGGTAGTGTACCAGCCTATGCTGTGCCAGCACTGTGATCATGCCCCTTGCGAAACGGTTTGCCCGGTATTGGCTACCGTACACTCAAGCGAAGGTTTAAACCACATGGCTTACAACCGTTGTATCGGTACACGTTACTGCGCTAACAACTGCCCGTATAAAGTGCGCCGTTTCAACTGGTTTAACTACTGGAACGATTCGCGTTTTGATAACTACCTCAACAACGAGCATACACAATTAGTACTGAACCCTGATGTTACCACACGTTTCCGTGGGGTGATGGAAAAATGCTCAATGTGTATCCAGCGTATCCAGGCTGGTAAACTGAAAGCTAAGATCGAAAAACGCTCATTGCAAGATGGCGAAGTGAAAATGGCTTGTCAGCAAACCTGTGCCGCCAACGCTATCGTATTTGGTAACGTTAACGATCCGGAATCAGAAGTAGCTAAAGCTTTAAAGAGCGAAAGAACATATTACGTATTGGAAGAATTGAACACACAGCCGGGCATTGGTTACCAGGTTAAAGTTCGCAACACAGTAGCATCAATAGCTTAATTTTATAATAAAAACATAAGAGATAAAAATATGTCATCTCACAGCGAATCAATAATAAGGGAACCGTTAATTACAGGCGATAATATAACCTACGCCCAGATAACTAACGATGTACTTCGCCCGATAGAAAACAAACCTACCAAAGCCTGGTGGATCGGTTTCGTCGTATCGTCACTCGGCGCCATGCTTTGGGTATTTGCCGTAAGCTGGACCTTTTGGTTCGGTATTGGCGAATGGGGTTTAAATAAAACAGTGGGCTGGGCCTGGGATATCACCGGTTTCGTGTGGTGGGTAGGTATCGGTCACGCCGGAACGCTTATTTCGGCGGTATTGTTACTGTTCCGTCAAAACTGGCGTAACTCCATCAACCGTTCGGCCGAAGCGATGACCATCTTCGCTGTAATTTGCGCCGCCACCTACATTGTTGCCCACATGGGCCGCCCGTGGATGGCCGTATATTCATTGCCATTACCAAACCAGTACACACTATGGGTTAACTTTAACTCACCGTTGATCTGGGACGTGTTCGCGATATCAACTTACTTCTCGGTATCATTGGTATTCTGGTACACCGGCTTATTGCCCGATATTGCTACCATCCGCGATCGTGCATCAGGTATCAAACAAAAAATCTATTCGGTATTATCTTTCGGTTGGACAGGTTCGGTAAAAACCTGGCAGCGTTTCGAAACCGTATCATTAATATTGGCAGGTGTTGCAACCCCATTGGTACTTTCGGTACACACCATCGTATCTATGGACTTTGCCACCTCGCTCGAGCCGGGATGGCATACCACCATCTTCCCGCCATATTTCGTTGCGGGTGCTATCTTCTCGGGTTTCGCAATGGTGCAAACACTGTTGCTGGTAACCCGTAAAGTATTGGGTCTCGAAAACTACATCACCATGTTCCACATCGAGTCGATGAACAAAATTATCCTGTTAACAGGCTCTATTGTAGGTGTGGCTTATTTAACCGAGTTCTTTATCGCTTACTATTCAGGCGGCGAGTATGAGCAATATACCTTCCTTAACAGGTTTATCGGTCCGTACTGGTGGGCAGGTTGTATGATGTACGGCTGTAACGTGTTAATGACCCAGTTAATGTGGTCAAAAAAGATCCGTACCAGCATCCCTGTATCGTGGGCATTATCAATCATTGTAAATATCGGTATGTGGTTTGAGCGTTTCGTAATTATCGTAACCTCGCTGCACCGCGATTTCGTCCCTTCAAGCTGGGCAATGTTTTATCCAACCTGGGTTGAGGTAAGCATCTTCATCGGCTCTATCGGGGTGTTCTTCACTTTGTTCCTGTTGTTTATCCGCGTGCTGCCTTCAGTGGCCATGGGCGAGGTTAAACTGTTGCTGAAGAGCTCAAGTGAACAAGCTAAATTTAAGCTTTTACAAAGCGGCCATGTTGATAAAGAACAGGCTGAGTTTTATAAAAACGCATTGCTCAAGTTTGATAGTGTTGAACTTGAAAAATACAAAAAGGATAATAATGAGTAGCACAAAAATTATTTTAGGACTGTTTGACGATCCGGATGCAATGCTGGATGGGATCCATAAATTACAGCAAAATAGCGTTCCTATTTATGATGTATATTCGCCAATGCCTATTCACGGCATCGAAGCTAAATTAGGCATCAAAGATTCGCGTTTAGGATACGCTGCGTTTTTATTCGGTTGTACTGGCGGTACAGTAGCGTTTAGCATGTTATACTACATGCTGGTGCACGATTGGCCAATGAACATAGGCGGTAAGCCGGCATTTACCATCCCTAACTTTATACCTATTACTTTCGAGTGGACGGTATTATTTACAGCCTTTGGTATGGTTGCCACATTTTTTTATGCAACACACCTGTTCCCGGGCCGTACCCCACGGGTTATGGACCTAAGAGCTACCGATGACCGTTTTGTAATTGCTATTGATGCAAAAGGTAACACTCCGCACGCGGATATCACCAATATATTAAAAGAAGCAGGTGCTGTAGAAGTTAAGCACAACGACAGAAAATATGTTAGCTATGAATAAATATAAAATATTAGGCTTAACGCTGATCACTATTGTTGCTTCCGCAATTATCACTTCATGCAGCGATAAACGGAGCACCGGCTGGGAGTATGCCCCTAATATGTACGAGCATATTGCTTACGATCCCGATCAGAAAAATCCAAATTTTAAAGATGGTAAAACGGCTCAGGTTCCGCCTGCAGGTACTATCCCTGTTGGTTTTGAGCGGTTCGACTATCCTAATACCCGCGATGGTTACGATAAGGCAAGCCTTGAAGTTAAGTGCCCGCTGCCCGCAGAAAAGGACTTTGCCGATGGTAAAGTATTGTTCCTGCATTTCTGCTCACCTTGCCACGGCGAAACAGGCCAGGGCGATGGTACAGTAGTAGCGCACGGTTTCCCGGCTCCGCCAAGTTATTCAAAAGGTCAGTCATCACGCGGTGGCGCCATGAAAGATCTAACCGACGGAAAAATATATCATACAATTACATATGGCGTAAACGCCATGGGCTCATACGCATCGCAATTAGCGCCGGATGAGCGCTGGAAAGTAGTGATGTATGTTCACCATTTACAAACTTTATAAGAATATTATTGATGGAAACTCATAATAATTTTGACCAACAGTTCGAGTTTACAGGCAAAGCAAAAACATTGAGCATTGCGGCTATTGTTATTGGCTTGATAATTATAGTGCTGGGTTTTGTTACCAATCACGCCGAACGTACATTTGCCAATATGTTGTTAATGGCTTATTATTTTGCCTGTGTTTGCATGGCAGGTATCTTCTTTTGTGCCATTCAATATGTAGCGCAGGCAGGTTGGGCCATATCGCTGCTGCGTGTACCGCAGGCTTTGGCACGTACTTTACCCGTTGCAGCTGTAGTACTTATAGCGGTTATTTTAGCAGGTTTATTCTGCACACACCCAATTATAAACGAAGAAGGCAAACAGGTAATAGCACCATACCTGTATAAATTATGGGCTATTAAAGATGTTGCTGTAAAAGGCACCGAAAACTACGATCCCGAAATTGCTACCAAAGCAGGATATCTTAACTTACCGTTCTTCCTTACCCGCGTTATCGGCTTTTTAGTTATCTATAGCTTCTTTGGCTGGTTGTTAAACAAATACTCAACTAACGAAGATCAGATAGGCGGCGTATCAAACTATCGCAAAAGCTTTAACACCGCAGCTATCTTTTTAACCATATTTGGTTTTACTGCACCGGTATTTTCTTTCGACGTAGTGATGTCGTTAGAAGCTAAATGGTTTTCAACCATGTTTGGCTGGTACAACTTTGCAGCCATGTGGGTTAGCGGTTTGGCTACCATGACTTTGGTGATCATCCTGCTGCGCAAACAAGGTTACTTCAGCTGGGTCACTACTGATCACCTGCATAACTTTGGTCAGCTTATCTTTGGTTTTTCTATTTTCTGGACCTATACCTGGTTTGCACAATTCCTGTTAACCTATTACGCTAACATACCCGAAGAAGCAGTATACTTTTACCGCCGCTGGGAGCCCGAGTTTAAACCATGGTTCTGGATAAACCTGGTAATGAACTTTGCACTTCCGATATTGATCCTGATGTCAAGAGATTCAAAACGCGTAACCAACGTGTTAAAATGGGCTTGTATCATCGTATTGGCAGGTCACTGGCTTGATTATTTTGTCATGATTATGCCTGGTTCAGCCGGCCCGCAGGGAGCATGGTACTTAGAAATTAGCTGGATTGAGATCGGTGTAGCAGTGGGTTTTGTAGGCTTGTTTACATTTTCCTTACTAACATCGCTAAGCAAATTTAAAGCGCTGGCACCAAAAAATCATCCTTTCCTTGGGGAAAGCTTACATCACCATATTTAACAAAAAGTTTAATTTTGCATAATCAGGAATACCAAACACCTTTTATAATGGCATTCAAAAAACTAATAAATTTTAAAACATTATCAACATCGCTTGCCGCGTTATTATTCACAGGCGCAGCAATGGCGCAAACAGCCGCGGCAACAACCCCTGCTGTAGATGCTGATGCCGCCAACTCGGCCATGTGGACAAGTGTTGGATACTACGTATTACTGTTTTTACTTGTGGCCATTGTTGTTGGCGTAGTAGGTAAAATATTACGCGTTTACGATTTAACCCTGCAAATACAAGGTAAAAAATCCATCAACTGGAACCGTGTTATGGGTATCTTATTTGCCATATTCCTGGTTATAGGTTTTTATGGCGCCTATTGGGAGTTTACCAACCAGGCTACAATGAATTTACCCGAAGCAGCATCCCAACACGGTGTTAAGCTCGACGAAATGTTTATGGTAACCTTCGGCATCACGGTTATTGTGTTTTTTGTTACCCAGTTCCTGCTGTTTGGTTTCGCATTCAAATACAAAGGATCAGATAAACGCAAAGCTTACTTTTATCCACATAACAATACCATCGAAAAAGTTTGGACAGTTGTTCCGGCCATCGTATTAACCGTATTGGTGATCACCGGTTTCTTCACCTGGACAAAGATCGAAAACAGCACCGAAGTTAAAGGCGATATCAATATCGATATAACCGGTCACCAATTTGCCTGGGAAATTCGTTACCCCGGTGCAGATGGTAAATTAGGTAATAAAGATTATAAATTGGTTACCGGCATCAATAAAGTAGGTGTTAATTTCCAGGATAAAAACGCATTGGACGACTTGACTGCCGATACCATTGTATTGCCGGTTAACCGTTCAATCAGGTTAAATATCTTTGCTCAGGATGTTATACATAGCGTGTACATGCCACACTTCCGTGTGCAGATGAATGCTGTGCCGGGTTTACCTACCTACTTTAGGTTTACACCAACCATTACCACTACGGCAATGAAAGGCGAAACCGGTAATGCTAACTTTGAATACCTGTTATATTGTAACAAAATTTGTGGCGGTGGTCACTACAACATGCAAAAAGTTGTGCGTGTGGTAACCGATGGCGAATATCAAACCTGGTTAGCACAACAAAAACCTTATTTGAGTGACGCGTTGAAAAAAGAGCTGAAAATGGTTGTTGATACAACTAAAGCAACAGCAGCCGCGCCGGCTCCCGAAAAAAAATTAGCGTCAAATTATTAATTTTCTAAGAAGAGAGATTATGTCAACAATAGCAGTTCACGATCACGATGTTGCACACCATGGCCACGACGACCACGAACACCACCATCATGATACGTTTATAACTAAATATATCTTTAGCCAGGATCACAAGATGATCGCCAAGCAATTCCTTATCACAGGTATTACTATGGCCGTTATCGCTATGATCTTGTCTATCCTGTTCCGTATTCAGTTAGCTTACCCTGATAAAACTTTCCCTTTGATGGAAACTTTATTAGGTCGTTTTGCACCAGGCGGTCGTTTATCGCCCGACTTTTACCTGTCGCTGGTTACCATTCACGGTACCATCATGGTATTCTTTGTACTAACAGCCGGCTTAAGCGGTACCTTCAGTAACCTGTTAATTCCACTACAGGTTGGTGCGCGCGATATGGCTTCTCCGTTCTTAAACATGCTTTCATACTGGTTCTTCTTTATTGCCAGTGTGGTAATGTTAAGCTCTTTCTTTGTACAAAAAGGCCCTGCCAGCGGTGGCTGGACCATCTATCCGCCATTATCGGCTTTACCAAAAGCAATGCCGGGTTCGGGCGAGGGTATGACTTTGTGGCTCATCAGTATGGTATGCTTTGTAGCATCATCATTAATGGGCGGTATTAACTACGTAAGTACAGTATTGAACATGCGTACCAAAGGTATGGACCTTTGGAAAATGCCTTTAACCGTTTGGGCGTTCTTTTTAACGGCCGTGTTGGGTGTGTTAGCATTCCCGGTACTGGTTGCAGGTGTAGTACTGTTAATATTCGACCGTAGTTTCGGTACCAGTTTCTACCTTTCGGAGATCGTGGTTAACGGCCAGGTAATGCCGTTCGAAGGTGGTAGCCCAATTCTGTTCCAGCACTTGTTCTGGTTCCTGGGTCACCCCGAGGTATACATCGTAATTATGCCGGCTTTGGGTATCTCGTCCGAAGTTATCGCTACCAACTCACGTAAGCCTATCTTTGGCTACCATGCCATGGTTTACTCACTCATCGGTATCTCGGTATTGTCGTTTATCGTATGGGGGCACCACATGTTCGTTACGGGTATGAATCCGTTCCTGGGCGGCGTGTTCATGATCACCACACTCATCATCGCGGTACCATCTGCCGTAAAAACATTCAACTACCTGGCTACGTTATGGCGCGGTAACATCAGGTTCACACCTGCTATGTTATTCGCTATCGGTTTGGTATCATTTTTTATCTCGGGTGGTTTAACAGGAATCTTCCTGGGTAACGCTGCCCTTGATATCAACCTGCACGATACTTATTTCGTGGTAGCTCACTTCCACCTGGTAATGGGTTCGGCAGCTATATTTGGTATGCTTTCGGGTGTGTATCACTGGTTCCCTAAAATGTTCGGCCGTATGATGGACGAAAAATTAGGCTACCTGCACTTCTGGTTAACCTTTATCGGTGCGTACCTGGTATTCTTCCCAATGCACTTTATGGGTCTTGATGGTGTACCACGCCGTTACTATGCTTTCACCGAGTTTAAATCAATGGAGCGTTGGTTATCAGTAAATACATTTATCACATGGGCAGCTATCATGTCGGCACTGGCACAGGTAGCGTTCCTGTACAACTTTATACACTCTATCTTCTGGGGCAAAAAGGCAACTCAAAACCCATGGCAGTCAAACACTTTAGAGTGGACGGCTCCTGTTGAGCATTTACACGGTAACTGGCCGGGCGAAATACCAACTGTTTACCGTTGGCCATATGATTATAGCAAGCCTGGGCACGATGAAGATTTTATCCCGCAAACCGTACCTTTCTCTCAAACCATGAGCTCAAACTTACCTCATGACTTTGAAGATAACGAAGCAGGTTTAGAGGCACACAATAAGTGGCAGTTAGCAAATAAGCCCAAAGAAGAAATAAAATAAGCGAGTAATCGATCTGATTTTTTGGGGTATCTGTAGCTGGAATTTTCCTAAGCAGATACCCCACTTTTTTACAATCCTACTTACATGAAGATATCCCCGGCAAAAAAAAGGTTCCAGACTATCAACTTAGCCACTGTGTTCCTGCTTTTTGTTGTGATTTTAGCCGGAGCAGTGGTACGTAGCACAGGTTCGGGTATGGGTTGCCCAGATTGGCCCAAATGCTTTGATTGCTGGGTACCACCAACCAATGTTAACCAGATACCTAAAGATTATAAAGAAAAGTATGTGGCTAAACGGATGGCTAAAAACCAAAGGTTTGCACACACACTTGATATTTTTGGTTATACCGATCTGGCTCAGCGTATCCGCAACGATAAATCCATCCTTGTTCCTGAAGATTTTAACGCCGCCAAAACCTGGACGGAATATATCAACAGGTTATGTGGTGTAGCTGCAGGTATTTTTTTGGTCATGACGGCTGCCTTCTCATTTGCTTATGCCCGTTCGCGCAAGCGTATCATTGTGGCCAGTATAGTTAATCTTATACTGGTTATATTTCAGGGCTGGTTGGGTAGCATAGTTGTATCAACTAATTTGGTTGCCTGGATAGTTACTGTGCACATGTTACTGGCGCTGGCTATACTGGCCCTGTCTATCTACAGCTATCATGAAGCGAGAATCTTCAACAACAATGAGGCGGTTAAGGCCAAGCCTATCGCCAGTTTTATGGCTTATGTGGTAATCATCATCAGCATTATCCAGATCACCTTCGGTACCGAGGTGCGCGAGCGTATCGATATGATCTCCAGCCGTTTCCCCGGCCAATCGCGCCAGGGCTGGTTAAACGAGGCCGGTGCCATATTTGCCAATCACCGCGATCTGGCTATATTGGTATTGGTAGCCAACGTATTGTTATATGCGCTCATCCGTAAAGGCTTCAGCAGGCATTCGGTGCAACAGCAACTCATGAGTTTTACTTTTTTAATGATCATGCTGCAAATTGTATCCGGCATTGCACTATCATACTGGGGTTTACCACCAGCAGCGCAGGCTATACACATAGTACTGGCAACCCTGGTATTTGGCGCGCAATTTTATCTCACACTTAATTTGCACAAAACAGCTAAAGTTTGGGGGGCACAAGCATGAAATTGAGCGACTTTTCGAAACTGATCAAATTCCGACTGACATTTCTTGTCGTGTTTTCGGCGTCCATATCTTTCCTGATAGGCAGCAAAGTAAACGGTGTCATCAACTGGGGTAATTGGGGTTTATTAATAGCAGGCGGTTTTTTAGTTACCGGTGCAGCCAATTGCTTTAACGAGATCATCGAAAAAGATCTCGACAAGCTCATGAAACGCACCATGGATAGGCCGTTCCCTTCCGGCAGGATGAATACCGGCCAGGGCCTGGTGATAGGTTTGTTTATGGGTTTGCTGGGCACCTACATTTTAGGCAAGCTTAACTTAACCACCGGCTATCTATCCGTGTTCTCTATTTTATTATATGCCTTTGCTTATACACCGTTAAAACGTAAATCACCCATAGCCGTATTTGTAGGCGCAATACCCGGTGCTTTGCCACCACTTATTGGTTACGTAGCTGCTCACCCGCAAATTGATAAAATAGCCATCGTGCTGTTCTGTATCCAGTTTGTATGGCAGTTCCCACACTTTTGGGCCATAGCCTGGGTGCTCGATGATGATTATAAGCTGGCAGGCTTCCGTTTGTTACCTACCGGTAAACGTGATAAAATAAGCGCCGTAATTACCCTTATTACAGCTTTAATTTGGGTTCCGGTTAGCCTGCTGCCAACAATAATGGGTTTTGGTGGTTTGATCATAGGCGGCGTATCACTGCTATGCAGCTTAATATTTTTGTACCTTGCATTTAATTTGGTAAGGGCATTGGATATACCCGCGGCAAAAAAATTAATGTATTGTTCATTCTTTGTTTTGCCCGTAGTACAGTTAGTTTTGTTGTTTGATTTTTTAGGAAAAGTTTAGTAGATGATGGCTCAGTTACAACAAGAAAAGGATAAGCTTAACCTGGCACCCAAAAAATTTAACATGTGGTTGTTCATCTTCACCTCATTTATGTTTTTTGCGGCTTTAACCAGCGGCTTTATAGTTTACAGCGGCGGCAGTGCCAGCCGTGGTATCAAAATTATTTTACCACAGGCCTTTTTGTACAGTACTGTGGTAATTATTGTAAGTAGCGTTACCTTGTTTTTGGCAAGTCGCGCTGCAAAACACCTGCAGTTTGATAAACAGCGGCTGTTTTTATGGCTAACAGCCTTTTTAGGCATAGCCTTTTTTGCCATTCAGATTTATGGCTGGAGCATCTTGGTTAAAATGGGCGTATACTTCACAAATCCAAATGCTTCGCAATCATTTATTTATGTATTTGTGGGCATGCATTTGCTTCATATTATAGCAGGCCTTGGTTTGGTTTTTCACGCGCTTTCGGGCCTCCAAAAAAACAGACCTCAGGTGATAAATTTGTTCAGAATGGAGTTCGCTTCAATTTTTTGGCATTTTATCGATATTATATGGATTTATCTGTATGTTTTTTTACTTTTGAACCAATATTAAAAATTACAATTTAATTGCAATGAGTACAGCAGTTTCAGAAATTGACGAAGTTAAAACAACCCCATGGGCAGGCGGAAGGTCACCCTTCTCTGTAGAGTATGGAAAACTGATGATGTGGTTTTTCCTGTTATCAGATGCGTTTACTTTTTCATCGCTACTAATTTCCTATGGTGCGTTACGTTTTAGCGCTACCGCATGGCCCGCGGCCGATCACGTATTCCAGTCAGTTCCCGGAATGATTGAACACGGTGCCCCGCTTGTATTCGTAGGTTTAATGACCTTTATCCTCATCATGAGCTCTGTAACCATGGTACTAGCTGTTGAAGCCGGTCACCGCATGGCTAAAAAAGAAGTAACCGGCTGGATGATCGCTACCGTTATCGGTGGTTTCATGTTCCTGGGTTGCCAGGCTTTGGAATGGGCTCACCTTCACAGCGAGGGTTTTTGGTGGGGAAGTATCCCCGATGCCGAAAAGCTGAAAGAGTTTTTTATTGGTGTACCTACCGATGTATCGGCTCACCAGTTTGCCAACCTGTTCTTTACCATTACCGGTTTCCACGGTTTCCACGTATTCACCGGGGTTATTATCAATATCATTATCACTATTAACGTGTTGCTGGGTACTTACGAAAAACGCGGCAGCTACTTAATGATCGAAAAAGTTGGTCTGTACTGGCACTTTGTAGATCTGGTATGGGTATTTGTATTTACATTCTTTTATTTAGTATAATTTTAATCTGAACAGATCATGTCTACAGAATCATCACATACAGATCACCACGCAGAAGGCGGACACGAAGATACCATGACCAGGGGTCGTATCTGGAAAGTGTTTTTTATATTATTGGGCATCACCGTTATCGAGTTTATATTCGCTCTTTACCTGGCGCCTAAATACCCGGCTGTTCACCACGTTGTAAACCCTATTTATATAGGTTTAACTTTGGTAAAAGCATTTTATATCGTTGCATTCTTTATGCACTTAAAATTCGAAAGATCGGCCTTAATATATGCCATCACCGTGCCTACTTTGTTCATTATCGGTTTGATACTGGTATTAACTAACGAAAGCCACCACTGGTTGAATGTAATATTCCATCTTTAATGGCTTCCCCTAACTTAAAGGGCTTAAAAAGTATTTTAATCCTGGTGCTCATCTTAGCAGTGCCGGGATTTTTATATTATTTACTTACTGCAAAAGGTAAAAACCGCTATAAACCGCTGCCCATTTATGGCCCTAAAATAGTAGCCCGCACCAAGCACAAAGGCTTTCATGGTAAACTGGTACCCGATACCGTTTATCACTTTGTGGGCGATTTTAACCTCACCGATCAAAACGGCCAAACGGTAACCCTTAAAACTTTCGGGAACAAAATTTTGATCGTTTCGTTCTTTTTTACCAACTGCCCAACGGTATGCGCCCAGGTTAACCGCACACTCGATTCGCTGGCGCATGATTATGTCAACAACAAGCTTATCCAGTTTGTAACCATCACTGTCGATCCGCAGCGCGATACGCCCCAGGCTCTGAAAAAATATTCGGCCGCGTATGGTGTGAGTCCCGATAAATGGCGCTTTCTAACCGGCGATACCACCGGCATCTATCGCCTGGCAAGGCAGGGCTTGCTGGTAAATGCATTAAAATCGGGCCCCGGTAAAGATGATTTTATCTACAGCGATAAAGTGATCATGATCGATGCCAACCACCGTATCCGTGGTTACTACTCCGGTACATCTATCACCGATATGCAGCGTTTAAACGACGAAATGCGGGTACAGATAACCGAAGAGCTGCGCAAGGTAGAAGCCCCCGAAATGTAAAGAGTCGCCAGCCTTAAAAAAGATAGTGTAGAGGCTTGTGCGATTTTCCTATTGAGCGGGTGTTAAATATTAATAAACTAAAGCTAACTCCTTGCCGGTACCATCACCGGCAGATAACAATAAAACAATGACAGATAAATTCATATTCCGTTTTGTAGCAGCCGTATCCATATTTGTTTTTGTGGTGGTACTCATCCTAAACCGCAAAATACTTCCGGTGCCCGCAGTGCTGCCTCCATTCACTTACTTTTTACCTAAGCTTAACGCAATACTAAACGGTACCTGCAGTGTACTGCTGTTGGTTTCGCTGTACTTTATCCGCCGGGGCAACATTACTGTACACAAGCGCCTTAATATTTTAACCTTCTGCCTGTCGTCGCTGTTTCTGGTATCATACATCGGCTTTCACTATCTCGCCCCCGAAACCCGTTATGGCGATCTGGATGGCAATGGCCAGCTTTCCGCATTAGAAATAAGCGCCGCGGGCAGCATTCGCTACGTGTACTACGTTATCCTCATCACACACATCATATTGGCCATTGTGGTATTGCCGCTTATTTTGCTCAGCTTTTACCGCGGTTTACAAATGCAGGTAGAAAAACACCGTAAGCTGGTACGATGGACATTCCCTATCTGGTTGTACGTAACCGTAACCGGAGTGATCGTTTATTTAATGATCTCGCCTTATTACCATTTTTAAGTTTAATTTTTGGTAAATTTGCACCATGAAATACTTAAAGCTATTGTTAGTGCTTATTGTATTCGGTTTAACCGTATTGAGCGCCCATCCTGTAAAGGCACAGTGTGCGGTTTGCTCGGTCACTGTAGAAACCAACCATCAAAACGGTGGTAATCAGGCCAGGGGCTTAAACGCCGGTATTATGTACCTGCTGGCCGCACCTTATATTGTAGCAGGCGTAGGCGGGTTTATCTGGTACCGTAACTATAAACGCAAACAAATCCGTTTTAACGTTCGTAACGAAAAACTAAATCTTAACTAACACCATTCCCTTACGGGGATCATATCCACATTTGCCATGCCCCAAACGCCAAAATCATGGGCAATGCTCCATACCAGGTGCCCCCGCTGCCGTCGCGGCAATATGTTTCAGGGTGGCATGTACAACTTTGGCTCCAACAAAATAAACGAGTATTGCTCGCACTGCGGCATGCGCTTTGAAATTGAGCCCGGCTACTTTTACGCTGCCATGTATGTAAGCTACGCTCTTAATGTAATGTATGCCGGCATATTGTGGACAGGCACTTACCTGCTCACCCATAATACCGATTCGCCCTGGCTGTATATCGCGATAATTTTAGGCGGTTGTTTTTTACTGTCGCCTATTACATTTCGCTACTCACGCGTGTTTTTACTATATTGGCTATCACCAAAAGTACACTACCATCCAGATTTAGATACCGATGATAAACCAAACCACGTTTAGCTTTTTAACCGATCTTGCTGCCAACAATAACCGCGAATGGTTTACCGATAACAAACAACGCTTCGAAAGCGCTAAAGATAACGTCATCGCTTTTACAGGCGAACTTATCAAAGAGCTCAGTGCGTTTGATAAAAACATATCCATTGATCTCGACCCTAAAAAATGCGTGATGCGCATTTACCGCGACATCCGTTTCAGTAAAGATAAAACCCCGTATAAAGATAACTTTGGCATTGGTAACCTGCGCACAGGCAATGTGCATATTGGCTACTATGTACAGGTACAACCCGGGCGAAACCTTGCCGGCGGCGGCTACTGGATGCCCGAGGCCGATCACCTCAAACTCATCCGCCAGGAGGTGGACTATAATGCGGCCGATCTGAAAAATATCATCGATGAACCTGCTTTTAAAAAACTCTTCGGCGAGTTTCGCGATCAGGAGCAGCTCAAAGGCGCACCCCGCGATTACGATCCCGATGACCCGAATATCAGTTTGATCAAACTTAAAAGCTTTGCTGCCCTGCATCAGCTTACCGATACCGAAATGATGAAGAAAGATTCGCCCAAACGGGTTGCCGAAGTACTGGCACATATTTATCCGTTAACAACTTTCTTGCGCAACGCCATCGCTTAATTCAAATAGCCGTCGCAATTTCGCCGTACATTCGTTATCATTGTATATCATCAATTACACTGTCAATGAAATTAAAGCACATTCCCCTTCTGATCGCTGTATGCTTCCTGTTGCATTCGTGCGTTGTACTGTCGCCAAAAAAATATAAGGCTTTATTAGCCACACAGGATTCGCTTACCACCCGCACAGGCACATTAGAAGCACAGGTATCGCGCCTGCAAAGTGATACCGCCAAACTACACCGCGAAATTGCCGACTTGCAAAGCCAGCTTGCCGCTTCAAAAGATAGCTACGCTACATTAAGTGATAAATACAGTGCACTGAATAATAATTTAACCTCAACCACCTCAAAAGTATCAAAGCTGTCAAGCGATCTGCAGGCACGTGAGGCCCGTTTAAAAGAAGTGGAAGAAATTTTGCGTAAACGCGAGGCTGCTACCAACGCCCTCAAAGAAAAACTGCAAAAAGCTTTGCTGGGTTTCCAGCAAAGCGGCTTAAGTGTTGATATCCGCAACGGTAAAGTATATGTATCCTTAACCGATAAATTACTGTTCCCATCGGGCAGTATTGTTATCGACGAAAAAGGGAAGGCCGCATTAAAGCAATTGGCCGGCGTTTTAAACAAAGAAACCGACATCAATATTTCGGTAGAAGGTAATACCGATAACAAAAAGGTAATTAACCTTGGCCAGATCAAAGATAACTGGGATTTGAGCGTACTGCGGGCCACATCAGTAACCCGCTATTTAACCGATGTTGAAAAGATCGATCCTGTGCGGCTTGCGGCAACCGGTAAAAGCGAGTTTCAACCTATCGATACCCGCAATACCCCCGACGCACTGGCCAAAAACCGCCGCATCGAAATTGTGCTCACGCCTAAACTGGATGAGTTGTATAACCTGATATCAAAATAAAATATAAAGCTCCCGCCAATCAGCCGGGAGCTTTTTTGTTATCATCAAAAGCCGATCGCAAAAAATGAAAAAGAGCTACGCCATTATATCCGATATCCACGGCAACCTGCTTGCCCTTTTAGCTGTTCTGAAAAACATTCACGCCCGGCAGATAGACAGCATCATTAACTTAGGCGATCATTTCTTCGGCGCGCTCGAACCCGAAGGCGTAGCGCAGGTACTGCGCGAAAACCCCATGCTCAGCATCCGCGGCAATACCGACCGTGAGATACTCGAAAGCCTCGGCACCGTATCGAAAAAAGACCAGATGGAACGGGTAAAGGGCGAACTATCTGCGCAAAGCATCGGCTTTTTAAAGCAATTACCCTTAACCCTGTCTGTAGACGACCTGATATTTGTTTGCCACGGCACACCCGAAAGCGATGATGAATACCTGTTGGAAAAAGTAACTGCCAAAGGTGTATTTGTGTATAATGATGAAGAACTGATAGCCAAAACCAAACGCATTAACGAACGCATTATTTTGTGCGGCCATTCGCATGTAAACCGGGTGGTGCATTTAAGTAACGATAAGATCATTCTTAACCCCGGCAGCGTTGGCCTGCCAGCCTACCTCGGTAACGGCGAATACAGGTTTGCTATGGAGTCCATGACCCCACATGCCAAATACGCTATCATTCATGTCGACGGCCCGGCCATCAGTATTGAGCAGGTACACTGCGCTTACGATTGGCACCAGGCATCGGCAGCAGCCAAAAGCAACGGCAGCGATGCCTGGGCAGAGTTTTTACTGCACGGCCGTATGCCAAAAGCGTTAAGGGTAGATTAAGTTCTGGCTACTATAACACTTTACACTTTTTTTGGCGCAAGCGCCCGCTTGTGACCTAACCGATATCAGCTAAATACCACTGCGTTACATCTTCCTGACGCAAGCGTCCGCTTGTGCTTAACGTAGGTCTACCTTAAAACGGACTAACAAAATCTTTAAAATCAGGCAATTCCTCATCCTTGGGCGATAACAAGACATTATCCGTAGGGAAGCCCCAGTCAATACCCAAACTTTTATCGGTTATCTTAGCGCCGATCTCCGAAGCCTTGTCGTAAAAGTTAGTGATCTTATACGCAAAAACGGTATCGTCCTCAAGCGTGTAAAAACCATGCAAAAAGCCTTCGGGAATCCAAAATTGTAAATGGTTATCGGCACTCAATTCAATTTTATAGTGCTGGCCATAAGTAGGTGAGCCTTTGCGGATATCAACCGCCACATCTATCACGCTGCCCTGGGTTACCCGTACCAGCTTGCCCTGGCCAAAAGGTGGCGCCTGGGCATGCAATCCCCGCAAGGTACCCTTTGATGAGCTCGACTGGTTATCCTGCACAAAATCAACGGTAATACCGGCATCGATGTATTTTTTCTGGTTGTAGCTTTCGTAAAAATAACCACGGTCATCTGGAAATATACGTGGCTCAATAATTAATAATCCTTCAATAGGTGTGGTAGTTACTTTCATGGTTAATTTACCTGTTGCATTATGGTTTCAAACAATACAAACTGGTTTTCAAATTGCTTAAAATGAGCGTCCTTTATTTTTACACCAATGCCTTGCTGGTATTCGTAGTATTTATCCAGGCTGTCGGTTTCAAACTGCAGGCAATAGGTAATGCCCTCGTTTGGCGAGTTAACCACCGTTAATACCCGGTGACTGCTAAAATAACCTGTAGCCATTACGCCGGGTATGTATACGCTTCCCATCCATTTCAGCCAGTCGGCCTGTATGGCCTCGTCTATAATAATGGTTTCATTTAAAATGATCATGCCGCAAAAATACCGATTTATTTAAGAGCCCGAAGGAATAACATCACCTCTTAATATTCTAAATCGCTTGCGCGCATCATTTATCCATAAACTGCTTGGATAGTCGGTAATGATCTTTTGGTACCAGGCTTGTGCCGATGCTTTATCATCCAGGTGGTTTTCGTAAATATCGCCCAGCATAAACACCGCGTCATCAGCCCAAAGATCGGTTTTGCCTTCTTCGGCTATCTTTTTTAATGGCGCTATAGCCAGCTGATACTCTTTTTTCTGGATCAGTATCCGGGCCTTGGCCATCAAAATATCATAGATCAGGTCGTTTTTAGGATATACTTTGTCAATACTGTCCAACGTGATCACCGCCTTGTCGGCATCTTCCTTAAATATGGCCAGGTCGGCACGAGCGTACATTTTAAGCGCATTGCCGGTACTGTCAAACACTGTATGATCACTGATTAAAAGTGAGAGGTTAAGTGCATCGTTAGCAATCAATTGCGATGTAGCCGCCTTTAAAATATCCAGCTGCCCTTTGGCATAAGCAAAATCGCCGGTATAGTAAGCCAGTTTGGCATTGCGGTAATTGGCTTCCTGCGCAAGCGGACTGCCCTGCTGGTCAGATTGTACCTGCATATACGTGAGCGACGCATCCCAGGGTTTGTTGTTAAGCAGGTAAACGTCACCCAGGTCAAGCTTACAGTCGGCTAACAAGCCAGGGCGCAAACCAGGTATGGCTATGGTCTCTTCCAGTATTTTTTGCGCATCGGCAAACTTGTGCAGTTTAAAGGCCTGCAGTTTAGCCAGTTTTTGCATAGCGAACGCAGTACCCTGGTTACGGCCAAATTCGCTGAGCAGGTTAAGATAGTCTTTTTCCAGGTCAGTCAAGTCGGCCTGCTCATACTTACCCGATGTTATTTTGAGGCTTTTGGTATTGATCAGCTCAATTTTTGCATTCACATACAGGTCGCCATCTTTTCCTTTAGCAATAATATACTCATACCCGCGTATCGCCTCATCATAAGCCTGGTTTGATACCAGGGTTTGGCTCAGTTCCAAAATACTATTGCCGCCATCGTTTAGCCGGCGGTTTAGGGCCAGCGCCTGGTTCATGGCCATGTTAAACTGCTTTTGCTGCAGATATTGCCAGGTCAGCATATCAGCAAAAACGGTTTGTTGCGGGTATTGCTGGATCAATTTTAACAGAGCCATCTTTAACATATTGTAATCGGCAGCACCATCAAACTGGCTGGCTAATACACTTTTGGCCTGCATAATATACTCCGGACTAACCTGCAGCAGGTTTAAATACTCGTTTACCATGTTTACCTTATCGTGTTTAAAACGGTAAAGCGATATCAGCTCATTAACAAACAACTGCTCGTTATGCAGCACTTTGCGGCCTTGCACAAAAGCCTTAATCGCGTAATCCAGGTTTTCGGCCTGGTAAAATTGCGATGCGATATCATTTACAGCATTCTGATCGCCAGGCATGGCTTTTAACAAGTCTTCATAAATACCGTCGGCCTTTTCCTGGTTGCCCATTTCGCGGTAAATGCGGCCAAGCGCAATGGTGTATTGGTAACTTTGCGGATGCTGTTTGAGCATCTTTTTGGTGATGCTTTCGGCCTCGTTAAACTTTTTAAGGCTAATGAGGCTGTTAAAGTATAATTGGAAATAATTTTCGTTGTTTTGTTTGTACAGTTTCTGGTAAATATCAGCCGCTTTTTGCATTTCGCCGTTCATGCTGTATTGCCCGGCAAGACGCAAATCCTCGTTCTGGGCAAACAGGCTCAGGCTGCTCAGCATCAATAAAAATACAATGGCCGTTATCCTCATATAATCCAAAAATAAACATTAAAACGTATTTAAATTACTAAGCTTATGTATCAATTAATTAAATTTACAGCAGGGTAAAATTGTAGTGACATTGTCCTTAATCAATTTCCTTTTTATAATTTAACCTGATCTATTAATTTGATAGAGTTTAATACCGGAAATGCTGAGCAGGATTAAGAAGTTTTTATTGGGTGCGATAATTATCAGTATATACTCATGCGGCAGTAAACCTGCGGTTCAAATTCCTATTGCCAAATTTTTTAATACGCCATCAAAAAACAGTTACCATATTTCGCCCGATGGCAAATATATTTCATACCTGGTAGGCAACAGGCGTAACCAGGATTTGATGGTGCGTTCGATGGCCGATGGCAAAGAACAAAAAATAGCCAACTTAACCGACTACTATGTGCGCGATTATTTTTGGACCTATGATAACCGCATTATTATTACCCAGGGCGATCGCGACAGTACACAGCTATCTGCAGTAGATATGCCTTCCATGCAAACTCGTAGTTTGTTTAAAAGCGGCAAATTGATATTTAGTGTGCTTAACCGTAAAACCAGTAATCCTAACGAAATTACCTGCCTGCTTAACATGCGCGATTCATCAGCTATTGATGTGTATCGCATCAATACCAAAACCGGTGAGATGAAGATGTATGTGAAAAATCCGGGCAATATTACCGAATGGTTCTCCGATACCGATGGTAAGATCCGATTGGCCAAAGCATCCGACGGCGTTAACGAAAGCATACTGTACCGCGAAAATGATGCGGCCAAATTTTCACCCATCATTGTCAATAACTTTAAAAACCGCGTTGAGCCTATTGCCTTTACCGGCGAAGAAAATTATTTCTACGCCCTGTCTAACGTAAACCGTGATAAAACTGCGTTGGTCGAGATCAATGCCGCTAACATCAACCAGGAAAAGGTGATCTACGCCACCTCTGCTGCCGATATAGAAGAGGTAGGTTATTTAAAAAGCAAGCATCGCCTGGAGCAGGTTAACTGGCAGGAAGCAAAACCACAGCATCATTTTTTAGACCCTAAGATCAAAGCTATTTACGACAATATTTTAGGGCAGCTTCCCGGTAATGAGGTACGGGTTGTTGATCGCGATAGCACTGAAAGCCAGATGATCATCAGGGCGTATAATGATCGTAACCCCGGCACTTATTACCTGTACACTACAGCCACAAAAAAGCTGGTTAAGCTTGCCGATATGAATCCCGGTATCAATCCCGCCGAAATGTGCGAAATGAAGCCGGTATCGTTTACCGCTAATGATGGCACCCGGATCAATGGGTATTTAACCTTACCTAAAGATATAAACCCCGAAAATCTGCCCGTTGTAGTTATACCGCATACCGATCCGTGGCGCCGCAACAGCTGGGGCTTTAGCAGCGATGTGCAGTTTTTGGCTAACCGCGGCTATGCCGTGTTCCAGGTAAACTATCGCGGTTCAACCGGTTATGGTAAAGCATTTTTTAGTGCCGGCTTTAAACAGGTTGGCGGCAAAATGCAGAATGATATTACCGATGGTGTAAAATGGCTCATCGATCAAAAAATAGCCAATCCTAAAAAAATAGGCATATATGGTGCGGGCTTTGGTGGCTTTTCGGCACTGTATGGGGCATCTTTTCACCCCGGATTATACAACTGTGTGGCCGTACAGAACGGGCTGATCAACCTGTTTACTTACGTGCGCGATATTCCGCCATTTTACAAGGCTATGTTAAGCATGCGTTATGAAATGGTGGGCAATCCCGAAACCGATGCCGACCAGTTCAGGGCCATATCGCCGGTGTTTAATACCGATAAAATAAAGGCCCCGCTGCTGTTTGTACAAACCCCACGCGATCCGCACGCTAACATGAGCGAGCTTTACCAGTTTATTACCGAATTAAAAAAACGTGGCGTACAGGTAACGTTTGTCAATAAAGCCGCCGACCGTGGCAAAGACCACGCGAAGGGGCAGCATAACGAAATGAACCGTGAACGCGGCAGGCTGCAGATGTATACCGAACTTGAGAAGTTTTTGGCGGCTAACCTGCAGGATAAAAAGTGATGCCACCGGCTAAATGACAAAACAGAAAAGTATATACCGTAAAAACTTTTCGCTGATCATCGCCTTTATTGTGCTTTTGTCGGCTATTCTAATTGTTGCCCTTTTAATTACCTATAACCTTACCCGCAAATACGTAACCAACGAGTTTGCCTCACGTAAGATCGAGGTGCTGGAGCAAACTATCAGGCCGTATAACGACTTTTTTTATACCAAGATCCCTCAAATTACGGCCTACCAGGGTTTTTTAAACCAGTCGTCAGCATTGCAATATGCGGGCTCGGTTTTTAAAAATTACCCCTTTGTTAAAAATGTCGATTTTTACCATTTCGAGATCAGTAATCACACCAACCCTCTGGCTGTTCGCACCGATAATTTAAGCATCGCTGTAAGGAACGCCTTCCATTTTACACCGGCTGCAAATATTAATAATCCAGGAAATACGAAGATCATCAGCGATAAAGAGATCGGCCGAAAAGACGATTTTAACCTGATGGCACTAAAACTGAGCAGCTTTATACAGGAGGCCGATACATCCCGCTCATACACGCCCGAGGAGTTGTTTGCCACTTTTTACGATATCAAACCCAATAAGATAAGTTACATCAGTAACCCGAGGCTCGAGGAGCTAAAGATCTATAAAGATCTGCTCACCAATAAAAAACCGTCGTCGTTGTACCAGCAGGATCTGATGGTTTTTAATCTCAACCCCTCCCGTCTGACCATTAAAAACACACATCCCGAACTTTATCAGCATATCACCATTCAGCAGGTATTGTACTACCCATTAGATGCCAACGCAGGCGAAAAGGTAGTTACCGATGAAATTGCCTTGCCTGGAGCTTTTTCGGGGTACAAACTGTACTTTCAGTCTGATGTTAACTTTGGGCAGGTTGAGGTGTTTAAACGTTTTTTACCCACTGCAGCCATTGTAATTGTTATATACCTGTTTCTGCTTATTATAGGCTGGCTTATCTATCGCAATTTAAATGTTAACCATAAGCTGTTTAAATTACAGTACGATTTTATTAACAACTTTACGCACGAGTTTAAAACGCCTGTAAGCGTGATCAAAATAGCAGGTTCAAACCTGCGCAGCGATGCCGAATTATCCGACAGGCAGCGTATGCATTACGGCAAGATTTTAGATCAGGAAGCCGATAAGCTCAACGATCTGATGAATCGTCTGCTCTCGTTCACCCAGCTCGAAAACCGATCGATATTGTTAAAAAAAGAAGAAATTAAGCTGGACGAGTTTGTAGATAAATACATCAATACCTTTAAAATAAAATATCCCGATTTTAAACTCACCTGCGATATTAAAAATGTACAGGTATTTGAGTCGGACCCGGTACTGCTGGGCAGCATCTTTCAGAATATGATCGAAAATGCCTACAAATACTCGCCGCCAAACCGCAAGGAGCAGCATATTACCGTTGAGCGGGTAAAAAAGGATATCGTATTTTTATTTAAGGATAAAGGCATCGGTATCCCAAAGCACGAGATAGCGAATATATTTCGTAAATTTTACCGCATCCAAAGCCAATATAATCAAAACGGAAGCGTAGGTTTGGGTTTGGCTTTCTGTAAAGAACTTGTTAATTTTATGAACGGCGATATCAGTGTAAAAAGTAAGCTGGCCGAAGGCTCCGAATTTAAAATTATATTGCCCTATTAATCCCGATATATGAACAACAAAGAAATAAAGATCGCGCTTGTTGAAGACGATGAAAATTTAAGATTTTTAGTTGCCGAGCGCCTCGAGCTTGAAGGTTACAAGGTATTGGAAGCAGCCGACGGCGATGAAGCCGAGAAAATGATCCTCGATCAAAAACCTGATATCGTATTGCTCGATTGGATGCTGCCCGGCAAACAAGGCTCTGAGGTTTGTACCGTTATCCGCGAAAAGGGGTTTGATAAGCTGGTGATCATGATGACCGCCAAGGCGCAGGATATCGATAAGATTGAAGCCTACCAGTTCGGCGTGTCCGATTATATTACCAAGCCGTTTAACATGGATGTTTTGGTGGCCATGATCGATAACAAGATCAAGTTTACTTTAAATACGGATAAAACCGAATCGTACAAGTTTGCCAATATGGAGCACCATCCCAATACGCATACGCTGTTGCGTGATGGTAAAAAAATAGAGCTCACCATTTTGGAGAACCGTATCCTGCTTTACTTTTTAAAGAACGAGAACAAGGTAATTAACCGCGAAGAACTGATGATGGAAGTTTGGGGTTACAATACCGACGTTAACACCCGCACGCTGGATATGCACATTGTAAGGCTCCGCAAAAAGATCGAGAACAACCCCGATTCGCCGCAATACCTGCAAACGGTTAGGGGGATAGGGTATAAGTTTTCGTCGGAGTAAGTTTTCAGATAAACGAGCAAAGATTAAATACGTAAGGTCATGCTGAACTTGTCTCAGTATTTCACGGGACAATTATAAGCTGCTAAACCTTAGCGGCTTTTTTAATACTTACCGTTGAACCCCATTTTAATACACTCTATTTCTCTTTGATTTAACTTTCGTCCTTTGTATTCAGCGAAGATATCATAAGCATCCTGCAGGCTTTTTACGCCAAGATCATGGTTTACCTTACCCCATTTAATTAAAGCTACTTCGATATTGGTTGCATAAATACCAGGTTTTATTTGAGAACCATTATATTCCTGGCCTTTAATTGGCGTAAAAAAATCGTATTTGCCACCTTCCTTAGTTTGTGCAACTATGGCTATTTTCAATTTTTCTTTTATTGAGACGGAATCTGTTTGAGCATAGCCGAAAGTGCACTTTAAAGTAATTAATAGTACGAACGCGATTTTCTTCATTTTATCAACTTATTTCAAATATAAAATTATTGTTTTTGATACTCCGTCGAAATTATAAACTCACCAAAAAATGTTTTGACAGCTGTTTTTTTATACCCGTATTTCACAAACTGGCTTTCAATATCGGGCATAGTGGTAGTTTCGATCCCGCACAGGATACTGAAAAAGTAATACATTGATTTTAGCAAAACACTTTGCCACAGCTTGCCCGTTAACTGAAAATCGGTAAACAGCCACAAACCTTTTGGCTTAAGTTGCGCGTGCAGATGTGTAAACACCTTTTGCATGGTAAGTTCACTAAAATTATCAAACAAAAAAGGAGTGATGATCACATCAAAATTCTCATTGCTGTTCACCTCTTCTACAGGCTGGTTAATAAACGTCACCTGGTTACCCGCAACGTTTCTTCCCCGCGCAAGCGCAGTCATTTTAGCCGAAATTTCTATATAGGTAATTTTTAACCCCGAGGGATGCAGCTTCGTTATCTCTTCCAGTATCCAGCCGGTACCGCCGCCAACTATCAATACACTTGCACCGGGGGGTATAAATTGCAGTAAATAAACCTGCGAGGTAACAAGCGCCTTACCATAAACCATCCGCGAAAGCTTGTCGTAAAATCGGGCCGAATTATCATAGTTTGCCATGCGGGTTAATAATGATGGATATTGGATTTACAAGCTAACTCCAGGGAAGTACCCTATCAACTACTAAAACAACCTGAAAACCACTAACAGCACATACTGCAATATCAGCACGCCATCCATATAAAAAAAGTAATAGTACTCGTCCTTCTCCCACTCCGATTTAAAGATCAGCCAACCCATCAGGATAACGGATAATGTTAGTGCAAAAAAATCAAGGTTAAACCCGTTATTTTTAAAGGTGAACAGCAAAATAACGTAAACAGCCAGCAAAGCCTGGCAAAACAGGTAAGCCTTTTTTTCGCCCACCATAACCGGTATGGTTTTAAGGCCAAGGTTCCTGTCCTGGAAAAGGTCGCGTATGTCAAAAGGTATCGTTAATGCAAAAATAAACAGGAAGCGCTTGCTTAACAATATAGCCGTATCATGCAGCGATGTATCGGCTAAATGCAGCCTTTGTGCCTCAAATATGGGTAACAGTACACAGCTTAGTACCCAAACCACGGTTATCATCAGCGATTTTAAACCCGGTATATTGCGCAGTCCAAACTTTTTATCCTCAATGCTAAACAGCGGCAAACTATAGCCTATGGATATCACGCCTAAAAAGATCAGCAGCAATTTCGATTCATACCCCAGCATCCAAAACAACGGGATCAGCAGCAAAGTGGAAATAATGGTGATGGAAGCCATTAATCGGGTATGCGCAAAAAACCAGCGCACCCGTTTAAACTCCGACTTTTGAGGCTCTTTGGGTTTGCTTAAAAATATACTGATGTTATAGGTAACAAAGGTGGAGGTAAGTAACAGTGCCAGCACCGGGTAAATAGGCTCGCTGCCTATCAGCTTGAGCGTTAGTAGGCCTTGCGCCACGGCGCAAAGCGCCATAAACAGGTTACTAAACAGCACAAAATCCAGAATAGGCTGAAAAAATTTTCTCATGGTATAAGAAAGCAAATTCTGCCCGCTCCGTGCGGCTTAATTATGCTGTTTTGCCTTTCAGCGACGGATCGGTAGCGGCTTTAAGTGTAAATATCGTTATTTCGGGTAATATTCCAACTCTTCCGGGGTAACCTAAAAATCCAAAACCGGTATTTACATACAGTTGCTGGTCGCCCTCGCGGTAAAAACCACCCCATTCCTTGTACACATATTGTATGGGGCTCCACTGAAAATGTGGTGTTTGTATACCAAACTGCATACCGTGGGTATGCCCGGCAAACATTACGTCAACATCTTTATAATCCAACACCTGGGCGCGCCAGTGTGATGGGTCGTGCGAGAGCAATAGTTTAACCGGCAGGTCCTGCGTGTTTTTAACAGCCAGGTCAACACGGCCATATTTAGGGAAACGGCTCATGTTGCCCCAATTTTCAACGCCTAAAATACCGATCTCTTCACCGTCAACTTTCAGGCGGCGGTTATCGTTCAATATCAAATCCCAGCCCATGTTTTTATGGGTAACCTTTAAATCGTCGAGGTTTTTTTGCTTGGCGGCAAGGCTTGGCCAGTTATGGTAATCGCCATAATCGTGGTTGCCTAATGAGGAGTATACACCCAAGGGGGCTTTTACTTTGGCAAAAATATCCTGGTAATCGCGCATTTCGTTGCTCATGTTGTTTACCAGGTCGCCGGTGAAAAATATAAAATCGGGTTTCTCTTTCAGCAGCATTTCAACACCACCAGTAACCGCCCTTTTATTGTAAAAGCTACCCGAATGGATATCTGATAACTGCCCCAGTTTAATACCATCAAAAGCTTTGGGCAAGTTGGGCAGGTAAAGGGTGCGGTGCTTTACGCGATAATCGTACGCGCCCGATATTACGCCGTAGCTTAACGATGCCAGGGGCAGCGCCCCGGCAAGTAAACCGGCTTTCATCAAAAATTCCGACCGTGGTATGTGATCCGGTGCGGGCTGGCTTGCCGGGAACTCAGGTTCCGGTTTTTGATGTTTGCGGGCCTTCCATAAAATTACCCGGCGCACATCGTCAACCAAAATAAAAGGTAAAAACAATACTTTGGCTATCCACACCAGGAAAAATATGAGCAAAATAGCCGCGCGTGCACCAATGTGCAACTTGACGTAAATACTTAAAAAAAGGCCAACGATCAGCGCTATCGAAAATACCCAATAGCCAATAATAAACTTACGCTTATGCGGGAATTTCCACTTTGTTGAGGCACCTTTAATCCCACTGATGATATACATATCGGCCAGGATCAAGCCGATCGATATCACGATCATTATCCAAAACTGTTTGTCCATTTACGCTGTCAATCAATAACGGTCATCGTCAATATCGTCTTCGTCATCGGGTTGCAGGTTAAACAAACTGTTAAACATGTCCGAAAATGCAAAGCCGTTATCTAAGAAACCTTTATTCAACTGCGAAAACTCTGCCAAACCGTGTAGCACAAATTCCATCAGCAATAATTGCTGGTTTTCTGTCAGTTTTGGGTGGAATTGCTTGACCACTTCCTTTAATCCGGGAACAGCATTCAGCAATTTTTTATATTCCTGTAAAGATAAATTATCGTTAATGGCCAGTGTATTGCCGTTGCCAAACCAGTTGATCACTTCGGCATACGGATTTGGCGCTTTGGCCTTTTTAGCTTTTTCCGGGTCGGGGAAATATTGCAGTAAAAGAGTCTTTATCGCCTTACCAACTAATATATTGGCCACTTTGGCCGGGCCTTCAAGCTCGCCTTCGTATACCAGTTCGATTTTGCCGGTTATAGCCGGAATAACGCCTAGAAAGTCAGATACGCGCACAAAAGTATTTTTCTCGCGGTTAATGATCATGCGGCGCTCGGCATTGCTCACCAGGTTTTCGTAAGCGGATATGGTTAACCTGGCAGATACGCCTGACTTTTTGTCGATATACTCCGAGTTACGTGCCTCAAACGCAATTTGTTCCACCAGGTTTTTCACCAAACCATCAGCTTCAACAGTATTGCGCTGAGCTTGTGTTAACGATGCTTCCTGCTGGGTTATTTTGCGTGAAACATCAACCGAACGCGGATAGTGCGTCAATATCTGGCTTTCGATACGATCTTTTAACGGTGTTACTATTGATCCGCGGTTGGTATAATCTTCGGGGTTGGCAGTAAATACAAACTGGATATCCAGCGGCAGGCGCAGTTTAAAACCACGTATCTGGATATCTTTTTCCTGCAGAATGTTAAATAGCGAAACCTGGATGCGCGCCTGCAGATCGGGCAGCTCGTTGATCACAAATATGCCGCGGTGTGCGCGCGGTATCAAACCAAAATGCAGTACCCGCTCATCCGAATATGTGAGCTTCATGGTAGCCGCTTTGATCGGGTCAACATCGCCTATCAGGTCGGCAACGGTAACATCCGGCGTAGCCAGCTTTTCGGTATAGCGTTCACTGCGGTGCATCCATGCGATAGGAGTGGCATCGCCTTTGGTGGTTACTTCGTTATGCCCAAACCAGGATATCGGGTTCAGCGGATCGTCGAACAACTCCGAACCTTCAATGTAAGGGATGTATTCGTCAAGCAGGTTAACCAGCAAGCGCGCGATACGGGTTTTAGCTTGTCCGCGTAAGCCTAACAGTAAAATGTTGTGGCGCGACAGGATAGCCGTTTGCAGATCAGGGATCACGGTATCCTCATACCCGATGATGCCCTCAAAGCCACCCTCGCTTTTTTGCAATTGCGCAATTAAATTTTCGCGAAGCTCTTCTTTAACGCTGCGGCTGATGTACCCGCTTTGCTTAAGCTCGCCTAATGTTTTTATAGTTGGTATGCTCATGTCTTTTAAGTCCGGAAGTCGGAAAGTCCGCAAGTCCGGAAGATTTGTTTTATTACTTTATTAATTATTAAGGTCGATTTGTCTTTCGGACTTGCGGTCCTCCGGACTTTCCGACTCAACGCACCGTTCTTCTCCTGTTTCGGATATAATCCTCAAAAATATATTCACCCAAACCATTCAGCGAACTGTAAAATGCTTTGCCGCCGTTGGTTTCCGTAAAGGTGCGTACAAATTGTTGCAGGTACGGGTCCTTGGCAATCATAAACGTGGTGATCGGTATTTTAAGGCGCTTGCATTGCGCGGCCATGTTCAACGTTTTGTTCACCACTTTACGGTCCAACCCTATGCTGTTTTTATAATACCGCGTGCCTTCCTTTAAACAGGTGGGCTTGCCATCGGTTATCATAAATATCTGTTTGTTGTGCGTTTTGCGACGGCGTAAAATATCGGTAGCCAGTTCTAAACCCGCATAAGTATTGGTATGATATGGGCCAACCTGTAAGTAAGGCAAATCCTGTAAACTGATGGGCCAGGCATCGTTACCAAAAACCACAATATCTAACGTATCTTTAGGGTATTTGGTGCGGATCAGTTCGGCCAAAGCCATCGCTACTTTTTTGGCGGGAGTGATACGATCTTCACCGTAAAGGATCATCGAGTGCGAAATATCGATCATCAACACAGTAGAGGTGAGGGTTTTAAAATCCATTTCCTCCACTTCCAGGTCGCGCTCCGTTAACCTGAAATCGTCGATGCCATGATTGATCTGCGCGTTATGCACCGACTGCGTCATATCTATCTGATCCAGGCTATCGCCAAACTGAAACTCCCGGCGCTCCGAATTTTTTTCGTCGCCCTGGCCCGATTGCGGCGTGCGATGGTTACCCTTCCCTGATTTTTTTAGCTTACCAAAAATCTCTTCCAGCGCCGACTGGCGGATGCTCTGCTCGGTTTTAGCTGTGATGTTAAAGTCGCCGGTTTGCCCGTCTTCATTAAGGTAGCCTTTGGCTTTCAGGTCCTCAATAAAATCGCCCATGCCATACTCGTCATTGGTTAATTTGTATTGCTTGTCCAATTCGTTCATCCACTGCAAAGCCTCACCGGCATCGCCGGCGGTATAGTTCAACAGTTCTAAAAATAATTTCAGCAATTCGTCAAAACCGCCTTTGGTTATTTGTTGAGGAGTAAACTTAGAAAAACCAAAACCACGCATATTATCCTTTCAAGTCTAAATTACCACTAATTTACGCTAATAGTTTTAAAGCAACCAATACAAAGCCGTGTGTTTACTTTTTATGACGCGGGGTTTACAAGTTCATTCAATTCCCTCCCCGGGGGAGGGAATCGCACATGTCGATGCTTTGATGGCTTCTACAAAACCTTAATCTTTACCCCAATATTAAACACTGCGCCATCCAGCGGAGCGTAAATATCTTTAAACACCGGGTTGGTAATGCTGCCGGTATAAATACTACCCCATTTGCTTTGGCGCTGGTCGGTAATGTTCTCACCGTTAACAAATACATCAAAGTGCTTCCACATTTTCTGGATCAGCAAGCCAAAGGTATAATAACCGCGACCGGTAGTGCCATCGCCCAACAATTGCGGACTGGTATAAAAACCTTCGACACCTGCCCTAAAACTGTTCTCTATCTCATAGGTCACATCCGCGCTGATCTTGTTCCTGGGCGTTAAAGTTTGTTGGAGGGTATTACCGTTAAAATGCTGTTTGGCATCGGTGTAAGTGTAACCCAGGTAAACGCCCAGCCCATCCATCAGCAACTTGATATTGGTTTCGGCGCCTTGCGTAGCCAGGTAGCCCGGCGCGTTTACAAAAGCGTTGCTTTGCAGCAGAACCGGATCGTTTACATGGGTATAGAAAAATAGCTGGTTAACATTTAGCAATACACCGCCCAAAACAGCGCGGTAATTTACATCACCATTCGTTCCGTATGATCTTTCGGCCCTGATATTGGCTACGTTTAAAGGCTGCAGGTATTGATAGCCTTTTTCTTCAGTGTCATCGTTAAAAATGGTTGGCATTTTATAGCCCATGCCGCCACCTATGCGGCTGGTTAGTTGATTGGTGATTTTAAACATTGCATTAACACGCGGCAGCACAAACAAGCCATTGCCTGCATTTGCCGGTACAGGCGAATTACCATCTAAACGCAGGCCGCTTTCTACCGAAAACCATTTGGTAAAGCGGTAAGTATTTTGCACAAAAACACCATAAGTATCCAGGTCATAATTTAACTGTGCAAACGGTGCAGGAGCATCCAGATGGTCGGTCCATAGATCGAGGCCGGCAACCCAGTTGGTTTTTTTGCCATTGTACACATAGTTGGCTTCGCTGTAACTCGAGGTTTGCTTGCCGCGGAAACTATAGGCTGGCTGTACCAGGCGACGATCGAAATAGCCTACCGTATTTTTAACATTAAACTGACTTGCCGAATCTATTTTGTGTGTAAACGATAACTGTGTCGAAAAACGGTACGTTTCATTTCGCTCAAAGTACTGGTGCAGATTATCGGCATTGCCATCCACAACCAGTTTGTCGCCACCAAACCGGTTTTCGTAAGTAGTGTTCAGACCAACCCATCCGGTATTTTTATCATCAATATATAAAAACAGTTTTGGGTTAATGCTAAACCGGTTGGTTTGCGGTACTGCAGTAAAATCGGTATTGCCTGGCGAATATGCACCGCTGTAATTGTAAGATGTAAAAATGGTTGTGCCCAAATGTTTTCCTTTTTCGGCGTAATAGCCACTGGCATCAATACCGTTTGCACTATTGCCGTTTAATAAAAAAACAAGCTCAGGGTGCTGTGCCGGCGTTTTGCTGATGAGGTTCACCAACCCGGCTATTGCACCGCCACCATACAGGGTAGATGCCGAGCCTTTAATAAATTCAACCTGTTTAAGGTTGAGCGGCGATACCTGCATCAGGCTCAATCCGCCCGAAAAACCCTGGTATAAAGGCATGCCATCCTGCAAAAGCTGGGTGTACCGGCTATCTAAACCTTGTATCCTAAAGTTAGCCGTACCGCTTACCGCCGATGTTTGCTGTACGTTAATGCCGGTACTTTCGCCTAATAACATTTTAATATCACCAGGCCGCATGGTCCCTTTTTCATCCAGTTCTTCCTGCGGCAAGGCTTCTATCCTTGTGGGGATATCGGAAAGATTTTGATTGGTGCGGGTGGTTTGTATTACCACTTCGGCCAGTTCGCCTGATTGCGGCTCAAGATATATCTCCAGAATTTCGTCGGGATTTTTGAGTGGGAAAGTCAGCATTTTATCCTGGCCCAAATAACTGATAAAACTGAATTTCAATTCAAATTTCCCGTTCGGGATGTTGGTTAACACGATCTTGCCGGCAGTATCGGCGGTAGCACCTTTTTTCAAATTGGCAATATAAACAGTAGCGCCGGGTAAGGGTTGTTTGGTTTTGTCGTCTTTAATGATGGCTCGCAAGGTATTTTGCGCGCAGGTAATATGGCACGCTATTATGGCTAACAGTAATAAATAATATCTCATGTAATAAATAACAGTAAAAGGCAATCGGGCATGATTGCCGGTTTAAACAAATGCTCCGGATTAAGAAGCGTTAAAGATCATTTTTTGCTTATACTGCCAACGGAGGCCTGAAAAGTTCAGGGTGAAAATCGGAAGTATTAACCGGAAGATCGATCTGCGAATGCTTAACAGGCTGTTCGATAGCAATGACCTGTGTAAGCTGAACATGCAATGCCGTGATGCTGCAAAAGTTGGCTGCGTGCTGAAACTGTACACTCCTTTGCGATGATTCGGGGGCATCATGTTTGTTATGACCTAATAAGGCTTTGCCGTTTAGCAGGTAATCGCCTACAAAATCAACAATATCCTGTTCTTGCTTTGGTGCAAGTTTTTGGTACGCACGATACATTTGCGGTAAGTCCTTCATCAGCGAAAAGTCGCCCAAAGGAAACAGCGTACTTCCTATTAAAAAGTAGCAGGCTAATAAATATGCAGCAGCTTTTCTGAACATTTGATGGCTCAAAAGTACAGATTTATTTCGATGCACTTAATATATTAGCAACTCAGGCTACGCTTTGCAGGCTCTTGATGATCTCGCTAATGGATGCCTCACTGTAAACCGGGTTGGCACCACGCTGGGTGGTTACATAGGCGCCCACTGCACACGCACGTTCAAGCAATTGCTCTATAGGTTGCTTGTTTAACAACCCGGCAATAAAGGTGGCTAAAAAAGCGTCGCCGGCGCCAACGGTATCAACAACATCCACGCTAAAGCCGGGGTGCTCGTAAAATACCTCGTCGTGCCAAACAATAGCACCGTTTTCGCCGCGGGTTACACAAATGGTCTGACTGTGAAACTTCCGTTGAAACTCGATGATCTTATCTTTCAGCGGCTCATTGTAACTGCCTATCAGCAGGTTGGCTTCTTCTTCGTTCATTTTAATCACATCAGCCACGGCTGCCAGTGTTTGTATGGTGGCCTGTTCGTAGTGAGGGTGGCGCAAGTTAACATCAAACACTTTGAGCATTTTGCGCTCAAAAAGATCTAACAAAGTGTTGCGGCTGGTTTTGCAGCGGCAGGCCAGGCTGCCAAAAACAATAACATCGATATGTTTAATACGCTCTGCAAGGGTTTCGTCAGCTTTGATATTATCCCACGAAACCGGTTTTGGAATAGTATAAGTTGCCTGATGCTGTGCGTCAAGCTGTACTTCCACCTCACAGGTAGGCAGTTTTTCGTCAACCTGCACCAGGCCCGAATGCAGGTTGTGCAGTTTCAAAAATTCAGCCAGTTCATGCCCCTCTTTATCATTACCGATCCGGCTCAGCAATGACGAACCCACACCCTGCTTTGTCAAATGCAGGGCCACATTCATAGGTGCACCACCCGGTTTTTTCTCATTGCCGAAGGTATCCCAGAGTACTTCGCCAAAACACAGCACTTGTTTCTTCATAAAATCTTAATGATAAAGGGTTTGCTACAAAGCTATAAGGTTTAAGCTCCGAAAATGTTTCATTATGTCGTATTCGTCAGAAAAAGTTTTATACAATTGTTGACTTTGTTCGGGAAGTAAAAAGGCCTTGTTCATAGAAGCGCCGGATCAGGGTTATGCCACAATACTTGCTGTTGCCAAATTCGCAATCAAAATCCCGAAAAGGTGGGTATTTATCGGTATTTTTTCGTTAATTCCAGGGGTTTTGGTAGTTTAAATTAACAAATTCGTAATTGGAGCGGCTCGCCCGCTTGTTATAAATATACCGAATTTTTTGCCTTTTATCAATACGTTTTTTCAATATCTTTAGTCAAATAAATCACTTGCAATGAAAAAGTATCTTCTGATCTTGTTTTGTTTCCTGCTCCTTACTTCTTGCTTCCTTTCGGCGCAAGCGCAAAACAGGCAGGCGATTTTAAAAGTTTTACATATCCAGCAACTGGCCTGGAACCGTGGCGACCTGGATGCCTTTATGCAAGGCTACTGGCATTCGGATTCGCTGGTGTTCGTCGGCAAAACCGCACCAACCTACGGCTGGCAACCCACGCTCGATCATTACAAAAAAAGCTATCCCGATAAGGCCACCATGGGCGAGCTTGTATTTACCATTACCAAAGTTGATGTGCTGGATAATACCAACGCCTTTGTTTTAGGCGGCTGGCACCTCAAACGCGAAAAAGGGGACGTTGGAGGTTATTTTACTTTATGGTTTAAAAGAATTGATGGCAAGTGGGTTATTGTTTGCGATCATACTTCGTAAAATAAATCGCTTAGTTATTAAAAGGTACCCATCGTAGTAGCTATGCCGCAACCAAGAGGGATACAACATTTAAGCGGTTGTTCAGTAAATCTAATTCAAATGCTATATTACTTAGCGAAAGCTCACCTACAGCATATGTTTCAATTAGCTCTTTTAATCTAATATTTATCCCATTTAATTCATTTTTTAAAATAACGGGGTTAGCGGTAGGTGAGATGTCGGTAGTATTGTAAGTGGTTATTGCAGCTTCAAATCCTCTTATGTCTTTTTCCATTTGAATCATTCTTAATAAAATACCCTTATACGAGTGTAAGTAATCCAACTCAGAGATGTGAAATGTACTCGTGGTAAGCCGTTTTTTTAGTTTTTCCTTAAAAAAGGAAATCGCAGCAATTATAGTCAAAGTTGCTATTGCCAAATAAATAGTATACATGATCCTGATAGGTTAATAATAGGAGACCCCTATTGTATACTATTACGCAACAGTCAGTAATATAGTTTCGTTATGCGAAACTATATTAATAAATAATATAGTTTAAATTTAGTATTTTCATTTTAGTTCAAAAATTATTGATTGATAGTGAACTGTAGCTTCAATTCGATATCGTTGAACCGACCTGGCCTTTTGCTTTCAGATGTTTACAAATGATTTTCACGATAAGTGACATAATTAGCTGGCCTCTTCCAAATTTATTTAAACGGGCTTGCCCACATCTTATTTGTATAAACATCCTTGCCGCTTAAAGTTGCTAAAAAAGCGATAATAGCATCCTTTTGCTGCTGGGTTACATTTAATACCTGCGCCCTGCCACCCGGCATCAGCTTAGGGTCGAGGTTGGTATTGGCCGGATCGATCACGATATGTGCATAATGGTCAATAACCGCACTCAAATTGTTGATACTGCCATCGTGCATGTACAGCCCGTTAACTTGCCCGGAAGCATTAAGCAGGTTACGCAGCGATGGTGGATTAGTATTGGTAATATCGATAGCCGTTGCGCTGCCTGCAACGCTAATAATACCATTGTTGCGTGAGTTAGGGTCGATATCAAACTCAGGCGCGCGGTGGCATCCCTGGCAACCAAAACCTCCGCCAGCCGGCGCGCCCGGTGGGGCTGGAGCCACTAAAAATAACTGTTTGCCTAAATTTTCCTGCGCGGTAAAGTTCGGGAAATCGGCCGCAAGGTTTTTGGTAACCGCCATCCCATCATCAAACTTCGAGTCGAACGACTGTATGCTGCGGATAAACTGGGCTATGGCTGTTTGCATCCGCGTTTGAGTGATCACGCTATCGCCATAAACAAATTTGAAAAGTTCTTTATAATAACCGATGCCTTGCAGTTTGGCAATCAAAAAATTGATGTCCTTATCGCCATTGGCGCCGCTAAAGCCCATCTCGTTATGGTTTTGTATGGGTTGGGTGGTTTGGTTTTCGAGCGTGGTAGCCCGTTTATCCCAAAAAAAAGCAATTTCTTGCGCAAAGCGGGCATTCACCAATCGCATCGAGTGGCGGGTAGTTACGCCATTAACGCCTATGCTTTGTATGGCGTCATCACCAAATGCCAGTGCCTGTTTATGGCAGCTGCCACAAGCTATGGTGTTATTGGCGGATAGCGCCTTATCGTAAAACAATACCCTGCCAAGCGTAGCCCCTGCGTTGGTAACAGGGTTACTGCCAGAGTTATCCCGGGTAATATAAGCCGGTACTGATTGCCCGGAGTAGTTTTCAAGATTGTTCAGGTCGATATGAGTGCCAAAGGTGGCCTGCACTGCCGGGTAGCTTGCAGTGATGGTTTCAGTGTTGCTTTTTTTGCAGGCCTGTATAGCCAGGCAAAGTATTAAAGCCGATGATGCAGCCAGTAAAAATAGTTTACGTGATGACATGGTGAATAAGGTTTATACACCATTTGATGTCAACGCTTTTATTTTCCTGCGGTGATCCTAAAAAAAATTATCCGGATAGCGATGGGTTTCAAACCCATCGCTATGATTGATCTAAAACGGCTTCCCCGCCTTTAATTCCCTTTCGGCCCATTTTACAGCCAGCTTTTCGCGATAAGCGGCATAATTAGCTTTAAAGGTCATTTTTAACACACTGTCAACGCCGCCTTTAACAGCCAGGTTGTACAGGCTGGCCGCTTTGCGCGATATGGACGCATCCCAGGCGCGCAGGCTTAATGAGTACGATCCGTCCAGGTATTTCATCCAGTGCCAGTAACCGGTAGGCATAAACAAAGTATCACCATGCTCTAAAAATACTTCGGTGCCTTCAACACCATCCAGCGCCGGGAATTTTTTGATATCGGGGTTCAACACATCATAATCCTCCAAAGCATAAGTAGCGTTGGGGATGCAATACAAACGGCGTTTCCATTTATTTTCGAAAAGGATAACATGCTTGCGCCCGCCAAAATGGGTGTGGAAAATATGCGGCAGGTCGATATCATAATGCAAAAAGGTAACCGAGTTCGATCCGCCGAAGAACATCGCAGGCATGCTTTCCAAAAAACCGCCCATCAAGTCCTTAGGCATCACAATATCATCCAGCAGTTGCGGGGCATGTTTAAATATATTGAAGAAAAAGATGCGCAGTTCGGTAGGGGTCGACCGGATGAGATCCATATATTCCGGAAAAGGCATTTCGGCCGCCGAAGCGTTTATTGGTTTTGACGGATCGGCTTTCGAATTATCGTAAAGCGGTACCACTTTATCGCCAACAACCTGTTTTAAATATTCGGGTGTCCATTTATCGCGCGCGGGCCAGGTTTTGGTCAGGCCTTTAATTACCAGCGGACGGCGTGGGTCCAGATAGTTCTTTTTAAAATCGGAAGGGCTAATAGTATCAACAGTATCTATCGGCGAAAGTATAAAACTCATGTTACTGGTTTGATGTGCTGTAAAGATAACGTTTTTACAAGGCAGCATCGTATCACGGTAACGTAACAAAACAAAAAACCCGGCGCCTGGTGCTGCCGGGTTTTATTCGCAAATGTCAGTAATTACTTAGGCATTAAAACGGTGTTCACTACGTGTATCACGCCATTTTTTTGGTTAACATCGGCAATGGTTACCCAGCTTTTGCCGCCTTTTTCATCAACAAGGTAAATCTTTTTGCCGTCCATCATGGCCCATAAAGCGCCACCGCTAACGGTTTTTAATTCAGCCTTGCCACCGCCGGCTTTAATTTTGGCCATCAGTTGCGCGGCGCTCCAACGGCCTGCAACCACATGATAAGTTAAAATTTTGGTCAGCATGGCTTTGTTTTCTGATTTTAACAAAGTTGGTACGGTACCGGCGGGTAATTTATCAAAAGCCTCGTTAGTTGGCGCAAATACGGTGAATGGCCCGTCGCCTTTTAAGGTCTCAACCAAACCGGCTGCTTTAACGGCTGCAACCAGGGTAGTGTGGTCTTTGGAGTTAACGGCATTGTCAATAATGTCTTTGGTTGGATACATGGCCGCGCCGCCAACCATTTTAGTTTGAGCGTAAGTTTTTGGTGCTGCTGCAAGAGCTACTAATGCAAATACTGCAAAAAATAATTTTTTCATTTTTCTGTTTTTAATTTGTTTTAAACTGGTAAAAATGAACTTGCCTGCAGGGCTCATCAGTTTGATCTTTTTGTTTACTTCAAACCGGTGAAGCATTCATAATTTTATTTGGTAGAAGTTACGGCAGTAGTTTTGCTTTGGATTTTATAAAAATCAAAATAATTTATAAACAACTTAAAATCAGCAAATTAATAAGCAAAATAAAACACCTCAAGTTGCCTTTTTAAAAATGAAAATGAGTTTTTTATTAAAATTTATAAGTAAAACCGGCGCCAAAAATTTGCTTTACCTGCAACTCCGAGTGGTAATCATCTACCCCGTTTTTGTGGAATAATATTTTGGCATTAGGGTCGGATATTAATTCAACGCCGGCATTAACGGTGATGAATTTGTTTACCTTCATAAACAGGTTGGCCGTGTAATCGACGTATATGTTTTGCGGACTATTGAGATAGTTGGAGTACATTTTTAAAATGTTTTCGAGCGAAACATTTTCAACCACTTTAAATTTGTAGTAGGCATCAAGCGAGGCGCCAAATTCATAAAGGCTTTTGTTACCGGGCTTTACACCAAAAGCACCTATACTGGCCAGCGAATCGTTTTCTACAAACGTTATACGCGACGCAAGAGGGGAGAGATTCACTCTTAAACTATCCGATTTTTTATAAGCAAAACCCGGGCCCAGGGTGATAATTGCGGGCGCAAAAAAGCTCGATACCAAAGTGCGCTGATTACCATTGTACGAGTACCCATTTGCAAACTGAGTTTGAAAGTTAGTATAAAAAGTGTAGAGCCAATATTTTGCCGCCTGGTAACCTAATAAACTGTTTAAAATTATCCGGTCGTCGTTTTTGCGCCAGCCTAAATCTGGTTGTTTGCTTGTGCCGTAACCTAAAATTACTTTATTATCCCAACTCCATTTATCTTTTTTATAATTAAAATCATAATCCAGAATCACATTACCTGCTAACGAATTTACACCACCGGCGGCCCAGTTAACAAACGAGCTTTGATTGATCAATAGCGTGTTTTGACCGTGAATTTTCCAGTAATGTATGGTATCTTTTGGTGCTGCCGTTTGAGCATTCGCGGCAAGGGATAAAAACAAAACAACTAATGCAGGCAGGATTCTTTTTACGATCATGGCAATAAAGTTTACCCAAAGTTACAAAACTGTCTTTAAAGTGCACCTGTGATTTAATTTCCCAAAAAAACCTAAAAAAACAGGTCGGATGCGATCTTGTCGGCGTATAATTTGCCGGTGTCTGTCAGGGTCAGGATGTTTTCTTTTTGCTGCAGCCAGCCTTTGTCAAAATGTTCTTCGGTGCTCTTTTTTAGTTCGTCCGCTGAGCCTTTACTTATCATATTAAGCTGATCGAGGTTGAGCCCCCAGGCGGTTCGCAGCGATGTCATAATATATTCGTTCAGGCGGTCGGCTTCGGTTAGTTCTTCACGCTCGGCAGGTATTTTGTCAAGGGTTAAGGCCCCGATATATTTGGCATTATTGGCCACGTTCCACTGCCTTGCTTCGCCGTTAAACGAGTGCGCCGATGGGCCAATGCCAAGGTATTTTATACCCTTCCAGTAATTGGAGTTGTGCCGCGAATAATTACCCGGCGTACAGTAGTTCGATATCTCATATTGCTCGTAACCATGCTGCTGCATTTGTTCCATCAGCACCATAAATTGTTCGGCGCTTTGCCCTTCGTTTAGGGGTGGGTATACCTTTTTTTTGATAAACGAATCTAACGCCGTCTGCGGCTCAACCGTCATGGCATAAGCCGATACGTGCGGAATGCCCAGCGCAAATATTTGCTCCAGGTTATGTTTCCATTTGTGGTCGGTAAGCAGGGGGTAGCCGTAGATGAGGTCGGAGGTAATGTTTTCAAAACCGGCATCCTGCACTCGTTTAACCGATGCTTCAGCTTCGTTGCTGCGATGGGCGCGGTTCATCCAAAACAGATCTTCATCAAAAAACGATTGTATGCCAATACTGAAACGGTTTATGGGCGTTTGCTTTAAAAACTTAACTTTTTGTTCGTCCAGGTCGTCGGGGTTTGCCTCTAAGGTGATCTCAGCATCCGACGAGACAGTGTGGTACCTGGTAATGGTATCTATCAATAAATTAACTTCATCGGGCTTTAACAGCGACGGGGTACCGCCGCCAAAATAAATGGTTTCAATGGTTTCGCCGGTAAGGTAGCCTTTTTGAAGGGCTATCTCTTTTCGCAGAGCCGTAAGCATATCATCCTTATACTTAAGCGATGTGCTGAAATGAAAATCGCAGTAATAACAAGCTTGTTTACAAAAAGGGATATGGATATAGATACCGGCCATCCGGCAAAGATAACTGCGAATAACAGTTTCCGGATATTACACCCGCAGATTATTTTGAGCATTAATGAGGAAAGCAGATCTATCAAAACAACAGACACTAAAAAGCAGGATATCAAAACAGCGTGTGTAATTTGTAATGCTTATACAATCCAGTAAATTTGAGTGAATTTGACAGGCTGAATACATTACAGTATTAATTGACTATTTTTAATATAGATTTGCCCATATTAGGCACCAATTAGTACCTCCTCCATGTTGAACCATAGCAGTTTAAACGAACATGATCTTCTTACCGGGGTTGCCTCGGGTGATGAAAATGCATTCAGGCAACTGTTTACGCTTTATCATCACCGGTTAGGTGCATACATTTATAATTTAACCGATTCGATGGAGTTGGCCGAAGAGATCGTTCAGGATGTTTTTCTTAAAATATGGATAAACCGCGATGTGCTGGCCAATATCAAAAGTTTTAAAGCCTACCTGTTCGTTGTTTCAAAAAATCATGCGTTAAACTGCTTGCGTAAAGTGGCCCGCGAACGCAGCCATGCTACCGAATGGGATGATAATGTAGTAAATGCCATAGCTGTTGAGGAGGATGAGCAATATAACCGTTATGACGGATTGTTAGATAAAGCCATTAACAACCTTCCGCCGCAGCAAAAAAAAGTTTATATGCTTAGCCGCCAGCAGCATTTAAAATATAAAGAAATTGCCGCCAAACTCAATATATCTGCCGAAACGGTAAAAAAACACCTTCAGGTATCTATCGCTTCCATCACAAGTTACGTACAGGCTAATATTGATCTGGCTGCCTTGCTGGTTACCGCATTTTATTTTTTTTAATTTTTTTTTCAAACAGCAATACCCCTTTTTTATTAATTGTGTGTCTTACAATTAATACGTGCCGCTAACCACGGTAAAACCTGTAACCCAACAAAGTTTTAACATTATTGCAATGAGTGTAACAAGTACAAGGCTTGCTTATTTATTTAACAGCTATTTTGAAAAAACAGCCACCCCTGCCGAAACTCAAGAATTATTCGGGCTACTTGCCTTGTCAGAAGATGATGAACAACTCACTGCCTTAATGCGCCAGGCCTGGGATAACCTTAAAGCCGAAGACCCCGTATTTACATCCGCAAAAAGCGAAAAAATAATACAAAGCATTTTATATGCACCTGCCGAGGATAATATTATCCATATGAACCAGCCGCGTTTGGGCAATACCTGGCGCAGGTACGCTGCGGCAGCTGCCGTGCTACTATTGGCAGGTGCCGGTTTGTTTTATCGCTTTCGCGATCAGAAACCGGTAATTATTCAGCAAGCAAAAATTTCTCATGATGCTGCTCCCGGCGGCAACAAAGCCATCCTGACGCTGGCCAATGGTTCAACCATCGCGCTTGATAACGCCCGTAATGGTGTTGTAGCAAAGCAGGGTAACAGCCTGGTAAACAAAACAGCCAACGGCCAGTTGGTTTATAATGCAAGCGAAACAACGGCTAATGAAGTTCCGCTTATCAATAAGGTAACCACACCGCGCGGCGGCCAATATCATATTGTATTGCCCGATGGGAGCGAGGTTTGGTTAAATGCTGCTTCCTCGATTAAATATCCAACCATTTTTAACGGCAAAACACGCCCTGTTGAAATAACGGGCGAAGTATATTTTGAAGTTGCCAAAAACGCCGCTAAACCTTTTATTGTGAAAACCGGCAGGGCCGATATCGAAGTGTTGGGAACACATTTCAATATAATGGCTTATAATGACGAAGATGCCATGCGGACAACCTTGCTCGAAGGTTCGGTTAAAATAACCACCAATAAAGGCGCATCGCGCATATTGAAACCCGGTCAGCAGGTTATACTGAATGATATGGATCAGTTAATAATGAGTAGTGATGTGGACGTAGAAGAAGAAGTGGCCTGGAAAAATGGCTTGTTCCTGTTCAGAGACGCTGATATCAAATCTATTATGCGCGAAGCCGCACGCTGGTATGATGTGAATATTGTTTATGAAGGTACTGTGCCTGTTAAGCAATATAACGGCCGTATATCCAGAAATGTTCAAGCGTCGGCACTGTTAAATATGTTAAAATATACGGGGGTTAACGCAACTATTGAAGGGAAAAACATTTATATAAAAAATTAACAAAGCCCAGCCAGATGGGACGGTAAGCTTTGATAGGGTACTTATAAACCGAAAAACCAATTACAAACAATTGTTAAACAACCAATTATTTATCTAAAACCAATCAACATGAGAAAACAATTACGAACGCCCAGTTAATCATCAAGCGTTACCTGATTTGTACTTGTCATTTATACAATTATAAATTTCGCTTACAAAAAAGCCGGGAGGTGTTCGTAGCACTTTCCCGGCAATATCTGGGTAACCACACTGATACATCGAAAAAAATATAAGCTAACGTTTAACCCAAACTGTACAAAAGTATGAATTTTAATTCTAAGGGCCTGCTATGCGCCGGCCCCACATTATCCAAATTTATTTTGGCTATGAAACTCACCATTGTATTACTATTTGCGTTTCTTTTCCAGGTTAGCGCTAAAAGCTACAGCCAGAGCATTACGCTCCACGAAAAGAATGTGCCTATCAAAAAGATCCTGATATTGATAGAACAGCAAAGTGGTTATCATTTTTTATACGATAAGCTCGATTTGCCTAAAAATGATAAAATTGATATCCAGGTAACCCAGGTAACGGTTGAAGAAGCACTGAACAAATGTTTCAAAGACCAGCCCATTGCATACAAAATATTTGAGCAAACCATCGTATTAAAAAAGAACGACTCGGTTAAAGAAATACAGGTACAAAAAGTGCAGGGTACCGTAACCGATGATCAGGATCAGCCGCTTCCGGGTGTATCTGTAAGAATAAAAGGGAGCCAGGTTGCTGTCATGACAGATGTTAACGGCAAGTATGCCATTAACGTAGCCGATGATAACACCGTGCTGCTATTTAGTTTTATAGGTTATAATACCGAAACCGTAACGGTAAACGGCCAAAGCACCATTAATGTAAAAATGACAGCGCAGCCTAAAGACCTTAGCGAGGTGGTGGTTGTAGGCTATGGCTCCGTAAAAAAGAAAGATCTTACCGGCTCCGTATCGGTTGTTAATGTAGATAACGCGAAAAAAACAGCTACCTATGATGTGGCTAAAATGCTGCAGGGACAGGTAGCTGGTGTTACCGTGCAGGGCTCGGGCGAACCGGGCGGCTACGTGCAGATCAAGGTTCGCGGTATTGCAACGTTTGGCAATAACAGCCCTCTTTTTGTGATAGACGGCGTTCCGGTAGATGCACCTTTTGATTTCTCGCCCGATGATATTGAAAGTATCCAGGTATTAAAAGATGCGTCATCCGCAGCTATATATGGTTCAAGGGCGGCAACCGGTGTGGTTATCATCACCACCAAAAAAGGTAAGGCAGGCCCGCTAAATATTAGCCTTAACAGTTACTATGGTTACCAAAATATGCCAAAGCGGATCAGTCTTACAGATAGGGCGGGTTACCAGAAAATAACCAGCGCTGCCGAAGTTAATGCAGGTTTAAGTATTGCCCCCGGTAACGATCCTACCAACCCCAAATACATCAGTAATGTAAATACCGATTGGCAAAAAGAAATGTTTCAAACCGGTAAGATACAAGATCATAACCTGAGTTTTTCGGGCGGGAGCAATGTGGTTACCTATAATGTGGGCCTGGGCTACTTTAATCAAACCAGCACGCTATCTGGTCCGGCAAGTTATAATCGCTACACCTATAACGGTACTTTCCAGGGTAAAAAAGGCATCTTTAGCTTTGGCGGCAAAACAGCCTATACCCAATCGCATAAAGACAATCTGGTGGTTACCAATAGCCACGCCGTGTTTGGCGGTGGCGTTACCAATATGTTAACCGCTATACCTACCATGCCTGTTTACGACCCCAACCGCCTGGGCGGATACGGCGGCAGCGATAACGTTACCCAACGTGCCATTACATTAAACGTAATAGGCATGAATAACCTGGTAAAAGATTACAGCAACCGGAACAGGATGTTTGGTAACGTATGGGGCGAGTTGGAGATTGTAAAAAATTTAAGGTACAAGATCAACTTAAGTTATGATCGTACCGATTTTAAAAACTGGCACTATGAACCCAAGTTCGACCTGGGCTTTTACTACCTCAATACACAATATTATTTGAGCCAGGGCACAGGAGTAGGCAGCACCGCTTTGGCCGAAAATACATTAACTTACAATCTGGAATTTGGCAAAAGCCGGTTAGACCTCCTCGTCGGTACAACCTATCAGGAAGATCATTTTGAATCGATGACCGGTACCGCTACAGATACCAACGACCTACAATTTTTAACTTTTGGCGCAATTGCAAACCCTGCCGCAAAAGGCATAACCAGCTATCAGGACGCCAGTACTTTGTTATCTTACCTGGCCAGGTTGAATTATAATTTTGATACCCGTTATATTTTAACGGTAAACTTTCGCCGCGATGGTTCGTCAAGGTTTAGCCCGCAGCACCGCTATGGCGATTTTGCCTCCATCGCCGGTGCCTGGAATATTGATAAAGAAAGGTTTATCCATTTGCCTGATCTGATCAGCAGCTTAAAACTGCGTGGCGGTTATGGCGTGTTGGGTAATCAAAATTTCGGCAATTATAAATACGAATCGTATATCAACAGCAACGCCAGCTATGTATTTGGCAACACGCTTGCCCCTGGTGCAACCGCGGTAGCCGTAGCCGATCCTTCTTTAAAATGGGAAACAACCAAAACAACCAACGTAGCTTTGGATCTGGGGCTGATCAAAGACAAGCTATTGTTTACAGCCGAGTATTTCAACAAAGTTTCTTCGGATATTATTACCGATATCCCTATTCCACTATCGGTAGGTGCCGTGCCCGCAACACTAACAACCAATGCAGCTTCGCTAAAAAACTCAGGTATTGAGTTTACCTTAACTTACAGGCAACGATCGGGCGATTTTCAATACGACATAATTGCCAATGCCAATACCTTAAAAAATAAAGTATTGCAGTTAGGCGGTACCAATAATCCTATCTACGGCTCAGGCAGCAAAACCGAAGTAGGTGGCGAAGTAGGCCAGCTGTTTGGTTTTGTTACCGATGGTATTTTTCAAAACGCGGCTGATATAGCTAAGCACGCCACTCAAACCGGTGCCGCCCCCGGCGATCAGAAGTTTAAGGATATCAATGGCGATGGTGTTATTACCGATGCCGACAGGGTTTACCTTGGCTCGGCCATCCCTAAACTTTATTACGGACTTAACGTTAACGCATCCTACAAAAATTTTGATGCCTCGTTCTTTATTCAGGGTAATTCGGGTAATATGGTTAATAACGGAGTTTACGAAGCCCTTACCGGCGAACAATACAGCAACCACACTACAGATGTGCTGAACTACTGGACGCCAACCAATACCAACACCGATATTCCGCGCCCCATTATTGGCGACCCTAACGGTAATAACCGTTTCTCAAACCGTTTTGTTGAAAGCGGCAGTTACCTTAAACTGCAAAACGCGCAGATAGGCTATACGTTCCCTAAAAAGGTGTTAGACAGAACACACGCATTTAATCATATCCGTATCTATTTATCCGGACAAAACGTGTTCACCATTTCCGGATATCGTGGTTACGATCCTGATTTTATCAGCGACGGTTTATTTAGCAGGGCTTTTGATTACGGCTCATTCCCTAACCCACGTACTATCATGATGGGTTTGCAAATTGGTCTGTAAGGTTATTAACAACTAATCATTATTAAAATGAAAACATTAAAGATAAAATATATCGTTTTTGCCGCAGCAATGGTTGTGAGCACCGTTGGTTGTAATAAAAAATTAGACCAGGTGAACCCAAACCAGCAAACGGCTTCAACCTTTTGGAAAACCAGTGACGATGCTGTTGCCGGTTTAAATGCTGCTTATGGCAGCCTGATCATTGATGGCAGCTACATGCGTTTTACCCCCGCATTACTGGATATCCGTGGCGATGATGTACGCAGCAACAGCCCCTGGACGGCTTTATATAACATTGGCAGGTTTGCATTGGGTACAGCCGATCCAGCGGGTTACGGATGGGCCTACGGTGCTTATTACGAAGGTATTTCGCGCTGTAACCAGGTTTTAGATAATGTGCCCGATATTACGATGGATGCCGCGTTAAAAAACAGGATACTGGGGCAGGCATACTTTTTACGCGGGTTATACTTTTTCCATTTGGTTAACTTTTTCGGTAAAGTATCTCTACCCATCCATTCTCCAAAAAACCAGTCCGATTTTTTTGTTAAACAGTCAACCGAAGCGGAAGGCTGGCAGCAGGTGATCAGCGATTTTACAGCCGCTATCCCATTATTGCCTACAAGCTATGTCGGTGCGGTTGGTCCCGATAACGGACAGGTGGGGCGCGCTACCAAAGGAGCAGCAATGGCTTATTTAGGCAAAACCTATTTATTTAACAAACGCTTTCAGGAGGCATCTGTTCAGTTTAAGGCGGTAATTGACCTGGGGATATATAGCTTAGTGGCAAACTATAGGGATAATTTTACCGAAACCAACGAAAACAACTCCGAATCTATATTTGAGGTGCAGTTTTCGCGCGATGCCGGTGGTACCGACCTGGGATGGGGTGGCGCACCAACATCAACATGGGGACGTACATCGGCCAGGGCAATAACTTTTGCGCCCCGCAGCTTTGGGTGGACCGATGTGCAGCCAACCGTTTCGGCCCTCAATGAGTTTATGATCGAGAAAACTACTGCCGGCGCTGTCGATCCGCGCGTTGATGCCACCATCTACTATAATAAACCAGGCGAAATGCTGTACGGACAGTTATTCTCACAGGTTTACGCCAGCAACCCTGCCGATTTAAACGATCTGTTTTGCCGTAAGTACGAGAACGGCGATATCGGCGCAAGCAGGCCAAATGAGTTTGACTGGCGCTCGGGCATTAACGAAAGGTTAATGCGCTATGCAGATATATTACTGATGTATGCCGAATGTTTAAATGAATTAGGACAAACAACACAGGCCTATCCTTATATCCAAATGGTTAGGTCGAGGGTATCGTTACCCAATTTGGCAACCACCAAACCCGGCATGACTCAAAGCCAAATGCGCGATCAGCTTGCACACGAGCGGTTACTGGAGTTTTGTTTGGAAGGACATCGTTTTGATGATATCCGTAGGTGGGGCTGGTTGCAGGATCCTACTAAACTGGCATTGCTTAAATCCAGGGATCCCGAGTTTAATACCTATCAGTCAGGTCGCGAATATTTCCCGATACCGCAATCTGATATCGATAATAACCCGGGCTTTACACAAAATCCAACCTATTAATATCTGATCCTATGATTTAACGCTGCGCGGTTCTGCGCAGCGTTATTTTAAGTTGGCGATTAACTAAATAAACAACTGCCCCGTTATGAAGACAGGTAAATATATATTCCCATTGCTGGGCCTTATCGCAATTATAGTATCGTGCAGTAAAAAATCTCCTACGCCCGATAATAATACTGTTGATACAACACCGGTAGTGCCTTTTGATATCAATAGTATCAACGACACCTATGCCGATATCGCGCCGGTTACATTTTATCCCAAATGGGGGCCCTATAACGTGCATGATCCCTCGGTAAAAAAATTTGGCGATTACTATTATTGTTACAGTACCGATGTAGCTTTTGGCGCTACGATACAGCCGGGTATCCAGATCAGAAAATCTAAAGATCTGGTTGAATGGACCTTTGTGGGCTGGGTATTTAATGGCTTGCCAGCGCAGGGGGCAAACTATATCAGCACTTCGGGCGGCACGCCGTACCAGGCTTTGTGGGCACCCTATGTCCTAAAAGTTGGTGCCGAATATCGCTTATATTATTCTTTATCATCGGCGGTGGCCAGGTTAAGTGTCATTGGCGTAGCAACCGCCGCATCCCCCGAAGGACCGTGGACCGAAAGAGGGATTGTTGAATCATCCAAAAATGACAATACTACACAAACCAATGCCATCGACCCTACGGTTGTGGTTACTCCGGCCGGCGAACATTGGATGTATTATGGCTCGGCATGGGATGGAATTTATATTTTAAAGCTCGATCCGGCAACGGGCCTTGCGGCTACCGCTGGCGATAAGGGCAGGCGCATTGCCAATCGCGGTTTTACCAACAGTGTTTACAACGGCAACATCGAAGGGGCCGAGATCATTTACAACCCAACACTCAACAAGTACTTTTTATTTATATCTTATGATTGGCTGCAAACTAAATATAACGTTAGGGTATGCCGCGCCGATAACCCGCAAGGCCCTTTTTATGATTATAACGGCATTGATGCAAACACTAATGTTGACCACGCACCTATGATACTGGCGCCATATCAATTTATGGGCCATGGTGGCTGGCAGGGTACAGCGCATTGCGGCGTTTTTGATGATGGCAGCGGACGTTATTATATGGCCCATCAGGGGCGGCCGGGTGTAAACAGCTATTATATGGACCTGCACGTGAGGCGGATATTTTGGACTGCTGATGGCTGGCCCGTAGTATCGCCCGAGCGGTACGCAAACGTTGCACAAGCTGCCATAAGTCAGGCCGACCTGGTTGGTACTTATGAGCAAATTGTGTTGGGTTACAAAGTTGTACCCGGTTATGCCAATGAACAAACCAATCCCGATTTCCAGGTAGCGGTATCGCTCGCACTAACTGCCGATGGTAAGATAAACGGTGATGCGAATAGTACCTGGACCTATAACGCGCCTGTGCTGCAATTCAAGTGGTCAAACGGTTATACCGATAATGTGATCGTTTCGCGCGAACGCGATTGGGAAAATAAGGTAACCTCGACCATAGTTTTTACGGGTTTAAATAATACCGGCACGGCAATTTGGGGTAAAAAGAAATAATCTATATTAGTGTTAATATTACAGTTAAAAACCGATTACTTACATGCGTAAAATTTCATTGTTAACCAGCTTTTTGTTGGTTCTTTTCTTCATTACCTCAACCTGTATCGGGCAAACCACCAAATCCATTGTTATCCAGGCTAATAACATTAAGGCGACGATCCAGCCTACCATGTACGGTATCTTTTTTGAAGATATTAACCAGGGTGCAGATGGTGGTGTATACGCCGAACTGGTTAAAAACAGGTCGTTTGAATTTAAAATGCCCTTAATGGGATGGAAGGAAGTTAAGCAGAATGGTGCAAAGGGAAGCATTTTAGTATTGAACCGTGGCGCTGCCGATGAAGCCAATCCCAGGTACGTGCATGTTACCTCTAAATCAGCCCAGGGATATGGCCTGGTTAACGAGGGATTTTTCGGTATGGGTATTAAAAAAGATAACCGGTACAACTTTTCTGTTTTAGCTAAGCTGCCCGATGCATCAGGCATGAGCCTGCAAATAGAGCTGCTTAGTGCCAAAGGCGAAGTTATTGGTGGTACGGTTGTGCCGCTTTCGTCAAAAAACTGGAAAAAATACACCGCCAGCTTTACCGCAACCCAAACTGAGCCAAAAGCAAGCTTCCGGGTGATACTTAAAGGGGCAGGGGCGGTAGATATGGATATGGTATCGTTATTCCCCCAGGATACCTGGAAACAACGCCCCGGTGGTTTACGTGCCGACCTGGTACAACTACTGGCCGATATGAAGCCCGGTTTTTTACGTTTTCCAGGCGGTTGTATTGTTGAAGGCCGCGAGCTGGATACCCGTTACCAATGGAAAAAAACAATTGGCGATGTGGCTAATCGCCGCATGATCGTAAACCGGTGGAATACCGAATTTGCCCATCGCCCATCGCCTGGTTATTACCAAAGCTTTGGCCTGGGCTTTATGGAGTATTTTCAACTGGCCGAAGATATTGGCGCCGCGCCGCTGCCCATTATTAACTGCGGTATGGCTTGCCAGTTTAACACCTGCGAGGTTGTGCCTTTAAACCAGCTTGGTCCGTATGTACAGGATGTGCTGGACCTTATTGAGTTTGCCAATGGACCCATCACATCAAAATGGGGAAAAAAGCGTGCTGAATTAGGACACCCCGCCCCATTTAATATGAAAATGATGGGAGTGGGTAACGAGCAATGGGGCGAGCAGTATATTGAGCGATATAAAATTTTCGAAAAAGCTATACATGCCAAATACCCGCAAATTAAATTGGTTGCCAGTGTTGGCCCCAACCCTGATGGTGAAATATTTGATTATCTTAACCCAACATTACGCAAGCTAAAGGCTAATATTTTAGATGAGCATTACTACCGTGCGCCTGAGTGGTTTTTACAAAATGCCAAACGGTATGATGATTATGACCGTAATGGCCCTAAGATATTTGCAGGTGAATATGCAGCGCAAAGTGTAGGCATTGCCAGCCCTAACAATAAAAACAACTGGAGCTGCGCCCTATCAGAAGCCGCCTACATGACCGGCCTTGAACGTAATGCCGATGTGGTGTACATGGCATCGTATGCGCCACTGTTTGCCCATGCCGAAGGCTGGCAATGGACACCGGATCTGATCTGGTTTGATAACCTGCACTCGTACGGTACCCCCGATTACTATGTACAAAAACTATTCTCGTTAAACAAAGGTACCGAGGTAGTATCCATGTTAATGAATAATGAGGCGCTAAGCGGGCAAGACGGTTGTTATGCCACAGCAAGTATTGATCAGGCGAAAAAAGAACTGATCATTAAATTTGTTAATGCCGGCGATAAAGCACAGGATCTGGATTTTGCTGTTAAGGGTATAACTCCTGCAACCAACAAAGCCAGTATCACTACATTAATGAGCACGGATATGGCAGCAGTCAACTCATTTGATAACCCAGCAGCGATAGCTCCGGTATTAAGCGAAATCAATTTTAGCGGCAACAACGTAAAACTCAATGCGGAGCCGCGATCGTTAAAAGTGATCCGGATTAAATTTTGATGAGTAATATCGGGATAAAGTAAATTCGAAGTATTCCAGCCGGTCATGCGGCAATTGGCACAATTTGGCTTCAAAACCCATCAATAGTTTTATATTGATGGGCAAAGCGCGAATTGTATATATTTCGTATAAATTTGCATGGCAAAGTATGGGGCTAAAAACTAATATGCGTAAAGTAGTGCTGCTTTTTATGGTGGTGTTTGGCACGGCCATCAGCTGTTTTGCGCAGGCTGATACGGTGCGCACCCATGCCGATACGCTTAAGGTACAGCACATGTTGTACATGGCCGATAGCCTTGCACAGGTACGTAAAAAAGCTATTGCCGATTCTATTGCCATGCAATTTATCGCCGCCCCCGATCCTAATCGCCACAATCAGTTAATTGATACGCTGTTAAAAAACGACGGACTCGACGGCTATTTGTTTAAAGGCGGCACACCTAAGCATCACATAGGTGTGGGTACTCCGCGCGAGGGCCGTAGTAAATGGGTGATCTGGGCAATTTTTGCATTGCTCATTTATACGGGCATATTAAACCGGGTTATCAGTAAAGATGTGCATAGCGTTATACAGGCATTTTATGATAAACGATCATTCACAAAAATAAGTAAAGAAGATAGTGTACTCACATCCTGGGCATTTATCTGTCTTTTCTCGCTGTTTGGTTTCACTATCGGCCTGTACATTTACCAGATAACCGATTATTACAATTTAACCTACTCTATTGGCGGGTTCCAACTGTTCATTACGCTTTCGCTGATCGTGATAGCACTGTTTATTCTCAAGATATTAATTTTGCGTGTGCTGGCGTTTATTTTTGATATCGGCCGCCTGGTGAGCGAGTATACCTCTATTTTATACTTAACCTATTTTAATATCGCATTTGTTTTCTTGCCGATAGTGATCTGCTTTAGTTTGCTCTCGGCCAGTTTATTACCGTGGTTGTTGCGGATATCACTGTTTTTACTGGGACTAATCTTCCTGGTTCAGTACCTGCGAAGCACAATTAATATAATTTCTAATTTTCGATTTCATAAAATTTATTTATTTATCTATCTTTGTGCCCTCGAAATTTGTCCAATTTTAATAATGATTAAGGCGTTGGACATATAATTTACCGAGATAATAAATTACCCTAAGTTTTGGAAGACAGAAAGAAAAAGGTTAAAAGTATACTGGTAACACTACCAAAGCCCGATACGGATAAGAACCCTTATGCTGAATTAGCAAAAAAAAATGGATTGAAGATCGACTTCAGATCATTTATTCATGTTGAAGGTGTTGCAGCAAAAGAGTTTAGGAAAGAACGGATCAACCTGGCCGATTTTTCGGCGGTGATATTTACCAGCCGTAATTCTGCCGATCATTTTTTTCGCATATGCGACGAGATGCGTTTTGATGTACCGGCCGATATGAAATACTTCTGCCTGTCCGAAACCATAGCACTGTACCTTCAAAAGTATATCCAATACCGTAAGCGTAAAATATTTTTTGGCAAACAAACCGCTTCCGATCTTGCCGAGGTTTTGAAAAAGCACTCGGGCGAAAAATTTCTGTACCCATGCTCGGATGTGGCTGCCGAAGAAACCCAAAAGTTTTTGCTCGAGAACGGTTACAACTTTACCCCCGCGGTTTTGTTCCGCACGGTTTGCAGTGACCTGTCCGATCTTCGCGAGGTTTTTTACGATATCATTGCCTTTTTTAGCCCATCCAGTATACAATCGCTTTATAAAAATTTCCCCGATTTTAAGCAAAATAACACCCGCATAGCCGCATTTGGCGCAACTACGCAAAAGGCTGTGTTAGAGGCAGGTTTGATTATTGATATCGCTGCTCCAACCCCCGCCGCGCCTTCTATGACGATGGCCATTGAGCAGTACGTAAAGCAGGCAAATAAATAATTGCACCACTTACAGTAAACCTTTTCTCAGTTTCCTGCGTATAACTTACTCCATGCAGATGGTTTTAGTAACACTATTTTTTTTAAATATTACAATATCTTTACTTAAATAGTGTTATAGTAGAAAATTATGAAACTTTTACTGCTATAACATTTTTGCGCGGGTTAAAAAGTTTTTGGTATATTCGAATCATCTTGAAGCTGAGGGCTTTTTTTAAGTGGAATTAAAAATGAGATTTTTTTACGTTTTAGTTTTTATAGCGGTAGGCAGTGTTTTTGTAGGATGTAGCCCCTCTGCTAATCATCATGGTGAGGTAACGGGCGTTCGGCAAAGGTCGTTCAGGCCTACTGTTCCTTACGGAATGGTTTACATACCAGGTGGTAGCTTTTTAATGGGTCCGGTTGACCAGGATATTACTTTTGCACAGATAGAAGATAATAAACAGGTTACCATTGCTCCATTTTTTATGGATGAAACCGAGCTTTCAAACAGCAAATATCACGAATTTGTTAACTGGGTTCGCGATTCTATCGCCATTAGCAAATACTTAAACGATCCCAAATATTATGTACATCCTAAAGGTACAACAGCACCAAAAGACGGCAAAAAATATATCGACTGGGATTATGTAGCTAAAAACCCGATATGGGTTAATAAAAAAGGTGCTCCAAACAACACCAATAAGCTGCAAAGCATGTTTTACCAGGGTGACGACCGGATCTTTGATCGTGATGAGATCGACGTTAGAACATTGAAATATAAATACGACCAGATGGATTTGCGTTTGGCATCAGACTACCAGGGCGATAAAACCAAGAGACGTTCTGATTTCATTCGCCACGATACAGTAAGCGTATATCCGGATACTTTGGTTTGGCTACACAATTTTACCTATGCCGCTAACGAACCCATGACCAATGGTTATTTTTCGCATCCATCATACCAAAACTACCCGGTAGTTGGTGTTACCTGGCGTCAGGCAACGGCATTTACTATATGGCGCACGCGCAAGTACGAACGTTACGCACATAAAGTCCATCGTTCGATGGACCGCCAGCCATATGATCTGCCTACCGAAGCCCAATTTGAATACGCATCTCGTGGTGGCCGGATAGGTTCAAACTATCCCTGGGGTGGTCCTTATATTAAAAATGCCAAAGGCTGTTTATTGGCTAACTTTAAACCCGGCCGCGGTAACTACAGTGATGACGGCGCTACTTACACCGTTAGCGTACGCTCATACTTTCCTAACGATTACGGCTTATATAATATGGCTGGTAACGTAGCCGAATGGACCTCATCAGCATATGATGCTGCGGCTTCAACCTTTGTAAACGACCTGGCTCCAACGTTCAGGTACAACGCCAAAGATACTGACCCCGAGAATATGAAACGCAAAGTAGTGCGGGGCGGTTCGTGGAAAGACGTAGGATGGTATTTACAAAACTCATCGCGTACTTATGAATACCAGGATACCGCAAAAGCTTACATCGGCTTCCGCTGTGTAACTGCTTTTGAAGGCCGCGACATCCGGGATAAGCACTGATAATTTCTTAAAGATCCTTATAATCAAAAATCAAATCAAATTAATTATTTAAACATTTACTAAAAACTATTTTCAAGTATGGCTGGCAAACAAAAATTAAAGATCGGGATCAACAATATCGTATCCTGGGGCGCGACAGTAGTAATCGTAGGCTTGTTGTTTAAAATACAACACTGGCCTTATTCAAGCTTTTTTATCTCGGTTGGTTTATTAACAGAAGCAGCATTATTCTTCTTATTGGGCTTTCAAAACGAACCTGTTGAAGTGGATTGGACAAAAGTATACCCCGAGTTGGCCGAAGAGGCTAAACCTGTGGTTGTAACTCCAAAAGCAACAGGCGCGGTTCCGGCTTCGTTAGATAAAATGATGGCCGACGCTAAAATTGGTCCTGAATTAATTGGTAGCCTTGGCGAAGGTTTAAGAACTTTCAGCGAAAAAGTAAGCACCATATCAAAAGTTGCTGACGCTGGTACCGCTACACAAGAGTTTACTACAAAATTAAGAACTGCAAGTGCAAGCTACGATACACTGAACGCTGCTTTTACTAAAGCATCATCAGGATTGGCAGATTTTGCTTCATCAAGTGCAGATACAAAAACTTACCACGATCAGGTTAGCAATTTAGCTAAAAACCTGTCAGCTTTAAATGCTGTGTACGAATTGGAATTACAAGATTCGAGCGCGCACTTAAAATCTATGAATAAATTCTATCAAAATTTGGGTGTTACGATGCAAGGCTTTACCGAATCGGTTGAAGACTCGAAGAAATTTAAAGAAGAAGTTAGCCGTTTGGCAAAAAACATCGCTTCTTTAAATTCAGTGTATGGTAACATGTTATCGGCAATGAGCGCACCTAAAGCTTAATTTATTGGTCCAATTTTTAATAGAATAATAAAGATATTTATATATGGCTGGAGGTAAACAAACCCCAAGGGCGCGAATGATCAACATTTTGTACCTGGTGCTATTGGGCTTAATCGCCCTGGAAGCACCTGCAAATTTGTTGGATGCATTCAAAAAAATCGGAGATAGCCTTTCAAATTCCAAAAAGAATGTTCAAAACGGTATTGATGCAAATTATACTGCATTTGAAAAAAAGGTTAAAGATGAGCCCGAAAGAGCTAAGCCTATTTTGGCTAAAGCAGAAGCGGCTACTGCCGTTGCAAATGAGTTAAACAACTACATTGAGGATTTGAAAACCAAATTGGTTAAAAATACCGGCGGGATGGATAAAGAGGGTGACTACGAAGGACGTGAAAACGTTGACGAAGGTGCCCGTTTAATGATCGAAGGTCAGAAAGCTAAGGAGTTGAAACAAAAGATCAATGAAACTAAAGAAAAGCTAAAAGCAATGTTGGATCCTCAGGATCAGAGCAGCATAAGCTTTGCTTTAGAAGCCGAAGACTCAAAAACCGGTGAGAAAAAAACATGGGAACAAAATTACTTTGGTGATGGCGTGCCTATGGGTGCTGAGATGACCACTCTGATCAAAATTCAGGCGGATGTGAAAAACGATGAAGCCCAGGTTCAGAAAAAAATTCTGAGCAAAATGGAGCAAGCCGTTGTTACTTTAGACCAGTTTGCGGCAGTTGCTGTAGCACCATCAAGTTATATCATCCAGGGACAGCAATACAAGGCAGATATATTTTTAACTGCTTATGATAGCCACTCAAACCCGGAAATTACTATCGATGGCAATAAAATTCAAGCCAGCGGTGGTAAAGGTACTTATACCTTAACAGCCAGTGGCGAAGGTGTAAAACACTACAAAGGTGTTATCAGCGTACGCGGAACTGACGGTAAAATAAAAAGTTATTCTTTACCAGAGCAAACTTATACAGTTGCTAAGCCTTCGGCGGTAGTATCACCCGAAAAGATGAATGTATTGTACATCGGTGTTGCTAATCCTTTAGCAGTTTCGGCACCAGGCGTATCTCTTGATGATATTAACGTATCTATGTCAAGTGGCTCGTTAGGTAAAACCAGTCAAAAAGGCCATTACGAAGCAAGAGTGACTTCTCCGGGTACCGTTAAAGTAACAATTTCTGGTGTGATGGAAAAAGGAAAAGCTCCTATTGTGTTAGGGACCTCTGAATTCCGTGTAAAACGTATACCTGATCCGGTTGCACAATTTGCAGGCAAAAACAGCGGCTCAACAAGCGCCGTTAACCTGCGTGCGCAAGACAGGGTTTTTGCTCACTTAGATAATTTTGAGTTTGAAGCGAAATTTAATGTAACACATTTTACGTTAATTATACAAAAACCACGTCAGGATGCGTTAATAATAAAAGGAACAGGTGCTGAGTTAAATGCACAGATGAAAGCAGCAATGAATACAATTGGCCCAGGTACAAGGGTGTTTTTTGACGACATTACTGCTGTAGGTCCGGATGGCTCTTCAAGGCCCATCGCTCCGATATTGTTAACAGCGAACTAATATTAAAAGTATAATTTTATGAAGAGGGGAATTTTATTTGTTGTTTTAATAAGCTTTTTAAGCATGGTAACCTATGCCCAGAAAAAGCCTGTTGTTAAAAAGAAAACAACTGCACCACCTGCAAAAACATCGGCAAAAGGTAGGTCTACATCAAAGGCGAAAGTAAAACCCGATTCTTCAAAAAATAGTACCAACTATCCATCGGTTACAGGTTTGCAACTTGCCGATACATCAAAAAAAGGAGGAGCAAATTTCGAAAGTCCGATTGATGGCTATTACGTAAAAAACGCGATAAGTACGGCTAAACCTACTAAGTATGCCGCTTTGCGTGAAGCCGATATTGTTTTTTCGAAACGCATATGGCGCGAAATTGACCTGCGCGAAAGGATGAACCAATACATGGTATCGCCCAAAGGCAGGTTGATCGATGTATTAATGGCTGCAGTTACCGCAGGCGAATTAACCGCGTATGATGCATCTCCAAACCCGGCAAAAGGCGATCCGAACGGTGACGAATTTAAAACACCATTAACCGCCGAACAGGCTAAAGGTAAAATGACCGACAGTACCGTTGTGCATAAATTTGACGCTAAAACAGGCGAAGATGTAGGCTCAAAACGTGTTGCAGGTGAGTTTAACCCCGATAGCATTTTAAGGTTCAGGATAAAGGAAGACTGGTTGTTCGACAAACAACGCTCGGTTTTAGAGCCACGTATTATTGGCATTGCGCCTTTGGTAAGGCCTAAAGCAGCCGGAGTATTGTTAGACTATCAACCCGCGTTCTGGATCTATTTTCCTGAAGCAAGAAAGGTATTGGCTACTAAAGAGATTGTTATGCGCCATAACGATGCGGCTAGCATTAGTTATGACCAGGCCTTTTTAAAGCGGATATTCTCAAGTTATATCGTCAAAGTATCCAACGAAAGGGATGAACGTATTAAAGACTATATGCAGGGTATTGACCAGTTGCGCGAGTCTGAACGCGTTAAGAAAACCATTATGGATTGGGAACTTAACTTATGGCAGTATTAACAAAATTGATTTGAAAAATAAAACCCCGGTTGATTATTCTTCCGGGGTTTTTTGTTGACCAAAATATTGGGTTATGGCCCTGGCCTGTTTTAAATTCACCACTTCCTGCAGTTCTTCGGCAGTAGCCAGTTTTATTTTCTTAACCGATTTAAAATATTTCAACAACTTTTCGGCCGATGTTTTGCCCACACCTTCTATCAGTTCCAACTCGGTAGCCAGGGTGCCTTTATCACGCTTTTTGCGATGAAAGGTAATGCCAAAGCGGTGGGCTTCATCGCGTAGTTGCTGGATCACCTTTAAGGTTTCTGATTTTTTATCGAGATATAGCGGGTATTGGTCGCCAGGGTAATACAATTCTTCCAGCCTTTTGGCTATGCCGATAACCGTTACTTCCTTATCAATACCTAATAGCTTTAAACTTTTAATAGCCGATGATAGCTGCCCTTTGCCACCATCAATAATGATGAGCTGGGGTAATTCTGTTCCTTCGTCTAACATACGCCTGTAGCGCCTGTGTACAGCCTCCTCCATGGTGGCAAAATCATTCGGTCCTTCAACGGTTTTTACATTAAAGTGCCGGTAATCTTTTTTTGATGGCTTGCCATCCTTAAATACCACAATTGCCGATACCGGGTATTTGCCCTGAAAGTTTGAGTTATCAAAACACTCAATATGCCGTGGCAACTGGTTCATCCGCAAATCCTTCATCATCTGCGTAAGCAAACGTTCTGATTTGATTTCCGGGTTCAACCTTTCATACTGCTCCATTTTATCACGTTTAAAAAACGTAACGTTTTTTTGCGACAGGTCGAGCAGTTTTTTCTTTTCGCCAAGCTTCGGTACAGTAAACCTGATGTTGTTATCATCCAGGTCAATATCAAAAGGTACAATGATCTCTTTGGCGTGGCTGTTATACCGGCTGCGAAATTCGGTTATGGCAATGGTCAGCAGTTCTTCATCCGATTCATCCAATCGCTTTTTCAACTCAATGGTTTGGGTTTGGATAATGGTACCGTTCATTACCTTTAAAAAGTTAACAAAGGCGTATTTTTCTTCGGATGCGATACTGAAGACGTCCACATCGGTTATAGATGAGTTAACTACTGTGGATTTGCTCTGGTAATTTTCCAGCAGATCGTACTTGTGTTTTAGCCGGTGGGCCAGTTCAAAATTCATATCTGCTGCAGCATTGTCCATCTCCGTTTTAAGCGCCCGAACAACATTGCCGATCTTACCGTTCAATATATCTTTAATTTCCTCAATGCTGTTCAGGTAATCATCTTCGGTCTGGTAATTCTGGCAGGGGCCTTTGCAATTACCTAACTGGTACTCAAGGCAAACCTTAAATTTTCCCGCATCAATATTTTGCCGGGTTAAGGGCAGGTTACAGGTACGCAGGGGGTAAGTTTCGCGTATTACACCCAATATGGCGTGCATCATGCTCACCGAGGCATAGGGCCCCAGGTATTTCGATCCATCGCGAATGATCTTGCGCGTCCAGAAAATACGGGGAAAGTTTTCGTTCTTAATAATGATCCAGGGGTAGGTCTTGTCATCCTTGAGCATTACGTTATAACGCGGCTGGTGTTTTTTGATGAGGCTGTTCTCCAGCAGCCAGGCATCAACCTCGGTATCAACAATGGTAAAAGTGATCTTGCGGATTTTTGAAACCAAAACTTTGGTTTTGGCGTTCACGTTCAGGTCCTTATTAAAGTATGAGGTAACCCGGTTGCGCAAATTTTTAGCCTTGCCGATATAAATAAGCTCGTTTTCGGCGTTCCAATACTGGTATACACCCGGTTTATGCGGAATGTTTTTTAGCTCGGCCCTATAGTCAAAAGTATCCATGTTATTCAAGTATAAAATTAGCCTTATTTTGCAATTTAAAACAATGGATTGCGCTTAAACATTTGTTAATTGAGCATCTCATTGTAAAAAATCCTTATATTCATGCACTGTCTTACTATCCGAAAATGAAACAAAACGCCCTACCGCATTATGCCAAAGTTGCCTTTGTGCTCGTCATCCTCATTAGTGTGGGATATATCTGTGTTTTGGGCAAGGATGTAATGGCTCCGCTGGTTTTCTCGTTTTTGTTTGCTATGTTGCTGCTACCTGTTGCGCGCTTTTTTGAAAATAAGTGCAGGCTGCCACGCGGAGTTGCCGCCATGCTGTCGGTAATATTGTTTACGGCATTTATTGCCCTGATTATTTACCTGATAGCAGTACAGGTGGGCACCTTATATGATGACTGGCCACAGATAAAGGTGCAAATTTCGCACTCTATTGATGAGCTGCACCGCTGGACGGTCAATAAATTTCATTTTCAATGGAACGCACAAATGCTTGCCCTAAGCAAACAAGTTAATGCACAGGCCGCGCCTGTTATTGGCACCACGCTGATTGGTGTTACCTCGATGGTACTGTTCCTGGTTTTTATTTTTATCGATACGTTTTTTATACTTTTTTACCGTAAAGTATTGATCAGTTTTTTGCTGAAAGTGTTTAGTGGCGATCGTGAGGTTTTGGTTTTTGATGTTGCCGAACAGATCCAGTTCATCATGAAAAAGTATATCTCCGGCTTGTTTTTAGAGATGCTTTGCGTGTTTGCCATTGTATTTGGCCTGTTAAGCCTGCTCGGGGTTAAATACGCCTTGCTGCTTGCCTTGCTAACAGCCATATTTAACCTGATACCCTATGTGGGCATATTTTCGGCAACAGCTATATGCGCTGTTTTAACTTTGGGAACTTTAAATCCGGCTAAAGCCGCCGAAGTAGCCGCGAGCATTATAGCTGTACATTTAATTGACAGCAATATTATTATGCCGCGTATAGTTGGCTCAAAAGTTAAATTGAATGCTTTGATTGTTGTATTGGGCGTTGTTGTTGGCGAAATGCTTTGGGGCTTTAGTGGCATGTTTTTATCCATACCCGTGCTGGCGGTTATCAAAATAGTTTTCGACCGGGTTACTGATCTTAAACCATGGGGGTTATTATTGGGCGATGCAACAGAATACGAAACCACGCTGGTGCACCGGGTTGCCCAAAAAAGCGATACACCAAAAGAAGCGGCAAAAAAGGCAACAGATGATTTATTAGATCACGATAAGGATTAGCAGAAATGAAATACAAGTTGTTAGGACGATCAGGATTAAAGGTATCCGAACTGTGTTTAGGCACCATGGGTTTTGGTACCGAAAATGGCTGGGGCGCCGATAAAGAAATAAGCAAACAGGTTTTTGATGCCTATGTTAATGCGGGCGGCAACTTTTTGGATACTGCCAACTTTTACACCAAAGGTACCAGCGAACGCTTTTTAGGGGAGTTTGTAGCTGCCGACCGTGAGCGTTATGTAATTGCCACCAAGTACAGCCTGTACGAAAATCAAAACCATGTAAACGCGAGTGGTAACAATCGCAAAAATATGATGGCATCGGTTGAGGCCAGTTTAAAACGCTTGAACACCGACTACATCGACCTGTTTTACCTGCATATATGGGATAACCTTACACCCGTTGACGAGATTCTGCGTGGTTTGGACGACCTGGTGAGCCAGGGCAAGATACAATACCTGGGTATAAGTGATACGCCCGCCTGGGTAGTATCAAAAGCAAACACCTTAGCCGAACTAATGGGCTGGAGCCAGTTTATTGGTTTGCAGATTGAATACAGCCTGATACAGCGTACCGTTGAACGCGAACTGATACCGATGGCAGAACATTATAACATGACGGTTTTACCTTGGGCGCCACTGGCCGGTGGCGCGTTGTCGGGCAAATACCTGCGTGGCGAAAAAGGCCGCATAAAAGAAAGCAGTAACCGCCTTAACGAGCGCAGTGTAAAGATAACCAAACAGGTTATGGCTATAGCGGATGAACTGGGTGTTGATGCATCAAGCGTGGCCCTAAAATGGCTGATGCAGCAAAATGTAAGCTGTATACCTATTGTGGGTGCAACTAAGCCTGAGCAGGTGCAGCAAAATTTAAAGTGCGTTGATGTAATATTAAGCGCCGAACATATGCAAAGGCTAAACATGGTAAGCGCATTCGATCTGGGTTTCCCTGCTGCGTTTTTTGAGGAAGATGCTGTTAAGAAAAACCTGGCGGGTGGCTTTTATGATCAGATAGAGCACCGAAAATTTTTGAAATAAACAAGCCTGTTAAATTAAAAGCCCCTCGCGAAATTCGCGAGGGGCTTTTTCATATCATAACCTCATTAAAATTAATGAGGCTTAAAATCTTTTGGTTTTTTAACCGGGAAGTGCGTCCTGCCACCTGGGAAGATCTCAGCCGGGCCAAGGTTGGTCATGGCGCAACGGAAACCTATATCGGCACTTGCATCACCCTGATCCATAAAACGACGGGTTGATGGGTTTAACCAGTAAGCCATATCGTTCCATGAGCCGCCTTTGTATACTTTCGAGCGATCATTGATCAATGTAGTACGACCATATAAAACTGCATTAACGGTATCGTTATAACCACGTTCATCAGGTGTATAGGGTTTACCCTCAAGTGAGGTGTTGGGTGCATATTTATTACCTGTAGCAGCAGTACCCGGCGCAGCAGCTGCACCAGTTGCCGGCGGATTGGTATTTGGTGCTTTGCCTGCAGTTTGCGATGCCAGATAGTCGGCATAGCTCAATTTTTTATCCGTTTTTGCAGGATCGTGTATCGCACGGGCGTATTTGTCTTTAGCTAATACACCTTTTGATGCATCGGCCATACGCTTTTCGGTAAACTGGTTACCGCGGTAAGGGTTCAAGCCTTCAAAATCTTCATATGATAACTGGCGGTAAGTATCGGCCGTCCATTCATTAACGTTGCCGGCCATGTTATACAAACCAAAATCATTTGGCTGGTACGAGCGTACCGGCGCGGTAATATCTGCTTTATCGTTCAGCGATCCTGCCAGACCCATATAGTCACCTTTGCCACGTTTAAAGTTGGCTAAGATCAAACCACGGGTACCGCTTTTAGGCGATCGTACACCCATGCCGTTCCATGGATACATTTTGCCGTCGCTGATATTTTCGTTTTCGGTATTGCCCACCAAACCAAGCGCAGCATATTCCCATTCGGCTTCGGTTGGTAAACGATAGCCTTCCTGGGTTATAATACCATCCTCTAAACGTACAGGGCGGGTAGCTTTGCCATTGGCGCCTACCTTAGCTGTAGGGCTTAAGTTGGGCATCATTTTTTTACCATCAATACCGTTACCCTTGTTCTGGCCGTTTAAATAAATTTCGGTGTTAAACGGTTCGCCTTTTTTAAGCTGCGGAACTTTTTTACCATCGTTAGATGCTGTTTTCCAGTCGGCTAACTTACCGGTTTCACGTAAAATGTTTTCATTCATACGGTCGGTACGCCAAAGGCAATAGTCATTGGCTTGTTCCCAGGTTACACCAACTACAGGATAATCCTGAAAAGACGGGTGACGCAAGTAATTATTAACATAAGGCTCGTTGGCCGATAATGCACCGCGCCATACCAAAGTATCCGGTAATGCATTGTAATACAACTCCCTGTCGGTAGGGAAGTTGATACTTAACCAGTGCAGGTATTCAAGCCAATCGTTGTTTGAAACCTCGGTTTCATCCATGTAGAACGACGAGATAGGTACCCGCGAACGTGCGAAAGTGTAATCAAACTGTACGTCCTGGTCTAAGCTTCCGCCCATAACAAATGTACCGCCTTCAATAGGGATCAAACCAGGGCCAGGTGCCGGGTGTGTTTTTTTAAACACCTGGAAACCGCCATTGGTTCTGTCGTTATACTTCATGCCTGTTTTTTGAGATCTTGGGGGACTTTTGCAGCTCCCTAACAACAAACCCAACATCATTACGGGCAAAACAGATCTTGTAAAAATTCTTTTCATCACACTAAATAACTTCAAATAACCAAAGAGTAATATTAATTGGTACTACTAATATACGGCAAATAGCCCAATCTTAATTGTTTTTTTGGAATAAGTATACCCCTCTAACGAAAAAAACCAAACTTAGTTATACCTGCATGCATTTTTTTTAATTTATGAACGTTTAAGCAAATGTCGATTATTAAATAATTGAACAAATACCCATACCACTGTTATCAGATTATAAAAATAAAGCTAACTTACGGCGATGAATGTTTCTAAATTTTTTACACAAACACTGATGCAGGGCTTATTGTGTGGGTTTTGTGTAAATGCCATGGCCCAAACAGTTGGTTCGGGTAATACCAATACAAATGGCAGCACAACAAACGCCATAACCACCGCGGTACCTTTTTTAACCATTTCGCCCGACGCCCGTTCCGGTGCTATGGGTGAGGCTGGTGTGGCTATTTCGCCCGATGTTAACGCCGATTATTGGAATCCGGCTAAACTGGCATACCTCGAAAAAAGCACTAATGTTTCACTATCATACAGCCCGTGGCTACGCAATATAGTGCCCGATGTTAGCCTGTCTTACTTAAGTTTTGCCGGTAAGATAAATGAGCGCAGCTTCATCGGTACATCATTACGCTATTTTAACCTGGGCACCATCGACCTGTTCGACGATCACCAAAATGCCCAGGGTACTTACAAACCCAACGAGTTTTCGTTTGATGTAAGTTATGCACGTAAATTCGGCGATAATTTTTCAATGGGCCTAACCGGTCGTTATATTCATTCCGACCTTACTAATGGCTCGGTAGTTAACGGTCAGAAAACCAACGCCGCCAATGGTGTTGCTGCCGATGTATCGCTGTATCTCAAAAATCCATCGCAGCAATTTGGAAAAGACGCCTTGTTTGCCTTTGGTGTCGATATTTCAAACATCGGCCCTAAAATGAGTTATACCGTCAACGGGAAACAGTTTTTTTTACCTACCAATTTAAAGATCGGTGCAGCCAATACCTGGTTCCTTGATGAAACCAACGAAGTGACCCTGGCTCTTGATATCAATAAACTACTGGTACCAACTCCGCCAATACGCGATGTCAATGGCAACATTATTTCGGGTAAAGACGATAACCGCTCTGTGGTTTCGGGCATATTCGGTTCGTTTAGTGATGCCCCCGGTGGCGCCGCCGAAGAGTTTAAGGAGATCGCTTTTTCGCCTGCTTTTGAGTATTTGTACAACAAACAATTCGCGCTGCGTGCCGGCTATTTTTACGAAAGTCCGGATAAGGGTAACCGCCAGTATTTTACCGTTGGCGTCGGGGTTAAATACAGCGATTTTAAACTCGACTTTGCCTACCTCATAGCCAGCCAGGATCAAAGCCCCCTGGCTAATACGCTCCGTTTTACATTACACTATAATTTCGGCAGCAAATAATACCTTTGCCTTATGAAGATCAAAGTAGGTTTCGGCTTCGACGTGCACCAGTTAAGGGAAGGCCACCCATTTGTTTTAGGCGGGGTAAAGCTCGAACACCACTCAGGTGCCTACGGGCACTCTGATGCTGATGTTTTGCTGCATGCTATCTGCGATGCCTTGCTTGGTGCAGCCAACCTGCGCGACATCGGTTTCCACTTTTCAAATACCGACGAACGCTGGCGCGGGATAAGCAGCCTGGTGTTGCTGCAAAAAGTGGTTGAGCTTATCGCCGAAAAAGGCTGGTCAGTAGGCAATATCGATGCCATGGTATGCCTCGAAGCGCCAAAGATCAACCCACATATCCCGGCCATGAAAACACACATTGCTACAGCCATCGCGATAAGCGAAGAAGATATCTCTATCAAAGCAACTACCAACGAGCAGATGGGCTTTATCGGCCGTCAGGAAGGTGTTGTAGCTTATGCCGTTTGTTTGATAGAGAAGAGCCCCCTCTAAATCTCCCCCTGTAGGGGAGACTTCTCCACTTTACAAAAGTTCTTAGTTCACCGTCAGCACGTCGATCGTAAAGATCAATACCGAATTTGGCGGGATACCAGTATCGTCGCTATTGCCGTAAGCCAAACCAGATGGAATGATCAGTAAAATACGGCCACCTGCTTTTACCAATGGAATGCCTATTTGCCAACCTTGTATTACGCCCGCCAGTCGAAAGCTAAGCGCGTTGGTTTTAGTTTGATCGAATACGGTACCATCCAGGTACGTACCTACATAATTTGCCGTAATTGTTGAGTTTGCACTGGCGTTACTGCCGTTGCCTTGAGTAATGATCTGGTAATAAAGTCCCGACGGATCTTTAGTAGCATTGATTGATGGGTGTGCCGTAAGGTAATTTTTAATGGTGATATCATCGGCAGCAGCCTGGGCGGCAGCATCAAAGCTGTCGCTTTTTTTACTGCATGACGATAAACCGATAGCGATAAAAAGCAGGACGGTGAGGTGTTTCTTCATGTTACTAAAGCGCATAAACAGGCTAAATATTATACAGTGGTTCTTATCTTCAATTCGTTCAATTGTGCATCAGCAATGGTTGATGGCGAATCGATCATCACATCGCGGCCCGAGTTGTTTTTTGGGAAAGCGATTACATCACGTATTGAATCCAGACCGGCAAATATCGAACACAAACGGTCAAAGCCTAAAGCCAAACCACCATGCGGAGGCGCGCCATACTCAAAGGCATCCATCAAAAACCCAAATTGTTTTTGTGCCTCTTCGGGCGAAAAGCCTAAATGTTTAAACATCAGCGATTGCAGCTCACGATCGTGTATCCTGATAGAACCACCACCAACCTCGATACCGTTGATCACCATATCGTAAGCATTGGCGCGTACTGCGCCCGGGTTGGTTTCCAGCATCGCAATATCTTCAGGCTTAGGCGAGGTGAACGGGTGGTGCATAGCATGGTAACGCTCGGTTTCTTCGTCCCACTCTAACAGCGGGAAGTCAAGCACCCAAAGCGGGGCAAAAGTGTTTTTATCGCGTAAGCCCAAACGGCCGCCAATTTCAAGGCGCAGTTCGTTTAGTTGCTTGCGTACTTTGTCGGTTAAGCCAGCTAATACCAATACCAGGTCGCCCGGCTGAGTGTTAAACGCTGCCGACCATTTTTGCAATTCGTCCTCGCTGTAAAATTTATCAACCGACGATTTTAACGTACCATCGGTATTGTGGCGCATATAGATCAAGCCGGTAGCACCAATTTGCGGGCGTTTTAACCATTCGGTCAACTCGTCCAGTTGTTTACGGGTATATTCGGCGCAGCCTTTGGCATTGATACCTACAACCAGTTCGGCGTTATCAAATACACCAAAACCTTTGCCTTTTACAACATCGTTCAGTTCCACAAACTCCATCCCTAAACGCACGTCCGGTTTGTCCGATCCGTACAAACGCATCGCATCGCTGTATTGCATCCTTGGGAAATCGCCCAGCTCAATACCTTTTACAGTTTTGAATAAATGACGGGCCAAACCCTCAAACGTGTTCAATATATCTTCCTGTGTAATGTAGCTCATTTCGCAGTCAATCTGCGTAAACTCCGGCTGACGGTCGGCACGCAGATCTTCGTCGCGAAAGCATTTTACGATCTGGAAATAACGGTCGAAACCGCTTACCATCAGTAATTGTTTAAAGGTTTGCGGCGATTGCGGCAGGGCATAAAATTCGCCAGGGTTCATGCGGCTCGGCACCACAAAATCGCGTGCGCCTTCTGGTGTCGATTTGATCAGCACCGGGGTTTCAACTTCTATAAAATTTAAACCGTCCAGGTATTTGCGTATTTCCTGGCTCAGCTTGTGGCGCATAACCAGGTTATTGCGTATCGGGTTACGCCGCAGATCCAGGTAACGGTATTTGGCGCGCAGCTCTTCACCGCCGTCGGTTTCATCTTCAATCAAAAACGGAGGTATCTTGGCTGCGTTCAGCACTTCAATATCGGTAACAACCAGCTCAATTTCGCCGGTAGGTATTTTGGCGTTTTTATTGGTACGCTCAATTACTTTGCCTGTAACTCTGATCACAAACTCCCGACCCAGTGTGCGGCTTTTTTCGCGCAGGGTGGCATCACTGTCGGTGTTAAAAACAAGCTGGGTCAAACCATAACGGTCGCGTACATCCACAAAAGTGGTACCGCCCAAATCGCGCGATTTTTGTACCCATCCGCATAAAGTAACAGTTTGGTTTAAGTGGCTTATGTTCAATTCGCCGCAGGTATGAGTTCTAAGCATAGTAGTTAAAATAAAGTCAGCAAAAGTATAAAATAGATGTGAGTATTGATATATGACTACAGAGATAGTTTTAGTATAAATTATGACATTTGTATTGATGTTCGAGTTACTTTAGTTTGGATATTTGTAAGTATCCGAAACTCTAAAACCGATCATCATGAAAAAAGCCGTAATTGTAACCTTCGATAAGTTTACCGACATCGACATGTTTTTACCCTGGGACCTGCTCAACCGTGTTAAATTTCGCCACAAAGATTTCGAGGTAAAATTTGTCGGCACAAGCAACTCGCATCTATCAAGCGCAGGTATTAAGCTCGATATGCATGGCACCATCGAAGAAGCTAACGATGCAGATATGGTGTTTTTCGGCAGCGGCTCTGGTGCGCGTATCGTTTCAAAAGATGAGGCTTTCCTGCAACGTTTCAACCTCGATCCATCTAAACAGATCATTTGCTCCATGTGTTCAGGCGCATTGATCATTGCAGCATTGGGCCATTTGAAGGGCTTGTCGGCAACCACCTACCCAACTGCTTTTGAAGCCTTACGTGGTTATGGGGTTGATGTGATAGAAGATACCCACCTGGTAACCCACGGCAATATCGGTACTGCCGCAGGCTGCCTTGCAGCTGTCGACCTGATAGGCTGGGCCATCGAAAAAATGTACGACGAAAAAACCCGGCAGGATGTCATTGCCTCGGTATTACCTATCGGCCAGGGCCAGGTTTGCATGTACTAATAACGTTGATGTTCACCTTCGAATTTATTCTTTAGCTTTCGGCTTCGCGCTTCCGGCTTCAGGAACAGGGGGGTTTGTCGGTATTTAAAAGCTTCTTCCTTCCATCGTCGGAGGCCCTACAACAGAATAAAAAAGGCAGGGATTGGTGCGATTCCCCTCTTGAGAGGGGCGGAGGGGTGTGTCTTTTATATGAAATAGAACATTCCCTCCCACCATCGTCAGTGTCCTCACCGACGATCACTCATTGCCAAATCCGTAACGATTTTCAACGACACATAGGTATTCTTCGGTATTTACAGCTTACCTCTAAAGCCCTGGTTATCATTATTGCAATGAATTTTTTGTTTTAGGACATAGGTAAAAATGGGTATTATAACCATATTTTCTTCACCTTTTGCCCTGCTCCAAAACCCTTAAATATACGAAATTCTACACATATTGGCAAGCCTTTAGCCTTTTACCTTTCCGCTTTCTTCCCCTACAAATGGATGATCTTAAACTCAGTCCTCCTATTTAACTGATGTTCCGCCTCGGTACAATTTACCCCGTTTTTGCATTTATTAAGAAGGCGTGTTTTGCCGTAACCTTTAGCTTTGATCCTTTTCGGGTTAATATCGCCAATATCAACAATATATTGCACGGCCGCATCAGCACGTGCCTGTGATAGTTCCATATTATAAGCGTCGCTGCCCCGGCTATCGGTGTGCGATGCCAGCTCGATCTCGATAGTCGGGTTCTCTTTCAATATTTTGATCAGCTTATCCAGTTCAGCTGCGGCATCATCCCTGATGTACGATTCATCCAGATCGTAATAAATATTTTCCAGTCTGATCGTCTTATTTAGTTCAATTTTGTCCAGATAGAGGTCTTTACGGATAGGCACAGCCGGGTTGGCCCGCACAGTGGTTAGCGTTTGGTTATCGCTTAAGTAGCTCTTCTTTTCGCCATGCAGCTTGTAGTTGCTCTTTTCATCCAGCCTGAAACTGAACTTCCCATCCGCGCCCGAAAGGCCCTCAACCACCTTTCCATCACTTTTAGTTAACCTTACCGTACTATTGGCTATCACCTGTTTGGTTTTTACATCATAAACCGTTCCTTCAAACAAAAAGGTTGGCGGCGGTTTTTGGGTAAAGCTGTAAATATCATCGCTGCCTGCGCCACCCGGCCTGTTCGATGCCAAATAGCCTGTGCTGTCCGTCGTTAGCATATAAGCAAAGTCATCGTACGGCGAATTTACCGGGTAAGCCATATTGGTAGGTGGCCCATAGGTAGTGTTTTTCAACAATGCTTTGTAAACATCAAGGCCGCCCATACCCACACCGCCATCACTCGAAAAATACAAGTTGCCCCGGTATAAAAATGGCGTGCGCTCGTTACCTGTGGTGTTAACTGCCGTAATGTTAACCGGCGCTTCCCAGTTGTTGGTTGTGTTTTTAACCGAATAATAAATATCGGTACCACCCTTGCCGCCCGGCATATCCGATGCAAAGTACAGCGTTTTACCATCCGGCGTTATATACGGGTCGCCTGTAGACCAGTTTTCGTTATTGTAAGTAAACGGTAGCGGTTTCGACCATTCTCCCGTGGCAGCTTCCTTACGGCTCCAGTAGATTTCCAGCCTGATGGTTTTGATGGCCGAGGTATCCTTAGGTTGCTTTTTGGGGATCCGGGTCAACGTAAAATACATCTCGTTGCCATCCGCTGTAAACGATGCCGCGCCCATATGATAGTCGGTACCATCTTTAGTAAACCCAAATGGTTTTGCCGCATCTGCCGCAACGCCCACCGGCGCCTGGTACAAATGCAGGTAATCATTACCTGTCCACAAATAGCGGTTTCTGTCTATCGGCGGATCAACATCAAAACGTAAAAAGGCTTTGCTCTTTGTCACGTTTTCGGCGGCTTTATTTATCCTGTCGGATGTAAATATTACCGTATTGTTATATCTGGTTGCACCCCAGTCAGATTTGGGGCCATTCAACCCTGCCTCGTTAACGATCTCAAACGGCCTTGGGTCTTTCTTCCAGGCGATGGACGAATCACAGGCCGCGATCAATAATTTAAGCTGCTTTTGCGTTATATCCGGACTGACAGCATAATATTTCGTGTATTGCTCCTTGGCCTCCGCGTATTTCGAATTGGTTTGCAGTACCTGCGCGTAATGCAGGAAATCTTCGGACCTGGCTTCGGGCATTGTAGTGGCGGTACCGTACCAGGTTTCGGCGTCTTTATAATCGTTTGTCAGGCGGTAACTGTTGGCCAGGTGTTCGGCAATTTCAAAGGTTTGGGTCTTTTTGTAAGCCTGCAGATACAGCTCAATGGCCCTGGTATAATTAAATAGGTTGTATTGCTCATTGGCCTGCTTTAAAATATTCTGCGCCTTAACAGGCTGGCTCAGTACCAACAGGCTTAACACCAGGCTTAATCTAAATAAGTTTCTTTTCATGTATTTTGATCTCTTCTGCCGATCTGTTTACTAAAAATACCTTGGGGTTAACATCCTGCTTTTCGGGCTTTTAAAATAAAAGCCGATCGATATCTCGTGCGTGCCACCGCTATAACCCTGCAGCGGACCGACCGACAGATCGTATGCATATCCTATGCGCAAATTCTCCATCGGGAAGATCTGTGCAGCAAACACAACCGAGTTAAGCTGCGTAAGGTCGCTCTGCAAAAAAGGTTTGCTGTAAAGTTTTATCCCGCTACGGTATGAGCCGCCCAGCCATAGTTTCTCGCCAAACAATAAAAACGCGTTGATATCCAAACTTGTCGGGCCTGCCCGGTCATCCTTCAGCAAAAAGCTCGGCTTTACCATCACATCTTCCGATAACGGGATCAGCACGCCGCCGGTTAAATAAAAGTGTGGTTTAGGCTGCGCCAGGTACGAGTTACTTTTAATATTGATGTATTGCGATACCAGGTTATCTGCCGAAAGGCCCGCGTAAAATTTATCGTCCGAATAAAAAACACCCAGGCGGGCATCGGGCACCAGCTTGCTTTGCATACCTGTAGGCTGATCGGGCTCCGGGTCGTTAGGGTTAAGTTGTGCACCGTCCAATCCCAGCTGCATCAAACCTGCGCCGAGCCCAAGCGCCAGCCTCGAGGTGCCGTCATTATTCATCCGGATGCGGTAAGCATAATTGATGTAGCCCGAAAGGTTACTTTGCGCACCCAGCTTATCCGATGCCAGTTGCAGCGCCAAACCTACCTTCCTATCATTAGCGCTGGCATCCAATGCTAACGACATACTTACCGGCGCACCGTTGATGCCTGTCCACTGGTTGCGGTAATAGGTGTGCAGGTTGATGTTCTCTTTATATCCCGCGTAAGCAGGATTGATATAAATACCGTTAAACATGTACTGACTTTGCTGGGCATCCTGCTGCGCGTACAGCATCACCGGGCCGGATATCAATGTCAACAATAATAATATTCGTTTCATCATGACGTAATTGATGGGTTACCCCGATTTATTTAAATGATCGCACCAGGGTAACATAACCTTTATATACATCTGTTTCGCTCTGCGAGTTTTTCTGCACCTTCAATATATAGTAATAAGTGCCCTCGTTCAAACCATCGCCTGTCCAGGTGTTCTGGTAATTGTTGCTGTGGTATACCTCGTTACCCCAGCGGTTAACAATGCTCAGTTCATTTATCTGGTACTGGCTCAATCCCCTGATCTCAAATACATCGTTTTTGCCATCGCCGTTAGGCGTAAAAAGCGTTGGTACTTTAAGCGCTCCCGGTATCAATTGTTGCGTAATATTTACCGTGGCCACGTTGCTGTAAAACCCGTTCGCGTCTTTTACACGATAAGTAAACTTATCCGGCCCGTTGTAATCAGAGTTAGGGGTATAGGTTACTGTACCATCAGTATTAACCTTTACGGTACCAAATGCCGGCTGACTGATGATCTCTACCGTTTTAGGGTCAAAGGTTGAGTTGCCCGGGTTATCATTGGCCAGCACAGGGATAATTACCGGCTGGTTAATGGTCGTCTGCGCAATGTCATCATTCGCCATGGGCGATTTAGCCACCTGCACCGTAACGCTCGATGTGGCGGTCAGCGTTCTCGCGGCAGCATCAACCGCACTTATCGAAGCTGTGTTATTCACAAACCCGGCATCCTTATCCGCCTGAAGCAACGTGTATTGCGTGCTGAAATAAACCGCCGCACCAGGGTACAAACCACCTACCGGAACCGCTATCGCGTAATTGTTCAGGCCCAATTTAGCATCCGTAAGCGCAAGCGAATTGATAATGGTGAAACCGGTGTTTTGGATATAAAATGTATACGTAATATAATTGCTGGCAAATATGCCCGATTTGCTGATGCTTACGGCGCCCGGCAAAAGGGGCAGCGTTACCACGGTCGGATCGTTCGCGGCGGCTGTTGCCGGATTATCAGATTTTTTGGTCACCGGCACACCGTTCTGGTCAGTTCCGCCCGCGGTGGCCTGGTTGCTATAGCTGCCAGCAATAAAATCGGCCTGGGTTAAAGTATGTTTAGCCGTTATCGTTGCCGATGCTCCTGGTGCCAGTGTCGCTATTGATGCCGGCGATATGGAACCTGCATCCGCGCCAGGGTCGGTTATGGTTACGTTATTGATGTTAAAGCTGCCTGTATTGCTAACTACCAGGGTATAGTTAATAATATCGCCAATTTTAGTGCCGCCGTTATTGGCAACCTTGGTCAGCGTCATTGATGAGGCATAAATGGTGATGGTCACCGTTATCGGATCCGATACCACACCGTCGGGCGTGGTCAGTGTGTAAGTATACGTATCAGTACCGGTATATCCCGGAGCCGGGGTGTAAGTTACTTTGCCCGTTGCATCAACAGCTGTGGTGCCATGCGTACCGTTGGTGGGGGCTACTGTGGTACCTATACCGCTTGGGCCGTCGTTATTTTTTACGGTAGTGGTTACCGGTGTGTTTATCGGTGTCGCGTCCGCGTCGTTTACACCAACCGGTTTGATGCTTACCGTTACCGTGATAGGTGCCGATGTAGAGCCACCGTTAGTTAGCGTATAAGTGTAAGTATCTTTTCCAATATAACCCGCCGCTGGTGTATAAGTAACATTGCCCGATGCATCTACCGAAGTGATACCATGAGTACCATTGGTTGCGGTTACCGTAGCACCTACACCGCTGGCGCCATCGTTTGCTTTAACGTTGGTAGTTACCGCAGTATTGATAGGTGTTGTTGCCGCGTCGGCAACACCTGCCGGCTTAATGCTGATAGTCACCGTTATCGGATCCGAAACTATTCCATCTGGCGTGGTTAGTGTATAAGTGTAAGTATCTGTACCAAAATAACCGGCCACAGGTGTATAAGTCACCTTTCCGGTAGCGTCAACACTGGTAACACCGTGTGAGCCTGTGGAGGCGGCGACCGTTGTATTGGTGCCGCTGGCGCCATCGTTTGCTTTTACTGTGGTGATAACTGCGGTGTTTACCGTGGTCACATCTGCATCATTCACGCCAACCGGTTTAATACTTATCGAGATCAAAGCAGGTACGCTTTCCGATCCGAAATTATCTTTAATGGTATAATTGATCGGTGTGGCCTTACCCGTAAATGTAGCTACAGGCACAAAAGTTACCACACCGGTTGTGGTATTTACGGTATAGGTGCCCTGGCCTACAACTGTTACCGATGTTTTCTTGATATTATCCGCCGGGTCTATCAATAACACTGACGTTGCATCCAGCGTGCCATCCGCATCCGAGTCATTCCCCGGAATATTCAGCGTGATAGCTTGCCCTATGGTGGTGGTTCCGGCATCGGCTGCAGCCACCGGTACCTGGTTTACGCTCAGGTTTACACCGCTTACATCCAGGCTGGTGCCCGGTGTCGAAACCAAAATTTGCAGGTTAGGTGTCCCGGCTTGTAAACCGCTGTTATTAGCATTATTGGTACCATATGCCGCCCCCGACGCTGCCCAGCCCGCAGGCAGGTTTGCCGCTACTGCCGATATATTGCTGCCAATGGCTACATTATTGGTTGAGATAGCCACCGTATAATTGCCATTATTGGCATTGGCGAACGAGTAAGCACCGCCCGCGCCTATGATCACTTTGTTAACCACCAGGTTGGTGCTATTGTCAACCAGGTAGGCATACATTGGGTTGCCGTTAATGGTTTGCACCGGGTTACCCGATATTGCCCCATCCAAACGCCCATTAGGGTCGTCAACCAGCGTACCCGAAATGGTAACACCTAATACGTCTTTAAACCGGTAATCTTCCGCTTCCCCATCAGCTGCGAACGACGTGCTGCGCTCATCCATTGTGGTGGCGTTATCATCCAGTAAGTTCGTCGTCGTAATCCTGAAACGCGCGTACATGGTACCCACCTTCAGCTTGCCCGTAAACATGGCGTTAGGATAGGTTAGTGTAAAGGTCTGGTTATTGGTATTGGCCGGAATAGTGGCGCTTATCAACTCGTTTGGTGCAAAAACACCATCGTTATTAAAGTCTATCCAGCCATATAAAGTTGCCGGTACACTTTTGGTATTGGTAACCGGCAGGCTGATCACTACGTTACCGGCCATATTTACCTTAATATCTGGCAGTGCAGCCGGGGTAAGCGTATTTTCATCATCGTTACCAACGCCGTCATCATTGTTGGCATTAACGGTATAGGCGGGTTGCCCATCCGCATCAACGTTGTTGGCACCAATGTAAACACTGGCAAAGGGGATAAGCGGGGTAGTGTTGTAGTTAACAACCGGGTAAGTGCCATCGCCGGCATAATAATCGGTTATCTGGAAGTTTTCCATATAATGCCCGGCGTTGCCGTACGATTGCGGGGCATCCGTCAGATCAAAAGGCAATACAAAACCAATGGCCATGGCCTGTATCCCCGATCCTTTCATCGATAAATTGGTAATATTACGGGCGCCGTGGGCAAACATTACCGCCTGCACACCAAAGTTCCCCGGTGGCAGGTCGGCATATAATTTAAACGACCGGCCACTGTTCGTCAGGTCCATTTTGTAATGACTGTCCGCCGGATCGTTTTGCGTACGTTTATTCAGCAATTGCCAGGCAATAGGGTTTGGGGTATTGCCCGATATAAACTCACCGCCCGAATCTATCGACTCCGCATCGCCAATCACCATGCCCGGGTAAACCACATCTGTCCAAACGCCGTTGATCAGGATGGCTACTTTAATATCAATATCAAAAGTTACCGTTGCACCGTACGGGGTAGCCAGGGCCGAGTTACCCACCCCGCGCGAATTTGGCTTTGGCTGGTTGTTACCCGAATAGATCAGATCCAAACCATCACCTAAATATTGTCCCGGGGTATAAGCCAGCATGGATGTGCCCGATGTGGAATTGTAGTTACTTAAAATCGCTGTGATCCGTACCGTTGGCGAAAATTGCCATACATACGTACCGCTAAGGATATTGTAGGCATCGGCGCCTGCGGGTGTAGAGATCAGGGTGGAGCCGGTAGCGCTTTTATCCCAGGTAAGCCAGTATACCGAATTAACTAAATTGGTACCTGCCGAACCGCCAATGGCATATTGGGCAACGGCGCTGTTAAACGCCTGGCAAAACAAAAAACATAATAAAACTATCCTGAATAGGTAATTTTTAACCATAGTACCCTATAAATTTATCAAGGAGGCCATCAAACGGCGGCCTGTTATTTATCAGCAACACCAATCCCTTTATCACAGTCAATACCGGCAGATGATCCGGAAAAAAATTATCTTACGATATAGTTCCTTATCGCTATTAAATAACGGCAATTTTTAGCCATTAAATTTAAGCAACGCTATATTGCCCCGGTTTAACTAACCACTGGCTGGCAATAGATTAGCATCGCAAATATAACAGCCTAAGCGTTAATAAATACGATGGTCGTGTTAAAATAGTTTGCGATTTGTTTTCAATACTGTTATACCTCAATTAAACTGCTATTGTTTTAATTAAAAATTTATCTTTTATCGGTAATTCTTTTGATCCAACATGCCTGAAATGAAAAGATCTCACATCTCATATCTCAATACTCAAATCTAATCTCTATCTTCGCAGCATAATTCTCAAGGGGTGCCTTGCTTTGGAACGAACGGAATAAGTTGCAAATTATTCCAGCCAAACTGAAAGACAGGCTGAGATCAAACCCATTGGATTTAAGTTAAAAGTCAAAAAGCAAAAGTCAAAATGTCTTTGCTCCTTGCTCTTTTGTCTTAAGTCCATACACCTGATCCGGGTAATGCCGGCGTAGGGAGAGGTAAAATAGTTAAGTGTACTGCTTGTTCGCCCTGACCGGCAGATGGTTTAACTCAATTTAATTTTAACACATTTTGAAAAATTTATTTGCAGCGTTATGCGCTCTGCTGTTACCTTTTTTAGCAACGGCCCAGATTTCCCTTTCCGGGAAAGTTACCGATGGTTCAACCGGCGAAGCCTTGCCCGGTGCCACGCTCTCTGTTTCAACTACTGATTATGTATCGGCTATCATTGCCGATAAAAACGGCGCCTACAATCTCGATTACATCAAGGCCGCAACGTACACCGTGCACGTTACCTATGTTGGCTATGCTGCTGCTGATAAAACCATCAGGGTTACCGGCGCAACTGTTTTAAACTTTAAGCTGGTTAAAACCGGGTTTGTTGGCGATGAGGTAACCGTAAGCGCAACCCGCGCATCAAAAAACGCCGCCACTACTTTTACCAATTTAAGTAAGGCCAATCTGGCTAAAAATAATTTTGGCCAGGATCTGCCTTTTCTGTTAAATCAAACACCCTCGGCGGTTATTACTTCCGATGCAGGCACAGGTGTTGGCTATACCGGCATCCGTATCCGCGGGTCCGATGGTACCCGCACCAACGTTACCCTTAATGGTATCCCGCTTAATGATGCCGAAGATCAGGGCGCGTATTTTGTCGATCTGCCCGATCTGGTTTCCTCTGTCGATAACATCCAGGTGCAGCGCGGCGTAGGTACTTCAACCAACGGTGCCGGCGCTTTCGGCGCGAGTATCAACATCCAAACCACCACCCGCCGTGATTCAGCTTATGCCGAACTCAATAACTCTGCCGGCTCGTACGGAACAATAAAAAACACGGTAAACGTGGGTACGGGTTTGATCGACGGTAAGTTTACTTTCGATGGCCGCTTATCGCGGATACAGTCCGATGGTTATATCGACAGGGCTTTCTCGCATCTTAAATCGTACTTTTTAAGCGGCGCTTATTATGGCAAAAGCACCCTCGTTCGTGCCAACGTATTTTCAGGCTACGAGCAAACCTACCAGACCTGGGACGGCGTACCCGAAGATATCCTGAAAACAGGTAACCGCACTTACAACGAGTTAGGTTTAATGCCCGATGGCAGTTACTATAAAAATCAAACTGATAATTACACCCAAAACTACTATCAGTTGCTGGTTGATCAAAAACTGTCGGATAAACTATCTTTCAGCGGTGCGCTGCACTACACCAAAGGTTTTGGCTATTACGAAGAATACAAGCAGGATCAGGATGTTGCCGATTATGGCTTAACCCCGGTAACCATCGGCGGCGTAGTGATCGATCACACCGACCTTGTTCGCCGTTTATGGCTCAATACCGATTTTTACGGATTGACTTATGCCTTGAACTATCAGCCGCAAAACGATCTGAAATTAACACTGGGTGGCGCATATAATATTTACAAAGGCCAGCACTACAATAATTTGGAGTGGACGCAGCAAAGCACTACCGCTACCCCCGATTACGAGTACTCCCGTAACAACGCTACTAAAAAGGATTTTAATATTTTCGCTAAAGCGGATTACACCGTAGGCGATGTGATCCTGTTTGCCGATATGCAGTACCGCCATATCGACTATTCATTTTTAGGTTACGATCAGAATTTAAATAACGTACAGCAGCAGGTTGCCTTAGATTTTTTTAACCCCAAAGCCGGTATAACCTATCAGTTTAGCGACAGGAGCAATCTATATGCTTCGGTAGCTATTGGCAATCACGAGCCTAACCGTTCCGATTTTGTAAACTCAACACCAAACAGCCGCCCCAAAGCCGAACACCTCACAGATTTTGAGTTGGGTTACCGCACCAGTCAGCCCGCATTTAACTTAGGTATTAACGGTTTTTATATGCTGTACAAAAACCAGTTGGTATTAACCGGCCAGTTAAACGATGTTGGCGAAGCCACCCGCCAGAATGTTGACGATAGCTACCGCCTGGGTTTGGAACTGGATGGCAAGGCTAAAATAGCCAAATGGGTAAACTGGGCTGCTACGGCCTCACTAAGCGCCAATAAGGTTAAAAACTTTAACGAGTACCTGTTTAATTACGATAACAATACCCTGGTGCACAATAGCTACACCACGACCGATATCGCTTTTTCGCCATCGGTCGTGGCATCAAGCGAGTTTGATTTTATCCCTGTTAAGGGCGGCGAAATTGCTTTCATCAGCAAATATGTAGGCAAACAATACCTGGATAACACTTCCAACAATACCCGCGCTTTAAACTCGTACTTTGTTAACAATGTGCGCGTAAGCTATAATTTCCGTATCAAATCGGTTAAAAATATTGGCCTGGCCTTATTGGTTAATAATGTTTTCAGCGAAAAATACGAAACCAACGGTGCCACCTATCCGGATATTGAAAGCGGGCAGGTAATGAATTACAATTACTATTTCCCGCAGGCGCCACGGCATTTCCTGGCATCATTAAGTTTAGCATTTTAAACTATGCACTGGCAAACGGTCTATAATTTCTTTTTAGAAGAGCTGCATCAAACAACCCCGTTGCAATGGATGGCCATTGCATTCGGGGTTGCCGAAGTGCTGCTGGCCCGTATTAACAATGTGTGGCTGTACCCTACAGGTATTATCGGTACGTTTTTAGGCATTTACTTGCTGATAAACGTACACCTTTATGCCGAATGTGTTTTAAGCGGGTATTATATCGTGATGAGTTTTTATGGCTGGTACCATTGGATAAAAAAAGCTAACGAACCACCTGTAGAAATTACGTGGAGTACCCGGCAGGAGTGGCTGATTACCATCGCCATCGTAGTTATTGGTACGGCATTCTTTTATGTTAACCTTACCGAAACCCTGCCCCATTTATTCGCCGGTATGTATACCCCATCAAACGTCCCTTTGTGGGATTCATGGGTATCGGCAACGGCTTGGGCAGGTATGTGGCTGCTTGCGCGCCGTAAGATCGAAAACTGGGCGTTGCTAAACCTTTCAAACGTGTTTGCCGTACCACTGCTTTTTTACAAACATCTGCCGCTATCTGCTTTGATGGTGGTGTTTTTGTTCGTCATCGGTACCTGGGGCTTTTTCGATTGGATAAAAATTTATAACCGTTCCCGCAAGGAAAGACTTGCCTCCAAGGAACTCATAACCGAACAATAACAATGGATATCGCATCGCACCCGTTACAGCAACTACGCCCCGAATGGGTAACCGCTATCCGTGAACAGGCTGCTGCAGCCGAAAAGGATGGAAAACTGCAGCACGGGCAATTAGCCGTGGCTTATCAGCAGCAATGGTTTAAAATGCTCACGCCAACAGAGTACGGCGGCCTCGAATTAAGTTTGCCCGATGAAGTACGCCTGATAGAAGCCATCAGCTGGGCCGATGGCAGTATGGGCTGGGCCATAACTTTATGTACCGGCGCAGGCTGGTTCGGCGGTTTTTTAGATGCTGGTCTGAGTCGCGAAATTTTTGCTGATGAGCAGGTTTGCCTGGCAGGCAGCGGTGCTCCCGGTGGCACCGCAATAATTACCGGCGATGGGTACTTGGTTAGCGGCAGCTGGAAATATGCCAGCGGCGCCCTGCACGCCACGCATTTTACCGCCAATTGCATTATTTGCGATGACAACGGCCCCGTTTTAACTGCCGATGGCAAACAAACCATCAAGGCATTTCTATTTAAGCGCAACGAGGTAAACGTATTACCTGCATGGAGCTATATCGGCATGGTAGCCACCGGCAGCCATAGTTTCGAAGTTAAAAATATAGTAGTACCAGCCAACCGCGCATTTATCATCGACCCTGATTTTGCGGTTATCAACAGGCCCTTATATACTTATCCCTTCCGGCAGCTGGCCGAAGCTACTTTGGCCGTTAATCTGTCGGGATTAGCCATTCATTTTATCGACCTGTGTAAACAGGTATTCGCCGAAAAACGCAAGATAAAAGATCTGACCAAAGCCAATGAAGATACGCTTGACGAAGTTTTTGCCGGTTCGGTATACCTGTTAAATGATATCCGTACTACCTTTTACCTTGAAGTCGACCGGTCATGGGCCGGGTACATCAACAACGATGCTGATGTTATAGGCGATAGTCTGAAAGCCGTAAGTCAAATCAGCCGTCATCTGGCCAAAGTTTCGCGCCGGGTTGTGGATGACCTGTATCCGTATTGCGGTTTGATAGCCGCCAGTACAGGTTCTGATATCAACCGCGTTTGGCGCGATCTGCATACCGCAAGCCAGCATGCTTTATTAACTTTCGAAAGTTAAAATCTTAACAATAATGTCACATTGAATTTGAGCAACAATACTGATATTTGGCTTTTTACAATTTACCCATGAAATTAAAATTTTTCCCTGCAATTTTAATCACAGCCATCGCGCTCAACGCTTCAGCTCAAACCAAAACAACCCGCAAGGTTGCTGCCACTGCTCATGCAACTGCCGCCTCATCGGTGCCGCGCCCCAAACTGGTAGTCGGTATCGTTATCGACCAGATGCGCTGGGATTACCTGTATCGTTATTACGATCGTTACCAGGCCGGTGGTTTTAAACGCTTATTGAACGAGGGCTTTAGCTGCGATAATACCAATCTCGATTATATCCCAACGGTAACCGCCGCCGGTCACACCTGTATCTACACCGGTACCGTGCCTGCTATACACGGCATTGCCGGTAACGATTTTATTATCCAGGCTACGGGCAAAACAATGTACTGCACCGAAGATACCACCGTGCATACCGTAGGCAGCACTTCAAGGGCCGGCGAAATGTCGCCGCGCAATTTGCTGGTTACTACCGTTACCGATGAGTTGCGTTTTGCAACAAACTTCCGTTCAAAAGTTATCGGCATTGCGTTAAAAGACAGAGGTGGTATTTTACCCGCCGGGCACACCGCCAACGCCGCTTATTGGTTTGATGATGCCAGCGGCAACTGGATAACCAGCACCTATTACATGAACGACCTGCCTGCCTGGGTCAAAAAATTTAACGATCAAAAACTACCCGCGCAATACTTAAAGCAGGATTGGAATACCCTGTATCCTGTTAATACCTATCTGCAAAGCACCGAAGATAACAGCCCGAGATACGAAGGCAAATTTGCCGGTGCGGATGCGCCAACCATGCCGGTTAAAACCTCGCAAATGATGGCTGCCAGGGGTATGGGGCTTATACGCAGCACACCTTACGGTAATTCGTTAACGCTCGATCTGGCTAAAGCGGCCATCGCTAATGAGCAATTGGGTAAAAACACCGTAACCGACTTTTTAGCCGTGAGCCTGTCATCTACCGATTATGTTGGCCACCAGTTTGGTGTCAATGCTGTTGAGGTAGAAGATACCTACTTACGCCTCGACCGTGACCTGAGCAGCTTTTTCACCTATCTGGATAGCACCGTTGGCAAAGGTACCTACACCGTGTTTTTAACCGCCGATCATGGCGCGGCACATAACACCACGTTTTTAGGTGATCATAATGTTCCTGCAGGCGTATGGTCTGCCCAGAGTACCATGAAAGGTTTGAATAGCCTTTTGGAGGAAAAGTATGGTGTAAAGAGAATGGTATTGGCCCTGGATAATTACCAGGTTAACTTAAATAATGTGGCTATAGCTGATAAAAAGATAAGCGAATATGCTGTTAAACAGGATTGCATTGCCTTTTTGCAAAAACAAACCGGAGTAGCTTTCGCTGTTGATATGCAGAACGCCCAAACCGCTAACCTGCCCGAAGCCTTGCGCACCCGTATCATCAACGGATACAATATTGAGCATAGCGGTGTTATACAGATCGTTTTAAAACCAGGCTGGTTTGATGGGCGTGGTGGCACCGGTACTACCCACGGCACCTGGAACCCTTATGATACGCACATACCGCTGGTATTTATGGGCTGGGGTGTACAGCACGGCCACACCAGCCTGCCCACACATATGACGGATATTGCACCAACCGTTGCTGCACTGCTGCACATTCAAACACCAAACGGTACCATTGGCGTACCACTGGTGCAAGTATTAAAATAGTCCGAAAAGACTGAAGTCGGAAAGTCCGAAAGATGCGGTATTTGCTCTTTCGGACTTTTTTGTTTTTATCAATATAAAACTGCAAATGCTCTTTCGGACTTCACGGACTTTTCCGACTTTCGGACTAAATGAAAAAGTATATTTCCCGTTTTCACTACCTCACCCACGATCTGCCTCACCGCAGTCACATCGAGCAGGTCGATATGGCCTGCCAGGCTGGTGTTAACTGGATACAATACCGTTGCCTCACCAAAACCGACGATGAGCTGATTGATGAAATAAACCAGGTGGCCGCTATCTGCGATGACTGGGGCGCTACATTGATATTGACGCAGCACTATCATTTGCTCGATAGGGTAGATGCCCAGGGAGTACACATGGAAAACATGAATGCCGATCTGGCAGAGATCAGGAATATCATTGGCGACGACAAAACGTTAGGCACATCAGCCATTACTGTCGATCGCCTTTTAAAACTGCAAAACGAAGGCATGGTTGATTATTGCGGTTACGGCCCCTTCGCCCATACCGATACCAAACTCAATAACTACCCGTTTTTAGGTTTCGACGGATTCCGCGAACTGCAGAAATATCCTACCACCTTGCCGGTTATAGCCGTTGGCGGGATACAATTACAAGATGTAGAAAACCTGATGCAAACCGGCGTTGCAGGCATTGCCGTATCGGGGGCCATCAATAATTCCCCCGACCCCGCCGAAATGCTCAAAGCGTTTTACCAGAAGTTGTATTAGAACTTACCCGCGTCTCACCTCGCAATGACGCTTTGAAAATTTACTATGCGTGCATTGTATTTATAAAAAATTAAACCGACCTTGGCTGATATAAACCATTTACCCAATGAACACACTCCAGGTTACCGTAAAAGACCGGCTGGCTATCACCCAGCTTAATCGCGGGAAATCAAATCCCATGAATGCCGAGATGGTAAAAGAACTTACACTGCTGGTGAAAAGTATCGATACCGACGACAACATCGGCGGACTGGTTATCACTGGCAAGGAAAACTTTTTTTCGGCCGGTTTGGATCTCATCGAACTTTACGATTACAACGAAGAGCAGATCAAAACCTTCTGGGCCGATTTTATGGCCTTGAATGCGGCAATGGTATCGTTTAAAAAGCCAATGGTAGCTGCAATCAGTGGTCACAGCCCGGCAGGCGGCTGCGTAATGGCCATCTGCTGCGATTACAGGGTAATGGCACAAGGCAAATACATCATCGGCTTAAATGAAATACCCGTAGGCATTATTGTACCCGAAAGCATTTTTAAACTTTACGCCTTTTGGATAGGCGAACGCAGGGCTTACCAAAATTTACTGGAAGGTAAACTGGTTTCGGTTGATGAGGCTTTGCAGATCGGTTTGATAGACGAGGTATGCAACCCCGAAAGTGTGATCAGCACCGCCGAACGCCAGATCAGAAAATACATGCAGCTTAACCCCAGCACCTGGAGTCAAAGCAAACTCAACTTGCGTAAACACCTGATCGCACACGCCAATGCCGACCAAACCGAAACCCTGAACCAAATGATCACACAATGGTGGGCGCCCGAAACACGCAAGGCCCTGCAAATGATCATCCACAATTTACAGAAACCTAAAACAGCATAACCATGATATCAGCAACGGCAGTTAAAGGCATGTTACGCGATGATGCCCTGCAGGGCAAAACCATTATAGTTACCGGCGGCGGCACAGGTTTGGGTAAAGCTATGAGCACTTATTTTTTGCAGTTGGGTGCCAATGTGGTGATCACCAGCCGCAAACTGGATGTTTTGCAAAAAACGGCTGCCGAAATGGAAGCGGCTACCGGCGGCAAGGTACTTGCAGTGCAATGCGACGTGCGCAACTACGATGAAGTTGAAGCCATGCTGCACCAGTCGGTTGAAAAATTTGGCCAGGTTGATGCCTTGCTCAACAATGCGGCAGGCAATTTTATATCGCCCACCGAAAGGTTGTCGGCCAATGCATTCTCCACCATTATCGATATCGTTTTAAAAGGCTCGGTAAACTGCTCGCTGGCTTTAGGTAAATACTGGATCGATAAAAAAATAGCCGGTACCATTTTAAACATCGTTACCACCTATGCCTTTACCGGATCAGCTTACGTGGTGCCATCAGCTTGTGCCAAGGGCGGTGTGCTGGCCATGACACGCTCTTTAGCCGTTGAATGGGGCAGGCACGGTATCCGCACCAATGCCATTGCTCCGGGGCCGTTCCCAACCAAAGGCGCGTGGGAGCGTTTGCTGCCCGGCGAAATGGCATCTAAATTTGATTTTAAAAACCGTGTACCGCTTAAACGTGTAGGCGAGCACCAGGAACTGGCAAACCTGGCGGCGTTTTTAGTTTCCGATTTCTCGGGATATATCAACGGCGAAGTGATCACCATCGACGGCGGCGAATGGCTGCAGGGCGCCGGCCAGTTCAGCGCCCTCGAGATGGTGCCTAACGAAATGTGGAACGCCATTGAACAGATGACACGCTCGGCGAAATAAGGTGGTGAATGGCGAGATGTGAGTGGTTTCTGTCATCTGCCAATAGGAGAGCGGTTTTAAATCCGAAATTGAAAACCGCGAAGCGCTCAATAAAGTTAATCCGAAATCCGAAATCAAAAAATCCTTCTTTTTCCGTAAATTCGCTGCATGTCAACTCATGTAGAAGAAGAAACACTCACGCTCGAAGAAGTATTAGCCGGACTGAAAGAAATGCACCGGTTAATATTATGGAACGATGACTTTAACACTTTTGACCACGTGATCTTTTGCATGATGAAATACCTCGACTACTCCCAGTCGCAGGGCGAAAAGATTGCCTGGAAAGTTCATAACGAAGGCAAATGTGCCGTATTGGAAGGTTCGTTTACCGAGATGGAAATTTACCGCAAAATATTGCAGCAGGAAGGTTTGACCGTTTCTGTTGATTGATAATGTAAGTATTTAATAGTCAAACGGATGGCGCTTGCTTTATGTTAAGCCAATATTAACATTAAATTACCTTTTTGCCAGATACTTTACAGCCCGGAAAAATTCAGAATTTCTCCAGATTTCATTCGTTTAATTGTGATATCATCGCTTTTTAACTTTAAAAGCCGTATAAAATTGATGCGGATAGGGCTACCTATGCCCGGTTAAGCATAATGTTATCTTAATCGGCGCGTAATGTTGTATTTACGTTGCTGCTGTTTCTTTGCGAAAGACTTTTTGCCCTTTCACAATGAAGAAACCTTTACTCCTGTTAGTACTCCTTTTATTTAGTATTGCCCCAATTTTTGCCGCAACTGTAAAAGGTATCATTACCGATAAGCAAACCGGCGAACCTTTAATTGGTGCCACCGTAATTTTAAAAACCCAAACGAAAGCCCCAAAGCTAACCGCGACTGGCCTTGACGGCAGTTTTACTTTTCAAAGGCTTGAAGCCGGCTCTTACGAACTCGAAGTTAAATATGTATCGTACGAAAAAAGCGAAACTAAATTTGAATTAAAAGATGGTGCGATCTATTTGGTAAAGCTTCAGTTGGCGCCCAAAGGCTCTGATCTGAGCGAGGTAACCATCGCCGGCAAGGCTGACGGTGGCAGCGACCAGGCCGCCCGCAGGATGGAGCAGCGCTCAGACCAGGTCTTAAATGCCGTTTCGGCTAAAACCATCGAAATATCTCCTGATATTACCGTAGCTAACGTAACACAGCGCGTATCGGGCGTATCTATCGAGCGTAGCAACAACGGCGAGGGCCAGTACGCCATTATCCGTGGTATGGAAAAACGTTATACCTACACCCTGGTTAACGGTTATAAAATACCAAGCCCCGATAACAAGAACCGTTATGTACCGCTTGATATATTCCCGGCTGATATTATTGAGCGCCTCGAAGTTTATAAAACGCTTACCCCGGCAATGGAAGGGGACGCTATTGCCGGTGGCGTAAACATGGTGCTTAAAAACGCCCCTGATGAATTTACGGTAAGGGCCAGCTTAGGTGCCGGTGTTTCACAAAGCGTAATGGATTATGGCTTCACCAAATTTGGTAATAACGATGTTTCGCTGCGTGCGCCGCGTATCCTTAACGGCGATCATTACAGCGCCACACTTGCCGATTTTTCAAACAACCCTCAGCATTTTACCAATTCAAAACTGCCTGTTGGTTCTTTAGGTAACATCAGCATAGGCGGCCGTACAGCCAATAAAAAATTAGGTGCGCTGTTTTCAGTGAGCTACCAAAATGTTTATAAAGATAACCAGAGCGTATTATTCGGCTCGGATGTGGACGTTAACAATTCGCCCGTAGTAACCGATATCACCCGTCGCTCATACAATATTCAGCAAGAGCGTACCGCTGCCATCGGTCGTTTTGATTACCGTATTAACGATAAAAACAAACTGTCGTTAGATGCCGATTATATCAATCTCAGCCAAAACCTTTATCGTTTCTCGTCTGATACCAGTTTAAACCTGCAGCGTACCGGCATTGGCCAGGGCCGCGTTACACAGGATCCACGCAGCCAGCGCGAAGTACAACAAATATATAACTTCGCTTTGCATGGCGATCATAAGCTAACCTACAATTTAAGCCTCAATTATACCGGGGTTTATGCCAAAGCTACTGATAACGGTAACCGTTACGATCTGGCATTGGTTACCAGCAACACATTGCAGCCAGGTGGCGCAGTGGTACAAGCCCCAGTAACTATCGATGCCTTAAAAGGTCAAACGCAAACTTTCAGCTATAACTCCGATCAGGATAAAAGCGGGTACGTTAATTTGGTTTACACGCCAAAAATAGGTGGTCAAAAGGTAATTATTACCGCAGGCGGTATGTATCGCAACAAAACCCGCAGCAGCACCTTCGATCAATATACTTTAGGCCTCGATCCGGCTAAAAGCTCAACACAAAACTACGACGGCAACATCGATAACAACTTTTTTAAAGTATCTACTTTAGAAGGTACCGCTAACGACCCGTTAAACTATAGCTTTACCGAAAATGTTGCTGCCGGTTATGGCCAGGTAAAATTCAATATCAATAAACTGGAAATATTGGCCGGTGCCCGTTATGAGCATACCGATCAAAGCTATTTTGATGCCCTGCCTGCCACACAGGAAGGTAAAACAGGTTCGATAAAATACTATGACATTTTGCCAAGCGTAAACTTGAAATATGTCCTTAACGATAAGCAAAACCTGCGCGCGTCATATTATTCGGCCATTAGCCGCCCTAACTTTTACGAGCTGGTACCGCACACCAGCGGCGACCCTGATGCCGACTACCAGGAAATTGGTAACCCGCATTTAAAACATGCTACAGCCGATAACTATGACCTGCGTTATGAGTTTTTTCCTAAAGGTAACGATCAGTTATTGCTGGGTGTTTTCTATAAAAGAATAGCAAATCCTATCGAGTACGCCCTCATCAACCTGATGGCTGCGGGCTCAGGCGGTTTTGCCTTACAGGCAGGTAACTACGGTACGGCCAACAACTACGGCTTTGAGGCCGATTTTACCAAGTACATCCATAATTTCGGTTTCCGTGCCAATTACTCTTTTACCAACTCAAATATCACTACTGCAAAAGGTCAGCGTTACCGCGATGCCAGTGGCAATATCACTACGCGCCAGGTTGAACAAACCCGCCCGCTGCAAGGCCAGTCGAAAAACATAGGTAACCTGTCGTTCCTGTATAAAGATAGCAAGTTGGGCCTTGATGCGCAGATCTCAGCAGTATATACCGGCGAACGCATTAACAGCGTATCAGCTTACCTGGATAACGATATCTGGCAAAAAGGCATCGTTACACTCGATTTTTCGGCCGAGAAAAGAATATTTAAAAAGTTTTCCATTTATGCTAAGGCCACCAACCTGTTAAATACACCTTACGAGTTGTTTGTAAAACTGCCTTACCCGCCGCTGGGCGCGTATGGTAACACCGGCCAGCCTATTGAGTACCAGGAAGCAGGTAAAAACACCTTCATCCGTAAAGATAACTATCAGCAATATTACATACTGGGCTTACATTATAAACTTTAACCGATCATGAAAAAGATATTTTACTTACTGTTAGCGCCCGTATGCCTGGCAGTTATTTTGAGCTCTTGCCACCAAACCGAAATTGTAAATATTTCGCCGCCGTTAATCCAAACAGCTAACGCTATTACATCGGACACCCTGAAAGGTACCGTTAAAGGCACGTTGCTGCACGGCAAAACCTACTATTTTAAAAGCGATATCACGGTTAACGATGGCGATACCCTGTTATTACAAAGCGGTGTTACACTTATTGCTTTAGGCGATGGCCTTAAACCCGAAACCGCTCCCGAAATATTTATGCACGGTACCTTTATCAGTTTAGGTACAAAAGACGAGCCTAACTACATCACCGTAAAAAATGCTGCTACGTTGCATGCCGAGGCCGCACAGCAAAACTATAACAACGTATTTTTAGGCTGGTGGGGCGGTATTACCTGTACACCTGCCGCGGCTACAGCTTCAAATCCAAGTCCAAAAGGTGGCGATTGTATCATCAAATGGACGCATATTGAATTTGGCGGCGGCCCTGCCGGCGCAGCCGATAACCAGGCTTTTTATGCTACCGGTTCACCGCGTTATAATATTTACTTTGCCAATATTACCAAAAATCTGATTGTTGAAGACTCGTGGTTTTTTGGTGCTAAAGATGATAACGTACGTACCGATGGCGGCAAGGTGAGCATTATGCGTAACACTTTTGAGCTTTGCAACGGCGTAGGCGGCGAGTTTTTTAACATGAAGAGCGGCACCGTTGGCGATCTGGCTTATAACATGTGCATCGGTTCGGGCACCAACTCGTTAAAAGCTTCTGATGCCGGCAGCACAGGTACCCAGTGTAATGTTAACATGTATAACAATACCTTTATAAATGGCGGTTTCCGTCAAACCAAATCAGGTCGCGGCGGCGCTGTTGATTTTGAAAAGCTGGCTAAAGGCAGGTGCTATAACAACCTGTTTATCAATTGCCGTTTTAGCATGCGGGTAACCAGCGATGCCGACGTAGCCAATGTTAGCTATAACAACAACCTGTTCTACGCTTCAACTACCGCTATCATGAACCAGTTTTATACCGCCGATAGCTTTACCGGTATCCCTAAAGGCAGCAACGACATTATTTCGACAACTACGGTAGGCGCTAACGATCCAACATTTTACTCGTATAATAGTGCGGCTGCGGCAACTTTCTTTGCAGCTAATCCGGGTCCTATAACACCTAACGTTATGCCGTTTGCCATCATCGCCATGAACACTTCAAACTTTAAATTAGTAGCGGGCTCGCCTGCTATTGGTAAAGGTAATACGTCAATTGTGCCTTACGGTACAGTTACCGCAACAGGTACACTGGGTACAACTATTACACCTCCGGGTCGTGATTTGGGTGCTTACCAAACTGATGGAACAGGTAACCAGCATTGATATTTGAAAACCAAACCTTTTCGATCGGGAGCCCTAACAACTCCCGATTTTTTTATGTTCAGTAATTTTTTGATCTTGTATAAAATGAATAAGCTTATTTTTTGTTCGCTTGCGCTGATCTTAGCCTCATGCACGGTAACGTTTGCCCAAAATTGTGATGATGCTTACTGGGGCACCAAAACCCTATATCAGCCGCAGCAAAAAAAGTATGCGCCGGTACCGCCCGGATATAAACCCGTATTCATCAACTATGTTGGCAGGCATGGCGCAAGGCATTTAACCAAGGATGTCAACACAACCCTGGCCTATAAATTATTACAAAAAGCCGATAGTGCCAAAGCCCTGAAACCAGATGGCAAAAAGCTGGAAGCTATGGTTGTTGCCCTGCAAAAAGTTGAGCAACCTTACCTCAAATCAATCTCCATCAGGGGGGCCGAAGAGCAGCAAGGCATTGGCGCACGTATGCGTTTGCACAATGCAGCTGTATTTGCCGATGACAGATCATGTCTTAACATAATCATAACTAAAGAAGAGCGCACCAAACAAAGTTCCGAAGCTTTTTTAAAAGGGTTAGGTTACAAAGGCTGTGTACAACCAATAAAAGTGGATAACGATGCACTCCGGTTTTTTTCCATCGCTCCGGCTTATCTCCAATTTGAAGAAAACGGCAGTTGGAAACAGCAGATGGACAAACTGGAAAAAGCGGTTAAACCAGCGGGGTTTGATATCAGGTTTTTAAACCGTTTTTTTGATGCCGGCTTTGTATCCCAACTTAAAACTGATGAGCAGGACGAATTTATAGATGATATTTTAGGTTTTAGCAGCATAACCAATTCTGTCAGTGCTGAAATTAAAAATGCAGGTTACAGGATCGCTGATCTGAATTTCCGCTCACTCATCATCTGCGATGAACTACGTGTGCTTGATGAATTAAATGGCGCCGATGAGTTTTTAAAAAAAGGCCCGGCTATGGATAGTAACGGTATCCAGGTACGCGATGCCGTGCCTTTGCTGGTTAACTTTATCAATACTACCGATAAATACATCGCACATCAAAACACAGCTGCCGAGCTGCGCTTTGCTCATGCCGAAACCATTGCGCCGTTTGCAGCATTGCTTGGGTTAAACGGTGCAGGTACCCCCGCAAAAAATATACTGCAATATGCCGGTGTTTGGCAAACATCAAAAGTTATCCCGCTTAGCGCCAATATCCAAATGGTGATGCTCAAAAACAACCGCAATAACTATCTGATTAAGTTTTTACTGAACGAAAAAGAAGTTGCAATTGGTGGCCTGGCTACCAAAACATTCCCTTATTATCAATGGGCAAATGTGCGATCGTTTTATTTAAATAAATTAACAAAATTGCATGTCGGCCTTACCGATGATATGCACGCCTACCTGATTAATCTGCAATAGCAATATTGGGTTTAAATAATTATTTTTGAACAGGAAACCTTTCAGCGGGTATTCTGGTATATACCATTAATATACTTAAACCGTTATCATCTAATCAAACCAACGTTAAATGAACAGGAAGCTCTTTTATCTACCTTTTTTTTCCTTACTGATCTGTGCAGATATCGCAAACGCTCAGGAAACCAATTGCGCATCTGAGTACTGGGGCAGCCACACACAATACCAGCCGCGCGATATCACGATCACAACAACTCCGCCCGACTATAAACCGATCTTTATCAACTTTATTGGTCGTAACGGAGCAGAGCACCTGGTAAAGGATATTTCAACAACGTTTGCTTTTTCATTGTTGCAAAAAGCTGATAGCGCTCATGCTTTAAAGGTTGATGGCCGCAAACTGCGTAAAATGCTGCTTAGTTTGCAGGTTATTGAAAAAGATAAACTGGATAGGATTTCGCTGTCTGGAATTGCTGAAGAAAAGGGGATAGGTACACGGATGTTAGCTTTGTTTGGTGATGTATTCGCTAAGAAAAAATGCGTTGAGGTTGCCACGATAAACGAAGACCGTATGAAACAAAGCGCTGAAGCATTACTGAGCGGATTGAGACATACCCTCAACGAACCCGCTTGCGACATACCAAGCTATAACGATGATGACAACATTAACCCTTTTGCAACCGCGCCATCGTTAATTCAACTAGTGAAAACCGGCGATTGGAAAGATAATGTTGAGAACATACGCGATCAAAAAAAGCCCGAAAATTTTAACATCAGGTTTTTAACCCGCTTTTTTGAACAAGGGTTTTTTGATAAGATAGAAGAGGCTGATCAGAACCGCTTTATCCTCGATCTGTATAAAACAAGTACCGTGATCAACTCTATTCACCGCGAAATTGTTGCCGCCGGTTTTACGCTCGAACAACTGGATATGCGCTCGTTTTTTACCTGCTCTGAATTAGCATTGTTTAATACGTTAAACTCGGCCGAAGAATATTATAAAGCAGGTCCGGGTGGCGATAAATCGGGCATACAGGTAAGGGCCACAGTACCATTGCTGGTCAATTTTATCAATACCACCGATGCATACCTGGTGAGCCCTAACGTGGCCGCTAGCATCAGGATAACCAATGCCGAAACAATAGCCTCGTTTGCTGCATTATTAGGTATTAAAGGTGCAAGCAAAGAAAGTGGTGATATATTTAAATTTGAAAAGGTTTGGAAAGCCGACGAGGTTATCCCGCTGAGCGCAAACATCCAATTCATATTATACAAAGGCCAAAGCCCTGATACGCAGCGCGATTACCTGATTAAGTTTTTATTGAATGAAAGGGAAGTGGCTATTACCGGGTTAAAAACAAACAACTTTCCGTATTATAAATGGGAAGACGTAAAAGAGTTCTATATCAAAAAATTAAACGATGAATGGGACGTTGAGAAATTGAGCGATAATATGCACAATTACCTGATGAAACTTAAATAAAAAAAGGGGCCCGGTTTCAAAAACCGGGCCCCTTTTTTTATGCTCAATTAAAACTATTCTTCTTTGGTTATTTTGCGTAAAGCCAGTTTTCCGGCTTGTTTAACCTGTAGGTAATAAACGCCGTTTTTCGGTAAAACAAAGCTCTTCTTAAACTCGGCTCCGGTAGCCTTACCTTCCCATAATACGGCGCCTTCGCTGTCTTTAAACTGCACATCGGCAGCAGCCTTATTGGCTAAAGTAAAACTTAAGGTAGTTTTCCCCGTCGAAAACGATTGTGCAATGTTCAGATCCTGTATGTTTAGATCGGTTGTTTCGGTACCGGCTATTTTTTTGACCTTTTCAGCGCTGGCATCACTTACCGTAAAATTGATATGCGTGCTTATACCGTCTTTATCGGTGTTTGAGTAGCTAAAGTTTTGCGAATTTTTACGGCCGCCGCTCATAATCAGTGTGCTGTAACCACGCCCGTTACCACCCATGGTCCTGCTTAAACTAAAACCCTGTGCTATTTTTGGTGCCATGTCGCCATCGCCGCGTACCATGTTGGCTATTACCATTTCTTTGCCGGTGCTGTCTAAAGTCATGCTATAAGCGTTGGCCATCGGTGTAAGGCCGTTAGCACCGCGTCTATCAATGGTAACAACGGAGTTTTGGCCACCTTTTCGCTTAACCAATATCCTGCCGCCATCGCCGTCTTGCATCGTGATGCTGATATGGTCGTTTAGTTCGCTTAACTTTTTTAATGCATCTTTACGGTCGGCGGCCGAAAGATCTTTGATATTTTTGCCGTTAATGGTCGTATCGCTGTTGTTAATGTTCACCATAAATTCTTTATGATCTTGCGCCTTAACTGCAAAGGGCAGCGCCAGGATGAGCATAATGCCCGCAGCGAACGACAGTTCGAGGATTGGTGAGATACTGTTTTTTTTCATGACACAATTGGTTTTAATATTGTTGACAACTAAAAACTAAGTTAAAGAAGTATTCGGCTATATTTTGTTAAATGATATGTTAAATAATGTTAAAGCAAATTGTATTAGCCTATTGTTCAATATTTTTGTAGTTACATGAAACGAAAAAGCATAATTATCATTACCGGGTTAATGGCTTTGGCCTTAATGGGAGTAATAGCTATGCAGTTTTATTTCCTGCGTCAATCATACCAGTTACAGTCCGATCTGTTTGACCGCGATGTTAAAGCCGCCCTGAATAATGTGGTTACCCGCATCAGTAAGCAGGATGCCGTAAATTTTTTAAACGAAAAGGTTAGGCGCCAAAACAATTTTGTGGCTGTAGCCGATACGGCAGATAAAAAAGGGAACCATTCGCAGGCAAAGATCAGCATGGTAAATATTGCAAATGCGGATATGACGGATGACGGACTTATTCACCTGCCAACAAGCAAAAGCAACCCTGCGCATAGCCAGCGGATAGCCCAACTGCGCGACAGCGTTAACCGGATGCTGCAGCAAAGCAGGCTTCAGCAGGAGATAGAAGACGTGAGCCGTGCCGTGAGCATACAAACCAGTGTTGAAGAAGACGAGTATGGGCGCGCGGTACAATTACAATATGTTACGATTAACCCCCGAAATAATTTTACTTTATCAGCAAAACAAAAACAAGCGCTCCAAAAGGCAAAACAGGTTAAGTATTTAGATACTTTGCACTCTGTATACACCGACGCGCAATTTGGCCGGCAGGTAATATCAATACCACGGCTTAACCCTTTATGGGTGCAGGAACAGGAGCGCATACGCAACGAAAAACGCATAAAGGCGGTTAGAAAGTTGTTAATAGAGGCCGAAAATGCTCAAATGTCGGCTAAGGTGCCAAGGGCTGCGCAAACTATTTTTGAAAACCTGGGGCGCGAGTACTCACGAAAGGACGAACCACTTGAAAAACGGATCAATCCCATATGGATAGATACGCTACTCCGGGTTGAATTAAATAGCCACGGTATTACGCTGCCTTTTAGTTACGAGGTTACGCAAGCGCATAACGACTCGGTGATATTTTCTAAAGCGATGGATGTTGATGGGCAAAAGCCGCTTTTTATACCGGCCAATACCTACCACGCCTCAATTTTTAGCCAGGAAGTGATCAGGGATCCCGGTGATCTTAAAGTATACTTTCCGCAAAAAAACTCGTTAATATTGAGCCAGATGGGCGGTACTATGGCTACCACCGGCGGTTTGTTGTTGTTCTTTGTTTTCTGCTTCGGTTTTACCATCTACTCTATCTTAAGGCAGAAAAAAATATCGGAAATGAAAACCGATTTCATCAACAACATGACCCACGAGTTTAAAACCCCGGTATCAACCATTATGATAGCCAGCGAGGCTTTAAAAGATGCCGAAATAGCCCAGGATAAAAGCCGCGTAGCTAAACTGGCTGGTATTATTTACGAAGAGAACGTTCGCCTGGGTAGCCATATCGAGCGGGTGCTAAACATTGCACGTATTGAAAAGAACGACTTTAAGTTAGATATCAAAAAGATCGAGATCAACGAACTGATTGCCGCCGTTTTAGACAGTATGGCTTTAAAGCTGCAAAAGCACAACGTTAAACTTGATCTCAGCTTAACCGAGGACGAATTGTTTATCAAGGCCGATGAGCTGCATTTTTCTAACGTGATCTATAACCTGATTGATAACGCTATAAAATATAGCCGCGAAGCGCCCGAAATTACCATCACCACTACAGTTAACCGTAATAACCAGGCGGTAATTAAGGTTGCCGATAAGGGCATAGGTATGAACAGCGATCAGCAGAGTAAAATATTTGAGCAGTTTTATCGTATACCTACAGGTAACCTGCACGATGTTAAAGGCTTTGGCCTGGGTCTGAGCTATGTTAATACCATTGTAAAAAGGTTAAACGGCACAATTAGTGTACGATCCGAAAAAGATAAAGGCTCTGAGTTTGAATTAAAATTCGATCAGGTTGATCCTGGCAAATAATAAATGATGAAAATATTACTGGTTGAAGATGATCCAAATTTAGGACTGCTGTTGCAGGACTACCTGCAGCTTAAAGGTAAGTTTGAAGTAATACTTTGTAAAGACGGCGATGAAGGGCTCAAGGCTTTCACCAAACAACAGTTCGATCTGCTGATACTGGATGTGATGATGCCCAAAAAGGATGGCTTTACCCTTGGCAAAGAGATCAGGAAAATGAACGCCACCGTGCCTATTATTTTCGCCACTGCCAAAAGCATGATCGAAGATAAGACGCAGGCCTTTAACCTTGGCGGCGATGATTACATCACCAAACCGTTTCGCATAGAGGAGTTGTTATTACGCATTAACGCCTTGTTAAAACGTGTTAACGATACCGGGAAAGATAGTGTTGAAAAGCAAACCCATTTTAAAATAGGTAAATACGAGTTTGATTATACCACCCAGATCATTTACGATGGCGATCAGAAACAAAAGCTGTCAACTAAAGAAGCCGAATTGCTCCGTCTGCTCTGCCTTAAACAAAACGAAGTACTAACCCGCGAAGAAGCCCTTTTGAACATCTGGCATGATGATAACTACTTTAACGGCCGCAGTATGGATGTGTTTTTAAGTAAGATACGCAAATACCTTAAGGACGACTCAAAGGTTGAGATCATCAACGTGCACGGTAAAGGGTATAAGTTGCTCGTAAACTAAAGGCTAAAAAACAAAAACTCGTCATGCCGAATTTATTTCGGCACCCCATCATAACGGTCAACGCCCTGCTTATAAACGTCACGCAATCTTAAACTATCTCTTGCGCTCGTTTCCAAACGCTACAGCATTGCCATTTTCGCAACCAAAAATTAAAACAGGGGGGTAATTGTCGGTATTTTTAACATTGTTTTCGTTGCCCAATTATCAAATTGGCAATCAATTTAGCCTCGCGCTTTCGTACAATATACGTATTTTTTCGCACAAATGCGCGTTTTAATGCAAACTTACTCGCCAGTTGCCCGGAACGCAGTGCGCTTAAAATGCCGATAAGCAAACCAGCCGCCAAGTGCCACGCCAATCACCGTCACAAAAATACCATTGAAGATGGATGGCTCCGGATGATAGCCGGTGTTTGACGATATCTCGTAAAAAAGGTTGAAGACTGGGCCGGTTTTTATCCCATCAGTATCATATGCTTCCGGATCGCCAATGATGATATCGCCTATCAATATGTTTATTACATTCGCCACGATAAAGCCAGCCAGAACAAAAAATGCCGTGACGATCGCTCTCCGGATAACTTGTTTTATTTTCATTACCCAACCCTACTCCGCCTTTCCAACATCTACTTTCAACTCCCCCTTAGTCTTCGCCGCGATCAACAACGCCTGGTACGCATTAACAATGCCGCCGGTTTTGGATAGGGTAGAAAAGTCAACCTTTTCGCTGGTACTGCCCGGTTTATAAACCATGGTGCCTGTTAACGGCTTTGCAGATTGCAGGATGATCTGTTTTACCTGTTTGGCACTTAAATGCGGGTAATATTCTAATAATAAAGCCGCAAGTCCGGCAGTGATTGGTGAGGCGAAGCTGGTGCCATCTGCGGTATCAAATTCGGCATCCATCTCTATCGAAGTTACTTTTACGCCCGGTGCAAAAACATCTACGTTCTTTTTACCATAATTGCTAAAAGTTGCTGCCAGTTTTTCATCATTGTTTTTAGCTGCCGATGCACCAACGGAGATCACATTATCCCCGGTTCTTACCAGGCTACCCTCCATGATGTCATTAGGATATTCGGGGGTAGCATCCACATCCTGGTTTTCATTACCTGCGGCCATTACCAATAAAACATTTTTGGCTGCGGCATATTTAAAGGCGGCATCAACCCAGTCTTTATGCGGCGATATTCTTTTACCAAAGCTCATATTGATCACCTGTGCCCCGTGGTCAACCGCAAAGCGGATGGCATTAGCTACATCCTTATCATATTCATCGCCATTAGGCACGGCCTTAATAACCATAATTTTTACATTATCGGCAACACCATCAATACCGTAACCGTTGCCGCGTTTGGCGCCTATTAAACCGGCAACACCCGTACCGTGCGATGCATCTTCGTACTTCACAATGTTATTGCCATAATGCGGGTTGCTGTTATCGTCGGGGTTATCGCCAATAATATTTTTGCGGTTATCCAGGTCGGGGTTGATATCGTTATTGGCTTTGCTGAGCTGCTCGGTACAATCCTTAATAATTTTGGTGCTGTTGCTGGCCGGGTCCTGCTGCATAATCAGTTTCCAAAACTCTGTACTTTCTTTCAGGGTATCGTTTGTCGGGGTTATCTTATTCAGGTCGGCTAAGGTAAAGTCGGCATTGGGCAATAGGTGCAGGCCCTTTTTGATCACGCCGCTTGTAGCCACCAGCGCGTTAACCAATGGCGCCAGCTGCTTATAATCATTTTGCGAACCGGCCACGGTCGAATCGCGGGTGGCCTTTACCTTTTTCCAATATTCATATTCCTTTTTATCGGCGGCAGTGGCATAAGTAGCATTGGCATATTTGCCCTTAAGGCGTTCGTACTCGCGTACCTCTTCGGTAGTTTCGTTAAAATCGCATTTGCCGTTTGCGCCGCCTAAAAAGTTCCAGCCGTGCACATCGTCAACATAACCGTCGTGGTCATCGTCTATACCATTACCGGGTATTTCTTTTGGGTTGGTCCATAAAATACCTTGCAGGTCTTTTTGTAAGGTATCAGCACCGCTATCAATAGTAGCTACCACTACCGTTTTACTTTTTTTGCCTTTTAGCAGTTGGTAAGCTTTGTTTAAGCTGATACCATAATAGCCATCGGCCTTCAAATCAAGCTGGTGCCAGTTTTTTGGCGGTTGCGGCTCACCCGCAGTAACAGTTGCCTGCGCTTTAACCTCAACATTAAATAGCAAGGCCCCGCAAAGCGCAAAGCCCGATAGCTTCTTAAAAAATTTTGACATCAAAATGGATTATAGATCAAATTTAATTCCCTGCGCCAGCGGCAACTCGCTCGAATAATTGATGGTGTTGGTTTGCCTGCGCATATAAACCTTCCATGCATCCGAGCCCGACTCGCGGCCGCCGCCTGTTTCCTTTTCGCCGCCAAAAGCGCCGCCTATCTCAGCACCCGATGTACCGATGTTGACATTGGCGATCCCGCAATCCGACCCCGCGCCCGATAAGAACGCTTCGGCCTCGCGTAAATTGTTTGTCATTATGGCAGATGATAAACCTTGCGGCACGCCATTTTGCAATTCAATGGCCTGCTCTAAAGTTTTATATTTTATTAAATACAAAATAGGCGCAAAAGTTTCGTGCTGTACAATAGGGTAGTGGTTTTCTACCTCGGCAATACAAGGTTTCACATAGCAGCCAGATTCATATCCGGCCCCTGCCAAAACACCACCATCAACAATAAAAATACCGCCCTGTGCCTTGCAATCTTCAATTGATTTCAGGTAAAGCGCAACCGCGGCTTTGTCTATCAGCGGGCCAACATGGTTATGCTCATCCAATGGGTCGCCTATGCGCAATTGTTTATAGGCGTTAACCAGCTTTTGCTTAAACGCATCGTATACACTTTCGTGGATAATGAGCCTGCGGGTTGTGGTGCAGCGTTGCCCCGCGGTACCCACGGCGCCAAATACGGCACCGGTAAGCGCTATATTTAAGTCAGCATGCTCGGTAATGATGATCGCGTTATTTCCGCCAAGCTCCAGTAAACTACGGCCTAAGCGCGCCGCAACGGCTACACTCACAGCCTTACCCATACGGGTACTTCCCGTAGCCGAAACCAAAGGTATCCGGTTATCATTCGCCATCAGCTCACCAATTTCACGATCGCCGATCACTAGGCATGATACGCCTTCGGGTACATTATTTTGTTTAAATACGCTTTGCGCGATGTGCTGGCAGGCAATGGCGGTGAGCGGTGTTTTTTCGGAAGGTTTCCATACGCAAACATCGCCGCAAACCCAGGCCAGCATGGCATTCCAGCTCCAAACCGCCACCGGGAAGTTAAACGCCGATATAACGCCTACCACACCCAGCGGGTGATATTGTTCGTACATACGATGCTGTGGGCGTTCGCTGTTCATGGTTAAGCCATAAAGCTGGCGGCTTAAGCCAACGGCAAAATCGCAAATGTCTATCATTTCCTGCACCTCGCCACGGCCCTCCTGCAAACTTTTGCCCATCTCGTATGACACCAGCCACCCCAGGTCGTTTTTATATTTACGCAGGGCATCGCCAATTTGGCGTACAATTTCGCCGCGTTTTGGTGCAGGTATATTTCGCCAGGTTTTAAAGGCTTCGGCGGCTTTGGCTACAGTTTGGTTGTAATTAGTATTGGTAGCCATTTTTACATCGGCTATTGCCAAACCATCAACCGGCGAATAAATAGTGCGCACAAGCGCCTCATCGCTGCTGCCCCAAACCTGGCCTGTACTAAACGCGTGGTTTACAGCGTTTATATTTAAATTGCTTAATACGGATTGCTTATGGTTATTCATGTGTTTGTAAAGCTTTATCAAAGGTAAAAAATTTATTAAGCGCACCTCATCCCTGTATTTATCTCATCAAAAACTTTGGCGTTTACAATCAACCACTTACATTAGCTTTTGTTCAAAATGGGGAAATGTGGAAAAGTAAATTTATAATGGGGCGTTTTTATACCTAATTTAACTGTAACAAAAGACTTGGCACAACTATTGACTAACTAGCTAAGCAGAAGTTCTGCAACAAAACTGAATGGAAGAAGATTTTGAATTTGGTTTTACCGAAGACCCTCAATTCTCGGTAGAGCGATACGAAGAGATGATCCGTAACCACGATCAGTACTTTTTTGATGCACAAGCGTTTGAGAACATCATCGACTATTACATTGAGAAGAATGACCCGGTTAAGGCGTTACAGGTAGTTGAATATGCCCGCAACCAACACCCTTTTGCTTCTGTGTTCCTCATTAAGCAAGCGCAGCTATTTGTAGTTACCAATCGCATTGGCGACGCATTTGCTTCGCTCGAGCTTGCCGAAACACTCGAAGCATCAGAGGCGGATATCTATATCATCAGGGGTAACCTGTACGAAAGTATAGAACGCTACCCTGAAGCACTTGAAAATTACCACAAGGCCCTGGATATGGCCGAAGAGACCGACGAGATATTGCTGCACATAGCCTACGTTAACCAAAATATGGGCGACTATGAGGAAGCGATAACCTACCTTAAACTTTGCCTTGAACAAAATATGGAAAACCAGGACGCTTTATACGAACTGGCTTTTTGTTATGATGTAATGGATAACCAGCAGGAAAGCGTGCAGTTTTATCAGCAATATATTGATAATGAGCCTTACAGCTATGCCGCATGGTACAATTTAGGTAATGCCTATACCAAGCTTGGTTTGTTTGAAAAGGCGATCGATGCCTACGATTATGCCATCCTGATCAAAGATAGTTTTGCATCGGCTTACTTTAATAAAGGTAATGCACTGGTTAACCTGGATAAATTTGCCGAGGCTATTGAAGTTTACCGCCAAACCTTTGAATACGAGCAGCCCAATGCCGATACGTATTGCGCCATTGGCGAGTGCTACGAAAAGCTTGAGCAAATGGACGATGCCCGCGCTTTCTATAAAAAATCGGTTAAAATGGACCCAAAACTGGCCGATGCCTGGTTTGGTGTTGGTGTAACCCTCGATTTTGAAGAGCGCTATTTTGAGGCCCTGCATTTTTATAAAAAAGCTTTAGATCTGGATATAGCTAATGCCGACTACTGGTTTGCCATTGCCGACGCGCAATATAAATTAGGGCACATGGCCGAAGCTGAACAGGCTTATGAAAAGGTTGTGGAACTAAACCCGCTTGACGCTGATGCCTGGCTGGATTACTCCTCTATTTTATATGAGCAAAAAAATCTGGAAGGCGCTATCGAGATCATATCGCAGGCTATAAAAAACAACCCCGATTCGGCAGAGCTTTATTACCGTATGGTGGCCTATTTGTTTGCCAAAGGCGATTACAACGAAGCCATTGTATTTTTAGAAAAAGCCCTGATCACCGATCCGGATAAACATTTTATTTTATTTGATTACCTGCCGCAACTGCAGGAAAACAAAGTGATCATCGATATTATAAACCGCTACACCAGGTAAAATATTTTTAACAAATAATTACATCCGGAGCTTTTAAAGCTTCGGATTTTTTTTGAAATTTGACGCGATTAAAACCATTGGTTATAGTCTATAACAAATCGATATAATTCATGAACTACCAACTTAATAATCTGCCCGATCGAATAGTAAAACCCCGTACCAACGGCCTTACCATGGTAATGGATAAAGGCTTAAGCTGCCGTCAGGCCGAAGATTTTCTGGAAGCTGCGCTTCCGCATTCGGATATTGTGAAGTTAGGCTGGGCAACATCTTTTGTTACCCCAAAACTGGATGAGAAACTTGCCATTTATAAACAAGCCGGTTTACCAGCTTATTTTGGCGGTACGCTGTTCGAGGCATTTATTGTGCGTAACCAGTTTGATGATTATCGCCGTATTTTAGATCGTTACAAAATGGAGTTTGCCGAAGTTTCTGATGGCTCCATCGAGATAGAGCATGATGTGAAGTGCGAATACATCCGTAAATTAAGCGAACAGATCACGGTAATATCCGAAGTAGGATCAAAAGATGTGCAAAAGATATTTGCACCCTACAAATGGATAAAACTAATGAACGCCGAAATTGAGGCAGGTGCCTGGAAGGTAATAGCCGAAGCGCGCGAAAGCGGTAACGTGGGTATCTATCGCGATTCGGGAGAGGTGAGGCAAGGTTTGATTGATGAGATACTGACACAAATACCACAGGAAACCATTATATGGGAAGCACCCCAAAAAGCACAACAAACCTGGTTTATCAAATTACTTGGCGCCAATGTTAACCTGGGAAACATAGCTCCGGCCGATATTATCCCTTTGGAAACGTTGAGGCTTGGTTTAAGGAGTGATACTTTTGATCATTTTATAAATCTTTAAACCTATGGGTCATGCTGAACTTGTTTCAGCATCTCTCAGGACAAGTTTACGAGAGACATGTGGGCTACCTGCTAATGGGATCCCGAAACAAGTTCGGGATGACCTGTTACTTTATTACATCGTACTGATTTTAAAATCACCTAAACTAATGTAGCTTTGGTTTCGTTATGGTGAGGCATCCGTGTAATTTCACAATAATCGGTGTAATCCCACAATAAATCGGTGTAATCAAAAATAATAATGAAAGTATACGGGCTAATAGGCTATCCGCTTACACACTCTTTCTCGAAAAAATATTTCAGCGATATGTTTGAGCGCGAACACATCGAAGATCATAGATACGAGCTTTTTCAGATGGAGCATATCACAGATCTTCCCAAACTGCTCGAAGACAATCCCGACTTGTGCGGTATTAATGTAACTGTTCCGCATAAAAAAAATGTAATGCACTACCTGGATTGGATAAGCCACGATGCCAAAGAAGTTGGTGCAGTAAACTGTATCCATATCCATGCCGAAAGTCCGGTAACAGCGGCCTTTACCGGCGAGGTAGGCGTCCAGGGCCATAACTTCAGGCTCGAAGGGTACAATACAGATATCTACGGTTTCGAAACATCATTAAAACCATTGCTTAACCGTCATCATAAAAAAGCATTGGTATTAGGTGACGGCGGTGCGGCATGCGCGGTTAAATATGTATTGGGCGAGTACGGCATCGATTATAAGATCGTAACCCGGCGCTCATCAGAAAACAGTATTTTGTTTGGCGACCTAACACCCGAAATAGTAAAAGAACATAAGCTCATCATTAATACCACGCCGGTAGGCACATTCCCTAATGTTGACGAATGCCCGCCCATACCTTATGAAGGTATTACCGATGATCATTTACTTTACGATCTGATCTATAACCCGGAGCAAACCCTGTTTCTGCAAAAAGGATATGAAAGGGGCGCGACCATCAAAAACGGTTACGAAATGCTGGAATTGCAGGCCGACAGATCGTGGGAGATATGGAACGCAAAAAACAAGCACCAATGAGGAGGGATATTGCTTGTATAGTTTTGCTTTGCGCGATCTTATCTGCCTGCGGCGGCAATCACGACTATTCGCCTAAACCGCGTGGATACTTCCGCATTCCGTTCCCTAAAAAGGAATACCAACCCTATATAAGCGATTGCCCGTTTACGTTTATTTATCCAAAATACGCCTACGTCGAGGCCGATCATGAACGAGGCGCCAAACCCTGTTGGGTAAACGTCAGGTTTCCGCAATTTAACGGTACCCTGCATCTAAGTTATGAGCAGATCACCTCTAAAGAAAGTTTCAATAAATTGATAGAAGAGGCACATACCTTTGCGTTTAAGCACACCGTAAAAGCCACCTCTATTGACGAAGGGGTGATAGCCTATCCCGACAGGAAACTATACGGAATCTATTATACCATTGATGGCAACGCAGCATCATCGGCACAATTTTACCTAACCGACAGTACCAAACACTACCTGCGGTGCTCGCTCTATTTTTACAACGAACCGCGTATAGACTCAATACAACCGGTGCTTAAATTTATTAAGAAGGACATGGATGTAATGATCGGGAGCTTTAAGTGGAAAAGTCAATAGTGAATGGTGAGTAATGAGAATGACGATTCACAACTCACCACTGACAACTCACCATAAAAACCTTACTTTTGAACCATGTTACAAGTACAGGCATTCGAAAATAACCCTTACCAGGAAAATACCTACCTCGTTTACGATGAGGGTGGCCAGTGCGCTATTATCGATCCGGGTATGTACACCGCTTCCGAGCAAAATGCGGTAACCAATTTTATCAGGCAGAACAACCTAAAGCCGGTTATCCTGTTAAATACCCATTGCCATATCGACCATGTGCTGGGTAATAAATTTGTTTTTGATCAGTACGGGTTAAAGCCGCAGTTTCATAAAGGCGAGCTGGATATTTTAACTGCAGTGCCTGGCTACGCCCCTCAAATGGGTTTCAGGTACGAGGTATCGCCTATACCCGATACCTACTTGCCCGAAACAGGTAAAATTGCTTTAGGCAGCAGTGGTTTTGAACTGATATTTGCACCGGGACATTCGCCCGCACACCTATGTTTTTACGCAGCAAAGGAGAATTTTCTGATTGGCGGTGATGTGCTGTTTCGTGGCAGTATCGGCCGCAGCGATCTGCCTGGGGGTAACTTTAAGCAACTGATCAATAATATCGAAACCAAGCTGTTTGCGTTGCCTGATGATTGCGTGGTTTATCCCGGTCACGGCCCCGAAACTGCCATAGGTTACGAAAAGCAAACCAACCCGTTTTTAACCTAAGCCAGTTTGAATACATCGGTATATATAGCTAAACGTTATCTTTTTTCGCGAAAGACCACGCATGCTATTAATATTATTTCGGGCATATCCATGTTAGGCGTGCTGATTGGCAGCGCGGCGCTGATCATCATTTTATCAGCATTTGATGGCCTGGAGCGCGAGATATTAAAACTCTACAGCAATTTTTCGCCCCAGATAAAGATCGAAGCTAAACAAGGCAAAACATTTAACCCCAACACTGCTTACTTTAATGAGCTGCGCAAAAACACCGGCATTTTCTCGTTCAGCGAAGTGCTCGAAGAAAAAGCGTTGGCCCGATATGGCGATAAGCAGGTACCAACTACCATAAAAGGGGTGAGCGATGATTTTTTAAAGAATAAAAATCTCGATAGTACCATACACCAGGGCGCTTTTTCGTTAACAGACGATTATGGCAGGCCGGCTGTAGTGATCGGCTCCATGGTGCAAAACAGCCTGGGCGTTAATATCGGAGATAAATTGATGCCGCTCGAAATTTATTCGCCCCGGCGCACAGCGGCTATCAATTCTATCGATCCGACTAACGATTTCGTGGTAAAATATATTTACCCATCGGGCGTGTTCAGCATTCAGCAGGATTTTGACAATATTATTGTGGCACCACTGGCCTTTACCCGCGAACTGCTCGATCAGCCGGTTGAAGTATCGGCCATCGAGATCAATTTAAAAAGCGGCGCTAACGCGGATGACCTGCAGCAAGCCATTAAAGATAAAATAGGCGCCGATTTTAATGTGCGCAACCGCGCGGAGCAAAACGCATTGCTGTACAAGATACTCCATTCGGAAAAGTGGGCAGTTTACCTCATATTAACCTTTGTGGTTATTATCGCTACGTTTAACATTGTCGGCTCGCTAACCATGCTGGTAATGGATAAACGTAAGGATATTGCCATACTATCAAGCCTTGGTGCAAGCCGCAGGTTAATACAAGGCATATTTTTTTGCGAAGGTATGCTGATCACCCTCATCGGCTGCGTGAGCGGTATGTTGCTTGCGCTGATATTTTGTGTTTTGCAGCAAAAATTTGGTATGATAAAAATAGGCAGCAATTATACCACTATGGATGCTTACCCCATCGCTTTAAAATTTACCGATTTTGTGCTGGTATTTATCACTGTAATGGGTATCTCGGTTATTGCCGCGGGCATAAGCGCAAGGGTGAGCGTTAAAGGCCTGGAAGATATTAAGCAGGATTTGTAATTTGATGTGCAGATTAGTCATACCATCATCTGCACATTCTTAAAAACTCAACTTCTTATCCGCATCATTTGTGGGCTGCTGCTGTTGCTTATAGGCATTACAATCAATGGTAATAGTCAACGGCGCTTTCGGCGGGTCAAAATCTACGCTCTTTTTAATACCCAGTTTGGAGTCGGCGTACACCTTTTTCATATACAGCGCAAATACCGGCAGGGCCGAGTTAGCGCCCTCGCCCAATGCGGTTGAACGGAAGTGGAAATCACGATCTTCGCAGCCTGTCCAAACGCCGGTAACCAGCTGTGGTGTCATACCAATGAACCAACCATCAGAGTTATCCTGTGGGGTGCCTGTTTTACCGGCAATAGGGTTACTCAGGCCGTACTTATAACGCAGCCTGCTGCCGGTGCCATCCTCAATAACGCCTTTCAGCATATAGGTCATTACATAGGCGGTTTGCTCGTTCATGGCCTGTACGGTTTTAGGGGTATGGTTATACAGCACGTTTCCGTTCTTATCTTCAATTCGTAAAATATAGGTAGGCTCTTTCCAGATACCGTGGTTGGCAAACACGCTGTAAGCGCCTGTCATGTCATACAACGAAGCATTGAACGAACCCAGGCAGATCGACGGTACCGGGGTAATATCGGTATTTACCACGCCCATCTTTTTAACTAACTGTACCACCGGCTCGGGTTTCACCTCGTTCATAATATAAGCCGTTATCCAGTTTTGCGAGTAGGCTAATGCGGTACGCAATGTTAACCTGCCCGGCTTGGTATCCTGCGAAACCGGCGACCATTCCTGGCCATCGTATTTAATGGTAATAGGTACGTTATCAACCTCCATGCAAGGCGAGTAGCCATCTTCTATCGCCACGGCAAAAGTAAAAGGCTTGGCTGTTGAGCCAACCTGCCGGGTACCGATCTTAACGTGATCGTACTGAAAATGCTCATAGTTAATACCACCTACCCAGGCTTTGATGTAACCTGTCGTAGGGTCCATGCTCATCAGCGAGTTCTGTAGTATCATTTTGCTGTACAATACCGAGTCGATAGGTTTCATTGTCGTATCGATATCGCCGTGCCAGCTAAACAGGGTCATTTTTACAGGAGTGTTAAAAGCCTGGTCAATTTCATCGTCCGATTTACCATCCGATTTCATATCCCGGTAACGGTCCGAACGGTGTACGCCCTCGTTCATTAGTAACTTATAGTTTTTAATGCTTTTTGATAAATTATAACCTTTCCAGTGATTGTTGAATTGCACCTGCAACTGTTTCATGTATTCCTGCTGCGCTTCTTCGGCATACTGTTGCATAGTGTAGTTAATGGTTGTATAAACCTTCAAACCATCACGATCCAGATCATAAGGCACACCATTTTTGGTGGTGTTTGATTCTTCCAGGATCTTTTGTACGTCGTTCTTCAATACCTGCCTGAAATAGGTTGCCAAACCTTCGTTATGCGCGGTAATGGTAAAGTTAAGTCCCAATGGTTTTTGCTTAAACTCTTCAACCTGACCATCGCTTAAAAAGCCCGCCTGCGCCATGCGGTGTAAAACCAGGTTACGGCGGTTAAGCGCTGCTTCAGGGTGATTGATCGGCGAATTGGCTCCCGGCGCATTTAACATGCCAACCAGTAACGCTGCCTGATCGGGCGTGAGTTTATCCGGCGTGGTATTGAAATAAGTACGTGCGGCTGCGTTAATGCCAAAAGTATTGTACGCACCAAAGTCGACCGTGTTAAAATACATGGTCAGTATCTCTTCTTTGGTATATCGGCGCTCTATCTGTACCGAAATGATCCATTCCTGTAATTTTTGAATGATCCGTTTAACCTTGTTCTTTGCACGGCCCTTATCCGAAAACTGGTTAAGCGCCAATTGCTGGGTGATGGTACTGCCGCCTTGTTTTTTACCGATAATGGTATACAAAACGCCCCGCAGCAAGCCTTCAAAATCAATACCCGAATGCTCATAAAACCGCTTATCTTCTGTTGCCACTAACGCATGAACTACGTTTGGCGAAAGGCCTTTATAGGTTACCGGTGTGCGGTATTGTACAAACCAGGCCCCAAGCTGCTTGTTATCTTCGGATATAACCTGTGATGCCAGGTTACTTTTAGGGTTCTCCAGGTCGCGGAAGGATGGCAGGGCACCAAATACGCCAAACCAGGTAAGCACAATCATCAAAATTAAAAACGCGAAACAGCCGCCAATAAATTTCCATATCACCAGGTTGTATCTTTTGATATCCTGCGACGTTAATTGATTATCCTTGGTTTTGGTCCACATAATTAATAGTGTTTTTGGTAATATTCAAAGTAGCTGTCAAGCGTTTTCTGATCGGCTAATTTATCCAGATTTTGTTGGGTGATGATAAAAAACTTGTATTTATCTACCGGCACGGTCATTATCTCGGGCAAAAGCGGCACAATAGCGCGTGCGTAAGCTTTTACCTCAGTTAAACTACGGAAATGGCCAACATAGATCAGTTGGTTATCGGCTACAGGTTTTCGCTCGTGTTTGATCGTATTGTTGGTATATCGCCCACGGTTAAACTGGCCAATGCCAAAGCGTGATGGCGCCAGGTTTACGTGGTTAGTAGTTACATCTATCACAAAATAATAGTTGGTGCTATCGGCAAGTGAAAATATGGAAGGCGGCTCAATAACGGCAGCCTTAGCGGCAATACTATCCCTGGTGTTATTTACCGGGGGTTTAATAAGCACGCTATCTTTCGGTTTAAATGCCGGACTGGTAACCGGCGGTGTAACTGCCGATGGTTTATTTACCGGCGGCGTAACCACTGTTTTTGCAACCGGCGGCGTGGTAATTTTAACCGGTGCCGGTTTAGGTTGTATACGTACAGGTGCCGGGCCAAAATCCATATATGGGTTTGTATAAACAATACCGGTTTTTTGTACGAAAGGTATTTCAGTCGGATCATCGGTATCAACCAACACAACCTGCCTTGCTGCAAGTTCTGTTTCATTTGCGGCAATAAAGGCCAGGTGTTGTTTAACCAGCGGGGCAATCAGCCTGTCATCCGGAAATTTAGTCACTATTTCCTGCAATTCAGCTTTAAAAGGGTCCAGCTTTTGCTGATGTCCCATGGCAATGGCGCGTAAATAGTAAGCCTGCGCTAAAAAGGTACTGCCCGGAAACTGCGCGATCAGTTCGTTGGATTTTACAATGGCCTCGTCATATTTACGACGCTCCACAAGATTGAACAGTTGGGTATAAAAAGCGGTAAAGGCCGCATTTTGGTCGTTCAGTTTCTGATTGTACTCCGGGTCGAGGATAACCTTTGCAAAATTGGTTTCCGCATAGTTTTTTAGGATCAGATCCTTATAGTAGTCTGATTTGGGCTTATCAATATCGCTGTAAAGCCGGTACAGGTTATAATATACCGATGGCTTGTTGATGGTATTAGGAAAACGTTGCAGCAGCAGTTCAAATATGGCAATGGCTTCCTTGTTGTCTTCCAATATATCACGATAAAAGCTGGCAATATCCAGGTAGGCATTATAAACCTTAGTGTTAGATGCGGTAAGCTGTGCCGGGGTAAGCGGTACGTTTTGTGCCAGTTCATTCTCAATTTTAATCAGAGCAGGGTTGGCGGGCGGTTTAGCTAACTGGTCTGGCGAAGCTGTAGCTTTTTGTTGTTGTATAACAGCAGCTACGGTAGGGTTGGTTGTCGTATTATTGTTTGTTTGCGAACTGCGGCGCCAGTTATCAGTAAGCGGCCTGTTACCCCATATCCGCTTAAAATCGATATAGCCCTGCGCAATAGCCTTGGTGTTGTAAAAGTAAAAGTTGTTTACACTGTTGAGTGCGCTGTTTTGCAAGGTGGTTTGTGGTGTGTTAAACGGTCCGCTTTTACCCGGCGTGGCGGCTGCCCGCTGTTGCAACAGTAAAATACTTGCAGCCAAAGCGGTAATTCTCAGGGCTCGGTCCCTGTCGTTTAGGCGGGCCAGCATTTGCAAGGTATCTTCGCGGGCAATGATTTGCAACTTGTCGGCCAATAGTTGCAGGTTATCACTTTTTTTCTGAATGGTTTGATATCCCGGGTACCTTGGCGAAAGATTGGTGAGCGTACTGTCGTAATACCTTTTGGCAGTAGTATACTCGGCATAGTTTTTAAAATTGATGTCAGCAATGCGTAAGTAAGAGAGCCCTTTTTGGTTCTGGTTTTTGATGCTGTTATGGATGGACAGGTTGTAGTTTTTGATCGCCTCGCCGTAATTGCCCTGTGCCAGGTATATCTCGCCTATCTGGAAATAGATCTGGTCGATAAAGTCGATGTCATTTTCATTTTTCAATAAACGGTGCAGGCGGTCAATACGGCTGGTTTTATTGCCCGTCTGGTTATCCTCTATCCTGATGCGGTTAAGGCTGGCATTAAATGCCATCTCGAAAGGGACGTTGCTGTTGGCTACCCGGCTGTAGTTTTTAGCGGCGTCGGCGGGCTTATGGTTAAGCTCCTGCAGTTGGGCCAGTATAAATGTCCACCGCATTTTATGGCCAATATCACGGCTAAAATGTATAGCCTGTGTGGCCATTAGTTCGGCATCGGCATATTTTCCGGCATAAATATCGTATTGCAGTTTAGTTGCATAAACATCGGCCGTATGCTGTTCTTTCGGGAAGATATTGCGGATGGCGGTATCCAGTAAGGTATCAGCTACAGCCAACTGGTTAATATGCATCAGCGAGCGGGCCTTCCAGGTGCGGGCCTCTTGTACCAGGTCGTAACTTTTAGGGTAGGTACGGATCACGTAGCTAAAAAACTCAATGGCGTTGTAATAATTAAACTCTAAAAAATTAGCCTTGCCCAATAGCATGTAAGCATCGGGTATGTAGTGGCTTTGCTCTTTTTCGCTGATAATGGTATTGGCCCTGATCACTACACTTTCCAATAATTTATCCGATGCCGGGGTTTTGGTGGCTGTATCCTGGTAAACGCTCAATATCTGGCCGTAATTATCTACATAATTCAGCGCCATGGTTTCCTGACGCTGGCGTAAAACATCATTGGCGTTAAAAAGGATATTGTATTTAGCCGTCAGGTTTTGCATCGCACGGTTAAAGCCGGTTTCTTTTTCGGTAGAACAACCGGCAAACAACAGCGCCAGCAGCAGATAATGAAAGTTTTTATAAAGGGTAGATGGTGTAAGCCTCAAAATGATGGTCGTTTTAACAGGTAACGTTTATACAAAGATATTTGATATATTAATTGTTGGGCCAATTTACTACACATTATTCAAATTGATTGATATTTTTGTCGCATGCAATCAACCCCATCCCCCGAAGAGGGTAATAAAGGTAAGCAAATGAACAACCTGGCTAAATTTACAGGCATTGCTTTCCAGATGATCGCCATTATAGGCGTATTCGCTTTCGCGGGATATAAAATTGATCAGTCGGCCGGCCATCAAACTAAATGGGTAACCGCCATCCTCTCGCTTATCGGTGTTTTCATCGCCATGTATATTGTAATCAGATCGTTAAAGCCATGAAAGTTTACCGCACTATTTTATCATTTATCATTTTTGTTATTCTGCTCGCTGTTCCGCCTGTATTATTAACGTATACCGGTAATAATGATCTGCTTACACCGCATTTCTGGCTATTATTTTTCTTTATATCGGGCCTTACCCTGGTGGTGATAACTGCCGTTTTAGTAAGCCAGCGGGCCAACAGCGAAATGTATTCGCAGGTGTTCCTGGCGGCAACCACATTTAAAATACTGGTTTGCCTTGTTTTTATGGTGGTTTTTTTACGAAAAAACCACGTTGATAAGGTGATTTTTGTGGCCGATTTTTTTTATGTATATTTCTTAAATACAGCCTTTGAAGTTTATGGTTTGTTACGTAACTTGCGCAACCAAAATTTAAGGTAAAAAGCTTGATTTAGATGTATAGACGCTCGATTTTGAAAATAAAAAATTCTACCCTCTCGCTCTTTTGTGCGTTTTTTATAGCACTGGCCACTTTTCCAGCCACCGGTTTTTCGCAGGAAAAAGCTGCTGAAGCCCCCAAAAAAGAAGTAGATACAAAAGATATCATTTTTGAACACATCGGCGACTCGCACTCGTGGACAATATTGGGTGAACACTCGCTGGCGCTACCTGTTATTTTATATACCGATAAAGGTTTAGAAATATTTTCTTCGGCTAAAATAAAAGAACACGAAGTAAACGGCGAGTTAGTGCCACAAGTATACCAGGGCAAGGCTTATAGCTATTCTTTGGAAAAAGATAAAATTAAGGTAGTTGATGCATCGGGCAAAGTTGATGAAGAGGCAACCAAAAAAGTTTGGGATTTCTCTATCACCCGTAACGTTGCCAGCATGTGGATGGGTATGATTATTTTAATTATCGTATTCGGCAGCATATCATCGGCTTACAAAAAACGCGAAGGTAAAGCGCCAAAAGGCTTGCAGTCATTTTTGGAGCCTATCGTGCTGTTTGTGCGTGATGATGTGGCTATCCCTAATATCGGCGTTAAGCATGCTAAATACATGCCTTTATTGCTCACTATATTTTTCTTTATATTGATCAATAACCTGCTGGGTTTGATTCCCATCTTTCCGGGTGGTTTTAATTTAACCGGTAATATCGCGGTAACACTTACCTTGTCTTTCATTGTGCTGATCGTGATCAACTTTAGCGGTAACAAATACTATTGGAAGCACATCTTTACACCGCATATACCACTTTGGTTGTATCCTATTATGGTTCCGGTTGAGATCATCGGTATCATCTCTAAGCCTTTTGCGTTAATGATCCGTTTGTTTGCTAACATTACTGCGGGTCACATTATCGTGTTAAGCTTAATATCGCTCATCTATATATTTAAAACAACATGGATGGCTACTGTATCAGTTCCGTTCGTAGTGTTTATGGACTGTATCGAATTGCTGGTAGCATTCCTGCAGGCGTTTATTTTTACGATGCTCACAGCCCTGTTTATTGGTATGGCTGTTGAGGAGCATGCGCAGCACTAATTTTTGAATTATTAATTATCTATATATACATTTAAATTAACAAACAATGGTTGGAACGATCGGAATTATAGCACAAGCAGCTGCTGGTGTTGTAGGTCTACAAAAACTGGGCGCAATTGGCGCTGGTTTAGCAGTAATCGGTGCTGGTATCGGTATCGGTCAAATTGGCGGTAAAGCTGTAGAAGGTATAGCTCGTCAGCCTGAGGCTGCTTCAAAAATCCAAACTAACATGATCATCGCTGCGGCCCTTGTAGAAGGTGTTGCACTGTTTGCTGTGGTAGTTGCATTAATGTAATCTTTAAGATTGCACAAAACAAAAAACACTATTCCGGAGCGATTGGCAACGGATAGTGTTTTTAAAAATTTGAAACTGAAAATTAAATAAGATAAAACAGATGGACATAGTTCAACCCGCGATAGGCTTAATATTCTGGACCTTTATATCCTTTGTTATCCTGTTGGTTATTTTAGGGAAATTTGCCTGGAAACCAATTTTAGGAGCAGTTACCGAGCGTGAGCGTTCAATTGAAGAAGCATTATCTAAAGCCGAAGCTGCCAAAGAAGAAATGGCACGTTTAACCGGCGAAAATGAAGAATTATTGAAACAAGCCCGTGCCGAACGCGACTTAATCCTGCGCGAAGCAAAACATGTAAAAGACCAGATCATCGGCGAAGCAAAAGACGCTGCCCAAAAAGAAGGCGCACGTATGATCGAGAAGGCCCGTATTGAGATCGATAACCAAACAGCTATTGCAATGGCTGGTGTTAAAGAGCAGGTTGCCTCACTTTCGTTAGAAATAGCCGAGAAAATTTTGCGCAAGCAATTTGAAGACAAGCAAAAACAGGAAGACCTTGTGGAAGACCTGTTGAAGAAAGTTAAATTAAATTAGATATGAGTATTGAGATGTGAGTATTGAGATCGCATAACCTTTATCTCAAATCTCATATCTAACATCTCAAATCTCAATAAAAAAAATATGTCGGAATTAACAGTAGGTTCAAGGTACGCCAAATCATTAATTGATCTTGCCATCGAGCAAAACTCGCTTGAGCAGGTTAGGGGTGATATGGAACTTTTTGTGCAAACCGTAAAGGCAAATCACCAGTTGCAAACTGTGTTGAGTAACCCTATTATTTCGCACGATAAAAAGATCAAAATACTTGACTCTCTTTTTGAAAGCAAAGTAAGTAAAGCAACTATCGGTTTCTTTAAGATCATGATCAATAAAAGCCGCGGCGAGGTTTTATATTACACCGCCCAGGAGTTTATCAATCAGTATAACGCTAAAAAGAACATCGTAAAAGCAAAGATCGTATCGGCTGTCGAACTATCAGAAGCTAACAAAAAGACCGTAAGCGAAATAGTGAAGGCCGAAGTTGGCAGCAATTGCGAGGTTATACTCGAAACTAAAATTGATCCAAACCTTATTGGCGGCTTTATTTTAACCGTTGGCGATAAGCAGATTGATAACAGCATATCCAACAGTTTAAAGAAACTGAAAAACGAATTTGCCCACGAGGTAATTAAATAATTGTAAATAGAACTCTAAAATAAATTTTAAACAATGGTAGAGGTAAGACCAGACGAAGTATCAGCAATTTTGCGCCAGCAATTGTCGGGCTTTAAGTCAGAATCTGAATTAGAAGAAGTAGGTACCGTACTCCAGGTGGGTGATGGTATTGCCCGCGTTTACGGATTAACCAAAGTACAATCGGGTGAGCTTGTTGAATTTGATGCTAACCTGCAAGGTATAGTACTTAACCTGGAAGAAGACAACGTGGGTGTGGTATTGTTAGGTGCATCTGATGGTGTAAAAGAAGGTGATACTGTAAAACGTACAAGCAAAATCGCATCTATTAAAGTAGGTGAGGGTATGCTTGGCCGTGTGGTAAACACTTTGGGCGAGCCTATCGATGGCAAAGGTCCGATTACCGGTACTACTTACGAAATGCCATTAGAGCGTAAAGCTCCTGGTGTAATTTACCGCCAACCCGTAGCCGAGCCATTACAAACTGGCATCAAAGCGATCGATGCCATGATCCCGATCGGCCGTGGCCAGCGTGAGTTGGTTATTGGCGACAGGCAGACCGGTAAATCGGCTGTTTGTATCGATACCATTATTAACCAGAAAGAATTTTACGAAGCCGGTAAACCGGTTTATTGTATATATGTTGCTATCGGTCAGAAAAACTCGACCGTGGCTAACGTACTGCGTACTTTAGAAGAAGCAGGTGCATTGCCGTATACCATCATCGTAGCTGCTTCGGCATCAGATCCTGCCCCGATGCAGTTCTTCGCGCCGTTTGCCGGTGCTGCAATTGGTGAGTTTTTCCGCGATACCGGACGCCCTGCATTAATTGTTTATGATGACTTATCAAAACAAGCTGTTGCTTACCGCGAAGTATCGTTGTTATTACGTCGTCCACCGGGCCGTGAGGCTTATCCTGGCGACGTATTTTACCTGCACAGCCGTTTATTAGAGCGTGCCGCTAAGATCAACGCTTCTGACAAAATTGCTCAGGACATGAACGATCTTCCTGAATCTATCAAAGGTATTGTTAAAGGTGGTGGCAGCTTAACAGCTTTGCCGATCATCGAAACACAGGCTGGTGACGTATCTGCATATATCCCAACCAACGTGATCTCGATCACCGATGGTCAGATCTTCCTGGAGTCAAACTTATTCAACGCCGGTGTTCGTCCGGCTATTAACGTAGGTATCTCGGTATCACGTGTAGGTGGTAACGCGCAGATCAAATCGATGAAAAAAGTTGCCGGTACCTTAAAATTAGATCAGGCTCAATACCGTGAATTAGAGGCTTTCTCAAAATTCGGTTCTGACCTGGACGCTTCAACCAAAACTGTGTTGGATAAAGGTGCACGTAACGTGGAAATTTTGAAACAAGGCCAGTTTTCGCCAATGACCGTTGAAAAACAAGTTGCTATTATTTACATCGGTACAAAAAACCTGATGCGTAGCGTGCCTGTAAACAAAATACGTGAATTTGAGGCCGAATACCTGAGCCAGTTAGAACTGCGTCACCCTGAAGTTTTATCCGCTTTAAAAGCAGGTAAATTTGACGACAGCTTAACCGGTGTATTAGAAACAGTAGCTAAAGAATTAGCTGGGAAATATTAATAAGTAGTGCGTACAGCGTATTGCGTATTGCGATGACTTGAAGAAATCGCAATACGCACATCGCAATACTCAATACCAAAACAAGAATGGCAAATTTAAAAGAAGTAAGAAACCGGATCGCGTCGGTAAGGTCAACACAGCAGATCACCAAAGCCATGAAAATGGTTTCGGCTGCCAAGCTGAAGCGTGCCACCAATGCTATTATTCAGTTAAGGCCCTATGCCAACAAGCTGAATGATATATTGGCAAATCTTTCTGCAAGTTTAGAAGATGGTTCTTCGCCATACCTGCAGGAACGTGAGCCTCTAAAGGTTTTAGTGGTTGTAGTATCGTCAAACCGTGGTTTGGCCGGTGCATTTAATACCAACGCTATTAAGGCGGCTAACAACGTTATTGCCGAAAAATACAGCAACCAGTTAAAAGCGGGTAATGTATCTATCATCGGTATCGGTAAAAAATCTCAGGAATTTTATCAGCGCCGTAAATACAATGTAATAGGCAATAATAACGAAATATATAGCGCGCTTAACTTCGAAAACGTATCTAAAATTACCCAATCAATTATGGATGGGTTTTTAAAAGGCGAGTACGATCGTGTGGAACTGGTGTATAACCAGTTTAAAAATGCGGCGGTACAGATCATTAAAGTTGAGCAGCTGTTGCCTGTGCCAAAAGCCGAACAAAAGGATACTAAAGGCACAACAGCATCAAAGGTTGATTATATTTTAGAACCATCTAAAGAAGAGATCGTTGAGCAGCTGATACCAAAAAATATCAAGATACAATTGTACAAAGCCGTATTGGATTCGCATGCATCAGAGCATGGCGCCCGTATGACGGCGATGGACAAAGCTACCGATAACGCCGGCGAACTGTTGCGTAACTTACGTTTAAGCTACAACCAGGCACGCCAGGCAGCCATCACTACCGAATTGACCGAGATCGTGAGCGGCGCGGCAGCATTATCAAGCAACTAAGATACTATCCGTTATAACCTTAAATGAAAGCCTCCCGAACCTGGGAGGCTTTTTTTGTGACCACAGTAGTCATGCCGAACTTGTTTCGACATCCCACAGGACAAGTTACGAGCGGCCGGTTTTGTTTTAACTTCATACCGCATAACACCCGCAAATGATCCCGCAATCAAAACTTCCATTCCTGATAATTAATGTTAGCTTTGAAAAAAGAGCAATGGAAAATACTACAGAAACAACACCGGCTAAACATGCTTGGACCAATCCCGAACTGATAGTTATTAGTAGAGGGACTAATATTAATGGCGGGCCGTTAAATACTCTCCATGAGCACAACTACACACAATCTAAATTGACTCCCGGCGGTGGCGCCAGAAGCATAACCGGCCCCAGTCATCATGCCAAAATCATAACTACTTTTCACAGGCAAGATTTTCAGTCTTAGTAGTTTGGATGAGGTGCTGTTCGCCCACTGCCATACAAGTATTTTGCGCGGGAGTTGAGCATTGATTCAAAGATATTTGGTTGAAATAGCATTCTGGAAGTTTTTTTGTTAAGAGAGTATTGGTTTAATCCCAATAGTAATTATGGATCAAAGCTTCCTTATCCCGTAATAAGCCAATTGAGCCTATACCGGAAGAGGCAGCGCCATTGACTCTGCTTTTTTTACCATTTATGCTAACCACAATAAATGCTTCCTTAACGTTGCCTTCGCTATACCAATTATCAAATACCTGGTAAGATGCCTTGTTATTTGAGAATGTAATCGAATGTTGTTCGGTTGCATCATTCTTAACTCCTCCACCTCGCCAGTAACCGATGTATTTAAATAATTTCCACGATGCCTTATTTAATAATGCAGGATATTGTAGCTCCAGCTGGTCTTTTGTGCCGAAGCGGTATACTAAATAGCCATCGTTCTTACCGGTACATAACACTGTTATTTTATCGCTGTTTTTTAATCTGAAACTAAATAGCACCTTTTCGCCTTGTTGCATTAATGCTCCATAACCGATCAATTTTTGTGCATATGCGACAGTTTGCAGCAGCGTGAAGAGAAGTATAATTTGTATGGTTTTCATCTTAAACAAATAGACATTAACGGCTCATCCTGCTAAACGCCTCCAGATACTTATCAATATAAAACTGCTTGGTTTTTGATTTATACTGCATAATAAAGCGCGGGTGTTCCAGTGCGATGATCTCTTTAAAAAAGCCATGCTCCTGATTAAGCTTGCGGATAAACTTTTCGTTTTGGCCGGAGCCGAAACAATAACAGATACCGGTTTCCAATCCCATTTGTAACTGCTTTTTCAGGCTTTCGATAACAAACGGGTATACCGCTTTGGTTAAAGCCGGGCTATCGTAATAATTATAATTAACATGCTTACCCAGGTTATTAACGTTGGTAAAACCCAGTGGGCAAACCGAACTGATGTAAATATCACGGTAAAATTTTTCTGGTCCCCCGTAGGCGTCTATCATCTCATAAATAAAAACGGAAGATGGCTCGTGGGTAACCGGGCCTTCGAAATTAATGCCGCAAACACTTTTTAAACGTTTAGGATCGGTAAAAGGTACGCCTGTTTGACCCGAACCAAACCGGCCCGGATTAATGCCTAATATCAGATGGCGCGGATGGTTATCATTATAATACTTCCTGTAAAATTCGGTCGAAGCGGCTAATGCGGCCTCACTTTCTTTAAACGGATTCATGATATGGATACCATTGGGCAGCGAACCTTGAAAATTAAGCTCGCTGTTAAAACGGATGATCTTTTCGGCGAGGGTTTCCATTAATGATCAGCAAGCCTTTTTTCGTAACAATAAAACCGCAAACCCGGGCGAAACTCCAAGCCTATTTCACCTGCATAAACATAACCCACCTTTGGAAATAAAGCTTGCGTAGCCTGGTTTTGAGTATTGGTATCGATACGTAAAACAGCAATGCCGCGATCAATGGCTACCTGTTCGGCCTGTTTAAGTAATGCCGCTGCAATCCCCATCCCACGAAAGTGCGGACTTACCGCCAGCCGGTGCGTTACTATCGCGGTTTCGGTAATATCAAGGCCAACGTTGGCGTATTCGGCATATTGCTCTGTAGTGATGGCACTAACACCCGCAATTACTCCATCCACAACTGCAACCCAAAGTTGCCCATCGGCAATATCGTTTTCAAAAACCTGTGGGTTAGGGTAGGTATCATCCCACTGAAAATTACCTGCGGCCTGCATAGCGGGTACCACCGCTTTAATTACCTGCATAATGCCGGGTACATCGGCTAATTGAGCTAAACGGATAATCATAATTAAATTTGAGGTGTTGTATTTGCAGGTGGGCGTTTCATGATCTTTTCGTTAAAAAAGTTCTTCAATTCAACCACCCCTAAAAAAATAATGCCCCGCAACGAATAATCGATATGCTTGCGCAGATGGTAGTAACCAACGGTTATCCCCGCAAGGGTAGCAAACAGGGTGGCAATTACTACACCGTAGGCATTTTTTAAAAACAAGGTAGCCACAAAGGCAACGGCAATGTTTACCGTACCCATTGTGATAACTTTGTACAGGTTAACCTTTGGCTGGTTAATAATATCCAACGTAACGCCGTTAAACCTATCAATAGGATAGAGGATGGCAATAAACATCATCATACGCAAAATATTGGGGGCGGCGCTATGTACATAATCTTTACCGCCCAATATCAGTATGGCTAAATCGGCGCCAAAAAAAGCAATGATAGCCATTGGTACAAAAACAAGGGTTAACATACCGGCGTATTTTTTGCTCACAAAGGTTAGGTGGTACATGTTGTTGTTATTATAAGCGGTTGCCATAGCGCTCATGCCTGTACCTACAAAACTGCGCAGGGGTATTTCAACAACTTCCATTAATTTGGTACCGATAACATAATCTGCTAAAGCTGCCGGAGTAAGCATACTGTTTACAATTTGCCCGTTAACCATACCCAATAAGTACGAACTCATGTTGCTGGCCAGGCTAAACTTGCCAAAATCAAATAGCTCTTTGGTGCAAACACGGGTACTTTTAAAAAGCGAAGTAAACTTTGAGTAACCTAAAGCCAGGCAAATCAAACTGGTTAACACATTGGTTAAAAAATTCACCAGCAATATATGTTCTAATGTAGCCTGATGTAAAAACGCTAAAATGCCAATGGTTATAATCATACATCCATTGTTTACCAGGCGTAACCAAAGTATCTTACCATAATCATTATCGGCAACCATTATCCAAAAGGTAACATTAAATGGTAGCGAGCTTAGCACAGTTAGCCCAAACCATTGTATAAGCACCTGTACCTCTTTATTATCGGTAGTGTGTATAAATGGTAATGCTGCGGCATTGGCTAAAACCAATAGTCCGGTTAATCCGAGGGCCAACAACCATACCGAGCCTAAAACTTCGCGTGCCCGTTCGGGTGTGGTACCGGCATAAAATTTTATGGTAGCTGTAGTGAGCAGGCCGTTACGTACCGAATCGGCGAAACCATAGATCATCAAAAAATAAAACCAGATACCCAGGTCGCCTTTTTGCATTTTATGGGCCAGCAAAGCCACCATGCCAAAGCTAACCGCTGCAATAACAAAGTTACCAAGCAAAGCTAACACGTGTTTGTTTTTCAGATCGGATAAGCCGGGTAATTGCATGTGGTATTTATTGTGTGCGAATACAGGTTAAATTAACAAAGATAATTTGAAATAATAACGCAATAAAGTTTGAATTTCGAAAAATGTGAAGTAATTTGCTGCGAGCATTGTTTAACGAGAATAGATAACAAACCCCTAAAGTTAAACCCGTATGCGGTTGACGAATTTTTATGTATAATGTTTTATTGGCTTCGCTAACCGGCTTTGATTCAACAGCCGAGATTCCTTACATTTTTAAACAAGCTGGTTGTAAAACAGTCGATGTTTATTGCAATAGTTCGTCGTGGCTATTGTCGAACAGGTTTTATGATAACTGGATTGAAAGCAGTGTTGAGCACGAACCTTTTAAAAACGGACTGATCAAGCTGGTTGAAGAAAAGTTTGACCATTACGATTGGGTGATGGTATTGGATGATGCATCGGTTAAACTGATGAACGAATCTATAACCGATGAACGCCTGTTCAAAAAAATACTGCCGATCACCAAAATAGAGAACCGCGAAATACTTTCGTCAAAGTTGGGCCTGTCAAATATCTGCCAGAAATACGATATCGTTACCCCTGGCTATATCAACTACTCGGAGGTTGACGATGTGGAAGCCGCGATCAAAAAACTCAAATTTCCGATTCTGCTGAAAGAAGATTACAGTTTTTCGGGTATTGGTATTCAATATTGCGAAACGGAAGAAGAGCTGCCTGCCTGCCTTGAAAAAGTACGTGTTAAAACCAATCTGGTATTACAGGAGTTTATTAAAGGCGAAGATATTGGTGTTGAAGCCCTGTTTAGGGAGGGTGAACTGATCACTTATAACTGTGCCGACGTTTTAACCTACATGTACAATAAGTTTTCGTTTACAACACGCAGGTTATATTATCAAAGTGAAGAGGTAGCCATCCTGCTTAAAAAATTGGGTAAAAGTGTGGGTCTTAATGGTTTTGCCAGCATCCAATACATTTACCACCCCGAACGTAAAACATATTACCTTATTGAGGTTGATGCCCGTGCCAATGCCTGGATGCCATATTCGCGGTTTACCGGTCATAGTTTTTCGGACGGCATAAAACAGATCATAGCAGGTAATCTTACTCATGCGCCAGGCAGCAATGGCCACAACAAAAAGGTAGAGATCGCTATCTTTGACCGGGATATACGCAGGTGTGTTAAGCACAAAGATTATAAAAGTATATTTGCCTGGATTTTTAACCATAAAGGTTACTGGCGCTTTATCCCCTTTTATGACATGAAATTTTTTAAACGAATATTGGCTAAGCTATTTAAAGATTTTTTTAGCTGAAAAGATAGTAAATCGTTATAAAAATTAAGAACATTAGAAAGAAATCCCAACTATTTTAAAATAGTTGTATTATTAACGGATTTTTAGGATGAAATAATGTTAAAATTTCCGATACTTGTATACCCCTTATCATTTCTATTACATAGAAAATCAGGTTAATTGTTAGTTCGCTACTTCAATAGGTTTTTTTAAAATTGAAAAGTTTACATATCGTACCATGTTATAAGCCAGCCTACAAATACGGAGGGCCAGTTAACTCAGTTAGTAAACTATGCGAGTTACTGATTGAAAATGGCACCTATGTAAAAGTACTGACCACCACGGGCAACGGGCGCGAAGAACTGGATGTGGAAACCGGTAAAGAACTCATGGTTGACGGGGTTCCGGTAATCTATTTTAAACGCTATACCAAAAACAACACCTTTATTTCGCCGGGCCTGTGGCGATACCTGTACCGAAATGTAAACGAGTACGATATGGTGCATATCCACACCTGGTGGAACATCCTGGTTTTGGTTTCGGCAATGATCTGCTATTTTAAAGGAGCAAAAGTTATTATATCGCCGCGGGGCATGCTGTGCGATTATATATTTAATGGGAACAATAGTTTTATAAAAAAATGCATCCATCTTTTTATCGGTAAAAGCTTGCTGAAACGTTCACGCTTTCATGCCACCGCTGTTATGGAGTATGATGAGTGCGAAGCGCTGATACCAGGCTGGGATGGTTTTATTGTACCCAACATACTACCGCTTACCGGGCCACCCATTCAAAAAGTACCTAACGAAGTATTTACCATAGCCTTCCTTTCGCGCATTGACCCTAAAAAGGGTTTGGAGTATGTGTTTGAGGCTATGGCCAGATTACAAGCCGAAGTGAAACTGAAAGTATACGGATCCGGCGACCCTGATTATATTACAGACCTAAAACAGCTGGCAAAAAAACTGAACATTGAGCGCAAGGTTGAATGGATGGAATGGCAGGGAGCTGATACCAAATTTAAGCAGCTGATGCAGGCCGATATATGTATCCTCACCTCGTATAACGAAAATTTTGGCAACGTGATCGTTGAATCGCTATATATGGGGACTCCGGTACTGATCACCGATATGGTTGGCCTTTCATCATTTGTAAAAGCTAATGATCTGGGCTGGATAACACCGCTTGATATTAACCTTATAAGCAACACCATATTGCAGGCCACGCTTGATGTTGAAAAGCGGGAACGCATAAACAAAACCAGCCGGCAGCTTGTAGAAGCTAATTTTGCCCAGGACATATTGATAGATGAATATATGAGGCGATACCGGCTATTGATAAACAGTAATTAATAACCTGTTACTATACTAACTGAAAACGATTAAATTATTAATTTTTTTTGTGGCTAATAATTATTGGTTTTCGGTAAACATTCCTATTTTTGGGCGTTAAAAAAAATACAACAATGAATACAAGAGAACAAGCTAATAATCCAAGTAATTATATTTTATTAATTGTTGCCATAGTTATTGGTTTGGTAGGTGTTTACCTGCGTTTTGCCGGCGACGCCCGTATTTGGAACATTGCAGCTAACATTATACTGGTTATCGGTGTACTGATTGCCCTGAAAGCTGTTTTTACAATAATGAAATAAGGTTCACTTAAAGATATTTTGAAGGCGTTGTGGTATACAACGCCTTTTTTATTGCTTTTTGCGCGGCGCCACAATTGCTTTAAGCACCTCGTTGCTTTCTAAAGCCTTAAGCCCTTCCTCGTAACCTATCATGTAAATATACTCGGCGTAATTGGTATCAAAAATGCCATAAGTGCCCAGTCCATGGGGCTCGATAACCACATCGCATAATTGTTTATGATTATCAAGGCTGGCATTGATAGCCAGCATGGCAGCACGATCGACCATTTGCCCAAACGAATGTATTTCGGTAACAGGTGCCAGGTGGTTGCAGGTTACACCGATGATCAAATCGCAGTTGCCCACCAACGGCTCTACCGGGAAGTTGTTCAATATGCCGCCGTCAACAAACATGTGGCCGTTAATAATGATGGGTTTAAATACCCCCGGTAAACAGCACGATGCCAGCAGGCATTTAACCAGTTCGCCATCGTTAAAATACACCAGCCTACCTTCTCCCAGATCGACCGCGGTGACCGTAATAGGTATGTTAAGCTTGCTGAATTTATTGTCAGGAAAGTACTCTTTTAAAAGATCTTCAATACGCAATATGGATAATAAGCCTGTGCTGCCAATTGACGGTCTTAGCTGACGCAGCAAATGGGCTTCGCGGATTATCTTTAAAGTTTCCTTAGGCGCATAACCGGCAGCAAAAAAGGCCGCTGCTATAGCCCCTGCACTGGTACCCGATATGTGCGAAAATTTAATTCCCCGGTCGGTAAGGGCCTGCATTACCCCCAGGTGTGCTACACCCCGTATGCCGCCGCCCGACAGGGCCAGGCCGATTACTTTAGGTTTATTTTGGTCGGTATTTGGATTCATTTAGTATTTTTTGTGCGTCGTCATCGGCCATTAATTTTGCCAGCGTTACTTCGGGATGTCTGTCCATATACTGGCGTACAATTTGCCAGCCCGTCCAGATAGCTAATTTAGGTGCCGAATCATTTTTTTCACCAAGCCCCGGTGTAAATGGTGCTTCGTTCAGGTATTTCTGTATTTTCTGAAAATCGGTTTCATACAGCAAATTGTCTTCCAAAAAGTAACCCCATATCTGTGCCTTAAAATCATTGCACCACTTTAACTGTTGGGGGGTATAACCTATTTTGATCGAATCTTCCGCATCGGGTAAAACCTGATCCATAAAATACATGATCTTGCCACCGTAAACCATTTTAGTTAACAACGATTTGTTCTCATCATTTTCGGGAAACATGTTTTCGCGAACAAAACCTTCAACTACACGCGGTGTAATGTTATCGGGGGTAAACCTGCGCGATAAATAATGTGGAAAAGACTCTATGATAGCCGGATAAAACTTTGAATTGGCGCCTAAAAACATATCCAGGCCAATGCCAAAATAATTATTGCCTATAGAGGTTTGCGCTTTAAAGCCGGAAAAGTAGGCGTAAAACGCCGGGATCTTTACCTGCGGGAAATAGTATTTTATCCGCCGGAAGGCATCCGTCAGTTCGGCGTTTTGTTTGTTAAGATTGGGGTACACCTGGTCAACTTCCTTTTTCAGGTCGGCATAACCGCTACTGCCGAACACCCGGCGTAGTGTAGCAAAATAGGTGGTATCACCGGTACTGCCGGCTTCTAAAATACGTTGTATATAATCATCGTAAAAAGCACCGTATTTGTTTTGCAGCGCCTGGGCCTGGGCATACATCGGTTGGGTGCGCATTTTGTCGAGGTCGGCGTCAAACCTTGCGATACTGATGTTTACATTGATGTTACTTACGTCAACCTTTTTATTCCTGCCGCATGCTGTTAATAGCAGGCTGATTGAAAAAAAAAGGTAAATTTGCTTAGAAAGTCTATATTGGCGAACAGTGGTCATGAACTACGAAATTAAACTAAAAACTGAATTTTGCCGATACTATTGTTTACTACCTATAAATATATATGATCAAAATAGCTTTAGCCCAGCTTAACTACCATGTTGGGAACTTTGAATCGAACACCAATAAAATTATAAATACCATACAGGGTGCCAAAAAAAATGGGGCCGATCTGGTTGTATTTGCCGAGCTATGCGTTTGCGGTTACCCGGCCCGTGATTTTTTGGAATTTAAAGAGTTTGTTGGGCTTTGTGAAGAGTCGGCCAAACAGATTGCCGCGGTATGTAATGATGTTGCATGTATAATTGGCTTGCCAACTTATAATTTAAAAGACGAAGGTAAAGATCTGTTCAACTCGGCTTATTTTATTGCTGATGGAAAAGTAAAAGCCATTGTAAACAAAGCATTGCTGCCTAACTATGATGTTTTTGATGAGTACCGTTATTTTGAACCCGAAACTGATTTTAATTGTATTGATTTTAAAGGGCATCGCATTGCTTTAACTATTTGCGAAGATTTGTGGAATACCATCGAAAACCCGCTGTACATAACCCGCCCGATGGACAAGCTGATCGATCAGCAACCCGATGTAATGATCAATATAGCGGCATCGCCGTTTGCCTATAACCATGATGAGGAACGGATAGCTATTTTGAGCAACAATGCCAAACAATATCAAATGCCTTTATTTTATGTTAACCAGGTAGGAGCGCAAACCGAGTTGATATTTGATGGCGGATCGCTGATATTTGACGCGACCGGTAAACTGGTTGACGAGATGCCTTATTTTAAAGAGCATGTTGCTTATTACCGGCTTGATAAAAATGCGCAGGGTAAATCAGAAGTAAGCTTTGAGCACACAGTCAATATTAAAGCCGAACGAGCTACAGATATTGAACAAATACATGAAGGGTTGATATTGGGCATACGCGATTATTTTTATAAATCAGGTTTTACCCGGGCCATACTGGGCTTGTCGGGTGGGATAGATTCGGCAGTGGTATGTGCGCTTGCCGCGGAAGCTTTAGGCCCCGAAAATGTAATGGCAGTACTTCTGCCATCCAAATACTCAACAGATCATTCGATTACCGATGCTGAAGACCTGGTTAAGAACCTCGGCTGTAAAAGCGAAACCATCGCGATAAAGAACGTTACCGAAGCTTTTGAAACCGCGCTGCACCCGCAGTTTGAAGGGCTGCCGTTCAATATTGCCGAAGAAAATATCCAATCGCGCAGCAGGGCCGTATTGCTGATGGCCATGAGCAATAAATTTGGTTATATACTGCTCAATACCTCTAACAAAAGCGAGGCGGCAGTTGGTTATGGCACTTTGTATGGCGATATGTGTGGCGGTATTTCGGTGTTGGGCGATGTATATAAAACCCAGGTTTACGAACTGGCTAACCAGATCAATAAAGACCGCGAAATTATTCCGGTTAATTCAATTGTGAAACCTCCATCGGCAGAGCTAAGGCCGGATCAGAAAGATTCGGACTCATTGCCCGAATATGATATACTGGATACAATTTTGATGGAATATATCGAGCACCGTAAATCATCGAGCGAAATTATCGCGATGGGTTATGACGAAGCTGTAGTAAGGCGCATCATTAAATTGGTAAACAGTGCCGAGCATAAACGCTATCAAACACCACCTATATTACGGGTTTCGCCAAAGGCGTTTGGAATGGGCAGGCGTATGCCGATAGTTGGGAAATACCTGTCTTAAAAATGCAGATCGCTAATATACTGCCAGGTTATTGATCACGATATCTCTTTTGCTGATACTGTCTTTTTTAACCTCAACTTTATTGATATTGCCCTGATCGTCAAACAGGTTGGCGAATAAGCCGGCATCTGTTTCAACAAAAACAGAATAACTGCCTGTTGGTAAAGCAATGGCATAGCGCCCTGTAGTATCGCTTTTTGTTTTGGCTATCAGTTTGGTTTTAATGTCGCTAAACAAGGTCCCGTTAGCATTAGCATCGATACGGCGCGTTAATGCATAAACCAAAACAGTGCGTGACACAGGTGTGCCCTGGGTGATTTTACGATCAGGTGAAGGCATGGCATTACCGGTTTTTAAATAGACCCTGCCATTAATGCCTTGTTTAACCTGCCCGGCTGCGTTTGCCACGATACAACAAGTTAGCAACGTCATAAATAATAATTTTTTTTTCATACCTTTCACGCTAATATAACGTTTTTACAGCTATATTATTCCCGCAACTTGAGCTAAAATTCGAAACCAGATCGTATATGAATAAACTTTACACTATTTTATTATTGGTAATATTTGTTTTTAGCACGGGAACAGTACTTTCACAAAATCTTGCAACGGATGCGATCAAAAAAGAAAACCTGTCGAATCTGTCAAATACCTTAAATACCAATTACCAGGCCAACCATAAACGTGCGCTTGAGCTTGCCGCTAAAAAAGGCTGGGCCATCTTTAAAAAACTACCTCAGGGTGGAATAATGGTGCTGGACGGAGTTAACGAACTTGGTTTCCCGGTTTATTTAAAAACCAATGATAATGTTATTGCCGCTGCTACAACCCGCACCAATACAGTGCAGCCCGGTGGCTCACTTAATTTAAATTTAAGCGGTTCAACTGCTGCGCTGGTTAATAAGCTGGCTATATGGGACGGAAGCACCGTATATGCATCACACCAGGAATTTGCTGGTAAAACTGTTGCAAATAAAGATAATTCGGCTGTTGCTTTAGTTGACCACTCAACACATGTGGCCGGTACAATGATAGCCAAGGGTATCTATGCTCCTGCAAAAGGGATGGCATTTGGTGCCACTTCGTTGATATCATATGATTTTAATAACGACTTGTCTGAAATAGCCAATGCGGCATCGGGCCTGCTCATTTCAAACCATTCGTACGGATTTACATTTGGCTGGGATTATGACGGCACAAAATGGATATGGTACGGCTTACCAGGCGATCCGGAAGATTACAACTTTGGCCAGTACAATTCAACATCCATTGCTTTGGATCATGCAGCAAGTAACGCCCCTCAATATCTGATGGTTTTTGCAGCCGGTAACTCACGCGGTTACAATGGCCCCGCGGTTGGTTCTACTTATTACGGTTATACCAGCCGTACTGATGCAACTATCATTAATAAAGGTCTACGTCCGGCCGGTATCAGCAGCCAAACGGGGTATGATGATTTAGATTCGCACGCGGTGGCCAAAAATGTATTGACAGTTGGCGCCGTTAATCAACTGCCTGCCGGCCCCTCAGGATCAGCTTCGGTACAAAACGCATCCTTTAGCAGCTGGGGCCCCACCGATGACGGCCGGGTTAAACCGGATATTTCAGGGATGGGGGTAAACGTGCTTTCATCGTTCTCGAGCGCTACAAACGCTTATGGCATACTTTCGGGTACATCAATGGCCACACCCAATGTAAGCGGCTCATTGCTTTTACTCCAGGAGTATTATTTACAAAAATATGCGGGCTTTATGAACGCTTCAACCTTAAAAGGGCTGGTTTGCCATACCGCGCTTGATGCGGGTAATCCCGGCCCCGATTATGTATATGGCTGGGGCTTGCTGGATATGGGCGCAGCAGCGCAGGCAATTACCGATAACGGTACAAAAAGCATGATCGCTGAAAAGACCTTGACACAAGGGCAAGCCCAAACCTATACTGTGATAGCATCAGGAAATGGGGCGTTGATGGCTACGATCTGCTGGACCGACCCTGCCGGAACATCAAATGCCGTAGGTGTGATAAACGACCGGACACCTAAATTGGTAAACGACCTGGACATCCGCATAAGCGATGGCACAACAACCTTTAAACCCTGGGTGCTCGACCCTAACTCGCCATCGGCAAACGCCACAACTGGCGATAATATACGCGATAATGTTGAACAGGTGTATATTGCAAATACCATTGTGGGCAAAAGTTATACGATTACTGTAAACCATAAAGGCACGCTTGCAGGTACCGGGTCTGCTCAAAATTATTCGTTGATAGTTACAGGTATTGGCGGCTCGGCTTATTGCGCCTCGGCGCCAACATCAAGCGCCGATTCAAAAATCACCAACGTTACCCTTTCAAATCTCAATTATACCGCACCGGCGGGTTGTACAACGTATACTAACAATACCAGCCAAACCATATCGCTTGAACAAGGGAAAACCTATCCGTTAAGCATTTCGTTAGGTACCTGTACTTCAAATTTCAATAAAATAGCCAAGGTTTTTATTGATTGGAACGGCAATGGTGTTTTTGATGCCGCCGAACTGGTTGCCACATCGGGCGTATACGCGGGCAACGGTGTGTTTACCACCAATATTACGGTGCCAACAACGGTTATACCGGGTAATTTAAGCTTAATGCGTATAGTGCTTAGCGAAACCACCGATCCTGCAACTATCAGTGCATGCGGCAGTTATGCAAAAGGCGAAACGCAGGATTATACCGTCAAATTTTTGCAGGCCAGTGTGGATGTTGGTATAACCGCTGTTAACAGCCCGGCAGTAAACGGTGTTTGCGCGTCGGCTACAAGCCCGGTATCCGTAAAATTGAAAAATTTTGGTACCGTAACGTTAAGTAATATCCCGGTAACGGTAACCATTACCGCTGCTGCCGGCGGCGCTGTAACTACGCTTAACGAAGTGTACACAGGGTCGATAGCTGCGGGTGCCCAGGCTGATTTTAACTTAACCGGTACATTTACCGCCGTTGCGGGTGCAAGCTATGCTATTACCGCCACTTCAACGCTAAGCACCGACTTAAACAGCACCAATAATCAAACAACAGCCAATATAGTGGTGAGCACCGCTCCCTCAATATCCAGCGCTCAGGCATCATATTGCACCGACCTGAAACTATATAGCCTTAGCGGTACTGCCAATGGCACCATATTCTGGTATAAAAACATAGGGGATGCTTTACCGTTTACGTCGGGCGCAAGCGTAAATACAACTGTTGCACCAACCAATAACCTATACTATGCCGGGGTAAATGATTTTAGCGGCACTGTGGGCCCGGCAACAAAAAATGTATTTTCGGCAGGCGGGTATAACCAGTATACACCGGGGGTATATGTAAGTACGCGTGTACCTGTTTTGATCCAGAGTGCAAGGCTATATATCGGTAATTCGGGCACAATAACCTTTACTGTTACAAACTCGAGCGGAATAAATGTCTCGAGCACAACACTCAATGTAGTTGCTACCCGAACTACGCCCGCAGCTGGCGATCAGCCCAATGACCCTAACGACCAGGGTGCAGTGTACCCGTTAAACCTGGCATTACCCTCAGCAGGTACTTACAGTATCAATATCAGCTATCCGGATGCTGCCACTGTATACCGTAACAACGGGGGGGTAACCGGTTATCCGTTTACGTTGAACGGTATTTTTAACATAACGGGTAATGGCGCCACGTCAGCCACAGCACCAAACGATACTACCTACAACCAGGGTTTTTACTACTTTTTTTATAACATGAAAGTTAAAAGTCTGGATTGTTTAGGCGGGCCAAGGGTAGCCGTTGCGTTTACAAAACCAGTAATAACACTAAACGGTACAGTACTCACCTCAAACTTTGCCGCCAACAACCAATGGTACTTGAACGGTAACCTGATTGCCGGCGCAACTGACCAAACCTATACGCCTTTGGTCAGCGGCATATACCGGGTTGATGTAACAACAGCGAGCGGTTGTATATCCCGGTCGGACGATTTTAGCTTTGTGTTACCTGCAAAAGGCACAGGCGATGGCTCGGATATATCGTTAGCGGTATTTCCGGTTCCGGCAATTACCGAACTGCATGTTGCGTTTGTGGCCCCGAAGAACGAACCGCTTACCCTGACGATAAAAAATGCCATAGGCCAGAGCGTTTACAGCAGTACACAGCAAATAACGGCCGGCCCTTTCAATACCATTCTCAATGTATCTTCCCTGGCGGATGGGGTATACTTTTTACAACTGAAGATAGACGACAAAACCTATGTGCGGCGAATAACGATGCTGAAGTAGAATTAGAAAAACTCTGTGGTCTCTGTGTAACCCCTCTGTGAACTTTGTGGTTAATTTTACCACAGAGAGCACTAAGAGAAAGCACAAAGAACACAGAGCTAAATTATTTCTACCTCAAAAATTACAACGTGTACTTGATACCCAAACCAGGGGCAAGGTCAAAGAACGGACCCGACGCCAGTTCGAGGCGCGGGTTAAGGTCGAGACTGATGGCTATCGGCGATTTAGGGATCACATACTCCAGGCCTACTACGGCATCAGCGCCAAGCAAAAGTGAATTGCCGTTATAATCCTGGCTGCTGCTGCCTATGCGCTGATAGGAGCCGCTGCTTATTGAACCGATATGCGCACCTGCGCCATAGTAAAATTTAAGTCCGGCCACATCAAACGCGGTTTGGTTTATCTCGTACAAACCGGTAAAAACAACACCGTGAGAACGGAAGCCCAGTATACCTTCGAGCGATATGTCTTTGGTGGAGAAATACTTGGCCGAAAGGCCGTTTTCGTATCCTCCGAATTTTAAGCCAAAGGCGGTTTGATAAGTTTGCGCGTGTAGCGATTGAGCGCCAAATAAAAATAAATTAAATACAATAAAACAGGGAAATAGCTTTTTCATATAGCGTTTTAGTTGAATGCGGCAAAGAAACAGATTTCCTGCCATCAGCCACAAAAAACGTTTTATGGTGCATATAAGTATAGCCACGATCTGCTTTTTGTAAAAATTTATCTATGCATGCATAATATTTTAAAAACAGTTTGGGTATGAAATCTAATTATTATAACTTTGGTTAAGGCGCTACCAGGCCCTGCACCAATTTACTTTTATACCGATTTATAACAACTTAACTCCTACCGCTATGGCCTTAACACGGGTTTTCGATCTATTGCCCTACAACCTGGAAAAATTTCCGAAGGCCGATATGCTGGCGTACAAAGAATCGGGCGTTTGGAGCAACTATGCCACACAACAAGTGGTTGATACCATCAATAATGTGAGCTGCGGTTTACTTTCCATCGGCATCAAAAAAGATGACAAAATAGCCATCATGTCGCCTAACCGGCCCGAATGGAACTTTTGCGACTTTGGCATTATGCAGATAGGCGCTACACAGGTACCTATGTACCCAACTCTGGCCGATGCCGATATCGAATACATATTAAAGGATGCCGGCATCAAACTCATTTTTGTATCGGATAAAGATATCTGCACCAAAATAACCAGCGTAAAAAACAAAACCGGACTGGATCTGGATATTTACACCTACGAAAAAGTAGCCGGTGCAAAACACTGGAGCGAAATTACAGAGGCCGGTAAAAATAACCGGCAGGCCGATCTGAACGCCTGCCGCGATGCCATTCAGCCCGATGACTTGCTGACGCTGATCTATACATCGGGCACAACGGGTACCCCTAAAGGTGTGATGCTTACCCACGGCAACCTGATGAGCAACGTGCTCGAATCGTCAAAACTATACCCTAAAGAAATTACCCGGGCATTGAGCTTTTTACCCATGAGCCACATTTTTGAACGCATGGTGATCTATATGTATATCTACCTGGGCATCTCAATCCACTACGCCCAAAGCATGGACACCATAGTTGCCGATATGGTTGATGTAAAACCGCATTGCTTTACCACGGTGCCACGCCTGCTCGAAAAGGTTTACGATAAGATAGTGGCCAAAGGCAACGAACTAACCGGCGCCAAACGCAGCATATTTAACTGGGCCCTTAAACTGGGTTTGAGATATGAACTTGACGGAGCTAATGGCTGGTGGTACGAAACACAGCTCAAAATTGCCCGCAAACTGGTGTTCAGCAAATGGAAAGAGGCCCTTGGCGGCGATATTATTGCCATTGTATCGGGCGGGGCGGCACTGCAGCCACGTTTGGCCCGTGTGTTTTGGGCTGCCGATATCAAGGTGCTCGAAGGCTATGGTTTGACAGAAACCTCACCGGTGATCGCGGTAAACGCGCCGTTTCCCGGCGAAACCAAATTAGGCAGTGTTGGCCCGATATTGAAAGGCGTTACCGTTAAAATGGCCGAAGACGGCGAACTGTTGGTTAAGGGTCCTAACGTAATGAAAGGTTACTATAACCGCCCTGACGCCACGGCCGAAGTGATTGATGCCGATGGCTTTTTCCATACCGGCGATATTGGCGTACTGCTCGATGGCAAATACCTATGCATAACCGACCGTAAAAAAGAGATTTTCAAAACAGCCGGCGGCAAATATGTAGCCCCGCAAACCCTCGAAAATAAATTCAAGGAATCGCCGCTCATCGAACAGATCATCGTGATCGGCGAAAACCAACGTTTCCCCGCTGCTTTGATATTGCCTGCCTTTGATGCCCTGAAAGACTGGTGCACAAAAAAAGGCATCACCTATACCACCCGCGAAGAGATCATTACCAACCCGCAGGTTATTGAAAAGTACCAGCGCGAGATAGACCGGTATAATGTGGGCTTTGGCCACTGGGAGCAGGTTAAAAAGTTTGAACTTGTTGCCGATGAATGGTCAATCAACAGCGGCGAAATGACCCCTAAACTGAGTTTGAAGCGTAAGGTGATCTTAAAAAAATATGATAAATTAGTGGAGAAAATTTATCAGACAGATGCACACCATGCTTAACGCCAAATTCAATTCAAAATATTTTATCCTGCTTGTTATGGCAGGATTTTTTTTGCCTTTGGGCTGTGTGCAAGGGCAGTTAGGCAAAAACAATGGCGGCGAATTTACCAACGGCATGGTGGTTTGCGCCTATCCGGATGCAGCCCAGGTTGGTGTAAATATTCTCAAAAAAGGTGGTAACGCTGTTGATGCCGCGGTGGCGGTGCAATTTGCGCTGGCAGTTACCTACCCCGAAGCTGGTAACATTGGCGGCGGCGGTTTCATGGTATACCGCTCAGGTAAAGGCGAAACTAACACACTCGACTTTCGGGAAAAAGCCCCGGCAGCCGCGTCTGTAAACATGTTTTTAGATTCGGCCGGTAATGTAGTGCCCAATATGAGCTTGTTAACCCACCAGGCATCGGGTGTGCCCGGAAGTGTTGACGGCATGATCACCGCTCACCAAAAATATGGCAGATTAAAATGGGCCGACCTCGTTCAGCCTGCTATTGATCTGGCCCGCGATGGCTTTAAGATCACCAAAAAGTTAGCTGCGGCACTCAATGCCTCACAAAAAGATTTCAAAGAACTCAACCCGGGCAAAACTTACTTTATCAAAGACAAGCCCTGGCAGGAGGGCGACCTGCTGGTACAGGAAGACCTTGCCAAAACGCTCGAACTGATCCGCGACAAGGGTCGCGCCGGTTTTTATGATGGCGCTGTCGCCGATAGCCTGGTAGCCGAAATGCAAAGCGGCAAAGGCATGATCACCAAAGCCGACCTGGCTGCTTATCATTCCATTTGGCGCAAACCTATTATCGGCAGTTATAAAGGTTATAAAGTTATTACCATGCCACCGCCGTCAAGCGGTGGGATCGCTTTGCTGCAACTACTCAAATCTGTCGAACCTTATCCCATCAAAAAATGGGGATTCAATAAAGATTCAACTATCCAGTTGATGGTTGAAGCCGAACGCCGGGTATATGCCGACCGCTCAAAATACCTCGGCGACCCAGATTTTTTCAAAGTGCCCGTTGATAGTCTGCTGAACCCTGCCTATGTTGCATCGCGCATGAAAACTTTCAATCTGGCAGCAGCTACGCCGAGCACCGCTGTGCAGCCCGGTTCGTTTGTGGGTTATGAGAGCGACCAAACCACGCATTACTCTATTGTGGATCGCGACGGTAACGCGGTATCCATTACTACAACGCTCAACGGCGGCTTTGGCTCCAAAATATTTGTGAAAGGCGCGGGCTTTTTACTCAATAACGAAATGGACGATTTTAGCGCCAAACCCGGCGTGCCCAATATGTTCGGTTTGGTTGGCGGCAAGGCCAATGCTATTCAACCCGGCAAACGCATGCTCTCATCCATGACACCGACTATCCTCGAAAAGAATGGCAAGCTGTTCATGGTAGTGGGTACGCCCGGTGGATCGACTATTATCACTTCGGTATTCCAAACTATCCTCAACGTGGTCGAGTTCGACCAAAGCATGCAAAGGGCTGTTACCTCAAAACGCTTCCATAACCAATGGCTGCCCGATCAGGTCGACTTTGAAAAAGGCGCCATTGATAGCCTCGCCCAGATCAGGCTTACCCAAAAAGGCTATAAACTGGTACAACGCAAAGGCAGCAGCGGCCGGGTAGACGCCATATTACTTACCCAATGGGGCTACTACGAAGGCGGCGCCGACCCAAGGGGTGATGATACCAAGATTGGATGGTAAAAGCCCCACCCAACCCTCCCCAGCAGGGAGGGCTTAAGCAATGGTAAAGTCTCCCCTCCCGGGGGAGATTTAGAGGGGGCTACATAGGTATTCTTCGGTATTTTTCACAATTTTTAGCGAAAACCACCGTATTGAGCTTTAAATGCATTTTCCTGCTAATTTATACCGAAGTAACACATAGGTATGGCATCGGTATTACATCGGTGTACCTATTTTTTTACGGTACATGGGTATTTTCACAAAGCTTTCCCATTCAGTCATTCAAAACTCAATCATTCAATCCTTAAAAAAGGGGGGAAATTGTAAGAGAATTTTCAACCCTTTCGCTTCTCCTTTTTGTTTCAAGCGTCGCGCTCAAAAAAAAATTATGGAATTTCGTGAGCTTCTGCATCCATACAATATACCATTAATTTCGGACAATTGCAAGAAAACGGCTTGCCTTGTATCGGGTTTATTCATGGTACTATTCAAAAATAAACTTATATTTAATCAAACTTTCAACCAATGAAACCACTTGTAGCCTTTTGCATCCTCGCCATTAGTGCCTGCCTGGCAAGTTCCGGTATCGCGGTAAACGTGCCCGTTATCAAAGTTCCAAAAACAGTAAAAAATGCCGATGTAAACACTATACCTGGTAGCTGGGTGGGAATGTTTGTACCCGATAAAGATTTTAAACCAGTAAATGGCGTCGAAAGAGAAGCGTGGGATTATCAAAATAAAATAAATATCTCCATCGATAAGATTGATGGCAGCAACGTAACCGGCCATAGCATTGTTGCAGGTAACACCCGGCCGTTTACGGGTACCGTTACAAAAGATAGATCGATGTATACCTTCGTGCTTAAACAATCCGGCGACGATAAATACGATGGCGTTTTTACTTTTTATATTGATGATGACCTTAAGCTAACCGGCACCTGGACAGCAACTAACAAAATAAACATACCGGCCTGGCATTATACATTGCAGAAAATGGTATTTAAGTACGATCCATCTGTAAAACTAACCAATAGCCATCTGTACATTGATTGGGTAAAACGCGAAAATGCACCGTCTGCTGGCGAAAAGTACGTAAAAAGTTATAACAGGGCTTTTTCTTCTACTACTAACGATGTGTTTTTATTTAATGCCTCAGCTCAACCATTAACTAAAGACGAGGTATCTAACCTAAAAAAAACCGATCTTTTTATCTTGCGTAATTCCATTTACGCCAGGCATGGCTACGCTTTCAAAACGCCCCAACTGCGGGCCTATTTTGATAGCGAACAGTGGTATATCCCGATGAGTACCGATGTTGACAAAGATCTCACCGAAATTGAAAAAAAGAACGTCGACCTGTTGATGCGCTACGAAAAAAATGCCAAAGATTATTATCGTTCTTTTGGCCGTTAATGTTCTCTGTATCATTATAGAAATTCTGTTATGAGATTTTTTAAAACATCTTTTTTATTTATTGCCCTGGCATTTTTGAGCAATTATCAAAGCCACGCATCAAAAGCAGCGAACCCTGCAGATGCATTCTTAGGTTATTGGGTGGGATGGTTTAAGCCGGATAAAGATATCGTCGGCATTAGCACTGGCGAACATGACGCCTGGAATTTCGAAAATAAGATAACCATTTCGATCGATGAAATTACGAACGGCTTGGTTAAGGGCCATAGCGTGGTTGCAGGCAATTATCGACCTTTTACAGGTAAAATGATCAATGAACATAATACCTTTCATTTTCTGGTAAAAGAGCCAGGCGATGATAAGTACGACGGTGTTTTTGATTTTTACATTACCGAAAAAAATCTCTTGACAGGAACCTGGAAAGCAAATAATAAAATACGGATCCCGAAAAGAAACTTTGATTTAGAAAAAAAGGTATTTCATTATAATGCAAACGAAAAATTGAATGAAAGTAATCAGTACGTTAATTGGGCGAGAAACAAAAAGGTGCCACCTAACGATCCCCACTATCGTTCCGACTATGATATATCTTATTTTACTACCACCCGCGATCTTTTTAAATACAATGCCTCAGCCCACGAACTCACCAAAGCTCAGGTAGCCAACCTTAAAAAAGCCGATCTGTTTATTTTGCGTAACTCAATTTATGCGCGACACGGCTATTCGTTTAAAAACCAACAATTGCGGGCTTATTTCGATAGGGAAATGTGGTATATCCCGGTAAGCACCGATATCAAAAAAGACCTCACCGATGTCGAAAAGAAAAACATTGAGCTGCTGATGCGCTATGAAACCAATGCCAAAGAATATTACGATGTTTTCGGTCGCGGGTAAATGAACATGATCGCTGTAAAGAAACTGTATCTCCATAATACCAGTCTGGTTATCTGGTATGCAGCATTGCTATGGTTTTCGTACCTTATGCTGCTCATCACCCTACAATACGTGCCCATGCGTACCGATGTAGCCTTTTTACTCATCAAAGAAGATGTTGTAGGTATGCTGCATTACCGTATCGCATTTTTTGCTCATGTTTACACGGGAATGTTTGTATTGATAGCAGGCATCCTGCAATTCCCGGCTTACATCCGTAACCGTTTTCCTGCATTGCACCGCTGGTGTGGCAGAGTTTACGCTTATCTCATTATCATCGTGACCGGCCCGGCAGGTTTAATAATGGGTATTTACGGTAACGGTGGCTGGGTAAGCAGGTCGGCATTTTGCATCCTTGCTGTTTTGTGGGTGGTGTTTACTTATAAAGGCGTTGCCGCAGCCGTCGCACGTAATATAATAACCCACCGTATATGGATGTACCGCAGCTATGCGCTCACACTTTCCGCCATAAGTCTCCGCTTTTGGAAATGGTTGTTTGTGCTCATGGTTGAACCCCGGCCCATGGATGTTTACCATATAGTTTCGTGGCTGGGATGGGTTGGTAACTTGCTGATAGCGGAATTATATATTTATTATACCACCCGCAAACGCAAAGCGTCCATTAGTGGGCTGTCTTTAACAAAATCCTAACCATTACTTCCGCTGCCTTGCCGGGATATAAGCCACAATATAATTCAGTTTTTCGCTCAGTACCTGTTTCATATCCAGTAATTGTTCTTCGCTGTTTAGGGTTTGGTTAAGCTTTGCTTTAACTACGTGGTAAACCTGTAACAATATTTCCGGCAGTACCTTGCTGGCAATAGCAGGCGAATAATCTTTTTGGATCCTGATTTTTTGCTCCTCGTTTACAAGGCCAAGCTCCCATTTTTCATCGGACTTAAAGCCGTTTTCGAGGGCCGTATTGATCAGATCAAAAAGGTATACCTTGCTTTGATCTTCTATTTTTTGATCTTTCATTTTATAATATTTAAAAAGGTGCGTGCGTAAACAATCAATAAGCTTTACGCAGTTTAATGATCTTCATCCAGTGCAACAGTCGCATTACCGGGTATACCGGGTCAAACTCAAACCATTTGCTGCCAAAGTTGGCGCTGTTGGGGTGCCTGTGGTGATTGTTCTGGAATAACTCACCCAGCATCAAAAAGTCGAATGGGGTAGTGTTCTTTGACTTATCCTTATTATCAAAATTAGAATAACCGTATTTATGCCCGCACCAGTTCACTATGGCGCCCTGTACCGGCCCCATTAAAAAATGGATAGGCAGCAGCAGGAACATCCACCAGTGCGTAGCAAAAAAGATATAAAAAGTGGTATAAGCCGCGCCGAACAATAGTTGTGAAGCAACAGAACAACCCATCCGGTCGATCAGGGGCCATTCAGGATAATGCCCTGCAAGCTTAGCATCAGTCACTTTTGTTCTATCCAGGTGCGCGGTGAAGTTTTTAAAGGTGGCCCTGGTCATCTGGATCACGTCCCTGAAAAAGTGCGGCGAATGCGGGTCCTTTTCCGTGTCGCTGTAAGCGTGGTGTTCGCGGTGCATCATGGCATAGGCACGTGGGGTTAAAAAGGATGCACCTTCAAATAGATAGGCCAGTACATAAAAAACCTTTTCCCAGTTTTTGCTGGTAGTAAACATTTGGTGCGATGCGTAACGGTGCTGGAAGAATGTTTGAAAAAAAAGCGACAGGAACCAATGCGAAAAAAAGAAGAGGAGGATGATCATAAAAATCAATTTAATGTAAAGCATCACAGATATGCTCATCACTTTGACGAGTTACACAGCATTGATCGGCAGGAAAAAGATAGGATTAACTGAACTTTTTGAATTGGACGAATGTCAACTATGATTGTATAGTTATTAAACGCGCGCGGGGCTTATTTGTTTTGCTAATCTATACGCAATTGATCAATAAGTTGTTATCTGACAAACGGATGAGATGCGCAGACTTAAAAAACTTTCTTAAAATTATGCTTGCATACTAAAGTTTAACTCTATATATTTGTTATGCTTGCATAGTAAATTAATGAAACACCAGGAAACTACTGATTATTTTTTAAAGATAGTATGGCAAACGGTTGCTAACCGGTATAACCAATTGGCCGCCGAGTTTGGTATCACGCAATCCATCGGTTACCTGCTCATCAATATTGATGATAAAGAGGGTACCACCGTTACCGAAGTTGCCGGTTTGCTCGGACTAAAATCAACCAGTTTATCGAGGATGTTAAGCAACCTCGAAGATATGGGACTCATCTACCGCGAATCAAACAAAGGCGATAAGCGTTCGGTTAAAATTTGTTTAACCGATCTGGGTAAAGAAAAACGCCACCTGGCCCGTGTAGTTGTACGCAAGTTTAATGATTATTTGGATGCGCATATCAGCGATGTCGAAAAACAACAACTAACCGATACGCTGAAAAAGATCAACCAGTTAACAATCGATTATAAACCCGAATAATAGCTCTTTAAGGTCTCCCTTCGGGGGAGGATTTAAGAGAGGCAAATATTTACCAGATGAAGAGATTAATTAAAAAAGTTGCCGTTTTAGGTTCGGGTGTAATGGGCTCGCGTATTGCGTGCCACTTTGCCAATATCGGTGTGGAAGTTTTGTTGCTCGATATTGCCCCGAAGGAATTAACGCCCGATGAACAAGCCAAAGGTTTAGCTTTGAATAATCCAAAAGTTAAAAACCGCATTGTAAACGCCGCTTTAGATGCCGCTGCCAAATCAAACCCTTCGCCTGTATTTACCAAATCGGTTTTAAACAGGATCACCACAGGCAACTTTGATGATAACATGAAGGATATTGCCGGTTGCGACTGGACGATCGAAGTGGTTGTCGAAAACCTGGATATCAAAAAAAAGGTGTACGACCAGGTGGAGAAATTCCGCAAGCCGGGCACTTTAATCACTTCAAATACATCAGGCATACCCATCCATTTGATGGCGGAAGGCCGGAGCGACGATTTTAAGGCGCATTTCTGCGGAACGCACTTTTTTAACCCGCCGCGTTATCTGCGTTTGTTAGAGATCATACCCACACCGTCAACATCTCAAGAGGTTGTTGATTTTGTGATGCACTACGGCGATAAATTTTTAGGTAAAACCACTGTTCTATGTAAAGATACACCGGCATTCATTGCCAACCGTGTAGGTGTTTACTCCATCATGGCGCTGCTGCACCTGGTTGAGAAAATGGACCTGACCGTCGAAGAGGTCGACAAGTTTACCGGCCCGGTTTTGGGCAGGCCAAAATCGGCTACCTTCCGCACCAGCGATGTGGTTGGTTTGGATACCATGATCAACGTAGCCAACGGCCTCTACAATAACCTGCCCAACGATAAGGCGCACGACCTGTTTGTGCTGCCCGAATACGTGAAAAAAATGGCCGAGAACAAATGGCTGGGCGACAAAACCAAACAAGGCTTCTACAAAAAAGTAAAAAATGCCGACGGCTCGAGCGAGATCTTAGCGCTCGATCTGAAGACCTTAGAATATAAACCGCAGATCAAAGTTAAATCGGCAACGCTCGAAGCAACTAAACCTGTTGAAAATCTGCGCGAGCGGATGAAAGTTTACGCCAAAGGCAGCGATAAAGCGGGCGAATTTTTCCGCACCTCTTTTTATGGTTTGTTTGAGTATGTGAGCGACCGTATCCCCGAAATATCCGACGAGCTGTACCGTATAGACGATGCCCTGCGTGCCGGCTTTGGTTGGGAGCTCGGCCCCTTCGAAGTTTGGGATGCTTTAGGTGCGAAGGATACCGTAGCCGCCATGAAAGCCAAAGGCAACGAGGCCGCTGCCTGGGTACACGAAATGCTGAATGGCGGTAACGAATCATTCTACAAAGTTGAAGATGGTATTAAAAAGTATTACGACATCCCGACCAAAACCTATAAAGCCATTCCGGGCACGGAAAACTTTATCATTTTAGATAATATCCGCGCCAGCAAGACGGTCTGGAAAAACGCCGGTACCACCATCACCGATCTGGGCGATGGTATCTTGAACCTCGAGTTCCATACCAAAATGAATACAATCGGTGGCGAGGTTATCCAGGGTATTAACAAGGCGATCGACCTGGCCGAAAAAGATTACCGTGGCCTGGTTATCGGTAACGATGGCGCCAATTTTTCGGCCGGTGCCAACGTGGGTATGATCTTTATGGCCGCTGTTGAGCAGGAGTGGGACGAGATCAGTATGGCCATCAGCATGTTCCAAAAAACATCCATGCGCATCCGTTATTCGTCGATACCGGTAGTTGCTGCGCCGTTCAATTTAGCTCTGGGCGGTGGCTGCGAGTTTTGCTTACACGCCGATCACGTACAACTGCACGCCGAAACTTATATGGGTTTGGTGGAATTTGGAGTAGGCCTCATCCCCGGTGGTGGCGGTACCAAAGAGTTTGCACTACGCGCATCGGATGCCTTTACCGAAGGACAGATAGAACAGAACGTTCTGAAAGATCGCTTCCTTACTATAGGCATGGCCAAAGTTTCAACCTCAGCACCAGAAGCTTACGACCTGGGCTATCTGCTAAAAGATAAATACAGCATCAGCATGAACCGCAGCAGGCTCATTGCCGATGCCAAAGAAAAAGCTTTGGAACTGGCCGATGCAGGCTACACGCAACCCGCGCACCGTAAGGATATCAAAGTATTAGGTAAATCAGGGTTAGGCATGGTTTACATCGGGGCAAACTCCATGTATTCGGGGCATTACATATCCGAGCATGATAAAAAGATTTCCGAAAAACTAGGCTACGTGATGTGCGGCGGCGACCTTTCATCACCAACCCTGGTAACCGAGCAATACCTGCTCGACCTGGAACGCGAAGCATTTTTATCGCTTTGCGGAGAGAGAAAGACATTGGAACGGATACAAAGCATATTGACTAAAGGAAAAACACTAAGAAATTAACCACCACGTCATTGCGAGGGACGAAGCAATCCCCGACTTACAGAGCCGCTCTGCATAGCATGGAGATTGCTTCGTACCTCGCAATGACGACAACAATAAAACAATGACTGAAGCTTATATAATTGCTGGTTATCGTACTGCTGTAGGAAAGGCTCCAAGAGGCGTATTCAGGTTCACGAGACCGGACGACCTGGCCGCCGAAGTGATCCGTCACCTGGTAGCATCGGTGCCGGGCCTGGATAAAGAGCGCATCGACGATGTGATCGTAGGTAATGCCTCGCCCGAAGCGGAACAGGGGCTAAACGTGGCGCGTTTGATTTCGCTGATGGGTTTGGATACCGATAAGGTTCCGGGCGTCATTATGAACCGTTACTGCGCATCCGGGCTGGAAACTATCGCGACAGCTACCGCCAAGATCCGCTCCGGCATGGCCGATTGTATCATTGCCGGTGGTGTCGAAAGTATGTCGATGATCCCGATGGGCGGATGGAAAATTGTACCTAACCCGGATATCGCGGTAACCCACCCCGACTGGTATTGGAACATGGGTTTGACAGCCGAAGAGGTAGCAAAAGTGTATAAAGTGAGCCGCGAAGATCAGGACGAGTTCTCCTACCAATCGCACCAAAAAGCCATCAAAGCTATTGCCGATGGCCGGATGAAGCAAGGCATTCTGCCCATCACTGTAAAGGAAACCTACCTTGATGATAACCTGAAAAAGAAAACCCGCGAATATGTGGTTGATACCGACGAGGGTCCGCGTGCCGATACCAGCATTGCCAAGCTGGCTACACTAAAACCGGTTTTTGCTGCCGACGGCGTAGTAACCGCAGGCAATTCATCCCAAACATCGGATGGAGCTGCCTTTGTTTTGGTGGTGTCCGAAAAGCTATTGAAAGAACTGAACGTACAACCATTGGCCCGCCTGGTAAGCTACGGCGTAGCAGGCGTACCGCCACGAATTATGGGTATTGGTCCGATATACGCCGTACCGAAAGCACTGGCGCAAGCCGGCATGAAACTGGATCAGATCGACCTGATCGAGTTAAACGAAGCTTTTGCATCGCAATCGTTAGCGGTTGTCCGCGAGTTGGGGATCGACCCCAATAAACTGAATGTAAATGGCGGCGCGATAGCCTTAGGTCACCCATTGGGTTGTACAGGAGCTAAGCTAACCGTGCAAATCATAAACGAATTAAAAGAACGCAAACAAAAATACGGCATCGTAACGATGTGTGTGGGAACTGGTCAGGGGGCCGCAGGCGTCTTCGAGATACTATAAAGATTAAAAAAAGTCAAGACCAAAAAATTATGGATACTGTAGAGAAGCATACAATTAAAGGTGGAGAATTTGTAATTAAGGAAACACTCGCCGACGATATTTTCATTCCTGAAGAATTTGACGAAGAATCGCAGATGATCAAAAAAACCTGCGAGGATTTTTTGGCTGCCGAAGTTTTGCCCATCCTGGATAGGATAGACGCGCAGGAAGAAGGCCTGATGCCCACCTTAATGGACAAAGCCGGTGAGCTTGGCTTGCTTGGCGTTTCCATACCCGAAGAATACGGCGGCTTCGGCAAAAACTTCAATACCAGTATGCTGGTTGCCGACGCTGTTGGCGCGGGCTTCTCGTTCGCGGTGGCGCTCTCTGCCCATACAGGTATTGGTACCTTACCGATATTGTATTATGGTAACGAAGAGCAAAAGCAAAAATACATCCCCAAACTGGGTACCGGCGAGTGGAAGGCGGCTTATTGCTTAACCGAACCAAATTCGGGCTCTGATGCCAACTCTGGTCATACAAAAGCAGTGTTAAGTCCGGATGGTAAACATTATTTGATCACCGGGCAAAAAATGTGGATCACCAATGGTGGCTTTGCCGATGTGTTTATTGTATTCGCCAAGATCGATAATGATGAAAACCTGAGTGCGTTTATTGTCGAAAAAACTTTCGGCGGTATTACCATGAACCCCGAAGAACATAAACTGGGTATCAAAGGCTCATCAACCCGCCAGATCTTTTTTAACGATTGCCCCGTACCCGTTGAAAACCTGTTATCCGAAAGGCAGAACGGCTTTAAAATAGCGGTTAACATCTTAAACATTGGTCGTATCAAATTAGGCGCTGCCGCGATAGGCTCATCACGTATGGCGTTTAACCATGCATTGAACTATTCAAACGAGCGTATCCAATTTAAACTGCCCATCTCAAAATTCGGTGCTATCCGCTACAAACTTGCCGAAATGGCTACCCGCATCTACGCTGTAGAAAGTGCGGCGTATCGTGCCGGTCAAAACATCGACGACGCTTACGAAGCTTTGCACACCGGCGGTATGGATCTGGCGAAAGCCAAGCTCAAATCGGTTGAGCAGTTTGCTGTCGAGTGCGCCATCCTGAAAGTTTGGGGCTCGGAAGCGCTGGATTATGTTGTGGACGAAGGTTTGCAGGTATATGGTGGCATGGGTTATAGCGCCGAGGCGCCAATGGAACGTGCTTACCGCGATAGCCGCATCAACCGCATATTTGAAGGCACCAACGAAATTAACCGCATGCTGATTGTGGATATGCTGTTAAAGCGTGCACTGAAAGGCGAGATCGACCTGATGACGCCTGCAATGGCCGTTTCGGCCGAGCTGATGTCGATACCTGATTTTGCCGAACCCGATGAAACGCCGTTTGCTTACGAAAAGAAGATATTAAAGAACCTCAAAAAAACAGGGTTGATGATAGCCGGCGCCGCGGTGCAAAAACTGATGGCTACCCTGGGTAAGGAACAGGAAATTTTAATGAATATTGCGGATATTATTGGTTATGTATATATTGCAGAGTCGACGATATTGCGTACTGAAAAATTGGTTAAACTACGCGGCGAAGAAGCTTGTGCAGGGCAGCTGGATATGATGCGGGTATACCTGCACGAAGCTGCCGACCATGCATATATTGCCGGTAAAGAAGCTTTAAATTCATTTGCCGAAGGTGATGAATACCGCGCCATGATGGTAGGATTGAAGCGCTTTACCAAAACAGAGCCTTTTAATATCAAGGATGCAAGGCAACGCATTGCCAAACAACTGATAGAGGCCAATAAATATTGTTATTAACTGACCATTAATATATATCCAGGGCCGTTACCCGTTTGGGCGACGGCCCTTTTTAGTTAAAATTTCGTTTCCCTCTCGAGAGAGCTTGTCCCGAACTTTTTCGGGAGGTTAGGGGTGTGTTCTACGCGCTGCTACCACTAAATCGCAAAAAAATCACAATAAAATGTGTTAAAATATGTTAAGGTTCTGTTTTTGAATTTTAAAAGGATAAATTTGCCCTTTATATAGTTTATGAACAGGTTGCTGTTAATAGGTTTGTTTTTGTGCTTTGTGGTAACGGCTTGTCAGAAAGAGACTACCGACGCCGAGCTGGCGCAAATACAACTGGGTAAAGATACCGTGATCATTAAAGACTACCTGGCAGCTAACGGTTTAACCAATGTTGCCATAAAAGATAAGGCCACCGGCGAATATTATATTATTGATACATTGGGAACAGGCAACGTACTATTTACAAGCTCTACATTGATAACGGTAGGTTATAAAGGCAGCGTGCTTGGTAGCACAACTCTTTTTGCGCAAACTAATAATTTTCATCCATCGTTTGCTTTGGGCGGAGTGATACAGGGTTGGCAGATCGGCATCCCGCATATTAAAAAGGGCGGTGTTATCCGGTTGTTTGTGCCATCGGGGTATGCTTACGGGCCGTATGATCAACCAGATTTAAAAATACCGGCCAATTCGGTGCTCGACTTTACAATAAAACTTTACGATATAGCTAATTAATATATACATACCCGGGTAACCAGGCAAAACAACGGGATTAAACCCGCTACTAAAAAATAATTATTTTAATGAAAAGATCATTTTACGTCATCATAGGTTTTATCGCTTTCGGATTGTTCTCATGCAAAAAAAACGCTAACGACGTTACGATAAAACAGTATGATGAAAACAGTATTCAAAAGTATATTGCTGATAACGGTTTAACCGGCATGAAACGCGACACCACCGGCGGCGATACCACCGGCATTTATTACCAGATCATTAGTCAGGGTACAGGCGCGGTTGTTGATTATCCCGACCTGGTAGCTTATGCCTACGCGTACCATACTTTTGATGGCGGCTATTCTACTACCGATACCATTATTAATCATACCCACACCTATGTAGGCCATATCACGCCTACCGCTGTACAAATAGGCGTTAAAAATTTACTGAAACGCAAAGGCGGTAAAATAAGGTTGTTAATACCATCGCGACTGGCGTTTGGCATTAACGGGTATTTTTCAGGTTCTATCGCTATCAATGGTAACCAATGTCTGGATTATACGGTAAGTCTGGTTGATAACCAGGCTACGTACGATGATGTCAGCATCAAAAAATATATGGCTGCAAATAGCCTGTCGGGTTATACAAAAACAGCTTCGGGGCTTTGGTATAAAGAAATAGTGCACGGCACCGGAACAGATCCTATCAGCATCAGTTCAACCGTTGGTGTGCAGTATACCGGTACATTGCTTAATGGTACTGCGTTTGACACCGAAGTTACTACTGATGGAACTGCGGCAACATCGTTCACGCTTTATGATGTGGTTCCGGGTTTTGCTGAAGCGTTAAGTAAAACTACCGCGGGCGGACAAATTTCTTTCATCATGCCGTCAACAATAGGTTATGGGGCCGACTCACGTAATTCAATCCCTGCATTTAGCTGTTTACGATACGAGGTTACAGTTGTAAATGTTAGTAATTAACCCTTTTCGGTAAGCGCATTTTTAAACGCTTTCAAACATCTGTCGCGTGCAAACGCGTGCTCAACAATGGGTTCTGGATATTTGCCGAAGTCGGCATACTCCGGAACCCATTTTTTGATATATTCCAGTTTAGGATCAAACTTTTTTAGCTGTATCTCCGGGTTAAAAACCCTGAAGTAAGGTGCGGCATCGGTACCGCTACCGGCCGCCCATTGCCAGCCGCCCACATTACTCGCCATTTCATAATCTAATAGCTTTCGGGCAAAATATGCTTCGCCCCAACGCCAGTCGATCAATAAATGCTTACTTAAAAAGCTGGCCGCCACCATGCGTACCCGGTTGTGCATATAGCCGGTGGCATTCAGCTCGCGCATACCTGCGTCAACCAGCGGGTAACCGGTTTGGCCCTTGCGCCATGCCTCAAACTCACGCTCGTTATTGCGCCAAACAATATGATCATATTCAGGCTTAAAAGCATGGGTAGCCGTTTCAGGGAAATGATGCAAGATCATCATATAAAACTCGCGCCATATCAGTTCGTTCAGCCAGGTCTTTTCTTCAGCATTGTAAGCATCTGCAGCCAGCTGTCGTATGCTAACGGTGCCAAATCGTAAATGCAAGCCAATATGCGATGTGCCTTTTATGGCCGGATAATCGCGCTTCTCAGCATAATCTTTGATCATGTTCTGGTATGCCTTGCCGGGAAATTGCGCGCGGCTTTCCGTAAAGCCTATTTGTTTTAACAATGGCATTTTAAACTGCCTGGTATTTAACAAATTATGGAGGTATTTATTAGTGGGATAAGTCTTTAAATAAAACGGCCGTAACTTTTCATACCATTTGCGTTTGTAGGGTGTAAATACGGTGTAGGGCTTCCCATCGTCTTTTACTACCTCGCCTTTTTCAAAAATTACCTGGTCCTTATAAGTATTAAACGGTATGTTTTTGTGCTTTAGCTTTGCGCCGATGGCGTCATCGCGTTGTTTTGCGTAGGGTTCATAATCGTGGTTGGTGTATACCGCCGTTACATCATATGCTTTAAGCACTTCATCCCAGGCATGGCTAACATCGGCATATTTCACCAGGATATCCGAATGGTGCTGCCGCAGTTGCGCGCTTAGCGCGGATAGCGTTTGGTAGATAAAGGTTACACGTGCATCGTCTTTATCTTCAAGTATATCAAGTATGGCCGGATCAAAAATAAACAGCGGGAGAACGGGGTAATCACCCTTTAAAGCATGGTAAAAACCGGCATTATCCTCCAGTCGTAAATCGCGGCGAAACCAAAAAATACTTACTTTTTGCGGCATCATATATACGTTAGCTTGGCAACGCATATTACGCAAAAATGTTTAAGGCTCCGCGGCTGATCAGCCGGGAGCCTTAACTACTTAAAACTATATATGGGGATAACTTATTGTAAATTAAATTTTACCGGTGCGTAATTTGATTTGACGGTGATCACCTTATCGGGATTGCCTTTGCCCAAATGGCCCTTATAGTTTTTGGTTGCACTATAGCGGCGGGTATCATCAGGCGATTGGCTGGTCACCGTTACATCGTGGTTGCCATAATCAAAGCTGTTATTGTGTACCGTTACATCAAAATCAAAATTTTGGTTGTTGTTGAAGTTTACTTCAAGCGGCGCTATGTAAGTGGTAACCGATAAGTTTTTGATGTTTTTATCCAAATCGCTGATCTGCACGCCCGGACCATATTTTACATTTAGCGTTGCCCCGGACTTGATCTTGCCGATCTTAACTGCACTAACGTTCGCATCTACGTTCAGGTTCTCAACCGTACCCAGGTCAAGGCTGCCATATTGTACTTTTAGCTGGCCGCCGTTCAAACTTTCGATATTAGTTGCGCCGTTGCGCGAACTTATCTCATTGGCGGTATTGCTGAGCTTTTTAGCAGTAAAGTTGCCATAGGTGCTGTTTACAGTTAGTTTACCATCAAAATCGGGGAGTTCTACCCCACCAAAACGGTTGGTTATCTGCAACGCGTTTTTAGACGGCATGTAGATGGTATAGCTGATGTATACCTTGCGTACAAAGGGTTTGCCGTTATTGGTGCCCCAGCCCCATGAGTTATTGCCATCGGTAGGCTCAACCTTAGTTGTGAACGATACAGTAGAACCATCCTTGCTGTCGTCTATTTTAACGGCATCTAATAATTTTTGAGCCTCATCAGTTTCCATGGCGTCGGCCCGTATCTGTGCCTCAACTTTAACCTCGCTCTTGTTCCAGGTATTTACGGTTACTTTACCCCATTTGTTATCGATCACCACTTTATCGTCATGGTCAATGTTGTAGCTTTTGCTATAAGCTTTGGTCGTTTCTTTAACCTCGCCGCTTTTTACTCTTTCTTCCAGTTTTTTATCATTGCTGTCGAAATTTAAACTAAGCGGTTTACTGAATGCCTTCGCAAAATCTTTGTCAAACGCCAGTGGTGCCAGCGATTTCATAGGAGCCATCGGTGCTGCCGGCACTACCATAGTCATCGGTGTCCGTGCCGTGGCCGGTGTTCTCGGCGTAACTTTGATCGCTCTTGGCGATGTATAAATGGATGTGCCATAGCCAACAGCTACTCTTTCTTTCAATCGTAAGCTATCGTGTTTTTTCATGCTATCCATCTTTACCTGCATGTTCTGTAACTTCAGCTCCATTTGCTTCAGGCGGGTTTCCATATCCTTTTGTTGTTCGGCAGTCATGCTTTGAGCTGTACCAATGCCATGTATGCCGGTTACTATAGCTATAGTAATTAGTAGGGGCTTAAATATCTTTGATTTCATTTTTTTGTTCTTTTTTCATTTCATTAAACTGTTCTATTACCTGTAATTGCTGATTAAGCACCTCGGTTTGTATTTGCAAATTCCGGATCATTGCACGTAAAACACTTTCCTGATTAGGGCTGGTTGCTAAATCATTATTCAGTTTTTTGTAGGTAGAGTCCATTTTGGCTATCTCACCGCTAAATTCGGTGTATAGTTCGGGGTCGGTTTTGGCCAGTGTTTTTAATTCCTGGCGTTTGTTGGCCACCAGGCTTGCATAATGCTTTTGCTGCTGGGCATACTCGGGGTTAATTTGTGCCAGGGTTGGTGTTGGCGGCGTTTGGTTTTTTACATAAAATACAAAGCCTATTGTCATTACCACAAATACTATAGCTGCCACACGCATTACAAAACCCAACGAAAAAGTTTTTGCTTCGCGCTTTGGCGTTATAACTTCCTTTGGCGGTAGCGCTTTTTCAATTTTATTCCATAGCTCAAAATCCGGCTCCAATTCATCAAATTCTTCTTTATTGTTTTTGATGAAATTTTCTAATCGCTTGCTCATGCTGTTATCCCTCTCTGTTTCAAAATTTCAATTAATTTTCTTTTTGCTCTTAAAAACTGTGTTCTTGATGTGTTTTCGTTGATGTTTAAAACCTGCCCTATCTCTTCGTGGTCGTACCCTTCCAGTAAGTAAAGCGATAGTACCACGCGGTAACCTTCGGGTAGCAGTTTCATGGCATCTTTTACCTGTGCCACTTTGTACTGCAGTTCGTCATCATCATTAAAATCATCATCGGCCAGGTTTTCAATTTGCTCGTCATCAATACTAACCAGGTCCATTTTGCGCTTGCGCAGCAGGTTGATAGACCGGTGAACCACAATTTGTTTTATCCATAACCCAAAAGTTGTTTCCTGCCTGAAATCGTTTATACGGGCAAATGCGTCCAGGAATGCCTCCTGCAATACATCCTGAGCCTCATCCAAATTATTCACTATCCTGAAGGCGGTATTTAACATCGCCTTTGAGTATAGCTGATATAACTCGTAATGGGCCTTTTTGCTTCCCTTTTTACATTCAACCACCAGGTCAAAATGCTTGTCGATATAAACGGCTTCCAAGTTTCTTTTACAGCTTTCGATATAAATGACACAACGTTTTGTAAAACGTTGCACCAAAGGTTTACTTTTTGTTAAAGAAAAGTTAAAAAGATTGATGACATACTGGTTGGCAAGGCCGCTTAATTACCGGCCTGCCGTTAAATATTCCTGGTTAAAAAAGTATCTATCGCCTGTGTGGCATTATCGTACCTATCGTGGCCTAAACCCGATATAACCACATAATCCGCATTAAGCGCTTTCAGCTCATCGTGCCAAACCTGCATAAAGTGTTCGCGCTTATCGGGGAAATCGCGCAGCGGGTCATCCTGCCAGGGCAGATCGATGTTGAGCAGTAAATAAAAGTCGTAAGGGTGGCGGCTCAGCTCGTCAACCACCTGCTGCGGCGACCGGCCGAATATATGATCGCTCCAGATCTTAACAGTGATGAAGGTAGTATCGCAGATCAGTATTTTATTGGCTTTGGGCAGCAGGCTTTTTTCCAGCTCAAGCTGTCCCTCAAACATATTGATCTCATCCTGCCAGGTGGGCGGTGCGGTTAGCTTTTCACAATATCCGCGGGCAAACTCGGGCACCCAAACGGTTTGGTAATACTTGGCCAGGTATGCAGACATGGTCGATTTACCCGTCGATTCGCCGCCGACTATCGCTATTTTGATTATGCCCTTATCCATTTGCGGTTTGTAACTGCTTACGGTACTCTTTGTGCCAGTCGAAATAACCAAATATTGCCAGGCCGGTATACACCAAAAACAAAACAGCAAACCAATCAAGTCCCTTTATAGCGTACACACCAATATAAATCAGATCCACAAAAATCCAGATCAACCAATTCTCCAATACCTTTCTGGCTAAAAATAATTGAGCAATCAAACTGCAAACTGTACAAAAGCTATCTAAATACGGAAAAGCCGCTGGTTGATAATGTAATGCCGGCGCGAGTTTTACCAGCGTTAAACCTAATGCCGGTGATATTACAGCAACGGCTATAATTGATATAAAAATTTGTTTTTTTGAAATAAGGGTAATTGGCACACGTTTCTCATTTTGCGAACGCCGGCTCCAATAATACCATCCGTATATGTTGCTGAAAAACAGGTATACATATTGTCCCATATCGGCGTATAAATTTTTTTCCGCAAAAACGAATATAGAAACGCCCGTGCATATAATAGCGAGTGGCCAGTTCCAGATATTGTTACGTGCAGCGAGCCACACGCAAAGCATACCGGTAAAAAAGGCAATAATCTCGAAACTATTTTGCGCCGCCCACCAGGTTTCAACTTCGTTTGTAAATTGCATAAGCGTCAGGCATTAGTATATCCCCTGGAAAAAGCCCGATAAGGATACATCAAAGTAATAGCATATCTTACGTAAGGTATCCAAACGGATATCAACCCGGCCCGACTCCAGGCGGGCGATATTGATATTGGTTTCGCTGTAAAATTTCTCCTGGCTTACCTGATTTTGTCTTCTGAGGCGTTTAATTTGCAGCGCTACCTTTTTTTTGAAGGCGATCTCGGAGGTATTAAGATATTCAAAATCAGTTAATAACATTGTGCTTGGTGTGTTGGGGTTGAAAAACTAAAGGTAAAAAATTAAATTTTTATTAATACTAAAAACCGTAGATAAACACTTCGTTTTAAATAATATATTAAAAAAATTGCCTTATTCTTTAATGGTAGGGTATTCAAACGAGTTAAAATATTGAACAAAGATCAAAATTACTGACGTATACGTATTTGTTTGTCGGTTGCTTAGCCTATACCTTTGTTCACAATAAGCACACAGAGCATTCTGTGGAGATATAAGACATTTACATCTACCAATGAAAAATTGTTTTTGAATTCTCAGACACCCAAGCTGAGTGATTTGTGTTCTTTGTTTTGGGTTTAATCAATAGTTTAAATTAATTAGGGGAAAGGGAGCTTCAAAAGAGCTCTCTTTTTTTGTGAAAGATTATTTACTATGCATGCATATGATTATATTTGATGCAGTTAACAACCATTCATTATAAATTTATGTATTTCGACTTATCAGAAGAGCACCTGATGATCAGGCAGGCTGCCAGGGACTTTGCCCAAACCGAGTTGAAGCCCGGAGTTATTGAACGCGACGAGCACCAGAAATTTCCGGCCGAACAAGTTAAAAAACTCGGAGAGCTGGGCTTTTTAGGGATGATGGTGGATCCCGCATACGGTGGCAGCGGCATGGACAGTGTATCCTATGTACTGGTAATGGAAGAATTGTCAAAAATTGATGCTTCAGCTTCGGTGGTGGTATCGGTAAATAATTCGCTGGTGTGCTATGGTTTGGAGCATTACGCCAGCGAAGAGCAAAAGCAAAAATACCTGGTGCCTTTGGCCAAAGGCGAAAAGATAGGCGCTTTTTGCCTTTCGGAACCCGAAGCAGGGTCCGATGCGACATCGCAGCATACTACGGCTGTAGATATGGGCGATCATTACCTGTTAAACGGCACTAAAAACTGGATCACTAATGGCGGTTCGGCGTCAACCTACCTGGTCATCGCACAAACGCACCCCGAAAAGAAGAGTAAAGGCATTAATGCCCTGATAGTTGAAAAAGGTATGCCCGGTTTTACCATTGGCCCTAAAGAAAATAAACTGGGCATCCGTGGTTCGGATACACACTCATTAATGTTTACTGATGTTAAAGTACCTAAAGAAAACCGCATAGGCGATGATGGCTTTGGCTTTACTTTCGCCATGAAAACATTGGAAGGCGGCCGCATCGGTATTGCCTCGCAGGCATTGGGCATTGCATCGGGTGCGTACGAACTGGCACTGGCTTATAGCAAAGAGCGTAAAACCTTTGGCAAACCCATTGCCGAGCATCAAAGCATACAATTTAAGCTGGCCGATATGGCCACCGAAATTGAGGCTGCACGTTTGCTTTGTTTAAAAGCCGCCTGGCTGAAAGATAACGGCCAGCCTTACGCACAGGCCAGCTCAATGGCTAAGCTTTTTGCATCAGAAGTGGCCATGAAAACCACTGTTGAAGCGGTGCAGATACACGGTGGTTACGGCTTTGTAAAAGAGTACCATGTTGAGCGCTTAATGCGCGATGCCAAGATCACGCAGATCTACGAGGGGACATCCGAAATACAGAAAATTGTGATATCGCGCGAGGTATTAAAATAAAGATTGATTCGTTATATTTGTGTTATGGGCCCGATAAAGCATTCTAAAGGCGAACTACAAAAAATGAAGAAGCTTTTAAAACAGCAAAAGGAAACCCTTGATCGCTGGCCTAAGCCGCCCAGTCTTGAACCCCTAAGGCAGCTTGCAAAAGAACAAGCAGAATTTTGTAATTATTTGTCAATGCTAAATCATCGGCACCCTTGAAAAAAGCATTCATCATATTATTCGCGATAGTATTAACATCGCCATTTGCTTTTGCACAAAGCAAATGGCAAAACGGCACCTGGCATGCTGCTATTACAAACTCCATCGGTAAACAAATACCTTTTACTTTTGAGGTTAAAGATACTCTCGGTAAAAAACAGATAGCCATTATTAACGGCGACGAACATTTTAAAGTGCCCGATGTTAAACAGGTTGGCGATTCGGTTTTTATCCACATGCCCTTGTTCGATTCGGAGTTTAAGGCTAAGCTGGTTAATGGTAAACTACAGGGTAACTGGATAAAACATTTACCGCAAAAAGATGTGGCAATGGAATTTGCCGCCGAACCGGGGGATTACCGCTTTTGTAAGGAAGCGAAACCGGGTTATAATGTACAGGGCCGCTGGAGCGCGATATTTGCCAGCGGCGATACCACCGTTGCCGAGTTTAAGCAAACCGGCAGCAAAGTAACCGGTACCTTTTTAACCACCACCGGCGATTACCGTTACCTGGAGGGCACTACCACCAACGATAGCCTTTACCTATCGTGCTTTGATGGTGGCCACGCCTACCTGTTTACAGCGGCTATTGATCATAACAACACCAGTATTTTAAACGGTGGCCTGTTTTATTCCGGCTATTCGGGTAAGGATGAATGGTGGGCCATGAAAAACGAAAACGCCAAACTGCCCGATGCTTACTCGTTAACAGCATTAAAACCGGGCTACAAAAAGATCGAGTTTACTTTTACCGACCTGAGCGGCAAGAGGATTTCATTAAGCGATCAGCGTTTTAAAAACAAGGTGGTTATTTTGCAGATGATGGGATCGTGGTGCCCCAACTGTATGGACGAAACCGCCTATATGGTTAATTTCTACAAAAAGTATCATCACAAAGGCGTTGAAGTTGTGGGGCTGGCCTATGAGCGCAGCACCGATTACGACCGATCGAGAAAAAGCCTGGAGCAGCTAAAAAAGCGTTTTAACATACCTTACCCGATATTGATAACAGGCTATACGCTCGATAAAAAAGAGACTGCCAAAAGCCTGCCTATGCTGGCTAATTTTATAGCTTTCCCCACCACCATTATTATCGATAAAAAAGGGGATGTGCGTAAAATACATACCGGTTTTAGCGGCCCGGGTACAGGTAACTATTACGCCGAATTTATTAACGAGTTTGAAAAACTGAACGATGACCTGCTGGCCGAAAAATAAGTGCCGGCTGCGTTCCTACAGGTGAATCATTTTGATAATTAATACAATATGCGGCATTGGTACTGTGTTTTTTTAGTGGCGATGTGCCTCGGTTGCCATTCGGCAGCGGTAACGGAGCATGATAAAAGTCGCATCGCGCTAAGCAAAGATTCGCAAATGGTGGTGGTAAGCGGCCTGGATTATGCAGTATTACAAGAACTGAAAAAGGATTCACTCCCGCCGGAAGCTTTTAAAACTTTGTTCCCGGTTTACCGGATGCCTGCCGACACCGATATGAAGAATGACCAAAACGAGCAACCTGGCGTTTACCAGATCACCGATAGCCTCATCACCTTTAAACCAGATACGGCTTTTAAAAAAAGTCAGACTTATTTTGCCAGGTTTTACGGGCATTCAACCGGTAATACACCAGGTAAACTGGCACAGGGGCAGGGTAATTTAAAAGCGCCAAAATTTACCGAGGTGGTTTTTAAGTTTTAACGCTGCCCACTTACCATATTGGTTAACTTCACAAAATCGGCAACGCTTAAACGCTCGGCGCGCAAATCCAGTAAGGGATCTTCGGTAATTTTATCTTTCGGGATAACTGATGATATGGCATTGCGCAATGTTTTTCGGCGCTGGTTAAAGCCTGCTTTTACCAATTGCCAGAAAAGTTTTTCATCGCAATCCAACTGCGCCGTTTCGTTTCGCGTTAAGCGGATAACAGCCGAAAGTACCTTTGGCGGCGGGTTGAATACCCCGGCCTTTACGGTAAATAAATAGTCAACTTTATAATAAGCCTGCAAAAAAACGCTCAAAATACCATACTCTTTACTGCCCGGTTTGGCCGAACAGCGCTCTGCAACCTCTTTTTGAAACATGCCCACTACCTCAACTACCTGCTGGCGGTTATCAAGCACTTTAAAAAGTATTTGCGATGAAATGTTGTACGGAAAGTTACCAATGATGGCAAATTTACCCGCAAACACCGTTTTAAAATCCATCTCTAAAAAATCGGCATTGATTAGCCTGTTACCCAATTGCGGATATTTTTTTTGGAGGAACTGGTACGATTCGGTATCGATATCGATGAAATAAGTTTCATATTCGGTTTTTTGCAGTAAAAAATCGGATAAAATACCCATGCCGGGGCCAACTTCGAGCACCTGCTTGTACTGGTCTGATAGCTTCAGGCTGTCTACAATTTTACCCGCAATGTTTTTATCGGTTAAAAAATGCTGACCTAAATGTTTTTTTGCCTTAACTATACTCATTTATAAAATTTAATATTAACGCAAATAACGTCATATTTGTGCTTTGTTCTAAATCCGTTGTAAATTAGTCGGTACAGAACGTGTAAACCCATCGGTGTAATCAAATCCCATCGGTGAAATCATGATAATAATGAGTGATAAAATAAAGATCGGTATCAGCATAGGCGATGTAAATGGCATAGGTCTCGAGGTAATTATTAAAACTTTGGCTGATAGCCGCATATTAAATTATTGTACGCCTATTGTTTACGGGCATACCAAGGTTGCATCGTTTCACCGTAAGGCATTAAACATTACCGATTTTCAGTTCAACGTGATCACTGAAGCTGCACAGGCCAATGCCAAGCGTGCCAACATGATCAATTGCTGGGAAGAGGATGTTAAAATAGAAATGGGCCAGTCAACCGAAACCGGTGGTAAATATGCCTTCAAATCCCTTGAGCATGCCGTTAACGACCTGGTTGCGGGTAGCATTGATGCCCTGGTTACTGCTCCCATCAATAAACATAACATACAAAGCGATGCCTTTAATTTTGCAGGGCATACCGAATATTTACAGGAACGTGCGGGCGCAACTGATTCGCTGATGTTTTTAGTGAGCGATGACCTGCGTGTTGGCGTGGTTACGGGCCATATCCCGGTAAACGATATCCCGCAAAAGGTTACTCAGGACAGCATTATATCCAAACTCAAATTAATGAACGAGAGTTTGAAGAAGGATTTCTGGATCCGTAAACCTAAAATTGCCGTACTGGGCCTCAATCCGCATGCAGGTGATAACGGGCTGATCGGCGGCGAAGAGATCGCGACCATTATCCCGGCTATTGAGCAGGCAAAAGCTGCCGGAATTTTAGCTATGGGGCCGTATGCTGCCGATGGCTTTTTTGCCAACGGGGCATACAAGCAATTTGATGCCGTATTGGCTATGTATCACGATCAGGGCCTGATACCATTTAAACAGATCTCGTTCGAATCGGGCGTTAACTTTACCGCCGGTTTAAACATCGTTCGTACCTCGCCCGATCACGGCACCGCATATGATATTGCCGGTAAAGACCAGGCGTCCGAAACCTCATTCCGCGAAGCATTGTTCGCGGCTATACACATCGTTAAGAACCGTAAGGAATCGGCAGAACTGGCCGAAAACCCCTTGGTATTTGCCAAACTAAGCCGCGACCGCGACTAAAACTTTCCTGTCAAATCCTATCAAAATGATAATTAATTATCATTTTGATAGGATTTGTGTCTATGTCTTTTTTCCATAATCTTATTGTAATTTGTTGTAAAACAGTGTTTTGCAACTATTGTCGCGACTATTTTATCCGTGGCATTGTATTGGCGTAGCGTTTTTTATCATGATTATCATATTAATAATACATGTAATTGAATAATGCCCCTGATCAAACTATATACATGAATCCTCATCTAAAGAAAGTTTCCTTCGCCGGTCTTTTAGTCACACTCGGAATAATTTTTGGCGATATTGGTACTTCGCCGCTCTATGTTTTTCAAACCCTTTTGCAGGAAGGCGGTAAAGTTGATACTGCGTTGGTATTAGGTTCTATATCCTGTATTTTTTGGACACTTACCCTGCAAACCACGTTTAAGTACATCGTAATCACCCTGCAGGCCGATAACCGCGGAGAGGGAGGCATATTTTCGCTTTATGCATTGGTAAGACGCTATGGCAAATGGCTGGCCATACCTGCCATTGTTGGCGCGGGCACTTTGCTGGCCGATGGCATTATTACCCCGCCTATATCGGTCACATCGGCCATCGAAGGTTTAAACCTGGTACCGGCTTTTGCCAAAGATATTGTGCCGGGTAATGCCATCGTACTGATCATTGTGATCAGCATTATGCTGCTGCTGTTCTTTTTTCAGCAGTTTGGCACCAAAGTGGTTGGTTCGGCATTCGGGCCGGTAATGCTGCTATGGTTTTTGATGATCGGTGTTTTAGGACTGAGCCAGATCTTGCACGATCCGGGTATTTTTAAAGCACTCAACCCTTATTATGGCGCAAAACTGCTCATGGATCATCCTAAAGGGTTCTGGCTGTTAGGTGCGGTATTTTTATGCACCACGGGTGCCGAAGCTTTGTATTCCGACCTGGGGCATTGCGGCCGTAAAAACATCCAGGCAAGCTGGATATTTGTTAAAACAGCGCTTATGCTCAATTATCTTGGTCAGGGAGCATGGGTTTTAACCCGCCCGCAAGGCTTTAATTTTAATGGTGTTAACCCGTTTTTCGAGATCGTGCCGCACCAGTTTTTAATACCCGCAGTTGGTTTGGCTACCCTGGCTACCATTATTGCCAGCCAGGCGCTCATCAGCGGCTCGTTTACACTGATCAGCGAAGCCGTGAGTATGAACTTTTGGCCGCGCATCACCATTAAATATCCGTCGAACATCCGGGGGCAGATCTATATCCCCAGCATTAACTGGATATTGTGTTTTGGCTGCATTGCGGTATCTATGTATTTCCGAACATCAGCCGCCATGACGGCTGCTTATGGCTTCTCTATCACCATCGCCATGCTAATGACCACTATTTTAATGTATTACTTTATGCGGTACGTTAAACATTGGCCTGTTTGGCTGGTTACCATTATCCTGTGCGTGTTCTTGTGTGTAGAGTTCTCGTTCTTCGTGGCCAATGCCGTTAAAATAGTAAAAAGGCTATTCTTCCTGGTGTTTGAGTTTGGCCTGATATTTACCATGTACATCTGGTACAAGGCGCGTAAGATCAATAATCGTTTTCTGCATTTTATCGATCTGAAAGACCAGATACCGATGCTGGATGCATTGAGTGCCGATGAATCGGTACCCAAATACTCAACACATTTAATTTATCTCACCAAGGCAAACAACAGCAAGCAAATAGAGCAAAAAATTATCTACTCTATTATGAGCCGGATGCCAAAGCGTGCCGATACCTATTGGTTTTTACATATTGAGCAGATGGACGAGCCTTATACCATGGAATACAGCGTTGAGGAGCTCGAAAAAGGCAAAGTGATCAGGGTTGAATTCAGGTTGGGTTTCCGGATACAGCCGCGGGTAAATGTACTGTTTCGCCAGGTGGTTGAAGATATGGTAAAACGTAACGAGATAGATATTACCAGTAAGTACAGATCATTGAGCAGGTATAAGCTTGCCGCCGATTTCAGGTTCGTGATCATGGAAAAATTCCTGTCGTACAATAACCTTTTTAACGCCGGCGAAAGCTTTATTTTGAACAGCTATTTTGCTATAAAAAAGTTAGCCATGTCCGACGCTAAAGCCTTTGGACTGGATACCAGCGAAACCCGGATAGAAAAGATACCTTTGGTTGTTAAGCCCGTGAGTAACATTAAATTAAAGCGGATAGAACCCAATATGCCGGTTATGCGTGCCCATTAAAGTGTTTGGTCAATAAATTGTTAATATGGCAATTAAACATTAGTGTATTAAGCTAAATTTAATAATTTTGCAGCCGAAAACTTTACATACCCCATTTCCGTTATATATTACATGTATATTCTCATATTCTTTTTGGCACATTGGTTTTTGTCGCTGTTCTTCCAAACCTTTTTCCTTCACAGGTATGCCTCACACAGAATGTTCACTACCAGCAAAGTATTTGAACGCATTTTGTATTTGCTGGATTACATATGCCTTGGCAGCTCATTTTTAAATCCGCGTGCTTATGCGATAATGCATCGCGAGCATCATGCATACAGCGATACCGAAAAGGATCCGCATTCGCCACATTTTTTTACCGATGTGTTCCGGATGATGTGGGCAACTGTGCTCACCTATTCTGACCATTTACGCCGCACCAGGGAGCCCGATGCGAAATTTGGCGGTCACTACCCCGAATGGCCGTTGATCGACAGGATCGGTTCGACCATAGCCTCCAGGTTGATCTTTGGTGGTTTATACATTTGGTTTTATGTAGCCTTTGCTACCCAGTGGTGGATGTTTTTATTATTACCTATCCACTTTTTAATGGGGCCTATCCACGGCGCCATTGTTAACTGGTGCGGGCATAAATATGGTTACGCTAATTTTGATAATAACGATAAATCGAAAAACACCACCCCATTTGATTTTTTAATGCTGGGCGAACTGTTTCAGAATAATCATCACAAACATCCTAACAGCGCTAACTTCGCAAAAAAATGGTTCGAGTTCGATCCGGTTTACCCGGTTATTAAGGTACTGCACTGGATGCGGCTGATCAAACTCAGGAAGTCGGTTTAATAAACAATGATCCTATATAAAAGGAAGCCCTTAACGAAAGTTAAGGGCTTTTTTGTTTATCGGCAGGCTGTTGGGGAACTATAGTTACAGATTTGCCTTATGATTATTTTAATAATAATACCATCCGGTTATTATTTATTATTAATGATTTAGTAATTTTAATCAACCTAAATAATCATTTTATGTCTTCCGAAAAAATCTACATCATTGATGAGGCAGATCAGGAGATCGTGCCGGGGTATGACCTTTTACAGGATACTTCCTTTAACATGGAAGACACCATCGAAATAACCGAAAAAAAGCTTCCCGGCCAAAAAGTGAGTTTTAACAACATAGCCGACAAGGAAACCAAAGAAGTAACGGTTACCGGTTTGGTGCTCAACTTTTCGCAGGATACAACAGAGTCCAAACTGCACGCGATATTGGGCCGGACAGATATCGAGCACCTGTACCTGTATGCCGATACGATCATTATTGATGATAAATTATCATTTCCGCAGGCTAATATTACTATTTCATGCAGGCATTTGATCATAGATGAACAGGGTACGTTAAGCACCACACCTGAGCAGAACGCGCAACCGTACGCTGTAGGTAACGGCGGCGATAACCGCAAAGCAGGCGCCGCCGGAGAGGCCGCGGGAAATATTACCCTGCTATGCCATACTATTGAAAATAAACGTGCCACAAACGATGCTGTGTTTTTACTGAACGGCGCGAAGGGGCAAAACGGTGAAATGGGCGCCCTTAAAAAATTATCGCCCAAAAACGACTATCCGCTTGCGTGGAGCGATATTGAAAAAGCAGCTATGTCGTTTGATGTGATAAAAGGCACCACCGCTAACTGGTATTGGCCCGATATTGACCAAAATAAAAAAGACAAAATATATTACGCAAAAATTGAGTCGATTAATTATGTATATAGTATGCCTTTCAAAAAACACTCGTGCGGAGATGACAAGCTGGCCAACCAGGACAGCGGGGCCGATGCTATAGCTTCGGGTGCAGGTGGTAATGGCGGTGCAGGTGGTAAGATCGGCTTTCTTAAATTCAATTCGACAGGCAAAAAGGTCTCCTGGGAAACAAAAGGAGGGGAGGAAGGTAAATCAATTAAAATTGAGGGTGGTAAAAAAGCGAAAGATAGTACCTATTATCATATTTCCATCAGGATATACCACACCGGTTTAGAATATGAGGCAGTCAGGCTGCTTGACTTTAAAAAGGAGTTTCTACCCAAAAGCAGCATAGATAAAGAACTCCGCCCGGTTGATGGCAAGGATGCTAAAGGCCCGGACGGGCAAAAGGGAGCGGATGGCGGACAGGAAACCCTGCCTGAAACTAAATACAGCTGGCTGCAACCTATTTTGCTTGAAACGATGCTTGGATACGCTAAGGCTAATTTCAGAAACGGGGAAAGACGAAAAGCAAAATGGATACTCGATCATTACAATAATGCGATCAAACAATTGCCTGCAGGCTTACAACAAGATATGCGGATGGCCTCATTGATCAGGGAAACAGGGCTTTATATGCGGCGGCTTGATCAAAACCTTGATTTTTATGGTTACCCTCCGGGCTGGATCCCTAAACTGTCGGCCCTGTCAAACCTGAATATTATAGTAGAATCACGACGTGAACTGGCGCAGCTGCTGTATTTTGCAAACCGTTTGCTTAAACAGGATACCGCAAACAAATTAACGGTTAAGGATCTCGACTGGACCGTTAAAGAATTAAAAAAGGGAATAAAAACAGCCCAGGTAGATATTACCGAGGCATTTGCAAATATTAAAGATGTAAAAGATCAGATATATGCAGTTGAAGGGCAGGTAACAGACAGATTAAGAGAACTGCGCGATCTTAAAAAGAAGATATTGCTCGAAATAGAAGATAAGGCCCGCGCACAGGCGTTGTTTACCGGTTCGTTTGAGATACTTGCCGGTGTTTGTTCACTTATCCCCGTAGGGCAGCCCTATCTGGGGCAACTGGGCGGAGGGATCATGAAGCAGATATCAAAGATCGATATCGATGCTGAGAACCCGGTAAAAGAAGGTTTGAGCTTTGCCGGCAAGCTATCGGGCGAGGTTGGTGGATTTATGGAAAAAAACCAAAGTAAGATCAGCAACTCGGCTAACTCGGCACTAACTAAAGAGATCGATAAGGGAACGAAGGAATTGAATGCTTTTACGGGCCAAACAGAAACCGCTGAGGCTGAGTTGCGTGAGGCGGAGAAAGCGTTAGGCGATAAATTTACCCAACAGGAAATATCTTTATTGAGAGAGAAGATACGGCTGGTACAAAATGCAAATATTAACGATGTAAGCTCAAACGATTATGGAGAGATAGTAGGCAGCCTTGACGAATTACAACAAACTGTTAAAGCGGCAAAAGATATTACTACCGGGCAAAAACAAAAGCTGGAAGAAAAGCTGGCTCAGCTTAAAACCGACAAGAAAACCCTTGCCGATAAGCTTAAAACCCGTAAAGCCGAAAAAGAAAAGCGCGAAAAAAATATAGAAACAGCTGGTAAGGTTATTAAGGGCTTAACCGAGGGCATTACAGGGATATCTTCGGGTATTCAAAAAATGATGGTTGAGTTTGATGAGAACGATCCGGCGGTACAAAAGAAGATGGAGGCCATCAAAAACTCAAAGTATAAACAGGAGTTTGAATCCATCAATAATAAAATTGCAGATATCAATAAAGTAAAGCTGCCGCTGGTAGAAAAATTGCTGCATTTAGAGCAAAAGATAAGCGATGGTGTACAACGTATTAACAGCAATTTGGTACAATGGTCGGTTTTGAGCGATCAGCTCGTAACATCAGTTCAATATGGCTTACAGCCGGCAACCCGCATCTCACTGAAAAGGATAGTTCAGGATTCGTGGGACCTGTTGATGATGGAATGTTATTACCTAACCAAATCATACCAGTATCGCTTTTTAAAAAGGATAGACCCCGTACAGCATGGCTTGCAAAAACTTTTAGAGGATATTGAGAAGTTTTTAGAGGGGAAGAATAAAGCAGACATGACCGAGGATGACTATAAAAAAATGTTTGACACCATACTTAAGGGCCAGTTTAAACGACTGGCATTTGACCTGCTGGTAAACAAACAGGCCGGTATGGGTAGTATTGATGTACGCGAATCAAAACCTGTTATTGACGGCGACGAAAAAAACAGGGATGGGCAAAACATCCTCGAAAGCCTTAACACCTACCGGCGGGTAAATTTCAGGCTGGATGATATCACATCATCAAAACAGGCAACAGATTCATGGCGCCATTACAGGATCGTGAATATCACCTTTACGCATATTAAAGTAAAGGCCGATAACCCCGATAAACTTAACGCAGCTTTTGATTTTGGCATCCGTCATTCGGGCGATTCGATCATCAGAGCGGCCAATAACACCTTGTATTATTTTACCTCACGCAGCAACCAGCAAAAACTGATACCTAAAAACGAGAAGAACATTTCGCAGCAAATAGACCTGCAGGTGCAATCGTGGAATGCTTCTTATAATGGTGCCGATCGTAACGAGCCTAATAAAGGTTTAACCAATGCTGTCGAATCGGTTGAAGATGACGAATTGCTGAACAAATTATTGGAAGACTTTGATCTGAAGCAGAAATACGACGACGAGGGCAAGCCTTATAAAAGTCACTACCCCGGCGGTAATGCCAATCTGACGCTGATCATTTATGATGATGCCAAAAAACTGAATTATAAAATTGAAGAGATTGGATTTAAAGTGGTGTATGAGGTGTTAAAGTGATAAGGTAAGCAAACCATTACTGCCTTTCGGGATTTTGCTCCCGTTCAATACCATCCCATTCAATATAAAATTGCTCAAGATACTGCTCCATAAACTGGTGGCGCTGCTGCGCGATGGCTTTACCTGTTTGAGTGTTCATCTTGTCTTTTAGCAGGAGCAGCTTTTCGTAAAAATGGTTAATGGTTGGCGCCGATGAGTTTTTGTACTCATCCTTGCTCATGTTCAAATTTGGACCGATCTCAGGGTTATACATTTCCCGGTTTTTGTATCCACCGTAAGTAAATGCCCGTGCAATACCGATGGCGCCAATGGCATCCAGCCGGTCGGCATCCTGCACTACGGCTAACTCGGTTGAATGAAAGGCAACTGTGTTATCAATACCTGCCTTGAACGAAATATACCGGATGATGTTTTGTACGTGTTCGATAACGGCATCATCAACTTGCATGCTTTTTAAAAAATCACCTGCCATACGCGGGCCGATCTCTTCGTCGCCGCCATGGAATTTGGCATCGGCAATATCATGCAGTAACGCCCCCAGCTCAACAATAAATCCATCTGCCTGCTCGTGTTTGGCTATCAGTTTGGCGTTGTTCCACACCCGGTTAATGTGCCACCAGTCGTGCCCTGCCTCGGCACCGGCCAGGGTTCGGCGTACAAAATCAACCGTGCTGTTTATTATTTGGTCGGTATCCATTTGCTGTTATTGCTCGTAATTAACCACCACCGTAGGTAAAAGCGTAGCAATATTAAGCGGTATCTGGTTGGTAGCTACAATAGGTTTGCGGCCGGCGTAATAAGTATACATGGTTTTTTGCGTAAGCAAGCGGTTGGCGTTTGACGGGATAAAGTTGATAGTGAACGGTATCACAAAATCATAAAACTTTAAGTCGGCAGGGATAACCCATTTACCGTTTGTTTTTTTCAAAGCTTCGATAGCAGGTTGGGCTATCAGGTAATCATCGGCATAGTAAACCACTATTTTACTGATGTTGCCTTTGGCATCGGAAGTAAATTTAAATACCGCCGTGCCCGATGCCCTGGCGTTAATAATCTCCGGACTAACCTGTAAACTATCCTTAAAAAACTGGATATAGGCCTCGTTGCCGCCTTTAAATGGTTGTGGCAGTTCTTTTTTTGGGGTTTCTTTTTGTTGCGCTATGGCCATGCCCGATATCGTGATCGCGGCAAGCAGCATGAATACTTTTTTCATTTACTGTTCTGATTTAGGTTCGCGTTTGCTGCCGTCGTACAGTTCGTACTCCAAAAGGCGGCAATCCAGCTTACCGTTATAAAACTCAATCCGGCGCGAAGCCCTTAAGCCGATCTTTTTAGCCAGATCCGGGTTACCGGTAAAAATATATCCCCTGTAGCCCTTACAATTGGTTTTCATAAAATCGCCCATGCGCTTATAGGTAGCCTCGAGTTTGGTATGTGTGCCAAGGCGCTCGCCATACTCGGGGTTAAACATAATTACGCCGGGTTGCTCCGGTATTTCGGTATCGGCAAAATCGCACACCGCAAACTCAATCAGGTGGTCAACACCAGCCGTCCTGGCATTCTTTTGTGCGATGTCAACCGCGTCTTCCGAAATATCAGTAGCAACGATCTTAAAATCTAATTGTTTGATGCCTTTGTCTTTTAGTTGGCGGCGCTCGGTAAAAAATACCTGCTCATCATAACCTAAAATATGCATAAAGGCATAGTTCATCCTAAAAAAACCTGGAGTTTTATCGGCAGCTAAAAGTGCAGCTTCAATAGCTAAAGTGCCCGAGCCGCACATGGGGTTTACAAACGGCGACTTTTTATCCCAGCCGGTTGCCATAATGGTTGATGCTGCCAAGGCCTCCAGCATTGGTGCCTTACCGGGGATTTTGCGGTAGCCGTGTTTGGCCAGGGTTTCGCCCGAAGTATCGAGGAAAATCTCGGCATCCTCATCCTGCCAGTACAGGTGGATAACGGTTTTGTTGAGATCGGGGCCCGAATTTGGGCGGATACCCTTGATGCTTTTTATCCTGTCGGCGATGGCATCCTTAACCTTCACATTCGCGAAAAGCGGCGTTAAAATATGCTCGTTATTAACATTTGACGTTACCGAAAAATAGCCGGCAAAGTCGATGAGTTGTTCCCATTCTATTTTTACCAGGTTGTCGTAAAGCTCTTTCGGATCAGCAGCTTTAAAGCTTTCGAGCGAGTATAATACCTGGCTTACACAGCGCAGATTGAGGTTTAGGCGGATACAATCGTTAACGGTACCCATCAGCTCGATGCCGGTAGAGAACTCGCGTTTTATCTTAAAGCCCAGTGCTTCAACTTCATCTCGTAAATAAGATGATAACCTTTTATTACAGGTTAGGATGATTTTACTTTCAGTGTGGAAAACTTGCATGATATTGTGCGAATTTACGGATTAAAACCTGCCGATTTTATTTACAATCGCTTAACTTTACATTTTAATTTTAAGAGCAATGGAAATAAAAGGCAAAGTACACGAAGTTTCGGCAACCGCGCAGGTTACGGAGTCGTTAAAAAAGAGAGAATTAATACTTGAATATATAGAAAACCCACAATACCCTGAGTATTTAAAGTTTGAAGCGATACAAGACAGGTGCGCTTTGCTGGATAATGTAAAAACCGGTGATGACGTTGAAGTATTCTTCAACCTGAAAGGCCGCCCATGGACTGATAAAACAGGCAAAAAAACTTACTTTAACTCGCTCCAATTGTGGAAAGTTAATGTATTGAGCGGTGGCGCAGCTGCTGCATCGCCAGAGTATGCTGCTCCGGTTAATCTGAGCGCTGCTCCGGGTGAAGACGACGATCTGCCGTTTTAAACCCCTCCCAACCCTCCCCTGAAGGGGTGGGCTTAAAAAGAATTTTAATAAAGAAGCCCTGGCATTTGCCGGGGCTTTTTGTGTTTTATTTATAATTCTGGATTGCTATTCCGACAGACTTATCATGATGCCTTATTGGATTACTGATCTTAGTAAAAGAATAACAAATATCCCGGCACCGCCAACTATACCTACCGAATAAAGCAAATTGAGAAGAACTAAAGTAATTTTAGTCTTGATGGTTAGATTGCCAACTGCTTTCTTTCTGTCAAAACTCTTTAGACATAGCCTGACAGTGATCCATATAATACCTATTGCCATAGATCCTAATAACAAAGTAGCGATTAACATCGCACCTAATATATTTTCCTGTAATAGGATCATCGCTTTTGAGTACTTACTTCAACTTGCTCAACGCCGCCTTTATCCTCGGCAATACCGATTCAATATCCGCCAGCGTAGTTGCACCAACCGAAACACGGAACCAGTTCAAACTTTCTTCGGTACCAAAAGCCGAGAAGGGTACCAGGGCACAGCCTGCTTCGCGGATCAGGTAAAAGTTCATATCTGTCGAGTCTTTGATCAGGTCGCCATCCGGAGTGGTTTTACCGGTATAGTCAATTTTGATGGTGAGGTATATTGCACCCATCGGCTCTATCGCATCAACGGCGAAACCTTCGGCTTTTAGCTCTTTAAATCCATTGTATAAGGTTTGCAGGCTTTTTTGTACGTTGCCTTTTAGTTTGGTTAAATAGGTGGTAACACCGGCATCGTCTTTTAAAAACTGAGCCATAGCAACCTGCTCGGCTTTTGGCGACCATGCGCCCATGTGGCCGACAATGGCTTTCATATTGTTGATGATATCGGCAGGGCCAAAACCCCAGCCCACGCGTACGCCGGTTGCGGCAAAGCATTTTGATGCACCATCGATGTACACAACCAGATCTTTTAACTCCGGGCGTAAAGTAACCGGGTCGAAATGCTGGTAGCTGCCAAAGGTGAGTTGCGAATAGATCTGATCGTACAGCAGGTATAAAGGTTTTTCGCCTGCTTTACGCGATTTGTTTTCTTCGATAACCAGGTCGCAGATCTCTTCTAAATTTTGTTTGCTAAACATGGTGCCGGTTGGGTTCAATGGCGAGCAAAGTGCCAGCAAGGTAGCGCCTTTTACATGCGGACGCAACTCATCGGCAGTTGGCATAAAGTTATTTTCGGGTTGGGTATCAACCGAAACGCCATTAGCTTTGAGCAGATCGCAATAGTGGTTGTTGTTCCATGATGGTGCCGGGAAAACAACTTTATCGCCCGGATCAACCAGAGCCAGGTACGTAGCATAGATGAGCGGACGGGAGCCGCCCGAGATCAGGATCTGGTTGGCCTTATAATCAAGTTTGTAGTTAGCCTTTAAAAAATCCGACACCGATTCGCGCAAAGCTAAAACGCCATCCGCAGGCGGATAATTGGTTTGGTTTTGGTGATAAGCATCAATAATACCTTGCTTCAGTTCGTCGGGGATAGGGTAGATGTTCGAATCAAAATCGCCGATGGTTAAATTGGCGATGTTTTGCCCTTGTCGTTTCATTTCATTAACCTCGCCGGCAATCTTGATAATTTCAGATCCCCTGAGGTTTTGCGCTAACACAGATGCAGTCATGATGATATTGTGGTTATAATATGGGGAGCAAATATACGGGTTTTATTGGGGAGAATGTTAATGGCTTGTAAAGTTGGTGTTGCGGTTGGGGAGGACATAAAGTTTGAATTCGCGCAAAGACGCTAAGAATACGTTTTGAAAACTTTGCGACTTGTGTCTTTGTGAGAAACATTCATTTACTGGCGCAAGTTTAAGGGCTGGTTGTGTTGTGGGCTAACTTGTGCCTAAAAGTATATGCTTTGCTCGAGCTTCAAGCTTAATTTGGGCGTTGCCTTCGGCCCGTGCTCTACGCTCATACTGCACAGGCATTAGCCACAGGGCCGGTATCCGCTGCGATCACTAACGCGAGCTTTGGGGTAAAAGGATTGTCTGGTTTTTTACTGCTTATTCAATATATCGTACAACTGTTCTACTAATTCAGCCTGCGCCGTATTGATTTTTACAATAGCCTCATCAAAACTAAACCACCCGGCACGGTCAACCTCGGGGAAGGTTTGCATTTTGCCTGATTTGGGCGGCCATTCTATTTCAAAGTTATTGCTTTTGATGCTGGCGGCGTCTATATTACCTTCCACGGCCCAGGCTTGTACCGTTTTGCCGCCTTTTTGCTTGATCGGCGTAAGCGGAATGAAATCACCGTTAAGGGCTAAGCCGGTTTCCTCTTCAAACTCACGTTTGGCGGCGGTTAAAGCGTCTTCATCGTCGGTAAATTCTCCTTTGGGGATGCTCCATGCGCCGTCGTCTTTATTTTTAAAGAACGGGCCGCCGGGATGCACCAGGAAAAACTCAATTCTGCTATCGCTCTTGCGGTACAATAATATTCCGGCGCTTTGCTTTGGCATTGGATATTTATTTTATGTAAATTTGAGTTATGTATTTCTTTAGGAAAAAAGATCCAACCCGGCCAACCAGCTTTAACCTCAGGGTGATGCACATTATTAATGTAACTGCCATTGTTATGTTTTTGGCCGGCATTATCTGGAAGCTAATATACAGCTACATACTTAAAAAATAGAAGCCGGTGTATACTGCCGCATTGCTTCGTTACTTAAAACTATAAATCAATTTATTTAATGAAAAGCGTAATTAAAACCGATAAAGCACCGGCGCCGATAGGGCCGTACAACCAGGCTATTATAGCAGGCGATTTTTTATTTGCATCGGGCCAGATAGCCATTAACCCCGAAACCGGCGACCTGGTAACCGGCGATATTGAAAGCGAAACGCACCAGGTAATGCGCAACATCAAAGCTATTTTGGCCGAAGCCGGCCTGGATTTGAGCCACGTGGTAAAAACTACCATCTTTTTATCGGATATGAATGATTTTGCCAAAGTGAACGCAGTTTACGGTTCGTACCTGTCGGATAAATTTCCGGCCCGCGAAACGGTACAGGTATCGGTATTGCCTAGAAATGTGAATATCGAGATATCGGTAACAGCGTATAAGGGATAGTTTTTAGTCGGGAGTCCGGAGTCTTGAGTCGGAAGTGAGTAGAAGTAGTACTTGAACGATGGCCAATCGCACGATGGTTCGACAAGCTCACCATGACGGCCCGCGTTAGGGATTGCAGCGGATACCGGCCATGTGGCTAAGGCCTGCAGGAGTATGAGCGGAAAGCCCGGCCGAAGGCAACGCCCTGATAATAATGATTGAATGATTGGAGGTATGAATGATTGAATAAAGCCTACAACGTTTAACACTCAAACTTGGTAACCATTATAAATACAATTTCTCCACGCGTCATTGCGAGGGACGAAGCAATCCCAAATATACAGAGCGGCTCTGTAAGTCGGGGATTGCCACGCTATCGCTCGCAATGACGGTTTAATTAATATAACAGTTAGTTTGAATCAGCAGATATTTCACACTCCGGTAGTTTACTTAAAAGGCGTTGGCGCATCGCGTGCTGACGTGCTGCAAAAGGAGCTGGGGGTAAGTACCTTTGCCGATCTGCTGAAACTGTACCCATACAAATACATTGACAGGACGCGGTTTTACAAAGTTGCCCAGCTTAATGCTGAGTTGCCCCACGTGCAGCTGATTGTACGTGTGCGCAGCAAAGAGGTTGTGGGCGAAAAACATACCAAACGTTTAGTGGTGCAAAGTTATGATGATACCGGCACGCTGGAGCTGGTATGGTTTCAGGGCGTAAGGTGGGTGGAAAAAATGATCGAAGTGGGGAAGGCCTACATCGTTTTTGGCAAGCCGGGTTTTTTTAACAACAAGGCTCAAATGCCGCACCCGGAGATGGAGCTGTACTCGCCCAATGCGCTGAAGGAAAAAGGCAATCTCACTTTACAGCCTGCCTATAGCTCTACCGAAAAACTCAAAGCTTATATGCTGGATAGTAAGGGCATCCAGAAACTGGTGGCTAATTTACTGGAGCAAACCAGTAAGGATATTACCGAAAATATCCCGCAGCATATCATCAATCAATTTAAATTGATGAGCAGGCGCGAGGCCTATATTAATATTCATTTCCCGGCCGATGCCGCAACTCTGGCCGCTGCCACCAACCGGCTGAAGTTTGAAGAGCTGTTCTTTATCCAGTTTAAAATGCTGAAAAATAAAGTACAGCATAACCTGAAGTTTAAAGGCAATATTTTTGGCAAGGTTGGCGATTACTTTAATAACTTTTATAACAATAAACTACCCTTCGATCTTACTAACGCACAAAAACGGGTACTGAAAGAGATACGACAGGATACCCAGCGCGGCATACAAATGAACCGCCTGTTGCAGGGCGATGTGGGCAGTGGCAAAACGGTGGTGGCGCTGATGAGCATGCTACTGGCGATAGATAACGGTTTCCAGACCTGTATTATGGCGCCTACCGAAATTTTAGCTACGCAGCACTATGCCTCGATAGAAAGTTTGATAGACGACAGTTTTTTGGAAGTGGCTTTGCTGACGGGTTCAACCTCGGCAAAAAAACGCAGGGTAATACACGAGAAACTGGAGAACGGCGAACTGAAAATATTGATCGGCACCCATGCGCTGATAGAAGATAAGGTGATCTTTAAAAACCTGGGCTTTGTGGTGATCGACGAGCAGCACCGCTTTGGTGTAGAGCAACGGGCCAGGCTATGGCGCAAAAATACCGTGCCGCCGCATGTACTGGTAATGACCGCCACGCCCATACCCCGTACCCTGGCCATGACACTTTATGGCGACCTGGATGTATCGGTAATTGATGAGTTGCCCAAAGGGCGCAAGCCTATTGAAACGCTGCATTTTTTTGAAAGCCAGCGCCTGCGCATGTTTGGTATGATGCGTGAGGAAATGGATAAAGGCAGGCAGATCTACGTGGTTTACCCGCTGATCAAAGAAAGCGAAAAGCTCGACCTGAAAAATCTGCAGGATGGTATTGAGGTGATGTCGACCGAGTTTCCGTTGCCGAAATACCGCATTAGTATTGTGCATGGTAAGATGAGTGCTGCCGATAAGCAGGTAGAAATGGAGCGCTTTGTGCGCGGCGAAACCCATATTATGGTGGCTACCACAGTGATAGAGGTAGGTGTGAATGTGCCTAACGCCTCGGTAATGATCATCGAAAACTCTGAACGGTTCGGCCTCTCGCAATTGCACCAGCTGCGCGGCAGGGTTGGGCGTGGGGCTGAGCAATCTTATTGTATACTAATGAGCAGCCATAAATTAAGTCATGATGGTAAGATACGTTTGGATACGATGGTGAAAACCAATAACGGGTTCGAGATATCGGAGATTGACCTGCAATTGCGTGGTCCCGGCAATATTGAGGGTACGCAGCAAAGCGGTGTGCTCGACCTGAAACTGGCCAACCTGGCCACCGATCAGCAAATGCTGATGCTGGCGCGCAGATGTGTGGAGGATATATTTGAAAAAGACCCGCAACTGCACCTGCCCGAAAATGCGATACTGAACCAGCCAACGGTGCTGCCAAATGGTGGGTTGAGCTGGGATAAGATATCGTAGGCCCCCTAACCCCCTGAAGGGGGAACTTTATTTGCATATAAAGAGTGATTTTGGTATATTTAGGTTTGAGATGAACACTAATTATCACGAATTAAAACGAATTACACTAATTGAAAATGCCGAAGAATACCTATGTCTTTCACGACGCGTCATTGCGAGGGACGAAGCAATCTCTATGCTGTACAGGTCCGAATTGCTACATCGAATTGCTTACGTAAAGATTGCTTCACTATCGTTCGCAATGACGCTTCAAGAGTATAAATGAAAACACTCATAACGATAAAAGGCAAAAAGCAGGCGTAAATTTCTTACAATTTCCCCCCTTGTTTGAAAAGCGTAGCAAAAACTTTTTAACTTTAAAACATTACAACCTTTTAACTGACCGTATGAAACTAAAACTGACCCTCATTGCTTCTCTTTTACTCTCAACTGCAACCTTAGCTCAAAATACCGATTCGGTGATGCTGCGTAAAATTTATGACGAAGGACTGGTTAACGGCCAGTGCTACCAAAACCTGCATTACCTGTGTAAAAATATCGGGCAGCGTTTAAGCGGCTCTACCAATGCGCAAAAGGCGGTTGAGTGGAGCAAAAAGCTGATGGAAAGCTATGGCTTTGATAAGGTTTTTTTACAACCCTGCATGGTGCCGCACTGGGTTAGGGGAGCTAAGGAGCAAGGCTTTATCATCGACGGGCAAAAACGCATCCCGGTTGCTATTGCAGCGCTGGGTATGTCGGTAGCTACACCAAAAAACGGAATAACCGCCAATGTAATAGAAGTGCACAGCCTGGCTGAGTTAAAAACCCTCGGCGAAAGCGTGATCAAAGGGAAGATCGTTTTCTTTAACCGCCCGTTCGATCCGCGTTTTATTGAGACGGGCAGGGCTTATGGCACTGCCGGTGATCAGCGCTTTGCCGGTCCGGCGGCTGCCGCCAAATTTGGTGCAGTAGGGGTGATTGTACGTTCGTTAACTGAAGCCCTGGATAATTATCCGCATACGGGCACAACCGTGTATGAGCAGGGCGGCGTTAAAATACCGGCGGCAGCTATCTCAACCATGGCGGCTGATAAGCTGAGTGCGATGCTGAAAATGAGAAAGTTTCCGCAAGTGAAATTTTACTTTAAGCAGAGCTGCGAGCAGTTGCCTGATGCGCCATCATTTAACGTGGTTGGTGAATTAACCGGTACTGAAAACCCAAATAAATTCATCATTGTTGGAGGCCACCTGGACTCGTGGGATCTGGCTGAAGGTGCGCACGATGACGGTACCGGTGTAACCGGGGCTTTGGAGGCGGTACGCATTTTAAAGGCGATGAACTACAAGCCTAAAAACAGCCTCCGTGTGGTTTTCTTTATGAACGAAGAGAACGGCGGCCGTGGCGGCGATAAATATGCCGAACTTGCTGTAGCCAATAAAGAAGAGCACATTGCCGCGATAGAAACCGACGGCGGCGGTTTTACACCCCGTGGTTTTGGCTTTACCGGTTTGCGATCAGGGGCCTTAAAAGACATGAATCAAAACTGGAAACATCTTTTAGAACCTTACGATGCCGATAAATTGACCAATGGCGGTGGCGGCAGCGATATAGAGCCACTGCGCGTTAAGCTGCCCGCTACAGTGCTAATTGGCTTTAAAGGCGATTCGCAGCGCTACTTTGATATTCACCATACACCAAACGATGTTTTTGAGAACGTACACAAGCGCGAATTGGAATTGGGAGCCGCGGCAATGGCCTCGCTGATGTACCTGGTTGATCAGCATGGGTTGAATTTTTAAGTTTTTTACAAGGAATAAACATTGCATTAGGTACTTTTGCAAGTAAACCATCACACTTTGGAAGACGGAGAACCGGATAGTATCATCAAAAAAGACACCTACGCAGCGCTGCGTTTTGTTGAGTTTCGCTGGTATATGGCCATGCGCTTTTTTTTGACCCTGGGCTATACCATGCAGGCTTACCTGGTAGGCTATTATGTTTACCATCAAACTCACGAACCACTTGCATTAGCTTTAATCGGCCTTGTTGAAGCTATCCCATCTATAGGCATTGCGTTATATGGCGGTTATGTTGCCGATAAATCGGAGAAAAAAGGCTTACTGCTGCGCATATTCACAGTAATGTGGATTAGTTCGGTAGTCATGCTTTTGGTTACCCTGCCACAAGCCAGCCGGTACATCAGCAGCTCTGTTGTGCTAATAGTAATCTACATAGGGATATTTTTTATCGGACTGGCGCGGGGCTTTTACGGCCCGACAGCTTTTTCGGTAATGGCACGTATCATTCCGCGTGAGCTTTATCCCAATTCTTCAACCTGGAATAGCTCGGCTTATCAAACCGCAGCCGTAGTAGGGCCAATGATAGGCGGTTTGCTGACATACTATGCCGGTGTTACCACCACCTTTGTTGCGATAGTGGTTTTAGTTAGTATTGCCTTGTTTGCGATCACTTTTTTAAACCGGCACCCTGCCGAGTACGAGCCTAAAGAAAGCATATATGATAGCCTGAAAGAGGGAATAAGCTTTGTATTTAAAACAAAAATGATGCTGTGGGCACTCAGCCTCGATCTCTTCTCCGTATTGTTTGGCGGAGTAGTAGCAGCACTACCCATTTTTGCCTTAGACGTTTTAAAGGTTGGTTCTAAAGGGCTGGGGTTGATGACATCGATAGATTCGATCGGCGCCGTGTTGACCATGCTGGCCATGACCCGTTTCTCGCCAATGGGCAAGCCGTGGCGTAACCTGCTGATAGCCGTGGTTGGGTTTGGCCTTTCGATCATTTGCTTCGGCCTATCAAAAAACTTTTACTGGTCGTTAGTTTTTCTTTTTATAATGGGTGCGTTCGATAGCATCAGCGTATTGATCCGTTCGACCATTATGCAAGTGCTCACACCTGATAAAATGCGCGGGCGGGTATCGGCAGTAAACTCTATGTTCATCGGCTCATCAAATGAGATAGGGAAAGTCGAGTCGGGAGTGGCGGCCAAACTAATGGGCGCGATCCCATCGGTACTATTTGGCGGCACCATGACGATGATCATCGTTACCACAACCTGGTTTAAAACCAGGAAGTTGGTTCCACTCACACTCGAAGAGATACACCAGCCACAAGAGGTAGCTTCGGAATAACAATAGCGTACAGGCTTGCGCGTCCTTCGACAGGCTCAGGATGACAGCCCCCTCCCCCGATCGAGTAAAGAAATGTTTTTAGATGATCTTGCAGCGTACTAAAACACAAGCGCGCCGGGTATCATGGTGGGCCTGTCGAACCACGGTGTGGTGGAAAGCCCGCTTTATTCATGACACCATAGTTTTTTGGGAATTTAACTTCCGATCGTTCTTTCTACAAAAAGCTCTGATTCCGGCCCCAAAAGATATAGATCAACGAGCCCAAAATTGGTGCCACCAGGATGATTAGTACCCAAAGCAGTTTGGTTGTTTGGTTTAAATTGGGGTTTTTAAAAATATCCAGTAAGGCGTAAAGAAACAGGATGACATACGCAATAAAGAAGATAAGGCCGAAAATGCCGCTGATCAATTCGGAAATAAAATGCATAATGAATAAGGTTTAAAGGTTAAATAGATTTGTTAATTACCTTATAAACAGCAAAAAAACAATTTAGTTGCTGTGTAACACATTTTTTAGATCGGCGGTTGAATGTTTCTCGCCGATCTGCTGACGCCACATGGCATAATACAATCCTTTTTGCTCTAACAGGTCAACATGTTTGCCCGATTCAATGATATGGCCTTTTTCCAAAACATAGATCCTGTCGGCATGCATAATGGTTGATAAACGGTGCGCTATCAATATGGTGATGTGGTCGTCAAGTGTCGATACATCACGGATGGTCGCTGTTATTTCTTCTTCGGTTATCGAATCGAGCGATGAAGTAGCTTCGTCAAACACCAAAATATCTGGTCTGCGCAGCAGGGCACGGGCTATTGACAAACGTTGTTTTTCGCCGCCCGATACTTTAACGCCGCCTTCGCCTATTACGGTATCCAAACCATTGCTGGCGCGTGCCATCAGCGTTTGGCACGATGCTTTTTGCAGCACATCCAAACATTCGGCATCGGTAGCGCCCGGGCGAACGAACAACAGGTTCTCGCGGATTGAGCCTGAGAAAAGCTGCGTGTCCTGGGTTACAAAGCCGATCTTTTCGCGCAGCTGGTCCAGATCAATTGCGTTTCCGGGGATATGGTTGTACAATACCTGTCCTTCTAATGGCTGATACAATCCTACCAAAAGCTTAACCAATGTGGTTTTACCAGATCCCGAAGGGCCTACAAAGGCAATAGTTTCGCCGGTATTTACCTCAAAGCCAATGGTGTTTAGTGCGTTGCGTGTAGCGGTTAAGTGCTTGAAGCTTACATCGCTAAAAGTGAGCTTATTTACTTTTTCGATGAGCACCGGTTTCTCAGGCTTAACATCGATAGGAGTATTTAAAATACGTTCGAAATTACCCAACGATACCTGCGCCTCGCGCCATGAAAGGATCACGTTACCCAATTCCTGTAAAGGATTGAATAAAAAGAAAGAGTAAAATAAGAAACTGAAATATTGGCCAGGTGAGATGCTTTTATCAAAAATGAGCAATAACAGAACAACGATCATTACACTGCGCACAAAATTGACCGTAGTGCCCTGTACAAAGCTCATGCTGCGTACAAATTTTACTTTGCGTAGCTCCAGCCCTAATATTTTGTACGTGGTTTTATTTAGCCGGTCAATTTCCTGGTCGGCCAGACCGAGGCTCTTCACCAGCTCAATGTTGCGTAATGATTCGGTTGTTGATCCGGCTAAGGCGGTTGTTTCGGCAACGATGCTTTTTTGAATGGTTTTAATGCGCCGGCTTAGGAGCACACTAACAATTGTAATAACCGGTATTGCCGCAAAATATACCAGGGTCACTTTGTAGCTTACGCTTAGCGAGTAAACGATAACGAAGGTCATGCCGATAATACTAACAAACAATACACTGATGAACGAGGTGATAAATTTCTCGCAATCGAGGCGTACCTTTTGCAGTATACCCAATGTTTCGCCGCTGCGTTGGTCCTCAAAAACCTGGTAAGGCAGTTTAAGCGAATGTTGTAAACCATCGGCATACATTTTAGCGCCGCTTTTTTGCACGATGATACTGGTATAGTAATCCTGAAAGTTTTTGGCGATACGCGATACCATAGCCGAACCAATTGCCAGGCCTACCCATTTGAGGATGACCGAAACATATTGGGCATGGGTCAATACGTCGCGCTTTTCAATAGCCTGATCAACCAGTTTTCCGGTGAAAAAAGGATCAAGCAGCGAAAAACCCTGATTTATAGCGGCAAGAAAAAGGGCGAAGACAACGACCCCTCTGTAATTTTTTAAGTAAGATAAGAGTGTTTTCATATGTTGTAAGCCAAAAATAAAAAAAGGGAATGAGTTAATTCCCTCATTCCCTTTAATTTGACATTTGGTTGGCTTTTATACCGTCATGATGTCTTTTTCTTTGACCTCGGCCAGTTTATCAATGCGGACGATCGCGGCATCGGTCAATTTTTGAACCTCGCCTTCGCCGGTTTTTATTTCATCGTCTGATACGCCGTCTGATTTTAGTTTTTTGATCTTTTCGTTAGTGTCTTTACGGATATTGCGGACTGCGATCTTGCCGTTCTCAGCTTCAGCCTTAACCCTTTTAACCAGGTCGCGGCGGCGCTCTTCGGTTAACGGCGGTACGTTTATCCGGATAAGTAAGCCATCGTTTTGCGGATTGAACCCAAGGTTGGCTTCCATAATAGCGCGCTCAATAGGCGATAGCAATGATTTTTCCCATGGTTGTATGGTCAGGGTACGTGGGTCGGGCGTGCTAACGCTGGCAACCTGCGATAATGGGGTTGGTGAGCCATAATAATCAACCATAATGCTGTCAAGCATAGCAGGCGAAGCTTTGCCCGCACGGATGGTTAAAAATTCGGCATCGGTATGGTCAATGGCCTTATCCATGCTTACTTTGGCATCGGCCAATTGCTTTTTAATGAGTTCGCTCATTGTAAATGGTTTTTTGACAAAAATAATAAAATCTATGATTTCGGACTTCTGATTTTCGATTTCGAATTTACCCTGATTTTGGATTTTCGAACGAATAGTAGCAGTTGTATTATTTACTGTCGCTGCTACCACAACTGCTACCTCACAAGCGTACCTATCGATTCGCCCTGGGCTATCTTCATAAAGTTACCCGGTTTGTTCATATCGAATACGACGATCGGCAGTTTATTTTCCTGGCAAAGGGTAATGGCGGTCATATCCATTACACTTAAACCTTTATCATAAACCTGTTGAAAGGTGATCTCTTCGTAACGGGTGGCGCTGGGGTCTTTCTCGGGGTCGGCAGTGTAAATACCATCAACGCGGGTACCTTTCAATACCACATCGGCCTTGATCTCGATGGCACGTAATGATGCGGCCGTATCGGTGGTAAAGTAAGGGTTACCGGTACCGGCGCCAAAGATTACAATTTTACCAACTTCTAAATGGTGCATAGCGCGCCTGCGGATGTAAGGTTCGCAAATTTGCTCCATTTTAATAGCCGATTGTAAACGCGTTTCCACACCCACGCTCTCCAGTGCATTTTGCAGGGCCATACAATTGATCACCGTTGCCAGCATACCCATGTAATCGGCCTGCGCACGTTCCATGCCCGATTTTTCGGCACTAAGTCCGCGGAATATATTACCACCACCCACAACTATGGCAATCTCAATACCGGCATCAAATACATTTTTTATCTCATGGGCATATTGCATAACACGGTTATTATCAATGCCGTATTGTTTATCGCCCATTAATGATTCGCCGCTGAGTTTTAAAAGGATCCTTTTGTACTTCATGTGAGAGAATGGTTTGTCAAAATTATTGAAATATAGTTAGTGTTAAAATTTTATGTCGTTTTTGTTAGCTTGCCTTTAAGTACAGTTGCCTGTACCTCAAATTCACTATTAAAAACAGCTAAGTTGGCCTCATAGTTCTTCTCTATCTTGCCGGTTTGAGCATCTGCTCCGATCAGCCTTGCCGGATATAAGGTGGCCATATTAATAGCCTCGGCTAAATCTATATCTGCTTTGGTTACGCAGTTTTGTACGGCTTTCAGCATCGTCAGGCTTGAGCCCGATAAAGTACCGTCGGGCATGGTGTAATGGTCGCCTTTAAATACGTGTTGATAAACTCCGCTTTTGCTTTCGGCAACCGCATCGGTAATCAAAAACAGTTGAGCACCCAATTCGCGCTTAGCCAGTTTGATCATCACAAAGTCCACATGAATACCATCAGCAACAACACTGGTGTAAGGCTTATCCTCAAATATTGCAGGAATAATGCCCGGTTGCCGGTGGTGCATTGGCGGCATGGCATTATATAAATGCGTTATTGCCTTTACGGGATTATTGATAAAGCCCCTGGCCTCGGCATAAGTAGCATCGCTATGGCCCGATGATAGTACAATGCCTTGCTCGTGCAGGTATTCCAAAACTTCACGGTCTTGCAATTCAGGTGCTACTGTCATCATTTTGATCGTACCCTCGGCCATTTCAACCCAGTGTTTTACTTCGGCCAATGTCGCTTTCTTGATCAGGCTATCCGGATGTGCGCCTCTGCGTTTAGGGTTAAGGTACGGACCTTCCAGGTGTAAGCCTAAAAAGTTCCCCATACACTTGTCGCGATAAGCTAAAGCCGCCTGTATGCCTTGCTCAACAATTTGACTGGTATTGGTGGCTATGGTAGCTAAAAAGCCGGTAGTGCCTTGTTGTAAAAGCACTTGTTCCATTTGTTGTAACGCTTGCGCGGATGGATCGCCGCCAAAGAATAAGGGTTGGCCCGCGCCGTACAATTGCAGGTCGATAAAACCGGGCGAAAGATAATCGCCGTTAAGGTCGATCTTTTGTGCCTGCGCCGGGATGGTACCGGCATCAATTACATCCGTAATGTATTCGCCTTCAATCAAAACAGCTTTGTTGTCAGACACAAGTCCGCCTGAAATCAGTTTTAAATGATGTAATGCGATCATCGGGAAGCCAGTTATAAATTATAAAGCAAAAAAAATCCCCGCCGTTTTGGCGAGGATTTTAAAATGATATTAAGCTCCTAAAGCAACTCGCTTAAAGGCGGTTACGGTAAGACCCTTTTCAACGCCGTTTAAGAAAGCGGCGACAGTTTTCGATGAATCTTTTACAAACTCCTGGTTCAATAAAGTAGAGTCTTTGTAAAATTTGTTCAGTTTACCGGCGGCAATTTTTTCAACCATTTCTTCCGGTTTACCTTCTGCACGGATCTGCTCTTTAGCAATTTCCAGTTCGCGTTCAACGGTAGTTGCATCAACGCCGTCTTTATCGATAGCTACAGGGTTCATGGCAGCAATTTGCATCGATACGTCTTTACCTGCCTCGTCAGCACCGGCTGCATCGGCACTTAAAGCTACCAATACACCTAAACGGAAGTTACCGTGGATATAAGCAACAACTTTAGCACCTTCCACAACTTCTATTTTAGATACACCGATCTTTTCGCCGATCTTGCCTGTTTTTTCGATAACAGCGTCGCCGATTTTGATACGGTTTACATCGCCGTCGATCTCCAGGTTATAAAGCTCTTCAACCGAAGTAACATTACCCTCGATAGCTGCGTTTGCAATGGCGTTACCAAAAGCCACAAACTCAGCGTTTTTAGCCACGAAATCTGTTTCGCAGTTCAACTCGATGATCACACCACGTTTACCGTCAGCCGATGAGCGGGCAATAACCACACCTTCGTTGCTTTCGCGGTCCTGGCGGCTCGCTGCCACTTTAGCACCTTTTTTTCTTAAGTAATCAATTGCAGCTTCAAAATCACCATTAGTTTCGGTTAAAGCTTTTTTGCAATCCATCATACCGGCACCAGTTTGCTGGCGCAGTTTGTTTACGTCTGCTGCAGAAATTTGTACTGTAGACATTTTATTTGCTTGTTTTAAAAACCCCCAAACCCCCTAAAGGGGGCTTGAGAATTTGTATATTTAAAAATCGATTTTAAAGTCCCCTTCAGGGGATTTAGGGGGTTATTCTTCAGTTTTCTCAGCCTCAGCTGTTACTTTCCTGTTTCTTTTACCAGCTTCGTCTTTAGTACCGGCAGCAGCAGGAGCCTCGGCAGTATCAGCTTTTGCTTTAGCAGCTACGGCTTCTTTTTCTGCTTCGTCTTCTTTCTCGCGTTTGCGCTCGTCTAAACCTTCCTCAATAGCTTTGATAATGATGCTGGTGATCAATGAAATTGATTTTGTAGCGTCATCGTTAGCCGGGATAGGGAAGTCGATGTTTGATGGATCAGAGTTGGTATCAACCATTGCAAAGGTAGGAATGTTTAATTTCATAGCTTCAGCAACAGCGATGTGCTCTTTCTTAACGTCTATCAAAAACAGTGCTGCAGGTAAGCGGTTCAGATCGGCAATACCACCTAACAAAGTTTCTAATTTGATACGCTCACGCTGTATCATCAAACGCTCTTTTTTAGATAAGTTACCATAAGTACCGTCTTTAGTCAATTTATCGATGTTAGACATCTTTTTGATCGACTTGCGTACAGTAGCAAAGTTGGTTAACATACCACCTAACCAACGCTCGGTTACGTAAGGCATGTTCACTGTTTTTGCATAATCGGCTACGATATCTTTTGCTTGCTTTTTAGTAGCAACAAACAATACCTTGCGGCCCGATTTTACTATTTGCTTAATAGCGGCAGCAGCTTCTTCTGTTTTTGTTAATGTTTTATTTAAATCGATAATGTGGATGCCATTGCGCTCCATGAAAATGTACTGAGCCATTTTCGGATCCCATTTGCGGGTAAGGTGACCAAAGTGTACACCTGCATCCAATAAATCCTGATATGTTGTTCTTGCCATTGTGTTGTTCTCCTTTGTTGATTAACGTTTACTGAATTGGAATCTCTTGCGGGCTTTTTTACGACCTGGTTTCTTACGCTCAACCATACGGTCATCGCGGGTCATAATACCTTTAGCTCTCAAGGCTGGTTTCTTTTCAGCATCAAGTTCAACAATTGCTTTAGCGATAGCTAAACGAACGGCTTCTGCCTGTCCTTTAACGCCGCCACCGGCTACGTTAGCTTTAACGTCAAATTTTCCGGCCGAACCAGAAACTTCAACAGACTGTGTAGCGATGTATTGCAATGGCAATGTTGGGAAATACTCTTTGTAATCTTTACCGTTAACGGTAAGTTGGCCGCTACCCTCAGTTAAATAAATGCGGGCAACTGCTGTTTTTCTTCTTCCTGAAGTGTTTGTAGTTGACATTTCTCTTGCGGATTAAAGTTTAATGGTTTTTGGTGATTGGGCCTCATGCGGGTGTGTTGCGCCTGCGTAAACATGCAGGTTGCCATAGATTGCCTTACCCAAACGATTTTTAGGTAACATACCACGAACGGCTTTTTCAATTACGCGCTCCGGATGTTTTGCCATTAACTCCTTAGGAGAAATGAAACGCTGACCACCTGGATAACCAGTGTATGAAACATATTCTTTTTCTTCGAATTTGTTTCCGGTCAGTTTTACCTTGTCTGCATTGATAACGATCACGTTATCACCGCAGTCTACGTTCGGGGTGAAACCTGGCTTGTGTTTTCCTCTGATGATCATAGCGATCTTAGAAGACAAGCGCCCCAAAATCTCGCCTTGTGCGTCAACAACAACCCATTCTTTGTTAACGGTTTTACTATTGGCAGAGACAGTTTTGTAACTTAACGTATTCACTTGCTTAAATTTAAATTATATAAACTATATTAATTACCCCAAAATTCGGGACTGCAAAGATAGGTAAAATTTGCACACTGTCAAATGCTATTTTGCTTTATATGTTACAAGGTTTGGATGGGAGATATTGAATAAGCTACAGGCATGCAATTACTTCAACCGATCATCCCACCATCGTCGGTGTCCTCACCAACGATTCGATTACCAGATCCGCAACCCCAAAAATGAGACACATAGGTATTTATGGGTATTTTAAAAAAGTAAATCCCATTCAATCATTCAAAACTCAGTCATTCAATCATTAAAAAACACATAGGTATTCTTCGGTATTTTTAAATAAGATGGCGCTACCTCATTTTCAAATTCGTAATTAAACTGTACCGACCTCGTGTGAGGACTAACCTTAAATATACACATTTTATAGCTGATAAACAAAAAGAATGCAATGGATCTGGCTCCATTTCTAAACTTTGCCTTGCCTAATTTTTTATGGATTGATCAGATTAAAAGTGGTGTCGTTCCTGTTAGTTTTAAACGACTTGTTAAAACTCGACGTATCTTTCATCGTCAGTAATCGCCCGTTTGGTACTACATTGTAATACATATTGTTAAGGTTCATGGTATAAACCTGTGGAAATCTGGTGTGGATAATGGTATCGATAACTATCGGACTGGCATAATAGGTACCAAAAGTATAATATGGGTTATTGCAGCAGCCAGTAACAGTTAACCTGAAATTTGATTTATTTTGGTTCGAAAGATTTTTTAGATGTATAGTAGCATTAATTAATTTCTGCACTAAAAAATCAACCTTGTTATCTTTACCTAAGTCGAGTTCGTTATATGTGTTTTGATTATAGTTGTATACAAATGTGGTTCCTTGCTGATCTTTGATCAGTAAAGAAAATGTGCCCGAGCCTATTGGAGTAAATGTTAAGGTATAAGTACCATCGGCTTTTGTGGTAACAATATCAAAATCTGTAGTAGTAGATCCCGGCGATCCCAATGGAAAAAGTATAGTACCGTTACTTGTGCTCCGTTGTATCTCTAAATTGAGGCCAGGGATCGGGTCGCCGGTTTGGTAGTCCTTAACGATCCCGTGCACGGTCGTCGACGGTCCGGGAGTGTCATTTTTAAAACATTGCGACATCGAACAGCACAATACAAAAACAAAAGAACAGGTCAATACGGTAGAAATACGTTTCATATAAGCGATGATATAGCAACTAATGTATATGATATTTATTAATATAAGGTTAACCTTTTGCAGATAGCTGATTTTGACCCATCATTGATTGTTCTGCCAGGCAAGACCTTTCTCCCATGTTGGTGCCCTCATCGGCATACTCACCAACGATATGCTTATCCCAGCAAAAGCCAACTACTCACAATAAAATTGTTTTATTATAAGAATTTTTTAACTTGCACAACTATTCCCTGCTTAGTACGTTAAACTGTTCGGAAAAAATATGGATCGTAAAAAGATATTGGTGGTTGAGGATGACGAGTTTGTGGTTGAGGCCATGACCATGATATTAGAAGAACAGGGATTTGACGTTGCCAGCTCAACCGATGGCGAAATATTCAGTGAGCCCGGCTTTGAACATCCGCACCTCATCTTATTGGATATCCGTCTTTCCGGCCGCGACCGCCGCGACATTTGCAAATGGCTCAAAGAGCATCCTAATATGAAACATATTCCTATTATCCTTATCTCGGGCAACCGTGATATCCAAAAAATACACAGGGAGTGCGGTGCCGATGATTATATTGTTAAACCTTTTGACCTGGGCGAGCTGCTCAATAAAGTAAACCTGTTTATCAATTTAGCTTAATGTTTTATCGACCAATGCGCATCGCGTAATTGCCAGCCTTTGTCGGTTTTTTGTGCTACGGCGGTAAAATAGCCATTGTACCCCGTCACATTTCCCTGGCTATCTGTCAGATCTTCATGAAACCCCGCGGCCATAACCGCTAAACCGGGCGTAAGCGGGTCAACCCGCAGGTTGTTCCATTGCAAGTTTATTTTACTGATGCTTTTAACCAGTGTACCGGTTATAAATTGCTCGGCTGCCTCATGGTCGCGAAATACCAGCTGCCCGTCGCTCGCCATAAAAAACGTATCCGAATGGTCAAAATACTTTAGCCAGGCTATCGGGCCGCTTTTGGTAATATTAGTGGCAATGGTATCGGCAAACTGCTGCACCGCCGTTTTAACTTTAGCCTGCTGCTCAACAACCAGGCTTTGGTTGGCCTGATTGCACGCCATGATGAGGCAGGTGCCCAATACTATTGCAAAGCTAATCATGCGGTGTTTCATCTATTAAAGGTAATGAACCCAACGTTCACTATTCAAACCGCTCCATTATTTATTTTCTGATTTTGTCGTCATCACCACCCACAATTGTCATTATCGCACCCTTACCGCAGATAACCCGCAAGCTATATTTGTATAATAAAACAATAGTACAAATGAGCATTCCGGCAGATAACAGCATAACGGTAACGGTGCAGGTAAATACGTCCATCGATAAAGTTTGGCAATTGTGGATCACTCCACGGCACATTGTACGGTGGAACAACATGTCCGAAAACTGGCACACCACCTATGCCGAAAACGATATGCGCCCCGGTGGTGCCTTTTTGTTTAAGATGGGTTTAAAAAACGGTAAATTTAGTTTTGATTTTACGGGTTTGTATGATGAGGTAGTTCCACATCAACTCCTATCATACACCTTAACTGATGGCCGCAGAACTGTTATTACTTTTACCGGAACCGGCCCGGTAAACATAACCGAGTGTTTTGAGCCCACCACTACCGAACCTGCCCAAATGCAGCGCGATTTTTGCCAGGCGGTACTTGACTCATTTAAAGCGTACGCCGAATCTAAGATATGATAGACCAGGTTGGCCTGTATTGTAACCCGTTCACGCTTTAGCCAGATTGATTTTTACATCCTTAGTGGTACCTAACTTTTTTACGCGAAAAACCTCTTTTTTAAATCCGGATGAAACGGTGACTAAATATCGACCTTCCGGTAGCCTGGTAGCCGGATGATAGTTATTCTGTATTAATTGATCTATAAATTGGTAAGGGTCTATGGGCCAGATTTTTTTGTAATACACCTCATTGCCTAATCGTTGCTTAATTAAATTAAGCTCTAATTCGGCCAGCATGGTCGTCATGTTATCGTATTTTGTTCTGATCAGGTAATTTAAAAACTGGAAACCAACCTCGTTCCTGAAAGCAGAATATTTTTCTGTCTCTAAAAAATTACTGATGTGTGTGCTCAACATATTTACCGCTCGCAGGTAATTCCCGGTTAAAACACTAAACTCCTCAATTTGTATCATGCGCCACCATTGTGCTATTTTTTTCACCAATTGCAAATTGTCCGATCGGGATACCTTAACAAAGTAATCATCAAGACCCCCGTCGCTTTGCTGGCGCGATTTGATCATGTCGCAAAGGCCTGTTTGAATTTCGGATAAGGTCATGTTTAGTTGAATAGGGTATCCAAAAGTTTTAAATGCGCTATTATAGCCGATGAGCCAACCGGTTGTACAAATTCTTCCAACAGCTCAAAGGTGATGTTTTGCAGGTTTTTAGGTTTTTGCCGGGTTATCATCTGTGCTAACCGTATGGTCGAGTCAGCTGTCAGGTGCGCGTGGATATCCATCTGGAAATCATATTCGGCATCATATAGTCCGCCGGCAAGGTGCAGCTCATGCACCGGGTCTAAATTAAGCTCTCCAAAAAAGCCGTCCAGGTTTAACCCGAAATTCTTTTCATCGCATTGCAGGTTGTAAACATCCAGTATCAGGCCGCAGCCGGTTAACTGGGTTATTTTATTTAAAAACTGTGCTTCGTTATATTGCTCGTCAGGATTTGGCAGCATACTGATTACGTTCTCCATCAAAAACGGCACCTTGAATTTTTTTTGGATCTTATCGATCCGCCTGCAAACCATGGTAATTACCTCATCAGTATGCGGTAACGTGAGCATAGTGCCCAGGTTTTCGCCATTAACCATCGTATATGCCAAATGTTCGCTATGCCATTTAATAGCCAAACTTTCAAATAACTCACTTAAAATATTAATGTAATCTTCACTATATCCATCGTACGAGCCTATTGATAGGCCAACACCGTGGAGTAGAAGATCGGCATCGCTATTGTCCTGCACCCACTGCAGGTGTTGCAGTGATGATTGATTAACCATCGCTTTACCCTCATTAAAAACGGAAATCGAATCGGGCGAAACTTCAATATGCTTAACGTAAGGTATGATCTCTTTTAAATAGGCAAAGTCTTTACCCTCGTAAGTTGTTCCAATGGCATATCTCATTGTCTTATATTTTTGGATTGAAAGCAACAGTGAAAAGCAATTTTCACTGTTGCTTTTAGCCTTAAAGAAGTGTATTGCTTTTATACACCAAACTCCACCCTGGTTATGGCTTTAATTTCAGCCGGTAATGCTTTTTGGATCGCAATGTTTTCCGGGTCAACAACTTCGCCTACAAACGAAATCCCATGGCCGTTTAACCCGCAGGCAGCACAGCCATACCTGTTTAAAATTTTGTCTAAAGCGTGGATCAGATCTGTTCTGGTAACTTCTTTTTTAAAAGTCACCTTAATCGAATTTAAATTAGCCATTTTAATTTGTTTTTACGCCTACTCTTTGATCGGATTTTCGGCCTATTCCGTAACATTTATAAGTACTGTCATAAATGGGGGAAATTAAAAGGGTTATAATGATGTAAAATTCCAAATATATTATTATGATGATATCAGTGTTTTAACGGTATTTATATAGTGTTTTAACGGAAAATAATACACTGCCACCACGGACCTTTACAGCAATGCTTAAACTGTATCACGCACTTGATAAAATGGCTTAAATTATCTAAAAATGCTTTTATTGTATTTAAATGGCTCGTCTATTTTAATTTCAGCCCGCCTGTTTTTAAGGTGGATATATTGGGGGAGTGATTATATTGTTCTGTTTTTTGTATGATAAAATGATATCTTTATAATAAATATTAAACCAATCCAAAATGAGCCTTGCCACCATCCCAAACCCTGCCGGATATATCAAAATAGATACCACCGCCGGCGATAACCGCTTCCCCAGTTTTTTACAGGGCTTTAACCGCCGCTGGTTTGCAGGTAACTGCCAAACAGTTTATTTATGTTATACTGCCGCCGGCACGGCGCAGTCATTAAACGATGCCATCGCACTGTATGGCGATAATGTCAAAATAAAAAGCGGCGGCCATTGTTATGAAAACTTTGTTTTTAACGATGGTACCGGTGCCATTATTGATGTTACGCCTATGGCCGGATATGGTTTTGATGACCAAAAAGGCTATTATCTCGAGTCGGGCGGTACCAACTGGAGCGCGTTCCAGGCACTGTTTCGCGATTATGGCAAAGTACTGCCCGCGGGTTCATGCTATTCGGTTGGGCTGGGCGGCCATATTTGCGGCGGCGGCTATGGCTTGCTATCCCGCTTAAACGGACTAACCGTTGATTGGCTCACAGGTGTTGAGGTTGTGGTTAAAGATAATGCCAACGCCAGCGCTTACCCCATTTATGTGGCTGTAGATTCTGCCGATCCCGATCAGCTCGACCTGTATTGGGCGCACTGCGGCGGCGGTGGCGGCAACTTTGGTGTGATCACCAAATACTATTTTGCCAATCTGCCCGATGCACCGCAAACCGCTTTTATCACCGCAGTTGCCTTTCAATGGACGAGCGAGCTTACCGAGCAGGTATTGGCCAATTTACTGGCCTGGTATGCTGGCTTTGCCCAACGAAGCGATAACTGGCGGCAGTTTGGCCTGTTCGCGTTAAACCATGCCGCCAACGGCGAAATGCACCTCACTATACAAACCATAGTGAGCGCCGGCGAAGACCCGGACGAGATCGTTCAACTATACATCGACCCGGTGCTGGCACAACTCAATAGCATTTATCCCGTTAGCCGGATGACCAGGGCGGGGCTTGCGCACCAGGGACATTTCTTCCAAAACGCTGCCGATACGCTGGATTATACATTTTATGAAGCGGTACAAACTTTAAACGGTTCCGGCGCTAACCAGCGCGGCAAATACAAGTCCGCATACATGCGTAAACCCTTCCCGCCCGACCAGGTTGCCGCAATTTACCAGTGGCTAAACTATATTCCGCCGGGACTTACCGCCGCCGATATGGCTCAAAGTCTGCTGCAGGTTGATACTTATGGCGGCGCCATCAACCAGGTTGTGCCTTATGCTACCGCCATCCCGCAGCGTTCGTCGATATTTAAATTACAATATCAAACCTATTGGGGCAGTGCTGATCAGGATCAGCAGCATTTAGACTGGATCCGTGGCTTTTATACCAATGTTTATCAGTACACAGGCGGCGTGCCCGACCCGGCACAAGACCCAACCGATAACGTTGACGGTTGTTATTACAACTATCCGGATATCGACCTGAACGGGCCGACCGATAATAAGCAAATAGCATTGCAATTATATTTTGGCGATAACCTGAACAGGCTACAGGCTACCAAACAGCGCTGGGACCCTAATAATTATTTTAACAGTGCACAGTCCATTTAAATTTCTACAGATTTTACACAGAATTATTTGCTAAATAGCATAAAAAATCCAAGTATGAATTCAGTAAAAAAAGTTGCGATCTTAACCTTGCTTTTAAGTTCGGGTATCATGGCCTTTGCCCAGCAAAAAACAGGTTTTAAAGTACTCAAAAAACATAAAATAGCCAGCTCCGGGGGCTGGGATTATATTACGGTTGATGGTGCCGACAAGCGTCTCTATGTTTCGCACGGTAACCAGGTCAATATTTTAAACGAGGCCACAGGCGACTCTGTTGGCTATGTGCCCAATACACCTGGCGTTCACGGTATTGCGCTGGTTAAGGCTTTAGGCAAAGGATATATCAGCGCGGGCCGCGCAAACGCTATTGTGATCTTCGATTTGAAAACGCTTAAAGTTTTAAATCAGGTTACCGTAGGTACCGGCCCCGATGCTATTTTTTATGACGATTTTTCAAAAAAGATCATCACCTGCAACGCCCGCAGTAAAGATGCAACCGTTTTCGATCCTTTTACCGAAAAAGTAGTTGCTACCGTGCCTTTAGGCGATAAACCCGAAACCGCCGTATCCGACGGTAAAGGCAAAATATTTGTAAACGGCGAAACCACAAGTACCATTATTGTATTTGATGCCACGACGTATAAAGAAATAACCCGGCATAAGATCGACGGCGGTGAGTCGCCAAGTGGTTTGGATATCGACCGTAAAACCAACCGTTTGTTTATTGCCTGCGGTGATACTAAAACTATGGTGATCATGGATGCCGCTAATGGTAAAACGGTTGCCAAATTCCCGATAGGCGACCCGGACGGACTTGTGTTTGACCCGGCTCTGAAAATAGCCTACGCCTCAAACGGCGAAGGCAATATAAGCGCGGTAAGAGAGTTGAGCGCCGATAAATTTGAGTTTATCGAAAACATTCCAACCGAACCCAGCGCCCGTACAATTGGTATTGACCTGGCCACGCATCACCTTTTTTTACCGGCGGCTCAAACAGAGCCTAACCCGGCAGGTGGCCGCCCGAAACAGGTACCCGGAACCTTTCATGTTATCGAAGTTGGCAAATAAAAAAATAAGAACACCGGTTAATTTAGAATGGTAACACCTGATTTATTTAACAAAAAAGCCCCGGTTAACGGGGCTTTTTTGTTAAATAATTTGCAAAAGGCTTTTTTAATGGCTAACTATTAAACTGCCTTAAATGATGGTCGATATGTTTATAGGCCATCTGGCCCACCTGGTCCCTGGTCATCTTTCCAAAAAAGGGGTGCATAAATTCAGCCGGTGCCTTTTCGGGATAAGTTTGAATAAGTGCTATCCACTCAGCTTTCGAGGGAGCTACATCGTCCTGGCCGGTAGTTTTAAACTCCGGTAAAGTAGGTGTGTTACGTCTAAGCGGTGCATCATTCTTTAACACGGCGTTCAAGGCTATCCTACCAAATATCCGGCCGGCAAAAACCCTTGGGTAAGGCGCATTGTTCAGTATCATTTGTTCCCAAAGGCTGCAATGTTTTACCATTTGATACACATTCATTTTACCCCATTGAGCAGTACTATTGTTATTCAATGTACATATGCGGGCTATCAATTCGTCGCGGGTTGGTTGATCAAATATAGTTTTCATGTGTGTGGTTGGTTTGCTAACCAAATTTATAATTTAAAGTAGCAATATCAGGGGTGCCGATCAGACATTTTAAGGGGCCGTATGCGACAAGAAAGATCTTCAGCTTTCGCAACTACACAGTCAATCCCATCTTTAAACTTAATAAATATTTTTATTAAAAATACCGTTAAAACACCTGTTGTAATTCAGGCTTTAATTGGGTATTATTGTTAATTATGAGGTAAGTTTCTGTTATTTAAAACATTATACAGGGCAATACTTCGCTAATCCTTTTTTAATAATAATTACTGATATATCAATTGAAACAAATTACGATGTCAAACCGGCGAGCTCCCGGAGATACAAAAAAGCATTTACGATCCAAACCTTAAACCCAGTTATCAACCATGCCACACGTAACCTTTATCCACGGAATTGCCAATAAGCCCGAAGAAAAAAAACTGGTAAAAATATGGCTTGACGCTTTGGCGGGCGACTTGCTCGGCAACGACGATGGCCTTGATCTGGGCGCATCCGGAGTTACAACCTCTATGATCTATTGGGCCGATGTTTTATACGACAAACCTCTTGAAGAGGTAGTTGCCGAAAGTGTTATCAATTTTGAAAATGCAGAGGGTATTGCCTTGTCTGCAAATGTAGATGCCGACATGTCATGGCGCGAGGGCCTTACCGGCGAAGAAAAAGCAATGGTAGATGCACTGGCAGCAAAATTAGCTGTTGATACCCTGGTAAGCGATGTGGCCCTGCCAACCCAGGCAGAAATGGCGATCACGCTCGAACGTATCCCGCTGCCCTGGTTTGTTAAACGCAAATTAATGGCCTGGCTGTTAAAAGATGTACATCATTACCTGTTTAATACCAACTATAGCCCGCGGCCCGGAGTGAGCTATAATGTGCAGGACGAGATCCGCCGGCGGACGCTCGAAAAACTCAATGCAGTAAATACCGACAAACATATTGTAGTTAGCCATAGTATGGGTACTGTTATTATGTACGATTGTTTAAAAAGAGTTACTGGTTGCCCGCCGATAAACGGATTGATGACCATAGGCAGTCCCTTGGGTATTGATGAAGTACAGGATAAACTGGCGCCTGAGTGGAGCAGGGAAGATGGTTACCCGGCAAAGGTTAATGGCCCATGGATCAATGTTTATGATATGCTCGACCCGGTTACCGGTTTCGATGGAAATATCGCAAACGATTTTAAACAGAATGGCAATGAGGTTATCCAAGTAATTAAAGAAGAAAATTGGGGTGCCTGGCGACACAATATAACCCAGTATTTTAGTGAGCCGAAGTTAAGACAAGCTTTGAAATCAATGTTAGATCTATAATAAACTCATTATATGACCTCCGAAACCTATCTTAAATGCATTCGTACATCGTTAGAAACGTTCGATTACAAAACAGTTACTGAGCTTTGCGATCAGCTGATCGCAGACCTTTACACAAAAACCGAGGGTTTCAATATTGCGGATACGGAAAAGATAATACAGCAATTGCGTAATAAACGGATGTTTGGCTTAATGCAAAAAGTAGCAGATGTATTAATACAAACAGGCAGAAATACTTATAAGATCAGGCGACAGTATGCCCAGGCGCTTATTGACCAAAATATTTTAACAGCGGCCGTCAATATTTTAAATGAACTGGTTATTGATACAGCTAATGCGGAGGGAGAGAATGCTGAAGCCAGGGGTTTGTTGGGCCGGTCGTATAAACAAATGTACATTAATGCCGGTAATCCCCGGGCTGCGCACAGCATTGGCTTTTTAAAAAACGCGGTCAAATCCTATCTTGATGTATATATCAGTGAGCCGCAACTGCATACCTGGCATGGCATAAATGCAGTAGCTTTGCTTAAACGCGCTCAGGCGGATAATTTATCACTTCCGGGTTTTCCACCCGCGGACGAGCTCGCAAAAGCGATATTAAAAACAATAAGCGATCTGTGCGATGCCGGCAAAGCCGAATATTGGGACTTTGCGACTGCGGCCGAGGCCTGCGTAGCATTAAATAGGCAAAATGAAGCATTGGAATGGATGAGCGGTTATATCAGGATGACCGATTGCGATGCGTTTGGAGTAGCAAGTACATTAAGGCAACTCGAAGAAGTTTGGCGGCTGGACATGAGCTCGCCATGTGGCATGCTGCTTTTGCCGTTGCTGCGGGCAGCATTATTAAATAAACAGGGAGGGAATTTAGTGCTCAGTGCAGACGAGTTTAAAACTTTAAAAGCAGCCGAAAGCGATAATAACCAGCTATATGAGGCATTAGTCAAACAAACGACAGCTCCGGCTGCTGATGGTAAAGTAGTATTAGAAAAAATTTTTGGTGACGATTCATTTGAAACCTATAAATGGTATATGAAAGGTGCGGACAGGTGCCTGGCCGTCGCCCGGATAGGAAGAGATAGTACAAAGGGTTTCGGAACCGGATTTTTGTTAAAAGGATCCGCACTGCACGAATCACTTGGCGAAGAATTGGTATTGATTACCAATACGCATGTTGTAAGTAATGATCCGCTTGAAAAAGCATTGAACCCCGGTGAAGCAGTTGTTATTTTTGAAGCGCTTAACAGGGATGAGGAGTTTAAGATAAGCGAGATCATCTGGTCTTCACCAAGTACAGAGCTTGATGCCGCCATCATCAGGTTTAGCAAAGATGACCAGGCCAGGATCGGGGAGTTGACAAAGGACATCAAGATCTATCCTGTATCAGGGTATTTGCCGGTAATAGACGAAAACTCACCGCAAAAAATATACATCATCGGTCACCCTTTCGGCGGAACGTTGCAGGTATCATTTCAGGATAATTTTCTTCTGGATCATCAGGATCCTAAGATACATTACAGAACGCCAACCGAAGGGGGCAGTTCTGGCAGCCCGGTATTTAACCGCCAATGGGATTTGATAGGCCTGCATCATGCCGGGAGTGAAGAGATGTTACGGCTTAATGGTAAAGCCGGTAAATACCAGGCTAACGAAGGTATCTGGATACTATCAATAAAAAAAGCATTTGTCGAATCGTTAAAACTGTAATATCGTGGATTAAACTATTTCATATCCAACGCTTTTTTTGCAGCATTTAAAACAGAGATCTGGTTGGGATCTTTATAATCATACTTATTCAGGTTTTCAAAAGCAAGATCAATATTTTTTAAAATTTCATTACTATAACTGGTACCAAAATTTCGTGAAGCGATATATAATCCTACAGACGCCTGGTATCCAATAAATGGCTTTTCGCCATTGCCAACATGCCCTGCTAACCAGTCAAGGTACTTAAGATTTGGTTTTACGTGCAGCGTTGCAATGGCTGCAAGCTTTTTGCCCGGCGATGAGCTGCTTGTAAATTCATCTAAAAACGGTTCTGCCTTATCCGCCTTATCTTTCATCTTCGAAACCACATTCTCCATCAAGATAGTTCTGCTGTTTCCACTCGGTAAGGTTTTTCTTAAAGTTTCATATTCAGCGGCAAGCAACTCAATTTCCTGGTAGGCGTAATCAATTTCGGAATCGCTGGTAGAGGGGTTATTTGTGGTGCGATGGATACTTTGAGCGATATTAATAGCAAGCTTTTCAATTTCCTGGCCAAATAATGCTCTTAGTTTGGTGCTTTTAATGGTGTCGTCAAAGTTGAAAGCACTTAGGTCAGTAATATTTCTATTATTAAAAGGATAAAAAGGATCAAGGTCATAGTCGGTTTTATAAATAACCGGGAAAATCAAATTGACTTTATTTAAACTTTCGCGCGACTCAAAAAAACTTAATCCATAAGTTAGATTCTGATTTTTAACTTCCGCAGCCGAATACACAATGATTATTGTTTTTGATTTTTGAATAGCATTTTGCAAGTTGAGATTATAGGAGTCGTCAGGGTGTGCCTCGCCAAATTCAAAAAATATATTCGGAGTGTATTTTAATTCATCAGTTAGATATTCTGTTAATGCCGGCATAAGTAACTCCTTAACCCATTGATAGCCATTTCGATGGCAGCTAATAAACACATCGTAGGTAAAATCGGTAGTCGCAGGTTCACTGTAAACTTGTGCAGGATTGTTTGCTTCGTACTCGCTTTTCCTTTTTTGATAGTATTCATGCCCGATAAATGATTGCAGGTCATCAAAATCACTTGCCAGCAGGCTGGCAAGTTTAGCATATATATAGCCCATTCCTTCCGGGTCGCTGGTGCCGTGCTCAACAACCGCCAATTTTTCTCCAAAACTAAAGTAATCAACCTGTGGTATCTTAACCTGTTCCAATAAATACCGGGGCTCTATCCATTGGGGTAGCCAGTCACTAAAACAATCCTTTAAAATATCGGCTATCCTGTTTAACCATTCCTGCGACTCCTTAAATTCAACTTTTGTACCGAAACGCGATGGCACCGGCAAAATTGTTAAACCCATGCGGGGAGTAGACAGTTTTTGCCGTGCAGCCTGTATGTATTTTACAATATCACGAATTCCAAATAAGCTTTGGTAATTTGCAGTAAACATCGGCACAACAATATCCGGAAGCATAATTGTACAGATTCCGCTTGCGTCACTTAAACCAGTACGGCTATCAATTAATACAATATCGAAATCCTTAAGCCACTGTTTTCTTAAATTCTCTAAATGATAGCCGCCTTTATTTTTTAGAAAAAAATCATGCCAGCCAAATTTTTCAAGGTTGGCAGAATATTTAACAGAGTCGTTCTCTCTTCCACTATGTAACAGATATAGTGGCAAGTCGTTATTGGTGTGTATGGTCCACAGGTATTTGTTATAATCAGGTTCGTTTCCGTTTTCATACTCCATTAACAACGACAATAACCCTTCCGACGCATTTTCTATTTTGAAATTGCTAAAGTATCGTTCGAGGCCGGGCGCTTCAAGGTCCCAGTCAACCATGAGCACCCGTTTACCTCTTTTTGATAATTCAAAAGCAATATTAGCTAAAGCCATGCTTCGGCCAACGCCACCTTTATACGAATAGAAAGTAATTATGCTCATGATGTAAATTTAGGCAGCGTTGTTTGCGATGTCTTTGCCCCATCGTAATATCTTTGATAAAAGTCATTGATCGTATCCACTTTCCAATTATCCTGCCATGGAGGTACACTGTTAATTAAGTTCGCTATTCCGGCAGCGGCATTACTTATTTCTTGTGATAGCTTTTCAGCATTTTCGCTATAAATATTCATCCTTGGATTAAAATATTTCTTTACATCGATATTCTGAATAACTTTTAATTCAATAGGCAGGTTTTCGCCGTCATGTACAATAAAAGGAAATATCAATCCCGTTGTGCTTTGGCCTTGCCGGCAACCCGTTTTTACTTCCCGTTCAAGCATCGCAGACATTTCGCTAACGCACCATTCGCTATTTAAATAATCGCCCGACCATAAAACGATCAGTATCCGGGAAAAGCTAATCTCTTCTCCTAATTTTTTAGGCCATATTACCCCACCTTCTAACTGATCATCAATGTATATTTCGGGTGTTCTGCCTAAGGCCATTCGAAGGCTAAACTTTAAAAGCGGAAAAAAGTGATTATCTATCCATCTTTTTGCCTCTTCGTCCCTTCTGTAACTTATAAATATGTCGTATTTATATTGCATAGTAAGTAATTAATAATAAGCGCTTTAAAACATCCCCTGCTGCAGGTCCACTTCTTTCATCCTGGCCCTGATCACGGCATACGTGATCTTCGAAAACGGGTTGTTCCTGCTGTCTCTTAAAGCATCTATCTCGCTCATGCCATCAGGCGCCAGTATGCCATAGCCGCCATAATAAACAGGTTTTGAGTTAATGATCTCGTCGTAATCGGCCTTGCGGGCCATTAGCCAGAAACCCGGATTAAGACAGCTTACAAAATTAGTGGTAAGGCCACCGCCAAGTTCATCTTTAGCCGTTTGTGTAAAACCAAGCTTAACAGGTTGGCTTTGAAATAATACTTCGGGCGCTTTGTCAAAAAGACTGTCGAGCATGCCGCTAACACAGTTAACCGCTGTTTCGGTAATTCCGGGAAAGCCTATTAACGAAAACAGATCTTTTGCCTGATCACTTTTTGCAAACGAAAATACTTTTTGCCACCATTGTTGTTCTTCATGCTTCACCACTTTCAGCGATATTTGGCCTATTCCTCCCGGCAACGAAATAGGTTTGTTTCCTAAAGCCTGGTCTGTGCTCTTTTTAAAGTCTTTAGATTCGGTTTTCGATCCCTTGATTTCATTATACAGATCCAACCCACCATTGATACAATAAAAAAGCTTTTCCAGTGGGCCTATCTTTTCTTCCTGTCCTACCTGTAATTGTAATGTAGCCTTGGTATCCTTATCAACATCCTCATTGCTCCCAATTTTAAAGCCCTCAAAATCGAGTAACATATTAATATCGGGTTTATCGCTGCCGGCCAGTTTCGGTACCACCTCGCTGGTGTTTAATATCCGCTTATCGCCGTCTGATAGCTGCAACAATATAAATTGGTTCGGGTCGGCTATGCTGGTGTTTACGAACGATTCTCTTATTGATTTGGATGCAGTAAAACTTTTTACCGGGCTTAATTCATTTTCCCATTTGGCCTGGTTAAATACCAGATCACTATCCGACTTAAAAATTGACATGGTTAGAAGGTTTAATTTTTTATGATTTAATTTATTCTTTTCAGAATCACATGATCACATATCACCATCCTGTTTTTTGAGATTCCGTTAGCCCTGGTTTGCTTTATAAATATACTAATACTCATAATAATATCAATTATTTGATCCCAAAAGAACAAAAAATAATACATCATGAATTTAAGGATTCCGCAATAGGATAAACGACATGCTATGCGGTGTAACCGCGGGTGCTTTTAATGAGGATGAGAGGATTAAATAGCCAGTAACCCGATGACAAACGAAATATGCGCTCTATATCATTTGGAGGATCAATCCCAGATACCGTTCTGCGCTGTAAATATCACAGGCTGTCCGCCGGTTACCATAATGGTATGCTCGTGCTGCGCAACAAAACCGCCCTTATTACCACTTAAAGTCCAGCCATCAGCTTGCGTATTGGCAATTGTCGACCGTGTGGAAATGAATGTTTCTATCGCAACTACCGAATTCTTTTTAAACCGTGTGGTATTAAACCTGTCGCAATAGTTGGCAATCTCATGTGGTTCTTCGTGCAGGCTGCGGCCAACGCCATGCCCTGTCAGGTTTTTGATCACGGTATAGCCGGCTTTTTTTGCTTCGGTTTCTATCAATCTGCCGATATCCGATATCCTGGCGCCGCCTTTAATATTGCCGATGGCTTTTTTTAATATCTCTTTTGATGCATTTACCAGTTTACCATGGCCGTGAATATCCCGCCCCAGCACAAAGGAGCCACCATTATCGGCCCAATAGCCATTGAGCTCTGCCGACACGTCAATATTGATCAGGTCGCCTTCTTTGAGGATCTTTTCGGCCATTGGTATGCCATGAGCAGCTTCTTCATTAACGCTTATGCACGTATAACCGGGGAAATTGTAAGTTAACTTAGGCGCAGAGCGTGCGCCCATTTGCGCCAGTAATTCGCCACCAAATTCGTCCAATTGCTTTGTAGAGATACCTGGCTTGGCATACTCGCGCATCTTCTTTAAAGTAAGGGCCACAGCATCACTGGCCTGCTGCATTCCAATTCTTTCGTTTTCGGTAGATATGGACATTGTTGAATTTTATTTCACAAAATTAGCAATTAATGCATGGAGATACATTGCTCCCGCCATAAAAACACAGATATCACATATCTGGCTAAAGCCGCTGATAAGGTACAATCAATATCATTGCGCAAATACAAATGTCAAAACCGCCCTTATTCCAAACTTCGGTTCTGTTGTATCCGGCCCGGTAAGTGGTATCCGTGGCCCGACGGTTATTTGTGCCGCCTGCTTGCCCAGCTTGGTAATTGCTGAAATTGTAGGATTTAAAAATAAGGTGGTGGTGCTTCCCTGCCAATTCTCGGTCAATTCCATATTCGCACCCATACTGGCTCCGCTTGCAAAGCTGTGTGCGTAAAAAGGCTGGAAAAATAGCTGGTTCACGTTTACCCTGTCGGCACTCCCTGCAACCGACCATAACTGGTTTATCAGGAAACCTATTGTATGGCCGTTACCTTGTTTTAACAGCAGTGCCGTAGGGCCGATGCCGAATTTTTGAGTACCCAGGTAATTATTGGTGGCAATAGGGATCAGCAGTGCCGGGCCCACGCCCCAGATGAGTCCATTTTTGGGTTTAGCTGGGGCAACCCATGCGCTTACGGTCATGTCGCTTAACCCAAACTCATGCGTATCTGGCCCCAATATATCGCGCTGATCAACAATCGGCAAAATGTAACGGGTGATGAGGTTGAGGGCAGAGCTCAACTTGATCGGAATAACAGGTTGAATATTCAGCGTGTTTTTTGAGCCATTTGCCGGCCCGATACCCCAGTCGGTATTATTTTGAAACGGAACACTGATCATACTGGCTACCGGGTTGGATAACTTATCGGCGAGCTCTTGTGCATTTGCTTTGGATGCCTGGCTTTCCTGTGCGTATAAATTGCCGGTAATCAATATCGCCAATATACAGGTTATCGTAATATATTTATTTGATTTCATATTGTTAAATAAGGAGTGGCTGTTGCCGGTTTATGGTTTTTATCCGATCTTTTAATTGAAAATCATATCGGTTTGCCACTTTACTTAATTCTTAACCTCCTCAAAATCTCCCGGTTCCCATATCCTGCTTAAAGGTGACAAAGCTGTGGCATCTAACAACCTTACTTCAGATCAACAACTACCTTGTCAATGGTTCCGGTAAACTTAAAGGGAAGTTTGTAGCTAAAATCCACAGGCGAGCCTACATCCATACCGATATCCAACCCTTCGCCTAATGAAATTTGGATAGGAATGGTTTTGGGCATTTCGCCGCTGGCTTCTTGTGTGCCGTTCACCGTTAGGGTTACCGTAGCACCTTTACCCATTTCGCCCGCGGCTCCCTTGTAAATAAGATCCATTTTGATCTCTGCTTTTCCCTTTGGCAGTGCCGACCCGCTTGTAAAAGAATAGCGCTCCCTACCCAGAAAATTATAAACGAAGGTGAGTTTACCATCTCGGATATAAAGGCCATAGCCGCCTTCCAGACCGCCTTGTGTAACGATCATCCCTTCGGCACCATTATCGGGGATCGTAACGTTGGCGGTAATACCCCACGACCGGTTGAGTATTCGCGGAGAAGCGGCATCGGGCACACCGATCTGGCCCGCGTAATAAATGAATTGGGTACGATCACCAGTGAGGCTGGGTCGGCCCATCAATTTGCTGTTCAGCCTTTCTACAGCCCGCCAGTCAAGCGGCAGCACATTGTATTTTGAGGCCTCAACCCACCACAGATCCTGCAATTGCCGCAGTTTATCGGGATATTTCAGCGCCAGGTCATTCGCCTGTGAGAAATCTTCATCAACTTTGTAAAGTTCCCATTTCTGCTTGTCGGGATCAAACCCGGTGCGGTTAGGTACCCAGGGAGCGAACGATAATGCAGATGCCATCCATCCATCATGATAAATGCCCCGGTTAACACCTAATTCAAAGTATTGGGTAGTACGGCGACCTTTGGCTTTAGCGCTGTCGGCGTTAAATGTATAGGCGAAGCTGATGCCTTCGATTGGTTTTTGAACAACACCATTAAGCTCGACAGGGGGAGTAACGCCGGTGATCTCGTAAAGCGTTGGTACGATATCTATCACATGTAAGAACTGGCTGCGCAGGCCACCTTTGTCCTTAATACCTGCGGGCCAGTCAATGATCAGGGGGTTGCGTGTTCCGCCGAAATGGCTTGCCACCTGCTTCGTCCACTGTAAGGGAGCATCCATGGCCCATGCCCATGCCGATGGAAAATGGTTAAAGTGTTTAGGTCCGCCAAGTTCGTCTATCGCTTTGAGATTATCCTGCCATTTTTCGACTATGCCATTGAAGAAAAGGTTCTCGCTAAGCGATCCTTCGAGGCCACCTTCGGCACTGGAGCCGTTATCACCGGCGATGTAGATGAATACCGTATTATCGGCGTCGGGCAGCTGTTTCACCGCATCAACTATGCGACCCATTTGTGCATCGCATTCTGCACCATAAGCTGCAAATATTTCCATCATGTGGGCATACAGGCGCTTTTGATCTGCGTTGAGTGACTCCCATGCCGGTAAGCCTGCGGGCCGTGGCGTTAATTTGGTATTCGCGGGTATCACGCCCAGTTTTTTCTGGCGTTCAAAGGTCATCTCCCGGTATTTATCCCAGCCCATATCAAACTGCCCTTTAAATTTTGCTATCCACGCTTTAGGCGCCTGGTGCGGTGCGTGGGTTGCACCGGGCGCTACATAGAGGAAAAAAGGGCGATCGGGCGCGATGCTTTTTACCTGGCGCACCCAGGAGATGGCATGGTCGGCAAGGTCATCGGTAAGATAATAATCGGGGTTAGGTGACGCCGGCACAAGGTTATGGTTCTCATAAAGTATCGGGTTCCAGTGGTTCATATCGCCGCTGTTGAAACCATAAAAATAATCGAAACCCATGCCGTTTGCCCAATGATCGAAGGGCCCGGCCGCGCTTGTTTCCCACGTTGGGGTGTTATGGTTTTTACCTATCCAGGCGGTCATATAGCCGTTCTGCTTCAGTACTTCGGCAACGGTGCCGCAGGTTTTAGGCAATATGCACACGTAACCATCGTAACCGGTGGCGGCCTCACTGATGCTGCCAAAAGAAACGGAGTGATGATTACGACCAGTGATGAGCGCTGCCCGTGTAGGGCTGCAAAGCGCCGTAGTATGAAAACGGTTGAACCGCAAACCCTCGGCTGCCAGCTTGTCCATTGTGGGCGAAGGTACCCCGCCGCCGAAAGTATTGAACTGGCCGAAACCGGCATCGTCTATCAATATCAGCACTATGTTGGGGGCGCCTTTGGGAGCCTTTACCGGCTGCGGAAATTGAGGAGATGAGGATTCAAGATATGTTCTTCCTACTTCTCCGTTAAAATGGAAATCGGGACGGGGGAGTACAATTGGTGTGCCCGCCTTAGCGGTGTCAATCTTTTCCTGAGCAATTGTTCTATTGATCAGGATAAACCATCCGGTAAACAAAACCAGGATTGATAGCATTGCTCTTTTCATGATTGATCCATTTGTATGAGGTGGTCCGCCGGCGAATATCGGGGCCATCAAACATTGTACTATAAAGGTCTTCGGCCAGAGTTACTTTAAAAAATATCAGCCAATGAATTGGGTTTCAAATTTCTATTTGCAACTGGTTTATACAATATTGCTATCTGCGACTATGCTTAAATAAACAGGAAATATAATGATGACTCAAAGTACTTTAATAAAATGTTTTTGTGAATTGGTGTATGCTTTGAAGGGGAGTGTTATAAACAGGAAATAGCAGGAAGATTGTCTCTATCCCTTGCATTTCATTTGAACTGATCCATCAGCGAAATGATTGCCTGGTGGCTTATGTTTAACCGGATGAGTCCTCTTCGTGGCCGGTCAAGATCAAGCGTAGTGTAAATTACCAGGGCGCTCAAAAAGCAAAAACCTGTAGCAATAAACCAGTCAAAACGTGCCTCGGCAACCGAAATATAACCGACGAAAAAAGAAGTAACTAACGAAAGTAGAAAGAGCATGATGACAATGGACTGGGGGACGCGTAACAACTCGCTGTAAGTGTTTTTGGTAGCGCTGTCAAACATCGCATTAAGCGCCGGCACCATCATGTTTGAAGGCACAATGCTCACCCCGGGTTGTTTAGAAAAACGCATCGCCCTGCTCCATAATTTTGCTGCATAAACAGATCTCCGGCTATTCGCTTTATTCACTTTATCCACATCGATCCCCCCGGTAATATTGTCGATGCGCGCCTGAAGGTAATTTTTAAAATCGCTTCTGAAAGCAATACGATCTGTATCCGGAAAAAGATCTGCTCTCAGAATGGCTGTGCCGATATCGTTCCCTTCCGCAATTGACGCTTGTTGCCTGGCATCGTAACGATTGCCGCTCATGCTAAAGGTAAACGCCAAAAGAAAAGCAAGCAGGCCAAAAACGGCTCCAAAAATGGTCGAATTAGCAGGGTTTTCCTGAAATTTTTCCGTCCTCAGTCGCCGCTTTCCGAAAATCGAACCTATCCAGATACAAAACAACATCAGAAAAAATAATGCGATCGATATCTGCCATGCATCCAGTCTTTGAATAATTGGAAAGGAGTCGTATCTAATCATGGTGATCAAAATTTAAGATGCCTGATTTCGGAATTAACAGCAGTGGTAATGACGGGTTTATATCAGTTTAATTCGTCAATTAGCTAAGTTAACGAGGTTAAAATAATACGTGCCTAAAAGCGAAGTGAATTGTGGTTTCATTTTAGAAATGCAACGATACGAGTATGGATCGAAGTGCACTCTTATTTGTAACGGGTAGGTGTTATGGCATTCAGCCTATGGTAGCCCGTAGGGGAAACTTTTCGAACCCCTTTTTAGAAGATTTAAGAACTTTGACATATTGAAACTTAATTCTATCCGGTTAAGCAATTAAATTTCACCGGAAAGTTTTAGTATTCTGTCTGCAGGTTCTGAATCCATTTCCGTATCAATTTTTCGCACATCATTGCCAAAAATATCTTTAGATATATAGATAGTTATAATATCCTTCCCAGTATTGTTGGTAATCACTTTCGTTATATTCCCTATTACATCTATAGTTGTTCTTAAAGTTGCAATGGTACGTCCTTGCCCGTCAGATATCACCTTTTGATCGTTTCCGAAAATGTCTTTCGAAACTTTAATGCTGGCTTCGGTTAAACCATTGTTACCTACTACTGTTTGAGTAATGTTGCCAAGTATATCGGTGGTGTTTTTTATAGACCTGACCTCTCTGCCACTTTTATCGGTAATTTTTTCGACTTTATTCCCGAAAATATCTTTGGAGTTTGTAATCGTATAAGCAACTGCCCCTATTCGGTCATGATAGGTAATTACGGTATCACCGAAAATATTAACATCCCGGGAAGTAGTATAAGTTTGTGCGTTTGCTGTAAATGCGATTGACATTACAACCAATAATGTAAATAGCCGGATCAATTTGTTAATCATAAGCTGGATTTTATATTAAGATTAATAAATAGAAGGATGGTTTAAACATCCCGGTTTAAAAGTATCCCTAATGAAAAAGCCGCTCTACTTTCGTAAAGCGGCTTTTGTAGCCCGTAGGGGAATCGAACCCCTGTTTCTAGAATGAAAATCTAACGTCCTAACCCCTAGACGAACGGGCCTTATGTTGAGTCTTTAGTAGTTCTGAGTCAATAGTTTTAAGTTATTTTCCAAAGCCGACTCAAGACTTTGGACCAATAACTGATGACTTATAAATAGTAGCCCGTAGGGGAATCGAACCCCTGTTTCTAGAATGAAAATCTAACGTCCTAACCCCTAGACGAACGGGCCATTGATATGGCTTTAGCTCATTAAAATACATTGTTTAAAGATGCATTTTAACTGCTGTTATTGATAAAGTCAAAAAGAACAACCCTTATTTTGGGATTGCAAAGATATAGCTTTAAAAATAAATTTAAAATTTAATGTGTTAATTTTTTTAAAGCACACATAAATCACTGCTGTAATGCATATTACAGTCATTTAAATGGCATTTTTCAAACAAAACACCCTGTTTTTTCTTAGTTAATAGCGTGGTGATAATTAATTGAAACACAATGCGTAAATTCATGCCATAAACCAGACCTATGAAAACAGTTTGGAACAATAGGGTAATTGCCGGGCGTAATGATGCCATTGTTGCAGGGCAAAATCGATCATTTACTTACAGATAGTGTTAACAGGCAATTTTAAATCATCCGATGAAAAAATACGATGCTATCATTATAGGTTCGGGCCAGGCGGGTAACCCCCTGGCTAAAAAGCTGGCCAATGCCGGTATGAAGACCGCCATTATTGAAAAGCGCCTGGTTGGCGGCACTTGCATCAACGATGGCTGTACGCCTACAAAAACCTGGGTTGCTTCGGCAAAGGCTATATATATTGCGCAAAATGCACACAAACTGGGGGTAGATATTAAAGATTACGCGGTTAATATGCCGCTCATCAAAAAACGTAAGGACGAAGTTGTAGCGCAATTTCGTGGCGGTACCGAAAAGAATATTAAAGGTACCCCGCACCTCGACCTGATTATGGGCGAGGCTACCTTTACAGGGAAGAAAACCATCAGCGTAAAGCTAAACGATGGCGGCACACAGGAAATGACTGCCGATAAGATATTTATTAACGCCGGTGCCAAAACTGCCATCCCGGATATTGAGGGGCTGAACACCATAGATTACCTCACTTCAACCAGTATACTTGAGCTGACCACCGTTCCCGAAAATTTGCTGATCATCGGCGCAAGCTATATCAGTATGGAATTCGGGCAAATGTTCAGGCGCTTTGGCAGCAAAGTAACCATGCTTGAGCAGGCGGCAAGGGTGTTACCAAAAGAAGATGAAGACGTGGCCAAAGAGATGATAAAAATACTCGAAGCCGAGCACATCAAGATTTATACCGGCGCCAAAGCTACCCGTTTTAAAAAGGCGGGTAACCATATTGAAGCCGAAATTACCGAGGGCAATAAAAAGCATGTATTCACATATTCGCATGTGCTGGTAGCCGCGGGCCGCATCCCGCAAACGGATGCTTTAAACTTAGAAGCCACTGGTGTTAAAGCAGATGAGCGTGGCTATGTTAAGGTAAATGCCAAACTCGAAACCAATGTAAAAGGCATTTATGCTTTGGGTGATGTAAAAGGCGGGCCGGCGTTTACCCATATTGCCTATAACGATTACACCATTGTTTACCGTAATTTGGTTGAGAAGGCTAATCTCAGCATCAAAAACCGGCTGGTGCCTTATTGTATGTTTACCGATCCGCCATTGGGCCGTGTAGGCATATCCGAGGCCGATGCAAAAAAGCAAGGTTTGAATTATAAGGTGGCCAGGCTGCCCATGGAATACGTGGCCCGCGCCATTGAAACCGGCGACACGCGCGGCTTTATGAAGGCTGTTGTTGATGCCAAAACAAAAAAGATACTGGGCGCGGCCGTGTTAGGGCAGGAGGGCGGCGAGATCATGTCGGTATTGCAGATGGCGATGGCTGGCGGGATAACTTATGAGGAGATCCGTTATATGGTATTTGCGCACCCCACGTATTCCGAATCGTTGAATAATCTGTTCATGGCCTTAGAACCTTAACCAGTTTTATGATCGAAGTTGAAAACCTCAGCAAATATTTTGGACAGATAAAAGCGGTTGATGGCATTTCTTTCGACGTAAAAGAAGGCGAAAACCTGATCTTGCTGGGTACCAGCGGCTGCGGTAAAACAACAACCTTAAAAATGATCAACCGGTTGATTGAGCCAACTAAGGGTAAGATCATCGTAAACGGTAAAAATGTTAATGATCAGCAACCCGAAGAGCTGCGCCGCAGCATGGGTTATGTTTTGCAAAACACGGGACTGTTTCCGCATTATACCGTTGCCGAAAATATTGCTATTGTGCCGCAACTGTTAAAGTGGGACAAAAAGCAGATCAATGATCGCACCCGCGAATTGATGGATAAGCTGCACCTCGATCATCAATATTTAAATGTATTCCCGGAGCAATTGAGCGGTGGGCAGCAGCAGCGTGTTGGTTTGGCACGGGCTTTAATGGCCGACCCGCCAGTATTGCTGATGGATGAGCCCTTTGGCGCGCTCGACCCGGTTACACGCTTTAATATCCGCAAAGAGTTTCGCGACCTGGATGAGCTGAAGCGTAAGACCATTATTATGGTTACCCATGATGTGCAGGAGGCCTTTGAACTGGGCGACAGGATATGCTTGATGGATAAAGGTAAAATTGTACAGGCGGGTACGCCTGCCGAATTATTATTTAAGCCTTCGGGCGATTTTGTAAAGGAGTTTTTAAAGGAACAGCGTTTGCAGCTTGAATTTAAGGCTGTGAAACTGAACGATATTTGGGACCTGTTGCCCCGTATTAAAACCCGCAGTACAGCAGGTGCTATCCATTGTAATTGTACCGTTTGGGAAACCCTGGAGATCATTACATCCCGTAAGGAAAACGCTGTAGCGGCTACTAACCCGGTAAACGGCGAAACCAAAACCATTACGTTTGCGCAGTTGATGTCAACGTTTCAACAATATCAAAACAACGAGGCCGTATGAACGAAGGACAACAAACCTTACTGGATTTTATGCGGCAGGAGTCGGGCAAGCTATTATCGCAAACCTTAACGCATATCGGGCTAACTTTTATCTCTTTGCTTATCGCGATAGTTATTGGCTTACCTTTGGGTATTTTGATCGCCCATAAGCGCAAGTTATCGGGCACAGTATTGGGTGTAGCCGGTGTTTTTCAAACTATTCCGAGTATTGCGTTATTGGGGTTTCTGATCCCGGTTTTAGGCATAGGCGCAAAGCCGGCCATTTTTGCGTTACTGTTGTATGCTTTGCTGCCTATCATTCGCAATACCTATACGGGCATTACCGGTGTTGACGCAACGATTAAAGAAGCTGCCCGCGGCATGGGCATGAGCTACAGCCAGATACTACTCAAAGTTGAACTGCCTTTAGCTATGCCCGTTATATTGGCCGGTATCCGTACCGCTACGGTCATCAACGTGGGGGTGGCTACATTGGCCTCGTTAATAGCGGCGGGTGGCTTAGGCGAGTTTATATTCGGTGGTATATCGCTTAACAATACCAACATGATATTGGCCGGGGCCATACCGGCGGCTTTGCTGGCCATCATTTTTGATTTTCTGCTGTCTAAGGTCCAAAATATTAATTTAAAAAAAGTGCGCACGGGCATTAAGGTCATACCTGTTGGGTTACTCTTTTTAGCAGGCTTTTATTTTATTCCTTCGGCTTATGCCGGAAAGTTGACTGCCGGTTTTACACCTGAGTTTATGGGCCGCAGGGATGGCGACCTGGGCCTGCGGGATAAATACAAATTAAAGATCCATACGGTAGTAATCAGTGATGCGGTGATGTATAAGGCCGCTTACCAAAAACATCTGGACGTGATCAGCGGCTATTCGACCGATGGCCGTTTAAAAGCTTTCGGCCTGGTGGTTCTGCAGGACGATAAAAATATCTTTCCGCCGTATTACGCAGCGCCTATCGTATCCGCGGAAGCACTAAAAAAATTCCCGCAGTTGGAAAATACATTGAATCTCCTTGCCGGGAAGATCGATGATAGTACCATGACCAACCTCAATTACAAGGTGGATTACCTGCATCAGAGTCCCGAAAAGGTAGCCATCGATTTTTTAAGTGCCAAAGGTTTGTACAAACAGCCGCGCAACGGTAATGCAGGTGTGGTGCGTATCGGATCAAAAATATTTGGTGAGCAATACATTTTAGCCAGTATGTATACCTCGCTGATCAAAGGTTATACCGATTATGATGTAAGCACCAAAACCGGCCTTGGCGGTACACAAATTTGTTTTGGGGCGCTAAAAAATGACCAGATAGATGTTTACCCGGAGTACACGGGCACGGGTTTGCTGGTGATGTTATCTGTTAAGCCAAAAGTATTGGATTCGCTGGTGCTGGATAAAGATAAAGTTTACAATTACGTGAGCAAGGAGTTTAAAACTAAATACGATATTCAATGGTTGAAACCCATAGGCTTTAACAATACCTATGCTTTAATGATGCGGAAAAGTGAAGCGAAAAATCTAAAAATTAAAACAATTTCGGACCTGAAACGATATTTGGAAAGCAATAAATAATGAGCATAGCCGACCGTTATATAAAAGTGCGCCAACACAGTGAGCAAATTTGCGGTCCGCTGCAAACCGAAGACTATGTGGTGCAACCTGTTGTAGATGTCAGTCCGCCTAAATGGCACCTGGGACACACTACCTGGTTTTTCGAAACTTTTATCCTGAAGCCTAATTTTATGGGTTACCAGGAGTACGACCCTGACTATAACTACGTGTTTAACAGCTATTACGAAACCGTGGGCGCACGGGTTATCCGTACCGACCGTGGTAATTTGAGCCGCCCAACCGTTGCCGATGTTTACCGTTACCGCGAATATGTAGATAATGCCATGATGGAGTTTTTATGTCATGAGCCGTCCACGGAAGTAAAAAAGTTATTGGAGTTGGGCTTTAATCATGAAGAGCAGCACCAGGAATTGTTATACTACGACATTAAATATATTTTAGGACATAACCCTTTGTTCCCGTCGTATGATAAACATTATCAGGCGCCGGCATTTGAGCAGGGCGAGCAGAAAATGATCAGTATTGCCGAAGGGGTTTACGAAGTAGGGCACACCGGCGCCGGTTTTTGTTTTGATAACGAGTTGAACCGCCACAAGGTTTATTTAAATGCCTTTGAGATAAGCAGTACAATGGTAACCAATGCCGGATACCTGGAGTTTATAAACGCAGGTGGCTACCGCGATTTTAGGTTTTGGCATGCCGAGGGCTGGGATTGGGTAAACGCTAATAAAATTGAAGCACCCTTGTACTGGCATTTGATAGATGGGCAATGGCACCATTTTACCCTGACGGGGTTGCAGGCTTTAAAACCTGACGAACCGGTAGGACACATTAGCTACTACGAAGCTTATGCTTACGCCATGTGGAAAGGTATGCGCCTGCCTACCGAATTTGAATGGGAGGTAGCCGCTACGCAATTTAAATGGGGTAAGGCCTGGGAGTGGACGGAGAGCGCTTATTTGCCTTATCCGGGCTTTACCAAGGCACCCGGAGCTATTGGCGAATACAATGGTAAGTTTATGGTGAGTCAGAAAGTTTTGAGGGGTGGCAGCGATGCTACGCCGCCCGGGCATAGCCGGATAACTTACCGCAATTTTTTTCATCCGAATTTACGCTGGCTGTTTAACGGTATACGGTTGGCCCGACAACAAATATCATCAAACCTATGAACATCGAAACACTCATCATTCACCAAAACGGCACTTCGGCAAAGCACCTGGCGGCAAAGCAGTTTTCCGAAGATGTTTTGCAGGGACTGGCAGCGACCCCGAAACGGCTCGACTCGAAGTATTTTTATGATACCACTGGCGATGGCCTTTTTCAGGACATTATGAATTGCCCCGAGTATTACCTCACCAATTGTGAGTTAGAGATATTTAGTGAGCAAACCGGTGCCCTGGCCAATTTTATTAGTGCCGATAATGATGAACCGTTCGACCTGATTGAACTTGGCGCGGGCGATGCGCTTAAATCATCGTTTTTGTTAAAGTATCTGGTGAATAAAGGTGTAGATTTTACCTACCTGCCGATAGATATTTCATCGCACGTGATCGAACTGCTGGATGATGAGTTGTCTAAAAATATCCCGGGCTTAAATTTTCATGGCCTTAACGGCGAGTATTTTGATATGCTGAACAAAGCAGCGGCGATATCGGATCGCCGTAAGGTAGTGTTGTTTTTAGGATCGAACATCGGTAATATGCCGGTTGACCAGGCCGAAAAGTTTTGTTATGAATTGCGCAGAAATTTATCGGCAGGAGATATGGCTTTGATCGGGTTCGATCTGAAAAAGAATCCGAAGACGATATTGGAAGCCTATAATGATAAGGGGGGCATCACCAAAAACTTTAACCTTAATTTGCTTAACCGCATTAACCGCGAACTGGATGCCGATTTTATAACAAGCCAGTTTGAGCATTACCCTACTTATGATCCTGAAACCGGATCATGTAAAAGTTATTTGATCAGCCTTACGGATCAGCATGTGCATATCCGTTCGGCCAATAAGAATATTAATTTCCAGGCAAACGAGCATATTTTTATGGAGATATCGCAAAAATTTACCATACAGCAAACCAGGGATATCGCGGTAAATGCGGGCTTTATACCGGCCAATTATTTATTTGATGCGAAGAACTGGTTTACGGATGCGATTTGGATAGCGAAGTGATTTTTTATCACAGAGGGCACGGTGTTTTGATATCGGTTTAATGCTCTGTGTTCTTGTTCTTCTCCTGCCACAAAGCCGCGAACGATTTTTGCGCAACCTGGGGCATTTGCCTGAAATGTCCCCATGTTTTTTTGAACAGGATCCGCAGTAATCGGTTCTTTGACTTGCCGCTTAAAAAATCGGTAAGCTTACGGCTCAGCATGGCTTTTTTCCAGATGGCCCAGCCCCACCTTTCTTTTTTTGGAATAAGGTTTTCTTTTACTGCATCGCGGCGGTTAGCCAGCAACATTTTGTGGATCTCGATCTTCACCGGGCAAACTTCAGAACAGTTGCCGCACAAGCTCGATGCATGGCTCAGGTGCTTAAAATCTTCCATCCCACGCATGTGGGGTGTAATAACCGAACCTATCGGGCCGCTGTATGGTGTATCATAAGTATGGCCGCCCACATTTTTATAAACCGGGCACGCGTTAAGGCAGGCTCCGCAGCGGATGCAGTATAAACCCTGGCGCTGTTCTTTTTGTGCAAGCAGGTTAGTGCGGCCGTTATCCAGCAGTATCACATACATTTCTTCGGGGCCGTCGGTTTCGTTAGCCTGGCGGGGACCACTTAAAATGGAGTTGTATACCGTAAGGTTTTGACCTGTGCCGTGGGTTGACAGCATTGGCCAGAACAAGCCCAGATCGGCAATAGATGGGATGATCTTTTCGATCCCCACAATAGCGATATGTATTTTAGGGAAGGTGGTACACAAGCGCGCGTTGCCTTCGTTTTCGCTGATGGCTATGCTGCCGGTATCGGCAATTAAAAAGTTGGCCCCGGTAATACCTACATCGGCGCTTACATATTTATCGCGTAATAATTCGCGGGCCTTTAGGGTGAGCTGTTCGGGCGTAGCATCAAGCGGGGTACCAAAACGCTCGTTAAACAGTTTGGCAATATCATCCTTTGAGAGGTGCATGGCCGGGGTAACGATGTGGTACGGTGGCTGGCCGAGCAATTGTACAATGTATTCACCCAGGTCGGTTTCAAGCGATTCGATGCCATGTGTTTCCAGAAACTCATTGATATGAATCTCTTCGGTTACCATTGATTTTGATTTGACAACCGTTTTGGCATTGGCCCGCTGCATGATCTGCAGTATCTCGCGCTGTGCTTCTTCGGCATCATTGGCCCAGATCACTTTGCCGCCGCGTTTCTGGAAATTGGCTTCAAACTCGGGTAAAAACTTATCCAGGTTTTCCATCACCTTCCATTTGATGACATGGGCCTTGCGCTTGGCATTTTCGAGGTTGGCGAATTTTGATAAGCCACGCTCAACCGCCACATCATACTTGCCGATATTGTGGTTCAATATCCGGCGATGATCGCGGTCAAACACCTTATTTTCAGACGCAATTAAAAACTCCTCGGCAATGCTTGTCATATCTACGAAATTAGCTATTATAATAATGATTGCACCGATTTTGTTGCGATTAGACGGATGTTTTTATCAACAAAAAATGTCATTTCCACACCAGTGAAAATGACATTCTATAATAAATCCGAAATTGAAATTCCGATATCCGAAATCAGTTACTGTTTCCCTGTATTACCATCAACAACAGGGCGCTTATCGCGGTTAGCCAGCTCCCAGCCGGTATAAAATACCAGTTGTGCACGTTTTGCTAAAAGCGGGAAGTTAATTTTTCCTATTTCGTCGGTGGCCTGGTGGTAATCGGCGTGTACGCCATTAAAATAAAATATAATAGGCACGTTGTGTTTGGCAAAGTTGTAATGGTCCGAACGATAATAGTAACGGTTAGGATCCTTCAGGTCATCGTACTTATAATCCAGATCGAGTTTGGTGTATTTGGCGTTGGCCTCGTCGTTAATTTTGTGCAGATCGCTGCTTAACATTGACGAACCGATAACATACACATAGTTAGCTGAGTCGGGTTTACCAACGTATTCTTCACCCACACGGCCGATCATATCAATGTTCAGATCAGTGATGGTATTGGCCATCGGGTAGATAGGGTGATCGGTATAATACTCCGAGCCTAACAAGCCTTTTTCTTCGCCTACGTTACCTAAAAACAAAATGCTGCGGCGCGGGCCATGGCCTTCTTTTTTAGCTTGCGCGAAAGCGGTAGCTATTTCCAATATCCCGGTAGTGCCCGATCCATCGTCATCGGCACCGTTATATACTTTATCGGTACCGCTGGTAGTTAAGCCCAGGTGATCATAATGTGCCGAAAATACCAGCACTTCATCTTTAAGGTCGGTACCGGGCATGTAGCCTAAAACTTCGGCTGCCTTAGTTTGCTCGCAGGTGGTGCTGATGGTGAGCGCGATATCAGCTTTGATTGTTTGATTGGCCTGCATACCGTTGGCATCGCCCGATGCTTTAAAAGTTTCGAAAGTTTCGCCGGAGCTGGATACCAGCTGATTGGCGGCTTCGGGCATAATGCTGATGACCGGTGCTGGAGCAACGATAGGTTTATCGGGTTTAATGCTCAAGCTTGCGCGTGGTGCACCATTGCCGCCGCCGCGCTGTCCGCCACGCTGGCCACCCGGCCCGCCAAAGCCGTTACCCGATGTTGAGGTAATGATGATTGAAGGGTGCTTACTTTGGATAAAAGTTAGGCGTTTGGCAATACTCTGGCGGTTTTCGCCATCGTTAACCAGGAAAACGGCTTTGCCGGTAATATTGGTTGTGCCCAACTCGGCAGCCGGATCGCCACCAACTTTATGACCCAGGTAAATAACCTCGCTGGCTTTAAAGTCGTAATCTTTGGTCTCGCCGGTTAGGTACGATCCGATGTTAAAATCTTTACGCGGAGCAAAGGCAGTGCCATTGATGCTTAAGGATTTTCCCTGAGCCGTAGTTGATAATAAAGGGACATCCTGGAAATAAGAACCATTAACCGGAGCTTGCAGCCCTAATTTTTTAAACTCACCAGCAATGTAATTGGCGGCCATGGTGGCGCCTGGTTTGGCCGTTTCGCGGCCCTCGTATTCGTCGGATGCTAAAATGCTTAAATGTTTTTTAGCGTCTTCGGCAGTAATGATCTTAGCGTATTTTGCAGCAATGGGACTTTGAGCGTACAAGCCCGCAGAAAAAGCCATCGCAATAGCTGGAATGTAAATTTTTTTCATGAAAGTCAGTTAATTATATAAGCTAAGTTAACAACAAATTTTGGTTGCTTAAATAGCATTTTTGTTACGATGTGGGACGGTTGATCGAGTTGATTATGTTGGATTGGGTGAGTGGCTGTTTCTCGCGAAGGCGCGAAGCAGTATTTATTAAATTGATTGATCTGGCAGATCATTTGGGCGTTACCTTCGGCCCGCGCTTTACGCTCATACTACACGTGCCTTAGCCACTTGGCCGGTATCCGCTGCAATCGCTAACGCATTTATTTTTACTGTATCAACAAGCCATTTTATTTACCCTGTTAGCGTGGCGGCCGCCTTCAAAAGGTGTGGCGAAAAATGTTTCTACGATCTTTTGGGCGGTATCAAAATCGATAAACCTTTCGGGGATGCACACGATATTGGCGTTATTGTGCTGGCGGGCCAGGCTTGCCAGTTCTTCGTTCCAGCAAATGGCGGCGCGGATGCCCTGGTGCTTGTTTGCGGTAATGGCTACACCGTTGGCGCTTCCGCAGATGAGGATACCCAAGTCAAACTCACCACTCTCAACTGCGTTTGCAACCGGGTGGGCAAAGTCGGGATAGTCGACAGAGTCGGCGCTAAAAGTACCAAAGTCTTTCAACTCGGCAACCTTTAAGGTTTTTAATAATTGTTGCTTATAATTAAACCCGGCATGGTCAGAGCCGATAGCGATCTTTAAGTCGGTCATATTTACGAATTCAAAAATTCCTGTTGTTTTTTAAGTTTGCGTTTTTGCACACGTGCCGCCACGCCTATACTGAGTTCGTATAATAAAAACAGCGGCGAGCTGATCACCAGCATGGTTGTTACATCGGGTGTTGGGGTAACCAGCATAGCGATGATCATGATAATGATGATGGCGATACGGCGCTTTTCGCGCATAAACTTAGGTGTGAGTATACCGAGCGAAGCCAGGATATAAACGATCACAGGTAACTGGAAAACAATACCGCTAACAAGTGTAAGGGTGGCTACAGATGTGAGGTATGAATCAATAGTAAAGATATTATGGATCTCAGGACTGATCTGGTAGTTGGTTAAAAAGTGCAGGGACAACGGCGCTACGATGTAATAACCGAACAATATGCCTATAGCAAACAAAGATGATGCGAAAAATACAAAGCCACTGGCCGCTTTTTGTTCGCGCTCTTCGAGGGCGGGTTTTACAAAGCGCCATATTTCCCACAGCAGGTAAGGGAAGCCCAAAGTAATACCGAGCATGATCGACGAGTTGATCTGCAGTGAGAACTGGCCCGCCAATTCGGTGTTTTGCATTTCACCGGGTAAATCGCTGCTGATGCACATGCCGGGGCTATGGAGTAGCTCGCCCAATTTGCAAAGCATACGGTAAGTGAAAAAATTGCCATGCTTGGGCCCCATGACGATCTTTTGCCAAATATCATCAAAAAAATAAAAGGCAACACAGGCAAAAACTATAATGGCGGATGCAGCCCTGATGAGGTGCCATCTTAAAACTTCAAGGTGGTCGAAAAACGACATTTCGGCCTCGAGGTTTTTTCCTTTACTTCTTATCGCATTTAACAACCTGTTTTCGCTCATATGTATATTAAAAACAAAAGTACCATTCTATAGCAGGAGAATGGTACTTACGATGTAAATTGTTATTACAGTTTCATTTATTCTGAATATTCAAACGTTTCCATGAATTTGGTGGTAAAGTTACCTGCACGGAAGTTTGGATCTTTTAAAAGTTTTAAATGGAATGGGATAGTGGTTTTTACACCTTCTATCACAAATTCGCTTAGGGCCCGCTCCATTGTGGCCAGGGCTTCTTCGCGGGTTTGCGCAACGGTGATCACCTTAGCCACCATCGAATCATAGTTTGGCGGTATTACATAACCGGTGTATACGTGGGTGTCAATACGTACACCATGGCCACCCGGTGAGTGGAAGTTGGTTATTTTACCCGGCGACGGACGGAAATTATTAAACGGATCTTCGGCATTGATACGGCACTCAATGGCGTGCATGGTCGGCTCGTAGTTTTTGCCCGAGATAGGAATACCCGCAGCTACTTTGATCTGCTCTTTAATGAGGTCGAAGTTGATCACCTCTTCGGTAACCGGGTGTTCAACCTGGATCCGGGTGTTCATCTCCATAAAGTAAAAATTGCGGTGCTTGTCAACCAAAAACTCAACGGTACCGGCACCTTCATATTTTACAGCTTTGGCGCCCTTAATGGCGGCATCGCCCATTTTTTTACGCAGCTTTTCAGTCATGAATGGCGAAGGTGATTCTTCAACCAGTTTTTGATGGCGGCGTTGTATGGAGCAATCCCTTTCGGATAAATGGCAAACTTTGCCGTACTGATCACCTACCACCTGTATTTCGATGTGGCGTGGGTCTTCCACGTATTTTTCAAGGTAAATACCGTCGTTACCAAAGGCTGCACCAGATTCGGCACGGGCCGAATCCCAGGCAGGCTCAAATTCTGCGTCTTTCCAAACTACGCGCATGCCGCGGCCACCGCCACCGGCAGTTGCTTTAAGGATAACCGGGTAGCCTATTTTGTTAGCGATGCTGATGCCTTCTTTAACATCGGCAACCAACCCTTCAGAACCGGGAATGGTGGGTACGCCGGCCTTTTTCATGGTGGCTTTAGCCGAAGCCTTATCGCCCATGCTGTTGATCTGATCGGCGGTAGCGCCTATAAATTTAATATTGTATTCGGCGCAGATGGCTGAGAACTTGGCATTCTCAGAAAGGAAACCATAGCCGGGGTGTATCGCATCGGCATTGGTTACTTCGGCAGCCGAAATAATGTTGGGTATGTTGAGGTACGAATCGCGGCTGGGCGGCGGACCGATACATACGGCCTCATCGGCAAAGCGCACGTGCAGACTGTCGCGGTCGGCAGTTGAATATACAGCCACTGTTTTGATGCCCATCTCTTTGCAGGTGCGAATAATTCGCAAGGCAATTTCACCACGGTTAGCTATTAGTATTTTTTTGAACATTGTTTAATGTGCAAATGTGCAGATGTGCGGATGTGCAGATTGTAATATCATTGTGGATTTACTTATTTGCCCAAGGAACATATACACAGAGTTAGCAATTATAAATTAATTAATGTTTTAATGAGTAAATGGCATGTGAGCATTTGCACATCTGCACATTCACGCATCTGCACATTTAAATAGGTTCAACCAGGAACAAAGGCTGATCGTACTCAACCGGCGAAGCATTGTCAACCAATACTTTGACGATGCGGCCCGAAACTTCGGATTCGATCTCGTTGAACAGTTTCATGGCTTCGATAATGCAAACTACATCGCCTGGTTTTATTTCGTCGCCAACGTTAACAAACAATGGCTTTTCGGGACTTGCCGAGCGGTAAAAAGTACCGATCATTGGCGATTTTACCGTGATATATTTTGAGGTATCGGCTACCGGGGCAGCAGCTACCGGTGCGGCAGGAGCTTCTTCGGCAGTTGCAGCAGCTACCGGGGCAGCGTGTACTGGCGCAGCGGCAGGTACAGTTGCCGTTACATAAGTAGGCGCCTGGTTTGTTTTAATTGTGATCTTAAAATCCTCTTGCTCAATAGCAACTTCGTTAACACCTGATTTGGCTACGAAGCGGATCAGTTCCTGAATTTGTTTAATATCCATTAGTTCGGTTTGTAGTGGTTTTGGATAAAATTATCTTTCAATGTGCAATGTGCAGATATGCAAATGTGCAAATGATTTTGTTAAGGTTGACAATTAATTATGTAACAATGTATTTTTAATAATGTTCAGATCATTTGTATATCTGCACATTGATCAATTTGCATATTAATATGCCCATTTTAAATAGATGGACCCCCAGGTAAAGCCACCGCCAAAGGCTGCCAATACTAAATTGTCGCCCTTTTTTAGTTTGCTTTCCCATTCCCATAAGCAAAGGGGGATAGTACCGTTGGTGGTATTGCCGTAACGCTCAATGTTAACCATGACACGCTCGGGCGATACGCCTGTGCGGGATATGGTAGCATCAATAATCCGTTTGTTAGCCTGGTGCGGTACCAGCCAGTCGATATCGTCGGCAGTTAAATTGTTGCGCTCCATTACATCGGCAGCAACATCGGCCATGTTGGTTACGGCAAATTTAAATACGGTTTTACCTTCCTGGTAAGCGTAATGTTCTTTGTTGTCGACGGTTTCGTGCGAGGCTGGTTTTAGAGAACCACCGGCTTTTTGATGTAAAAACTCGCGGCCGGAGCCATCGCTTTTACAAATAGAATCGATAATGCCATTGCCTTCTTCATTCGGCTCAAGCAGGGCAACGCCACAGCCATCGCCAAAAATGATGCAGGTAGCACGGTCTTGATAGTTAATGATGGACGACATTTTATCGCCACCAACAACCAGTACTTTTTTATGACGGCCGCTCTCGATAAAGCTTGCACCTGTTGCCAGGCCAAATATAAAGCCCGAGCAGGCCGCGTTCAAATCATACCCCCATGCGTTGATGGCACCAACTTTATCGGCTAAAATATTGGCCGTTGCCGGGAAGGGCATATCGGGTGTTGAGGTACAGAAGATGATCAGTTCAATTTCTTCGGCAGAGATGCCGCGTTTTTTAAGAAGGCCCTGTACGGCAGGTACAGCCAGATCGGATGTAGCCTGACCTTCGCCTTTTTGTATTCGTCGCTCTTTAATGCCTGTTCGGGTGGTTATCCATTCGTCGTTGGTATCAACCATAGTTTCCAGCTCTTGGTTCGTTAAAACATAGTCTGGTACGTAACCGTTAACAGCCGTTATAGCAGCATGAATTTTACTCATCTATTTATTTTTTATTGAAAGGCCTGTCTGATTTTATCAACAAGGCCGCTGTTGACCATGTTGCGCGAAAGAAGAACCATATTTTTGATGGCCGTTGGGCTCGAGATGCCGTGGCCAACAACAACCGGGGCATTGACACCTAAAATAGGGCTGCCACCGTATTGCTCATAATTAAACCTGTCGAAAAATTCGTCTTTAAAGCCCTTTTTAAGGGTAACAACATAAAAAGATTCGGCCATTTTAAGTACCACGTTCCCGGTAAAGCCATCGCAAACAATTACATCGCTCAGATCACTAAACAGGTCGCGGCCCTCTACATTGCCTGCAAAATTAAACAGGGTGGTCTCTTTCATCAGCGGGTAGGTAGCCTGGCAAAGTAAATTACCTTTTTCTTCCTCTTCGCCAATATTCATCAAGGCTACGCGTGGGTTATCGATATTGTATACCGAATTGGCAAACAGGCTGCCCAATACACCAAATTGTACCAGTATATCGGGTTTACAATCAGCATTGGCGCCAACATCGAGCAAAATGTTAAAGCCTCCCTTTAGTTTGGGGGCCATAGCCGTCATGGCGGGGCGGATAACGCCGGGTATAGCTTTTACGCTAAACATGGAGCCAACCAGCATAGCACCGGTATTGCCAGCCGACGAGAATGCCTGGATAGCATTATCTTTAAGCAGCTTAAACCCAACACTGATACTCGAGTCGGGTTTTTGAACTATCGCTTTTGTGGGATGTTCGCCCATGCCAATCACTTCGGTTGTGTGTACAAACTCAAAGTGATCGGGATTGAAATCGTTTTCTTTCAGAATACCGGCAGCAATGTCTTTATCACCTATCAAAACCAATTGTTCGGTAGGTGATAATTCTTTGTAAGCGTCAATAGCACCTAAAACAGTTGCTTTTGGTGCGTAATCGCCGCCCATAATATCCAAGCCAATCTTCATTACAGAAAATTAACTTAGGCTACAGCAGTATGCTCGATCAAAATTTTACCGTTGTAGTACAGGTTACCATCAACAGTGTAAGCTCTGTGCGGTAAGTGCACTGCGCCAGTGGTTTTGCAGGTGGTTAAAGTTGGAGCTTCAGCTTTGTAGTGTGTTCTACGCTTGTCTCTTCTTGATTTGGATATTTTCCGTTTTGGATGTGCCATAACTTTGTGGGTATTACTTGTTTAATTTTTTGAGTGCATCCCATCGTGGGTCTGCTTCCTCATTGTTTTGTTGTTCTTCGTTGCCGGATAGCTTGTCAATCCTTTCAAGCATATCGTTATCACAATATTCTGTTCTTCCTTCTTCGCTGCATACCGTAATAAACGGTACCGCTACGTTAATATATTCATATATCAGCCCCGCTACGTTGATCTCGTGATCATTTTTAGTGAGGATGACAATCTCTTCATTATCATTCAACTCCTCGTCGCTAAACTTGGCTATCTGCTGCTCGGTAATGTTTACCTGCTGCGGATAGTCGGCTAAACAACGGTCGCAAGAGAGGTCGATAGTGCCGCTGATATCAAAATTTAATATCAGCATGGTCTCCTGCTTCTCCAGTTCAATACGGCAATTTAATTTGCCTTTTTTAACCAGCGAGTATTCAAACTGGTTAAAAAACTCGTCAGTTATCTCGAAATCAAACTGATGTTTCCCCAGTTTTAGCCCCGTAAACGGTATTGAATATGTTTTGAGCGATTTCAATGAGCGTTAATTAGCCCGCAAATTTAGGAAAAATAATACAAGTGGAAAGAGTTTTTTGAAAAATGAAATATAGTGTACCCGATACACCCAAGTTATTGTGTTTTAAACAATAATTACCTGTGGCTAATCGAGTTTTGAAATTTTTTTTGATTTTTTTTTCTCTGGCAATTACCGTTTCGGTTAAAAGTATATAAACCTAAATCAATTGCTAATCAGGTAAGCTATTGTGTTAACTAAAATTAAATTTCGATATTATTTTCTCTAAAATACGCAAGTAAATTAACCAAAACGAAAATATTATGAAAACCGGATGGCAATCCTAAACGTAGTTACCCTAAATAGCAACTACTAACATCCAAATTTTTTAAATCATTCTAACTTATGGAAAACTTAACACAGAACGACGAAATCGTCGTAGAGGAAACCTCTGTGCCTTCGAAAATGCAGAGACGGTCGTTTTTTAAATACGCCGGGGCCGGTGCTGCGGCTGTGGGCGTGCTTGCTGCGGCGGCCTGCTCAAAACATCACGATGATGGCCCTACCGGCATTGACGTAGGCAGCGGCGATATTGGCGTATTAAATTATGCTTACGCACTTGAACAGTTGGAAGCTGCTTTTTATACCCAGGTAGTGGCAACACCATTTAGCGGGATGACGAGTGCCGAACTGACATCGTTTACCGAAATACGCGACCATGAGATACTGCACCGCGAATTTTTAAAAGCGGCGTTGGGTACCAACGCTATCGGTGCGCTGGGCGTAAACTTTAGCTCGATCAACTTTAACGACCGTGCCAGTGTACTGGGTGCCGCTAAAGCTTTTGAAGACACCGGTGTATCGGCCTATAACGGGGCGGGATACATCATGACCAACCCAACGTATTTAGGGCTTGCAGGTAAAATTGTTTCGGTTGAAGCAAGGCATGCGGCTTTTATCCGCGATACGATCAGTTATGGCAGTTTTGCCGATTCGACGGTGGTTAACTCAACTACAGCGCTTGATCTGTCGCGCAAGCCATCAGAAGTACTGCCCATTGTAGCAGTGTATTTAACTACATCAATAACCGCTAACCAATTACCTTAAAAATTACGATCATGAATGTTTTCGGCATTATAGAAGAAATAGGAAAAATTGATCCTGAGTTTCAGGACAGGATAAGTCCGCGCCGCGCGGTCATTAAAAATATAACCAGTTTTGGCTCGAAAGTGGCCGTTGCTGCCTTGCCATTTGCTTTGGGTACTTTACTGACAAAGGCTTACGGGCAAACCAAAGTGGGCGATGTTACCGGATCACTTAATTTTGCATTAAAACTGGAGTTCCTGGAGGCTGCATTTTACAATACGGCCCTCAATACTCCGGGATTGATACCAGCCGCCGATCTGGCTGCTTTTCAAACCATCGCCTCGCATGAAAATGCACACGTGGCTTTTTTGAAATCGGTTTTGGCTGGTGATGCGGTATTGCAAACATCGCAGGGCACTGCGGGTGTGTACGACTGGACAGCTGGCGGCACTTTACCAAATTATTTTGCGACTAAGGATTATGCTACCTTTTTAATAGTAGCCAATGCTTTTGAAGATACCGGTGTACGAGCTTACAAGGGCCAGGCGCCGAATATTATCGGTAACCAAACTGTATTAACAGCGGCTTTAAACATCCACTCAGTTGAAGCAAGGCATGCAGCGCATATCCGTACCATTCGTCGTAAAGCGGGTAATGGCACTTCGCCAAAATCGTGGATCACTGGCGCTAACGATACCGGCTTTGCAGGTATTGCCGCCAACTACGCTGCAGAAGATAATACGATGCAGGGCGGGGTAGATGTATCAACATTGATTAACCCGGTAACCGGCGCCAAATTTAGTGCCAGCGTTTGCACAGAAGCTTTTGATGAACCTTTAACTTACACACAGGTATTGCCTTTGGTGCAGCCTTTTGGGGTTAAGTAATATTTGTTGCTGGTGATGACACCAACAACGGAGGAGAGGAGTTAAGTAATAAATTTTAACCAAAGGAAGTGTGATATCCATGCTTCCTGCGGTTTTATCTGATACTAAATTTAAAGAACATGACATTATTATTTATGAGCGGTATGGATATCGCCATGATACTCGGAGTAGCTCTGCTGCTGTTCGGAGGGAAGAAATTACCTGAATTGGCAAGGGGATTAGGAAGCGGGATTAAGGAGTTTAAAGATGCTTCATCAGGTGTTATTTCGCCGGGTGTAGATAATATGCCTAAAAGCGCAGTTACAACTGTAGAACCAACGCCGGTTGCGCCGATAGTGCCAACTGTTGCTGCGGAAACTCATGGGTAAGTTTATTACTTACTACAGATACAAAAAACAAAGGCCCATCATTTTGATAAGCCTTTGTTTTTTAATATTCTGTGCAGTTATCGATAATAACTAAACATGAATCAATTCTGCACTAAATGAACTTGGTTCCGGCACTTCTAAGCCTTCTTCTTTAAGTCCTTCAATGTGAAATTCGATTGCATCTTTAATATTGAATTTGGCTTCATCCATTGTGTCGCCAAAAGAATAACACCCAGGCAGGTCAGGAACCCTTGCCCATATGCTGCCATCGTCGGCTTTTTCAAAAACTACTAAATAATCCATACTGTAAATTTAAGTAATTATTTCCAACCAGCTTTCTTTTTAATATCATTTAAAACTCCGATTGAGGGTTCTTTATTGCTCCCATGATCGGGAACGGTAATTAAGTCAGGCTTATTAGTGTTTTTGTATTGCTTATGACTACCTTTTTGTCTGACCAAAACCCAGCCCTCAGATTCAAGTTTCTTAATAATCTCTTTGATTTTCATGAATTATCCTGCCAGCTTTTTGTATTTAATACGTTTAGGCGCGATATCGCCGAGGCGTTTTTTGCGGTTCTCTTCGTAATCGCTGTAGTTACCTTCAAAAAAGTAAACCTGCGAATCACCTTCGAAAGCGAGGATGTGGGTACAGATTCGATCTAAAAACCAACGATCGTGACTGATGACCACGGCGCAGCCTGCAAAGTTTTCTAAAGCTTCCTCTAAAGCACGTAAGGTGTTTACGTCGATATCGTTGGTAGGCTCATCGAGCAGCAGCACGTTCGAACCTTTTTTGAGTGTGATAGCTAAGTGAACCCGGTTACGCTCGCCGCCCGAAAGCACGCTGATCTTTTTTTGCTGATCGGCACCGTTAAAGTTAAACTTGGATACATAGGCTCGCGAGTTTAACGGGCGGTTGCCTAATAAGATGTTTTCGTTGCCGCCGGTAATGTTTTCCCAAACTGATTTTTCGGCTTCGAGGTCGTCATGCATCTGGTCGACATAGCCCAGAGCCACGGTTTCGCCGACGCGGAAGGTACCGGCATCGGGCTGCTCCTGGCCGGTAATTAAACGGAACAGGGTGGTTTTACCCGCGCCGTTCGGCCCGATAATACCCACGATGCCAGCCGGGGGCAATGAAAAGCTCAGGTTATCGAACAAGACCTTATCACCATAAGCTTTGCTAACGTTGGTAGCCTCGATAACCACATTACCTAAACGCGGGCCTGGTGGAATAAAGAGCTCCAGTTTGTCTTCGCGTTCGCGGCCGTCCTCGGCAGCCAGTTTTTCGTAGTTTGATAAACGGGCCTTGCCTTTGGCATGGCGGGCCTTGGGCGCCATGCGCACCCATTCCAGCTCACGCTCCAGGGTTTTCTGACGTTTGCTCTCGGTTTTTTCTTCCTGGGCCAAACGTTTGGCTTTCTGATCGAGCCATGAGGAGTAATTGCCTTTCCATGGGATGCCCTCGCCGCGATCGAGCTCCAGGATCCAGCCGGCAACGTTATCGAGGAAGTACCTGTCGTGCGTAACGGCGATAACGGTACCTTTATATTGTTTGAGATGCTGCTCCAGCCAGTCGATCGATTCGGCATCCAGGTGGTTGGTAGGCTCATCGAGCAACAGCACATCGGGTTCTTTTAATAATAAACGGCACAAAGCCACCCGGCGGCGCTCACCACCCGACAGTACAGAAATTTTGGTATCCGGGTCGGGGCAGCGCAGGGCATCCATAGCACGTTCCAATTTGGTATCCAGTTCCCAGGCGTTAACGGCGTCAATCTGGTCCTGCAGTTCGCCCTGGCGAACCATCAGTTTATCCATGGCATCAGCATCCTCATAAACTTCGGGCAGGCCAAATTTTTCGTTGATGTCTTCGTACTCTTTTAATATAGCGGTAATTTCGGATACACCTTCTTCAACCACCTCGCGTACGGTTTTGTTGGGATCGAGCTCGGGCTCCTGGGCCAGGTAACCAACAGTATAACCCGGCGAAAAAACCACCTCGCCCTGGTATGATTTATCCAGGCCGGCTATGATCTTCAACACCGACGATTTACCCGATCCGTTGAGACCGATAACGCCGATTTTTGCCCCGTAAAAAAAGCTGAGGTAAATATTTTTTAAAACCTGTTTTTGCGGCGGGTAAATTTTATTTACGCCGGCCATCGAAAAAATGATCTTTTCGTCTGCCATAAGTTATAATGTGAGGATGGCAAATATATGAAAAAGCCCCCCGACGAGATGAAGGGGGGCGAAGAAAAAAGAGTTTAATTTAAGAAGTTGGCTTTTTGTTAGCCAGCGAGAGAATAAGTTTTATGGAAAAGCCGCTTATTGTTTTGTCGTAAAACAAGGTATTGTCTTTTGTGTCGAGCGCATTATAGTTAGTTGTAGCACTGTTTGGGATAGGGTTATTTTCGTAAGATTTTACAATATAATCGCGCATTTGTCTTACTTGAGTTATATCGTAAAAAGCTGCAATTTGCAGGTCATGTGTTAGGAAATAACCAATGCCGATACCGCCGCTAATCCGTTTGTTAAATGAAACATCCTGGCTAACATTGATGAGATCCAAGGATAAATTAAGAGATAGATGATCGAGAAACGAAACGCTATCGCTTTTTGTTAACGCGGGCGGGGAATTTTTTTCCAGAAAAGACTTATTATATTTAGTAACACCAGCTTGTTTGATAAAGGTATGGCTTGTTTGATCATAAGCAACTTTGCCCAGTTTTACCATAACAGCAGAAGATATTACAAATGAGTTTTGACTGAGCGGTTGGAGTTTTAAGGCGTGATTGGCATCGGGTGTTAAACTGTAATCGTAGATTTGATTAAACGAGTAACTATAGCCTGCGCTAAACCCGAATGTTACGCCAACAAGATCTGTTGCTTGCGCATAAGAGGATCTCACTATAAATAGCAAGGCAGATAATAATAGTAGTTTTTTCATGATCTGAGAATTGATGCCTACTCTAAATCCGTTTTCGGCTTTCCCGGTTTTTGGGATCAAACTTCCGGACGAAAGCAAAAATATATTACCATACTATTACCTTTTTTAATAAGGTATTTTTACGGTATATTAAGGGTGTAAATACGTTGATTACTTGAGAGTTATTGCGGAATATTGTGGTATCAAATTAATTTATTATTTTCACACTTAAACCCCTAAATGTTATGAAAAAGTTAGTATTAGCGCTTTGTTTTATTTGTCTTACGATTTTTAGTTTCGGTCAATCCCCCGATCCAAACGGCTTGTGCTTAAACAACTACAAGTTTAGCGAGGCCCAGACGATGAAAAGTGATTTTGCCCACGTATTTCCGCCCGCCGCTAATGTTTGGTTTGATATTAGAGAAATTAAAGCTATGTTGGACATGATTGCTGCCGAACCGGTGGTTTCTCCGGGTGGTCACAAAGTCGATGGCATAAGGATTTATTTCGGCAAAACGCCAAGTCAATATACTGTTATGCTCGTGTCAACAACAGACAGTAGCAGCGCCGCGCAGCCAATGCTCCACCGCGACTATTTTTACCATCCAAAATATGCTCAATATTTTAATCCGCTTACCGCTTTAGGGATTAACATCCAAGGGGAATCCTATGTGCCAACTGCCACAAATGCCTATGGTGCTTTATTACATCAACCATGCACCACTTGTGATTGCCCGGTTACTCCCACAGGTAATTATATAACCCGCAGGCGTGGCCAAGCTATGGTTGGTTTTTTACAAAAACCGCCAATGGGTGTTGGCGCAACCGACCCGAAACCGACAGATAGCGAATGGTTTCCGCTTTGTTTATTTCAAAACGCAGTAGCGGCCGCAAAATATGACGGTATTCGAATTTATTATGCGCAACGGCCTAATACCGATCCGATATACAAACTAAGACATGCATTTGTTGTGGAACCTACTGTAATAGACAGTAATAAAAAATATCATAACGAGCCTTTTGATTGCGATTTCCCGGTCTGTAATTCTGCTATCCTGAATGATTTTTTAGAAAAATATCCTGATTTTAAGGAGGGCCTGAAATTGGAAAAAAATGCTTTTATTAGTCAGGAATATTTGAAAAATCTGAAAGAAATAAAACAGAAATTGAGCAGATCAAGTAAACGCGCAGACAAGGCCGAACTGGATGAATTAAATTTATTCTTGTTTGCTCTTACAGGCGGTTTCGATAACGGCGAGCTTTGCCCCGATAATTGCTATGGCGAGTTAATCCCTTAATTCAATTAATTATTGCATGATAACACAATACTTTACCGGAGTCACTGTTTCGGAAATACTATGTTTCTTATTAGCCCTAATTTGCCTGGATAAAAAAAAACAATTAGGGACGTTAAGTTATCTGGTTGCAGTTTGTGTCATCGAACTATTTGGAGTACACCTTAAAATTCACCACCAAAATAACCAATGGCCATATAACATATTATTAGTGGCCCAAATTGTTTATTTTACCTCCGCATTAACCAATATAATAACCCCGTATGTTAATAGTCAGCACTACAAAAATGTAGTGCTGACTATACTTGTTGTGCTATTTGTAATCGAAAGTCTAAGGCATAATATTCTTTTTTTTAACGAAATTACTTACAACATACTATGTGTATTTATCATTATAGCATGCTTTTTTTATCTATACTTATTAGTTAGTAATGAGAACTATATTAATTTACTTTATTCATTTGATTTTTGGTGGATTATTGGCTCGCTATTCTTCTATTTTGGAAGCACAATGGTAAATATATTCCGCGGAAAGTTATCAGCAATTATTATCACAGAGCACCACAGGTTAACCTATTACATCAATATGGCTTTAAATGTAATATTGTATGCTTTTTGGAGCTATTCTTTTATCTGTAGAAAATGGCTAACGAAGACCTGAAAACCCTGATAATAATCTCAACGATTATTTTTTTATTGGCACCTGCTTTTTTATTAGTTTATGTGTTGATCTACAACCAGCGCAAAAAACGTCATATAGAAGAAAAAGCCCAGATGCAATTAACTTTCGAAGCTGAGCTAATTAAAACCCAGCTTGAAATCCGGGAACAAACCATGCAAACCATTGGCGCCGACCTGCATGATAATATAGGTCAATTGCTCAGTTTGACCTCGTTAACGTTGAATTCGGTTGAACTGGAAGGATCGCATAAAGCAAAACCCAAAATCGAAGCAGCAATTGACCTGATGGCAAAGTCAATTAAGGAGATGCGCCTGCTTGGGAAGTTGCTGCAAGGCGATCAACTGGTTGGATCGGGTTTGCCCGAGGCTATCCGTTACCAGATGAACTGGCTGGAGCGTTCGGAGCAATACGAGATCGTTTATTATCAGGAAAATGAAACGCCGGCCAAAAACAATCCGGATACCGACCTGATCCTGTTCCGGATATTGCAGGAGATACTGAACAACATCATCAAACATGCAAAAGCTACACGCATCGAAGTTAAATTGGACTATCCGGAAGGAAAGCTGCTATTGCAGATAGCTGATAACGGTATTGGATTTGACACAGCGGATTTATCTGTAAGTAGTGCCGGGATGGGTTTGCGTAATATCCAAAAAAGAGCGGCAATAGTTGGAGGCGAGGTCAATATTGAATCGAAAGCGGGAGAAGGTACCTGTATTGCTGTTTTGATGCCGTATCCGTAATATTAAGCGGCTTTTGTGGAAAATAATTCGTATATTTATATGTTTTGGAGCCGAAAGCGCAAGGCTTTTAACAAGCAGGTATAACCCTGAACCAAACATGGGTATACCGATGTAATACCCATGAGATACCTATGTGTTTGATGGGTATAAAAATTTGAAAAGTGGCTTTAAGCCACTTAAATAAGGCTTTTGCGAGGAAAGTTGTTAAAAATACCGATAAATACCTATGTCTTCGGAGAAGCAAGAGTCAAGATCCAAGAAGTAAGACAAAATTCAAGTAAATACGCAAGCACCCAGCCACTTGCTAAAATGAATGACCGCTGATACTTTTAAAACCTTACAACATTCCAGCAAACAGCATTTGCGCATCGGCAATCTGGTGGAAAATTTGTTTATAAAAAAATCGCCAAAATTTTACCTGTTACTATAATTTACAATGTAAATAAATTAGTATTGCAGTAAACAGGTGCAACCTTTAACCGCGCAGGTACGTATGTCTTTATGGCAGGGTGGTGACTTATTTACAGCCGCCTGATAAATAATTAAACTGTTGAAGCACTTTTTACGTTAATTATTGTTGTAACAGGACATTAACTATGGCAACAAGCCCCGTTATTATTTACAAAGCGCTTACGGTTTTGTGTAAATAATTGACTAATTTAAGGGCAAATTGATGTTATATCATGATAATGTCTGTTTTTAGGACTTGATAAAGGTTGGCAATATTGTTGATATGTTAGGTAAAAGACGTTCGTTTGATAGTAACAAATTATTAGATTAGAGCGTTTCAAAATTATTGAAAGGTATATATATGGAAGCTAAATTTTCGCCCCGCGTTAAAGATGTGATCTCATACAGCAGAGAAGAGGCCCTGCGCCTTGGGCATGACTATATCGGGACAGAACATCTTTTGTTAGGGCTTATCCGCGATGGGGACGGAGTAGCCATAAAATTGTTAAGAAGCTTAAACGTTGATACTGCGCGTTTACGCCGTGCTATTGAAGATGCTGTGAAAGGCACCTCGGGCACCAATGTAAACATAGGCAGCATCCCGTTAACCAAGCAAGCCGAAAAGGTATTGAAGATAACTTACCTTGAAGCCAAGATATTTAAAAGCGATGTGATAGGTACTGAGCACCTGCTGTTGTCTATCTTACGGGATGAAGACAACATCGCATCGCAGATCTTAATGCAGTTTAACGTGAATTACGAACTGTTTAAAGCCGAGGTTGAATCGCATAAAAATGATGTGACAGATGAGATGCCGGGTTCGTCAACCGGTGGGGATGATGATTTCCGCGAGGAAGAATCGTTCAGCCAGCCTAAAAAGGTTTCGGACATTAAATCAAAAACACCGGTACTGGATAATTTTGGCCGCGACCTGACCAAGGCTGCCGAAGATGGCAGGCTTGACCCGATAGTGGGCCGTGAAAAAGAAATTGAACGTGTATCGCAGATCTTATCCCGTCGTAAAAAGAACAACCCTATTTTAATAGGTGAGCCGGGCGTAGGCAAATCGGCTATAGCCGAAGGTTTGGCATTACGCATTGTACAGCGTAAAGTATCGCGTGTATTGTTTAACAAACGCGTGGTTACGCTAGATCTGGCATCATTAGTGGCCGGTACCAAATATCGCGGCCAGTTTGAAGAGCGGATGAAAGCCGTAATGAACGAACTGGAAAAATCGCCGGATGTGATTTTGTTTATCGATGAGATACATACCATCGTAGGTGCGGGCGGCGCATCGGGTTCGCTGGATGCCTCGAACATGTTTAAACCTGCTTTGGCCCGTGGCGAGATACAATGCATTGGCGCAACCACTTTAGATGAGTACCGCCAGTATATTGAAAAAGATGGCGCGTTGGATCGCCGTTTCCAAAAGGTAATGGTTGAACCGGCCACGCCTGATGAAACGGTTGAGATATTGAGCCGCATTAAAGACAAATACGAAGAGCACCATGGTGTAACCTATACTCCCGAAGCTATTTTGGCTTGCGTTAGTTTAACTGCACGTTACATTACCGACAGGTTTTTACCGGACAAAGCTATCGACGCTTTAGACGAGTCGGGCTCACGTGTTCACTTAACCAATATCCATGTACCTCAAAACATCTTGGATGTTGAAGCTAAGATCGAACAGATCAAAATTGAAAAGAACAAGGTAGTACGCAGCCAGAAATACGAAGAGGCCGCTAAACTTCGCGATACTGAAAAACACTTGCTGGAAGAGCTGGAACAGGCTAAAGCAATATGGGAAGCCGAAACCAAATCAAAACGTTATACCGTTACCGAAGATAACGTTGCTGAAGTGGTATCAATGATGACCGGCATACCTGTACAACGCGTTGGCCAGGCCGACAGCGCCAAGCTGTTGAGCATGAGCGAAACCGTGGGCACCAAGATCATCGGTCAGGATGTTGCCATCAAAAAACTAACCAAGGCCATACAACGTACCCGCGCCGGATTGAAAGATCCGAAAAAGCCGATAGGTTCGTTTATCTTCTTAGGCCCTACAGGTGTTGGTAAAACAGAGCTGGCCAAAGAGCTTGCCCGTTTTATGTTCGATACCCAGGATGCGCTGATACAGATCGACATGAGCGAGTACATGGAAAAATTCGCGGTATCGCGTTTGGTGGGTGCGCCTCCGGGCTACGTTGGTTACGAAGAAGGTGGCCAGCTGACCGAGAAAGTACGCCGCAAACCATACAGCGTTGTATTGCTTGATGAGATCGAAAAAGCTCACCCGGATGTATTCAATATCCTGTTGCAGGTGTTGGACGAAGGCCAACTGACAGACTCGCTGGGCCGCAAGGTGGATTTTAGAAATACCATCATTATCATGACATCAAACATCGGTGCACGCCAGCTGAAAGATTTTGGACAAGGTGTTGGTTTTACCACCACAGCCAAAACTAACCAGGCTGATGCTCACTCGCGTGGTGTGATAGAGAGCGCCTTAAAACGTGCCTTTGCACCGGAGTTTTTGAACCGTATAGACGATGTGATCGTGTTTAACTCGTTGGGTAAAGAAGAGATCTTCAAAATTATCGATATCGAACTGGCCTCATTATTCGGCCGTGTACACAGTTTAGGTTATAAAATTGAACTGACCGAAGCTGCCAAAGAGGTAATAGCTGACAAAGGTTACGACTCGCAATTTGGCGCCCGTCCGTTAAAACGCGCTATCCAGAAATACCTGGAAGACCCGATCGCAGAAGAGATATTGAAAGGCGAACTGGTTGAAGGCGATGTGATGGAAGTTGACTACGACAAAGAGACCGAAGAGATCAAGGTTGTAGGTAAGCACTCGTCGAACATCGAATTGAAAAAAACCAAGGGCGAGCCAAAAGAAGAAAAGAAAGAGGAAGAGCAGAAGGATTAACCTTGGTTAGAAAAATAGGAAAGCTCGGCTAACGGCCGAGCTTTTTTGTTGAAGTGTGGTCAAATATTTTGTAGGCAATGTATATTCGCTTTATAACACAGTTCATCAACGAGAACAACGAAACCGAGTATGGCATCTTCAACGCGATAGACTATGCAATAGATCATAGCTTAACGCAGGATGAGGATGTAATAAAGCTAAAAGAGATTCGCAAGTGGTTTAGTACTTATCTAAAAAAGCCCGACCGTTTTTCAAATGCCAAAAATAAAAATCCGGCGTCTGTCTCATTATCCTGGTTCAAACACTCAGCAGAAATTGATATTGGTAAGATGTATGAGGTTAAGGATATACTTGCCAAATACGATTTAACGATTGAGGTGGTCACAATCAAAAATCCAGGATATATAGTGTATGAAGACGAACATCAGGTGTCGGCTATCCCTTTCAAATCAGATGTGAAAAAGGTGTTATAAGTCAAAATTACCTTGTTAAGTCGAAGTCATAATAAAAGCGTATCTTTGCGGCATAATACCCGTAGGGTCTTCCGGTCGCTGATCATTTAAACTCTTCAATACCGCTTATACCCGCGGGTTAACATATATTCATTAACTATTACATGTCATTCGAAAATTTAAAATTAATTGAGCCTATCCTCAAGGCCTTAAAAACTGAGGGCTATACTACACCTACACCTATACAGGCGCAAGCCATCCCTATAGTACTAAATCGGCAGGACCTTTTGGGCTGCGCCCAAACAGGCACCGGTAAAACAGCTGCTTTTGCTATCCCTATTTTGCAAATATTGCACCAGGACAGGCTGCAGCACAAAGAGCAAAAAACGATAAAGGCACTGATATTAACGCCGACACGCGAGCTGGCTATCCAGATCGACGAGAGCTTTGCCGCTTATGGCAAACATACCGGCTTAAAGCACCTGGTTATTTTTGGCGGCGTATCACAACACCACCAGGTTGAGGCCTTAAAAAGAGGGGTCGATATTTTAGTTGCCACACCCGGTCGTTTACTCGATCTGGTAAATCAAAAGTTTGTGCATTTGGAGCATATCAAAATACTGGTTCTTGATGAAGCCGACCGTATGCTGGATATGGGCTTTGTGCACGATGTTAAAAAGGTGATCGCTAAATTGCCGCAAAAACGTCAAACCCTGTTCTTCTCGGCTACCATGCCAAAAGAAATACAAGCTTTGGCCAATACCATTTTAACTAATCCCGAAAAGGTAGAAGTTACACCGGTATCATCAACTGCCGATACCATACAGCAAAGTGTTTACTTTGTAGAAAAGAACGATAAAAAATCGTTGCTCAACCATATCCTGAAAGATAAAAGCATTGAAACTGCTTTAGTATTTACCCGTACCAAACACGGTGCCGATAAGGTAGTGAGGGATTTGACACGTGCCGGCATTACCGCCGAAGCGATACACGGTAATAAATCGCAAAACGCAAGGCAGCGTGCGTTAAGTAACTTTAAAGCCCGTACAACCCGCATTTTGGTGGCTACCGATATTGCCGCCCGCGGTATTGATGTGGACGAGTTGACGCATGTGATCAATTTTGAATTGCCTAATATTCCCGAAACCTATGTACACCGTATTGGCCGTACCGGCCGCGCAGGTTTAAGCGGTGTAGCTTTAAGCTTTTGTGATGCAGAAGAAGGTGAGTTTTTACGCGATATCCATAAATTGATAGGCAAAACTATACCGGTTATTGAAGATCAGCCCTACCCGATGAAGGCGCCTACCTTATCGCAAAACGCGCTTGCAGCTGCTTCGCGTAAAGATGCCGCAAGTAAGCCAAAACGTGGCCGCGGATTTGGCGGTGGCACCAAAGGCGGTGCGCCTAAAAAGCACGGCGAATTTAGAAGCCGTGCAAGAAGAGACTAAGAATTACCAATAATACTATTGTAAATTGCCATTCCATTTCGGGTGGCAATTTTGTTTTACAGTGAATGTTAACAAGTTAATAAACCTGGCTTGTGAAATTAAAATTGGCTCGATAACTTTAAACGAAAATAAACTAACTTAGTGTTATGAAAAGGCTCATCGCTTTAGTTAAAAACAAATACTTCCTCATCACTTTAGCTTTTGTGGTGTGGATGGTGTTTTTTGATGCCAACGACCTGTATTCGCAATATCAATCGTACAAGGATGTAAAGGCACTGCAGCAGGAACGCGACTATTGCTTAAAGCAAACCCAGCAGGTTACCAAAGACCTGGATGAGTTAACCACCAACCCCGAAAAGCTCGAAAAATTTGCCCGTGAAAAGTACCTCATGAAAAAAGATAACGAGGATGTTTTTGTGATCGTAAGGGAAAAGAAAGTGGATCAGAAGTAGTCTTGACCCCATAGTCAATAAATTTTTGAGTGACTTAAGACTAATGACTCTCGACTTCGGACTATCTATATAGCCCTTTGCTCTCAATAAATTTCAATACCGGTTCGGGAACAAAAAATTGCACATTCTTTTTTTCGGATATAGCTTTGCGGATGAAGGTAGCCGAAAGCTCCATCAGCGGAGTCATGGTGATGTGTACCGATGGATGTGTAGCCAGATCAGTGTTCTCGTAGCCGGGGCGCGGGTAAACATAGATCTGGTAATCGCGCAGTATCAGCTTATAGTTTTTCCATTTGTGCAGGGTAACCAGGTTGTCCGATCCCATAATAATGGCAAAATCGTGCTGCGGGTATTTTTCTTTTAATACGGTGAGCGTATCAATGGTGTAAGATGGTTGCGGCAGTTTCAATTCCACATCGCTTACCTCAAGGTTATCAGCATGATCTGTAGCCAGGCGGGCCATCTCTAAACGGTCGTAAGTGTTGATCAGGTCGCCGTATTTTTTTAGCGGGTTCTGCGGCGATACCACCAGCCAAACTTTATCCAGGTCGGTGTGGTTAGCCATGTAATTAGCTATGATGAGGTGGCCGGTATGTACAGGGTTAAACGAACCGAATAGTAAGCCGATCTTCATGCCGCGTTAAAAAATGAGGTCAATTAAATTAAAAAATTATCAACAAGCAGTTCTGCTTCTTTGCATGCCGTTTCAAGATCGTGATTTTTTAGGATAATATCAAACTGCGGGGCGTAATTCAACTCTTTTTTTGCTTTCGCGAAACGTTCTTCCAGTTTTTCCGGGCTATCTGTACCGCGGCCGGTTAAACGTTCAATTAAAACCAGTAACGATGGCGGCTGCACAAAAATAGCCAGGGCATGTTCTTCGTACTTGCGTTTAAGGTGTAACCCGCCTTCCACATCGATGTCAAATATCACGTTTTTGCCTTTGTCCCAAATCCGTTGGATCTCAGAGCGTAAGGTGCCGTAAAACGTGCCCGAGTAAACCTCTTCAAACTCTACAAACTGCTTTTTGGCAATACGGTGCAAAAATTCCTCTTTGCTGATAAAGTAATAATCGATACCATGGCGCTCATCGCCGCGCGGGGGACGTGTAGTTGCCGATATGGAAAACTCAAGGTCGGGCCGTTTGCTTAGTAAATGGCGCACAATAGTGGTTTTACCGGCTCCGGATGGTGCAGAAAATATAACGAGTTTACCTTGACGGGACATAGTTACTTAAATGGAAGATGGATGATGTAAAATGGAAGATGTAGTGAAAGCGTTTTTTACATTTTCCATCTTACCTTTCCCATCATCCTTAGTTTACAGTACGTTTAACAGTTGTTCTTTTATTTTTTCCAGCTCTTCTTTCATACCAACAACCAGTTTTTGTATGTTGGCATCGTTAGCTTTTGAGCCCAGCGTATTTATTTCGCGACCAATTTCCTGCGATATAAAGCCTAATTTTTTACCGTTAGCATCGGCATTTTTCAGGGTTTCGATAAAGTAATCGCAGTGTGTTTTCAGGCGGATCTTTTCTTCGGTGATATCCAGTTTGTCGATATAATAGATCAGTTCCTGCTCAAAGCGGTTTTGGTCGATGTTTTCGCGGCCAACGCTATCGGCTAAAAACTGGTTCAACCGTTCGCGGATAACAGGGATACGGTTAGGCTCCTCAATTTCAACTTTGGTTAAATTGCCGGTAATAATATCAATCCGCGCACGCATATCCTGTTCTAAAACAGCACCTTCGTCATCGCGAAATTTTTGGAAAGCCTTTAACGCTTTTTGAAAAGTTTGCTCAACTATTTTCCATTCATCGTCTGATACTGTGTCCTCATCGTATTTCACTACTTCGGGTAAACCCAAAGCCAGCTGAAAAAGATTGGATGCAGGTTCGTTCAGATCGGCACTTACCGACTTTAACTGCGCAAAATAGTGCTTTAGCAGGTCGGTATCAATACCAGCGGCCTTAACCGCTTTACTGGTTTGCTCAACCGTGATAGACAGGTTTACCTTACCGCGGTCGATCTGCTTGCTACATTCGGTGCGCAGTTGAAACTCCTTGTCGGAGAATGACTTAGGTAGCCTGAGGGATAATTCAAGAAATTTACTGTTCAGGGATTTGATCTCAACGGTATACTTTGTGTTGCCCGAATCGTGAGTGGCAAGTCCATACCCTGTCATGGATTTAATCATGCGCAAAGATAGAAATTTATTCAGCACCTTAAAAGCGCTATTTGATTGACATTTAACAACTTTTTAACAAATTTTACAGCCAAAAAGGATAAATTTGCGTATTGAAATATACTGCTCAAATTCCGTTTAAGTCTGTCCTCACCTTCCTGGTGTTATTTTTAGGATGCCTTGTTTCAGCCGCGTTTGCACAGCGCAAAGAGTTGAATATCAGGGGTATTGTATACAGTAAAAATATTAATGTAAGATTGCCGAACGTATTGATCACCAATGATTTTACCCACGCAAGTGTGATTAACGATAACTTAGGGGCCTTTGAGATCAAAGCAGCAATTGGCGATACCCTGATATTTAACTGCCGTAATTTTAGCGACCAAAAGATAGTGGTTACTGCCGATGTAGCGGTGTTTGTTTTTATGGTACCGATCATCACCCTAATGCAGGTTGACATTAAGGACGTAACCAAAAAGCAGGACCTGGCCGACGTAATGAAAGGCTACAACAAACAGGGGATATACAATAATGGTAAATCCAGTACACTGGGTGCTATATTTAACCCGGTTAATGGTTTATACAACCTGTTTGGTTCGGGACCAAAGAACGCGCGCCGTTTTCAAAAATATGCAGCCAATGAGAATGAACAGACCGAAATTGACCGCCGCTTTAACAAGCCCTTTGTAAAAAAGATGAGCGGCATACAGGACAGCGTAAAACTGCAATGGTTTATGACCACCTATCGCCCCGCTATTGAGCAGATACGTAAATGGACGGATTACGACCTGATAGATTACATCCGGAAATCATATAAGGAATTTGTTGATCTGGGGGAGAAGCCGCCGGTATTTTTGCCTAAGCTGGATGAGAATTAAATAATCTGCTTGATTATAGCAATAAAGATATCAGGCATAAAAAAATATTTTAATTCTGCTTTATTCCTGTTATCACTACTGGTAGCAAAATACAATCAACCGCACCAATTTTACCATCGGTAAAATTGGTGATATTCTGGATCGAGGTGAATGATTGGTCAAATCTATCCTGTTTCTTTTTATACATTTCTTCCTTTTTAGCGTCTCTTTTTTCAGCACTATCTTCCCAACCAGTCATGAATCCACAGCCATCGTTATTAGCAATTATTATTGGCTGGATGTAGGTTTTACCTTCCAAATTATTTAGTTTACCCCCAATCCAATGTCGTTGATTAAGCATATTAAAAGCATCGGCAAGCCCGTTTTTTATAAATGGCGGTGTACTAATCGTGTAAGCAATATTAGTAAATTGATTTTTACTATTGATGTTAAAACGTATAAATACACACCCTTCCCAACAGGTGTTTTTTACTGAATCTTCGTTGGGATGGTAATAACGCGCTATTAAAAAGCCTATTTCCTTTAGATATGGCTTTCCATTGCCGCTTTTCGTATATGATTGTGCAAACAAGGATGCCGTTAGCAATAATAATGAAACAAGAAAAATTGATTTTTTCATAAATGATTATTTATTGTGGACAAGGAGTTCCGTACCCAGGTACCCCCCCGTCCTTATTAGCTGCTACAATAAGTCCTTGATCATGTTTTGTAAGGTTTCTATCAGTTAATAGTTGAGCAAAATCAGTTGGATATTGAGTAGCAAAATCATTTAAGCCACCAAGCGACAAAGCATCGGCATTTCTCGTGTCCAATCCAAATGCTTGTTCAAGCATCGAAGCTATGTCGTCAACATAATCATTGGCGATATCTGTATGTTGCTTTAGCTGGCTACTCAGATCAATGCCTTTGTAGTCCAAATAAGCATGTATAATTTCATGACTGAGTACTGCGGCTTTGTATTCTTGTGATGCGCCATTTGGTAATATTGACGTATTTACTCTAACCTCAATATTAACTACGTTACTTCCGGGAGGAGATGTCATATAAGCTAAGGCAGGGCCTCCGTTGGTATTTGAACTTTCAATAAAATGCATATTAATTTTATCCGATGAATTAAAGAGGTGAAGTATATCCGCAATGGCCCCTGTGAAACCTTGTGCCAAAAGCTTATCAACCACAGCTTTATTACATCCCGTTAAATCATTTTTTACGTCAGGAGCAGGAGGGGCTGGTGGATCAGGCGGAGGTGGCGTCTGGCATAAGGGGTTCCCAAAATAGGTAGGATCGCCGCAATCTATATTTCCATCATCGTAACATATAGTTTCTATATGATCAAATTCCGAATATGGTTCTCCACAGTTATGCGGTGTAGGATCATCACCGTAATAATCACAATCTATAAACCATTGGTCAATCTCATAATCATCACAAACCATTGTTTGCGTTTTAAGTTGCCTTGGCTTATTGTTTTTTATAAAATTATACATTTTTGCCACTTTACCTTTTTGTATCCGCAGCACAAACATGATTTTTCCGTTCCACTGTTTATGAAATAGGTATCCGCTAAAATCTGTATCCAGCTTATTGAGCATGTTGTTGCTTATATCACCGTTATGCTTTTTTAGGTACTCTTTGTCAGGCACATAACTAATAATTTTTTGATATATTGTACCATTGGCACCTTTGTATATGATCAACCTGTCAAAACTTGCTTTTACTACGTCAGGTGTTGGCTGTTCGATAACGCTTACGCCATTTACTTTAGCATCAATGGCCGAAACGATTTTTCGGCTATATTTATAGGTATCTCTACAAAAGTATAATTGCCTCTATTGCCGGCAGTTGCTTTTTGCCAAAAAAGCGATTTCATATTCATCTTAGCTGACAATGGGTCTTTGCTGTTTGCAACTAATTTACTCGAATCAATGCCAACCGCGTTCCCTTGTGTTGGTTGTAAGGTGTTAGTATAATAATCTTTGGCCCATTGTACATCGTTTGATAATGCATCGGTATATGTTGCATCTTGATATTGTTTTCTGCAGGCGCTAACTATAATTAGTACTAACGTAATACAGCATAACAGAATTTTGACACTAAATTTTCTTCGCATATAGTTTAGGTTGATGTAAGTAAAGATATAAAATATTATAATATAACACTATTTTATATCTATGATATTTTTTCTTATCAGATCAACACTATTCGAAGGAATTTTTACAGGCATTTTTAACATATACCGCGCTACAGCTTTTGCTTTTTTAATTTGTTGAGTTTTTAAATAAAAATTATATAATTTAAATCGGCTGGCAAATCTGTTGGGTACCATATCAATGGCTTGCAAATAAATTTGTTCAGCCCTTTGAGTATTTCCGTTCAAAAAATAATTATCAGCAAGCTTTAAATAAAGTATATTGTTTGTACGTTTAGTTATAGTGTAGGAAAGCAGTTTGGATGTTTGTTCTTTATTTTCACTTAGTTCAAGTACATCACAATAGAATACTAAAAACTCAACATCATTATTTAAGATGGGATATATTTTTTTACAAATGTTAATTGACTCAGTAATATAGCCAAATTTGTACAGTTCTTTACCCTTATTAAATTCTGCATAATCCTGGTAGTGCCTAACATAATTGCAATACTTAATTGTAAAATAAAACAGGATAAACATTCCACCGCCAAGCATGTAGATGTTTATATTTAAGTTAAAAGGTTTTGAGTATATAACAAGGAAAAAAATGGCAACAATAGTTGCGATTTGAACTATGGTTTTTTCAAAAACATGCGTAAATAGCGCTGCCACTAAAATTGCAATTAATTGAGCCAATGCTAAATTTAGAAGAGTGTTCGAAGAACCCTGTTTCTTCAATGCTTCAGTAGCCAGATTGACGGTTATGTAAAAGCCCGCTAATAAGCAAATTAACCCAGGTATGCCTACTTCAATTATGAATTCCCAATAATCATTAAAAGCATAGTAAGTATTATCGGCTAACAGAAATTCTTTAATTGTGTACGCGCCGGCCTTAAAGTATTCAGCCTGGTATAATCCATATTGAATTTTAAAGTTACCCAAGCCGATACCTGTAAAGCAATTCTCTTTGAATATTTTCCAGGATATTTTGTAGATTAAAATTCTACCAAGTGAAGAATCATACTTTATAAAATAAACGAGAATGAATAAGGTTAGAGTGGCTGAAATGCAGACAGCGAGTATGTTTTTGAGGTTTAGTTTCTCTTTATAGTATATAAAGAGTAAGAAAAGCAATCCAATAGTATATCCGAATACAAATGCCCTGCTTGCTAGGTAAACGGATACTAATATTCCCAAAACTATCAGGGATATAGAAAATAGCCCTGAATATTTACCTTTCATTGTCAAAATAGCTTAGTATTGGATGGAATCAGAATATGATTGATTTTTCAGGGTTCAAATAAAACATTTTTTTCCATCCCTGAGGAGCTTTTCTATCGAAATTATTAATTAGTGGAAAAATGGAAAATATTGAAAAATGTAAGTGATAAGGCTTATCGATTGCGTTGCCTGTGTTACCGACTGTGCCGATTTGTTGGAGTTTCTTAATTAAATTAAACCTTTCAATATCAATGCTATTTAAATGAGCAAAGTAATAAATTCTTGACTTGGGGCCAATTATGTAAATATATTTGCCTCCATTGTTACTAAAACCGGTAGATAATACTATTCCATTTACCGGACTAAACACAGGAGTTTTTTGAGGACTAAAAATATCTATTCCCAAATGTAGTGTTGAGTGGTTTATTGGATAATACCAATAACTATTTCTATCCCAATTTGCTGCTGTTGCATTTTTAACCGGTATGGGTAATTCTTTTACCTCGCCGGATACATTTAAATATAAAATGTAAACAAGAATGGAAGCTGATACAATAATTAGTTTGATCTTATATTTTTTCATTTGCTAAATATAAGATCAAACAGGACTTTTTAATTAAATACCCAACGCCTCACAAGCTTTTTCAGCAGCAAGCTTTTCGGCGTTCTTTTTGTTAAACTCTTTACCCATACCTAAAACTTCGCCATCAACACTGGCCAGTACGGTAAATAGTTTATTGCTTTCGCCTTCCTGGTTTTCGGTAACCTCGAAGGATACATCTTTGCTGTGGCGCTGGCACCACTCGATAAGCTTGCTTTTAAAGTTGGTTTCGGTTTGCTCGAGTTTATGGATATCGATATGCGATTTGATGATATGGTTCACCAAAAAGTTTTTGGTGAAATCGTAACCCTTATCCAGGTAAACGGCTCCAACTAAAGCCTCAAAGGCGTCACCTAATAACGATCCCTGGCGGGTTGAATTCACCATGCGGCTATCATACTCGATCAGTTTTTCAAAACCCAGCTTGCGGGCCAGCATGTTAAGATTTACCCGGCTCACAATTTTGGAGCGTAGTTCAGTTAAAAAGCCTTCATCCTCATAAGGGTACATTTTAAACAATACTTCGGCTACAACACTGCCCAAAACGGCATCGCCTAAAAACTCAAGGCGTTCGTTACTGTTTTTTACACCTTTTTTGATGCTTTGCGCAGCCGACTTGTGCCTGAAAGCCAGCCTGTATAACGACAAATTGCCCGGTACGAAGCCGAGCAAATTTTTTAATGATTTTACGTATTGACGGTTGGGCGAAAAATGTAGCTTATATAACCGAAGGATTGGCATTAAGAAGGATTAATCCTGATATTTTTTGAAAATAACCGAAGCATTGTGACCGCCAAAACCAAAACCGTTGCTTTGCGCAATATTTACCACACGTTTTTGAGCCTTGTTAAATGTGAAATTTATACGCGGATCAAAAACCGGGTCGTCGGTAAAGTGATTGATGGTTGGTGGTACAATATCATTTTGCAAAGCCAGGATAGCAGCAATAGCCTCAACAGCTCCGGCAGCACCAAGCAGGTGGCCCGTCATTGATTTTGTTGAACTGATATTGATGTTATAAGCATGCTCACCAAAAGCTTCCATAATGGCTTTAATTTCCTGCGGGTCGCCAATTGGTGTTGATGTTCCGTGTACGTTTACGTAATCGATATCGGTTGGCTGTAATCCCGCATCTTCCAAAGCGGCTTTCATTACCAGGGCAGCGCCTAATCCTTCGGGGTGAGGGGCTGTCATGTGGTAAGCATCGGCACTCATGCCGCCGCCTATCATTTCGGCATAGATTTTAGCGCCACGGGCCCTGGCATGTTCTAACTCTTCCAGTATAATGGTGCCTGCACCTTCGCCTGCTACAAAACCATCACGGTCCAGATCAAACGGGCGCGAAGCTGTTTGCGGATCATCGTTACGGGTTGAAAGGGCGTGCATGGCGTTAAAACCACCAATACCGGCTTCGTTAATAATAGCCTCAGAACCACCGGTGATAAACATGTTGGCTTTGCCTAAACGCAGGTAGGTAAAAGCATCGATCAACGAGTTGTTGGACGATGCACATGCAGAAACGGTAGTAAAATTCGGACCGCGTAAGCCGTATTTGATAGAAATATGGCCAGGGGCAATATCGGCTATCATTTTAGGGATAAAGAACGGATTAAATTTGGGTGTGCCATCGCCTTTGGCGAAATTGACAACCTCGTCTAAAAACGTTTTTAAACCGCCGATACCCGAACCCCAGATAACACCGATGCGGCTGGTATCTAATTTTGAGAAATCCAGACCAGCGTCCCGAACAGCTTCCTCTGTCGAAAATAAAGCATATTGTACAAACGGATCCAGTTTACGGGCGTCTTTACGTCCTAAAAACCCATCGGCATCAAAGTTCTTTACTTCGCAGGCAAACTTGGTTTTGAAATGGGTAGTATCAAAACTTTTAATAAAGGCAGCGCCGCTAACTCCATTGATCAACCCGTTCCAATATTCGGCGACGGTATTACCAATTGGAGTAAGCGCTCCAAGCCCAGTTACCACAACTCTTTTAAACTCCATCTAATTTTTTAGTGTGGAAGTTTATTATTTAACGTTTTTTTCAAGGTAAGCAATTGCTTGACCTACTGTACCTATAGTTTCAGCCTGATCGTCAGGAATAGCCACGTTAAACTCTTTTTCAAACTCCATGATTAATTCCACGGTGTCTAATGAGTCTGCACCAAGGTCGTTAGTGAAACTTGCTTCAGGTGTTACTTCACTTTCGTCAACACCTAATTTTTCTACGATAATAGCTTTTACTCTTGAAGCGATATCAGACATACTCTTTATAGTTTAAATGATTAATAATTCAGTGCAAAGAAAAATAAATTATATCAAATATCAAATCTAAAATCCATTAGATAATTGATAACGCAATTTGTGCCCATATAACAGTAATTACACCGAATTTGTTTTTAATGGATATACACCCGCAATGTCCTCAATTTAAACATTTTTAGCATAAATATTTAGTTGTAAGCCGTGGTTTGATTTGTATTTTTACGGCCGGATTATTTATCAACGTTTTGAATAAAAAAGTACTGAAGTTTGAAATTGACCTTGATTTTGTGCTGATAGCCATTACATCATCGTTAAAGGATTACCGGTTATGTTACCTGGTAAACCGCGAACTTAAATTTAACTTTACCAAGGGCGATGATCTGCACCTCGATCCGCTGCATGGTAATAACCCTGCCTATTTTTCTATTTACCGGCATAGTGTTGTGGATGAGGATACCGATTTCTTTTTTATAGCCAACAAGGGCAGCGAAGGATACCTGATACCCGAGATGAATAAAACTGATTATTTACTAATGATCAAAAACTATTACGATAACGATGAGCTTGAAAAACTAATAACGGGATTAAACCGTATACCCGAAATTGTTGCCGCAGTAAAAGTTGATCCAAAAAAAATAAAATCACGAGAAAATCTGCTATTTTAGCGGCATGATTTACATGGTGTAATTTGTACACTATAGCCCAAATGAAACCATATAACCTAAAACATTGAAATGAAAGTATCAAATAACCGCACCAAAATAGTTGCCACAATGGGCCCTGCATCTGCAAAAAAAGATGTTTTGCTCTCCATGATCAAAGCCGGCGTTAATGTTTGCCGTCTTAATTTTTCGCACGGAAGGCCCCAGGATCACCAAAAAACCATCGACATTATCCGCGAGATCAACGATAAATATAAAATTAACGTAGGTATACTGGCCGATTTACAGGGCCCCAAGATCCGTATTGGTTTGGTTAAGGATGGCGGTATCCATTTGGTTAATGGTACACGTATTAATATGACCACCCAGGAGTGTATTGGCGACGATAACCAGATCTATATTACTTATGATACCTTTCCGCAAGATGTACATGCCAACGAAATTATTTTGCTGGATGACGGAAAGATCCAAATGAAGGTTGTGGAAACTAACCGTAAGGACACCGTAGTTTGCGAAGTAGTGCATGGTGGTATATTAACATCCCGTAAAGGTGTTAACCTGCCTAATACCAAAGTATCTATACCAAGTTTAACCGAAGAGGACCTGATCAACCTTGATTTTGCCTTAAAAAATGATGTGGAATGGATAGGCTTATCATTTGTACGTACTGCAGAAGATATTGTTGAACTGAAACGCATCATCAGCCGCAGCGGTAAATCATCGCGTGTTATCGCAAAAATTGAAAAACCCGAAGCCATTGCTAATATAGATGCCATTATTGCCGCTACGGATGGTGTAATGGTTGCCCGTGGCGATTTGGGTGTTGAAATGCCATTGGAAGAAGTGCCTTTGCTGCAAAAAATGATCGCTAAAAAATGCCGTAATGCATCAAAACCGGTTATTATTGCTACGCAGATGCTTGAGTCGATGATCACCACGCCGCGCCCAACCCGCGCCGAGGTGAACGACGTTGCTAACTCGGTATTAGATGGCGCCGATGCAGTGATGCTGAGTGGCGAGACTTCGGTAGGCGAGTTTCCGCTGATCGTTATTGAAACAATGGCTAAAATTGTACACAATGTTGAAGAGCTGGGCTATCCGTTCAACTCGCCAAAAGATGTATCGGCACACCCGGCTAATATTATAGGCGATGCGGTTTGCAGCTCGGCCGTATATTTATCTGAGCAAACAAACGCTGTTGGTATTGTATCGATGACCGTTTCGGGGTATACCGCTTTTGAAATATCGAGTCACAGGCCTAAAGCATCAACTTATATCTTTACATCAAACCGCAACCTGTTAAACGCGTTAAGCCTGGTTTGGGGCGTTAAAGCTTTTTATTACGATAAGCTTGAAAGTACAGATAAAACCATCAGCGATGTAAATGGTATATTAAAAACTGAAAACCTGATAGAGGCCGGCGACGTGGTAATTAACACCGCCGCTATACCTATCGCTAAACAAGGTAAAACCAATATGCTGAAAGTTACCGTAGTGGAATAAGCAGCATTTAGTAATAATATAAACAAAGCCCGATAGTTAATACTACCGGGCTTTTGTTTTTGCAGTTTAAAGCAGATTTAATTTTTTAATTAAAGGAAGAAGGTATTGATGACCGTATTAATATACACGTGCCATGCAAAGCTTTGGGAACAACCTGTCGAGGCTGCCAAAGTAATAGTTCCAAAAAATGATGATCATGTTTATCATAGTTGTTTGCTGTTAGTATCGTTTTGACGTTTAGATAACGGCCACAGTTTAATGTTACGTATACGTTTAACATAGTTTAACAGTTGTATGATCATGTGCTAACAACGTGAAATGACCGTCGCTTTAAAACTTCATATCCAATTTCCAGTTATCAGCAATGCGTTGCGCTTCTTTTTTGGTGATCTGGATGATACCCGGATGTTTTGGGATCGAAAAATTGGTGGCTTTCATTACACCTTCGTTAAAATGGCCCAGGTTGGTAAAATTCACAAAATCGGTAGTTTCGCTAAAACCGAAGTTGTGCGGGTTGATGCGGTAAATATCATACACCAGTATCCATTTATCCTGCCCGATTAGTTTATAAACCGTAGGCGCTTCATCACCAACCTTTTCGCCGTCAACCCGTTTCGGCTCAGAAACATAACCGGTATTGAGCGAATCGGATACGGCTTGTTCGATATGCGAGCTGCCATCGTGCAGGGCATACATCATGTGGTATTTGTTGCCAACTTTGGTGATGTCGGCATCAATAAACTCGGTGTTGTTTGGATGCTCAAAAATAGGCTTTGGCAAGGTTTCCATCGCTGTAAAGTCCTTATTCATATACGTATAGTAAACTTTGCATTTTTCTTTGCCGAAACGCATAGTGAAGTACATCATCGTCTTTTTCTTCGCGTCGTCATAGATCAGCTCGGGCGCCCAGGCGCAGCCAATGTTGGCCAATTGGGGAAAAGCCTTGTCAACGCGCAGTACTGTGTGCGACCAATGCACCAGGTCTTTCGATTTCATCAATACCAACCCTCTGTTATTACCCCAACCGTATGCGTCGGCCTCGCGCTCCCATAAGGTGTTACGAAAACCTTCTTTCTGGGCATAAATGTGCAGATCGGTTAAAGCCATATAAAATGTACCATCGGGTGCGCGATAGATATACGGATCGCGGATACCTTTTTGCTCGGCAATAGTATCGCCTTTGATAACGGGGTTGCCGTTGTTAGGGTCGGAAAAGCTGTAACCATCTTTGCTTAACGCATAGTGCAGGCTGTGGTCGGCATCTTTAAAATAAACCATAAGGTAAGCGCCCATGTCCTTTTCTTTTGGGACATTAACCTTAGGCTGAGCAAAAACACATACCGATGTGAGCAGCAGGAGTGATAAAAAACGAAGTGAAAGTTTCATCTGTTTATAATTCTATTGTTGTTTTGCGTTGATTGTTATGGTTGCAGTGGCCAGGCCTTGAGAGCTGGTGGTCAATTTGATCTTGCCTGCGTTCTTGTCGCTCCTGATCACCAGTAATGCGCGACCATGCCAGACTTTACGGACGGTGGCAAAATAAGGATCGGGGTCTTTTGGATCAGCATTATCTACGCCAGCGATCACGCCTGGCCCCTCAATACTGAATTGTAAGTTGTTTGCAGAATTGGGCTGCATAATGCCATTGTTATCCGTTATCTCGACAGTGATATAGGATAGATCCTCGCCGTTAGCGATGATCGTACCGCGATCTGCCATCAGTTTTATCTTCGTTGCGTTTCCGGCTGTTTTTAAAACAGTGCTTTCAACCTCCTTGTCATTCACTATCCCAACAGCGCGTAATTCACCAGCAGCATAAGGAACACTAAATGTAGCTTTAAACTCCTCCGCTTCGGTTGTTTCTTTTTTGCCGATCAGTTTATTATTCAGATAAAGGCGCACTTTAGGGTATTTTGCGTACACTTCAACCCGCATGTCCTTACCTTCAAAGCCCGGCCAGGTCCAGCTTTCCCATGTTGGCCAAACGGCCCAGCCGGTTACGTGGATATCCCCCGGTGTTTTCTCCGGTTCGCGCACGGCCATATAGAGTTTCTCATTATTGTTGTATAACATGCTGCGGTAATGGGATATGGGTTTGCGCCAGCCGGTAAGATCGATATCGCCGCAATAGGCACCATGATAAGGGAACAATTCGGTTCGGGCATGAAACGCGGAAGATTCGCCGGTATAATACCAGCGCCCTATACCCGATTCGCCAAGGTAATCCAGCGCCGTCCACACAAAATCACCAAGGATATAGCTGTTGTTTTGAACGAGTTTCCAGTTGGCGAAAGCATCTTTAGGGTACGATTCTGTTTGTACGATGATCCGCGATGGCACCCTTTCGTGATCGGCAGCTGCGCGGTGCAGCTCGTAGTTGTATCCGGCTACATCATGGGCCGCCATTAATGGGTCGAATATTTCCCAATCTTTATCCCAGGTGGTCATAGCCGATGTAACCGGGCGGGTAGGGTCAATTTTTCGTACGCAGTTGGCCAGCATCTTAGCGGTTTCTACCGCTTCCGGACTCTTCCGCTCGATGATCTCGTTACCGATGCTCCACATCATGACCGATGGGTGGTTCCTGTCGCGCAATACCATAGTTTCCAGGTCGCGCTGCCACCAGTCGTTAAAATATAGGGCGTAATCGTACTTGTTTTTGGAGGTTCTCCAGCCATCAAAAGCTTCGTCGATCACCAGCATTCCCAGCCTATCGCATGCAGCTAAAAATGCTTCTGAAGGCGGGTTGTGTGATGTACGGATGGCATTAAACCCGGCTGCTTTCAATATTTCTACGCGGCGCTCTTCGGCGCGGTCAAAAGCGGCAGCACCTAAACAGCCATTATCATGATGTACGCAGCCACCGTTTATTTTTACCGTTTTCCCATTGAGCTGAAAACCGTTTTCGGTAGTAAACTTAAGCGAGCGTATACCGAAGTTCGTTTTTGTTTCATCAACACTTTGGTTGTCTTTCAGTATTTGCACCCGTGCTTTATAAAGCCCCGGGGTTTCGGGTGCCCAGAGCGTAGGATTTGATACCGTGATAATCTGGGTTAACTCTTTTTCGCTATTGGGTGCCAGGGTTATTTTAGTCTGATCGTCACCTGCTTTTTTTTCACCTTTCTCAAGCACAGTTTTAAGTACGATGTTTTGAACAAGACCGGTTTCGTTTTTGATCAGCGTTTTAACCCGGACGGTTGCTTTTGTGGCAGATACCTCGGGCGTAGTTATCGCCGTACCCCAATTGGCTATGTGCACAGGATTGGTAACGACGATCCATACATGCCGGTAAATGCCCGATCCGCTATACCAGCGGCTGTTCTTCTGTTTGGAGTTATCTACCTTAACTGCTACTATATTTTGCCTGTTAAGATTGAGATACGGGGTAACATCATACGTAAACGTGGTATAACCATACGGGTGTACGCCAAGTGACCGGCCGTTAATAAAAACTTCAGAGTTCATGTAAACGCCCTCAAAATAAATTGACACCCGCTTGCCTTTCCATTTCGCAGGAGCGGTAAATGTTTTACGGTACCAGCCAATACCCATCTGAAAAAAGCCGCCATCACCACCCGAGGAATTGCCTTTATCTATCGTACCTTCAATACTCCAGTCATGCGGCAGATCGAGTGTGCGCCAGCTTTCATCATCAAAATTTTGGTTATCTGCACCAGATGCGTCGCCCAAAAAGAACTTCCAGTCATAATCGAATAGTTGCTTACGCTGGCTGGTTCCCTGAGCTTTTATGCCGGTGATACAGACGGTTGAAAACATAATCACTATCAGGAGTGACCTTATAGGTTTTAGCATGCTTGGTTATTAACTGGCAAACAAATATAATATTTAAATGTCATTTCAACAATTATTGAAAATCCTATTGATATCCCGATGTCCGCGTTAGGGATAGCAGCGGATACCGGCCTGTGGCTAAGGCCTCGCGCAGTATGAGCGGATAGCCCGGCCGTAGGCAACGCGCTCCCCAAAAAAGTTCCTACTGTCTCTTTCAATATAATATCTTTCAATTATCAACACATTAAGTTATTATAAACTAAATGTTTAACTGTAATTACTTCGCTCAAAGGGCGTAGTTAACAGCATGTGGAAAACTATGGATTGAATTGAAAGGCCCGCGCTAATAAATTTGAGTAAAAACCCCCTGGTATTTTTTACTTCCCCTTTCACACAAATTAAATACTGAGCTGATATGAGCAAAAATCCGACGAAGAAGGCTGCCGTTAAAACCGGCAAGGGACTAAAGATCGAAAGGTACTTTAGCCAAGAAGGTGTTAATGTGTACGACCAGTTTGTGTACGAAAAACGATCATCGGTTATCCGTAACCCATCGGGCGACGCGGTGTTTGAAATGAACGATGTGGAAGTGCCGGCAAGCTGGTCGCAGGTGGCTACCGATATCCTGGCGCAAAAGTATTTCCGTAAAGCGGGCGTGCCTTTGGCCGACGGATCAACGGGGTCAGAAAACAGTATTAAACAGGTTGCCCACCGCATGGCCAACTGCTGGAAAGACTGGGGACGCGAATACGGCTACTTTGCATCGGGTAAAGATGCCTCCATATTTTATGATGAATTAGTTTACACCCTGGTTGGGCAACTGGCGGCACCAAACTCGCCGCAATGGTTCAATACAGGTTTACATAACAGCTACGGTATTACCGGTAAGCCACAAGGGCATTATTTTGTAAACCCCTTAACGGAGAAGTTAGAAAAATCAACCTCGGCTTATGAGCGCCCGCAGCCGCATGCCTGTTTCATCCTTTCGGTAGATGACGACCTGGTGAACGAAGGCGGTATTATGGACCTTTGGGTGCGCGAGGCCCGGATCTTCAAATACGGATCGGGCGTGGGTACCAACTTTAGCAAAATTCGCGGCGAAAGTGAAAAGCTAAGCGGTGGTGGTTATTCTTCGGGCCTGATGTCCTTCCTCAAAATTGGCGACCGTGCAGCGGGAGCTATCAAATCGGGTGGAACAACGCGCCGTGCAGCTAAAATGGTTTGCCTCGACCTTGACCACCCCGAAATTGAAGGGTTTGTAAACTGGAAGGTGGAAGAAGAAAAAAAGGTAGCCGCCCTAATAGCCGCCGGTTATTCTTCGGATTATGAAGGCGAAGCATACCGTACGGTATCCGGCCAAAACTCTAACAATTCGGTACGCATACCTAACAGCTTTTTTAGCGCGTTAAAAACCGGTCGCGAGTGGAATTTGACCAGCCGGATGAATGGCCGTACCATCAAATCTATCCCATCAGAAAAACTGTGGAACGATATCACTTTTGCTGCCTGGGCCTGTGCTGATCCGGGAGTACAATATGACACCACTATTAACGAATGGCATACCTGCCCCGAAGGCGGCCGCATCAATGCATCGAACCCGTGTTCGGAGTATATGTTTTTGGATAATACCGCCTGTAACCTGGCATCCATCAATCTGGCGCATTTTTTTGATAAAGAAACCCGTGCCTTTGATGTAAAAGGCTTTGAACACACCTGCCGCGTTTGGACCATCGTATTGGAGATATCGGTACTGATGGCACAATTCCCGTCAAAAGATGTAGCGCAATTATCATACGATTACCGCACCCTGGGCTTAGGCTATGCCAACTTAGGCTCGGCGCTGATGGTGAACGGCATCCCTTATGACAGCGATAAAGCCCGCGCCATTGGCGGTGCCATCACTGCGATCATGACCGGCACTGCTTATGCCACCTCGGCCGAGATGGCCCGCGAGTTAGGGCCGTTCCGTATGTATGGCCTAAACAAGCACCACATGCTGCGTGTAATGCGTAACCACCGCTACGCGGCTTACAATTCGGTTGAAAACTTTGAGGGACTGGAAATTCACCCTCCGGGTATCGACCAAAAAGAATGCCCTGATTACTTACTCTCTGCCGCTTGCAACGCCTGGGATAAGGCTGTTGAAATGGGCGAAAAATACGGCTACCGCAATGCGCAAACCACCGTTATTGCCCCAACCGGGACTATTGGTTTGGTGATGGATTGCGATACCACAGGTATTGAACCCGACTTTGCATTAGTGAAATTCAAAAAACTAAGCGGCGGTGGCTATTTCAAAATTATCAACCAGGCTGTACCCGAAGCGCTGCAAAACTTAGGTTACCAGGAGCACGAGGTTAAAGCCATTATTGATTATGCCAAAGGTACCGCTACTTTAGATGGCGCCCCGCATATCAACCTCAAATCGCTTAAGGCAAAAGGGCTAACCGACCTTGAACTGGAGAAACTGGATAAAGCTGTTATCTCTGCTTTCGAGATCGGCTTTGCATTTAACATCTGGACCCTGGGCGAAGATTGCCTGAAACGTATCGGCTTAAAGCCCGAACAATACAATGCGCCCGATTTTAACCTGCTGCGTGCCCTGGGTTATACCCGCCAGGAAATTGCAGAAGCCAACGAATACATCTGTGGTACCATGACCATTGAGGGCGCGCCTTATCTGAAAGAAGAGCATTACCCGATATTTGATTGCGCCAATAAATGCGGTGCTAAAGGTGAGCGTTATATCCACGCGCATGGCCACATCAAAATGATGGCCGCCGCACAGCCCTTCCTTTCGGGAGCGATATCTAAAACCATTAACCTGCCAAACGAGGCCACGGTTGAAGAGATCAAAGATTGTTACGAGCTGTCGTGGGCATTAGGCTTAAAGGCTAATGCGCTTTACCGCGATGGCTGTAAACTGTCGCAACCGCTGTCAACCAAATCCGACAAAAAAGAAGATGTTGCTGATGAGACTCTCGAAACCGTTGACGAGGTTTTAGGCGAGGCCGCCAATGTAAAACTAAGCGACCTGACGCCCGACCAGGTGCTCGAAGCAGCAAAGGCCATCATCGAGCAATCGAAAGACACCCGTTTTATGCGCCAGCTTAGCCGTGTGGTGCAAAAGAAGAGCTTGCCGTACAAACGTCGTGGTTTTACCCAAAAGGCCAGCATCGATGGGCAAACCATCTTTGTGCGTACAGGTGAATATGAGGACGGAACGCTGGGTGAGATCTTCGTAGATATCCATAAAGAGGGCGCTACCTTCCGCTCGCTGATGAACTGCTTTGCCATTGCCGTTTCGGTAGGTTTACAATACGGCGTTCCGCTGGAAGAATACGTGGATAAATTTACCTTTACCCGTTTTGAGCCTGCAGGTATGGTGATAGGGCATCCTAATATTAAAAGCTCAACATCGATCATCGATTACATTTTCAGGATGCTGGGCTACGAATATCAAAATCGTACCGACCTGGTGCACATCATCACCGAGCAAAACGGTTTTGCCGGCAACCCGCAAATGGGCGATGAAGATATGAACCCCGATGTAAGTAACGTTTACGAGCCTGTTGCGGTAAAACAAGTAGTTGATAGTGGCAGCAGCAGCCAAAAAAAGTTTTCGGTTGATTTAAGCATGGGTGTACAAAGCGATGCCCCGGCTTGTAATACCTGCGGCCATACTACGCTGCGATCGGGTACCTGCTACAAGTGTTTAAATTGCGGTAACAGTATGGGATGCTCTTAAAATGAGGTAAAAGGCAAAAGTCGGAAAGGCGAAAATCGGTTTCAAGATCGATTTTATCTTTCGCCTTTAACCTTTATGCCTTTAACCTTTTTTCTTTTATAACCTGTTAATCTATGTGGACCCTTTCGCCTTCGGGTGGGAGGGTTTTTTGGTTGGATATGAATTGAAAATTGGGAGAGAATAATGGGTAATTATTGAATATCAATATTTTCATTCAATAGATTTTCTACTAAACCGATTGAATTAAGTTTTTGCATAAATTTATATGCTTTCTTTTGATGTGTAACTAAATTCTCATATTCAATATAACCAGAATATATAATAAAGGATCGATTCTCTAAGATAGCTTTGTAATTGTCTTCATCCAAATTTCTTCCATCATCTGTCGACTCAATTTGTGGGATTTTATGACCTAAGTTAGTGTAAGTATTAATGTTAAATATTTTTTTTGAAACATTATCAAAGGATTTTAATCTATACGTCGTGTCATCTATTGAGATAGCATATTGTGATTTTAAAATTTTTGTTGCGACATTATTTATATTCTCTAAAGTTGATCTTATTTTAATTGGTTTACCTACTTCAAAAGCACTGATGAGAGAATTTTCAATTTGAAGAATCGCTTTATCAGCACTCTGGTTTGATGACTTTGCTCTTGCGAGCAATTTGGATTGCGAATTATAGAGTTTCGTTAATGAATCAACTAGTTTCTTAGTGATAGGATCATAGGTTAAATTCTTCTCTTTTATAGCCATTAGTATATCAGCCTTATCATTCTGAGCTTTTTTAATGTCTTTATCACGCAAATTATTTGCTAATAGCTTATCATTATCCGTTATAGTATCTTTTTCGTTAAGCGCCCAAATGCTAATTATAAATAAAAGGATAATTGCATAAACTTGCCATCTAATTCTTTCTTTAAAAGGATGCCGCCAGTCAACCAGTTTCTTTTTAGCAAAAGATTGGAGTAGAAAAATGCCAAGCGGACAAACGCCAATAAGTATATTCAAAAAAGTATTGGATTCAGCTATTGATTTAAGGGTTGTTAGAAACATGCAAGAATAAATATACAACATTTGTATAGTAATTGATTTATTGAATATTCTTTTGAGAAAGCTACCGATACAGTGTTACTATGACACCCCATTTTGATTTGTTACTTTTGATCAACCAACTATTCGTCATGAAACAAACCATAACCCGCCATTTATTCCTATCCCTCTGCCTCAGCTTATTCATCACTATTACCCTCGCGCAAAGCAAAATTAAAGTAGCCTGTGTGGGCAACAGCATCACCTTTGGCTACGGTTTAAAACCCGGCGAGGCCTACCCAACTATTTTGCAACAGTTGCTTGGCGATCAATACGAGGTAAGTAATTACGGCATCAGCGCGCGAACACTGCTTCGCAAAGGCGATCATCCCTATTGGAATGAAGCCAAATACAAAGAAGTATTGGCCCTTAATCCCGATATCGTGATCATTAAATTAGGTACCAACGATACCAAGCCGCAAAACTGGGCACACAAGGAAGACTTTGTGCAGGATTATGAGGACTTTATCGAATCATTTAAAACCCTACCATCGCATCCTAAGATCTACGTTTGTACGCCGTTCCCGATATTTCCGAACAAATTTAACATCCGCGACAGTATCCTGACCAATGAAATGCTGCCCGACCTGAAGACCATCATCAGTAAAGAGAAAGTGAAAACCATCGACCTGTATCACACTTTTGCGGGACAGGCTAACCTGGTGTTTGATGGAGTGCATCCCAATAAAGAAGGCTCGGCATTATTGGCCAAAAAAATATACGAGGCTATAAAATAGACAGATCAGGCAACAGCGTTTGGCTTTACCAGCTTTGAGGCTATAACCGCAAACAAACCCTGTATCAACCCGCAAGCGGCGCCAATAACCGGGCCCATAATGAGCATTAGCAAACGTGGATGCCAATGTCCAACCATATCGGCATGGTTACTGGCATAGGTGGTAAAAAATATAAAATGTGCAATGGTTATCCATAAGCTGTTAAACATGCTTACCCAAAAGCCCTGCATAAAATATTTTTGCTTACAAACCTTGGCAATAATGTAAGCACAGCCCAAAAAGATCACCAGCCAGAATACCGGTTCAATTTTATAGGGAATTAATGAGATGGTTCCGAAAGCCATAATAAGGCCGAACATTGACAGTTGAAAGCTCAATTTCCAGTTCATTGTAATATGGTTTAGCAGTTTGGTTTAAAATTAAGGCTATACTAATGTACCAACAATTGATAATTTTTACAAAAAACAAGGTGTTAAACAAAGTGTTTAGTTACCAGTTAATTAGGTTCTGCAAAATATTTTAAGGCAACTAAAACAATTTATTGGGCGTAAAAGTTATTAGCATTACACGGCAAGATGGATTGGATATGCCAAAATTGTACGAAATTTTTACAAAACAGCCTTTTATTTTTCATAATAATTGTCATTTAGTGTGTCAATATTGTGCAACTCAGTTTATTTAATATACTTTTGCCAAAACATTAAAAATTAATTAATAGCAAGCATGAACATTTTTGTAGGTAGTCTTCCTTTTAAAGTTGAAGAAAGTGAATTAAAGGAAGTATTTGAAGAATTTGGTGAAGTTACTTCGGTAAAAATTATTACCGACAGGGAAACTGGCCGCAGTAAAGGTTTTGGTTTTATTGAGATGCCTGACGAAGAGTCGGCAAGAAAAGCTATTGCAGAAGCAAATGGCGCTGAACTTTACGGAAGAACAATTGTAGTAAACGAAGCAGAAGAGAAGAAAGAACGCAGTGGCGGCGGCGGTTTCCGCGGCGGCAATCGTCCTTCGGGCGGTGGCGGTTACAATCGTGGTGGTAACAGCGGTGGCGGTTACGGCGGCGGTGGCTACAAAAGATAGTTGTTCCCCCTTTATTTAGCCTGTAAGTTTAACAAAGGGAACAGTTTTAATGCTTGCCTTTTTTTAAATCTTCACATACCCCCGGCAGTTGTCCGGTAAAACACATACTTACCCTGCAGCTTTAGGCTGTAGGGTAATTCTTTAAGCTCTGTACAGGGCTTTTCCCAATCCCCAGGGACTTTTGTATGTTATGCTATTTTAGCGTCCTTAAATTTTATTGGCCTTGTTTAACGGTTTAAAGCTTAGTGCGGCATCTTTAAGCTCTGTTATGCTGATCAGTTCGGGCTGGTTAAATTGTTGCGCGATAAGCGTTTTAGGGAAAGTGATATGCCCCAATGTGGTTTTTACAATAACGGCATCGGTATAAATAGCATGGTCCTTATAGTCGCCAATGTGCGGATCGATCTGCTCCAGGCGTATTAATAATTCAACAATTGCGTAGGTAGGGATGGTATTTTTCGTCACGTTGCAAAAGTATAGTAATAATTTTGTAACGGTTAATTAACATTTTGTTAACCTTGAAAGCACGAGTTAACATTAAGTTTTTGTCAATTAGTTATTACGTTACTGGGTTATTACGTTATTTGGCCGGTTTAGTTGGGGTTTAAATAACTTAATAACCAATAACACAATAACCATTAATCCAGATGGTTAGCTATTTACGGGTAAAAACCCTACCTTTGCGGCAAATGAAGAAAATAGTAGATTATCGCAAACTTTTAGGTACAACCGAAGTAAGCACTTTAAACGAATTACGCTCGGTTTATAAAAGTTTGATGAAAACCTGGCATCCCGACAGGTTTACCGATAACGAGGAAGCGAAACTGGAGGCTGAGGAAAAAAGCAAAACCATTATTGAGGCTTACCATTTTTTGGTAAGTATAGCTCCCGAAACCCGTGAGCAAACTTTAACAGATTATACTGCAACTACCACCACATCAAACATATTGGATTTTGATTACCAGAAGCAGGTACTCACCATTAAGTTTTTTGACGGCGCCGAGTACGAGTATTTTGATGTGCCACGTAACGTATACATCAAACTGGTTAATGCCGATTCGCCGGGCCGCTTTGCCCGCAGGCATATTTTTACCGAGTATGTTTACCGCAGTACCAGTAAGCTGGTGGCAAATTAGAGTCAAGAAGCAAGAGTCAGGAATCAAGACAAAAAACTACTTCTTGTAGAGAAGGCTATCTGCGAAATCGAGGAAATAGAGTGGCAGTCCTATCTTGCCTCCTGATTCTTACCTCTTGGTTCTCTTTATTAGGGCGTTGCCTGCGGCCGCGCTTTCTGCTCATACTACACAGGCCTTAGCCACGGGGCCGGTATCCGCGCCAATCGCTAACGCAAACCCAACGTTTATTTAAATTGTCATCTCGAACGATAGTGAGAACTATCTCTTGAGCGGGATAGAGTTTGGCCGGAGCGAGCGAAAAAATCTTCTGCTCCATGCTTGTCTACGGTAGAACATCTCGCGGTGGTTCTTTCTGCGCAATAACAATTGAAAGGATAATTCTTTACCTTGCACCATGGATTTAAAAATTCAAAACAAGGTAGCCCTGGTGCTGGCTGCAAGTAAAGGTTTAGGCAAGGCCGTCGCCACGATGCTGGCAGCCGAAGGCGCTGATGTAGTGATAGGTTCGCGTAACCAGCAGGAGCTTGAGGCTACAGCCGAAGAGATCCGCCAAACGGCGAAAGGTAAAGTTATTGCCATTGCTGTGGACGTTAACCACCCTGAACAACTCGAAAATATCATCGCTCAAACCGTTAAAACCTTTGGCCGGTTAGATATTTTAGTGAACAACGCCGGCGGCCCGCCTTTCAATAAATTCGAAACCTTTAGCGATGAGCAGTGGCAGGCAGCATTCGATCAAAACCTGATGAGCTTTGTACGTGCCAGCCGGTTGGTAGTGCCACATATGCGCCAGGCAGGCGGCGGGCGCATCGTCAATATCATCAGCGCTTCGGTGAAGTATGTGATGGCCAACTCGGTACTTTCAACCAGTATGCGTATGGGTGTTGTAGGCATGGCCAAGTTATTAGCCGATGAACTTGGCCCCGATAACATTACCGTAAACAACGTAGCTCCCGGCCTGATCTTGACCGGACGCATCAAAGAAACCATGCCCAAGGGCAATAATTTTGAAGCAGCGTTAAAAGAAAAAAGCCAAACGATCCCGTTGCGTCGCATTGGCAAACCTGAAGAGCTGGCCGCGCTGGTAGCCTTTTTAGCTTCCGAACCTGCAGCTTATATTACCGGGACTACAATACAGATTGATGGGGGAGCGAACAGGGGGATTTTTTGATTTCGGATTTCGGATTTTTGATTTCGGATTTTACTTTCCCATTTTGGTCGTGTTAGGTTGCCTATGGCCTTGATACGGTTGGAATACGAATTTTAGTGACGTGCGTTTGTTTGTTTTGAAGAAAAACATCAAATTGGTATATTGGCGATATGAAACAATTTTTGCCAACAATTTTGAAGTTTGCCGCATTTTTTTTTGTGGTGCTGCTTATACAATTGTGGCTGTTTGACTATTCTGGTTGGAAAATTCCTGAAACTGTTCCTAATACCAACCTTCGAACCAGCGGACTATTAATAGTTGGGGCGCTCATGGTGATCTTACTAAATGCAGGGAAGGAATTTTTAAAAATATCGCCTTCATCAAGTGTTGCTAAACTAACTTTGGCAGGAGCGCTGATCGCCTTTTTTTCAGAATTTGCTTTTCAGATTGTTAGGGCATTTACATATGACTCTGATCGGTTTTATCATTTTTTAATTGGGACACTCAGCACCACTGCTTGTTATACAATAATTGCTTTTTTCGAGAGCTTTCAATTAAAAACCAAAAAGACAGGAATGTTAATTTTTTATATCCTTGTTTTGATCACCATCGGGAATATTATGCTTTACTTTTTTCCAGATATGTTCAAACCTTTCGTATAAACTTTAACCCTTCTTCCCCGGTTTAATAATCACCACGATCAGCCACAATACCGAAAACATCTGTACCAGCATACCCGCGCCAAAAGTAATATCCGCACCGGGCCAGTGGTTAACCCGGCTCACTATGCCTAAACCAATCAATAAAAAACTGGCTAAAAACAGGATAACGGGGTTGCGGTATTTGGGATTCATGGGGCAAAGATAGTTTTTTTGATTTCGAATTTCGGATGTTCGATTTCGGATTTATCTTTAGACTCCACCGATTGTTTTTTTGATTTCACCGAAATGTTTGCGTTAGCGGTAGCAGCGGATACCGGCCCTTCGGTGGGCTTAGGACAGGCCGTGGCTAATGCCTTGTGCAGTATAAGCGGATGACGCGACCCGGCAGGGGGACGCCCATTGGCTGCTTATTTATCTGTGCGTAGTTTAGTCCAGCTATCATTTACATGATCTAAGATCTTTTGATAGTCGACCCTTAATTGTTCAACCTCCTCCTCAGTTATTTCTTTTTCCTGTAACAGCCTCATCTCGTTTTTTAGTTCCAGCTCTCTTAATGCATTCACCGTGTTATTAAAAGATACCCATAATTGTTTGTGGTTGTAAAAGGCATCCATCCAGCTTATTACTGTAATAATTGCGCTAATTGCCAATGCAATATTTTTGATTACATATTTATTTTCGGGGGTATTCCATCCACTTAAATTTAAACCTAAAATAACAGTAGATATGGAGGATAATAGGGTGACGGCAAACTTTAAAATAAACGTTTTTGTTTTATTATTTCCTCTTCGGATAGAAAATGAATCGATAGAGCTTCGTATCTTATTTTGCAAATGTTCGAATTGCTCTTTCGTACCCATTCAATTTAATTTTAATAATATGTAAAACGGCAGATTTGTATTGATGCAATATAATAAAACAATTAAGTTTTCGCATAAAATTCCTTAAATTTGCACCTCTTAAAAATTGAGGTAAACGTATTGATGTACAAGGAATATAAGCAACTTGATCTGTCGAAAATAGGAAAAGATGTTTTGGCGTTCTGGAAAGAGCACAGCATCTTCGAAAAAAGTATCAGCAGCCGTCCGGAAAGCAAGCCCTACACCTTTTATGAAGGGCCGCCGAGCGCTAACGGTATGCCGGGTATTCACCATGTGATGGCGCGTTCTATTAAAGATATTTTTTGCCGTTACAAAACCCTGAAAGGCTACCAGGTTAAACGTAAAGGCGGTTGGGATACCCACGGCCTGCCTATTGAGCTGGCAGTTGAAAAATCTTTAGGCATCACCAAGGACGATATCGGCAAAAAGATATCTATCGAGGATTATAACGACGCCTGCCGTAAGGAGGTAATGCGTTATACCGACATCTGGAATGACCTGACCGAAAAGATGGGTTATTGGGTAGACCTGAATGATCCGTACATCACTTACAAAAACGAATATATCGAGTCGCTTTGGTGGATACTGGGCGAATTGTATAAAAAAGGCTGGCTGTACAAGGGTTATACCGTGCAGCCGTACTCGCCAAAATCGGGCACGGGTTTAAGTTCGCACGAGCTTAACCAGCCGGGTACTTACAAAATGGTGAAAGATACCACCATTGTGGCGGAGTTTCATCTAAAAAATGATCAAAAACACCCACTTTTACCCACCCTGTTTAGCGAGCCTGACGAGGATACGGTAATTTTAGCCTGGACGACCACGCCATGGACGTTGCCATCAAACTGTGCGCTGGCCGTTGGCGAAAATATCGACTATGTTAAAATAGCTACTTTTAACCAGTATACTTTTAAGCCTGTAAGCGTGGTTTTGGCCAGTGCTTTGGTGAATAAATACTTTAAAGCCGAAGGCGAAAACGCCAGCTTTGAGGATTATAAAGACGGTGATAAAATTATCCCGTGGACGGTTAAAGCCCGCTTTAAAGGTACCGACCTGATTGGCCTGCGTTATCATCAATTGATGCCGTATGTTACCAATGCCGATCTGGAAGCAAACGCTTTCCGCGTGATACCTGCCGATTTTGTGACCACCGAAGATGGTACCGGTATAGTACACACCGCGTCGGTTTTTGGTGCGGATGACTTTAGGGCCTGTAAAGAGCAGGGCGTGCCAAGTGTAATGGTGCTGGATGAAACCGGCAAAGAAGTGCCTTTGGTAAACAAGCAAGGTAAGTTTGTTGACGAGGTGACCGATTTTGCAGGTTTTTATGTGAAAGAAGAATACTACAGCAAAGAAGAGCGCGAGGCGCCGGGCTTTAAGCCGACCGATGTGCTGATATCCATCAAATTAAAGACCGATAACAAAGCTTTCGACGTTAAGAAATACGAGCACAGCTATCCGCACAGCTGGCGTACCGATGAACCGATATTATACTATCCGCTGGATAGCTGGTTCATTAAAACAACCGCTGTAAAAGATAAACTGGTTGAACTGAACAAAACCATCAACTGGAAGCCGGAAAGCACCGGGACAGGCCGTTTTGGTAACTGGCTGGAAAATTTAGTGGATTGGAACCTGTCGCGCTCGCGTTATTGGGGTACACCGTTGCCGATATGGCGCAGCGAAAGCGGGGAGGAGATCTGCATCGGTTCGATAGCGCAACTGAATGAAGAGATCGCCAAGTCGGTTAAGGCTGGCTTTTTGCCCGAAGGTTTTAACCTGCCGGATATGCACAGGCCTTATGTGGACGATGTAATACTGGTATCGCCTACAGGCAAAAAAATGTTCCGCGAGCCCGACCTGATCGACGTTTGGTTTGACAGCGGTGCTATGCCTTATGCGCAATGGCATTTCCCGTTCGAAAATAAAGAAGGTTTTGAAAACGCCTATCCGGCCGATTTCATCGCCGAGGGCGTGGATCAAACCCGTGGCTGGTTCTTTACTCTGCACGCTATAGCGGTAATGCTAAGCGAAGCCAGCGACGAGGTTAAGGCTGTAAACACGCGCGTTGGCAATAAAGGCGTAGCCTTTAAAAACGTGGTAAGCAACGGTTTGGTACTCGATAAAAACGGCAACAAAATGAGCAAGCGTTTAGGTAACGCTGTCGACCCGTTTGAGACTATCGAACAATTTGGCGCCGATGCAGCCCGCTGGTACATGATCAGCAATGCATCACCGTGGGATAACCTGAAATTTAATATCGAAGGTGTTGACGAAGTTCGCCGCAAATTTTTTGGTACCCTGTACAATACCTATTCGTTTTTTGTGCTTTACGCCAATATCGACGGGTTTAAATACGGTGAAGCTGAGATAGCTATTGAAAACCGCCCGGAGATCGACCGCTGGATCATCTCGTTACTAAATACCCTAACTAAAGAGGTTGACGATTTCTACGCCGACTTTGAGCCTACCAAAGCTACCCGTGCCATCCAAAACTTTGTGGATGCACATTTAAGCAACTGGTATGTAAGGTTAAGCCGCCGCCGTTTCTGGCGTTCGGATAGTACTGAAGATAAGCTTTCGGCTTACCAAACGTTATATACTTGTTTAACTACTATTGCTAAATTAATGTCGCCGGTGGCGCCGTTTTTTGCAGAGCGCCTGTTTGGCGACCTGAACAGCGTAACCAAAAAAGAACAGGTTGAATCGGTTCACCTGGCCAACTTCCCGGTATACAACGAGGCTTTGGTTGATAAAGCGTTGGAAGAGCGGATGCAACTGGCCCAGGATATCTGCTCGCTTATTTTATCGCTGCGTAAAAAGGTTAGCATTAACGTAAGGCAGCCTTTGGGCAGGGTATTGCTGCCGGTGTTGGATAAAAACTTTAAACACCAGGTGGAGCTGGTTAAAGAACTGATCCTATCGGAAACCAACATCAAAAATGTTGAATATATAACCGATACAGCTGGGTTTATCAAAAAGAAGATAAAACCAAACTTTAAGGCTTTAGGGGCAAAGGTGGGTAAGGATATGAAGATGGTAGCCGAAGTGATCACTAATTTTTCGGCCGAAGATATCAGTGAGCTTGAAAGTAAAGGAGAGATCTCAATACTCCAATCTCAATACTCAATACTACTTTCGGATGTTGAGATCATTGCAGAAGACGTACCCGGCTGGCAGGTTGCAAATTTAGGCAAACTAACCGTGGCTTTAGATGTTAATATATCCGAAGCATTAAAACAGGAAGGTATATCGCGCGAGTTGATCAACCGCATACAGAATCTGCGTAAAGACAAAGGCTTTGAGGTAACAGATAAGATCAACGTTCGTATAAAGGAACACCCGTATATAGCCGAAGCCGTAAAAAATAATTTATCCTATATTTGCGCCGAAATTTTAGCAGATAGCTTAGTGCTTGATGCAGAGTTGAATGAAGGCGATATTGCCCTTATCTATGAAAATGAAATATTGATTTCTATAAGTAAAATGTAAATGAAAACAGAAAACGAAAAAACCCGCTATTCCGACTCAGAGTTACAAGAGTTTAAAGGATTGCTATTAGATAAATTACGTATGGCCAAAGAAGAGCTGAACAACCTGGCTTCGTCATTAAGTAACCCAAATAGCAATGGTACCGATGATACTGCCGGCACTTATAAAACCCTGGAAGATGGCTCGGCCACATTAGAGAAAGAGCAGATCAACCAGTTGGCTGCCCGTCAGAAAAAGTTTATTGAACAATTAGAAGCCGCACTGGTGCGTATTGAAAACAAAACCTATGGCATTTGCCGCGAAACCGGTAAACTGATCCAAAAAGAGCGTTTACGCGCCGTACCGCATACAACTTTAAGTATGGAAGCTAAATTGAAACAATAGGCAGAATGAAAGGATCGTACTTAAAACCTTTCTTGACTGCTGCTTTAATTATCATTGCCGATCAGGTAATCAAGATCTGGGTTTTAAAGCACATGATATTTGGTGCCCCAATTAAATTTTTGGGCGATAGGGGTATGTTGCAATATACCCTAAATAACGGTATGGCGTGGGGGCTTGAGCTCGGCGGCGATGCCGGGAAATTGGTGCTTACACTATTCCGTATTTTTGCCGTTATCGCGATAGGTTATGGACTGGTCTATCTGATCAAACACAAATACCACCGCGGGCTTATTATGAACGTGGCGTTGATATTTGCCGGTGCTATGGGCAATATCATTGATTCAACCTTCTACGGTATCTGGTTCCAAAACGGTAAACTATTTCACGGCCAGGTGGTTGATATGTTTTATTTCCCCCTCATACAGGGGCATTTTCCGCAATGGTTTCCTATCTGGGGTGGTACACCAAATGACGATTTTGTCTTCTTTCGCCCGATATTTAACCTCGCCGATTCGGCTATCTCGGTTGGCGTTATCCTGATACTGATCTATCAAAAACACTATTTTAAACACGAAAGCGTCGAAGAAACGAGCATTAATAGTGAAGTGGTGGAAGAATAGCCTCCCAGCCCCTAAAGGGGAATTGAAGATATAACAATGTAAAAAAAGGAGTTCAAGTAATTTGGACTCCTTTTTGTTTGATGTGGCTTGCCTTTTCCAGTTTTATAAAGTATTTGCATATAATTCCCTCTTTAAGGGGTGAGAGGGCAAACCTTATCGTATCAGTTTAGTTACAGTATAGCTTATGGATTGCTACATTTGGGTGCATCCTGATAGTACACAAACATAAAATACTATGAAACGATTAATTTTTGCAGCGCTTGTATTATTTACCGTAGCTGCCAACGCACAAACAGTCGACCTGAGAAGAAAAATTGAAGTTACCGGCACCGCCGAAGCCGAAGTAACGCCCGATATCATTTACTTTAACATCTCGTTAAAAGAGTATATGGATGGCCGCAACCGGGTAAGTATTGATGTTTTAGAAGGTCAGCTCGAAAAGGCATTAACCACGGCCGGTATCCCTAAGGAAGATTTTACCATCAACAACATCAGCGGGTACACAACTTATCAAAAAAAGAAAGACCCTAACTTTTTGGCAAGTAAACAATACCGCATTAAATTTCACGATCTGAATAAGATCAATCAGATCCTGGGCAGTGTGGATCCCAAAGGTATCGAGTCGACCTATATTGAGAGCTACGACTATAGTAAAATGATCCAGCTGAAAAAGGAGCTGAAACTAAAGGCCTTGATGGCGGCTAAAGAAAAGGCTACTTACTTGTTAGAGGGCATCGGCGAAAAAATAGGTGGGGCCATCGAGATCACCGAAGTAGAGGATAGCAACCCCCCACCGATGATGCGCAACTTTGCTTTTAAAGCTAATACTTTGGTTGCTGCCGATCAGGCTCCTACAGATAGCGATATCGATTTTAAAAAGATCAAGCTTAATTTTCAGATCAGGGCGGTGTTTGAGATAAAGTAACGATTGTATAAAATAGCGAAGAGCGTTAAGCCCTTCGCTATTTTTTTATCCATGAGAAAAAGGACTTTTTATCTTTTCTGGATAGATCGGTGATCAGTAATGGATTATCAATCTGGTGCTTTTCAATCAAGCTGCGACAAGTATATTTTTTTCTTTTAAGTCCTGATATTCGCGTGATGTGATGCCGTAGATTTGTAAAAATTTCATATGGCCGTGTGGGGTCTCTATCTCGCCCATCTCAGGGTCGGTAACAAAAACCATTGCGGTAATATCAGTTTGGGTATCCATTCTAAGCGGCCCGTTTGCAGACATAAAATGATAGTCGTCAAATACCTTTTTCGAGTCAAAAACGTATCTGGCGATATTTTGTAACAGGTTTGAGGGCCATACGGGTTTATCAGGATCTTCAGGAACAGGCAGATGTCTGAAGGTAAGTTCAAAACCAAAGCCATTTATTTCATCTTCGGCATATTCATCATCGTAATATAAATTGGTAAAGCCAAGCGACATATGATGAAAATGTCTTTTTTGTTTATCACTATCATAACATTCAGTGGCCCATAAAGGATCTTTGCCGCCTAATTCATAAGGTACAATCGTAGCCCAGTGGGTAGGTTCCTGATCGCCGTATATTTCTTTCTGCCTTTTGTTAATGGCTTCTAAACCCGGAAAATCTTCTTGGGTGAATTGTTGTTTATAGATTTCTTTTTTTGATAACATGGTTCCAGATTGACAATCAAATATAATTAACGAATACAGTAATTAATATTCAGTAAAGAAAACTATCTTTAATCCATGTCCGATCAACCGCGCGAAGATGTACCCTCACGTAAAAAGTATTTTTACCCGATAATCGACCCGCTGCGCGACTATTTGATCAAGTACGACCGTGAGGTTAAGCTGCCCGTACAATACAGCGACCTGCTGCGCTTTAACTTTCATACCTCGTTGCTGAATAAAGACGGTACCGATACCCTTTGGCAAACGGTATATTACGATGAAAGTGAGATGAAGGATCTTTTTCCGAGTCTGACCTATATTTATGCTTTGCTGCATACCGATGGCGATGTACAGGTGATGGAACATTTATCGGTTGCCCGGATAGATTATTGCACCTTTGGCAATTCAAAACCGTTCCGTATCCGGATCATTAACCGGCTGAATGATAATTACGACCATTTTTATGTGAAGGTGGCCGATGCATCGCGGGTGTACGGGCTGGAACTCGAGCATATCCTGTCGCCAAACCGGATAACCTATATCAGCAATGGTAATACACTGATCGAAGAACATATACCCGGCTTGCCCGGCGACATCTTTATCGATCATCGCCTGCATACCACCAAGTTTAACCAGATCCGTATCTGCAAGGAGTTTGTAAAGTTTAACGAACGCTGTTTTGTGCGGCTGCTGGGCGATATGCGCTCGTACAATTTTGTGGTGGATATTACCCCCGATATCGAGGGTAACCAATACCGTATCCGTGCGATAGATTTTGACCAGCAAAGTTACGAGGGCAGGCGCAAGTTTTATTTGCCGCATTTTTTTAAAGAAAACAATGTACTGGTAAACCTGGGTATGAAATACATTAACGAAACCACCATGAAGCAATACCAGGAAGAAGAGCGGAGCCTGGTATCGCACCGGATGCGGATGGCTAATGTACGGTTGAATGATGTGCTGGCGGTAATGCGGATACAGGATATATCACCGCAGGAAAAAGTTACGCAATTGGTTTCCGAACTATCGGAGCACCATAAAAGCGCCGCATTTGACCACTGCCAAACCATGGGGCAAATACTCACCGAGCATTTAAACTTATTAATGACGAGGGGAAGGGTATAACGCGCTAATTGTTAAGATCATCTTCCAAACTGCGGGGTTTAATATACACCTGGTCCATTTCGAGCTTATCAAATATTTTAATATTGGTGCACATGGATGTGGATATGCATACGTCAAACAGCATATTGATCTGCCCAGCGGGTTTATCGATCCCATCCTGGTGCCTGCAATAGTAATATTTATACAAGATCTTGTTTGAATCGATCATGATTGTTTTGTATACAAGCGATTTTGGATCCGACGAGAGACTACCGACACGCCGCGAAAATTCGGCTATATCGGCCGAAAAGGTGTTGCTGTAAACCGCTGGCTTATTTAGGTCGCATTTAATGATCTCATCGGGCATATTTTTGGTTGCCAGCGATACAATATTTTCGGCCGTTTGGTGAAATTTAAATTCAAGATTAAGTTGCCTGGCCCATATCCTGGTCCATTTCTCAAACTTTTTACGGATGGTGACGCTCTTTTGCTTATAAACTAATTTTTGATGAGCAGAGAGATTCTTCATCGTGTCTATTCGGTTATAGGTGGCGATATCCTCGGGGTTGTTGTAAGGCAGTATTATTTCCTCCTGTTTGGTAATAGCATATACGGCATACCAAATGCCGCAAGCCATCAGTAATGCATAAATTAGCCAAAAGCGTTTATTTAAGCGCATACAATAAGATATCGTTTTGGTTTAAGTTGGCGCTCACCTTACTAAAATAATATAACAGTATATAAAATAAGAATAATTAAGCCTTATTTTTATAAAACCGATTTTCAACTTATGGCTTCCCCTTTCAATTTGCTTGATGAACTGATATTGCGCTCTCCGTTACTGAGCTACCAGGAATATCAACCCGACAACCTGGACGCCTTGTTGCAAAACGAGTGGTTTAAACTGGCTATTTACCTGGCCAGCCCCGATTTTTATCAGCGGCTCGCACTTAATAATTTTTCGGGTAAATTATTGTTACCTAAAGAGAAGGTTACCCTATTAAAATATTATAACCGGATGAGTTTTAGGCCAATTCCATTTGGTGTATTCTCATCATTTAGTACATTAACCTGGGCCGAAGGCTTAACCAATGTGCAACTATCCCCGTATCCCGAGTCGCGATTAAAGTTGCTCGTTGATCAGGCGGTTGCCGAAACGTTTTCTAAAGTGCTGAATAATGAGGTTACCGATCAAACCCCTTTTTTTGGTAATCCAACGCTATACCGAACCAATAAAGAGTTCAGGTATATCAAAACTATAAAAAACCCCGATTCGGGTAAGGCATCGTACCTGTTGGAATCGTTCGAAGCAAACCGGTTCACTAAAAAACTGTTGTTGTTTTTAAAGCAAAGCGCCATAACTTACCGCGATATTATTACTTATATACAAACCAATACCGGTTGCAGCGATAATGAAGCTACTGAATATTTCAATTTTTTAATAACTGCGCAAATTGTATTATCCAAACATGAGGTAACCCTATTGGGCGATGATCATTTAAGTCAATTAGCCGGTATCCCGTTTTTAAACTCACCAATAAAACCTGCATTATGCAACCTGTTAAGCCGCATGCCAGGTATAAAATTTCCCAACCTGCCGGGGGTAGAGCAGTTGGTAAAGGATTTTGCCAATCTATTTGCCAAAACCGGGCTTACCATACCCAAACAACTGTTTTATGCTAACCTTGAACGCCCGGCTACAGGTTGGGTTGATGTTGAGTACCAGCAGCAGCTAAAAAACGCATTACGATGTATACAGATACTCACGGCAGATAATCAGCCCAAAATGATGGCTGATTTTATCAGGAAGTTTAAGTTACGTTTCGATTTGCAAAAAGTGCCTTTATTACAGGCGCTGGATCCTGAAACGGGTATAGCTTATGGAGCATCAGGGGCGCCGGATGTTGCTAATGTGTTGCTACAGGATATGCATTTTAACCAGAGGAATAACAAGGCCGATCATGTGAAGTGGTTTTCGGCACATAAACTGCTTTTCAGCAAATGGAACTCGTCAGCCAGTCCCCGTAAGGAAATTGTTATAGACGAACAAGACCTGGTGAACCTGGAAGATGTTTTAAAGCTCCCACTGCCACCTTCAACATCGGTTATGTTTAGAATTTATGAAGATAATATCGTTATAGATGCTGCCGGCGGTGCATCGGCTACAGCTTTGATAGGTCGTTTTACGCTTTTAAGTCCGGCTGTAAAAGCAATTGCCGGTAAAGCTGCCCGGCACGAACAGGACAGTAACCCGGATATGATGTTTGCGGAGATCAGCCTACTGTCAGACAATCATGTTGACAACGTTAATCGCCGTTTAGCGGTATATGATTATGAACTTGCTATAAACACGCCACCCTCGTTGAGCGAAGACAAACAAATACATGCCGGCGACCTGGTGTTATCGGTAGTTAATGATGAACTGATATTAGAGTCGGTAACGATGAAAAAGCGAGTTATTCCGCGTTTAAGTTCGGCTTATAATCATCAAAATCACCAACTCAATCTTTTTCGTTTCCTGGGCGATCTGCAACACCAGGGTATCCATACAAGTATGACGATAGACCTGGAAGGAATGTTTCCGGGAATGGCGTTTTACCCGCGTGTAACCTACGATAAAACTATTTTATGCCTGGCCAAATGGTACCTTTCTGAAAAGGAAGTGAAGTACCTTACACAGACAGGTGCAGAAGAATCATTACAAAAGGTACAACAGTTTAAAGCAGAAAAATTGTGGCCACAATATATTGCCCTGGGCCACTCAGATCAGCAACTGGCATTTAACCTTGAAGATAAAACAGAGACCTTGTTTTTTTTGGATTGTATCCGATCCGAATCAGATGTTAAGATCACCGAGCAACTGATGCCATATACCAGGGATGTAACCAATAAAGAGGGAAAACCATTGGTCAATCAGTTTATCGGTATTATACTTTCGGCAAACAAGGCGTACCGGCCATTGCCACGCACTATAACTACAACGGGTGTAAAACAGGCAAGGGAGTTTATAACAGGTAGTAAATGGATCTATTTTAAAATTTATTGCGCCGCGGCACGCGCCAATCAGCTTTTGGTAAAAAAAATACTACCCGTGTTACAGGCAGTTAAAACAGATGGGAAAATTGAATCGTGGTTTTTTATCAGGTATGTTGATACGGGCCCGCATATCCGCTTACGTATCAACGTGAAAGAGGAATTTCTGGGTGATATACTGGTAGCGCTAAAGGCCAGGCTGGCTGTTGATGTTCGTTATCAATTAATACAAGAGTACAAGGCCGATATTTACAGAAGAGAATTGGAGCGCTATGGTGCGGATATTATGGCCGATGTGGAAAAGGTATTTGAATACAGCAGCGATTTAGTGATCACCTATTTAAACCGGACCATGGCACCGGCTTTTAGTTTTACCTATCACAGCCTGGCAATGGTTACCGTTGCCGAGATTGTTGGTTTGTTTTTTCCGGAGGTAACCGCTCAACTGAGTTTTACGCAACATGTTGCGCATTCCTTTTCGCTTGAACATAATGATCTAAAAGTGCTGAAGTTTTCGCTGGATAAAAAATATCGTAGTCTGAAAGATGAGATAACCCAACTATTGAACAACCAGGAAGCTTACTACAAAAAACTTAAGCTAACAGCCCTAAACTTAAAACTGAAGGAAAGTATAGGTGCTATTATTGATATGAGCGGTAATTTTACCCCCGAACGTAAAGCACAATTGGCTGCCGATATTATACATATGCATTTAAACAGGCTTTTTCCGGATGAGCAACGTTACCAGGAGCTGATCATTTATCATTGCCTGTATAAGCACCTGCAAACTGTAATTGCCCGGTCGGCAAAAGTGTAAGCAGGCTATTTACGCCCGCTTTTAACGGTTATATTATCAATAAGCGCCATAAACTCTTCTTTGTACCGGTAACCTAACGGTAATTGTATATGAGCCGGTAAGTGAATAGTATTGCCTTCAACAGATTGTATTTTGCTTACACTAACAATGTATGATTTATGAATCCGGATAAATTTGATTTCGGGCAGCGCTAAGATCATCTCGCTCATGGTTAAATAGGTAATGTATTTACCACCCTTGTCGGTATAAATTATCACATAGTTTTTTAACCCCTCAATGTATAGTATCTCAGAAAAATGTATCTGGATAACCTTGCCTCTTACACCGGGATTGATAAACATCGACGATTGATCATTTAACACCACATCCTTACTTTTATTGATGATAAAACGCTCCAGTTTTTCAACCCCCTTTAAAAACTTTGAAAACGAAATGGGTTTAAGCAAAAAATCTACGGCATTGTGCTCAAACGCGTCAACAGCATAGTTGGTAAAGGCGGTAGTAAATATAATGGGTATTTTGTCGGGCAGCAGCTCAATGGCTTCTATTCCGGATATAACGGGCATATCGATATCTAAAAAAACCACATCGACAGACGGATCGGTTTTTAATTGTAATATTCCGTTCATCGGGTCGGTGGTTGCCCCGACTAACTTTAGTCCGGGTACTTTTGCAATATAATTACTTAGTAAATCTACAGCATGTTGTTCATCATCAATTATAAAACATTTCATTATTTTCGGGGACTTTTATCAGTAAATCTAATTGATAGTTCAGTTCATCTTGATTTATTTTTATTTCATAATCTCCGGGATAGGCCTGATCCAGTCTTTTTTGTACATTAACCATACCAATCCCCGACGAAAAAGCGTGACTACGTTTGATTTTACGATTACTAATGTGCAAATGTAACTGATCATCAGTAACTTTGATATCAATTGCCGCCGGGTGTTCAGGATCGGAAAGATCGCCGTATTTAAATATGTTTTCGATAATGGTTATTAAAACAAGCGGAATGATCCGCACACTATCGATATCACCGGTAGCTGTGAGGTTTAGGTGAAGTTTATTTTTAAACCTGATCTTGTTTAATGATAAATAGTTTTCGACGTGAGCTATTTCTGATGCCAGATATACCTTTCCATCGCTTTCGGGTTCGGTAAAAGCATAACGCATCAGGTCGGCCAGGTGAATGATCTGATCCCCTAATTGTTCAGAATATTTGTATACGTTGCTATGCAGAAAGCTCAGCATATTGAATAAAAAGTGCGGGTTTACCTGGGCCTTTAAAAATGCGTATTGCGACGCAAGCAGATCTTTTTGCAGTGTTTCCTGCTCCAAACGGTTTTGAAGAGATTGTTTATCAAGGTCACTTATCCTTTTCCATGAAAAAAGGGTGATCTTAATAAATGCAAAAGCGGTTGACAGACCAATAAAATAAACCGCCCTCCACACCCCGTCATGTATAAAAATAACAATGGGTTTAGCAGCAGTGGCTTTATAAATACCCGTGGCTATATATGCTGAAATTACTATGTATTTAATGAAAAGATAGATCGCTATTTCTAATACTGAATAAACAGCAATAAGGGCATAGTTGGGCTTACCATTAGCAGCATTTTTAAATACAACGGTAGCATGCGCATAAAACAAACCAATATTTAATACGTAAAAAGTAAGGTAATCGATAATTGACGAGAAGTGACCACTCATAGAGTATGCCAGGGTTACTTCGTATATGATGAAAAAGAACCAAAATATCAAATGCCACTTAAACGTAACAATGTGTTGATGACCTAATTGAGTGGATCTCATGGGTTATTGAGTTAGTAAGTCAAACTTTGTCGTTATCAACTATGCGTTGGTGTAATTAATTTCATACGCCTTGTAAGTCGTAGTAAGTTTAATAAAAAATTAAACTATTGAAATCATGAAAAAATCAAACGCCAAGCTAAGCATTCCAAAGGTAAAATCAGTTTACAATTATCAGCAAGTTAAAAATGTTAAAAAAGATGACGAGACAGATCCGATAACAGTAACTTCTGCTACAGTAACCGGTATACTTGCCGGCGACTGGTGGTAAACTTAACGCTTAATCCCTAACAAAATAATATAAGGCTGTGCAGTTTTGCATGGCCTTTGGTATTTTTATAACGTGTCATGCTAACAGCTATTATGGTAACGGGCATACCTGAAACACCTAAAAAGCCATCTAACTAAAGTGAAAAAATATTTGTTGTCATGGAAACGGAAATTCAATTGAATTTAAACAGATTCAAAGAAACTGTGAGAAATTCAAAAAGCATAAAAGACGAATTAAAGGAATTGTTAGAGAATGGAACAGTGTATATAAATAAAGGATCGGGAATGATAACCAAGGACCATATTTGGGCCGTATATTATTCAAGACTTGATTTTTTGATAGAGCAAGGGAAATATAACGAAAGCTTTGCCAAGCTGTTAGAAGGGCTTGAAAATGAGCCCGATGATTTGAAATTAGCCATGACGGGAGTAGAGACGGAGAATCGAAGATATGCTATTTTTACCGATGTAAACTATACTAAACTTTTTGGTGTTGTTTCTCCCGAGTGATGCGGGCAGGTAACGTATCAAAGTAGTTGGTATTTATGTAAATAGCTAACAACCAACGCCTAACGTTACCGCTCCCCCGCTGGCGCACGCGTGCCGCGTGTGCAATGGCCAGGGTCTTTGTCAATACCGTGCAAGATCGATCGTCGCTACTACATACTAAACGTCCCTGCAACTAAAGTAATATGCTCATCATCATTATCGCTGATGAGGTGGCTGAAATTACCGGATGCGGGTTTGGCCGTGGTTATCATGATCGCGCCTACCATGGGCACCGGGGGGCTGCCGGGCGCGGGATAAAATATGATCTGCGGGTCTTTGGAGCGGGCGGATTCGGCAACAAAATGGCCTGCCCTGATGGTTGTAAAGTTGATGATCAGCTTCTCGCCGCCGTCGAAAATAAATGTCAGGCTCTTTGATGAGGCATGCGTGATGCTTGTGCTCAGCTTAATGCTGTGGCCGCGATGGTCGACAAAAGTAAGCTTACAAAATGGCTGCACCTTGCTTTGCAAAGCATGGTTGATGTTTTTAACACTGTGGTTGACAATGGTACGAGCAGGGCTAAAACTAACCAATGGACCGGCCATGCAAACCAGCAACGCCAGGACAACAAATAGGGTGTTTCTTTTCATAGCGTAAACATATCGATTTTTAGTTGTAAAACGATCAACCATAAGGCGATGAGAAGTTTACCTCGCGCGGCATACCCGGAGACCCCTCCGCTGGCGCACGCGTGCCTCGTGTGCAATGTTCAATATTTAATGCCAGGCTTTTTTATATCCTTAAAATTTCGTATATTGTATAAAGCGCGAAGCTAAAACAATTACGAATTTGATAATGAAAGTTTAAAAAGTAATTGAAAATACCGACAAATACCCACCTGTTTATGACGTTTGCGTCAGGATTGATTATGAAAATGGTAATGCCGCGGTAGGTATAGAAACGGATCAAGAATCAGGAAACGAGAATCAGGAGGTAATACCCGCTGTTTTGCAAGTTATTTTATGGGGTGCCTTTGCACATGGCTAATACAATAGATAGGATGGGGCTGATAACAAAAAAGCCTAACATTTCTGTTAGGCTTTTGGTGGGAGTTACTGTCCCCGAACCCTGGTATTTTTTAGTTTGATTTACAATAAGTTAGAAGTCGCTCAATTTCAACGGTACTCACTTTGGTACTCTGCCTGAATGACGATGTAAATATAATAAATTTAATAAACCCAATGAATTATGAGGTTGAGAAACGGCATCTTTGCCTTTACTGCTTGGGGCTATTGATCCTTAATAAACTAAGTTATACTGCAAATTTTCCAACCGCATCTCCTTAAACAAGTTTGCCGATGGCGACGAGGAAATGTCCCTTGAATTTTAAGCTACGCCGGCCTAACTGCCTTTAATTGTTTACCTTAGCTGTTAAAAGTCTCGGATCAATGGCGAAAATAACTGACAATGAAATCATGCGCGATGCGATTGAGCTGTTTCTGGTAAACTATGCCGGAACCATCAATATGGCTGGCACGGTCAACTATAGCCGGAAGAAGACTGTCAATTATTTTAGCATCAATCTGGATGGCTCGACCTTCGTCGACAAGGTCGACGAACTCAATAAGCAGTTAATCCAATACCTAGTAACGTGGATGCAAAAAAATCATGGCGTACTTACCAATTACCTGGCGTTAGCTCACATCGTCGTCGAATACTTAAGACCTGATAGTGATGGTGTGAAGCAGAACCTTTCCAAGAGTATCGTATTGTTACACCTGCCGCCTTATTACTACCAAAATAACGCAGGTGAGGAAAGCGAAATGCGCTCCGTCTTTGCCATCCGGGCGCTCGACTTTTGGAATAACGTTATGCTGCGAAACGCGGTGCTGATTACCTTAGTTTACCTGCCGCTGCTTCTCCTGGCTGTGATCAAATTCAACACTTATGCACCCGCCATACAGAAAGCTTTTGACTATACGAATATCGCCAGTAGCATTATTGGTTCGCTGAGTCTAGCCTATTTGACTACTAAAGCGGTCAACATCCGTCAGGAAAAGCTTGCACGTACAGCCGAGATTAAGACCCTTTCCAACAAGTTGACTTACTTCAGGAAACTTTGCTATAATTTCCAGCATTTCTATGAATACTGGAATAAGGATAATCCCTACAAGAGCAGTTTTGATTATGCAAATGGCATTAAAACCAGAATCAGCTCGGAGGAGTTCTTTTATCCCGATTACAGTGATCGTGAAGAGTACGCAAAGTACCGTGCATTGTCCAATGAGAATTATTCCGGACCGATTATCAATATGGTTCTACAACTTCATATGTTTGCCGGTGAAGAATTCAGCCGTTCAGGACTAGCCTATACGGCGTACCCGGCCGATCATATTTATTCGTTCTCAGAAATTGATGAGTACATCACCATGCATGATGCCAACCACATTTGGTATTGCTGCGATGAAAAGTATTTTCCAGAACAATTTCCTCCGGGGTATTATCATAACGAGATCATGAAGGAGATTAAGCATATTGACAAAAATGTTGAAGGCGATACCCTGACCCGGGATCTGTTAAGCACGGTTTCGTTGAATTTTCAATATGATATTATTCCTCGACTCTACCGCCTTACCCGGCTGAACGAGGCCGGGCTCCCTCGCCACATGCAATACTTTTTGCTGCTTTTTATTCTAATTTTGACCTTCGGTATCGTCCTTCCGGCAACGCTCTACATTTTTTTACCCACAAGTTCATATGCTTTGCTTTGTGAATTTATCGTATTAGGTTTGATTACCCATGTATTGGTATCCCTGCCGATTTTACTTCACAATGAAAGTACCCTTGACCGAAAAAATGATTATTAAGGGTAACGGATTTTTTCTTAGCTTTTCTAAGGCGGCTACTAAGGCTGAATAGTTTCCGATTTCCGATAAGTCCGTTTGGACAAAAGGGGCGCTCGTCCGCTTTATACATTGGATTTAAAGAAGAACGTGTCGAGTTCCTTCTGTAACTTTTTGTTCTTCATTTCTTTAGCCCGGGCCATGATCTCTTTTGGACCGAGAAAGGTGAGGGTGTTCCGCTTATATTCGTGGTTCAGCTCTTCAATTTTGAGCATGGCATCGTCGGTATAGCCGGCGGACGACCAGTATTCAAACTCAATGGGCTTGTTTTTGTGCGTCTCATTCCTTTCCAGCCAGGAACGGAAGGCCGGCATCTTCACCCGGACAAATTTATTGATGTCTTCTATGGGTGTTGGCGATATCCTCCCTTTGCATTCCGCGATGATCACCCGGTCACCAAAGGTCGCGCGCACGTCCATTTCGTGTTCTGCGCCGTTCTCTACGATCTCCCAGCCCATGTCTATGGAGCCGCTCTTGAAAAGGTAATAGTGGCCCGCAACGTATTCAAATAAAGCCCCTTTAATGTTCTTTAGCAAGCCGTCATTATATTTACGCAGTTCGTTGATCAATTGAAGGTATTGATTCGGATTCTTTGCGAGGCTCGCCGCAGCGTTTGTCAGGATGGTGATCAGGTCATTGAGCGTCTTGGCATATTTTTCGCCAAATAACTCCTTAATAACCCCGATGATCACGCCTTTTTCTTTTAGGTATTGAAACGCTTCTTTGTCAACATTGTCGACTAACAACACTGGCATAATCCGGGAAGCGCCTTTATAGGATTGTACGGTTTCTATCTTGCGGATGAAGAACTCCACATCCTTTTTATACGTTGGCCGACCCAGCAAAATGTCACCGATGACAAACCCAAAATCGGTTTTTGTCTTTAGGCCTCTTATCGGCGATACGCCCATAAAGGCCCATTTGAAATTACCATAGTTCCCAAACTGTTCAAACGAATCATAGGAAACCCAGCCGATATTGCGGGCAAGCTCTTTAAAGTTGTCCAGCACATTCATCTTAATCGTCTCCAGCGTTTGACTCAGAAAGGCGTTGAGAGCGTTGTAACGCAAGCGTGGTGCGAAGGAATAGGTTCCGGGACCGTAGACCAGAATTCCCTCCTTTACGAACCGTTGCATCACTTCTTCAAAGGTTAGGTGAGATAACACCGGCTCTATCGGATAGAAGGAATAGGTTTCCAAAAACTCACGACTGATCGCACCAGCATGGTATCGCAGGGCATTCAGTGTAAACCAGTACTTTTTGCCGTGCAGTTCCATTTGCCGGGCCAATAGCTTCAGTACATCTTTCCCCTGTTGCTGGTTTGGCAAAAACACGAGGGATTGATTGCTTTTGAAAAATCCTTCTACACGTTCGATCCCTTCAGCCCTCGATACACGCTGACTGGCCGTGTTCACGCTGACACCTTCTGCCTTAGCAAGCTTCCGTGCGAGCTCGCTGGAAATCATTGGTCCATGCTCTTTTAAGAGCGATTCTATTGCTGTCATATGACGCAATATATATAATACTTATAAAATAGATATTCCGGTTCAATGAATTTTTTTTGACGTTTTGCCGATTCAAGCTCGTAGCAAGCTTTTTTTTGATGTCACATGAAATTACCGTGACAAGGTGATTAAAAAATCATCCAACTTATCTGAGAGATAATCAGTCGGTACTTTGCCTTCCGCTTTCATTCGCAGCATCTCGCACAGGTCTTTATTGGCTAGGATAAGTATGAGCTTGCCGTGTTCCCGCAAAGCGCCTTTAGCCGCATTGACAGCCCGTTCGCTGCCACCATTTCGGGTAATGATGAAGGCGACTGACCGCAGACCGCGAAGATAAAGATAGCGTTCTGTCGTGTAGATCTGGTCCTGGCCTATCGGCTCTACATAGTTTTTAAATTCAAACAAGACGTAGCGGGACTGAAACGATTGGATCAGGCTTCTCCAGAAATCGTTAGCCGACACGATCCGGCAAATCATGTCGAACCTGCTCATGGCATCATCGGTTGTTGTCTGCGTGTGCCAGTTGTTCAGATCATCCTCGAACAGATACCTCAGGATCTCAATGCATTTGAGTTCATAGTCCCGCCATCCTGGTTGTCCGGGAGGTATCGCATTCAGTTCCCCACAGTAATCTCTTCCAGGTGGAGGTGGTAAACTGTATCCCGGACGAAAAGGCGTCTCCAAACCGGCGAAATAGGTGTCCGGCGACCGTTGGGTGAGAATGACGTCGGCAAATACTTCTTCAGTGTCTAGCCCTTGTTTGGCTTCATTCAGCAATTGCTCAAAATTCTCCAACAGGCGCGCGTCGGCCAAGCCGAACTTGATCAGGTTGTAAATGTCACTGCGATCCCAAAGCAAAATGCCGGCATTGGCGAGTTCATCACGTAATTCCTGCGATGAATAAGCGGCAATGATTAATAAACCACTTGCAGGCTTCTTATAAGCGGTGAGCAACCGCTTCAACTGTTCTGCAGCATTACGTACTGCGTTTGCCACGCCTTTCTTGCTGCGATAAAACTTGACCTCAATGAGCGTGGTGCTTTGGTTGCGCTCGACGAGCAGATCGATGACGAACCTTTTTAAAGCGGACGTTTGTCGAACTTCCGGCTCAACTTTGAAATTGAAGGAACGCAGCATGCGCTCTATGATCTGCTCAAACTTGTTACCGAAGGCGAAGGTCTCCATGAGTTTTCTTTTTAATCAAATATAGGCGTCTCCGCGCTGTTATGGAACCGAAAGCTGCGCTATCTTATTCATGCGGGCTGTTCGGTTAACTTTCGGTGTTATGGATATGGGAGAAATGATGAAACCGAACTTAATAGGCCTGGATCATCATGTGATAGGCCGTTTAAACCAGTGCCGTTTAAACGATTTCCGAGGGCAATGGCAGCGTATTTCGCCTAACCTGAAAAAGGCTTTAATGCCTTAAGCAATCCTGGCCAAGTTTTAACCTTGGTTTCCGGCCCTTATCAGAAGGTACAATTAGTAATCTTCCCTTTACCGCCATCACAAATGTGAATATGTTGAAAAGTTAAAGCACTAGTCAAAGATTAAAATTAGAGTACCCCTACACTTTACCGTATCTTTAAGTCCCTTAATTATAAATATGTTAGACGCAACGGCATTAAAGAAATTATATTCCTCTTACGGGTTCGAGACCGTGGAAACGGCTTTTAATGGGATATCGGTTTTCGTCTATAAAAAGAGCCGCTATTTTGGTGTAGACATTGTTCCGCTGGATTATGATAAGGACACCCTGGTAGTAGCAGCCAAAGTGAAGGATGATTATTCTAAAGCCGGCTTTGCCGCGAACGTCAAAGATTTACAAACAGTCGAAGAGGCGGAGCTAGAATTATTCAAAAGCTTTTTTGCCTATGACTCCAGCATACAGAGGGTTAAAAGAAAATATCTGGAGTTTACTGACAAACAAATGAACAGCCTCATCGGCTACCCTTATGAATATATCGATTCACCATTCGAGCTACATAACCATGCTTTAGACGAAGAGGATAAGCGTATTTTCGAGACGATTGAAAAGCGGCTTCAAAGTGACAAGCCCGAATTAATTATCGTCGAAGCAGCCGCCGGTTATGGGAAAACGTGCACTGCCTTTGAAGTACTACACAAAATCGTTGAAAGGCAGTCAAATCAACTGCCGATATTTACAGAGCTATCCCGCAACCGGGGCGCCAATATTTTCCGGTACATCTTACTAGATGAGATCGACCTTGAGTTCCCATCATTAAGTTCAGAACTGGTTATTAAAGAGATCAAGAACGGTCGAATTCCATTGATCATCGATGGTTTCGATGAGTTGCTAGAAAAGGTAAATGCCGAACAACTTGCCGATAATTCGTTTGAAGAGGTCGAATCAATGCTGGATACGATTGGAAAACTTCTGGAGCACAGAGCCAAGATTATCCTGACCACTCGTCGTACTGCGATCTTTACTGGACTTGAATTTGAAAAATGGTTAGATAAATGGAGTGACCGATTCCATATCAGTCGGATCGCGCTAAAAGAACCAAGGATCAAAGACTGGATAGGAGAAGAGCGCTACCAGCAGGTAAAAGATAAAAATGTACCGATCCAGAACTTGGCGAACCCAGTACTGCTAACCTTTTTGAAGAACCTGCCGGAGGCGGAATTTGATAATTTAATTGGTCACCCCGATCTGCTAATCGGGGAGTATTTTGAGAAGATGTTGACGCGGGAAAAAGGCAGGCAAGACCTCCTCATCAATGTGGAAAATCAATTATTGCTTTTCCGGAACGTCGCCCGTCAGTTGCTTGCTATGGATTCGACCGTGGAGGACAAGGAGTTTTTCAAGATGATTATCCTCGAAGACAATAAAAAATTGCTCGAAGAAACTCGGCTATTATACCCAAGTACGAGCAAACGGACCGTCGATAACCTGGTCGATACGCTTTCCGGTCATGCCTTGCTGGATCGTAAAGGCAGGGATCAAAATCAGATCGGTTTTATCAATGATTTTGTTTTCGGCACCTTCATTGGGGAGATTATTAACAGTATGCCCGAACCGTTAGCTGAGAAAAAGTATTCGTCCTACATGATCGAGCTGGCTGTAACGGCATTCCGAGTCCAAAGCTTGCCAGTTAAAGAAAGTCTGTGGGACAAGATTCAGCCGGTTAACGAAAAGTTTTCGAATGAACAAGTATTTCTTTTCGATATCAATTTGAAAGAACGACTGGTTCGAAATTATCACGAGATTACCATTCATGACGAATCTTTCTTTACGGTCACCTTCGACTGCAATGAGATTGCCTCCTCTATTTTTCTAAACTGTTTTTTTAAGAATTGTACTTTCGATCCTGAAATATTTAAAGCCGTTAGCTTCGTTTCCTGCTTGTTTTCCAATTGCACAGTCATCGGTCAGCCTTACCTGGATAAAGAGAATGCAGTAACGATGATAACCTGCCGCCAAGAAAATTGTAATATCCTGCATCAACCGGACAAACCCGTTTACTCACAGGAAGTGGAAGTAGTAAGCGAAATTGAAAAGAATATTCTCAAACAGTTATGGGAAATATCTCATACAAAAGGCCATCACCTAGTCAAGTTGTACGATTGCTTTAAAAATACGAATCGCCGAAAACTGAACCATTCGCTTAAGCAACTCGAAGAAAAGGGCTTTCTACAAGTGCGGGGCATACATGTTTATTTTGCGATTAACCAGACCAATCGCATTAAAGAAATTTTAAACGCATGAATTATCAACCGTCAGATTTAAGTCGGGTGATAAAAAACCTTGTCCAATTGATACAGAAAGATTTGGACGCTTCCGGCATGTTCCACCGTATCTACTCACGCGCTAAATCCCCAAAATCACTTAAGAAGAAGATCAACAAAGTTGACGATGATGGCAATCAAAAATACGATGGTTCCACAAAATTACTAAGGGACCTGATCGGCATTCGTATTAATCTGTACTTTGTTGACGACCAGCGCATTCTGCTTAAATATTTAAAAAAAAGATTCAAAGATTTGTTCTTAGAAGAGGCCGTCGACATACACACGGATACCGAGTTCAAGCCAGCTCGCCTAAATATGATCTTCAGGTTGCCACAGGAGTTACAACAAGAGTTCAGGACAATAGTTGGTGATCCCAGGGTCGATGCTACTTTTGAATTGCAGCTTCGTACAGTGTTTTCAGAAGGCTGGCATGAAGTAGAACACGATTTCCGTTATAAATGTCCGGACGATTGGAACAACCACACGGCCCTGTCTCGAACCTTTAACGGAATGCTCGCTGCGTTAGAAACCCACGAATGGAGTATGATAAAAATGTTTGAAGAGCTCAGCTACTCCCATTATAAAGCTGCCAACTATAGCGCTATGATCCGAATGCATTTGCGAATAAGGACCGAGGATCATTCATTAAGTGAGGGTCTTAGTGAACGGATTAGTCAAGAAGGCGCCTTTATAAAAGAATTCTTTAAGCTCGACCGGGCATTGCTGATCGATTTTCTATTAAACCAGTCATTAGCACTCCCTTTCACTGTCGACAACTTACTTTACCTGGTTAATTACTTTTTTATCAATAATAAACAGATATTGGATTATACTCCGGATGTTTTGAAATCCGAATTCAAACAAGCGATCGTGACATTTGATGAGATTACCTAGTTAGCTTATGGGGAGCTACTACTTGTCTTTAATGATGAACAGGGGAACCTATTCAGAGGTTAAGTCCGCTGCTTATGGAAAATAGCGATAGGAATTAACAGAGTAATAGGAAAAGTAATCTTCTCCATAAAAGAAAACAAGCCATAACCGGCTATGATTTAGATAATTTGCGACTTCGTATTCTTTGGGTGTTGCCATTCATACACCATCCCATTTTTAACGCTTAGGCACCAAAAGCGCAAGGCGGGTGAAATGTCAAGGCCGAAGCACACCTAAAAAACAAATCAATATGCTTCGCTTGTATAGCCTTTACTTTTCACCCGTCGGTCGGTAACTTTGCCGGACGCGGTGAACTGGGATTATAATATTTGAGTGATGGGAATTGGCCGGTGTGTTATGAGGAACGAATAGCACTCCGGCCAGCGGCAGCGAGGCTGACGGCGTAATAAAACCCAGCGCGACAGCGCGTGGTGTAATGAAGCTGCCTGCCGCAGCTGTGGGATTTCGAATATTAGGTTGTTTTTAAATTTAGCAGCAAGGTCGGGCGATTAGATCAACCGCCCGACTTGTTTGGGTCCTGGCAGTACTATTTTTATATAATAGCTTTTTAAAACGGAGGGCGAGGGCTTGCCTCCACCTACCAATACGTTAAGGCTGTTATTCATTAATATTTTTTATGTACTGTTGGTAAACCCTTTCTGCTACCTGATTAAACCTTGTTACTTGTTTTGATAATATTCTTACCGAATCTTCATCGGGATCAAATAAACTACTATACCGTGATTGTGAATAGGCGTTTTGCAGCAATTGATATAATTGTGCCCCCTCGATTGTATTGAGTTCAAATACGTCTTTTAATTCATCCGTAAACAACAAAGTGAGCCTTAACAATCTCGATAAATTATGCATCTGCACCCGATAGCCTATAATGACTTGTATGATAGCTTTTAAAACGCTTTCAACGGATTGATGCAGAAGAAATGCTGCCAGCCTGAAATTGTTATCCGCCCTGTATAACTCTGCGCCCCTTAAAAATTCATTCCCCTGTTTACCCCATCGTTCCCAATTGAACTGTGCCCTTGCTAGTAATATTCCCTTGGTTATCTCTGAATAAGCAGGTAATGTTAATTCGGGGGATTGATACAGAACATTTCCCTTGTCCACAACTGTTGACCAAAAACGTCTGCCTTTGATAAGTGCTTCTTTTGCGCTGTTGGCTTTATGTACTATGGCATGTACGTGAGCAAGGTATTGGCAATTGTCTTCTATCTTGTTGCTGATCTGATGCTCCGGTGTTTTTTCATCATCACCTATCAGGAAAAGCAGGTAAAATGTAAATGGCTTGGGATGTGTTCCTAAATGAATAATCATTTGAACTTCTGGGCAGCGTTTTAAAATCAGGGTTTTAATCTCTTCTAATGCCAGTTTTTCAGCTGCTGTTGGTTCGGGATTTATTGCTCTTAGCACAATTGGTTCGGCGGCCGTTCCGGCTAAACTATTTTCAAGCTTGTTCCGCTTTAGTAGTGGACGACCACCTTCACGCTGGCAGATCAACCACGCTGCTGAATAAAGCTTAATTAGGTTTTCATAAACGGTAATCACCTCACCTGCATATAAAGCCTCGTCATCTGCATTATTGTAAAGCGCTACGTGTGACCACTCATGCAATTGATCGCGATATTCCTGCGGCTTAATCTTCTTAAAGACTTTTTTAACGGCTTTGTAGGGTTCAAGCTGTTCTTTTAAGGAAAGGTTCTTAGGGTAGTATTCCCATTGTTCCTTCTCTTCCTCCAATTGCTCTTCTGTAGCCTGTTTCCGCTGGTAAGAAAAGTTCTTGTAATTGAGCAATAGCAGGTACATAGCCTCTAAAATCCTTAAATTAAGATCATAAATAAAAAGCAGGGTGCCGGGGCCATGACGTTTTTCATCATAATGCTCGTCGTTCACTACATAATAGCGCCATTCTTTTAATCGCCTGCCATGACCTTTTACTGAGTCAGCACTAAAAAAATCGACTACTACAGACATTGGATTTTCCACTTCGTAATGGCGAAGGGTTTTAGGGTAATGTTCCCATGGTGCATAAGTTCCGTTATACATAATGCTCTTTTATACCGGCCTCCATTAACCGGCAAAACAAAAGAATAGCAAAACATCACCGTAGCGAACCATAACAAGTTGTACTTTACAATAAAGACGTTGTTTCGTACATTTACAATTATTGATACATTTACACCATGGCAGAGACTTTACACATTGGAAGAAAGATCAGCAAACTCCGTGAATTACGGGGAATGAAACAGGAAACCCTTGCAACAGAATTAGGTATTAGTCAACAAGCTATTTCCAAAATCGAGCAAAGTGCCGAAGTAGAGGAGGATGCGTTGGCAAAGATTGCCAATGTTTTAGGGTTAACGCCTGAAGCTGTAAAAGCATTCACCGAAGAAGCGGTATTTAATATCATTTCAAATACGTTCCAGGATAGTAGTTCGAACAACAATAATTATATGTGTACAATCAATCCACTTGAAAAAGTAATTGAATTGTATGAGCGCCTACTTCAAAGCGAACGAGAGAAAATTGACATCATAAAGAATTCAAAATAACACGAAGCCCCTTAAGGGGCTTTTGTCGGTTATAGTCTGACCAGCATGGTTCAAGTATTAGAAATGCATATGCATTTCTAAGTTTCTACATTTACAGAAATATTCATTTCTATAAATGTAGAAATCTAGTTTTCTATATCTATACATTATATTTAAATCACATTGTACAATCAAATATCCTTATGCATATGGCAAATCATGATTACAAAATGAGTGAAAGTGTTGACATGAAAAGTTCGGAGGCCGTCGAGTATGCTGCAAATGAAACGGGATTAAGCGTAAGTCACTATAGAGCCTGTGCTGAAAGTGCAGGAACTTATAACAGATTGGCCATTGAAAAGTGGATTGCACGTAACTATGATTATCAGAAAAAGCAGATTATAAGAAAAACTTAATATTTCACATAAAGAAACTGTTTGATTGTCCCAGTACATGAGTAATTGACCTTTTCTTTATGCTAACCCAGCCTTTGGCCTTTTCTCTTCTTCCGTTTACGTTTAAACTCATTCAACGCAGTTTGATCCATATCACCAGCATGGTGATCAATGCCGAGCAAACTCCCGATAAGATCGCTATCAAGTATAGCCTGATGACCCACCTGCTGCCGACTTGGTTGTTGGCCTTGTAAATTTGTTCCGCGCTGGCGACTATCCTTTGTATCTGGAACGCCAGATTGGTTGCCTTGCTGTCCATTAGCTCCAGCCGCCTGCTTGTATTTTCGATCTGCTTTTCCGATCTGATCCTGTAGTTTTCCAGCGCCCTGCTGTACATCCTTTCTATTTCCGGCAGTAACTTTTGGATCTGCGTTAATTCCGGCTGCTGTTCCTCTTGTGGCTGATTGTCCGGCTCTTGCTGACTGTCGTTCTCTTGTCCTAACATTTGCCTGGTAAATTGCTGTGCGATCTCTTTCTTGTTCATAACTGATACTATTTCTAACGGCCTGCCATTTATAGGCATTACCTAAATGAGCGCCTTTGAACGGCATACCTTCGTAACCGTAAGATACACCGCTTACAAAGCCGGTGCTGGCCTGGTTAAACAATACATTAATACCCTGTGCTTCTAATTGCTGAATGAACTGTGCTGCATCAGGTTTTTGACTGAGTACATTCTTAATAACTACCTGTAGCTTCATTTTAACAGATGGTTCATCCGTGCGCTTCATCATCTCCAGTTCATTCTTCGTCATGGCTCTTTCCTGTGCCTGCCTGCTGGAAATGACCTGAGTCAATCCATGCTGCTTTTCCAACCTTCTCAGCACCTGTTCGCTCCGCTGGTAGTCTTTACTGTCGGATACTACTTTGCCGTCGTAGCCAATTCGGTTGACCAGTAGATGGAGATGCGGATGATCTGCATCAAAATGCCGGAAGATGGCATACTGGTGCTGGTCAAAGCCCATATTGTTCAAATATTCATTTGCAATAATGTTCATTTGTTCATCGACGAGGTTCTCACTTGGCGGAAAGTTCAGCGAGGTATGGTAAAAGTATTTTTGCAGGTTTGGCCTTAACATTCTGACCAAAGCCACTTCCTGCATGATAGAATCCTCTTTGCCCGATGTAAAAGTCATATCGAGAATTTTAGCAACGCCCTGATCTACCTTTTGCAGGTTATATCTTAACGCTCCCCTGAAACCTTTTCCTTTTACCTGGTCCGCTGTCATTTTAATAAACAGTTAAGTATATCCTTTTGCGTTTGCATCAAGGCAGTCAAGATCGTTAGATAAGCCGGTGACAGCTTGCCTCCATGAACCTGCCTAACCGCCTGGTTCAGGTTAACGCCAATTTTGTGCAACTCCCGATAAAGAGCCGCATTAATTGGTGACAGTTTGATGGCAGGGAACCTGCCGGTAAAAGCTTTCTGTCTTATCCAGTTAGCTGGTGTTATTGCGGATGCCTGGGCATAATTGCAAACGATCTCATTCTCTTCTTTTGTGAGCCGGATATTGACCTGTATGATCCTTTTATCTTCTTCCTGTAATGCCGGTCTTCCCATGATCTTTGATTTTAAACGAAGTGCAAAATCATGCTTACCTCCGAAGGAGCAAGCCGTTTAAGCGTAGCGAAAACATGGCTTGCTCCTGAAGGCTGAACACATATCTATTTAATGAAACTGATCCGTTTGCTTTTAACTTCCCCCTTTAAGACTTTCATAATGTCCTCGTAACTGTAATACAGGATACCGCCGATTTTGGTGAACGGAATGGTGCCGTTATCCCTAAGCGTTTGCAAGGTGTTGTTGGAAATTTTTAGCAGGTTCTTAACTTGGTAACTCTTTAAAAACTTCCTTGGCTCTTCTATAGAACCGCCGCTTATCAGCGCCTTCATTTGACCAAGCAGTCGTTCTCCGAACTCCTGCAAGTCTTCTTTCGTGATGATCTCTGCTGCCATAATTATTCATTTACTGATGTTAAATAATCAAATCTAATCTCCTTTCAAATGTGCCACAAGTACAACTTTATGTTGTACCCTTCTAACAAAGTTGTACCCTTCATTCAACAAAAGCTCACAACTCGCGCACACCTTGGGGTATTTTTTTTCTGCTACATTTTATCATAGTCATGTTCGTTAAGCACAAAAGTGCTCACATGATCTAAATAAAATTCACACCTCATGTACGAGGTAGGTGTTTTTATACAAAAATGAGTTAAGGGACTTGGAATTGACTCCGAGTTTATCCGAGTCGGACACGAAGGAAATTAATCATGGCGTTATTCATTAGCAAGTGTCATTGACCTGAAACTTAATTAGAATTTAAGTTGTTAAATTTTAAATGGATAATCGAGTAAAAATCGTTTATGTGTATATTTATTCGCATATATAAGTTGCGTTATGTAAATTAATAAATAGATAATCGAAATATTTCCGATTATCACATTAAAAAATTACATTTGAATATGGACTTAAATCAAACGATCCAAAAGTATTCATCACACCCTTTGACGCATCAACTATTGATGTCTTTTTTGAAGGACTATAAACGTCCAAACGATAAATTAAAGGCGCTTAAAGCTGAAGGCGTAATTGTATCTATCAAAAAAGGATTATATATCGCAGGTCCCAAAATTAGCTCATCAAAACCGGAAAACGCTTTACTGGCAAATCAAATATATGGCCCAAGCTATGTGTCACTGGAAACTGCTTTATCTTACCATGGTCTTATTCCTGAACGTGTATATGAAACAGCTTCGATGACCACGAAGACTAGTAAAGAATTTAATACTCCTGCCGGTTTATTTACTTATACGCATCTACCCTTGCCTTATTATGCATTCGGATTAAACTTGGTAAAGCTTTCATCGGATCAGGGCGCAATCATTGCATCACCAGAAAAGGCATTATGTGACAAGATTGTTAGTACATCAGGAGTATTGCTAAGAGGTACAGCCCAGGCAAAGGCCTACTTATTGGAAGACTTGAGGATCGAGGAATCATCTCTCAAAAGATTGGATCTTAAAAATATTTACAGCTGGATTACTGATGCCCCAAAAAAGGAGAGCTTGGAAACGCTAATAAAAACCGTCGAGAACTTATGATAAAGGAATGGATCGAAGAATATAAGCCTGCCAACCAGCAAGAAGCAAAAGATGCCCTTAGAGAAGTGATGCAGGAAATTGCACTGGCAGGATTATCCCGTGCCGGTTTTTTTGAAAAGGCTGCCTTTTATGGCGGTACCGCTTTGAGAATATTTTATGGCCTTGACCGGTTTTCGGAAGATCTTGATTTTTCTCTTTTAGAGGTGGAGCCTGAGTTTTCATTAGGTAAATATCAGGATGCGATTATAAATGAGTTCAGTTCTTTAGGAATGCAGGTAGTTGTCAAAGAAAAACAAAAATCGAAGGATACCAATATAGATTCTGCCTTTTTAAAGTCAGAGACGATTTGGAAGGAATTGGTACTGGAAAGTATTATTCCCCAAAGTGGCCTGAATCAGGTAGCCAATATCACGATCAAAATCGAAGTTGACCGCGAACCCCCTATGGGATTTGACACGGAAGAAAAACTATTACTGAGACCAGTATCTTTTTACGTCAAATGCTTTACACTTCCTAACCTTTTTGCTGGTAAGATGCATGCTTTATTATTCCGAAAGTGGGGTACAAATGTAAAAGGCAGAGATTGGTATGATATGGAATGGTATATCAGAAAAGGGATACCGCTGAATTTAGCGCACTTCGTTATCCGGGCAACAGATAGCGGTGACTGGAATAAAGAAGAAATTACTGAATCGGAATTTCGGGAGTTATTGAAACAGAAGATAGATACTGTAAAAATGGACTATGTAATAAACGACATAAGGCGTTTTATTAAAGACCCTAAAGCGCTGGATATATGGTCTCCTAAGTATTTCCATGACCTTGTGGCTAAATTAAAAATTATCACGTAGCGTATTTTTGTCAGTAGCTGATAGAAGTCTGTTTGAATTGTGAACGCAGTGCGTTCACAATTCAAACAGATTAAGCAGGTATAGCTAAACAATATGTTAAAAAAAATGGAAAATACTGGACTTGGAATTGCTTTGCCTATTACCTCACTGGGGGGCTAAACCATTTAAAGGAAGTGGCAACAAAAAGGAAAGAATGACACTATGGCGCTACAATACCAATCCATCGGTAAGACCCTTATACTGTATATTGAACAGCATCTTTTTACGACCATATAAATTATCTTTGTTCACCTACTTTCAGTAAATATGCTCTACGCCGCTGACGACATCCATTTCGAACAACTTAGCCCTACTGAATTCGAACGGTTATGCTTTGAATTATTATTAAAACTCGGGTTCCGTCAGCTAATCTGGCGACAGGGTGGAGCTGATAATGGGCGGGATATCGAGGGCATTTGGACAGTAGAGACGCCGTTGAGTCGGGAAGACTGCCGTTGGTTTTTCGAATGTAAACATTATACAGCCGGCGTTCCCCCCGAACAACTTAACGCGAAGATCGCCTGGGCAGATGCCGAGCAGCCAGCTTGTTTAGTAATTCTTATTTCTTCTTACCTGACAAATAATGCCCGTACCTGGCTAGAGCAAATAAGGGCACAAAAGCATTATCGTATCCAAGTCATCGAGGGACAGGAGCTGAAAAATCTTCTCCTTCGTTTCCCGGCATTGATTGAGCAACATTTTGCGGCAAACCGTTATGAGCAGTTACTATTGGATGCGCGCAGACATAATAGCGAGTACCGAATCGCGCTCAGTTATGATTTGCTATATGCATTATCGCAGCATCTTAATCCGGCCCGTTTAACACTTAACGACCTAGGTTTTTTGTTTACCGGCCTTTATAGTCAATATAACTACTTAGCAGATCGCAACGATTATTACGGGGACTTCGATCCAAAAGTGATGAAGCCGTTTTACGCAAGGCTTAGAGAGTTAGCTGGTACTACTACTATCACGTTATTTGACCAGTACCGCAATAATTATGATTATTTGGGCGGTAGTGGATTTTGGGATGATATGGAAAGCTGGGAGACTGGCCTGGAAGGTGAAAGTGAAGCAGCCTATCAATACAATACATTTCATTTGAACCACCGGGGACCTGACACCTCCTGGGCCCTTGGCCATTACTTGTTTTTCCGCATTTCTACAGGCGAAGCGTTCGAACTGTTTTGTGTTGAAGATTCAGACTTCACGACTGCAGCCCGCTATTTCGCAGACGTTAGCCCAGCAACAGTCAGCGAACTTTGCCTACAAGGAACAGCGGATTTTAAAGATTTACTAGAGAAAAAGGCACTCGTTTTTCAACGCCCGCCCGAAGAATAGATTGGCACGGTAGTTTAAACCTTAAATAAACGGATTAACCAAATGAACGAAGAAGAAATTAGAGGGAAACTATTATTACCGTATTTAAATGATTTGGGATTCAACGTTTCCGAGGTATCCTTGGAGAGATCATTTACGATCAGGCTTGGAAAACTCCGCCAAACGATCAAGGGCAGGGCAGATATCCTATGTAAAAGACATGATAAAAACCTTTTTATTATCGAGTTAAAAAATGACCAGCACGTCATTTCACAGAATGACATCGACCAGGGTATTTCCTATTCCAGGGCACTTGATGAGATCGCACCGTTTACCATCGTTACCAATGGCAAGACCACAAAGATCTTTGATACGATAACCAAACAAGACCTTACTGGCAAACAGATATCTGAAGCATCAGACTTTTGGAAAAATGGCTGTACACTCGCAACGGACGTTGATCTAAGGATCAGATATGAGGCGCTTAAAAAGTTTGTTTCGTTTTCTGATGAAAACTTACAAGCATTTTGCAAAAACCAGGTTCAGGAGAGGATGGGGACCATTGTTGGCGATTTAGATTCTCCAAGCGCTAAATTTGTTAAAGAACTTTTCGTGCCGAGAAACGACCTGCGATCCGTGTTTGCAGAATTTGTCGATTCTGAGGCATCGGCCTTTGCGATCGTGGGTAGCGCCGGCGTGGGAAAAACAAACGCGATGTGTTCACTTGCGTTACAGTGCCTGGATGACAAATTTGTATTCTTTTACAATGCCGCCATTATTAACAAATCGCCGCTGGAGCATATTGCCTATGATCTGAATGGTATCTTTTCCAGTAAAAGTGAAAGTGAACTTGTTTTAAAAAAGCTGGATGAATTGGGGAGATTTATTGGCAAAAAGATATTAATATTTATCGATGGCATAGACGAAACTATCAGTTCAGCGCTGGCTATTGAACTTAGCGAGATCGCGCTCGCCATAAGAAACCTGGACTACATCAAACTTTGCGTGAGCTGTAAGGATAGTATTTGGGAAAGTGTCCTTGAAATGAACAGCAACTTGACTCATTTGTATGAAGAATTACTAAAGTTTAGAACAAGGGCACCACGGCTGAATAATCGTCCGGGTTATCTATTGGATGACTTCAGTGATGAAGAACTAAAAGAGATTATCCCAATCTATAAACGCGCGTTTGGTTTCAGGGGCAATATCTCCGATCAGTTATTGACGGAGTTGAAAAACGGCTTTTTTCTAAGAATATTTAGTGAGGTTTATAGCAACAAGGACGTTCCACAGGAAATTGACGATAAACATTTAATTTATGCTTATTTAAAGCAATCACTTGGCAAAACGAATATAGGTATTGAGTCAGGTCTAAGAACGCTTTCAGAGATCGGCAGGATATTGATCAATTACCAATATTCTGACCGGGAAGCATTTGACGACGAGGGCGTAGAGATCGAAGGACTGCTGGAAGCTCTGAATTTTCCGTTGGATAAAGGATTGCCAGAAGACCTATTCGCAAGGAACATATTGACCAAATCCAGTAAGGAAGACTCTTACCACATATCTTTTTACTATTCAAAGATTCGGGACTACATCATCAGTTTTCACACCTATAAATTGCATCGGCTTGATTATACTGCGTTTGCAAACATCGTTGGAGATTTTTACCAAAATTACATTGGAAAGAGCGCAATTGCTTTTTACATCAGCAACGCTTCGGAAAGCCATCAACAGGTATTCCGTGAATTTAAAACGGGCAAAGCCCTGAATTATGTAACAAGTTATAATGCCTATCTTGATGAAAATTTTGGAACATTTAAACAACTGTTCAAGCCGGGTACCAAAGGTGAAATCGGGATCGTGCTACCACCCGACATCATCAAACACGATGGTTATGCACTATATCGGATAACGCCTGAATTACCAGGCAAGATCATTTACGAAGATCTGCGTAATCCATTTGAGGGAAATTACTTTGAAAGCCAGTTATATAAGATCGGGGTTCAAAGTGTTCACGGAAGTCACATCTCTTTGCTCGAGCCGGACCAGGACAAACTTGTTGGAAAACAAGTATTTGAGCAATTACAAGACATCATCCAGAAAGGCCGGTTAAGTGCCTACAACTCAGAGATATTACTATTAGAACAGGTGTCGCTGATCGTTTATTATTACCTTAAAGACCTTTATTATGATATCAAACCGGTCGATCTTTATTTACCCCGGTTCGATCAAATTTATCCGATAGATTTAAGCGATCTGCAGTACCGGATACGTCGTTTCAGAGCAGTCCGTTATTATCGCGACAGCAACGTTCCTTATGGATCAGTAAGTTCATTGGTCGAGGAAGCCTTGAAAAACAACATCGACATACCCAAACTAAATATTTCCGGTGACATCGCGCCCGTGGAGGAACTTTCTAAGATCGTGGCGATCTTACAGGAAAAGGGTTATGAGAAAATTGAAAAACATCATTTACCATTGCCGGATATCGCCATTAATGAAGTCAGAAGAGCTACTGATGAGAACGGCATGAGAGATGTGGACCAAATGAGGACTAATCAGTATAGTCCCGAACAGGCCCGACTTTATATTGAGTGCTTTTTCAAGTCCTTAGAATCGTCTTACAAGGACTTTGTCGAATATTTGTTTCCGACATTAAAAGACGGTTTTTCTTTTTACAAATCCATGCCGCATGACTATTTCTTTTACATGAAAGATTCAGACATTTTAAAATGGGGCTCATTGGGTTATCGTCCGTCTGCGGATGGGCAAACAATGTTTTATTACAAAGAACCAGTCCCTTGGGAGAAGGCGTTTGAAGATGTGCAAACGCTGCAAGCGTTTTCGTTAGATAAAATCCTACGTAGTGACTACCATAGCCACGTGAAAACGATCGATAAGATCAATACAAGTAAAGTCGATGATTTTTGCGTACTCAGAAACTGGGTTTACAAGTTGCTTCGGAATGATATGCGAGAACTTTTTAAGCAAAACGGATCGAATATTTAGATCAATTCCTTGGATCAAGTAGCGTTAACTATATTTGGAAAACCTTAACAAGCGGATATGCAATAATTTGATAAAAAGCCCGCTTAAGCGGGCTTTGGTCTATTGTTCCTGAGAGTCAAGTAATAACTCTTTGATAGCGTTATTGAGCACATTAAATGTTTTCCGTTTTTCTTGTGGTACATCATCTTCGTTAATGGAAAAGAAAAGTAAATAAGCGACGGGTACATCCAATGCAGTACATAGGCTATTTATAGTGTTCTTTTGCGGAAACGCTGCATTAAGCTCTATCTGGCTTAATGCATTAACTGAAATGCCGCATTGTTCGGCCAGTTCCTTCTGCGACAATCCCTTCTCTTTTCTAATTAATTTTATGGCGGTTCCGATATTCATATCAAAAAAATTTATCTATCCAGTCACCGATGTCTATGCCAAAAAGGTCAAATACCTCTTTGCTTATGCCGATGATCTTTAAAAATTCAGTAACAAACTTTATAAAATGGCCTGAATTATCATTCAGTGCCTCAATAAGTATTGATTTGTCTTCAGCAGACAAATTGCATCCTTGTATTTTCTGTATTAAATGTGTTGTTTTTTTCATGTCTCACGTTCCTTTTGTAAGTGTTAAATTGATTTACTAAGGCTTCAAGCGTGAAACAAATTTTTGCCACGCTAAAGCCAGACTGATAGCCTGCTGAAACGTGGTGGTCTTCTTCATTTGGATAATTAAAGAATAATGTGGGTGAAATTTTAGAGAGTAATAGTGATTTGATATCCAGTAACGGCGCAGCTAAACGGGCTTGCATGTACCGGATGATTTTGTTGAAGAATTTACTGCCTTTATCAGTTCGCGTACGGGGTGAAAAAATGAGTCGATAAAAGAAACTTTCCATTTTTTCATGATCGAGTTCCCATTGTTCTGAATTTGATAAACTCAGATACTCAGGCGAATGATCTTTCAGGAAAAAATAAAAGATACGAAGATAATCTTGCTCATGTAATCTACCCTTGGCAATTCTTCTTTTAGTTTTAAGTGAGATTTGATGAATACCGCGAATATAGTTTTGAGCCAAAGCATGCAAATGCTCATGATTCAATTCAAAGTTGCCCTTCTGCTCTACAGTAAAACCTAAACCACGTAATAAATTTATTAATGAGCTGGTTGTTATCACCATGCGATTGGCTACTTGCTTCGCTCGTAGACCCGTTGTTTGTATGTTTAGTTGGTACTCCTCCATATTGATGGTCATTTGCCAATACAAATGTACAGTTAATTTTATAAAATACAAGCAATACTTGTATTTTATAAAGAAAATATATCCTCTTGGTATGTATATGCAACGCTCGTCTTTATTTCACCATAGAAAATATCTACTTCACTCTTGAAATGAAAACATTCCGATTAAGTTTATCAATATTGGTTTTCGCATCGTTAGCGATTAGCTTCACTCAGCCAGGTAATTGTTTAGTCTGCCAGCCAAAGGCCGCGAAAGCTTCTTTCATCTCACGGATTTCATCTGTTGTATATGGCTCCACAAGCATGGAATACCCGAATGTGAATGCTTCGGTTGTTTGTGACATACCAAGAGCGCCAACCTCTTTACATTTGAAATTATGCAAGAAGTGGTGGTGATGGAGGCTCATATCCACGATTTCAGTTAACTTGTTTCTTGGATAATCATCATCATGGTAGATAAAAACCATATTAATAAAAGGAAGTACCACATGACTACGGTTGAGTTTGATATTTACGTCACCCATAGCATAACCCTCGTGATAATCTAAAAATGCCCGTGCAAACTCTGCTCGTTGTATGCGGTTAAGACTAAAAAACATGGCAGCTAAATGATTTCCATTCTGTGTATAGATAAGAAATTCTTTAACCAGCCTATCGATAAAATAACTCTCTTTTTCATAGTTGTCTTTTTGACCTGCTATTTTTGACTTCATAAATTTATCCCATTCCCCATCCAGTTTAAGCAGCAAACTATCTACTTCATTGTGATTTAAAGTGTCAGGGAATTTAAAAGCATGAAGTATATATTGAGCGATCAAATCAAGTTCCGATCCAAGCACTATAGTAACTTTTCCACCTGACAGAGCGACTTCTTCTATTTCCGCTTGTGCACTAATTTTGTCATTGGTAGAAAAGTCGTATTCTGCGCGTGGGAACATAAACGCCGGATAGCGATTAAACAGCTTACACCGGGCTGTAAGATATGCAGTAATGTCGGGCAGGGTATCAAGTTCTTCCATTGCGGTGTACCACGCCGCCGCATCCATAATAGTATAATTTTTTCCGTGATCAAAGTGCGATGTCTGATAATACTTTACATCCTCATTTAGGTTAATAATCACTCTATATATCTCCGTTATTTTATCTTTTTCAAAAAGTTCCACATCGCGGTCGGGATGTTTTAAAAGTAAAGGCACATCGCGAAAAAGCTTACGCTCGGCGCCATCGATTTGCCGGATCGCTTTGCTTACCGTCTTTTTAAAATATCGCCCGTAGTCGCCTTTAAAGGTGTAGTTCTTAACTGAGATAATCATGCAGATATGATCGAAGACAACCAGCAAGTCACAAATTTCTTTATTGTCTCCTGTAATATCCAGCGGACCGGGGAAGCACCAATATTTTATAAATGTTCTAAAGGCGATATGATTTACAAAATCTTCTCCCGATTTTCCTTTGGCGTCTGCATTCATCTTTATGATTATCAAACTTAAAACATTCCGCTCATTATGTCTTACCGTATTTTCTAAACGCCGCGATAAAACTGATAAATTAGAAACCCGGCTAACACCTTATTTCCAATTTAACGACTCCTTTGAAAGAATCCCTGCGACGTGATACATCTAAAATTGAAAGTAATAATCAACTAAGTTAAATTTCAGACTGGGACACTATAATCAGTTCTGGAAAAACCTTAAATTGAAGAAAAATTGTTAATTTAATCGGTAACCTTTCACTTAATACCTTTTGTTACAAATGATTTTATATCGGGGCGATAGTATATTTAATGACAAAACTCTGCCTGGCCAGTATCGCACAGAAGGTATCCGGAGCAAAACTTTTGGCAAAGGTGATCCCGCATATATTCAGCGTGAAGGGTTAATCAGCGCTATTCGAAAGCATGTTCGCCCTAACCGAAGCTTACCTACAGACCTGGCTTATTATAACACCACTGACTTTATATCCTTTAGTGAAAGCCGCGACCGCGCTTTATATTGGCTAAGTAGTCGCGGCACGCTTACACTTGAGCCTGCTGTAGTATCTTACTCAGAAACGAGCTATCTTTTTATGCTTGAAGTTGACATGGCGAAAGCAGAGCATTGGGGCGGTGGAATTTATTCCTATACATACCGTTGCAACCCCCGGCTACGGCAGCCGGATGCGCCAGATATGATGACTGCTATAGCTACGGCAGCCAGTATCGCGCGTGGCTGCGAAGTTTGCAGGGGCGGTATGGTTGATCACCAGTTACTTCTAGTCAATAGTGAACAATACCTGCGCAACCAACGCGACCCGTCGTTAGATAAGCACATTAAATTTGCGCATAATGATGCAGAATGGCTGGTGTTACCAGCAGATCCCATACATAGTGGCTTTTTGTATGCACGCATTCCAAGAAGTGACATTTGGGAGGTCTTGCATTTTACCGATGGCCAAATACGGGACCCGATGAAATATGCAGTGTTGGGCATAACTATGGGCGATTAGCAATATTATGAAAACATTTAGAGATTTATTGCGGACAGATGTTAAGATGAATCCATTCAACCCTCGATTTGATATCGCTTATTTGAAGGCTACATGGTTAGAACGACTTGAACTGACGGTAAACGAGAAATCAGAAGATATCAAAGCACTGCATGAGACGTGCAGTGTTCTTCCAATGTTCAACTTTATCTATTTGGAGATTTCAAAAAAGATCGTCGAAATCATCCGGCGTACAGGAGTAAATAACAACGACATTATTCATCTTCTTCTTGCGCAATCTAACGCGTCTCATTTATGGGTAATCGGTCAATTCAGAAGTTCATTTGTTGGTAAGAAAAATCTTGATTTAACAAAAATATTTGGACACCGTACCCGTTCGCGAGATCCGGGTGTAGGTGACATAAACACTGGTGGAAGCCTTGCTACCCTTGTAGACACATTACAGATCGCTCTCAATTTTGTTAAAGATAGCCCTGAAATTAATAGGAGAGCTGAAGCTTTGCCTGACTTTGCTGTAATTCATTATATCGAAAACTTGGTCAAAGAGGCAAATGTATTATTTGGTTTTAAAACAACTTATGAAGCTGCTGTCTGGAATGGTGGATACATCAGAAAACGTGGTGAAAATGACTACCTGGCCACCTTTTCCGACCATGACCGGTTAATTTTAGAAGACATTGGACGCTTCCGACTTCAAATGGATAGCCTGGCCATGGATATTAAGCTTCAGCAAATACTAGCCGCTAAAGAGGAAATGCATTATGGTTTTGACCCGGCTATCATTAAGGATGTTCGTATTAAAACCGTAAAAACAGATGATGGTTCGATTTTATATGAATTAGAAAATGGCGTAGATAGTAAAGAACTTGACGACACATTTAGCTTTTTTGCAGCGTTGGAAACCTTTTATCCTTACTTGGGAAATGAGTTGTTACCCGCACTCGCTCCTTTGAAAATTAGTGACATCATCTCACTTTATCAACTCACGACCGGTTTATTTCGCAAAGTAGCAGAAACTACCGAATATGCGGAAAAGATACCTGATCTTAAAACCATGTTTAGCCACCCGTATAAAATTAATAAAGAAGCATTGAGACTGTATTTATTGAAGCGGAGTACCTATGATCATTCGACTGTCGATAGTTTTCTGACCTTAATAGTGAATCCAGAAGGAGACTATTATAATTTTTGGAACTGCCCGTTTGCTGAACTAAATGATGACTTATTATTTCCAATGTTGCCAATAACTACAGCGAATTATTTTTATTTGCTGGATCGTTGGTTGGAACAAGGCGGCTTTGATCTTGAAAAAAGAGGAAAAATGTTAGAAAGCCATGTTAAATTGAGACTTCGTGAAGCTTTAACTATTAAAGCCTTCAAACATTGTATACCTGAAACACAGCGATTTCGGGTAGGAGGAGAACAGGAAGAAATTGATCTGATCATTAATCTACAGTCTATTGTTGTTATTGCGGAAGTTAAATGCATCCGGTATCCTATGGAGATTCGCGATTACTACAATAATTATGAACGTTTAAAAAAGGGGGCTATTCAATTAAGTCGAAAAGCATCTTTTTTTGTGAAAAATGCCAGTGAATTTGAATCAATCACTAAATCGATTGAAGGCAAAAAAGTAGTCCGTCTAATTATTACTAATTACCCGATCTTCGCAGGTACCGCCATCAACGATATCCCAGTAGTAGACTTTCACTGGTTGGAAAGTTTTTGCAGGCACAGTTACCTAATTGGTTACGACGCTGTGGCTTTAGGTGGTAAATTAGGATCTGAACTGGTACACGCAAAAATGCTTTACGCGGATGAAGATGAATTTAATGCCCGTTTTGAAGAACAAATGCGGTACCCTGCCATTATCGAAGAATTGAAACCATCAATCACAATTAAGGAGGTAAAAATGTCTTTGAGCGACTTCCCTATCAGCTTATCTATAGAGTATGCGTCTTTCAATTAACATAAATACTACTATAAGACTATGGGATTAGGTCCTAGTTCAGGTTTAGATACAGTCGGTTGATCACAAATTACAGCTTTAAGTTCCGCATACCGTGAAAGAAAATCTTGGCTTTCACACATATTTAGGTGAATGAACTGCCGCATGAAGGTCGGTATGCTGTTAAATTGATCCCCATCCCGTAAGATAGGAATGATCTTTTCATTATTGGTTTGATTTTGATAAAGTTCCGTATTCATAATGGAATATTCATAACCCGCGCCGCCTTTTCGGTTATCCGCTTTTTCTTTATATCCGGGTGTAAATATGACCAGCACTTTATCTGCCTTTGCAATCGCCCGCTCCATAAAATGCGGCATGTTTCGTCCCGGTTTAAGTTCAAATACATCAAGGAGTACAACAATTCCATCCTTTATTAGCCTGTTGGCCAAATTCAACACCCATTCTTTGTGTACCTCAGAATCCCATGTATAGGAAATAAATACTACCGGTCTTTTTGTATCGCTACTATCCGTAATTCCAATAATTGGATCGATCCCTAACAACTCATCTAATTCTGCTATATCTGCTTGTGCAAAAGGCCTAACCATTCCCAATATCCTTGTGATGACTGCATCACGTATGTTAGGATCCAGTTCCTTGAGTATATCATAGTAATATTCTTTTCTAAGTAAACTCAGACCTTCCTGTTTCCGGAGATCGCAATATTGTGAATAGTCAGGAAAGAAAGGCTTAAATTCCTGAACTACACCGATGAATCTTGGTCCTGAGAAATAGGTTGCAGGATCGCCCTTAACGTTAATAATGTCAAAAAGGCGATTGTATATTTCAAACCACTCTCTACCATTATAAAATTTTCTTTGTTGTTTACCGTTGGCGGGAATTGGTGCAGGGGAGGTACTCTGACTATCTTTCACCGATTCCTCTTTTTCAAGCAATTTTAATTCTCTGGAATAAGACGGACCGTCATTGCCGACGTTTCGATTGGCCATTTCCGATAACAATATTTTATAATTTTCTGATTTAAGTTTATAAAAATCTCCCCGGTGCAGCATAAACAAGTTTTCCAACTGATCGCAAATTGCTATGTTGGTTATGGGTAAATCGCTTACTGTTCTTAAAAACTCAGTTTCAAAAACGCCCGTCGCATAAGTTAAGATATTATCTTTTTTTATTTCGTCTCGGTGTTTATAGATAAGTTTGATGAGATTTTCCCAATCTGCACTCATTAATAACTGGTATATCCTTTCGTGATCAAGCATACTATGGCAATCTAATCTTAAGGTGTAAAACGGTCATATGTAATAATGAACTTTGCATATATCTTTCATTATTAAAGTAAAGGTAATAGGTAAATTTAATCAATGTGATTAAATTGATATGGACTACTCCCGATAGGCTCGGCTGTTAGGTCAACACTACCCGGCCAATACACACTTTCCCAAAGAATAACCACATCGTTCTGAACGATAGTAGTCGGGTTTGCTACTTTTAAGTTATATGATAGTGGAGTGGCGGAAGCATCAGTCCGAGGCTATACTTAATTGCCTTGTTATTATCTGATTTTCTATCAATTATAATAATATTTGGCGTATGAATCTGTAATAAATTTATTAAATAGTTATTACAAATCAATGCTCAATAAATCAATTTAAAATCCTATGAAATGTAACTAAAAGATGTATCTGCATTCTCCCTATAGCCTAGGATCTGCATCGATTCATTCTTTACCTAATTTAAATTAATATATACAAAAATCAAAAAAGTACACATGTGCAGGGCTTATCCCCACAATAACCAAAAGGGGCGAGACTAGCTTATGACACATTTATTTTTGTCTGTATCGACAAAGATTACTAACTATTTATGCCTTATCTAACTTTTTACGTAATAGAGTCATATCATCGCTTACTTTCTGCTCCAGCACCCGAGCATAGATTTGTGTGGTCGCAATTTTTGTGTGCCCCAGCATCTTGCTTACGGTTTCAATAGGAACGCCATTAGAAAGCGTTATGGTAGTCGCAAATGTGTGACGGGCAATATGGAAGGTCAGATTCTTTTTAATGCCGCAAACGTCTGCTATTTCCTTTAAATAGCTATTTACTTTTTGATTGCTGATGACTGGAAATACGGTACCTTTTGCTTTCGACCGAAGATTGTCTTTATAATCATTAAGAATTTCTTGTGCCTGTCCCAGTAATGGGGTGTTGACCGGAATGGATGTCTTCTGACGAAAAGTTTTGATCCACGGTTCAGCATCAATACCCTTAACGATATGCTCCGGTTTTAAATTCATAAGGTCAACGTAAGATAGTCCAGTATAACAGCAAAACACGAACATGTCCCTGACCATTGTGAGACGTTCTATATCAAAAGTTTTCTTTTCAATGGAGTTCAGCTCCCATTCATTAAGAAAATCCTTTTCAACCTTTTTCTTTTTCATTTTAAACCCTTTAAAAGGGTCCTTATCCAGCCAGCTGAGGCTTATTGCCAGGTTTACCATTTTTTTTAATCTGACGAGGTGTTTGAGTACACCATTGGTATCCATTGGCTTCTGATGATCGGCTGGTTTGTGATTGTATAAGAAAATTTCGAAGTCAGCGATGAATTTGTAATTGAGGAGGGAAAGAGGAATATCCTCCTTCTTGTATTTCAACTTGAAGAATTTGACAAGATAACGCTGCGTTACATAATAATGCCTCATCGTGCCGATACTTAATAAAGCCATTGCCTGTTCGTTGTGGAATGCCACCAATTCGGAAAACATGATAGGGCTATCCTCGTAGACATTCCCAAGAAAAGCGTCTTTTAAGGCTTCGCAGGTAATACGGGTTCCGTTTAATTCCAAGTCCCGGTAATGACTTTTGATGGTCATACGTACTTCGTCCAGGTATTCATTGATCGCACGTCCTTGTTTGGTGTCTTTGCGGCCAAATCCCTTGACCCGGTCCCAATGCTCAGCATCGGCCTGGAAGTTTTTAAGGGACATATAGCTTTTCTGCCCGTCGACCACAATACCTAAAAAAACCGGCGCAAAGCCGTCTTTCATCCTTTCTGTCCTGATTTTGAAGTGGATGTTGAATCTGTTTGTTGCTTTCATAATTAATCTGTTTTAATAGATTTTAAAATGGTTTGATATTTTGGTACTCCCAACCGCTGGAAATACCGTGTCAAACAGGCTCAAAACAGGTCATTTTTAATGAAATTTTTCAGAGTTAATAAAATGAAAAACAATTAATTACAACGTTTTAGAGTACCACAAATGTAGCAATCACATTTTGGTACTCACTTTGGTACCGGAAACATTAAGAAAGTATGCGTTAAATTGAGTGGTCTGAAAACAAAAAACCCTGTAAATCATATAATTTACAGGGTTTTGGGAATTAAAGTATCCCTTTTGGTGGGAGTTACTGGGTTCGAACCAGTGACCCTCTGCTTGTAAGGCAGATGCTCTGAACCAGCTGAGCTAAACTCCCTCTTGTTCGTTTTGGGACTGCAAATATAGAAGTGTAAGCTGTTTTGTCAAAATTTATTTTGATTTTTTTTAATATCGGTTTTATCGTGCTGATAATTAGCTCTTTTTATATTTTCGGGTTGATGGATCATTGATGTATACCACCGCTTTATAGCTCTTGATTGTATAAAAAGGCGCGGATTTGGATCTGCTATTTGAATTGTGTTTGATAATATATAATTTTATGGTAATCAATATGTTGTTATGAATAAAAGATTTACTTTCCTGGTCGTGGTCATCATTTCGGTCGCACTGTACAGTTGTCAAAAAATTCCGGGGCATCAAATTGTGCCGGGTTCGGGTGGGTCGGGTTCTACGGGCGGTTCCGGATCGACAGGTGGTACGGGCGGTGGTACATCCGGCACGATAGATACTACCAAAGGTTATATGCCAACTACAGCAGGTTCTTATACCAAATACAAAAGTGTTACGGGTTCGTCGGCAGATACTTCAACAAATACCATGACAGGTAACACCACCACCATAAATGGCAAATTGTATAGCGTGTGCAATATAAGTTCGGTTACCTATGGTAACTCGGTAGGGTATTTCTCAAATATTAACCATGTGTATACCGAGCGTGCCAACACGATAGTATCGGGTACCACTATTGAATTGCAATATCTTGTTGATAATGTTGGCGTGGGGGCCACCTGGACAGCGCCCATAACAGATAATGGTACCGTGAATGGCGTGCCGGGGCGGCTCTTAGGTGCTATCACCGAAAAAAATATCACCAAAACGGTTGAGGGCACTACCTATAAAAGCGTGGTGCATACAACTTTGCAAGTACAGTATGATTATGGCATGGGCTATGAAACCAGTGGTACTTACGATTATTACCTGGCCAAAGGCGTAGGTTTGATAGAGGGGGATGCTGTAATTTCGTTTGGTGGAATAATCCTTACAACCAGTAAAACTACACTGATCGCTTTTTCAATAAAATAGCAGTTCAATTTAAAGTCAGTTTTATTGACGACAATCAGGCATTGGCCTCACCAATGTGCGCCGCCGCCTCGAACTGCTTTATCCCAGCTGCCATAGTCTTTATATCTCCAAAGGCGAGCATGTTTTTGTTGCCGAATTGAGTATCGATCTGTAACTATTGCCGGAGCCGCAACCAGGTTTGGAGCCGACCATTGTTATATGAGTTTTTTGTTAAATTACGGATATCAAATGTCGCATTTGCAATAAACTATCATGTGTCTTAAAATATTCATAATTTTTCGATATTATTGCAATACATGAAGCAACTGCAGAAATCAACAGTATATGGTTTTTAACTCCCTGAATTTTTTAGTTTTCTTTATCATTGTCACCCTACTTTATTTTACACTTAGCCACAGGTACCGGTGGGGGTTGCTTTTAATAGCCAGCTGTTATTTTTACATGTGCTTTGTGCCCAAATATATCGTTATACTGGGCTTTACTATTGTTGTTGATTATTTTGCAGGGATATTGATCCAGGATGCAAAAGGTCATAAACGGAAATTGTATTTAACATTGAGCATTTTGGCTAACGTTGGGGTATTGGCCATATTTAAATACTATAACTTTTTTACCCTTAATCTAAATGAACACGTTGGCACGCATTTGCCGCTGCTCAAAATCCTTTTGCCTATCGGCCTTTCTTTCCATACGTTTCAGGCCATGAGCTATACTATTGAAGTATACCGGGGTAATCAAAAAGCAGAAAAGCATTTCGGTATATATTCGTTATACGTAATGTTTTACCCGCAACTGGTTGCCGGCCCTATTGAACGGCCACAAAATTTATTGCACCAGTTTTGGGAAGAACACCATTTTGATTTTGAAGAAATGAAAAGCGGTTTGGTACAAATGGCTTTTGGTTTTTTTAAAAAGGTGGTTATTGCCGACAGGCTTTCGGTGATCGTAGATCATAGCTACGGACATTACCAGGATCAAACCGGGTTAAGTTTGCTTATCGCGACTTTTTTTTACGCCTTTGAAATTTACTGCGATTTTTCGGGCTACTCTGATATAGCAATAGGAGCGGCACGCATTATGGGCTTTAAACTAATGACCAACTTTAACGCGCCCTACTTCTCAAAATCAATTGCCGAGTTTTGGAAACGGTGGCATATATCGTTGTCTACCTGGTTTAAAGATTATCTGTATATCTCGTTAGGCGGTAACCGGGTATCAAGCGCCCGTGTTTACTTTAACTTGTTTGTTGTTTTTATGGTTAGCGGCCTGTGGCATGGCGCTAACTGGACGTTTATTGCCTGGGGTGCTATCCATGGTGTAATGATCGTGATCAACAGGTGGATGAACAAGGTTAAGCACGGCTTAAATATTGAGGGCACCGCAAGGCGAGCGGTCAATATTTTCAAGATGAGTTTCACTTTTATATTGGTGTCGTTAGCATGGGTACTTTTTAGGGCAGCTAATATTCACCAGTCGCTCTTTATACTGAACCGGATCTTTCATTTCAGCCTTACCGATCAGGTCAATTTAAAACTGAATAATGTAGAGCTTATTTTTTCTTTTTTACTCATCGTGATCCTTATGCTCAAGGAGAAATTTTTCCTCAAGATAAAAACAGAAAATAACGTGGTATTTACCTTGCTCATTGTTGTTATCCCCTTCCTTTGTTTTCTGTTTGGTGTGTTTGATAATAAGCAGTTTATTTATTTCCAATTCTGATGAAAAAAGCTACATTAATTATCATAACTCTTTTTTTTAGCGCAATATATTGCCTCAGCAAATCGGATGCGTGGATGAAAAGATGGGCTAAGTTCAGATACGATCGTAATTCATCATTTATAGGTAGCGATAAATATCAGCATGGCGACCTGTTTGGAATGTGCTACCTCCCTGAGTTCAGGGATAAAAGTGTCGCCGGAAAGCGCTTAAAAGTAAATGATACCGTAAAAAGGGATCTCAATATTTATGCGATTTGCGATAGTTACCTGGAAAGTTTTATCTATTCCGATTCGATCTTATATGCTGCAAAAAGCTATTGGCACTCGCGTTTTATATATGATAAAGACAGGGTATTAACAATTGATACCACGCAAAAAAATGTTTTGATAATTGAGCATGTCGAGCGGCTGATCAGGAATTTTACCGATAGTAACTATGTGTTTAACAAATTATCTATCGGTGCACCGCATGGTCAAAGCAAGGTGCAGGCAAGTCCCGGTAAAGGCACCCAAATACGGAGTTTTGTATTTAACCCGGGCACCAATGATAATTTAGAGTTTAACTTATTCGACTATAAAATATTTACACCCTTTAAAGAGCTAAAGGCTTACATCAATCACCGGTTTTTTGACAGGATAAACCCGGATGTAGTTATATCTCCGGATAAAAAATACCTGCTTTATAGCCAAACTGTCGATTCATCTTACAACAGTGCTTTTGTAACGGTGAGCGATGCCGAAGTTAAACAGATCGTTAATACGCTAAACAGGGCGTATTTATACTACAGGTCGAAAGGTTTTACCGAAGTGTACCTGTCAATTATGCCAAACTCGGTATCCATACTTTTTCCTGAACTGGGTAAATACAATAATATTATAACCAGGATACAGAACGACCCTGATTTGAAAATGCCATTTATTGATACTTATGGCCTGTTTGAGAAAAATAAGGCTACAACACAGATCTACCAGTTTACCGATACGCACTGGACCTACAATGGATTGGAACTTTGGGTAAATAACCTCAACGAGAAGCTAAAAAAGCTCCACGAAACGCCAAAAAAATAAGGGCCACACCCAACTGTGGCCCCTGTATTTATTTGTTATTGAGGGCCACCGCCTCCACCGTCGTCAGGTGGATTGTTGCCGTCTGGCTGTTTGTCTTTTTTATCCTTGCCTTTACCCGGCGAATCACCGCCACGGCCAAAGCGGTATGACAATGTCATCAAAAACATGCGGCTCTGAAAACGGCGATCTACGTTGTTATGATATACGCCATCATCGGTTGTAAAACCAAATTTACGCGTGTCAAACAGGTCGCGCCCATTGAGGCTCAGACTTGCCTTATGCTTGTAAAAATCATACTTCAATGCGGCATCCAGGCCCGAGTTTGCCTTGCTGCGGCCTTGCGCAATTGCCTGGGGCGCCTGGTAATCGCCGCGAAGCTGTAAGCTCAGGCTGTAGGGCAGGGTAAGGTTGGTGGTTAAGTTACCGTTCCATGCAAAGCCGTTATTATCGGGTATACCCAGGGCCGAACTGCCTTTTACCGTGTTTTGGTATAAGTTAAGGTTGGCAGTAATGTTCCACTTATTGGTGATATCTGTACGGGCAATAAACTCAAAACCTGCTGTGGTGCCATAACTAAAATTGGCAAATTTGGTGATGGTTATGCCCGTGGTATCATACGGTACCCGGATAAACTGTACAATATCGTTTGTGCGGCGATAATATACCGATGAGGTCAGCGTAGTCGATTTCCAGTATTTGGCATAGCTTAGTTCGAACGAGTGTACATCCTCCGGTTTCAGATCGGCATTACCAATGCGGTAAGCCAGCGGGTCGCTTTTGTCTAAAAACGGAATGATCTCTCTGTCGCGCGGGCGGTTGATACGGCGCGTATAGCTCAGTTGCAAAGTTTGCGTTTCGCTCAACTTCTCCGAAAGGAAGATACTCGGGTAAACCCTGAAATAGTTTTGCACGTGCGATGTATCAAAATTTACCAGGTTGGTGTTGATGATGGTTTTTTCAAACCGTGCACCGGCCTGTAACCCAAACTTACCAAACTGCTGCTGGTAGTTGCCATAAACAGCGTGCACCTTTTCGTCGTAAATAAAGCGGGTAGATATGCTTGGATCTAAAACAAACTGGTTAGTAGCAAAATCAATCGTGTCGGCCACAAAGTTATTATCGGCGCGGCTCAGCGTGGTGCGGTAGCCCAATTCAAGCTTGCCATTTTTGCCTATAGGGTCGGTATAATCAACCTGCAGGTTCCAGTTACGCTCATTACCCAAATTGGTATTAAACTGCTTTGATGGTGGTGTGCTAACCAAATAGTAATTGGTATTCAGGTTATCCACATTGTTTTCGTTCCCCTTGGCTAAGCCGAAATTAGCGGTAAGCTCTTCTTTGGGCTTTTTAAATTTCTGCGAAAAATCTACGTTAAAATCATGGTTGTTGCCATGGTTATTGCTATGGTTATCAGTTGTATATTGCTCAACTAAAGCTTGTGCTATATTAAGCCCGTTGGTGGTGCTGTTTTGTATGCGGCGGTTATCGCGGATGTTGATATTACTCGAAAAGCTTACCGTGGTTTTATTCGTCAGGTTGTAATCAATGCCGGCTTTGATCTGGTTGCCATTATTGCCACCTGTATTGAGCTGGTTTTGATTGTATTGAAACGGTGTTGTCAAATCGGCTGGTACAATATCGCGGGTTCGATAGCTGTAGCCTGCTGCCGAACGGTTGTTTTGCCGATGACTGTAATTGCCATAAATATTGATCTTTTTGTGCTGGTACGCCAGGCTGATGTTACTGTTAAAAGCATTTAGCGTACCCAGGCTTGCCGAAGCACTGCCGGTAAAACCTAACGATTTGTTCTTTTTAAGCACGATATTGATAATGCCCGATTGCCCCTCCGGATCGTACTTTGAAGATGGATTGGTGATCAGTTCAATAGTTTCGATAGCGCTTGCCGGGATAGATTGCAGGATATCGGTAACCGTACCGCCGGCTATCAACGAGGGCTTACCGTCGATCAGGATCCGGACATTGCTCGACCCGCGCAGGTTTACATTTCCGTCCACATCCACCTGTACCGATGGTACATTGGCCAGCAGATCAGTAGCCGATCCGCCCTCGCTCACCAGGCTCTGGTCAACCGTGAATACCTTACGGTCGATACCCAATTGGATGCTGCTTTTTTTCGATCGTACACTAACCTCATTAAGCAGGGCAGCCTTACCGGCATGCATTTTTAAAACACCAAAGTTTACGGTTTTATGGTTAGCGTTTACCGCGATGCTATCCTTAATAACAGTTGCATAACCAACAAAAGTAATGCGCAGTAAATACCGGCCGTAAGCCACATTATCCAGCTTAAAGCCACCCTGTATATCGGTTTGTATGGCTTTGGCTATCTGGTTATCGGCTTTTTTGATCAATGCTACCGTAGCGAAGGCTACAGGTTCGGCGTTGGTGCCGTCAATAACCTTACCGCTGATGTGGCCATCGGCAGGTGAGGTTGGTTTGGAGGCTGCGGTTTGCTGTGCTTTTGCAGCGAAAATAAATAATGTAAACAGTAAAGTAACGGTCAGTTTAGGCCTTAAAAAAATCATGCGGCAAAAATCTGTTTTTTACAAATTCATTACCTCATAAGCTCTGTAACTTTGTTGCTAAACGAATAAAATTTTTACATCAACGTTATCCTTTTTTGATCGTTGCCTCCAGATCGTCCATTTTAGGTATCTTTTCAAAACCTTTTACCAGCTTGCCGTTTTTGCCATAAACAGCTATGTATGGCGTGTTTTTAACATTATAATAACGCAATACCGTATAGGTTGTGCCTTCGGTACCCATCATAATGTTTGGATATTTGGCCAGCTCATAATTGATGTAAAAAAGCTTCATGTTCAATACCGCGGTAAACGTAACCATCACGATCTGGGTATTGCGAAGGGTGTTTATGCCTTTCTTTTTCTCGCCGTCCATTTCGCTTTTCAGCTCTTCGGTAAAATGCTGGCAATGGGTACAATCGGGCGCAAAGTAAACGATCATTACCGGTTTGCCTTTTTTTAAATTGGCAGGAGTAATAAAGGCGCTATCCTTACTCAAAATTTTAAATGGAGGAATATTGGTAATATTGGCCGTGTTTTGAGCTTTTAAGGTAGTAAGGCCAAAAACTAAAGTGAGCAATAATAAAATGCGTTTCATTGAGGGATGTTTTGTTTTTGATGTATCAGGAAGATTGACCTTCCAATAACTCCATTTGTGCTAAAATATTTTCTTTGGTAACAGGGTAGGGCTTATTATTTACTATGCTTTGATAAACAGCCTCAAATAATCCCATGTAATCCCCTTTTAATGATGGTACAATTTCGGTATGCTTCGTTCCATCATCGGCAAAGGTAACTAATTTGCCTTCTGTTCCTGCAGGTTCAATGCCATAAGCAGCATCGGTAGGCAGCATGTTTTTGTCCAGTTGTGCTTCTTGCACGTCAACCCTGTCCTTTATATAACTGCCCAATGTGCCATGCACTGTAAAAGCGGGCATTGGCTGGGCGGTTAGCAAACTGCTTGCCACCAGTACGTTTAACTGGTCGGGGTAACTTAACTGGAAGAAAAAATAATCGTCTACCAACGAATGCTCCCGGTTTTTGCCGGTTACCTTGGTAAAACGCAGTGGCTTGCCAAACAGGCTGATCACCTGGTCGAGCACGTGCGGCCCCAGGTCATATACCAGGCCGTTGGCCCTTGCTCCGCCGGCCTCTTTAAATGCTTTCGGACTTAACTTGGGGTTATACCTGTCAAACCGTAAGGTAACCTCTATCAGTTTACCCAGCTTGCCGCTTTCAATAACCTGTTTTACCGATTGGAAATCGCTGTCCCAGCGGCGGTTCTGGTAAATAAATACCTGTTTGTTTTGCGCGTGGGCAATGGCAAACAACTCTTTAACCTCGGTAGCTGTTGCCGCGGCCGGTTTTTCTATCAATACATGTTTGCCCGCCTGTAGGGCACGTTTGGCAAGTTCGTAATGTGTTTCGCCAGGTGTGTTTACCGCGATGAGTTCTATCTCGGTATCATTCAATAGCTCCTCTATGCTATCATAACTGATAATATCCGGATAACGTTCAGCAGCAGCTTTACGGCTCCTTTCGGTAACGGCTTTGAGTTTAAAGCCCGGGTGCGCTGATAAAAACGGTGCCTGGAATATCCTGCCCGACATACCGTACGACATAATGCCTGCAACTATAGGTTTTGACATACACAAGTATAGATATTTAGATGCAAGAATTAAGGATCAGCAGCCAAGAATTTACAGGGGGGAAATTGTAAGAATTTTTTCGATCTCCTTTCCCATTCAATCATTCAAAACTCAATCATTCAATCATTATCTCAAGGGGGAAATTGTAAGAAATTTTCGATCTCCTTTTTATTTCAATCATTCAAAACTCAATCATTCAATCATTATCTCAAGAGGGGGAAATTGTAAGAAATTTTTCGATCCCTTTTTTATTTCAATCATTCAAAACTCAATCATTCAATCATTATCTCAAGGGGGGAAATTGTAAGAAATTTTTCGATCTCCTTTTCCATTCAATCATTCAAAACTCAATCCTTCAATCATTAACAGGAGGGGGGAAATTGTAAGAAATTTTTCGGCTTTTCCATACTTTCCTGGCCAATTTACTTAATAACCCAATAACCAATAATTCAATAACCAAACAGCCTCGCGCTCCATCCAATATACGCATAAATACTCATTTTTACAACTAAAAATACCCTTTTTAAGGCCATAGGGCAAACAAAAAACCCTTCAGAGATCTCCGAAGGGTTTCATTATTAATATAAGGTCAGTAATTATTTTTTCTTTTTATTTAACGAATCGTGCAAAGTGTATAATGGTTCCAGATGGTTAAATATATGGCTTATGGCCCTTGGAGCAAACGAAGCCGGACTATCTGAATGGCAGGTAAAGCATGAGAACTGGGTCGACTGGAAATAAGTTTCCATAGTGGTATTGGCCAGTACGCTCGTGCCTATGGTAGTGCCGCTAGCGGGCGGGTTAACCGGGTTTTGGTCATAGCCGGCGCCGGTAGGTGCGCTGCCTTTAAACGTCCAGATAGCGCCTACAAAAAGATAATGTTTCCTTACATCGTTTCCCGGCAATAAGTTCCGGATGGTATTATTGATCGAAATAATTTCGCTGTTTGATGCTGCCGAACTTTTATCTTCCTGGTTGGTAGGCTGTCCCCACGCGCTGCCCCATGGCAATGTCTGCAGGGTATTGCTTGGGCTTACACTATTGCCTGTGGTAGCTATAATGTTATCCGTAGCAGCGCCCGTTGCCGTAGTATCCGTCATGTGCGAATTATTGTAGGTGCTGATGGTGGTATCTTTATTGTTGCTGAATAACCACCCGGTACCGCTATCTTGCGGAACAGTTTTTACAGTTTTGGCTGCAGTCGAATCAATGTACTGGTACTTGGCATTCGGCGTATTGCTTTCGTGCTCAAACGTGGCCCATACCATTTCGGGGTGGCCTGCCACGCTGCCTACAATGTGTATCCCAACCAAAGCCATTTTTGCCTTTTTCTCACCGTTGGGTTTCCAGTTTGTACTGTCAGACATGTCATAGGTAGGGATGATGGCGTTAACGGTTACATAATCCTCCGGGTTAGGTAACGTGCTTGCTTCCACCCATGATGATTTGATCTCGATAGCCAAGGCATTCGAATCGGGCAGTACAACATGATTTTTACGTGCCAGTGCACAAATAGCATCACGTGCTGCTGCCGTTGTAGGGAAACTGTTGCTGTCAATGGTTGGGTTATGATTGTGAACGCCTGTCATGTAGTAAGCGTAAACATCGTTTACCAAACTAAGATAATACACCAGCGATTTTCCCTGCGACATCAGGATATCATCCGTTGCCTGTGCCTGTTCGGCCTGTACCTGTTTGCCGGTGCCATCTAAAAACACAAAGGCCTTACCAATTTTAACACGCTGTACAATAAACTTCGCGTTGATCTTGTGCTGGATAATGCCCATCGGATGTACTATGGCTTTCCCCGTTTTATCCAATAGCTGGGCCGGGCCATTAGCATTGGCTTTTATCTGGGCCACTTCAACCTGTTTGCCGGTTGCATCTTTTACCACCGGTTTAGCTTCTTCTATCTCAAACAGCTTGCCGGTTTTATCCATAAATGCAGGCAGCCTGTTAGGGCCAAGTTTACGGATATGCCCCGCCATACGGAATAAGCTATCGGGCGTATGCGGGGTAAGCGTACGTTTTTTAGTAACCGGGTCGGGTGGCGAAACATTATAGAAAAGAGGCGCCTCCAATATTATTTTACCTCCTGCGGTCGGTACGTTATCCGGCGAGGTGATCCACAAAAACATTTGTTCAGACCAGCGGTAAAAATCACAATTGTTATTAGGTGTAAATGTTACGCTGTTGGCCGGTAATACAAAGCCGCCGGCTTTTGCCGTATCATTTTTAAACCAGCTGTTAAAAGTATCTTTACTTACCACGCACGATTTGCACACATCCTGTGGAAGTGCAACTTTGCTTACTGTGGAGGTTGCAGGTGCAGGCTTGGGCGAACACCCCCATAATACCACACCGAGCAGGCTAACGCCGGCCGCAATTTTAAATAGGTTTTTCATTTGTGTTGACTGTGAAAATTTAGGTTAATAAATAAGTATGATAAAATGATTGTTGTATATCCAATAACAGGTGTTTGGCAAATCAGTATATCCTCATTCACAAATGCTTTCTGATATAAAATTAAATATTTATATGATATAATGTATTAGTATTTAATAATTATTTATTAAATGCGGGCAAAATGGGCAAAGCGGTGGTAATAGGTGTTTTGTATTTTTATGTAATAGGTTGTTTTGTAATGTTTTGTTGAGCTGTGGATATTTAACACGGATAAAAGCAAAAAGCCGGATAGTTACATAACTACCCGGCTTTTAATAACATTTTAATATTATAAAACGCCTTACTTTTTCATGTTTTTATCAATAGCGTTAATTTTTGCCAGATGTGCCTGTACGGTAGGTAATACTTTAGCTGCGAAAGCCTCAAGGTCAGGGTCCTTACCATTTTTACTTTCATCTTTCATCAATTTTTCTGTTGATTTGTGGCCATCTATCATCGCGCTTACATAAGCTTTGTCAAAATCGGCGCCTGTTTTTTTGTTCAGGTCATCATAAGCTTTTTGCTTATCAGCACTAACAACAAGCGGTAGTGCAATATTTTTACTTTTCGCCAATGCTTTTAGCTCATCGTTAGCTTTACTATGGTCGGTAACCATCATACCGCCAAACTCTTTAATTTGGGCATTGCTGCTTTTTTCCTGCGCCAGTTTACCCAGCATTACTTCGGCCATGCCACCGTCGGCAGCATTTACGGCAAATTTAGCATCATCAGCATTAGTGGTCATCACGGTTGATGTGGTGTCTTTTTTTACCGAATCCATTTTAGTGGTATCGTGCGCATTGTTCATGCTGTCGGCAGCCGATTTACTGTCGGTGTTGCTGTGGCAGGCCTGCATACAAAACACAGCTGCTGCAGCGATCATTACAAAACTTAACTTTTTCATATAGGTAGATTTTTTTATGGGTTTGTTAATCGATAAACAAAAAAATATACTTATAGTTTTATTTTATCGTTAATAATGCTTGCGATGTTTAGTAAACCCTGTACTTTAAATATAATGTGCCCCCTATTGCCGTAACTTAAAGTTTTGCTATTTTTGATGGTATAAAATTATTGACATGAATTTTCCGGCTGAGTTAAAGTATACTAAAGATCATGAGTGGGTTAGCGTTGAAGGAAACGTTATAACGGTAGGAATAACCGATTTTGCCCAGGGCGAGTTAGGCGATATTGTTTACATTGAGGTAAATAATGTAGGCGATGAGGTTGCACGTGAGGCTGTGTTTGGCACCATTGAAGCAGTAAAAACGGTTTCGGATCTGTTTATGCCTGTTACCGGTGTTGTAATCCAACTTAACCCGGTATTAAACGCGCAACCTGAGTTGGTTAATACCGACCCTTACGGACAGGGCTGGATAATAAAAGCAGAAGTGATCGATCCGGCACAATTGGATACCCTGCTTACTGCCGACCAATATAAAAAACTGATCGGGGTATAATGCGATATATCTTTAAATACCAGGGCCCTACATTATTTTGGGCCTTGTTTATTTTTATACTGTGTAATATTAAAATGGGGGGAGTTAGCCACTCGCCTTTATTTTTTGCAGGTTTTGACAAACTGGTGCATTGCGGGCTGTTTTTTGTATTGGCAGCGCTAATGAGCAGCGGAATAGTTAGGGCCAATACCAGGCATAACCTAACTGCCTTACAACAGTTTTTAAGTTTTTTGATCCCCGTAGTATTTGGTGGGATAATTGAACTTTTACAATTCTATATATTTACCTGGCGTAGCGGCGAATGGGATGATCTGTTTGCTGATACAGTAGGTGCCGGTATGGCAATGTTTTGTGTAATATTAACCATGTGGTCGCAGAAGTATGAAAAACAAAGTTAAATACCTTTTAATAGCAGGCTTACTCAGTGCTGTGTTAAGCTCGTGCGGCCTTTTTCATAAAAGTTGTAACTGCCCTCATTTTAGCAAGGCCCCAACACCATCAGCTAAAACTCCTATTGTGTAACCGCAATATTTCAGTTTACTTTTCATAAAACTAAGTTGTTAGTTTAATTTTAGTCGTGTGCAACATTGTATCTTTTGCTGCGTCTTTTAGCAAACTATCTATTTATTTTTATGGCCAAACCTTACCTGTTACGTACTCATCTTCTATTAATTTTTATTGCCTTTACGGCGATGTCTGCCTTTGCACAATTAAAGCATGGTACAATTAAGGCCCGTTTAATTGACGCCACCACCAAACAACCTGTCGAACTGGCTAACGTATCCATCGCCATCGTTAAAGATTCGACCATTATACGCAATGCCTTAACCGATAAAACCGGTATAGTTGAGTTTACGGGCCTGGCCCTAGGCAGCTACCGCCTCAACGTTTATCAAATGGGGCTTAAACCCATAAAGCTACCCTTTACCCTAAATACAGCGACGCCCTATGCCCAGTTAGGCGATATTATGATGGAGCCCAGTGTGCACAATCTTAAGGAGGTAAGCATTAACGAAGAAAAAGCGCCGGTAACCATTAAAAAAGATACTGTTGAGTTTAATGCCTCATCGTACAAAACACAAAAAAACGATAACGTTGAAGAGCTGCTGAAAAAACTGCCCGGTGTTGATGTAGATAAGGATGGTAAAATTACCTCGCAGGGCAAAGAGGTAAACAAAGTATTGGTTGATGGCAAGGAATTTTTTGGCAACGACCCCAAAGCTGTAACCAAAAACCTGCCTGCCGATGCCATAGCTAAAGTGCAGGTGATAGACGATAAAACCGAGAGTGCAAAAAAAACCGGCATTGACGATGGTACACGCGAAAAAGTGATCAATGTTACACTAAAGGAGGATAAAAAGCACGGCTGGTTTGGTAATATGTCTTTAGCCGGCGGATCTGAAGACCGTTACCTGGCGCAGTTTAACATGAACGATTTCGATAAAAAGAAACAGATCGCTTTCCTGTCGTTGAGCAACAATATTAACGAGGTAGGTTTTTCTTACGAAGATCTGAACAACTTTGCCGGGGGTAACGTTTTTAACACTTTTGGCTCGTCGGACGGTTCAGTGAGCATTAACATCAATTCAAACGGCCGTGCCGACATCAATGGCGCATTTAGCGGAGTTAGCGGCGGGTTGATCACCAGTCATACAGCAGGTGTAAATTATACCGACGAGTTTGGAAAAACCGGGCAATTAAAATTCAATACTAACTTTTTAACGGTGATATCGCGTAATACGGTCAACCGCTCATCCGATCTGCAGGATATCCCGAACAGCTTGTTCACCACGCAGTTAAACGACGGCAATAATACCAGCAGCAGTTATCGCCTCAGTATGAATTTTGATTACAAAATTGATAGTTTAAACAGCATCGGCTTTAAGCCTAATGCATCAATGACTTATAAAAAGAATTACTCGGCCTCAACATCCGGAACGTTAAATCAACTGGCCGACAGCGTAAACAGCATCCGCCAGATGCTGGACCAAAGCTCACATAGCCCTGCTGTTGGCGGGCAGTTTTCAGTGAACCACCGTTTTCATAATGGCCGTGGTTCGTTAAACTTTTTTACCAATGGCAATTATTCGGCAAACAATGCTGATTATAATAACCAGGCGCTCACCCGTTTTTACATAGGCGGGGCCGCCAACAGCAATGTCAACCAGCAAGCTTCGCAGGATAATGATGCCAGTTTTATTACCGGTACGGCATCATTTGTACGGCAGCTTAACCGGGCAAAAAAAATAAATCTCAACATCAGCCAGTCTTTTGATGTCCGTAAGCAAGATGCCAATCAGTACACAGTTGATTATAATGCGGTTACCGGACTGTATGAGGTGCTCAATCCGTTATACAGCGGTAATTCAGATAACCGTAACCATCGTTATGCAACATCCGCAGGCATAAGCAAAAGCAGCGATGAGTTGAATTTTGGTATTACCGCCACACTTGCCGAACTTGGCCTGCATGGCACATCATTTAGCAACAACCTGCTTAATGATGTAAGCCGCGATACCTGGGCACTGGTGCCCAGTGCATACTTTAACTATCGCAAAAAAAACGGGCCATCTATCTATTTTAACGTAAGCAGCAACGTGCAGTTACCATCAGCTACCGATCTGCAAACGGTATTTAATAACACAAATCCGCTTTATATAAGGCAGGGTAATGCCGATCTGCAGCAATCACGGTCACTTAATGGCAGCTTTAATTACAACATCTTTGATACCAAAAACAACAGCTATACTAACTTTTACGCCAATTTTAACACCATTTGGAACGGTTTTGCAACAACCAGTACCATTAACAACGGCATCACTACCTCAAAACCAATAAATGTTGATGGTAATTATAACGTAAACGTTGGTTTTAATTTTAGTAAACCAACAAAAGTTAAGGGCCTGCGATATAGCCTGGGCTCGTACGGATCAGTAAACCGCAATATTAACTTTATAGGCGGTAACCGTAACGAAGTGGTGCGATTAACCCCCAATGCAAACATAGGCAGCAATTTCGACAGGGATAAATTTCAGTTTGGTTTGCGTTTGGGTGGTGGCTACAGTAATGCCAGCAATTCATACCAGCACCTTGCCGATCAGCATTATTTTACCGTTAACAACAATTTAACTGCCAGTGTGCTGCCGGTTAAAAGCTGGCGTATATTTACTAACATTAACCAAAACCTGTATCGCGGGCAACAGGCAGGGGCAAACATATCCTACTATTTATGGAACGCCGGCGCCGAGCATTATTTTTTTAAAGATCAAACCTTAACGCTTTCGTTCAACGCGTTCGATCTGCTTAACCAAAACTCGGGTATACAACGTTCCATCAGCACCAGTGGCGTTATACAAAATATGCAAACCAATACCCTCGGCCAATATTTTTATCTCAAACTAACCTACAAGATCAATAAGGTGGGTGGAAAAACCAATGCCCAGGGCTCGCCCATAATCATTATGCGGTAATAATTTAATACAAGGTATTGCTTATTTGGATTTGTTTTAAATAAGCAATACATTTGTTGTGTTATACCAAACAACAAAATGAGGCTATCACAACTTAAAGTAGGCGAAAAAGGAACCGTTAAAGAATTTACAGATCTGGAAATGTCGGTTAAATTGATGGAAATGGGTTGTTTACCCGGCGAAGAGATTAAAGTTGAACGTATAGCCCCCATGGGCGACCCGATTGCGGTTAATGTTGCCGGGTACCAGTTAAGCCTGCGTAAACGCGAAGCCTCAACCATTGTTTTGCAGTAGTGTTTTAGATCAATAAGGTGAAGGCTGACATCAGAGTTGCACTTGTAGGTAATCCCAATACCGGTAAATCAACGCTTTTTAACGTACTTACAGGCCTTAACCAAAAAATAGGAAATTTTCCGGGTGTTACAGTTGATAAAAAAGTAGGCTATAGCACCCTGCCCGATGGCCGTACAGCCGAAATTATCGACCTGCCCGGTACTTACAGTCTTTATCCCAAAAGCCGCGACGAATCTATTGTGTTTTCGGTACTGGCCGACAGGAGCAATAATTTGAGTCCCGACCTGGTTGTAGTGATATTGGACGCCACCAACCTGAAACGCAATTTATTGCTCTATACCCAGGTTGCCGATCTGAAGATCCCCGTGATTGTGGCGCTCAATATGATGGATATGGCTAAAAAAGCCGATATCGAAATTAACGTTGACGCCTTTGCCGCCAAGCTTGGCGTACCGGTTGTACCTATTTCGGCCCGTAAAAATGAAGGGATCGATAAGCTTAAGCAAGCCGTTTGCTTTGCCAACAAAATAGCTTTACAGCAGGATAGCATCGATGTTGAAGTAATAGCGCCGCAATTGATTAGTCGCATTAAGCAGGATATCAATATCGATAACAGCTACTTTGCGCTGCAGCTGGCCCACCAACACGAAACCCTGGCTTTTTTAACCAAAGAGCAAAGCGCGCACATCGAAGAACTGGAAAAAGAATATTCATTCCATTCGCAAAAAGCACAGGGCGCCGAAACCATTGCCCGCTATAATTTTATAAACGATCTGCTTTACGATACCGTTACCCAAAAGATAACTGCCGAAGATGAAACGCTAAGCAACCGGATAGATAAGGTGCTAACGCATAAAATATTTGGCTTTGTTATATTTTTAGGCATCCTGCTATTTATGTTCCAGTCTATTTTTGCCTGGTCAAAATACCCGATGGAGCTGATATCCGACGGTTTTGTGCTGGCACAAGACTGGCTGCACCATCACCTGCCCGCCGGTCCGCTCACCAATTTACTGGTTGACGGTGTGATTGCCGGGCTAAGCGGCGTAATGGTATTCATCCCGCAGATAGCTATTCTGTTTTCCCTGATCTCGATACTGGAAGACACCGGGTACATGAGCCGTGTTACCTTTATGATGGACAAGATCATGCGCAAGGTGGGCCTGAACGGTAAATCGGTAGTGCCGCTTATTGGCGGTTTTGCCTGTGCCGTGCCCTCTATTATGAGTACCCGCACCATCGAAAACTGGAAGGATCGCATGATCACCATTATGGTTACACCGCTGGTAACCTGCTCCGCACGTTTGCCGGTTTATACCTTGCTGATATCGCTGGTAGTGCCCAACAAAAATGTTTGGTGGATATTCAATATGCAGGGTTTGGCCCTTACGGGGATGTACCTGTTCAGCCTGGTATCGGCGGTATTAGTGGCCTGGGTAATGAAATACATTTTACGCTCGCGCGAACGTGGTTATTTCATTATGGAACTGCCCGTATATCGTATGCCGCGATGGAACAACGTACTCCATACCATGTACGACCGATCAAAAACCTTTGTGATACAGGCGGGTAAAGTGATCATTGCTGTATCGGTTATCCTGTGGGTATTGGCATCGTACGGCCCGGGTAAGCGCATGGATAACATCGATCAAAAATATAAACAACCACAATTTGCCGCCCTGCAAAAAACCGCGCCCGATAGCGTTAGCCGGATGATCGCTTCCGACAAGCTCGAAAACTCTTACGCCGGTATGCTGGGCCATGTTATTGAGCCTGTTATCAAGCCGCTGGGTTTCGATTGGAAAATAGGTATAGCGCTCATTACCTCATTTGCCGCCCGCGAGGTATTTGTAGGCACCATGGCAACTATTTACAGTGTTGACGGTGATGCCGAAAAGCTCGAGTCGGTGCAGCAAAAAATGCATAGCGCTAAAAATACCCAAACGGGCCAGCCCGTATTTACCCTGGCCGTGGCTATGAGTTTAATGATGTTCTACGCTTTCGCCATGCAGTGCGCCAGTACCGTGGCCGTAGTTTACCGCGAAACTAAGGATTGGCGCTGGCCGGCAGCCCAATTTGCCTACATGACGGTATTAGCCTACCTGGTAAGTTTTATTACTTATCACATCCTTAAATAATTCAAAGTTCCCGTTTGGTATTTTTCATCCATGCCTGAAGATCAAGCATGGCCTGACGGTTGTCTTTGAACCAGGCCTGGCTATCAGTTTTATAAGTAGCATAGGTAATTAACCGGGCAAAGGCGGGCATGTGGTTTGTTTTTGCCAACTCGCCAAAATAACGAGCGAAATAATTAGTGTAAAGAGCATCCTGACTTTTTGCGGAGTTTTGGGCAAGTACCTGGAACGCCGACTTTAACTGCACGGATAACGAGTCGGTAATGGTAAAGCCCTTGTTACCTTGGGTAGCAGGCAACACAGCCGTTGGCATAAGTTGGCCCCCTGATCCCTCCGCTTTTCCTCCGTTCTTTTTAATGCCATTGTTCAAAATATCTTTAACATATACACAGGCGTTCTTGGCACGGTCGGTTCTGAACTCAAGCAAAATAAAGCTGCACCAGGCCAGTAACGAGCGGTCATTTTTTTGCTGTTGATAGGTTACAAGGGCATAGTAAAGCATACTGTCGGCATCTTTGGGATCGATCTTAATCGCATTGATGAGGCAGGCTTCAGCTTCTGCGAATTTTTTCTGATCAATATAAAGCTTGCCCAAACCAAAATGCAGGTCTTTGTTTTTGGGGGCTGCCTCAATGCCTTTAGTATAATATTCAATGGCTTTATCTGTTTGCTTATCTTCAGCATAAATTGTCCCCAACAGATCATAAGCTTCGCCATATTGGGGGTTTATCTTCAATAACTTTTCCAGAACTCGTACGGCCTCTTTGGGTTTACCGCCTCCTGTTGATAAGGTAAAGCCCTTTTCGAAATAAGCAGTATCGTAACCAGGGGCAACTTTGATAGCCTGGTCGTATTTTTCAATAGCCTCAGTAAATTTACCGGCATTGTGTAACGCAACACCATCTTTTACCAGGGTCTTTGCCTTTTCTTGTGAAGTTTGCGCCACGGCGGCCATGACCACTAATAAAAAAATTGAAGTGAGATAGGTTTTGTAAAAGGTTTTCATGATATAGTACTATGATGTAGAGAGGATGGGTATTTCAAGTTTTTTGTATTTCTCATTTAATAATATTCCAGTGCCGGTCTCATGATGAGTACCAAGCAACTTCATGTCTTTTGCCTTCGTGACAATTGAGATCCACAAACACTTACGCATTTGCGTATGATGATCGGTAAAGATTGTTAGTTTTAAACACTAAAGGCCTCGCGTTGTGTCTTTCACCCATTTATCAATAGCGGTCAGTTCGCTTTTATGCTCTTTGAACCAGGCCACGCTATCGACATTATAAGTGGCGTAGGTAACTAACCGGGCAAAGGCGGGCATATTATCTGTTTTTGCCAACTTGCCAAAATAATGGGCGAAATAGTTAGTGTAAAAAGCATCCGGGCTTTTTGCAGAGGTTTCATCAAGTACCTGGAACACCGACTTTAACTGTAATGCTAACGAATCGGTAGCCGATAGTCCCTTTTTACCTTCAGTAGCAGCCAGAACAGCTATCTGCATCGCCATGCTGCCTGATGCAAGGCCTTTATCCGATACCTCTATCGTTACCGACTTTCCGCCGGTCTTTTTAATGCCTTTGTTCAAAATATCTTTAATGTATGTATAGGCGGTCTTCGAGCGGTCGCCTTCCAATTCCAGTAAAATAAAACTACACCAGCCCAATAACGAGCAATCATTTTTTTGCTGCTTGTATGTTGCCAGGGCGTAGGTGCGCATACTGCTGGCATGTTTCGGGTCCAGCCTTATAGCATCTATAGCGCAGGCTTCTGCTTCAGGGTATTTCCCTAAGCGGTAATATGTTATGCCTAAATTAAAATGCAACCGCTGGTAGTTAGGGTCGGCCTTAATGCCTCTTGTATAGTATTCAATGGCCCTGTCGGTTTGCTTATCATCGTCATAGATCGAACCCAAAATATCATAAGCACCCCCGGCTTTTGGGTTTAGCTCTATTACCTTTTCCATCACAGGGATGGCCTCTTTCTGTTTATCGCTTGAATATAAGGTATAGCCTTTTTCGTAGTATGCGTTATCGTAATCGGGGGCAAGCTTAATAGCCTGGTCGTATTTTTCAATAGCTTCGGTGTATTTACCGGCATCGTGCAGGGTAATACCTTCTTTTACCAGGGCTTTTGCCTTCTCCTGCGAAGTTTGCGCCATCACATTTATGGCCGCCAGTAAAAAAATAATAGTGAGATAGGTTTTGTGTAAGGTTTTCATGACGGAATTTACAAATAAGGTGGAAAATAACAATAATGACCCACAATATTTTTTCACATTCAATAATATCAGGGCATGTTATGAACTATAGTATCTGTGTAAAATAATTGGCAATCTTTGCGGAATAACCCCCAAATGCCGACATTTGATCAAGAGGTAAAATTGGATAAAGTAAAAATTCTGGAAACCTATCTGCCGGCTAAGGCAGCTCCGTTAATAAGCCGCTGGATAGATTATTTTGTATGCGAATTTAAAGTATCGCGTAACCGCAACTCAAAATTCGGCGATTATCGTCACCCATTTGGCGGGCAAGGGCACCGCATATCCGTAAATTACGATTTAAACCCATACGCGTTTTTGGTAACCACCGTACACGAGTTTGCGCACCTGCACACCTGGAACCAGCATAAACATAAAGTTAAACCCCACGGCGCCGAGTGGAAGGCCAACTTTAAGCGTATGATGCAGCCTTTTTTTGAGATGGAAGTTTTTCCGCCCGATGTAAAGCACGCCATTGTAAGTTACCTGAACAACCCGGCCGCGTCAAGCTGTTCCGATCTTAACCTGTACCGCTCCCTGCGCCTGTACGATGCGCCAAAACCCGATCACCTCACGGTTGAAAAACTACCCGCGCATGCCTTATTCAAAATAAAGGATGGCCGCATATTCCGCAAGCAGGAGCGGGTGCGTAAGCGCTACAAATGTATTGAGGTAAGCAGCAGCCGTATTTACCTGTTTAGCCCGGTGGCCGAGGTACAGTTGATAGAAGAATAAAACAAAGCCTTATTGTTATTAGTCTCTGGATAAGGATATATAACGAAACCACTATTCTTTTCAGTTGATAACAAAAAGTCCTTAACGGTTGTGCCGGATACCGATTCACGACCGATAACTAGAGGTACACGAAGCGATTGAAAAGATCATCTACTATCGCGAAAGCCCTGAATTATGGAGGCTTTAACGAGCTAATCTTCTGTAGCCTCAGCTGCTTTTTTAAGTTTGGGTATCAGTTTTTTAGCCTGCAGCTGCCAGTTTGTTTTCTTTGCCTCCCACGCAGTGTAAGCATGTTTTTCATCAAAATACAATTGGCTCGATCCTAATTTAAACGGCCCGGCTATGCCGATGTAGTTGGTTTGTTCCTCAGCGTTGGGCGTTGTAAATTTAAAGGCATAATACACCGAGCCTTTGTCGCTCACGGTACCTAAAAGCGTAATTTTATCCGGGTGTTCATCTTCATCGTCGCTGGCATTTTGATATAAGCATAATTTAGCAAACTCGTCTTGCTTTTTATACTTCGGCAGTATTTTGGCAGTCATTTTTTCCTCGTACAAAGGTTTCATAATGCTATAGCGGGTGCTGATGCTATCCATCAGCTTGTTTAACACCCGCTGGTCAACCGGCAGGTGATTTTTGATGCGGGCAATACAGGCGTCGGAGATCTTATCTCCTTTAGGGTCGTCTTTTAGCAGCCTCGATGTAAAGCTGCCGGTTATTTGCTGGCCCTTAACTTCCTGCATCAGGTTTAAATAGCTATCAACCGGCGAATTCCATTTGGCTACCAAACTGTCTTTAATGGCCAGATAATTATCCAGGTCGGTAGCCGCGTATTGGGTGAGTGCGGTAAAGTTGGCTTTAATCAGGTCGGTATATTTTTTGTCTTTGTTGTATAACATGGACGACGACAGCGATAATATATTTTTGCGGTATTCGGGGACTTTTAGAAGGGGAAGTAATTGTTTGAAATTAGCCGAAGCGTATTCCAGCGAATCGTACAATGGCCTAAATATTTTGTACCCATATTCTACTTTTATAGGTGCCGAAGCAGTTAATAACTTAAAATAGGTGTTGTATCCATCTTTCTTGTCGATGTCGGGTATCGAGCTTAGTATAGTGGCCCTAAGCTCTGCCTTGGTGGCCGGGTTTTCAAAAACATTTTGCAGATTTTTAACCGATTGCTCATCGTTAACGTTTACCAGTTGCCTAACAAGCTTATCCCGCACGCCATATTGTAAGCTGTCATCAGGAAAGTTCTTTTGCATAATTTGGTATAACACAGGCAGCTCCGGTTTGGTAAATTCGTAATAGCTAAGCGCGCCTTTGGCTTCGTTAAACACAGAAGTATCGGCCGAGGAGAGATCGCGGGCTATTTTTTCGGATTTTGAGGAATAGATATCAAAATCAACTTTAGGCCTGTTTATGGTAAGCGATTTGAAAAAAGCATCCGTTGTAGGGCTATTGATATCTTCGTTGGCCAGGTAGCAGCTTAAAATGTACATATAGCCATTATCTATCAGCAATCTTCTGCGGTGTTTGTCGCCGGTTGTTTTATTTTGCGATATTATTTCCCGGCCTTTGACGCCGCTCATGTTCACTGTATCGCTGCTAATGAGCGAGTCGCGATAACCAACCAGGTTACGTATGCATTTGCTGTACAGCGAATCGAGGCTGCTTGTTCTGAAATAGTTGCTAATGCGCGAAAAATCAAAATAATACACGCCGCCCGAGTTAGGATTGGTACACAAAGCTATAACCGTATTACGTACGTACGAATTGTTTTTGATAACGCTATCGCGCCTTATTTGGGGTTTGGATGGGAATTGGATGCTGATACCCTCGCCCTCGGGGGCAAAAGTAACATGCTCAGCAGGTTGCTGATAAGGCAAAAAACTAAAGGTATTAAAAAAGTCGTCTTTGATGGGGGTAGTTGAGCCTTCAATTGTATTTTGCTTCAGTAAAAAATACATCCGGTTACCTCTTACATATACCCTCACTTCCGAATAGTATTTATCCTGTATCATCATTTTAACCTCACGCCCCTCGTAACCATCTTTCCAAACAGGTACCGCTTTACCAAAAACTTTTCCTTTAGTTGAAAAATCCTTTACCAAAGCTTCTAAGGCTTCGGTTCTGTCGCTCAGGTAACTACCTTCGGGGTAATCATGATACCGTACAATGTAGTTAGCCATTTTGGCTTTATCCTGCGCTGCATACATGGTAATAGTTAAGGTTTTGGTACTGTCTTTTGGATTTGGGATGCTTTGGGTAATGGGCTGTGGCTCCACAGGGTAGCTAATTTTAAATGCTCCCGCGGTATTTTTATATTCTACCCACTTTGCATCCGCAATAGCGGGCTTAAAGGCTTTAAACGAATTAAAGAAACGATTAGAGTACGGTTGGTTTAAATTTTCAAGCTTATTACCAATATACAGGCAATACAAAAAATCGTTCTTAACAATCAGTTGTAAACGCAAATATCCCGAACCGTTTTGCATGATGACATCGGTTACCGGCAATGTATTTTGAATAGATCTCTTGGTGCTGATTATTTTATTTACCGGGTTTTGCTTGTAATTGTTCAGTACTTTTTTAATTAATTCATCAGTACTTACCGGATTATCGGCAGTGCCTTTTTGTATAGCATAAATACCGTAATAAATATCGTTGGCCAAATCAGGACAGATAACAGTTTGTAAGCCATTCATTACTTCGGTTTTGATAGCCATGCCTGGCGTTTCAATTGAAAAACCATTCTCATTATCAGTATAGGTTTCCCAGTTCATCTTTAAGTAATCAATGCTATATTGATCGGCAACCCCGGTAAAGCTGGCATTAACAGGGGTGAGGGTATAGCCTTCTTTTTTTAACAGGTTGATCAAACCTTTTTCGCCGGGTAAATGAGCCACGCCAACAGCCACAAACATATTTTGACCGGCCATTAGCTTAAGTATGCTGCTAACCATTACCCGGTTGCGGCTTATCAGGTCATCATCGATGTTCTTATCATTATTGATAAATTCGAGTACGGCATCCAGGTTACCGGCATTGTAAATATCAACCATCCGCTCTTCGTAACTTTCTTTAGCGGTATTATAATCTGCGTCCAGCAGGTTTTCAAGTTTTTCTTTTAGCTCATTGGTCGATCCATATAGCTGATTAACCTGTTCGTTGGCATCTTCAAGTCCGCTTATTTTTTTATTCAAGGTGCGGGCTATTCCATATAAATAAGCATCTACAAAGGTTTTTTTATCATCAGCTTTTTTGCTTTCGGGTTTTAACATCGCTTCAACCGAAAACGGGTTAACCTGCTCTATCGAAAAACCATGCTTGTCTGCAAAATGTTTGGCCAGCTTTTCATACTTCTCTTTAGTTAGCAGGTTTTTAAGTACACGTGTCGAATCGTATTGCTCCATGTTTGAAAATATAGCCTTCATCATGGTGTCGGGATGAACTTCCAGCGCAAACCCGCTGCATTTTTGGATAGACACCATAACCGAATCGCTGAACCGGAAGGCTTTACGATCTTTTACGTGCATGGTACCAAACAGGTACGATGGCTTGGTAAGGCCGTTGCCGCTTATCTTCCAAAGTAAATTATACCCGCCTTTTTGCTGTGCAAAGCAATTTAGCGAGGTGAAAAATAAAAGTAAGGCAGTAACATAACGTTTAGCTAAGCCGCTTTTGCGGGATAAATAGGGGAGTGTTTTTTGAAGCAGCATAAAAGGATAAGGCTTGTAGCCTTAAAAATATAAAAACAATTGATGAAATATACTTTCAGGCAATTATTTGGTAACAATAACTAACATACTGCCAAATACCGGGTAAAACGATAGCATGTTAACGATAGATGCAAACGGGGTTTTTAAAACAGGTCTTTAAAAAACGGGTGCTGTTTGTGTTTGGGGTTTAACAACATTGTGTCCTTTATTCGATTCCCTTTCTTCGACGCGAATGATATTATCCAAAATTGATTGAAGAGCGATATAGTACAAGGTAGTCTGGTAACCGCTTGCTTTTGCTGATATGACTTCACCGATTTCCGACTGGCCCGAGAATGTGGTTTCAAAGGCGGTATCTTTATTTTGTGCTATAGCATTTTTTCGTCTGTTCAATGCTATTCTTGCCGCACCAAACTGATGCTGGTAGCTGCCTAATTCTTTCAGGGCTATTTCATCGGGATTGATGACTTCTGACTTGATTCGACCTTTTTGAAAGAGATATTTTGTTAAGGTTGTTTTACCTGAACCATTAGGCCCGCCTATGACAACAAGTGAAGGCAAGATTATATTTCTAAGGGTTTGATCCGTTCTTCCAAAAGCCGATAGTCCTCGGTCAGTATTTTTCTTACAAGCATCTTTACCCCATTAGGATATTCCTTCACAAACAGATCACCTTCCATCGTTTCCGGGTATTTTTCATCCCGATAAAAAATAGGTACACCCGCTTTAAGCATTTCCTGCGCACCCCAGCCTGCACCTTCGTCAATAATGCGTTGGGTTGGGTCTTCGGCGTATATTTCTTCCAGGGTTGTCATACTATAAAGTTACAAAATTAATCCTCAATACGCTAACAACTTCTCCATCGTCTGTGCCAACCGCGCCTTCGCCAAAAACTGTTCTTCCAGCTCCTTATTCATCGGGATGGCGGTATCTAAACTGGCGCAGCGCATAATTGGCGCATCCAGGTAACCAAAACAATGCTCGGCTAAATGTGCCGCTATTTCACCGCCAAAGCCGCTGGTCAGGGTGTCTTCGTGCAGTATTAAAACCCGGCCGGTCTTTTTTACACTGGCCTCAACGGCTTCCTTATCCCAGGGCTGCAGGCTGCGCAGGTCAATGATCTCCACAGATAGTCCCGGGTGTTCATCCGCATACTCAATGGCCCAGTGCACACCAAGTCCGTAGGTAATTATGCTGGCCTGTTTTCCTTCGCGGATGATTTTAGCCTTGCCGATCTCCATCGTATAATAATCATCAGGCACCGGTTCGCTCAGGCTGCGGTATAAGTATTTATGCTCAAAATACAGCACCGGGTTAGGGTCCTCTATAGCGGCAAGCAACAAGCCTTTGGCATCAGCCGGAAAAGCCGGGCACACAATTTTTAGCCCCGGTGTTTTAGTGAACCAGGCCTCGTTGCTTTGCGAATGGAACGGCCCAGCGCCGGTACCCGCACCCGTAGGCATCCGGATAACCACATCTACACCCTCACCCCAGCGGTAATAGGTTTTAGCCAGGTTGTTAACGATCTGGTTAAAACCGCAGGTGGCAAAATCGGCAAACTGCATTTCCATTACCGCCTTGTAGCCGTTAATGGATAAACCCATGGCCGCACCCACTATGGCCGACTCACAGATAGGCGTGTTGCGCACCCGCCCGCGGCCAAACTCTTCAACAAAACCTTGTGTTATTTTAAAGGCGCCGCCGTATTCGGCAATATCCTGCCCCATGATCACCAGGTTATCAAACTTGCGCATCGCCAAACGTAAACCAGCGCTAATCGCATCCAGGTAGCGCGTTTCTGTTTGAGTGCTTGGTGCAGGTTTTACAGCTTTAAAGCCCGAAGGTTTATACATATCCTTCAACTCCCTGAACAGGTCGGGCACAATATCGGCCTCGGTAAAAACTTGTTCTATCTCGTGCTCTATCTGTTGCTTAAACTCGGCGCGTATCTGTTGTATCATAACCGGCGTAAGCACATTCTCATCCAGCAGGTACTCTTCGTAATTGGCTATTGGGTCCTTTAAGGTCCACTCGTCCATCAGTTGCTGCGGTACGTATTTGGTACCCGATGCTTCCTCGTGCCCCCGCATCCTGAAGGTCATACACTCAACCAAAACGGGGCGTGGCTTTACGCGGATGTCTTCGGCAATCTCACTAATGGTATGGTAAACTTCCAGTATGTTATTGCCATCTATCTGCCTGCCTTCCATACCATAACCTATGGCCCTGTCCACTAAATTTTTGCAGCGGAATTGTTCGTTTAACGGAGTTGATAACCCGTAACCATTATTCTCGATCAGGAAAATAACCGGCAGATCCCAAACAGCGGCAACATTCAGCGCTTCGTGAAAATCGCCTTCGCTGGTGGCGCCCTCGCCGGTAAAAACCAGGGTGGCGTGCGGGTTTTGGTTCAGCACATCGGCTAAGGCAATACCATCGGCTAAAGCCAGCTGCGGCCCAAGGTGCGATATCATACCGATGATCTTATATTCCTGCGTACCAAAGTGAAATGAACGATCGCGGCCTTTGGTAAAACCGCTTGCCTTGCCCTGCCACTGCGCCATCAATCGCGAAAGCGGGATATTACGCGTGGTAAACACACCTAAGTTGCGGTGCATAGGCAAAATATATTCGCCGGTATGCATGGCTAAGGTACTGCCCACAGCAATGGCTTCCTGCCCAATGCCCGAAAACCATTTACCAATACGGCCCTGGCGCAGCAGGATAAGCATCTTTTCTTCAACAAGGCGGGGCCACAGCAAATTTTTGTAAAAGCTGATCAGCGTATAATCGGTTAATTGCCTGCGGTCAAAAATCATAAAGTAAAACTACATAAGTTTTAAAAACTTCCTATTTTTGGCTATCTCTATTCCACATAATAATGAAAATTAGATATCTGTTGCCCCTGTGCCTGTTGCTTGTTATTGGTTTAGTGGCCCGATCAAGCGATTATTTTTTACTGCCCAATACCTTTTTTTTCCATAAAGGCGAAAAGCTGGTTTTGCGTTTGCTGATAGGCGACTATTTTGAAAACGTAAAAGAAGTTAAATATCAGGCAGCAGCCACCGATAAGTTTTTACTGCACATAGGCTCAAAGAACGGCATCGACCTGAAAGGCATCGCCAAAGAAACAGATTCTACCTTACTGTCATCTTACAAGCTCGAAAACACAGGCTTGCATCTGATAGAGATGAGCCAGGTTTACCCGGTAGTAGAGCTCGACCGGCAGACGTTTATCAAAGAACTTGATCAGGAACAACTGGTTAAACTATCCGAAAAGGCAAGCGCCACCTTTCAGCAGGATATCCGCGAAAAATACACCACTTACCTTAAAACGCTGTTTACTGTTGATAAGCCCAACAGTAACGTATACAATAAAGAACTCGGCCAAATCTTAGAGATCATGCTGCTCGAAAACCCTTACAAATTGGGCTATGGCGATGATGAAACGGCTTTGATCAAATTTAAGGGGGCACCGCTGGCCAACGCGCATGTCGACCTGGTAATACAAACCGCTACTGGTAAAATTCATACCGAACGCCTGGTAAGCGATGCTTCGGGCAATATCACCTTTAAGCTCAGCCTCGAAGGCAGTTACCTGCTCCGTTTGATCAATGTGGAGGCGACCAAAGCCAAAGATGTGGACTACGAAAAATGGGGAGCTGCCTATACCTTTGCTTTTACCAATACCCGCAAACTGCCCGACGCTTATTGAGATCTGGTAAACCCCAAAAGTCATCCCGAACTTGTTTCGGGATCTCTCATGATCAGTCAACCGTTGCCATTTTCGCAACGCATCCTGACGAATACGTTATAAACAGGTGGGTATTTGTCGGTATTTTTTAAATATTTGCGACATTTAATTATCAAATTCGTAATCTTCAGCTCGCCTGAAGAAGGTATCAATATACGCATTTTTAGGCAGAAAAGAAAGAAAAATGCACCGTTGTTGGTCGCTCTTTAAGTGTTTAAAGGTTCTAAAAGGGCTGGGTTGGTGCGATTCCCCTCTTGAGAGGGGTGGAGGGGTGTGTCTTTCAGCCCATGCTCGAGGCCCGTGCTCGGTGCTATCACCAACCACCGACTCAACCTTTTATTTTTCATCCTCCGGTGCAATCTCCGCCATCGCTTTCTCCGCTTCCTTTTGCTGCTTTTTCAACGCCCGTTTGGCGCGGCGCTCTGCCCGGCGTTGCTGGCGTAGTGCTTTACGTGTGGCTTTGGTTAACTGGTTTTGCTTAAACTCACCTATTTTTTGTTTTACGGTTTGCTCGGTCTGCTTGTCGTACCCGCCGCAATCTTTCAGGCCGGTCCATAAGCTTTTCCACATAAAAGTAAATATCGACCATCGGGGCAACCGCGGTACAACTACATTGGCTTCCCGGGCAGGCGAGTTGCCCGCCGGGTTATCGCGTTTAATAACCAGCGCGTTGGCAAATAACGACATGATGCTCATCTTTTTAAGATGAACCCTGTTGTCGCTGCTGTCGCGCTTTAGCAGGGCCACCCTCAAATCGTTATACAATATTAAAAGCTTGCCCCTTGCCTGTTGCTTGTTGGCAAGATAGCTAAAACTCAACCGCTTTACTTTGCCCGATGATATCTTCACCATCCCCAGCGGAACAGCGATCGGGTTCACCTTTTTCAGATCAATGCTGCTTAGATCACCTTTAAAGCTAAAAGGTACATTGTCGTCGCCCAGTTTAAAGTTAAAGTCAACATTTAACTGTGCAACATTCATAAAATAAGTATGTAGCCTGGCGGTAGCAAGGCTATTTTGCTGTAAAGCTGCTTTGTTGTTGGTGATGTTATACAGATCGCCGCTGGTATTGGCAAATATCACGGTGCCGCTTTGCCCCGATTTTTGGCTTAGCTCCGTATAAAATATCGATATCTTTTTGGTGTGTATGGTATCTATCTTCAAATCAATGTTTAGCTTTTTTAACAGCATTTGCGGATAATTTACGCTGTTGTCGATGGTCGAGTCGCCCGGTACCGGGTTCGAAAACAGTTGCACGCGGCCATCGGTAAGGGTAAGATTTTTGGCAAAAAGCTTATGATATTTGCTGTAGGTTTTAAAATCAAACTTATCCAGCTTTAGCGAATCAAGCTTAATGGTGTAATAATCCGTCCGGCTGCCTTTAAAAAACCGGCCTGCCGATTCTGTCGGTAAAAAGCTCATCCCGCTAATGTTCAGTTCAGACGAGCGGGTCGAAAACTTCACCTTCTTCACCTTATAGGCGTACCGCTTGTCATAACTCGTCCCGGCATAATTATTCAACTCGGCGCTTACATCGTCACAAAACAAAAACCGGGTTTTGCTAAACTGCGATACCGAATCGAGCAAAAAATCGGTAGCAACCAGGTTAAGTTCCTTAAACGCCATCGAGTCGGCCTTGGCGCCGTTGTGGTTCACATATTTCAGTTTAACATCGTTCAATAAAATGCTTTGGATGTGTACCGATTTCAAAACCTTCGATATCAATTGGTATGGCGTCTTTTTATCCCTGATCACCGTATCCTGGTCGCGGTTTTGCTCGTAGTTCAGCAATATTTCCGGCTCGGTTATTTCCAGCTGGTCAATATCCAGTTTCTTTTTAAAGTACAGCGTAAACGGATGGATATGGTTGATCACCAGCCGCCGTATTTTAACCTCGTACAGGCTGTTGGGGGCCAGGCTTAGTTTTTTTCGCCGGTTATATACCTCAAGGTTGGGTTGCAGAACCAGGTTGTTTACTACAATTTTTCCCTGCAGTACATGCAGGTTGGCTTTCGAAAAATCGAGCGAGTATAAACTATCCGTGCTGGTTAAAATGACGTTTTTTAATTTGCTATCCAGTTTTGGCGAAAAATAAAAGTTGACGGCAATACCGGCAATGAGCACAAATGCCGCTATGCCTATTAATACTCTTAATAATACTCTTTGCCAGCGCTGTTTTAAAAATTTAAATGCCATAGGTTAGTTGTGCCCCTGCAATATATCGATTTATAGGGATACTTTATTACGTTTTTTAAGCAGATTAGTTTGCAGATATCGCTACTGATTAACGTATATGCTATGAAAAATTACATTTATATGCTGACAATATGTCACCCGGTGTAATAAATTTTGTATTTTTGCACTTCAATTTTTAAAATGATCGAGTTAGATATTCCGGTTAAAACGCACGATGAGAGCAGGCAAGGCGAAGCTTTAATGTTAGAAGCAACTCCCGAAAACAAGAATGGGCGTAAACTATATATTGAAAGCTATGGCTGCGCAATGAACTTTTCCGACAGTGAAATAGTCGCTTCTATTTTATTGGAGAAAGGTTTTGAAACCACCAACGACTTTAAAGATGCCGATGTGATCTTCATCAACACCTGCTCCATTCGCGAAAATGCCGAGGTGCGCGTGCGCAATCGTTTAAAAGAGTTTAAAGGTGCCAAAAGCAAAAACCCCGGTATGGTGGTTGGCGTGCTCGGCTGCATGGCCGAGCGCCTCAAATCTAAATTTTTAGAAGAAGAAAAACTGGTTGATGTAGTGGTTGGCCCCGATGCTTATCGCGATCTGCCGAATCTGATCGATCAGGTTGATAGCGGCCAGCGTGCAGTAAATGTGCTGCTTTCGCGCGAGGAAACCTATGCCGATATTAGCCCGGTGCGTTTAAACAGCAACGGTATCAACGCCTTCGTTTCAATTATGCGTGGCTGCGACAACATGTGCTCGTTTTGCGTAGTACCGTTTACCCGCGGCCGCGAGCGCAGCCGCGATGCACATTCCATTATTCAGGAATGTACCGACCTGTTTAACGAAGGCTACCGCGAAGTGACCTTACTTGGTCAGAACGTCGATTCGTACAAATGGACCGACGAAGCCACTAATGAGCATGTTAACTTTGCCCGCTTGCTCGAGCTGACAGCTTTGGTTAGCCCCGAACTGCGTGTACGCTTTTCAACATCGCACCCAAAAGATATTACCGACGAGGTTTTATACACCATTGCCAAATACGATAACATTTGTAACTATATCCACCTGCCGGTACAATCGGGCAACAGCCGGGTATTAGATATGATGAACCGTACCTACACCCGCGAGTGGTATATCGATCGCATCGATGCTATCCGCAGGATCATTGGCGATTGCGCTATCTCTACCGATGTGATCACCGGTTTTTGTACCGAAACCGACGAAGAACACCAGGACACCGTAAGCATGATGGATTATGTGAAATACGATTTTGCCTACATGTTCATGTATTCGGAGCGCCCGGGAACGTTGGCCGCTAAACGCTACGCCGATGATATCCCCGAAGAGGTAAAGAAAGCACGTTTGCAGGAAATAGTTGCCAAACAACAGCAATATTCGCTGGTGCGGTTACAGGCGCAGATAGGTAAGGTACAAAAAGTACTGATCGAAGGGACATCAAAAAAATCCGACCAGGATTACTGCGGCCGCAGCGATCAGAACGCGATGGTGGTGTTCCCGAAAGACGATAAATTTAAACCAGGTCAGTATGTAAACGTATTGGCCGAAAGGTGCACAACGGCAACGTTGATGGGAAGAATAGTTGAGTAGAATCAAGAATTAAGAGTCAAGAACCAAGATGGCAAGGCATAACTTCAAGAATATGAAAATCTGGCTCAAATCGATGGATTTCACTGATTTGACTTACGATTATTGCAAAGGCTTGCCTATTGAAGAAAGATACAATTTGATTGATCAATTAAACAGAAATTCGTGCTCTATACCTTCCAATATCGCCGAAGGTTCAGGTAAGCGAACTAACATACATTTCGCCGAATTCTTGTCAACCGCTTTGACATCATCTTACGAAGCGGAAACGCAGTTGTTGATATGCGAACGTAGAAAATATGGCGACAAAGAAATACTAAATCAATGCTTGGAGTTGGTGAGCGAAGTCCAGAGAATGATATTTTCATTTAGAGAATATATTTTAGGCGACGACAATCCCGACCCGAAATAATAAAATAAAGGTTGAATTAACGGTCAGGATGTCTTAATTCTTGATTCTTAATTCTTGATTCTTGTCTATGGAGATCCAGGAAATTAAACAACGCTTTGGCATTATCGGTAACTCGCCGTTACTGAACAGGGCAATAAACATAGCTAACCAGGTAGCGCCTACCGATATCTCGGTTTTAATAACCGGCGAAAGCGGCAGCGGTAAAGAAGTGTTCTCGCACATTATTCACCAGATGAGCCCGCGCAAGCACGGGCCGTTCATTGCGGTAAACTGCGGCGCCATACCCGAGGGCACTATCGATTCGGAATTATTTGGCCACGAAAAAGGTGCCTATACCGGTGCCGTTGGCGAGCGTAAAGGTTACTTTGAAACCGTTAACGGCGGTACTATATTTTTAGATGAGATTGCCGAAATGCCTTTAGGTACCCAGGCCCGTTTACTGCGCGTGTTGGAGTCGGGGCAATACATCAAAGTAGGTTCGTCAAAGGTCGAAAAAACCAATGTGCGCGTAATAGCCGCAACCAATGTTGATGTATATGAGGCCGTTAAGAACGGCAAATTCCGCGAGGACCTGTACTACCGCTTAAACACCGTGCCTTTGCGTATACCGCCTTTACGGGATAGAAAAGAAGATATTTATTTGATCTTCCGTAAATTCACATCCGATTTTACCGCCAAATACCGTAGCCCACCTATTCAATTGGACGATGCTGCGCAGCAGGTATTGATCAATTATTCGTGGCCGGGTAATGTGCGCCAGTTAAAAAACATAGCCGAGCAATTGGCTGTGCTTGAGCGCGATCGTACCATTACCGCACAAACATTATTAACGTACGTTCCGCACGAGCAGGGCAGCCGCAATCTGCCCATGCGCATCGAGCATCCCGGCAAGGAAGACCTTTCCGAAAGGGATATTTTGTATAAAGTGCTTTTTGACATGAAGCGCGATATGGTCGACCTGAAAAAACTGGTTGCCGATATTATTGAGCATGGAGGCGGTGCCGCGCCCGCTTTTGCAGGTAATAATCAGCAAACCATCAGTCAGCTTTACCGCGATATTGAATTGCCTAATAGTAATGCCGAGCAACAATTTACTTTGCAAACGCCCGTTCATGCTAAAAACGATAACTTTAACATCACCCACGAAGCCGAAGAGGTGGAAGAATCGTTATCACTGATCGAAAAAGAATCCGACCTGATTCGCAAGGCTTTGAAAAAACATAGAGGTAAACGCAAACTTGCCGCGCAGGAACTGGGGATCTCCGAGCGTACCCTGTATCGTAAGATAAAGGAACTAAACTTATAATAAATGAAGTATATCTTTTATTCGTCTGTTATTGTTCTGTTACTGTTTAGCCAGTCCTGCTCAATAAAACTAACCGGCTCATCCATACCGCTCGAAATGAAAACCATCGATGTGGAGTTTTTTGATAACAACGCGCCGCTGGTGGTTAATAACCTGAGTCAGAATTTTACCGAAGCACTGAAAAATAAGATCCGATCAGAAACCAAGCTCAGAATTGTACGTACCGAAGATGCCGACGCCGTTTTATCGGGTAGTATTACGGGCTACAGTATTGCTCCGGCAGCGGTACAGGCGCCCGTAGGTAATGCGCCACCCCAGGCTACTTTAACGCGTTTGTCCATCACGGTAAGTGTTAAGTATGTGGTTAATTTAAAAGACCCGGCGGCAAAAGGCTACAGTTACGAAACCTCGTTTGTACGGTTTAAAGATTACGCCGGCGACCTTTCTACACAGGAGCAGGCCCTTATAGCCGACATTAATAAACAGCTTACAGAAGATATATTTAACAAAGCCTTTGCAAATTGGTAGGCAAAGCCGTATTTTCAACCACGTGGAAAGCAGAGTAAACAACGGGCAAAAAGATTTTTTTTCTGGCATTGTAACAAATCCTGGCAGTGTTAAGGAACTGGATATTGATGCGCTCGAGGGCCTCATCAATATCTTTCCGCACGCGGGTTTGCTGCGCGCTATGCTTGCACGCGCCAGCAAAGGCGATCACGAAAACTTTGAGCCAAAGCTAAAATCGGCGGCAGCCTACGTGCCCGAGCGCCCTGTACTGTATAAAATAGTCAATACCCCCGAGGCCCTTACCCCGGCCAGGGCGCAACAAATAGGGGGCAGTTTTGCCGGTATTGCCTACGCTAAATCTGTTCAAAATTCAAGGTCCGAATATATCCCTGATGAAACATTGGCTGTTGCCGATGAGCACAAAGCACCGCATCTCCCGGATAATGAAGGATCAGCTTTAGCTGAAGAAGTAGTTAACGAACTGAAAACGCCGGCACACGCACCGGTTGATCTGCCCGATGACGATCTCGAAAATTTTGACGAGGAAGAATATCTTGGCGAGGAACAGGAAGATACCATTAACTACTTCCATCAGCCCGAAGAAACATCAGCGGCAGCTATCAGCACCGAACCCGGGGATGAGCAAGCTGGCGAATACAAGTTTTCGGCCGAGATCGATGATGAGGTGTTTGATGAGATCACCGGTATTGATGATATACAGATCGTAACGCCGGTGCAAAACCCCGAATCGCTCATCCGGTTTGATTTTGGCGCCCAGGCTGCCGAGGCCGTTGCCGATGCAGGAAACGAAGAGGCTAAAGAAGAAGCGCTGGTAAGCGGTTCTTTCCACATCGAAGAAAATGCGGAGCAACAATCTGCAGAAGAACATACTACGCGTCCCGAAGCACAGGTTGACGAGCCGGCGCACGCCTATGCAGCCGCTGATATTGAAGATGAATCACCGGTAGTTGAAGAAAGCACTTTGGCCGAAGCCGAATATGGCGATGCAAAAATTGCTGCTGCCTCGGTAACATCAGAATATATAGAGGATGAACCGCATTACCTCATCGATAATAACTTTGGCGACAGCATGGCCGCTGCTATGGCCGAACAGCTCGGCGCCACCGGTATTACCGAAGAGCCTGCTCCGCCATTGCCACAACCACAACACACCCCGGCGCCTGTTACCGAAACACCGGCTGTGCGCCAGGCTACGGTTACGCTTACCCCACCACCGCCACCACGTCCGGCTGCACCGCCGCAGGAAGAGCCTGCAACGGTAGCCATGTATAACGACGAAACCATGCCCTACAGCTTTTTATGGTGGCTCGATAAAACCCGGCAGGAGCATGCCGATACCTACCAGCCCTACGCTGCGTACAAGGTACCACCAATGCCTAAGCCAACCCAGGTTAATGTTTCCGATAAATTGCAGCAGCAGTATTACGAGAACATTTTCCATCTCACTACTATCGAAGACCTGGACAAAAATACCCTTAAACCGGTTCATGCGCCCGAGGTAAAACATAAAGAAGATGACATTATCAATCGCTTTATACAGGAAGAGCCGCAGATGAAACCCCCGAGCCTGGATAAGATCGACAACGAAAACAAAGCCCGCAAAAGCTCCGAAGACGAAGATGCCCTGGTAACAGAAACACTGGCTCATATTTATATCGACCAAATGCTATATCACAAGGCCATATCTACTTACAAAAAATTAATATTGAAATTTCCGGAAAAAAGCAGTTACTTTGTGGCCCAGATCGAATTATTAGAAAAGAAATCAACTAAATAAAACAAAAAATGTATTTTTTATTATTCCTTGCAGTTATTGTATGTGTGTTGTTAGGCGCAATCGTTTTAATACAAAATCCTAAAGGTGGTGGCTTGTCATCAAATTTTTCAAGCTCATCACAATTATTGGGTGTACAAAAAACCGGCGATATTTTAGAAAAAGGTACCTGGATCCTGGCGATCAGCTTAATGGTACTGTCGTTAGCCATCAACGTGATCGGCAAAAGCGGCACTGCTAAAATCGAAAACTCAAACCAGCAGCAGATCAATAAATCATACACTCCTGCTCCAGCTACAACACCAGCTAAAACAGCACCGCTGCCAGGTTCGCAGTTACCAGCTCCGACCCCTGGCAAGTAAGATACATATCATAGCATATCAAAAAAGACTTAAGACCCTACTTAAGTCTTTTTTGCTTTAAAAGGCAACTGACACGTTGGCACGGTACTGTTAATATTAAGTTAAGCTATTTTGATTCTTAATGAAATTTTGACAAATAACCGTCAATATGTACAATTAGCAACCCTTGGCATAATTGATGTTCAATCACAGTTGTTGAATTATAAATCATACATACACACAAATAAAAATAACTATGTCGTTAAACATTAAACCTATTGGAGACAGGGTAGTAGTTGAAGCTGCCGCTGCCGAAGAAAAGACCGCTTCTGGTATCATTATCCCAGACACTGCCAAAGAAAAACCTCAGCGTGGAACTATTGTTGCTGTTGGCGATGGAAAAAAAGATGAGCCTTTAACCGTTAAAGTAGGCGACCAGATCTTATACGGCAAGTACGCCGGTACCGAAATTACCTACGAAGGTAAAGAGTACTTAATTATGCGCGAATCCGACGTTTACGCGGTTCTGTAATCAATTATTGAGTTATTGGATGATTGATTGATCGATTATCCAATTTGCAAGAATCAAATAATTCAATAAATCATTTAATCAAAAATTAAAAAGTCAAAATGGCAAAACAAGTTAAATACAATGTTGAAGCGCGCGACGCCCTGAAACGTGGCGTTGATATTTTAGCAAACGCAGTTAAAGTAACCTTAGGCCCTAAAGGTCGTAACGTAATTATCGATAAAAAATTCGGCTCACCGGCTATCACTAAAGATGGTGTAACCGTAGCTAAAGAGATCGAATTGAAAGACGCTTTAGAAAACATGGGTGCCCAAATGGTAAAAGAAGTAGCTTCAAAAACTGCTGATATTGCCGGCGATGGTACTACTACTGCAACCGTATTAGCTCAGGCTATAGTAACCGCAGGTATTAAAAACGTAGCTGCAGGCGCTAACCCAATGGATTTAAAACGCGGTATCGACAAAGCTGTTGAGGCCGTTGTTAAAAACCTGCAGGCTCAATCGCAAACTGTTGGCGAAGACAATAACAAAATTAAACAAGTTGCTTCTATCTCGGCTAATAACGACGAGGTTATCGGTTCGTTAATTGCCGAAGCAATGGCTAAAGTTGGTAAAGACGGTGTAATTACCGTTGAAGAAGCAAAAGGTACCGAAACCGAAGTTAAAACTGTTGAAGGTATGCAGTTTGACCGTGGTTACCTTTCGCCGTACTTTGTAACCAACGCCGATAAAATGGAAGTAGAGTTGGAAAACCCTTACATCCTGATCTACGATAAAAAGATCTCTTCGATGAAAGAGTTATTGCCTATTTTGGAAAAACAAGTACAAACAGGCAAACCATTGCTGATCATTGCCGAAGACCTTGATGGTGAAGCATTAGCAACTTTGGTAGTAAACAAGATCCGCGGTTCACTGAAAGTTGCCGCTGTTAAAGCTCCTGGCTTTGGCGATCGTCGTAAAGCAATGTTAGAGGATATTGCCATCTTAACCGGTGGTACCGTAATATCTGAAGAAAGAGGTTACAAATTAGAGAATGCTGATCTGACCTACTTAGGTACTGCCGAGAAAATTGTTGTTGATAAAGACAACACTACCGTTATTAACGGTGCCGGTAGCAGTGATGATATCAAAGCCCGTGTTAACCAGATCAAATCACAGATCGAATCAACTACATCCGATTACGACAAAGAAAAACTGCAAGAGCGTTTAGCTAAGTTATCGGGTGGTGTTGCGGTACTTTATGTAGGTGCTGCATCTGAAGTTGAAATGAAAGAGAAAAAAGACCGTGTTGACGATGCTTTACATGCAACCCGAGCAGCGGTTGAAGAAGGCATCGTAGCTGGTGGTGGTGTTGCTTTCATCCGTGCGGTTGAATCGTTGAAAGATCTTAAAGGTGAAAACGAAGACGAGAACACTGGTATCCAGATCATCCGTCGCGCTATCGAAGAGCCTTTGCGCCAGATCTGCGAAAACGCAGGTATCGAAGGTTCTATCGTAGTGCAAAAAGTTAAAGAAGGTAAAGCCGACTTTGGTTACAACGCACGTACCGATAAATACGAAAACCTGATCGGCGCCGGTGTGATCGACCCAACTAAAGTAGGTCGTGTAGCTTTACAAAACGCAGCTTCAATTGCAGCTATGTTGTTAACTACCGAAGTTGTTTTGGCTGACGAAGCAAGCGAAGAGCCTGCAGGCGGTCACTCACATGGTGGTGGCATGGGCGGCGGTATGGGCGGCATGATGTAATCAGCACCATCGTCCAAAAAATAATACTATATAAAAACCCTGTATGTAATTACATACAGGGTTTTGTTTTTTATACAAGTTGAGCATTGATAAAATGGCAATTTATAAGCAGTTATGTAACAATAATATATCATTTTTTAAATTCTGCCTCGCTTATTAAACGTATCTGGTCTATTTCTTAAAAAAGGCACACCGTTTGATATTTTACAGGTATGAAAGCGATAAGTGAAAAAACAAAACAAGTGTCGAACCTCATTATAGGTTGGGCAATCATAGAGGGGCCACAACTGTTTGTGACTTTTTTCAGATAAGCGTACCTTTAGGGGATGATTGCGATAGTAACGCCGCCTAAACGAATGACGCCGCAGGATCTGTACGATGCTGCTTACAACTGGATACTTCTCAACGGGCCCAGGCTCATCTTCGGGATCGTCATATTTTTTGCAGGATTATGGGTTATCCGTTTCCTCAAAAAACGCATCCGCGGACAAATGTCCAAAAAACAAGTACATTCTTCCCTTCAGCCATTCTTCTTAAGCCTTGCCATCTCCGCGTTATATGTCGCGTTGGTTGTTTTGGTATTTGCCATCATCGGTATACAACTCACGTTCTTTACGGCCATCATCGGCGCTGCATCGGTAGCGGCAGGTTTGGCGCTTTCGGGTACGCTGCAAAATTTTGCGGGCGGTGTCCTCATCCTGCTGTTAAAACCTTTCACGCTTGATGATAATATTATAGCCCAGGGTGTTGATGGTTACGTTACCGCGATAGAGGTTTTTTACACCGAGGTGCTTACGCATGATAACAAGGCCGTAATTATCCCCAACGGTAAACTATTTAACGAGATCATCATCAACGTAACCCGCGAAGGTAAGCAAAGGCTCGACCTGGAACTCAAATTCAGTTACGCGGTTGATACCGACCAGGTAATGGGTATTATAGCCGGCGCTGTTAAAAAAACTCCGGAAATACTAACCGATCACGAACCTAAGATCGGCCTTATTTTGCTGGAAGCCGACGGATTTCGCGTAAGTGTACGTGTTTGGGTACCAACTAATCGGTTTACGCCAATTAAATTCACCCTGCACGATAATATTGTAAAAGACATCAAAGCAGCGGGTATCAAGCTGCCGGGAATGTAGTATCTGTAGTTAACTCCGGAGGAGTTACGTGTTTATAGATGTCGCCACCAAGTCTTTTACTCCGGAGGAGTATCCTATAAGCAACTTATGTCTTCTCACCCCAATGTCGGTGTCCCCACCGGCATTAAACGTCGGATTATATCTCATCCCAATGTCGGTGTCCTCACCGACATTAACGTCCAACTATATCTTCTGCTTAGCCTTTAATTCCAGATACTTATTAACGGTATTAACAGTCAGGTTTTGGGGTGCGGTTAATATCGATTGTATGCCGTGCCTGGCCAATTCCTTCACAATCAATTTCTTTTCGTAAGCAAATTTCTCAGCAATGGTTTTAATATAAATTCCTTCAACATCGGTGGCCGGTGCTTCACTCAGCGTCTTTAATTCCGAATTTTCAAAAAATACCATCACCAGCAGGTGAAACTTAGCTATCCGTTTTAAAAACGGCAACTGCCTTTCCATGGCGCTCATGCTTTCAAAGTTGGTAAAAAACACCACCAGGCTTCGCTGTTTAAGGGTACTGCGCACCACATTGTACAGCAGCTCCATATTGGTTTCCAGGTAACGGGTCTTCTCCTTATACAAAACCTCCATTATCTTATTCAGCTGCGTTGGCCGGCGCTCGGCGGGTATAACGGCCCCTTTCCGCTCGGATATCGTGATCAGTCCCGCTTTATCTTCTTTGATGAGCGCGACGCTCGATAACACCAGGCTCGCGTTTATCGAATAATCCAGCAAACTCAAACCGTCAAAAGGCATCTTCATACTGCGCGATTTATCGATAACACAATACACATGCTGCGATTTCTCGTCGGTGTAATTATTGATCATCAACTCGCCGCGGCGTGCTGTGGCCTTCCAGTTAAGGGTACGGTAATCATCACCCGGCACATAGCTTTTGATCTGTTCAAACTCCATACTATGTCCAATGCGGCGTATTTTTTTGATGCCGTATTCGTTTAGCCGGTTTGATATGGCCATCAGCTCGTACTTGCGCATCTGCAAAAACGATGGGTATACAGGCAGGGTCTCAAACTCACCGAAATTATACCGGCGGTTAATTAACCCAACAGGCGATTGTACAAAAACGCGTAGTTCGCCAAACTCATATTCGCCGCGTTTGATAGGGCGCAGCTGATAGGTGAGTAATTTATGCTGCCGCGATTTGAGGTCGGTGTTGAACAGCACGTCGCGTTTTTGAAATTGGTGCGGTATCTCATCAATAATGCCGATGCTGATATTGAACGAATAAAAATTCTCAACATAAATACCTATCTCATTGTCATCGCCATTACTTAAACGCTCGGGTGCGTGCCGGCGGGCAAACACTCCTTTAGGTAACCGGTAAAGCATTAAGTTATCCAGTACAAATGCCAGTACAACGGCGGCAAATAAAACCACCGGGATATCGCCCAGCCAGGTGAAAAAGAACGACAATAAAAACAATACCACTACCAGGCCGATACATATAAATAAGCGGCTGGTGAGGAACAGGTTTTTATAAAACAGGCCGAAAATTGATTTCACTTACCGCGGTATTTCTATTTTCTGTATAATTTGAGCAACCACATCATCAGGTGTTACACCTTCCATTTCCTTGTCGGGAGTGAGCATCAGGCGGTGCCTTAACACTGCCGGCGCAACCCATATAATGTCTTCGGGTGTAATAAAATCGCGGCCTTTCATGGCGGCCAAAGCTTTGGCGCTGTTAACAATTGCTAATGAGGCACGCGGCGATCCACCTAAAAACAGCGATTTATTGCTGCGCGTTTCGTGAACGATCTTAGCCACAAACTCCAGCAGCTTAGGCTCAACGTGCAGGCTCCGCACCTGCTCCCGTAAGGCTATAATATCGGCAACGCTCAGCACCGGTTGTATATCGGCTAACTGGGCAGTAGTAGTTTGCTGGTGCTGCTGGGTAATGATGGCTATCTCCTGCTCAAGCGAAGGGTATTTAATCTCTATCTTAAATAAAAAGCGGTCAAGCTGCGCTTCAGGCAGGCGGTAGGTGCCTTCCTGCTCAACCGGGTTTTGGGTAGCCAGCACAATAAACGGTTCATCCATTTTGTAGGTTATACCGTCAATGGTTACCTGGCGCTCTTCCATAGCTTCAAACAATGCCGATTGTGTTTTGGCCGGTGCGCGGTTGATCTCATCGATCAATATGATATTACCGAATATCGGGCCGCGTTTATACTCAAAATCAGTTGTTTTGGGGTTAAATACCGATGTGCCCAACACATCGCTCGGCATCAGATCGGGCGTAAATTGTATGCGCGAAAACCGGGCGTCTATGCTTTTCGCCATCAATTTTGCCGTTAAGGTTTTGGCTATGCCTGGCACTCCCTCTATCAGGATATGCCCGTCGGCTAAAATACCCGCAATAAGCAAGTCAATGGCGTCCTGCTGGCCTACAATCACCTTTCCCAAAGTTTCCTTGATCTGGGTAACTGCCTGGCTCAGTTTGCTCAGGTCGGTGCGTTGTTCAAAAAATTCCTCTTCCATATTGATTACCTGGATTGAATATAAAATTGTTCTATGTTTTGGTTAAATGCGATCAGGTCGCGGTCGCTTATGTTAGCTCCCGATCGTATAATATTGATCTGGTTAAAAAGCCTGTGTAAAAAAGAAACATCAACACCGCTCTTTTGCGAAAGGGTGGCGGTCAGTTCTTCGTTAAGCAAGCCTGTTTTTAGATGGTAATTGGTGCGGATATACTCTAAAAAGTAAGTCGCCTTTTTTTGTGCGATGTTCGCATTATTGCGCCGCTCATAATAAACCTGGCCAACCGTTTTTACAAAATCAATGCTGCTGTTACGCAGGGGCTCAATAACGGGGATAATACGCTGCCGGCGTTTCAACTGGTAAAGCACATACAAAACCAGGCTCGCCAGGGTAATGCAATAGGCCCATTTTAAGGGCGGTTTCTGAAAAAATACCCGCATCAGTGATGTTTCGCCTTCACGGCCCAGAACGTAATACTCATCCCACAACAGTGTTTTGCTGTTTTTTAGGTAGGATAAAGCCTTGCCTGCATAATCCTCATCGTCGGGGTTTAACAAACTGTAATTGGTAAACAAATGCGGGTTGGTGTTAAGATATAACGCCCCTTTACCAATGGCAAACCTGATAAACGTGCTTTTACCACTTGCATTTCGGGCCAAAACTACGGCCTTTGTGGTGTCAAACGCGCTGAAATAGTTTTCCCTTAGCTCTTTACTTAATTTGAAAAAGTGCTGTGGATTAAGCGCCTTATTTACAAAACGGATACTATCGTCGGTTTGACTTAAATCGTAATTGCGGTCGGTTTCAACTTTTAGTTTTTTCTGTACGGCATCACCAAAATCAGCTGCAGCTATAAAAACATCATTACCCTGTTTAACAAAGGCGGTTAATTTATTAAGGTCGTATTCTGTCAGGTTAACGCTGTTGCTGATGATCAGATAGGTCGCCTGTTTGATATCGTGATCGCTTAGCACGTTATAAACCGGTTCGCGGTAGTTCTGTATGGCGGCGCCCGGAAAAATATCGTGCAGTTGATTGTATAAAATATATGTCCCGAAAGGTATTTTGTCGGTTTTTAAAAACGACGATGTCCAGTCGATAGGTTTGGGACGTTTGTACTGGGCAACCAGGTAAATGGTGACCAGTATAGATGCAATAAAAATGTAGATCTTAAAATCCTTCATTGCATCGTCTTTTTAAAATCCTGGAACAAAGTGTTAATATTTTGAAATGATTGACCGTCGACAAAAAAATCACCGTACCAAACATATTCAAATTGCCTGGTCAATAAGCCGAAGGATTGACGCTGTTCACTATTGGTCAGTTCTTCAAGGTAGGCGGTATTGGTTTTTTCAATTTGCCAGTGTATCAATTGCGCATCGCTTAGCTGTTTAAGGCTACGCAAATACAACAGGCGTACAGCAAGCTTGTAATTGCGCTGGGCAATAGCGTTCTCAATCTCGTTATCAAAATTGATCTCGTGTATATTTTCGAGCGATTCGGCATAAGGCAGGTCGAGTTTTTTAGCCTCCCCCCTCAATATCTGTATGGCGCTCAGTCCGCTTATTCTGAGCATTAAAAAAATCAAAAATATGGCGCCAAAACCTACCAGTAAGTAATAAAAAAGGTTTTGTGATTCGGATGTGGAGAATACCTTGCCGTAAAGCCAGTTCCAAAACCAATGCCAAAAGCGGTCCCATAAGGATTCGCCCTGCACATCGGCTTTGTTATACCTAAAATCTTTGTCCTGCAAATAGCCTTGTACCTTATGGTTATTAAAGCTACGCGTTTGCACGCGCGCCGTATCTGTTTTAATAACTGCGGGTATTTTTTTTACCACCGGTTTAGCAGCGGCAAAGTCCGTAGCCGGTAAGGCCAATATCATTAAGCAAAAAAGAAAAAACGCGGATAAGTATCTGTGCATAACTATCTGTCAATACTCATCCGAAATCGGGTCAAGATCATCGCTGCCAAGGCCTATCTCATCTATCCGCTCCATTAAACCAACACTTTCTTTTTCTTCGGCATAGCTAAAATACGTTACCGATATAGAAATTATGGGTAAAATGTTAATGATCTGCATAATAGCCAGCATAATGGTATAAAGTATGGTGATCACTATGGGCACATTATACGCCAGGAAGGTAATGCTGCCGCCGGATAACAGCGCGAAAGGGATCATCACCAATAGCATAGCCGCATATACCAAAATGGCATTAATAAATAATACCCCGAAAGTGTTCCACCAGCGGCCTTTGATCAATTTAAAACATTTACCAAAGGCAAACCCGAAGCCCCCGTTTTCCATGATCATGATGGGGTAAAATAAAGATAATACGGTTACGAAATAGATGATCGGCAACACGATCACAAAAAAAGTGATAAAGCCCCCAATTAATGGCCCCGCGGCAAATACTGCCAATCCTCCCGGTAGCAGAAGTACAATTCCTGCGCCGATAAATATGAGGCACAACAAAAGGAACGACCCGGTGGCCCTCAGAAAATAGTATTTATAATAGGCCCAAACTTCTTCAATGTTTGGCGCCTCATTATTTTTTTCGTTGTAAAGCGTAACAAAGCTCAACGTGGTAAGCAGCAGCGAAATAAGATTGGCAAAACTAAATATGAGCAGCAGAAAATATTCCCAGCTAAATATCGTTGCGGCCGATGCCGGTGTGTTGCCATAAACTTGCTCTTTATGCAGGTTTACAACCTTTAGTTGAAACAGGATTGTAAAAATGATGTTTGCCGCGATAAAAAAGCCACAAAAAACAAAGTATGTTTTGAGTAATGCTTTCCAGTTCTGGCGGATAAATAAAATGCTGTCGCTGATGATCTCGCCAAAATCGCGCACCTGCCTTAATTCAATTTTTGCTTTCATTGGTTGTTGTGTTTAATCTTCGCGATAAAATTGCCGGGTAAATAACTACGTACACTAAAATAAATAAAAACGAAGCAATAAGTATAGCGCAGCTCAGCCATACAGGCATTTCGGTATGCCGGGTAACAAAGCTTTCTAAAAATGCCGCCACGGCAACAATAGGTAAAATACCCAGCATGATTTTCATACCATCTTTGGCCCCTTTTTTTACCGATTCAAGCCGGCTGTAGGTTTTCGGGAAAATTAAACTGTTGCCTAAAATAAGGCCTGCGCCGCCCGCTATAATAATGCACGATATCTCTAAAGTGCCATGTATAAAAATGGTAAGTACAGATTGTATCCCCAACCCTTTACTGATAAAGTAGTATTGAAACGAGCCCAGCATAATGCCGTTATACATTAAAAGGTAAAGCGTGCCCACCGAAAAAAAGATACCAATTACAAATGTGCTGGCCGTAACCATAATATTGTTTTTGGCTATCATAAAGAACATTAAAATAGGCTCTTCTTTTTTGTATACTCCAAAAGGATCGCCTTTGGCAATGTTATCATTGGTCATATTCACATAACCGTCGCCCAATATCAGCCGTAAAAATGTGTTATCGTACTTGGCTGACAGGGCGCCCATCAGGCAAAAAATAAAAAAGAAGATAAACGAGTACAGCAATTGTTTACGGTATTCGGCAAAAAGCAGGGGTATTTCTATTTTCCAAAATCTGGCAAAGCGCTTATTGCTCTCTTTTTTGTTTTTATAGATCGATTGGTGAAAGCGGGCCGCCAGGCCATTTAAGTAAACAGTTGTTTTTGATTTTGGGTAAAACGTTTTGGCATACGCCAGGTCGTCGGTAATAATAATAAATTGCTCGGCTAATATATCCGGGTCGGTGTTTGGATTTTTTTCAAACTCACTCCACTTTTCGGTACCTTGTTTAATAAATAAGGCTTCTCTCATTTAGTATTTTAACGCTTATAATTTTTGCTTAAAATAGTAACAAAAAATTAATTGACCATTAAATATATCATATTTCGAACTTATATTTGTTAGGTATGCAAACTATTGGGATAAAAACAGCGCAGAATATTGATATCGATTACGAAGTAGCAGGACTTGGCGAGCGTATCATCGCCCGGATTATTGATTATTCGCTATACCTGGCTATTATTCTGCTGTATCTGCTTATTTTTCGCAACGTTACCTCGCATGCTGTTTTGTATAATTTTACCCTTCCGCAGATCCTGTTTTTTATCTTTTATGGCTTTTACGATGTGGTTGCCGAGTTGATTTTTAACGGGCAAAGCCTGGGTAAATACATCATGAAAATAAGAGTGATCAGCCTGGATGGTGCGCGGCCGCGCGTTGGCCAGTATTTATTACGCTATGTTTTCCGGTTGGTTGATTTTGGCATAACCTTCGGTGTAGCGGCAATTGTATCGGTAGCCATAACCGACAACAGGCAGCGTATAGGCGATATTGTGGCCAATACAACTTTAATAAAAACCAAAAGGCGCACAGGTTTTGAAGAACTGGATAACCTGGAAGTTGATGAATCCTACCAGCCTGTTTTTTTCGATGCCACCAACTTATCAGATAAAGATATTGCGCTGATACACGAAGTGATCAATCACTTTTATAAAACCGGCGACGTTACTCTGGTTGATAATATGGCCCGGAGGGTAAAAGCTTTTTTGAGCATAACCGATACTGGTGAGTTGAATAATTACAAATTTCTGAAAACCATCCTGAAAGATTATAACCATTTTACCGTTAATATGAATCCGCAGATCGGGTAATGTTTTATTCGTTTGCTGTGTGAGCAATATTAACTTTGTATTTTATGCAAAGGGAGCAAATTTCTGTTTTCGATATTTTTAAAATTGGCATTGGCCCCTCCAGTTCTCATACGCTGGGACCATGGCGGGCAGCACAGCAATTTGTTCAGATATTAACAGAGCAGCAGGTTTTAACGCAGGTTGAGCAGGTTAAGATCTTACTTTACGGCTCGTTAGCCAAAACCGGCAAAGGGCACGGTACCGATATCGCTATCCTGTTAGGCTTAAGCGGCGATGACCCGGTTACGTTTGATGTTAACCAGATCGACAGTAAAATAGCCGGTATCATCAGCAATAAGCAGTTAAACCTTGGCGCTTTGCAGCAGATAACTTTTAACAGGGATGATGACATGATCTTCCTGTTTAATGAAAGCCTGCCTTTTCATCCCAATGCGGTAACCTTTCAGGCGTTTTTAAATACGGGCAAAGCCGTATCCGAAACCTTTTATTCCATTGGCGGCGGCTTTGTGGTAAAAGAGGGCGAAAACAAATCGGCGAAAGCCGAGGTCGATCTGCCATTCCCGATTGAAAAAGCTAACGACCTGCTGCATTGGTGTATTAAGACCGGGCTAAAGGTGTCGGACGTGGTGATGGAAAATGAACTGGCCTGGCGCAGCGAAAAAGAAACCCGCGATGGTATCCTCAATATATTCCGGGTAATAAACGAATGTATTTACAAGGGCTGCCACACCAAAGGTAGTTTACCGGGTGGCTTAAATGTTGCCCGCAGGGCCGATAAACTCAATAAAAAACTACTTAACGGCGCCATTTATACCGATTACGAAAGCTGGATCAAAGCTATCCGCGAAGGTGGTAACGGGTTTAAATACACCCTGGATTGGGTAAGCTGTTTTGCTCTCGCCGTGAACGAAGAAAATGCCTCTTTTGGCCGTGTGGTTACCGCGCCAACCAACGGGGCAGCAGGCGTGGTGCCGGCCGTATTGCAGTACTATATTGTTTTTTGCGATGGCTTTAAAGAAGATAGGATCGTTCAGTTTATATCTACAGCCTCCGAAATAGGCAGCATATTTAAAAAAGGGGCCACCTTATCTGCGGCTATGGGCGGTTGCCAGGCCGAAATTGGTGTATCATCGGCAATGGCTGCGGCAGCATTAACCGAATGCCTGGGCGGCTCGCAAAGGCAGGTACTGATGGCTGCCGAAATTGCCATGGAGCATCACCTGGGGCTAACCTGCGATCCTATTGGTGGCCTGGTGCAGATACCCTGCATTGAGCGGAATACCATGGGCGCTATTAAGGCCATCACGGCATCGCAACTGGCGCTGCAAACTAACCCGGATAATGCTAAGGTAAGTTTAGATGCCGTGGTTAAAACCATGTGGCAAACAGCGCTGGATATGAACTCAAAATACAAAGAAACATCTGATGGCGGCCTGGCGGTTAATATTCCGTTAAGCTTGCCCGAATGCTAAGCTTATTTTTTAAATAAACGGCTGTCAAACTCAAAAGGCTCGGTACTGATGACCTTTACTTTTTTAAAATCAACGTGATTGGGATTGATCAGGTAATTATGGTCGCCTTTTACCGTAGCCGAAGGCACCTGTAAAGCCAGATGTTTATTTTCTTTAATAAAAATGTCGCCAGCCCGTTGCGTTATCTTAATGAACGGGTGGCTGTCCCAACGTGCGGGCAGATCAGCAATTTCTATCCTGGCAATCCTGTCAGGTCCGGGTAACTCAATAGCAGCCAGGTAATAGTTTGATGGGATGATACCCAGCGGGATATGCACCGCAATTTCAATAGCAGCCAGCGCGCGCGACTCGGCAGTATACAAAACCGGTATTCCTTTGCTGTTCCAGCGGCCTCCGGTTAATTCGGCACCGCGGCCCGACAGATCGTTTATATATTGCTGTTTGCTTAAGCGATAAAGGATCATGCAAAAACGCCGTGTTCAATACGGCCAAGCTCGTCCATCAGGGCTTGAATGCCAAACGAAGTATCCAATAACTCTTTAGGCTTGATATTACCCAGGGCAACAATATTTGATTCCATCCAGGTATTAAAATTGGCTTCGCTATCAAAAACCTCGGCGCCGCGTTTGTACAACAACTCTATCTGGATAATACGCTCAGAGTAAATGGGATCGAAAGTTTTCTCTTCTTTTTTATAACGTTGGATGGTGCGTTCGGAGAGATGTAGGTACGACGACCATTCCTCGAAAGTAAAATGAAGTTTGTTGCTGAGTTTTACAAAATATGGGAAAGCAATGCCATCACGCACAATATTCACCAGCTCTTCAGGCTCAGCATCGGTGAGTATCGGATATTTCTTTTGCTCTTTCATTTCGCTCTTGTGTAATTTGTCATAAAAATAACGACATTTGTCCGAATTTCAAAATTTATTTCAAATTATTCAAAACCATCGGCGCAAGCCCATTTATCCAAAGTTGATACATTTTTGCGGATGGGTGCAGCCCGTCGGGAGCTATTAAAGCAGGGTCGGTTGTTGCTTGCCGCGATATACCGGTAATGTTAAGATAGTTAACGCCTGCGTTAGTGCTCTCGTACAAATTAATGTCGTTAAACTGGTCTATCTCTGCTGCTATTTTAGCCCTGTCGGAGTTTTGCGCAAAAGGCGTTACGCTGTAATCGGGTATCGACAAAACAAACACATGCTTTTTATTTCCGTTAGCAAACGCGATGGCAGTATTGAGCAATTGTACAAACTCGGTGCGGTATTGCGCCTGGCTTTTGCCCTGATATTGGTTATTCACGCCGATCAGCAGTGTTACAAGATCGTATTTCTGTGTTAGTTTGGCTTGAGCAATAGCATCAATCAGATTGGTCGTCGTCCATCCGGTAACGGCAATGATCTTTGGGTCGGCTACAGGATAACCCTGCGTAGCTAAGCTGTTTTTAAGCTGGTAAGGAAACGATTGCGCCAGGTCGACCGATTCGCCAATGGTGTACGAGTCGCCCAGGGCCAGGTATTGCAAGGTGTTTTTATTGGTCACTTTGGTTGTATCGGTAACTTGTATAAATGGTTGCTGCCCTTGCGGCGAAGTTTTTGAACAGCCAAACAAGCCGCTCATCCCAAACAAAATTAAAAAGGCAATTTTCATAGCGCCACATCCATATCAAACAATACGGAAATATGGTGCAGTAGGTTTTTTTTAACTTCGTTTATATTCAATTGTTTACCAAGTTCGGCCTCCATTGATGTTACGGCCTTATCATCAATACCGCAGGGAACTATATTTTTAAAATAATTCAGATCGGTATTTACGTTAAACGCCAAACCGTGCATGGTTACCCAGCGGCTGCAACGCACACCCATGGCGCAAATTTTACGTGCCTTTTCAGGGATCTCCGGGTCGAGCCAAACGCCGGTATATCCCGGGTAACGGTCGCCTTTTAAACCATAGTCGGCCATAGTTAAAATAACGGCCTCTTCAAGTGTGCGCAGGTATAAATGGATATCGGTAAAAAAGTTATCCAGGTCAAGTATCGGGTAAACCACAATCTGGCCGGGCCCGTGGTAAGTAATATCGCCCCCTCGGTTGATAGGGTAGTAGGTGGCTTGTTTTTCTTTCAAACCCTCTTCATCCAAAAGCAAATGTTCGGGCTTGCCGCTTTTGCCTAAAGTATATACGTGCGGGTGCTCACAAAACACTAGGTAGTTCAGGGTTTCATCAGCCACACAATCATCGTAAGTATGGTTAGCAGCCTCGCCTGATGCCATAACCAGGTCTTTGTTCCTGATATCGATCTTTTGCTTCACTGTATCGGCAAACAAGGCTTCCTGCCTGTCCCAGCCTTGCTTGTAATCAATAAGGCCCCAATCCTGCAACATCACTTTTTTATTTTTCATTGCTTCCCCCTTTAACGTAACCTATCATATAATCCTCAAAGCGCAGGTAGTGTACCACAAAATCCTGTTTAAAGTCCCTCTTTAAAATTTGGGCGTGTACAATGCCTTTTTGGTGCTCCTCAAACGGCTCTAAAAAAATATGATCTAAAAACGAGATCACCTTTTGGCCGTGGCATTTGTATACTGCCTCTTTGGCGCACCAGGCTACGTACAATTGTTCAACACGGTGTTCGGGCCTGAGGGCTGAGAGCTCTTGTTTATTCAAAAACTTATGCGCTATCCGTTCAACTTTCGGGCTTATCAGTTCAATATCAATACCCACAGGTTTGCTTTTACTGATCATTACCGCAGCGTAATCAAACGAGTGGCTCAGCGATATCTGGTACGGCATATCAACCAGGTAGGGTTTGCCATGCTCGTCAACCTTACAGTCAATATATTCGGAGGTGTTAAGCATGGTGCGTAAAAGTACCCTTGTACCTAACCAGTGCAAATGGCGCTTACCATTACCTATCGACTCTACATAGGCTTTTTCGGCGTCGTTAAGCTGTAGCTGATTATACAGGCTTTCGGCTTCCTCTTCTATTTTCCATAGAGCAAATTCAGTATCCTCATCAACCTGTAACCTAAACGCAATAGCCATAAAGTAAAATTGTAAAAGCGTGCAAAATTATATCAAATAATTTTAATTTAGATGTATTGATCTAAGTATATGATTTTATCGGATAAGCGCATTTTAGAGGAAATTGAAAAGGGTAACATTATCATTGAACCGTTTGACCGTAAGTGCCTCGGCACAAACTCATACGATGTACATTTAGGCAAATACCTGGCCAATTATAAAAGCCGTGTACTTGATGCCAAAACACACAATGAGATAGAGCACTTTGAGATCCCTAAAGAGGGCTTTGTACTGCAACCCAATGTGTTGTACCTGGGTGTAACCATGGAGTATACAGAAACGCATGCGCACGTGCCTTTTTTGGAAGGTAAATCAAGCACCGGGCGTTTGGGTATTGACATACATGCTACCGCAGGCAAAGGCGATGTAGGTTTTTGTAACACCTGGACGCTCGAAATATCGGTAGCACAGCCGGTACGTATTTATGCCGGTATGCCCGTTGGCCAGCTGATCTACTTTGTTGTGGAAGGCGATGTAGAGGTAATGTACAATACCAAAAACAACGCAAAATACAATAACAAAACCACAAAACCCGTTGAAAGTATGATGTGGAAGAATAGTTTCTGATCGCTTTATCTCGCCTTTACGCCCTGATCACCTGGCAGATAACGCAGTCTTTTTTGTTTATAAACTATAGAATATACCTGTGAAAAAACTAAGCGTATTTGTCATTGCCGCCGTATCAGTAATTTTTGTTGGTTTGGTAGCATTTACCGGTTTGGATGATGATATCCTGCAAAAGGCGGTAACCCAGTTAACCAAATGGTCGGCCGAACGGGCGCCCGAAAAAGTATACCTGCATTTAGATAAACCCTATTATGCCATTGGCGACGATATCTGGTTTAAGGCTTATGTAACCATAGGCGGCAAACACCTGCTTTCGGCAACAAGCGGTATTTTAAATGTAGAGCTGATAAGTGATAAGGATTCGATCAAAAAAGCCATTAAACTACCTTTAACTTCGGGTGTTGCCTGGGGCGATTTTAAATTAACCGACTCGCTAAGTGAGGGTAATTACCGCATCAGAGCCTATACCGACTGGATGCGTAATGCCGGCGAGGATTACTTTTTTGATAAAACAGTACAAATTGGCAACGCCATATCCAATAACATCTTTACCAGGGTTAGCTATACCTATAGCACACAAAACAAGCAGCAAAGAGTAGATGCCGTGATCAACTACACTGACCTGGAAGGTAAACCGCTTGAAAACACTGAGGTGAATTACACGGTCGAACTAAGTTTCAGGCAGGTAGCCAAAGGCAAGGGGGTAACCGATAGCGAAGGTAACCTCGATATCCATTTTAACAATAATATGCCGGCGTTGCTAAAAAGCGGGCATATTACCACCACAGTTAAACTCGATCCTAAGCAAAGCTATGTAAAGGTTATCCCGATCAAAGCATCCTCCGAAAAAACGGACGTTCAATTTTTTCCCGAAAGCGGCAGCCTGGTTAGCGGCATCCGTAACAAAGTAGCCTTTAAAGCCATAGGTGCCGATGGTTTGGGTGTGGATGTTAAAGGTACGATAGTGAATAGCGACGATCAAACCATCGCCAATATAACCACACAGCACCTGGGTATGGGCACATTTTTTATTACGCCCGAAACAGGTAAAACCTATACCGCCAAACTTACGTACCCCGATGGGTCCGAAGGCGCGATTGTGCTGCCCAAACCTGCCGACCAGGGTTATGTATTAAGTGTTAACAACACCTCCGATCCTGAAAATGTGCTCGTTAAGATATTCACAAACGATGCTACCTTTCAGGCCAACCAAAACAGCGAAATAAATTTGCTGGTGCACTCGGGTGGTAACCTTATTTACACTGCTAAAACTAAATTGACCGGCCCGGTATTTGCAACCAAAATTGCCAAAACCCGTTTTCCTTCAGGGATAGCTCAGTTTACGCTGTTTTCGGCAACCGGCGCCCCTTTGAACGAGCGTATTGCCTTGATACAAAATCCCGACTTGCTTAACATCGCGTTAAACACCACAAAATCAACCTACGCCCCGCGTGAAAAAGTAAAGCTGGACATTAATGCTAAAGATAAAAGCGGCCAGCCGGTAATAGGTACCTTTTCGGTAGCTGTTACCAACGAGAGCAAAGTGCCCGTTAACGAGGCTGCCGAAAGCACCATCCTGTCAAACCTGTTGTTGTCATCAGACATTAAAGGTTATATTGAACAGCCTAACTATTATTTTACAAACGTGAGCGATAAAACCCGCGCCGAGCTTGATATACTGATGATGACACAAGGTTACCGCCGCTTTTTGTGGAAGCAATTGATGAGCGATGGTTTTGCGCCCCTCGCCTTTAAGCCCGAAAGATCGCTGGACATTACGGGGCATGTAAAAACACTGGGTGGTAAGCCTGTAGTAAAAGGTAAAGTATCCATTTTTAGTACTGCAGGGGGTATGTTTTTGTTAGATACCGTTACCGATGAACAAGGCGCCTTTGCATTCAAAGACCTGGTATTTCGCGACAGCGTAAAATTTGTTATCCAGGCGCGTACTGCAAAAAATGGCAAAAATGTAGAGATCGAACTGGATAATGTTCCGCCGCAAATTGTGACCGCCAACAAAAACGCCGCCGATGTGGAGGTAAACGTGAACACTACCCTGATGCCATACCTGTTAAACAGCAAAACCCAATACGATGACTTTTTGAAATACGGCATGGTCAATAAAACAATTATGCTGAAGGGGGTTACCATATCCGATAAAAAGAAATCGGTAGCACCCAATTCAGATAACCTGAACGGGGCGGGTAACGCCGACCAGGTAATTACCAGCGATAAGTTAGAAGCTTGTGCCACTTTAACCATGTGTTTGCTGGGTAAGGCCAACTTTGTCAACTTTCGCAATGGTATGGCTTATTCAACGCGTAGCCTCAATATACCTATGCTGGTAGTTTTAGATGGCATGCCCATGGAAGATTTTGACCTGGATATGCTATCGCCCACCGATGTAGCGAGTGTTGAAGTGTTACGAACCATTGGTTATACCGCCATATATGGCTCGCGGGCAAGTGGTGGCGTATTGGTTATTACTACCAAACGCGGCGGCGAAGATAGCGGATACCGCAACTATGCGCCCGGTATCATGACCTATCACCCCAAAGGTTACTATAAAGCCCGCGAATTTTATGCACCTAAGTACGATGACCCCAAAACCAACACCCGCGTTGCCGATTTACGTACAACCATATACTGGCAGCCAAATATCATTACAGATAAAACAGGCACCGCGTCATTATCATTCTTCAACTCTGATGGAAAAGGTACCTACAAAGCTGTTATTGAAGGTATTGATGCCGAGGGCAATATAGGCAGGCAGGTGTTTAGATATAAGGTGGAGTAAACAGACTTATAAGAACTTGTTTTTGTTTTACGACGCTATAGTCCGCATAGTCCGCGACAGGCCAATAAGCTTAACCTGGGCGGCAATGCTCTTGGCATCGTAACCGCATTCGGCCCAAAGTTCGGGCTGCTCGCCGTGCTCAACAACCTCGTCGGGTATACCCAAACGTACCACCTGCGCTTTATAGTTATGGTCGGCCATAAACTCTAAAACTGCGCTGCCCATGCCGCCTTGTATGCAGCCGTCCTCAACCGTTATCACCTTGTTAAATTTCGCAAACACTTCGTGCAGCAGCTCTTCATCCAGCGGTTTTACAAAACGCATATCGTAATGCGCAGGGTTATAACCATCAGCGTTAAGTGCATCGCAGGCTTTTACAACTTCGTTACCAACAGTACCGATAGATAATATCGCCACATCTTCACCATCGCAAACCTTACGGCCCTTGCCAACTTCAATTGCCTTCATCGGCCGTTGCCAGTCTACCATCACACCGTTGCCCCGTGGGTAGCGGATAGAAAACGGACCCATATTGTCTTGCTGCGCGGTAAACATCAGGTTGCGCAGTTCTTCTTCGTTCATTGGTGCCGATACCGTCATGTTCGGTATGCAGCGCATATAAGCCAGATCGTAAGCCCCATGGTGCGTCGGGCCGTCGGCGCCGGCAATACCGGCCCTGTCCAGGCAAAAAACAACATTCAGGTTTTGGATGGCCACATCGTGTATCACCTGGTCATAGCCCCGTTGCATAAAGCTGCTGTAAATATTACAAAACGGCAACAAGCCTTGTGTAGCCAGGCCAGCCGAAAACGTTACCGCGTGTTGCTCGGCAATGCCCACATCAAATGCACGGTTAGGCATGGCTTTCATCATCAGGTTTAACGATGAGCCGCTTGGCATAGCCGGGGTAATACCCATAATTTTAGGGTTCACTTCGGCAAGCTCTATAATGGTATGGCCAAACACGTCCTGATATTTCGGCGGTTGTGGCTTTTCGTAAACGGTCTTTTTGATCTCGCCGGTTATCTTATCAAACAAACCGGGCGCATGCCATTTGGTCTGGTCCTTTTCGGCAAGCGAGTAACCTTTACCCTTTACAGTGATACAGTGCAGTAGTTTAGGGCCCGGTATATCACGCAGATCCTTCAGCACTCGTGCCAAATGCTCTACGTCGTGCCCGTCAATCGGACCAAAATACCTGAATTTAAGCGCCTCAAAAAAGTTACTGCGTTTTAGCAAAGTGCCCTTGATGCTCTTCTCAAACTTTTGGGCCAATTTATAAGCATCGGGGCCAATTTCCGATATCTTAGCCAAAACCTTGGCAATATCATCCCGGAAACGGTTATAATGCTTTGAAGTGGATATATCTGTAAGATATTCTTTCAACGCGCCAACATTAGGGTCAATAGCCATATTGTTGTCGTTCAGAATAACCAGCAGGTTACTGTTCTCTATCCCGGCATGGTTCAGAGCCTCAAAAGCCAAACCCGCGGTCATCGATCCATCGCCTATAACGGCTACGTGCTGCCTGTCGGTTTCGCCTTTATAGTGCGATGCCACAGCCATGCCCAGCGCTGCTGATATAGAGGTTGAAGAGTGGCCAACACCAAAGGTATCGTATTCGCTTTCGCTCCGTTTCGGGAAACCGCTGATACCGCCAAACAGGCGGTTGGTATCAAAAACATCGCGGCGGCCGGTGAGTATTTTGTGGCCGTAAGCCTGGTGGCCAACATCCCAAACCAGTTGATCGTAAGGGGTATTTAAAACGTAGTGCAGGGCAACGGTCAATTCAACCACACCTAAACTGGCGCCAAAGTGCCCGCCGTTAACCGAAACGATATCAATAATATACTGACGTAGTTCCTGGCTCAGCTGTTTAAGGTCTTCCTCTCTAAGTTGTTTTAAATCAGAAGGATAGTTGATTTTTTGTAATAGTTCTCCCGCCTGTACTTTCATTTAAAAATTGTCCACTATTGTAAAGGTACAAAGTAAGTTATTTAACCCGAAATAAAGATGTTTTTATTTCGGATTTCGGATGTTCAATTTCGGATTTTTGATCATCAGCGTGATCATGTCCAACATTAAATCAGCGGTTCGGCCCCGGCCGTTGTTGGTGCTGTCACCCCGCCGCTGTTGGTGTTATCACCAACAACAACTCAAACACATGGGTATTTATGGGTATTCTCAACTTGTTTTGTTTTATCTCTTGATTCCTTTTTAGTGTGTTGCCTACAGCCCGGGCTATCCACTCATACGGTACTGGCATTAGCCACAGGTCCGGTATCCGTTTCTATGCCTGCCGCGAAATTTCCGTTTCATTAAAAATTATCATTTTCATAACGCACCCTAACGTATTCGTCATAAACAGGTGGGTATTTATCGGTATTTTCAATTACTTTTCAAGCTTTCATTATCAAATTCGTAATTGTTTTAGCTTCGCGCTTTATACAATATACGCAATTTTTCCCACCAAAACAACATTAAACAAAATATGCCGGCTGTAAAAAGCCGGCATATTGATTGTATAATTGTTAACTATTGTGCAGTAACCGGCGGCAATTTTCCTTCCGATATCCACTTCAATCCCGTTATACCCGGCATAAACACATACAAACTGCCATCGGTACGCACATAACGCTGCATGTTTTGCGGTACTGTGTGATATTCAACCGGTGCTTGTGCTACCTGCGATGTATTAGGCTCGGCAAATGCGAATTGCAGGTCGGGTGGATAGGTATCATCCGTACGCGGGCCAAAAAGCGGATCGACGCCACTGCTGTTGGGCGAATTATCCGGATTGCGGAACGAACCCGCTTCGAGCCAGCTATGCATAATAAACCTGAACTGGAAATCCATTACAGCGCCGATAAACAAACCCACCAATCCTCTTTGTATTTGCGGGGTTTTTGGCTCCGTAGGTTTGTACGGCGGGCCATAAGGGGACGCCCTGCGCAATATGCGATGCTTTACAGCATATAACGGCACGCCGGTATTCAAATTCATATTGCCTGCTACCGCTATATCATCGCGCGGGTTTGCCCTGCGGATATGTGCCGCATACGGGCATCTTAACCCATCGTCATCATTGATCATATCGCCTATTTGATGCTTGCTTCGCGCATGATAATCAAAATTGGTATAATCAAATCCTTTCAGGTTCGGGTCCATTTTATCCGGCGATACAACCAGCGGCGTGCCGTCGCGCCAGCGCCCGCACATCTTCGCGGCCATCAGCTCGGGCGCAACGTCGGGGTCCGACGTGATAAATTCCTCAAACGAGGCCACGTCCTGGTATAATAACCTGAATGCGCCAAATGTGCCATTCTTTAAAAAAGGGTGCGCCTGGTAATCCGAAGCATTAGTGCTGATAATGAACCTATCGGCCGGTACCTTTGGCCGGTCATCATCCACGTTGTCAATTACCTCCAGTATATTCCATGGCGAATGGTCAATGCGCGGCTGCGACAGGCTATCCTTATAACCAAAATGAATATAAGTTGGGTCGCCGTCAACAACTATCGGGTCCGAATCTTTAAAGAACACTGGTTTGGCACATAAGCTCCCGCCTTTGGTTTTGGGTATCATCGCTACCAATTGGTCATAATAATCCCCCCTGTCTTTGGGGTTGCGGGTATACAACGTGAGTTGTATGTGCAGGTCGCTGCCATCGGCCGCAGGGGCTGGGCCCGGCAACCACCCTCCGGAGCGTGTCCACCAGTATTGCGGATCGCTGGTACCGGTATCACCTACAAATTCGGCATCACTTACAGCACCTCCGCTAAAAGAGCTAAAAACCTGGTTGCTTGTATTATTAAGCGTTGTACAGTTATCATTGCCAATCAATAGTTCTAATCCGGCAATAGTAAAACCAATGTTAAGGCAATACGGTGGTTTGCCGTTAACCCAGGGCGTTGCATCGGTAATTTTTAAACCGGGTGCTTTGCTGCCAGGTATCATATCGGCACAAAAATCCTGTGCTTTTTTTATGGCTTCGGGATTGTTGGTAATGCTTAAAATAATGTACCTCACGAAATCGTAATTATAGCCGCGAACGATCAGCCCCTGTACATCATCCATGTGGATGAATTCGTTTGTACTCATAGATCCTGGAAATAAATAAGTTAAAAATTAAACTAAAGTATACCGCCGCCTATTTCCCGCATTTTGGTGCAACCGATTTCTGGAAATTAATGGCCACTGGCGGAAAAGGCCAAAGTTCTTTTGCATCGGGATAGCTGTTCAAAATTTTACCTACGGTTAGCCCCGGGAAAGTTGCGCCTAAAGTGTATTTGCCTGGTGCCGCGCCTGCCGCTAAGGTTGGGTCGGCAAAATTATAACGCATCAGCAGGCAATAAAACGCGCTCGGATTTTTCACAACTCCACCGTTTTTAAGAATATTTGCCGCCGTGCTTGGATCTTTAGGGTCAAGGCCGGGTATACCGCTTTCGTCCATATTTTGTAAAAGGGCAGTTAAACCCGCCACAACTGGTGGCAGCGTAAAAAACGCGCTGATGTACGGCGCAAAATCATTATCATAAAGCGACATGACCACCAATACGTCCTTACCGGGAAACGACTGGAAGCCCGGTACCGGGATGCCTGGAGTTGCCTGCCCGTCGGCCTGGTGATAGATCATAAAAAAGTGAACGCCGGTAGCCGCCCGTGGGTCAACCGATGCGGCATGCGCTTTAATTGTACCTTGTAAATGCTCAATTTCTTTTGCCGCTGTGGCTGATTTTCCTTTTTTAAGAGGCACAAATAAAAATAACAGGTGTTGCTCGTCGCCAGCAGCGACATTTTTGATCGGACTTGCCATAATAATCGGATTTAAGTTTAGATTTTGATTACCTACTCTGTTCAGGCTTTTCGGTTTACGCCTTAATGCTTTAATAGTATGGATGTAAAAAAAATATTTAATTAAAAAATATACGCGCAATCACACAGCCTTATCTTGGGGATGGGTAAGTGTGCTGATATTGTTGTAGTTAATTAAATGTAAAGCGGATTTTTGCTTATAATGGGTGGGTATAAAACTAAATGAATATATTGATAATAACAAGTATTAAAATAGGTATTAAGTAACTGGTAACTTAGTGACATTACTTTAGCGCATCTGACTAAAGGAATTCACATAGCAAAATTCGAAATTGAACATTCGACATTCGAAATAACATCATTATTTTTGGTCCGTTAAGCTATGACTGAAGAGAATTTCGAGATCAAACTTCCGCAGTTTGAAGGTCCGTTCGATCTGTTACTGTTCTTTATTGAGCGGGATGAGCTGGATATACACGAAATTTCGATCGCTAAAATAACCGACGACTTTCTGGACTATCTGCACCACATGCAGCAGCTTAATATGGAACTGGCCAGCGAGTTTATTTATGTGGCCGCTACCCTGATGCGCATTAAGGCAAAAATGCTGCTGCCGCGATACGAGGTTGATGAAGATGGCAACGAAGTGGATTTGAAGGCCGATCTGATCCGCAAACTCATCGAATACAAAAGATACAAGCTCATCTGCGAAGAACTCAAACCGCTGGAAGACGAACGTTTTAAACGCGAAAAGCGGGGCAATATCCACATGGATATGGAAGCCGTTGCCGGGCTGGCCACACCGGGCGAAGAGCTCGAGAGCTTTAACCTGTATAAACTGATGCTGGTTTACAGTAGGGTAATGGCGCGTTACAAAACAGCCAGTAAGGTGGTAAAGCATACGGTGGTACAATACCCTTACACCATCGAAAAGCAAAAGGAAGCCATAGCGAAGCTGATCGAGATCAACAAACGCCTTGATTTTAGCGAGATCAAAAAAAACAGCACCAACAAAGTGCATTTTGTTTACAATTTTTTGGCACTGCTCGAAATGCTGCAGCAGGAACTTATTTCCATACAGGTAGGGGTCGGTTTCAATAACTTTTGGATAGCAGCGAGAGGGGAGCAGTAACTGCTTTTCGAATAAGCGTAATGGCGAATGAGTTTATAGGATAGAGAGGTAATCATTAATGCCCCTTTCCTTGAGAATTTCCTTATAGGCAACAGAAATATCGTTCGATCTACTGAAACTTGTCAACCTTCGCGCAATAACTTCGGTCTCCAAATGCCGAAACTTTTGTTTCAGATCTTCAATTTTTCCAAATGTCTGTTTAGTTTTCGCCATGACCGTAACACTAATATGGATTTTTTTAGCAACTTTCATCGTAATGGCCGTCGTTATTTGTTTTTATGTGGCATAACTGCCTAAATCTCACGTCTCAAATCTCACATCTCAAATCTATTTTCCTAACTTAGCGCCCTTTAAACAGCACAATGAAACGAGATAAACTAATTTTTAATTTACTGGACGAAGAACTACAGCGCCAGGAAGAAGGATTGGAGCTGATAGCTTCTGAAAATTTTGTCAGCAAACAGGTAATGGAAGCCGCAGGCTCTGTAGCAACCAATAAATATGCCGAAGGCCTGCCCGGAAAACGCTATTACGGCGGTTGCCAGATAGTTGATGAGATCGAAACCATTGCTATTGAGCGTGCAAAACAACTTTTCAACGCCGAATGGGCAAACGTGCAGCCGCACTCGGGCGCACAGGCTAATGCTGCCGTTATGCTGGCCTGCTTACAGCCCGGCGATAAAATTTTAGGTTTTGATCTGTCGCATGGCGGTCACTTAACCCACGGCTCGCCGGTAAATTTTTCGGGTAAATTATATGTTCCTCATTTTTACGGTGTAAAAAAAGAAACCGGCTTGATCGATTACGATCAGCTGCGTAAAGTGGCCTTAAAGGAAAAACCTAAAATGATCATTTGCGGTGCTTCGGCTTACTCGCGCGATTGGGATTACGAGTTTATCCGTAAAGTGGCCGACGAAGTTGGCGCTTTGGTACTGGCTGATATTTCGCACCCGGCAGGTTTAATTGCCCGCGGTTTGTTAACCGATCCGCTGCCGCATTGCCACATTGTAACTACTACCACACATAAAACCCTGCGCGGCCCGCGTGGCGGCATGATACTTTTAGGTAAAGATTTTGAAAACCCATGGGGCCTCAAAACACCTAAAGGCGAAGTGCGCATGATGTCGGCATTGCTTGATTCGGCCGTGTTCCCTGGCACACAAGGCGGCCCGTTAGAGCATATTATCGCTGCAAAAGCTGTTGCCTTTGGCGAAGCGCTGAGCGAAGATTATATGAAATACATTGTACAGGTTAAAAAGAATGCCGAAGCTATGGCCAAAGCTTTTATTGACCTGGGTTATAATATAGTTTCGGGAGGTACAGATAATCACCTGATTTTATTAGATTTACGCAACAAAGGTATTACCGGTAAAGATGCCGAAAATGCTTTGGTTAAAGCCGATATCACCGTAAACAAAAACATGGTGCCTTATGATGATAAGTCGCCGTTCGTAACATCGGGTATCCGGGTGGGTACTGCTGCAATTACCACACGTGGTTTAAAAGAAAAACAGATGGAAAAAATTGTAGAACTGATCGATTCTGTAATTAAAGATCCTGAAAGTGAACATAATTTGAAGAAGATACGTAATAAGGTGAACGAGTTAGTTGAAAAGTTCCCCCTGTATAAATAATTGTTGATCAAAGTAAATGGTATTAACCCGTAATCCGGTTCCGGTTGATGAGACTGAGCGCATTAATGCGCTCAATTCTTATGATATACTGGATACTTTACCCGAAAAGGATTACGATGCCATTAACCGTTTGGTAGCATACATTTGTCAAACGCCCATCTCGCTGATCACTTTTATCGATGCCGACAGGCAATGGTACAAAGCTAATATCGGTTTACCGAACAATGAGATAGCCCGATCAGAAAGCTTTTGCCGGTACACCATTATGGGCAACGAATTGATGGAAGTGCCCGATGCCACGCAAAACGAATTATTTGCAGATCACCCTGCCGTTGTTGATGGCGGGGTTCGCTTTTATGCCAGTACCCCTATTATCGACAATGATGGTTACAAACTGGGCACCATTTGCGTAGTTGATACGGTGCCCCGCAATTTGACCGCCGAGCAAAAGGATGCTTTAGCAACGTTAGCCCGCGAAGTGGTTTCGCACCTTACCCTGCGCAAGCAGAAAAAGGAGCTCGAAGAAAGCATTAAATTACACAACGAGTTTTTTAATTTGTTTAACAACTCGCCCGAGGTCCATTGTGTAATGGATAGAAGTACCCGTATCGAACTGATCAATAACTCGGTAACCCGTATCCTGGGTTATACGCCGCAGGAAGCCATTGGTCATCCTATATGGTATTTTTTCCCGAAAGGCGACAGAGAGTCGCTGCTTACCATAGTTGAGGACGGCCTGCGCAACAAAAAAAAATCGTACGACCTGGAAACACGTATTGTTACCCGTACCGGCGAGATCAAGTGGCTAAGCTGGTCGGTTATTGCCAAAGGCAATAACTGGTATGCCAGCGGTCGTGATATTACCTTCCAGAAAAAGGTTGTTGCCGAGCTGGAGCAACTATCGTTAGTGGCAAGCAAGGTAAGCAATGGCGTAGTGATAAGCGATGCCGATAACAATGTGGTTTGGGTTAATGATGCTTTTGAAAAGATCACCGGCTACCAGTTGGATGATGTAAAGGATAACGCGCTCGGCGATGTGATCAAAGGTGAGTTAACGGATGTATCCATTATTCACAAGGCGCGCGAGCTGTCAAAAAATAAACAATCGTTCGAGGTTGACCTGCTGATGTATCGTAAAGATGGACAACCTATCTGGATATCGGTGATCAACTCCATCATTCTCGATCAGTTGGGCAACATTGATAAATATGTTGAGGTGATCATCGATATCACAGCTAAAAAGAAAGCTGAGCACGAATTGATCTCCGCCAAAGAAGAAGCTGTACAGCTTAACCGGGCCAAGGATATGTTTATCTCGGTAATGAGTCATGAGATACGTACGCCGTTAAACGCGGTTATCGGTATCTCTGATCTGCTGATGGATGATAACCCTAACGACTCACAAAAGGAGAACCTGAAGATATTGAAGTTTTCGGCTGATAATTTAATGACGCTGATCAACGATGTGCTCGATTTTACCAAGATCGAAACCGGCAATATCGAACTCGAAAAGATCCCTGTCGATCTGCGCGAACTGGTTGAAAGCGTGGTTAACTCCATGCAGTTTAAAACCAAGGGTAAAAATATATACCTCAAGGCTTCGGTTGACAATAACCTGCCTCAAAATATCATTGGCGATAAAACCCGGCTTTGCCAGATATTGTTGAACCTGGTAGGTAACTCAGTTAAGTTTACCGATAAAGGCGGCGTTACTATCGATCTGAAAATTATCGAGCAAACCAGCAACGAAGTGCGTATCCGCTTTGAGGTTTCGGACACCGGTATCGGTATTGCTGCCGACAAAATTAACACCATATTCGAATCGTTTAAACAGGCCGATGCCAATATTACCCGCTTATACGGCGGCACCGGGCTGGGCCTGGCCATTACCAAACGTTTGGTTGAACTGCACGATTCGCGGATCAATGTAGAAAGCACTTACGGGCAGGGCTCTAAGTTTTGGTTTACCATCACTTTTAACAAGAGCAACGATACATTAAAAACAAAAACAGAAACTGTGGAAATTGGGTTGAAATTAAATATACTGGTGGTTGACGATAACCAGATCAATCGCCTGTTAATTGATAAAGTATTAAAAAAATGGGGTATTGCTGCCGACTTTGCCGAAAACGGTATACAGGCGCTCAATAAAATTGAAAGCAAAGGCAATTATGATGTTGTTTTGATGGATATCCACATGCCCGAAATGGGCGGACTGGAGGCCACAAAAGTACTGCGCGCCAAAGCCGATACCTACAGCCAGCAATTACCTATTATTGCCCTTACGGCCTCCATGCTCAACAACCAGATGGGCATGATTGGCGAAGCCGGTATGAACGATTACATCCTGAAACCGTTTAACCCCAAAGACCTGTACGATAAGATCAGCAAGTTTTCGAAGGAATAGTTATTATTCTTCGTTATTATTTATCAAAGTTTCAGCTTCATTTTGCAGAACAGGTATATGGTTCATAATAACATTCCATATTACCGTGTTGTTCACATTATCGTAAGCATGTATCACTTTGTTACGCAGATCAACTATCTGCCTGGCATAAGATATTTGGGTGAGCGGTGATATCTTTAATAATTTGCTCACAGCTTCACCAATAATTTCCAATTCCCTTTCAACCGCTCTGCGTTTAGTTTTATTGGATTTATATTCTTCGAATATCCGTCGGCCTTCCAAATGTTCATCGATAGAGGCAATAGAATCCAGAATATCAGTGAGTAATTTTTTCTCCTCAATACTCATAACACTTGAATCCTATTATTATCAATGCTTTGGCGTAAATAGGGATTTGTAATTGTTTCTTCGGCAACAAGATCGACATCTGTTTTTAGAAGGTCTTGTAATGCATACAAAAGCTCAAAATAATTGTCGCCGTAAGTACTGTAGTCCATATCATTAGGAAAACTGATTACAAAATCAATATCGCTATCCGGATGCATGGTGTTTTTAACAGCACTACCAAAAGCATAAGCACTTTGAACACCATAACTCAACATGAGTTGCTTTATTTGTGCTAAATTATTTTGGATGATATTTGACATGGTACAGCTAATATCGGAATCAATAAACGGTAAAGCAAATTTACTCTGCGTAAGCTATTGCTGCCACGCTTATTTTCACTCCGGGTATTTTTAATAGTTCCAACCCGCAGGCTTCGAGTGTTGAGCCGGTGGTGATAATATCATCGACCAATAAAATATGCTTGCCGGCCAATTGTTCAGCATCGCGCACGCCAAATACATCCTTCATATTCTCGTATCGCGAAAAGCGCGACTTCTTAGTTTGAGTATCGGTATGCTTTAGCCTGATGAGGTTAACCGTATCCACAGGTCTATCGAACTTTTCGGCCAGGCCCTCGGCAAATTGCTGGCTTTGGTTATAACCCCGTTGTTTTAGCTTTCGGGGATGCAGCGGAACCGGGATGATCAGGTCGATATCGCGGTAAGCCTCACTTGTTAATAATTGTTTACCGGCAATTTCGCCCAGTTTGTTGCCTATTTTCGGCGTATTGCGATACTTTAACTGGTGCATCATATTTTGCACCTTGCCGCCTTTTGAAAAATAGAGCAATACATAGGCGGCCTTTAACTCTATCCGCCCCCAAAACTGTCGGGCTACTACATTATCGGGCTGTTGATGGAAGTTGGTATAAGGCAGATCATACTGGCATTCGGTACAGATCAGCTTTTCGTTAGTGATCAAAGTTTTGCCGCAGGCCTGGCACAATTGCGGAAAAACAAGCGCAATAAAATCGGTAATATAAGTGGCCCGCAATTTCATAGTTTGAATGTAGCGATTCAAACTCAACTATCAGCTTTCGCGCTCCAAAATTTTAATATGCCTGATCAGGTTCTCCACCTCGAACATGATGGTGCCGTTGTACACCCCGCGTATGCGGCCATGCTTATCAACCAGAATAAAGTTTTCGGTATGCAAAAACTGCGATACATCTTTATTATAACCCACGGCATCATCGGCAAAATACCCGCGGCGCGCAATGTTGTAGATCTGATCCTTATCGCCCGTAAGTAAATGCCAGTTGGGGTTGGTAATGTTTTTATGTCCGGCATAGGTTTTTAAAACCTGCACATTATCCAGCCCGGGCGTTACCGAGTGCGAGAGGATCATCACCGTATCATTATGCATAAAAGTTTTAGCCACCACACCCATGTTATCCGTCATTTTGGGGCATATGCTTCCGCAGCGCGTAAAAAAGAAATCGGCCACGTAAATTTTGCCTTTTACCGTTTGGTTATTGATCGTTTTTCCAAACTGATCGGTAAAGTTAAAAGCAGGTATGGTATGCAGTTTTTGATAGGCATCTGTATTTTTATCGGGCCAGGTAGGGGTAAAATCGGGCGTGTTGAAGTAGGGGAGCTCTTGTAACTGATCTTTGTTGTTTTGGCTGCAGCCGGATATAATAAAAAGGAATAATGATATAATTATCAATGTACCAGTTCCCCTCTTGAGAGGGGGCGCGTATGGGATGTGCGTAGGCAGGGGTGTGTTATTCAAGCGCACAGAACACACCCCTGCACCTCTCTCAAGAGGGGAATCGCACTGGCCATTGTTTTTTCTATCTTTTTTCATCCTGGTCTTTCTTTAACACATTCACACATAACTTTTGGCCAAACAAGCCAAACTTTTCACCGTTAATGATCACGTAATTGGCGCGTACCCTGCCATCTTCCCACCACATTTTTTCGCTGCCTTCTTCGTGCCCCATTTTATAATGAAAAAACCTGAACATTTTACCGTTGGCTCCCCATTCCTTTAACTCGCCGTTATGCTCATCATCAGTAAAATGATACTCAAATTTGGTCTGTCCGTTTGGCCACCAGCCACGATGAATGCCCTGCTTTTTACCATCAACAAATAAACGGCACTGGTCCAACTGTTTGTTGGGGTACCACCAGCGTAACCAACCATCCTGTTTGCCGTTAACATATTCAACCCTGCGGGCAGTATCTCCGGAAGGGTACAGGCTGAAACTTACCCCACTGAATAATTGGTGATGGTAAAGTAACAGGTCGCCATGCCTGCTAAAACCGGTATCGCTCATGGTTACTTTTAATGTACCGCGTTGTTGCGTGCAACCACATAACAGCAATAATGCCATACCGCAAAACTTAGTTAGATACTGTACCGGCTGTGCCATAAAATCCGCTTCCGTTAATGTAAGGTGCTGCTGCGGTGGTGTGGTAATGATAAATCCCGTTAGGGTAATCGGCAGTTACAGCAAAATGCCCGTGGTAAGTATCAAGGTCGCTGTTGCTGATGGTTTTGCCGTTCTCGGTCGGGCCGTAAACCGGGAATCCGTCCAGTAAAAAGCCAACCAGTGCATCTTTACCTTTATTGGTAGTTAAATAGTAAGGTTCGGCATGGTAATGATACTGCCCCTGTTGCTGCGGATGCCCATCATATTGGTCAAAACTGTTGATCTCGCCGGTTAAAGCAGCCCCGCCTGCGGCGTACTGGTTAAAAATAGGTACACCATTTATGGCTACACCCATTGGCCCCAGAGGAGTTGTGGCGTGTGTATTTGCCACAGCCGGGTTAAGCGGTATTTTATAAGTACAATCACTTTCGGCAATGGTATTGGGGTTTTGGTTCCACTGGCTATTGGTGCCGTTATAAGCCTCGTATTTGGCCGACCATTGTGTGTTTTGATAGTATGGCGATTTATGGTCGGGCAGGCTGGTGGCTTTGATCACAACATAGCTGCCTTCGATGGTGATGCTGGTGGCGCCATATATCTTTTTATAAACATCGGGCACACCCGCGCCTATAACTGTTGCGGTGGTAGTTGTGCTATCGTTAGTGTTTGACGCTTTTTTGCAGGCCGCGGTTAGGATTGCCAAAACTATGGCACTTGCCATAACTCCCATTAGTTTATTTTTCATGTTAAAATTATTTTGGTGAAGGGATATTTATAACATTAGATGTCAGGCGGATAAAAAACCTGCGGGGGTATTTAAAATATTTAGCACCGGTAATGCATAACGCCGATTAAAACGTTATGATTACATTTGATATCACCCAACCGATTGTAACCTGTTATGAAAAAAAGCCTGTTGTTTTTTGCCCTGATATTTTCCGTTAGGCCATTATTTGCCCAGCTGCCCGATAGTATTGCCAGCGACATTGCCGTGATCAAAAAGTATGTTTTTCAGGATTATAAGCAAATGCTGAAGCAGCCTACAGGCGCTTTGCTTTATCCGTATATCACACCCGGCAGCAAATCATATGCTACTGTTTTGTGGGATTGGGACTCGTGGCTGAGCAATATCGCACTTGCACAAATACTGCAAGACCAGGGAACTGAAGCTGATAAACATGTAGCCCTACCTTACGAGCAAGGCTGTGTGTTAAATTACCTGGCCTACACCGGCGCCGACGGATATATGCCGATGGTGGTAGACAAAGAATCCGACCCGGCTAAAATAAAACCGGCCGATATTTACAGCACCAATATGCACAAACCGGTTATTGCCCAGCACGCCGCGTTTTTAACCAAAATGGATGGTGGTAATGCCGAATGGCTTCGCGAAAAATTTGGCCTGATGCAGGCATTCATCAAAAACTACCAAACGCATCACCGCAGTGCCGAAACCGGCTTGTTTTTTTGGCAGGATGACCTGGCAATTGGCGTTGATAACGATCCGTCTACCTTTTTTCGCCCTAAACGCAGTTCGGCATCCATTTATTTAAATTGCCTGATGTATAAGGAACTGAAAGCGATGGCTTATTTAAGCGACCGCCTAAAGATGAAAGAAGCAAGCGCACAGTATGAAGAAGATGCCGAAGCGCTGAAAATCGCCGTTCAAAAAAACTGCTGGGATGAAAAAGATGGGTTTTATTATTCTGTTGATTTAAACCTGCGCCCAATTACCAATGAGCCGTCGATAGTTTTCGGGAAACCTTTTGTATTGCATAAAGGCATGCCGCGTACTTACGCCGGTTTGATCCAGCGGTTTGGCGTATGGTCGGGCTTTATGACCATGTGGGCAGGTATTGCTACACCCGAACAGGCTAAAAGGATGGTTGCCGAAAATTATTTAGATACGCGCACATTTAATGCTAAATACGGCATCCGCACTTTATCTAAACTCGAAAAAATGTACAGCCTTAAAGCCAGCAGCAATCCATCCAACTGGCTGGGGCCGATATGGGGTATCTCCAATTACATAACTTATCGCGGTTTGCTTAAATACGGATATCAAAAAGAAGCTACAGAATTAGCTTACAAAACCATCAGGTTATTTGGCGATGACTTTAAAAAAGAAGGCGCCTTACACGAGTATTACGACCCGGATACCGGTGCGCCTATCATGAACAAAGGTTTCCAGAACTGGAACTACCTGGTGCTGAACATGATCGATCAGTTGACCGGGAAGAAAACGGTAGAGGAATTTTAATTATAGTATTGCGATATGCGTATTGCGTAATGAGATAGCGAACTAACAAAGAAGGTCGCAATACGCACTACTAAATTTTACGCTTTCTCCTTTATCGCCAATTGCCCACAAGCGGCATCAATATCTTTACCGCGGCTGCGGCGAACGTTGGTAATAATATCCTGTTTGCGCAGGTAATCGGCAAAAGCCTCAATTTTATCTACATCGGCATTGGTATAGGCCGCGAACGAGATGGGATTATATTCGATAATATTTACTTTACAAGGCACATGTTTGCAAAATTTAGCCAGTTCCATGGCATCTTGTATTTCATCATTAAAATCGTTAAAAACAATGTATTCGTAAGTAACCGGGTTTTTAGTTTTGGCGTAGTAATATTTTAATGCTTCGGCTAAAGCCTTCAACGTGTTTTGCTCGTTAATGGGCATAATCTCGTTACGCTTTTTGTCGTTTGCGGCATGCAGGGATAGGGCCAGGTTAAACTTAACGCCGTCTTCGCCCAGTTTTTTGATCATTTTAGCTATGCCCGCGGTTGATACCGTGATGCGTTTGGCGGCCATGTTCAAACCATCTTCGGCAGTAATTCGCTCTATCGATTTTAAAACATTGGCATAATTAAGCAAGGGCTCGCCCATGCCCATGTATACAATATTGGTGAGCTGGTGATTGTAATTTTCGCGCGCCTGGCGATCAATGAGCACTACCTGGTCGTAAATTTCATCGGGATTAAGGTTGCGTTTGCGCTCCATATATCCTGTAGCACAAAATTTACAGGTGAGGCTGCAACCCACCTGAGACGATACACAGGCCGTCATCCGGTCGTCGGCGGGTATTAAAACACCCTCAATTAAATGATTATCGTGTAAAATAAAAGAATTTTTTATAGTTTTATCAGCACTATATTGCGAAGTATTTATTTTAACATTGTTGATTACAAACAGCTCTTCCAGTTTTTGACGAAGTTCTTTTGAAAGATTGCTCATTTCGCCAAAAGACGAACATGATTTCTTCCAAAGCCACTCATAAACCTGAGCTGCCCTGAAGCTTTTTTCCCCTAATTCTTCGAAGTGTTTTTTTAGCGCCTCGGGGTTTAAACTGCGGATATCAATTTTGTTGCTTTGCATTATTGATGCAAAGTTACTTAAATAAAAAAATGTACCTTTTACTAATGCTTGTTTTTATTGAAATTACATCAAAAATTACTTTGAGTTAAAAAACTTTAGGTAAAAGTTGATGTTTTGGTAAAAGCATCAATTACAATTTAATGAGAAAATTTAGAGCCGATTACGTTTTTCCTGTTAATGCTGAACCGATAAAAAATGGAATTGTAACAGTTGATGATACTGGTAAAATATTAGCCCTTGATGACGGGCTTAGCCAGGCCGATAAAGATGTTGAAAATTTAAAAGGTATTATTTGTCCGGGTTTTGTAAACACCCATTGTCACGTTGAATTGTCGCACCTTAAAAACAAGATAGCTCCCCAGGGTGGTTTGATCAGTTTTATTAAAGATGTGCAGACCCACCGTAATGCTGATGAAAATACCGTTTTAGCCGCTGCTACAGCCGCCGACGAAGAGATGTACAATAACGGTATTGTAGCCGTTGGCGATATTGCCAATACTGCGGCCGCCATACCGGTAAAGCGAAAAAGTAAAATATACTATCACAGCTTTATCGAAGTATTTGGCTTTAGGCCGGATAAGGCACAAGAGATATTTGATAGCGCGGTATCGCTGCGCGAACAATATAAACAACTGTCATCATCAGTTACACCGCACGCGCCGTATTCGGTAAGTAAGGAGTTGTTTAAACTGATTTACCGCCTTTGCGATAAACAACCCAACCTGATCAGCATCCACAACCAGGAAACCGAAGAAGAAAATAAGCTTTACCGCTATAAAATGGGCGGTTTTCTGGATCTGTACAAGTTTTTTAATATCGATATCAGCTTTTTTAAACCGCAAGCGCGTAACTCTATACAAACCACGGTACCACAGCTTACCAATAAGCAAAACATACTGCTGGTGCATAATACCTTTACCAATTTAAAAGATATTTACTTTGTTAAACGTTTCGATCGTAAAATTAACTGGTGCTTTTGCCCTAATGCTAATTTGTATATCGAGGGCCGTTTACCCAAGGTTGACCTTTTTTTGGATAAAGGTTTTAACATTACCCTGGGAACAGACAGCCTGGCATCGAACCAAAAATTGTGCCTGCTGAGCGAAATGCATGTGCTGCAAAAAAACTTCCCTGAGATTACACTGCAACAGCTTTTGCAATGGGGCACCCTAAACGGCGCTAAGTTTTTAGGGATCGATGAAGATAAAGGTTCGATAGAAGCCGGTAAAACCCCAGGGTTAAACCTGCTTACCGATCTGGACGGGTTTACCATTACCAATGAAACTAAAGTTAGAAGATTAATTTAATCCGTTTATCATGAAAATAAAGATACTCACATCAGTTATTTTGCTTGCTGCATCCGGTGGAGCATTTGCATATTTTGCCGGTATTGACGGCAAGTGGACCGCCATGCTGAAAGGGCCCGACGGTAACGAATTTCCGATAAACTATACTTTTAAAACCTCGGGCACAACACTTACGGGCACTGTAACCTCATCGATAGGCAGCTTCGATATTTCGGATGGCGTGGTGAAAGGCGACAGCATATCCTTTACCGCTAACATCAACACCATGAAGATCAAAAACAAAGGGCGGTACTATGCCGATGGCGATTCAATAAGCCTGCATGTAGGCGCCCGGTCTACACATACCACCTTGAAACGACTGCCTGCGCCTCCAAACCACGATTAATGCTTCACATTATTAGGCTGTGGGAGAAGTGTTGCCGGTAAACCCTGCGCCTGTAATATTTTTTTCGCCGATGACGACCAGATGTAATTATCCCGGTGAGCCTGCCATTGGGCTGTAGATACCGTTTGTAGCTGGCTGGGCGAAAGGGCCGGAAATCCTGCACCAACTGCACGGATACCTCCTTCGCGTTCTTCAACCTCGTAGCCCTTATTGATATGTGCCCCGGTTGCTGCGGCCCACTCTGCGATGTGCGTAGTGCCCATAGCAAGCAGTGCATCCCCGTTGGCAAAATGGAATTGGGCATGCAGCCAGCTAAAAGCATCGGTATTTAGCCAACTGGGCCGATGCGCTATGCCCGCGTAAAAACGATGATCCAACAAAGGCGCGCCGGGGCCGGTCAAAGCGCTGACACGCTTACGCAGATCAATAAAAAAAGTATCAAGGTGATGCGGTTTGGTGATCAAACCATCTTCCGATCCATTTAAAATTAATGTTGTTCCGCTGTGCTGATGCAGGGCGTAAAGGATGGCGGCTTTGTCGGGCAAAAAACTTAGCGCCCGGTATGGCCCGCCCTGGCACATCACCTTGGTGCTCAAATCCCAGGCGCCGCCGTTGCCATCCAGATCACCGCCGCCTGAAAGCACCAGCGCGTGGATGCGAGGGTCGAGCGCGGCGGCCAAAGCGGCGTGAAAACTACCCATCGAATAGCCGAGCACGGCAATACGCTTCGGGTCGACATCCGGCCGGCCGAGCGCATAACTTACCGCCTGCATTACATCGCCAACCATCAGTCCGCCCATGCGTGCGGGCGACTGTGCGCCGGGTAACGCAATGTCGTGTTCGCGCGCGTTAGATTGATGTAGGCTGCTGCGTTCGTTTTCGCCTATCGGGTCGTAGGTAATTACCACCGCACCGGCCTTAGCATATAACAAGCCGGCATAAATCTCATACCAGGTGGCTTTATCGCCGCCATGGCCTGCTACCACAATAACTGCCGGCACTTTGCCTTTGGGGTTTTGCGGCGCGTAAACTATGGCCGGCACCCGCATGTTGTACAGCGTACCATAGGTAACATGCTGTACCCTAACACCCGGCATCACCGAAAAACTATCAAAAACATGCGGTTTAGCAGCAGGCGCGGGCGAAGGAATGAACAAAGCTTTTCGCGCTTCAATGCGCCATTGGTTAAGTTGCTGTGCCGATACAGGTTTAATCTTTACAGTATCAGCAGCCATTGCCATATGTTGCAGGCAAACTAATAACAAGATCTTAATGGCTAAGCACTTCATACAAGTATTGACGGCATTATTCAAAAATAATCAATTTGATCAATACCTGCCAGCTCCTATCGCTTATTCAGAAAAAAGATGACTATCTAATATATGATAGGCTATGGTTCTGTAAATGTGATCTATAGGCATAATTGTCCCTGCGTATAACTATGAATTATTACCGAAAAACAATATCTTAGAAAATTAAATTTCCGGCCTGAGGCAGGGAATTCTTATTTAGTACGTGAAGATCAATTTTAAGACACCTGGATCCAATGAAAATTCTATTGGTATACCCTGAAATGTATGATTCGTTTTATGCTTTCAGGCATCTCGCTGCTTTAGTAGGTAAAAAGGCGGCTTTTCCTCCGTTGGGGTTATTAACCGTAGCTGCCATGTTGCCGCAAAACTGGGAACGAAAACTTGTTGATTTAAATGTAAAACCATTATCTGATTCGGATATTGAATGGGCTGATATGATTTTCCTTTCAGCTATGAATGTACAGGAAGAGTCGGTGCGGAAAATTATCGAACAATGCAAAAGAAAAAATGCCACTATAGTTGCAGGCGGCCCGCTTTTTACACACGAGCATGAGCGCTTTGAGGGCATTGCTCATTTTGTTTTGAATGAGGCTGAAATTACGCTCCCGCTATTTCTTGCTGATCTGGAATTTGGTCAGGCTAAGCCGATCTATAAAACATCTGAGTTTGCCGATGTAAGTCAAACTCCGCTTCCGCAAATGGAACTGATCAATATGAAAGATTACCTGTATGCTATTATACAGTTTTCACGCGGCTGTCCTTACCTATGCGATTTTTGTGATGTGACAACCCTATACGGGCGTAAGCCCCGTACCAAGTCTGCAGAGCAAGTTATTGCGGAGTTGGAGTTGATCAATAAAGCAGGCGAAACCCAGAACGTGCTGTTTGCCGACGATAACCTTATCGGAAATAAAAAGATACTAAAATCTGAGTTGCTTCCGGCATTGATCGATTGGCAATACAAAACCAACCCGGGTTTATATTTTATAACACAGCTAACTATCAACCTGGCAGATGACGATGAAATGATGCGGCTGTTGCTTGAGGCGAAGTTCAGAAACGTATTTATCGGAATTGAAACCCCGGAAGCAGATAGCTTAAAAGCTTCACTTAAAAATCAAAACCTGAAGCGGGACATATTAGGTAACATCCATAAGCTGCATCAGGAAGGTTTTACCATTATGGGCGGGTTTATAGTTGGCTTTGATACTGATAAGGATAATAGCTTTAAAAATATAGTTGATTTTATACAGGAAAGCGGGATCCCTATTCCGATTGTGAATGTATTAAAGGCTCCGCCGGGTACAGCGCTGTTTGATAGGATGAAACGCGAAAACAGGCTTTCGCGGCATTTTACCTTTTCTGAAGGAGAAACAAACATTATTCCTATGATGGGGGCAGAACGTTTAAAAAATGGATTTTTAGAGGTGGTTTCCAGTATTTATCCTCCTGAACATTCTTATAAAAGGGTTAAAACATTTCTAACGATGCATGAATTTCCTAAAAATGGGGGTGTTAAAACGAAAGAAAAATATAGCCTTTCGCAATTATATCATATTATAAAAGCTATTATAAAACTGGCTGTGTTTGATAAAGACGGTAAGTATTACCGGGATCTTTTGCTGTGGACATATAAAAACAAACGAAGCCATCTCTCCTTAGCGTTGATGTATGGAATGATGCTTTATCAATTGAGAGAAAACCATAAGCAAATTGTGACTACACTTTCGAAATCATCGCCTGATACATATGAACTCCACTCCAAAACAACGCTGTTAGCAGAAGCTGTTTGAGCGCTATTTTACACGCCACTCGTAGCAGATCAGCCACAGAATGATTCGAAAAACGCACAGTTGGGCACACTGTAGCAAAGCCCGGTTCTAAGCAGAACCAGGGCTTTGTATCTTATTCAAATGGATAGATACAAGTTCAATAGCCGGAAACTTATTCTTCCCCTCTTAACTTAAAAACCATACCTTCCATATCCTCGCTAATTCTCAACTGGCACGCCAGGCGGCTATCATGCCCTGCATCGGGCAGGGTATCTAATAGATCAAGCTCTATATCTGTCGGGCGGAAATATTTTTCGGGCCCTTCAAGTACCTGTACATGGCAGGTGGCACAAAGGGCCATGCCGCCGCAGGTTGCAAGTATATGATGGTCGGTGGCTTTTAAAACCTCCATCAGGCTAAGGCTTATTTCTTCGGGCACTTCAATGGGGCGGCGCTGGCCGTCCCTGTCTTCAATGGTCAGGTGTATCATCGTTAAAAGGCAGTTACGCCGTAAACAGTGGTATATTTAAAACTTAATTTTTGATCAGGATAAACCTGTTTAAAAGCACTTTGGGCCATCAGCGCGGCCTCGTGAAAACCGCAGAGTATCAGCTTTAATTTACCCGGATAAATATTGATATCGCCAATGGCGTATACGCCTTTTACATTGGTGCTGTAATCAAATGTATCAACCATAATGGCCGATTTGTCTACATTTAAGCCCCAGTCGGCAATAGGCCCCAATTTTGGACTAAGGCCAAACAGCGGAATTAAATGATCCGCTTCAATTACTGATATTTTATTATTGATATCAACAATCTCTACCTCCTGCAAGTGCCCTGTACCATTTATACCTCTGATATGCGCCTGTAGGATCAGGTTAATGCGGCCTTCGTTAGCCAGCTCAAATACCTTTTCGGCAGAATCAGGTGCGCCGCGGAAGGTATCGCCGCGATGTATTAAAGTAACTTCATCTGCAACATCTGCCAAAAAAATGGTCCAGTCTAAAGCAGAGTCCCCACCGCCGGCCAGTACAACTTTGCGCCCGCGGTAGGCTTCCGGATTTTTTATCATATAAGCAACACCCTTACCTTCAAAATCTTCCAGCCTGTCAATAGCCGGCTTGCGCGGTTCAAAACAGCCAAGGCCACCGGCTATTACAACTACTTTGCTATGTATCTCGGTGCCATCGCTTGTTTGGGTAATGAATGATCCGTTAGGCAGTTGCTGCAATTCGTTAACGCGTTCGCCTAATGAGAACGTAGGTTTAAAAGGCGCTATTTGTTCCATTAAACCGTCAACCAAAGCCTGCGCGTTAATGGTTGGAAAACCGGGGATATCATAAATTGGTTTTTGCGGATAAATTTCAGAAAGCTGCCCGCCAACCTGAGGTAGTACATCAACCAAATGGCAGCGCATTTTTAGCAGACCCGCTTCAAAAACTGCGAATAATCCAACCGGGCCGGCGCCTATAATGCAAATATCAGTAGTTATTAGTTCCATAATTTTTTGAAATGAAATAATAACAAAAGTGAAGCTTGTTATAACTTATAACAAATGATGAATAGTAATGAGTGATTACTTTAAGTTATGGCTTGAAAGGCAAAATCTTTTAAAAAGATCAATTAGTTTTGAGTTTTTTCCGTGTAGCTGGATAAACTGAAATGTACGGAATATTTCGAGCCCCTTAATATCAATGATGCTTAGTTCATTATATTTCAGCTCGCTTATAACCGATTGAATAGAAAGAAAAGTAGCGGTTTCTGAATACAAAAGATATTGTTTTATGGCGATGCTGCTTTCGAGCCTTATCTCTACGTGCAGATCTTTAGGGTTGATGCCTGCACCATTTAATGCGTTGAAAATGATATCCAATGTGCCTGAGCCGGCTTCACGTAATATCAGTGGGATGTTTAACAACTGCCTGGGCGTTATTTCTGTTTTTTTGGATAACTGATTATTGGCTTTGGTAACCAATACAATTTCATCTTTAATAAATGGGGCGTATGCGATCTGGGGATAATGACCGGCCCCTTCAACAATAGCAATGTCGACTTTTTCGTTCAACACCATCTGTGTAATAACGTCGGTATTGCCCTGGGTAAAGGTAAAATTTACGGCAGGGTAGGTCTTTTTAAATAAAGCCAATATTTTAGGCAATATGGTTTGTGCAACTGTGGTACTTGCGCCAATATGAACGGTGCCGGCTTCCAATGTATTTAACTGCGCCAGCTCTGTTTCCAGTTCGGTATAGTTTTGAAATATTTTTTCGGCGTATATAACCAATATCTTCCCGGCAGAAGTTAGGCTAATGCTATTCCCGTCGCGCCTGAAGAGTTGTGCATTTAGCTGATGCTCCAGCTCTTTGATGTGTTTGGTTACTGCAGGCTGGGTAATAAACAGTTCGGCAGCGGCTTTGGTAAAGCTTAGCCTTTGAGCAACCGTATAAAACACCTTTAACCTGAAATCAAATATCATCGGCTCTAAGGTAATGAAATTGAGGGTTTAGTACCAGCTGGATTTCCGCAGAGGTGTCATTATAAGAGCCAATATTTGATTATAACAAAGTTTGCCTTGCCTGGCAAGCCTGCGGGGTTTATTTTAATTATCTGCTATCTTTAACACCGATGGGGAAATATCTTTCTCCATCGGTTTATTTTTTCTGTTTACAGCTTACGTATATTTGCCGCATGCAAAAAAAGCATTTGAATATCACCATACACGGCAAGGTTCAGGGCGTATCATTCCGCTATACCACCAAAGCCGTTGCCGATCAGTTAGGCGTACGCGGCATCATCAATAACCAGCCCGATGGTAGCGTATATATTGAAGCAGAGGCCGACGACTGGAACATGCAGCTGTTTTTAGACTGGTGCAACGAGGGCCCTACCGGCGCCGTGGTAAATTCGGTTGAAACCAATGAAGCCGAACTGAAAAACTATCGTAATTTTGAGATTGTTAAGCGCAGCGTATAACAATAGTTCAATTATTAATTTACTCCAGGGATAACCATTGTCAACAGCTAAAAAATTTGCCGGGCAAACTGCCATATACGGGTTAAGTACCATCGCATCGCGGATGCTGAATTTCTTTCTTACCTCCGCTTATACCCGCACATACAGCAAAAGCATTTATGGTATTTTTTCAAATATGTTCTCGTACGCTTCTATGCTGCAGGCTTTGCTGGCTTTTGGCATGGAAACTACTTTTTTCAGGTACCTCAACAAGCATGAAGATAAAAAGCCCCAGGTTTACAATAACGCTTTCACTACGATAATATTTATCTCGGTTCTGTTTTTGCTGGTCGTTATTCCGTGTTTAAATACAATAGCCGGTTGGGTGGCAATTGAAAATACTACACCTTTTCACGATTACCGCTTATACGTTATTTATTTCGCCTGCTTTTTAGTGATAGATGCCTGGTGCGTAGTACCGTTCGCAAAAGTACGGGCTGCGGGCAGGCCGGGACGCTATGGCTTTATTAAATTGGCCAATGTAGGAATTTTTATCAGCCTCAACCTGATATTTATGTACGTCATTCCTTATATGATAAGCCATCAATACCCCGGTGCCGTTTGGATGGCATCCTGGTTTAAAAAAGGATGGCTTGGGTACATATTTCTGTCTAACCTTGCGGCGAGTGCACTCACGTTTGTGCTGCTGCTTCCCGAAGTATTTAAACTGCGTTTTGAGCTTGATGCGACCATGGGGCGCAGTATGATCATTTACAGCCTTCCCATTTTAGTGGCTAATTTTTCGTTCATCATTAACGAAAATTTAGATAAAATGCTGCTGGCAAAGTTGCTGCCTAAAAACGTGAGCAGCGAGCAGTTGGGCATTTATGCGGCCTGTGCTAAAATATCCATCTTTTTAAATTTGTTTGTACAGGCGTTCAGGCTTGGTGCCGAGCCGTTCTTTTTCAGTCACGCTAAAAATAAAAACTCGGGTAATACCTACGCCCGTATCATGAATTACTTTGTTATTGCCGTAAGCCTGGGTTTTTTGGCCATAACAGCAAACATCCAGGTGCTAAAGTATTTTATAGGCGCAAGTTATTGGGTTGGTTTGCCCGCTGTTCCTCCGCTGCTTTTCGGTTATGTAAGTTTAGGTATCTACATGAACTTATCCATATGGTATAAATTATCCGATCAAACCCGTTATGGTTTATACATCTCGGGTATAGGTGCTATCCTTACCATTGTGTTAAACATCGTGTTTATTCCCAAATTTAGTTACATGGCATCGGCATGGGCATCGTTTGCCTCCTATTCGGTGATGATGGTACTTTCGTACATTTGGGGACAAAAAAACTACCCCATACCCTATAATTTGAAAAAGAATTTGGCGTATATTATCGCCTCAATTGTAACTGTCGTTCTGTCGTTTTATGTATTTAAACGTAATATTTTTGTTGGCAATGCGCTTTTGCTGATTTTTGCGTTAATTACTTTTGCGGCCGAGCGTAAAGAGCTCATGCAGATATTAAAAAGAAAATGAACATACGCGTAATCAACAAATCAAAAAACGCTTTACCGGCCTACGAAACCGCCCATGCCGCAGGTATGGACCTGCGTGCCGACCTGGAAACTGCCGTAACCTTAAACCCGATGGAACGTAAACTGGTACCAACCGGCTTGCATATTGAACTGCCCGTAGGATATGAGGCACAAATAAGGCCGCGCAGCGGACTGGCATTTAAGTTTGGGATAGGTATCGTTAATTCGCCGGGCACCATTGACGCCGATTACCGTGGCGAGATTAAAGTGCTGCTGGTTAATTTATCAACCGAGCCCTTTGTGATCAACCATGGCGAACGTATTGCGCAAATGATAGTAGCCAAACACGAAACCGTGGTTTGGGATCAGGTTGATGATTTGAGTGAAACATTGCGCGGGCACGGTGGTTATGGCCATACAGGGGTTTAATTTTTTAGGATGAAAAAGGGCAGTGCCATATTGATCTTATTGTTTCAGCTTACGGTAGTGGGTAGCTTTGCGCAGGATAAAAAACCTGCCAGGGCAATCAACAAACCACTTACCGGTGCCGACAGTAATATGGTGCGCCAGATGTTTTTTGCCGCCTTGTGCGAAAAAACCAGCGAACGCTATCCCGAAGCTGCCGAACTGTTTACCCATGTTTTACAGGTGGACCCGCTGAATGATGCCTCGCTGTATGAGTTGGGCCGTATCAAACGCTTACAAAAGGACGAAACAACCGCGCGGGGCCTGTTTGAAAAAGCTACCGCCTTGCAGCCCGATAATCAGTACTACTGGATGGCGCTTGCCGAAAGTTACGAGAAGATAAACGACATACCCAAACTGGAAAACGTTTTTGATGAGCTGGTGCGCATCGACCCGAACAACCCGCAATATTTGTTTGATAAAGCCAATACGTTGTATACCGAAAAAAAATACGACCAGGCACTCGATGTGTACAAACGGCTGGAAGAATTAACCGGGTTAAACGACGGGCTGATCATTAACCGCCAGAAGATCTACTTAAAGCAGGGGAAAATTGACCAGGCTACCGGCGAACTGGAGGAAATGATCAAGGTGCATCCTGAACAGATGCGGTATTACCTGTTGCTTGCCGAGCTGTACAACTCCAATAACATGAATGATAAGGCCCAGAGCGTTTTGCTTCGCGCCGAAAAGATCAACCCCAATAACGAGTTGGTGCATTTAGCTTTGGCCGATATTTACAGCGATAAAAAAGATTACAAAACCAGTTACGATCAGATCAAAAGGGCTTTTGCATTACCGGATGGCGATATCGATCAAAAACTGCATATCATTTCGGGGTACCTGCCAAAATTCCCTGATCCTAATGCCAAGGCCAGCGCGCTCGAACTGAGTAAGATATTAACGGTTACTTACCCCAACAATTCTAAAGCTTATGCTGCCTACGGCGATATGCTGCAGCAAAACGATAGTTACAAAGAGGCGCAGGAGGCATACAAAAAATCGATCAGCTTAAATAACCAGGTGTATGGTGTTTGGGAACAACTAATACGCGTTGACCTGACCAATAATGATATTGACGCGGCCATTAAAGATGGTGAGGAATCGCTGTCGATATTTCCGAATCAGGCCTGGATGAATTACCTGGTAGGGGTGGCCTGGGCGCAAAAAAAGGATTACAACAAAGCATTGAGCTATGCCAGCAATGTACCCTCGCTCGAAACACAGGACAACGGCCTGCTTTCGCAAACCTACTCGGTAATGGGCGATTGCTACCACAGCATGAAGGAGTATAAAAAATCGGATGAGGCCTACTCTAAATCGATAGAATACAATCCGGATAACATGTACACCTTAAATAACTTTGCCTATTATCTCAGCCTCCGTGGCGAACAGTTAGACAAAGCAGCACAGATGGCTAAACATGCCAACGAACTGCAGCCTGGCAGCTCATCTTTTCAGGATACTTATGCCTGGGTGCTGTTTAAACAAAAAAAATATACCGAAGCAAAAGAATGGATAGAGAAAGCCATTGCCAGCGATAAAGGCAAGGATGCTACGCAGATAGAACATTACGGCGATATCCTGTTCTATTTAAACGATACCGACGGCGCTGTACAAAACTGGAAAAAAGCAAAACAACTGGGCGCACAAAGCCCCGCGTTAGACCGCAAGATTAATGAAAAGAAATATATCGAGTAAGATACTCCCCCTGGTAGCTTTACTGACAATGGTTGGCTGTACGGCAAAAAAACAGCTGGTTACCGTACATCAACCGGATACCACGGTAAAAAAGGCCGATACTGCGGTAGTTGCCGGTACTGGCGTTAAACCCGCCCCGATCCACCTTACTCCCGATCAGTTAAATGCCATCAGCGCGAAGCAAATAGATTTTATGACCTTTTCGGCGAAAGCCAAAGCCAAAATGAACATTGACGGTAGCAGTAATGATGTTACCCTGAATATCCGGATCAAAAAAGGGCAGGAGATTTGGATATCGGTTACCGCGCTTTTGGGTTTGGAAGGTGCCCGTGCGTTGATCACTCCGGACAGTATCAAGATCATTAACCGGCTGGATGCAACTTACACTAAAAAGCCATTCAATTATATCAATCAGTACGCGGGCAGCCAGGTTAATTACCAGGCGCTGGAGGCTTTGATAGTGGGCAATGCCTGGCCTGGCTTAGTTACCGATACCAGTGATGTGCACAATGATAATGGCACCATAACCATTAACGGGGCCATGCAGGATATGATTTACAAATTGTTAATAGGCACCGATATGCGCCTGGCGCAAACCAGTATGTACAGCCGCGGTATTGTGGCCCGCGATCTGCAGGTTGATTATAGCGGCGCCTTGCAAACTGCCGATAAAGTGCTGCCGGCGCAGATCAACATCAACGCCACATCCGTAAGATCAAAAATAAATATTGGTTTAACGTATACTAAAGCCGATTTTAATAACAATCCCGAATTTCCTTTTTCAGTTCCGGCGCGATATTCGGTGGTAAACTAATATATTTGTTTGATGAAGTTTTTTAAAGCGTTTGTAATTTTATTCATTTTACTCGGAACGGTAAAAACGTTTGCCCAAAGTAGCGATGACCTGAAAAGGCAGCGTGAACAGTTAAACCAGCAGCTCGAAAAACTGAACCACGACTTGCAGGAAACTTCAAATAATAAAAAATCTACCTTAAGAGAGCTTAATCTCATTAAAGCTAAAATTGCTTTACGCGAAGAAGAGATCAAAAACATGAACTCGCAGATCCGGTTGCTGGATAACCAGATATCCGACAATACCAATACGGTACATAGCTTACAAAATCAGCTCAATCAGCTAAAAAAAGAATATGCGGCTATGGTACTGTTTGCGTTTCGCAATAAAAGCGCCTACAATAAGCTGATGTTTGTTTTTGTTGCCAAAGATTTTAACCAGGCCTACAAGCGCCTTAAATATATGCAGCAAATTGGCGCTTACCGCGAGCGGCAGGCGCATTATATTACCGGCACGCAAAAAAACCTCAACAATAAAATAGTTGAACTGGATAAGAACAAAAAAGAAAAGAGCACTTTGCTGGTTGACCAGGAAAAACAAAAAGCTACTTTAGGCAAAGAGAAGAAAGACCAGGACCAGGTGCTGACTGACCTATCGAAAAACCAGAAGCAACTCAAACAGCAAATAGCCGAAAAGCAACGCATTGCCAGAGCGCTCGACAGGCAGTTGATCCTGACCATCCGCCGCGAAGCTGAAGATGAAAGACGCAAACTTGCCGCGCAACAAGCTGCAGCTCAAAAAGCCGCTGCCGACAAAGCCCGCGCCGAAAACAGGCCTGCACCGGTTGTGGTTACACCTAAACGTCCTGTTAAAACAACCTCCGAATCGTTAGAAGCAACGCCCGAAGCAGCCAAAGCATCAAACGACTTTTTGGGTAATAAAGGCCGTTTGCCGTGGCCGGTTGCTGCCGGGGTGATCACGCAAAATTTTGGTGCTTTTTATACCGACGGTATTAAAGATGAGAACAACGGTATTAACATTAAAACATCAAAAGATGCCACGGTACGCGCCGTATTTGATGGCGACGTAGTAATGGTTGCCGATGTGGCCGGTACTTATACCGTAGTGGTAAGGCACGGCGGTTATTTTACCGTATACTCCAACCTGCGCACCGCATCGGTAAGTAAGGGGCAAAAAGTAAGCTACAAGCAAGCTGTTGGCGCACCTGCTACCGAACCGACCACGGGTGATTATGAGGTGGTGTTTGAGGTTTTAAAAGGTGAAAATTATCAGAACCCGACTTCGTGGCTGGCGCCTAAATAAACGGCCCCAAAACATATTCAATATTTTCATCGTACCTAAACTGTAACGATAACGAACATTAATGTTCGTTATCGTTACATGTGCTGCGGCAATAAGTTATTGAAGATTAATAGTTTAACTGGTTGGCTCAAAATGTGATAGTGAACGCTGATATTTGTTATCATCATCCCTGTATTTAGTTTAATAACGGCCAATGAATAATCTTGACTTAAAAATCGCATTTCGCACCTTTCTGAAAGGTAAGTGGTATAACTTTTTAAATATTGCCGGGCTGGCCCTGGGTTTGGCGGCATTTATTTTTGTTACCCTGTATGTTGATAATGAGACAAGCTACGACCGTTGGAACAAAAACATTGATCGTGTTTTTTTGGTGGAAAGGGAAATGCCTAACGGCCCGTCGGCCTATACGCCAGGTAAGCTGGCAGCGACAATAAAAAGCCGGTGCCCCGAAGTTGAAGAAGCCGGGCGAATGAATACTGCTTTATTTCAGCTGCCGTTCTATACACCATCGGGAAGGTTTTTGGTAAAGAAATGGGTTGGCGCCGATTATGCTATTGCGAAGATATTAGGCATCAAAGCTAAAGGGTTTAACCTTAATCCAAACAGCGCCACGCCTACTGTTTTGTTTTCAAAACGAACTGCCAATGCACTTTTTCCCGGCGATAGCGCTGTTCATAATAAAACAGTGAACATGCTGTCGCGCTCGGGAATGCCCATAACTATTGCAGGTGTGACTGAAGATTCACCTGGTAACACCAATTTAAGTTTTGACTGTATTGGATTTAGCGGCGACATTACCCAGGGAAAAGACCAGAGTTATGCCAACCAGATCTACCAGACCTATTTGCTGGTAAAGCCCAACGCCGATATTAATTTGCTTTCAAAAAAGATAGACCAAATATACAAGGAAGCTGCATTGGCTGATACCAGTCGGGTAGCAAAAGAAGCGTTAAGTCAGACCAAACCGGCTATTTATTTAGATCCATTGGCCAACCTGCATTTAAAACCGCATTATGGTTCTTCGGTAAATAATCAGATTGTAAACGGATTGGTCATACTGGCCCTTATTATTCTGGTTGTAACCGGCGTGAATTTTACCAACCTTTATATTTCGCAGGCTAACAAACGATCGAAAGAGGTAGGGGTTAAAAAGGTTAACGGCATCGTTAAAAAACAGATCACACTTCAATTTTTAACAGAGATATTTTTTCAATGCCTGTGTGCATTGCTTGTCGCTTCTGTAATTGTGGTTACAGGTTTGCCTTATTTTAACCAGCTATTAGGTGTTAACCTGTTAATTTCGGGCGTAAACCTAAAAATAATTGCCCAGCTATTTGTTACTTTAATATCCCTCACGCTACTGGCCGGCATTTACCCTGCGTTGGTTATGGCCGGGTTTAAACCGGTTGAAGTATTAAGGGGCAACCAGTTTGCTAACCGGGACACCTTTGCATGGATACGGAATTCGATAACCATACTGCAATTTGCTTTCGCGATTGCTTTTGTAATAACACTTGTGGTGATTAACCAGCAAGTAAGTTTCATGAAATCGGATAATCCCGGCTTTACCGCCAAACAGGTAGTGTACATTGATAATCTCGGTATTTATAATAGTCCGAAGAAATTCGAATCGGTGAGTAACCGTATAAAAGCGATACCCGGTGTAAAGAATGTTACTGTGGCTTCTAACGTACCAGGGGGTATTATCCCCGCATCTTTCGAATATACTGTTGAAAGTAAGGCATATACCATGCAGACGATTGCTGTAGGTTATGCATATTTTGAAACTTTAAATGTTGGGTTAAAAGAAGGCCGCTTTTTTTCTCCAAAGTTCGCAGCCGATTCTGCAAATGCCGTAATTAACGAAACAGCTGCAAAAGCGATGAACTTAAAAGATCCTATTGGTACAACAGTAAAAGGGCGCGGTGGTAATTACCGGATAATTGGTGTAGTTAAAGATGTAAAAGCAAACGGATTTGAAGCGAACATCCAGCCCGCAATTTATTTAATGAACGATGGCGATGGTTTAACCAAAACACAAATTATGATTAGCGCCGAGAGTAACGCCATACCCGCCATGCTGACTGCCTTAAATCATGATTGGCGCGATATTAATAAGCTTGACGGAGATAATTTTAATTATCATTTTCTGGACGAACTGTACGGCCAGCTTTTTATAAAACAGGAGCAATTGCAAGCCGTGCTGACCTGCTTTTCGGCATTAGCCCTATTTATTGCATCGCTTGGTTTTTTTGCCTCGGCTGCGCAAGCTATCCGGTTGCGTATGAAGGAAATTGCGATCAGGAAAGTGTTTGGGGCACAGGGCCAGCAGTTGATGGTAACATTGGGCAAACCATTTTTTTATATCGTTTTAATTGCCAATGTAGTAGCCTGGCCGGTTGCCTTTGTAGTCGCCACGCAATGGCTCGAAACTTTTGCTTACCGGGTCAATATTTCTTTTGTGCCTTTTATCATAGCGCTGGTCGTTTCAATTGTGATAGTTGGCATTACCGTTTGTCTGCAGATTATAAGAGCAGTCAGATTTAACCCTGCTGTTAAGTTGAAAATGTAAGGGCGGTAACTCATTGGGTACCTGGCAAGCGGGGCGCTTGCGGCAGCAGGCAGCATAGGGGCATGTTTTTCACACGCATCTACTTATCCTATTGCTTTTGTAGTATAAAACCTATCTTGCGGGCGTTTTTATAGTTGTACTACCATAAGTTTTTTTATTTTCGCTGCATGACAATATCATATCCCACTTTGTCGGCCATACAATCAGATCTGCAACAAGGTAAAATTACTGTTGCTGCCCTGGTTGAAGGATACTTGCACAACATTAAGTTAAACGAGCATTTAAATGCTTTTAACGAAGTTTACGATGACGAGGCGTTGGTTTACGCGCATGCTATAGACGAAAAGATCAAACAAGGTACAGCTGGCCGGTTAGCCGGCATTGTGCTGGCCATAAAAGATAATATCTGTTACAAGGATCACCAGGTTACCGCTTCATCTAAAATACTGGATGGGTTTAGATCTGTTTATTCGGCTACCATTATTGAACGCCTGCTGGCCGAAGACGCCATTATTATAGGCCGCACCAATTGCGACGAGTTTGCCATGGGCGGCTCGAACGAAACCTCGTACTTTGGCCCGGTTAAAAACTTTGCCGATCACACCAAAGTTCCCGGAGGTTCATCGGGTGGTGCAGCCGTTGCGGTGCAGGCCGGTATGTGCCATGCGGCTATCGGTACAGATACCGGTGGTTCGGTTAGGCAGCCTGCTGCGTTTTGCGGTATCGTTGGTTTAAAACCTACTTATGGCCGGGTATCGCGCTATGGCATTATCGCCTATGCCTCGTCGTTTGACCAGGTTGGCCCGATGACACAATCTATTGACGACGCGGCCCTGCTGATGGAAATAATGGCCGGTGCCGATGATTATGATGCCACATCGGCAAACGTGCCTGTTCCGGCTTATACGCAACAATTAAGCGATACCGGCAAAAAGAAAATTGCCTATATCAGCGAAGCGCTTACAAGTCCCGGGGTGGATCCCGAGATCAAAACCTTGTTATCGCAATACATTGAAAAACTGCAGGCCGACGGGCACATAGTTGAACCGGTTTCGTTTAAATACATGGATTATGTAGTACCAACCTATTACATTTTAACCATGGCCGAAGCCTCATCAAACCTGGCCCGGTATGACGGTGTGCACTACGGCTACCGCAGCCACAATGCCACTACGCTGGAGTCGACCTACAAAAAATCGCGCTCTGAAGGTTTTGGTAAAGAAGTAAAGCGCCGTATTATGCTGGGCACATTTATTTTAAGCTCGGGATATTATGATGCCTACTACGCCAAAGCACAAAAAACAAGGCGCCTGATACAGGAGAAAACCCTCGAAATTTTAAAGGAATACGATTTTATACTGGCCCCAACAGTGCCTACACCCGCCTTTGGCATTGCCGAAATTATAAAAGACCCGATAGTAATGTATCTTGAAGACATTTTTACGGTACAAGCATCTTTAGCAGGTATACCGGCAATTTCGATACCCTTAGGCAATAACAGCAAAGGTTTGCCGTTAGCTTTACAGTTAATAACCAAATCGTTTAACGAAAGTGGTTTATTCAGTTTTTCCAAATATGTGTTGGAACTTGCTAAAAATTAGTATCTTAGTATTTGGTAACTAAAGTGTGGCTTTGGCCGTAAAAACTCGAAAAATTAAAGCATGAAGAAATTATCGACTTTTATCATCTGCCTGGTGATCATCCACGTTGCAAAAGCCGACCTTTTAAATACCACCTCACTAAAACACAAAGCCGATTCATCGGCACTGATCAGCAACCATCGCGACACCACTATTTTACCTGTGGTAACTATTGGTTCATCATTTCAGAGTGTTACGTTTAAGCATCGCCTGGATTCTATTCAAAAAGAAATTCCGCTTGATTACAACGCATACGTACAAAGTTATATCGATATCTACACATCCCGTAAGGACGAAATGAGCCGTGTATTGGGTCTGGCAAAATACTATTTCCCGATATACGAAAAAGCTTTTCGCGACGCGGGTATCCCCGAAGAGATCAAATATTTATCGGTAGTTGAATCAGCGCTCGATCCTTATGCCGTATCGCGCGTAGGCGCAACCGGTCCGTGGCAGTTTATGTTTGCCACCGGAAAGTTATACGGCCTTGCCATTGACAACTATGTTGATGAGCGCCGCGACCCGATACAGGCCAGCTATGCTGCTGCCGCCTATATTAAAGATGCCTACCTTGATTTTGGCGACTGGCTGGTAGCCATAGCGTCGTACAATTGCGGTAAGGGTGCTATTACCCGTGCTATTGAAAAAGCCGGCGCAAGTGATTTTTGGTCGATACGCCCATACCTACCTGCCGAAACACGTAACTATGTACCTGCTTACATTGCGATAGCTTATGTAATGAACAATTACAACAGGCATGGTATTATGCCACGCACCTGCGATATGCCTGTTAAAACCGATACTGTGCTGGTGAACAAATTTGTATCGCTGGCCAATATTTCGAAGGTGCTGAATATGGACACCAGGCAGATAACCGCGCTGAACCCGCAATACAAAATGCAGATCGTTAACGGAACGGATGCTGCGCCAAAACGTTTGGTTATCCCGCAGATCAATAAAGCCAGTTTTGCTTTATTATATGATGCACTGAACGATCCGAACATTACTTCCGATCAGTTTCAGCCGGTACGCGCCAGCATTAACGAAACACCTGCCAAAAGGAAATTACAGGAATCGACACCGGAGATACCAACTTCGCACCGGGTAAAAAGAGGCGAAACCCTGGCCTCGATAGCCGATAAATTTGGCATGGAAGTAAGTGAGCTAAAAGCCTGGAACCATTTGAGCCAAAGCAAAGTAGCTACCGGCACCGAACTGCGTTTAACCGCTCCGCCGGCTTCGGAAGAAAGAGCCGCTTCGATCGTCTCGAAAAAAACGGGCCGCAACTTTATTACTTATAAAGTGCGCCAGGGCGATACATTATCGGCCATAGCCGAAAAGTTTGACGGCCTCACCATCGAAAAGATCAAATCCATCAACAACCTGAAAGGCGAACATTTGCAACCAGGGATGACGCTGAAGATCACGAAGGGATAAGTGATTTCGGATTTCGGAATTTCGATTTCGGATTTTCTTATTTTTCTACTAATCATAGCGCAAGTCCGATACTGATTTAAGTTTAACGCAGCCTAACTTAGACCAGTACAGCGAAACCATTCCGTTTTGTTGCCTGTAAACATTCCCATTCCCACGTATAAAAAAGCTGAAACAAGTTTGGAATGTAAAAAATATGCATAACTTTGATTTATCTTGATTATTAAGATACTTTATTATTAAGATAAATGAAACCTAAGCATATGTTTGAAGAAAAAATTAAAACAAGCTGGCTAAAGTTATTTACGCTGGTTGTTGCCGCAACTGTGATGGCAGAGTTATTAATTGGATCGACACCGTTAAGCCGGATCGGACAATTGCTGCCGCAATTTCTTTTTTATGGGTCAGGGGTTATTTTGGTGCGAGAGATCACCCGCAGGATGGGATTGGGATGGACAACGATCATTTTATTGGGCCTGGCATACGGTATTATAGAAGAAGGCCTTGCGCTGCAGTCCATATTTAACCCGCACTTTCTTAATCTGAATATTTCTTATGGAAGTGCATGGGGCGTTAACTGGGTGTGGGCCGAGTATTTAACCGGCTTCCATTGTTTTTGGGGTATGACCGGCGCGATATTGCTTTGCGAAGAGATCTATTCCGCAGATCGCGACAAGCCCTGGGTTAGTTTGCCGGTACTTTGGGTTGTTGGATGTATTTACCTATTGATCTGTGTTGCCTTTCATGCTTTATTTGTAAAACTGCTTGTTTTCCAGGCGGCGTTAAACCTGGTTGTGATTTGCTTAGTCATTGTGATATTACTTATTACTCTGGCTTTAAAATTACCACAAAAGCAGGTTGATGCAGAAAAAAATAACGTAGTCAAGCCTGTATATTCATTCTGGCTGATCGCTTTTATCACATTTGCCGCAGGGGTGTTGTGGTTTTTAGGAATAGCATCAGTATTTGTGAAAGATAAGGTTAGTTTATGGATCTCCGTTCCGGCGGGCCTTGTTATCGTTATTATTTATTTTACCCTCATTAATAAATGGAAGCTGATGGCGATCAGGAACAATATTGATAGATTTGCGGTTGTTACCGGTTTGCTTTGCGCCGAACTGGTATTTGGATACAACCAAACATTAGCCAACAAGCAGGATCATTATGGGCAGATGGTGCTCATTGTATTGGTTGTATCCCTGCTGATTATTTTGCATAAAAAGTCTAAAAAAATACATGCCGTCAACTGACCACCCCGAATCTATTTACCAACTGATGTGGGCTATACGAAAGTATACCCGTACCACCTTATTATTTCAACACCTTGTAGCCAAAAGCATAGGTTTGAACGTAACCGACGCCGAATGCATCGATTTTTTGCAGGAAATGGGCCCTTCCACCGCGGGCAACCTGGCAAAAGCTACAGGACTGACCACCGGGGCAATAACCAATGTGATTGACCGGCTTGAAAAAGCCGGGTTTGTAAAAAGGAGCCATGACCCGGTTGACCGCAGGAAGGTGATCGTTAGTTTTCTTCCCGAAAAACATACCAACGCCAAAATCCATTATACAGCCCTGGCGATGGAGGTGCAGGCGCTGCTTTCGACTTATGACGAAGAACAATTGGATCTATTGATTAAGCACACAGAGGCGTTAGAAGCAATTTACCATCAGCAAACAGCCGGCATTAACAATGCATCTTAATTGTACTGATTACTGGTCCAGGTTTATGTGTAGCGTAACTTAGCTCAATCAGTACTATATGTAGGGTTTACTTAAAAGAAATTTTTACGCTGTAAAGGGTATTGACACTGATAATGAAATCAGTCCAGTTGACTACTCTTTGCGATTGTGATGAAGTACCGGGGTCGACTAAGGTTACCGTAGTAGGCGTGATGCCGGTTTGCTCCCCCTGGCTATTGAATTTTATAGTGTAGGTCATGGCGGCAATAATATTGGCTCTGCCCTCGCCATCGGCCGACCGCAGCGTTACGATCAGCGGGCGGTTTGCTGATAACTGATCAAAAAGGGCGTCCTCATCGAGGGTAAGTTCATCGCAAAAAATATGTGCAGCCCTGCCCCAACTGTTTGGCGTAGCTGCGTTTAAAACCCCGGTACCTAAAGTAGCCGCATCTGCCTGCGAAACGCTTAAGCCGTTATAGTTGATGATCATGCTCAGGCAGGCCGCCCAATATCGCGCGTTATCAGGCAGATCGCCTGATTGGCTCATTCTTTCGTAACGAAAATTTGCGGGCAGAATGCGAACCTTGTAATTATTGTTTTCGAGTTTGGTGATATTGGGGTTTTGGGCGTAGCAAAGCGTGGTAAATAAGGTTAATAGGATGGCAAATAACTGGTTTTTCATCGGCTGTAATTGTAGGGTAAGTATAACAATTATGGCGGATTTTCTTTTTAAAACTGAAAGAAAATGATTATCTTTAAGTGATTGTGGTTAAGGATGTGTTAGCATCGTTGCTATAGGTTATTGCGAATTTGATAATTGAGTGCCGAAGACTTATCGAAAAATACCGACAATTTCCCCCCTGCTTTGATTTTTGATTGCGAAAATGATAATGCCCGGCGGGCGGGTAACTTATTTTATACTTCGGCTCAAAAAGAATTGTACTTTTGTACGCTTTAACTGAGCTCTGAAAAAAAATGAACAAGACCAATCGTAAACTCGATGCGCTCGAATACCATTCGAAAGGGCGCCCGGGTAAAATACAGGTAATACCAACCAAGCCAACCAATACTCAACGCGACCTTTCGTTAGCCTATTCGCCCGGCGTTGCCGAGCCATGTTTGCGCATTGCCGCCAATGTGGATGATGTTTATAAATACACCGCTAAAGGTAATTTAGTGGGCGTTATCAGTAACGGAACCGCTGTTTTAGGTTTGGGCAACATTGGCCCCGAAGCCAGTAAACCGGTAATGGAAGGTAAGGGCTTGCTCTTTAAAATATATGCCGATATCGATGTTTTCGATTTGGAGGTTAATACGACCAATGTAGACGAGTTTGTGAATATCGTAAAGGCTCTTGAGCCAACTTTTGGTGGGATCAACCTGGAAGATATCAGCGCGCCAACCTGCTTTGAAATTGAGCGCAGGTTAAAAGCCGAGATGAATATCCCCGTAATGCACGATGATCAGCACGGCACGGCCATCATTTCATCGGCAGCGTTGATCAACGCCTGTGAGCTGCAGAAAAAGAAACTCGACAAGATCAAAATGGTGGTTAACGGTGCGGGTGCCGCAGCGGTATCATGTACCAAGATGTACCTGAGCCTGGGTGTTAAACTCGAAAATATCGTGATGCTGGACATCAACGGTGTGATTAATCCGGAGCGTACCGACCTTGACGAGATCAGGATGATGTTTGCCACCAAACGTACCGATGTACATAACCTGGCCGATGCCATGAAAGATGCCGATGTGTTTATCGGCCTTTCGGCAGGTAATGTGGTTACCCCGCAAATGCTCAAAACGATGGCGAAAAACCCGATAGTTTTTGCCATGGCGAACCCTAACCCCGAAGTAGCTTACGATGTAGCGGTTGAAGCACGTAAGGACATTATTATGGCAACGGGCCGCAGCGATTACCCAAACCAGGTGAATAACGTTTTAGGTTTCCCGTATATCTTCCGCGGGGCGCTTGATGTAAGGGCAACAACCATTAACGAAGCGATGAAACTGGCGGCGGTACATGCTATAGCCAGCATTGCCAAAAAAACGGTACCCGAAGAGGTTAACCTGGCCTATAACGCCAAAAACCTGCACTTTGATAAGGATTATATCATCCCTAAACCGATGGACAACAGGCTGATAACCGAAGTGTCATCGGCGGTAGCCAAAGCGGCTATGGAAAGCGGCGTGGCCCGCAAGCAAATCACCGATTGGGATGCTTACGCGGATGAGCTAAAAGCCCGTTTAGGTACGGATAACAAGATATTGAGAAACATTGCCAATAAGGCAAAATCGAACATGAAGCGTGTGGTTTTTGCTGAGGCGGATAATTATAAGATACTGAAATCGGCACAGATCGTGATCGATGAAGGGATCGCTATCCCGATATTGCTGGGGAACGTAGACAGGATCAAACAGATCATGCTCGAAAACGACCTGCAATTAGGCGATGTAACGATCATCGACCCGCGCCAGGATACCGGCGAACGCGCCTGCAAATACGCCGACCATTTATATAACAAACGTCAGCGTAAGGGGATAACCCTGTTCGAGGCTAAAAAACTGATGCGCGACCGTAACTATTACGGCGCCTGTATGGTGCAGTTTGGCGATGCCGACGCCTTAATATCGGGTTTAACCAAAAACTATGTGTCGACCGTAAAGCCAGCCCTGCAGGTTATAGGCACGGAGCCGGGAGTTAAAAAGGTTGCCGGTATGTATATGATGATCACCAAAAAAGGCCCGGTGTTTTTTGGCGATACCACGGTTAATGTAAACCCAACCGCACAGGATCTGGTTGATATTACCGTATTGATGGATAAATCGGTACGTAAGTTTAACATCAAACCACGTATAGCGATATTATCCTATTCAAACTTTGGCTCGAATGAGGGCGCGATACCAGAAATGACCCGCGAAACAGTGAGCATCTTACATAGTCAATGCCCTGATATTGTGGTGGATGGTGATATGCAGGCCAACTTTGCCATTAATCCTGACCTGTTGCAGGACAACTACCCGTTCTCAACCTTAGCAGGCGAGCCGGCCAATACGCTGATCTTCCCAACGTTAGAGTCGGGTAATATTGCTTACAAGCTGTTACAGGAACTGGGTGGAGCAGAGGCGGTTGGCCCGATACTTTTAGGGATGAAGAAATCGGTGCATATCCTGCAATTGGGCAGTTCGGTGCGCGAAATTGTGAACATGGTTACCATCGCGGTGGTCGACGCTCAGGAAAAGGAAGCGATAGCTGTAAAATAGACGCAAGAACCGAGCGGTAGCGAGCTCATTTACTCAATTGAAAAACAAATCAATGGTAAATAGTCAAGATATAAGACCATTTGCCACGTTGGTCGGGATCTGTAATCCTGATTAACGGAGGACATTTTCATCTAAAAACAAGCCATTAAAATTTAACATTTTGGTTATCGGGTTATTAAGTTATTCTGTGTAATTTACAGGTGCGTTAGTAATAACTATCATAACATCTAAGTAGCTCAATAACAAATATGTACGCGTATATTAATGGTAAACTGGTATTTAAATGCCCAACTTATGTGGTGATTGATGCCGGTGGTGTTGGCTATCATATCAATATATCATTAAATACCTACTCGGGTATTGGCGATAAAGAAAATTGTAAACTTTATACGTGGATGCACGTAAAAGAGGATGCGCATACGTTATATGGATTTATTGATGAGGGTGAGCGCAGGCTATTTTTGCACCTGGTTTCTGTATCGGGTATCGGTCCGAATACTGGCCGCATGATCTTGTCTTCCATCACTCCATCCGAAATTCAAACAGCCATTATCAAAGGCGATGTTCCGCTGATACAACGTATCAAAGGGATCGGCCCCAAATCGGCCCAACGTATGGTTTTAGAGTTGCAGGATAAGCTTAAAAAAGATGGCCCTGATACCTTAACTGCTATGCCGGTTATCCACACCGTTAAAGACGAAGCACTGGCCGCATTGGTTATGCTGGGCTTTGTTAAAAATAATGCAGAGAAGGTTATTGATCAGGCAATAAAGTCGTCAAATGATAGTTTAACTGTTGAGCAACTAATAAAAGTTGCGCTTAAAAGCTTATAATTACGGAATAATATTTACCAAAGCAGTTGATCAATATCTTTACCCCAAAGGTCGCTTTCAGCATAGTACTTATTGCAATGGTGTGCAGTGGCGCAAAGCTTTTTGCGCAAGCGGGCTCCGTTTTGCATAAAGATACCTCAACGGTAAAATACCCGGTCGATCTTAAACGTTCGAATAACAATAAGGCGCGCGAAGGTTTATTTCAGCCTGACCCGCCAAACCTGGTGCGGACGATCGAATACGATGTTGCCACCAACCGTTACGTCATCACCGAAAAGGTTGGTGATCTGTTATATCGCCCGGTACAATATCTCACCTTTTCGCAATACCTGGAACTAAAGCAGCGCGAAGATCAAACCGCCTACTGGAAAAAACTGGCTGATAATTATGCCTATGCTTCGCAACAACCGGGTTTTATCCCGCAGATCAAGGTAAAAAGCCGCACCTTCGAAAGGATCTTTGGCAGCGATGTGATCGATATCCGCCCGCAGGGCTCGGCCGAAATGGTTTTTGCAGGGCAGATCAATAAAAATCAAAACCCGCTGTTCAACACCACGCAGCGTACGCAGTATAACTTTAATTTCGATCAGCATATCCAGATGAACTTAACAGGTAACATCGGCGATAAGCTAAAGATCAATACCAATTACAATACTGATGCGCAGTTTCAGTTTGAGAACCAGGTAAAATTGGATTATACGGGTAAACCCGACGAGATCATCCAGAAGATAGAGGCCGGTACGGTGAGTATGCCTTTAAACACCACGCTCATCCGCGGAAGCCAGGCTTTATTTGGGGTAAAAACCAAACTCAAATTCGGTAAACTGGAGTGGACGAGCATCCTGTCGCAACAACGTTCGCAATCGCAGCAGATCACCATTACCAACCAATCGCAAACGGGGCCGTTCAAATTACAGGCGTCGGATTATGAGGCTAATAAACACTATTTTTTATCGCAGTACTTTCGCGATAACTACAACAAGGCGCTGGCTAATATTCCCATCATCAGTTCCAATATCAATATCACCAAAATTGAGGTGTGGGTAACCAATACCAGTAATAGCACTACCGATTCGCGCGATATCCTGGCTTTGATGGATCTGGGCGAAAATAAGCCCTACAACACCACCCTGATACAAGGTGGTGCCGGTTTTTCGGGTTTGCCTGCAGGCTTTAACGGTGCGCCGGGTACGTTTACGCAACAATCAAACAACTTGCTGGCAAACCTGCCGGCGGCAGCGAGGCAAACCAATTCGACCGCCGTTGCAGCGTATTTCCAGGGCACTGGCGCCACAGATAACTACGCCAAGCTAACTTACGCGCGTAAACTCACAAACAAAGAGTATACCCTGCACCCGCAGCTGGGCTATATCTCGTTAAACTACCCGTTAAACAATAACGAAGTACTGTCTGTTGCTTACCAATATAACTATAACGGTGTACAATACCAGGTTGGTGAGTTTGCATCGGATATACCTGTCGACCCGGCAAACGCCAAGGTTTTATACACCAAATTGTTAAAGAATGAGATACTGAAGCCCCGCCTGCCTACATGGAAGCTGATGATGAAAAACATCTATACCCTGGGTGCATTCGGTATCAGTCCGAATAACTTTAACCTCAGTATTACCCGCCTTGATAATGCCACCGGTATTGAGAAGCCTTTAATGGATGAAGGGCAGAACATTAAAGGCAAGTTATGGCTGCAGGTTACGGGTTTGGATAACCTTAATCAGCAAAATCAGAAACAGCCCGATGGTTATTTCGACTTTTTGGAAGGTATCACTATCGATTCGCAAAACGGGCGTATCATGTTCCCGGTGCTTGAACCTTTCGGCTCCGACCTGAATGCCAGGTTTACACCGGCCGAACAGGCTACCATAGCTAAAACCTACGTTTATCAGCCTTTGTACGATTCTATCAAAACATCGGCGCAGCAGTACTTTCCGCAATTTAACCGTTTTGTCATCAAAGGTACCTATACTTCGCAGTCGGGGTCAGAGTATCAGCTTAATGCGGTAAACATCCCGGCAGGTTCGGTTATCGCTACATCGGGTAACCTTAAACTGGTTGAAGGTGTGGATTTTACTGTCGATTACAATGCGGGCCGTATCCGCATCTTAAACTCCGCCTTGCTGGCATCGGGGCAACCCATTACCATTAATGTGGAGAACAACGCTTTATTTGGCGTACAGCAAAAATCACTGATGGGTTCAAGGTTTGATTACCGGGTAAGCGATCAGCTGCAACTGGGTGCAACCATTATGCACCTATCCGAGCAGCCGCTCACTCAAAACATCAGCCTTGGCGATGAGCCGGTATCCAATACAATTTATGGGTTTGATATTAACTACCACGCCAATTCGCGGATGTTGACCAGGCTGGTAGATAAGATCCCGTTCATTACCACTAAAGCGCCATCGTCGGTAACGTTTAATGCCGAGTTTGCCAAACTGGTGCCCGGCCACCCAAGCGCCCTCAACTTTGCAGGCGCCAACGGTACATCATATCTTGACGATTTTGAGAACACCAGTTCTATTATCGATGTTAAAAGCGCCACTACCTGGCAAATTTCGGGCACGCCGCAATTGTTCCCCGAGTCGCAACTAAATAACGATCTGAGTTATGGCTATAACCGGGCAAGGCTGGCCTTTTACAATATCGACCCGATATTTTATAACGGCAGTCCACCGCCGCTAAACAATGCATCAACCGAGCTATCTAACCATTATGTAAGGCAGGTATTTGAGCAGGAGGTTTTTCCGTATAAGCAATCAATAACCGGTTCGCCGCTGCCTTTACCAACGCTCGATCTGGCTTTTTATCCAAATGTGCGTGGGCCGTACAACTTTACTACTACGGGGCTTAATACCAATGGCACTTTGCAAAATCCGCGCAGCCGCTGGGGCGGGATATTCAGAAGCTTGAACACCAACAACTTTGAAGCGCTCAATGTGCAATACATTGAGTTTTGGGTAATGGATCCGTTTATCTACAATAACACCCCCACTGCCGGCGGCGATCTGTATTTTAACCTGGGCAGTATATCCGAAGATATATTGAAGGACGGACGCAAGAGCCTGGAAAATGGCTTGCCTGTTGACGGCGATCTGACTAAAGTTGACAATACGGTATGGGGGCGTGTACCCAAACTGCAGCCGGTAGTTGCATCGTTTGATAATGATCCAACCGCACGCGAGTTACAGGACATTGGTTTGGACGGCCTTAACGATGCCGACGAACGTGTGCAGTACGCAGCCATTATAGCCCAGGTAAAAGCTACTTTAAGCCCACAGGCTGGTAATGTTTTTGCTGCTGATCCATCGGGTGATGATTTTCAATATTACCGCACACCTGCTTTAGATGCGGTTAAGGCAGGTATATTGGAGCGTTACAGCCGGTATAACGGTACCGACGGCAACTCAAAAACATCAGAACAATCACAAGCGGAATTAGGTATCCAAACCTCAGCGTCAACCTCAACACCCGATGGTGAAGACCTGAGCCATGATAATACCATGAGCGTTGCCGATGAGTATTTTCAATACAAAGTATCTATCCGCCAGGCCGACATGGTTGTTGGGCAAAACTTTATTTCGGATAAACTCACCGCTTCGGTTAAGCTGGCTAACGGAACCACGCAAAATGTGAACTGGTACCAGTTCCGCATCCCTATTAACGGTTATCAGTCAAAAACCGGTAACATACAGGATTTTAAATCCATCGGCTTTATGCGCATGTTTTTAACCAATTTTGCCGATACCACCGTGCTGCGTTTTGCTACCATACAACTGGTGCGTGGCGACTGGCGTGTATTTAATGCCGAAAATAACCCGCTAAACGTCATCGCCGATCCATCGATACCTAACCCGCCGCTGGATAATTCTACAGTTAACGTTGCAACTGTAAATATTGAGCAAAACGGTAACCGTACCCCAATACCTTATGTACTGCCGCCGGGCATACAAAGGCAAAAAGATTATAATAACCTGGCCACCAATACGCAGTTGAACGAGCAGTCGTTATCGGTAACGGTAAATACCCTGCGCAGCGGCTATTCGCGCGCGGCTTTTAAGATCTTTAATAATGATTTGCGCAAATACAAACACATTCAGATGTTTATCCATGCCGAAGCATTGCCCGGCCAGATATTAAAAGATAACGATGTGAGCGCCTTCATCAGGCTGGGTGTTGATTATGTAGATAACTATTACGAGTATGTTATCCCGCTAAAGGTAACCACAGCCGGCACCACCGATGCGGCAGGGATATGGCCCAGCCAAAATAACCTGGATATTGATCTGTCGCGGTTTACCGATGCCAAAATAAGGCGCAATAACGCTTTGTATAACGGCAAGCCATGGCCAATAACTATGCCGTTTACCTATAATGGGGTAACCATTAAGGGCCAGCCGGATATTAGCCAGTTAGCTGATATTATGCTGGGTATACGTAACCCGATAACTACCGCTGCTACCGATAAAGGCGCGATAGTTTGGTTTGATGAATTACGCTTAACCGATTTTGACCAAAGCGGCGGATGGGCAGCTACGGCAAGGTTTAACGCCAAGCTTGCCGACTTTGCCGATGTAACGGTATCGGGCAGTAAAACTACCGCGGGGTTTGGTTCGCTTGATCAAACAGTGAGCAACCAAAGTTTAACAGAAAGTCACAATTATGATATTGCCACCAATATGGAGTTGGGTAAGTTCTTCCCGGCTAAAACAGGTTTACATATCCCGCTATATATTGATGTGTCATCGCAATCGAGCACACCGGTTTACGACCCATCGGCGCCCGACCTGAAACTAACGGATGAACTTGCCGGCGCCACTACCAAAACCGCCCGCGATTCGGTTGCTACACTACAATCAAAAGCGGTAGACTTAACTACCCGCAAGAGCATCAACCTCACCAATGTACACAAATCAAAAACAGATCCGGCGGCAAAACCCCATGTTTGGGATGTGGAGAATCTGAGTGCCAGTTACGCCTATACCGAAGTTGATCATCACGACTATACCGTGGCCGACGCTTTGCAAAAAACCTATAATTTTACCCTGGCTTATAACTACAGCAACCAGCCTAAGTATTATTCGCCGTTCCAAAAAATTATTAAGAGTAATATGCTGGCGCTGTTTCGCGATTTTAACTACAGCCTGCTGCCATCGCGTATCAACTTCAGTATTAATTTAAACAGGTTTTATTCAGAAAATACGTTACGGAATAATGATCCCAATAACTCTATCCCGTTAAACCCCGATGGCAGCAACCCGCTTACATCATACAATAAAAACTTTTTAATTACCCGGGTTTACGGTATCAGCTGGAATTTATCCAAATCTCTTACACTGGATATTGACGCGAGCAACCTTTCGGTGGTTGACGAGCCGGCCGGACGTATCAATGGCTTGAAAAAGGACACGCTGTGGAGCAATCTGAAATCCTTGGGCCGCACTGTTGATTACGGGCATAATTTAAATTTAACCTATAACGTGCCGTTGAATAAGATCCCCGGCATGGATTGGGTAGCGCTTACATCGCGTTACAGCGCCCGTTTTGAATGGAAAACCGCACCAGAGTTTGCCTTGACCGACCCGGCATTTAACATAGGTAACAGTATACAAAACTCCCGTACCATACAACTTAACCCAAGTTTGAACATGGTTTCGCTGTATAATAAGTTTAAGTTTTTACGTAAAGCCAACGACCCTAACAGCGGCGGCGGAGCGGGCGACTTTTTACTGGGCTTGTTAACCAGCGTTAAAAATGTTAACGGTACCTATACCCGTACCGAAAGTACATTTTTACCCGGCTACCTGCCTACGACCAATTTTTTCGGTGCCGATCCTAATTACAATGCGCCGGGCATAGGCTTTTTATTAGGCAGCCAGGCTGATATACGCGCGAAAGCTTTAGAAGGCGGGTGGATAACCAGGGATACGCTGCAAAATCAATTGTACATCACCTCGTTAACGGAGCACATGGATTTTAAAGCCACGGTTGAACCTTTCCGCGATCTGCAGATCACGTTGCTGGCTACTAAAACCCGCAATATGAATTACCAAACAAACTTTAAATATTTAAGTAGCAGTAATAGTTTTGAAAACTTAAGTCCGTTAACCACCGGCGATTATACCATATCGTACCTTACGCTGGCTACGGCGTTTCAAAAACCGACAGGTATCAACAATATTTCGGCTACCTTCCAAAAGTTTTTAGATAACCGTCCTACAATATCGCAGCGGTTGGGTAAGGGCAACCCTAACTCAACAGGTGCCATAACAAACGGTTATGCCGATGGCTACGGGCCTAATTCGCAGGATGTATTGGTAGCTTCATTTTTATCGGCTTATACCGGTAAAAACCCGGGCAGTTCATCGTTAAGCGGTTTCCCTAATATTCCTATTCCTAACTGGGATATCAGCTACCGTGGCCTGAGTCATTTGCCGTTCCTGGCCGATATTTTTGATGCCTTTGAATTAAGGCACGGCTATCGCTCGAGCTATAACGTTAACGGCTTTAATACGCTGCAGCAATACAGCGAGGTAAACGGCGCAGTTAACTCGCGCGATGTAAATAAAGACTTTTTACCGTTCTACCAGTTTTCGCAGATAGCCATATTTGAGCAGTTTGTGCCGTTGATTGGGGTGGATATGCGTTTCCATAATACCATGTCGGCCAATATCGAGTACAGGCAAAGCCGCAGCATCAGCCTTAGCTTATCAAACAGCCAGTTAGGGTTGCAAAACGAAAGTAACCTGGTGTTTGGCTTTGGTTACCATACCACGCATTTCAGGTTCCCGTTTGGGATGTTCCAAAATTTGCAGTTGAATAACGATATGAACTTTAAGCTCGATTTCTCCATCAACGATACCAAAACGCTCATCTATCGCGCCGATGTAACGGGAGCAGAGGTATCGTCGGGTTCAAACAATATCGCCGTAAGGCCCTCGGTTGATTACGCGTTGAGCAAACGGTTTACCATGCGCTTGTTTTACGATTCAACCATCACCAAGCCTTATACTTCACAGGCGTTTGAAACATCGTTCGCTAACTTTGGCTTTAGCCTGAAATTGTTATTACAATAGATAAGAGTCAAGAATTAAGAAGCAAGAGTCAAGAATATGACTTTTTGTTTCGCCTGTTCGCAAATGTTGTAAATAATAAAACCCTTAAACAAGATCGTAATTTTATCTTGTTTAAGGGCTACAGTCTTGATTCCTGATTCTTGACTCTTGTATCTTATTTAATAGCTTTCTTTACTAACCGAGCCTGAGCCCATTTTTGAAGTGTGCACCGAAGCATTGCCGGTATACCTTACCGAACCCGAGCCCATCAGGCTGGCCGATAATTCTTTTTCGGCGTTGATCATAACATTGCCTGAACCCGAAATGCTTACCTTGGTCGACTCTGTTTTTAAGCTTTTGGCATCAAAACTGCCCGAACCACTAATAGAGATGCTGGCGTCTGCGGCACTTCCACCATTAAGGTTGATATTACCCGAACCGCTGATCACGCCGTCGATCTTTGTTGCTTTTACGGCGCCGGTTGTAATGCTGCCCGAGCCGCTTAATACTACTTTAAAGTTTGAAGCGTTGATCGCGTTTTCTACCTGGATAGTGCCCGATCCGCTGTTTACCAGTGATGACAATGATTTTGCCGAAACATAAATGTCGGCCTTTTTATTACCGTGATCGTTCCAGCCAGATTCCTTTTTAAAGCGGATCTTTAAGGTAGTGCCTTCAACTACAGTTTCAATTTTGTCGATAATGGCATCATCAGCGCTGATCTTTAAGCTTTCGGTACCGTCAATTTTTACATATACATGGAACGAGCCCGAAGAAGCGATAGCGGTGAAGCCCGAAACGGGACGGGTTTGATCGGCGAAAGCCTTACTAAAAGCCACCTGTACACTGGCAGTTACCACGAGTATAACAGCCAAAAATTTAGTGAATTGGTTTTTCATGTTGTTTGCGTTTTAATTACTAGACGCGATATTTTAAATAAGGTTACAGAAATAATTAATGCGGCGAAAACAAACCCAGCATGTTGCCTTCGGTATCGTTTATATACGCCATATAACCCAAACCCGGGCCTATTAATATTTTAGGGAACACAATTTTGCCGCCGTTGTTTTCAACACGGTCCAGCACAGTACTCAGATCATTACCGCCGGCAAGGTAAATACGGGCTCCGCTGGCCGAGGGGATGTAGTTTTCGCCTTTCACAATAGCGCCGCCAATGCCGGCCTTGTCGCGGTCAAATAACAAAAAGCCCATACGGTTTGGGCCAAATTGTTGCTCAGGCATTTCATAGTCGTAAATTGCGCTGTAAAATTTTTTGGCGCGGTCAAAATCGGTAACCGGTATTTCAAACCAGTTAAGCGCATGCGGAAGCATTTCCATTCAGTGATATCCGGGTTTAATCGTTGTTAATTAGGTTAACAGGTTAAAGATAATGATTTATACTTGTACAGCTTAAATAAATAATTTTAACCTGCAGTGGTGCAAAATACCACCACCGGAGCAAACGGACCTGTGGGCTACTCAAAACCGGTTAGTTAAGTATTAGCCCTGATGAATTGAAATTGTTGCCTGAGTAGCTGAGCGTTAATAGCAGATACTGCTTACCAGAGTTTATCTTCCTTTTTCGACATCACCATAATAGTGATGCCCCCGGCTAAAAAGAAGCCCCCGGTATATAACGGCCAATTAGGGGTTTTATCGGCATCTTCAAATGCCTGTATTGCTTTTGTTGCTTGATCTTTTTGGTGGTAGGTAAAACCCATCCACAGCATAAGTATTATTCCGGCAGTGATCAGTACCGCACCGATAATTTTATTCATATTAATACAGAAAACAGGGTAAAAGATTTTGACCAGGCTTAAGCGCCTAAATGCTCTTTATTATGCGAAATAGAGAACATAATAGATTACACCATTAAGTAGGGGAGTATATATTGTTTTAAATACAATGGAGTAAATATACTAATTATTGCTATATATATATATTCTATCAGCTTTGCTTGCGCGATGCCACAACAATAATAATACCGCCTGCAAGCAGCAATCCGCCAACATACGGCGGCCAGGCTACTGTTTTTTGCCTGTCGGCCGATACCTGTATCGGGCCGGCATCAATTACCTTTTCTTTTTTGGTGTAGGTAAAACCGGTCCATATCAGCATCATGGTTCCAAGAACGATCAATGCAACTCCGATAGCTTTGTTCATAATAGTATAATGCTGAAAACGATAAATTGTTTTAAGTTAGGCGAAAGGTAAAAGGCGGAAAGCTGAAAGGTAAGAGCATTTGTTTGTCAAATTGTAAAAAGATAAACTATTACCTTTAGTCTTTTACCTTTCGCCTTTAATCGCAAACCTTTTACCTAAAAAAAGCTGCCGTTCACCGAAAAATTGATGGATATTTGCGCAAAGTATACGATGTTTACAACATGGCAAACAAACCCATTATCACGGTAAAAAACCTGGTTAAAAAGTACGATGATTTTACAGCCGTTAACGGCATTAGCTTCGAAGTTTACGAAGGCGAGATCTTTGGTCTGCTCGGGCCCAACGGCGCAGGCAAAACCACCACGCTCGAAATTATTGAAACCCTGCGCGACAAAACATCGGGCGAGGTAACGGTGGATGGTTTTAATATCGATACCGATGCCGATAGTGTAAAAAAGCGCATCGGAGTACAATTGCAGGCTGCGGGATATTATCCTAATTTAAATCTTACCGAACTGATCGAACTGTTTAGCGGCCTTTACGGAATAAAAGTGAGCGCTGCCGATATGCTTAAAAAAGTGGGTTTGAATGATAAGGCCAAAGCCAAATACAAAGACCTATCGGGTGGGCAAAAGCAACGCTTTTCGATAACTACCACACTGATCAACAATCCGCGGATTGTTTTTTTGGATGAGCCCACAACCGGCCTTGACCCGCAGGCGCGCCGTAATTTATGGGATTTGATACGCGAGATACGCGATAATGGTACTACCGTAGTAATTACCACTCACTATATGGACGAAGCCGAAGTGCTTTGCGACCGCGTGGCTTTTGTAGACGGCGGAAACATCATTGGCCTCAACACTCCTGATGCTTTTATTGACGAATTGGTAGCTTCGGGTTTTGAGCGTAAAAAAGAAGTTAAACTGGCCAATCTTGAAGATGTGTTTATTGCTAAAACAGGAAAAGACCTGAGGGCGGAGTCTTAAGTCCGAAGTAGGAAAGTCCGCAAGACCGTAAGAAAAAGAACTAAAGCAGATAAAACTAAACAAACAAGAGAACAATTCCGGACTTTCGGTCTTACCGACTTCCGGACTACATAAAAAACGAATGAACCAACAACAACCCTATAGTAATTTTAATGTCACCATGGCTATTGCCAAGGCGAGTTTCCGTGCTATATTACGCAGCCCTTCGGCGGTGGTATTCAGCCTGGCCTTCCCGCTCATATTTATTGTTGTTTTTGCCAACCTTGGCGGTGGCGGCGGCTCTGTTGATGTAGCCGTGGTTAAAGGCAGCGATACAACAAGTATCGTATTTAAGGCGTTAAAAAAATCGGGTATGGTAAACCTGATCACCAATGAAACAACTGCACAGATGAATACCAGCCTTTCGCGGGGCGATATTGCTGCGATCATTGATGTGAAGGTCAATAGTAATGAGCGGATCATACCTGGCCAGCCGCAATCACCTTTCACTGTTGATGTGAAATACTCCAACTCTTCGGCACAAAAAGGCGGCATTTTTAAATCGATCTTAAATAACGTTTTATACCAGATCAATAGTTATGGTAATAAAGCGCCGCAAGTGGTTTCGGTAAGCGAAACCACCATTACCGGCCGCAAATACAAATACATCGACTTTTTACTGCCGGGTATGCTGGGCTTTTCGTTGCTGAGCAGCGGCGTGTTTGGTACAGCTTTCGTGTTTTTAAGCTTGCGGTTAACCTTGGTTATTAAACGCTTTTTTGCCACCCCGGTTAAAAGGTACAGCATTGTTTTAGGTGAGATGCTGGCGCGGTTAGTATTTTCGTTACTGGGCGCCGTGTTTATTATATTGGTAGGGCACTATGCCTTTGGCTTTACGCTGATACATGGTGTGGTTACGGTACTCAATATGCTGGTTCTGGCCGCCATTGGGTTGATCATATTTATGGGTTTTGGTTTTGTGATATCGGGCGTCGCTAAAAACGAAAGCAGCATACCGCCGATATCCAATATTATTACCATGCCGCAATTTTTATTGTCGGGTACCTTTTTTTCAATTACGGCTTTCCCGGGTTGGTTACAAAATGTCAGTAAAATACTGCCTTTAACTTATTTAAACGATGCCATGCGCGAGGTGGCCTTTGAAGGTGCCGGACTTGGCGATGTTACCCATCAATTACTCATATTGGGTATTTGGTTCGTGGCGATATATGCTGTGGCGGTGAAAACGTTTAAGTGGGAGTAAAAGGATTTCGGATTTATTTAATGTCGAATTTCGAATGTTCAATTTCGAATTTACTTTTTTTGATTTAGCGCAATTAAGCGTGGAAAATGCCAGTTAGAGTAGGGCGAGACCATGCAAGGAATAAAATCCGAAATCGAAAATTCGAAATCCGAAATAAGGACCCAACATTAAATATTTACTCAAAACTCTCTTAGTGTAATTTGTACACAAAAAAATTGTTATCATTTAGGTTTTTAGTGGATTGGTTGCTAAATTTTGCTAATTTAGCCGTGTTTTAGTCGAGCCTTGTCTGGGATTGACCTAAAATAACTTAATAACACAATAACTAAATCATCAATAACCACATCCATGAGCATTATAATTGACGTTCACGCCCGCCAGATACTGGACTCGAGAGGCAACCCGACCATTGAAGTTGAAGTTTTAACCGAAAACGGCGCCTTAGGCCGTGCTGCTGTACCATCGGGTGCGTCAACAGGTGTGCACGAGGCGGTTGAGCTGCGTGATAACGACAAAGCTGTTTACATGGGTAAAGGTGTTTTAAAGGCCGTTGCTAACGTAAACGATGTAATTGCTAAAGAACTGAAAGGCCTGGATGTGTTTGAGCAAAATGCCATCGATAAACTGATGATAGAGCTTGACGGATCAGAAAATAAAGGCAAACTGGGTGCTAACGCCATTTTAGGCGTGTCACTGGCTGTTGCGAAAGCTGCTGCTCAGGAAAGCCGCCAGCCTTTATACCGTTACATTGGCGGTGTTAATGCCAACACTTTACCTATCCCGATGATGAACATCGTGAACGGTGGTTCGCACTCTGATGCGCCTATCGCGTTCCAGGAGTTTATGATCATGCCGGTTGGCGCGCCATCGTTCAGTGAAGCGCTGCGGTGGGGTACCGAAGTGTTCCACAACCTGAAAAAGATCTTACACGACCGTGGTTTATCAACCGCTGTTGGCGACGAAGGTGGTTTTGCGCCTACCTTTGAAGGCACCGAAGATGGTGTTGAAACTATTTTAAAAGCAATCGAAAAAGCCGGTTACAAACCTGGCGTTGATATTTACATCGCATTTGATTGCGCCGCATCTGAGTTTTACAAAGATGGCAAATACGACTATACCAAATTTGAAGGCGATAAAGGCGCTATCCGCAGCAGCGCTGAGCAGGCTGATTACCTGGCTTCGCTGGTTGCCAAATACCCGGTGATCTCGATCGAGGACGGTATGGCTGAAGATGATTGGGCAGGCTGGAAATTATTAACTGAGAAAATTGGTGATAAGGTGCAATTGGTTGGTGATGACTTATTTGTAACCAACGTAAAACGTTTACAAAAAGGCATCGACGAAGATACTGCCAACTCTATCCTGGTTAAAGTAAACCAGATCGGTAGCTTAACCGAAACGATCGACGCGGTAACTTTGGCGCAAACCAATGGCTATACTTCGGTAATGAGCCACCGCTCGGGCGAGACTGAAGATGCGACCATTGCCGACTTAGCTGTTGCCTTAAATTGCGGCCAGATCAAAACCGGTTCGGCCTCACGTTCGGACAGGATCGCTAAATACAACCAGTTGTTGCGTATTGAAGAAGAATTGGGCGCTAACGCGAAATTTATAGGTAAGAACTTTAAATACGCTAAAAAGTAAGCTGTTGAGCTGAAAGGATAAAGCTAAAAGCTTTTTGAATATTTGAGAGCCCTGCGGATTTCGCAGGGCTTTTTTTATTTGAAGGTAGTTGATCTGATATCTTAGTTTTCGGTCGTCGCAGGGTCTCCTGGTAAGGGACCCTGCGTTTTGAACGTAACTCGCGTTTGCATCTCAGGGTCCTCTCCGAGAGACCCTGAGCGGACGGAAAGTAATAATGCACTAATTTCGCGAATGATGCGAATTTACACGAATAGAAAGCCTCCCGAAAATTTTACAGGGAGGCTTTTTGTTTAACTGCGTGCAATTTGTAAATTGCTGTCATATAAAAAATCAACCGTGATTGCTCAACTACCTACCAATGTAACAGATATGCAACATCTGCAAATTGTTTTGTTATCTGCTTTTCTTATTCTCATTGCCATCATCATCATCAGGCGTTATTTAAAACGTAAACACCTGCGCCAGGTAGGCATCGAAACGGAGGGAGTGGTGGTAGAGATTATTACGGATGTCTCCTCAAATAATAACAGTGTTAGTAACTTTCCGCGGATTACTTACACACCAGTAGTTAAGTATCTGGCTGAGAAAGACGAGATCATAAAAAAATACGATACAGGTCATAACCCATCGCGGTACCATGTTGGCGATAAGGTACGTGTTTTGTACGATCCCGCTGATACAAGTTCGTATATCATTAAGTAAATACTTATTGACTCACAACTTCACACTCTTCTGGCCTGCATCAACAGCTTTAATAAACTTAATAAGGCCGTTCATATACGTCAACTGGTCATCATACATGGCCATGTGGCTGCCGTTGGGGCAATACAGGTAGCTGCCGTTTTTAAACTGGGTGGCCATCCATTGCATGTGTTTAGGGTCCATGGTATCGTATTGGGCGCCGATGCTTAGCGCTGGTACAGTAATATTTTTTAGTTGCGCTTTACGGTCCCAATTGGTGAGGTTGCCGCCGATGCCGAACTCGCTTGGGCCCTGCATGGTTACGTATAACGAATGGTTTAACTTACCCAGCGAGCGGTTCACCGGCTCGGGCCATTGATCTACCGGGAAACGGCAGATGTGTTTAGCATAAAAATTCGGCATCAGTAGCTGCATATATTCAGGATTATCGAAATCCTTTTTCGCTTCTATTTCGCGAATGCGAGCTAAAACTTTCGGATCAAATTGCTTGGCCAGTACCTCTTCGCCGTATTTACCATAATCCGGGCAGCTCGACATCATGTTCGATATAATGAGTCCTTTTAAATTTTTCTGATATTTCAGCGCGTACTCCATTGCCAGTATGCCACCCCAGGAATGGCCCAGCAGATAGAAATTAGTGCTATCCAGTTTGAGTGCCTGGCGTACCTGTTCAACTTCTTCTACAAATCGAGGCAAGCTCCACATGGTAGTATCCTTGGGATTATCCGAATTGCCACAACCTAACTGGTCGTAATAGATCAACTCTATACCTTCGGCAGGCAGAAAGCTTTCCATGCACTCGAAGTACTCGTGCGTTGCACCCGGGCCGCCGTTTAGCAGCAGCAGTTTTATTTTAGGGTTATTGCCAATCTTTTTGGTCCAGATGTTGAATTTACCCTTTGGCGTGTTGATCGGGATAACCTGTATGCCGCCGGTGCGGGGTATGGCGCTGGTATCCTTAAAATAATCTGTCAAAGCAGTGTTGCTTTGATTTGACGACTGTTTGCAGGCGCAAAATGCTGCGATCAATACCAGCAATAAAAGCTTGGGGTAATGTTTGGTCATAACTGAGGTTTTTAACTAATATACAACATTTGCGAGATTTTGTGCCTGCAATCTGGTATCGGTTTTTATTTTGTAAATTGCCTTGATATGGATCCGGAACTGCTTCTCAACCTAGCCAAAATTGCAGGCGTCACTTTATTTGTAGTTTTCGCGGTTACTAAAATATTACTACAAAAACGATGGGTTAAAATGCGAGGGATAAAAGCAGAGGCTGTGATAGTTGAATTGGTTGAAAATGTTACTAAAGGTGATGTGAGGAATAACTTTGTTGATACCATAACTTATTATCCTGTTATACGCTATACCACACATCACTGGGAGCATCTGACAAAACAATATCATGTTAGTTTTAAACCTAAGGTTTTTAAAGTAGGGGATAAGGTATCTATCATTTACGATTCGAAAAAGCCGGATCGTTACATTGTAGATGATTTTAACAAAGTTTTATAAAAACAAAAGCCTTGCGGTACTCCGCAAGGCTTTTGTTTTTCGTGTGTAATTTGCATTCATTAGTGCAAATTCGTAATCAATTTTACTTCTCCATCTGCTCAATCACAGCCTGGCTAACTCCGGTGAACGAGAAGCCACCATCATGGAACAGGTTCTGCATAGTTACCATTTTAGTTAAGTCGCTGAACAGGGTTACGCAGTAGTTAGCGCATTGATCGGCATCGGCATTACCCAGCGGGCTCATTTTTTCGGCATAGCTGATAAAGCCGTCGAAACCTTTAACGCCGCTGCCGGCAGTAGTGCGGGTTGGCGATTGCGATACGGTGTTTACACGTACGTGTTTTTTTATGCCATATTGGTACCCAAAGTTACGGGCAATGCTTTCCAGGTAAGCCTTGTTATCGGCCATGTCGTTATAATCAGGGAATATACGCTGTGCTGCTATGTAGCTTAACGCCACAACGCTGCCCCACTCGTTAATGGCATCCAGTTTCATCGCTGTCGCGAGAACGCGGTGCAGGCTCAGGGCCGATATATCTAATCCCTTATGGGTAAAATCGTAATTGCTTTCGGTATAGTGGATGCCTTTACGCACATTGATGCTCATGCCTATGGAGTGTAAAATAAAATCGACACCGCCGCCAAAGTGCTCCATGCTTTTGGTGAACAGGTTCTCAACATCTTCGTTGCTGGTTACATCGGCAGGGATAACCGGAGCGCCGGTAATTTCGGCCAGTTTATTAATAGTGCCCATGCGTAAAGCAATGGGTGCATTGGTCAATACCAGTTCGGCACCTTCGGCATGACATGCCAGTGCGGTTTTCCAGGCGATGGAGTTTTCGTCCAATGCGCCAAAGATGATCCCTTTTTTACCTTTTAATAAGTTGTATGCCATTTTTATAAGTTTGATTAGCGGGCGTAAAAATAAAATTAATTATCGGGATTATATACTATGTGCAAATTAGTAAGTATGGGGATAATTTCGAATTTCGAATTTTCAATTTCGAATTTGTTACGCTATATTTTTTAAACCTTGAGTGATTTCATTTTACTCTTATTGCTCCCCTTAGGGGTAAATAATTTGTACGCCATGTAGCATTTTAAAATACCCCGTATCTAACAACCGAAATCAAACCTAAAAAGGGATGAACATTATTTTAACGACATTAGTGTTAACCGATTTGGAGCAACCTGTACAACAAGAGCGTAATATGGTATTCGAAGATATTTACCGCGACTACTGGAACAAGGTATTCCGCATTTGTATGGGTTATGTTAACGACCATGCCTGGGCCACTGATATTGCGCAGGATACCTTTGTGACCATCTGGAAGAAACTGCCCACTTTCAGAAACGAAGCGGCGATAGGTACCTGGATATACCGGATCGCTGCAAACAACTGCCTGCGGCAAATTGAGCGCGATAACCGCATGCCAAAAAGCGAGATGCCAGCCGAAATTGAAGATCAAATACGACCGGATATTAAAGCGCAAACCAAATTTTTATACCAATGCATTGCCGAACTGCCCGAAACCGACCGTATTGTTATTTCGCTTGAGCTGGAAGATATCAAACAGGCTGAGATAGCCAAGATCACGGGCTTGTCCGAATCGAACGTGCGGGTAAAAATATTCAGGATTAAAGAAAAGCTGACTCAAAAATTTAAGCGATATGAGCAATAACATCGATTTTAAGGCATTGTGGGATAACGGGAGCAAAGGCCCCGTTCCGGATGCATCAGAAATATTTAAAAGAGGAGCCACGTTGCAACGTGCAACCCGCATCCATTTACTGCTCACCAATGTGATGCTTGTAGCAACCATTATTTTAATAAGCTGGGTAGGGATTCATTTTAAACCTGAAATGCTGACTACCAAGATCGGGCTTGGGCTCATTATCGGGGCGATCCTGTTTTACATGGTCAATACCCTGGGCTACATTAACCTGTTGTATAAAAGTAACGTGGATGAAAACACATCCGATTATCTCAACCACCTGTTGCAGATCAAACAAAAGCAGGAGCGTTTAAACACCACCATGACCACCATTTACTTTACCCTGTTAACGGCAGGCCTGTGCTTATACTTAATTGAATACGCTGGCAGGGGTGGTGTTGTTTTCCGCGTTACAACCTACGGACTTACTTTAGGCTGGATGATCTTTAACTGGGTATACATACACCCTAAGATGATCAATAAACAACGTAAGGGCTGGGGCGCGGTTATTAAAAAACTGGAAGAGATCAACGGGCAGATGGGGGAGTAGTTTGATGTGCATAATGAAGATGTTGCCTTTATCCAACGCGTCATTGCGAGGAACGAAGCAATCTCTACGTTTTACAGGTCCGATTTAATGCATCGACTGTCCTATGTAGAGATTGCTTCACTATCGTTCGCAATGACGCGTAGTTTTATACGGCTAACAACTCCCGTGCATTCTGCAGCGCGCTTTCACCCGGGTTATCGCCGCTGAGCATTTTGGCAATTTCTAAAATGCGTTCGCTTTGGTCGAGTTGTTTAATGCGGGTATAGGTGGTATCGCCCTGGTTATCTTTATAAACAAAGTAATGGCTTTGGCCCTTGCTGGCAATTTGCGGCAGGTGGGTAATGGTAATTACCTGTAAGTTTTGTGATAGCTGCTCCATTACCTGGCCAACTTTATGGGCTACCTCGCCCGAAACGCCGGTGTCGATCTCATCAAAAATAATGGTTGGCAGTGCCGTATAGCTTGCAATGAGCGATTTGATAGACAGCATCAAGCGCGAAAGCTCACCGCCCGAAGCCACTTTGCTCATCTCGGCCAGGGTATGCCCCTTGTTTGCCGAGAACAGGAAACGGATATGATCGATGCCGTTCTGGTCGAAATCATCGGCAACATTATTCTCAATCTTTAAAACGGCATGCTCCATTCCCATGCCGGCGAGGGTAGCCTGCACTTGTTTTTCGATGGATGGAATGGCCGCAATACGCTCTTTAGAAATTTTTGCTGCCAGCTGATTTAATTCTTCTTTACCGGTTGCGATCTGTTTTTGCAGAGCCGCTATTTCTTCGTCCCCAAAAAGGGCCTGTTGTATTTGAGCAGATAGCTGCCGTTGTATCTCCAGTAATTCGTCGTTGCTGCTTACGCGATGCTTTTTTTGCAGGCTATAGATCAGGTTCAACCGGTTATTGATCTCCAGGGCGCGTTCCTCATCAATATTGGTGCGTTGCTCCAGGTCGTCTATCTCGGCAGCAATATCTTTCAACTCAATAATGGTACTGTTAAGCCGCTGATGCAATTCGGTAATAAAAGGATTGAACTTTTCGAGCGATGACAGCTGGTGCCCGGCTTCTTTTAACTGGATAAGCGCCGATATTTCGCCCTCGTTCATTAAATGGTAAGCGCCCAGCAGGTTGCGTTTGATCTCTTCGGCGTTGTTCAGGGTGGCCAGTTCCAGTTCCAGTTCGGGCTGCTCAGCTGAAAGCAGGTTAGCCTTTTCCAGCTCATCGTACTGAAATTGCTGATAATCCAATTCGGCTTTGGCTTTGTCGCTTTCGCTGATCAATTGCTGCAGGTGGCTTAGGTTTTTTTTATGCGCTTTGTATTTGGTGCGATATTCATCAAGCAGCGGGTTATGCTTCGCTACCGAGTCGACAACCAACAGTTGGAATATCGGGTCGTTAATTTCGAGTGTGGCATGCTGCGAATGGATATCGATCAGCATTTCGCCCAGTTGTTTCAGTACGGTCAAATTAACCGGCGTATCGTTTACAAAAGCGCGCGATTTACCATCGGCCGAGATCTCGCGGCGCAGCACCGTTTCGTCTTCGTGGTCGAGGTCGTTTTCTTCAAAAAATGCTTTGATATGAAATTCGCCTATCGCAAAGGCGCCCTCGATAACGCATTTTTTTTGCTGGTTAAAAAAATATTTGCTTTCGGCGCGCTGCCCTAATATCAGCGAAAGCGCACCTAAAATAATGGATTTGCCTGCACCGGTTTCGCCGGTTAAGATATTTAAGCCACCTGCAAAGCTAATTTCCAGGTTATCAATTAAAGCATAATTACTAATACTGAGCTTTTTGAGCATAAAAAAAGTATCCCCGTTATTGAGGATACTAAATTACAAATTCGCGCTTAATTAACTGACCTTATTTACCCGAAGATGTAGTATCTGCCTTGGTGTATTTCATGTCTTTCATTAGTTTATCCACTTCGGCCTGTATTTTTTCCTGGTGTTTTTTAAACTCGGGGGTATTGCGGTAAGCTTTTAAAGCATCTTGCGCCTGTTTCAATTCGGCCTTTTGTTTTAAAAATTCAGGACTTTTCTGGTAGACTCTCATTTGCTCGCTCAGCTTACGTATCTCGGCATTTTGCTCTTTTACTATCTGCGATTGCGACATTTTGCGTATCTCGGTACTCAACCGGTTTATTTCTTCGCGTTGGGCTTTGTAGTCATCGCTGGTATAAAAGTCGTGCATTTTTTTACTCATCGCGCGGATATCGTCCTGCTGCTTTTTGATCTCGGGACTGTTATTGTAAGCCTTCATTTGCTCGGCTATTTGGTTGTAAGTTTCGCGCTGTTTGTCATAGTCGGCTTTATTGGCGGTATGCTCGGATAGTAGTTTGCTTTGTAACTCCAGGGCTTTCTCCAGCTTTTTATACTGGTCGGATTTGTAGTATTTATCCATGTCTTTACCCATGGCCTCCATCCGTTTCTCCAGATCCTTCATCTCAGGAGTTTCGTTCATCCTGTCGAAGATCTTGCTTTGACTGTCCAGCGAATCCTGCACGCGTTTAAACTCAGGCCGGTTGTAAAACGAATCGATATAAGCCGAGTGTTTTTCCATTTCCTTTTCGAGCTTTTTATAATCCTCGCTTTCGTAAATCTTGCCTATGGCTTCACTACGTTTCTCAACTTCGGCCATCAGCTTATCCAGCTTAGGATCGCCTGAGCGGTAATTGTACGAATAACTAAAATTGTTGTTACTGGTTGAACTGCCTTTTGAAGTTGATTTACCCGCGCCGGTGCTTTTATTGGCCGATGTGCTTTTTTTAGCAGGGGTATGCTTTTTAACTGTATCGGCATCGTTATTTAATAACGACGGGATAGTGACGGGGATAATGCTGAGTTTGCCATCTTTGATCTCGGGGTTAAGCCAGGCTATGGTGCCCATACTCATAGTAAGCAACGATACCGCAACCAGGATATGGCGGAAGCTGCCGGTTTGTTTTTTTGTTTCCATAATGCGTTTAATACGGGTTAATAAATGATATTTTTTGCCGGTGACGGCTATGGCCAATTGCCAGTTTTGTTCGCGGCTTTCTTCGAGTTGTAACAGGGTTTGGGCATATACCAATGGCTGGCCTGTTATGTGCAGTACCAAATCATCGCAGCAATGCTCACGTTCGCTGTAAATAATACGGTTAATAAGCAGGGTGAATGGGTTAAAGAAGAAAACAATGCCAATAATTTGCTGCAGCATGTTTACAAAATAATCGTTACGGCGGATGTGCGCCATTTCGTGTATCAGGATAGATTGTATCTGCTCGGCCGAAAACTGGGTAATCACTGCTGCGGGTAAAATAATTACCGGTTTAAAGTACCCGATAATGCAGGGCACATCAACATGTGCGCTTACAAAAGCTTCAACGTTCTTTCTGATCTTGAGCAGGCGGCGCAGCTTTTCAACGCTGCCGGCTAATACGTTAGCGTTGCTGGTGTTGTGTTTTACCTGGTAGATGCTCCGCCAGCCCCATAACAGCCGTGCCGAATTTAGTGCGATACCAATAAGCCAGAAAGTAACGAGGTAGGGCAGGTACAGATCGATATTGATGGCTTTAGCAGCATCTTCGGCAACCTGAGTTATAGAGGTGTGGTGTGCCGGTATAAAAGGTAATATATTAGAGGAAACATCGGCAATTGGTTGCGAGAAATTATGCCTGCCCATTTCATTAACAAACGTAACGGCCGGCCATATTACCGAACCTGCCAGCGAAAGCAAACCCGCATTGTATTTGTTAGCCGATGATGCCGAGGGGAAACATGCCAGAAATATCCGCAGCAATGCGTACATTACTAAAGCCTGCCATAACGAGTGGAGCAGCGTAGTGCCAAGTACCTGGGTCATTTGGTTAAATACTGTTTCCATAGCCTTTTATTTTAAGGGATTGTTTAACTGGTCGAGATATTGTTTAATAGCCTCAATTTCTGATCTGGATGATCTGTGGTTACCCAGCGCCTGCATTACCAGGTTAGCCGCCGAACCATTGAAAACATTATTGATCATTTTATCGAGGTAATGTTTTTGGGCCTCATCCTGGCTAACCGCTGCTTTGTAGATATGTGTGCGGTTAGTAGTATCGCGCTCAACCAAACCTTTTTCGGCCATGATCTGCATCAGCTTTAAGGTAGTGGTGTACCCGGCATCTTTATTTACAGCCAGCTCTTCATGCACATCGCGCACGGTGCAGCTGCCTTTTTGCCAAAGGATCTGTAAAATTTCTAACTCGCTTTCGGTTGGTTTAATTTCCATAATTGCAATACGAATATTTTCGTAATTCAAATATATACGAAGAGTTTCGTAAAAGCAAATAGATTTGTAAAATTAACATTTTTTAACTATATTGTAGCTGATGGTGAGTTAGATAGAGTTAAGAATTAAGAATCAGGAATTAAGATAAGTGATTGAAACATGGAAAAATTTCTTACAATTTCCCCCCTTGTTTCCTATCATCAGTACCTGCATAGCGCCTCTGTAAGTTGGGGATTGCTTCGTCCCTCGCAATGACGCGTGGAGAAGATGTGATGGGAAATACCGATAAATACCCATCCTGTAAAATTGCAGCGAAGTAAATGATATAACGTTCCAACTTTTAAACCTTGCAAACATCATTTGCATATTTTTTAATACCTTGTAATAAAAGCGGGGTCGCCGTATCTAAACCGAAAAACAATGATAAACCATGGCTGAAACACAGGAAAAGTATATCTTAAAAGTAGATGGGCTTAGTGTAGAGTACGGAAACGTAAAGGCGGTAAAAAATGTAAGCTTTGATGTATTACAGGGCGAAATTTTTGGGTTGCTTGGTCCGAACGGGGCGGGTAAAACCAGTACCCTGAGTTCGATAGAGGGCCTCATTAAATTTAAAACAGGCAGTATTATTGTGGACGGGCAAAACGTTCGCGAAAGGCCCTTGCAAGCCAAAGCGGCCATGGGGGTACAACTGCAATCAACCAGCTTTCAGCCCGAACTGAACGTGGTGGAAATACTGCGCCTGTTTGCCGGTATTTATGGTGTGGATATGAGTAAAGAGCAGATCCATGAGATATTGAAAGAGATCGGTCTGGAAGATTCATCGTCAAAAAAATTCAGCCAGTTATCAGGCGGGCAGCAGCAACGGGTTTCGCTTGTTATCGCTACCATCCATAACCCGCGTTTGGTATTGCTGGATGAGCCTACCACCGGCCTCGACCCACAGGCACGCCGCCAGTTATGGGAGCGTATTGAGGCCATCCGCACCAAGGGCCACGCCGTGTTATTAACCACCCACAGCATGGAAGAAGCCGAATCGGTTTGCGATCGTATCGCCATTGTTGACCACGGGCAGATCATCGCTATTGATACGCCACAAAACATGATCGACAAACATAAGAACGACCCGGAAGTGATCGCTGTATCGCGCCGCGGAAAGGTAACTTTAGAGGATGTATTTATCGCATTAACCGGTCGCGCCGTACGCGCTTAAACAAAACAAACATGGAAACAACTATACCTAAAACATCAACTGCGCTGGCATCGCTGCTTCGCGCGGATTTTACTACGCTGGTACGTAACCGCCGCTCGGTAGTGCTGGCATTACTGGTGCCCAATATTATACTGATATCATGGAAAGGCCTGGTAAAACTAATGGGCGGGCCGTTCGTATTGTCTTCGGCAGTAACCATCGGCCTGATGGCTATTGGCTTAATGGGGTATTCTATTTCGATAGCGCGCGACCGTGACAAGGGCATTTTTCAGCGTTTAAGGGTAGCCCCGCTACCCACATGGACCATTATGATGAGCCGGATCACGATACAGCTTTTTATGATCATGCTGCTCACAGTGGTGGTTTTTTTAGTTGGCTTTAAAGTTGACGAGATCACGCTTACTGCCGGAGGCTATTTGTTAACCTGCCTGGTAGCCTTTATTGGCGGTGCAGTTTACCTGGGCCTGGGCCAGTTAATTGTGGGTTTAATTAAAAATCCTGAAACGGTAAATGCAACTACCCGCCTGGTTTACTTTTTGTTTATCATGACCGGGATGTTTGGCGATATAGCCCAGCTGGGGCATATGGGGCAATTTGGTGTTTACCTGTCAAACTTTTCGCACTGGTCGCCATACGGTTGTGTGAAAATTATGCTGCAAGCCAGTATGGAGCCCGCCAAATGGGGGCATGATCATAACGTAGCGCTGCTGGCATCAATTGGCTATGCCGTGATATTTGCAGCCATAGGTATCAAAAACTTCAAGTGGGAATCGAGATGAGGGGTAGTTATTGAGTTATTTGTTATTAGGTTATTGAGGCCGAGGATGGAACCATAACCTGATAATTCAATAACCTTAATAACTATAGCGCCCAATAACTACCACTTTAAACTTTTTTTGTGTTGGTTTGTCATATCTTTTATAATAAACACACGTAAAAAATGAAAAATCTCCTTAAGGTATCAATATTCGCCTTGGTGCTGTTGTTTACTACGGCAGGTGCATTTGCACAGGTTAGCGTAGGCTTATCGGTGCGTATTGGCCCGCCGCCGCTGCCGGTATATGTACAACCGCCATGCCCTGTAGATGGTTATTTGTGGACGCCCGGTTACTGGGCCTATAACGATGTTGACGGCTATTACTGGGTACCCGGAGCGTGGGTAGCACCACCCCAGCCCAATTATTTATGGACGCCTGGCTATTGGGGATATGATGGCGGATTTTATCGTTTCCATCCCGGTTACTGGGGCCCGCACGTAGGTTATTATGGCGGTATTAACTATGGTTTTGGCTATATAGGCGTTGGCTTTGTTGGCGGCGGCTGGTATGGCGGGCATTTTAGGTACAATACTGCGGTGGTTAATGTAAACCGCACCGTAATACACAATACCTATGTAAACCGCGAAGTTATCCGTAATGTATCAACCAACCGCACGAGCTTTAATGGCCCGGGTGGCATAAACGCAAGGCCGCGCCCGCAAGAAAGGGTAGCCATGAACGAACGGCACATTAACCCAACAAGTCAGCAGGTATCTCACCAAACTGCGGCCAGCCATAACAGGGGCCAATTTGCATCGGCTAATCATGGTGTGCCGCACACTACAGCGGTAAGTAACCGTTCATTTGACCGTCAGAACCGTACACCTAACGGCGGTGCGCCACATCAGGCTACCGGTTTTGGTAACCATAATGCGCCGCAGCATGCGGTACCGGCTCAGCAAAATCATCCGCAACAGCAACAGCATGGTGGCTTTGGGCAACCGCATACACCGGCACAACCACAAATGCATCGGCCGCAACAACATCAGCCGCAACCAATGCAGCGCCCTGTACATGCATCGGAGCAACAGCGTAATGTTGCACCGGGTTATGGCCAGCCACGTGGCGGCTTTGGTCAGCCTCACGGCGGAGGTGGCGGTGGTCATCCAATGGGTGGTGGCGGCCATGGCGGCGGCCACGGCAGGCACGGATAAAATACAGTGTTATATCTAACAAAAACAGCCATTATTCTACACAGAATAACGGCTGTTTTTAGTTTATAAAGATTAGGGCTACTGTAATTTAGCTGCCGGGTCGAACTTAACCACAGGGTTGTTTACAGGTTTTATGGTACGCAGGTATGCGTAAACTGCCGAAAGATCGCTGTCGGTCATTTTTGAAAAAGTGGCGTAAGGCATAATGGTGTTAAAATCACCTTTATTCACGGTCGCCAGGGTTTTACCTTCGTACTTTTTGATAGCTGTAAAGAATTGTGCTTTTGTCCAACTGCCAATACCGGTTGTTTTATCGGGCGTAATATTGGCCGGGTGCACTACGCCGCCAGTAGGCATATAAAAAGAGTTGCCGCCGGCAAGATCCTTACCCGGCAGGGGAGCGCCTTTATCATCGGTAGGGGTATGGCAATCGGCGCAACCCGCAAAGGCTACCAGGTATTTGCCGTAAGCAACACTATCCGCCGGATCGGGTTTTTTGGTAAAAGCTGCCTTTTGCGGCATGGTATTGATCAGGATACTTACCGGGAAATCGCGCGTGGCTTCGGGAATATTGTCTTTGGCAACCGGCTGGATGGTTCGTATATAAGCAATAATAGCGTAAATGTCATCCTTATCCATTTTACCAAAAGTAAGGTAGGGCATAATAGGGAAGAGGGGTTTGCCGTTCCGGGTTTCGCCGGTGGTTATCACCTTAAACAGCTCGCCGTCGGTATATTTGCTCAACGCGAAGGGCGTAATGTTAGGCGCGTAAAAACTGCCGGGCAGGCCAAACTCGTGGCCAAACTTTAAACCGCCCGCGCCTATGCTATCGGTGTAGATAGGGATAGTGAGTTTGCTAAAGTCGCGCGGCGAATGGCAATCCATACATCCCGCTACAGCGGTAACCAGGTACTTACCGCGCTCAATATTGGCAGCGGTTAACGGCACCTTTAAAGCCGGTGGTGCGCCCACATTGGGCTTTGTGGTTTTTACATAGGTAATTGCAGCGGTGATCATCACCACAACTGCCAAAGCCAGGAACAGTAAAACTTTAAGGATTTTTTTCATGATAAGGTTAAGGTTTGATTGTTTTGCTGTTTGTTAATAGTTGTTTAACATGCTATCACACAGCATACTAAAATATTAAAATAAACAAAAAATGCAAAGTAGTTTGATTATAAATAGCCTATATTAGCTTGTAACATCATTCACAAATTCGGCAAGGGTTACCTTTTGTGCCCGGCGGTATAAATGTAAAACATCAGCAAAACTATGGGCAACGTGGCTTTTATACTGATACTGGTTGTGCCGGTATTACAACTGGTACTAAGCTTTTACAGGGCACGGCATAAAATCATAATTCCGGTTGCTTTAACGGGTATACTGGCGTTGATTGCAGGGGCGGGTATTACGTATTGGGCGCAATATCTGGATAACCCGGCCGCCCTTAATTTTGATGATAAAAAGGCCCCCCAGGCACTGGTTTTATATTGGGGCCTCGCTTTTATCGCCATTACATCGGTATTGATCACCCTGATATTTACCATTGCCTATTACATTAAGCGCGAAAGGGTAATGAGGCGAAAAAGAAAAGCAGCGAAACTGGCACAGCAGGCATCCTAAAACTCTTCATTTAACACTCGCAACTCTGCCGCTAAAATCTTATTTTTGCATTCTTTTTTAATAAGTAGTTTCAATATGAGCATTGGTTTATCCGAACAGGAGATATTACGACGTAAGTCGTTACAAGATTTACGCGACTTAGGTATCAACCCTTACCCTGCCGAAGCATTCCCCGTGAATGCCCACGCCAAGGATATTACCGACAAGTACACCGAAGGCAGCACCGCTTTCCAGGATGTTGTTGTTGCCGGCCGTATCATGAGCCGCCGTATTATGGGCAGTGCGTCGTTCGTTGAATTGCAGGATTCTACCGGTCGTATCCAGTTGTACCTTAACCGTGATGAGATTTGCCCCGGCGAGGATAAAACACTATACAATACCGTATTTAAAAAACTGTTGGATATCGGCGACTTTATTGGCGCTAAAGGTTATGTGTTTATTACCAAAACCGGCGAGATATCTATTCACGTTAAAGAATTGATCATCCTGTCAAAGTCGTTAAAGCCCTTACCGGTTGTAAAACGCGACGAAGATGGTAATATTCACGATGGTTTTACCGATCCTGAAATGCGTTACCGCCAGCGCTATGTCGACCTCACGGTTAACCCCGAATACAAACAGATCTTCATCAACCGCTCGAAAGTGATCCGCACCATGCAAAACTTTTTTGATGGCCAGGGATGGATGGAAGTGGAAACACCTATACTGCAAAGTGTGCACGGCGGCGCGGCGGCCCGTCCGTTTAAAACGCATCACAATACATTGGATATGCCTTTGTTTTTACGCATAGCCAATGAATTATATTTAAAACGATTGATCGTAGCCGGGTTTGATGGTGTTTATGAGTTTGGTAAAATGTTCCGTAACGAGGGCATGGACCGTACCCATAACCCCGAGTTTACTTCGGTTGAGATCTATGTCGCCTACAAAGATTATGTATGGATGATGAAAATGGTTGAAGACTGCCTGGAAAAAGTAGCTTTGGCCGTACATGGCACTCCGACGGTAAAATTTGGTGAGCACGAGATCAATTTTGCCGGGCCATACGAAAAACTGAGCATGCACGATAGCATCCTGAAATATACCGGTATAGATGTATCGGCTATGGATGAGGCAGCTTTGCGCGATACCTGCAAAAGCCTGGGTATTGAGGTTGATGCTACCATGGGTAAAGGCAAACTGGTTGACGAGATCTTCGGCGCCAAAGTTGAAGCCAACCTTATCCAGCCGACCTATATTACCGATTACCCTATCGAGATGACACCGCTTGCCAAAAAGCACCGCAGCAAAGAAGGGCTGGTTGAGCGTTTTGAGCTGTTTGTAATGGGTAAAGAAATTGCGAATGCTTATACCGAGCTGAATGACCCGATCGATCAGCGTGAGCGTTTTGAAGATCAGTTGTTATTGGCCGGCCGTGGCGATGAAGAAGCCATGGTGATGGACGAAGACTTTTTACGCGCGCTGGAATACGGTATGCCGCCAACATCGGGCCTGGGTATCGGTATCGACCGTTTGGTGATGCTGATGACCGGCCAAACCACCATTCAGGAAGTACTTTTCTTCCCGCAAATGCGTCCTGAAAAGAAAGCAAAAGTAGCTACTGTTGAAGATTTTGAGAACATTGGCGTACCTGCTGAGTGGGTGCCTGTACTAAATAAAATGGGTTTTAATACCGTTGAAGAATTGAAAGCAGGTAATCCTAATAAAGTATTTAACGACCTTGGCGGGATGCGCAAAAAGTTAAAGCTGGATATTGCCATGCCTACAAAGGACGAGGTGATGGCATGGTTTGCATAGGTAAAACCTAAACCCTAAATAAATGTCAATAAACTTCACCGTAAGGCCGGCAACCAGGGCGGATTATGACCAATGGCTTCCCTTATGGGAAGGGTACAATAAGTTTTACGGCCGTTTTGGAGAAACCGCGCTTGCACCCGAAATTACTCAAATGACGTGGTCGCGCTTTTTTGATGCGTACGAACCCATGCACGCGCTGGTAGCCGAAAGCGAAGGGAAACTGCTGGGCCTCACGCATTATATCTTTCATCGCAGTTGTATTAGCATAGGGCCAACCTGCTACCTGCAGGATCTGTTTACCGATGAAGCAGCCCGAGGAAAAGGAGTAGCTCGGGCGCTGATCAATGAAGTATACAATCAGGCTAAAATTGCCGGCAGCCAGCGTGTATACTGGTTAATGCACGAAACCAATACTACAGCAATGCAACTTTATGATCAGGTTGCCGATAAACAGCAATTTGTAGTGTACCGCAAGCAGCTTTAGTGTAAAACCCATTTTTTACATACTTGATTTATATATACTTATACTATATTTAACTCAAAATTGTAAGTAGCAGTGTTACATTTTCCACCTTTGGTACGTAGTACTATCAAATGAAATATATTGGTTTAGTAATCGCCCTGTTCTTGATCTCCCTTAAGGTGAGTGCACAGCAATTTTATGTATGTAATTCAAATTATAACATACAGTCGGTTACCATTACCAATGGTGTATGCTCAAGCCAAAACGTAAATGCCTGTACGGGTGTTTATTTGTCAATCGCTATGCAGGGTAACAATTTTTACTACAGCGATGGTTTTGGTGTATTGTATAAGGGTAATATAACTAACGGCATTATTTCAAATTGTAGTGTTGTGGCTAATTTGCGCGCTGCCAATAATGCCCTTACGGTTGATAATAACGGTGTGGTTTATTATGTAGCCGGCGGTACTGGTCTTTATAAAGTTAATCCGGCTAATCCCGTACCGGTATTTTTAGGTACGCTGCCTTACTCATCCGGCGGCGACCTTACTTTTTACAATAACCAATTGTACATGGCTTCGGGTAATGCCATCATTAAGGTTGATATGAATAATCCCGCAGCAAGTACGGTGTACCTGCCAATTCCTAACGCAACTTACGGGTCGCTATACGGCCTGGTAACCGTTAACGTAAACAATGTTTATAAGGTTTACGCATTCGGCACTTTAACAAACAGTACAAACCTGATAGAGCTGGATATGCCTAACCAGGCTATTGTTGGCATAACCTGCACCTTGCCTTATATTGTTTATGATGCTGCAAGTATTGCCGAAGCGGGTACGGTCAAAACCATTACTGTTGATCAAATTGCCGTTACGCAACAATGTGACACGTATAACCAGGGAAAGATCCAGATTACCTGTGTGCCCGATACGGATAGGTCGACTCTAACTTATACTTTAAACAATACAAGTAACACTACGGGGCTGTTTACCAGGCTTGCCCCGGGAAGATATGCTATAAAGATCGCTTCATCAAACGGGGCCACCAAAGATACCACGGCTATAGTGCCCGATTATAGCCTGACTAAGCCCGTTGTACAGGTTACTAAAACAAACCCGGTGTGCGGTAATCCCAGTGTGATAAAATTTAGCTCAAATAACAATATGGTAACCACTATCCGTACCGTATCGGCCCAGTTTCCGATCAGCCATGTATTTACCGGCCTACCTGTAGGCGGATACCATTTTACCGCGCTCGATCAAAACGGCTGTATTGTTGATACACTATATGTTGGTTTAAAACTGGATGCCTGTCCGGTTATTAAAATTGATTCGATAGCTATTAAACAGGAATGCAGCCAACTGTGGAAAGGCAACGCGCAGGTTTATTGCACCTCTCATCCCGATACTTATACCTATTCGGTAGATCAAACTATAACCAATACCACAGGTATCTTTAGTAACCTTTCGCCAGGTACTCATGCATTAAATATTACTTCAAATTTTGGTTTTACAAAAGACACGACTTTTGTTGTACCTGATTATAGCATCATAAACAGGCCAGCAGTCACGTACCATGTCAAAAACCAGCTTTGTGATCTGCCGGGCCAGGTAGCGCTCACCATAAATGGTGTAACAGATACCACATATAAAGTAAAATTATCCTCTGGTAGTAAAACCTTCGCCTCCGGGCATGTGTTTACGGGCCTTGTTGCAGGTAAATATAACTTCTCTGTTTTTAGCAGGCAGGGGTGTTTTTTGGATACGCTTTCCGTTGCTGTAGGTCATGATCTTTGTAAACCTGTAATTTTCCCCAACACATTTACACCTAATAACGATGGCGTGAATGATGTTTTTAAACCAACAGACGATGGCAATGCCACCAATTATTTCATAACCATATATGATCGTTTCGGAGCGGTTGTTTTTACTTCATCCAGCATTTACCCCGGCTGGGACGGACGGTATAAAGGAAGCAGCGTAAGTACAGGCACATATTATTGGGTAATTACTTACACCAGTATTGATGGCAGAAAAAATACCCAGAGCGGGTCGGTTACCTTACTCAGGTAATGTTTTTGATTTGTTATCTATTGGTTTACAAAAACTTAACAAAAGTTTAAAACTATGCAAACCTTTGCTGCTTTTTGATTGTATAATTTTATAGGGCTATAAAAATGCAATCCTCATGATCAACACCAGCATAGAAATAACCGAGAACGATTATCTCATCAAATTTAGCCGTAGTAAATTTGACCTGTCGTTCATCCGCAACTTGTTAACCATAGTCGAGATATCAAATCCCTCAGAAGATCATGCTATCCCGGATAAAAGCTTTTTAAGTGAAAGTGTTCCGGCTATAGCCGACTATTACAGCCATCTTGACGAAAAATAACTATTACGGGTTACTGCTTAAAACTGCTGGCGAAAACCGCCGCGTATAACCTGTTGCTTATCCATCTGGGCCATCTGGCCTTTCATCATTTTAATCTGTTCGGCAAGCATCTTATTGGTATCAGCCTTGGCAGCCTCCTGTAAATATTGTGTGGCTTCGCGTTTGTTACGTTTGGCCATAGCTATACCGGCAAGGCTTAATTTAGCCAAAGCTATATTGTGCGACATCTTCATGCCCAGCGAAAGGGCTTTTTTAAAGTATTTCTCTGATTTTAAAGGCGCTTTACGCGATTCGTTTAAACCTACCAGCAGGTTATAATAACCATATTGCGATTTGTTGAGCTCCTTTTCATAATCGGTTATTTTCATCAGCCACTGCTCAGCTTTGTCGGTGTTTTCTTTACGCAGGTAGTACTGCGCGATGATCATTTTTTCGTTCAGGAAGTAAGTGCCTAAGATCAAACCACCGATCAAAAAAACCAGTATACCCCATCCCCAAAAACCAAAACCGCATAAAGTAACCCCTGCACCTAAAACAACACAAGCTATAATTAACCGAAGAATATTTGACATAATTTTTTGTTATTTAACACCGCAAATATCTGTTTATTTGTACTGTTAACCAACATCTTTTTATATTTATGTCAATTGATCTGGAGGCCTCATGGCTGCATGTTTTAAAGGGCGAGTTTGATCAGCCGTACATGCTTAAACTAAAAGATTTTTTAAGGGCCGAAAAGGCTGCCGGCAATGTGGTTTACCCAAAAGGCAGTGAAATTTTTAATGCATTTAATACTACGCCATTTGACGAGGTAAAAGTGGTGATATTAGGACAGGATCCCTATCACGGCCCGCACCAGGCACATGGTTTATCATTTTCGGTGCAAAAGGGCGTTGATGTACCGCCATCATTACGCAACATCTACAAAGAGCTGCAAACAGATATATCAGGCTTTGTAATACCCAATCACGGTAACCTAACCGAATGGGCAAAACAGGGAGTGCTCTTGTTAAACGCCACATTAACTGTGCAGGCGGCCAACGCCGGTTCACATCAAAAAAAGGGTTGGGAGCAGTTTACCGATACGGTGATCAAAAAAATATCTGATGAAAAAACAGGTGTGGTATTTATCCTATGGGGTAATTATGCACAATCAAAAAGTATATTGATCGATGAGACTAAGCACCTGGTGATCAGGTCAACTCACCCATCGCCCCTGGCAGTGAGCAGGGGCGGTTTTTTTGGCTCAAGGCCGTTTTCAAAAGCCAACGACTATCTTATAAAGCAGGGTAAAAAACCTGTCGACTGGCAAATACATTAATTAGCTTAAGTTCCCGTTCTGTTTTTTGCGGAGCTCTTCGTATAGCACGATCACCTTTTTCTGCAACGCGCTTATCTGGCTTTCGCGCTCCAGTACCTTTTGCATAACAGCCTCAACTTCGATTTGCTGATCAACATTTGCCTGCACATCTTCAGTAGCTAATAAGTTGGTTAATGGCACCGAAAAAACGGCTGCTATTTGTTCCAATCGCGATAAATTAACATCGGTGACACCGGTTTCTATTTTAGAGAACGCGGGGATAGATATACCTAATTTAGCGGCAATATCGCCCTGGCTCCAACCGTACTGCTGCCTTAACGAGCGAATGTTTTTTGCTAATACCTCCATTGTGGTGTGTAAAGTTTTTTAATCAATTATGATACAATTAAATTGCCTGTATTTGTTGGCAATACTTTATACGCAACTTTACCTTTATGGTTGTAAAAAGCAATACCTTTTTAGATAGTTTTTTTCCAGGAAGTAAATATTATGGCTTTTTGTAGCTGTAAATGAGGTTTATATGCGACCATTTGCTCCTTAAACCTTTTTGTTGGTTTCATGAAGCATGCCGCTCATATCAATAATATTGTCGTCAATTTCCGATACGCATTTATTCATCAGTTTGATGCATTCATCCTGCTCTATCAAATTATCTTTTTCCAGGTTCAGTAAACCTTTTAAGGTAGCAATAGGGCCGCGTATCTGGTGTGATAAATGCAGTGAGTAATCGGCGAGTTTTTTATTTTTTATTTGCAGGTCTTTTGTCCTGTCGTCAATAATTTCTTCCAGGTGATGATTTATCTGGTTCAGGTTTTCTTTTTGCTCAGTTATTTTCTCGTTAAGTCTGGTTAGGTCCTGGTTAGTTTTAGCTTTACGGTTTACATTATTGATCAGCAATATAACCAAAACCACCAACAGGCCGGCAACCAAAACCGTCGACCAAAACAATATCCTGTCGCGCGAACGTTGCGCCAGCATCATTTCGTTATTGTGAGCATTTTCTTCCTGTTTGGTTTGTTCTTTGAGCAGTTTAAGGCTCGTTGCCACATCGGTATGATTATTTACACTGTCGGTCCTGTATATATCATATAACACAGATAGTGCTACCTTGTAGTTTTTACGCTTTGATTCAAGCTGGAAACGGGTTAGTTTATAATCGTATTTAAGCTTGCCGCTGTTAACCAGGCTGGCATAGTTCAATCCTTCTTCTAAATAGTGCTCAGCCTTGTCAAACTGGTTTTTAGCGATAAATATTGAAGTGAGTGTTAAATTTATACTCCCTACCGCTGTGTTAAGATCCTTTGCCTTGGCTTGGGCATTGGCATCCAAAAGCAACACCAGTGCAGTATCCAATTTGTTCTGATTGTAATAGATTACGCCTTTATTTTGCAGACACTGTATCAAATTAACCTGGTTATTCAATTTAGTAAACAGCACGTTGCTCATGTCATAATATTCCAGGGCTTTATTTAAATTTTTCTTCCGATAATATATACTGCCAAAATTTAAATAAATAGTTGCTATCAAATCCTCATCCTTAACATTTTTCGCAATGGTTAAGGCTGTCTCATAGTTCTTTATGGCCTCGTCATAATCACTTTCACGATATAAATTTCCAATATTATTAATAACTTTGGCAACACCGTCTTGGTTACTGGCATCTTGGTATAACTTTTGCGCTGTTAAATAATATTTAAGGGCCTCAACCTGCTTATTTTGATAATAATAACCAATACCTAATACCCGGTTGGCTTCGGCCATGCCGTTATAATATTTTAATTGGGTGCCGAGCGCCAATGCTTTATTAGCCTGTTTAATTAGTTCAGATGGATCTGTTAAACGATTGTTATATGCTTTTTTGTTTAATGCAATCACATCCGTACTATCCAAAGCTGCCCCATTTGCGTTTAAAGACACATTTAGTACAAAAAACAATATTGGATACAGGAAAATAAATTTGATTTTCATTAAATAAAAATAGTATATTCAAACGGTGAACCAAAATAAAAAATAATTGGTTGTATACGGAACAGCAAACAGAAATGTTTCGTAAAGTATGAAAACGACATTTTTGGAAAAAAAATGCAAAATTATGAAATAAATTTTGGTAGATAGAAAATTATTTTTAGTTTTGCCTCAACAAAAGATACAGGTAATCTTCATAACTATCTTTTAATTAAGTATTTATGAATTTGTTTTACTGCATTTTTTTGAGTGGGAATTTATATAATTTCTTGCCATAGAGGTAATATTTAAAATAATTAAACTAAATGGCAATTAATTGGTTGCGATTAACGATTTGGATGAGTGTGATTAACTTTTTATTAAAATAATATAACAAAAGATAAATTCTTAACGTAGAAAAACAAAAAACATAAGAAAAATGAAAAAAATTATCATCGTTGCTTTTGCAATATTAACTACCGGCTTAATATCATCGTGCACAAAAGATAACAGCGTAAAACCTGCTTCGGTTAAAACACAAGCTACCACTGCTGATAAATCTGACGTAGGCAGCGGCGACTAAACATAACAAGTATTACATCAACATAAAATCCTATAAAAACTCTTTAAACCCAATCCCAAATGAAAAAGATCATCATCGTTGCATTTGCAATATTAACTACCGGCTTAGTGTCATCATGCACAAAAGATAACACTGTAAAACCAGCCTCGGTTAAAACACAAACTACTACTGCTGATAAATCAGATGTAGGTAGCGGCGACTAAACATAACAAGTATTACATCAACCTAAACACTATAAAACTTTAAGAAAATGAAAAAGATCATCATCATAGCTTTCGCAATATTAACTACCGGCTTAGTGTCATCATGCACAAAAGATAACAGTGTAAAACCGGCTTCAGTAAAAACACAAACTACTACTGCCGATAAATCTGACGTAGGCAGCGGCGACTAATTGATCCTTATTACAACATAAATCCTATAAAACTCTTTAAACTCAATCCCAAATGAAAAAGATCATCATCATAGCCGTTGCAATATTTACTACCGGTTTAGTATCATCATGCACAAAAGATAACAGCGTAAAACCTGCTTCAGTTAAAACACAAGCAGTTGCTTCAGATAAATCAGACGTAGGCAGCGGCGATTCGGCCGGCGGTGGTTCAACAGACTCAGGCGACGGAAGCACAACAGGTGGCAACTAATATTACTATAACAAATAATTATAATAACAAACAACTACTCTATAAAACTATCAGAACCCAATTAAAATGAAAAAGATCATCATCATAGCCCTTGCAATATTAACTACCGGTTTAGTATCATCATGCACAAAAGATAACAGCGTAAAACCTGCTTCGGTAAAGACACAGGCAGTTGCTGCTGACAAATCAGACGTAGGTAGTGGCGATTCAGCCGGCGGTGACGGAACTACAACTCCAGCTCCAACAGGTGGCAACTAATATTACCATAACAAATAATTATAATAACAAACAACTACTCTATAAAACTATCAGAACCCAATCCCAATGAAAAAGATCATCATCATAGCCCTTGCAATATTAACTACCGGTTTAGTATCATCATGCACAAAAGATAACAGCGTAAAACCTGCTTCGGTAAAAACACAGGCAGTTGCTGCTGACAAATCAGACGTAGGCAGTGGCGATTCAGCCGGCGGTGACGGAACTACAACTCCAGCCCCAACTCCCGCAGGCGGCAATTAATTGTCAGATAATATATTAATCAATAAAAATCCCCATTTATCAATTAACTTATATTAGAACATACAACCATGAAAAAGATCATCATACTTGCAGTAGCTTTATTATCAACAGGAATCGTGTTTTCTGCCACCGTTTTAAACAAAGAAAACAACGCTAAATCTGAGATAGTTAAAATCGGGAAAACCGCAACAACTGGGCACAATGTTGCTAACGACGCTATTGCAACTGCTGACTAAATATATTTTTTGAAAAATACCCGGAGATTGGTTTGATTGCTTTTCTCCGGCAGATACTGCGGATAATCTTCTCCGTGGTATTATTTAGCCACGATCATCTTCTTACTCAATTGCCTACCGGCAACCTGCATAACATACACATACACACCGGGCGATAAGCCGCTCAAAGTTACTGTTACCTCGTGGTAGCCTGAGTTGTAAAACTCATTGGCCAGAATATTTTTTACTACTGCGCCAGTCATACTGTAAAGCTGCATATTAACTTTGCCCGACTCGGATAAACTAAAACCAATTGTGGCAGTATTTGCGGCCGGGTTTGGAAAGTTTTGACTAAGCCCCACTAGTAACAACTTACTCTCGATAGCTGCGTTAATAGCGTCAAACCATACATAACCAATCAACTTATCGCCCTGCGCATTTGGATGCAGGCCATCTGCCTGATAAAGCTGAAAATTGCGCCCCATAGCCGCATTAATATCGGCCAGATAAATATGATTTTGCTTAACCAGGCTTTTATAGCCGGCATTTATGCGTGTAACGTAGCTGTTGGTAGTTTTTAACGTTGGGTTACCTTTATCATTAACAAATTGCAACGTACCTATTATAGGGATCAAATTATTCTTCAGGCATTTCTCAATCATAGCTTGCATGTTTTGCTGTGTGGTTTTTAACGCAGCGTTAATTTTTGATGTGGTCAATCCTGGCGTATTGGCAATTAGTAAAGCGTCATTCAATCCCATTAAAATACAAACAAACCCGGTTCGGCCGGCTATTGCCAAATCAAAGCGTGCCAGGCCCTGGGTGGTAGTTTCGCCCGAAACGCCCCAATTGGTAATTGATATATATTTACCGGTATAACAGTATTGAAAATTTTGTTGCAGATATGGCTGGAACGAAAAGCCGTTTATACCGGCAACAGTGCTGGCACCAAAAGTGGTAACAATAATGCTATCCTTACTGTAAAATTTTGATGCAACGCTACAGCTCGGAGCCTGGGCCCAGGTACGGGATATTAAACACAGGAAAAGGAGGAAAAGTAAAGTTTTTTTACAATGACCCATTTTGAGTTTTAACATTTAATAGCCTAATCTGTAGCTAACTATGCAAATATACAACCATAAAATTATTTTACAGCCATTTGTTTGCTGATGAATCAATTTTGACAATTTCAATAATACAAAAAATAACTGTTTTTTTACAATAACCGCCTTTAATGTGCTGGATAAATAAATTGCACGTTTGTGAAAAAAGTATCACATGCAGCACAATTGCAAAATATGGCGAAAAAATTACGTAGCGTATATTCTACATCCGGGGATTTTTGCGGTTATCAATTATATATAAGGTGTTGGGTATATCCTGATCGGATACACACGATTCAATAAAAGTTTAAATTCTATATTTGCGGTAAAATTTAAATTATGCAGGCGATAAAAAATTATGTAGAAGCTAATAAAGACAGACTGCTGAATGAGCTTTTTGAATTATTGCGTTTCCCATCGGTAAGCGCCGATCCTAAATATAAAGAGCATGTACTTAAAACTGCCGACTATGTAGCGCAAAAGCTAAAAGATGCCGGTGCTGATAACGTGGAGGTTTGCCAAACGGCAGGTTATCCTATAGTATACGGTGAAAAAATTATCGACCCCGCCTTGCCTACAGTTTTAACCTATGGACATTACGATGTGCAGCCACCAGATCCGCTGGAACTTTGGAAAACACCTCCGTTTGAGCCAACCGTGCGCGACGGCAAAATTTATGCCCGTGGCGCCTGCGATGATAAAGGTCAGTTTTATATGCATGTTAAGGCATTTGAGCTAATGATGCAGACCGGTACCTTGCCTTGCAATATTAAATTTATGATCGAGGGTGAAGAGGAAGTGGGATCGGATAATCTGGGTGTTTTTGTAAAAGCCAATAAAGATCGTTTAAAGGCCGATGTGGTTTTAATTTCAGATACCTCGATGATCAGTATGGAGCACCCATCCCTGGAAACAGGTTTGCGTGGTTTATCATATCTTGAGGTTGAAGTTGTTGGTCCGAACCGCGATCTGCATTCGGGTGTTTACGGTGGCGCCGTGGCAAACCCGGCAACCATACTGGCTAAAATGATCGCATCGCTGCATGACGAAAATAATAAAATTGCTATACCAGGTTTTTACGATGACGTGATTGACCTGACTGAAGAGGAGCGTAAAGATTTGAACGCGGCACCATATGATGAAGCAGAATACAAAGCCGACCTTGACGTAAATGAACTTTGGGGCGAAAAAGGCTACACCACTTTCGAGCGTACCGGTACCCGCCCGACTTTGGAAGTGAACGGCATTTGGGGCGGTTATATCGGTGAAGGCGCTAAAACTGTATTGCCGTCAAAAGCTAATGCAAAAATTTCGATGCGTTTGGTACCTAACCAGCACTCTGATAAGATACGCGATTTATTTACCGCGCACTTTTTAAAGATAGCTCCGCCTTATGTAAAGGTAAAAGTAACGCCACACCATGGTGGCGAGCCTGTGGTAACACCTACCGATAGTGTAGCGTTCCGCGCGGCACAAAAAGCTATCGAAACTTCATTCGGTAAAAAACCTATCCCCACAAGGGGAGGAGGAAGTATACCTATTGTGGCTTTATTTGAAGAAGTATTGGGTATTAAAACTGTACTGATGGGTTTTGGTCTGGATAGTGATGCACTGCACTCACCAAACGAGAAATACGACATTTTTAATTACTATAAAGGGATTGAAACCATACCTTTATTTCACAAATATTTTGCAGAACTAAGCAAGTAACAGTGAATGGTGAACCATTAGTAATTGGTGGCTTATAAAATAGGTCAAGTTTATACTTTTATGTTAGGTGTTGCGTTTTTGACTTTTAATTTTTAACTTTTTAATGGATATATCTGTTGTAGTTCCCTTATATAACGAAGTGGAATCGTTGCCCGAACTGACCTCCTGGATCAGCACGGTAATGACCGAAAACCGCTTTAGTTACGAAATTATTTTAGTTGACGACGGGAGCAATGACGGCTCGTGGGAGATGATCCATAAACTAAGCGAAAACAATACCTATATAAAAGGTATACGCTTTCGCCGGAATTATGGTAAATCGGCAGCGTTGAATACGGGTTTTGCCAAAGCCGAAGGTAACGTGGTGATCACGATGGATGCCGACCTGCAGGATAGTCCGGACGAGATACCGGAACTTTACCGGCGCATAACGCAAGAGAAGTATGACCTGGTATCTGGCTGGAAGGCCAAACGTCATGATCCGCTGACTAAAACCATCCCGACCAAATTGTTTAATGCAGCAACACGCAGCATGAGCGGCATACACAACCTGCACGATTTTAACTGCGGGTTGAAAGCTTACCGTAAAGCTGTGGTAAAAAACATCGAGGTATACGGCGAAATGCACCGTTATATACCGGTGCTGGCCAAATGGTCGGGCTTTACCAAAATTGGTGAACAGGTTGTTGAGCACCGTGCACGTAAATACGGTAAAACCAAATTTGGCATGAGCCGTTTTGTGAATGGCTTTTTGGATTTACTTTCCATATTTTTTGTTGGCAAGTTTGGCAAACGCCCTATGCACTTTTTTGGTGCGATGGGTGTTTTGAGTTTTTTGGCCGGGTTTGTAATCGCTATATGGATAGTTTGTGAAAAACAATATCTCATTCATCAAAATGAAGTTAACCATACACATCTGCAATACCGCGATGCTACACAAAACCCATTGTTTTACATTGCGTTGGTCGCGATAATAGTAGGTTTCCAGCTGTTTTTAACCGGCTTTGTATCCGAACTGGTATCACGCAACGGCAGCGACCGCAATCGGTACCAGATCGATGAGGTGATATAATAAGATCTGAGACGTGAGATTTGAGACAATAACCTATCGATCATAATACACTCAGATCTAACATCTCAATACTCATATCTAAATAAAACATGTTTTTCTCCATCATTATACCCTTATATAATCGCCCGCAGGAAATTAAAGAACTGCTGCAAACCTTAACCGCACAAACCTATACGCAGTTTGAGGTTTTGGTTATTGAGGATGGATCGGTAAATGATGCGAAGAGTGTGGTAGCTGGCTTTGCCAATCAACTCGACATCAGGTATTTTGTAAAGCCTAATGAAGGACAGGGCTTTGCCCGTAATTACGGTTTTGCAAAGGCTAAAGGCGATTATTTTATTGTTTTTGATAGTGATTGCCTCATCCCCGAAAATTACCTGGATACGGTTAAAAACTATTTATACCAGCACGACCTGGATGCATACGGCGGCCCTGATGGTGCACATGCCTCCTTTACTCCGATACAGCGCGCCATTAGTTACAGCATGACCTCGCCTTTTACCACGGGTGGGATACGTGGTAATAAAAAGGGTATAGGACAGTTTCACCCGCGCAGCTTTAACATGGGCATATCGCGCGAGGTATGGGAAAAAACCGGTGGTTACATCATCACCCGTTCAGGCGAAGACATTGAGTTCAGCATCCGCATCCACAAAATGGGCTTTAAAATCGGGCTCATACCCAAGGCGATAGTTTATCACAAGCGCCGCACTAATTTTGTAAGTTTTTTTAAGCAATTGCACTTTTTTGGGCGGGCGCGCATCAATATTTACAAGTTTTTTCCGGGCGAATTAAAGCTGGTGCACTTTTTTCCGGCTGTGTTTACATTGGGATTAGTAGCTACAATCCTTTTAAACATCGTTAAATGCCCTTTTATTAACTTTTTAAACGTTTTTTTTGTACTGTACTTTTTGTTAATATTTTTTCATTCGTGGATGAAGAATAAATCAGTAAAAGTTGCATTTTTGAGTATTATTGCTGCCTTTATTCAATTAACCGCTTACGGGCTTGGTTTTATGGAAGATTTGTGGAAGCGGGTAATCATTAAAAAATCGTAGGCTCATGTACCATCCATTTTCTATTGCGGAAACCATCACAGCTGCGTGGAATATTTTTAAAAAGAATTTCATAACCATTATCGTATATTCTATCATCGCGTTCCTGCTTATTTTTATCATGGGGATAGTGATCGGTATATTGATTCCGGCCGGCGATTTTTATACCGAAATGCTGGCTTCTTTCATCCTGTTATTCATACAGGCCTACTCCACATTGGGGTTATACAAACTGATATTTACACTGATAGACAGTGAATACTACGAGTTTGAATTTTCGCAGGTGGTGCCCCGTATTAAAATGATATTGAGCTACCTGGCCGTTGCATTCATTATTGGTTTTTGTGTGGTAACCTACAAAATATTAGTTCTGGATAACCTGTTGGATAACGTTATTGCGCTTACCGCAGCTAATGTAGTGGGCGTTATTATCGGGCTATATCTGATATTGAGATTTATGTTCTTCAACACTTTTGTTGTTGACGATGATTCTGGTCCCATCGAATCATTAAAACAAAGTTTTGCCTTAACCAAAGATTATATGCTCAGGGTATTGGCAATTTTGGGTATCATTGTTTTATTGATCGCCATCCCGATCAAGATCTCGCAATACGTGCCGCTGGTATCCGTTTTTATATTGTTCGCATACCCTTTTGTAAACATTATACTCATCGTAACCTATCGTAAGCTGATTTACAGCCATCAGGATATTGACGACGATGTTACCGAAACCGTTTAACCTATGGGACTAAAGGCCGCATTAAGCAAACCTTTTGCCGCTATTGTTAATATCCGGATAAACAAACTGCGTAAAAATGCGGTAGCGTTACAGCAAAAAACACTTACCAAACTAATAGCTCAGGCAACCAATACCGCTTTTGGTGCAGATCACCATTTTAACGGGATAAAGAACTACGAAGATTTTAAAAAGCAGGTACCCATTCGTGATTATGAAGACCTGCGGCCATATATAGATAGGGTAACCAATGGCGAGGCCAATGTGCTTTGGCCCGGCAAACCCCAATATTTGTCTAAAACATCGGGCACTACATCGGGCGTAAAATATATTCCCATCAGTAAAGAGAGTATGCCTGAGCATATCAAAGCAGCACGTAACGCTTTATTGAGCTACATCCACGAAACCGGTAAAGCTGACTTTGTTGACGGCAGTATGATATTTTTACAGGGCAGCCCCGTACTGGCCGAAAAGCATGGTATAGCAACCGGTCGCCTTTCGGGGATAGTGGCGCACCATGTACCGCAATACCTGCAAAAAAATCGTAAACCAAGTTATGAAATCAACTGTATTGAAGACTGGGAAGAAAAGGTTGACGCCATTGTTGATGAAACACTGAACGAGGATATGCGGCTGATATCGGGTATACCGCCCTGGTGCCAGATGTATTTCGACCGTTTATCCGAAAAAGCAGGCGGCAAAAAGATCAAAGATATCTTCCCCAATTTTAAGCTGTTTGTATATGGCGGTGTAAATTACGAACCTTACCGCGCTCGTATTGAAGAGAGCATCGGCTTTGCTATCGATACCATTGAAACTTACCCGGCATCAGAAGGGTTTATTGCTTTCCAGGATTCGCAGAAAGATAAGGGTTTATTGCTGTTAGCAGATTCGGGTATATTTTACGAGTTTATCCCTGTTGATGAATACTTTGACGCCAACCCAACCCGCTTAAGCCTGGGCGAAGTGGAACTGGATAAAAATTATGCCTTGATATTGAATACCAACGCCGGGCTGTGGGGTTACAGCATTGGCGATACCGTGAAATTTGTATCGAAAGATCCGTATAAAATTATCGTAAGCGGACGCATTAAACATTACATCAGCGCCTTTGGCGAGCATGTTATCGGTGAAGAAGTAGAGCATGCCTTATTAAGCGTGGCTAAAGCCGAAGGTATCGATATCGTAGAATTTACAGTGGCACCACAGGTCAATCCGCCGCAAGGCCAGTTACCTTACCACGAGTGGTTTGTTGAGTTTGGCCGCGAACCCCAGGATATAGCCGCCTTTAGCCTAAAGGTTGACGAAGCATTGCAAAAAAAGAACATCTATTACTTCGATCTGATACAAGGCAACATATTACAGCCATTACAATTGCGAAGTTTACAGAAAGATTCCTTCATCAACTATATGCGCTCAAAAGGTAAATTAGGGGGACAAAATAAAGTCCCCCGTTTGGCAAATGACCGCAAAATTGCCGATGAACTGACGGCTTATATCGCTTAAACTGCTTTAGGCATCTGTTTCTTTTTGTATAAAACATATCCATACCATACAATCGCGCCAAGCAAAAACAGTACCCATAAATTAGCCAGAAAGATAATCACATCATTAAAGCCCGACCATCCGGCAGCCATTGAGTTTTTGAGTTGAGCAAAAAACGGGACCCGAAAATTTGATGGGTCGTCATTGATCACAATTTCTTTGGCAATAGTATTGGTTTGATAAAAACTCAAGCCGATAGTGCTGTATTTCACTGCATAATCAATGCGCTTATTACTAATACGCTGGTCTATCAGGTCATCCTTTAGCGCCATTACACTCTCGGCATTTTTGATCTTAATATTGTTTGTTTTTTGTTGAGCTATGATCTCACTGCGGCTCTGTACCTTCATATTCGATGATAGATAATCGAATGTCAGATCCTGGATATCCATATTGCGTGTATCAGTATAAACGGCCATTTTACCCACCTGGTTCATAAACTCTTCCATTTTTTCTGACGGGACACGAACTACCATGTCAGCGGTAGTAGTATATGATGAAACATGCATTACCGAATCGGTGCTTAAAGCAGTATTATAACTGCGTACAACCGATGATTGCATGGCATGATGCATTACCAACCCGTTATAACTTGTTGCCAAAACTGATACATCCTCGCAGGTGTGCTGCACGTTTTTTACCTTAAAATGCATGCTGGCAGTTTTAACCAATTTCGGAGTGTTTACCGAGGTATCTGTTTTACTTAAAGTGCTTGCTGAATCGGCTGTAGAACGAGCTATCTCATAGTTTTTTTTACCACCGCATGCTGCTAAAAAAAGGGCAAAGCAAGTCCCCAAACAAATAATTTTCGTTTTCATGATATTTAAGATTTAATGGTTTTAGTATTAATGCGGCGCATCCCCCAAAGGTGACCGCCCTTACGCTTTAGTAACCGAATTATTACGAAGATTTTAATTTTATCCGGGTGTAACATCCCGACCAGACGGTAATCATAATACCGGATCATTACTTTTTTTCAGGCTAATTTATCAAGTTAAATACCTGATATATTAACTAATAGTGATACTTTTGTAATTGTAATTTTATAAGCGCCCACGGCGCCGTGTAATCGATGCATCAGGAAAATAACAAAGTAAAAAATATAGCCATACTGGGTTCAACAGGCAGTATTGGCACGCAAGCCTTACAGGTTATAGGTAAAAATCCAGAGCTTTTCAGGGCTTATGTATTAACCGCGCAAAGTAGTTCAACATTACTTATCGAACAGGCTGTTCAATACCTGCCTGCTTATGTTATTATTACCGATACCGACAAATATCCTATAGTAAAAACCGCTCTTGCACACTTGCCCATTAAGGTGCTAAGTGGTCATGGTGCCATTGCCGAAGTAGTTACCCATCCCGAAATTGATACCGTGTTAACTGCATTGGTGGGCTTTGCGGGTTTGGAGCCCACTATTGCCGCTATCGAAGCAGGTAAAACCATTGCGTTGGCTAATAAAGAAACATTAGTAGTGGCGGGCGAATTGGTTACCGATCTGGCTAAACAGCATAACGTCAATATTTTACCGGTCGACTCTGAGCATTCGGCTATATTTCAGTGCCTTGCCGGCGAAGAAAATAATCCCATCGAAAAACTGATCCTGACAGCATCGGGTGGCCCGTTCCGCGGAAAGGACCTGCAGTTTTTAGCAGATGTTACCCGCGCACAGGCATTAAATCACCCTAACTGGGTAATGGGTGCTAAGATCACCATCGACTCAGCCTCGTTAATGAACAAGGGCTTGGAGGTAATTGAGGCCAAATGGTTATTTGATGTAAATGTTGCACAGGTTGACGTGGTGGTACACCCGCAATCTATCATCCACTCGATGGTGCAGTTTGAAGATGGTTCGATCAAGGCGCAAATGGGTTTGCCCGATATGCGTTTACCGATCCAATATGCACTCGCTTATCCGCAGCGCATAAAAAATACATTTAAGCGTTTTGATTTTATGGAGTATCCAAACCTCAGTTTTGAAAAACCCGATCTGGATACATTCCGTAATTTAGCACTGGCATACGAGGCGCTTAACCAGGGCGGTAATATGCCTTGCATCATTAACGCGGCTAACGAGGTTGCTGTGGCCGGTTTTTTAGCCGACAGACTAAGCTTTTTAACCATGACCACGATAATTGAAACCTGTATGCAAAAAATGAGTTTCATAAAGAAGCCACAATTAGATGATTATTTGAATACTGATAAAGAAACCCGCATATTAGCGCAAAATTTAATAAAACAAATGCCGCTGGCGGCAATAACAATTTGATAACAGAATAGATGACGATAGTGATAATGGTAGTCCAGGTGTTGCTGGGCCTTTCAATTTTGGTGATACTGCATGAGTTGGGGCACTTTTTGGCTGCCCGTGCGTTTGGAATAAAGGTTGAAAAGTTCTACCTGTTTTTTGATGCCTGGGGTGTAAGCCTCGTTAAATTTAACTATAAAGGAGTTGAATACGGTATTGGCTGGCTGCCTTTAGGCGGCTATGTAAAAATTGCCGGTATGATCGATGAGTCGATGGATACTGAGCAAATGGCTTTACCGCCCAAGCCTGATGAATTTAGATCAAAACCAGCCTGGCAACGCTTAATTGTAATGATGGGCGGTATTTTTGTGAACGTTGTATTAGGTATTTTTATTTTCTGGATGCTTACCGTTAAATATGGCGAAAGCTATATCCCTAACGATAGCCTTAAATACGGTATTGCACCCGGCAAAATAGGCAAGCATATCGGCCTTAAAGGCGGCGATAAAATAACTGCGGTTAACGGTAAGCCGTTAATAAAGTTTGATGACCTGTTAAGCTCAAAAGTGTTAATGGGTAACTCAACACTTACTGTGCTGCGCGATGGCGAAACCAAACAGATCCTGGTACCTGCCGATATTTTAAATAACGTATCGGATGATGGTATTGGAGAATTTGTTTTGCCGCGAACCAAATTCAAAGTTGACTCGATATTGGTTAACAGCAATGCCCAAAAAGCGGGTTTGAAGGTTGGCGACAGTATTGTGGCTGTAAATAATAAACCTACTGCATTTTACGACCAGGTGGTAGACGAAATAAGGGCTAATCCTAAAAAGAATGTAGACCTGACCATAAAAAGACGCGACTCGCTGCAGCACCTGAGTGCTTTGGTTGGTGCGGATGGTACCATTGGTTTCAATGGTAATAAAACAAAAGAATTACCCGAAACCAAAGTAACATTTACCTTTTTTGGTTCGTTGCCCGTTGGGGCCAATAAAGCGTGGGGTACTTTTGCTGATAATGCCAAAGGTTTAAGTAAAGTATTTAAAGGCGAGGTAAAAGCTACCAAAGCGTTTGCGGGCCCGGTTGGTATTGCAAAAATGTTTGGCGGCGTTATTGATTGGACACGTTTTTGGAGCCTGGTGGGGCTTTTATCAATGGCATTAGCCTTGATGAACTTATTGCCGATCCCGGTATTGGATGGTGGCCATGCCATGTTCCTGATTATTGAGATGATCAAAGGCAGGCCCCTGAGCGATAAATTTATGGAACGTGCACAATTGGTGGGCTTTGTAATTTTAATTACGCTGATGGTGTTTATTTATGGTACCGATATTTTTAGGGCAACAATGCACAAATAAGATTGCATTATCGCGATATAAGCAAAGTCTCTTTCCAACACCGGAAAGGGGCTTTGTTGTTTAATAACATTAACTTTGTAGCATGAACTATTTTGAGTTTTATGAGATGCCCGAATCGTTCGTGGTTGACGCTGTGGCCTTAAAAAAGAAATTTTACGAATTAAGTAAAAAGTATCACCCAGATTTTTACGCCAACGAAGATGACGCTAAACAGCAGGAGATACTGGAGCTATCAACGCTGAACAATAAAGCATTCCAGGTGTTGAGCGACCCTGCAAAACGCACGGAATATATTTTAAAGCAGCATAACCTTTTGCAGGAAGGCGATAAGTACGAGCTTGCCCCCGCCTTTTTAATGGAAATGATGGATATTAATGAAACTTTGATGGAAGCAGAAGATGACGAGCAGTTGGCTGCCATCAAAGTACAGATAACCGATTTTGAAAATGACCTGAACGATGAGCTGGCCAAACATGTTGCCGCTTATCAGGGTGATGATATCGCTACAAAGCAAAAAGAACTGCTGGCCATTAAAGATATTTACTTTCGGCAAAAATACCTGTTGCGAATTAAAGATAGTTTAAATACATTTGCAGCCCGCTAACAAACAACAATAGTTGTTAAGCATGCCCAGCTGGCGGAATTGGTAGACGCGCTGGTCTCAAACACCTGTGGGAAACCGTGCCGGTTCGACTCCGGCGCTGGGTACGAATCCAAAAATCCTCGTTTCTAATTTAGAAACGAGGATTTTTATTTTTATCTAACTCCCATTTCGTTTAAGCATAATGGGGGCATTTTAGTTCGACCCGTTTAGGTATTTATTGCCTGTTCCAACTGCGTACGGTTAGTCGTCATCCTTCTTTTTCTTTTCGGCAATAACGAAAGCACTTCTTCGTGGTGCCGGCATTACGGAGTCTTCACCTTTTACCGATTTCCATACAATCTGGTTCAGTTCCAGATCAGGTGCTTCATCCTCTTTAGCGAAATTAAAGGATTCGGACATTTTCGAACTATTGTTAACCGCTACGTTCCTACTATCTAAGTTTACCCGATTGGCTTTATGCGTATATGGTGTTAAGTCGGGCGTATTGGTAAAGCAATTGTAAAAAGGCACGGCAGCCGCGTCGTACTGGCTCATCGGCGGCAAGCCCAGTATCAATTCGATGGTACGTAAAGCCCCGCTTGTAGAGTACATGGTGCTGTTTACCTGCCCTCTTTTAACATAAGGGCTGATCACTAAAATTGGCGAACGGTGCGCGTCGACATGATCCGGGCCGTTTTGCGCGTCGTCTTCCAATATAATGACAACGGATTCTTTCCATATCTTACTATGCGAAAGATGCTCTACAAACATCCCCACGGCCATGTCATTATCGGCTATAGCGGCGGTTGGTGTTATCTTACCTTTCCGTTGTCCGCTGGTATGATCGTTCGGGAACTTGATGGTGTTAAAATGCGGCACCTCATTTTTTGCTAATAGCGCATCAAAATCTTTGATCCATAAATTACATCGGGTAGTGTCTTTTATCTCAAAATTAAAGGAAGGGAAATCCTTGCAAAAATGCTCATTTAAGGATGGCAGCGTCGCTTTTTTACCATCTGTAAATTCGCCGTAACTCCGGTAACTTATGCCGGCCCTTTTGCAATAATCCCATATAAAGCCGTCCCTTGCCCAGGTGATCTTCCGGCCACCGGCATAGTCGGGGCCACCGCCGCGCTTGCTATAGCTGCTTGGCCAGGTTTTTTCGGTATAGTCGTTGGCATAGGCACCCATGCTCCAGTTGTGGCCATCGGCACTCACTTCCGCATCCACATAAAAATTATCAAGCAACACAAACTCGTTGGCTAAAGCATGGATATTCGGTGTTACCTTTTCGGGGAACAAACATAGTTTAGGGTCACCGTTTCCTTTTTTTACGTCCCCTAATATTTGATCGTAAGTACGGTTCTCTTTGATGATATAAAATACATATTTGATGGGGCTTACCTCACCTGCTTTAAATGGTATGGGGTTGCCCGGTTCAGGGGCCTTTTGCACTTTATTAAAAGGGGTGTTATCATACACCATCTGCGTAAACTGCCTCTGTACCGCCTCTGCCGGTTTATCTATTATTGATAATGTCCCTTTAAATAAACTTGCAATATATTGTACCTCATTTTTTGGCGTAGACCCCTGATGCAGGCCGCTGTCATCACTTTCATCTAAAGGTTGCGGGCCTTTAGGATTTGCCATGCTGGTAAAACCTTTACCGTTAGCCACCCAAATTCGTTTATTGCAGTATTTAACACTGGTTGGGTACCAGCCAGTGGGAATAAAGCCCTCGCTCTTACTTTCACCTGCTTTGGCGACGTTGAAAACTGCCAGGCAATTGTTATCCGCATTAGCGATATACAGCGTCTTTTCATCGTCAGACAATGCCAGGCCGTTGGTTGTTGATCCGGTTAGGTGGGTAGGGTGTACAGCCGCCGAAATGATTTCGATAAGCCTTTGGGTTCGTGTATCAATAACCGATACAGAATTATCGCCACCGTTAGCTACATATAATAAACTTCCTTTTTTGTTTAACAGCAGCTCGTTTGGAGCATATTGGGTTTCGATAGTAGCGGTAATTTGTTGCGTTTGGGTATTAACTACGGCCAGTTTGTTAGCCCCCCAAAGCGATATATATAAACTTATGCCGTCAGGCGATAGTACACAGGCATATGCTTCAGACGTTAACGCGACTTGTTTCGCGATCTTCTTTGTCTGCAGATCTACGATATACAAACTGTTATTTTCTTTTGTAACCGTGTATAACAACCCGCGTTTATCATCCACAGCTATGCCGGTTGGGCCGATCTTTACCGGCCAGGGTTTGCCTAAAAATATCGTGTCGGGTTGAAGCAGCTTTTGATTAGCAACCGGGTAGATCAAAATAAAATTATCGTTGCCACCCGATGCATATAGCTTGTCGTCATCTTCATTAAATTGAAGGCCATACCAGGCTTTGCCGATTACTTTTTCGTCGGTTACTTTTTCCGTCCTGGTGTCTATTAGTTGAATGGTTTGTGTACCCTGGCCATTATTAGTTACCGCAATGGTTTTTTTATTATGCGATACCTGTACATTTAACGGCAGATCTCCCAAAGGTACAGACCTGCCGACCGGGCTTAGCGACCAGCCATTGGGTAGCAACACCTTTTCTGTACCTTTTACTTTACCGGGTATTTGCGCTATAGCGCTTTGCCACAGCATCAATATCAGTATAACTAACCCTCTTTTTACCATTGCCATCGTAGTATTAAAATTAAACAATCCATTTTAGACTGCTGTTAAAAGTAAAGAGAGGAATCCCCGAAGAGATTCCTCTACTAATATACATAAGTACTGTTGCCTAATTAGCAAGAACAGTGATCGCATCCCGCATAAAGTTTCGTTGCTGGCCATAAGCCGTTTTATCCGACGGGCAGGTTGAATCCCAATCCGGGAAGTTAATAACCCCGATGCCGCCTGATATGCCGCCGTTGTCGCCTGCCCCCATCAAATACATGCTTGCCGAACCGCCGCCATCCATGTTCAACGCATATTTAGCGTGGAAATATTGCTGGATAAATTGTGTCGCATCTTTGGTGGTCATGCCATAAAAGGTTGATGCCGGAACATAACAACTGCCACTCCCGATCAGGTTGTTGTTTTCATCCCTTTCAACACCGTCGATACAAATCAGCAACACGTGGTTGTTGATGATCGGCAATGCTACTATACTACGCGCAGCGATGATCACCCGCAAATTATTTGGTGTACCCGATCCCCAGACAACCGGGTTGGTAATTTCGATAGGCACGCTGTTATTAATCAGCATCGGCCCGCCAGACATCATGTATTTATGCAGCGTCGGGCTGAATGGAATTTGCGAAAGATTGCTCAACTCCATACCGGTTGTACCGTCAGAATTAATGTAGAACATACCGTCGTGATAATGCCAGTAGTTGCTTGCCGGATCAATAGCCGACGACCAATAGGTAACATCGTTATTGCGCAGCCACGCAGCTTCGTGCCGTTGCGGACCCGGTGCGTAGACCAATGTCGTTGCAAAGGTGCCGCTCAGCGCCGCCAGTACACTGGTAGGATGCCCGATAATATTGCTGATCGTTGTTTTGTGCGCGCTGTCTACCTGTGCAAAATCAAAATGGTTTACCGAAAGGTCGATATCCAGCACATTAACATTCTGCTCGATATTTGTTGACTGCGATGGCAGCCAAAACCGGTTGCCGGTATAACGATAGCGTGTGATGCCGGTATAAGGGGTAGTTACCACCCAGCCTTCGGTATATTGTACTGCCCGCGTTTCGGGGGTTAACTTACGTATCCGGTTATTGTTGGCGTCGGTTATATAAAAATTGCCTGAATTATCAATGGCGATGGATGTAGGCGTATTAAAAAGCGTGGAGAAGCTGCCATCCGCAAAGCCGCTGTTGTCATCGCCGGCCACTGTCGCCAAAAATCCTGAAGTGCTTAGCCTGCGGATATTGTGGTAGCCGATATCGGCAATATAAATGCAGCCATCATTGGCTACGGTAACGCCGAAGGGCTGGCCCAAAGTAGCCTGCAGGGCCGGGGCATCAACGTCGTAATTAGTGCCGGGTACACCCGCCAGCAATGTAACTACACCTGCTGAGGTAACCTTACGGATACAATGGTTATTACGATCGGCTACGATAATGTTACCCGAATTATCGAGGGCTACGCCCGAAGGAGAGCTAAATTTAGCGGCGCTGCCCGTACCGTTGACATATCCTAATGTAGTTTGCCCTGCAAGTAAGGAGGTGGTGTAAGTGCCCCCACTCAAAATGATCTTTTGAATTCGGTTGTTATGCGAATCAGCAACATATATTTTAGTACCATCGCTGCTAACGGCAACATCTATGGGCCAGTCAAACTGCGTGGTGCCGCTCCCGGCCGTGCTTCCGGCTATGGTTGAAACCACACCTGCAGGAGTAACCTTACGTATCCGCGCATTGTCGCGGTCAGCAACGTACAGGTTATCAGAGCCATCAATAGCCAGCCTTAATGGCGCGCTAAACCGGGCAACGGTAGCGGATCCGTTAGCGGCGCCGGTAACACCAACCGCACCTGCAAAAACCGAAACAACACCACCCGGAGTTATTTTGCGGATCACTTCGTTGTGGTAATCGGCAATAAACATATTGCCGTTGGAGTCAAAAACTATTCCCTCGGGCGCATCAAATTGCGCAGTTAAGGGGTTACCCGATGTGCCATTCGTACTTCCCGCTGTACCGCTTCCGGCGTATGTTGATACGGCAAATGCCGAATCGTTGCTGGCTACAATACCCATGTCTTTTAATTTCATGTTGCCGGCAACGGTGCCGGTTTCTGATGAAGCAGTATCATTAACTAAATTTTTTTTGCACGAGCACAGGAACAAACCCAGTGCCAGGCCTAAAAGCATAAAATTTTTCATACAGTCTTTAATTAGTTTTTTGTTAAAAATGACAGATAACATAAGGCACCTACAGCTGCTGTTTAAACATATGGCTGCTGTTCGGCTGATCGTAAATGCTGGGTATACCTCCTTTCTTTAATTTACAATTTGATCTGTTGCGTCTAATTATAGTTCTCCCCCATGCCTCCTGGAGACAGGGTTATTTAAAGTATTTTTTCAGGATGTTTTCAAGTATCGGCTGCAGCTTTTCCACGAAACGGAAGCTGCCCAGGTCATTCGGGTGGATACCATCTGTGCTGCCCTCGTGGTCGTCGCCCAAAAATCCTTTAGTGTCAATAAAATAAAAGTCTTTAGTGCCTTTTTTGAGCAGCCCATGTGCAATACTATCTATAGCTGCATTTTGGGCGTTGACCATATTGCCCACTTTAGCGTCAATAAACCCGGCTTCGCGGGTAATGCTGTTGATCATGATGACCGGTTTACCGGGATGCGCAGCTTGTATTGCAACGATCATATTTAGCGCCCGTTCTTTCACTACTGCATCAGATGAGTTTGGGATGCAATCCAACACGTACGCATCAGCCTGGATATCGTTGATCATGGCTATAACCGCGGGTTCCATTTTGGCGCTGCCGCTTAACCCCAGGTTCATAAAATTCAAACCGGTCAGCCGCGATAACCTGGCCGGGTAGGCCATTCCGGGCCGGCTTGCCGATGCGCCCTGCACAATGCTTGATCCATATATCAGGATCCGCTTTTGAAATGGCGACGGCATTGCTCTGATACTGGCGTTTGCATCAATACCTATCTCCACATTACTCACCTCGTCGTAAATCGGCAGATATAACAGGCATTCTTTTTCACCCTCAGCCATATTGCTTACCAAAACACCTTCGTTGCACAGCCCATCAGGACGACCAACGCCGGCAAACTGCCATTTACCATCCTTTTTGATGTAAAGGTCAAGCCCTTTATTGGCGATAGCGGTGAGGTTGGGATAAGGTTTGCTGTTGGTTACACACCATTTTGCCCATAGCTGCTTACTGTTGGTGGTAAAACAAACCACCTTACCGGCCGAGTGCGTGAGCAATCGTTTTACCACTGCGGGTATCGCGGGGTAACTGGCGGTATCTACCCGGTGATAGCTATTTTTAGTAGGCATTATATCACCGGCGATAGTTAGATCAGTTGCCTTGGTATAAACTGGCTTTGAAGATTGCGCATAGGCTCCATATTGAAATAGGGCAATGGCAACGATGGTGATCCGAAGAAGTGCTTTCATATTCTGTAGATTTATGATTAGGGGTCGAGTGGGTCTTTGGAGTTTACCTGTAGCGAGGCCCAATTTGGATAGTAGGCTGTCTCCTTGTCGTTCAGTTTTTTCAGATCACGGTAGGGAACGTATCCTAAGTCGCGTAGCGCAACTTTTTCCATGCCTTTACACATGTAGTTGGTTTGACTGCTGTCTGTTACGATCAGGATTGGTTTATTGACGGGCATGCTAAAACGGTAGATCATCCGGTTGGCATTACGTAAATTGGTTGTGGTGTGCCTGGCGTGGGGTTCTATCAGCACTGCTCCGGCGGGTATACCCAGCTGTGTTACCAAATACCTTTTCATCTCAACCGCCTCGTTAAAGGTGGTTTTGAAAGGATGGACATGGCCGCCTGATACGATCATGAATGGCGCAAGACCTTTCCTGAATCGTTTGGCACCGTCATCGCAACGCCTTGCCCCGCCAGGGTCCAATGGTACACCGGCTGTTTCCGGCCCCAAACCCGGAATCAAAATGGCGCTGTAGGGGTACGCGGTCCATTTGGTGCGCTTTATCTTTAAGTAAGGTCCTTTGTTCAGCCCGCCACTTAATGGCAGGTAGCGTGCGGCTTCGTCGCGCCCGTTCATTTTTAGCGCGCCGATAGCGGCATGCAGAGGAAGGTCGAAAAACAAATCACCCCTGTGCTTTTTATCGTTTATCAACCCTTTAAGCAAATCCTTAACCTGCTTATAAAACCGAGGGTCGCCAGGCTGAAAACTTATAGAATCTATTTTAGAGTACGTAGGCTTTGCCCCTGAGAAATAGACATCAAGAATACGATTGATCCCTCCGGCATCATCGTTCCAGGCTTTTCTAAGTAATGCGGTATCAGCCTTAATTACAGTTTCATAAGCACCCTTTGTTTTGAGTCTGGAAATTTCCGACCGCAGTGTTTTATCAACAGGGTAAAGCTTGACTAATTCATCGCCAACCGCTGCAACTTCCGCAGGCTGCCACTTTAGCGAATCGGTATAACATCCCACAGTTGGGCATGTCGCCAGTGCCTGCTTTAGCCGCTTAAAACGGATAGTCTGCAATTTTAGTAACACGGCGTCTTTTTGAAAACGATGAGTCATCCGACTATCTGCCTTCAACCCGGTTAGAAGCGGGAAATTCCGCGATGCCAGCATAGCGTCGGTACCACGTGTATATTGGCCCCTTGCGGGAACAGCAAATGCCAGCAACAGGGCAGCCGAAGCCCCCATCAGTGATGATAATATTTTACTCATTTTTTTTGATTGAAATTGGCCCGCCATCACAAACAAGAGAGCAAACCGGGTATGAAGCATACCGGGTTTGCTCATGATGGCAACAGGTTGTTTATTTCCAGCCCGGATTTTGTTTCAATTGTGGGTTTAGTGTGATGTCTTCGGATGGTAAAGGGTACAGGTAGTCCTTGTTTTCGTCAAAAGTTATGGTGATACCTTTTAAAGGATAAAAATTGCCTGATGTACCATTGGTAAGCGCCTTTTGGGTAACATTGATGATGCTTGAGGTACCAGCCGGTGCGCCGGATGCATTTCCGTTGTGCAAATACACATCGGTTTTACCATCATTGTTAAAATCAAACGAGCCAAGGCTTGGAAAATAGATACCCAACATCGGTTGCTCCAGCTTTTTTCCTTCTTTCCAGCGCATCAGGTCATCCCAGCGAAAGCCCTCATTAAACAATTCAATGCGCCTTTCACGACGGATCTCCAATATAATACCCCTGTTAACGCCACTCTCAACGTTAGGGTATTGCGCAATTAAATACGGATCGGGGTTGGCATTTGCGGCAGCCATGTTCATATTAGGCATACCTGCCCTGGCGCGTAATAAATTAACCGATCGATCAAGATCGGCCTGGGTTAATGTACCCAATTCTGCTTTCGCCTCTGCATATGCTAAAAGCGTTTCGGCGTACCTAAACAAGATCAGATCAGAATATCCTCCGTTAGAAACCCATTGATCTCTGGTAGAAAGGGCTTTAATTACCCGGTATCCTGTGGTCGTAATGCTTAAGTTAACAGGCTCGCGGGCTGTTTCGCCATAGGCGGCAAAATCGGGCCCGGCAGTTGTTTGCGTTAAGCGCGGATCGCGGTTTTGCATTTCATCATAAAACTGCTTGGTTTGATAATTGGGGATATCAGTGAAACGGGTACCGTCTTTCATCAGGTAACTGTTGATCATATCTTTAGGGATACCATAGGCACCGCCTGTGGCCGATGTCATAAAATAATTGATTCCGTTAACCTGGAAGGTTTTGTTAAAATCGCGCGCCAAAATAGTTTCTGTCGGCTCCTGGTCGATCCGTGCAAAAAGTTCGCGATAGGCTGTGGTAGGTCCTCCGGTGGTAAACAATTTATAAGCCCCCGAACTCATTAAAGCATCAGCCGCCGAAGCTGCCTCGTTCAACATGGTTTGGTAGTTGCTAAGGCCGTGGTATTTGCGCCACGTGCCCTCGTATAAACAAATACGGGCTTTTAACGCCAGCGCGGTATAGCCGGTAATCGTATTTATTTGAACCGTTTTAGGGATATTGGCAATAGCAAAGTTAATATCCGCCAGTACAGTATCCATTACTACAGTACGTGGGTCCCGGGCGCGGTAAAGGTCGGGGTCGTCGGCGGTTAATACATGTGTGTATAACGGCACATCGCCAAAAGTTTTTACCTTATCGTAATAGAAGTACGCTCTGAAATAGCGTGCTATACCGCCATATTTTTGCTTCGCAGCTACATCGGGGCATTTGCCGTAATTGGCCAAAAAGTAATTGATAGAACGCAGGCTGGAAAATGACCAGCCGCCGGTACCGCGGGCAACAGGCGTTACGCGAGCGCCCTTAACCCGGTCTGTAGCCAATAACGGCAAAATATTGTCGGACGATGCATCATCCGTGTAAACGGTATAAATGTTTGCCGAATTAACCGGTATCAGGTCATAAAAATCATTGGTATACACTTGCAGGTCTGTCGCGTTATTAAAAAATACCTGTGCGTCTATTTTATCAGGGGGGATTACATCAAGATAGTTCTTTTTACATCCTATTGCGCTTAGGGTTAGTAAACCTATTAACGCTATATATATGTTCTTCATTTTTTTCAAGTTTATAGGGTAACACTTAAACCAAAGGAATATACCTTACCCAGCGGATAGGATTCGCCGGCCCGGGCTATCGACCCCGAACCCGTAGTTACGTTGGCTGGGGTAGAGTAATCAATACCCGAACCCGCTGTTTCCGGATCGATATATTTTGTCAAATGACCAAAGCTCCAGGTAAACAAGTTCTCACCGCTAAAGTATAAGCGAAGTTTTTGAATACTGGCTCTTTTGGTAAGTCTTACCGGCAGTGTATAGCCGAGAGTTAAGTTTTTTACCCTTAAATAACCAACATTAGTAAGATAATAATCGTTGATCTCGCCTAACGAACGTAAAGCTCCCAGGGATGCATAGCCGCGTACGGCCTGCGGGTATGTATTATCGGGTGTTTGTGGTGTCCACGCGTTCGTGATCAGGTCCTTCCGGATAAAAGAAAGATAAGGCCTTTCATATGGCCCCCAGTAAATATCACCGGTGGGGTACCAATCCTGGTGCATTACACCGGTAGTGGCAACCATCAAATCAAAATTTTTCCAGTCGGCACCAATGCTAAATCCAAAAGGAAATTTAGGCATTACGTTGCCGATATCAACCAAATCGCCATGGTTGGCCAGGGTATTACTACCTTTGTTGATAGCCCCGTCGCCATTAACATCTACATATTTAATATCGCCCGCATGTAAACCTTTCCACTGCGCATTTTGTACGATGTTAATTTCATAGTTGTATACCTGGCCTAAAGATGTTGCCGGGTTAACAAACTTAGCCTGGTATGCCGCAGCTTCCGCGTCCGACTGGAACTGGCCGTCAATATGGTAACCGTATATTTCGCCCAGTTTCTGGCCCTCATAAAAAGAACTCATTAACCCACTGGGATTAGGGTATTTGGTAATTACGCCTACAAAATTATAAAGGCTCAATGTGGTTTTGAGGCGTAACGGTGAGCCTCCAACGTCAAAACTTGAGTTGTAGCCTATCTGTAATTCAAAGCCGCGATCACGCAGGCTGGCAATATTTTCCTTTGGCTCCGAAGCGCCGAAAACCGCGGGCAATGGCTGGCCGGGTACATACATGCCTGATATGTTTTTTTCGTACCAATCAAACGATACATTGAAATGGTCGTTAAACAGGCCCAGGTCGGCGCCAAAATCGATGGTCTTTGAATTTTCCCAGGTAACTACGCTCGGCAACGGAGAGGGTGCGCCTACATAATTAAGCCGGCTGCCATTTACCAGCCAGCCGGTTTGCCCGGTTGACAGGATCTGGGAGAACGTATATAAGTCGATGTTCTGGTTACCCAGTTGCCCGTACGAGCTTCTCAATTTGAGTGAGCTGATGGTCTTTTCTAAAGGTTTGAAAAAGTTTTCGCGGCTGATATACCACCCGGCGGAAACCGAAGGAAAAAAGCCGTAGCGGCTGGTTACCGGGAAGCGTGACGAACCGTCATACCGTCCGTTCACTTCCAACAGGTACTTGTTTTTGTAATCGTAATTAAACCGGCTAAAATATCCCCGTATGGCCCAAAGGCTCCCTGAGCCGGTGGCTTGCAGCAGATTAGTACCCAGGTTAAGGCTCGACAGGTTGCTCACCAACAGGTTACCCTGCTGCGCCGTTATATTATCAGCGCTGAAATCTTCCTGGTTGTAGCCTAACAACAGTTTAAAATGATGCTGATCGTTAAACAAACTTTTAGAATAGGTACCATACACATTAAGTGCATTATAATAGTTTTGATTACGTGTTTCGGTGAGGCTGTTGATACCCACTGTTTGCAGGTTAGCTTTTTGCGTAGTTAAATAGGTGATCGGATTCTCGCGTGTTGTAACAGCAATATGGTTAACGGTGTTACTATAATCGATATTTAAAACAAGGTCTTTAACCGGGGTAAGCCTCGCGCTCAGCGTGTTTACAAACTGCTCCGAATAGGTTTTTTGATAGCTGCTTTTGTCGCCTAACGCCGCTATTTCGCCATAGCCGTTATAATCATAAGGCACACCGTCGATACTGCTTGGCATAAAAGGGAATAAAAAGTAATAAGTGTTGCCGTTATAAATCCCGGTAGAGGGTACGTAACCAGCTTTTGAACCACCATATTCTGTTTGGTCGGCGGTACTTACCTGGATATTATCCGAAAGATCGAGCCATTTGTTAGCCCTGAAATTCAAATTGCCTTTAATGTTGTATTTAACCAGGCTGGCATCTACATTGCTTTGTATGGTGCCTACTTTATACGACCGCCCCGAAAGGTAGCCCTGCAGCTTATCGTTACCACCCGAAATAGAAAGGTTGTGCATTTGCGATGGCTGCCATTTTCTGAAAAGCAGATCGTACCAGTTTGTTTTGCCAAAAAACTTGTACGTACCGTCGGCCTGTTTCTCGTTAAAAGGTGCTAAAGTGCCATCTGCAACTTGCCGTTCTTTGGCATAGTCGGCATCTGTAAAGTTGGTATAATTTGTTCCGTTATAGCCGGATAGAAAAGCATCTACTATTTTCCCGTATTCGTACGGGTCGGTTATGTAATCGGTTCGCACAATAGGCGTGGTAAAGCCAATATTGTTGGTGTAATTTACCTCGGTATTGCCGGCTTTTCCTTTTTTTGTGGTAATCAGGATCACACCAAACGAGCCACGGGCACCGTAGATTGCCGCCGATGCCGCGTCCTTTAAAACAGTCACGGTTTCTACATCAAGAGGGTTTACGCGATCGATATCACCTTGTATACCATCGATTAAAATCAGTGGAGCGCCGCCGTTAATAGAGTTAAAGCCGCGGATATTGATGTCGGGTTTATCGCCCGGGTTACCCGTATTGGCCTGTATGTTTAAGCCCGGCAATAACCCTTGCAAAGAGTTAGCCATATTGGGAGTAGGATGCAGACCGATATCCGCGCCCGATATTTGTGAAACTGCTCCGGTAAGATTCACTTTTTTCTGTGTACCGTAGCCTACAACAATAACCTCATTCATTTGCTGGATATCATCCTCCAATATTACATTCGCTATTGATGGGTCGTTAGCTGGTAGTTCTCTCGAAATGTAGCCAGTGTAAGTGAATACCAATATTTCATCGGCAGCAATATCTTTTATTTCAAACATACCGTTTACATCGGCAGCTACCGCCCTATTTGCCTTTTTTGCGCGAATGGTAGCGCCAATCAATGGCGCACCTTTATTATCGGTAACCTTACCTTTTACTGTGATTGTGGCGGGCACCGGCGCAGCAGCTATTTCCGGAGTAGTTTTTTGCTGTAACAGAATGGTCTTATCAGCAATTTTATAACTTAAAGGCAGGTTTTTAAAACATTCGGCCAGGGCAACTTCTATTGGCGCGTTGCTGATGTGGATATTTACCTTTTGTTTCACATCCTTCGAATCGTAAAAAAACACATAGCCGGATTGTTGCTCTATTGATCGCAGAACTCTTTTTAACGGCACGTTATTTTCATCCAGCGTAATGCGCTGACTGAAGGTTTTGGCACTTACCTGTACCAACGCGACGATTATCAACAGGGTTGTTAGTTTCATCACCAACAATAATTTGGGAGGCAGCCATACCTTGGGCATGGCTTTAGTAAAAACATAAATTTTCATTACTTTTGAGGAGTTTGGGTTAATGACTTGAAATAGTTCGCCAATTATTTTGTTCCGGTTGCTACCGGATAAGGGTTAACCCAACTATAGCCGTAGAAGTGCTTCGACTCGCTTCTGCGGTTTTTTTTGGCCACCCTGTTGCGCCTTAGCGCCGTTGTCGTAAATCTCTTTTCATATTGCTCTTTTTTAATTAATTAGTTATGGCATTACAATTATCTTCCGGCCCTCCAGCCTGAAATGGATCTGTTTATAGCTTAATATGTCGGATACTTTTAAGGCGCTGGTGTTGCGGTATATCTTTCCGGAGAACTGGCGTTGCGGTATGTTGCCTTCATAACTGACATCTACATCATACCAGCGTGATAATTGCCTCATCACTGTTTGTATGCTGGCATCCTGGAATTTAAACAATCCCTGGTGCCAGGCAATAGCCTCTTCGGTATCGGCATCCGGATCAAGAACGATAGTTTGATTTGACTGTACCACTGCTTGCTGGCCCGGCTGCAAGGTTATGTTGCCCGTGGCATTGGATACACGGATACTGCCTTCGAGCAGGGTTGCTTTTATAACCGGTTCATCTGCGTAAGCGTTAATGTTAAAGTGGGTGCCAAGGTCTTCAATAATTTGGCCGGCTACACGTACGCGAAATGGTTTGGCAACATTATGAGCCACCTCAAAGTAAGCTTCGCCCGTAATGGTTACTTCACGTTCACGGCCATTAAAAACAGAAGGATAGGTAATGGATGAAGCTGCGTTCAGCCATACACGTGTCCCGTCGGCCAGCGTAAGATCGTATTTGCCTCCGCGCGGAGTTTTCAAAGTATTGTATGCATTTTCTGTAACCGGGTTATTTTGCCGGGCAGTTTTGTAAACAAGTTTACCATCGGCAGTTTTGCTGATCACTACGTTAGCTTCTTTGGCCAGTTGCCCGTTCTGAGCATTGCTTAGGTTGATTTGTTTGCCGCTCGAAAGAGTTAGTACCGCTTTATTGCCGCCCGGAGCGATATCATGTGGCGGCAGGTGCCTGGCAACAAAATGAGATTGTACGGTTGTTTTATGTTGTAGAGCATAGTAAGCGATCGTGCTTAAAGCGAACAGTAGCGAGGCCGCAACGGCGATACGAGGCCAAATTCTTCTTTGCTGCCGTTCTGGGATACTTATATCGGCTGTTTCTACAATTGCGGCGTTATTGCTTATTTGATACCTTATTCTCTCCAAAACAGTTTCCGCTAACACATTTAAATACTCATCGTTCGGCTCATGCTCCGGGCTTTCCAGTTCGTGGATAATAAGTTCGCGTAAGTATATTTCATTATCGGTATTAAAATACGCTATAAGGGCCATCACCTCAGCTTCGCTGCAACGATTGGCCAGGTAACGGTTAAAGATTTCTTTGAGTTGCAAATTTTCCAAATGGATACTTTTAACGCTATTACGAATGAAGCGAGCGCGACATATGCCCGGATGAAAAATATTTTTTTTAGCGCCTTAACGGGCGGGTAAGGTGGCTATCACAAAAAGGAGCAACGCCAGGTCGGCAGAATTAAAATACTTTCGTACAGTGCGGCCGGCCTTTACCATATGGTCGTTTACTGTCCCGGATGATATTCCTAACAAGGCTGCTGTCTCTTCGTAACTTTTACCCTCAATCTTACAAAGGATGAAAATTTTTTGGCGCTGAGGCGGCAATGTGCTGATAGCTTGTTGCAAAAGTGACTGCCCGTCCTTTAGATCGATAGTTTCTTCTGTATCATGACACAGCTCGGTAGAAACGTTGACCAGATGCGACAATAACTTTTTATCATATGCAGCACGCCTGAACAGATCAGTGATCTTATTTTCGGCGATCCGAAACAGGTAAGATCGTAGGGATTGATCAGGGTCAATGCTTTCACGTTTTTCCCAAAGTTTTAAAAATATATCCTGTAAAAGTTCGGCGGCAATTTCTTCCTGCTTCACCAGGCGGATCAATTTTTTTAATATCCGTACGCTATACAACCGATATAATTTTTCGAATGCCCGGGTGTCACCTGCGTTTAGAAGAACAACCAATTCTTTTTCTTCCTGTAGTGCTGCCGGGGTTTGAGAATACATGGAGATGGGGTGCCTAATAATTTAGCTCTCAATATTAAACATTCTAATCATAAAGCTAAATACAATTCCTCAATCTTAATGCATAGGTAACAATTATTTAATTTAAACGGCTTCCATCAAGCACCCGGACAAGAGCGATAGTATAGCAGGGAGGATTAATTCGGACGTTTGAACAGCGAGAACACCCTTTATGGACAAGGATGCAATGAGAACCTGCATTTAACTAATCACTATTTGCCTGATGTAAATTAAAAACAAAGGATTAAGCTATCGCTTTATGACTCATCCAGGACCAGAGTAATTTTGATTTGCCGTAAATCAATTGAAAGTTCGGCAGTTTGCCGCTTTTTTGTTTTTGGTAGATTCGGTTCCTGTTTTGGTTATGAATTACCTGCTAAAGTTTAAACACAGGTTTTACAGTTGCACAATATTGTTCCTGATGGCAAAGGTGACCAGGCCGGTAACATTACGCGATCCGGTTTTTGCCAATAAATTATTTCGGTGACCATTAACAGTTTTTACACTGATGAAGAGTTTTTCGGCAATTTCATCGGCAGTAAATTGCTGACACGTTAATTTAAGTACTTCTTCTTCTCGTGGGGAAATGTTAGTTAGCAGGCTTTTTGTTGGCTTTGTTGTTTTGGTCATGCTGCCCTGGATAGCCTTTAATGTCCTGCTGTTAATGTAACTGCCTTTTTCAAACACTGTAATAATAGCCTGCTGAACCTCCAAAGGGTCACAATCTTTAACCAGATAGCCATGAGCACCGTTTTTAATCAATTCGGCCATGAAATTTTCATCATCATGTACAGAAAGGATCAATACCTTGATTTCGGGAAATTTTTCGGCTAATGCCAGGGTAAGGTGTAAACCGCTATATTCCTTTTTATCGTGCGCCGGTAATGACAGATCGATCAACATCACATCGGGCACAACGGTAGCGTTTTGCAGCTTCTCAATAACCGAATATCCATCACCGCTTTCAAAGATCACTTCAAAATTATCCCAGCTGTTCAGTATAGCTTTGATACCTTCTCTAAACAGTAACTGGTCCTCAACTATACCTATTTTAATTGTGTTTTGCATTGCTGATGCGTTTAGGTGATATGGTTAGTTATAGGTATCGTAATTGTGGCCTTAGTACCCCGCTCATCTCCGTTGCCATATTCAAACCGGCCGTTCAGTGCTCTGGCTCTTGCTTCCATACTGGTAAGCCCTAATCCGCTTTGATTTGGTATAGCTTCAGGAAAACCAAGCCCGTCATCCTCAAAGTTAATGATCAGATCACCGCTTAAATAATCAAACTCCAAAAAAATATTACCCGCTTTTGCATGTTTAATTGTGTTGTTAATTAATTCCATCAATATCCTGTAAATACCCAGTGCAACCGGCCACTCAATTACGGGCCACTCACACTTAACTATAAAATTAACTGTGATCTCGCCCGATTGATTGATATGATCGATAACAGATTCGACTGTTTTGATCAATCCAAATGCTTCCAGTTGTGGCGGCATAAGCTGGTGACTAATGTTTCTGACACTTGAAATTGCAGTTTCGGATAAATTGATCAGATTTTGAATGCCTTCAGCAGTTGCGCTATTGGTTTGCACAGCCCCTTGCTTTTGCCGCATCAGCATCAGGTTCATTTTAATAATTGATATTACAGCGCCTATTTCGTCGTGCAGATCACCTGCTATCCGTTTCCGTTCCTCTTCCTGGATCATAATACTGTTGCGTAACAATTCGTCCTGCTGTATCGATTTTAATTCGGCCTTTTCCAACTCAACCTCGATCAGGTTTTTTTGAAAGTTTACATATAAAAATATCACACCCAAAGCGATGATAAATAAGATAATGGTGAATGGGATAATGGCATCAACGCTGTTCATTTAATTTGATGTTTTTCAGTATTCCGACAATAAAGCAGCAATGCATGGTAACGGTAGCAGCATCATTAAACAGCCACGCGATATAAGAAAACACATTATTGCTTAAATGTGCTATTAAGTAATTTGAAAAATAGAACAACACCAGCGTGGTTGAGAAATTGATAAATATGCCCGAATTGATCCAACTTAAAGCCTGGCCTATTGGTGGTTTATTTAACCCCGACCGCCGGTTTAACAATATAATAAACGTAGCAATAGACATGGTTGTGATGATAACATCTTCGGTAACCAGCGCGTTGGAATTAAAAGTTGAAATTTTTTGGAAGAATAAAGTATTGACGATCGAAAAGATCACAAAAAGTATGGTGGTTGTTAGTATTATCCTCCGGTTTATTAAATTTTGAAGTATCGATTGATAGAAATGTGCCAGCAGAATAAATTCTACCGGCACAAAAAAATGTAACAAAAACAAGTTATGGATATTTTTAAACCACAATACAAGCTGTATAAGCTGCATCAATGCTGCGAAAAAGATATATAACTTGAGTGAAGTTAGTTTACGGTCTATCTTTTTATAGTTGAGAGCAGCTATTAAAGCAGCTACGCAGGGCGGAATATTTACAGCAAAAAATATGATGGTGAACGTGGTATTCATATCCTAATAGTTAAAATCAAATGAAGGTGTTATGGGTTACATAAAGGAGGGCAGGGGTTGTTAAGATCTGCCACGTTCAATTCACCCGTTGGGTCATCATGTTCTGCCCCAAGGTAACCTTTATGGTTTTGATGAACTATTTTTCCTTTTGCATTAAAATATAAACGCTCTAAAATCAGGGTCCGACTACTATTAAATTGTACCGGCTGAAGGTATAGATGATAGTGAACCGAATCGGCGGGCAAAGTCTTACCGTCCCATCCCATAAATAGTATAACGCCGAGATTTTTTTTCGCAATAGAATCAATATTGGCCTGATTGCTAACACCCATACATTCAAGCAGGTCCTCGGTACGCATTCTTGCGTACCGGAACGGAACCTGACCAAATACTTTCTGACAAACAGCGCTAAAAATTATCGAATCTGAATGTGCTTTCGGGTAAGGGACCAAGTGGTCGAGCTTAATAATTTGCGCGGTATCGGGATGAGGTTTTTGTTTCTCATTTTCCTGCGATACCGTGTTTTTGCAAGACGATACAACAAAGATAAAGCTGATTAATAAGATAAATAAAATTGTTTTTTTCATGGGGATAAGGGTTTAAATTGAAATAAATATATTTTTTATTCTAAGATAAATCAAAAAACAAATCACTTAATGTCATCGCCCGGTTGTGGTGCCACAAACGGGTATTTATACCTATGCTTTTTAGCATAAAAGGTTATAAATATGGGTTTAACATATCAGTTATTTATCCTCTTACCTGCTATTTAAATACGCGCCACCTTTACATCATCAAAAAGCTTTTGGTAAAGTGGAGCAGAACCCACCCAAAAAAACGACCTGCCCGTACAGGATAAAACGGAGGCGGAAATCCGAAAAGCCTATAGAGTAGGAAACAAATAACATCATGGCAACAATTGATATACTATGCGTAATTGACACAAATGGGTTAATGCAAAAGGGCTTAAACCCAGGAACATTACAAGCTCCAACATCCCTTGGATCTTACAACGATTCGGACACTTTTATCTTTATGATCTGCGATGGGCAATATGCCTCTACCGATCAGGGAAAATCAGAACTTACAGTAAACGCAGTGACCGGTGATAGCCTGCGATGGACGATCGCTGATCCGTCAACAGGGTTACTTACCGATCAAACCGCTCATTCTTATAGCTGTATACTCTACAATTTTGCAAGTGCGGGTACGGGTACCGGTACAATTACCGAGCCCGTTTTAGTAACACAGCCGGCTATTATGTATTACAATAGTGCCGATAACCAGCCATCCGCAGCCGCCTATATGTGCTCTGCCTGGACAAGCTCGGTTTTAGAAGTGGGTACGGTTCAATATTCGTGGTCGTTCCAGGTAATTGATTGCATTAGCGGCAGCGTGGTTGGATACTACAGCTGGGATCCATTTATAAATATAACAGAGAATTAAGGCAACTTTTAACACTAAACCATACTACATAAAAACAACATCATGAAAATCAAAATATTCGTATTCCTTTTAATCCTGCTACCAATAACAGCAGCTTTTGGGCAAACAGCTAAACATACATATACCAAACTTGTAGTGGCGAATGACAAAAATACCTGGGTGGATGTGTATGTGACATTTGCAGCTCAAAATAGCAAGAACAACTGTTGTGCTGCACCGGCAGGTGTGGCAGATTTCAGTTTCTTAACAAAAGTACAGCCGCTTATGGGTAAATTTAAACTGGGCCCAAAATCCAGTCAGGTTTTTGATCCGAAAGGCAAATGTTTCAGCGGTAATATTTGTTTTTATATCGAACCTCAATGTCCTGTAAAAGGTGCCGATTTTAACCGCGGACAATACGGAACAAGTATTGCCGAATTTACCCTGAACCCCACTAAAGGCTGCTATGAGACTATCGATATCAGTTGCGTGAACGGCGTTAACAGCTTTATCAAAATGATTATGCAAGCGAATGGCGGCTGGGTATATGGCCCCAATAACACAGCTATTGATACGATATACAATAAAGGTTTAAAGGAAAATGCGGGCTTGCCCGGCGTATACCCGGTTAACTGCACCACATGTACGGCCACACCCAATGCGCCTTGTCCCTCGCTCCCCCTGGGGCCGGCGCAAAGTACGCCAATATGTAATGTGCAACGTTCAGGGAACGGCGGACTAGTTAGAGTGGTTCTGCAAAATAAATGATCGAAAAACAAAGGCCTGTTACGAAAGTATCAGGCTTTTGTTTAAGTGTTGTAATGATACCTTAAGCATTTAATTTTTTGATAATGTCAGGCAATCCAGGCGCAGAGAAAAAGATCTCATAAAAAAACCGCCCTGCTTACAGCAAGGCGGTGTGCTAAATATGAACCAAATACAGGGGTAAAACCAATCAACCCTGTAGTTGATAGTAACCGGAATTAATATCCGTTTGTACCAAAATCGCTTCCATTGGTAATTTGACTCAGGAAGCTGAAAGGAATAGGGCGGTTATAGTGGATAGCCGGATTAAAGTTTGCCGCAGCTGTAGCATTATATAACGATAACCGGGTCTCAAATGCTTTTTCGCGTTTTAAAAGCGCCCAGCGGCTATACTCGCCACACAGTTCACGGGCATACTCATCAAAAACATCGTTCATGGTAGCTGTGGTCAGCATCATGCCGGTAGTAGTATTAAAGTCGGCCGCGTTACGGCATGCACGCTGCCTTAATACATTTAAATATTGAGCTGCTGTGGCACCGCTGCCGCCAGAACGCAAGGTAGCTTCAGCATCGATTAGGTAAACTTCGGCCATGCGCATGATCATGATATTACCCAGTTTTTGTTGAAAGTTGCCGCCCAACCATCCGCCATCAAAGTTATGGTTAAACTTCATCATGGCAGGGAACAAGTTGGCCAACGCTCCGCCGTTTGGTAACCCGTTGGATGCCGTAACCGCTTTATAAGTACTGCCTGTCGCGTCAGCCGGATCGAACATATCATCGATATTAATAGTAGCATATCTGCGGGTTGCTTTATCGGCAGCAGTAAGTGGGGTTTTGCTTAAATAAACAAAAAACCTGTCGTCGTCTGCAGCTAATGGATAGGGGTGTACGTTAGCATTAGGAATAGATTGCAAATTTGCAGCATTACCCGAATGGTCGCCTTTGGGCCAGATTGAAGGGATATACTGCCAGGTAGCATTTGCCGAAGCATTTTTGGCATTTACATCGGCATACGGATAAATAATCTGGCCAACGTGCGAAGCATCAATACCATATTTGGTACACATTGCAGCGGTAAGAGTAACGCTTGCAGCTGCGTAAGTAACGCTTGCCGGTGCCGGTGCGCCGCTGCCAAGGCTGTTAATGGCCTGTACACCCGAGTAGTTTGCAAAGGCAGTTACAAAGGTATTTTCCCAGCGTTTATCATAAGTGGCGTTAAAGCAATTGATCAAATATTTTGTAGGGGCCACAAATTGCTGGTTTAAACGCCCGTAATAACCGTTTGATGTGTTTGAGTTTACACTTCTTTTAAACAGGTCGGCGGTGCCAAAAGCGTCATCCAGTTTTGGATAATAATGCAGGTAGATATTGGGTTTAGAGTTACCTGTAAAAACATCGTACGATGGATCGTAAGGATTGAGCCCATAAGCAGTAAACAAAGCCTCGGTATTGTTGCGGTTATTAGCTGCGGCAAAAACCTGGGCAAAATCGGCATACATATTGGCGTTATATGCGGCCTTGTTGTTAATAAGGTCATCGGCAACTTCTTTGGCACGCTGCCAGTACGATTTTCCGTTTTCGCTTAAGCCTTCACCTGCGCCTTGTGCATAGGCACGGGCAAGCAAGCCAAGTGCTGCTTTTTTAGTTACACGTGCACCATTGTTTTGATAAGGCACTATCGGCAAGTCGGCGGCGGCGGCTGTCAGGTCGGCTATGATCTGCGCATAAATTTGCGCAACAGGTGTACGCACCGGAGCCAGGGTTTTTACCGGATCGTTGGTTACAATTAATGGTACGCTGCCAAACTGTGCAACTATTACCGAGTAATAATAAGCCCTTAAGCATTTAGCCTCGGCTACCAGTACTTTGATATCGGCAGCGTTAGCTGCGGCGTCTGTTAGCGTGGGTGCGAGCTGGATAGTTTCATTACAGTCGTTAACCGAACCCCAGGCAAAATCCCAAACGTTTTTGATAATACCCGAGCTGGTAGTGAAACCCTCATAGGCCATAATATCCTTGTATTGGTTATGGTTATTGTAGGAGAATGTCCACAGGTCGGTACCAACTTCTGATACTAAACCATATTGCAAACCTATCAATGAGCCCCAAAGGCCGGTATAGCAGTTACTTTGAAATGCTTTCCAGCCTGCAAAGTTATTTAATGTAGTTTCGGGTGATACGGCGGCCGGATTAAACTCATCCAGCTTTTTGCAAGACGATACGCTTAATGATAACATCAACGCACACAGGCCTGTCTTAAATAAAGTTCGTTTTATAAATTGATTTTTCATCGTCGGATTTTTAATTGATTTACAGTGTTACATTAATGCCCACCACCACTTGTTTAGTTAACGGATAGGCTAAACTACCGTTCATCTCAGGATCGTAATCTTTCAATAATGGGCTTTTAGTAATGATCAACGGGTTTGTCATAGTAGCATAAATACGCAGTTTCTGTAAAGCTATCCGTTTAGCAATGTTTGTTGGCAGCGTATAACCCAGCGAGATATTTTTAATTTTTATAAACGAGCCGTCAACATAGTTTAGGCCAGAGAAACCGATCATGGTTGAACTGGAAGATTGGTAGTTCATCACCGGGAAAACATTTGCGGGGTTTGTTGGAGTCCAGTAGTCAAAGTTAGCAGGGAACGTTCTTGAAGGGCTCGCATTGGTTGCAAAACCGTTTGGCTGGTACCAGCCCATCATATTGTAGCTGATGGTTTGTCCCCAACGCACGTAGGTATAAATACCCAGGTCGAAGTTTTTGTATTTGAAATTATTCTGGAAACCAAACGACCAATTTGGGCTGTTGTGGCCAACAGGCTGATAATCATTAGCGCTATAGTTATAATAGTTTGTTGCTGCTGTTAAAGCAGGGTTGTATTGTTTGGCCAGCGTAAGATTGCCATAATAGTAAGTAATCAAACCGTTGGCATCTGTTTTGGAATATACGCCGGGCCCAACATGAACTAAACCAGGCACGTTAACCATCAGATCGCCGGGACGCTTGTTAAATGCCAGTGCGTCTTGCTCCTGGCCAATTTGCCAAACACCGTCCAGTTTGTAATCACGGAAAGAGTTGATCGGCTGACCAAGCATCAATGTATAGTTGCCATCATTTACGTTTGATTGACCGCTCCTTGTGTTGGCTACGTTGTTTGTGCCATTAGTGATCTTCAGAACCGTTTCCCTGTTATAAGAGTAAGATATTGCCGACGACCACTCAAAGTCTTTTTTAACGATATTACGTGTGTTCAGCGTTAACTCAACCCCCTTGTTATTGGTTGATGCGATATTAAGATTGGTTAAATAATTGGTGCCCGGTGTATAGGTGCCGTAAATACTTGGCAGCAAAACGGCGTAGATAACATTTGGGGTACCGGTGTTATAATAATCCAACGTTATGTTAATGCGGCTATTAAAAACAGACGCGTCTAAACCAATATCAGTGGTGGTCGACCTTTCCCAACGCAGGTCAGGGTTGGTTAGATATTGCGTGTTACGGTAAATCGCCTGTGTTGTACCGCCTAATGATTCGTTAAGCGACTGCAGGTTAGAAACAGAACTGTAAGCAGGGATACTTGAAGCACCTGTGGCACCCCAGCTTGCACGAAGTTTCAGATCATCAAGCCATGATTTTGTTCCGGCCATGAAGTTTTCCTGAGATATTCTCCAACCCGCCGACAGGCCAGGGAAAGTATCCCAGCGGTTGGTGTAATACAACTGTGAAGCACCATCGTGGCGAACACTGGCTGAGAAAAGATATTTGCTTCTGTAAGAGTAATTTAAACGGGCAACCAAACCCCAGCTTTTTGACATTGTGTAAGACGATGACGCCCTGGTGTTGGGGTCGGAGCTTTGCATATTATACCATTCAAAACTATTTGATGTTATGCCGCTCTGGGTTTGTTGCGTGTTTGTGTTTTGATTATAGTAATAAGTGCTGGCGCCGGTGAAGGTAAGCTCGTGATCCTGCCTTACTTTAAAGTTGTAGGTCAGAATGTTTTCCCACTGAATACCCTGGTAGCGGTTTTGGGTGATAGCTGCTTTAGCAACGTTTGCATTTGAATATACATAAGCTACCGACCCGATGCCATCAAACCGGTAATTGTTTGAATAATCCATCTGAGCACCGGCGCGCGATAAAATGCTCAAACCTTTTATCGGTCTGATCTCAACATACGGGTTTAAAAACACTCTCGTATTGTTATCAGTATTGGCGTAAACACCCGGCTGATAGTTCAGCAATAAGTTATATACGTTATTGCCCAATACGGTGTTTAAAGAGCCATCTGGATTATAAGGTTGCACAAGCGGGTCTGTGGTCAGCGCGTTTTCCAGTTTATCAGTAGCCCGGTTTCTCACTACATAAGATGCCTTTAGGTTGGCGCCGACTGATAACCAGTTTGTTACCTTGTGATCAACGCGGATGTTTGTAGAGTAGTTTTTGTAATCATCACCGGTGTACTGGCCGTTTTCGTTCTGGTAGTTAAAAGAAACATAAGCTTTGGTTTTGTCGGTACCGCCTGAAACTCCCAGGCTATAGTTTTGCGTAGCCGGGTTTTTCCGCATAAATACGCTTGGCCAGTCAACAAACTGTCCTTGCTGATACAACGCCCAGCGCGCTGAACCAAAAATGGTCGGATCATCGGCTGGTGATTGCCATATCGCGCCGGTAGTTGTCCACTTCAGGTTGGTAGCATCCCACACGTAACTGTAAGCATCGCGTTTAGCCTTCAGATATGCATCGCCGGTAAGCATTTTTGGCACAACCGACCAGCCGTTATAACCATAATACGAGTTGAAATCGATATTTGTTTTGCCGGTTTTGCCCTGTTTGGTGGTGATAATAATTACGCCGTTGGCGCCATTAGAACCGTAAACAGCAGTAGACGATGCATCCTTCAATACTTCGATCGATTCGATATCATTAGCATTCAGGGTTGAATAATCGCCGGGCAAACCATCGATAATGAAGAGTGGATTGCCGTTGCTGGCACCCAATGACCTGTTACCGCGCAATTGTATATTAACGCCTGATCCTGCCTGACCCGACGAACGGGTAATATCCAAACCAGCTACCCTTCCCTGTAACGATTCTATCGGGTCGGGGCCTGGCCTCGCTACAATCTCCTCAGATTTCACCACCGATATAGCGCCGGTAAGATCCCGTTTTTTCTGAGTACCGAAACCTACAACCACCACTTCATTAAGCTCCGAGTTTACTTCTTCAAGAGTGATTTTGACGTTGGTACCGCCTTTTACCGGCAGTTCTTGTGTTTTGTAACCAACAAAGCTGATGACCAGCACGTTTTCTCCGGGCGCTAATGCTATCGAAAACTCACCATTAACATTGGCAACCGCCGCTGTGGTTGTGTTTTTAACTTTAATGGTAGCGCCCGGAACCGGGTCGCCTTTAGTGTCGATCACAACACCCTTTACCGGCGACTGTTGCGCATTAACTACTGCGGAAAATGCGAGTAGAAATGAAATTAACAACAAACAGGCCCTGGACAAGCGCAAGACCGTTTTTCTTTGTAGAATTTGGTTCATAAACAAAAATTTAGTAATTGGTTTAACCTTAAATTAAGCGCCATAGCCAAACCGGTTGATACCTGAAACAGTCAAAGATTACGCGGACTACGGCGGTAACCTTTGGTGTTGTAAAGACATGAGCGATCACTGGTAAAGGCCTGTTGTAAAAAACTCTTTTAGAAGCAGCGGCTTATGATCGTTGGTTTGTTCAATCGGTGTGGCTTGGTGAGCCATTTGTTTAAACAAATATCAGTTAACAGGATGCCGCAACGATGACGTGATTTATCTTTTTATTGTACAATTTTAGCATGATTTAATTGACAATGCCTTAAAGTGTTATTGTAGGCTGCTTAAAGACTATAAAAAACCGGGAATGGTCATAAGATCGGTTTAATTTCATGACAAAAGCTTGGTTAAATAGTAAATACAAACTGTAACTGTTATATTTAACTGACAATTGGACCACCTTATACCATGTATACCGGCGTAAAGAGAAAAAGCAGCGAACCTGCCGTTACCGATAATGCAACTGCCCAACGAAAAGGTGTCGCGATGCCGGCAGTGCCTGTTTTACAGCAGGCAGTTCTTCAAAAAAATACTGCGGATGAAGAACCGTTACAAGGCAAGCTCATTGCACAGTTGCAAGATGCGGGTATTGTGCAGCGGGTAATAGCAAAAAAGGTTTGGGACGAGGAACTTGTTCCTAATATATCACTTTCGGTGTACACCAACCTTGGTGGTGGAGATACACCACTTATAGGGCTTAAAGATGATGTCCTCGTTAAAAAGGTTGGAACAACTGTAACACCAATAACAGATGAAATTGCAACCGCTTTAAGAGCTAATCATACCTGGGACGGTAAGCTCATAAATAGAACTAAAGTTAAGGACATTGTTAATGAAGATACGATTGATTTAACAACACCTGGTACGCTACATTCGAATATTGATTCGGATGCTGATAAGGTAAAAATGAATGTAGAGGACGTTGCCGGGGACAGACACTCTTTTTTACATCATAGTTACTCCATATATAAAAAGAGGGGCACAGGAGCCCGGGCCGTAACCACACGGCGCGAAGCCGGGCATCACCTCACCGTTGAAAATGCTCACCTGCTGGCGATGCTTGAATTAAAAAAGAAAAAAACACTTGGGCATCTTGATAAAACAACATTAGAAAAGCCCGACGTAAACACTGAATTAGGGAAAAGGAAAATAAATGAAATTGATAATCTTAATTTTTTTCCAAAAAAAGCCCAGCAAACGGCAAAAGCGCTATCACTCGGCACAGGAGTCGTATCTAATGATCAGCTTGAAGAAGTTACCACCGATATGGCATCCGAAAATGTTGATGAGCGGCTCTCATTAGGTCAGTATCTTAGTTTTATACAAAAGGGTATAGAATCAATACCTAATGTACCACCGGTATATGGTGCAAAAATATTGCAGACGGCTAAGACAATGCACACGCGTACAGGCCTTAATCCTGCAGAGATGTTTCTTAAGGTTGGTAAAGGCGATCAGCGCCACCTGGTTCGTGCAGTATTAACTATGGCTCACAACGGACTGGCGGCCGGCTTTGTGTTAGAAAAAGGGATATTAGATATTTTTCAGCACTATGTCACAAACGAACCTAAACTACCCTTTGCCACACCTATCACTGAAGAAACCGAATGGGTAGCAAAAGGGGCTCTTGCAAACGATGGCAGGACAAACTACAATGCTTTAGAAACCCGTTACGTAGATGGAAACTATGAGGCCATTGTTACAGCGATGAAAACCTATATAGCATAAATATGCATTGTATCTGTAATTATCCCAACACAGAAACTGCCATTTTGATAATATCATCAAAAACAGCTTTATCAGTGGTTGATTTGGCAGTAACGCGCATTCCTTTTACGGTGTTGAAGGTAAAGCGGGCCAAAGCTCGGGCATCCTGTAGGTTGGTGATCTCGCCGTTTTCCTGCCCTTTTTTAATCACTTTATAAAAAGCTTCTTCAACCTGCTGATCGTTCTGACAGATCATTTTGCTCACCTGCTCATCATGCGGAGCCACTTCTACCTCAGCATTCACCATAAAGCACCCTTTCTGGGTCTTATCATTTAATAAGCCATTCGCAACAAACTGAAGCAATTGTTTGATGGTTTCTTTGGCAGGAAGCGAGCTGTTTGCGATCCGGCAGATCTGACCAGAAGCGGTACACTGATAACTTTCGAGGGCTTTGATGAACAGCGCATGCTTATCACCATAGGTATCGTACAGGCTTGAACGGCTTATGCCAAGACCGTCGACAAGATCTTGCATAGACGTAGCATTATATCCCTTTAGCCAAAAAAGGTCAACTGCTTTGTTCAGCACTTCGTTCTCATCAAAATCTTTTGTTCTTGCCATAACTGCAAATAGCTTTGCCTGATTAAAAGGCAAAGCTATTCAATTTATTAATTAAATTTAATAAACCGAAACGGGTTTATCGTATGCCTCCACCTGCAAGCAATGTTTCGCCGGTTAACCAATATGATTCCTCAGAAGCCAGGAACACAGCTAAGGGTGCAATATCTTCCGGCTGACCGATACGGCCAAGTGGTGCTGTACGGGCAGCTTCGGCGGCAAATTCACTACCGATAAAACCTGCAGTATGCGCGCCTTCGGTCTCGATCATACCCGGGTTGATCGAGTTAACGCGGATATTTTTCGGTCCCAGTTCTTTTGATAACACGTGGGTAATAGAATCAACGGCACCTTTGGTTGCAGTGTAAATAGCGCTGCCTACTGGTGTGATACTGCTCACCACCGAACCGATATTGATGATACTGCCGCCATTTGGGTTAAAGTTTTTTAACGCGCCTTGTGTGGTCAACAGCGTTCCCAATACATTGGTATTGAACTGGCTGTGAAAATCATCTTCATTAATTTGCTCGATAGCGCCGAACTTATAGATACCTGCATTGTTTACCAGGATATCAACCGCACCGAAAACTTTGTTGGTTTCGTCGAACAGACGGGTAATATCGGCTGTTTTAGATACATCACCCTGCACTGCAATGGCTTTACCGCCGTTGGCTACAATATCCGCTACCACTTTATCGGCTCCGGCTTTGGCCGATGCATAATTTACTACTACCGAAGCGCCCGCGGCTGCCAGGCTTTTTGCGATACCTGCACCAATGCCTTTTGAAGCACCTGTAATAACTGCTACTTTGTTTGCTAATTTTTTCATGTTCTTATTTTTTTATTTTTTATATTTGGAATGATTGTTCCACAAAGGTATATCATATTTGGAATGATCATTCCAAATAAAATCAATAATTATATTGTGATGACAAAAGGGGTTTTTGCCGGTAAAGCTGCGTAAAGAAAAAAGCCCCCCAGTCAAAAACATGGAGGACAACGGAAGATATCAGAAATAATTTACATAGCGGGCATAGGTGCTATCTCGCGCACCTCAACATTACCTTCGTTGACAATATGCGGGCATCTTTTTGCGATAGCAGCAGCGGTATCCAAACTATCGGCCCTAACAATAAGATAGCCACCTACAATTCCCTCTTTAGCTGAAGTTACAGCTTCGCCGGTAGTTCCTGCTGCTGATACCGTTTTTCCACCGCCTACCAGGGGTAAGCCACCCGCAAGTTGTCCGGTTTGCGATAGTTCACCCATGTAAGCACCCCATGCCTGCATTTCGGCTTTGTTCTCTTCGTCTGTTTTACTTGTCATTGGCCTGCCACCACGTAACAACAATAAATACTCTTTCATCGTCAATTGGTTTTAAAGTGTTTAAAAACTGATGACGACCCGGGATTTAATTATTGGACAAATTGCAGGAAAAATTTTTAAAAGCTGGAATATGGAGGGGCCCAAGTACGGACCTCTCTTTATTTACACATTGGAGGGTTAGTTTTTCTGCAGCGCCTGGTATTTATTTCCGTTCGACGGATCGGCGCCCATCAGGATGTTGTAGGCGGCTACTTTTTCCTGCGGACTATCGGCACTTAAAATTGAAACAAATTCGTCGGACTTAGCCGTAAAGAATAATTGGGGCAGCATTGATCCCACGCTTTGCCTGTCTATCTGCGATAGGGCAGGTAGCAAACCGGTAATAATTTTAAGTCCGGTAGTGGGGTTGTTAGCCATTTGATCAAGGCCGTTACGGGAGTAGTCATATAGAAACTCACGGATCACCTCGTAACGTTTATTGTTCAGGTTTTCGGCCAGCCAGTAGCGGTTAAAGTTGCTTTCAAAGGCGTTCCAGCCTTTGTATGATGAGGTTTGCGCTACATTGACAATGGTTTTGGCTTTATTTAAATAAGGCGTGCCACCAAATCTTGAAAACGAATCGTAATCGAGGCCAATGATCACATAAGCATAAAAAGCCAGTACCGAAGTTAAGTTACTTTGAAAGGTCTGATCGTTAAAATCCATTTGCTGACCTTCGGTGTAGGTAAAGTCAAACTCCTTATCATTATTGCTTAGCAAGGTGCTGGTATATGTTGAACCGTAGACAGGCCGTGTTGATTGTACCTGTAGTTCGCCGCTAAAAGCGCTGCTGCCATCCCAGCTGGTTACATTTAAAATAAAATTACAGTCGATGCGCTCATTGGGCAGTATCTGGTCGGCACTCCATTTATGGGCGTTCAGAAAATCCTTCATGGCGGTTTCTAAAACGGTAAATATGCGCTTGTTGCTGGTTTGCAGTTTGGGGGTCAGCACCTGTACACGTGCGTTCAGATCTTGCGCATTGAGTTTACCAATGCCAAAAAGGATGATCAGGAAAGTAATTGCAACGTTCTTCATGCGTGTATCAGTTCAATTATTTTATTGCAGATGTCTGCTGCCGCTTCGTCTTTGGTCTTCAGGTCGTAAACAATTTTGTGCAGGTCGCGATCGATAATGGTTATTTTATTGGTGTCGGTTTTAAAACCGGCTCCGGCATCGTTTAGTGAGTTGAGCACAATAAAATCGAGATTCTTTTTGTGCAGCTTTTCAATCGCGTTCTGTTCCTCGTCGTTGGTTTCAAGTGCAAAGCCAACCAGTATCTGCCCGGGTTGTTTGCTTTGGCCCAGGGTTTTCAGGATATCGATGGTCTTTTTCAGTTCAATGGTAAAACCTTCGTTTTGTTTTTTGATCTTTTGTTCGGCTACGGTTACAGGGGTATAATCGGCTACAGCCGCACTCATTACGCATACACGCGATTGGGTAAACTGCTGCCGGCAAACATCCAGCATTTGCGCCGCTGATGTTACGTTGATGCGTTTGATCGATCTGCTTTTGATTTGCTGTGTTGATGGCCCCGACACCAGGGTAACATCCGCGCCAAGCGTTGCCATAACATCCGCAATAGCGAAACCCATTTTACCCGAAGAGTGGTTGCCCAGGAAACGAACCGGGTCGATCGCTTCGTAAGTTGGCCCGGCGGTAACCAGTACCTTTTGATTAGCTAAAGGAAGTTTTTTTTTAAGATCGTCGCTTATAAAAGTGATGATCTCTTCCGGCTCAGCCATACGGCCCTCGCCAACCAATCCGCTGGCTAACTCGCCATAGCCGGGTGGGATAAAGATATTGCCGTAAGCTTTTAGTTTATCGATGTTGTGTGCGGTAGCCTGGTGTTTCCACATATCCAGATCCATTGCCGGGGCAAAGTATACCGCGCATTTGGCCGACAGGTAAACGGCGGTAAGCAGGTTATCGCAAAGGCCGTTGGCCATTTTAGCTATGGTGTTGGCCGTAGCAGGCGCAATGATCAGCATATCGGCCCAAAGGCCAAGTTCAACATGGTTGTTCCATTCGCCGGTCTTGGGTTTAAAATAATCAACCAAAACAGGTTTTTTGGATAGGGTAGACAGTGTCAACGGGGTAATAAAACCGGTCGCATCGGCAGTCATCACCACCTGTACATCGGCGCCGGCTTTAACAAGCAGGCGTACCAAAAAGGCGGCTTTGTAAGCGGCAATACTTCCACAAACACCTACAATGATTTTCTTTCCGTTGAGCATGAAGCAAAAATATGCTTTTATAGTATCAAGTGCGCATAAAAAAAGCTCCCGTTTTGGGAGCTTTCAAAATCTTATTGTTCTTTGGCCGGATTGCGGTAGTAAACCTTGTTTTCTAAAAACTCCTGAACGGCTACCAGCGATGCTTTAGGCATACGCTCATAGTGTTTTGAAATTTCGATCTGCTCACGGTTTTCAAATACCTCTTCGAGGTTATCATTTGACGACGCAAATTCAGAAAGCTTTTGGTGCAATTCTTCCTTTACGTTATTTGATATCTGGTTAGCTCTTTTCGACATGATCACAATCGACTCATAAATGTTGTCGGTTTGTATATCTAACTCGCGCAAATCGCGGGTTATGGTGCTGCCTGCAACAGCTGGTTTTGTATTGTTCATATTACTGCGTTTTTGCTTTTTTTAATGCTATTGAATCTTTTTGAAATTGCGGAAGTGATTTTTTTTCTTCTTCCAGTTTTTTGTAAAGCTTTTCGTTTGTTTCAGCTTCGGCTAATATACGTTTAGTTTGTTGAAGGCCCTGCTCGCAATTTGCTTTCAACTGGTCGGCATCTTTGCGGTATTTGCTTGTAGGGTAATGCTCAATAAACGATTGGTAAAAACCCAAGGCTACATTATAGCGCTCGATCTGCCTGATCTCAAAACTGTTTTTAGCGTACATGTATTGTGCCTTAATGGTTAAAAACTCCATTTCTTCGGCATATTTAGTGTCGGGGAAATCGCGCAGTGAGTTATTAAAAGCAATAACTGCCGATTGATAATCACTGATGGTTAAATACAACTTAGCGTTGGCATATGATTTTTGCTCCAGTTTATCCCTTAAGTTTTGTATCAGCTTACTTGCTTCGGCAGTACGGTCGCTTTTAGGGTACAGGTTGATAAACAACTGTAACGCGTCGATCGCCTTTTGCGTATTCTCCTGGTCGAGCGAAAAATTTGGCGAATCCAGGTAGTAGCAATAAGCCGACATAAAACGGCACTCTTCGGTGCGGGTACTGTTAGGATAGGTATCGGCAAACACTTTAAAGTGGTAGCGAGCCGATGTATAGTCCTTTAACTTGTAATTAGTATAGGCGTAGTAGTAAAACAATTCTTCGGCTTCTGCCTGCCCGCGGTAGTGTTGCGTGAGGTCTTCAAACAGTTCGAGCGCGCGGCCATAGTCCTTTTTGTTGTAATACCTTTTGCCTTCGCGGTATTTTTTAGCAAGGTCGTTACTGGCTCTCAGCTTCTCATATTGGCTTTTACAACCAGCCAGCGCAATAATTAGTACAATTAATAAGGCCCCTATAAGGGGGATTTGTTTTTTAAACATTTTGCAAAGATATAGCAATATTATAAATCAGTCAATTATTTATTTCGGTGCAAGTTAAAACGGTTCTTTTTATAAACCTTGCGGTGGGTTTATTTTTAACATCTTTTAACGCTTACGCGCGATTTGGAATTGTAGTATACTATATAGTATAGGTAGGTTTGGTTTACCGATGATGCATATACTATATATAGTAGTATAGAAACGCTATTTAAATCCGGGTAACAGATCGGATATATACATCATCCTAAAATATGCTTTGCGTGTAGTTTTTACACCACGTTAAATTTTAACCGAAAATTATTGTTGCTGATTTGCAGCAGGTTAAACAGAACTTCAAAATTATTCGTGAGCAGGGTTTGCATAATTAACAATTGTGGCTACCTTTGCACCCCGCAAACGAAGGAGCGGAAGTTCTTTAAAAAGATTGAGAGTAGGATAATTTGAAGGCGAAAGCCGGAATGATTGTTCGAAAATAAAAGCCTCCAAAAAAATAAAAAATAATTTTTGGAAAAGAAGAAAAGGTTTCTACCTTTGCAGCCCGTTAACGAAATAACGGATGTTCTTTAAAGGTTTTTAGGTGTACAATAGATAAAGCGAAAGCCGGTAAAATTGTTTAAAAAACCACAAAAAATCTCTCAAATTTATTTCAAATATTTTTTGGAAATAAAGAAAAAGGTTGTTACCTTTGCAGTCCCAAAACGAGGGATCGAAAAAGCTGAGAAAATCGAAAGATAGAAAGCTGGGGAAAAGCGGAGGGCACAAAGCTTGAAGTGGGTGAGAGAGAAGAGGGAAAGGAGCTGAAAAGCTTAACAAAAAGAGATGCGAATCTCAACAATCACAGAGCGATTTTGTGATTCACAAACAAGAAGATTTACTAAGTGCAATACTTAGATAGATATATAGAGAAGCCGTGAAGGTGGATCGAAAAGTTCTTTAAAAGGAGTAACATGATGCGTAGCGGAGATAGCAATATCGAAGTTATGTAACGAACAATAAAGAGGAGTAGATAACTGTATAAAGATATACAAATACAGATTCTACAATAGAAATAAAGTAGAGTCAGTGATTAAAAACTTAACATTTACAATGGAGAGTTTGATCCTGGCTCAGGATGAACGCTAGCGGCAGGCCTAATACATGCAAGTCGGACGGGATTTGGGAGCTTGCTCCTAATGAGAGTGGCGCACGGGTGCGTAACACGTATGTAACCTACCTTATCCAGGGGGATAGCCTCTCGAAAGAGAGATTAACACCGCATAACATTATTGAATAGCATTATTTAATAATCAAATATTTATAGGGATAAGATGGGCATGCGGGACATTAGCTAGTTGGCGGGGTAACGGCCCACCAAGGCGACGATGTCTAGGGGATCTGAGAGGATGACCCCCCACACTGGTACTGAGACACGGACCAGACTCCTACGGGAGGCAGCAGTAAGGAATATTGGTCAATGGGCGGAAGCCTGAACCAGCCATGCCGCGTGCAGGAAGACGGCCCTACGGGTTGTAAACTGCTTTTGCAGGGGAATAAACCTCCGGTCGTGACCGGAGCTGAATGTACTCTGAGAATAAGGATCGGCTAACTCCGTGCCAGCAGCCGCGGTAATACGGAGGATCCAAGCGTTATCCGGATTTATTGGGTTTAAAGGGTGCGTAGGCGGCCTATTAAGTCAGGGGTGAAAGACGGTAGCTTAACTATCGCAGTGCCTTTGATACTGATGGGCTTGAATGGACTAGAGGTAGGCGGAATGTGACAAGTAGCGGTGAAATGCATAGATATGTCACAGAACACCAATTGCGAAGGCAGCTTACTATGGTTTAATTGACGCTGAGGCACGAAAGCGTGGGGATCAAACAGGATTAGATACCCTGGTAGTCCACGCCCTAAACGATGAACACTCGATGTTAGCGATATACAGTTAGCGTCTAAGCGAAAGCGTTAAGTGTTCCACCTGGGGAGTACGCCCGCAAGGGTGAAACTCAAAGGAATTGACGGGGGCCCGCACAAGCGGAGGAGCATGTGGTTTAATTCGATGATACGCGAGGAACCTTACCCGGGCTTGAAAGTTAGTGAATGATTCAGAGACGGATCAGTCCTTCGGGACACGAAACTAGGTGCTGCATGGCTGTCGTCAGCTCGTGCCGTGAGGTGTTGGGTTAAGTCCCGCAACGAGCGCAACCCCTATGTTTAGTTGCCAGCACGTTAAGGTGGGGACTCTAAACAGACTGCCTACGCAAGTAGAGAGGAAGGAGGGGACGACGTCAAGTCATCATGGCCCTTACGTCCGGGGCTACACACGTGCTACAATGGTCAGTACAGAGGGCAGCTACCTGGCAACAGGATGCCAATCTCACAAAGCTGATCACAGTTCGGATCGGGGTCTGCAACTCGACCCCGTGAAGTTGGATTCGCTAGTAATCGCGTATCAGCAATGACGCGGTGAATACGTTCCCGGGCCTTGTACACACCGCCCGTCAAGCCATGGAAGCTGGGGGTACCTGAAGCCGGTAACCGCAAGGAGCCGTCTAGGGTAAAACCGGTAACTGGGGCTAAGTCGTAACAAGGTAGCCGTACCGGAAGGTGCGGCTGGAATACCTCCTTTCTGGAGCAGGTATCAATACTCACTCTTTAAGAGCGGCGCATATGCCGCTACGCACATGTCTATTTCTTTTTATAAAAAAACACCCAAAAGACAAGCCACAGTGGCTGTAACCGAAAGGCACAGGACAATGCTGGCAGTTGAAAGTTGAAGGAAGCAAGTGAAAAGTTAGTTAGCAAAAGCGGCTAACCCAAACTGACCACTGACAACTCACAACTGACAACAAATAGAGTCCGGTAGCTCAGTTTGGTTAGAGCACTACACTGATAATGTAGGGGTCAGCAGTTCAAATCTGCTCCGGACTACACTTTTGGTTCAATGGTTCATCAGTTCAGTAGTTCATTAGTCTTTGCAAAAGGATACCAATGAACAAATGACGAGTGAACGAATGAACAAAAAGAAAACTTGACTTTAGGGGGATTAGCTCAGCTGGCTAGAGCACCTGCCTTGCACGCAGGGGGTCAACGGTTCGAATCCGTTATTCTCCACATTCCCACTCATACCTTAACAAAGGTGAGATATTGGTAAAGGCGACCGCGCAATGCGGGGACCGGGGTAAACGTTCTTTGACATATTGGAAGAAGTAATAAAAGAGAAAACAACAGTAGAGACGGTTGTTGGCTTTGAAAGTACGGAACAGTGAAATAAAAAGTATGGAAACGCAAGTCTAAGTACTGGATATTAACTGGAAAATACTGGAGAACGGCAATCCAATCAAAAAGCATACATACCGAGCAAAAGGCGGTATCGTAGAAGAAAGTAAGAAAGGGTACACGGGGGATGCCTTGGCTCTCAGAGGCGATGAAGGACGTGATAAGCTGCGATAAGCTGCGGGGATTAGCAAATATGAATTGATCCGCAGATTTCCGAATGGGGAAACCTAACTATTTGAAGAATAGTTGCATAAATGCGCAAACCTGCTGAACTGAAACATCTAAGTAAGCAGAGGAAGAGAAAACAACAGTGATTTCCTGAGTAGTGGCGAGCGAAAGGGAAGAAGCCCAAACCTATTATGTTACGGCATAATGGGGGTTATAGGACCACAACATGAATATTAAAATGAATCTGAACGGGGTGGGAAACCCGGCCATAGAGCATGAGAGCTGCGTAAGAGTAAGTAATAATAGGATAGTGGTATCCTGAGTACCGCGAGGTCGGAGACGCCTTGTGGGAATTTGCCGGCACCATCCGGTAAGGCTAAATACTCCTGAGAGACCGATAGTGAACCAGTACCGTGAGGGAAAGGTGAAAAGAACCCCGAACAGGGGAGTGAAATAGAACCTGAAACCGTGTACTTACAAGCGGTCGGAGCGGACTTGTTCCGTGACGGCGTGCCTTTTGCATAATGAGCCTACGAGTTACTCCTCTCTGGCAAGGTTAAGTGATTAAGTCACGCAGCCGAAGCGAAAGCGAGTCTGAATAGGGCGTGCAGTCAGAGGGGGTAGACGCGAAACCTTGTGATCTACCCATGGACAGGTTGAAGGTGCCGTAACAGGTACTGGAGGACCGAACCGATAAACGTTGAAAAGTTTCCGGATGATCTGTGGGTAGGGGTGAAAGGCTAATCAAACTGGGAAATAGCTCGTACTCCCCGAAATGTTTTTAGGAACAGCCTGGCGGTTGAGTTATATAGAGGTAGAGCTACTAATTGGGTGCGGGGGAGTCAAATCCTACCAAATCCAGATAAACTCCGAATGCTATATAATATACGCTGGAGTGAGGCTTTGGGTGCTAAGGTCCAAGGCCGAGAGGGAAAGAACCCAGACCATCAGCTAAGGTCCCTAAATTACCGCTAAGTTGAACTAACGAGGTCCGATTGCACAGACAGCTAGGATGTTGGCTTGGAAGCAGCCATTCATTTAAAGAGTGCGTAACAGCTCACTAGTCGAGCGATCGGGCATGGATAATAAACGGGCATCAAGTGGTATACCGAAGCTATGGATTGCAATTTATTGCACTGGTAGGGGAGCATTCTACAGGGGGCGAAGCAGATACGTAAGTTACTGTGGACCTTGTAGAAAAGCAAATGTAGGCATAAGTAACGATAAGGCGGGAGAGAAACCCGCCCACCGAAAGACTAAGGTTTCCTGATCAACGCTAATCGGATCAGGGTTAGTCGGGGCCTAAGGTGAAGCCGAAGGGCGTAGCCGATGGACAACTGGTTAATATTCCAGTACTTTTTATAACTGCGATGCGGTGACGGAGTAGTGACACTGACGCGATCTGACGGAATAGATCGTTAAAGGCCGTAGGTATAGGGATTGTAGGTAAGTCCGCAGTCTTTGCTGAAAGCTGATAGTATACTGAGCCTTCGGGTAAGGTAATAGTTCAGGTAATCAGACTTCCAAGAAAACCCGCTAAGCTTCAGGTTATAAAAACCCGTACCGTAAACCGACACAGGTAGTCGAGGAGAGAATCCTAAGGTGCTCGAGTGAATCATGGCTAAGGAACTCGGCAAAATGGCCCTGTAACTTCGGGAGAAGGGGCGCTGATAGCAATATCAGCCGCAGTGAAAAGGCCCAGGCGACTGTTTAACAAAAACACATGGCTTTGCAAAATCGAGAGATGACGTATAAGGCCTGACACCTGCCCGGTGCTGGAAGGTTAAGAGGGGATGTTAGTCGCAAGGCGAAGCATTGAATCGAAGCCCCAGTAAACGGCGGCCGTAACTATAACGGTCCTAAGGTAGCGAAATTCCTTGTCGGGTAAGTTCCGACCTGCACGAATGGTGTAACGATCTGGGCGCTGTCTCAGCCATGAGCTCGGTGAAATTGTGGTATCGGTGAAGACGCCGGTTACCCGCAACGGGACGGAAAGACCCCATGCACCTTCACTACAACTTAACATTGATATCGGATACAGGATGTGTAGGATAGGTGGGAGACTGTGATCCGGCTTCGCTAGGAGTCGGTTAGTCAACGTTGAAATACCACCCTTTCTGTATTTGGTGTCTAACTCTCGAAACGGGAGGACATTGTTTGGCGGGTAGTTTGACTGGGGTGGTCGCCTCCAAAAAGGTAACGGAGGCTTTCAAAGGTAAGCTCAGTACGCTTGGTAACCGTACGGGGAGTGCAATAGCATAAGCTTGCTTGACTGTGAGGCAGACAAGCCGAGCAGGGTCGAAAGACGGATATAGTGATCCGGTGGTTCTGCATGGAAGGGCCATCGCTCAAAGGATAAAAGGTACGCTGGGGATAACAGGCTGATCTCCCCCAAGAGCTCATATCGACGGGGAGGTTTGGCACCTCGATGTCGGCTCGTCACATCCTGGGGCTGGAGAAGGTCCCAAGGGTTGAGCTGTTCGCTCATTAAAGTGGCACGCGAGCTGGGTTCAGAACGTCGCGAGACAGTTCGGTCCCTATCTGTTGTGGGCGTTGGAAGTTTGAGTGGGGCTGACCTTAGTACGAGAGGACCGGGTTGGACTAACCTCTGGTGAATCTGTTATGGCGCCAGCTGTATTGCAGAGTAGCTACGTTGGGAATAGATAAGCGCTGAAAGCATCTAAGTGCGAAACTAGCCACAAGATGAGACTTCCATTGAGGGTCGTAGCAGACTACTACGTTGATAGGTTACAGGTGTAAAGGTGGTGACATCATAGCCGAGTAATACTAATAACCCGAAGCTTTCTCATAGCAGGTAATAGTGGGTGTACCTTTCCGGTACACCCGCAACAACAAAGCTGTTGTTTTCTCTTAAACTTACTTCTTTCAATCATGTCTTAGTTTATGGGTTCGGTAAAGCGAATCACAAACTATAAAATATTCTAATACAGTATATAGCGTTAGCGCAAGCTAACCACTGAAGAAATTCAGGTGCCTATATCGGCGGTGTCCACCTCTTCCCATTCCGAACAGAGAAGTTAAGCCCGCCAGAGCTGATGGTACTGCGGTAATACGTGGGAGAGTAAGTCGGTGCCCAATCTTAAAACAACCCTGCTAAGCATTGCTTAGTGGGGTTTGTTGTTTTATAGCGGTTGGGTAACACTTGCTGCAAAGCGCCACATCGATATTCCCGCAAAGGGGAAGAGCCATAAACCTTTTATACAGGATAATAGTATCCCATGCTGATCATCGATACTACGCTTATTGTTTATACCAGCAATTAACAGTAGAAAGGTTACTAAATGCTTGGCTATGCAGTAAAAAATGCGTATATTGAGCTGAGCGCAAGGCTTATTTTATGATCGATCAAATTGTTAATTTGATAATTAGCCATCGAGAAGTAAATAAAAATACCGACAATTACCCCCCTGCCGGGAACCTTTGGTTGCGAAAATGGCAATGATGACCCAAAGAAGAACAGTATTTATTGAGTTAAGCACGAGGCTTATTATGATCGATCTAATTGTGAATTTGATAATTGATTATCGATAGTAAAGAAAAATACCGACAATTACCCCCCTGCTAGTAACCTGCTATCTCCTCAACAACACAATAACTTTTCTATCAATAACTGCTAGCGTATTTTTTTACTCTTTTTGGTTACTAACACAAAAGCGAGAAAAAATTGTTTCTTATTGAAACCACGGTCGTTTCGGTTTATTAGTCATTTTTTACTGATCTGTTTAAACGGATTGACTAAATAATTGTCTAATTTTTTTAAAAAAAGTCCAACAAAAACAAAACTTAATTGTTAAGTTAAATATTATGTTTTGAGTTAAATGGAGTGATGTATGAGAAAAACCAATACCCGACGAATATTCAATATATTTTTAGCAGTTGTAATTGTTGAAATATTTATCAGCATTTCGGGCAACAAATTGCTCAACACAAAAGGCTATGATAACAGTTCACAAAAGAATGCTATTGATAATGATAATATTCAGGAGAGGGTAGATGCTGCAAAACGGGATAAGGTAAACGTAAGATCCGTTAGCTTTACTACCCTACAAACCGATACCGTAAATGCAAAGAACAGGTATCTGATAGACAAAAGTCTGTAAAATTGCTGTCGAACCCGATGCGGATATTTGTTCTTTCAAACAGGATAAAAAATGCGGACGATCAACCTTTAATGGGTATATGCCGTTTTTTGCATACTGTTTCTAACTTCGACATAGGTCTATATTAAGTATTTGTATTTAATTAATTTTATGTAAGTAAAACTAATTTTGATTAAATTCAATCATCATATATCTGGCGCGTGGTCAGGATTAAAATGGCCCGATCGCATTCAAAAAAATCAGAAAAAAAGACAGTTTACTAAAACATTTTTTTTAAAAAAAAGTTATAACAACGCATTATTCCTGCTTATAATAACTAAGTTAATTTTAACTTAGTTAAAAGTTAAATACATTAATTACTATAATATTTCTTTACATTCATTTTGTAATAGTTCTTTTTGTTGTTAAATTTAATAGGCTTTTATATAGATACTTTTTTACCTGAATTATTGTTTAAACCTAAATCAATTCACAATTAACCATCTTACCCATGAAAGATGATACGTTAGAAAATATTTTAAACGGAGCAGGCGTTATTGGCGATGATGACGAATCTCTTGATCTTAAAGAACTGTTAAAAGTTCTTTCGTTAGTAAAAAGCGGCAGGCTTAATGTACGCATGCCTGTTACCCAGGCAGGCATTAACGGGAGAATATGCGAGGTACTCAACGATATCATTGATATGAACGAGCGCTTTATAGCAGAAATATCATCGGCTGAAGCCACCATAGGTAAACGAGGCAATTTATCCAAACGTGTTGAATTATCGGATGCTAAAGGCGAATGGGCTAATGGCGTTGCCTCATTAAATAACCTCATTGAAGATTTGACCTCACCGACACTCGAAATTGCCGGTATGATCAACTCGGTTGCCAATGGCGACCTATCTAAGCAAATACCATTAGAAATAAAAGGCCACCCCTTAAAAGGTGAGTTTTTGCGTATCGCGAAAGAATCTAACCAGATGCTTTCAAAACTCCAGTTGTTTTCGATGGAGGTAACCCGTGTGGCAAGACAGGTAGGCTCGGAAGGTAAATTAGGTGAACAGGCAAAAATTAAAGGCGTAGCCGGTGTATGGGCCGAGTTAACCGATTCGGTAAACCAGATGGCGGGTAACTTAACCGCACAGGTGCGTAATGTGGCCGCGGTAACCACAGCGGTGGCGAAGGGTGACTTATCACGAAAGATCACAGTGGAGGCCAAGGGTGAAATATTGGAGCTGAAGAATACCATTAATACGATGGTGGATCAGCTCAATTCGTTCTCGTCCGAAGTAACGCGTGTGGCGCTTGAAGTAGGTACGGAAGGTAAACTGGGCGGCCAGGCCAAAGTGCCGGGTGTTGCGGGTACCTGGAAGGATTTGACCGACTCAGTAAACCGGATGGCGGGTAACTTAACGTCGCAGGTGCGTAACATAGCGGGTGTAACCACGGCGGTGGCTAATGGTGACTTGTCGAAAAAGATCACGGTTGACGTAAAAGGCGAGATGCTCGAGCTGAAAAAGACTATCAATACGATGGTGGATCAGCTCAACTCGTTCGCATCCGAAGTAACGCGTGTGGCACTCGAAGTAGGTACCGAAGGTAAACTGGGTGGCCAGGCGCGTGTAAAAGGTGTAGGTGGTGTATGGAAGGATCTGACCGACTCGGTAAACCAGATGGGTAGTAACTTAACCAACCAGGTGCGTAATATAGCGGGTGTAACCACGGCTGTGGCCAAGGGTGACCTTTCGCGAAAGATCACGGTGGATGCCAAAGGCGAGTTGCTGGAGTTGAAGAATACCATCAACACGATGGTGGATCAGCTCAACTCATTCTCGTCCGAAGTAACGCGTGTGGCACGTGAGGTGGGCTCGGAAGGGCAGTTGGGCGGGCAGGCCAACGTACCGGGTGTAGGTGGTACCTGGAAAGATTTAACGGACTCAGTAAACCAGATGGCGGGTAACTTAACCGGCCAGGTACGTAATATAGCCGAGGTAACTACTGCGGTGGCGAAAGGCGACTTATCTAAAAAAATTACGGTTGACGTACAGGGCGAAATGCTCGAATTAAAGATCACCATCAACACGATGGTGGATCAGCTCAACTCATTCGGTTCCGAAGTAACGCGTGTGGCACGTGAGGTGGGTTCCGAAGGTCAATTAGGTGGACAGGCTAACGTGCCCGACGTAGGTGGTACCTGGAAGGATTTAACGGACTCGGTAAATAAAATGGCCGATAACTTAACCTCGCAGGTGCGTAACATTGCCGAGGTAACTACCGCGGTAGCGAAGGGCGACCTTTCGCGTAAGATCACGGTAAATGCCAAAGGCGAGTTGCTGGAACTAAAAGATACCATCAATACAATGGTGGATCAGCTGCGTGGTTTCGCATCCGAAGTAACGCGTGTGGCACGTGAGGTAGGTTCGGAAGGACAGTTGGGCGGCCAGGCTAACGTACCGGGTGTGGATGGTACCTGGAAGGATTTAACTGACTCCGTAAATAAAATGGCCGGTAACTTAACGGCACAATTACGTAATATAGCCGACGTATCCATAGCGATCGCGAATGGTGACTTATCCAAAAAGATCACGGTTGACGTACGGGGCGAGATCTTACAGCTGAAGGAAACGATCAATACGATGGTGGATCAGCTGCGGGGTTTTGCATCCGAAGTAACACGTGTGGCGCGTGAGGTGGGTACAGATGGTAACTTAGGCGGCCAGGCGTTTGTGCCGGGTGTTGCGGGTACCTGGAAAGACTTAACTGACTCGGTAAATCAGATGTCGAGTAACTTAACATCACAGGTGCGTAACATTGCCGAGGTGACTAAAGCGGTGGCGAGCGGTGACTTATCTAAAACGGTAATCATCGACGTAAAGGGCGAGATCATGGATTTGAAAAACACCATCAATACGATGGTGGATCAGCTCAACTCCTTCGCATCCGAAGTAACCCGTGTGGCGCGTGAGGTGGGTACCGAAGGTAAGCTGGGCGGCCAGGCACACGTAAAAGGTGTAGCCGGCACCTGGAAGGACTTAACCGACTCGGTAAACCAAATGGCATCAAACTTAACAGGGCAGATCCGCGGTATCGCCAAGGTGGCAACCGGTATTGCTAAAGGTAACCTGAAACAGCGTTTATCCATCAACGCGTTGGGTGAGGTGGCGCAATTAACGGATACCATTAATGAGATGATCGATACGCTGGCGGTGTTTGCCGATGAGGTAACCACCGTGGCGCGTGAGGTGGGTGTGCAGGGCCGCTTAGGTGGGCAGGCCAGTGTACCGGGCGCATCAGGTACCTGGAAAGATTTAACTGAAAACGTAAATCAGCTGGCGCAAAACTTAACCGTGCAGGTACGTTCCATATCCGAAGTGGCATCGGCGGTAACCAAGGGCGACTTAACCCGTACCATCCGCGTGGAAGCGAAAGGTGAGCTGGAAGCGTTAAAGGATACTATTAACCAGATGATCGCGAACCTGAAAGATACAACCTTACGTAACCACGAACAGGATTGGCTGAAATCAAACTTAGCCAAGTTTGCCCAGATGTTGCAGGGACAGCGTGACCGTAATGCGGTGGCAAATAAGGTACTGTCAGAGCTGGCCGAGTTGGTGAATGCACGTTACGGAGCGTTCTACATTTTAGAGCAGACTGAAACCGGCGACGAAACTAAACTGCGTTTATTTGCCGGTTATGCGCAAAGGAGCCGTAAACTGATAGACCAGGAATTTTCGCTAAGCGAAGGTTTGGTTGGACAGTGTGCTACCGATAAGGAACGTATCCGATTATCAAACGTACCTAATGAGTATTTGCAGATCAGCTCGGGTATAGGCAGCGCGGCGCCTATCGACCTGGTAATATTGCCTGTATTGTTTGAAAACAAGGTAAAGGCGGTTATTGAGCTGGCATCATTTGAAAACTTTAGCGATACCCACATCGACTTTTTGGATCAGTTAACGGAAAGTATCGGTATCGTATTAAACAATATAGAAACCAATACCCGTACCGAAGAGCTATTAACCCAATCGCAATCATTAGCGGGTGAGCTTTCGGCACAACAGGAAGAATTAAGGCGTGCTAATGATGAGCTGCATGATAAAGGTCGCTCATTGGAAGAAAAAGCAGAACAGTTAACGCTGACATCGAAATACAAATCGGAGTTCCTGGCTAACATGTCGCATGAGTTGCGTACACCATTGAACAGTTTGCTGATATTAGCGCAACAGCTGTTTGAAAACCCCGAAGGAAACCTAACTGAAAAGCAACGGATGTTTGCCAAAACTATCCATTCGTGTGGTGACGATTTGATCCAGTTGATCAACGATATCCTGGATCTTTCGAAGATCGAATCGGGTGTTATTGCTGCAGATGTGATGCCGGTTAGCTTTAAAGAGATCGCTTCGTTTGCCGAGTCGACATTTAAACCGATATCCGAAGCCAAGAACCTTAAATTCGAGATCGAACTACAGGACGGTTTGCCCGAGCTAATGGAAACGGATATGCAGCGTTTGAACCAGATTTTAAAGAACCTGTTATCAAACGCCTTTAAGTTTACCGAAAAAGGTCGCGTTAAGCTGCATATTTACAAACCGGGCATTAATGATGAAAACCCGTTGAGCGGTAGCGAATCGGTTATTGCGTTCTCTATCGAAGATTCGGGTATCGGTATCTCAAAAAATACCCAGGGAATTATATTTGAGGCTTTCCAGCAGGCCGAAGGTTCAACCAGCCGTAAATACGGCGGTACCGGTTTGGGTTTATCGATCAGTAAAGGTTTTGCTGAGTTATTAGGCGGTACCATTACAGTAGGTAGCGAATTGGGTAAGGGTAGTACATTTACCTTGTTCCTGCCATTAAAGTATAAGGAAGAGAAAACGGTAGCATTAAAACCTAAAAAAGCGCTACCGGTTTCGCATACCCGTACCAATCTTATCGACACTGCAGAGCTGGTAATTGACGATGATCGTCACAATATAGTAGCCGAAGACCGTGTTTTACTGGTTATTGAGGATGACCTGCGTTTTACCAAAATATTGATAGACAAGGCTCACGATCTTGGTTTAAAAGTTGTTGTGGCCATCAGTTATCTTGAAATATTCGACAGTATACTGAAATATAACCCGGTAGCAATTACCCTGGATGTGAATATGCCCGAATCGAATGGCTGGAAAATATTGAAGCTGCTTAAAACAGACATCAATTTCCGCCACATACCGGTGCATGTGATATCAGGCGAGGATAATAAAGTGATGGCGTTAAAGTTCGGCGCGCGGTCATTCAGCTTAAAACCATTATCGAACAGTATATTGCATGAATTAATAACAGGTATTGTAAGCTTTCATGAGCATACTAAAAAGCGTGTGCTGATCATAGAAGATAATGAGGCTGAATTGCTGCGTCTTTCAGATCTGATATCAAATGACAGGATCGAGGTTTTTGGTGCAACCACGGCAAAAAAAGGCCTGGCGGCATTGAAAAAAGAGCCCTTTGATTGTGTTATTCTCGATTATGTTTTACCTGATGCCAACGGTGTTGAATTTTTGAACCGGGTAAACCTGCTGAAACAGCAGCAAACAACTATTATACTACATTCGGCCCGCGATTTTACTCAGGACGAACTGATCCAGTTAAGAAGGTTAAATCACAAGATCATCACTAAAACGCCGACGTCACACATTTACCTGCTCGACGAGATCCTGGTATTGTTACATGTTGATAAAAAATTCATCAGCGAAAGCAAACTAAAAATGATCGATACCATTAAGGAAAGAGCCGATGTACTTGACGGTAAAAAAGTGCTGGTAGTTGATGATGACGTACGTAACCTTTTTGCATTAACAGCGGTATTTGAGCGATCAAAAATAGATGCGATAACTGCGGAAAGTGGGCGCGAGGCCCTGGAAATATTAAATCAGGATAAATCGATAGATATTGTGTTGATGGATATTATGATGCCTGAGATGGATGGATACGAAACTATACAGATGATCCGAAAAGAACAACGCAATAAAAGCTTGCCAATTATTGCAGTAACAGCTAAGGCGATGATAGGCGACAGGCAAAAATGTATTGCATCGGGTGCTTCTGACTATATTACCAAGCCGGTAAAAACCGATCAGTTATTATCGTTAATGCGCGTTTGGCTGATCAAATAATAAACAGTAATAACAAAAATGGCCGTAAAGATCCTGTTGGTTGATGATAATGAGAATAATCTGCTATCTATCGAGGTAGTTTTAGAAAAAGAGAATTATACTTTTTATAGGGCTACCTCGGGCCGCGAAGCATTACGGATACTTCTGAAAGAAGAAGATTTTACACTGATACTGCTTGATGTTAAAATGCCCATTATGGATGGGTATGAAACAGCCGAACTGATTTATCAGCGTGATAAGTTAAAGCAAATCCCTATCATCTTTATCACCGCGCACGATTATGAGGAAGCGGCTGTATTTAAAGGGTATAAGGCGGGCGCGGTTGATTTTATCCGTAAACCTTTTAACCCGGAGATACTGCGTTCAAAGGTAGCTGTATTTACCGAACTGTACTCAAAGAACCAACTGTTAAAACAACAGGAAGAAAAGCTGCAAATTATCAATAACGACCTGATGCAGCTTAACGAAGACCTGGAAAAGCGTGTGTTGGAGCGTACCCTCGAATTAGAAAATCTGAACCACGAATTAAAGGCGCTTAACCTATCTAAAGATAAATTTTTGTCAGTTATTTCGCATGATCTGCGCAACCCGCTCACATCGTTACTGGCCTCGGCTGAAAATATGAGCCGTGATGCGGAAAAACTTCGCCCGGATCAGATCAAGATGTTTTCGGGTATCATTAGCCGTACATCGCAAAAGATACTGAACCAGCTGAACGAATTAGTTGAATGGGCCAAAAATCAACGCGAAAAAACGGATTTTAAACCTGAAAAGCTGCATTTGGCACAAAGTATCAATGAATCGCTCGATCTGTTGCGCACCAACGCGGCGCAAAAGGATATTTCTCTGGATAACCAGATTCAGGATGGTATTTATATTAATGCCGATGCATTGATGTTCCGGTCTATTTTGCAAAACCTGGTAACCAATGCCATTAAGTTTACACCTCATGGAGGCGAACCCGTAACTGTTACAGCAAAACCGACGGATGGTATGGTTGAAATATGTATTAAAGATTTTGGTATGGGCATGACCCAGCAAACAAAAGATCTTTTATTTGGTAATGTCAATTCATCATCCATATCCGGTACCAACCAGGAAAAAGGCACAGGTTTGGGCTTGTTATTGGTTAAAGATTTTGTAATGCAGCACGGCGGTAAAATACAGGTTGAAAGTGAACTGGAAAAAGGCACCTGTTTTACTTTTACCATGCCCGAAATAAACTAAGATATTTCAATTAATAGAGCCGGGCCCGGATACAGGCGCGGCTCTATTACGTTTTAAAACAGCGGCACGTTATAATGTGTGTAGGTGGTAAAGCCTAAAAAGGTAATATCGCTCGGCACTTCGTAAGGTGCGCCAATTGCCCTTAAACTTGATAGATTACCGGTTTGATAATGCCTGTATGCGATCTCTACTCCGGGATAAACATATTGGCCCGAGCATGGCACGCATTGCTGGTTATTATAGGCACTGCGCATATAATCATAACCCAGGCTTAAACGCCCGCCGCTCGCACCGTAAATAACATTGTCGCCCTGTATGGCAGAAATGGTTGCGCCGTAAGACAAGCCGGTTAAGCTGTACTGAAAGTGATGGCAATCGCTTCTTACGCATAGCTCAATATCTGTACCGTCGGCAGCTATTACTGATGGCAGTGTTGAGGTAAGGATATCCTCGCCGGCCTGGTACACCGCAGGACTGTTTAAAAATACACCAATGGCCATTTTAGCATAACCTGCAGAGATATCCCAGTTGTTATGGTAACCCATATCCTGCACGTGGTTTATATAATTATTTTTAAGGTTATTTAAAAAGTTGGTAAAGTTAGTATCCTCCGTTGATGTCCAGCCACCACCTACACCGTTTGCCGGCACATACGATTTGATAATTTCGGCTGCAGCCACAAAGTTTGGAGCTGCCCATGATGCTTCGAGGTATGTTTGGCTAAACGATGTACCCGAATCATTAGTGATGCTTGAGAAATGAGTGCTCCAGCCATCCAAAATTTGTTTTACCTGGGTGGCATAAGTCGCGGTACCTGTTTTGGCCCAGCGCAATGCAAGGGCATAAGCCAACAGGCCATCGCCTTTAAACCTTTTTTCGTCGGCAGTAGTGGTACCACCCGCAACATGCACAACCGATATCCATGTAGTTGGCACTGCATGATTATTACAGTAATCAAGTACGGTAGCATTGTAATCGGCAAAACGGCTTGAGGTATTATCATTTGCCTGTGTGGCGATATAATCAAGTGTTGCTTTGGTGTTGATTACACCTGGGTGCACAAACGTTGTAACCGATTGGGTAGACAACTTAGGCAATGATGTTTGATCAACGGCTGCCTCGGTATTCGAAGCTGATTGTACGGCATTTTTAGTACATTTTACAAGTAATGATGCTGCCGAGATCATACCAACGGCAATAAGTACATAGGACAGTTTTTTTCTTTTCATAATAATTGGTTAATTAATTATTGGTTAATAGTTATCCCGATACGCGGTTGTGCAAGTAACTTATAGCCGTTTAAGATTATAATAAACGATAGCCTTTTGTAAAGGATAAACGGACTTAAAAAAGTATAATTGGTTAGCCGAATACAGGGGTATTCTGGAGCCAAACCTATAAAAAATAACAATAAATAGTTGATTATAAATGAATTGTATGTGTTTTAATACGCTTTAAGAGCAATGCCTTCCGGAGACAAAAAAGCTCTGGCAATTAACAACATGGTATATTTAAAAAATAAAATTATTTTTCTAATACGCCTTTTAAGCATTTTTTACTTTGGCGAAATTTCGGTAGGATTTTGTTGCACATAAAGCGCAATAAAATTGTTATAAATAATGGCCTGTGAAGTGTTTTTACGTAATCGCCTTAATCAAGCTATACGGTTAAACTGCATTTTTGCCTGCTTATTTTGCAAAAACAGTAAATGCAACGGAATTACCAGTTTAAAACTCCAAACCTTATAATTCATATAAGAGTTTTAGCTGAAGTTAGATTTGCTTGGGTGCTGAGTCACATCCTCAGGAACAGCACTAACCGTCTTATACGATTACAGTTATCATCCGTAAATATTATCTATTAAGTAATGTGCTATTTTCTCTTTCCCGGGCAGAAAAATAATTATCATATTGACACGTAACGCTTGTTTAGAGCTGTTTTCGACACTTTTTATAGTTGATTCTTTACCGTTTGTTAATTTTTATTGTAACAAATACGTTGCTAATAAAGCGTATCCCTCTGCTTTGTGAACTGTTTTAAATTATGCCTCGCAATGCACTTAATCAGCATGTTATAGTTTTTATCGATTGCGTTTTAAGCGTATAAAAATCAATTTAAATAATTCATTATCAATGAATTACGTTAATTTTTATTTGTTTTTATCGATAAAAGTGCTCTAAATTTACCCCTGCCAATTAAGGATTAAGTCCATTTAAAACCCATGTACAAATAAATGACAGGTCGATTTTTTTAATCTGCAGGGAACCTGCTTTATGGAAAGTGAACCAGGTTCACTTCTCATAGCCGACGGCGGTATTTAATATGCTGCAAACACTATTAACTAAACCAATTTTAGATTTATGAAAAAAAAAATTACTCTATTAATTCTCATTTTATTATCGGGCTGTATTGTCGCTTTTGCTCAAAACAGTACAATAAAAGGTACGATAAAGGATAACAAGGGCGATGGATTGCCCGGTGTAACCGTTAAGGTTAAAGGAACCGCAACCGGAACCGCATCCGACATTAATGGTAACTATACTATCAGCGCGCCGGCAACCGGGGTATTGATATTCAGCAGCCTTGGCTTAGACCCGCAAGAAGTAGAGATCAACAAACGTACAGTGATCAACATAACCATGACTGATGCCAATAAACAATTACAAGAGGTTGTGGTAATTGGTTATGGTACACGTGCCGTAAAAGACGTTACCGGCTCCATTAGCAGCATTAAAGCTGATAAACTGGCTAACGATAACCCTACCAGCGTAACCGATATTTTGAAAGGCGCCATTCCGGGCCTGAGTGTTGCTATGAACACTTCGGCCAAGGGTGGTAGTGCAGGCGATTTACAATTGCGTGGCCAGGTATCATTATCTGGTAACGCCGTTCCGCTGATCGTATTGGACGGTGTGATCTATCCCGGCCAGCTTGCCGACATTAATCCAGATGATATTGACCGTGTGGACGTACTACGCGACCCAAGCGCGTTGGCCGTGTACGGCTACCAGTCTGCCGGTGGTGTAGTGGCAATTACCACCAAAAAAGGTAAGACTGCCGGTATCACTATCTCTGTTTCGGCTAATACAGGTATTTCTCAACTCGAAAAAAATCAGCAATATTACCAGGGTACTGGTTTTTTAGACTGGCGCGCAGATGCAGCCCGTGCAACTAACACATCTAACCCCTACTATTTCTACAGCAATCCTAACAACTTGCCGGCAGGCGTTACCTTAGCGCAGTTTATGAACGGCGCTACAGGCGATCCAACCGTGGTATGGCTACAGCGTTTAGGCTTACAAAATAATGAGATTTCCAACTACCAGGCGGGTAAGGTTACTGATTGGTCTAAACTGATCTTCCGTAATGGTATCCGCCAGGATTATACTGCCAGCCTGCAGGGTAAAACTGACGTTGCCAGTTACTATATGTCGGGTAACTTTACCAAAAACGAGAACCTGATACAAGGCGGTGGGTATAAAGATGCCCGTTTCCGTTTAAACCTGGAAGGTAAAGCTGCTAAGTTCCTTACCATCGGCATCAACGCGCAGTTTGCCAGTCGTGATGAGAGTGACGGCCTTAACCCTTTCAACCTGTCGGGCTATGACCTGCACGAGGCCGACTGGGGACAGATCATCAACGCATCGCCCTATGGTGATATGTATAACACCGATGGTTCGCTGCGCCGTATTGATACTGATGATAGCGGTTTGAACTTCCGTAACCCTTTTCTGGGTACAACTTATAACCAAAACGTTAATATTCAGAACGAGTTGTTCGCTAATCTTTTTGCTCGTGTTGATCTGCCTTTTGGTATCAAATACAGCCTAAACTTTGCTCCTCAGATCGAGGCTTACCGTAATTTCTTTTTCCGTCCGGTTGCCAACCCGAACGAACTGACTGGCGGTACGGCTACCCGTACTATGGAAAATCGTTTCCGTTACAACCTGGATAACATCCTGAGCTGGAACAAAACCTTCGGCATTCATAATTTCGATGTTACCTTGCTGTTGACCAAAAACCGCTATCAAAGCTGGTATACTTCTACCAGTAATACACAACTAAGCCCTACCGATGGTACAGCGTACCATAGCATTGGCGCTGGTACACTGCCGGTTGAAAGCAGTGACGACCGCGAGGTTGATGGCGATGGTAAAATGGCCCGCTTAAATTATACCCTGTTAGGCCGTTATATTTTGACCGGTACTATCCGTCAGGATGGGTATTCGCCCTTTGGTTTAAAAAACCCACGTCAAACTTATTCATCCGGCGCCTTAGCATGGGTGTTAACTGATGAGAAGTTTATGAAAGGTGATGCCTTTAAATGGTTAGATTATGCTAAAGTGCGTGTAGGCTATGGCTCTAATGGTAACATCACGGGTGGTACGCCGGATGCCTCTGTTGCTGTTGCCCAATTGTACAGCAATTACTACCCCACTGTTGCTAACGGCACGGTAACCAACAACATTACTGTTGGTGTATACAACCTGCAAAATGCCGATCTTACCTGGGAGCGTGTAACTGGTACCAACCTTGGTTTAGATCTGACTATACTGCATGGTCGCCTTAATGCATCTATCGATGTTTATAACCGCAGTACTACCAACCAGTTGGTTAAACGTTCTATCCCATCGGTACAAGGCTTTAACGGTACGTATACCGGTAGCGGCAGCAACCAATCAAGCCCACTTACCAATATTGGCGAAACCCAGAACCGTGGTATTGAGATTTCGATGGATGGAAGCATCATCAGAGGCAAAAACTTTAGCTGGAGCGCTAATGGTACCTTTACACTTAACCGCAATAAGATCATCCATATTTATGGCGCTGTGCCGGTTATCGATGCTAACGGTAACGAAACGTACGTTGAGAACAATGACATTGGCAACGGCTGGTTCCTTGGTCATGATATCAGTGCTGTATGGGATTATAAAATAACCGGTGTTTGGCAGGCTAATGAAGCTGCTAATGCCGCGCTGTTTACAGGCGCCGGTATAAAGCCAGGTGATTTTAAAATGGAGGATGTTGACGGTGACCATGCTTACACTAATGCTGATAAACAGTTTCTTGGTTCAACAAGCCCAAGCTTCACCTGGTCGTTGCGTAACGATTTCCACTTTCTCAAAAACTTCGATTTCTCTTTCCTGCTGGTATCAAGTATCGGTCAGTTGCGCAAGTTCAACCAGGCGCTTAACAGCCCGGGCAGCGTAGGTTTCCTGCGTCAAAACTCGTACGTATGGCCTTATTGGACGACTGAGAACCCGATCAATGATTTTGCCCGCTTAAGTTCAGGTTCAGAAGGTACCACCATTAACGTATGGAGAAAATCATCTTTTGTAAGAATACAAACCGTATCGTTAGGATATACTTTTGATAACAGTTTGATTAAGAAAATAGGTATGAAGAGCGCCAAAATTTATGTAAATGCCACAAACCCTTACGTAATGACCTCGTGGCAATTCTGGGATCCGCAAAACGACGGCCCAACCCCACGTTTTCTTGCTGCTGGCATAAGTGCAACTTTTTAACCTGATCAAAAGAATTGTGATATATGAAAAAGATAAATAAAAATATAACTGCTGCGTTAACCATTGCCGCAATGTTTATAGCCCAAAGCTGTACCAAGCGCGATCAACTTTCGCCCTCGTTGCCTTCAAAATTTACACCCGATGCAACACTGACCAATGTTGCCGCATTTACCGATGCTGCGATCAACCTGAATATCGGCGTACGTTTCGAGTTTTTTAGCGATTCGGCTCCGCTGCTTACCGAGTGTGTATTTACCGATGCCTACGTAGAAGGTACAACAGATAAAACCACACCTGCTCAGGATTTGAATGTGCGTATTACACCAACATCTCAAAACGATAACGATGACTATAACAAGATAAACCGTTATTGGTATACCTGGTACGCGGGTATTAAAGATGCCAACGTAATCATTAGCCGTATCGATAACATTACCTGGCCCACCCCGGCGCAGCGTAACGCTATTTTAGCTACAGCTTATTTTCACAGGGCTTATCGCTACTACCGCCTGGTGCACCAGTTTGGTGATGTTCCGGCTCCTTTCCACGAAGAGCAAAGTGTAAACACGAGCTATCAAACCGTATCGCGCACAGCGATTCTGAAACAACTGAAAACTGATCTGGAGTATGCCGTTGCCAACCTTACCGACGGCGGCGCTAAGGGTACCGTAACCAAAGGAGCTGCAGCTCATTTGCTTTGCAAGGTAGACCTGGCAATGGGCTTATTTGATGATGCCATCGCTGCAGCCAACACCGTAATTAACGGTCCGTATCATTTAATGACCAGCCGTTTTGGTATTGTAGCTTCAGATCCGACCAGGAATGTGATCTGGGACCTGCACCGCCCGGACAACAAATCGATCGCTGCCAATACCGAGGCCATTTACAATGTGATCGACCGTGATAATCTGGTAGGTGCCATTGCCAATGGTTCGCAACTGATGCGTAACTGCGTGCCTATGTGGCATAATGGTAGTATTCTTACTCCAACCAACCACAAGCCGGGTGTTGTTGACCCCATTACTGCCGAGTACCCCATTACGCTGTGGTATGGCCGTGGTATTGGCCGTGTACGCCAAACAGCTTATGCTACCAAATACATCTGGACTGATAATACTGACTTACGCCATGCTCCCGGTAACTGGATGAACATGACCGACCTGGTTTACAATAACTCGGCCATTAAAACTACCGATCCTACCTGGTACGGCCAAAAACTACAGCAGTGGACCGATGCCGATGCCAAAGTGCCTGGCCGCGTGTTTCTTAACGGCCCGCAGGATAGTATTCGTGCCTGGTTTGGCTGGCCGCACTACAAAGTATTCATTAACTGGGGCGGTGGCAATACAGCTGTAGACAAATGGTGGAGCCCGCCACGTGGTACTAACACCGATTGGTATGTATTCCGTGAAGCCGAAACTTACCTGCTGCGTGCAGAGGCTTACATCTGGAAAGGACAACCTGCGTTGGCTATGGCCGATATCAATATGGTACGCGCCCGTGCTCAAGCTCAGTTGTTAACAGATCCAACCCAGGTAAATATTGGTACCATACTGGATGAGCGCGCCCGTGAGCTATTCTGGGAAGAGCCCCGTAAAACAGAGCTTACCCGTATGGCTTTCATATTTGCGCAAACCGGTCTGCCTGATTACAAAGGAAGAACCTACAATGTTGCCAGTTTCTCTACCAGCAACTTTTTTTATAACCGCATTATGGAGAAAAACGATTTCTATAAAAATCCGAACGTGGTTACCAACTCGGGTAATCACTTCACCATTTCTCCATATCACGTATTGTGGCCAATTCCGCAGAGTGATATCGACCTGAACGTTACCGGTCATATCAATCAGAATAAAGGTTATAACGGTGCCGCATCAAATGTGCCGCCTTTGGATAAGATTCCATAATTAAATATCCATAATTAAGCTTATGAGCCGTCCTGTATCAATATGATCGGGACGGCTTTTTGATTTCTTTTCCGAAACCCAACTCTCTTTTTTTCGATGTGCTCTACAAACGGTCTTAAATAAAAGATCAACTATCAATTTTAATACCCTTAACGGGAAATAAAATACATTACGATCAGGTGTTAATGGCGCCTATTTTCTTTAACAATTTCCAGTTTTCGCGGCGGTGGATTAACCGGTGTACTAAAGCATAGATACAAGGCAGTATCAACAAAGTTAATATGGTTGAAGTAACCAGGCCGCCAATTACCACTACGGCCAAAGGTTTTTGCGTTTCGCTGCCGATGCCTGTTGATATAGCTGCAGGCATTAAACCTATAGCTGCCATCAGCGCCGTCATAACCACGGGGCGCACCCGTGATATTACGCCCTTCAGTATACCTTCATCAAGGTGCATGCCAGCTTCGAGGTTCTTTTTGAAAACTGATATCAGGATAACACCATTTTGAATACACACACCAAATAGCGCGATAAAGCCTATACCTGCCGAAATACTAAAGTTAATACCCGTAATATGCAGCGCTAAAATGCCGCCTATCAGCGCGAAAGGCACATTCAAAATAACCAGCGAAGCATCTTTTACGTTACCGAATGTGATGAATAATATTAAAAAGATAACCAGCAGACAAATAGGCACCACATGCGCTAAAGTGTTTGATGCGCGGGTCTGGTTTTCAAATTCACCTGCCCAGGCTATAGAATAACCCTGATCCAGTTTAACCAGTTTAGCAACTTTAGCCTGTGCTTCGGCGATGGTACTGCCCAGGTCGCGGCCGCGGTTTGAAAATTTAACTGCGATGTGGCGGGTATTGTTATCGCGGTAAATAAACGCCGGGCCGGTCAGGATTTTAATATCGGCGATCTCTTTAATGGCGATCTTCGATCCATTGAGTGTAGGCACCATCAGGTTTTCAATTTTTTCCTGCGTATCCCTAAATTCCTTTTGATAACGTACCCGGATATCGAATCGGCGCTCGCCTTCGTATAACTCGGTAGCAGCCTTACCTCCAATCGCCATCTCTATCACGGCATTGGCATCGGCTGTGGCTACACCGTACAAAGCCATTTTATGCTGGTCGAGTTCAATCCTGAACTCTGGCTGGCCTAAATTGCGCAGCACACCCAAATCATCAACGCCCTGAACAGTTTTTAAAACATTGAGCACCTCATCGGCTTTCTGATCGAGCACCTTAAAATCGGGGCCAAATATTTTTACCGCCAGGGATGCGTTCACACCTGCAACTGCCTCTTCTACGTTATCACGTATAGGTTGTGAGTAGTTGAACACCGCACCAGGTATTTTTTTCAACTGGGTATCCATCTGGTCAATCAGGTCATCCTCGGTTAAACCTTTGCGCCACTCTTTTTTATTTTTCAGGTCAACCTGGATCTGTACATCAAAAAAGCCTTTGGGGTCGGTACCATCGTTGGTTCGGCCAACCTGTGCCAGTGTTTGCTTTACCTCAGGAAATTTTTCGAGTATCTGCACCATTTTTTGGTTGATGCTTTCGGCCTCCGGCAACGACACGCTCATCGGTAGTTCGGCTTCAACCCATAGCGCCCCTTCGTTCAGATCGGGTAAAAATTCGGTACCCAAAAACTTAGCCGAAAAGAAAGTGAGCGCCATAAAAATGACTGCCACCAAAATACTGGCCTTTGGAAATTTATAGGTGTAAGTAAACATCCGGCGAATGCCGTTCTCAAAAAAGTTAACTACTACGTTGTGCTTTTCGCGAACGTTTTTGTTAAGCAAAATACTCGATAGTGCCGGTACCAGCGTCAGGGTAAATATCAGTGCACCAAGCAAAGCAAAACCTAATGTATAAGCCAGCGGCGAAAACATTTTGCCTTCCACCTTTTGGAAAGCGAAGATGGGGATCAAACAGGTAATGATGATGAGCTTGGAGAAAAAGATGGCTTTGCCCATTTCGGCACCCACGTTTTTAAACAGGCCAAGCTTAGCAAGGCCGTTAAATTTCGGCATGCCCACTTCTTTGGCTTTATGATCGAGTGCCACGAAGATGCCCTCTACCATCACCACCGCACCATCGATAATAATACCGAAATCTACAGCTCCCATTGAAAGCAGGTTGGCGCTCATGCCCTTAATGCGCATACAGAAAAACGCGAAAAGCAGCGATAGCGGAATAATAATAGCCACTGTAAGCGTTGTGCGCCAGTCGGCCATAAACAAAAACACTATTACTGTTACCAGGATGATACCTTCGAGCAAATTATGAATTACCGTTTCGGTACAAAAATCCATCAGGTTGGTACGGTCGTAAAAGGTGTCTATCTTTACATCTTTAGGCAAAACGTTATCGTTCAGGTCTTTTACTTTGGCACGTACCCTGTCCAAAACCTCGGCAGGGTTTTCGCCCTTCCGCATTACAATAATACCTTCGATCACGTCCTTTTGTTGATCGCGGCTAACCTGCCCTAACCGTGGTAAACCAGCCTCTTTTACTTCGGCAACATCCCTGGCAAGTATGGGTACGTTGTTCACATTTTTAATGATGATGTTTTGCATCTCATTAATATTGTTGATCAAGCCAATACCCCGCACTACGTAAGCCTGGTCATTCTTTTCGATCACATCGCCGCCTACGTTAATGTTGCTGCGATTTATAGCGTTGTAAACATCGAGCGAGGTAAGCCCGTATTTTTGCAGCAAGGCTGGGTTAACACTCACCTCGTAAGCCTTTTCTTCCCCGCCAAAGCTATTTACATCGGCAACACCCGGTACTGATTTAAACTGGCGATCAAGCACCCAATCCTGTATGGCGGTAAGTTCGTGCAGCGATTTGGTTTTACTTTTCAGCGTATAGCGATAGATCTCGCCTGTAGGGCCATAAGGTGGCTCAATTTCGGGCTTTACACCATCTGGTAAATCGGCGTTAGCCAAACGACTCAGCACCTGCTGGCGGGCAAAGGCATCGTCTACATCATCATCAAAAATAATGCGGGTGTACGATAAGCCAAATGCCGAAGTGGTGCGCAGGTTGGATTTTTTCTGTACCGAGTTGAGCACTGTTTCTATCGGGATGGTAATAAACTTTTCCACCTCTTCGGCGCTGCGGCCCTGCCATTGCGCGATGATGATGATCTGTGTATTAGTTACGTCCGGAAAGGTTTCGATAGGGGTATTGCTATAGCTCCAGATACCTATCACCACCAAAACGGCAGTCATAAAAAACACAAAGTAGCGGTGCCTTAACGAAAAGTAGATTATATTTTTAATGAATTTATTCATTGCTGTTGATCAGTTGTGGGTTGCGAGTTGTCGGTTGTGAGTTATTAATCGCCTGTAATGGCATCGTATAATAGCAATTGATTTTTCGAAACCACCCTTTCGCCCGGCTTGAGGCCCGATGCGATATACGTTACATCATCTACAGTTTTAATGATATTCACCTCGCGCACTTTCAAATCGCACTTGTTGTTATAAACCACCACATAATTTTTACTGCTATCAAAAACAATTGCCTTTGCCGGTATTGATACCGATTGAGCCTTCTCATTATTGGTGATGGTTACATTGGTAAACATCTGCGGCTTTAGCAGCATATCGGGATTAGGCAACGCTATTTTGATCTTCATCACCTTGTTATCCGGGTCGAGCACCGAGCTCACTTCGTTTACCTTGCCGGTAAATACCTTGCCGGGATAGGCGATGGTGGTTACGCTGGCAGTATACCCAACTTTAACCTTGCTAATGTCCGACTCGAACACATTGGCCCAGATCCATACGTCCTTCATATCCGATATGGTGAACATGCTGCCGTTGTTATCCTGGCGGATAAAGCTGCCCGAGGTGATATTTTTTTCGACGATATAACCACTTTGCGGCGCTTTGATAACCAACATGCCATTGGCGCTGGTATTACCGCCGCCGTTAATGGCCAATGCCGATTTTACCTTACTGTTAGCAGCCACGGCCTTGTTGTAATTTTCCTTGGCCTCCGTATAATCGCGCTCGCTGGCTATGCCGTTTTTGTACAGGTATTCGGCCTGCTCCAACTGGCGTTTGCTTACCGCCACGTCCGACTGTGTTGACGACAGATCCGTATAATTACCCGCCACATCGGCACTGCGCATCATAGCCAGCGTTTGTCCTTTGGTTACCTTATCGCCTAAAGATACCTTAACATCCAACACCTGCCCGCTGCTAAACGGAAATACCTTAACCACATGGTTATCATCATTAGCAACCTCGCCCGAAAGCACCAGTTCGTCTTTCATTGTTGTGGTTTTAGCTGTATCGATAGTGATCATTTTGGCCAGCGAATCGCTTACGCAAACCTGCTTGCTTTCGGTAGCTTCCTGTTTTTTGTCTTTGCAGGCTGCGAGGAGCAATAAGCTGTAAAGGCCGGTAACATATATTTCTTTCTTCATGAGCATGTATTCGTTGTATGTGGATCAAGGTTTAATTACAGGTGCGCCAACGGCGAAATCTAAATCGGCAATTGCTTTTTGCAGGTTATACTGCTGTTGCAGGATCCTCAATTTGGTGTCCTTATAAGTGTCGAAAAAGTCAACAAACTCGATCAGGCTTATCTGCCGCTCTTTAAAGCTTTTTAGCATGTTTTTAAAAAGGGTATCGTACTGTTCGTTAAACTCTAACTGCTGGGTCGAGAACAATTGCTGATTGAGCTGGTACTGATTTACTGCCGCCACCACGTCGTTTTTCAACTTCGATTCGTTATCCTTCACTGTATTTTCCTGGCTCATCATGCTGTACTTAGCCGATTTGATATTACCTTGGTTGCGATTAAAAAAAGGCAACGGTAAGCCAATTTGTAAACCATAGTAGTTTTGCGCGTAGCTGCTGTTTTTATCGTACGATGCGCCGATGGTTACATCGGGCACAGCCATAGCCTTTTGCAGATCGAGATTGTGCTGTGCCGATGCTAGTTGCGCCTGGTTTGATAAGTAGTCGGCGCGGTTTGTTTTAGCTTGTTCAATTAGGGTTGGGATATCTAAGTTTGAAGTCTTATTGGGCACATCATTAATCTGAGGAAGAATAAATGACGTTTCATTTGCGTATATTAAAGTTTTTAATTCCGTTTGCAGGTCGTTTATCTGGCGGCTGTTTTCTACCATGTCATTCTGCAGACCAAACAATAAGGCTTTTAAGCGCATCAAATCTTTCATCGAGGTATTACCCGCGTCGAATGATTTTTGAATAGAATTAATCAGATTGGTAGCTGATGATATCTCGTTTTGGTAAACCTTGTTTTGATCAAGCAGGGTAGCCAACTGACTAAAATCTAACTGCAGGTTATAACGCAGGTTACGCATCAGGTCGTTAAACTCGGCTTCCTGTACTTTGGAGTTATCCTTAGCTACCTGTATTTGTTTACCGCGTTTACCGGCGGTGGTAAACACCTGACTAAGCTGCAGGTAAACCTGACCTAAGCCCTGCGCCGAATTATGGTAAAAAAATTTCTGGCTGCCGCTATCGTAAATATTCTGATCGGTGCTTAAAACGGGGTCATCCCAAAGTTTAGCCTGGTCGACCAAGGCTTTGGTCGATTCGACATTATACTTCTGCGCAAGCAACACGAAGTTATTATGCAAAAACTCTTTTTCGGCTTCCTGGAAACTGATCCGCAAGGTATCGTTTTGAGCCCTTGCCTTTAATAATGGTATAGCTAATAGAAATGATAAAAGCGCCAACACAAATTTTAACCGCATAGTTGTTGTTCAATTTTGGATTGTCCAAAACTAAACCGGTATATAAAGCGTGAGATTAGAAAGGGATTAGAATTTTAAATTTCGTGTAAAAATTCTGTGGTAATGGTTGTGCCTGAACCTTCTGTTGATTGTATGCCGAGCGAACCGTTAAACAATTGGATGATTTTTTGAGTAACATACAACCCAATACCATTACCGGCAAAATTGCGGGCATTGGGACTACGGTAAAAAGATGTGGTTACTTTATTTATGTCTTCTGCAGGAATACCGATACCCTGATCCATAATACGGATACGAATTAAATGTTCATCAGCATAAAAATTACAGGTAACCTGCTTTTGCGCCGAAAACTTAAAGGCGTTACTCACCATGTTATTTAAAGCAATAAACATGAGCTGCCGATTAGCCGGGACGGTGAGCAGCGTTTCATTTGCGGGCAAGTGTTCAATATTGATCTTAAGTACACCTGCACCGGCTTTATTGCTCCAAAAATCATGAATTTCCCAAAGCAGCTCGTCCATGCGCACTGGCGTTAAGTGTGCACTATTATAATCTACATCAACTTGTGCTAGTTCCATTAACCCGGATATGGTATCCATTAGTCTTTCTGATTCTTCCAGCACCAGTTGCAACGTTTTAATGTTTTCATCTTTGCTGCGCTCTTTGCTCAACGCCAGTTCAACCTCACCAATGATGCTTGTAATAGGAGTGCGTAATTCGTGCGAGGTATTGGTTACATAAGTTTTTTGCAGTTCAAAGTCACTTTCAAGGCGGGCAAGTAATCGGTTAAAATTACGGGCAAGTTCAGCTATCTCATCTTTATTATTCCCCTCGTTAACCCTTACATTCAACTGCGATGCCTTGATAAGTTGTATTTGTTTAATCAGGTCGTTAATAGGCGAGAGCGCCTTTGTCGCAAAAAAACTGCTCACAAAATAAAGCAGTGCGCCAATCACTAAAAAAACTACCAGCATAATCTGCAATATCCTATCCAGGCGAATGATCCCATCGGTATCGATTGCCGAAACGAGGATCACAAAATTACCCTGATTATCTTTATAATAAACGCCTACTACCTGGTCGGCGCCATCAGCATATTGCAGATGGCCGCGCTTCCTGACATTTTCGATCGTTTTATGATCCCAATGCTGTTCTTCATCATGTATAAATGCAGCCGCGTTACGGCTATCGTACAAGCGGACCACCTCGCCAGGCAAACTTTTCAAATACCGTTCGCGCACCCGGCTTAGCGAGTCGGCGCTAATCTCGTCGGCCTCAAGGTAAAGTTGAGCGGCTACGTTTGCCCGATCGTTTAAATGATTAAAAAAATCGTCGCGGATAAACGACCGGAAGGATACATAAATAGATAACAGCACCACCAGCAATACGCCCGAGCCAATCAAACTAAAATACAGTGAAAGCCTGTTCTTGATCTTCATGTTATGCCGGCTCGGTTTTAAAAATGTAGCCTTTGCCAATTACAGTATATATGTATTTACTGCTAAAACCTTTTTCAATTTTGTTGCGCAGGTAATTTACATATACATCAACCACGTTGGTGCCGGTATCAAACTCAATGCCCCAAACTGTTTTTGCAATGGTTTGCCTCGATAGTATCTTGTCCGGGTTGCGCATCAACAGTTCAAGCAGGGCAAACTCTTTGGTTGTCAACATTATTTTTTTGCCCGAACGTTCGGTGGTATTACTATGCGTATTTAAGGTAATCTCGCCGAGGGTAATCACATTATCAGCATCAGCGTTTTTTTTGCGCCTCAGCAAGGCTTCGATCCGGGCCAGTAATTCTTTAACATGAAAAGGCTTAACCATGTAATCATCAGCGCCGGTATTTAAGCCCGTTACCTTATCATCAATGGTACCTAAAGCGGTGAGCATTAAAATGGGTATATCTTCATCTTTCTGCCTGATATATCGGCAAACCTCCACACCGTTTAAATGCGGCAACAATATATCAAGTATCACCAACAGATACGGTTTACTAGCAAACAATTTAACCGCCTCGGCGCCGTTACTGCAAACATCAACAGTATAATTATTTTCTTCGAGAGCCTTTTTTACAAAAGCCGCTACACGGTGTTCGTCCTCAACTAAAAAGATATGGGGCATACAGATAAATATAGCGTAAATATAACGCTATTCAACCTTAATGGGCATCCTTTCAGTATAACATGCGGCCAGAAACGAGCCAACAGAGATAAAACTTAATTGATTGATCCTAACTATCCAGTGTGATACTGTTTAATGATCAATAAATTGAAAAAGCCTTGAAAATCGAATTTCAAAGAAAAATCGAGTTTCAAGGCTTTTTGCATGTTTGGTAGCGGGGAGCAGGATCGAACTGCCGACCTTAGGGTTATGAATGGGCTGAAATACGGTTTCAAGAATCTTAAAAACCGCCTAAATAAAGCGGAAATGAGGTTTTTAAAATCATATGAATACACATGATCCCATATTGATATAGGGTTTGTATGAACATTGTATGACCAAAATCTCTAGCTTTATCTAATGGTAAAGTAGGGTTTGATTAAGTGTTCATTATGGCAACCGTAAGGGTTTACATCAGAAAAAGACCGTCCAAGGATGGTAAATTTCCAATCTCGATCTGTATCACGATAAGTCGTAAACAGGAGTACATCATGACCGGGCAAAAGCTTGACAGTTTAAGCCACTGGGATGAAAAAGCACAGCGTGTTAAAAAATCGCATCCGAACGCTACCCGCCTTAATAACTTTCTATTAACCGAATTAGCTAAAGCTAATGACAAAGCTTTGGAAATGGAAACTAAAGGCTACGTAGCCCGCTTGGTGTTTTCTGCGAAAAGTATAACAGCCGTGACGCGGCACTGGCCGCTGCGTTCGATGACCTCTGAAAAAAGATATGTCTTCAAAGGTAGGCGACGCAGATACCTGCAACTTTCATCAGGACGTGATCTCCAGAACTTTAAAAGCGATCACTAAATTGGAGGTCGGGTTGGTGCAACTGAGTTTGTTCTAGCAGGTATACCGGTTCCCTTTTTGCTGAGCCAGGTCAGTTCGCTGACCTCACGGGGGCCATTTCTAACAGGTCTAAAATTTAGTTCTATCCTGTATCTGTCTTCTTTGATCACTATCATATACTGCGTATCGTTTTTTAATAAATGACCCGCGCATTAGTCTATGGATCTCCTTCCGGTAAAGCCTGCCCGGGTATATGAAATTCGGGTGTGTTGGTCTTCCTAAAAGGTTAATAACGGTTGTTGGTCAAGAATAGGCAAGGATATGACTTTTAAAAGTTCAATAATCTTCGCCTGGTTGAGTATGAATATGCCCTTTTGCTTGTCTTTATACGATCGCAGCACGCGCCTCCGGCCTTTTGCAGGGACGTAGCCGCGTCAGGTCTCTGACCACCAATTACATAACTACTGAATGATACAACACTTTTTGAACGCAACTTTCGGGATCAGGGGACGGCGATCCGTTATTTTGGCAACCCTCATAGGCATGTCCGCCGGGAACGCAGGGGCACAGCATATCGACCCCGATAAGGAGATCCGTTATTGTGAAATGCAGGCCAGGAGAACGCTTGAGGTAATTCCGGCCGGTTCAAAAAATATTCCCAGAAATATCGATAACGGAAAAACGCAATGGCGCTTTGTCGATTACCACGATTGGTGCAGCGGGTTTTGGCCGGGGATCTTATGGAACCTTTACGGGGCCACACATAAACCGGAATGGAAACTCGCAGCCGACAGGTTCACCCGTGAGCTTGAACCCTTATCCGATCATAGCGGGTTCGACCACGATCTCGGTTTCATGGTGTTCAACAGCTATGGGAAAGGCTACAAGCTGACCCGCGACGGCGCCTACAAAAAAGTGATCCTCAAAGCAGCGGATTCTTTAGCTACGCTTTTTAACCCTAGGGTCGGAACGATCTTGTCCTGGCCAGGTCAGGTAAAGGCTATGGGCTGGCCGCATAATACCATCATTGATAATATGATCAATCTTGAGCTGTTGTTCTGGGCGGCCAGGAACGGAGGAGGGCACCGGTTATACGATATCGCGGTCCGGCATGCGGAAACAACAATGCGGAATCACTTTCGTCCGGATTTTTCTGCTTATCATGTCGTTGTCTATGATACGGTGACCGGCAAAAAGATCAAAGGAGTGACCCATCAGGGATATTCAGACAGCAGTATGTGGGCCAGGGGGCAATCATGGGCGATCTATGGCTTCACCATGTGTTACCGCGAGACGCGCAAAGCAGAATTTTTGGAATTTGCGCAAAAGGTCGCGGATGTTTACCTGCGCCGTTTGCCTGCCGACCATATCCCTTACTGGGATTTTAATGACCCTGCGATCCCCAACGCACCACGCGATGCGTCGGCCGCAGCCGTAACGGCTGCGGCGCTGTTAGATCTGTCCACCTATGTTAAGGATAGATCGAAGGCCGCCCGCTATGAAGCCCAGGCGCGCGCAATGATCGATGAACTGTCGTCCGCGAGATATCAAAGCCGGAACACGAACAGCGCCTTCCTGTTACATTCAACGGGGCACCACCCGGCAGGTACAGAAATAGACGCATCGATCATCTATGCGGATCACTATTACCTGGAAGCATTGCTTAAGCTGAAGGCGCGCGAAGGTCATACCACAAAAAAATAATATAAACTGTGTTAAATTAAGGGCCTAATATTCTGATATGAAAAGATCGTTCTGCGCTACCATTACCTTGTATTTGCTGGTGACCTTCACCATGGTCAGGGCGCAGCAGCCGGTGACCGGCAGCCAGGCCAGCGTCCATTCGCCGGACGGGTCGCTGACGGCCAGCTTTTATCAGAAAGTAAGCGGCACGGGTAAAAAAGAAATGTATTACCAGGTCGCTTGCAAAGGCAGACCGGTCATCATGGCATCGCGGCTGGATATCGCTATGGATAATCAATTGTCAGAAAAGGCGATGGCGCTTAAAGTGGACGCTCACCAGGACTGGTGCGAGAACGTGGCGGTAACCGGGATCAGCACAACGGAACATGATTCGGTATGGGTCCCCGCCTGCGGGGAACGCTCGAAGATCAGGGACCATTACAACATGATCGATATCGCGCTCGTCAAAGATGATGACCCGATCTACACCATGCATATTCAGATCCGTGCCTATGATGAAGGTGTGGCCCTCCGGTATTTTTTTCCTGAGAACCCCAAAGGGACATATTACAATATAACATCCGAGAATACAGAATTCACATTGCCTGCCGGCACGATGGCCTGGTTCGCCAACTGGGCGCAGGCTCCGTATCTCAAACTTCCCTTATCCGGGTGGCCGGGAGAAAGCGAACGGCCGCTGACCCTTGAATTGCCCGGCAACATCTATTTGAGCCTTGCAGAAGCGGGGCTGACCGACTATGCGCGAACGAAATTCAAACTTTCGGCAAACCCCAATACCATCGTGACCTCCATGTTCGGCGGAGCGCAATTGATATCCCCTGTCGCCACTCCATGGCGCGTGATCATGGTCGCGGAAAAGCCGGGCGACCTGATCGAACACAATTACCTGATCTCCGACTTGAACGAAGACAGTAAAATAAAGGACCTGTCATGGATCAGGCCAGGCAAGATCATGCGGGTGATGGACCAATCCACGACCGCTGCAAAACGGAATATCGATCTTGCGGCTTCCCAGCACTTGCAATACATTCTGTTCGACTGGAAGTGGTACGGACCTGCGTTCAGCTTCAACTCGGATGCCACGAAGGTGGCTATCCCGGAATTTGATCTGCCGGAGATCATTCGCTACGGCCAGCAAAAAGGTATCGGCGTATGGCTGTACGTCAATCAGCAGGCGCTGATCGCGCAAAGCGATAGCTTGTTCGCTGTATATCGCAAATGGGGCGTCAAAGGCGTCAAATTCGGATTCGTACAGGCCGGGTCGCACCGATGGACCACCTGGATCGAAAAGGCGATACAACAAGCGGCGGACAGCCACATCATGGTCAATATCCATGATGACTGGCGGCCTACGGGCGAACAACGCACCTGGCCCAACCTGATGACCGCCGAAGGGATACGGGGTAACGAAGAAATGCCGGATGCTACGCACAATACCGTCCTGCCATTCACCCGGTACATCGCAGGGCCTGCCGATTATACGATCTGTTACTTTGATAAACGCATCAAGACGACGCACGCCCACCAGCTGGCGCTCGCAGCGATCTATTATAGTCCTATCCAGACCCTGTTCTGGTATGACCGGCCCGAACAATATCATAATGAACCGGAACTGGACTTCTGGAAGAAGATACCGACCACATGGGATGAGACCGTCGTGGTTCAGGGCGCTCCCGGTGAGTATATCACGACCGCCAGACGGAAAGGTGATGAATGGTTCGTAGGCAGCATTACCAACACCAGCGCCCGCCACCTTTCTATCCCTTCGGATTTCCTGCAAAAAGGTACGAGATACAACATCATCATTTATGCCGATGATGCAGCGGTCAATACCGCAACCCATGTCAGCGTGATCAAAAAAGTGATCACAGGTGGAGAGCTGATAGAGACCGACCTGCAAGCTTCGGGCGGGCAGGCGATCTACATTACCAGATCGAATTAATTGTGATCAATTATGAAAAGAACGAAACACACTACACAACGCGCGCAAGGTCAGGGTCCTCAAGGGTACTGGTCACAGTTCCGCAAAGCCTGTACCTTTTTCGTCATGGGCCTGATCATGCTCAGCGCCTGCGCTACACCCGTTAAAGCGCAGGCCTTCGTTCATCCGGGTCTGTTGCAGGGCGATGATGACCTTCAGCGGATGCGGGAAGCGATCACAAAGAGGACCGAACCGATATACTCCGGATATATCGCCTTCAGGGATCATCCGCAATCCCAAAATACCTATAAGATGCAGGGGCCTATGGAAATGGTCGGCCGCAATCCCACCATAGGCCAGGGAGCATACGACGCGGATGCGAACGCCGCTTATCAGAACGCGGTCATGTGGGCGGTAACCGGTGACCGGAAATTTGCGGCTAAAGCGATCGAGATCGTCAATGCCTGGTCATCAACCCTAAGATCGGTAACTGGCAGGGATGCCGTGTTAATGGCTGGCCTGGGTCCCTTCAAAATGGTCAACGCAGCGGAGATATTACGTTATACCGCTTCGGGCTGGACCGAAGCCGAAGCGAAAAGAGCCGAACTGCATTTCAAGACAGTGATCTACCCGGTCATCCGGGACCTCGCGCCGTTCGCAAACGGCAACTGGGACACCGCGGCGCTGAAGACAATGATGGCCATTGCCGTATTTACAAATGATCGTGATATCTTTAACAAAGCGCTGATATACTATCAAAAAGGTGCGGGCGATGGCAGCCTGAACCACTATATTGTTAATGAGACCGGGCAATGCCAGGAAAGCGGTCGCGATCAGTCGCACACCCAGCTCGGTATCGCCCATCTGGCGGATTGCGCGGAGATCGCCTGGCACCAGGGACTTGATCTCTACGGCTTTGACCATGATCTTTTGCTGAAAGGATTCGAATATACCGCGAAATATAACCTCGGCATGGATGTACCTTATGTGCCCAAGATGGACAGGACCGGGAAATACTACCATCCCAAAATTGCTGAAGAGGGAAGGAACAGACTTCGCGCGATCTACGAGGAGGTCTATAATCATTATGCCAAAAGAATGAACAGGCCTGCGCCGTTCACTGCGCAGGCGGCGGAAAAAGTAAGGCCCGAATTGCAAGCGCTGCCAGGCGCGGATCATATCGGCTTCGGCACATTCCTCTATTCAAGGCCCGGCGCCACCGGTTCGACTGCCAAAGAGAAAAGCGCGGCCCGCGCCCCGGGCGGGCTGATCGCCGAGCCATCCGGAGGCGGCATCCTTTTGTCCTGGGTCGGCGCCATCGACGCAAGATCGTATACGCTGGCCAGAGCGGAAGAGGAAAAAGGGACATTTCGTGTAGTGGCATCTGGTTTGACCGGGGAAAGCTTCGAAGATAAAAAGGTGATCTCCGGCCGGCGCTATCGTTATCGCCTGACCGCGGTGAACATATCCGGTAAGGCTGGTGATGCAGCGACCGTCGCGATCACCGCTGGTTTGCCGAATGGCTGGCAATATGGCCCGCTTACCCGCCAGGCAGGGGAACTGGCTTATGGGGACGGCGACCGGTTGACCATTGAAGCTAAAGGATCCGGGGAAACGCCTTTCCTGGTACATCAAGTGCCGGGAACAGATCCAACTTTTATCGTTCGGTACGTACCGCAGCTAAGTTCGCAGTTCACCAATTTCGGGATATCCTTAATGGGCGCTGAACCGACCTCACCGCAGGTCTCGTTGACGGTCGCGCCACAAAAGTCATCACAGGTAGAAGCGCCGGAGTGGCGTGTCCAGTTAAAAGTTAAAAAGGAAAATTCAGATACCCTGGCCATCATCAGTTCCCAGGCGCTTCCGGAACCCTTCGTGACTTTCAGCAGGCTGACCGGTCATTGCTGGCTTAAGTTGGAATACCGCGGCGCTTCCTGCGCCGCATTTTATTCCTCGGACGGCGGGACGTGGGTGCCAGCCGGGAGCATCCCGGTAAAAAGACAGGCTTTCTCCAAAGCCGGGATCATGGTCAGCTCCGGGCTCGCGGTCACGACAAATGTACAATTTGACCATGTCAGTATCCGATGAACGTATGCCTTGCAAAAATATATCCTGAAATAACCACTTTATAAGATCCTATAAACCTATCATGACGAAAGCTCCTTTTACAGAAAAAAAGTTCATACTCACGTTGATCTTCGTAACTTCATTATTTATGTTCTGGGGCATTGCAGTCTCCATGGCAGATGTACTGAACAGGCATTTCCAGGCGGTACTCAACGTATCAAAGGCGCGATCAGGCCTGGTACAGTTCTCCATATTTGGCGCTTATTTTATAATGGGGATACCTGCGGGTCTATTCATGAAACGTTTTGGCTATAAAAAGGGTGTCCTGTTGGGCCTTTCATTATTTGCCTTAGGGGCATTTCTATTTGTCCCTGCCGCAAATGCGGAATCGTTCCTGTTTTTCAGATTCGCCCTGTTTGTTGTCGGTTGCGGACTATCAACCCTTGAGACCGTTGCCCACCCGTTCATGGCAGCTTTGGGTCCGCAGCAGACCAGTGATCAGCGGGTAAATTTCGCTCAATCGTTCAATGCTTTAGGGGCGATCCTCGGGCCGATCATCGGATCGGTCTTCGTATTTGGTATCGGTACCGGCAGTACGGCCGAAGGGCTTAGTTCCATCAAGATCCTATACACGGTCATTGGTACCGTGATCGCTTTAGTAGCGCTGTCTTTTTCTTTTATCAAAGTTCCCGAGCTCACGGACCCGCACGATGTTGTGACCGAAGGGTTCGCCGGCGAACTGGTGCCGAAGGCTCCCAAAAGATTATTTCAGCACAGGCATTTCGTTTGGGCAGCGGTCGCGCAGTTCTTTAATGTTGCCGCGCAATCGGGAACGTGGGCATTTTTTATCAATTATGGCCATGATAAGATGGGCATGACAGATAAGGTGGCCGCGGGTTACATGGGCGTTTTTATGTTAATGATGCTGATCGGAAGATTTGTGGGCACTGCACTGATGCGCTTTATCGCGCCTAATAAACTATTGGCGACTTTTGCTTTGGGCAATATCCTGATGTGCCTGATCGTCGCTCAGAATTTTGGATGGCCATCTTATATCGCCCTGATCGCTATCAACTTTTTCTTTAGTATCATGTTCCCGACGATCTTCAGTTTGGGGATCAAAAGCCTGGGGAATCAAACACAGCAAGCATCCTCTTTTATTTCCATGGGAGTTGTTGGCGGAGCGGTGTTCCCGATGATCATGGGTAGGATAGCTGACCATGACGTGGCGCAGGCCTACTACCTGCCGATCATTTGCTACGCGATCATCTTTCTTTTTGGTGCGAGATTTTACAAAGTACAACATTCCAGATAGTACATCCAATGCCGGCGAATGAAAAGAAAAGTAACACTTAAGGACATCGCAGCCGAATTGGGGATATCTCAGACCACCGTTTCGTTCATCATTAACGGGAAGGCACGGGAGAACCATATCAGACCCGATCTTGAGCAACGCGTATTGGAACATGTGGATAGAGTAGGATATCGTCCCAACCACCTCGCGCAGATCTTACGGACGGGCAAGACCAAGATCATCGGCATGTTGATGGAAGATATTTCCGACCCTTTTTTTTCGTCGATCTCCAGGATCATCGAAGAGATAGCCTTTGCAAAAGGCTACAAGATATTCTTTTGTAGTACCGAGAACGATCCTGACAAAACAAGGGAACTGCTCAAAGCTTACCGCGATCGTGAGGTGGATGGGTACATCATCGCCCCGCCCCCCGGGATCGAGGCCGAATTGAAGGGCCTTGCCGAGGACGGATATCCGGTGATCCTGTTCGACAGGACGCTGCCGGGCCTGAGATTAGATAATGTGCTGGTCGATAATTACCAGGGCACCTTTAACGTGGTACGGCATTTCATTGACAACGGTTATAAGAACATCGCCATGATCACCTTGGACTCCGGGCAGGGTCAGATGATGGAACGGCAAAAAGGATATTTGGCCGCAATTGCCGGAAATGCCCAGGGCCCGCTGATCAAAATGATCAGGTATCCCCACCTGAGGTCCGACAGTATCCTGGAAATAAAAGAGTTCATTTCCGGGAACAGGCAGGTGGATGCCCTGTTTTTTGCGACGAACTATATCGCTGACAACGGTTTGGAAGCGATCAGGGACCTCGGTTTGAACATCTCCATGGATATCGGGGTGGCCGTATTCGATGACCATGATCTTTACCGGTTATTTACCCCTTCGGTTACTGCGGTCGCACAGCCGGTCAAGCTGATAGCGGAACAGATAATTGACCGGATACTACAAAAGTTAGCGGGCGAGCTTGTCCCGGACGACGTACGCAGTTTCGTATTGCCGACCCGCCTGGTCGTGAGGGATTCATCTCTGCCGAAGGTGGTCGAGCTCTCCGGTGTAGTGCCGGGAACGTATCAGCCGGGAACTGACAAGTGATAAAAACAGATAAGTATAACAACAACAGAAAACTACCACCAATGGGTGAACCATCGATATCTTCGCGACCTATGACGATCAACCACAAATGCCGGACCGACATACCTCTATCCTTAATTTTGATCATCACCTTTGTTTTTTTCTTCACCGGGATCCTGCCGTCATGGGCTCAGGTGACCGAAATGACAAAACTGTCTTCCCCCGATGGACATACCGAGCTGGAAGTTGGTCTGAACGAGCGGCAGGAATTGGTCTACTCATTAAAACATAAAGATCGGCTCATTACTTCCTGGTCCCGTTTAGGATTGGTCCTGGACCATACCGATATCGGCAGGTCGGTCAAACTGCTCGGCACATCGGCCCATAAGCATAAGGAACGGATCGTATGGCCCCTCGGCGAATCAAAGTATCTCGACAACAACTACCGTGAACTAACCCAGCGTTATCAAACTGCCGGGATCAGTTTCGACATGGTCTATAGGTGCTACAATGGAGCGGTCGCTTTCAGGTATATTGTCCATAAAGCCGCGGGGGAACGGACCCGTGTGGACCGGGAAGCTACGGAGTTCAATTTGGCGGATAATTACGGCATTTATCAATATCATGAAGAATCGCAATTCAGTAAATTGCGGCTGAATGAAATGACCAATACCTGCGATCTGCCGGCCACACTCGTTTCTTCTGCACCAATGTATTTGAGTATCGGCGAGGCTGATAACCGCAATTACACCAAATGCGTATTGCTTAAGGGCGAAAAGCCGAATAGCCTGGTAATGAATTTCTATATTGATACCCTTTACCGCAACCACCAGGTCTCAGAGATCAGGAAGGACACGATGGTCCGGTTCACCGGTACCTTCCAAACGCCATGGAGAACGATCAGCTGTTCAGAAAGCGCGGTAGGATTACATGATCATAGTCAATTATATCTTATGCTCACTGAACCTGAGAACAAGACGGACGCGGGTCAGGTCAGGCCCGGTAAAGTGGTCAGGCTGGACGTGAACACGAATGCTGGCCTGGAAGGTATCAGCTTCGCTGCGGCGCATAATTTTTCGTACGTGCTTTTTGATGCAGGTTGGTATGGCGCCGAGTTCCGGACCAGTTCGGATCCGACAAAGCCTATCGATGGGTTCGACATCGAAAAGCTTACTGCCTATGGCAGGTCGAAAGGGATCGGCGTCATATTGTATGTGAACTATGTAGGGCTGAAAAGTAAATTGGACACCATATTGCCGCTCTACAAAAAATGGGGAGTGGCAGGATTGAAATTCGGTTTCGTAGATGGTGGAACACAAAAGGGACTTTCCTGGCTGGATACCGCTATGCAGAAAGTGAATGACAGCGGGTTCATTTTGAATGTGCATGACCATTACAAGCCGACAGGTTTAAGCAGAAGGTATCCGTACCAGCTGTCACAGGAAGGCATCCGCGGCGATGAGAATAGCCCGGACGCCTTTCACACCATGGTCCTTCCCTATACGCGCTTTCTTGCCGGTGCGGCAGACTTTACTTTCTGCTATCCGAACAGCAAAAATATCTTTGCAAAGAACCTCAGGGTCAGCAAAGGCCAGCAGATGGCCTTGACCGTAATATACTTCAGCCCCATGCCCTCCATATTCTGGTATGGTAAACCGAGGGACTATACGGACGAAAAAGAGATCGAATTCTTTACTTATGTTCCCACGGTGTGGGATGAGTCCCGTTATCTTACCGGAGAGATCGGTGAGAATATCGCCGTGGCCAGAAAAAAGGATAAGATATGGTACCTGGGGGCAGCCTGCGGCCTGAATGCGTGGTCAGCTTACGTTCCTTTGAATTTCCTGGACCGCTCAAAGAAATATGAAGCGACCTTATACGAAGATGACGGCAACAAAGGCGTGCACATCCGGCAACTAATGGTAACCTCAGAGACCCTATTGCCGGTCTCGCTTGGCGCGGCAGAAGGCCAGGCGGCCATTTTTCGCCCGGTGAAATAAGATGACCGGGCTGTTTTCCTGCCCGGCGGTGCCGGTCTGTAAAGATTTTCAAATTATTGTGAGTATAAACATCTTCGTGCCTTGTCTTTAGGATTAGACAGCAGCTCATAGATCCTAACAACACATAGAACGTGCTGAGTGTCACCAATAAACCCAATTTAGTAAACCTTAATTAAATGATTATGATCTTTTTTTACAGTAAAAAGCTCCGGATCGGCCGACTTTGCGCAGTAGTGCTCATGGTATTATCATGCCATTTCGCATTCGCTCAAACCAAAGCAGTTAACGGAAAAATCGTCGACGCCGAAACTGGTGACCCTGTCATCGGCGCCACCGTTCTCATTGCCGGAACGAACACCGGCGTCGCAGCGGATATGAACGGTAGTTTCAAGATAAATGCCCCCGATGGCAGTTCCCTTACCTTCAAGAGCATCGGTTACACCGCGATCACGATCAAGGCCGCTTTTGATCATCCTATGCAGGTCAAACTTGCCGCATCGTCAGCAAGCCTGGCCGAAGTAGCTGTGGTCGAGGTAGGCTTGGGTACACAGAAAAAGGCGACCGTTACCGGCTCTATAGCCACGGTAGGCGCGAAGGTCTTCCAGGACCGTGGCCCGACCGCTAACCCGATCGCGAATCTGCAGGGAGAAATGCCCGGCGTCGTGGTGACCCGTTCATCCGCCCAACCCGGCAGGGAGAACTGGAACCTCCAGATAAATGGGGTGACCTCGGTGAACGGCCAGGACGCTCTAGTGATCCTGGACGGGGTAGCATTGAACAACAACAATGAACTGAACTCCATCAACCCGAATGATATTGAAAGCGTTACCGCGCTGAAGGACGGCTCTGCATCTATCTATGGCGCACGCGCCGCTTATGGCGTGATCCTGATCAATACAAAGAAAGGAAAGGCCGGTAAGATGAAGGTCCAGTACGACCCCTCTGTTTCGGAGAAATTCCTGGGCCTGCAGCCTAAAATGACCAACATCGACCAATGGTCGAACGGTTTGAAACAAGCAAAGCTGAACGATTTTTATGGCGTTACCCCGGTAAGGGACCTTTGGTATGATATGGCCGTATTTGCCTTGGCTCATAAGAACCAGGTGATACTTGCCTCGCAGATCCCGGGAAACACGGGACCTAATATCCCTGCCAATACGATCTATGACGGGCTTCCCCTTCCGCAGTTCACCGATACGCATGAACTCGATTTCATCGACCAGAGTTTACAACAGTATATCTGGGGATCCTCAACTTCGACACAACACAACCTGAGCATTTCCGGAGGATCTGAAAAGAATATCTATCGCGTCTCTTTCGGTTACCTGAACGATGCCAGTCAGTTGAAGATAGGAAATAACGGTAATCAGCGTTATAATCTAAGATTAAATGACGGATACAATTTCAGCGATAAGGTTCAGTTACAGACCAATATCGCCCTGGAAAGGAATGATATTCAACAGCCTACACTTTATACGACCGGCTCTTATAGCGCATTGGGAAATGGTTTCCAGATCGGCATCCCGATGTATACACAGTCAGGGCAACCATACCAGTGGGGCGGCGTTGCAAGTCCCGCAGGATTATTGCGTGACGGCGGTGATAACCTGGAAAGTAATATCAGGGCTCTTCTTAATGCTACGCTGACCTATAACTTTGTGAAACACATGAGTTTTACAGGTACCGCAGGCTATAATACCTGGTTGCAGGACGACCGTGTTCAGACAAAAACCGTGCGCCTTTATTCGTATGATGACGCATACCTGACCGGGACGACAGCACCTACCGGAAGCTCTTCCTCAGGTTCACAAAGTTATTTTCGTCAAAATATCAGCGACCCTTATTATAACCTGGTCGGACGCCTTACTTATAGCAATACGTTCAACAAAATGCATGACGTGACGCTGATGGTCGGCGGTTCTTATGAAAGGGACGAATACGACATGATCAATACCAGGACCTACAATACGGGCACCGATGATCTTGCCGCATTGAATCTCGGATTGAGCAGCACGACAGGCGGCTTCGTTACCAATGACGAACAGCGCAACCATTACGCTTTGGGGTCTTATTTTGCCAGAGCGACCTATGCCTTTAAAGGAAAATACCTCTTTGAGGCCATCGGAAGGTACGACGGTTCATCAAAATTCATTGCTGACAGTCGCTGGAAACCATTCTATAGCCTTCAGGGCGCATGGCGTTTAAGCGAGGAAGGTTTTGTAAAGAAAACCAATATATTCAACGAACTGAAGATAAGGGCCAGCTATTCAACTTCTGGTAGCCAGGGAGGCATCGGTCTGTACGATTATCTTCAGTCGCTTAACGTAGCAAGCAGCGGTACATTACTTGGAAGCACGATAGCCACCAACACCACCACCACAGGGAACCTGGTATCTCTTGACCGTACCTGGGAGACGATCATCAAAAGGAACCTGGGTCTTGATTTCGGGATCCTGAATGGCCGGTTGAACGGCACCGTCGATGTATTCAGAAATGAGAATAAGAATATGCTTGTCAGCGTGACCTATCCGGGCACTTTAGGCATAGGCGCACCGCAATCTAACAATGGCGACCTAAGGACCTGGGGTTGGAGCGCACAACTTACATGGCGCGACCATGTTGGCAAACTGACCTATTCTGTAAGCGGGAATGTTACCGACAGCCAGAACAAGCTTGTCTATTTCAACGGCGTACCTGCACTGGGCGCTGGTTATAATGCGACCGTGGAAGGCTATCCGCTGGGATCTTATTTCGGTCTTAAATACGGAGGTCGGTTCCAGACCCAAAGCGACGTAGATGCTTATAATGCCAAATACTATAATCCCGGTGGCGTCACCAATCAGATCGGCATCCCGATCGCAAGTCCGCTTACCAACCTTCCGGGACAAAATTCAGGATTGCGTCCCGGCGACAACTATTTCGTGGATACCAATGGCGACGGGAAGTTATCTTACGGTACTTCGACCGCGGACATGGACGACCTTGTCTTCCTCGGCACGGATGCGCCACGCTACGCGTTCGGCTCGACCATCAACTTACAATGGAAAGGATTTGACCTTACCGCGATCTTTCAAGGTGTTGGTAAGAGAACGATATTCCGCGCTAACGGTAGCGCAAATAACTGGAGGGTGCCGTTCCTGTCCCTTGGGCAGGCCCAAACGACCCAATGGGTAGGTAATACCTGGACGCCTGATAACACGAATGCATATTACCCGAACCTTCACACCAATGGCATCAACGGTTATAATTATCAGATATCAAGCTGGTCAGTGGAGAACGGCGCGTACGTACGCCTGAAAAACCTGGTGATCGGCTATACGTTGCCAAAGGCCATGATGGAAAGATCCAAGGTATTCAGCTCACTAAGGTTCTATCTGTCGGGAAGCGACCTGTGGGAAGCTACTGCCGTTCATGATGAATGGGACCCAGAAACGACCCGTACCACACAGGGCAACGAGCGCTATCCTTTCTACAGGTATGTAACATTAGGCGCAAACATCACATTTTAATTGAACAATTATGAAAAATATACATAATAAGATATTTCAAATACTGGCCGTTGTCATCCTCGTCGTTCAGGGCGGATGTAAAAAGGGCCTCGATCTGAAACCGCTTGATCAGCTTTCCGATGCGGCGTATTTCAAATCGCCCAACGACTTTAAAACTTTTGCCAACCAATATTATGGCTATCTGCGCAACTTCAATAATTCTTTTGCGGACAACCCCCACTATGACGGGCGGGCAGATGTCTTCGGAGGAGGGGGCACTTATGGCGCCGGAACAAATACCGTTCCGGCCAGTGACGCCAGCTGGACCAATAACTATAGCCGGATCAGGAACTGCAACTATCTGCTGGAAAAAGCGGCGGCCTACAGCGGCGATCAGACCGGGATCGCTCAGTTTGTGGCCGAGGCCAAATTTTTCAGGGCCTATAGCTACTTCGATCTGCTGCAACTTTACGGCGGCGTTCCATTGATCACCCATACGCTGGACCTTACTTCCCCGGAACTTTATGGCCCCAGGGCGACCCGCGATGCGATCGCAGATCAGATCGTCGCAGATCTGGAAGCTGCTATCCCGGGCCTGCCGGCATCAATTCTGTCGAATTCTGCCGATTTTGGTAGGGTAAGCAAACCCGCCGCACAGGCGTTCCTGGGCCGCGTAGCGCTTTACGAGGGGACCTGGCTAAAATTCAGGAACATCAATCCCACCCGATACAACATGTTGCTTGATAAATCAGTAGCCGCATCAAATGCCTGTATCACCAGCAATCAGTTCGCGCTGTTCGGAACAGCCGCATCAAATGCGTTGGGCGGTAACAGCACGATATTGGGTGATTCATCCCAAAAATATCTGTTCATATTGGAGAATCCCAAATCTAATCCTGCCGGCGTGAACAAATCTGCGAACCATGAATATATCTTATCTTACAGATATGACGACGTTAGCAAACCGATAAATACCAATATCAGCAGACAAAGTACCCAGATCGGTCCTCAGCACAAATACGTCAATGCTTTCTTATGCCAGGACGGCCTGCCTATAGAAAAATCCCCGCTATTCCAGGGATTTCAGACCTACGGATCTGAATTCGTGAATAGGGATAACCGCTTGCGTTATACCATCAGAGTGATGAATATGTATTACTGGTATAGTGGTACAAATGGCAGGGTCAGCTGGCTCAATGACGCCGCCGATAATAGCAATGCATATATCACAAAGGTCACTCAGATCCTGGGATATTCTAATCAAAAATGGACCAATGAACGTAGTACCCCGGATACTAAAGAGGCTGAGGACTATCCGGTGATCCGCTATGCAGAGGTGTTATTGAATTATGCGGAGGCTGTTTTTGAACGAAATGATGCGATCACAGATGCAGATCTTAACAGGTCCCTGAATTTAGTCCGCTTACGGGTAAACAAGAACATGCCGCCATTGACGAATGCGTTCGCGGCAGCTAACGGCCTGGATCTTCGAACCGAGATCCGTCGTGAGCGCTTTATTGAATTGTATTATGAGAATTTTAGGTTTGACGATATCAAGCGCTGGCACAGTGCCGCAACGGACCTGGTATCCAATGTTGGCGGTACTGCATACGGGAACGCCGCAGCATTTGTCAGCCCTTGGCCGGTAGGTATCAAATATACGGGCACACAGGCTCAGCTGGGTCCTAATCCATGGACCCCGGCGCCGACCAGTGCCAAGGATGCCAATGGCCAGATCATCCTTGATAATACCGCCCGTACATTCTCGGAGAAAAATTATTTATATCCCATCCCCACCCAACAGATCACGTTAAACCCCGCACTGGTCCAAAATCCAGGCTGGTAATAAATGGTCTTTTAAGTGCTGTCACATCTGTGACAGCACTTTCTTTTTATATCCACTTCCGTGAACCCGCAACAGGACGTCAGCCAAATGCCAATATGTTGAACGCAAATGCGATCAATGCGCTTCCGCGGGGATAAACAAATCCATGTTCTTTTGAGTATGATCGGGATCTTTTTTTGTCTCAATAGTGGAGCGGCCTGGTGCCTGGTCATCATGTCAATGGAATAAGAGGGTGCGGATACCAGCCATTACACTAACGAGGTCGCTTTTATACGATAACCATAGAATAAGAAAAGAATGAATGACGCAACTACCTATGATCACCGATACGTATTATGTGCCGACATCGGAGGCTCACATATCACGACGGCAATTTGCGATCTGAATAATTACGCCATCCTTAAACACACGTTTGTAAGGAATGAACTCAATAGCAAAGGTAGCGCCCCCCAGATCCTGAAGGTTTGGGCGGATACCATTCAGCGGTCCTTGTCGCACTTTCATCTGTCGGTAAGCGGTATGGCATTCGCTATGCCCGGGCCGTTCGATTATGAGAATGGCATTTCCTATATCAAAGGCCTGGCCAAGTATGAATCGCTTTTTGGATATGATATTAAAGAGCACCTGGCTTATGAGTTCGATATCCCGGCTGTGAACATCCGGTTCATGAACGATGCGCGATCGACCATCGCGGGCGAGGTATATGCCGGTGCGGGTCGCGGACTGAACGAATTGATCGGGATAACGCTGGGCACAGGTTTTGGCTCAGCTATTTTTAAGGAGAATGACGTAAGCGACCTGAATTGGGGTAGTGTATCATACAAAGAGACCATTGCTGACGACCATCTCTCGACACGCTGGTTCTTAAAAAGTTATTTCGAGCGCACCGGACTTTCTGTGATCGGGGTCAGGGAACTCGCCCTATTGGCCCAGGAAAATGGTAGCGCCAGGGAAGTATTCAGGGAATTCGCCCAGAACCTGGCCGGTTTCCTGTCTGACCGCGTGGCTAACTCCGGCGCCCAATGTTTGCTGATCTGTGGTAATATAGCCAAAGCATCCCGGCTGTTCATCCCGCAGCTTAAACGAAAATTGGATATTGAGATCCGTTTGGCACAACTGGGGGAAGAGGCGTCGCTGATCGGGGCAGCATCACTTTTCAGGCCGGAGCTGGAGCCTGGGCTGATCAGAGTGATACAATAAGATGGCGGCGAGGCCGGGTGATGCATGTAGCTTTGTAAGCTATATTTTTAGCGGTGGAAAAAAAGTAATTAGATATATATATTTGTATTGGTAGCATGACCAATAACGACTCTTACAAAAATAGGATGAAAAAATGTCTGGGGGAAACCGAAGGATCATTGATCAGGATCAAAAAGCCGAAGATCAGTAAGCAACAGATCGCAACGCATTGGAACATGATCTTAGCAAGGATCGAACCCGCAGCGGAGGAGATCAGGCAGAGCGCTCATCTGTTAAAAAAGTAATTGTTCATAGGTAATTGCGTACCTTGTTTTCAAGATGACACATTGCTGCACAGATCCAATTGATTGACCGGGACAAAACTTGGCTGGATAGATCCGCTTTAGAACGAAATTATCGGGAACTGTACCGTACCGGTTTGCCGTTATTTTTCTTGTTGCTGTTCGGCTCCATCGCCATCGGGCAGCCTTCTGTTGATAAGCTCGGCCTGAAGGACGGACTTTCGAACAGTGAGATCCGGTCTATATACCAGGACCAGCAAGGGTATCTTTGGTTCGGCACCTACGACGGACTGAACCGTTATGACGGTTACGACTTTAAGGTCTATCGCAACCATCCCGGCGATGATCATTCGATCATTCATAATTATGTCAACGCGATATCAGAGGACGGCGACCATAATTTATGGGTCGGGACCAGGCAAGGCCTAAGTATACTTGATCCTGTCTCCCAAAAATTCTCTGCTGCTTATATGACCCTCTCCGATAGGACCCGGACGGCCCTGATCAGATCTTATATTTTTGACGTTATGCCGGATGTTTCCGGTAACATGTGCGTCGCCGGCGACGAGATCGGATTTGTCGTTTTTCCCCACGCTGACCGTCGGCACGGGGCGAAGATCCCCTACAAAGATGAAAAGGGTGACCATCTGGATTATTCGGTACTGGCGATGGCAAGTTCAAACGCCCGGGAGATCTACGCGATGATCGATAAGGTCGGCCTGTGTTCCTTTGACAGCAAGAACCAATGCCTGCGACTGGTCGATCAAAAGCTTCAGGCCGCATCTGTTATTTTTGTCGATAAAGGAGGCATCTGGATCGGAATGAGCAGCGGCCTGTGGCACTACGACCTGCTTCGTCATGTTTACGACAGGCATTATAGCGAGAAGCCCGAGGAATTGACCTCCAGCCGCATCACGCATATCATGTCGGTATCCCCAGATCAGCTGTGGGTCGGTACGGATGGCGGTGGCATCAATATCCTCAACACCGCTTCGAACAAATTTACTTATCTTAAAGCGGGATTTAGTAGTCAAAGCTTATCAAGTGACGCCATTCGTAGCCTGTTGACCGACCGGGACGGGCGGGTTTGGATCGGAACTTTACGTGGCGGTATCAATGTGATCGACCATACTAAGGACCGGTTCCAAAACATCACACATGACCCGACCAACCGTAATAGCCTGATCAATAATTATGTAAAATCACTATTTGAAGAAAATGACCGGATCCTGTGGATCGGAACGGACGGCGGCGGTCTATCGATCTGGGACCGGGGAACGAACTCATTTGAGAACTTTTTACATGTGCCCGGAAAAGCCGGCTCACTAAGTTCGAATTTTGTTACAGGGATCTGCCGCGATCATACAGGAAAGATATGGCTGACGACCTATGGTGGGGGCATAGATCTATATCAGCCGGCCAGCAAGACCTTCAAAACATACAATGGCGGCAGCGACCCCGGAAAAACTACCGGGCCGATCTTCTGGTGTCTGCTGGAGGACAGTGATCATGACCTGTGGGTGAGCGGGCTTCACAATGGTTTTTTTCGTTTTGATCGTATAAAGGATCAATTCGAACTATTTGACCCCGGGTTGAAGAACGTGCTTGTCCTCTATGAAGACAAAAGTAAGGTGCTTTGGGGGGGTACATTCGATGGCATATATGAGATCGACAGAAAGAACAAAAAGCATCATTACTTCCCGGTCGGAAAACCGGTAAGGGCGATCCATGGAAGTGAGAGCGGTCAGCTGTGGCTTGGCACAGAAGCAGGCCTTATGCTTTTTGATAAGAAGAGCCACCGCATCATACAAAAACTCACTACCGATGACGGCCTTTGCAACAATAATGTATTGAACATTCAGGATGATGAACATGGCCATCTTTGGTTGAGCACATACAGCGGCCTTTCAAATTTTGACCTGAAGAAGGAGACCTTCACCAATTTCTTTCCAAGCGATGGCTTGCAGAACAAGGAATTTAATTTTAATGCATCTGCCAGGCTCAGCTCAGGACAACTGGCATTTGGCGGCAATAGCGGCCTGACCCTGTTCGATCCGCAAAGGATCCGACCCTTAAGCAGTATCCCTCATCTCGTGATCACCGATATCAAGGTCAATAACCGGTCGGTGAGCGAAAGTCCGCAGTACATCCGGTCCGTTACCCGCAATCACATCTCGGCCCTCCAGATACCGTTCCATGATGCTGCACTTACGATCGATTTTTCGGCAATAGAATTCAGTTCACAGGAAAAGATCGTCTACCGCTATATGATGGCCGGCTGGGACCGCGGCTGGAATAACTCGGGCCATCTGCGGAGCGCTGTTTATACCCGGCTGGATCCTGGCACTTACCAATTCAAAGTAAAATGCACCGACCCTAAAGGCATATGGGTGGATGCTCCTGAACCTCTGACCGTCGTCATCCTGCCGCCCTGGTACGCAACTTGGTGGGCATACCTGGCTTATCTGTCTGCTGCCGTATGCCTGATCTATTGGTATATGGCCTACCGGGCGCGTGAGACCAAACTCAAGTATGAGATCAGGCTGGCTAAATTGAATGCCGATAATCAAATGGTCCTGCAGGAAAAGGAACGCGAGATCAACGAAAAAAGAGTCGAGTTCTTTACCGGGATCGCCCATGAGTTCCGGACGCCCTTATCGCTGATCATTAACCCGGCCAGGGACCTGCTTAAAGATCACCAGGGGACAGGGCGCAATGATCTCAATATTATTTACCGGAACGCCCGGAGGCTCCTGGGCCTGGTAGATCAGCTGTTACTGTTCCGTAAAGCGGACGCGGGTATCACGCAAATGAATATTGCGCCGATGCATATAGTCTCCGTTTGTAACGAGGTATTCTTGTCGTTTGTCCAGCAGGCCGCCGTCGCTGGTATCGCCTATACTTTTTCGCCTGCGAACAGCGATCTGATCGTTTACGGCGATAGGGAAAAGATCGAGATCATCCTTTACAACCTCATTTCCAACGCGATCAAATATAGTCGGGCCGGTGACAGCATAAGTGTACTGGTCGGGGAAGATGCAGGGTCAGCGATCATCAGTATAGCTGATACGGGCCACGGGGTCCCATCCGGGTTGGGTGATAAGATATTTGAAAAGTATTTTCGGTCCAACGAACCCGGGCAGCCCGTGAAAGCCGGTTTTGGCATCGGCTTATATCTTGCCAGGCAATTTGCAGAGGATCACAGCGGCAGCCTCACCTATGATAGTGAAAGGAGAACAGGCACGACCTTTACGCTGACCTTAAGAAAAGGGACCGATCACTTTCCGCAGGACAGTATATCCCGTGTGGAATCTGAGACCTCCGAATTATTCAGCGAGATAACAGACCATACAGGCGAGCAGGAACCTTCCGGACTGCCCGCTCTTGATCCGGTAGATTTTAAGGCCGAGAACATTTTTAGCGATAAACAAACTATTTTGATCATTGACGACGACACGGAGATCCGGAACTACGTCAGGTCGATATTGGAAACAAATTATCTTATTCACTGTGCCGCGGATGGCGAAAGCGGTCTGTTATTAGCGAACGAAAAACTGCCGGACCTGATCATCTGTGATGTCATGATGCCGGGCATGAACGGCATCGAATTATGTGGGATCATCAAACAGGACCCGGTCCTCAACTACATCCCAATGATCCTGCTCACGGCAAGTTCCTCACCTGAAGGCAAGATCAAGGGACTGGAAAGCGGTGCCGATGACTATATTAGTAAACCCTTCGAAAAAGAGGTACTGATCGCCCGCGTGGCCAATTTATTGCAGATCAGGAAAAATCTGCAAAGCTACTTCTATAGCGCCGTTACCCTGAGGTCGACCAATGTGAATATATCAGAAGAGTACAAGGTATTCCTTGAAAAATGCATTGAGGTCGTAGAGAAACACCTGACCGATCAGAATTTCAATACGAACTCGCTTGCTTCCGAGATCGGTATGAGCCGGTCCAATCTTTTTCGCAAGGTAAAATCTCTGTCGGGACACTCGATAAATAGTTTCATCCGGTACATACGGTTGAGAAAAGCCGCTGAACTACTCATTCAAACAGATATGAATATCAATGAGGTCGCCCTGGAGACCGGCTTCAATAGCATCAAATACTTCAGGACACAATTTGCCAAACTGTTTGGGGCCAACCCATCAGAATTCATGCGCCAAAAACGCCCGGTGTTCAAAAAGCGTCTGAATGTGCTGGACAAATAAGATCTTTTTGATGTCCTTTTGGTCGTTGACCGACCGGTCGCTCTACATGGCCGCTAATTTCCTTTGTCTGTTCTTTCGACTTAAGTGGATCCGAGCGGATGGACCTGATCATTGCCCGCATGATGCCGCTATGATCGCTTCTGAAATATCCCCAACAAGGTAGTCCAGACCGACTGGCTCGGCCCCAATGATCTTGCTTAACATCAGCATTAAGGCAGCAAGAATGATCTTCCATTTTTTAGACGCCGTCAGTTCACGCGCGAATGTCTGTTTTGTTCGAATTGTTTGAATGGCCGCAAAAAACGCGGTTTGGAGACATCTAAAACCGTTTAGTGCGATTTTTTTGGCCAATTTATACCCCTTAAATGGCTTGTTTGTGTCCTCTGATTTTTATTTTATCATTCCATATTAGCTCTCAGTAAACCAAATTATAATCCATCGAATAAACTTTACTTGACTTGGGCCTCAATAGGACATCCGGTATCCGGGTCGATCACGGGCTTTATTCGGTGGACATAAAACTTCGGGAAAATGCTAGCCAATAAAGCCATTATGAATAAAAGTGATCTTTTGTCTGACCTGTGGAATGACACCCTGAAAGGGGACGTTTCCGCCTTCGAATCCATCCATCGTGAACTTTATCCCTTATTGCTTCACTATCTCTCCAAGATCATTCAGGATGACGATGTATGCCAGGATATTCTTCAGGACCTGTTCATTAAAATGTGGGAACGCAAGGAAAAGTTCGGTCAGATCAAAAATGTCAAGGTTTATTTCTTTAAGGCAGCACGCTCTATGGCGCTCAACTACATCAAAACGAACAAACAGCATGATCCTTTGAACGATGATCATCAATACATCGACATAGTATTCTGTCAGGAAGAGATCCTGGTCGACGCTGAACGGAACAAAGAAGCTGCTTTCGTCTTGTCGAGCGCGCTGAATACATTACCCGAAAGACAACGTGAAATGATCTTTTTAAAATATTTCGACGGTTGGAACTATGATCAGATCGCCGATGTTACCGGGATCAAGTACCAGTCTGTCGTTAATCACGTGCACCGTGCGGTCACACAATTGCGGACGGTACTTAGCTCAGACGAACAATTGCTGCGCTGTCAGCCCGTGTCATGACCGGTCAGCTGAACCCCGGGGAAACCCGACCTCCAAAAAAAAAGCGAGATGCTTTGCAAATTTTAAATTATAAACTAATACAATAAATGATAAAAGTACTACAAACGATAAGCCGGGGTGTATCCCTGGCAGCTCTGATGCTGATCTGTACAAATGGGTTCTCCCAAAAAAGAAATGAGATCCGCCCGACCGAACTTTGGCCCGATGAACAGGGAGCCCATATTCAGGCGCATGGCGGCGGCATCACCAAATTTAAGGATACCTATTACTGGTACGGTGAAGAAAGAAGGCAAGGTCTTGATACCGGCAAACGCTATGTCAGTTGTTATGCGTCCAAGGACCTGATGAATTGGAGGTTCTGCAAGGACGTCGTTCAAATGCAGGACCCTAATGGCCAGGGCAGCGGCTGGATATTGGAGCGGCCCAAGGTATTTTATAATAGCAGAACGCACAAATTCGTGATGTACTTCCACCTGGATAACAAGTCTTACAAAACGGCCAGCGTAGGTATCGCCGTCGCCGACAAACCGGACGGCGACTTTAAATTCGTCAAGAGTTTTCGGCCGCTGGGACATGAAAGCAGGGATATCGGGCAATTCATCGACGACGATGGCCTGGCTTACCTCGTATTTGAGGACAGGCCATACGGATTTCGGATCGCGCGTTTATCAGATGACTACATGGACGTGGAAAAAGAGATATGCCTGATCCCGCAGCATATGGAGGGTGGCGCGATCGTGCATTATAACGGGCTGTATTATGCGATAGGGTCAGCGCTTACCGGGTGGTCGCCGAACCCCAACAAATATGCCACCGCGACCTCGTTGGCCGGCCCCTGGTCCGAGTTCAGGGACATAGCCCCTCCTGAAACAAAAACATACAGTTCACAATCGACCTTGTTGTTAAAGGTTGCCGGGACAAAAGGTACCACGGTATTGTTTCTGGGAGATATCTGGAAACCCAAGACACAATGGGACTCCCGGTATCTTTGGATGCCTGTAAAGATCGGCGATGGTAAGCTATGGTTACCGGAACCAAAACCATTCCGCCTGGATGTAAAGACAGGGCTGGCTTCCGAATAATTATTAGGCTGACCTGCTGAGTATAAAGTCAGTACTTCGTTGTCTTTTAGTTACTTCTCATAGACATTACCGGTCAGGTATGATAATTGGTTAAGGCTCCCCGGTCAGGGGGGCCTTTTTGTTGCCCGACAATTGCCTACCGTCGCAGCATTTTTTATTCGTGAAATGGCCGGTCCAGTGAGTATTGAATAGCTCCCCGGCTGTCTTATCGTTTTACACGCTACAACTAACTTCCAAATATGAAGATCCGCATCCTGTGTTTTTTCTGGCTACTGACGTACCCGGCGTTCGCAAAGGTCATCACCTATAAGGCACCCCCATGTAATTTCCTGAGCAAAGAGTATATCCTTAAGGTAAGGGAGCCGGGCGGGCAATGGCAGCAGGTGGATGTTTATCATGCCAGGGTCGCCAATGTCATTAATACCAAAATGGTTGAACAAAAAACATCGTTCGCCTATTTTGATTGTTCCGAAAATGTCGAAATATCCGTAACAGTGCCATCGGGGAACCTCAATTCTGTTAAAGTGCGCCCGCTTTCCTCGGGCATCAAACCGGTTGTCAAGGGCAACACTATCACCTTTGTGACCCGTGCGGGCCAAAATGTTTCGGTAGAGGTGAACGGGAATATTTTTCAGAACCTGCAGGTATTTGCAAATACCATTGAGAAGGACCCGCCCTCTATTCAAGATACCAGCGTGATCTATTTCGGCCCTGGCATCCATCAGGTCGGAAGAATGCAGGTCGCCTCCGGCAAAACCATATATATGGCCGGCGGATCGGTCGTCGTTGGAAGTTTCGCCATGGACCACGTTAAAAATGTACGGATAAGCGGGCGCGGTATCCTTACCCAGTACGATGCGGAGACCCCAACAACGACAGCCATTAAAAACCCCCGGCAAAGGATGGGCAGGAACGATGGCATATCTGTCGTCTATTCTGAGAACGTACAGATCGAAGGTTTGATCGTCCTGCCGCGCAAATATACGGCACTGATCGGCCAGTCCGCCCGGGTGAAGATCAGCGACCTCAGGTCGTTCAGCTCGGAGGGTAATGCTGATGGCATCGACATTTTCAGCAGTAAAGACGTTACCCTTGATCACCTGTTCATGCGTAATTCCGATGATTGTATCGCCATTTACGGGCATCGCTGGCGCTATTACGGGAATACGCAAAATATAAACATCCTGAACTCGACATTATGGGCCGATGTGGCCCATCCGATCCTGATCGGCACACATGGCGATACGCAGCGGCCCGATACCTTGTCCGACATGAAATTCAACAATATTGACATCCTCGATCAGCAGGAGAATCAAATGGATTATCAGGGTTGCATGTCATTGAATGCAGGAGATAGTAATCTGATCCAGGCGGTCACTTTCAACGATATCCGTGTTGAAGACATCAGAAAAGGCCAGTTATTCAATTTAAGGGTCATGTTCAACAGAAAATATAATACCTCCGCGGGGGCTGGGATCAAAGACATTCTCTTCAAAAATGTCACTTACTCCGGCCGGAACGCGCCTTTATCCGTTATTTCAGGTTATGATGAGCGACGGAACATCAGCAACGTCGTTTTCGAGAACCTGCAGATCAATGGAAAGCTGATCAGCGATAAAATGGACGGTAAACCAAGCTTCTACAAAACGGGCGATATGGCCAATATTTTTGTGGGTGAACATGTTGAAAATATCAGGTTCAACGGAACGCTGTAGCCTCAGATCACTACTAACGGATATTAGATCCACATCGCTTACCATTGACAGGACCGGTCATGGTAAGCTATTGCCCATAGCTATGGGCAAACACCGTTATAGCCCATATTATCCCTCGATCTAAAATAAGGTGCGCATCCCTGGCCATATTGCTCTTTCATAATTGCAAATATCTGATGGTCACATACTTAATTTGCATTTCTGGCCATGATTTTGGCCAGTTTGACCCCCTTATTTGGCCGATTAGATACTCACTGAACTTGATTTTTTGTCAGAGATTTATCCTGTTAAATAAACCTAAGGAAGGTCTTGCTTTCCGTTTTTCCGATCTCGTGTATTGATAAATGTTCGGCGTCCTTGGTGGCGCATAGTTCCTGACGTGCTTTTGCTTATAAACCAACCATATAACTTAAATTAACATTATGAAAACAAAATTGCTTTTTTTTAACGGAATTATTGGGGTCTTGCTCGTTGGCATTATGGGCTGTAAAAAGAACAGCGGCACGATGCTTGGAACGAAAGACACGATCGCAAAGGTCAACTTAGGACTGAACGCCGGGACCGTGGGATCACTGAATGTATTGGCTACCGCCCCGTTTATTCATCCCGGGATGTTGCATACCCAGGCAGATCTTATCCGTATGCAAACTCAGGTGAACGCCGGAGCTTCTCCCTGGATCGACAGTTACAATATTTTAACTGCAAATTCTTACGCACAACTCACTTATAATATGGCTGGTCCAAACGACACGATCACCAGAACAAGCACTGGAGGTAATTACGTTCATGTCATGCGGGATGCCGCAGCAGCGTACCAGGATGCTTTGCGATGGTACATTTCCGGCAACAACGCCTATGCCGATAAAGCCATTGGCATTCTCAACGCCTGGGCTACGACCTGCAAAGCCATCGGGGGCGATTCAAATTATGCGCTGGCTTCAGGATTGTACGGTTATCAGCTTGCGAACGCAGCTGAGATCTTACGTAGTTACAGCGGTTGGTCTGCCACGGACTTTAATAAGTTCAAGACCTTTATGCTCAATGTGTTCTATCCTGCAGCTAACGGATTTTTGACAGTTCATAACAACACTTGTGACACGCACTACTGGGCGAACTGGGATCTTTGCAATATGGCTACGATATTATCTATTGGTATACTTTGTGATGACCAGGCCAAGTTCAATCAGGCCATCAATTATTTTAAAACAGGTATTGGTAATGGCAACATTGATCGGACCGTCTTTTTTGTTCACCCAGGTAACCTCGGACAAAACCAGGAAGCTGGCAGGGATCAGGGACATGCCACTTTGGATATTTCCTTAGAAGGGGCCTTTTGTCAGATGGCATTTAATCAGGGTGTAGACCTTTTTTCCTATGAGACCAATAAAGTTTTGGGGCTTTGTGAATATACTGCAAAATACAATCTTAATATGACAGTGCCCTATAATACCTATAACAACTGCGACAACGTAAATCAAACGGTGATCTCTACTAATGCCAGGGGCACCGTTCGCCCGGCCTGGGAATTGATCTACAACCATTATGTTAATGTAATGGGTGTCGCGGCTACGTACAGTTCGCAGTTTGCAGCGCAGGTCAGGCCCGAAGGCGGTGGCGGTAACTACGGTTCTGATAGCGGTGGTTTCGATCAGCTAGGGTTCGGTTCCCTGACCTACACGGTCGGTACGCAACCTATCGCCAACGGCGTTTACCATATCATTAGCCGTGCAACAGGGAAATACCTTGATAACCTGGGTTCGACCAGTAATGGCGCCAACGTTGGGCAGTGGGCTTCAAGTGGAAGCAACAATCAGAAATGGACCTTAAGTTATTCCGGAGGCTATTACAAACTGACCTGCTCGACAGGCGGAAAATGCCTTGACAGCGATAACCACACCGCAGACGGGTCGACGGTGGATCAATGGGCCAGTGGTGGGGACTCCAACCAACTGTGGACAATAGTTAAGATCGGCTCATACTATAAATTAGTGAACCGGACCAATGGTAAATGCCTTGATACTGGTGGCGGCACAACAGACGGTTCCATTATGAAATTCTATGGGAACAATACCAGTTTGAATCAACAGTGGACGATAGCGCCTTGAGCTATTGATCGTAAAATATAAGCAAAAGTCAATGGGCCGGGATCTCAAAACCGGCCCTTTTGGTCGACCGTCACCAGCAAATGTCATTGCCCGTGCCATGTCGGGTAAAGCTTGGCAGAACGAAGGATCTTTTTTTACACCTTTAAGCCGTTTTGATCAGATCGTTGAGATGGCGCCAATTTTACTTATGGGTTTTCCTTATTCAATTTTTTAGTTGATCCGGTCATTGACACTCGATACATAGGACAAGTTGAAATTGGTTTTATACTCAATGTTATTGGGTCCAACTAGCTCAACTATCCGGTTGCTCCATCTTATGAATGTTTTCATGAGTATCCCGGACAGCAAACGTTGTCTTTTATATGAACTTCGGAATAACCGATGACTGTGTTGATCCTTCCCCCTAATTAGAGCATTATTCGGAGCACCTTATACAGGTGCCCACTACATAGACATTGCCGGCCGCATTGAAGTAACCTGCCTTCGTAAAGCAGGAAGGGAAAGCCGCAACCCTTAAAAGAGGTATGGAATTAGAAATTTATTATGAATAACTTAAAAAAGATCAGTGTTGCGCTGATCGTCATGATCGGTTCTTTGCTGCTGAATCACGAAAAGGCGGCAGCTCAACAAACAGGATTTTATCAATATTCGGTAAGTGATCCTTCTCAGCATAGCTTCAGTTTCGGGAATGATCCGAATACATGCCCTTCTTACTATGTGAACGCCTACGAGGACATTTACATCGAGGCCGATGACGGCAATGGTGGTAATAGTTACTACTTCAGCCTTATTTCCGGCGATCCAAGTAGTTATTTCAACTACGGCGGCTATGGCATGTTATACCTCGAACCTGGCCAATATGCTATTCTGAAGGCGGACTTTGCAACACCGTCCGGTATAGTATCGAAGTATGTATACTTTTATAACTTTTAAAGAACTTAAGCCGGTCATAGCGATCCGTTTGCTTCAGCATGACCGGTAATTTCAAAAGGGCGGTAGTACTGCCGCCCTTTTATCCAGCATATTAGGATCATAAACTCTCTCTTTGAGCTTGCCATCCTTTTTTTCATGGCGTCCCGGGTTTTGACGGGTGTCCGGTCAGGGTATTTGTCTGGAAGATAGATATTTGGGGATACCTCACGTACCTATTGAAACAACGATCACAGGGATGATCTTAGCAATATTCTGAACGGATTCCTCATAATGACCGATGCCCGGTTAAGGATTAGCATAGCCACGTTTTTTCCCATCAGGTTGAAATCAGTTGAGATCACGGTGATATTTAAAAGTTCCTTGAACACCGTATCGTTCAACGATATGATCCCGAGGTCCGTACCGGGTATCCACGAACTTCGGCGAACACTTTTTATCGTTTCTGCCAGGTCATCTTCCGTCAGAACAATGTACACATTTCCGGGTGCCAGATCTTTCTTTCTGAGTTTGGCCCTGATCAAAAACTGCTTATCGGTCTCGTTACAATACTGTTTCACACCCTCGATGATCATTCTAGGGTGGTGCCGGTCCTGAGGAAATATGAGATTCAGCGTATGATACTTTTCAAATAGCTTCGGAACCGAGGTCAATGCATCATAAATATCGTTCCTGAAATCCTGGTAAATGGCAGCGTATCTCTCCATACCGGGGATATCTTTGTCGATCAGTATCAGCTGATCAGCCGGGACCTTACGCAGCGCATGAATGGTCTGCATATCTGTATAATGATCAAAAAAATGAGGCATGACCACGTAATAATGGTATTCTCCTATATGTTTGTCCAAACATTCTTCCAGCAGGCCGAGGTCATACTGGTGAATGAAAATATCGACCTTGCCCTTTTTGCCGAGGCCGCTGACGATGCCATCATAAACTTGTTTTTTGTAGGAACTGAGCTTATTAAATAAAAGCAGCACCCTGATGGTCACACCGGGCTTGCCAAGTACAAAATACCCCTTGCTCTGGATGGACCGGATATAGCCCGCCATTTTAATTCTGAGATAGGCTTTCTCCACGGTATCCCGGGAGACCTTATGCGTTTTACTATAATGATTGATAGAGGGCAGCTGTTGGCCTTTTTGATAAACTCCCCGTTCGATCTTTAAAGTGATATCGTTAACGATCCCGTTGACCAGGGAACCATATGGATGATAATTGTTACGGTCAAAAGCAGGCGCGGTATCCATTTTTGTTTGGTCTTGTTTATCTTCTGATCTGGTGATCATTGATTAAGACACCAAAGTCCTGGTTCTATACTCCGTTCGCTGTTTGCAATCCCTTTCCCTGATATCCCGCCCGGGTCCAGCTTATCAAAAAATGCCTTTTATGCGAGATGTTATTTTTTTAGAGTATAAAAACGTAGAGCCGCTGTCTTTGAGACATATAAACCTATATAGAACCTGTCGTTCATTGGAAAACGACAACCAATAGCTCGTTTGAATGACCAGCCGCCATGTTTCTCGTGAGAGGGGTCAGGGACTTGGCGCAGCTAAAGAAATGTACCTAACAGATCAAAAAATATGAATAGATCATTTACCTATCTACTGAAAAAACTGAATTGGAGAACGTGGTTCGTCTTCCTGACCTGCTGTATGACGATGTTCAACCGGTCCCATGCGCAGACCTTTTTGCATCCGGGCGTCCCTTTTACGAGAGCGGATCTGGCCCAGCTCAAAGCGAATATCACCAAAGAGCCCTGGCTTACCGGTTATAATGCTTTGAAAGGAGATCCCCACTCACAGCTTTCCTATGGCATACATGGACCATACGCCACAGTGACCCGGGCGCCAAATCTGAATAATTCCGGGTGGCGGGATGACATGAATGCGATCCACAACCTGGCATTCATGTATGTGTTCACAGGAGATAGCGCTTATGCGCGTAAAGCGACCAATATGCTGGATGCCTGGGCCGTTACCAATACGGTCTGGGGCGGTGGCGAGAATCAATTGGATATCGGCGATATGGCACCGTATTTCGTAGCCGGTGCAGATATCCTGAGAAGTACCTTTCCCGGATGGTCAGCAGCCAATGACGCTCACGTAAATAATTATTTCCGGAATGTCCTCTATCCAACGTCCGGCGTACCCTACCCTTTAAGGGACTGTAATAAGGGAGCCCTTCAGTTACAGATCGCGGTAGGTATCGCAGCATATCTGGGCGACCCGGTGCTGTGGCAGCAGGCCATTGAAGTATACCGAATGGACGCCGGCGGTGGCCTCAGGGCCAGCCTGCCCAATGGCGAGGTCGGCGATTCAGGTAGGGATGATCACTGGTGGATAGAGATCCAGGCGCTTGGGTGGAGCGCTGAAGTAGCCTGGAAACAAGGAATAGACCTCTTTTCCGAGTATGATAATCGCTTGCTGGCGATCAGTGAATTATATAGCCAGCATAGCCAGGCTCCCAATACGACCGGTCCATTTATTCCGTTCGGTGGTTACTCGAATTACTGGACAGGTTGGGGAATACCCCCGGGCTATATCCGTCAAAGCCCATTCAACAATATCATCAAGGGCGCATATGCGCTTCGTAAAGGTATCCCCGACACATATACGGAACAGATGAGAGCTGTGGCGGGTGAAGGGGCCTGGTCATTTCTTTATTTAAAGAGTTCGGATACTTCCCATGCCGCACCTTTAACGCCTATCATTTATCCGGCATCGCTCGCTCAGCCGGTGAGCAGCAATTTGAGCAATATTGATATCGGCAGTACCGGCATCGCGGGAAGCTCGTCTTTCGGTAATGGCAACTGGACCATCAGGGGTGCGGGAAACTCCGTTGCCTCTGCCACAAATTTCACCTTTAGACAGGTTCATGGCGATGTGGGTATCATTGTAAAAGTTGAAAGTAATTCCATCAGTTCGGCAAATACGGGGATCATGATACGTGGGTCGCTTACCGGCAATGCCAATTTTATATCAGCGAACCTGAACGGCGCTGGCGGAATGAGCTCAAGTTGGTCCGGCGCAAATGGCCAGACCCAGTATTCTCATTACCAACCACAGGCGCCATGGTGGCTAAAAATAGAACGCATCGGCAACAGGGTATTTACTTATCATTCCCAGGATGGGGTGAACTGGACGAACAATGCCTTGTTTATCATGCCCACGCTGCCTGCCGATACATATATTGGCCTCTACACGGTTTCCAATAATACGTCGGCATTGAATACGGCGGTATTCAGCCATGTCGCGATCACCAATACATCTCCGGCGGGTTCGCCCGAGATCAATAGCCAAACCGCTGCCAATATTGTTGCGGGTTCCACCTTCAGTTATACCATTACGGCAACCGGCAACGCGACGGCCTATAGCGCGACCGGCCTGCCTGCAGGATTGAGCCTGGACGCGAACACGGGAAGCATATCAGGAACGCCGGCCGCAGCGGGAACTTCGGTGGTCACGCTTGGCGCAACTAATGCAAGCGGAACGGGTTATGCAACCCTGGTCATCAACGTTGCCGACGGCGCAGTGCCTGCGGCGATCACTAATTTAGCAGCGGCGGTAGTGAACAGCACCAATATCAGCCTGAGCTGGACCGGTGCCACGAATGCAACAAGTTACAACATCAAGCGCTCGCAGTCACCTGCAGGGCCTTTCAATACCATACAGTCCGGTGTGACGGCGACCACCTTCGTGGATGCTAACCCGGTGCCGGAGGTGAACAACTATTACGTCGTTTCCGCATTGTCCGGCACCCAGGAGAGTGGAAATTCGAACGTCGTATCTGCTGCGGTCCCTCCGGCGGCCCCTGCGCAGCCTGTCGTGGTCAATAAAAATAAAGAGATCGACCTGAGCTGGAACAGTGCTTCGGGAGCTGCGACCTACAATGTTAAAAGAGGTACGCTGAGCGGCGGGCCATATACTACGGTAGCCAATGTCTCCACCACTTCCTATGTTGACCTGAACGTCACCAACGGAAGCCCGTATTATTACGTCGTATCTTCAGTCGGGCAGACCAAGGAAAGCGCCAATTCCGTAGAGGCGTTCGGCGTTCCCGGTTCAAGTTCTGTGACCTGGAGCCCCAATCCGCAGACGGACTCGCTGCTGTTGGCTGCCAACTGGAACGAGAATATGTCACCGGTGAACCCGGCCGTGATCAATTTTCATGCATCCGCCGATACTACATTGGTGAATGATATCAATGGCCTGGTCGTTTCTAGAATGCAATTCTATACAGATGCAACAGCTGCCTATTCGATCGGGGGCAATGGCATCCACCTTAGAAATGACCTCGTTAACAATTCAGGTGACACCCATACGCTGACCATGCCAGTGGTTCTGGATACACTTTTAAATGTAAATACAACTGGTTCCGGCGGTCGGGTATCGATGACCGGAGTTTTGAGCGGGAACGGTAGCCTGGTCAAAAATGGCGTCGGTTTCCTGACCCTTTCAGGTGCAAACACTTATACCGGCAATACAACGCTTAACGGAAACCCCCAAAGCTGGCCGCCGGTATGCGCGGTTGAAATGGCCGGTACGGGCACCGGTACACCTTCGGCCCCAACATCCGGGCCTTTGGGGACCGGCAAACTCATCATGAACGGCGGCGCGCTCGTTACCGGGACCAACGCAACGATCTATAACGATATCGTCGCTGTGGACGGGACGAAGAGCTATCTGTACCAGACCGGCGGCGCTATGAACCTCTATGGCAATATTACCGGGTCGGGCACGATCTGGCAGGACGGGAATGTGACGGCTGGCCTGCACCTGTATGGCGACAACAGCAACTTTACGGGCACCTTCGTTTCCGCACTTCGGAGCGGCAACTCCCGCACACGCTTTGAAACGCCTCAGTCCGGAAGCGCAAAGGCTTCCTGGTTACTGGACGCGAATGGCATCGACTGTATGGGGGTGACCTTTGGGAACGGAACGCTGAATTTTGGCGCACTTTCGGGTAGAGGATACATTCGTAACGACGGCGGTGGCGCTCCGGTGATCAGCATCGGCGCCCTGAACACGAATACTTCGTTCGGCGGGACGATCGCCAGCTTTTTTAATATTGAAAAAGTAGGTACCGGGAACCTGGCGTTCACAGGTAACCATACCTACGGAGGCACGACCACGGTGAAGGCCGGTAAATTCCTGCTGAACAACGATCCGGTTGCAGGGGTTTTCGGAAGTCCGGTAATTGTGAATGCCGGGTCCTTTGGTGGGACGGGTAAAAGCACCGGGCCGGCGACGATCGGTACGGGCACCGGTCCGGGATCTGTATTGGAGCCTGGGAATCTGGGCGTTGGGACCCTCATCGTTTCTGACATGACGCTCAATGCTGACGCAACATACAACGCGGAACTGAATTTTGGAACGGCTAAAGGCGATAAGATCACCGTTAATTCGGCGACCCTGGTAAATTCCCCGGTCCTGGCAGTGACAGGGATAGCGGGCACTTTACCGTTGGGCACTTCTTTTACCATCATCGATAATACCGGTAACAACCCGGTATCGGGGACCTTTAAGAACCTCCCTGAACTCGCTTTGGTCAACGCGGGGGCTTACAATTTCCGTATCACCTACAAAGGGGGTACGGGTAATGACGTCGTGCTGCTCGACGATCGCACCAAAGGGGTGACGATCACCAGCGCGCTGACCGACACGGTTCTGATCGGAAAGGCGATGAGCTACGCGATCACTGCGATCAAATCACCTAATAGCTTTTCTGCGACCGGCCTGCCAGCCGGTGTATCCATTAATGCAACGACAGGCGTGATCTCGGGTGTGCCTTCTGTATCTGGTTCCTTCCCGGTCACGCTCACTGCAACAGATGGCAGTACCGCCGACACCGTAAAACTCGCCCTGGTCGTTCAAAGCAATATCGTTGCCAACCTTAAAGCGATCGCAGGGGACGGCCAGGCTATCCTGACCTGGGACGCGATCATCAGGTCGAACTTTACTTATCACGTCAAACGCTCGCTGACCCCTGGCGGTCCTTACACGATAGTGGGGAACGCAGGCGGCGCAAGTTATCTGGATGGTAATTTGATCAACGGCACGAGCTATTATTATGTGATAGCCTCCGCAGACTCTACCGGCGAAAATCCGAATTCCGCAGAGGTCAGCGTAAAACCGGTCATTAGCAATGTCAGCTATTGGCCGATGGATGAAGGTAGCGGCACTACCGCCACCGATATCTGGAACGGCAGGAAAGGTACGCTGAACGCGGCCGTGACCTGGACGACCGGCCAATTCAATTCCGGCGTTCACTCCGACGCGACCGCCAGCAGCTATACTACCTTGCCTGCAAATCTGGTAAGCACTTTAACGGACTTTACGATCTCAGCCTGGGTCAAACAGGATGTTGCCGGGGTCTGGGGACGTGTCTTTGACTTTGGTAGCGGGACAACGAATTATATGTTCTTAAGCCCGAAAGGGACCACCGGGTTCCCCCGCTATGCCATTACGACGGGCAGCGGTGAACAAGGTATCAACGGTACCGCCGCTATACCGACCGGCGTTTGGACCCACATGGCAGTTACACAATCTGGTTCGGTAGCGATATTATATGTCAACGGCGTAGAGGTGGGCCGCAACACAGCCATGACGCTGACCCCATCCAGCATGGGCAATACGGCCCAGAATTATATAGGTAAGTCCCAGTGGTCGGCAGATCCGATATTGAACGGGTCAATTGACGACTTCAGGATATACAGCAGGGCCCTAACACCTGTAGAGATCAATGTCATCAAAAACCTGACTGCGCAAACCATCACATTTAACGCCCTGGCGCAGCAGACCGTGGGTAACGCCGATGTTGATCCGGGTGCTACGGCAAGCTCGGGCCTTGCGGTAAGCTACCTAAGCGGTGACACGACGATCGCAAAGATCGTAAGCGGTAAAATCCATGCCAAAGGCGCCGGCACCGTCCTGATCACTGCCCTGCAGGCCGGGAACGGATCTTTTGCCGGTACCGGAAAGTCTCAAACCCTGACCGTTGTAGGGCCTCCGCCCGTTCCCGTACTCACCGCCACCGCCGCAGATGGCCTGGTCCCGCTGAGCTGGAACGCCAGTACCGGTGCCACAAGCTATAATGTTAAAAGATCGACAGCAAGCGGCGGGCCGTTTACGACGATCCGGTCGCTTAATTCGGCGAGTTACACGGATAGTACGGTGGTAAATGGCACGACCTATTTCTACGTGGTCTCGTCGGTCAATGCTCTCGGTGAAAGCGCAAACTCCGCTCAGGTAACTGCAAGGCCCGCTATTAGTCCAGGCAGCAGCTACTGGACGTTCAACGAGACCAGCGGCACGACGGCGACCGATGTTTGGAATGGCCGTGTCGCCACGCTGAACAGCGGCGCGACCTTTGTGACCGGGTATTCCAACAATGCTCTCCATGTTGATGGAACAGCTAACGGTTACGCCACCCTGCCCGCTGGTGTGGTCAGTTCCCTTAACGATTTTACGATCTCAGCGCGCGTCAAAATGGATGCGATCTCGACCTGGATGCGGTTGTTCGACCTTGGTACCAGCACCACTAACTATATGTTCCTTAGTGTGCAGGTGGCCCTGTCGTCAGGTAAGTCGACCGTTCGTTATGCGATCAAAAATGGAGGTACCGAATTAAATGTGAGCTATGCTTATACCTTCCCGCTAAATACCTGGGTGAACCTTGCGGTAACGCAGTCGGGTAATACAGCAAGCTTGTACATCAACGGTTCGCTGGTGGCGACCAACGCATCCCTTACCATAAAGCCTTCGAACCTGGGCAACACCACATTGAACTACCTGGGCAAGTCACAATTCAGCGCGGATCCGATGTTCAAGGGTACTATCGATGATTTCAGGATCATCAACAGGGCGTTGTCCGCCGCGGAGATGGCCAAATTGCAGAATGCTGCCGATCAAACGATCTCCTTCGCCGCTATTTCTCCAAAACATGTGGGCGACGCCGACTTTGATCCCTCAGCGATCGCCTCTTCCGGCTTAAGCGTAAAATACGCCAGCTCAGATACGACCATAGCGACCATTGTATCGGGCAAGATCCATATCAAGGGAGTTGGAATGGCGGTGATCACGGCAACCCAGACCGGTAATAACAGTTACAATGCTGCACTTCCTGTCTCACGGTCATTAATGATCACCAAAGGCGATCAGGCCATCACGTTTGCCGCCATTGCGGTAAAGCACGTTGGCGATGCAGATCTTGACCCCATGGCTGTATCATCGTCGGGACTGCCTGTGACCTATACCAGCAGTGATACGACCATTGCGGCGGTTGTTAACGGTAAGATACACATCAAGGCGGCCGGCACTTCGACCCTGTCAGCGATACAGACAGGCAATAATAATTACAATGCCGCAGTAACGGTGACCCAACCTTTGACCGTAATTAAATATGACCAGACGATCACTTTTGCGGCTATTGCACCGCAATTGGTCGGCAACGCCGATCTTGATCCCCTGGCGACCGCATCGTCCGGCTTAGCAGTGACCTATGCTGTATCGGACACCACCGTCGCCGTTGTCATCAATGGTAAAGTTCACATCACGGCAGCCGGTACATCGGTGATCACCGCTTCGCAAAGTGGCAACTTGAAATTTGCGGCAGCCACTTCAGTTGACCAAACGTTGACCGTTAACAAGAGGGACCAAAGCATCACCTTTGACCCGCTCGCCCAGCAACATGTCGGGGCATCAGATCTTGATCCGCTGGCGGTCTCCACGTCCGGTCTTGCGGTAAGTTATGCAAGTTCAGATACAACGATAGTATCGGTTTTGAATGGTAAGCTTCACTTCTTAGCCAGCGGGACAGTGGTTATAACCGCTTTCCAGAACGGAGATCCCATGTTTGCTATCGCATCCCCGGTGCAGCGATCCCTGACGGTGATCAAAAACGATCAGACCATTACCTTCAATGCGTTCACGCCAAAGAGCGTAAATGATACGGATCTCGTGACCGGTGCATCGGCTAGTTCCGGTTTGCCCCTTTCTTACACGAGCTCTGATACGACGGTCGCGAAAGTGATCGGCGGTAAAGTGCACATCACAGGTGCAGGAAGCACCGATATTACCGCCTCGCAGAACGGTAACTTTGCCTACTTTGCTGCAACCCCGGTAACGCAAACGCTAACGGTCAAAAAGCTGACACAGCAGTTGACCTTCAACCCGCTGCCGGCTAAAAGACCGGGCGACGCTGATCTGGCATTAACTGCGACAGCCAGCACCGGCTTACCGGTAACCTATACCAGCAGTAATGTTAATGTGGCCACCATCGTAAGTGGTAAGATACATGTTATCGGCGTGGGCACGGCCCAGATCACGGCCACCCAGGCAGGTAACAGTTATTATGATCCGGCAACTGCAACGCAGAACTTTAACGTCCTGCCATTGAATTTGCAGGTGCAATCTCTTGATGGCGATAACGGCCAGGTCAATAACAACGTGATCCGTCCGTATTTCCGCATAGCAAACCTGGATTCGGTCGCAGTAGCTTATAACCAGTTAACGGTCCGGTATTGGTTCACTGCCGAGAATTTTGCAGGCATCAATACCTGGATAGATTACGCCCAGTTAGGGAACAACAACGTTACGATGAACTACGTAGCATTGAACCAGCCCAGGAACGGCGCGCTGGGATACATCGAGTACAAGATCCTGGCAAATGGGACCATTGCCCCGAACAGCAACTCGGGTCCGGTACAGTCCCGCTTCGCTAACCAGGATTGGTCCCTGCTGAGTGAGACGGACGACTATTCCTACCGAAATAATACAGGCAACTATGCGGCCAACACGCACATGACCATGTACCGCAACGGTTCATTGATATGGGGGGATGAACCCGCTTCGGTGACCCCGGCGACCAGCCTTAGCATAACCTATCAGAACCAGAACCAAAGCACAAGTGGCAATGCGATCAGCACCTATCTTTCGGTTAATAACAATGGCAATGTTCCCGTGGCCTACAGCGACATTACTGCCCGCTATTGGTTTACCGAAGAAGGCACGCAGCCACTTATTTTCTGGAAGGATTATGTGAAACTGGGCGGAAGCAACGTCAATGGCACATTTACTAAGATGAGTGTGCCAAAGCTACAGGCGGATACCTACCTGGAACTGAGCTTCAGTAATTCGGCGGGTGTTCTATATCCTTTAAGCAACACCGGGAACATCCAGTATAGGATCACCAAGGCCGACTGGTCGGCCTTCAATGAGTCGAACGATCACAGCTATGCGCCCAAGGCCGCACCGGCAGGGAACGCCCATATTACCCTTTATTACAAAGGGCAGCTGATCTACGGAACAGAGCCTGCTGACATTACGCAAATGAACCTGATGTCCTTTAACGACAGGCCGAAAAACACAGAAGAGGTTGTTAGCAGCCCCGAGATCCAGGCGCTGATAATATTCCCGAACCCTTCGACCTCCGGCAATTTCTCGATCAGATTGACAAAAGATCTGATCAATAAACCGCTTACGGTGAGGGTATACAGCCCGGACGGCCGCTTAGCCATGACCAAACAATTCGGTGGCGATGCAGGCGATATCATTCAAATGAGCCTTCCGGCACCGGGTATCCCGGGTGTATGTCAGGTCAGGATCAACGATCTGCCCGGTATGAAATTATTGGTCGTTCGGTAACTACAAAAGAGCACTGTCCGTAATTGGACAGTGTTCTTTTATCAGGAGACGGCGCTTCGGGCATTTTCATAAGATGTATTGTCAATTAGCTTTGCAGCCTTCCGTTAATACGCTGATCGTGCCTTATATTTGGATGACCTAAGCGATCATTGCTTAACATATGAACTGTCGGGGAATTACCCCGCAATTCGATAACTTTATATAAAATGAATATCAATAGAACGGTTTTTCTGATCTTGAGTTTTTGCCTGGCGACCAATGTGTATGGGCAACGTTCACCGATCAGGGTAAGAAAGAATGTCCCGATGGATTCGATCTTTCTGAGCGATCCTTTTATTCTTGCCGATCAGGCCACACAAATGTATTATATGACCGGTACCGGGGGACTGGTTTGGAAAAGCAAAGATCTGAGACTTTGGGATGGGCCTTATAGCGTGGCCATGACCGATAGCTCTTCGTGGATGGGCCCAAGGCCGATGATCTGGGCTGCCGAGATCCATGCTTTCGCCGGGAAATATTACTATTTCGCCACCTTCACCAATAAGGCCATTAAGATCGGAACTTATAGGGGTAACACCATCGACCGGCGCGCCTCGCATGTGCTGGTCGGAAACAGGCCAGATGGGCCATTTGTTCCCATGAAAGACTCGACCTATCTACCTGCCGGCAAGTCGACACTTGATGCCACCTTTTGGATCGATAAGGATAACAAACCTTATTTGGTCTATTGCCATGAGTGGGTGCAGAATTGGAACGGGACCGTCGAATGCATCGAACTCAAACCGGATCTTAGCGGAACGACAGGCGAAGCAAGGGTAATGTTCCATGCCAGTGATTCGCCATGGAGCCGGGAAAAGGATGAAAATGGTGTGGACAGGCCTAATAAAGTGACCGATGGACCGTACCTGTTCCGGACAGCGACCGGGCGTTTAGGATTAATCTGGACAAGCTGGGTATATGACGTCTATACCCAGGGCGTAGCCTATTCCAGTAGCGGAACACTAAAAGGCCCTTGGGTACAAGAGAAAGACCCGGTCACACCTCCAAATTATGGGCATGGGATGCTGTTCACTACGCTGGACGGCAAACAATTAATGGCCATACATAGCCATCAAAATATTAACGGCCATTATCGCCGGATCCCGCATCTATTTGAGGTGGACCTGTCAGGAGATAAGCTGATCGTCGGAAAGCCGTATACGCCCTGATCTTAATTGGACGTCATCCCGGAAAGATCCGGCCTTCACGCGGTCAAGCAGGCTCGCAACGCACGATGTGCGTCACAAGCCAGCTCGGCCGCAATGGCAAGAGCCCGGAATTTGGCAGGCCATGCGGCACAGCCAAACGCCGGGCACTTGCTTTTTTTGTTCCTTTTCGCTACTTGGTGTGCAGGCCTTTCATTTTTTCACTGAGTCCCTTCAGGCCGGCCTTAGTTAAGCATTCTTCCGAAAAAGTTTTAAGTTCGTCAATGCTTTCTTTGGGGATAAGCTCCAAAAGGCCCTGTCCTTGTTCGCCGTCTTTGGCGGTCAGCCCCCGCTCAACCACATTATGCAATAATAAGATCGTTTTCCGGTTGACCTTGACATCGATCTTCACCATCTCATTCATGCCCGGTATACTCAGTACCGTGTCATAGACCTTCGCCACATCACTCGTTGTCATACGCTTTGATTTTAAGATTAATATTACTGTAAAAGTAGGGATCGCATTCCGAACCATCCTCATCATAATATGGTGAGGATAGGTGGATCCCGTTTACCCTCTTTACTTTTGTGACGTGATCCGGTAGCTGGAAAGGGAAAAGGGAATTATGGATAGGAGATCGAAAAAACTGAAGCTGGACGAGGTCCGGGATCTGGACCTGGTAAATTATCTTGCCAGCCTGGGTTTTGAGCCTGCCAAACCTACCAGGAACGGTGTGGATTTTTATTATTTGTCACCCCTGCGCATCGAGGCTGAACCAAGCTTCCACGTCAATCGCAAGTTGAACAAATGGTACGATCATGGCCTCGGTCAGGGTGGCAACCTGATAGACCTCGGCATGCAGTTCTATGGCTGCACCCTAAAAGAGTTTTTGGAAAAGATCAACGGCGGATACCCGGGCTTGCTGCCTGCAGATCTGATACCATTCGACCGTCGAGATCTGCCTGAGACCGGGAACAAGATCAGGGTCACAAAGGCTGTCCCTTTGTTCGCTTATCCGCTGATCAATTACCTCCACGAACGGCACATCCCGTTGTCAGTTGCCGAACGCTATTGCTGCGAAGTTCACTACGAAATGGATGGCCATAATTACTACGGCATCGGCTTTAAAAATAATGCCGGTGGTTACGAGATCAGGAATGCGTATGTCAAACAAAGCAGCGCGCCAAAAGACATCACGACGCTCGGCGAAGGCAACAGGGAGGCGCACGTTTTTGAGGGGTTCATGGATCTGCTTTCCTGGAGGTGGCGTTTCGTTAATTAACTTCATGCAAGCCCAATGTGTATGAACATTGTATGACCAGAAAAAAAGAAGGCAGTCACAATTTCTTGTAACTGCCTGTCTTTCAAGTAGCGGGGAGCAGGATCGAACTGCCGACCTTAGGGTTATGAATCCTACGCTCTAACCATCTGAGCTACCCCGCCGGGTATTTTTCTCTGCTAATTATCAGCTTGTTGCGCTTTTGCTTTTAACTGCCAATTCTTAACGTCAAACCTGTTAACGGTTTTGTTGACGGTTACGCCTTTCGGCGATGGTGCGCAAAGGTACGGAAAGCCACTTTAAAATTCTAATATTTTTGATTTTTATTAATAAGGCCCACTTTGCTCCATTAACAATGTCATACTGATTCGTTATAAGTTATATTTAAAAATACTTAGTCTATAGATTTGGTAGATTAAATAATTGTTTTTATGTTTGCCCCCACATCATGAAAACAACTTCGACTTATCCAGCAGAAAAACAGCGCTTTGATGCCTCGCAAAACGATATCATGCTATCATATCCTGTGATGTGTATGATGTGTTGCTGCTGTTGATCCCAACCAGCGGCGCACTCATTAAAAAGACGCGGCTTTATTAAGCCGGAGTCAAACCGTCCTCTACTCACTAAACATTCCCCAAGCAAAAAAGATATGTGTTAAAACAATAAAAACAAAATAACCGGCAAGGAAGCCTTGCCGGTTATGCCATGAAACGCCGGTTACGTAACGCCAATCACTCACCGTGCGCTTCACCCAGAATCAAGCAAACGAATTCACATTTACTTAACCCTTGTTAAATATGGACATATTTATCCGTAGAAAGCAATTATTATTTTACCATTTTTTTGTTCTTTCTTTATTCATTCTACCTTTTGCCGCTTTAGCGCAAAAGGAACCGCCCCCCACCATCAACTCCACGCTGGAAGGCCAGGTATTGGATGCCGCTAACAACCAGCCGCTTCCGGGTGCTGTGGTCACCATACAGGGTACTACGCACGCGGTTTCGACCAATGCTGAAGGCCGTTTCAATTTTGTAACCGGGCAAAAATTTCCGTACACGCTTATCATTACATTTATTGGTTACGAGAAGCAGGAAAAGATAGCCAACGGCAGCCCTGTAACGATCTACCTTAAACCCGAAACCAAACAGCTGAACGACGTAGTAGTCGTAGGTTACGGTACACAAACCCGCAAATCGCTTATCAGTTCGGTAGCTACCATTAAAACCGACGAGGTTAAAGACGTACCCGTAGCCACCTTTGAGCAACAACTACAGGGTAAAGCCTCGGGTTTACAGGTTAGCGCTTCAACCGGTATTCCTGGCGATGGCATGTTTATCCGTGTTCGCGGTACTACCTCAATCAATGCCAGTAATGATCCGTTATATGTGATCGATGGTGTTTACGTGAACAGTTCTTCATTACAAAAACTGAGCACCCAAGGTCAGGCGAGCAACCCGTTATCTGATCTGAACCCTGATGATATCGAAAGCATTACGGTGTTAAAAGATGCCGATGCCACAGCCATTTACGGTGCACGTGCAGCCAATGGGGTTATTGTGATCACCACCAAGCACGGCAAAAAGAACACCACGCCTAAAGTTGCTTTAGGTACTTATTTCGGCGGAGCCTGGGCGCCCAAACTATGGAATTTGGTGACCGGCCCACAACATGCCGAACTGGTGAACGAAATGTACCGCAACTCCGAAGCTGATGCCGTTGCTGCAGGCAATGCTACAGCGATAACTACTTACAAATACGTGCCCTTTCGCGAGTTTAATGATAATCCTACTGCTTCGCCCGCGCCACGTGGCCTGCCGCAGGATCAGCCGACTTACGATCGTTTGCATGAGGCTTTCCGTACCGGTTTCCTGCAAAACTACAATGCTTCGGTATCGGGCGGTAACGACCGTACCACCTACTATATCGGTGGCGGCATCAATAAGCAACAAGCTGATCTGAAGACCGACGATTATCGGCGAGCCAGTTTTAAGGTCAATATCGATCAGCAGATCAGCAACGCTTTTACCATTGGTACAAGCAACACGTTTACACAAACCTACCGTACCCTGGCCCGTGTGGGCGATGGTCCGCAAGGAGGTGTTTTACAGGCAGCTTTGCACACGCCCACTTACCTGCCCGAGTATAACGCCGACGGTTCGCCGGCCAAATGGGCCGGTTTTGATAATCTGCAGGTATTGCTGTACAACACTAATATGAGCTCCACCAGCAATCGCATCATCAGTAATGTGTACGGCGAAGCAAAGCTGACTAAAGACCTGAAGTTCCGCACCAGCTGGAGCCTCGATTTTAACAACTACAACGAATTTCAGTATTGGAATAGCCTGACCAATCTCGGCGCAGCTAACCATAACCTGGGCACTTCAGTCATCACCAACAATACCATCTGGACGAATGAGCAAACGTTGAACTATAGCCATGTATTTGGCCGGCATACCATAGGGTTATTAGTCGGTAATTCGCTTCAGGGCTCGGTTAATACCTCAACCCAGGCACAGGGCACCAGCTTCCCGAACGATTCTTTCGAGCAAATCGCATCGGCGGCGGTTACCATCTCAACCGGTTCCGAATCGCAGTATAAACTATCGTCTTTCTTCGGTCGTGTAAGCTATAACTACGCCAACAAATACTACTTCGAGGCCAGCGCACGCTATGATGGCTCCTCACGTTTCGGCGCAAACCATCAGTTCGGGTTTTTCCCTTCTGCCGGCATTGCCTGGCGCGCTAAGGAAGAAAGCTTCCTGAAAGATGTACAAGCTATCAGCGATCTGAAATTCCGTGCCAGTATCGGTGTAACCGGTAATCAAAACGGCATTAACGATTTTGCTTCGCGCGGACTTTGGGGCGCCGGAGCCAATTATCTGAATAATCCCGGCACAACAGCACAACAATTAGCCAACCCCGACCTGAAATGGGAGAGCACCCGGCAAACTAACATCGGTCTGGATGTGAGTTTACTAAACGACAGGCTAACGATCAGCGGCGATGTATACGATAAATATACCAGTAACCTGCTGCTCAATTTGCCGCTGTCATCCAGTTCGGGCTTTACTTCGATTTTGGAAAATGCCGGAGAGATGAGCAACCGCGGTTTTGAATTCAGCATCAGCAGCGTCAACATTAAAAGCGATAAGTTTACCTGGAGCAGCGATTTCAATTTTTCGCGCAATGTGAACAGGATCGAAAAACTGCCTACCCCGGTAGTTGCCGCCTATGCCGCCGAGCGCATGGTACAGGGTCAGTCGATGTATACTTTTTATACTTACAAACAGCTTTACGTGGATCCGCAAACGGGTAACGCAGTTTATGATGACTATGATCACAATGGGAAGATTACTTCAAACGATATTGAACCTGTAGGCAATGCATTGCCGAAATTTACAGCGGGTTTGACCAATACTTTCCGCTACGAAGGTTTTGATCTGTCTGTATTTTTCAATGCTGTTTACGGAAACAAGGTTTACAACAACAACGATTATTTTTTGGAAGGCGGCGGCACCCGCGATGCCAATCGCGCCATGGATACTTACCAGTTAAACCGCTGGCAAAAACCGGGCGATATAACTGATATGCCGCGTCTTACCGCCCTGGGTACCAATTACACCTTAAGCCCGACGACACGCAATATCGAAGACGGCTCTTTCCTGCGGTTAAGCAACGCCACTTTAGGTTATACTATCCCGAAACGCTTAACGCAAAAGATCGGCATTTCCTCGCTGCGGGTTTACCTATCAGGCACCAACTTGTGGCTGTGGACAAAATACAAGGGGCCTGATCCCGAGATCAACGTATCCTCATCCCAAACCGTGTTGGGGTACGACCTCGGCACGCCGCCACTGCCCCGCACCATACAGGCCGGTGCTAACATTACTTTTTGAGACCTTAACGAATTTTATTTATGAAAAAAGTTATATCACTATTTGCCATCCTGCTGGTACTCAGCTCCTGCAAAAAATACCTCGAGGTGCAACCTGAGTTACAGGTGGATCAATCGCAAGCCATTGTTGATGCAGGCACCGCAGGCACAGCCGCAACAGGTTTGCTCAATGCGCTGGCAAGCAACGGTTATTATGGTTCTAATTTCCAGGCATTGTCGTACCTGTCTGGTGGCGATATCCAATGGACGGGCTCTCAATCCGACCCGAGCGAGATCACCAAGCACCTTACCTCGGCAACCAACGGTTATGTACAATCAGCCTGGACGGCCATTTACAAAACCATCTCGCAGGCCAATTATATTATCGATAAAGTACCTGGCATACAGGATCCGCTGCTTACCACAGCGGTGCGTAACCAGTATTTAGGCGAAGCCTATTTCATCCGTGCATTAGCCTATTTCGATCTGGCCCGTGGTTGGGGTGGCGTGCAGTTGATCTTAAAGCCAACATACGCTTCTACAGATAACGTAGGTGTGCCGCGCAGCAGCCTGGCCGATACTTATACGCAAGTGCTGGCCGATTTAAACACCGCCGAGGGCCTTGTCCCTATAGCAATTAACCGCAACCGGGTAAGCGTAAAAACAATTCAGGCATTAAAAGCGCGTTTTTACTTGTACCAAAAGCAATGGGCACTGGCCGAGCAATACGCCACATTGGTGATCAATGATGCGACCGATTACAGCCTGGTAACACCTTATAGCACATTTTTTGCCAATAGTGTAACTAACACCAAGGAGTCCATCCTGGAGCTGGCTTATACCTCGTCCAACACCAACGGGCACAGCAACTGGTGGCTGCCACCTGCTTTGGGCGGCCGCCGCGAATGGGCGCCGAACGATGCTTTGGTGACTTTATTGAACGACCCTAACATAGGTGGCAGCCGCAGCGCGCTTATTGCCCGCACAGCACCTCCGGGCAACTTGTGGTACGGCCAACTATATTACCGCACCCCTGTCGGTACTGATCCTGCCTATGTGATCCGTTTGTCGGAGATCTACCTCATCCGCTCAGAAGCACGCGCTTATCAGAGCAACCTTGTCGGCGCAAACAGTGCCCAAAGCGATCTGAATGCGGTACGCACCCGTGCCGGGATACCGGTAAGTACGGCTGCCACTTTGAGCGATATTTTACTCGCGTTGGAAAAAGAACGCCAGGTGGAGTTCCCGTTCGAGAGCGACCGATGGTTCAACCTCGTCCGTACCGATCGCGCACAAACTGTGCTTTCCCTGCCGGATAAACACCTCTACCTGTTCCCCATCCCTTATAACGAAACACTGGTCGACCCTAACCTGGCCGGTGCTAACCGAAATCCTGGCTATTAACATCTACCTATAAAAACAAAATTAAATCATGAAAAAACTGATCATCCTTTCACTCATCATAGCCGCTACCGGCTATGCAGTTCGGGCACAACAATCGCCCATCACCGTAAAACAATCACCTACAAGGCATGGCCCCGAAAAAGGCTCGCTCATCATTATCGGCGGCAACGTTGGTTCGCAGCGCGATATCTGGGAAAAGTTTACCGAGCTGGCCGGTGGACCGGATAAAGCAGCCGTTGTAGTGGTAACCACCGCGGCCGGCGATTCGGCCGGGGTTGACAATAAAGAGGTCGACGAATTAAAAAAGCAAACAGGCATTAAAAATGTAACCCTGCTGCACACCGGCGATCTGGCTACAGCAAATAGCGAAAAATTTATCGCTCCGTTAAGAAAAGCTACCGGGGTTTACTTCGTTGGCGGCCGCCAATGGCGCATTGCCGACTCGTACCTTAACACCTTAACGCATCAGGCATTTTTTGATGTGTTGAACCGCGGCGGAGTGATTGCGGGCAGTTCGGCAGGCGCCAGTATCCAGGGTTCATTTTTGTGGCGTGGCGATACCAAAGGTGCGCAAGTGCAGGTTGGCGATCATACCCAGGGCCTTGGTTTCCTCAAAAGCTCAGCTATTGATCAGCATATCCTGGTGCGTAACCGCGAGTTTGCTTTGGTCGATTTTATCCGCAAGTCGCCTCAGCTGATCGGCATTGGCTTAAACGAAGCTACGGCCATACTTGTGCAACGCGATACTTTGCAGGTGTTGGGCAAATCGTACGTAGCCATTTACGACTACAATACCATTATTAGCGCGTACGATAAGCACGTGGTTAACGGCCGCGAAGATTTTACCGCGTCCGACGGCCCTTTCTTCTTTTTAGGCGCAGGCCAAAAGTACGATCTGGCTAAGCGTGCGGTGATCAAAGAACCTCGTAAGCCAAATACTGCTGTAGCCAAAACCGGCGAAGACGACGATGATAATTAAACAGGACTAAAGAAGCCGGGTGACCGAGTGGCCAGGTTGGGGTCTGCAAAACCTTCTACGGCAGTTCGATTCTGCCCCCGGCGTCCAAAAAACCTAAATGATAACAGTATTTAACAATGACAAAAACCTTACCCCCCGAACCATCGCACCAGTGGAGCGAAAAGGAAAAAAGCATTTTCCGGTTCCTGTTCATCTTTTTCCTGCTGCAAGCCTTGCCGTTAAGCGTGGATATTTTTAAAGTTGTTTTCGGCTTTAACTGGCTGCATATCAGCTATGGCGATATTTTTAACCTCACCCGCTTAACGCCGAAGTTTATCCCGGGTAACGATAGTTTTATTAATTGGATCATCATTGCCGCTTTATCAGCAATAGGCGCGGTACTGTGGGGAAGATCGGATCTTAAAGATCAAAATTACGATAACCTGTACTACTGGCTGCGGGTAGTGGTGCGTTACCGTTTAGCCATCGGGATTATTGGTTACGGTTTTATCAAGCTGTTTCCGTTACAGGCGCCATTTCCGTCTATCAGTAATTTGAATACCGCCTACGGTGATTTTACCGATTGGAAGATCTTCTCTATGAGCCTCGGCATCGTACCCAATTACGAATCATTTCTCGGCGCTATAGAGGTTTTGGCCGGGCTGCTGTTGTTCTTTCGCAAAACCGCAACGTTTGGCGCGCTCATCATCATTGTATTTACGGGCAATGTATTGATATCCAACCTGGCTTACGAGGGCGGTGAGTACGTGTATAGCATCTACCTCATCAGCTTTGCGCTGTTTATATTGTACTTTGACGCGGCAAGGGTTTATAATCTTATCTCGCTCGAGCGCTCTACCCACCCTAATAAATTTAAACCGGTATTAACCGATAAACAACGTACCGCGCGCTTACTGGTTAAAAGCCTGGTGGCTTTCTTTTTTGTTTTCCTTTACGGATTTAAAACTTACTCCGGTTTACATCATGATCCTTACCAGTTTCCGCGCACACCCGGCTTAGCCAAAGCCAGCGGTATTTATAACGTAAGCGAGTTTAAGATCAACAATAAAGAGCTGACTTACTCGGCTACCGACCCAATCCGCTGGAAAGATGTCGTGTTCGAAAGATGGGCAACCATCAGCATCCGCTCAAACCGACCGGTATTGATCGATTCGGTGAACCATGAGGAGATCATTAAAAACGATCAGGACCGCGACTACGAACTGGCCGGAGCAGCCGGCAGGCACTATTACAGTTACACGGCCGATACGGTTAATCATACGCTTTCGCTGGAAAATAAGAACAGTCATTACAAAGGCGAAAAACTGCAACTGAAATATTCAAGACCAGATACGGCAACCATTATCCTTTCGGGGATTGATCAGAACAAAGATTCGGTGTACGTGGTACTTAACAAGATCAACAAAAAATACCCGTTCACCATCGGCCGCCGTAGGATATTAAAACTATAAATCAGATCACTCAATAAAATAAATTTTATGTCTGAAATTCAATCTAATCCGGATCAGCCCGGATCGACAAGTCAAAAACCAAAGCCATGGTCGTGGCTTAAAAAGTTCGGGTTCCGGGTACTGTTCGTTTTTTTGTTGGCGATGTGTATCCCGTTTACCGGCAGCTGGTACAAAAATGTTTATACCCTCAACTGGTTCCGCCCGCATTACCGCGATATTTATGATATAGCACGCTTTCAACCCAGCTTTCAGCAGTTTTTTGGCGGGAAAGGCGAGTATGGCGATGCTGATGCTTTACCCGGTAACAACGCCAATACCGAGCCGAAAAGTACAGGCCATAAGGATAGCGCCCAACTTTTAGGAACCGATGACCAAACAGGTAAAAAACATCATCGCCATGACAGCGATTCGACAGAAGTAAACAATGGCGCCTTTGGTGGCCATCACCATGATGGCCGCGATTCGACCCTGGTGAATAATGATGGAAAACACCACCACCGTCATCATGGCGACTCTGTTTTGGCAACGGGCGAAACCCTCGTTACCGAAAATGCTCCTCACAAACATCACCATCAAAGTCGTTCAACAACCGTGGATTCCGCTAAGCACGATTCCACAAAGGTAGCTGCTGTAGTGCCAGTACATCACAAAAAGAATGATAACGGCGATCAAACAGGGGCGCTGCCACCCAAACGCAACTTCTTTGCCGATTATACCGATTGGGGTATCGCTTTTCTGATAGGCATTGCAGGCGCTTTGATCTGGTCGATATTTGATCGCAAAAGCGAATCGTACAATATCCTGTACTACTGGATACGCGTGGTGGTGCGTTACCGGGCAGGTATCGGCATCATCGGCTTTGGGTTTACCAAACTGTTTCCAACTCAAATGCCTTATCCGTCGCTGGGACTTTTAAACAGCAACTTCGGCGATTTTACCGCGCAGAAGATCTATTGGATGTCGGTAGGCATCGTGCCCTGGTACCAGGTATTCGGCGGCGTGGTCGAGATCGTGGCAGGTACTTTGTTGCTCTTCAGAAAAACAACTTTGTATGGTGCAATTTTACTGGCCGGGGCCTTGGGCGATATCACTTTCGTGAATTATGCTTACGATGGCGGTGTGCATGTTTACGCATTCTATTTCGTATTCTTATCCCTCTTCCTTATTGCCGATGATGTACCAAAACTGTATAACCTGCTTATTCGTGAGCGTTATACTGTGCCGTTCCACGTCTATCCTGACTTTAAAAAAACGAGCCTAAAATATGCCCGGGTAGGATTGAAGGCACTGACCTTCCTCATCTTCTTTGTGATACTTACATATACCGAGATTGTCAACTTTAAATATGATCCGTACAAACAGCCTTCCACTGCAGGGGTAAAGCAGCTGCGTGGCAATTATCATGTAACCGAGTTTAAGATCAACGGACAGGAAATTGCGTACAATCCATTGGATTCGGTACGCTGGCAGGAAGCAACCTTTGAGAATTGGACGACTTTAACTTTCCGTGTCAATCATCCGGTGGTGATCGATCCATCGAACGGCGGCGGCAGTCCGATGAAAGATATTCAGCGTACATTCGAGATAACGGGCGTTGCGGGTGGCGAGCGTGCATTTCATTACCTGGCCGATACAGTCGACAAAGTTTTATACCTACAGGATAAAAACATTGTAGGCTCGGGCGGGCGCCGCGGCGGACGCGGTAACCGTAATAAAGCTAAGCAGGCACCTAAGCCAAATGATAACTGGATCGGTAAAGAAGCTTTGGCGCATATCGGCGATGAGAAAAACATGATCGATACACATGCTTTTTCGGCACGGCGCGACCGGGAGTTTGCCGATACCAAACCAGAACCTAAACGCAACCGCATGGTATTAAATTACCAAACAACCGATGGCTCGCATGTCATACTATCGGGTATTAACGAACGCAGGGATTCCATTTACGTGGTGCTTGACAGGTATGACCGTAAATACGCTCTGCCAAAAAGTACTTTAGTTGCCGGAAAATATTAATGAGCAAGACCTACCAATATGATGCCGTAGTAGTAGGTTCGGGGCCCAACGGGCTTGCTGTAGCAATATTGCTGCAGCAAAACGGGCTTTCGGTTTTGCTATTAGAAGGGAAAGACAAGATCGGCGGCGGCTTACGTACCGAAGAGCTAACCTTACCCGGTTTCCATCACGATGTCTGTTCGGCTATCCATCCAATGGCTGCAGGTTCGCCTTTCTTTCAAACCTTGCCTCTGCACAAACATGGCCTGCAATACTTATACCCCGAAGCAGCGGCAGCACATCCGTTCGATGATGGCACGGCAGCTGTGCTAAAAAAGTCCATCACCGAAACAGCCGGTTTATTAGGTTCGGATAAGGATGCATATCTCAACCTGATAAAGCCATTGGTTGATAGCTGGCCCATTATAGCTGCCGATGTACTGGCACCCTTACATTTTCCAAAGCACCCAATTGCGATGGCCAAATTCGGGTTAAATGCCCTGACACCGGCAACGACCTTAGCCAAACGATTTAAAACAGAGCAGGCCAAAGCTTTATTTGCAGGTATGGCGGCGCACAGTATCCAGCCGCTGGAAAATACCGCTACATCGGCCATTGCTTTGGTGCTGATGGCCAACGGGCATTTAAAAGGCTGGCCGGTACCAAAAGGCGGTTCAAAAAATATTGCAGCGGCGTTAGCGTCTTATTTTGTTTCCCTTGGCGGAAAGATCGAAACCAACACCTATATCACTTCGCTCGATCAGCTGCCATCTGCGAAAGCTGTATTATTTGATGTGACACCCAAACAGCTGTTAACCATAGCCGGACATAAGTTTTCATCAATTTACAAATGGCAGCTGCAACGGTATCGCTATGGTATGGGGGTGTTTAAGATCGATTGGGCGTTGGACGATGTTATTCCCTTTAAAGCCGAAGCTGCCAGGCAGGCTGGGACGATCCACATTGGCGGCACCTTGTCAGAGATCGCTCAAAGCGAACAACAAACCAGCAAGGGTCATTATCCGGATAAACCATTTGTATTGCTGGCACAGCAAAGCCTGTCCGACGATACGCGTGCGCCCGCCGGCAAACACACCGGCTGGGCCTATTGCCATGTCCCCAACGGATCGTTTAAAGATATGACGGATGCTATCGAAAAGCAGGTTGAGCGTTTTGCCCCCGGTTTCCGTGAGCGCATACTGGCACGGCATACATTCAATACAGGTCAGCTGGAAAGTTACAACCCCAATTATATTGGCGGCGATATCAACGGCGGCATTATCGATCTGGCTCAACTGTTTACCCGCCCCGCTTTACGAAGTTCGCCTTATCGAACATCGGCAAAAGGCTTATATATCTGTTCATCATCAACCCCGCCTGGCGGTGGCGTGCATGGTATGTGTGGTTATCACGCTGCTAAACGGGCTTTAAAAGATGTGTTTAACATTAAAATTAATGATCTATGAAATTGAAACTGATCATTATCACCACTTCGCTGATCGGCCTGATGGCATTTACCAATGGCACGGTAAGCCAGCCTCAATTGCCGGTTGCTGACACCACACATGTACCTTCAAAGTTCGGTTTCGGCCAGGCCGCTACACCGCAGGATATCGCCAAAATAGATATCGCTATCCGCCCCGATGGTAAAGGTTTGCCTGCCGGGCAGGGAGATGTTGCAAAAGGCAAGGCTCTATATATACTCAAATGCTCATCCTGCCACGGCCAGAACGGTACCGAGACACCGGGCGTAAAGTTAGCCGGCCCGGCTTTAGTAGGTGATACATCCGCGAAAAGCAAGCCCAAAACTATAGGCAATTATTGGCCCTACGCCACAACGCTGTTTGATTATATGCGCCGCACCATGCCTTATGATCATCCCGGATCGCTGACGGATAACGAAATATACAGCCTCACCGCATATTTATTAAATGCTAACAAGATCATCACGGCCGACGTGGTTCTGGATGCGAAAACTTTACCGAAGATCACCATGCCTGCAAAAAAACTATTCATTACCGACGACCGCAAAGGAGGGCCTGAAGTAAAATAAGATGGAAAAAGAAAGAACAACGAAGATCAGCCGGCGTACCATGCTGGGCGGTACTTTAGCCGCGGCCATATTGCCAGTAACGTCTTCATTCGCCAAATACATCCAGGTAGGCGTTCCGGTCGACGACCCAACCAAAAGAATTGGCCCGGGCCCGTTTAAAATTGGTACGCGTTCGCCATATGAAACACCGCTGCGCAAAACATCCGATATTTCTTCGCGCTCGCCTTTGCAGGATTTTTACAGCACCATCACACCTGCAGACCTGCACTTTGAGCGTCACCATGCCGGTATACCGGCCATCGATCCAAAGCAATATGAACTGCTGATCCACGGCATGGTGGAGCGGCCGATGAAGTTTAGCCTAGCCGACTTGAAACGCTTTCCATCGGTAACCAAAACCTGTTTCATTGAGTGTGCGGGTAACTTTCGGACAGGTAAAGAAGAAATGACACCGCAGGATATTTTAGGCCTCACCAGCCAGAGCGAATGGACCGGCGTGATGCTCTCAACCCTTTTCAGGGAAGTGGGCGCTGATCCAAAATCGACCTGGTTTTTAGCCGAAGGCGGCGATGCATCGGTGATGACGAGGAGCATACCTACACATAAAGCCTGGGAAGATGCCATGATCGCCTACGCTCAAAACGGTGAGGCCATCCGCCCGGCACAAGGCTACCCGGCGCGACTGCTGCTACCCGGTTATGAAGGCAATATGAACGTGAAATGGCTGCGGCGGTTGGAACTATCCGATCAGCCCTGGTGGACGCGTGAAGAAACATCAAAATACACTTACCCGGTGCATAACAAGATTAGGATGTTCAGTTTTGAAATGGACGCGCGCTCTATTATCACCTATCCGAGTTACCCGCAAAAGGTGGAGCGCGGCTGGATAGAGATACGGGGTATCGCCTGGACAGGCCGTGGTAAGGTGATTAAAGTTGAGGTTAGCATCGATGCAGGCAAAACCTGGAATGAAGCAAGACTTCAGGAACCTGTTTTGGATAAAGCGCATACCTATTTCAGGTATCCGTGGCAATGGAACGGAGATGAAACCGAAATACTAAGCAGGGTGATTGACGAAACAGGCTATATACAGCCGACGCTTAAGCAACTGGTTGATGCCCGCGGGGCGGATATCGGCGGCTACCACATGAACCCCATCACTGCCTGGCAGGTAAAACGCGATGGCAGCATATTATTTAAACCCGAATTTTATAAATAAAAACTAACAATAACCTATGAGTACCACACTTAATGAAACTGACGTAAAAACCTCCCGCTGGCAGGAACTTTGGACCAAAGAAGATTGGTGGGCAGTTTGGCTTGGCCTGGGCATTGTTGCCGTGGCGTATGTTTTCTATCTGGCTGGATCGAGTATTTCCTGGATAGCAGTAGCACCTGCCAAATGGTCAACATGGTCACAGTTAGCCACTCAATTTTCGGCTAATGGTATCCGGTATGTAGCGTTACTTAGCGTATTGCTTATTCTCTTTTCCATCGTGGTTTCCTTTATCGGGCAAAAGCCGAAAGCGTTTATACCAGCATTCATTTTTATCTTCATTTTGTCGACCATTATTTATGTTGTTGGAAGCTGGGAGCAGGCTAATCGCTACAACCTGGAACCGCCGTTAGTGGCGCTGGCGCTGGGGTTATTCATTTCAAACGTAATCGGTTTGCCACGCTGGCTTGATGCCGGTTTTCGCGTAGAATTTTACATCAAACTAGGTATTGTTTTGCTTGGCGCGACTTTACCCTTTACACTAATTATCTGGGCCGGCCCGGTAGCTATTTTGCAAGCATCGGTAGTTTCTTTGGTAACCTTTTTAACGATTTTCTTTACCGCCCGGAAACTGAAACTTGATCACAGGCTGGCAGCGGTATTAGGAGCCGGTGGTGCGGTATGCGGCGTATCGGCGTCCATTGCTGTTGCCGGTGCAGTAAGAGCAAAAAAAGAACATCCGCCTATCGCGATCAGCCTGGTCGTGTTTTGGGCCATCATCCTCATTTTTACTCTACCGCTTGTTGCGCGCGCGCTGCATTTATCGGCGGGCATTGCCGGTTCGTGGATCGGTACGTCGGAATTTGCCGATGCCGCCGGCCTGGCCGCCGCACAATCCTATGGCGGATTAGCGGGAACACATGGCATTGCCGGAACAGCAGATCAGGCGCTTGCAGCCTATACGCTGATCAAAGTTATCGGCCGGGATATCTGGATCGGAATCTGGTCGTTCGTATTGGCGTTAATTTCGATCACCGTTTGGGAACGTAATGAAACCGACTCAAGAGTTGACGCAGGTCAGATCTGGCGGCGCTTCCCCAAATTTGTATTCGGGTTTCTCATTGCTTCAATACTAACAACCATTATCGTACATGGCAATAACCTGGCGGATTATAATAAATTAGTCAAACCAGCTCTTATTTTACCAATTACAGCAATGCGTACATGGGCGTTTACCTTTAGTTTTTTAAGCATCGGGTTAACTACACGCTTTCGCGAGTTGGCGGCTGCCGGTACCAAACCTTTTATAGCTTTTACTGCAGGGGTCATCGTCAACGTAGTTTTGGGATATTTGCTTTCGGTTGTGGTACTTGGGCATTACTGGTCAACCATAATTACGCATTAATGTATGAATATCTTGAAGCGTATTCAACATTCCGGATCGTCGCACAAATGCCAAAACTGTTCGCATTTTCAGAATGAACCAACTTTTATCGAAAAGACATATCCCGGGCTTACAATTTTTAGTTCGGGGTATGCATCCGTTCGTGATCGCGACGGTTTGTGCAGAAAGCGGGAGCTTTATCTTTCGGCTGATGATAGCTGCAGGGATTTCAATTTTAAAACCGGATGATCTTGCTGTGAGGCATACCAGATTTGGTGCATTTTTGAGGTAGTTTATATCAAAATCGCAGTGTTATGAATCCTACGCTCTCACCATCTGAGCTATCCCGTCGGGCACCTACTAAAAAAGGTTTGTAAATATAGTATAAATTCGTTTTCTTTAGAAAAAATGTTAACATTTACACCCAGTAATATTTACCACCAGTTTTTGTACCCTAATATGTCGGAAAAGAAGAAGTTCAATATTGAATATGAAATTAAATCATCACCAAGGATACTATATAGTTTTTTAAATGAACCTAATGGACTGGCCCAATGGTTTGCTGATGATGTTAATGTGCGCGACCAGGTGTATACTTTTACCTGGGATGGTGAGCAACAAAAAGCTAAGTTGCTGGCTGTTAAAGAGAATAAGCTGGTTAAGTTTAAATGGATAGACGACGAGCCGCAATGCTATTTTGAAATGGAGATTTTGCAGGACGAGTTAACCAACGACGTAGCTTTAGGTGTTACTGATTTTGCTATTGAAGAGAACATTGCCGAAAGAAAATTAATCTGGGACAATCAGATTCAGTACCTTATTAGCGTTTTAGGTGCGTAAAGGGATAATAATTCCCTAATTTTGTACCGTGAAGAAGATACATCTTTTAATCCTTAAGGCCTTTATCAGGCCATTTATTGTTACCTTCTTGATCGTGATGTTTGTGTTGCTGATGTTATTTCTGTGGAAATACATTGACGACCTGATAGGCAAAGGCTTTCAATGGTACACTATACTGCAGCTCATGTTGTATGCTTCGGCAACCAATGTGGCTATGGCGCTGCCACTCTCCGTGTTATTATCGTCTATCATGACCTACGGCACCCTTGGCGAAAATTACGAACTGGTTGCTATTAAAGCTGCCGGAGTTTCGTTAAGCAGGGCACTTTATCCTATGATCATCGTTGTTGCTATGCTTAGCATAAGCGCTTTCGTTTTTTCGGACTATATGCTGCCGGTAGCCAATCTCAAATTTTATTCGCTTTTGTATGATGTGCGAAAACAAAAATCGGCATCGCTCATCAAGGTAAACGTATTTAACAATAGTTTCCCTGGTTATTCAATACGTGTGGGTGGCAAAGACCCCGACGACCGGATATTGTACAACATCATGATCTATGAAAAAAATCTAAACTACAATAGTAACAACGTGATTTTTGCCAGGCAAGGCGAAATGTTCAAGAGCCCTAATAACAAATTTTTGGTTTTAAAACTTAAAGATGGGGTGAAATATGAAGAGGCTTCAAGCAATCAGGGCGCTTATAATCCAAGGCAAACATTTACACGTTTCAGGTTTAAAGAAACAACGCAAAAGTTATCATTATCGGGATTTGAGCTAAATCATACACCACAAGCTGAGTTTAAAGGGGCTTACGCGATGTTAAGTTCGGGGCAATTACTGGATACCTTTGCAGTGGTTAAAAAAACTTTTGAACGTACTTTGAGTGTTAATTATGCAATGATCACACCTTACAGCCGGTATTTTACTATGCCGCATAAGGCTACAAAAATTCAACCTCAAAAAATACCCAATCAGCATATTTTATCGACCTTCACACTTGACAGGCAGATTGAAGCTGTTACCAATGCCGGTTCGGAAGCAAACTCGATCAAAGATATTTTTAAGAGCAAAGCTGACGCTTATCGTGAACAGAGCAGTGTGCTAAGGCGCTACCTGGTTGAGTACCAAAAGAAATTTACACTTTCGGCCGCCTGTTTGGTACTGTTTTTAATCGGTGCCCCGCTTGGTGCTATCATTCGCAAAGGAGGCCTGGGTTTACCGGTGGTTATTTCAGTAGTGTTTTTCCTGATCTATTACATTATCTCGACCATAGGCGAAAAAGCCGCCAAGGACGGAAGCCTATCGCCAGTTATAGGTACCTGGGTAGCTATTTTGGTGCTAACTCCCATAGGTATATTTTTATCATATAAGTCGGCCAACGATTCGGTTTTGTTTGACCTTGAGGCGTATAAGCGTTTTTTTGTAAACCTGTTAAAAAAGAAAGCAACCAAAGCCGACGAGCTTAACGTATAATTATAAAACCACATTCATTTTACACTTAGCCGACCAGTGTAATTAGTTACTTACTTAACTTTGCAGGCACATAAGCAACCTATGCCTGTGTAAATAAATATATTACCCATGTTGAATACCATAACCGAAGCGATAGAGGATATAAAGGCCGGTAAAACCGTTATTGTTGTTGATGATGAAGATCGCGAAAACGAAGGTGATTTTTTAACCGCCGCACGTAATGCCACCCCCGAAGCCATTAATTTTATGGCAAAGTATGGCCGTGGATTGATATGTGCGCCAATAACGCGGAAAAGAGCTGCGGAACTTGAGCTTGAACCTATGGTGGGACATAACACTTCATCGCACGAAACTAATTTTACCGTTTCGGTAGACCTGATAGGGCAGGGCTGTACCACCGGAATTTCGGCTACCGACAGATCAAAGACAACACTGGCGCTGATAGATCCGGCCACCAAGCCAGAAGATCTTGGTCGCCCGGGACATATTTTTCCGTTAATAGCTAAGGACGGCGGTGTTTTACGCCGCGCAGGGCATACCGAAGCCGCTATAGATATGGCTGTGATGGCTGGATTTGAACCGGCAGGGCTGATCTGCGAAATTATGAAAGACGATGGTGAAATGGCGCGTTTGCCGGACTTGCTTGAGTTTGCCAAGGAGTTTGACATGAAGATCGTATCGGTTAAAGACCTGATCGCATACCGGTTGGCTAATGAAACTCTGATCCGTAAAGATGTGTCGGTTAAGATGCCTACGCAGTGGGGAGTATTTGATATGGTAGCCTATACCCAGATTGATACCGGCGAAAACCATTTGGCTTTGGTAAAAGGTACCTGGGAAAAGGATGAACCGGTGCTGGTACGTGTACACAGCTCGTGCGTTACCGGCGATATTTTTGGATCATGCCGGTGCGATTGCGGCCCGCAACTGCATAAAGCAATGGAGATGATAGAGAAAGAAGGCAAAGGCGTAGTATTATATATGAACCAGGAGGGCCGGGGTATCGGCCTGATCAATAAACTAAAAGCTTACAGCCTGCAGGAAAACGGTTTTGACACGGTTGATGCCAATTTGCAACTCGGCTTTAAAATGGATCAGCGCGACTATGGTATTGGTGCGCAGATATTAAGGAGCCTTAACATTACACAAATGCGTTTAATGACCAATAATCCTAAAAAGCGCGCAGGTTTGGTAGGTTATGGTATTAAAGTGGTTGAAAACGTGCCTATGGAAATAACATCTAACCCGCACAATGAGACCTACCTGAAAACAAAACGCGACAAAATGGGTCATACCATTATGGGTAAGGATTAATTATCGTCCTGGTCTATTTTCTGTTTAGGTATAGGGTTTGGTATAACGGTAGTATCCTTTTTGGGCGTTGGCCTTCTGCCGAACATGTTTTTGAAGAATTCGCCGAATGTATCAAAATCGCGGTGGTAAGTTAAACCTAAGCCGTTAACATACTGTACTGCCAATTGTGTATTGATGCTGTTCAACGATGTGGCATTATTTAATGCACGATAAGAATAAGTTATAGTTAAACGGCCGTCTTTCCTGATGTAATACTGTGCCTGGAAGTCTTTCGTCAGATCGTTGAAATTTGAATTGAAGAGATACTGACTATTACCAAAAAGCTGGTTATTGCCCGATGTGCTGTATAAACTTCCGTTAATTAATAACCTGTCATTAAATAACTTAATTGATGCGCTTGCCTCTTGAGCTGAGCTGATATTAAGATCGATGGCTTTTACATTTTGTGAAAGTACACTATTGAATTTGTTGAAAAACAACTCGCTAAAAGCATCCTGAGCAGTTTGCGATACCTGGTTGGTGATATTATTACCGGCGGCGCCTTTGTTAAAACTACGCCGTACGATTAAACTTAACGCCTGCTGGCTACGATTTGTCGCATCGTTTAAATAGTTACCCACTTCGTCTTTAATAGATGGATCGGTAGGGAAATTAAAATCAAAATCGATGTTTGGTTTAATTAGTGGCCCGCTCAATTTAAGCTGTGCCTGTACCAATTCGAACTGGTTGCCTTTTGGCGATGTAAGGCCCGCGGCCTGGTACAGATCGCCGATATTTGCCCGAACCTCGTAAGTAGTTATCAGATTAATATCAGCGTTTGATGGCGAGCCGGTCCAGCGGATAGTTCCTCCCTGGTTGATCTGGAATACTTTACTGATCACGCTTTTGGCCGTAAACTCAAACTTACCGGATGTGATGAGGAATGCACCAAACATTTCAAAATCACCAAGACTATTGATCCGGAGTGATAGATTATTAGCTGTGCCGCTGCCGGTTAGCAATCCGTAATCGGTATAGATCTTAACCACCGTTTTTTCATCAGCTGAAAGATCGAAATTTAAGGTAACGCCTTTAAATTGGGTAGTATTTTTAACAGTCTTCGTGGTGTCTTTTAACGATACATAGCGAATAAATTCATAGTCGGATGCAGTGCTTGATGTATTAAGAGGAATGTTAAATACAGTACCTTCCTGGGTTTTAGCCTTGATGTTGATATTCATGTTATCAATAGGGCCCACAAAACTAAAGTTACCGGTGCCATAGGCTGTACCGTAATATAAACGATTATTTTTAAACGTGGTATTAAGGGCCAGCAGGTTGGTTGCTGCGATATCAACATTAAGTGTTGGGTTTGACAAGTCCTTACTCAGATCGACCGTACCGTTGGCTACTCCGGTACCGCCGTGACTATCTTTCAGGATCATATTATCAATGTTGACAACGCTATTTGTTACGGTAACTTTATCATTAATGATGTATGGCGTTTGAAGATAATTTACCGTTACACCGGTATTAGCCAGGGTAAGTGTACCATTGATGAGCGGTTTTGATAAGGTGCCCGTCAACTTCAGATCGGATGATAAAGTACCTTTTAAATTTGACACAAGGCTTTTAACAAACGGCTCGATAATAGCAGCCGAGGTTTGGTTCATGCGCAAATTAAAATCAAGGTTATCGCCCTCTACGGCCAGTTTATAGGTTCCGTCTGCAGTTAAGGTTTCAAGGCCCCTGTTAAAGATATTCATTTTAACATTGGCAGTGTGCTGGTCATTGTCCAGCCCGGTATTAAACTTGATATCACCGATCAAACTTTTGTTAAAACTAAGCGAATCAACTCCCAGCTTTGATTGCATGTTAGCTTTGCCGGTTACCGAAGCGATATCTACTTCGCCGTTTAGCTTACCATCTAACATCACACCGAACGATTTACTTAACTGATTTAGGGTGTTCATGTTAAATTTATCAAAATTGATCTTAAGGTGGTCGTTCGGATCGGAAGAAATAAGGCCGTTTATTTTTACGTTTTGTGCCCCATTAGCCAGCTCGAAACCGGTTAACTGGGTTTTGTTGCCTTCTAAAAACCGTACCCTAACCTGGTTGGCCAGTTTCCAAACCTGGTGCTCGATAATAATATCAGATGGTAAAAGCTTTAACCGGGCCACAGTATCGCGCGCAAACTGGACCAAACCATATAAATCGAGTTGGTTGACCGCGTTTTTATCAGATAACTTAATGTTAAAGTTTAAACTATCACGTTTTAAAAAATTACTGATGTTAATATCCTTTACAAATACACTATCTGAAAAGTTGACCTTGCTGAAGGATAAGTTAAGCTGGAGCATATCATCACTGGTGCTTTCGTCAACCAGCAGATCGTGAAAAACAATGTTATTGTATTTTACAGTTTTAACCAATCCCGTTAAGGTGGCGGTTTTATCGGCAGAGTTAAACTTACCTATAAATGTACCTTGTTCGGGTAGTTTTAACTGGGGCGCGAATAAAGCGGTTACAGGATCTAAGTTTTTAAGCTGAATATTAAAATCAAAATTTTGCGGTTTGGCAGAGGCAACAGTTGTTTGTAATGATGGAATATATTTTTTCGCGATGGCCTTAAAATAATCGGGTAGGGAAGAAAGATCATATTTGCCTTTTAATGTTGCATTGGCCATGTCGGATCTTAAAATGAGCTGGCGTACTGAGCCTTCTTGCCCGCTGGCGGCAAAGTATACGGAATCAACCAGGTAATCATGCTTGGGAACGCTCATTTTAACATTCTTCATTAAAATGCTGCCCTCTATATTTTCGAGGTTATTACCAGAAAAATTACTGGTCACCAGAGCATCAAGTGCTATAGTATCTTTAACCAGTTTTAGATTGTTGAGGTGTGCACCTTTTATAGCTGCGGTAAAATTAAATGCCGGTAATTTAGGATTAAGATCGACAGCACCTTTAAAATCAAGATTTAAATTTCGGTCGTTCACCAATACGGCCCCATCAAATTTCTTTTTCAGGAGTATGCCCTTTAACGAGACGTTGTTGTAGCGATACCCGTTAAAATCGAAATATGCAATTTTTGCATCCAACTGCTCGCCCAAGTTTTTAAGCTCAAAGCCGCGGCCCTTAATGTTAGCCCTTAAAGTAGTGCGGCCCAATGTGGGGTTATCTATCAGGTTGCCGAGGTCAAAGTTGGAAGTGTTAAGTTTACCGCTATAGCTCGGCATATTGTTCTTATCAAACTTTAAGTTGATATCCGAGTTAAACCTGCCCAGTTTGGTTTTAAAGTCGCCATAAGCAATAAAGTCGTTTTGGAAACCGGTAAACTGTCCGGTAAAATTGATATTACCAAACTTGCCCACAATATCGGGCAGATGCCGGTTGGGCGTGCCGGTAAAGCGGCTGTACAGCAAGTCGAGGTCTTTTTTATTGGTAGCTATCTGCTCAAACTTTAGTTCGAGGAAAGTTTTATCCCAATCGGGGAGGCCTTTTAAACTGAAATCGCCTTTAACGTAAGTGGCTTGCCCACTTGTAATGGTCAGGTCTTTGGCTTTCAGGCTGCTTACAGACCCTTTGATACGACCATTTATACCCACATCAAAAAATATATGCTGCAGGCTAACGGTGAAATAACCAACATCCAGCGATGATATGTGCGACGATTTAAAATCGGCATCCATGTGAACCTTATTTTCAAAATCGCTGAAGTCATCAAACGATTTAAACTGCATCCTGAAATAATCGCTGAAATTAGAGCGGTTGGTTACAAGCAGCAGGTGCTGAAGCAAGATCTGGTTGGTATCAATAGTAGCGGCGGCGGTTAGATTTTTTAAATAAAGGCCGCTTTTTTCTTTTAACGTTAAATTATTAATACCTGCCTTAAACAGGTGGTTTTTAAAATCGGGGTTAATGAGCACGGTACTTACGTGCTGTGCATCAACATCATTAAAGTTAACCTGGTTGGGTGTAACCTCGGTACTGAGCTGATTTTTATAACGAAAGTGTAGATTGTTTAACACCACCTTTTCGAAATTAATATTCCAGGGTTTACCGGTTGATTTGGTAGTATCGGTTGATTTAAAGTGATCAACAATAAACCCGAAATTGGCCGTGCTGTCTTTTTGTTTTTTGAGATATATCGAACCATTATCCAACTGTACCAAACTAAAATCGATAATATGATTACTGATGTTGCTGAAGATGGAAAAATTAAGCAGATCGACCGTTAGTTTTGGCGTATTTAAGAGGGTGTCTTTTTGCTGATCGAGTACGTAAAAATCTTCAATAACCACTGAGGTAAAAGGCCTTACATCAATACTGCCGATAGAGACAGTGGTTTTTAGCTCTTTGGATAAATAGGTGGTTGCTTTTTTAGCAAGCCAGGTTTGTACAGGTTTAAATTGCAGCGCAAACAAGATAGCTCCGATCAGGCTGACCAGAATCAGCAGTATCCATAACGTTATATTGAGCGCTTTTTTAATAACTTTGTAGTATAAATTGTAAAAATGCCTGTTATTTTAGGAATTGAATCTTCGTGTGATGAAACCTCGGCTGCGGTTTGTGTTGATGGTAAAATTTTGAGCAATGTTATTGCTAATCAAACCATCCATGCAGCTTATGGCGGCGTTGTGCCCGAACTGGCTTCACGCGTACATCAGCAAAATATCATCCCGGCTGTACAGCAGGCATTACTTAACGCAAAAGTAAGCAAAAATGATATTGATGCAGTAGCATTTACGCGCGGCCCCGGACTTTTAGGTTCATTACTGGTTGGTGTATCATTTGCCAAGGCATTTGCCCTGGGCCAAAAGCTTCCGCTTATTGAGGTAAACCACATGCAGGGCCATATACTGGCACATTTTATTGATGAACCTAAACCGCAATTTCCGTTTTTATGTTTAACAGTATCGGGCGGCCATACCCAAATAGTTTTGGTGAAAGACTATTTTGATATGGAGGTTGTTGGTCAAACCACCGATGATGCCGCAGGTGAAGCGCTCGACAAAACCAGCAAGATATTGGGCTTACCGTATCCCGGTGGACCGATGATCGACAAATATGCCCGCCAGGGCAACCCGGATGCTTTTGCCTTCCCCGAACCAAACATACCCGGACTGGATTTTAGCTTTAGCGGATTGAAAACATCCATTATGTACTTTATCCGTGATAACGTTGCCAAAGACCCTGACTTTTTGCAAAACCGGATGACCGACATTTGCGCTTCGGTTGAAAAGCGTGTGGTTACCATTTTGCTGAACAAGTTGAAAAAGGCTGCCGCGCTATATAATATCAAAGACATTGCTTTGGCGGGCGGCGTATCTGCCAATACCGGTTTGCGCGAAGGTTTAACCGCATTGGGTGAGCAAATGGGCTGGAATACTTTTATACCTCAATTTCAATATTGTACCGATAATGCGGCGATGATCGCCGTTGCCGGGTATTATAAATATTTAAAGAACGATTTTGTTGGCCAGGACGTTGCGCCGCTTGCGCGGATGCCTTTTTAGCCTCCTAACTCCCCTAAAGGGAAACCTTACTTCCATAACTAACTTATGCCGCTTTTGTTTTATCGGGCAACCAACCCAAGTGCGTATGTTTAAAGCTGTCGTTGTATTTTAGGCCGTAGCCCAGCATGCGGTCGAAAGACGAATGGGCGAGTAATAAGATGCCGAGGGTTAGTAAGATTGGCACATGCATTAAGTATCCGGCGAAAGCCAAAGCAAGGCTCAGCCCACGATGATGAAATAAATTATAGGTAAATGCACCTGCACGTGTGTTAATAAGGTAGCCTAGCATAGAAATATCAGGACTGAGGAAAAGGGGGATCCAGACCCATACAGAAAGCCCAAGGTTATACAAATATAAAAAGTAGATAGATGCTATGGTTAAAGCAACTTCTTCGAGTTTAATGGTGGTTTTCATGATGATTGATTTTTGACTTGTTTTTAATAGGTCAAAGGTGCGGGGCAAAACAGCGGTTTGCTCTTGACAAAAATCAAGAAAGTTTTTTGCGGCGGATGCGACTGAAGGTTTCGGGCGTCATGCCTAACATGGAGGCCAGATATTGAAGTGGTACCTGGTTAAACAACTCGCGGTTTTGTTCGAAAAAACGATCGTAACGTTCTTCGGCAGATAAGGACAGATGGTCGAAAACCCGGTTCTCCAACATCACAAAACACTTGCCTATAAAAAGCTTTTCCAACTCGTTCCACTTAGGTACCAGTTTGCCGATGTTATTGTAATCTTCGTAATTGATGGTATAAATTTTAGCATCGGTTAAGGCCTGGATGTTCCACCGGGAAGGATTCCGGAAGAAAAAGGCCGAAAGATCAGTGACAAAATAACCAGCAGTACTGATCCATTGCGTTACTTCGCCGGCTGGCAGATCGACATATATCCGCAAAAGTCCGCTTTGTATAAAGCTCATTTTATTACAGTATTTGTTGCTTTTGAGGTAATAATCGCCTTTGGCCAGATCTTGTTGTGTAAACAAACCTGCAATTGTTTTACAGTCATCAATGCTGATGCTAAAATAGTGATGGATATAGGTTTCGAGTTGGTTCATGTGGGTTTGTAGAAACAGATTCGATTAGATTAAACGGATTCTGTTTTTATGTGTTAATTTGCATGTAATTTAAAAAGAATATGCCAGCTGCATCGATAATTTTTTGGACCGTTTTTGTACTACCGTTTGTGGCTTTTTTAGTGTGGTTGATGCGCCAGGATAAACGTAAGGGCAAAACCGGTTTGTTGGTACTAATCATTATGGTGGTTATAGCCATTGTTTACATGTACGTAAAAACCAAAGGGCAATAGTTTTTTGGCTAATGATGGCTACAGGTAATGCCGCCAGTCGAATATTATCCGGATACCGACCTGGTAAACATTTTTTAGTTGGGGCAATGCTGCATTTGCCGGTGAAACAACCGCAGCGCCGTGTGGGATAGTTAGGCCCCAGGTTAACTGAACGAGCATGTTGGAACTTTGCACCTGCGAAAACGACCTGGTGAAAGGCTCATATTCCAATACCGGGAAATTAAGCTCGGTAGATTTATAAGATACCAAAACCGCTTTTTGAGCAGCAACAGGAATTAAGATGGTTTGTTGAGGAGTGCTGAGGCCATATAACGACACGCCGATCTCCCGGCCGAGCACAAACTGAAACCTGCCAATAGGTGTGGCCATGCCGGATTGCCACGGGATCAATCCTCCGTTGCCCGCGACTACGGCCATTTTAGCCAATAATTGCGGCGATACTAAATATAAAATTGGTCCGGCTACCAGCAGATCACCGGGTAATAACCAGAAAGGAAGACGTAACCTCAGGTTATAAGCTGATTGCCCCGGAATGGCGGCCGTTATTGAATTTGTTTGGGTGCTCGCATCAGTGTTTACAAACCGGATGGTAGATGCCGAATTTTGTTTCCAGCCAAATTGCAGAAAAACCAACCCGTCGCCGGATTCGTCCAATACGCCATCTAATCCTAAACCAAAACGAATATTTGCTTCGATACCCGCGATGACACCTGCTTGTTTTTGGTCGACACCGTAGCCGCCGGATAGCATAGCGCTGTTGAGCGTGGCAGAAACACCAATAAAAGCCCCTATTTCTGACCGGAACCTGGGTAGCTCGCCCAGGCCTGCGCCTAATGCCGGTACCGGCGTTTTAATTAAAACAGCCATCAAATTTTGAACTTCGGCTTTGCGCAGGGGCATAAAATTATTTTTACAAACATTAAAGGTATCGGGTAATGCATTGGTAGAAACAGGATCATTCTTATAGTCCAATTGTACATTGCCGCTGGCTACAGTAACCAATTGCTGCAGGCTCTGGGCAACATTTTCAGCCGCAATGTCAGCATCCTCGGGGCGCATAAAGGCATCACCCCTGAGGATCATTTTTTTTCCATCCCAGGTAATAACCTCCAGGCCCTTTTCATTGTAATAGTCGTGTGTGCCTTTGCGTAATGAAGCATTACCCCATGTGCCTGCAATATGGCCGGCTGAATAAACATCCTCTAAAAAATGTAAAGCAAAAGCTTCGTCGGCCAGAGCTGCCAGTATCAGCGCCGATTTTTCTTTGGGAGATAAACTCTCATTGGCATACCTGGCTGCCTTTTGAAGCGCGCTGGTGTGATACCAGGAATAAGCGCCGAGTGCGTTTAGCGGCGAGCCCGCGGTAAGACACGCAGTAAGATATTCTGATAATTTTTCATCAACTTTTGGGCGGGCAAGTAAAAAATGAACATTGTTAGAGCCTGCCCGGGTAGCGTATTCCAAATCGGCCTTTTGCAGATTGATATCCGAATTTCGGAGGGCATTGATGCGCTGGCTCCTGTTTTTTGCATTTGCCAAATCTGCTTTTAGCTGTGCGGTTACGGCTGCAACCTTTAATATCCAATCTGATCGCAAAACCGTGTTCAGCATCATTTCGGGCGAGCAGCTATGATCGCCGCCTATCGCCGTCCATGCGGCATAGTCAATTTTTGTGGGGCGTAAGCCTTGTTTCGGATCTATTATCGATGTAGTGAGCCGGTTAGTATAGCCAACGCTCGCTTCGGCCCAAAGCTTATCTAAAATAGCTCGATACCGCGGATCGAGATTTTGAATTGCCAGCAGCGCAATTTGCCGGTGTTCGGGATAAACCCAGCCAAATGATTGGTTTGAACCTAATAGAATAATGATCAGTGCGAAACTGCTATAAACCAGCCTCCTGAAAATAAATGATCCGAAATGTTGAGTAACCTGAGATCGTACCATACCAGACCCGGTCTAAAATAATGCGCTAAGGTATATCGAAATACAACTCAGGCAATTGATATACCGGACGGGGTGAGTTCCAGATTTAAATATGGAACCCGTTTACCTAAGGGTGAGGTTTTATACATGCTCGGCAAAAGTTAACACATAACCATTGTTATCTTTTATCGAAAATTCGGTGGCGCCATAAAAGGTTTTTTCCAGTCCCGTTAAAACGGTTACCTTATCTTTTATTTCCTCGTAAAAAGTTGTGATGTTTTTCAGATTGATGTACAGTAATAACGAACCGCCGTTGTTCCGGCTGATATCAGGCAGATCATCGCCTAAACTTTCGAAGGTTTGGAACATGATGGTAACGCCGCCATTGTTCATCATTACCCAAACAAAATCGCTGCCTTCCGGTGGTACAGACATGGTGACGTTAAAGCCCAGTATTTTATAAAATCCGATGGTTTCGGCCATGTTGCCGACGAAGATATTTGGTGATAAGGTTTCCATTTGGTAATAGGTGTAGTTTTAAATTGCTAATAAAATTAGTAATTTAAAACTACAAAAACAAATACTTTGTAAAACAATTTTGATCGCCAGATCAAAATTGGATCAGTTAAAGAAATTTATCGAATCTGATGATTTTGCATAGCCAGAAATGCTTCCTGAAGCGCATTGATCAGTTCGTTCACTTTCATTGGTTTAGCTAAATAATCGTTCATGCCTGCAGTGATGCAGATCTCCTTATCTTCGGGCATTGCATTCGCCGTCATAGCTATAATGTACGGTTGTGTGTGGTTTTGTCTGCGTATGGTTTGCGTTGCTTCCAAGCCATCCATTTGAGGCATTTGCACGTCCATTAATATAATGTTGTAGTTTTTCTTATCAATCATAGCTAAAACTTCAAACCCTGTTTGAGCCACATCGGCCCGGTATCCCAATTTGTTAAGCATACGGTCAATTATTTTTTGATTGATCACATTGTCCTCGGCAACCAAAATACTGAGCGGAAACTGTTGTGCGAAATCGTCAGTAAGCAACGGTATGTTTTTTTCGCGTGGTGCGTGCGTATCAGTTTGATTGCGAAGTTCGGTGATAATGCTTTGGTGTAGTTGATGCTGTTTTACAGGCTTAGTGAGTATTGACCTGAATAATCCGGGAAACTTTTTCCTGCTTTCATCTCCTATAGAACTCAACATGATCACCGGGAGGGGATTGATGCTTTCATGAATGGCGCGAGCTAAATCCACGCCATTCATTTCGGGCATTTCCATATCGGTTATAACCAGTTGAATATTTCTATCTGTTACCAGGATCTGCAAAGCCTCCATAGCCGATGAGGCCAATACCGGTTCAAGTTTCCACTGCTCAAGCTGACTCTTTAAAATGCTGAGGTTTGTTTGATTGTCGTCTACAATTAATATCTGTGTACCTTCGGCCCCTATCATGTTGTAAGATTCAGCGGCGGCTTTAAGTAATTTGTTCCCGGTTTTTGTCTTTATTGTAAACGAAAAAGTTGAACCTTCTCCGTATATGCTTTCGGCCCATATTTTTCCGTCCATTAATTTTACCAAGCGCTCGCTGATGGCCAGACCCAGGCCGGTTCCACCGTATTTTCGGGTGGTAGATGAATCAATCTGAGTAAAGGCTTTAAACAGACCAGGGATCTTTTCGGACGGTATACCGATACCTGTATCCGACACCTTAAACCCAACTTCCAGATCGCCGTTTTTGAATCGTTCTGAAAGGTACACATTAATATACACCTGGCCCTTATGTGTAAATTTGAGCGCGTTATTGATCAAGTTGATCAGGATTTGCTTTAGCCTTAAGCTATCGCCAACAATTTGGGATGGGAGATCGAAATCTATCTGATAGAGCAGATCAAGCCCAAGCTGCGCAGCATTTTGAGCAAACAGGTCCATCACATCTTCCACGGTATGGCGCAGGTCAAAATCTTCGCTTTCCAACTCCATACTACCCGATTCTATCTTGGAGAAATCAAGAATATCGTTAATAACGTTTATTAAGCTATCGCCACAGGTAATGATTGTTTCTGTATACTCCCGCTGTTCATTGTCCAGGTCCGTTTCGGCCAGTAGTGAAGCCATACCAATAACGCCATTCATTGGTGTCCTGATCTCGTGACTCATGGTAGCCAAAAATATACTTTTAGCCTGGTTGGCTTTTTCGGCCTCCTGTCGGGCGGCCTGCTCTTGTGTTTTCTGTTCGGTTAGCTGTTCATTTAATACCCGTAAGTTTTCGGCCTGCACATGCAACTCCTCCGATTGCGCGTGCAACACTTCTGATTGTGCGTGGAGTTCTTCGTTTACCGCCTGTAGCTCATTAACCTTTTGATTTACTTCGGCAGTACGCTCTTCAACCTGCCTTTCGAGGCGTTTTTTTTGTTTTTGGATAACCGCCAGTTTATTTTGATACAGCCCATATACGCTTCCGCCGATAATGGCCAGTACAAGTATTTTAAACCACCATGTTAACCAAAAAGGCGGATCTATCACAATTACAAGTGATGCACCGGTTTCATTCCAGATCCCATCATTATTGGAGGCTTTTACACGAAAAATGTATGTGCCTGGGCTAAGGTTTGTATAGGCTGCCTTTCGGGTATTGTGCACGTAGCTCCAGCTTGTATCAAACCCTTCTAACTTGTACGCGTACTGGTTGTTGCGGGATGTAGTATAGTTCAAACCTGCATATTCAAACTCCAATGATGATTGGCGATAAGAAAGCGTGATTTGTTTAGTTAAACTTATTTCAGTTTTCAGGGGGGAGTTTTCATCGGTGGGGGATATTTTTTTATTGAAAATTTGAAAGCCGGTAATATAAACCGGCGGGACAAATCTGTTTGTGGTAATTTTGTCGGGATAAAAGGTATTTAACCCTTTAGTACCTCCAAAAAGCATTTCACCAGTGTTGGTTGTTAAGGCGGCGTTTGACTCAAACTCCATTCCCTGCAGGCCGTCGGCCATATTAAATTTCTTAAATGCAAATGTTTGCGGGTTAAACCGCGTAAGGCCGTTGGAGGTGGATATCCATAGGTTGCCTTGTTTGTCTTCGGTAATTCCTTTGATCTGTTCGTCGGCTAAACCGGCTTTTGGGGTATAAGTTGAAAATGTGTTTTTTACAGGATCAAAAATATACAGGCCTATTTGCCCTATCCATAGCCTGCCTTTGCTATCGGTAAAAATTTCGCGGATGTCAGGATTCTCTTCTTCCATATTAAAATAATGCGAGAATCTATTTGTATTCAGGTTATAACGGTTCAGCCCGCCATCGTCGGTACCAAACCAAACATTGCCAGCCTTATCACCATTAATGGAAACCACGCTGTTTCCCGAAAAGGCAGTTACCCCATCGGGATCTTTAGTGACACGCTTAAACCGACGTGTTTTAGGATTAAACAGGTTAAGGCCGCCAAAATAAGTACCCACCCAAAAATTGCCCTTTTTATCCACGTAGACTTTCTGCACAAAATCCGAACTGATGGTGGTTTTATCTTCCGGGTTGTTTTTAAAACGGGTAAAAGTTCCGTGTTCCGGATCGAACAGGTTAAGGCCGCCGCCCCATGTACTTACCCATATATTTCCGGTTGTATCCTGAATAATATCTAAAACAGCATTAGAGCCGACGGTTTTAGGATTGTTAGCATCATAAAGGTAACGGTGAAAAGTATTTGTCTTACGATCGAACAAATTTAGCCCGCCGCCATCCGTCCCGACCCATATGCGCCCCTTACTATCCTGGCAAAATGATTTTACATCGCTGAAACTCAATGTAGCAGAACTTTCGCCCTGCCTGTAAAGGTTAAACCTATCTGCATTGGGCGCATACAGGTTTAGGCCACCGCGATGAGTACCTACCCATAAATTTCCCTGGTTATCTTCAAATATTGCCGAGGCTGTTTTTTGCGATAAGCTAAGCGGATTGTCAACTTGATACTGGTAATGAAAAAAACCATCTGTAACAGTATCATATAAATTAAGCCCTTCATTAACACTGCCTATCCATATCCGTCCTTCACGATCTGCAAATACACAATAGATCTCGTTGCCCGATAAGCTTGCATCGTTATCAGCCTGATGTTTATATTGTTTAAAGGTTTTTTGCGCGACGTTAAAAACAACTATCCCTGCATTTACCGTACCTAACCACAAATTGCCCTTGTTGTCGGTTTGCATATATTTTATGTCATTCGAAACATTGCTGTGATCATGATCGAGCGAATTGCTGTATAATGTGAAAGATCTGTCACCTGGGTTAAAAAGATTTAACCCCAATTTGGTGCCCACCCAAAGGTTACCGTTCTGATCTTCACAAATGGTATTGGTAGTATCGCTGCTGATGCTGCTTTTTATACCCTTTACATGAAAAAAATGCTGAAAAGTTTTCCGGGTTTTGTTAAACAGGTTAAGGCCGCCGCCAAAAGTGCTTACCCACAAATTTTTACGTTTATCCTGATAGATACAGGAGATGACATTATTGCTGATACTATGTATATTGCCGGGGTTGTGTTTATAGCGAATAAAGCGGTCTTTATTCGCATCAAACCTGTTTAAGCCATTAGCCGTGCCAACCCACAGGTTATGATCGCGATCTTCGTAAATATACTTGATGGAGTTATCGCTGATACTGGTGGTATCTTTTTTATTGCTTTGATAGATCTTGAATTGTTGCCCGTCGTACCGGTCGAGGCCGTTGCGTGTGCCGATCCACATAAAACCGCGGCTATCCTGAAATATAGCCTCGATCCAGCTATTTGACAGGCCCTGTTCAATGTTTACATGGGTAAATTTGATATTAGGCTTTTGTGCAAATGCGATGATGGAGTATTGCAAACAGCAAATGGCAAGTAGCAGTATTTTGCTTGCGGTCACGCAAGCCCGTTTAGTCCTGTTTTCTTCACATCCTATCATCACACATCATCTTGGTTCGGTCAATCATTGTTGAAGAGGTGTTTTATACGAAATAATTTTTCGAAATTTATTAGGTTAAGATAACTTTTGCGAAAGTGCGGTAGCAATATTTAACTGCCGATATCAGGGCCATAGGTTTATATAATGTGAATATAACAAAAAAAAGGTCTCCGACATAATCGAAGACCTCTCTTTTATTAAAAAATTGTTACGTTATTACGCGTGCTGTTGCCTGCGGATAATGTTCAACGCACCACCAGCTTTAAACCACTCAATTTGCTGAGCGTTGTAAGTATGGTTTACTGTGATCGTATCTTCTAAACCGCCTTTGTGGTGAATAACCACCTGTAAAGGTTTACCTGGGGTAAAGTCTGTTAAGCCGATAATATCAAAAGTATCATCTTCTAATATCTTATCGTAATCTGCAGGGTTAGCAAAGGTTAAACCCAGCATACCTTGTTTCTTCAGGTTAGTTTCGTGGATACGGGCGAATGACTTTACCAGTATGGCACGTACACCTAAGTGGCGTGGTTCCATAGCGGCGTGCTCACGCGATGAGCCTTCACCGTAGTTTTCATCACCAATTACGATCGAGCCAATGCCTGCGGCTTTGTAAGCGCGTTGTGTAGCAGGTACTGGTCCGTATTCGCCGGTCAGTTCGTTTTTAACGGTATCAGCTTTATCATTAAAGTAATTGATCGCACCGATCAGCATATTGTTAGATATGTTATCCAGGTGGCCACGGAATTTCAACCATGGGCCCGCCATCGAAATATGATCAGTAGTACATTTACCTTTAGCTTTGATCAGGAGTTTCAAACCTTTAATGTCGGTACCTTCCCATGCGGTAAACGGATCAAGCAATTGTAAGCGTGATGATTTCGGGTCAACTTTCACTTCAACCTTGCTTCCGTCTTCAGCCGGGGCCTGGTAGCCTGCATCCTCAACCGCGAAACCTTTTACCGGTAATTCAATACCCATTGGCTCGTCAAATTTAACCTGCTCACCTTTTTCGTTGGTTAAGCTATCGGTTAAAGGGTTGAAAGTTAAATCACCTGCAATAACAAACGCAGTTACGATCTCCGGAGAGGCAACAAATGCGTGAGTATTCGGGTTACCATCCTGGCGTTTGGCAAAGTTACGGTTGAAGGAAGTAATGATCGAGTTTTTGCGTGTAGGATCGTCGGTATGACGGGCCCACTGGCCGATACATGGTCCGCAGGCATTAGCCAGTACCACACCGCCCATGCTTTCGAAGGTTTTTAAGTAACCATCGCGTTCAACAGTATAACGCACCAGTTCTGATCCCGGGGTGATAGTGAACTCTGCCGATGTTTTGATGTTTTTGCTGATTGCCTGGTTAGCGATTGATGCCGCGCGGGTAATATCTTCGTATGATGAGTTGGTGCACGAACCGATCAAGCCAACTTCCAATTTGGTAGGCCAGTTGTTTTCTTTAACCGCTTGCGCGAATTTAGAGATAGGCCATGCCAGATCGGGTGTGAACGGACCGTTTACATGTGGCTCCAAAGTGTTCAGATCAATTTCAATAACCTGGTCAAAGTATGCAGCAGGGTTAGCATAAACCTCGGCATCGCCGGTTAAGTGTTGTTTAACTGCGTTGGCTAAGTCAGCTATTTCGCCACGCTCAGTACCACGCAGGTAAGCTTCGGATTTGCTGTCGTAACCGAAGATCGAAGTGGTTGCACCGATTTCGGCACCCATGTTACAAATAGTACCTTTACCGGTAGCCGAAAGCGATTCAGCACCTTCGCCGAAATATTCAACAATAGCACCGGTACCGCCTTTAACGGTTAGTATACCGGCAACTTTCAAAATAATGTCTTTAGCCGATGTCCAACCGCTCATTTTGCCGGTTAGTTTTACACCGATCAGTTTCGGGAATTTAAGCTCCCAAGGTAAGCCGGCCATTACGTCGCAGGCATCGGCACCGCCAACACCAATAGCAACCATACCCAAACCACCCGCGTTAGGCGTGTGCGAATCGGTACCGATCATCATACCGCCCGGGAAAGCATAGTTCTCCAACACTACCTGGTGAATAATACCTGCACCCGGTTTCCAAAAGCCGATACCGTATTTATCCGATACCGAAGCCAGGAAATCATAAACCTCTTTATTTTGGTCTTTTGCTGTAGTTAAGTCAGTATCCGCACCAATTTTAGCCTGGATCAGGTGATCGCAATGCACGGTTGATGGCACGGCCACTTGAGGGCGGCCAGCTTGCATAAACTGCAACAACGCCATTTGCGCGGTAGCATCCTGCATGGCCACACGGTCTGGTGCAAAGTCAACATAATCAACACCCCGCGTATAAGCATGTTGGGCAGAGCCCTCAGTAAGGTGAGTGTATAAAATTTTCTCGGTTAAGGTGAGTGGTTTACCGGTAGCTTTGCGGGCTGCCTCAACACGGCTGCCTAAGCGACTGTAAACCTGTTTGATCATATCTAAATCAAAAGCCATTTTATTGATTTTTATGGTAAAAGAAAGAAAAGCAAACGGTTTTAGGGCCGTTTTTTAACAATTGGGCGAATTTACAAAAATATAAGGGTAAACGAACACATTCCGGCAGGCAAATCTTATTTGGATATGTTCTAAATAACATGATGAGTGGTGAGTAGTGAATGGTGAGTTGTTATTTGGGAATTCGGATGTCTCCGATTTCGGATTTATGAGTCACCACGCATCATTGCGAGGGACGAAGACAACCGAGCGATAGCGAGCTCATGGATACCACTAAAAAACAAATCATAGATCCATAATCCCCAACTTACAGAGCCACATGCAGATCATTCGTGTAATTCGCGACAATTAGTGAACATTAGCGTTACCTCAAATTATCATTTTCATAATGCGCCTTGACGAATACGTCATAAACAGGTGGGTATTTATGGGTATTTTTAGTTCAATTTTCTTGCTTTATTATCAAATTTGTAAATTGGCAGCCAAATATTCGGAGTATATCATCTAACTTAATTTAACTGTGTTAATGGAGAAAAAATTAAATCAGCCTAAAAAGGCATGGACCGAGCCAACTTTAATGCTTATTTCAAGCGGTAACATCAACAACGGTACCCATCCTACTTTTAAAGAGGTATCGCTTGGCGCTACCCCGCTTACGTTTGTCATTGAAAAAAACACTCCGCTTCATAAAGTATACCATACATCGATAGGTGGATGGAATTTTGCGGGGCTTTCTTAATAATCGGCTAAACCTAAAGAATCTCCTAACGTATTACGATCAATAAATCAATGAACCGGCAAGGGGGGAATTGTAAGAAATTTTCGCACTCCTGTTAATATCTTTTCGTTCAGTGGGGCATCGCGCCTAACATTGTAATATACATAAAATAAGCGAGAATTACAAGCGAAAGGATAATTCCCGGGTAGTTGAGTGATCTTTTTATCCGATATTTTCAAAGATCAATGCGGCTCATCATTTTATTTGACTCATATAAAGATCAATTTATTATATTGCCGCTCCGTATGATATAAACATGACCGACCAAAACCAAAAGATCAATTACCAGATATCCCAGATCAAACAAACCGTTCACTTACTGCCAGGCGTATGCATTATTCACCGGATGCCTGATTTTGAAATCGAATACATGTCGCCAAGTGGTTTGACCCAGTTAGGTACAAGCTTTGAAGAAGTTCGCAGTCTTACTGTACAACAATATCACAACAAGTATTTTAATGAGGAGGACGCAAAAAACTACATCCCTAAAGTAAAGCACATGATCGAGAGTAATACCGATGAATGTATTACCTTTTTTCAACAGGTACGGCTAACAGGTACCGACGGCTGGACATGGCACATGAGCACGATGCGGATACTGATGCGCGACAATACAAACCTGCCCCTGTTAATTATTACAATGTCGTATAGGATCGACCCTATTCAGCATGTAACGGGCAAGGTGTCGCGTATACTTGAAGAGAACGATTTTTTGAGAAATAATTACCCCCGCTTTTCAAAACTAACCAAACGCGAATGCGATGTTTTGCGTTTGGAGGCTTTGGGGTATAGCTCTTTACAAATGGCCGATCAGCTGTTTATTTCGGTAGAAACGGTTAAAACGCACCGGAAAAATATCCGTAAAAAATTGAGTACAAGTTCTATATACCAATTATCGTATTATGCCCGGGCTTTCGATCTGATATGTTGGTTCGTTTCGTTATTAGTTACATGTTTCGGCGACAACCTCAGCTGGGATATTTGCTAATTCCTCATCTATCAGCTTGCTGAAATGATCGAACGACCGTGACCCTAAAGTAATTTTACCATTGATCACAATTGCAGGGGTTACACTAATGCCTACCCTGTGGGCCTCAAAAATGTCGCCCTCGATCTTGCTTTTATAGGTGTGATTGTGAAGGTGTGTTTTAAATTTAACCGTATCAAGGTGTTTGCCGGCCAGCCATCCCGAAAATAACCCGACATTCAATGTTTGTTGATTGTCAAAAAGAAAGTCGTGCATTTGCCAAAACATTCCCTGTTCGTTTGCATAAGCTGCTGCTTCGGCAGCCGCAAAAGCATGCTGATGGACATCTAAAGGCAAAAAACGAAAATAGACCTTAAGCAAACCCTTATCTACATACTTTTCTTTTAACCGGGGGAACACGTCTCTTGCAAAAGTTTTGCAAAAGGTACATTCAAAATCCGAGAAAATTGTCATCACTACCCTGGCCTTATTGGTTCCCATTGATGGCGACCTGCTATCGATGTTCAGTTTAACGGGAGGGGCAGCAGGGGCGGTTGCAACCATATTGGTCACTTTTTTATTGAGTTTGTTTATCTGGCGTTGTAAATTATAAGCGTAAAGTGATAAAACGATCAACAACATTAACTGTGTGACCTTTACAGCAGAGTTTATGTTAACAGGGGATCTGGTATTGAATTTCACCAACTGGAAAACTTAGGGGGATAAAAAAATGAGCATTGACCAAAATACGATACCGGGACAATATGTATTTCAATATTGCCCGGCATGGTATTACTTACAATAGCCGCACTCGGGTGCACTGGAAACTTTTAAAGAGTTGTAAGAACTGCAAACAGACTGTACCTGCGAGTTCGACAACGCTTTTTTATCTAAACATCTATAAGCGTAAGCAGCGCCGCAAAACGCATCAAGCTGGGCGTCTTTAACCGGGCTTTTGTAGCTGCCGCTGCAAACACCACTTGATGATGAAGAAGATGATGGTTCAGTACTTTCGTCATCCTCCCAAAGATCGCAGGATGATAGCCCGGTCATTATTAGGGCAGTAGCAATAAAGAGTAATTTTAATGGTCGCATGGTATTTACTGTGAGGTTTGGTTTATGATGTGTTTACGATGATAACTTATTCTACTTAGCTGCTTTCCAAATATCAGCAGGTATGGCGTCTTCGCAGGGGCATTTTGTTTTATCAACTGCAATAAGTTTTAATGATTGTGCCGCCTTTGTTGCATACTCTTTATAGCCCGCTTCGTTGTAAGACGCCCTGGCCAATGCCGCGGCCGCACAAAATGCCCATGCCTGGCCATTTTTAGGGTCGTCTTTTATTTTTTGTTTATAATCATCGGCCATTTTTTTGTAGTCCTTAAAGTTATTGGCCGATGATGGCTGAGCTGCACTGCCGGTAAATGTTATTATAGTTCGGTTATCGGGGTCACGGGGATGATAACAAGACAATGTTTTATTATCAACTACCTCAATAGCATAATCAATATTGTTGACAGGATTGGTGAAGGTATAAGTATTACCACTGGCATGTTTAAATGTCGATTCTTTATTGGGTTCTATCAGGGTTAGCGTTCCGTCTTTAAAAGTTACCTTAAGGCTATAATTACCATCCGAGGTGGTATATGTACCTGAGTTAGGTACAATTTGTGCGAACGCGTTCAGTAAAAAAAGGGTGAATAAGCTGGTAAAAAAAAACCTCATAGATAACTTTTGCTTTTAATGTTTAGAAGCTGATCAGCGATATGCAAACACTTGTCGGCATGGTCGTTGTTGCCAATTGTAAAAGTAAAATATGGCTAAGTGCGCATCAATACCCATAATTGGGTATATTGGGTACAACCGCGATCTTTGGATAGGCAATAAGGCGAATTAAAGTGCCGGGGCTTTTTTCAGGACGAGACAAATCAATCATTCAATAACTCAATCCTTCGATCATTAAAAAAAGAGGGGGGGGAATTGTAAGAAATTTTTTCGTGTTTTTTGATCTTCTCTGTTTTTAAATAAACTTATAAAACGGCTCTCGCAGCCGCAGTATGTAGCTAAATATACGAAATTTAGGACAGAAAATAAAGAGAAACCGGGTATTTATTGACTATATAAGGCGCGGGGGTTTGCTATTAGCAGCGTTTTTTTGTTAGTTTAAAAATGGCGTAACGGCCAGCTGCTCAGTTTCAATTTTTATAGAGATGGTAAACTTACTGCCAATTCCCGGTTCGCTTTCTAAGGTGATCGTACCGCCCGCCGCGTTAACTATCTTTTTGGCAAGATACAACCCGATACCATGTCCTTCTATATCGTTGTTTAAACGGCCGTACATGTCAAATATTTTGTCAACCCCGTCTTTTGGGATGCCTTTACCATTATCTTGTACAGACAACACGATATAATCCCCATCCTTTTTAGCAGTAACATGAATTAGTGGGCTCTCTTCCCGTTTAAATTTGATCGCGTTCGAAAGTAGATTGTATACAATGCTTCTCAGGTTCTTTTTCGAAAAAAGCAGCTGTTTAACTTCCAGTTCGCGTGTTATTACCGCGCCCGATTCCGCTATCTTGTTTTCAAGGCTCCATTCTATGTTACCGATAATTTCTTCCAGATCTACCATTTCCGTTGCAAGCATATCTCCCTCTACTTTAGCAATCGTGGCGATATCCTTGATCAGCTCCCTGAACTTTCTGACAGACATATTGATCACATTTAAAAAATCGATCAGCTTTGGTTCTGAAAGGGAGATCTTGTTCATGATGTTGATACTCGTTTCAATATTGCTAAGAGGCGCTAACAGATCATGCGATGCCGCATGGATAAAGTGGTCCAGGTCCGCGTTGATACGTAACAGGGTCTTGTTTTTTTGATCGAGTTCCTGTTGGGCGTTTTTTAATGCTGTAATGTCATTAAACGTAATAATAGCACCGTTATTTTTATTATCCGCCTGCTGTACATACGGCATCGTCATGCTCTGGTACCAACTGCCATTATTTGTTTCAATTTCTTTGGTGATCACGATCCCTTCGGCCAACACAGTTTTGATATCCTCTATCAGGGTTTCCAGCTTAATGTTAGTAGAGATATTGCTCAATGGCCTGCCGATATCGGTTTCCAGCAGGTTGATCTGTTTGACCGTTCCGGGCGAAAATCGCATTAATTCAAGCTCATTATTAATAAAAAGCTGTCCGTTGATATTGCTCCTGAAATAATTATTCAGGTCATCATTAATTTCAAGCAACTCCCTGTTTTTTAACTGGTAATCTGCATTGATCGTATGTAACTCCTCGTTAACCGACTGCATTTCTTCATTGGTGCTCTGCATTTCTTCGTTCGCCGAGATCAGCTCTTCGTTAAACGATTGCATATTTTCGTTAGAGGCATCCAGCCTTTCATACGACGATTGCAGTTTTTCTTTTAGCTCTTTTACCTCGTTTTCCAGGTTAACGGTGTATTGGTCGAGGTATAATTTTTCATTAAACGCATCCTCATGCTGTACGGGCCCGTCCGCTTGTTCTTCTCTGAAAGTTACCGTCAGTAATTTTTGCTCCCCTTTAACGCTCAGCGGACTGACAGACAGGGTGACTTTTAAAAAAGTATTGCCTTGTTTTATCTTTATGCCGCCTGCAGAAACCGTTTTATGAGTTGTTAATACACGATTGCTTAAGGTGTTAAATGCTACCGCAAGCGGCTTTGGCAGCAATTCGGTCAAATCCGAGGTGAAATGTTTTTGCAACAAAAACTTAGAGGTATTCCCGTACGATTTAACGACGTGGTTGTTTTCATTAATGCAGATGCTTAAATAGTCCAGTTCTGCTGCTAAACTCTGGTTCATGGCTTCCGCTAAAGCGGGATTATTGCTGTTCGCATCCGGCCCGGGTAGTAAACGGGTTGGTGTGCGACTGATATCCAGCAGATCAGGTAACGAAAAAGCATCAAAACTGACACCTCGCTTGGTTTCCAGGTTCCGGTAGATCTTCCACTTTTTATGTATTACTTCCAGGTTCTTCAAAATGGGCATCGGGTTTTCACTGGAACCTAAAAATAAATACCCATCCATTCTTAGCCCGAACAGCATCATTGTAAATATTTTCTTTTGCAATATCGGGGTCATATAGATCAGCAGGTTGCGGCAGCTGATCAGATGCATATTGCAGTACGGTGGGTTCTTCACCAGGTCGTGCTGCGCAAAAATTACCATCCGGCGTATTTCCGGCTTTACCCGGTAGTTGTGCCCTTCTTTAACAAAATGTTTTTCAAGGCGCTCCGGTGATACATTTTGGGAAATGCTCGCCGGGTAAACGCCCTTGCCCGCAAAGGCGAGGGCCGCGCTATCAATATCCGTTGCAAATATCTTAACTATCGTAGCAGCAAACTCATCTTTTAACAGTTCACAGATCAGTATCGCCAGCGAGTAAACCTCTTCGCCGGTGGCGCAGCCAGCTACCCATAATTTTAGTTCCTCACCGCGCGTCAGTTTTTTTAATAGCTTGGGTAATACCTCGGCTTCTATAAATTCAAATGCTGCCGCATCTCTGAAAAAAGAAGTTACGCTGATCAGAAAATCTTTCGACAGCGCGTCCACCTCTTCAGGCGATTCCTTTAAAAAATTAAGATAGCTGGTCAGGGTCGTGAAGTTTCCGTAGGAAGCTCTTCTTTTGGTCCGTCTCAGGATCGTGGTTTGTTTATAGTCCGAAAAATCAAGCGGCGATTTTTCCTTAATGAGTTCGATAATAGCTTTCAGGTTCTTTTCATCATCAGCTTCGTCCGTTAGCAATTCCCCCTCACTTTTAACATAATCTTCAATAGCGCCCGGCATCTGTGCCGGCTCTAACACAAAATCTACCACACCGGTTGCAATAGCGCTCGACGGCATACTGCCGAATGCAGAAGTAGCGGGGTTACGTGCTATTACCATACCTCCGGCCTTTTTAATGGCCCTGATACCTTCGGTGCCATCCGAGCCCAAGCCGGAAAGAACTACACCGATGGCCTTTTTACCATAATCGGCCGAAAGCGAATTAAAAAAGGTATTAATAGTTAAATGCGGGCCCTTGACATTTTCCTTATTTGTTAAATACAACGTGCTGTCCCGAATGGTCATAAATTTATCGTGAGGGATCAAATAAACCTCGTTACTGTTAACCGTCATTCCATCCTCCGCTTCCTTTACTACCAGTTTGCTATGTTTCCCCAGCAATTCCACCATCCGGCTCTTAAAATCGGAAGACAAATGCTGCACAATGATATAGGAAACACCATCTAAAGGTGTATGGTCAAAAAACGAATTGATCTCTTCCATACCGCCTGCAGAAGCGCCAATGGCTATAATATGATGTGGTTCAACAATAAGCATGCGCACTAATTAAAAAGTTAAAAAAGGGTGATGGAGAGCCCGGGCAGAAAGAAATAGGAAATTAAGTAAACTTACAATTAAATTTCAATAATACGTATTTATTATTGCGGTATCTGCTTAAATACTTTCAGGCGGTGCTTTAATTAAAAATAGCTTTTTATATTTCAAATCAGTTTCAATTATCAAACATATTGGGGGGAGTTGATAATCGGAGCTCGGTTCTGTTCTTCCGTGCCTGTCGGGTTGCTGGGATTGAGTCCCTGCTGAATAAAGAATTTACCTTTCTGGTAGCTTGTATGCATCTCTTCCAAATTTCGTGGAGCGAACGCCAGCTTTCATTCAGTGTAAGGCAAGCCGCAAATGCCCCTTGAGATGTGGCTTTTGCACATTAGTACGTATGTGTGATAACACCAACAAAGGCGGAGACGGCACTTCACGAGCGTACTGGTCAACTTATTTATTTAATAAAACAAGTTGGAGAGCACATTGCTGGCGCTTGGGGCCGAAGGTTTGAGGTTTAGGAATTTAGTGTACTGCGCTACTGTTAAAGCTGTTTTTATTTTGCTGAATGCACTGCTTTGAAGTGCTGAAAATTTGCTGTCGTAAGCGGTTTTATTGGTGCTTGCTAACGATAATATGCCCGCTTTCTGTTTTAAAAAACCGGTAACTATATTAGAAATGGTGGGCTTTTGCGCCGCTGTTAATGCAAGTGCTGGTCCTAGTTGCCCCATAATGGCATTGGCGGCACCTGGAATGTCATGCAATGACGGTAATGATGGCGCAGACACGCCTTGCGATGCGGCAGCGCTTTTTACCTTGTTCAGAACATCCTGGGAAAATCCTGTACTGGCGATGATGCTTAGAATTAGAACTGTGAAAAATGATTTCATGATCAAAGTTTTAGAATTAGAACTGTAAAAAATGATTTCATGATCAAATTTAATGAATTAAAAAGGAATAAACCAAAGCAGACGATAACTATTTGGGGACTATTTTTGAAACCGCTCGATGTCCAGGCGAGCACCAATAAACTATAAATTGCATATTCAAATGCAAATATTTATTTTGTATCAGTTCTTTAGATCGTTACAGATCGCATCATTATGACTGGTGACCAATTTGATCAGAAAAATTCAAAAACCTCGTTTAAGGCAAAAGAGGTCACATTATAAAGCGTATGACATTATCCCAGCGGGATCACGGCAATACCATTACCCCTTCACCACCAAAGCATCCCCTTCAAAAACTACCTCATCCCAACCATGCAGCATAAACTGCCTGATGTTTTGATGATCGGTTCCGCCCGGATGAGCTAAAACAGCCTGGTAATGTTCGGCAAATAAATAAAGGGTGTCTTCTTTACTCAAGCCATTCATTTTGGCTAAAGTAAAAACTTTGGCACTTCCCTGGTTTTGGGTTGCCTCGTTGTGTACATCTCCATTTTTAAATGCGGTGGGTTGATGTTGGTAATAGGTCTCTATAAACTCTAAAACGGTTGCGAAGCCAAGTGAATTTGATTTAGACGATGTAATTAAAGCATTGAGTTGTTTTTCCATTTTGTAATATTAGTCGCGCTTTTAAGCTGTGGTCTAAAGGTCGATTTGCACAGCGGGCAGGGCCTTAGTTCTACCATGCTAAAGTTTTTGCAAAGCTAATATTATTGGCTCACAATGGCGATAGATAACTGTTCCGTTTAGCCTTGTGGTGTGATGATAACCCACCCTTATAGGCTGAACTTCGAGAAAGCCGGCGAACGACAAAGAATCAAAAACAAACAAGCCGTCTCGAATATTACGGGCGGCTTGTTTGTTGTTATTTGTCAAAATGTCAATAATAATACAGTTCCATGTAAAACTCGCCCAAATCGGCACTGGCTGTTGCAAGCCCGGGAACCTGGGCATCAGTCCAATTATACATGTATAAATTGGAACCAGACAGGTCGTTGGCTACCCAATCAAACCCACCCGAATAGCAGGTGTAGTTATAGTACGAAAACGTTACCGTATAGCTACCTTCGGTAATTCTGCCTAAATGAAAGGTGTCATCATCGCTATTGTAATTGGTTGAGCTTGTTTGAAGATAAAAATCTTCGTTGGTAGTGTTGTTATGCAGGGTAACCCACACCGTCGTCTGCGAGGTCCAGTTTGAAATAGTGCCCGAGCGCGAAGCCAGGCGAACCGGTACAGTAGTTTGTGCCTTGGCTTTAAAGGCAAATGAGAACATAGCGATAACTATCGCCAATGCGAATAATACATTTGATTTTTTCATAATAAGATGTTTTATAATGGTTTATATATCAAATATATCTGTCTGTGTGAGGTGGATATTATGATGGGTTTGCATTTCGATGTATTATCTTATCATAATATCCGCAACTACTACTTGCGCTCGTTTATAACGGGTGTGCAAACTGTGTAGCATTTATAATATAATAAAGGCCAGCTTGTGGTGGGTGTTATTATCGCACCACACATTCGCTATGCTTACTGCAACTTATTCTTCGCAAGCCATTGCTGATACTTTACTTGTAAAAACTCATTGCCGGCTTTAAAAAATTCGGGGGTAGCCACGGTAAAATGGTCGCCCGGGTAATAGGCAAATACAAAGCCCGAGTTAAGCTTCTTCATTTCGCCCTCCAGCATGGTTACGGCGTAGTTTAATAAAAAGTTATCATTATTACCCACGGTTACCCTAACCTTGCCATCAAGGTCGCCTTTAATTTTGTCCCAGTTAGTACGCAGGTATAACGATATATCATAGTTTTTCCAGTGTTCAAATACAGCGCCGTCTATCTCACCGGTAACGTAATTGCAAATGCGCAGCGGGTTACCGTCGGCACCCTTTTTACTAAACACCGCATCAAACGAGTGCATCTGCTCACCGCGATAGATCACGTGCTCCATCCGGTAAATGTTGCGCATGTTAAACCAGGGGAAGTATCCGGCAATGGTGCCTGTTTGGTTAAGCGAACTATCCTTACCATAAAACATATTTTGGTGTTCGTACAAATTAACTTTTTGAAAACTACGAAAATCCACCGGGTCGGGCGAGCTCGACCAGCACCCGTCAAAAACTTTCGGATAATGTGTTTGCAGCCACAGCACCGTCCAGCCACCGCTGCTGTGTCCGTTTAAAAGTCTGGCGCCATTGCATCGGTAGGTTTTCTCCAGTTGCGGTATCAGCTCCTGCGTAAGCGCGTCGCCCCAGGGGCCGTTGTTATCGCTGTTGGCATAAACGCTGTGGCCCAGCGGGCAATTACCATCCAGGTAAACCATAATACAGGCCGTGGTATCCATGGTGGGCGAAGGTTTATCCGAACCCGAATAGCGATGGTAATCGCCGCCGTAGCCCGATACCACAAACTTAACCGGGAACTTTCGCTGTGTTTCGGTGTAATATTCTTTAGGTAAAATTACGGCTGCATCAATACTTACAGGTTTGTGATGAAAATTGCTCAGCAAAGCCGAAGGTACTTTAAGCTCTTTGGTATAGTGAGTATTTGTGAACGTAGGTTCGGCTATTTTTTTTGTGGCTTTGAGGTTATAAATAACATGAAAATCTTTGGTGAATGTTACCTTTTGCGCAACGCTGTATAAATTACCCGGGCTTTCGCCGATGGAGCGGCCGCCCATGTCCCGGTCCCAAACAACTTGTGCGTAATAGGTGCCGCGCTCTAAATACGTAAGTTTTACAGGGTACGCAATGGCATTGTCGGCTATCACCACCGCTGTGCCTGGCTTGATATCTTTAACATACATCCTGAAGCATGGAAAAATATCCAGCCCGGCCGTGCCGCTTTTAGGCTCTCTGGAATCTTTTGACAGGTAAAGCAAAATGTTACCGGTAAAAGGCTGTTTAAGCAGGCTGTCCGGAAAGCTTACTCTAATTTTTTGCGCGAACGCGCCGGATATCAAAACAAAGGAAGCGGCAATAAAAAGGCTAAATTTTTTCATGTGATGATAAGTATAACCAAATATAGGCTTTTACGCGGTTGTTGCAAACCAGGTCGTTGTTGGGTAAACATAGTATCGTTATTGGTATTGTTTTGAGCAGCGCCCGCCCCGCTATTACGTAGTTTATGTGTAGGTTTGTTTATGCACTTCTCTTTCATTTTTCTGCTCGACCTGCTTGGCACCGCGGTGTTTGCCATTTCGGGTGCTTTTTTAGCGATGGAGAAAAAGCTGGATATTTTCGGTATGCTGGTGCTCGCTTTTGTTACCGCTATTGGCGGAGGCACCGTGAGGGATGTGCTGATCGGCAATACACCCGTTACCTGGCTGCGCGATCTCACCACACCAACAACCATTTTGGTGGCCGCAATTGTAGCCCGCTTGTTTAAAGGATCGTTTCGCAACTTAAACAAAACCCTGGTGTTTTTTGATGCGCTTGGTTTGGGCCTGTTTACTGTTACAGGTATCCAAAAAGGTTTAGCCGCCGGCATTCATCCCGCGCTTTGCGTAGCGCTGGGTACTATTACAGGTTGTTTCGGCGGCGTATTGCGCGACTTATTGGTGCGCGAGATCCCGGTGCTCTTCCAGCGGACCGAGTTTTATGCAACCGCCTGTATAGCCGGCGGCATCCTGTACTTTTTGCTGCTGCAGATACTGCCTGCACCCGTAGCACAGTCGGGCGCTATTATTTGCATTTGCCTGCTGCGCATCCTGGCGGTGCGGTATAACTGGCGGCTACCTTCTGCCTGAGCAATAGCTGTTACAATTAACAATAGATGGGGTTTGTATTGTTACGGCTTCACCATACTTTTAAAAAACCTGATCACCACCGCGTTAGCCTCCTGTGGGTAAACGTGCCCGCCCGGATGAATATAAAGTACCACCGGGTTACCGCTTGCCGAGGCATATAAAGTAGCCTGTGGCGCGTAAGGCTCACCGTTCGCACTGCAGCTATTCAATTTAAGTACTTGGGTGTACTGGATCTTTTGCCATTCAGGTTTAACCAGCGGGTCCTGTTCGCCCATAATATGCATGGCCGGCTTAGGTTTCAATAGGTTAGCGAATCTAAACCCCACCGCTGCCGACGGAGCCACCGCCGCCAAAACGTCACCCCGCGTGGCCCAAAGCAGGTAAGTAAAGCCACCGCCGTTTGAGTGCCCGGTAGCATAAATACGCTTATCGTCAATTTTATAATCCTGCCGCAAGGTTTTAAGCATCGCATCGAAGAAGAGCAGGTCACGGTCGTGCATATCGCCCGGTCCTTTTTGCCATCCGGGTAATATGCCTTTAGGGTCGGTTAGCTGCCCGGGCGTGTTAAGCCCCTGCGGAGCTACAATAATTGCTTCAGGCCATAACTTTTCAAAACCGCGCGCATTAAACATATTGCGCATAGTACCGCCATGTCCATGAAAAACGAAAATTACCGGAGTCAATTTATTTTTGGCTCCCGCCGGAATATACACCATTGCCTCGCGGGTAGTATCGCCAACTTTCCAGCGCATGGTTTGGATAGGGTCGGCCTCCCGGGCCATCGCGCCAAGCGCAAAAACCAACAGCATTAAAACGAGGATGTAATCTGTGAAATTTCTTTTTGACATATTGATTAGATGGAGATAATGGCTAAAGGTTCAAATCAGGCACATTAACGGTAATAACTTGTCTGCTGGAAGGTTAAAAATGTTGTTGTGGTTATTTTTGATTCTACAGGTTTACCGTTGATCATACCCGGCACAAACTTTTTGTACTCGTCTTCAAGGCCTGGGTCGCTTAAATTATAAAGCTGGTTTTTGCCGTCAACAGTGATCATTACCTGGTGTTTGGCCAACAGGCCCTCCGGGCTGATGGTGAGGATGTGTGAGCATTCAACCTTTTCGATATTGGGATAGGTTTTCCTGATCATATCGCTTAGCTCGGGATGGTAAAACACCAGCGGTACGATCACAAAGTAATAACCGCCGACAGGGATGGGGTTGCTCACGGTATCGCCCTTCAAAATATTTTGCGAAAAAAAATATTTCATACCTTTTTTGCCCGAAGTATCCCTAAAGGTCATGGTATTGGTATCGTAATTATAGGTTTGTATGTGGTCGCCTTTGTTGTTGTAAAACTCCCATTCGCCGGTACGGTAGCCGTTTTCATAACTGCCCTGCGCCAGTAAGCCGCCCTTATTATAGCTGGCTGTATAGTCGCCCTCTCGTATTTTTTTGTTCGATTTTAAAACGCTGAATTTCTCGGTTATCTGCGGAGTTAGATCATTACTGCGTTTAACGGTTTGGCTGTAGCCGGATAAGATGCCGAGCAGAAGAACGTAAAATAATAGCGATTTTTTCATAATGGTAGCTAAAGATAAAACTTATACGCTTAAAACGCATCGTTATTTTATCCCGGTTTATTTAATAATACCCCCGCTATCTTAAAATCCATTGCCATCGGGCCGGCCGGGTGCGCCTATGCTTGATCTGGTAGTTGTAGTAGTGCTGGTGCGGATACGGATACTAAAACCTGTTTGATAGGTAACCTGGCATGCTACCGGTTTATGGTTAATAGTAGCGGGCACAAACTTTTGCGACCCATCGGTATAGTCGCGGTCGTCAACATCGCAGGTGCGTTTTTTGCCGTCAATTTCGGTATATGCCGTGTGTTTGGTTACAAACCCTTCTTCATTAATGTCAAGCAGGTGGTATACGGTTTGCATCTTCCCTTCTTCCATGTTATAGGGTCTAACTTTGTCATCAATATCAGGGCGAATGGCTATCAATGGCGTTACAGCGTAAATAAAACCGCCAATGGCTATAGGTTTGCTTACACTATCGGTTGGGGCAGGTTCTTGGGCAAAGGTACATTTGGTTCCTTTTTTACCGGCTTCATCAATCATTGTAAACCGGCCCTCGTCATAATTGTACACTTGTGCAGGTTTGCCGGTGCCATCAAAAAATTGCCATTGGCCGGCCCGTTTGCCGTTGTTATATTCGCCCTTGGCCAGCACGGTACTCTTTTTGTACACGGCAATATAAAGCCCATGCCGAACTTTTTTGTTAGATTTTAGTACATAAAAGCTTTCGTAAATTTGTGGGTTTAACTGATTTGAGCGCGATACGGTATCCTGGCTCCGTACGCTAAGGCAACCGAACAATAAAGCGGCAATAATTACAAGGTGTTTCATTAGGTTATGTTTGGAAATAAAGATAGTATTTTAGAGGAGAGGCGCCGATAGTTGATAATGACGAATTGGTTAGAATTTACGCACTGCCGTTATTTAGTTATAGCGCCCTAAACTCAAACCCCTGCTTGCTCCAATGCTCCATTGCCAAAGGCAAAACATATTCCAAACGCGGAAAGGCCCTCAGACTATCATGAAAAACAACAATGGAGCCATTTTCGGTATGTTTTAAAACGCCTTGCAGGCATCTTTCGGGTTTTAGGTTAATGTCAAAATCGCCGCTAAGCACATCCCACATCACTATATCCAAACCGGGTTTTATAGCTTTAAGCGCCCTGATCTGTTCTTTTTTAATACGGCCGTATGGCGGGCGAAAAAACGGACTGTTCAACTGGGCATCGCACTTTTTAAAGTTTTCGGTATATTCATCGGTTGGTGTTGCCCAGCCGCGTAGGTGGTTAAAGGTATGGTTGCCTATAGTATGCCCATCGGCCCTTACCTGTTCAAAAACATCCGGATGTTTTTGTATATTGTCGCCAATGCAAAAAAAGGTGGCTTTGGCATGGTATTGTTTTAAAGTTTTTAATACAAACGGTGTAACAATAGGTATGGGTCCATCGTCAAAGGTCAGATAAATACAGCGGTCGGCCCGGTTAAGGTTCCAGGTTAAGCCGGGATACAGCTTTTTGAGCAGCAATGGTGTTTTAACCAGGTACATGCGGGCAAATAAAGCAAAATGTATTTATAGTAATACTACAAAAAATATTTTTGATGAAAAGAACGATACCAAAGTTTAACAACAACAGGCGTGTTACAGCCGTTCTGATTTGCTTTTTGCTCATGGGCAGTGCTGCTTTTAAGGCCGGTGCGCAGCAGGTAATTACCTTGCAAAAAGCCGTCGACCTTACACTCGCAAATAACCTGCAGATCAAACAAGCAAAATTTACCGAAGCCATTGATGTTGAAAACCTTAACCAGGCCAAATACAATCGCCTGCCCAATTTATCAGCAGACCCGCAGGCTTCGTACAACTTTGGCCGTAGTGTCGATCCGTCTACCAACCTGTTTGTTAATCAAAGCATACTGGGTATCAACGGCTCCATCACATCGCAGGTATTGCTTTACCAGGGAGGATTGTTAAAAAACCAGATACTCGAAAACAAGCTGTTGCTTGATGTGGATAAGAGCCAAACCGCTAAGATCAAAAACGATCTGACGCTTAACGTGATCACTACTTATTTATCGGTATTATCCAACCAGGATCTGTTAAAGGCAGCTTTACAGCAGATCGACATTTCCAAACAAAGTTTAGATAAGGTTCAGAAAAATTTTGATGTGGGCAATAATACCCTGGCCGATCTGTCGCAGGCTAAAGCTACGGTATCAACCAACGAACTGAATGCAACCACGGCCCAAAACAACCTGGATATATCCATCCTTACACTCAAACAGTATATGGAGATGGATCCCGCCACACCCATTACCATTGAAAGGCCCGACATCAGCAGGCTAACTGATGTTAAAACCTTGTACGATGCCCAGGATGTTTACTCAAAAGCGGTAAATATTAACCCGGATGTGCACCTGGCCGAAATACAAAAGCAGGCCGCTAACCAAAATATCGAGGTGGCTAAAAGTAACTATTATCCAAGTTTAACTATGTTTGGTTCGCTAGGATCAAACTATTCAAATGCGCGCAGGTTATCGAGTGTTGAGCCAACCGGCGGGTTTGAAACTGTTGGCGTGGTAAGCGGTACCAATACACCGGTTATAACCCCTGCCTATCAGCCGGTGATCAGTCAGTACCCTTTTGGCAGCCAATTTGTCGATAACTTTAACCAGGCTATCGGTGTATCGTTACAGATCCCCATATTTGGCCGTTTTGCTACACGCACCACCGTACGTAAAGCTAAACTGAATTACCAGATAGCCGATGTTACCGCACAACTGGCAAAAAATAACCTCAATAAAACCATCGCGCAAGCAGTGGTTGACCTGCGTGCCGCTGATAAAAAGTATATATCTACCCAGCAAACCTATCAATCGAACAAAGATGCGTTTAACGTAACGCAACAGCGATACAATGTGGGTTTGGTTAATTCGCTCGATTTTAACACATCGCAGATCAACTTAAATACGGCCGAGTTTAACATGATACAGGCACGTTATGAGCTGATTTTCAGGAGTAAAATAATCGACTATTACCTGGGAATTCCGATTACATTGTAAAAGACGGAAGTCAGTAAAGTCAGAAAGACCACAAGAAAAAAATAAAAATTAAACATCATTTAAATCCGAAATCGAAAATCCGAATTCCGAAATCAAAATAAACCATGGGAAAGACTACAAAATATATTCTGATAGCGCTTGGAGCACTGGTTGTCCTGCTGATCATTTTAAAGGCGGCCGGTATAATTGGCAAACCAGCATTAACACAGGTAGCCGTTGAAAAAGCCGAAAAACGAAATATCGTTGAAACTGTATCGGCAAGCGGCAAAATTAAACCCGAGATCGAGGTTAAGATCAGCTCAGAAGTATCGGGCGAGATTGTGGAGCTGCCTATAAAAGAAGGCGACGTGGTTAAAAAAGGCCAGCTGCTTTGCCGCGTACGCCCTGACATTCTGAAATCGGGATACGATAGGGCGATCGCATCATATAATACCCAAAAAGCGAGCGTGGGCAATGCCAGCCAGATGTATGAGCAGGCCAAGGCAAACTTTGCCAACAGCGAGGCTAAATACAAACGCAGCAAAGAACTTTATGATAAAAAGGTACTTTCGGCAGCCGAGTTTGATGCTGCTGTAGCCGATTATCAGTCGAGCAAAGCAGCTTTGGAAGCCGCCCACCAAAATGTGGTTGGTTCAAACTATGGTTTGGCGCAATCATCAGCGTCGGTAAAGGAGGCATCGGATAATTTAGCTAAAACCGATATTTATTCGCCGGTTGATGGCGTTGTATCCAAGCTATCAGTTGAAAAAGGCGAGCGCGTTTTAGGAACCGTACAAAACGTAGGTACCGAGATCATGACCATCAGCGACCTGAGTACTTTGGATGTTAACGTTGATGTGAACGAAAACGATATCAACCGGGTTGCCATCGGCGATTCGGCCAATATACAGGTTGATGCCTTTTTAGGCCAGAAATTTACCGGCGTTGTGCGCGAAATAGGCAGCTCGGCCAACGTAGTGGGTACCAGTGCCGACCAGGTGACCAATTTTACCGTTAAGGTGCGCCTGCTGCCCGAATCATACGCCCGCCTGATGAACAAGGACACTAAAAATCCTTCTCCGTTTAAACCGGGTTTATCAGCTACTACCGATATCCAGACCAATCATACCATTGCCATGTCAGTGCCTATCCAATCGGTAACTACCCGCGAGGATAAAAAGGTTGATGCTACCAAACCTAAAACCGACGACGCTACCAAAACCAAAGTAAGCAGCGATGTGGTAAAAGAATATGTTTTTGTTTACCAGAATGGCACAGTTAAACAGGTACAGGTTACTACCGGCATCCAGAATGATACCTATATCCAGGTACTTTCGGGTTTAAAGGGTGGCGAAGAAGTGGTTGCAGGCCCGTACTCGGCCATATCAAAAACACTGAAGGATAAGGATATGGTTGAAAAAGTTGACAAGTCAAGATTGTTTACATCAGATGATAGCAAGAAATAAATAATATCTGCATAATAATTGCTTATTTTGTCCTGCTTATAGCGTAAAACCAAGCGCTGTAAGCAGGACAATTTATTTTCATGGATATTCAAGGCACAAAAAAGATCACGGTAGTGGGCGGCGGCAGTTGGGCTACGGCAAATGTTAAGATGCTTACCGATAACCCGGTTGATAAAGAGATATACTGGTGGATGCGTAATGCGGATGCCGTTGAATACCTGCAACAATACAAGCATAATCCGCATTATCTCAGTTCTGTCGAGATCAAGGTTCCGGCGCAAAACATCTCCACCGATCTGAAAAGCCTGATCGCTAAAGCTGATTTTATTTTACTGAACGTACCCGCAGCCTTTTTAAAAGAAGCACTGCACAACATAACACCTGCCGATTTGCATGGCAAAAAGATCATATCGGCCATTAAGGGTATCGTGCCCGATGATAACATGATCATCGGCGATTTTTTGCACCAGGTGTACCACATACCGCTCGAAAATATTGTGGTATTAAGCGGCCCCTGCCACGCCGAAGAGGTTGCTCTCGAAAAGCTGTCGTATCTTACTGTTGCTTCGCGCGATAACGAACTGGCGGCTTGTTTTGCCGGTATGCTGCAAACCCGCTATATTAAAACCAACGTATCCGACGATATTTACGGTACCGAATATGCCGCCGTGCTTAAAAACGTGTACGCTATTGCCAGCGGTATTTGCCATGGTGTTGGCTATGGCGATAACTTCCAGTCGGTATTGATATCCAATGCCATCCGCGAGATCAAAAACTTTGTTGATGCCGTGCATCCCATTGATCGCGATATCAACGAATCGGCTTACCTGGGCGATCTGCTGGTAACCGCATATTCGCAGTTTAGCCGTAACCGTACCTTCGGTAATATGATAGGGAAGGGATACACCGTTAAGTCGGCCCAGCTTGAAATGAATATGGTTGCCGAAGGCTATTATGCAGTAAATTGCCTACACCAGGTTAACAAACTATACAAGGTAAATATGCCTATTTGTAGTGCTGTATATAGCATTTTGTATAAAAAACGCTCTCCTGTGCTCGAAATGCAGCATTTGGCCGAACATTTGAGTTAGTGTAGCTTACATACACTACTTAAATGTTAAAGGTTATGAAAAACATACTAAAAGGCGCCTTCATATTAGGTGCTTCACTCTTTGTACTGAATGCTGCCGCTGCAGCGCCGCAGGACACTACTAAAATTACAACCAAAGTAGCAAAGGGAACTACTAAAGCAGCCCATACAACCGCTAAGGTTGCCGTAAAGGCCGAGTCGGCAGTGGTTGATAAAGTTTACTCGGGTAAGCAGGGTCCTAATGGCGAAACCATTTATATCAACAAACACGATCAGTGTTATTACGTAAACCACAAGGGGGGTAAGGTGTATATAAAAAAATCTCAGTTGCGTAATAAACCAACGTCGTAATACTTAAGTCAAACCAACAAAAGCCTGCCCTTGGCCCGATACAATAAACACCTGTGATGAAAACGTTAGCTTTGATATTGATCCATATTGCTGTAGCTGTGATGCTGTTAATGGCTTCGTGTTCGTCGGGGCAGGCTAAAACCAAAAAGATCAAAGGCGAATGGAGATCAAAAGATGGTGCAACTATTTTAAAGATCACCAACAAGCAATTTACCATGAATAATGATTCGCCCGTGCCCGAAGATTATTTTATGAAGGACGACACTATCTATACCTCCTTTCAGGGTAACCAGCCCTATAGCAAATTCGTGGTAGTAAAACTGGATGATCATGTGCTAAAGCTAATGTATCCCGATTCATCGTTAATGGAGTTTTCGCGATAAGACTTTTCTTTTATACTAACTCTTCCTGTTTTCAAAAATCCTTTCCGCAGTTAATCGCTGTTTAGAGTATTACAAGCCTGTTTTCTATTTCAAATTACGAAAATTATTTACCTTAGTGTATTTAATTAAAGTATTGATCAAGTAAATATTATTTGTATAATAAATACCACCGGTAACGTTCCCGGCAACGATTGCATACTTTTTTATCATAAATGATGCTTGTTATCAAATAATTAATATCTAAAATTGTTTAAACCAATTTATTTCTAACCTTACAATTACATTTATGAAAAAACTATTAACAGTAATCTTACTTGCTGTAAGTGTATCGGCATGTAAAAAAGAAAATGGTGCAGCAGTGAGCAACCAGGAACCTGAAGCAGCCCTGGTAGGCGGCAATTTTGCGCTCACACCCACAGCCTCAACTACGGTTACAACAGAATCGGCATTAAAATCTGCTGTAGCCAACGCTAAACCTGGCGATATCATCACCGTTAGCGGAACAATTAACCTCACAAGTACTTTACAGCTATTGGTAAGCGGTACCTCAAGTGCCAAGATCAACTTAACCGGCGGCACGTTAAACTGCTCAGGTATGCCATCGGGCAGCTGGGGCGTAAAATGCAACGGCAGTTATTGGAACATTACCAACATCACCATTAAAAATGCGCCAAGCTCTGGCCTGGTGTTTCAAACCGGCGGGTTTAATTATACAAATAATATAACTACAACCGCTAATGGCGATACCGGCCTCCAGGTGTATAACGGGGCGCATGATGATAACATAACCTATTGCACCTCAAGCGAAAATTACGACGCGGCTAATGGTGGCGAAAATGCCGACGGTTTTGCCTGCAAGCTTTCGGGCGGTAAAAACAACAAGTTCGATCATTGTACCGCCCACCACAATTCTGATGATGGCTGGGATCTGTATGGTAACCCCAACACGGTTACAATCACCAACTGTACCTCAAGCAACAACGGCTTTGGCTCGGCAGGCGACGGTAATGGCTTTAAATTAGGTAGTGCCGGCCAAAACGTACCGCACACAGTTACTAACTGTACCGCCACAAGCAACCACGCCTGGGGATATGACGGTAACGGCAATACCGGCCATATTACAATTACTGGCAGCGGTGGTAGCGGCAACGGCTCGGGCTTATTTACCAGGATATTCTAAAAAAACAAGAGTTTACCAACAATTAACAAGAAATTGGTTTAAAAAATCCGGGAGCGATCCCGGATTTTTTGCCGTTAGAAAGCTTTACCCCATCCCGAACACATCGGTATTCTTTGGTATTCTCACCATTGTTTTCTGTGTTGCTTCTTGCCTCTATCTATTTCCTACTTCACCCTTTCAACATACTCGCCGGTGCGGGTATCAACTTTGATCTTGTCGCCCTGGTTAACAAAAATGGGCACCCTGATCTCTACGCCGTTTTCTGTTGTAGCCAGTTTTAGCGCACCCGAAGAAGTATCGCCTTTAACAGCAGGTTCGGTATAGGTAATTTCCAGTTCAACGAAGTTTGGCGTAGTTGCCATTATCGGTTCTTCGCTTTCAAACGAAACGATCACGTTCATGCCCTCTTTCAGGAATTTAACAGCCGGGCCAAACAGCATTTTTGGGATATTATGCTGCTCATAAGTTTCATTATGCATAACCACCAAAGTATCACCGTCTTCGTACAGGTATTGAAAATCGTTGGTATCTACCCGGCAAATCTCCACCTGCTCGTCGGTAGCCAGGCGGGCCTCTACAATTTTCCCTGTTTTAATGTTACGAAACTTATCCAGGTAAAAGGCCCCGCCTTTGCCCGGTGTGCGGTGTAAAACTTCGGTAACAGTTACCAGTTCGCCATTGTAGCGTAATATATTCCCTACTTTAATTTCAGATGCCTTTGCCATGTAAATACGGTTGTAAATTTTTTGCCCAAAGATAGGGTAAGTTTTGGATGCGCAGATACGCCGGTGAGTAAATGTATTTTATTGCTCAGTGCCACGGCTGCACAGGGGGGTAATTGTCGGTATTTTCAATGACTTTCTGCTTTTGCTAAACAAATGACCTAATGATCAATGATTTTTCCATTCAATCATTCAAAACTCAATCATTCAATCCTTGAAAAGCAGGGGGGATATTGTAAGAAATTTTTCAATACATCTTCCATCTTACCTCTCCCATTTTACATCTCACCTATCCCATCTTCCATCGCGGAAGCTATTAAATATACGAAATTTTGAGTGAAAAAACAATCACTTTATAAGGTATTCGCTTTGCCAATAAAGTTAATTGCGTACTAATTATTATTTTTAACTTTTAAGCTTGGGTGCATTAATTGGCCTGCATTTTTTTGCGCTGTATGTAGCTGAAAACAGCCAAATTAAATCAAATAGGGCACTATATTTCAATTTGTATTTTATTTATATTTTATTTTTTTAATATAAAAATAATAGTAGCTTAGCCTTTACTTATTGCTGCCTGTTTTTATTTGTTCTCGTAAATAATCAACCTAAACCAATAGCAATTTTATGGCACCCAAAAAATTGATCACAATCCCGCCGGCGGTAACGCCTGCTAATTTTGCCGATGCCATGCAGCAGGCAATCGCCCTCGAACTGGCAACAATTCCTACTTACCTGTCAACCTATTATTCCATTAACCGGGCACAGGATCAGGATGCGCTTTACAAAACTTTACTGGGCCAGCTTACAGCGGCCGCTATTCCCAATGCAGATAGCCTGGCGCAGGAACTTAAGGTCGATATACTGGTGTACGCCAATCAGTCGGCAGCATTGATCATGAGCGTAGCCATTGAAGAAATGCTGCACCTGGCACTTTCATCCAACGTTAAACAGGCAATTGTCCAACAGGCGCCCGAGTTGCTTGCCATTAGCAAGGTATTAAACTTTCCAACCCAATTGGATGGCCACGAGCCCGAGTTTCCGATCAATACGGCAAAATTAACTTTAAACCAGCTGTCAACCTTTTTGCAGATCGAAAGCCCGGCACCATTTGTTGACCCTGCCGATAAAGGCGCTCTTGACCAGCAGGTGGTGCCTTATAAAACCATTGGTGCTTTTTACAACGATATCATTGCCTGTGTGCAGGCTAATTATCCCGGCCCATATACACCTGTGCGGCCGCAATTACTCCCTCCGCAAAAGGATTCGGGTAGGCAAAGGCCATACTACTCACAAAACTCCATCAATACCGTTTATTACGACCGCGGGCATAACCCTCAATTCGCCAGTACAGATGATGGCCAGGAATTGATAGGAGTAGTGGATGCAGCCTCGGCAGTTGCTGCTATGCAGGAAATTCAACACCAGGGAGAAGGAAATATACAACCGGATCAAACCCGTTTGGTATTTGACCCTGTAACTAAATTACCAATACCGATGCCGGTGGTTGATGGCCAGGTACATTTCAGGCCAGGCGATTATGATGAGAATGGCGAGTTATCGCATTTTGCTAAATTTATGGAGATCTACAGCCTGGGAGGATACTATCAGCAAAAATTCGCAGCCATACCGGGCTTGAATGACTTCTTCAGCTACTTTGTAACCAATATGGGTCCAAACCCTACACAGGCAATTTATGATGCCTCGGGTAATACCCCTTTATCACTATGTTCACAATTAGGCAATGCGATCTTTACCTATATTTTGCTGATGATAGAAACCTGCTATTACCAGGATGAAGATACCCAGTTTGCCGTATTTATGTATGGTATTCACAAATCAATGATCTGGCTGCTCAGCGGCATTGGCAATAGTATTGGCGGAGACTACACGTATACTAATGGCGGGCAAACTTATGCAGCTTCCCTTACTTTTGAATACTTCGCGTTTGAAAATTCGCCATCAAGGCCAAAAGCTCAGATATTAAGTCTGGTTGATCAGTTAGCCGCGGCCGATTCAACTAATTGGGGCTGGTTAACCCAGGCGCAATATGCCAATTACTGGCCATCTTTGCCCGATGTTGGCTTAGATCACTCTGTAGTACCTAATGTTCCACAAATACCCTAAATTAAAAGCGTTACATCATGGCAGATATACCAACAACAGCAAAAGAACTTCATGTTTGCATGGGGCTTAATTCGTGCAAAAACAACGGTTATTCGGGCACCAATGATTGTGCCGGTATGGGCGACTGCGCCACCATCAATCACCCGTGCCATACCTTAAATGAATGTAAGGGACAGGGCGGCTGCGGGCTTTTTGGCACAACAGAAGAATTCTGTTTCCCCTCTCAAAACGACTGTAAGTATCAAGGCAGCTGCGGCTCACCTATTTTAGCCCCCCGTTTTGTAACACAAGGGCCCAACAAGGGGCGCAGTGTATGGCAATTGGCCCGGAAACGTTTTGAAGATTTGCGGGCCGGAACAGGGCAACCTATTGGCGCGCCTCCGGGTGGACCTTTTGGGCCGAGCAATACCTATGTTAACGAGATCAGAAAAACAACCGGAAAAGATTACTCATCATGCGGGCAAAGCGGCAGCAGGCATTGCTCTTACCTGGCCGACCCTCAGGCAAGGGAAATAGCTGCTGATGCCAGGGTATTGGTGATGGAGGTAGAAAGCGCCGAGGAAATGAACGAAACTTTATCAACCTGTCCGCCGCGTGTGTATTGAGGCTTTACCCAATTTAGGGTTGGGGTTGGGGCTTCGCAGCCAGCACTTCAACCAGATCCTGGAACAAAATCCGGCTGTCGACTGGTTTGAGGTGATCTCCGAAAATTTTATGGACTCGTACGGCCGTCCGCGGCAGGTACTTAAACAAATAGCCGAAAGATACCCCGTAGTCATGCACGGGGTATCTTTGTCTATCGGCAGTACCGATCCGCTCAACTTTGAATACCTCAAAAGTTTGAAAACCCTTGCCGGCGAAGTAAAACCGGCCTGGATAAGCGATCATTTATGCTGGACAGGGGTGTTGAGCACCAACTCGCACGATCTGCTTCCGCTGCCTTTAAATGAGGAATCGTTGAAACATGTTTGCGATCGCGTTAAGCAGGTGCAGGACTATCTGGAGCGACCCATCATCATCGAAAACCCCAGTACCTATGCCTCTTTCAAACATTCTACTATTACCGAATGGGCGTTTTTAAAAAGTATGACGGAGGAGACGGGCTGTGGCCTGCTGCTTGATGTAAATAATGTCTACGTGTCTTCCTTCAATAACGATTTCGACCCGGTTGAATACATTGAAGCTTTACCACATGACAGGATAGTACAAATGCACCTGGCAGGGCATCAAAACTGCGGCAATTATATTATCGACACGCACGACCGTGAAGTGGTTGCCCCGGTATGGAAGCTATTTCAGTTAGCGTATAAACTAACCGGCGGTACCTCGGTATTGTTGGAATGGGACGGTAATATCCCGGCGTTTGAAGTGTACCATGCCGAACTGTTAAAAGCCAAAAAATACATGTCGGCCGATTTTAATGAGGTTTTGACACAACCACAGATCAGCGAACCGGAGCAGGTTTCTAACCCGCTGAACCTGGTACCGCTTGAGTTAACCCATTAACCCGGTGTTAAATTGACAGAAAGCACATCGATACCACTGGCCCAGTTTCAGCAATGGATGCAACAGATGCTGCTTCATCCGTCTCAAAAAGCAGGTGCCGATTCTAACGGTGTTCCACTTGAGGAAATAGTAAACCATTCCGAAAAGCTACCCGCCCACGAGCATTTGGCGATCTATCAGCGCAGCTATATAGCCCGGCTGCGGCATTGTATGGCCCAGCAATTCAGCGCCTTGCAGTATGCCCTTGGCGAAGAACTTTTTCGGGGCTTTGCCGATGATTACCTGGCTCAATACCCATCAACCAGTTATAATTTAGCCGGATTAGGCGCACACTTTGCCGATCACTTACAAGCTACCCGGCCCGATGCGGATGACGAAATAAAAGAAGACTGGATCGACTTTATTATCGAGCTGGCAAAATTTGAATACGATATCAACGTGCTGTTTGAGCAAAAGGCCGAAGAAGGCTATCAATTGGCAGACAACAATACTCCCGACGATAAAATGCAATTGTTGCCACTTTGCACGCTGTTTAAATTCCGTTTCCCGGTTAAGGCATTTTACACCGCGTTTAAAAATGGCGAAGACCCTGCCTTGCCTTTCGAAAACGAAACTTACTGCGTGGTTTTGCGGTACAATTACAGGCTGTTTATATACGATTTAACCCCGCAACAGTATGAGTTTCTAAGCTATTTAAAAAACGGGATGAGTATTCCTTCGGCGCAAGTTGCATTTAAACAGAAAAATAACGCTGATGCAGAATGGCCCGCCTGGAGACAAAATTGGATAGAGAGCAGGTTTTTTAGGGTGTAAACAGCGTAATATCATTGCCAATTTCACAACCAAAAATCAAGATAGGGGGGTAATTGTCGGTATTTTCAATGAACTGTTAGGCGTTGCTTTGCCATTTTTGTAATCTTCATTTTAATAAGTCATGCTGAACTTGTTTCAGCATCCCACAGGACAATTCTACACCAACCTTCTCCAACTTGTCATCTCGACCAGCGGGAGAGATCTTCTGCGCCATGCAAACCCATCATGCAACACATGGGTATTTATGGGTGTTTTCACAGATTCTTTTTGACTTTGTTTCTCTTTTTGCAGGGGGAAATTGTAAGAAATTTTTCAATACCTATTCCATCTTACCTCAACCATCTTCCATCGCGGAAACTATTAAATATACGGAATTTTGTGCTGATTGGCAAGCGGAAATTTTCTTTCAATTTCCGTTATATAAGGTATTCTCTTTATTTTTGAAGGAATTTATAAAATCAATTATTTGCTTTTTATTAATTGAGTCATCCCTTTTTATTTCGAAAATAAACTCACGTTTGGGAATAGCGGGGCTTTGACCCGTCGCTGGGATCGCATTGTAAATAAATTTAGCCTTGCATAGTTTTGAATGCCTGGTTGAATCCAGGTATCTGGAAAAAGAATACTCTACATTGCTCAGTTTTTTGTCATAGAAATAATATGTTGTATCAAAGTAGCTTGCATCTTTTTTTTGGTTGCAAACATATTTCTCAATTAATATATCGTCAATATTTTTGATCAATTTTACTAAATTATCACGACCTTTCTGATAAAAAGGAAAAGCTTTGAAGGCTTTTTTTATTAAAAATGAATCAACTGAAACTTTATATGCCTTTGCTACATTAATAGAATCAAACATATATCCATAACTCTTTTTTCTATTATAAACTAGATAACTATATTTTGTTTCTTCTTTAGTTTTGATTGAATGGATGATGTGAAAATCTTTATCCCTTGTTATTTTGTTATAGATAAATTCGTGCGGTATTTTATATACGACATAATCCAAATAAGAAACGATACCGATATTATCATCCATTTTGACTAAATCGCCAGCAGAACTTTTTACAAATTCAAAATGAGAAGTCAATTTGATCGAAGTATAGATTTCCTGAGCGACAGAAAAAGTACGACAGCTTAAAAATATAAAAAGCACAGGTATTGAAATTGTAATACCTGTGCTGAAATAGTGTTTACTCATTGTAATAAATATATTTTATTGAGTAGGTGCATCAACATACCAATAGTTGTATGTATTCATATCTTTTGTTGTTACACTAATTGGTGATCCAGAACATACAAAACTGGAAGTTGTATTAAATCTTAAACTCATCAAAGCAACATTTGGTTGAACATATGGTGTAGCATCTTCCATGTTTAATGTCATTGTCCCACCAACTATTAAAGACTCGGTAATTCCCGCCCAAAAATGTGTCAACGAATCAAAATGCCATGGATCGGTGGCTGATGCCCTCTTTTGTATGGCATGTTCGGTGCTTTTTAATTTGAACAAACCTATAGGCGATTCCGCAAATATCCAAATATATGTTCTATTTCTGGTGTTTGGATCAATAGGGGCCGGAGCGTCCTCTGTTATACTTTGGGTCGTGTTATCTGCCGTAATTTGTGTAGTCTCGTTAAAAAAGTCGGCTTGCTCTTGTTGACAAGGACCGCTACACGGATCTCCTGGCGGCGGAAAGCCATCCCCACCATCACCCGTGTCAGGCGGCATGCTGTTCACTTGTAATTTGCCACCAGGCTGTACAATGCTGGTGCCGCCGTTTCCGCCGCAAGAAGGTGGGCCGCCGCCCGAATCATCAGGCATTCAGTATATACATATTGTTCAAATGCCAAAACACCAAATTCGTATACTTGAAAATACCAATCGATGCAGCTTTCCATCATATCATTCACTTTATTTTTTTCTGCACCGTTCAGCGCTAACGTTGTATTGGCTGTTGCCGCTGCATTTGCAGGCGGTAATAAGCGGCCGTTTTTATATCTATATCCGGAAACGTATTTACCTTTAGGGGTAAAGTATAATACAAGTCCGCTAAAATCGGCTTCGCGGCTGTTATAACTATTGCGTTTAAGTCTGCTAAAATCATTTTTAATATAATCAGAGTCGGCAATTATAGTCATTAGATATGCGTGATAGCCATCATCACCTTTTAATAATAGATATTCGCTTTTAATATATTTGTCGCCAATAGTTTTTGTTCGGCTTTTAAGTTTAGCTAAAGCTGGGTTAGCCGGGTCGACAGGCATTTCTATCACGTTTTTATTATAGCGCGCGTATTTAGCATGATGGTACCAATCAGGCTGGATATGCTGACTAAGATCGGCCTGGCTGCCAGCTCCGGTACTTTTTACCGTGCCATTGGTAGCGGTGGTTGCAGGATAAGTAGCGTTATACCACGATTGAGCCGCTAATACTTCAGGATCGTTAATATTTTCGGTTACATCCTGATAGGTACTCGTCTTTTTACAGCCATGGGTAGCCAACAGCACAAGCATAAACAACCCCAGGCTGCTTAGCTTAAATAGTTTTTGTAGATGAAGTTTTTTCATACAGTTAAGTTTAATACACCAAATTATATATTGAAGATATTAAATATGTCAGTTAATACACGGTTTGGATACCGTGAAAACACCGGATTTATTTAAACCCCCGCTATTCGAAGTTGGAAACTTCGAATCCCTATGCTTGTAGACTCCGTCTACACAAAAAAGCCCCGCAAATTTCTCTGCAGGGCTCCTCACATTATAATTAATTGAATAGCTTATTAAAACCTTCTGCGGCGTTCGCCGCCGCCAGGGTTACCGCTGTTGCGGTCTTCGCGGCGTTTGCCGCTAAAATCGCGGAAACCACCACCGGCATTGCTGCCTTCGCGGCGATCGCGGTTATAACCACCTTCGCGGTTACCACCACCACTGTAGCCACCTTCACGGCGTCCGCCACCACTGTAGCCACCTTCGCGGCGTTTAAAGTCGCGGTTGCCACCTTCGCGGCGTTCGCTGGTGCCTTCGCCTGATATTTCAACACGTACAGGGCGTCCGTTAAATTCGGCGCCGTTAAAACCGGCCATTACTTTATCAGCTTCATCGTTAGGTACCTCGAAGAAAGAGAATACGCCCTTTACGTCGATCTTGCCAACAATACGGCCGCTTATTTTAGCAGTGTTGCAAACATAGTTTAACAAGTCGCCACGGTTCAAATCATCAACCGAACCTAAGTTGATAAACAACCTGGTAAATTCAGACTTGCCACCCGAAGAGCGCGGAGCGCGATCGCCACGTTCGCCATCGCGGGCAAAACGGTCGTCGGCCGGAGCGTTCAGGTCAGGGGCATTTTTGTAATACTCTAAAAAGCTGTTAAACTCAATAGCAGCAAAACGTTTGATCACGTCTTCCTTGCTCAGGTCTTTAAACTCGTCCATAATACGCGGCAGGTATTGCTCCATTTGCGCATCGTTAACCTGTACGTTATGTACTTTATGTACAATAGCGAAGAGTTGTTTTTCGCAAACGTCAAACCCGTTAGGTATTTCTGCTTTAATAAACTTTTTGCCAATAACACGTTCTATCTGGCGTATTTTGCCCAGCTCTTTGCTGTTGATGATCGCTATCGATACACCTGTTTTACCGGCACGTGCGGTACGGCCGCTACGGTGAGTGTAGTTTTCAATTTCATCAGGTAAGCTGTAGTTTATAACGTGTGTCACGTCGTTAACGTCGATACCACGTGCGGCAACGTCGGTAGCAATTAACAATTGCAGGCTGCGTTCGCGGTAGCGTTTCATTACCTTATCGCGTTGTTGCTGGCTTAAATCGCCGTGCAAAGCATCGGCATTGTAACCATCTTTAACTAACGACTCGGCAATTTCCTGAGTTTCAATTTTGGTACGGCAGAAAACGATACCGAAAATTTCGGGGTTAAAATCAACAATACGTTTAAAGGCAGCGTATTTATCACGAGCACGTACAATATAGTATTCGTGCTCGATGTTTACGTTACCTGTATTTTTTTCGCCCATGGTCAACTCAAAAGGGTTGTCCATGTATTTTTTGGCGATGCGCCTAACTTCGGTCGGCATGGTTGCCGAGAAGAGCCAGGTCTTTTTGTCTTCCGGGGTAGTTGATAAGATACTGTCAATGTCTTCCTGGAAGCCCATGTTGAGCATCTCGTCGGCCTCGTCTAACACTACAAACTGCACTTCGCTAAAGTTAATAGCTTTGCGGTTAATAATGTCAAGCATACGGCCCGGTGTTGCAACTACAATTTGTACGCCGCGTTTAATCTGGCGTAATTGGTCCTGAATATTGGCGCCGCCATAAACCGCAACAACGTGTGCGTTGGGCATGTTTTTAGCGTAATTTTTCAGGTCGTTGGCGATCTGTAAACACAGTTCGCGGGTAGGGCACAGAATAAGTGCTTGCGGATGATTTTCTTCGAAATCGAGCAGTTCCAGTAGTGGCAATCCGAAGGCGGCGGTTTTTCCGGTCCCTGTTTGGGCTAATCCGACAAAATCGTTGCTGCCTGTAAGTAAAGCCGGTATGGCTTGCTGCTGAATTGGCGTAGGATTTTCGAATCCTAACTCAGAGATGGCATTAACAATATCATGACGGATTCCCAGTTCAATAAATGGGTTCATGAATATTTTAAAAAACGTACTTAGCTACATTGCTAAATATGCCGCAAAGGTACGCTTATTTAATTACAATAGCAATGTTTGCCTAACTTATTGTAATTAAAGCATTTTGGTGATAGTTAGGCGGCTTATAGTTGATGGTTCATAGTTCATGGCCTGTGCATATCATAGGTAAAAAAATAAGTCATGCCGAACTTGTTTCGGCACCCCATCATACAGGGCGGTTATGCATGCTTTATCAATCAATCATTCAATAACTCAATCATTCAGGCATTGCTGACTTGGGCGTTGCCTTCGGCCCAGGCTGTACACTTATACTGCACAGGCATTAGCCACAGGGCCGGTATCCGCTGCCATCCTTAACGCGGCATCTTCAAAGGTTTTTGAATTTTACCTTTTGAATTTTGACTTATCTCAGCCTATCTGCACTCTTGATCAACTTCTCATCCTTTTTAATGCCCCGTGCAGCACCCAGTAAAAACACAATGCTAACCGATGATAACAGCATACCAATACCATAATTATCGGTACGTAGTGTTATGCCGTTTAAAATACCCTGTACCGTTTGGCTCATCCAAAAGCTAAGGCCGATAATGGCCAGGATACCGCCGTAGGCTAATGCCAGCTGCAATTTGCGGTTGCTAAACATAAACAAGGCAATTATCGGTACTACGGCTAAAACAACTGTAGCAATGGTGAGCATCAGGAACGAAACGGTACGCGCCGGCTGACCGTTAACTATCTGGTAAACACCATCTATCTTGATGTTTTCAACAACGCCGCTTACATTAACGCCATGCACTAACGGAAAAAAGAACAGGGCCAGTAAAGCGAGGCTGGCGAACAGGAAAAATATACTTTGTACTCTTTGTATCATTTTGTTGCGTATTAATAAGGCAAAGATAATTTGTTTAAGCAATTATTACAGCTTTGGTTAACTTTGCGCGTGCCTAATCAACGTTATTTTATCGAGCTTGCTTATGATGGTACCCGTTACCACGGCTGGCAAACCCAGCCCAACGCGGTAGGCGTGCAGGAGTTGGTTGATAAAGCCTTGAGCACGGTGTTCCGCACACCAATCGAAACCACCGGCGCCGGCCGCACCGATACAGGGGTGCATGCAAGGCAGTTATTTGCGCACTTTGATCTAATGGAAGATGGATCAGGTAAGATGGAAGATGTGAAAGAAGATATATCGTCTATCGTCCGTCATCCATCATCCATTTTACATCTCACATCTTACCTGCGAAGCATCAACGCCCTGCTTCCGCATGATATCGCCGCCAGGGCTCTTATCCCTGTAAAGGCCCATGCCCACGCCCGCTTTGACGCTACACAGCGCTCTTACGAATACCATATCCATTTCGAAAAGGACCCATTCCTGAATAATTTTTCATGGCAGCTCCGCGATAATCCCGATGTTGATTTAATGAATCAGGCCGCGAAGATCGTGATGGAGTACACCGATTTCAGCTGTTTCAGTAAAAGCAATACCCAGGTAAAAACCAATAACTGCAAAATAACCCGTGCCGAATGGATAGCGCATGGCGGTAAACTCGTATTTTACATCACCGCCGACCGTTTTTTACGCAATATGGTACGCGCCATTGTGGGTACCTTAATGATGGTAGGCAATAAAGACATAGCACCCGAAGACGTACGTAAAATAATAGAAAGTAAAAACCGCTCCAAAGCCGGTACATCGGTACCTGCCTGCGGGTTATATTTAACTGAGGTAAAATATCCATACCCCCTAACCCCCTAAAGGGGGAACTCAATCCCAAATAATATTTAACTTTGCTGTAGTGAGCGACGACAAAAAAGATAGCACTTCAAAAGTTCCCCCTTCAGGGGGCGGAGGGGGTATAACAGGCAAAGCATTAGATTGGAAATTACTGGGGCGCGTAATGCACTACGTAAAACCTTATAACAAAACTTTTGTGATAGCCGCTTTCCTTACCGTGTTTTTGGCAGCGGTGGCTTTGGTGCAACCCATCCTCATTCAAAAAACGCTCGACGATTACATCCTGCCGGGTAATTACACCGGTTTGGTGTATATGTCTATCGCCATGATCGTGGTGTTGCTTATTCAAACCGGGGCGCAGTACTATCAAACTTTCCTCACCAACGCGCTGGGCCAGTCCGTTATCCGCGATCTGCGTATCGATATTTTTAACCACATTACCAGTCTGCGCTTAAAATATTTCGATCGTACACCAATCGGGATGTTGATTACCCGTACTGTAAGCGATCTGGAAACCATTGCCGATATTTTTTCGGAAGGCTTGATCTCCATCATCGGCGACCTGCTGCTGGTAGTAGCCATCATTGTTTACATGCTCATCGTGGATTGGAAACTGGCGCTGATTACCCTGATACCCATGCCGTTTTTAATAGCGGCCACTTATATTTTTAAAGAAGCCATTAAATCCTCTTTCCAGGAAGTGCGTACCCAGGTAGCACAATTGAATACCTTTTTACAGGAGCATATCTCCGGCATCAGCATCATTCAATACTTCGCCCGCGAAGACCAGGAGTATAAAAAATTCGTAGCCGTTAATACCAAATACCGCGATGCCAACATCCGTTCAAATTGGTACTATTCCATCTTTTTCCCGGTGGTCGAAATTTTTTCGGCCCTGTCATTAGGTTTGCTGGTTTGGTATGGTGCTAAACGGATCTTAACCGATCAGGAACTTGTTGCCATATCTGCAAACAAACGTGGCGTAACCCCCGGTGTGATACTGGCTTTCATTACGTTGTTAAACTTACTGTTTCGGCCCATCCGCCAGCTGGCCGATAAATTCAATACCCTGCAAATGGGGATGGTTGGCGCCGATCGTATTTTTAAAGTTTTAGATACCGATGAGGTAGTGACCAACAACGGCCACCTTCACCCCGCCACCTTAGAAGGCGAGATTGAGTTTAAAGATGTTTGGTTTGCTTATAATGACGAAAATTGGGTATTGAAAGATATCTCCTTCCACGTAAAACCCGGCGAAACCTTGGCATTGGTAGGGGCCACCGGCGCCGGCAAATCATCAACCATCAATATTTTAAACCGCTTTTACGAGATCAGTAAAGGCAGCGTTAAAATTGACGGTGTGGATATCCGCGATTACGACATCAATTTTTTACGTTTACAGATAGCCACCGTTATCCAGGATGTGTTTTTGTTTTCGGATACCATTGCCAATAACATCAGCCTCAACAACCCCGATATCACCCGCGAACAAATTGTTGCCGCTGCCAAAGAGGTTGGTGCGCACGAATTTATTGAACGTTTACCCGGCGGTTACGATTATAACGTAATGGAACGCGGTGCTACCTTATCAGCCGGGCAGGCACAGTTGATCTCGTTTATCCGTGCCCTGGTGTATGATCCGAAGATTTTGGTATTAGACGAAGCCACCTCATCCGTTGATACGGAAACCGAAATACTCATTCAAAACGCCATTTATAAACTGATGGAAGGCCGCACCGCGATAGTGATCGCCCACCGCCTGTCCACCATCCAAAATGCCGACCGCATTATTGTGCTCGACCACGGCGAAATTAAAGAAACCGGCACCCACCAGGAATTGCTGCGTATCGATCACGGTTACTACCGTAAACTTTACGATCTGCAGTTTAACTCGGCAGGGATAGCGCGGGAGTAAGGCTTATAGTTCATAGATCATGGTTGATGGTTCATGGTAATTTGTATTGTGTCGAAAATGGTTATATTGTAGCCACGTTCTACTATGAACCATCAACCATGAACTATGAACCCTCAAAAGCATGAAGGTACTATCTAACCTCACCTTCCAGGTACTTATCGCGATATTATTGGGCGTGCTCGTTGGCGTATTTTTCCCGGCATTTGCGCCATCGGCAAAAGTCATCAGCACCACTTTTGTGAGCCTGATCCAGATGCTTATCGCGCCTATTATCTTCCTTACCATTGTATTGGGTATTGCCAGTATGGGCGATATTAAAAAGGTAGGCAGGGTAGGCGGTAAGGCGCTTTTGTATTTTGAAATTGTAACCACATTTGCCCTCGTCATCGGTATTGTCGTTGCCGACTTGTTAAAACCCGGCGAAGGCTTTATCCATAAAACCTTAGATGTTGCCAAAATTGCCGGATATCAAAAGCAAGCCGCCGAAATGAACTGGGTGGACTTTTTTACCCACATCGTACCTAAAAACGTTTTTGACGCTTTTGCCAAAGGCGATATTTTGCAGATCCTTTTTTTCGCGGTGTTATTTGGATATGGGTTAACACATATGGGCAAAGCCGGCGAATCATTGATCGCCACGTTCGATAAGCTATCCAAAGTCTTTTTCAATATCATGAAAGTGGTAATGAAGCTGGCGCCCATTGGCGCTTTTGGTGGGATGGCCTTTACTGTGGGCACCTTTGGCATCAAAACGCTCAAGCCTTTGGGCGCGTTAATGGGCTCGGTTTACCTCACCATGTTCCTGTTTATTTTTGTGGTGCTCAATATCATTTGCTGGCTGTATAAATTCAGCCTGTGGCAATACCTTAAATTCATCCGCGAAGAGATACTGATCGTTTTGGGTACTTCTTCATCCGAATCGGTACTGCCCCGCATGATGGAAAAGATGGAGCAGTTCGGTTGCTCTAAATCTGTAGTGGGTTTGGTTATCCCAACGGGGTACTCGTTTAACCTTGACGGGACTACCATCTATATGTCCATGGCCGTAATATTTTTGGCACAGGTGTTCCAGATACCGCTATCGCTCACTCAGGAGCTAACGCTTATCGGTATACTCATGCTGACCAGTAAAGGTGCAGCGGCAATAACCGGCGGTGGTTTTATCGTTTTGGCGTCAACCTTAACCGCTACCAAAATGATCCCTGTTGAGGGCCTGGCGATATTGCTCGGGGTTGACAGGTTTATGTCGGAGGCCCGGGCGATAACCAATATGATCGGCAACGGGATGGCGGCGGTGGTGATCGCTAAAAGTGAGAAGGAGTTTGATGAGGAAGCTTATCAGAAAGTTATATCCTGATAAAATCGCTATTTTAGCTGCTCATTATCTTATCTATGAATAAAAACCTACTCCTCACCATTCTCATCTCCCTCCTCACCATCACGGCCTTCGCGCAGGACGAATATGTTAAACCTGGCCAGACCGTAGCCAAAGATGCCGCACCGGGCATGAAGGTAAAACTGCTGAATGAAACCGGTCGCGGGCATAAAAACTATTTGGTAGTGATGCAGCGAGGCGACGATGTCCTATCGGGATTGACCGCCTTTGCCGAAAAGTATAACATCACCTTTGCGTCGTTTACGGGCGTTGGTGCCATGAGCTCAACCCGCATCGGCTGTTACGACAGGGCAAAACAGATGTACCACATCATCCCCGTAAAGGGCCAGGCCGAAACGGTGTCGTTTATTGGCAATATTACGTTGTTTAACGGTAAGCCGGTGGTGCATGTGCACATGGCGGTGAGCCAGAGCGATGGCACAGTGCGTGGCGGCCATTTATTTAATGCTATTGTTTGGCCTACGTTAGAGGTGATGGTAACAGTTGAACCTGTTTCGGTTTACAAAAAGAAGGAGGCCGACACCGGCTTTGCCCTTACCGATCCGGACCTGGTGCAATAATAGGGTAACAACTTTGCGTTTAAATGTAATTTGATGATTTAAGCTTTGACATTATAGTCAATAAGATTAGATTTGCGCAACAAAAATCCAAACCATGAGTGTTTTAGTAAACAAAGATTCTAAAGTTATAGTACAAGGTTTTACAGGTAACGAAGGCACTTACCATGCATCGCAAATGATAGAGTACGGAACCCAGTTAGTGGGTGGCGTTACGCCGGGTAAAGGTGGCCAAACCCATTTGGACCGTCCGGTATTCAACACCGTTAAAGATGCGGTTGATAAAACAGGTGCTGATGTATCGATCATCTTCGTTCCGCCTGCATTTGCTGCCGATGCCATTATGGAAGCTGCCGAAGCAGGTATTAAAGTAATTGTTTGTATTACTGAAGGTATCCCTACAAAGGATATGGTTTTGGTTAAAGAATACATCAGCGACCGTGATTGCCGCCTGATCGGCCCTAACTGCCCGGGTATCATCACTGCTGACGAAGCTAAAATTGGTATCATGCCGGGCTTTATCTTTAAAAAAGGTAATGTAGGTGTGGTTTCAAAATCGGGTACCTTAACTTACGAAGCTGTTGACCAGGTGGTAAAAGCCGGTTTAGGTATCACTACCGCTATCGGTATTGGTGGCGACCCCATCATTGGTACACCAACCAAAGAAGCTGTTGAATTATTAATGAACGACCCTGATACCCACGGTATCATTATGATAGGCGAAATTGGCGGAGGCATGGAAGCCGAAGCTGCCCGCTGGATCAAAGCTAACGGTACCAAACCAGTAGTTGGTTTCATCGCCGGTCAAACTGCCCCTGCGGGCCGCCGTATGGGCCACGCCGGTGCTATTGTTGGCGGTGCCGATGATACTGCTGCTGCTAAGATGAAGATTATGGCCGAGTGTGGTATCCGCGTGGTTGAATCACCAGCTGAAATTGGTGCTGCTATGGCAGAGGAGATTGCTAAATTGGCTAAATAGTATTGAGTAGTTAGTACTTAGTATTTAGATATAGAAATCCTGGTTGAGAGACCGGGATTTTTTTTGTTCCATTACGAAGAATTAACCTGTTTTGCTTATTAGTTTAACAGACGATTTGATAACTTTATATAAACCATTAAAATTCAAATCATCATGAGCACAGCAGAAGTAGCAGCCAAATTGGTACAGCACTGCCGGGAAGGCAAATTTATGGACGCAATTGAAGATCTTTACGCCGATAATGTAGAGAGCATAGAATCCATGAACAACGATGGTAAACCTGTAGTTGGTAAAGAAGCCGTTATTGCCAAAAATAACGATTGGTATGCATCGGTAGTGGAAGTGCACAGCGCAACCATTGGCGACCCGATAGTAACCGGTAACTTTTTTGCCTGCACCATGGAGATGGATGTAACTTATAAAAAACATGGCCGCGTTACCATGAACGAAATTGCCGTTTACGAAGTTAAAGACGGTAAAATTGTTAAAGACCAGTTTATCTACGGAATGTAATTCGAAACCTAATACCCGAAATGAGAGAGTCCTGGTTGGTAAACGACCGGGATTTTTTTGTTTGGTCAACCCTGTGTAAACAAGCAATCAGCAAACAATCGTGGCCTATAATTTGTCGTATATTTAAGTGTCTGACAAAAACTCAATCAGTCAATGAATCCTTCAATCATTAAAAATGGAATACAATAAATTAACCCCCGAAGAAGAATACGTTATCGTACATAAAGGCACCGAACGCCCTTATACCGGCGAATACACCAATAACAAGCTGCCCGGCGTTTACGAGTGCCGCCGCTGCAATTCACCGCTGTATCAATCTGCCGATAAGTTCGACTCACACTGCGGCTGGCCAAGCTTTGATGACGAAATACCCGGCGCTGTAAAACGTGTATTGGATGCCGACGGTCACCGGATAGAGATCGTATGTGCCAATTGCGGTGCGCACCTGGGTCACGTATTTGAAGGCGAAAGGTTTACACCTAAAAATACCCGCCATTGCGTAAACTCGCTATCGATGAAGTTCGTACCCGACGAAGCATAAATTTACAGTCACATTCAATTTTTCTTCGTTATTTAAACAATTTTGTACTTCTTTGCGGCATGTCTGCACCTTTTAAAGCATTTATATTCGACCTGAACGGCACCATGATTAACGATATGGAATACCATACCCGTGCCTGGCGCTACCTGTTAAACAACGATCTTGGCGGCAACTTTAGCTGGGACGAAGTAAAGCAGCAGATGTACGGCAAGAACCCCGAAGTACTTGTGCGTATGTTCGGCCCCGAAAGGTTTACGATGGACGAAATGGTTGCCCTGTCCTTCGAAAAAGAAAAGCGTTACCAGCAGGAATACTTTGACGAGCTGGCTCTACTGCCCGGTCTGCACGAGTTTTTAGAAGCTGCACATCAAAAAGGAATTGTCATGGCCATCGGCTCAGCGGCAATTCCGTTCAATATCGATTTTGTATTGGATAACCTCAACATCCGCCATTATTTTAAAACCATCGTGAGTGCGGATGATGTGGTGTTAAGCAAACCGCATCCAGAAACCTATCTGAAAGTTGCCGAACAGTTGGGTATTGATCCAAAGGATTGTATAGTTTTTGAAGATGTTCCCAAAGGTGCCGAAGCCGCGTTAAACGCAGGCATGAAAAGCGTGGTTCTAACAACAACCCATCACGCCGATGAGTTTGTTGCCTTGTCTAATGTGCTGCATTTCGCTAATGATTTTACTGATGCTTATTTCGACACACTGCTCAAATAATACTGCAGATTTACAATTATCACGATAAAACTGCCAAGATAGTTTACTATTATAACAATTCAGTTAATTACTAAACTATTGGAGTATAATTATTTATTGCCAAATTGCATTATGATAGGCTGACTGTAAACCAAAGCTTATCTACCTCACTAACCAGAGTTTTTAATTTTATTAAAGCCAAATGATGAAAAAGCACCCGCTTTTTAAGCCTGTATTGCTATGTGGTTTTTTAATTGTCGCCAATACAATTAAATCCCTTGCGCAACAGCCCGCATTACCAATCAATGCCGGTAAATTTAAACCTACCGATGAATCGTTAAAACAGTACCAGTACCCCGAATGGTTTCGCGATGCCAAACTGGGTTTCTGGGCACATTGGGGGCCGCAAGCCCTGCCTCGCCAGGGCGATTGGTATGCAAAAAATATGTACATACAGGGTAGTCGCCAAAACAAATATCATGTAGAGCATTATGGCACGCCATCCAAATTTGGTTATAAGGACATTATCCCACTATGGAAAGCCGAAAAATGGGACCCCGAAAAGCTGATGGCTTTGTATAAAAAGGCGGGGGCTAAATACTTTGTGAGTATGGGCAGCCATCATGATAACTTCTTTTTGTGGGATTCGAAAATTCACCGATGGAACGCCGTGAACATGGGCCCGCACAAAGATGTGGTCGGCCTCTGGCAAAAAGCAGCTAAAAAGGAAGGCTTAAAATTCGGTGTATCTGAGCATTTGGCGGCGAGCTATACCTGGTATCAAAGCGCGCACAGTGCCGATACCAGCGGAATGTACAAAGGTATACCTTATGATGGTAACGACCCGCAATACGCCGACCTGTACCATACCAAAGCCGCGCCCGACGATAAAGGCTGGCTCACAACCAATCCTGAATGGATGAAAGAATGGTATGCCGACGTAAAAGAACTCGTAGATACTTATCATCCTGATCTGCTATACTCCGATAGTAAATTGCCTTTCGACGAAGTTGGCCGCAGTATGCTGGCTAATTTTTACAATGGCAACATTACCTACAATAAAGGGAAACTCGATGCCGTATACAATTGTAAAGAACCATCGTTAGGTAAATGGGCGCAGGATGTGGAACGTGGCGTATTAGACTCTATAAGCCCTTTCCCATGGCAAACCGATACTTCGATTGGCGACTGGTATTACCGTACCGGCCAAAAATACCGCACCGGCAACGAGGTGATACAAATGCTGGTTGACATCGTAAGCAAAAACGGTAATCTGCTCATCAACATCGTACAAACACCCGAAGGGGACCTGGAGCCAGACGTGCTAAACATCGTACAACAAATTGCCGATTGGACACCGGTTAACGGCGAAGGTATTTATGGAACGCGCCCCTGGAAAATTTACGGCGAAGGCCCGTCGACAATTAAATCAAATCAAAAGAAGGGCCGCTTTGGTGGCTTAAGCGATGTTAGCGCCTACCAGCCGACCGATATCCGCTTTACCACTAAAGGCAATGATCTTTATGCCTTTTGCATGGCAACCCCAATAAGCGATATCAGCATCAGGTCATTGGGGAAAACTGCCAAATATGCCGATAAACGCATTGCATCGGTAACCATGCTGGGCAGCACCCAAAAGCTTGACTGGAAGCAAAACGACGATGCCCTTGTAATTACCAAACCTGCTAATTTACCCGCGTGGCAGGTAACAGGTTTTAAAGTGTCGTTCAAAAAATAAACGATAGTTATTAAAAACCGGTTTGTTTATTTGTATTTTGCAGATAAATAAACCGGTTTTTTTGTAAAATCAATCTGCTTCCTATGAGCCAACCAATGATCGTTAAAAGTGTAATTACCATCAACGCGTCTGCCGCCAAAGTTTGGGATGCCTTAGTGAACCCCGAACAAACCAAAAAATACATGTTCGGCTGCGAAACTGTTTCCGACTGGCAGGTAGGTAGCCCGCTGCTTTGGCAAATGGAATACGAAGGCAAACCATTTATCCCTGTAAAAGGCAATATCGTTAAAATAGAACCAGGAAAGCTGCTGATCTACACCGTCATCGATCCGAACTCGGGCATGCCTGATAATCCTGAAAACTATCTTGATGTAGAATATGCTTTAACCGAAGCCGGCGGACAAACTACCTTAACCGTTACTCAAAGTGGGTTTGAAAACGCAGCCGATGGCGAAAAACGATACAAAGATACCTACAACAACGGCGAAGGCTGGAACCCGATATTGGTACAGATCAAAGCGCTGGTAGAAGAGTAAACACTGTTTACTTCAATTAATAGACTAGGTATATGAATAATCACCAGTTTCAAAAAATTGTACAGGCATTAAACTGGGAAGCTATTTACAAAAAGAGGTTTGCAGGTGAAGTTTTCGACCGTCGGAAATTTTTAGCTATCGAAGGATCTATAGACCCTGATTTTGCCCGGTTTATAGATAATCCTGATTTTGCCGGTTGCACTGTTTTAGATATTGGCACGGGTACGGGCGAGCAAGCTACTTACCTGGCAAAAAAAGGTTTTAAGGTAACTGCCACAGATGTTTCGGCTTTGGCAATTAACTATGCAAAACAGCAGGCCGTTATACAAAGTGCACCAGTTGAATTTATAGTAGATAATATCTTATTTACCCATCTTACACGGCAATTTGATATGATTATCGACAGGGGCTGCTACTCTGTGATACCGGTAACAAGCAATTTAGAGTATCTGCAAATTGTTAAAAAACTACTAAAACCCGGTGGCCGGTTTTTGATAAAAGTTGAATTGCTTAAAATAAAGAAGATGGCAATTTTGCAGGAAGATGCCGATCTCCAAATTGAATTTTTTGAAGAAACCTTTTACAAAAATATCAATGGATTGGTAATGCCCACTGCATTTTTTGCCCTGCGAAACACGGGAGCGGTTTGAAATTGCCCAAGTGCGGACCTGACAGATAGCTGTAATTTGAGGGGCCTGTTCTTAATAGAATAACCATCTATATCACAAAAGCCCTTCCGTCATCCAACGAAAGGGCTTTGAAATTTATCTTGAGTCTTGAATCTTGCCTCTTGATTCTACTTAAAGGCTGCTTCGCTCCATCTCAACTCATTTTTAAGCTGGTGTATCGTAGTATCCTTATTGATCAGTACACACTCAATATTCGCCATTTCGGCAAAGTCAACTAATTGCTCGCTGCTCAGGTTTTGGCTATAGCAGGTGTGGTGAGCGCCCCCGGCCAGTATCCAGGCCGCGCAGCCGGTTTTCATATCAGGCAGTGGTTTCCACAATACGCGGGCAACAGGCAGTTTAGGCAGTGCTTCTTTCGGTGCAATTGCCTCTACCTCATTAACCAATAAGCGGAAACGGTTACCCATATCCACGATAGAAGCGTTCAATGCAGAGCCACCATCCACGTTAAATACCAAACGCACCGGATCGGCTTTGCCGCCGATGCCTAAGGGGTGTATTTCGCAATTGGCTTTACCCATGGCTATTGATTCGCAGATCTCTAACATATGCGATCCCAAAACCATCGGGTTTGATGGATTGAAATGGTAAGTGTAATCCTCCATAAACGAGTTGCCGCCTTTCAAACCGCTGCCCATCACCTTCATGGCACGAACGAGTGCCGATGTTTTCCAGTCGCCCTCGCCGCCAAAACCGTAACCTTTGCCCATTAAACGCTGCGAAGCAATACCCGGCAGTTGCGCCATACCGTGCAAGTCTTCAAATGTATCGGTATAGCCTTTGTAATTGCCATCCTTTAAAAAGGCCAGCATACCCAATTCAATTTTAGCAGCTTCGCGCAGAGACGCATATTGATCGCCGCCTTTGCGTAATGATGGTACCACGGCATACAACTCTTCGTATTCTTTGGTCAGTTTATCGATCTCAGCATCGCTGATGGCGTTGATCACTTTCACCAGGTCGCCAACACCGTGTGTGTTAACCGAGTAGCCAAATTTCAATTCTGCTTCTACTTTATCGCCATCGGTAACGGCAACATAGCGCATGTTATCGCCAAAGCGTACAAAACGCGCGCCCTGCCAGTCGTTCCAGCCTGCTGCAACGCGGGTCCAGGCGCCAATTTGCTCCAGTACTTCTGCACTCTGCCAGTGCCCAACTACTACCTTGCGGTTAATGCGCATACGGCTCATAATAAAACCGAACTCCCGGTCGCCGTGAGCGCTCTGGTTCAGGTTCATAAAGTCCATATCGATGGTTTGCCAAGGTATATCGCTGTTAAACTGCGTGTGCAGGTGCAGCATTGGCTTTTGTAAGATCTTTAAGCCGTTGATCCACATTTTGGCCGGCGAAAAGGTATGCATCCAGGCTACAATGCCGATACAGTTTTTGGTAGTGTTGGCTTCCTGCAGGGTTCTATAAATCTCCTCGGTCGATTTTACCGTTGGCTTAAAAACCACGCGTACAGGTATTTGTGCCGAGTTGTCAAAAGCTTTTGCTATTTGTTGCGAATGCTCAGCAACCTGTTTCAGGGTTTCTTCGCCGTACAGGTCCTGGCTGCCGGTCACAAACCAAACCTCAAATGTTTTCAGATCTATCATTGTTATAGTTTTATATACTTTTTAAACTTTATTCAACTTAATTGTTCCATTCAACCTCTGCTCACTACTTTCCGCTCACCCTGTACAGTCCTGCGCCATGTTTGTTAATATCCACAGCAAACTCGCCGTTAAAAGTGCCAAGCTTTGTTTGCGTCCATAGGTCCTTCACCTTACAAGCCGAGCTAAAACCCAGTTCGCTTAATTTAACCGATGCCTTAACAGGTTCGGCATTATCAGCAGGGTTAAACAGGGCCACATATTTGTCGCCGGTTTTTGGGTCATCGGCCACCCAGCAAATCACATGCTGGTTGCGGAACAACTCTTTATTATTCGCGCTATTCTTCACAATGTTCATCACCTCTTTATTGTTCAATAATGACAAGGTAAAATCATCGTTATCCGGTAAATTACCCCCAAACATCAACGGCGACCGGAACATTACCCAAAGCGTCATCAGCGTATATTGCTCATCATGGGTAAAGGCTGTCATCCTGGGATTACCACGCTCGGCGCGGATGCCAATTTTGCCCAAAGGCAGCATGTCGCCATCAGGCCAGCCACCCGGAATACGGTATTGGTTCCAGCGTTCGAACACGGTAAAATGATCCTTCAGCATTTTCCAGTTATCCCAAAAATCATCTACCGTGCGCCACATATTGGCATGCTGCTGCACTTCAGTAGCACTTTCAATAGGCGTTTCGCCCGGTGAGGTGCTTAATACAATTTTTCGACCCGTAAGATCTATCGCTTTACGGATCATGTTTACCTCGTCGGTGTGGTACGGGCGCGACAGGTCGTCCACCTTCACAAAATCCAATCCCCAACTGGCATATAACGCAAACAACGAGTTATAATATTCCTGCGCGCCATCCCTGCCGCCAACCACGGTATACATATCGTGCAGCCATTTACATTGCCCGTCCGGGCTGTAAATATCTTTGGCGGTAGCTTTACTGCCCAGTATCGGCAGGTTGCGTTTCACGGCCTCAACCGGGATGCCCCGCATCATATGGATGCCGAACTTCAATCCCTTTTTGTGAATATAGTCGGCCAATGGCTTAAACCCTTTGCCTGCTGCAGCAGAAGGGAAACGGTTAACAGCAGGTTGAAAACGGCCATATTCGTCAAGTACATAGTCCGGGTCTTTCTCATTATAACCATGCGCCTTATCGTTACCCACATACCAGCGGATATCCACCACCACATACTCCCAGCCAAACTTTTTGAGATGTTTGGCCATATAATCGGCATTGGCTTTTACCTCGCTTTCAACCACTGTAGGCCCAAAGCAATCCCAACTGTTCCAACCCATCGGTGGTGTTGGCGCCCAGTTGTGGAAGTCGGTAGTTTGGGCTTTGACAGTATTAACTGATAAGTTGAAAAATAAGAATAGAATGAAAGGTGCCGAAACAATAAGCCTGTCGGTAATACATTTTCCTGGATGGTACATTTGTGCCTTCATAATTTTATTCTCTATCAGGGCGTTGCCTGCGGCCTGCGCTTTACGCTCATACTGCACGGGCCTTAGCCACCGGGCTTGCCCTGAGCCCCACGAAGGGCCGGTATCCGCTGCAATCGCTAACGCATATTAGTCAGTAAGTCCGCAGTCCGCAAGTCCGTAAGATTCTGTTCTATTCTTCAATCTTTCAGTCTTCCCAACTTCAGACTCAATTCATCTTTCGGACTTTCCGACTTCCGGTCTCCGGACTATTGTCCGTAATAACTTCCCTCGCCATGCTTGCGCTCGTAATGTTTATTGATCAAAGCATCCTTTAATCGCGGAGCATTAGGGTTTATTTGTTCGGTTAACAAAGCCATTTGGGCTATTGCTTCTAAAACGGCGCTGTTATGTACCGCTTTGTGTGCATTTTTGCCCCAGGTAAATGGTGCATGATTGCCCACCAATACCATCTCCACCTCTTTATAGCTCATGCCTTTTTCCTGCAAACATTCAATGATCTGGAAACCGGTTTGATATTCGTAATCGCCTTTGATCATCTCGTCGCTCATTGGCGGCGCGCATGGAATGTTTACCGTATTATAATCGGCATGCGTAGTGCCGAAAATTGGGATATCCCGCTGTGATTGTGCCCAGGCCGTAGCATAGGTTGAATGGGTGTGAACGATGCCGCCAATGCTGTCCCAGTGTTTGTATAAAACGGCGTGGGTCTTGGTATCCGACGATGGGCGTAGTTTGCCCGATACGGTATTGCCATCAAAATCAACGATCACCATGCTTTCGGGTGTCAGGTCCTCATATGGTACGCCGCTTGGCTTGATGGCGAAAACACCTAAGCTACGGTCAACCGCGCTTACATTACCAAAGGTAAAGATCACCAGGTTTAGCTTTGGCAATTCCATATTGGCGTGGTAAGCTTCCTCTTGTATATGCTGATACTTGCTCATGTTATTTTACTTGTTGTTCGATAAAACCGCCCAGTTTGCTGTACTGGTCGTAACGTTTGGTATAAATAGCCTGGGTTTCCGGCTGAGGGAAATATTCCATGTCGAAACCGCTGCCCATGGCTGTCATTGCCGCCTCAACATTAGGGTAAATGCCCGCTGCCGCTGCCGCGAACATAGCCGCGCCCATAGCGCAGGTTTGTTCGTGCTTGTGGATTCGGATCGGCATATTCAATACGTCGGCCATCATCTGCATAATGTATGGCGATTTACGGGCCACGCCGCCTACACCGATGATACCTTTTACCGGCACACCTTCGCTGATAAAGCGGTCTACTATTTTTTTAGCGCCAAAGCAGGTAGCCTCGGCCAAAGCTTTAAATACACGCGGCGCATCGCTGCCCAAACCCAAACCGCTGATAGCGCCTTTCAGTTCCTGGTTGGCATCCGGCGTGCGGCGGCCGTTGAACCAGTCAACAGCTAACTCGCTGCTTTCTTCGAGTGGCAATAATGCAGCTTGTTTACTTAGTTCGGCTATGATCTTGCCGGTCAATTCGTCGCGTAAAGCACCTGCGGTTTGTGCATCAATCAAAGTTGATTGCGATAATAAATTTTGCAGCGGCCAGGCCAGCAGATTACGGAACCAGGCATAAGTGTCACCAAAGGCAGATTGCCCGGCTTCCATACCCAGCATGCCCGGTATTACTGAACCATCTACCTGTCCGCAAATACCTTTGATCAGTTGGCCATCCAGGTCGGTGGTCGGGGCAACCAGGATATCGCAGGTTGAGGTACCCATTACCTTGCTTAAATGGTAAGGCTCTATTTGCCCGCCAACAGCGCCCATGTGCGCGTCAAAAGCACCTACGCCTACAACTACATCTGTTGACAGGCCTAAACGCTGCGCCCATTCGGCACTTAAATTACCTGCCGGAACGTCGGAGGTGTAAGTTTCTTTAAATAATCTTTGGGTGATGCCTGTCAATAACGGGTCGAGGGATGAGAAGAACTCATCCGGCGGCAGCCCGCCAAATTCGGCAGCCCAAAGTGCCTTATGTCCTGCAGAGCAGCGGCCGCGTTTAATTTCGGAAGCCTTAGTGCCGCCGGTCAGTAAAAACGGAATCCAGTCGCAATGCTCAACCCAGCTGTAAAGGGCATTGCGCACCGGCTCATCGGCACGTAAAGTGCGTAAAAGCTTGGCCCAAAACCACTCCGACGAGTAGATGCCACCTACATATTGCAGGTAATTGGTCTCAAATTTTGTAGCGTGCTCGTTTATTTCGGCGGCTTCTTTGATGCCGGTATGATCTTTCCACAACACAAACATGGCGTGCGGGTTGGTTTCGAATCCGGGCAATAACGCTAATGGCGTACCGTTTTCGTCAACCGCGACAGGAGTGGAGCCGGTGGTATCAACCGCGATGGCTTTGATAGCCGAAGCGATATTTGCTCCGCCTGCTTTCGCGATACAATCTTTTATGGTGGTTTCTAAACCTTCAATATAATCTAAAGGGTGTTGCCTGAACTGGTTTTGCGGCGCATTACAATACAGGCCCTGCTGCCAGCGGGGATAATAAAATACAGAAGACGCCAGTTCGCGGCCATTTTGCGCGTCAACGATTACGGAGCGTACAGAATCGCTGCCATAGTCGACGCCAATAACATAAGTATCCATTTGCATAATTGGTTTTCGTGTCTAAATAACACTTATATTTTCAGATTCGGAAATTTTTGGCCAATTATTTACTGTATTGGCTTGGGTAATTATTGTAGGATGTTTGCATGGGATTGGAGATACTTAGATCTGAGTTTTAACCACAGAGAGCCCAAAGGTTTTGAAGACACAGAGATAACGGAGATTTTAAAAGTCTTAAACAGCTAAGCAAAGCGCTGTGTACTTAGGCCTTCTTTGTGTCGTCCGTGGTTGATTTACCTTACAAACAGGTTGGATTTTATAACTCTGAGAGCGGTTTTTTTGCTAAAAATTGCGTATATTTAAGGAATTGGGCGCGATGCCCGAAGTTTCTAAATATTGCGAATTTGATAATGTGGTGTAGAAAAATCACTACAAAATACCGACAAATACCCACCTTTTGCGGTTTTTGATTGCGAATTTGGTAATGGTAATTTCGAGATTCTATGCCAACTGCAAATGATCCGGATTCGATATTAAGTTGCTTAAGAAGTTACCGGAAAAGGTGTCTTTGCAGACATACTCCGGTTTACGACGCCAGGGAAGAGACATGATGCTTTACAACACCACCTGACGTGAGGCTGACAACCTTCGACCCTGCATCATTTACTTTTGCCCTATAGCTGACAGAAGGCAAAGTTACATAGTGCCCGGTGTGTTCGTGCACCTGCGGGATGTTTTTTGCATTAATTTGATTGGTGCTTATTAAAATGATCTGGGGTTCGGTCCAGGTTTTAAGAGAAGGTTTGGTTTGATTGATCGAGCTTTCGGTGTTTCGCATGAGTTTAGTAAATTATCAGAAAGCCGTGTCATTTGCTTAATGGGTTAAAAATAGCAATATTTTATTAAGTAAGATAATAAGTTATTGTTAACTTATCTACAAAGCTGTTTATCTTCAACTAACTCAGTGCAAGCGTTTACACCAGCTGCAAATGATCAGGATTAGGTATCAAATTTAAAAATGCGTGGAAGTTCTCGTTGTACTTGCCTTTATCCAATTTATAATAAAACGCCCCTTTTTTCGAGTTTAGTTTATCCTTTTCCTGCTGCTTGATCAACAGGCCGGTCGATAATATCTTACGGCTAAAATTGCGTTTATCGAACACGCTGTCGTAAATACCTTCGTACAGGCTTTGCAATTGCGGGATAGTAAATTTCTCGGGCAAAAGTTCGAATAGGATAGGGTGCAGGGCAGCTTTATAACGCAGTTTTTTGCGGGCCGTGTCAACCATTTGGTTATGGTCAAATATCAGCGCGGGTATCTGGTCCATGTGGAACCACTCGGCATGGTAGTCGTGGCTTATCTGCTGTTCGTATTGATGTATATCTATCAGTGCGAAGTAGGCAATACTTACAATACGTTCTCCCGGATCGCGCTTTACCTCGCCAAATGCCTGCATCTGCTCCAGGTAAACGCCTTCCAGCCCGGTCAGTTTTTTCAGGATGCTGTTGGCGGCATCGTCAATGCTTTCATCGGGTTCAACAAAACCGCCCATCAGGCTCCACTTATTTTTTTCAGGTTCGATGGCCCGCTGTATCAGCAATAGCTTTAAATTTTCGCCGTCAAAGCCAAAAACTATACAATCGATGGCTATCAGCATTCGTTTTTGCTGAGGATATTTACTCATATTATCGCAGGAATGTAATTGATAAAAGTAACAAATTAATACAAAAAAACAGAAGCACTCCAAATGCCCCTTATTTTATTATCACAAAAAATAATTGTTAAACCGACGTTTATTTTAAAATCTTTCTATCTTAGTTTCCCGAAAGGCCGCCAATCCTTTCATTTATCTAACCAATAATTTTTTTATGAAAAGACCTTTTCTGTTACTTATTCTTCCGTTGATGTTGTGCTACACAAGCTATAGCCAATCAACGGCTAAACTCACCATCACTGCTGATGATTCTAAATTGACCATCAGCAAACATATTTACGGCCAGTTCTCCGAACATTTGGGCCGCTGTATTTACGGTGGTTTTTGGGTTGACCCTAAACTGCCCGTAGCCAAGCAGGACCGTATCCGCCTGGATATTGTTGAAGCGTTAAAAAAGATCAAGATACCTAACCTGCGCTGGCCCGGCGGCTGCTTTGCCGACGAATACCACTGGCGCGATGGCATCGGCCCCCGCGCACAGCGCCCTAAAATGGTCAACACCAACTGGGGCGGCGTAAGCGAAGACAACAGCTTCGGCACCCACGAGTTTTTAGAGCTGTGCAACCTGCTGCATACCGAACCCTACATTGCCGGTAACGTAGGCAGCGGCACCGTTGAAGAAATGGCCAAATGGGTGGAGTACCTCAACTGCAGCGCCGAAACCACCATCACCGATCTACGTAAAGCCAACGGGCACCCGGCGCCATTTAAAGTAACTTTTTGGGGTGTAGGTAACGAGAGCTGGGGCTGCGGCGGTAATATGACGCCTGAGTTTTACAGCGAAAACTATCGCCGGTATGCTACTTATGCCCGCGACTATCCCGGCACACCGCTAAAACGCATAGCCAGCGGATCGAACGGAAAAGATTACAACTGGACCGATGTGTGCATGAAACAGATAGGGAACCGCATGTGGGGCCTTACCCTGCACTGGTATACTTTGCCTACCGGCAACTGGAACAAAAAAGGTTCGGCAACCAATTTTGATGAGACGCAGTACTTTGCCACTATGAAAAATTGTTTGGAGATGGACGAGATCGTAACCAAACACTCGGCCATTATGGACAAATACGACCCTAATAAGAGAGTAGCTTTGGTGGTTGACGAGTGGGGAATATGGACCGACCCTGAGCCGGGCGACCACGGCGTATTATATCAGCAAAACAGCTTACGCGATGCTTTGATAGCTGCATCAACGTTAAACATATTCAATAATCATTGCGAGCGTGTTAAAATGGCCAACCTGGCACAAACTATCAATGTGCTGCAGGCTTTGATCCTGACCGATAAAGAGAAAATGCTGTTAACACCAACCTACCATGTGTTCGATCTGTACAAGGTACACCAGGACGCGAAGTATCTTCCGGTTAAATTTGAATCGCCCGATTATGAGGTTGGCGGCAATAAACTGCCTGCCTTAAATGTTTCCGCGTCTGTTGATGCCAATAATGCCATCCATATTTCGCTGGTGAATATTGATAACAACAAAAGCATTAACATCCATTCCGCTTTAGCTGGATTAAACTGGAAAACAGTTACCGGGCAAATTTTAACCTCGGCCAATGTTACCGATATCAACACCTTCGAAAACCCGGGAAAGATAAAAATAGCAGCGTTTACCAATGCTAAAAAACAAGGCGATGAACTGGTAACCGATATCCCGCCGCATTCGGTTGTGGTATTAGAACTAAAATAACCCGGTAATTATTAGCAGAATTTATCTATCATTGAAAAACCGATCAATTAAAACCCAATAAAAAAATCATGAAAAAAAGAATAATTTTGAGCGGCCTGTCAGGTATATTGATAGCAGGCTCAATTTTTACATCGTGTATGACAAAAACAGCAACCGAAGCCGTTAAAGCAGGAATTACCAAAGCAGCATGGGATAAGGTAGACAGCAGCGCTGTCGACTTGTATACCCTGACCAATAAAAATGGAGTAGTGGTAAAAATATCTAACTATGGCGGTAAGGTAACATCGTGGATAACACCGGATAAAAACGGCAAAAAAGAAGATATAGTTTTAGGATTTGACAGCGCTAAAAAATACACCCCGGCAGTGCCTTATTTCGGCGCGTTGATCGGCCGTTACGGTAACCGTATTGCCAAAGGCAAATTTACTTTGGATGGCAAAACCTATACTTTAGCCACTAACGACCATACCAACCATTTGCATGGTGGGGTTAAAGGTTTTGATAAAGTGATCTGGACCGCGGAACCTGTTACCGATACCATTCCATCGCTAACGTTAACTTACCTAAGTAAAGATGGCGAAGAAGGCTATCCGGGTAATTTAAAGGTAACCGTTAAATATACTTTAACAGATGCTGATGAACTGAAGATAGAGTACACCGCTACCACCGATAAAGCCACACCGATAAACTTAACTAACCACAGTTATTTTAACCTGAGCGGTAACCCTGAAAATACCATACTGGACGAGGAGATCCAGATCAATGCCGACCGTTTTACACCGGTTAGTGCCGATCTCATACCGACCGGCGTATTACAACCGGTAAAAGGTACTCCATTCGATCTGACCAAATCGGTAAAAATCGGCGCACACATTAACGAGGTGCCGGGCAAGCCTGTTGGTTACGATCATAACTTTGTGCTGAACGATAGCGACAGCACCAAACTGCACCAGGCAGCTGTAGTTTACGACGCCACAAGCGGCCGCCAGCTGGAGGTATTAACTACCCAGCCTGCTATCCAGTTTTATACCGGTAACTTTTTGGATGGTACTTTAAAAACCGATGCCGGTAAACCGATCAATCAGCACACTGCGTTTTGCCTGGAAACACAGCATTACCCCGATTCGCCAAACCAGCCAACATTCCCTAACACGGTATTAAGGCCTGGTCAAACTTTTACAAGTACTACGGTATATAAGGTGAGTGTAAGAAAATAAATAATACGAATAGATTTCCACTATTAAAAATGGCGTATCTTAGGTAACGGGATGCGTCATTTTTTTAAATCAATTGTTGCTATGAAAACCATTTTGTCAGCACTTGTTTTATTATTTACTATCTGTTCCGTCAGCTATGCGCAAAAAGTACTTCCGGGTCGGGATAAAAGCGGCACTAAAATTTGGATCACTTATGGTTTTAAAAAGAGCGATTATGATTTGAAGGAAACAGATACATCTCTTACCCTAATTACCCATAATAAGTATCGGCCAATTGAAATACATTGCAGTATAGACAAAACAAGTCGGTATGGTAAATGCGTGTCCGAAAAAATAAATTTCGATTGCGACTCTTGCTATCAAAAAATATTCAAAGTAATGCTTGATAAAAAACGATTTCACTGGAAACTCATTGACACCAATCGCTATCTTTCAAAAATATCCAGAAAACTATTGCTCGCCGGTAATACGGAGGGGCATTACTTTACGCTAAGCATACTTAATGTAAGTGATGAAGAGTATAAAAAGATGCTAACTATCACAAATTAATTAGGAGCGGCTCAAATTTAACGGATAATGCCGAACTAATTGTGAAATTGGTCTTAGTTCGTGAGCATTAGTGCTTCATTCAGATCTTTGATCAAATACTCCGGCTCTTCCAAACCAACATACATGCGTATCAGTTGATGCCGCGGGTTTGCCGCATCATAATCAGTAACAGGTATACTGGCAATTGCCGGGATGATCAAACTTTCGTGCCCGCCCCAGGATACCGCCATCAGGATATGGTTAAGGTTGTTACAAAAAGTCTCGATACCGGCTACCGATGAGTTTTTCAGCGTAAAGCTAAACAGTCCGCCGCAGCCGCTCATTTGTTTTTTTGCTAACGCGGATTGGTTGAAATCGGCGTTAAAGGGCCATATTACCTGGCCTACTTTGGGATGCTTTTTCAGCCATTCAACAATCACCATAGTGCTTTCAAAACTTTGTTTGAGGCGCAGAGGCAGGGTACGTAGCCCACGAAGCAGCAGCCATGCTGAGTGCGGCGACAGGCTTGCGCCGATGGTCATAAACTCGTGTTCAAAGATCTTTTTCAGCATGTCGCGTCTGCCGCTAACCACACCGGCCACCACATCCGAATGCCCGCCAATATACTTGGTAGCCGTTTGCATTACCAGGTCTATTCCCATAGCAATGGGCTGCTGGTAAAGTGGTCCGCAGTATGAGTTATCTATCATGGTAATAATGCCTCGCGGTTTAGCCAGTTTGGCAATGGCTTCTATATCCTGAAGGTCGTAGCTAAAGGTATTAGGGCTTTCCAGGTAGATCAGCCGGGTATTATCTTGTATCGCTTCTTCAAAATTTTTAACCTCCGTACCATCAACAAAGGTACAGACAACACCAAACTTAGGCATCAGATCGCGAAAGAGTTTTGTTGTCCAGCTATACGGGTTTTGCACACAGATCACATGGTCGCCTTGTTTCAGTAAGGCCAGTACAGGTATGGCTGTTGCTGCCACGCCGCTGCTAAACACCAGGGCATCCTCGGCGCCATCTAAAGCTGCCAGTTTTTGGCGCAAAATATTGAGGGTAGGGTTGCCCCCGCGCGAGTAAAGCATATGCTCATACTCATCGGTAAGCGCATCGCGAAAAGCTGCTACTGTGTTAAAAGTAAAATTGCTGGTTTGGATAATGGGTGGCGATACCGCGTTAAAATATTTTTCGCGTTCTTCGCCAAGCTCATTCAATATGTAAGATATGTCCATGAATTTAATTGGATAGGAGATGAAGAAAACAGGTTAATGCCGTTGCTGGAATGATTGTAAAAATAAATATAAGAAGCAGTTTAGTGCCTAAGTTTTTAACAGGCGTCATTCGCGTAAGTTTACGATTGATGATCAATGTTACTACAATCGAAAAGAGAATATAGGCGATCACAGTAATTGACATCAATGAAAATATTTCAAAGGGAAATACAGCAGCGCCCTGATTTTCCGGATCGGTAACTACATTTAAAATTCTGTAATTTTCAAATACCCACAAACAAAGTATTATAACCTCAGAAATTAAAAAGTATAAAGATATGCGCTTATAGCGTAACAAATCATCGTTCTGTGTTTCCATTCGCTCTTTTATTCCAATAAGTACTACCATAATAAATCATTAATCCAACAGCAAAGGTGCTTAAGCAAATTACCGCCGCAAACGGATTATTCACAAAAATATTGATAGTAACAAACCAGTACGACAGGATAAAGATCAATGGTACCCAGGGGAACCATTTAATGGTGTAGATGCCGGTTCCGTCCATCTGCTTTGTTTTTTTACGCAGGATAAAGATCGACAGCGCCGCCAGCGATAACCCGATGGTGTCAAAAAACATCACGTAGTCCAGCATCTTGCGAAAGCTGTCGGCAAAAAATAGGATAACTAAAATACTTAACACAAAAAAACTCACGCCAAACTCCTGCACCTGCGTTTTGGGGTTTACCTTGCGGAAGATGTAGGGCAATATACCATCCTCGCTCATGGCGTAATATACCCGCGGGTTTGCCATCACATTTACGTTAATGTAAGCCAGTACCGAAGCAAACATCAATATCGATGCTACTTTGGAGCCAATACTGCCAAATATCACGCCTGCCATAGTTGCTGCCAGGGTAGTGGTTTGCTGTAAGCCGCCTAAACCTAAAATTTTGTAATAGGCAAAGTTGATTGACAGGTACAAAAAGATCACCACAGCGATACCTACCCTTATTCCTTTTGGGATATTGATCTTAGGTTCGATGATATCGCCACCAAAATTGATAGTTTGCTGGTAGCCGCCATAAGTAAAAAAGATGGGCACCAGGCTTAATCCCAGCGCTGTGATCAGGCCGCCGGTGTGCGGTATCGCTGTTACAACTACATGGCTGTCATCGTGCATGAAAATGGCGGTACATAACACGGCAATGGCCAGCACCTTAAACAGCGTAAGCAAATTCTGGGTGCGGGCGCTTACCTTAATGCCTAAAAAGGCAAGCACATATAAAATAAGTACCGATGCAAAAGCCACAATTTTTACCCACAAAGCCGATTGCATTTGAGCAGGAAGTAATACCGGGTTAATATAGTTGGCCCCAATAATGGCCACCACCGCTACCGATGCCGCATTGCTGATGATGAGCACCCAGTTGATCATAAACGCAAAAGCCGGGTGGTAACAGTACGAAAATACTTTGTAAAAGCCACCCGCAGCCGGGTAACGTGCGCCAATTTCGGCAAAGGTGAGGGCGCCGCAAAGCGTAACCAGTCCGCCGAAGATCCAGGCACCAAAAAATATCCAACTGCTGCCCGCCCTTACGGCAACTTCGCTGGGGTTGGCAAAAATGCCCATACCTATTACCAGGCTGATCACGATCATCGTCAGGTCGAAGCGGTTTAACCTTGGTTTGATACTCATATATTCAAATTTGTTTAGACGAATTTATTTTTCTAAAATAATAGTTTAAATTTGAACTGAGCAATTACTCAAACTGATCTGTGTGTTCCGAAAGATGATATTTAAAAAAGTAAGTATTTTTATTTTCCTGCTTTTATCCCTGATTATTTTTATACCGGCAGCCATTGGTCAGCAAATTCAGCCGCCAGGGCGTGATTTAAAGCTCTTTCGCGATCTATTAGCCAATATAAATGCAACTTTTCTTCTTCCGGATGGTTTTAATGAAGTAAAACCCGTTGCTAATGATAAATTTGTTTGCCATTATGCTTTAAAACTGCCTGATGTAGATTTTGAGGCACGTTTTCAAGTAAATTCGATAAAAACTGAGTGGAAAAATTTTGAAAAAGGCAAGGGTGACAGGATCAATCCGGATTCGTTGTACGCTAAAATTGCTACCGCCGAAGTAAAAGGCCTTGCCGGAGATAACCGGTTTTTTAGCCGGGGGGTACCCGAAAGTATCTTGCAGGAATACAACGCAGATCTGGGGCGTTCTTATTTTTTTAGCCTGGCCGACTCTCCCGAAACAAATCCCAACCATTACCAATATGGTTTGCTGGTTGTACTGCAAAAAAATCATTACGGCAATATTTGTGTTGCCTGCTTTAGCAACGAGCGCGGCCCCGGTTTTTTTAAAAATATCAACAAGCTGAAGGATTGCTTGAGGTTTACCAACTAACGTAAACTAAAATTCATTACAATTTTTGGGGATATTAACACGATGTGGAGTACTATTGCCCCATGCATCAATTAACACTGCTATATTTGTAAAATGGCTGAAAATGTAAATTATGATAATGATAGTATACGGTCGTTAGACTGGAAAGAACACATCCGCCTGCGCCCCGGTATGTATATCGGTAAGTTAGGTGATGGTTCTGCCTATGATGATGGTATCTATGTTTTGCTGAAAGAAATTGTAGATAACTCGATAGATGAGTTTGTGATGGGGGCGGGCCGGTCTATCGATATCAATATGGGCGATCAAAAGGTTTCCGTGCGCGATTATGGCCGTGGTATACCTTTGGGTAAAGTGATCGACTGTGTATCCAAGATCAATACAGGCGGTAAATACGATAGCAAAGCCTTTCAAAAATCTGTGGGCTTAAACGGTGTAGGTACCAAGGCGGTAAATGCCTTGTCAAACTCATTTACCGTACAATCATACCGTGATGGTAAAACTAAAATTGCCGAGTTTGCCAAAGGCGAGCTGGTGCGCGAAGAGCCCGAAAAGGAAACGACACAGCGCAATGGTACTGCGATCAATTTTACGCCCGACGATACAATTTTCCGTCATTACCATTTTATCCCGGAGTTTGTGGATAACATGATCTGGAATTATGTATACCTCAACTCAGGCTTAACCATCAACTTCAACGGTACTAAGTTTTTCTCCGAAAGGGGCCTTTACGATCTGTTAACTAAAAAAACAGATGCCGAAAACCTGCGCTACCCTATCATTCACCTTAAAGGCGAGGATATTGAAATAGCCATGACACACGGCCAGCAATACGGCGAAGAATACTATTCATTTGTTAACGGCCAGCATACTACACAGGGAGGTACGCACCAGGCTGCTTTCCGCGAAGCGGTGGTTAAAACCATCCGTGAGTTTTATAAAAAGGAGTTCGATGCGTCGGATATCCGCGCGTCCATCGTATCGGCTATAGCCATTAAGGTGCAAGAGCCGGTTTTCGAATCGCAAACCAAAACCAAGCTGGGTTCGCAAAACATAGGCCCCGAAGGCCCGACGGTACGTACCTTTATCAACGATTTTTTAAAGAAAGAACTTGATGACTACCTGCATAAAAATCCGGCTGCAGCCGATGCCTTATTAAAACGTATCTTACAGTCGGAACGTGAGCGTAAGGATATTGCCGGTATTAAAAAACTGGCCAACGAGCGTGCTAAAAAAGCATCGTTACACAACAAAAAGCTGCGCGATTGCAAAGTGCATTTTGATGATCAGCATGAGCGCCGGCAGGAAACTACCTTATTCATCACCGAGGGCGACTCGGCCAGCGGCTCGATCACCAAATCGCGCGATGTGATGACCCAGGCCGTATTCAGCTTAAAGGGCAAACCGCTAAACTGTTTCGGGCTAACCAAAAAAGTAGTGTACGAAAACGAGGAGTTTAACCTGCTACAGCACGCCTTGAATATTGAAGATGGCATTGATAATGTGCGTTACAATAACATCGTAATAGCTACCGATGCCGATGTTGACGGTATGCACATCCGCTTGCTGCTCATGACCTTCTTTTTACAGTTCTTTCCCGACCTGGTTAAAGCCGGGCACGTATCCATACTGCAAACACCGCTGTTTAGGGTGCGTAATAAAAAAGAAACCATTTATTGTTACAGCGACGAAGAGCGCCGCAACGCCATTGCCAAATTAGGCATCAAGCCCGAGATAACCCGTTTTAAAGGTTTGGGTGAGATATCGCCCGAAGAGTTTGGTTTGTTTATTGGTAAAGATATCCGCCTTGACCCGGTTATTCTGAAAGATGCCAACATTAAGGGATTGCTGGAGTATTTTATGGGTAAAAACACACCCGACAGGCAAATGCACATTGTCAACAATTTGCGTGTTGAAAAGGATGATGAAAGCATCAACCCAACAATAGCCGAACCGGACCCGCTTCCGGTAGCAGTTTAATTGCAGTAATTTATTTGTTATTAATAAAAAGTCCCTATATTGTATCCCCTTGTTTTTTAAAGCAAGGGGATTTTTTATACACTTAAAAATTATCCCCGTTTTTTTGCGATCGGGGCCGGGACTTTGATACATGATCAGTAAAGAAATAAAAATAGCTTTTGAGGAATACAACCATATCGACGAGTTATCACAACCGGACAAGGCACTATGCCTTGAAGCGGTAAAAGCTTTGGCCACATCGCACTCGCCATATTCAAAATTCAGGGTAGGAGCAGCGCTACGCTTACAGAGCGGTAAAATATTGTATGGCAGCAACCAGGAAAACGTTGCCTACCCATCGGGGCTTTGCGCCGAACGTGTGGCGCTGTTTCACTGGGGTGCAAATCACCCGGACGACCCGATCGAGAGTATCGCCGTAACTGCGCACACCGATAATTTTGAATTGCTGAAACCGGTAACGCCTTGCGGCGCCTGTTTGCAGGTTTTGGCCGAATGCGAAAACATGCAGGGGAAAGCTATTGATGTAATGCTGTATTGCCAAAAAGGGCAGATATGGAAAACCAGCGGTGTGCAAAGCTTTTTGCCGTTTTTGTTTTTTGAAAACAGGCTGAAATAAAAAAAGGCGCTCCGGATAACCGAAACGCCTTGGTATTAACCTTAAAACTAACCTATTTATTATTTAAACACAGAGTATACGTTGGTAATTTTCCAGCCATCGGTAGTGTTGGCTAAAGTAACATAGTTGGTGCGGGTAAAACCGTTGTATTTCATATCAACTTTAACTACGGTTAAATCGTTGTTGCTTTCTCTTACCGATGAGGTAGTTACGCAATCCTGGTCAACATTTTCGTTTTCCTGTACCGAACTTAGGATCTCGTTTTTGGTGAAGCTTAACATTTTTTTGCCACGCAGCATAGTGAATTTTGCGTCGGCATCAATAACAGCTGCAAGGTCGCTAACCTGGCCGTGTGCCATGGCGTTTACATAAGTGTTAACAGCGTGGTTAACAGTTAGGGCTTCGTTATCAACTTTAGTGGTGTTTGCTTTTGCAGCGCCAAAGGTTACTACTAATATTAAGGCTAAGGCGATTGTTTTTAGAGTTTTCATGATTTTTTTGATTTAGAATGTTTTACTTATTTTGTTGTTGTTTTGAATATAAGACGCCACCAATAAAATAACGTTACAGCCGTTACCGCCTTTTTCACCGATTTAACAAACATTTAACAATTAACTCGGTAAGCGGCAGGTTTACGTCGGTGAAAACGGAATAAATTTTTATCGTATTAACATTTGTTGCAACCAGGGCGGCACCCTATATTTATTTTATGGTTGATTTTACCACCATCATACTCAAATTTGGCGACCAGGGCGAAAAAACAGGCTGGCGATACCTGGATATACCTGCCGATATTGCGCAGCAGCTTAAGCCGGATAATAAAAAATCTTTTCGCGTTAGGGGTATGCTCGATGCTTTCCCCGTAAAGGGTATGGCCTTAATGCCTATGGGCGATGGCGCTTTTATTATGGCGCTCAAGGCGGATGTACGAAAAGCTATCCATAAAGAAGAAGGGGCCATGGTGCGCGTGGTTATTGAAGAAGATGTTGACTTTAAAATAGAAGTACCTGATGATCTGCAGGAGTGTTTGGACGAAGATCCGGAGTCACTGGCGTTTTTTATGAGTTTGGCCAAAAGTCACCGCGATTACTTTGTAAAATGGATCGAAAGCGCCAAAACCGAACCTACCCGCGTTAAACGTGTAGTGAACACCGTAAATGCTATGGCCCGCCGCATGGATTACGGGCAGATGATAAGGGCATTAAAGAAGGAAAAGATGTGAGTTCAATCAGAATTGTCATTTCGAGCGAGCATGGGTAGGCATTGTGCAATGGGGCGACGAGAAATCTTTACAGATAGACATACCAACTATGCAGATTATGTTATATCCATTGGAATGAGAAACTACAACTTTTACGTATACATCTTAACCAATCCTGATAAAACCACATTATATGTAGGAATTACAAATGATTTGAACGTCCGCTTGTATCAACATTTGGAAAATTCCGGTACTAATAAATCGTTTGCGGGTAAATATCATTGTTACCTTTTAGTGTATTACGAACATTTTACACATATCGATCATGCGATTGCCCGGGAGAAAGAGATAAAGAAATGGCGCCGTGAGAAAAAAGATAAACTGATAGAGTTTACCAATCCTGATTGGATATTTCTAAATAAAGAAGTGGGAAATGATTAATCTGTAGGAAGATTGCAGCTTGGTAAAGATTTCTCGTCGCTCTCTCCCGCAATCCCCGGCCATGCTCGCTCGAAATGACAATAAAAGGTTTATTTATTCACTATTTACACCCCAATGTGAATAAATTTCCCTGCTAAAATTTGTAGTTAAGCCTTATCTTTACCCATCTATTTTGAATTTAAGGTAAAGGATGAGCGAAGAACAAAGCCCAAACGATAACGACAAACTCCATAACATCACCTCGCTCGACGGGTTGTACGAAAACTGGTTCCTCGATTATGCATCGTACGTAATTTTAGACCGTGCCGTACCCCATATTTACGATGGTTTAAAACCGGTACAGCGTAGGATACTGCACTCGTTGAAAGAGATGGACGATGGCCGCTTTAACAAGGCCGCCAACGTAATTGGTAACACCATGAAGTATCACCCCCATGGCGATGCTTCTATTGGCGATGCCATGGTGCAGATAGGGCAGAAAAACCTGATGATCGACTGCCAGGGTAACTGGGGCGACCCGGTAACCGGCGACTCGGCCGCTGCGCCGCGTTATATCGAGGCGCGTTTATCAAAGTTTGCGCTCGAGGTTGCCTTTAACCCCGATACTACCGACTGGCAATCAAGTTATGACGGGCGTAACCGCGAACCTATTACCCTGCCTGTAAAGTTCCCGCTGTTGCTGGCACAAGGCGCCGAAGGTATTGCCGTAGGCTTAGCCACCAAAATATTACCGCATAATTTTGTCGAATTGCTGGATGCATCCATCGCGGTGCTCAATGGCGTTCGTCCAAATTTATTGCCCGATTTCCCTACCGGTGGTTTAGCCGATGCCTCAAACTATAACGACGGGCAGCGTGGCGGTAAGATCCGCGTGAGGGCACGCATTATTGAACGCGATAAAAAAACGCTGGCTATTACCGAGATCCCTTTCAGCACCACAACGGGCAGCTTGATAGATAGCGTAATAGCAGCTAACGATAAAGGTAAGATCAAGATCAAAAAGATCGAAGATAATACAGCTAAAGATGTGGAGATCGTGATCCACCTGGCGCCGGGTATTTCGCCCGATGTAACCATCGACGCGCTATACGCCTTTACGGATTGCGAGGTATCCATATCGCCAAATACCTGTGTGATACACGACGATAAGCCACGCTTTATGAGCGTGAATGATATGCTTACCGAAAGCACGCATCATACCAAAGAACTGCTTAAGCAGGAGTTGTTGATCCGGTTAAACGACCTGAAAGAAAAAATATTCTTTAGTTCGCTGTTAAAGATCTTCATCCAGGAAGGCATGTATAAAAACCCGGCTTACGAAACCTCTGCAAATTTTGAAGGCGTAGTTGTGGTATTAAATACTTTATTCGAACCATTTTTTAAACAGTTTTACCGGGAAATATTAGCCGAAGATTATAAAAAGCTGATCGATAAACCGATGAGCAGCATTACCCGCTTTGATGTTAAAAAGGCCGATGAGCAAATGAAGGCTCTGGAGAACGAGATCAAAGAGGTTAATCACCATTTAAAGCATTTGAATGACTACGCCATTGCCTGGTTTCAGAAACTGAAAGACAAATACAGTAAGGGCCGTGAGCGTAAAACTGAGCTGCGCACCTTTGATAGGGTGGAAGCTGCGCAGGTGGCATTGGCTAATGTTAAACTGTATGTTAACCGTGCCGATGGCTTTATTGGTTCGGGCTTAAAGAAAGACGAGTTTGTTTGCGATTGCTCTGACCTGGATGAGATCATTGTATTCCGCGAGGATGGAAAGTGTGTGGTAACCAAAGTGCAGGATAAGGTGTTTGTGGGTAAAGAGATCCTACACGTCGGCGTGTTTAAAAAGAACGATGAGCGCACCGTTTACAACATGATCTATAAAGATGGCGGCAACGGCACGGCGTATATCAAACGCTTTTCGGTAATGGGCGTTACCCGCGATAAGGAATACGACCTGACCAAAGGCACCAAAGGATCGCGTACACTATATTTCAGCGCTAACCCTAACGGCGAGGCCGAGATAGTCAACATTCAGCTAAAGCCACATTCTAAATTAAAGAAATTACAGTTCGATCAGGATTTTGCTGAGATAGCCATTAAAGGCCGTAGCTCGATGGGGAATATTGTTACCAAATACCCGGTAAAAAAGATCATCCTGAAATCAAAAGGTGTGTCAACCTTAGCCGGACGAAAGATTTGGTACGATGATATTTTGAAACGTTTAAACGTTGACGCGCGCGGTAAATACCTGGGCGAGTTTGATGGCGACGATAAGATATTAACCGTATTGAGCACCGGGGTGTACGAGCTGACCAGCTTTGACCTTACTAACCATTTTGATGATAAAATGGTGCTGATACAAAAGTACGATCCGGAAAAGGTATACGCGGTGATTCACTTTGAAGGCAAATCGAAAAATTATTACGTAAAACGTTTTGTATTTGAACAGCAGGTTATTGGTAAACCGGTAAGCTTTATCAGCGATGAACCAGGTTCGAAAATGGTGCTTATATCACCCTCAGCACAACCTGTGGTAAAAGTAGATCAGCTGAAAGGCAAATCGCTAACGCCCGAAACTGTTGAGATCAACCTTACCGATGCCATTGATGTAAAAGGGATGAAGGCACAGGGCAACCGCTTATCGCCGCACGAAATTAAGAGTATAGAACTGATAGCCGAACCAGAACCCGAGGAAGAAGAGGTTGCAGATGTTACAGAGACAGATGTTGCGGAGGATGGTGAAGAGGAGGAAGCGGCAATATCACCAGCACCTGTTGCTCCCGTAAAGGACGACGAAACGGCATCAATAGCCGATAGTGACGAAGCTGCGACAGAAGAAAAGCCGGTAGTTGAAAAGCAACCAGAGCCGGTTACAGAAAAACCTGTACCGCCTGTAGTATCCGAAGATAAGCCGGTTAAGAAGGTGGATTTTGAAATAACCAACCCGGATGACATAGATATTGACGACAAGGGGCAGTTGGGTTTGTTTTAAACATGATTTATTTAATGAAATACTGACGACTTTGTAATTATCGCAATGATAATACATTGCCATTACAATTAACCGCCCCGCAATGCGTACCTTTGCTGAAATTTAATAAGTTTAATGAAGATATTTATTGCAGGACTACCGTTCCAGGTTGGGGAAGAAGAGCTAACCGCCGTTTTTGGTGATTTTGGGCATGTAAAATCACTTAGGATCGTTAAGGATAGGGAAACAGGACAAAGCAAAGGTTTTGGTTTTGTTGAGATGACCAACGATGATGAGGCTCGCGAAGCCATTGAAAATATGGATGGCGCCGATTATTATGGCCGCAGAATTTCTGTTGCTGAAGCCGAAGACAAGCCACGCACAAGCGGTGGCGGCGGTTTTAAAGGTAACAAACAACCACAACGGTTTTAATGATTTATAGAGAAGCCCCGGGAAACCGGGGCTTTTTTGTTAGTAGCGTTACCCCCCATACTAACGCTATGGGAGGATACTTCATTTATTCAACTGCAGTTAACGTTACCGGCCCTAATAACCCCGAAGGCATAGGCGCCCATTTTGCAGCATCAAACGGTTGGTAGTTGATATTTACAAAATTGATCTCGTGGTATTTGCGCCATTGGATGCCATTTTGATCCATATAACGGATGTGGTTCGCCATCAGGTTATCCACTTCAATTTTAATGGTGTTTTTACCAGGTTTTAAAAACTTGCCCACACGTGCGCTAAAAGGTATGCTCCAGAAGATGCCGGCATCCTGCCCGTTGATATACACGTGGGCACTTTCGCAAACCTTGCCCAGGTTCAATACATATTCGCCTGCTTTTTTTGCAGGTACATCAAAAGTGGTAGTATATTCACCACTGCCTGAAAAGGAGATCGCATGAGCATCTGTCAACGTTGTCCACGATTGTAATTTGGTTAGTTGAACATCAGATGGAACTACAGGGCCGCCTTTGGTAAAATGTAACGACCAAATATTGCCGATAGTTACCGGTGCATCAGTTTTTTCAATGTACTTCCACTTAGCCATACCTGAAACAGGTGCGGTAGTAGCTTTCAAAATTACGGCCTCGCCTGATTGTAACTGGATATGTACATTGGTTACATTGCCATTTAATGATGATTTTGCCACGCCATAACCACCGCTCTGTGGATCTAAAATTATTACCGAAGCCGCTTTGATATTCAATGGCAAATTGGCATCAATGGCTTTACTGGTGTGGTTAACCATGTAGTAATATTTGCCTCCGGCGATAGAACGGCGAATAAATTTCAAACCTGTTTCAACCAAAGCTTCTCCTTTAACATCTTTATATTCCAACGCTTTTTGAATATCTTCGGATAATAAGATCTGCCCTGTTCCGGTTTTGCATTGTTTAATGCCGTTTGGCAGATCGGTAAACTTAAGCGACGCTAAAGTTGTTTTTAGTTTTGCTTGCCGCGATTCAAGTTCGTTTAAGCCCGGTACATCTTCCGGTAATTTCTGTATGATCACAGTACCGCCTGTTTTCGCCAGGGTGATGATCTTATCCAGGGTAGCCAATGGTATAAACCGGCAGGCAGGTACAACCAGCACCTTGCGGCTTTGCGCATCGGCTTTGGTGATGATCTGACCGTTCATCACACTTGAATTACCGATCATCTTATCCGAAATAAAATCGAACGAATAGCCGGCTTTTTGCAATTGCATAGATGTTTTATAAAACTGTGTAGGGCGCAGCCACTCGTCTATACCGTGAATAGCTAACTGCATTTCCATGCCTTTGGTATTGGCCCAGGCATCGTATACTGGCCAGTAGATCAGCAATTCGTTATCCGGTTTACCGGCTTGTAAAACCGATTGGCAACGGGTAATATAATCGTTTAGCCCTGGCAAATGCCCCCACCAACTGTTGTTGGGTACAAAATTGGTAGACGCGTAAAACAACCAGCCCGGAAATTGGATATCTTCGGGCGAATAAGTGGTGCCATGAAAATACACATGGTTAACACCGGCCAAAAATACCTGCTCCAACTCGGGTTTGCATTGCGATAACGAACCTTTAAAATGTTCGGTCAGCCAGGTAAAAGTTTCTGACGTAGCATATTTGCGGCCGTTAACATGCCCTGCCGATGAAGCGAATTTCAGCATCATGGGGTCGGGGTCAACATTACGTACATCAGCACTATCACGGCGCAGGCCCGGTATATCAAAATGGCTGGAGCCGAAGGTCTCACATTCCGGTATATCTACCGCACCGTACAGATCAAGCAAATTGCCCGGCGAACCGTGCGATTGGTTGCGGGTTAAGCTGCCATAATGGTGCGCCCAGTTTGTCCAGGTCAGCGTAAAGTTATCCAAAAGCATTTGACTCATGGTTTCGCGGTAATCGCTTTTAATACGGGCCACGGCCAGGCTGTTTTCGTTGCTGTTCAACTCGCGCAGGTGCAAACGCAGGTCGTATCCGCGGCGGCGTAAAAACTCTTCAAAAAAGCCCGGCGACCAGCTTGCGCCATATACTTCGTAACTATCATTAAAGTACGAGCCAATCCCCGGCGATTTACCTTTAAAGGCTTCATCAAAACGTTTCAGGTAAGTTTCAACGGCGGTTTTTGATAAGTGATCCATCACAAAACCCTCACCGCCCGGTGCGGCGCGTTTAACCTGCTGCAAGGTCTTTCCGGCGAAAGCTGCATAAAGCTCCCAGTTGCCGCTGGCGGGTTTCCACTTCAGCGTACCATCTGCCTCTATTTTATTGGTAATGTCAATTACTTCGCCTTTATCGCCGTATGCCGTTACTGCCTGTAATATGGCACCGTTTTTAGCTTGTTTAGAGTCGTTAACCACAATTTTAGCGCTCAGGCTTTCGCCCGATGCCAGTTTGTAGGTTTGTATGATCAGTTTACCGGCAGCATTTTCAGCTTTGATCTGCGGCCCGCCGAACGGCCAGCCGGTACCGGTGTTCATATCTACACCCATACCCAGGGTTTTTGCTTTTTGGATGGTAAAATCCAAAGCACCCATCCATTGCGGCGATAAAAACTGCAGGTAACGGTTCTCGTAACCTATAGCACCGTATATCGGGGTAACTTCAACACCACCAAAACCTGCCCGATGATAAGTTTCTAACAAACGGGCAGTGTTTTTATCATCAACGGCGTTACCCATCCACCACCAACGTGTCCAGGGGTGCATCTCTTTGGTTTGCTGCGGCCAAACTGCAGTTGCCGGTTTTTTTGTTTGTGCGTAAGCAATGCCCGACGATAGTAAGGCACAGGTAGCTGCTAAAAGTATCTTCTTCATTGTATAAGCAAGGTTCAAATATAAGAGGTTTACAGGGTGCCCGGTTAAGGCGTTTTTGCAAAGTTATTGATAGCTGTCAATTAACTGTCCTGTAGGGTGCTGACCGGCAAGTAAAAAACTTGATACTCGTATAATTTACCTATATTGACCATTATTTTACTGGGTATGGAAAAAGAAATACTGTTTACCGAAGTGCAAAAATTCAGGCAATGGTGGCTGTGGCTCATTTTGATTGCTGCATCAATGCCTTTAGTAGGTATTTTGATCTACCAACTGGTTACAGGTATACCGGTGGGCGACAAACCGCTGTCTAATGGGGCGCTGGTTGTATTGGTAATATTCATATCGGGTCCTATGCTGTTAGGTTTTTATTTTTTTAAGTTATTTACGGTGATAGACACCCAAAGTATCCACTACGGTTTTGGTATTTCGGCGGGCAACCTTAACGAAATACATTTAGCCGATATAGCTACAATGGATGTAGTACCTTATCGCGCCAATGGCTTTGGTATGCGCCTGAGTAATGAGTTTGGCACTATTTATAACACCAGCGGCGGTATGGGTTTGTTTATTATTAACAACAAAGGCACTAAAATGGTAATTGGCACCAAAAAGCCCGAGGAGCTTAAAGCAGCGATAGAGAAAATGCGTACATAATTATTGTTTACTGAACTGATTGGCCCAGGTGAGTCGTTCGGCACCAACTTGTGCCGCAGTAACAGGGCGTAATAAACTAAGTGTTTTATAGGCATCATCGGCACTCATGCCTAAATGGCGTAACAAACCGTAAGCTATTATGCCAGTACGGTGTATCCCTGCCGAGCAATGTATATAAACTTTACCGCCATCCTGCACCCGTTGTTGCAGTTGCGCCATTAATTTTGAAACCTCTGCGGGATTATTGTTTTGCACCGATGCCGAAAGTGGAAACCCTATCCAGTCTATTCCGGCTTTTGCAGATTGTTGCCCAATGTCTGCCGCGCCTTCATTGTCGTTTAGCAACGTCACAACAGTAGTTGTGCCTTCGCCCTTCAAATGGCTCACAGGCATTTTTTTACCGGGTTTGTGGCCAATAGCTAAGTGGCCGTTAAGTAATGGAATCCAGGTTATGATCATATCCCCAGCACCGCTTTCAATTTCACATATCCCGTTTTACTTACCGGTATTTTAGCGCCAGATTTCAATATCGCAATATGCGCGTCCTTTTCGTAAGGGTCTATCCGGGTAATTTGCTGTACAGCTAAAATAAAGCTGCGATGCACCCGTACAAATTGGCCGGGATCGAGCGTTTGCTCAAAAAAGCCCATGGTCTTATTTTTCAAAAACGAGCCTTCGGCTGTGTGGATGCTTACGTAATCGTCGTCGGCTTCCAGGTAAATTACATCCTGTACAGGTATGATCTTTACCTTGGTACCTGTTTTCACCACAATACGCTCGTGCTGCGATGGCGAAGGCGGCACAACCGAATTGATCAGTTCTTCGGTGTTCTTTTTTACTGGTGCGGCAGCAGCCTGGTTTACAAACTTTTCAACCGCTTTAATAAAGCGCTCTTTGCTAAATGGTTTGAGCAGGTAATCAACCGCATGTGTTTCAAAAGCTTTGATGGCATACTCGTCAAAAGCAGTAGTAAAGATAACCGCCGGTTGATGTTCAACCAGTTCGAGCATTTCAAAACCGTTTATTTTAGGCATCTGCACATCCAAAAACACCAGGTCGGGCTGGTACTGGTTAATGGCCTTAACGCCTTCAAAACCGTCGCCGCACTCTTGCAGTACCTCAATTTGCGGAAAGTTCAGCAAATACTCGCGTACCACCATGCGTGCCAGTGGCTCGTCATCAATAACTAAAGCTTTCATCATATCTGAGGTATCTTTATTATAGTTGTAAATATATTGTCTTCCGCAAAGGTTTCCACCAGGTCGTTACGGGCAAACAGTAAATATAAACGCCGTTGTACACCGCTCAGCCCAAAACCGGTTCCCTTACGCGGGCGGGTAGTTTGCGCATCGTAAGGGTTTTGTACCATCAAAACTAAATAATTATCGGTTACCTCGGCGCGTATACTGATCACTACATTCTCGGTCGTGTCGTATAAGCCGAATTTGATGGCATTTTCTACAATGGGTTGTAACAGCATTGGGGGCAGCATCATGCCGCCGCTTTTGTTGTCGCAACTAATTTCAGCCTCGAGGCGATGACCGAAACGCACCTTCTCAATATCCAGGTATAGCTGCAGATGCTGTAATTCATCCGAAAGCGATACCGGTGCCTGGTCGTCTTTTTTCAAGGTCCCCCGTAAAAAATCACTTAACTGGTGGATCATCTTACGGGCCTCATCCGGACGTAGCCCAATCAACGCGTTGATGGAGTTTAAGCTGTTGAATAAGAAGTGCGGTTGCAATTGCTGACGCAGGTTATACAACTCTGCCTCGCGCGCCAGTTTTTCTGCATCGGCCTTGCGGCGATCATTTTCTTTCTGATCAAGTTGAGTATAATAGATCACGCTCACCATGGCCATACAACCGATAGCTAAAAAGCCGATAAAGAAACGAATGATAAGCGACTGCGAAAAGAAGGTTTTGTACACCTTGTCATCCAGTAAATAAGGTAAGCTCCAGCGTGCTATGGCAATACATAATCCTGATAAAGCGGCGCACCAAACCACCAGGTTGATATAGCCCTTGGTACCGGGCTGGTAGTAACGCAGGTTGTTGTTGATGAGCCAGCAGGCGCCAACCAATAGCAGGGTATTGCAAACGCTGTCAATTACGGCAATATACCAGTTAAAGCCAAAGCTATAGATAATATAAGCCTGCAGCCCCATCCAGATGAGGCAGCAGGCTGCTAATGCCCAGCCAATTTTCGATATGATGCCAGTTGTCGTCGCCAAATTTAGTTCAGGTCAGGTAACAATTGATAAGATTGTTTGAATACGGTTAAGGGTTTCGGCTTGTTAATAGCTGCGTATTTCAACGCCGGCAAAAACGGAGGTGCCTTTCAGTACCAGTATTTTGTCGCTGCCATAATCGTTTTTTTGCATGCGTTTATCATCAAAGCCTGCAAACAGCGATACCATCTCTGATGTAACGTGCCAGTGCGGCGGTACGATCAGCTTGATGCCCCCAAATACCTGGGTTACATCGATCACCACCCGTCCCGCAATATCCGCCGAGGTAAAATCCACATCGCAACCGCCAAAAAAGTTGGTAATATCGCCGCCTTTAAAGTCTTTCGAAAGGATCTTTCTTTTTACACCGCTAAAAACGGATGTCGCGTCCAGGTAATCATCACCGTAACCTTTAAAATCGCCGGTATCGGTAAAGGCTTTTTGTTCATAGGGAGCCGCGGGGGCGTCAGTATTTCCTGTCTGTCCGTAATTTTTCCAGTCGGTTTTCCACTGGCTTTTCCACTCCTCTTTGTTCCATTTTTTATTCCAGCGGTTTCTGTCCCATGGCTTGTCGCGGTTCATGATCAGGCGTATACCTATCGCGATAATGATGATCGGGAAGATGGCGTCATTAAAATTCGCTCTCGGAAATATATCGTCCAGTAAATTCAAGCCACCTATCACTACCAGTATCAGCCAGGCTATGTTTCTGAAATTATGTTTTATACCTATGTACAGGCCAAAGATGATCATGATCATCCAGCCATTAAATATCCAGAAAGGAAAAAGTATAACGTTTAAACGGTGTACCAAAAAAACTATGCCCACCAGTAGTAATATCATCCCCACCAATGCTTTGTTTTTGCGGGGCTCTTTATCTTTATGTTCTATATCGATGCTCATTTGTAAAGGGGTATTATAAATTATGATATAAAACTAATATAACATTTGTAATAGGGCAACGCATTTTTGGTAACCTGCTGTATTACTCGGTAAGCTTTGGGGTTTTGTCGGTGAAATAATTTGGGCATTATCAGGTTGTAAAATTATAAAGCTTCAAAGTTGTAAAATTATTTGAGTGTTACAAGTCAAAAAACATGGGTATTTATGGGTGTTTTTTCAAATGTTTTCCGACTTGACTCCCGACTCGAGGCTTTCGACTCAGCACTAAACAAGGGGGGAAATTGTAAGAAATTTTTAAACCTTTCTATCTTAATTCTTGATTCCTCGCCCTTGTTGGTGTTGTCACCAACCTGTCACAGGGTGGGTATTTGTCGGTATTTTAAAGAACGTTTTTCATTCAATCATTCAAAGCTCAATCATTCAGTCCTTAAAAAAGCAGGGGGGGAATTGTAAGAAAATTTTCAATCGTTTGATCTCTCCCATCCTCATAAAACCAATAATTTAATGACCAGTGGCGCAATGATCAAAAGCATCGCGCTTTTGGTTAAATATACACAAAATCGATTTAAATATCAACATATACCTAACAAAAAAGCCCGCCCCGGTTCAAAAAACAGGGCGGGCCTACATATATGTTGAGGTGGTTATTGTTATAACGAAGTTGGGTCGGCTTTGTAATGCATTTCGCGTTTCCAGGCATTTTTTCTTTCCCAGCGCTCATGGCACCAGCTGCTTTCTCTAAAAAACATCATCCGTACACCAATTGCGATCAGGATGAGCGGCCACAGTACCATGATCTGCACCGACGGTACGATCATGTTGATCAAAAACACACTGCCCACCAGCACCATGTAAAACCAGGCCGGGTTGCGGAAATTGTGTCGTACACCACTCATTAAACCGACAACGATCAATATCATCGGCCAGCTAAAAAGCCAGTTCGGAACAAAGAAAAAATCAAGCTGATTAAACAGGTAAACGGTGCCTGCTACCAATAAAATAATACCGGCAAATACTCTGTTTCTGCGGCGTTTTTCTGCGTGTTCAATATTGTTGTCCATTGTTTTAATTTTTAATTGTTACCCAAAAGTACAGGCATAACTAAGGCGCATCAATTGTCATTAGGCAAAGGCAATTAACTACTCGGTGAGAAGCGTAGATAAGTCGGTGAAATAATTTACCGGGACTAATTTGCTCACCTCTTAGTACAGGTTACCGATAAACCACTCTCCATTCTCAGCTCACCACGTACTACCCGCACTCAACCAATTATAACATTTTCTTTACAGCGATGGCCTCGCCGGTATTTTTTGTATCTTCAAATCGCCGACATTTTTATCGGGTTTAACTGACCGCTTATGATTCGTAACCTTTACCTCAGCACCTGTTTTGTGCTTTTTTGCGCCGTTTCAACCCTCGCGCAACGCATCCCTACACCTAAACAGCATTTTGGCTTTAATATTGGCGATGATTACCAGCTGGCCAACTACACGCAAACCGAAGCTTACTTTAAAAAACTGGCCGCATCGCCGCGTACCAAATATGTTGATATAGGCCCCACCGAAGAAGGCCGCCGCCAGTTTATGTTCATCGTCTCCTCGCCCGAAAACATAAAAAAGCTGGCCTTATATAAGGATATCTCCCAAAAACTGGCACATGCCGAAAACCTCACCGACGCCGAAGCGCACAGGCTGGCTGGCCTGGGTAAAGCAATTGTATGGATAGATGGCGGCCTGCACGCCAGCGAAACCGTAGGTGCGCATCAGCTTATCCAAACCGCGTATAACTTTGTTACCCGCACCGATGCCGAAACGATGAATATCCTCAATCATGATATCATCTTGTTTGTACACGCCAACCCTGATGGGCAGGAACTGGTTTCGAACTGGTACATGCACGAAAAAGATACCGCTAAACGCAATATGAATACCCCGCGTTTATGGGCAAAATATATAGGACATGATAATAACCGCGACTTTTATATGATGAATATGAAGGAAACGCAAAACATTACCCGCGAACAATACATCAACTGGCTGCCGCAGATAGTTTACAACCACCATCAGGCGGGCCCTGCGGGGTCGGTAGTGGCGGGGCCTCCTTTCCGCGATCCGTTTAATTATGTGTACGACCCGTTATTGGTTACCAGTCTGGATGCCGTAGGCTCGGCCATGAACAGCCGCCTCAATAAAGAAGGTAAGCCGGGTTATACTCAGCGCTCCGGCACAGAGTTTTCAACCTGGTGGAACGGTGGTTTGCGTACTGCCACTTACTTCCATAATATGGTGGGTTTGCTAACCGAAATTATTGGCAGCCCAACGCCATCTAACATTCCGCTGGTGCCCGAACGTTTGATCCCCAACAGTGCTACACCATTCCCGGTTACACCGCAAAAATGGCACTTTAAACAGTCGATAGATTATTCGGTATCGCTCAACTACGCGGTGCTTAACTATGCGGCCCGCAATGCCGATGAACTGTTGTACAACGCCTACCAAATGGGTAAAAACTCGATCGAACGGGGCAGTAAGGATTACTGGACATTATCGCCAAAAAGAATTGATCAGATCAATGCCGACTATAAGGCATCGCTTGGCGCTACCGATACCACGAGCCGCCGTGCCAACCGTGGCGGGGCGGTTACCATGGGTGGCGGTAGCGGGATAAACCGCGCCGGTGTGCCTGTTAAGTTTTACGATGCAGTTTTGAAAAACCCCAACCTGCGCGACCCACGCGGCTATATCATTCCCGCCGATCAGCCCGATTTTGCTACCGCTGTGCGCTTTATCAATACCTGTATCCGCTCGGGTTTAGTAGTACAAAAAGCCACCTCGGCCTTTGCCGTGGCAGGCAGGCAATACCCTGCAGGCTCATACATCCTCAAAACCAACCAGGCTTTTCGCCCCGAGGTACTGGACAGGTTTGAACCGCAGGATCACCCCAACGATTTTTTGTACCCCGGCGGCCCGCCCATCCGCCCGTATGATATGACCGGCTGGACACTGGCTTACCAGATGGGTATTCAGTTCGACCGGGTACTGGACGATTTTAACGGCCCCTTTAAACGCATCCCTTACGGCGAAATACAGCCCATGCCTGCTGCCCCTGCCCCGGTAGTGGTTAAAAACGGCTACTTTATAAGCCCTATGGCCAATAATAGTTTTATAGCCGTTAACGATCTGTTTAAGGCCGGAGCTATGGTTTCGCGTTTAAAAACTGCCGAACAGGGCATGCCCGCGGGAACATTCTATATACCCTATTCGGCGCAAGCCAAAGCAGTTTTAGATAACGATGCTGCTAACTTTAATGTAACGGCGACTACTGCGGCACAGCAACCGGCCGATTTATTACCGGTAATGGCGGCACGCATTGCCCTTTGGGATAACTACGGTGGTTCCATGCAGTCTGGCTGGACAAGGTGGCTCATGGAACAATACCATTTTCCGTATAAGCTGGTTTACCCGCAGGAACTGGATGCCGGCGACCTGAAAAGAAAGTATGATGTGATCGTATTTGTAGGCGGTGCCATCCCTGGCGCTAACGCAGGTCGTGGTGCCGGCGGTTTTGGTGCCGGCGGAGCGGGCGGTCCCAACCGTCAGGGAGATGTACCTGCCGAATTTAGCACCTGGACCGGCCGCATTACTGCCGATAAAACCATACCCAAACTAAAAGAATTTTTAGAAGCGGGTGGTAGTATTGTTACCGTAGGCAGCAGCGCCAACCTGGCTTACCAGCTTAACTTGCCGGTGCACAACGCCCTGGTTGATAAGGTCGACGGTAAAGATGTGCCTTTTTCGGGCGATAAATTTTATGTGCCGGGCGCGGTATTGCGCGTTTCGGTTGATACCGCGCAGCCCGCTACCTGGGGCATGAATACCGAAGCCGATGTATTGTATGATAACAGCCCGGCTTTTAAACTCGATGCCGATGCAGCCACAAAAGGAGTTAAGCCATTAATGTGGTTTAGCACCGATAAGCCTTTACGCAGCGGCTGGGCCTTTGGTCAAAAATATTTAAAGGACGATGTAACTGCGTTTTGGGCAACAGTAGGTAAGGGTAACCTGTACGTTTTCGGTCCCGAAATTACTTTTCGGGGGCAGGCACACGGCACCTTTAAATTGCTGTTTAATCAGCTTTATAGCATGAAGTAAGGCTATTTATGAGCAATAAATAAATTACTTTGCGCAACATCGGCGTTTAATACGGTACCGTTATAATTGAGGGCCAATAATTTAATATGGAAACTACAGGTTTGATTAATGGTTTCTAAACTGATGCCCAAAGCGTCCTGCTCTGCTGCGCTTAGGTTAAGCACATTTGCGCCTTCATGTTCGGTATAATTAAATATAACGAGTACGGGTTTAACACCTGCTGCAGTTAGCTTAAACCAACTGTTCGATCGTTTAACAAAAGCCGTATCATAATGCCCCGGTGTTGCAGGGTCGAGCAGGTCCCTGTCCTGGTTATCCTTTAGCTCCAGGTAAGCGAAAGGAGGGATGCCGGTAGCTACTGCGCTGGTGCAGGTACTACTTTTTTTGCACGAGAAATAAGTAATCGACGCGGCTGTCGCGATAAGCAAGAGCACATAAACAGATCGGGTTTTGGTTTGCATAGGTTTTAACATGAGCATTTAAAACCATTACGCAAGTTAAGATCGTTTCGCTACAGTATTTTTATGCTGCGCTAAGTTATTCTTCCTCACTTTTATTGATCACCCAGGCATCACCTTGTTTGTCGCGCACAGCGTAATACCCTGGGGGCAGGTCGGCCAGGTCTGATATGGTTTGGTCGCGTTCAATGATCTGTCCCAGGCCAACAACCATAATTACCGCTTTGTAATCATCAAATACATCGTCGCTTAAAAACTGCCAGCCGCCATCCTCAGCGTCGTGCGTAACATAGGTGATCTCTTTTCCCTCATTAATAACAAATTTTGTAGTTAATACCGCTGTGCTTAAAGGTTCGTTAAACTTTTTTACAGCCTGAGTTTTTGATTTTCCGAATGGCCAGAATCCCATATCCTAAAGGTTTATACTGCAAGTTAACAATTTTATAATATAAAAAGCCAATATCTCTCTACCATGTCACTGCAACGACAAAGACTTAAAAGGCACAAAAAAGCCCCATCCGTTTTTTCACGGATGAGGCTCTATAATTATTTCTCCATTGTTGGTGTCCCCACCACAAGTGTTGGGAAGATTAGGTTTGCCATCAAAACTCCTTCCTTGGGGAAGGGTGCGGATGACTGTGAAGTGGCAGGAAGGGGTTCTTCTGCGGTATCCATGTTCAATAAACCCCTCCCTACACCCTCCCAAGGGAGGGAATCGCACACGGCCGCCGCTTTTTTAAGTCTTTCGGACACTTGTTGTGTCCCCACCAACAATTAATTACTTACCCAATTTCTTTTTCAGGTTTTCGTCAATAGCTTCTAAAAACTCTTCGGTGTACAGGTAGTCGGTACCGTGTTCAACCTTTGGTTTAATGGTGATAGCCAAGTCCTTGGTCATTTTGCCGCTTTCAACAGTTTCAATACAAACCTGCTCTAAAGCCTTGCAAAAATCAATCAGTTCCTGGTTTCCATCCAATATACCGCGGAACTCCAAACCACGGGTCCACGCAAATATTGATGCGATAGGGTTGGTTGAGGTAGGGCGGCCGGCCTGGTGCTCGCGGTAGTGGCGGGTTACTGTACCGTGTGCAGCTTCAGCTTCCATAACGGTGCCATCAGGGGTAACCAAAGTCGAGGTCATTAAACCTAACGAGCCAAAGCCTTGTGCTACAGTATCGCTTTGTACGTCGCCATCATAGTTTTTACAAGCCCAAACAAAGTTACCGTTCCATTTCAGGGCCGATGCAACCATGTCGTCTATTAAGCGGTGCTCATAAGTGATACCGGCTTCTTTAAATTTAACTTTGTACTCGTTTTGATAGATCTCTTCAAAAATATCTTTAAAGCGACCGTCGTATTTTTTAAGGATGGTATTTTTTGTAGATAAGTACAATGGCCAGCCTTTCATCAGCGCCTGGTTAAAGCAGGCATGCGCAAAACCCTTAATCGACTCATCAGTATTGTACATGGTTAAAGCAACACCATCACCTTTAAAGTTAAATACCTCGAATGATTGCTCAGGGCTACCATCTTCAGGAGTGAATTTTACGGTTAACTTACCTTTGCCTTTGGTCACAAAATCGGTAGCGCGGTACTGGTCGCCAAAAGCATGGCGGCCAATGCAGATAGGGGCGGTCCAGTTTGGTACCAAACGCGGTACGTTGCTCATCACAATCGGCTCGCGGAAAACCGTACCATCTAATATATTACGGATGGTGCCGTTTGGCGATTTCCACATTTGTTTCAAACCAAACTCTTTTACACGCTCTTCGTCGGGTGTAATGGTGGCACATTTAATGCCAACACCATATTGTTTAATGGCGTTTGCCGAATCAATAGTTACCTGGTCGTTGGTTTCATCGCGGTACTCAATACCAAGATCATAATATTTAATGTCCAGGTCCAAATACGGGGTGATCAGTTTGTCTTTAATAAACTTCCAGATGATGCGCGTCATTTCATCGCCATCAAGCTCCACTACCGGGTTAGCTACTTTAATTTTTGACATATAAGGCTTAATTTTTATTGCAATTTTTAAAGTGCCAAACTTACACAAAAATAATTTTGCCCTGCAACACAATCTAAACCCTATTTATATTTTTACATAGCCCCGCTAAAACATTTTAGCGGCCTTTTTCCTTATCTTTAATATAAATACAAAAGTTATGAGCAATACTAAACCAACACCCGGTTTCGACGACGAAGAACTGGATGACGAAGAGAATATAACCGATGATACCGGCAGTACCGACGAGCCCGAAAACCTGAGTTACAATGCCGACGAAGACAGCTTCGAAATTGATGTAAAAAGTGATGATCCCGATTACGATCATCCCGACCCGTACAACACGGCAGTTAAGGATGGGGGCGATAGTTTTTCCACTTATGATGAATCCAACCCTTTGTCGGTGGACGAATATATCAAAGACGAATCGCTCGAAACGGATGCCGATAAATTAGGGATGCATATTAACTCAGGCGAAGACCTGGAGATCGACCCTATAGACGATATCCTGGCACGCACACCCGAAGATGACCGTGACGACCTTGATGAAGAAGGTTACCCGAAGAATGATAGGCCGATGAAGTAAACGGAAACCGATAAATATCGAATAATGAATTTTGAATGGCGAATATCGAACCGTTCCTCATTCAAAATTCAGCATTCGAATGTTCGATATTATCAAATTACTCCACATCCAAATTAAACCTGCGGCGCAGTTCAACCAACTGTGGGTTTTTAGTAGCCATATGCTGGTATTTATCCGTAGCCGAGTACAGTTTTTTGGTAGTTGCAACTTCTTCTATCCGGGTATTGATCTCGATATCGAAATTTTTTAAGGAGGTGCGCAAAAAGTTTAAAATAAGGTGTTTGTCTTCACGGAAGGAATTTTCCAGGCTTTTGGTACCGGCAATCACATCAAACACATAAGGCTTAACCATCACCGGTGCGTTGGTGGTAAATATACTTAATAGGTTAAGCTTACCTTCGGCTTTTACCTTGTCGGCATATTCGTGCCAGTATTTTAAAAACTCGTCGTAAGTAAAATCTTCCTTATCGGTACCTTTTAAATAAGGGTCCTCATCCTCTTCGACCTTCTCGGTAATTTTACCCATATCCTTTAACGAGGGTATGGTTACCGATAGCATCCCGGTGTTTAGTTTGGGTATGGCAATTACAGGCTTTTCGGCAGCAGGTTGTTCCCTTACGGGGATGGCAGCCGGCTCGGGTTGTTTTAACGATGGGATGGGTGTTGATACCGGCGGTGCAGTATTAACTACTGGTTGTGCTGGCTCAACAGCCTTTTCAGCCGTTTCGGCAGGGGTTATACCTGCTGACTCAGGTTTTTTTTTTACCTGCTCGTTGTCGGGCTGGGTGTGGGCTATGTTGGCTAAATTGAGCGCTGCTTTAATATGGCATATCTTGAGCAGTGCCAGTTCAACCTGCAGTCGTTGGTTCTTACTCAGCTTGTAATTCAGGTCGCACTGGTTGGCAATATTCATGGCCGAGAGTAAAAACGATACCGATGCCGCACGCGCCTGCTCCAGGTATTTTTTTCGGATGCCTTCGCTAACCTCCAGCAATTTCAGGGTCTCATTATCTTTACCTACCAGTAAATTGCGCAGGTGCTCGGTTAAACCGGTTATAAAATGGCTGCCATCAAAACCTTTGGATAATATCTCATCAAACAGCAACAACACTTTGGCGGTATCTTCGGCCAGCAGGTTATTGGTTACACTAAAATAGTAGTCGTAATCTAAAATGTTTAGGTTATCAATAACCGCACGGTAGGTAACATTGCTGCCCGAAAAGTTAACGATCTGGTCAAACATCGACAATGCATCGCGCAAACCGCCATCTGCCTTTTGGGCTATGATGTGCAGGCCGTCGTCTTCGTATTTAATGTTTTCCCTTTCGGCGATGGATGCCAGGTGCCCGGCCATATCCTCAACCTTAATACGGTTAAAATCAAATATCTGGCAGCGCGATAATATGGTAGGCAGTATTTTATGCTTCTCGGTAGTAGCTAAGATGAATATAGCGTACGATGGCGGTTCCTCCAGCGTTTTCAGGAAAGCGTTAAAGGCCGCCTGCGATAGCATGTGCACCTCATCAATAATATAGATCTTAAATTTGCCGGTTTGTGGTGGTATGCGCACCTGTTCGATCAGGCTGCGGATATCCTCGACAGAGTTATTCGAGGCTGCATCCAGTTCATGTACGCTGAACGAGTTGCCACGGGTAAATGATACACAGGCATCGCACTCGCCGCAGGCCTCGCCATTAGGCTGTAAATTTTGACAATTGATGGTTTTAGCCAGGATACGTGCGCAGGTAGTTTTGCCCACGCCACGCGGCCCGCAGAATAAAAATGCCTGCGCCAGCTGATTATTGCGAATTGCGTTTTTTAGCGTGTTGGTGATATGTTGCTGGCCCACAACGGTATCAAAGGTAACCGGGCGGTATTTTCGGGCCGAAACAATAAAATTATCCATCGCAACTAAATTATAAATATTGCAGGGTATGTGCAAGCGATGTTTATAAGTGGGTTAACCGCTATAGATATAACATAGGTTAGCCATCTGGCCTTAACCGCATTAATAAGGTATCCCTAATGATGATTTAAGTCACTTTTACGCCGGGTGTTTTTTACATCGAAAAAAATCGATATATGTAAATTTGATCTGCTTTCTTTTGTAATTAATTGTTTTTCAATATTTTAATATAAAATAAAATCAATAAAAAACAAATGTTTAAACAATTAAAATACGTGTTTCCACGGATATGAATTATTATAAGGGCATTATATATTTGAAACGACAAAGAGATCAGTTCAATTAATTAAGGGGAAAATCAATTAATCATTTTTTCTTTGTTACTCGGTGTGTTTAAGCGATGAAGTGCTCAGCTTCATCGCTTTTTTGTTTTAATCGCAGGCAGCAGCGTAAGCCCTTATAAATCATCGCAGTTTCATTTAAATAAAAGCTTTGTAATTAATTAAAAATATACCTACATTTGCATCCCGCTTTTGAGCGGATAAAACATTAAAAATCAAAGTTTAAATGCAACAGTACGAAACCGTGATCATTCTAACCCCGTTGCTGTCAGTTGAAACTGCTAAAGAGGTTGTAGCAAAATACACCAAGCTGTTAACTGATGGCGGAGCCGAAATTGTCCAGGAGGATAATTGGGGTTTGAGAAAATTAGCGTACCCAATCCAAAAGAAAACTACAGGGTACTATCACCTAACCGAATTTAAAGCTCCGGGTGAATTAATTAACAAACTGGAGGTTGAATATCGTCGTGATGAGCGTGTTTTACGCTTTCTGACTATCGCCTTAGACAAACATGCAACTGCTTACAACGACAAAAAACGCAGCGGTGCATTCAATCAGAAAAAAACTAAAACTGAGGAGGTAGCTAAATAATGGCAAACGATCAAATTCAATACGTTACTGCCCCCAAAGTGGAGGATAACCGTAAAAAATACTGCCGTTTTAAAAAGAACGGTATCAAGTACATTGATTACAAAGACGCTAACTTTTTATTAAAGTTCGTTAACGATCAGGGTAAATTATTACCACGCCGTTTAACTGGTACTTCGTTAAAGTTTCAGCGTAAAGTGGCTCAGGCGGTTAAACGCTCACGCCATATTGGTTTATTACCTTACGTTACAGATTCGTTAAAATAAGCAGGAGGATAAACAATGGAAGTTATTTTAAAACAAGATATTAAAAACCTCGGCGAAAAAGACGATGTAGTAAATGTTAAGCCTGGTTATGGCCGTAACTATTTGATCCCGCAGGGATTTGCTACACTGGCTACTGTATCTGCCCGTAAGGTATTGGCTGAGAACCTGAAACAGGCTCAGTTTAAACAAGAAAAGATCCGCAAGGATGCCGACGCTATTGCAGCACGTTTAGAAGGTGTTACCTTAACTATCGGTGCTAAAGCTGGCGAAACCGGTAAGATCTTCGGTGCTATCAACACTATTCAGGTTGCCGATGCTTTGAAAAAAGAAGGCTTTGAAGTTGACCGTCGCCGCATTACTTTTGAAACCGAACCAAAATTTGTTGGCGATTACATTGCTAACTTAAACTTACACAAAGAAGTGAAAGTTAAGGTTCCGTTTACTGTAGTAGCTGAGTAATTTCGGATTTCGGATGTTCGATTTCGGATTTTTAAAGTCTGATTTTTGAATCTGAAATTGATAAATAAAATTAAAAGGTGTTTGATCTATTGATCAGGCACCTTTTTTATTGCAGTACTTTGTAAATCAAAAATAAATTCGAAATTGAAAATTCGACATTCGAAATAAATCCGAAATCCCAATTCCGAAATTCGAAATCAAAACAATATTTTTGACTGATGGCTAAAAGTAAAAGTACCGGTTCTAAAATAAAACGTGGTGGCGTGTGGCGTTTGATATTGCGTATCCTTAAACTGGTAGTAATAGCTTTTATAGGCATCAGTATACTTTGGGTTATCATCTACCGCTTTGTCGACCCGCCGGGTACCTGGCTGATGATACAGCGTGGTTTTGAGCGAAAGTCGGCCGGTAAGGAGTGGAAGATAGATAAAAAGTGGGTTAACTTTGATGACATTGCCGACCCGATGAAACGCGCCGCTGTTGCCGCCGAAGACGCCACTTTTTTAGAGAACCACGGGTTCGACTTTAAAGCCATGGAACGCGCAATTGATAAAAACCAGCACAGCCACAAACTGGTAGGGGGGAGTACCATTACCCAGCAAACCGCTAAAAACGTTTTTTTATGGCCGGGGCGCAACATTATCCGCAAAGCATTCGAGGCATGGTTTACCCTGTTGATCAATATTTTTTGGAGCAAGCAACGCGTGCTTGAAGTTTACCTCAACGAAATTGAAATGGGTGATGGCATTTACGGGGTTGAAGCCGCATCGCAGGCATATTTCCATATCCCGGCGTCAAAATTAAATAAATCGCAGGCAGCCCTTATTGCCGCCGTGTGGCCAAACCCGCTAAAATGGTCGCCCGCCGCGCCAACAGGTTATGTTTACCACCGGCAATATGTGATCATGAAAAACATGCGCAGGCTTGGGCCGATGGATTTTTAGCCCCCCTAACCCCCTGAAGGGGGAACAATATGCAAAATTTGGGAACATTGCTATAAATAAAAGGGATCGGTATCGGCCAAGTTTTCTAACCCCCCCGGGGGGCTACTGATATTTCCAATGCCTGCTCTTCCCTTCGCTTATCCACTCCACAGCCTGCTCCATGCGTTTTTGCCGTGTAGCTTCGGTTTTGGCATCAACAAACCATTCCAGGTATTCCCGCTGTTTTGATGGGCTAAAATTGTGAAAGTTCAGTTTGGCATTGGCTATGCCGTCCAGCATTGTTTCAAACTCAGGCGGCGTGGTTAGCTCCTTCTTTTCTACGGCAGGTTTTACCCTTGCAGGTGTTTTTTTACCGTCCTCATTCAGCTGTACGGCTTCCTGTATATATTCGATCAGTATCTTGTCGCCCGGCAGATCGGCAAGACTGGTAATACGTCCAAAACTGCCCGCGGCCGACTCTTCCTCCCCGGTTTTGATCAGCTTATGCGGATCGCTCAGTAAGGTTGCTTTCCAAAACCCAAAGCCCATATGCTGTTTAAAAGCAACCATCTGGCAAACCGGGCCCTTGTAATCAAAAAATGGGCAACCCCATTTAATACCTTCCTCAATTTCGGGGAAAGCTTCATGTATTAGCTTGCGCAGATGTGTTAAAATGGGTTTGGCAAAATCGGCAGACTTGGCGATATACGCGTCTATCCGGGCATCATAATTTTCCATCTTACTAAAATAACAAATTGATTAATACAAAGTATCAAACAATTTTGCTGAGCTCTGCTATTTTAATATCCCAGTCGAGCGAGTAATTTTTTTCGATAGCGGCAAGGTGTTTGTATAAAAGCAATGCTTTAGCGGATAGTTTTTTTGCCTGCGATGGGTGGGGATGCAGTTTAACGGTAGTATAAATCACGTCGGCCAGCAAATTTACATGTGCGTTAGTTAGGCCGTGCGTGGTAGTTAAGTTGGTTATAAAGCTGTCATCAGGCAAGTCGGCAAGCTCATCCAGATCGAGTTTTAATTCGTCTTTTAGTTTTGCATTAACCTGCTCAATTGCCTCAAAAGTAGTGTTTGCACTATTTAAGCCGGTTAACCGTGCTAACAGGTTAGCCAGTGCCTTTGCCAGCTGGTCTATCTGCTTTTTTAAACGGTCTTCCTGGCCCATAGTGGTTACGCAGTTACCAGACCACCGAAAACCTGGTTATGCCAGCTGTTTTTAAAAGGCACTTCCCATTGGGTGTTCAGGTCTTTTAAGGTTGGCACCAGGTTGTTAAACACAATGGTATCCGTATCAACCTTGCCTTGTTTGATCAGCTCTTCAAACTCTAATCGTCCAACCGATTTTATAGCCTCACCATCTCGGTAAGCAATATTAAACCTATCGAACAGGTTGATATTAAACTCCTGCTCCAGGCTTTTCATCAGGTTTACCGATTTATCTATCGAGCAGCCACTGGCGCCGGCCTGAGTTTCGTCAACTATCAGCACAATAAAGCGGTTATAACGTATTTCATAACCCGCTTTAAGCTGATTGTTATGTGCCGTCCAACCCGTGCTAAAATCGGCAAGAATATGCGCTATACGTGCAGTTTCGGCTTCGGTAAGCTCGCGTGTCGCTTGGTATATCCAAACCTTCGAATTTTCAGAAAAGTTCATGGCCACAAAGTTAACAAATAATTGCTTTCCGCTTTCGCAGGATGCTGTCATGCCAGTATCAAAGTATGAGCAAACAAAAAAGCCTGCCGATCTCGCATCGGCAGGCCAAGTTTATAATTGGTCAGTTAAAGAAAAGAATCTTTATAAGCCGTTTGCCCTTGCGGTAATCTCGGCTATATCTAATACTTGTATCTCTTGTTCTTTTTCAAAGTGCTTAACACCATCGCGCAGCATCGTCATGCAGAAGGGGCAGCCCGCAGCTATTACTTTAGCATTCGTACCAATAGCTTCTTCCACACGCTCAACATTAATGTCCTTGTTGCCTTTTTCAGGTTCCTTAAACATCTGCGCACCGCCGGCACCGCAGCACAGTCCGTTGGTTTTGCAGCGTTTCATTTCAACCAGTTCGGTGTCCAGTATCTCCAGCGCTTTGCGCGGAGCTTCGTAAACCCCGTTGGCGCGGCCCAAATAACATGGGTCGTGGTAAGTTATCTTCCGGCCCTTAAAACTCTCGCCGCCTTCGGCCTTCAGCTTACCCTCGTCAATCAGCTGCTGTATCAGCTGGGTATGATGGATCACTTCGTAATTGCCGCCCAGGCCCGGATATTCGTTACGGATGGTATTAAAACAATGCGGGCAGCCTGTTACTATCTTTTTGATGTTGTAGCCGTTGAGCACCTGTATATTGGTCATAGCTTGCATCTGGAATAAAAATTCGTTGCCGGCGCGTTTGGCCGGGTCGCCGGTGCAGCTTTCTTCGGTACCCAATACCGCGAAACTCATACCCACGTGCTGCAATATCTTACAGATATCGCCGGTTATTTTTTGCGCGCGCTCATCAAAGCTGCCTGCGCAGCCCACCCAAAACAGTATTTCGGGTTCCTTGCCTTCGGCAGCCATTTGCGCCATGGTCTTAATTTCGAATTTTTCGCTTGTATTCATTTTTTAAAGGTGCTCAAGAGTGCTCCGCAGTTTCGGATGTTCGATTTCGGATTTATTTATTTCGGATGTGTTTTCCATCGCGTTTATTAATTCTTAAATTATTTATCATTTGCACATCACTACTCAGGCACTTCGGCTGTTTGTGCTATAAAATCATCTATGCTTCCGTAATTCTCAAATTTAATGGCAGAGTTATCTGCTTTCAATTTGTTTAGCATATCAAGCACTAAGTGCAAAGGAGACGCCTCTTTGCCAAGCATATTGGCATCCCAATTTACACCTGCCAGCATGCCGTTTTCGGCCATCTCCGTACACCAGCTTTCCAAAAACTCCACTACCGGAACAGCAACTGGTAAATAACCTTTCCAATCGTCGCGGGCACAGGCCTTGGCCAGCGCTTTGTCCGACCAAAAGGGGATAACCGTAACGTCTTCATCTTCGGCCGACGTAGAGTTGGCAAATCCGCCTTTATTTTTTAGTCCCCAAACCAATCCCGCAGCAGCGGCCTGTTCTATAAACAGTTGGTATCTGGTTTCGATGGCTTCGGTATCGTGTAACATCTTGTTCCTTGCTATTAACCCTCATTGGCCCAGTTAAACCTATCAGCCGGACTGTATTTCCATGGCGCTCCGTTATTCTCCACATTGCCAAACATGTTGTTCAAACTGGCCGGTGCCTGGCTCTCTTCCATCACTATATAGCGGCGCATTTCGGTAATGATCTCGAGTGGATTAATATTTACCGGGCAGGCCTCAACACAGGCATTACAACTTGTACAGGCCCAAAGCTCTTCGCGGGTAATGTAATTGTCCAGTAACGCCTTTTCATCTTTAAAATCAGCGCCGTTTTTATCGATGTTATTACCGATCTCGGTTATCCGGTCGCGGGTATCCATCATAATTTTACGTGGCGAGAGCAGCTTACCCGTAATATTAGCCGGGCAAACCGATGTACAGCGCCCGCATTCGGTACAGGTATAAGCTTCCATCAGGTTTTTCCAGGTCAGGTCGGTAGCATCTTTAACACCGAAACGACCTGGTTCGCCCAATGTTTCAGGAACAAACGACGGATCGAGCATGGCCTTAACTTCGGTAGTAACCGAATCCATGTTGGTGAATTTACCTTTAGGGTTTAAGTTGGAGTAATACGTATTCGGAAATGCCAGCAGGATATGGAAATGCTTTGAATACGGCAGGTAGTTTAAAAATGCCAGTATCCCGATAATGTGGAACCACCAGCAGCCGCGCTCGATCATCTCTAACGCTTGCGGAGTATTAGGCAGCAATGGGCTAAGCACGTCGCTAACCGGGAAGCTGCCCGCTTTGATGTAGTGCCCGAAGTTGAGCAGTTGTAGTTTATGATCGGCGGCATTCATGGTTAAAAAGGCCGTCATCAGCAATATTTCGGTGATCAGGATATAATTGGCATCCGATTTTGGCCATGAGGTCATTTCCGTTCCGCTAAAGCGTTTTAAATGCGCAATATTACGGCGGCATAGAAAAACCACGCAGGATAGCAATACCAAAATGGCCAGCACCTCAAAGCCTCCGATCAGCATACCATATAAACCGCCAAGAAAGCCGGAAAATATCCGGTGCGTACCGAACAATCCATCGATCAGTATCTCCAGCACCTCGATATTGATGATCACAAAACCAACATACACAAACAAATGCAGCAACGCGGCAAACGGGCGTTTAACCATTTTGGTTTGGCCCAGGGCAACTTTAGCCATCGTTTTCCAGCGCAGGGCAGGGTTATCGTTCCTGTTGGTATCTTTACCCAGTAAAATATTGCGCCTAACCTTGATTACGTTTTTGCTGAACAGGTAGATGGCTGCAGCCAGGATGACAAAAAATAGGATCTGTGCTATCATTATGCATGCATAGTATTTAAATCGAAATTAGTTAAATCATCCGAAAGGTAAAATGTTTTTTTAAATAAAAACGCCCCTGGGCCGCGTTTTTAGCTACCTGTAAGGAATTTTCAAAAAAAGTTTCGATAAATAAAAAAACACGCTACATTTGCAATCCCAAACGGAAGGGTACCATAGCTCAGATGGTAGAGCAAAGGACTGAAAATCCTTGTGTCACTGGTTCGATCCCAGTTGGTACCACAACAAAAGCCTGTTAGAGAAATCTGGCAGGCTTTTTTGTTTTAATGGTTTGTTGGTGATAATACCAACAAAGGCGAAGCTTTAACACTTGTAACAAGATATATACAAGCGGGAGGTTTGAGGGAGTGGGGAATTAAATGGTATGATTAGAATTTTAATATTATTTTACTATTCAGCGTTTGCCACTTTTCTATACTAGAATAAAGATTAGTAGTCTTAAATTGACTGGAATCGTAGGCCAACACTAAATCTTTTTCGATTTGTTCCACCGGGATTGCCTTTGAATTATAATTTGATATTTTCTTTCTCAAAGCGAGGGAAAACAAATAAGAAAAATCATGCCCATTGCAAAGTTGATAATCATCAACACGCAAAGTTGTACTTAAAGCTTCAACGTGTTTGAAAGCATAATCTTCTTTTATATCAAATTTTACTTTCCCCCTTGAATAATTAAATACGGTATTAATCATTTTTTCATACCCCAAAAATTGCATTGTTGCAACCGGTATGAAATCTTCAATTTTTAGTTCCGGGCCACTCATATTTTTAGCTTTAAATAAAAGCCCCCATTTTTCGCGCTGATTAGCCCATTTTAAATAACCTAATGGAACAAGCAATTTCAACAAAATCTTCCTCAAGTCTTCGTCATTATTTTCTTTAATAAAATCGTTATATCGTCCCTTTTCACAATATTGATCAATTAAAGAATCAAATGCCTCGGATTTAATAATAGTCGTTTCAATATCATGTTCATCGGTATAAAATATATTATCAGGATTTTCCGATATGTCACTAATATTTCTGAAATCAGAGTCCACTATTCCAATCGAATTTGTAAATCCCCTGTCTTGTAAGATTTTTATTACATTAAGTATATTTTGTTTTCCGAAAGTGACCTGCACTTCACATAAATCATTATTAACAAATTTTCGATAAAAAGTGTAATCGTTATTACCTTCTACTAAAATATATGTTCCTACAAATGATTTATCTTGCATGATCGCGTTTGCGATGCGATCTGGGCTTATGTGCTCTACCACCTTTTTAATTTATTCCTCTAATTTCTACGGTCAATGGCCAATGATTGCCAATAATATCGGGGGAGTGTGTTGCAATAATTACAGTCAGGTTATTTAATGTAGTTACTGAACTCAAGTCTCTTATGAACTGCTTTTGCCATGAAATATGCAAAGATATTTCAGGTTCATCTATCAATAACAGAGAATTTTTACTAGTATTAAATAATAGTTCGAAATACAAAACCAATTCATGTTGTTCTCCTGAAGAAAGCCCGCTTAAAGGAATTTCCTTACCATTAATGGTTGAAGTAAAAACAAAGCCTTTATTCTTATCTATACTTAATTTCTTGTAAGTGAATCGTTTATTAATTATATCAAGAAGTAATTTAATTCTCGTTGCTAAATCATCGTATATAGATAATTTCTTATTACTGTCTTCAATGTAAATCGAAAGCACTTCCTTTAATACTTTTTGTTTAAAAGAACTATTAATATTAGGTTGTAAATCGTCTTCTTCAGTATCCAAAAGCCCAACATCGTTCAAAAGAGCTCGCTTGTTTTTTAGTGACAAAAAACTTTCTGTGATAAAACTTTCTGTGATATTTTTAGATTTAGCAATATTATTGACAACACGATTGGGATACGTACGATCAAGATTTGATCCAAGGTCAGTTGATTCTGACCTTTTATTTTTGATTGTTTCAACTAATTGATTTGAATAATTTGTTACAGAAGGCCGATATTTACCTTCATCAGCCTGCATTAATAACCTTTGAGTTTCGATTAATTTTACTTTAATAGACCCGGTAATTAAAGTTAACCATTCAGGAATTCCTTCTCCAAATCTCTGTAGAATTTCGGGTGGGAAATATTTTGTGTATTTAGATAGCAACTCTTGGTAACTAAAAGCTGACCCAGTTGTATTATCAATCCATTTATTAGCGGCAATTCGTTCTATTTGGCTAGGAAGAAACCTATCTACAAAATAATGTAATTCGTCGTTACTGGTATAATAACGTCTGTCATTTCCAAAAAGATCTCTTTCATATAACAGCCGCTCAAGCCTTCGCTGGTCTTCCAAACGTGACATTCTCACTTTCTTACTGTTTTTGTCAAAAGAATAGAAAGTAAAAGTCTGCGTTTTTTTTACTTTAGGTTGCTTTAACTCAAAATGTATGGAACATTCTGTTTCCGTAAGCTGCTTTTTTACTATAATTCTTGATTTGTCAGTGAACCAAATAGTGAATTCATCATAGACATAATCCTTTAGTAAAAGAAAATTACTATCAAAAAACGCCTTAATTAATTTCAATATGATAGTTTTCCCGAGGCCATTTTCACCAATAACTAACGTTATGTCGTTGTTATCAGTTAAAGGAATGCTGTGATTGAAAACTCCAAATAAATTTTTGACTTCGAATCGGCTAATCATTTTTTTAAGATTACGGTTTAAATGTATAAATATTATTTAATAATATAGTGCACCTTATCAATCCCCAATTCGTAAAATCACATATTTCCCGTCTCGCTCCCACAAGCATCCCCACTTGCGTCTTTAGGACAAGCGAACTATGCAATAATGCAGATAAACATTTTTCTGCCACTGTTGCGTAGGCCTGGTGTGCTGGCTATACGTAAAGTCTGAACCACATTAATTAATGATCTTTGCCTCCGGATCCAATCTTATCTTCGCCAGTTTTTCGCGCCAGGTTTGTAGTTCTTCGGGTGTTAGCCTTACCCAATCAGTTACCTCGCCAATAATTTTCAATGGAGCCTTGCTTCGGTATGACCGGGTTGGATTACCCGGAAACTTTTTGTCGGTAACGTTCGGGTCATTCTCAAAACTCCCCGTCGGCTCTACAATATAAACCCGTTCGCGCCCGGGTCCCTTAGCCAATTCTGCAGCAAGCCCTGCGCCATTTGGCAACGCAGTGAAATAAATATGATTCATCATTACTTCGGTGTGGTAATTAGATCTGAACCCGGCAGTCAGCAGGTCACCAATTTGCAGATCCGCTTTAGTTCCATGATAAAACGGACCACTTTCTAAAATTTCTGTTTTTCCGGTTTCAATCATATCTTTTCTCATTATTAATTATTGTTTTGAGTGCGTTTTTACACCACAGTATTCATTGACATGAGATCAATTTAACCGTGTGTTTCGGGCATGAAGATCCTTACTGTGAGGTCAAAATTATAAGGTATCCTGCACAAAAAAGCATGGTTTTAACTATAATTTTGAGAGCGCAATATCAAATTACCCAGGCCGTTATAATTACAACATGGGGCTGGAAATGGCGGGCCGGATTGGATCCGGTAAGCTTGAAGTAATGATGATACATTATCTTAGCAAAAAAATTAATAATGATGGAACTTACCCCTTGCCCTTTGTGCAAATCAACTTTTACCTATGAAATGGACGGCCTGCTTGCCTGCCCTGAATGTGGCCACGAGCGGAACCCCGAAGAAGATACTAAAGCTGATGTGCAGTTTGTTGTGAAAGATAGCAACGGCAATATTTTACAGGATGGCGACTCGGTAGTGGTTATCAAAAACCTGCCCGTTAAAGGCTCACCACATGGCATAAAGGCGGGTACTAAAGTTAAAAACATTCGTTTGGTGGATAGCGACCATAATATCGACTGCAAGATAGACGGTTTTGGTGCGATGGCCCTAAAGTCTGAATTTGTGAAAAAAGCTTAGATAAACGCACCTAAACTTCAATTACCAAGATTCCGGAACATAAAAATAGATCTGTGATCATTGATTTTTTTTCACTAACATTAAACGCTGATCCTGAAAACCCGTCTACCAATCAAACAAAAATCTTATGTTATCGATCAAACAATTTGCTTTAATCGCATTTTTAATAACTGCCACCGCAGGCGCCTGCCTGGCCCAGGATCTGCAGGCCGACAATATGCTGTTGTTTCAGCGGTCTTCCGGCGGCTGGTTCAAACAGCTCCGTGGTAAGGCGTTTTCCTACAACCAGGTGTTTTCTGACGCCGACAAAGCACAGATCGCCGCAGAGGTGCAGGAGGGAGCGGCCACTATCGATAATGAGGCCACTAAAACAGAGATCAGGTACCTGGTTAAAATTTATAAAACGGTTCCTAACCCTAAATACCTTGCCGCCGCCGAGAATGGTATCCGCTATCTGCTCAAAGCGCAGTACGCCAATGGGGGCTTCCCGCAATATTATCCGGATCATGGCCTTTATCGCAACGAGATCACTTACAACGATAACGCGATGATCAATGCCTTACGCGTACTTCAGGATGTTGCCAACAGGCAAAATGGCTTTGATATTGTTGATCAGGGTTTGGTTGCACCGGCTGCAAAAGCCGTACAAAAAGGTGTGCAGTGCATACTCAACACCCAGATCAAAGTGAACGGTAAACTCACCGCCTGGTGCCAGCAATACAACGAAAAAACGCTGCAACCCGCAAAAGCCCGTGCTTATGAATTACCCTCGATCAGCGGAGCAGAGACAGTAGGGATCGTCGGGTTCCTGATGAGCCAGCCCAACCCATCACCAGAGATCAAAGCCTCGGTTAATGCTGCCGTGCAATGGTTAAAGGATGTGAAGATAGTTGGTTATAAAGTAGTGCGCTTTGATTCGCCCGGAACTCCAAAAGGCAGCGATAAGCGTGTAGAAGCAGATCCGGCAGCTTTTATGTGGGCACGGTATTATGATATCGACACCAACCGCCCGTTCTTTTGCAACCGCGATGGCGTTAAAGTGTATCAGTTCAGCGAGCTGGCTTACGAGCGCCGAAACGGTTACAGTTGGTATGGCGATTGGCCCGTAAAATTGATCGATAAAGAGTTTCCGGCCTGGTCGGCAAAAGTAAACTGATAAGTAGCAGATAAGGAACTTCTATATATGAGCACAAAAGCCTTCGATTTGTCGAAGGCTTTTGTGCTAAATACCCATGTATCCGGATCATTAAACCCTAACCAGTGTGTTAACGGTAATGTGCGGCCATGTGATCGGTAACGACAGACCCGCCGGAGGAAATACCAGGTTAATGGTTTGCGTGTATTGCAAAAGTTCGGTTTCTGTTCCGCCTTCAATTTCTTCAACCCAAAATATCGCGTCCATCGAGGTGGCGGTAACGTTACTGGCAATAAAAGGGATATTGAGTATGCCGCCATCAGTATTTGGGGCGCGGGTATCCATTGTAAAGGTAGTCATGCTGGTGATGGAGCCGGTACCCACCACATCTTTCAATGTCGATGTAAGGAAGGTATTCGGATCTACCTGGTTAAAGATACCGGGGAACTGGGTATTAGGCGTGATCTGCTGTACATAATCCAAAAGTCCAACTGCCGTGCCGTCAATATTAGTTGGGATGGCCGAAGCTTTCGGAATAAAATCAGTTCCCGGATTATTTTGTACCGAAGAAGCACCCAGCGCCAGTAACGCGTTTCCATGTGGTATGGTTGACAGGCGCGCAATGGTATAGCCGCCGTTTGGCGTACCAAGCAGCAGTATCAGCCCGGTTTCGGCATGAATAGGCGTGCCTGCAATAAAACCACGGCTGGAGCTGAACGCGTCCGCCGGGCAGGCGCTGATGATCTCCTGTTCGTACATCAGTCCGTATATGTTCTGGTCAACCTGGTTCCCGTCTATCACTGGCCCCCGGTTTCCGGCCTGTATAACAGCAGGCGAGAAGGTGAGATTTTCTGTGTATGGGATCACTTCGTAAGTGAAATTGGGCCTGCCCGGTCCGGGTACCGAAATAACGTTCCAGCCGCTGGCTATATTGCTTTGATCGGCCGGAACAAGGCCCTGCCATTTGCCTATCAATTTGGCTAATGGACCAATGTTTACATTTTCGGCTTCAGCCGGACTAAGGATACGTGCGCCCGTAAATGGATGGTTTGATGCTTCTGACATAGTGATTTTGGGTTTAGGTTACACAACATATTATGTACTGCTAAAATTAATTATATATTTTTTTATAAAAAAATATAGAGTGAACATAATGGCTTGCTTGCTTTGTGATGCCCGTATAAGATATTGATTGGCAGTGTATTTTAAAAAAGAAACCGGATAGGCTGTTCTTTTTTTAATGGTTAGATAATATCTGCTTAATATTTCATGATTTATTGCAGATCTATTGTGGCTTCGATCCCGATCTGTTGTAAAAAATACTGATCGTGCGAAACCACAACCAGCGTACCATCATATTCGTTAACGGCATCTGTTAAAACGCGGATGTTCTGCAGGTCGAGGTTATTGGTGGGCTCATCCAATATGATCATATCCGGTGCCTGGTTACCTATGGTGAGCATGCAGAGCATCAGCCGCATTTTTTCCCCGCCGCTCAGGGCGCTGCAAGGTTTGTTCCAGTCTTCGGGGATGAACAAAAAACGATTAAGCCTGATCTTGATATCATGCTCCTGCAATGCGCCCGAATTATACGCCTGTGCCTGCTGATAAACAGTGAGCGTGTTATTGATCAGCGAATAATCCTGGTCAATGTAGATCGCCTTAAGATCAACCCTGGTAATAGTGCCGCTTTCGGGCTCAAGTTTCCCAATGATCAAATTGATCAGCGTAGTTTTACCCGACCCATTAGCGCCTTGTATGGCTACACGTTCACCACTGGCTATCCTGAAATTTAAAGCCTGCCTCCAAAGTTGCTTATCCTTATACCCAAATTGAATATCCCTGGCGGTAACCAATACCTTCCCTTTGTGAAGCATGGAGTGCTGCATATCCATTTTCATCTTATCCGTTGCCGGGAGGCTGGCCCTCAATTGTGAAAGATCCTGTTTTAAAGCGTCTATTTTGCCGGCGTGTACGCCTTTTAATTTGGATGTGCTTTTTTCGGCCTTGTTTTTCAGGGTATTCATCATAATGGTTGGTAAACCGGCTTTCTCCTGCTTCTTTTTACCACGGGCATCTAATTTTTGCTGCCGTTCAATGGCCTGCCGTTCGGTTTCCCGGGCTTTACGCAAGGCTTTCTCACGGCTTTGCAGATCCTGCTGCAGCGCTTCGTTTTCCAGCTGCTTTTGTTCGGCATAAAAATCATAATTGCCGCCATAAGTGGTGATGCCTTTTTCACTGAGTTCGCATACGGTAGGCAACAGGTTTAATAAAGCACGGTCATGGCTTACCACAACTAATGTTTGATTGGTGTTCCGGATATAATCGTACAACAAACTGCGGCTTTCAACATCAAGATGATTGCTGGGCTCATCAAGCAACACGATCTCAGGCTGATGGATACGGATACCGGCGAGTAAAACTTTGGTCTTCTGTCCTCCGCTAAGGGTAGCCATTGGCTGTAACAGGCTTAACTCGTCCAGGTGCCAATAGGCAAGGGCTTCCCGGCAGCGTTCTTCTATGGTCCAGTCATCGTCAAGTATGCGGAAGTTTTCTTCGCTTGTTTCGCCGGCTATAATTCCGTTTAGTGCCTTGAGCTTGTCGTTAATTAATAAAGCCTCGGCTACCAGGCAATCATTATACTGCCCCATAACCTGCGGCACATAGTAAGGGACAGAAGTAGCTTTAATGTTTCCACCCGAAACCGTTAAGGCACCTGCCATAAGCTTTAACAGTGTAGATTTGCCCGTGCCGTTGTTGCCCACAAGAGCAATTTTTTGATGCGGATTAGCGATGAAATTGATACCGGAAAACAACAGTTCCCGGTCGGGATGTATATAGGTAATATCCTGAAGGATCAGCATGTGTAAATTCTTTTAGTGTGAATAAATGGCAGGGGCGGGTTACCGCTGCAGTTTTATTTTTTCTGAAAGAAATTATTGATCACATGTTGGGTAGTAGTTGATTTATTGCTGCAAAGATAGGCAAAAGTGTGAAATAGATGCGATATGATTATTCGTGGGCAAATCTCTCCTTACTTCCACCTTATTGCCAGATACCTGCAGGTAGCATCCTGCGTATTGCTGATGCCGTGAAATTCGTTACTGTTGGCCAGGTAAATATCTCCGGCTGTAGCCTGATAGGTTTTACCGTCAATGGTCATTTCGGTATCGCCCTGCAGCATAATAATGAGTTCGGTATCGATGTGCGAGTGCGGCGCATGGCTTGGGCCCTTGCTTTTCAGTTCGGTAATATGCATTTCGAGTTTGTCGAGCATAGCGGTTGGCCTTTCAAAATATTTAATGCCGCCACCCTTGGCCGAAGGAACAAATTTTAGCGAGTCGCCGTTAAGCATTACCGGTCCGCCTGCTTTAGCCGAACGTTCCATATCCATAGGTTGTTTTGAGCGGAACATGATCACGTAATAGGTAAGCAATCCGTCGCCAACGTTTTGTATGGCCTGCATTTCATGCGGGGGTATTAAAATAATGCTGCCCTTTCCTAAAACCTTACTGTTTGCACCCATGGTAAATTTCAGGGTACCTTCTTTAACAAATATCAGTTCTTCAATATCGGTTTGTGCGTGCGGCGGTTTTGAAATGGCGCCTTTGTATTGCGTGGTAGCATGTACCTCAAAATAACTAAATTCGGCGGTGGTACCTTCCATAATTTTACGGCCTTCACGGTCGCTGCTTTTTACTACCGGTATATCAGCCCAATGGTATACACCCGATGGGATTGGTTTAAATTGAGCCATAGTATTTAATGATGCGAAAATTAAGATAAACAAGACAATTCTTCTCATGGTTTTGAAATGATATCTAAAGTTAGGATATTTTGGCTATATCAATAATCCGGTATTTTGATTATCGCTTATGGCGAACAAAAAGGGCTCCAGGATCAAACCTGGAAGCCCGGATTTTACATGAGAATCAAATGATGCTCGTAGAAATTTCAGGGTTCCTTCCATGATCTTGCCACATGCAGGATCATCGCTTTTTATTGCCGGCCTATCACCGGTACAGGCTTGCGCGCCGCTACCACCTGGATCCCGCTAACCTCTCCGTTATGCGCAAGTTTTTTCATTACGCCATTTTTCCAATATGCGGCACCATCTGCAAAACCGGCTATATATACATCATTGCCTAACAAAGTAACGGCGTTCAATCCTGAACTCCCGGCGATAGTTTTAAGTACCCCGTCTTGCCAATACGCACCTGCAACGTCTGCAACAGCAATATTATAACCAACTACATAGGTGTGAGTGATGAAGGCATTAGACTCTCCAACTGCAATAGCGTAGGCTTCCGCATGGTTAGGTGCACCTGTTAATAGCTTTGTGAGGCCATTTTTCCAAAAAGTTGCCGCGGTGGTAAACGGCTCCGGGTTTACCCGGCCGGCGGTGTATACATCAGTGCCGTCATAAAAAACCGACCGTGCAGTACCGGATAGGCCAGGGCTTAAACTGGTAGCTACACCATTTTTCCAGTAAACTGCCGAAAAGTTGATGTCACCGGCAATATAAACATCTGTCCCACTTAGAAATATTCCGTTTGCGTTGGATGTATTTGATGCAGTTGTGAGTGGGGTTTCCACCCCATCCTGCCATAGCGCGGCCTGATGGGAGCCGGCTGCGTTTATGATATCGCCTGCTATATACACAGATCCGGTAACACTGTTTACAGCAATGGCATTTGCAATAGTGTGATCAGGCAGTCTTTTTTCGACACCATTTACCCAGTACACACCGGTAACTCCTGCTTCCGTAGCATAATAACCGCTTACATAAACATTGGTGCCATTAACAACTATGCCCGTTGTAGTTGCAAAAACATTTGTTCCTGAAGATGATAGTTGCTTCATAACGCCATTTTTCCAATAAACCGCATTTGTACTATTGGTCGGCGTATCCGTTACCTCGCCCGAGACGTATACAACCGTATCAATAAGATTAAAGCTATTGACGTCGGTAGGTGCCCCAGCCTCTTTTTTTTGCGTGTTTTTTGCAACAACTGCGGGGTTTTCTACAGATTTTACACATGCCGTCAATCCCATTACAGCAATTAAGAGAAAAATAAAGCAGTTTTTAGTTTTCATCGTTGTAAGTTTTTTATAGGTCGATATTTAATTTGTTTTTCGACTGCATGACAAGCCGGGTTATCATAAGGTTGCCTGGGGGGAATAAATTAGTCGCCACAAAAAAATAGTTATACAAAGCAACCATTGGCATGCATCTGCTGTGTTACACATGCAAATAAATAACCGGTTTGAACCGGAATATCAATTAGCCCAAATAATCAATAATTAAAATACCTTACACCGATGTCTAGCTGCAAAATTGCCCTCAATGGTTTGGGGGCTTTTTGTTTATTTCCTTAATTTAGCTTTAAATACCTTTACTTATGACTATACCGACAGTCTCTTTCTTACAGGCAAAAGCCGAAACTTTCAGGGAGCTGCATCAGCGCCCGGGTATTTTTGTGATCCCTAACCCCTGGGATGCAGGCTCGGCAAGGGTATTGCAAACACTGGGTTTTGAGGCATTGGCCACTACCAGCGCCGGCCTGGCCTACTCGTTAGGTAAACCCGATGGGCATGCTTCCATTACCCGGGAAGAAACCTTGCAAAACGTACAAAGCATTGTTGCGGCAAGCAGCTTGCCGGTAGCTGCCGACCTGGAGAATGGCTTTGGCCACGACCCCGAAGCCTGCGCCGAAACTATTTTATTAGGTGCTAAAGCCGGCTTGTGCGGCGGCTCGATCGAAGATAATACAGGCAACGCTGATGAGCATATTTACCCGTTTGATTTGGCGGTTGAGCGGGTTAAGGCCGCTGTTGCTGCCGCCCGCAGTTTACCCTATCCGTTTACGCTAACGGCCCGTGCCGAAAATCTCATCTACGGCAGGCCCGATCTGAAAGATACCATTAACAGGTTAGTAGCTTTTGCTGATGCCGGTGCCGATGTATTGTTTGCGCCGGGTTTGCGCACTGCCGAAGACATAGCTGCCGTGGTAAAAGCAGTATCGCCAAAACCGTTGAATGTAGTGATGGGTTTGGCGGGCACCGGCTTTTCATTAACCCAACTGGAAGACCTGGGCGTTAAACGGGTAAGCTTAGGTTCGTATTTGATCCGGTCGGCCTACGGGGCGTTTTTCAGGGCGATTGAAGAGGTAGCACAAAAAGGTACTTTTAGCCAGGCAAACGAGGCAAAACCCTATGCCGATCTCAATAAATTGTTTGGCAGTTATCAATCATAACAATGCTGCAAAACCGGGTTGACCCTTTTGGCAATTTGATCAAAACACCGGCGCGTGGTGCCTGGCTGGGTAACCGCGGCGTGATCCATAATGCTGAGCAGGAGATAGTACGCCCTTTTAAACTCAAGGCCTGGATAATTTGTATGCTGGAGTTCAGGGGCCGCCATCGGGAAGTGATGATGCCCGACCGCTGGACCGAGCTTTTCTTTCTGGACGAAGCGACTGCATTTTCGGCCGGGCACCGGCCTTGTTTTCAATGCCGCTACGCCGATCATCAGCGGTTTAAGCAAGCCTGGCTGAAAGGTAATCCCCAGTACGGCTATAACGATAAAACATCCATCGCTAAAATCGACGAGATCATTCACCGGGAAAGGATCGGTCGCGATAAGCAAAAAGTAACTTACCAGGATGAGGTGGATACATTACCCAATGGTGCCTTTATCGCGATAGGTGACGAGCCTTACCTGGTTGCCAATGGGCAGATCTATCAATGGACGCCTTTTGGTTATCAGCAAAAGATCGCTTTCCCGCAGGATAAGATGGTCAGCGTATTAACACCAAAATCGATAGTGAATACCTTCAGGGCCGGGTACCCACCGCAAATGGCAGTGTAATGACGGGGATAACTTGTCAATCTGCTACTTTTATGGAATAATAATTTTCAATGACTAACATGCAGATCAACGCCTCTGGCTTCGGGTTTTTAAATGAGCTAAAGCAAAATAACAACCGCGAATGGTTTGCCGCTCATAAAGACGAATTTCAAAAAGAGCAGCTTAATTTGGAAGCTTTCGCCGATGCTTTGCTGCAAAAAATGAATATGCACGATGTTATTGAAACGCCATCGGGTAAAAAGAGCCTGTATCGTATTTATCGTGATACACGTTTTTCAAACAATAAAACTCCATATAAAACACACTGGAGCGGCAGCTTTAAACGGGCCACCAAATACCGCCGCGGCGGGTATTATTTTCACCTTGAGCCGGGCAGCAGTTTTGTAGCTGGCGGCTTTTTCGGCCCTAACCCGCAGGATCTGAAACTGATCAGGAATGATATCGCTTTTGATGCATCCCCGTTAAGGGCAATTTTAAACAGCGGGCCTTTTGTTGCTGCATTTAAAACCTTGCACGGCGAGCAGGTAAAAACAGCGCCTAAAGGTTTTGCCGCCGATCATGAAGCTATTGACCTGTTACGGTATAAACAGTTTTTGCTGATGCGGCATTTTACCGATGATGAAGTTTTGAGCACTGATTTTTTGGCTAAAGCCGATGAAACCTACCAAAACATGCGCCCGTTTTTTGATTATATGAGCGAGGTATTAACTACCGATATTAACGGCATTGAGTTGTGATAGCATAAATTTGCTATCTTGACCGCCGTAACATGAACCGGAAACACTTTATCTCGTCATTAGCAACCGCAGGGGCCGCATTATCAACCACACCGTTATGGGCTGCATCGGCTGCACCAACCACCGGCCGCCGAAAGCATAAAATACCACCATATTTACAACCGGGGGATACCATTGGTATTACCAGCCCGGCAGGATATATTAGCCTCAATGAGATACAACCGGCTGTACAACTGATGGAAAGCTGGGGCTTTAAAGTGCTTACAGGGACATCAGTTGGTAAAAAGGATTTTACTTACGGCGGTACCGACGAAGAAAGACTAACCGACCTGCAGCAAATGCTGGATAATCCCGACATTAAGGCTATTATGTGCGCCAGAGGCGGTTACGGCGTAGTGCGGATAATTGACCGGCTTAACTTTAAGCAATTTAAAAAGCATCCCAAATGGGTTATCGGCTTTAGCGATATCACGGTATTGCATTGTCATATTAACCGTAACCTGGGCATAGCTACTTTGCATTCAAAAATGTGCAACAGTTTTCCGGACGATTGGACGAAGGCCGAACCTATACAGATCACAACTATCTTATCGATCAAACAAGCCCTTACCGGCGAAGACATGAAATACCAGTCGCCAACTTCAACATCAAACCGGCCAGGCAAGGCAGAGGGCGCTTTGGTTGGCGGTAATTTAAGTATGATAACCACCCTCTCGGGCACACCATCGGATCAGGAAACTAAAGGAAAAATACTTTTTGTGGAAGACACCGGGGAATATTTGTACAGCATTGACCGTATGTTCTGGAACCTGAAACGCACAGGTAAGCTGGATAAACTGGCAGGCTTGATCATTGGTGGGTTTAAATTAAAACCCGACGAACCCGGTGATGAGTTTGGCAAAACAGTTTACGAAATTGTGATGGAAAAAGTAAAAGAATATGATTACCCGGTTTGTTTTGACTTCCCGGTTGGGCATCAACGCAGTAATTTTGCATTAAAATGCGGCGTTCAGCATCTGCTGGAAGTAGGGGCCGATGGCGGTACGCTTCAGTCGCTATAGCAAAATGTAATAACCTGATAATATGTTGTTTAATTAATAGGTAAACGGGCAAGGCAACCGCAGTTAACTTTTTTTCGTGTTGATAAGAATCCTCAGGGCTTTATAAACCGTGCCCATAATTTGAGGTATCTCATTTACATTAAATTTTATCATGAAAAAATTTGTTATTGAAAGAGACCTTCCGGGTGCCGGAAAATTAAGTGTTGAACAACTACAGGCCATTACACAAACCTCATGCAGCGCCGTAAACGACATGCGCAAGCCTTACCATTGGGTACAATCGTATGTTACCGACAACAAAATATACTGCGTACACATTGCCGAAAACGAAGAAGTAATTCGCGAGCATGCCGCTTTAGGTGGCTTCCCGGTAACTTCAATATCCGAGGTGAAGGCCATGATCGACCCATCTACCGGAAAGTAATCAATGCTTTCTTATTACGTTAAAACAACGTATCATTGAAATATAAACCTGGTTGCACTAAACTTACAGGTAAATAAGCTAAGTAAAAAATGAAGCGCACCCTGCCTGTAATCGTTATCGCTCAGTTTTTCTGTACTTCCCTGTGGTTTGCCGGGAATGCGATAATGACCGATATAGCCAAACAATTACACCTGGATACCGCTTATCTGGCTTATTTAACCAGCGCGGTGCAATCGGGTTTTATTACCGGCACATTAATTTTTGCCATTTTGAGCATTGCCGACAGGTTTTCGCCATCCAAAGTGTTTTTTGTTTGCGCCATGATTGCCGCATGTATTAACCTGGCCGTTAGTTTATCCGGCATTAGCCTGCCGCAGTTAATTTTGTGCCGCTTTTTAACAGGTTTTTTCCTTGCCGGGATCTATCCTGTGGGGATGAAGATCGCATCGGACCATTATGAGCACGGTCTGGGCAGGTCGCTGGGTTTTTTGGTAGGCGCGCTGGTTTTGGGTACTGCTTTCCCGCACTTTTTAAAAAGTATGATGACCGGCTTACCGTGGAAGTACGTTATTTATTCAACCTCGGGCCTTTCGGTATTGGGCGGCATAGCCATGCTATTACTGGTGCCCGATGGGCCTTACCGCAAATCGGGGCAAAAACTTAAATTCAACTCATTTCTGCAAAGCTTTCGCCACAGGCAGTTCAGGGCTGCGGCTCTGGGTTATTTTGGCCATATGTGGGAGTTATATGCCTTTTGGGTATTTGTACCGGTAATATTAACGGCTTATCAAAACCATTATCCTGCGATACATCTTAATGTACCCTTTCTGTCGTTTTTGATCATTATGTCAGGCAGTTTTGCCTGTGCTTTCAGCGGGTTAATTTCGCAACGTTTCGGAGTGAAGAGGATCGCAACTATAGCGCTATCGCTATCATGTATCTGCTGTATTGTTTCGCCACTGGTATTATTCAATAGTTCGATCACTATATTTATTATATTTTTATTTATCTGGAGTATGGCCGTTATTGCCGACTCGCCTTTGTTTTCCACCCTGGTTGCCCAAAATGCCCCTGTAGCAACCAAAGGTACTTCGCTTACTATTGTCAATTGCATAGGTTTTGGTATTACTATAATCAGCATACAGCTTATTAATGCCCTGCGCACCGATGCTAATGCGCAATATATCTATGTCCTATTAGCAATAGGCCCTGTGTTAGGTCTTATTGCATTATCAGGTGGCAGGCAGGTTGCTCAAAGTACTGTATAACTGCGGATTACTTTATTTCTCTTTTTTGATGCCGGGTAGGCGGGTAATTATCGGGAATTCTTTTTTGTTAAACAGGATAATTGTGATGCTACGGCTTAGTGTTTGCTTGTAGTTTTAAGCGGTAAAATGGTGCGTGGTGGTACAGGGGCATCCATATCATACACCATAATATCGGCCACGTTTTGCGCAATGGTTGGTCCGTTATATTTTTTTACCAGGTATAATGCCCCATCAATACCCGAAGTGATGCCGCCCGTTGTTACAAAGTGCCCATCGTCAACGTAACGTACATTTTTAACAAATTTAACGTTGGGCCAGGTGCCCTCGGCATAGGCTATAGCCAGGTAATGCGTGGTGGCACTTTTGCCGTTGAGCAAACCAGTGGGCGCCAGGCTGTATAGCCCAACACATACCGACATGATGATCTTTTTTTGATTACCCATTTTTAAAATATAATCAATATAGGGTTGAGGGGCCGGGATAGAGCAATCTGTACCATCGGCGGCTATGCAACCCGGAATTACAACCAGGTCGGGCTCGGGACAGTTGGAAAAAGTGTAGGATGGTTTGATAAAAACCGAGCCGTCTTCGCTCACAATAGCATCAGGCTTATCGGCAACGGTATATACGTTATAAGGCAGTCCTTTAAAGGCCGGATCGTTTTTGTAACGGTTAGCATGCAGAAAAACATCTACAGGTCCGTTCATGTCAACTAATTCAACACCGTTAAAAACGAGTACGGCAATATTCATGTAAGATTTCCTCATGGTCCAACAGGTTTAATTGTGAATAGGTGAGTGTATTTAAAAAAAACCTAATTGTTTGATTGTTAGGTTGTTTTTGTTAATAAACTAAGATATATACTTATTTTATTAATAAATATAAGCGAAACACACTTTTGTTAACTAATAATGCGGACGCCAGGTTGAGTAATAGTGGCTTTATAGCCCTCTTTCTGTGGTTTTAAGCCAATCCATTAAGGCGGTCACCTGTGCCGGGTTGCCGGCGGCCCATTTGCTGCTGTCATCTGTATTGTTACCTAAGACGATGGTATGGGTAAAAGCAGGCATATGGTTACTTTGAGCCAGTTTGTAAAAATAAGCTGCGAAAAAATGATCAAATAAGCCTTTATCGGTTCTCTTTTCGGATAGTTGCCATGCTAAATTAAAAATGCCTTTTAATTCATATTCGAGCAAATCAGCACCGGTTAGTTTTTTGGCTTGCCCCGATTTTACCACCTGTGCTATGCTTTGGTTGCCGGAATTTGTCTCTTTATCCTGCTGCGCCGATGAGGAAGTACCACTGAGCACTCCGCCCTGCAAAATATGCTGAATATTGCCATAGGCTTCGGTAGCGCGCGGGCCGGTTGGCTCTAACAGTAAAAAACTGCAAAAACCTAATAAGGCGTTTATCCTTTTATTTTGATGAAAGGTTGCCAATGCATATAACCGCTGGCTGGCTGCGTTTTTTGGATCGTGCTTTATCGCTTCAATAGCACTGCTTTCGGCCTCGGCGTATTGCTTATTCCGGGAGTAGGCTAAGCCTAAATTGTAATAGATCTGCGGGTAATCAGGATTGATTTTGATGGCCTGGTTATAGGTTTCAATCGCTTTTTGCGATTGATTATCCGCATCATAAATGCTTGCCAGTAAGCTATAGGCCGTTACCCTTAACGAAGTGTTATCCGATCTTACTGCTTTTTGTAAATAGGGTATGGCATCTTTCGGCTTTTTTGCTGCGTAAAGTGAAAAAGCCATCTCGTAATTAGCATAGCTGTTTTCGGCATCTGTTTTTAAAACCTCGTTAAATTTATCAATGGCTTCGGCATATTTCCCCTGGTTGTGCAGTTCGATACCTTGTTTTATCAGGTCGGCATTTTGGGCTTTCGCCGGAAAATGAACGCAGCATAATATAAACAGGGCAAAAAATAGCTTACTAATGATCTTCATGCGTTAAAACTACAAAATGTAGTTACGAAGGTCAACTATTTAATGTAAAAGGTGGATCATTCGCCGGCACCGCCATCTAAAGGCCCGGCTGCAAATATGACCTGGAAGAAATACACGATAATGCCCAGCACGATCATGATAATAATAAAAATAGGAGCGTAGACCATCATGCGGAGCCACTTTTCAAAAAGCGCTTTTCTGGCGTCTTTAAAAATAGCCAAGGCGATTACGATACCTAATACGATAACCGGGTAGACAATTTTAAGCGCATTCAATCTACCAGTATCATAATAGATCGGTTTTGCAGGGAATAGCAGCAACACAACAATGATTACTATGGCAGTTATTTTTTCTGGTGTGCTGTGTCTCTCTAAGTCGTTATTCTCCAAAATATAGCAGTGTAGTAGGGTTGTATTTATAACCTATAAAATTTGAAATAATAAAAATTACTTGCAAGTTTTTTTTGTTGCGATGCCCGTAACTATATCTTTTTTGCGTAATCGGCAATAAAACCCCGGTTTTAATTGCTTTTAAGTTAACGTTAAGCAGGCAACAGCATTAAAATTTGTTGAAAAACTGCATACTATTCGTACCTTAGCGGTTATATTAGGTCATCAGGCCAATATAAACCTGGCAATAATTTACTATTAATTATGAAACACTTGTTAAAAACGGTGTTTATTTTTACTCTCCTCTTTGCATCCCGGCTCTCCATGCTTCGTGCTCAGGATTTGCAATTAAGCCCTACCGAAGTATACATTAACAGCGCCATTGTGAAAGAAAACAGCGGCGATTATAAAGCTGCCATTGAAGACTGTAACAAAGCGCTTAACCGCGATTCGCTTAGCGCGATGGCCTATGTTGTAAGGGGTAAGGCCTACCACGATCTTGAAATGGATAAAGAGGCTATGGCCGATTATAATAAAGCGATCTCGATAGCACCGCACAACGCGTCGTTTTATTTAAACCGTGGCGATGCCTATAAAAAAATGAAGCGTTATAACGAGGCTATTATTGATTATAACAAAGCTCTCGCTATCAAAGACCGTTATATTGCAGCTTATGTTAATCGCGCCAACGCAAAAAGCAGCCTTGAACTTTATGGTGAGGCTATTGAAGATAACAACAAGGTAATTGAACTTGATAGCAAAAACTTTATTGCGTATAACAATCGCGGTTACGAAAAAATGAAGTTAGGGCGTTATGCCGATGCCCTTGCCGATTTTAACCGTTGTATCGAGATCCATCCCAATTATGAAAACGCTTATAACAACAAAGGTTCGATAAGCTTATGGCAGGGCGACTACGCTGATGCCATAAAAGAATACTCGAAAGCCTTGTCGTTCTCGCCAAAATCTTCAAAAGCGTATACCAATAAAGGCCTGGCCGAATTTAAAGACGGTAATTACAATGATGCCGAAAACGATTATAAAACGGCCATAGACCTTGACGAAAACAATGCTTACGCTTACCTCAACATGGGTGAGCTAAGATTAGCTATGCGCGATTATAAAAACGCCATCAAAGCCATTAACAGAGCTATTGCTATTGATTCGGCAGATGCACGGGCTTACAACAGTTTAGGCTATGCCTATTTTAAAGCCGGTAATTATAAATATGCCGTTACTTACTATAATAAAGCCATGGCCAAAGGCGGCAATGTTTATAAGCCGTATTACCAGTACAGTAACGAAGCGATGTACGCCTTAAAGCAGCACATCAAAGTAGATTGTAACGTGTTGCAATGGATAAGCCCTGTTGAAGACGTAAATAAGCTGTATAATGGCACCATGGAGATCAATAAATCACAATTGACCATCCGTGTTAAAGTACTTTCGTCGCAACCTGTAAATAAACAAAATATCAGGTTTGTGATCAATAACCAGGTAGTTACCGATATGGGTAAGCTTACTGTGAACGCTACCGCCGATGCGCAGTTAAACAGCGCGACAAATACCTACGAATACGAATATAAGGCCGTTGTGCAAATACCGCCGGGTAAAAGCACCATTAGGGTTAATTACGGCAAAAAACATACCCCCGACCTGATCGTTGATCAAACTACTCCTGTTAGCCAGGTATCGCTAAGCACAGTTAATTAATACTTTTTAATTACGGTTTGTTTTGATTTTGACCGATGCAACAGGTTAGGGATCGCGCCTTTTAATTTATCCCAAACCCCCGTAACCGACTTTTGATTGATCTGCGGGGCTACCTTTTGCGAAACCAGGGCTACCAGCGATTTGATGATAAAGTTAGACTTGCGGAAAAGCGTTTTATTGAGCGTAAGCGGAAGCAATATTTTTGATAACCACGAAAATACATCAGTACCTGGTTTGAAAAGATCGTGTTGATCGCCATGATGGCGTGAGAAAAGCGACCGAACGGTATTAAATATATTTACCGGGCTGTTAAAATGCTCCTTCAGCTCCGCTTCCTGAAACGACTTTTTTTGCCGCAATCTTTCGATCTCGGCCCTTAGTTCGCTAATATTGGTTATTGCGCCGTTCATTTGGGATCATTATTTTCTAAACATTGATACGATCCAGATAATAAGACCCAGGATCACTACAACGGCTAAAATGCCAACTACTGCACCAGCTTTAAATATGTCGCCAATTACGGTACAACTGCTCAGCGCAGTCATCATTACAAATAATAATAGTAAATTAAATTTCTTCATTGTAAAATTGGTTATATCACATACATAATGAACGGAGGTATGAATTTGTTTTATTGGATAATAAGATATGGCGGTTTTATTGGCCTGATAAAAAATAAAAATTTTGTAAACCAAACAGTTAATGGTTTGTTAACAGGATATGAACGGGAACGTGTACATGCTGCGAACGGAGTTGAACCGATTATCCGCCGAAACTATTTATTCAAGGGATACAGCCTTAAAAGTGAGGGTGTATAACCTGTCGGAAGTGGACTTTAAACCAGACGACAGCGAGATACAATTATACGCATGGCATGATAAAGACATTTTAGCGTTCGAGACCATTGACATAACCCCCGAAGACGCCATGGATGTGGTACTCGCTATTAAATGGTACGCGAAATATATAGAGTGTACCGATATGGAGATATTACCTGATGACCCCAGGCAGACTCATGATCACGAAATTGCCGTTTAATTAAAACGAGCAACCGGATGCGGGTTTAAGCCCTTCTTTATCTTTACTGTAAGTTGCTACGCCATTGGTAATGGTTACTATCCAGATACTATCAAAATCGTCGCCATGCCATTTTTTATCAAAGTTAGGCACACCCAGCGCCCTAACAATTGCCGCGATGGATTGATGCTCCCAAACTACCAATACGGTGCCTTTCCGCGTTTTTAAGTCGGCAGCCATTTGTACCGAGTCTTTTTCGGCATGCGAACTGTTCAGGGTTAAACCATATTTAACGGCTGTTGGCGTAATGGTTTGAAACATACGCGATTGTGTGGTTGATTTTCCGTTACCAACCGAGGGTATAAAGGTAAAATCGGGAATGCCGATTTTGGTTTTAATAACATGTGGTAACTGTAAAGCGCGGTTTTCGCCCTGGCAATCCAGGTTATCGCCTTTTGCGGGCTTTTCGCCATGGCGGATGAAATAGATGGTAACTGTTGGGTTTGCAGCTTTGCGGAAACTCATAGCGGCTGCGCATAGCATAACCACAGCTAAAAGCAATAGTTTATATTTCATTGCAATAAGGATTAGGTTACTGCAATATCATAACTTAATAACTCAAAAACAAATAATATATATTATTTTTAAGCAGCCAGCTGATGTTCAATTTTATCGAGCAAACTATAAATATCAAAGGGTTTGGCCACAAAATCATCGGGTGCCCCCTGCTGATCAAGAGTTTCTGACAGATTGTGAGTGGCAGAAATTAATATCACCGGGATATTTGATATTTCCTCGTGTTTATCCTGTTTGATACGTTTACAAATTTCGCGGCCGTCCTGATCGGCCAACATGACATCCAGCAATATCAAATCAGGTTGGTAATCATCTATCCGTTTAAATATCTCATCGCCCCGCGATAGTTTGCATACATCGTAACCACCGTATTCAAGCACATCGCCAATGGCATCTAAAATAGCTAAATCGTCGTCCAGCACTAATATCTTCTTACACATAGCTTTATTTATTATACTTATATACAGGCAATTGCTGTGCCAAACAAATATTTATTACTGTAACAAGCGTGTAAATTTGCCCTTTTTATATTATTTAAAACCAAATGCCGGGATATGCATTATCTTTGAAAGCTTTATTTGGCGCTATGATACGATATTACTTTTTAGCAAGCTGCTTACTATTGATCGTTAACACCTGTTTTGGGCAATCCGCTACGGATAGCGTAACTTCGCCGGCGCGGACTTTGAGCTATAAACAGTACAATGCCTACTTAAATGGCGTTGACTATGATAACCAGGCCCTGGTTGCCGAGTTAAACGATTACCCCGCACCGCAAAGAACCATTGAACTCAAAAAGCAGTTGGGTTTAAGTGCGGACCAACTAACAAAAATTACCGCTATCAATACCGAACTGATTCGCAAAAAAAAGGAGATGGGCCGCTTAATTATCAAAAACGAGCGGGTTTTAGACAGCCTTTTCAGGATAAGAAAGATTAACGATGGCACCCTGGTGTTTGTTGGGCAGCGTACCGATTTATACCGCGGTGAATTGCGCAATGCCATTTTGCAGACGTATCTTAAAGTGTATGATATTTTAACACCAAATCAGCGGGTACGGTATCAGCAATTACATAAACTACAAAACATCTGATTATACCGGTTGAATTTTTTTACTTTTGCCCCATTATAACTGTACATGAAAATTACATTTGATTTTGAAAAACCGCTGGCCGACCTGCAACTGCAGATCGAAAAAGTAAAGCAGGTTGAGGAGAAGACCAAGGTTGATATGTCGGCAACGTTAGCCGAGCTTGAAGATAAATTTGAGGCCACCAAAAAACAAATATTTTCGCATTTAACAGGCTGGCAAAGGGTACAGATATCGCGTCATCCCGAAAGACCCTATACCTTACAGTACATTGAGCTGATGTGCGATGATTTTATTGAGATGCACGGCGACCGTACCGTAGGTGATGATAAAGCAATAGTTGGTGGTTTTGGATCGCTTAACGGCGAAACGGTGATGTTTATCGGTCACCAAAAAGGTATTAACACCAAAATGCGCCAGTACCGCAACTTCGGTATGGCTAATCCCGAAGGCTATCGCAAGGCTTTAAGGCTGATGAAAATGGCCGAAAAATTTAATAAACCTGTTGTGAGCCTGATCGATACACCGGGAGCTTTTCCGGGGCTTGAAGCCGAAGAACGCGGACAGGGTGAAGCTATTGCACGCAATTTGCTCGAAATGTCGGTATTAAAAGTACCTGTTATCTGTGTGATCATAGGCGAAGGAGCATCGGGTGGTGCGTTGGGTATTGGGATAGGGGATAAGGTATTGATGCTCGAAAACTCGTGGTATTCGGTAATATCACCCGAAAACTGCTCGACCATTTTATGGAAAACCTGGGAGAATAAAGAAAAGGCTGCCGAAGTGTTGAAACTGACATCGACAGATATGTATAAAAATAAGCTGATTGACGGCATAGTTAAAGAACCGCTTGGCGGTGCTCACCAGGACCCCGTTGCTATGGCTGCCACACTTAAAAAACAACTGATAAAAGATTTAAAAGCGCTTAAAGAAATTGATACCGATACGTTAGTTAAAGAGCGTATTGATAAATTTTGCTCGATGGGTGTGGTGGTGGATGAAGCCCCATAACCCCCTAAAGGAGGAATTGATATGCAAATATGCAGATGAATAAATGAGCAAATGCCGTTTATTTATTTGCATTTTTATTTAATACCGATTGATACGCGTTAGGGGGTGAAGCGGATACCGGCCCGTGGCTAAGGCCTTGTGTAGTATGAGTGGAACACCCGGCCCGCAGGGAACGCCCCAAAAAGTGAGAAACTGCTACGACCTCACAAGCTAAATGATTAATTGTAAAAACAACACAACAACGCGCAGAGCATCACATTAGAATCAAGTTTCAACGAACAGGATTCAACAAAATGATAATTAGCACATTAAATCGGGCTGATTAAAAAATTAAAATTTAGCTTTTAACTTTAAAAAAATCCTTCTATATTTGCATTCCATTTCGGAAACGCAAGTAACCGATGGGAGATTGCCTGATAGTATAATGGTAGTACGACGGTTTTTGGTACCGTTTGTCTAGGTTCGAATCCTGGTCGGGCAACACAAAGAATATCGGATTTCGGATGTTTGATTTCGGAATCCGATATTTTTATTTTGAATTAGAATATAAAAAATTCGAAATCGAAATTTCGAAATCCGAAATCCCAAAAAATGCCTTTACAATTTAATCCTGTTAAATTATTTGCCGGTTCAGCAACGCTGCCTTTGGCACATAAAATTGCAGAAGCTTATGGTAAAGAATTAGGTAGTGTTACATTGGCGCGGTTTAGCGACGGCGAGTTTCAGCCATCATTTGATGAATCAATTCGCGGAAGTGATGTGTTTTTAATACAAAGCACCTGCCAGCCAACTGATAATTTGATGGAGTTGCTGATGATGATCGACGCCGCACGCAGGGCATCGGCACATTATGTTACCGCGGTTATACCTTATTATGGTTTAGCCCGGCAAGACAGAAAAGATAAGCCACGCGTGGCCATTGGTTCGAAACTGGTAGCTAACTTATTGGTAGCGGCAGGGATAAACCGGATAATGACAATGGATCTGCACGCTGCGCAGATACAAGGGTTCTTTGATATACCGGTTGACCACTTGGATGCTTCGGTGATATTTGTACCGTACATTAAAAGTTTAAAGCTGGGTAATTTAACCATTGCCTCGCCTGATATGGGTGGTTCATACCGCGCACGTACTTTCGCCAAGTTTTTTAACGCAGAAGTAGTTATTTGCGATAAGCGCCGCAAACGGGCCAATGAAATTGAGTCGATGACGGTTATCGGCGATGTTACCGATCAGGATATTGTACTGATAGACGACATTTGCGATACTGCAGGTACGCTGGCAAAAGCGGCCGCTTTGATTATGGAACGCGGAGCCCGCAGTGTAAGAGCGGTTTGTACGCATGCGGTACTATCGGGTAAAGCTTATGAAACGATAGAAAACTCGGCCTTAAGCGAACTGATCGTTACCGATACGATACAGTTAAAGCAGCAGAGCCCTAAGATAAAGGTGCTGTCGACGGCCGAGTTATTTGCAAAGGCTATAACCAATGTTAACGAACATGGGTCGATAGCCAACCTGTTTAAGGTAGATTAGTGTGGTTGATGATTCATAGATCATAGTTTATGGTCTTTGGATATTGAAAAAAAATGGATTGTGATTGCTAAGAACTATCAACCATGATCTATGAACTAAAAAAATTTTTTACAATTAACATAAATAAATAATGAAGTCAATTACTATTAGCGGTTCTTTAAGAGAGAACGTAGGGAAAAGAGACGCCAAGCAACTGCGTTATGATGGCCTTGTGCCTGCAGTGCTGTATGGTGGGGCAACACAAACCCACTTCGCGGTGTCCGTAACTGATCTGAAACCAGTTGTTTATACACCTGTTGTTCATTTCATCGATCTGGATATTGCCGGTAAAAAAGCCCAGGCAATTATTAAAGACATGCAGTTCCATCCATTAACCGAGGAGATCATCCACGTTGATTTTATGGAACTTGATGCCAAAAAACCTGTATCTATCGAAATTCCGGTTCGTTTAACCGGTACTTCGCCAGGTGTAAAAGTAGGTGGTAAATTAGTACAAAAACTGCGCAAACTGCGTGTTAAAGGTTTACCTGCCGATTTTATCGACAATGTTGATGTAAGCATTTCGACTTTAGAAGTTGGCAAATCAGTACGTGTTGGCGATTTAAAACTGGATAAACTGGTTATCACCAATGCTGCCGAAGATACTGTAGTTTCGGTTACTACCTCACGTGCATTACGTCAGGCAGAGCAAGAAGCAGGCAAAAAATAATAACAGTATTTGCTGTAAATTTAAAGGCTTCCCGTATCGGGAAGCCTTTTTTTGTGCTCTTTTTTGTAAACAATATGCTCAAATTTTAAACTTTGCAACAACATATTTAACATATCGCCTCAAACTATACCGATTTTTGCAGGTTATCATATTACCTAAACAACGGCATTATGAAAGCGAGATACTTATTACTTATTATTCTGTGTTTATTTATTAAAACTGTGTTCGCCCAAACTGCTTTAACCGGAACCGTTACCGACGAACATGGAATGATTAAACTGAGCAATGTATTTATCCGAAACATCAGCAATAAGCAAATTGCTTTGACAGATAAGTCGGGCCGTTTTGATATTAAGGCCGCACCCGGCAATGTTTTGATACTAACTTTAGTGGGATATGTGAGCGATACCCTGTATTTGATTGATATGAAGCCTAAGCGCATTGAGCTAAAAATACAAGGCATCAGACTTGGTGAAGTACGGGTGCACGAATCGGCCACGTTTAACCCGCGCGAAGAATACCCGGACGTGTACAAGAAAAGTAAATTCGCTTTATCGCCATCAAATTGGTTTGGGAAAGATGCGCGCGATGCACGGAAGCTTAAGCATTATTTTGATAAAGAAGAACAGCAAAGGCAGATAGATGCTGCATTTAACAAAGTTTTGGTAAGTAGTATTGTGCCTTTAAAGGGCGAAGAGCTGGAGGATTTTATGGCTTTGTACCGGCCATCATTATCATTTGTGAAAAACAGTACACCGCAAACCATGACAGTTTATATCAACGATTCGTACCGTAAGTTTTTAGCATTACCTCCCGACAAACGAAGCTTACCCTCGCTTAACGATAATTAAATGGAATAGCTGGCAGAATCATTTTTAGTAGTTATAACGTTTAAATAATTATCTCAATAAAAATATTTAACTTATTTTAGAACAGCGGCGCAATTATTGGGGATTTGCCGGCAAAGCGCACTATGGCTCGTTTTTTGCGAGAATTGTTTAATTTATATTCACTAATACATGGCAACCCGATATATCAAATTAATAGTTAGCTGTTGGGTTTTAATTGTGAGTGCATGCATAAGTGCAGCCGGATATGCCCAAAGTTATGCCGTATGCGACCAGATATGCGGTAAATGGATGTCGGCGGATAAAAATCTGGCCGTGCAGGTATATAAAGATGGTGACGATTTTAAAGCTAAGATAATTTGGTTCAACGATTCGGATGATAAAGCACATCCCATGGAAGAGCGTGTGGATGTATCAAATCCTGACAAAGCCTTGCGCAATCGTAAGATATTAGGTATGAATGTATTGGAGAACCTGGTATATGATACTAAAAGTAATTCGTGGGAAAAAGGCATTATATACGATGCGGTGCATGGCCGCTATTGGGACTCGTCGGCATACATCGCCGGGGATGGCGCCTTAAAAGTTACCGGTTACTGGCATTTTAAGTTTATTGGTAAAACACTAACCTTTACCAGGATGTAGTTGGTACTGTTTTTGATTTTGCACGTTTGTGGAAACTTTTTTAGCGGGGCAATTGCGGTGAAGAAAGATACGCTATATCTTTACCCCTAATAAAAACTGCATAACAATCATGCGGATGATTAAACCTGTTACATGTTGTTTAACAGAATTATATTCTTTTTTCTACTCTTTTATTATCCAATAGCCGCTTATTGCCAAAAGCCCGCTGCAAATGTTTTACAGCATCCGCAAACTGTAAGTGACTATGATAAGCTGATCAGTTTTTACCGGTATTACAAACCAGATTCGGCAATGTATTACGCCCAATTAGGTGTTGACTTAGCAAAACACAATAAAGACGATAACGGGCTGGCGCTGATGTATAACCAGTTGGGCATGATCAATGACAACCTGGGTAAGTTTGACGAGTCGCGCGAGTTATACCTTACCGCTCATGATATTTATGCCCGTACCGGTTTTCAGAAAGGGATTGCCACTGAACTGATCCGTTTAGGCGTGGTAGAACTACGTAAAGGTAATTATGATAAAGCCATAGGGTATTTTTTAGAGTCGTTAAATGTTAGCGAGCAAAGCGGCAATAAAGCAGGCCAGATGGAAGCTAATGTAACGCTTGCCGAAGGTTACATGGGCCAGCATAAGTACGATGTGGCTTTGAGATATCTGGTAAAAGCCGAAAAGATCAGCGCGACGATCCCTTTTTCTAATATATCGTTAAATCTATATAACGATTATGGGATCCTTTATCGCGATACAGGCGACTTTGATAAAGCGAAGGCTTATTTTAACAAAGGAATAAGCCTGAGTAATAAGCCGCAATACCAGGGGCTTTTTATTAGCCTCACCAACAACCTGGCTTCGGTTTATGCCATGCAAGGGTTTAGGCAAAAATCAATACAATTGCAAAAAACGGCTTTGGCTAAAGCACGTGAAATTAAAAACTACCTGCGTGAAGAACTGACATTGACCGGCCTTGCCGAAACCTACGGAAAAGATGACCCGGCGGAAGCTTTGTTTTATTTTAAACAGGCTCTTGACCTGGTAAAGCAAAAGGGCGCACAAAAGCAGGTAATAGAAATATTGGATAGGATAGCCGATATGTACCAGCTGCAGGGTAAATACAAGGAAGCTTACCTGGCCAAGCAGGAGGAGCATGCCATTGCTGAAAAATACTTTTACCAGGGTATGGCCAAACAAATTGTAAGCCTGCAAAACAAGTACGACCTGGATAAGTCGGTAGCGAAAGTAAAAGAACTGGAATACATTAACGGTAAAGAAAGCCTGGAGCATAAGGTTATACTCACTATTATGGGCGGCGTGGTTATTTTGCTGATATTTTTTGCGTTATTCTACTTCCGCACAAGCAAGCTCAATTGGTTATTGAACAAAACCAATACCGAGCTGCAGGAATCAAATACGGTAAAAGATAAGCTGTTTTCGGTATTGGCACATGACCTGCGGTCGCCACTGGCAACTATCATTAACCTGTTATATGTGATCAGCGATGATGACCTGCCGGCCGAAGAACGTAAAGAACTGATCAATATGGTAACGGTAACCAGCAGCGCCTCGCTGGATACCCTAAACAACCTGTTAAAATGGGGCGAAATGCAGATCAAGGGCATCAGGTTAGCTGCTGCAAACCTGCAGGCGCGCGAGATCGTTACACAGGATATCGACCTGCTTAATGCCTCGGCACAGTTAAAAGGCATTACCGTGAAAAATGATATTGATGAGCAGATACAGGTGTACGCCGACCGGGATCATTTTGAGTTTGTGGTGCGTAACCTGCTCTCCAATGCTATTAAATTTACCGGGGAAGGAGGGTTGATCTCCATCAGTGCAGTACCTCATGAGGCAAGAAACGAAGTACAGTTTACGGTGAAAGATAATGGTGTTGGCATTGATGCCGACCGGATAGTATCCATATTTAATATCGGCAATATCAGCACCGATGGCACCAGAGACGAAAAAGGTACCAGTATTGGCCTGGTGCTTTGTAAAGAATTTATTGAAGCCAACCAGGGCAAAATATGGGTAAAAAGTAAGTTAGGCGAAGGTTCTGAATTTGAGTTTACACTGCGGGCCGCAAAAAACTGATCAGGGGAGTTTTTATTCATATAATTTCGGATAATTATTTTTAATTTAACAGCACCTAAACCTGTTATGAAAACATTTATCACTACCCTAACCGCAAGCCTTTTTATTTCTTTTTTTGCATCAGCACAAACCGCACCAGCGGGGCTCGCAAAAGCATCGGGACCAATGACTATACGTCGTGTCCGGATCAACTTTGTAGGTAAAGACAGTGTTAACCTGGCGCTTAACGAAGATTTTGATATGATTGAGGATAGCTGCAGCCAGATAGTTAGGCATGGGCACCTTAAGCAACGCAAATTTTTCGGGCCGTTTACTGATGTGAGCAGGATCGATCCGTCGCTGATACTTACCGAGGGCAACTATAGCGCCGACGGATTAAAGGACGGGCCGTTTATAAGCCATTATCTTAACGGAAAACTGCAGGCTAAGGGTAATTTTAAAAATAACCAGTACGATGGCCATTGGGAAATATTTTATGATGATGATAAACCCAAACTAACATTTGACGCCAATAATGGTGATATTACCATTACCGATGCCTGGGATGAAAAGGGTAGTAAAACAATAGTTAACGGTAAGGGCACTTACCGGGTTGATATAGCGAATATTTATTGGAGAGGCAAATTACTGAACGGCAAGCCCGATGGAACCTGGAAAGCCTATAAAACAGATGATGCCACCAATACGGATATCATCAGCGAAAGCTACAAGAACGGTGTTTTTCAAAAAGGGAAGGGGCCGCTTGGAGAATATACCGATGCGCCGCGAATGATATTGATACCCACCGATAAGTTACCTTTTACCCGGGCCGAAAAATTGCGTATATCAGCAGTGCCATGTAATGGTGTTAAACGCAAACATATTGTAAACGCGCAATATCAAAATGGGTTAAGTGCTTTTAGCGAAGAGATCAAACAGGTGGTATCGCCGTACCTGGGACGGGTTAACCTGCAGCCTTATGATGATAAAATGGTAGTGGAGGGCGAGGTTACTGAATCAGGCAAGATCGGTAGGTTAGATACCAATAGCCCATTTAATCCCGACATTGCACGCGGGTTGGTGCAGCAATTAAACCGTTTGCCGCCGCTGCAGCCCGCAACTGCCGATGGCAAACCCATAACTCAAAAATTTACCATTACTTTTACCTTTCAACGTGGTATGTATAGTTTTTCGTACCGCTTTTTGCCGATAGACCAGAGCACTTTAAAATAATCAATCACCTGGTAGCAGGGGCATTTAGCGCAAGTGCGGGGCGTAGTATTTTTAACCATTTTGGCTGTACGGCCTGTTTGCTCAATAGCGAAGTTAACCTACCAGGTTATAACTGTTGTCGATAAACGTTTTTAGTTGCTTAACAGAAAGCGAGCCATCCGCGGTAATGGTATTCCAGTGCTTTTTGTTCATGTGGTAACCCGGTTGTATGGCCGGGTATTTTTCGCGGAGCTCGATGGCTTCGGCAGGGTCGCATTTGACGTTGAAGGTGATGGGGTGTTTATCCAGGGGCAGTATCAGGAATATTTTACCCCTGGGGGTTTTAAAAACCAGGGTATCGTTGCCAAAGGGCAGGCCCTCGGTAGCGCCGGGTTTGTCCAGGCAATAATCGCGGATGTCTTCTTCCGACATGGTTACTGAGTTATTAAAGTTACTGGGTTATTAGGTGCTTACGTATCATGCCAAAGCTACCGAATATTTCCAAAATGTTCCTTTTCGGGAATGATCTTTGGGTTATCCAATACCTGGATGGTGGTTGAGCGGCCAAGGTCGACCTCCGGCCCCCAGCTGCGCAAGGCCCAAACTACTTTTTTATCTGGCGTAACTTCGATGACCTGTACGCCGGTACCATCGCCTTTGGCCACCCAGCGATTAATAAGGGTATTGCCGTTTTCGAGGCGAACGGCTCTTTGCATATTCTTCATCTTATAGTCGGGGGCATCGGCAGCGGTAAATTCCCAAACGGTTTCGCCTTTGGGGTTTACTTCGCGCACGCTGGCGCCGCTCATTAGCGTGTTGCCGTTTTTTAAGCGGGTAGCGGCCCAGGCGCCGGGCATATCCACCTGCCAGATGATGTTCCCTGTACCATCGTATTCGCAAACTTTGGCCATATCCATGTGGGCTACCAATAAGGTACCGGCAGCGGTTATACTCACGTGCCTAAATTGCGGGTGCGTTACCAGGGGCTTGCCGGTTTGCAACTCCATTTCGAACAGGTTTTTGCCGGTTGTGATATCGACCACAAATAATTTTGCCGGGTTACCGTTGCGGATGTACAGCACCTTATCGTTACCGATGGGCTGGGCAGTATGGATCTCGTTCCCGGCAGGAGCGGCGTAGTTCCATACCAACTTTTTATCAGCAGTGATCTCAGTGATGCCGAATTGATGCGCGAACAGTACGTTACCGTTTGATAATAACACGGCATCGCTTATTTCGCCGCGGGCGGAGGTATCGGTATAAGTCCACACCACTTTGCCTTTTTTTACTATCGACATGACTTTGTTGCCTTCGCCGGCGTAAAAAAAGTCGTGTTGTGCCAGGCCGTTACCGGGAAGCTCGGCAGGGGCCGAGGGGCCGGCGGCAACAGGAGCGGGCTGGGTTTGCGCCTGTAGTTTTACCGAGAGCAGGCATACCGAAAGCAGAATACAGAGTTTAGATGTACACATGGGTTTGCAAATTGGTGATGTAAATATATTAAAGCAGGCGGCTACATTTAATGAGCGCTTTTGCCAATTTGTTAAAGCGAATGAGCAAAGACAGCGCTTGCGCGAAGTGTAATTTAAAACATATTAAATGCTGACCATCGTCATTTATTAGTCCGCAATAACTACACACCTTTATAAACACTATTTATAAAGCGATAAAGTTATGAAAGCATTAGTTTACCACGGTCCGGGAAAGAAATCGTGGGAAGAAAAACCCAATCCTACCATTGCAAAACCTACCGACGCCATTGTTAAAATACTAAAAACAACCATTTGCGGTACCGATCTGCATATTATGAAAGGCGACCTGCCCCTGGTTACCGACGGGCGTATTATAGGGCACGAAGGCGTAGGGATAATAGAAGAAGTTGGCAGCGCCGTAAACAATTTTAAAAAGGGCGACCACGTGATCATATCCTGCGTTACCTCGTGCGGAAAGTGCGAATATTGTAAAAAAGGCATGTACTCACACTGTGCCGATGGCGGCTGGATATTGGGTTACCTGATCGACGGTACCCAGGCCGAATATGTACGTATACCGCATGCCGATAACAGCCTGTACCCTATCCCTGCCGGCGCCGATGAGGAAGCGCTGGTAATGCTGAGCGATATATTGCCTACCGGTTTTGAGTGCGGCGTATTGAACGGGCAGGTTAAGCCCGGCGATACCATTGCCATTGTTGGGGCAGGCCCTGTTGGCCTTGCGGCGTTACTAACCTCGCAATTTTACTCGCCGGCCGAAATTATCATGATCGACCAGGATGATAACCGTTTGGCCGTGGCTAAAACCTTTGGCGCAACCCAATCGGTTAACAGCGCTACCGGTAATGCTATCGAACTGGTAATGGGCCTAACCAACGGGAAGGGCGTAGACGTAGCTATTGAAGCGGTCGGCGTACCGGCAACCTTTGAGCTTTGCCAGGAAATTATTGCTCCCGGAGGACATATTGCCAATATTGGCGTACATGGCAAAAGTGTTACGCTGCATTTGGAAAAACTATGGTCGAGCAATATTACCATTACCACCCGGCTTGTTGATACCGTTACCACGCCATTGTTGTTAAAAACGGTACAGGCTAAAAAGATACAACCGAGCCAGTTGATAACGCACCATTTTAAACTCGATCAGGTCATCGCAGCTTACGATACTTTTGGCAACGCGGCTAAAGAAAAGGCTTTGAAGGTGATATTGACGGCCTAAGGAACAACTGCTGCTATCCGGCCACCGGCTCAATAAAGATCTGCTTGATACGCGGGTAATTAGCCTGTATGGTTTTGGTGAGCCGCTCAATGGCCGTGGTGATTTGTTTGGTGTTGAGCCCCTGCTTAAAAACGGTGTTAAGCTGCAGCAGGATATCTTCGGGTGCCATATAGGTTGAGAAGTGTTTTTTTACTTTGATCACTTCGTCGTCGGCCTCGATCAAAGCGATGATCTTGCGCAACGTACGCCTGCTGATGGTTTCGCCCATGAGCAGGCTTTTGCTTTCGCGCACCAGCAGGCCCGAAATAACGATGAGGATTATGCCGATGACCATAGATGCCACGCCATCGTAGTAAGGATTATGCAGCAGGCGGCCCAGGTAAATACCTATAAAGGCTACGCCGAGGCCGAGCAGATCGCCAAAGTCGCCCAGTAAAACGATGATAGTTAGCGGGTCTTTAGTGTGGATAACGGCTTTCCAGAAGTTCATTTTGCCACGCTGCTGGTTAAACGCCTTGAGCGCGGCTACCATAGACACCATGTTAAAGGCGAATGCAATTGCCAGGATGGCGTAGTTCCAGTTTGGATTGCCCTGCAATTCGGGTTTATTGAGGTGGACAATGCCCTCGTAAAACGAAATACAACCGCCCATAATGAAAATAACCAGCGATACCATGAACGACCAGAAGTATAGCTCTTTGCCATAGCCAAAGGGCCTGTCGGCATCGGCAGAGCGTTTGCTGGTGCGGATACCCCAGATTAGCAATACCTGGCTAATGGCATCGATAATGGAATGGATCCCCTCGGACACCATGGACGAACTGCCCGTAAACGCCGCCGCGATAAACTTTGAGGCCGCGATAACCAGGTCGACAAACAGAGAGATGTAAATAAATGACCTTGATTTCATGGTTATTGTATAAGCAATTTATCGGGAAATGGTTTTTTGATTTCGGATTTCGGATGTTCGATTTCGGATTTTTCTCTTTACGGCAATGATATGGGAAGAGAGAGTATAAAGCCAGTCTTAAAAATGTGAGACAATTTCCAAGAGTTTTATACTTAAATTAGGCTTGACCTGATAGTATGAACAGTTTGATGGTCAATTGCGAATTTGATAATCGTTCTTTAAAATAAAGTGAAAAATACCGATAAATACCCACCTGTTTATGACGTTTAGGTCAGGGTGCGTTGCGAAAATGATAATTTACGGTGGATGCGTTAGTGATAGTAGTGGAAAGCCCGGAGCCGCTTCTACAGGCGGCGAGGACTTGCAACGAATAGCGCGAGCCGCAGGCAACGCCCCATAATAATGATTGAAGGATTGATGGACTGAATGATTGAATGAAAAAGTGACCTGTACAGCCGCTCTGTAAGTCGGGGATTGCCACGCTATCGCTCGCAATGACGCGCGAAGACAAATCTTCCAACATGCCAGCACCCGAACCTAAAAAGCTTCCCTAATGTTCAGATAGAGGCCCGAAAATCCGTCGCCCATGCCGTAGTCGACGGTAATGTTGGTGCGGTCGGCTTTGTTCATTTTAATGCGGAGCCCAACCCCGCATCCCGGCGCAACGGCGTCAAAAAGAGATTGGTTTACGTAAGGCAGCGGGTTACTGGCCGTTGTAATATTTACAAAGGTAACGCCTCCCAAAAAGCCATTCCCGGTGATGCGGAAGCGGAACTCCGACTCGCCATAGATCATGGTATTGCCCCTGAACCTGCCCTGTATATACCCCCGCCCCGATCTGTTGTAAGTATCCCAGGTAATTGCCGGCAGATCAAGGTAGGGCAGATGCCCGGATGTTACACCCGATCCCCAAAGCCAAAAGGCGATCAGGTTTTGCGGGATGGCTTTATTCACGCCGATATAGGTACGGTATTCACAATAGAATTGCGTGCTGTTTTGCGAACTGCCTAAAAACTGTGGGTTCACCCTGAAGCTAAAATTAACATAGGTGCCTTTATACGGGTTCACCGGGTTATCGCGACTATCATGCATGACCTGGAACGACAAGCCATTTGCCACATATTGTGCCGGGTCAAAACCATAGTTTTTTGAATAAATATAATGCGAAGTGAGGTATACAGGAGCATCCAGCCGCAATGAGTCGTCGCGTATTTTGGTGTCGCTGTCTATCATTACGCCTATGCCGGCGTACCACTTGTTGGTTATTTTTCGCAAAAAGTTTTCGTACAGCCGTAAGTAATTGTATTGCAGGGGCTGTTCAAGTTCGCCATGCGTAGTGGCGCTTATACCGTTCCAGCTAAACGTATGTGGCTGGCCGGCCAGGCCCTTTATACCTAAACCGTAGGTTGCCTGGCTAAAAAACAGTAAACGGTTATCGCCGGTGATATACCACTTATTATCCTGCGTGTAAATGTCGAATTTGAGGTTTAAAAGCGTTTGGTTTTTTGTGGTGAACGAAACGTTGGTTAGTAAAGTAGAAAGTTGTGTTGACCTGGGATCGCCCATCAGTTTGGTGATACTAATGGCGGCGCCCGCAACCGCGCCATTGGCCGGGCTATAGCCAAGTATGGGCAATAGCGAAACGTTTTTTATCTTTATTTCATATCCGGGAGTATCAGCTGTAGTTTTTTTGGGTTTTTTTGTCAGCTTTCGCAACACGTCAAAAAGATCGATCTGGTCAACCCGGCTTACAGTATCCTGTGGTTTCGGTTTTTGTTGTCCGTAGCACGCACCATGGGTCTGTATCAAAATAAAGGCACAGGTTATAACGCACCCCAAAACATTTAGAAGTTTGCGGCGTAGCGGCTTAGCTATTATTACCGAATAGTTCACGGTGCTGGTCTATGAGCGTTAATACAAAGAACTGCAATTATTGAGCTGGCGCATTATAAACCCGGCAGCATTGGGGTGCAAATTTAAAACTGAAACCGGGGGGGAGAAAAGAAGCAAGAAACAAGATGCAAGAATCAAGACCAAACAAATTTAAAATTCTCCGTAAGATAGGATTGCTTCGTTCCAAACATTCAAACCGTTTAACAATATACTTCACACCCTGATAATACCATCTTAACATTCAAGCTTTCAAACATTTCAACCCACCAACAATAGTTGAAAATAATTCACTCAACCTATTGAATATCAAAATTAAAGTTTCTACCTTTGCAGTCCCGTAAATTATGCGGACAAAACAAAAACATTAAAAGGAAACAATGCCTACTATTCAGCAATTAGTTAGAAAAGGTAGAGTAGCTCTGGTTGACAAGAGTAAGTCGCCAGCGTTGGACAGCTGTCCACAGCGAAGAGGCGTGTGCACGCGTGTGTACACCACTACCCCTAAAAAGCCAAACTCAGCCATGCGTAAAGTTGCGCGTGTGCGTTTAACCAACGGAAAAGAAGTTAACGCTTATATCCCGGGTGAAGGTCACAACTTACAGGAACACTCGATCGTTTTGATCCGTGGTGGTCGTGTTAAAGATTTACCAGGTGTACGTTACCACATCATCCGTGGTGCACTGGATACTTCTGGTGTAGCCGGTCGTAACCAACGCCGTTCTAAATATGGTACCAAACGCCCTAAACCGGGTCAAGTTGCTGCCGCTCCAACTAAAGGTAAAAAGAAATAATTAAGGAGGATAGAAAGCAATGAGAAAGTCAAAACCAAAAAAGAGAATTATCCTTCCTGATCCAAAGTTCAACGATACTTTGGTAACAAGGTTTGTGAATAACATGATGTATGATGGTAAAAAATCTACCGCATACACTATATTTTATGATGCAGTTGAACTGGTAGAGAAAAAAACCAGCGAAAGCGGTTTAGATACCTGGAAAAAAGCATTGAACAATGTTATGCCAGCTGTTGAAGTAAAGAGCCGCCGTGTAGGTGGTGCTAACTTCCAGGTGCCAACAGAAGTTCGTCCGGAGCGTAAAGTTGCTTTGGGTATGAAATGGTTAATTAGCTATGCACGTAAACGTGGCGAAAAAACCATGATGGAAAAACTTGCAGGCGAAATTATTTCGGCTTCAAAAGGCGAAGGCGCTGCAGTTAAAAAGAAAGAAGATACGCACAAAATGGCTGAAGCCAATAAAGCGTTCTCGCACTTCCGTTTCTAATATAAAATTGTTATTGAGTTATTGGGTTATTAGGTAATTGGCTTTCGCTGATCTTGGTAACTCAATAACTCATTACACATAATAACAAATAACTAAAAAACATACAATGTCAAGAGACTTAAAGTACACCAGGAACATCGGTATTGCCGCGCACATTGATGCCGGTAAAACTACCACTACTGAGCGTATATTATACTATGCAGGTGTTAACCACAAAATTGGCGAGGTGCACGAAGGTGCAGCTACTATGGACTGGATGGCACAAGAGCAGGAGCGTGGTATCACCATCACTTCGGCTGCAACTACTATCGATTGGAAATACCGTGGCCAGCAATACCACATCAACATTATCGATACCCCGGGACACGTGGATTTTACCGTTGAGGTAAACCGCTCGTTACGTGTATTGGATGGTTTGGTGTTCTTATTTTCAGCGGTTGACGGTGTTGAGCCGCAATCAGAAACCAACTGGCGCTTAGCTAACAACTACAACGTTGCCCGTATAGGCTTCGTAAACAAAATGGACCGTAGCGGTGCCGACTTTTTGAAAGTTGTTAAACAAGTTAAAAGCATGTTGGGCAGCAACGCTGTGCCTTTGCAATTACCTATCGGTAGCGAAGACGCGTTTAAAGGTGTTGTTGATTTGATCAACTGGAGGGGTATTGTTTGGAACGAACACGATAAAGGGATGACCTTTACCGAAGTGCCGATCCCTGAAGATATGCTGGAAGAGGCTACCGAGTGGAGAGAAAAATTGCTGGAAGCTGTAGCTGATTACGATGAGACTTTGATGGAGAAATTCTTCGAAGCTCCGGAAACTATTACTGAGCGCGAAGTGCTTGACGCTTTACGTGCAGCAGTTTTAGATGCCAAGATCGTACCTATGGTTTGCGGTTCATCTTTCAAAAACAAAGGTGTACAAACCATGCTCGACTATGTGATGGAGTTATTGCCATCGCCAATGGATGTTGAAGGTATTGTGGGTACCAACCCTAACACCGGCGAAGAAGTTGTTCGTCAGCCATCAGAAAAAGAGCCATTTGCAGCATTAGCGTTTAAAATCGCAACCGATCCTTTCGTAGGCCGTTTGTGCTTTATCCGCGTTTACTCGGGTAACTTAGAAGCAGGCTCATATGTATATAACATGCGTTCGGATAACAAAGAGCGTATCAGCCGTATCTTCCAGATGCACGCTAACAAGCAAAACTCTATCCCTAATGTAGGTGCTGGTGATATTGCTGCAGTAGTAGGTTTTAAAGATATCAAAACAGGCGATACCCTTTGCGATGAGAAACACCCTATCGTGTTGGAGTCGATGAACTTCCCTGAGCCGGTTATCGGTTTAGCTATCGAGCCTAAAACACAGGCCGACGTTGATAAACTGGGTATGGCTTTAGGTAAATTATCCGAAGAGGATCCAACCTTCCGTGTAACATCTGACGAAGACAGCGGCCAAACCATCATTTCAGGTATGGGCGAGCTTCACTTAGATATCATCATGGATCGTTTGAAACGTGAGTTTAAAGTTGAAGTTAACCAGGGCGCTCCTCAGGTTGCTTACAAAGAGTCGATCACAGGTAGCGTACAGCACCGCGAAACATACAAAAAACAAACCGGTGGCCGTGGTAAATTTGCGGATATCCAGGTTGTTATTTCGCCTGCTGATGAAGGTACAACTGGTTTACAGTTTGTGAACGAGATCAGCGGTGGTTCAATCCCACGTGAGTTTATCCCATCGGTTGAAAAAGGCTTCAAATCAGCTATGGATAACGGTGTATTGGCCGGTTACCCATTAGTTAACATGAAGGTACGTTTGATCGACGGATCGTTCCACGCTGTCGATTCGGATGCTTTATCTTTCGAAATTTGCGCCCGTGGTGCTTACCGCGAAGCATTGCCGAAATGTAAACCGGTATTGTTAGAGCCGATCATGAAGATCGAGATCTTAACACCTGAAGAAAACATGGGTGATGTTATCGGTGACATGAACCGTCGTCGTGGCCAACTGTTAGGTATGGACTCGCGTGCCGGTGCACAGGTTATCAAAGCAACCGTACCATTGAGCGAGATGTTTGGTTATGTAACCCAGTTACGTACCATCACTTCGGGCCGTGCTACTTCAACCATGGAGTTTGATCACTATGCTGAAGCGCCACGTAACGTACAAGACGAAGTTGTAGCAAAAGCTAAAGGCAAAAAAGCTCAGGCTAACGCATAACCACTGATTATAATGATTATTTGATTCCGCTGATTTCGATCGGCGGAATCATTAAAAATAAACCGATCAACCATAAATAATAGCTCTTATGGTTGGTTTTAAAAACAAGTAAAATGAGCCAAAGAATCAGAATCAAATTAAAATCGTACGATTATAATTTGGTAGATAAATCTGCCGAAAAGATCGTAAAAACAGTAAAACCTACGGGTGCTGTGGTAAGCGGACCGATCCCTTTGCCAACCGAAAAGAAAATCTTCACCGTTTTGCGTTCACCGCACGTGAACAAAAAAGCACGTGAGCAATTTCAATTATGCTCTTACAAACGTTTGTTAGACATCTACAGTTCAAACTCAAAAACTGTTGACGCGCTGATGAAATTAGAGTTGCCAAGCGGCGTTGAAGTTGAGATCAAAGTTTAGTGCCCCCTAACCCCCTAAAGGGGGAATGGAATAGCAATAAAAGAGCCGCCCCCGAAAGGAAGCGGCTTTTTTTATGGGATGTGCTTTGTAAAGTCTCCCCTTTTAGGGGAGATTTAGAGGGGCTTCTATTTCTTCCCCATCAGTTCATCAACCTTGTTACGTTCGGTTTGCAGCTCGCGGGCCAGTTTCTTTTCTTTATCGCTGGCTTTTACTTTATAGGCTTTATATTCTTCTTCCAGCTCCTGGTAAAGCTGTGTGCGGTATGCCACTTCTTTGCGGGTAGAACCCGATAATGAATAGATAGCTACAGAAAAGCCTGCCAATACCACTACCAAACCCCACATGATATATTGAAATGTGGTTTTTGACATATCGATACCTAAAAAGCTTATTTGATTTACCCTGGCTATTGATGCCGTTAGTGTTTGCTCTTTAGTGGCAGTGCTACCCTGCAGATCTGCAATACCTTTGGTCTGCGTAGCTAACTTCGCGGTCGAATCTTTCAGTTGATGGCGCACCGTGTTCAGGGTGTCCATATAGTTTTTGTAAAACACAGCTACAATGCCTCTTTCATAACCGCCCAGGTTACGGTTAAGGGTGTTGTATTGCCCCGTAAGAGTGTTGTCAACATAAGCAGGGGCAGCAGCGGGTATTTTCACCGGTGCTTTTGAGGTATCGGGTTTAATGGCTGTTGTGGCCTGTGCTTTAAGCGAAGTATCACGTTTATAGTTTTTGCCCAAATGCCTGTATCCCGGCCGGGTTATAGGGTGATAAACCGATGGTACTACAATACCCTCTGGTTTTTTTGCAGCAGCATGTTTGGCAGTATCCTGGCCGTAGCTGGCAAGGCAGGTTCCAACTAATATCACGCTAAACAATAGGCTATATATTCTCTTCATAATACTGGTATAATGGTATACAATGTCAAACTTAATACATTTAGTCTAATTTCTGACTATAAAAACCAAATATCAAATGTATCCGCAAATATCAGGCCTCATGCCTATATTAGCTGCATGAACATCGGTATTATTGGATTGGGCGATATGGGCAAGTTGTATGCCAAAGCTTTCGCTAAAGTTGGCTACCCGGTTTATGGCTGCGATCTGCCGCAATACAAGGCACAGCTCGAAGAAGAAATGACCCCGCTTGGCATTAAGGTTTTAAACGACGGGCACCAGGTTTCGGCTAAAGCCGACCTGATCATTTACTCGGTTGAGGCCGAAATAATAGGCAGGGTTGTGGCCGAATATGGCGCTTCGGCAAAACCGGGCGCTATAGTTGCCGGGCAAACTTCGGTAAAAACTCCCGAGATAGAAGCTTTTGAAAAACACCTTCCGGCTAATGTTTTTATTGTGACCATACACGCTTTACACGGGCCTGGTTTTGCGCCCGATAAACAAAAGCTGGCCATTATACCGTATCGCAGTAATGCAAAAGTGTACCAGCAAATGTTGGATATATTTACGGCTATCGGCTCGGATATTGTAGAGATACCCGATTACCACGAACACGATAAAATTGTTGCCGATACCCAGGCCGTTACTCACGTAGGTTTTGAAAGTATGGGCACCGCATGGAAGGAGGCGGGCTTCTTCCCCTGGGAAAATGCCAGCTACATAGGCGGCATCGATAATGTAAAGATACTGACCACCCTGCGCATTTTTAGTTATAAAGCACACGTGTATGCAGGTTTGGCTATTTTAAATCCTTATGCCCGGCAGCAGGTGAAACGATACGCGGTATCAGAGTCGGAACTGTTTAAGCTGATGATACAGGAACAGGACGCCGAGTTTAAGGAACGTATTTACCGTGCCCGTGATTTTGTTTTTCACGAAAGCCGGAAACCTATCCTGTTAAATGATGCTGTGATGCGCGAGTTTTCCCTTTCGGGGAAGGCAGAACTGCGCAAACCTAATTCGCACCTGAGCTTACTGAGTATGGTTGATGCCTGGTACCACCTGGGCGTAAACCCTTACGATAACATGATCTGCCAAACACCGCCATTTCGTTTGCGGTTAGGGATAGCCGAGTACCTGTTCAAAAACGAAGAGCTGCTTGAAGAATCAATAGAAGCTGCTTTATATGATAAAACCATCCGCGGCGACGATCTGGAATTTCACTCGGCCGTGCGCGAATGGTCGTCCATTATCGGCTATGGTGATATGAAAGGTTATAAAGAACATTTTAACCAGGTAAAAGAATTTTTTGGCGACAGGCTGGAGCATGGTAGGGTGCAAAGTGCTGAGCTGATCAGGCGATTGATGGAGTAATTCTTAATTAACCACGATGGTGAAATTTAATATTTTATCTTTAAGCATCTGTACAACGTGCTTATTTGCTGTAATGCAGGTGAGTGCACAAACTTCAAAAAATACACAGATACACTATATAACTGACACCGCTGCAAACTTTAACAGCCTGGCTGAGCGGTTTAAGGGTAAAGCTATTTTTGTCGACATCTGGGCTTCGTGGTGTTCTCCCTGCCGGCATGAGCTTCAGGAGAAAAGCGTAAAAGGTTTTCAGGATTTTGCTCGAAAAAATGATATTGTGATACTGTATGTATGTTGTGATAAAGATGGCAGCAAGTGGAAATCATTTATTAGAGCAAACAGTCTTGTGGGATATCATGTTCTGGTAAACCCTAATTTAGATAAGGAGTTGCATACTACTTTTGCATCCGTCCAAAAAAGAAATGGCGTTATGAAAAGAAGCTCATATCTGCCGCATCATATAATATTTGATAAAAAGGGAATGGTTGTAGACACCTTTGCGAGCAAACAGGGAAGCGCCTCGGTATATGCCACGTTAAAAAAGATAGTGAATTGAATACCAACAAATATCTTGCGGCTCTTTCCTGAAAAAGAACCTGTGAGAAAAGATCTATGCAACCTCAACAGGGTGCTTTGCCGTTCTCACCTTTTGCAAACATACCACCGCCAATGCCAGAAATACCCACAGGTGACGGAAGTTAAAGATATCCGTTTCAATACCATCGATCAGGAAAGTAACGTAGATCAGGAACAACCCCAATATCAGATCGTTTTTAAACAGGTCCGGGCGTTTGGTAAATAACCGGAATATGTAAATAAATATGGCGAGTAAGGCGACAAAGGCAAAAATCCCGTCCTCAACTAAAGCACCCAGGTAAGTACAATGCGGGTCAAGATCGCCAAACTTTTCGGGGAACAGGCCGCGGTTTTTATACTTACGTACTTCCATGTTAAAATTACCGGTGCCTACGCCAAAAAACAAATGTTTCGGGAACAGGTCGACCTCGGTACGCTTTAAGGTGAGATAATCGGTTTCCAGCAGATCATACCCGGCAATTTGCGACACTACTTTGTTGGAGGTGAAATAAGTAGGCAATACTTTTTTCTCTTCATCCGAACCGGTTTTTACGATGATCACATGCGTAAACGTTACTATTGAGATAATAAAGATCACAGTTGCCGCTATGAAGGTACCTTTATTGAGATACCCCATCCACTTCAATGCGAAAATTATCAGCCCAAGCGTGATCAGTAATATCGATTTAGATAATGTTAGCGCTGTACAGATTAATAATAAGATCAAGCCAATTACCACCAGATTTTTTACGCGGCTGGTTTTATACACGCTCACCAGGTATAGTACCGGCAAAGTAATAATGCTGATGAAGAGAGAAGGATAAATATTAAAACTCCGTAACCGGTACAAACGTCCGAAGTAGGGGTAGTGATCAAAAAACATCAACGTTTCGGTAGGGCGGCCGATAGTGATCATCAGGTAACCATAGGCAGCTATCAGTGCGGTAAGTACCGCACCGAAAAAAAACACGCGCGTGATCTTCTCTATCAGATCGTCAATATCCAATGTGCTGAAGCGATAAGCCAATACAGAAAAAAGCACGAACAAGTAAATACGGCCCATACTTTCCATCACCGAACTGGACCGATGACTAAGCGAAGAGGCTATCAGGTCAAAAGCTAAATAGATCAGGATCAGCTTAACCAGCGTAGCATTTTCGCGCCATTGGTATTGCCATACCTCTTTATAAGGTATAAATGGGATAGTCAGCAAAAACAGGATCTCTGTAGGCTGTACCTTATAGCCAAAATACCTGAAATGGGTAAGATGGGTAAAGAAGGTAGTGATGATGAGCAGAAAGCAACATATGCCAAAAATGTTCTGTCTGGTGGTTTGGCGGTTGTCCCAGCCTAAGTTAGTCAATAGATTCATGCAATAAGGGCAATAGCTGCCGTAAATATAAAAATCATACGGCAGCTATTACCATAAAAATGCAGTACTGTTAAAAGTCTTGAGTCCGGAGTCAGTCAGGAAGTCGGAAAGTTTGAAAGAAGAATCAGGTTCGAACCGGAAAGTCAGCGTTAGGGATTGCAGCGGATACCGGCCTGTGGCTAATGCCTGTGCAGTATAAGCGTAAAGCCCGGCCGCAGGCAACGCCGAATAATTAACTTATGCGATTTTTTATCAAATCGTAATATATCTTTCCATCAAATTCAAATACCTGCCTTCACTTATTTCCAAGGTAAATGCAAAGCCAGTAATATCTCCATTAACAGGTTCAGTCTCTATAGGCTGCAGAGCGGTATTTTGAGTTAAACGCAGATAATGAAATCCATTTTACATATTGATAAACAGTTAATTATCGATAGACGCTTAGTTTAAGTCACTATTTTTACATCTTCTCAACTCCATTCACTCTTTTTATTAAAAAATAACTGAGTAACTATTTGATAATTAATATAAGATTCCTATCTTTGCCGTCCCTTTCGGGGGGATTTATAATGCCTTGAACGAAGCCCTACTGCTTCGATGGGCAAAAACTAAAAAGAAAATGTCAGGAATAATTGGTAAAAAGGTAGGTATGACCAGCATATTCGACGAGGCAGGGAAAAATATCCCATGTACTGTGATCGAAGCTGGACCATGTGTAGTAACACATGTAAAGTCTGTGGATACAGACGGCTACGCTGCTGTTCAGTTAGCGTACGGTGAAACAAAAGACAAACACACCACTGGCCCGTTAAAAGGTCACTTCCAAAAAGCCGGTACTACTCCAAAACGTAAACTTGTTGAATTCAAAACTTTTGAAGAAACAAAAAATCTGGGTGACACTGTTACCGTAGAGATTTTTGAAACAGGTGATTATGTGGATGTAGTTGGTACCTCAAAAGGTAAAGGCTTTCAGGGTGTTGTTAAACGTCACGGTTTTAATGGTGTGGGTATGCAAACTCACGGCCAGCACAACCGCCTAAGGGCCCCGGGTTCATTAGGTGCTTCATCATGGCCATCGCGCGTATTTAAAGGTATGCGTATGGCTGGCCACACTGGTAGCGAGCGTGTTAAGGTTCAAAACTTACAGGTTGTTAAAGTGTATCCAGAGCAAAATTTGTTGGTTGTTAAGGGTTCCATCCCAGGAGCTAAGGGTTCATTTGTAATTGTGGATAAATAAGATGGAATTAAAAGTATTAAATGTATCAGGTAAAGAAACAGGTGCAAGTTTGCATCTACCTGAGTCGGTATTTGGTATTGAGCCCAACGATCACGCAATTTACTTAGACGTTAAGCAATATTTGGCTAACCAACGTCAGGGTACTCACAAGGCTAAACAACGTAACGAAATTGCAGGTTCAACCCGCAAATTGTACAAACAAAAAGGTACAGGTGGTGCCCGTGCAGGTAGTATTAAATCTCCTTTGTTTAATGGTGGTGGCCGTGTATTTGGTCCGCAACCACGCGACTATAGCTTTAAGCTGAACAAAAAGTTGAAAGCGCTTGCCCGTAAATCGGCCTTATCATACAAAGCACAAGATAACAGTATCGTAGTTTTAGAAGACTTCACTTTTGAAGCCGTAAAAACTAAATCGTACATACAGTTTGTTGCTGATTTGAACTTAACTAACGAAAAAACTTTGTTAGTACTGCCATCAGCAAACAACAATATTTATTTATCAAGCAGAAATCTGAAAAAAGCGAAAGTTATTACAGCTGATCAATTAAGCACTTATGATGTGCTTAACGCTGGCAAGCTGTTGTTAACTACCGGTTCTGTTAAAACTTTGGAGGAAGCATTAGCTAAGTAAAAATGGAAGTATTAAAGAAACCCTTACTTACTGAAAAAGTATCTATCTTAACTGATAAGCTTAACCGTTACTCTTTCATCGTTGATCCAAGAGCTAACAAAATTCAGATTAAAGATGCCATCAAAGCCATGTATGGCATTGAGGTAGTAGCCGTAAACACCATGCGCTACGTTGGAAAGTTAAAAAGCCGTAACACTAAAGCCGGACCGGTATCGGGCCGCGCCGCTAAGTACAAAAAGGCTATTGTGACTTTGAAAGATGGTGAAACTATTGACTTTTATAGCACAATATAGAGATGGCAGTTAAAAGATTTAAACCGGTAACCCCGGGTACCCGTTTCAGGGTAGGTGCCGATAACTCGGATATCACAACTAACGTTCCAGAAAAAACGTTGGTGGTATCACACAAACGTTCAGGCGGTCGTAACCACGATGGTAAGATGACAATGCGCTACATTGGCGGTGGTCACAAAAAATCATACAGGTTAATTGATTTCAAACGTAATAAGTTTGATATCCCGGCAACCGTTGCAACAATTGAATATGATCCAAACCGTTCGGCACGTATTGCATTATTGCACTATGCCGATGGCGAGAAAAGATACATGATAGCCCCGGAAGGCTTAGCAGTTGGCCAGGTTGTTTTATCAGGAGACGCAGTTCCACCTGAAGTTGGAAACACCTTACCATTAAAGAGCATTCCATTAGGTTCAATTATCAACAACATTGAGTTGAACCCGGGCCAGGGCGGTATCATTGCACGTTCGGCTGGTACTTATGCTCAGCTTTCGGCCCGCGATGGTAAATACGCGATCATCAAATTGCCTTCAGGCGAAACCCGTATGATCTTGTCGACTTGCTTGGCAACAATCGGTACAGTTTCAAATGGCGACAAAGCAAATGAAGTATTGGGTAAAGCCGGCCGCAAACGTTGGTTAGGTCGTCGTCCTCGCGTTCGTGGTGTAGCCATGAACCCGGTAGATCACCCTATGGGTGGTGGCGAAGGCAGGGCCTCAGGTGGTCACCCACGCTCACGCAAAGGTTTATTGGCTAAAGGCTTTAAAACCCGCGACAAAAAGAAAACATCAGATCGTTATATCATTGAAAGAAGGAAGAAATAATGGCACGTTCAATTAAAAAAGGACCTTATATTGATCATAACCTGGAAAGAAAAGTTCTGACCTTGAATGATTCAGCAAAAAAATCGGTAGTAAAAACCTGGTCACGCCGTTCCATGATCTCTCCAGATTTCGTAGGTCATACGTTCGCAGTACACAACGGTAACAAATTTATACCGGTGTATGTAACAGAAAACATGGTTGGGCACAAGTTGGGAGAATTTGCGCCAACCCGTACATTCCGTGGTCACGCAGAAAAGAAAAAATAAGGCATGGAAGCAACAACTAAAATCAAAAAGTCTGTATTGATCAGACAGCAGAAAGAAGCAGCAAAAGCTGTTGTAGGCGGCGCTTCTATCGCTAAATTACAAGACTGCCCAACTTCACCACGCAAAATGCGTTTGGTGGTTGACCTGATCAGAGGCGAAAACGTTTTTAAAGCGTTAAGCATATTGAAATTTACAAATAAAGAAGCAGCGGTACGTGTTGAGAAACTTTTGGTTTCGGCAATTACTAACTGGGAAGCCAAAAACGAAGGCAAAAAAGCCGAAGACAATGGCCTTTATGTAAAAGAAATATCTGTAGGCGGTGGCCGTCAGTTAAAAAGATTACGCCCTGCTCCGCAAGGAAGAGGATACCGTATCAGGAAACGTTCAAACCACGTTACCTTAATCGTTGAAAGTAAAAATGTAAACAACTAATTTGAAATGGGACAAAAAGCACATCCAATAGGTAACCGTTTAGGAATCATCCGAGGTTGGGATTCTAACTGGTTCGGTGGCAACCACTATGCCGACAAATTAGTTGAAGACGAAAAGATCCGTAAATACTTAGCAGCACGTATCGCTAAAGGCGGCGTATCAAAAGTAGTTATCGAGCGTACTTTAAAACGTATCACTGTAACCATCCACACTGCCCGTCCGGGTATTGTAATTGGTAAAGGTGGGGCCGAGGTTGATAAAATTAAAGAAGAGTTGAAAAAACTGACTAAAAAGGACGTTCAGATCAACATCTTCGAAATTAAACGCCCTGAGCTTGATGCACAATTAGTGGCAGAAGGCATAGCTAAACAATTAGAAGCACGTATATCATTCCGCCGTGCCATGAAAACTTCAATCGCCTCTACTATGCGTATGGGTGCCGAAGGGATCAAGATCATGACATCGGGCCGTTTAGGCGGTGCTGAGATGGCACGTAGCGAGCAATATAAAGAAGGCAGAATACCTTTGCACACTTTCCGTGCAGATATCGATTATGCATTAGGCGAAGCTTTAACAACCTATGGTAAAATAGGTATTAAAGTTTGGATATGCAAAGGCGAGGTTTACGGAAAACGCGATCTTTCTCCAAACATCGGTGGTACAAGCAGCGCAAGCGGCAAAGGCGGACGCCCTGAAGGCGCGGCAGCATTTGGCGACCGTGGCGGAAACGACCGCAGAGGTGGTGAGCGTGGTGGCGACCGCAGAAGCAATGACCGCCGTGGCGGCCAGGGTGGCGGTGGTAACCGTCCGGGTGGCAATCGCCCAGGTGGCCAGGGTGGTAACCGTCCAGGTGGCCCAGGTAAGAGATAATAATAACAGAATTACAAAGTCGACGAGACATCGTTTATAAGAATTTAAGACAATGCTACAGCCAAAAAGAACGAAGTTCAGAAAGATGCAAAAAGGCAGAATGAAAGGTTTAGCCACCCGTGGTGCTGAACTGTCATTCGGATCTTTCGGTATAAAATCACTCGAAGCCGCCTGGATAACCAGTCGCCAGATCGAGGCTGCCCGTATTGCTGTTACACGTTTTATGAAACGTGAAGGCCAGGTATGGATCCGTATTTTCCCGGACAAACCTGTAACCAAAAAACCAGCAGAGGTACGTATGGGTAAAGGTAAGGGTGCTCCTGAATATTGGGTAGCAGTAGTAAGGCCAGGAAGAATCATCTTCGAAGCTGAAGGCGTACCATTGGATATCGCTAAAGAAGCTTTACGCCTTGCCGCACAAAAACTACCGGTACAAACAAAATTTATAACACGTAGGGATTACGTAGAAGAATAAACAGGTTAGCGAATTGGCTTTGCCTCTTAAACAGCAGGATAACGCAAAGTACAGGCATAACGAATAATTAACAAAACAATGAAGAACTCAGAAATTTTAGAGCTATCAACCGAGGAACTTACCGCGAGGATCGCTGAAGAAAAAGGGAACTTGAATAAACTGAAATTTGCTCATGCAGTTTCGGCTATTGAAAACCCAAGCCGTATCACCAAAGTAAGAAAAGACGTTGCTCGTTTAAATACTGAACTAACTAAGCGCAAAGCGGCGCCTGCTTCTGAAAAGAATTAATTTTTAGAAAAAAATGGAAAGAAATTTAAGAAAAACCCGTACCGGATTGGTAGTCAGCAATAAGATGACAAAATCTATTGTTGTAGCGGTTGAGCGTAAGGTAAAGCACCCTATCTATGGTAAATTCGTAAAGAAGACTACCAAATTTATGGCTCATGACGAGGAAAACACTTGTGGCATTGGCGATACTGTGTTGATCATGGAAACCCGCCCATTGAGCAAGAGCAAAAATTGGAGATTAGTTACAGTTTTAGAAAGGGCTAAATAAGATGGTACAACAGGAATCAAGATTAAACGTAGCTGACAACAGCGGAGCTAAAGAAGTTTTAGTGATCCGTGTGTTAGGCGGCACAGGCAAAAGATATGCCTCGATCGGCGACAAAATTGTTGTAACCGTAAAAAGCGCTTTGCCATCAGGCAACATCAAAAAGGGTACAGTTTCAAAAGCAGTAGTTGTTAGAACTAAAAAAGAGATCCGCCGTAAAGATGGTTCTTATATCCGTTTTGACGATAACGCAGCCGTTTTGCTGAACAACCAGGACGAACCAAGAGGTACCCGTATCTTTGGCCCAGTTGCAAGAGAGTTGCGTGAGAAACAATTCATGAAAATTGTATCATTAGCACCGGAGGTATTGTAACATGGAAAGAAAGAATAATAAACAGCCTAAATTAAAAGTACGTAAAGGCGACCTGGTTAAGGTTATTGCCGGCGACTCAAAAGGCACAGAAGGTAAAATATTAGAAGTGATAGCTGCTACCAACCGCGTTGTGGTTGAAGGTGCTAACATGGTATCAAAACATACTAAACCAAATGCTACCAGCCCTAACGGCGGTATCATTAAACAAGAAGCTGCCCTGCACATTTCAAACGTAAAGTTGATCGACCCTAAATCGGGTAAACCAACACGTGTTGGACGTAAAAAGAACGCAGCTGGTAAATTGGTTAGGATTGCTAAAATATCAGGGGAGGAAATTAAATAATGGCTTACGTACCAAGATTAAAATCGAAATACAAAGAGGAAATTCGTACTGCACTGAAAGATAAATTTCAGTACAAAAGCGTTATGCAGGTTCCGAAACTTGAGAAAATTGCTATCAACCAGGGTGTTGGTGCTGCAACTACCGATAAAAAACTGATCGATGTTGCAATTACCGAAATGACCACTATTACCGGTCAGCAAGCGGTAGCATCAAAATCTAAAAAAGATATCTCGAACTTTAAATTGCGTAAAAATATGCCGGTAGGCGTACGTGTTACTTTACGTGATAACACCATGTACGAGTTTTTAGATCGTTTAATTGCCGTTGCATTGCCACGTATACGTGACTTTAAAGGTATTAACGATAAAGGTTTTGACGGCCGCGGTAACTATACTTTAGGTATAACCGAGCAAATCATATTTCCTGAGATAAATATTGACAAAATCAATAAAATTATGGGTATGGATATTACCTTTGTAACCTCAGCAAAAAATGATGTTGAAGCTTTGGAATTGTTAAAACAATTTGGTTTACCATTTAAAAATCAAAATACAAATCAATAATGGCTAAAGAAGGTGTAAAAGCACGTGAATTAAAACGCGCTAAGATAGTAGCTAAATACGCTGAAAAAAGAGCAGCCCTTAAAGCAGCTGGTGATTTTATTGGATTAGACAAGTTGCCAAAAGCAGCTTCGCCGGTAAAACTGCACAACCGTTGCAAATTAACAGGCCGCCCTCGCGGATATATGCGTCAGTTTGGTATTTCGCGTGTTACATTCCGCGAAATGGCTCTGGCCGGTAAGATCCCCGGAGTAAAAAAGGCAAGCTGGTAATATAAAAGCCGGAAGCAAATAGCGGGAAGCCGGAAGCTAAAAAAGCTTCGGGCTTCATGCGTAAAACTTCACGCTTAAAACAAAAGTGAATTAACCGACGGCAGGTCGTCCAGGATGTTACTGGAAGGAAACCACCATCATAAATCAATAAAATGAATACAGATCCAATAGCAGATTACCTTACACGGGTAAGAAATGCGATTAAAGCCAACCACAGAGTTGTTGAGATCCCTGCATCAAACCTGAAAAAAGAGATCACGAAAGTGCTTTTTGACAAAGGTTACATTGCAAATTTCAAATTTGAGGATAACGGTCCGCAAGGCACTATTAAAGTAGCTTTGAAATACCATCCGATAACTAAAATATCAGCAATACGCAGCTTAGCGCGTATCAGCAAACCAGGTTTACGTAAGTATGCCGGTGCCGATAACATGCCACGTGTATTAAATGGTTTAGGTATCGCTATATTGTCGACTTCGAAAGGTGTAATGACCGATAAAGAAGCCCGTACACAAAATATAGGCGGCGAAGTTTTATGTTACATTTATTAATCAAACAGGAGAACTAAGAAATGTCAAGAGTAGGAAAAGCACCAATCGCAATCCCGGCAGGCGTTACAGTTACTGTATCTGATGATAATATTGTAACCGTAAAAGGCCCTAAAGGCGAATTAACCCAGGCAGTTGATACCGATATCACCATCGCCCAGGAAGAAGGAAACATCGTTGTACAACGCCCTTCAGAACAAAAACGTCACAAAGCATTACACGGCTTATACCGTGCATTGATCAATAATATGGTTGTAGGTGTAACAGCAGGTTACAAGCTTGAGCAAGAGCTGGTAGGTGTAGGTTACCGTGCAACTAATACTGGTAATACTTTAGATATGGTGTTGGGATACTCTCACCACTATGTGTTTGAATTACCAAAAGAAATTAAAGTTACAACTACTGCTGAGAAGGGTAAAAACCCAACGATCATTCTGGAATCGATCGACAAACAACTGATTGGCCAGGTAGCGGCAAAAATACGCTCGTTACGTGCACCAGAGCCTTACAAAGGTAAAGGTATCAAGTTTGTTGGCGAAGTATTGAGAAGAAAAGCAGGTAAATCAGCATCTAAAAAATAAGCGTCATGACAGGTAAATTATCAAGAAGAGATAGAATCAAGAAAGGGATAAGAAAACGTCTTACCGGTTCTACCGAGCGTCCGCGCTTGTCAGTGTACAGGAGCAATAAAGGTATTTATGCTCAAATTATAGATGATGTTCAAGGCAAAACCTTAGTATCAGCTTCATCTTTATCAAAAGAGTTTGCAACTACAGGCAGCAAGTCAGATCAATCGGTAGCGGTTGGTAAAATGATTGCCGAAAAAGCTGTTGCAGCAGGTATAAAAGATGTTGTGTTTGATCGTAACGGTTACTTATACCACGGTAGGGTAAAATCGTTAGCTGAAGGTGCACGTGAAGGTGGTTTAAATTTTTAATTACAACAAGAGATGTCAACTATTAACATAAAAAGAGTAAAATCAAGCGAAATCGAATTAAAAGATCGTTTGGTAAGCATCCAGCGTGTAGCCAAGGTAACCAAAGGTGGTCGTACTTTCAGTTTTTCTGCCATTGTGGTAGTAGGCGATGAGCACGGTATTGTAGGTTACGGTTTAGGAAAAGCTAAAGAGGTTACCGAAGCAATTGCAAAAGGTATTGATGATGCTAAAAAGAATTTGGTAAAAGTTCCGATCATTAATCAAACTATACCTCACGAGCAAATAGGTAAATTTTCAGGTGGTTTTGTATTCCTGAAACCTGCTGCAAACGGTACCGGTGTAATTGCCGGTGGTGCGATGCGTGCTGTATTAGAGAGTGCCGGTGTACACAACGTACTGGCAAAATCAAAAGGTTCGTCAAACCCGCACAACGTGGTTAAAGCAACTGTATCTGCATTATCGCAACTGCGCGATGCTTATACCGTGGCACAACAACGCGGAGTTAGTTTAGGTAAAGTATTTAACGGATAATCAGTCATGGCAAAAATCAAAATAACTCAGATTAAAAGCGTGATCGATAGAAGTGAGCGCCAGAAAAAAACCATCGAAGCATTAGGTTTAAAGAAAATAAATCATAGTGTTGAAGTTGAAGCAAATGCAGCTATCATCGGCATGGTAAGAAAAGTAAATCATTTGGTAGCAGTAGAAAACATTTAATGTTATGAATTTAAGTAATCTGAAACCTGCAGAAGGTTCTACTAAAAATAGAAAAAGAATAGGCCGTGGTACCGGTTCGGGCCGTGGCGGAACTTCAACCCGTGGCCATAAAGGTGCGGGCTCACGTTCGGGTACTTCAACCAAAGTTGGTTTTGAAGGCGGACAGATGCCATTGCAACGCCGTGTGCCTAAAGTGGGCTTTAAAAACCCTAACCGTGTTGAGTATGTAAGTGTTAACCTTGATGCTTTACAAGGCCTGGTTGACGAGTACAAAGTAACTGTTGTTAACTTTGAAACTTTAAAAGAACATGGTTTGGTATCGCGTAACGACCTGGTGAAAGTATTGGGCCGTGGCGAATTAAAAGCTAAATTAGAGGTAACAGCACATGCATTTTCGGCCACTGCACAAAAAGCTATTGAGGCAGCAGGCGGTTCAATTGTTAAGTTATAAATTTCAATGAAGAAATTTTTCACCACATTATCGAATATCTGGAAAATTGAAGATCTAAGAGTGCGTATATCAAACACATTCTTATTTCTTTTAATTTACCGTGTAGGCTCATTTATAGTGTTGCCAGGCGTTGACCCTACAACACTTGATTCTCAAAAAACCAAAGAAGGTTTGATGGGGTTATTGAACATGTTTGCCGGCGGATCATTCAGCCGTCAATCAATTTTTGCGTTAGGTGTAATGCCTTATATTTCGGCATCAATTGTGGTGCAATTATTAGGTATTGCAGTGCCTTACTTCCAGAAATTGCAAAAAGAGGGTGAAAGCGGACGTAACAAGATCAACCAGTGGACCCGCTACCTAACCATCGGTATTACTGCTTTACAGGCCATTGGTTATGTAAAATCGCAGGTTGCCGGAAGGTTAATAGGCGAGCCATACTTTACCATTCTATCGGTGTTTGTATTAACATCGGGTACGCTATTTGTAATGTGGCTTGGCGAAAAGATCACCGACAAAGGTATCGGCAACGGTATATCATTGATCATTATGGTGGGTATCATCGCACAGTTACCCGGCGCCCTTGGCAGCGAGTTTTTAACCCGCGTTAACGGTACCGGTGGTTTATTTATCTTTATTGTGGAGATAGTTGGCCTGATAGCTGTGGTTATGTTTACCATCCTGATCGTTCAGGGTACACGTAAAATTGCCGTACAATATGCTAAACGTATTGTAGGTAACAAACAATATGGCGGTGTTAGGCAATACATTCCGTTAAAGGTAAATGCAGCAGGTGTAATGCCTATTATATTTGCCCAGGCGTTAATGTTTATCCCGGCTACCATATCACAGTTTTTCCCGTCTATCGCGTCAAGCAGTGTGTTAATTGCATTGTCTGATTACACTTCATGGGGACACAACCTGTTATTTGCAATATTGATCATTGTATTTACATTCTTCTACACAGCTATTACGGTTAATCCAAACCAAATGGCTGATGATATGAAAAAGAACGGTGGATTTATCCCGGGTATTAAACCTGGTAAAGCTACTGCCGACTTTATTGACGGTGTGATATCAAAAATTACTTTGCCAGGTTCTATATTCCTGGCTATTATTGCGATCATACCTGCGATAGCTACTTTAATGGGAGTTAACAACCAGTTTGCGCGCTTTTTTGGCGGCACCTCGCTCATCATTTTAGTAGGTGTGGTATTAGATACCTTGCAACAAATTGAGAGCCACCTGTTAATGCGCCATTACGATGGTTTGATGAAAACCGGAAGAATACAAGGCAGAACAGCAATTCCAACAGCTTCTGGAACAACGCCATCGGCGATATAAGGGATGTCAAAAATCAATTATAAGTCGGCTGAGGAAATAGAACTGATCAGAAATAGTTCACAACTCGTTGCTAAAACATTGGGTGAGATTGCCAAGGTTATCCGACCGGGCATCCAAACCATCGAACTTAATAAACTTGCGGAGACATTCATACGTGATAACAAGGGTGTCCCCGCATTTTTAAACTACAACGGTTTTCCGTATTCACTTTGCATTTCGTTAAATAATCAGGTGGTGCATGGTTTCCCCAGCAAGTATGAATTGCAGGAGGGCGATCTGGTATCGGTTGATTGCGGCGTGTTATTGAATAAATACTACGGCGATTCGGCCTATACATTTCCGATAGGCCAGGTGAGCGAAACAGCTGAGAAATTGATGCAGGTAACCAAAGAATGTTTGGTGCTTGGTATTGAGAAGGCTGTAGTTGGTATGCGCGTTGGCGATATCGGGTACGCGGTACAGGAGCATGCTGAAAAGAATGGCTTTGGTGTAGTAAAAGAACTGGTTGGCCATGGAGTTGGAACACGGCTGCATGAAAAGCCGGAAGTACCAAACTACGGTAAACGCGGATCGGGTATTAAGCTGGAAGAAGGAATGGTGATTGCCATTGAACCGATGATCAACGCAGGCCGTGCCGGTGTTAGATTTTGGGATGATGGATGGACGGTATCAACCAGCGATGGTAAGGTATCGGCCCATTACGAGCATACAGTAGCCATCAGAAAAGGGAAGGCAGACATTCTTTCAACTTTTTCGTACATCGAAGAAGTTTTTAAATAAAAATAGTATTAATAAAAAATATTTATTAATTTTGCATCCCGCTTTTAAGGCGGATAATTGTATAGAAATCAGTAATATATGGCCAAACAGGCTTCAATTGAGCAAGACGGTACAATAAAGGAAGCATTATCAAATGCAATGTTCAGGGTCGAACTGGAAAACGGCCATGAAATTATTGCACACATTTCTGGTAAAATGCGCATGCATTATATCAAGATATTACCTGGCGACAAGGTGAAATTGGAAATGAGTCCGTATGATTTAACAAAAGGCAGAATAACCTACAGATATAAATAAACAAAGAGATGAAAGTTAGAGCATCAATAAAAAAACGTAGTGCTGATTGCAAGATCATCCGTCGTAAAGGGAAACTTTATGTGATCAACAAAAAGAACCCTAAGTACAAACAACGTCAGGGATAATTAAAAAAAAAGTGTAAAGATCCGTACAACGGTGGCCCGCCGTTCGGTCTTACTAAAAACAAATAACAAATATGGCAAGGATAGCAGGTATTGATTTACCAAAAAACAAACGCGGAGAGATCGGACTTACGTACATCTATGGTATTGGCCGTACTAAAGCACAAGGCATTTTAGCTGAGGCTGGTATCGACTTTAATACTAAAGTACAAGACTGGACCGATGAGCAATTAACCGCCATCCGTACAATTATTAACGACCGTGTTAAAGTTGAAGGTGCATTACGTTCGGAAGTGCAGCTGAACATTAAACGTTTAATGGATATCGGTTGTTACCGTGGTACCCGTCACCGTAAAGGTTTACCATTACGTGGTCAGCGTACTAAAAACAACTCACGTACCCGTAAAGGTAAACGTAAAACAGTTGCTAACAAGAAGAAAGTAACCAAGTAATAGATAGATCTGAGATGTGAGATTTTAGATATGAGAACCATATCTGTCAAATCATCCCAATCTGGAATAGAAAAAAGAAAAACAGGATAAGAGTGCCGGGATAGAGAAAGTCTCCTATCTCAAGTCTCCTATCTAAAATCTAAAAAAGAAAATGGCAAAAGCTAAAAAAGTAACCAAAAAGCGTATTGTAATTGTTGAGCCTGTAGGCGAAGCACACATCAATGCTACTTTCAACAACATCATTATTACCTTAACTAACAAAAGCGGTCAGGCTATATCATGGTCTTCGGCAGGTAAAATGGGTTTTAAAGGTTCAAAGAAAAACACTCCATACGCTGCAGGTCAGGCAGCTTCTGATTGCGGTAAAGTAGCTTATGATTTAGGCTTGCGCAAGGTAGAAGTTTTTGTTAAAGGCCCGGGTGCAGGCCGCGAGTCGGCTATCCGTACTTTGCAAACTGCCGGTATCGAGGTAACAACTATAAAGGACATCACTCCGCTTCCGCACAACGGTTGCCGTCCATCAAAAAGGAGAAGAGTTTAATCAATTAATTTTTAAAGCTAAGATTCACCGGCTGCGGGCCGGATGATACTTTAAAACACACAACAATGGCAAGGTACACAGGTCCAAAATCCAGAATTGCACGTCGTTTCAGAGAGCCGATCTTCGGTCCTGATAAAGCGTTAGAACGTAAAAACTATGCACCGGGTATGCACGGTGCCTCTAAAAGAAGAGGAAAACAATCTGAGTATTCAACTCAGTTAATGGAGAAACAAAAGGTAAAATACACTTACGGTGTATTAGAGCGTCAGTTCGAAAACCTGTTTCACCGCGCATCAGCTAAAGAAGGTATCACCGGCGAAAACTTGTTAAAGTTTTTAGAAGCCCGTTTGGATAACGCAGTTTACCGTTTAGGTATTGCTCCAACACGTTCAGGTGCACGCCAGTTAGTAGGCCATAAACACATTACTGTTAACGGCGAAGTAGTAAACATTGCTTCGTATGCTTTGAAAGCAGGTGACGTAGTTGCAGTACGTGAGAAATCAAAAACCATGGAAGCGATTACCAACTCGGTAGCAGGCAGAAAGATAAACAAATACAGCTGGTTACAGTGGGATGCATCAACCTTAACAGGTACATTCCTTAACTATCCTAACCGCGATGAGATTCCTGAAAACATCAAGGAAAACCTGATCGTCGAGTTGTACTCAAAATAATAACGATAATTATCCGGGAAATGATTGGTATCTGCCAATCATTTTTTCCGGTTTTAAGTCAATCCAAATAGTAAACATAAATAAGGATTATAAATGGCAATATTAGCATTTCAAAAACCAGATAAGGTTATCATGCAGAAATCAACTGATTTTGATGGTACGTTTGAATTTCGTCCGTTAGAACCAGGTTTCGGTATAACCATTGGTAATGCTTTACGTCGTATCTTACTTTCATCATTGGAAGGTTATGCGATTACTTCTGTTCGTTTTTCAGGGGTAACTCATGAATTTTCGACCATCAAAGGTGTGGTTGAAGACGTTACCGAGATCATATTGAACTTAAAACAAGTTCGTATGAAAAAAACGGGCGAATCCGGCGATTCAGAAAAAGTGTTCGTGATCATCAACGGTCAGGATAGCTTTACTGCAGGCGATATCACTAAGTTTTCAAACAACTTTACTGTTTTGAATCCTGACCTGGTTATCTGCAACATGGATTCGTCTGTAACGCTTGAAATTGAATTAACTATTGCCAAGGGCCGTGGTTATGTTGCAAGCGAAGAGAATAAAAATCCGGATGCTATGTTAGGCGTTATCGCGATCGACTCGATCTACACACCTATCAAAAACGTAAAATACACCATCGAAAACTATCGTGTTGAGCAAAAAACCGACTATGAGAAATTAGTTTTGGATATTGCTACTGATGGTTCGGTACACCCGGAAGATGCTTTGAAAGAAGCAGCTAAGATTTTGATCCAACACTTTATGTTGTTCAGCGATGAGAACATGATGTTAGAGGCTCAGGCTAAAGAGGAAACCAAAGAAGTTGACGAAGAGATCCTGCACATGCGTAAGATCCTGAAAACTGAACTGGTTGATCTTGACCTTTCGGTACGTGCGTTAAACTGCTTAAAAGCAGCAGATATCCGCAGCCTGGCTGACCTGGTATCATACGACGTAGCTGATATGTTAAAGTTCAGAAACTTCGGTAAAAAATCACTGACTGAAATTCAGGACCTGGTTAAATCAAAAGGCTTATCTTTTGGTATGAACCTGTCGAAATTTAAGTTAGACGAAGAGTAAGATATGAGATGTGAGATATGAGTATTGAGATTTTCTCTTACTTATATCTCACTTCTTGTTTAAAACAAGAATAAACGAGTAAGCCGGATATGAGTCTCAAATCTCAGATCTCAATACTCAAATCTAATACAAACAAATAAGCGACCGCATAATTCCGAGGGTTGACGAATCTCCCCAACGGTATGCACGTGAAAAATCAACAAAACAATGAGACACGGAAAAAAAGTAAACCATTTAGGCCGTACCGACAGTCACCGCAAGGCAATGTTGGCAAACATGGCATCATCGCTTATCCTGCACAAGCGTATCCAAACTACATTAGCTAAAGCAAAAGCTTTACGTATGTATGTTGAACCTATTTTAACTAAAGCTAAAAACGACACTACACACTCTCGTCGTACAGCATTTAGCTATTTACAAGACAAAGAAGTTGTAACCATTTTATTCCGCGAGGTAGCTGAGAAAATTGCTAACCGTCCGGGTGGTTATACCCGTATTGTTAAATTGGAAAACCGTTTAGGCGATAACGCTGAAATGGCACTAATTGAACTGGTTGACTACAACACTGTTTACGGTAAGGACGTTGAGCAAGCTGCTAAAAAATCAACACGTCGTCGTGGTGGTTCGGGCAAAGGTAAAACTGTAGCTGTTGAAGCTAAAGCAGAGCCTGCAGTAGAAGTTAAAGAAGAAGCGCCAGCAGCTGAAGAAAAAGCAGCTCCGGAGGCAGAAGAAGAAAAAGGCGAATAATTGCGTGATTCTTTTTAGAATATTAAAGCCCTGTTTGGAAACAAACAGGGCTTTTTTTGTATATTGCTGTGACCATTTACTTCAATAAGGCATCATTTAGCATATGAAGAAATTTCTATTTATCGCTATTTTATTTTGCTTATCCATTGCAGCATTTGCCCAGGATAGCCTGATCTACTCAAAAAAACAGGTTGCAGATGACATCCGTTATCTGCTTAAAAATGCAGCCGATATCCATCCCAATTTATACCATGATATTTCAGCCGGTGAACTAACGCGAAGGGTTGATTCGCTGATCAGTAAGCTACCGGATAGCGTATCGCTTTTCACTGCGTATGGCGCTTTTGCCCAGGCGACTGCTTTTGTTAACGAAGGGCATACCAGCCTCGATATCCCATCGCCAATAAGAAAGGCAATGCGCGCAGGCGCGTTTAAAGGGATACCATTACAGGTATTAAGCTACGATAATAACTATTTTGAGGCAAACCTGATTATGCCGCAAGCGCAGGTAAAGCATATTGAGGTAAGCAGCATTAACGGGCAGGAATCATCGGTGATACTGGCGCGGATGATGGCGCTGAAAGGCGACCTGCCATCGTTCAGGAAAGTTGTGGCGATTGGTAACTTCAGGTTCTTTTTATCGGTTATCGGTATCAGCCAGCCTTATCTTATAAAGTATAAGGATGTTGAGCATGTAAGTAAAACAGTAACGGTAAACAGCATCACCGAAAAGGAATATAGCGACGCTTTGATCAGGAAACCGCAGAGCGAGCCTTACGCGTTAATGATAACCAATGATAAATATGCTTACCTGAATTTTAAGGCGATGGCTGATTACGACCGTTTCTGCCATTTTTGTGACTCGGTTTTTAAGATGCTTGATGAAAGAAAGATCAGTAGGCTGGTGGTTGACCTGCGCGAAAATGGTGGCGGTAATTCGGGCCTGGGGCATTGCCTGCTCAATTACATTACCGATAAACCGTATCGCATGGCCGGCGACAGTAAGCGTAAGGTGAGCCAGCAATTTAAAGACTACCTGACCGCTAATAAAGACCTTTACGGGGACAATTATAACGATTACCTGAAACTGCCGGTAGGTACATTTATGCCGCTCGGAAGCGACGACCTGACCAAACCTGAGAATAAGGAACATAAATTTAAAGGCAAAGTATGTTTCCTGATCGGACCGAATACGTTTTCGAGCGCAAACATGCTTGCGGCTACGGTTAAGGATTACAAGTTATTTACCTTAATAGGCGAACCTACGGGCGAAGCTGCGAATCATTACGGCGAGTTATGTACGATAAAGTTGCCTAATACAGATTTACGGGCCTTTACCTCCACGACGATGTGGGGTAGGCCTAACGGAAATGCGAATGACAAAGGCGTGATAGCGCCTGACTACCTGGTAAACGCTAAAAGCGGCACACGAGATAATGTATTGGAATATGCCAAGAAATGGCTGGATAAATAAAGCCCTGACCAACTGGCCAGGGCTTACCGTTAACTGATTACTGACCTAACTCCGTTATCGTTTGCAATACACCACTAATGATGCTTTGCCTAACACCTGTTTACCTAACATAAAACCTGTAACGGCAGGAGTGGTTGTGCCAGTGGTACCCAACTTGGCCGACTTTAACGCATACACCGTAATAATGTACCGGTGCGCGGCATCGCCTTCGGGCGGGCAGGGACCCTGATACCCCGGCATACCGGTATCATTATTACTTTGCAAACTGCCGGCAGGGGCAAGGTTAGCTTTGATATCGCCTGCGCCTTGTTTAAGCTCGTGCACTGTGGCCGGGATATCAACCATCACCCAGTGCCAGAAACCGCTGCCGGTGGGAGCATCAGGATCGTACATGGTAATGGCAAAGCTTTGTGTGCCCTCGGGAGCGTTTGCCCAGTTTAGCTCGGGCGATTTATTGCTGCCATTGCAGCCAAAACTATTGGCGGTAAACTGGTTGGTGAACTGACCGCCCAGATCGTTACTTTTTAAAGTAAACGTTTGCGGGAAAGAGTGCTGGGCAAATGCCAGGCTGAATACGAACATTAAGATTGTTTTCATGTGATTTTGGACTAAAATTTATTGATCCAAAATTGAAAGAATTGTAACTGTGCCCGGTATTGCAAGCGGCCCAAATACTATTGCAAATGGTTCAGGCTACGCTGGTTTGGCGGTAAGCGGCAGGCGTTAGTCCGAACTTCTTTTTAAACGCAGTGTTAAAGTTCGATAGGTTTTCGTATCCGTAAGCATCATACAATTCGCTGGCCTGTTTGCCTTTGGCCAGTTCGGTACAGGCAGCCTCTAACTTACGTTCGCGGATATATTTTTGCGGCGATATGGCGTAAGCTTTTTCGAAATCGCGTTTAAACGATGACCTGCTGCGGTTGGCCAGAAAAGCAAACTCATCCAGCGTGAGGTTATTGAACAGGTTATTCTCTACCAGGTTTTTAAGCGACACCACGGAGGTATCCCGGTTACGGCTGAACATATTGACCAGTTGCGCCGGAAAAAGCTCGTAAATAACCAGTAAAAGCTCTTCCAGCTTGTGGAGCGCTACGTTATAGGAAAGCGTATGCCCACCCTCAATTAAAGCTTTGATGCCACGCAAATACTCATTGAGATATGGGGTGCTCGAAAAGTAGATGTACGGATCAACATCAGGCAACTGATCGGTTCCACCCGGGGATATATGGTGTTTGGCTAAAAAGCTATTGACGATATGCCCCGGAAAGAAGGCGATGAGGCTATGGTATTGGTGCTGGTTTAAGCTATGTTCGGCAATAATGGAATTACCTTCGGGAATGAGCATGGCCTGCCCGGCTTTGATAATGGTGTTTTCGGTAGCGCGGTAAATTTCCTTTTGCCCGTTCATTACAAAACTGATGGCGTATTGGTTAAACACCACGCGGTTTTTAAACAGGCTGCCGTTTTCGTGATAGCTTACAAATGCTATCTCGCCTGCCTTGATCTGGGGCTGCTGTTTTACAGCTTCGGGTACCTGATAAACCTGCATAACTTAATGGCTGTAAAAGTATCAATTACGCTTGATATTGATGCAGGATTTTAGTATATTGTAGGAAATGGAAGATGGATGAGGTACGATGGAAGATGTATTGAAAAATTCTTACAATTTCCCCCCTCCGGGCAATGATTGATTTTTTGAATGATTGAATAAAAAGAAGGCTGGATACAATTTCCCCCCTGATGAAAGAATCAAGAGGCAAGATGCAAGAATCAAGACAAAAACAATTGAAAATACCGACAAATACCCACCCTGTCAGCCAGCAGCGAAGTAACATTTAACTTTAAACCCCTGCAACATTACAGCAACGCCATCTACACATTGAAAAACTGCCAACCTGTCACCGCCAAATAAACCCAAACTGACGAAAAATATTATTTATTGCCGTATTGCCTGCCATAAGCAATTTGGCACAACCCTTGTTAATATGGCTATAGAATTATAGTAAAATCAATATAGTAAAAACAATCATATGTCTAAAATCATTGGAATCGACTTAGGAACAACAAACTCCTGCGTAGCGGTAATGGAAGGTAACGAGCCTGTAGTTATTGCTAACAGTGAGGGGAAACGTACAACGCCTTCGGTAGTTGCATTTGTTGACAACGGCGAACGTAAAGTTGGTGATCCTGCCAAACGTCAGGCCATTACCAACCCAACAAAAACTATCTCTTCTATCAAGCGTTTTATGGGTAACCAGTTTAACGAGGTTACTAAAGAAGCCGGCCGTGTACCTTACAAAGTAGTAAAGGGCGATAACAACACCCCACGTGTTGAAATTGACGACCGCAAATATACTCCGCAAGAGATCTCGGCGATGATCCTTCAAAAAATGAAGAAAACTGCCGAAGACTTTTTGGGAACTGAAGTTACTGAAGCGGTTATTACCGTACCGGCTTATTTTAACGATGCACAACGCCAGGCTACTAAAGAAGCCGGTGAAATTGCAGGTTTAAAAGTTCGCCGTATTATCAACGAGCCTACCGCCGCAGCTTTGGCTTACGGTTTGGATAAAGCTCACAAAGACATGAAAATTGTTGTGTTTGACTGCGGTGGCGGTACACACGACGTTTCTGTTTTAGAATTAGGTGATGGCGTGTTCGAAGTAAAATCAACCGACGGTGATACACACCTTGGTGGTGACGACTTTGACCAGGTGATCATCGACTGGATGGCCGACGAGTTTAAATCTGACGAAGGTTTTGATCTGCGCCGCGATCCGATGGCTCTGCAGCGTTTAAAAGAATCGGCTGAAAAAGCTAAAGTTGAATTATCAAGCTCGGCTCAAACCGAGATCAACTTACCCTATATTACCGCTGTTGACGGTATGCCAAAGCACTTGGTTAAAACTTTAACCCGTGCTAAATTTGAGCAACTGGCTGATAGCCTGATCAAACGTACTATTGAGCCTTGCAAAACAGCATTGAAAAATGCAGGTTTATCGGTAGGTGATATCGACGAGATCATTTTGGTAGGTGGTTCAACCCGTATCCCTGCGATACAGGAAGCCGTAGAGAAATTCTTTGGTAAATCACCGTCAAAAGGTGTTAACCCTGACGAGGTTGTAGCCATTGGTGCTGCAATACAAGGCGGTGTGTTAACCGGCGAAGTAAAAGATGTGTTGCTGTTAGATGTTACCCCGCTTTCGTTGGGTATCGAAACTATGGGGGGTGTAATGACCAAACTGATCGAAGCTAACACAACTATCCCATCTAAAAAATCAGAGACATTCTCAACCGCGTCTGACAGCCAGCCATCGGTAGAGATCCACATTTTGCAAGGCGAGCGCCCAATGGCCGCTCAAAACCGTACAATTGGCCGTTTCCACTTAGATGGTATACCACCGGCACCGCGCGGCGTACCGCAAATTGAAGTAACTTTTGATATTGACGCCAACGGTATATTACACGTTGCCGCTAAAGATAAAGCTACAGGTAAAGAGCAAAAGATCCGTATCGAAGCTTCTTCGGGCTTAACCGACGCTGAGATCAAACGCATGAAAGATGAAGCTGAAGCTAACGCTGACGCTGACAAAAAGGCAAAAGAAGAAGTTGAAAAACTGAACGGTGCCGATGCGCTGATCTTCTCGACAGAGAAACAACTGAAAGAGTATGGCGATAAGATCCCTGCTGACAAAAAAGCACCGATTGAAAGCGGTTTGGAAAAACTGAAAGCAGCTTATTCTGCCAAGAACTTAGCTGACATTGAAGTTGCCCAGGCTGAACTGGAAGCTTCATGGCAGGCAGCATCTGAAGACATGTACAAAGCATCAGCCGAAGGTGGCCAGCCACAACCAGGTGCGGAACATGCCGAAGGTGCTCAGCAAGGCGCAACCGGCGACGCAGTTACCGATGTTGACTTTGAAGAAGTGAAGTAATACCCCCTAGCCCCCTGAAGGGGGAACAGGATAAACATAAAGCCCGCTTGAATTTTGAGCGGGCTTTTTTGTTTAATTCCGGGCGTTGCCTGCGGCCGGGCTTTCCGCTCATACTGCACAGGGCCTTAGCCACAGGGCCGGTATCCGCTGCTATCCCTAACGCGGTTTTCTAATAAGCTATAACCATTTCCATCCGGTTATTGGGTATTATAACACTAATACCATGTTTTTTATGCTGCAGCTTGATACTTTCGCCATTTACCCGGATAGTTTTGAGCTTATCACTAAAACCATGTAAAATGAGCCGGATCTGCGTAAAGCGCGACTCAAATTTACCTTCAACCGGGCTTAGGGTAATGTGATTCTTAACCGGCTCAAAGCTGATATCACGCTTATAGTAAGTGCCTTTTTGATAGTTGTAAGTTGTACCATCGTCTTCGTAATAGGTAAAGCTGTTAGGTTGTTTACCATACCAGATATGTAGTTTCAGAATGCCATCGCCATGATCAGTGGTGCTTTGTACAATACCTTGCATCGGAATAATGGCCCCGGCTTTTACAAACACGGGCAAATCGGTCAACGGCGCATCAGCTTTATGTGCTTTGCCGCCCTTTAATTTTTCGTAAGTGCTTAGGCGGTACCATTCGCCTTGCGGCAGGTATACTTTGGTGTGATGCTCAGTACTTACAACCGGCGCTACCAAAATGCTATCGCCAAACAGAAACTGATTTTGAAACCTGCCGTCGTACACATGGTCATCGTGTGTATAATCAATAGCCAAAGTACGGCAAACCGGTAAACCGGTTTGATGCGACTGGTAAAAGCTCGAATAGATATAAGGAAGCAGGCAATAACGATGCTCGATATCCTTTTTGATGATCGCCTCGTTTTTTTTGCCCCAGCGCCAGGGTTCGCGGTAAATGGTACCGATACAGGCATGGTTGCGAAACATGGGCGTATACACGCCTAATGAGTTCCAGCGCACCATTAGTTCGGGCGTTGGGTTGCCGGTAAAGCCGCCGATGTCAACTCCTGTAAAGGCAACTCCGGTCAAACCGATGCTGTTTACCAAACGCGCCCCCATCAACATGTGCGCGTCGTAAGCGGAGTTATCACCCGTCCAAACCGCCGAGTAACGCTGCACACCGGGATACGCCGCACGGGTCAATACAAAGGGGCGCTTATTGTTCAATAGCTTTCTGGTGCCATCATAAGTGGCTCTGGCCATTTCCAAACCGTAGGCATTCCGTACTTCGGGTATGGTATATTTACCGAACTGAACAATATCGGGTATATTCTGCCCCCAGGCTGCGGGTTCGTTCATATCATTCCAAAAGCCATCAACACCGGGTTCGGTAAGGGCGCTGAAAGCTTTGCCCCACCACTCGCGCACATCTGAGCGGTAAAAGTCGGGGAAATGGCAACGCCCCGGCCAAACATTGGCTACATAGTTTTCGCCATTAGGGTAGGTGGCAAAGTATTTGTTGGCAACGCCTTCGTCGTACTCTTTGTAGCCTTCTTCAACCTTAATGCCCGGGTCCACAATAGTGACCAGCTTGAAATCCATCTGCTTCAGCTCGTCCATCATGGCTTTAGGGTCGGCAAAGGTTTCAGGGTCCCAGGTAAATATTTTGTATTTATCCATGTAGTCGATATCACAGTATATGACATCGGCAGGGATTTGCTTTTTGCGGAAGGTATGTGCCACTTTCACCACTTCGTTGGCCGACATATAGCTCCATCGGCATTGCTGGTAACCCAGGCTCCATAGCGGCGGCATTTCCATTCGTCCGGTAAGCCAGGTAAAGTCTCGCAGTATACCTGCAACGGTTTGCGCGCCGAAAAAGTAGTAGTTCATATCGCCGCCATCTGCACCAAACCAGCTCATTTGCTCATCGGTTGTGGCGCCAAAGTCGAAATAGCTTTTGTGGGTGTTATCCATGAACAGGCCATAGGTAGCTCCGCTATGGATGCCAATGAAGAACGGAAATGTTTTATAGAGTGGGTCGGTTTTGATATCGTGTTCAGAGGCATCAGTGTTCCAGTTGACATAGGATGAACCGCGGCGGTTCAAATTACCTGTTTTTTCGCCCAGGCCGATAAACTTTTCATCAGCGTAAAGCTTACGATAGGTGATCACCTTTTCGCCCTGCCAGGTGGTGCCAAAGCGGTTGTCGTCCTCGCTGAGCGGCTGCCCGCCTGCTGTATAAAAATTGAATCTTAACGGCGACTTGGTGATGATGAGTTTGAGGTTATCGGTGCTGACTTCAATACTGGTTTTATTCTCGCTCCAGCTTAATCTCTTCGACGGTTTTTGTATAACCGCGAAGGAACTGTCGGCGGTTGAGAATTGTTTGGAGATATTGACACGAATAATAGTTGGGCTGTATACCCAAATGCGTGCTTCGGCTTCGGCGGTGGTGATAACCAATTTACCGGTCTGCTCGCCCAGGCTTTGTACCTTGCTCAAAAGTTGTGTTTGCATACAACCACAACAGTGAATGCGAAGGATTAGTTTGTAAGAAGATGAATTGCGTTAAGGTTTGATCTGGATAGGTGTGCCAATTGGTGTATGCGCATACAGGTCGTCAATCTCGGTATCGGTAAGGCCAATGCAGCCATCTGTCCAATCGCGCCAGCGATGGAATTTGCCGATAAAACCATACCCGTTCTTTAAACCATGTATCTTGATATCACCGCCTGTAGGCCTAACCAGTTTTTTAGCTGTTGCGATATCATTTGCATCGGGATATGATATCCCTAAATTTTTATGGCAAACACTATTGGGGTTTTTAGCATTGATGCGATATAGCCCTTCGGGCGTTTTACCATCACCATCCACCTGCTTTTTACCAATGGGGCAAAAGCCAAGTGATATTTTGTAAGTTTTGATTAGCTTGTTTTGATGATAAACCAGCATCTGCCTTTTTGATTTGATGACCAATATCCTGTCGATAACCACACCAACCGGCAGTTTCTTTTCGGGGTAGCGTGCATATACGATAGCTGCAACGAATGCCATTAACGTAATGTATGCACTAATTTTTTTGATCATTGGTATAAATATATACAAACCTTATAAAATCAAAAATCCCGCCGGAGCGGGATCTCTATATTATTTCGAGTTGTTATTACGACCACAGATTTGGCGGATAAGTGCCGTTTTCAACCAGATCGGATATTGATTTTTGTACGATAGGTTTATCTTCTTTATAAGTTACACCAAACCATTTTGAGGCGGTTGGGATAACTTTAAAAGCAGCCTCGCCGCTTTTGATCAGCTCATCAGCAACCAATGGAATAAAAAACTCGGCTTTAGGGTTGTTCTCATTGGCATCAACAAAGGCTTTGAACATCGGTTCGCTTTGTTTGAAAACGGCCGGGTTAAAGCCCCAGAAGTTCATGGATACGCGGGTGTCATTAGGCAGCGGGTGCTCGCCGGTAGCATCTTTGTAAGCCACTTTGCCACCTTCGGTAAAATACACTTCGGTACGCTCGTTAATTTCAACCATGTTGCCTTTATCGTCAACCTTGCACACACCACGCGATACTGAACCATAGTCAGACAAAGTCTTATCGATCTGGTATCCCACTAACGAATACTGGTCATCGCTAACTTCTGTAGTCAAAAACTTGTACATTTTTTCAAACGAATCGTAACCATAAAAGTCATCAGCGTTTATCACACAAAATGGCTCGTGTACCTGGTTGCGGGCAGCTAAAACAGCATGTGCAGTACCCCATGGCTTGGCGCGCTCAACAGTTTTATCAATACCATATTGTTTCAGATCGTAGTTTTGAAAAACATAATCAGTTTCAACACGGCCTTTTAATTTAGGCTCAAATATGGCTTTAAAACTATCCAAAAATTCCTCGCGGATGATAAAGGTCACCTTACCAAAGCCGGCTTTAATAGCATCATAAATGGAATAATCAATGATGGTTTCGCCATTGGGCCCAAAGCCATCAACTTGTTTCATGCTTCCGTAGCGGCTGGCCATACCTGCGGCCAATATTAATAATGTTGGTTTCATATGTATGCTATTGTACTTGTATTTTGTGTTTTTTAAAGCGTTTTCGGGGGCTAAAGTTGAATATTTAAATCAAATTATCCTAAGAAAATCAGGTTATCCTATCCGCTATGCCCGTTAATTTTTTATTAATCTTCGTCGGGCAACCGGTTGTACCTAAAATCCTGACCGGCTTTAATGTTCAGCAATGTTTCGTAGATCAGGCTGATCACATTGTCAACATCTTCTTTATGGATCATCTCAACCGTGGTGTGCATGTAGCGCAGCGGTAATGAGATCAATGCTGAGGGTACACCATCATTTGAATAAGCAAAAGCATCGGTATCAGTACCGGTTGACCGGGATGATGCCTGGCGCTGGAAAGGTATCTTATTTTTTTCGGCAACCTTAACCAACAGCTTGTTCAGGTTGGTTTGTACTGCCGGAGCGTATGATACTACCGGGCCGCGGCCGCAGGCCAGGTCGCCCTGTGTTACCTTGTTGATCATCGGGGTCGAGGTATCGTGCGTTACATCGGTTACAATAGCCACATTGGGTTTAATATGGTGAGCTATCATTTCGGCGCCACGCAGGCCAATTTCTTCCTGTACGGCGTTTACAATGTATAAGCCGAAAGGCAGTTTCTTTTTATTTTCTTTTAATAAACGGGCAACTTCGGCAATCATAAAACCACCGGCACGGTTATCAAGGGCACGACCAACATAGTAACGGTCGTTCAGCACCATAAACTCATCCTCGTAAGTAATTACGCAGCCAACGTGGATGCCCAGCTTTTCTACTTCGTCTTTTGTGGTGCAGCCGCAATCTAAAAAGATGTTTTTGATGGTGGGCGCTTCTTCTTTTTCGCCGCTGCGGGTGTGGATAGCGGGCCAGCCAAATACGGCCTTCACAATACCTTTTTCGGTATGGATATTAACGCGTTTTGATGGTGCTATCTGGTGATCGGAACCACCGTTACGGATCACATAGATCAAGCCATCGCTGGTAATGTAATTTACAAACCATGATATTTCATCGGCGTGCGCCTCGATCACTACTTTATAGTCTGCTTTGGGGTTGATGATACCTACCGCGGTGCCGTAATTATCTACATAGGTTTCGTCGATATACGGTTTTAAATAGTCGAGCCACATTTTTTGGCCTGTCCATTCAAAGCCTGTCGGCGATGGGTTATTGATATATTCTTCGAAAAATTTAAGCGATTTTTTATTAACTACCGGAACGTGTTTCTTTTCGTCTGATTTTTTTTTAGCCATAGTGATGATATTGATAAGCGGCTTGTTAGCCCTAAGCAAATATAGCAAACCAATTATAAGCTCCTAAACCGGGATAGTTTTTATGTGCCAATTTATCATTGATTTAACATTTACTTTATCTGCGATGGCTTTATTTGTGGCAAGAGAAATTTTTTTATTTACGTTTCAGTTTAGTTAGTTAGGGGAGACCGGTTTGTATTTGAGTGGTACAAATCGGTTTTTTTTATAACGTTTTCTCCATAATCTCGTAGTCGATACCGCCTTTGCTAAATGTTTCGCCGGTTTGGGTAAAGCCCGACCTTTTATAAAACCCGGTTGCCGATAGCCGCGCATTGCACCATAAATGAGTTGCACCCTCGGTTTTAGCAAAACCGGTAATATGATCTAATAGCTGTTTGCCGATACCTTGTCCCTGGAACGCAGGGTCGATAGCAAATTTGCGGAATTGCCAGCTTGCTCCTTTGGGGAACAGCGATACTACACCAATAAGTTGGGTGGCCGTAAAGGCACCGAAATGGTAACCATCCAAATCTTCATCCATTTCCATTTCGTGCAGGTAATTGCCCGGGTAAAGTACATCGCGGCGCAATTGCCAGGTAAGCTGGGGTGTTATTTGTTCGATGTGAACCATATTGTAAATGTAGGATGGAAAAGGGGATATGGAAAATGTACTTAAGGCAATTAAATCAAAAAGCCCCGGATACAATCCGGGGCCTGATTTATGATGTATACCTAAGCGCCTCTTTTGGCTACTATCGTAGGTTTTGCTTTACCTTTGCTTACCGGTTTAGCTTTTTCGGTTGTGGGTTTGGCCTTTTCAGCTTTAGGTTTCGGCGCTGGCTGAGCCGGTGCTTCGGCAGCAGTTTCGGCTTCCGGAGCAGCAGGTTCTTCGTTAAACAAGGGCAACTCTTTCAGGATATTGAACCACGAAATGATCTTTTTCATATCCGAGGCATATACTTTCTCCTCATCATGGTCCGGTGCCACTTCCCTGAAAAACTGGCGCAGTTTATTACCATCGGCTTTCGCATCAGGTATGTTGGCTGCCGATTTCATGCGTTCAAAAACATCTTTCAATAAAATGTCTTCATCGTAGCTAAAAATGGTTATCTCATCTAAAGCTGCCAGTTTAGCTGTCGACAGGTTGGCTATCAGCTTGGTTTTTTGCGCATCAAGGCTTTCTAAAATAAAACCTGTTTTATTTTGAGCCAAGGCTTTCCACAAACCTGGTTTGCCCGATACCGAAACTATTCCGTGTAAATTCATTTACGCTAAATTAATCTTCTAAAACTTCAATTGATGTAATTTTATCGCCTTGACGGATAGCATCAACGATATCAACATTCTCAATTACCTTGCCAAAACACGTATGGTTCCTGTCGAGGTGAGCAGTGTTTGCACGGCTGTGGCAGATGAAAAATTGCGAACCACCAGTGTTACGGCCAGCGTGTGCCATTGATAACACACCACGATCATGGTATTGGTTTTCGCCGGTTAATTCGCAGTCGATAGTGTAACCCGGGCCACCGGTACCTGCGCGGTGTGCGGTTTCAGGGTTTTTAGAGTTAGGGCACCCGCCTTGTATCATAAAATTAGGTATCACACGGTGAAAAGTTACACCATCGTAAAAACCTTCTTTAGCTAATTTTTTAAAGTTGGCTACAGCTTTTGGAGCGTCGTTTTCGTAGAACTCTACGGTCATGTCGCCTTTTTCAGTTTTAATTATCGCTTTACTCATTTCTTTGTTTAAAATTCTGAGCGGCAAAGTTAGTAAAAGGACGCGAAAGCGGAAAGCTAAAAGAAGAAGGTAAAAAGTTTTGATTCAATCGGTAATCATAATAGCATCCACAAATTTTCGTTAGTTTTGAAATATGTGTCATCCCCGATATCTTTTAACGCTCGCCATATTGTTGGTTACCTTTTTTTGTAAGGCGTCGTCCATTTTAATACCGATGGATGATCAGCAAAAAGATCACTTAAAATCGTATGGCATTGCTTTCTGGACGTTGAAAAATAATGAAGAGGTTGACTGGCTGCTTAACTATCGCGGTGGCAGCTTTATGATGAAATACGATCAAAAGCTCGAAAACGAATGCAAGGTACGCGGGGTGAGCTACGAGGTGTTACCCGATGCCAAAGTAAACGCCATTATTGCCGAAGTTGCCGACCCATCAGTTAACATGGATGTGGTAAAACTGGAAAAGGCACCAAGGATGGCTGTATACTCGCCAAAATCAAAACTGCCCTGGGACGATGCCGTAACCCTGGTTTTAAAATACGCCGAGATCCCATATGATGTTATTTACGATGAGGAAGTGATACGCGGCGACCTGCCTAAATACGATTGGCTGCACCTGCATCACGAAGATTTTACCGGGCAATACAGCAAATTTTATCAGCCTTTCCGTTCGGCGCCCTGGTATATCGAGGATGTGGAAACCCAGGAAGCGATGGCCAAAAAGCTGGGCTTTAAAAAGGTATCGCAAATGAAGCTGGCAGTAGCACAGCATATCCGTGAGTTTTGTGCGGGTGGCGGCTTTTTGTTTGCCATGTGTTGTGGTACCGATACGTTTGATATTGCACTTGCGGCATCGCATACCGATATCTGCGAAAGCATGTTTGATGGTGATGCCGCCGACCCGTCTGCCCAATCAAAACTGGACTATACCCAAACCTTCGCTTTTCAGAATTTTGTACTCGATCAAAACCCGATGTCGCACCAGTTTAGCGATATCGATGTAACCCGCACGCGCCAGGTTGACCGCCCGCACGACTTTTTTACCCTGTTTGATTTTTCGGCAAAATGGGATGTGGTACCAAGCATGCTTACGCAGGATCACGATAAGGTAATTAAAGGTTTTATGGGATTGACAACTGCCTTTAAGGAAAGCCTGATCAAACCAGGTGTAACTATTATGGGCGAAATGAAAACCGCTAACGAGGCGCGCTATATTCACGGCGAATACGGCAAAGGTCAATGGACATTTTACGGTGGCCATGACCCGGAAGATTACCAGCACCAGGTAGGCGACCCGCCAACAGACCTGAGCCTGCACCCCAACTCGCCCGGTTACCGGCTGATACTGAACAATGTACTTTTCCCGGCGGCGAAAAAAAAGAAGCAGAAAACGTAGCCCCCTAACCCCCTAAAGGGGGAACAAGATTGTTAATTAGATTTTCAAAAGCTCCCCCTTTAGCGGGCTGGGGGGGCTAATCGTAAAAATTCCAAAACACACCATACTTCAAGATGGCGTTTGGCATAGGGTAGCGGTTTACCGTGTAATAACCGTTGCTTAGCCATCCCTGGTTAAAATAATCGTACATTAAAAACAGGTTGGTACGTTTTAACGTAGCTTTTATGTATACCGTACCGGTTGGGTATGATGAAAACGTAATAGCCGGGCCGTTATAAAACTGGCCTATACCCACCGCATAAGACGGCGCCAGATAAGGAGTATTGTACCGCACATTAATACCAATACTGGTATTCAGTACATCAAAAAAGGGCTTGCTGTAATACAGGCTACTGTATGTATACAGTTCGGGGGTACGTAAGGTGCTTTGATAATCGGTTTTTTGGTATACCGCGTAGTTATCAAAATGCCACCTGCCAAACTGCAGGTTTTTGCCAACAGTAATTTTTAAAAGGTTAATTGGCGCTGCTACCTGGGTAGGGTAGGCATCAATACCATTATTGGTAGCCGAAGCAAAGTACAGGTAGTTGTTGATCAGGAAGTATTCGGCTTTTACGTTAAACTGAAACTTATCGTTAATGTAGTTAAACGATGCGCTGCTGGTTTTAACATTCTTAAAGCTGTTGGTCCAGATAAAATGGTTTGATACCCAGTGCGTGTAAAGCAGCGGGGGCGAACTGTTTTGGGTATAAGCATCGATGATGATCTTGCCCAATGTTTTACCCGCCGATAAATTAATATTGGCATCGTACAGGTAATCGCCAAAATCGTGGCCAACAGCTATCTGCTGAAAATCGGCGTTAAGCCCCAGTTTATCACTAAAACGATAGCTCAGCTTTGCCTTCAGGGTAATATCCTGAAAAGCATTGTTCTGCACCCTGTCCAGCTGTGGCAGGCCGGTTGTGATCAGGGTATCGCGCACATACTGCGCGTAATTATAATAATCGTGTACCAAACCCAGGTCAACCTTGGCTTCGTTTTTAACAAAGCTTAGTGTTTTGCCTCTTAAATAAAAGCTGTACGAAAACTCGTTTTGCAGGTGTAGCACCGATAACGAATCGCGCGAGGTGGTTTGATCAAAGTAAGTGTCAGGGAATATCTTGTAAGCGTCGGCCTCATCCTGCAAAAACTTGTATTTGCGCACATTATAGTAAAAAGTGTAGGCAACACGCTGCGTAGGTAGCACCTTCGATTGGCCGTTATCGGTACTCACCGTCGAACTGTCGATACGGCCAAGGTAATAAAACTGTTTTAAATAAAATCCGTTATCGCGCAGGTTATTGCGCGAGTTGTTTAACCTTACCGGAGCCGTGCTTGGGTCAAATGCCGATACGTTGGTTTCTGCTGTAAAAACTGCATCGTTGGTTATCGATCCGTTTTCGGGGGCCTTTAAATTGTTAAATATCAGGTTGCCTAAAATGTTATAACGTTTATCATGCGATTCATACCAGCTAAAAATTGCCGCACCCAGGTGATCGGCATGCTGGTGGGCGTATACACCAAATGAGCCTATGCGGTTAAAGTTTACACCAATATTCCAGTTGGGTTTGAGGTTTTGGGTATGTACTACTTTAAACACCTGCTCCGTTAGGCCACCTGCTACCAGGTATAAGCTGGTAAAAGGTGTTCGGGCACGGTAATACTGTATATCCTGCGGATGCAATAAATAAGCATCAAGTGTGTGCATGCCCACGTCAAAGCCAATTCTTCGGCTGGGTTCAAACAGCAGGTCGCGTTCTGACAGACCTAAATTACCCAGACCTATTTTAGGGCTGTGGGGCGGGTAAAGCGCGCTGTAGTTTTCAAAATCGGTTAAGCCGGTATCAAGCGGAAATACCTGTGTGCTGTCATTAAGCAGCCGTTCGTTGGTGAGCTTAATGTATTTTGATGTAAAAATTACCGTATCCTTTTTTTTCTCCTGCTGCTTACGCATGGTATCAAGCATGTCGTCTTCACTCAATGCTTTGCGTATAGTAGTCGTATCGCGTAAGCGATTGTTAATGATAGGCTTAACTTCCTGCGCGTAGGCAAAACCGGCCGATAGACAGATCAGCAGTACTAAAAAATATTTGAGCTTTTTGGTGATCAAAGTTGGCTAACCAGTTCTTTTAGTATTAGGGTAAGTTTTGGTTCGGCGGCAGTGGCAACAGCCAGTATCTCTTCAACCGATACCGGTTTCAACGTATCCGGGAAGCCCTCATCTGTTAAAACCGAAATGGCAAAAACCGGCAGGCTCATGTGGTTGGCTACAATCACTTCGGGCACGGTGCTCATACCCACGGCATCGCCGCCAATTATCCGTAAAAACCTGTACTCGGCCCTGGTTTCCAAATTTGGCCCCGTAACCGATACATAAACACCTTTATGGCACGGAATATTATTATCGGCAGCAATTTTTAAGCCTTTTTCGATCAGTGCTTTATTGTAAGGCTCGCTCATGTCCGGGAAACGCGGCCCCAAAGCATTCTCATTATTACCTACCAATGGGTTATGATGTTGCAGGTTAATATGATCTTCTATCACCATCAGGTCGCCCTTTTTAAAATCAGGATTCAAGGCTCCGCTGGCGTTGGATACAAATAAGGTTTTAACGCCCAGCATTTTCATTACCCTTACCGGGAAAGTGATCTGTTGCATGCTATAACCTTCGTAGTAGTGCAGCCGGCCCTGCATGGCCACTACCTTTTTCCCAGCCAGTGTGCCAAATATCAGTTTACCCGAGTGGAATTCAAGGGTCGATATCGGAAAATCAGGGATGTTACTGTACATCATCTGCTTTTCTACCTGTATCTCGTTAACCAGGCCGCCTAAACCGGTGCCTAAAATAATACCTATTTCGGGCTCAAAATCTCCTATCCGGCTTTTAATGTAGCTGGTTGTGCGTTGTATGTTCTCTAACATAGTTTTTTATAGTTTGATCAAATTGTTGCCCTTCACCATCTAAAAACCCGATCTGTATGGGCAGTACTAAAATATTGAGTTGTTTAACTGTATGTTGTAACGCCTGTTCACCTAAACGCTGCGCATCCTTTTCTGTTGTAATAACCAGCTTTTTTTGTGCCGCGCAGCCCTTAAAATCATCGGCAAGTTTAGTGATATTTTTTAAGGTATATGGATGGTGATCGGGATAATTATGATGAATGACCTGTTTTGAACGCTTTTCAAGTTCGTTTACTAAAGGCAGGGGGTTGGCAATGCCCGTTAGTAAAAACACAGTAGTATTAGTATCAATGGTCAAGCCGGATGAATTGCCGCTCATGTCCTGCAAAGCGCCATAATTGATCCCCGCGAAAAACAATTGCTGATTTGCAAAAGGGTTGATACGTGCTTTGATCTTCTCTTTCCGGATGCCTGATAATTGAACCGGACATTTAGTCACCACGATCACATCAGCACGCTTCCGTCCGCCGAAAGGTTCACGTAAATTACCCGCAGGCAATAAAAAGTGAGGCTCAAATACACGGCTATAGTCGAACAATAAAATACTGAAACCCGGCTTAACGGCGCGGTGCTGGTAAGCATCGTCTAAAATGATCAGATCGTGGTCAGCTTTGAGGTTTTCAACACCAATAACCCGCTTTTCGCAAACGGCAACTGTGATATCCCGAAACTTGTGTTTGAACTGAGAAGGTTCGTCACCGATCTGAGCGGCAGTTGCAGTAGCAGTTGCGGTAAGGAAACCTTTGGTTTTACGGCCGTAGCCACGACTAAGGGTTGCGAGCTTATAGTCGCTTTTAAACAAATGTATCAGGTATTCTGTCATGGGGCTTTTGCCCGCGCCGCCAATATCCAGGTTTCCAACCGAAATAACGGGTACATCAAAACCCTGGCTTTTAAATAAGCCGGCATCATAACACCAGTTACGGATAATAATAACCAATGCGTAAAGCCACGAAAAAGGCAGTAAAAGCCAGCGCAGGTATTTGAGCATACAGGGTGTAAAGATACAAAACAGCACCATAGCAACCGCGGGCAAAAAGTAAAACCCGGCCATCGCGGCCGGGCTTACTCACTTAAACTAATCAAACCTCATATCTTTATTTCGCTTTAATAAATGGCAGCGACGAAAACAGGTTAATCGCAATGGTATGATTGTTTTCCACCACCTGGTTAAAATCGGCCGTGAGGTTGCGTTGCTGCACATATTGGTACAGATAGCCAACTTCGATCCTGGTAAACCTGCCGGCGTTTAAGCCCAGGCCCAGTCCAAAACGGTTTTGATCAAACGTGTTAAACTTTACATTTTTGCCAAAGGCAATAAAAACTTCATCGTAAACGGGTACATACAGCGGCGAAGTTTTACCTAAAGGGATATTAGCTTTCAGCATATACCTCACCCGGTTCTCAAAACGCACATTAGTAAAAGTGCCTACGGCGGCATCACCAAAAAAGCGCTGCTCCAGGCGCAGCCTGTTGGTAATATCAACGCCGCCGGTTTGCTGGCTAAGTTGCAGCTGCTGCCATATGCGGTGTTCGGGGAAGGCGGTTTTCGCTATCGGGATATTCCCGTAAGGGTATGTCTCAACATAAGCATATCCGGCTGTGGCCAGTATATTTTTATTGATCTTGTAAAAAATGCCTGGCCTTAAAAGTAATTGCTGCCAGCTGCTCACGCCATCATTTCGCCTGATCTGTACCTCGGCATGCAGGCCAAATTTACCGGTAAACAAATGCTGGCCGTTGTATACTATCCAGGTGTTAAAATTATCGCTGTTTATGCGCGGGTTGGTTTGTGCTTTCGCCCGATGACCGATGACCGCCAACAGGCAAACAAGTGTGCAAACGAAAACTGTTTTTAAATATTGATGATATAATGATCTTAAAATAAACATAGGTTTTAATAGGCCGGGCAATTACTCACCCGGCCGGTTTTAAACTATTAAGTAATTGAAAAAATTAAACAGTGATCACCTTGGGCTGCTTTACCGGTTCTTTGATCTTCAGATCATGCAGCATGCCATCAGCCAGATCATAAACCCAGCCATAAAAATTAAGCGTTTGCCCACTTTGTAAAGCGTTTTGCACTATGGCGGTTGTTTTTAACCGGTATATCTGCTCCTCCACATTCAGCTCTACCAACCGGCGGTGCCTCATTTCGCTGTCGGCAATAGCGTTCAGTTCGTCGCTGTGCGCGCGGTCGACATCACGGATATGGCTTAGCCATTGGTCAAGGTTGCCGTGCATGCCTCCTGCCACAGCGGCTTTTACGCCTCCGCAACCATAGTGTCCGCAAACTACAATATGCCTTACTTTTAAAGCCTCAACAGCGTATTGAACCACCGACATCAGGTTGATATCGCTCGGGATAACCTGGTTGGCAATATTGCGGTGACTGAATATTTCGCCGGGTTGCGCACCTGTTATCACCTCCATAGGTGCACGGCTATCAGAGCAACCAATGATCAGGTATGGTGGCGACTGCCCCTTGTTCAGCTTGGCGAAGTAGTTAACATCCAGGTGCAGCTTTTCGGCTATCCACTTGCGGTTATTGCTAAACAGCTCGCTATAATGCTGATGATCGTTATGGCCGTGCTCATGCTGATCCATCACCTCAACCTTTGCCTCCAAAAACGAATAATGATCTTTCAACCCGGTTATGGTGCAAGGGATGTTTTCGAGCGTGGCGCGGCTCTTAAAGTCCTGTAATATTTCCAGGCAATCCTGCTCAATATAGCGGGTTTGGCTGGCATCAACCCAAACACTCATGCCTGGTTTAATGCTGTTAAAAAACTCGTTAAGGTGTGCCTTGTTTAAAAAGGTAACCTGCTCTGATAATACCAGTTGCTGCATGGTGCCGCTTTTGGTGAGTTTTTGTGTTGAGTAGATCAGATCTTTAGTGGCGTTAACCAGGATAAATACAATGCTTACGGCCATGCCGATCAATACGCCTTTAAGCAGGTCGGTGAGGATAATGGCAACAACTGTGGCTATAAACGGAGTAAACTGGTTCCAGCCGGCTTTGTACATGTCTTTAAATAACTTCACTTTGGCCAGCTTGTAACCCACCATGATCAGTATCGCTGCCAAACTGGCCAGCGGTATCTTGTTCATTACGCCGGGAATAAGTAAAACAGCTACCAACAATAAAATACCATGAAAAATCGTCGACGTTTTGGTTTTTGCACCCGAACTAACATTGGTTGCTCCGCGAACAATTACTGCAGTTAAAGGTAAACCGCCCAGTAAACCGGCAATGGTGTTGCCTACACCTTGCGCTAACAGTTCGCGGTTAAGCGGTGTGGAGCGTTTTAACGGATCCAGTTTGTCAACCGCCTCAATACTCAGCAGCGTTTCTAAACTGGCTACAAAAGCAATGGTAAAAGCTACAGTAAGCACCTCCATATTCATTGCTTTGCTAAAATCGGGGAATTTTAAATTAGTGGCAAAATCGGATAAGCCTGAAAATAGGGGCAGCTGTACAAAGCTGTTGCCTTTTAAATTAAAGCCGGCAGGGGCATTTTGCAGTGCTATCGAAATTAAAACACCTACTATAACCACCACTAAGCCCGATGGTATGGCTTTGAGTTTTTTAGATAATGTGTCCCAAAGCATCAGGATGGTCATGGAGATGACAAAGATGATAATGGCCCCGGGGCTAACGCGTGATAACACATTGGTGATCTCGCTGAAAGTATTGCTGTGATCAGCTTGTGCAAAGGCGAAATCCCCCTCGGTATCGGCATCGTAACCAAATGCGTGTGGGATTTGCTTTAGTATCAGGATGATGCCTATCGCGGCAAGCATGCCTTTGATCACGTTCGACGGAAAGTACAAGCCTATTTTACCGGCTTTTATCAAACCTAAAATAATTTGTATAACACCTGCCAAAACTACCGCAACCAAAAAGGTTTCGTACGAATGTAAACTGATGATGGCTGTAGCTACAATGGTTGTTAACCCCGCTGCCGGGCCGCTTACGGCCAGTTGCGAGCCGCTGATAAAGCCAACCACAATACCGCCCACTATGCCGGTTATAATACCCGCCAAAAGCGGTGCGCCGCTTGCCAAAGCTATACCCAGGCACAGCGGCAATGCTACCAGGAAGACCACAAGCCCTGATGACAGGTCCTGTTTAAATGTATTTTTGAATGAAAGTTCCATTTGTTGTTTGTTTAAAAAATATCAAGCATTTGCCTTTCCCCGAAAAGGAAAAGCGTGAATTAAGAGGCCCTGATCAAAAAGATCAAAGCACGGAATGATCATTATGGCTTAACACCAAATGATGATCAATAAAAAAAATCGATATTTTTAAACGAGCGGCGGACGGAAAACCTCGTTCACATGATCGCGCCCCTTACCCGGACGGTAATGGTGAAACAGCGCTCTTACCGAATTACTTTCATAAATGGCAGCCATGTGGTTAAGCGCCAGCTTATGATAGTCAATAAATGATTTGCTGAACTCTTTCTCACTGAATTCTTTCTCAGCATTGTCCTTTTCATCGTTTTTATCATCGCCTGTATCCTGGTCTGAATGAGCATGATCATCGGCTACGAAAAGAGGAAGATTGTGGCTGAGTAATTGGTGCGTAGCGTTGGAAAGCGCTTTGAATGAGGGCAAAGCAGGTTGCACACGCGCCAGTAAAAACGCCGCGATAAATAACAGTGCCATAACCTTTTTGATCCTCATTGTTGCAAATATACCGATTAGCAGTTAAATAACCTATATTTTATAAGCTTACTATTGCGTTTTTTAATGACAGACATCCTAGGCGGAAAGGTGGGTATTTGTCGGTATTTTCACAATGTGCAAATTCCGCCACCCTGTTCCAGGGAATGAAGCAATCCGACGTACAGGTAATCGGACATCGGTAAATATGGGTATTTTAAAAATGTTTTTTCTTGACTCTTGCATCTTGATTCCTGATTCTCAAACAGGGGGGAAATTGTAAGAAATTTTTCAACCCGTTTTCCATCTTACGCCTCTGCCTTCAGTTTAACTACAGTTTCTGGCTTCAGTTTGCAACTGAAGCCTACGGATAAAGTCCAGTCTGCGACTGAAGGGTATTCCCATTCAATCATTCAAAAATCAATCATTCAATTCTTCAAAACAGGGGGGAAATTGTAAGAAATTTTTCAATCCATTTTCCATCTTACCTCATCCGTCTTCCATTAAATATACTTGCCTTTATGGAATTGCTGTTCCTCCCGCATCTCTGTAATATACGCAATTTTTTGCTTAAAACCAAATGTGTACGCCGATGGAACCACTTCAAAACATCAAACTATCTTTTAAATGTCCCAAACAGTTAAACGAGCTGCAGCCCTGCAACGGCGATTGGTATTGCGATGGCTGCCAAAAGATCGTACATGATTTTAGAGGGATGAGCGAGGGTCAGATATTGGATGTTTTCGCGAAAAGCGATCATCAGGTATGCGGCATGTTTGAGGCTGGCAGGATAGAGGTATTACCACAGCAAAACAATTGGCTCAAGTGGGCTTCGGCAGCTATGCTGTTTTTAGGCCTAACCGGGTTATCGCAACTGTTATATGCACAGATAAAAAATAAATCGCAGAATACGTTTTCTGCTAAAGCCGACACCAGCGAACGTCCCTTAGTAGGCGCAATAAATACCCCTGATCCGGATACCGTTAAATTAACTCAACCGCTTATAAAACCACTTCCTGAAGATGTTTTCTTCGGAGTAGCAATAGAGACGTTTCCCGAATTTCCCGGAGGCGAGGCCGCGCTGAATAAGTATTTAGCAGCACACATTAAATATATCGACGGATTTACAGGTAAGGTGTATGTGCAATTTGCTGTTGAGAAAGATGGCTCATTGACGAACATTAAAATAATAAGGGGTAGCAATAACGAAGCAAATGATCAGGTTATAAAGGCTATTAAAGCAATGCCCAAATGGAAACCAGGCATTCAAAATGGTAAACCTTACAGCGTGCAGTATACTTTGCCGGTTAATTTTTCCCGACAATAAAATTTGTGTTTTTAACAGCTTGCTAACCCGGTGAGTCGCCGGTAGCATTCAGGTAAAAATAATTTCAGAAACGCGGTTACATAACCATTGCTGCAGTATTAAAGAGTAAATACATACAATAACATGGAACCCTTACAAAACATCAAACTATCCTTTAAATGCCCAAAACAGCTAAATGAGCTGCAGCCCTGCAACGGCGATTGGTATTGCGATGGCTGTAAAAAAATGGTCTACGATTTTAGAGGGATGACCGAAGAGCAGGTAATGGCCAGCCTAATTAAAAACAACTATAAAATGTGCGGCATCTATGATGCTGAAAGGATAGAAGTGCTGCCACGATATGGTAAATGGTTTAAATGGGCATCGGCGGCCATGCTGTTTTTGGGTTTAACATCTTGCCATAGCGCGGTAAATAAACCACTCATGGGGGATACTGTGGCTGTATCTCCAGATAATCAAACAACCCGGATCGACACCATTCCCAATTCGGTACATAATTTAAAAGTGGTGAAGAAACACTAGTGAAGTAGTTTGGTACATTTGCACACCTGCTTATTTACTAATCCGCACATTGTCATAACATTTGCACATTTACGTATCTGCATATTTGCACATCGGCGAAAACCTTATCTTTGCCGCATAGTTTAACTGACTAATTATGACCAAAGGATTTTTTAACACCCCAATACCACAAAACGAGCCGGTATTAAATTATGGCCCGCGCAGTGTAGAGCGTTTTGCGCTTAAAGCCGCATTGGCCGAAGGCCGCTCAAAAGTGATTGATATACCGATGTATATCGGCAATAAGCTGGTGCGTACCGGCAAAAAGGCCGAGATCCGTCCGCCGCACGATCATCAGCACCTGCTTGCCACTTATCACGAAGGTGACGCGAGCCATGTGCACGCCGCAATCGATGCTGCCTTAGCAGCAAAAGCCAACTGGGAAAACCTGCCTTGGGAAGAACGTGCCGCTATATTTTTAAAAGCTGCCGAGTTATTATCGGGCCCGTACCGCGCCAAAATAAATGCGGCTACCATGCTGGGCCAGGGGAAAAACGCCTACCAGGCCGAAATTGATGCCGCCTGCGAGATGGTCGATTTTCTGCGTTTTAACGTAGCTTACATGACCGAGATCTACGCGCAGCAGCCCCCTGTTTCGCCAAAAGGCATCTGGAACCGTGTTGAGCATCGTCCGCTCGAAGGTTTTGTGTTTGCCATAACACCGTTCAATTTTACCGCCATTGCCGGTAACTTGCCAACCTCGGCTGCCATGATGGGCAACGTAGTGGTTTGGAAACCTGCGCCAACCCAAATCTATGCCGCCAATGTGTTGATGGAAACTTTCCTTGAAGCAGGTGTGCCCCCGGGCGTAATTAACCTCATCTATGTAGATGGGCCGATGGCCGGTGATATCATTTTCAGTCACCCCGATTTTGCAGGGATTCATTTTACCGGTTCGACGGGTGTTTTCCAAAATATCTGGCAAACCATCGGTACCAATATCCATAAGTTTAAAACTTATCCGCGTATTGTTGGCGAAACCGGCGGTAAAGACTTTGTGCTGGCTCACAGCAGCGCCAATATCGATGTGTTGACTGCAGCCCTTGTTCGTGGTGCATTTGAATACCAGGGGCAAAAATGCTCTGCCGCATCGCGTGCTTACTTGCCAAAGTCGTTATGGCCGCAGCTTAAAGAGAAGTTTTTAGCCGAACTGGCAACTATCAAAGTTGGTCCGCCAGAAGATTTTGAAAACTTTGTAAATGCGGTTATTGATGAGCGCTCGTTTAACAAGATCACCAAATACATCGATAACGCCAAAAAAGACAAATCAGTCGAAATTATTGCCGGCGGAACTTATGATAAAAGCAAAGGCTGGTTTATTGATCCTACCGTCATTTTAACCACCGACCCATACTACGTAACCATGTGCGAAGAGCTGTTTGGCCCGGTGCTTACAGTTTATGTTTATGATGACAAGGATTTTGACGAGATATTAACCATCATCGATAAAACCTCTATTTATGCCTTAACCGGATGTATCATTTCGCAGGACAGGTATGCCATTGCAAAAGCCACACATGCCTTACGCAATGCTGCAGGTAATTTTTATGTAAATGATAAACCAACCGGAGCCGTAGTTGGGCAGCAACCCTTTGGTGGTGCCCGCGGATCAGGTACCAATGATAAAGCCGGCTCCATGATCAACCTGTTGCGCTGGGTATCGCCACGCACCATCAAAGAAACTTTCGATCCACCGAAAAGCTACCGCTATCCGTTTTTGGATAAGGAGTTGTAAATAAAAAGGCGATGGTATCCATCGCCTTTTTATTTAATGCACATTTCAGAAATTCATATATTTGTTATTATGCTCGATCTGAATAAAGTAAGAAACATATTGAATCGGTTTAAACCGCTACTGATACAAAAATATCCTATAGCTTCTATTGGGTTGTTTGGCTCAGTTGTGCGAGATGATTTTAATAACAATAGCGATATTGATATTATTATAGATTTTAATCGCCCAATCGGTATCGAGTTTATATCATTAGCCGACGAACTCGAAAAGGAGTTAAACCACAAAGTAGATCTGGTTTCGAAAGCAGGAATAAAATTAAAGTATTTTAAACAAATTGAGCCCGAGATAATCTATGTCTAAACGTCAGCCGAAACTTCTTTTAGAAGATATTCTTGAAAGTGCTGAAAAGATTATTGCCTACACTTATAACTTAAGTTACGATGATTTTGTTACCGATAGTAAAACCATCGATGCAGTTGTAAGAAACTTTGAGATAATAGGAGAAGCGGCCATCCGCTTGCCGGATGAGTTTAAAGATGAACACATTCATATAGATTGGCATAAACTACGCGGGCTTCGAAACCGTATCGTTCACCACTATTTCGGTATAGATTACAGTATTATCTGGTCGATTAAAGAAAGCTTCTTAGAAGATCTGATTATCCATATTAAAGAATTACTGGATATTATTAATTGATCTTACTTAAACTTAAACACCTCGTCAATATTTTTATTATTGCTGAAGCTCACCTTCAAATCATTAATAAAGCCGGTGTTCAATGTATAAACCCAGCCATGCACCTGCAGGTTTTTGCCGTTCTTCCAGGCTTTTTGTACTATGGATGTGGCAGTAAGGTTGTTCACGTTTTCAATTACGTTCAGCTCCACCAGGCGGTCGGTTTTTTGCTTTTCATCGGTAATAGCGTCCAGTTCAGCAGCGTGTAAGCGATATACGTCTTTAATATGGCGCAACCAGTTGTCAACAATGCCATTTTCGTCGTTACCCAAAGCAGCTATTACACCGCCGCAGCCGTAATGGCCGCAAACTATCACGTGTTGTACCTCTAAAATATTTACCGCATAATCTAATACCGAAAGCATGTTCATATCCGAGTGTACCACCATGTTGGCAATGTTGCGGTGCACAAATACCTCGCCCGGTTTGGTATGGGTGATCTGGTTGGCTGGTACGCGGCTATCGGCACAGCCAATCCATAAAACCGGTGGCTTTTGGCCCCGCGCCAAATTTTCAAAATATTGTGGATCACGCTCAAGCGTTTCTTTAACAAAAGTGCGGTTGCCCGCTAACAGTTGTTCGTAAAGGGAAAGTTCGGATGGGAAGTTTTCATCTTTTGTGGCGCACATGGTATGATGGGTTAAGATAAGTTATTTTGATTGTGTATCTGGCGCGAAGTTACTGCCTAAATTGTTAAAACCAACATCCCATAGGTCATAAAGCAATATACCGAGCAATACTACCGGCACAAAATAAAAGAGTTTAAAATTGATAACCTCGAAAAAGAACCCTCCGGCTACCGCACCCAAAAAATAAAACAGCAGTACGGTTAACCTTACCACGATCCTGTTCTTTACCATTTCCGTTTTACCTGTACGCGGGTGCAACCATTCGGCAATATCGGCGCCCACATCGGTAAATAAACCGGTTAAGTGTGATGATTTGATCAACCCGCCCGATATGGTCGACACTAAACTGTTTTGCAAACCCATCGAGAATAACATGGCGCCGATGATCACGTCGCGCTCAGTATCGCTGCCGGTAAAAAAGTGATTACCATAAATAGCTACAAAAAGCAAGATCACCATTTCGGCAATAATAGGCATGGCATGGGCCAGGTATAAACTCCTTCGTTCAAACGATCGTACCAAAAAGTGCGACACAAATGCACCTATAAAAAACATCAGCAGCCAAATAAACACCGTAATCACTTCCTCAATATCCTTGGCGCTTACCTTGCGTGCCAGTAAAGCAACATGTCCCGTTATGTTGGTGGTAAAGGCTAAAAACGCAATTACACCCGCCACGTTGATCACCCCGGCAACCAGCGCGGTTGATGATGCCAGCAGCAGGTTGGCCTTGAGTGTGCGGTTATCTTTCGCTTGTGCCAGCATAGTTTTTAATAGGTAAATGGTAATCCAAAAATAACATTATACTACCAACTATTCACCACTCCTTATTCACCATTCATTATTTAATTCATATTTTTAACCCCATAACCATTATAAAACCATTACTGTGGATAAAAAACTGGATACCTTAAGGCAAAAACAAGAACAGGCATATTTAGGCGGCGGCCAGGCGCGGATAGCTGGTCAGCATAAAAAAGGCAAATTAACTGCCCGTGAGCGTTTACATTTTTTATTGGATGAAGGCTCTTTCCAGGAGATCGGGATGCTGGTTTCGCACCGCTCAACCGATTTTGGTATGGAAAAAGAAAAATATCCCGGTGATGGTGTAGTTACCGGTTATGGCACTATCAACGGCAAACTGGTTTATGTGTTCTCGCAGGATTTTACCGTTTTTGGTGGTTCGCTATCCGAAACTCATGCCGAAAAGATCTGTAAAATAATGGATCTGGCTATGAAAAACGGCGCACCTGTTATTGGTTTGAACGATTCGGGAGGTGCCCGCATCCAGGAAGGTGTAGTATCCCTGGGTGGTTATGCCGATATATTTTACCGTAATACCATGGCCAGCGGTGTCATTCCGCAAATATCTGCCATTATGGGCCCGTGCGCGGGTGGTGCTGTATATTCGCCTGCCATTACCGATTTTATTTTGATGGTTGAGCACACCTCATACATGTTTGTTACCGGCCCCAATGTGGTAAAAACTGTAACGCATGAGATCGTAACGTCCGAAGAACTGGGCGGTGCGCATACGCATGCCAGCAAATCGGGCGTAACGCATTTTGCCTGCGCTAACGAGATCGCTGCAATACAGCATATCAAAAAATTGCTGAGCTACATGCCTCAAAACTGTGAAGAAAAAGCACCTGCTTTGCCTTATGAGGCCGGAGATGAAAAGCGTGCAAAACTGAACGATATCCTGCCCGAAAATGTATCGCAACCGTATGATATCCGCGAGGTAATAGATGAGGTGATAGACGAGGGCAGTTTTTTAGAAGTACATAAAGATTACGCCGAGAATATCGTAGTTGGGTTTGCGCGATTAGCGGGCCGCAGCATCGGCATCGTTGCTAATCAGCCTGCATTTTTAGCCGGTGTGCTGGATATCAACTCGTCAAAAAAAGGGGCGAGGTTTATCCGCTTTTGCGATTGCTTTAATATCCCGTTGCTGGTGTTTGAGGATGTGCCCGGGTTTTTACCAGGTACCGACCAGGAGTGGAACGCCATCATCACCAACGGCGCTAAACTACTCTACGCCTTTAGCGAGGCTACCGTGCCGCGTGTAACCGTGATCACCCGTAAGGCCTACGGTGGTGCTTACGATGTAATGAACTCGAAGCACATTGGTGCCGATATGAACTATGCCTGGCCAAGTGCCGAAATTGCGGTAATGGGCGCCAAAGGCGCTGCCGAGATCATTTTTAAACGTGAGATTACCAGCGCACCCGACCCGGAAGCTAAATGGAAAGAAATGGAGCAACAATATGCCGATATCTTCGCCAACCCATACCGCGCCGCCGAGCGTGGCTTTATCGACGAAGTGATCGAACCCGCCGATACCCGCACTAAATTAATTCAGGCCTTTAAAATGTTAGAAAACAAGGTGGTGAATAACCCAAGAAAAAAACACGGGAATATTCCTTTGTAAGCCCAAAAAGCTGGGGCAAGAGCGATTCCCTCCCTTGGGAGGGCGGAGGGAGGGGTTTCTAAAATATACAGGTCAAAGCGATTCCTAAAGAATATATGGCTAAGATTATTCCTTACAATCCCCAATTAAAAGTACTCGCCCGCAAACTCCGTAAAGAGATGACTTTCGGTGAAGTGCTGCTTTGGAATGAATTGAAATCAGATAAGTTTTGGGGTTTTGATTTTGATCGTCAAAGATGCATTGATAATTATATAGTCGATTTTTATTGTAGAGAATTGACTTTGGCTATCGAAATTGATGGGATATCACACAACAGTGAAGAAGTATTAATAAAAGATGAAACTCGCCAATTAAAACTGGAGAGTTTAGGCGTAAAGTTCCTTCGCTTTACTGAAGCCGAAGTTAAATATGATATGATAAACGTACTCCGGACATTGGGAGATACAGTTTTATCAATAGTTAAAAAGGAGCCGGATATTAAACTACCGAAGGGATTCGATCGTGCTTTGTTGAATGCATAGTTTAACCCCTCCCTGCCTCTACACATCCCAACGCACCCCTCCCAATGGGAGGGAATTGAAGAAGTAAGGTGTTTTTGACTTTTGAATTAGCACTCCACCTGCGCGCACTTATCTGTGCTTAGTTCAGGCTCAAAGGTACTGTGGTTAATTTCCAGGTGTTCCAGGCGGTGGCGCAGGTCGTGCTTCATGGCATCAAACGTTGATATGTAATCTTCGTTGATCACCAGGTGAGCGGTTAGTGCATTTTCGGTAGTGCTCAGGGCCCAAACATGCATGTGGTGCACATCGGTAACGCCTTTAACTTTCAGCAGTTCGGCTTTTATTTTGGCCAGGTCCATTTCTTTGGGCACACCATCCAGCGCCAAACGTAAGCTATCCTGCAATAGGCTCCAGGTACCTTTCAAAATAACTATCGCGATGATCAGGCTCACTACGCTGTCTATCCAATACAAATGGGTAAAGTAAATGATCAAGCCAGATATAACCACACCCAGCGATACAATTGCGTCAACCATCATGTGCAGATAGGCGCCTTTAGCGTTCAGTTCTTTTTTGCCGTCTTTATCGCGGGTAAACAGCCATGCGGTAAAACCATTAACAGCAATACCAACAAAGGCCACCCAGGCCATGGTATCGCCTGCAATAGCTGGCGCAGGGTTAATAAAACGTGTAATGGCTTCATAAACAATAAAACCAATGCCCACTATCAGTATAAAAGCGTTAAGCAACGATACAATGATGGTTGAGCTTTTATACCCATAAGTATATTGCTTGTTTGCTGCTACCTTGGTGAGCTTAAATGCCAGCATGGCAAGTGCCAAACTTGCTACATCGCTCAGGTTATGGCCTGCATCGGTTAATAAGGATAACGAATGGGTAATGATACCGGTTATCACTTCGATAATAACAAAGGCCGAGTTTAATATGATGCCGATAACAAATGCCGTATTGATATGATCAATTTTTGGCGCGTGATCGTGGTGGTGATGACCGTGATGGTCGTGGCTGTGATCGTGACCCATGGCGCAAAGATAACGCTTTGGGTATTAAAACCGTATTAATTGTGTATCAATGTTATTGATGATGATAAGGTTCGCCCTTTAAAATGGTGAACGCCCGGTAAACCTGTTCCACAAAAAACAGGCGCACCATCTGGTGCGAAAACGTCATCCGCGAAAGCGATAATTTATCATTGGCGCGCTTATAAACGGCATCATCAAAACCATAGGGCCCTCCGATAATAAACACCAGGTTTTGTACCGATGCGATCATTTTTTTATTCAGCATAGCCGAAAACTGCACCGAGTTTAGCTCCGATCCGCGTTCATCCAATAAGATAATATGATCTGTTGTTGCGGTGTTTTTAAAGATCAGCTCGGCCTCTTTAACTTTTTGCTGCTCCTGGCTCAGGGCTTTTGTGTTCTTTAACTCCGGAACTTCGACAATCTCAAATTTGATATAATGCTTCAACCGCAACAGGTATTTGTCTATACCATTTTTCAAATAGCTATCTTCAGTTTTGCCGATCGTGAGCAGTGTTATCTTCATAATTAAAAAACAAAAGAACGAATATTTGAGAATAAGCGCTCAAATTTCAATTAATTTGCCTTTAAATGAACACGATTCTTCAAAATTACCATGAGCGTGCAGCTGCCGCACAGCAGCAGGCCGACTATTATAAAAAACAGGCCAACATTTATTCGCTGAGTCGTTTAGGTGCTTTTGTATTATTGATCATTGTGATCGTGATAGCCGCTATTGATGTAAACTATGAATTATTAAGCGCTGCCATATTGCTGTTTATTTTGATTTTTGGCTGGCTGGTTACACAACAAAACAAGCACGAGGCACAGTTTTTATTTTACCAAAATCTTAAAAGGGTTAATCAAAACGAGATCGACAGCATCACTGATCGTGGTAATATTTATAACAATGGCGCCGCTTTCGCTGATGAAAAGCATCACTACACTTCCGATCTGGATATTTTTGGCCATGCATCTTTGTTCAGTCTGGTAAACCGGGGCGCCACAACTCCGGGAAATGCTAAATTGGCCGAATGGCTTAATGCACCATCGCAAAAACAAAATATATTGCAGAGGCAGGAAGCTGTAAAAGAGTTGGCCGCCAAAAACGATTGGAAACTAACTTTACAGGCCAATTTGTTATTTGCCTTAAAGCAGGATAAAGATCAGTTGAAATTACTGTTCGCCTACCTGCGCCTGCCCATTGTTATTCCCAACGAAAAACTACTGGTAACTTACATTAAGCTATCGCCCTGGCTGGTTGCTGCAAGTTTTATTGCCTCTGTTTTTTACTATAACGCCATTTATTTAGCGGCTGCTGTTGCGGCAGTAAACCTGCGTATTGTGGCAAAAAACAGTGAACAGGTTGATAAAGCCGACCTGTTAGCCGGCAAAATAGGGAAGGAGCTTGGCAACTTTGCCGTGGTCTTTAAGCAACTGGAAGAAGAGGAGTTTGCATCTGATTACTGTAAAGCTGTTGCCGATAAAATTAAGAACCAGCAAAACGGTTCGGTATCCACTAATATCAGGACCTTGTCAAAGCTGATCAATAATTTAAATGCCCGCATGAATATGGTGATGGGCGTTATCCTCAATGCGTTGTTTGTGTGGAACGTTAAACAGGTTATCGCTATCGAAAACTGGAAACGCAACAATCATCAAAGTTTGGAAATCGCTTTTGATGCCATCGGCGAGTTTGAGGCTTTATTAGGTTTAAGCAGTTTGGCTATCAATTACCCCGATTGGTGCTGGCCTGAAATTGCCAGGGGCGAAGGTTATACCTTATCCGCGCAAAGCATAGCACATCCACTTATCAATAGCAATAGCCGTGTTGATAATGATTTTGAACTGAATGATGAGCTGAAGATCGATATCATCACCGGATCGAATATGGCCGGTAAAAGTACATTTTTGCGCACCCTGGGTATTAACACCGTACTGGCATTATGCGGCGCACCTGCTTGTGCCCAAAAAATGCACGTATCGGTAATTACCATCATCAGCTATATGCGTATTAAAGATTCGCTGAACGAAAGCACTTCCACATTTAAAGCCGAACTTGATCGCTTGCAAATGCTGCTGGCCGCTGTTGGTAGCAATGAAAAAGTATATTTTTTAATTGACGAAATGCTGCGCGGCACCAACTCAGTTGATAAATACAAGGGCTCAAAAGCCGTGATAGAGCAACTCATTAAAAAGAAGGGCGTTGGGCTTGTTGCCACGCACGACTTACAGATTGCACAATTAGAGCAAAAGTATCCGGATTATATCCGCAATTTTTATTTTGATATCCAGGTGGTTGATGGCGAAATGCTGTTTGATTACAAAATTAAACACGGCGAATGCAAAACCTTTAACGCATCGCTGTTGCTCAAACAAATAGGTATTGATGTGGATGCCGTTTAACGCAATACCGTAACATAGCCCGATTCTTTTATCGGGTCATCATTCAGGCTCACTGCATCTATAACATAGTAATAAGTGCCAATGGGTACAGGGCGCCCCTGGTAAGTACCGGCCCAGGCATTGGTAATGTCATAACCATCATAAAGTTTCGCGCCAAACCTGTTAAATATGCTGATGTGGTAGGTTTTTAAACTCGTTATCTTAACGTTAAACACATCATTAACACCATCATCGTTAGGAGTAAAGGTATTGGGGATAAATATCACCACCAGGTAGCGCAATATCAGTTTACCCTTGCTTACATTGTTGGTGCATTGCCCACGGCTGGTGGCAGTTAACGTAACCGTAAAACTGCCTTTACTGTTGTAGGTGTGTACCGGGTTAACCGCTGTTGAGGTACTGCCATCACCAAAATTCCACAAATAACTATCTGCCAGGGTTGAGGTATTGGTAAACGATACTGTAGTAGGTACCGGTAGTATAGCTGACGATATAGGCGGGTTTACAGTAAATGAAGCGATAGGTATCGGAATGATCTGTGTCGGATCGATTAGGATCGATCCGGCATCACTTGAGCACACGCCGACTGTTACAACCAGGTTGTAAGTTCCGGCCGCTGCAACTGTGGCTGGTATTTTGACGGTAGCCGATGCGGAAGTAAACCCGTTTGGTCCCGTCCATAAATAGCTGTCGGCTGTTGCTGTAGTGCTCAACCTGATGGTATCGCCTACGCAAACCGCCCCATTAGAGGCAATAACAGGTATAGCTGGTTTTTGAGGTACATTAAGTGTTTGCGAAAGCGTGGTAACACAGCCGGTCATTCCTGTTGCGGTTAAAGTAACGGTTTTTTGTCCGTAGCTACTATAGGTTACATTTACAGTATTTGCATTGATCACCGTTGGTGGATTGGCGCCCACGCCGTAATCCCATTGCAGGGTAGCATAATCGGTGGAGTTATTGGTAATATTAAAGCTTTGTTGCGGCGAGCAAAGGTTTACCGGTGTGATGGTAAAGTTATCCACCGGTTTTTGCCCCACCTTTACCAAAATAACCTGGGCCGTATCGCTGGTGCACCCAAACTCGGTAACACTTAATACATAGGCACCCGCCATGTTGTATGATGTTATGGGCAGCCGGATGGTGTTTGCCGAACTGTTAAAATTGTTTGGCCCTGTCCACTGATAAGTATAATTTGGCTTGATCGGGGTACTTAAAGTGATCGTATCCAACAGGCAGTATTGTGTGCTTATTTTACTCACAGGGGGTTTGGCCGGCGTTACGCCAACTATAAAAGTGGTATCGGCAACGGTAGTACAGCCCTGGCCGCCCAGGGCAAGTAAAACAGGGGTCTTACTTCCGGTGGTTGAATAGGTTACGTTAAAAGGGCCATTCCCGGTTGCCGTTGCCGGCGATGCGCCCTCGCCAAAACTCCATTGCAAACTTTGATAATTGGCAGATTGGTTAGTAAAAGTAAATATTTGCCCCGCAGTACATGGTGTCCCTCCGGTTACTGTAAATGCAGATGTTGGTCCTTCAAACTCACCTGTTCCACCAAAATCAAGGGTGAAACCGTTATTTCCGTTCGAAAAATTGTTGATCAGCAAAGCATACACGTGCCCCTTAACCATGTCGACCGGTGCATCAAAGCCATTGATATTGGGTCCACAGCCGGGAGGCTCGCTTGTTTTGGTTTCCCCGGCCTTTAACCCGGTTTGGTAATAAATAGGGTTAGGTGCAATACAATCAACCCCACGGCTTGCATCGCAGCGTATGGCATTTGCCACATTTAAGGGCAATGTACCCGCCGGACCAAGATCATACAGCACCCAATCTATATCATCGGCTAAAGGCGCAACTACGGTTGGTGTAATAGTAAAAGTTAAACTCCCGTTATTGGCGGCTGTCCATTTATACCAGGCTGCGTTTGCTTCAATTGAACCGCCACCGCCAACATCGAGGCAGGTGCCTGCCGACTCGCGGTTATTTGCGCCGGCACCGGTAACCCCCGTTTGCGTAAAGCTTGCCTTATTACATAAGATAGATGCAGTAGCATAATCTTGCCCTGCCTGCAAAATTGGGTTATAATTATTAATACATAATTTAAAGGTACCTACATTGCCATTACGGCCATAAACCCTAAAATAGTAAACCTGGCCAATAGTGAGGCCGCCTTTGTAATAAGTAGTAGTAGTAGCGCCATTAGCAACCGAACCAATTGCCGAATTGTAAGGGTTTATGGAAGAGTAAATATCAATTCCGGGCGAATTTAAGGGCGTGGTACCATTACCGGTAACAGTGATGCTTACATCAAATGCGATAGCTGTAAATTTAAACCAAACATCTTTATCGTTAGCGGTAAGCGAAGCGTTTGCACCAACACTGGTATATGCACCATCGGTTGAACAGGCCGAGGTGACATTGGTTAAAATTGTTGCATTCGCAGCATCGTCGTTAGCAGGGGCTTGTGCAAACGACATTATTGAAAAGGCAATAAATAAAAAAAAGAGTATAAATGTTTTCAATACACAGGCAAACATTACTGATATATAATGCTATAACGGTAAAAATACAAAGTTATGTTTTAGCCGCCATCATTATATGTGTAAAACACAAAAACCTCTCAGGAGGTTGCCCGAGAGGTTTTAAATAGGTCGATGTAAATAAATTATTACTTTTCTATGGCTTCACCTGTTACGGCTTCCTTTATCCGGACTTCAAGTTCTTCGGATAATTCAGGGTTATCCAATATCAATTGTTTAACTGCATCGCGGCCCTGGCCCAAACGGGTTTCGCCATAGCTAAACCACGAACCCGATTTTTTAATGATCTCGTACTCAACACCCAGGTCGATGATCTCGCCTGCTTTTGAGATACCCTCGCCAAACATAATATCGAACTCGGCTATGCGGAATGGCGGAGCCACTTTGTTTTTCACGATCTTAACTTTTACGCGGTTACCCGATACTTCGTCGGTATCTTTAATTTGCGATATACGGCGGATATCCAAACGCACCGAAGCATAAAATTTTAAAGCATTACCACCGGTAGTAGTTTCGGGGTTGCCAAACATTACACCAATTTTTTCGCGCAACTGGTTGATGAATATACAGCAGCAACCGGTTTTGCTGATGGTGCCGGTAAGCTTACGTAAGGCTTGCGACATTAAACGAGCTTGTAAACCCATTTTAGAATCACCCATTTCGCCTTCAATTTCGCCTTTTGGCACTAAAGCTGCAACCGAGTCGATCACGATAATATCGATAGCGCCAGAGCGGATCAGGTTATCGGCAATTTCCAAAGCCTGCTCACCATTATCCGGTTGCGAGATCAATAGATTTTCAACATCTACACCCAATTTCTGAGCGTAGTATTTATCAAAAGCATGTTCTGCATCGATAAAAGCAGCAATGCCGCCTTTTTTCTGCGCCTCGGCAATGGCATGGATAGCCAGAGTGGTTTTACCAGATGACTCTGGTCCGTATATTTCAATAACACGGCCTTTAGGCAAACCACCAACACCTAAAGCGATATCCAAACCTAACGAACCTGTCGAAATAACTTCTATCGGCTCAATAGCGGTATCGCCCAGTTTCATGATGGTGCCTTTACCGTATGATTTTTCAAGCTTATCTAAAGTAAGCTGTAATGCTTTTAATTTTTCTACGCTGCTCATTGCTTATATTGTATGATGACAAATATACTAATATTTTTAGAATAACTAATTTTTTTAGTATTTATTTTTATTTTGGTAAAGTAAACATAGCGAAGCTGTGTAAAACCATCAAATATCTTTCTCCACACTGCGTTTTTTGAGTTCTTTACTTATCACATCAAGTTTTTGTTTCTTCTTTTTTAACTCCGCTTTGCGCAGTTCGGCAGCCTCGGCTTTTAATAAATAAGCTTCTGTATGGGTACGTTCGTAGTATTTGCAAAACCACGTTAGCGGGCATATCTCGCATTTTGGGCTGCGTGCCACACAGATATATCGCCCGTGCAGAATAAGCCAGTGATGGGCAATACCGATCACTTCCTGTGGCAAGTATTTCACCAGTTGTTTTTCTACAGCTAATGGGGTAGTGGCATTGGTGGTTAGCCCGATGCGGTTTGATACCCTGAACACGTGCGTATCCACAGCCATGGCAGGCGCATCGTAAATAACCGAGGCAATAACATTAGCGGTTTTGCGGCCAACGCCGGGCATTTTTTGCAGTTCGTTAACTTCTGATGGTACTTCGCCATGAAAAACCTCTACCAGCATTTTAGCCATGCCAACCAAATGTTTGGCCTTATTATTAGGATAGCTTACACTACGGATATAGGTAAATACCTCGTCTGAGTTTGATTCGGCTAATGATTCAGGCGTCGGGTAGCGCTCAAATAAGGCAGGCGTAACCTGGTTGATGCGTTTATCGGTGCACTGTGCCGATAGGATAACGGCGATCAATAATTGAAAAGGGTTACCGTAATGTAACTCGGTAACAGGCGCGGGTTGGTTTTTTGAAAAATAATCTACGAAATGCTGATAACGTTCGGCTTTTAACATAGGCAAATATAACAAGGTAGAATTACCCTGTTATATTATCCGGCATAGTTTCGCGAATAGTGAAGTATGTTATCTATCGTTTCGGCTTTTGGCTTCATCTGTATCTGTTGCAGATCAGCACGTATGGAGTTGTAAAACAACATTTCGTCGGTTCCAACATTCTGTATGGTGGCTTCAGCTTCCTTCATCTCGTTATCGATTGCAGGTGAATTTAAATCATTTGTAAAAAGTTCCATCATAAGCTTTGCAGTTAAATTACAGTACTTAAACGCAAGCTTATTTAAAATATTTTACATATTGTGATTTTTTTTCATCTAAATTTCATCTTCATGTATTATAAGATTTGTTTAAAATGAAAAAATGCGTCAGGAAGGTTGAAATCAACATTTATCAAACGGACAAAATTTCATTTACGTATACGCTATATGAAAAAATTATGAAAAAAAGATGAAAATGTAACGCAAAACAAATCCCCGTAAGGTACGTTTGGGTATTAAACATACTTTACGGGGGCACGTTAGAGTGAACCGTATATCAGGAGCTTAATTTTTTAAGCTGAGTTCTTTATTTTGCATCATTTTACGCAGGTTATTTAAAGCATAGCGCATACGGCCCAGCGCAGTATTAATGCTCACCTCGGTAATGTCGGCAATTTCTTTAAAGCTCATGTCGCCGTAGTGGCGCATAATCAATACCTCTTTTTGCTCAGCAGGTAAAAGCTGTATCAGTGCTTTAAGATCTTTGTAAGTTTGCTCGCGTACCAGGCGGTCCTCAATACTTTCGTCATAGCGGCCCAACACTTCAAAAATGTCAAAGTCGTCGCCGTTGTTGATAACCGGGGTGCGTTTTTCTTTACGGAAATGATCGATCACCAGGTTATGCGCTATACGGATAACCCAGGGTAAAAATTTACCTTCTTCGTTATAACGGCCGGCTTTTAAAGTGTTGATTACTTTGATAAACGCGTCCTGAAAGATATCTTCGGCAAGATATTCGTCTTTAACAAGCAAGTAAATGGATGTATAAATTTTTGACTGGTAACGACGGATCAGCTCTTTTAAGCCTGCCTCGTCACCGGCAACATACAGATGGATCAGATCCTGGTCACTCTTCGATTGAAAATCCATAGAAATACAACTTTAAGTACTAATTGATATACGATTATTATTTAAGTAGAGTTGCTTCTATAGGGACTATATTTTTAGACGATGGATTAACTTGATTCAAATGAAATAATAATTTGACAAAAAACAAAGAATAAAATTTATAATTCTGGTTTCATCACAGCATTAAAGCTATATTTTTGCGCTGCTATCTAAAATTAAGAATTATATTCTCTTAATACGAAAACACACCAAATTTTTTACAAACGGATGAAGAATGACACCGCGATAGATTCGCAAAAAAACATACTGATTAAAGGGGCAAGGGTACATAACCTAAAAAACATGGATGTGGCCATACCTAAAAACAAGTTGGTTGTGATCACCGGTATGTCCGGATCGGGTAAATCATCATTGGCCTTTGATACGCTTTACGCCGAAGGACAGCGCCGTTATGTAGAAAGCTTGTCATCATACGCGAGGCAGTTTTTGGGCCGCATGAATAAGCCCGAAGTTGATTATATTAAAGGTATAGCACCGGCCATCGCTATTGAGCAAAAAGTAATTACCTCAAACCCGCGGTCAACCGTAGGTACTTCTACCGAGATCTACGATTACCTGAAACTGCTTTTCAGCCGTATAGGTAAAACCATATCGCCGGTATCGGGCAACGTGGTAAAAAAAGATACGGTTACCGATGTGGTAAATTTTGTGGGCGGTTTGCCCGATGAAACTACGGTTACTATTTTATGCCCGCTGCATCCGCACAACAACCGCAGTGCTAAAGAAGAACTGGCTGTTTTAATGCAAAAAGGTTTTGTACGCGTGGAGTACTTAGGTGCGCTTTCGCGGATAGAGAACCTGCTGGAAGATGATTCGATAAAGGATGACTCGCTGGAAGGCGGCGGGCAGATCCGTATCGTTGTTGACCGCATCAACAAAAATAACGAAGATGAAACTTTAAGCCGGGTGGCCGATTCGGCGCAAACAGCCTTTTTTGAAGGTAAAGGCGATTGCTTTGTGCGGTACACTACCGAGACCGGCGAAGAGGAACGCTTTTTTTGCGACCGCTTTGAGCTCGACGGGATGCGCTTTGAAGAACCTACAGCCAACTTTTTTAGCTTTAACAATCCATACGGCGCCTGTAAACGTTGCGAAGGTTATGGTAAGATCATCGGTATTGATGAGGACCTGGTTATCCCCGATAAAAGCAAAACCATTTACGAAGGAGCTATTGCCCCGTGGCGCGGCGAAAAGATGCGCGAATGGAACGATAAATTGGTAAAAACTGCCCTCCAGTTCGATTTTCCGATACATCGCCAATACAACCAGCTCACCGAAAAGCAGCAGCAATTGTTATGGAAGGGTAATAAATACTTCCGCGGGTTAGATGAATTTTTTAAGGAGCTTGAAGAGCAAACCTACAAAATACAATACCGGGTTATTTTATCCCGTTATCGTGGTAAAACCAATTGCCCCGATTGCAAGGGCAGCCGCTTGCGCCCGGATGCTGCTTATGTGAAGATTGCAGGTAAATCCATTACCGATATTGTGCTGATGCCGCTGGATAAGGCTTTCGAGTTTTTTCGCGACCTGAAGCTCGACGCGCACGATGAAACTATTGCCAAACGCTTATTATTAGAGATCGTTAACCGCATTGGCTTTTTAAATGATGTTGGTTTGGGTTATTTAACACTGAACCGCTTATCGAACACCTTGTCGGGAGGGGAATCGCAGCGCATTAATCTGGCTACTTCGTTGGGCAGCAGTTTGGTGGGGTCTATTTATGTGCTTGACGAGCCGAGCATTGGCCTGCACCCACGTGATACGCAAAAGCTGATCAAAGTATTGAAATCCTTACGGGATGTGGGCAACACAGTGATCATTGTGGAGCACGAAGAAGAAATTATGCAGGCGGCCGATTACCTGATCGATATCGGCCCCGAGGCAGGTACCAACGGTGGCGAGCTGATATTTGAAGGGACTTATGAAGAAATACTGAAAGATCCGAAAAGTTTAACCGGTAAATACTTAAGCAGGAGGGAAGAGATCGCTATCCCGGCACGCCGCCGCAAATGGAACGACTTTATTGAATTAAAAGGCGCCCGCGAAAACAACCTGAAAAACGTTGACGCCAAATTCCCGATAGGAGTGCTGACCGTAGTAACCGGCGTATCAGGCTCTGGCAAAACCAGTTTGGTAAAACGTATTTTAGCACCTGCCCTGCAAAAGGCATTGGGTAGCTATAATGGCGAGCAAACCGGCAGCTACGATTCCATTGAAGGTGATTACCGTAAAATTGAACAGGTTGAACTGGTTGATCAAAACCCGATAGGACGCTCGTCTCGTTCAAACCCGGTTACCTATGTTAAAGCCTGGGACGAGATCCGTAACCTGTACGCAGCACAACCCGCAGCAAAAGGAACGGGACTAAAGCCATCGGCATTTTCATTTAATGTTGAAGGCGGCCGCTGTGACACCTGCCAGGGCGAAGGCGAGGTAAAGATAGAAATGCAGTTTATGGCGGATATCTTCCTGACCTGCGAAAGCTGCGGCGGCAAGCGCTTTAAACAACATGTGCTCGATGTAACCTACAACGAAAAAAATGTCGACGATGTACTGAACATGACCATCGACGAGGCATTGGTTTTCTTTGCTAAAGAGCCGAAGATCATTGCCAAAATAAAACCTTTGGTTGATGTGGGGTTGGGCTATGTGCATTTAGGGCAATCATCAAACACCCTGTCGGGCGGCGAAGCACAGCGTATCAAGCTGGCGTCCTTCCTGGTAAAAGGCAACAATGCGCATAAAACGCTGTTTATATTTGATGAGCCTACAACGGGTCTGCATTTTCATGATATTAAAAAGCTGCTCAAATCATTCGACGCGTTGCTGGATCATGCCAATACCATTATCGTGATAGAACACAATATGGATGTCATTAAATGCGCCGACTGGGTGATCGATATCGGCCCCGAGGGCGGTAACAACGGCGGGAAAGTGGTATTTGAAGGTGTGCCCGAAGATTTGATCAAGAAGAAGGATTCGTATACTGGCAAGTACTTGAAAGAAAGATTCACGAAATAGAGTCAAGAATTAAGAGTCAAGAATCAAGATATGTTGCTTAAAACGTCTTGATTCTTGGCTCTTGATTCTTCTTCAGTGCTTCGCTATCTCCACGGCGTAAACCTGTTCATTATCCACGCCTTCAAAATTAGCACGGAAAATGATCCATTTTTCATCGGGCGAAAAGTGAACGTTAGGTTCCAGTTTATAGTGGTGGTTTTTCATGTTCACCAGTTTTTCTGATTTGAAGCGATCGCCGTTAGGTTTGAACAGGTATATCCATTCGCCATCCAGCGCTTTGGCTACCTGGCCGGGGTCGCCGCCATCGCCGCAAAAGGTTTGCTCGTCTTTAGTCACGTTAAAGTGTATCGACCATTCGTTGCGGTCCATTTCGTACATCCGGTCCTCTTTACCGGTCTTCATATCAAAAGCAGCTAAAAAGAAGGTTTTGCTTTTAGGCTTTTGCAAATCGAACCATTCATGCTGCCCGCCAATGCCGAAGAACTCGTGCCCGGCTATTTCGTTTGGCATGGTACGCACGTGCATCAGGGTGTTTTTTAATGTTTTGATATTGATGTTCCAGATGCGGTCGTTCTTTTCCCAGGGACCTTCGTGGCAATACGATAAAATATCCGGGTCTACAGGCGAGAATAACAGGTGATTTGTCCATTCGTTTTCACGATGAATTTCTTTCAGTTCGCCGGTTTTAACATTCAGCGTGTAAAGGGTATGCTCAATATGGGCATCGTAAATACGATTAAAAAACTGGCTTTTTTCAGGATACTGTTTTAATATTTCGCGCTCCTGCTCGCCGGTTGCTTTAACACAAGCCAGGTAAGTGCCGTCGGCGTTAATCGTGCCCACGCGGCCTTTAAACGCCGGGTCGAAAGCATAAATAAACCTGTTTTTACCTGTGATGGCATTTACCGCCCAAACACTGTCGCCGCTTTGGTAAAAGGCATCGTGGGTTTTAGGGCAAACCATTTCGCCGGCAATATGCGCGTGGTGTGTAAGCTGTTTAACTTCCAGCGTTTTCAGGTTTACGGTAAAAAGCTGGTTGCCCATCTCTTTCGTGGTGCTGCCCGAAAATACCATCAGATCGCCTTCGCTTGCTTTACGCGGAACGAAGCAGTAATTATTAAAATAAAAGCTGCCATTGGTAGTGCCCGGCCTGCGCACCAGGCGAACAACCTTGTGGCCGGTATCCTTATCTATCCATTCATCGGGCATCGCTTTACCGCCCGTTTCCATTACCGGGAGTTGCTGCGCATGTGCGCCAATGGTAAATACCATTTGCAGTCCGCATAAACTGGTGATGACAATTTTTTTAAGACTTTTCATTTTCTGTAAGGTTAGTATAATAGGTTATTTGTTAAACACAGGCTTAATGGCCAGTGCCTTATCCTTGTCGATATATTGTTGCAGGTCGCGCATGGCGATCACTTTGTAATGGTTATCTTTTAAATACCTGAGATACTGCTCAAACAATTCAGGCGGCGTATTTACCCAGGGGTGCGCTTCATCCGGCACACCATGAAGGGTTAATACCACTATTTTGCCGTGGTTGGCTTTAGGTAAAATATCGTACACATCCTTGCTGTTATCGGCAGTGGTTGTTAAGCCCGGCATCAGCAGCGGATTGTCTGTAAGCGGGTCATACGGACGGTTCAAACCTTGTCGTGCAAAAACATATCCGGCGGCTTTTAAAACCGGTAAAGCCCTGAGGCCAACATCATAACCAGGATAGGCAAAGCTTACAGGTTTAGGGATATGATATTGCGCGCACTTATCCTCAATGTATTTTAACTCGGCCACAAAACGGAGGCTATCCATTTTGTTAACGTGTGTATGGTTTTTGGTGTGGTTGCCAATCTCAAAACCCATTTTGTTGAGGGCGGCAATTTGCTCCCAGCTCAGGTATTTGGTTTTGTCGCTAAACGGCGGGGTAGGGAACTCGCATACAAAAAACGTAGCACCAAAACCGTATTTTTTGAGCAAGGGTGCAACTACCGTGTACTGGCTTACAATTGCGTCATCGAAAGTTAAAACAACCAGTTTGTCGGGCACGGGTTTGCGCAATACCTGGGCGTTGGTGATTAGTGGCAGTAGCACGAGCAGTAGAAGTTGTAATTTATTTGTGATCAACCTTTTCATTTGTACTTCTCTTTTACTGCTACTGCCACTTATAACTGCTACTATTTAATTTCCGTCCGGCTTGGCAAACATTGCTGCCTTTAATACCGGGCTTGGCGCGCTTACCGGCAGGTTAAAAGTATTCGGATCATCGGGGTGCGACGGGTCGAACCTGGGTGCATCGATCAAATATTTCTCTAAGCCCAAATGATTGGTGCGGATACCTTCTATCACGCATTTGGCAATCTCGTAGGCACCATAATTGTTAAAATGCGTATTATCCGCCAATGGCTTGCTGCCTTGCCCCGGCCAGGTATTTGCGGGGTAATGTACAAATGCTTTGGTTGATGCCTCTTTACCCAGTGCGTTGTAAAAATCGGCGGTCATGGCATTAACATCTATCATGGCTACACCCTCATCCTGGGCAACCTTGCGCGCTGCAGCAGGGAAATCGCCCAAGGTATTCACCACTTTACCGGTTGTGTCGCTAAAGGCACGGCGACTGGTCGATGTCACCACAACCGGTATCATCCCTTTTGCTTTGGCCTGTTCAATAAAATATTTAAAACTTTCGGTATAGGCTTTCCATGCGCCGGCATTAGGGCCGCGTTCTTTCTGGTCGTTATGGCCGAACTCGATAAACAGATAATCGCCGGGTTTTGCCGTGCTGAGTACTTTATCCAAACGGTGCGAACCTTTGAAACTGGCCAATGTCAGGCCCGATTCGGCATGATCGGCTATAGCCACACCAGGCTTAAAAAAACGCGGGATCATTTGCCCCCAGCTGGCCCAGGGCTCGTCATCCTGGTCAACAACGGTGCTGTTACCGGCCAGGTAAACGGTTACCTGGTCGTCGGCCCTGGCTATTTCAACTGCCGAAACTGCCGGATGGCTGTTGTTAAATTCAAGCGTCAGTTTATCATCCCAATCCAGCTTGGTTAGCTCACGGTCCTTTAAGCCAACTTTGCCGCCACCCTCAATTTGCGGTTTGCGAATGTTAACGATGAAAGTTTTAGTCACAAATTCGCCGGGTTTGGTTTCCACTTTCTCCAGCATTAACCGGCGCGATTCGGCCCTTACCGAGGTAACCGTGGCTTGTTTGGCATCGCCCAGGGTAACGGTTACTTTGTAGTTGCCCTCGGGCACATCTACCGAAAAATAAAAGGGTTTGCTGCCGGTAAGGTTACTGGCTTTCAGCGGGTCTTTGCCGCCGTTGTCTGCTGCATCGGCAGGGTAGCCAAAGTCGAGGCCGTAGCCAAGCTCTTTGGCATAAACAGTTGCCGGGGTTATTGATGTATACCCATCTTTAACTTTCTTCCCCGAGCCCAGCTCAAATTTAAAGTCTGTTTTTTGTGCCGAAGCCGTGCCTGCTGCCAGCAATACCAGTAAGGTAGTTGATAGTTTGTTGAGTTTATTCATGGTTAGTTCTTTTCTCTTTCTACCACGTCATTGCGAGCGGTAGCGAAGCAATCCCCGACTTACAGAGCCGCTCTGCCTATTTGGGATTGCTTCGTGCCTCGCAATGACGTTTTAATTATTCAATTCATCTGCATATCTGTACATTTTCACATCTGCACATTAATAATCTTCTCCCCCTCTTTTATCAGCAAATTCAATCCGCTGTAATCCACATCTTTAATTTCACTTAGGCGTAACCCCGTTTGCGCTTCTATTTTACAGTTGGTGAATTTAACATTAGTTATCGGGCTGCCTTTTAACCCTTGCAAATTGCCGCCACGCTTAGCTGTACCATGCACATTATACAGCTCCACATCTTTAACCACCGGCAAAGGGTTTGATGGCGGAGCGAGTACTCCGTGCGAACTTGTCCAGTTCATATTCATCTCGAAGGCCTGGGTAACATTCTTCAGCTCAAAATTTTTGAAAACGATATGTTCAACCACACCGCCACGGCTTTGCTGCGATTTGAACCTCACCGGCGCCCAGTTGCCCGCTTCGGCAATGCAGTTGTTTACCAATACATTTTTAATCCCGCCCGAGGTTTCGCTGCCCATGGCTACGCCGCCGTGCCCGTAACCAAAGCGTGTATTTTCGATGGTGATATCCTGGCAAAGCAAATTGGGGACGGTATTGGTTTCGCGTCCGGCTTTTATCGAGATACAATCGTCGTTTACATCGATGTCACAATGGTTAACAATTACGCGTGTACACTGGTCGATGTCTATCCCGTCGCTGCTGGGGATATTGTGTTCGGCGGTAATGGTAACGCCGGCAACCACTACATCGGTGCATTTAAACAAATGCAGGCACCAAACCGCCTGGTTATGTAATTGCAGGCCAGATATGGTAAAGTTGGTACAATGATCGAAGCAGATGAGCCTCGGTTTGCCCGGCTTAGGTTTGGTGGTGATGGCACGATAAACCGCAATATAATCTTCGCCCGAACCATCGATCGTCCCCTCACCGTAAACTATAAAACGCGACAGGTTTTGCGCGTTGATAAATGCCGCGGTATACATCCGGTCAACACCTTCAAAACTACTTTGTATCTGCGGGTAATCATCCGGGTTGAGCGAGCCTTTTAAAACGCCTTTGGCATCTATCTGCAGGTTCACATCTTTTTTAAGGAAAATGCTGCCGCTTACAAATATTCCTTCTGGTATTTCAACCACACCACCACCTTTTGCGGAGCATTGGTCTATAGTTTTTTGTATGGCGATGGTATTCATCGTTTTACCATCACCAACTGCACCAAAATCGGTTATCAAATAATGCTTTTTATCAGATCGGTACAGCTGTGTGAATACCGGCCTGCTGTAACCCTGCGCATCCAGTTTAAACTGCGCCATGGCACATATCCCTTGTAAAAGGAATAGGGATAGTAAAAATGCTTTATATAAGTTGTTTATCATTCCCTATACTACGCTTTGGTTATTTTCATTTGCACATCTGCATATTTAAACTTCACGCATCACTTTTTACTCACCACATAAAACATTGTTCCATGAGGTTTTAATTTTATTTCAATATGGGTACGGTCGCCTTGTTTAAAGGCCATTTCGTTTTTTATCTCTCCCGTCAGGGCGTCCCAGGTGCGCACAAAGCCTGTACCTAAAATGCTGGCCATGTTGTTTTGCTCTTTATCGCTTTCGTTAAAAAAGAAATAGATATCGGCATCTTTGAGCACCCGGTGTATATACTTGATAGCGGGTTCGGGCTTTTGCAGCTTAACATCAAAATTGGTGATGTTGGCAAAATCGGTTGGGCCAACCTGTAAACGGCACCACTTGTAATCTGTAGGGCCGTGGGTTGCATTATATGCCTTTAAAAACGAGCCTTTTGTTAATATTTCGGGTAGGTTATCCATAAAAATAACCTGGCCACCATCTTTAGCAAACGCCCTGATACGGTGGATAACGTTTTCGCTCATTACCGTTGTGGCGGGTATGATCACGGTTTTGTATGTTGTACCCGATACGGTTTTAAATTCGCCTTTTTCCAGTTCCAGATCTGTTTCCAGGGCTTTTTCGCTTACAAAATCAAAATCGTGCTGAGTGTTTAAAAGCTGTTCGGCTACAGCTATTTCGCTTTTGTTGGCTTTGGTGTCGCCCATCCATAAGCTTGTGGTTGGCAGGTAAACCGCCACTTGTGTTGCCGGCCTGCCAACGCTCAGCAGGTAGCAGGCGCGGTTGGTGTATTTTACCAGGTCGGCAAACCCCGGCTCGTCCATATAAGCCTGTACTCTTGTTGTGCCGCTTGCCGCTGACGAACCTGCGAACATCATTTCGAACAGGTTAATGCCACGTACCATTTGGTGGTCAAGTATCCATTTGGCGTGTTCGTCATCCAGTTTGGGGCGGTAAGCCGCAAAGCTCTCGCTTAAGGCGCGTGGTTTGTTATAAATGTGCGATACGGATGAAGCGAACTTGGGGAAATTAGCCACCGTATCCCAACCTATCTGGTGCCAGATCACGTCGATGCCCGGTATCTGTACATCTTTCATGTCTTTAAAAAAGTCGCCGCCGCTGCGCACAAAAGGCTGCATATCGTCGTCTTTATCCAGGTGCACTATATATTCAACGCCATTGGCCCTGCACCAATCGCCCTGTGGCTTAAAATAGTTTTCGGCAAACATGTCCGACCATACATCGTAAAAATCGGCTTTGGCCCTTACCTGCTCCTGCGATGGCTCCTTAATGAAAAACGAAGCCAGGTAAGGCTCAATATCATATCCCTTTTTTTGTTTAAATATTTCGGGCAGTTTAGGCGACCATGGCGTGTACGAAAAAGCCGGCTCATCGCCACGGAAACCCAGAATGGTTTTACCAAACTCGTTCCCCATGTATTTTTTATACTGTTCTTCGGTATAAGCTAAAAACTGTTTGGTCGCATCCGGGTTAAGATAATCGATCAGCGAAGCGCTGCCATCCTTACCACTGGTTGGGTTATTGGCCGATCGCGTTGGCGATGTTTTAAACTGATGCTGTACAATGGTAATATCCCAGCTTCCGGCAGGCGCCGTAAAATGGATCTTACCATTTTTTACTTCAATATCCCGGCTGGTTTTATCGGTTGCGTTTACCGCGATGGCAGCTACCGCATCAGCAATATCACGATCTATGGTTTCGCTTGCATTGGCATGGATGCGTGCAGCTATGGTTAGCGCCTGCATACGCAGTTCAGGATGCTCTTCGCTAAACTTGCCTCCGGCAAAGCCACTTGGGTATTTGCCTTCGTCGATGATCCAGATATGCATGCCGCGTTTTTTAGCTTCTTCCACAGCTGTTTTTACCGACTGAAACCAGGCCTCACTTAAATATTTACCGGCCATGTTATACCCGGCCTCGATAGTTACGGCCCGAAACCCGAAACCATACAGTTTATCCAGATCGCGGCTGATAACCTCGCGCGTCATGTTGCCATCCCACCCCCAGGTAACAGTTGAGCTGTATTGTGATGGCGGGTTTTTGAAATTGGATGTTACCTCGGCCAAACCCGGCATGGTAATTTTTTGCCAGTTGCTTTGCGCAGATGACAGCTGAATACAGGATACACCAATAGCCAATAGTATTGTTGCTCGCAACGACATTTTTTGTTTTTTAGGATAATGGTTAGCTATTGCTGATAGATGTTATCAAACAATAATTAAAAGTATAACAAGCGTAAAGGATAATCATCCTGTGCCGTCCTGAAAATTGTATAGTGTAACCTGAATATTACTTAAAGGGATTACACCGATTATTGATTTTGATCTCACCGATGATAAATGCAGAAATAGACGTAGCTTTATATAACCAATCGCAACCCAATGAAAGTACTTTTTGCCGTCATTATATCAATATTTGTATACGGCGCAGCAATAGCGCAAACAACGGGCGAGCCTGTCAAAGGGCAGAATATCAGGATATGCGCCCCAAGCCGAAGTTCACTTTTGCCGCCGCCCATGTATATTTTGTTTAAAAACAAAAAAGAAATATACCGAACGAGTATTGCCGCCCCCAATATAAACCCGCGGGATATAGAGTCGATACAGGTATTAAAAGGGATTTCGGCTACAGCCAAATATGGTAGCAAGGCTGATAACGGCGTAGTTGAAATTTATATGAAAAAAGGCACAAAGCTGGATACCAATAAAATCAAACCCGACACCAGTAAAATTAAGTTGAAGACTGACACGGGGAAAATAATCAGATACCGCGGAGGTAACTGATCGCCTATTCGCCACTATCGTATATCCTGTTTAAAACACCCGCCAAACGGATACCCGCTTTAAGGATGCGCTGATGCAGCAGTTCAATATGGTCGTCATAATAATCCTGTTTAAGATCAGGATTCTCGGCTGCCTCTTTGTAAAGCTCGTTGGTAATTACATACGATTCGTACATCCATTTGAGCACCGAATCGTTTTGCCACTGCTTAATTTGTTCGGGCGTGGCCGTATCGTACTTCGCAGCCATTTGCTTATAATTCATGTTTTCATGATCGATCAGCATATAATCCCAAAGGCCATGTAAATTACCGCTTTCGCCTAAAAATTTAATACTGATGCTGTTGCCCCCACGGTCTTCTGCGTGGCCTATGTGCATAGGCTGATGGCAATCGCCAACAAAATGAACCAGCAGTTTTAAAGCAAACGCTTTTTGCACGCGCCCCTTTGATGCATCGGTCAGGTCGTGTTCGCAGCTTAAAATGGCGTTATAAACATTGCCCTTATCCAAAGCTTTTAATGCAGCGGCAAATTGTTCGAAGGTATATCCCGATGGCAGGTCGGCAAAATGCCAGGGAGTTGTATAACGCAGGTTTGCATCGCTTTTAATTTCATCGGCATAGTTAGCAACATCGGCAAGGTTATCGCTGCCGATAATTTTTTTAACGGCTGCCTGTGCTTTGGAGCTCAAATGATTTTGAGCGATTAACCCAATAGCACTATGGCCCTTATCGCCCCACGAAATAAACATTACCGATACCAGCATTAATGCTGCCGTTGCAAAAAACTTCTTCATTCTTTTAGTTTGGATGGTAAATATAATGTTTTACATCGAAGTTTCGCTTGCTGTAAGCTCGCAGCTTATCTCGATCAGTATGTTTTGAAACTTAAAATAAAAGCCAAAGGTCTTTCGTATTTTTTGAGGGTGTTGCTCCACGCCTATGCCACCGTTTTTCAGGCGTTCAAACATTGCCATCACGGCTGTTTCATCATCTAAATAAAACCCTATATGAAAAGCATCCGGATAGGTATGATTGCCATCCTGATTGAGGCGCTCATGCATCAGTACCAAAACAAAACCATTTTCGCCTGTTAGTACTGATAAGGTATCGTTGGGTTTAACATCGGTACATTTAAAATCGAAGTAGGTTTCAAAAAAGCTGCGTGCTGCAGCAACATCGGTTAAACTTAAATTAATGTGGTTTAAATTCATGATATAAAAGTCAAATATACAAACACCACATGGCATGCAAATAAGTAACCTTATATTGTTAATAAACTGATGTGAAAATAGTTTACTGTTTAGCCAATATGTTAAAGTAAACAAAATTTCATTTTAGCGTAATTGCACTTAACCAACAGTATAACCAACTATGCCCGCATTTTATAGTTACTTAACCAAAACTATTTGCTTTTCGGCAGCTCTTTCATTCTTAGCTATTGCATCAGCGCAAGCGCAAAAAAGCAATGCCGAAAAACCGAACATCATTTATATCCTTTCGGATGATCTGGGCATTGGCGATGTAAAATATTTTAATCCAGCCGGTAAGATCGCCACACCCAATATCGACAGGTTGGCATCACAGGGTATGGGTTTTACGGATGTACATTCATCGTCGGCAGTGTGTACCCCGTCGCGCTACAGCATACTAACGGGCCGTTACGCCTGGCGCAGCAGACTGGCCAAAGGTGTTTTAAACGGGTACGATACCCCGCTGATCGATTCTTCGCGTTTAACAGTAGCTAAATACCTGCAGCAAAACGGCTATACTACGGCCTGCATTGGCAAATGGCATTTGGGTTTGGGCTGGGATGTGCTTAAACCAGGTGCCAAGCCCGATATTGATTATACCAAAAACATAACCAACGGCCCTAACAGCCGTGGTTTCGATTATTTTTATGGAATATCAGCCTCGCTGGATATGCCGCCGTTTATCTATATCGAAAATAACCATACCATAGGTTTGCCTACAGCAACAAAAAAATGGGGTCGCGAAGGCCCGGCCGAACCAAATTTTGAAGCAGTTAACTGCGTTCCTGATTTTACGGCCAGGGCTGTTAAATATATTGGCGATAAAAGTAAAGCGGGCAAACCATTCTTTTTATACTTCACCCTGCCATCGCCGCATACGCCTATTGTGCCAGGCGCAGCATTTAAAGGCAAAAGCGGTGTTACCGATTACGGCGATTACGTAGAAGAGACTGATTGGGCCGTAGGCGAGCTGATGAGGGCTTTAGAAGCTAACCACATTGATAAAAACACGATTGTGATGTTTGCAAGCGATAATGGCTTTGCGCCTTATGTATTGAAAACATTTAATGTAGAAGCGCAGGGACATATGCCAAGTATGGGTTACCGGGGCTACAAATCGGACATCTGGGAAGGTGGGCACCGTATCCCTTTCATTGTGCGCTGGCCGGGTAAAGTTGCCGCAGGCAGCACCTGCGATAAAACGGTTTGCCTTGGCGATTTTATGGCCACTACTGCTGCTATAATGGGTAAAAAACTGCCTGAAAACGCCGCCGAGGATAGCTATAATATTTTGCCTTATTTAACGCAAACATCGGGCAAAACAGTGATCAGAGATGCGATAGTAAACCACTCGATCGATGGTTACTTTGCCATCCGCCAGGGCAACTGGAAACTGGAACTGTGCCCGGGATCTGGCGGGTGGGAGAGCCCTAAAAATGCGGATGCGTTTAAGCAGAATATGCCTGCCGTGCAGTTGTATGATCTTTCGAAGGATATTAAAGAGGAAAACAATGTGCAGGCACAACACCCCGATATTGTAAAAAATCTAACTGCCCTGCTTCAAAAATATGTGGACGAAGGCCGCAGCACGCCGGGCAAGGCGCAGCATAACGATGCCGATGTTGACCTTTGGAAAAAAGAATACACCAAAGGCGAAGCAGCCAAAAGCAGCGGTGATTGAGATTTGTTATTCCCCCTTTAGGGAGTTAGGGGGCTTCATCGAATAACCCACCCGACATATATTTCATGCCCGAATCGCAGGCTACGGTAACTACGTTGTGGCCCGGGCCAAGCTGTTGGCCAATGCGTATGGCGGCATAAACGTTCAGTCCGGTTGATGTTCCGCCCAGTATACCTTCTTTAGCGGCAAGCAGCCGCGCCATTTTACGGGCCTCGGCTTCATTAACTGTTTGAGCCTCGCTGTAATCACAATATTGTAATAAGGGTGGTATAAAGCCCGAAGCAATACCATCAACCGTATGTGTGCCCTTTACGCCCCTGCTTAGTAAAGGTGCAGATTCAGGCTCGAGCGCAATGATACGGGTTTCGGGATTAGCCTGCTTTAATACCTGCGATGTGCCGGTTATCATACCTGCAGTACCCAGGGCAGCACAAAATACGTGTACGGGGCCATTCAATTGTGCCTGTATTTCGCGGCCGATGTTGTTATACCCCGTTAAGGCATCGGTATTTTCAAACTGTTTGGTCCAGTAATAAGTAGGGTCTTCGCTCAGTTTCCGGGTGTGTTCAATCATGCGCGGAACCAGGTCGGGAGTGATCTTTCCGCCTTCACTCGGTATCAATTCCACTTCGGCACCAAATATCCGCAGGCTTTCACGTTTTTCTTTGGCAAACGCGTCGGATGTGATCGCTTTAAATGGATAGCCTTTGGCCGTACAAACCAAAGCCATGGCCAGGCCGGTACCGCCGGCGGTACATTCAATAACCGTCATACCTGGGCGTAGTTCTCCTCGTTTCTCGGCACCCTCAATAATAGCCAGTGCCATACGGTCTTTATAAGCACCGGTTGGATTAAAGTACTCCAACTTTACATAAATGTCGGCACACCCTGCCGGAACAATATTTTGCAGTTTTACCAGCGGGGTATTACCCACTGCGTTTGTGATGGATGCGGTTTGCATGGTTAAAGATAGGATATTTAACACTTCGGCAAGAAAAATGTATCAATCAAAACATAATTGTAAATTTATAAGCAAATACTTGTAACAATTCGGGTATTTTCGCCTCCAACTACAAAAAGAAACAATAATGAAACGTTTTTATATACTGATTGCAATAATTTGTATCGCGATATCGGCCAGGGCACAATTGGGAGGCGGCTCCACCGTGGTTGGCAAAATATCGGGTACGGTGGTGGACTCGCTAACCAAAAAACCGCTGGATTACGCCACGATAGCTATCTTCCGCAGTGGGGGTAAAGTGCCGTTGAACGGTGTTTTAACCGACGAAAAAGGAAATTTTAAGCTGAATGATATGAAGATCGGTAAATATAAAGTTACCGTAACTTTTATCGGTTATCCGGCTAAAACTATCGATCCGGTTATCACCACACCTGAGAAACCAGATTTTAACATGGGGACCATTATTGTGGCTCCGGCAGGTAAAACGCTTAACGCGGTAAACATTAACAGTTCGGGCCCGGTTATTGAAACCAAGGTTGATAAAATTGTATTTAATGCCGAAAAAGATATCACTTCAACCGGTGGAAACGCCGCCGATGTGCTGCGTAAAGTGCCATTGGTAAACGTAGACATCAATGGTAATGTATCGTTACGTGGCGATCAAAACGTAAAAGTATTGATCAACGGTAAACCATCAGGCGCTATGGCTAATAACCTGGCCGATGTGTTGAAATCTATCCCTGCCGATCAGATCAAAAATGTTGAGGTGATCACCTCGCCCTCAGCAAAGTACGATGCTGAAGGTTCGGCAGGTATCATTAATATCGTTACCAAAAAGAAAAATATATCAGGTATAAGTGGTTCTGTAAGCGGTGGTGTGGGTACCCGTCAAAATAATGGTAACGCCAATCTCAACATCAATCAAAACCGTTTAAGCATTACCGGCAACTTTGGCGGTAACTTTACATGGCCGCAAACCAGCACTACAGTATCGGGTTTAGATTTTGATGCAAATAACTATACACATTCAAATAGCTCGAGCAAGATAACCCGTTATGGTATGCGCGGATCAGGTTCGTTAAGTTATGATATCAACAGCTTTAACAGTTTTAGCTCTGATATCTCGTTTAACCAGGGTGGTTTTAAACTTGATGGTCACTCCAATTCGGTGCGCGATAGCGTGGGCCATATCCTCAATTATGAGTCGAAGATCAACAGTCAGACAACTTTTGGAGGCTTTGACTGGAATAATGATTATGTGCATAAGTTTAAAAAAGAGGGCCATCAGATAGATATTGCAGGCGAATGGAGCCATGGTATCACTGATTTTAATTCAACATCGCTTTACTCAACCACGGCTTTCAAGGACATGCGTTCAAAAAACAATGGTGCAAACAACGAGTACACATTGCAGGCTGACTACACCTATCCGGTTACCGACAAATTTAAATTTGAGGCCGGTGGTAAAACAATTATCCGCAGGATAACAAGCGTGTTTGATACGTACACAGGCACATCAAATAATGTAAATACCGATGCCGATCCGAACGGCTTTGTATATAGCCCCCTGCTGTCAAACAGCTATGATTATAACCAGAATATCTATGCCGGTTATGCGGTGGCTACCTTTACCTTACCTAAAAGTTATTCGTTACAGGTAGGTTCGCGTTTAGAAAATACACAGATCCACGGCGATCCTTATAGCGCGGTAGGTGGTTTACAATCGTTTGATAACAGCTACAATGTATTTATACCTACATTGGCCGTATCAAAAACCATTAAAAATTCAACTTATAAATTAACATACACCAAGCGTATACAAAGGCCAAGTTTAACTTACTTAAACCCTTATGTTAATACAACCAACAACACGGCTATCACAGTAGGTAACCCGCAGTTACAGCCCGAGATCACACAATCGGGCGAGTTTAACTACTCTACTTATATCGGCGCTTCGGTAATAAACGCTTCGATCTATTTTAAACATACCAGTAACCTGATAGAAGCGATAGCTAATACTGCCCCTACTAACGACAGGACGATAACCCAGTATCAGAATATTGGCTATAACAACTCTATCGGTACCAGCCTTTTCGGATCAGTTAATCCGATCAAGGTACTTACCCTGCGCGGCAGTATCAATGCTTATACTTATAATCCAAATCCGCAAGGTGGTTACACTGCCGATGCATCGCAAGATGGTACCTATTTATCTCTTAACGCATTTGTAAGCGCTTCGGTTAATCTGGATCATGGGTGGGCGGCAGAATCATTCGTGATAATAAACACCCCTAAACGTACCATCCAGGGCACTACACCATCATTCAGTTTATGGATAATAGGTGTTAAAAAAGAGTTCTGGAATAAAAAGGCAAGTTTAGGCGTAAATACATTTGATCCGTTTACCGAAAACAAAGCATTTAACAGCAGCAGCAAGGGCCAGGGTTATACCCAATTCAGTAATACCGAGTTCCCTTTCCGTTCGTTCGGTGTATCATTTAGCTATAACTTTGGTAAGATCAAATTCAGCAGCCCGCAGGATCCTACCCAACAAAAGAAAAAAGGTGTTAACAATGATGACCTGAAACAAGACGGCGGTAGTAACGGTCCGTCGGGAAGGTAGTCTCTTTGGTTAGTCCGAAAGTCCGGAAGTCGGAAAAGTCCGAAAGACGATAATAATATTAGTCAGAAATGCCCGGCCGAAAGGTTGGGCATTTCTGTTTTCTACTGTGTTGGCTAAGTATTCGATAAAATCTTTCAGACTCCGGACTCAGAACTCCGGACTCAAGACTTCTTAACCCTCTTCAGCACCATCAAATTCTGGGCATTTACCCCGTATCCGCTGATGTTATTTTGGTACATGTTAACCAGCTTATCGTAATATAACACCACAACCGGGGCCTGTTCCATTACCAGGTTATCCATCTGCCGGTATAATTTAAAGCGTTCTTCGTTATTGGTTGCAGTATATGCCTTTTGAAACAAGGCATCAAACGCTGCATTGTTAAACCCGGTATAATTTGGGCCGAAAGGGATCTTGTTTTTAGAGTAAAATACCGACAGGTAATTCTCGCCATCGGGGTAATCGGCTATCCAGGTTCCGCGGAAAAAGTTGACGCCGTTTTTCGAGATCAGTTCGCGTAAGCTGGCGCCTTGGGTTACCTCAACACGCGTTTTGATGCCAACCTTGCCCAATTCGCCTTGTATGTATTCGATCAGGTCGCGGGTGGTGGTGGTGGCGCTTAACAATATTTCGGGCAGGTTATTACCATTCGGGAAACCCGCTTCGGCTAATAAACGCCGGGCCTTTTCAGGATCATATTGATAGCCATGCACCTCGTTTTTATTATAACCGGGCATCCCCATAGGTACAAAACCCGAATAACCCGGTGTGCCGATGCTGTTGCGCAGATACTTGATCATTTTTTGTTTATCAATAGCGTAATTTATGGCCTGCCTCACTTTTTTAAACCTTAATGGTGATGATTTTACAATAGGCAACGTGCTGTCAATCAACATACCCAGGTATTCGGTGCATAGATACGGTCGGCTGATGAACTGGAACTTGCCCTGGTATTTTTTGGTGATACGGCCGGTTTTGGTTAGGATATCGTCGCGATAGCTGCCATCAACACCATTAAAAAAGTCAAGATTCTTTTTCAGGAATTCCATGAAAGCCGTTTGTTTATCATTAATAAACGTTGCCCGAACGGCATCCAGATAAGGTAGTGCTTTTCCCAGGGTATCCTTTTCCCAATATTTTTCGTTTTTCAGCAGTACCAGTTCTTCGCCTTCCTTCCAGAATTTAAACTTAAAAGGCCCGGTGCCAATGGGGTGATCGCGAAAATCTTTCCCATAAAACTCAACCACCTCTTTAGGCACAACCGAGCAATATTGAGCGGTAAGCATACTGATGAGCGGCGGGAAGGGCTTGGTGAGCCTGATGGTAAATGTGCTGTCATCCGGAGCGGTAAAAGCTTCTTTGCCTGTTATCTTATCGCTAAATATCCACGATCCCGACGAGGCTACTTTAGGATCTATCAATCGTGAAAAGCTATATACAAAATCGGCAGCTACGGCTTTGCGGCCAATACCCCCCTTAAAATGCGGATCATCATGAAAATATACATCGCTGCGTAAATGAAAGATATATAAAGTACCGTCGGGCGAGATATTCCAGGTTTTGGCTACACAAGGTTGTATGTTCAGGCTGTCATCAATCTGTACCAAACCGTTAAATACCTGATTGGCCATCCATATGGCAAATTGGTTGCGGCTAAAAGCCGGATCGAGCGAGGTAAGGCCTTCGTCGAGGTTAATATTGTAAACTGTTTTATGTGAGTTGGAGGTATCTGTGCGGCAGGCTGTAAACAATAAAAAAGGAAGCAGGTAGCAAAGCAGTTTCTTCATCAAGGCTAAATATATTAATTATTGGCTTAATGCGGGTACACTATTTGGATTATTGCGGCTTGCTGACGGTAGCTATTGTTTTGTACCGCCGGTTTAAAAGCTATATATTTAGTACCAAATCTAAACCTTAACCGCATGACACCAAAATCGCTATGGACCATCCTGGTCAAAATATTTGGCCTTTACCTCATTTGGCAATCGGGTACGCTGCTCACTCAATTTATCTCCACGTTTGCTTTCATCGGGCAAAGAGATCAAGATCAATACCCTTTGGCAATTTTCGGAACGGTGTTTTTATTTCTTGTAGTAGGCTGCGTTTACTTTATTGTATTGCGTTACTGCCTTTTTAAAACTGACCTGGTTATTGAAAAACTGCATTTGGAAAAAGGATTCTCAGAAGAAGAGTTTGAATTGAATATTCATCGCTCGACTATTTTGACCATAGCGACCATCGTAATTGGTGGAATAATGTTCACCGAAAATATACCTCAACTTTGCTACCGCATTTTTTCGTACGCACAGCACGCCGAGAGCTACACAAAGTTTACCGATAACCCATACTCGGCATGGTTTGTATTCGATATTTTAAAAGTTGTTATTGGCTATTTTTTGATGACCGAAAGCCGGATGGTTGTTAATTTTATTGAACGAAAAAAAAGAAAAGCTTCGCTTAAAACACAGGAAGAAAGTGAGCCGGAATTGTAAATAAGGCGGTCTGTTTCTCATCCCGGCCAAACAGCTTCGATATTAACTAACGATTAATATTATTATTGGTTTTAAAAAGATCAGGAGCGGTGTAAAATACACTGTATGACTGTACAGGATGGTTAAATCAATAAAAATGCGTATATTTATATCACCAATTTGAGCGACCTTATGCGTAAATTTTACCTGACCTTTATAATTATTTCTTTTTGCTTACAGGCATTTTCGCAAATAAGCTGGCCCACTGTAACCAGGCAAACCAAGCCCTGGGCGCGCTGGTGGTGGCAGGGCAGCGCGGTTAATAAACCTGACCTGACAACTAACCTGGAAACTTACAGTGCCGCCGGTTTAGGCGGGTTGGAAATTACACCCATTTATGGCGTAAAAGGCCAGGAAGCCCAGTTTATCCAGTACCTGTCGCCAAAATGGGTTGATATGCTGAGCCATACCCTGCACGAGGCTAAACGTTTGGGTATGGGCATAGATATGGCCAACGCTACCGGCTGGCCTTTTGGCGGGCCATGGATAGATGTAGATAATGCCGCAAAAAACATGGTTTTAGAGAACTATAATGTTAAAGGCGGCGATACCCTGAAGGAAGTGATCCGCTATATCCAGCAACCGCTGGTAAGCGCCGAGGGCAAAGCGCCGCCGGCAAACGACCTGGTACTGCCGATTGCAGCCAATACAAACATGCAGGCCCTGGCTTTGATCCAGGTGAGGTTCCAGATGAGTTTGCCTTTGCAGGTGCTAATGGCTTATGGCCCCAACGGCGAGGTTTTAAACCTGACGGATAAAGTAGACCCCAACACCAATAAACTGAACTGGAAGGCACCTGCCGGACGCGACTGGACATTGTGTGCCATTTTTATGGGATTGCATGGTAAAATGGTTGAACGCGCCGCGCCCGGTGGCGAGGGGTTTGTAATAGATCATTTTTCGCCCGAAGCACTAAAAGTTTACCTGGATAAGTTTGACCAGGCTTTTAAGGGTGCCGATGTTGGCGATATCAGGGCTTTTTTTAACGATTCTTACGAAGTGGATGATGCCCGGGGTCAGTCGAACTTTACGCCCAATTTTTTTGAAGAGTTTAAAAAGCGCCGGGGATACGACCTGCTGAACCAATTGCCGGCCTTGTTCAATAAAGACGATAAAAACAATGCCCGTGTTTTATGCGATTACCGTGAAACCATATCCGATCTTTTGTTAGACAACTTTACCAAACCGTGGCATGCCTGGGCAAATAGCAGGGGAGCGCTTATCCGTAACCAATCGCACGGCTCACCGGCAAACATTCTCGATCTGTACAGTGCAATTGATATCCCGGAAACGGAAGGAAACGAACCTTTGCGCTATAAGTTTGCCACATCGGCAGCGCATGTGAGCGGTAAAAAACTCACCTCGTCCGAATCGGCAACCTGGCTCAACGAGCATTTTATGTCATCATTAGGGCAGGTAAAACAAGCTATTGATAAATTGTTTTTGGGTGGTGTTAACCATGTCTTTTACCATGGTATCAGTTATTCGCCGCCATCGGCACCATGGCCGGGATGGTTGTTTTATGCCGCTGTGCATTTTGTACCCAACAACCCGCAATGGCACGATTTTCATGCATTGAACGAATACATTGCCCGCTGCCAGTCGTTTTTACAAAGCGGCCGCGCCGATAATGATGTACTGCTGTATTACCCCATATTCGATAGTTTTATGGAACCCGGCCGCAATTTTTTAAAGCATTATGATGGTATGCGGCCAGAGTTTACAGGCAGCGTTTTTGAAGATAACGCCCAGGACCTGCTGGATAGAGGATATGCCTTTGATTACATATCCGACAGGCAAATACAAGGCAGCGTATTGAGCGGCGGCAGCATTAAAACCACAGGTAGCGCTGGTTATAAAACTATTGTGCTGCCTGCCTGCAAATACATTCCCTTAGCTACTTTTAGTCAGCTGATGAAATTGGCAGAAGGTGGCGCGCAGGTGATCATTTATAAAAACATGCCGGTTGATGTGCCCGGGCTTGATAAGGACGGAGCCGGAAAAGCTGCCTTGAATGACATGGTGAGCAAATTGAGCTTTGCTGATGCCGGTGCAGATATTAAGAAAGCAGTGATTGGAAAAGGTGCCATTTTGATGGGTGATAACCTTGATCGCCTGCTGGCGTTTATTAAAGTGCGCCGTGAGCCTATGGTAGAAAAAGGTTTGCAATTTGTACGCAGAAATTATGGTGCCGGCGATTACTACTTCATAGCCAATAAAAGCACCAAAGCAGTTGATGGTTGGGTGCCTTTATCGGGAAATGCGGCATCGGTGGTGCAGTTTGACCCGATGTTTAAGATCAACGGTGTGGCGCGTTTGCACAAGGCGCCAACGGGCGGTACCGAAGTTTATTTGCAGTTAGCACCTGGCGAAACATGTGTTTTGCAAACATCGGCCACAGCCGTAAAAGGTAATTTATATGCCTATTATAAACCAACCGGCAAAAGCTATGATATTAAAGGCGAATGGACGGTAACCTTTACCGATGGTGGCCCCGAATTGCCTGCAACTGCTAAGCAAACCACACTAACATCATGGACAGAACTGGACGGACCCGGAGTAAAACGCTTTAGTGGTACGGCTAAATACAGTATTACTTTTAATAAACCATCAGAAGCAGCTACTGAGTGGAAACTTGACCTGGGTAAGGTTTACGAAACTGCCGATGTGTACCTTAACGGCGCCAAGCTGGTTACGCTGATCGGTCCGGATTTTTCTTACAATATCCCCCCCGGTTTACTCAAACCTATCAACACGTTAGAGGTTAGCGTATCAAACCTGATGGCAAACCGTATCAGCGATATGGATAAGCGCCACATACGCTACCGCATATTTTACAATACCAATTTCCCGGCGCGTTTGCGCGATAACCGGGGCGAAGATGGTTTGTTTACTGCCATTAAATGGGATCCAAAACCATCGGGGCTGGTTGGCCCGGTTAAGCTGGTTGCAATGGGGAAAGAGTAGTTTTATAAAGGCAAGAATCAAGAACCAGGAATCAGGAAAAAATGAAACGCCGATCGTATATCGATATTGGAAAACGGCCTTATGATCTGTTAGGTGTAACGGCTTTGCTGTTGTTTTTGATGTCATTCGTGCTGTCAAATAGCGCTATGGATATTAATCTGCATGATACCTATGTTGTAATTGCTCATATGCATCTATGTTGGTTTTTTTCGGGTGCATTGTTGTTCTTATGGTCGATGGGAATTTTGTTTCGAAATTACATCTGGTCGGTAACGTTAAGCTGGATACAGGTTGTTCTAACCTTATTATCAGTTATTACTTTTATAAAATTAGCCATTGGAACAGGGCTTGACGGGATACCGCGCAGATATTATGCTTTTAGTGAATTTAACCAAAGCAAACAATGGTTTTCTACTGCTTCAGCATACGTTTTTATGCTGCTGCTGATTGTTATAGGGCAAATAGTTTTTGTAGTGAATGTGATCGGGGGATTACTTCGTAAGGTTTTAAACTCTGCACCGTCTAACCAGCAGAAAACAACTTAAAATATACCCATAAATACCCATGTCTTTTGCAGGTCAGATAGCCGTAAAACAACTAAGCGTAGCCGACTTGGCTTTAACGCAGCAGCTTTTTATCCTGCTGCAAGAAGTTTTCGGGATCGAAAATCCCATAAAAGTTAGCGATAGCTACGTTGATAAATTACTATCTAACACAAATTTTGTAGCCCTGGCAGCTATTTATCAAAGTGAAGTTGTTGGCGGCCTGACAGCATACAGGTTGCCTATGTATGATAAAGAAGAGGAAGAACTATTTATTTACGATATCGCTGTAAGGCCTGCATTTCAACGCAATGGTATCGGTAAACAACTCATAAACGCGGCGAAACAATTTTGCAGGAAGCAAAACGTTGAATTAATGTTTGTACAAGCTGATGCAGAGGACATACACGCATTGGATTTTTATCGCTCAACCCGGGCAAAAGAAGAGAGAACGGTTCAATTTATATATCCTCTATCATAATATAGACTTTAATTTCATAATTCAGGCAGGATTGTACATGACAGTTTAGTGCCATTTGTATGTTAAGTTTGTTATAACAACCAATTGTAATGCCTTATGTCCCCCCATAAAGTATTGCCATATATCGCGACAAAAATGACTGACCAAGCTTAAAAGGCTGTGTATGCTTTTTTGTTGCATTTTATAAATAGTGATGTAAAGTAATTGTACATGTCTTTAAGTAATAGCCATACGCCACTAAAACTTTTGCCCGACGCAGAACTGCTGGCACTGGTGAAGAGCGATAACATGGAGGCATTTGAAGAACTGTATTACCGCCACTGGAAAAATCTTTACTCGTTTGCCTATAAGCGTGTGCGCAGTAAAGAAATATCCGAAGAGATAGTTCAGGATTTTTTGACCAACCTGTGGGCGGGGCGTAAAACACTGATCATCAAAACATCGTTCGAAGGTTATATTTATACTGCGGTGCGCAACCTGGTGTTTAATTATATTGCCAGGGAAACGCGGCGCAAGGCATACAGCCACTTTGTACAACTGTTTAAAATAGATACCGATAATTCGACCGAAGAGACCATCGACACCCGCGATCTGCAGCAAAACATTGAAAAAGGTTTGCATGATCTGCCCGAAAAATGCCGCTCGGTGTTCGAACTGAGTCGCCACGAAAACAAGTCGAACAAGGAGATAGCCCTGGAACTGGGCATATCCGAAAAGACAGTTGAGGGCCATTTGACCAAAGCCATAAAACGGCTGCGGGTAACGCTAAACAGCGCGTTTTTGATTTGGTAAAAAAGAGCCATCCCCTTTCCAGGGATAGCTCTTTTAATATCATGTTTATTGTGCTGCCAGCAATTCTTCGAGGTTGTTGAGCCCCATGGTAAAGCCAGCTTCAAAGCCCATGTCAACCAGCGTTTTCAAATCAGCATCCTTATCAAAGGTTAGCTCAACTTCTACTTTGGTGCCTGTTACGATAGGTATAAATTCAAGCACCCAGTGCGATACCGGGGCGCTTTCGTTCACATTACCGTCCTGATCACAAAAGGTAGTGGAGTAAGTAAAGCCTGTTTTGGGGTTGATGGTTTTAAAATCAACCCTGCTCCAGTGTTCTTCGCCATTTGGGCCGCGCATGGCATAAAGCCAGGTACCGCCTTCGGTAAAACTCATGGTTTTGGTGTCGGCCTTCCAGGGTTTAGGTGCCCACCATTTGTCGAGCGTAGCGCTTTCTGTCCACGCTGTCCATACTTTGTCGGCAGGAGCGGCAAATTCCCGGGTAATGTGCAGTTTTTTGTTAGCCAGATCTTTAGTGATCACTGTGTTGTTTGTCATGATAGTTTGTTTTAATGGTCCTTTAATAAGTCGTCTAATTGGTTAAAGCGATCATCCCACAACTGGCGGAACTGCTCGATCCATTGGTCAATTTCTTTCATCTTTTTTGCGTTAAAATGGTAATAGATCTCCCGGCCTGTTTGTTGTTGTTTAACTACGTCGCATTCGGCCAGTATCTGGATGTGTTTTGATATTGCTTGCCTGCTGCTGTTAAAATGCTCGGCAATGGCGTTAGGTGTCATAGCCTGCAATGCCAGTAAGGCAATAATAGCTCTGCGTGTGGGGTCGGCAATCGCCTGATAAATATCTCTTCTCATATAATTTGCAACCGTTTGATTGCAAATATAAATGCAATTAATCGGTTGCGCAATTTTTTTTTAATTTTTATAAATATGCGTAGTTGCGGATAAGAAGATTACTCATAAAAAAGCGATACTTTTATAACCACATTATTAAACCTCGCTAATCATGTTAAAAAGAGTATTGTTGCCGGTGTTAAGTATTGGGGCTGTTTGCCTGTTGGGATTTATCAGCCAAACCACGCAGTTACCAGATAAATGGACAAGCTCCGCGCAACCACTCCAAATCATGCAGTCAATTAAACAATCTATCAAAGCGCCGGTGTTTAAAAACGCAACCTACCCCATCACAAATTATGGTGCCAAAGGCGATGGCCGTACCATGAATACAGAAGCTTTTAAAAAAGCTATCGAGGCTTGTAATGCAGCAGGCGGCGGCCGCGTAATAGTACCTGCAGGTAATTTTTTAACCGGGCCCGTTTATTTGAAGAGCAATGTCGAACTACATCTTCAGGACAATGCCGTGATCACTTTCAGTCATGATACAACAGATTATCCATTGGTGCTTACCCGTTGGGAAGGTTCTGACTGCATCAACTATTCGCCGCAGATCTATGCCTATAAAGAAAAGAATATCGCCGTAACCGGTAATGGCACCTTAGATGGCGGTGCCAGCAACGATTACTGGTGGAGTTGGAAAGGGAGCACTCGTTTTGGCTGGAATAAAGGCATGCCTAATCAATTTAAAGCAAGAGAAACTTTGCATACAATGACACACCAGGGTGTTGATCCGGCAAAAAGAGTATTTGGTAACGGCCACTACCTGCGCCCCAATATGTTTCAGCCTTACTTGTGTCAAAACATACTTATTTCCGGTGTAAAAATGATCAACTCACCTATGTGGTTCATCAGCCCGGTTATGTGCGAAAATGTTACGGTGGAAAAGGTGAGCATTAAAGCCGACGGGCCCAATACCGATGGCTGCGACCCGGATGCCTGTAAAAATGTATGGATCAAAGATTGTTCATTTGATACCGGCGACGATTGTATAGCCATTAAATCCGGTCGTGACGAAGATGGCCGGAATAATGGCAGGCCTGCTGAAAACCACATTATTGAAGGTTGCCAGATGAAGGCTGGTCATGGTGGTATCACCATTGGCAGTGAAATTGCCGGTGGTGCACGCAACATTTTTGCCACCAACTGCACTTTAAGCAGCCCAAGCCTCAACATGATCCTTCGGTTAAAAACCAGCTCACTGCGCGGAGGAGTTATCGAGAATATCTTTGTTAAAGACATTAAAGCCGGCTCTTATAATGAGGCTGCTTTGCAATGCGACATGTTTTACGAAGAGCCAGGCAATCATATACCCACTATACGCAACATCCTGATCGAAAACCTCACGGTAACAAACGGCGGTAAGTATGGCATCTTTATCCATGCTTATAAAGAGTCGCCGGTTCAGGATCTGACGTTGATCAACTGCAGCATAAACGGAGTTAAAACACCCATCAGGATCGATCATGTAAAGGATCTAAAATTGCAAAATCTATCGATCAATGGTACTAATGTGACATTGCCGGACTCGCTATCCCGCCGGTAAACATCTCAACATACCTAATGGGCGAATCACTCTTCGCCCTGTTTTAACAGCTGTCTCACGCCAAACTTTTGGCGGCTCCGGGCTTTGTATGGCTATGCCCTGGCTATTTTAAAAATATTTTTAAACGGAGCAAGGGTAGGGCACAGGTTGTATGTCATTACTTATATAAGCCAAAATCAAACCTTACTTTTTTACTTTAATTCCGATGAAATACCAGGTAACGCCCGAGCTGCTGCATAAATACCTTGACGGAGAGTGTACCCCCGAAGAAGCCTTTATGCTATACCAATGGTATGACGCATTTGAAAAGCATAATGACCCGCTTGAGGACATGAGTCCTGTTGAACAGGAAGCTTTAAAGATGCTGATGTTGCGTAATTTTAAAAATAAGCTTTTAAGCGAAGATGTTGTTGAAGAGCCGGTTAAAAGATCTGTATCAGTTAAACTGATGTATGCAATGGCGGGTATAGCGGCAACGGTACTGCTTGTATGGGCTGGATTAAATTTAATGCAAAAACCCGCAGATACTATAAACGGCGTTTTTACTACCGCTACCGAACAGATGGAGGTTAGCAATTTAACCAACAGCATTTATAAACAGGTATTAAGCGATGGCAGCATAGTTTGGCTGAGCCCGAAAAGTAAACTGCGTTATCCTAAAAAGTTTATGGGTGCATACCGGCAGGTAAAGATGACAGGCGAAGCATTTTTTGAAGTGACGAAGGATCATGCACACCCTTTTATTATTTATAGTGGCGGTATTATTACCCGCGTTTGGGGTACCAGTTTCCGTATAAAGTCGGTGCAGAATGTAAATACAGAGGTATCGGTAGTTACGGGTAAGGTATCGGTTAAAATACCGGAGCACGATGAATCGGAAGTGATGTTATTGCCAACGCAAAAGGTAACCTATCAGCAACTTAGTAAATCGCTTAACCGCGATATTGAAACTACGCATTCGGCCATGCGGATCTGGCAAAAAGCAACCATTTCATTTGATAACGTGCCTTTATCCAATGTTTTAAACACATTGGACAAACAATATGGAATGCATATCCACACCGATGATAAAGAGCTGGGCAGTTATTTGTTTAAGGCCGATTTTACGGGCCAAAGCCTGCCTGCGATATTGGATATGCTCGAAAATTCACTCAATGTATCGTATACTATGGACGATACCGACATTATATTATATCGAAATAAACCCATAACCAATTGATAGTAAACGCTAAATCCGAAGAAGATATGCAGAAATAAAAAGTCAGAACAAAAAAACCGGAAGTGTCATCACCACTCCCGGCTAAAACTCAAGCCCCATTGGAGTAGCGCCTGTTAAACAGGCGGAAGGGGATTAATTGTCTCATTTTTAAGCAAAATAAAACAAACGAATTTATGAATTTTTATTTACTCTCCTCAAAATACTGGTGGAAAATTATGAGAATCACGTTTAGTCAGCTATTGATAGCACTAATATTAAGTGGCGTCTCTTTTGCGAAAACCCTGGTGGCCCAGGATGTGTTAAGGCGGCCCGTTAGCTTAACGGTGGCCAATTCCACTTTAGAGAATACCTTGCGGAAACTTGAAAAAGACGCGAATATCAAATTTGTGTATAGTAAAAGTATTGTACATACCGAGCAAAAAGTAACGTTTGCCGCAGCAGGTCTTGATCTAAAAGAAGTGCTGGATAAACTGCTTACCCCCCAGGGTATTTTATACCGCGTTATAAGCGATCGTATCGTGTTGAACGTTGATCCGCTATACCTTGAGGCCCGCAAAGCCGAATTTGAACGTATTGCCAAAGCCGAGGCGGCGATCAATGTTTTTACTGTTAAAGGCCAGGTAACCGATGAAAACGGTGGTCTTCCCGGTGTAAACGTGCGTTTAAAAGGCTCGCAGGCTACTGGTACAACAACCGATGTTAATGGTAATTATACCATTGCCATTCCTGATGGTACAGGCACCCTCTCTTTTAGTTTTGTTGGCTACGCCGATCAGGAAATTGCTGTTGGCGGCCGCAGCATTGTTAATGTAACACTTGTTCCAAACGCCAAAGCACTTAATGAGGTGGTGGTAATTGGCTACGGTACACAAAAACGTGGTAACGTAACCGGCGCCGTTGCCAGCATGAAAAACGAAAACCTTGAAGAACGTGCAATTACACGTGTTGACCAGGCTTTAGTTGGCCAGTTAGCAGGTGTTACTGTAAAACAAACCACCGGCGTGCCCGGTAAAGCATTTAGTGTGCAGGTGCGCGGTTCGGGCTCAATAAGTGCGGGTAACGAACCATTATATGTTATTGATGGCTTTCCGTTAACTACCAACGCAAGTAATGTGGCAAGCGGTAGTTTTTCAACCGGCAACCCTTTAGATAATATTAACCCTAACGATATTGATAACATTGAAGTTTTAAAAGATGCAGCCGCCGCAGCTATTTATGGTTCACGCGCATCAAACGGTGTGGTTTTAATTACGACCAAGCGGGGTAGAACAGGTAAACCACAAATTAGCTTTAATAATTACTTTGGTTATAACGCAGCTGCTAAACATCTGGATATGCTTAATGGCGATCAATGGATCGACCGTGCTACCGAAATTATCAATGCCACTTATGTAGCCAAAGCTGGTATATATGGAGCAACCGCTAATGATGATGCCAACACCCGCCGCGCCAAATTAACATTAGCAGGTGTTCCATTATCGGGCACACAAGTTAACGTTGCCTATATGCTTGATCCCCGCTGGTCTACCCCGGGGCACCCTGGTTTACAATATGTCGACTGGCAAGATGCAATAGAGCGTAAAGGCTACATGCAAAACTCAGAAATATCTGCAAGCGGCGGAACCGATAATGTGAACTATTTCGTATCAGGTAATTATGCTAACCAAAATGGTTTTGTTACCGGCCTGGGCTATAAGCAATACAGCGGGCGTGCAAACGTGGAGATCAATGCCAGCAAAAAGCTGAAATTTGGCCTGAATCTGGCCCCAACTTATTCAGTTACCCAGGATCCGGGTGTTGAGGGTAAGGATAATATATTTCACCAGGCATTAAGCATGAGCCCTGTACAAGAGGATACTGTAGGTTATATGGCCAACATAGGTAAAAATGCGCAATACATCTGGAGTAATACAACCAATTCGCCGGTAGGTAAATTAACATATAACGTTGGTACAACCAAAAGATACCGCACATTAGGTACCATATACGGCGAATTTGAGATCATCAAAGGGCTGACTTTAAGAAGCTCGGTTAACCTTGATTATACCAGCAGCAGTTCAAACTCTTATGTGCCTTACATAACCACAGGGTCGCAGGCCAGCCGTACCTTTACCGGAAGTAATAACCTGCTTGCGGCAAACTCAGGCTCATACAGTAATTATACCCGGCAAACGTTTGTTAACGAAAACACGCTGAACTATACAACTACATTCAATAAAAATCATAGTTTAAACGTGTTATTGGGCCAATCATATAATATTGATCGTCTTGATCAGTCGTCGCTTAGATCGAGTGGTGGATATACAAGCGCGGTAATTCAAACCCTAAATGCAGCAGCAGCCATTACCGGTAATACAACCTCAAGTCAAAATGTTTTATTATCGTATTTTGCCCGTGTTCAGTATGGGTTTAAAGATAAGTACCTGTTGTCAGCAAGTATACGTTCTGATGGTTCGTCACGCTTTGGTGTAAATAATCAATATGGTGTATTCCCATCGGCATCGGTGGCATGGCGCGTTACGCAAGAGTCGTTTATGAAAAATATACCCGACATAAGCGATTTAAAGCTGCGTTTTACTTATGGTGTTAATGGTAACAATAATTTGCCTAACGATTATGCAAGTATAGCAACATTGACTAATGCCGGATATGTATTTGGCAGCACTGCAGCCGCAGTAATAGGCCAGGCCCCCGGAGTTTTAGCTAACCCCGATTTGAAATGGGAACGCTCACAAACTTACGACGGCGGTATCGACTTCGGTATCTTTAATAACCGCATTACCGGATCGGCAGATTTTTACAACAAACTAAGTACACAACTTTTGCTCAATGTTCAAAGTTTGGAGGTTACAGGTTTTCAAAGCTATTTAACCAACATAGGTTCGGTACGTAATATTGGTCAGGAGTTAGAAATAACTACCCGTAACACGGTGGGTAGATTTCAATGGAGCACTACCTTCAATGTAAGCCATAATACAAACAAAGTTGTAGCGCTTGCACCCGGCCAAACTCAAATCATTGTGCCTAATGGGTTTAACGTGTCCGATCAGATATTGCGTGTTGGACAACCGCTTAACAGCATCTATGTGCTGAAAGAGATAGGTTTTTTAAGCGCTGCTGATATAACCGCCCATTATCCTACTTATGGCCCTGCAGGTGCCGAGCAACCTGGCGACCCTAAATTTGAGGATACCAATGGTGATGGAACAATAACCGAAGCCGATAAGCAAATAGTTGGTCATCCAAATCCTGATTATATTTTCGGTTTAACCAACACATTCCATTACAAAGGGTTTGACCTGAGCATTTTGGTACAAGGCCAAACCGGCGGTTCTATCTACTCCGAATTGCAACGTGCGATATCACGCCCTGGGCAAGGTTTTACCGATAATACCCCGGCATCTTTTGTTAACAGGTGGAGATCAGAATCCAATCAGGGCGAAGGAAGGTTCGGCAAGGCTTACTCAACTTATAACTCGCCAATAGCGGCTACTACCGATGCAGTTTATTCTACAAACTACATCCGTGTAAGGGATATTACCCTGGGGTATAATTTGAAAAGTCTGATCAAAACACCGGTGATCAAAAATGCGCGGATCTACATAACTGCCGAAAACTTTTTTGGAGCCGATAAATATACCAACGGTTTAAACCCTGATGCAGCTAACACAACTGTTAGCTCAAACAGCAACTACCCGGAGGCGGGCGATTATGGTGGTTTGCCATTAGCTAAATCACTGATTTTTGGTTTAAACTTTACATTTTAATAAAAACGGACATGAAAAAGATATTCTTTATAACTACTATAGCACTAACGGTATCAATATCATCGTGCCAAAAGGATCTTAACCAGGTGCCGCTGTCGTCAACTACAACATCAACATTTTATCAGCAACCCAGCGATTTTATACAAGGTGTTAATGCGGTATATAATGCACTGCGTAATTACCCTGACAGGTTATTAAACCTAAGCGAAATACGCTCGGATAATATTTATGGTGTTTCTGTGTCAGGTCGCGATTGGGATCCGGTTAACGATTTTTCAAACAATCTGGCTCCAAATACTTACGTGGAAGAAGCCTGGAATGCCGATTTTAACGGTATATTTAAAGCTAACACCATACTGGAACAAATCAGTAAGAACGGCAGCTATATCGGCTCGGCAACTCTGGCTAACCGGTTAGCGGCCGAAGCTCGCTTTTTGCGTGCATTCTATTATTTCGATCTGGTAAGATATTATGGCAAACTTCCTTTGATCGAACATCCTGTAAGTGCGCTTGAGGCAACCTCAATTGCACGCAGCCCGGTGGGTGAGGTGTACAAGCTCATCATATCCGATCTGCAATTTGCCATAGCAAATCTGCCTGCCAATTATAGTGGCACATATCCGCTGTACACGGCTACCGATGTGGGCCGTGCTACCAAATATGCCGCCGAAGGCGAACTGGCGCTGGTGTATATGACCCGCTCTGGCCCCACTTACGGGGTAGAAGGCCCCGGCGTGGCATCAAACGAGTGGAATTTAGCCATGCCTTTGCTGCAGGACATCATTACCAATGGCGGGTTTGTATTTAATCCGAGCTATACAAGCGTGTTTTCTTATGCCAATCAAAGCCCCACTGTTAATAAGGAAGCGGTTTTTGATGTAATGTACATAAGCGGCCAAAGCCCTGTTTTGGGTGCCGATTTTGTATGGCAGCTAACGCCTAATACTTACTTTAGCTCGTTAGGTACCAATACTAATGCTAACGGTAGCCTTGAGATCATCCCGGTATCTAATAACCTGGTAACCTCGTACGAAGCAGGCGATGTTCGCAAAGCAGCAACAATTTATACTGCAGGTTATACCTATAGCGGTAGTACAGAGACGCGCCCGTTTTTCAAAAAATATCTCGACATTACAAAAATACCGGCTGCAAGCCGCTTTGACTGGGGTATAAACTTTATAGCCATACGTTATACCGATATTTTAATGATGAAAGCCGAGTGTATTTTGAACGGAGCCACCGGAGGTACGCAAGCCGATGTTGATGGGATAGTGAACCAGGTACGCACCCGTGCAGGTTTATTACCAAAAACCAATGTTACCCTTGCACAATTATTTGACGAGCGTCGTCGTGAATTTGCCGACGAAGGTTCGCGTTGGTTTGATTTGGTGCGCAGTGGCAACGCCCTTACCATTATGAATGCCTGGATAGCTGCCGAAGATACGCAGCACCGCATTGCTAATGTAGTGGCTAATTACATAGTATACCCGGTGCCTCAATCGCAACTGGATGCTGCGCCTGGTTTATATACACAAAACCCCGGCTATTAAGATTTTGATTTGTTAGTGTTTTGAAAGCGGCCATGCAGCCTGCACGGCCGCTTTCATTTTTGCCAGTTCCCCATTGGCATTGTTTAATAACCTAAACCATCAGTATGTTTTAAAATGACCAATACCATCGTATCGGGCTCTACACCAATTATCGCGTTGCCGCGTACAAACTTTGTACGCCAGTGGATGCTGCTGCACAAGGTGCCTGCTGTAGGCATCGGCCTGGTTAATAGCGGCAAGATCATAGCAAAAGTTTACGGCGAGTTAAGCAAAGGGATACCAGCACCTCAAAATGCAGTGTGGGGTAGTAAGGCTTTGGCGGATATGGTGACTATCCTAAGCAGCATCAATGGGGTAGATGGATCACCGCCTGTAAACCTTTTTTCTAAATTAAATATGCAGGATACGGCATTCGGCGATCCTATTGCAGTGTTAAACCGGATGGTGCGGCCACATAACAAGCGCGACGGTATCTATGTATTTAAGCCATATGATACCGAAGGACATTTGTTCACTACAGTTAATGATCTGTGTAAGTTGCTTGCCTATATTAACCGGCAGCCCGATGTAGTCTCCCGGCTAACCGCAATCGCCAGAATAGGAGAGGAGCACTCCTGTAACTTAACCCGCGATCAGAAAGGCATTATTATTCGTTCTATGGGTAATGGCGCCAGCCATACCCTGTTATTATTACCACAGTATAAGCAGGCGGCGGTGATATTTACCAATAGCGATAACGGTGATATGGTAGAGAAATGTATTTTAGAAAGTTATGGTATCGATCTGAATCCGATATCAGAAAAAATATAGGTATTCTATTAGCCATAAGGGCATAACAACATACAAATAATTTCTCTTTAGGGAACGGTTGCTGTATTTTATCCTTTTGGGACGATGTTTTTTTATTGTTAATATCACACTTAACAGTTTAATTGATAATTTAGCATCATAACCAATCAACACCTATATTCTCCCGATATGAAAAAGAGATACCTTTTGTTGTGCTTTTTAGTAAGCCTTACTGTATTGCATGCGTCTGCCCAAAAAGCACGTACTGTATTAAACTTTAATAATAACTGGTCATTTAACCTGGGCGATGTGAGCAATGGCCAGGCGCCTGATGTTAATGATGCCAAATGGCGCAAGCTAAATTTGCCACACGATTGGAGTATTGAAGGCGAGTTTAGTAAAGATAACCCTGCCACACCGGAAGGCGGCGCTTTGCCCGGCGGCATAGGCTGGTACCGCAAAACGTTTACCTTACCAGCTTCTGATAAAGGTAAACTGGTTTATATTGGCTTTGATGGTGTATATCAAAAAAGCGATGTATGGATCAACGGCCATCACCTTGGGTTCAGGCCAAATGGTTATATCTCTTTTCAGTATGATCTGACCCCGTATTTAAATTATGGTACCGGTAAAAATGTCATCGCCGTAAAGGTTGACAACTCCATGCAACCCAACTCACGCTGGTACTCCGGTTCGGGTATATACCGTAATGTTTGGCTTACAACAGTTAATAAAATAGCGGTTAACCATTGGGGCACTTTTGTAACCACCCCGGTTATCAATAAAACATCGGCAACGGTAAACCTGCAGGCCAGCATAAAAAACTATACCGGCCAATCGCAACAGGTAACAGTAGTTACCAGTATTTTTAATGCGGCAGGTATTGAGGTTACGAGTAAAGCGTCAAATGATATCACTTTAAAAGATACCGTAGCCATGGTAAACCAGCAACTTAACCTGGCCAAACCTAATTTATGGTCGGTTGACAGACCGTACCTTTATAAAGTAGTCACCAAAATACTAAACAAACATGTTTTGGTTGATGAATATCAAACTCCGCTGGGTGTGCGGTATTTTGACTTTGATGTTGATAAAGGGTTTTCGTTAAATAGCAAACCTCTTAAAATTTTAGGCGTTTGCGATCACCACGATCTGGGCAGCCTGGGTGCAGCTATCAATGTACGCGCATTAGAGCGCCAACTTGAAATTTTAAAGGCGATGGGGTGTAATGCCATCCGTACATCGCACAATCCGCCGGCACCCGAGCTTTTGGAGCTGACCGACAAAATGGGCTTTATTGTAATGGATGAAGCTTTTGACTGCTGGGAAAAAGGAAAGGTAAAATACGATTATCACCTGTATTTTAAAGAGTGGCACAAACGCGATCTGGAAGACCAGATACTGCGCGACCGTAATCATCCATCGGTTATTATGTGGAGCATCGGTAATGAAATACCACAGCAGGCCGATACCAGCGGCTACCGCCTGGCACTTGAGCTTGCCGGTATTGTACATAATTTAGATGTTACCCGCCCGATAACCGCGGCCAATAACGATCCGGGTACCCGTAATCAGATCATTAAATCAGGAGCGGTTGATCTGGTGGGTTATAATTATCACCATAACGATCTGCCTAAGTTTCATGAGCGCTACCCAGGTAAAAAGTTTTTAGGTACAGAAACTACCTCGGCGTTAGAAACTCGTGGTATTTATGATATGCCGTCAGATAGCATACGTCGTTGGCCGGTGGCAAAAAACAGCGGGCAAACCATGAATGCCGACTTTACAGTATCAGCTTATGACAATGTATCGGCCCGATGGGGATCCACACACGAAGAAACCTGGAAGATCATCAAGAAATACGATTTCCTTTCGGGGATGTTCATCTGGACGGGTTTTGATTACCTGGGCGAGCCCACACCTTATAGCTGGCCTGCGCGCAGCTCGTATTTTGGTATAGTAGATCTGGCCGGTTTTCCGAAGGATGTGTATTATATGTACCAAAGTGAGTGGACAAATACACCGGTACTGCATTTATTACCGCACTGGAACTGGCAACCCGGTAAAACAGTTGATGTTTGGGCATATTACAATAACGCCGATGAGGTTGAACTGTATCTGAACGGAAAATCATTAGGCATAAAAAAGAAAACAGGCGATGACCTGCATGTAATGTGGTCAGTTAAATATGCTCCCGGTACGTTAAAAGCCATATCCCGCAAAAAAGGAAAAACTATTTTAACAACCGAAGTTAAAACTGCCGGCCCTGCGGCCAAATTAGAGATCACGGCCGATCGGAATACTATAACCGCTAATGGTGCCGATCTGTCATTTGTAAAAGTGAGAGTTTTAGATAAAGATGGCAACCTGGTACCCGATGCCGGTAATACCATTGATTTTAAGCTTGACGGTGACGCCTTTATTGCAGGTGTTGATAATGGCGACCCTATTAATCACGATTCATTTAAAGCCAATTACCGTAAAGCCTATAACGGACTTGCTCTGGCTATTATTCAGGCTAAACAAAAAACAGGTTTTGTAAAGGTTACAGCAACATCAAATGGTTTGCAGGCAGCCTCAATACAAATCACATTAAATAAATAAATCTGCTCGTTGCAATTCCCTTGCCGGGAATAGATCATTCAATAACATCAAATCATAACCACAAAAACGACATAAAATGTCGTTTTTGTGGTTTAACAGGCAGCCCGACAGCACACAGACGGTTGTTTCAGGCGAAAAACTAATCGGATTTTTAAGTGTAATATTTACATTAATTACAGTGAATAGTTTATTTGCCTGTGATTTTTTTAATACATGTAATGAAAATTAATCATTTTCTAAATTCAGGATGGGACAGGATAGTTGTTGGAATTATTGTGTATACTTTTAACAATATAATAACATGGTGCCCGTACTAATCAGCACCGTTTTAAAACTAACCAAAAACTAAATAAATTATGAAGAAACCTTTACGTATTTCACGTACGCTATCGCCGTATCAGAACTATTTTAAGTCGCAGCAGTCATTACCTTGTTCCAGATAAGGTTGATTCTTTCTCAGACTTTAAAGTTTCCATAAAGTTTAATTGCTGGTTTTTCGTCGGGGCAACAGTAGCTCTGTAATAAAACAGTTGGTTGGTAATTTAAATTACCCAAACTAAAAGGTATATAATTATTAAAAGAATATAAATTGTTAAACCATGTATAAATTTCTAAAAAATTTATTGTGCTTATTGCTTATACTTTTTGCTTTTTCGGCCTGCCGAAAAAAAGCATTGGATGACTTTTACGGCCGTCCGGCATCATTGGCTCAGCCATTGTACCAGGTAATGCAGGCAAAAGGTAATTTTACAAACTTTTTAGCCTGTGTTGATAAGGCCGGCTATACCAATATCTTAAGTACTGCAGGTTATTGGACATTGTTTGCACCAAATGATGATGCTTTTAAAAAGTATTTTACAGCGCATAACATTACCAGTGTTGCACAAATTGATGTACCTACGGCAACAGCTATAGTAACGTATGCATTAGTATATAGTGGTTACACATCTTTAGCAATTGGTAACACATCGGGTTCCACAATTGATTATGTACAACCCATATTTTCCGGGATTGATGCTAACGGCGACCCTCAGGTTGCATTTGGTGGATACGCGTTTAAACGTAAAACAGTATATCACGAAGGGGTTTACCAGGATACCGTACCTAACTTTACAAATTATGGTGCATTGGCAGGTAAAAAGGTCAACATGGTAGCCAATGACCGTAACGGAGCCTATGATTATAAGGACTTTAACAATAAATACATACCTTATTTTACCAAAAAATATTTTGAAGTGCTGGGCCTGTCATCGTATGATTATAATTACTTTTATCCGGCCTCGACCTTCACTAACAGCGAAGATAAATTTAACGTGCTTGATGGTAATGTAGTTAACGCCAATATTATATGCGAGAACGGTGTAATGCACGAGATCAATACCGTACCGGTACCGCTTCCGAGCCTTGAAAAATATTTATATACGCATTCCAATTACAGTCATTTTTACCAGTTTATACAACGCTGGGGTGGTTTGGTAACCTATAACCCCGATGTTAATGCCACTCATTTAAATACAGTTGCTACCGGTTCGTCAGATCCGGTATATGTCAGGATGTATTCTACCCTGCTTGCTTACTCGTTAGCTAACGAAAACTTTTTGAACCCGGGTGGCGGTTCACTTGATCCCCAAGGCAACGGATGGACCATGTTTGCACCAAACAACACGGCTTTTGATGCTTATGTTAAAAATGTGCTTTTGGAGCACTATAGTTCTGTATCCGTTTTACCGCAGTCAATTATCGTAGATTTTATTAATGCACATTTGGCGCAAACCACTATCTGGCCAAGTAAATATAACCTGTCAACCAATTTAAACTTTAATAGAGAAAACCCCCGTTTTGATGCCAATGCTGATGTAGTTGATAAAAGTATCTGTAGTAACGGCTTGTTTTACGGCACAAGCAAAGTACAAGCAACCAACGTATTCAGTACAGTGTTCGGTCGTCCATATCTTGATCCGGCATACAGCATGATGACTCGGGAATTGAGCTTTTTTAATTATAAGATCAACCTGGCCAATCCATCATTTAAGTATACCATGTTAATGGTTCCTGATGTTACCTTAATGAAAATGGGCTTTAATGTAAACCCCGTTTTACAAAGTGCCAACCCGGTACAATCGGGTATTACTTACAATGGCTCATCAGGCTCTACTGCCGATAATACTTTATTAAGGGTATTAAACTTAGGTATTTATTCTACCCCAGGTAATGAGCTTAACAACGTGGTAACGAGTGGGATATATGCCACTGCAGGGCTTGGAGGCATGGTGCCGGAGTATGTAAAGTACTCAAACAACCAGTTTATTGCGGCTGGTAACCAGGATTACGGAGGTGCTTTTGTTGTAAATCCAAATTATGTAACAACCAGTAATGGTATTGTATATTACCCTGCAAGTACCAATAATACAACGCTGGCTTACACTTCGGTAACCAACAGCGTTGGCCAGGATATATTTAACAAAGGCCAGGTTGCTCCGGTTAACGGAGTAGGCGGCGATCCATATTACTATTTTTATAAATTTTTAAGCGGTAGTTTATTATGGAATGCCACAACAAAAGCTATCCAGGGTATTGATGTTGGTACTGATTATACAGTATTTATACCAAGCAATGCCGCTATGCTCGATGCCGTTAATAACGGCTGGCTGCCAGGTACCGGTAGCGGCGCTGTAAAAACGCCAAACTTTGCTCCAACATCTACAGCCGATGTTAACCTGGTGGTAAATTTTATAAAATACCACATCCTGAAAGGTATACAGGTTGTACCCGATGGTAAAAAAACAGGTGCTTTTGCTACTGAGTTATTTAATTCGGATGGTAGTGGCGTATCGCTTACTATAAATAATCCGGTGCCAAACCCAACAACCGGTGTAACCAGCACAACTATAACCGACGGGCAAGGCCGTATTGCAAATGTGGGACAACCAGCCTCTGCAACCCTTGCCGACCACGTAGTTATACAATCAATTGATACCTATCTGCAATATCTTGATTACACATCGGTATCGGCAGCTAACCCTAACCCAACAAAATACTAACCACCTATCATAAACCGATGTATATGAGAAAAATACTTACACATATATGCTGCATCCTTACTTTAGCCATTTGCTTTGGTAAATCAGTTCAGGCACAAGAAAAGATCCTGATAAAGGGTAAAGTAATTGACGAGAACAAGCAGGGTATTATTGGGGCATCAGTTATTGAGCAGGATAACGATAAGCGTACCGTAACCGGTGTGGCTACTGACATTGATGGTAATTTTGCTTTGCCCATCAAATCGGTCAATAACAAAATATCGTTTTCGTATATCGGGTATAAAACCCAGATCAAGGCTATCGGTGCACAGCGTACATTTACAGTTCAGTTGGTTTCGAACAATATAATAAGCGAGGTGCTGATAACCGGCCAAAAAACAACCAATAACGGTACCGGCTTAAATATCGATGTTCGCGATCAAACCACATCAAACGCTACCATTCAAGCTAAGGACCTGGAAGAATTACAGGCTACCTCTATCGATCAGGCTTTACAGGGCCGTTTACCGGGTGTTGATATCGTAGCAAGTTCGGGAGATCCGGGTGCAGGTATGGCAATCCGCATACGCGGTACATCCAGTATAAACGGTGCTACCAACCCATTAATTGTGGTTGATGGTATGCCTTACGAAACCGCTATTCCAACCGACTTTAACTTTGCCACTGCTGATGAGCAAGGTTATGCCAGCTTATTAAGTATTGCCCCATCAGATATTAAAGATATAACTGTGTTAAAAGATGCGGCTGCAACTGCTGTATGGGGGCCACGTGCTTCAAACGGTGTATTAATTATCAATACCAAACGCGGTGCTATTGGCGCGCCGGTAGTAAGTTACACCTTTAAAGGTTCAGTTTATCTGCAACCGTCGGCAATACCATTGTTAAATGGTAACCAATATTCTGAGTTAATACCTGAAGAATATCAAAACGGAACAGGTGCGCCACTTAATACTTATCAGTATCCTGAGTTTCAGCACGACCCAAGTAACCCGTATTATTATTACAATTACGGGCAAAATACCGATTGGTTAAAGGCTATTACAAAAACCGGTTATAATTTTGACAACAACTTATCGATAACCGGTGGAGGCGAAAAAGCACGTTATTTTGCCTCTGTTGGTTATACTAAGCAAACGGGTACTACATTGGGTACGGGTTTAAATCGTTTAAATACACGTTTAAACCTCGATTACATTGTATCTACCAAAATTCACTTCAGAACAGATATATCTTATACCCACAGTGTAACTTATGGCGATTATTCTGATGGTTCGAAAAGCCCTAATATCAGGGCAGTAGCTCAAAATAAAATGCCCAACATGAGCATTTATGAGTATAATGAATATGGCCAGCAAACTCCCAACTTTTTTACCCCGGCATCAAATGCCCAGGGGCAATATGTCGCAAACGATGGATCGAGCACCTATAACCCGGTAGCCCTGGCCACATTGGGTATAAATAACAGCTATGGCGACCGTATAACGCCACACTTTAATTTAACTTATACCATTGTTCCTGAATTATTAACAGCGACATCAGATATTCAGTTTGATATTAATACCAATCGTCAGCGTACATTTTTGCCGGCAAGCGCCACAGGCCAGGCATCAAGTTTAGGAACTGCCAACCGTGCGTATGAGTTTGATACCGATGCTTTTGATGTATTTACAAAAACCAACTTGATATATACACCGCATATTGGTGAGAATCAAGATTTTCAGGGGTTGTTTTCGATACAAACCGACAATACCAAAACCGTAAATCAATCATTAAATACAGCTAACACTGCTTCGGATGTATTGCAGGATCCGTCGGCTCAGTCAATATATACTTCAACTGCCATTGCTTTGGGGGTGGCATCCGGAGCATCTGAAAGGCGTACAGTTGCGGCTCTGATGAGCGCTCAGTATAAATTATTAGACAGGTATATTTTGCACGTTGATTTACGTGGTGATGGAAACTCAAATTTTGGCCCAGGTCACCGTTACGGCTTGTTCCCATCTGCATCGGCACGCTACCGTTTTTCGGGCGAGCCATTTATGAAGAAATTTACTTTCATTAACGATCTAAGCTTTAGAGGAAGTTATGGCGTAAGCGGTAACGCACCTAAGGATCCATATACTTTTTACAGTAATTATTTAGGTTATAAATATACATACCTGGGCCAAACAGGCGTTTACCCATCAAATATTGAGCTTGATAACCTACGTTTTGAAAAAGTTACCGGTAAAAATGTGGGTCTCAATCTTATTATGTTTAATTACCGTCTTAATTTTGACCTGGAAGTTTATCAAAACAGAACCACCGACCTGTTTTTTAAGACTAATTTACCAGCATACAGTGGCTACGGAGATGTTAACCTTAACGTAGGTACACTGGATAACCAGGGTTTTGAAATTAGTTTGAATACCACCCCGTTAAAATCCAAAAACTGGATCATCGATTTTGATTTTAACATTGCTCATAATGAAAACGTGATCAGGCAAATTTCACCCTTTGTAGCGGCACAAACAGGTACAGGACTTAAAAATGGTGAGTACATATCTACCCTGCAGATCAATAATCCATTAGGATCATTTTACGGATATATATACCAGGGGGTTTATCCAACTGCCGCTTCAACAATTGCGACCGATAAAAATGGTAACCCCATCAAGATTCCCAACCCAGATCCTAACAAACCGGACCAGCCCAAATATATGGTATTTAACTATCCAAGTGTAAATTATCAGTTCCAGCCTGGTGATGCCAAATATGCCGATATTAACCACGATGGCGTAATTGATGCCCGCGATATAGTATACCTGGGCAATGGTAACCCTACCTTTACAGGGGGCTTTGGCCCAACCATTACCTTTAAAAGAAACTGGAAACTTAACGCTTTTTTTAGCTACAGAACCGGTTTCCAAATTATAAATACCACCGAGTTAAATACCACTAACATGATCGGGGTTGCCAATCAAAGTACTGCGGTGCTAAGGCGGTGGGAAAAACCAGGCGATATTACCGATATACCACGTGCACTGTATAAAGCAGGGTACAATTCATTAGGTTCATCGCGTTATGTATCTGATGGTACGTACTTACGCTGGACATCATTAACACTTCGTTATAACATTGATCAGCTGCTGGCAAAAAAATTAGGTATAAAAAGCGCCTCAGTTTACTTAACAGGGCAAAACATGTATACCTGGACACATTATCTGGGTCAGGATCCGGAAATTTCACCAAGAGCAGGTGACATTTATCAACAACCTGTTGATGGCTCAACAACGCCGGCTTCAAAATTATACACATTGGGTATAACAGCCAGCTTTTAAATATTAAGAACGATAAAAATAGATAAAGATGCATAAGAAAATTATTTATAGATCGGTATTGGTACTCACCCTGGTATTGAGTTGCTCGTGCAATAAGTATTTAACGCTTTACCCTCAGGATGGCACTACAAGACAGGCCTACTGGCAAAATAAGGAACAATTACAGTCGGCAGTTATAGGTATCTACTCTTCGCTGATACAAGGTACGCCAACTGATATAAAAACACCTAACAAGCCAAGCAAAGACCCTGAAATGGCTGAACTGTTATTTACCTGGGGCGAGTTACGTGCCGATAATGTAGCCGGGGGCGGAAATTCAACTGACGGACAGGTGAATATATTGAATGAGAGTATTTTATCAACAAACTCTTATGTCAATTGGGGGCCTATTTATCGTACAATTAATTTTTGCAACAATTTGCTAAAATATGCCCCGGGTGTATCAGCAAACGACCCCACCTTAACAACAGCGCAATTAAATAGCTACATGGCCGAAGCATTGACCATAAGGGCTTTGATGTACCTATATTTAGTTAAAACTTTTGGCGATGTACCAATTAAGCTAACTCCTACGGCTACTGATAACGACCTGGTTTTACTAGCCAAAAGCCCCCAAAAAGATGTAATAGCACAAATATTGGCCGATTTAAAAACAGCAGAAGCAAGTGCGGTACGTACTTATGGTAATCAGGCATCGGATAAAGGCCGTATTACGCTTTATACTGTATACGCAATTGAAGCTGACACCTATCTGTGGAACTACGACTATGCAAATTGCATTGCAGCATGTGACAAAATTATCAATTCGGGTAATTTTGGTTTGATAGCCGGTAACTCCAATTTCTTTAATCTCATGTACGCTAATGGCAATTCAAACGAAAGCATTTTTGAATTCCAATACGATGGCTCAACTACGCAAAACAATCCGTTTTACGGTATAATGGGTGGTGCCCCGGCATCGCAGTTAATGGCTCAGGGTAATGTGATAGGAACGTTATTTCCGGTTGACCCTTTCGATGACAAAAACGTAGATATTCGTTCATCAATAGCGGTAAACAGCGGTACGGGGGCCATCTGGAAATATGTAGGCACACCCGGCTCAAGCGCCCAGGTATCTGCTACAACAACATTCAGGCACTGGATTGTTTACCGATATGCTGAGATATTATTTATGAAAGCTGAAGCTTGCGCGTGGATAGGTGGGCGTGGTACTGAGGCGCTATCGCTTGTTTTGCAAATTAAGCAAAGGGCCAATAGTATTTATGTACAGGGCTTATCACTCGATTATCCTGACCCTACCGACGCTTTAGCTGTTACTAACTACATATTGGATGAAAAAAACAGAGAGTTTATTTACGAAGGAAAAAGATGGTATGACTTATTACGTAATGCCAAACGTAATTTTCCGGCTAACCTAAATATATTAACTGATGCCCTGGCATTGGTGTTACCACCGGCATATCAGCAAACAACTCTTTCAAAATTCAGGGATATTAACAGTCTTTACCTGCCTATTCCCAATGGTGATATTTTGCTTGATCCAAACTTAGTGCAGAACCCGTTTTACAAATAATTATATAAACCATCATAGATTAAAATACTTAATTATGAAAAAGAGTTTAACAAAAAGCAGTTTGGTGTGGTTGATAGCATTAGGTTGCGCAATTACAGCTGTATTGCCAGGCTGTAAAAAAACCGAATACCCGCTGGTATCGCTTAACCAAACGTTAAATATAACCAGCTATCTTGAAGCCAACCCATCGCAATTCTCGTTGTTCGACCAGATATTGCAGCGCACCGGTTACGCTGGCTTTTTAGATGCCTATGGGTCGTATACCGTGTTTGCACCTACCAATGACGCGGTTAACCTGTATCTAAAAAGCCGTGGTAAAACATCGGTTAACGATATCAATGTGGATACGCTGAAAAACCTGGTTGGCTTTCATGTGATACTTGGCGACACGATCACCTCACAATATTTTATTGATGGCAAGTTGCGCACCCCTACATTACAGGGTCAATTTTTAACCTCATCGGTAATTAATGATGCCAACGTATCAAGCTATACCATTAATAAACAAGCCAAGGTTTTGCAAACCAATATTATCTTGGGTAATGGTATAATGCATGTTATTGATCATGTGCTGAGCCCTTCAACACAAACCCTGGCCCAACTTATAGATGCCAACCCTAAATACAAGATATTTTCGGCAGCACTGAAAGCCACCGGTTTTTACGATACTCTGAACGTAGTAGCTGTTGTTAGACCTCCATATCCGCCGCATAACTATTTTACGGTTTTTGCACAAACAGACTCAGTGTATAACACGATGGGGATAACCACGGTAGCACAATTACAGGCTAAATATTCCAACACTAATAATCCATTGCGTAACCCTACAGATGGCTTTTACCTGTATATGTCATACCACATTATGCCGGAGAACTCATACCTGACGGATATATTGAGCAAGCCATCACATGCCACCTTATCGCCCAACCAGGATGTGATAACCGATGTACTGCAGGTACAAAATATCCAGCTGGATTATGATTTTATCAACGGCGTACAATACCCGGGTGTGTCAGTTGACAGGGTGAACAGTAACATCCCATCAACAAATGGGGTATTGCACCGGATATTGGGCGATCTGTACATTAAAGTATTCCCGCCAACCCGTGTTGACTGGGATCTGGCCGACCAGCCGGAGTTCCGTAAGCTAACCTCGGTATTCCGCAGGGCAGGGCAATCAAGTACTGCCTTAACCAGTCCGTTAACCAATATGAGTTGGAATGCACCTGTAGCTACTGTACAGTACATCTGCCAGTCAACAACATCGGGAACCTATTATTGGTGGAACGATTGCATATCACTTTCTGCATGGCGGGTAACCGGTGCTAACGTGATGACAGATATGACCTTTACCACACCTACTATTATAAAAGGTAAATACAAAGTGTGGTTTATGTATCAGCGTGGTTCGGCAACATCTGGTGTGCAGTTCTTTTTTGATGGCGCACCACTTCAAAATGTTATCCCGAGTTTAAATACAGCGTACTACTCTACAGCGGCTGATTCGGGCCCGGTAATGGAATCGAAAGGGTTTAAACGTTATACCGAAGCGGGTTATTCGTTAACATTTAACAATATCTATAATACTAATATCGGCTTTTTAGCCGGTGTGGTAACAGTGCCGACAACAGATCACCACACGTTTAAAATTGTAGCCATAGGAGCTACGGCAGCGGCAGTGCAGGTATTTGACATGGCACAGTTTATACCTTTTGACCAGGATCAGGAAACACCAAGATATTTTAGAAGAGACGGAACCGTAAACTAATAACTTAAAAACAAAACCGGTTTTTCCGGGAACTTTTAGCTCCCGGAAAAATTTGAATAAAGCAATAAATAATAAATAAATATGGTAATGAAAGCCAAATCAACTAAATATATCATTGTGCTTATGCTGGTAGCAGGCTTGTTTGCGGCATGCAAAAAGCAGTGGGACCAACATGATCAGATCACAGATCCATCGTTAACTGTTAATTTATTGCAACAAATTAATAGCAATGCCGACCTGTCGACCTTTAGCCAATACCTGGCCAAAAGCGGTTACGACAAAGTTTTGGCCTCATCAAAACAATTTACCGTTTGGGCGCCCAATAACGCAGCAATGAAAAATGTAGATCCGGCAATTTTAGCCGATTCGGCGAAGCTGAGCCAGTTTGTGGGTAATCACATATCATATCAATTGTATACTACAAATATCCCTCAGCCTACATTACGCGTAAAAATGCTTAATGGTAAAAATGAAACATTTACCAAAACCAGTATTGAGCAAGCCACTATTGTAACAAGCGACAATTACGCCTCAAATGGTATCTTCCATATCATAAACAAAACAATAACTGTAAAATTGAACATATGGGATTATGCTACCAACACAGGTGCAGCAAACGGCAAGGGGATAACAACAGATGCACTTGCTGAGCAAGCTTACTTGCTAAGTCAAAATTACTCTTATCAGGATACGTCACTGGCAACCGTTATCGGGATTGATCCATTGACGGGCAAACCCATTTTGAAACCAGGAACGGGTATTGTTAACAAAAACAGATACAAAGACAACACTGTCGATCTATCGAACGAGGATAACCAATATACATTTTTTGTTTTGGCCGATGCCGGATATAATAGCCAGCTTACCGCCGAAAGTAAATACTTTGCCACAACCAGTGCCGATAGTACTTATAAGTTTACATCATTTAATATTTTGAAAGACTTAGCTGTACCAGGTGTTTATTCAACAAAAAAAGAACCTGGTACTATAGCTATGCCCGATACCATCATATCACCAAAGGGCGTAAAAGTACCGATCAATATGGCCGACACTATACGCTCGTATAACGCAAGCAACGGTAGGGTATATATTATGAAAAACATCAACTTTAGGTTGATTGATAAGATAGTGCCAATTAAAATTGAAGGTGAAAGCGATCCTGCGATAGGAAACCCGGGTAGTTGGTTTGCACGTACAGACAGGAGCCCTAATACGTACTATCGTATAAAAAACGACCCGAGCGGTGTTCAGTTTAAAGACATCTATATTGAGGGAAATACACAGCAAGCGCTTACCGCGCTGTTTTATGCAGGTTATCCTATCCAGAATATGTATAGCGGCAGCTATAAGGTTTATATAAGAGCGATAAATGATACCAGAACGGTATACAGCCAACAGGTAAGCTTCGGTGCACCAAATGCGGCATCACTTCCATACACACCGGTATCACTAAATAATTATGCCGAGGTATATCTTGGTACCTATACTATTAACAAGTATGGCTATAACTCCATGTTTTTGATTGGAGCCAACAGTACAACATCGGGCCAAAACAGCTTAACTATGGATTATATTAAACTGGTTCCTATTTTACAATAACGATATAAAACTAAACCATGCATATTTTTACTAAATCATTTACAGCATTATCCCTTGCCTCTGCTTTTTTGCTTGCCTCGGCTGTGGGATTTGCACAGACAAGTGACACTTCGGCTGTAAAAAAAGCTGATAGCACGGCTGTTGTAAAAAAGAGAAACAGGAGTGGCGTTTATGCTACCGGAACAATATTAGATGCAGCAACAGGTAAACCATTACCGGGTATTAACATTAGTGTTTTTGAATATTCGGCGGCTATTACAGATGATAAAGGTTCGTTCTCAATCGAAGTTCCTTCATACCTTGATGTGCTGCTGATCTCGGCACAAGGCTATCAAACCAAAGAGGTGCCTTTAAAGGGGCGTAAAGCAGTTTCGGCATTATTGTACGAAGACGGTTATACTTCGGTTTACAATGTAGCCAGGCTTCCGTTTGGTCCACAGGCACTAAACACTGTATCAAACGCGGTTACTACCATTAATGTGCAAGGAGCATGGGAAACCAATACTGAAACTCCGGATAGCTATTTGCAAGGTAAGGTGGTAGGTTTGAATGCCATCAGGCGTTCGGGCACGCCATTAGCAGGTGCCGATCTGTTTTTACGCGGTTATTCATCATTGTATGCTACTAATAAACCGCTTATTGTGGTTGACGGTATGATATATGATAATGGGCATTATGGTAGCTCGCTTGTTGACGGACACTTTAATAATCCACTGGCTCATATTGATATGAATGATATCGATAACATGACGGTGGTTAAAGATGGTACATCAATGTATGGTACTAAAGGTGCGAACGGCGTAATACTGATCAGTACAGGTCATACCAACGATTTGGCTACCAAAATTGATTTCGGTATTTATACCGGATATAACTTTAAGCCAGCAAATATCCCGGTAATGCAAGCGGGTGATTTTAGGGTTTACCTGAGCGAAATGCTTAAATCGAGTGGTTTAACCGATACCCAGATACAGGCCCAGCCTTATATGAATGATAATTTAAACAGCGGTACCTATTACAATTATCATAACAACACTAACTGGCAGGATCAGGTTTTTCACAACAGTTTTAACCAAAACTATTACCTCAGGGTTTCTGGTGGTGATAACATTGCAAAATATACCCTGTCAATGGGTTATGCCACCGACGGCTCAATTACCGATAATACCAGCCTTACCAAATACAATACCCGTTTTAACGCCGAATTGAGGTTAACGCCTAAACTGAGTCTCGATGGTAATTTATCTTTTGATTACAACGAGCAGCACTTATTTGACCAAGGTGTTTCGCCAAAAACTAATCCAATGTTTTTAGCCCTGGTTAAATCGCCGTTTTTACGTTTGCATCAGGTAAATGATGCCGGGGCAGAATCACCAAATTTTGAAGGTCTGGATATTTTTGCAGTGGGTAACCCGGTTACTATTATTGATACTGCTCAGGCAATTGCAAAAAGCTACAGGTTTGCAGGCTCAATTAACTTTAAATACCAGTTTAGTAAATATCTTAACTTACAAACATTGCTTGGTGTAACTTATGATAAGGTTCGCGAAAGCTATTTTATACCACGGTCGGGCACACAGCCCGATACATTGGGCAACCCCTACATCATCGGCAATGCCAATGCCATAGGTTATAGCAGGTTGGGTAGCCAGGTGCAGCGTTTATATAGCTTAACCGGTGATGCCCATTTAAACTACGACAGGGTATTTGACCGTGTACACCATATTGCGGTAAACCTTGGCAGCAGGATAATAAGCAGTGAAAGCCAGGATGATTATGCAAAAAGCTATAACTCGCCTAACGACCAATTTTTAAGTGTTGGTACCGGAAATACCGCGGTAAGTACCGGTGGGGAGCTTGGCGACTGGCTGTGGTGGAATAATTATCTCGGAATTGATTACTCGTTGAAAAACAAATATTTCCTATCGTACAATATGGGAATTGATGCTTCATCGCGCTTTGGAACCCAGATACCGGGCACCTTATCAATAGGCGGACTTAAATATGCGGTTTTACCGTCTATTTCGGCAGGCTGGCTAATATCATCAGAACCCTTTATGGCCAATATTAATTTCATTACCCTGTTAAAACTGAGGGCAAGCTTTGGCCTTACCGGGAATGATGATATAGGCAACTATACTGCAAGACAATATTATGTATCGCAAAATTTCTTATCGGCCCAGGGCCTTGTGCGGGGTAATATAGGCAACCCTGAATTGCAATGGGAAGTTAACAAAAGAGCCAACATAGGTTTGGATGTGTCTTTATTAAAAGAGCGTTTGGGCCTAAGCTTTGATGTTTATCAAAATACCACGTCAAAAATGTTAGTTAATGAGCCGGCCTATGCAGCATCAGGTTTTACCTATGTTGTTGCCAATGATGGAGGCATGCAAACCCAGGGTATCGAATTATCGGCTAATGGCCGCATTATAAACGGCACAAAATGGAAATGGGACGCAGGCTTTAACATTTCAAAATATCGCAATAAAATTACCCAAATACCTAATGGCAGCATGACTACCGGTTACGCAGGTGCAACTATAATAACACAGGTAGGATCGCCGGCAAATTTATTTTATGGGTATAAAACAAACGGTGTTTACACTTCGGGTAGTGAAGCGGCAAGCGCCGGTATAAAGGAAGCACAAGCAAGCGGAACTTTATTGCAGCCAAAGGGCGGCGATGTTAGGTTTGTTGATGTTAACCATGATGGTATTATTGATTCGAAAGACGCACAGGTTATTGGTAACCCTAATCCGGATTTTACAGGAGGCATCAGTTCAACTTTAACCTATAAAAGAATTTCGCTAAGTGCCTTATTTACCTTTAGTAAAGGCAATCAGATATTTAACTATAACAGGCAGCAACTTGAAGCCGAAAGTGGTTTTCAAAACCAAACCCTGGCAGTGTTAAACAGGTGGAGGGTAAATGGCCAGGTAACCGATGTGCCAAAAGCTACCTATGGCGATCCGATAGCTAACTCACGCTTCTCTGACCGTTGGATAGAAGACGGCTCATACCTGCGTTTGCGTACAGTATCGGTAGTTTACAATGTGCCTATCAAACCGAAAGCATTAAAATCAATAAAAATATATGCTACAGGCAACAACCTGTTTACGGCAACCAAATATCTGGGTTACGATCCTGAATTTAGCGCTACCGAGAGTGTGTTTACGCAAGGTATAGATACAGGCCTGGAGCCAATATATAAATCGGTGCAGTTGGGTGTGCGTATAGGCTTATAATTTTCGAATACTATTTTAATTTATTATAAAATGATGAAAAATAATTTAACAGGTAAAGTAAGCGTAATGCTGGCAACAGCAACCTTATGCGTGTTGTTTTCATGTAAAAAAACATTCGACCTGCAACCAAAATCTGTGGTTGACATCAGCAATAATTACCGTAACGTAACCGATGCCAATGCTGCAGTATTAGGTGTTTACGGTAAATTTTTAGGCCTGGCTGAGCAATATGTGGTATTAAACGAGCTTAGGGCCGATCTAATGGACGTAACACCCAATGCTGATAAATATCTGCAGGAAATAAGCCAGCACCACGTAACCATTGGCAACCCATGGGCTGATCCACGTCCGTTTTATGCAGTTATTAACGATTGTAATGATATTTTAGCTAACCTAAATATCATGCTGGCGGCAAACCGTATTACTCCGGCCGATTATTCATACCGCTATTCGGATGTTGGTGCACTGCGGTCGTTTCTGTACTTACAATTGGGTATTCATTTTGGCAGTGTTCCGTATGTTACCGATCCAATAGCTAATATTAACGATTTGAAAGATGCCAGTAAATTTCCTAAACTGGCTTTTAAAGATCTTTTGACGCAGTTAATATCGTTTACATCAACCTTACCATGGTTACAACCTTATCCAAATGTTATAACTCTCATTAATGGTTCAACAACAACTACTCCGGTAACTCCGGCTACTATAAGTGGGTTTAATTTTACCAATTATTTTATTAATAAATACGTGCTACTGGGCGATTTGTACCTATGGCACGCTGCTTATGATCCAAATGATTATGTTAAAGCAGCCGCGGCCTACAAACTTGAGTTGGAACTGCCAGCTACTAACCCTGCTACAATAACCGGTAGTAATGCATTATACCAATTTTTAAAGGTGCCTTATGTTGATGTTGCTTTCCATAAAGACTTTGCTATTGGATATACCCGTTACCGAGATCAGGATATTAACCAGCTAATTAACAGTAATTCGCTTGGCTGGCGATCTATGTTTGGGCGTACTATGTATCCAACTTACGATCAGTTTTTAGATACCGAATGGATATGGCAAATGAATTTTCCGCAATCTACAAAACCTGTTGACCCTTTTGTCGACCTGTTTTCGCCGGACGGCGGCCGTTACCTGGTACAGCCATCGCAAACAGCTATCAATAACTGGAACTCGCAGGTACAGGCTGTACAAACAAGCTCGGGATTTAGTACCACCTTTTACCAGGATGCACGTGGCCGTTTAACCTATGTTGATCCAACAAACAGTTACAGCAGTTTTAACAATCAAAATGTTATTGAAAAATATTTGTACACTTACCAGGATCCGGGTGTTACCCAATCAAATAAATATGGCCGCTGGTTTTTATATCGTGCTGCCGAACTGCATTTGCGTTACGCTGAAGCCGCTAACCGAGATGGACGCACCAGGTTGGCTTACGCGATGTTAAACGAAGGTGTTTATAAAGTATTTAATCCTTACAATTATACACTTACACCATCGCCTGTAACTACACCATCGGGCACTGTTATTACTTACCCGGCTACTACAACATTAGGTACAGTGCCAAATGGCGATTATACCAATGTATCTCAAACTTTTGATAAGGTGCCATATGACCTGGCCGGCAGATCAGGCGCAACACCGTACTACAGGGATGAGTATTATCAACAAGTGGGCCCGCGCACCCGTGCTAATTTGGTATCATATCCAATATCATACGCCGACCCGGTTAACATGCAACCGCTCGAAGATGCGCTTATTTTAGAAGATGGCCTTGAACTGGCTTACGAGGGACAGCGTTGGCCGGACTTGCTGCGCATTGCCATACGCAGAAACGATCCTTCCTTTTTATCGAACAAGGTATACGATAAGTTGAGTAAAGATGGTTATGCAGGTGCAGGTTCCGCCCAGGCTAAATTAGCAGGAGGCGATTTTTACCTGCCGTTTAACTGGTGATATAACAAAATGCAACATATTAACACACCATAATAATAATTAATTAAAGTGCAATTTTTACACTGAGCCCCCAAAGTGTAAGTTTTGACACCGGTTTATTTTACAAGATAGTATTTGATTATTTATGACTTGTATTATAAAGAGGATGCCGAAAATCTTTGTTAGAGTAGGCGAAATTTAAAATCTATTATTATGAAAAAGTTAATGTTTTTGGGGGTTTGTTTTATGTTGTTATTTGCCATTAAAAGTAAGGCGCAGGTTACCTGGTATTCAGATTTTCCGGGAGGAGTTACCCATGGCTATGTGTCCGTTTCTCCACCTTACAATAATATAGAAAATGATGATATTCATCCGGATATACCAAGTGGGATGACATTAGTTGGCACAAGTTTAGCTATTTATGCAACTGGTGATTTAGGAGATAGGATTGATATCGAAAATGACTCATCTACAGGTGCTATATCATTTTTTTGGGATACGAGTGTGCTTAACTCATACCCTGGAGAAACTTTTTATTTGCATTATATTATGGAATGCGAATATTTTGATGGCACAAACTATTACATTAGTGATGAATATATTGATTATGGACCCTAAGGCTTTATTTGTCATTTTAGAGTAAAGCTATTTGAAAAGCCATCACCTGAATAGATTTTCGGGGATGGCTTTTCATTTGTTTTATCTGTAAATTTACATCATGCAAAAAGCCCTGTTTTTATTATTAGTTGCTGTTACATTAACGTTTGAGAGTACTACAGCGAAAGCTATTGATGCCGAACCTGAGTGGGCAAAACTTGCCGGTGCGCATGATATACCGTACAAAAAAACCGTTTTCAAGGTATCGGCATACGGGGCGATAAATGATGGGCTTACCTTAAATACCAAAGCTATACAAAAAGCTATTGATGCATGTTCATCAAAAGGCGGCGGTATCGTAATTTTTGATCCTGGAAAATATCTCACTGGTTCACTCTTCCTCAAAGAAAATGTACGCCTCGAAATAGGTGCAGGGACCGAAATATTAGGCAGTGAGCGTATTGAAGACTATCCCGAAATTGATACAAGGATTGCCGGTATTGAGATGAAATGGCCTGCCGCATTGATCAACGTAATTAACAAAGGCAGTGTGGCTATTACCGGTCAGGGCATAATTAATGGACAGGGTAAACCTTTTTGGAATAAGTACGACGATGTACGTAAGGAATATGAAGCGAAAGGCCTGCTCTGGGCAGTTGATTATGATGCTAAACGGCCACGTACATTGCTTGTCTCCGAATCGACCAACATCACAATAAGAGGAATAACCATTCAGCAAGCCGGTTTTTATGCTGTGCAAGTGCTTTACTCAAAATTTGTTACAATTGACGGTGTTATACTACGAAATAATATTGATGGACAGGGCCCGGGTACTGACGGAGTAGATATTGATTCGTCATCGTATGTGCTGGTGCAGAATTGTGATGTTGACTGCAATAATGATAATTTTTGCCTTAAAGCGGGCCGGGATGCAGATGGCTTACGCGTAAACCGGCCGACGGAGTATATTGTGATCCGTAATTCGGTTACGCGGGCAGGAGCGGGAATATTAACAATCGGCAGCGAAACGTCCGGTAGTATCAGGCACGTATTGGCAACCAACCTGGTTGGCAACGGAACCGCTAACGGACTTAATATCAAATCGGCTGAAACATGTGGCGGGACTGTGGAAGATATCCATTTTCAGAATATTACCATGAATAGCGTAGATACGGCCATACAGATCACTATGAACTGGAATCCATCACGCAATTATTCAAAACTGCCGGGCGGCTACACGAGCAATATCCCTGCTCATTGGAAAAAACTGTTAACTAAGGTTGAACCCGATAAAGGTATCCCGCGTTTTCAGGATGTTTATATATCGAATGTTAATGCAATGGGCGCAAAAAAAGCTATTAACGCCGAAGGAATGAAAGAAGGTGCGTTAAGGGATTTTCATTTTAATAATATAACCATTAGTGCGGCTGCGGCAGGCAGTATCAGTTTTGCCAGTAACTGGATATTTGATAAAGTAAATATAACAGCACAGGATGCAAGTAAAGTAAGTGTAAAAGACTCACAAAGGATAGAATTATAAATGCGACGTGTATTGTGCTTTGGATGTAAATTGTTGTAAAACAATGTTGTATGTGTATTGTATTTTAAAAATTGGTTATATTTGATATACTAAACCTATATATAATTATTTGCCTCAACCGCCTTAAACCGAATAAACTACCTGAGAACTATGAGAAACTTTACACAATTAATACTAAAGAGCAGATGGCTGCTTATCATCGCTATTTGTGGTGCCTTATTGGCTGGCTTACCCGGTTGTAAGAAAATGCAATACCCGCTGGTATCGCTTAACCAAACGTTAAATATAACCAGCTATCTTGAAGCCAACCCGTCGCAATTCTCGTTGTTCGATCAGATATTGCAGCGCACCGGTTACGCTGGCTTTTTAGATGCCTATGGATCGTATACCGTGTTTGCACCTACCAATGACGCGGTTAACCTGTATCTAAAAAGCCGTGGTAAAACATCGGTTAACGATATCAATGTGGATACGCTGAAAAACCTGGTTGGCTTTCATGTGATACTTGGCGACACGATCACCTCACAATATTTTATTGATGGCAAGTTGCGCACCCCTACATTACAGGGTCAATTTTTAACCTCATCGGTAATTAATGATGCCAACGTATCAAGCTATACCATTAATAAACAAGCCAAGGTTTTACAAACCAATATTATCCTGGGTAATGGTATAATGCATGTTATTGATCATGTGCTGAGCCCTTCAACACAAACCCTGGCCCAACTTATAGATGCCAACCCTAAATACAAGATATTTTCGGCGGCACTGAAAGCCACCGGTTTTTACGATACTCTGAACGTAGTAGCTGTTGTTAGACCTCCATATCCGCCGCATAACTATTTTACGGTTTTTGCACAAACAGACTCAGTGTATAACACGATGGGGATAACCACGGTAGCACAATTACAGGCTAAATATTCCAACACTAATAATCCATTGCGTAACCCTACAGATGGCTTTTACCTGTATATGTCATACCACATTATGCCGGAGAACTCATACCTGACGGATATATTGAGTAAGCCATCACATGCCACCTTATCGCCCAACCAGGATGTGATAACCGATGTACTGCAGGTACAAAATATCCAGCTGGATTATGATTTTATCAACGGCGTACAATACCCGGGTGTGTCAGTTGACAGGGTGAACAGTAACATCCCATCAACAAATGGGGTATTGCACCGGATATTGGGCGATCTGTACATTAAAGTATTCCCGCCAACCCGTGTTGACTGGGATCTGGCCGACCAGCCGGAGTTCCGTAAGCTAACCTCGGTATTCCGCAGGGCAGGGCAATCAAGCAATGCGTTGACCAGCCCAATGCAAAACATGAGCTGGAATA